>NZ_MTQN01000011.1 GCF_001984195.1 Kribbella sp. ALI-6-A
GAAGACCTCCTGTGCGTAGAGCTGGTTCCTAGACAGCTCCACTCCACGCCGGGAGGTCTTCACCCATCAACCACACTCACCGCGTGTCGTCACACTTTCTCAACCAACGTGCCTGATCAGTACACCTAGCCCTTCACCTTCGCGGCGGCCGAGTCGGGCATCGGCTCGTACCGGGCGAACGACCGGGTGAACGACGCCGCGCCGTGCGACAGTGAGCGCAGATCGATCGCGTAGCGGGTGATCTCGGCCTGCGGGACCTCGGCCTTGACCAGCGTCCGGTCGTCGCCGACCTTGTCGGTGCCGAGCAGGCGTCCGCGACGTCCGGACAGGTCGCTCATCACCGCGCCGACCAGATCGTCCGGCACCAGGACCGACACCAGGTCGACCGGTTCGAGCAGGTTGATCTTCGTCGCGTTCGCCGCCTCGCGCAGCGCCAGGGCACCGGCCATCTGGAACGCCATGTCGGACGAGTCGACGCTGTGCGCCTTCCCGTCCAGCAGCGTCACCCGGATGCCGACCACCGGATAGCCTGCGCCGACGCCCTTGTCCATCTGCGCCCGGACGCCCTTCTCCACGCTGGGAATGAACTGCCGCGGCACCGCGCCGCCGACGACCTTGTCGACGAACTCGAAGTCGGTGCCCTGGGGCAGCGGTTCGACCTCGATGTCGCAGACGGCGTACTGGCCGTGCCCGCCGGACTGCTTGACGTGCCGTCCGTGTCCCTTCGCCTTGCCGCCGAACGTCTCGCGTAACGGCACGCGGAGCTCGACGGTGTCGACCGATACGCCGTACCGGTTGGCCAGGGCATCCAGTACGACGTCCGTATGCGCCTCGCCCATGCACCACAGCACGATCTGGTGAGTCTCCGGGTTCTGCTCGATCCGCAGCGTCGGGTCCTCGGCTGCGAGCCGTTGCAGCCCGCCGGACAGCTTGTCCTCGTCGGTCTTGGCGCGGGCCTGGACGGCGATCGGCAGCAGCGGTTCGGGCATCGTCCAGGGCTTCAGCACGAGCGGGTCGGACTTGTCGGAGAGCGTGTCCCCGGTTTCCGCGCGGGTCAGCCGGCCGATCGCGCACAGGTCGCCGGCGACAACGGCCGAAGCCGGCCGCTGCTGCTTGCCGAGCGGGAACGACAGGGTCCCGATCCGTTCGTCCTCGTCGTGGTCGGCGTGGCTGTTGCCCGCACCGAAAAAGGACGTGAAATGGCCCGACACGTGAACCGTCGTGTCGGGCCTGATGGTGCCGGAGAACACCCGGACCAGGCTGACCCTGCCGACGTACGGGTCCGACGTCGTCTTCACCACCTCGGCCAGCAGCGGTCCGTCCGGATCGCAGGTCAGTTTGCCTTTCGCGACGCCGTGCGGAGTGAACACCTCGGGCAGCGGGTGCTCCAGCGGCGACGGGAACCCGCTGGTCGCGATCTCCAGCAGCTCGAGCGTGCCGACGCCGGTCCCGCTGCAGACCGGGATGGCGGGAAAGAACGAGCCTCGGGCCACCGCGCGCTCGAGGTCCTCGATCAGCACGTCCTGGTCGATCTGCTCGCCGCCGAGATAGCGCTCCATCAGGGACTCGTCCTCGGACTCCTCGATGATGCCCTCGATCAGGGTGCCCCGGTGCTGCTCGATCAGCTCCGCGTACGACGCGTCGGGTGCGTGCGTGCTGCGCTTGCCGTCGGCGTACTCGTAGTGGGTCTGGGAGAGCAGGCCGATCACGCCCTGCCCCGCGGGGAAGTACAGCGGCAGGACCTTGTCGCCGAAGGCGTTCTGGGCCGCGGAGAGCGCGTTCTCGTAGTTCGCGCGGGCGTGGTCGAGCTTGGTGATCACCACGGCGCGGGGCATGCCGACCTGGTCGCACTCCTGCCACAGCGTCTTGGTCGGTTCGTCGACTCCCTCGTTGGCCGGGATCACGAAGAGAGCGCAATCTGCCGCTCTCAGTCCGGCCCGGAGCTCGCCGACGAAATCGGCGTACCCGGGGGTGTCGATCAGGTTGATCTTGATGCCGTCGTGCAGCAGTGGGGCGAGTGCGAGGCCGACCGAGCGCTGCTGCCGGATCTCGGCGTCCTCGCAGTCGCACACCGTCGTCCCGTCGACGACGGAGCCGGCTCTGGTCAGTACTCCGGAGGCGACCAGCAGCGCCTCGACGAGAGTGGTCTTGCCGGCGCCGGACGGACCGACGAGCACGACGTTGCGAATGGCGGCGGGGGTGTCCGCACCCGGCGCGCCCTGGGAAGTGTTCGTCTTGTCTGCCATGACGTTTCCTCCTGTTCGTCCACCATTCCCCGAAGCAGCCGCCGAGCACAAGAGTTCCGCGAGAGACCGACACGACGGCGACTGATGCTCAGGCGCTCGCGCGTTGGGTGACGGCGATGCAGGCCAGGACGACCACGGCCGCGACCGGCGCGAGGACAGGCAGGTGCTCGCCCATCAGCACGACGGACCAGACCAGCGTGATCAGCGGTTGGGCGAGCTGCAGCTGGCTCGCCTTCGGTACGCCGATCGCGGCCATCCCGCGGTACCAGACGACGAACGCACCGAACTGGGAGATCGCCGCGATGTAGCCCATGCCGACGATCGCCTTGGTGGTCAGCTGCACCGGTTCGGCCGGGAGAGCGATCACTGTGACGATCACGGAGACCGGGAGGGCAGCGACGACGCCCCAGGCGATCACCTGCCAGCCGGGTAGATGCTGGGCGAGCCGGCCACCTTGCGCGTACCCGGCGGCGCACACGATCAGGGCACCGAAGAGGTACAGGTCGCCGATGGTTGGCAAACCGTGGCTCTGCTGCAGCGTGAAGGCGGCGACAGTGAGCGCACCAAGACCCGCGGCGGTCCAGAACGTGCGGGACGGCCGCCGGCCGGTGATCAGCGACGAAATCACGACGGTGGCCAGCGGCAGGATTCCGATGACGACAGCCGAGTGGGCTGTGGTGGAGGTCTGCAGCGCGAGGGTTGTGAGCAAGGGGAATCCGATGACGCAGCCGCCGGCGACTGTGAGCAGACCGGCCCAGTGGCGGCGCTCGGGCAGCGGCACGCGGGCGACGAACAGACAGATCGCGGCGATCACCCCGGCGAGCAGAGCGCGGACGCCGGTCGAGGTCCAGGGGCCGAAGCCTTCCAGCGCCCAGACGGTCGCCGGGAAGCTGAGCGAGAAGGCGACGACGGCCGCCGCGGCCAGCGAAGTACCGGTCCGGACTGATATCGCGGGAGCGCGAGTAGCGCTATCTTGGGCTGTCATGAATGACGGTAGCAGTGGCGGTCGATTGGTGGTTGCACTCCGGGCCGAGCTCGATCGCTACTCCGAAGGACAGAAGCTTCCGTCGAGTCGCGCGCTGGTGACGCGGTACCAGGTGAGTCCGGTGACGGTTTCTCGGGCGATCTCCGCGCTGGTCGCGGAAGGCCTGGTCGTCTCACGTCCCGGAGCTGGGGTTTTCAAGGCGGCCGGGCGCGCGATCGCCGTACCGGGGGATGTTTCGTGGCAGGAGGTCGCGCTCAGCGCTGATCCGCCGCACGCCTCTGTTGACGTCGGCCCACGGGCCGCGGACGCCGCTGGGTTGCTGGCGACGCTCACCGCGCCACCGCCGGAGGTCATCGATCTCAACGGCGGTTATCTGCATGCGGCGCTTCAGCCCGAGCGGGCGTTGGCCGGTGCTTTGGCACGAGCCGGTCGCCGGCCGGGGACCTGGGCCCGGCCGCCGGTCGAGGGACTGACCGAGCTGCGGGAGTGGTTCGCCCGGGATGTGGGTGGACCTGGTGGTTCGCTCGACGGGTCGGATGTGCTGATCACGGCGGGCGGTCAGAACGCGCTCTCTGCTGCTCTTCGCGGTTTGGCCGCGCCCGGTTCGCCGGTGCTGGTCGAGTCACCGACCTATCCCGGGATGCTCGCGATCGCCCGCGCCGCGGGATTGCGGCCCGTGCCGGTACCGGTCGACGCGGACGGCGTGCGGACCGATCTGCTCGCTGACGCTTTCGAGGCGACGCGCGCTCGGCTCTTCGTCTGCCAGCCGCTCTTCCACAACCCGACGGGAAGTTGCCTCGCCGCCGAGCGCCGTACGGCGGTGGTCGAGATCGCGCGCTCCGCAGGGGCCTTCGTCGTCGAGGACGATTTCGCCCGCCGGCTCGTGCACGCCGACTGCGAACCGCTTCCGCCGCCGCTGGCTGCTGACGATCCCGACGGTGTCGTGGTCCACGTCCGCTCGCTGACCAAGGCGGCCTCGCCGAGCCTTCGCATCGCCGGGCTGACCGCGCGCGGGCCGGCCTTCGAACGGTTGCGGGCGATCAACGCCGTGGACACCATGTTCGTCCCACGGCCCTTGCAGGAGACCGCACTCGAACTGGTCGGCTCACCCGCTTGGTCACGCCATCTCCGAACGCTTGCCCAAGCGCTGCAGGACCGCCGTACGACGTTGCTGTCGGCGCTGGGGAGTTCGTTGCCGGAGGTCGTGCCGGTCAATCCGCGCCGGGGCGGCTATCACCTGTGGCTTCGGCTCCCTGAGGGAACCGAAGAACGCGCTCTCTCGGCTGCGGCGCTGCGCCACGGCGTCGCGGTCACCGCCGGTGCGGCCTACTTCAGCGCCGAGGTGCCCGCGCCGCACCTTCGCCTGAGCTATGTCGGGACTCCGGGCACTGCCCAGCTCGAGGAAGGTGTCCTTCGGCTTCGGCGGGCGTTCGGCTAACCCGCCGCGCCGCGCTGGCTGGTCAGTGCGGCGACGAGAGTTTGCAGATCCTCCGGGTGCAGGCGGGTTGTAGTGAGCTGGGCTCGGACCGTTTCGAGCTCGGTGGTCGCCTGGGTGGCTTGGAGTTGGAGCTGCTCGGTGCGAGTGCGGAGGACCTCGAGGTCGGCGCTGGTCTGGTCATGACTGAGGGTGAGTTGCTGGAAGGCCTCTGCTTGAGCTGACTGGGCCGCCTCGGCGCGGAGTCGGGCGGCTTCGGACTCCTGGGCCTTGCGTTCTTGCGCGGAGAGCGCGTTCTGGAGAGCGTGCAGCTCGGCCCGTGCGGCTTCGAGGTCGGTACGACGGGATGCTTCGGCTTCGCGGGCGCTGTCTCGTTCGGCGCGGATCTCCTCTCGCTCGGTGCGAAGCGTGTCGCGTTCGAGGCGGGCCGCGTCGCGTTCGGCCAGGAGGCGCTCGGCGGCGACGGCGATCTCGCGGAGCTGCCGGTCGGTGCCGGCCGCCCGTTCTGCTTCCTTGGCGGCCTGAGCCTCCGCGGCGCGGCGGGCGTTGACGGCTTCTTCGGCTTGCTGGCGTGCTGCGCCGAGGGCCTCGGTCGCGTCCAGCGCCTGGCGGGCGGCGGCGGACGCGCGTTCGACAGCCTCGGCGCGCTCATTGGCGGCGCGCTCGGCGGCGGCCTGGCTCTGACGGGTTCGCTGCTCGGCTTGTTCGCGGGCTTCTTCGGCGGCCACGCGGGCCTTCTCGGCCTCGGCGACCTGGGCGTTCGCCGTCTCCACGGCCGCGACGGCTGCTGCTTCGACCTCGTCCAGACGGGTGGTGACCGCTTCGAGAGCGGCGGTGAGCGCTTCCACCGGTCCGCGCACGCTGTCCAGGTGGTCGCGCAGGCGTTCGGCGTCCAGGCGGAAGGTGCTGCTGCCGGCGTCCAGGCCCAGCGCTCCCAGGGCTTCCTTCTCTGCCCGGGCCATCTGCGCGCAGGTCCGGCCGCCTTCCCAGCGGGTGTCCCGGCAGAACGTCCGCGGGCGGCCGCCCTGGAGTCCTGGAGCGGGCAACTCGGCCCGGCACTTGCTGTAGCCGCATCTTCCGGCGTCCACGATCATGCTCAGACCCTAGATGTTCGAGGTTAGACAACCTGGAAACCGGTTCGGCGTTTCCGAAACCAAACCCAACCACCACGAAACCAGCATTTTGTGAGTGTGTTCTCCCGCCTGCGGAGTGGGAAGCCGAAGCGGACCGGATTGGCTGCCAGGATCGGGGCATGGACGGATTGCTGGTCGTGCTGGAAGCTGCCCGGAAGGCGCGAGAAGACGACCAGATCGTCGTCGCGGAAGGAACCTGGCCGGGAGTCGACGACCCAGAGACGCTGAGAGAACAGGTCGCCGACTGGCTGAGTCAGTACGCGAACGCCGGCACGCGGCGGACGTACGCCTATGCCCTGGGATTGCCGATCGCGTGGGTCGACGTCTTGATAGCGGGAGAGAAGGAAGCGGCCGACGCCCCGAGCCGCGGTTCAGGAGTCCGGCGCGAGGGGCCCTTGCACGACCTGGCCTGGTTCAGGTGGTGTGCCGGGCGGGGGATGGATCCCCGCGCGGCGACCGGGCGCGACGTGAAGGCCTGGCTTCATCTCCTGGATGCGGCCGGAGCCGAGAAGCGGACTCGCCAGCGCATGCTGAGCACGCTCTCCGCGTTCTACGGTCATCTGACCGAGACCGGCGTCGTCCCGGCGAACCCGGCAGCACTCAACCGGGCCCGCCTCGGACTGAACCGGAGCTCCAGAGACGCGTCGCCGACCATCCGCCTGACCGCGTCGCAGCTGCACGCGCTGCTGGATGCGGCAGGCAAGCTCCCGAACAAGACCCGGTACAAGGACCTGTACGCCGCCCGCGCGGTGGCCGTGGTGGCGCTGCTGACCTTGGGATTGCGGGTCTCGGAGCTGGTCGGGCTGGATCGTCAGCACCTGGTGGTGTCCGGCGGCGAGCCGATGCTCCGGGTGCTGGGCAAGGGCGGGGTGCACCGGGAGGTGTATCTGACGACGCTGGCCGCCGAGGCCCTCGAGCGGTACCTGAGAGAGCGCGATCTGGTGCAAGAGACAACCACTCCGGCGTTGCGCGGCCGGACCAACGGCAAGGCGACGAGTCCGCTGATCGCGACCCGCGACGGGGCTCGCTGCTCCCGGTTCGACGTGAACGCCTTGCTGAAGCGGGTCGCCCTTCAGGCTGGGCCGGCGTTGGAGGACGTCGTCGACAAGGTGCATCCGCACGCGTTGCGGCACGCGTACGTGACGATCGCGCTGGAGCAGGACGCCCGGATCCAGCACGTGCAGGCCGACGTCGGGCACGCGAGCATCGCGACGACGCAGTACTACGACCGCGGCCGCCGCACCCGCGACACCAGCGCCGCGGATCTGGTCGAGGCCGCAATCCGCGCCGCGGGCGAGACCAAGGGCACTGAACCTGAAGCGCGGCGCGAGCAGACGGTGGACTGACACCTCGGTACTGTCGCCGCATGCGAAGGGCACTCTGGACCGCGGTCGTCACGCTCCTCACCGGGCTAGTCCTGACCGGGTGGGCGGTGCCGGCCAACGCCTCGCCGGTCACCGGCCGCGAGACCGGGGACGAAGTCAGCCGCATGCAGCTCGACTACACCGTCGGCAAGGACGGCGTACTGCACGTCAAGGAGACGATCGACTACCGGTTCGCCAGCTCCGGACGGCACGGGATCTACCGCTTCCTGGTGACGCGCGAGCCCTACGTCGACGACTTGTCGAAGGACCAGAAGTACGAGATCTCCGACATCACCGTCAGCAGCCCGAGCGGCGCGCCCGACGAGTTCGAGGAGACGACCCGCAAGACCAACGGCGGGCGCGACGAAACCGTGCAGATCAAGATCGGCTCGCCGAACGAGACGATCGCCGGCCGGCGGGCGACGTACGTGATCGAGTACGACGTACGCGGCGCGCTGCGGCACTTCGACGACCACAGCGAGCTGTACTGGGACGCCACCGGTTCCCGCTGGGAGGCCGTGCTCAACCGAGTCGACGTCACCGTCACCGTTCCGGAGGGTGTCCAGCAGGTCGACTGCTTCGCCGGCCCGCACGGCAGCACGGCCAGTTGCGAGCGCAAGTCGATCTCCGGTGAGCAGGGCGTCTTCTCCGCGTCGAACCTCGACCGCGGCGAAGGTCTCACGATCGTCGCCGGCATCACGTCCGGCGTGGTGGCCAACGACACCCCGATCATCGTCGACGCGCCGAACTGGCTCGAGCGCAACGGCGTCAACCTGCCCGGCGTGGTCACCGCCGGCCTGGTCACGCTCGCCGGTCTCACGACCGCGATCGTCTACGGCCGGCGCGGAAACCGCGATCTGCGGTACGCCGGGATGCCGCCCGGCACGTTCCCGCCGGCCGGCTCGACCGTCGGCGCGGTGAAGGACACCCTGTCGACCGACCAGATCCCGGTCGCGTTCTCACCGCCGCCGATCCCGGTCGGCGAAGGTGGGCTGCTGATCGACGCGAAGGCGAACACCACCGAGACCGCCGCGACGCTGATCGACCTGGCCGTGCGCGGCGCCGTACGGATCGACAACACCGGCGACGAGCAGAAGGCCGTGCTGCTCAACGCCGGCCTGGCCATGGCGCCGCACGAGCAGGTTCTGCTGCAGAACCTCTACCCGACCGGCATGCCCGGCTCCGAGATCACGCTGGAACGCCGCAAGACCGGCGACAACTCGATGCGCCGGGCGCACGACGCGATGATCAGCGCCCTGCGCGAGCAGATCAGGGCCCGCCAGTGGTACACCCGGATGCCATGGGCCGCCCGCGGCAAGCAGCTGTCCGGCGTCTTCCCGTGCGCGTGCATCGCGATGGTCGGGCTCTGGATCTTCGGCGCCGGCGCGATCGGTACGGTGATCGGCGCCGCCACCGGCGGTCTGGGCCGCGCGGTGGTGATCGGGCTGCCGGTACTCGCCGTGGTCGTTGCCATCGGCACCTTGATCTCGAAGCGGGCGCGGGGACAGCGGAGCCCGGCCGGCCGCGCGGTGACCGACCAGCTGATCGGCTTCCGGACCTACCTGGCGACCGCCGAAGCCGACCAGTTGCGGTTCGAGGAGGGCGAGGACATCTTCAGCAAGTACCTGCCCTGGGCGATCGCGTTCGGCCTGGCCGACCGGTGGCAGCGGGTGTGCTCGCAACTGGTGGCGGCGGGACGGATCCCGGCCGACCCGTACTGGTACGTCGGGCCGTCGTACTACAGCTCGGGCTTCGCGGCGGGCAACATCAGCCAGACCGTGGCGCAGACCTTCGATCCGCCGCCGGCGCCTTCCGGCAGCGGCGGCGGGGGCGGCAGCTCCTCCGGCTTCAGCGGAGGTTCCTCCGGTGGCGGTGGAGGCGGCGGAGGCGGCGGTTCCTGGTGATCGACCTCCGGGCACAGCGGGGGAGTGGGCCGCCGCCGGAGCGGCGGCCCGGAAACTCCCGGACCTGCGTCAGACCTTGCCGCCGGCGGCCGTCGGCGCGGTCGGGTCCGCACCCTCGTCGCCGACCGTCTCGCGGGCCAGGAAGTCCTCCAGGTGGAACAGATTGTCACCGGCCCGCTTCGCGACGTTGACCAGCGTCGTCATCGCGGCGACCTCCTCGACCTGCTCCTTGAGGAACCACTGCATGAACTGCTCGCCGATGTAGTCGCCGTCGTCCCGCGCGGTGCGGGCCAGCGTCTCGATCTGCTTGGTGACCGTGATCTCCTGCTGCAGCGCGAGCTCCAGCGGGTCGAGCGCGGTCTTGAAGTCGTTGACGACCTCGCCGACGCCGGGGATCTGCGGCCGGACGTCCATGTCGAGCAGGTACTGGACCATCATCATCGCGTGGTTGCGCTCTTCCAGGGCCTGCTTGTAGAAGTGCGCGGCCAGCCGCGGGAGATCCTGGTCGTCGTACCAGACAGCCACTGCCGTGTACTGCTGGGCCGCCGTGAATTCGTTGCGGATCTGTTCTTGCAGGAGTTTCGCGTACGTGCTCATGCCGACCACGGTAGTGCGCGGCACCGCATTTCACACCGTTGGCGAGGCTGGCCTAACGGGGTGTCAGGCACCGCCCGCCACGTGCGACCGGATCGCGGGAAGGTTGCCCAGCGGGGCGAAGAAACCGCTGATGCCGTGGTCGAACGTGATCGCCGCGATGCCCTGCTGGGTCCAGATCGGTGCCTGGGCGACCGCGTCGGCCGGCGTGAGCGCCAGGACTTCCACCTGGTCGTCGGCACCGGCCAGACCGTTGGCGACGGCGAACCCGCGGGCCCGCTGGGCCGAGGTGAACGCCATCAGGAACGGCTGGTCGCCGTGCACGCCGACGAACGGCTGCGGGTTGGTGGGTTCGCCGCGCTGCACGAACCACCAGCGCTCCAGGGAGAAGGTTGCCGCCCACAACTTCTCCTGGTTGGCGGTGCTCGGGTCGGTGCGGACGGCCTCGGCGAGAACGTCGGTCGGGGAAACTTCCTGCATCCCCCGACCGTACGTCGTCAGCGGTTTCCCAGCATCACGAATTCCGTGTCGCCGCCGGGAAGTGTGATCGTGATCTCGCGTCCGTCCACCGCGACGTCGATGCCCTCGGCAAGAGCCTGCGGCGCCAGGGCGTCACGGGTCAGCAACACAGCGTGCACGAGCACGGCCGGTTCGCCGGTGTGGGGAGCGGTGAGGTACGGCGTGGCCGAGTGCGGGCCGAAGGCGTTGGCGCCGAGTCCGCGGTGGACGCCGGCGGAGGTGTAGCCGTGCAGTCCCACCACTGCTGACATCAGACCTTCTGAGTTTCGGGTGGAAGCCCAGACCGCTCCCTCCGAACTGGCAGTTGCTTCTGGCAAAGAGCTGCCCGCGACGGCGTAGCCGCCGCTGCGGACGAGGGCGCCGGCGGGACCCTCGACCAGCGAGACGCGGATCTCCCAGTTGCCGTAGATCACCGACGTGGTCTCGATCGGCCACGGGCCCTCGGTGCCGAGCCAGGCTTTGTGCCACGACGACGCCGTGCGGGCGCCGATGCCGAGGCGGCGGATGCGGCCCCGGGTGCTGGTGCGGCCTTCCTGGTCGATCAGGCAGATCAGGTTGTCGATCGCGGGCACGTGGTCGGCGAGCTCCGGACCGGCGTGGTTCGAGTAGGCGAACCGGTTGTAGTGCGCGTCACCGGCCGGCTCGACGCCCTCGGGCTCGGTGAGCGGCGCGTGGTCGGCGCCGTGGTTGACGAGCCGGACGAGCTGGTCGTGCCGGCTGTTGTGCACGATCCATCCCGGCGCAGGCATCGCCCGCACCTGGTCCTCGTCGTCCAGCGGGATCGAGTCCTCGGGCTCTGACCACACCGGGTGCTCCGGCGGCAGCAGCAACCCGATGAACCCCTTCGACGCCCAGTACGGCGAACCAGGCCCGGAGTACTGCTGTGTCGTCGGCAGGAACGTGTCGTACCACCCGAGCGTCAGCAGCCCGCGCTCGTCCGGCACCCCGTGCTGGACGAAGTGCCGCGCGATCCCCGAGCACAACCGCCGCGTCTGCCCCGGCGACAGCGGCGTCGAATCCAGCAACGCCCCCATCCAGTACGGCGCCGCCGCGGCCATCCGGTACGTCAGCGACCGGCCCTGGTACACCGGAGCCCCGTCGTTGCCGACCAGGTGCACCGCGTCCTCCAGGAACAGCGCGAGCCGCTCCCGGTAGACCTTCAGCCGGTCCTCGTACTGCGCACCCGGCGTGGCGGCGGCCATCCGCGCCCACAGGCCCGGGTAGAGATGCATCGCCCAGCCGATGTAGTTGTCGAAGTTCTGCCCGTCGCCGTCGGAGTACCAGCCGTCACCGACGTACCAGTCCTCGATCCGGTCCAGGCCGCCGTCGATGTCGTCCTGCGAGTACGGCGCGCCGACCGACGCCAGGAACTGCTCGCTGACCACCTGGAACAGCCGCCAGTTGTTGTCGTGCGTCGTCGACCCGATGAATCCGCCGAGCCACTCGGCGACGTGCTCCTGCGCGCGGGTGTCGAGCCGGTCCCAGATCCACTCGCGGGACTCGTGCAGCGCCACCGCGATCGCGGCCGCCTCGACCATCTGCTGCGAGCGCGGGGTCAGCCGCAGCCAGGACTCCGGGTGGTCCGGGTTCGCGCCGTTGGCGACGCCGCGCGCGTACCGCTCGATCAGCTGCTCGCAGCCCTCGCCACGAACGCCGCCGATCCGGAACGCGGCGAGCATGAACGAGCGGGCGAAACCCTCGAGCTCGTCGGACGCCGTACCGGAGCGGCTGGGGCGGCCGGGCAGCACGACGCGGGCCGACCCGGGGGAGAAGTACGGGACGAGCGAGTCGAGCAGGTGGTCGGCCAGCGCCTCCCAGTGACCGCGGACCCAGCCGGTCTGACGGGACAGCTCGCGATCGGTGGCGGGCAGGATGAGCCGTGACGTGTGGACGGTCATGCGATCCTTCCGAGTTCGGCGGGGCTGATGGCGTGCTGCAGCGGCCGTCCGGCGGCCAGCCGTTCGACCTCGCCGACGGCGAGTTCACCCAGCCGGGCGACCTCGTTGCCGAGGGCGCCGGCCAGGTGCGGGGTGAGGAAGACGTTGGGCAGGTCGAGCAGCGGCGAGTCCGGCGGCAGCGGCTCGGGGTCGGTCACGTCCAGTACGGCGTCCAGACGGCCGGCGACGCACTCGGCCTCCAGGGCGCGGGCGTCGACGATCTTGCCGCGGGCGGTGTTGATCAGCACCGAGCCGTCGCGCAGCAGGCCGAGCAGCCGCGCGTCGACCAGGCCGACCGTCTCGGGCAGCAGCGGCGCGTGCACGCTCAGGACGTCGCTGCGGCGGAAGAGGTCGTCGAGTTCGACCAGTTCGGCGCCGAGCTCCGCGGCGTCGGCCGGGGTCAGGTACGGATCGCTGATCAGCACCTCGAGGTCGAAGGACCGCAGCCGGTCGGCGACCATCCGGCCGATCCTGGACGCGCCGAGCAGGCCGACCGTGGTGCCGTAGTTGCCCGGGGAGTTGTACGGGTCGGGGCGCTGACGGTCGCGCTTGTACTCGGCGCCGAGCCGGAACGCCCGCTTGCCGCTGAGCACAATCGTCGCGACGGTGTACTCCGCGACGGGCAGTGCGTTCGCGACCACGGCGGAGGTGACCTGGATCCCGCGATCGAAAGCGACCGGCGTGACGAACCCCTTCACCGAGCCGGCCGCGTGCACGATCGCGCGGAGCCGGGGCGCCGCGTCGAGCACCTCCGGAGTGATCTGTGGGCAGCCCCAGCCGGTCAGCAGGACGTCGACTCCGGCCAGTGCGTCGCGAACCGCCGGGTCGTCGAGGAACGTGTGGTCCGCACGGACCGGCAGCACGTCGGCCACGCGCTCGAGGCGGTCGCGCACCGCGGGGACCAGGACCCGGTCGCGGCTGTACTCGCTCATCGCGAGCAGCACGGTCGGCCGGGCGACTGCCGGCGCCGCGGCCTGCGGCGGTCCCGCCGATTCGGCGCGTGGTGAGACGGCCGACGACGGGGCGGACGGGGAAGGCTCGGAATCGGTGCGCACAGGAGCACGCTAGCAAGCGCTTTCCGGATCCGCTCGTCCGGTCCGCGTCGCGCGCCGCGCGTCGTACGCCCGACCTCGAGCACCGGTCAGCCGCGAAGCCGCCTTGGCGACGGCTGAGCGGTGCACGAAGTCGGCCGCCAGAAAATTCTCGCGGAGCGGAATGACCGCCCGGTGAGTGGGCGTTGTGCAGGGAGAAGGCAGGATGGAGGGGCCTACCGCCCTGTTGGCCAGTGATGAAGGAGACGAGACACATGCTGCGACCGGACGACCTCTACGAGATCGTCGACGAGTCGGTGGCGACCGGCCCGGCGGCGACGCCCAAGGTGCTGGTGCACTCGCTCGACGGGTTCATGGACGCCGGTCAGGCGGGGCGGGTGACCGCCGACCACCTGCTCGACGTACTGGACCACCGGCTGCTCGCGCGCTTCGACGTGGATCTGCTGCACGACTACCGGGCTCGCCGGCCCGAGGTGACGTTCTCCGAGGACCGCTTCATCGACTACACGCCGCCGCAGCTCAACCTGCACCTGCTCACCGACGACGCGGGCGTCGAGTTCCTGCTGCTGGAAGGCGTGGAGCCCGACAACCACTGGAACCGGTTCGCCGGTGCCGTGCGGCAGCTGATCGAGAAGTACAACGTGACGCTGACGGTCGGCGTGCACGGCATCCCGATGGGCGTGCCGCACACCCGCCCGCTGGGCCTGACCGCGCACGCGACGCGTCCCGAGCTGGTCACCCGGTCGAACATCTGGGACGGCGAGATGCGGCTGCCCGCGAGCGCCGGCACGATGCTGCAGGTCCGCCTCGGTGAGGCCGGCAAGGACGCGATGGGCTTCGCGGTCCACGTCCCGCACTACCTGGCCGAGAACCGTTTCCCCGGTGCCGCGCTGGCGCTGGTGCACGCGATCTCCGCGGCCACGGGCCTGTTGCTGCCGAGCAAGGCGCTGCTGGACGAGGCCGCCATCACCGGCCGACTCGTGGACGAGCAGGTCGAGCAGTCCGACGACGCGGCCGCCGTCGTGAACGCGCTCGAGACCCAGTACGACGCGGCCGCCGGTTCGATCAGCCGCGGCAGCCTACTGGCCGGGTCGACGCCGTCGGCCGACGAGCTGGGCGCCGAGGTCGAGCAGTTCCTGGCCGAGCTGAACCGCGACGACGACACCAACTGACGCGAACGACAAAGGCCCCGGAGCGACACGCTCCGGGGCCTTCGTCATGGTTCAGACCGACAGTGTGGCCCGATCCGCGGTGGATCGGGTGAGCACCCGGTCGACGCTGTAGCGTCCCGCCCCGATGGCCGCGAGCGTCAGCGAGAACAGTCCGAGGATCACGACCAGCTCCCAGCCACCTTCGGCCACGAACACGCCGTTCGACATGTGCACGAACAGGAACGCACCGGCCATGTCGAGCGCCAGCAGGACGCCGGCCAGCGAAGTGAGCACGCCGAGGATCAGCGCCGCGCCGCCGAGCAGCTCGGCCCCGGCCGCGTAGTACGCCGACAGCGTGGGCGCGGGCACGCCCATCTGCTCGAAGCCCGCCGCGGTCGCGGCCAGCCCGTTGGTGCGGAACTTCTGCCAGCCGTGCGCGACGAACACGACGCCGAGCCCGACGCGGGCCAGCAGGAGGACGAGGTCACGGGCGGCGGCACGGGCGGCGCCGGAGGGGAGGCGGCTCACGGGGATCTCCTTCGGTCGGACCAACTGTTTGGTTGCGCGTTCAACCAGAGCCTACGGGCCGCGACCGAAAGCTCACCGAAAACGACCGGGTGAGTGGAACCACACCAGCCGGTACGCCGGAGGGCCGGTGCGAACTGTCAGGATGAGGCATGCCCGAGTCCCTGGAGGATCTGGTCGACCTGCTCGACCTGGAGAAGATCGACGACGACCTGTTCCGCGGCCGCCAGCCGCAGACCTCGGCCCAGCGCGTGTTCGGCGGGCAGGTGCTCGGCCAGGCGCTGGTCGCGGCCGGCCGCACGGTGGAGCCGGAGCGCATCGTGCACTCCCTGCACGGCTACTTCCTGCGGCCCGGTGACACCGCCGTACCGATCGTGTACCGGCCCGAGCCGACCCGTGACGGCAAGACGTTCAGCAGCCGCCGGGTGGTCGCGTCGCAGCACGGCAAGCCGATCTTCTACATGTCCGCGTCGTTCCAGCGGCCCGAGCCGGGTCTGGACCACAGCGACCCGATGCCGGACGACGTGGTCCCGCCCGAGGAGGCACCGACGCTGGCCTCGGTGCTGGAGGCGGCAACCGGTCGCTCGGCCGAGGACTGGAACAAGGAGTGGTCCGCGCTCGACATGCGGCTGGCCGGGGTGAGCGGCCGGCAGTTCTGGATCCGGGCCGCCGGCAAGCTTCCCGACGAGCCCGCGCTGCACGCCTGCGTACTGGCCTATGCCAGCGACCTGACGTTGCTCGGGGCAAGCTTGCTGCCGCACGGCCTGGTGATCGGCGACCGGCGGATCCAGCCGGCCTCGATCGACCACGCGCTGTGGTTCCACCGGCCGTTCCGGGCCGACGAGTGGCTGCTGTACGACCAGTCCTCTCCGTCGGCGTCCGGTGCCCGCGGGTTCGCGACCGGTCGCCTGTTCACCCAGGACGGCCGGCTGGCCGCGTCGGTCGCGCAGGAAGGGCTGATCCGTCCGGTCGGGCTGGACCTCGACGAGCAATAACGATTGACGGGCCTGCTAACTTGGTGGACATGCAGCAGCACGCCGTACAGACGACGACGCCGGATCCTGTCCCGGCGCGCTGACTCACGCAGTCTTCCGAAAGCCCCGGGGCGAGTGCCCCGGGGCTTTTGCGTTGTCACCGGCCACTCGCCCGACGAATCGAGCGAGGAACGAAACCATGTACGACCACCGCAAGTACGGCCGCGAGCTCGGCCTGTTCGACTCCGACCCGCTGATCGGCGCGGGTCTTCCCTATCTGCCGCCCGCGGGCGCGGCGATCCGGCACGCGCTGGAGAGCTACGTCGCCGAGCTGGAACGGCGCGCGGGCTACCAGCACGTCTACTCACCGGTGCTCGGCAAACGCGAGCTCTACGAGATCTCCGGCCACTGGTCGCACTACAGCGACGACATGTATCCGCCGATGAGAGTGGGGGAGGAGGAGGTCGTGCTGCGACCGAGCCTGTGTCCCCATCACGCCCTGATCTACCGGTCGCGCGCCCACAGCTATCGCGAGCTCCCGATCCGGTACGCCGAACTCGGCGGCATGTACCGCGCCGAGCTGTCCGGCGTACTCGGCGGCCTGAGCCGGGTCCGTGCGATCCAGCTGAACGACGGCCACATCTTCTGCACCCTCGACCAAGTGGCCGACGAAGCCGGGGGCGCGCTCGACCTGATCCTGCGCGCGTACGGCGATCTCGGCCTGAGCCCGTCCCGCTTCCTGCTGTCGCTGCCTGCGGCCGACGCCCGGATCGGCGAGCCCGGCAGCAAGTACGTCGGCGACCAGGAGAGCTGGGACCGCTCGGCCGACCTGCTCGGCTCGGTCCTGCGTGACGCCGGGGTCGAGTACGAGGAGGCGCCCGGCGAAGCGGCGTTCTACGGGCCGAAGATCGACATCCAGCTCGAGGACGCGGCCGGGCGGGAGTACACCCTGTCCACCATCCAGGTCGACTTCCACCAGCCGGCCCGGTTCGAACTCGAATACATCGGTGCCGATGGCAACAAAGCTGGTGGGAACAGGCTCCGGCCGGTGATGGTGCACCGGGCGATCATCGGCAGCCTCGAGCGGGTGATCGCACACCTGATCGAGCAGCACGGTGGTGCGTTCCCGGCCTGGCTGGCGCCGGTGCAGGTCGTCGTGCTGCCGCTGTCGGACGCCGAGGAGGCCTACGCGGCGGAGATCGCGCGCCGCGCCACCGACCGCGGACTCCGGGCGGAGATCGCGCACGCCGACGAGGGCACCCTCGGCGCCCGGATCCGGGAGAACCGGCCGGCGCCGTACCAGGTGGTCGTCGGGCCCCGGGAAGTTGCCGCCGGCCACCTGGCGTTGCGGTACCGCGACGGCCATCAGGACGACCCGGCCGAGGCGGCTGCGGTGCTGGACGGGCTGATGGTTGCCTGCCGCCCCGCTACCTTGCAGGAGAATCCGCGGTGAATTTCTTACCGAAGGGTTGATTGTCACTGAGGGCTGCGGGATCGTGACTGTCAGTCGTGCCAGCAGAAGGGGTCCAGCCCCTCCAGTGCAAAGGCGGTCCGCCCCCATGAAACGCCTCCTCTCAGTCCTCGGCAGCGCGGTGCTCGGCACCGCGTTGCTGGTCAACCCGACCGTGGCCCACGCGGCTCTCTCGTACGTCGCCCTCGGCGACTCCTACGCCTCCGGTGTCGGCACCCGCAGCTACATCGCCGACAGCGGCGCGTGCCAGCGCTCCACCAAGTCCTACCCGTACCTCGACGCGGCCCGGATCGGCGCGACGCTGACCTCGGTCGCGTGCTCCGGCGCCCGGGTCGCCGATGTCACCGCCAACCAGCTCGGCCCGCTCACCGCGGCCGTCAACTTCGTCACGCTGCAGGTCGGGGGCAACGACGCCGGCTTCTCGTCGGTGATCACCGAGTGCGCGAAGCCGGCCTGGCTGGCCAACTGCGACGGTGCGATCAACACCGCCCAGGCGACCATCAACAACACGATCCCGGGCCGGCTGAACACCCTGTACGCGACGGTGCGCAGCCGCGCGGTGAACGCGAAGGTGATCATCGTGGGCTACCCGCGGCTGTTCAACGGCACCGACTGCAACGCCGGGACGTTCTTCAGCGCCGCCGAGATGACCCGGCTGAACCAGACCGCGGACCTGCTCAACGCCAAGATCGGCGCGGCCGCGAGCGCGGCCGGCTACACGTTCGTGAACCCGACCCAGGCGTTCATCGGGCACGCGGTCTGCGGCAGTCCGGAGTGGATCAACGGGCTGTCCAACCCGATCAGCGAGTCGTACCACCCGAACGTCACAGGCCAGGCCGCTTACGCCAATCTGGTCCAGCCACACCTGAGCTGACACTCGGCGGGCTGCGCGGCGCCTCTGTTCGTGGTGTGATGCAGAGGTGCCGCACCGGCCTGTCCGCCGGCTTCCCGCCGCTCCGGACCAGTTCCGGCTTCGGCCGCCCGGTGAGCGAGGCCGGCCCCGGAGGGGTGGCCGGTGTCGTCGCCGGATGGCCGGCGGACCGGATCCGAAGCGTCGAATCCCCTTCCGGCGGACGCCGGTCGACCGGGACTCGTGCTTGTCTTTTATATGCCTCAAACGGTATATATGGGCTCATGAGCGAATCAATGAGCAGCGAGAACGGCCGGACCGTACTTAGGATGCGGCGCCGGCTCGCCCACCCGCCGGACAAGGTCTGGCGGGCCCTGACCGACCCGGCCGAGCTGGCGCACTGGTATCCGGCGCTGGTCGAGGTGGATCTGCGCCTGGACGGCCGGATCGCGTTCACGTTCACCGACGGCGAGGACGACTTCGTCGAAGACCCGGACAACACCGGCGTGGTCCGCGCCTACGACCCGCCGCGGCTGCTGGAGTTCACCTGGGGGAGCGAGATCCAGCGCTGGGAAGTCACCCCGACCGACGAGGGGTGCGAGCTCAGCCTCACCTCGACGTACGACGACCGCGCGAGCTCGGCCAGCCTGACCAGCGGCTGGATCCTTTGCCTGGACGCGCTGGACAAGGCGCTGGGTGGCGACTCCGTACCGCGGGAGCACTACTCGGTCCTGCACGAACACTTCGTCAAGATCTACGGGCTGGACCAGCCGGAGGTCCGCTCGGACGGCAGCCTGCGCTTCGAACGCCAGCTGACCGCGCCCAAGGACGACGTCTGGGCCCGGCTGGCCGGCGGCGGGAAGGTCGTCGCCGGCCAACTGCCGCCCGACGGTTTCGTTGCCAAGGGCATCGAGCCCGGCGCGGTCACCGAGGCGGAGGAGCCGGTGCGGCTGGTGTACCCGGCAGGTGAAGGAGTGGTCACTTGGACCCTGCGCGACGGCAACGGCGGAGCGCGCCTGGTGCTCACCCAGACCGCCGCTGGCCCCGACAATCAGGCTGCCTGGCACGACCTGATCGAGTCCCTCGCCTCGGCGTCGGTCACCCGGACCTGACCGGTTCCGGCAGCCGTCTCAGGCGGACGACCGGCGACAGGAACACGGCCGGCACCACGAGCGCCGAGGCGGTTGCCGCGACGATCAGCGCGCCCCGGGCGCCGAGAGCCGCCGACAGCAGACCGGCACTGAGGCCTCCGAGCGCACCACCGCCGAACAGCAGCGTCCGGAACACCGCGGTCATCCGCCCCATGAGTTCTGGCGGAGTGACGGTCTGCCGCAAGCTCACGATCACGACTCCGGCCACGCCGAGTCCGAGGTAGGTGACGAAGAACGACGCGATGACCGTTGCCAGCAGCACCGGCTCGGGTCCGGCCGCCAGCGGGATCAGGGCCGGTCCGAGCAGCAGCATCGACTGCGCGATCAGGTAGACGCGCCCGACCGGGAAGCGGGCCACCACCCGTCGCGAGATCGCCGATCCGATCAGGCCACCGACCGACGCGGCGGCGAACACCACGCCGAGGGTCTGTGCGCCGAGCCGCAGGTCACGGCTGCCGTAGAGCAGGAACATCGTCCACACCGTGACCATGGAGAAGTTGCAGCACAAGCCGATCAGCGCCAGCGCGCGCAGCAACGGCCGGCCGAACACCCAGTTCAGACCGTCGAGCAGTTCCCGTCCGGCGTGCCGCCGGCTGTCCTTGGGTGGACGCGGTTCCGGTGCGCGGATGAACAGCAGTGTCACCACCGAGACGGCGTACGAGCAGGCGTCGACCACCAGCGCGATCGGCGCGGTGAGCCAGCCGACCAGTACGCCGGCCAGACCAGGCCCGGCGACATCGGTCGCGCTGGAGGTCATGGCGAGCTTGGCGCTTGCCTCGACGTACTGGCGCGGGTCGCGGACGAGGACCGGGACGTAGGCCATCCAGCTGACGTCGAACAGGACCGACGCGACGCCGATGGCGGTTGCCACCAACAACAATCCGGGCAGCGTGAGCAGATCGGCCCAGTGCAGCAGCGGAATCGCGCCGAGCAGGAGGAGCCGGGCGACGTTGGCACCGAGCATCACCCGGCGCCGGCGCGCCCGGTCCACCCAGACCCCGAAGATCAGCGCGAGCCCGAGGTAGGGCAGCAGTTGCAGGAAGCGCAGCAGACCGACTTCCCGGTCCGACGCGCCGAACACCTGCAAGGCGGTCAACGGCAGCGCCAGCGTGGTGACCTGGCTGCCGAGCAGCGAGAGCGTCTCGCCGAACCAGAACCGGCGGAAGTCGCGGTTGGTCCGCAGCGGGGCAGCGGCGTACGAGGTGGTCATCGCGACGCCAGTTCGGCGATCGCGGCGACCACCTGCTCGACCTCGTCCTCGGTGTTGTAGTAGTGCGGCGACAACCGCAGGCACCAGTCGACGTCCTTGTCGCCGAAGTCGTACTGGGCGAACTCGCGGAAGCTGAGCGCTGAGTTGATCCGGCGGCTGTCGAGCGCGGCCTTGAACTCCTGCGGCTGCCGGCCCTCGATCGCGACGGTGACCAAGGCGCCGAGCTGCCGCCCCCGATCCAGCGCCCGTACGCCGGGCAGCGCGTCGAGCCGGTCGCGAAGATCGGCGGCGAGCGCCGGCGTCCGGTGCGCGATCACGTCGAGACCGACCTGCCGGGCGTACCGAACGGCCTCGGCGCTGCCGATCACCGCGGCGTACGGGAACTCCCAGTCCTCGAAGCGGCGGGCGGTCGGGCTCGGCGTGTAGGTCTCGGGGGCCGACCAACTCGCGCCGTGCATGTCGATGAACAGCGGCTCGTGCCCGGCCTCGAGCACGCGATCGGACACGTACAGGAAGCCCGTGCCGCGCGGCCCGCGGAGGAACTTGCGGCAGGTGCCGGTGAGGAAGTCGCACCCGATCCGGTCGACGTTCAGCGGGTACTGCCCGACCGACTGACACGCGTCGACCAGATACAGCAGATCCAGCTCGCGGCAGTGCCGGCCGATCTCCTCGACCGGCTGAACCAGCCCCGAGTTGGTCGGGATGTGCGTCGCGGCCACGAGTCGCGGTCTGCGTGAGCGCATCAGGGCCGCCATCGCCTCGACGTCGACGCCGCCCTCGGGCAGGTCGGGCGCGTGCACGAGCTCGACACCGAACCGGCGCCGCAGCGACAGGAACGCGATCTGGTTGGAGATGAAGTCGTTGCGGGTGGTCAGGATGACGTCGCCGCGCTCGAACGGGATCGCCGACAGGGCCGTCGCGTACGCGTGGGTGGCGCTGCCGGCGAAGGCGATGTTGCCCGGGGCACAGTTCAGCAGGCCGGAAAGCTCGGTGTAGAAAGCCTCGACTTGCTCGGCACGTGCGGCAGCCGCCTCGTACCCACCGATCCGCGCCTCCAGCTCCAGATGAGCCAGTACGGCGTTCAGCACGGGTGAGGCGAGCAATCCGCAGCCGGCGTTGTTGAAGTGGACCACCTCGCCCGTTCCGGGAGTTTCGGCGCGGAAGGCGAGTAGTGATTCCCGGGTCAGCTCAGTAGCGCTAGCATCAGCTCTCATGAACAACAGTAGCACTACTGGCGGACTCGACCACGGTTTGCGGGCGCTGGTCCGGGACCTGGCACCGGGCCAGAAGCTCCCGAGCAACCGCGAGCTGGTCGACCGGTACCGGGTGGGCCCGGGAACCGTGGTCAAGGTGATCGCCCAGCTGGCCGCGGAAGGAGTGGTCGAGACCCGTCCGGGCAGCGGAACGTTCGTCGCCCTGCCGTCGCGCGGCGCCCCGGTGCTGCCGGACTTCGGATGGCAGACCGTCGCCCTCGCCGACCGGTCCGTGGATCCCGGCCGACCGCTCGGCACCTCGTGGCCGGCCGGAACGATCCGCCTCGACGGCGGCTATCTGCACGAGTCGCTGCAACCGGTCCGGGCCTTGGGCAACGCGCTCGCCCGCGCCGCCCGGCGACCGGGTGCTTGGGATCGCGCTCCGGTGAACGGCCTGCAGTCGCTGCGAGCGGTCTTCGCGACGTGGTGCGGTCCGACCGTGACACCGGACGACGTACTGGTCACCGGTGGCGGTCAGAGCGCGCTGTCCGTCGCGTTTCGCGCGATCGCCGCTCCGGGAAGTCCTGTCCTCGTCGAGTCGCCGACCTATCCGGGTGCGTTGGCGGCGGCGCGGGCCGCTGGGCTCAGTCCCGTGCCCGTGCCGATCGACGCCGACGGCCTGC
This sequence comes from Kribbella sp. ALI-6-A, assembly GCF_001984195.1. GTDB lineage: Bacteria > Actinomycetota > Actinomycetes > Propionibacteriales > Kribbellaceae > Kribbella. The sequence continues at coordinate 22,378 of NZ_MTQN01000011.1, forward strand.
GACCGGAGCTGCTGGCCGAGGCCTTCGCCCGGTCGGGTGCGAGGCTGCTGTACTGCCAGCCGACGTACCAGAACCCCACCGGCGCGGTGCTGTCGATCGAGCGGCGGCGTCAGGTGGTGGAAGTCGCGCGAGCCGCCGGGGCGTTCGTGCTGGAGGACGACTTCGCCACGTTCCTGGGCCACGGCGGTCCGGCCGCGCCTCCCAAACCGCTGCTCGCCGACGATCGCGACGGCACGGTCGTCCTGATCACCTCACTGACGAAACCGGCGGCCCCAAGTCTGCGGGTTGGAGCCCTGGTCGCCCGCGGTCCTGTGCTGGAGCGGCTGCGGTCCGTACGGCAGGTGGACGACTTCTTCGTCCCGCGACCGCTCCAGGAGGCCGCACTCGAACTGGTCGCCGCGCCGTCGTGGGAACGCCACCTGAAGACGCTCGGTGCCGCGTTGCACGAACGCCGTCACGGGCTGATGACGGCGCTGGAGGAGCATCGACCGGACTGGGCCGTGGATCACGTGCCGACCGGTGGACTCCACCTGTGGGTCCGGGTCGGGTCCGACGACGTGGCGCTGACCGCGGCCGCGCGCGACCTGGGGGTCGGGGTGAGCCAAGGCAGTCGCTACTTCGCCACCGAGCGGCCGGGGTCCTGGTTGCGGTTCAACTTCGCCGCCGCGTCCGATCCGGTGGAGCTCGCCGAGGCGGCGCGGCGGCTCGCCGGGCTGTGAACTTCACCGGATCGGACGATCAGGCCGTCGCGCCGACGTACTGGCGCAGGTGTTCGGCGGTGAGCGAGGCGCTGGACTCGACAAGGTCGGCCGGGGTGCCTTCGAAGACGATCCGGCCGCCGTCGTGGCCGGCGCCCGGGCCGAGGTCGATCAGCCAGTCGGCGTGCGCCATCACGGCTTGGTGGTGCTCGATCACGATCACCGTGTTGCCGTCGTCGACCAACCCGTCCAGCATCGTCAGCAGCTGGTCGACGTCGGCCAGGTGCAGGCCGGTGGTCGGCTCGTCGAGGATGTAGATCGATCCGCGCTTGCTCATGTTGATCGCCAGCTTCATCCGCTGGCGTTCGCCCCCGGACAGGGTGGTGAGTGGTTGCCCAAGGCTCAGATATCCCAGGCCGACCGAGTTGAGCCGGTCCAGGATCGTCCGCGACGGCCCGCGCGGGAAGAACTCCCGTGCCTCGGTGACCGTCATCCGCAGGACCTCGCTGATGTTCTTGCCGCGCAACTGGTAGGCCAGCACCTCCGGGGTGAACCGGGCGCCGTTGCACTGTTCGCACACCGACGACACCTCGGCCATCATGCCGAGGTCGGTGTAGACCAGCCCGATGCCCTTGCAGGTCGGGCAGGCGCCGACGGAGTTCGCGCTGAACAGCCCCGGTTTCACCTTGTTGGCCTTGGCGAACTCGGCCCGGATCGGATCCAGCAGCCCCGTGTACGTCGCGGGGTTGCTGCGCCGCGACCCGCGGATCGGGTCCTGCCCGGCGACGATCACGCCATCGCGGCCGGCCAGTGAGCCGTGGATCAGCGAGCTCTTGCCCGAGCCCGCGACGCCGGTGACGACCGTGAGGACACCGAGCGGAGCCTCCACACTGACGTCCTGCAGGTTGTGCAGATTCGCCTCTTCGATCCGCAGGCTGCCGGTCGGGGTGCGGACGTGGTCGCGTAGTGCGACCTTGTGGTCCAAATATCTGCCAGTCAGCGTGCCGGACTTCAGCAGACCCTTCACGTCGCCGGCGTAGCACAGCCGCCCACCGGCCAGACCCGCGCCGGGCCCGAGGTCGACGACGTGGTCGGCGATCCGGATCGTTTCCGGTTTGTGCTCGACGACCAGCACGGTGTTGCCCTTGTTCTTCAGTTGCAGCAGCAGTTCGTTCATGCGCTGAATGTCGTGCGGGTGCAGGCCGACGGTCGGCTCGTCGAAGACGTAGGTGACGTCGGTCAGCGCGGACCCGAGGTGCCGGACCAGCTTCACCCGCTGCGCCTCACCGCCGGACAGCGTGCCCGACTCGCGGTCCAGGCTGAGGTATCCCAGCCCGATGTCGACCATCGACTCGAGCGTCTCGCGCAGCCCTTCCAGCATCGGCCCGACCGACGGGTCGTCGATCCCGCGGACGAACTCGGCCAGGTCGCTGATCTGCATCGCCGAGCACTGCGCGATGCCGACCCCGTCGATCCGCACCGCCAACGCCGCGGCGTTGAGCCGCGCGCCGTCGCACTCCGGGCACCGCCCGAGCTTCAGCGCGCGATCCGCGAACGCCCGCGCCGCGCTCTGCATCGCGTCGCGGTCCTTGCCCAGGTACTGCTTCTTCACCTTGACCACGAGTCCCTCGAAGGTGAGGTTGCTCGTGCCGACCTTGACCTTGGTCGTCGGCGAGTACAGGAACTTGTCCCACAGCTCGGCGGGGTAGTCGCGCAGCGGCAGATCGGGGTCGAACATCCCGGACTGCGCGAACAGCTGCCAGTACCAGGTGCCGACGCCGAACCCGGGCGCCTTGATCGCGTCCTGGTTCAGCGACTTGTCGCGGTCGACCAGCTCGTCGAGGTCGACCTCGGTCGCCTTGCCGAGGCCCTCGCAGACCGGGCACATGCCCTCGGCCCGGTTGAAGCTGAACGCCGACGGCGGCCCGGCGTACGGTGTACCGATCCGGCTGAACAGGATCCGCAGCATCGTGTGCGCGTCGGTCGCGGTGCCGACCGTCGAGCGGGCGTTGGCGCCGATGCGTTCCTGGTCGACGATGATCGCGGCGCTCAGGTTGCGCAGCGAGTCGACGTCGGGCCGCGACAGGCTGGGCATGAAGTTCTGCACGAAAGCGGTGTAGGTCTCGTTGATCAGCCGCTGGGACTCCGCGGCGATCGTGCCGAAGACCAGTGAGGACTTGCCGGAGCCGGAGACCCCGGTGAAGACGGTCAGGCGGCGTTTGGGGATGTCCAGCGAGACTCCGCTGAGGTTGTTCTCGCGGGCTCCGCGGACCTGGATCACGTCGTGGCTGTCGGCGGTGTCGTCGGTCGAACGCGTAAAAGGCATGCCTTCAATCGTCTCATTGAAGCGTCCATAAAAGCTTTGATGCCGCCAGCCCGCCCGACGCCACCGCAGAACCTTCAACCGTCGGTGAAGCTTCGAGTTCAGCCCAAGCGTGCCTGGACGGCGTCCAGCAGCTCCTGCAGCTGCCGGCCCAGCTGCTCGCGCTGCCCCGCGTCGAGCGACGACACCAGCTCCGCCTCGCGGGTCAGCACTTGGTCGACGGTTCGCTCGATCAGCTCGTGGCCGGCGGGCGTCAGCGACACGACCACCAGCCGCGCGTCTTCGGTCCGGCGGCTGACGAGGCCCGACTCCTCGGCCCGCCGTACCCGCTGTGAGATCGCGCCGGCCGTCACCAGCGTGCGAGCCGTCAGCTCCCGCGTGCTCAACTCGTACGGCGGCCCGCTGCGCCGCAACACGCTGAGCAGGTCCAGCGTCGCGGGGTCGACGCCGAGTTCGGCCAGCAGTCGCCGCCGGTCGTCCGCGAACAGCTTGGCCAGTCGCCACAGGGGAGTGACGATCCCGATCGACTCGGTCGGCACACCGGGCCGTTCCCGCTGCCAGGCCCGCGCGATCTCCACCGCGGGGTAACTGCTTGGAGCGTCCAGCGGATAGGAGTCGGAGAACTTGTCGGCCATGCGGGCCATGCTACGTTTAGACCTAAACATTTAGACCTAAACGAGAGGAGAACGCGTGCCCAGAACGATCGTGGTGACCGGGGGAGCGGCCGGAATCGGCCGTGCGGCAGCGCTGTTCCGCGCGGACGGCGACCAGGTGGTGATCACCGGGCGGCGGGCCGACGTCCTGAAGCAGGCTGCCGACGAGTTGGGCTGCGAAGCCGTCGTGTGCGACGCGACGGATCCGGCGCAGGTCGCCGAACTGGCCGCGGCGCTGCCGGAGCGAGTCGACGTACTGGTGAACAATGCCGGGGGCAACACCGACCTCAGCGCTCCCGACGCCGGTGGGGATCTCGGCCAACTGGCAGCGAACTGGCTCGCCAACTACACCGCGAACGTGGTCTCCGCAGTGCTGACCACCACCGCGGTGGCGCCGCGGCTCACGACGGCCGCGATCCACCTCGGCTCGATCGCCGGAACTCGCGGCGGCGGCTCGTACGGCGCTGCGAAGTCCGCACTCGCCACCTGGAGCCTGGATCTGGCCGCCGAGCTCGGACCGCGCGGGATCACCTCCAACGTGGTGGCTCCCGGATACACCGCGCAGACCGAGTTCTTCCAGGGCAAGCTGTCCGACGAGCGGCGCCGCTGGCTGGTGGACTCGACCATGACAGGCCGGGCCGGTACGCCGGAGGACGTGGCCGCGGTGATCCACTTCCTCGCCTCGCCCGGCGCGCGGCACCTCACCGGGCAGGTCCTGCACGTGAACGGCGGTGCGCTCACCACCCGATGACAACGAACGCGTCCGCAAGGTCGCCGGCGCGTCGGTGAGAATGGGCCCATGCGTGCCACCGTCAAGGACGTCGCCAAGCGGGCCGGGGTGTCCCCGAAGACGGTGTCGAACGTCATCAACGGCGTGGTCTTCGTCCGGCCGGAAACCCGGGCCAAGGTCGAACAGGCACTCAGCGAGCTCGACTACGTGCCGAACCTGAGCGCCCGCGGCCTGCGCAACGGCCGGTCCGGGATGATCGGCCTGGCGCTGCCCGATCTGCTCCGGCCCTACTCCGCCGAGATCACCCACCTGGTCGTCGAGCTCGCGCACGAGCGCGGCTGGGGTGTGCAGATCGAGCAGACCGCCGCCGAGCCCGACCGCGAGTACGACCTGCTCTCGAAGGCCCGGTCGCACCAGATCGACGGCCTGATCCTCAACCCGGTCAACCTCGACGACAGCGCGGTCATGTCGGCCGGCCCACTGCCGCCCGTCGTACTGATCGGGGACGTCGACCAGGACGTCGTCAGCCAGGTCTGCATCGACAACGTCAGTGCCGCGCGCGACATGACCCAGCACCTCGTCGACCAGGGCTACCACCGGATCGCCGCGGTCGGCACGCCGGAAGTTCCCAACCGCACCGGCCGGGTCGGCGGCCGCACCGACTCGGCCGGTACGGCGGCCGCCCGGCTGCGCGTGATCGGCTACCGTGAAGTGCTCACGGCGGCGGGCTGCTACGACCCGGCGCTCGAGATCGGCCTGGACCGGTGGAGCCCCGAAGGCGCCGCGACGGTCGTCGGCGAGTACCTGGAACAGCACGAACCGCCGGACGCGATCTTCTGCTTCACCGACACGATCGCCAGCGGCGCGTTGTCGGCCCTGTGGTCGGCAGGCGTCGCCGTACCGGAGCGCTGCGCGGTCGCCGGCTTCGACAACATCCTCGAGAGCCGGTACACGGTGCCGCCGCTGACCACCGTCGACTTCGACCGCCGGCACTTCGTCGCGTCGGCCCTGGACCTGCTCGCCGAGCGGATGTCCGACCCCGCCGCGACGCCGCGCCGGATCGTCGTACCGCATCGTCTGGTGACCCGCGCCAGCACCGCACGTTAGGCAACACGTTCCGACAAAAACCATGATCGTCAGGTCTTGTCAGCGCATTGCAACGATGTAATGATCGGTGCCGCCTGCGAAGGGACACCGCCCATGACACCGTTCGATGGTCAGATTTCCCGGCGCCGTCTGCTCTCCGGAGCCGCCGCGCTGGCCGGTGGGAGCCTGCTGCTCGGCTGCGCGCCGGGCGCTCGCGGTTCCACCGACGAACTCAGCTACTGGCACCTGATGAGCGGCGGCGACGGCATCGTGATGGCCGGCCTGGTCGACGCCGTGAACGCGATGAACGCCGGATTTCGCGCCGAGCAGACCGTGCTCGCCTGGGGAGCGCCGTACTACACCAAGCTGGCGATGGCCTCGGCCGGCGGACGCGCGCCGGATCTGGCAGTCATGCACGCGTCCCGGATCGCCGGCTACGCGCCCGGCGGGCTGCTCGAGCCGTGGGACGTCAACCTGCTCGCCGAGGTCGGCGTGCACGAGAGGGACTTCCCGCCGCTGGTCTGGCAGAAGGGCCTGTACAACGGCAAGCTGTACTCGATCGCGCTCGACACGCATCCGTTCGTGCTCTACTACAACACCCAGCACGCCGAGAAGGCCGGCGTCATCGACGCGATCGCGGCGATGGACAGCCCCGAGCAGTTCGTCGAGGTCGCGACGAAGCTGCAGAAGGTCACCGGCAAGCACGGTCTGTCGTACGGCTACCTGAGTGACCCGGCGCAGATGTGGCGGCTCTTCTACACCTTCTACCGCCAGACCGGCGCGGAACTGAAGCTCGTGCCCGGTACGAAGGCCGAGGCCGACCAGGCGGCCGCGGTGAAGGTGCTCGACTTCGTGCGGTCGTTGCTGAACGACACGATCGCCACCCGCAGCGGTGACGGCGGCACGGCGGTCAGTGAGTTCCTGCACGGCGAGAGCGGCTTGCTGTTCGGCGGCGTGTGGGAACTGCCGGTGCTGAAGGACTCCAAGATGCCGTTCGACGCGATGCCGATCCCGGCGCTGTTCGGGCAGCAGGCCGCGTACGCCGACTCGCACACCTTCGTGCTGCCACGGCAGTCGAGAACGGATCCCGAACGTCGCCGCCACACCTACCAGTTGGTCGCCGAGCTGCTGAAGCGCTCGGTCACCTGGGCGGAGGGCGGCGGGCACATCCCGGCGTACCAGCCGGTGGTGAAGAGCCCGGAGTACCTCGCGCTGAAGCCGCAGTCGAACTACGTCGGCATCCCGGCGTACGTCAACTACGACCCGGACGTCTGGTTCAGCGGCGCCGGCAGCGACTTCACCAACTACTTCGCGGAGAACCTGCAGAACGTCTATCTCGGCAGCGGGGACCCGGCGGCCGGCTTCGACGGGTTCGTGCGGCGGCTGAACAAGCTGCTCGACCGCCCGCAACCGGTCTGAGCTGATCCAGAGAGGGAGATCGCGATGCCGACAGCAGTCGACAGCCCGGCCGCCGAGGTGGTGGTCGCGAACGGCAAGAGAGCCGGCGCCGTCCGGGCGAGGCGCGACGAGTCACTGACCGGATGGGCCTTCGCGGCGCCGTTCGCGGTGCTGTTCGTGCTGTTCCTGGTGGTCCCGGCCGGCTACGGGCTCTACCTGAGCTTCACCGGTGAGACCCTGACCGGCGCGAACAGCGACCTGGTCGGGTTCGCCAACTACGCCGAGGCGCTCGGCGATCCCGACATGTGGAGGTCGTTCGGCAACACTGTGTGGTTCACGGTGCTGAGCACGATCCCGCTGGTTGTGCTGTCGCTGGCCTTCGCGCTACTGGTCAACCTCGGGCTGCCCGGCCGCTGGTTGTGGCGGCTGTCGTTCTTCCTGCCCTACCTGCTGGCCTCGACCGTCGTGGTGCTGTTCTGGGCCTGGATGTACAACCCGAAGCTGGGGTTGTTCAACGGCGTGCTGGCCGAGTTCGGCATCGCGCCGATCGCCTGGCTGCAGAACCCGAACGTGGCGATGATCTCGGTCGTCCTGACCACGCTGTGGTGGACGATCGGGTTCAACTTCCTGCTCTACCTGGCCGCATTGCAGAACATCCCCGAGCAGCAGTTCGAGGCGGCCGCGATCGACGGCGCCGGCAAGTGGCGCCAGCTGTTCTCGATCGTGATCCCGCAGCTCGCGCCGACCACCGCGCTGATCCTGACGCTGCAGGTCCTCGCGTCGCTCAAGGTGTTCGACCAGATCTACATGCTCACCAACGGTGGCCCGGCCGGCTCCACCCGGCCGATCGTGCAGTACATCTACGAGGCCGGCTTCACCGGTTACCGGTTCGGCTACTCGTCCGCGATCTCCTACCTCTTCTTCGCGATCATCGTGGCGATCTCGATCGCGCAGTACAAGCTGATCAACCGCAGGAGCGCCCAGTGAGCACCTACACCCTGTCGAGAGGTCTTCAGCGCAACAAGGCGGCGTACCGGCGGGGCCACAAGCCGGGGGAGAACCCGTGGAGCGTGTCGCGGATGGTCGCGCTGCTGATCCTCGCGTTCCTGGCCGGGACCTGGCTGGTCCCGTTCGCGTGGGCGATCCTCACCTCGCTGAAAAGCGAGGCCGACGCCGGAGCGTCGACCCTGAGCCTCAGTCCGCCCGACGGGTTCAGCCTCGATGCCTACCGCAAGGTGCTCAGCGCCGGCGACATCCCGCTGTGGGCGTGGAACAGCCTGCTCACCTCGGTGCTGATCACGGTCATCACAGTCGCCACCTCGGCGCTGGCCGGCTACGCGTTCTCCCGGATCAGCTTCCACGGCCGGCGCTGGCTGTACGCCGCGATCATCGCCGCGATCATCATTCCGCCGCAGCTGCTGATCGTTCCGCTGTTTCGCCAGATGCTTGCTTTCGACCTGGTCGACACCTACTGGGGAATCATCCTGCCGCAGGCGTTCGCGCCGGCGATGGTGCTGATCCTGAAACGCTTCTTCGACCAGATCCCGGTCGAGCTGGAAGACGCCGCCCGGGTCGACGGCGCGCACCGGCTGCGGGTGTTCTGGTCGATCGTGCTGCCGTTGTCGCGGCCAATTCTCGCCGCGGTCGCGATCTTCGTTTTCATCGGTGCGTGGAACAACTTCCTGTGGCCGTTCATCGTCACCACCGACGCCGACCTGATGACGTTGCCGGTCGGTCTGCAGACCGTGAAGAGCGCGTACGGCCTGCAGTACGCGCAGAACATGGCCTCGGCGATCCTGGCCGCACTTCCGCTGGTCGTGGTGTTCCTGTTCTTCCAGCGCCAGATCATCAAGGGCATCGCGACCACCGGATTCGGGGGCCAGTAGGTCCAGCCCGAACGCGCTGGGCGGACAAGCGTTCCGGCAGGCGGGAAACCTGACCTCATCCCTTGAAAACGTCGTCACTGTCAGCAAGGCTGCCGTGATCACTCCGTTGCGGTGAGGCGTGCCGGAGTGCGGCAACTGTGCTCGCGTCGGTGTTGCGAAAACCGTTGCACCGGCGACAGTTGTGTCTTTCAACTGTCCCTCGGGGGACCCGATGAGGAGGGGGATCTGTGTCAGCCATGAGGCGGCTCGCCGAGCAGCGCCGTGATGTGAGGAGTCACGGCACGTCAGCGCTCGGCAGGGCTTCGATCCAACCAGCGGTCTGTACCGGCATCCACGAGGTGAGCTCGTCGATCCCGGCCGGGCGGCCGCGACGCGTGGCGGTTCTGACCTTGAGCAACGGTCTGACCACCACCCTGCGTCTGCGCGACGGTGCTGCGGCACCCGAGCAGGGCGCGACGGTGTTCGTCCGGGGTGGCCGCGGGATGGGTGATCAACCCGCCACAGGTGGGGTCATCCTCGCGCCGGTACGTCCCAGCTAGAACACCCGGCTGCAGCAGCGACTCGCCGGTCTCAGGTCAACGCCGAGCTGAGCCCGGCAAGTCGCTGGAAACGAATCACTCGTCGAACGGCTGGATGATTCCCCGGACCTCGACCGGGGAGTACCTCGCCTCCACCAGCCGCCCGGCCAGTTCGGTCGCCCGCTCCAGGTCGCACTCGAACAGGTAGTAGCCGGCCAGCACTTCCTTTGCCTCGGTGAACGGCCCGTCCGTCACCGCCGGCGCGTTGTCCCGCACCTGGACCACCCGTGACCCCGACGTGGTGAGTCCCTGGGCCTCGATCAACTCACCACTGGCCCGCGTCTCGGCCAGCAGGGCGCGGTGCACGTCGTGCACCGACTCCATCCCTTCGGCCTCCAGGGCCTTCCAGGTCTCCTCGTTGCCGTAGATCAGCACCATGTACTTCACGTCGCCTCCTCGGTTCCGTCCGAGGCTACGTCGGAGCCGGTGCCGTCAGCTCGACACCGGCTCCGCACGGTCTACTGACCGGCAGCCGCTTTCGCCGCGGCGAGGTCGATCTCAAGTCGCCGCGTGACCGGCACCGACGCATCGGAATACTGACCGGTCAAACAGATCGGCCCGGTCCAGCCGAGGGACTCCAGCGTGGTGAACGCGCTCGACCAGTTGGCCATGCCTTCGGAGCCCTGAACGAACCAAGGCTTCCAGGCGCCCCCGACATCGCCGCTGGGTTCGGTCGCGACGTACGTGACGTTCTTCAGGTTGACGATGCCGAGCCGGTCCTTGGCCAGGTCGAGCGTGATCAACGGATCGTCACCGGCCAGTACGTCGTGCGCCGCATCCCAGACCACCTTGAACTGCTCCGGCAGTCCGTCGAGCAATTGCACGACACCGAGCGTCGAGGCAACGAACTTGCCGTGGTGCGGCTGCACCCCGACCTGTACGCCGTACTGGGCGGCGTGGCCGGCCGCGGCCTCGAGCTGCTCGCGCTTGCGTCGTACCGATGCCGCGTAGCCGTCCGGGCCGAGCTCGGCCATGATCCGGATCATCGGGACACCGGCCGAGGCCGCCGCCGCGAAGATGGATTCGTCGAGCCCACTGGCGATGCTGATCGGCTCGACGCCGGCCGCCCGGAGTTGCTCGGTGAACTGCGGCAGCAGCTTCTCCGCGGTCGCCGGCGTCACGTACGCCGTGTCCCGGACGGGGATCTCCGCGCCGGTGAAGCCGAGTCCGGCGACGAGCGCGCCCAGCTCGTCACCGGGCAGCTCGGCCCACGGTTTGGTGAAAACGGACCAGATGTAGTTCATGGGGTCAGCGGCCTCCGAGTCCACTCATGGTGATGCCCTTGACGAACCAGCGTTGGGTGAGGAAGAACAGCACGATCAGCGGCACGGTGGTGATGGTCGCTGCCATCAGCAACAGGTTCCACTGGGTGCCGTTGGTGTCCTGGAACACCTGCAGCCCGACCGCCGCGGTCCGGGTCGCGTCGGTGTTCGAGATCACGAGCGGCCACAGCAGGTTGTTCCACTGCCCGATGAACTTGAACACCGCCAGCGTCGCGATCGCCGGCACCGCGAGCGGCACGATCACCCGGATGAACGCCTGCCACCGGTTCGCACCGTCGAGACGTGCGGCCTCTTCGTAGTCGCGCGGGATCCCGAGGAAGAACTGCCGCAGCAGGAACACGCCGAGCGCGGTGAACGCGTGCGGCAGGATCATGCCCGGCCAGGTGTCGATCCCCTGCAGCTTGGCCACCAGCACGAACTGCGGGATCAGCGTCACCTGCGACGGGATCATCAGCGTCGCCAGATAGACGCCGAACAACCAGGTCCGGCCCGGGAACTGCAGCCGGGCGAACGCGTACGCCGCGAGCGCGGCCGTCACGGTCTCCAGCAGCGTCGTACCGGCCGCGAAGATCACCGTGTTCACCAGGTAGCGGCCCAGCGGGACCAGGTCGAAGGCGCGGGTCAGGTTCTCCGGGTGCCAGCTGCTCGGCCAGAACGACGGCCGCGCGGCCATCGACTCGGCGTCGGACTGGAACGCCACCAGCACCATCATCACGACCGGCACCAGTGTCACCGCGGTGACCACGAAGCAGGCGAACACGACCAGCTTCCGGGTCGCCACCGGGTTGGTGCGCAGGGGAGCGAGCGCGTTAGTTGTCATAGTGGACGAGCCTCCGCTGGAGCAGGAACTGGGCCGCGGTGATCACCACGATGAAGCCGAACAGGACCAGCGACTGCGCCGCGGCGTACCCCTGGTCGTAGTTCTCGAAGCCGGTCCGGTAGATGTACATCACCAGCGTCGTGGTCCTCGAGCCCGGACCGCCGTTGGTCATGATCAGGGCCTGGTCGAAGACCTGGAACGAGCCGATGATCGACGTCACCACGACGAAGAACAGCGCGGGCGACAGCATCGGCAGCGTGACGTTGCGAAACGTCTGGACCGCGTTGCTGCCGTCCACCTTCGCGGCCTCGTACAGCTGCTGCGGGATCGCCTGCAGCCCGGCCAGGAACACCACCATGCCGAAGCCGAAGCTCTTCCACACGCTCATCGCGATCAGCGCGGGCATCGCCCAGCCGTCGGAGATCAGCCAGGCCGGCCCGTCGATCCCGACCAGCCCGAGCACGGCGTTCACCAGGCCGTCGTGCGGGATGTAGAGCCAGATCCAGACGAACGCGACCGCGACCGTGATCGTTGCGTAGGGCAAGAGCAGCAGCGAGCGGAAGACCGCGATCCGGCGAACGCCCTCGTTCAGCAGCAGCGCCAGCGCCAGGCTGACCAGGATCGTGACCGGCACGCTGACGAAGGTGAAGTACGCCGTGTTGCCGAGCGCGGACCAGAACGTCGGGTCGGGACCGAGCCGGGCGAAGTTCTTGAGGCCGGCCCACGTCGGGGAGCTGAACAGGTTCCAGTTCAGCAGGCTGATCACGCCGGCCGCGAGAACCGGTCCGGCGGTGAAGATCAGGAAGCCGATCAGGCTGGGCAGGATGAACAGCCACGCGGTGAGCGCCTCGCGGTTCCTGGACTTCCTGGCGCCGGCCGGCCGCTGGTGGGGCGCTGCTGCCGCGGTGGTGGCGGGCAGGGTGTCGACGGCCATCGGGTCACCCCTTCCGGGCCGAGGCTTGGCGGATGTTGTCCTGGTGCTGCTCCATCAGGACGTCGAGGCGCGGCGTCAGGCCGTCGATCGCCTCCTTGACCGTGACCTGCCCGAGGAACGTCCTCGGCAGGTCCTGGCCGAGCAGTTGCTTGACCTGGTTCCAGTTCGTGGTCACGTCGAACGGATGCCCGCCCGCGACCTTGCCGGCCAGGATGTCCTGCACGATGCCGAGATTGTCCGGCGGCGGCTTGAAGGCGCTGCCCGCCGACAGCCGGGCGGGATTGTTGCGGCCGGCCCGGGCATAGATGTCGAGGGCCCCTTTGCTGGTCAGCGTCTTGAGCAGCTTCCAGGCCAGCTCGAGGTCGTCGCCGCGGACCTTGGCCGGGATCGCGAAGCTCGACCCCGACACCCGCGGCGTACTGCCGGCCGCGCCGGCCGGGAACGGGACGATGTCCCAGTCGAACTTTGCCTTCCGCACGTTGACCACCTGCCACGGCCCGTTCTGCATGAACGCGACGTTGCCCTCGAGGAAGTTGGACAGCGAGCTCTCGGTCACCAGGTTCGCGATCGGCGGCGTGACCTTGTCCTTGACGAACAGGTCGACGACGAACTGGATCGCCTCCATCGCTTCCGGCGCGTTGAGCGCGCTCCTGGTCGCGTCGGCGTTCATCACGTTGCCGCCGGCGCAGTAGATCCACGACACCAGGTCGTCGATGGCCGGCGCGCAGCTGAAGCCGTACTGGTCCGGTGGCCGGGTCAGCTCCTTGGCCAGGTCGCGGAACGCCGCCCACGTCATCGGCTCGGTCCGCGACGGCAGTGCGATGCCCTGCTTCTGCAGCAGCGTCTTGTTGTAGTACAGCACCGTCGGCGCGACGTCGAAGCCGATGCCGTAGGTCTGCTCGTTGAACGTGCTGATCGTGCGGATCGGCTGGTAGAAGTCGCCGAGATCGAAGTCGGGGTCTTGGGTGATCAGGTCGTCCAGGGGGCGGTGCGCACCGCGGGCGGCGTACGTCGGGATCAGGGTGCCGTTCAGCGCGGTGACCAGGCTGGCCGTGCCGCTGACCAGTTGCAGGTCGAGTTTGGTCGGGTAGCCGCTGGAGGGAGTGAGGTTCGGGACGGACTTGATCTTCAGCTCGCGTTCGACGTACGCGCTGAAGTCCTCCCACACCTTGCGTTCGGCCGGGCTGCTGGACCACATGGCCCAGCTCGCGGCACCGGACGGTGGGCCGGACGAGCAACCGGCGGCGGCTGCGCCGAGGCCGGCCAGGCCGGTCAGCTTGAGCAAGCTGCGGCGGGACAGCTGTGTCTGCATCAGGGGGAACTCCTCAGGTGAAGAGCAGGTCGATCGACTCGGCGCGGATCCGCTCCTCGTCGACCTCGACGCCCAGGCCAGGGGCGGTGGGGACCGTCGCGACGGCCTTGGTGATGGTCAGTCCCTCGACGTACAGGTCGGACAGCAGCTCCGGCCCGTTCAGCTCGGCGGGCAGTGCCAGTTCCAGCTGGCTGAACACGTGCAGCGCGGCCGCGAAGCCGATGCCGCAGTCGGTCAGGCCGCTGGAGAGAATCTCGAGACCGCCGGAGAGCGCGACCTGGGCGGTCTTCAGCGCGTTGCGCAGGCCACCGGACTTGGCGACCTTGATCACGACCAGGTCCGCGGCGTCCAGTTGCAGCGTACGGGCCAGATCCTGCGCGGTGAAGCTGCCCTCGTCGATCGCGACCGGCAGGTCAATCAGTCCGCGCAGCCTACGCATCGCGAGCAGGTCGGTGCTCGGCACGGGCTGCTCAACGCAGTGGATCGTGCGGATGTCGCGCGTCCGGTCGAGTAGTTGCCTGAGGGCGCTCGGGCGGTAGGACTGGTTCGCGTCGAGCCACAACGGTTTGGCGCCGGCGACCTCCGCCACCGCCTCGATCGCGGCGGCGTCCTGGTCGGGGTCGCCACCGATCTTCACCTTGTACGCCGCATAGTCCGACGACTGCCGGGCGTGCTCGCGCACGATCTCCGGCGCACCGACCCCGATCGCCGAGCAGAGCGGGATCTCGTCGTGCACCTTGCCGCCGAGCAGCGCGTGCACCGGCACGCCGGCCAGCTTGCCGGCCGCGTCGTGCATCGCGAGGTCGACGGCCGCGCGGGCGAACGGGAAGCCGTTCGACACCGACGGGCTGAGGCGCTTGGCCGCCTGCTGGTGGAACAGCTCCACGTCGAACGGGGTCAGCTCCAGCAGGATCGGGGTCAGGTGCCGGTTGATCACCACCGCGATGGTCTCGGCGGTCTCGTAGCTCCAGCTGGGGAGCGCTCTCTGCTCTCCCCACCCGACCACGCCGTCCTCGGTGGTGAGCTTCACGAACATCACGGCACCGGCCTGGTCGGGCCGTTGGTCCGGGCTGCCGACCGCACCGCTGCCGAGCACGAACTGCCGCGCGAACGGCACCGCGACGGCGAACACCTCGACCGATCTGATCCGCGACATCGCGATCCTCCTTCCGCTCAGGCCTGGATCGACCAGGAGGACGGGTCGACGTAGCCGGGGCCGCGCGTGCCGTGGTCGAGGTACTGCAGGACATCGGCGATCACGTAACCCGCCAGTGCGAGATGGCCCTCTTCGGTGTCGCCCGCGACGTGCGGGGTGAGCAGCAGGTTGGGTGCCTCGAGCACCTTTTGCTCCAGCGTCGGCGGCTCGGGGTCGTACACGTCGAGGGCGGCGTAGATCCGGCCGTCCAGCGCGTGCTCCAGCAACGCCTGCTGATCGATCGCCGGCCCCCGCGACGAGTTCACGACCACCGCGTCGTCCGGAAGCCGCTCGATCAGCTTCCGCGTCACCAGCCCCTTCGTCTCCGGTACGTCGGGCACGTGCAGACTCACGAATCCCGCCTGCAGCGTCTCCTCGAGGTCCGCCCGCCGGACCCCGAGTTCCGCGGCGCGCTCGTCGCTCAGGTACGGGTCGTGAACGACGACGTCGCACCCGAACGGCTTCAGCAACGTGATCAGGGCCCGCGCTGTCGAGCTCGCACCGAGGATCCCGACCTTCGCGCCCGCCAGTTCGTGCCCGCGGTAGGCCGTCTGCTTCCAGCCGCCCGCGCGGATCGCGCCGTCGAAGCGGGGGAGCCGGCGAGCCAGCGTCAGCATCGAGGCGAGGCAGTACTCGCCGACCGACCAGGCGATCCGGCCACCGGCGGAGAAGACCGCGACGCCGGAGTCGAAGATCGCCGGGTCGACCAGCTTCTTCACCGAGCCGGCCGCGTGCGCGACCACCTTCGGGCCGCTGCCGTCCGACCAGATCGACTTGTCCAGGTGCGGCGTACCCCAGCTGGTCAGCACCACGTCAGCTTCACGGGAGAGCGCGTTCACCGTTTCCGGGCTGGTCTCCGGAGCCCAGGTCACCGCGAACTTCGCCTCGATCAGCTCCCGGGTCTGCGGGCTGATCACGTCCTCGGCGCGCTCCGGCGTCATCACCACGGCCAGCTTGGTCACTTGGGCTCCTCACCTGTCGACTGGTCCGAAGGTAAGGGCTTTCCGTTATGCTCGTCCAAGCCCGATTCCGCATCGATCGATACCGAGGGCGCATGGACGTCTCACTGCAACAGCTCAGAGGCTTCGCCGCGGTCGCCGAGGAGCAGCATTTCGGCCGCGCCGCCCAGCGGCTGAACATGACCCAGCCGCCGCTGACCCGCCAGATCCAGGCCCTGGAGCGCTCTCTCGGCGTCAGCCTGTTCGACCGGACCGGCAGGGGAGTGCGGCTGACCGCGGCCGGCGGCGTGTTCCTGGAGCACGCTCACCGGGTGCTCGCGCTGCTCGAGGTCGCGCCCGAGGCGACCCGGCGCGCAGCCGAGGGGCAGACCGGCACGTTGCGGCTCGCGTTCACCGCGATCGGCGCGTACGCCGTACTGGCCGACTTCCTGGCGATGGTGAACCGGCGGATCCCCGCGGTCAGCGTCGAGCTGACCGAGCTGGTCAGCCCCGACCAGTACGAGGCGCTGGCGAACCTGGAGATCGACCTCGGCATGGTCCGCCCGCCGATCCCGGACGGCTTCGAGTCGCTGCTCGTGCACACCGAGGACCTGGTGCTCGCCGTACCCGCCGACCACAAGCTCGCGACCGGAGACGCGCCCGTGACGCTGGCCGACGTCACCGACGAGTACATCGGCTACAGCCCCGAGGGATCGCGCTATCTGCACGACATCTGCGCCGCGATGATCGGCATGAACCGGTACGCCGTCAGCCAGCTCGCGTCGCAGGTCCCGACGATGCTCGCGCTGGTCCGAGCCGGTCTCGGGTGCGCGCTGATCCCGCGTTCGATCATGGCGATGGGTGTCGAGGGCGTTCGCTACCGCGAGCTCGACGCCGCCGACGCGCACTCGGTCACCCTGCACGCCTGCTGGAGCCCGGACAGCCCGAATCCCGCCCTTCAGCGTCTGGCAGAGTCACTGCGACAGCAACCGCAGTTGGAGGAGTAGAAACGTTGGAATCCGTCGTCGCCACATTGCGTGCGGCCGGCTGCGTCTTCGCCGAGGAAGAAGCCGAACTGATCATCGCCACGGCTGCCGGCCCGGATGAGGTCGCGCGGATGGTCGACGAGCGGATCTCCGGCCTGCCGCTGGAGCAGGTGCTCGGCTGGGCGTCGTTCCACGGGCTGAGGATCGCAATCGATCCGGACGTTTTTGTGCCGCGCCGCCGGACCGAACACCTGGTCGACGAGGCGATCGCCCGCTGCCGCCCCGACGCGGTCGTCGTCGACCTGTGCTGCGGATCCGGCGCTCTCGGCCTCGCCGTCGCGACCGCCGTACCGGGGGTGAGCCTGTACGCCGCGGACCTGCACCCGGCCGCCGTCAAGAACGCCCGCCGCAACCTGCCCGCCGCGCAGGTCTTCGAAGGCGACCTCTACGACGCCCTGCCGACCGACCTGCGAGGACGCGTCGGCATCCTGCTCGCGAACGTGCCCTACGTCCCCACCGACGACGTACAGTTCCTGCCCGCCGAAGCCCGCCTGCACGAACCGCGCCTGACCCTCGACGGCGGCGCCGACGGCCTCGACCTGCTCCGCCGGGTCGCCGCCGACGCCGCTGACTGGCTCGCGCCGGGCGGCCACCTCTTCACCGAAGCGAGCGCCGAACAAGCACCCGTGGCCGCGGAGCTCCTGACCGCCGCCGGTCTACGAACCACCATCAGCACCGACGAAGACGACTTCGCCACCACGGTGATCGGCACGCGCGACTGATCACCGCGCGAGTTCTGCCGCCTCGTCCAGGCGGGTCAGTTTGTGCGGATTGACGATCGCGAAGATCCGGCTGATCTTCCCGTCCTCGATCTCCACGCTCACCGTGCCGAACTGCTCGCCGACCTGGATCCGGAACGCCGGCGCCCCGTTCAGCCACAGCGGCGCCATCGTGATGTCGTTCACCTGGTACGCCCGCGCCAGCAGCTTCGCCACCACCTGGGCACCGTGGATCGGCACCCGCGCGGCGGTCACGACCCCGCCACCGTCGGAGACCAGCACGACGTCCGGTGCCATCACTTCCAGCAGCTCCTGGACCTGCCCGGTCCGCAGCGCCCGCTGGAACCGCTCCACCACGGTCCGCTGCTCGGACCGGCTCACCTGCACCCGTGGCCGTCTCGCCGCGACGTGCTCCCGGGCCCGCTTCGCGATCTGCCGCACCGCCGCCGGCGACTTCCCGGTCGCCTCCGCGATCTCGCCGTACGGGAGTTCGAAGACCTCGCGCAGCACGAACACCGCGCGCTCGGTCGGACCGAGCGTCTCCAGTACGGTCAGCATCGCGATCGACACGCTGTCGGCCAGCTCCACGTCGTCCGCGATGTCCGGACTGGTCAGCAGCGGTTCGGGCAGCCACTCGCCGACGTAGTCCTCGCGCCGCCGCGCCAGGGTGCGCAGCCGGTTCAGCGCCTGCCGCGTCACGATCCGGACCAGGTACGCGCGGGGCTCGTTGATCTGCGACTGGTCGACGTCGGCCCACCGCAGCCACGACTCCTGCAGCACGTCCTCCGCGTCCGCCGCCGACCCGAGCATCTCGTAGGCCACCGTGAACAGCAGGTTCCGGTGGACGACGAACGGATCGGTCATGGGATCGACCCTACGGCCGGGTGGTGCCATCTGGTTCTCCTCGTCGGTCGCGGTGACGAGCATCAGACACCGGCCGGCCCGACGGTGTGACACCCGGATCGCCGTACGCTGACCGGATCCATCGGTTCGGGAGGGGCTGTTCGATGACGACTGTCCGTACGGCGACCGCGGGTGACCTCGACGGACTGGTCGCGTCGTGCGCCGCACTGTTCGCGGAGGACGCCGGGCAGCGCGATCACCTGCGCAACACCGCCTGGCCCGCGACGTACGGCGACTCGTGGTGTGCTGGGTTGCTCGCCGATCCGGCCGCCTTGGTGCTGGTGGCAACGAAGGACGACTCCGTGGCCGGCCACCTGATCGGCAACTTGCTGCCGGTTTCCGAGATGTGGACCGCACCGCGCGCCGAGCTGGTGAGCATGTACGTCCGGCCCGAAGTGCGCGGCGGGGGAGTCGCGGGCCGGCTGATCGACGGCTTCGTCGGCTGGGCCCGCGAGCGGGGCGCGGCACGGCTCGAGGTGAACGCGTACGCGACCAACGAAACCGCACTGCGGGTCTACGAGCGGCACGGGTTCCGTCCGCACTCGGTGCTGCTGACCACCGATTGAGAGGCGGCCGGAGCTGTCGGCCGGCGTTGGTAGCGTCTGGGTAATGGACGGACTGAGTCTTCAGGTCACCTCGGTGACCATCATGGCCCCGGACCCCCGGGCGCTGGCGGAGTTCTACTCGCGGCTGCTCGGGCGGCCGGTGACCACCAGCGAGGGGCCCCGCGAAGGGCATCCGGCGGCCGACGGCTGGGCGCAGATCCGCGCCGCCGAGGGCAGCGGCGAGGTCACGCTGAACTTCGAGTACGAGGAGCAGTGGAAACGGCCGCGCTGGCCGGCCGAGCCCGGCGCGCAGAACGCGACGCAGCACCTCGACATCGCGGTCGACGACCTGGACGCGGCCACCCAGTACGCCGTTGCCCAGGGCGCCGTGCTGCCCGAGTTCCAGCCGCAGGACTCGGTGCGCGTGCTGCTCGACCCGGCCGGCCATCCCTTCTGCCTCTTTGTTTAAACCCTTCTGAGCACGTGCAGCAGATACTCCCGGCGGTTCAGCGGATCGTGATCGGTGCGTTCCCGCCGGGGGACCGCACCGATCACGGGCTGGTACCGCTCGAACGCCGACTCCAGGACACCTTCACCTCGCGTGAGGGCGGGAAGTTGCTGCTCCAATTGATGGACGGCCGAGGCGGGGATCTCGCCTTCCAGCACGGAGACGTCCTGGTCGAGCGCCGGCACCCGCGGGATCGCCCGCAGCTTGGCCAGCGCCGCCAGCACTCCGCGGACCGCATCGGTCGGAAGCTCCAGTTGGAACCGGTGCATCGGCTCATGCACGGTCGTGCCCGCTCGGCGTAGCGCCGTCGTCAGCACCAACGGGGTCAGCAACCGGAAGTCCCCAGCCGTGCTCGACATGCTCTTGTCGAAGACCGCGTGCGCGTGGCTTTGCCGAGCCGAGTAGCCCGAGTGGGTCATGACTACGCGGGCGTCGGGAATCTCCCACCCGTACAGACCCTGCCGCAGCGTCTCGTGCACCGTGTCCTCGACCGCTTTGATGAACGCGAACGGCATCGACCCGAGCTCGACCTCCAGCTCGAACGACACCCCGGCGCCGGGCGCGGCCGGCTCGACCCGGAGCCCGATCGTGGCCAGGAACGGGTTCGGGTCGACCTTGTTGAACTCCACCGCCGCGCCGATCCCGTCGAGCCGCTCGATGTGGATCGTCGTGGTCTCGCGGAAGCTCACGTCGAGCCCGTACTCGGTCGCCAGAGTCGTCTGGACGACCTCCTTCTGCACTTCGCCGTACAGCGAGACCGAGGTCTCCTGGCGCACGTCGTCCTGGCGCAGGTTGATCAGCGGGTCCTGCTCGGCGAGCTGGGAGAGCGCGCTCTGCAGGTTCCCCCGGTCCGACGCGCGGGCCGGTACGACGACGGTTTCCAGCGTCGGGGGAGCGAAGAACGCGCTCTCCCGCTTGCTCTCGCAGTCCGCGACCGGACCGGTGGTGAGCTCGTCGCCGATCCGGACCTCGGTGAGACCCCAGAGCTGGCCGATCTGACCGGCCGCGACACTGTGGCTCGTGGTCGTCGTCCCGGCGTCGAAGACCCTGATCGCGGTGACCTTCGCCTCCCGGCCGGCACCGAAACGCACCCGGTCGCGGGTCCGCAGCTCACCGCTGAACATCCGCACGTAGGCGATCTTCTCGCCGGCCGGGCCACGCTCGACCTTGAACACCGATCCCACGACCGGCGCTTCGCGATCGCCTTCCGGCGCGGGCAGCAGTTCCCGGATCCCCGCGATCAGCGGTTGCGTCCCGGCGCCGGTGATCGCCGATCCGAAGTACACTGGATGCACCAGCGCCCCGCGCGTCTGCTCGGCCAGGCCGGCCCACAGCGCGTCGCCGGAGAGCGCGTTCTCGTTCTCCACGAACGTTTCCAGCCACCGGTCGTCGTGCTCGGCGAGCAACTCGACCAGGCTGAGCCCGAACGCCGGATCACTCACCCCGTACGGCGTGAAGGCCGCGTCGGGGGTCCCGCGATCGACGGTCGCGCCCATCGCCACGACCGACGGCGAGAGCTTGGCGGCCAGGTCGCACAGCAACGACTCGTGCCGGGCGCCGGCACGGTCGATCTTGTTGACGAAGATCAGCGTCGGGATCCGCAGCCGCTGCAGCGTGCGCATCAGGATCCGGGTCTGGGCCTGCACGCCCTCGACCGCCGACACCACCAGCACGGCACCGTCGAGCACGCCGAGCACCCGTTCCACCTCGGCGATGAAATCCGGGTGGCCCGGTGTGTCGATCAGGTTCACGGTGACGTCGCCGAGCGCGAACGAGACCACGGCCGACTTGATCGTGATCCCGCGCTGCCGCTCGAGCGCGAGCGAGTCGGTCTGGGTACTGCCGTCGTCGACGCTGCCGACCGCGTCGATGACTCCGGCGGCGTACAGCAGCCGCTCGGTCAGGCTGGTCTTACCGGCGTCGACATGCGCCAGAATCCCCAAGTTCAGTGCTTTCACGCAGCTTCATGTCCCTTGTACAGGTGTGGATGCGGAACGAGGTGGACATGAAGCGAGGTCGCATCTCGGCGCTCCTTTGCTGCGGGACAGGTCGCTACGAGTAGAACAAGCCCTGATCCGGGCGGCAAACCCTTTTCCGACGGATCGGGGTCACCCGGCGCTGCCCGCCCGATCCCGCTCGTAGGCCGCCACCGCCGGCTTCAGCACCTGCTCACACCATTCGGCGAAGCAGGTCGTCGCCGACCGCGGGACCCGCTGCGCGCTGTCGTAGACCCGCTGCTCGTTCTGCGCTCTGGCCATCGCGATCAGGCCGTCGGCCGAGGCGGCACTGACCCCGTGAGCGGTCAACGCGGCCTTGTACTGCTCGGCGTCGGCCGGCTGGAAACGCACCGGCCGGCCGAGAACCTCGGACATCACCTCCGCCATCTGGTCGAGCGTCAACTCGTCCGGGCCGATCACCGGCACGTCGCGCCGACCGCTCCAGGAGTCGTCGAGCAGGAGCTCGGCCGCCACCGCCGCGATGTCCGCGGTCGCGATGGTCCGCAGCGGACGATCGCCGTCCATCGGGAGGGTGAACATGCCGTGCTCGGCGATGAAGGCTGTCGCGTTGAGGAAGTTCTCCAGGAAGTAGGGCGCGCAGAGCGTTCGCTGGTCGACGCCAGTGGCCGCGATGACGTCGTCGGCGGCCAAGGCTGCCGTCAGGTGCCCGGCGTCGTGCGCGATCCCGCGGCCCAGCGTCGACACGTTGACCACCCGGCGTACGCCGGTGGTGCGGAACGCCGTGGCCGCGGCGCGGGCGAAGGTCAGGTAGTACTCGTCGAGGTCGGCGGCCTGCGCGTTCGGGGGAACGAGCCAGAACACGCTCTCCGCGCCGGAACACGCCTCGGCCAGCACGTCAGGATCTTCGTGCGAGCCCTGCACGACCTCGGCCTTCGCCCGGACGGCGGCCGGCAGGCGATCCGGATCGCGGGCCAGGAGGCGGAGCTCGGCGACCCCGAGCAGGCGGTCGACGACAGTACGGCCGATCTGGCCGGTGGGAGTGGTGATGGTGATCATGTGATCGATCCTGGTGGCGGCCGGGAGAAAGCTGAAGGATCGTTCCGGACGTGGTTGTTACCCTCAGAGCAACACCGCGGAGGAGGTCGGTCATCGAGTCCCAGGCGCTGCGCTACTTCGTTGCCGTCGGCGAGGAACTGAACTTCACACGCGCCGCGGAACGACTCGGCATCTCCGCTCCGCCGTTGTCGCGGGCGATCCGCAAACTGGAGTCCGAGCTCGGGGTCACGCTGTTCGAGCGGACCACGCACAGCGTCGTACTGACTGCTGCTGGATCAGTGCTGCTCGAGGACGCACGGATCGCGCTCTCTGCTCTGGACGCCGCCGGACGGAGGGCGCGCCGCGCCGCGAGTGCCGAGCCGAAGCTGGTCCTGGCCGTCAAGCCCGACAGCGACGCCGGGCTGCTCGAGTCGATCCTCGCTGCCTTCGCGACCGAAGCGGCGGCGTTGCCCGTCGAGGTCCTGCTGTGCGGCTGGGGCGAACAGGCCGGACTCGTCCGCGACGGGCATGCCGACGCGGCGCTGATTCCCGAGCCGTTCGACAGCACCGGATTGGACTTTGAAACGATCACCACCGAGTCCCGCGTCGCCGCCCTCGCGACGTCCCACCCACTGGCCGACGAGGGCCGGGCATCCCACTTACTGGCTGACGATCGCCGAGGCGAGATCAGCATGTCCGACCTCGGGCTTCCAGCCGATCCGGTGCGGTTGCAGGAGCACCTCGACCAGCTCATCGCCAGGCACGGGGTGCGGGATCTGCCGCAGCTGCTGAAGCTGGTCGAGCTCCGCGAACTGGTCACGCTCGTACCGGCGTCGGTGGCCGACCGCTATCCCCGCTCAGGTGTCGTGTACCGCCCGGTGCGCGACGCACCACCCGCGAAACTGGCGATCGCCTGGCCGCAACAATCCCGCTCGACAGCCACCGCGGCCCTCGTCCGCGCCGCCACCTCGACCGGCCGGAGAGCCGATGACTGACCCGAAGACCGAAGAGCTGCGCACCGCCCACGACGTACTGGCCGAGTGGTACGCCGAGAACCTCGACGGAGTGCTTGACCGCACACCTACGTCTATCTTCTGGCGCGGAGGCTTCCGCTTGATTGAGCCGGACGCGTTGATCGGGCCGGTCGCGGCCAGCGAGCCTGTGCAGGGGTTCGTCGGGAACGAGACCTTTCGGGTTCGGACGGTCGCGGGGGAGACGTACTACGTCAAGTCCGGGCCGGGTCTGACTGCTGAAGCGCGGGCTTGCTCGCTGGCTGCTGAGGCGGGAGTGCTCGCGCCGGAGATTGTTGCTGTGGGCACCAACGGATCGGTGGAGTACCTGGTTCAGCGTGCCGTCGCCGGGGGAGAGGTCAGCCTGTCCGACACCGGGGTGCTCACGAGTGTCGGGGTCGAGCTCGTGAAGTTGCATCGGGTTCGTGGCGATGGTTTCGGTTTGCTGAGTGGAGCGCTGCGTCCGACCTGGACGGAGCTGCTGATGGATCAGGTCGGCTCGCTGGACGGACTCGTCGACGCCGGGTTGCTGCCGGCGGATCACCGCGAGCGGCTGGTAGAACTCGTCGCGGCCCGGACGCCCGAACCCGAGGAGCCGGTGCTGCTGCACGGCGATCTTCATCCCCGCCACGTCTACGCCGCCGGCGGCGTACTGACCGGGATCATCGACTGGGGCGACGCCTTGTACGGCGATCCGCTGTTCGATCTCGCACGGTTCTCGATCGCCGGCGCCGGCGCGACGTCCGCCGTACTGGACGGGTACGGGCTCGCGCTGACTCCCGAGCTGGAGCAGACGTTCGCGCTGTACCGGGCCGTGTGGTCGGCGGTGGCGCTCCGGGCAGAGCTCGACGCGGGCGGCGACTGGTTCCAGCCGCATCTGGACCGGATCGCGGGGGAGTTGGCGCGGCTCAGCTGACCAGCGTGCCGATGTGCTCGCCGCGGCAGATCGCGGCCGCCGCACCAGGCGTGTCGATGTCGAACACGTGCAGCGGGAGCTGGTGATCGCGGGCCAGGATGAACGCCGACTGGTCCATCACCCGCAAGTCCCGGTCGATCACCTCCTGATAGCCGAGCCGGTCGAACCGGCGCGCGGTCGGCACCTTGTTCGGATCGGCGTCGAAGATGCCGTCGGCCCGGTTCTTGGCGACCAGCAGCGCGTCCGCCCCGAGCTCGACCGCGCGCTGCACCGACGGGTAGTCGGTGGTGGTGAACGGCTGCCCGTTTCCGCAGCCGAGCAGCACGATCGCGCCCTTCTCCAGGTGCCGGATCGCGCGCAGGCGGATGTACGGCTCGGCCAGGTTGTTGATCGGGATCGCCGTCATCAGCCGTACGTCGACGTCGCCGAGCGCCGCGATCCGTCCGCGCAGCAGCACGGCGTTGATCACCGTGCCGAGCATGCCGATGTTGTCCGCCTCGACCCGGTCGATGCCCCAGTCCTCGGCCCGGTTGCCCCGGAACACGTTGCCGCCGCCCACGACCACCGCCACCTGGACACCGGTCGCACGCGCCGCGAGCACCTCGGTCGCCAGATGCGTCAGCCGCTCACTGCTGAAGCCGAACTCCGCCTCCCCGGCGATCGCCTGCCCCGACAACTTCAACACCAGACGCTCGTACACGGATCTCTCCTCGACGTCGTGAGCAGGCCGTCTTGCATTCCATCACATTTGACGGGGCCGACCGACCGCTCACCGATCGAGGACGTGTCAGGCGTTCCCGTTGAGCATGGCGGCGGTCAGGACGTTGCCGGCGACGCCCCAGCCTCCGTCGGCGACCTCGTCGATCAGGACGACGGTGGTGGGGCGTGCCCGCTCGCCGTAGATCTCCGCGTACAGGTCGGTGGTGCGCTCGACGATCTTCTGCTTGTCCTCAGCGGTGAGGGTGCCCGCGGGAACCTTGAAGTTGGCGAAAGGCATGAGTGTTCTCCTCGAGTGGGTTCGTCGGTGATACGGAGGACGTGTCCCAGCCGTTGCCGGCGGGGTCAGATGCTGCTCAGGGCGGCGGGGTCACACCATGCCACCGTTGGCCCGCAGGACCTGGCCGTTCACCCAGTGCCCTGCCGGGCTGGTGAGGAAGGCGGCCACCTGGGCGATGTCTTCCGGCGTGCCCAGCCGCTCCAGAGGCGGGGTGTTGGCGAGCCGGCCGATCTGCTCGGGCGTCTTGCCTTCGAGGAACAGGTCCGTGGCTGTCGGGCCGGGCGCGATGGTGTTCACGGTGATGTCCCGCGCGCGCAGCTCGCGGGCGAGAATCAGCGTGATCGACTCGATGGCAGCCTTGCTCGCCACGTACGCGCCGTACCCGGGGAACTGGGTACCGACCACGGAGGTCGAGAACCCGACGAACGAGCCGCCCGCGCGCAGTCGCCGGGCCGCCTGCTGGGCGACGACGAACGTGCCGCGGGTGTTGGTGCGGTGCACCGCGTCGAGCACCGCCAGATCGAGGTCGGCGATGGGTGACAGAGCGAGCCGACCGGCGCAGTTCACCACGACGTCCACACCGCCGAACTCTTGCTCCGCCCGGTCGAACAAGGCAGCGACTGCGTGCTCGTCGGCGACGTCGGCCTGCGTGGAGATCGCCCGCCCGCCGGCGGCAGTGATCGCTGCCACCGTGTCCTCGGCGGCAGCGACGTCGCGGGCGTAGTTCACCACGACGGCAAGGTCGTCCCGGGCGAGCTCGAGGGATACCGCCCGGCCGATGCCGCGGGATCCGCCGGTGACGACGGCAACCCGTACGGCTGTCGGGGTCGGTTGGTTCGTAGTCATGTCGTCCACGATGCTCGGCACAGGTGGCCGGAACCAGGGGATGACATCCCCTGTGTCCAGTGGCCCTGGCGACCGCAGAATGGCAGGCATGGGTTCTGTGAAATACGCCGAGCTCGGTGCATTCCTGCGCTCGCGGCGTGAACGCATCCGCCCGGCGGACGTGGGACTGCTCCACGGCCCCCGCCGCCGGGTTCCTGGCCTGCGCCGCGACGAGGTCGCACAACTCGCCGGCGCTTCGGTGGACTACTACAACGAACTCGAACGCGGGGCAGGATCTCAGCCCTCCGAGCAGATGATCGCCGCGTTGGCGAGAGCACTGCGTCTGACTGCTGACGAGCGCGACTACCTCTACCATCTGGCCGACCGCCCGGTGCCCGCGCACGGCGGACCGGCCTCGCACGTCCACCCCGGCATGCTCGACCTGCTCGCCCGGCTGACATCGACACCGGCACAGGTCATCACCGACCTGCACGTCACCCTCGTACAGAATCCACTGGCGGTGGCGCTGCTCGGGGATCACTCCGGCTTCCGGGGCGCGCGGGCCAGCTTCGTCCATCGGTGGTTCACCGACCCCGACGCCCGGCAGCTGTATCCCGAAACCGACCACGACGACCAGTCCCGGGCCTTCGTGGCCGACCTGCGGGCGGCTGCCGCGAGACGAGGTGGCAAGGACACCGAGGCCGGCTCGATGATCAGCTCGCTGCTCGACACCTCCACGGAATTCGCTGCGCTGTGGGCCGACCACGACGTGGCATTCCGGCGCGGCGACCGCAAACGCCTCAACCACCCCACCCTTGGCCTGATCGAGGTCAACTGTCTGCACCTGTTCAGCGAGGACGGTCGACAGCGGCTGCTCTGGTTCACTCCCGCGGTCGGTACCGACAGTGCCGACCTCCTCGACCTGCTGTCCGTCCTTGGCACCGAGCAAGTCGCGTCACGACTGCCCGATCTGTGAGGCGCATGGTTGCGGATTGGAGGGACCGTCGCGAAGTACCGCCTCCCGCGCTGCTCGGCTGAGTGGACCGATCGCCCAGCAATCTGCCCGGCGACTCCGACCGGTTATGGATCGAGGACCTTGTCGAGGCTCTGGTACGTGCGGTTGCTCGCGGTGGCGGCGCGGCGTTCGCGGCCGGTGGCTTCGATGTAGTTCTGGCTGGTGGCGAGGCTGGCATGTCCGAGCAGCGCCATGATCTCCGAGGCGGTGGCGCCGTCCTCGGCGAGCCGGGTCGCGAAGGTGTGGCGCAGGGCGTGCAGGTTGGCGCCGACCGGGACGCGGTCGTGCAGCCCGGCCCAGCGGTAGCAGGACTTCACCAGGTACTCCAGGCCGCCACGGCCGATCGGGTCGCCGTTGCGGTCGAGCAGCAGCTTGGCCGACCGGTTGAAGCGGCGGCTCGGGAACCGGCGCGCGCAGGATTCGACGTACGCCTCGATGATGCGTTCCATGATCGGCTCGACCGGGATCGAGCGGTCGCGGCTGCCCTTGCCGTGCACGTGCAGGCGCATCTCACCGGGCCGTCCGGCGAGCGAGTCGGTGGTCAGCGAGCGCATCTCGGCCGAGCGGAGCCCGGCGACCAGTCCGAGGGCGATCACCAGCAGATCACGCTCCGGCCAGGGATCGCGCGCCCGGCGAGTCCCGTCGGCCGCTGCCTTGAGCAACTTCTCCGGGGTGTCCTCGCCGCGCAACGGCTTGGGGGACAGGGGAGGGGTCTTCGGCCGCGCGACCGCACCCATCGGGTTGCCCGCGAGCAGTCCGTCGGACACGCAGAAGGTGAGGAACTGGTTCCAGGTCGACCAGGCTCGCAGAACCGAACTCTTCGCGTGCCCGTCGGCGAACGCACCGAACGCCGTCCGCAATGCCTGCGCGGTGAGTTGCTCGACCTCGAGCTGCTCGGGGTCGTCGGTCAGCAGCGCGGTGATCCCGGCCAGGTCGCGTCGATAGGCGTCGGTGGTGTGCGGAGAGTCCTTACGCGGCCGCCGCGCGGCGAAGAACGCGGCCTGAGCTTCGAGCACCTTCATGGGCGCCATTCCTACCGCACGCCACCGACAGTCTCCTGTGTTGTTGCCGTCAGCAACTATCTCTCATGCATAATGGTGATTATGCATGAAACAACGTCTCCAGAAGGGGCTGTGCCCAGCCCCGGGGGACAACATTCGGCCGGTCGATCTCAGCCGGCCGCAGGTGCGCTCTGAGCCATCCAGGCCAACCCTGGACACCGCACGAACTGCCTGCCGGCGCACTCACAAGCTGTTTGTCGCCATTTCGGCCCGCCGAGAAGATCGACGACAAGCAACCAGCGAATCCGTCAGGCCAACATCCAGACGATCTCAAGCGACGAGCTGAGACACCACGCCCACCTGGTCGCTGCGCGCTAGACCACGCAGAGGTCATGCACATGCGTCACGCAGACGTCGTACGCACGGCATCACAGCCGTCTTCGAACCCCTCCAGCAGCCTCTCTCCAGACTCCCATCCAATGCGCCGATAATGGACATTATGTCAACTAGTCGTCACCGAGGCGACCCCCTACCAGATGAGTGCCTCTAGGTGGTTGTGGCCGGCAAGCAGGCGATCGATGCGATGTTGCGCCCCTTCGCGGACGTCAGGCTGCGGATGGTGGGCGTAGAGCGCGAGCTCCACGTACATGTCATAGAAGTTCAACCGCTCGCGCAGTTGCTCGCGTTCGAACAGCTCCGGATACGCCCCGTGTAACCATCCGGGCACCTCTGTGAGTGTCGCCTCGTCGAGCCCGCGTTCGTCGGGCGTGGGTGGGAACTCTCGCGCCCTCGCGCACCACCGCAGGATGGTGTCGAGCTCGACGTCCGCGGGCTGCGCCAGCGCCTCCGCGAAGTCGATGAGACCGGTGACGCGTCCTTGGTCGACGATCACGTTGGACCCATGGAGATCACCATGGACCAGGACGGGTTCGTCGGCGGCGAACAACGCCAGCCGCTCCTCGACCCAATCGGCGACGTCCGCGAGCAGGCGCGAGTCATGATCTGGCAGTCGCCGGGCAGCCTCCACCTGCTGGAGTGTCGCGCTCACCACGGGCGGGTGGAACGCAGGCCACGGTTTGCCGGCGAGTGCGCCGGCCAGCCACGGCGGCAACAGGTCGGCCGGAACAGGAACTCGGTGAAGTGCGCGCAACGCAGCACCGAGGCTCTCGATCATTGCTTGGCGCGTGTGCGGGTCCGCCGTCGGCCATGCGTCGTACAGGGTTTGGCCGGGCAGGCGTTCGGAGATGTACCACGGCCCGTCCGGGCCGTCGCCGTGAGCGATGAGTCGGGCATGCGGGACCTCGCTGCCGGCGAGTAGGTTGACCACTGCGGCCTCGTGGCGATACGCGTCGCGGAATCGTCCGTCGTTGTTCAGTCGTACGACGTATTCGTCGCCGACCCACACGCGGCTGACCCAGCCGGCCTTGGAAATGAAGCGCCCGGTGGCCGGCAGACCAGCGGCCGCCAGCGTTCTCAGCAGCACCGGATCGGTAGCCGGCTCGTCGACGAACGGTGTTGATCGGGTGATCGCGGTGCTCCTCAGAACGGCTGACAAGGTATCAACGTAGCGACCTCAACCGCACAGAACCGCGAACCACGCTGCCAGGCGGCGGGCGCTCGAAACACGCGCCCGACTCCCCCGCGCGCTCAACGGTAGATGCCCATCAGCCGGCCCATCACGGGCTCATCTGTCACGCGACGATCCCCCGTTGTCGCGGATCACTCGAAGCAGTTCGACTCCTGACGAGATCAGAGCTACATCTTTGTCGAGGCCGTCCGGCAGGTGTCCGCGTTGCTCCTCGTCGGTGATGCAGGTCGGACATCCGACGGGGAGGATCACCCAGTCGGCTGCCCGAGCTCCTTCTACGAGAAGGTCCCAAGGCTGATCACCCAAGACGCGGCTGACCATCATGTGGTCTCCATCGAGGTAGACATCCGCTGTCCCACCGCCGTACTCGACGACCGCAAGGTGGTGCTCGGGCTCCTCGCGCACAACGAATGGCCGAAGGACGTCGCGCATTTGCTCGCCGCCACCGCGGCCAGCGTCGCCGTCACGGAACCGCTGGAGGTGCACGTCGAAGGACACCAACGAACGGTCTCACGGTCGACAGATCGGACTCATGTCAGGATCCTTCGGCGTATCCAATGTGCACGCCACGTATTGCCATCATCACTCCAGGCACCTAGCGTCGGCTGCGGCCGCCCCCGCGAGAGACTGGAGCAACTCTTGAACGACGCGCAGAACCTGGGCCCCGAGTCGACGGCACGTGTTGGGCGGAGCGGCTGGCCTGGCTGCTGGAGCTGCCGTCGTGACGACGCTCCCCTGCAGCGCCGCCGCGGCGCCCACTCACGGCGGGCCCGAGCTCGCGCGCTGGCGCCGGCAGGCAGCACGTGTCCGGATCACCCGCGACGACTGGGGTGTCCCCCACGTCTCCGGCCGGACCGACGCCGACGCGGTGTTCGGGATGATCTACAGCCAGGCCGAGGACGACTTCAATCGGATCGAGAACAACTACCTGGTCAGCCTCGGGCGGCTTGCCGAGGCCCAGGGTGAGAGCGCGATCTGGCAGGACCTGCGGCAGCGGCTGTTCGTCGATCACGAGGACCTGAAGCGCGACTGGGTGAAGTGTCCGGCGTGGTTGCGCAAGCTGATGCAGGCCTGGGCGGACGGGCTGAACTACTACCTCGCCACGCACCCCGACGTACTCCCCCGGGTGATCAAGCGGTTCGAGCCGTGGATGGCGCTGAGTTTCTCCGAAGGCAGCATCGGCGGCGACATCGAGCGAGTACCACTCTCCCAGCTCGAAGCGTTCTACAGTCTGCGCCAGCTCCCGATGACCGAGGCGGAGCGTGGGCTGCTGTTCGCCGAGCCGAAGGGCTCGAACGGGTTCGCGATCGCGCCGAGCCACACCCGCGACGGCCGGGCGCTGCTGCTGATCAACCCGCACACCAGCTTCTTCTTCCGCGCCGAGCAGCACGTCACAAGCGACGAGGGGCTCAACGTGTACGGCGCGGCGACGTGGGGGCAGTTCTTCATCTATCAGGGCTTCAACGCGCACGCCGGCTGGATGCACACCTCCAGCGGCGTCGACAACGTGGACGAGTTCGCCGAGACGATCGTCACCGGGGCCGGCGGCCGCCGGTTCTACCGGTACGGCGACGCGCTGCGGCCGGTGACGACGAAGACCATCACGCTGTCGTACCGCACTGCCGACGGCGTACTGGCGAAGCGCAGCTTCACCACCTACGCCACACATCACGGCCCGATCGTGCGCGAGGCGGACGGCCGGTGGATCGCGTTCGCCCTGATGAACCGGCCGGTCGCGGCGCTGCAGCAGAGTTTCCTGCGCACCAAGGCGCGGGACTACCGGGACTTCATCCAGGTGGCCGGCTTCAAGGCCAACAGCTCGAACAACACGCTGTTCGCGGACTCCAAGGGCGAGATCGCGTTCCTGATGCCGCAGTTCATGCCGGTCCGCGACGACCGTTTCGACTACCGCAAGCCCGTCGACGGCAGTGACCCGGCGACCGACTGGCGCGGCGAGCACAGCCTGCGCAGTCTCCCCCAGGTCGTGAACCCGAACAACGGCTGGACGTTCAACACGAACAACTGGCCGTGGACCGCGGCCGGTGCGGACAGCCCGAAGGCGGCCGACTATCCGCGGTACTTCGACCAGGCCGGCGAGAACCCCCGCGGGCCGCAAGCGATCCGCGTCCTCACCGCGCGGGACGACTTCACCCCGCAGACGCTGATCGACGCGGCGTTCGACCCGTACCTGACCGCCTTCGCCCGGCTTGTACCGGGCCTGGTCGCGGCGTGGGACCAGCTGCCCGAGCGCGACCCCGCCAAGACGAGGCTGGCCGGTCCGATCCGGCTGCTGCGCCGCTGGGACCACCGCTGGAGCGCCGATTCCGCCGCGACCTCGCTGGCCGTGTTCTGGGGCGAGGCGCTGTGGGCACCGCTGGCGCTGGCGGCGAGGGACGCCGGGATGTCGATGTGGGACTACCTGGCCGAGCGCGCCACCGACGCGCAACGGCTGACGGCGCTGCAGCAGGCGGTCGACCGGCTGACGCAGGACTTCGGCAGCTGGCAGGTTCCCTGGGGACAGATCAACCGGTTCCAGCGCAACGACGGCGCGATCGTCCAGACCTTCGACGACGCGAAACCCAGCACGCCCGTCCCGTTCACCTCCGCCCAGTGGGGTTCGCTCGCGTCGTTCGGCGCCCGACGCTATCCGGGAACGAAGCGGTACTACGGCACCAGCGGCAACAGTTTTGTCGCCGTCGTGGAGTTCGGCCCGAGGCTGCGTGCCTGGGCCGTGACCGCGGGCGGCGTGAGCGGCCACCCCGACTCCCCTCACTTCAACGACCAGGCCGGGCGTTACGCCTCCGGCAACCTGCGGCCGGTGTACTTCCACCCCGACGAGCTCGAAGGCCACATCGAACGCAGCTACCGACCGGGGCGGTAACAGCGCGTCACTCCCCTACCGGCCGAAATGCAGATGCCGCGCGGTGGATCGCTCAGTGAGACTTGGCGGATGGTGACAACGCCTCGCCCGCTGATCGACTCGGCGGTGCGGTCCGTCTGCGGTCGCGACGTCGAGCGTCTCGTTCCTCTCGCCGGTGGCGGGATGAACGAGACCTACCGGGCCGAGCTCACCGGCGATCTCACCGTGGTCGTGCGGATCGCGCGTCAGGACGCGTCGTGGTTCGTCGACGAGGCGCAGTTGATGGCGCAGGCGCGTGAGGCAGGCGTTCCCACGGCCGAGGTGCTCGGCCTCGAGCACCTCGACCACGAGGGCGAGTTGCTCTCGTTCTCGGTCCAACGGTTCCTGCCGGGCCGTTCCCTCGACGAGCTCGTCGGCGTTCTGCCTGCCACTGAGCTCGAGCGCCTGGTCCTGGACGCCGGCGAGATCCTGGCGCGGGTCCACAGCGTGACGCCGTACGCCGGGCGCGGTATCCGGCACGAGCTACGGCTGCCGGACGAAGACGCCGTGGCCAAGATCTCGCGCATCGTCGCGGAGACTCTCGACCCAGCCGCGGCCGCGGTCGTCGAGCGTGGGGCCGACTTCCTGCGCCGGGAGGTGACGACCCGTCCCGCTCCCCCGTTGTCGCTTGCCCAGGGCGACTTTCTGCCCAAGAACCTCCTGGTCCACGACGGGACGGTCGTCGGCGTCATCGACTGGGAGTTCGCCGGGCCCGCGTCGCCGGCCTTCGACCTCGCCCGGTGGGAGGTGTCGGCCGGCGCGCCCTTGCACGACCGTTCGGACCTGCTGCGCCGCGGCTACGCGCGGGTCGCCGATCCCGAGTCGGCGGCTGCCGGCTTCACGCCGGCGTTCGCCATCGACTGGACACTCGAGATGCTCGCGTGGAAGAACCCGGCTTCGCCGGCTCAGTTCGCGCGCTGCGTGGACGTGATTGCCCGCTGCACGAACTCTTGACCACCTGTCACAGGACGCGCCCGGCCGGCGTCTTGATGCCGTATCCACCTCATCCAAGGAGACGGCATGACAACGAACAGCGTGAACACCCCGACGACCGACGTCGTCGTGATCGGCGGCGGGTACGCGGGGGTGATGGCGGCCAACCGCCTGACTCAGCGCGACGACGTCACCGTGACGCTGGTCAACCCGCGGCCGGACTTCGTGGTGCGGCTGCGCCTGCACCAGCACGTCGCCGGAGAACCCGCACCGGTCGTGGACTACCGGGAGATCCTGTCCGAGCGAATCCAGTTGGTCGTCGACAGCGCGACCGGCATCGACGCCGCCGGACGGACCGTGACCCTGGCGAGCGGCGACACACTCTCGTACGACTATCTGGTCTACGCGCCCGGCAGCGGAAGCTTCGACTTGTCGAGCATCCCCGGCGCCGAGCAGTTCGCCTACCCGGTCGCCAACCTGGAGGCCGCGACCCGGCTGCGGGAGGTTCTCGACGCCACGCCGTCGTCCGCCCCGGTCACGGTCGTCGGGTCCGGGGCGACCGGCATCGAGGTCGCGTGCGAGCTGGCCGAGCAGGGCCGCGCGGTGACGCTGGTGTGTGGCAAGGTGCTCTGCCCCTACGTCCACCCGAAGATCCGACGCAAGTTCGCCAAGCGCCTCGCCAAGCTGGGCGTGACCGTGGTTGTCGGTGAAGGCGCCACGGTGACCGCGGTGTCCCGCGACGCGGTCCAGCTCCAGGACGGACGCCGGCTGACGAGTGACGTGACGATCTGGACCGCCGGCTTCTCCGTACCGGACCTCGCGCGGCGCAGCGGCCTGAGCACCGACGACACCGGCCGGCTGCTCACTGACGAGACGCTGACCAGTGTCGACAGCGACCGCATCCTCGCCGCCGGCGACTCGGCGTCGCCCTCCGGTGTACCGTTCCGGGCCAGTTGCGCGACCGCGCGTCCGCTGGGCGCGTACGCCGCGGACACGATCCTGGCACGGCTGGAGAACCGGCAGCCGAAGGAGGTCAACATCGGCACGGGGTTCCAGTGCTTCGCGCTGGGCCGCCACACCGCGATCGTCCAGCTCGCCTCGATGAGCGACGTCGCCAACCGCTTCTCGATTGGTGGCCCGCTGGCGCACAAGATCAAGTCGAGCTCGTACGGGCTGCTCACCGAGGAGCTGGGCAAGGAGGCGCGCAAGCCCGGGACCTTCACCTGGAGGTTCAAGGACAACAAGCGCCGGCAGAAACTGAGCGAGCTGCCTGTCGCGGCGCCGGGTTCCCGTACGGTTGCCTGATCGAGGGAACCAGGAGCGACTCGATGAGTGACAACACGATCGACCCGGCGACGCAGAGTTTGGTTGCCCACCGCAACCTGCTGTTCACCGTGGCGTACGAGATGCTCGGGTCGGCCACCGATGCCGAGGACGTGCTGCAGGAAGCCTGGCTGCGGTGGATGAAGGTCGACCGGGAGCAGGTGCGCGACGACCGGGCCTTCCTGGTCCGGGTCACGACCCGGTTGGCGCTCGACCGGCTGCGCACGATGAAGCGCCGCAAGGAGTCGTACGTCGGGCCGTGGCTGCCCGAGCCGTTGCTCACCGCACCGGACGTCGCCGACGACGTCGAGCTGGCCGAGAGCGTGTCGATGGCGATCATGATGGTGCTGGAGACGCTGTCGCCGACCGAGCGTGCGGTGTTCGTGCTGCGCGAGGCCTTCGGTTTCGAGTACGACGAGATCGCGGCGGCCGTGGACAAGACTCCCGCGGCCGTGCGGCAGATCGCGAGCCGCGCCCGGCGGCACGTCGAGGCGCGGCGTCCGCGCGCGTCGGTCACGCGCGCGGAGGCGCAGGCGGTGGCGGAGTCGTTCCGGCAGGCGCTCACGACCGGCGACTTCCGGAGTCTGCTCGACGTGCTCGCGCCGGACGTCGTCCTGGTGACCGACGGCGGCGGTCTCAAGCGCGCCGCTCTGCACCCGATCGTCGGCGCGGAGCGCGTGATCCGGTACGTCTCCGGTGGCGTGGGCAAGAGCGGCACGGCGCTGTCCGGCGATCTCACCGTGGTCAACGGCAACCCGGCGATACTCCTGCAGGTGGACGGTGTCGTCGACGGCGTGCTCGCGCTGCGGGTCGAGCACTCTCGGGTCGCGGGGATGTACTACGTCCGCAACCCGGAGAAGCTGACCCGCGTTGGGACCGAGACTCCCCTGATCCGGTCTTGAGGTGGAGGTGGACACTCCAACGACAGGGCCGCCCGTGTCGGATCGGGCCTTCGCCGTTCGTGGAAGCTGTAATCAAGGGGACAGACCGACGACATCCGAGATCCAGGAGACGAGCTGAGATGCGGTATCTGGTGTCCGTGATCGATGACAGGACGCGGCCGTTCCGGTGAGCGAGCTCGACGTCCACGAGGCGATCACCCAGGTTCATCGCGCGGAGTGGGCGCGCGTCGTCGCTTCGCTGGCCCGGCGGTTCGGGGATCTCGACGTCGCCGAGGAGGCCGCGGCCGAAGCGTTCGCGACGGCCGTCGAGCGGTGGCCGGCCGACGGCGTACCGCCCAATCCGGGTGCCTGGCTGACGACCACCGCGAACCGCCGGGCGATCGACCGGCTGCGGCGGGAGAGCAAGCGCGGGGACAAGCAGAAGGAGGCTCAGATGGAGTACGACGTCCCGCCGGAGCCGCTCGGCGCCGTCGACGACGAGCGGCTCCGGCTGATCTTCACCTGCTGTCATCCGGCGCTGGCGATGGAGACGCGGGTGGCGCTGACGCTGCGGATGGTCGGTGGTTTGACCGTGCCGGAGATCGCGCGGGCGTTCCTGGTGCAGGAGACCGCGATGGGTCAGCGGATCACCCGGGCGAAGGCGAAGATCAAGGCGGCGCGGATTCCCTACCGGGTGCCGGCCGCGGAGGATCTGCCGGCCCGCGTGTCCGGCGTACTGGCTGTGTTGTTCCTGGTCTTCAACGAGGGCTACCTGGCGACCGGGCCCGACACGGATCCGGTGCGTCACGAGCTGACCGCCGAGGCGATCCGGCTGACTCGCCTGATCCGCGGCCTGCTGCCGCACGACGGTGAGGTGGCCGGGTTGCTGGCGCTGATGCTGCTCACCGAAGCGCGGCGTCCGGCGCGGATCTCGGCGAGCGGCGAACTGGTGTCCCTCGACCAGCAGGACCGCGGTGCCTGGGACGCCGCGATGATCGCCGAGGGCCATCGGCTGGTCCGCGAGCGTCTCGCCGCCGGGCAAGCGCCGGGGCGCTACCAGATCCTGGCCGCGATCAACGCCGTGCACACCTCCGCGCGCGACGTGCGTGACACCGACTGGTCGCAGATCGTTGCTCTCTACAACCAACTGATCCGGGTCGACCCCACGCCGATCGTCGCGCTGAACCGGGCCATCGCGGTCGCCGAGCTCGACGGCCCGGAGGTGGCGCTGGCGGCCGTCGACGCTCTCGACGGCAAGCTGGCCGGCTATCACGCCTACCACGCGACCCGTGCCGACCTGCTGCGTCGGATGGGACGCAGTCAGGAATCGCGCGCGGCGTACGGCAAGGCGATCGAGCTGGCGGGCAACACGGCAGAAGTCGCGTACCTGACCCGCCGCCGCGACCAGCTGGGGTAGTTGAGCCGCTCCCCTGCCGCGAGGCTCAACGGGTGGTGTTCCATACCGGCGGGGCGTCGGCCATGCTGTGGTTGTGGAGTACGTGTCCAGAGTGCCGCGACCGCCGCTGGACGGGCTGATCGACGACCTCTACTACCTGGAGGGTGCGCCGCCGTACGCCCGGCTGATGCTGCCGCCGTCGCCGTCGGCGCTGCTCATCGTCAACCTCGGGGCGCCGTTCCGCATCCGCGGCGGCACCGACGTCGACACGGCCGAGTACGCCGACGGCTGCGTGGTCACCATGCCCACCCGCGCGCTGGAGTTCGGCTACCCACTCCCGACCCGGTCCGTCGGCGTGCACTTCAAGCCGTGGGGCGCGGCACCGTTCGTGCCGATGCCCGCGGCCGAGCTGTGTGACCGGCCGGTGACGCTGGAACAGGTCTGGGGCCGACCCGCCGTTGCTGAGCTGCGAGACCGGCTGGCTACGGCGGACGGAGCGCACGAGATGCTGACGCTGCTCGAGGAGGAGCTGATGCGGCGGCTGTGCGAGACCCCCGGACTGGCGCTGGTTCGCCATACGAGCAGCGTCATCGAGGCGACCGGCGGGGCGGTGGCGATCGGCGACCTGAGCGCGGCCGCCGGTGTCAGCACCACGCATCTGGCACAGCGGTTCAAGGAGCTCATCGGCGTCACGCCGAAGCGGCTGGCCCGCACCCACCGCTTCACCGCCACCGTGTTCGCGATCGACCCCGCCGGACCGGTCGACTGGGGCGACCTCGCCGCCGGCGCGGGCTACTTCGACCAGGCCCACTTCGGCCACGAGTTCCGGGCGTTCACCGGGTACACGCCGACCCGGTACGTCGAAGTCCGGCGGCGGTTCCTGCGCGAACATCCCGGCCACGTGCTGGACGGCTGGCCGCTGCCGGCCGATTGATTTCTTACAAGAGCGACCGCTCACGAGAACACTAGTCTCAGGGCACCCCGAAAACAGAGGAGAGTCCCGTGGGCAAAGTGGTCATGTACGCATCGGTGTCGGTGGACGGTTTCGTCGCGGACGAGAACGACCAGCCCGGACCGCTGTTCGAATGGTTGACCAGCGGTGACGTCCCGTTGGACGACAGTGGCGTGGCGAAGGTGTCACAGACGTCCTACGACTACACCCGGGCGTACTGGGACCAGATCGGGGTGACCATCGCCGGGCGCCACGTCTTCGACCTCACAGACGGCTGGGACGGCAAGCCTCCAGGCGGGATCGATCACGTGGTCGTCGTGACGCACCGGCCGCAGCCCGAGGGCTGGGACCCCACGGCGCCGTTTCACTTCGTCGACGGCGTCGAGGCAGCCGTGGCCAAGGCGCAGGAGCTTGCGGGTGACCGCGTGGTCGAGGTCGCCGCCGGCGACGTCGGTGGCCAGGCGCTGGCCGCGGGCCTGGTCGACGAGGTGCGTATGGACGTCGTACCGGTCGTGTTGGGGTCCGGCAAGCGCTACTTCGGGTCGGTCGACGCGCAGCACCTGCTGGAGGATCCCGACGCGATGATTCAGGGCAACCGGGTGCTTCACCTGCGCTATCAGGTGCGTCGCTGACTTTCTGAGTGGGTGGGCGAAGAATTCCGCTGCGAATTAACGCGTTGCGGCGCCGAGAACCAGCGGCCTAGCGTGGCGGGATGACGACCCGGCTGCAAGCGCTGTGCTTCGACGCGAACGACCCGGACCGGCTCGCGCGGTTCTGGGGTGGTGTGCTCGGCCTGGAGGTCGCCGACGACCCGAGTGGTGGACGGGTGCTGCTGCCGAAGGACGAGCTGGGGTTCCGGTTGCGGTTCCTGCCGGTGCCGAACGAGAAGTGGGGCCCGAACCGGATGCACTTCGATCTGACCAGTGCCACGCTCGAGCAGCAGCAGGAGACTGTGGCGCGGGCGCTCGAACTCGGCGGCCGGCACCACGACGTCGGGCAGCTGCCGGAGGACCTCCACGTGGTGCTCGCGGATCCGGAGGGCAATGAGTTCTGTGTGATCGAGCCGGGCAACAACTTCCTGACCGACACCGGGGCCATCGGGGCGGTGTCGAGCGACGGTTCGCAGGAGGTCGGGTACTTCTGGAGCAAGGCGCTGGACTGGCCACTGGTGTGGGATCAGGACGAGGAGACCGCGATTCAGTCGCCGCGCGGCGGGTCGAAGGTGTCGTGGGGCGGCCCGCCGTACGGGGAGAAGAAGGGGCGCAACCGGCTGCAGTTCGAGCTCGCTCCCCTGGCCGGTGGTGACGTGCGGACCGAGGCCGACCGGCTGGTCGCGCTCGGGGCGACTCTCGTCGGGGACGTGGACGGCGGCGTGGAGCTGACCGATCCCGACGGCAACGAGTTCCGCGTGGTGGCCGGCTCGTAGCTCAGGTCCTGGTGAGCGACTCGAGGACCTCGGCGATCATGCGGTGGCCCTGCTGCTCGTAGACCTCGGTGCCGACCTGGTACGCCCAGACCGTGGTGCTGATGGCGTCACGGACGGCCAGGCGGTGCCAGGCCTCGGGATCGCGCGGGTCGCCGCCGTAGCCGTCGAGCAAGGCGGCCTCCAGTGCGGGGTCGCGGCGGAACTGCTGCGCGGCGAGCCGGCCGAAGTCCGTCCAGGCTGGACGCAGGCCGGCCCGGCCGAAGTCGATCGCACTCACTGTCCCTTCGTGGATCAGCCAGTTGCGCGGCTGCCAGTCCCCGTGGGTCGGGACGAGGACGCTGGGCGGGGTCGGCCAGGACTCGACCTCCGCGCGCAGCTTTTCGACCGTGGCCGGTGGGATCCGATGGGGCTTGGCCAGCCAGCCGAGCGAGCGGAGTTGTTCGGTTGCCTCGAAGTCCTGGTCCTCGATCGCGAACTGCTCGTGCAGCAGCGCGAGCAACTGGCCGGCCTGGCGGTAGGTCTCGGGACGCCGCTCGTGGTCGGTGCCTTC
This sequence comes from Kribbella sp. ALI-6-A, assembly GCF_001984195.1. Classification (GTDB taxonomy): domain Bacteria; phylum Actinomycetota; class Actinomycetes; order Propionibacteriales; family Kribbellaceae; genus Kribbella. The sequence continues at coordinate 62,638 of NZ_MTQN01000011.1, forward strand.
GACCAGTTCGCCCGGCAGGTAGCGCGTCACGAGCAGCTTGGCGTCACTGTCGCCGTGGACGAGCTCCGGAGCGCGGTGGATCGACGTCCACGGCTCGAGCCAGTCGCGGTGCGCCTGGAGTTCGCGGGCCAGGTGGGTGTCCTGCTCGTCGCCCGCCTTGGCGACGTACCGCTGTCCTTGGTGGTCGAGCAGCAGCACCGTCGTACCGACGAGTCCCCAGCTGAGATCGCGAACGATGCGGGCGTGTGGCATCCACTGGTCCAGCAGTTCCCGCTGGCGGGCCGTCAGCGACGTCACGCGGGCACCCGTCCGTAGGCGTCCAGCAGCTTGTCCTGGAGCGAGGCGTACTCGCGCCCGCTGGCGCCCGCGCCGAAGGCTCCCATCGCGCGCATGTCGTCGCGATGGGGCTCGACCAGTTCCCACAACCCCTCGACCAGCAGCAGATGCAGCGTGGTGTCGAGGCCCGCGCCGACGCTCAGGTCCCAGCCGTGCACGACCAGTTCACCGAGCCGGAACCGTACGAAGGTGTCGTAGTCGATGTCTCGGCTCGGGTGGTGCAGCACGGCTGACCGGTCAGCTTCCTGGAAGGCCTTCAGCTGGTCCTCGCCCGTCGCCCGCACCGCGGCGACCGGATCGTCGCCCAGATGGCCTTCGCCGAGTCCGGCGGTCGCCTCCGCCGCGGACGCTCCACCCAGGAGCCGTACGGCGAACAGGTTGCCGGCCACGACGTGATCGACCACCTCGCGCACGCTGATGCCACACGGCGTGTCCCGGTCCCAGCCGTCCTCCGGCACAGCCGACACCCGTCCGAGAAAGTCGACAGTCGCCAGTGGCAGCAGATCCATGGGAACAGGTGTATCTGAAATGCTCCCTGGATGTCTCCTACGACTCGGCACCTCTATCTCGCCCGCCACGGCCACGCGTCGGCTGACGAGACCCGCTTGACCGCCGCGGGACGTCGTCAAGCCGTACTGCTCGGCAAGCGACTGAGCAAGGTGCCATTGTCGGCGATCCACCACGGTCCCTTGGCTCGAGCCGCCGAGACCGCTCAGCTGGTCGGCCAGCAGCTCGCCGGCGTTCCCGTCCGTACGTCGCCGGCCGCGGGCGACTATTGCCCGTACGCCCCCGAGTGGGACGAGTTGCCGGAAGAGTCGGCCGACGAGACTCTGAGCTGGCTCGAGGGGTTCACGGCGGAGGAACGCGCCGCCGGTCCAGTGCTGGCGCGTGAGGCAGTCGAGCTGTTCACCGGCGCGGTCGACGGCACGCAGCCCCGGCACGAGCTGGTGATCACCCACAACTTCCTGATCGCATGGCTCGTGCGGGAGGCGCTGGGAGCGCCCGCGTGGCGGTGGATCGGCCTGAACCATGCGAACGCCGGGTTGACCGTGATCCGCTACGCGCCGAGGCGGCCTGCTGAGTTGGTGGTGTTCAACGATCTGGCGCATTTGCCGGTCGAGGTGCGGTGGACCGGGTTCGCGGCGGCGCTTCAGGTTTGATCGGGCCAGGTGGCGGTGGCGGGGTCCACGCCGTGGGCCTGCGCGTTGGCGTTGATGGCGGCTTGCAGCCAGGTGTTGAGGCCGGGGTGGAAAGCGTCGTAGTACTCGGTGTAACCCGGGTCGGTAGTGAAGTTGCGGGCCAGGCAGACCTGCATGGCGTGGGTGCAGTCGAAGTGCTGGGAGATGCCGGCGCGGTGGCGTTCGGCGAGCGTATTGGCCTCGGGTGAGCCGGGGGCCACGCCGTTGCGGACGGCGGCGGCCAGGTCGGCGTTGAGCGCGTTGACCTCAGCGGCGAGGTGTTGCCAGTCGGCGGTGGTCCGGGTGGCGGCGCGGTCGGCGTACTGGGCCCACTGCGGGGTGCCGGACCAGCGGTTCTCGGCTTCCTCGACCCAGTCGATCCGCCAGGACGCGCCGAAGATCTCCGACTGCTGCTCGGGGGTGAGCTGGATTCCCTTGCCGCTGGCATCGAGCATCCGGTCGACCGCCTGCAGCATCGTCTGCAGGCGGTCGATGCGGTCGGCGAGTTGCGTGCGCTGGCGGCGCAGGTGCTCCTGCGGGTCGGTGTCCGGGTCGTCGAGCAGCCGGGCGATGTCCGCCAGCGGGATGCCGAGCTCGCGGTACACGAGCACGCGGTGGATACGCGCGATGTCCGCGGCGGAGTAGACCCGGTAGCCGGCCGGCGTACGGCCGCTGGGCACGACCAGGCCGATCGAGTCCCAGTGGTGGAGCGTGCGCACGCTGATCCCGACCAGCGCCGCCGCTCCCCCGACGGTCGAACTCTCCGCACCGCGCGTCATGCTCTCAGTCTGCCGGTACGACGATGCCCATCGCCCGCAGGCGTTCCGTGCTCTCCGCGTCGTGCGGGCGCGCCGCGGTCATCACGACGCGCGAGTTCTCGGGGGTGATCACGGTCAGCTCCAGTGAGTTCCACGGCTTGATCTCCGGCTCGGTGGTGCACCCGGGCCTCAGCTCCTCGCAGCGCGCGGCGATCTCGTCGATCTGGCTGAGTACGCACGAGAAACTGGTTGCGAGACCAGGGGCTTTCGCCGGCGCTTGTCCCGGCACGAGCAAGACGTCCTGGAACGCCCAGCGGCGCAGATGCGTGACTTGACCGGGGGCGGTGAACAGGTCGATGAACCCGAGCCCACGGATCCAGAAGTCCTTGGACACCTCCAGATCCTCGGTCGGGACGATCGTGAACATCGGCATCGGGTAGATCTCGCGGTAGATCTCGGGCGCGACGGCGTCGGGTCCCGGCAGCGGCACCGGGCTGGTGAATACGTTCATGGCGTCCATGCAAGAGCCTGACGTCGCGTCAGGGTCAAACCGAAAACCCTCGTCGCGCCCGGGGTTCGTGATGCAATCTGCGGATGACGGTCACGGCACGGGCGCTGAATCGCGCGTCGATGGTGCGGCAGCTGCTGGTGGAGCGGGAACCGATCGGGGTGGCCGACGCGGTACGGCGGGTGGTCGCGGTGCAGGCACAGCACCCGGCCTCGCCGTACGTCGCGCTGTTCAACCGGGTGGCGGGCTTCGATCCGCACGAGCTGGACGCGGCCTTCGGCAACGGGCTGGTGGTGAAGGCGACGTTGATGCGGATGACGCTGCACGCCGTGCACTGCGACGAGCATCCGGAGTTCCGGGCGGCGATCGTGCCGATGATGGACGGGACGCGGTTCCAGGCGGCGTTCGCGGCGGGCGGGCTGACCAGTGCCGAGGCGCAGGCCGTGGCGACCGAACTGGCGGCGTACGCGTCGGAGCCTCGCAGCGGCGCGGAGTTCGAGGCGTGGCTGCACGAGCGGCTGGGCACGGGGGCGACGGAGCTGTGGTGGGCGATGCGCGCGGTGGCGCCGTTGCTGCACGCACCGACCGGTGGGCCGTGGTCGTTCGGGCAGCGGCCCGCGTTCGTCGCGGCGCCGAGCAGCCCGGCCGATCCCTTGCGCGGGCTGGAGGTGCTGACCCGGCGGTACCTGGAGGGCTTCGGGCCGGCGACGGTCGCCGACATCGCGCAGTTCGTGAAGGTGCAGCGCGGCCGGGTGAAGACAGCGATCGCGGCACTCGACCTGGAGGAGCTCGAAGGGCCGGACGGCCAGCTCCTGTACGACGTACCGGGTGGCGCGCGGCCGGACGAGGACCTGCCGGTGCCGCCGCGGTTGATGGCGATGTGGGACAGCGTGCTGCTCGCGTACGACGACCGCGGGCGGGTGGTGCCGCCGGAGTACAAGACGGTGATCACGCGGACCAACGGCGACCTGCTGCCGACGCTGCTGGTCGACGGGTACGTCGCCGGGGTGTGGCGACCGGTCGAGGACGGGATCGAGGCGACCGCGTTCAAGCGCCTCCCGGCCGGCGTCTGGAAGGCGTTGAAGGGTGAGGCGCGGGAGCTGTTCGCGATGCTGAGAGAGCGCGATCCCCGGGTCTACCGGCGCTACGACCACTGGTGGAAGCACCTTCCGGCGGGCGACACCCGGGTGTTGCCTGGTCAGTAAAGTGCTCAGCTGGTGAGCACTTAGCCTGCGACACTGGCGGGTATGCGCGCTGATCGACTGGTGGCGACTCTGTTGCTGATGCAGGCCCGGGGCCGGGTGACCGCTGCCGAGCTCGCCTCCGAGCTGGAGATCTCGGTGGCCACCGCGCGGCGCGATCTCGAGGCGCTGTCGACGGCCGGCATCCCGGTCTACCCGCAGCCCGGCCGCAACGGCGGCTGGTCGCTGCTGGGTGGATCGCGCACCGACCTGAGCGGTCTGACCGCGACCGAGGCGCAGGCGTTGTTCTTGCTGGTCGGGCCCGCGGCCGCGATCGCGCCGGAGGCCAAGGCCGCACTGAGAAAGCTGGTGCGCGCTCTCCCGGAGACCTTCCGCGGTGACGCCGAGGCGGCCGCCGAAGCGGTGGTGATCGATCCGGCCGGGTGGGGTGAGCGCGACAAAGCCCGGCCGGTGCTGGTCAACGACCTGCAGCACGCCGTCGTCCGGCGCCGCAAGGTGCAGCTCACGTACGCCGGGCGCCGGGGCACGGCACCGTCGGAACGGCTGGTCGATCCGCTCGGGCTGATCGACAAGGACGACGTCTGGTACCTGATCGCGGGCACGGACCGCGGGCAACGCACGTTCCGTGTCGATCGGGTGCTGGAGGCAACGGTCACCGAGGAACCGGCCGAGCGCCCAGACGACTTCGACCTGTCGGCGGCCTGGGCCGAGGTGGTCGACGAGATGGAGCACAACCGGTCGTTGCTGGCGGCGACCGTGCTGGTGCGGGAGCGGCACCTGTGGGTGATGCAGGACCGGCTCGGCCGGCACTGCGAGGTGCTCGAGTCCCCCGGCGACGGCTGGGTCCGGACGCGGATCACGGCGCCGACGCCGCTGATGATCGCGCAGCACCTGGCCGGCTGGGGTGGGTCGATCGAGGTGCTCGACCCGCCGTCGGTGCAACAGGAACTCGCTCGTCTCGGCGCCGAACTGGTGAGCCGGTACGGGGGCTGAGCGAACACGGTTCGGAACCGGCCGGTGACGGCTGGTTGGCGGGCGACAAAGTTCCGGCACCGATGGAACCGGGACGGCTGGGTTGACCGTCAGTGGTGAGTAAGGTCCATCTGTCCCAAAGCTGTCCCCGAGCGAGCCACAGGAAGTTCTCGTGACCACCACTCCCCCTCAACCGCCCCACAACCCGTACCCGGCCCAGCCCGGCGGCTACGGTCCTCCGCCCGAGCAGTTCCCGCAGTACGCCGGCCAGCCGGGCACGGTCCCGCCGGGCCAGCCGATGCCGGGTCAGCAGCTTCCCGGTCCGGGTCAGCCGCACGAGTACCAGGGCCCGCCGCCGCAGCAGGCGCCGTACGGGCAGCCGTTCGACCAGGGGCAGCAGCCGGGTCAGCAGTTCGGGCAGCCTCCGTTCCAGCCGCAGTTCCAGCCGCAGGCGGCGCCGATGGGTGCGATGCAGTGCCGGTTCTGCGGGTCGTTCCCGGCGGTGCAGGCCACGGTCCGCGGACACATGGGCCTGCTGATCCTGATGCGTTTCCTCAAGCTCGAAGGCCCGTTCTGCCGCACCTGCGGCATCGCGACCGTGCGGGAGATGACCGCCAAGAGCATGTGGCAGGGCTGGTGGGGCATCGGATCGGCGATCATCAATCCGTTCGTGATGTTGTCGAACATCGGCCCGTGGAAGAAGTTCAACGAGCTGCCCGAGCCCGCGCCGGGCGCGCCGGGCCGGCCGATGGACCTGGGCAAGCCGCTGTTCAAGCGCCCCGCCGTCCTGGGCCTGCTGGTGCCGGTGCTCGTGATCGCGGCAATCGTGATCGGCAACCTGACCACCACGACCTCGTCCGAAGCCCAGGCCGGCGACTGCGTGAAGAACGCCGGCACGATCAGCGACCCGGACGTGAAGGTCGTCGACTGCGGCTCGCCCGACGCGGAGTACAAGGTGCTCGGCCGCGTCAGCTCGTCGGTCTCCAGCTTGTGCGACCAGTACGAGGGCGCGACGGTGACCTACACCGAGAAGCGCCGGGCGACGGGCTACACGCTCTGCCTCGGACCGAAATGAGTCGGTGGGGCCTGGCTCCCAGGCCCCACCTCGGTCAGCTCTTGTAGTACTCCGCCGCGACCGCGCTCGCCTCTTCCGGCAGCAACGGTCCCTCCGACGGGACCGGCAGGAAGCCGCCGCCGGGCTTGAGCGCGTTCACCTGGTCACCGGACATCGCGTACACCACACGGCCCAGGCCGGAGCGTTCGAGCGCACCGGCGCACATCCCGCACGGTTGGCAACTGGTGTACATCGTCGTCCCGGCCGCCGTCTCCGCGTCCAGGTTCGCCGCCGCCCATCGCGCCAGCTTCAGCTCGGGGTGAGCGCTGATGTCGTTCTCGGTGATCGAGGTGTTGTGGTCCTCGGCGAGCACGGTGCCGTCCGGCCCGACCAGCAGCGAGCCGAACGGCGGATTGCCGCTGGTGATGGCGTCGGACGACAACGCGATCGCGCGCCGCAGGAAGTCCTCGTCTGTGGTCACCGTTTCTCCATTCCTGCCTTGACGGTCGCCAGGGCCTGCCAAGCGATCTCGGGATGTTCGGTCTCGGCCGGGTCACCGACGAACGGGTCCAGCACGACGGTGTGCGCGCCGAGCTGCTCCAGTTCCTCGAGGTCGGCGAAGATCTGGTCGATCGACCCTTCGCCGGCCTTCCGGGTCGCGTCGGGCTGCGGCTCGTCGGTGAGCCGGAGCAGGATCCGCGGTACGAAGCCGGGATCCGGCGCGCCCAGCTCGTCGACTGCCACGCGGAGGCGGACGGCGGCGGCGCGATGCCAGCCCATCGTCTGACGCAGCGGGTGCCACGCGGCGCCGTACCGGATCGCTCGGTGCAGTCCCGCGTCGCTCACGCCGCCGACCCAGATCGGGATGCCGCCGGGGCCGTAGTCGCCGGTGTCCTGCCAGGCGGCCGCGAGCGCGTCGAGCAGCTGGTCGGTCTCCCGCCCACGGCGCCGGAAATCGAGGCCGAGGGCCTCGAACTCCTGGGGCGCCCAGCCGACGCCGACGCCGAGCACGAAGCGGCCGCCGCTGAGCTGGTGCAGGTTCGCCGCCATCCGCGCGACCAGCAGCGGATGCCGGTACGGCGCGATCAGCACGGTGGTCCCGAGCTGGATCGTACCGGTCTGGCCCGCCAGCCAGGACAACGTGGTGAACGGGTCGTAGAACGGAGCCGGGTACTGCTCGGCCACGTCGGGAGTGATGGCGACGTGGTCGGACATCATCAGCAAGTCGTAGCCGAGCCCCTCGACCGTCCGGGCCCAGGCGAGCAGCCGGTCCGGGGTCGCGCCGGGGCCGAAGTTGGGAACATTCACGCCGAGTCGCATGCCGTTCAGGCTAGCCAGCGCAGGGGGCGGTTCTGAACGGATTGCTCGCGGAAATCCGGGGGTCGCGCCGGGGATCTGCCGGTAGTTTGGCGGGATGACCGTGAGTCTCGATCCGACCGACTGGGCCATCCTCTGCGAGCTGCAGCGCGACGGCCGGCTGCCGCTGACCGAGCTCGGCCGCCGGGTGAACCTGAGCGCCTCGGCGGCGACCGAACGGGTGAAGCGGCTGGAGTCGACCGGCGTGATCAGCGGCTACCGCGCGCAGGTCGACCTGAGCAGGACCGGGTACGCCGTACTGGCGGTGGTCCGGCTGAAGTACCCGGGCAACAAGCACGAGCCGTTGCACCGGTTGCTGGCCGAGCGGGTCGAGATCCTCGAGTGCCTGCGAACGACCGGCGACGACTGCTATCTGCTGAAGGTCGCGGCCGGATCGATGGCGCACCTCGAGCATCTGGTGAACGAGCTGACCGAGTTCGGCTCGACCACGACGAACCTCGTCTACACCGAGACCCAGCCGTACCACGGACCACTCGGCCCACCGGCGATGTCGTGATCGAGGTCGCCGGGATCGCGCTCTCCGACGATCTCCTCCGCCGCTGGGTGGACTGGCTCGCGCCGGACCGCCAGCCGTTCTACGTGACGGCCCGGCAGGCGGCCGAGTGGGAGTTGCCGCTGTCCGACGAGGAACCGGATCCGCAGGTGCGCGACACCTACCACTCGTACGCCGTCGACGGGCGGCTGCGGAGTGCGTGGTTGCCGGAGAGCGCGTTCTCGGCGTACCCGCGGAAGGTCCGGGCGAGGCTGGTCCGGGCGCAGGTGGTGCACGAGCGGGGCGCCGTACCGGCGGTGCGGGCCTGGCGCGAGGTGCTCGGCGACGAGATCCGGGACCAGGCCGACGGGCACCGGTTCGTCTGGTGGAAGTCGTTGCTGCGCGACCCGGAGGTGCTGTTGCCGCGGATCGTGAGCGGGGAGATCGGCGTGAGCCGGCACGCGAAGGTCGGCGCGGACGTGTGGCGTGGGGTCGAGCGGCTGCTCCCCCGGGCTCACGAACTGGCCGGGACGTTTCCGGAGGGCAGCGGGCCGAACTGCTTCGGCACGGTGATGGCCGCGGCCGGGATCGAGGGCGCCGAGTCGGAGTGGATGCAACGAGAGCCGTTCGACCGGTGGCTGGACGAGTCGACCACGCGCGGTGGGCGTGACGGCGTACCGGGGACTGTGCTGGTGTGGCGATCGGCTGATCGGGCGGTGCAGCACGCGGCCGTCACACTCGGAGCCGGCTGGGTGCTGCACAAGCCGTCGCAGTCGTGGATGACGCCGCGCAAGGTCCGGACGGCCGCGGAGGTGCTGCGGGCGACGAGGACCGCCGGCTGGAGACTCCAGCGGCACACGCTGCATCGGTAGGAGCCGCGCCCGGGCAACCACGAGCACCGGCTTCGCGCGACGGTTCGCCCTGGGATCCTGCACCCCCGCCGACCAGGGGTAGCGTCCCGCGCGTGGAGTTCTCGGAGATGGTGACGCGGGCGCGCGACGTCCGCCGGAAGTACGCAGCGATGGAGACCGACCGCTACGGCCGCGAGTGGAGCCGGGAGGAGCTGATGCTCGGCTTCCTCGGCGACGTCGGCGATCTCGCGAAGCTCGTCCAGGGCAAGGAGGGCGTGCGCCCCCGCGACGACCTGGACGAGGCGTTCGCGCACGAGCTGGCCGACTGCCTGTGGTCGGTGCTCGTGCTGGCCGACGTCTACGACGTCGACCTGGAGACCGCGTTCAGTCGGACGATGGATCAGCTGGACGATCACCTGAGCTGACCGTCAGCTCGCCGTCGTTCAGGTCGAGGGCCACCGGTGTGCCCAGTTCGACCGTGCGGCTCACGGTGCACAGGCGGTCGTGGGACATCTTCACCGCCCGCGGCAACGCCTCCCGCGCCTTGTCGCCGTCCTCCCCCTCGGGGAAGGTGATGGTGAACTCGACCTTGAGGTTCTCCAGCCGGTTGCCCTGCTCGGTGTCGCGGATCTTGTCACCGCTGACCACCGCGCGGAACTCGGTCGGCTCCGCGCGCCGGCTGGTGACCACGTCGACGTCGATCGCCGAGCAGGCACCGATCGCGGCGAGCAGCAGCTCGACCGGGGTGAAGTCGGTGTCGTCCGGTCCGCCCGAACCGACCGGCAACGTGCCGCCGCGCCGGTTGTGCACCAGGTACTTGCTGTTCTGCGTGCGCTCGAAGTGGACCTGCCGCAGAGACTCGTCGCCCATCCAGAAATCGCAATCTGTTGCCGGTGGCAACGTCAGAGGTGGTTCAGCGCGTCGGCGACGGGGGTGTCGCCGGCGATCAGCTCGAGGGTCCGGCCGATCGCGGCCGGGGTGTCGCACAGGCCGGCCAGCACCGCGGCGACGTCGTCGCGGCTGACCGCGCCGTTGCCGGTGTGGTCCGCGAGCAGGACGCGGCCCGTGGCCGGCTCGTCGGTGAGGCGGCCGGGACGCAGCACGGTCCAGTCCAGGTCGCGCGAGCGCAGATCGTCCTCGGCGGCAAGCTTCGCCTTCAGGTAGACGGTGAAGGTCGCCTCCGGGTCCAGGCCGTCGATCTTGTCGACACCCATCGAGCTGACCTGCAGGTGCCGCCGTACGCCGGCCCGCTCGGAGGCCTCGGCGAACAGCGCGGCCGCGCCCCGGTCGACGGTGTCCTTGCGCGCGTTGCCGCTGCCCGGTCCCGCCCCGGCGGCGAAGATCGCGACGTCCGCGCCGCTCAGGACCTCGGCGACCTCGTCGACGCCGGCCTGCTCGAGATCCAGCACGGCGATCTGTCCGCCGGCCGCGGTGACGTCCGCCTCGTGCGCCGGATTGCGGACCAGGCCGACGACCTGGTGACCGCCGTCGGCGAGGATCCGCGTCAGGCGCAGCGCGATCTGTCCGTGTCCACCCGCTATCACGACTCGCATACCTGGAGCCTAACCCTTCACCCCAGGGCGGCAGACTGTCCCCATGTTCGCGATCGCCGCCGACGGATGCCGGATCGCCTACCAGTTGGGTGGCGAGGTAGGCGCCGCAGGCAACGGACCTGCGCTGCTGCTGCTCGCGGGGCAGTCGAACAACCACCACTGGTGGGATCCCGTTCGCGCCGACTTCGAGACCGGCCGGACGACGATCACGCTGGACTACCGCGGCACCGGCGCGAGCGACAAGCCGGACGAGGTCTACAGCACGCCGGGCTTCGCGGAGGACGCCGTCGCGGTGCTCGACGCGCTCGAGCTGGAACAGGTCGACGTGTACGGCACGTCGATGGGTGGCCGGGTCGCGCAGTGGCTGGCGATCCTGCATCCGGAGCGGGTCCGCCGGCTGGTGCTCGGATGTACGTCGCCGGGCCGGTCGCACGGGTTCGAGAGAAGCCAGGAAATCCGGAGAGCGCTCTCGGTCCGGGATCAGGCGGCGCGCGACGCCGTACTGACCGAGCTGATGTACACGCCGCAGTGGGTCGCGCGTCATCCCGGGCCGTACCCGGTGCTCGGCGACGCGACGATGCCGACGTACGCGAAGGGGCGGCATTTGGTGGCCAGCAACAACCATGACGCCTGGGACGGCCTGGACACGATCCAGGCGCCGACGCTGGTGCTGCACGGGACCGACGACGTCTTCAGCCCGGCGGCCAACGCGCAACTGCTCGCCGAGCGGATCCCGGACGCCCGGGCGGAGCTGTTGGACGGCGCTCGGCATGCGTACTTCCACGAGTTCCGCGCCACGGCGAGCCCGCTGGTCACGGACTTCCTCGCCACAGGCTGAGCGTTCCGGGGCGGGGCACGCAAGAGAGCGCTGCCCGCGGCGATCCGGCCGAGCGCGTCGCCGGGGCCGGGGCACGCCCGAGCGCACTGCCGCGCGGTGATCTGGCTGAACGCGTCGCCCGACCCGGGAGGTCAGGTCTGCCGCTGGCCGAGGTAGCAGGCGAGTGTGTCGCGGGTGCGCTGCAGGCTGTCCAGCTGCCGGTCCATGGCGGCGAGTTCGTGGTCGAGCAGCTCGCGCAGGCTCTGGCACCAGTCGAAGACGGTCTCGTTGTCCCGGATCTCGCGCGTACAGGGCAGGACGCGGCGAATCACCTCGGTGCTCAGCCCGGCGTCGAGCAGGATCCGGATCTTGCGCACGGTGAGCTCGGAGTCGTCGGCGTACTCGCGGTACCCGTTGGGAGCGCGGTCGGCGCTGAGCAGACCTTGCGCCTCGTAGTACCGGAGCAGGCGCGGGTTCACGCCGGTGCGTCGGGACAGCTCGCCGATCAGCACGTGCCCAACCTCCCTTGACCTTCCAACCAGTGTCAGCCTTTAGCGTCGTCGCATGACCACGTACGCCGTCCACCGTAACGGCCGCCCGGCCGACGACCTCGCACCACTGGCCTTCGCCGGCTACGCGCATTTCACCGCGATGCAGGTGCGCGGCCGCCAGGTCCGCGGCCTCGACCTCCACCTCGACCGGCTGCGCAACGCGTCGCTCGAGCTCTACGGCCAGGCGCTGCCCGACGAACAGATCCGCGACCACCTTCGCACGGCCGTCGCGGCCGGACCCGAGGACGTCTCGCTGGTGGCCACGGTCTTCTCCTCGACCGGCGAGTTCACCGCCGCCGCCGCGCAGCCCGAACTCCTGATTCGCACCGGCCCACCGTCGTCCGGCCCGTCAGGTCCGCTCGCCCTCGCCGTCGTCGAGCACGAACGATTCCTGCCGGCCCTGAAGCACACCGGCGAATCCGCGAAGACCTACGCCCTGCGCCAGGCCGTCCGCGACGGGTACGACGACGCGGCCTTCGTCGACCGCAACGGCCGCCTCACCGAAGCCACGATCTGGAACCTCGCGTTCTGGGACGGCACCAGCGTCGTGTGGCCCGACGCCCCGATGCTGCTGGGCACGACCATGTCGATCGTCCGCCGCCGGCTGACGGTCCCTCAGCGAGCCACGGAGATCACGCTCTCCACGCTCGCGAACAGCGAGGCGCCGTACGCCGGTGCTGTCGTGATGAACTCCTGGTCGCCAGGCGTCCCGGTCAGCCGGATCGGCTCGGTCGAGTTCCCCTCGTCGCCCGCCTTCGCCGACCTCCTGCACCAGGCCTACGCCGAGGAACCGCTCACTGACTTCTGAGGATCGGCCGCAAGCTGTCCAGCACCGTGGCGTCCTCGATCGTCGACGGGACCGCCTCGGGCCGCCCGTCGGCGATGTTGCGCATGGTCTTGCGCAGGATCTTGCCGGAGCGGGTCTTCGGCAGGGCCTCCACGATCGAGACATCACGGAACGCCGCGACCGGGCCGATCTCCCGCCGTACGGCGGCGACCAGCTCGTCGCGCAGCGTCTCCTCGGCGATGTCCACGCCGGCCTTCAGCACCACCAGCCCACGCGGCAGCTGGCCCTTGAGGTCGTCGTGGACGCCGATCACGGCGCACTCGGCGACGGCAGGGTGGGCGGCCAGCACCGCTTCCATGCTGCCGGTCGACAGACGGTGCCCGGCGACGTTGATCACGTCGTCGGTGCGGCCCATCACGAAAACGTAGCCGTCGGCATCGATGTAGCCGGAGTCGCCGGTCAGGTAGTGGCCGTCGAAACGGCTCAGGTAGTTGTCGATGTAGCGCTGGTCGTCGCCCCACAACGTCGGCAGCGCGCCCGGAGGCAGCGGCAGCCGGATCGCGATCGAGCCTTCCTCGCCGGCCGGCAGCTCCGATCCGTCGGCGTCGAGGATCCGGACGTCCCAGCCCGGCAGCGGCACGGTCGCCGATCCGGGCTTGGCGGGCATCGGTTCGAGCCCGCGCGGGTTGGCGACGATCGGCCACCCGGTTTCGGTCTGCCACCAGTGGTCGACGACCGGTACGCCGAGATGGTCGTGCGCCCAGTGATAGGTCTCCGGGTCCAGCCGCTCGCCGGCCAGGAACAAGCTCCGGAAACTGCCGCTCAGGTCGTACTTGGTCAGCTCCCCGCCGTCCGGGTCGACCTTCTTGATCGCCCGCAACGCGGTCGGAGCGGTGAAGAGCGCTTTCGCGTGATGCTGCGAGATCACGCGCCAGAACGCGCCCGCGTCGGGCGTGCCGACCGGCTTGCCCTCGTACAGGATCGTGGTCGCGCCGATCAGCAGCGGCGCGTAGACGATGTAGGAGTGGCCGACCACCCAGCCGACGTCGGAGGCGGTCCACCACACGTCGCCCGGCCCGATGTCGTAGACGGCGCCCATCGACCAGGCCAGCGCGACCGCGTGACCACCGTTGTCCCGGACGACGCCCTTCGGCTTTCCGGTCGTTCCCGAGGTGTAGAGCACGTAGAGCGGATCGGTCGCGGCGACCGGCACCGGATCGGCCGGCTCCGCGCCGGCGACCAGCGTGTTCCAGTCGAGATCGCGCCCTCCGAGTTTCCCGGGCGCGATCTCACGCTGTACGACGACGGTGTGCTCGGGCTGGTGGGTGGACAGCGCGAGCGCCTCGGAGATGATCGGCAGGTACTCCACGATCCGGTTCGGCTCGATGCCGCAGGAGGCGGCGACGATCACCTTCGGCGTCGCGTCGTCGATCCGCGCCGCCAGCTCACGCGGCGCGAAGCCACCGAACACCACCGAGTGGACCGCCCCGAGCCGCGCGCAGGCGAGCATCGTGATGACGGCCTCGGGAATCATCGGCAGGTACACGATCACCCGATCGCCCTTGCCGACACCGAGCGACCGCAAGGCACCGGCGAAGACGGCGACCTCGTCGCGCAGTTCGGCGTAGGTGTAGCTGCGCTTGGTGTCGGTCACCGGGGAGTCGTAGACCAGCGCCGTCCGGGCGCCGTGCCCGCCCTCGACGTGCCGGTCGAGCGCGTTGTACGCCGTGTTGAGCTCGCCGTCGGGGAACCAGCGGTAGATCGGTGCGGCGGAGTCGTCGAGCGCCCGCGTGGGTGGCCGCGACCAACTGATCGCTTCGGCGGCGTCCAGCCAGAACCCTTCCGGATCGGCCAGGCTGCGGCGGTAGCTGTCGTCGTACGCACCCATCACGTGCCTCCCAGGTGTCGGAGTCATTCGCAGTCTTACCTATCGGTGCGGGTGGCAACAGGCCCTTGGCCGTGGCGTGGCAAGGTGGGCGTTGTGACGGTGACGCGGGAGCAGGTCGAGGAAGCGGCGGTTCGGATCTCCGGTCGGGTACGGCGGACACCGGTGCTGCGGGTGTCCGCGACGATGACGTTCAAGCTGGAACTGCTGCAGCACGTCGGGTCGTTCAAGCCGCGCGGGATGTTCAACCGGTTGCTGGCCGCGAAGGAGGACGGCTCGCTGACCGGCGTCGGCGCCGTCACCGCGTCCGGCGGCAACGCGGGCCTGGCCGTCGCGTACGCCGCCCGCGAGCTCGGCGTACCGGCCCGGATCTTCGTGCCGGAGAGCGCTCCCGCGGCCAAGGTCGCGCGGTTGCGAACGCTCGACGCGGACGTCGTCCAGGTCGGCACCGAGTACGCCGAGGCCTACGCGGCGGCGCTCGTGGCGAGCGAGGAGTCGGGCGCGTTGTTCGCGCACGCCTACGACCAGCCGGAGGTCGTCGCCGGACAGGGAACGCTGGGACTCGAGCTGCTCGAAGAGATCGACCGGTTCGACACCGTGCTGGTGGCCGTCGGAGGCGGCGGTCTCGTCGCGGGCATCGCGGCCGCGATCGGCGACCGCGCGAAGGTGGTCGGCGTCGAGCCGGAGTTGGCGCCGACACTGACGCGCGCGCTCGAAGCCGGGCGACCGGTCGACGTACAGGTCGGTGGCGTGGCTGCCGACTCGCTGGGCGCTCGCCGGATCGGTGAGATCGCGTTCCAGGTCGCCGGGGAGCAGGGCGTCGAGTCGCTGCTGGTCGCCGACGCCGCGATCGTGGCGGCTCGCGAAGAACTGTGGCGCGAGTACCGCCTCGCGGTCGAGCACGGCGCCGCGACCGGCTACGCGGCGCTGACCTCGGGTGTCTACAAGCCGGCGACGGCCGAGCGGGTCGTCGTGGTCATCTGCGGAGCCAACACAGACCCCGGCACTCTTATTTGAGTTTGGCCGGGCGCCGCTCGTCGGTCAGGAACCAGGCAGCCAGTACGCCGGCGATGGCACCGAAGAGGTGGCCTTGCCACGAGATGCCGTCCTGGGGCAGCAGACCACCGAGGAGAGCGCTCCCCCAGACCAGGACGACGACCACGCCGATCAGCACCTGACCGATCCGGCGGTTGAACACGCCCCGCGCGATCAGGTACGCCGCGTACCCGAACACGAGCCCGCTGGCACCGATGGTGATCGTGTACGACGGCGAGATCAGCCACGTGCCCAGGCCGCCGACGGCGGTGACGATCGCGGTGACCGAGAGCAGCCGGGCCGCGCCGGAGATCGCGATCAGCGCGCCCAGCGTGAGCAACGGCAGCGTGTTCGAGATCAGGTGGCCGAACCCCAGATGCAGGAACGGCGCGGTGACGATGCCGATCAGGCCCTCGGGGTTGCGGGCGACGATGCCGTAGCGGTCGAGTTCGCCGTGCAACGCGGTGTCGACGATCTCGCTGACCCACATCAGGCCGACCAGGACGGCCAGCAACTTCACACCGCCGCCGATCCGGGCGGCGTCCACCACCGGCTTCGGCCGGCGCGCTGGGCTCGGGTAGCTCATGTCACCACCATGCCCGATCCACCCAAGCCGCACCCTCCGGCGCCGCGTTTCCGTCGGTGCCGGACGCGACGATGCTCGGGGTTAGCTTCACCACATCGCGGACACCGGGGCGCCGACGGCCCGCAAAGTGTGTCACGATGTGCAACTCGTAAGTCGCTGTGCGCGATGGGGTGGGGGCCCCGGTACGACCGCACCGTCGGTGCGCTGTCCCCGATCGATCGCCGGGCCCGTCCGCCCATGCCGTCCCTGAGGAGGATCGCGATGCCGCTCGCCGTCTACATCATCGGGCTCGCGATCTTCGCCCAAGGCACCTCGGAGCTGATGCTCGCCGGCCTGCTGCCCGAACTGGCCGGCGATCTCGACGTCACGATTCCCCAGGCCGGCCTGCTCATCTCGGCCTTCGCCGTCGGCATGCTGGTCGGCGCCCCGGTGCTCGCCGTGGTCACCCTGCGCTGGCCGCGCCGCACCGCGCTGCTGGTGTTCCTCGCGATCTTCGCGCTCACCCACGTCGCCGGCGCCCTCACCCCCAACTACGGCGTCCTGCTCGCGACCCGGATCGTCGGAGCGTTCGTGTACGCCGGCTTCTGGGCCGTCGCCGCCGTCACCGCGGTCGGCCTGGTCGCGCCCGGCCGCCGCGCGAAGGCGATGAGCGTGGTCACCGGCGGTCTGACCATCGCCACCATCATCGGGCTGCCGGCCGGCACGGTGATCGGCCAGAACTTCGGCTGGCGCGCGGCGTTCTGGGCTGTCGCCCTGATGTCGTCGCTGGCCATGATCGGCGTCCTGCGCACGATCCCCGGCGGCCGGCCCGACCCGGACAGCTCACCCCGCCTCGACGCCGAGCTGCGCGCGATGCTCAACCCGCGGCTGTGGCTGTCGTACGCGACGACCGCGCTGGTCACGGCCGCGATCCTGGTCGTGTTCAGCTACCTCGCTCCCCTGCTCACCGACGACACCGGTCTGCCGCCCGGCGCCATCCCCGCCGTGCTCGCCCTGTACGGCGTGGGCTCGCTGATCGGCATCACGATCGGCGGCCGCACCGCCGACGCGACGCCGTTCCGGACGCTGCTGTTCGGCATCACCGGCGTGGTCGTGATGTCGGCCGTGCTCGCGCTGCGGGCCGACCAGCCGGTGATCGCGATCGCGGCGGTGTTCCTGCTCGGCGGCTTCGGCTTCGCGGTCAACCCGGCGCTCAACGCCCGCGTCTTCAGCCTCGCCGAACGCGCCCCGACGCTGGCGACCGCGGTGAACTTCTCCGCCTTCAACGTCGGTATCACCGTCGGCCCGTGGCTCGGCGGGCGCGCGATCGACGCCGGCGCCGGTTACCCGTCGCTGGGCTGGATCGCGGTCGGGCTCGGCATCGTTGCCCTCAGCACCGTCGTCCTGGCGGCGCTGCTGCCGCTGCGGGCGATCCGTCCGGGTGCCGGTGGCCGGGCCCGCCAGGCGACTCACCTTCCCGGCTGATCCCACGGACAGCAGCGGGCCCCCGCGCCTCAGGTCGAGGAGCGAGGGCCCGCGTCGTGTGTCGCCGAAGGATCAGTTGACCGGACCGCTGGGGTCGATGTGCGACGGGTCGAAGTCCGCCTTGCGGTGGAACACGTACTTGTTCAGCACCCAGGTCAGCGCCCACAGACCGACACCGACCACCATCAGCCAGCCGGCGATCTTGTAGTCGTCACCGGCCCGCCCGGACAGCGGGCTGGCCAGGTAGACGCACAGGATCGCGCCGAGCACCGGCAGCGCGGTCGGCGCGTTGAAGTGCTTGTGCTCGACCGGGTCGCGGCGCAGCACCAGCACGGCCACGTTGACGATCGCGAACACGCACAGCAGCAGGAACGCCGTCGTACCGCCGAGTGCGGCCAGGTCGGCGAACCCGATCAGGAAGAACGCCAGCAGCGTGGTGAACAGGATCGCCACCCACGGCGTACGGCGCCGGTGCAGGACCCGGCCGAGCGGACCGGGCAAAACCTTCTCGTGCGACATGCCGTAGAGCAGCCGGCTGGCCATCAGCATGTTGATCAGCGCCGAGTTGGCCACCGCGAACATCGTGATCCAGGCGAAGATCTCGAGCGGGAAACTCGGCGCGCCGGCCTGGATCACCTTCAGCAATGGGGTGGAGCCCTCGTTCAGGTCCTCCGGCGAGACCAGCGTGACCGCGGAGATCGCGACCAGTACGTAGATCACCCCGGTGACACACAGGCCGATCAGCATGATCTTCGGGAAGATCCGGACCGGGTCCTTGGTCTCCTCGGCCATGTTCACCGAGTCCTCGAAACCGACCATCGCGAAGAACGCCAGCGCGGTCGCCGCGGTCACCGCACCGAACGCGGTATCGCCCTCGGGCGTGTGGAACTCGGTCAGCCGCGAGGTGTCGCCGTTGCCGCCGGCGATCGCCCACGCGCCGACCGCGATCACGATCAGCAGACCGGACAGCTCCACACAGGTCAGCACGACGTTCGCCTTGACGCTCTCGCCGACGCCGCGAAGGTTGACCACGGCAATCAACGTCATGAAGGCCAGCGCGGTGATCGTCAGCAGGCTGCCGCGGTCGGGATCGATGTCGACCGCGGAGAAGAAGTTCGCCGCGAACGCCTTCGACGCGCTCGAGGCCGAGGTCAGGCCCGAGCACATCACCGCGAACGTGAGCAGGAAGGTCAGGAAGTGCACGCCGAACGCCTTGTGCGTGTAGACCGCGGCGCCACCGGCCTTCGGGTACTTCGTGACGAGCTCCAGATAACTGGTGGCCGTCAGCAGCGCGACGACGAACGCGCACAGGAACGGCAGCCAGACCGCGCCGCCGACCTCGCCCGCGACCTTGCCGGTCAGCGCGTACACGCCGGTGCCGAGGATGTCTCCGACCACGAACAGCAGCAGCAGCCCGGGGCCCATCACCCGCTTCAGCTCGGGCCGGTCCGGTACGGCCTCGGTCGTCGCCGCACTGGTGCTCTCGCTCATCTCGCCTCCCTGGATCGCTGGGCTGCGGTCGATCACAGCCGCGGCGCACCGGGACAGATCTTCGACGTGATCCGAACAGACCATCACGCCGGCTGGTGCACCGTCGACTCATCGTCCCACCGGATCGACCGGCGCGCTTCCGGACACGCTCGCCCGGCAGGTACCTGCTCGGTAAGGCAGTGCCTGCTGGGTGAGGCAGTGCTGCTGGGTGAGGAAGGCCGGGCGCGGGGTTGAGGCTTGACCAGGCGTCCCCTGCCCGGTCCCCCGCGCCCGGCGGTACGACCCCGCTGGACGCGTTCGACCCGGTCCGGCCGATGCTGCCCTTGCCCCGGCCGGAACCAACAGCTCGAACTGACCACGTTTTACCCAGGTAGGACGCCCTCCTACCGCGTCCGGGGCGAGGTCTTGGTCAGTGGTATCCAATCCAGGACGGCCCGCACCAGGCGATAGCGTGACGCAGGCCGGACTTGTCCACTACTGGCCAGGAGACCGCATGCTCGAGTCCGTCGGAGTGTCCGCCGACGACGAAGCCGCCTACCGGGCGCTGTTGTCGTTGCCCGGCTGCAGCGTGCACGACCTCGCCCAGCGCCTCGGACGCTCCCCCGGCGACCTGCTTGCCACGGTCGGCCGGCTGGAGGAGCTCGGCCTGCTCACCACGACCTCCGACGACCCGCCACGCCTCCTGCCGACCAGGCCCGACGTCGCCGTCGATGCCCTGGTCGCCGTACGCCGGGCCGAGCTCGACCGGGTCAGGGCCGAGGCGCGCGAGCTGTTGTCGGAGCTGCGCGCCCAGGAGCAGTACCGGCCGGAGAACCTGGTCGAGGTGATCGTCGGGCAGGAGGCGATCGCGGCGCGGTTCGCCCAGCTGCTGAACCAGACCAAGGAGCAGTTGCTGGTGCTCGATCGGCCGCCGTACGCCGCGGCGGTCGAACAGTCCGACACCACGGTTCGCAGCCTGCTCAGCGCCGGGGTCACCGTGCGCGGCATCTACTCCCCCGACTCGCTGGAGGTCGGCGGCGTCGACGAGGCCTACAGCGCGGCCGACGCCGGTGAGACCTCACGAGTGCATCCGCAGGTACCGATGAAGCTGGCGATCTTCGACTCGACGGCCGCGTTGCTGCCGTTGTCGGTGGACCAGTTGGTCGACAGCGGGCTGGTGGTGCATCCGTGCGCGCTGCTGGATGCGTTGATCGAGATGTTCTCGCTGCTGTGGGACCAGGCCGCGCCGATGGCACCGGCCGCGCGCGATCCGCTCGACGCGCGGCTGATGACGTTGCTGGCGGCCGGCTTCAAGGACGACGCGATCGCCCGGCAACTCGCGCTGAGCAGCCGCACGGTCGGGCGCCGGGTCGCCGAGCTGATGGAGACGCTCGGCGCCCGGACCCGCTTCCAGGCCGGCATCCACGCCCAGCGCCGCGGACTGCTCGACCCCGACACCTAGCGTCCGAAGAACCCGAGGCTATTGCCTCGGGTTCTTCGGACGCTGCGAGAAGGGTCAGCAGGCGTTGAGCATCTGCTGGAGCGCGGTCTTCTCCGCCGACTGCAGGGCCAGCTTGTAGGTGTACTTCACCCAGATCCACTCGCGCGCGTAGATGCAGTGCACCGAGGTGTTGGTCGGTTTCCACGACGCGGGGTCCTTGTCGCCCTTCGAGCGGTTGCTCGACGCCGACACCGCGATCAGCTGCGCGATGGTCCGGTCGTTGGCGAACTGCTGCCGCCGAGCCGTCGTCCAGGTGTTCGCGCCGGACTTCCAGGCCTCGGCGAGCGGGACGATGTGGTCGATGTCGACCGCGGAGTCGTCGGTCAGGTACGTCGCGTCGTACACGCTGTACCAGCGGCCGGCGGTCGGTTCGCAGTTGGCGTCGACGGTCACGCCGGTGCCGTCACGCTTGAGCACCTCGTCGCGGGTGTCGCAGGTGCCGGACACGGTGCTCCAGTGCGGGAACAGGTCCCGGCTGTAGCCCGTGGTGGAGCCCTCGGCCTTGACGGTCAGCGTGGCCAGCTGGCTCGCCGCCGTACTGGCGGCCGGCGGGTCGGGTGGATAGGCGAGTGCGGTTCCGGCGCCGATGATCCAGGTGGTGGCCACGGCGGTGGCGAAGGTGAGCAGGCGTCGCATCGGTCAGGTCCTCCGAGGGTCGGGCGGGTCCCCCCTGACGAGCTGACCCAAGCCTTCCCCGGACACGACCGCCGGAAAACCACTCGGCGATGAAGGCTCGGTGAATCAGTCGTGCTCGACGACCGTCAGCGTCCAGCCGGCGCCGGTCCGGTCCAGCTCGGCGTGCCACTGTTCGGCGATCAGCTTGTGCAGCGCCTTCGGCGTCCCGGGATCCTTGCCCGACTCCAGCAGGAACCGCGCGACCAGGCCGCGGGTGTGCTTCGCGTTGTGCGACACCACCGAGCGCACACCGGCCCGCTCGCGCACCACCGACACCGCGACCCATTTCGCGGCCAACTCCTCGGACGGGCGCCAGGCCGCGGCGTACGTCGAGGAACGGCAGTCGACGATGACGCTCTTCCCGACCGCCGCGTCGAGCGTCGTCCGCAGCGGACCACGCCAGACCGACGCGAGCTGCCCGAGCCCCGGCAGCGTCGTACCCATCGACAGCCGGTACGGCGGAACGCGGTCGGTCATCCGCAGCGCGCCCCAGGCCCCTGACACGACCAGGAGCCGGCTGTTCGCGCGACGCTTCGACCCCGGCGGCAAGGTGGCGTAACCGAGCGCGTCGTACAGGACGCCGGAGTACAGCTCCGACGCGGGAACCGCCGGCTCGGAGCGCCAGTTGATGTTGCGCTCGACCTCGTGCGCCAGCGACGGCCCAACCCCCAGTACGCCGAACGCGTCACTGCTCGCCGACACCTTCGCCAGCGTGTCGAGCACGGTCTCGCGCGTCGGATTGAGCTCGGGGAACGACAGCGTGTCCAGGTCCACCGACCGGCCGCGAGTGCGACCGGTCTTGCCCTCCGAAGGTGGGAGGAGAATCAGGGTCACGTCAGCTCGTCCAGGATGGCCAGGTCCTCCGCGGTCGGCTCCCACGACCCCGCCGCGACGTTTTGAGCGATCTGCTCCGGCCGGGTCGCGCCCGCGATCACCGAGCTGACCGCGGGCTGGGCCGCCAGTCCACCGATCGCGACGTCGAGCAGGGACAGGTCGCGTTCGGCGGCGAAGGTTTCCAGCGCCTCGATCTTGTCGAAGTCGGCCCGGGCGAGCCGCTCCGGCATCTTGGCCAGCCGGGTGCCCTCGGGAGCGTCGGCACCGCGCCGGTACTTGCCGGTGAGCAGCCCGGACTCCAGCGGGAAGAACGGCAGGATCCCGATCCCCAGGTGCTCGCAGGCCGGGACCAGCTCGTCCTCGGCGTCGCGGTCGAGCAGGGAGTACTTGTTCTGCGCGCTGATGAAGTGCTCGGTGCCGTTGGTCCGCGCGGCCCAGTCGGCGTCGACCACCTGCCAGCCGGCGAACTGCGAGCTGCCGATGTAGCGAACCTTGCCCTCGGCAACGAGATCGGACAGTGCGGCCAGGGTCTCCTCGATCGGGGTGACCGGGTCCGGCACGTGCAGCTGGTAGAGGTCGATCCAGTCGGTGCCGAGCCGGCGCAGGCTCGCCTCGACCGCCTTGCGGATGTAGCGCCGGGAGCCGCGCACGCCCCAGTCCGGCCCGTTGCCGCCCTTCATGTCGCCGCCGAACTTGGTGGCGATCACCACCTCGTCGCGACGCGACCCGAGCGCCTCCCCGAGGATCTGCTCACTCGAGCCGAGCTCGCCGCGGTACACGTCGGCGGTGTCGAACAGCGTGATCCCGGCGTCCACCGCCGCGGTGACCACCGCCTTGGCCTGCTCGGCGTCGATCCGGCCGCCGAAGTTGTTGCAGCCCAGTCCGACCACGCTCACGGTCAGGCCGGAGTCACCTAACTGGCGATACTCCATCTCGGTCATGGGCAAACCCTATCGATGGCGCTGGGTGCGTCGGCATAGAGTGCCGATCATGCCGAGTCTCACAGTCGACGGCGCCCTCACCCGGGCGGCCGCACTCACCGTTCACAGCTACGACGTCGACCTCGACCTGACCCGCGGCGACCGCGTGTTCGGGTCCACCACCCGGATCACGTTCAGCGCGGCCGAGCAGCACAGCTGGCTGGACGTCCGGCCCGACGAGCTGATCTCGGTGACCCTGAACGGCACGCCGGTCGACGTCGCCGGCCTGAACGACGGACGGCTCGAGCTGACCGGCCTGACCGCGGACAACGAGCTGGTCGTGGTCGCCACGATGCTCTACTCCAACGACGGCGAGGGCCTGCACCGCAGTGTCGACGCGGCCGACGGCCTGGTCTACCTGTACGCGATGTCGTTCCTCGAGGCCGCGCCGCGGATCTTCGCCTGCTTCGACCAGCCCGACCTCAAGGCGCCGTACCGGGTGAAGGTGACCGCGCCGCAGGACTGGATCGTGCTCGGCAACGGCGCCGCGCGGCAGGTCGCGCCGGGCCGGTGGGAGCTGGCCGAGACCCAGCCACTGTCGACGTACTTCGTCACGCTGGTCGCAGGTCCCTACCACCAGCTCCTGGACAGCCACGACGGCATTCCGCTCGGCATCGTCGCGCGGCAGTCGCTGAAGGACGCGCTGGACCGCGAGGCCGAGGACATCTTCGAGGTCACCAAGCAGGCCTTCGACGAGTTCCACCGGCTGTTCGGCTACCGGTACCCGTTCGGCGAGTACCACCAGGCGTTCGTCCCAGAGTTCAACGCCGGCGCGATGGAGAACCCGGGCTGCGTGACGTTCCGTGACTCGATGGTGTTCCGCTCCACCGCCACCGACTCCGAGCGGTCGAACCGGGCCCGGACGATCGTGCACGAGATGGCCCACCAGTGGTTCGGGGACACCGTCACGATGAAGTGGTGGAACGACCTGTGGCTGAACGAGTCGTTCGCCGAATACATGGCGCACCGGGTCTCCACCGCCGCGACCAAGTACGCCGACAACTGGATCGACTTCGCGTTCGACCGCCGCTGGTGGGGTCTGCAGGCCGATCAGCGCAGCTCGACGCACCCGGTCGCCGCCGACCCGGGCAAGGACGCCGCCGCGTCGCTGGACGACTTCGACGGCATCTCGTACGCCAAGGGCGCCGCGGTGCTGAAGCAGCTGGCCGCCTACCTGGGTGACGACGTGTTCCTGGCCGGCGTCCGGGCGCACATCAAGGACAACGAGTTCGGCAACGCGACGTTCGCCGACCTGGTCGCGAAGTGGACCGCGGCCGGCGCGGTCGGGCTCGACGAGTGGGCGCAGGCCTGGCTGCGGACGCCGGGCCTGGACACGATCGCCGCCGAGCGCACCGCCACCGGCGTACGGCTGCGGCGGACGGCACCGGCGCAGTTCCCGGCGAACCGCCCGCACAAGTTCACCATCGGCGCGTACGACGCCTCCGGCGCGCAACTCGCCTCCGTACCGGTGCTGCTGGACGCCGACCAGGTCGACGTCCGGCTCGACCCGTCGGCCGCGGTGATCGTGCCGGACGCCGGCGACGACACCTGGGCCAAGATCCGGCTCGACGCGGAGACGCTCGCGCGGCTGGCCGACGTCGTTCCGAAGATCGAGGACGGCGTGACCCGGGCGGTCGTGTTCAACAGCCTGCGCGACGCCACCGGCGATGCCGAGGCCGACCCGCGGCTCGGGTTCGAGACCGTGCTCGCGCTGCTGGCGACCGAGACCAGCGACATCGCGGTCGGGTCGATGGTCGGCTGGGCGCGGACGCACCTGCTCGGCATCACGCTGCCGTACGAGGAGTACCGGGCGCGGTTGTCCGCCGTACTGACCGAGCGGGTGCGGTCGGTCGAGGCCGGGAGCAGCGTGCAGCTGATGGTGCTGCGCGCGGCGATCCACACGAGCACCGACGCGGAGCTGCTGCGCGGCTGGCTCGACAGCGTGAACGTGCCGGACGGCATCACCGTCGACGCCGACCTGCGCTGGCTGATCACGCTGCAGCTCGCCCGGCTCGGCGCGATCGACGACGCCGGCATCGACGCCGAGCTCGCTCGCGACACCTCCTCGGAAGGGGTCGTGCACGCCACCCGGTGCCGCGCCGCGCTGCCGACCGCCGAGGCCAAGGACCGCGCCTGGGCCCAGATCATGACCGACGGCGAGGTCTCGAACTACGAGCTGTACGCCGCGTGCGAGGGCTTCTGGCACCCGTCGCAGACCGAGCTGACCGCGCCGTACGTCGACCGGTTCTTCGCCGAGATCGCCGGGACCGAGAAGCTGCGGTCCGGCTGGGTGATCGCCAGGGCGGCGACGCTGGCGTTCCCGGTCTACGCGGTCGAGCAGCGCACCGCCGACCTGGCCGCCGGGCTGGTCGCCGACGAGTCGGTCGCGGCCGGAATCCGGAGGTCGGTGGGTGACCGGGCCGACGATCTGCAGCGCGCCCTCGCGGTGCGTACGGCGTACCCGGTCGGATGATCACTACGGGTTGTGACTAGTGTGACTGGTGTGACCAGAAGGACCTTGCTGAGCAGGCAAGATGTGATTTCGTGACGTAACCTCCACAATGACCGCCCGGCACGGCGCGCCGGTCTTGGTCAGGCAGCACGTCACGGGAGAGACTGTCGAGAACCGCACAGGAGAACATAGGCAATGCGCGAGGCGAGGCTCGTCGGTCTGAGCCAGGACGGCACCAAGCTGGTCCTGGCCGTGGCCGAAACGGGTGAGGAGTTCGCCGTCCCGGTCGACGACCGGTTGCGTGCGGCCCTGCGCGGCGACCGTGCCCGACTCGGCCAGCTGGAGATTCAAATGGAGAGCGCGCTGCGCCCACGAGACATCCAGGCTCGTATCCGCGCCGGCGAAAGTCCCGAGGCGGTGGCCGCCGTCGCCCAGATGCCGATGGAACGGGTGATGGCCTTCGCCGGCCCGGTCCTGGCCGAGCGCGACCACGTGGCCAACCTCGCCCAGCGGGCTTCCGTCCGCCGTCGCGGGGGCGGCGACGCCCCCACCCGCAACCTCGGCGCCTGGGTGACCGAGCGGCTGCGGATCCGGGGCGTGGACCCCGGTGCCGCCGAGTGGGACGCCTGGCGGCGCGAAGACGGGCGGTGGGCGGTCCGGGTGTCGTACCCGGTCGCCGAGGACGACGAGAAGGTCGCCATGTTCGCCTACGACGCTCCCGGGCGGTACGCCGTACCGGACGACGACGAGGCGCGCTGGCTGGTCGGCGAGCAGGCCCAGGTGATGCCGCCGCAGCAGCCCGAACGCCGGCTGACCGCGGTCGCCGACATCGATCTGTCGCTGGCCCCCGACCACGGCGCCGACAGCTACGAGGCGGCCGGTTTCGAGGACACCGTCAACCTGAACCGTGCCCGGCAGTACGCCCGCGACAACAACCCGCGGGACTTCGGCCAGGACATCGACCGGGACTTCGGGCGCGACCCGCAGTCGCCGGTCAGGGACCGTCCGTTCCCGCGCGAGGGGGCCGGGCGGGACAACTCCGGCCGGGAGCTGCCGGGCCGCGAACCGGCCGGGCGTGACTTCGCCCACGACTCGGTCCGCGAAAGCTTCACCGGCCGCGACGTCGACCGGGGTCCGCGCCGCGTGCACTCCGTGCCGTCCGCCGACGAAGAGCCGACCCTGATCAACATCCCGACCGAGCCGCCGCCGACCCTGCGGCCGACCGTGCGCGCGGTCGAACGCCCGGCCCAGCCGCCGACGGAGTCCGCCGCCCTGGCTCCCCCGGAGGAACGCGCCGCCGCGCCCGAAAACCCGTTCACCGAACGCCGTACGCCGCCGCCCGCGCCTGAGCGTCAGACCGAGGCTCGGCAGACCGAGCCGGGTCCCTCCGAGCGCCCCGCCGACCTCCGTCAGCCCGACCGCCCGGCCGACCTCCGTCAGCCCGAGCGGCCGGCCGAGCCTCGTCAGCCCGAGCGGCCCGCCGAGCCTCGTGACACCGAGCGTCCAGCCGAAGCCCGTCAGGCGGCAGTGCGGCCCGAGCCCGCTCAGCCCGCGGGGCCCGCGATCCCGAGGCCGTTCGATCCACGCCGCGGCGCCCAGGAGAACCGGCCCAGCCAACCGACCCTCCCGACCCCCAACCAGCCGGCTCGCGCTCCCCAGCCGGCCGCGGACGCACCGGCGCGCCCGGCAGCGGGCCCTCCGCCGACCAACGGCACCGCGATCGGCGCCGCCACATCAGCAGGCTCGCCTCAGCCCGGCGAGCACGCTGAAGCGCCCGCCGAACCCACCCCGGAGCCGAAGAAGAAACCGGCTCGCCGAGGCTCCAAGCGCGCCAGCGTCCCCAGCTGGGACGAGATCATGTTCGGCAAGAAAGCCGACTGAAGCACAGGCTCACACCAGCGCCCCGCCGTCCGCACCAAGGGACGGCGGGGCGCTGTGCTGCTGACCGGCCACGGACAGTCGTCTCAGATCGCGGTCGGTGTTTGAAGCCGGCCCGGAGGTCTGTCATGATCCTCCGCATGCGTATCTCGCTGTGTTGTCGCTGTTGTTGTCGCTGACGCGCGCCGTCTGAGGCGCGCGAGGCCCTGTCCATTCCCAGGCCCGCCCGCCGACACCAGCACTCACAGGATTCCGGATACTCCCGATGAACCTCTCCGCACTCGCCGACCTGTTCGCGTCGAACGGTCTGCGCCTGCTGCCCGGCTCGTACGCCGTCCCGGTCGACCTGCTCGTTCAGTTGCCCGACGCAACGATCGTCCGGTTCACCGCGCGCGGCCGCACGCTGCGCCTGCGCCAGTACGCCGCCGGCGCGCTGACCACCGTCGTGATCCCGACCGAGTGCGGCTGCGGCGACCACCACCCGCAGACCGGCCCGAACCGCGTCACGATCAGCGCGTATGCCGAACCGCTCGCCGAGCGCGTGATCGACGGCGAACTGCTGTTCGGCTGGACCCGCCACGAGGCCGGTCTGCTGCGCCTGGCCGACGCCGTACCGTACTTCTTCGAGCTGCTCGCCGCGCTCCCCCAGCCGGAACGCGCCCTGGTCGGCGTCGCCTGATCAGAGCGGCCGCGACGGACTGGTGGTCGCCAGGTACACCAGCCCGTCGTACTCCTGTGTCAGCAGCGTCGGCGCGAACTGGTACTTGTACGTCCAGCGCTGCACGAACGCCCCGAAACTCCGGAACATCTGCGGCTCCTCCAACCAGCCCTTGATCTCCGCCGGCGCCTCGTCCACCGCGCGCAGATCGAGAAAGTGGTCGCCCGGGTTCGCAGCCGCCAGCAGCCCCTCCAGCGAACTGAACCCACCGCGCTCCAGCTTGTTCACCTCGACCGGCCCGCCCAGATCACCCGGCCATGGGCCCGGCCACATCCGCCGGGCCCGGAACGCGCCCGACCCGCACAGCAACGCCACCGCGTAGTACGCCGACCCGTACCGCTCGCGCAGATACTGTCCCATCGGCCGCAGCTCGGGCGACTGCCGGCTCGCGGCCAGGTGCCCGTTGTGCGCCCACAGCACAGCCTTCAGGTCGTTGCCGTGCAGAAACGCGCTCACCGCGTCAGCCATCGCCCGGTCCCGGACGGCGAACGTCGTCGCTCCGGCGTCCTTGTGCTCCTTCGACGAGCACACCACGTCGGCCGCCCGGACGAGCTGCTCACCGGCCGCCAGGACCTCGTCCGGCGCCGAGTGCTTGTCCAGGAATCCGACCAGTGCCTCGGTCTCCCGCACCAACAAGCGCTTCGGGTCCGGCTTGGCCCCCGGCCCGGCGTCGACCTCGGCCGCGATGCCGCCGTCGAACAGCTCGAGCCGCTCCGGCGCGTTCTGCTCCAGATAGCCCCGGACGACGGCCAGCGCCGCCGAGCACTTCTGCGGATCGATGCCCACGAAGCCGACCTGCTCGTCGGCCGGCCGTCCGGCGTTGTACTTGCGCATCCACTGGACCATCGCGACGACCTCTTCGGTCCGCCAGACCCAGAAGCCGAGATCGCTCACCACCGTCGGCGCGTCACCAGGACCGCCCCGGACGTAGGCGTCCACCGCGATCGCCGCGGACTCGCTCGCCTCCATCAGCAGCGTGCGGAACCCGAGCTCGGTGACCAGGAACTCCAGCAACCGGTGCTTGAGCTGGAAGAACTCCCGCGTGCCGTGCGTGGACTCGCCGAGCCCGACCAGGCGTACGTCGGCCAGCACCTTCTTCAGCGGTTCCAGATCGCCGGTCGGCGTTCCCGCCTCGACTCCGGCCAGCGGCCACGCCGTCCGCTCCAGCCACTGCCGCACCCGAGGCTCACTCACGCCGGAAGCCTATCCAGCCAGGTGCCGGCCCGAGCCCTTGAATAAGTAACACGCATGGTTTAACTTACACGAACGTTCCCGCTGCGTGTGCGGCAGATCACGTCCGGCTGTCGCCCCGGCGATCCCTTGCTTGCTTCCGGCCCGCCACCTGGAGGTCCCCCGATGACCGTACGACGACGCCTGCTCGCGGGGCTGTTACCCGCGACGCTGCTGGCCGGAGTGCTCAGCGCAGCACCGGCCGCGGCGGCCACGATGTACCCGAGCGGCGTCGGCGCCGATCTCGGCGCCACTCCGACCACGCTCGGCGTCGCACCCGCCGCCGGAGCCGACCCGGCCGGTCTGCAGGCCGGGACCGAGCAGGGCCGCGGCTTCTGGCGGACCAACCAGGCCGCCGGCACCAGCTGGTTCTCCTTCGACGTCGACCGCGACTACGTCGACGAACTGAACACCGACGACGTGGTCGTCACCGTCACTTACCTCGACT
Organism: Kribbella sp. ALI-6-A; assembly: GCF_001984195.1. Classification (GTDB taxonomy): domain Bacteria; phylum Actinomycetota; class Actinomycetes; order Propionibacteriales; family Kribbellaceae; genus Kribbella. Next base: position 92,210 of record NZ_MTQN01000011.1, read on the forward strand.
CTGGTACCGGGTCGCTTCAGCTGACCTACGACGCCGCGGCCGGTCCCGAGACGCGCGCCGACGACGTACCGCTGAAGAACACCGGCCAGTGGCAGACCGGCACCTTCGCGCTCGCCGACATCGAGTTCGCCGACCGCCTCGGCGGCGCGGACCTGCGCCTGTCCGGCAGCACCGACATCACCGTGGCCGGCCTGCGGATCAGCACGGCGGGTGCCACGGTCGCGCTCGGCGCCTCTCCGCTCGAGAGCGGTATCTCGCCGCGTGCCGGGGACCGGCCGGAGAACCTGAAGACCGGTGTCCAGGACGGCCGGCCGTACTGGCAGACCGACCGGACCGCGCCCGCGCCGGGCACGAACTTCTTCTACATGAACGTGTCGGACACCTACCTGTACGACAACCGGGGCCTGGTGCTCGTCAGTGTCGACTACTTCGACGAGGGCAACGGCCAGTTCGGGCTGCACTACGACTCCCCCGGCGAGACGATCCCGGAGAAGTTCAAGAACTCCGAGGTCGTCACGTACGGCGACACCCGGACCTGGAAGACGCACACGTTCGCACTGCCCGACGCGGTGATGACCAACCGCTCGAACGGCGCGGACTTCCGCATCCACATCGGCGAGGGCGCGGCCGACCTCAAGGTGGCGGCCGTCCGGGTCGCGAAGGTCGCCGGAGCGCTCGACGTCACCGAAGGCCTGAACGACCTGATCGACGAAGCCGCGCGCGCCCACAAGGCGGCCCGCGAAGGCAGCCGCGACGGTCAGTACCCGGCGGGGAGCCGCGCGACGCTGCTCGCCGCGATCGACGACGCCCGCGAGGTCGCGGCCACGCCGAACGTCACCGACGTCCAGGTGAAGGCCGCGCTCCAGACGCTGCAGTCCAAACTCGACGCGTTCACCGCTTCGGTGGTCGACACCAACTTCGCGCCTTCCGGTACGGCCTCCGCCAGCGGCGGCACCGGCGCCACGAACGTCAACGACAACAACCACGAGACGGCCTGGACCAGCGGCGCCGGCGACGCGTGGCTGCAGATCGACCTCGGCACGGCCCGCAAGGTGAACGACGTCCGGGTCGAGTGGGCCCAGGCGTACTCCCCCGACTACACCGTCCAGGTCTCGAACGACGGCCGGATCTTCACCACCGTTGGCCGCACCGGATCCCCCGGCGCGAACCAGTTCAGCAAGACCCGCTTCGCGACCACGAGCACCCGGTACGTCCGGATCGCGCTCTCCGGCTCTCCGACGTACGTCGTGAAGGAGCTGCAGCTGCGCGAGTCGCCGGTTGTCGTCCCGCAGCCGAAGCTGGTCCGGACGGTGAACCCGACCGAGGACGGCGTGGTCGCCGACTTCGACGCCACCTTGTACGGCGCCGACCGCACCGGGCGCTCGGATGCCACCAAGGCCATCCAGAGAGCGCTCTACGCGTGCCAGGACGCCGGCGGCGGCACCGTCTGGCTGCCGAGCGGCAAGTATCTGGTCAAGGACACGGTCGAGGTCCACTCGTTCTGCACCCTGCGCGGCGACCGCCGCGACCCCGACCGCAACCGCGGCGCCACGACCACGAACGGCGGCCGGACGTTCGACTACGGCACCGTCGTCGTCGCCGATCTCGCTGCCGGTGACGACGGGCCGAGCCTGTTCCGGATCGGTGGATCGGCCGGCGTGATCGGCGTGACCACCTGGTACCCGCGGCAGAGCGCGACCCGGCCGGTCCCGTACAACTACACCTTCGAGATCCCCGGCGGCGCGTGGATCGGCAACGAGAACTACATGATGGCGACCGTCCAGGACGTCACGATGCTGAACTCCTACCGCGGCATCGGCATCAGCACGATGCCCAACGACCGCGGCAACGCGCCGAGCTCCGGCCAGGTGCACGAGTCCAGCACGATCCGGAACATCCGGGGAACCGCGCTGTTCGAAGGTGCCCGCGCCTACAACGGCGCCGACGTCGGCACCTGGGAGAACGTGACCTTCGGCAACGCGTACTGGTCACAGGCCCCGGCCGCCTACCGGCCGCCGGCGCGGGCCGCGCTCGACGCCTGGACCCGCGCGAACGGCACCGGGCTCGTACTGGGCGACCTCGAATGGGACCAGTTCCACAAGATCACGCTGTCCGACTACCAGGTCGGCATCCACGTGGTCGCCGGTCAGCGCGCCCAGTTCACCGGCAGCTTCCTGGAGCCGGACATCCGCCGGACCGGGACCGGCATCCTGGTCGACGTGATCGACGACCGCTGGGGCATGACGCTGGCCGGCGGGCATGTCGAGGGCAGCACGGCAGCCATCCGCAACAACGCCCGCGGCTACGTGAAGATCACCGGCACCCGGACGCAGGGAGCGCTCTCCGGGATCATCCACCGGATGTCCGGGACCGCTCCGACGTACGCCCAGAAGCCGCTGCCCGCTCCGGCCGGCCGGAAGCTCACCGTCGTCGACGCGCCGCACGGCGTCGGCTACCTGCCGGCGGCCGACGCGACCAAGGCGGTTCAGAAGGCGCTCGACAAGGCCGGCCGCAACGGTGGCGGCATCGTCTACCTGCCCGCGGGCTGGTACCGGATCAGCACCCACCTGACCGTCCCCGCCAACGTCGAGCTGCGCGGCGCCTCCGCCGTACCGAACCGCGACCAGAGCGGCGCCAGCGGCGGCACGGTCCTGCACGCCTTCGAGGGCCGCGGCACCACCGCACCCGACTCGGCCACCGCGCTGGTCACGCTCAACGGCAGCAAGTCCGGCCTCCGCGGTCTGCGCGTCTTCTATCCCGAGCAGAACCCGGGCGCGGCCGAGGGCATCGTCACCTACCCGTACGCCGTCCGCGGCAACGGCAGCCACACCTACGTGATCAACGCCGGCTTCCCGAACGCCTGGAACGGCATCGACCTCACCACCCACCGCAACGACCATTTCGTCGTCCGCAAGGTCGCCGGAGCGTTCTTCGACCACGCGATCGCGGTCGGCCGCAGCACCGGCGGCCGGATCGAGGGCGTGCTGTCCAACGGCAACGCGGTCACCCGGATCGGCTACCAGCAGCCGTACTGGATGAACGAGGGCAGCATCTTCGAGCTCGTGATCGACAAGGTGATGCGCAAGCAGGCGAAGATCGTCACGGTCGACGGCGCGACCGGGCTGACCCTGTTCAACGTGTTCGCCTACGGCTTCCACGACGGGCTGGTGGTGCACGACGGCCAGGTCGACGCCTTCAACCTGGGCACCGACAACCTCGGCGCCGACGGCTACACGGTCAAGGTGGTGAAGGGCGACGTCGAGGCGACCAACCTGGCCCGCTACAACGGTGCCACCAGCACCGGCCCGGTCACCCTGCACAACGTGATGGTGATCAACGTGGTCCAGCGCGCGGTCTCGGTCCAGGCCGAGGGCAACGGCACCGTGAAGATCCTCGGCAACGAATCCGAGCCGGGGACCTACGAAGTCGGCGCGCAGGTCACCGTGACGGCGGCGCCCGGATCGGATAGCGTTTTCCAGAACTGGACCGTCGACGGTCAGGTGGTCTCGACCGACGCGTCGTACACCTTCACCGTGACGGCGGACCGGATACTGACCGCGCACTTCACTTCCTGAAACCGTACTGAGGAGCGAGATGGCTGACTCGACGACGCCGCACCAGGTCGCGATCGTGGGCTGCGGCATCATCGGCCACACCCACGCCGACACCATCGCGGCCCGGTCCGACGCCACCGTCACCGCCTTGGTGGACGTCGACCCGGCCGCGGCGCGGGCCCTGGCTGCCCGGCTCACCGAAGCCGGGCAGCCGGAGCCCGCGGTGTACGGCGACCTGGCGGCGGCGCTCGCCGGGTCGGACGTCTCGCTGGTGGCGATCTGCACCCCGAGCGGCACCCATGCCGACCTCGCGGAACAGGCGCTCGACAACAAGCTGCACGTCGTGATCGAGAAGCCGCTCGACGTCGACCTGGGCCGGGCCCGCCGCCTCAGCGCGGCGGTCACCCGGGCCGCCAACCACGGCGTGCTCTGCTCGGTGATCAGCCAGCACCGCTTCGACCCGGGCAGCGCGCGCGTCGCGGACGCCATCCGCGCCGGCCGCTTCGGGCAGCTCACCTCCGCTGTCGCCACCGTCGCGTGGTGGCGCAGCGACGGGTACTACGCCTCGGCCGGCTGGCGAGGCACCTGGGCCCAGGACGGCGGTGGCGCGCTGATGAACCAGGGCGTGCACACCGTCGACCTGCTGCTGTGGTTCATGGGCCGGCCGGTGGAGATCCAGGCCCAGGCGCTGCGGGCCGCGCACCACGCGATCGAGGTCGAGGACACCGTGGTCGCCACCCTCACCTTCGAGAACGGCGCGGTCGCCACCCTGCACGCGACCACCGCGGCGTACCCGGGCGGCCGTACCCGGATCGCGGTCCACGGCACGCAGGGTGGCGCCGAGATCGAGGACGACGTGCTGCGGCGGTTCAACGCCGACGGCGCCGAGCAGGACCTCCCCGTCGAGCAGCAGGCGAACGACGACACCAGCCGTCAGCAGTTGTCGATCGCGGGCCACAGCCGCCAGTACGCCGACATCTTCGATGCCGTCAGCAACGGTGTCGAGCCCGGCCTCACCGTGCGGGACGGGATCGAGGCGCTGGCCGCCGTGCGCGCCGTCTACATCGCCTCGACCCTGCAGCGCCCGGTCAAGTTCCTCGACGTGCTCGAAGGCCGGTACGACGACGTCGACGTCGCCCGCGGCATCGGACTGCCACCGCGCTGACCGTCGAGCGCGAGCCGCCGGTTCAGGCCGGCGGCTCGCCCGGCTCGCGGTCGTTGAGGATCCGCTGGTAGAGCTTGCTGTCCCGCCACTGCCCGTTGATGTGCAGGTAGCGCGGCGCGAAGCCGTACTGCTCGAACCCGCACTTCAGCAGCACTCGCTGCGACCGGGTGTTGTCGTGGTTGGTGCTCGCCGCGATCCGGTGCAGCAGCAGGACCTCGTCGGCCAGCCGGCACACCGCCGACAGCGCTGCCGTCGCCAGGCCCCGGCCGACCTCCGCGACGTCGACCCAGTAGCCGACGTCGCCGTTGCGCCACGGTCCGAGCACGATGTTCGACAGCGTCGCCGTACCGATCACGCGATCGTTCTCGACCAGCATCCACGGCACGACGTTGTCGCGCTCGAGCAGTTCGGTGAACCGCGCCGCCTGGAAGTCCACGTCGTACCACTGCTCGGTGCGCTGCGGCTCGAACGGGATCAGCTGCTCCCGGCTGCGCAACTGCGCCTCGCAGAACGACGCGGCGTCCTCGGGCCGGACCACCCGGAGCTGGACCGAGTCGGTGAGGGCGGCGGTCAGGATTTCGGGCGCGGAGACAGTCGGAATCACCCCGGCAGCCTAAACCCCGGCGGTCCGATCCGCCGGGCTATTTCGGCAGCCGCCGGGCCTGGCTCGAACCGCCCACCCGCGGCGTGAACGCGTCGTGGAAGATCGTCGACGCGGCGCCGACCGCGGCCGCGTCGGCCTGCAGCATCGACTCCTCCACCGCGACCGTCCGGGTGCCTTTCGCGATCGGGAACGAATTCACCGCCCGTTCGATTTCGGAAATCAGCGTCGCCGCGATTTCCTTTTCGTACGCCGGCCCGCCCAGAACGATCAGGTCGATATCCAGCAGGTCGACCAGTCCGACCGCACCCTGCGCAATCACTCCGGCGACCTGGGTGACCGCTTTCCGGGCCGCCTCGTCGCCCTCGGCGGCGGCTTTGCAGACCGCTTTGTAGCGTTTCGCCTCGTCGGTCGCGCCCGGGTCGGTCTCGACATATCCGAAGCCGGCCGCGATCACCGGCAGCGAGGCGGTCGGGTTGCACTCGGCCATCATCCGCGGACCGCCCTCGCCGTCCCACTCCCCCATCCGCAGCGCGGCCAGCTGGCCGAACTCACCGGCGTTCGCGGTCAGGCCGCGGTAGATCGAGCCGTTCAGGATCAGGCCGCTGCCGACGCCCGTGCCGAGGTAGAGGTAGGCGAAGTCGCGGGCCCGCGCCGAGCGGCCGATCCAGCGCTCGCCGATCGCGGCCGCCGTACCGTCCTTCTCGACCAGCACCGGATGGTTGAGTTTCTGCTGCAGCAGCTGGCGGATCTCCAGCCCACGCCATGCCGGTTGCAGCGGCAGGTCGAGCAACGTGCCGTCGGCGTTGATCGGACCCGGTACGGCGACGCCGACGCCGAGCAGCGAGGCGGTGTCGACCTGACTGATGCTGATCGCGGCCACCACCGTGGCGGCGACCAGATCGACCAGGCGGTGGGCGTCCAGGTCGGCGGCCAGGTCCACGGTCTCGCGCCGCACGATCGTGCCGTCCAGGTCGACGACGGCGACGGTCAGCAATTCGGGGTCGATGTGGATGCCGACCGCGTGCGCCGCGTTGGACCGCAGCCGGACCGGGGTCCGGGGCTTGCCGAGCCGCTCGGCGCGCTCCTGCGCCTCCTCCACCAGCAGCCCCTGCTGCAGCAGCACACGCAGGATCCGCGACACCGACTGCTGGGTCAGCCCGGTCCGCCGGGAGATCTCGGTCCGGCTGATGATGCCGGCCACCCGGATCGTCTCGATGATCACGGCCTCGTTGAAGGAGCCCAGGTCGTACTGGTTCGCGCCGGAACGGGTCGGTTCGTCCAGCACCGCCGAGTCACTGTCAGGCGTGACCATCGCCCACCTCCCTTGTCGCTTTCTTTCCCCGCTGGTGTCGGTTTCTTTCCCGATCGGCAATTGGCCGCGCCCGGGTCAGCGCAGATCGTACCCCGCGGCCCGCGCCACGGCGGTGAGGTAATCCAGATTGCCCGCGGTCCTTTCCGGCAATGGCAGCGCGGTGGAGAAATCCTCCACCGCGACCCACCCGTCGTAACCGGCCCGCGCCAGCGCGGCGAACAATTCCGGCAGTGACGCCCGGCCTTCCCGCAACGGCACCCATTTCGGCTCCCAGCGCAGCGTCCCGTCGCTTTCCACCCCGGCCAGGTGCCAGGCGCAGTTCTTCACGTGCACGTGGGCCAGGTACTCACCCAGCAGGTCCAGCCCGTGTTCCTCCCAGCCCTCGATCACCAGGTTGCCGATGTCGTGGATCACGCCCACGTACGCCGGATCCAGCCCTTCGAGCAGCCGCCGGGCCGCCGATGCGCTCGGTGTCAGCGTCTCGTGGTGGAGCTCGACCAGCGCCTGTACGCCGTACTGGCGGGCCTTGTCCTCGACCCACTCCCAGTGTTCCCGGCAAGCGGCGAACGCCTCCCGGTAGGTCTGGCCTGGCTCGACCTTCAGCCCGGCGATCCGGACCCGGCCGGCGCCGAGCCGGGCCGTTGCCGCCAGCATCCGTTCGGCGTCGTCCCGACGGGTCGGCGGCACGTAGCCGCCGAGCGCCGAGTACTCCAGTCCCGCGCCGGTGGTGATCGCCTCGATCTCGTCCAGCCGGTCCTCGAGGCCGGTCAACGGCCAGGTCGCCCGGTTGCCGGACCAGAACCCGGTCTGCCCGTCGGCCGCCGCCTGGTCGATGATCCGCCACTCGATCCCGTGCCAGCCCTGCTCGGCCAGGATCTCGGCCGCCTCGGCGGGAGTCCAGTCGGGCGTCGACGCGGTGAACACGGAGAACTTCACGGAGCCTCCAGGGCCCCGTCGATCCGCCGTACGCCGGCCGCCCACTCGTCGTGCCCGGACAGCTCCGCCGGGTACCGCGCGGCGGCGGCCTCGTCGATCTCGATGCCCCAGCCGGGCGCCTCGTTCGGGGTGAGCCAGCCGTTCTTGATGCGCAGCGTGCCGGGAAAGACCTCGTGCGTCGCGTCGTTGTAGATGTGGCCCTCCTGGATGCCGAACGCGACCGAGCTGACGTCGAGAGCGACGTTGGCCGCGGCACCGATCGGCGAGGTGTCCCCCGGCCCGTGCCACGCCGTCCGTACGCCGCACAGCTCGGCCAGGTCGGCCAGCTTGCGCGCCGGCGTCAGACCGCCGATGTCGGACACGTGCGACCGGATGAAGTCGACGCCGCCGTCGCGCACCAACCGGACCGCGTCGCCCATCGAAGTGGTCAGCTCACCGACGGCCAGCGGGACCGGTGAGGCGGCCCGCACCTCCGGCAGCCGGTCCCAGAGCTCCGGGGCCAGCACGTCCTCCAGGAAGAACAGCCGGTACGGCTCGAGCGACCGCGCCAGCAGCACGGCCTCCTTCGGGGTGAGCCGCGAGTGGACGTCGTGCAGCAGCTCGATGTTGTCCGGCAACGACTGCCGGGCCGCAGCGAACAGGTCGGGCGTCGTCCGCAGGTAGTCCCGCGCCGACCAGCCGTTGTGGTACGGCATGCCCGGATAGAGCGTGGCCAGCCGCGGCGCGCCGTACCCGCCGCCGCCCGGCGTCGAGATCTGCAGCCGGATGTGCCGCCAGCCCTGCGCGACGAACTCCTTGGCCTGCTCCAGGCACTGCTCGATGTTGATGCCGCTGGCATGGATGTAGGTGTCCGCGGCCGCGCGGACCTTGCCGCCGAGCAGCTCGTAGACCGGCATGCCGGCGCGCTTGCCGGCGATGTCCCACAGCGCCTGGTCGATCCCGGAGATCGCGTTGTTGGTCACCGGGCCACCCCGCCAGTAACCGGAGAAGCCGGCCAGCCGGGTCAGGTCGCCGATGTCACCGGGATAGCGCCCGATCAGCAGGCGAGCCAGGTGCTGGTCGACGAACGTCTGCACCGCCTTCCAGCGCTGCGTGAACGTCGCGCAGCCCAGCCCGTACAGGCCTGGCTCGGTGGTGTCGATCCGGACCACCACCAGGGGGATGCCCTGCGGTGCCGTCACGATCGCCTTGACCCCGCGGATCCGCACGTCGTCGCGGACCGGCCAGGGCTGGGCGAAGGTGGCTGGCGTCTCGTGCGGCATTCAGGTCTCCAGTCGGTCGATCGGCAGGTCCAGCTCGTGCTGGGCCTGGAAGCCCAGCACGGTCCGGGCGGCGGTCAGGTCGATCGGTACTTCGCGGCCGGCGAACCGCCGCAACCGCGGCACGCCCGGCGCGAAAGCGTCCAGCAGGTCCTCGGTCGCGAACGGCGCGTTGGTCGTGCTCGCGGCGACGAACAGCGTGTGCTGCCCGCTCAGCTCCGCGGTCAGCCCGAGCTCGATCGCGTACGCCGCGTCGCGGGTGTCCAGGAAGGCCCAGCCCTCCCGCACCCCGGCGCCCGGGTTCTCCCGGAACCCGTCGGCCTGCCGGCGCAGCACGTCGGCGGTGTTCACGTGCGGGAACCGCAGCGACACCACGTCGATCCCCCAGTGCCGCCAGGCCATCCGCGCGGTGTTCTCGTCGTTCTGCTTCGACAGCGAGTACCAGTCGTCGACGTCGGACGGGATCTTCTCGTCCAGCGGGTAGTAAGCCGGCAACACGTCGTGATGGTTCATCGGTACGCCGAAGGCGTTGATGCTGCTGGCCACGACCGCCCGCCGGATCCCGAGCGCCCCCGCCTGCGCGAGCACGTTGAAGGTCGAGACCACGTTGCCGGTGTAGACGTCGTACGGCGTACCGGAGTCGCGGTGCGGCAGCGCGGCCAGGTGGACGACCAGGTCCACGCCGGTCAGCGCGTCGGCGACGTCGTCCTCGGACCGGGTGTCGCCGATCACCGCCCGGTCGGCCTTCAGCTCCGGGGCGTCGACGATCGTGAGCGCGGTGACGAGCGCGCCCAGTTCGGTCAGGTGCCGGGTGGTGACGGACCCGATCCTTCCGGCGGCACCCGTCACCAGCACCCGGCGCCCGTTCAGCGATGAGCTCACTCCTTGATCCCTCCGGACATTCCGACCCCTCTCAGGAACTGTTTCTGGAACACCAGGAACAGCACCACAGGTACCAGAACGGCCAGGAACAATGCGCTCATCTGCAACGAGATCTCCGTCGTCTGCTGCACCCGCGGCAGCGCGACCGAGATCGGCTGCAGCCGCGGGTCGGGCAGCACCAGCAGCGGCCACAGGTAGTCCTTCCACGACCCGATCACGGTGAGCAGCGCGACCACGCCGAGAATCGGCTTGGACAGCGGCAGGATCAGCGCGGTGAACAGCCGCAGGTTGCTCGCGCCGTCGATCCGGGCCGCCTCGATCAGCTCGCGCGGGATCGCGTCGAAGTACCGCTTCATCACCAGGATGTTGAACGCGCCGGCGGCCTGCGGCAGCCAGACCGCCCAGAACGTGTTCTGCAGGTTCACCCCGAGCACCGGCATCTTCAGGATGGTCAGGTAGAGCGGGACCAGCGAGATCACCCCGGGCAGGAACAGCGTCGCCAGCACCGCGCCGGTGACGATCGGGCCCCACCGCGGCCGCAGCACGCTGAGCACGAAGGCGCCCGTCGTACAGACGAACAGGGTGGACAGCAACGACCCGATCGCGATGATCGCGGTGTTGCCGAGGTAGGAGCCGATCTGGACCTTGGTCCACGCGTTCGGCAGGTTGGCCCACTGGATCCCGCTCGGCCACAGCTGCATCGGCCCCTGCAGGATGTCCTGGCTGGTGGACAACCCCGACTTGAGCAGCCACAACAGCGGGCCGACGCCGGCCACCAGGACGCCGACGAACAGCAGCACCTGGACGGTCGGCATGCCGTACCGGATCAGCGGACGTTTGCGGTCCGCGGTCGAGATGATGCCGCGCTCCTGCGCTTCGGCCGTACGGCGTCTGCTGCGTTTGGCCGGTGCGGCCTCGTCCGGGGAGGCCGCGACCTGCTCGGTGATCGGAAGACTGGTCATGTCGTGCTCCAACGCCGGGTGAGGAAGTGGTACACGACCGACAGCACGCACAGCACCCCGGCCAGCAGCACGCTCAGCGCGGTCGCGGCGCCGAAGTCGCCGTTGACGAACGCGTAGCGGTAGATCAGCAGCAGGATCGTGGTGGTCGCGTTGTTCGGGCCGCCGCCGGTGAACAGGAACGGCTCGGTGAAGACCTGGAACGTGCCGATCAGCTGCAGCAGCATCATGATCAGGATGATTCCGCGGATCTGCGGCAGCGTGACGTGCCAGACCCGCGACCAGATCCCCGCGCCGTCCAGCTCGGCCGCCTCGTACAGCTCGGTCCGTACGCCGGTCAGCGCGGCCAGGTAGATGATCGCGGTGGCTCCCGCGCCGGCCCAGGTCGCCTCGAGCACGATCGCGGGCATCGCCAGGCTCGGCGAGTTCAGCCACGACAGTGGATCGATGCCGAACCAGCCGAGCATCGTGTTGAACACGCCGGTCGCGCTCGGGTCGTAGAAGAACTTCCAGAGCAGGATCGCGGCCACCGGCGGGACGACCGCCGGCAGGTAGGACAGCACGTTGTAGAGCCAGCCGGTGCTGCGCAGTTCGCTGATGAACACCGCCAGGAACAGCGGCACCGGAAAGCCGAACACCAGCGCCAGCGCCGCGAAGTACAAGGTGTTGAGCGTGGCCTGCGGCAGCTGGGGATCGGTCAGCACGTAGCTGAAGTTGGACCACCCGACCCACTCGGGGGTGGTGACCAGGTTGTTCTTCTGGAAGCTGAGCACCAGCCCGCGCACGATCGGGCCCCAGGAGAAGTAGAGAAAGATCAGCACCAGGGGCAGTGCGAACAGGACGGCGCTCAGCCCGCCGGAGCGGTACCAGGTCAGCACACCCCGGCGGGACTGGGCGTTCGGTCGGATCGACAGGGCCATGGTGGGTTACCGGGCGAGACGGGCGTCGATCTTCGAGGCGGCGTCCGAGAGCAGTTTGTCGATGTCGGCGTCCTTCTTGGTCAGCACCTGCTGGACCACCGGGTCGAGCAGCGCGTAGACCTCCTGGGCCTTGTTCGACGGCTCAGGCATCAGCTTCAGCGTCTTCATCGACTCGATGTAGCCCTTGAACTGCGCGACCGGCACGTTGTTGTAGGGCTCACGCCACTTGTTGTACTGGTCGTAGGTCTCCTGGCTCAGCGGCGTGACGCCCGGCCGGCCGACGAAGCCCTTGTCGGCGATCGCGGTCTTGGCGTCCTCGACCGCGAGCTGCTCGTTGGTGTACTTGTCGAACTCGGTGGCCTTGATCCACTTCAGCGCGGCGACGATCTCGTTCTTGGTCGCTTTGGGGTTGATCATCTTGATCGAGCCACCGGTCAGCGTGCCGTGCGGGCCGCCGTCCTGCGGCAGCGCGCCGTGGCCGTAGTCGGCCGGCTTCATGCCGAAGTTCTTCACGCACATGTCGTAGGCGTCCGAGGCCTGCATGACCATGCCGATCTTGCCGGCCGCGAAGTCCTGGCGCACCTCCTCCTGGTTGTAGAGGAAGTTGCTGCCCATCGTGTTGTCGGTCCAGCGCATGTCCTTGAGCAGCTGCAGCGCCTTCTTGGCCGGCGCGTCGTTGAACGTGGACTTCTTGCCGTCGTCGGACTGAACCGTGCCGCCCATGCTGTAGGTCATCGTGGTCAGCATCCAGCCGCCGGTGTTGTCCTTGGTCAGCTGCGCGTAGCCGGCCTTGCCGGTCTTCTCGGTGATCTGCTTGGCGTACTGCCGGACCTCGTCCCAGGTCGTCGGCGGCTTGTCCGGGTCGAGCCCGGCCTGCTTGAACAGCGTCCGGTTGTAGGCCAGGCCGACCGAGAACGCCTCGAACGGCACGCCGTAGATCCGGCCGGCGTCGTCCTGGACCAGCTTCAGCGTCTCCGGGTTCAGGTCCTTGGTCAGGTCGACCAGCTTCAGCTCCTCGGTGATGTCGGGCAGCTGCTTGTTCGGGATCATGTTCAGCGGCTCGGTGAAGCTGATGCTCATCACGGTCGGCAGCGAGCCACCCGCCACCTGCGCCTGGAAGGTCTGCGCGTCCCACTCGGTCTCGGTCGACTTCACCGTGATGTTGGGGTGCTTGTCGGTGAACGCCTTGATCTTGCGCTCGAACGACGCGACGTCGGCGGGCTTGTCGGGTTTCGGCCGGTTGCCGACCGTGATCGTCACCGGCGCCTTCTCGTCGATCGCGCCGCCGGTGTCGGCGGCCGGCGTCGTACCGTCCGCGCAGGCCGCCGCCGCCAGCAGGGCCACTGCGGACGCGCAGGTCGCGACGTACCTAGCCGTTCTCGTCATCGGAACTCCTCAGGTCTCCGCCCCGCCGACGGGCGGTCAGGGGTGTGGTGTGGGCCACAGCGGGCTCCAGTGCCGAGTAAGTTAAACCATGCGTGTTACTTTATCAACGGCTGGTGCGGTCACGGTTCGGCAGTGAGTGGAAAGGGACTACCGGGCGCGGATCAGCAGTCCAGCGCGCCACCAGGGATGAGCTTCGGCGTCTGCTCGGGGGCCAGGAAGTCGAGCAGCAACTGGTTCACCAGGCCCGGCTTCTCCAGCGGCAGCCCGTGCGAAGTCCCCGGTACGACGGCCAGTTGCGCGTCGGGCAGCGCCTTGGCGACCTCCACGCTGTGCTCGAGCCGGACGGCGTCGTCGTCGCCCTGCATCACCAGCACCGGCATGGTCAGCCTGGCGAGGTCGGCCAGGTCGAGGTCCGGCATCGTGCGCCACATCTCGGCCCACTTCGCGAACACGACCGGGAAGTGCCCCGGCCCGTCCGGAGCCACCGCCTCGTACTCCGGACGGAAGGCCTCGGCCAGTTCCTCCAGGCCTTCCGGTGTCATCAGCTGCTCGGTCGCGGGCGTCTGCCCGGCGCGGGTGAGTTCGGCGCCGATCAGCACCAGTTTGCGGACCAGGTCCGGCCGGGAGAGCGCGAGCCAGGCGCCGACCTTGCCGCCGTCGCTCCAGCCGATCACGTGCGCCTGCGGAATCTCCAGGCGATCCATGAACGCCGCGAGGTCGGCGGCCAGCAACTCCATCGTGACCGGGCCGTCGACGTCCGGCGTCCGGCCGTGCCCGCGGCGCTCGGGCACGACGACAAGGTAGTGCTGGGACAACGCGGCGGTCTGCGCGACCCAGGAGTCGCCGCCGACGCCTCCGCCGTGCAGCAGGATCACCGGTTCGCCCTCACCCTCGACCTCGAAGTAGGTCAGCACTCCCCCGGCCTCGACATATTGGCCCACCGCTACCACCCGTCCTCAGCTCACCGATGTGTGAGCTCCATCTTCGACCACTTCGGGGATCCGGGAGAGCGCGGTCTTCGGTTCTCGGAGCTTTGTTTCGGCCAAACTCCGGGCCACCTCGGTGGTCCGGGGGCCGGCCGGCAGCAGCGGGAGTCTGACGTCGGGTGTCGGGATCTCGCCGTTCGCGTGCAGGACGGCCTTGATCACGGTCGGGTTGGGTTCGGCGAACAACGCCTTCGACAGCGGGACCAACTGGTGGCCGAGCCGCCGGCCCGTCGCCACGTCCCCGGCACGCCACGCGGCGACCATCGCGACGAAGCTTCCGGTCGCCAGATGGGCCGACGCCAGGATCCCGCCGTGCGCGCCGAGGGCGAGCATCGGGGAGACGAACGGGTCGTCGCCGGCGAGCACCGCGAAGTCCTTCGGCAGCTCGGTGAGGAACAGCATCGTCTCGTCGTCGATCCCGCCCGCGGCGTACTTGATCCCGGCAACGCCCGGCAGCTCGGCGATCCTGCGCAAGGTCTCAGCACCCAGCTGCTGACCGGTCCGGTACGGGACGTGATAGATCACCAGCGGCACCGGGCATTTCAGCCGGCGGAAGTACTCCAGCACTCCTGCCTCCCCCGGCCGGACGAACGGCGGCACCACGCTCAACGCGGCATCTCCACGCGCCAGCAACTCGGGATCTTTGCCGCCGACAATCAAAATCGCGTCGTGCGCTCGGCATGCTCGGGCTGCGGCCTCGACCACCACGCGCTGTTCGGCCGCGGACAGACTGCTCGGCTCACCGGTCGTACCCAGCGCGACCAGCCCGCTCGCCCCCGCCGCGAGCAGACGATCCGCAAGCCCTTCGAGCGCGTCGGCCGCGACCTCACCGTCGGTGCCGAACGGGGTGATCAGTGGAACGAGGACGCCGGTCAGGTTCATGTCCACCAGCCTCGGCGGTCGAGTTGCGTAAGGTCCAGTTCGGTTTTCTGGCGGTCAGCTTAAGCTGACCTTATGCTCGACGTCCGCCGCCTCCGACTGCTCCGCGACCTTTCCCAGCTCGGCACGATCGCGGCCGTCGCCGAGGCGCACACGTACACGGCCTCCGCGGTCTCCCAGCAACTCACCGTCCTGGAACGCGAAGCCGGCGCCCGGCTGCTCGAACGCACCGGCCGCCGCGTCACGCTCACCCCCGCCGGTGCTCTGCTCGTCCAGCACGCGGAGAAGATCATCGCCGCTCTTGAAGAGGCCGACGCCGAGCTGGCCGCCGTTCGCGACGAGCTCACCGGTCCACTGCGCATCGGTGCGTTCCCCACGGCCGTTCGCACGCTGCTGCCGTCCGCTCTCGTCCGCCTCGCCCGCGACCATCCGCGGCTCGAGCTCAGCGTCACCGAGCTCGACCCCGCCGACGCTCCCCGCGAACTGCGCGAGCACCGGCTGGATGTTGCCTTGATCAACGATTACGACGTGATGCCGGCCCTCGACGCCGGTGAGACGCAACCGTTGCTGGACGAGACGGTCTACCTGGCGGTGCACGGCGCCGAGCGCTCCGTGGCCGATGCGGAGAGCGCTCCCTGGATCTCCGGAACTCCGGGGACGGCGTGCCACTCTGTCATGCTGCACGTCTGCCGGGCCGCCGGCTACCAACCGCGGATCCAGCACACCGCCGACGACTTCGACGCCGTACTCGCACTGGTCGCCGCCGGCCAAGGCGTTTCGCTCGTGCCGCAGCTCGCGGCCGGCTCGCCGCCTGCCGGGGTCACGCTGGTCCCGCTGCCGGTGCGCCGGCGTACGAGGGTCGCCTACCGCAAGGGCGCAGCCCGGCATCCCGCGGTCGCGGCCTTCGTCGCCGCGATCCGGACCTCGGCTTCGGCGTACTGAGGCAGCGACGGTTCTGCCCCGCGGAACTGCTCTCCCGGTATCGCAACCTTTTCGGCAGCGTCGGCATCGTGCCGGGTAGACGGGGCGATCGGCTCCGGCGAACTGGAAGGGTGGGACATGTCAGCGGTCAACAACGTCGACGTGAACGGATTCTGGGAGAACGGCTGGACGATCGTACGCGGGGTCTACTCGCCCAGCGACGTCAAGCGCCTGCGGGAAGCGGCGTACTGGTCCCGGAAGAACTTCGGTGGCGACCTGCTCGCCAACCCCAGGCTGCGCGAAGTGCTGACCGACGGCAACTTCGTGAAGATCGCCCGGCAGATCCTCGGCGACGACAAGATCGTCTACACCGGCGACAGCGCGTTCACCGTCAACGGCGTCCAGCGCGGCTTCCACAAGGACAACGCCGACCGGGTCGATCCGAACGCCCCGGACTGGAACGGCCGGTACACGATCCTGCGCTTCGGCATCTACCTGCAGGACCACTACCGCCACACCGGCGGCCTCAACCTGCGGCACCAGTCGCACAACACCCCCGACCTGAACGTCGGTGACAACGTCTACGTGCGGACCCGGGTCGGCGACGTCGCGGTCTGGAGCCTGCGCACCACGCACAGCGGCAACGGCACCCTGCTGCGCTTCCCGAAGTCGAAGGCGCCGCTGCCGAACGAGCACGACAAGTACCCGAAGTGGCGGATCGCCGGCAAGGACGGCGACCGCATCGCGCTGTTCGCCGCCCTCGGCCTCGACGACGCCCACATGGCCCGGTACGTCGACTACCTCAAGACCCGCAAGTACATGGTCGACATCTGGCGCAAGACCCGCTACGACCAGGCCGCCCTCACCGCGGCGGCCGAAGCCGGCCTGATCGTCCGCGACGTTCCCCGCGAGGTCGCCGACGACCCCACCGCCGGCCAGCACGTGGACTACGTCGCACTGCCGTACTGAGCTGCACTGATCGATCGGCCGAGCCCCGCTCCTGCACCGAGATGGGAGTGGGGGCTCGTCCTGTCCGCGTTCGTCGGCCGCACCACGAAATCGGATGACGCCTGATCCCTGCCGGGGCATCATCACGACATGCACCTTCGACCGGCGACCGCCGACGACTTCGACCTGTTGGCCGCCATGTTGCTGGAGGCCTTCAACTGGGACGGGCAGCGGCGGTTCACGCTGGACCAACTGAAGGCCGAGGACCACGCCTGGCGGTACGTCGACGGCTGGATGCGAGCCGGTGACTTCGGCGTCGTCGCGGAGCTGGACTCGCGCCCAGTCGGAGCCGCGTGGGCACGCCTTCTGACCGCCGACCGGCCCGGCTACGGCTACGTCAGCGACGACGTCCCCGAGCTGAGCATCGGGGTGAGCCCGGACACCCGCGGCCAAGGGGTCGGCCGCGCGGTGCTCACCGCACTCGTCGACGCCGCCCGCGAGGCGGCGTACGAGCGGATCAGCTTGAGCGTGGAGCCGGAGAACCGCGCGGCCGAGCTCTACCGGTCGCTCGGCTTCCGCGCGGTCGGCCGCAACGGCGGCTCCGACACCATGGTGCTCGACCTCTGAGCGCCGTGCTCACACGCGATCCGGCAGGTCCATCGCCGCGAGCCCGGCCGGGTCTCCGCGGTGCTGCCAACGTAACCGATCGGCCTACCCGAAACCGCGGACGCGGAACTGCATCACCCGGTACGGCCAGCCGGCCGAGGTGTTCCACTGGCTGACCGCGAGGTGCAGGTCGCTGAGGGTCGAGCCCGGGATGATGTAGCCGCCGTACAGCTGGGCCACGTGGTTGTCGTTCTCCTGGCCCCAGGCGCCGCCGTAGATCAGCGTCTGGCGATGGGCGGTGTAGAGGTTCGACGTGGGCGTGTCCATGATGATGCCGTCGATGCGGTAGTCGCCGGCGTTGAACCAGGTCAGCACCCACTTGCCGCCGAGCGGCCGCAGGCACAGCTCGCCGAAGCTGCCGGTCAGGATCGGCGTGGCCGGGTTACCCCAGGCCCAGACTCCGTTGCGAAACCCCCACGGCTCGTACGCCGCCGGATTGGCGATCTGGTTGCTGCGGACCCGTTTCAGGATGATCGGCTTGTTGCGCTGGAACCCGGTCGAGTACACGTAGACGTAGCCGTCGTTGCCCTCACCCCAGCTCAGGCACTGGAACAGCCCACCGTCGAGGTTCGGGTCGAACTTGGCGCCGGTGTCGTACCAGCTCGCACCCGAGTTGTCCGACCGCCAGATCTCTGTCCAGACAACATTCCCAAGGCCCTTGTTCACCATCGCGTGCAGGTACATCGAGCCGCCGATGGTGATCACGTCCGAGGGCAGCACGGTCGAGAACGTCGGGTTGTCGTGCGGGTAGTCCCACAGCTGCTGGGCCGCCGCGCCGCCGACCGCGCCCGACCACTGCACGCCACCGGCCAGATCGGTCGTCGTCGACCACAACGCGACCGGCGAGCGCCACCATCCACCGCCGACCCACGCCTGCTCGAAGGTGTCGCCGAACATGAACAGCATCCGCCCGTCCGGCGTGCGCACCGGGATCCCGAGGTCGGTCGCCGCCATCCGGAACCGGTCGGTCAGCCCCGGCCCGGTCAGGTCGGCGACCTTGGTGGTCAGCACGGCCTGGGTGGCCGCTGAGGCGGTAGCGGGTACGGCGAGCAGCGCGCCGGCGCCGGCAGCGGCTTTCAGCAAGGTCCTTCGGCTCATCGGCTCGGACATCGGCGATCCTCCAGGGGCGGGAGAAGAAATCGATTTCCCTCGACTCTGGAGTCACGGCAGAGGCAAGTCAACGACTCGGCCGGGCCTTACCACCCTGGTCGAAAGGTCGCGCTCAGTCCCGCCCGGTTGCGACCGGCCGGTCCGGATCCGTGATCCACTCCGACCACGACCCGACGTACACCGGCGCGTCCACCCCGGCGATCTCCAGCGCGAGCGCCTCGTGAGCGGCCGTCACGCCCGAGCCGCAGTACGCGCCCACCTGCGTGGACCCGTCGACACCGAGGGCGGCGAAGCGGGCGCGCAGATCCGCGGGAGCCAGGAAGCGCCCGTCAGGGCCGACGTTCTCGGTGGTCGGCGCGTTCACCGCGCCCGGGATGTGCCCGGCGACCTTGTCCATCGGCTCGACCTCGCCCGCGAACCGCTCCGGCGCCCGCGCATCCAGCAGTACGCCGAACTCCGCCAGCGCGGCCGCACCCCGCGCGTCGAGAATCGTCAGCTTCCCGGGCGTCGCGACGAACGAACCACCCGCGTCCGCCGGCACCTCCGTGCTGACCGCTCCGCCGGCCGCCTTCCACGCCGCGAGCCCGCCGTCGAGCACCCGGACGTCCCGGACGCCGAAGTACCGGAACACGAACCGCGCTCGCGCGGCCGCCATCGAGTTGGCCGCGTCGTACACGACCACCGGCGTACCGGCCTCGACCCCGGCCCGTCGCAGCACCGCTTCGACGACGCTTGCGTCCGGCAACGGATGCCGGCCGCCGTCACTGGGCGGGCCGGCCAGCTCGGTGTCGAGGTCGACGAAGTACGCGCCCGGGACGTGCCCGGCGTCGTACGCCTCGCGTCCCGGCGGGCCCATCAGGTTCCAGGTCGCGTCGACGACCACGACGCGGTCGAGTTCGTCGAGCAGTTCGGCGGCGGTGATCAACGGCTTCATGAAACGGAACCTCCGAACGGGAGAACCTCGGGAGACAGCGTGGCCCGGGCCCGGGCCGTGGTCAGCCGGCGCCGGTGGTGCCGTCGGCAGAGTACTTCGTAGGCGACCTCGCGGTCCTCCTGCACCATGTCGCCGACGACCAGCTGCTCACCTTCGGTGACCATCTCGCCGTCGACCGTGCGCGCGTTGTGGGTGGCGCGTTCGCCGCACCAGCACAGCGCCTCGACCTGGAGCAGCTCCATCCGGTCGGCGAGCTCGACCAGCCGGGCCGAGCCCGGGAACAGCGTCGCCCGGAAGTCGGTCAGGATGCCGAAGCAGAACACGTCGATCTGCAGCTCGTCGACCATCCGGGCCAGCTGCTCGACCTGCTCGGGCTGGTAGAACTGCGCCTCGTCGCAGACCGCGTAGTCGATCCGGCCGCCCCGCGTCAGCTCGCCGACGACGTACTCCCAGAAGTCGAAGTCCGGGCGCACCTCGATCGCCTCGGCCGCCAGCCCCAGCCGCGACGACAGCACCGACTCGCCGGCGCGGTCGTGGCTGGTGAAGATCCTGCCCTGCCGGCCGCGGGCTCGATGGTTGTGATCCATCTGCAGCGCGAGCGTGGACTTGCCACAGTCCATGGTCCCGGTGAAGTAGAGCAGCTCAGCCACGGGCGCCCATCCTGCCAAAGTCGCTTGCGGGTCAGTAACGCCGGGGGGCGTCGGCTTTCGTTCTGCACCTTCGCCAGGTTCTACTTGGTCGTGCGCAAAGCCCTGTTCTCCGCCTGTTCCTTCGCCCTGGTCCTCGCGTCGGCTCTGTTACCGGCCGCCGGGCCGGCGACGGCTGCCGCCGTACCGATCCGGGCCGAGGCCGGGCTGCGCGCCTACTTCGTGCTGACCGCGCCGAAGCAGACCGCCGCGGTCACCTCCGCGATCACCGGCAACGGCGGCACCGTCTACGCGACGTACGACGCGATCGGTGTGGTCGTCGTGCACTCGCAGACCCCCGACTTCGCCGCGAAGTTGCGCGGCGTGAGCGGCGTCCAGAAGGTCGGCGCCACCCGGACGTCCGACGTCCCGGCCGCGGCCGCCGGCCCAGCTGTCCCGGTGGCGCCGCCGGTGACCCCGGACGAGTCGCCGGAGATCCCCCGCCCGGACATGCAGCAGATCGGCGCGGACCAGGCCTGGGCGGTCAACCCGGGGTCGAAGTCGATCACCGTCGGTGTGCTCGACACCGGAGTCGACGACCAGCACCCCGACCTCAAGCCGAACTTCGACGCGGCGCGCTCGGCGTCCTGCGCCTACGGCAAGATCGACACCCGGCCCGGCGCCTGGCGGCCGGTCGGCGAGCACGGCACCCACGTGGCCGGCTCGATCGCCGCCGCGAAGGACGGCAAGGGCATGGTCGGCGTCGCGCCGGGCGTCCGGATCTCCTCGATCCGGGTGGCCGAGGCGGGCAGCCAGCTGTTCTTCCCCGAGAACACGGTCTGTGCGTTCGTGTTCGCCGCCGACAAGGGCGTCTCGGTCACCAACAACAGCTACTACACCGACCCGTGGCTGTTCACCTGCCCGAGCGACCCGGACCAGGACGCGATCGCCGAGGCCGTCCGCCGTTCCGTCGCGTACGCCGACAGCAAGGGCGTCGTGAACGTCGCCGCGGCCGGCAACGAGAACTACAACCTGGCGGCCAAGACCAGCGACAACACCAGCCCGAACGACTCGACCCCGGGCGAGCGCACGATCGGCAACGACTGCCTGAGCCTGCCGACCGAGCTGCCGAACATGGTGGTCGTCGCCTCGGTCAACGGCAGCAGCGTGAAGTCGAGCTTCTCCAACTACGGCACCGGCAAGATCACCGTCGCGGCGCCCGGCGAGGACGTCTACTCGACCGTCCCGGGCGGTGGTTACCAAAGCCTCGACGGGACGTCGATGGCCGCGCCGCACGTCGCCGGTGTCGCGGCCCTGCTGCGCAGCGCGAATCCCAAACTCACCCCCGCGCAAGTCCGCGACCGGCTCTCGGCCCAGGCGAACGACCTGACCTGCCCCGCCGCGTCCGGCGGCGAGTGCACCGGCTCGGACCAGAACAACTCGTTCTACGGCGAAGGTCTGGTCGACGCGGCCGAGGCGGTCGGCGCGGCGACGAAGACGCCGACCTCCGGCGTGACCATCACCAAGCCGCCGAACCAGCTCGGCATCGGCGGGCTGCCCGCCGTACCGCTGCTGATCAAGGGACTCAGCAGCAAGGGCGAGATCAGCTACACCGCGACCGGTCTGCCGCCGGGGCTCAGCATCGACCCGGAGCGCGGCTGGATCACGGGTGTCCTGACGCCCGGCGCGGGGCGCTACAAGGTGACCGTGCGGGCGCAGGACGCCGACGCACGCGACGCCACCACGACCTTCTTCTGGAGCGTCTGGAGCTTCTAGCCCGCGTCGACCAGGAGCGGGATGGCCATCTCGTCCTCGGTCAGCGAACCGTGGACGCCGATGAGCCCGGCCTCCTGCGGGAAGCGCGTTGAGGCGACCAGTGCGACCGGGCCGAGCGCGGCGACCACGACGTCGCCGATCCGCGGTGCGACCCGCTCCTCGACCGGGCCGAACCAGTCCCGCTCGACCGCTTCCGACCGGCACAGGACGAGCGCCTGGTCGCCGAGCAGCTCGCGGTAACGCTCGGCGACGTACGGCTCGGCGCCCGGTACGCAGTACAGGTGCCGGAACCGCGACTCGCCGCCGATCAGCCGTACGCCGTCGGACAGCGTCGGATCGGCGTCGAGATCGATCCGGTTCTCGGGCGCGATGTCGACCATGCCGTGATCGGCGACCACGACCAGTACGGCGTCGCGCGGCAGCGCCGACCGCACCCGCTGCGCGAACGAGTCGGCCGCGGTGAGCTCCTTGCGCCACTGCCAGGACTCGCAGCCCTGCATGTGGCCGATGTAGTCGAGCTGCGAGTCGTACACGTAGACCAGCGACGAACTGCCCTCGCGGCTGGCGAACCTGGTCGCGTCCAGCCGGTCCTCGATCGTGTCGGCGCCCCGGTGCGCGCTGCCGCGGAACGCCGCCGCGGTCAGCCCGGACTTGTCGAACCGCGCCTTGCTGACGTTGCGCGTCGCGACGCCCGCGGCCGCCACCCGCTCGAACACCGTCGGGTGCGGCTGCCACCGGCGCGGATCGACCGGAGCATCCCAGGCGAGCGCGTTCAGCAGGGCGCCGGTCTCCGGCACGATCGCCGAGTAGCCGACGATCCCGTGCGCGCCCGGCGGAAGACCGGTGCCGAGACTGGTCAGGCTGGTCGCGGTCGTCGACGGTACGCCGGCCGTCAGCGGCCGGGCCTGCAACGAGCTGAGGTACGGCGCGAGCTCGGGATGACGGCGCAGCAGGTTCCAGCCGAGGCCGTCGAGCAGCAGTACGGCGTACCGGCTCGCCTGCGGCAAGCCGAGCTGGTTCTGCTCGCCCGGCACCGACAGCGCGCCGGCGACCGAGGGCAGGACGTCGGCGAGCGACCCGCCGCCGTAGGCGGGCAGGGTCGGCGTGGGGCCACTCACGACGACTACCGGCTGGTCGCGAAGGACAGTGCGGCGGCGAAGTCGAGCACCTGCTGGATCCCGGCCGGGCCGTCGGCGGCCGCGCTGATTCGCAACGAGATGTCGTCGGCGGCCACCGAGCCGGTGTAGCCGTGGTCGGCCTCGCAGTTCGGGTCGGCGCAGACGGCGGGCTCCAGGTCGATCCGGTTCACCATGCCCCAGCCGATCGTCAGCACCACCTCACCGCCGGCCGTCGCCGTGGCCGGGTCGGCCTTGCCGGAGGCGTAGCCGGCCGGGTTCGGGACGACGCGGTTGACCACGACGGCGTTCACCCGGTTCAGCGGGATCGCTTCGGTCGAGGTCGACGCGTACGGCGCCCGGATCAGGTCGTCGGCGGCGTGCTCGTCGGTGTGCCCGACGATCAGCCGGCTCGGGGTCAGCGCCAGGATCGTGATGTGGCGCCGGACCTCGTCGCGGTCGAAGGTCGGTTCGTGCTGCAGCACGAAGGCCCGGATCGGTTCGTTGGCGATCGCGATCGCGAGCGAGTCCGTCACCACGTCGGGGTAGTAGCCGCACCGGTCGATCGCCTCGCGCAGAGCGGCGGAGACGTCCGTGAGTTCCGGGACCGGCGCATTCAGGTCACGCATGCCCTCATCCTTGCATGCGCCGGTCCCTTCGTTGCCGCTAACCCACGCTGGCCTTGCGCAGTACCGGCGCACCGGCCGCCCCGGCGACCGTGACCAGAATCAGCCCGACCACGACCTGACCGAACAGCAACACGACTCCCGAACTGCCCTGGGTGATCACCTGGCCACCGCTCAGCACCAGGCCGCACAACGCTCCGAAGCCGACCACCGGCAGACCGACGCCGACCACCGGTACGACGGCCGCCAGCCGGGACGCCCGCTCGATCACCGACAGCGGTACGCCGGACCGGCGCAGCGCCTTCGCGGGACCGGCCTGGTCCAGCGCCGTACCGACAGCTCCGGCGGCGGTCGACGCTGCGCCGGTCACGAAGACCACCCCGAGCAGCAGCGCGACACCGAGCCGCATGTCGAGGTAGAGCCCGGCCTGGTGCTCGTCGTGCTCCGCGTCGGTCAACGGCACTCTGCCCGGGACGAGGTCGTAGAGCACGGTCCGGACGCCTTCGCGGTCGTTGCTCGCGACCACGATCTCGACGGCGTTGGTATCGGTCGTCACCTCACCCTGCAGGCCCGCCTTCGCGAGCCGGTCCTTCGCGTCCTGCGCGACGGCGGCTGTTGTGGCCGGTTTGGTGGAGAACTCGAACGTCGTGTCCCTGCCGTCGCTGTTCATGCCGTACGGCATGAACAGCGCGAGAAAGCCGGTGACGAATCCGCTCAGCACCAGCGCCGCGACCGGGCGGAACGCAGCCTTCGGGTCGTCGACGAGGCGACGGCCGGCCAGCAGCGCGACCGGGCCTTTCGCCGTACGGGCGAGGATCCGGCCGATCACCTGGACGGCGAACGGGCCGACGACTCGCACCGCCAGCGCGCCGAAGCCGACGCCGATCACCAGCGGCAGCAGCGCTCCCCCGCTGCCGATCACGCCGAGCATCACCGGGCCGACCACGAGCAGAGCGAGCCGGAGCGGCGTGATGCCCTTGCGGGTCTGACCGCGGACGACGCCGAGCGGCGTGATGCTGACGCGTCCCAGTCCGATCAGGGCGCTGAGCACCGACAGCAGCGGTACGGCGACCAGGACGATCAGGACGAGCCACCAGCTGACGGTGAGGTCGTGCACGTACCAGCGGCCGCCGCCGAGCGGGATGCGGGCGATCAGCGGAGTGAGCGCGGTGTAGGCGAGCAGGCCGGCGACGGCGCCGAAGACCCCGAGGACGGCTTGCTCGACCGCACTCAGCAGCAGGACCTGACCACGGGTCGCGCCGGCGAGGCGGAGTGCGGCCAGTCGGTGCTCGCGTCGCTTCGCGGCGACGCCGGCCGCCTGACCGACCAGGCTGAGCACCGGGAACAGGACCAGAGCGATGCCGAAGGCAACGAAGGCGAACAGGACCGCGATCCGCGCGTCGGTCGACGTACCGCGCCAGGTCTCGAGGTAGTTCGGCCGCTCGGTGGGCCGCATCCCCGGCGCGTCGGGCGCGAGGCCGCGGATCGCGATCAACTCGTCGGGTGAGGACAGACCGTCGCTGGAGATGACGCCGGTCGGGTTGCCGATCTCGTAGCGCTTGCTGAGGTCGGGGCCCCAGAGCTTCGCCAGCGCGGGCGAGACGTACACCTCACCCGGCTTCGGCGCATGCGGCAGACCTGGTGGAGGCGGAAGTTCGGCATTACGCCGGTCGTTGGTGATCGCGAGGTCGAGCCGCTGGAACGGCTTGCCGTCGACCATGTCGTCGACGTTTCTGACCAAGCCGACCGCCTCGCGGCCGTCGCCGCCCACGCTGACCCGCCAGCCGATCCGGTCGTTGCGTTCGGACAGTCCCAGCGTGCCGGCGATCAGGAACGTGATCAGCAGCGCGACGACCGCCGTCGCGCCGAACGCTGCCAGGTTCGCCGCCCGGCCGCCCGGTCCGGGTCTGCGCACGAACCGCAGCCCGAGCGAGGTCATCGGGTTCATCGCTCGCTCACCCGGCCGTCCACGATCCGTACGACGCGGTGGCAGCGCGCGGCGACCGCGTCGTCGTGCGTCACGACCACCACGGCCGCACCCCGATGCGTCGCGGCACCCACCAGCAGATCGATCACCTGCGCACCGGTCGCCGCGTCGAGTGCCCCCGTCGGCTCGTCGGCAAATACCGCCTGCGGCTCGCCCACCAACGCCCGAGCGATCGCGACCCGCTGAGCCTGACCTCCCGACAACTCCCCCGGCCGGCGGTTCGCTTCGTTGGCCAACCCCACCTGCGCCAACATCCCCCGCGCCCGCGTCACCGCCTCCCGGCGCGACACCCCGTCCACCATCAACGGCAGCGCCACGTTCTCATCCGCCGGCAGCTCCGCCAGCAGTTGATTGTCCTGAAACACGAACCCCAACCGCCGCCGCCGGAGCACGGTCCGCTGAGCGTCATTCAGCTGATCCACCCGCTCTCCCCCGAGCCACACCTCTCCCTGGTCCGGCGTCAGGATCCCCGCCAGCACATGCAGCAACGTCGTCTTGCCGTTGCCACTGGGCCCCATCACCGCCAGCGCCTCCCCCGGCCGGACGGCGACGTCCACCCCCGCCAAACCGACAACCTCTCCGTAGTACTTCACCAGCCCCCGCCCGGCCAGCGCCGGGTAGCTGTTGCTCGGAACGGGGACCTGCATCATCTGAGGACTGGGCTGCGTCATACCCCAAACCCTCCCGCCAACAGCCTGCCAATACGTCGGCCCTTGGTCCCGTCCTCCGGTCGCCCTTCGGTCGTCGAACCAGCACTTGCTGTAGTCCCTGGGTAGTACGCGGGGGCAGACGATCGTTCGCCACTGCTAAGTTCTGCGAACCGCTCGCGCGTTCGACACGGTGATCGCCGCCCATTCCTGGCACGGATCGACCCGGGCGCCGGCACTACGTGCGCCGCAGCCACCCAGCAATTCTCGAGATGGCTCAGGCCTCGAACGCCGACGGATACGCGTCTCGGTAGCTCGGCAGGCGGCCGGCCGGCGACTCGACCGTTTCAGCGGCCAGTACGGCGTGCACGACCGCTCGGGTGAGGGCGCGGGATGCGGCTGCGTAGATCCTCTCGAGTTGGGCGAGGGCGGCGGGGTCCGTGACGGTGAGGCGCGGGGTGTCTTTCGGCGCGGTGGAGGCGCCGAAGATCGAGTCGCCGTCGAGCAGGGTGTGGACGGGATCGATGGAGCGGGCCAGGCCGTCGTGGGCGATCATCGCGAGACGCTTGGCGGCGGCTTTGTCGAGGGGTGCGTCGGTGGCGACGACGGCGATGACCGTGTTCATGGCGGGGGCCGCAGGTGGGGGTGGTGGCGGCTCGGTGGGGGTTCTCAGATCGCCGAACTCGTTGTCCAGGGCAGCATGCTCGCCGAGGAGGCGGCCGGTTGGGGAGACTGCGGAGCCGACCGCGTTGACGATGGCCAACGCTCCCACCGTGGTTCCGTCCTCCAGTACGACGCTGGCGGTGCCGGTGCCGCCTTTGAGGGCGCCCGCCCGGGCTCCCGCGCCGGCGCCATGGTTGCCTTGGGCAACAGGGCCGTCATGGGCGGCGGCGATGGCGTCGCGACCCCACTCGGCGGTCGGGCGGGCGGTGAAGGAGCCGCCGCGGCCGAGGTCGAGGATGACGGCGGCGGGGACGATGGGGACGACGTCGTGGTCACCAGGGCCGACACGTACCCCTTCGCCGCGGAACTCCAGCCAGGACATGACGCCGCCGGCCGTGTCCAGGCCGTAAGCGCTCCCTCCGGTGAGCACGATCGCGTTGACACCGGGATTGGAGTTCACCGGGTCGAGCAGGTCGGTCTCGCGGGTGCCGGGCGCACCGCCGCGCACATCGACGCCGGCGACCGCCGCACCGGGGAAGTAGACGACCGTGGTGCCGGTCAGGTACGGCGGGTCGGTGCGTTCGACCTGGCCGACCAGGACGCCGGGGACATCGGTGATCGCGTTGTGCGGGCCTGGCTGCATGGATCCGTCATAGCACCCTGGGTAGGGTCTCAGGCCGGCGACGGGCGGAGGAGTCCGTCGAGGGCGGTCTGCAGGATCGGTTCGACGTACTCGGCGTCGCCGTTGATCGTTGCGATGGCGACGACCATGTCGAAGACCTGCTCGAGGGTGAGATCCTTGCGCACCTCCCCCGCCTCTTGGGCCGCGGCGAGCAGTGGCCGGCCCGCGGCGAGTCCGGCCGCGCGGCCGTCACCGAAGACCGCTTCGTCTCCACCGAGCTGCGTCAGCAGTTCGGTCGCGACCTCGCGCTTGGCGGTGATGAAAGCGAAGAACCGCCACAGCCACATCCGCAGCGCGGCCGCTGGAGTCTCACCCTCGGAAGCAGCGATCCCGGCGGCCTCGCACAGCGCCGTCACCTCGTCGGCGTAGACGGCTTCGAGCAGCTCGCGGCGGCTCGGGAAGTTCCGGTACAGCGTCGCCATTCCCACACCGGCGCGCCGCGAGACCGCGGCCATCGACGTCTCGCCGCCTTCACTGAACGCCGCGCGGGCCGCCGCGAGGATCTTGTCGCGGTTCCGCCGGGCGTCCGCCCGCCGCGCCGGGGCAGCACCCAGGCCCTTGGCTGCCCCGCCAGGACACTCGACTTCCCCAGACTCGCCGGCTCTCGCGCTCACCGCTCGGCGCCCCTGGATCCACACCCGCGGGCAGCACTCGGCACAGACGTCTCTTGTAAGTGGATAGCCTCTCCGTTACTGTCTAAGTGGACAGCCTCTCCGTTCATGCTCCGGAGACTACCCCACTCAGCGAAAGAGAACCCTCATGGACTACCGCCCACTGGGCCGTACCGGGATCACCGTCAGCGAGCTGTGCCTCGGCGCGATGATGTTCGGTGCCGCCGGCAATTCCGATCACGACGACTCGATCCGGATCATCCACCGCGCGCTCGACGCCGGGATCAACTTCATCGACACCGCGGACATCTACTCGGCCGGCGAGTCCGAGGAGATCGTCGGCAAGGCACTGGCCGGGCGTCGCGACGACATCGTGCTCGCCACCAAGGTCGGACTGCCGTTCGACGAGGATCCCAACCACCGCGGCGCCTCCCGCCGCTGGATCATCGAGTCGGTCGACCGCTCGCTGCGGCGGCTCGGCACCGACTGGATCGACCTTTACCAGATCCACCGCCTCGACCCGGACGTCGACATCGACGAGACCCTCGGCGCGCTGTCGGACCTGGTCAGCCAGGGCAAGATCCGCGCGTTCGGCGCCTCCACCGTCCCGGCGTCGCAGATCGTCGAGGCGCAGTGGACCGCCGAGCGACGCGGCAGAGAGCGCTTTCGCACCGAGCAACCGCCGTACTCGATGCTCGCTCGCGCGATCGAGAACGACGTCCTGCCGACCTGCCTGCGCTACGGGATGGGCGTGCTCACCTACAGCCCGCTCGCGATGGGCTGGCTGTCCGGGCGCTACCGCACGGACCAGGCAGTGCCCGAGTCCGCCCGGGCAGCGCGCTTCCCGGCGCGATGGGATCTCGGCCTCGAGGTCAACCAGCGCAAGCTCGCGGCCGCCGACGCGCTCGCGACGCTGGCCGAGGAAGCAGGGATGACGCTGATCGAGCTGGCGATCGCGTTCGTCGTTCGGCATCCCGCGGTCACCTCCGCGATCATCGGGCCGCGCACGCTGGAGCACCTCGAGTCGCAGCTGCCGGCCGCCGACGTCGAGCTGTCCACCGACGTGCTCGACCGGATCGACGAGATCGTGCCGCCCGGCGTGACCATCCACCCCGAAGACAACATGTCGTTCACGAACGCGCTCAGCCCGGCGATGCGGCGGCGCTGAAAATCGGTTGCAGCCCGCCTTAGCGTGGAAGGCATGAACGCCGATCAACTCTGCGGACTGCTGGCCGAACCGTCCCGCCTCAAGGTGTACTCCGCCGTCGTGCTCGGCGCCGGGACTCCGGATCAGGTCGCGGAACGAACCGGGCTCGGACCCGCGGTCGTCGGGAAGGCGCTCCAGCGGTTGTTCAAGAGCGAGCTGGTCGTTGCTGACAGCAACGGCTTACGAGCCGACGAAAGCGTGTTCAAGAACGCCGTACGGACGGGCCGGCCGGAGCGGGAACCGCTGTCCGCCGATCCGGAGCGGGACAACGTGCTGCGCTCGTTCGTCCGGGACGGACGGCTGACGCACTTCCCGACGGTCCCGGCCAAGTTCCGGGTCGTGCTGGAGTATCTGGCCGGCTCGTTCGAGACCGGCGTGCAGTACCCGGAGAGCGCGGTCAACGAGATCCTCCAGCGCTGGCACGACGACTACGCGACGCTGCGTCGTCAGCTGGTCGACTACGGCTTCCTGACCCGGGCCGACGCGGTCTACAGCCGCGCGGCCTGAGCCGCAGCCCGTTCCAGTACGCCGGGCGCCGGCACCGACCGGATCTGCTGAACGATCTGGCTGCGGGCGAACTCCCGGTGCTCGGCGGCGAGCTCCGGGTCGAGCGAATCGTTCACCTGCACGTGCAGATAGTTCAGCATGATCGCCAACCCGGCCGCGAATCCTTCCGGCTCGGTGATCAGCCCAGGACCACCCGCCGACCGGTACGCCGCGACGATGCGTCGTACGGCGTGCTCGTCGGTGAGGTGGTTGATCAGCAGGAAGCTCAACTCCTGGGTCGCGGACATCGGCCCGACGTTGTCCCAGTCGACCAGACAGGGGCCGTCGGCACCGATCAGCACGTTCGACGGCGCGAGGTCCCGGTGGCACCAGATCAGGTTGTCCACCGGGGCCGCGTTCACGAGTTCGGTGAGCTCGACGAGCCGGGGCACGGCCGGGGCCACCGCGGGTTCGCGCTCGGCCAGGGCCGGCCAGTCGACGTGGACGCGGCAGTAGAAGTCCTGCGGCTCCAGCGGCCCTTCGGTCCAGGCCACCTTGTGCATGGTTGCCGCCTGCTCCGCGAGCCAGCCCAGAGACTCGTCGCCCGGCACCGTGCCGTCCACCCACTCGTAAAGCCGCCAGCCGTCGGCGACGTACGCGCCGGCTGGAGTGGTGAGCGGCTCAGGGCTGCGCACGCCACAGGCCGCGCGGAACGCGATCTCCAGCCGGACGCGCTGCTCGTCGGGAGGAGTCCAGAACGCCTCCTTGGCAGCGAACACCCCGGCCCGGGTCTCGAGTCGCCAGACAGCTCCCATGGCGCCGCGCGCAATACGCTCGAAGGCAACCGCCCGACCGAGCCCGAAGGCGTCGGCCAACGCCTGAGCCGCGCCACCTACCCCAAACGAAGCCGTTTCCGGCGCACTCATGTCAGCCGTCGGGCCGGCATGTCCTGCCGCGGCTTCTCGTTCGGCGCGATCCGGATCGTCGTGTCGAGCACCGTCGCGCCCTGCGCCGCGACCAGCACCGACCGCAGATCCAGCCGCACGACCTCCTCCAGCTCCAACGTCAACCGCGAAACCCGGTGCAGCAGGTTCTCGATCGCGGCGATGTCCACCGGATCCGACCCGCGGTACCCGTACAGCAACGGCGCCGCCCGCACCTCCCGCACCATCTCCGCCGCATCGGCCGTCGTCAGCGGTGGCATCCGGTACGACCGGTCGCCGAGCAGATCGGTCGCCACGCCGGACAACCCGAACGACACCACCGGCCCGAACGCGACGTCCTCCTGCGCCGAGATCACCACCGGCACCCCCGGCGGCGCCATCTTCTGTACGACGAACTGCGCCCGCGCCGGGTCCGACGCGACCCCGAAGGTCCGCGTCATCTCCGCCCACGCCTCGCGCATGTCGTCCTCGTCGTGGATGTGCCGCCAGATGTCGGCCAGGTCCGGCCGCATCCGCCACTGCTCGGCGGTCGCCTTGAGGATCACCTCGTAGCCGAGATCGGCCGCCCGCGCGACCGCCTCGTCGGCCGACAGCACCGGGAACGCCGGCAGCACGCTGATGTCGTAGAAGCTGAGCAGCCGCTGGCGATCCGCGTCGTCCAGGTCGGCGCCGGCCGGATGCCGCTGCAGGAACTCCTGCACGAAGTCCTCCGCACCGGCCGAGTCGATGTTGGGCAGGACCGGGATCTGGTCGTCCGCCCGCTGCCGCCACTCGGCGTACTGGGTCGCCTTGGCCAGCGCGCCGACGGCGTACTGCGGGGACAGGAACGACGGGATCGAGCCGCGCGCCGCGCCGCCCTGCTCGCCGGGGACGCGAAGCTGCTCGGGCACGCTGCGCGACGCGAGGAATGTCGACAGGACCGGCTTGTCCGAGCCCGCCGCGGCGGCCGCGAGCACCTGGGCGACCTCGGCCACGTTCGACTGGACCGGCGGGGTGAAGATCACCACCACCGAGTGCACCTGGTCGTCGGCGATCACCGCGGTCAGCGCCTCGGAGAAGTCCGACGCCGAGGCGTCGGCGCTGAGCGTGTGGGGCTCCCCCGCGACGTCCAGCCCGCAGGTGGCCATCATGTCGAGCGCGAGCAGCGTCAGCGCGTCGGAGTTGCTGACGATCGCGACCCGCCGGCCCTTCGGCAACGGCTGGTGCGCGAGCAGCTGCGCCACGTCGAACAGCTCGCCCGTGGTGTCCACGCCGATCAGCCCGCTCTGCCGGAACAACGAGTCGACCGTTGCCGCCGGCAAGTGACTGCGCCGGACCGTGTGCCCGAGCGGAACGCCCTGGGTGGCCCGCCCCGACTTCAGCGCGATCACCGGCTTACGGCGCGCCAGCCGCCGCGCGACCCGGCTGAACTTGCGCGGATTGCCGAGCGACTCCAGGTAGAGCAGGACCACCTCGGTGGACTCGTCGGAGTACCAGTACTGCATCAGGTCGTTGCCGGACACATCGGCCCGGTTGCCCGCCGACACGAAGCTCGACAGCCCGAGACCGCGCCCGACCATGTCGGCCAGGATCGACACGCCGAGCGCGCCGGACTGGCAGAAGAACGCCACCCGCCCCGGACTCGGCATCAGCGGCGACAGTGTCGCGTTGAGCGAGACGCCGGAGGCGGTGTTGATCACGCCGAGCGCGTTCGGCCCGATCACGCGCATCCCGTACGAACGGGCGAGCCCGACCAGGCGGCGCTGCCGGCGGCGTCCCTCGGGGCCGACCTCGGCGAAGCCGCTCGACACCACGACCAGCCCGCGGACGCCCTTCGCGGCGCAGTCCAGCACCACGTCGACGACCGCCTCGGCCGGTACCGCGACCACGGCCAGGTCGACCGTGTCGTCGACGTCCCGGATCGTCCCGTACGCCGGGACGCCGTCGATTTCCTCGTCCTTGGTGTCGGTGTTCACGGCGTACAGGCGGCCCGGGAAGCCGGCGTCGCGCAGGTTGCGCAGCAGCGCGTTGCCGATCGTGCCCTCCCGCCGCGACGCGCCGATCACCGCGACGCTGGCCGGCGTCAGCAACCGGGCGATCGACAGCGCCTCGGACCGCTGCTCGCGGGCCTGCATCACCTCGAACGACGTGTCGGTGGGCGCGATGTCGAACTCGACCATGATCACGCCGTCCTCGAACTCCCGGGCCACCTTGTAGCCGGCCTCGGTGAAGACGGTGATCATCTTGCGGTTGTCCGGCAGCACCTCGGCCACGAACCGGGTGATGCCGTGCTCGCGCGCCGCCTGGGCCAGGTGCTCGAGCAGCAGTTGGCCGAGCCCGCGGCCCTGGTGCGCGTCCTCGATCAGGAACGCGACCTCCGCGGTCCGCCGGCCGGTCCGCTCGTAGCGGCCGACGCCGATCAT
Source organism: Kribbella sp. ALI-6-A (assembly GCF_001984195.1). Lineage (GTDB taxonomy): Bacteria > Actinomycetota > Actinomycetes > Propionibacteriales > Kribbellaceae > Kribbella. The sequence continues at coordinate 125,403 of NZ_MTQN01000011.1, forward strand.
CGCGTCGGCGACGGTGACGATCAGCGCGAGGCGGTCGTGGTAGTCGACCTGGGTGAACCTGGCCACGTCCCGGTCCGACAGTTGCGGGTACGGCGCGAAGAACCGGTAGTACTTCGACTGCTCCGAGACCCGCGCGTAGAACTCGACCAGCAGGTCGGCGTCGTCCGGTGTGATCGGCCTCAGATGCGCGGTCGCGCCGTCGCGCAGTACGACGTCCGCCTCGAACTCCACCGGGTAGCCGTCGGGCCGCCCGGCCAGCGGCCGTCCAGCCAGCGGCAGGCCCGCGAGGGTCTGCCCGGCGGTCTCTGGCTCCTCCGGCGATGTCACCCGATCAGCCTACTCACCGGACGGCGGCCTCACGACGCCATTCCGGTGCACGGAAGGTGCTCACATAGGGTCTGCAGTCATGTGGTGGCTGAGCGCGCTCGGCGGACTGGGCGTGCTGGTCACGGGTCTGCTCGGGCTGGACGACGCAGCAGGCGTGCTGGAGCGCATCGCCTCGGTCCTGGTGTTCCTGGTCGCCGTGACGGTGATCGCAGGGCTCGCCGACTCGGCGAAGGTATTCGACGTCGCGGCCCGGGAGGCGGCTTACCTGGCGCGTGGCAAGACGTGGCGCCTGTGGCTGCTGGTCGTCGTACTGGCTACTGCGCTCACCATCGTGCTGTCGCTCGACACGTGCGCGGTGCTGCTGACTCCGGTCGTACTGGCGATGGCGCGGCAGCTGAGCATCCCGCCGAAGCTGTTCGCCTTCACCACGGTCTGGCTGGCCGGTACGGCGTCGCTGCTGCTGCCCGTGTCCAACCTCACCAACCTGCTGGCGCTGCACCGGCTCGACCAGCTGGGTCTGGGCCTGGCGGACTACCTCGCGCTGAGCTGGCGCCCCGCGGTCACCGCCATCGTGATCACCGTCGCGGTGCTGGCCGCCCTGTTCCACCGAGACCTGCGCCGCGAGTACGCCGTACCGGAGACCCCGGCTGTCGACGACAAGGTCCTCTTCTGGAGCTCCGCCGGCATCTGCCTCGCCCTGGGACCGGCGTTCGTGTCGGGCGTCGACGTAGCCATCCCGGCGACCATCGGCGCGCTCATCCTCACCGGACTGTTCGCAGTACGACGCCGAGCGGCGCTGAAGTGGTCCCTAATCCCCTGGCGGCTGGTTGTCACCGTGGTCGGCCTGTTCCTGGTCGTCGGCGCACTCACCGCTCACGGACTGGAACAGCTTCTCGGCGACGTGGCCGGCACAGTCTCCGCCGGCCTCGGCTCCGACCTCCGGCTCACCGGTACGGCAGCCGTCGGGGCGAACGCGTTCGACAACCTCCCGGCGTACCTGGCGATGGAACCAGTGGCCGCCGCGGAAGGTCATCGGATGATGCTGCTGCTGATCGGCGTGAACTGCGGCTGCCTACTGACCCTGTGGGGCTCGCTGGCCACGCTGATCTGGCGGGACCGCTGCGTCGCGGCAGGCGTCCACATCTCCTGGTGGTCGTTCCTGTGGCGCGGACTCGTGTTGATCCCCTTGGTGCTCGCCGGGGCGGTTGCCGCGCTGCGGCTCGGCTAGTTGTCCACAGACACGCGCGAGCCCGATTGCCGTGGGCGTCCGGGTGAGGGAATCATGCCCTGCATGAGCGAGGAACAGAGCACCTCGGACAACACCCGGGCCTTCCGTGAGGCGCGCGACTTCCTGGTCGCGCACCGGGAGGACTACGACACGGCGTACCGGGACTTCAGCTGGCCGGCGTTCGACCGGTTCAACTGGGCGCGGGACTGGTTCGACGCGCTTGCCGTCGAGCAGGCCGAGGTGGCGGCGCTGACGATCGTCGAGGAGGACGGCGAGGTCAACTCGCTCACCTACGCGCAGATGGCCGAGCGGTCGCGCCAGGTGGCCGGCTGGCTCACCGAGCACGGGCTGCAGCCCGGCGACCGGGTCCTGATCGTGCTCGGCAACACCGTGCCGCTCTGGGAGGTCATGCTCGGCTGCATCCGGGCCGGCGCGGTGATGATCCCGGCAACGACTCTGCTCACCGACGCCGATCTGGCCGACCGGATCACGCGCGGCGGCGTGCGGGTGGTCGTCACCAGCAGCGCCGACGCCTCCCGGTACGCCGGGATCGCGGACCACTGCCTTCGGGTCGGCATCGGCGAGCCGGTCGAGGGCTGGCTCGACTACGACGACAGCCGCCAGTACGACGGTCCGGTGCCCGAGGTCGACACCTCGGCCGACGACTCGCTGCTGCTCTACTTCACCTCCGGCACGACCAGCGAGCCGAAGCTGGTCGAGCACACCCAGGTCAGCTACCCGGTCGGTCATCTGTCGACGATGTACTGGATCGGGCTCCAACCCGGTGACGTGCACCTCAACGTGTCGTCGCCGGGATGGGCGAAGCACTCGTGGAGCAACGTCTTCGCGCCCTGGAACGCGGGCGCGACCGTCTTTCTCTACAACTACACGCGCTTCGACGCCGAGAAGATGCTGCAGGTGCTGCAGACGTACGGCGTGACCACGTTCTGCGCGCCGCCGACGGTCTGGCGGATGCTGATCCAGGCCGACCTGTCCGCGGTCGAGGTGGCGATCCGGGAGTGCATCTCGGCCGGTGAGCCGCTCAACCCGGAGGTGATCGAGCAGGTCCGCAACGCGTGGGGCATCACGATCCGCGACGGGTACGGCCAGACCGAGACCACCGCCCAGATCGGCAACCCGCCGGGCCAGCCGGTCAAGCTCGGCTCGATGGGCCGGCCGCTGCCCGGGTACTCGATCGCGCTGGTCGACCCGGCCACCGACACGGTCGGCGACGACGGCGAGATCTGCATCGAGCTCGCTCCCCCGCCGGTGCCGCTGATGCGCGGCTACCGCGATGCGAAGGCGCTGACCGACGAGGTGATGCGCGGCGGTTTCTACCACACCGGCGACGTCGCCAGCCGCGACGAGGACGGCTACATCACCTACGTCGGGCGCTCCGACGACGTGTTCAAGGCCAGCGACTACCGGATCTCGCCGTTCGAGCTGGAGTCGGTGCTGATCGAGCACCCGGCCGTCGCCGAGGCGGCCGTCGTACCGTCGCCGGACCCGGTCCGCCTGGCCGTGCCGAAGGCGTACGTCGTCCTGGCGCCCGGCCGCGAGCCGTCGCGCGAACTGGCCGGCGAGATCCTCCAGTTCTGCCGCGACCACCTGGCGGCGTACAAGCGGATCCGGCGAATCGAGTTCGCCGAGCTGCCGAAAACCATCTCGGGCAAGATCCGCCGGGTCGAGCTGCGCACCGAGGAAGCCGACAAGGTCGCCGGCGGTCAGCACCCCGAACACGCCTACGACGAGTCCGACTTCCAACAGCCCTGACGCCTGGACCGGGAGACGCTTCCACCACTCGACGCGTGATGGAATGGCCGGATGTCAGTCGACACCGGCCTGGGGGTATCCGCGCTCGTCGTCCTGCCGTTGCTCGTGGCAATCGCCGTCCTGGCGTCGCGCCAGGCTCAGCTGAGGCACGACAAAGGGATCGTCACCGCCGCCCTGCGGGCCGTGCTGCAGCTGGCGCTGGTCGGCGCGGTCGTCGGGTTCGCCCTGCAGACGATCTGGGGTGCGCTCGCGTTCGTCCTGGTGATGCTGACCGTCGCGACCTTCACCAGCACCCGGCGGATCCACGGCACCGCGGTCGTGCCCGGTCAGCTCATGTTCTGTGCGATCGCGATCGGCGGCAGCGCCTGCGTGATCCTGCTCCTGCTGATCCTGCCCGGCGTCGTCCCGCGCAACCCGGAGACGATCCTGCCGATGGGCGGCATCATCATCGGCGGCACGATGAACGCGACCACGCTGGCCGGCCGTCGCCTGCTCGCCGAGTACGGCGGCCGCTTCGGCGAGTACGAGGCCGGCCTGTCGATCGGACTGCTGCCGGCGGAGGCGTTCAAGCTGGTCGCCGGCCCGACCGCCGGTGACGCGCTGCTGCCCGCGCTCGACCAGACCCGTACGGTCGGCCTGGTCACCCTGCCCGGCGCGTTCGTCGGCATGGTGCTCGGCGGCGCGTCACCGACCGCGGCCGCGGCCCTGCAGCTCGTGGTCCTGCTCGGCCTGGTCGCCGCCGAGTCGCTCGCCATTCTGGTCACCACGGAGCTCCTTGCCCGCGCCGCGCTGCCGGACGGGCGTACCGTTTCCTCATGACCGACGACAAGAGCATCCTCCACCGCATCAACGACCTGGTGTCCGAGGAGCACGACCTGCGCTCCAAGCACGCGGCCGGCACGATCGACGACGCCGACGAGAAGGCCCGCCTGCGCGCCCTCGAGGTCGAGCTGGACCAGTGCTGGGACCTGCTGCGCCAGCGCCGCGCCAAGCGCGAGTTCGGCGACGACCCGAACACCGCCCAGGCCCGCTCCGCCGACACGGTCGAGGGCTACCTCAACTAACAAGCCGGCGGCAGGGCGCCCACCGGCACCCTGCCGCCGCTTTTACTGCTCTTCTCCAGCCGGTGTGCCCTCAGAAGCCACGCAATCTGTCCGGCGTGATCCGGATCAGCACGGGGTAATCCTGGTGAAACTGCTCCGCGGTCATCCCCAGACTCGCCAGCCCCTCCGCGTACTTGGCGTCGTACACCGCCCGCTCCTCGTCCGTCGGCCCAGCCGGGTCGATCACCGCGTCCCCCGACAGCACCCCGACGTCCCCGCCGGTGAAGGTGGCATTGAAGTGCACCGCCACCCGCGGCTGCCGCTCGATGTTGTGCAGCTTCGGCTTCCCCGCCTGGCTGAAGACCAGCACCTCCCGCCCGTTCCAGTGGAACCACACCGGGCTGGGCGCCGGCGTCCCCGACTTGCCGACGGTGGTCAGCCACACCACCTGCTCGCCGGCCAGCTGTTTCTCGATCCGGGCGCCGAACGCGGTGGACGTGTCGATCGTGAACATGTGAACCCCCTCTGGCTCAGTCGGTCTCGCCGAACAGTCGGTCAGGCCGGACCCAGGCGTCCCCACTCGATCGCCGGGCAGCGGTTCATCACCATCGTCAATCCCGCCGCCGTCGTTCGGGCATAGGCGTCCGGATCCACCACATCCAGCTGGAACCAGACCGCGCGGGCGTTGATTCCCACCGCCTCGTCCGCGATCGCGCCGGCCAGCTCCGAGCGGACGAACACGTCCACACAGTCCACCGCGAACGGAATGTCGGCCAGCGACGCGTACCCCTGCTCGCCGTGCACGGTCTCCGCCGAGGGATGCACCGGCACGATCCGTTTCCCGTGCTGCTGCAGGAACCGCGCCACGCCGTACGCCGCCCGGCTCGCGTTGTTCGACAGGCCGACCACTGCCCAGGTCTGGCAGTCGGCCAGGATCTTCCGGATATCGCTCTCATCAGCCCAGTTCGCCATACCGTCGATCTTGCCTCAGCCGGCCAACCTAGGCCTGTCGGCGCAGGTACGTGAGCACCGCCGACACCCGCCGGTCCAGACCGTCTTCCAGGTGCAGCTTCGCGAAGATGTTGCCGACGTGCTTGCGGACCGCGGCCTCGCTGACGACGAGTTGCTCCGCGATCGACGCGTTCACCCGCCCCTCGGCCATCAGCGCGAGCACTTCCAGCTCCCGCGGGGTGAGCGCCGCCAACGGCCCGTCGTCCCGCCGCCGCGCCAGCAACTGGCGAACCACCTCCGGATCCACCACCGTCCCGCCCTCCGCCACCCGGTCCAGCGACGCGAGGAACTCCGTGACGTGCCCGACCCGATCCTTCAGCAGGTAGCCGATCCCGCCGGTCGTTGTCTCCAGCAACGACGACAGGTACGCGTCGGCGACGTACTGGGACAGCACCAGGATTCCGATCGACGGCAGCTCGGCCCGGATCGCGGCCGCCGCGCGCAGTCCCTCGTCGCTGTGTCCCGGCGGCATCCGGACGTCGGTGATCACGACGTCCGGCGGATCCTTGCGGACGACGGCCAGCAGGGTGTCCGCGTCGCCGACGGCGTCACGCACCTCGTGCCCGGCCCGGTCGAGAATGCTGGCCAGTCCCTCTCGCAGCAGCATCGAGTCCTCGGCGAGCACGATGCTCAGTCGTCGAGCCGGCACGGGCTCTCCATCCGTAGTCGAGTGGGCCCACCGGGTGGGCTGGACAGGTCGAGTGTGCCGCCCAAGGCGTCCAACCGGGTCACCAGCCCGGTCAGGCCGGTCCCGTTCGCCGGGTCGGCGCCGCCGGTTCCGTCGTCGGTGACGGTGACCACGAGCCGGTCGCGATTGATCCAGGCCTGCACGTGACAACTCTTGGCGTTGGCGTGCTTGGCGACGTTGCCCAGTGCCTCGCTGACGAAGAAGTACGCCGCGGCCTCGATCGGCGGCGGCAACCGGTTCGGCAGGGCCATCTGCACGGCCACCGGCAGCGGACTCCGGTCGGCCACCTCCCGTACGGCGGCCTCCAGCCCGAGGTCGACGAGCACGCGCGGGTGAATCCCACGCACCGCCTCGCGCAGATCGGCCAGCGCGGCCTCGGCCTCGCCGTGGGCCTTCACCACCAGCCGCTTGCTCTCCCCCTCGGGCAGATCGAGCTCGGCGAGCCCGAGCGTCATGGTCAACCCGACCAGCCGCTGCTGTACGCCGTCGTGCAGGTGCCGCTCGATCCGGGCGCGCTCGGTCTCGAACGCGTCGACCAGGTCGAGCCGGGACCGGCGCAGCTCGGCGACGTTGCGGCGCAGCTCGTCCTCGCGCGGCCCGAGCAGCGCCTTGGCCAGCGAGGCCTGGGCGGCCGCGACCACACCGATCAGGTACGACGACACGACGTAGAAACACGGCCCGAAGGTGACCAGGAACAGGAAGCCCTCTCCGGTCGTGTCCAGCACCCACGGGCCCATCCCCATCGTGTCGTCGGTCGCGATGAGTGGGGCGAGCAAGGTGATGCCGAGGATGACCGCGCTCAGGCCGGCCGTGGCCGCGCTGAAGAACCAGACGAACGTGCCGAGCAGTACGCCGTACCCGAGAGCGCGCAACGACGCCTGCTCTCGCCGCCGGAACTTCAGCCGCTCGCGCCGGTTCATCCCGGCCGGCATCGCCGCGTGCGGGCTGCGAATGCCCGTCGGCAGCACCAGCCGGGCCCGCTGACGCTCGACGATCCCGATCACCACGCCGAACAGCGGGAACGCGGTCAGCAGCAGCACGCCGATCACGATCGGACTGAGCACCGCACTGACCGCGACTCCGGCGATGAGCACCACGATCGTCAGCAGGCCGATCGGCACGGAGCTCAGGAGATAGGCATAGCTGCGCCACGGCCACGACGAGACGAGGTAGCGCGGCATGGCCAACGCGGCCCAGGCCGAGTTCGGTTCCTGCACACAGCAACCCTAGGCGCCGCACAGGCCCGCGGACGGTAGCTTCCGCGCTACCTCTACTGTCCCGCGCAAGCCAGCGCGCGATCCGCTGCGCGACGGTTGGCTGGGACCATGACCACCACGGCACCTCACCACCACCCTGTTCAGCACCCGTCCGACCAGCCCGCGTTGCTGCTCGACGGCATCACCAAGACCTACAAGTCCAAAGCCGGTGCCGTGGATGCTCTGCGGGGCGTGACGTACCACTTCCGGCGCGGCTCCTACACCGCGGTGATGGGCCCCTCGGGCTCCGGCAAGTCGACGTTGCTGCAATGTGCGGCCGGCCTCGACAAGCCGACCACCGGCGGAGTCGTGCTCAACGGCGTCCCGCTGCACGGGCTCTCGGAGGTCGCGCTCACCAAACTCCGCCGGGACCAGATGGGTTTCGTCTTCCAGGCCTACAATTTGCTGCCCTCGCTCACTGTCTACGACAACGTCGCCCTGCCTTTGCGGCTGACCGGCCGCCGCCCGAAGCGTGACGACGTCCACAACGTGCTGCAGCAGGTCGGGCTCGAGGACAAGGCCAAGCGCCGCCCGGCCGAGCTGTCCGGCGGCCAGCAGCAACGGGTGGCGATCGCCCGCGCGCTGATCACCCACCCGGCCGTCTTCTTCGCCGACGAACCGACCGGCGCCCTGGACAGCAGCACCAGCCGCCAGGTCCTCGAACTGTTGCGCGCGGCAACCGATCGCAGCGGTCAAACTGTCGTCATGGTCACCCACGACCCGGTCGCCGCGGCGTACGCCGACCGCGTGCTGTTCCTGTCCGACGGCGCCGTCGCGGGCTCGCTCGACCGGGGCACCCCGCAGCAGATCGCCGCCGCGATGAGCGACCTGGAACGCTGATGTTCTTCCTCAGCCGCCGCACCGTCAGCCGGCACCGCTCCCTGTACGCCGGCTCCTTCGTCGCCCTCGCCGTCGGGGTCTTCCTGCTCGGCCTGGCCGCGACCGCCACCGCCGCCACCATCGCGTACGACGCCCCGCCCGGCAGCACCATCGCCGTTCACCTCCCCGGCGGCGACGGGGTCGATCCGCACACCGTGCAGATCAGTCCCACCGGCGAGGACGCCTCCGGACTGCAGGTCGTGCTCAGCATGGTCGGTACGATTTGCGGGTTCATCACGATCTTCGTGATCGCCAGCACGTTCGCGTTCGCCGTCGCGTCCCGCCGACGGGAGATCGGCCTGCTCCGGCTGGTCGGCGCGACGCCGCGGCAGATCCGCCGGATGATCCTCGGCGAGGCGCTCGTCGTGGCGCTCGCCGCGTCCTTCACGGGCGCCCTACTGGCTCAGCTGGCGACGCCGCTGCTGCTCGCGAAGGCGTCGTACTCGGAGCTGGCGCCGGTGAAGCTGGAGCCGGCCAGTCCGTGGGTTCCGCTGGCGATCGCGATGGGGATCGGGCTTATCGTCGCGATGCTCGGCGCCCGCTCGGCCGCTCGGCGCGCCGGCAAGATCGGCGCCGTCGACGCGCTGCGCGAGGCCGCGCTGGAGCCGCCGCGGATCGGTCCGGTGCGGGTGGTCTTCGGTGGTCTGGTGCTGGCCGGTTCGATCGTGCTGCTGGCGCTGATCCAGCCGGGGACCGGTGAAGGGGTGATCCCGCTGGCGATGTTCACGCCGATGCTGCTGGTGATCGCGCTCACCCTGCTCGCGCCGCTGGTCGTGCCCGCGGTCGGCCGCTTGCTCGCCGTACCGCTGGTGGCCTGGACCAACGTCTCCGGCCGGCTCGCCAAGAGCAACGTCGTCGCGGCACCTCGCCGTACGGCGTCGCTGGCGGCTCCGATCCTGGCGATCTCCGCGATCGCCGGGTCGATGGTGCTCACGCTCAGCTTCGCCGCCGACGCCTCGGTCGCCACCATCCGCGAGACCCTGTTCGCGCCGGTGGTCGTCACTGACACCGGCGCCGCGGAGAACCTCGGAGAGCGCGTTCTCGGGACCTCGGGCGTTTCCGCCGTCGACGGCGCGATCCCGCTCACGGTGATCCGCACGAGCAGCGACTCCGCCGACCTCGAGGACGCCGAAGGCATCGACCCGGCCGTGGCGCCACGGGCCCGCCGGCTGGAAGTGCTCTCCGGCGATCTCGGCGCGCTCTCCGCAGGCAACACCGTTGCCATCAGCAAGGAACTCGCCGGGTACGAGGGCTACCGGGTCGGCTCCGAGATTCCGGTCACCTTCCTCGACGGCCGCGCCGCGCGGCTGAAGGTGGTCGCGATCGTCCGGACCGCGGCCGAGGTGAACGCCTCGATGCTCGTCTCGCAGGACCTGGCGCGGGCTCACGCCCCGAAGGCTCAGCCCGTCCGGTGGTTCGTGCTGCCCGAGCCCGGCGTCGATCACCACACCTTGCTCGACGCTCTCAACAACATCCCCGGCGCCCGCGCCGTACCCGCCGCCACCTGGGAGGCCGAACAGGGGCAGGGCGTCCGCGACGGCAACAAGCTCGGCCTGCTCCTGCTGCTCGGTCCTGCCGCGCTCTACAGCGCGATCGCGATCGTGAACACGCTGCTGATGGGCAGCCTCCAGCGCGGTCGCGAGTTCGTCACCTCCCGCCTGCTCGGCGCCACGCCCGCGCAGATCCGCCGAATGGTGCTCTGGGAGTCCACGCTGGTCGGCGCGGTCGCCCTCACGCTCGGCACGGTCATCACGGTCACCGTCGGCGCCCTGATCCGCAACGCGATGACCGACGGACTCAACCAGGTCCCGGTCACCGTGCCCTGGATCACCCTGCTCGGCATCGCCGTCATCTGTCTGGTCCTGGCCGCCGGGTCGGCGCTCGCGCCAACAGCCTTCATCCTGCGTCACTCGCATCCCTCGGCCGCCGCGGAGTAACACGCGGCGTACAGCTGGGCCAACACTTCGATCTGGACGACACCCGGCGGTCGGCGGCCCGCGATCCGCGGACGATCGGAACGCCGGTCCGGCCGGTGGGACCTCCGCCGGCTGAACAGGCCGGCGGACGAGAAAGGAACCACCATGCGCAAACGACTGATCGCCGGCGCCCTGCTCACCGCGGGGCTGCTCGCCGTCCCGGCCACCGCCCTGGCCGACGACTCCGTCCGCATCACCAGCGGCACCACTGATTCGGTCCGGATCACCAGCGACACCACCGACTCGGTCCGCATCACCAGCGACACCACCGACTCGGTCCGGATCACGGCCGACTCGGTCCGGATCACCTCCGGGCCGTCGCCGGACGACAAGATCTGGTGATGCCCGGCCGGGGTCCGTTCGCACGGGCGGACCCCGGCGCCGGCCGTCGCCCGGCCTCACGCGAGCACGCGGCTCCTCCTGCTCGCCGAGCCGGCGGCCGGGACACATCCGGCGGGCCGGCGCCGGTTGTCCGTACGGCGTCGTAGGGTTGGCGCGATTGGGCCGGGTCGCTGCCGCGCATCGTGGCGGGGACCGGGGACAATGGCGCTGCCGCCCGACCGCCGCGGCACGTAACAGCCGGCATCACCGAGGAGTACACAGACCCGCATGGCACGCCGTTCCAGCACCACCGCCGAACCGGAGGACTTCGAGGAGCGCATCCTCGACGTCGACGTCTCCGACGAGATGCGCACCAGCTTCCTGGAGTACGCCTACTCGGTGATCTACTCCCGGGCGCTGCCGGACGCCCGGGACGGCCTGAAGCCGGTGCAGCGGCGGATCCTGTTCTCGATGGCGGAGAACAACATCCGCCCCGACCGCGGGCACGTGAAGTCGGCCCGCGTCGTCGGTGAGGTGATGGGTAAGTACCACCCGCACGGTGACGGCGCGATCTACGACGCCCTGGTCCGGACCGCGCAGCCGTGGTCGATGCGGGTCCCGCTGATCGACGGCCACGGAAACTTCGGCTCGCTCGACGACGGCCCGGCCGCGATGCGTTACACCGAGTGCCGGATGGCGCCCTCGGCGCTGGCGATGACCGACGGTCTCGACGAGGACGTCGTCGACTTCAAGCCCAACTACGACGGCCGCGAGGAAGAGCCGTCGGTGCTGCCGGCCGCCTTCCCGAACCTGCTGGTCAACGGCGCCGCCGGCATCGCGGTCGGCATGGCGACCAACATGGCGCCGCACAACCTGGTCGAGGTGATCCAGGCGCTGCGGCACCTGATCAAGCACCCGAACGCCGGCCTCGACGACCTGATGCGCTTCATTCCCGGCCCCGACCTGCCCACCGGCGGCAAGATCGTCGGCCTGGAAGGCATCAAGGACGCCTACGCGGCGGGCCGCGGCAGCTTCAAGATGCGGGCCACCGCCCGGATCGAGAACGTCACCCCCCGGCGCAAGGGCATCGTGGTCACCGAGCTGCCGTACACGGTCGGCCCGGAGAAGGTGATCGAGAAGATCAAGACCCTGGTCCAGGCCAAGAAGCTGCAGGGCATCGCCGACGTCAAGGACCTGACCGACCGCAGCCACGGCACCCGGCTGGTGATCGAGGTCAAGAACGGCTTCGTGCCCGAGGCGCTGCTGGAGCAGCTCTACAAGCTGACCCCGCTGGAGGACTCGTTCTCGATCAACGCGGTCTGCCTGGTCGACGGCCAGCCCCGCACGCTCGGCCTGCGCGAGCTGCTGGACGTCTACCTGCAGCACCGCTTCGACGTGACCCGGCGGCGCAGCGAGTTCCGCCGCAAGAAGGCGCAGGACCGGCTGCACATCGTCGACGGTCTGCTGATCGCGATCCTGGACATCGACGAGGTGATCCAGATCATCCGCACCAGCGACGACGCGAGCGCCGCGCGGACCCGGCTGATCGACATCTACGACCTGTCCGAGGTCCAGGCCAACTACATCCTGGACATGCCGCTGCGCCGGCTGACCAAGTTCAGCAAGCTGGAGCTGGAGACCGAGAAGGCCGAGCTCGAGCGCGAGATCGAGAAGCTGACCGCGATCCTCGAGGACGAGACGCTGCTGCGCAAGATCGTCTCCGAGGAACTGGCCGACATCGCCAAGACCTACGGCACCCCGCGCCGCACGGTGTTGCTGGAGTCGTCGGGCGCGGCCAAGACCGCCGCCGTACCGCTCGAGGTCACCGACGACCCGTGCTGGGTGCTGATGAGCTCGACCGGTCTGCTCGCCCGGACCAACGGCGTCGAGCCGTTCGGACCAGGTGACAGCCGCGCCAAGCACGACGCGATCGTGTCGGCGATCAAGAGCACCGCCCGCGGCCAGTACGGGCTGGTCACCAGCGCCGGCCGGCTGATCCGGCTGGAGTCGCTCGACCTTCCCGCCGTCCCGACCACGGCCAGCGCGCCGAACCTCCAGGGCGGCGCGCCGATCGCCGAGTTCGTCGAGCTGGAGCCGGGAGAGCGCGCTCTCGCGCTCACCACGCTGGACCCGGAGTCCGTCGGCCTCGCTGTCGGTACGGCGACCGGCGTGGTCAAGCGCGTCGTCCCCGACCACCTGAGCAACCGCGACTCGTGGGAGATCATCCGGCTCGCCGACGGCGACGAGGTGGTCGGCGCGGTCGAGCTGGCCACCGGCGAGGAGGAGCTCTGCTTCATCGCCAGCGACGCGCAACTGCTGCACTTCAACGCCTCGGTCGTGCGTCCCCAGGGCCGTACGGCGGGCGGTATGGCCGGCATCCGGTTGTCGGCCGGAGCGAAGGTCGTCTACTTCGGCGCGGTCGACGCCGCCCGCGAGGCGCACGTCGTCACGATCGCCGGCTCCTCCTCGGCGCTGCCGGGCACGGAGGTCGGCGCGGTCAAGGTGACGCCGTTCAGCGAGTACCCGGCCAAGGGCCGCGGCACCGGTGGTGTGCGCTGCCAGCGGCTGCTCAAGGGCGAGGACGGGCTGCTGTTCGGCTTCGTCGGCACGGCGCCGGTGAAGGCCAGCGCGACCAGCGGCGCGCCGGTGGACCTGCCGCCGATCGACCCGCGGCGCGACGGTTCCGGCGTACCGGTGGCGCAGCCGATCGCTGCCTGCGCCCCGGACCTGGCAGGCTGAGGTCATGAACAGACTGGTCGCGGTCGGCGCGGTGCTGGTGCTCGCCCTGACCGGCTGTACGGACAACAAGGACAGCGACGGCGACGGCAAGAAGGGCGACGACCCGGTCGCGCTGCTGACCGAGGTCAAGAAGACGATCGACGAAGCGGCCAGCGTGCACGTCGTCCTGGCCGGCCGTGACCTGCCCGACACCGCCCAGACGCTGGCCAACGGGGACGGCGTCGCGACCCACGCTCCGGCGTTCAAGGGCAAGCTGACCGTGCGGGCCGCGGGGTCGCCGATCGACGCCGAGGTGGTCGCGGTCGGCGGCAAGGTCTACGCCAAGCTGCCGTTCACGCCGAAGTTCATCGAGCTGCCGCCGGAGCAACTGGCCGGTCTCGGCGCGCCCGACCCGGCGATCCTGCTCGACCCGGACAAGGGCGTCACCTCGGTGCTGCCGACGTTGAAGGACCCGGCGATCAAGGGCGAGACGCGGGACGGCTCGAAGGTGCTGACCGAGGTCACCGGCGCGGTCCAGGGCAAGACGCTGCAGGGCATCTTCCCGAAGGCGCCGGCCGATCAGGACTTCCCGAGCACGTTCAAGATCGACAAGGACACCAAGCAGTTGGTGTCGGCAACGATCACCGGTCCGTTCTACGACGGCGCGACCAGCAGCTACGACCTCACCCTGGACCGGTACGGCGAGCAGGTCGAGATCACCAAGCCGTGAGCCGAGCGAGCCACGCCCCGGCCCAGGAGCACGGGTGAGCGGGCGGCCCGAGCCCGTACCCCGCCCCTCCACAGGCACGGGCGCGGCCGGGCATCCGCGAGCCCGTCTCACCCTCGCTTCGATCGCGGTCGCGTTCGCCGCGGCCGACACCTACGTCGTCGTGCTCGCGCTGCCGGACATGATGGCGGGCGTCGGGCTGTCCGCGGACCAGCTGCAACGGGCCGCGCCGATCGTGTCCGGCTTCCTGCTCGGCTACATCGCGGTGCTGCCCCTGATCGGGCGGATCACCGACGTCGTCGGCCGGACGCCGGTCCTGGTCGGCGCGCTCCTGCTGTTCGCCGTCGGCTCGCTGATCACCGCGGCGGCGTACGACCTCTCACTCGTCGTCACCGGCCGTTTCCTGCAAGGCATCGGCGGCGGTGGACTCGTCCCGGCGACGCTCGCTCTCGTCGCCGACCTCTGGCCACCTGACCGACGCGGACTCCCGCTCGGCGTGGTCGGCGCCGTTCAGGAGCTCGGATCGGTTCTCGGCCCGCTGCTCGGCGCCGCCGTACTGGCTGTCGCCGACTGGCGCTGGATCTTCTGGCTCAACCTGATCGTCGCGGTCGTTCTCGCGATCCTGCTGCGCGGCCGGCAACGACCACCGGTGTCAGCGGCCGTCGGGTTGCTCGCCTGCATCGCGCTCGGGCTCACGCTGACCGCGCCAGAGCGACTGGCGACCGGCGTGACGCTCGGGCTGCCGTTCGTTCCCTTCACCGGCGACTCGAGGCTGCTCACGCCGATCGGCCTGATCACCGCACTCCTGCTGCTCGCGTGGCTCGCACTCCTCCTCCGGAAGACCAACCTCCGCGCGCTCACCCAGATCGACCTGACCGGCGCACTGCTTCTCGCCCTCGCCCTGGCCGGCGTCGTACTGGCTTTCGCCACCGCCGACCCCGAGCGCGAGGTCCTCTCCCCCGCCGGCCCGTGGCTGCTCGTCGGAGCGGCAGTCTTCGCCGTGGCCTTCGCACTCTGGCAGCGCCGTACGCCGCGTGCGATCGTCCCCGTCGGTCTGCTCCGCGACAAGGCGGCCTGGGGATCTTTGGTGGTCAGCTTCCTCGTCGGCGCCGCTCTGATCGCGGCCCTCGTCGACATCCCCGTCTTCGCCCGTACGACGCAAGGCGGCGGCCAGCTCGCCGCCGCGCTCGTCCTGCTCCGGTTCCTGGTCGCGCTGCCGATCGGCGCGGTCGTCGGCGGCTGGCTGACCCGCCGCTACGGCCTCGGGCTGATCACCGCCGCGGGGCTGGCGCTGGCCGGCGCGATGTTCGCCTTGATGGCGTTCTGGGACCGCGACGCGCTCGACACCGCACCCGCGACGCTCGTGCTGCTCGGCTGCGGGTTCGGCTTCGGCCTCGCCCTGTCGCCGGTCAACACGGCGATGCTCGGCGCCACCCCGCACGACAGCCACGGACTCGTCAGCGCACTGGTCGTCGTTGCCCGGATGGTCGGGATGCTGGTCGGCGTCTCGGCCCTCACCGCGATCGGCCTCCGCCGGTACTACGCGCTGGCCGAGGACGTCCCCTCCCCGAACGAGCTGTGCCCGGCCAGTCCCGGCACCTGCCGGCCGTTCGTCGACGCGCTGCGCGAGGCGGCGATTTCACAACTGCACACGATCTTCGCCGGGGCCGCGGTCTGCGCGTTCGCGGCCGCCGTACTGGCGGTGGTGCTGCTCGGACGGCGGCGCGCTGTCCGCGGGTGACGACCGTCATGGGGATCCGGTCCCGGCTCGCGTAACGTTGAGCACTGTGAGTGCACCCTTACTCGGTCGGCCGGAGCTCTGCTCGACGATCTGCCGGGAACTGGACGAACCGATGCCCGGCACGGCCGTGATGGCCGCCGGCTGGGTCGTGGTCGAGCAGCCGGGGCCCTGGGGTGCCAAGGCGCCCACTCAGAGTCACCTGGATCCCGAGTTCGGCCGCCGGATCGACGGCGCGTGCAAGAAGGCGGACCTGCGGTTCGGTCTGATCCGCAGCCCCGGCAAGCACGCCGACGCCGTACCGCGCGCTCATCAGGTGTACGTCGCCAGCACCGCCCCGGGTCGCACCTGGCTGCTCGGCGGCTGCGTCGACGACCCGGCCAGGCTCGACGCGCTCGACCTGGACGCGGTCAAGCGCGGTGATCTGGACGCGGCCCAGGCCTCGCTGCCTGAGCTCTCACCGGTCACGCAGTCCGTGCTGCTCGTCTGCACCAACGGCAAACGCGACGAGTGCTGCGCACTGCTCGGCCGGCCGATCGTGGCCGGTCTGGCCACCCGTTTTCCCGGGCGGGTCTGGGAATCGAACCACCTGAGCGGTCACCGATTCTCCCCGACCGCTACGCTGCTGCCCGCGGGGACGATGCACGGCCGCCTGACAGTGACGTCGGCGACCGACGTACTGGACGCCGCGGACCGCGGCGAAACCGTGGTGGCGTCACTGCGTGGACGGTCCGCCTGGACCAAGCGCGGCCAAGTCGCCGAGATCGCGGTGCGGCACCTCACTGGCGAGGTGGCGCTGGACGCGCTCGGTGTCGTCGCGGAAGACCTCGACACCGTCACCGTCGCTCACACCGACGGCCGGACCTGGCTGGTCCCGGTGACGAGCGAACCTGCCGATCCTCCCCGCCCGGAGTCTTGTGGAAAGGAGCCTTACGACATGTCGATCCTGCGTGCCGGCACCGTAGTTCCGGGTGATGCCCGATGAGCGCCGACGTCTCCCCACCGGTCACCGGCTTCGAGGATCTGCTCGCGGCCAACGCCGACTACGCCGACCACTTCGCCTACAGCGGCTTCGACGGCATCGCCCACGCCGGGGTCGGCGTGGTCACCTGCATGGATTCGCGGATCCCCCCGCTGGAGATGCTCGGGCTCAAGCCCGGTGACGCGAAGGTGCTGCGCAGTGCCGGCGGCCGGGTCACCGAGCTGACGATGACCGGGCTGGTGCTCGGCGTCCACCTGCTCGGCGTCCGGCGGATCATGGTCATCCCGCACACCCGCTGCGCGATGGCCTCGATGACCGAGGACGAGATGCGCGCCAAGGTCGAGAAGGCGGCCGGCAAGTCGGCGGCGTACCTGCCGCTGAACGTCATCCCCGACCAGCTCGAAGCCCTGCGCCGCGACGTCGCCGGCGTCCGCGAGCACCCGCTGATCAGCGACGACGTGCTCGTCGGCGGATTCATGTACGACGTCGACACGGGCCGCCTGACCCAGATCTGCTGACCGCCTGTGACACGCGAGGAGCAGGCCGGGGGGCCGGCCGTCACCAGCCTGCCCCCCGTCGCGCTGCGACCGTTGCGTCTGGGCACCCTGCGTCCGGCGGGCTGGCTGCGGGCGCGGATGCGGCAGCAGGCCGAAGGGATGGCCGGGCGGCTGGACGAGTTCTGGCCGGACGTCGCCCGCAGCGGCTGGATCGGCGGTGACGCCGAAGGCTGGGAGCGCGGGCCGTACTGGCTGGACGGTGTCACCGGGATCGCCTACCTGCTGGACGACGACCGGCTGAAGCGCAAGGTCGAGCGCTGGGTCGACTATCTGCTGGACCACCAGCACCCTGACGGCTGGTTCGGGCCGCGGACGGGTGAGGCGACCTACGCCGATCACGACGTCTGGCCGCGGATCGTCGTGGTCAAGGCGCTGTTGCAGCACCACTCGGCCACCAGCGACCCTCGCGTCGTACCGGCCTGCCTACGGTTCCTGCGCTGCCTGGACACCGTGCTCGACGAGTGGCCGCTGCGGGAGTGGGCGCGATCCCGGTGGACCGACGCGGTCTGGGTGATCAACCAGCTGCACGACCTGACCGGCGAGGCATGGTTGTTGCCGGTGGCAGCCAAGTGCCGGGAGCAGGGATACGACTGGTTCGCCTTCGCCGACGACCTGCCGTACCGCGAGAAGGTGCCGGAAGCAACGTTGCTCGCGCTGCAGGCGGCGAATGCCGGCGACTGGATGAACGACGAGTACCTCGCCTCGCACGGCGTCAACGTCGCGATGGGACTGAAGGCGATGCCGGTCTGGTCCCGGTACGACGGTGAGCCGGACCAGCTGGACCGGCTGCTGCGGATGATCGCCGCGCTCGACGAGTACCACGGGCAGGCGAGCGGGCTGTACAGCTGCGACGAGCACCTCGCGGGGCGGCACCCGAGCCAGGGCACCGAGACGTGCACGGTCGTCGAGTACCTTGCCTCGCTCGAGGTGGCCCTGGAGAACTGGGGCCCGGTCGAGCCGCTCGCGGCCCGGCTGGAGAAGCTCGCGTTCAACGCGCTGCCCGCCGGCGTGGGTCCTGACGAGTGGACGCACCAGTACGTGCAGCAGGCCAACCAGGTGATCTGCCACGTCACCGAGGACCGGGTCTACACGAACAACGATCCGGACGCGAACGTCTTCGGTCTCGAACCGCACTTCGGCTGCTGCACCGCGAACCGCCACCAAGGCTGGCCGCGGTACACCGCCCACTTGTGGATGGAAGCCGCGGACGGTGGGCTGACCGCGCTCTCCTACGCGCCGTGCGTACTGGAGACCGGCGACCTGCGCGTCGAGGTCGGTGGCGGCTATCCGTTCACCGACGAGGTCGAGCTCCGCGTGACCGGGCCGTCGTCGCGGCCGCTGCAGCTCAGAATTCCGGGCTGGGCGACCGGCGCGACGCTCACGGTCGACGGCGGACCCGCCGACCCGCTCGTGCCGGGCGACGTGCACGTCGTGCGCCGCGAATGGTCGGGAGAACACCTTCTTCGCCTGCGGCTGCCCGCCCGCGTGCGCGCTGTTCCTCGCGGACAGAGCGCCGTCTCGGTCGAGCGCGGACCCCTGGTGTTCGCTCTCCCCGTCCCTGAGCAGTGGCGCAAGATCGGCGGGGAGGAGCCGCACGCGACCTGGGAGGTGCACCCGACCGGGCCCTGGAACTACTCGGTCGCGCTGCCACCGGGCGACGTCACGGAGTACGTGCGGGTGGAGCAGACGCCGCCTGACGATCTGCCGTACTCCCCCGCCACCGCGCCGACCAGGCTGCACGTCACCGGCCGCCGCGTCGAGTGGGGTCTGGAACACGGCGCCGCGGCGGCCCCGCCAACCGGTCCTGCCGACTCGTCGGCCGACGTCGAGAATTTGGTGCTCATCCCCTACGGCTGCACCAACCTGCGAGTCACGGAACTTCCGTGGACCACACCACCCGGCAGTCAGGCATGATCGCGCGATCGTGCTCAGCGGCTCAGCCACTCAGGACGACCTTGCCGGTGTCCAGCTCGTAGTACGCGCCGACCAGGGTCAGCTTGCCGGCCTTCTCCAGCGGGCCGAGCACCGGCGACTCGCGCAGCTGGGCGATCACCAGGCCGATGTTCGCGTGCACCGCGTTGTCGAGGCGGTTGCCCGGCTTGCCGGACACCTGCCGGACGGCCGGCGCGAGTGTGTCGACCAGGTGGTCGATCTCGCCCGCGTGCGCCCCCGTTCGGTGGCTGTCCAGCGCCTTGATCGTGGCGTCGAGCGCACCACACCGTTGATGCCCGAGCACCATCAGCAACGGCGTGTGCAGTTCGGCGACCCCGAACTCCAGGCTGCCGGTGACCGATTGGTCCAGGGCCTGACCCGCGCTGCGCACCACGACCAGGTCGCCGAGCCCGCGGTCGAAGACCAGCTCCACCGGCACCCGCGAGTCGACGCAACCGAGCACGGTCGCGAACGGCTGCTGACTCTTGCTGACGGCAACTCTGCGGTTCAGGCCCTCGTCGATCGGTTCGGTGCGGTTGGCAACGAATCGTTCGTTGCCCTCCAGCAGGCGCCGCAGCGCCTGGTCGCCGGTGGTGATCGGCGGTTCGACCGCAGGCGCAGCGTTCGGCGGGGTCGCCGGGGTGCCACTGGTGGGGCCGGCTTCGCTGGGACCGGCCAAGGTTGGAGCCGCGCCGGAATCCTGGCACGCGGTCAGGACGGTGGCGCCCAGGCTCGCGCCGAGCGTGGCGGTCACCGCGGTGGTCAGGAACCGGCGACGGGTGGGTCCGGGCGGAATGCTCACGGGATTTCTCCTCACGGGGGCTGCGGGTGGGGCGACGCCGCCTTCCGAAAGTAACGCATTGCATACTGTCTGCAATACCGCGACAGCCCAGGAACTCCGGCCGGACCGGCCGGAACCTGATAGGAACTCCTTATGAGACTCCGCCCAAGCTCTCTTTCCCGCTCGCTGCTCGTCGGCGCCCTGGCGCTCAGCACCGTCCTGACCGCCACGCCCGCGCCCGCCGCCGTCGCCGTCCGGACCACCTGCTTCGATCCAGCCGTCACCGGCACCGTCGAGGAACAACGCCTCGACAACGGGATCGCCGGCGGCCCGTCGGTCCCCGCCCAGATCCTGGCCCGGTCCGGCTTCGACAAGCAGGTCACCCTGTTCAACCACCTGCTCTGCGCGGCGCCGAACAAGCTGGCCGCCCGGCTCATCGTCCGCGCCCAGGCCGAAGCACTCTGGCGTACGGCGACCCACCGCGCCCAGCGCCCGCAGACCGCGCCCGCGCTGCCCGCCACCGACGACCGCGGTCTGTACTGGGCCCGCATCTCGATGGCCCTGGCGCTGCGCCAGTGGCAACCGTCGTTCGGCCTCAGTACGGCGGACCGCGCCGAGCTGATCCGCAGCCTGGAGTACTCCTCGCGCGGCATCACCAGCACCCGGTTCTCGCCGGGCGTCCGCAAGATCCTGGTCACCGGGTTCGACCCGTTCACGCTCGACGCGGACATCCGGATCGGCAACCCGTCCGGCGCGAACGCGCTCTCCCTGGACGGACAGCGCTGGCGCGTCGGCGGTACGACGTACGAGATCCAGACGGTGGTCTTCCCGGTGCGCTACACCGACTTCGACGAGAACATGGTCGAGAACGCGCTCTCCCCGCATTACCGGCCGGGCCCGCAGCACGCCGACCTGGTGATGACCGCGAGCCAGGGCCGGGTCGGGATCTTCGACCTCGAGGTGTTCAACGGCCGGCGCCGCTCGGTCAGCTCGATCGGCGACAACAACAACCTGTGGGGCGGCGGCACGATCAACGCGCCGGTCGTCTCCCCGAGCATGCCCCCGGGACCGGAGTGGCTGACCACCAGCCTGCCGACCGCCCGGATGGCGCAGGCCGACGTCACGCCGTTCCGCACCCGGGTGAACACGTCGGTCCTGGAGATCCCCGCCGGTGAAACGCTCCCGGTCCGCCGGCCGCTCGGCCCGACCGAGGGCTCGATCGCCTCCGAAGGCGCCGGCGGCGGCTACCTGTCCAACGAGGTCGCCTACCGCAACACCCTGCAACGCGACCTGCTCGATCCCCTGATGCCGGCCGGCCACCTGCACGTCCCGGTCCTCCAGTTCGACGTCGCGAACAAGACCGAGATCACCGACCCGACGTACGAGGCCAACCGCGACGCCATCGTCCGCGGCGCCCACACGATGCTGCGCAGGGCCCTGGGCTGACCGCCTGAGGCCCGGGCGGCGGCTCCGGAGGGATGGTCACGCGGGAACAGCACGAACTCTCAGTGCCCTGCTGGTGACAACGGGGCATATCCCCGCGACGATGGCCTTCGCCCCACCGGCGCCCCGCCCGGTGCCCTGCGGAGAGGAACGCGGCCATGCGACGACCAACACTTCGAGGGCCAGGGGCCCTCCTCGCTTTCGCCGGCCTGATCGCGGCGATGTCCGGCACCGGTACGCCGGCCGGCGCCGATCAGCCGGACCCGGGATCACTCGCCCAGCTCATGTCGCAGTCGGCCGGCGCGTCCGTGGCCGACCCGACCGGTGCAACCAGCCGGGACGTCGACTACCGCACCGGGAGTTCGGCGCCGACGACCAGTCAGCGCCAGCAGGCCGCACGGACAGCGACCGGCGTACGGTGGAACCGGTTCGGCACTCCTGCGACGCTGGTGCCTACTCCGGCCGCGCAACCGAGAGCGGCCGCCTCGGCCGACCCGGTACAGGTCGCTCGCGACTACCTCACCCGCAACGCCGAGTTGTTCCGGATGTCAGCCGACGCTGTCCGGGCGATGGACGTTCAGCTGAAGCAGCCGATGGGCAAGGGCTCGATCGTTTTGCTCCGCCAGCGCTTCGGATCGCTGCCGGCCGCCAACGAAGGACTCGTCTCGCTCGGAATCAGCGCCGGCCAGGTGGTGTACGTGTCGTCCACCCTCAGCCCGGAAGCATCCGCCCCACCCGCACCGGCCACCCTCGGCGAGGCCGACGCGCTGGCCGCCGCGGCAGCGAACGCGGACGTCGCCGTCGACCAACTGGCCATCTCGCGGGTCCGGCTGGCCGCGTTGCCGATGCCGTCGGGCGGTGCGCGGACGGCGTACCAGGTCGTGCTGATCGGCAAGGAGAAGGCCCACCCCACCGCGTTCACCACGTATGTGGATGCCCGGACCGGTGAGGTGCTGCTGCGGGAGGACCTGGCCGACCAGCACTCCGACAATCCCGAGTGGGACGTGTTCCCGGCCAACCCGCCCGCTGACTACTCCAGCACCGACACCCGCGTCACGTGGTGCCTGATCCAGCGACCGGGCTGCGAGCGCGCCGTCAGTGCGGCCGGCTCCGGTGCCGCCTGGGACATCGATCCGGCGACAGGCGCGCCCAGCCAGACGTCGTCCGGCAACCAGGCGCGCACGACCGAGAAGTGGGACCTGCTGACCAACAACTCCGTCGGGACCCGGACGTCGACGGTCAGCCCGACCCGCGAGTACACCTACCCGTGGACCAATCAGTGGTACGAGAACCGCTGCAATCCCAACGTCTTCGCCACCCCGCAGCAGAACGACGTCGACGCGGCGATGGCCAACCTGTTCGCCAGCCACAACCGGATGCACGACTGGTCCTACCACCTCGGGTTCACCGAGCGGACCTGGAACCTGCAGACGGCCAACGGCACCGCTGGGGGCCTCGGCAACGATCCCGAACTCGGCAACGCCCAGGCCGGCGGCCGGGCCGGTGGCGCGCCGCCGGAGTTCGCGTCCCGCAACAACGCCAACCAGATCACGCCGCCGGACGGCGTCCCGGCGATCACCAACATGTTCTTGTGGCAGCCGGTGGCCGGGGCGTTCTACGCGCCCTGCGTGGACGGCGACTACGACATGTCGGTGATCGGGCACGAGTACGCGCACGCGATCAGTGGCCGGCTGATCGGCGGTCCCGACCGCGGCTGGTCCGGCGACCAGGCGGGGGCGATGAACGAGTCGCACTCCGACCTGTTCGCGATGGAGTACCTGTACAGCTACGGTTTCCGGCCGCGCGGCAACACGCCGTACGTCGTCGGCGGCTACGCCACCGGGGATCTGGTCACCGGCATCCGCAACTACGACATGAGCAGGAGCCCTCTCAACTACAGCAACGTCGCCTACGACCTGGTCGGCGAGCAGGTCCACGCCGACGGTGAGATCTGGAGTGCGACCAGCTTCGACGTCCGCCAGGCCCTGATCGACCGCTACGGAATCGGTACGCCGGCCCAGCAGCGCGCCTGCGCGGACGGCAAGGTCGCTGTGGAAAACTGCCCGGGCAACCGGCGCTGGGTACAGCTGGAGTTCGACGCGCTGCTGCTGTCGGCCGACCCCGCGGTCAGCATGGTCGACCTGCGCAACGCGATGCTGGCGGCCGACCAGATCAGGTTCGGTGGCGTCAACGCGCCGCTGCTGTGGACGGCGTTCGCCCAGCACGGCCTCGGCCGGGACGCGAGCAGCGCCGGGCCGAACGACGAGAACCCGGTGCCGAGCTTCGCCTCGCCGTACGGCCGGAACGCGACCGTCCGGATCGCCGCCGCCGGCCAGGCCTCCGGGCGCCCGATCAAGCTGTACGTCGGCGAGTACGAAGGACGGTCGATGCCGATCGCCGACACCGACCCGGCCACGCCATTGCCGGACACCGCTGAGATCGCCCCCGGCAGCTACAGCTTCATCGCGGCCGGCGAGGGCTTCGGCAGCAAGTCGTTCAGCCTGCGGCTGCGATCCGGTCAGCAGCGCACGCTGCCGCTGGTGCTGCTGCGCAACCTGGCTTCCGGTGCGTCGGGAGCGACCGCGACCGGCGACGGCGTCAACCTGGACCGGCTGATCGACGACACCGAGGCGACCAACTGGGCGTCGCTGGGGTCACCCGTCCAGGGCAAGGCCGTCACCGTCGATCTGGCCGGCGACCGAGCCACGCTGGTCAGCCGGATCCAGGTCAGCGCGCAGCTCCGGCCTCAGATCGCGACGGACCCAGATCCGGTCGCGCAGAACCGGTTCACCGCGCTGCGCCGCTTCGAGGTGCTGTCCTGCAACACCGGCACCGGGTCGGACTGCGCCGACGACGCCGACTACCGGTCGGTCTACACCAGCCCGGCCGACGCGTTCCCGGCGAACGCGCCGCGACCGACCGCGCCGGACCTGAAGCTGCGGTCGTTCCGGATCCGGCCGACCATCGCGACCCACCTGCGTCTGCGGGTGCTGACCAACCAGTGCACCGGCGGGCCGGCGTACGCGGGGAAGCAGCACGACGACCCGCGCTCGACCAGCGACTGCACCACCGGCAACCCGGCCGTCGCCCAGCAGGTCCGGATCGCCGAACTGCAGGCGTTCACGATCTGACCCCGCGCTGATGCGGGTGCCCCCACCGGGGCACCCGCATCAGCCTGCGAGGATCAGCTTGAACGCTTCGAGCACCGACTCCACCTGATGGTCGGCCCTCGGCCCGTCGTGCTCGGTGCCGATCTGGATCGTGCGCATCCCGGCGTTGATCCCACCGAGGATGTCGTACGCCGGGTGGTCTCCGACCATCCAGCCGCCTTCGAGGCGGGCGCCGGTCTGCTCGGCGGCGAGCGCGAAGATCTGGCGGTCGGGCTTGCGGACGCCGGCGCTCTGCGAGATGCAGGCGTGGTCGACGGCCGCGCCGATACCGGTGTGGTCCAGCTTCAGCTGCTGCTGGACGACGCCACCGTTGGTGACGACCGCGACCCGCCAGCCGGCTGCGCGCAGCCTGGCGATCCCGTCCAGGACCTCCGGATCGACCGACGTGAACGACGGGTGCTCCCGGTCGTACTCGGCGACCAGCTCCGCCACGGACCGCTCGACCCCGAACGCCTTCACCCCGGCGAACAGCTCCTCCCGCGGCCTGAATCCACCGTGGTCCTCGGTCAGCAGCCAGGCCAGCGCGTCCGTGTTCAGGCCTTCCTTCTCGACCCACCACTCGGCCCACGCCCGGAACGCGCCGTTGCGATCGATCAACGTGTTGTCGAGATCGAAGGCGACCAGCCGCGGCAGCCTCGGCGGCCGCGGCAGGGACAGCCGCTGCCTCCACACCGGCTTGCGCAGGTCGTACTCCACCTCGCCGTACTCGGTGCCCGGTCCGTCGTGGGACGAGGGGAACGCCCTCGCGAACGACATTCCGAGCGACACCATCGTCGCCCGCGACCCGACGTTCACCGTCAACGTCTGCGCGAAGATCCGGTCCAGCCCGACCTCGTCGAAGCCGTACCGCAGCAGCTCCCGCGACCCCTCGGTCGCATAGCCACGCCCCCACCGATCCCGCAGCAGCCGATACCCGAGCTCGGCCTCACCGGCCACCTTCGGCTGATCAGGCCCGTACGGCGGCCGCAGCAGCCACCACCCGACGAACCCGTCGTCGTCGAACCCGACCCAGAACCCGAGCCCGGGACTCTTCCGCGCGTCCTCGAGCCGCAGCAAGTGCGCGGACTCGACCTGTTCGCGCGGCCTCGCCCGGCCACCCAGGTACCGCATCACCTCGGCATCGGAGTCGAGCAGCACCTCCCACTCCAGGTGCTCGTCGCCCAACGGCACCAGCTCCAGCCGTTCGGTCCGCAAGTTCGGTTGCTCCATCCCCCGATCCTCGCACCCACCGACGGGAACCTCAGTCGAATTCCCGCCGGCGGGAGCACGCGCGAGCCGGCCCGAACGTGCCGATGCCCACGTCACCCGATCGGGCGACGTGGGCATCAGCCGGCCTGGGGTCAGACGTCGATGCGGTTCTCGTCCAGCTCGTACGCGCCCTGGACGATGAACTCCTTGCGCGGAGCCACGTCGTTGCCCATCAGCAAATCGAACACGCTCGCGGCGGCCTCGCCGTCGTCGACGGTGATCCGGCGCAGCGTGCGGTGCCGCGGGTCCATCGTGGTTTCGGCCAGCTGGTCGGCGTCCATCTCACCCAGACCCTTGTAGCGCTGCGGGGGCTCCTTCCAGCGGACGCCCTTCTTCATCAGCTCGGCCGACTTCCGCTGGTACTCGGCGTCGCTGTAGGTGTACAGGTACTTGTCCTGCCCCTTCTTCGGGTTCGTCAGCTCGAAGCGGTGCAGCGGCGGGACGGCGGTGTAGACCCGGCCGGCGTCGACCAGCGGGCGCATGTAGCGGAAGAACAGCGTCGCCAGCAGGCAGCGGATGTGCGCGCCGTCGGAGTCGGCGTCGGCCATGAAGATGATCTTGCCGTAGCGCGCCTGCTCGAGGTCGAAGGTCCGCCCGGACCCGGCGCCGACCACCTGGATGATCGAGGCGCACTCGACGTTCTTCAGCATGTCGCCGACCGAGGCCTTCTGCACGTTCAGGATCTTGCCCCGGATCGGCAGCAGGGCCTGGAACTCCGAGTTGCGGGCCAGCTTCGCCGTACCGAGCGCGGAGTCACCCTCGACGATGAACAGCTCGGAGCGGTCCACGTCGTTGCTGCGGCAGTCGGCCAGCTTCGCCGGCAGCGCCGACGACTCCAGCGCGGTCTTGCGCCGCTGCAGCTCGCGGTGCTGGCGGGCCGCGACCCGCGTGCGCGAGGCGGCGACGACCTTCTCCAGGACGGCGCGCGCCTGGGCCTTGGCCGTGCCCTTGGTCGCGGTGAGGAACTTCTCCAGCTCGGTCTGGACCACCTTCGCGACGATCCGCGACGCGGCCGGCGTACCGAGCACCTCCTTGGTCTGGCCGTCGAACTGCGGCTCGGCCAGCCGGACGGTGACCACCGAGGTCAGCCCCTCGAGCACGTCGTCCTTGATGATCTCCTCGCCGCTCTTCAGCAGCCGGGTGCCGGTCAGGACGCCGGTGAACACCTTCGACAGCGCCCGCTCGAAGCCGGCCACGTGGGTGCCGCCCTTCGGTGTGGCCACGATGTTCACGAACGAGCGGACCTCGGTCTCGTACCCGTCGCCCCAGCGGACCGCGATGTCGACGTCCAGGTCGCGCTCGACGTCGGTCGGGGTCATGTGCCCGGCGTCGTCGAGCATCGGCACGGTCTCGGTGAAGTGGCCCGTACCGGTCAGCCGGACCACGTCGGTGACCGGCTGGTCGGTGGCCAGGAACTCGCAGAACTCGCTGATCCCGCCGTCGTGCTTGAACGTCTCCTCGGTCGGCTCGTCGCCGCGCTCGTCGCGGATCACCAGCTCCAGGCCGGGGACCAGGAACGAGGTCTGCCGCGCGCGGGTGACCAGCTCGTCGTAGTTGAAGGCCGCGTCGCGGGTGAAGACCTGCCGGTCGGCCCAGTACCGGATCCGGGTGCCGGTGACACCCTTCTTGGCCCGGCCGGCCTTGCGCAGCCCGACGGCCGGGGTGAAGGCCGCGTCCGCGCCGTCGCCGGCGAACTCACCGGCCACCCCGCGCCGGAACGACGTGGTCCAGACCGTGCCGCCGCGGTCCACCTCGACGTCCAGGCGCGCGGACAGCGCGTTCACCACCGAGGCGCCGACACCGTGCAGACCGCCGGAGGCGTTGTACGACCCGCCGCCGAACTTGCCGCCGGCGTGCAGCTTGGTGAAAACCACCTCGACGCCGCTGAGCTTGGTCTTCGGCTCGATGTCGACCGGGATGCCGCGGGCCTTGTCCCGGACCTCGACCGAGCCGTCCTTGTGCAGGACGACGTCGATCCGGTCGCCGTGGCCGGCCAGGGCCTCGTCCACGGCGTTGTCGATGATCTCCCACAGGCAGTGCATCAGGCCGCGGCTGTCGGTCGAGCCGATGTACATGCCCGGGCGCTTGCGGACCGCCTCCAAACCCTCGAGCACGAGCAGGTTGCGGGCGTTGTACGTCGGGTCGAGCTCGGTACTGCGAGGCGTCGGCGCTGCCACTGGGCTCCTTCACTGGTTCACAAGCAGACATCCGTACGGCGACTCGGCCGCCGTACGAGTGACAGCCTACGAGGCGCCACCCCCAAACCCCGGCAGGAGGTGGCCGTGGCCGATTTGGGTTGCCGGGCAGGATGGTGGGTACCGCTTCGGCGCACCACAACTGAACAGCATCAGCGGAGATCAACCACCAGATAGGTGTTTCGGCAGATATCGATCCGGACTCGATCGCTGGGAAATTCCGACACTCCGGATGTCAGCACACAGTGAGCATCCAGTGGCGCACAGTGAAAGAAGACACGCCCGACACCCGCCGGAAACAACAGATCGCCCGAATCCGAAACGATTCCCCGTCAATATGCGTCATAAGGGAACAGGTGGTTCGTCTCACATTCGGACACGCTGCACCTACCGGGAAGCGATCCGCATGTCAGGATGTTGCTATCTGGTGAGTACGGAACTAGATGAGATGAGGCCTCAAGTGACTACAGCACTCGCCCCGAGTTCGACCCTGTCGGCTGCGGACCGTTGTGACCGCTGCGGCGCGCAGGCCTACGTTCGTGTCACCCTGACCAGCGGTGGGGAGCTTCTGTTCTGCGCCCACCACAGCCGGGAGCACGCGGAGAAACTGCGCAACATCGCTATCACCATCCACGACGAGACGGGCCGGCTCGACGCCACCCCGGTCGCCGCGGAAGAGGAGCGGTAACCCCAGGCCTCGTAGGCGCCAACGACGGCGCAGACCCCCACACACTTCTACCGATGGCGGTCATCCGGACAGGATGGCCGCCATCCGTCATGTCCGGATGTGTCGGACATCTCACACCATCGGTACGCCGGGCTCCGGCCCGTGCCGGCGAAAGTCCCGCCAGGCCCGGGCGAGCCGGTCGACCGCGTCGGCCAGCACCTCCGGTGCGTAGGCGAACGGTAGCCGCAGGTAGTTGTCGTGGTCACCGGTCGGATCCATGGCGTGCCCGGCAACGATCTCGACGCCGTGCCGCAACGCGATCTGCGCGAACACCCGCGCGTCGGTGTCCGGCAACTTCACCCACAACGCCGAACCGCCGGCCGGCTCCTCCCACTCCCACTCCGGCAGCCGGTCGCGCAGCAGTTCGCCGATGTGCGCGCGGCGGCCGGTGGCCAGCCGGGCCCGTTCGGCGGTGACGTCGGCCAGGCGCGGCAGGAGCCGGGCGGTGAGCGCCTGGTCGATCACCGGACTGCCCAGATCGGCGAGCGCCTTGTGCCGCGCGAGCCGGTCGGCCAAGGGCCGCGGCGCGCGGATCCAGCCGATCCGCAATCCGCCCCAGACCGCTTTCGAGACCGAGCCGATCGACAGAATTTCCGCGCCACCGGGCGCGAACGCGGCCAGCGGCGGCGGAATTTCGGGGCCGGCCGGATCACCGGCGGAATAGGCGTTGTCCTCGACCACCACCACGCCGTACCCGGCGGCGATTTCGGCGACCTGGCGACGCCGTGCCGGTGACATCAACCGGCCGGTCGGGTTGTGGAACGTCGGCATCACGAACAGCATCGCCGGCTGGTGCTCCTTCAGCGCGGCGGTGAGCAGGTCGGGCCGGATGCCGGCGTCGTCCAGCGGTACGCCGACCACCCGGCCGCCCGCGGCGCCGAACAGGTCGAAGCAGCCCGGCCAGCTCGGCTTCTCGATCACGACCGCCGCGCCGGTGCGCAGGTACATCTGCGTGACCAGCGCGATCGCCTGATGCGCACCGCTGGTGACGACGATCTCGTCCGGGCTGGTCGGCAGTCCTGTCTGCTCGAAGTGCTCGGCGATCCGCGCCCGCAGCGGCTCGATGCCGCGTGGGTGATAGCCCACGTCGCGCAACAGCTCGGGCAGGTCGGTACGGGCCAGGTCCTCCACCTCGGCGGCGAGGTCCGGGATGCCGGGATCGACCGCGTAGGTCATCGAGATCACGTCGCCCGGCCCGACCGTGATCCGGTGGAACAGCGACTCGCCGTACCCGAGCGGCATGCGCTTGTCGGCGGTCGAGCGTCCTCGGCTCGCGCTC
This sequence comes from Kribbella sp. ALI-6-A, assembly GCF_001984195.1. Taxonomy (GTDB): domain Bacteria; phylum Actinomycetota; class Actinomycetes; order Propionibacteriales; family Kribbellaceae; genus Kribbella. The sequence goes on from NZ_MTQN01000011.1 coordinate 155,402, forward strand.
CGGGCGACCGTCGTACCGCTGCCGCGGCGGCTCTCGACCAGTCCGCGGGCGCGCAGTTCGTCGTACGCCGCGACGACCGTGCTGCGGCTGACCGCGAGCGCCTCCGCGAGGCGTCGTTCGGCCGGGAGCTTGGCGCCGACCGGCAGCTCGGTGGAACCCATCACGGCGGCGAGCGCGTCGGCCAGGCGCCGGTACAGGCCGCCGGAACCTCCGGTCAGCCGGCGCCCGATCAGGTCGGCCAGGACGGCGGGATCTCCGGAACGGTCCACTTCTCCTCGGATTGGCTCGGGTGGACTGGATGTCGAGCGGCCAGGCTAGTGGCGAAGGCAGTCCAGTTGAAGAGGTGAGGGTGATCATGGGGATCGGGCAGCTGCTCGGGTTCGTCGGCGCGACGGTGGTTCTGGTCGGGATGCCGGGGCCGAACAACATCTACATCTCGCTGCGCAGCCTGACCCAGGGCCGGCGGGCCGGAGTGGTGTCGGCGTTCGCGATCGAGACCGGGTCGGTGGTCTACATCCTGGTCACGGCGCTCGGGCTGGTCGCCGTCCTCGAGGCGTCGCCGGAGCTGTTCACGGTGATCTCGCTGGCCGGCGCGGCGTACTTGGCCTACCTCGGTGTGAAGACCCTGCGAGCGACCGGCGGTTCCTCCGGGCTCGGGGCGCTGCGGACGGAACCGCTCGGGCGCGTGTTTCGCGCCGGCGTGCTGGTGAACCTCCTCAACCCGAAGGCGGCGCTGTTCTTCCTCGCCTTCCTCCCCCAGTTCACCAGCCGTGGCGCCGGCTCGGCCCAGATCCGCACCGAGATGCTGCTGCTCGGCCTCGCCGTCTTGGTGATCGGGCTGGCGCTCGACCTCTGCTACGCCGTCGGCGCCGACGCGATCGGCCGGCGCTTCCGCTCACCGCGCAGCACGCAAATCCAGCGCTGGCTGGCGGGCGGAAGTTACCTGGCCGTCGCTGTCGTCGCGGCGCTCACCGCGACGACGCACTGAACCTCCAGTTCAGGTCGAGCCTTTCAGGCGTCTAGCTGAGCGTGAGGTTGCCGTCGGTGTACTCGACCGTCAGCGTTCGCTCGCCGACCCGTACGCCGTCCAGCCGCAGCGAGCGCCACGGGAAGTCGCCGGCCGGTGTGATGTCGAGCGTGCCGGCCGGGACGTTCGGCTCGATGCCGAGCGCCGCGATGACGACTGCGATCGCCGAGGCCGCCGCCCAGGCCTGTGGCCGGCACGACAGCGGGTACGGCGTCGGGCTGCTCTCCTCCCCCACGCCGGCTCCGCCGTACAGCTCGGGGAGGCGGTAGCCGAACGACTCCGCGGCCTCGACCAAGCCACGCGCGTACGTCGTGGCGACGGTGGCCTGGCGGGCGGCGTACAGGCCCTGGACGGCCATCGCGGTGTCGTGGGGCCAGACGCTGCCGGTGTGATAGCCGAGCGGGTTGAAGCCGCTCATCTCGGTCGTCAGCGTGCGGAGTCCGAATCCGCTGTCCAGCTGCTTGTCGCCGAGCAGAGTGGCGACGGCCGCTTCCTCGTCGGGGTCGAGCAACCCGGTCCCGAGCAGGTGGCCCAGATTGGACGACGGCCCGGCGACCGGGCGCTTATCGCCGTCGAGTGCGATCGCCGGATAGCCGTCGACCCAGAACTTCTCCCGGAACCTGGTCTTCAGGTCCGCCGCCCAGGCCCGCCACTCGTCGGCGCCGTCGAGGCCGAAGGCGGTCAGCAGCTCGGCGCCCGCGAGCGCGGCGGCGTACGCGTAGCCCTGGACCTCGCACAGTGCGATCGGCGCGGTCGCGAGCGTGCCGTCGGGCCACTGGACCGAGTCGCGGGAGTCCTTCCAGCCCTGGTTGGCCAGGCCGTGGCCGGACTCGTCGATGTACTCCAGGAAGCCGTCGCCGTCGGGGTCGGCGTACTCCTTGATCCAGGTGAGCGCTCTCTGCAGGTTCGGCAGCAAGGCGCGGACCTCGTCGGTGGGCATGCCCCAGCGCCAGGCCTTGTGCAGCGTGGTGATCCACAACTGGGTGGCGTCGTGCGTGCCGTAGTACGCCGCGGGCAGGACGAGGCCGTTGCCGTGGTCGGCGACCTCGGCGCGCAGCTCGTGCGGGATCTTGCCCGGTTGCTCGGCCGCGTCGATGTCGACCTTGGTGCCCTGCCGCTCGGCGAGCGCGCGCAGGGTCCCGGTCGCGAGCTCGGGATCGACCGGGATCAGCATCCCCGCCGAGATCAGCGAGTCGCGGCCGAACAGCGTCAGGTACCAGGGCGGGCCCGCCCCGAGATAGCGCTCTCTGCCCGTTCCCAGCTGCAGCGCGGCGACGTCGTCCAGAGACCGCCGGATCCACCGCTCGACCCGTGAGTCGTCGCAGGAGACCGCGATCTCGTCGTACGTCGGGCGCTGTTCGGGCGGCTTGATCTCGAAGCCGCTGGCCGGCGGGAAGGCGGCGCTGATCCGGAGCGTGACCGTGGCCTCGTCGCCGGGCTCGACCTGCAACTGCCACTGCACGCCGTCGTCTGCGGTGAGCGACGGCTCGGGATCGCAGAGAGCGCTCACTCGCGTTCCCGCGGCGTTCTCCCAGTGCAGGGTCGCGCCGTCGGCGATCGGGTCCAGCGCGGGAAGACTCGCGGCGGCTTCGCTGCGCACCTCCGCGGTCCCGGCGAGATCGGTGCCTAGAGCAACCTTCAGCGTGCAGTCGACGGTTCGGTGCGAGGTGTTGACCAGCGTGACCCGCTCGATCAGGCCCGCGCCGTCGACCGTCCGGGTCCGCCGCAGCCGGACCGTCGGATCGTGCCCGCCGTCGCCCAGCCCTTCCACCACCGCACCGAACACCGTCACTCCGAGCGGGTGCGGACTTCCGCCCCGGGGCGACTCGTCGACGTGGACCGGAAGCGGCTCCCGGTCGTCGATCGTGACCAGCAACCGGGACAGGATCCGGCGGTCCTGGGCGTAGACGCCCTCGGCTCCGGTACCGGTGAGCTGGCCCGAGCGGGGCGACAGCACCACCCAGGGAGCCGACAGCGTGGTGATCAGTTCGTGCAGCGCAGCCATGCGTCCACACTAAGCCGCCACTTTTCCGGCACAGTGGTGGGTGTGAACAGCGTTGCGACACTCCTGGTCGGCGTGGCGATCTTCGTCGGCATCATCGGCATCGTGGTCCCGATCCTGCCCGGGGCGCTGCTGAGTCTGGCGGCGATCCTGGTCTGGGCGCTGGAGGAGCAGAGCGCGACCAGCTGGGTCGTGCTGGCGGCGGCCGTGGTGCTGATCGGTGCGAGCCAGGTGGTCAAGTACGTCGTACCGGAACGCAGGCTGCGCGAGTCCGGCGTACCCCGGCGGTCGATGTTCGTCGGGGTGCTGCTCGGGATCGTCGGGTTCTTCCTGATCCCGGTGGTCGGCATGTTCGTCGGATTCCCGCTCGGCGTCTACCTGTCGGAGCGCCAGCGGCTCGGCACCCACCCACTGGCCTGGGCGTCGACCAAGCACGCGCTGCGAGCGACCGGTCTGTCGATCCTGATCGAGTTCGTCGGCACGGCGCTCGCCGCGGCCGTCTGGCTGGTCGCGGTCCTGTTCCTGGTCTGATTGCCAGGAAACTGCCAGCTTCGCGGGAGCCTGGTCTCAGGTCGGCGTCGCAGGGTGGAACCATCAGTACCAGGTGAAGGCCTGGTACGTCGTACCGGGAGGCAGTTGCAGATGGCGTCGTTCGAGAAGCTCACCGACAAGTCGTGGCGGGTGGCCGGGACCGTGGCAGCGGTCGTCGTCACCACGGCGGCCGGCGGAGTCGCCTGGGCCACCACCAGCGCCGATCCTTCGCCCTCGCCGTCCCCGTCGGCCTCGCCCTCGGCGCCCGCCGACCCGGCTCAGCCCGGCAAGCCAGGCGGCCGGCACGGCGAGTTCGGGCTCGGCAGGGGTGCGCTGCACGGCGAGTTCGTGGTGGAGAAGGAGGGTGGCGGCTACCAGACGGTGTCCACGCAGCGCGGCGAGGTCACCGCGGTCAGCAAGGACAAGCTCACCGTGAAGAGCGCGGACGGCTACAGCCGCGAGTACACGCTGACCGAGGACACGCTGGTGAACGCGGCCCGCGACGGGATCGACGACGTGAAGACCGGCAACCAGGTGATGGTGACCGCTGTGGTCGCGAACAACGTCGCCACCGCGACCACCGTCAACGACGGCACGGTCCGCGACGCGGCCCGCGAGAAGTGGGGCTTCAAGCGCGGCCCGCGCTGACCTACCCCCCGCGGGCGGAGGACTCACAGCGAACTGCCAGGAAGCTGCCAGGGTTCGCACGGGCACCGGGGGCAGACTGGAGACCATGAGCCCGCACCTCCTGGTCGTCGACGACGAACCGAACATCGTCGAGCTGCTGTCCGCGAGCCTGCGGTTCGCCGGCTACGACGTGACCACGGCGACGCACGGGGCCGAGGCGCTGAAGAAGGCTCGTGAGATCGAGCCCGATCTCGTCGTGCTCGACGTGATGATGCCCGGGCTGGACGGTTTCGAGGTGGTCCGGCGGCTGCGGGGAGAGGACCGGCACGTGCCGGTCCTCTTCCTGACCGCCCGCGACGCCGTCGAGGACAAGGTGCTCGGCCTGCAGACCGGCGGCGACGACTACGTGACCAAGCCGTTCAGCCTGGACGAGCTGGTCGCCCGGGTGCGCGCTCTCCTGCGCCGTTCCGGGCACCGCGAGCAGGCCCCGACCGAGCCGGCGATCCTCAAGTACGCCGACCTCGAGCTCAACGAGGACAGCTACGAGGTGTTCAAGGCCGGCGAGGCCGTGCAGCTGTCGCTGACCGAGTTCAAGCTGCTGCGCTGCCTGCTGGAGAACGCCGAGCGCGTGATGTCCAAGGGCCAGCTCCTGTCGGCGGTCTGGAACTACGACTTCGCCGGTGACGCCGGCGTGGTCGAGTCGTACATGTCGTACCTGCGCCGCAAGGTCGACACCGGGGACCAGAAGCTGCTGCACACGGTCCGCGGCGTCGGCTACGTGCTCCGCACGCCGAGGGGACCGAGCTGATGTCCGGTGTCGGGTCGGGCCGCCCGCGCCTGACCGATCGCTACCCGCTGCGGATCACCATCGTGCTCGTCCTGCTCACGCTGGTCACCGCGGCGCTGCTCACCTCCGGAGTGGTCGCGACCACGATCATGCGCGGCTACCTGCTGGACAAGGTCGACAGCCAGTTGGCCGAGGCATCCAAACCATTGGTCAGTCAACCGCCCGGCCCCGGCATCGGCCGCCCACGACTGGGACGGACCGAGCCGCGTCTGCCGAGCGCCTTCGTTGTCCAGCGGTTTCAGCCCGACGGCACCGAGATCCAGGCCGGCAGACTGCGCGAGCCGCTGCGCGCATCCGACGGCCAGCCCGCGCTGCCCACCCTGACCCTCGACCAGGTCATTGCCAAGGGCAACCAGCCGTTCAACACCGGGGCGGTCTCCGGCGGCGAAACCTGGCGGGTGGTCGCGGTACCGCTCGCCCGGGGAAACGGCTACCTGATGATCGGCCAGAGCCTCAGCGACATGGACCACACGATCCAGCAGCTCGTCGGGGTGCAGATCGCCGCCGGGGTCATCCTGCTCGTGCTGCTGGCCGGCGTCGGCACGTACGTCGTACGGCGCAGTCTGCGCGGACTCGAGGACGTCGAGCACACCGCGGTCGCGATCGCCGGTGGTGATCTCGGCCGGCGGATCCCGCAACGCGACCCGCGGACCGAGGTCGGCCGGTTGTCGCTCGCGCTGAACCAGATGCTCGGGCAGATCGAGACCGCCTTCGCGCAGCGCACCGCGTCGGAAGCCGCCGCGCGGCGGTCCGAGGACCATGCTCGGCAGTCGGAGGAACGGATGCGGCGCTTCGTCGCGGACGCCAGTCACGAACTGCGGACGCCGTTGACCTCGATCCGCGGGTTCGCCGAGCTGACCCGGCAGCGCGGTGGCGCGATGGATCCGGCCACCATGAAGCGGATCGAGGACGAGGCGAAGCGGATGGGGCTGCTGGTCGACGACCTGCTCCTGCTGGCCCGGCTCGATCAGCAGCGACCGTTGCAGTATCGGCCGGTGGACCTTCTGACGCTGGCCGGTGACGTCGTGCACGGCGCCGAGGCGGTACAGCCCGAGCGTTCGGTCACCCTGCGGATCCTGCCGAACTCGGGAGCGCCGGTGGTCCAGGGCGACGAAGCACGCCTTCGGCAAGTACTTGGCAACCTGGTCAGCAACGCACTGCACCACACACCGGTCGAGGCGCCGGTGACGGTGTCGGTGGGGACCCGCGAGGGCGAGGCGGTGCTGGAGGTCGCCGACACCGGTCCGGGGCTGGACGACGAGCAGAAGGCCCGCGTGTTCGAGCGCTTCTACCGCGCGGACACCGCCCGGACGAGGGTCACCGGCGGCTCGGGCCTCGGGCTCTCGATCGTCTCCGCGCTGGTCGCCGCCCACCGCGGGCGAGTCACCGTCTCCGACACCCCCGGCGGTGGGGCGACCTTCACCGTCACGCTTCCCGTCGCCGTCGACGCCTGAGTCGGCCTCTCGACGGCGTACGGCGATCAGCGGCGGCGGACCTTCACCGTGCAGTCGCGGCGGTTGATCACGTCGCCGGCGGGCATCACCTGGGTCCGCTCGTGCTCGCGGCTGACCAGGACGTCCCACTCGCCCTCGGGCAGCTCGAGGCTCTCGATCACCTCGTCGGGCGTCGGGAAGTGGATGTCCGGATGCGGGTTGGGCTCGCCGGGCGGGAAGCCGAGGTGACCCTCGATCAGCAGCACTCCCCCGCGCGCCACCGCGCCGGCGGCACTGCGCAGGATGCTCTCGCGCGCAAGTTCGGTCTTGGAGTGCAGGAACTGCGCCGACACCAGGTCGAACTCGCCGTCCGGGAACGACGTACCGAGTTCGTGCTGCTGCCAGTCGATCCGGTCGCCGACACCGGCGTCCTCGGCGTGCTTCGCCGCCCGGCCGAGCGCCACCGAGGAGATGTCGACCGCGGTGACCGTCCAGCCCTGCTGGGCCAGCCAGATCGCGTCGGCGCCTTCACCGCAGCCGAGATCGAGCGCCCGGCCCGGCGTGAGGTCAGCGACCTCGTCGACCAGTACGACGTTCGGCTTGCCGCTCCAGATCTGGTCGCGCTCGGAGTAGAAGGAGTTCCAGTACTCGTCGGAGAGTTGTTCTGTCGTCATGGTCCCGATGGAACCGCGCCCTCAACTCGCAGGGCAAACCTTCTTGCCGGACTGGCAAAGCGTCGACGCCCCGCCCGCACCAGAGGGCGGCGCCTTCACCACTGGGCGGTGGTCACTGTCTGCCTTCGATCGATGGCGGATCGTCGACACCGTTACCCAGCTCGCCACTTTGTCACGCCATGCGTACCGTAGATCGGAACACGCTCTCCCCACGGGCCCTCGCCCGGTCAGCGCAGCAGGATCGCCCGCTCGACGACCGTCCACGTGGTCGTGGTCAGCAAGTAGAGACCAGCCGCGAGCGGGATGAACGCCGCGGTGACCAGCGTGCCGAACGGGAGCAGCCGCGCGAGGTTTCGCCCCATCGGCGCCGCGGTGGCATCCAAGCGCGCCAGCTGGCGGCGCGCGGAGAAGTAGGCGACGACGGCCAGCAGCACCGCGAGACCGGCGTACGCCGGGGTGGACGCGACGATCGGCCAGTGGACTCCGATGGGCGCGCCGAACAGCGTCCCGGCGAGCAGCTGGTTCGGCTCGCCGCCGACGACCGCGCGGGAGAACAGCGTGTAGAGCACCCAGAAGAACGGCAGCTGCGCGAACATCGGCAAGCACCCGGCGAACAATGTCGCCCCCGACTCGGCCTGCAGTTCGGCGATCTCCCGCTGAGCGCGTTCGGGGTCCTTCGCGTGCTTCTTGGTGATCTCCTGGATCCGCGGCATCAGCACCGCGCGGGACTTCTCACCGCGGACCGCGGCCAGGCTGAGCGGCAGCAGCACCAGCCGGACGGCGATCGTACAGACGACGATCGCGAGCGCCGCGGCGTACGGGCCGCCGACGGGTTCGAGCAGGCCGGCGATCCAGGATACGAGGTGGTAGGCGCCGCTGACCGGCGCGTCGAGAAAGAAGGGCATGACTGAGCTCCACAAGAACAAAGGGAAACGGACCGGTCGCGAGGAAGTGCGACTACAGCCCGGGAGCTCGGGGTCGTGCACGCCCGGCGGTGTCGGGATCACGCAGCGGGACGTACGCCGTCCGCGCGGACTGCTCGCGCAGGGTCAGCGCGACCAACGGCGTGACGACCGGCGTCCGCGAGTGCCGGTCGGCCAGCAACAGCGTGAACAGCAAGGCCGCCGCCGTGAGAACGGCGGCGGCCAGAGTTGCCGCGTCGAGCGCAGGGATCACCAGCGACAGCGCGCCGGCGATCACCTGGTGCATCAGTCGAGGTAGTCGCGCAGGACCTGGGACCGCGACGGGTGCCGCAGCTTCGACATCGTCTTGGACTCGATCTGCCGGATCCGCTCCCGCGTGACGCCGTAGACCTTGCCGATCTCGTCCAGCGTCTTCGGCTGGCCGTCGGTCAGACCGAAGCGCATGGAGACCACGCCGGCCTCGCGCTCGGACAGCGTGTCGAGCACCGCGTGCAGCTGCTCCTGCAGCAGCGTGAACGACACCGCCTCGGCCGGCACGATCGCCTCGGAGTCCTCGATCAGGTCGCCGAACTCGGAGTCGCCGTCCTCACCGAGCGGGGTGTGCAGGGAGATCGGCTCGCGGCCGTACTTCTGCACCTCGATGACCTTCTCCGGGGTCATGTCGAGCTCCTTGGCGAGCTCTTCCGGAGTGGGCTCGCGACCGAGGTCCTGCAGCATCTGGCGCTGGACCCGGGCGAGCTTGTTGATCACCTCGACCATGTGCACCGGGATCCGGATGGTCCGGGCCTGGTCGGCCATCGCGCGGGTGATCGCCTGCCGGATCCACCAGGTCGCGTAGGTGGAGAACTTGTAGCCCTTGGTGTAGTCGAACTTCTCGACCGCACGGATCAGACCGAGGTTGCCCTCCTGGATCAGGTCCAGGAACAGCATGCCGCGACCGGTGTAGCGCTTGGCCAGCGAGACGACCAGTCGCAGGTTGGCCTCGAGCAGGTGGTTCTTGGCCCGCCGGCCGTCCTCGGAGATCCACTCGTACTCGTCGCGAACCTTGTCCTTGAGCTTGGTCGACTCGTCGCTGATCTGCTCCTCGGCGAACAGGCCGGCCTCGATCCGCTTGGCGAGCTCGACCTCCTGCTCGGCGTTCAGCAGCGGGACCTTGCCGATCTGCTTCAGGTAGTCCTTGACCGGGTCGGCGGTCGCGCCGGCCACCATCACCTGCTGCTCGGGCTCGTCGGTCTCGTCGGCCTCGGAGACGATGAAGCCCTGGTCCTCGGTGAGCTCCTTCTCCAGCGGCTTGACCGCGTCCGGGCTGAAGTCGGCCTCGTCGACCTCGTCCAGCGCACGCGGCTTCCCGGTCTTGGGGTCGATCGCCAGACCCGCCTCGGACACGGCCTTCTTCGCCGGCGCCTTCTTCGCGGCGGCCTTCTTCGCGGGGATACCGTCCTCCTTGGATACAGCGGCCTTCTTGACCGCGGGAGCGGCCTTCTTCACGGTGGCCTTCTTGGCGGCAGGGTCAGGCACTCTGGCGCTGGTCCTCGGGGCCGTGCTGCGGGCGGTGGCGGCCACGGCCCGGGCGGACTCGGCGGGAAGGTTCTCGGACGAGCTGGACGACACGAATTACCTCTCGTCTGACGCAGGGTTTTCTGTACGGCGATACGGCGGTGCGGGTGAAACAGGTGGTACCACGAATTCTGCGCTGCGCACCGGCTTCTGTGCTCGTCTGCGATCGTGTTCGCTGGTCAGCAGTTATGCACCGGGTGCCCGTCAGGCGGCAGCAACACTACATTGTAATCCGCGGACCAACCCCGACCCACGCGCGGCCCCCGTCCCGGCGTGCCACGACCGGTGCCCGCACGCCCCCGCGGGCCGGCACCGGCGTATCCGTTGAATCCTCAACTGTTCCTGGTCTGCCGCAACGGCCGCGCGACCACCCGCTGCTGCGCGACCTGCTGGGCGGCCTTGAACTGGCGGACCTTGACCAGCGAGGCCACGTCGATCACGTCCGCGACCGACTTGTAGGCACCGTCCTCGCCGTACGGTTCGGAGGCCTCCCGCCAGCCGCGTGGCCGGACCTTCAACTGCTTGCCGAGCAGCGCGACGAAGATCTTCGCCTTCTGCGCGCCGAAGCCCGGCAGGGCGGACAGCCTGGCCAGCAGGTCGTCACCGGACTTCACGTCGGCCCAGACACCGGAGGCGTTGCCGCCGTACTCCTCGTCCAGGTGCTTGGCCAGCGTCTGGATCCGGGCCGCCATCGCGGTCGGGAACCGGTGCACCGCGGGCGGGCCGGCCACCACCTCGACGAAACCGTCCGGGTCGTAGGCGGCGACCGTGCACGGGTCGAACGGACCCTCCATCCGCTTGGCGATCAGGACCGGGCCCGCGAAGGCACGCTCCATCGGGATCTGCTGGTCGAGCAGCATGCCGACCATCAGCGCGAAAGGGTCCCTGCTCAGCATCTCGTCGGCGTCGGGCTGCTGCGCAAGGCACAGTTTCTTGCTGCGTGTCGAAGTCACCTCAGTCCTCCCCTTCCTCGGCCTTGACGGCCAGCACCGGACACGGAGCGTCGAGCAGCACCCGCTGGGCGTTGCTGCCGAGGATGAGCTTGCCGACCGGCGACCTGCGCCGCAGGCCGATCACGATGAACTCCGCGTGCACCTGCTCGGCGACGGCCACCAGGTCCTCCGCCGGATCGAGTCCACGCACCAGTTGCCGTACCTCGTAGGGCACACCGGTCGAGTCGAGCTGCTCCCGTACCTCCGTCAACGCGGCCTCACTGGCCGCCGCCTCGTCGCTGTCGAAGCTGCGTCCGCCCCGGTGGGAGTTCACCACCACCAGCTTGGCATCGCGGAGCGTCGCCTCCTCTGCCGCCCGGCGAAGGGCTGCGCGCCCTTCGGCCTTCGGCACATAACCCACGACGATGGTCGTCATCGACTTGCCTCACCTCCGGGTGTCTCCACCTGTCACGGTCGACCCGTTCCGAACGATACTGCCCTGAACCGTTACCGGCATCTGTGGAAAAGCACCATCTGTGTCGCGACCGTGACCGTTAGACAGTTGTGTCCGCAACGAGACCGTGCAGGCCCGGGCGGCAGAGCGGTTGGCACCTGCATACCCGCGCCGGGCGGTTCTAACCCTGCCCCGGCGAGACCCTGGCGCACACCTTGGCAGGCTCCGGGCCCGGCGCGCCAGTCCGATGCCGTTGCCCTCGGCAAGCGGCCGGACCGGTGTCCTACGTTGTCGGCCGGGCGGGGACTTTCTTGACGGCGTTGGCTAACCGGTTCAGTCCACCGGCCACTCGTGCACCGGGGTGTTGGCGTGCATGTGGTCGCGATAACGACTCAGCATCCCTCGCAGCGCGTCCCGCCGATCGTGCGAGCCCTTGGTGTACAAGCGGTGGAACTCGTCGGCCTGCCAGGAGGCGCCGTTGCGGTGGGTGAGGCAGCGCTGCTCGATAATGCCGAGCAGCCGGTCCCGGACCTGCGGGTCGACGCCCCACGCGTCCAGGCCCTGCGATGCCAACGGCAACAGCCTGCGTAGGACCAGCTCGGTGGCGCGGGCGGTGCCGACGCCCGGCCAGAACACCTCGGCGTCGATCCCTTGCCGGGCCGCTTCGTGGAAGTTCTCCTCCGCCGCGCTGAACGACATCTGCGACCAGATCGGCCGCTCGTCGTCGGCCAGGGCCCGGACCAGCCCGAAGTAGAAGGCGCCGTTGGCCATCGTGTCGACCACCGTCGGGCCGGCCGGCAGCACCCGGTTCTCCACCCGCAGGTGCGGCTTGTCCCGGACAACGTCGTACACCGGGCGGTTCCAGCGGTAGATCGTCCCGTTGTGGAGCCGCAGCTCCGAAAGAGCCGGGGTGTCGCCGCGGTCGAGCACGGCGATCGGGTCCTCCTCGGAGGTGACCGGCAGCAACGCCGGGTAGTAGCGCGAGTTCTCCTCGAACAGGTCGAAGATCGAGGTGATCCATCGTTCACCGAACCACACCCGCGGCCGGACGCCCTGCGTCTTCAGCTCGTGGGTGCGGGTGTCGGCGGCCTGCTCGAACAGCGCGATCCGGGTCTCGCGCATCAACTCCTTGCCGAACAGGAACGGCGAGTTCGCCCCGACCGCCAGCTGGACGCCGGAGATCGCCTGCGCCGCGTTCCAGTACCGCGGGAACGCCTCCGGCGTGACCTGCAGGTGGAACTGCGTCGACGTACAGGCTGCTTCGGGCACGATGCTGTCGGCGGTGGCCTGCAGCCGCTCGACGCCGTCGATGGAGATCTGCACGTCCTCGCCGCGGGCCTGGAAGATCTGGTCGTTCAGCAACGCGTAGCGCGGGTTGGTGCTGAGCGCGTCGCGGCGGATGTGCTCGGTCATCAGCGTGGGCAGGATGCCGACCACGACCATCGACGAGCCGGTCCGCTGCGCCTTCTCCTCGGCCGCGTTCAGGCTGGCCCGGATCGAGGCCTCCATGGTTCCCAGCCCGTCGCCGTCGATCTGGCCGGGCGGCACGTTGATCTCGATGTTGAACTGGCCGAGCTCGGTCTGGAACGCGTCGTCCTCGATCGCGCTCAGCACCTCGGCGTTCTTGAACGCCGGGTCGAACCGCTCGTCGACCAGGTTCAGCTCGATCTCGATGCCGGTCATCGGACGCTCGGCGTCGAACCGCGCCTCCCGCAGCATCCGTGCGAACGCGTCCAGGTTGCGATGGACCTGGTTGCGGAACGCCGTGCGGTCCGCCCGGGTGAACTCGACCCGGTCGACTTCCTCGCCCATCTGAGCCTCCCCTGTTCCGGTACTGCCGTGGGTACGGCGTACTTCTCTGTACCTGGCGACAGTCTGCCCGAACCGGGCAGTGGATGTGACCTGGATCGCGTCGCCGACCATCCACTGGTACGCCGGGGAGTCAGCGCGGGAACACGATGAAGTGATCGCGGACCAGCCGGAGGGGCTCCGGACCCGCGACGGTGAGCGCCTCGTCGAGCTCGGTCAGTGTCTCCGGGGCGAGCTGCAACGGGTGCTCGCCGGGATGCACGTCGGCCCCCATCGGGTAGTCCTCCCCCGGCCGGTCCGGCATCTCGATGTGCGCGCCCAGCACCCAGTCCACCGGATTGCCCGCGGCAACGAACGCGGCCAGCCGGCGGACGCTCGCGCGGTACGACGCCCAGTCCGGCACGTACAACCGGCCCGGGTACAACGAGTCGCCGGTGAGCAGCAGCCGGGTCCGCGCGTCGTATACGGCGATGTCGGCGCCCTGGTGCCCGGGAATCGGGATCACGTCGAGAACGCGCTCTCCGAGATCGAGCCGCCCGATCCCGCCGGGCCAGTCACCGATCCCGAAGAACGCCGCGACCTCCTCGGCGCCGTGGCCGACGACGTGGTCGAACTGGTCGTCACCCCCGACGTGGTCGCCGTGGGCGTGCGTGTGCGCGACCACGAGTTCGAGGTCACGGCCGGCGAGCAGCTCGTCGACCAGCCGCCGCAGCTCGGTGTGGCCCGTGCCCGTGTCGAGCAGGAGAGCGCGTTCTGAGCCGAGCAGGAGGTACAGGAACGGGCCCTCGAAGTTCGTGCGCAGCGACTGGCGGATGATCGCCGTCCGCTCGTCGTACCAGTGCACCTGGTGCTCCGGCCCGTCGGGCGCCGTGCCGTCGTCCCACTGGTCGGGAAAGCTCGCCATAGAGTGATCCTGTCAGCCCACCGGTCCAAGACTTGTCGGTGCGACCAGCCAGACTGTGGGGGTGCGTGCCGATCCGTCGATCCTGCATGTCGACCTGGACGCGTTCTTCGCGGCGGTCGAACAGCGGGACAAGCCCTCCCTGCGCGGCAAACCTGTCGTCGTGGGCGGGATCGGCCTGCGCGGCGTGGTGTCGACGGCGTCGTACGAGGCGCGCAAGTACGGCGTCCGGTCGGCGATGTCGACGGCCGAGGCGCGGTCGCGGTGCCCGCACGCGGCCTACCTGTCGCCGCGGTTCGAGGTCTACCGGGCCACCAGCCAGGCGGTGATGGCGCAGATGCGCGCGCTGTCCCCGCTGGTCGAGCCGCTGTCGCTGGACGAGGCGTTCGTCGACCTGTCCGCGGCCGGGCTGCACGACCTGACCGTCGAGGACGTGCAGGCGATCGCCGACGACCTCAAGGACGCGATCAAACAGGCCAGCGGCGGACTGACCGCGTCGGTCGGCGCCGGGACGTCGAAGCTGATCGCGAAGATCGCCAGTGATCTCGACAAGCCCGACGGCGTCGTGGTCGTGCCGCCCGGCACCGAGGCGGAGTTCCTCGCGCCGATGCAGGTCACCGTGATCCCCGGCGTCGGGCCGGCGACCGCGCAACGACTCAGCATGGCCGGCGTCCGGACGGTCGCGGACCTGCAGCAGCTCGACGCCGACGAACTGATCCGCCAGGTCGGTACGGCGCACGGCTCGAGCCTGCACCGGATGGCCGTGGCCGCCGACGACCGGCCGGTGGTCAGCGACCGGGAGACCAAGTCGGTCAGCATCGAGGACACCTTCGAGACCGACATCATCGATCGTGCCCTGCTGGCCGCGATCAGCGAGCGGATGGCCCACCGCGTCGCCGAACGCCTGCAGAAGGCCCAGCTCTCCGGCCGGACCGTCACGGTGAAGACGCGGATGCACGACTTCACCACACACACCCGTTCGTCCACCCTGGCCGGCCCGACCGACGATCCGCGCGTGGTCGCCCGCGTCGCCCGCCGCCTGCTCGAGGACAGCGACATCTCCGGCGGCATCCGCCTGCTCGGCGTCGGCGTCTCGTCCCTGGCCGACTGGATCCAGGACGACCTCTTCACCGAGTCCGAGGCCGTCGAAGCCGCCGAGGCCGCGGTCGACCTGGCCGACGTGCCCGTCCGCTCCCGCGAACGCCAGACCGGCTACTACCCCGGCCAGGACGTCACCCACCCGGCGTACGGGGACGGCTGGGTGTGGGGCGCCGGCCGGGGCCGCGTCACGGTCCGCTTCGAAACCGCCGCGACGACCGGTCCGATCCGCACGTTCGCCGTCGACGATCCCGAGCTGAGCCTGGTTCAGCACACCCCGCCGGACGACGAGGAGTCAGCCGCGGAGGCGGACCGATAGACAGGTGACGCAGCCTTCCAGCTTCTCGAACTCGGTGATGTCGACGGGGATCGGCGTGTAGCCGAGGCCGGAGAACAGCTCCGCCGTACGAGGGGCCGAGGCGGCCATCAGGAGTTGCTGGTCATCGAGCAGTACGACGTGGGCGCCGGACTCCTCGGGGACCGGACGGAACGTCGGGAAGGCCGTGGGGTCGTCGACCAGCGGCTCGTAGCCGATGACCGTGCCGTCGGGCAGGGCGGTGACCGCCGACTTGAGGTGCAAGACCTTGCGCACCGGTACGGCGACGACGCGGGCGCCCAGGGGTTCGAGGTGAGCGCGGAGCTGGTCGATGCCCGACTGGTTGGTACGACCGCCCTCGCCGACGTACACGGTGGCGCCGATCTTGAGCACGTCGCCGCCGTCCAAGGTGCCGGGGGCATCGATCTGGGCCAGGCGGTAGCCCTGCGCCTCGACCGCCTGGGCGGCGGCCGCCGCTTCGGGGCGCCGCTGCTCGGCGCCGGCGCGCGCGATCACCGCGAGGTCGCCGTACACGACCATCGTGTCCTCGACGAACACGCTGTCAGGGCAGTCGTCGGCCGGCGGGACCTCGATCGTCGACCAGCCGGCGGCGGCCAGCGCGTCGACGTACTGCTGCCACTGCCGGACGGCGAGGTCGGCGTCCACCGGGACGCGTTCCAGATGCGTGAGCAGGCCCTCGGCGATGCGCGGGCTGGGACGGCGGACGAGCGCGCGGATGGTGACCATGGGCGGAGGGTAACCGGCGGCCGCGATCGATGCCGGGCGCATGGCGTGGCGGGGGCCGGGTACTGGCCGGACGAACCCGGCGCGGTTGCCGGGCACCTAGTACCTGGAGGGTTACATGCCGAAGATTCTGCAGCACGCCAGCGGCGACGTGGTCGAGATCATTCTCGCCGACCACCGCTGGTTCGAGGAGGCGCTGCGCGAGCTGCGTGACGTGCAGAGCGACCGCGCCGCCGTGCTCGCGGACCTGGCGACCGTACTCATCGCGCACGCGGAGGCCGAGGAGTCCAAGGTCTATCCCTCGCTGCGGAACAAGAACGCGATCGACGCCGAAGAGGTCGAGCACTCCGTGCACGAGCACGACGAGGGCAACGAGGCGCTGCTCGAACTGATGGAGGTCGAGGACACCTCGTCGGAGGAGTTCAGCGAGAAGACCCACGAACTGTCCGAGGCGCTCACGCACCACCTCGACGAGGAGGAGCGCGACGTACTCAACCCGGCGCGCACCGACGTCTCCCAGGAGGTCCGCGACAAGCTCGGTCAGGAGTTCGCGGCCGAGCGGTCCCGGCTGATCGAGTCCGGCGCCGGCTCCATCGAGAACGTTCGCCGACTCGTTGCCGCTGCCAAGAAAAAGGAGAAGTCCTCCTAGAACCACGGGCGTCGCGACTGGTGGCGCGGCGCCCGTGCTCTTCCGTCCCCGTGGCCATGAGCGCGGGTCAGTCGCCGGAATCGGCGTGAGTGCGGCTGACCCGTCCTCAGGTCACGGGGACGGTTCGCTGTCCGGACCGGTGCCTCGGAGGGACTTGGCGAGCATGGTGCGGATGTGGTCCGGGTCGGCGTCGTGGTCGTCGAGCAGGATGGCGGTGCACAAGCCATCGCACAAGGCGACAAAAGCTTCGACCGCGTCAGGGTCCCGGGTCTGTGTCCGGGCGAGCTCCGCGACCTCGTCGCGCCAGCCTCGAGCGGCGGGGCGGAGGGCGGGACGGCGGGCCGCGAGGGTCGACAGCTCGCGTTCGGCGAGTGCTCGCTCACGGCCGGAGCCCCCGGACTCGGCGATCAGGTGGGCGAGACCCTGGACCGGGTCGTCCCCGGTGTCGATGAGTTGGCGGATGCGGCTGGTGTAGGTGTCGGTGACGCTGGTCAGCGCGGCCACGAGCAGATCGTCGAGGGTCGCGAAGTAGTAGAGCGTCAGACTGGTGGTGATCCCGGCTTCCTTGGCGACGCTCCGATGGGTCACGCCGGCGGCGCCGTCGCGGCGGACCACCGTCAGGGTCGCCTCGATGATCTGGGCTCGGCGGCGTACGCCACGCACCTTGCGCCCGTCGACCTCGTGCTCGTCCACCATCGCCCTCACCGATCAATCGCCACTCACGCGGGTCGAGGCTATCTGCTCCGCCTCGACGTCACCGATCGGGCGGACGTGGCGCAGCATGGTGAAGCAGGCCGCCGACGCTCCGGCGATGGCGATCCCCGCGGCGATCGCGGCGATGTTGAGTCCGCTGGTGAACGCCTCCCTCGCCTGCTGCAGAGCCCCTGCCGGCAGTTGCCCGGCCACAGACGTGGCGCCGGTGAGGCTGTCGTCGTACGGCTCGGCCACGGATCCGGACAGGCCGGACCGAGACTCGACCGCCCTTCGGTAGACCGCTGTGGTGAGGCTGCCGAGCAGTGCGACCCCGGCCGCGATCCCGAGCTCCTGCACGGTTTCCGAGAGCGCGGCGGCCGATCCGGAGCTGTCGACCGGCGCCGTACCGACGACGATGTCGGTACCCAACGAGGCGATGACTCCGAGGCCGAGATAGAGGAACGCGAAGCCCCCGACCACACTCAGCTTGCTGCCGGTCCCGGCAAAGGCCAGGAGGCCGTACCCGACGAGCGACAGCGCGAGCGCGGAGCCCATCACGACTCCCGGCGAAACACGAGTGGCGAGCAAAGGTGCCCCGATGCCGCCGATCAGCATCGCCAGCGCCGGTGGTCCCATCCACAGACCGGCTGCCAGCGGAGACAGGTCCGCGACGAGCTGCAGGTGCTGGGTGATCAGGTACATCATTCCGCCGAATCCGACCAGGCCGATCAGCAAGACCGACAGGGCGGCGGAGAAGGCTCTGTTGGTGAAGAGCCTCATCTCGAGCAGCGGCTCCTTCAAGCGGAGCTGACGGCGGACGAACGCAACAGTCGAGCCACCACCGACAGCAACGGCCGCCGCTGCCTGGAGGTCGAGTCCGTGCGCTGCGACGTGCTTGATCGCGAAGATGATCGGGAGCATCGCCGCCAGCGACAGGCCGACGCTCACCAGGTCGAGCCGGCCGGCTCCGGCCCGAAACTCCGGCAGCAGCCTGGGTGCGGCGACCAGCACGATCACGCTGATCGGTACGGCGATCAGGAACGCCGCGCCCCACCAGAAGCCGGCCGTCAGGTAACCGCCCACGATCGGACCGGCCGCCATCCCGAACGCGAACATCGTGGCCCATCCACCGATCGCCAGCGCCCGCTGCCCCGCGTTGCTGAACATGTTGCTGATCAGCGACAAGGTGGACGGCATCAGCGTCGCACCAGCCACGCCCAGCAGTGCGCGCGCGATGATCAGCCACAACGCACTCGGGGCGAAGGCGGCGAGAACCGAGGCCACTGCGAAGGCAGCCATGCCGAGCATCAGCAGGCGCCGCCGCCCGATCCGGTCGCCCAGCGTCCCCATCGTGATCAGGAATCCCGCGATGAGGAATCCGTAGGCGTCCATGATCCACAGCGTCTCCGTCGCGGTGGGCCGCAGCTCCGCGGCCAGGCTCGGAACCACGAGGTACAGCGCCGTCACATCGAGCCCGAGCAGCACGGTCGGCAACGCCAGCACCGCGAAGCCGGCCCACTCGCGCCACCCGGCGCGGGCCGTCGGTTCCGTCGTCATCTCACCGTCCGATCAAGTTGAACGTACGTACTACTTGTACCATCGTTCAACATGAAGGGCGAAGTCGTTGGCCGCTCGGATCGGCCACGGAGGGGCTAGCCGAGGTCCAGGACGAGACCTTCCTCGGCGGCGATCACGTCGCCGAAGAACACCTCCTGCGCCTGGGACACCGAGAGAGCGCGATCCGTACCCGGCCAGAAGTGCGTCAACAGCAACCGCGTGGCACCCTTCGCGCCGGCTGCGGCCTCCCGGGCCGTCATCAGAAACCGCGGCTCCGGAGGTGGTAGCTGGTGGGTCGCGTCGGAGATGTGGAGGTCGGCGCCCTCGGCCAACGCCGCCAGTTCGGGGGCCGGGCCGCTGTCACCGGTGTAGGAGACCGTCAGCCCGGGAGCGCTGAGCCGTACGCCGAGGTTGGTCACGTAGTGCGGCAACGCAGCGGTCTCCAGCCGGAACGGTCCGATCTCCCGGGCGCCGGCCAGGTCGTGTACGGCGAAGACGGTCGCCGGATCGGGACGTGGTTCCAGCGCCCGCAGTACGTCGAGAACGCCGGGTGGGCAGTACAGCGGGATCGGCGCGGAGTCGGGCGCCTGGTAGTGCCGGACGCGCGCGAGAGCGCTCACGTCGACGCAGTGGTCGGGATGCTGGTGGGTCACCACGACCGCGTCGACCTCGCCGTCGGGGCAGTGCTCGAGCAGCCGCGGCAAGGTCGCGTAGCCGAGATCGAGCACGACCTTGAACCCGTCGTACTCGAGCAGGAAGCCGGCGCAGGCCCGGCCCGCCTCGGGCCACGCACCGCAGGACCCGAGCACGGTCAACGACCTCACGGCGCCGAGCCTTCGCAGGCAGCCGGCGTCATCGAGCGCCGAAGGCTTCCTCGGTGGAGACGATGTCCTTGCCCAGCGGTAGCAGCGAGATCGGGATCAGCTTGAAGTTGGCCAGGCCGAGCGGGATGCCGATGATGCTGACGCACAGGGCGATCCCGGTGACCAGGTGGCCCAGCGCCAGCCACCAGCCGGCCAGCACGACCCAGATGATGTTGCCCAGCACCGACCCGGCACCCGCGCCGCGGCGGTCGACCACGGTGCGGCCGAACGGCCAGAGCGCGAAGCCGGCGATCCGGAACGACGCGATGCCGAACGGGATCGTGACGATCAGGATGCAGCAGATCAGCCCGGCGATCACGTAACCCACAGCCAGCCAGAATCCGGCCAGCACCAGCCAGATCAGGTTCAACAGCGTTCTCATACCTGCCAGCCTGCCACCCGGCGGGTGTGCTCGAGGGTCAATCGGGCGACGAGTCCGGGATCGTTCCGGGGTAACCAGTGGCCACCCCTGACCACCTGGACGCTCAGGCTCGGGGCCCAGCGTGCGACGTCGGTCTGCAGTGGCGTCGTCACGAACGCGTCGCCGTCCGGCGAAACCGCGAGCACCGGTACGTCGGTACGCCGCGGCCGCGGTCGCAGCAACCGCGGCAGAACGTTCGCGCGGTAGAGCTCCAGACCGTTCAGGTAGTCCGCCAGAGAGCGCTCCCCGTCCGCGGGAGCATGGCCTCCGGCGCTGCGCTCCAGCTTGCCGAACACCCGATGCGCCCAGCCTTTGCGCCAGCCGCGTTCGGGCAGCCAGGGCAGCTGGAAGTAGAAGATGTACCAGGAGTGCGCCAGCTGCGAGAACTTGTCGCGCCGCGGACGGCGGCTGCGGAAGAAGTAGCCCGCATGGTCGAGCGACGGCCCCGAGATCGACACGAACGACTCGATCCGGCCGCGCAACCGCTCGCTGGTGACGAACTGCCAGGCCTGGATCGACCCCCAGTCGTGCGCGAGCAGCTGGACCGGTCGGTCCGGCGCGACCGCGTCGAGCACCGCAGTGAAGTCTTCTTCCAGCCGCTCCAACCGGTACGCCGAGCGCCCGCGCGGGTGATCGGAGTTGCCCGCACCGCGTACGTCGTACGTGACGACGTGGAAGTGGTCGGCGAGCCGGGCCGCGACGGGTTCCCAGAGGCGGGCGTTGTCGGGATAGCCGTGCACGCAGACGAGCACCGGAGCGGACGGGTCGCCGTACTCGTAGAGCGCGATCTCCGTTCCGTCCGCCGATCGCACCCGCCGCGACGGAGCGGCCCGCGGAGTCGAGGGCACGGTCAGTAGTCCTCGGTGGAGATCACCCGGAAGTCGATGCCGGCGGCAACCAGACGGTCGCGCAGCGCCGGGCCCATCGCGGACGCCGTGGTGACCTGGCCCGAGGTCGGCGGCAGGTCGTCGAGCGCCAGACACAGCGCGCACTCGCCGAGCATTTTCGCGGTCTCGTCGTAGCCAGGGTCACCGCCCGCGACCTGGGTCACGACGCGTTTGCCGCCGCCGGAACCGGTGAAGCGGGCCTCGAACCAGGACCTCGCCCGGCGCTCGGGCGACGGCCCGTCCCCGGACTTGATCCGGCCGAGCAGCGCGTTCCGGGCCGGCGGGATCTGTGCGGCCACGCCGAGCAGGCCGATCCCGAGGATGCCTCCAGCAACCATCGGCAGTCGCTTCACCCCCGCGTAGTGCGCGTAGGTGAAGTCCGGACCGTACTCGTCCAGCAGCATCGCGGAGCGCCGGACGATCTGCGGGTCGACGGTCGGCAACGGCACCGCCCAGAAGCCCTGCGCTCGGTGCAGCCGCCCGCTGGACAGCCTGACCGACCGCCCTTGCGGGAGCTCCTCGACCCGGCGCCGGGCGCGATGGGCGTCGAGGTTCTGCTTGCCGCGCGACAGCCCCGTCACCACGGTCTGCCACGTGCCGCCGGATGGTTTGCCGCTGGCCCGGATCATCCCCTCGACCTTGATCGGCACCCGGCGCGGCAACTGCTCGACGGTGTACTGCACGCCCAGGTCGTACGGGATCGAGTCGAAGCCGCAGCAGTGGATCAACCGGGCGCCGGTCTCGACGGCCTTCGGGTGATGGGCGACGTACATCCGGTCGACGAACTCCGACTCGCCGGTGAGGTCGAGGTAGTCCGTGCCGGCCTCGGCGCACGCGGCGACCAGCGGTTCGCCGTACCGGAGGTACGGGCCGACGGTGGTGACGACGATCCGGGCCGACTCGGCAACCGCTCTCAGCGTTTCCCGGTCCTCGACGTCGGCGTGCACCAGGTCGACCTCGGCTGCATTCAGCTGTGAACGCAGCCGTTCCAGCTTCGCCTTGTTCCGCCCGGCAAGAGCTAGCTTCAGACCCGGTGGTGCGTGGTCGACCAGGTACTGCGCGGTCAGCGCGCCGGTGAACCCGGTGGCACCGAACAGGACGATGTCGTACTGACGTTCGCTCACCGTCGGCCGGCCTTCGGCTTGGCCGTGTCGGCGAGACCGCCGGCGCCGGACGCCCGGGACGAGACGTCGGCGCCGCGGGCCTCGATGTCGGCCAGCGCCGCCCGGTCGGCCTTCGCGACGGAGAACCGGCTGCCCAGCTCGACGACGTGCGGGATCAGCGCCCGGATGATCTTCAGCGGCCCGATCCAGCCGGGCACGTGCACGACGCGAGAGCGCTTCCTGATGCCCGCGGCGAATTTCTCGACCGCGAGTTCCAACGGGTACACCCGGTTTCCCAGCGGGATCCCGGTCCGCACGTTGCCGAACACCGGATGCTCGTCGACCCCGCGGACCATGTCGGTGTCGACGAAGGTCATGTGCGCGACGCCGACCCGGACCCCGAGGTGCCGCAGCTCGGCGCGCAGGCTGTTACCCATCGCCTCCACTCCGGCCTTGGCTGTGTTGTACGACGCGAGACCCGGAATGTGCACGACCGCTGCCAGAGAGGACACGAGCAGGAGGTACCCCTTGCTCGCGATCAGATGCGGCAGGGTCAGGTGCACGGTTCGCCAGACGCCGTACAGGTCGACGTCGAGCACGCGCTCCCAGACGGCCGGGTCCATGCTCCGGGTGAAGCCCGGCGCCGCGATCCCGGCGTTCGCGACGACGACGTCGATCCGGCCGTACCGCGCGACGACGCCCTCAACCGCGGCGCGCAACGAGTCGGTGTCGGTGACGTCCGCCTCCCACCAGCCGGCGTCGGGTCCGCAGGCCTCCGCGACCTTCTTCAACTCGTCGGGCTCGAGCCCGACCAGGGCCAACTGGTCACCCTCACTCGCGAGCCTGCGCGCCACCGCCGCACCGATCCCCCGGGACGCGCCTGTGACGAGTACGACCTTGCCGGTCATCGCGGACCTCCGTCTGTTGAGTCGATACTCAACAGTAAGTGCTTGTTGAGCCGACACTCAATAGACTGCCGGTATGACCCATGCCTCGCGACTGCGACCGGACGAGCGGCGGGCGCAGATCCTCGCCGCCGCCCGCCGCGTGCTGGAGGCCGATCCGCACCGCGAGCCGAGCGTGGAGCAGGTCGCCGCCGAGGCGAAGGTCTCCCCCGCTCTGCTCTTCCACTACTTCGGCTCCAAGAAGAAGTTCCAGTACGCCGTGATCGAGGCGGCCGCCACCGAGCTGATGCTCCGGACCGCACCCGACCTGTCGCTACCACCCGACCAGCAGCTCAGCAGCGGCATCCGCGCCTTCGTCCGCGCGGTCCTCGAAGCCCCCCAGCTCTACCGGGCGACCCTGCTGATGTCCGCCGCCGGAGACCCCGCGGTTCGCGCGCTGCACACGGAGCTGCGCCAGGTCTTCAGCCGGTGGGTGATCGACGCGCTCGCCCAGCAGGGCGTCGAGACCACCCCGAAGGTCGAACTGGTGTGCCTGGGCTGGCAGGGCTACGTGGAGCAGATCCTGCTGACCTGGATCGACAACCCGACCGTCACCGAGGACGAGCTCGAAAACCTGTGCGAGAGGTCGCTGGCGGCCGTTCTCACCACACTGCGGCGGTGAGGCGGTACGGCGTACCGCTCGGACGCGGCTAGGGTTACCCGCGTGCTGAAGGTTGCCACGGTGAACGTGAACGGGATTCGGGCGGCGTACCGGCGGGGCATGGCGCCGTGGCTGGAGCAGACCGATCCGGATCTCCTGCTGCTGCAGGAAGTCCGGGCCACCGACGACGTGCTGCGCGACCACCTCGGCGGTGACTGGCACCTGGCCCACGCCGAGCCGCTGATCGCCGGCAGCAAGGGCCGGGCCGGGGTCGCGGTCGCGAGCCGGCGGCCGATCAAGCTGGAGCGGACCGACATCGGCCCGGAGCGGTTCGACGGGTCGGGCCGGTGGGTCGAGGCCGACGTCGTGCTCGACGACGGCTCGACGCTGACGGCGGTCAGTACGTACGTGTTCACCGGCGAGTTCGAGACGCCGCCGCGGCAGGCGGAGAAGTACGCGTTCCTGGACGCGATCACCGCCCGGCTGACCGAGCTGCGCGCCGACGGGCGGCACGTCCTGATGTGCGGCGACCTGAACATCGCCCATCGCGAGGTCGACCTGAAGGCGTGGAAGGCCAACCGCAAGAAGAGCGGCTTCCTGCCCGAGGAACGCGCCTGGATGGACCGGCTGTTCGAGGCCGGCTGGGTCGATCTGGGCCGGCGGTTCGGCGGCGAGGGCCCCGGGCCGTACTCCTGGTGGTCGTGGCGCGGCAAGGCCTTCGACAACGACGCCGGCTGGCGGATCGACTACCAGATCGCCTCCCCCGAGCTCGCCGGGGCGGCGACCGGCTGCACGGTCCACCGCGCCCCGACGTACGCCGAACGCTGGAGCGACCACGCGCCGGTCGTCGCGACGTACGACCTCTGAGCGGGCGGCGGGTAGTCTCCCCACATGCCTGAGTTGACTCCCCCTGTCGCCGCGAAGAAGCCGATCGAACGCATCCACCACGGCGACGTCTTCGTCGACGACTACGAGTGGTTGCGCGACAAGTCGAACGACGAGGTGCTGGACTACCTGCGCGCCGAGAACGCCTACACCGAAGCCCGCACCGCACACCTGGACTCGTTGCGTGAGGCAATCTTCGGCGAGATCTCCGCGCGCACCCTGCAGACCGACCTGAGCGTGCCGTCGCGGCGCGGCGGTTACTGGTACTACACCCGCACGGTCGAGGGAAAGCAGTACGCGATCAGCTGCCGGGTCCGCGCCGAGGGTGACCAGCCGCCGGCCACCGACGGTGAGATCCCCGGTGAAGAGGTGATGCTGGACGGCAACGTGCTGGCCGGCGACTCGGAGTTCTTCTCGCTGGGCACCGTCGACGTCTCCCCCGACGGCAACCTGCTGGCCTACTCGATCGACCTCAAGGGCGACGAGCGGTTCACGCTGCGGATCAAGGACCTCACCACCGGAGAGCTGCTGCCCGACGAACTGCCCGAGGTGCACTACGGCTCGGCCTGGTCCGCCGACGGCTCGACGATCTTCTACACCAAGGTCGACGACGCCTGGCGGCCGTTCCAGGTCTGGCGGCACACGCTCGGCGCCGGCACCGAGGACGTGCTGGTGATGGAGGAGACCGACGAGCGGTACTGGATCGGGGTCGACCTGACCCGCAACGAGCAGGCCATCCAGATCGCTCTCGGCAGCAAGCTGACCAGCGAGGTCTGGTTGCTCGACGCACAGGACCCGACCGGCGAGCCCGTTGTCGTCCGGCCGCGGGTCGAGGGCGTCGAGTACGACGTCGAGCACGCCGGCGACCAACTGCTGATCACGCACAACGCGGACGCCGAGAACTTCTCGCTCGCCAGCGCTCCCCTGGACGCGCCGGGCGAGTGGTCCACGCTGATCGAGGGCGACGAGTCCAGCCGGCTGCTCGGCGTCGACGCGTTCGCCGGGCACGTCGTGCTCTACCGCCGCCGGGAGGCGCTCACCGAGCTGGCGATCATGCGGCGGGACGGCGACAGCTTCGGCGCGCCCGAGGTGCTGGGCTTCGACGAGCCGATCTACACCGTCTCCCCCGGCCGCAACGACGAGTGGGACGACACCCGGTACCGGTTCGGCTACACCTCGCTGGTCACGCCCGGTTCGACGTACGACGTGGACGTGGCCACGGGCGAACGGCGATTGCTCAAGCAGCAGCCCGTGCTCGGCG
Organism: Kribbella sp. ALI-6-A; assembly: GCF_001984195.1. Lineage (GTDB taxonomy): Bacteria > Actinomycetota > Actinomycetes > Propionibacteriales > Kribbellaceae > Kribbella. The sequence continues at coordinate 181,141 of NZ_MTQN01000011.1, forward strand.
GCGTCGACCTCAGCGCGTACACGCAGTACCGGGAGTGGGCGACGGCGCCGGACGGCACGCAGGTGCCGATCTCGATCGTCGCCCGCAAGGACGTCACCAAGGACGGAAACGCGCCGGTCGTGCTCTACGGCTACGGCTCGTACGAGTCCTCGATGGACCCGTGGTTCTCGATCCCGCGGCTGTCGCTGCTCGATCGTGGTGTGGTGTTCGCGATCGCGCACGTCCGGGGTGGTGGCGAGCTCGGCCGGCACTGGTACGACAACGGCAAGACGCTGACCAAGCGCAACACGTTCACCGACTTCGTCGCGGTCGCCGAGCACCTGGCCAAGGACGGCTGGACCCGGCCCGAGCGGATCGTCGCGCAGGGCGGCAGCGCCGGCGGGCTGCTGATGGGCGCCGTGGCCAACCTTGCCCCGCAGGCGTTCGGCGGGATCGTCGCGGAGGTGCCGTTCGTCGACGCGCTCACCACGATCCTGGACCCGTCGCTGCCGCTGACGGTGATCGAGTGGGAGGAGTGGGGCAACCCGCTGGAGGACCCGCAGGTCTACGAGTACATGAAGTCCTACTCGCCGTACGAGAACGTGACGGCCCAGCAGTATCCGCGGATCCTCGCGATCACCAGCCTCAACGACACCCGCGTCTTCTACGTCGAGCCGGCCAAATGGGTCGCCAAACTGCGGGCCACCGCCGCCGGCGACGTCGACGTACTGCTGAAGACCGAGATGGAGGCCGGCCACGGCGGCCGCAGCGGCCGGTACGACGCGTGGCGCGAGGTCGCGTTCACGCTGGCCTGGGAGCTGGACACGCTCGGTCTGGCCTGACCCGCGAGTGAGGCTGGGTGACCGGATCGCGGTCACCCAGCCTGTGCGGCCTGCAGTGGTCAGCCGGCCATCTTCACCATCTGCTTGGGCAGCTGCTTCAGCTGGTCCGGCACCGGTACGTCCGCGCTGACCGCCTTCAGCAGCTGCTGGCCCTGGGTGTCGTACTCGTCCGGCATCTCCAGGCCCAGCGCCTCCAGCAGCGCGTTGACCAGCTCGGCGATCGCCTGCAGCGGGGTGTTGCCCGGGATCGCGCTCGGGCGCCACTTCTGGTCCTTGCCGCCCGTGTAGGGAACCGTCGAGGTCGGCCGGGCCTGCTTGGCCACGCCGATCATCGAGCTCAGGGCCTTGCCGTTGGCCTTGTTGACCAGCGCGCCGGTCGCCTTGTCGTAGGACCACTTCTGTCCGTCACCGACGCGGCACGGCAGCACCAGCAACGGCGCCTGACCGTCGGGCTTGGCCAGGTCCGCGGCCGTGTCCAGGCAGGCGCCGTGCGGAAGGTCGCCACCGACGCCCTTCGACATCGACACCATCAGCTGACCCTCAGCCGTGTAGGTCCACTGCTGGATCTTGCCCTTCTTGCCACTGGCGCACTTCAGCATCACGGCGGTCGGGATGCCGCTGGGCGTGACGGCGAAGGTCAGGCACAGCTTCGACTCGACCCGGTTGACGATCTGGCGCGGCTTGCCGACCGGCAGGTCGACGGGGGCGGCGGTGGCCGACTGCGGGGCCGGGGTGCCGGCCGGAGCGGCCTGGGCCGGGGCCGCTCCGAGTGCCGTACCGGCACCGAGCGTGACGGCGAGGAAGACGACGGCACTCCGCGTGATGGGCTGAAGCTTCAAGGCAACCTCCGTGGTCGATGCGCTGGGGGGCGATCACTGTTCGCAGTGACTCGCCTGCAGCAAGTAACTGCCCTGCAGCCGCCCACCGCAACCGGCCACTTGATGCCAGAGGCAACAAAATGCCAGGTCGCCGTGACCTGCCCCGCTCGCAGAGGTCACGGTGAGACCAAGTTGTGAACCAGCGGTGGCGTTCTCGTGATGCCCTCGCGGGGCGGCCGCCACGCCGTCTGCGCCGAATCGTGACGGCGACCACGAATAGCCGGCCGATCCGCATGCACAAGTTCGCGGTTTCCGCCGGAATGCCCCGGGTACCTGTGGCGTTCGATGTGATGACGAGTTGAAGGTGTGTCTTGCAACACATTTTAGCCCCGCCCCGGCCAGGGCTTTCGGTTGTTCTCAGGTTTCCGCTCCGGCCCGTCCGCTCCCGTGGCGGCTCCGAATCCCTCTGGAGCACGTCGATTCGGCGGATTCAGGGCGTGACGGGACGGCGTACGGGGCGTTTTCGCGGTGGATTCCCGGTCGGTGAGGTGCCGGGAACTCTCAGGGAACGTTCAGGCTGTTTACACACTCGTCGTGGAATCTTGAACCTCACTCGAGCGTTGCTCTCCATGTAACGACGAAGGGAGTTTCGGTGGCTCGCATGGCTCGTGTCCGGTCCACGGACGAAGGTATCGACGGCAAGGACAGCGTCGGTCTCTACCTGGAAGAGATCGCGCGCACTCCTCTGCTGACCGCGGAAGAAGAAGTCGAGCTCGCTGAGACGGTCGAGGCAGGACTCCTGGCGGAGCAGCTGTTGGCCGAGGGGCGGGTTGGACGTAAGAAGGGCGGCGCGCCCAAGTACGCGACGCAGGAAGAGCTGGAGTGGCTGGCCGAGGAAGGCCAGCGCGCGCAGCAGCGGTTCGTCACCGCGAACCTGCGGCTCGTGGTCTCGATCGCGCGCCGGTACGGCCGTTCCCAGATGCCGCTGCTGGACCTGGTCCAGGAGGGCAACACCGGACTGATCCGCGCGGTGGAGAAGTTCGACTACCGCAAGGGCTTCAAGTTCTCGACGTACGCGACCTGGTGGGTGCGCCAGGCCATCACCCGCGGGATCGCGCAGCAGGCCCGAGTGGTCCGGCTGCCGGTGCACGTGGTGGAGCAGCTGAACCAGATCGGCTCGGCCCGGCGGACGCTGGAGCGCAAGCTCGGGCGTGAGCCGGAGATGGACGAGATCGCGGCGGAGCTGGACCTGGACGAGGAGCGGGTCAGTGAACTGATCCGGATCGGCCGGGACCACATCAGCCTGGACAACCCGATCGACGACGAGGGCGAGACCTCGCTGGGCGACCTGATCGCGGCCGAGACCGCGCCGGGCCCCGACCAGCTGGTCGCGGACGCGTCGGACCGCTCCGGACTGTTCAGCCTGGTCGACCAGCTCGACCCGCGCTCGGCCGATGTGATCCGCCGCCGGTACGGCCTGCACGACGGCCGCCAGGCCAAGCTGGCCGACATCGGCGCGGTGCACGGCATCTCCGCCGAGCGGGTGCGCCAGATCGAGCGCGAGGCGCTGGGGCGCCTGCGCCTGCTGGCCGACCCGACCCTGGCCGCCTAGGTCTGAGCCGCCAGGCAGCCGCAGCCAACCAAACCCCCACCCAGGACCCCCGAGCCCGCCACGGCCCGGGGGTCCTGTCGTGTGCAGAGGTTTCGAGCGCTGTCAGCTCTTCAGGCCGTAGAAACGGATCGGCGTGTTGGGTTCGAACCCGATCCGCGGGTAGACCGGGGCGCCGGCCTCGGTCGCGTGCAAGATGGCGCGCGTCAGCCCGGTCGCCCGCGCTCCCTCGTACAGCGCCTTGCGGGTGACCGCCTCGCCGTAGCCCCGGCGTTGCCACTCCGGATCGGTGGCGACCAGCGCGACGAACAGCCGGCCGTCCGCTTCGACCGCGCCGGCGCAGGTCACCGGCTGGTCGCCGCGCATCCCGAGGTAGGCGTGCACCTCCTTCTTCCAGAGCGTGGATCCGCTCAGGCCGTCGCGACCGGCCTCCAGCGGAAAGCCGTACGCGCGCGAGTTGAGATCGGCGTACGCCAGCAGCTGCTCGTCGGTGGTCACCCGGACGAACGTCAGGTCTGGGTGCACCGGCTCGGGCAGCGGAAGGATGTCTCCGGCCATCCCCACTCCCGGGAAGGCGAACTCGAGACCCGCCTGCTCGGCCGCCGACGCGAGCACCGCCTTGGCGTCATCGTCCAGCAGGTCCTCGAACAGCCACAGGAAGCCGGGCTGCTGCTTCGAGCGCATGATGTCCGCCGCCTGGCCGAGCTGCTGCCCGAGCGACTCCGGGTCGGGTTCGGCATCGGTCAACGTGATGCAGTTCCAGAAGGCGAACCGGCTGTCGGCCCAGCGCACGGCGATGCCGGGAAGGTCGCGCACATCCGCGTCGGCGGCACGGTCGAGCACCATCGCCCGCCACACCACGGCCAACTGGTTCACCGATTCGACGGACTTCGGCAGATCACTCATCGCAGCTCCAGGGTCACTCGGGGAAGTCTCCGCACAGATCACGCTTCAGACGCCGGAAAAGTTCACCGGGCCCACGAATCGAGTACGGCGGGGAGCTCGGACAGGCGCTGGATGGTGGCGTCGGGGGCGCCCTCGGTGTGGCCGATCTGGTCGGTCGGGATGTTGCTGTGCGGGATGTGCACGGCGCGCATGCCGACGTTCTGGGCGCCCCAGACGTCGTCGAACAGCCGGTCGCCGACGAACACGCAGCGCGCCGGGTCGGAGGCGCCGGCGGCCCGCATGGCGGCCAGAAAGGTCTCCGGGTGCGGCTTGGTCCACGGCACCTCGCTGGTGTAGACCGCGCCGTCGAACAGCTCCAGCACGGCGTCTCGGGCGAAGATCTCCTCGTGCCGACGGCGGGACCAGATCGTGTTCGACAGCACGCCGAGCCGGTAACCGCGGTCGCGCAGCTGCTTGAGCATGTCGACCGCGTCCGGGTCGAGCTCGGTGTGCGGGTGCCACTGACGCTCGTACTCCGCGAGCGCGGCCGGCGTCATCACCACCTCGGCGGCCAGACAGACGTCCTCCAGCGTCGTGCTGACGTGCTCGTCGCGCGACCGCAGCCAGGCGGCGTTCTCGGCGGCGACCAGCTTGGCCGCCAGCTCGTCGGCGCGCGGCTCGTCGATCACGGCGGCGACCGAGCGCCAGACGGCGTACAGGTCGATGTCGTGCCAGGTGGCCAGGGTGCCGCCCCAGTCGAACAGGACGGCCTCGATCGGTGCGGGAGTCAGCTTCGTCACGGCGGACAGGTTGCCAGATCGCACCGACAAGCGCCGCTGGTTTTCACTGGCTGACCGTCGCCACCCGGCGGCGCTTGGCCAGCCACACCACGCTCACCGCGAAGAAGGCCAGGCACGGGATGTCGGTCAGCAGCAGGGTCCACGGCGCGCCACCCTGGTCGGCCCAGCCGTCGAGCTGACCAGTTGCCGCGGGCAACATGAAGGCGAGCAGGTTGTTCAGCGCGTGCAAGGCGATCGCGGCCTCGATGCCACCGGTGCGAACCGTCAGCCAGCCGACCGTCATCGCGAACAGGAAGATGTCGGCCATCGCCCAGCCGGTGTAGCCGTGCGCCGACACGAACAGCGCACTGCTGACGACCAGCGCCGGCCACGGCGTACGGAGCACCCGCCAGAGCACGCGGGTGACGGCGTTGCGGGCGTCGCTTCTCGGTGCGTAGGCGCCGATCGTCTGCACCAGCCAGCCGCGGAACACGAACTCCTCGGCCGCGGACTGGAACGGGACGAGCAGCAGGATCAGCAGCGCCGGGCCGATGAACGCGGCGAAGCCGACCCACGCGCCGTCGTCGGTCTGGACCGGGTCCGCGGTCGGGAAGACCAGCTCGACCAGCGTGCCCAACAGGTAGGACAGTGCGAGGTAGCCCAGGCCGGGCAGGCACGCGAGCAGCAGCCACTTCCAGCGGATCCGGTTGAGCACCGACGCGACGCTCCACGGCGGGCGGCGCTGGATCAACCATGCGGTGAACGCGACCACGGGGGTGAGGATTCCGAGCATCACCAGCGTGCTGGCGAGGTTCTCCAGGTCGTTGGGAAAGAGGTTGTCGCCCTGGCTCTCCGGTACGTCGCCGGTGATCGCGCCGTGCACGATGGTCCAGACGACGAACAGACCGGCGGTGAGGACGAACGCGATAGCGGCCAGCATCAGCGTGCCGAGCAGCGGTCGCCACCACTTGTGGCGGACGTTGCGCGCGAGCTGGTGGAACGGCGTGCCCGGCGGCGCCGGGACCTGGCGTGGCTCGGGCGGCCGCATGTTGTAGGGCACCGAGCCGTAGGGCTGCTGCCCGTACGGGGGTTGGCCGTACGGCGACTGCTGCGGGTAGGGCTGTTGCCCGTACGGCGGTTGCTGCTGCGGATACGGCGGGGGTTGCTGCGGGTACGGCGGCAGCTGGTAGGGCTGCTGCGGTGGCTGCCCGGTCCACGGCGGCGGCTGCTGGGGAGACCAGAAGCCCGGCCCGTCGCCGGGAAGCTGCTGCCCCTGGGGCATCGGCGGAGTCCCGTACCCAGGCTGCGGCGGTTGGTTGCGCGGATCCTGGGCAGGGTCGTGCGGTGGTTCGTTGGGTCCGTTCGGGGGCCCTGCCTGCGACGCCATGCCGAGACTCTATGAGATCGGCTCAAGTCACGCCGCGTTCCACGCCCTGTGGACAATGCTCGACACGGGACCGGCGTTGTTTGACATGCTTCCGCCATGCCGATCGAGCAGCAGGCCCGCCGGGTGCGGATCGGCTATGCCCTCGGCTCCGTGGCGACCGGTTCGTTCGCCACGGTTCCAGGTCTGCTGCTGCTCCCCTACCTGACCGACACCCTTGGTATCGCCGCCGGAGCCGCCGGAGCGATCGTGCTGCTGCCGAAGGCGCTCGACGTACTGCTCAACCCGGTTGCCGGCCGGATCAGCGACCATCACCAGTCGCCGCTCGGTCCGCGCCGGCCGTTCCTGCTCCGCGCCGGGCTCGCGCTGGCGATCTGCTTCGCGCTGCTGTTCGCCGCTCCCGATCTCGGTTCGAAAGCGCTGAACGCGACCTGGGTCCTGCTCGCCTTCCTCGCGTGCGCGACGGCGTACGCGTTCTTCCAGGTGCCGTACGTCGCGATGCCGGCCGAGATCACCGACGACTACACCGAGCGGACCCGGCTGATGTCCTGGCGGGTCGCCTTCCTCACCGTCGCGATCCTGGTCAGCGGTGGCGCGTCTCCCGCGATCCGCGACGCGATCGGCGGCCGCGACGGCTACCGCGTGATGGGCCTGACCGTCGCGCTGCTGCTCGCCATCGGCACCGTCGGCGCCTACCTCGGGACGCGGCGCGCCCCGATCGGCCGTCCGCAGGAGGCGACCGGCACGCTGCGCGATCAGCTCCGCGTCGTCGCCCGCGTCCGCGACTTCCGCTGGCTGCTGATCACCTTGATGCTGCAGGCGCTCGCGATCGGCTCGATGCTCGCCGGCATCGACTACCTGGCCCGCTACGTGCTGCGCGATCCCGGCGCCGCGAGCATCGGTTTCGTCTGCGTGGTCGGCCCGGCGTTGCTGGTCAGCCCCCTCTGGCTTGCCTTCGGCAACCGATTCGGCAAGCGGACAGGGTTCTTGACCGCATCGATCGTGCTCGGTCTCGGGGCGCTGGCGCTGACGACCGCCAGCAAGTGCCGGATTGGTGCGTGTACGCCGCCATCGGTGTGGTCGGGATCGGCTTCACCGGTGCCCAGGTGTTCCCGCTCGCGATGCTGCCCGACGTCGCGGCCGTGGACGCGGCCCGCAGCGGGGTTCGCCGGGCCGGCGTCTTCACCGGGATCTGGACGGCCGGCGAAACCCTGGGCCTCGCGCTCGGCCCCGGCCTGTACGCCGTGGTGCTCGCGCTCGGCGGCTACGTGTCGTCGACCGACCGGTCCGCAGTGCAGCCGGGATCGGCGGTGAACGCGATCGTGCTCGGGCTGTCGCTGGTGCCCGCGGTGCTGATCGCCCTCAGTCTCTTCTCGTTGACGCGGTACAAGCTCACGGCCGGCGAAGTCCTGGAGGCGCGATGAACGACGTCCTGACCCGATTGCGGGCGCTGCAGGCGGGCGACCTGCCGACGCACGGCGGCAGCACGCTCGCCTATGTCTACGACTCCGGACTGACCGAGGCCGACGAACTCGGCCGCGCGGCGCTCGCACAGTACGGCGCGACGAACGGGCTCGATCCGACGGTCTTCCCGAGCCTGCGCACATTGGAGAACGAGCTCGTCGGCCGGGCGGCCCGATTGCTGAACGGCCCGTCCGCGGTCGGGACGGTCACGTCCGGCGGAACGGAGTCGGTCCTGCTCGCGGTCCAGGCCGCCCGCGACGCGGCCGGCTTCTCCTCGCCGAACATGGTGATCCCCTCGACGGCGCATGCCGCGTTCCACAAGGCCGCGCACTACTTCGGCGTCCGGGCCGTGGTCGTCGATGTCGATCCGGAGACGTTCACCGCGCATCCGGGGGCGATGGCCGAAGCCTGTGACGACAACACGGTGCTGCTGGTCGCGAGCGCGCCGTCGTACGCGCACGGCGTGGTCGATCCGATCCGCGAGGTCGCGGCGGTCGCGGCCGAGCGCGGGGTGCGGTGTCACGTCGACGCGTGCATCGGCGGCTGGATCCTGCCGTACCTCCGGCTGGACGGCGTGGCCGTGCCGGAGTTCGACTTCGCCGTACCGGGGGTCACGAGCATCTCGGTGGATCTGCACAAGTACGCGTACACCCCGAAGGGCGCCTCGATCCTGCTGCACCGGGACGCGTCGTTGCGCCGAGCGCAGTTTTTCGCCAGCGCGGACTGGCCGGGCTACACCATGCTCAACTCGACGATGCAGTCCACGAAGTCGGGCGCGCCGCTCGCCGCTGCCTGGGCCGTCGTCCAGCACATCGGCGACGACGGCTATCGGCGGCTGGCGCGCAGCGCGTACGACGCGACCGTGCACCTGGCGAAACGGGTCGACGAGATCGACGGGCTGAGTGTGCTCGCCGAGCCGGCGACGACGTTGGTGGCGCTGCGCAGCGACGATCGTGCCGACGTGTTCACGCTCGCGGACGAGATGGCCGAGCTCGGCTGGTTCGTCCAGCCGCAGTTGAGCTTCCGTGATCATTCGGCGTCGCTGCACCTCACCGTCAGCGCGGCAACCGCCGGCCGTCTGGACGAACTGGTCGAAGCACTCGGTACGGCGACCCGCGCGGCCCAGGCGGCAGGTCCCGTCCAGGTCGCGCCCGAGCTCGCCGCTGCAGCCGGTGCACTCGACCCGGCCACGCTCGACGACGACGCGTTCGACGGCTTGCTGGCGATCGCCGGTCTCGGCGATACGGCGGCGACGGGCAGCCTGCCCGACCGGATGGCGCCGGTCAACGCGCTGCTCGACGTCGCTCCCCCACGTCTGCGGGAAGCTCTGCTGATCGCCTTCCTGGACCGCTTGATGCGACCGGCCTGACAGCTGCTCGCCCGGGACGCACGGGCACCCCGATGCGGCGGCCCGGCGACCGATTCCTGCATGCTGACGCCTGAACGTCGTACGAACTGGAGGAGCTCCTGATGGTGACCGACCCGACGCCCGGTCCGACCGCCTCGACGCGCGCGCTGCCGCAGTCGGTGCTGATGCCGCTGACCGGCTCGGCGATCTTTCTCGTGGTCCGGATCGAACCGGGCGGCGAGGAGAAGGCGCGTGACCTCCTCGAGCGCGTGACCGGCCTGACCCGCTCGGTCGGGTTCCGCGTCCCCGCGGGCAACCTGTCGTGCGTGACCAGCATCGGCTCCGACGCCTGGGACCGGTTGTTCAGCGGGCCGCGGCCGCGCGGACTGCACCCGTTCGCCGAACTCGACGGCGGCAAGCACAAGGCCGTGTCCACCCCGGGCGACCTGCTCTTCCACATCCGCGCCGCGCAGCTCGACCAGTGCTTCGAGCTGGCCCAGCAGATCATGAAGGTGCTGGACGGCGCCGCGACCGTCGTCGACGAGGTGCACGGCTTCAAGTACTTCGAGATGCGCGACCTGCTCGGCTTCGTCGACGGCACCGAGAACCCGAGCGGCCGCGACGCCGAGGACGCGGTGCTGATCGGCGCGGAAGACCCGGAGTTCGCCGGTGGCAGCTACGTGATCGTGCAGAAGTACCTGCACGACATGTTGGCCTGGAACGCCCTGACCGTCGAGCAGCAGGAGCTGGTGATCGGCCGGACCAAGCTCGAGGACATCGAGCTGGACGACGACGCCAAGCCGTCGAACTCCCACATCGCGCTGAACGTGATCGAGGACGCCGACGGCAACGAGCTGCAGATCCTGCGCGACAACATGCCGTTCGGCTCGATCGGCGAACAGGAGTTCGGCACGTACTTCATCGGCTACGCCAAGGACCCGGGCGTGACCGAGCTGATGCTGCGCCGGATGTTCCTCGGCGAACCGGCCGGCAACTACGACCGCATCCTCGACTTCTCCACCGCGGTCACCGGCACCTTGTTCTTCACCCCGTCCGCCGACTTCCTCGACGACCTGCCGAAGGCTCCGTAGCGCCGCCGGTCGGTCCCGGAAACTGTCGGTGGCATGGGTGAGACTGGGACCATGCTGCTCGCCGATGTGGTCGCCACCTCCACCGCCCTGAGCGGTACGCGGTCGCGCCTCGCGAAGGCCGGGTTCATCGCGGAGCTGCTGTCGGCCGCGACCGACCCGGTCGAGACCGAGGTCGTCGTCACCTATCTGTCCGGCGAGCTGCGCCAGCGGCGGACCGGGGTGGGCTGGCGGACGCTGGCCGAAGTGCCCGCGCCGGCGGCGGAGCCGTCGCTGACGGTCGAGGAGGTCGACCGGGCCTTCGCCGAGCTGTCCGAGATCGCCGGTGCGGGCTCGCAGGCGCGCCGGCGGGAGGCGGTCGACGCGCTGTTCGGCCGGGCGACCGCGGCGGAGCAGACGTTCCTGCGGTTGCTGGTCGCGGGCGAGCTGCGCCAGGGCGCGCTGGACGGCGTGATGGCCGACGCCGTCGCGAAGGCGACCGGGATCCCGCTGGCCAAGATCCGTGCGGCGACGATGCTGCGAGGTGCGGCGGCGCCGGTCGCCGTGGCCGCGCTGACCGAGGGCGAGGCCGGGCTCGCGCAGTTCGGGCTGGAGGTCGGGCGCGGGGTGCAGCCGATGCTCGCCCAGTCCGCGACCACCGTCGCCGAGGCGATGGACAAGACCGGCTCACCGGCCGCGCTGGAGTGGAAGCTCGACGGCATCCGCATCCAGGTCCACCGTTACGGTTCGGACGTCGTCGTCTACACCCGCACGCTGGACGACATCACCAGCCGAGTGCCCGAGGTCGTGACCGCGACGCTGGAGCTGAAGGCCGAGCAGGTCGTGCTGGACGGCGAGCTGATCGCCCTGCGCCCCGACGGCCGCCCGGAGGCGTTCCAGGTGACCGGCTCGCGGACGGCGACCCGCGCGGCGACCGGTCCGGACACGGTGCCGCTCACGCCGTACTTCTTCGACATCCTGCATCTCGACGGGCAGGACCTGCTGGGCCTCGGCGGCGCCGAGCGGCACGAGTGGTTGAGCGAACTCGTCCCGGAGCACCGGCGTATCCCGCGTCTGGTGACCGACGACGCCGAAGCCGGCCAGGCGTTTTTCGCCGACGCCGTCGGCCGCGGCCACGAGGGCGTGATGGTCAAGTCGCTGACCGTGCCGTACGAGGCGGGCCGGCGCGGGTCCGGCTGGGTCAAGGTGAAGCAGACCCATACCCTCGACCTCGTCGTCCTGGCCGCCGAGTGGGGCCACGGCCGCCGGACCGGCTGGCTGTCGAACCTCCATCTCGGCGCGCGCGACGAGACCACCGGCGAGTTCGTCATGCTCGGCAAGACGTTCAAGGGCCTCACCGACGAGCTGCTGCGCTGGCAGACCGAGCGATTCCAGGAGATCGCCGTCCGCCGCGACGACTACACCGTCTACCTGCGGCCGGAGATCGTGGTCGAGATCGCGTTCGACGGCGTGCAGACCTCACCGCGTTACCCCGCCGGCATGGCGCTGCGCTTCGCCCGCGTGCTGCGGTATCGCGAGGACAAGACCCCCGACCAGGCGGACACTGTGCAGACCGTACGGTCCATCCACACTCCAGACGAGGCCTCATGACCGACCAAGCCGAAGCTCAGGACTCCGCCGCCGACCCTGACGTCGCGACCCGCCGGCTCGCGCGGGAGTCACTGGCCGCCGACGATCCGACCGGCTGGTTCGACCGGCTGTACACCGCGGCCGCGGACGGCCGCGCCGTTATACCGTGGGATCGCGGGATGGCGCACCCACTGCTGGCCGACTGGGTGTCCACGGCCGAGCCCGACGGCAGCGGCAAACGCGCGCTCGTGGTCGGTGCGGGAACCGGCTGGGACGCCGAGCTGATCGCCGACCTGGGCTTCGACACGATCGCTTTCGACATCTCCCCCGCCGCGGTCGAAGCCGCCCAGCAGGCCCATCCCGACTCCAAGGCGCAGTACGTGGTCGCCGACCTGCTCAACCCGCCCACGGAATGGCATCGAGCCTTCGACCTGGTCGTCGAGATCTTCACTGTCCAGGCCCTGCCCATTGCTCTGCAACCGGACGCGACCCGCCAGGTCGGCGAACAGGTCCGCCCCGGAGGCAGCCTGGTCGTCATCGCGGCCGCCCGGGATGACGGCCAGCCGGACGCCGACATCGAAGGCCCGCCCTGGCCGCTCACCCGCGCCGGTGTCGAGGCGTTCGCGGTCGACGACTTGCGGCTCATTCAGCTCGAACGTGTGCCCGGTCCCTCCGATCCCACGTCGTACCGCTGGCGTGCGGAGTTCCTGCGGGACTGACCCCGCCGGAAAACGGGACGACTCCGGCAGCCGGAGCGCCTAGGCTCGCCAGGTTCGCGACCCTGGGGAGATGGACATGAGCGACGCCTTCACGATCCGCCGGATGCGCGCGGGCGATCCGGCGGTCATCTCGGCCGCGTTCGTCGCGGTCGGGTGGGACAAACCGGTCAGCCAGTTCGAGGCCTTCCTGCTCGACCAGGAGGCCGGCCGGCGCGATGTCCTGGTCGCGACGATCGACCTCGACGGCGCCGAGCAGATCGCCGGGTACGTGACCGTGCGGTGGCAGTCGCCGTACGAGCCGTTCAACGGCATCCCGGAGATCCAGGACTTCAACGTGCTGCCGGCGTACCGCCGGCGCGGACTCGGCAGTCGCCTGATGGACCTCGCCGAGCAGTTGGTCGCCGAACGCTCGGACGTCGTCGGCATCGGGGTCGGCCTCTACCCGGACTACGGCACCGCACAGCGCATGTACGTGCGACGCGGCTACATCCCCGACGGGCGCGGCGTCATCTACGACCACCGTCAGGTTCCACCCGGCGAGCTGGTTCGGCTCGACGACGACGCTGTTCTCATGTTCACGAAGTCGCTGCGGTAGACCCTTTTCATCCCACCTGTCACATCACTACCAGTTTACCGAGCGAATCGAACATCTGTTCGATCTTCCTGTAAACTGATGGCATGGCCGGGCGGAACGAGCCGGGGCCGACGGCCCTGCGCATCATGCTGGGCGCGCACCTGCGACGACTGCGGGAGCGCGCCGGGGTGAGTCGTGCCGACGCCGGCTGGGCGATCCGCGGCTCGGAGTCGAAGATCAGCCGGCTGGAGCTCGGCCGGGTCGGCTTCAAGCAGCGCGACGTACTCGACCTGCTCACGCTGTACGACGTCCGCGACGACGCCGAGCGGGAGCGTCTGCTCCAGCTCGCCCGCGACGCCAACAACCCCGGCTGGTGGCACCAGTACGGCGACGTCACTCCGGACTGGTTCGACGCCTACCTCGGTCTTGAGGCGGCCGCGTCGCTGATTCGTACCTACGAGGTCCAGTTCGTGCCCGGCCTGCTGCAGATCCCGGAGTACACGCGGGCCGTCGCCCAGCTCACCGCGACCGGAGACCGCACCGAGGACGAGATCGAGCAGTTCGTCGCGCTCCGGCGGACCCGGCAGGAAGCCCTGGACCGCGAGCCACCACTCAAGCTGTGGGCGATCGTCGAGGAGTCCGCGCTGCAACGCCCGATCGGCGGGCCCGAGGTCCTTCGCGCCCAACTGACCGCACTGCTCGAGGCGATCGAGCGCCCGAACATCACGCTGCAGATCATCCCCACGGCCAGCACGGGTCACGCCGCCTCGGGCGGAGCGTTCAGCGTGCTCCGGTTCCCCGAGGCCGATCTACCGGATGTGGTCTATCTGGAGCATCTGACCAGCGCGTTGTATCTGGACAAGCGCGACGACGTGGATTCCTACACCAAGCTGCTGGACACACTCGCGTCGACGATTCCACCACCACAGGACACGGCGGAGCACCTCAAGGCCCTGCGCAGACAGCTGAGTCGGAGGTCTCGCCGCTCAGCCGCGCCCTGAGAGCGGTCAGAGGTTGAGCACAGGGGCAATCGTCTTGCTGCGAGCGCCCTCGTACGCCGCCAGCAGGATGCCGAGCACCGCGATGCCCTCCTCCTCGGTGTGCAGCGGGCGCGTCTTGCCGAGCAGCGAGTCGGCGAAGTGGCCGATCTCGGCGACGAACGTGTTGACCGGCTCCAGCTCGACCGTGCTGATCTCACCGGACCGCAGCCGAATCGTCAGCGAGTTCCCGTCGCTGTGCAGAGCTCCGAGCTCCCCCACCACCGAGAACCGCTCGGTCACCGCAGCCGGCTGGTACGCCCAACTCGTCACCAGCTGACCCACGACCCCGTTGTCGAACCTGACCAGCACCTGCGCCGAGTCCTCGCCCTCCATGAACTTCAGCCGGTGCGTCGACAGCATCGCGGTCGCCTCGACCGGCGTCCCACCCGCCAGATGCAGCAGCAGGTACGTCGGGTGGTAGCCGGTGTCGATCAGCTCGCCACCACCACTCGTCGCGGCGCTCGCGCGCCAGCCCATCGTCGACGGGTCGAAGTCGTTGTAGAAGCTGTCGGTGGTTCGGACCTCGTACACGGTCCCGATCGTCCCGGCGTCGAGCAGTTCCTTGGCCTTGGCCACAGCTGGCAGGAACAACTGGTTGTGCGCGCACATCAGCGTCACGCCCGCCGCCGCGACCGCCGCCTTGACGTCCGCCGCTTCCTGCGCCGTCAGACACAGCGGCTTCTCGCACAGGATGTGCTTACCGGCCTCCGCGGCGGCGACGATCGCGTCCCGGTGCAGGTGGTGTGGCAAACAGATGTCGACCGCGTCGAGTTCCTCGATCTCGAGCATCTGCCGGTAGTCCGTGTACGGCGTGGCGCCGAGCTCGCCGGCCCGGTCGGCCGCGGTCTGCTCGACGGCGTCGGCCACGGCGGTCACGCGGATGCGATCCGAGTGCTCACGGTAGCCGTGGATGTGGGCGGTCGCGATGCCGCCGGCGCCGATCAGTCCGACCTTGATGTCTGGCATGGATGTCTCCTTCGACTGGATCGGTCAGGCGGCCGGGCCGTCGTACCGGACGACCGTGCCCTGCTCGGCGGACTCGTTGGCGGCGACCACCATCCGGGTCAGCTCGACCGCTCGCGCAAGGTTGTCGTCGGCGCGCGTGCCGTCGTTGATGTGGTCCACCCACTGCGCGAACGGGTCCTTGCCGTGCTCGGGGACGGGCAGCTGCCTTCCCTCCCCGAACGCCGGTCCGAAGACCCGCAGCGAGTTGCCGTCCTCGGTGTACGTCAGACTTCCCTCGGTCCCGAAGAGCTCGATCGTGAACGGGTTCCGGCTCGCGAAGCCCGCCTCGATCACCCCGATCTTCTGGTCGCCGTACCCGATCGTCGCGACCGCGTTGTCCTCCAGCCCCAGACCTGCCACCGACCGGTACGTCGCACTGACGGTTTCCGGTGTCGCACCGAGGAACAGCTGGGTCAGGTAGACCGGGTGACACCCGAGGTCGGTGAGCGCGCCGCCGATCGCCGTCTTCGCCTCGAAGAAGCGCTCCGGCAACCAGCCACCCTTGCCGCCGTCCGACACGGCGCCGTCGTGCGACAGCCGGACCCGGCCGTACGTGAGCGTGCCGAGGTCACCGCTGTCGATCACCTCGCGGATCGCCTGGGTGTAGCCGTGGGCGAGCCGCGGCAGCGAGACGACGAGCTTCACGCCGTTGGCATCGGCCGCGGCGACGATCTCCTCGGCCTCCGCGACCGTCGGCGCGAGCACCTTCTCGGTGAAGATGTGCTTGCCGGCGTTCGCGACCTTCACCATCAGGTCCCGATGCACGGTGGTCGCGGTGGTGACCGTGACGCCGTCGAGGTCGTCGCGCGCCAGCAGTGCGTCCAGGTCGTCGGTGTACGGCACGCCGAACTGCTCGGCCCCGGGCCGGCCGAGCGCTGGTTCGTCGTCCCAGACCGCGACGAGTTCGGTGCCCGGATGCTGCTGAGCCTGTCTTGCGTAGTCCCCCGCATGCACGTGCCAGAATCCCAGCGCCGCGATCTTGAGCGGTTTCGACACCTTCTCCTCCTCGCACCAGGTTGGTCTGCCGACCGGTCCCGGCGCTGCGCCGGAAAACGATCTCCCGGTCTACCTAACCAACCCGGGACGCCGCGTGCGGGCCGGATCGGCGGTTCGTCTCAGGATGCGAGCGAGGTTGTTGGAAACGATTCCGAGCGATTCGCGGATCGCGCCGAGGTGGTCGGCGGGGCGTCAGGCGTCGTACTGGACGATCGGGCGGACCTCCACCGCGCCGTACCGCGCGGTCGGGATCCTCGCCGCCCAGCCCTCGGCGGCCTCGATGGTGTCGACATCGATGACGTAGTAGCCGGCCAGGACCGGCGCGCCGGTCGCCCCGCCCTGCTCGGTCGCCGGCTTGCCGTCGCGCACCCGGACGGTGCGGGCGCGCGACGCCGAGTGGAATCCCGCCTCGTGCACGAACGCCCCGGCCTTCCGTACGGCGCCGTCGAAGGCCAGCCAGTCGAGCAGCTCCTCCTTCGTCGGACCCGCGACCGCGGGGTCGTAGTAGTACAGCAATGCGAACTGCATGGAGGTCCTTCCGAGACGGGCCAGGGCGAGCACCAGTCAACCGGACGCCTCCCGCCCTACTCACTCAGGCTGCTCGAAATACCCTTCCTTCCGCCGCGTCCCCTGCGCATCGTCGGGCGGCAACTCGCCGTCGTCGTCGCTGCGCTCGGTGGGCTGTGAGGCTTCGGTACCGTCGGGCCGGCCTTCAGTGGGAGCGGTCATCGTCGGTTCTGAGTCCTGGTCCGTGTACTGGTCATCGCTCGGTTCGGTCATGCCGCCCCGGTACCCCGTGATGCTTCCCGAACGCGATGTTTCAGCCGGCTGCGATTCCCTGTTACAGGTTGTCCACAACCGTCCACAGATTGTGCATCAAGGCTCGTCGGTGCCTGTGGACAAGTCGACGCCACCCCGAGGTGGACCGCCCGGACGGATAACCTCTCCGTACCGGTGACAGCCACCGGGGGCGGGGAACTACTATTGGCTGTGGGCTGAACGCCCCCGCACCGCTGATCTCCGCCGCATCCACTTCGCCCGGGGCTGGATCCCACGGCCGATCACCCGTCGTCCCGCACGACGGCCGGCCAGTTCCGCCGGAGTCCTCGGCCGCTCGACGAGTTGGTGGACCGTGCCGTGTGCCGGTCCCCGAACCGGCGACGGCGTAGGCGTTGTGTTGTGCCACGGCACCGTGCCGTGGTGGCTTTGAGGAGGATTCTTGGCCAACCGAGGTCGTCGCCAGACCGGCACCGACGCGCAGCGCGGCGGTTCAGCCGGCGCTTCGCGTGGTGGTTCGACGAGTGCTGCGCGCGGAGGGTCGACCGGGTCCTCGCGGGGTGGGTCGGCCGGGTCCTCGCGGGGTGGGTCGAGCGGTTCGTCCGGCGGGTCGGGCGGCGCTCCGCGCAAGGGGTCGGGTGGCGCTTCGCGCGGCGGATCCAGCGGTTCGTCGCGCGGCGGTTCGCCCGGCACGCCCCGGGGCGGCGCGCGGCGACGCCGCCGTACCGACGACTCCGACGGGCTGATCCCCGTCCTCGCGCGCGCCGTACGGGAGGTCGAGGCCGCGGTCGAGCGCGGCGCGATCGTGCCCTCGGTCCGGACGAAGTTCCAGGTCATCGGCCTGCTGGTCCGCCACGAGCGCGCCCAGGTGAACGGCGACACGACCGCGACCGACGCCTACCGCGCCGAGCAGTTGCGGCGACTCGACGGCGTCGCGACGATCCTCGCCAAGACCGCCGCCCGTGAGCCTTCGCTGCTCGCCCTGCTCGCCGAGGACGCCGTCATGTCCGAAGCCGCCGTGGCGCTCCAGCGCGAGATGCTGCGCGCCGCAGGCCTCGAGGCGCCGGTGGAGAAGCCCGCGCCGGTCGCGCAGCCGACCGAGGCGGCCCCGCCGCCTCGCCAGGTCGTGCCGCAGTCGGTCGTGTCTCGCCAGCTGGCGAACCCGTTCCTCGCCCCGGACTTCTCCGCTGCTCCGCAGAAGGAAGCCCGCCCCCGTCGCCTCGCCGGCTGGGAGCTGATCGGTCCGCTGCTGCGGTCGTTCGAGCAGGCGGGGGCCACGGCCAGCATGTCGCTGCCCGACCCGTCCTCGCTCTCGGCCGCGGGCGGCCGCGAGTTGATGCTGCACCAGGCGCAGCTGATCGCCTCGGTCGCGGCCGGCCACCGGACGTTCCTGCTGGCCGACGAGCCCGGCCTGGGCAAGACGGCCCAGGCGCTGCTCGCGGCCCAGGCCGCCAACGCGTACCCGCTGCTCGTCGTCGTGCCGAACGTCGTCAAGACCAACTGGGCCCGCGAGGCCGAGCTGTGGACACCGAAGCGCAAGGCGACGGTGATCCAGGGAGACGGCGACTCGATCGACGGCTTCGCCGACATCGTCGTGGTGAACTACGAGGTGCTCGACCGCCACGTCGGCTGGCTCGGCGACCTCGGCTTCCGCGGCATGGTCGTCGACGAGGCGCACTTCATCAAGAACAAGAAGTCGCACCGCTCGCGCAACGTGCTGCACCTGTCGGAGCGGATCCGGTCCCGCACGGCGCGCCCGCTGCTGATGGCCCTGACCGGTACGCCGCTGATCAACGACATCGAGGACTTCACCGCGATCTGGCAGTACCTCGGCTGGATCGAGGAGAAGATCCCGGGCGCCGAACTGATGGAGAAGCTCGAGGCGACCGATCTCACCCCGGCCGATCCCGCCTTCTACCCCGCGGCCCGCGCCAGCGTGATCGACCTCGGCATCGTGCGCCGCCGCAAGGTCGACGTCGCCGCCGACATCCCGGCCCGCCGCATCGCCAACCTGCCCGTCGAGCTCGACGGCTCGGTCGGCCGCTCGATCCGCGAAGCCGAACGCGAGCTGGCCGAGCGCCTGGTCAACCGCTACCGCACCGCGCTGGAGATGCGCACGTCCGGCGTCACCGTCGACGGCATCGACCACCACCTGGTCCGCCAGGTCGCCGAGTGGGAACGCACCGAGACCTCCACCGCCAAGACCGGCGAGAACGTCTTCACCCTCGTCCGCCGGATCGGCAAGGCGAAGGCCGCCCTGGCCGCCGACTACGCCGCCCAGCTGGCGCACAACGTCGGCAAGGTCGTGTACTTCGCCCGCCACATCGAGGCGATGGACACCGCCGAGCAGCTCTTCGCCGACCGGGGCATCCAGTACGCCTCGATCCGGGGCGACCAGTCCCCCACGGCCCGCCAGAAGAACATCGACGCCTTCGTCAACGACCCGGACGTCTCGATCGTCGTCTGCTCGTTGCTGACCGCCGGCGTGGGCCTGAACCTGCAGGTCGCGTCCAACGTGGTCCTGGCCGAACTGTCCTGGACCAACGCCGAACAGACCCAAGCCATCGACCGCGTCCACCGCATCGGCCAGCAAGAGCCCGTCACGGCCTGGCGCGTCATCGCGGCGCAGACCATCGACACCCGGATCGCCGACCTGATCGACTCCAAGGCGGGTCTGGCCGCGGTCGCCCTCGACGGCGCCAGCGCCGAGGAGCTGGCCACCACCGACATCCAGGTCGAGGCCCTTGTCACCCTGCTCACCAACGCGCTGGAATCTGCGTAGCCGGACGCGTTCGACAGCTCGGGGGCCGGATTCTTCCGGCCCCCGATTGCTATTTCAGGGCATATTCCGGGGTAGACCACTAAAGGCGAGCGGAATAGACCACTTTTTGCGCCGTCGCGGAGCTTGCCCGGTGAATCGGTGTCTGACCTGCGAAAAGAATCAGTTGCCGCTAGCAACATTTACGCACCGGGCGCGCGGCCCGCGCACCCAACCGCAGAACCGTCCAAATATCAAGCGTTCGGGCGATCCTGAATTTCGAGACGATTGAGTTCTCCGCACCGGTTTCAGCCCATCGGGCCTAGGGTAGATCGGAATCGTCGAAGGACAGAAAAGACTCGGGGACTGGATCTGGGAGGGCACCCTTGTCAACGCAGTACGTGCCGGCACGAGCGGCCGGCGACCGGAAAAACGGGTCTGCGACTGATCAACCGTTCGCTTACCTCGAAGAGCTGCCGTTTCGAGACAGATAGCGAAGCCCGATGGATGCATACGCCCTGCAACGCAGCTGGGACCAGGTCACCGAACACGGCGAGCAGGTCCCGCTGTACTTCTACTCTCACCTGTTCGTGTCCTATCCCGAAGTGCGATCGATGTTCCCGCTGTCCATGTCCAACCAGCGGGACAAGTTCGTCGGCGCCCTCGGCCGGATCGTGAGCCACGCCGACCAGATCGAGAACGACGCGTCCTTCCTGCAACACCTCGGCCGCGACCACCGCAAGTACGCCGTACTCGCGGAGCACTACAACGCGGTCGGCGCCTCGCTGTGCGCGACGCTGATGCACTTTCTCGGGTCCGACTGGGACGAGGAGCTCGCCGCGCACTGGACCGCGGCGTACCAGGTGGTGGCCCGGATCATGGTCGAAGCCGCCGAGATGTCGTCGGAGTCCAGCCCCGACTGGTGGGATGCCGACGTGATCTCCGCCGAGCGACGGACGATGGACCTCACGCTGCTCACGGTCCGGCCGCGGCGCCCGTTCGAGTTCCGCCCCGGCCAGTCGGTGTCCATGGAGATCCCGCAACGCCCCCGGCAGTGGCGGTACTTCAGCCCCGCCAACGCCCCGCGCTCGGACGGCTCGATCGATCTGCACGTCCAGCAGATCGACGGCGGGCTGGTGAGCCCGACCGTGGTGCGTTCTTTGAAGGTCGGCGACACCGTGAAGCTGGGCGCGCCGGTCGGTGAGCGGCTGACGCTGCGCGACAACGCCGCGCGGGAGTTGCTGCTGGTCGCCGGTGGTACCGGTCTGGCTCCGCTGCTGGCGCTGGTCGAACAGATCGACCGCGAGTGGCATCGGTCGGGCAGCGGACCCCTGGTCCACCTGCTCCACGGCGTCCGGATGCCCTGGCATCTCTACGACCGGCCCCGGCTGCGCGAACTGGCGCAGACCCGCGCGTGGTTCGAGTACACCGAAGTCGTGTCCGACGACCCGTCCTATCCAGGCGTCCGCGGAAAGGTCGGCACAGTCGCGGCCCGTCAGGCCTTGCACGGCCGGACGGCGATGGTGTGCGGCGGCCCGCAGATGGTCGCCCACACGCTCGAGCGGCTCGCCGCCGCCGGCATGTCCCCCGAACACATCAAGTACGAGCACTTCTACTACGCGGCCGCGGACGAGCACACGGCCGGGCCATCGCTATCACGGCAGGAGACACCGAGTGAGGACCAACAACCACCGCGACACCTCTCCGCGACTGACACCGCGGTCGATCCGGGACGAGACGTTCCAGCGGCGGATGCGTGGTCTCGACGCGGGCGAGGTCTACGGCTACCTCGATCGGCTCGCTGACCAGGTGCAGGCCATGGACCAGGAGCTCGGCGACAGCCGCTCCGAGATTGCCCGTCTCCAGGCCGAGCTGCAGCGCGTGCAGGGGGAGCTGGACCAGTACGAGCAGGCCGGCGACCGGGTGAACGAGCAGGTCGTCCAGATGTTCAGCCAGGCACAGCTCGTGGTCGAGGAGATGGTCCAGGACGTCAGCCGGGACGCGCGCGAACGCATCGGGCAGGCCCGCGAGCACGAGCGCAGGATCGTCGCGGAGGCGATGGACACGGCCGGGCAGCAGGTTCGGGCGTACGCCCAGACGGCCCAGGCGCAGATGCAGTCGATCGTGAGCTCGTTCGCCACCGAGGTCGATCAGCTCGCGGCCACGGCGCAGCCCGGCGAACCGGGTCATGTGGCGCCCGACCCGCTGTTCGACGCCCCCAGGGACACTCCACCGCGTTTCCGGACCGGGAGCGGTCCGGGGGCCGCAGGCTAGGGACCGACTCCGTGCCAACTCTTCGGAGACCCGCCCAGGCACACGACACAACAGAAGTTCTCGCTGCCGTCGGCACGTCAGGTTGTGGAGGCACGACATGAACGACTCACCGGCGACATGCCCGTTCCACGACGTCGCGGCCGACCAGCCGGCAACACGGCACAGTCCGCTGGTGGCTGTCGCATTCGCCGTGGCCGGCCTGGCGGTGTCCGGCGTCACCATCGGCGCGGTCGAACTCGGCTGGGACCTGTTCGTGAGCCGCGCGGGTGTCGTCGTACCGGTCGTGGCGATTGTTTTGCTGGCAGTGGGGATTTGCGCACACCAACTCGTCGCTCGCCCTGGGGAGCAGCTGCTGCAGGTCGGCGACCGGCCGTGGCCGCAGATCCCGCGCGCTGGCCGACGGGCGTCGCCAGGACCTGGAAGGGTCCGGGCCAGACCGGTGCACCGGCGCGATCCCGAACCAGCTCCGGAGACCCCGGGAAGCGATGCGATTCGCGCAGCGGCCGAGGAGTTCTTCGAGCTCTACCACGCCGAGAACCCGCAGGCCGGCTGGCTCGGACCGCGGCTCGCCGCGGTGATGCGCGAGATCGACCTGACCGGCACGTACTGGCACACCCCTGAGGAGTTGGCGTTCGGCGCTCGCGTTGCCTGGCGCAACAATGCACGGTGCATCGGACGCCTGTACTGGCGCAGCCTCCAGGTGCGCGACCTGAGGACCGTCGGCGACGCCGGCGGCGTTGCCCGGCACTGCTTCGACCATCTGCGCGCGGCGCACAACGGCGGCAAGATCCGGCCGATGATCAGCGTGTTCGCTCCGGAGACTCCGAACCGGCCCGCCCCCAGGATCTGGAACGAGCAACTCATCCGGTACGCCGGCTACGAGCAACCGGACGGGCGCGTGCTCGGGGATCCCCGCTACGTGTCGTTCACCCGCGAACTCGTGCGGCGCGGGTGGCAGCCGCCCGAGGTCCGCGGAGCCTTCGACGTACTCCCGCTTGTCGTGGAGACCGTCGACGAGGGACCGCGGATGTTCCAACTCCCCTCGCAGTCGGTCCACGAGGTCTCCCTCGAGCACCCCGAGCTGGCGTGGTTCGCCGAGCTGGGCCTGCGGTGGCACGCGGTCCCGGTGATCAGCAGCAATCGCCTGCTGATCGGCGGGGTGTCCTACCCGGCCGCTCCCTTCAACGGCTGGTACATGGGCACGGAGATCGGCGCCCGGAACCTGGGCGACAGCGACCGTTACGCGCTGGTCCCCGAGGTCGCCCAGCGGCTCGGTCTCGACACCTCCGACGAGGCGACGCTGTGGCGCGACCGTGCCCTGGTCGAGATCAACCGCGCCGTACTGCACTCGTTCCGGTCGAGCGGAGTCAGCATCACCGACCATCACACCGAGTCCCGCAGATTCCTCGTCCACCTGGAACGGGAGGAACGCGCCGGCCGCCGCTGCCCCACCGATTGGAGCTGGATCGTTCCCCCGATGTCCGGCTCACAGACCCCGGTCTTCCACCGCCTCTACGACAGCGAACTACAGGTCCCCAACTTCTTCGCCGACCCCGACGCCACGACCCGAGCTCTGCACGGCACTCCCCCGGCCTTTCGTTGAAATCGGCAACGGCTGGGTGGAATGCCGCAGGTACGGCGGGATGTTGTTCCCAGCAGAATCAACATCTCAGGAGGAAGCCATGAGTACCGACTTCAAGTTCGAGGCGGTCGTCATCCCGGTGACGGACGTCGACCGGGCGAAGGAGTTCTACCAGCGGCTGGAGTGGCGCCTCGACGCCGACTTCGCCTTCGACAACGGCTTCCGTGTAGTGCAGTTCACGCCTCCGGGTTCACCGGCGTCCGTCCAGTTCGGCAGCAACATCACGACCGCCGAACCCGGCTCCGCGCAAGGCCTCTACCTGATCGTCTCCGACATCGAGACCGCCCGGGACGAACTCGCCGCCCGGGGCGTCGACGTCAGCCCGGCGTTCCACCCCGAGACCCCAGGCGCCCAGTTCCTGGCCGACAACCCCGGCCGCGCCACGGGCCCCGCGGACGAACGCGCCAGCTACGGCTCGTTCGCCACGTTCGCCGACCCCGACGGCAACACCTGGCTCCTCCAGGAAGTCACCACCCGCCTCCCCGGCCGGGTGGACGCCACGGAGGTCACGTACACCTCAGTCGAAGACCTTGAGCAGGCCCTCACCCGCGCCGCGACGGCCCACGGCGAACACGAAGCGCGCAACGGCGGCGAGCACGATGCCGAGTGGCCGGCGTGGTACGCGAAATACATGCACGCGGAACGCACCGGCCAGGAGCTTCCGCAGTAGCTTCTCTCATCGAGGTCTTCTGACGTCCTTCAGAAGACCTCGATGCTCACCGGGGCCACCGGCCAGCGGAGTGCGGCCGTCAGCGCATTCAGAGCGCCGGCAGTGTTCTCCGTGACTCGACCCGTCGCAGCGAACTCGCTCAGCGCACGACCACCCAGGTACGCCGCGGAGAGCTCCCTCACCGACAGCGAGACATCCGGCGCTGACTCGGTGGGTTCACAAGTAGCTTGCTCGGTGTCACCGGTCAGCCGGTACCGGCCGTTGTTGGTCTTGATCAGGTCATCGGTCACCTCGATCACGACGTCCACGCTGGTCGCATACCGTCGCTGCTCCAGCGCCCGGCCGACATCGGTGATCCGAACCCACAGCGACTCCCCCAGCCGCCGGGTGAGCGCCAACGGATTGGTCACCAACTGCTGCAGCGGCTCGTCGAGCGCGCCATGGCCGTACTCGAGCTTGCCGGCCAGGTCGAGCGTCAGCAGGTGATGCCACAGCGCGTGGTAGGCGTTCGGCTCGAGAGCGACGAACTCCTCCACGGTCACCTCGTTGGCCGGACCCGCTGGTCCCCAACTCAACTTGCCGCGCCACAGCGCGTACCCGTCCAAGCCGCCGGCTTCGTCGCGATGCACAAGGATGTGGCGCGCGGTCTTCCCACCGCGATGGTCCGGCTTGTCCTCCAACCGCCTGCGCCACTCCAACTCCGACCGCCCCGACACCCCCGGCCGCTTCTCCTGCAGCCCCCGAAGCATCGGTGCCAACTGCCCCGCGGCGTCCTCGGCCGGCACTTCCTCAAGACGACCGGCCCCGCTCGTCACCGGATACGGCTTGATGTTCCGCAGATCAGCCTCGTACGACACACCCCAAGCAGCTGGCCCGTACCCGAACCGCCCGTAGATCCCCGGCTCGCTGGCCCACAGCACCGCCAACGCCTCTGGCACTTCGCGCAACTGCCGGCTCATCAAGCTGGACAGGATCCCCCGCCGGCGATGAGTGGCTTTGACGCCGACCGCCGTGATGTGCGCAGCCGGCACCACAGCCCCCGGCACCGACAGATCCCGAGTCATCGCCTTCGCAGTACCGACGAACTGATCACCATCCACGGCCACCAACGCCCGCTCCGGCTCGAACAGCTCCCGATCGAGATCGCCCGGCGCGCTCTCGAACATCATCGCCGCCCCGAACAACGCCGCGAACTGATCGTGCTCGTCCGCCGTCGCCGCCCGCACCTCGTACTCGGAGTTCACCATGCCCTGCATCGTCACACGCGCGACCGACATTCCTCGACCCAGTTTCGGTTCGACAGGCGCCCAGCTCACAGCTCCGTGAAGCGCGCCGCCGAGCCCTCCGTAGTCCAACCGATGAGCAAACTTCTAGACCGCCGCCCGGTTCTGCGACGATCGGTGAGTGGCACGAGTAGCGGTGACCGGAAGCAGCGGGAAGTTGGGGCGCGCGGTGGTTGATCACCTCGCCGAGCACGGGTGGGAGGTGATCGCCCTCGACCAGGCCCCGCCGGCGCGGGCCGACGTGACGTCGACCCGGCTCGACCTGACCGATTTCGGCCAGACGTACGAGGCGATCGCCGGCATCGACGACCGCCACGACGGTGTCGACGCGGTGGTGCACCTGGCCGCGATTCCCGCGCCGGGTCTGCGCCCGAACGCAGCGACGTTCCAGAACAACATCACCGCGACGTACAACGTGTTCTCAGCCGCCCTGCGAGCCGGCGTCCGCAACCTGGTCTGGGCATCGAGTGAGACCGTCCTCGGCCTCCCCTTCGACGAGTTCCCGCCGTACGTGCCGGTCGACGAGGACTACCCGCCGCGCCCCGGCAGCACCTACTCGCTGGTGAAAACCCTCGAGGAGGAAATGGCCCGTCAACTCTGCCGCTGGCACCCCGACCTCAAGCTGATCGGCCTACGGTTCTCGAATGTGATGTACCCCGAGGACTACACCCGCTTCCCCTCGTTCGACACCGACGCCCAGGCCCGCAAGTGGAACCTCTGGAGCTACATCGACGCCCGCGACGGCGCCCAGGCGGTCCGCAAGGCGCTCGAGTACGACGTGACCGGCACCGACGTGTTCATCGTCGCCAACGCGGACACCGTCATGTCCCGCCCCAACGAGGAACTGCTCGCCGAAGTCTTCCCCGGCGTACCGGTGAAGCGCCCGTTCGGCCCGAACGAGACGCTCCTGTCAATCGACAAGGCCCGCCGCCTCCTCGGCTACGAACCGCAGCACTCCTGGCGCGACAGCTAGCGGCCCACCCTCGTCTCTGACCTGCTGAATATCAGCGGATCCGAGATGGCGTGTGGACAGAGAACCAACCCCCGACCACCGCACGCCTAAAACGAGGGCGGCGGAGGAATTCAGAACAGAATGAACGCTGACGCTGAGAGATACCCGGAACTCGACGCCGATGAGCGCACCACGCTCAGCCAATTCCTCGATCAGTACCGTCACCGGGCGCTTTCACGCCTCGAACGGCTGACGGACGCGCAGGCGCGAACGAAAAGCCTGCCGGCGACAGACCTGACGCCGGGTGGAATTGTGAAGCATCTCGCGCACATGGAAGATCACTGGTTCATTGCACGAGTCGGAGGAGGCGAGCTTCCTGAGCCGTGGGCGTCGGCGCCGCTCGACACCCAACCGCAGTGGGCCTTCGAGTCCGCGGCCGGTGACACAGTGGAGGAGATTTCCGCGCTATACCGGGCGGCTTGCACTCGTAGTCGCCAGGTGGCCAGCCGGCTTCCGACACTCGACACGACCGCGCCCCGCCCCTCGTTCGGGAAGGGCCCCGTGACACTTCGCTGGGTCATGGTGCACATGCTCGAGGAGACGGCCTGCCACGTCGGCCACCTCGACCTGCTCACCGATGCTCTACCGGCCGATCCTCGATGGCTCGGGGCGGGTCTGTAGTCGCCCGCGAACCACCGGCCTGGCTGCAGCCGTACGCCAACAGCAGCCAGGCAACTACCACTCTATTTCTCTCTCTTTGTCTTTTGTCTTTGCGCGTCCTGCTTTATCTGATCCGCATACCCGAGATCGCCCTCGAGATCACCAAACGCTGGATCTCGCTGGTGCCCTCGAAGATGGTGTAGATCTTGGCGTCTCGGTGCATGCGTTCTACCGGGTACTCGCGCGTGTACCCATTGCCGCCCAGGATCTGGATGGCTTCTTCCGTCACCTTCACCGCGACCTCGCCGGCCTTCAGTTTGGCCATCGAGCCCTCGCCGTGGCGGTAGTCGGGGGTTTCGCCTCGCATCAAAGCTGACGACATGTTGGCGGCTCGCCACACCAGCAGACGAGCGGCGTCGATCTCCATCGCCATGTCGGCCAGCTTGAACGCGATGCCCTGGTTGTCGATGATCGGGCGGCCGAACTGTTCGCGGCCCTTGGCGTAGTCGAGGGCGAACTCGTACGCCGCTCTCGCGATACCGATGGCCTGGGCGCCGACGATGTGGCGGGTCATCTCGAAGGTGGCCATGGAGGCGTTGCGGGCTCGACCAGCAGAGTCCTGGGGCTCGCGGGCCTTGGCGAGGCGGGCGTCGAGTTTCTCCTTGCCGCCCAGCACGTTCTCCGCAGGGATGCGCACGTTGTCGAGGAAGACATCGGCAGTGTGGGAGGCTCGCAGGCCGTGCTTCTTGAGCTTCGTGCCCTGCTCCAGGCCCCGGACCTCGGACTTGGGGACCACGAAGGCGGCCTGGCCCTTGGTGCCCAGTGATGGGTCGACCGTGGCGACGACGACGTGGATGTCGGCGATGCCGCCGTTGGTGGCCCAGGCCTTCTGGCCGTTCAGGACCCACTCGTCGGTCTTCTCGTCGTACGTCGCCCGGGTGCGGATCGCGGAGACGTCGGAGCCGGCGCCCGGCTCGGACGAGCAGAACGCGGCGACCTGTACGTCGTCCGCCGTGCCGTAGCAGCGTGGGAGCCACTGGCTCCACTGCTCGGGAGTGCCGTTGGAGAAGATCGCCGACGACGCGAGGCCAGTGCCCACCAAGGACATGCCGATGCCGGCGTCACCCCAGAACAGTTCTTCCTGGACCAGCGGCATCAGCAGGCCGGACGGGTCGATGAACAGGTTGATGCTCGCCTCGAGCCCGTACAGGCCGATCTTCGCGGCCTCCTGGATCACCGGCCACGGGGTCTCCTCGCGCTCGTCCCACTCCGACGCGGCGGGGCGGATCACGTCGGCGGCGAAGGTGTGGGCCCAGTCGCGCAGCTCGCGCTGCTCGTCGTTGATCCCGAGCGAGAACGAGCTCCAGCCCGGTCGGGACCGCTCGGCGCCGAGTTCGCCGGCCAGCGACATCACATCGGCGGAGACGGACGGCTTCGGGTCGGTCATGGTCATCGAGTCCTCCGTACGGCGCGCCGCGAGGGGCCGGGCGCAGAGCAGCGGGTCACACAGCAGGGGCACAATCAGCATCGAGCGGTACGGCGTACCGCGCAGGCCGATGTTACCCGCGAGTGTAACCGTCGTTTGCACCCGGGGGTAGCGATGTGGCTAAGATCGGGTGCATGAGCTCCGCGCTGCTCGCGATCGGACGCCGCCGGACCACGGCGGAGCGCCGTCGCGACCGGGAGCGGGACATCATCCGCTGCACCCGCGAGCTGTTCGACGAGCGCGGCACGATCGACGCCCAGATCGACGACATCGCCAAGCGCGTCGGCATCAACAAGGCGCTGATCTATCGCCACTTCGCCGGCAAGGAAGAGCTGTTCGCGCTCACCCTGGTCGACTACCTGGGCGAGCTCGACGCGCGACTGAAAGAAGTCGACGGCCCCCGCCGTACGCCGATGAACCGGCTCAAGGCGCTCAGCGAGGTGTTCGTCGACTTCTGCCTGGAGTACCCGGCCTTCGCCGACTGCGCGATGAGCCTGCTGCGGCGTACCGGCGACGAGCTGTTCGGCGAGATCACCGAGCCGGTGATGACCAAGCTCGGGACGGCGATGGGCAGCGCGCTCCAGCGCATCTCCACCATCCTGGAAGCCGGCCAGCGCACGGGCGTGTTCGACGAGGTCGACACCGACTACCTCGCCAACCACCTCTACACCCAGACCCTCGGCTCGCTGCACATGGCGCGGATGGGACTGATCGTCTCCGCTGCCAAGCCGGGCCACCCGGTCGTGCACCACGCGGACATCGCCACCGTGCGCGAGACCGCCATCACCGCCACCCTCGCCACCGCTGTCGGCCGTCAGGCGCTCGGCGGAAGATCCACGAAACCCTCCAAGGCGACCGCCGGCCGCACCTCACGCACTACAGGAGACACACCGTGACCGAACCTCGCAAGGTAGCCGTCGTGGCGGGCAACCGGATCCCGTTCGCCCGCCAGGACAAGAACTACCGGCACGCGTCGAACTCGGACATGCTCACCGCCGCACTCAACGGCCTGGTCGACCGGACCGGGCTGGGCGGCGAGGAGCTCGGCGAGGTCGTCGCCGGTGCCGTGCTCAAGCACGCCCGCGACTGGAACATGGTCCGCGAGGTCGTGCTCGGCTCGAAGCTCGCCGCCACCACCCCGGCGTACGACCTGCAGCAGGCGTGCGGGACCGGGCTGGAAGCGGCGATCCTGGTCGGCAACAAGATCGCGCTCGGCCAGATCGAGGCCGGTGTCGCGGGCGGTGTCGACTCCGCCTCGGACGCGCCGATCGCGGTGAACGACAAGCTCCGCACGATCCTGCTCGACCTCAACCGGGCCAAGTCGTTCCAGGACCGGCTCAAGGTGCTGGCCCGGGTCCGCCCGAAGGACGTCGTACCGGAGATCCCGCGCAACGCCGAGCCGCGGACCCGCAAGTCGATGGGTGAGCACGCCGCGCTGACCGCGCTGGAGTGGGGCGTCACCCGCGAGGCGCAGGACGAGCTCGCCTACCGCTCGCACATGAACCTGGCCGCCTCCTACGACCGTGGTTTCCACGACGACCTGATCACGCCGTACCTGGGCCTGGACAAGGACCAGAACCTGCGCCCCGACACCACGATCGAGAAGCTGGCCAAGCTGAAGACCGTGTACGGCAAGGGCGAGACGGCGACGATGACGGCGGGCAACTCGACGCCGTTGACCGACGGCGCGTCGGCGGTGCTGCTGTCGACCGACGAGTGGGCAGCGGAGCACGGACTGCGGCCGCTGGCGTACCTGACCCACGCGCAGACCGCCGCGGTCGACTACGTGAAGGGCGCCGAGGGCCTGCTGATGGCCCCCGCGTACGCCGTACCGAAGATGCTCGCGCGCGCCGGGCTGACGCTGCAGGACTTCGACTACTACGAGATCCACGAGGCGTTCGCGTCCCAGGTGCTGGCGACGCTGAAGGCGTGGGAGGACCCGATCTTCTGCAAGGAGCGGCTCGGCCTCGACGCGCCGCTGGGCGAGATCGACCGCGCCAAGCTGAACGTCAACGGGAGCTCGCTCGCGGCCGGTCACCCGTTCGCCGCGACCGGTGGGCGGATCGTGGCGGCGCTGGCCAAGCAGCTGGACGAGAACGGCGGCGGCCGCGGGCTGATCTCGATCTGCGCCGCCGGTGGCCAGGGCGTCGTCGCGATTCTCGAGAAGTAGGAGCCTGAAGATGACGGACCGCTACCAGACCTTCACCCGGACGCCGCTCGGCCAGACCCTGGTCAAGAACCTCGGCCTGCCCGACCCCACCCCGCTGCCTCGCTGGACCGAGGGCGCACCGGTGATCGACGGGCCGGTCGTGTTCGGGTCGATCGGCGAGACCGACACCGGCAAGGCCATCCAGGCGCTGCTGCGCGACATCGGCGCCAGCTTCAGTACGGCGGCCGAAGGCGTCGCGTCGAGCGAACTGCGCCCGAAGGCGCTGGTCTTCGACGCCACCGGCGCGGCCAGTACGGCGGAGCTGAGCTCGCTGCAGCGGTTCTTCTCGCCCGTGATCCGCCAGCTCGGCGCGGCCGGCCGGGTGATCGTGGTCGGCCGGACGCCGGAGCTCGCGGCGACGCCCGAGCAGCAGATCGCGCAGCGCGCACTCGAGGGCTTCACCCGCTCGCTCGGCAAGGAGGTCAAGCGCGGCGCCACGGTCAACCTCGTGTACGTCGCGCCGGACGCCCAGGACCAGCTCGACTCGACGCTGCGGTTCTTCCTGTCGCCCAAGTCGGCGTACGTCGACGGGCAGGTGACGCGAATCGGGACCGGGCCGCTCGTCGCGACCGATCCGTCCGCGCCGCTGGCCGGCAAGGTCGCACTCGTCACGGGTGCCGCCCGCGGGATCGGGGCGGCGATCGCCAAGACACTGGCCCGCGACGGCGCGACCGTGATCGGCGTCGACGTCCCGCAGAACGCGAACGATCTGCGCAAGGTGATTTCCGCGATCGGCGGCAGCGAGCTGCTGCTCGACGTGACCGCGATCGACGCGCCGCAGCGCATCGCCGCACACGCCGAGGAGCACCACGGCGGGCTCGACATCGTCGTGCACAACGCCGGCATCACCCGCGACAAGCGGCTGGCGAACATGCGCACCGACACCTGGGACGCCGTACTGGACGTCAACCTGCGCGCTCCCGAGCGGATCACGGCGCATCTGCTGGAGTCCGGCACGCTGCACGACGGCGGTTCGGTGATCGGCGTGTCCTCGATCGCGGGCATCGCGGGCAACAACGGCCAGACCAACTACGCGACCTCCAAGGCCGGCGTGATCGGGCTGGTCCAGGCCTATGCGCCGAAGCTCGCCGAGCGGCAGATCCGGATCAACGCGGTCGCGCCCGGCTTCATCGAGACCGAGATGACCGCGCGGGTGCCGTTCGCGATCCGCGAGGTCGGACGCCGGATCAACTCGCTGCAGCAGGGCGGGCAGCCGGTCGACGTGGCCGAGACGATCGCCTGGTTCGCCGATCCGGCGTCGGCCGGCGTGACCGGCAACGTGGTTCGCGTGTGCGGCCAGAGCATGCTGGGAGCCTGACGTGCCGACCCGCCGGTACGACGATTCGCCGAGCTTCGGGGCGCTCTACGCCCGGACCGTGAAGGCGACGCTGCGCAGGGCCGAATACGAGCCGGACGTCGACGGGCTGACACTCGAACTCCCCGAGGTGCTGGTCGATCAGGACCACCTGGCGTCGTACCGGGAGGTGACCGGGTTCGCGGCCGGGCCGACGGTGCCGGTGACGTATCCGCACGTGCTGGCGTTTCCGCTGCACCTGGATCTGATGTCCGACCCGTCGTTCCCGTACAAGCCGATGGGGATCGTGCACCTGTCGAACACGATCACCCAGTACCGCCCGATCCCGCTGCACGCGGACCTGGCGATCACGGTGCACAGCGGCCCGGAGCGGCCGCATCCCAAGGGCACGGTGTTCGACGTACTGAGTGAGGTGCGGGTCTTCGGCGAGCTGGTGTGGACCGACTCGACGACCTTGCTGAGCCGGTCGGCCGGTGACGCCTCGGCGCACGCCGAGCTGCTGACCGATCCGGCGTTGGACGGTACGGCGTGGTGGGATCTGCGCGGGAATCTCGGGCGCCGGTACGCGTCGGTGTCCGGGGACCGGAACCCGATCCACCTGTTCAAGCTGTCGGCGCAGGCCTTCGGTTTCCCGCGGCAGATCGCGCACGGGATGTGGGCGAAGGCTGCCGCGTTGGCGTCGATCGAACGGGCGACGGGATTACCCAACGCGTTCGAGGTGCGGGTGGACTTCCGGAAGCCGCTGTTGCTGCCGTCGCGGGTGCAGTTCGGGCACCGAAAGTCCGAGACCGGTGTCGACTTCGGCTTGTACGACGAGAAGCACGAGCTGACGCATCTGGTGGGCAAGCTCACCGAGCGCTGACCCGGAAGCGGTTGAGGGTGGCGGTCAGCCAGATCCAGGCGAGCGCGATCGCTGCCCAGAAGCCGAGCGTGATGGTCTCACCGGCCGAGCCCGAGGCGATGCCGGCGAAGGCGGCCAGGAAGAGGGCGCCGGTGAGGTACGACGCTGTGGCCCATCGGGGTGCGTTCGTGCGCCGGAAGTAGTTGCCGACGACAACACAGCAGGCGATGAAGGCGAGGAAGCCGATCCCGCCGACGGCGAAGTGGGCGGTCCCGTGCCAGCTCATGGTGACCGGCTGGCCTTCCGGCGTACCGAGGGGGAATCCGAGGGCGGGGTCGGGGAGGAAGACGCCGGCCAAGGCTGTGCCTGCTCCGAAGACTGCGAGCAGGCTCGCGGCCTTCTTGCCGATCACTTGCCGCAGGCCGATCGCGCCGAGGATCACGAGGATGCCGGTGACGATGAAGTTCGCGGTCTGGATCCAGCCGTGGTTTCCCAGGGTCAGCATGCTGCCGGCGTGTTTGGTGGGGTCGAAGCCGTCCCTGGTGAACGCCTGCGTGAGGACGACCAGCAGGTTCAGCGGTCCGGCCAGTACGCCCGCCAGCAACAGGTTGTCGGTGGTGTGAGTGGTTGTGTTGATCCTCATGGTCTCGTCCCTTCGGCGTGGTGAGTGGTGCTCACCTACGCGTCGGACGAGCTGGTCCCAGATCGACACTGATCGCTACTGTTCCGGCCCAGGCACCGAAAGCGGGTTGAACCCGTACGGAAGCTCGAGGCGGTGCGCCGCCATCAGCGTCGGGTCGGCGAGCAGGTCCCGGGTTTTGCCGTCGGCGACGATCCGGCCGCCGTCCATCAGCAGGCTGCGTTCGCAGAGCTGGAGCGCGTACGGCAGATCGTGCGTGATCATCAACAGCGTGACGTCCAGCCCCGACAGGATGTCGGCGAGTTCGCGCCGGCTGGCCGGATCGAGGTTGCTCGAGGGCTCGTCGAGAACCAGAACCTCGGGGCGCATGGCCAAGACCGTCGCGACGGCGACCCGGCGGCGTTGGCCGTACGAAAGATGATGAGGAGCGACGTCCGCGTGGTCCTGCATGCCGACCTGGACCAGCGCCTCCTGGACCCGGGCGTCCAGCTCGGCGCCCTTCAAGCCGAGATTGGCCGGCCCGAAGGCGACGTCGTCGCGGACGGTGGGCATGAACAGCTGGTCGTCGGGATCCTGGAAGACCAATCCGACCTTCCGGCGGATCTCCGGCAGGTGCTCGCGGTGCAGATCCGTGCCGCCGATCTGGATCTTGCCGCTGCCGGTACCCCCGGCGACCGCGCCGAGGATGCCGTTGAGATGCAGTACGAGCGTGGTCTTGCCCGCGCCGTTCGGACCGAGCAGAGCGACCCGCTCACCGCGCCCGATGGTGAAGTCGACGCCGAACAACGCCTGCCGGCCGTCGGGATAGGCGAACACCAGACGCTCGACGTGGATCGAAGGGCTGCTCACAAGCCGACCACCCTAGCCGCCACCGCGACCGCGATCGCCGCCAGGGACACCGTGAGCCCGGTCAGCCACTGCCCGCGATCGGCGCCGCCGATCGACAGCAGCGGCATCCGGCCGGTGTAGCCGCGGGACTGCATCGCCAGGTGCACCCGCTCGCCGCGCTCGAAGCTGCGGACGAACAGCGCGCCCACTCCCCCGGCGACCGCCTTCAGGTGACCCGCGCGACCACCGGCGTACCCGCGGGACTCCCGGGCGATGCGCATCCGGTGCAGGTCGTCGGCGACGACGCTCAGGTAGCGAACCATGAACGACAGGATCGCGATCAGCGTCGACGGCAGTCTCAGCCGCTCGAGCCCGGCCAGCAGGTCGCGCGGCCCGGTCGACGCCGACAGGATGATCGCCGCGACCACCCCGAGCGTGCCCTTGGCCAGCACGTTCCAGGCGCCGAGCACTCCGGCCGACGACAGCGACACCCCCAGTACGTCGACCTGCGGGCCGGTCGCGACGAACGGCAGCAGCAGCGCGAACACGATGAACGGTGTCTCGACCGCGAGCCGGCGCAGAACCGTTGCGGGCGGCAACTTCGCGAGCACGACGCAGCCGAGCAGCAGGACGGCGTACAGCCCGAAGGCCCAGAAGACCGCCGCCGGGGTGGACACCACGGCCAGCACGAACAGCAGCAACGCGACGATCTTCACCTGCGCCGGCAACCGGTGGACCAGGCTGCCGGTCGGCACCAGCAGACCGTCTCCGGCCGAGCCGCTCACGACCG
The DNA here is from genome assembly GCF_001984195.1 of Kribbella sp. ALI-6-A. Classification (GTDB taxonomy): domain Bacteria; phylum Actinomycetota; class Actinomycetes; order Propionibacteriales; family Kribbellaceae; genus Kribbella. Next base: position 216,365 of record NZ_MTQN01000011.1, read on the forward strand.
CATCGTCGCCGCGGCGAAGGAGCGCATCAGACCGTCGTGTCGACGTCGGCGTGAGTCGACGAACGCAGGGACGCGATCTTGGCGACCGCGAGCCCGACCGCGATCGTCACCAGTACGCCGATGATGCCGGCGAGCGCGCCCGAGACGTGACTGTTGCCGATTCCACTCACCCCGTAGTCGGCCAACGGGCTGCCGGCCACCGCCGAGTCCGTGGCCGCGCTCTCGAATCCGAGCTTCGCCCCGACGAACTCCAACCCGTCCGGGTGGGCGCTGGCGAACAAGCTGATCACTCCGGCGACCAGCATCGTCACCGCGACCCCGACGCCGAGGCTCCGCCCGGCGGGCCGAGCCGCGATCGGGCGGTCCGGCGACACGGTCGAGGAGTTGCCGTCGGCATCCACCAGGACCAGGTCGGCGCGCAGGTGACGCGCGGCGTAGACGAGATCGGGCCGCGTCGCGACGACCGCGCTCAGGACGGCACCGGTGATGACCGCCTCCCCCAGCCCGACGAGAACGTGCCAGCCGACCATCGCCGTGGCCAGTTGGCCGATCGGAATCTGGACCGTGCCACCCACGGCGTACAGGCCGGTGAAGGCGAGCGCGGACAGGGGAACCGACACGAGCGCGCCCAGCGCGGCCGACGGCACGATGCTGCCGACGCGCTTGGGCAGGACCTGCAGCAGGAACCGCGTGACGAAGTACCCGACGAGGACCGTGACGACGCCCATCAGCGTGATGTTCGTGCCGAGCGCGGACAGCCCGCCGTCGGCGAACAGCAGCCCCTGCACCAGCAGCACGGTCGACATCACCAGCATCGCCGTCCACGGCCCGACCAGCGCCGCCGCCAGCGCACCGCCGAGCAGGTGACCACTCGTCCCGGCCCCGACCGGGAAGTTCACCATCTGGACGGCGAACACGAACGCGGCGGTCAACCCGGCCAACGCCGGCCCGGTCTCCCGGATCTCCCGGTTGGCGCGCTGGAGGCTGATGCCGACGGCACCGGCCGCGATCAGCCCGGTCGCGATCGAGGTCGGTGCGTCGAAAAATCCGTCAGGGACATGCATACCCCCATTCTTGATCCAGTTGCGACCGGATCGCAACAAGGGCCGGTCAGAGGCTCTTCAGCGCCTCGCCGTAGGCCCGGTGGAAGGTCGGATAGGCGAGGATCATCTGCCGCAGCTCCCGCACCGGTACGGCGGCGTGCACCGCGACCGCGAGCCCACTCAGCACCTCGCCTCCGGCCGGTCCGGCACTGGTCGCACCGACCAGGACGCCACGCTCGGCGTCCAGCACCACCTTGATGAAGCCGTCGTTGCCTGCCTTGTGGATCCACCCACGGGTCGAGGCCGGGAGCGGCGTGATCGCTGTCCGTACGTCGAGACCCTTGTCGCGGGCCTGCTGCTCGGTCAGCCCGACCGCGCCGATCTCCGGATCGGTGAAGGTGACCCGAGGCATCGCGTGGTAGCTCGCCTTCGGGGCGTCCTCGGTGCCGAGGATGTCGTGCACGGCGATGTCGGCCTGGTACATGGCGTTGTGCGTGAAGGCCCCTACGCCGGTCACGTCCCCGACCGCCCACACGTTGCTCGCGGCCCGCACGTGCTCGTCGACGGCAACGAACCGCGCCGCCGGGTCGATGCCCACCTGGTCCAGCCCGAGCCCGGCCGCGTCCACCCGGCGACCCGTTGCCACCAGCAACTTCTCGCCGGTGACCGAGCTGCCGTCGCCGAGCCGCACGGTGAAGCCGTTGTCGTAGGCCACCGACTCCGCCCGTACGCCGGTCCGGATGGTGATCCCGTCCCGCTCGAGCGCCTCCCGGGCCAGCTCGCTGGACTCCGGCTCCTCCAGCGCGAGCAACCGGTCGAGCGCCTCGACCACGGTCACCTGCACGCCGAACCGGGCGAAGACCTGCGCCAGCTCCAGCCCGATCGCGCCGCCGCCGAGCACCACGATCGACGCGGGCAAGGTGTCGGCCTCGATCGCCTCGTGGTTGGTCCAGTACGGCGTACCGGCGAGCCCGTCGATCGGCGGCACCACCGGGACCGTGCCGGTGGCGATCACGATCCCGCGCGACGCCTCGAACGAGCGGTCTCCCGCCTGGACCGTGCCCGGGCCGGTGATCGTCGCGCGCTCCCGCAGGAACGTCACGCCCTTCTTCACCAGCCGGTCGACCGCGACCTGGTCGTTCCAGTTGTCGGTCGCCTCGTCACGGATCCGGCGGGCCACCGGCGCCCAGTCCGGCTGGACCGTCGCCTGGCCGGCCATCGCGTCGACGCGGCGCGTCTCGGCGATCAGGTTGGCGGCCCGGATCATCATCTTGCTCGGGATGCAGCCCCAGTACGGGCACTCCCCGCCGACCAGCCGCGGGTCGATGCCGACCACGTTCAGGCCGGCCTCCGCCAGCCGGCCGGCGGTCTCCTCGCCGCCAACTCCGAGCCCGACAACCACGACGTCCACCTGTTCAGCCATGAAGCCAAATCTCGCAGATGCCGACGCCGCCGGCCAAGCCGCGCGCCGGTGCGCCCGCGAGACGCCGGTCCGGACGCGGAAACGGTCACCACAGCGTCAGCAACCGTTCACCCGCGCTCCGTAACCTCACGAGCTGGAGGGGTGATGGGACTGGCAGTGGATTTCTCCGGGCTCGGGGACATCAATCTCGAGACCGTGATCGCCGCGATCGCACTGATCGGTACGGCGGCGGCCTGGCTGGTGGACAGGTACTTCCTGCGCCGCAAACGACTGGTCTACCGGGTGCAGGTGGACGCGCCGATCGGGGTGTTCCCCAGCTCGCACATGGTCGACGTCGAGGTCCGGCACCAGGGCGACGTGGTGGAGGAACCGAGCGTCGTGCTGCTGCGCGTCGACAACGCCGGCGGGATGGACATCGAGCCGCACCACATGCACGAGAAGGTGTCGTTCGCGTTCCCGGACCGCAAGATCGTCGGGCTCGAGGTGACCGAGGCCAAACCGGAGGCGCTCGGCGAGATGCTGCAGCGCCAGCTCGACTCGGAGAACTTCGTCGACACCAGCCGGCTGGTGATCCCGCGGATGGCGATCAACCGCGGGGACAGCTTCAAGTTCCTGCTCGTGCTCAGCGGGCGCGGCAACGGCGTCACGCACTCGGGCTACCTGGCCGGTGGGTCGGCCGGCGGCGGGGTCTACCACGAACCGCGGCCGCGCGGGCCCGGCCGGCGTACGTTGACGTTCGGCGCTCTGTCGCTGCTGCTGGTCGGGGCGCTGGTGGCCCTCTTCCTGGTCGACGTGCTGCAGCCGCCGGACAACTGCGCGGCCGGTCAGCTCCGGATCGTCGGGTCGACCGCGGTGGAGCCGACGGTCAAGGAAGTGCGCAGCGCGTACGTCGCGGAGTGCACCCAGGCCGACATCACGATCGCGGCCGGCGGGAGCCGCAGCGGAACGCGGTTGCTCGCCGACACCCAGAGCAAGGACGCGGCCGCGGCGGAGAACCTGATCGCGCTCTCCGACGGCCCGGCCGAGGAGGCCGCGAAGCTGCAGGGCCGGCCGGTCGCGGTCGTCGTCTTCGCGGTCGTGGTGAACCGGACGACCGACGTCAGCGCGCTGACCGTGAACCAGCTGCGCGACATCTACGCGGGCCGGCTGACGAACTGGAAGCAGCTCGGCGGTCGCGATCTGCCGATCCGGATGGTGAGCCGGGTCGGTCCGGACTCCGGGTCCCGCCGGACGTTCCGGGAGAGGGTTCTCGCCGGCGACCAGGAGCTCGGCATCACCTCGGACGACTGCCGCACCAAGGACGACCCGGTCGCGAAGCACCAGCGCTGCGAAGTCGGTACGACGGAGGAGCTGCTGAACCGGGTCGCGGACATCGAGGGCGCGATCGGGTACGCCGAACTCGGCGGCTCCCGCAAGTACCCGACACTGACGCCGATCGCGATCGAAGGCGTCGTACCGGCCACGCCGAACGTCGCCGACCGGACGTACCGGTTCTGGGAGGTCGAACACGCCTACACCGCGGCGCCGCCGAAGCCGGACTCCTTGCAGGAAGCGTTCCTCGACTACCTCACCTCGGCGCCGGCCAAACCGATCCTGGCCCGCGACGGACTGGTTCCGTGCGCGGACCTGCCGGGAGACTTCTGCGGATAGCCGATCTCGTGGACGATCCGGCGACTAATCTGCTGGCCTACCCGAGGAGGCCGCTTTGACCGTGATCGCGCACCTGAGTGACCCGCATCTGGACGGTACGCCGCAGGCGCGCGACCGGCTGCGCCGCGTCACGTCGTACCTGCTGGCCTTCCAGCGTCCGGTCGACGTCGTCCTGGTGACCGGTGATCTCGCCGACCACGGCACCGAGTACGCCGAGGTCGCCGCCGAACTGGCCGTCTTCGGCGATCTCCCGGTCCTCGTCCTGCCCGGCAACCACGACGTCCGGGCCGCGTTCCGCGCCGGCCTCGACGCGTACGTCGACGCGGTCGGCGGCGGTGATGATCCCGTTCACCAGGTGCGCGAGGTCGCCGGCGTGCGCTTCGTGCTGCTCGACACAACGGTTCCCGGCGAGGATCACGGGCTGCTCAGCGCCGATTCGCTCGACTGGCTGGACGGCGTACTGGCCGAGCCGGTCGACGGGCCGGTTTTCGTCGCTTTCCACCACCCGCCGGTGGGTCTTCAGCACCCGAAGCTGGATCAGTGGCTGCTGCAGGCGCCGGGGCAGTTCGCCGCGATCCTGCGCCGGCACCCGGTCACCGCGCTGCTCGGCGGCCACCTGCACAACGGAGTCAGTACGACGTACGCCGGTCTGCCGCTGTTGCTTGCCCCCGGCATCCGATCGACCGTCCCGCTGCCGTTCGAGCCGCCGACGCCCGGCGGCGGACTCGCCGACGACACGGCACCCCCCGGGCTCGCGGTGCACATCCATCGGGCCGACGCACCGCTGCTGACCAAGTTCGTGGAGCTGGCATGAGCGAGTTCGTCGTTCACCCGATCGGACGGGTCGAGTCGTTGCTGACGGACCTGGCCGACGCGCCGCGGCAAGGCGACGAGGTCCCGCTGGTCACCGTGCTCGCCGTCGAAGGGCTCCGCGTCCAGGTCGACCATCTGGAAGCCGTCGACGGCACCCCGCTGGTCGACGTCAAGCCCGTGCTCGGCGACATCGACGAACGCTGAGAGTCCGCTAAGAAGGTGTCGGTGACGACATCTTCGGGCCTACTCGACCGTTGATACTGGTGAGACGTTCTACGGAGGAATGCGCATGAGCCTGATCGGAACCCTGGTGGGGTACGCCCTGACCCTGTTCATCCTGGTGATGATCGTGCGCATGGTGCTCGACTGGACCGCCCAACTGGCCACCGGTCCGTCGCGCACCGGCCGGGCCCGCGAACTCACTCACGCCTGGACCGAGCCGGTGATCGCGCCCGTCCGGCGCAGGCTCCCGCCGCTACGAGCCGGCGGCCTCGCCTTCGACCTCGCCTTCACGGTGGTGTTCGTGGCCGCGCTGATCGTGCGCTCCATCGCCTTCAGTTTGTGACCAGGCCGTCCCAGGACCACCGCGGCACGGAAAGCCCGGCCGGTACGTCGGCCGCCGCGCTCGGGTACCGCGCCAGCGACACGGTCGTCGCCCAGGCGAAGTAGTCGTACAGCACCGAGAAGAGCCGATCACCCTCGACCAGCCCGATGTCGGTCAACGCCTCCGCGAAACACGCGATCGCGCGCCGATCCATCTCCTCGTGCTGCCCGTTCCCACTGTGCATGCGCACCACGACACTCTCGCCGCCGTACGACGCCGAGTACGTCTCCGGCCCACCCAGGGCCTCGGCCCAGTAGGCCGCCAGCCGTTCGGTGTGCTGCGGATGAAATCCGTGACTGAACGCGTGACCGACCACCTCGTCCGCCATCACCCGCCGATGCCAGGCATGCGCCAGCCGCCGAAGCCCGTCGTCCCCACCCACGGCGTCGTACACACTGTGCATCTGCCAACAGTGCCACAACGACAGGAGCATCTCTTCAGGCCGTCGAAGGTCTTCTAGAGCCAGACCGGGCCGCCGTTGAACAGAATCACGACGGCGTTCACCACGCTGATCACGGCGAAGGCCAGGAACAGTGGGTCGGGCCAGGCAAACCGGTAGCCGGCCGGCGCCGAGTCCCCAGCCGTCCTCACCGCACCTGCAGCGCGCCCCGCCTGGGCGTTCACCGGCTCGACCGCATCCGCATCCGCACGCTGAGCGTCAGCGGCGGCGCGATTGATCAGCAGGACGACGTCGTCCTGGGTGCCGTAGTCGCCGGAGGCCACCTGGGCGTTGGCGGCCTCGATGCCCGCCGCGACGAAGTCGCGATGTCCCGCCTTGATCCTGAGGTTGCTCCCCTGCACTGCCAGCCTGACCTGCGTCAGCGGGATCTCGGCTCGCCGGAACGGGTTGTTCACGACCACGTGCGTGCGCGTGACGACCACCGAGGACGCGACGTACAGGTAGAGACCGCCGAGCATCACCAGGAACGCCAGATGCAACCACCAGTCGCCGCGTTCCAGGTCGTCGCCCTTGCCCTCGGGAAAGTACGTGAGCGAGATGCCGAGCACCGACTCCCCGACCAGGAACGCCCCGGCGACGACGCGCAGGAACGGCCGGTGGTATCGGACCGGCACCTCCGGGTACGCCGCGACGGCGCGCGCGGTTCTCGGTCTCAGCCAGCTCACGCCGACAGTCTGCCGTGCACCGGCACCCCGGCACGACGAAGGGCCCGGGCGGCAGCGCCCAGACCCTTCGTCGTACGGCTGAGATCAGAAGTTGATCATGTGGCCCTCGAGGCCGTGGAAGGCCTCCTGGAGGGCTTCGCTCAGGGTCGGGTGGGCGTGCACGTTGCGGGCCAGTTCCTTGGTGGTCAGGTCCCACTTCTGGGCCAGGGTGAGCTCGGGCAGCAGCTCGGTGACCTCGGGGCCGATCAGGTGGGCGCCGAGCAGTTCGCCGTACTTGGCGTCGCTGATCACCTTGACGAAACCGGTCGCGTCGCCGAGTCCGTGGGCCTTGCCGTTGGCGGTGAAGGGGAACTTGGCGACCTTGACGTCGAAGCCCTCCAGCCGGGCCTGCTCCTCGGTCCAGCCGAAGCTGGCGATCTGCGGCTGGCAGAAGGTGGCCCGCGGGATCATCACGTAGTCGAGCTCCATCGTCTCGACCCCGGCGATCGTCTCGGCCGCGATCACGCCCATCGCCTCGGCGGCGTGGGCGAGCATCAGCTTGGCGTTCACGTCGCCGATCGCGAAGATGTTCGGCACGTTGGTGCGCAGGAAGCCGTCGACGTCGATCGCGCCGCGCTCGGTGAGCTTGACGCCGATCTTGTCCAGGCCGTAGCCGTCGACGCGCGGCTGGAAGCCGATCGCCTGCATCACCTTGTCGGCCTCCAGCGTCTGCTGGTTGCCGTCCTTGCCGGTGACGGTGACCTTCACCTTGTCGCCGGAGTCGTCGATCGAGTCGACCCGGGTGCCGGTCAGCACGTCGACGCCGAGCTTCTTGTACGCCTTGGCCAGCTCCTTGCTGACCTCCACGTCCTCCAGCGGGACGATCCGGTCCAGGAACTCCACGATCGTCACCTTGACGCCGTAGTTGGCCAGCACGTAGGCGAACTCGACCCCGATCGCGCCGGCGCCGGCGATCACCATGCTGCCCGGCAGTTCCTCGGTGAGGATCTGCTCCTCGTAGGTGACGACCCGCTCGCTCAGCTGGGTGCCCGGCAGCAGCTTGGTGGTGGCGCCGGTGGCGATGATGCAGTGATCGAAGGTGACGGTCTCGGAGTTGCCGTCGTTCAGCGCCACGTCGAGGGTGTTGGCGTCGACGAACGAACCCCACCCGTCGAACTCGGTGATGTTGTTCTTCTTCATCAGGAAGTGCACGCCCTTGACGCGGCCGTCGGCCACCTTCCGGCTGCGCTGCACCGCGGTCGGGAAGTCGAAGCTCACCTCGCCGCTGATGCCGAAGGTCTTCGCCTCCTTGCTGAAGATGTGCGCCAGCTCGGCGTTGCGCAGCAGCGCCTTGGACGGGATACAGCCCACGTTCAGGCAGACACCGCCCCAGTACTTCTTCTCGATGATGGCGGTCTTGAGCCCGAGCTGGGCGGCGCGGATCGCCGCGACGTACCCACCCGGGCCGGCGCCGAGGACAACAACGTCAAAGTGCGAGGCCATACGGTGAACTTTAGTGCCTCGCACCAGCCGATCCCGCCGTGGGCCCCGTGGTGGTGGTCACGATCTGTGAGCTGGGGTTTCGCACTGCCCGGCGGACGCCTAGGCTGAGCTCGCACGGGGGGGGCCGTCTTATCTCTTGTGCGCGTGTGAGGCGACCGGTTGATGGGGGCTGGATGACGAACAGGCGTGGGCTGCGGTTCGCCGCGCTCGGCACGCTGCTGGGCGTCTTCGCCGTGCCCGCCTGGTCGGCGTACGCCGACGACCCGACTCCCCCGCCGCCGGCCTCGGTCACCGACGTGAACCGGTCCCTGGAGCAGCTGCGCGCCGAGGCCGCCGCCGTGCAGGCCGAGTTCGCCAAGGCGACGATCGCGTACACGAACGCGCTCAAGACCGCCCAGGCCGCCGAAGCCGCCGCGAAGCGCGCCGAGGCGTACGCCGCCACCAAGCGGGCCAGCTCGGAGGTCGAGCGCCGCAAGCTCGGCCTGCTCACCGCCCAGGCCTACCAGCTCGGCATCCCGACCGTGATGGGCACCGAGTCGATGCTCTGGTCGCTGGCGCCGATCGCGGAGAACCTGCAGGAGATCGCCGACCGGCAGACCGCGATCAAGCAGCTCGGCAGCACCCAGGTCGCCCAGTACAACGCCGCCTCCGCCGCCGAGAACGCGGCCGGTACGGCGGACAACGACGCCAAGAACAAGCGCAAGGCCGCCGACGAGGCCTCCGCCAAGGCGCAGAAGCTCAGCCAGGAGGTGCAGCAGAAGGCCGCGAACGCCTCCATGACGATGGAGGGCCAGATCGCCGACCTGGCCGGCGCCACCCAGTTGTCCGAGCAGCTGCAGGCCAGCCGCAACCAGCAGGCCAAGTCCCGCTGGCAGACCTACCTGGCCGAACTGACCGCCGCGGGAGTGAAGCCGCCCGCGGCCGGCGCCCTGCGCAACCCGGCCAAGCTCCCGGCCGGCCTCAAGCCGCTGACCGCCGCGGGCAAGGCCGTCGCCGGTGCCGCGTCCGTCACCGCGAGCGGCCGCTCGGTCAAGGTTCTGCCCGCCGAGACGATCACAGCGGTCAACCGGGCGTTCAGCCTGCTCGGCAAGCCGTACGGCGTCGCCGCCACCGGCCCGGACAAGTACGGCTGCCTCGGCGCGGCCCGGACCGCCTGGCAGCCCTACACCACTCTCCCGGGCCTGGTCGGCAAGGTGTACTCGAACTACCAGACCGTCCCCGGTGCCTCGGTCCAGCCGGGCGACCTGCTGGTGATGGGCAGCCGCTCGGTCGGGCTCTACCACGTCGGTGTCGCGCTCGGCGACGGCGAGATGATCGCCGCGGACGAGGCGAAAGGCGCGGTTGTCGTCACCACCGTCCCCGAAAGCCTGTACGCCGCGCTCCGCCCGACCCTCGGCAAGCCGACCAAGCCGCAGACCGCCCCGGCGACCAGCTCCCAGGCGGTCCAGTTCCGCTGCGGCAACACCGCCACGTCGTACGACGTCGGCACCGGTGCGTGGACCTGGCCGCTGAACGACGGCACCTACGAGATCGGTACGCCGTTCGGCCAGCCCGGCGCGCTGTGGGCGAGCGGTATCCACACCGGTCAGGACTTCCCCGCCGCGATCGGTACGCCGGTGCGCGCGGTCACCGCCGGCACGGTCCGCGTCGAGCACCCCGCCTGGGCCGGCAACCTGGTCCGCATCGACCACGGCAACGGCCTGGAGACGCTGTACGCGCACCTGAGCTCGATCGACGTTCCGGACGGCTCGCGAGTCCAGGCCGGTCAGCGGATCGGTGCCGTGGGCACCGAAGGTAACTCGACCGGCGGGCACCTGCACTTCGAGGTCCGGCTCGGCGGCGACCCGGTCAACCCGATGCCGTTCCTGGCCACCGGCGGGACGAGCACGGGCTGGGGCGGCTACAGCAACGGCATGATCCCGGCGAGCAAGCTGTGCGGAATCACCAGCGGACACGCGCTGCGCTGCGACGCGGCGACCGCTTACCTGCAGCTGGCGTCGGCGTACCAGAAGCGCTTCGGCAAGACGCTGTGCATCACGGACTCCTACCGCTCGTACAGCGCCCAGGTCGACCTGTACGGCCGCAAGCCGTCCCTGGCCGCCCTGCCCGGTACGTCGAACCACGGCTGGGGTGTGGCCGTCGACCTGTGCGGCGGCATCGACCGCTTCGGCTCCGCCCAGCACCAGTGGATGGTCCAGAACGCCCCGAACTACGGCTGGGTCCACCCCAACTGGGCCCGCCAGGGCGGCAACCGCGAGGAACCGTGGCACTGGGAGTACGAGCGTCCTGCCAGCGCGTGATCAGCGGTTGAGCAGTGTGTGAACACCGCTCGGTCAGGGTCGTTTTCAGGGGCCGGTCAGGGGTCACAGTTGCCCGGAACGAACCTTTGCACCACGTACATTGGTGACGTGGCCGAGCAGACCAGTCCGGACCGCACGGACAGAAACATCACGCTGGACGCCCAGGACGACCGCTGGGAGTGGCGGCGCAAGATCCGTGCGAACCCGCGCAAGCACATGATCTACCGGATCGGCGTCGGCGTGGTCGGGGGCATCTTGATCATCGCCGCCCCGCTCACCGGCTGGCTTCCGGGTCCGGGCGGCATCCCCTTGTTCATCGCGGGTCTGGCCGTGCTGGCCAGCGAGTTCGAGTGGGCCCAGCGCCTGCTCTACCGCGTCAAGGGCTGGGTCCAGGAGCTCACCGCCTGGACCGGCAAGCAACCGGCCTGGCTGAAGGCGCTCGGCACGGCGGCACTCTTCGCGTGTGTGATCGTTGCCATCTGGCTCTACCTGGCAGTGCTCGGCGTACCTGGCTGGCTTCCGGACTCGTGGGAATCGTTCCTGCACACACTTCCGCTGCTCAAGTGACCTGCCGCTGCTGAAGTGATTCGCCGAAGCTGAGGACAACCCGTCAGCGCAGCAGCCATCGCCGAGTGAGTTCGAGCACGTCCTTGCGGCTGCGGTCGCCGTGGCCGGCCGCGATCAGCGGACTGCCGATGCGTAGTGAGAACACCACCAGGCTGCGCACCTCGACGTCCTCGTCGTCGGCGCAGAAGTCGCCGAACAGCGCGCGCAGGTAGTCCATCCGGCGGTTGTCGACGCGCTCGAGCTGGCGGGCGACCTGCTCGTCGCGGCGGGCCCACTCGCGGATCGCGAGATCGGCCGCGGCGCCGGTCATCAGGCCCTCCCCCGAGGCAACCAGGGTGAACAGCCGGTCGAGCTTCGTCCGGCCGTCGCCGCCCGCGGTCTCCACCTGCTCGATCAGCGCCTCGGTGGTCTCGCGCTCCCAGGTGTCGAGGATCTCCGCGAGCAGCGCGTCCCGGTTCCTGAAGTAGCCGTAGAAGCCGCCCTTGGTCACGCCGAGGACCTGCGCCAGCGGCTCGATCCGGACCGCCTCCGGTCCACCGGCCGCGAGCATCCGCAATCCCTCCTCGATCCAGCGGCCGCGCGGTGTCCGCGTCACGCCCATCCTGTGGCTCCTCTCACGCCGGCCCGATCTGTACGGTGCCGTACACAAGGGTCTACGTTGTTGTGTACGGCATCGTATAGAAGGGTCTCCAGCGATGAGACTTCCCATCAGCGAGCACACCGACCGACCCTGGCGGATCCACGAGATCGCGGCCGACTTCGAGGTCGAGGACGTCTGGGCACTGCCGACGCCGGGCGGCCCGAACGACTTCGAGCGACTGCTCAGCCGGTTCTCCGTCGACGACCCCGACGCCCCAGTGCTGATGTCGTCGCGGATCGGGCAACTCCTGATGGCGTTGCGCTGGAAGCTCGGCGCGCTCTTCGGCTGGGACCGGGAGCAGGCCGGCCTCGGCACCCGGGTGCAGACGCTGCGGGACCGCCTGCCCGACGATCTGGCGCAAGGACCGCGCGGACCGGAGCTCACCGGCGTACCGTTCCGATCGGTGTTCCTGACCGACGACGAGTGGGCGGCCGAGATCGCCAACGGCACGGTGCACGCGGTACTGCACCTCGGCTGGGTCCCCGACGGATCCGGCGGCTACCGCGGCCAGCTGGCCGTCCTGGTCAAACCGAACGGCCGCCTCGGTACGGCGTACCTGGCGCTGATCAAGCCGTTCCGCTACCTGTGGGTCTACCCCGACCTGCTGCGGACCATCGCGCGCGGCTGGGACGCCGGCTTGGGAAAGCCCGCGTGAGTGAACCGCGCCCGGTAGTTCGACGCGGTCAGCCCGTAGTGCGACTTGAACCGGCGGGCGAAGTAGTTCTGGTCCGGCCAGCCCACCGACTCCGCGATCCGGCTGATCGGGTCGTCGGTGTGCAGCAGCAGGTCCGCGGCCAGTTCGACGCGGTGACGTGACAGGTAGGCCATCGGCGGCAGACCGGTCGACGACTTGAACAGCCGGACCAGGTAGCCGGGCACCAGGTGCAGTTCGTCCGCCAGCTCGGTCAGCGTCCACTCGTGGGCCGGCTCCGCTTCCAGCATGCGCATCGCGGTCAGTACGGCAGGATGGATCTGCGTCTCCCGCCCGACCACCCCGGTCGCCGCGACCGCGCGCGCCAGACAGCTGAGGAACAACGACAGCCGGCCGACGATGTCGCCGCGGTGCAGGTGAACCAGCTCGCGGCGCAGCTCCCCGAGCCCCTGCAGATGGCCGATGGCTTCGTCGAGCATGACCCGATCGAGATGGGTCGTGAGGATGCCGCGTCGCTGCGCCGAGAACGGCCCCGTCCACAGCAGGTAGCCCAGCAGCGGATCCTCGCGCATCCAGGCCAGTTCACGCTGCATCAGATCGGCCGAGAAGCAGCAGTTGTACAGCTCCAGGTCAACGCAGTCCTCGTACGCGTGCCACACCCCGGGCCGGAGCAGGATCACGTCGCCGACCTCGAGCTCCTGCCGGCCGGCCAGGCTCTCGTGAAAGCCCGTGCCGCCGGTGATCACGGCGACCTCGAAGAAGCTGTGGGTGTGGACCGGATGACCGGTCTCGTGCAGGTACGGCCCGGCGTACGCGACGGCGCCGTCGACGAAGTGCAGCAACGTGCGGGTGTTGCCGACCGGCGGATCCTCCATGCCTCAAGTTAGGCGGCAAAGTGCGTTTTGTGCTAGGTCCGGTGCACTCCGTTCTATCGCCCGTGCGGCGGCGGCCTCAAGATCGGACCTACCAATGAATCGTTTCATCGCTTAGGAGTGCCATGTCGCGATCCGCCGCACCGACACACCTCCGATTCGACCACCACACCGACGCCGGCCCAGTTCTCGGGGTCGGTACCGCCACTCCCCGGCTGTCCTGGCAGATCCCCTCCGCCGACCCCGGCTGGGAGCAGACGGCGTACGAGCTGGAGATCGTTCGGGGCGACGCGGCCCCGCAGACCCACGTCGTCGAAGCCGCCGATCAGGTGCTGGTCCCGTGGCCCGACGACCCACTCAACTCCCGTGAGCAGGCCGTGGTCCGCGTCCGGGTGCGCGGTGCCGAGTGGAGCGAGTGGAGCGAGCCGGCCGTCGTCGAGGCCGGGCTGCTCAGCACCGACGACTGGTCCGCGCGGTTCGTCAGTCCGCGCGAGATCGGCGACCACGACTCCCCCGCTCCCCTGGTCGCCGGCGAGTTCGAGCTGCCGGACGGTATCGTCCGCGCCCGGCTCTACGCGACGGCCCACGGCACCTACGTCCCTGAGCTCAACGGCCGCCGAGTCGGAGATCTCGACCTCGCGCCCGGCTGGACGGCGTACCAGTTCCGCCTCCGCTACCAGACCTACGACGTCACCGACCTGGTCCGCAGCGGCAACAACCGGCTGGAGTTCCTGCTCGGCAACGGCTGGTACCGCGGACGGCTCGGCTTCCACGGCAGGCACGGCCTGTACGGCGACCGCCTGGCCGTGCTCGCTCAACTCGAGGTGACGACCGAGTCCGGCGAGGTCGTCGTGATCGGCTCCGACGACACGTGGACAGCGCGGGAGAGCGCGATCACCGCCGACGACCTGTACGACGGCCAGTCCACGGACCTCCGCCTGAGTCCCGGCGCGGAAAGCCCCGTCGATGTGCTCGACGCGGACCTCGGGCTGCTGGTGGCACCCGACGGTCCGCCGGTTCGGATCACCGACGTGCTGCCGGCCGTGGCAGTGACGACCTCTCCCGCGGGCAAGACCCTGGTGGACTTCGGGCAGAACGTCGTCGGCCGGGTCCGGCTCCGGGTCCGGGGCGGCGCGGCCGGTGACGAGATCGTGCTGCGGCACGCCGAGGTGCTGGAGGACGGCGAGCTCGGCGTCCGCCCGCTGCGCACCGCGAAAGCGACCGACACCTACGTCCTGGCCGGCCCCGACGAGGTGACGCTGGAGTCGGAGCTGACCTTTCACGGCTTCCGGTACGCCGAGGTGACCGGCGTTCCCGAATTGGTTGCCGAGGACATCGAAGCCGTCGTGGTCGGCTCGGACCTGCGCCGTACCGGGTGGTTCGCGTCGTCGAACGAGACGCTCGACCGGTTCCACGACAACGTCGTCTGGGGTATGCGCGGCAACTTCCTCGACGTCCCGACCGACTGCCCGCAGCGCGACGAGCGGCTCGGCTGGACCGGCGACATCCAGGTGTTCTCGCCGTCGGCGAGCTTCCTGTTCGACAGCGCCGGGTTCCTGACCAACTGGCTGGCCGACCTGGCGGCCGAGCAGCACAAGGACGGGTCGGTGCCGTACGTCATTCCCGACGTCCTCCGGGATCCTGGGCCGTCGACGGCGGCATGGGGTGACGCGGCAACAATCGTCCCGTGGGTCGTCTACGAACGGACCGGTGACGTCGGTCTGCTCGCCCGGCAACTGCCCAGCATGAAGGCCTGGGTCGATCGGATGGTCGATCTGGCCGGTGACGACCTGTTGTGGACCGGCGGGTTCCAGTTCGGCGACTGGCTCGACCCCACGGCGCCGCCAGACAACCCGTTCGCGGCCAAGGCGGATCCGGACGTCATCGCGACGGCCCACCTGGCCCGATCCGCGGACGTGGTCGCGCGGGCGGCCGAGGTGGTCGGCGACGCCGACCTGGCCCGCGAGTACGGCGAACTCGCCGACCGCGTACGCCGGGCGTTCGCGGCCGAGTACACGACCGAGGGCGGCCGGGTGCTGAGCGACGCCGCCACGACGTACGCGCTGGCTTTGCAGTGGGCGTTGCTGCCCACCGAGGAGCAGCGGCACCGCGCCGCCGAGCGCCTGGCCGACCTGGTGCGGACGTCGGGCTTCCGGATCAGCACGGGATTCGTCGGAACACCGCTGATGACCGACGCGCTGGCCGATACCGGACATCCTGACCTGGCCTACCGGCTTCTGCTGCAGACAGGATGCCCCTCCTGGCTGTACGCAGTGACCATGGGCGCGACGACCGTGTGGGAACGCTGGGACAGCATGCTGCCCGACGGCAGCATCAACCCCGGCCAGATGACGTCGTTCAACCACTACGCCCTGGGCGCGGTCGCCGACTGGATGCACCGCCGGGTGGCCGGTCTCGCGCCAGGTGATCCGGGCTACCGCACGATCGTCGTGAATCCGTTGCCCACGGCCCTGCTGACCAACGCCTCGGCCCGCCACCTCACGCCGTACGGCGAAGCCGCGGTCGCGTGGAGCCGGGCCGACGGGCAGCTGAAGCTGAACGTCACCGTGCCGGTCGGTTCCACGGCGCAGGTTCACGTGCCCGGTGAGGACGCGCCGGTCGAGGTCGGTCACGGTACGCACGAGTGGACCACGGACGACATCTCCGCCGAGGTGCCGCCGCTGCCGGCCGATGCGAGCATCCGGCAACTGATGGATCACGAGCCGACCTGGGACGCGCTCGTACAAGCTGCCGTGGACCAGGAGGTCGTCACCGACGACGCGGACTTCGCCGCGCGGCTCGGCCGCCACCTCGACCGCCCCGCCAGTCAACTGGTCGACGCCGTCAGCCCGCGGAGCTTCTCACCGTCGGCCGAGGCGCTGCAGTCCGTGCTCGACCGTTTGCTCACCCGCTGATGAACATCCCCTGGAGGTCAACGATGACGTTCCGACGACGCACTTCAGGACTGGCCCTCGCCGCGGCCTGCTCACTCGCACTGACCGCCTGCAGCGCGGGCAGTCTCGGATCCAGCGACGACGCGGGCGGCTCGAGCTCGGTCACCATCACCTACCTGGCCGGCAACCAGGAGCAGGACGTCAAGGAAGCCCAGCAGCTGATCAGGGACTTCATGGCCAAGACGCCGGGTGTGACGGTCAAGCTGGAGAGCCGGCCGGGAGGCACCGAAGGCGACAACATCGTCAAGACCCGGCTGTCCACCGGGGACATGACCGACGTGTTCTCCTACAACACCGGGTCGCTGTTCCAGGCGATCGCGCCGCAGAAGAACCTCGTCCCGATCAGCGACCAGCCCTACATCGGCGACATCGACGAGAACTTCAAGAAGACCGTCACCGCCGGCGACCAGGTGTACGGCGTACCGGCCGGTGGTTTCATGGGCGGCGCGGTGCTCTACAACATCCCGGTCTACACCAAGCTCGGGCTGAAGGTGCCGAAGACGTGGGCCGAGTTCATGGCCAACAACGCCAAGATCAAGGCCGCCGGGGTCGCACCGGTGATCCAGACCTACGGCGAGACCTGGACCTCGCAGCTGTTCGTACTCGGCGACTTCCACAACGTCGCCGCCGTCGAGAGCGACTTCGCCGACCGCTACACCAAGAACCAGGCCAAGTACGCCACCTCCCCGGCGGCCAAGAAGGGCTTCGAGCACACCCAGCAGGTGCACGACGCCGGGTACCAGAACAGCGACTTCGCCTCCGCGAAGCTGCCGGACGGGCTCCGGATGCTTGCCCAGGGCAAGGGTGCGCACTACCCCATCCTGACCGGCGTGGTGAACGACATGATCGACACCTATCCCAACGGCGCCAGGGACGTCGGACTGTTCGCGTTGCCTGGTGACGACGCGAGCACGAACGGCCTGACCGTCTGGACCCCGAACGGCGTCTACGTCCCCAACACCACCACCGGCGACAAGCTGGAGGCGGCCAAGAAGTTCCTCGCCTTCATCGCCAGCCCCGACGGCTGCAAGTCGCTGGCCACCGCCGGCGTCCCGACCGGCCCGTACGCCGTGAAGGGCTGCGAACTGCCGGCCGACGTACCGCAGGCGATCAAGGACATGCAGCCCTACCTCGACAAGCCGGGCGGATCCAGCCTGGCGCTGGAGTTCCTCTCGCCGGTGAAGGGCCCGTCGCTGGAGCAGATCACCGTCGAGGTCGGCTCGGGCATCCGCAAGGCGCAGGACGGCGCCGCCCGGTACGACGAGGACGTCAAGAAGCAGGCCCAGCAGCTCGGCCTGGCGGGCTGGTGACTTGGGTGCGTGAGGTGATGCGAGGACGGGAGGCTCCATGAGTGCCACGTCGGTGCGTCCACGCGCGCAGGCCGAAGCGTCCCCGGCCGCGCCGCCGGCCAAGGGCAAGGTCTACTCGCCGTACTCGAACTGGTTCTACCTGCCGTCGGCGGTGATCTACGGCGTGCTGTTCGTCGTCCCGACGTTCGCCTCGCTGTACTTCAGCCTGACCCGGTGGAGCCTGTTCGAGTCGAAGTTCATCGGGCTGGAGAACTTCCGGCTGTTCTTCCAGGAACCCCAACTGGTCAAGGGCTTCACGAACACGCTGATCTTCGCCGTCATCACGTCCGGGTCGAAGGTCGTGCTCGGGCTGCTGCTGGCGGTTCTGCTGACCTCGCAGATCATCGGCCGCGGGTACCTGCGGTCGGTGGTCTTCTTCCCGGTCCTGGTCAGCACGATCGGCGTCGGCCTGACCTTCACCGTGCTGATGAACCCCGAGCGCGGGCTGATCAACGGCGCGCTGGAGGTGATCGGCATCAACGGGCCGGGCTGGCTGACCGACCCGAAGTGGGCCCTGCTGTCGGTCGCGCTGGTCGACGTGTGGAAGGGCGTCGGGCTCGCGACGCTGATCTACATCGCGGGCATCGTCTCGATCCCCCGCGAGTACATGGAAGCCGCCCGGGTCGACGGGGCCGGGTCGTGGGAGACGTTCCGGCGGATCGTGCTGCCGCTGTCCCGGCCGGCCACCGTCACGGTGATCATCCTGTCGCTGATCGGTGGACTGCGATCGTTCGACCTGATCTGGGCGATGACCCGCGGTGGGCCGGGGTTCACCTCCGACGTGATCGCGTCGGTGATCTACAAGCAGTACCAGGCCGGGTTCTACGGGCTGTCGACGGCGGGCAACGTGGTGCTGTTCGTCGTGGTCACCGCGGTGGTCCTGCCCTTGTTCTGGTACTTGAACCGCAAGGAGGTGGACATGTGAGTACCGCTGAACTCGTCAACCATCGGCCCGGGCGCAGCTACCTGCTGAGCGCCGTGGCGATCCTCGCCTCCATTGTGGTGTTCGTCGTGCCGTTCGTGTTCATCGTGCTGACCGCGGTGAAGGACCGGCAGCAGGCCGCGCTGCTCGACTTCTCCTGGCCGCACCAGTTCCAGTTCGTCGAGAACTTCGTCGCGGTGATCGAGGCGCGCGACTACATGCTGGTGATCGCGTTCATCAACAGCACGGTGCTGACGGTGGTCAGCGTCACCGGCATGGTGGTGCTGGCCGCGATGGTCGGGTTCGTGCTGCAGCGGCGCCGCAGCCGCTGGAACCCGTTCATCAACTTCATCGTGCTGTCCGGGCTGATCATCCCGCCGGCCGTCGTACCGACCATCTGGGTGCTGCAGGGGCTGCAGCTGTTCCGCACGATGACCGGGCTGATCCTGATCGAGATCGCGTTCGGGCTGTCGTTCTGCATCCTGCTGTTCCGGGCGTTCGTCGCGACCATCCCCCGCGAGCTCGACGAAGCGGCGGTGATCGACGGGGCCGGACCACTGCGGTTGTTCTTCCGGGTGATCTTCCCGCTGCTGCGATCGGTGATCGTGACGGTGGTCGTCGTGCAGTCGGTGAACGTGTTCAACGACTTCGTGAACCCGCTCTACTTCCTGCCCGGCGACCAGAACGCCACGGTGCAGCTGACGCTGTTCAACTTCCAGAGTCAGTTCACCACGCAGTACAACCTGCTGTTCATGAACATCCTGCTGATCACGATCCCGCCGCTGGTGATGTTCCTGTTCTTCAACCGCCAGATCGTCGCGGGGATGACGTCGGGCGCGGTGAAGGGTTAGGCGGACTTGCGGTAGATCAGGAAGGCCTGCGCGGTCTTCTCCCAGTCGATCGGCGGCCGGGTCAGCGTCACCACTTCGCTGAACCCGGCCGCCGTCAGGAGCTCGTGGACCGCGGCCGGTTCGTAGGCGTAGACCTTCAGGTCGATCGAGTGCCCGTAGCCCTCGGTCAGGTGGTAGGTGCCGGTGCCGGCCTTGAAGCCGTGGAAGTACAGGCCGCCCGGCGCCAGTACGCGGTGGATCTCGGCGAACACCGTCGGCAGGTCCTCGGCCGGGGTGTGCACGAGCGAGTAGAACGTCAGCGCGCCGGCGAGGCCGCCGTCCGGCAGGTCAAGGCCGAGCAGGGAGCCGACCTCGAACCGCAGCTCCGGGTACTCCTTGCGGGCGAACTCGACCATCGCGGGCGAGAGATCCATCCCGAACGCGTCCAGGCCGAGCTGGGCCAGGTACGTCGTGACGTGGCCTGGACCGCAGCCGAGGTCGCCCACCGGTCCGGTTTCGCCGGCGGCGAGCAGTTCGCCGTACAGGCCCAGCATCGCCCGGTGGTACGGGTCGTCGAACATCGGAGCGACGATCTTGTGGTAGTCGGCGGCGACGGTGTCGTAGGAGCTCCGGGTGCTGTCCAGGTACGAAGTCATGGCCCGGGACCCTAACCATCGCCGCCGACAGTTCTCACACTCCCGCGTAGTACCGCTCGACCGCCTCGTAGTCGACCGACGTGTCCGGCTTCAGCCCGAGCGACTCGTACTTCTTGCGCCGCGCCCGCATGTCGGCCAGCAGGATCGCCCGGGCGTGCACGGCGACCTCGTCGGCGACCTCGGCGGGGACCACGATCACCCCGTCGTCGTCGCAGCCGATCATGTCGCCGGGGTTGACCTGGGTGCCGCCGCAGGCAATCGTCGTCTGGGTTTCGACGACCTTGATCCGGCCCGGGATGATCGTCCGGCCGCGCGCCCGCGAGCAGATCGGCGTGCGCTGCGCGACGATCTCGGCGGTGTCGCGGCAGTACCCGTCGGTGACGATGCCGGCCGCGCCGCTCTGCACCGCGCCCATCCCGTTCTCCGAGCCCCAGAAGCCGACCTCCTTGCCGCCGCCGGCGTCCATCACCACCACGTGCCCCGGCGCGAGGTCGCCCGGCAGCTTGACATTGCCGGTCTCCTCGAACCAGATCCGGTGCGCCTCGACGATGTCCTGGGTGTTGTCCAGCTTCCACATCGGCCGGTTCGACGGGACCGCGCGGATGGTTGCCGCGGGCCCCCAGAACTTCATGCCCAGCCACAACGGCCGCACGTCCGGCGACATCAGCCCGATGTCGAAGTACCCGATGCCGTCCAGGGCGTCGGCGACGTCCACCACCCGCAGGTGCTTGTACAGGCTGCTCAGATCGTTGGCGTCGGCTGTTTCGGTCACAGTCACGGGGAG
The DNA here is from genome assembly GCF_001984195.1 of Kribbella sp. ALI-6-A. GTDB lineage: Bacteria > Actinomycetota > Actinomycetes > Propionibacteriales > Kribbellaceae > Kribbella. The sequence goes on from NZ_MTQN01000011.1 coordinate 237,031, forward strand.
ACCTTTCGGTTGATCCGGTAGTAGTCGGCGGCCGTACCTCCGAGCACGGCCGCGAGTTCGTCCTCGTCCCGCAGCACGCGCTCGAGCGCGGTCCGCAGGTTCGCCCACGCTTCGTCGTACGACGCCCGCAGCAGCACCACGGGCCAATTGCTCGCGAGCATCAGCCGCCGGGCGCCGAAGCACTCGGCCACCCAGCTCAGATACCGCTCCAGCTCCGGCCACTCCCGGAGCTCGGTCAGCAGGTCGATCCCCAGCGACACCTTCATCGCCACCCGCGGACACTCGCTCAGCCGCCGGACCTGTCCCGCCCACGGCTCCCATCCCCCGGACTCGACCGGCGGCCGCCCGAGGTGATCCACGACGATCCGCAACTCCGGTACGGCGTCCGCCAGCCCGAGCACCGCGTCGGTCTGCTCAGCGGTGACCGGTACGACGTCCCAACTGATCCCTGCCGCGGCCAATTCGCGGAACAAGTCCACGGTCGCCGCTTCGGCCAGCCAGTCGAGAGGGTCGCGCCCCACCAGACACCGCACTCCGGCGAATTCCTCGAGTCCATCCAGGCGGTCGATCTCGCGTCGAGCGGCCGCCGCGTCGGACAGCGGCAGCCAGCCGACCACCGCGCCCACGAACGGCGCCTTCTCCGCGTACTGGAGCAGCCGGTCGTTCTCCGCCGGTTCGTCGACCGACTGGATCAGGACCGTGCGGTCGACGCCGGCGCGCGTCAGTTCGGTCGCCAAGTCGTCCGGCGAGTAGTCCCGCGCGATCGCACCGTGCCGGTCGTCGCGCCACGGCTGGTCCTGGGCGGCGACCTGCCAGAAGTGGTGGTGGGCGTCGACGATCATCGGCCCTCCCACTCGATGTCCTCGTGGGCGAGAAAGGCCTTTACGCCGGCCTGGAAGTCGCGGCTGCCGTACACCTCGGCGAGCACGTCCTCGGACTTGGCCGCGGCGCCGTCGCGCAGGATGCGGCGGTCGAACTCCTTCAGCGACGCGAGCGTCAGCGGTGCATTGGAGCAAATCACCCGCAGCAACTGTTCGACCCGCTCGTCCAGGTCCTCCCGCTCGACGACCTCGGTGACGAAGCCCGCGATCGCCGCCTCCGACGACGGCATCAGCCCGGCGGTGAGCAGCAGCGCCATCGTGCGTCCGGCACCCAATCGTTGCTGGAGGCGCGCGATCACCAGCGGCGGCAGCGTGTTGCCGAGCGTCCGCGCGACCGGCGCGCCGAACACCGCGTCGGGCGTCGCGACCACCAAGTCACAACAGGCGGCCAACGCGAGCCCCGCACCGACGGCCGGACCCTGCACCACCCCGACCACCGGCACCCGGATCCGCAGGAAACTCGTCAGCACCGCCGCGATCCGCCGCTCGTAGTCCACTCCCTCCTTCGCGGTCGTGAAGGACGCGAACTGCCGGATGTCCGTCCCCGCCGCGAACGCCTTGCCCCCGGCGCCGCGCAGCACGACCACCCGGATCCCACGATCCTCGGCGACCACCCGCTCCACCGAGGCCAACCCGTCGTACATCGGCCAGGTGATCGCGTTGCGCCGCTCCGGATTCGACAGCGTGAGGCGCAGGATCGCGCCGTCCCGCTCGAGCTGGAGTTCGCTCATTCGCCGAGCACCTCCGCGGTGTGCTCACCGAGCAGCGGTGGGTGCCGCCGGATCCCCGCGGGCGTGCCGCTCAGCCGCACCGGAGACCCGAGTACCCGCACCGTGCCCTCGACCGGATGCTCGATCTCCTGCACCATCCCGCGCGCCTTGACGTGCGGATCCTCGTCCAGCACGTACCGGTAGTCCCGAATCGGCCCAGCCGGTACGCCGGCCGCCAGCAACAGCGCCACCCATTCGTCCGTCGTGGCCGTGGCCAGCCGTTCCTCCAGGACGGCGGCCAGCTCGTCGCGATGAGCCATCCGGTCGGCGTTCGTCACGAACCGTTCGTCGGTGAGCAAGTCGGTGACCTCCAGTGCGGTGCAGAGTCGTAACCACAGGCGCTCGTTGTTCGCCCCCAGCGTGAGGTGACCGTCCTTGGTGCGCAACGCCTGGTACGGCGCCGACATCCGGTTCGCCGAGCCGAGCGGCTGCGGCACCTCGCCGGTCGCCCAGTACTCGGTCGACTCCCACACCGACATCGCCAGCGCCGCCTCGAACAGCGACGTCTCGACGTACTGGCCGACTCCGGTGCGCTCGCGGGCGTGCACCGCCGAGACGATTCCGAAGGCGCAGAACAGTCCGGCGCCGAGGTCCCCGACCGGCAGTCCCGATTTCATCGGCGCGCCGCCGGGTGCGCCGGTGATGCTCATGACGCCCGACATCGCCTGCGCGATCAGGTCGTAGCCCGGCCGGTCGGCGTACGGGCCGGTCTGGCCGAACCCGGAGACGCTGGCGTAGATCAGGCGCGGGTTGAGCGCGGCCAGCGTCTCGTAGTCGACGCCGAGCCGACGGGTCACACCGGGCCGGAAGTTCTCCACCACGATGTCGGCGGTGCGCACCAGCCGGTGGAACGCCGCCAGGTCGTCGGCCGACTTCAGGTCGAGGCAGACGCTGCGCTTGTTCCGGTTGAGGGCGAGGAAGGCCCTGCTGTCCTCGCCGTGCACCGCGTAGCCCCAGGAGCGGCGGGTCTGGTCACCCAGGGCCGGGTTCTCGATCTTGATCACGTCCGCGCCGAGGTCGGCCAGCAGCATCGTGCAGAACGGCCCGGCCATCACCTGGGTCAGGTCGAGCACCCGCAGCCCGTCCAGGGCCCCGGCCGGCCCGGGTGCGTCCGGCGGACCGGCTGTCTGTGCCGTGTCGGTCATCAGCCACCCAGTCCGGCGTTCGCCTCGGTGAAGAACGAGTCGGCCGCCTGCTGCACGGTCTTCTTGCCGAAGGCAATCTCCTCGTACGCCCGGGTGAAGGCCGACTCGAAGGTCGCCTGGTAGCCCGGCGGGTAGAGGATCGTCGGCGGCTTGTTCGCCGCGATCTTCGAGAACAGCTCCAGCTCGTGCTTCTTCAGCGCCGGCAGCGCCGGATCGTCGATCTGGGCCTGCAGCACCTTGGTGTTGGTGGCCGCGCCGTTGTCGGACCTGAACGTCTTGCCGGCCTCGAGGTCGTTGGTGAAGAAGTCGATGAACGCCGCGGCGGTGGGCACGTTGTCGCAGTTGGTCGGGATCGCGAACCCGGAGCTGAACAGCGCGTTGCCCGGGCCACTGGGTCCCGACGGCATCGGCAGCGTGGTCAGCTTCTGTCCACCGGCCTTGCCGGCCAGCGTCGCCGAGGCCGGCGTCAGCGCGTTGCCCGGCATGCTGTCGGTCATCAGCCGGCCTTGGGCGATGAAGTTCTGCTCGGCGCCCTCGGGCTCGTCGGCCTGGGTGTCCGCGCTCATCGTCACGCCCGACTTGCGCAGCTTCTCCCACATCTCCCAGTACTCGACCAGCGACTCCTTGCTGAAGCCGAGCTTGCCGTCGTTGGTGAACAGGTCGGTGCCGTTGGCGAGCTGGTAGGCGATGAAGTAGTTCGGCAGTCCACCGCGGGAACCGGCCGCGAAGACACCCTCGGGCAGCTTGCCCTTGGCGGACGCGATCCAGTCGGTGTACTGCTTCCAGTCGTAGCCCTCCGGCGGCAGCCCGATCCCGGCCTGCCGCGCGAGCGTCTCGTTCACCCCGACCGCGTCGTAGGCCGCGCCGTAGGGCAGGAAGTAGAGCTTGCCGTCCGGGCCGCGGCCGGTGTCGACGACCTCCTTCGGGATGTCGTCGACCTTGATCGCGCCGGACTCGATCATCGGGTCCAGCGGCAGCAGCACCTTGCGCTTGGTGTAGTCCCTGGAGCTGCATCACGCAGGGCAGGGTCTTGCTCGACGCCTGGATGTTGAGCTTGTTGAAGTAGTTGCCGAAGTCGGCGTTCTGCCGGTCGATGGTCACGCCGGGGTGCGCCTTGACGAACAGGTCGGCCACCGCGTTGGTCTTGGCGGCCCGGTTCGCGCCACCCCAGAAGGTGAGCTGCAGGCTGCCGGTCACCTCGCCCTTGCCGTCCTGGGCGCCGGAGTCCCCGGCGGCGCTGTCGCCGACCGACGTACCGTTGCATCCGGCAACCACCAACAGCGCGGCCGTGGCGAGCGCCGCCGTACGAGTGCGTTTCATCGAGAATCTCCAGTCACTTGAGGCCGGTGGTGGCGACGCCCTCGATCAGCAGCTTCTGCGCCACCAGGAAGAAGCCGACGATCGGAGCCAGGGCGAGGGTGGACATCGCGAACAGCGAGCCGTACGCCGATTCGCCGGTGACGTCCAGGAACGAGTTGAGGCCGAGCGAGACCGTCCACAGCTCGGGCCGGTTCAGGTAGAGCAGCGGACCGAGGAAGTCGTTCCAGCTGGCGATGAACGTGAACAGCGCGGTGGTGCCCAGCGCCGGCAGGGCCAGCGGCATGATGATCCGGCTGAAGGTGCGCCAGTGCCCGCAGCCGTCGATCCGCGCCGCGTCGTCGAGCTCACGCGGCAGGGTCCGGATGAACTGCACCATCAGGAAGATGAAAAACGCCTCGACGCCCAGCCACTTCGGCACGACCAGCGGCAGGTAGGTGTTCATCCAGGCCAGTTCGTTGAACAGGATGTACTGCGGCACCAGCGTGACGTGGTACGGCAGCAGCATGGTGGCCAGCAGCACGCCGAACAGGATGCGCTTGAACGGGAACTCCAGCCGGGCGAACGCGTAGGCCGTCAGCGAGCAGGACACCAGGTTGCCCACGATCGACAGCGCGGTGATCGCGACCGAGTTGACGAAGTAGCGGGAGAAGTTGAGCTGTCCCGCGCTCCAGCCGTGCCGGTAGTTGTCCAGCGTGTAGTTCTTCGAGAACAACCCGAGGCTGTTCATCACCTCGGCCGACGGCCGGAAGGAGGCCGCCACCATCCAGATCACCGGGTACAGCATCACGATCAGTACGCCGATCAGCAGCGCGTGCCGCAACAGCCCGATCACCAGCGGGTTCCGGGTCTTGCGCCGGCCGAACAACGGGCGGGCGCCGACCGTCACGGCCGTCATCGCTCGTCCCCGTAGTACACCCACCGTTTGGCGGTGAGGAACAGGAAGCCGGTGAAGGCGGCCAGCACGATGACCAGCACCCAGGCCATCGCCGAGGCGTAGCCCATCTTCAGCTCCGCGAAGCCCTGCTGGTACAGGTACAACGTGTAGAACAGCGTCGAGTCGGCCGGTCCGCCCGATCCCCGGCTGACCACGAACGCGCCGGTGAACACCTGGAAGGCGTGGATCGTGTCGAGCAGCAGGTTGAAGAAGATCAGCGGGGTCATCAGCGGCAAGGTGACGCTGAAGAACCGCCGGATCGGTCCCGCTCCGTCGACCGCGGCCGCTTCGTGCAGTTCGGCCGGCACCTGCCGCAGGCCGGCCAGGAAGATGATCATCGTCGCGCCGAACGCCCACAGGTTGAGCGTGACGATCGTCCACAACGCGGTCCCGGGACTGCCCACCCAACTGCCGTGCGTGATGCCGAACAGCCCGAGCACCTGGTTCACCAGCCCGGTGCTGCCGAACATCTGCCGCCACAGCACCGCGATCGCGACGCTCGCGCCCATCAGCGACGGCAGGTAGAACAGCGCGCGGTAGCCGGACAGAAACTTGATGCCCTTGTTCAGCAGCAGCGCCAGCACCATCGAGACGATCAGCAGCAGCGGGACCGACACCACGACGTAGATCAGCGTGACCTTCACCGACGACAGGTAGCGCGGATCGGCGGTGAACATCCGGCGGAAGTTGTCGAGCCCGATCCAGCGCGGTGCGCTGAGCAGGTCGTAGCTGGTGAACGCGAGGTACGCGGAGTACAGCATCGGCCCGAGCGTCAGCAGCACGATGCCGGCCAGCCACGGGCTCAGGAACAAGTACGCCGTCAGCCCTTCGCGGCCCGTCCGCGTGTTCTTCATGAGCTGCTGCCCTTCCGGGCGCGGGCCTCGACCCGGTCGGCCAGGTGTTGTGCGAGCAGACCGGCCAGAGGTACCTGGACGTCGGACTCGCGCGCGGCCGCGACGACGTCCCACAGGTCCTTGCTCCACGGCCGGTTCCGCACCGGCGTACCGGCTTCGTCGTACGCGGCGGCGACGCGGTCGAAGAAGCCCCAGTTGCGGGTGATCCAGGAATCCCCTGTGCTCGTGGAGACCGCCTCCAGCACCGTCTGCTCCGGTACGCCGTACGCGCCGGCCAGGTCGAGAGCCTCCTGCACACCGGCGAGCGCCGCGAACATCATCAGCTGATTGGCGAGCTTCACCGCGGCGCCTGCGCCCGAGGGACCGACGTGCAGCACGGTCTCCGCGACCGAGTCGAGGACCGGCCTCGCCTGCGCGAGCACGTCCTCCCGGCCACCGGCCATCACGGTGAGAGAACCGGACAGCGCTCTGTCCGCTCCCCCACTGACCGGTACGTCGAGCAGTCCGACGTTCTGGTCCTCCGCTTCGCGGGCCAGCCGTTGCGCCGTTCCCGGAAGGATCGTGCTGTGCACGAGGACCACTGATTCCGCCGCCAGGAGCGGGACCAGTTCGCCCAGGATCTCGGTGACCGCCTCGTCGTCGGGAACGGCGAGAGCGATCACTCCGCACTCGGCCAGGTCCCTCGGACTGTCGACCACGTCGGCCTCCAGCCCGTCGGCGCGCGCCGGTTCCTGGTCCAGCACCTTCAGCGACCACCCGTCTCGTCGCAGGGATTCCGCCATCGGACGGCCCAGGTTTCCCAGACCGGCGAAGCCGATGGTGGTGGTGGTTCGGTCGATTTCCTGGGCCACGAACGCCTCCAGTCCGTCACGCCAACCGTCTATGAACTATTGTCTACAATAGATAATCGACGCTGACAAGAACTCGGGGAACAATGGCCGCCATGACAGAGCACCAGCTGGAGTCGCCGAGCCTCGTGCAGCTCGCCGCCACCGCGATCCGCCGGATGATCCTGGCCGGAGAGCTGGCCGAGGGCGAGCGCCTGATCGAGGAGCGACTGACCGAGCAGCTCGGGATCAGCCGCCCTCCCCTGCGGGAGGCGCTCCGGGTCCTCGAGCAGGAAGGCCTGATCGTCACCCGGCCCCGCCGCGGTTCGACGGTCGCCACCCTCACCGATCAGGACGTCTTCGAGATCCTCACCCTGCGCTCGGCGCTGGAGCGGCTGGCCGTCGAGCTGGGCGTCCCGGTCACGGTTCCCGAGCGGCTCAAGGCCGCCCAGGACGCTTTGCTGGAGATGGAACGCTGCGCCGCCGCCGAGGATCGCGGCAGCCTGGTCCAGGCCGGCTACCGCTTCCACTCGTCACTGGTCGCGCTCGCCGGTCACCGCCGGCTCGAGGAGGCCTACGCCTCGGTGCAGCAGCAGCTCCTGCTCTGCATGGCCCGCAACCTCTACGCCCGCGAGCACTTCTACGAGGACCTGCACGAGCACGTCGCCCGGCACCGCAAGCTGCTCGACCTGGTCGAGGCCGGCGACCCGGCCGCCGTCCTGGCCGAGCTCGCGGTGCACGGCGAGCGCTCGTTCAGCGAGATTCAGAGCAACGTCGGCAGCCGCTCGGCCAGCAACTCGTAGTCGCGCAGACCGTTGTACGCGTGGGCCGACAGCCGGACGAAAACCCGCTCGTCGAAGCCGGTCAGCGTGATCTCGGCCTTCAGCTCGCGCGACACCCTGGCCTTGAACGCCTCCCCCGCCTCCGGCGAGGCCTTCCCGCCGAAGGGCAGCTCCACCAGCCGCATCGTCGCGGCCGGGTGCGCGACGTCGGGCAGGTCGGTGCCGAGCGCCTTCGCGAGCACCTGGGCGCCCTCGTCGATCAACGCCGACAGCTGCGTACGCCGTACCGGCCAGTCCAGCTCGGCCAGCACGCGCAGTGACTCCGGCGCCGCGATCCAGGGCGCGTAGTCCAAGGTGCCCTGCATGTCGAACCGCTCGGGCAGGCGTTCGTCGTACTCGGACCAGGACACGATCAGCGGCAGGGTCGCGGCCCGCCACTTCTCGGCGACGACCAGGCCCGCGGTCGGTCGCGGCGCGGCCGGCCACTTGTGGAAGTTGCCGGTCCAGAAGTCGGCACCGTCCTCGGCCGGCGCGTCCAGCAGCGCCGGGGCGTGGGCGCCGTCGACGATCACCGGGATGCCGGCGCAGGCCTCGACCAGTCGGCGGATCGGGAACACCATCGCGGTCGCCGAGCTGATCTGGTCGACGATCAGCGCGGCGGTGCGCTCGTCCAGCTCGGCCTGGATCGCCGCGACGACCGTGTCGTCGTCGGCCTCGAGAGGTACGTCGACGACGACCACCTCGGCCTGGTGGGCCCGGGCGAACCGCTCGGCCGCGAACAGCACCGCGCCGTACGTGTGATTGGTCAGCACGATCCGGCTGCCCGGCGGGATCGGGATCGCGCCCAGCGCGGCGGTGACACCGGCGCTCGCGTTCGGCACGAAGGCGAAGCCGGCCGGGTCGGTGCCGAGGAAGGCGGCGAGTTCCTGCCGGCTGGTCGTCAGCCGCTCGGCGACCGAGCGGAACCAGAGCATCGGATTGGCCTCGGTCTCGGCCCGCAGCCTGGCCAGCAGCTCCTGGGTACGCCGCGGAACGGCGCCGTACGAGCCGTGGTTCAGGTGCAGGACCTCGGGGTCGAGGGACCACAGGTCGGGGCGGGGGCGAAGATCCGTCACCGTCACCACGGTACATACTTTCGGCTGTGTACCCCTACCTCGACCACGAGGGGCCGATCGCGATGGCCCACCGCGGCGGTGCGCTGCACCCGGACAATCTCGGCTACGAGAACTCGTTGCGCGCCTTCGGGCACGCGGTGAAGCTGGGCTACACCTACCTCGAGACCGACCTGCATGCGACCAGCGACGGCAAGGTCGTCGCCTTCCACGACCACCGGCTGGACCGGGTCACCGACCGGTCCGGGACGATCGCGCAGCTGCCGTGGTCGGAGGTGAGCAAGGCCCGGATCAACGGCCACGAGCCGATCCCGCTGCTCACCGACGTGCTCGAGGAGTTCCCGCAGGCCCGGCTCAACCTCGACATCAAAGCCGACAACGGCGTCGGCCCGGCGGCCGACGTACTGCGGGCGGCCGGCGCGATCGACCGGGTCTGCGTGTCGTCGTTCTCCCAGGCGCGGGTGCAGCGGATCCGCCGCGAGCTCGGGCCCCGGCTGGCCACCGGCTTCGGGCAGAACGAGATCGCCCGGCTGCGGTTCGCGCCGTTCCGGCTCAGCTCGCCCGGCGCGTGCCTGCAGATCCCCGAGGTCTACGGCCGGATCCGGGTGCTGACCCCGGGCCTGCTGCGCCGGGCGCATGCCCTCGGCAAGCAGGTGCACGTCTGGACGGTCGACGACCCGGCCAGGATGCACCGGCTGCTCGACGCCGGAGTCGACGGCATCATCACCGACCGCACCGACCTGCTGCGCGACGTACTGGTCGAGCGGGGGCAGTGGAGCTGATCTGTTACCGATTGGCCCTGCGAAGTACCGGTTGACCTGACACACTCCTGCGCATGGGACTTCTGTCGGCCCCGGCTGCCGTCGACAAGCGTGAGTACTGGGGCTTCAGCCTGTACGACTGGGCGAACTCCGGCTACGTGACCACCACCGGCACCGTGCTGTTCGCGCCGTATCTGACGTCGGTCGCCGAGCAGGCGGCGTGCGGGCGGGTCGGAACCACCGAGGACCCGTGCCACACCAATCTGCAGATCCTCGGCCTCGGTATCGCGCCGGGCTCGCTGGCCTTCTACGTCGTGACGGTCGCGACGCTGGTCTCCGCGCTGTTCCTGCCGATCGTCGGCGCGATCGCGGACCGGTCGCCGCGCAAGAAGCTGCTGATGTGCGGCTTCGCCTGGGCCGGCGCGCTGGCGGCCAGCTCGATGGTGTTCGTGACCGACGGGCGGTGGGCGCTCGGCGCGTTGCTGCTGTTCGTCGGGAACCTGTGTCTGGGCTCGTCGATGGTGGTCTACGACTCGATCCTGATCGACATCGCGCAACCCGACGACCGCGACGACGTGTCGTCGCGGGCCTGGGCGTTCGGGTATCTCGGCGGCTTCATCCTGCTGGCGATCAACCTCGGCGTGGTCACCGCGCACGACGCGCTCGGCATGAGTCAGGGCACCGCGGTCCGGCTCAGCCTGCTCAGCGCGGGACTGTGGTGGGGCCTGTTCACGTTCATCCCGTTCGTCAAGCTGCGCAACCGGCCGCCTACCGGCGTCGTCCCGGTGCGCAGCGGGTCGATGGTCCGGCAGAGCTTCGGGCAGCTCGGCGCCACGCTGCAGCACCTGCGGACCTACCCGATGACGCTGCTGTTCCTGGTGGCGTACCTGTTCTTCAACGACGGCATCCAGACCGTCATCTCGGTCTCCTCGACGTACGGCGAGAAGCAGCTCGGGTTCGAGACGCAGGTGCTGATCGCGACCATCCTGCTGGTCCAGTTCATTGCGTTCTTCGGCGCGATCGGGTTCGGGCGGTTCGCCCGCCGGTACGGATCGCAGCGCACGATCATGGGCGGGCTGGTGATCTGGATGGTGATCGTGGTGGCCGGCTTCACGCTGCCCGAGCGGCAGATCGTGCCCTTCCTGGCGATGGGCGTCGCGATCGGCATCGTGCTCGGCGGCACCCAGGCGCTGTCCCGGTCGGCGTTCAGCCAGCTGATCCCGAAGGGCCGCGAGGCGGAGTACTTCAGCCTGTACCAGGCCGGAGAACGCGGCACCTCGTGGCTCGGCACCCTCGTCTTCGGCCTGGTCCACCAGCTGACCGGCTCCTACCGCCCGGCCATCGTGGCGCTCGGCGCGTTCTTCCTGATCGGTCTGGTGCTGCTGTCCCGCGTGGACATGCGCCGGGGCATCCGCGAAGCGGGCAACACCCAGCCGACGCTGGTCTAGGCGGCGCCGGGGCCGACGTCCGCGGCGGTCAACGGCCGGCGTACGGGCTGGGCGGTGGAGTACTCGTCCGCACCTACGTCGTACGGCGCTGTGCGGGTTTGTCCGTCGAGGTCGTCAACCACCCGGCTGGACTCGGTGGCCGCGTTGATCGCCGCGCTGCCTGCGCCGAGCCGGTGGACGCCGTCGGACCCGGCAACCAGCTTCGGGTCCAGCCGTTCGAAGCCTGACGACGGCAGGTTCCCGTTCGCCGCCGACCCCCAGACGATGTTGCCCGCCCAGGTGATCCCCTGCTGGTACGGCATGTCGACCAACGGATCACCGTCGCCGACCAGCAGGTTGTCGGCGATCCGGCAGCCCAGCGGCGCCAGCGACCGCTGGCTCTCCCCCACCAGTGCCTGGCCGTTGTTCCGCAGGGTGTTCAGCACGATCGTCACCCGGTCGGGCGCGTCGTTGCCCTTCCGCGAATCCGACGACTCCCCGTCGAAGTGGTCACGGACCGACCCGCTGCCGAGCACGATCCCGGCGCCGGCGACTCCACCGACGTAGTTGTTCACGACCAGATGGTCGTTGCCGTAGATCCGGATCCCGTTGCCCCCGGCCAGCACATGGTTGCCCTCGACCCGGTTGTCGTTGCCTTGCCGCAGCACGATCCCGCCCGTCGACGAGCGCAGCGTGTTGTACCGGACGACGTTGCCGGACGACTTCACCGAGATCGCCTCGGGATCGCCGTTCACCCGCTCGAACAGGTTGTACTCCACCGTCGCACCGGCGTCGCTGAGCGCCCGGCTGCTGACGCCGAGCCGGAGCGGTTCACCGCCGTTCAAGCCGGTGAAGCTGTGGTCGCGGAAGTGGTTGCGCAGGATGTGCGTGCGCTGCGCCATCGCATCGCCGGACGGTCCGTCGATCACCAGGTAAGAACCCGCCGTCGACTTGTCGTGAAACACGTTGCGGTCGACCTTCGCGTCGTCGCCGCGGACGACCACCCAGTGCCCGGTCGACGCAGCCAGCGCGAAGTCGTTGCGGGTCAGCCGGATCCGCTGGCAGCTGGCCGGGATCTCCAGCGTCGAGCTCTGCTTCAAGACGAACCCGCTGATCTCGACGTACGACGAGTTCGCCAGCACGAAGCTGTGCGGGCCGGTGAGCGTCACGCCGCCACGGCTCTCGGCGACGATCGAGATCGGCGCGGAGCTGGTGCCGCGCCGGCCGCTGATCGTGATCGGCGCGCCGGACGGTACGGCGTACGAGCCGTTCGCGAGCACGATCCGGCTGCCGGGGGTGGCGCTGTCGATCGCCTGCTGGAGCTGGGCGAGCGAGGTGACGGTGGCGGTGGATCCTGCGAAGGCGTCGGCGGGTCGGGACAGGACTACGGCAGCGGCGAGGCCACCCGCCAAGAAGGTGCGACGGTGCATGAGGAACTCCTAGGGTGGGTCTCCCGGTTCCGCGCCGTAGCGAGCAGGTGCCCGGTGCGGTGGCTCGGTGTGCGGGGGACGAGGTTGCGATGCGAAGCATCGTGGCCTTGGCACCCGTGCAGCGAGATGCCGTGCCGGGTGCCGCGCAGTAGGCGGGGAATCGGGAGACCCGCCCTAGCTGTTGGGGCGGTACAGCTTTCGGTATTCGCTCGGGGTGACCGAGCTGACCTGGCGGAAGACCTTCGAGAAGTACGACTGGTCCATACCGACGGCCGCGGCGATCTCCTCCATCGGCCGGGACGTCGAGGCGAGCTCGCGCTGGGCCCACTCGATCCGGGCCCGCTTGATGTACTGCTTGGGCGACAGCCCGAACTCCGCCCGGAAGTACCGGATGAAGCTGGGCTGGTCCTGACCGAACTGCGCCGCCAGCTCCTCCACGGTCAGCGAATTGCCGAGGTTCGCCTGGATGTACTCGACGACGTCGGATTCGCTCGTCTGCTGCGGGGACAGCTGGACCGTCCCGGGCGGCGCGCTGTCGAGGTAGTGGGCGAACAACGCGGTCAGCGCCGACCGCAGCCGCAGCGGGGTGGCCAGACCGGGCGGGTCCCGATCGGCCGCGCCGACCTGCTCGAACAGCGCTCCCGCCTCCTCGGGCGACTTGCTGCGGACGACGTACGGCAGGGTCAGCACCTCGCCGATGTCGCGGTCGCCGATCAAGGCGGAGAAGTGCAGCCAGTGCTTGCGATAGGTGTTGTCGCTGACTGTCTCGTACGAGATCGGCACCTCGGCCGGCAGGTAGCACAGGTCGCCGGGCTGCGGGTCGAGCACCTGGTCCCCGACGACGAGTCGGCCTTCGCCCTCGAGGATCAAGTAGAGGCGCGAGAACGGGTCGGGCTGCAGCGGGCGGGCCCACTCTCGGTGGACCTTGGTGATCCGGGCGGCGACGACGAGGTCGAGCCGGAGCCGGTCCAGGTGAGTGCGAATCAGCTCGTCCTGCCGGGTGAGGGCGGTGCGCGGCGCGTTCACGAGCTGAACGGCCCGACCTCAGCCGCGGTCAGCGGTCCCCACGCGGGCCGGCGCCGGGAGTATTCGTCCGCGCCGACGTCCGCCCGTCCGTGCCGCTGGTCGCCGTCGAGATCGACCTCGACCCCCGGGTACCAGCGGGTGGCCGCGTTGATCGCCGGGCTGCGCTCCGTCAGCCGCCGTACGCCGTCCGGTCCCGGCGCCAGGCGCGGATCGATCCGCGTGTACGCCGTACCGGGTGCGTTGCCGTCGGCGGCCGCGCCCCAGGTGAGGTTGCCGCCCCACTCGATGCCGTCCGGATACGGCATGTCGATCAACTGTCCTGTGTCGCCCACCAGGAGATTGTCGGTGATCGCGCAACCCAGCGGCGGCAGCGTGCGGTGACTTTCGCCGACGATGCCCGCGCCGCAGTCGAGAATCGTGTTCAAACCGATCCGGACCCCGTCGGGCGCGTCGTTGCCGCGGCGGGACTCCGCGGACTCGCCCGGGAAGTGGTCGCGGATCGAGCCGCTGCCGAGCACGATCCCGGCGCCGTCGATCCGTTCGAGGTAGTTGTTCACGATCAGGTGGTCGTTGCCGTAGATCCGGATCCCGTTGCCTCCGGCCAGCAGATAGTTGCCCTCGACCCGATTGCCGTTGCCGTGCCGCAGCACGATGCCGCCGACGCTGTCGCGAATCGTGTTGCGCCGGATCACGTTGCCCGACGACTTGACCGAGATCGCCTCGGGGTCACCGTGGGCGCGCTCGAACAGGTTCAGTTCGATCACCGCGCCGGCCTTCGACAGGGCCCGCGGGCTGACCCCGAGTCGGATCGGCTCACCGCCGTTGCTGCCGGTGAAGCTGTGGTCGCGGAAGTGGTTGCGCGCGACGTACACGCCCTGGGCCATCGCGCTGGTGCCCGCGCCCTCGATGCCGAGGTAGACGCCGAGCGTGGACTTGCCGTGCCAGACGTTCCGCACGATCGTGCTGTGGTCGGCCCGGACCATCACCCAGTGCAGACCCTCGAGGACGGCCAGCTGGAAGTCGTTGTTGCTGAGCCTGATCCGCCGGCAGTCCGGTGGCAGGTCGAGCGTCGTGCTCTGCTGGAAGACGAACCCGCTGATGGTCAGGTCGGAGGAACTGCTCAGGACGAAGCTCTGCTCGCCGGTGAGCGTCACGCCCCCGCACGACTCGGCGCGCACGGTGATCGGGCGGCGGCGGCTTCCTCGCTTGCCGGTGATCGCGATCGGTTCCGTGACGTTGTAGGTCCCGTCGGCCAGGGCGATGACACTGCCGGGCACCGCACGGGCAATTGCCTCGCGAAGCTCTTCGAGCGAGTGAACCAGGTCCCCGTGAGGGCCAAGGGAGGCAGGCGGGGCGCCGTGGGCAGGCGTGAGACCGAGGGCGCCGCTGCCGGCCATCCCGGCTGCGGTGGCGGTGGCGGTGGCGGTCAGGAAGGTTCTTCGATTCATGAGTTCCTCCGAATCAACGGGGCGGAATGAGGAACAGCTCGATGACCGGGACCGCGACGTCGGGTCGGCGGACGGGGAGCTGAAGGGTGAGAGTGCCCGGCGGCTGAGCACCGGGGCGGGTGTTCTCGGCCGCGCGGGCCGGGTCGTGCTCGACGAGCTGGATCTCGGACGCGTCCGACAGCAGTTGGGCGTAGCTGACCTTCCCGGCCAGCCCCGGCAGGTGCACGTGTTGGAAGGGCCAGCTGAACAGATGCAGGTAGAGCCGGTCCCCGTTCTGCGTGTATCGGCAGTCAGTGGGCGGCTGGTACCGAGAGGCACCGCAGCCGCGGATCGAGCGCTCGTGCAGCCGCATCCACTGCCCGATCGCGGCCAGCCGGGTCTCCGCCTCGGGATCGATCAGCCCTCGCGCGGTCGGACCGACGTTCAGCAGCAGGTTGCCGTCCTTGGACACACCGTCGACGAGCATCCGGACCAGCAGCTCGGGACTCTTGTAGTCGACGTTGTTCCGGTCGTAGCCCCAACTCCCGTTCAGCGTCTGACACGCCTCCCAGGCGACCGGCAGCGGACCGGACGGCTGGTACTGCTCCGGCGTCACGAAGTCCCCCGGCAAGCCGGTCCGGTCGTTGACCAGGAGGTCCGGCTGCAACTCGCGCACCATCGCCAGCAACTCCTGCGCGCCCCAGTCCTCGGCGCCCTTGCCGCCCCACGTGTCCGGGCGGCCGGAGTACGAGAAGTCGAAGAACAGGTAGTCGATCGGTCCGAAGCCGGTCAGCAACTCGCGGACCTGGCCGTGCAGGTACTCCTGGTACGCCGCGATGTCGCGCGGCGCCTGGTGTGTCTCTTCGTCGTCGCGCTGCGGGTGCAACCCGTCGATCGGGAACTGCGGATGGTGCCAGTCGATCAGCGAGTGGTAGAACCCGACCTTCAGCCCTTCCGCCCGGCAAGCCGCCACGAACGGCTCGACCAGATCCCGCCCGTACGGTGTGTTCGTCACCTTGTAGTCGGTGAGCGCGCTGTCCCACAGGCAGAACCCGTCATGGTGCTTGGTCGTCAGTACGACGTACCGCATGCCCGCCGCACGCGCCGTCCGCGCCCACTCGCGCGGATCGTAGAGATCCGGGTCGAAGCGCTCGAAGTACCGCTGGTAGGTGACGTCGGTCATCCGCTCGCGGTTCTTCACCCATTCGTGCCGGGCCGCCAGCGAGTACAGCCCCCAGTGCACGAACATCCCGAACCGCTCGCGCCGGAACCACTCCATGCCCGTCATCCCTTCAACGCCCCCGAGGTCAGTCCCCGCGCGAAGGACCGCTGGAAGAGCAGGAACACCACCACCGACGGCAGCAGCGCCAGCAACGACGCGGCCAGCACGACGCCGGGCGTCACCACGGGGTCGATCCGCAGGGTCCGCAGCGCGAGCGGCAACGTGTACGCCGAGGAGTCCGTTGCCACCAGCAACGGCAGCAAGTACTGGTCCCAGATCATCGTGAAGCCGAACACCCCGATCACACCGAGCGCGGGCTTGCACAGCGGCAGGATGATCTGGGCGAAGATCCGCAGCTCACCGGCGCCGTCGATCCGGGCCGCCTCCTCGAGCTCGCGCGGCACGTCCTTCATGAACTCGGTCATCACCAGGATCGAGAACGCCCAGGCGCCGAGCGGCACGATCATGCCGGCCAGCGTGCCCATCAGGTTGAGGTGCAGCAGCGGCAGATCACCCAGTACGAGTGTCAGCGGCAGCGCGAGAATCTCCTCGGGCAGCATCATCGTGGCCAGGATCGCGACCATCACCAGCGTCATCAGCGGGAACACCTTGCGGGCCAGCGCGTACCCGGCCAGCACCGACACCGCGACCTGCAGCAGCAGTCCGAAGCCGACCACGAAAAACGAGTTCAGCAGGTAGCGCAGTACGCCGTGGTCGAACGCGATCCGGAAGTTGTCCAGCGTCGGACGGCGCGGGATCACGCTCAGCTGCGTCGGGTCCGACACGTGGTTGAAGGAGCTGACCAGCAAGGCGAGCAACGGGCCCGCGAAGACGACGAACAGCCCGGTGTAGACGGCGGCCTTGATCAGCTTCGCGCCGGCGCCTGTGCGTTCGGTCAGGCCGAGTGCGGTTTCGGTCGCGGCGCTCATGCGGCTCTCCTCCTGCGCAGCAGTTGCACGGACACGGTCAGGACGAGCGTCGCGACGAACAGCAGGACCGCGCCGGCCGAGCCGACACCGAGCCGGTTCTGCTCCAGGCCGAGCTTGTAGATCAGCGTCATCACGACCTCGGTGGAGCCGTTCGGTCCGCCGTTGGTGAGCAGGAAGACCTCGGTGAAGCTCCGGAAACCGCGGACGGCGGCGAGCACGAACAGGATCGCGAACACCGGCCGCAGCCCGGGCAGCGTGACGTGCAGGATCCGCTGCCGGGTCGAGGCGCCGTCCACCGTCGCCGCCTCGTACAGGCCGCGGTCGATCCCGGCCAGGCCGGCGAGGAAGATCATCATGTCGTACGGCGCACCACGCCAGATGCCGGTGACAACGATCGAGGCGAGCGAGCTGTCCGGGTGGTTGATGAACCCCGAAGGGCCCAGCCCGACCAGGCCGATCACCTGGTTCATCAGGCCGTCGGCGGTCGGGTGGTACATGATCCGCCACAACTCCGCGACCACCGCCAGCGGCACGACCACCGGCAGGAACGCCGCCGACCGGATGAAGCTGAGCTTGCGCGTCTGCCCCTCGACCAGCAACGCCAGCCCGAACCCGAGCACCATCGACCCGAACGTCTGCCCCACCGCCAGCACGACCGTGTTCCAGGCCGCCGACCGGAATCCCTCCGATCCCAGGATCTCGCTGTAGTTCGCGGCGCCGACCCAGGTGTTGCCGAGATAGGGCTTCACGTCCTGCACGGACATCGAGATGGCCTGCGCCATCGGGATGAACTTGAAGTACAGGAAGAGGATCAGCGCAGGCGCGAGGAACGCCCACGGGATCCACCACCGCCCACTCCGGCGGCGGTCGACCCGCCCGGCCACGCCAGCCGAGCGACGCTTCCCGCCGGCGCCGTCCGCTCTTTCCCCACCCACCACCTGTTGCGACACCGAAGGCGTCGCCTCCTGGGTCGTCACGAAGCCCCGATCCCTTGCTGGCTCAACGCCTCACCCAGCGCGGTGTCCAGCTTCTTCAGCTCCGCCTCGACCGGCAGGTCGCAGTCCGCGATCAGCGCGTTGATGGTGTCCGCGGACGACTGGCGCA
Source organism: Kribbella sp. ALI-6-A (assembly GCF_001984195.1). Lineage (GTDB taxonomy): Bacteria > Actinomycetota > Actinomycetes > Propionibacteriales > Kribbellaceae > Kribbella. The sequence continues at coordinate 254,982 of NZ_MTQN01000011.1, forward strand.
CAGCGGTCCAGTTCGGGATCGACGGCGCGTAGCGACCGTGCGCCCGGTACGCCTCGGCGTACACCTTCCAGCGCGGGTCGGCACGCACCGAGGAGATGTCGACGGTCTTGTTCACCGGCAGCTGCACGATGAACGCCTTCTCCCCCGCCATGCCGAGCTTCTGTCCCTCGGCCGAGATCGCAAAGCTCGCGAACGCGTCCTGCCCGGCCCGGTTCGCCGACCCGGCCATCAGGTAGACGCTGCCGCCCTCGGCCAGCACCGTCGCGTCCTTCGGCCCGGTCGGCATCGGCACGACCTCGTACTTGTCCTTGCCGAGCGCCGAGTCGAACCGCGGCAACAGATACGGCCCGACGACGTACATCCCGGTCCGCCCGGCCTCGAAGGTCTCGTTGGTCGGCGGCGTGTCCATCGTCGCCGCGCCCGGCTGCACCACCTTCGTCGTACAGGCCAGGTCGCGGAACCACGTGGTCGCGGCCAGCGACGCCGGGGTGCTCATCGCGGGCGTGTACTTGCCGTCGGCCTGCGCGGTGATGAAGTCGCCGCCGGCTGCCCACAGGAAGTTCGAGAAGTACCACGAGGCGTAGCCACGCTTGGTCGAGCCCGGCACCGCGAGCCCGTACGTGTCGGGTTTGCCGTTGCCGTCCGGGTCCTGAGTGGTGAACGCCTTCGCCAGCGCGCCCAGCGCCTCCCAGGAGGTCGGCACCGGCAGGCCCACCTTCTGCCGCCAGTCCTTGCGGATCAGCAGCGCGCTGGCCTGCGCCGAGTACGGGACGCCGTACGTCTTGCCGTCGCCCGCGCGCCCGGCGGCGAGCGCCGGCTCGAGCAGTTGATCGCTGCCCTTGACCGCGGCCAGGTCGACCTCACGCACGATGCCCTGGCTGACCATCGCGCCCAGCTGGGACGAGTCGTTCAGCACCAGATCCGGAAGATCCTTCTGCGCCGCCCGCTGGGACAGCTTGGTTTCGAAGTCGTCGAAGATCGCGGTGACCTCGACCTCCTGACCGCTCGCCTTCTCGAAGGCCGCGGCCAGCTTCTTCATCCCCTTCTCGCCGTCGCCGCCGGGCGTGGTGCGGACCCACAGCTCCAGCGGCGCGGTCGGGTCCTGGGCCACCTCACCGGCGCCGGACGTGCCGCAGGCAGCCGCCACAACGGTGGTGGCCAGACCTGCGGCGACGAGTTTCCACGAGCTGCGCATGCCGTCTTCTCCTGTCGACGAAGAGGCGAATTTGTACTTTCTGCGCCTCATTTCGTCGCAAGATAGCGCTTTCCAAAGGAGCCCGTCAACGGTTCACCACGTCAGCAGCTCCCCCTGCGGGCGCTCCGTGCCCTCCAGCGCCGCGTCCGGCCGGCCGATTCGGCACACTGCCCGGGCCACGGAATGTGTGGCGCGGGACGACCGTTGGCAAGCTCATGGACGCTGACACCAGCCAGCGTTGCTGACGAATGAATTCCGGCTCGCTGGCAACCGGCTGCGGATGGGAATGCTCGTTTCAGACTGTGGTCCGCGACACACGGTCATCTGTGAACAGGCGATGACAGGGGGTCACGACGGGCTCGTCAGGTGCGTACCTTGGCCTCGGGCATGCCAAAATGGGAATGATCCGAGCCGGCCGACCGTTGGCACGGATGACGAAATCTCGGAGGTTTGACATGTCTAATCGCGTTCTGCGTGGTTCGGGGCTGGGTGGGGTCAGCTTCGAGGACGACCGTGGCGTCGAGTTCGCGCCGCGCCAGATGATCACCTACGACTGCCCGCGCGGTCACGTGGTCGAGGTGACCATGGCGCACGACGCCGAGGTGCCCGCTGTCTGGGAGTGCCCGCACTGCGGCAGCGAGGCCGCCCGTTCGACCGGTGAGAAGCCGGAGCCGAAGCAGGAGAAGCCCGCCCGGACGCACTGGGACATGCTGCGCGAACGGCGGAGCATCTCCGAGCTCGAGGAACTGCTCGCCGAGCGCGTCCAGCTGCTGCGCAACGGCGAGATCGGTCCGGCGCACCTGCACCGGGCCCGCAACACCACAGGCAAGCGCACCGCCTGACCTCAGAACTCCCGAACGGGCCGTTCCGCAACGACGCGGAACGGCCCGTTCGCTGTGTTCCCGCTCACACCCCCGCGTCCCTCCAACAGCACCTCTCCCCGCCGAGCCCATTTGATGGGTCAGCCCCCGCCGTGGTGGGTTCCACCGCGTCATGCGGACCTTGAACCCGTCCGTCGTTGGGTTGACCGTCCAAATGCGGACGGCGGGACGGGGCTGGGGCCGGTGGTCTGGGCGGCGCCTCAGGGCGGGCAGTGGCAGGCCTGGCTGGGGCGTCAGCGGTCCTGGGGGCGTGGCGGCTGGTCCGGGTCGATGACCTCGCCCTGGATGACGTCGTCGTTGCGGCGGCGCTGGGCTTCGGCCTGATCAGGCGTGGGCGGGCGGTAGGTGCCGGGCATGAAGCCGGTGATCGGGTTGCCGCCGAGTTGGGCGACGATGCGGCGGCCGAGGAACGCCGACAGCGCGCGGCGGGCGAGCGGCCGGGTGAAGGGCAGGACGAAGAAGAAGCCGACGATGTCGGTGGCGAACCCGGGTGTGAGCAGCAGCGTGCCGCCGATCAGCAGCAGGGCGGCGTCGGCCAGCTCCTTGCCGGGCATCCGGCCGGTGTCCAGCGACGACTTCAGCGCCGCGAACGCCCGTCCTCCCTCGCGCTTGATCAGCCAGGCGCCGAGCGCGCTCTCGACCAGCAGCAACGCGACCGTCGGCCACCCACCGATCACCTGGCCGACCTGGATGATCACGTAGATCTCCACGATCGGGACCACCAGCAACGCCGCGGCGACGAACCAGGGCAGGCCTCGGGTCTTCCGCGCGGGACTACCGGACACGTTGCTCACGGTGCACCTCTCCTACTCCCCGCGCCGACCAGGTCAGACCGGTACCTTCTCAGGACTGGGGGTCGCGGCCGGCGGGGTGCCGGGGTCCGCCGGGCGGCGGGTGCGTCGCGCGACCAGCGCCAGCACTGCTCCCATGATCCCCAGGCCGGTCAAGAGCCACTGCGGCCAGCCGCCGAGCCGGGTCGCCAGCGTGAGCTGGTCACGGACCGGCACCGACGCGACGTACACGTCCGGCACGAACTGGCCCGACTTGTGCTCAATCGTCCCGTCGGGCTGGATCACCCCGGAGATTCCGGACGTCGACGCGATCAGCACCGTCCGCCCGGTCTCGATCGCGCGCATCCGGGTGATCGCGAACTGCTGCTCCGGCTGCCCGGTGCCGCCGTACGTCGCGTTGTTGGTCTGGACGACCAGGATCTGCGCGCCGCCCTTGGCCACGTCGGACACCACGTCGTCGTACGCGAGCTCGAAGCAGATCAGGTCGCCGTAGGTGACCCCGTTGATCGGCATCAAGCCCGGGCCCACGCCGGGCGCGGTCTGCCGGCCGACCATCTCCAGCCGCTTGATGTAGGGCAGCAGCTGGTCGCGGAAGGGGATGTACTCGCCGAACGGCACCGGGTGCCGCTTGGCGTAACGCTGCCCCGGACCGGTGGCCGGGTCCCAAACGATGCCGGTGGTCTGGCGTTCGTTCGGGCCAGGGCCTTCGGTCACCGCGCCGACCAGGATCGGGACCTGCACGGCCTGGACAGCGGTCTCGATGTCCCGCCGGGTCTCGGCGTCCTTGTACGGGTCGATGTCGGTCGAGTTCTCCGGCCAGATCACCACGTCCGGCTTGACCTGCGCGCCGGCCTCGACCTGCTTTTGCAGGTCCAGCGTCGCGTTCATGTGGTTCTTGGTCACGGTCCGGGCCCGGCCGAGGAACTCCAGGCCCTTGCCCGGCACGTTGCCCTGCACCATCGCCGCGGTCACGGACTTGCCGTTGCCCGCGGTCGAGAGCGTGATCAGCGAGCTGCCGCCGACGATCGCGATCCCGGCGACCACCGCAACCGCGCGCAGGCCGAGGCCGCTGCCGCGTCGCAGGACGGCGGCGTAGGCGAGCGCGCCGAGCAGCGCCACGACGAAGCTCAGCCCGGCGATCCCGACCAGCGAGGCGAGCTTGCCGAGCGGTGTGTCGGCGAACGCCCAGGCCAGCCGGCCCCACGGGAACCCGCCGAACGGCACCGACGCGGTCGCGAACTCGGTGGCCACCCACAGGCACGGGATCCACAACAACCACAGCTTGTGTTTGAGGACCTGGCCGGCGAACGCTCCGAAGACGGCGTAGAAAAGTCCCTCGAGGATCGCCAGCGCGATCGCGGCGTCGCCACCGATCACGCTGAGCCATGGCACCAGGACGGCGTAGTAGGTGATACCGAAGCCGGCGCCGACCAGGATGCCGCCCTTGACCGAGACGCCGTTCAGCGCGGCCAGGAACAGCGGTACGGCGACGACCGCGAGCCACGGATGGTCGTGCGGCTCGAAGGCGAGCCCGAGCAGGGCGCCCGCGCCGATCGCCACCACGATCCTGGGCACCAGCCGTGCCAGGGCCTTCAACCGTTCCACTCGGGTCCCCTTCGCCTCACCGTCCGGCACCTACCGGTGCGTACGACGGTACAGCGTGCGAAGTACCAGGAGAGATCCGGCAGAGATCCCGACGGTGTCGGTCAGCTCTCGGGACGGTGTTACGGCTCCGAACAGGCTCGGAAAGCGACGGCCGGCACGAGCGGGGCCGAGGAGCGCGAGCGAGAGAGAGGAAAGAGGCTCGGCCGCCCTTCGGACCAACCGGCGGACCCGCTGGATGCGAGCCGCCCGGCTGTTGTCTACTGGGCGCCGAACCTCTTCCACCTCTGCCCCGCGGGGGGCTGTCCACCGGCGATCTCAGCCCCCGTCGACTCAAGCCTGGCACTGGCCTGGTCAGCGTCGCGGGATCATCCGGTGGCCGAACTTTGTGTGTCCGTTGAAAAAATGGACTCTGACGACTCCCAAAACGATGCTCGCTCGCAGCGGCGGTGTCAACCTCTGCGCCGCCTCCTTCAAGGCGTTGTAACACTTTCGGCTGTCCTCAAGGGAATAACGGTCGCGCGAAAGCGAAGTCACGTTACAGAGCCGTCTCGGCACGCCACGTGTTCGTTACCCAGGGCAACGAACTGTCACGCTACCGGGACAACGACCGTTCCCGTCGCACGGGTGATCAGCAGCGGCTCGGCCAGGACCTCGGCGGCCGACTCCGACTTGTCCGGCCGCCCGCGGCAGACGACGTGGGCGGCGAACTCGAGCTCCCGGCTGCGGGTCCCGACCCGGGAGATCGTCGCCGTCACCTCGACCATGTCGCCGGCCCGCAGCGGCTGCACGAACTGCACGTCGGAGTAGGAAGCGAAAAGACCTTCATCTCCGTCGGCCCGGATGCAGACCTCGGTCGCGACGTCACCGAACAGGCCGAGCACGTACGCGCCGTCGACCAGGTGCCCGGCGTAGTGCGCGTGGCTGTACGGCACGTACCGGCGGTGGGTGACCGACAGACCGACCTCGGCCTTGCTCATGCGCTTCTCCTGTTCGGGGTGCGGATCCGGCGGGTGACCAGGACGTCGACCAGGTAGCTGGCCACCTCGCCCGGCGTCGTGCCGCGGCCGAAGACCCGGTCGACGCCGAGCTCGCCGGCCATCTGCTCGGTGAAACGGGGGCCTCCGGCAACCAAAATCGGGCGGGACTCCTCGGGATAGGCCTCGCGGAAGGCGGCCGACATCTCCTTGGTGTTCAGCACGTGCGCCTCGCGCTGGGTGACCACCTGGGAGACCAGGATCGCGTCCGCCTCCTCGGCCTTGGCGCGCCGGACCAGCTCCGGTACGGCGACCTGGGCGCCGAGGTTGACCACCTTCAGCTCCCGGTAGTACTCCAGGCCCTTCTCCCCCGCGAAGCCCTTGATGTTCATGATCGCGTCGATGCCGACGGTGTGCGCGTCGGTGCCGATGCACGCGCCGACCACGGTCAGCCGGCGGCGCAGTCCCTTGCGGATGGCAAGGTTCGCGTCCTTCGGCGACAGCAGTGGGTAGTCACGCTCGATCACCTCGACCTTGTCGGTGTCGACCAGGTGGTTGACCGGGCCGTAGACGACGAAGAAGGTGAAGTCCGGCCCCATCGGCTTGGCGTGCACGACCAGCGCGGGGTCCATGCCCATCTTGTTGGCCAGCTGCACCGCCGCGCCCTCGGCCCGCTTGTCGTGCGAGATCGGCAGCGTGAACGACATCTGGACCATGCCGTCGCCCGTGGTGTCGCCGTACGGCCTGATGATGCTCACTGCGCCTCCTCGAGCAACTCGATCGCCGGGTTGTAGTACGCCGCAGAGCGCTTCGCCACTCCGTCCAGGCCACGCCCCGCGTCCTGCGGCCGCTTCATCAGCCCGAACGTGCCGTCGCCGATCGCGTTCAGCAGACCGTCGTCGACGATCTTCTCCAACAGCTCCACCGACTCCCCCAGCACCTGCCGGGCCCGGTTGGCGATGAAGCCGTCCGGCGCCGGGTGGAAATCCTCATGAAGGTTGCCGGCAGCACCTAAGACGTAGCGCACGTTCTGCAGCGCCAGGTCGCGGTCGGAGATCCACGGGGTGACCACGGCCTCGGTCATCATGCCGACCAGCAGGATGCCCTGGCCGGTCATCGCGCCGACCAGGTTGAAGAAACCGTCCAGCAGGTAGCCGCGGAACACGTCACCGGTCATGTGCCGGGTCGGCGGCATCCACTTCAGCGGCGCGTCCGGGAACAGCTGACGGGCCAGCATCGCGTGCGCCAGCTCCAGCCGGAACGAGTCCGGGATCTCCGGAGTGATCTCGAACGCGTGCCCCAGGCCGAGCTGCCAGTCCTCCAGCCCCGCCTCCTTGGCGAAGTACTCGTTCAGCAGTTGCGACACCGTGACCGTGTGCGCCGCCTCGACGGCGTCCGCGGTGGTCAGGTAGTTGTCCTCGCCGGTGTTGATGATGATCCCGGCCCGGGCGTGGATCTGGCGGCTGAACCGCTGGTCGACGAAGGTGCGGATCGGGTTGATGTCGCGGAACAGAATCCCGTACATCGAGTCGTTCAGCATCATGTCGAGGCGCTGCAGACCGGCCAGCGTGGCGATCTCCGGCATGCACAGCCCGGACGCGTAGTTGGTCAGCCGGATGTAGCGGCCGAGCTCGCGCGACGACTCGTCCAGCGCCGCGCGCATCAGCCGGAAGTTCTCCTGCGTCGCATAGGTGCCGGCGAAGCCCTCGCGGGTCGCGCCCTCGGGCACGTAGTCGAGCAGCGACTGCCCGGTCGACCGGATCACCGCGATGATGTCGGCACCGGCCCGGGCGGCCGCCTGGGCCTGCGGGATGTCCTCGTAGATGTCGCCGGTGGCAACGATCAGGTAGATCCACGGCCGCTGCTCGGGATCGCCGTGCTTGGCGATCAGCCGGTCCCGCTCGCGGCGCCGCGCGTCCACCTTCCTCAGCCCACCGGCTGCTGCCTTGCGCGCCGCGGCACGAGCCCGTACGGCGTCCCGCCCCTCCGGCAGCCGGAAGGTGACCGACCCCGACGCCGCCTTCTGCGCCAGCACCGCCAGGTCCTCGGCCTCGCCCCGGACCAGCGCGTCCCACACCGGCAGCGCCAGCCCGTGCTCCAGGCCGACGTCGGCCCGAACGGTGTCGGCCAGCCGGTTCACCCACGGGATGCCCTCGGAGTCCGCACCGGCCAGGCCGGCCAGGCGCAGCACGGCCCGCTCGACCGAGACCGTGGTGTGCTGCCGGGCGATGTTCACGATCGGCTTGCCCGCCTTGCGCGCCAGGCTGCGCGCCTTCCGGACGGTGACCGGATCGAGGTCGAGCTTTTTCACCGCACGCGTCACTGGGACCATCCTTCGGAGTCGTACACCAGCCGACCACCGACGGCGGTCCGCAGACAGCTCGGCAGCACGGCCGGGTCGCTGAGATCGGGCAGCACCGGTACGCCGGCGCCCGGGTCGGTCGACCAGGCCGCGACCCGCGGGTCGGGCGTCTGGACGACGAGGTCGGCGTCGATCTCCCACACCGCGTACGTCGAAGCGGAGCCCGGCGCCAGCACGCCGGCGTCGTCGATCCCGGCAGCCCGCCAGCCACCCCGCGTGTGCGCCTGGAACGCGGCCCGGACGGTGATCCGCTCCGCCTCGGTGTGGTGGAACGCGGCCGCCCGCACGGCTTCCCAGCCCCCGAGCGAGGTCACCGGCGCGTCCGACCCGAAGGCCAGCACGACGCCGGCCCGCTGGAGCGTGCCGAAGGGATTCATGCCCTCCCAGCGGTCACCGACGCGCTCGGCGTACATGCCGTCCGGACCACCCCAGTGGCCGTCGAACATCGGCTGCACGCTGGCCACGACGCCACACTTCGCCAGCGTCGCGACGACCGCGGCGTCCGGCATCTCGACGTGCTCGAGACGGTGCCGCGCGGCCAGCAGCGCCGGGACACCGACCTTCTCGGCCGCCAGCTCGAAGCCGCGGGCGATGTTGTCGAGGGCAAGGTCTCCGATGCAGTGGAAGCCCGCCTGGACACCCTTCTCGGTGCAGGCGATCACGTGCTCGGCGATCTGCTCCGGGGTGAGGTACGCGTGCCCGCGGTGATCCGCGCGATCGGCGTACGGCGCTCGCAGCGCGGCCGTGCGTGAGCCCAGCGCGCCGTCGGCGTTCAGGTCACCGGCCAGACCCGCCAGCCCGTACTGGGTGACGTTGTCGAAGACTCCCGTCTCGCCCCAGTACAAGGTTGCCGACAGCCCCAATTCCTCCGCGGCCTGCCGGACCAGCGGCAGCTCCCATACCGGCCCGATGTGCGGCGCGGCCATCTCGTGGAAGGCACCGATCCCCCGCTCGGCCATCGCCTTCACCGCGGCGCGGGCGTAGGCCAGACGCTGGTCGGCGCCGGCCAGTTCGCTCAACACATCCCGTACGGCGTGGTGCGCGTCCCGCTCGACCCGTCCGCTCGCGTCGTATCCAGCCTGGCCGGCGAGCCCGTCGACCGCAGCCGCGAGCGAGGACGAGATGACGCCGGAGTGACCGTCGACGCGGGACAGGTAGACCCTGCGGCCGCCACCGGCGCGGTCGAGCTCCTCGGCCGTCGGCGGCCGGCCCTCGGGCCACTTGGTCTCGTCCCAGCCCGCGCCGTCGATCACCGTGTCCGGGGCGAGCCGTCCGGCGTACGCCGCCAGCCGATCGAGGGCTTCGGTCAGGCTGGTGGTGCCGATCAGATCGAGGCCGGTCAGCAGGGCACCGGTCTGCGCGGTGTGGACGTGGGCGTCGACGAACGCGGGCGTGACGAGCTTGCCCTGCAGGTCGATCACCTCGTCCGCACCGTTCGCGTACGACGACGCGCTGCTGTCGTCGCCGAGCCAGGTGATCACACCGTCGTCGAAGGCGATCGCGGTGGCGTGGGGGTCGGCGGGTGAGTAGACGGATCCGTTCGTCAGAAGTGTGCGCACGGGCTAATCCTGCCCCTCCGCCTTCAGCCGGCTCTCGAAGAGCTGCCGGACACCCGGTTCGGAGCGCAGCAGCTCGAGCGCGTAGTCGGCGTGACCGGGCACGTAGCCGTTGCCGACGAGCATCGTCACGTCCGCCGCCAGACCCTCGGCGCCGAGCGCGGCGGCCGAGAACGAGGTCGCCATCGAGAAGAAGATCACCGTGCCGCCGGAGGCCGTCGCGAGCACCGCGCCGTGCTCGCAGCCGGGCACGTCCACGCACACCACCGTGATGTCGGCCGGTCCCCCGGACGCCTCGACAGCCGCCGCGAGCGCGACGGGATCGCGAGCGTCGGCCAGCGCCACGACGTCGGCCAGACCAGCCGCTTCCAGGCGCTCGCGCTCGGCCTCGACCGGCACGATCCCGATCGTCCGGGCCGCTCCCGACCGACGTGCGGCGGCCAGTGCGAGCGACCCGCTCTTACCTGCGCCGCCAATTACTGACACGACAGGCTTTGTGCCTTTGTCGACATACTCGCGGACCACGCGCGCGGTCAGCGCGGGCGCGCCACAAACGTCCATCACCGCCAGCGACAGCTCCGGAGCCAGGTCATCGGGCAGCTTCGCGACGATCGAGCGGGCGAACAGGATCGCGTGCCCCTCGGCCGGTACCTGCTCACTGCGACCGTCCCAGCGGCGCAGGCCGTCGGTGATCTGCAGCGGCGTCAGGGTCAGCGAGACCAGCGTCGCGACCCGGTCCCCCGGCTTCACGCCGAGCGGCGACTCCGGGCCGACCTCGTCGACGACGCCGACCAGCATGCCGCCCGACCCGGTGACCGGATTCTGCATTTTGCCGCGCTCGGCGACGATCTCCAGCACCGCCTGCCGGACCGCCTCGCCGTCGTGCCCGTGCGCCTCGGCCAGCTGCCGGTACGACGCCGCGTCCAGGTTGAGCCGCTCGACCGCGATCCGGATCTCGTCCGGCCACAGTTCCGGATGCGCGTCCAGCCGGGCCGCGGCCTGCGGCAGCACACCGGCCGGCTCGATCACGCGGTGCAGTCCGACGGGGCTCGACGACACGCTGCCTCCAAGGGTTCGCGGCTCCGAATGAAGCCGGGCAAAATACTACTGATTTCCGGTCTGAGAGGAAATCTTGCGGCGTACTGTTGGATCTGCGGGACGTTCTATCGCTATCCTCACATAAGACCGCATCACCCATGGAGCCCCCGGAGGACTTCTGTGACCGAGCTGATCACCCCGGAGCTGACCGTTCCCGACGGCCAGCCGTACGCCTATCGGCGCGCGGAGCTCGTCGAGCCCGACTGGACCCGGATGCCGGGATTCAAGGACGTCACGGCCGAGCAGTGGCGCTCCGTGCAGTGGCAGCGGTCGCACTGCGTGAAGAACGTCAAGCAGCTGCGCGACGTGATGGGCGACCTGCTCGAGGAGCGGGTGTACGAGGACCTCACCCGCGACCAGGCCGAGCGCGCGACGATGTCGATGCTGCTGCCGCCGCAGATGCTCAACACGATCGTCCCGAACGGCGCCGCCGACTACACCGAGGCGTTCTACGCCGACCCGGTACGGCGCTACATGCTGCCGATGTTCACCGATCGGCGGACGGACTGGCCGTCGCACCCGCACGCGACGCGGGACTCGCTGCACGAGCACGAGATGTGGGCCACGGAGGGGTTGACCCACCGCTACCCGACCAAGGTCCTGGCCGAGGTGCTGCCCACCTGCCCGCAGTACTGCGGGCACTGCACCCGGATGGACCTGGTCGGCAACTCGACGCCGGTGATCGACAAGCTGAAGTTCACGATCAAGCCGCAGCAGCGGCTGGACGACATGCTCGACTACCTGCGCCGCACGCCCGGCGTCCGGGACGTCGTCGTGTCCGGCGGCGACGTGGCGAACATGCCCTGGCCGCGACTGGAGGCGTTCCTGACCAGCCTGCTGGAGATCGAGAACATCCGCGACATCCGGCTGGCCACCAAGGCGCTGATGGGCATGCCGCAGCACTGGCTGGACGACGACGTCCGGGCCGGCGTCGAGCGGGTCGCGACGATCGCGCGGCAGCGGGGCGTGATGGTTGCCATGCACACCCACGTGAACGCGGCCCAATCCGTCACGCCGCTGGTGGCCGAGGCGACCAAGGCGATGTTCGAGGCCGGGCTGCGCGACGTGCGCAACCAGGGCGTGTTGATGCGCGGGGTCAACGACTCGGTGCCGCAGCTGCTCGACCTGTGCTTCGCGCTGCTCGACGGCGCCACGATCACGCCGTACTACTTCTACATGTGCGACATGATCCCGTTCTCCGAGCACTGGCGGGTCTCGGTCAAGGACGCGCAGCACCTGCAGCACGGGATCCTCGGTTACCTGCCGGGCTTCGCCACCCCGCGCATCGTCTGCGACGTCCCGTACGTCGGCAAGCGCTGGGTGCACCAGCTGTCCGAGTACGACGAGGTGCGCGGCATCTCGTACTGGAAGAAGAACTACCGCACCGGCATCGAGCAGCAGGACCCGGAGGCGCTGAACCGCACCTACGAGTACTACGACCCGATCGACACCCTGCCCGCCGAGGGCCAGGACTGGTGGCGCACGCACGCCGGCGACTCGATCGCCGCGGCGACCGAGCAGGCCGCGGCGTCGCGCGCGGCGGCCGAGTCGCAGAAGCTGCTGCAGATCACCTGACGAGGTTTCCGCCGGTGCCGACGGACAGGGGTCGACGGCACCGGCGGAAGACTGCCCACCCGCGGACTGCGTGGTGGATCTGCTACGGGCAGCGACTAACCTTGGCCGGGTGACTGAGCACCTTGCCGCCACGAGGTCGTCGTACGACAACGTCGCGGACGCCTACCACGAGCTGGTCAAGGACCGGATGGCCGGAAACCCGCTCGAGCGGGCGATGCTGACGGCGTTCGCGGAGCTGACCGGCGACCCGATCGTGGATCTGGGCTGCGGCGCCGGCCGGACGACCGGCTTCCTGAAGGCGATCGGCTGCGACATCTCCGGGATCGACCTGTCGCCGAAGATGATCGAGCTGGCCCGCAAGAACTATCCCGGCGTCACGTTCGAGGTCGGGTCGATGACCGAGCTGTCGTTCAAGGACGGCGAGCTCGGCGGGGTACTGGCGTGGTACTCGACCTTCCACATCCCGCGCGCCGAGCTGCCCGGGCTGTTCACCGAGTTCGCCCGTGTGCTGCGACCGGGCGGCCGGGTCCTGATCGGGACGCACTCCGGCCAGGACGAAACGCTGCAGCCGGAGAAGGCGTACGGGATGCCGGTCAGCTACACCGCCTACCTCTACCGGCCCGAGGTGATGGTGGAAGCGCTCGCCGAAGCGGGGCTGGTCGTCACCGCCCAGCTCACCGAGCCCGGCAGCACACCGGGCCGGGGCTACGCCGCCTTCTTCGCGCAGAAGAGCTAGCCTCGCGCGGACGAGCTAGAGCGCCGGAGGCCTGCGCTCGTACGGCGTACTGAGCACGATCGTGGTCGTGGTGGAGACGTTCGCGCGGGCCCGGATCGTGGCCAGCAGGTCCTCGAGCGCGGCCGGCGAGGCGACCCGGACGATCAGCACGTAGCTGGAGTCGCCGGCCACCGAGTAGCACGACTCGATCTCCCGGACGTCGCGCAGCCGCTCGGGCGAGTCGTCGGGCTGCGACGGGTCGATCGGGCGGATCGAGATCAGCGCGGTCAGCGGCAGGTCGAGCGCGGTGTGGTCGATCGTTGCCGCGTACCCCAGGATGATGCCGCGCTGCTCCAGCCGCTTGACCCGCTGGTGCACGGCTGACGTGGACAGGCCGGTCGCCTTGCCGAGGTCGGTGAAGCTCATCCGGCCGTCCGACGCCAGCAGTGCGACGATCTTGCGATCCAGGTCCTCCACGCTGGAGACCCTACTGCCCCCGGGCCCCGGCATGAAAGCATCACCCCATGGCTGAGACTCCCCAGCGTTTGATGCTGCTGGACACCGCGTCGCTGTACTTCCGCGCCTTCTTCGGCGTGCCGGACACGATGAAGGCCGCCGACGGCACGCCGACCAACGCGATCCGCGGGCTGCTCGACTTCATCGCGCGGCTGGTCGAGAACCACCGGCCGACCCACCTGGTCGCCTGCTGGGACGACAACTGGCGGCCGTCGTGGCGGGTCGAGCTGATCCCGTCGTACAAGGCGCAGCGGGTCGAGTTCGTCGCGGCCGGCGGCGAGCAGGTCGAGGACGTGCCGGACCGGCTGGAGGTGCAGGTGCCGTTCATCCGGGCCTGCCTGGACTCGCTCGGCATCGCGATCGCCGGGGCGCCCGACCACGAGGCCGACGACGTGATCGGCACGCTGTCGCACCGGGCGACGATGCCGGTCGACGTGGTCACCGGCGACCGGGACCTGTTCCAGCTGATCGACGACTCCCGCGGCATCCGCGTCATCTACACCGCCGCCAAGGGCGTCGGCCGCGCCGAGGTGTACGACGAGAAGGCACTGCTGGCCAAGTACTCGATCCCCGCCAACCGGTACGCCGACTTCGCCACGCTGCGCGGCGACGCCTCCGACGGCCTGCCCGGCGTCAAGGGCGTCGGTGAGAAGACTGCCGCCTCCCTGGTCACCGCGTACGGCGGCCTGGCCGAGATCCGCGCCGCCGCGGCCGACCCGTCGACGCCGATGGCTCCGGGGGTCAAGCGCAAGATCCTGGACGCCGCCGACTACCTCGACGTGGCCCCCAAGGTCGTCGCGGTCGCGACCGACGCGCCCGTCAACGTCCACCACCCGGAGATGCCGACCGAGGTCGCCGACCCGCAGCGCTGGCTCGACCTGGTGGAGCTGCTCGAGCTCGGCAGCAGCGCCCAGCGGGTGATGCAGGCCCTGAACGTCGGCCCGAAGGACGCCGTATGAGCGACCCGGACAAGCTCTCCGAAATCGCCCAGTTCGTTTTCGACCTCGCCCGCAACGGCGACGACGAGCGGCTCGCCGCCTATCTCGACGGCGGCGTGCCGGTCGACCTGACCGATGCTTCCGGCAACACTCTGGTGATGCTTGCCTCTTACAACGGTCAGCCGTCGACGGTGCAGCTGCTGACCGACCGAGGCGCCGACGTCAACCGGCTCAACGACCGCGGCCAGTCGCCCCTCGCCGGTGCCGTCTTCAAGGCCGAGCCCGAGATCGTCCGCACGCTGCTCGCGGCCGGCGCCGACCCCACGGCCGGCAGCCCGAACGCGCTCGACACCGCCCGGATGTTCGAGCAGACCGACCTGATCAGCCTCCTGGAGGGCACCGAGTGACCAGCACCCTCGACCTCGCCGAGCGGTTCCGTTCCGAGATCGTCGACCTGCGCCGCGCGCTGCATCAGGTCCCCGAGTACGACCTCGACCTGCCCAAGACGCAGGCCCTGGTCCTCGAGGCCCTGGACGGGCTGGACCTGGAGATCACGCTCGGCAAGGAGCTCTCCTCGGTCACCGCCGTCCTGCGCGGGACCGCCCCGAGCGAAGGCGTCCGGCCGGTCGTCCTGCTGCGCGGCGACATGGACGCGCTGCCGGTCACCGAGCGGGTCGACGTACCGTTCAAGTCCCAGCACCCCGGCATGATGCATGCCTGCGGCCACGACCTGCACGTCGCCGGTCTGGTCGGCGCCGCGAAGATCCTGCACGCGCTGCGCGACCAGCTGGCCGGCGACGTGGTGTTCATGTTCCAGCCCGGCGAGGAGACCACTGGCGGCGCGCCGATCATGATCCGCGAGGGCGTGCTCGACGCGGCCGGACGGCGGGCGGACGCGGCGTACGGCCTGCACGTCGGGTCGGCCGGCCAGCCGTTCGGGATGTGGAGCAGCAAGCCCGGCTCGTTCATGGCCGCGGCCGACCAGTTGCACGTGCGCATCGTCGGGGCCGGCACCCACGGGTCGACGCCGTACCGGGGCAAGGACCCGATCCCGGTGGCGTGCGAGATGGTGACCGCGCTGCAGACGATGATCACCCGGCAGTTCGACGTGTTCGACCCGGTTGTGCTGACCGTCGGGCGGATCGCGGGCGGCACGAAGGAGAACATCATCCCCGACGATGCCTTCTTCGACGCGACGGTGCGGACGTTCTCCGAGCAGACCCGGGCCAAGGTGCAGCAGACGTCGGTCCGGCTGGTCGAGTCGATGGCGGCCGCGCACGGGCTGACGACCGAGGTCCAGTACCAGATCGGCTACCCGGTGACGGTGAACAACGCCGCGGAGTACGAGTTCGCCCGCGAGACCATCGTCGACGTTTTCGGCCCCGACCGGTTCCGCGAACGTGCCAATCCGCGCTGCGGGGCCGAGGACATGTCCTACGTCCTCAACGAGGTCCCCGGCGTCTACCTCAACCTCAGCGCCTGCGCCACCTCCGACCCCGAGGCCGCCGCCGACAACCACTCCCCGCTGGCGAACTTCGACGACTCGGTCCTTCCGGACGGTTCGGCGCTGCTCGCCGAGCTCGCCATTCGGCGCATCGCCCGCGGCTGACCGCCGCCCCTCACCCCAGGCCCGCGGTGCGGGCCTGGACGATCGCCTCGGCCCGGTCGGCCACGTGCAGCTTGGCGAAGATGTTCGAGACGTTGTTGCGAACGGTCTTCGGGGACAGATAGAGCTCGGCGGCGATCTGCGGGTTGGACCGGCCGGCGGCGACCAGTGCGAGGATCTCGCGTTCCCGCGCGGTCAGCTGCGGGAACGGGTCGCCGTCCGGCGCCGGCGTAGCGGCGAAGAACTCGGTGACCCGGCGGGCGACCGCCGGTCCGAAGATCGCCTCGCCCTGGGCCACGGCGGTGATCGCCCGCAGGATCTCCGCCTGGTTCGCGCCCTTCAGCAGGTAGCCGCGCGCACCGGCCCGCATCGCCGCGAACAAGGTCTGGTCCTGCTCGGCCATGGTCAGCACAACGACCCCGATATGTGGGCTGTCGGCAACGATCCTGCGGGTGGCCTCGATCCCGTCCAGCCGGGGCATCTGCACGTCCATCACCACTACGTCCGGCTGCAGCTCGCGGGCCCGTTCGACCGCCTCCAGCCCGTCGCCCGCCGTACCGGCCACCTCGACGCCTGGCAGGGACCCGAGCAGCGCGGCCAGTCCGTCGCGGTAGACCGGGTGGTCGTCGACGAGCATCACGCGCACCGACTCAGACATGCAGCACCTCCGGTACGGCGTCCAACGGCAACCTCACCTCGACGACGGTGCCACCACCGGCCGGGCTGGTCACGCTGCACACGCCACCGAGCTCGGCCGCCCGTTCCCGCACCGAGACCATGCCCACCCCGGCGGCGGTCTGCTCGCCGATGCCGACTCCGTCGTCGGTGACGGACAGTTCCAGCGCCGGTCCGGCCCCGATCGCAAGCCGGATCTCGCACCGCGAGGCCGCCGCGTGCCGCGCCACATTGGTCAGCGCCTCCGACGCTATCCGGTACGCCGCGACCTCGACTCCCGCCGGCAGCGGACCCAGCGGCACCGCCTCGACGCGCACCTGCAAGCCGGACAGCCGGAACCGCTCGGCCTGCTGCTCGATCGCGCGCACCAAGCCGAGCTCGTCCAGCGCCGGAGGTCGCAGATCGTGCACCAGCCGCCGGACGTCGGCGAGCACCGAGGCCACCTCGGCCGTCGCCTGGTCGAGCATCCGGTCGGCCTCGTCGGGCGCGGAGCGGGCCAGGTTGCGCGCCGTTTCGATCCGCAGCGCGACCGCGCCGAGCGACGGGCCGAGACTGTCGTGCAGGTCCCGCCGGATCCGGCGTCGCTCCTCCTCGCGGGCCGCGACCAGGCGGCTCCGTCCACGCTGCAACTCGGTGCTCAACTCGCTGGCTCGCGCCGCGGCCGCCGCCTGCCGCGCCAGATCGCCGAGCAGTCGCTGGTCGCGTTCGGACAAGCTGCTGCCGTCGCCCGGGCAGAGCACCAACTGCCCGACCGGCTCACCGCGGTAGCCGACCGGAAGCGCGATCGTGGGACCAGTTTGCCGGCCGTACTCGACGATCGCGCGCTGCCCGATCTCGACCCGTACGTAGGGCAGCCGGAACGCCTCGGCCAGCGTCCGGGCAACCGCGCGGAGTTGCTCGTCCGGATCGGCCGCCGACTCCAGTCGCTCGGCGAGTGTCGCCACCGTGGCGTACGGGTCGTCGCGGGATCCGCGGACCAGCCGCCGCGCAGCGCGCCAGAGCCGGCTGCGCAGCGGGGCGTAGACGACGGCGACCACGGCGATCGCGGCCAGGGCGGCGTCCCGCTCCCCCAGCACTCCGCCCGCCAGGGCGAAGACGGCGAGGTCGACCGCGACCACCAGCAGCGCCAGTACGCCGTACAGGAAGGTGGCCGGCAGCAACCGATCGATCGCGTAGAGGCGGTGCTTCGTGACGGCACCGACGATCGCGGCCGAGGTCAGCGCGATCGCGAGTCCGAATACGATCGCGCCCACGGCCGGCGGGTTCTCCAGCGGGATCAGCAGCACGAACATGTCCACCAGCGCGGCCCACATCAGCCAGCGGATCTGCGCCCGGCGCTCGGACCCGGCGGCGCGGTAGCGGTGCACGGTGACCGCGAACGGGATCACCAGGCTGACCAGCACAGCGGCGTACGCGAACCGCATGATCGGCTCCCACACGGCGTACGGGAGATCGATGCCGAACGGGTCGAGCGGGAGCCGGGTGATCTCGGGCGGGAGCGCGGCGTCGTGGTAGCGGATCATCACGTCGACCGGGACGACCACGAGCAGCAACGGCAGCACGGAGGTCAGGGCCAGGCTGGCGAGCGACAACCAGCGCCACAGCCGAGCCCGCACGAGCCGGCCGTCCGGGAACAGCAGGATCAGCAACGGCAGGCCGAGCAGCAGCATCGCGCCGAAGCGGGAGTAGAACCAGTACGCCGCCGCGGCGCCCGGCAGACCGGGTGACGTGTAGATCGCGTACGCCGCCCAGGTGGACGCGAAGCCGTCGACGATCCAGAGCAGGCCGTTGAGCGTCAGGACCCAGGCGACGGGATGGCGCGGAAGGCGGCGAAGCAGGAGGAGCCCCGGCAGGGTCTGGGCGAGTCCGGAGAGCACGGCCGACCAGCCGGCATCGAGCTCGGCCTGTGGCGGGACCCGACCGTGGTTGGCGAGGTCGAGGGCGACCGTCGCGACGGCGAGCATCACCGCGGCCACGCACAGCGCGGCCGCCGCCTGGCCCGCCCGTCGCGACTCCCCCACCTCGGTCTCCCCCACCTCGGTCACCGTTGCATTGTCACCCAACCGGCGTCCCGCCGTCGCGGGCCGGTTGTCCCGTCTTTCGTCGGGACAACGCCGGGACGTACTTGAGGACCGGCGTCCCTGCCGCCCGGGCCGGGAAGCGCCGCAGGGTGGGTGAAGGGGGTGCGCAGCGTGCCCCAGGGGAGGAAGGAACCACCATGACCGAAACACCGGCCCGCACCCGGCCCGATCTGCCAAGTGCTGGTACCGCACCGTTCGGGGTCCAGCAGATCCGCCGGCTCGGACTCGGACTGACCGCGGGCACGCTGGCCTGGTGCGCGAGCATTTTCGCGTTCTCCACCGTCAGCGAAGGCACCCCCGAACGGATCGGCGACCTCACCGGGCTCGCGTTCCAGCTCGGGCTGTTCTGCCTGCTGACGATCCAGTTCCGCACCCGCGCGACCGGGCTCAGCCGGCCCGCAGTCCTGATGCTCAAGGTGGAAGCGGTCGTGCTCGGCATCGCCAGCGTGTGGTCGCTCCTGCACGGCGTCTTCCCGGCGAGCCTCCAGGACGCCACCTGGCTGATGGTGCTCGACATCTGCTGGCCGCTCTCGATGATCGGCATGATGATCATCGGCATCAAACTCGCCTTCGCCGCGCGTTGGCGAGGGCTGCTGCGCTGGTGGCCGCTGGTCGCCGAGAGCTGGGTGTTCGTGACGATCCCGGCCACCGTGGTCTTCGGGGACGCAGCCGCCCGCTGGGTCGGCGGCGGCCACCTGCTGGTCGGTTACGCGACGCTCGGAGTCCTCTTGGCGCTCCGGCCCGACCTGGTCGTCGCCGACGACGTGCCCCGGCGCTGACCCCGGCGGCCCGACTCCGCGGCGACGATCGCGTCGAGCAGGCCGGGGAACGCCTTACCGACCTCGTCGCCGCGCAACGAGTTCATCCGGGACGTTCCCACGTAGTACTGGCGGATCAGCCCCGCTTCGCGCAGCACCTTGAAGTGGTGCGTGGCGGTCGACGTGCTGACGTCGAGGTCGAAGCCTCCGCACTTCACGTCGTCCGCCGCGTGGGCCAGCTGGGTGAGGATGCTGCGGCGGACCGGATCGACCAGCGCCTCCAGCACCTGCTGCAGCGGAACGTCCCGGGGGTCCGGGTGCGGTGGGATCCGAGCGTCGCTCACCGGACCATAGTACGACACTCGTCATAGTTTGAGAGCCATCAAAGTTTGACAGCCGTCAAACTTGGCGGTTCACTGTCCGGTGTGACGAGTGAACAGGCGACAGTGGTGCGGTTCCACGAGCTGGGCGGTCCGGAGGTGCTCCAGTTGCGGCAGGAGCCGATCGGTGCGCCGGGGCCGGGCGAGGTGCGCCTGCGGGTCGATGCCATCGGCATCAATCGGGCCGAGGCGTTGTGGCGCAGCGGGCACTACATCGAGCCGGTCCGGCAGTTCCCGGCCGGTCTCGGGGCGGAGGCGGCGGGCGAGATCGAACTCACCGGTCCCGGGGTCGGCGACCTGCGCCCGGGCGACGCGGTGAGCGTGGTCCCGGCGTTCTCGCAGAACGACTACCCGGTCTACGCCGACCGCGCCATCGTTCCGGCCGCGGCGGTGGTACGCCGCCCGGACGGCGTGGACGCGATCACCGGCTCGGCCACCTGGATGGCGTTCCTCACCGCGTACGGCGCTCTTGTCGAGGGCGGCGGCGTCCGGCCCGGAGACACCGTGCTGCTCAACGCCGCGTCGAGCAGCGTCGGCCTCGCGCTGATCCAAGTCGCTCGGCACCTCGGCGTCCGCACCATCGCCCTCACCCGGACGTCGGCCAAGAAGCCCGCACTGCTCGACCACGGCGCCGACGAGGTGATCGTCACCAGCACCGAGCACGTGCCCGCTCGGGTCGCCGCACTCACCAACGGCCGCGGCGTCCGGATGGTCCTCGACGCCGTCGCCGGCTCAGGCATCACCGACCTGGCCCGCCTGGTCTCCCCCGGCGGAACGCTGCTCGTGTACGGCGCGCTGAGCGGCGAGCCCACGCCGTACCCGGGCGTCGAGCTCGGTCTGCCCGCGCTCAGCATCCGCTCGTACACGATGCACGAGACCAGCCGCGACCCGCTCCGCCTCGCCCGCGCTGAAGCGTTTATCACTGCAGGCTTGCGCTCCGGGGCCTTCCGGCCGGTGATCGCCGGGACGTTCCCGCTGGACGAGGTTGTTGCCGCTCACACCCAGCTCGACGCCAACGCTCACATCGGCAAGCTCGTTCTCACGGTTCGGCCCTGACACCAGGCGTCAGGCACCAGCTACTCTCACGAGCTCAGGTGACACGGGCTTCCAACCAGTCCATGAACGCCGCGTAGTTCGCGCTGATCGACATCGCGATCTCGATGCCGTCGGCATCGAGCGTCATCCGGCCGATCGGATCCAAAGCGACCCGATGCCGGCCGAACCGGATACCCGGCCACAGCATCGCGGCAGCCAGGGTGAGCGCATCGTGCTGCATCGATCCCGGGTACTGCTCCATCCACCGGTCCAGGTGTGCCCGCAGGACAGGCGCCCACGGCGGACGACCCGCCGTGCCCCACTTCTGGTAGATCGGAGAGTCGGCCAGGATCTCCATCGCCGGGTTGAACGTCACGTCGGACACCACGAACGACGGCACGGACATCTCCAGCACCGGCAGCATACGGATCGCTGCCTCCGGATCCATCCGGAAGTTGTGCTCGGCCCGCGTGGGATCCCGGTAGTTGATCGCGCCACCCATCTGCGTCACGACCATCTTCGCCACCAACTCCGGCCGCGCGTCGTGCAGCGCGGCCAGGTTCGACAGCGGCCCCATTCCCACCCACCGCACCGGCCCCGCGGTTGAACCGCAGACCGTGTCCACAGCCCCGAGCAGATCCGCATCCTGCTTGGCCACGTCCGCCGGGAACAGTCCGTCGGCGAAGTACAACCGGTCGTTCCCGAGATCCGACCCGGCCACCACCGGCACTTCCGGCCGCCCCGCCAAGTCCAGCAGGTACCGGGCAAACCGTGCGCGCTCCCCGCCGTACTCGTCGCTGGTCACCACCAACGCTAGCTCGGGCACGGACCGGGCCGCGACCACCAACGCGACCGAGTCGTCCGGATCCCCACCCGCGTCGGTGTCGATGATCATCGGCGCGCGGGTGATCGCGGCTGGCCCGAGCGGCGGTGGTGGTCCACCGGGCGAATCGCCGATGTCCCCGAACTCCTCAAAGCTCTCGCTCAGCTCCACGATCGCGAGCCACTCCTCGGTCGGGTTCTCGTCGTCCTGCCGCCCATGCAAACCTCCGCCGATCTGTGCTGAGTTGAGGACATTCTGTACGAACACCCGTTTGTCGTCGTCCGCGGCGCAGCGGTCGTACGCCGCCCAGAGGGCTTCCGCGCGTGCCTGCGGAACCCGGGCCTGTTCCAGGGTCCGGTCGAGCAGCTCCGCGTGCTCTTTGTCGGTGCGATGCACAAAGGCGTCCAGAAGATCCTTCAGCCTCGGCTCGACCTCACCGCCGACGATCCAGGCCCGGATCTGGCTACGGTAGCGCCGGGCACCGGCCTCCAACCCGACTCGGTAGTTCTGACCTGCGTCGCGCTGGACAGCAGCCTCCTTCGCGCGGTCAGCGATCGCGTACAGGTTCACGACCTTGACCGCCTCCCGCACCCGCCACGACCGAAGCCGCGGTGAGATCCGGCCACGACTCAGACCTCGCAGCAGCTCGGGCTGGTGGCGTTGACCGGTCTGCACCGGCCGCCCGGCCGCGATTCTCACCGCGGTCGACATCGGACCGTCGAGCAGTTCTTCGACCGCGTTGATCCCGAGCTGGTGCGCGAACGTCTTCGACTCGTCCGCGGGCAGCTCGTAGAACGGCCGGCCCTCCCGCGTCTGGGCGGCGCTCAGGTGGATCTCGTACCCCTTCTTGCTGCCCGGATGCGGATCGTGTGGAGACTCGCCGAGGAACGCGTAGCGCCCGGCGAAGGTCGTCTCCGGATACACGGCCGCGAGAAGCCCCTGCACGGTGCCCTTGAAGCTCGTGTCGAACACGGTGACCCGGCTCTCCGGCATCCCGACCGGCACGCCGTCCGACTGCAGGTACTCACTGAGCACCCGGAATCCGCCGTCCGTGTCGGCCGGATCCACCCGCGGCGCCACTCGTCGATAGCCGTGGACCTGGGGAAACCGCATGGCATGGTGGCGCTCGAGGTCCTGCAGCGCGTTCTCGACCAGTGCGCGCGAAACGACCAGGTTGGACACGTGGCTGCCGTAGAACGCCGGCTCGAGCCTGCGCATCGCGATGGCCAGACTGTGCCCATCGCGCCCCAGCGCCAAGATCCGGTCGGTCCGGCGCGACCCGACATCGTCCCGCAGGTCGGCCAGCATGTCGTCGGCGACCTTGACGATGAGCGGTGCCGCGAACTCGTACGTGGCGAGGTAGGCGTCCGCCAGCGTCTGGAGTCCTGTTCGCCGGGCAGGCCGGCCTTGGTGCCGAAGTGCCGGGCCACCGCGAGGCTCTGACTTCGAACTGTTTCTGGGAGTTCAGTCGCCATGCCTCAAGTACGTCACATCCGTCGACCGCGCGTCGGGAGTTATCCACAGGGTGCAGGCGCCGCCCCGCGTGGGCGGCGCCTGCGACCCGTCAGGGAGTGAGGGTCGACTCGTCCTCGTCGTCCGCCAGAAGCTGGGCGGTGGTCGGGACGGGCGGGACCGGGGTCGGGGCCGACTCGTCCTGGTCGTGGTCCACGACGGCCGCGCTGAACTGGGCGTTGTAGAGCCTGGCATACGCGCCGTTGGCGGCGAGCAGCTCGGTGTGGGTGCCCTGTTCGACGATGGCTCCGTTCTCCATCACCAGGATCAGGTCGGCGTCGCGGATGGTGGACAGGCGGTGCGCGATGACGAAGCTGGTGCGGTCCGAGCGCAGGGCGGCCATGGCGCGCTGGACCAGTACCTCCGTGCGGGTGTCGACCG
Organism: Kribbella sp. ALI-6-A; assembly: GCF_001984195.1. Taxonomy (GTDB): domain Bacteria; phylum Actinomycetota; class Actinomycetes; order Propionibacteriales; family Kribbellaceae; genus Kribbella. The sequence goes on from NZ_MTQN01000011.1 coordinate 278,439, forward strand.
AGCTGGTGGCCTCGTCGAGGATCAGCAGCTGCGGGTCGGCCAGGAAGGCCCTGGCGATGGTGAGCAGCTGCTTCTCGCCCGCGCTGACGTTGCTGCCCTCCTCGTCGATCACCGTGTCGTAGCCGTCCGGCAGGCTGTGCACGAAGCGGTCGACGTACGTCGCCTTGGCCGCGGCGAGTATGTCCTGCTCGGTGGCGTCGAGGTTGCCGTACAGGATGTTGTCGCGGATCGTGCCGCCGAACAGCCAGGTGTCCTGCAGGACCATGCCGATCCGGGAGCGCAGGTCGTGCCGGGTGAGCTCGGTGATGTCAACGCCGTCCAGCGTGATCCGGCCGGCGTTCAGCTCGTAGAACCGCATGATCAGGTTGACCAGTGTGGTCTTGCCGGCGCCGGTCGGGCCGACGATCGCTACCGTCATGCCCGGTTCGGCGACCAGCGAGAGGTCGGTGATCAGCGGCTCGTCCGGCTTGTACGAGAACGACACGTGCTCGAACTCGACCCGCCCGCGGGCCTGCGTCACCTTCGCCGGCGTGGCCTCCTCCGGCCGCTGCTCCTCGGCGTCGAGCACCTCGAAGACCCGCTCGGCCGAGGCGACCCCGGACTGCAGCAGGTTCGCCATCGAGGCGACCTGGGTGAGCGGCTGGGTGAACTGCCGCGAGTACTGGATGAACGCCTGCACGTCACCCAGCGACATCGTGCCGGAGGCGACCCGCAGGCCGCCGACCACCGCGATCACCACGTAGTTCAGGTTCCCGATGAACATCATCGAGGGCATGATCAGCCCGGAGATGAACTGCGCCCCGAACGCCGCCTGGTAGAGCTCCTCGTTCTTCTTCGCGAAGTTCGCCTCGATCTCCTGCTGCCGGCCGAACACCTTGACCAGCTCGTGGCCGGTGAAGGCCTCCTCGATCTGCGCGTTCAGCGCACCGGTGTGCCGCCACTGCGCGACGAACCGGGCCTGCGAGCGCTTCGCGATCACCGCGGTCAGGATCATCGAGATCGGGATCGTCACCAGCGCGATCAGTGCCAGCAGCGGCGAGACCACGAACATCAGCGTGACCACGCCGATCACCGTCAGCAGCGAGGTGAGCAGCTGGCTCAGGGTCTGCTGCAGGCTGCTCGACACGTTGTCGATGTCGTTGGTGACCCGGCTCAGCAGCTCGCCGCGCGGCGCGCCGTCGAAGTAGCTGAGCGGCAGCCGGTTGAGCTTGTCCTCGACCTCGGAGCGCAGCTCGAACACGGTCCGCTGGACCACGCCGTTCAGGATGTAGCCCTGCATCCACGACAGCAGGAAGGCGCCGACGTACAGGCCGAGCACCAGCAGCAACACGTTGCGCAAGGCATCGAAATCGACGCCGACGCCGGGGATCAGGTCGATGCCGCTGATCAGGTCGGCGTACCGGTTGTTGCCCTGGGCCCGCAGGTTGTCGATCACCTGTTGCTTGCTGACACCCTCGGGCAGGGTCTTGCCGATCGCGCCGGAGAAGATGATGTCGGTGGCGCGGCCGAGCAGCTTGGGACCGAGCACGGACAACCCGACGCTCGCGACCGCGAGCAGGATCACCCCGAACACCTGGACCCGGTGCGGCCGCAGGCGGCGCAGCAGCCGTTTGGCCGACGGGCCGAAGTTCATCGACTTGTCGCCGGGAATACCGCCGGGTGGGCCGAACCCACGCCCGGTCGTCGGTCGCTCGGTTGCTTTGACCGTCGCCGTCCCGCCGCCTTCGGTGGTCTCTTCAGCAGTCTTCTGCTCGGTCATGCCGCCTCCTCCGCGGACCGCTGGGACTCGACGATCTCGACGTACGTCGGGCAGCTCTGGAGCAGCTCGTCGTGCCGGCCGATCCCGACGATCGCGCCGTCCTCGAGCACGACGATCTGGTCGGCGTCGATGATGGTCGAGACCCGCTGGGCGACGATCACCACGCAGGCGTCGGCGGTGACCGGCGCGAGCGCGGCCCGCAGCCGGGCGTCGGTAGCCAGGTCGAGCGCGGAGAACGAGTCGTCGAACAGGTAGATCTCGGGTTTGCGGACCAGCGCGCGGGCGATCGCCAGCCGTTGCCGCTGGCCACCGGACACGTTGGTGCCGCCCTGGGAGATCGGCGCGTTCAGCTGCTCGGGCATCGCCTCGACGAAGTCCTTGCCCTGGGCAATCTCCAGCGCCTGCCACAACTCCTCGTCGGTGGCGTCGGGGTTGCCGTAGCGCAGGTTGCTGGCGACCGTGCCGGAGAACAGGTACGGGCGTTGCGGGACCAGCCCGATCCGCCGCCACAGCGCCTGCGGCTCGATCTCGCGCACGTCGATGCCGTCCACCAGCACCCGTCCCGCGGTCGCGTCGAACAGTCGCGGGACGAGCGAGACCAGCGTCGTCTTGCCGGCGCCCGTGCTGCCGATCACCGCCGTGGTCTGCCCGGGTGACGCCGAGAAGCTGAGGTCGCGCAGGACCGGCTCGGCCGCCCCGGGGTACTGGAAGCCCGCCTTGTCGAAGACCAGCTCGCCGCGCCCGGTGAACGTCGTGATCGGCGTGACCGGCGGGACGACCGTCGACTCGGTGTTCAGCACCTCGCTGATCCGGTCGGCGCAGACCGCGGCCCGCGGCACCATGATCATCACGAACGTCGCCATCATCACCGAGAACAAAATCTGGATCAGGTAGCTGATGAAGGCGGTCAGCTGGCCGACCTGCATCGCGCCGCTTTCCACCCGGGTGGCGCCGAACCACAGCACGGCCACGGTGGACGCGTTGAGGATCAGCATCACGACCGGGAAGACCAGCGCCATCAACCGGCCGGCCCGGACCGCGGTGTCGGTCACGTTCGCGTTCGCCTCGCCGAAGCGCGCGGTCTCGTGCGGCTCGCGGACGAAGGCGCGGACCACCCGGATGCCGGTGATCTGCTCGCGCAGCACCCGGTTCACGCTGTCGATGTTCACCTGCATCTTGCGGAACTGCGGAACCATCCGGCTCGCGATCAGCCCGATCGAGGCGGCCAGCAGCGGGACGGCGACGGCGACCAGCCACGACAGCCCGACGTCCTCGCGGACCGCGGCGACGATGCCGCCGACCATCGTGATCGGCGCGGCCACCAGCATCGTGCAGGAGGTGACCACCAGCATCTGGACCTGGGTGACGTCGTTGGTGCTGCGCGAGATCAGGGTCGGCGCCCCGAACTGGTTCACCTCGCGGGCGGAGAACTGGCCGACCTGGTGGAAGACCGCGGCCCGGACGTCGCGGCCGAACAGCGCCGCGGTCTTGGCGCCGAAGTACACGGCGAACACGGTGCACAGGATCTGCACCACGCTGACACCGAGCATCCAGCCACCGTTCTCGACGATGTAGCCGGTGTCGCCCTTGGCCACGCCGTTGTCGATGATGTCGGCGTTCAGGCTGGGCAGGTAGAGGGAGGCGATCGTCCCGACGAACTGCAGGACGACCACCAGGGTCAGGTTGCCGGCGTACGGACGCAGGTGCGTGCGTAACAGGCGAAGAAGCATCAGGCATCCCCAAGGTGGTGAAGGCGGACACCGTCGAGGGCGAAGTCGACGATCTCCTCGGCGGTCATCGGCCGACCGTCCGAAATCAATGGGTGGGTGGCGGAGAAGGTGACCAGCCGCAGGCGGCGCACCACCTCCTCGGGCGGGACCCGGAACAGGTCGGCGTCCGGCCGGAGCAGATCGGTGAAGATCCGGTCGGCCTGCTCGGCGTCGGCCTTGCGCCTGGCCATGTCCTCGGCGTCAGCCTCGCTGGGCTGCGGCGGCCTTTGCAGCCGCAGCGCGAACATCAGCTTGAAGACCGCCCGCAGCCGGTCCTGACCGACCTCCACCGCCGCGATCATCCGCTCGCGCAGCGGCAGGTCCGGGTCGACCTGACGCAGGCTCTCCAGCAGCGGCGCGGAGTCGAAGGCGGTGCGGACCGCGGCGTCGATCAGCGCGTCCTTGCTGCCGAACGCGCGGAAGATCGTGCCCTCCGCGACGCCGGCCGCTTCCGCGATCTGGCGGGTGCTCACATCGGTGCCGTGCTCCTCCAGCAGGGGCAGCACGGCGGCGACGATCGCGGCACGGCGTTCGTCGGGGGGCATCGGGGTGGCTCGCGGACTCACCCGGCCGAGACTAACTGAGTGAGTACTCACTCACAACTATGTTTTCCTACCGGTCGGCGAGCAGCGCGGCGATACCGTCCAGAACCCGGGCGAGACCGAAAGCGAATCCGTGCTCGGAGTCGTAGGCCGCGTCGAACTCCTCCCCGACCGCGGTCCCGACCCGGCTGGCGAGCGGGAACTTCTGCGCGTCGCCGATCTTGTCCAGCAACGGCGCGTGCGCCAGCCACCAGTCCTTGTCGGTGATGCCGGACGACTGGATCACCCGCTTGGCGTCGACGGCACTCCGGACGGCGCCGTGCACGTAGCCGTTGACCAGCGCGACCGCGGCGTCCATCTCGACGTCGGTCAGGCCGATCCCCTCGACCGCTTCCAGCTCGTACTCGTACTTCGCCATCAGTCCCGGACCCAACGGCGGCCGGCTGCTCGCGACGTACAGCAGCCACGGGTGCCGCAGGTAGAGCTCGCGGTTCTGCAGCGCGACCGCCTCCAGCTTGGCGCGCCAGTCGCCGTCGACCGGGCGGCGCGCGAACTCGCCGTACACGCTGTCGAGCATCACGTCGAGCAACTCGGCCTTGCCCGGCACGTACCGGTACAGCGTCATCGCGCCGACGCCGAGCTCGTCGGCGACCCGGCGCATCGACAGCGCGGCGAGGCCCTCGACGTCGGCGATCCGGACCGCAGCCGCGACCACCTGGTCGACGGTGAGCCCGGGTTTCGGCCCGCGGGTCGGCTTGGACTGCAGTCCCCAGAGCAGCTCCAGGCTCTTCGCGGGATCGCCGGCACCGCTGTACTCGGAATTCATGTGCGTGATTCTCTCCGACTGGCTACACTCCAGCGACTACCCCGTACAGCGTACCCAGTATGGCGAGGGTTGACCTCTAGTTAAGTCGAGGTCCTACCGTCGTCGGAAAGTGTCGGTGGTCCGCGGGACCATCGGCACACCCTGGCCGACCGAGCATGTCCGGAGCACAGCCGTGAGCATGGAAATGACCGCGTGGAACTCGCTGTACCACGCGATGCACGCACAGGACGAGAAACGTCCCTTCTCCAAGGAGACCCTGCGCCGGATCCTGGCCTTCGCGCGGCCGCACCGCAAGCTGCTGATCACGTTCCTCGTGCTCAGTACGGCGGCCGCCGTACTGGCCGTCGCGACGCCGGTGCTGGCCGGTGAGGTGGTCGACGCGATCGTCAAGGGCCGGTCGGTCGAGCTGGTGGCCTGGCTGGCCGGGCTGATCGCGGTGATCGCGGTCGCCGAGGCCGCGATCAGCCTGTTCACCCGCTGGCTGTCGGCGCGGATCGGCGAAGGTCTGATCCTCGATCTGCGCACGGCGGTCTTCGACCACATCCAGAAGATGCCGATCGCGTTCTTCACCCGGACCCGGACCGGCGCGCTGGTCTCCCGGCTGAACAACGACGTGATCGGCGCGCAGCGGGCGTTCAGCGACACGCTGTCCGGCGTCGTGAGCAACCTGGTGATGCTGGTCCTCACGCTCGTGGTGATGCTCAGGGTGTCGTGGCAGATCACGTTGCTCGCGCTGGTACTGCTGCCGGTGTTCGTGATCCCGGCGCGCCGGATGGGCACCAAGCTGGCCGCGCTGGAGCGGGAGGCGGCCAACTACAACGCGACCATGAGCACGCAGATGACCGAGCGGTTCTCGGCGCCGGGCGCGACCCTGGTCAAGCTGTTCGGCCGGCCGGTGCGGGAGTCCAAGGAGTTCGCCGTCCGGGCGAGCCGGGTGCGCGACATCGGCGTCCGGACCGCGATGGTGCAGTGGGTGTTCGTCACCGCGCTGACGCTGGTCTCCGCGCTCGCGCTGGCGGTCGTCTACGGACTCGGCGGGTTCTACGCGCTGCGCGACCAGCTGGACGCCGGCGCCGTCGTGTCGATGGCACTGCTGCTCACCCGGCTGTACGCGCCGCTGACCGCGCTGGCCAGCGCCCGGCTCGAGGTGATGACCGCGCTGGTCAGCTTCGAGCGGGTCTTCGAGGTGCTCGACCTCAAGCCGCTGATCCAGGAGAAGCCGGACGCCCGGCGGGTTCCGGACGGCCCGGTGACGGTGGAGTTCGACGACGTACGGTTCGCCTACCCGTCGGCGGACAAGGTGTCGCTGGCCTCGCTCGAGGAGGTCGCCAAGCTCGACAACCGCGGCGGCGAGGAAGTTTTGCACGGGGTGTCGTTCCGCGCCGAGCCGGGGCAGATGGTCGCCTTGGTGGGCACGTCCGGCGCCGGCAAGTCGACGATCGCGCAGCTCATCCCCCGCCTGTACGACGTGGACTCCGGAGCCGTGCGACTCAGCGGCGTCGACGTCCGGGACCTGACGGCCGAGTCCTTGCGGGAGACGCTCGGCATGGTGACGCAGGACGGGCACCTCTTCCACGACAGCATCCGGGAGAACCTGCTGCTGGCCCGGCCGGAGGCAACCGAGGACGAGCTGTGGGACGCGCTCACCCGGGCGCGGCTCGGCGACCTGATCCGGTCGTTGCCGGACCAGCTGGACACGGTGGTCGGCGAGCGTGGGTACCGCTTGTCCGGTGGTGAGCGGCAGCGGCTGACGATCGCGCGACTGCTGCTCGCGCAGCCGCGGGTGGTCATCCTCGACGAGGCGACCGCCGCGCTGGACTCGACCTCGGAGGCCGCGGTCCAGGCCGCGCTGGCAGAGGCGCTGGCCGGGCGCACGGCCGTGGTCATCGCACACCGGTTGTCGACGATCCGGGCTGCCGATCTGATCCTCGTGGTCGAGGCGGGCGTGGTCGTCGAGCGCGGCACGCACGCGGAATTGCTGGCGATGGGCGGGCGGTACGAGGAGTTGTACCGGACGCAGTTCGACCAGCCGCCGGCGGAGGACCAGGCGGTGGTCGTCGGGGCGTCGTGAGGGGAACGTCGTACCACGCCGGGAGAATCCGGCGGGTACGACGTACGCGCTGCTCGGTGCGGCGCAGTGCAGGCCCGGCGGGGTGGGTGATCGCGAGGAAGGTGTGCGGGGTTGGTAGTGGCAGCTGGGATTTCGGCTGAAGTTGCACGTCTGGTGGCTGTCTTCCGGCCCGCCGATCCACCACGGTCCGGGACCGTCGCGTTCTGGTCCCCCGACGAGTCACCGCTGCCTCTTGGCGTCGGCGAGCACATCGACCTTCAGGTGGTCGCTGCGGTCGACGGTGGAATCGAGCAGCGGGTCGTCCGCGCGGTCGAGCTGCCGGTGAGCGACGTGGTTTCCGTCCTCGGGCGCGCGCGCAAGACTGCCGGCGCCCACGCGTCGGTCAGCTTCTGGGGCGCGGTGTCGCTCGTCGCGCTCCAACTGGTTGCGCGCGGCCGGCTGCTCCCCGGCGTGTCCCCCGCCGGGCACGACGCCTGGCGCGCCGGCCCGTACGACCAGCCCGACGTCGAGCGAGTGCTGCAACTCGCCGAGGCGATGCCGCCCGAAGCCAGATCCGTCCCGCTGGCCCAAGGCTCCCCCGCTCGCACAGCGGTCGGCGCACCTGCACCCCAAGGCTCGCCGGAAACGCACCAGGCAACCGCTCTGCCTGGCGACGACAGCACCGGCGAGGTGCGGCTGCCGGTCGCCGAAGACCTCGTGCGCGCGTTTCTCGACGCGGTCGCCGACGGAATGCCCCGCTCGGCCGCGGCGCCGAAGGCACACGGCACCGACCTGTTCACCGCGAAGGCGCCCCAGCGGGCCGAGCGGTTGCGGTCGTGGGCCGACGAGGTGTCGGCGGGCCTCGACACCGGCGTCCGGATCTCGCTGCGGATCGACCTGATCGAAGGCGGGCACGAGCTCGCGCCGGACGCCGATGACGAGATCGGCGGTGCACACCGGCTCGGATTCCGGGCCAACGTGCAGCTGCACAGCCTGCAGGATCCGACCCTGGTGCGCGACGCGGCGGACGTCTGGGCCGGCGACGTCCCGGGATTCGGGCCGCGGGCAAGGATCGACGCGACGCTGGCGATCCGCCGCGCTGCCCGCGTCTGGCCTCCGCTGCAGCAGTTGCTCGACGCCGCCGTACCGGATCGGATGGAGCTGACCGACGAGGAGGTCGCCGGACTGCTGGCGACCGGGGCGCAGCGGCTCGCGGCGGCCGGCGTCGACCTGCACTGGCCGCGCAGCCTCGGCCGCGCGCTGACCGCGCGGGCCGCGATCACGACCACGCCGGACACTGCCCCGTCCGACCTGCCGGGCTTCTTCTCCGGCGGCAGCACGCTCGACTTCAGCTGGCAGGTTGCTCTGGGCAATGATCCGCTGACCGGTGAGGAGATGGACCGGCTGGCGGAGGCGACCCGCCCGGTGGTCCGGTTGCGCGACCAGTGGATGCTGGTCGACCCCGAGCTGGCCCGCAAGGCCCGCGAACGCATTCTCAAGCCCGTCACCGCGATCGACGCGCTCGGCGCCGCGCTCACCGGCACGGCCGAGATCGACGGGAAGCACGTCGCGGTGACGCCGACGAAATGGCTCGACGACCTGCGCGCCCGGATTGCCGATCCGGACCGCTCCGACGACCTGCTCGAAGCGCCTGCGGGCCTTCAGGCGACGCTGCGGGACTATCAGCTGCGCGGTCTGCAGTGGCTGAACCGCATGACCTCGCTCGGCCTCGGCGGGTGCCTCGCCGACGACATGGGTCTGGGCAAGACGATCACGTTGATCTCACTGCACCTGCACCGGCAGACCAGCGAGCAGACCGCGGGCCCGACCCTGGTCGTCTGCCCGGCATCTCTGCTCGGCAACTGGGAGCGAGAAATCCACAAGTTCGCGCCCGGTACGCCGGTCCGCCGTTTCCACGGGACCAGCCGCTCGCTCGACGACGCCGACACCGGGTTCGTGCTGACGACGTACGGGACGCTGCGGCGGGACGCGAAGAAGCTCGCCGATCACCGGTGGGGCCTGCTGGTCGCCGACGAGGCCCAGCACGTGAAGAACCCGTCCTCCGGGACAGCCAAGGCTCTGCGCACGGTCCCGGCGATGGCCCGCGTCGCCCTCACCGGTACGCCGGTCGAGAACAACCTGTCCGAGCTCTGGGCGATCCTCGACTGGACGACACCGGGACTGCTCGGCCGGCTCGGCACGTTCCGCAGCCGCTGGGCGACGCCGATCGAGGCCGACAAGGACCAGGAGGTCGCCGACCGGCTGGCCACGCTGGTCCGCCCGTTCCTGCTGCGCCGCCGCAAGTCCGATCCCGGCATCGCGCCCGAGCTGCCGCCGAAGACCGAAACCGACCAGACCGTCTCGCTGACTCGCGAGCAGGCCGTGCTGTACGAGGCGACGGTGCGCGAGCTGATGGACGCCGTCCGGGCCAGCGACGCGATGGCCCGGCGCGGACTGATCGTCAAGCTGCTGACCGGCCTCAAACAGATCTGCAACCACCCGGCGCAGTACCTGAAGGAGCCGGCCGGCGCGAAGCTCACCGGCCGCTCGGGCAAGCTCGAGCTGCTGGACGAACTGCTCGGCACGATCCTCGCCGAGGACGGCGCGGTGCTGGTCTTCACCCAGTACGTCGCGATGGCGCGGCTGCTCGAACAGCATCTCGCCGACCGTGGCGTCGCCACCGAACTGCTGCACGGCGGTACGCCGGTGCGCAAGCGCGAGCAGATGGTCGAGCGGTTCCAGGCCGGCGAGGTGCCGGTGTTCCTGCTGTCGCTCAAGGCCGCCGGGACCGGGCTGAACCTGACGCGTGCGGACCACGTCGTGCACTTCGACCGCTGGTGGAACCCGGCGGTCGAGGACCAGGCCACCGACCGGGCCTACCGGATCGGCCAGACCCGGCCGGTGCAGGTCCACCGGTTGATTGCCGAGGGCACCATCGAGGACCGGATCGCGGCGATGCTGTCGAGCAAACGCGCCCTCGCGGATGCCGTCCTGACGGCCGGTGAGGCGGCGCTGACCGAGCTGTCCGATGCCGAGCTGGCCGATCTGGTCGAGTTGCGAGGTGGGGTGCGATGAGCGCGGCGAAGGGGTTCCCGCCGTTCCCGGCGCAGCGCGGGCGCAGTACCCGCGGGCGGTCGTGGTGGGCGCGCGCCTGGGTGCAGGCGATGGAGGACACGTCCCTGGACAACGGACAGTTGCGCAAGGGCCGCCAGTTCGCGAATTCCGGCCAGGTGGGCACGATCACCGTCAGCCCCGGGCGGATCGCCGCGGTCGTGGAGGCGCCGGAGGACCGGTACGAGTCGGTGGTGGTGGTCGACCAGCTGTCCGAGGACGAGTGGAGCAGATTCCTCGACCAGGTCGGGTCACGCGCCGGCCACATCGCCGCTCTGCTGGACGGCGACATGCCGCACGATCTGGTCAGCGCCGCCGAAGATGCCGGCGTCCGGTTGCTGCCGGGCATCGGCGACCTCGACCCGTCCTGCACCTGCGACGCCTGGGAACTCCCCTGCCAGCATGCCGCCGGCTTGTCGTACCAGGTGGCGTGGCTGCTGGACGACGATCCCTTCGTCCTGCTGCTGCTCCGCGGCCGCTCCCGGGAGGATCTGCTGGACGAGCTCCAGCGGCGTGCGACCAGTGGTCCAGTTGACGACGGCAACGAATCGGCCGAGGTCGAGGAGATCGGTGTCGACGCTGGTGCGGCCTTCGCCGCCGAGATCGCTGCGCTGCCATCCGACCCGGAACTGCCCGGCAAGGTGTTGATCGACGACCTGCCGATCACCGGCACGGCCCCGCTGTCCGAGGCTGGAGTCGGCGGTTCGGACACTTCCGTTTCGTTGCCGTTGCTGGTGCTCGATGCCGCTCGACGCGGACGGGCTCAGTTGAACGCGTTGCTGACAGGATCGGCGGAGCCGTGGGCTCTGGACGAGTGGCAGGACTCGGTGCGGCTCGCAGCCGAGTATCCGGAGTTGCGAGCCCGCCTGGACGACACCGATCAGCTCGAGGTCGGCGTCCAGGCCTGGACGTACGGCGGGGCGCCGGGGCTCGACGTACTGGTGAGCTCGTGGACTCCTGACGGCGGCGAATTGGTCCGGGCCCGGACCGAGCTCCAGGCGGCGGCCGACGAGCGGCTGGAGCTGGAGATCTCGGGGAACTGGCTGACCTCGTCCTCGGTGCAACTCCGGCTGGACAAGGTCGGCCGCTGGCATCCCTACCAGCGTGCCGGCGACTCCTGGCTGCCCGCCGGTCCGGCCGATCGGGATCCGGCGGCGGCGTTCGCGCTAAATCAGGCGACGGAGTGATCGGCAGGCAGTAGCGTGAGGGCCCACGATCAGGAAGAGGAGTTGAGGTTGATGACCGCGCGACGTTCGTCCCTGCCCAACTCCCTCTGGTCGAAAGGTTCTTCCGTTGTCTTTCTGGATCACCCGCGCCGAGACGCCCGCTGACGCGGCGGCCGTCGATGCCGTCAACTTCCACGCGTTCGGCCGTCGCTACGAGGCCGACCTCGTCGCCCGCCTGCGTGCCGACAGCACCATCTGGCTCTCCTACGTCGCGACCACCTCGGGCGATGAGGTCGTCGCGCACGCGCTGCTGAGCCGCTGCCACATCGACGACAGCCCGGCCCTCGTCCTCGGGCCGTGTGCCGTCCTTCCGGCGTACCAGCGGTCGGGCGCCGGCAGTGCGACGATCCGCACCGCGCTGGAGGCCGCCCGCACCGCAGGCGAGCACGCGGTCGTCGTGCTCGGCCACGACGACTACTACCCGCGCTTCGGCTTCCGCCAAGCGACCGAGTTCGGCATCCACAGCCCGTACGACGGACCGAACCAGATGGCGCTCGCCCTCGACCCGGACCGTCCGCTCCCCCGCGGCACCATCCACTATCCCGAGGCCTGGCAGGTCTGATCCGGCGTCGCGCCTGTTCCCCTCCGGGAGCAGGCGCGACCGCGCAGGAAATCCTTCACCCGCCATCGCACCGAATCGGTAAAAGGTTGCAGCAAACTCGCCGAACCCCTTGCGCCGAGGGGTTGTATACATGAAACAGTCGACGGAACCGCTCACCCCAGGAGGACGAAATGTTCCGTCGAACTCCGTCGCCACTGAACCGTTCCAGCTGGCGGAGAACCGCTCCCCCCGCCGCCCTGCTCGCGCTGGTACTCGCGGCCACCGCGTGCTCGCCGGTCCAGTCGAACGACGCGCAGACCGGCGGTGACCAGGCCGGCTCCTCGACCCAGGACGTGTTCGGCGACGCGGCCGACCCCGCCCAGGTCAAACCCGGCGGCACGCTGACGGTCGCGCTCTCCGCCGATCCGGACAAGCTGGATCCGACGCTGTCGCGCAGTCTGTACTCGCGCTACGTCTTCCACACCATGTGCGAGAAGCTCTACGACCTCGGCCCGGACGCCAAGATCGTGCCGCAGCTGGCCACCGCGCTGCCGACCGTCGCGGCCGACGGGCTGAGCCTGACCATCCCGCTGCGCGAAGGCGTGAAGTTCGCCGACGGCGCCACGATGGACTCGGCGGCGGTGAAGACCTCGATCGAGCGCGGGCTGACCTTGGCCGGTTCCGGCCGCAAGAGCGAGCTGGGCCCGATCAGCGCGGTCGAGACACCCGACCCGAAGACCGTCGTGATCAAGCTGTCCAAGCCGTTCGCGCCGCTCACCGCCGCGCTGGCCGACCGGGCCGGCATGGTGCTCAGCCCGGCCGCGGTGGCCAAGCTCGGCGCGAACTTCTCCACCGCGCCGGTCTGCGTCGGCCCGTTCAAGTTCGCCAGCCGGGTCGCGCAGAACTCGATCAAGGTGGTCAAGGACCCGCAGTACTACGACGCGGCCAAGGTGCACCTGGACGCGATCGAGTACCGGATCATCACCGACTCCAGCATCCGCTCGGCCAACCTGCGTTCCGGTGACGCCCAGATCGCCGACTCGCTGTCCACCCAGGACGCGCCCGAGCTGCAGAAGGACAGCAGCATGTCGGTCCTGCAGTCGCAGTCGCTGGGCTACCAGGGCCTGACCGTCAACGTCGGCAACGCCGAGGGCATCGGCAAGCCGGTCAAGCAGCTCGACACCCCGATCGCCAAGGACCCACGGGTCCGGCAGGCGCTGGAGGCGTCGATCGACCGCGAAGCGCTGGTCAAGTCGATCTTCAACGGGCTGAACACGGTCGCCTGCTCGCCGATCTCGCCGAAGAGCGAGTTCACCAGCGAAGCGGTCCAGTCCTGTCCGGCGCACGACCCGGCCAAGGCCAAGGAGCTGCTCGGCCAGGCCGGCGTCAGCACGCCGTACAAGGTGGAGATGATCACCTCGAACAACCCGGACTCGCTGCGGCTGGCCCAAGCGCTGCAGGCGATGGTCAAGGAGGGTGGGTTCGAGCTGGTGATCAAGCCGGTCGAGTACGCGTCGCTGCTGGACCAGCAGGACCGCGGTGACTTCGAGCTGCTGCAGCTCGGCTGGTCCGGCCGGGTCGACCCGGACGCGAACATCTTCAACTTCGTCGGCTCCGGCGGCAGCCAGAACGTTGCCGGGTACAACAGCCCGGAGGTGGACAAGCTGCTCACCGACGCCCGGCAGTCCCAGGACAAGGCCGAGCGGATCAAGCTGTACGGCGACGTGGTGACCAAGCTGCAGCAGGACGATCCGCTGATCTACCTGTACCGCCAGCGCAACCTGACCGGGGTCAGCAAGAAGGTGCTCGGCGTCCAGACCTACCCGGACGGGGTGATCCGGACCGCCTTCGCCGGCTTCGCGAAGTAGGCGCCGGCGATGCGCCGCTACCTGCTCGGCCGGCTCTGGCAGTCGGCCGTGACCTTGCTGCTGGCAACGATCGTGGTCTTCCTGGGGGTCCGGGCGCTGCCCGGCGACCCGGCCCTGGCGCTGGCCGGGGAGGACCGCGACCCGGAGTCCCTGCGGGCGATCCGCGAACAGTACGGCCTGGACGACTCGCTGCTGGTGCAGTTCTGGCAGTTCGTCAGCCACGCCGTCCGCGGTGATCTCGGAACGTCGATCAGAACGGGCGAGAGCGTGACCGGCATGTTGCGCGGCGCTCTCCCGGTCACCCTGGAACTGTCGATGCTGGCGATCGCCGTCGCCGGTCTGGTCGGCGTCGGCGCGGGCGTCATCGCGGCCGTGTACCGCGGGCGACCTGCCGAATGGGCGGCGAACGCGCTGGCGCTGCTCGGCCTGTCGGTGCCGAACTTCTGGCTCGGCCTGATGGCGATCCTCTACCTGTCGGTGGCGATGGGGCTGTTCCCGGCGTCCGGCTTCGTGCCGTTCTTCGAGGACCCGATCGCCAACCTGCACCACCTCGTGCTGCCCGCCCTGATCCTCGGGACCGGACTGGCGGCGGTGATCATGCGCCAGACCCGGTCGTCGATGCTGGACGCGCTCTCCGCGGACTACATCCGGACCGCGGAGGCCAAAGGGCTTCCGTCGAGCGCGGTGATCGGCCGGCACGCGCTGCGCAACAGCCTGATCGTGGTGGTCACGATCGTCGGGCTGCAGCTCGGCGCGCTGATCTCCGGCGCGGTCGTGACCGAGCGGATCTTCGCGCTGCCCGGCTTCGGCAAGCTGACCGTCGACGCGGTCTTCCAGCGCGACTACCCGGTGATCCAGGCCGTCGTGCTGGTCACCGCCACGGCGTACATCGTGATCAATCTGCTGGTCGACCTGCTGTACTCCGTGATCGATCCGCGGATCCGCGTCCGAGGGGAGGCGTGATGGCAGTTCCCGATGTCACCGCTGTGACCGTCACCGCCGGTACGCCGCTGTCGTCGCGCCGCCGCAAGGTGGTCAAGCGGATCCTGCGCAACCCGCTGGCGATCGCCGGGCTGGTCGTCTTGCTGATCGCGGTCGTGGTCGCGGTCTTCGCGCCGTGGCTCGCGCCGCACGAACCGACCGACACGCACCTGAACGAGGCCTTCGGCCCACCCGGTACGCCGGGCTACCTGCTCGGCACCGACGACCTCGGCCGCGACGTGCTGGCCCGGATCATGTTCGGGCTGCGGGCGTCGTTGCACGTCGGGCTGCTCGCGGTCGCCACCTCGCTGGTGGTCGGCGTACCGCTGGGACTGATGGCCGGGTACTTCCGGGCCGTCGACGCGCTGATCTCGCGGTTCACCGATCTGGTGCTGGCCTTCCCGTTCCTGATCCTGGCGGTCGGGCTGGCCGCGATCCGCGGCGCGAGTCTGGGCAACGCGGCGATCGCGATCGGCATCGCGCAGATCCCCGGCGTGATCCGGATCGTCCGGTCGGAGACGCTGCGGCTGAAGTCGCTGGACTTCGTCGCCGCCGCGATCGTCGAGGGCGCCGGCGACCTGTGGGTGCTCGGCCGGCACATCCTGCCCAACGCCGCGTCGGTGGTGATCGTGCAGGCCACGGTCGCGATCCCGGCCGCGATTCTCGGCGAGGCGGTGCTGTCGTTCCTCGGGCTCGGCATCCAGCCACCGGCCCCGAGCCTGGGCACGATGCTGTCCGACGCCCAGCAGTTCGCGACCCGGGCGCCGTGGGCGGCGGTGATGCCGGGCCTGGCGATCATGCTGCTGGTGCTCGCGTTCAACATCGTCGGCGACAGCCTGCGCGACGCCCTCGACCCGAAAGCGAGCCGCCGATGAGCATGCCGATGCCCAAGGCAAACAACGGGTCCGCGGGCCCCGGCCGGTCGTCGGCCTCGGCCGCGCCGGTGCTGCGCGTCCGTGACCTGTCGGTCACCTTCCGGACCGAGGACGGCCGGATCTCCGCCGTCGACAACGTGGACTTCGAGGTCGCCGACGGCGAGGTGCTGGCCGTCGTCGGCGAGTCCGGCTGCGGCAAGAGCGTGACCGCGATGAGCCTGGCCGGGCTGCTGCCCCGGACGGCGACCGTCGAGGGCTCGGTCCAGCTCGACGGGGTCGAGCTGATCGGCGCCGGCAAGCGCACGCTGCGGTCGATCCGCGGCCGCGAGATCGCCTACATCTTCCAGGAGCCGATGACCTCGCTGAACCCGGTCTTCACCGTCGGCCGGCAGATCGGCGAGGTCCTCGGCGTGCACAACGGGCTGTCCCGCGCGGCTGCCCGCCGACGCGCCGTCGAGCTGCTCAAGCTGGTCGGCATCCCGTCGGCGGAGCGGCGCGTCGACGACTACCCGCATCAGCTGTCCGGCGGGATGCGGCAACGCGTGATGATCGCGATGGCCGTCGCCTGCGACCCGAAGGTGCTGATCGCCGACGAGCCGACCACCGCGCTCGACGTGACCATCCAGGCCGGCATCCTCGACGTACTGCGAGAACTGCGGGAGCGCCTCGGCACCAGCATCGTGCTGATCACGCACGACCTCGGCGTCGTCGCGGACCTCGCCGACCGGGTCGCCGTCATGTACGCCGGCCGGGTGGTCGAGACCGCCGAGGTGCACGACCTGTTCGCCCGTCCCACTCACCCCTACACGGCCGGCTTGCTCGGAGCATCGCCGTCGGCCGGACGTCACGCGGGCACCGACCGCCTCAACGAGATCCCTGGCCTGGTCCCGGTGCTCGCCGAGCAGCCCGACGCGTGCACCTTCGCCGACCGCTGCCCCCGAGCACTGGACACCTGTACGACAAAGCAGCCGCTCCTGACCGGCGACGCTCACCAGGTGGCCTGCTGGAACCCAGTCCGCGAGCCGGTGGAGGCCCGATGAACGCGCTGGAACTGACCGACCTCGTCATGCACTTCGGACCGGTCCGGGCCGTCGACGGGGTGTCCCTGCGAATCCGCAAGGGCACGGTGGTCGCACTGGTCGGTGAGAGCGGCTCCGGCAAGTCCACGGTCGGCCGCTGCGTCGTCCGGCTGCTCGAACCGACCGGCGGCACAGTCCGACTCGCTGATGCCGACATCACTCACCTCAACCGCCGCCAGCTGCGCAAGCACCGCCGGAACGTGTCGATCGTGTTCCAGGACCCGGCCGGCTCGCTGGACCCGCGGCTGTCGGTCGGCGACATCGTCAGCGAACCACTCCGGCTCATGCGGCAGCGTGACACCGCCGGACCGGTCGCTGACTCGCTACGCCGGGTCGGGCTCCGGCCGGAGGTCGCCCAGCGCTCACCGCACGAGCTGTCGGGTGGTCAGCGCCAGCGGGTCAGCATCGCCCGCGCACTGATCTCCAAGCCGAGTCTGCTGGTCGCCGACGAGCCGACCAGTGCGCTCGATGTGTCCGTCCAGGCGTCGGTGCTCAACCTGCTGGCGGATCTGCAGCGGGACCTCGGGTTCGCATGCCTGTTCATCACCCACGATCTGTCGGCCGTCGAGTACCTGGCCGACGAGGTCGCCGTGATGTACCTCGGTCAGCTGGTCGAGCAGGGGCCGCGCGAGCGGATCTTCGGCGTACCAGCTCATCCGTACACGCAGGCGCTGCTGTCCGCCGCCCCGGTGCCGGACCCGACGACCCAGCGGGCGCGGCGGCCCGTCCTGCTCGGCGATGACCTGCCCTCACCGATCGACCCGCCGTCCGGCTGCCGGTTCCACACCCGGTGCCCGGTCGCGGTGGACAGATGCCGGACGGTCGTCCCGGAGTCGCGGGTGATCGGCGAGGGTGGACACCGGGTCGCGTGCCACCTGGTGAACGACGACGGCACCGGACCGGACGTACGGCGTACGCAGGACACCACCACTGACACAGGAGCTGCCCGATGACCTTCACCACCCGGCCCACGCTGCGCGGTACGTTCGGGATGGTCTCGTCCACGCACTGGCTCGCGTCGCAGTCGGCGATGCGGATCCTCGAGCTCGGCGGCAACGCGTTCGACGCCGCCGCCTGCGCGGGGTTCGTGCTGCACGTGGTCGAGCCGCACCTCAACGGCCCGGGTGGAGAGGTCCCGGCGATCGTCGCGACCGCCGACGACCCGACGCCGCGAGTACTCGCCGGGCAGGGCGTCGCGCCGGCCGGAGCGACCATCGAGCACTACCGTTCGCTCGGGCTCTCGCTGGTCCCCGGATCCGGTCCGCTGGCGGCCACGGTCCCCGGTGCTGTCGACGCGTGGCTGCTGTTGCTCCGCGACCACGGCACGCTGCCGCTGCGGACTGTGCTCGAGCCGGCCATCGACTACGCGCGCAACGGGCACCCGGTCGTCGCGCGGGTCGGTGACACCGTCGAAACCGTGCGGGAGCTGTTCACCGAGCACTGGCCGACCTCTGCCGCGCTCTGGCTGGCCAACGGCCGTCCGCCCGCGCCCAACGAGCTGGTGAAGAACCCGGCGTACGCCGACACGCTGGAGCGACTCGTCACCTCCGGCGAGGAAGCCGGTACGGACCTGGTGGCCCAGATCGAGCGGGCGCGGCTGGCGTGGCGTGAAGGGTTCGTCGCGGAGGCCGTCGACGAGTTCTCGAAGCTGCCGCACCGGGACTCCAGCGGTGAGGACCACGCCGGGCTGATCACCGGGGCCGACATGGCTGCCTTCACCGCGACCTGGGAGGACGCGGCGACGCTGGACTGGCACGGGCACACCGTGGCGAAGACCGGGCCGTGGGGCCAGGGTCCTGCGCTGCTGCAGTCGCTGGCGGTGCTGGCCGAGCTGGGCGATCCCAGTGACCTCGACCTGACCAGTGCGGATGCGGTGCACACGACAGTCGAGGTGATGAAGCTGTCGTACGCCGACCGCGAGGCCTGGTACGGCGACGGCGCCGACGTACCGCTCAAGACGCTGCTCTCCCCCACGTACGCCGCCGCCCGGGCCGCGCTGGTCGGTCCGGACGCGTCGCTGGAGCTGCGGCCCGGCATGCCCGACGGCCGGAAGCCGTTGCTTCCTACGATGACCACCGGCGACGTCACCGTCGACGCGACAGTCGGTGAGCCGACGGTGGCGCCGGACGGCGGGACGCGCGGCGACACCTGTCACGTCGACGTGGTGGACCGCTGGGGCAACGTCATTTCCGCGACGCCGAGCGGTGGCTGGCTGCAGTCGTCGCCGGTGATCCCGTCGCTCGGGTTCCCGCTCGGCAGCCGGGCGCAGATGTTCTGGCTGGAGGAAGGGCTGGCGTCGTCACTGGCTCCGGGCAAGCGGCCGCGGACCACGTTGACGCCGACGCTGGTACTGCGCGACGGCGTACCGGTGCTGGCTTGTGGATCTCCTGGTGGCGATCAGCAGGACCAGTGGCAGTTGCTGTTCCTGCTGCGCCATCTGGCCGGTGGGCAGGAGTTGCAGGTGGCGATCGATGCACCGGCCTGGCACACCACCGGCTTCCCGTCGTCGTTCTATCCGCGCGCGACCGAGCCGGGCGGCCTGGTGCTGGAGACCCGGCTCGGCACGGCGGTTCGGGACGAACTGATCCGCCGGGGACACGTGGTCACCGAGTCGGACGCATGGAGCCTCGGTCGGCTGTGCGCGGTCGGACGCGAGCCGGACGGCGTACTGTCGGCCGGTGCGAACCCGCGCGGCATGCAGGGGTACGCCGTCGGTCGTTAGGGCACGTCTCCCAATTCCGCGCCGTAGCGAGCAGGTGCTCGGTGCGAGGTGCCGTGCCGGGTGCCGCGCAGTAGGCGGGGAATTGGGAGACGTGCCCTAAGGCAGAGCTGCCGCGGCTGCGGCCTCGACATGGGCTTCGGCCGCGGCCACTGCGGCTTCGGCGTCGCCTGCAGCGATGGCGTCGACCAGGCGGATGTGTTCCTCCCAGGAGTGCGGCGCACGCTGTGCCGCACCGACCCGGAACACCCAGTGCACGTGGTGGTACATGGCAGACGACAGCGAAGCCAGCCAGCGGTTGCCACTGATGTCGATCACTGCGACGTGCAGTGCGCTGTTCAGCTCGGCGACCCGCGCCAGATCCTGGGCCTCGGTCGCCTTGCTGGCCTCTGCCAGCAGTGCACGCAGCCTGGCCACGTCGTCCTCGGTGGCCCGCTCGGCGGCCAGCCCGGCGGCCAGGGTCTCCAGCTGCTTGCGGACGGCGAACAGATCGCGGATCGCCGTCTCGTCCAGCGTCGCCACGACCGCGCCACGGCGCGGGAGGATCTCCACGAACCCCTCGCTCTCCACCACCCGCAGCGCCTCGCGGACCGGGTTGCGCGACACCCCGAAGTCGTCGGCCAGCCGGTTCTCGGTCAGCCGCTCGCCCTGCGCGTAGTCCCCGTCGACGATCCGGCGCCGCAGCTCGCTCAGCACCTGCTCCCTGAGCGCGACGTGGTCCGCACCGATCGTGCGCACCTGCTCGCCCCCGTACCGCTGGTCCACCCCGGACTCCCCTCTGCTTCGGCCCGTGCCGTTGCGAGGCACCGTACCGGACCGCGGGGCGCAGAACCCGTTTGCCGCCGGGTGGTGCGGCTGGATACGTTGACGCCTTGTCCATCACGATCACGCCGCTGACCGATCCCGACTACCGGCCGTTCAGCCGCCGGCTCGCCTGGCTCGCGGCCGGCGACCACCCGGTCGGTTCGGCGTACCTGCGGTTGAACAGCAAGCCGACCCAGCAGCACCTGGCCGAGCTGGAGCTCGCCGTGCACCCGGCCGACCGCCGCCAGGGCATCGGCACGCAACTGCTCGCCGCAGCCGTAGAAGGGGCCGCTGACAACGACGCGACCACCGTGCTCGCGGACGCGACGGTCGGCTCACCCGGTGACCACTTCCTCGCCGCGCGCGGCTTCACGGTCGGCCTGTGCCTGGTCTACACGCGGTTGCCCCTGGCGGACCTCGACCCGCGTGATCTCCCCGACCGCCGGTGCGCCGGCTACCGGCTGACCTCCTGGGCGGGTGCTGCTCCGGAAGGTTTGATCGAGTCCTTCACCCGCGCCCGAGCCGCGATGAGCGACGCGCCCGTCGGCGACATCGCGTACGGCGTGGAGGTCTGGGACGTCGAACGCAGCCGGCACGTCGCCGAGGTCGTGGCCCAGCGGGGCGAACTGCTCGAGACAGTGGCCGCGCTCGACGAGGCCACGGGCGAGGTGGTCGCCTTCACCGAACTCGTCGTACCTGGTGACGGGCGTGGCGACGCCCAGCACTACGGCACCGCGGTCATCCCCTCCCACCGAGGCAAAGGCCTGTCGCGCTGGGTCAAGGCAGAGCAGATCCGCCAGACCCGCACCCGGCACCCGCAGCTCGCCGGCCTCCTCACTGACACCGCCGCCACGAACCATGCCATGCGCCGAACCAACGAATCCCTCGGCTACCGCGAGACCCACCAGGTCAACCGCTACCACTACCTGATCACCTGAGCCGCCAGCCGCTGCACTGGGTTGTGTTCGACCCAGTGCACCAGGTCAGGCCAGGTCGGCGTCGTGGGCCAAGAGGGCGATCTGCACGCGGTTGTTCAGGTCGAGCTTGGTGAGGATGCGGGTCAGGTGGGTCTTGACGGTGGCCAGGCCGAGACCGAGGTCGGTGGCGATCTCGGCGTTGCTTTTGCCTTGGGCAACGGATGCTGCGACGTCGCGCTCGCGGTCGGTGAGTTTGGCGAGAGCGGCGACGGCCTGAGCGCGGCGAGGGCCGCCGGAGTCACCGGCGACGTAGTCCATCAGGTGCCGGGTGACGCCGCCGGACAGGATCGGCTCGCCGTCGGCCACCCGGACGACGGCCTCGACGATCTCCGCCGGTGCGGCGTCCTTCAGCAGGAACCCGGCGGCACCGGCGCGCAACGCCTGCAGCAGGTGCTGCTCGGAACCGAAGGTGGTCAGCATGACGACCTCCGGCGCGTCCGGCAGGCGCCGTACGGCCTCGGTCGCGGTCAGGCCGTCCATCACCGGCATCGTGATGTCCATCAGTACGACGTCCGGCCGCAGCTCGCGGACCGTGTCGATCGCTGTCTGCCCGTCGGCGGCGTCGCCGACGATCTCCAGCTCGGCCGCGCCACCGAGCATGCTTCTCAGACCGGCACGTACCAGCGGGTCGTCGTCGACCAGCACCACCCGAACTGCCATCCGCCCATGTTAGTAGCGGACCCCGGACGCTACGCGGTCGGCCAGGGCAACCAGGCGGTCAGCCGGAACTCCCCCGCCCGTACGCCGTACTCCAGTCGCCCGCCGGCCAGCGAGGCCCGTTCGGCCAGCCCCACCAGCCCTACCTGTGACCCCGGTGCAGCACCGCCCGCGCCCAGTCTGTTCCGCACCTCGATCGTCAGCCCGTCGCCCGGACCACCACTCAGCACCACGCGGACGGGCTCCCCCGGCGCGTGCTTGCGCGCGTTGGTCAGGCCCTCCTGCACGATCCGGTAGCCGTGGCGGCCAGTGGTCGCGGGCAGCCCGTCAACCCCACCGGCCAGCGGCTCGAACATCACCCGCGTCCCCGCCGCCACCGACTCGTCGACGAGCCCGGCGATCTCCCCGATGCCTGGCTGCGGCCGCCGTCCGCCCGGCTCACTCAGCCCGGGCCCGCGCAGTACGCCGACGATCTCCCGCAGGTCGTCCATGCACTCCCGCGCACTGGCGCGAATCACTCCGGCCGTCACCGCCAGCTCCTCCGGAGGCATGTCCGGCCGGTACTCGAGCGCACCGGCGTGCACGCTCAGCAGTGACAGCCGGTGGCCCAGCGCGTCGTGCATCTCCCGAGCGATCCGCTCCCGCTCCCGGCGCTGACCCTGCTCGACCCGCAGCTCCTGCTCCGCCTCGGCCCGGCGCGCCCGCTCCTCCAGCGACCGCATCAGCTGCCGCCTGGTCCGGACGACGATGCCCCACGCCACCAGCGCCAGGCAGCTCAACGCAACGAAGCCCACCACGAACTGGTAGCCGTAGGGGATGTCGATGTCGGCGGGGTAGATCCAGAACTGCACCGCAGCCGACGCGACGGCCAGCGCGAGCATCGACAGGCTGACCGCGGGCCGCCGGTGCACGGCGACGCTGAACAGCGCCAGCCCACTGGACGCACCCACCGCGGGGACGAACACCGACAGCACGGTCAGCACGACCACGAGCTCCACCGGCCAGCGCCGTCGCAGGAGCAGGGACACCGCGGCCAGCAGTCCCAGCCACAGGTTCACGCCGTCGGGAACGATCGGCAGCTTGGGGTTCGGCCCCTGAGCGGCCGGCAGCAGACTCACTCCGGCCGCCAGTACGACGAACAGCGCGTCGACCACCCAGTCGCGTGGAGTCCGCTGTCCGTGGCCGGGCGCGGCGCGCGAGCCCGGCGTGAACAGCGCAGCCACGACCCCAGGGCGATCGAATTCCGCGGACATACCCCCAGACGTTAGCTGGCCGCGGCGAGAATCTTCTGGACCGCGGCGGTGGTGATCGGGTGGTAGCCCGGCCGCGCCGACTCGAACACCCGGGCCGCGAACTCCCGGCCGGCCTCCGTCCGGCTCAACGCCCGGTAGACCGGCAGCACCAGCTTCATCCGGCCGACCCGGGTCAGGAACGTCGCCAGCTCGTCGTACGCCGGGGTGTAGGCGCTGGCGGCAACGATCGAGTACCAGCGGCGGGCGATCTCGCCGTTCGCCGTACCGGTCAGGCCGAACTCGCGGTCGAGCTGCTGCAACTGCTCGGCGTCCAGCACGTCCGGCGCGGCGTCCAGGAAGCGGAGCCACTCCTGCGTCGTCCAGGTCTTGCCACCGGCCGGCAGCTCGCCGGTGCTCAGCCAGCTGTGCCGCAACCGGTCCACGACCTCGAACCGGTCGGACTCCGCTCGGACCGCGAACTGCGGAATGCCCGGCTCGTCCAGCCAGGCCGCGATCTCCTCAGCCGACACCACACCGGGCCGCGGTGTGAGCAGGTGCTCCTGCAGGTGCGCCACGAAGTCCTCGGAGTTGATGCTGCGGAACGCGAACCGGTCGAAGTAGCCGCGCAGGAACGGGTCGAACACCTCCCGGCCGAACCGCTCCTCCAGCCAGGACAGGAACCAGCAGCCCTTCAGCGGCCCCAGCGAGGTCGTGCCGTGGTACTCCGAACCGTGGTTGAGCCCGGGCAGCTCCACCGCCAGCTCGGCCGGGCTGAGCGGGTCCAGCTTGACCACCGTCGAGTGCTGCTTGATCGCGGTCTCCATCACCGCCAGCTCGGTCCCGTAGACCGCCTCGACGATCCGGTTCTCGACGTACGACGTGAAGCCCTCGTTCAGCCAGATGTCGTCCCAGCTGTCCTGCGTGACCAGGTTGCCCGACCAGCTGTGCGCCAGCTCGTGCGCGATCACGCTGACCAGGGACTTGTCGCCGATCACCACCGTCGGCGTCGCGAAGGTCATCCGCGGGTTCTCCATCCCGCCGTACGGGAAGGAGGGCGGCAGCACCAGGACGTCGTACCGGCCCCAGCGGTACGGGCCGAACAGCGCCTCGGTGACGCGCATCATCTCCTCGGTGTCGCTGAACTCCGCCGCCGCCCGCTTGGCCATCTCCGGCTCGGCCCACACGCCGGACCGCTCACCGATCGGCTCGAACACCAGGTCACCGGCCGCGATCGCCAGCAGGTACGACGGGATCGGCTCCGGCATCACCACGTCGTACGAGCCGGTACGGCGCGACTGCGTGCCGTTGTCGGCGCTCATCAACACCATCAGCTCGGGTGGCGCCGTGACGTGCGCGGCATAGCTGAACCGGACGCTCGGGGTGTCCTGCACCGGCACCCAGCTGCGGGCATGGATGGTCTGCGACTGGCTGAACATGAACGGCAGCACGCCGCCCGCCGTCATCTCCGGCTCCAGCCACTGCAGCCCGGTCGCGGTCGGTGCGGTCCGGTAGCTCACGCGGACCTGCTCGTGCCCGGCGGTCCGGATGGCCAGCGCGGAACCCAGCTCGTCGTCGGGCAGGCCCAGGTTGTGCTCCAGCGGTTCCCAGCCGTCGGCCGTCGACCCCTCGACCGACAGTACGGTCAGGTCCCGGGTGTCCAGCACCAGGCGATCGCCGGGGCCGCTCCAGGCCAGCGTGTGCGTGGCCGCGCCGATCAGAACCTTCGCGCTGAAGTCGAGGTCGAGCTCCAGGTCGAGGTGGGTGGTGCGGACCAGAGCCGGTTCGGCGTAGGAGTGGCGGTCGTGGGTCACAAGGGGCTCCCGAGCAGGCAGGGGTCGTTGGCCGCGGTCGATCGCAGACGTCGTTCGCAGGACATTACCCAGGCGGCAGGTCGCTGACGCGGCCGATCAGCGCCAGGGGCAGCGCCGTGCCAAGTTGCCCGCCGTGGGCAGGATGGAGGCATGCGACTCACCGTCCTGCTGACTCTGCTGGCGGCCACCGCCTGCACCAGCAGCACTGTGACGCCGACGCCGTCGACCCCTCCGACCTCCGCCCCTGCTCCTACGCCTCCAGTTTCTTCTTCGCGGCCGACACCTCGGCCGTCGCTCGACTCCCCGATGGCGACCGTCCGCCACCTGGCCGGGCTGGGACCGCGTGAAGCGACCAGTGCCACGTATCTGAAGGCGTTGACCTGGCTGGAGCAACGATTCGTCGCCGCGGGCTACCAGGTACGGCGTCAGCGGCTGCAGGTCCCCGCGGGCGACTCCTGGGGAGTCCAGGTCCGTGCGGGCACCACTTGGAACCTCGTCGCCACCAGACCCGGCTTCGACCCCAGCAAGCCGCATCAGGTCGTGGGCGCTCACCTCGACACGGTTCCGCAAGCTCCTGGCGCCGAGGACAACGCATCCGGCGTCGCTGTCCTTCTCCAGGCATCTCAGCTCACCACATCGCGCTCGCTGCGCCTGCCGACCGTCTTCATCGCGTTCGGCGCCGAGGAACCGCGCGGAGACGGCGACAACCGCCACCACTACGGCTCACGCGCCTACGTCGCCGCTCTGCCCGCCGCGCACCGCCGAGCGATGCGCGGCATGGTCTCGCTCGACCGGGTCGGCGTCGGCGACGTCGTACCGGTCTGCTCGGCTACCGACACGCAGACGGCGACGCGGAACGCGGTGCGCGCGGCGGCCGCGCGGGTCGGCGTACCGACTCGGGCGTGTGTGAACAGGTCGAGCGATCACTGGTCCTTCGTCCGGGCCGGTCTGCCGGGCGCGCGCATCGGCAGTACGCCGTACGCGGCCTACCACAGCCCCCGGGACCTCCCGAACGTCGTCAACCCGGCGCAGCTCGACCGGGTGGGCAAGGTCGTCGTCAGCTGGCTCGGCTAACGCAGGTCCGCCAGGATCTGCTCGGCCCGCGCCCCGGTGACGACGCGCGGGCTGAAGTCCGCCCCGATCACGTACGGCGTCAGTCGCGCGGCCTTCAGCGTCTTGCCCCAGTAGGTCAGCTCGAGCAGGACGCCTTCCTGGGTCTGCCGGGCGAAGTCCATGTCGAAGACCAGGTTGCCGAGCGAGTGAACGACGGCTTTGCTGGCGCTGAACTGCGCGCTCTGCACCCAGTGCGGGTGTCCGCCGATCACCAGGTCGGCGCCGGCGCGGGTGAGCGCGGCCGCGACGGTCCGCTGGGCCGGTACCGGCTCGTGCGTGTACTGCTGGCCCCAGTGCGGCAGGACGGCGACGACATCGACCTGTTTGCGAAGGTTCTGGATCGCTGTGGTGAGTGCGTTGAGGTCTGCTTGGTTGAGCGGGCCGGTCCGCGGCGGCATGCGCAGCTCGAACGCGCCGGGCGAGGTCGCGGTCGCCCGCGGCGTCTCGCCGATCGCGTTGAACGCGAGGAACCCGAACCGCACGCCGTCCCGCGTCACCACCACCGGCCGGGCCGCCTCGGCATAGTTGCTTCCGGCACCGACTGGCTGAAGGCCGCCGGCCCTGAGCTGCCGGACCGTCTCGACCAGCGCGCGGTCCTGGAAGTCGCCGGTGTGGTTGTTGGCCAGCGAGACGACGTCCACGCCGACGTCCCGCAAGCCGGCGACGACGCCTGGTGGAGCCGCGAACGAGTCGCCGCCCTGCTGTGCGGTTCCGGCCCGGGAGAGCGTGCTCTCCAGATTCAGCACGGTGAGGTCCGCGGCCTTCAGGCGAGGGCCGATCGCGCGGAGGGGTCGCGCCGCGTCTCCCGTTCGCGCGGCGGCGGTCGCCACCCGGCGGCCGAGCATCACGTCGCCGCCGACTGTCAGGTTCACGACCTGTTGCGGCGTCCCGCCGGCCGTCGTCAACGGGTAGCGCTCGGGGTCCGCCAGCGGATCGACGCCGTTCACGGTCCAGGGCCGCACGACCGGCGACACCTGCGAAGCAGGCACCACCGCCAGCGCCCTCACGTCGCGGGCTACTTGGTCAACGCTCTCCACCACTCGGAAACCACGCCAGCTGGTCACGCCGCCGTTCGCCACTCGCCGAGCGGTTCCGGCATCCACATCCTGCACAGCCCGGGTCGGATGAACCACCAGCGCCAACGGCTCGCGCTGCGGCGCAGGAGAGGGCGAACGCGGAGGTGATCCACTCGGAGGCGTCGCCGACTGACTGGGTCCGCCGTCCCGCGGCGAACCGCCGTCTTCCGAACACGCGACACCCCCGGCGACCGTCGTACCGACGAGCGCCAGCACCACCCAGGGCCTCACCCGCACACCCATGCCGCCAAAGTAGCCGCCCGGTCCCAAACACTCGGGTCTGCGGGGCGGTGTGCCTGTTCGGAGCCGGGAACTTGCAGACTGTAGGCATGATGCCGGAGAGCAGCCCCGAGGTGGTGCTGCAGCGCAGGCCGTTCGGATCGTGGTTGCTGGGGCCGGTCGACCAGAGTCCCCGGATGCTGCGGATCCGCGCGCAGATGCTGCTGACCTTCTTCTCGATCGGCACCAACATGGTCGGCGCCGCGGTCGTGTTCACGCTCGCCGTCTGGGTGCTGCCCGGCCCGCCGAGCGACAGCGACGAGCTAAACCTGGTGCGCTGGGTCGCGTTCCCGGCGTACTTCGTGTTCGCGCTGCTGGTCGGCGCGATCTGGAGCACCCGGTTCGCGCTGCGCGTGACCGACTGGGTGCTCGAGGACCGCCCGGCGACCCGCGAGGAGCAGATCGCCACGCTCCGGCTCCCGTTGCGGCTGACGACGATCCAGGTCCTGCTCTGGCTGCTCGCCACGGTCTTCTTCACCCTGCTCACCCTCGCGCTGGAACCAGAGAGCGTTCTCCGCGTTCTGATCACCACGGTCGACGGCGGTACCGTCACCTGCGCGGCGTCGTACCTGCTGAGCGAGTTCGCACTGCGTCCGATCGCCGCCCGGGCCCTCGCCGACGGCGCCCCGCCGCGTCGGCTGCTGGCTGCCGGACTCAAGGCGCGCACGGTGTTCTTCTGGGCGGCGGGATCGGCCGTACCGGTGATCGGCCTGATGCTGACCGCCGTGATCGCGCTGATCGAGAAGGACGTCTCCGCGACCAGGCTGTCGGTGATCATCCTCGTGATCGGCAGCGCCGTCCTGGTCTTCGGCTGGCTGCTCACGTTGCTGTCGGCAAGGTCCGTGAGCGCACCGGTGCGATCGGTGCGGACCGCGCTCACGCTGATCGGCGACGGCGAGCTGAACGTCCGGATCCCGGTGTTCGACGGCACCGAGCTCGGCTCCCTGCAATCCGGCTTCAACCAGATGGCCGCCGGTCTGCGCGAGCGCGAACGCATCCGCGACCTGTTCGGCCGGTACGTCGGCGCCGACGTCGTCCGCGAAGCCCTGACCGGCGACTCGCTCGGCGGCGAGGAGCGCTTCGCCGCCGTCCTGTTCGTTGACCTGGTCGGCTCGACCGAACTGGCCGCGAACCGGCCGCCGACCGAGGTGGTCCAGCTGCTCAACCGGTTCTTCGCGATCGTCGTCGACGAGGTGGACCGCCACGACGGCTTCGTGAACAAGTTCGCCGGCGACGCCGTCCTGGCCGTGTTCGGGGCCCCGACCGAACTGCCGGACGCCGCGGGGAGCGCTCTGCGGGCCGGCCGCGCGCTGACCCGGCGGCTGGCCGAAGAGTTGCCTGAGGCAACGGCCGGGATCGGCATCGCGGCCGGCACCGTCGTGGCCGGCACGGTCGGCGACGTGCGCCGCTACGAGTACACGGTGATCGGCGACCCGGTCAACGAAGCCGCCCGGCTGAGCGACCTGGCCAAGCAGACCGACCACCACCTGCTCGCAGCGATGGCTGCCGTCGAGGAGTCGGCCCCATCGGAGTCCGAGCACTGGCAGCCCGGCGAGGAAGTCACCGTCCGCGGCCGCTCCACGTCGACCCGCCTGGCCCACCCGAGGAGACACGCGCCCTAGCGGCCGCCGGCGACGTCGACCATCGAACCGGTCATGTACGACGCCCGGTCCGAGGCGAGGAACACGATCAGCTCGGCCACTTCCTCGACCGTGCCCGGACGCCCGAGCGGCGGCGTCGAGCCGATCCGCTCCAGCCGGCCCTCGGCGTGGATCTCGGTCTCGATCAGGCCCGGCCGGATGCCCAGCACCCGGATCCCCTCACTGGCGACCTCGTTCGCCAAACCGATGGTCAGCGTGTCCACCGCCGCCTTGCTCGCCGCGTAGTCGACGTACTCTCCCGCCGAACCGAGCACCGCACCGCGCGACGACACGTTGACGATCACCCCGCCGGCTCCCCGGTGCGCCGTCGACATCCGGCGGACCGCCGCGCCCGCGACCAGGAACGCGCCGATCGTGTTGATCCGGAACACCCGCTCCAGCCGCTCCACGTCGTACTCGTCGACCCGGCCGGCGGGAGACACCACGCCGGCATTGTTGACCACGGCACCGATCGGGCCGAGCGAAGCCGCCACGCCGTCGAACAGCCGCTCGATGTCCTTGGCCTCCGCGACATCGGCCGCGACCGCCACCGCCCGCCGGCCGATCGCCTCGCAGGTCCCCACCACGCGCGCTGCCTCGTCCTGGCGGGTCCGGTAGCTGATCCCGACGTCCCACCCGTCCCGCGCCAGCCCGATCGCCGCCGCGGCACCGATTCCACGACTCCCACCAGTCACCAGCGCGACGCCGCGCGCACCCTCAGTACCAGTCATACCGCCTACCTTTTCACGCCTCGCCGCGGCAGATCGACGGCTACGGCGCGGGTTTGGTCACCTGCACCTGCGTCTGCGTCCCCTCGAACCCGAGCGCACGGTAGATCCGGATCGCCAGGTACTCCGGATCCGCCACCATCACCAGCGTCTTCGCCCCCAACTCCCCCAGCCCGTACTCCGACGCGCGGTGCACGAGCGTGGTCGCGATGCCCTGCCCACGATCGTCCGGGTGGGTCTGCACATTCTGGAACCGGGCCACCCCGGAGCCGTCGGTCAGCAGCCCCAGCGACGCCTGCAGCCGATCACCGTCGAACGCGCCGAACCACTGCCCGTGACCCGCTTCGACCACCGCCCGGTGCGCGGCGACCCGCCGACGCACGAACTCCTCGTGCCCCTCCCGGTCCGTCGGGTTGGCGGCCAGGTCGAGCGTGACCAACTGCTGCCAGTCGTCGTCGCTCGTCAGGAACCGGTACGTCGAGGTGGTGTTCGGGCGGCTCGGCGGGACCACCGCTCGGGCCGTCATCACCGTGCTGCGCTCGATCTCGAGGCCGGCCGCGGTCAGCTCGGGCTCGTCACCGGCCCGGCCGTCCACCGAATCGATGCCAAAGGCAACATGCTTGGCGTCCGGGAAGGTGCTCGCGAAATCCCGCAGGCGCTGGTCGAGTTCACCGGGCTCGATCGGCGACCGGAGCAGCAGGAAGTTGCCCCACCAGTACGTCGGGTTGGCCGGCGTCCGGACGACGA
This sequence comes from Kribbella sp. ALI-6-A, assembly GCF_001984195.1. GTDB lineage: Bacteria > Actinomycetota > Actinomycetes > Propionibacteriales > Kribbellaceae > Kribbella. Next base: position 308,849 of record NZ_MTQN01000011.1, read on the forward strand.
CGTGGTCGCCGGCGTCGGTGACTTCGCTCCCGCCGAGCGCCAGCAGCAAGAGGTCGGTGCGGTAGCCGAGGCTGGTGATCTCCATCCATCCATGGTCGGCACGCCGTCAAGACGATTTCGCCTCGTCCGATCCCGCTTGCTGCTCCGCGGCGTGCGCGATGTTGCGCTGCATCCCGCCGAACACGATGCCGTGGAACGGCTTGATCGCCCACCAGTAGAGCTGGCCGGGCAGCCCGTGCGGATGGAAGAGCGCTCGCTGGCGGAAGACCGTCCGGCCCTGGTCGTCCTGGTCGACGATCAGCTCCAGCCAGGCGAGTCCCGGCAGGCGCATCTCCGCGCGCAGCCGCAGCAGCTTCGGTTCGTCGATCTCCTCGACCCGCCACCAGTCGAGCGGATCGCCGACCGACAGATCTTTCGGGTTCCGCCGGCCGCGCCGCAGTCCCGGCCCGCCGAACAACCGGTCGAGCAGACCACGAGCCCACCAGCCCAGCCGCCACGAGTACCAGCCGTTGCCGCCACCGATTCCTTCGATCACCGTCCAGAGCCGGTCGGGCGACGCGGAGATCGCGCTCTCCCGTTCGTCCACGTAGAGGGACCCGCCGGCCCAGGCCGGATCGCTCGACAGCGGGTCGCTCGGTGCGCCCGGCGTGGCGGCGGAGGCCCAGCTCGTGGTGACGTCGAGATCCTGCACCCGCTTCAGCGCCAGCTCGACCGCCTGGTCGAAGCCGATCAGCCCCGGCTGGGGGTCCGGCACGTGCCGCGCGATGTCGTGCTCCTTGCAGACCACTTCGTGGATCAGGCTGTCGACCAGTGGCCGCGCGATGCTGTTCGGCACCGGCGTCACCAGGCCGACCCAGTGGCTGGACAGCGATGGGGTGAGCAGCGGAAGCGTCACGATCCGGCGCCGCCGCAGGCTCGACACGTCGGCGTACCGCTGCATCATGTCCCGGTACCTCAGCACGTCCGGACCGCCGATGTCGAAGCCGCGGTTGACGCCGCCCGGCATCTCCGCGCTGCCGACCAGATAGTGCAGGACGTCGCGGACGGCGATCGGCTGGATCCGCGTGCTGAGCCAGCGCGGCGTCACCATCACCGGCAGCCGCTCGGTCAGGTAGCGCAGCATCTCGAACGACGCGGATCCGGACCCGATGATCACGGCAGCCCGCAGCACGGTCGTCGGTACGCCGGACGCGAGCAGGATCTCGCCGACCTCGCGGCGCGAGCTCAGATGCGGCGACAGCTCCTCGTCGTCGGGGTAGAGCCCGCCGAGGTAGACGATCCGGCCGACGCCCGCCTCGCGCGCCGCGGCCGCGAACGTGCGAGCGGTGTGCCGATCCCGGGCCTCGAACTTCTTGCCGGTGCCGAGCGCGTGGATCAGGTAGTACGCGACGTCGACGTCCTCGAGCGCGGCCTCGACCTGGTGCCGGTCCCCCGCGTCGGCCTCGACGACCTCCACGTCGTCGTACCACTCGCGGCCCTCCAGGCGACGCGGGTTCCGGGCCATCGCGCGGACGCGGTAGCCGGCCTTCAGCAGTTCGGGCACCAGGCGTCCGCCGATGTAGCCGGTCACACCGGTGACGAGGACGAGCTTCGGGCCGTCGGAAGCGGGGGAGGTCACGCCACAGCGGGTTCCCGTTCGCGGGCCTCGCCACGCCGAACGTGCGCAACGGGATCGCCGACGGCGACAGCCCGGCCGAGATTGCGGGCTCCTGCTCCAGTTGACATGCAGCCTGACGGCTGCCTATTGTCGAAAGGCAGCCAGCGGGCTGCCTGTTAGGAGTGGTACAGCGTGATGGACGACGTGTTCCGCGCTCTCGCGGACCCGAGCCGGCGGCGGCTGCTGGACGAGCTGAACGCGCGCAACGGCCAGACCCTGCGCGAACTCTGCGCCGTGCTCGAGATGGCCCGGCAGTCGGTGAGCAAGCACCTCGCCGTCCTGGAGGCGGCCAACCTCGTCACCACCGTGCGGCGCGGCCGGGAGAAGTTGCACTACCTGAACGCCGAACCGATCAACGCCATCGCGGACCGCTGGATCACCCGGTACGACCGCCGGCGGGCGCGCCTGTTCGCCGACCTCAAGACCGCATTGGAGCAGCAGACCATGAGCGACACCGACTTCGTCTACACCACCTACATCCGGACCACGCCCGAACGGCTGTGGCGCGCCCTGACCGAACCGCAGTTCACGCAGCAGTACTGGGGTCTGCACCACGAGACCGACTGGCAGCCCGGCGCACCGATGACCTGGAAGATGGGCGACGTCACGATGGCCGGCGCCGGTCAGAAGGTCGTCGAGCACGAGCCGTACCAGCGGCTGTCCTACACCTGGCACACGATCACGCCGGAGTTCGCGCGCGCGGTGGAGCTGAGCGCCGAGGACGAGGCCGCCACCCGCGCCGAACCGCTGTCGACGGTCACCTTCGAGCTCGAGCCCGACGGCGATCAGGTGAAACTGACCGTCATCCACACCGGCTTCGAACCCGGCAGCCGGATCCGCTCGATGGTCAGCGAAGGCTGGGTCAAACTCCTGTCCGACCTGAAGTCCTTCACCGAAACCGCCGAGGCCCTCCAGGACGCCTGACCCACACCGCGACCAGGCCGTCCTGAGGTGGCGGGATGACTACGGGCGGCGATGGATGAGCAGAGGCAACACAGCCGCAGCCCCGGCCTCCCGGAGTTTGGCGGCGGCCACTGTGATCGGCCACTGGGACGACGACGCGTCGACGACCAGCAGGACCGAGCGACCGGTGACGGACTGCGCCGTGGCGCCGTCGATCTCGATCGCGTCCCGCCAGACCTTGGCCTCCTCGGCGGAGGACAGATCGTCGATCGAGCCGAACGGTTGCAGCGGAAGGTCCGCCCGGTCGAGGCGGCCGATCTCGGCCAGGTGGTCGGCGACGGCGGTCGTGAGGGCGCGGCTGCCCGCGGCGGGCAACGGAACGACGACCTCGGGACGCCGCGACCACGCATCCCGCCAGCGCGACAGCGCCGCTACGCATCCCGCCTTCAGCGCGTCGAGCGCTGCCGGATCCGGAGTGTCTGTGCCGAAGGTGGAGCGGAGCACCTCCCGCCACTCGGGGGCGTCGGCGAAGACGATGGTCCGGCCCGGGTCGGCGAGCAGGCCCGGAGGGATCCGGCCCTTGGCGCCGAAGGCTCCGCCCGGCCACATCTTGCGCGGTTCGAGCACGTGCGTCTCCCCGCGGAGCTGGCGCGTGATCGCCTGCACCGTCTCCGGGTCGGGGCTCGCGGTGAGCGGGTCCGGAAGCAGGCCGAGGCAGACCGAGCACCGGCCACACGGCTCGGCGGTCGGGTCGTCCAGGGACTCCTGGAGAAGTTGCATGAGGCAACGTTCGCCGCGGGTGTAGGCGCGCATGATGTCGGCCTCGCGCCGACGTACGGCGACGATGCCGTCGTAGTGGGCCGCGTCGAAGGTCCACGGCACGTCGGTCCGCACCCAGCCACGCTCGACCCGCTCGACCGCGCCGTCCACAGCCAGCTGCTTCAGCATCAGCTCGACCCGGCCGCGGCGCAGCCCGGTCTCGGCCTCCAGCGACGGCACGGTCGCCGGCTGGTCGGGCCCGTACGCCGAGAGGCCGGCCAGCAGGCGGTTCACCTGCTCGGGCACCGGGATGGTCGCGGTCGCGAAGTAGTCCCACACGCCCGCGTCGGCGTCCGACGGCAGCAGCGCGACGACGGCGTGATCGATCCCTCGGCCGGCCCGCCCGACCTGCTGGTAGTACGACACCGGCGACGGCGGCGAGCCGACGTGCACGACGAAGCCGAGGTCGGGCTTGTCGTACCCCATGCCGAGCGCGGACGTCGCGACCAGCGCCTTCAGCCGGTTCTCTCGCAGGGCGTCCTCGAGACTCTCCCGCTCCCCCGACTCCAGCCCACCCGTGTACGCCGCGACCGGTACGGCGGCGCCGTGCACCTCCTGGATCGCCGAAGCCAGACGCTGCGCGTCGGCGACGGTCAACGTGTAGACGATGCCGGAGCCGGGCAGCTTCGGCAGATGGTCGACCACCCAGGCGAAGCGGTCGAGCGGGGACAACGCGTTCACGACCGCGAGCTGCAGGCTCGACCGCGCGAGCGGACCACGCAGGACCAGCGTCGACTCGCCGAGCTGGTGCGCGACGTCCTCGGTGACGCGGCTGTTGGCCGTCGCGGTCGTCGCGAGCACCGGGGTCTGCGGGTTGAGCTTCTGCAGGACCTCGGAAACGCGCCGGTAGTCGGGCCGGAAGTCGTGTCCCCAGTCGGAGACCGCGTGCGCCTCGTCGATCACCAGCAGGCCGATCTGGCCGGCCAGCCCGTCGAGGACGCGGCGCCCGAAGCCCGGGTTGGCCAATCGCTCCGGCGAGACGAGCAGGACGTCGATCGCGCCCGAACGCAGGTCGGTCTCGATCGAGGACCAGTCGTCGACGTTGGACGAGTTGAGCGTCGCGGCCCGCAACCCGGCGCGCGCGGCGGCGGCCACCTGGTCGCGCATCAAGGACAGCAGAGGTGAGACGACAAGCGTCGGCCCCGCACCCTCGGACCGGCGGATCGCGGTCGCGGCCCAGTACACCGCGGACTTGCCCCAGCCGGTCGCCTGGACGACGAGCACCCGCGCGTTGGGCTCGCACAGCGCGGCGACCGCGGTCTCCTGGTCGTCCCGCAAGCGCGCGGAATCCCCCGCGATCGCCGAGATCACCCCGGCGGCGGTCGCGGCGCGGGACTCGGACAACTTCAACGCATCACCCATGCCGACGACCCTAGACGCCCGCACCCCCAACGCGTGGGCCCCGGACCTCAACCTGTGGAAAACCTGGGGTGAGAAGAGGCGCCTCCGGACCGCTGGAATTTAAGCGCTGACCTCGCACGTGGTGTCCGCGCAGGCGTTGGGGCGGCAGGGAGTGCCGGCGGTGTCCACGAGACGCCGGGGCCCCGGGCCGCGGGCCGCCAACGCGTCGTACGGGTTGGCCAGGGCGCAGCGGTCGAGGGACAGGCAGCCGCAGCCGACGCAGTCCTTGAAGTCGTCGCGGAGTTGTTCGAGCTGGACGATGCGGCGGTCGAGCTCGGCCTGCCAGCACTGGGAGATGCGTTCCCAGTCCTGCCGGGTGGGAGTGCGGTTGTCGGGCAGCAGCGCCAGGATCCCGGCGACGTCGGCGAGCGGGATGCCGACCCGCTGGGCGATCCGGATCAGAGCGACCCGGCGCAGCGTGTCGCGCTTGTAGCGGCGCTGGTTACCGGACGTCCGCCGGCTGACGATCAGGTTCTGGCGTTCGTAGAAGTGCAGCGCGGAGATCGCCACACCGCTGCGTTCGGACAGCTGCCCGACGGTCAGTTCACCCGGTTCGATGTCCATGCCAACTCCTCCCGACCGACCTCAACCGAAGTCGAGGCTAACCCACGGTCAGGCAGCAGGCACCAGGCGCCGTCCGATGCTCGCCGACATCAGCGCCGCCGCGGCGCACAAGCCACCGGCCAGGTACCAGGCCAGGTTGTAGCTGCCCTGCACGTCCCGGATCGCGCCGGCGCCGGTCGCCGCGAGCGCGGCCCCGATCTGGTGCGACGCGAACACCCAGCCGAACACGATCGGCCCGTCCACCCCGAACCACTCCCGGCACAGCGCGACCGTCGGCGGCACGGTCGCCACCCAGTCCAGCCCGTAGAAGATGATGAACACCCAGACGCTCGGCTGCGCGGACGGCCCGAGCAGCGACGGCAGCACCAGCAGCGACAGCCCACGCAGCGAGTAGTACGCGATCAGCAGGTACCGCGGGTCCCAGCGGTCGGTCAGCCAGCCCGAGATGATCGTGCCGCCGACGTCGAACACCCCGACCAGAGCGAGCAGCGACGCGGCCGTCGTGACCGGCATCCCGTGGTCGTGCGCGGCGGTGACGAAGTGGGTGCCGACCAGCCCGTTCGTGGACGCGCCGCAGATCGCGAAACCACCCGCGAGCAGCCAGAACGCCGGCCGTCGTGCCGCGTCGCGCAGCGCCGTCAGCGCTCGCATCGAGCTGCTCCCGGTCGTGGTGACCCGCTGGCCCGCCGTACTGCCCTCCGGGGCGCCGTACGCGCGCAGTCCGACGTCGCTCGGGTAGTCACGCAGGAACAGCAGCACCAACGGCACCACCGCCAGCGCGGCAGCCGCGGCGACGAGCGCCGGCACCCGCCACCCGTACGACGTCGCCAGGGCCGCGATCAGCGGCAGGAAGACGAGCTGGCCCGCCGCGCCCGCGGCGGTCAGGAGGCCGGTCACCAGCCCACGTCGCGCCACGAACCAACGCCCGGTGATCGTGGCGACGAACGTGAGCGACATCGACCCGGTGCCGACACCGACCAGCAGCCCCCAGCACAGCAGCAGCTGCCAGGACGAGTCCATGAAGACCGTGAGCCCACTGCCGAGCGCGATCAGCACCAGTGCTCCGCTGACCACCTTGCGCAGGCCCAGCCGGTCCATCAGCGCCGCCGCGAACGGCGAGATCAGACCGTAGAGCAGCAGGTTGATCGAGATCGCGGCCGAGATCGTCGTGTGCGACCAGCCGAACTCCTCGTGCAGCGGGTCCAGCAGCACACTCGGCACCGACCGGAAGCCGGCGGCGCCGATCAGCGTGACAAAACCGACGGCGGCGACCGGCCAGGCGCGGTGCAGCCGGTAGGTCTTCTTCTCCAGGATCTCGGTCACCCACCGAGTATCGAAGCTTTGCCGCGCCGAAACAGTGGCCTGAATGCCAACATGTGTCAAGATGTGGCCATGGCCGCATCCAGTACGCCGCACCGCATCGCCGTGCTCGCCCTGGACCCGGTGGTCGGATTCGACCTGACCATCCCGTCCACCGTCTTCGGCGCCGCCGCCCGCGCCGACGGCACCCCTCTGTACGACGTGAAGGTCTGCGGGGTCCGCGCCGAGCCGGTGCGCGCCTCGGCCGGTTTCACGGTCGTCCCGGACTACGGCGCCGAGGTGCTGGCCGAGGCCGACACGGTGATCATCCCGGGGACCTACCTCCCGCAGGCGCGCCATGAGGGCACCCTGCCGGACGATGTCGCCGAAGCGCTCGGGCTGATCCGCCCCGGCACCCGGATCGCGTCGATCTGCACCGGCGCCTTCGTGCTCGCCGCGGCCGGACTGCTCGACGGCCGCCCGGCGACGACGCACTGGATCCGCGCCGACATGTTCCGTGCCCTCTACCCGCAGGTGAAGCTCGACGAGGACCTGCTGTTCATCGACGACGGCGACGTGATCACCTCGGCCGGACTGGCCGCCGGCGTCGACCTGTGCCTGCACCTGGTCCGCAGCGACTTCGGCAGCGAGGTGGCCAACCGCGCGGCCCGGCACTGCGTCGTACCGCCGTGGCGGGACGGTGGTCAGTCGCAGTTCATCGAGCGGGCCGTCCCGGACGAGGGCAGCGACGGCACCGGGCCCACCCGCGCGTGGGCGCTGGAGCGGCTCGACCAGGAGATCAGCCTGGCCGCCATGGCGTCGTACGCGCGGATGAGTGTGCGGACGTTCAGCCGGCGCTTCAAGGCCGAGACCGGCCAGTCCCCCGGCACCTGGCTGCTGCAGCAACGGGTCCGCCATGCCTGTCACCTGTTGGAGACGACAGACCTGCCGGTGGACCGGATCGCTGAAGCCGCCGGACTCGGTACGGCGGCCTCACTGCGTCACCACCTGCGGAGCAGCCTCGGCGTCTCGCCGCTGGCGTACCGGAAGACTTTCCGGGCGGTTTAGACGACCAGGAGGTCGTGCGGACGCTGGTTGACCGACTCGACGCCGTTCTCGGTGACGATGACGATGTCCTCGATCCGCGCACCCCACCGGCCCGGCTGGTAGATGCCCGGCTCGACGCTGAACGCCATCCCCGGCTCCAGCACGAGTTCGTTGCCCGCGACGATGTACGGCTCCTCGTGCACGTCCAGGCCGATGCCGTGCCCGGTCCGGTGGATGAAGTAGTCGCCGAACCCCGCAGCCGCGATCACCGACCGGGCCGCGGCGTCGATCGACTCGGCCGTGACACCAGGCCGTACGGCAGAAACCGCCGCCTGCTGCGCCTCCTGCAGTACGGCGTACGTCGCGCGCACGTCGGCGTCCCGCGGCTCACCGACCGCGTAGGTCCGGGTGGAGTCGGAGTTGAAGCCGGACGGCAGCGGCCCGCCGATGTCGACCACCACCACGTCGCCGGCCTCGATCACCCGGTCCGACACGTCGTGGTGCGGGCTCGCGCCGTTCGGTCCGCTGCCGACGATCACGAAGTCCGCCAGGACATGACCTTCCTCGACGATCGCCGCCGTGAGGTCCGCGCCGACCTCTGCTTCGGTCCGCCCGGCCCGAAGGAACTCCGGGACCCGCGCGTGCACCCGGTCGATCGCCGCCCCGGCCGCCCTCAACTCGGCGATCTCAGCCGCGTCCTTGCGCATCCGCAGCTCCCGCACGATCGGCCCGGCCAGCACCTGCTCGGCCGACGGCATCGCCTGCCGCAACGCGAGCACGTGCAGCGCGATGGCGAAGTCGCTGACAGCCACGCGGTCCGCCTTGCCCAGCCGGTCGCCGACCAGCGCGTACGGGTCGTCGCCGTCGACCCAGGTCAGCACGTCGACACCCAGCTCGCTCAGCGGCACGTCGGCGTACCCAGGCGCTTCCAGCTTCGGTACGACGAGCGCAGGGGCGCCGTCGGCCGGCACGACCAGTGCGGTCAGTCGCTCGAACGAACCGCCTCCCTGCCCGATCAGGTAGCGCAGATCGGAGCCCGGCGCGATCACCAGCCCGGTCCCGGCAGCCACCTCCTGCGCTCGCTCCAACCGCCTCCTGAGCACACCCGGCTCCGGAGCTACTTGATGCAACGCTCGACGACTCATGTGCCCGACACTATGTCGGCGGGCCCTGTTAGAACTACCGCCATGCCACTTCACCACGTCTCCTACGGCGAGGGCGTACCGGTCCTGGCCGTGCACGGCTGGACTCCTGACCACCGGCTGATGTCCGGCTGCCTGGAGCCGGTCTTCGCCGACCTCACCGGCTATCGCCGCATCTACCCGGACCTGCCCGGCATGGGACGGAGCCCCGCGGGGTCGATCGACAGCTCGGACGGCATGCTCGACGCCGTGCTGGAGTTCGTCGACGACGAGATCGGCACGGAGCCGTTCCTGCTGCTCGGTGAGTCGTACGGCGGTTACCTGGCACGCGCGATCGCCGCACGGCGGCCCGAGCAGGTGCTCGGGCTCGGCCTGATCTGCCCGATCGGGCTGGCGGTCGAGAACGCCGAACGAACTGTTCCGGAGCATGTCGTCCTGCGTTCCACCCCCGGTCTGCTGGACGGACTGGACGAGCAGGCGGCCGCCGACTTCACCGAGATCACTGTCGTGCAGACGCGCGAGACGCTGCAGGCCTTTCTGGCCGACGTGGCGCCGGGACTGGACGTCGCCGACACCGAGGCGATGGCCCGGATCCGCAAGAACTGGACGCTGTCCACACCTCCTGAAAGCGGACCGGCCTACGAGCGGCCGACGCTGATCCTGTGCGGACGGCAGGACTCGTCGACCGGGTACGCCGACCAGTGGCCGCTGCTGCCGCACTACCCGCGCGCGACGTACGCCGTACTGGACGCGGCCGGGCACAACCTGCAGCTCGAGCAGCCGGAGCTGTTCGCGGCGCTCGTCCGCGAGTGGTTGCGGAGGGTGTCGCTGGAAGCTACCTGAAAGTAATATCGATGGCATGGACAGACGCCCGCCGGGATGGCCGTTGCTCGTCGCGTTGATCAACGGGCGGAGCGGGATCCCGGACGCCCGGCTGAGCGACGCGGTGCGGGACAAGGTCGTGCTGGTCACCGGGTCGTCGTACGGGATCGGTGAGGCGACGGCCCGGCGGCTCGCGGCGGCGGGGGCGACGGTGCTGCTGGTGGCGCGGACGGCCGAGCAGCTGCGGGCGGTCGCGGACGGGATCACGGCGTCCGGCGGGCGCGCGCACATCTATCCGACCAATCTGGCCGATCCAGCGGCGATCGAGCAGCTGGTCGTCGACGTGCTGCGCGACCACGGGCAGGTCGACGCCCTGGTCAGCAACGCGGGAAAGTCGATCCGGCGCTCGATCGCGGACTCCTACCAGCGGTTCCACGACATCGAGCGGACCAACTCGGTCAACTACCTCGGCCCGGCGAAGCTCGTGCTCGAGCTGCTGCCGTCGATGCGGGAGCGCGGCGCGGGACACATCGTGAACGTGTCGACGGCCGGCGTCCGGACTCCCCCTCTGGCGCGCTGGTCGGCGTACCTGGCCTCGAAGAGCGCGTTCGACGTGTGGCTGCGGTGCATCTCGCAGGAGCTCCGGCACGACGGCGTCACCACGTCGACCGTCTACATGGGGCTGGTGCACACGCGGATGAGCCAGCCGACTCCGGTTCTGCACAGCCTGCCGGGACTGACGCCGGAGCAGGCTGCCGACCAGGTCTGCCGGGCGGTGGCCGAGCGGCCGCACAACATCACGCCGCCGCTGGTCCGGCCGGCGGATGCTCTCGGCAACCTTCTGCGGGTGCCGACGGACCGGCTGTTCGAGTTGTACTTCCGGCAGAGCTCCGCACGAAAGCGCACGTCGTGATCCCGATCCGCCCGATCAAGCCGATCCGTCCTCCGGACTGGCTGGTCCGGCGTGCGGCCGAGGCCGGCGCGGTGTCGCTGGCGCTGGCGCGTTCTGGAGTCTGGCGCTCCGCGGGGCCGACGCAGTTGCCCGGGATCGAGCGGGCGTTGCGGCGCTGGGGGCAGTCGATGGCGGCGCTGGGCGCGGTCGCCGCGATCCGGTTCCCGGACCGGGCGGGAGTGATCGACGAGCGGGGCCAGCTGACGTACGGCGAGCTCGATCGCTGGGTGGCGGCGATCGCGGCCGGGATGCACGCGGAGTTCGGACTCGTTGCCGGGAGCAAGGTCGCGGTGCTGTGCCGGAACCACCGGCACTTCCTGGCCGCCACGCTCGCGGCCTCGCGGCTGGGTGCCGACGTGTTGTTCGTGAACACGGAGTTCGCCGCGCCGCAGACGGCCGCCGTACTGGAGCGGCATCGGCCGGACCTGCTGGTGCACGATGACGAGTTCGTGGTCGAGACCGACGTTCCCGCCGTACTGGGGTGGCGGGAGGACGGCAGCGGGCTCGACGACCTCGCGACGCTTGGTGCGCCGGAACCGCCGGCGCCGGACCGGCCGGGGCACATCACGATCCTCACGTCGGGCACCACCGGTACGCCGAAGGCCGCGCCGCGCGCGCCGACCGCGCTCGGACTGGCGGGCCTGACGGCTTCTGCCCTGCAGCGCTTCGGGTTGCGGGCCGGTGAGCCGATGGTGATCTGCCCGCCGCTGTTCCACGGGCTCGGACTGCTGACCTCGATGCTGGCGTTGTTCCTCGGATCGCCGCTCGTGCTGGCCCGCCGGTACGACGCGGCGGCGGTGCTCGGCTCGATCGAGGCGACGCGCGCGGGGTCGGTGGTCGCCGTACCGGTGATGCTGCAGCGGATGCTCGAGCTCGGGCCCACCGAGCTCGCCCGGTACGACGTGCGATCGGTGCGGGCGGTGATCTCCGGGGCGTCCGCGTTGCCGCCGTCGCTGGCGGCGCGCTTCATCGAGCAGTTCGGGCCGGTGCTGTGCGACGCGTACGGATCGAGCGAGATCGGCATCGCGACGATCGCGTCGTCGGCCGACCTGCTGGCCGCGCCGGGCACGGTCGGGCGTCCGTGCCTGGGCAGCTCCGTCCGGATCCTCGGGCCTGACGACCGGCCGGTGCCGACCGGCGAGACCGGGCGGATCTTCGCCGGCGGCGGGCTGGTCTTCGGCGGGTACTCCGACGGCAGCAGCAAGACGGTCGTCGACGGGCGGATGAGCACCGGGGACCTGGGCCATCTGGACGCACACGGGCGGTTGTTCGTGGACGGGCGCGAGGACGACATGATCGTGTCCGGCGGTGAGAACGTCTATCCGGGCGAGGTCGAGGACTGCCTGCTCACGCATCCGTCGGTGACCGACGCGGCGGTGGTCGGCGTACCGGACGAGGACTTCGGTCAGCGGCTGGTCGCGTACGTCGTACTCGACGGCCACGCGACGCCGGAGGAACTGATCGAGCACGTGCGTGGCAACCTCGCGCGCTACAAGGCGCCGCGGGAGATCGTGGTCTTGGACGAGCTGCCGCGGACCGCCACGGGCAAGGTGCTCAAGCGGGACTTGGGGTCAGACTCCGGGCAGTGAGCGCGGGGCCGGGCCCGTGTACGTCGGGTTGATGCCCTTCGGCAGTGGGCCCTTGATGCGGGTCGGCTCGTTGCGCTGCTCCCAGGCGTGCGCGAGCAGGCCGACCGAGCGGGACAGTACGAACAGCCCGCGGGCCAGCTCGGGGGCGAAGCCGAGCTCGGCGTAGATGGCGGCGGTGGCACCGTCCACGTTCATCGGTACCGGCTTGGTGCCTTCGGCAAGCACTTGCTCCAGGGCAAGGACCAGCTCGAGGTAGTCGCCGCGCACTGTGCCCGCTTCGGCGGCTTGCTGGAGAGCGGTGATCAGCGGGTCGCGGCGTGGGTCGCGCGGATGCCAGCGGTGGCCGAAGCCCGGGACGAAGGCCTTGCGGTGCTTGTAGTCGGCAACGAGGGCGCGGGCTGCGGACTCGGGCGTCTCGCCGGCCTCGACGGTCGCCCGTAGCTGGAGAAGGACTTCGAGGCATTGCTGGCCGGCGCCGCCGTGCACATCGCCGAGCAGGTTGACGCCGGTGGCCATCGCGTTGTTGAGGTCCAGGCCGCAGGAGGCCGCCATCCGGGTCGCGGCGATGGACGGGGCCTGGGGGCCGTGGTCGACGGCGGCGACCAAGGTGAGTTCGAGCAGCTTGGCTTCGGCCGCGGTCGGCAATTCGCCGCGGGTCATCAGCCAGACCATCTGCGGGTAGCTGACCGCGCCGATGAGATCCTCGACGGCGTAGCCGCGCAACCGGATGACGCCCGGCCCGATGTCAGTGATCGCGGTCGACCACCAGTCCCCTACCGACTCGCTCATACGGCTCCTTGGGCTCGCAGGTCGGCGATCTCCGCCGCGGTGTAGCCGGCTTCGGCCAGGATCTCGTCGACGTGCTCACCGAGCTGCGGCGGCCGCCGGGCCGGGCCGACCGGTCGTCCGTCGACATGGACGCTGCTTCCGAGAACGCGCAGAGAGCGCTCCCCGGCGATCTCGGACGGCAGCTCGTCGCCTTGGGCCGTCGTGGGCATGGGAACGTCGTGCAGGAGCCGACGCTCGGTCACCTGATCCAAGGCAAGCACTTGCGGCACGGTCAGCACCGGCGCCACCGGCACCCCACTGGTCGACAGCAACTCGTCCCACTCGACGGCAGAGCGCTCTCCGAGCGTTCTCTCCAACTCACCCTTCAGCTCCGCGCGATGCAGTTTGCGCGCCTCCCGGGTCGCGAAGCGCTCGTCCGCGATCAGCTCCGGCCGCCCGACAACCGTGCACAGTTCGACGTACTGCTCCTGCTTGTTCGCCGCGATGTTCAGCGCGCCGTCGGCGGTGGCGAAGGTGCCGGACGGCGCGGAGGTCGCGTTCTCGTTGCCCATGGCCCGTGGTTCCCGGCCGGCGACCAGATAGTCCGACACAACCCACCCCATCGCGGCCACGGCGGTCTCCAGCATCGACACGTCGAGGAAACTGCCGGTGCCGGTGCGGGAGCGCTTCACCAGCGCGGCCGAGATCGCGAACGCCGCGGCGTACCCGCCGAGCGTGTCCGCGATCGGGAACCCGGTCCGCGTGGGCGCGCTCTCCGGCGTACCGGTGACGCTCATCATCCCGGACAACCCCTGGATGATCTGGTCGTACGCCGGCCGGCCGCGCATCGGCCCGGTCTGCCCGAAGCCGGAGACCGCGCAGTACACGAGCCCGTCGTTCAGCGCGTGCAACACCTCCCAGCCGAAGCCGAGCCGCTCCAGGACACCGGGCCGGAAGTTCTCCAGCAGCACGTCGGCGCCGCGGACCAGCCGCTCGAACACCTCGCGACCGCCCGGCGACTTGAGATCGAGCGTGAGAGAGCGCTTCCCGCCGTTCTGGGCCAGGAACGAGATTCCCAGCCCGCGCGCGCTCAGCTCCGGATCGGCACCGAGATTGCGCGCCAGATCGCCGGTGCCCGGCACCTCGATCTTCACCACGTCCGCGCCCATCAGCCCCAGCTGGTAACCGGCGAACGGCCCGGCGAGCACGTTCGTCAGGTCCAGCACCCGCACGCCGGCCAGCAGATCAGCCGACACCCCCGCGGTCGAACCGCTGTCAGGACGCACTGAACCCGCTCCAGCCGGTCGACCCGATCGTTCGGGCGCAGCGTCGTACCGCCTGCACGTAGCCCGGCAACCGGTCCTCGTTGAAGCGCGTCGTCGGTCCGCCGACGCCGACCGCCGCGACCACGCGCCCGTCGGATCGCACGACCGGCGCGGAAACGCCGGAGGCCCCGAGTTCGCGCTCTCCGTGGGTGATCGCGAAGCCCCGCTCCCCCGTCGCCGCCGCCAGCGCCCGCAGCTTCTTCGGAAAGTCGCTGCCGTACGGTGACTCGGCGGCGACGTCGTCGATCACCGACGGATCGGCCGCCAGCACCGGCGGGTCGCTGAGCAGCACCCGCGACGCTGCTCCACCCCACAGCGGCAGCGCCGACCCGACCGCGATCGAGTGCCGCACGCTCAACGTTCCCTGCGCCTGCGCCAGGCAGACGCGCGTCCGCCCGACCCGGATGTACAGGTTGGCCGTCTCCCCTGTGTCGGCGGCCAGCTTGCCCATCGCGGACCGGACGGCCGGCGGGATCTCCATGCTCGCGCTGCTCAACCGCGACCAGCGCAGGAAGCCCGGCCCGATCGCGTAGCGCCCCGGACCGATCGCGGCCACCAGACCACGCTGCTCCAGCGTGGTCACCAGCCGCAGAACCGTTGTCTTGGGCAACTTGCTCGCCACCGTCAGTTCGGCCAGGGTCCAGGTCGGGTGCTCGTCGTCGAAGCGCTCCAGCAGATCGAGAGCCCGGTGCACACTCCGGACTCCCGCCAGCTCACGCTCTCCAGCAGGCCCACCGTCCGTCATGCCGCCCCTTTCCGCCGGTCACTTCCACTGCCGAAGATAACCCGTGGGTCCGCAGAACGGAATCTCTGTACCTCCTGGTGGAATGCTGCTACGGTCGCCAGTGATCCAGGCCACCCCTGCCCCCGCGTGCCCTGAAGGAGGTACCCGATGTCGCGATTCCTGACGCGGCTCGTGCCACGCACCACCGCCGGTCGCCGAACCAGGCGTCCGTCCCGGCGCTCCGCGTTCGTCGCCGCCGGGCTGTCCGTGAGCCTGGTGCTGTCGGGCTGCTCGGCCCTCGAGAGCGACAGCGTGGCCGGCGACTTCCCGTCCCGCAACCTCGAGATCATGGTGCCGGCCGCGCCCGGCGGCGGCTGGGACCTGACCGCCCGCCAGTTCCAGCACGTCGTCCAGGAGGACGACTTCCTACCCGGCCGCTCCACCTCGGTGGTCAACGTGACCGGTGCCGGCGGCGCGGTCGGCGTGTCCCGGCTGGTCACCAAGAGCCGCAAGGACCCGCACACACTGATGATCACCGGCCTGGTCATGGTCGGCGCGCTGACCCTGAACCAGTCCAAGATCACGCTCTCCGACACGACCCCGATCGCCACTCTCACCGCCGAGCAGGAGGTGTTCGTGGTGAAGGCCGACTCGCCGCTGAAGTCGCTGAAGGACCTGGTCGCCAAGTACCAGGCCGATCCGGCGTCGGTCAGCTGGGGCGGCGGCACGATCGGCGGTACCGACCACATCGCCGCGGGGGTCCTGGTGAAGACCGCCGGCGCGGATCCGTCGAAGGTGAAGTACATCAGCTACTCCGGCGGAGGCGAGGCGACCGCCGCGATCCTGTCCGGCGACGTCACCGTCGGGATCTCCGGACTGAGCGAGTTCGAGGAGCAGATCACCGCCGGCAAGATGCGGGTGCTGGCGACCACCGGAACCGAGCCGATGACGGTGGCCGGCAAGCAGTTGCCGACGCTGAAGTCGGAGGGCTACAACACCGAGGTGCTGAACTGGCGGGCGATCGTCGCGCCGCCGGACATCCCGGAGGCCGACCGGCAACGACTGATCGAGTTCGTGACCAAGGTCAACAGCTCGCCCGAGTGGGCCGAGATCCGCAAGAAGCAGGGCTGGACCGACTTCTTCAAGACCGGCGACGAGGCGACGAAGTTCATCGCCGACGAGACCACCCGGGTCGAGGGACTGCTGCAAGAACTGGGGATCGTTTGACGTCCTCCCTGTCCGGTGGACGGGGATTTCAACGACTACGTGGAGGTAGCGAGTTGAGGTTCACGCTTCGGCGAGGCCCTTCCGGGCACCTCTCGGCGTGCGCTGACGGCCCGTCCGGCCGCGATGTTGACGGCCGCATTCACATCCGCATTCGCCCGATGTCCACAAGCCACGCACCGGAACACCGCTTGGCTCTCGCGGTTTTCAGGTGTGCGGTGCCCGCAGACGCTGCAGGTCTGGGACGTGTACGCCGGGTTCACCTTCTCGACCCTGCCCGCAGCCTTGTGCTCGAGGCGTCGCACGAGCACTCCCCAGGCGTTGGCGAGAATGCCTCGGTTCAACCCGGCCTTCGCGCGGCGGCCGTTGGGGAGGTAGGCGCCTGGTCGGTCAGGGTCAGCAGTCGGCGTCGGGCGTCTGGTCAGCTGAGCGACGCGCAGGTCTTCCACGCGGATGACATCGAAGCGCCCAGCGAGTCCGGTGCTGGTCTTCTCCACCCAGTCCTTGCGTCGGTCACGGGCCCGGGCGTGCACCTTCGCTATCGCGACCTTCTTGCGGCGGCGCCGATTCGAGCCACGTCGGCAGCGGGCAAGGCCGCGCTGCAGCTGCTTGAGCCGCGCCAGCTCGCTCACCGACAGACCGGGACACGACAAGAGTTCTCCCGTGGACAAGGCTGCCGACACGGTGACTCCGCGGTCGACTCCGACGACTTCGCCCGTACCAGGTGCGGAGATCGGTTCGGGAACGACGGCGAAGGCGAGGTGCCAGCGCCCCACCCGATCGCGAGTGATCCGGTAGGACTTCGCACTCGGCACGGCACGGGACAGCCGGAACCGCACCCAGCCGACTTTGGGCACACTGACCTTGGCCCACTTCCGATTGATCTTCACCACCCGGGTTGCCTGGCCGCCGACGATTCGGAACCCCTCCTGCAAGCCTGCCTTGCGCCAGGTCGGCCGCCGATGGGTGGCTGCGTAGAAGTTTCGGACGGCCCGGTCGAAATCTCGGAGGGCCTGTTGCTGCACCGTTTGCGATCCGGCCCGCAGCCAACCGACCTCCGCCCGCGCCTCGGTCAACTGCCGTGCTTGCTCGATATACCCAGGCGTTGCGCCTTTGTCGCGGCTCCACATCGACCACTGCTCGAGCGCCAGGTTCCACACATACCGGGCATGCCTGCACTGCTCCAGCAAAGCAGCCTCCTGCGCGGGGGTCGGATCCATCCGAAACCGAGTCACATCGATCACCCAACCCGGCGGAACCGACAGTTTTCGTCGTCGAAGGAAGGGACCTCTCGTGAGTGAGCAAGTCGAACAGGTGCGCACCGCCGACGTCGAGGTCGAGGCGTCGCGGCTGGTTCGCATCATCGCGGCCGTTGTCCTGATCGTACTGAGCGCCACCTTCCTGGTCGGCGTGTTCGACATCCGCAGCCCGAAGGGGCTGGACCCGCAAGGGCCGCGGTTCTTTCCGCTGCTCGTGACGTCCGCGTGGCTGCTGCTGTCGATCGGCTACCTGGTCGAAGGGCTGCGCGCTCCCCGCCGTACGCCGGAAGCCGGACCCGCTGAGCCCACCGAGACCGGCGGCGGCATCGCCGACCGGAGCTGGTTCGAGCCGGTGGCGATCTCGGCGCTGCTCGTGCTCTACGCGTTCCTCGTCGTACCGCTGGGCTACCTGATCGCGACCGCGCTGCTGTTCTTCGCCGCGGCCCGGGTGCTCGGCAGCCGGCAGGTCGCGCGCGACATCGTCGTCGCCGTCGTGCTGTCGGTCGTCGTCTACATCGCCTTCACCCAGTTCCTCGACATCTCGCTGCCGGAAGGGGTGCTCGGCCTGTGATCCCACTTGCCGTCTTCGGTGACCTGATGCACGGGTTCGGCACCGTGCTCGACCCGATGAACCTGCTCTGGGCCGTGCTCGGCGTGACGCTGGGCATGCTGGTCGGCATCCTGCCCGGCATCGGCCCGGCGCTGACCATCGCGCTGCTGCTGCCGATCACGTTCAACTTCTCCGACCCGATCGGCGCGTTCATCATGTTCGCCGGCATCTACTACGGCGCGATGTACGGCGGGTCGACCACCTCGATCCTGATCAACACCCCCGGCGAGTCCGCCTCGGTGGCGACCGCGATCGAGGGCCACAAGATGGCGCTCAAGGGCCGGGCCCGGGCCGCGCTGGCGACCGCCGCGATCGGGTCGTTCGTGGCCGGCACGATCTCGACCGTGCTGCTGACCTTCGTCGCCGAACCGATCGGCAGCCTGGCCAGCAAGTTCCAGGCCACCGACTACTTCGCGATCACGCTGCTGGCGATGGTCGCGGTGACCGCGCTGGTCGGGCACTCGCTGATCCGCGGGCTGCTGTCGCTCACGGTCGGCTTGTTCATCGGGCTGATCGGCTTGGACAGCCTGTCCGGCGCGCAGCGGTACACGTTCGGCACGTTGCGGCTGCTCGACGGCGTGGACGTGGTGATCGTGATCGTCGGGTTGTTCGCGATCGGGGAGACATTGCACGTCGCGTCGAAGTTGCGCAGCGCGCCCGACCGGCCCGCCGTACTGGAGAAGGGGCGGCTGCGGACCGGCTACCTGAACAAGTCGGACTGGTCGCGGTCGTGGGCGCCGTGGTTGCGCGGGACCGCGCTGGGCTTCCCGTTCGGGGCGATCCCGTCCGGTGGCGCGGAGGTACCGACGTTCCTGTCGTACACGATCGAGAAGCGGCGGGCCCGCAAACGCGCCCGGCGGGCCGGACGTCAGCACCCGGACGAGTTCGGCGACGGCGCGATCGAGGGCGTGGCCGGGCCCGAGGCGGCCAACAACGCGTCGTTCTCCGGGGTCCTGGTGCCGCTGCTCACGCTCGGCCTGCCGACGTCGGCGACCGCGGCCGTGATGCTGGCGGCGTTCCAGATCTTCAACGTGCAGCCCGGGCCGCAGCTGTTCGAGGACCAGGGCACGCTGGTCTGGACGCTGATCGCGTCGCTGTACGTCGGCAACCTGATCCTGCTGATCATGAACCTGCCGCTGATCCAGATCTGGGTCCAGGTGCTCAAGGTCCCCCGGCCGCTGCTGTACGCCGGGATCCTGGTCTTCGCCTGCCTCGGCGTGTACTCGCTGTCCGGCTCGGGCTACGAGGTGCTGATGGCGCTGCTGATCGGTGTGATCGGCTTCTTCATGCGCAAGCTCGACTTCCCGATCGCGCCGGTGATCCTCGGCGTCATCCTCGGCCCGACGATGGAGGAGCAGTTCCGGCGCGCCCTGGTGATCTCCAACGGCGACGGCAGTGTGTTCTTCACCCGGCCGCTCAGCCTGATCATCATCGTGCTGACCGTGCTCGCGCTGTTCGTCCCGTACCTGCCGCGGCTGGTCGCCCGGGTCCGCGGCACCCAGCCCACCCGCGACCGCCTCACCTTCGGCGAGGACGACTGACCCCGGACGTGCACCACCCACCAACCGCCGTTTCCGGCGGTCGCGGCGGCCCGGCTGAGCGTGACGCGCCGGATCCGCGAGCGCTTGGTGGGTGGTGCAGGTCCGACCTGATGGGAGAGTGTGAGTTGTGAAGATCCTCGTCGGCTACGTGCCCACCCCCGAAGGAGAGGCCGCGCTGACCGCGGCCGCCGCCGAAGCCGAGCTGCGCGGAGCGGGGGTGCTGCTGCTGAACACCAGCCGCGGCGACGCCTACATCGACAGCCGCTACGCCAACGCCGACGAGCTCGCCGCCGCCGAGGCGAAGCTGCGCGCGCTCGGCGTCGAGGTCACCATCCAGCAGGCCGTCGGCGCCGGCGACGTCGCCGCGGAACTGCTCAAGGCAGCCGCCGCCGAGGACGTCGCCCTGATCGTGCTGGGCCTACGCCGGCGCAGCCCGGTCGGCAAACTCATCCTCGGCAGCACCGCCCAGCGAGTCCTGCTGGAGTCCCCGGTCCCGGTCCTCGCGGTCAAGGTTCCGAGTCCCCGGGACTGACTCAGTCGCGCTGCTGAATGCGGACGATGTTGCCGGCCGGGTCACGGAAGGCGCAGTCGCGGACGCCGTACGGGTGGTCCTCGAGCTCCTGAACGACGTCCGCCCCGGCGGCGCGAACCTGCTCGAAGGTCTTGTCGAGGTCGTCGGCGGCGAACACCAGCATGTAGCCGCCCTTGGCGATCATCTGTTCGAGCACCTTGCGCTCGTCGTCGGTGAGGTCGGCAGCCTCCGGCGGGGTCAGCACGATCGACGTCCCGGGCTGGTCGGGCGGGCCGACGGTGATCCAGCGCATCCGGTTGGCGCCGACGTCGTTTCGGACCTCGAAGCCGAGAACGTCGCGGTAGAAGGCCAACGAGGCGTCGGCGTCGGTGTGCGGGAGGAAGGTCCAGTGGATTGTGAGGTTCATGTCTCGACCGTAGGTCCGGCGGTCCGCGGGGTGCTTCTCGATTCCTGATCGGTTGCCAGGGGGTAATCCGGGTGAGCGATTGGAGTGGGGCATCTAAACTGATCGTTGCCATGCCTGATGCCCGGACCGAGTCGTCCCGTCCCACCCCAGCCACCGGTCCCGCCCAGGACCCCGCGAACGCGACCCCCGACCGCCGACGGCCCCGCCGTCGCGGCAAACGCGGTCGCCCAGCCGGTGACACCCCCGGCGCAGCACGCACGGGAACCGGCTCCGCCGGAGCGGAGGCCGGTGCGGCCGACCGGAGGTCCGGCGCAGCCCAGCGCGGGACCGACGGCACGGGCTCGGGCGAGGCGACCGCCGAAGCGCGGACGGCCTCCGCCGATCGCCGGGCCCGCGGGGCTGAAGTGGACGCCGACGGCGGACCGAGTGTGGCCGAGTTGCTGCCTCGGTTGGAGCAGTTGACGGTTCACGACCGCGAGCAGCTCGGGCGGCGTCTCGAGCGGGTGCGGACGACGCGGGAACCGGCCAAGCGGGCCCAGGCCTTGCAAGGAATGCTCGGCGCGATCGAGCAGGCCGAGCGCCGCGTCGAGCTGCGCCGGCTCGCCGTACCGGAGATCACTTATCCCGAAGAGCTGCCGGTCAGTCAGCTCAAGGACGACATCGCGGCGGCGATCCGGGACCATCAGGTCGTCGTGATCGCCGGTGAGACCGGGTCGGGCAAGACCACGCAGATCCCGAAGATCTGTCTGGAGCTCGGCCGTGGTGTCCAGGGCCTGATCGGGCACACGCAGCCCCGGCGGCTCGCGGCCCGCACCGTCGCGGAGCGGATCGCCGAGGAGCTCGGGACCGAGCTCGGCGACACCATCGGGTACGCCGTGCGCTTCACCGACAAGGTCAGCGAGCGCTCCCTGGTCAAGCTGATGACCGACGGCATCCTGCTCAACGAGCTGCAGCGCGACCGCGACCTGAGCCGGTACGACACGCTGATCATCGACGAGGCGCACGAGCGCAGCCTCAACATCGACTTCATTCTCGGCTACCTCAGGCAACTGCTGCCCCGCCGGCCCGACCTCAAGGTGATCATCACCTCGGCGACCATCGACCCGGAGCGGTTCGCCGAGCACTTCGCCGACGCGAACGGCGTACCGGCGCCGATCGTCGAGGTCTCGGGCCGCACGTACCCGGTCGAGGTCCGCTATCGCCCGGTCAACGACCCCGAGGACCCGAGCACGCTGGAGCGGGACCAGACCCAGGCGATCCTGGACGCCGTCGACGAACTGTCGGTCGAGGCGCCGGGCGACATCCTGGTCTTCCTCAGCGGCGAGCGGGAGATCCGCGACACCGCCGACGCGCTGAACGACAAGTTCGCCCAGCAGCGCGGCCGGCCCGGCGCGGTCGAGGTGCTCCCCCTCTACGCCCGCCTGTCGAACGCCGAGCAGCACCGCGTTTTCCAGCCGCACGGCAGCAGCCGCCGGATCGTGCTCGCGACCAACGTCGCCGAGACCTCGCTGACCGTGCCGGGCATCAAGTACGTGATCGACCCCGGCACCGCGCGGATCTCGCGCTACAGCCATCGCACCAAGGTCCAGCACCTGCCGATCGAGCCGATCTCGCAGGCCAGCGCGAACCAGCGCAAGGGCCGCTCCGGCCGGACCAGCGACGGCATCTGCATCCGGCTGTACTCCGAGGAGCACTTCGAGAACCGCCCGGAGTTCACCGACCCCGAGATCCTGCGCACCAACCTCGCCTCGGTGATCCTGCAGATGACCTCGATCGGGCTCGGCGACATCGCGGCGTTCCCGTTCATCGACGAACCGGACAAGCGCAGCATCACCGACGGCCTGCAGTTGCTCACCGAGCTCGGCGCGATCGAGCCGGCGAAGGCCGGCGAGCGACACCGCCGCCTGACCCCGGTCGGCCGCCAGCTCGCGCAGATCCCGCTCGATCCGCGCCTGGCCCGGATGATCGTCGAGGCGGACAAGCACGCCTGCGTCCGCGAGGTGATGGTGATCGCCGCGGCGCTGTCGATCCAGGACCCGCGCGAGCGCCCGACCGACGCCGAGGCCCAGGCCACCCAGGCGCACGCCCGGTTCCGCGATCCGAACAGCGACTTCCTCGGCTACCTGAACCTCTGGAGCTATCTCAAGAAACAGCAGAAGGAGCTGTCCGGCAACCAGTTCCGCCGGATGTGCCGCAGCGAGTACCTCAACTACCTGCGCGTCCGCGAGTGGCAGGACATCTTCGCGCAGCTGCGCCAGGTCGCCACCCAGATCGGCGTCACACTGAACAGCGGCGAACCGGCCGACCCGCAGAGCGTGCACATCTCGCTGATGTCCGGCCTGCTGTCCCACCTGGGCATGAAGGACCCGGCCAACCAGCACCAGTACTTGGGTGCCCGCGGCACCAAGTTCGCGATTTTCCCCGGCTCCGGCCTGTTCAAGAAGCCGCCGCAGTTCGTGATGGCCGCGGAGCTGGTCGAGACGTCGCGACTCTGGGCCCGGGTGAACGCGAAGATCGAGCCCGAGTGGGCCGAGGACCTCGCCCAGCACCTGATCAAGCGCAGCTACTCCGAGCCGCACTGGGAACGCAAGGCCGGCGCCGTGATGGCCTACGAGAAGGTCACCCTGTACGGCGTACCGATCGTTGCCCGCCGCAAGATCAACTACGGCGCGGTCGACCCCGAGGTCTCCCGCGAGCTGTTCATCCGCAACGCGCTGGTCGAGGGCGACTGGGACACCCACCACAAGTTCTTCCATGCCAACCGCAAGCTGCTCGAAGAGGTCGAGGAGCTGGAGGAACGGACCCGGCGCCGTGACCTGCGGGTCGACGACGAGACGCTGTTCGCCTTCTACGACGAGCGGCTCGGCCCCGAGGTCGTCACCGGGCGGCACTTCGACACCTGGTGGAAGAAGGCCCGGCAGCGCGATCCCGATCTACTGGACTTCGAGCGGTCGCTGGTGGTCCGCGAGGGCGCCGAGGTGCGCGAGGAGGAGTTCCCGCTCACCTGGTCGCAGAACGGCATGACCTTCGACCTGACCTACGCCTTCGAGCCGGGCACCGACGCGGACGGTGTGACCGTGCACCTGCCGCTGCTGGTGCTCAACCAGGTGAGCGCCGACGGGTTCGAGTGGAGCGTTCCCGGCTTCCGCGAGGAACTGGTGACGACGCTGATCAAGTCGTTGCCGAAGGCCATCCGGCGCAACATCGTGCCGGCCCCGGACCACGCCCGCCAGGTGCTGCCCCACCTCGACCCGTCGTCCGGTCCGCTGACCGACGCGCTGGCCCGCGAGCTGCGCAACCTGCGCGACGTCGTGATCGAGCCGTCGGACTGGGACTGGAGCCGCGTCCCGGAGCACCTGCGGATGACGTTCCGGGTCGTCGACGACAACGGCAAGACGGTGGCCGAGGGCAAGGACCTGGCCCGGTTGAAGGAGCGGCTGAAGCCGAAGACGACGGCCGCGATCTCCAAGGTCGCGTCCAAGGCGGTCAACGGGCTCGAGCGCACCGGGCTGACCGACTGGACGATCGGTGACCTGCCGCGCAGCTTCTCCGAGCATCGCGCCGGGCTGACCGTCGCCGGCTACCCGGCCCTGGTCGACGAGGGCAAGACGGTCGCCGTGCGGCTGCAGGAGAGCGAGCGCGACCAAGCCGCCGCGATGTGGGCCGGCACGCGCAAGCTGCTCCTGCTGACCATGCCGTCGGTGGTCGACGTCGTGCAGAAGAACCTGACCAACCAGCAGAAGATGACGCTGCTGGCCGGACCGCACCGCAGTGTCGGCGACCTGCTGGACGACGCGATCTCGGCGGCGATCGACCAGTTGATGGCGGCCGCCGGAGGCCCGGCGTGGAACCTGACCGCGTTCTCGATCCTGCGCGACGCGGTCCGCTCGGACCTCGCCGACACCGTGCTGACGATTTTGCAGCAGGTCGAGCAGGTGCTCGCGCACGCCCGCACGGTCGACAAGCAGATCTCGCGGTCGTCGAGTCCGGCGCTGCTGGCCGCGCTGTCCGACGTCCGCGGTCAGCTCGAGGGGCTGGTGCACCGGGGATTCATCACCGAGACCGGTGCGAAGCGGCTGCCCGATCTGATCCGCTACCTGCGCGGGATCGAGCTGCGCCTGGACAAGATCGCCGCGAACGCGATGCGCGACCGGTCCGGGATGGCGATCGTGCAGATGCTCACCGACGAGTACCAGAGCCGCCTGCGCGCCGTACCGGCCGGCAAGTATCCGAGCCCGGAGCTCCTCGAGGTCCGCTGGATGCTCGAGGAACTCCGGATCAGTCTGTTCGCTCAGACCATCGGTACGCCGTACCCGGTGTCGGACAAACGCATCCGCAAGGCGCTGGCTACGGCGTGACCGGCTGGGACGCCTCGGGCATCGGGGCGTCCAGGAAGCCGAGCACCAGTTCGCGGAACAGGTCGGTGCGGGCCAGGCCGAAGAAGTGCGTGCTGCCGGGCACGACGGCGAGCTGGTGGGGTGGCAGGCCGACGAAGTCGGCGTTCACGTCGCCGCCGAGCAGCTGGTAGACCTTGACCGCGTGCTCCAGCTTGTAGTTGTCGTTGTCGCCGACGGTGATCAGCGTCGGGACGGTGATGCCGCGGATCTGCTCGTCGGTCCACTCCGGAACCCCCTGGTTGAAGGTGCCGAGCTTGTCGAGCAGGGTCTGCAGGTGCTCCAGGTCGGGGTGCGGCGACTTGGCCAGGTAGTCGGCCTCCATCGGCGTCCCGGCGATCATCTCGACCTTCATCTCGCCGACCGCGGAGTTCTCCGGCCGGTCGCCGGCGTGCTGGAACGTCGCCGACGAGATGATCGCCTTGCGGATCAGCTCGGGATGGTCGATCACCAGGTGCTGCGCGACCGCGCCACCGACGCTGAAACCGAACACGTCCACCTGCGGTACGCCGAGGTGCTCGAGCAGGCCGACGACGTCCGAGGCGAGGTCCGGGCAGGTCAGCAGCCGGTCGATGTCGTTGGTCCGGCCGTGGGCCTGGAAGTCGGTGGCGATCACCTGGCGGGTCGCCGCGAGGTGCGGCAGCAACTCGCCGAACTGCAGGTCGATGTTGAACAACCCACCGTGCAGCAGGAGCAACGGCGTACCACCCTCGCCGTGGATCTCGTAGTACATCTCGAGCCCGTTGACGTGGGCGTAGCCGGTGGTCTTCTCGGTCACAGCGTCTCTCCCCTGGTCGGTGGGCCCCCAGTATTGGGTACCGGGGGCCCACTGACTCCGGTTACGGATAGTTGGTGACGTAGCGCTGCTGGGTGGCGGCGTTGGCGGTGCCGCCGGTGTTGTTGATGACGTTGCTGATCGTGCCGACGCCGCCGAGCGAGACCGAGACCAGGCCGTGGAACCGGACGCCCGGGGTGTCGGGGACCTCGAAGGAGCGCGACACCACGATCGACGGGTTGGTGTTGAAGAACGAGTAGCTGCCGACGCCCCACGCCTCGTGGTTGGTGACGCCGTTCGCGACCTTGTACGCCGCCCAGCCCTGGGTGCCGGGGCCGCTGGACCAGCCGGCCTGGTTCGGAACGTCGTACGGGAACTCGTTCTGGAAGAAGTACGTGCGGCCGTTGTTGCCGTTCCAGAGCACCTCGTACTGCTGGTAGTGCTCGACGAACAAGCCGTACATCGTCACGTTGTTGCCGTTGACGACGAGTCCGTTGGCGGCGGTGTTGACGTCCCAGCCGATGCCCTCGCCGTGGTCGCCGCGCCACAGCCAGAGGTGGTCGCCGATCACGTTGTGACTGTTCACCCGGACGCTGACGGTGGCCTTGCCGGCGTGCGCGCCGCCGATCCGGGCGTAGACGTCGTGCAGGGAGGTCGGGTTGGCGGCGTGGTTGGCGTTCGAGCCGGCCGGGCCGACCTCGATCAGGACCGGCGAGTTGACCGGGCCGGCGTCGACCAGGAAGCCGGCCAGTTTCACGCCGTCGACGTCCGCGACGGTGATCGCCGCCTGGCCGGTGTCGGGAATCAGCGTGGCCAGCCCGAGGCCGAGCACGACGGTGTTGGGCCGGGTCACCCGGATGGCGTCGTTGAGGTGGTAGATGCCCGGGGTGAAGAGCAGGTGCTTGCCCTGGTCGAGCGCGGCGTTGATCGTGGCGACCGGGGCGCCGGGCTTGACCACGTAGAAGTCGGCCAGGCTGATCGACGTACCGGCGGCCGGGCCGTTCGACCAGCTGGTGCCGCTCGTGTTGTTGCGCAGCGCCGGGACGAACACCTTGTAGTTGCCGTCGGCCCCGAAGTAGAGGAACGGCTTCTCCCGGATCTGCGGGGTCTGGCCGACCACCGTGTGGGACGGGTTCGGGAAGTTCTGCGGCGGGGCGCCGTTGACGCCGACGAAGACCATGTTCCAGACCGAGCCGGCCCAGCCGTTGCCGAACTCGGAGTTGCGCGACAGCCACTGCTGCTGCGAGCCGGAGACCACGCGGCCGTCGATCTTGGTGTCGGCGAACAGGCCGCCGCTGGCCCAGCCGTCACCGCCGTTCCAGAGCTGGATCTCCGGCGCGCCCTTGAGATGCATCCGCCGGTACGGCGCCGCCTGCGAGACGGCCCAGCGCTCGATCTGGCCAGGTGGTGTGGTGACGGCCAGGTTCTCGGCCGAGCGCCAGAAGTTCTGGGTGGCGTTGCCCAAGTTGTTCGGGTTGTCACCCTGCTGCAGCCAGTCGGCCTCGACCCGGACGTGGCCGTTGAGGTTGACGTCGTCCGGGGACAGGCCGAGGCCGGCGACCTGGGTGTAGAAGCCGAGGTTGACGTCGGCGGTGTAGGTGCCGGGCTTCCAGAGCGCGGCGTACCGCTGGGTGCCGAACTGGTTGGTGTGCATCTCGGCGGCAATCTGGTTGAGCTTGTTCTGCATCTCGGCCTGCGGGGTGCTCGGGCTGAAGACCGAGACGTTCGGGCCGAAGTCGGGGTTGCGCGGATCGGTCGGCGGGATCACGGGCCCGGAGCCTGTGTCGGTGCCGCGGACCGCGACCTCCCAGAGCGAGTAGCCGTAGCCGGTCGCGCGCTGGGTGCCGGTGATCCGCAGGTAGCGGCCGGTGCCGGCGACGTCGAGGGTCTGGTTGCCGCCGGTACCGGTGGTCGTCGCGTAGACCTGGCTCCAGTTGGAGGCGTTGTCGGACACCTCGATCCGGAAGGCCTTGCCGTACGCCGTCTCCCAACTGAGGGCGACCTGACAGATCGGCCGGCTGGATCCGAGATCGATCTGCAGCCACTGGGGATCGGAGAACGCGCTCCCCCAGCGGGTTCCCGGATTGCCGTCGACGGCGGCCGCGGCCGGGACACCGGCGTTCTCGGTGGACGACGCGGTGGCCGGGCGGCCTTGGGCGAGGTTCGCCGTACCGCAGACGGCGGCCTGGTGGTCGACCGCCGCGTCGGCCTCACCAGAGACGACGAGGGCGGTGGCCAGCAGGAAACCGGTGGACACGAGCGCGAGAGACCGGCGCAGGAGCACCGGAGAGCGCGTGCTGAAGGACATGGGCGGGACCAATCAGACGAGGAACAGGGCGGGTGAGAGAGCGCTCTCTCAGAGAGTGACCGGCGCGCGACCAGCTGTCAAGGGAACGTTCCCCGAGCGTGGTTCCGGAACTCGGCGACTACGGTTCTGGAAGCGGGGTGGTGCCTGGTCAGGTGGTTGGTGCGTCGCCGAGCAGGCCGCGTTGGTACGCGATGGCGACCGCCGCTGCCCGGTCCTTCGCCTCGAGCTTGGCGTAGATGTGCAGCAGGTGCGTCTTCACGGTCGCCTCGGTGATGAACAGCCGGCCGGCGACCTCGCGATTCGTGGTCCCGCGGGCGATCAGCGCCAGCACCTCGAGCTCGCGGGGACTCAGTTTCTGGTGCTCCGGCGTCGCGGTCCGGCGGGTCAGCGCGCCGGCGACGGTCGGCGAGAGCACGCTCTCTCCACGGGCGGTGGCCTTCACCGCGCGCCGCAGCTCGGTCCGTGGAGTGTCCTTCAACAGGTAACCGGTCGCCCCCTCGTCGATCGCCGCGAGTACCTCGGCGTCGTCGTCGAAGGTGGTCAGTACGAGGACGCGCACGTCCGGCTGATGTGCGCGCAGTGCGCGAATCAGGCCAGCGCCGCTGAGTCCGGGCATGCGCAGGTCGAGCAGTACGACGTCTGGCGCGAGCCGCCCCGCGAGCGCCAACGCTTCCGAGCCGTCCCCCGCCTCGCCGACCACCTCGAACGCCGCGTCAGCCTCGAAGATCCCGCGCAACCCGTCGCGAACCACCGGATGGTCGTCGACGATCAGCAACCGGATCACTCCCGCACCTCCGCGACCGGCGGGATCACCGCAACGGTCGCGGAGATCGCCGTACCGCGGCCAGGTGCGGATTCGACGACCAGGGACCCCGCCAACCGCGCGACCCGCTGCCGCATCACCACCAATCCGAACGATCCGGCTCCCCCATCGGATCGAGGGACGAAGCCGCGACCGTCGTCATGGATGTCAAGGGCAACTACATCGTCCAGGTAGGAGAGCGTGACGACCACCTGGGTCGCGGCGGCGTGTTTGGTGACGTTGGCCAGCGCCTCCTGGGCGACGCGGAGCAGCGTCGCCTCGACCTCGGGATGCAGTGCCAGCGGATCACCCGTCACGGTGACCGTGGCAGGCACTCCCCCGGCAGCCGACCAGTCGGCGGCGACCTTCTCCAGCGCGGCGGTGAGATCGCTGTCCTGCAAGGGTCCTGGGCGCAGCGCGTGGATCGATCGGCGGGCTTCGGCGAGGCTTTCGCGGGCGAGACCGCCGATGGCCGACAGGCGAGTCCGGGCCGTCGCGGGATCGTCCTCGGCAGCTTCGGCCTGGGTGACGATGCCGGTCAGCCCCTGCGCGATCGTGTCGTGGATCTCCCGCGCCAGCCGCTGGCGTTCGCCGAGCACTCCCGCCTCGCGAGCGCTGGTGAGCAGGCGTGCCTGGAGCTCGGCGTTCTGCTCGGCGAGGGCCGCGAGTTCGGCGCTGGTGCGGCGGAGGTCGGCAATGAGTTGCCGCCGCTGCTCGGACTGGTCGGCGATCTCGGTGAACAGCAGTCCGGTCGCGGAGGCGATCAGCACCGCGACGAGAAACGACGCGATCAGATCACCGGTGCTCTGGCCCGATGACGGCCGAGCCAGCACCAGTACGGCGGCGGTCGCGGCGACCCCGGCGTACGCGAGCTTGCCCGGGAGGACCGTGAAGATCTGCAGGAACAGGCCGACGCCGGTGACGGAGAACAGCGAGTCGGCATGAACCAGTACGCCGAGGATCGCGAGCATGCCGACCAGATAGACGACGGCCAGTGGTCGCCGTGCCTGGAGGCGGTCCGGGCGGTAGAGCAACGCCATCCAGGCCAGGGCAAGCACGCTGACGACCAGGATCATCGGGCGCCAGTCGCCGAGCAGCGCGAAGGTCGCGGGCAGGAGCAGGAACAGATACGGCAGAACCGGCAGAGCGCGCTCCCACGCCGGTACTTCGCCGGCGTCGGCTCGCAACTGGGCGACGGCCGGCTTGCTCATGCGCGGAAGACCCGGGCCGCGAGTGCGGTCGTCGTCACGCTCATGGCCGCCATGACGATCAGGGTAGTGGCGGACAGCGGCTGTCCGGACCAGGCGGCGCGGATCGTCTCGACCACCGGCGCCATCGGGGTCCAGTCGCCGATCGTGCGCAACGCACCCGAGGTCAGCTCGCGCGGGATCATCGCGCCGGACACGAACACCATCGGGAAGAACAGACCGAGCCCGAGCAAGGTCGCGCTGCGGTTGTTCGGTACCAGCGCCCCGATCAGCAGGCCGACGCCGCCGAGACTGGTCGCGCCGAGCAGCCAGGCGAGCAGCACCGTGGCGACGTTCGCCGGTGCGGCCAGATCGAAGGCGAGGACGCCGATCGCCACCAGCACCGCCGTACCGGCAGCGGCCAGGACGAGATGGGCGATCCACTGCGCGCCGAGCAACAAGCCGGGCGCGGCCGGGGTGGCACGCAGGCGCTTGAGGATCCCTCGTTCCCGGTACTGCGCGATCGTGCTCGGCAGGACCACCAGCGCGGCCAGGCCGATCACGAACACGGTCAACATCGGCACGTTCGCGTCGATGTCGCGTACGCCGCCCGGCAGCGAGTCCGAGCTGCGCATCTTCACCCAGAGCAGCACCGCCGGGAACGCCAGCGCGAAGAACGCCGACGACGGGTCTCGCACGATCAGCCGAAGCTCAACGACGACGACTTGCAGCAGGCCTTTCACGACAGCTCCTCTCCGGAGAGCACCAAGTACGCGCTCTCCAGCGACTCCGTGGCGGTCCGCGCCACCAGCTCGGCGGGACTCCCACCGGCAACGACCCGGCCGTCGGCGATCACCAGGACCTGGTCGCAGAGCGCCTCGGCCTCGTCCATGAAGTGCGTCACCAGTACGACGGTGAGCCCGCGTTCGCGTAGCGCCTTGAGCATCGTCCAGGTGGTCCGGCGGGCGACCGGGTCGAGCCCGGTGGTCAGCTCGTCCAGGAACACGATCTCCGGATCACCGACCAGCGCGAGCGCGACGAACAACCGCTGCTTCCATCCACCCGACAGGCTTGCGAACCGGACCCGCTGCTTGTCCGCCAGATCCCAGTCGGCCATCACCGTTCGCCAGTCGCCGCCGTCGTACAGGGCGGCGTACAGGCGGAAGGCTTCGCCCACCTTCAGAGCGTCGGGGAGCGCGGACTCCTGCAGCTGGACGCCGATCCGTTGCTGGAGCTGTCGGCGTTGGGTCCACGGATCCATGCCGAGCACTCGCAGCTCGCCACCGTCGCGGGACCGCAGCCCGGACATGCACTCGACGAGCGTCGTCTTGCCGGCTCCGTTGGCGCCGGCGATACCGAGGATCTGACCGCGCTCCACCCGGAGCGAGATC
This sequence comes from Kribbella sp. ALI-6-A, assembly GCF_001984195.1. GTDB lineage: Bacteria > Actinomycetota > Actinomycetes > Propionibacteriales > Kribbellaceae > Kribbella. The sequence continues at coordinate 340,290 of NZ_MTQN01000011.1, forward strand.
CCGTCCACCGCGACCTTCGACTGGTAGTTCTTCCTGAGCTTCTCGACCTCGATCACTGTCATGCTTCGAGGCTCCCGTCCGGCGGCCCGCCCGGCATCAACCGATCGGTGGACTGCTCGGCGTCAGGGGACGAAGGCGCGCTGGGCCTGGTGGCGGAACGTCCGCGGCGAGACCTGGTGGGCCGCGGTGAACCGGCGGGTGAAGTACGACTGACTGCTGAAGCCGCAGCGGCGGGCGATCTCGGCGATCGGCGAGGTGGTTGCCGCTAGCAACGATGCAGCCTGCTCGAGCCGGAGGTCGGTGACGTAGTCGGTGGGCGTGGTGCCGTAGGCGGCGCGGAGGGAGCGCGAGAGATGGGCGGGACTGACGCCGGCGAGTTCGAGCAGGCGCGGGACGCCGCCCCGCAGGTTCTCCTCGGCGCGCATCGCCGTACAGGCTTCGGTCAGCCAGGCGGGCGCCGTGTTGCCGGCGCGGGCCGGCAGTTCCTCGGGTGAGACGAGCGGGAGCAGGTCGATCCAGAACCGGAGCAGGTCGTACTGGGCGGGCTCGGCCTGGAAACGAGAGAGCGCGTTCTCGAAGATCTCGATCGCGGCGGCCGGGTCGTGCGGGCGAAACGTCACCGGTTGGCGGGCGGCGTCCCAGCTGCCGGTCGGGTTGGTTCTGGTCAGGTTGAGAAAGCCCTGCCAGGCCGAACTCGGGAACGCGACGTTGACGAACTCCAGACCGTCCGGCGCGCCGCCGCGGATCGCGTGCCGGTCGCGCGGCCGAACCAGCACGACGTCGCCGGCGTCCAACGGGAGCGTGCCGGTCGACAGCAGGTGCTCGCCGTGACCGGAGACGACTCCCATCAACTCGTGGAAGTCGGCGTGCGTGTGCAGCTCGGAGTCACGGGCGCGCGCGGCGAACCGCACCCGCGCCGCGTGGTACGGCCGGCCGAGCGCCGACCACTCGAATCGCAAGACCTGGCTCACCTCAAGAGAGTACAAGTTCCCGTCAGTGCACTGCTAGCGCTCGGCACTCCGGCCACGGACGATCGGAGCACGGCGACCCGAAGGAGCACCCGATGACTTCCGTGGCAGACAACGACATCGGCGCGCAGGCTGTCGCGGCGTACCAGCGGGACGGGTACGTGGTGTTCCGCAACGTGCTCGATCCCGAGCTGATCAAGGAAGTGAACGACCACGTCGACTGGCTGCAGGCCCGGCATCCCGACGTACGGCCGGAGCAGCTCGGGCACGTGTTCCTGCGCGACGACCCGTTCTGGATCCGGCTGGTCAGCGATCCCCGCCTGCTGGAGATCGCCGCGCTGTTCGTCGGGCCGGACCTCGCGCTGTTCGCGTCGCACTACATCTCGAAGCCGCCGTACTCGGGTCAGCCGGTGCTCTGGCACCAGGACGCGGCGTTCTGGCCACTGGACCCGATGAGCGTGGTGACGCTGTGGCTCGCGGTCGACCACTCGACGCCGCGCAACGGGTGCGTGCGGGTCATCCCCGGCAGTCATCGCTCACCCGTGGCGGCGATGCGCGACATCACGAGTGTGGAAAGCGTGCTCGGCAAGGAGATCGCGGTCGAGGTGGACGAGTCGCAGGCGGTGGACATCGTGCTCGCCCCCGGCGACGTCGAGGTGCACCACCCGAACATCGTGCACGGCAGCAACGCCAACACCTCGCCGGACCGGCGGTGCGGACTGACGATCCGCTACATCCCGACCTCGACCCGGATCACGGATCCCGAGGTCCCCTACCCGAGCGCCTTCCACCTGCAAGGCTCCCCCGGTGTCAACAGCTACCAGCCCCGGCCGCGGTACGTCGAGGGTCGCCACTACCCCTTCGCCGGTCGCTCGGAGTGGATCTGACCCGCTGCCTCACCCGCGGTCGCCGCTGGCATGATGGCGCCGTGCCCACCGACACCCTGACCGTGATCGCCGACGCGTTGCGGGCCTGGCTCGAGCCGGACCGCGTCGCGTACGTCCGCACGACCCCCGGCAGCTTCACGATCGACGACGGCGAGGTCACGGTCGAAGTGGCGATGGACGGCCAACGCCTGGTGGCGCGCAAGAGCGTGCGCGGCGCCCACCGCGCCGTGGTGATGGCGTCCGGCGATCCCGCCGATGTCGACCGCTTTCTGACGATGACGTACGCGAGTGGGGTTCGAGCGCGTCGCGGGCTCAGCCGGCTCCGTCCACTCAGGCCGGCGAGCAGCACGCCGGGCAGCATCGCGCCCGGGTTCGAGCTGGTCGGCGACCTCGACCGCGGATTCGAGTTGATCTCGCCCGGGACGGACGGCGAACGGCGGCGCTACTTCGCGAGCGACATCGAGGCCGCCCGTTTCTCCTACTACGCGCAGCTCGACGCCGGCGACCTTCGTCGACGAGTGCTGCGCGCGTCGGACGACCTGCTCGACGAAGCTGTCGAGGTCTGAGACGGCCGGTTCCCGCCCATCCCCCTGCTCACATCGAGGAGACGTTCGTGCTGGAAACGGTGACGGCCCAGTTCATCCGATCGGCCACGCAGTTGCCGCCGGACACGCTGGCCCGAGTGGTCGACGAGGCGCTGGCGCGGTGGCGGCACGGCGGCCGGGAGGCGAGCAAGGCCACCAAGATCCTGTCGGCGCCGGAGTACTCCGCGATTGATCACGCGGTCCGGTCCGCGCTCCTGCCGCGGGCGGAGGAGCTCGACACGTTCCGCAAGCAGCTGCACTCCGACGCCATCGGTACGACGCAGATCGCCGCGCGGGCGGTGCTGAAGCGGACGCGCATCGCAGAGGAGCATCTCCGGGTGCTGGTGGAGCCGTTCACCGCAGCGGGAGTTGCGACACCACCGCGGGACGTCTAGCCGCTGGACCGAAACGGCGAACCGGCCGTGGTCCACATGGACCACGGCCGGTTCGAAGGCCGGGCGGCCCTGCCGGCCGCGCTGGAGCAGCGCTACTCCAGGCAGATCCGGAACGGGTGCCCGGCCGGGTCGGCGTAGACACGCCAGCCGCGCTCGTTCTCCGCGGGCGGGGCGTCCACCGGGTCGAGCGGCTCGGCGCCGAGCGCGACGACGGCCGCGTGCCCGCTGGACAGGTCCTCGACGATCAGGTCGAGGTGGAGTTCCTGCGCTTCGGTTCCCGGCCAGGTGGCGGGGACGTAGTCCTCCGAGCGCCGGAAGGAAAGCGTCGGGAAGCCCAGCGTCGACCCCGGCGCGCTCAGGCTGCGCCAGTCGTCGTCACCGTGCTCGTCGATCTCCAGACCGAACAGCGTCGAGTAGAACCGGGCGAGCTCGAGTGGGTCCGGGCAGTCCAGCACCACCGAGCCGAGCCGCCCGGCGGTACTGCCCGGCTGCTCTGCCACCTGCGTCATCTGTCCTCCAGCTTCCTTGTCAGGAGTTGGGCCCGTCCTGGTCAGAAGGCCCGGCCAACCATGACAGGTCCACCGCCCTGTGCGCACCTTTCGACACGGATGGTTTCCACGTCAGGCTGATCCGCACTCGCGACGCGGGAGACGAACCTGGCAGAGTGCGCCCATGACCGTGCCGCCCGCCGCGTTCGTGAAGCACCGGCTCGACGCTCCGCCGGGATTCTTCGAGGTCGAGGCCGCCGGACTGCGGTGGCTGGCCGTACCCGGTGGCGTCCCCGTGGCCCAGCCGCTCGACGTCACCCCCACCAGCCTGACCACTCCGCACCTGGACACCGTGCCGCCGACAGGTGCAGCAGCCGACGAGTTCGGCCGGCTGCTGGCCGTCACGCACGACGCCGGCGCCCGCTGGTACGGCGTACCGCCGGACGGCTGGCCGACCGACGGCTTCATCGGCACCATCGAACTGCCGCACAGCCTGGAGCCGCTCGACGCGTGGGGCGCGTTCTACGCCAACCTGCGGCTCCGCCCGTACCTGCGCGCGGCGTACGACGCGGGCACGATCGACAGTCATCACCTGAAGGTGTTCGAGCGGCTCTGCCACAAGCTGGAGGGCGGCGCGTACGACGACCCGGCGGAGCGGCCCAGCCGGCTGCACGGCGACCTGTGGTCCGGCAACGTCGTCTGGTGCCCGGACGGCGTGCACCTGATCGACCCGGCCGCGCACGGTGGCCACCGGGAGACGGATCTGGCCATGCTCGGCCTGTTCGGCATGCCGCAGCTGGAGCGGGTGCTGCGCGCCTACGACGAGGCGCACCCGCTCTCCGACGGCTGGCGCGAGCGCGTCGCCCTGCACCGGCTGCACCCCCTGCTGACCCACCTGGTGATGTTCGGCGCCGCCTACGCACCCCGTGCGCTGGCCGTCGCGCACCACTACTAAAGAAGACAGTCGTCCGAAATCTTGACTCGGGCTGTGAGCGGACGAACACTTCCGGTCATGACACGACTCGCCCGCCCCCGTCGTCAGGTCGTCCTGGCCGGTCTCGCCGCAGCCGCCCTGCTGGCGTCTCCACTCCTCGCCACTTCTCCAGCCGCCGCCGAGCCCGCGGAACAGCAGCAGCCTGCTGCGAGCACCGCTCCGGCCTTGATCCCCAAGCCCGCCAACCAGCAGGCCCTGCCCGGCCAGACCTTCACGCTGCAGCCCTGGAGCCTGATCGGCGTCGAGTCGAGCGCCAAGGAGAGCCGCGCGGCTCGCAAGGTCGCCGACGGGCTCGCCGGGCAGCTTCGCCGTTCCACCGGCTACCCCCTCCGGGTGATTCCGGCCCTGCCCGGCCTGGTCGACGTGAAGCTGTCCACGAACGGCCCGGCGTCGCTCGGCGCGGAGGGCTACCAACTGCGCGCCGACCGCTCGGCCCTGAGCATCGTCGCGGCCACGCCGGAAGGCCTGTTCCGCGGCGTGACCACGCTGCGGCAGCTGCTGCCCGCCAAGGCCGAGGCCAAGACCCGCCAGGCCGGACCGTGGCGCATCAGCGGTACGGCGATCGCCGACTCGCCCCGCTACGGCTACCGCGGCGCCATGCTCGACGTGTCGCGGCACTTCTTCTCGGTCGCGGAGGTGAAGCGCTACATCGACCTGGCCTCGCTCTACAAGCTCAACAAGCTGCACCTGCACCTGTCCGACGACCAGGGCTGGCGGATCCAGGTCGACAGCTGGCCGCGCCTCACGACGTACGGCGGCAGCCTGGAGGTCGGAGGAACGCCCGGTGGCTCCTACAGCAAGGCCGAGTACGCCGAGCTCGTCCGGTACGCCGCCGACCACTTCATGCAGGTCATCCCCGAGATCGACACCCCCGGTCACACCAACGCGGCCCTGGCGTCGTACGCCGAGCTGAACTGCGACGGCGTCGCTCCCCCGCTCTACACCGGCACCAGCGTCGGCTTCAGCTCGCTGTGCGTCGGCAAAAACCTCACCTACGACTTCCTCGGCGACGTGTTCCGCGAGGTGGCCGAACAGAACCCCGGTGACGTCCTGCACCTCGGCGGCGACGAGGCGCACTCCACTCCGCACTCCGACTACCTGACCTTCGTGCCGAAGGCGGCCGCGCTGGTCACCCAGCAGGGCAAGCGGGTGATGGGCTGGCAGGAGATCGCCGAGACACCGCTCCCGGCCGGCAGCATCGCGCAGTACTGGGGAACCGACGACGCCCGCTCCCGCGAGCTGGCCCGCAAGGCCGCGGCCCAGGGCGCCCAGGTGGTGCTGTCCCCGGCCAACCGGGCCTACCTGGACATGAAGTACAACGCCAGTACGCCGTACGGGCTGAGCTGGGCCGGGCTGGTCAGCGTGCAGAAGTCGTACGACTGGAACCCGTCGACGCTGATCCCGAACCTGCCGGAGAGCGCGATCGCCGGCGTCGAGGCGCCGCTGTGGACCGAGACGCTGGACGACCTGGACAAGCTCGAGTTCATGGCGTTCCCGCGGCTGCCGGGCATCGCCGAGCTGGGCTGGTCCCCGGCGTCCGCGCTCGACTGGACGACGTACGCCGACCGGCTGGCCGGTCAGGGCTCGCGCTGGGACGCGCTCAGCGTGAACTTCTACCGCGCGCCGGAGATCGCCTGGCGGTGACCTGCTGATTCGCCTGAACTACTGACCAGGGCCCCGGAGACCGCTCTCTCCGGGGCCCTGTCCGTTCCCGAGAACGCGATCGAGCAGCCAGGCCGCGTCCTGGTCCAGGTCCTGCTCGGCGACGACCACAGCGGCCAGTCGGTCGCCGTCGGCGAGCTCCAGCCGGTACACGTAACGGTCGGGCTGCGGGCGGCCCGTGCCCGGCGGCCGCTCGGTCAGCCGTCCGGCGACAGCCTCCAACCGGTCGGCGTCCGGCTCGGCGGAGGTGTCCAGTTCGCCACTGGTCCGCAATCCGGCGAAACCGCCGCTGCGGCTGACTTTGAGAAACACCGAATACTCCCCGGGTCGTGGTCTGCCCAAACCTTCCCGGAGCCATCGGATTCTGTCCAGGTCCGCGCGACACGCCGACGAATTCGAACCTGCCGCGAAGGCCATCACCCGGCGTACAGGACGCGATGTCCGACCTTGTCGCCGGACCGAAAGGCTCGCAGCTCCGGGCGCCGGGACGAATCAGCAGGTCGCCGGGGGTTTCGTTGTCTCCGCACGCTCCGACGACGGCCCGCCGGGCGCGTTGTCGGGCCGTCAGGACCCGGTCACGCAGCGTGGCAGGCGGCAACTTTATGCGACACGTGTTCGTGGTCACCCCTTCCACCAAGCCCCAGATCGGCTACAGTTGTCGCGTTGCAGTTTTGGACTCCCATTGACTTTCGCTGTGCTGCATGGCCGGTTTTGTCGTCTGGGGCCTTTCGGCGACACGTGGCTCATGAGGTGTGGGTCACGGTTTGTTACAAGCCATCAAGGAGATAGACACAAATGGCTGTCGGTACTGTCAAGTGGTTCAACGCTGACAAGGGCTTCGGCTTCATCACCCCGGATGACGGTGGCGCGGACGTGTTCGCGCACTACTCGGCCATCCAGACCTCGGGCTTCCGCTCGCTGGACGAGAACCAGCGCGTCGAGTTCGAGATCACCCAGGGCCAGAAGGGCCTGCAGGCGGAGAACATCCGTCCGATCTGATCCCCGGATCAGCTCGACCCTTCCAGCACGAGACGAACGGGCCGTCCACCTTCGGGTGGGCGGCCCGTTCGCCGTTGCCGGCCGGTCACCGCACCGATTGCCGCGAGCATGGTTCGGGGTACCAGGTCGGCCACAGCGAACCGAGGAGACTGATGACCGAGCAGAACGGCAACTACAGCCGTGAGCACGAGACCGAGGGCGAGCGTCTCGACCGGCACTGGAACGAGTTGCTGCAGGAACTGCGACTGGCCCAGACCGGCACGCAGATCCTTTTCGCGTTCCTGCTCAGCATCGCCTTCCAGGTCCGGTTCCAGGACTCCGACGAGTTCACCCACGGCGTCTTCGCCGTCACGCTGATCGCCTGCGCCCTCAGCGTCTGCCTCTTCCTCGCCCCGGTGTCGTTCCACCGGATGGTCTTCCAGCAACGGCTGCGCGACCGGCTGGTCCCGATGGCCCACCACCTGGCCAGCGCCGGCATGGCTTTCCTGATCCTCGCGATGAGCGGCGGCGTCCTGCTCGCCCTCGACGTCGTCCTGCACCGGACCACCGCGATCATCACCGTCGCGGTCGTCTTCGTTCTCTTCGTCCTGTTCTGGTACGCGCTGCCCGCCTACGTCAGGTCGCAACGCGAAGACGAGGAATGACCTCGGTCGCCACCTTCTCCAGCACCGCTTCGCTGCCGGCGTAGACCCCCTCGGCGCGTGGCCAGTGGGTGATCACGTCGGTGAAACCGAGCGCCGCGGCGCGGCCGACGACGTCCTCGAAGGCGTCGGCGCTGCTCAGCGCGTACTGCTTCGAGTCCAGCGACAGGTACCGGTCGAACGACCGCCCCTCCTCCAGTACGTCGTCCAGGCGGTGGCTCAGGTCGGCGACCGTGGCGAACCAGCTGTCCAGGTCGTCGGCCTTGCCGCCGGTGGTCACCCAGCCGGCGCCGTACCGGGTGGCCAGGCGCAGTGACCTCGGGCCGTTGGCCGCCATCACGAACGGCACACGGGGTTGCTGCACGCAACCAGGCAGCGTCCGGCCGTTGCGGGTCTCGAAGTACTCGCCCCGGTGGTCGACACGGTCGGTGGTCAGCAGCTTGTCGAGCAGCTCGGTGAACTCGGTCAGCCGGTCGACCTTCTGGCGCGGGCTCAGGTCGGGTCCGCCGAGGATCGTCGAGTCGATGCCGCCGCCGGATCCGATGCCACACAGCAAGCGCCCGTTCGAGATGTCGTCCAGGGCGAGGATGTCGCGGGTCAGCGTCAGCGGGTGACGGAAGTTCGGCGAGGTGACGAACGTGCCCAGCTTCACCGTCGACGTGACGAGCGCGGCCGCGGTCAGGGTCGGCGTGGTGCCGTACCAGGGTGAGTCCTGGAGTCCGCTCCAGGTCAGGTGGTCGTAGGTCCACACGTGGTCGAAGCCGAGCTCCTCGGCCGCGCGCCACTTCGGCGCCGCCTCGCTCCAGCGGTACTCCGGCAGGATCGTGATTCCGAATCGCATGCTGCGCAGACTAGACCTCGGCGGCACGCTGTGGCGGGGGCCACACGATAGTTGCATTTCGCCCCGATCTTCGGCACGGTCGTAAGGCAGTTCCCCCGACACTTCGAAAAGGAGGCGCGCCGCAGCGAGGCGTGTATCACCAGTGGCGATCGACATCGACGGTCAGCACGTGTTCCCCGACCACGAGAACGAGCACCCTGCACTGGCAACCCCGCCACCACCTGGCAGCCGAAGTCACGGCTCAGGACTGGACCGCGTCGTCTTCGGTGTGACCGCGGTCATCGCCGTGGCCTTCGTCGTCTGGGGCTTCGCCGACTCCGGCAGCCTCGGTACGGCGTCCGACAGCGCGCTGAGCTGGGTCGAGACCAACACCGGCTGGCTGTTCGTGCTGCTGGCGTCGGGTTTTGTCGTCTTCGTGCTGTGGCTGGCCGCCGGCCGGTACGGACGAATCCCGCTCGGTGCCGACGACGAGCAGCCCGAGTTCCGCACGGTGTCGTGGGTCGCGATGATGTTCAGCGCCGGGATGGGCATCGGCCTGATGTTCTACGGCGTCAGCGAACCGCTGTCGCACTTCACCGCTCCCCCACCGGGCACCGTCGAGGCCGGATCGTCGCAGGCGCTGGAGACGGCGATGGCGACCACGTTGTTCCACTGGACCCTGCACCCGTGGGCGATCTACGCCGTCGTCGGCATTGCGATTGCCTACGGCACCTTTCGGCGCGGCCGCTCGCAGCTGATCAGCTCGGCGTTCGCACCGCTGCTCGGCCGGCGGACCGAGGGACCGATCGGCAAGACGATCGACAGCCTGGCGATCTTCGCGACGCTGTTCGGCTCGGCCGCGTCGCTCGGACTGGGTGCGTTGCAGATCGGGTCCGGCGTGCGGATCCTCGGCTGGATGGACCAGACCGGCAACGGCGTCCTGGTCGGCGTGATCGCGATCCTGACCGCGGCCTTCGTCGCCTCGGCCGTCTCCGGTGTTGCCAAGGGCATCCAGTGGCTGTCGAACATCAACATGGTGCTCGCGGTCGTGCTGGCCGTGTTCGTGTTCGTGGTCGGCCCGACCGTGCTGATCCTCAACCTGGTGCCGACCGCGATCGGCGACTACTTCCGCGACCTGGCCTCGATGGCCGCCCGGACCGAGGCCAGCGGCGGCGACGCGATGGCCAAGTGGCTGTCGGGCTGGACCGTCTTCTACTGGGCCTGGTGGATCTCCTGGACGCCGTTCGTCGGCATGTTCATCGCCCGGATCAGCCGCGGCCGGACGATCCGGCAGTTCGTCACCGGCGTGCTGCTGGTTCCGTCGATGGTCAGCCTGGTCTGGTTCTGCGTGTTCGGCGGCGCCGCGATCGACACCCAGCGCAACGGCGTGGACATCGCCGGCCAGTCGACGTCGGAGGGTCAGCTGTTCGGGCTGCTGGACCAGCTCCCGCTCGCGTCGGTGACCACGATCCTGGTCGTCGTGCTGGTGGCGATCTTTTTCGTGTCCGGCGCGGACGCCGCGTCGATCGTGATGGGCACGCTGTCCGAGCGGGGCGCGATCGCGCCGAAGAAGCCGACCGTGATCTTCTGGGGTGTGCTGACCGGTGCGGTCGCGGCGGTGATGCTGCTGGCCGGCGGTGGCGGCGCCGAAGCGCTGCAGGGCCTGCAGAACCTGACGATCGTGGCCGCGCTGCCGTTCGCGCTGGTGATGGTCGGGCTGGCGGTCGCGCTGGCCAAGGACCTGCGCACCGATCCGTTGATGCTGCGCCGCGAGATCGGCACCGAAGCGGTGGAGAACGCGGTGATCGAGGGCGTGAGCGCGCACGGCGACGACTTCGCGCTGGTCGTCACCGGCAACGGGCACGACAAGCATCCCGATGTCCCGGAGTCGCCGCAGCCGCAGGACGCCGTACCGGCGCCGAAAGGCGCACCCCAGGAATAGATGAGGGCTCAACTACTTGGAAGTGGTACGACTTCCGAGAGGTGAACCCTTTTGGTACAGGGCTGTCGAAGCGCCCCTGGCAGATCGGCTGACTGATGGTCCGGGGCTCGCCCCGGACCATCAGCGGGTGGGAGTCGGGAAGTGCGCCAGGGTGCTGGTGCCGATGCTGCTCAGCCAGACCCTGCCGTCGCGCTCGCGAACACCGGTGGGCATGTGGAACTTCGGGTGCGTGCCTCGCAGGTCGTGCACCAGGCGACCGGCGTCGTCGTACGCCTGGATCTCGATGATGTCGGCCGGTTTCGGCTTCAACGCGTCGGGCAGGGCCCAGACGATCTTGCGCAGGACCGGCGGCTTGGGCAGCAGCACGTCGAGCACGGTGTTGCGCGGTGAACCGATCGCGACCCAGATCAGCCCGTCGGAGCCGCGGGAGATGTTGTCCGGCAGTCCCGGGATCGGGGTGACCAGCTCGGGTTCGGCGCCGTCGGTGGTCAGGTCGAGCTTGAAGAGTCCGTACCCGGCGGTCTCGGCGTAGAACAGCGTCTGCTGGTCGCCGCTGAGCGCCACGCCGTTCGGGAACGCCCGTCCGGTCGCGAGGCGCGTGAGTTCGCCGTCCGGGCGCAGGCGGTAGACGCTGCCGGTCGTCGTGTGCTCGAGCAGGTCGGCCATCCACTCGTCGACGCCGAAGCGGGTCGAGGAGTCGGTGAAGTAGATCGTGCCGTCGTCGGCGACGTCGGCGTTGTTGCAGAACCGCATCGGCCGGCCGTCGACCTCCCCGAGCAGCGTCGTCACCCGGCCGTCGCGATCCATGGTGAGCAGGCCGCGGTTCGCGTCGCAGATCAGCACCTCGCCGTCGGCGAGCCACTCCAGCCCGAGCGGGCGTCCACCCGTGTCGGCCAGTGTGGTGATCGTCCGGCCGTCGGCGCTGATCCGCAGGATCCGCCCGTCGAGCAGGCCGGTCAGCACGCTGCCGTCCTCGTCGATCAGCGTGTCCTCGGGCCCCTCCCCCGGCATCGCGACGACCTCGACCGCCAGATGCTTGGGCTGCCGGATCGGGGGCGAGGGCGGCGGTGTCCAGCGAACCGGCTCGATACGCGACTTCATGGGACCTGAGCCTAGAAGGCTTGGTCCCTCGGTGGGAACAACTCGCGCGTGTCCCCGCCACCGGCCCAGACGCCGATCGCGAACGCGGCCGTTGCCTCCAGCAACCGAGCGCGCTGCAGGCCGCCGGCGTGGATGGGCTCACACCCGAGATCGCGGACCAGTACGGCGACCTGATCGAGGGCCTCCCGGTCGTCGCCGCAGATCGGCACGCCGAGCCGCTGACCGGGTTGCGGCGCTCGGCGCCAGACGCTGTCGGCGGCCAGGTTGAACGCCTTCACGACGCGCGCCTGGTCGGCGTAGCGGCTGATCGTCTCGGCCATCGCGTCGACGGCGAGCACGACGCCGGGATGGGTGATCGCGTTCGTACAGTCGATCAGGGTGCGGCCACGCAGGTCGACGGCCTGGACCGTCGCGATCGCGGCCTCGGCCGGTACGGCGAGCAGGACGACCGGGCCGAACTGCGCGGCCTCCTGCAACGTGCCGCCCCGCGGCGCCGGCTGCGTGCCGCGTGACGCGCGGCTGAGCTGCTCGGCGAGCTTCCGGGCTCGCTGCGGCGATCGGCCGCCGACGAAGATCTCGTGGCCGGCCTTCGCCCACTGCCCGCCGAGGGCTTCGGCCATCAGGCCGTTGCCGAGGATTCCGATTCGCATGCTGCCTCCTTCATGGTCGAGGCCGTGACGCTAGCCGGGACGAAACGCACCTGCTGGTGCCTTTCGCGGAGTGCACACTGGACCGGTGACGACGTTCTACGCGGACTGCCAGGCCCGGGTCGCCGCCGACCTGATCAGCGGGACCTGGCCGATGGTGGTCATCTACTCGCTGTCCAAAGGCCCGGCCCGCCCGGGCGACCTGCGCCGCAAGATCGGCGGCATCAGCCAGAAGGTGCTCACCGAAACGCTGCGCCGCCTCGAGCACAACGGCATCGTCGAACGCCGCCGCTACGCCGAAGCACCGCCACGGGTCGAGTACTCGCTCACCGAGGCCGGTCGCGACCTGCTCGTCCCGATCGAGGCCCTGGGCGACTGGGCTGCCAAGCACGCGTCGACGGTCCTGGACGCGCAGGAGCCGGCCTGACCGCTGGTCCCCGGTCGTGGCGGGCCGCAACTATCGCGGATCGGACGTACCGAGGAGGCGGCGGGTCAGGGTGTCGCGGGCGGACAGCAGTTCGGCGGCTGCGGCTTGTAGGTGCTGGTCGCCGGGAGTCGCGCCGGCTTCGGCGGCGAGCAGGACGGCCCGTCGTACCAGCTCCTTGGCGAAGGAGGCCGTGGTGCCTTCGGTCTCGGCGACGATCCGGTCGATCACCGCCGGGCTCAGGTCGAGGGTCGGGCCGTAGAGCGTGAGCAGACGGGCTCGACCGGCCGCGTCGGGCAGCGGGACCTCCACCGCGAGGTCGACCCGGCCGGGGCGTTCGGCCAGCGCCGGTTCGAGGATGTCGGCGCGGTTGGTGGTCAGCAGGAACGCCACGTCGGCGTCCTCGGCCAGGCCGTCCATCTCGTTCAGCACCTGGAACAACAACGGGTTCTCGCTGCCGTGGAGGTGGTCCCGCGACTCGGCGATCAGGTCGCAGTCCTCCAGGACGACGAGCGCCGGCTGCAATTTCCGGGCCAGCGCGCACGCCTCACCGACGTACCGGATGCTCATGCCGGCCAGCAGCACGACGGTGAACTCCGGCAGTCGCGACAGCAGGTACCGCACGGTGTGCGTCTTGCCTGTGCCCGGAGGTCCGTACAGCAGGACGCCGCGGCGCAGATGCTGGCCGCTCCGCAGCAGCGCCTCCCGATGCTCGGCGACACCGATCACTTCACGCTCGACCCGCTCCAGTACGCCGTCCGGCAGCACCACGTCGTCGCGCGCGATCCCCGGCCGCGGGTGCAACCGGAACGGCCCGACCCCGTGGCCGAAGTCGTGCGGCTCGAACGACACCACCTTGCCGCGGAACACGTTGTGCTCGCGGATCAGGTCTGGCAGCGCCCGCAGCAGCCGCTCCCCCGCGTCCTTCGACGTGGCCAGCACCTCGAGCTGCACCGTGATCCGCCCGAACTGCGGGTTCGCGGCCCGCAGCAACGCTGCGTACCGGTCCTCACCGCGCCGGCCGAGGTAGAAGCCGAAGGCGACACAGTCCATCTCGACGCCGACATCGACCGCGACCCGCTGGTAGTCGACCGCGCCGATCGCGAACCGGCCGTGACCGGCCGCCAGTTCGAGCAGCTCGCCGAGCGAGTGGTGACCGCGGTCGCTGCCGGCCAGACCGATCACCTCCGCGCTGTCGAACCAGCTCTCCAGCGCCAGCTGCACGTTCGGCAGCTCGAACGGCGGGAAGGTCGCCGCGATCACCGGCAAGTCCGCGGGCTCGACCTCCAGATGGGCGCGCAGCCGGTCGCGCAGGTTCTCCCGGGCGATCCCGGTCGGCGTCTGGTGCATCCGTTCCAGGAACGCCCGGAACAGCCGGGCGAACTCCGCGACCTCGTCCTGCTCCGTCATGACGCCCCCAGCCGGGATCGCGGATGTAGCGGAGGGGTCCTCCGATACGCCCTATAGGATTCTCACTATGACATCGACTGAGTCCACCGAGCGCCCGTACGCCGCCTTCCCGGTTCGCATCGGTGTTCAGATCCAGCCCCAGCACGCGCAGTACGCCGACATCCGCCGCACCGTCGCCAAGGTGGAGGAACTCGGCGTCGACGTGGTGTTCAACTGGGACCACTTCTACCCGCTGTCCGGTGAGCCCGAAGGACTGCACTTCGAGGCCTGGACGATGCTGGCCGCCTGGGCGGAGGCGACCGAGCGGATCGAGTTCGGCGCGCTGGTGACCTGCAACTCCTACCGCAACCCCGACCTGCTGGCCGACATGGCCCGCACGGTCGACCACATCAGCGAGGGCCGGCTGATCTTCGGCATCGGCTCCGGCTGGTTCGAGAAGGACTACGACGAGTACGGCTACCCGTTCGGTACGGCGGGCGGGCGGCTCGACGCGCTCGGTGAGGCGCTGCCGCGGATCGAGCAGCGCTGGGCCAAGCTGAACCCCAAGCCGACCCGGGACATCCCGGTGCTGATCGGCGGCGGTGGCGAGAAGAAGACCCTGAAGCTGGTCGCCCAGCACGCCAACATCTGGCACGGCTTCGGCGACGCCGAGACGATCGCGCACAAGCACGCCGTACTGGACGGCCACTGCGCGACGATCGGCCGCGACCCGGGCGAGATCGAGCGGTCCGCGGCGGTCGGCGACAAGAGCCCCGAGGAGGTCGGCAAGGCGATGCTCGACGTCGGCACCCGGCTGTTCACGCTGAGCACCTCCGGCCCGGACTACGACCTCGGCCTGGTCCGCGACTGGCTGGCCTGGCGCGACGAGGTCAACGCCAAGGCCTGATCCGACCGTGGTGCCCGTGCTCGCAGCGTGAGCACGGGCACCTTGCCTTTGCCGGGGGCCACCCTGGGCGGGCTCGGCCGGGGCTTCGCTAGGATTTCCGGCATGCCTACGCTGCCTACGAACGGTTCGGTGCTGCCCATCACGCGGTGGGGCGAGGACGTGATGCACCGGCTGAACAAGCCGGTCACCGACTTCGGCGACGAACTGCAGAAGCTGGTCGCCGACATGGTCGCGACGATGAACGCGGCCGAGGGCGTCGGGCTGGCCGCGAACCAGGTGGGCGTCGACCTGCAGCTGTTCGTGTTCGACTGCCCGGACAAGAACGGCGTCCGCCACCAGGGGGTCGTCTGCAACCCGAAGCTCGAACTGCCCGAGGGCAAGGACCGCCGGCTGGACGAGGGCGAAGAGGGCTGCCTGTCGCTGCCCGGCGCGTTCACCAAGTGCGCCCGCCCGGACTTCGCGCGGGTGACCGGCGTCGACCAGCACGGCGAGCCGGTGTCGTACGAGGGCGACGGACTGCTCGCGCGCTGCCTGCAGCACGAGACCGACCACACGCAGGGCATGGTGTTCGGCGACCGGCTGTCGCGGAAGTACAAGCGCCGCCTGTTCGCCGAGGCCGAGGAGCTCGCCCCTGACTACCCGGCGGACTGGCCGGTCTCCCCGATGCTGAACGTCGAGCAGCACGAGGGCCAGCCGGTCAGCGAGTAGTTGCCGTCGGCCTGACTCGCTCAGCGCGGGTGACGGCCCGACACGTCACTTGCCGGTCAGGGCTTCGGGGGTCCTGGTCGGGTTGAGGGAGGCCGGGGTAGTGGCCGGCTGGGCGAGTTCTGGGGGCTTGGGTTGCTGGGGCAGTTCGGGCTGGGGTTGCTCGGACGGCTCGGGCTCGTCGGCTTTCGCTGTCGCCTTGGACGGCGCCTCGGTGGGTGTCGAGCGTTCCAGGAAGCGCAGCAGCTCGACCGGGAAGGGCAGGACGAGCGTCGAGTTCTTCTCGGCGGCGACCTCGACGACGGTCTGCAGCAGGCGGAGCTGGAGCGCGGCGGGGTGCTCGGCCATCACCTCGGCGGCCTGGCCGAGCTTCTCCGAGGCCTGCAGTTCGCCGTCGGCGGTGATGATCCGGGCCCGGCGTTCGCGCTCGGCCTCGGCCTGGCGCGACATCGAGCGCTTCATCGTCTCCGGCAGCGCGACGTCCTTGATCTCGACGCGTTCGATGTGCACGCCCCAGTCCAGCGCGGGGCTGTCGATCATCAGCTCCATGCCCTGGTTGAGGCGTTCGCGGTTGGACAGCAGGTCGTCCAGGTCGCTCTTGCCGATGATCGAGCGCAGCGAGGTCTGCGCGACCTGACCGATCGCGGAGGTGTAGTCCTGCACGTCGACCGCCGCTCGCACCGGGTCGACCACGCTGAAGTAGACGACCGCGTCGACGCGCACCGTCACGTTGTCGCGGGTGATGCCGTCCTGGGCCGGGACCGGCATCGTGATGATCTGCATGTTGACCTTCTGCAGCCGGTCGACGAACGGGACCAGCATCGCCAGCCCCGGTCCGCGGACCTCCGGCAGTACGCGTCCGAACCGGTAGACCACCCCGCGCTCGAACTGCTTGACCACGCGCACGGACAGCGCCGCTCCGACCAGTACTGCGGCCACGACGGCGAGCATCACGATCAGGAACACCATGTCTCCTCCGATCCCGCCGTTATATCGTAACACGATATAGTCGCGGTGGCGCCGGTGGACGGCGACCGAAGGAGGATGGTTGTGCAGGCCGACAGCAAGCCGTTGACGAAGGCGGATTTCGAGGCACTGGCCCGGTTCCGCTTCGGAATCCGGCGCTACCTGCGGTTCAGCGAGCAGACCGTGCGCGGTCACGGGCTGACACCGCAGCAGTACCAGCTTCTGCTCGCGCTGAAGGGGTTTCCGGGCCGCGAGTGGGCGACGATGAGCGAGGTCGCCGAGCGTCTCCAGCTCCGCCACCACAGCGCCGGCGAGCTGGTGAACCGCGCTCAGTCCCAGGGGTTGGTTCAACGCCTCCCCCACCCCGAAGACGCGCGATCGGTCCGCGTCGAGCTGACGGAGGACGGTCAGGACGCGTTGGCCCGCCTCAGTTCCCTGCACCGCGACGAGCTACGCCGGATGGAGGAGGCGTTGGCCCTGCCACACTGGAGTGAACCGTCCTGAACATCCTTTGCCCATAGCAACTAGTGCGCCTGGAGGACTTCGGTGAACGACGTACCTGGTGCTGTCGCGACCGCCGTCGGTCGGTAGGCGGTCGCGATGCGAGAACTCACGGCCTACGAGCGGGCAACGCTCGAGCTCGACCTGCCGGTGATCCAGCGATGGGCGGCGGCACACCCCGAGCTCGGCGCCGAGGCGGTGGTCGATCGCGACGAGTACGACTCGAACGTCGGGCACGTCCTGCTGGTCGTCTGGTTGCGCGACCACTCGGCCGTACGGCGTACGCGCGAGCAACTGGTCGAGGTGATGGCCCGGCCGGAGCATCTGCGCGTACGCCGGTGGATGCCAAACCCGGCGGAGGTCGAGCGGCTGCGGGAGATCGTACGAGCGATGCGCGCCGAGGGACCGGGGCGTGCGCAGATCAGCGTCACCGGGCTCGACGGCGAGACTGGTTTCTTGGTGGTCGGGCTGGATCGGCAGGACGCGGACTTCGCGGCGGAGATCGAGGCGGTGCGGCCGGGGTGGGTGCGGGTGCTGCCGGACCCGATCGGTGTCGCGCCGCTCGGTGACGACCGGCCGGAGCCCGGCTAGTTGACTCTTGCGTGCTGGGCTCGGGCGTCGGCTGCGGCCAGGCCTGCTCGGAGGGAATCTTGGGCGCCCGGCGGCCACGGGCCTGAGGCGGCCAGGGGGATTTCGGCGATGAAGCGGCGCTCGGACTCCGGGATCTTGGCGGCGACGAGGTCGGGGTTGTTGGCGGCGGTCGCGTAGAGGTTGGGGCCGTCGGCGTAGAAGAGGTCGGCGGCGACCAGTCGGCCGTCGGTGGTGCGCATCACGTTGGACGGGTTGGTGTCGAGCGGGCCGCACCAGGGCAGCTCGCGCAGGGCCTGGTCGTGGATGCGGCGTACGACGTCGACGAGTTCGGCGACGTGCGGGGCTCGCGTGGTGATCGCCTGGTGGAACGCGGTCGCCTCAGCCGCGGGGACCGGGTTGAGCCACTCCATCAACTGGAAGTCGCCACCCCCGGTGAGGCGGCGATGGGCGAACAGCAACGGGACCTGCCAGGTGTGGGCGGCTTCTCGGTAGAGCGCCGCGGTGTACGGCCCGGTGGGATCGAACGGGCTGATCCGCGCCGCGGCAGTGCCGTCCGGGGAGCGCAGCGCGATGGCCCAGTCACCAGCGCCGCACGGCGTCCAGCCGGCGGCGAGAAGCGCTCGCTCGATGTCGCGGTGATCGGCGTCCGGCCCGATCAGCGCGAGCGTTTCGCGGTAGGCGTCGGCGTCGTCCGGTCTCACGGTGTGCTCTCCTCGAGGTGGTCGGTGCCGATCCCCATCTCACCATCCCCGTCCACCGGTTTTCGTCGCTAAGCTGCCCGGGTGCCGTCCATGCCGAGCGAACCAGGGGCCAAGCGCCCGGTCACGCTCGACGACGTCGCGCGGCACGCGGGCGTGTCCCAGCCGACGGCCTCGCGGGTGCTGAACGGCAGCGCGCGCAAGGTCGCCGAGAGCTATCGCGAACGGGTCCTCGCGGCGGCTCGTCAGCTCGGCTACACCCCGAACCTGCCGGCCCAGGCGATGGCCCGCGGTACGTCGCGCACGGTCGCGCTGGTGATCAGCCTGATCGCCGACCCCTACTTCTCCGCGATGGCCGCCGAGATCATGAAGCAGGCCGAGGCGATCGGACTGCACGTGTCGATCGCCGTCACCGAGCGGCACGCCGAGCGCGAGCTCGACCTGGTCCGCGAGCTCCGCGGGCAACAGCCGCGGGCGATCATCCTGGCCGGCACCGGGTACGTCGACCCGCCGTCGGAGCAGGACCTGATCGACGAGCTGCGCCGCTACGAGGAGACCGGCGGGCGCGTCGTACTGATCAGCCGCAACGATCTGCCCTTCGAGACCGTCGACTTCGACAATCACGAAGGCGCGCGACAGCTGGCCCGTGAGGTTGCGCGACTCGGCTACCACCGTTGCCTGGTGCTCGGAAGCGCCACTCCCCTGCTCTCGATGCAGCGCCGGGTCGATGGTTTCGTGCAGGGGCTGATCGAGTCGGGTGCGGGCGACGCGCGGGTGCATCACCCCGAGTTCAGTTGGGTCGGGGCCCGCGACTACATCTTGTCCCTGACCGACGACGAGCTCCGCGACCTGCAGCTGGTGTTCGCCGTCACCGACGACATGGCGCTCGGCGCGCTGGCGGGTCTCCGCGAGCGCGGCCTGCGCATCCCCGAAGACGTCGGCGTGGCCGGCTTCGACGACATCAGCACCCTGCGCGACGTCGTACCGAAGCTGACCACGGTCCACGTCGACCTGGCCGCGGTCGCGGAGGAGGCCGTGTACCGGGCGACAACCCACGACCCGGACCTGGTACGTCGTACGGCGCCCGCGTACCCGGTGCTGCGGGACAGCACTCCCCCCATCAGGCCAGGGGTTTGAGCGCGCGAGCCGAGTTCCACAAGACGCCTCGGTTGCCGCGGTCCGGGTAGGCCTCGACGACGGCAGCGTAGAGCTCCTCGGTGGTGTGGGTGCGCTCGACGATGGCGGCGAAGTCCTGCAGGTAGCGGCGGGTCTCGCTGATCCAGCGCGGGCTGTCGTCGCCGTCGAACGGTTTGTGGCCGGCGACAACTGCTTTCGGGTTCAGGGCTTCCAGGGTGTCGAGCGCGGCCAGCCAGTGCTCGAGGCCGTCGTTGCCGGACTCGGCGAGATAGGGGTGGATGTTGTCGTAGACCGAATCACCGGCGACGACGAGGCCGATCGACTCGACGTACAGGCCGGTGGTGCTGTCGGTGTCGGTGTGGCCGAGGTCGAGGGTGGTGAGTTCCTCGCCTTCGAGGACGAGCGTGCCTTCGAGCGGTTCGGCGACGACCGGGTGGTCGGTGAGCTGGCCGGGGAAGCGTGGGAGCCAGTAGTCGTCGAGCCAGCGCGCGGTGAGCTGGCCACGCATGGCCTCGACTACGGCCGGTGTCGCGACGACCTCGGCGGACGGGAATCGCGCGAGGATCTCCGGTACGCCGAAGAAGTGGTCGCCGTGCCCGTGGGTGATGAAGATCGTGGTCAGTTCCTTGCCCTTGGCAGCGATCCAGCCGGCCAGGTCCTGCCCCTCGGACCGGGTCATCAGGGCGTCGACCAGAACAGCGTCGCGGTCGCCCGTGATCAGCGTCGCGCTCGTCGGCGACCACATCCGGCGGGTCTCCCCCGGCGGCAAGTCGGATGAGACGACTGGTTTCGACGGTGCGATGTACGTGGTGTAAGTGAGCATGCTCGCGTTCCTCGAGTCGAGCGGCGCGGTTGCCGCACTCACCACGGTCCCGCGCTCGGCGGGCGCTCAGAAGGGCGGGACTTCCTAGGTGTCCGGCTCCTACGAAGTCGCGAGCAACTCCAACGCGGCCGCGCTCGGGCTGCCCGGCTCGGCGGTGCCGACCAGGAGCTGCAGTCCAGCAGCGGCCCGGACGTCGAAGGTCTGATACGTGAGCTCGATCCGCCCGGCGCGAGGGTGGAAGAAGATCTTGTACGCCCGGCTGAACCCCCGCGCGGTCTGGTCGGACCAGATCGTCGCGAAGTCCGGCGACGTGGCGAGCAGCTCGTCGACCAGCGTGCGGATCCCCGGGTCGTCCGGGAAGGTCCCGGCGTTCAGTCGTACGGCGTGCACCGCGCGGGTCGCGACGGCGGTCCAGTCGCCGAAGATGTCGCCGGCCTTCGGGTGCTGGAACATCATCCGCAGCATGTTCGTCATCCCGAACGGCGCGAGCAGCGCCTCGGCGACCCGGTTCGCCGCGAGGATCTCGTACGCCGGGTCGAGCACGTACGCCGCGGCCGTCGGGAAGTTGTCGAGCAGCTGGAGCAACGCCGGATGCACGCTGTCGCGCGCCGCCCCCAACGCCGGCGCGGGCGTCAGCCCGGCGAGCCGGAAGAGGTGGCTGCGGGCATCGGCGTCGAGCCGGAACGCGTGAGCGATGCCGTTCAACACCTGCGGCGAGGGGTTCCGCTCGCGGCCTTGCTCGAGGCGGGTGTAGTAGTCCGCGCTGACCACCGCCAGCACGGCGACCTCTTCCCGCCGCAACCCGGCGACCCGCCGGTCCCCACCGCCCGGCAACCCCACCGCCGCGGGATCCACCCGCGCCCGCTGCGCCCGCAGAAACTCCCCGAGCTCGCCGTTGCTCACGACTTCCAAGCTACCGGGCCGCGTCGCGCCAAGCGGCTGCTGTGAGGGAGTAGATCGTCGCGTCGAACTTCACACCGTCCTCCTCGAGCTCCGCGGTGTGGTCGAAGCTCATGCCGAGGCGTCGCATCACGGCGATGCTGCGCAGATTCGGTGTGTCCGTGACGGCGATGACTCGGGGCAGATCGAGGTCGAGGAAGGCGTGAGTGAGCCAGGAGGCCGCCGCCTCGGTGGCGTATCCGTGGCCCCAGTGTTCGCGGGCCAGGCGCCAGCCGAGCTGGAGTTCGTCGGGATACCACTGTTCCCGGCTCAGACCGCAGGCTCCGACGAAGGCGCCGTCGGACCGGCGTTCGATCGCCAGGAACCCGAAGCCGTGGGCGGCGTACTGGGCGTTGACCTGCTCGGCGATCAGGTCGGAGGCGGCGCGGGTGAGCGGTTCGCCACCGAGAAAGCGCATCACCTCGGGGTCGCTGTTCAGCGCGGCCCAAGGGTCCAGATCGGACGCCTGGAAAGGTCTGAGCAGCAGGCGTTCGGTCGTTCGCATGGTCAGGGCCGGGTCGCGTAGAACGCCACGGCGGCCGAGGACGCCACGTTGAGGGAGTCGACGCCGCCGGACATCGGGATGCGCACGATCAGGTCGGACTCCGCGAGCACGTGCGGTTTGAGGCCGTGGCCTTCGGTGCCGAAGATCAGGGCGAGTTTCTCGTCGCGGCGGGCGGTGAGGGCGTCGAGGGTGATGGAGTCGTCGGTGAGGGCGAAGGCGGCGGTGACGAAGCCGTGCTGCTTCAGCTTGGCGAGATCGCCGGGCCACGACGTCAGGCGCGTCCACGGGACCTGGAAGACGGTGCCCATGGAGACCTTGACCGAGCGGCGGTAGAGCGGGTCGGCGCAGGTCGGCGTGACAAGGACCGCGTCGACGCCCATCGCGGCGGCGGCGCGGAAGCCGGCGCCGACGTTGGTGTGGTCGACGATGTCGTCGAAGATCGCGATCCGGCCGTGCTGGACGCCGGTCAGAAGGGTGTCGAGGTCAGCGGGCGGCCGGCGCTTGTACGACGCGAGGGCGCCGCGGTGCACGTGGAAGCCGGTGACACGCTCGGCGAGTTCCTCGGAGACGAGGTAAACGGGTGCCTCCGGCCACTTCTCCACCACGTCGGCGAGGGTTTCCAGCCAGCGCGGGGCGAGCAGGAAGGAGCGCGGCGCGTAGCCGGCGTCGGCGGCCCGGCGGATCACCTTGTCGCCTTCGGCGATGAACAGGCCGTGCTCCTCCTCGAGCAGCCGGCGCAGGTTCACCTCCCGCAGCTGCACGTAGTCCGCGAGCCGCGGGTCGTCGGCGTCGGTGATGTCGACGATCACCCGCACCACCCAGATCCCTCCCACGCGGCCGGTACGCCGGGACGGCCGATGCGGCTCACCGGCGTACCTGCGCTGCGACGTCGACGACGTCACCGATGACAACGATCGCGGGCGCGCCCAACCCGGCCGACTGGGCGGTCTCGGCGATCGTGGCCAGGTCGGCCGTGACCATCCGCTGACCCGGCAGGGTGCCGTCGGCAATCACCGCGGCGGGCGTCGCCGCCGGACGGCCGTGTTCCATCAGCGTGGCGGTGATCTTCGGCAGGTTCTCGACAGCCATCAGCAGAACCAGCGTGCCGGTCAGCTGCGCCAACGCCGCCCAGTTGATCAGCGAGTCCGGGTGGTCCGGCGGGATGTGGCCCGAGACGACGGTGAACTCGTGGGTCACGCCGCGATGGGTCACCGGGATACCGGACACGGCGGGCACCGAGATCGAGCTGGTGATGCCAGGAACCACGGTCCAGGTGACCCCGGCCTCGGCGCAGGCGATGGCCTCCTCGAAGCCGCGGCCGAACACGTACGGATCGCCGCCCTTCAGCCGTACGACGAGCTTGCCGGCCAGAGCCCGGTCGACGAGGATCCGGTTGATCTCCTCCTGCTGCGCCGAGCGGCCGCGCGGCAGCTTGGCGGCGTCGATCAGCTCGACCTCAGGGTGCAACTCGTCGAGCAGCTGCTGCGGCGCGAGGCGATCGGCAACAACGACGTCGGCCTCGGCGAGCAGACGGCGGCCGCGAACGGTGATCAGGTCGGGATCGCCCGGTCCCCCGCCGACGAGGTAGACGCCGGGTTGCTTGTCGAGCGAGTCCCGCGCGCCGAGCGCGCCGGTGCGCAGCTCCTCCAGGATCGCGTCCCGTACGGCGGCCGACCGGCGATGGTCACCGGCCCCGAGCACGCCGATGGTGACGTGATCGTGCTGCCCGGACGCGGGCGTCCAGGCGGTGGCGCGGGACCGGTCGTCGGAGCGGACGCAGAAGATCCGCCGCTCCTCGGCCTCGGCCGAGACCTGGTCGTTGACCTCGGCGTCGTCGGTCGCGACCACGACGTACCAGGCGCCCTCCAGGTCACCGGGCGTGTAGCCGCGCTCGACCCAGCGCAGGTCGGGGTTGGTCAGCAGACCCTCGATCGTCGGGGTGATCGCGGGCGAGATCACGTCGATCTGGGCGCCGGTCTCGAGCAGGCGCGGCAGCCGCCGCTGAGCGACACCGCCGCCACCGACGACCACGACCCGGCGCCCGGTCAGCACCAGGCCCGACAAGTACGGCGAAGGCTCGGTCACGCGTCCTCCCCAGCAGTGATCCCGGCCGACTCGAAAGTCGCCATCTCCGACAGGGCCCGGACGGCGCAGGTGAGAATCGGATACGCCAGTACGGCGCCGGTGCCTTCGCCCAGGCGCAGATCCAGGTCGACCAGCGGCTGGAGGCCGAGGGTCTTCAGCGCGACGGCGTGGCCGGGCTCGGCGGAGCGGTGCCCCGCGACGCAGTAGTCGATGGTCGACGGGTGCAGCGCCTGGGCGACCAGCGCCGCGGCGCCGGCGATGACGCCGTCCAGGATGACCGGGACCTTGTTGGCGGCCGCGCCGAGGATGTAGCCGGTGAGGGCCGCGTGCTCGAGGCCGCCGTACGCCGCGAGGGCGCTCAGCGGTTCGGTGGCGGGGACCTCGTGCAGGGCGAGGGCGGCCTCGACCACGGCCGTCTTGTGCGCCAGGGTGGCGTCGTCGATGCCGGTACCGCGGCCGGTGACCTGGCCGGCCGTCGTACCGGTGAAGGTGGCGATCAGGGCGGCCGAGGCGGTGGTGTTCGCGATGCCCATGTCGCCGGTGAGCAGGCAGCGGTAACCGTCGGCGACGAGCTGGTCGGCGAGCTCGAAGCCGACCGAGACGGCGGCCAGCACCTCCTCGGCGGTCAGTGCGGCACCGACCGACAGGTCGCGGGTGCCGGGGCGGACCTTGGCGTGCACGATGTCCAGGTCGTCCACGTCGGTCGCGACGCCGACGTCCACCACGCGGACATCGACCCGGTTGTTGGCGGCGAACGCGTTCACGGCGGCGCCGCCGGCGGCGAAGTTCGCGAGCATCGCGGCGGTCACCTCCTGCGGCCAGGGGGAAACCCCCTGAGCGTGCACTCCGTGGTCGGCCGCGAACACCGTCACCACGGCCGGAGCCGGAACCGCCGGTGCCCCGGTGCGCGCCCCTGCCATGCCCGCCACGCGCACGGACAGCTCCTCCAGTACGCCGAGTGAACCGGCCGGTTTGGTGAGCAGCTGCTGACGCTGCGTGGCGGCCGCCATCGCCGTCTCGTCGGCCGGGCCGATCCGGGCCAGGTACTCCTCCACCGCAGCTCCTCCAGTTCGTCGTCCGGCCGTCTGGACACGGCCAGCCCTGATCTTCGCATCTCCGCCCCCGTGCCCCGCCCGGAGTGCGCGACAGATGGACAGTAATGTCGGAATCACCACATGTCGCGAGATCCCGGGAGGATCACAGATGTCGCTCGAACGGCCGGTCGCGCAGGACCCGTACGAGAAGCTGCCCGCGGTGGGCTCCTTCACTGTCACCAGTACCGACTTCACCGACGGCGAGCCGCTCGCCGACGCGCAGGTCTTTGCCGGTGGCAACACGTCGCCGCAGCTCAGCTGGTCCGGGTTCCCGGAGGAGACCAAGGGTTTCGTGGTGACCTGCTACGACCCCGACGCGCCGACCCCGTCCGGGTTCTGGCACTGGGTGCTGGTCAACCTGCCCGCCGACGTCACCGAGCTGCCCGCTGATGCCGGCGCGACGGAGCGGCTGTCGAACGGCGCGTTCCACGTCCGCAACGACTACGGCACGAAGAACTACGGCGGCGCGGCCCCGCCGGCCGGCGACCCGGCGCACCGCTACTACTTCGTCGTGCACGCGCTCGACGTCGAGAAGCTGGACGTCGACGAGGAGGCCAGCGCCGCGGTGGTCAGCTTCAACCTGGCCTTCCACACCCTGGCCCGCGCGATCGCCACACCGGTGTTCCAGACGGCCGAGTGACACCCTGTACGGCGGGGAGCCAACTCCCCGCCGTACAGGTGTTCAGTCCTTGATGCCCGACTGGGTGACGCCCTGGATCAGGTAGCGCTGCAGGAACGCGAAGATCAGCACCAGCGGCAGGATCGACACCGCCACCGCCATGAACAGCTCGTGGATGTTGATCGTCTGCGCGGTGACGAAGGTGGACAGCGCGACCTGGATGGTCCACGACGACGAGTCCTGCCCGATCACCAGCGGCCACAGGAACGAGTTCCAGTTGCCGATGAAGGTGATCGCCGCGATCGCCGCGAAGAACGGCAGCGAGTTCGGTACGACGATCCGCCAGAACGTGCCGAAGTGTCCGGCACCGTCGACCCGCGCGGCCTCCTCGAGCTCGCGCGGGAAGCTCAGGAAGTACTGCCGGAACAGGAACGCGGCGAACCCGCTGAACAGCGTCGGGATGATCAGTCCGCGCAGCGAGCTCACCCAGCCCAGCGACGAGACCACGATGAACGTCGGGATGAAGGTCACCGCGCCGGGGATCATCAGCGTCGCCACGACGGCGTAGAAGACCTTGTCGGCGTGCCGGTACGGGATCCGGGCCAGGCCGTAGCCGGCCATCGATGCCAGCAGCAACTGCCCGCCGGTGCCGAGCACCCCGACCACGGCCGAGTTCCACAGCGCCCGGGCGATCGGCACGCTCTCGTCGTTGAACAGCTCGCTGACGTTGCCCCATTGCAGATCCTTGGGGAACAAAGTCCAGTCCGGCGCCGTGATGTCGGCCTCGGTCGCCAGCGCGTTGCGCAGCACCAGGTAGAACGGCAGCAGGAACAGGACCACCGCGATCGCCAGCGCGACCCAGCGCAGGCCCTGGGTGATCCGGCCGAGCCCGGTGCGGGAGTAGCCGATCGGCTGCGGCGTCCCGGTGGTGCGCTCCGCCGTGGCCATCAGTCGCCCGCCTTCCCGAATCCGAAGATCTTGTTCTGCAGCAAGGTGACCAGCATGATGATCGCCGCCAGGATCAGCGCGCCCGCGCTGCCGCGCCCGAGGTCCTGAATCGTGCCGAGCGAGATCCCGTACAGGTAGACCAGCGGCGGCCGGGCGAAGTTGACGTTGCCGAGCAGGTTGTAGAACTCGTCGAAGGCCTGGTACGCCGCGATCAGGTTCAGGATCAGCACCGCGACCGCCGTCGCCCGCAGCTGCGGCCAGGTGATGTGGCGGAACACCTGCCAGCCCGGTTTCGCGCCGTCCACGTACGCCGCCTCGTACAGCGCGGGCGAGATCCGTTGCAATCCGGCGATGAACAGGATCATGTAGAAGCCGAGCTGCAGCCACAGCCGGACGGTGATGATCGGGATCCAGTACCAGGGCGGGTCGACGGTCGACAGCCAGGCGATCTGCTCGATGCCGAACCAGCCGAGCACGGTGTTGGCCAGGCCGAACCGGACGCCGTTGAAGATCGACAGCTTCCAGATCAGCGATGCCACGACGTACGAGCACGCGGTGGGCAGGAAGAACACCGACCGGAAGAACGCCCGGGCCACCTTCACCTGGTTGACCAGCAGGGCCAGGGCCAGCGACAGGACGAAGGTGAGCGGCACGATGAACAGCGCGAACACCGAGAACGTGCCGAGGCTGGACAGGAAGTTGTCGTCGGTCAGCATGTCGACGTAGTTCTGCACGCCGACGAACTTCGTCGGCGTGACGGTGTTCTGGGCCTCGAAGAAGCTCAGCACCAGACTCCACAGGATCGGCAGGTAGCTGAAGATCAGCAGGCCGATCACGAACGGCCCGACGAACAGCCAGAACGACCAGGTGGTGCCGGCGATGCCCGTCGAGGTGGTGCGCCGGCTCATCCGAACAGCCGGGACAGTTCCGTGCCGACGGTCTTCTCGGCCTTGCTGATCTCGGCGGCCGGATCGGCGCCCTTGCGGATGATGTTGGTCAGCATGTCACCGAAGGCGGTGCCCATCTTCGGCGTCCAGGCCGGGTTGTCGGTCCGGCCGTACTGCTCGTTGAGCTTCACCGTCTCGGCCGCGGCACCGGCCTGCAGCTTGGCGGCCTTCGCGGCCAGGCTCTTGCGCGGCGGGATGTGGAAGCCGTAGTTCAGGCACCAGTCCTCCTGGAACTCCGCCTGGTCGATCCACAGCCACTTGACGAACTTCTTCGCCGCATCGACATTCGCGCTCTTGGCGGACACGAACTGCGTCCAGCCGCCGGAGTAGACCGCCGGTGTGCCCTGCGCGTCCAGCGCCGGGAAGGCGAACACGCCGAGGTCGTCGCCGAACGCCTTCTGCATCGCCGGCAACGCCCACATCCCGATCCACTGCATCGCCACCAGGCCCTGCAGGAACGCGCCGGGGTCGGTCCAGTCGGTCGGGGCGCCGAGCAACGTCGCCTTGCTGGTGTACAGCTCGCGCAGCTTGCCGAAGGCCCGTGCCGCGCGTTCGCCGGTGAAGCCGGGCTGGTTGTCCTTGGTCAGGTACGCGCCGCCGGACGACCACAGCGCCGGACCGCCGAGCGCCACGCCGCCGTCGTTGCCGACGAAGATGCCTTTCACCTTGTCGGTGGTGAGTTCCTTGGACGCCGCGATCAGGTCGTCGATGGTCTGCGGCGGCTGGATTCCCGCCTTGTCGAACAGGCTCTTGCGGTAGTAGATCACCTGCGGATCGACGATCATCCGGATCCCGTAGACCTTGCCGTCGACGGTGTTGGTGGACAGATCCTCGGCGCTGAAGTCTTCCTTCACGCCCTCCAGCAGGTCGTCCAGCGCGACCACCTGGTTGCTCTTCACCATCGCGATGTTCAGCTGGCTCTCGAAGACGTCAGGACCCTTGCTGGACAGCAGTCCCGACGACAGCTTGGCGCCGTAGTCGCCCGGCGTCCACTGCACGCTGACGGTCGCGTCGCCGTACGCCTTGGCGTACTTGAGCGCGGCCTCACGGGTGCCGGCTTCGCCGTACTGGTGGTACCACTGCGCGAGGGCGGGTTTGCCGCCACCTCCCCCGCTGTCCGCGGGGCGTCCGGTGTTGCCGCCGCAGGCGGCGGTGAACGCGGCGAGGGCGGCCAGGCCGCCGGTTCGTTTGAGCAGATCGCGCCGGGACAGACCGGCATTCGGGCGACGAGCAGCCATCACTCCACCTCCGCGAGCAGCGTCCGGGACCCGGAGATCCCGGCGGGGTCGGCACTACGTGAATCGTTGGAGAAGTGATCCGACAATGAACGAAAATCGCCGCTCGCGCAAGACCGCGGAACCGCTCAGCTGAAACGTTTCCCCTGTGTGGCCAGCGAGACCAGCAGGGCCGGGGGTTCGAAGCGTTCGCCGTACGACGCGGCGAGTTCGCGCGCCCGGGCGACGAAGCCGGGCAGGCCGCCGTCGTACTGGTTGACGTAGTGCAGAGCTCCGCCGTACAACGTTGGGAAGCCGATGCCGAGAATGGATCCGATGTTGGCGTCGGCAACCGACCGCAGCACGCCCTCGTCCAGGCACTTCACGGTCTCCAGCGACATCGCGAACGTCATCCGCTCCTGCAGATCGGCGAACGGCACGTCGGCCGTCCCGGCGCCGAAGTGCTGCCACAGCCCGCGCCACAACCGCTTGGGACCGTCGGCCGGGTAGTCGTAGAAGCCCGCGCCGGCCGCCTTCCCACGCCGGTCGAACTCGGTCACCAGCCGGTCGGTCACCGCCATGCCCGGGTGCTCGCCGAAGGCGCCCGCGCTGTCCCCGGCCGCCCGGGCCGCGTCGCGGATCTTCTGCGGAAGCGTCAGCGTCACCTCGTCCAGCATCGCCAGCGGCGGCGCGGGGAAGCCCATCTGGGTCGCGGCCCGCTCGATCGTCACCGGGTCGACGCCCTCGGCAACCATCGCGGCGCCCTCCATCACCAGCGTGCCGAAGACGCGCGAGGTGAAGAATCCCCTGCTGTCGTTGACCACGATCGGCGTCTTGCTGATCTGGCGCACGACGTCGTAGGCCTTGGCCAGCGCGCGATCCGAGGTCTTCTGCCCCACGATCAGCTCGACCAGCGGCATCCGGTCGACCGGCGAGAAGAAGTGCATGCCGATGAAGTCGTCCGGACGATCGATGCCGTCGGCCAGTGAGGTGATCGGCAGCGTCGACGTGTTCGAGCACAGCAACGCGTCGGGCTCGACCACGCCGGCGATCTCGGCGAAGACCTTCTGCTTCAGCTCCTCGCTCTCGAACACCGCCTCGATCACCAGGTCGCAGCCGGCCAGGTCGTTCGGGTCGGCGGTCGGCGTGATCCGACTCAGGAAAGCCTCGACCTTCTCCGGTGTCGTCCGCCCCTTCTTGACCTGCTTGGCGAGCAGCTTCTCGGAGTACAGCTTGCCCTTCTCGGCCGCGTCCAGCGAGACGTCCTTGAGCACGACCTCGAGGCCCACCTTCGCGCAGGAGTAGGCGATCCCGGCACCCATCATCCCGGCGCCCAGCACGCCCACCTTGCGCGCCCGGTACGCCGGTACGCCGTCCGGCCGGGACGCGCCGGCGTTGATCGCCTGCAGCTCGACGAAAAACGCGTTGATCATGTTCTTCGCGATCTGCCCGGTCGCCAGCGAGACGAAGTAGCGCGACTCGATCCGCGACGCCGTGGCGAAGTCGACCTGGCTGCCCTCGACCGCCGCGCTCATGATCGCCCGCGGGGCGGGGTAGGGCGCACCCTTGAGCTGCTTGCGCAGGTTGGCCGGGAAGGCAGGCAGGAACGCGGCCAGCTTCGGCGAGGCCGGCGTACCGCCGGGGATCTTGTAGCCGTCGCGGTCCCACGGCTGCTTGGCGTCACCGTCGTACGCCTCGATCCAGTCCTTCGCGCGAGACAGCAGCTGATCCGCGGGCACGACCTCATCGACGATGCCCACCGACTGCGCGTGCGCGGGCTTCATCCGCTGCCCCTGCAGCAGGACCTTCATCAGCGCGTCCTGCAGGCCGAGCATCCGGACCGTGCGCGTCACGCCGCCGCCACCGGGCAGCAGACCGAGGGTGACCTCCGGGACGCCGAGCTCAATCCCGTTGTCATCGGCAACGATTCGGTGATGGCAGGCGAGCGCGATCTCCAGGCCACCGCCGAGCGCCGACCCGTTGATCGCGGCCACCACCGGGACACCGAGCGTCTCCAGGATCCGGAGCTGACGCTTGATCTCCTCGACCGTCTCGAACAGCCGCGCGGCGTCCTCGGGCCGGGCCTGGGAGATCAGTCGCAGGTTGCCACCGGCGAAGAAGGTCTTCTTGGCGCTGGTGACCACGACGCCCTTCAGCGACTCCTTCTCCGCCTGCAGCCGCTCGACCGTCGCGGCCATCGAGCTCAGGTAGAGCTCGTTCATCGTGTTCGCCGACGCGTCCGGGTCGTCCATCGTCAGCGTGACGATCCCGTGCTGCTCGGTCCAGGAGATCATGCCGCCAGCCTCTCGATGATGGTCGCGACGCCCATGCCGCCGCCGACGCACAGGGTGGCCAGACCGTAGCGGAGCTCGCGCCGTTCCAGCTCGTCCAGCAGGGTTCCGATCAGCATCGCGCCGGTGGCCCCGAGCGGGTGCCCGAGCGCGATCGCGCCGCCGTTCACGTTGACCTTCTCGTGCGGCACGCCGAGGTCGGCCATGAAGTGCAGGACCGCGGCGGCGAACGCCTCGTTCATCTCGAACAGGTCGATGTCGCTCACCTCGAGCCCGGCCTTGGCCAGCGCCTTCCGCGCGGCGGGTGCCGGGCCGGTCAGCATGATGGTCGGGTCCGCGCCGCTCACCGCGGCCGCGACGACCCGGCCGCGCGGCGCCCGGCCGAGCGCCTCGCCGGCCTTTTCGTTGCCGACGGCCACCAGCGCCGCGCCGTCCACGATGCCGGAGGAGTTGCCGGCGTGGTGCACGTGCTCGATCCGCTCGACCGTCACGTACTTGTCCAGCGCGACCGCGTCGAACCCGCCGTGCTCACCGATCGCCGCGAACGACGGCGGCAGCCCGGCCAGGGTCTCGACCGTCGTCCCGGGCCGGACGAGCTGGTCGTGGTCGAGGATCCGCAGACCGTTGCGGTCGTCGACCGGTACGACGGAACGCGCGAAGTACCCGTTCGCCCAAGCCTTCGCGGCGCGGGCGTGCGACTCGGCGGCGTACGCGTCGACGTCGGTCCGGGAGAAGCCGTCGATCGTCGCGATCAGGTCGGCGCTGACACCCTGCGGGATGAAGCCGGTCCGCAGCGCGGTCTCCGGGTCCATCGCCCAGGCGCCGCCGTCGGACCCCATCGGTACCCGCGACATCGACTCGACGCCACCGGCCAGGATGAAGTCCTCCCAGCCGGAGCGCACCCGCTGGGCCGCCTGGTTGACCGCCTCCAGACCGGACGCGCAGAAGCGGTTCAGCTGGACGCCGCCAGTGGTCTCCGGGTAGCCCGCGGCCAGGACGGCGGTGCGGGCGAGGTCCATGCCCTGGTCGCCGATCGGGGTGACCACACCGAGCACGACGTCGTCGATCGCCGCCGGGTCGAGGCCCGGATGCCGCGCGCGCAGCTCGGTGAGCAGGCCGGTCACCAGCTGGATCGGCTTCACCTCGTGCAGGGCGCCGGTCGGCTTGCCCTTGCCGCGAGGGGTCCGGATCGCGTCGTACAGGAAGGCTTCGGTCATGGGCGTCCCGTCGTCTGAGGTGAACAGACCGATTGTGACAGCGATGGTGTCACAGTGGTCAAGGGCGGGTGACTAAGATCTCCGCCATGGCCGAAGCGAGCTCGGAGACCGGGCCGGACGAAGCGACGCTCACCGTCGACGAACTCTCCACCCGGGTCGGCATGACCGTGCGAACGCTGCGGTTCTACGCCGGGCGCGGGCTGATCCCCCCGCCGGTCCGCCGCGGCCGCGTCGGGTACTACGGCCCCGAGCACATCGCGCGCCTCGACCTGGTCCGCGAGCTGCAGGCGCACGGCTTCACGCTGTCCGCGATCGAGGGCTATCTGGAACGGATCCCGCCGAACGCCTCACCGCAGGACATCGCCCTGCACCGGACCCTGCTCACGCCATGGATGCGCGACCTGCCGGAGACGCTCGACCGGCCCACGCTGGTACGGCGTACCGGGCGGGAGTTGAGCGACGACGACATCGAGATGCTGGTCGCGCTCGGCGTGGTCGAGCCGACGCCCGACGAAGACGTGTTCCGGGTCGCCACCGCCCACCTCAGCCTCGGCGTCGAGCTGCTCGATCTCGACCTGCCGGTGGACGCCGTGCTCGCGGCCGGGCGGATCTTCAGCGAGCACGGCCGGGCGATCGCCGAGGAGCTGACCGAGGTGTTCCGCACCAAGGTCTGGCCGCACTACCGCGACTCCGGCGGCCCGCCGGAGCACATCCAGCAACTGGTCGAGCGCTTCAAGCCGGTCACCATCCAGGGTCTGGTGCTGGCCTACGAACGCGCGGTCGGCGAGACCCAGCGCGACACCGTCCGGCGCTCCAGCAGCAAACCGCGACGCTGACGGCCGGCGCCGCGACCCGCCCTAGGCGTTGGGCACGCGCAGGTAGGTCAGCCCGCGCAGGTCGACGTAGGTGTCGGTCGGGGTGGTGACGACGCGCAGCAGCACGTCCTCGCAGCCCGGGCAGCGGGCGACCAGACCCGGCGCGTCGGCGTACAGGCGTGCCTCGGCGAAGACGCCGGTGTGGCCGCAGCCGTTGCAGCGGCCGGTCGCGGCGGTGAGGTCGACGGCGAACACCTCGCTGAGCGCGCCCGCCGCCGCGTTGCCGTCCAAGTGGGTCGGGACATCCGCGGTCATCGCGGTCCTCCTGTCGGTCCGAAACGTTCGGTTCTGACCCGGGCCGGGTCGTGGCCGGCGGCGACCAGCAGGTCGGCGACCGTCTCCACGAACGGCGTCGGGCCGCAGACGTAGGTGGTCAGCTCGTCGCTGGGCGCAAAGGCCTTCGCGGCGAGCAGTTCGGCGTCGATCCGGCCGACCCGGGGTTCGCCGGGCGGCGCCTCCCGGGTGTAGACGAAGGTCAGGTCCACGTCGTCGGACGCCGCCAGGGTCTTGAGGTCCTCGCGGTAGATCACCGAGGTCGCCCGGCGGACCGAGTACAGCAGCCGGGCCGGCGCCGTACTGGACGCGTGGGCGTGTTGCCGCAGCATCGCCATCAGCGGTACGACGCCGGAACCGCCGCCGATCAGCTGGATCGGGCCGGTGCTCTCCGGCCGCCAGACGAACCACCCGCCGACCGGGCCACGCACCTCCAACTGGTCACCGACACCGAGCACACCCACCAGGTACGACGAGACCTCGCCGTCCGGCACCTGCTCGACCGTCAGCTCCACGGTCGTACCGGTCCAGGCGGACGCGATCGAGTACGACCGGGAGGCGCGGTAACCGTCCGGCGCCGTGAGCCGGACGTCCAGGTGCTGCCCGGCCAGGTGCCCGGGCCAGTCCGGCAGGTCGAGCACGATCGTCCGGGCGGTCGCGGTCTCCTCGCGAATCTCCGTGACGGTGCCGGCCTGCCAGGTCAGTCGCCGGCGTACCGCTGTTCTTTCCATGGGTCTCCGTACTCGTGATAGCCCGCGCTCTCCCAGAACCCGAGGTCGTCGCTGTCGGACAGCGCCAGGCCGCGGACCCACTTGGCGCTCTTCCAGAAGTACAGGTGCGGCACCAGCAGCCGGGCCGGACCGCCGTGCTCGGCGCCGAGCGGCTCGCCCTCGAACTCGTAGGCGATCCAGGCCTGCCCGTCGAGCAGGTCCTCCAGCGGCAGGTTCGTGGTGTAACCGCCGTAGCTGTGCGCCATCACGAAGTCCGCGCCGGTCTCGACGTCGGCGAACAGCGTGTCGAGAGAGACGCCCTTCCACTCCGACTGCAGCTTCGACCAGCGCGTCACGCAGTGGATGTCCCGGGTGATCTCCTCACTCGGCAGCTGCAGGAACGCCTGCCAGTCCCACTTGTGCACCTCACCGGTCTCGGTGGTGATGCTGAACTCCCAGTGCTCGGGCAGGATCCGCGGGGTCGGCCCGGCCGACAGCACCGGAAAGTCCCGCGTCAGGTACTGCCCCGGCGGCAGGTCCGACCCGCTCCGCCGACCGGTGAACCCCGGCGACACGATTCCCATCAGCCGACCTCCCTCGTTGCACGACTCGCTGCCCGAAGTCTGGCACGAGTTGGCGCCGAATCACCCCAGGGACCTGCCCGGGCGTCAGATTCCCAGGGTCCGGCCGATGACTTCCTTCATGATCTCGGTGGTGCCGCCGTAGATGGTCTGCACGCGGGTGTCGAGGTAGGCCTTCGCGATCGGGGACTCGGTCATGAAGCCGTAGCCGCCGTACAGCTGCAGGCAGCGGTCGACGACCTTCTGCTGCAGCTCAGTGGTCCACCACTTCGCCATCGCGGCGTCGCTGACGGTGAGCGTGCCGGCGGTCAGCTCCTCGATGCAGCGGTCGACGAACACCCGGGCGATCTGGGTCTCGGTGGCCAGCTCGGCCAGCACGAAGCGGCTGTTCTGGAACGAGCCGATCGGGCGGCCGAACGCCGTCCGCTGCTTCACGTAGGCCAGCGTGGACTCCAGCACGTTCTCGCACGCCGCCGCGGCGACGACCGCGATCGCCAGGCGTTCCTGCGGCAGCTTCTCCATCAGGTGGACGAAGCCCTGGCCCTCCTGGCCGAGCAGGTTCGAGGCCGGCACCCGGACGTCGTCGAAGAACAGCTCGGCGGTGTCCTGCGCCTTGAGGCCGATCTTGTCCAGATTGCGGCCGCGCTCGAAGCCCGGTGTGCCACGCTCGACGACGAGTAGCGAGATGCCCTGGTAGCCGGCGTCGGGATCGGTTTTCGCGACCACGATCACCAGGTCGGCGAGGATGCCGTTGGAGATGAACGTCTTCTGGCCGTTGAGCACGTAGGAGTCGCCGTCG
The DNA here is from genome assembly GCF_001984195.1 of Kribbella sp. ALI-6-A. Taxonomy (GTDB): domain Bacteria; phylum Actinomycetota; class Actinomycetes; order Propionibacteriales; family Kribbellaceae; genus Kribbella. The sequence continues at coordinate 375,656 of NZ_MTQN01000011.1, forward strand.
CGGATCGCCGTCGTCCGGATCCCCTGCAGGTCGCTGCCCGCGCCCGGTTCGGTCATCGCGATCGCGGTGATCGTCTCGCCGCTGCAGAACCCCGGCAGCCAGCGCGCCTTCTGCTCGTCGGTGGCGTAGTCCAGCAGGTACGCCGAGTTGATGTCGGTGTGGATGCTGAACCCGACCCCGCTCGCCCGCGCCCGGGTCAGCTCCTCGATCAGGACGGCGTTGAACCGGAAGTCGCGCGCGCCGCCCCCGCCGTACTGCTCCGGCACCATGAAGCCGAGCAGGCCCGCGCTGCCGGCCGCCGTCCACAGCTCGCGCGGCACGATGCCGGCCTCCTCCCAGGCGTCGTGGTGCGGCACGATCTCCTTGTCGCAGAAGGCCCGCACGGTTTCACGGAAGGCGTCGTGATCGGGGTCGAACAGCTGACGATGCACGGGCGGTCTCCTCTGGTCAGTCCTGTTCCGGTCAGTTCTGTACGGCGGCACCGGAGCGCAGCAGCTCGTCGACGTCCGTGACACCCCAGTCGGTCAGCGCCTCCCGCGTGTGCTGACCGGGCCGTGCGGGGGCGTCGCCCAGTCCCGTCGCAGTCCGGGAGAACCGTGGCGCCGGCGCGGGCTGCCGTACCCCGTCCTGCTCGCGGAAGATCTCGCGGGCAACGAGATGTGGGTGGTCGCCAGCGAGCGGCAGGACCGGCGCGACGCACGCGTCGGAGTTGTCGAACACCTCGGTCCACTCGGCCTGGGTGCGTTGCCGGAAGGCATCCACGAGTTGTTTGCGCAGCTCAGGCCAGTTCGCCGGATCGTTCCGGTCGGGAACGGCGATGCCGAGACCGGCGATGAGCTGGTCGTAGAAGGCAGGTTCGATCGCGCCGACTCCGACGTACTGGCCGTCCGCGGTTTCGTAGACGTCGTAGAACGGAGCGCCGGTGTCGAGCAGGTTCGTCCCGCGCTGCTGCGACCAGTTCCCGGCGGCCAGTGCGCCCAGCAGCATCGTGGTCAGATGCGCCGAGCCGTCCACGATCGCCGCGTCGACGACCTGGCCCTGCCCACTGCTTCGCGCTTCGTACAGCGCGGCGAGCACGCCGATCACCAGGTACAACGAGCCGCCGGCGAAGTCGCCGAGCAGGTTGGCGGGAACCTGCGGTGGTCCACCCGCGCGGCCGATCGCATGCAGCGCACCGGACAGGCCGAGGTAGTCGATGTCGTGCCCGGCGGTCTGCGCGAGCGGACCGTCCTGCCCCCAGCCGGTCATCCGCCCGTAGACCAGTCGCCGGTTGACCGCCCAGCAGTCCTCCGGACCGAGTCCCAGCCGTTCCGCGACGCCAGGCCGGAATCCCTCGACCAACGCATCGGCCTGACCGACCAGCTGCAGCACGGCTGCGACCGCTTCCGGCTTCTTCAAGTCCAGCGCGACGCTTCGCCGTCCGCGATTGAGCAGCTCGAATTCGGGCGGGCCCATCGCCAGCCCTCCCCCGGGCCGTTCGATCCGCAGCACCTCGGCGCCGAGCTCGGCCAGCAGCATGCACCCGAACGGCGCCGGCCCGATGCCCGCCAGCTCGACGACCCTGACCCCGCTCAGTGGACCCATGCCGCTCATTGTGACAGTTCTACTGTCACAGTCGTCAAGTCATCCTGCGCGCCCGATCCCCGAGGTGGTCGGCGAAGGTGATCGTCCCGTACGACGGCCCGTCGACGAGCCCGGCGCCGTCGGCGAAGGCCCCGAAGATCTGCCCCGGAACGCGCACCGGCACCACCGGCCGCCGGGATCCGCGCGCCGCCTTCCAGACCCGGGCGAGCTCCGGCAGCGGCCGGCGTTCCGGCCCACCGATGTCCGGCGCCCGACCACTGACCGGCTCGGCGACGAGCTCGGTCACACGCGTGGCGACCTCGTCGACAGCGATCGGCTGCAGCGTCATCGCCGGAGCGAAGAGCGCCGGCACCTTCACGCCGAAGATCCGGTCGAGCAGCTCGTGGAACTGCGTGGCCCGCAGGATCGTGAACGCCGTCCGCGACTCGACCAGCCGCTCCGCCTCGAGCTTGTGGCGGTAGTAGGGCAACGGGTTCCGGTCGATCCCGACGATCGACAAGTACAGTACGCGCGTCGTCGCCGGAGTCGCGGCGAGCAGGTTGCGGGTCTGCTGGACGTCGCGTTTGCCGAGGCCCGTGGCGAGATGGACGACCATGTCCACGCCATCGACCGCCGCGGCGACGCCTTCGCCGGTGTTCAGGTCGCCGGTCACCAGGTCCGGTCCGGTTCGGCGGCTGAGCACGCGGACCGTGTGGCCGGCGGCGCGAAGGCGTGCGACGGTCGGCCGCCCGAGGGTCCCGGTGCCGCCGGTGACCAGCAGAGTCTTCATCGTGGTGTCCCTGCTCAGTCCGTGCGGAAGGTCTCCGCGGCTTGGTGGATCTTGCCGTAGTACTCCGACCAGCCGGCCGCGTCGAGCATGTCGGCGTCCGCGCCGCCCGTGCCGTCGATCAGTTCGCGGACGATGTCGGCGTGGCCTGCGTGGTGTGCCGTCTCGTCGACGACGCGGACCAGCAGCACGCCGAACGTCGTACGGCGGTTGCCTTCCGACCAGTGCGGGACCTCAGCGGGAGTGTCCAGGTCGAGCGTCGCCAGGGACTCGTCGCTGTGCGCGCAGGCTTCCCGGTAGAGACCGGTCAGGTACTCACTCGACTCCGACGGCAGGGCCCACATGTCCGCGCCCTCCCAGACCGAGCCGTCCTCCTCCCACGGCAGCTGCCGCTCGGGCGGGCGACCGACGCTTGTGCCCAGGTAGACGTACTCCACGCCGGTCAAGTGTTTGACCAGGCCGAGCAGGTTCGTGCCGGAGGGGACGAGCGGGCGGCGCATGTCGTACTCGCTGAGCCCTTCGAGCTTGGCGAGCATCACCGCTCGGGTGCTTCGCAGGTACTCGTGCAGCACGGGTTTGAGGTCCATGGCCGGACGCTAGTCGACGCCTCCGACAGTTCAGGGCGCCCCGGGCGGGACGAACGGCAGCCCGGCCGGCGCACCCTTCTCGATCAAGGTCAGCAGGGCGCCGGTGTCGAGGTGCTCGTCGATCGCGTCGGCCAACCGGTTCAGCCGGTCCTCGCGCAGGCCCGCGAACGAGACCGTGCCGTCGGGCCCGCGCTTACCGGTCAGCCCGGCGATCTCGCCGAGGAACCGATGCCGTGCCGCGTCGTCGTCCAGCAGGCCGTGCCAGATCGTGCCCCACACGACACCGCTGCGGCAGCCGCCGGGAAACTCCTCCGCGTCACCGGTCACCTCGACCACCCCGTGATGGATCTCGTACGCCGTGGGCGCCGGCCGCGCGAGCACCTTGGCTTCCGCGAACTCGGTTGCCACCGGCAACAATTCGAGCCCGGTGTGCCGGCCGCCGCCCTCCACGCCGTACGGGTCGTCGATCGCGCCGCCGAGCAGCTGGTAGCCGCCACAGATCCCGAGCACCGGGCGCCCCGCGGCGACCCGCGCCCGGACCGCGTCGGCCAGACCGGTTTCGCGCAGCCAGGCGAGGTCCGAAGTGGTCGCGCGGGATCCGGGCAGGACGACGAGGTCGGCGTCGCGAACCTCCGCCGGGGTGGCGGTGAAGAACACGCTGGTGGTCGGCTCGACCGCGAGCGCGTCGAGATCGGTGAAGTTGCTGATCCGCGGGAACCGCACGACGGCGATCGTCAGCACGTCGGGGTCGTGCTCGGTGCGGCGGGCGGGGATGTCGAGCGCGTCCTCGGAGTCGAGCCACAGGTCCGGCAGCCACGGCAGCACGCCGTACGTCGGACGGCCGGTGACCGAGCCGAGCATGTCGATGCCCGGCTGCAGCAACGAGACGTCGCCGCGGAACTTGTTCACCACGAACCCGCTGATCAGCCGCTGGTCCTCGGGCGACAGCAACGCGACCGTGCCGAACATCGAAGCGAAGACGCCGCCCCGGTCGATGTCGCCGACCACGACAACCGGCGCGCCGGTGTGCTGGGCGAGCCCCATGTTCACGTAGTCGGACTGCCGCAAGTTGATCTCGGTCGGACTGCCCGCGCCCTCGCTGACCACCACGTCGTACCGGCTCGCGAGATCGTCGTACGCCGCGAAGGCCGCCTCGGCCAGCTCGGCGCGTTCGGTGAGGAAGCCGCGGGCGGTGAGTTCCCCCCACGGCTCCCCCATCAGTACGACGTGGCTGCGCCGGTCGCTGCCGGGCTTGAGCAGGACCGGGTTCATCGCCGCCTCGGGTTCGGCGCCGGCGGCAACGGCCTGGATCCACTGCGCCCGCCCGATCTCGGCCCCGTCGGCGCAGACCATCGAGTTGTTCGACATGTTCTGCGCCTTGTACGGCGCGACCCGGACGCCCTGGCGCGCCAACCACCGGCACAACCCCGTCACCACGGTCGTCTTGCCCGCGTCGGACGTCGTACCGGCGATCAGCAGCGAGTTCACCCGGCCGATCCTAGGCTCAGACCTGATTCGCCCCGCCGTCGACGTAGAAGTTCGCGCCGACGACGTAGCTGCTCTGCTCCGAGGCCAGGAAGGCCACCATCGCGGCAGCCTCGTCGGGCCGGCCCATCCGCCCCTTCGGCACCGTCGCGGCCACATTCTCCTTGACCGCCCGAGCGGTCTCCTCGTCGCCGAACGCGGCCATGCCGCCAGGAGTCTCGATCCAGGCCGGCGAGACCACGTTGACCCGGATGCCCCGGTCCTTGAGCTCGGTGGACCAGGTCCGCGCGAACGACCGGACGGCCGCTTTCGACGCCGAGTACGCGCCGAACGAGGCCACCCCACGGTCGGCCGCCGTGGAACCGACGAGGATCACCGACGCACCGTCGCTGAGCAGCGGCAACGCCTTCTGCACGGTGAACAGCGTGCCGCGGACGTTGACCCCGAACATCTGGTCGAAGTGCTGCTCCGTGGTCTGTTCGAGCGACACGAACGAACCAACCGCCGCGTTCGCCACGAGTACGTCCAGCCCGTTGCCGCGCGCCCGGACCGCGTCGTAGAGCCGATCCAGGTCGGCGGGTCGGGAGACGTCGCCGGCCACACCCGTCGCCCGGTCCGGCCCGATCGTCTTGACGGCGGCTTCCAGTTCGGCCTCGCGCCGTCCGGTGACGAACACGTACGCCCCCTCGTCCGCGAGCCGTACGGCGGTGGCCAGACCGATCCCGGTGCTTGCCCCGGTCACCACCGCTGTCTTGCCTTCCAGCTGTCCCATGTCCAGTCTCTCCATCAATGTCTCGCTGTCGGTTCTTCCGCTACCGATATTGCTTGCGGAACGCAGTACGATCCATGATGTGAAGTCCACAATTCTTTACGTATCGTCCAGGAGGCGGTGAGCGGTGCTCGGCTTTCAGGATCCGGTGGCCGACGCGATCGGCCTGTTGCGGCCGCGCACGGTGATCGAGCCGAGCCTGCGGGCCGTGGGCACGTGGGCCTTGCGCTTCGACCCGTTCCTGCACGTGCGGATCGGCGGCCTCGTGCGCGGCAAGTGCTGGCTGATCCTCGAAGGTCACGAACCGGTTCTCCTGCACGAGGGTGACACCTTCATGCTGGGCAACCCGCCGCCGTACGTGCTGGCGAGCACGCTCGACGCGAGCGCCCGCCCGGCGGCCCCGGTACTGGCGGGTGCGGACGACGGGTTGGTGCGGATCGGTCCGGAGTCGGAGGACGACCTCTACCTCTGCGCCGGGCACATCACCTTCGACGACCAGAACGCGGCCTTGCTGACCGATCTCCTACCGCCGCTCGTGATCGTCCGCGCAGCCGATCCTCACGGCCGACGGCTCGGGCAGTTGATCGATCACCTGGCCGGCGAGGTCGCGATCGCCGCCGCCGGTGGCCCGCTGGTGCAGAACCATCTCGCCCAGATCCTGCTCGTCCACATGCTGCGGGCACACGCAGGCCAGACAGACCGGCCCACCGGCTGGCTGGGCGCCCTGAACGAGGACGGCATCGGTGCCGCTCTGCGGGCCGTGCATGCGGACGTGGCCCGTCCCTGGACCCTGCAAGAGCTGGCCGAGATCGGTCACATGTCGCGGTCCGCGTTCGCCCAGGCGTTCAAGAGCCACGTCGGCGTCCCACCGCTGGAGTACCTGATCCAGTGGCGCATGAGCCTCGCCCGCGACGCCCTCGCCCGCGACACGCTGTCGATCTCCGAGGTCGCGCGGGCCACCGGCTACCGGTCCGAGAGCGCGTTCAGCACCGCGTTCCGCCGCGTGGTCGGTTCGTCGCCCAGAACCTTCCGGGACGCGGCGCGGACGTCGGCATCCGGCCGGCCGGACCCGCCGGCCTGAGCACACCGGATACCGGCGCCGTCGCGCCGCCGTTGGCCGGATTCGGCTCAGGTGTCCTTGGGCGGATCCTCCTGGTCGCCGCCGTTCGGGACGATCGGGGTGATACCGCGGTCGTTGGCCTTCGTGCTGGGCAGGCGCGGGGTGGTGCCCTGGAAGCGGGTGGACGACGCGCGCTCGCGGGCCGACAACGGGGTCGCCACGTTCTCCAGCGACTGTTGCTCGGCGTCCACGCCGAAGAACCACGCGATCAGTCCACCGACGAGCATCACCACGGCGCCGACGATGTAACCGGCCGTCAGCGGACCGCGGGCCGGGTTGTCGCCCTCACCGATCAGCGACGCGAACAGGAACGGCGCCACCACACCACCGGTCAGCTGCGAGATCGCGAAGAAGAACGAGATCGCCTGGCCACGCAGCTCGATCGGGAAGATCTCGCTGACCGTCAGGTACGCCGACGACGCGCCCGCCGAGGCGAAGAAGAAGACCACGCACCACAGCCCGGTCAGCGTCACCGCGTTCAGCGCACCGGCGTTGAACAGCAGCGCGGTGACGAACAGCACGACCGCCGACGTGGCGTAGGTGGCCAGGATCATCTTGCGCCGGCCGATGGTGTCGAAGAAGTGGCCGAGCAGCAGCGGACCGGCCAGGTTGCCGATCGCGAACGGGAAGAAGTACAGCGCGATGCTGGAGTCGTTCAGCCCGAAGTACGCCTTCAGCACCAGCGCGTAGGTGAAGAAGATCGCGTTGTACAGGAAGGCCTGGGTGACCATCATCGAGAAGCCGAGGAACGACCGGCTGCGGTAGTCACGCAGCATCACCCGGGCGATCTCGCGATACGTCACCGGCGGGTAGTCGATCAGGTTGATCGCCTCGTCGTCGCGGACCTCGCGCAGCTCGCCGCCCTGCCGGCGGACCGTCTCCTCGATCCGGTCGACGGTCGCCTCGGCCTCCGCGACCCGGCCGTGCGTCATCAGCCAGCGCGGGCTCTCCGGGATGTGCCGGCGCAGGTAGATGATCATCAGGCCCATCACCGGCCCGATCAGGAAGCACAGCCGCCAGCCCCACTCGATCGGCACCAGGTCGTCGTTGAGGAAGACCAGGCCGATCGCCGAACCGATCAGGGCACCACCCCAGTAGGTGCCGTTGACGCCGATGTCGACCCGGCCGCGGTACTTCGACGGGATCAGCTCGTCGATCGCGGAGTTGATCGCGGCGTACTCGCCGCCGATGCCCATACCGGCGATGAACCGGCACACGGCCATCGACCAGAAGTCCCAGGTCAGACCGGCCGCGCCGGAGGCGAGCAGGTAGACCATCAGCGTGATGATGAACAGGTTGCGGCGGCCCCAGCGGTCGGTCAGCCGGCCGAAGAACAGGGCACCGACGACTTCGCCGGCCAGGTAGATCGAGGCGAGCAGCCCGACCTGGGCGGTGGTCAGTCCAAGGGTCTGCGACTCCTTGAGCACGTTGCCGACCAGCGAGACCAGCTGGATCTCCAGCCCGTCCAGGATCCAGGAGACGCCGAGGCCGACGACGATCATCCAGTGGAACCGGGTCCACGGCAACCGGTCCATCCGGGCGGGCACCAGGCTCGGTATCGCCTTGCCCTCCTCCAACGCGTGTTCTGTCATACCCCGCCCTCCTCCTGGCCGGTCTGAAGTTGTCCGCCCAAGCCCGTACCCCGGGCGTCACGCGCCGCAAACGCGTGGTCACACGATCGGCGGCTTCCGGCACTCGGGCACCCAGGTCCCCCGCCTGCGGAGGCTGGCTACAGTGGCGGCATGGACAACGACGTGACCGTCGCAGACGCCCCCGAACAGCATCGGTACGAGGCGCGCGACGCCTCCGGTGCGCTGATGGGGATCGCCACCTACCGACGGATCAGCGACCACATCACCTTCCTGCACACCGAGACGATGCCGGAGTTCCAGGGCCGCGGCGTGGCCGGCCAGATCGCCAAGCAGTCACTCGAGGACGCGCGCGCCGCAGGGCTCAAGGTCAAGCCGGCCTGCCCGTACTACCGCCAGTACTTCGAGAAGCACCCCGAGTACGCCGACCTGCTGGGCGAGGTGGCGTCGTAGTGACCGGCCCCCAGCTCGGCAAGCTCGAGTGGCAGCCGGCGGCCGACGTACCGGACCTGCTCGCGGAGCCGGTCCGGGCCGCGGTCGGTGACCTCCCGGCGTACGCGGCGGCCATCGATCCGGAGCTGGCCGACACGGCGGCGTTCTGCGCGCAGTACGACGTCCCGATGGCAGCGTCGGCGAACTGCGTGATCGTGCACGGCAAGCGGGCCGGCGAGTCGACGTACGCGGCGGTGCTGGTGCTGGCCACCGACCGGGCCGACGTCAACGGGGTGATCCGCAAGCACCTCGGGGTCCGCAAGATCTCGTTCGCGGCCCAGGACGACGCGGTCGGCTCGACCGGCATGGAGTACGGCGGCATCACGCCGATCGGGCTGCCCGCCGACTGGCCGGTGCTGATCGACGAGGCGGTCGTCCAGGCCGGACCGGTGGTCATCGGCAGCGGCATCCGCGCGTCGAAGATCCTCGTCGAGGGCGCCGACCTGGCCAAGCTGCCCAGCGCCACCGTGCTCGCCCTGGCCGTCCCGTCGGCCTGAACCGTTCCGACGCCGAAGCCTTCCGGGTCAGCGGGCGGCTGACCGGCGCAAAGCCGCGCCAGATCCGCCCGGGCGGGATAACATCGGGAAGGTCTTCGGGTGAGAGGCAGCTGTCGGGTGCCCGGGACGGGCAGCGCAGGGAGGCTGGGGAAGGCGTGATGAGGTCGTGACCGTGGCAGGCGGGGACGACGGCGGGCCGACCGCTCTGCGGATCATGCTGGGCGGGCACCTGCGCCGGATGCGCGAGGCGGCCGGGATCAGCCGGGCCGAGGCGGGCTGGCAGATCCGCTCCTCGGAGTCCAAGGTGAGCCGGATGGAGCTCGGCCGGGTCGGCTTCAAGGAACGTGACGTCGCCGACCTGCTGGAGCTGTACGGGCTGACCGACGAGCGCGAGCGGGACCGGTTGATGGACCTGGCCCGGGCCGCGAACAACCCCGGCTGGTGGTCCCGGTACGGCGACGTGATGCCGGCCTGGTTCTCCAACTACGTCGGCCTCGAGGTCGCCGCCAAGCTGATCCGCACCTACGAGGTGCTGTTCGTGCCCGGCCTGCTGCAGACCGAGAACTACGCCCGCGCGGTGGTCCAGTTCGGCAAGGCCTACCTGCCGCAGGAGGAGATCGACCAGCGGGTCGCGCTCCGGGTCACCCGCCAGCAGATCCTCACCCGCGCCAACCCGGTCAAGCTCTGGGTGGTGATCGACGAGGCCGTGCTGCACCGGCCGGTCGGCGGCCGCGAGGCGATGTGCGAGCAGATCGAGCACCTGATCAAGATGACCAAACTGCCGAACCTCACCCTGCAGGTGATGCCGTTCAGCAGCGTCGGTTACCCCAGTGCCGGTGGCGCGTTCAGTATTCTGCGCTTCCCCGAAGGCGACCTGCCCGACGTGGTGTACATCGAGCACGCGGCCAGCGCGCTGTACCTGGACAAGGTCGAGGACCTCGACGAGTACGCCGCGATCATGGACGCGCTGAGCATCGCGGCGGCGCCGGTCGGTGAGACCCAGCGATTGTTGCTCGAAGCCCTCGAACGGATGAACTGAAGCTCTGGACGATCAGGATTCTGATCGTCCAGAGGTTCGCGGGATCGCTCAGGCGACCGCGAGGTCGACCTTGATGTTGCCGCGGGTGGCGTTGGAGTACGGGCAGACCTCGTGCGCCTTCGCGACCAGTTCCTCGGCCACCGATCGCTCGACGCCGGGCAGGCTGATCACCAGCGCGACCTCGAGGCCGTAGCCGGCGCCGCCGTTGATCGGGCCGATGCCGACCTCGGCGGTGACGGTCGAGCCGTCACTGTCGACCCGGGCCCGGCGGGCGACCAGCTTCAGCGCGCTGTGGAAGCAGGAGGCGAAGCCGGCCGCGAACAGCTGCTCGGGGTTCGTGCCCTCGCCGTTGCCGCCCATCTCCTTCGGCGGCGCGACGGTGACGTCCAGCTTGCCGTCGTCGCTGGCGGTGTGACCGTCCCGACCACCCTGAGCGGTGGCGCGGGCGGTGTAGACGACTTTCTCGACTGCGATGGTCATGCGGATCGTTCTCCCTGGAATGGAGTTCAGCGGGTGGGGTCGAGCAGGAGCTTGCCGACGGTCCGGCGGGCGCGCATGTCCTCGTGCGCACGGGCGACCTCGGACAGCGGGTAGTCACCACCGACGACCGGGTGCAGCTTGCCGGCGACGGTCAGGTCGAACAGCTCGCGCAGCGGGTCCGCGAGCAGCGCCGGCGTCTTGAAGCAATCGGCCAGCCAGAAACCGGCGATGGTCTTCGACCCCTTCATCAGGCGGCCTGGCGCGATCGCCTCGGCGGCCTGCCGGGACGCCGAACCGAAGGTGACCAGCCGGCCGAACCGGGCCAGGGCGTCGAAGGACTCGTCGAAGGTCTTGCCACCGACCATCTCGAGCACGATGTCGACCCGCTTGCCGCCGTTCGCCTCGATGATCCGGTCCTTCAGTCCCTCAGGCGTGCCGTCGATCGCGGCGTCCGCACCGAGGTCGAGTGTCTGCTTGCGCTTGTCGTCCGACGACGCGGTCGCGATCACCCGGCCGGCACCCCACAGCTTCGCGAGCTGGACGGCGAGGGACCCGACTCCCCCGGCGCCGGCGTGCACGAGCACGGACTCGCCCGGCGCGAGGTGCGTCGAGGTCTTCAGCAGGTGCCAGGCGGTCGTGCCCTGGAGAACGAGCGCGAGCGCGTCGCCGTCGCTCACACCGTCGGGAACGTCGAACGCGTACGGTGCGGCGGCCACGGCCTGCTCGGCGTACCCGCCCGAGCCGACCAGCGCGACGACGCGCCGGCCGTCCGCCGTACGGCCGACGACCTCGCCGCCGGGGATCAGCGGAAGTTCGGTCTTCGACAGGTAGCTGTTCTCCACCTGGTGGGTGTCGGCGTAGTTGATGCCGGCCCGGTCGACGGTGATCAGCACCTGGCCGTCGCCGGCCACCGGCGCGTCGACCTCGCTGACCTTCAGCACCTCAGGGCCGCCGAACTCGGTGATCTGCACTGCACGCACGCCTGACACTTCCTTCCGATGGGGTTTACTCCTTACACCGTACAATACAGTGTACGTTAGCGAATCCGAAGGGTGACCCACGAAAGGTGACGATGCCGACACGGACGCCGAGGAACACCCTCAACCCCGACCTGATCATCGCGACCGCGCTGGAGCTGATGGAGACCCGCGGTTTCGAGGCCTTCAGCCTGCGCGCACTGGCCGGCGAGCTGGGGGTCGGTCCGATGGCGATCTACACCTACTTCCGCAGCAAGGACGACCTGTACGACGCGGTCCGCGACCACCTGATGGGTCTGCTGCCGCCCGCGCCGGACGGCGACGCCTGGCCCGACCAGGTGCGGGCCGTCTGCCGGGGCCTGCGCCGGCTGATGCTGCAGCATCCTTGCCTCGCGCAACTACTCGCCGGCCGGCCACTGAGCGGGCACGAAACCGCGCGGGTGGCCGAGGGACTGCTCGGCGTGCTGCGCTCGGCCGGGTTCGACAAGCAGACCGCGGCGCGGACGCACACGACGCTGTTCACCTACGTGCTCGGGGCGACCTCGTGGGAGATCCAGATGGCCACCGAGCAGCGCGACCCGAAGGGCCTGCGGCGGCTGCGGACCACGATGGCGTCGTTGTCTCCGAGCGAATTCCCGACCGTTGTCGAGCTGGCGCCGGAGCTGGCCCGGACGACCGGCGGCGACGAGCAGTTCGACTACGGGCTCGACCTGCTGATCAGTGGACTCAGCGCCACGGCGACGAGCTGAGGCTCAGAGCACCATCGTGACGATCGCGACCGCGCCGATCAGCACGATCAGGCAGCGCAACGCGACCGGCGGCAGCTTGCGGCCGTAGCGGGCACCGACGAAGCCGCCGATCGTCGAGCCGACCGCGATCAGCGCCGCGGCCAGCCAGTCGACGTCCGCGACGATCACGAACAGGATCGCCGCGACGGTGTTGACGAAGGTGGCCAGCACGTTCTTCAGGGCGTTCATCCGCTGCAGGTTGGCGTCCAGGCCGAGGCCGAGGATCGCCATCAGCAGAACACCCTGGGCGGCGCCGAAGTAGCCGCCGTACACGCCGGTGAGGAAGACCGCCGGGATCACCCACCAGGCGCCGCGATGGGTGTGGGTCGGCACGCTGATCCATTTCGACAGCCAGGGCTGGAACGCGACCAGCACGCAGCCGAGCAGGATCAGGACCGGGACGACGGCGTGGAAGGCCGAGGCCGGCAGGGTCAGCAACAGCACCGCGCCGACCACCCCGCCGATCAGCGAGGCCGGGACCAGCCGGATCATCCGGCCGCGCTGTCCCTCGAGCTCACGCCGGTAGCCGATCGCGCCGGCCGCCGTACCGGGTGAGAGACCGACGCTGTTGCTCACGTTCGCCAGGACCGGTGGAATCCCGACAGCCAGCAACGCGGGGAAGGTCAGCAACGTGCCCGAGCCCACCACCGCGTTGATCGTGCCCGCGCCCACACCCGCCACCAGGACGAACAGCGCCTCGAACCATGTCATCGCTGCCCGACTTTACGCACCTGACCTGACCGGTGGCGCACGCGTCCAGTCGTTGAACGCGCAAATGTCCGGGGCACCAGAACGGCCCGGCGCCCACCGAGAGGTGAGCACCGGGCCGGATGCCTTACCAGGAAGGCGAAACCCTACTGCTGCTGCGGCGGCGACGGCGGGGTGGCCGGCGGGACGGTGTCCTGCGTCGAGGTGACGGCCGGCGTGGCCGGCTGCTGCGCCCGGGAGCTGACCGCGGCACGCTGCGCGGCCTCGATCGCCTCCTGAACGGCGTTGTCGGCCTCGGCGACCGCGGCGTCCGGCGTACTCGACAACTCCGGGGTCGGCTCGTCCTGCTGGACCTCGTGCGGCTCCGGGAACGGGCCCTCGGCCTTCTGCGGGATGCCGGCGATCTGGCCAACGGCGCTGCCCAGGCCCTCCATCGCCTTGCCGATCTCGCTCGGGATGATCCACAGCTTGTTGGAGTCGCCCTGCGCGATCGACGGCAGCATCTGCAGGTACTGGTAGGCGAGCAGGCCCTGGTCGGGCTTGCCGGCGTGGATCGCGTTGAAGACCGTGGTGATGGCCTGCGCCTCACCCTGCGCCTTCAGGATCCGGGCCTCCCGCTCGGCCTGCGCGCGCAGGATCCGGGACTCCTTGTCACCTTGCGCGGTGAGGATCGCGGACTGCTTCTGGCCCTCGGCCGACAGCACGGCCGACTGCCGCATACCCTCGGCGGTCAGGATCGCCGCGCGCTTGTCGCGGTCGGCGCGCATCTGCTTTTCCATCGAGTCCTGGATCGACGGCGGCGGGTCGATCGAGCGCAGCTCCACCCGGTTGACCCGGATGCCCCACTTGCCGGTCGCCTCGTCCAGCACGTACCGCAGCTTCTCGTTGATCTCCTCGCGAGACGTCAGCGTCTGCTCCAGGTCCATGCCACCGATGATGTTGCGCAGCGTCGTCATCGTCAGCTGCTCGATCGCCTGGATGTAGTTGGAGATCTCGTACGTCGCGCGCACCGGGTCGTTGACCTGGAAGTAGATGACGGAGTCGATCGACACCATCAGGTTGTCCTCGGTGATGACGCCCTGCGGCGGGAACGCGACCACCTGCTCGCGCATGTCGATCGTGTAGCGCACCTTGTCGACGAACGGGGTCAGCAGGTTCAGGCCGGGCTGCAGACCGACCTTGAACTTCCCGAACCGTTCCACGATGCCGACGGTCTGCTGCTGCACGACCCGGACGGACTTGACCAACGTGACGACCACCAGTAATGCCACCAGTGCCAGCACGATGAGGAACGCTTCCACGTGACCCTCCACTCGAACGAATCAGGATCGACAGTCTTTCCTATCGACGGGCCACTGCCCAGCCCGGTTCCCTCACGATCCGGCGTCGGGCCGGAGAACGGCCGGCGGCGCTCAGCGCGGCGGGTCGGAATCGGGTTTCGCGTCGGTCGTCGGCTGGGTGTCGGGCCGGTCGGACTCGTGCTGGTGATGGCCGAGCGGCAGGCCGACCGGGTAGACGACGGCGGTCGCGCCGTCGATCTGCATCACCTCGACCCGGGTGCCCGGCGCGATCGTGGTCAGGTCGTCGAACGGCCGCGCGGTCCACAGCTCACCGCCGAGCTTGATCGAGCCGAGGCTGTCGGGGTGGATCTCCTTGACCACCACGCCGGTGCGGCCGACCACGTGCTGGGAGCCGGTCTTCATCTCCACCCCGTGGTGGATCTTGCGCACCAGCAGCGGGCGGATCGCGCCGAGCATCGCGGCCGCGGTCAGCAGACCGACAACGATCTGCAGCCACAGCAGGCCTGGGAACAGTGCGGCCGCACCGGTCGCGGCGAGCGCGCCGGCGGCCAGCATCAGCAGGGTGAAGTCGAGCGTGGCCAGCTCCGCGAGGCCGAGCACGACGGCGATTCCGAGCCATGCCGCCCAGACGTTGTCCCGCAGCCAATCCATCATCTGCCAACCCTATCCGCGATCGGGACCTCTGGCAGGTCCACCACCCGTCGGACGCAGCCCGAAGTCCGGCGGATTCCCCAACCGGGACTTCGAGGGTGCCTGTCTTCGACAGTACCGCGCGGACAGGGCAGACCGGTTGCGGTCGGACGCAACGATTGCGGTGGGGTGGAACGGTTTGCGGCGGGGTCGGTCGCTGAGGATCGCGGGGTGGGCGGAGGGGTCAGAAGGCCCGGGCGGTGTACCGGCCGTCGCTGTGCTCGAGGGTCAGGGCCAGGTCGAAGGTCTCGCTGAGCGTCTCGGCGGTCAGCGCCTGGTCCATCGGGCCGGCCGCGACGACCCGGCCCTGCTTCAGCAGCATGGCGTGGGTGAAGCCGGGCGGGATCTCTTCGACGTGGTGCGTCACGAGCACCATCGCCGGTGCGCCCTCGGCGGTCGCGATCGAGCTCAGCGAGCGGACCAGCTGCTCACGACCGGTCAGGTCGAGACCGGCGGCCGGCTCGTCGAGCAGCATCAGCTCCGGGTCCGTCATCAGCGCCCGGGCGATCTGCACCCGCTTGCGCTCCCCCTCGGACAACGTGCCGAAGGTGCGGTCGCTGAGGTGACCGATGCCCAGCTCGGTCAGCAGCTCCTTGGCGCGCTGGTGGTCGACCTCGTCGTACTCCTCCCGCCAGCGACCCAGTACGGCGTACGAAGCGGACACGACGACGTCGGAGACCCGCTCGCCCTTCGGCAGCCGGTCGGCCAGCGCCGCGCTGGTCAGGCCGATGCGCGGACGCAGCTCGAAAACGTCGACGGTGCCGAGCACCTCGCCGAGCAACCCGACCACGCCGGACGTCGGGTGCATCTGGGCCGCGAGCACCTGCAGCAACGTGGTCTTGCCGGCGCCGTTCGGGCCGATCACCACCCAGCGGTCGGTTTCGTTTACGGTCCAGTCGACGCCGTCGAGCAGACGCGTCTCGTCCCGGACGATCGTGATGCCGGCCAGCTCCACCACTGCAGTCATGAGGCAAAACCTACGGGGTGGCCGAACAGGTCCGGCGACGACCCTGCTGGTGTCGCCGCCGGTACGGCGTGATGGGAGACTTGCGGACGTGCTGACGACTGCCGCCTCGGTGCGTTTCACCGTGTGGACGAACGCGATGCTCGCCGGGACCTGTGACCCCGACACCGCCGCGCACAAGATCGTCGGCCCGGACGTCGGGCACCATGTCGCCGGGCTCGCAGCGCATCCCGAGCCCGCGACGTTGCCGGTGGCGCTCAATCTCCTGCGCGCCGCCGGTGCGCGCGAGGCATACCTGGCCTTGCCCGTGCCGGGTGACCCGATCGGGCTCGCCGGACCGCCGGCGTTCAACGAGTCCGCGCTCGAGGCGGGCGAGGCCGTCGTACTGGCTGGGGCCGGCATCGGGCTGGTTCCGGCGTACGTCGGGCCGGCCGTGCAGTGGTCGGTGCTGGCCGCGCAGACTCCCCCGCCGGCGGACTTCGGTGAGGCCGACCGTGGGTTGCGGGCGGCGCTGATCGAGGCGGCCGAGTCGCTGGCGGCGCTGGACGTCGCGCGATGGAAGCCGGAGATCGCCGACGCGCTGATCGACATCCGCAAGATCGGTCAGGGCCAGGGCGACGACCTCGCTCCCGGGTACGACGCTCGCGCGGTGAAGGCGGCCGCGACGGCGCGGCGTTGTCTGGCGATCGCCGACGCGGCGCTGGAGGACGACGGCGCCGCGGTGACCGGCGCGGAGGCCGATGCTCGTCGCCGTGCTCTGATCGGCCTTGCCGCTGCTGCTCGGCGAGCTCTTGTTGCTGCGTGCGGGCCTTTCACCCTCCGCTGACCTGACGCCGCTCCCCTGCAGTCGGCTCCTTCACATCCCCCAGGGACTCCGGCCACCAGTTGACGGCCGGGTGGCAGGCAGACGGGATGTGGACCGGGCGTCCAGGGGCCGGGCGGACTCGGCTAGCGTTCTGTTCTGCGATGACAGGACAGGCTGAGCAAGAGACGCCCCCGCTGAACCGCCCGACGCTGCTGGTCACGTTGACCGGTACGGACCGTCCGGGTCTGACGTCGGCGGTGTTGTCGACGATCGCGAGTCGCGGGCTCGAGGTGATCGACGCCGAGCAGGTCGTGCTGCGGGGACGGCTGGTGCTCGGGGTGCTGCTGTCGGCGCCGCGGGACCACAAGGAGCTCAAGAAGGAACTGAAGGAGCTGGCCGAGCAGCTCGACGTCGACATCGACGTGAAGAAGGGTGTCGGCGACAACGAACCGCGCCGCAAGGGCCGGACCCAGGTCACGGTGATCGGTTCGCCGTTGACCGCCGAGGGGTTCGCCGCGATCGCCGGCCGGATCTCCGACACCGGCGCGAACATCGACCGGATCAGCCGGATGGCGCGCTACCCGGTGACCGCGGTCGAGATCGCGGTGTCCGGTGCCGACCCCGACGCACTGCGGCCTGTGCTCGCGATGGAAGGTGTCCGGCAGCGGCTCGACGTCGCCGTACAGGCCGGTGGGCTGTACCGGCGGGCGAAGCGGCTGATCGTGATGGACGTCGACTCGACCCTGATCCAGGGCGAGGTGATCGAGATGCTCGCCGCCCACGCCGGTCGTGAGGCGGAGGTCGCCGCGGTCACCGAGCAGGCGATGCGCGGCGAACTCGACTTCGCCGAGTCGCTGCGGCATCGCGTGGCCCGGCTCGAGGGACTGCCGGCCACCGCGCTCGACGAGGTGTACGACGCGATCCAGCTCGCGCCGGGTGCGCGGACGCTGGTCCGGACACTGAAGCGGCTCGGCTACCAGTTCGCGATCGTCAGCGGCGGGTTCAGCCAGATCACCGACAAGATCGCGGCCGATCTCGGCATCGACTACGCCGCGGCCAACGAGCTGGAGATCGTCGACGGCAAGCTCACCGGCAAGGTGGTCGGCGACATCGTCGACCGGGCCGGCAAGGCCGTCGCGCTCCGCCGCTTCGCCGCCGCCTCGAACACCCCGCTGTCGCAAACCGTCGCGATCGGCGACGGCGCCAACGACCTCGACATGCTCGCCGCCGCCGGCCTCGGCGTCGCGTTCAACGCCAAGCCGGTCGTCCGGGCCGCCGCCGACACCCACCTCAGCGTGCCCTACCTGGACACGATCCTGTACCTGCTCGGCATTTCCCGCGAAGAGGTCGAGGCGGCCGACAGCCTCAGCTGAAGGCTGCCGTCGCTCAATCCGGCGCGTAGCCCAGCAACTCCAGGAAGGCCGTGGCCGCTGGACTGCGCGGACCGCGGCCCCAGATCAGATACTCGGCGCGGGCCGGCGCGTCGACGACCTCGATCGCGACGAGGCCGGCCAGCGTCTCGACGTACGACGGCGGAAGCATTGCCACGCCCAGGCCGGCGGCGACCAACCGCGTCAGGTAGTCCGCGTTGGTCACTTCGAAGGCGACCTGGCGAGTGAGGCCGGCGGCGGTGAAGGCCAGGTCGGACTGCGCGCGGCCCGCGGTCTTGGCCGGCAGGTCCACGAAGACCTCCTCGGACAGGCTGCGCAGGTCGATCGTGGTCTCGCCGGCCAGGTGGTGGTCCGGGGAGACCACGGCCACCAGCCGTTCGGTGGCCAGCTCGCGAGCCACGACGCCTTGCGGGCGCGCGGTGGCCGGGATGCCGAGGAAGGCGACTTCGAGCTCGCCCTGCCGGACCTGCTCGGTGAGCTCGTTGCTCGCGCCGACGTCGAAGCTGACCCGCACCTTCGGGTGCCGCTGGTGGAACTGTTTGACGACGGCGGGAAGGTTTACGGCCGCCACCGAGGGGATCGTCCCGAGCGCGAGGTGGCCGCGCACCTCGCCGATCGTCGCCGCGACCTCGGCGGCCGCCCGCTCCGCCGCGTCCAGGCACTGACGGGCGACCGGCAGGAACGCCGCGCCGGCCGCGGTCAGCCGGACCCGGCGGCTGGTGCGTTCGAACAGCCTCGCGCCCAGCTCGTGCTCGAGCCGCGCGATCTGATGGCTGAGCGCCGACTGGACCACGAGGCAGCGCTGGGCGGCCCGGGTGAAGTTGTTCGTCTCGGCGACGGCGACGACGTACCGCATCTGCTGGAGCTCCATTCGATCAATCATGATCGGAGATCAATCGAGTGACAAGCATGTGTTGGACTCATTGATAGGCAACGCCCAAGACTGGGGGCCATGACCACTCGTGAAGACAGGACAGCCACGTCGTCCCAGCAGGTGTCCCCGATCCGGGGATGGCTGGGCGTGGCTGCCATCACCGCCAGCCTGTTCGTCTTCCTGACCACCGAACTGATGCCGATCGGCCTGCTCACCCCGCTCAGCCAGAGCCTCGACGTCTCCCTCGGCGCGGCCGGCCTGATGGTGACGGCTCAGGGAGTCGCGGCCGGGCTCGGCGTACCGTTCATCGTCGCGTGGAGCCGGCGCGTCAACCGGCGCAAGCTGCTGACGACGCTGCTGGCCGTACTGGCAGCCGGCAACCTGATCACCTCGATCGCCCCGAACTACCCGCTGATCCTCGGCACCCGGATGGTGATGGGCTTCGCCAGCGGCGTCTTCTGGGCGATCGGCGTCAGCATGGCGATGCGCATCGTCGCGCCGAAGCACGCCGGGCGGGCCGCGGCCGTCGTGATGTCCGGCATCTCGATCGCCACCGTGGTCGGCATCCCGCTCGGCACGCTGCTGGAGAGCGCGACCAGCTGGCGCACCACGTTCGCGATCTGGGCGGCGCTCAGCGCGGTGGTCCTGCTCGCGGTCGCCGCCACCGTCCCGTCGCTGCCCTCGGCCAACGCGGTTTCGGTCCGCGAGGTCTTTCAGCTGCCGGTCAGGAACGTGTCGCTGCGCGTGGTGCTGCTCATGGTCGTGCTGTTCGTGCTCGGCCACTTCGGCGCGTACACCTTCGTCCGGCCGTACCTCGAGCAGAACGCGTCGGCCGGCGTCGGCTTCGTCACCGTCGTCCTGATCGTCTTCGGGATCGGCGGTGCGATCGGCAACTTCCTCGGCGGCCACACCGTCACCCGCAGCCTGCGCGGCAGCTTCGTCGGCGGCGGACTCGCCATGGTCGCCGCGCTCGTCCTGCTCCTGGTCGCCGGTACGAACGACGCCGGCGTGATCGTCGCGATGATCCTGTGGGGGCTGGCCTTCGGCGTCGTACAGCTCAGTCAGATCTCCATGACCCTCGCGGCCGCGCCGCAGGCGTTCGAGGCCGCGATGTCACTCAACACGATGGCGTACAACACCTGCATCGCGCTCGGTGCGCTGATCGGCGGACTGTTCGCCGACCAGGTCGGCGTGACGAGCGTGGTCTGGTTCGGCATCGTGCTGGTCGCGCTCGCCGTCCTGCTGCGCGGCCTCACCGGATCGGCCCGCGATGTCAGCTGAGGTCGAGCTCACCGATCTTCGCGGCGGGTGGCGGGGTGACGGTCAGCTTCTGGCCGAAGCGGCTGAAGGTGGCGACGACGTCCGCGTCGTCCAGGGTGAACCGCAGCTGGACCGGCAGGCAGCGGGCGTCGACGGCGATCCGCAAGGTGAGTGCCTCAGGCAACTTCTTGGCGTCGGCCGCGGTGAGGAACCCGCCCAGCGCCTCGGCCGCCGTGGCCCGGGGCAGGTCGAGCGTGACGACGTACTCCTGGGCCGCTGCGCCGTTGACCGTCACCCGGTCGCCGCGCTGGAAGGCGGTGGCGTGGGCCGCGCCGCCGATCACCTCGTGGACTCGGGCCGCGCGGACGAGCTGGTCGGCGTACCGGGCGGCGTCACCGTCACCGGCGATCTCCAGCCAGGGCCGCGACCTGCTGTCGGTCAGCGCAGCATCCTTGAGATAGAGCGCCTGGCCGGTCCTGACCACCTTCCGGCCATGACCGTTCGCGACCAGGTCGGTGCCCTCGCGGGTCAGCTTCAGGTCGGCGGTGACGAGCACGACGTCGCGGCCCGGATTCTGGGTCCGGGAGACGACCCGGAACGTTCCCTTCGCCGCCAACTGGCTGAGCAACTCCGACGCGAGGTTCGCGGGCGACAGGTTGTCGTCGCTCCGAGCGGGAGTCGAAGGCGCCGGCGAAGCGGACGACGTACTGACGGACGGCGCCGGCCCGGTCTGCGCCGTACTGTCCGCACCGGCTCCACAGGCGGCCAGCGCCACAACAACGACGGCGGCGCCGAGACCGGCCCTCACGGTACGCACAGCGACACTCCTCGTTGGCGGGAAGGAGGGGCCTTGCTGCTCTGTTCAGGTCGACCCGGTTCGCTCACATCGTGACAGATCCGGGGGTCGCCGCAAACACTGTGTGACCTACCACAACCTGCCACTTTTGCGGAGAGCGGCGGGTGCGGGGCAAGATCCCGCGCATGGCCCCACTCCTCGACCTGCCCGTCGGCTGCACCGCGCGCCCAGCCACGACCGCCGACGTACCGGCGATTCATGCCCTGGTGAGCGCGGTGGAACGCGACCTCATCGGCGTCGTCGAGACAGGCGCCGACGGAATCGAAGCCGCGCTGAACCGTCCGGGCCTGGACGCGGCCGTCGACAGCCTGGTCGTGCACGCCGCGGACGGGCGGCTGGCCGGATGGGCGTGGATCAATCGAGGCCGGCGCGCCCAGGTCGATGTGGATCCCAGCTTCCGCGGTCAGGGGATCGGCAGCGCCCTGCGGGCCTGGACGGAGGCGCGGGCTGCGGAAGTCGGTACGGACTGGGTCGCGCAGACAGTCGACGACCAGGACCTGGCCGGCACCGAACTGCTGCGATCCCGCGGGTACGAGGTGCTGGCGACGAACTGGCAGCTGACGATGCCGACCGCGGACCTCGAGATCCGGATCCCCGACGGGCTCACGGTCCGGCCGTTCGCGCCCGGTGACGAGCAGGCGGCGTACCAGGTGATCGAGGACGCGTTCGACGACTGGCAGCCGCGGCGCAAGTCGTACGACGAATGGGCGCGGCTGAGCATCGAGCGGTCGAGCTTCGCCCCGGAGCTGTCTCCGCTCGCCTTCGCCGGCGACGAACTGGTCGGCGCGGTGCTCAGCCTCGATCTGCCGGACACCGAGGACGGGTACGTCGAGCAGGTCGCCGTCCGCAAGGACCATCGGGGTCGCGGGGTCGCGAAGGCGCTGCTCGCGATCGCGGCGCAGGCGATGCACGCCCGGGGCCGCACGTCGCTGACGCTGTGGACGCACTCCGGGACCGGCGCGCTGGCGATGTACGAGCGGCTCGGGATGACCGTGCGGCGCAGTACGACGGTCTACCGCGGCCAGATCTGACCGCGCGGAATCGTGACGAGCTGTTGACTCCGGGCGATGAGAGCGCTCCCATAGGCGTAACCCATCCAGGGAGGTCATGATGCGTTCCCGCCCGAACACACCGTCCAGGACCAGGCTGAGGACCCTGCTCAGTGCGCTGGTCGCCCCGATCCTGGTCGCCGTCCCGCTGACCATCGCCGCTCAGGCCAGCGTGCCGCCGCCACCGGCGGGCTGGACCACGGTCTGGTCCGACGACTTCAACGGCCCGAGCGGCAGCCTGCCGTCCAGCGCGAACTGGATCGTCGACACCGGCCACGGCTACCCCGGCGGCCCGGCCAACTGGGGCACCGGCGAGATCCAGAACTACACCAGCAGCCCGGACAACCTGTCCCTCGACGGCGCCGGCAACCTGCGGATCACTCCGCGGCGCGACGGCGCCGGCAACTGGACGTCGGCCCGGATCGAAACCCACCGCGCCGACTTCAAACCGCCCGCCGGTGGCGTCCTCGCGATCGAGGGCCGGATCCAGATGCCCAACGTCACCGGCAACGCGGCGCTCGGCTACTGGCCCGCGTTCTGGGCGCTCGGCCAGCCGTACCGGGGCAACTACTGGAACTGGCCGGCCATCGGCGAGTTCGACATCATGGAGAACGTCAACGGGATCAACTCGGTCTGGGCCGTGCTGCACTGCGGCGTCAACCCGGGCGGTCCGTGCAACGAGACCAGCGGCCTCGGCGCCAGCCGCGTCTGTCCCGGGGCGAGCTGCCAGTCGGCGTTCCACACCTACCGGTTCGAGTGGGACACCAGCAGCTCGCCCAACGCGTTCCGCTGGTACGTCGACGGCCAGCAGTTCCACTCGGTCACGCAGGCCCAGCTGCCGGCCGACACCTGGGCGAGCATGACGTCGCACGCGGGCTACTTCCTCCTGCTCAACGTCGCGATGGGCGGCGCGTTCCCCGACGCGCTGAACGGCCCGACCCCGCGCGCCGAAACCGTGCCCGGTCACCCGATGGTCGTCGACTACGTCGCGGTCTCCACCAAGGGCGGCGGCACGACTCCCCCGACCACGCCGCCTCCTGGTGGCACCGGCGCGTACGGGACCTTGCAGGCCGAAGGGTTCGCTCAGCAGTCAGGTGTGGCCCTCGAGACGACCAGCGACTCCGGCGGCGGCCAGAACCTCAGCCAGATCGGCAACGGCGACTGGGCGCTCTACCGCAGCATCGACTTCGGCAGTACGCCGGCCCGCCAGTTCGTCGCACGCGTCGCCTCGGGCGCCGCGGGAGGCGTCAGCGGCCTGGTCGAAGTCCGCCTGGACAGCAGATCCAACGCCCCGATCGGCAGCTTCGCCATCGGCAACACCGGCGGGTGGCAGAGCTGGCGGTCCGTTCCGGCCAACATCTCCGCGGTCACCGGGGTGCACGACGTCTACCTGACTTTCACCAGCGGCCAACCGGCCGACTTCGTGAACGTCAACTGGTTCACCTTCGGCCACTGAGCGCTGCCACCGCGGAGCAGGCTGCCTGCTCCGCGGTGGCAGGATGCGGATACGGGAGTAGCGGAAGCCGTTGTAGGCCAGCGCCTCGGTCCGCCACGACCGCAGCGTCCGCCCCAACCCGGGCGATTTCCGGGATCGGGCAGCGATGGGAGCTCTCGAGTACCGCACCAGAAGCGGTAGCGACCCATCAGATGAACCTCAGCATGTGAAGGGCCGCCCCTGACACCAGGCCTCCACGAAGTCTGCACCGCCCGTTCACCTGCCCAGCAGGCGGTGCAGCCACGCCGCGCGGGCAGCAAACGCGTCCCTGGAGATCGCGGCGGACGGTGCCACGACGTCGAACCCGTGGAAACCGCCGGGCCAGACGTGCAACTCACCGCGGCCGCCGGCCTGCCACAGGCGGCTCGCGAAGGCGACGTCCTCGTCCCGGAACGTCTCGGCTGAGCCGACGTCGATGAAGGTGGGTGGCAGGCCGGACAGGTCCGCGGCGCGGGCCGGCGCGGCGTAAGGGGACACATTCGGCCCCCCGCGCACGCCCTCGCCGAGGAGCGCGTTCCAGCCTGTCTCGTTGGAGCGGTTGTCCCAGATGCCGATGCCGCGCATCTGGCGCGCCGAGGGCGAGTCGTTGCGGTCGTCGAGCATGGGGCTCAGGAGCAGCTGTCCCGCGATCGTCGGGCCCCCACGGTCACGGGCTATGAGGGCGACACCTACGGCCAGTCCGCCTCCGGCGCTCATGCCCGCGACGAGGACGCGCTCAGGGTCTACGCCGAGCTCGTCGGCGTGCTCCGACAGCCAGCGGAGACCGGCGTAGCTGTCCTCGACAGGCCCCGGGTGGGGAGTTTCCGGCGCGAGCCGGTACTCGACCGAGACCACCGCCGTGCCCAGCGGTTCAGCCAAGTCCAGCATCTCGGGGAGGCCGAACCGGTTGTCGCCGACGATCATCCCGCCGCCGTGGATGAAGTAGATGGCCGGAACCGGCGTGCGCACCTGCCGCGGGAGGCAAACAAGTAGCGTGACGTCCGGGTCCCCGTCCGGACCAGGCACGGCCCTCTCGCGCACGAGGTAGGCGCCGTCCCGCGACAGGACGTCGTCGGTCGGGGTCGGTACGCCGGGGACGGGCTGGCGCATCTCGACGATGGTGTCCGGGCGGTACGCGTCCGGGGGCCGGATGCTGGTCAGCACGTCCAGGACGGGGGCGAGTTCGGGATCGAAGGGGGGCGGCGGTCCGACCGGCTGGACGGGGGGCGGTGCGGTGACGTGAGTGGTCATGGGGTTCCTCGTCGGTGACTCATCGAGTGTTCCAAGGGTTGTCTCGACGGGGCGGCCACTCCTTGAGGCCGCCCCCATGGCTCACACGGTCGGGACCGTGCCGCCGTCGATGACGTACTCGGCGCCCACGATGGCCGACGCGCGGTCCGACACCAGGAACCCGACCAGGTCGGCGATCTCCTCGGGCTGGGCGAACCGCCCAAGGGGAACCCCGCCGAGGGAGTCGTAGATCGTTTGCTTGGCGGCCTCGCGGGTGAGCCCGTTGCCCTCGGCGATCCGGTCCACGAACCGCTCGTAGGCCTCGGTCTCGATGCCGCCGGGGCTGATCGCGTTGACCCGCACGCCGCGCGGTGCGAGCTCGTTGGCGAGGCCCTTGCTGTACGTGCGCAGCGCCGCCTTGGCTGCCGCGTACGCCAGCGACGCGTCGTACTGCGGTAGTTCCCGCTGGATCGAGGTGAAGTGCAGCACCACACCCGACCCCGCCCCGGCCATCGCCGGCAGAAGGGTCCGGTCGAGCCGCACCGCACCCAAGAAGTTCAGGTTCAGTTCGGTCAGCCACTGCTCTTCGGTGATGACCGCGAACCCACCCGACGGCGTCGAGGCGCCCCCGACGACGTGCACGAGGACGTCGAGCGCGCCGACGGACTCGGCGATGCGGTCCGCCACGAGCTGCGCGCCATCGACGGTCGCCGTGTCCGCCTCGATGAACCGGTCGGGGCGGTCGTACCCGTGGGGCATCGTCCGGGCCGTGGTCCACACGTCGGCGCCCATCTCCCGCAGGCGGGTGACGACGGCCTTGCCCGAACCCTTCGACCCGCCCGTGACGAGCGCGTGGCGGCCGTCGAGGCGGTCACGTTCCTTGCTGGACATTCTTCCTCTTCCTTTGACAGTTCGGTGGTGTGCGGTCGGGCTCAGGCCTCGTGGTTGGCGATGACGAGCTCGGCCACGAGGTTGCCGCGGAGGGTGAAGCGGTAGTCCAGCTCGGCGACGCCGCCCGGGAAGGTGCCCTCGAGGCGCAGGGTCACCACCCAGTGGTCGTCGTCGACGCGGCGGGCGCCGATCTGCTCGGTGGTGTACTCGAACTCGGCGCCGGCATCGCGCAGGAACGCGTGCACCTCGTCGCGGCCCCGGAAGGTCTCGTTCTGGTCGACGATCACGATGTCTTCGACGAGGAACGACGAGGCAGTGTCGGCGTCGTGCACGGTGCTGGCTGCGAGGAAGTCGCGGACGGTGGTCGGGAGGTTGTCGGAGCGGAGGTCGGTGTGTGTCATGTCGTCACCGTGCGGCCTCGCGGCGCAGGAGGGTCAAGTGTTGGACCCTCCCCCAGGGGGAGCCTCCACACTGGACGCGTGCTGACCATCGGGGAGTTCTCGCGTCTGACCCACCTGAGCGTGCGGACCCTGCGCCGCTACCACGAGGGGAAGCTGCTCGAGCCGGCCGTCGTGGACGAGGCGACCGGCTACCGCTACTACTCGGTCGAGCAGATCCCGACCGCGCAGGTCATCAACCGGCTCCGCGAGCTCGACGTCCCCTTGAGCGACGTGCAGCAGATCCTGCGGACGTCGGACCCCGGCGTCCGGTCGACCCTGGTCGCGGGTCACCTGCGGCGCTTGGAGGCCGAGCTGGATCGCACCCGGGCCGCGGTGACCTCGCTGCGGCGCCTCCTGCAGCCCGATCCCGCGCCGATCGAGGTCGAGCTGCGCGCCGAACCCGCCCGCGAGGTCGCCGCGGTTGAGGCAGTGATCGGCCACGCCGACGTCGGGGCGTGGTTCGCCGGCGCGATGGCCGAGCTCGAAGCGGCCGTAGGCGCAGGTGTGACCGGCCCGCCGGGGGGTACCTACGACAACTCCCTGTTCGAGGAGGGCCGCGGTCGGGTGCTGGTCTACCTGCCGACCTCCACCCCGCCGCGCACCGGACGGGTGCACGCCGTGACCCTGCCCGCCGCGGAACTCGCGGTCACCACCCACGTCGGCGAGCACGAGGGCGTCGACGTCACCTACGGCGAGCTCGGTGCGTGGGTCGTGGAGAACGCGATGTCGGTGGCTGGGCCGGTGCGGGAGGTCTACCGCGTGGGGCCCCGGGATGTGAGCGATCCGGCCGCCTGGCGCACGGAGATCGGGTGGCCGGTGTTCCGCGTGACATGAAGACTTGTGGACAGTGGACCGCCGTCCTGGCCGACGCTGCTCGAGGTCGTGTGGTGTCGGCGGCTGGTTTCCCGGTGCTGGTCTTCACGAGGCTGTGGCCGGTCTCGGGCCCCGCAAGAAGCGCGACGCGATGACGTGACACGTGAGCGCCGCTGGTCTCATGGCGTGCGTGGCGTTTGGTGACGGCCTGTTCAAGCTCCTCGCGGTCTCCGCCAACCTCAAGGGGCCGGAACCAACTTGCCCTAGGCAGCTGGAAGGCGGATGACCATCCGCGTGCCCGGAACAAATGGTGTCGAGAACCGCACAGCGCAGCAATGGCGCCGAAAAGCAAGGCTGCGTCATCGACGCATCCGGGCAGTGAACCACAGGCAAAGGTGGCACCCGCTGCGACCTACGCCGAGACAGCTGGCCGGAACACGGTCCGACGAACATTCATTCGGTGCAGCACCCCGTTGCTCGGGTAGGTCGCCGCCATCACGTTGCATCTCCGAAGAAACAGAGGTCACTGCTTCGTAGGCCCGAAAGCCCACCGCGACCCTCTGCTCTGTTCTCAGGCGATCTCGGCGGCTGCTGGGGCGGTGATCGTCACCGGCTCGCCGAACTTGCCGAAGGTGCCGGTGACCTTTGCGCCGTCGACCTCGTAGGCGGACGTGCGCGGCAGGGACTCGGCGTCCACCATGATGTCGACCGCCAGCGAGGTCACCTTGCTCTGCGCCACCGCGTCCGCCGTGAGGTAATGCCCGAACGCCTTGGCAGCGGAGGCCTTCGGCAGGTCCACGGTCATCGTGTACTTCGTCGTCGCGACCCCGTCGACCGGCTCGCCCGGGGTGGCGTCGAACTTCGTCGCGTACGGCGCACCGGCCACGATCCGGTACTGGTCGAGCTGCGCACCGAGCAACTGCAGCATCCCGCCGGCCAGCATCGCCGCCGGGTCCTTCGCGGCCACGTTCTTCGCCGCCGGGTCGTACTTCACCCACGGCTTGTTCGGGTTGCTGGTCAGCTGGCCGCCCTTGCCGTACAGCGTGCGGCCGATCCGGACGAAGGTCGTCTGTACGCCGGTCCCGTGCGCGTCCGCGGTCGCGCCGGTCAGCCGGATGTTCGTGGTCAGCGTCGCCGGCCCGTCCGCGTCGGTCGTGGTGGTCACCACCTGCAGACCGTCGGACGGAGACGAGACTTGAGCAAGTCGTACCGGGCTGTTCGTGGCTGCTCGAGGAAGCGAGTAACGGCCTCCTGGCAGCAATCGATGTCATCAGGCCTGGACCTTTGGCGAAATCAGGCGACCAACGAACGCCTATTCTCGACGCAAAGAAGTCCCGCTGGGCGGGGAACGAAGAACTCGCGGCGGCGGGGCCTCGATCCGGCAGATCGTCTACGGCGCTACTGAAACTGTCGGACACCTTCCCCTGCTTGGACGCGAGAGCGGCGCCACGTTCTCGCGCTGAAGCAAGAGACGGACGTCACTGCTTCGTCAACCCAACCTACGACAGCTACCAGTACTCTGTTCTTCTCTCTGTTCTTCTCTCTGTTCTTCTCTCTGTTCTTCTCTCTGTTCTTCTCTCTGTTCTTCTCTCTGTTCTTCTCTCTGTTCTTCTCTCTGTTCTTCTCTCTGTTCTTCTCTCTGTTCTTCTGATCCTGGGGCGGCTGGGCTGCGGCGTCGTGGTGGACCGTGCCGCGCCTTGACCTATTCTTCGGCTATGTCTCAACAGGTGGTGAGCAGCGGGCCGGGTGCTCTCTTCGCGATCGGCGGAGCCGAGGACAAGCTCAAGAAGCGCACGGTGCTGCAGGAGTTCGTCGAGGCGGCCGGTGGGCCGAAGGCCCGGATCGTGGTGGTGCCGACGGCGTCGGCGCTCGGTCCGGACGTCACCGACGTGTACTCCGCGCTGTTCTCCGCACTCGGTGCGGCCAGCGTCGTCGGGGTCCGCCCGGAGAACCGCGAGGACGCCGACGACCCGGCGTTCATCGAGCCGCTGGACGAGGCGACCGGCATCTTCATGACCGGCGGCAACCAACTCAAGCTGAGCGGCGTGGTCACCGGTACGGCGTTCGGCCGGGCCGTCACGGCCGCGCACCGGCGTGGTGCCGCGGTCGGTGGTACGTCGGCCGGCGCCAGCATCCTGGCCGAGCACATGATCGCGTTCGGCCGCTCGGGGGCGACCCCGCGGCAGCGGATGAGCCAGCTCGCCGGTGGCCTCGGCCTGGTCCAGGGCGCGATCGTCGACCAGCACTTCGCCCAGCGCAACCGCTACGGGCGGCTGCTCTCGTTGGTTGCCCAGTCCCCCGGTCTGCTCGGCATCGGCGTCGACGAGGACACCGCGGCCGTTGTCCGGGGCACTCATCTGGAGGTGGTCGGGCGGGGTGCGGTGACCATCTTCGACGGCAGCCGGATCACCTCCAACGCACACTTCGCGAAGCGGTCCGAGGCGATGCTCGCCTCCGGCGTCGTACTGCACGTGCTGCCCGCCACCGCGACCTTCGACCTGCGCGACCGGGTGCTGCTGTCGTACGGCTCGCAGCCCCCGGCCGAGGAACTGGCCGAGATCGAGGCGGCCGAGGCGGATCTGCGCAAGCTGGCCCGCGACATCGCGGCCGAAGGCGTCTCCCCGCGCTACTACGCCGAGCAGAAGCGCCGGGCCGGCAAGCGGGTGGCCCGGCGGGTCTCGTCGGCGGCCGAGTCCAGACCGGAGGCGACCGAGCCTTTGAGCGCGGGCGCCGAACTCAGCCGACCTGACACCAAGCCGGCCGCCGAGCCGGCGACACAACCAGACAGTGGGACTTCATGACCGACACCGCCCCCCAGCAGAGCACGACGGCGCTCGGCAGCCCGAGCCCCGATCTGAAGATCATCGAGACCCGGGTCTACCGCGGCCCGAACGTGTGGAGCTACGAACCGGCCATCCACCTGGTCGTCGACCTGGGATCGCTGGAGAACTTCCCGTCGAACACGATCCCCGGCTTCACCGAGCACCTGCTCGCCGACCTGCCCCGGCTCGACCAGCACCACTGCTCGCGCGGCCGCCGCGGCGGCTTCATCGAGCGGCTGGACGAAGGTACCTGGCTCGGCCACATCGCCGAGCACGTCGCCCTGCAGCTGCAGCAGGAGGCCGGCCACGACATGCGGCGCGGCAAGACCCGCCAGGTCAAGGGCGTGCCCGGCCGGTACAACATCATCTACTCGTACGCCGACGAGTCCGTCGGCCTGGCCGCCGGCGAGCTGGCGGTCCGGTTCGTCAACCACCTGGTCCAGCCCGACCCGGAGTTCGACTTCACCACCGAGCTCGAGCGGTTCATCAAGCAGGCCGAGCGGACGGCGTTCGGCCCGTCGACGCAGGCCATCGTCGACGAGGCGACCTCACGCGACATCCCGTGGATCCGGCTGAACAAGGCCAGCCTGGTCCAGCTCGGCCAGGGCGTGCACGCGAAGCGGATCCGCGCCACGATGACCTCAGAGACCGGCTCGATCGCGGTCGACGTGGCCGGCGACAAGGACCTGACCACGCGGCTGCTGGCCTCGGCCGGTCTGCCGGTCCCCCGGTCGGACTCGGTGCGGACCGTCGAGGACGCGGTGGCGGTCGCGAACAAGATCGGCTACCCGGTCGTCTGCAAGCCGCTGGACGGCAACCACGGCCGCGGCGTCTGCCTGAACCTGGCCGACGCCGACGCGGTCCGCGAGGCGTTCCCGATCGCCGCCGACCAGTCCCGCCGCGGCTGGGTGATCGTGGAGAACTTCGTCACCGGCCGCGACTACCGGTGCCTGATCATCAACGGCCGGATGGAGGCGATCGCCGAGCGCGTGCCCGCGCACGTGGTCGGCGACGGCGTGCACACGGTCGCCGAGCTGGTCGAGATCACCAACGCCGACCCGCGCCGTGGCGTCGGGCACGAGAAGATCCTGACCCGGATCACCGTGAACGCCGCCGCCCGCGAGCTGGTCCGCAGCCAGGGCTTCGAGATGGACGACGTCCCGCCCGAGGACGTGATGGTCAAGCTGACGCTGACCGGCAACATGTCCACCGGTGGGATCTCGATCGACCGCACCTACGAGGCGCACCCGGAGAACGTCGAGATCGCCGAGGAAGCGGCCCGGATGATCGGGCTGGACATCGCCGGCATCGACTTCATCTGCCCCGACATCACCCAGCCGGTGCGCGAGACCGGCGGCGCGATCTGCGAGGTGAACGCCGCGCCGGGCTTCCGGATGCACACCAACCCGACGATCGGCGAACCGCAGTACATCGCCAAGCCGGTGGTGGACATGCTGTTCCCGCCGGGCGCGACCAGCCGGATCCCGATCGTCGCGGTGACCGGCACCAACGGCAAGACCACCACCTCGCGGATGATCAGCCACGTCTTCAAGCAGATGGGCCGCAAGGTCGGCATG
The DNA here is from genome assembly GCF_001984195.1 of Kribbella sp. ALI-6-A. Lineage (GTDB taxonomy): Bacteria > Actinomycetota > Actinomycetes > Propionibacteriales > Kribbellaceae > Kribbella. The sequence continues at coordinate 406,974 of NZ_MTQN01000011.1, forward strand.
ACGTCGACCGACGGTGTCGTGATCGACGAGCGGCTGGTGATCCGGGCCGACGCGTCCGGGCCGAAGTCGGCCCGGATGGTGCTGCAGAACCCGCGGGTGGACTTCGCGGTCTTCGAGGTCGCGCGGGGCGGCATCCTGCGCGAGGGCCTGGGCTACGAGCGCAACGACGTCGCCGTCGTACTGAACATCCAGCCCGACCACCTCGGGCTGCGCGGGATCGACACGCTCGAGCAGCTGGCCGACGTGAAGGCGGTGCTGGTCGAGGCGGTGCCGCGGACCGGCTTCGCCGTCCTGAACGCCGACGACCCGCTGGTCCGCAAGATGCGCCGCAAGTGCTCCGGCCAGGTGGTGTGGTTCAGCATGGCCGAGGCGGGCAGCGAGGTCCGCGAGTACATCGAGGGGCACTGCCGCCGCGGCGGCCGGGCCGTCGTGCTGGAGCGGTCCGAGCTGGGCGACATGATCATCATGAAGCACGGCCGGCGGTCGATGCAGCTGGCCTGGACACACTTGCTCCCGGCAACGTTCGGCGGCCGGGCGATGATGAACGTGCAGAACGTGATGGCGGCCGCCGCCGCGGCGTTCGCGGCCGGTGCGCCGCTGCACGACATCCGGCAGGGCCTGCGCACGTTCAACACGTCGTACTACCTGTCGCCGGGCCGGCTGAACGAGATCGAGGTGGACGGCCGGCACGTGATCATCGACTACTGCCACAACGCGCCGGCGATGCGCATGCTCGGCGACTTCGTGAACCGGCTGGGCGAGAGCCTGGGTGCGTCCTCCGACGTCGGCCGGCCCTCGCGGATCGGCGTGATCGCCACGGCGGGCGACCGGCGCGACGACGACATGCGCGAGCTGGGCGAGGTCGCGGCGCAGCACTTCGACGTACTGATCGTGCGGGAGGACACCCGGTTGCGCGGTCGCAAGCGCGGCGACTCGGCCGGGCTGATCGTCGAGGGTGTCCGGGCCGCGATGGACAAGGGTGCCCGCTGCCGATCGGTGGAGACGGTGCTGGAGGAGCTCGACGCCGTCCGGTACGCGCTGACCCGGTCGAACCGCGGCGACCTGGTCGTGCTCTGCGTCGACCAGCACCAGTCGGTGCTCGCCGAGCTGGAGTCGGTCTCCCACCTCGCGCAGGCCGGCGCCCGGTCCGGCGACGAGGGCGGCGACCCCGACTTCGTTCGCCCGGACGGGGAAGCTGACACGGCAACGGAGTAGACGGACGGTGAGCGGGGACACACCGCGTGTCCCCGCACCGGAGGGAACTCGGGTCCGGGCACCGTCGTTGGCCTGTCCGTGAAGACGAAGTTGCTGATGGCCTGTGCGGTCGTTGCCCTCCCCCTCCTGCTGTCCTCCTGCGGTTCCAGTGACTCGGCGGCCGCCGCCGACACCGCCCCCTCGGTCAGTACGCCGAGTGTGCTGGTCGAGGACGCCTGGGTACGCACCACGACCGGCGCGAAGGACACCACGATGACGGCGGCGTTCATGTCGCTGACCAACCCGGGCGGCAGCGAGATCAAGTTGACCTCGGCAACTTCCCCGGTCGCGGGAACGGTCCAGCTGCACGAGATGGCGATGAAGGACGGCAAGATGGTGATGCGGGAGAAGGCCGGCGGGATCGCCGTACCGGCCGGCTCGCACGCCCATCTGGCGCCGAGCGGCGACCACGTGATGCTGATGGACCTCAAGCAGCCGTTGAAGCCCGGTGACGAGGTGCCGTTGACGCTGAAGTTCTCCGACGGCAGCAGCCACGATCTGACCGTGCCGGTGAAGAAGTTCACCGAGGAGGAGGAGCACTACCACCCCTCCCAGACCCCCACACCTGCCTCTTGACCTCTGCAGACCAGCCCACCCGGCCCTCGCGCCGACAGCTCCTCGGGTACGCCGGAGCCGCCGCCGCTGGGGCCGCCGTGACCGGCGGCGTTGTTGCCCTCAGCAACCAGCCGGTCCCGGCCGAGGCGACGCCGAGCCGCGTCGTCAGCCCGTACGGCGACCACCAGCCGGCCATCGCGGCGCCCACCCCGAAGCACGCCGAACTCGTCGCCCTCAACCTGCTCAGCAGCACCGACCGGGCCGCCCTCGGCCGGCTGATGCGCTTGTGGAGCACCGACATCGTCGCGCTGACCGAAGGACGTCCGCCGCCCGGGGACACAGCACCCGAGCTGGCCGTTCCGAACACGGCGCTCACCGTGACGGTGGGTTTCGGGCCGCGGGTGTTCACCCGGCCCGGCCTCACGGCGTACAAGCCGAGCGGGCTCGACGACCTGCCGGTGATGCGGCACGACCGGCTGCTCCCGGCCTGGTCCGGCGGTGATCTGCTGCTCCAGGTCGGCGCCGACGACCCCGTCAGCGTCGTGCACGCTGTACGGCGGTTGGTGGCGGACGCGGCACCGTTCGCGCGACCGGTGTGGCGGCAGACCGGCTTCTGGAATTCGACCGGCCCGGACGGCAAGCCGGTGACCGGGCGGAACCTGTTCGGCCAGGTCGACGGGACGGGCAATCCGGCGGTCGGGACGCCGGAATTCGACGCGACGGTGTGGGCCGACGGGCCGGAGTGGTTCCGCGGCGGCACGACGCTCGTCGTACGGCGGATCAAGATGAACCTGGACACCTGGGACGAGCTGACCCGCTCCGAGCAGGAGCGCGCGGTCGGGCGGAAGCTGTCCACCGGCGCGCCGATCACCGGGACGGCCGAGCACGACGAGCTCGACCTGGACGCGCGCGACGCCGACGGGCGGCTGGTGATCGCCGAGAACGCACACGCGCGGCTCTCGCACCACAGCGAAAACGACGGTCGCCGGATCTTCCGCAAGGGCCTCAACTACGTGCACGACACCGGGGCGACCCGGGAGAGCGGCCTGATCTTCCTCAGCTACCAGGCCGACGTGGCCGGCCAGTTCCTGCCGCTGCTGACCCGGCTGGACGCCGCCGACGCGCTGAACGAGTGGACGACGACGATCGGCTCAGCCGTCTTCGCGATCCCTCCGGGGTGGCACGAAGACGGCTGGCTCGCGCGAGACCTGCTGGCTTAGGGAGACAGGCCCTATCCGGCCCGGAAGCTGAGGAACTTGGTGCTCGGGTAGCTGTGGAAGTTGTTGGCCGGCTCGAGCGACGGCGTACCGGAGCAGTCGGCGGTGCGGTACAGCAGCACGTCTTCGGTCGACCAGTTGAACAGCGCGCCAGGCGCGAAGGGCAGCACTGTGCAGGCGGTCGGCACGTCGTCGTAGACGACGCTCTTGCCACCGAAGCTCGTGGTCTCGAAGAAGCAGGCCTGACCCTGCCGGCAGTCGGAGGCGCTGGTCTGCTGCGCGGCGGATGCGGGAGTGACGGAGACAGCGAGCGCGGCAGCGGCGACAGCGGCGGCACCCAGGGCGGGACGAATCTTCACAGTTCTCCTCCAGGGAAGGCGGATTCCCAACTGGAGCCGAGCCTATTGTTGAATGTTCATCGACGTCGTGCGGGGCGGCGCGTCGTTGCGGTTTTACGTCCGGGCAACGCAGCGGCAACAGCCCGCTGCCAGCCTGATCGGCATGGAACAACTGCGGAGATCGGTCGCGGCCGGATCGGCGTGCGACGTCTGCGGGCGGTTACCCCACCCGCATCGCTTCCGGCTGTCGCTGGCCAAGCTCGCCGCCGTCCTCCCGGTCGAGCTCGCCCTGCACGCGCTCGTCCTGGCCGTGCACCCGCCGTACCTGCTCGCGGTGGGGCTTCTGGCCGTCACCAGCACCGCGCTGGTGATCTGGGTGGTCGAGCCCTCGGCGATGCGGCTGCTGCGCGGCTGGCTGCACGCACCGGATCGGCGGACTCGCCGAGCCGCCCACGAAACCATCGAGCGGGCACCGTCGTTGTGGCGGATCCGGGTGACGCTCGACGATGAAACCGGCCAACTGGACCGGCTCACGGGGCAGCTTGCGGAGCTGGACGTCAACATCCTCGACCTGACCGTGCACCCGCTCGCGGACGGCGTACGGGACGAGCTGGTGGTCTGTACGTCGGACACGCTGGCCGCCGACGATCTGCTCGTCGCGGTCGAAGCAGCCGGTGGACGGGACGTACAGCTCTGGCCGACGACCGCCCTGGCGCTGGTCGACGGCCAGACCGAGGCGCTGAACCTCGCGGCCCGAGTGGTCGCCGATCCGTCGGAGCTGCCGCACGCGATCAGCGAGCTGCTCGGAGCGCGAGTGGTCACCGACAGGCTCGCGATCAGCCATGGCCTGTTCCCGTCGGACGGCTCGGTACTCAAGGTGCCGTCACCGTGGAGTGGGCTGATCGTGTTCACCCGCGCCGGAGAGGCGTTCACGCCGGCCGAGTCGGCCCGGGCTCACCGCTTGGCCCAGATCGCCGAGCTCTCTCGTACCGAGCGGCCTCTCGTCGAGCGTGGCTAGGACTGCGGTTCAGCGACCGACTCACGGCGGGCGAGCAGTTTGCGTTCCGGTTCGGCCTGGTCGATCCAGTCGAGGTCGTCGGACAGGACCGCGTCGTTGGTGCGGTCGGCGTACGGGTCCGGGGGCGGGGGTGGCGGCGGCAGGGCGCGCAGCTTGAGGGCGGTCATCGGGATCGCCAGCAGGACGGCGAGCACCATCCACGGCCAGTAGTCGCGCAGCAGAGGTTCGAAGGACTGGAAGAACGCGTCGGTCCCGGCGTCGGCGATGTCGTCGGCCGGGCGGCCCGCACCGGCGGCGACGGCGCGCAGGGCGTCGACGATCGCGAACGAGACCAGGTAGGCCGCGATCAGCACCGGCCAGAAGTACGCCGAGCGCCAGCCGCGCCGCCAGCAGCAGACGTACAGCACGATCGTCAGCCCGACGGCGACGAGCAGCCCGTTGAGCTGCCACAGCCATCGGAAGTCGCCGAGGTCCGCGGCCGGGCGGGCTGCGTACCAGGCCAGTGGCAAGGTCAGCGCGAAGGCCGCGACGACCGAGCTACGGGTGCCCAGGGCACCGAAGAAGGCGCCGAGGGCACTTGCCGCGAGCAACGTGATCAGCAGGTCCCGGGCGGACAGCGTGTGCCCACTGAGCCACCAGGTGCCGCCGGCAACGACCAGGACCAGCGGTACGGCGTACCGGATGCGGCCGAGCAGGAACCCGGCCGCCGCTCCCCCGGCGACTCCGCCGAGCACGAGCAGGTCGACCCGGCCGCTGGTGGCCGGGACGAACATCGTGGACGCGTCGGGCAGCCCGGCCAGGTACGTCGGGGCGAAACCCGCCACGAACCAGCCGACCACGGCGGCCGGAACCGCCCACAGATAACGCATCGCACCTCGATTCCGCCCCCGCGACCCGAGGGCCGGGGCTCAGTGCTGGGCTCGCTCGACCTTGCTCTTCAAGATCTCCGGTGTGTCGACCGTAGCCCCCTCGGACTGCAACCAGTCGTTTAGACTCGCCCGATCCTGCAGAGACATCACCGCGACCACGTCACCGGGCCCGGCTTCGCCGACCAGCGCCTTCGCGGCATCCAGCTCGGTGGGGAACGACGGGACGTCATCGACCCCGACGGAACTCGTCCCACTGCGGAAGACGGCGTCCAGCTCCTCCGGCGGCCGGCCGCGCAGATAGGTGTCCTTGTGCCCGATCACCACCCGGTCGGCGCCGCGGGCCCCGATCGCACCCATCGCCGCGACCATCTCGCCGGACCGGTCACCCGGTGAGCCCAGCGCGAGCAGCAGCCGCCCACCCGGCCGGCGGACGCCGTTCATGATCTCCAGCAGCGCCTCGAGCCCGGCCTCGTTGTGCGCCAGGTCGATCACCACGGTGAAGTCCCGGATCGAGTACATGTTCATCCGGCCGGGGTTGTTCTCGTTCGGCGAGAAGCTGGTCAGGCCCTCGATCACCGCGGCCCGCGGCAGGCCGAGCCCGAGCGCCGCCGAGGCCGCGGCCAGCGCGTTCTCGACGTTGTAGTGGGACAGCCCGGACAGGGTCATCGGGATGTCGACGACCTTGACCAGCGGCTCGGCGTCGCTGCTGTTGTCCAGCACGGTGACGAAGCCGTCCAGCACCGTGGTCGCGCGGCCGCCCTCGTCCAGCACGGTCCGGATCGACGGCGAGTCGGGATCACGGGAGAACACCCAGCACTTGGCCGGCGAGTCCAGCCGCATCCCGAACGTCCGCGGATCGTCGCCGTTGACCACGCACCAGCCCCGGGGCCGGGTGATCTTGGTGATCACGGCCTTCACCTCGGCCAGCTGGTCGACGGTGTCGATCCCGCCCAGCCCGAGGTGGTCCGCGCTGACGTTGGTGACCACCGAGACGTCGTTCGAGGCGACGCCGATGCCGCGCCGCAGGATGCCGCCGCGGGCGGTCTCGGTGACGGCCAGCTGAATCCCCGGCTGCGACAGCACCCGGCCGGCCCCGCTCGGGCCGGAGAAGTCGCCGTACTCGACCAGTTCGCCGTCGAAGTACACGCCGTCGGTGCTCGACCAGCCGACGTGCAGCCCGGCTGCGCGACCGATGTGCGCGATCATTCGCGAGGTGGTGGTCTTGCCGTTCGTCCCGGTCACCGCGACCACCGGGACCTTTGGCCGCAGCGTCGGCGGTGGGTTGCCCGGCGGCTCGTTGCGGACCCGCTCACCGACGGCCGTCACGAGCTCGGCCAGCTCGCTCTGCTCGGCGCCGAACGCGTCGACCACCTCGACGATCGCCGCCGCCAGAGCGCGAGCCCGCTGCTCGTGCGCCCACGGGAACGCGACCACCAGCCGGTGGACGTCGCTCTCCGGCCGCACCCGTACGCCGATCCGCCCGATGCCGGCCTCGCGCGCGATCCGGCGCACGATGTGCCCGACCACGCGGATCGCGAACCGCTGCCGGAAGCCCGACCCGATCCGGCCGGGCCGGGTGGCGCCGAGGCCGAGCGCCGACGCGTACGCCTTCGCGGCCGGCGCGGGTGCGTCGATCACCGCGGACAGGTCCAGCGTCAGCTTGACCGCGGCGCGGCTGAAGTAGAGGTTGGCTCCGTCGAGGACGCGGAGCTCTACCTGAGAAGTTGGCACAGCTAGGCACCCATCGCGTGGTAGCCGCCGTCCACGTGGACGATCTCGCCGGTGGTGGAGGGGAAGAAGTCGCTGAGCAGGCCGACGATGGTCTTGCCGGTCGGCTCCAGGTCGGACGGGTCCCAGCCCAGCGGGGCCCGCTCCAGCCACGGCTCCTCGAACTTCTCGAAGCCCGGGATCGCCTTGGCCGCCAGCGTCTTCAGCGGCCCGGCCGAGACCAGGTTGCAGCGGATGCCCTGAGCCCCCAGGTCGCGGGCCAAGTAGCGGGAGGTCGACTCCAGCGCCGCCTTCGCCACGCCCATCCAGTCGTAGCCCGGCCAGGCCACGGTCGCGTCGAACGTCAGCCCGACGATGCTGCCGCCACGGCTCATCAGCGGCGCGCACGTCACCGCCAGCGCCTTCAGGCTGTACGCCGAGACGTGCACCGCCCGCGACACGTCGTCCCACGGGCCGTCCAGGAACTTGCCGCCGAGGATCGTCTCCGGATTGCCGTAGGCGATCGAGTGCACGACGCCGTCCAGCCCGTCGACGTGCTCACGGATCTTGTCCGGCAGCGCGGCCAGGTGCTCGTCGTCGGTCACGTCGAGCTCCAGCACCGGCGGCTCGACGGGCAGCCGTTTGGCGATCCGCTTGGTGATGCTCAGCGCGCGGCCGAAGTTCGAGATCAGCACGGTCGCGCCTTGTTCCTGCGCCACCTTGGCCGTGGCGAAGCCGATCGAGGAGTCGAGCGTGACTCCGGCGACCAGGATCCGCTTGCCGTCGAGGATGCCCACCGGCGTCCCTTTCTCAGAAGAAGTTGGTGATCAGTGGCCCATGCCGATGCCGCCGTCGACCGGAATCACCGCGCCGGTGATGTAGCCGGCCTCCTCGGAGGCGATCCAGCGCACGGCGTTCGCGATCTCGGTGGTCAGGCCGAACCGGCCGAGCGGGATCTGGCCCAGGTACTGCTTCTGGGTCTCCTCCGGCAGGACGGCGGTCATGTCGGTCTCGACGAATCCCGGCGCGACGACGTTGGTGGTGATGCCGCGGCTGCCCAGTTCGCGAGCCATCGAGCGGGCCATGCCGATCATGCCGGACTTGCTGGCCGCGTAGTTCACCTGGCCGGGCGAGCCGAGCGTGCCGACCACCGAGGAGATGAACACGATCCGGCCCTTGCGCAGCCGCAGCATGCCCTTGGCGGCCCGCTTGGCGACCTTGAACGACCCGGTCAGGTTGGTCTGGATGACCGCGTCCCAGTCGTCGTCGGACATCCGCAGCAGCAGCGTGTCCTTGGTGATGCCGGCGTTGGCGATCAGCACCTCGACCGGGCCCTGCTCGGCCTGGATCGTCTCGAACGCCGCCTCCACCTGCTCGGTGTCGGTGACGTCGCACTTCACACCGAGGAATCCGGCCGGTGGCTCACCGCTGCGGTAGGTGACCGCGACGTTGTCGCCGGCCTCCTTGAACGCGGTGGCGATGGCAAAGCCGATGCCCCGGTTGCCGCCGGTGACGAGTACCGATCTAGCCACGAACACTTCTCCTCACTAGGTGAACCGCTGCTGCGGCACGAACGCTATCGCCCGCCCCCGGCCCGGCCGCGAACCGGGCGGGCACGGGAGCGGCGTACGGCGTACTGCTCAGGCGTCCTCGAGGCGGAAACCGACCTTCAGCCCGACCTGGTAGTGGTCGATCTGGTTGTCGACGATGTGCCCGCGGATCTGGGTCACCTCGAACCAGTCCAGGTGCCGCAGGGTCTCGCCGGCCCGGCCGATGGCGTTCTGGATCGCCGCGTCGACGCCCTCCTTGGACGTGCCGACGAGCTCGGTCACCCGGTAGGTGCGATCTGTCATCGTGCTCTCCTTCACAGCTGGCTGCGGCGCCGCTGGTACGGCGGCGTACCGTTGTCATTGGTGAGGAGAATAGATGCCCAGACGACGTGAGACCGACAGCGATTCGGTCATCTCGGTGACCAGTGCCCAGCCGGGCCACTCCGAGGACCTGGACAGCCGGATCGCGCGCTACGCGTGGATGATGTCGCTGCGGGTCGTCTGCTTCGTCGCCGCGGTGATCGCCCCATCGCCGTGGCGCTGGATCCTGCTGGTCGGCGCGGTGTTTCTGCCGTCGGTCGCGGTGGTTTTCGCCAATGCCAAGCAAAAGCGCACACTGGCCGGCGCCGACCCGTACGACGCGCCGCCGCGGCCGCAACTCACCGACCGGCCTGGACCGGTGGTGCAGGGCGAATACGTGCCCGATCAGCAGTTGCGTGACGACACCGAAAAGTGATCTCGGCCGGGACTGGATTCTGCCACCGGATCCGTGTCAGAATCTCCCGCGTGCTCTGAAGTTCACGGATGAAATTCAGGGACTTGATGCGGCGTCGGACGGCTCCCCCCGTGGCTGTCCGACGTCGCTTCATTTTGCCCAGGCTTTTGATAATTGAGTGGTCAGGAACAATTCCGCATGACTGAAGAAGCACCGGCCTCCGTCTGCTCTGCAAGAGGATGTGGCGCTCCGGCGCGCTGGGCGCTGCGCTGGAACAACCCGAAGATCCACACCGCCGAACGGCGGAAGACGTGGCTGGCCTGTGACGAGCACAAGCAGTCGTTGAGCGACTTCCTCGGCGCCCGCTCTTTCCTGCGCGAGGTCGAGCCTTTCACCGGCTGAGAACAACTCCGGCCGGCATTCAGGGTGAAAAAGTAAATTTCCGGTTCAGATTCGCACGGCGGTGTATCAACCGCCGATGGCCGACATCGGCCGGGCGGGCTGAAGGAAGGACGGATCGGCGATGCCGTGGCCGGGCAGTTTGCCGCGCATCGCGGTGCGCCAGCGGTCGGCCAGTTCCTCGTCGGAGGCGCCGCCGCGCAGTGCCGTCCGCAGGTCCGACTCGGTCCGGGCGAACAGGCAGTCGCGGACCTGACCGTCCGCGGTCAGGCGGACCCGGTCGCAGTCCCCGCAGAACGGGCGCGTGACGCTGGCGATGATGCCGACCGTCTGCGGGCCGCCGTGCACCGTGAACGACTCCGCCGGCGCGCTGCCACGGGTCGCCGCGTCGGTCGGCTCCAGGCCGAACCGGTCGCTGAGCTTCTCGAGGATCTCGTCGGCGGTGATCATCGTCGACCGGTCCCAGCCGTGCTGGGCGTCCAGCGGCATCTGCTCGATGAACCGCAGCTCGTAGCCGTGGTCCAGGCAGAACTGCAGCAGCTCGGGCGCCTGGTCGTCGTTGACACCCCGCATCAGCACGGCGTTGACCTTGACCGGGGCCAGTCCGGCGGCGTGCGCCGCGGCGAGGCCGGCCAGCACGTCCTTGAGCCGGTCACGCCGGGTCAGCTGCTCGAAGGTGTCCTGCCGGACGGTGTCGAGGCTCACGTTCACCCGGTCCAGGCCGGCCGCGCGCAGCGCCTCGGCCTGACGGGCCAGGCCGATGCCGTTGGTGGTCAGTGAGACCTGCGGCCGGGGCAGCAGGTTCGTCGTACGGTCGACGATGCCGACCAGGCCACGGCGCAGCAGCGGCTCGCCGCCGGTGAACCGGATCTCGTCGACGCCGAGGTGGGTGACCGCGACCGAGACCAGCCGGACGATCTCGTCGTCGGTGAGCAGCTCGGGTTTGGCGAGCCAGTCGAGGCCCTCCTCGGGCATGCAATAGGTGCAGCGCAGGTTGCATCGGTCCGTCAGGGAGACCCTGAGGTCGGTGGCGACCCGGCCGTAGTTGTCGGCCAGGCCCAGCTGCGGTGTCGTGGTCACGTGTCCAGGGTACGGTGCCGTGGGCGGCCGCGAGGTGTTTCGGGTGATGGCCTAAGTTCGAGACGTGCGTCGTTTGATGACTTCCCGGTGGATCGGCTCCGCGTTGGTGATCGTGATCCTGGCCGGAGCCTGCGTTCAGCTGGGCCGCTGGCAGCTGCACCGGCTGGACGAGCGGGAGGCGCGCAACCACGTCACCAGCAGCAACCTGGCCGCTCCCCCGGCGCCGCTGGCGGAGATCGTCGGCGCGGACCACGTGGTCGGCGAGCAGCACGACTGGCGGACCGCGGTGGTCACCGGCAGGTACGACGCGAGCAAGCAGATCGTCGTGCGCTACCGCAACGTGAAGGACCGGCCCGGCTTCGAGATCGTCACCCCGCTCGTGCTCGCGGACGGGACTGCGGTGCTGGTCGACCGCGGCTTCCTGGCCCGGCAAGGTGCCGAACTCGCGCCGTCGACGATTCCGCCCGTACCGTCCGGTGAGGTGACGGTGACCGGCCGGCTACGGCGCAGCGAGCACGGTGGCCACACCAGCGGCGGTACGCCGGTCGATGGCACCGCGCGCCTGATCAACGGTCCGGACTACGCGAGCGCGCTGGGCCTGAAGTTGTACGACGGCTATCTCACCGTCGACCAGCAGCAGCCCGCCGCGGATCCGGCGTTCGGCAAGTTCCCCGGCCCGGAGATCGACGACGGGCCGCACTTCTTCTACGCGTTGCAGTGGTTCTTCTTCGCGCTGCTCGCGATCGGTGGGCTGGTCTACTTCTCCCGCCAGGACCTGCAGGACAAGGACGCGGCCGAAGCCGTCGGCGATCCCGACGTTGCCGATCGCAACCGTCCGGCCAGCGCCGTCGGCGTGTCGGACGGTTCACCTCGGCCGCCGGACCAGTAGCCCGGGAGGCTGCTGGGCACGGGCGGCTCGCGATGAGACCCGCGTTCATCAGCTGAGACGGGACGCCGCTCCGGCGGCGCGCGGCTCAGCGGGCCGTGGCGGAGTACGGCAGGATGGTGGCCGTGGACCTCGGACTTCGCGATCGCACCTACATCGTCACCGGCGCCAGCGGCGGGCTCGGTCTGGCCACCGCGCGAGTACTGGCCGCCGAAGGCGCCAACCTGGTGATCTCCAGCCGCAGCGAGCAGTCGATCGCGCGGGCCGCCGCCGAGCTCGGTGAGAACGTGGTCGGCATCCCGGTGGACAACGCCGATCCCGAAAGCGCCGAGCGGCTGGCCGCCACCGCGATCGCCAAGTGGGGCGCTCTGCACGGCGCGCTGATCAGCGTCGGCGGACCCCGCCCCGGTACGGCGCTCGACACCGACGAGGACGACTGGCGGGCGGCGTTCGACAGCGTGTTCCTCGGCGGCCTGCGGATCGCCCGCTCGGTTGCCCGGGCCGGTGCCGAGGGGACGTCGCTGGCGTTCGTGCTGTCGTCGTCGGTGCGCTCCCCGATTCCCGGTCTGGCCATCTCCAACGGGCTGCGTCCCGGCCTGGCGATGGTCGCCAAGACCCTGGCCGACGAGCTCGGCCCGAACGGCGTCCGCGTGAACGGCCTGATGCCCGGCAAGATCGCCACCGACCGGGTCCGCGAGCTCGACTCCAAGGGCGGGGACCCGGACGCCACCCGCCGTTCGGCCGAGAAGACGATTCCGCTGCGCCGGTACGGCACGCCGGAGGAGTTCGGCCGGGTCGCCGCGTTCGTGCTGTCGCCCGCGGCGTCGTACCTGACCGGCGTGATGATCCCGGTCGACGGCGGAGCGCTGCGCACCATCTGAGCGACGCCGTACCGGGTTGCGGAGGGTTCGCCGGGGTACCTCCGCTACGCGTGGGCGGAAGGAGCGACCGGTGGACCAGAACCAGCGAGGTGCGGCAACTGCTCTGGTGCTGATTGCCGTTGTCCTGGCGCTGGCGGCGGCGATCGCGGTCGTGGACATCCGGCGCCCGGACGACGACCCGCTCGGACAGCATCGGCTCGGCCGGGCCACACCGGAGTCGGGCGACGTCGTGGGCGCTGCTCAGCAGAGCTTGATCAGCTACTGGTCCAAGGAGCTGCCGAAGGTCTATCAGCAGGATCTTCAGCCGTTGGCGGGTGGATTCCAGCCGAAGACGCCGGACAGCGAGCCGTTCAGCTGCGGCGGGCAGCGGCAGACGTACGACGACCTGCGCGGCAACGCCTTCTACTGCGGGGCTCCCGACGACGACTACATCGCGTGGGACGCCGCCGAGCTCTTCCCCCAGCTGGCGCAGCGGTTCGGCGGCATCGCACCGGCGATCGTGCTCGCGCACGAGTTCGGGCACGCCGTTCAGGCCCGCGTCGGGGTCGACGCGCCCTCGGTCGTGCAGGAACTGCAGGCGGACTGCTTCGCGGGCTCGTGGACCCGCTTCGCGGAGACCTCGACGGAGGACTCGGTGGAGCTGACCGACGGAGCGTTGGACAGTGCCGTCGCGACCATCCTGACGCTGCGGGACCAGCCGGGCCGGGCGGCGACCGCTCCGCAGGCACACGGTCTCGGGTTCGACCGGGTGAACGCGTTCCAGACCGGCTACGAGCAGGGCGCGAGCCAGTGCGCGAAGCTGCCGTCGGAGGGAGTCGTCACCACGGAGCTGCCGTTCCGTACCCGGGCGGAGGCGGAGTCCGGTGGTGATCTGCCGTTCGCCGAGGCAGTTCAGGTTCTGTCGAGCAGCCTCGACGCGTACTGGTCGTCGATCTTGCCGCGCCTGGCCGACGACCGCAGGTATCAGTCGCCGGCGATCAGCCCGGACGACGGCACCGACGTACCGGAATGTGCGGGCGCGGAGGATCCGGCGGGCCTGATCGCCGACTACTGCCCGGCCACCAGGACGATCGCCTGGAGCACCCCGCGCCTGCTGGCCGCCCACGACCAGATCGGCGACCTCGCCACCGGCGCGACTCTCAGCGACGCCTGGGCCGAGGCCGGCCAGAGCCAGGCAGGCCTCCCGACCTCCGGCCAGGACGCCGGCCTCCAGCGCGACTGCTTCACCGGCGCCTGGATCGCCTCGCTGGCCGGCGACGACCTGTCCCGCTCTCCCCTGTCCCCCGGCGACCTCGACGAGGCACTGACCTCCATCGTCGCCGCCGGCTTCACCGACGAAGCCGAGTCGATGGACCGAGGCGGCGCCTTCGCCCGTACCAAGGCGCTCCGCACGGGCCTCTTCGACAACCTGTCGGGCTGCGTCTAGTCCTTCGGGCGGTCGCGGTCCTTCGAGGGTTGGACTCGTTTGGGCTCGCCGGGCATCTTCGGGTACTCCGGCGGGTAGGGCAGGTCGCCTTCGCCGTGGTCGCGTTCGTGCTTGGCGGACAGTTCGAGCAGGGAGTCGAGGGAGAAGGCCTGCTCGCCGACCGCGGCGTGCAGGTCGCCGACCTCGGCGAAGCGGGCGGGCATGGTCAGTACGTCGAAGTCGTCCGGTACGACGTCCTCCAGCTCCTCCCAGCGCAGCGGGGCCGAGACGCGGGCGCGGGCGTTCGGCCGGATCGAGTACGCCGAGGCGATGGTGCGGTCGCGGGCCATCTGGTTGTAGTCGATGAAGATGCGCTCGCCGCGTTCTTCCTTCCACCAGTTGACCGTGACCTGGTCGGGCAGGCGGCGGGCCAGTTCGCGGCCGAGCGCGATCACCGCGCGGCGGGCCTGGACGAAGTCCCAGCGCGGCTCGATCGGCACGTAGACGTGCAGCCCGCGGCCGCCCGACGTCTTCGGAAAGCCTTCGAGGCCGTGCTCGGCGAGCAACTCGCGCAGCGCCGGCGCGACCGCGACCGCGCTCTTGAAGTCCGTGCCCGGCTGGGGGTCCAGGTCGATCCGCAGCTGGTCCGGGGAGTCGAGCTCCGGACGGCGTACCGGCCAGGGGTGGAAGGTCAGGGTGCCGAGGTTGGCCGCCCAGGCGACGACGGCGAGCTCGGTCGGGCAGACCTCGTCGGCGGGGCGGCCGCTGGGGAACGTGATGGTCGCCGTCTCGACCCACTCCGGCGCGCCCTTGGCGACCCGCTTCTGGTAGAACGCGTCGCCCTTGTTGTCCATCCGGGTGGACAGTTTCGCGCCCTCGAACCAGCCGCCCGGCCAGCGCTCCAGCGTGGTCGGCCGGTCCCGGAGCGCGCCGAGAATGCCGTCGCCGACCGCGACGAAGTAGTTCACGATGTCCAGCTTGGTCAGCCCGCGGTCCGCGAAGTACGGCTTGTCGGGGTTGCTCACCCGGACCGTGCGTCCCGCGATCTCGAGCTCGATTGCCTTGGTCGCCGCCATGGCGCGACGCTACCGCCCGGCGCGGACCAAAACCGCCGGACGCCGCCGGAAAACACAACTTTCCCGAGCTCTGGCCACCCTGGGTGACCGGGCGGTAACGTTCCTGCACCTCGTCCCGGGGCGTGAGGCCCCCGGGACACTCTTGAAGGAGCACGAGGATGAACAGATCCGCCCTTCTCGCCGCTGCCACCGCAGTCGCGACCGCCACCGCCCTCGGTCTCGGCACCGGAACCGCCACCGGCGCCCCGCAGGCGGAACCCGCGCCGTCCCCGGCCACCGCGGTCGCCCGGGCCAAGGCCGCGATCGGCCAGCACCTCGGCCCCCTGCGCGCGACCGGCGCCGACACCTTCGCCGTCCGCCACGTGATCGTCGACCCCGACGGCACCAGCCACGTCCGGATGGACCGCAGCGTCGGCGGCCTCGAGGTGCTCGGCGGCGACGTCGTCGTGCACCAGGCCAAGGACGGCGCCTGGAAGGACGTCAGCCTGACCCTGACCCAGCCGGCCACCGTCCCCCGTACGCCGAAGATCTCCGTCGCCGGTGCCACCGCCAAGGCACTCGCGGGCGGCGGCAAGCTCGAAGGCAAGCCGGCGCTGGTGATCGAGGCCCGCAAGGGTGCGCCCCGCCTGGCGTACCAGGTCACCACCGCCGGCACCCAGGCCGACGGGACCCCGAGCCACCTGACCACGACCGTCGACGCGCTCACCGGCGCCAAGCTGGTCACCGAGCAGCACATCCACACCGCCGGCGGCGACGGCAAGAGCCTGTACAGCGGGACAGTGCCGCTCGACACCACGCCGGCCACCGGCGGCTTCACGCTGACCGACCCGGCCCGCGGCAACGGCTACACCGCCGACGCGAACAACAAGACCGACTCGATCCTGTGCCAGGTGTTCGGCTTCGGCTGCCCGACGCCGACCCGGTTCACCGACGCGGACAACCGCTGGGGCACCGGCCTGAACACCGACCGCGCCTCGGCCGCCGTCGACGCCCATTACGGCGCCGCGAAGACGTTCGACTACTTCAAGCTGCTGCACGGCCGCAACGGCATCTTCAACGACGGCAAGGGCGTGCCGAGCCGGGTGCACTACGGCACCAACTACGTGAACGCCTTCTGGGACGGCAAGCAGATGACCTACGGCGACGGCGACGGCGTGGTGGCCGGACCGCTGGTGTCGATCGACGTGGCCGGGCACGAGATGTCGCACGGCGTCACCACCGCGACCGCGAACCTGACCTACTCCGGCGAGTCCGGCGGCCTGAACGAGGCCACCAGCGACATCTTCGGCACGCTGGTCGAGTTCTCCGCCGGCAACAGCTTCGACCCCGGCGACTACTACATCGGCGAGGAGATCATGAAGGACCGCCCGGCCCTGCGGTTCATGGACAAGCCGAGCCGGGACGGCCAGTCCAAGGACTGCTGGTACGCCGGCATCGGCAACCTCGACGTGCACTACTCCTCCGGCGTCGCGAACCACTTCGCGTACCTGCTGGCCGAGGGCAGCGGCCCGAAGGAGTTCGGCGGTCTGCCGCACGACTCGACCACCTGCAACGGCACCTCGGTGACCGGCATCGGCCAGGAGAAGCTCGGCAAGATCTGGTACCGGGCGCTGACGACATACATGACCACGAGCACCAACTACGCCCAGGCCCGGACCGCGACGCTCAACGCGGCCACCGACCTGTACGGCGCCGCGAGCCCGGAGCGCGCCGCCGTCGCCGCCGCCTGGTCCGCGGTGAGCGTCAACTGATCGCCGACAGCAACTGATCCGCGACCTGGTTGTGGTCAGCTGATCGTTGGACTTGGTCACCGGGCCCTGTCCCACTGGGGCGGACAGGGCCCGGTGATCAAACGCTTTCACCATTGCCGCGGCCGGTGCGCGGATCTACCTTCGATTGCATGGGTGGGGAACCCGGCGCGAAATCGAGCCTGCGCGAGGCGCGGCCGCTGCTGCTCGTCGTCGACCGCGATCCGTTGCGGCTGGACCGGATCGAGAACGAGCTGGAGCGCAGCTTCGGCGTCGACTTCCGGGTGCGCGGCGAGCTGACGGCCGCCGCCGCGCTGTCGTGCCTGGAACTGGCGCACGAGCTGGAGCAACGGGTCGCCGTCGTCCTGGTCGACCACGCGTTGCCGGCCGACGAGCGGTCCGCCGTCCTGACCCGAGCGCGGGCGCTGCACCCTGATGCGCGGCGCGCGCTGCTGATCCCGTGGGGCGCGTGGGCCGAGCGGGACACGGCCGCGGCGATTCTGGCCGCGATGTCGAAGGGCGACATCAACTACTACGTGCTCAAGCCGTGGATCGCGCACGACGAGCTGTTCCACCGGACGGTGGCCGAGTTCGTCCAGGAGTGGTCGCGCAACGAGATCGCGAACCTGCGCGAGGTGGTGGTGATCGCCGACGACCGGTCCGCCCGCGGGCATGCGATCCGGGCGCTGCTCGGGCGCAACGGGATCCCGAGTGCCTTCCGCCCGAGCGGCAGCCCGCTCGCGGACGCCGTGCTGCGGGAGATCGGCGAGCCGGACCCGGGCGACGGCGTCCTGGTGTGGATGCCGGCCATCGGCGGCACGGTGCTGCACGACCCGACCGACGTCGAGATCGCCGAGGCCTGGGGCGTGCCGACAGGTCTGGACGACGGGCAGCGCGACTTCGACGTACTGGTGATCGGCGGCGGACCGGCCGGGCTCGCGACCGCGGTCTACGCGTCGTCCGAAGGCCTGCGCACGCTGGTCGTCGAGCGGGAGGCGATCGGCGGTCAGGCCGGGACCAGCTCGCTGATCCGCAACTACCTCGGCTTCTCCCGTGGGATCAGCGGATCTGAGCTCGCCCAGCGCGGCTACCAGCAGGCGTGGGTGTTCGGCGCGCACTTCGCGCTGATGCGTGAGGTCGTCCGGCTCGATGCCAAGGGCAACGGATCTCCGGCGGGCTTCACGGCCGAGGTCGACGGCGTCGGCGAGGTGTCGGCCAAGGCCGTGGTGCTGGCGACCGGGGTGTCGTACCGGCGGCTCGGCGTACCGGCTCTGGAGGCGTTGACCGGTGCGGGTGTGTACTACGGCGCCAGCGTCTCGGAAGCGCACGGGCTCACGGGCCTCGACGCCTGTGTTGTCGGCGGAGGCAACTCCGCGGGGCAGGCCGTCGTACACCTGGCGCGGTACTGCCGGCAGGTGACGTTGGTGATTCGCGGGCCGGACCTGTCGGCGAGCATGTCGCAGTACCTGATCGACGTGATCGACGCGGCGCCGAACATCGCGGTCCGGCCGTCCAGCGAGATCGTCGACGGTGGCGGCGACGGGCGGTTGCAACACATCACGCTGCGAGACCGGCTGACCGGCGCGCAGGACGTGGTCGGCGTCGACGGGTTGTTCGTGATGATCGGAGCCGAGCCGCGGACCGGGTGGTTGCCGGCCGAGGTCGGCCGGGACGCTCACGGGTTCGTGCAGGCCGGCGCGGACGCGGCCGCGTCGGAGCAGTGGAGGTCGGACCGGGCTCCGCAGCCCTACGAGTCGACGGTGCCCGGGCTGTTCGCGGTCGGGGACGTCCGGTGCGGCTCGGTGAAGCGGGTGGCGTCCGCCGTCGGCGAGGGATCCGTCGTCGTGTCACAGGTCCACGAGCACCTGAAAACGCTACGGATCGCGGAGCAAGCCGCCTCCGATGGTTGACGCTCCCCCGGCTCGGCCGAAGTTCGTGTACTCGGCGGCGATGGTCGTGCTGACCGGCGCCGTCCTGCTGCTCCCGCTGGTCGCGCTGGCTCTGCTGCTGCGGGAGCCCGGGCTCGACGTGCACTGGGAGCACCACCCGTTGCACTTTTGGCTGGTCCTGCTGACCGCCGCGCTCAGCGCCGTACTGGCTCAGGCGATGGGATCCGCGGCACTGCGGCGTGGCGATCCGCGGGTGCTTCTGGTGTCGCTCGCGTTCCTGTCGGCGGCCGGATTCCTGGCGTTGCACGCGTTGGCCACCCCCGGCGTCCTGCTCAGTACGCCGAACGCCGGGTTCGTGCTCGCGACCCCGGTCGGGATCGCGCTCGGGTCGGTCTGCGCGGTGCTGTCGAGCTTGCCGTTCGAGGGGCAGCGGTCGGTGAAGGCTGTGCGCCGGGGCCGGCTGCTGCGGATCGCGCTCCTCGTCCTGATGGCACTGTGGGCCGTTGCCTCGATCACCCGGCTTCCGCCACTGCACGACACCGCCGTACCGGAGGTTGCCGACGGCATCCTCACCGCGCTCGCCGTACCGACCGTCCTGCTGTACGCCGTCGCCGCCGCGCGCTACCTGCGGATGTGGTCCGCGCGTCCGTCGTTGATGCTGCTGTCGCTGGTGTCGGCGTTCGTGCTGCTGGCCGAGGCGATGGTCGCGCTGGTGTTCGCACGGAACTGGGCGCTGTCGTGGTGGGAGTGGCACCTGCTGCTGCTCGCGGCGTTCGTGCTGGTGGTCGCCGGGGTGCGGATCCAGTGGTACGAGGAACGGTTCTCCGACCTGTACGTCGCGGACACGGTCTCCGGGCGCCGGGAGTTGTCCGTGCTGTTCGCGGATCTGCAGGGGTTCACCACGTTCTCCGAGCAGCACGAACCCGGTGAGGTGACCGCGATGCTGAACACGTACTTCGAGAACGTCGTCCCACCGGTGGTCGGGCGGCACGGCGGCGAGGTGGACCGGATCATCGGGGACGCGTTGATGGTCACGTTCAACAAGCGCGGCGACCAGCCCGACCACGCCCGGCTGGCGGCGGCCGCCGGTCTGGCGTTGCAGGAGGCGGCCGAGGTGGTGCGGGCCGGGCATCCGGACTGGCCGCGGTTCCGCGTCGGGATCAACACCGGAATCGCGTCGGTCAGCCTGCTCGGCACGGAGGGTGGCCGGACGCACACGGTGATCGGTGACACCGTCAACGTCGCCAGCAGGATCGAGGGCAAGGCGCCCGGCGGAGGCGTCGCGATCGGGCCGGCCACCAAGGCACTGCTGCCCGGCGCGCTGACCGAGTCGCTGGGCCCGATCAGCCTCAAGGGCAAGGCCGAACCGCTCGAAATCCATCGGCTGATCGCCCTGAACCCCTGACTTCCGCGCATGATCACCCTCGCATTCGGGGCATCGTCAGGAGTTCACGTCCTGGGCCTTGGCGGGGTCGGATCCGGGTGTGAGAATCCGGCTCATGTCTGCCCAGAACCGATCACGGCGCCGCCTGGGCGCCCTCGTGATCACACCCATTCTTCTCCTGCCGGGCGTCGCCGCGATCGCGGCCGCCCCGGCGCAGGCCGCCTCGTCCACCGTGGTCATCACCGAGGTGTACGGCGGTGGCGGCAACTCCGGCGCGGCCTACACGAACGACTTCGTCGAGCTGACCAACAACAGCAGCGCACCGGTCGACCTGACCGGCTGGTCGATCCAGTACGCATCGTCCGCCGGGGTCTCCTGGGCGAACAAGATCACCCTGTCCGGCACGATCGCGCCCGGTGGCGTCTACCTCGCGCAGGGCGCGTCCGGCGGCGCCAACGGCCAGCCGATGCCCGCGCCCGACGCGACCGGCAGCGTGAACATGTCCGCCTCGGCCGGCAAGATCGCGCTGGTCACGTCGACCACCAGCCTGACCTGTACGACGGCCTGCGCGACCGCGCCCGGAGTTGTCGACTTCGTCGGCTACGGCTCGGCCAACGACTTCGAGACCGCCGCGGCGCCCGGGTTGTCGAACACCACGTCGGCGACTCGCAAGGACCCGACCAAGGATGCGGACAACAACGCAACCGAGTTCGAAGCGGTGAACCCGTCGCCCAAGACGCTGACCACCGCGCCGCCGGCCGAGGACCCGCTGCCGGCGAAGATCCACGACATCCAGGGCGCCGCGCACCT
The DNA here is from genome assembly GCF_001984195.1 of Kribbella sp. ALI-6-A. Taxonomy (GTDB): domain Bacteria; phylum Actinomycetota; class Actinomycetes; order Propionibacteriales; family Kribbellaceae; genus Kribbella. The sequence goes on from NZ_MTQN01000011.1 coordinate 427,755, forward strand.
GTCCCCGCTGCGCGGCAAGCTCGTCGGCGACGTCACCGGAGTGGTCACCGCGAAGAGCGGCAACGGCTTCTGGTTCCAGGACACCCAGCCGGACGCCGACCCGGCGACCAGTGAAGGCCTGTTCGTCTTCACCAGCTCGGCCCCGACGGTCGCGGTCGGCGACGCGGTCTCGGTCCAGGGCACCGTCACCGAGTTCCGTCCGGGTGGCTCCGGCGGGTCCGACAACCTCACCACCACCGAGCTGACCAACGCCACGGTCACCGTCGTCACCTCGGGCGCCTCGGTTCCCGCGCCGACCATCGTCGGGCCCGGCGGCCGCGTTCCGCCGTCCACGGTGATCGACGACGACTCCGCCGGCGACGTCGAGACCACCGGCACGTTCCAGCCGGCCACCGACGGGCTCGACTTCTGGGAGTCGCTCGAAGGCATGTGGCTCGGCATCGACAAGCCGGAGGTGACCGGGCCGACGAGTTCCTTCCGCGAGCTGTCGGTGGTTCCGGCCGGATCCGGCCTGCGGACGATCCGCGGCGGGATCGTGCTGCGGGAGACCGACAGCAACCCCGAGCGGGTGCTGCTGGACGACGTACTGGCGCCGATTCCGGACGCGAAGACCGGCGACACGCTCGCCGGGACGGTGACCGGCGTTCTGGACTACGGGTTCGGCAACTTCAAGTTCCTGGTCACGCAGACGCCGACCGTTGTCGACGGCGGGTTGCAGCGTGAGAAGACCAAGCCGTCGTCCCCGCTGCAGGTCTCGGTGGCGACGTTCAACGTGGAAAACCTCGACCCGACCGACGGGACCGCCAAGTTCGACGGGCTGGCCCAGGCGGTGGTGCGCAACCTCGCCTCGCCGGACATCATCGGGCTGGAAGAAGTGCAGGACAACGACGGCGCGACGAACTCGGGCATCACCGCCGCGGACGTCACGCTGAACACGCTGGTGGCGGCGATCCAGCGGGCCGGCGGCCCGAAGTACGCCTGGCGCCAGATCGACCCGGTCGACGGCAAGGAAGGCGGTGAGCCGGGCGGCAACATCCGCGTCGCGTTCCTGTACCGCACCGACCGTCCGGTGAAGTTCGTCGAACGCGCCGGCGGCGGCTCGACCACCCCGACCACGATCACCACCGACCGGTTCGGCCGCCCGCACCTGAGCGCGTCGCCCGGCCGCGTCGACCCGGCCAACCCGGCCTGGGAAGCGGCCCGCGTCCCGCTGGCCGGCGAGTTCACCTGGCACGGTCAGAGCCTGTTCGTGGTGGTCAACCACTTCAGCTCCAAGGGCGGCGACGACCCGCTGTGGGGCCGGATCCAGCCGCCGGTGCAGTCCTCCACGGTCAAGCGCCATCTCCAGGCGCAGTCCGTGCGCGGCTTCGTCGACCAGATCCTGGCCAAGGACCGGGGTGCGAACGTGATCGTGCTCGGCGACATCAACGACTTCGAGTTCAGCACCACCACCGACATCCTGGTCGGCTCGGGCCGGACGTCGCTGATCTCCCTGCCGCGCACGCTGCCGGCCAACGAGCGGTACAGCTACGTGTTCGAGGGCAACAGCCAGATCCTCGACCAGATCCTGATGTCGCGGAACCTGCAGCCGGCCTCGTCGTACGACGTGGTGCACATGAACGCCGAGTTCCCCGACCAGATCAGCGACCACGACCCGCAGGTGGTCCGGGTGATCCCGCTGCCGTCGTGGTACCGGTGATTACGGGGCGCTGACGCCGGGGCCCCGGGCGGGGTTTCGCTTGTCCGGCCGCCGATAATGAAGAGGAGCCGGTTTCCCCGGGGAACCGGCTCCTTGACCTTGAGGAGGTACGGGCACCGTGACCGACGGCACCAAGCAGTACGCGATCGACAAGACCGACGAGGAGTGGCGCGCGCAACTGTCCCCCGCGGAGTACCAGGTCCTGCGCAAGGCCGGCACCGAGCGGCCGTTCACCGGCGAGTACACCGACACCAAGACCGTCGGCGTCTACAAGTGCCGGGCGTGCGACGCGGAGCTGTTCCGGAGCGAGACCAAGTTCGACTCGCACTGCGGCTGGCCGTCGTTCTTCGCACCGCTGGCCGAGGACCGGGTGGAGTACATCGAAGACCACGCGCTCGGCATGAAGCGCGTCGAGGTCCGCTGCGCGAACTGCGGCTCGCACCTCGGCCACGTCTTCGAGGGCGAGGGCTACGGCACTCCGACCGACCTGCGCTACTGCATCAACTCGATCAGCCTGACGCTGTCCGAGGCCTGATCACCTGAACGCCGAAAGGCCCGGCACTCGACGAGTGCCGGGCCTTTCGTCTGTCGTATCTCAGATCGGAGTGGCGAGGGCCACTGGATTGCCGTCGGGGTCGAAGGCGTAGGCCTGGCGCTCGCCCCACGGCATGTTGGCCGGTTCCTGGACGATCTGGTAGCCGGCCGCGCGCAGCGTCTCGATCTGGGTCTCGACGTTGTCGACGTACAGGAACAGCTCGAAGCGCGGCGCCGTGCCGACGGTGATGCCGAGTTGCGCCTCGGGCCAGCTGGTGTGGGTCAGGCCGAGCGACGACTCGCCCCGCTCGAGGCCGACGTAGTGCGGGTCGCCCTCGAGCGGGAACTGGTACGTCTGCTCGTAGCCCAGCAGCGTGTAGAACTCGACCGAGCGCCGCATGTTGCCGACGTACAGGACGGGGAACGCTTTGTGTTCCATGTCAGGCGAAGTTGGCGACCAGCTCGCCGAGCTCTGTCCGCTTGCCGGTGTAGAACGGGACTTCCTCGCGCACGTGCCGCCGGGCCGTCGAGGCGCGCAGGTCGCGCATCAGGTCGACCATCCGGTACAGCTCGTCGGCCTCGAAGGCCAGCATCCACTCGTAGTCGCCGAGCGCGAACGACGCCACCGTGTTGGCCCGGACGTCGGGGTAGCCGCGGGCCATCTTGCCGTGCTCGGCGAGCATGTGCCGGCGCTCCTCGTCGGGCAGCAGGTACCACTCGTAGGACCGGACGAACGGGTACACGCAGACGTAGGCCCGCGCCTCCTCGTCGGCCAGGAACGCCGGGATGTGGCTCTTGTTGAACTCGGCCGGCCGGTGCAGCGCGAGCTGGGACCAGACCGGCGCCAGGTGCCGCCCGAGCCGCGACCGGCGCAGCGCGTGGTAGGCCTTCTGCAGCGCGTCGGACGACGGCGCGTGCCACCAGAGCAGGAAGTCGGCGTCGGCGCGGAAGCCCTCCACGTCGTACCAGCCGCGGATCACCACGTCGTCGGCCGCCAGCTTGCCGACCAGGTCGGTCAGCTCAGCGGTCAGCTCGTCGCGGTCCGTGTCTCCCAGCGGGGTCTCCACCTTGAAGACGGACCACATCGTGTAGCGGATCACGTTGTTCAGCTCGCGGGCCTTCGACTTCGCGGGCGTGGCGCTCTCGGGTGCTGCAGGCGTGTCGGTCACCTGGCCATTGTCGCCAATGCGTCCAGGTGGGTTCGCACCCGGGTTGCCGCCTGAGCCCCCGAGGCGACACAGGCCGCGATTCCCACCCCCCGGTACGCCGCTCCGCAGACCGCGAGTCCGGCCTCATCGGCGACGGCCGCCTCGACCCGGTCGACCCGGCCCAGATGGCCGACGGCGTACTGCGGAAGCGCGCCGCCCCAGCGGGTCACCAGCGAACCGGCCACCGGCGCGTCGAGCCCGATCGCCGTGCGCAGGTCGGCGATCGCGAGCGCGGTCAGCTCTTCGTCGGACCGCTGCAGCACGTACTCCTCGCCGAGCCGTCCCACCGACGTTCGTAGTACGGCGAGCTCGCCGCCTGCTTCGGACGACCATTGCCACTTGGCGTGTGAGTACGTCGCCGCTTTGATCGTGCGGCCTTCGTCGGAGGGCACGAGGAATCCGGAGCCGGTCGCGCCGGCCGGCCAGTCGGTCTTGCGCACCGCGAGCGTGACGATCGCCATGCTCGCGTAGTCGATCGCCGCGAGCTCGGTCGATGCCGTGGGCACCAAATCGGCCAGCATGCGGGCCGCGGGGGTTGCGGGCGTCGCGAGGATCACCGCGTCGGCATGGATCAGCTGCGGCGCCGGGACGGGTCCGGTCTCCAGTACGAAGTGGCCGCCTACAGTGCCAGTGTCAGCCGTCCGGGTGATCCGGCGTACGGTCGTCGACCTCCGGATCTCCACCCCACGCGCGGTGAGGTCGGCCTCCAGCGCCTGGATCAGCCGGTTGATCCCGCCGCGGATCCCGGCGAAGACCGGCGAACCGTCCGAGGCCCGCCGCTGGCTGGTCGCCCGCATCTCCGCCGTCGCGGCCAGCAGACTCGGCGCGGTCTTCAGCTTCGCGTACAACTCGGGCACAGCGGCCGCCAGCGAGATCTCCTCGGCGCGCCCGGCGTACACCCCACCGAGCAACGGGTCGATCAGCTTGCTGGTCACCGCCGGGCCCATCCGCTCCGCGACGTACCGGCCGATCGCCACGTCCTCGGTCAGGGCGGGCGCCGACAGTTCGCGCTCACGGGCAACCCGCGCGGCCGCCTCTTCGCCGAGCACGTCCACGGTCTCGGCCGGGTCGACCGGCACCCCCATCACCGTCGGCGGAATCGCCCGGATCCGGTCACCCACCCACAGCCCGGCGGAGGTGGTCGCCGGATGGACGATCTCCTCCCCCAGCCCGACCGCCTTGATCAGCTCGACCGCCTCCGGCCGCCGCGCCAGCACCGACTCCGCGCCGAGATCGACCGGCACCCCTTCGAGCACGTCACCGGCCAGCTTCCCGCCGAGCCGGGGCGAGCCCTCGAGCACCGTGATCCGCGGCGGGTTGGGCCCGGTCGCCAACGCGTACGCCGCAGCCAGCCCACTGATCCCGCCACCGACAACCACCACCGCCCGAGCATCCACGGCCCCATCTTCACTCACCCCTCTAACCCGCCCGACACCCACCACCCCACTTGGTCGGGGGCCGCGGCGGGCCCTCAGCGCTGGATCGTCGCGGCCGCGCGGCGCAAATCGCTGAGCACCGTCCGTACGGCGCGCCGCGCGGCACGCTCCGGGCGGTGGAGCACGTCGATGTGGCGTCCGGTGTGCACGCCGCTGAGCGGCCTGAGCACCAGTGCGGGGTGCGGACGGGCGGTCCACCGCGGCATCAGGGCCAGGCCTCCGCCCGCCGCCACGATCTCGGCGACCACCGCGAAGTCGTTGACGCGGTGGACGATGTCGAGTCGCCGGTTCGCGGCGGTCGCGATGGCGTCGATGGTGGCCATCAGCGGGAAGCCGTCGTGAACCGTGATCCAGGGGTGATCCGCGACATCGCGCGGGGTGAGGCGTCGTTGCGCGGCCAACGGGTGGTCGGCCGGTACGGCGATGTCGAGCGGTTCGCGCAGCAGAGTGACGGCAGTGACTGTGGCCGGCCACGGAGGCGCCTGGTCGAGACGGTGGGCGAGTACGAGGTCGTAGTCCCGGGTCAGTCGCGGGAACTGGTCTTGCGCGACGTCCTCGTCGGCGAGCGAGAGCCGCGGGCTTCCCGGGCGGGCCTCGGCCAGGAGCAGAGGGAAGAACGCGGCGGCCGCGCTGTTGAAAGCCGCGACCGACACCTCGGCGTCCGGCTGGTCGACGAACTCCTCGACGGTGTGCCGTGCCTTGGCCAGCGCGGTCTCCACCTCGATCGCAGCACCGGCCAAGACCTGCCCGGCGTCGGTGAGCACCAGCCGCCGCCCGTCCCGTTCGGTGAGTGGAACCGGGATCGAGCGTTGCAGCAGCCGAAGCTGTTGGGAAACGGCCGAGGGAGTCATCAGCAGCGCCTCGGCGGTCGCGGTGACGCTGCCCAGCTCGCCGAGCTCCCGCAGGATCTGCAACTGCCGTTCGTTCATCCAGAAAGTGTAGTGATTCTTCAGGATCGTTGAAGAAACACGTCCTTGGCTTCACAGTGGAAGCACTGCAGCGTAGGGGCGTGTTCTACGCCCGCCGCACTGACGCAGTGCTTCTGCTCGTCGCCATCGTCTGGGGCTCCAGCTACCTGGCCGCGAAGACCGTGACCTACGTCCTGCCCGTCCTGATCGTGCTGTTCGCGCGGTATGCGATCTCGGCGATCGCGTGCCTGGCCCTCGTCGCCGCCCAGCGCCGGAAGGGGCGATTCACGCGGGACGAACTGCGGGTCGGATCCCTCCTGGGCGTCACCCAGGCCGCCGTCCTGGTGCTCGAGACGTACGGCGTCGCGCACACCAGCGCGGCCAACGCCGGCCTGATCATCAGCCTCACCATCGTGCTCACCCCGCTGCTGGACCGCACGTCAGGCAACGGCCGCCTGCCCCTGCGCTTCTTCGCCGCCACGGGTGTGTGCCTGCTGGCCGTCACGCTGCTGATGTCCGGCAACGGCTTCCAAGCTCCCCGGAACGGCGACCTGCTGATGCTCGCCGCCGCGGTGGTCCGCGCGGTGCACGTCGCGCTCGTTGGGCGACTGACGAAGGACCGCGTCGTCCGGCCGTTGCAGCTGACCACCATCCAGATGGTTGCCGGCTCGGCGCTGTTCGTCGTACCGGCGTCGAGCAGCTTGCCGACGCTGACAAAGGTGGATGCAGCAGTCTGGGGCCAGCTCGTCTATCTCGCCCTGTTCTGCAGCGTGTTCGCGTTCCTCGCGCAGACCTGGGCGGTGCAGAACAGCTCCGCGAGCCGGGCCAGCCTGCTGCTCGGCACCGAACCCGTCTGGGCGGTTGCGGTCGGCATCGGCCTCGGCGGCGAGAAGTTCACCGCCCTGGCGGGTCTCGGGGCGGTGCTCATGGTCACCGGAACGTACTGGGGACAGAGCATCGAACGCGCCACCAACGAGGTGCCGCCGCCACGCCCGGCACCGCCTAGGACGCCGACTTCTCCTGCACGGCTTTGACGATGCGGTGCAGGACCTCCGGGTCGGCGGTCGGGGGGACGCCGTGGCCGAGGTTGAAGATGTGGCCGGGGGCCGCCTTGCCCTCAGTGAGGATGCGGTCGAGCTCGGGCTCGATGGCGTCCCAGCCGGCGAACAGCAGCGCCGGGTCGAGGTTGCCCTGGACCGGCTTCGGCGAGCCGCCGGCGGCGACGACCCGGCGGACGGCCTCGTCCAGCGGGACGCGCCAGTCGACACCCACGACGTCGGCTCCGGCCTCGCTCATCAGGCCGAGCAGCTCGCCGTTGTTCACGCCGAAGTGCAGCCGCGGTACGCCGTACTGCTCCAGCGCGGCGAAGACCTTGGCGGAGTGCGGCTGCACGAACTGCGCGTAGTCACGCGGCGACAGCGCCCCGGCCCAGGAGTCGAAGAGCTGGATCGCCGACGCACCGGCCTCGACCTGGACCGACAGGTACGCGATCGCCACGTCGGCGAGCCGGTCGGCGAGCGCGTGCCAGAGCTTCGGGTCGCCGTGCATCATCGCCTTGGTCCGGGCGTAGTCCTTGCTCGGCCCGCCCTCCACCAGGTACGACGCGACAGTGAACGGCGCCCCGGCGAATCCGATCAGCGGCGTCCCACCCAGCTCGGACACCAACTGCTGAACCGACTCGGTCACGTAGGGCACGTCCGACGGCTCGACCGGCCGGACGGCGGCCAGGTCCGCGGCGGACCGCACCGGCGACGCAATCACCGGGCCGACGCCGGGCTTGATCTCCAGGTCGACCCCGACCGCCTTGAGCGGGAGCACGATGTCGGAGTAGAAGATCGCCGCGTCGACGCCGTAACGGCGTACCGGCTGCAGCGTTATCTCAACGACGAGGTCGGGTCGCGTGCAGGACTCGAGCATCGAGATGCCCTCCCGCACCGCGCGGTACTCCGGCAATGAGCGGCCCGCCTGACGCATGAACCAGACCGGCGTGTGCGGCCCGGGCTCACCCCGGGCGGCGAGCAGGAAAGGAGACCGGTCGAGCGCAGCGGACGGTGTCGAAGGCACGTCCGATGATCCCACGCCGAGGCCGTCGTCCTGACATCTGGTCACCACCGGCGCCCCTCGAACCCCAGCAGCACCCCACATCACACCACCGGCGCGTCGAGACCCGCGTCGGTGCGTGATCAGTCGTAGGCTGCGAAGCATGGGTGCCCGCAAGCAGGTCGACGCGCCACCCGCGGAGTTCGCCGAGGCCCTGACGCAGTTGCGTGAGGCCCGGTTCCGGCCCGAGGTCTTCGTCGAGGAGATGCCCGCGCCGCAGCGGATCGCTCCGCACGCGGCCGCGGTCAGCGCCGACGTGACGGTCGACGGTGACGATGTCGCCACCGGCCGTCTGGTCGTCCTCTACGACCCGGACGGGAACGACGCCTGGCAGTCGACCTTCCGCTGTGTCGCGTACGTGCGTGCGGCCGTCGAGCCGGAGATGGTGACCGACGCGCTGCTCGGTGGCGTGGGCTGGACCTGGTTGATGGAGGCGCTGGCCGACCGGGGTGCCGACTTCCTGGCGCCGAGCGGTACCGTCACCAGGGTGGTGTCGGAGAGTTTCGGCGGGATGGCCGACGACGACGCGACCGCGGAGATCGAGATCCGCGCCTCCTGGAGCCCGATCGCGGGCCCGGACGGCGGAATCGACGTGACGCGGCACGCGGAGGCGTGGGGCGAGGTGCTGTGCACCGCGGCAGGGTTGCCGCCGGTGCCGCCAGGCGTGGTCGCGATGCCTACCCGCCGCGGTCAGCGGGGCCAATGAGCCCGGCCGAGACCCAGCAGTCGCCCGTCCCCGAGGATCCCACCGAGACCCTGCCACTGCTCGAACTGCGCGACGGACTGTCCGAGGTCGTCGACACCGGCAGTGCGCTGAGCGAGGTCGTCGAGGCCTTCCGCAGCGGCACCGGACCGGTTGCGGTGGACGCCGAGCGAGCCTCCGGCTACCGGTACTCCCACCGCGCGTACCTGGTGCAGCTGCGCCGTGAGGGCTCGGGCTCGGCGCTGGTCGACCCGATTCCGTTCGGTGACCTGTCCGCGCTCGGCGACGCGATCGTCGACGCGGAGTGGATCATTCATGCCGCGAACCAGGATCTGGCCTGCCTGGCCGAGGTCGGCATGGTTCCGCGCAAGGTCTTCGACACCGAACTGGCCGGCCGGCTGCTCGGTTATCCCAAGGTCGGTCTGGCCTCGCTGGTCAGCGAAGTCCTCGGGTACCGGATGCGCAAGGAGCACTCGGCCGCCGACTGGTCCACCCGCCCGCTGCCCAGCCCCTGGCTGGTGTACGCCGCGCTCGACGTCGAGATGCTGATCGAGCTGCGCGACGCGATCGAGCTGGAACTGCGCCGCGAGGGCAAGTGGGAGTGGGCCGAGCAGGAGTTCGCCGCGATCCTGTCCGCGCCGCCGCGCGAGCCGAAGCCCGACCCGTGGCGCCGGACGTCCGGCATGCACCGGGTCCGAAACCGGCGCAGCCTGGCCGTCGTACGGGCGTTGTGGGAGGCCCGCGACCAGATCGCCGCGGCCGCCGACATCTCCCCCGGCCGGATCCTGCCCGACGCCGCGATCGTCGAGGCTGCGGCCGCGATGCCGGTCGACCGCGAGACGCTGCAGCGGCTGACCGCGTTCAAGGGCCGCGGCGCGCATCGCCACATGCGGACCTGGTGGGAGGCGATCGACCACGCCCGCCGGCTGCCCGACAGCGAACTGCCCAAGCAAGGCCCCCGGTACGACGGCCCGCCGCCGGCCCGCGCCTGGGCCGACCGCGACCCGGACGCCGCCGCCCGGTTGTCGGCCGCCCGTGCTGCGGTCGGCGAGATCGCCGAGGCGCACCGGCTGCCGACCGAGAACCTGCTGTCCCCCGACACGATCCGCCGGCTGGCCTGGTCTCCCCCGGCCGACCCGCAGCTCGACGTGGTCAGCACGTTCCTGCGCGAGCACGGCGCCCGCGAGTGGCAGATCGGCCTGACCGCGCAGGTCCTCACCGACGCCATCACGGTCACCGCTCCGGCCAAACCGCTGGACTGACCCGGCCGATCGCCCCCACGTCGCTTACGGCCCGTCACCCGCCGCCCACTGCCGGCGGCCGCCGCAACCCCTCACCACCAGCCACCAGCCACGGCCAGATGGTGGGTCAACCCACGAAATGGCCCGTTGGCCCACCAAATACCAGTAGGCCAACGGGCGAATTGCCGGGTTCACCCACCAAATGCCCACCGGTGCGACCCGGATGCGCGAGCGGGTGGGGCGGGGTGAGGTGGGCGGGGGCGTGAGTCTGGGGCGGTGCGGGAGGCCGGGGCGGGGGCGTGAGGCCGGGTGGGGCGAAGGTGGGAAGCGGGGTCAGGCCGGCAGCTGGGCCTCGATGGCTTCGACGACCTCCGGGGATTCCGGGGTGGTCCGGGTGCGGAAGCGCGCCGCGACCGTGCCGTCGGGGGTCACCAAGAACTTCTCGAAGTTCCACTGCACGTCACCGGCGTTGCCCTCGGCGTCCGGGGCGAGCGTGAGCTCCTGGAACAGCGGGTGCCGGTGATCGCCGTTCACCTCGAGCTTGTCGAGCATCGGGAACGTCACGCCGTACGTCGTGGAGCAGAACTCCTGGATCTCCTCGGCCGTGCCGGGCTCCTGACCGCCGAACTGGTTGCACGGCGCGCCGAGCACAGTGAACCCGCGGGACGCGTACTTCTTCTGCAGGTTCTCCAGCTCGGAGTACTGCGGGGTGGAGCCGCACCGTGACGCGACGTTCACGACCAGCACGGTTTTGCCCTTGTACTCCCCAAGCGACGTCTCGGCGCCGGACAGGGTTCGCAGCGGGATGTCGTACAGACTCATGTGGTTCCTCATTCGGCAGGCAGGTGGCGGGACAGGAAAGCGGTGGTGCGCTGCCAGGCCAGCGCGGAGGCCTCGGCGTCGTGGAACGCGGGCATCGGGTTGTCGAACGCGTGCCCGGCGCCCGGGTAACCATGGACCTCGGCGTCGCCGAGCGCGGCGACGATCCGGTCGATGGTGTCCGGCGGCAAGTAGTCGTCGGCGTCACCGAAGTGGTGCAGGCTGGTCGCGTCGACCTTCGGTGCGAGCTCCAGCAGGTTGGGCAGGGCGGAGCCGTAGTAGCTGACCAGGACGTCGGGCGGCGAGACCGCGGCGACGTTGAAGCCGAGCCCGCCGCCGAAGCAGAAGCCGATCACGCCGACCGGGGTGTCGCGGCCGCGCAGGTACTCCAGCGCGGCGACCGCGTCGGAGACGGCCAGGTCCCAGTCGAGGCGTGCGACGACTGCGAGGGCGCGGTCGAGCAGGTCGGGTGCGTCGGGGTCGAGATCGACGTCGTCGAGGCGCCAGAAGATTTCGGGGGCGACGACGTGGTAGCCGAGTGCGGCGAACTGGGCGCCGCGCTCCTGGATGTAGTCGGAGACTCCGAAGATCTCCTGCAGGAGCAACAGACCGGGACCGGTCCCCGAGGGGGCCTCCCAGACATGCACGGGCATCAGGCCGGAGCCGGTGTCGATTTCCAGGGGCACGCCTGCGAGCCTACAGTTTTGTTCGATGTCTTAGCTCTGTGTATCAGCGGGCGTCGACCGACTCTTCCGCGGTGCGGGTGATGCGCTGGAGTCGAGACGACTTGGCCGGGACCCATCTCTTGCACTCGTCGATGGCGGCGCTCAGCAGCCGGTACAGGCGCTCGTCCGGGTCAGGGACGCAGGCCTGGGAGATGCCCTCGACCGCGCACGACACGGCTCGGGGCGCTGTGCGACGGGCGTAGTCCGGCGTACCGCGGTGGGCCTTGGCGGTGAACGCCCGGGCCCACTTGGTTGCTGCCGGGACCGAGTCGAGTGCCTCCTGCGAGGCCGGGTCCAGACTGTCCAGCGGGCGGCCGTCGAGCTGGGCGAGTTGCCTCTCCCCCACGATCAGCGCGACGGCCAGGATGTACTGGCGTTCCTGCGAGACCACCGGCAGGGCTTCCTGGATGCAGACGGCCGTCACCCGCGGAACGACGTGCGGGTCGTCCGGCGTCAGCCCGATCACCGACGGGATCAGCGGCGCCAGCCGGGACCGGCCGGCGTCGGTGGTGCAGTCGTTGACGTCGCGGGCGACTCCCGCCAGCAGCGGGTGCGTGCAGGCGGGGTGGTCCGACCAGGGTTCGCCGGCCAGATAGGACGCGAACTCCATGAAGCAGGCGCCCTTGCGCGGATTGCGGTGCTTGCCCCGGCTCAGGACCGGTACGGCGAGATCGAAGTTGTTCATCAGAGCGACTCCCGAAGCGTGCCTGTGTCCAGCATGCGCCCGATCCCGCCCGCGCGCCACGTCCAATCGCCGCGGAACCTGTGCATCGTCCGGACCGCTGGAAGCGCTGCGTCCCCACCCGCCACCAGGTTGTGAGCAGCCGCACAGGCGTGGCTGCTTGGGGCGGTTCGTTACCCACGGGTAGCATCGGGGTGCTACCCCCTTTCGAAGGCTGACAAAGGAGGGCCTCGTGCCCCGTGAGATCCGCGATGTCGTGTTCGTCGACGGCGTTCGCACCCCGTTCGGCAAGGCCAAGGGCCAGTACGCCGAGACGCGCGCCGACGACCTGGTGATCAAGTGCATCCGTGAGCTGCTGCGGCGCAACCCGTCGCTGCCGCCGGAGCGGGTCGAGGAGGTCGCGATCGCGGCCACCACCCAGATCGGCGACCAGGGCCTGACGATCGGCCGGACCGCCGCACTGCTGGCCGGCCTGCCCAACACCACCCCGGGCTACGCGATCGACCGGATGTGCGCGGGCGCGATGACCGCCGTCACCACCACCGCGTCCGGCATCGCCTTCGGCGCGTACGACGTGGTCGTGGCCGGCGGTGTCGAGCACATGGGCCGGCACCCGATGGGCGAGGGCGTCGACCCGAACCCGCGGATCATCTCCGAGAAGCTGGTCGACACCTCCGCGCTGGTGATGGGCTCCACCGCCGAGAACCTGCACGACCGGTTCCCGACCATCACCAAGGCGCGCACCGACGCGTTCGCGGCCGCCTCCCAGGAGCGCGCCGCCAAGGCCTACGCCAACGACCTGATCCAGCCCGACCTGGTCCCGGTCGCCACCCGCTCGGCCGAGCTCGGCTGGGGTCTGGCCACCACCGACGAGCCGATGCGTCCCGGCACCACGGTGGAGGACCTGGCGAAGCTGAAGACGCCTTTCCGCCCGCACGGCCGGGTCACCGCGGGCAACTCGGCCGGCATCAACGACGGTGCGACGGCCTGCCTGCTGACGTCGGCCGAGGCCGCCGAGGAGCTCGGCCTGAAGCCGAAGATGAAGCTGGTCTCGTACGGCTTCGTCGGCGTCGAGCCCGAGGTGATGGGCATCGGCCCAGTCCCGGCCACCGACAAGGCGCTGAAGCTGGCCGGCCTGACCATCGACGACATCCAGGCCTTCGAGGTCAACGAGGCGTTCGCCGTGCAGGTGCTGGCCTTTCTCGAGCACTACGGCATCGCCGACGACGACCCGCGGGTCAACCCGTACGGCGGCGCGATCGCCTACGGCCACCCGCTCGCCTCGTCCGGCGTCCGGCTGATGAACCAGCTGGCCCAGCAGTTCGAGCAGCGCCCCGAGGTCCGCTACGGCCTGACCACGATGTGCGTCGGCCTCGGCATGGGCGGAACGGTCATCTGGGAGAACCCGAACTGGGAAGGAAACGCCGCGTGAGCGAGCGCCAGCGAGTGAACCAAACAGCACAGCACGGTCTCGCTCACTTGGGCGACGAGCGAAGCGAGGAGTCCAAGTGAACCTGCAGCAGCTGATCGACGAAGCGGTCGCGATCGAGACCGACGAGGTCGTCACGCACGCGCACAGCCGCGACGTCGTGCTGCCGAACAACGCCGGCACACTCGCGCTGATCACGCTCGACAACGGCCACGACCACACCAAGCCGAACACGTTCGGCCCGAAGGGTCTGGCCGAGCTGAACGCCGCGATCGACGCGGCGCTGGCCCGCGACGACGTCGCCGCGATCGCCGTCACCGGCAAGCCGTTCATCCTGGCCGCGGGCGCCGATCTCACCGGCGTACCGAAGCTGGTCGACCGCGAGCAGGCGCTGAACCTCGGCCGGATCGGCCACGGCGTGATGCGCAAGCTGGTCGACGGCGGCAAGCCCAGCTTCGGCTTCGTCAACGGCGTCGCGCTCGGCGGCGGCCTCGAGGTCGCGCTGCACGCGCAGTACCGGACCGTCTCGGTGGCCGCCGGGATGATCTCCACGCCGGAGGTCTTCCTCGGCCTGCTGCCGGGCTGGGGCGGCAACTTCCTGCTGCCGAACCTGATCGGCGCCGACAAGGCCGTCAAGGTCGTGGTCGAGAACGCCCTGAACCAGAACAAGATGCTGTCCGGCCCGGAGGCGGTCAAGCTCGGCATCGGCGACGTGCTGCTGGACTCGGCCGACTTCCTCGAGCAGTCGATCCTGTGGGCGAGCAAGGTGCTGACCGGCGAGATCACCGTCGAGCGCCCGGAGATCGACCGGGGCGACGCGTGGGACGCGGCGGTGGCCCGCGGCAAGGCGTTCGCCGACCTCAAGGTCAGCGGTGCCGCCCCGGCGCCGTACCGGGCGCTGGAGCTGATCGCGGCGGCCAAGGACAACGACCGCGACCGTGGCTTCGCGGCCGAGGACGAGGCGCTGGCCGACCTGATCATGAGCGAGGAGCTGCGCAGCGGGCTCTACGCGTTCGATCTGGTGAACAAGCGGGCCAAGCGCCCGGCCGGTGCGCCGGACAAGTCGCTGGCCCGCCCGGTGAACAAGGTCGGCGTCGTCGGCGCCGGCTTGATGGCCGGTCAGCTCGCGCTGCTGTTCGTCCGCCGCCTCGAGGTGCCGGTCGTACTGACCGACCTCGACCAGGAACGGGTCGACCGCGGCGTCGGCTACGTGCACGGTGAGATCGACAAGCTGCTCGGCAAGGGCCGGATCCGCCCGGACAAGGCCAACCAGCTCAAGGCGCTGGTCACCGGTTCGGTCGACCGAACCGTGTTCGCCGACGCGGACTTCGTGATCGAGGCGGTGTTCGAGGAGCTGCAGCTGAAGAAGACGATCTTCGCCGACCTGGAGAAGATCGTCACGCCGGAGGCGATCCTGGCCACCAACACCTCGTCGCTGCCGATCACCGAGATGGCGGCCGACTTGCAGCACCCCGAGCGCGTCGTCGGGTTCCACTTCTTCAACCCGGTCGCGGTGTTGCCGCTGCTGGAGATCATCCGCGCCGACCAGACCGACGACGCCACCTTGGCGACGGCGTTCGCGGTGGGCAAGAAGCTGAAGAAGTCGTGCGTGCTGGTCAAGGACGCGCCGGCCTTCGTGGTGAACCGGCTGCTGACCCGGTTCCTCGGGGAGGTCAGCGCGGCCGTCGACGAGGGCACGCCGATTCCCGAAGCGGACAAGGCGTTGTCGGCCCTCGGCCTGCCGATGCCGCCGTTCGTGCTGCTGCAGCTGGTCGGTCTGCCGGTCGCGCTGCACGTCGCCGAGACGATGAACCGGGCCTACCCGGACCGGTTCGCGGTGTCGGAGAACCTCGCCAAGGTAGTTGCCGCAGGCAAGAGTTCGTTCTACGTCTGGAGCGCGGACGGCAAGCCGTCGGTCGATCCTGAGGTCGAGGCGCTGGTGACGGTCGGCGACAAGCCGTCCAGCGCCGACGAGCTGCGCACCCGGGTGCTGACCGCGCTGGCCGAGGAGATCCGGATCATGCTCGACGAGGGTGTGGTCGCCGAGGCGCAGGACATCGATCTGTGTCTGCTGCTCGGCGCCGGCTGGCCGTTCCACCTCGGCGGCATCACGCCGTACCTGGACCGCTCGGGCATCGCCGAGAAGGTCAACGGCAAGCGGTTCCTGCCCAAGGGCGTGGCCTCGCTGGCCTGACACCACCTCCCCGAATTGCTGGGGCCGGTCCGGGCCGGAAGCCCGGACCGGCCCCAGCAGCACGATCAGCCGCGGAATTTCCTGACCGCCGCGGCCAGCCCGGCCGGAGTCTTGCCGGTGTGGCGCTTCAGGATCGCGCTGTACGCCGCCTCGCTGGTGCCGTGCACGGCCAGGTCGGCGTACAGGGCAGCGACCTTCTTGATGCCGATGTCGTCGGCCAGGTACTCCACCGCCCACCAGCTCTGGCCGTAGGCGCGATCCCCGTTCTCGTCGAAGCCGGCGCTGTCGGGCAGCTTCTTCATGCCCGGCAGGTACTTCGAGCGCACGCTGCGCCGGTAGGGATCGACGGTCCACTGCGGATCGTCCTCGACCGACCGGCACCGCACGTACTCGGCCAGGCCCTCGGCCAGCCAGATCGGCACCTGGCCGCCCAGCGGCACAGTCGCGACGTGCGTCATCTCGTGCACCAGCAGGTCCTCGTCGAGCTCCTTGCGCAGCGCGGGATTGACCACGATCCGGCTGCCCACCGGCGCGCCCTTGGTGCGCCCGGCCTGGTCTCTGTCGTACAAGGTGACCGCCTTGGCGGCGATCGTCCAGCCGCGGCCGTTCCCCGTCGTCCACAGCGTCGCCATCACGCGCGGCTCGGCCATCGCGACCACCATCACCGAGCCGTCCCACCCCCGCGGCCAGTGCCGGCGGACGGCATCGACCGCGTCCTCGGAGATCCGGGCGATCTTCCGCCCGAGCGCGAGCTCACGCCGGTCGACCACCACGACGACCTTGCCGCGGCGGACCAGCTCGACCTCCTGGAAGTCCCACGGCTGCCGGTGCCCGTCGCGGCTCAGCGTCTCGTCGATCCCGCCGTCCTCGACCAGCAACCACAGGTTCGACCGCTGCACGAATGTGTAGCCGAGATCGGTCTGCACCGGCCGCGGGTCCACTCCGGCGATCTGGTACCGCATCATCACCCGGGTGGTGTACGTCGTGGGGCCGAACTTCTCGGCGAGCTGCGGCGCCGCCCAGGTGTCGGCGGTGAAGTACTTCAGGCTGCTGAACCTGAACTTGCGAAGGTTCACGAACAGCAGCCGCTGCCGCGCGACCAGCTTCGGCTGCTTCGGGTCGACGGCCGCCAGGAAACCCTCCAGGTCGCCCGAGAGCACCGCGACCGCCCGCTTGCCGAGCAGGAGGTCGACCTCGCGTTGCCGGCTCTTCTTCGCCGCCTCGCTCAGCTCCGGCGTCGTCTGGTTGCCCGGAGCACCCAGCACCGCCGCCGTACCGCCGGTCGGTCCACTGCCGTCTCCCGACCGGGTGACGGCCACTGCCCCGGCGGCCCCGGTGATGGCGACCGCGGCCACGGCCGCCACCAGGCGTCTCGGGTGCTTCATGACTCGATCCTGCCCTCAGCCGACATCGACTGAGGGATCGTACCGTCAGGCCCGGGTGATCTCCCCGGTCTGCTCCTCGCGGCCGACGCGACTGCGGCGGTAACCGTAGACGGCGTACAGGGCGAAGCCGATCGCCATCCAGATCGCGAACCGCAGCCAGGTTTCCAGCGACAGGTTCAGCATCAGGTAGATGCAGATCAGCGCGGCCAGGATCGGGACCACCGGGTTGCCCGGCACCCGGAACGAGCGCTCGATGTCCGGGCGGCGCCGGCGCAGCAGCGGGACGGCGATCGCGACCATCGTGAACGCGGCCAGCGTGCCGATGTTCACCATCTCCTCGAGCTTGCCGATCGGGGTCAGCCCGGCCACCAGCGCAACGAGCAGACCGATGC
The DNA here is from genome assembly GCF_001984195.1 of Kribbella sp. ALI-6-A. Lineage (GTDB taxonomy): Bacteria > Actinomycetota > Actinomycetes > Propionibacteriales > Kribbellaceae > Kribbella. The sequence goes on from NZ_MTQN01000011.1 coordinate 445,210, forward strand.
CGAGCGTCAGCCGGTACGGCGTACCGAACTTCGGGTGCGTCTTGCCCAGCTTGGCCGGCACCAGGTGGTCGCGGCTCATCGCGAACACGACCCGCGCGGCGCCGATCATCAGCGTCAGCACGACGGTGGTCAGACCCGCGACCGCGCCGGCCGAGATCAGCGTCGCGAAGCCGGGACGTCCGACCGACCGGAACGCCTCGGCCAGCGCCGCCTCACCGTTGATGTCCTTGTAGTTGACCATGCCGGTGATCACGATGCAGACCAGCACGTAGAGCACGGTGCAGATCGCCAGCGAGCCGATGATGCCGCGGGGCAGGTCGCGCTGCGGGTTCTTGGCCTCCTCGGCGGTGGTGGCGACGACGTCGAAGCCGATGAACGCGAAGAACACCAGCGAGGCGCCCGAGACCAGGCCCATCACGCCGAACGTCGACGGCGTGAACCCGAACAGTGCCTGGAACAACGGGGTCGTGATGCTGACCTCACCGCTCTCGGACGGCACGCTGTCGGGGATGAACGGCGTCAGGTTCGAGCCCTTGACGTAGAACAGGCCGGCGACGATCACGAACAGCACCACGAACAGCTTGACCGCGACCAGCGCCAGGTTGACCCGCAGCGACTCCTTGATGCCGATCGTGGCCAGGACCGTCAGCACGATCACCAGCAGCATCGCCAGCACGTTGACGCTGGAGTCCGGACCGATCGCCTCCGGCCAGCCCAGCCCGATCTGCTCCAGGAACAGCGCGGCGTACGTCGACCAGCCCTGCGCCACGACGCTTGCCCCGAGCATCAGTTCCAGCAGCAGGTCCCAGCCGATGATCCAGGCGAAGATCTCGCCCAGCGAGAAGTACGAGAACGTGTACGCCGAGCCCGACACCGGAACGGTCGAGGAGAACTCGGCGTAGCACAGGGCCGCGAGACCGCAGCAGATCGCGGCGAGCACGAACGACAACGCGATGCTCGGCCCGGCGTAGGCCTGGGCGGCGCGGCCGGTCAGCGTGAAGATGCCGGCGCCGATGATGACGCCGATGCCGAACACGGTCAGGTCCAGCGCGGTGAGGCGTTTCTTGAGCTGGTACTCCGGCTCGTCGGTGTCCGCGATCGACTGCTCGATCGTCTTGGTCCGCAACAAACTCATCAACGCCTCCTTGGATCGGACGGAACATCCCCGAGGGTGCTCCCCTGACGCCATGAGGTCAATCCGCCACTCAGCGTTGGGGCCGGTACGCCTTCAGTGAGATCCACAACGTTGCTTCGGTGTACCCAGTTCGGGTCAGCAGGATGCGGTCGCGATTGGCCTGGTCGGTGCCGTGCCGGGCCAGGTCCTCGTACAACTCCTCCACCGCCCGGATGCCGAGCTCGCGGACCAGGAAGCGCACGGCCAGCCAGCTCACGCCGTACACGTCGGCGTTGCTTTGGTAGAAGCCGAGATCCGACGGCAGCGCGGACAGTCCGGGCAGCGCCTGGTCGATCACCTCCTGCTCCCACTGGGCGACCTCACCCGGCCCGCTGACCGCCTCGATCCCGCGCCAGGACACGTATTCGGCGGCGCCCTCGGCCAGCCAGAGCGGTTCGTAGCCGCCGAGGTCGGCGGTGGCCACGTGGGTGATCTCGTGCGACAGCAGGATCTCGTCGATCCGGTCGCGCTCCTTGGGATTGACCACGATGTACGCGCCGCCGACCGTTCCGTCCGCGGTGTCCTGACCGGGCAGCGAGGTGAACGTCGAGCCGGCGCTGGCCGCGGACTCGACGTCCTCGTCGGCGAACCGCGCGTCCCGGACCTCGGTGTCGTCCAGCGCCGCGATCAGCACCGACCCACGCCAGCGTCGCGGCCAGTAGCCCGCGACCTGGGCCAGCGCTTCGTTGGCCTCGGCAACGATCGCCTCGGCCCGGTCGGTGTCGCCCTTCTCCACGATCGCCAGCACCCGCGGCCCGCGCCGGACCTCGATCCGGCCCAGGTCCCACGGCTCGCGGTGCGCGGTCGGGCCGAGCTCGTCGTCCAGGTCGTCGTCGTCGGTGATGATCCACCGGCCGCCGCGACTGACGAACGTGTAGCCGAGCTCGGTGGTCACCGGGTCGTGGTCGACCTTCGGGATCTGGTACCGCATCAGCACCCGGACCAGGTACGTCGACGGGCCGTGCTCGCGGACCACCGTCTGGTCGAACCGCTCCTCGGCCTGGCTGTAGCCGATCTCGGCGAAGCGCAGGTCGACCAGGTTCGCGAACAGCGTGCGCTGCTCCTGCCGCAGCTTGGTGTCGGCCGGGTCGACGTCGGCCAGGAACAGCCGCTCGTTGCCGGTCCGGACCGCCTTCGCGCGGCGCAGCAGAATGGTGTCCACGGCGAGCCGCCGGGCGGCGATCGCGGCCGCGGTCTTGGACGGCGGCTTGTTGCTCTGGTTCGGTGGGGCGCTCGGAGTGGCGGTCACCGGGGGCCGGCTGCGGGCGTCGTCCTCGCGCTGCTCGACGGCGTACGCGACGCCGCCACAGGTCAGCGCGACCACCACCAGCAGACCCAGCCAGCGGCGGGGTCCGGGGGGCGGTGCCTGAGCACCGCGCCGGGCAGCCTCAGGGGGTGACACACTCACGTCGGGTCGATTCCTCCGGTCCGCCCGTCCAGCGACAGCCCGGCTACCCTACTCGGTCCAGCCGGATCCACCACCGACACGCCGGGTATACAACTTGCCCCGGGATTCCCTGGGAATCCCGGAACCGGTTTCATCATCGGTCAGGCCGCCGCGGCGGCTTTCAGTGCCCGGAAGAGGCCCGCCTCGGTGATGCCGAGATGCTCCATCATGATCCGGTCGCGCTCCCGCTGCGTCTGCCCGAGCGCGGCCATCTCCTGGTAGAGCGTGACCAGCTCCGTACCGCCGTACCGCTCGTGGATCAGGTCGACGGCCAGCCAGGCCAGCGGGTACGACGCGACCGAGTCGCGGAAGAACGTCGCGTCCGGGGGCAGTGCCTTCGCCTTGGCCAGGTACTTGGTGCGGACGGTCTGCCGGTAGGTGCCGACCGCGAGATCCCGCGCGCCGTCCATCGGCAGGAACTCGACCCAGGTCGCGGCTCCTTCGACCAGCCAGCGCGGGGCGAACGGCCCGTACGGCGCGGTGGCGACGTGGGTGAACTCGTGTGCGAGCGTCCGGGCGTCGACCTTGCCGCGGTTGCGCGGGTTGATCACGACGTAGGAGTCGGTGCGCTCCCCCACGCCGCTGACCTCGCCGGGCAGCGACCGGTAGACCCAGGTCGCCATCGCGAGCGCGTCCTCGGCGTTTTTCGGCAGGGTGTAGTCGGCGCCCCGGACGATCTTGTCGTCGAGCGCGATCACGACGCCCGCGCCGGTCCAGCCGCCGGGCCAGCTGCGGCTCACCGCCGTGACCGCGCTACCGGCCTTGGCGAGCAGGCTCGTCGCCAGCCTGGCCTGGTCCTTCTCCACCACGACCAGCGTCCGGGCGCCGCGCTTGACCAGCACCTCGCCGACGTCCCACGCCTCCTGGTGGGAGCCGCGCGGGAGGCGCCTGTCGAGGTCGGTGTCGGAGACGAGCATCCATCGGTTGCCGGGGCGCTGGACGAACGTGTAGCCGAGCATCGTCCGCGCCGGGACCGGGTCGATGCCGCGGATCTGGTAGGTCATCGCGATCGCGACGACGAAGGTGCTCGGGCCGTAGCGATCGGTGATGGCCTGGTCGTACTGCTCCTGGAGGCGCTCGTAGCGCAGGCTGGAGAACCCGAACTGGCGCAGGTTGGCGAACAGCGTGCGCTGCCGGGCGACCAGCGCCTTGTTGGCCGGGTTGACCGCCGCGAGGAACTGGTCCGGCTTGTTCAGCTTGACCGCCTCCGCCCGGGCCGCCAGGACGGCGTCCACCCCGGAGGCTCGCGCGGCGCGATCGATCTCAGGCGTTTTCGGAGCGGCGCCCGTAGCCGCCGGCGGCGACGTACTGCCGGTGCCGGACTTGTGCAGCGCCAGTCCCCCGGCGACGGCGGTCGCCACCAGGAGCAGAGCGATCAGAACCGGCCCGACGCCTCGCCGCCGCGGTGCTGCCGCGTGACGACCCCGGACCGGCTCCGGGTCAGGCGCCGCGGGGCCGGCCGCGCGCGGTGTCGGGCTCACTGGTGATCGCGTCCCCCTGGTGCCGGGTGATCATCTCGATCACGTCGCGGGCCAGTTCCTGACCGGTCAGACCGATCTCCTGCAGCACCGCGGCCCGCTTCGCGTGGTCGAGGAACCGCTGCGGAATGCCGAAGTCGCGGACCGGCGTGCTCACCCCGGCATCCCGGATCGCCTGCGCGATCGCGGCACCACAACCGCCGACGCGGCCGTTGTCCTCGATCGTCACGACGTACTTGTGCTTGCCGGCCAGCTCGACCAGCTCCGGCGCGACCGGCTTGACCCAGCGCGGGTCGACGACGGTGACGCCGAAGCCCTGCGCGCCGAGCCGCCCGGCGACGTCGACGGCCGTCGCGGCCATCGAACCGATCCCGATCAGCAGGACGTCGGTGCCGGTGCGGACCAGGACGTCGGTGCCGCCGATCCGGTCGATCGCCTCGATGTCGGGGAACACCTCGCCCTTGGCGTAGCGCAGCACGGTCGGCGCGTCGTCGACCTCGATCGCCTCGTTGAGCAGTTCGCCGATCCGCTTGCCGTCGCGCGGCGCGGCCAGGCGCAGGCCGGGCACGACCTGGAGCAGCGACATGTCCCACATGCCGTTGTGCGAGGCGCCGTCGTCACCGGTCACGCCGGCCCGGTCGAGCACGAAGGTGACGCCGCACTTGTGCAGCGCGACGTCCATCAGCAGCTGGTCGAAGGCGCGGTTCAGGAACGTCGCGTAGAGGCCGACGACCGGGTGCAGACCGCCCATCGCGAGCCCCGCGGCGCTGGTCACCGCGTGCTGCTCGGCGATGCCGACGTCGAAGATCCGGTCCGGGAACTCCTGCGCGAACGCGGCCAGGCCGGTCGGGTGCAGCATCGCCGCGGTGATCGCGACCACGTCGGGACGGCGATGACCGATGTCGACCAGTTCCTCGGCGAACACGTCGGTCCAGCCGCGCGGCTTGTGCAGCGGGCGGATCTGGTGGAAGTTGTCCTCCTCGTCCTGCTCGGCGGCGGCGTACCCGAAGCCCTTCTGGGTGACCGCGTGCACCAGGACCGGACCGCCGAAGGCCTTGGCCTTGCTCAGCGCGTCCTCCATCGCCTCCCGGTCGTGGCCGTCCACCGGGCCGACGTACTTCAGGCCGAGGTCCTCGAACATGCCCTGCGGGGCGAGCATGTCCTTCAGGCCCTTCTTCACCCCGTGCAGCACCTCGTACATCGGCGGGCCGACGTACGGCGTCCGACCGAGGTTGGTCTTCACCAGGTCGAGGATCTTCTCGTAGCGCGGGTTGGTGCGCAGGCTGGTCAGGTGCGTGGCCAGGCCGCCGACCGTCGGGCTGTACGAGCGGCCGTTGTCGTTGACGATCACGACCAGCTTCAGGTCGTCGCAGGCGGCGATGTTGTTCAGCGCCTCCCAGGCCATGCCGCCGGTCAGGCCGCCGTCACCGATCAGCGCGACCACGTGCCGGTCCTCGCCGCGCAGGCGGTAGGCCTTGGCCAGACCGTCGGCGTACGACAGCGAGGTCGAGGCGTGGCTGTTCTCGACGATGTCGTGCTCGGACTCGGACTGGCTCGGGTAGCCGGACAGGCCGCCCTGCTGGCGCAGCGTGTCGAACTTCGCCGCCCGGCCGGTCAGCAGCTTGTGCACGTAGGTCTGGTGGCCGGTGTCGAAGACCAGCCGATCGCGCGGCGAGTCGAAAACCCGGTGCATCGCCAGGGTGATCTCGACCATGCCCAGATTGGGACCCAGGTGACCGCCGGTCCGCGAGACCGTCTCGACGAGCACGTCGCGAACCTCCGCGGCCAGCTCCGTCAGCTGCTGATCGGTCAGTCCCTTGAGGTCCGCCGGCCCTCCGACCGTGTCCAGCAAGCGCACGAGCTCCTCCGCAGGTTGTCCTCGAATGGTCGAGTCTATGCACCCCGGTGACCGAAACCCGAACGCGGCCGGGCCACCGGAGTGATCTCACCCTACGGGACGCCGCCGAGGCCCGAGTGGTTCACCGGTGCCGCCCATCTCACCTAGAGTAACCGCCATGGAGATGGTGCGGACCCTGTTCCGCAAGTACGACGGCCGCCCGCACCGGTTGATGGAGTCGGTCGACCTCGGCGAGGACGACCACGGCCTGTGGGTCGGCTCCCGCCCCGGCGACCCCGCCCAGCGCGCCGACGGCACCTGGATCACCGTCGACCACCACCGCGTCCGCCTGTTCCCCCGCGGCCAGTGGTGGAGCGCCTTGTTCAACGACGCTCCGCACACCACCGAGATCTACTGCGACATCACCATGCCCGCCGAATTCGGCGTCGCCTCGGTCACCGCCGTCGACCTCGACCTGGACATCCGGCGCCTGCGCGACGGGACCGTCCGGGTGATGGACGAGGACGAGTTCGCGGCGCACCAGGTCCACTACGGCTATCCACCCCAAGTAGTCGCCACGGCCCAGGCGACGTGCGAGTGGATCGTGGCCAACATCACCACGACGGAGCCGTTCCTGACGGTCTACAAGACGTACTTGGACCGCATTCGCGAGCTCAGCGGCTGACCGGCGTACGAGGGACCTCGTCCGTACGCCGGGCGCTCGGTCAGCGGCCGAGGACCTTGTACTTGGCTTCCGCGGTGCCCTTCTGGGGCTCCCACCAAGCGGTGTTGGCCTTGTACCAGTCGATGGTGGCGGCCAGACCCGCGTCGAAGTCGGCGTAGCGGGGGGCCCAGCCGAGTTCGGTGCGGATCTTGGTGGAGTCGTTGGAGTAGCGCAGGTCGTGGCCGGGGCGGTCGTTGACGTGGACGAAGGCGTCCTCGGGCTCGCCCATCAGGGTGAGGATCTTCTGGATGATCTGCTTGTTGCTGCGCTCGTCGCCGGAGCCGATCAGGTAGGTCTCGCCGAGGCGGCCGTCGGTGATGATGCGGTGCACGGCGTCGTTGTGGTCCTCGACGTGGGTCCATTCGCGGACGTTCTCGCCGGCGCCGTACAGCTTGGGCTTGTCGCCGATCAGCACGTTGGTGATCTGGCGCGGGATCAGCTTCTCGACGTGCTGGTACGGGCCGTAGTTGTTCGCGCAGTTCGACAAGGTGGCGGCCACGCCGTACGAGCGGGCCCAGGCGCGGACCAGCATGTCCGAGCTCGCCTTCGAGGCGGAGTACGGGCTGGACGGGTCGTACGCCGTGGTCTCGGTGAACTGCTCGACCGAGTCCAGCGGCAGGTCGCCGAAGACCTCGTCGGTGGAGATGTGGTGCATCCGCTTGTCGTGCTTGCGGACCGCCTCGAGCAGCGTGAAGGTGCCGATGATGTTGGACTTGATGAACGGCGATGGGTCGTTCAGCGAGTTGTCGACGTGCGACTCGGCGGCGAAGTGCACCAGGACGTCGGTGCCGGCGACCAGCTTGTCGACCAGCTCGGCGTCGCAGATGTCGCCGTGCACGAACGTGACCTGCTCGGCGACCGGGTCGAGGTTGCTGCGGCTGCCGGCGTAGGTGAGCGCGTCGAGCACGGTCACCTCGGCGTCGGGGTAGCGCCGCACGGTGTCGTGCACGAAGTTCGAGCCGATGAATCCGGCGCCGCCGGTGATGAGCATCCGTCGCATCGGCACAGGATAGCGATTCAGGAGGTGACCGGCCGCGCCGGTACGGTGACACCATGCGCAAGGTGCGGGTTGTGTATCGCAAGTACGACGGCAAGCTCCACTGGCACCAGTGGATGACGTTCCTGGGAGAGGACCAGTACGGCGTGTGGTTGGGTGCGCCGGCCGGTGCGATCGCCCAGCGCGGCGAGGAGCCGGAGATCGCGATGAGCGCGGCCGTCGCCCAGCTGTTCCCGCGGGACAAGTGGTTCACGGCCAGCTTCAACGACGCACCCCAGAAGACCGAGATCTACTGCGACGTGACCACGCCGGTGACCTTCGGCGAGGACGAGTTCACGATGATCGACCTCGACCTGGACGTGGTGAAGCGGCGCGACGGCAGCTTCTACGTCGACGACGAGGACGAGTTCGCCGAGCACCAGGTCAAGTACGACTACCCCGCCGACGTGATCCGCGCCGCGCAGGCCTCCTGCGACTGGCTGGCCTCCGCGGTGCTGACCGAGGAGCCGTTCCTGACGGCGTACAAGACCTATCTGGACCGGATTCGCTGATCGAGGGTCCTCAGCCCTTGCGCGCGGAATGAGGATCTGCCTGCCACACTGTGCGCGTGGAAATCGCGATCGAGATTGTCGCCCTGGTCGCGCTGGTGGCGACGGGTGCCGCACTGGCCCGCCGGATCGGGGTGTCGGCTCCCCTGCTGCTGGTCGTGATCGGGGTCGGAGTCTCATATCTCCCCTTCGTCCCGCGGGTCGAGCTGTCGCACGAGGTGGTGCTGGTCGGCTTCCTGCCGCCGCTGCTGTACTCGGCGGCGATCAAGACCAGCCTGGTCGACTTCTCCCAGCATCGGCGGTCGATCGGCACACTGTCGGTCGGTCTGGTCGCGTTCACCGCGGTCGGGGTCGGCCTGGTCGCCTACTGGCTGCTCGGCGGCCTGGCCGAGGGTGACGGGCAGGAGCGGTTGCCGCTGTGGGCCGCGTTCGCGCTCGGGGCGGTCGTCGCGCCGCCGGACGCCGTGGCGGCGACCGCGATCGCCAAGAAGGTCGGCCTGCCGCGCCGGGTGGTCACGATCCTCGAGGGCGAGAGCCTGCTGAACGACGCGACCGCGCTGGTCTGCCTGCGGACCGCGATCGCGGCCGCGGTGATCACGCCGACGTTCATGCACGTCAGCCTGGACTTCCTGCGCGCGGCCGGCGGCGGTGTCGTGGTCGGACTGGTAGTGGCGATCACGCTGGCGAAGATCCGCAAGCGGTTCACCGACCCGGTGCTGGACACCACGCTGAGCCTGACCGCGCCGTTCATCGCGTACGTCGCGGCGGAGAACCACTACGTGCACGCGTCCGGCGTCCTGGCCGTGGTCGTGACCGGTCTGCTGCTCGGGCACAAGGCGCCGATCATCCAGTCGGCCGCGTCCCGGATCTCGGAGCGGACCAACTGGCGCACGTTCCAGTTCCTGCTGGAGAACACGGTCTTCCTGCTGATCGGCCTGCAGACCCGGTGGATCCTCGACGACCTGGCGATGAGCCCGCTGTCGGCCGGCACGATCGCGATCGCGACGATCGGGGTCTTCCTCGCGGTCGTGCTGCTCCGGCCGATCTGGATGTACCCGGTGACCATCTTGTCCCGCAAGATCCTCGGCCGCTCGCGCCCGGGACCGGTGTCCTGGCGAGAGCTGACCGTGCTGTCGTGGGCCGGCATGCGCGGCGTGGTGACGCTGGCCGCGGTGTTCGTCCTGCCGGAGGACACGCCGCACCGCGAGGTACTGGTCTTCATCGCCCTGGCCGTCACCGCCGGGACACTGCTGCTCCAGGGCTCGACGCTGCCCTGGCTCGTACGACGGATGCAACTGCCCGGTCCAGACCCGGCTGAGGACGCGCTGCAGGAGGCCGCCGTACTGCAGGGTGCGCACAAGGCCGGCGAGGAGGAGCTGGACCGGGTGCTCACGCCCGACGACCCGCCGCAGGTGGTCGAGCTGCTGCGTCAGCGCGGCGAAGCCCGGGCGCTGGCCGCGTGGGAACGACTCGGCCGGCCCGAAACCGAGTACGAAACGCCGAGTGAGGCATATCGTCGACTTCGGATGACCATGCTGCAGGCCGAGCGTGGTCACATCCTCAAGGTCCGGGACGAGGGCCTCGTCGCCGACGAGGTGCTGCAACGGGCACAGATCGCACTCGACATCGAGGAGTCCATCTTGGATCGCGCAGAAGCCGACGACGTCGGCGGACAGTCCGACGACCTCCGCGTGCCGCCCCCTCCGGGCGGTCCGTGCGACCACCTGGCCCACGCACCACTGGTGCTGGCACCGAACACTCCTGACGGCTGCGAGGAGTGCCTGGCCGAGGGCGGGACGTGGGTGCACCTGCGACTGTGCCTGGGGTGCGGTCACGTCGGTTGCTGTGACTCGTCCCAGCACAAGCACGCCAGCAAGCACTTCGACTCGACCGAGCATCCGGTGATGCGCAGCTTCGAACCCGGCGAGAACTGGCGCTGGTGCTTCGTGGACGAAACCCTCGGCTGATGGCCGACTGCCTGTTCTGCTCGATCGTCGCGGGGTCGACCCCGGCCCACCTCGTGCTGGAGACACCCGAGGTGGTCGGGTTCCTCGACATCCGGCCGGTGTTCAAGGGGCACACCCTGATCGTGCCCCGCGAACACGTCGCGACGATGGTCGAGCTGCCGGACGAGCTGACCGTGCCGCTGTTCGGGGCGGCGCGGTCGGTGGCCGCGGCGGTGCGTACGGCGTACGGGGCGCAGGGGTCGTTCGTCGCGGTGAACAACGTGGTGTCGCAGTCGGTGCCGCACCTGCACGTCCACGTGGTGCCGCGGACCAAGGGCGACGGGCTGCGCGGGTTCTTCTGGCCGCGGACCAAGTACGCCGACGACGCCGAGGCCGCGTCGTACGCCGCCGACCTGCGGTCCGCGCTCGGCTAGAAGTTTTTCGGCGGCCGCTGTCCATCCGGGGCCGGGTCGTTCGTGGTGATGGCGTACCGACCGACCGAACCGAGGAGAACCACCGTGAAGTACCTGCTGCTGATCAACGCCGCCGTCACGCCCGAGGGCGACGTCGAGGGCTGTACGCCGGCCGACTGGATGGCCTACGACAAGGAGGTCCGCGACGCCGGGATCTTCGTGTCCGGGGAGTCGCTGGCCGACCTGGTCACCGCCACGACCGTGCAGGTCGACGCCGACGGGCGCCGCACCGTCACCGACGGTCCGTTCGCCGAGACCCGCGAGGTGCTCGGCGGCTTCTACGTGATCGACGTGCCGGACCTGGACGTCGCCCTCGACTGGGCGGCGCGCTGCCCCGGCTCCCGGGGCGGCAGCAACATCGTGGTCCGCCCGGTCGCCGACTTCGGCTGATGCCCGACCACCCGCCGACCATGTCCACCGAGCACTCGGTGGGCATGGTCGAGCAGGTGTTCCGCGAGGAACGCGGGCGCTTGCTCGCCGCGCTGTCCCGGCGATTCGGGGATCTGGATCTGGCCGAGGAGGTGACCTCCGAGGCGATCGAGATCGCGCTCGAGAAATGGCCCGTGGACGGCGTACCGCCGAAGCCCGGCGCCTGGCTGATGACGACGGCCCGGCGCAAAGCGGTCGACCGGCTCCGGCGGGACAAGACGTACGCCGCGCGCCTCGCCGTCCTGCAGGTGGAAGCCGATCGGACCGGCCCAGCGCCCGCGGCCGACGTCGACGGCGAGCTGCCGGACGACCGGCTGCAGCTGTTCTTCACCTGCGCGCACCCCGCGCTGCCGGCCGAGGACCGGGTCGCCCTGACGCTGCGCTGCCTCGCGGGCCTGACCACCCCGGAGGTCGCCCGCGCGTTCCTCGTCCCGACGGCGACGATGGCCAAGCGGATCGTCCGGGCGAAGAAGAAGATCCGCGAAGCCCGCATCCCGTTCCGCGTCCCGGCGGCCGACGAGTTGCCCGAGCGCCTGCCCGGCGTGCTCCAGGTGACGTACTCGATCTTCACCGAGGGGTACGCCGCCAGCTCGGGCGCCGAGCTGCAGCGGGTCGACCTGGCCGAGGAGGCGATCCGGCTGGCGCGCATCCTGCACGGGCTGATGCCGGCCGACCGCGAGGTGGCCGGCCTGCTCGCGCTGATGCTGCTGATCCACGCCCGCCGCGACGCCCGCACCGGCCCGGACGGCGAGCTCGTGCTGCTCGACGGGCAGGACCGCGGCCGCTGGGATCGCGCGATGATCGAGGAGGGCCACGCGCTCGTCCTGCAGGCGATCACCGGCCCACCCGGCCCGTACGGCGTCCAGGCCGCGATCGCGTCCCTGCACGACGAGGCCGCCGACGTCGCCACCACCGACTGGCCGCAGATCGTCGCCCTGTACGACGTACTGCTGGCGCTCGTGCCGTCCCCCGTGGTCGCACTCAACCGCGCGGCCGCGATCGCACTGCGCGACGGTCCCGAGGCCGGCCTCGTCCTGCTCGACGAACTCACCGACGAGCCGCTGCTGCGCAACTACCACCCGTACCACCTCGCGCGGGCCGACCTGCTCCAGCGCCTCGACCGCCTGCCCGAGGCGGTCGCGGCGTACCGGGAAGCGCTCGAGACGGCCGGCACGGACCCGGAACGCCGGCACGTCGAGCGGCGCCTGCGCGCGCTCGAGGACGACTGCTGATCGACCGAGGCCCGGCTATCGCTGGACGTAGTCCGGGATGTCGGCCGCGTCGTAGTAGATCGGCAGCCCGCGCGCCTCGGCGATCTCCACGTCGCGGTCCGCGCCGTGGGATTCGCCGGACAGGCGGAGGACGGCGTCGCAGTGCTGGAGAAGGCGGCCGGCGACGTCGTACATCACGTCGCCTTCCGGCGCTTCCGCTGGCGCGGGCTGGTCGGCGGCACCGCGCAGGACAGGCAGGGCGACCCACTCGCCGATCATCGGGATGTGGCCCTTGTGATGGATCGGCCAGGCGGCCGATTCCAGGCGGCGCAGGTTGGCGGCGATCCGGTCGGGGTCGCCATCGGTGCCGGAGCGGTAGGGACCGGCGATCAGGACAAGCATCGGTTTGTTCACAGTCCCGACCATAACGTGCAACAATGTGAACAAACAAGGAGGAACGTGAATGTTGGCGGCACAACGACGGGACGTCTTGCTCGAGCGGCTGTCCACCCACGGACGGATCGTGGCCAAGGACGTGGCCGACGAACTCGGGATCTCCGAGGACAGCATCCGCAGGGACCTGCGCGAGCTCGCAGCGGCCGGACTGTGCCAGCGGGTCTACGGCGGAGCGCTGCCGATCTCACCCGCGGTCGCCGACTACACCACCCGGCAGAGCGTCGCGATCGCCGGCAAGAACGTGGTCGCCGGCCTGGCGGCGAGCCTCGTCCGTCCGGGCAGCGCGGTGATCCTGGACGGCGGTACGACGGCGCGGGCGGTGGTCGCCGCGCTCCCACGCACGCTGGAAGCGACCGTGATCACGCACAGCCCGACGATCGCCGCGGCGCTCACCGAGCATCAGGGGATCGAGATCTTCCTGATCGGCGGCCGCGTGTTCAGGCACTCCATGGTGGCCAGCGGCGCCGCGGCGGTGGAGGCTGCGCAGGCGGTGAGCGCTGACTTGTTCCTGCTCGGAGTGACCGGGGTGCACGCGGAGGCCGGGCTGACCACAGGCGACGCCGACGAGGCCGCGATGAAGCGGGCGCTGTCGCGCCGGGCGGCCGAGACGTATGTGCTCGCCAGCGCGGAGAAGCTCGGCACGGCTTCACGTTTTTCCGTACTTGCCCTGCACGATGTCGCCGGGATCCTCACCGACGCGCCCGACGACGATCGCACGGTCCGCGAGCTGCGGGGCGCCGGCGTCCAGGTGACCAACCCGTCCTGACCGCGATCCGGCGGACATTCTTCCGGACCGATGTCCATCCCCGCTTCCGTCGTTCGTGGTGATGGAGAAACCGACCGACGGAAGGAACCCACCATGGAAGACCGCGCGATCCTTGCTCTGACCATCGCCGAGCGGCTCAGCCTCGCCGACTTCTTCGAGAGCCTGAGCGAGGCCGAGTGGCGGGCCGACTCGCTGTGCGCCGGCTGGACGGTGCACGACGTCGCGGCGCACATGACGCTGTCGACGCGGACGACGTTCCGGATGGTCGTCAAGGAGGCGATCCGGGCGCGCGGCAGCTTCGACCGGATGGAGTACACGCTGGCGACCGAGCGCGCCGCCCGGTTCTCCCCCGCCGAGCTCGTCGCCCAGCTGCGCGAGACGGCTTCCTCACCGCACCGCACTCTCGGGGCCGGCATCGTGGACCCGCTGCTCGACGCGCTGGTTCACGGTCAGGACGTCGCGCGCCCGCTCGGGCGTGCTCGTCAGATGCCCGCGGAGGCCGCGGTGATCGCGCTGGAGCACGTGCTCGGCAGCAAGTTCTACGGCGCGCACAAGCGTCTGCGCGACACGCGGCTGATCGCCACCGACCACCCGTGGTCGGGCGGCGCAGGCTCTCGCGAGCTGCACGGCCCGCTCGCCGATCTGATCCTCACCGCCACCGGCCGGCCCGCTGGATTGACCGGCCTGTCCGGCTCGGCGCTTCCCCAGGTGCAAGCCGCACTGGCCGCGGCCTGATGCGTCAGCCGAGGCTGCGGTCCAGCCGGGCCGCCAGCCTCTCCAAGGCCTTCTCCACAGCTGCCCGGACGGTCGGGTCAGGATCGTCACGCAGTGCTTCGATCGCCTCGACGTGCTCGTACTCCCCCGCCGCACCCACCGCCCGTACGCCGGCCGCCCGCACCCGCGGCAGTTCGTGATCGAGCATCGGCAGCAACGAGTCGACCAGCTCGCCGAGCTCGCGCTGGGCGGTGATCCGGGCGACGTGCTCCCGGACCCGCCAGGCGGGATCGTCCGCCACGGCCCGGAGCGCGTCGACCGCCTCGTCGCGCCACGTGTACATCAGCGCCCGAGCGGCCCAGACCCGCACCCAGTAGTAGTTCACCGGGTCGACCGGCTTCGACCACCCGCCCGGATCCGGACTCCCGGTGATCGCGACGAGCTTCGGCAGCTCGGCGCCGAACGCCTCCTCGCCGGAGATCTCGCCGGTCAGCAGCGCGACGCACCAGCCGACGACCACGTCCTCGCCGTACTCGGCGCACGCCGCCCGGACGACGTCCTTCGGATGCCCGCTCATCACCCCAGTACAGCGCGGCCCACCGACAGAAACTCAGAGCACCGACCGGAGAATCACGACCACCGACGAGACCGCGGCCAAGGTGAGCACCGCCTGCCGCAGCCGCGGGCCGTTCAGCCGCTTCTGCAGCGGGACCGCCACGGCGAATCCGATCGCCAACGCCGGCAACCACACCGCGCCGTACGCGAGCTGGTGCGCGGTGAGCTCGCCGCCGATCGCCAGCGCACCCAGCGACACCATCGACCCGACCACGAAAAACGCGCCGAGAGTCGCCCGCAGCCGCGGCCCTGGCTCGTGCTGCAGGACCACCGCGGCCGGTGGTCCGCCGATCGACGCGGCGGTGCCCGAAATGCCCGCGATCGCCCCGGCGATGACCAGGTTGCGCCGGCTGGTCGCGACCCGGAGCTTCCACGCGGTCAGTGCGACGGCGACCAGCACCACGACGCCGACCACCGCGCCGATCGCCCGCGCCGACAACCAGCCGAGCAGCAGCACGCCCAACGGCGTCGTGACCGCGCGAGCGCCGGTCAACCAGCCGGCCTGCGACCAGTTGACGTGCTGCCACTCGTGAATGACCGTCAGGACCGGCAACGCCATCCCGAGCACGAGCATGCCGCCGGGCATCAGCGACGGGTCGAGCAGCGTGACCACCGGTGCCGCGACCAGCATCAGGCCGAGGCCCATCGTCGACTGGACGACGGAGGCCAGCACGATCACCAGCCCGCCCAGTACCAGCACACTCAGCTCCACTGCGCAGATCCTGCCCCACGAAACCCGAACTGACCTGTAACGACGGTCATACTCCCGGACATGGGTGGGGCATGAGGAGTACATCGAGCCTGCCCCCACCGGTGCGGATCGGCGCCGTCCCGGACCACGAGGTGAGGTTCCGGGACCTGTTCGAGCAGCAGTTCCGCGGGCTGCTCGGCTACGCGTTGCGCCGGGTCGGTTCGCCCGACGACGCGGCCGACGTCGTCGCCGAGACCATGCTGGTGGCCTGGCGCCGGATCGACGAGGTCCCCGCCGACGAGACCGCCCGGCTCTGGCTGTACGGCGTCGCCCGGCGCGTAGTGGCCAACCACCGGCGCGGCCAGCTCCGGCGTGACGGCCTCGCCGTACGGCTGCGGCAGCACCTGGCCGAGACGACGCCGGACGCCGCCGACCTGATCGGTTCGGCCACGGTGATCCGGCAGGGCCTGGCCACCTTGAGCGACGACGATCGCGAACTGCTGATGCTCACCGCCTGGGACGGCCTCGAGCCCCGGGAGGCCGCGGTCGTGCTCGGCGTACCGGCGCGCACGATCCGGACCCGGCTGCACCGGGCCCGGGCCCGGTTACGCAAGTCGGTCGGAGACGCCTTCGACGATGCCGGACACGTACGGGAAGACCACACCCCGCAAACAGTTCAGGAGGAGCGATGAACGACAACGAGCTCGACCGCCTGCTGATGCGGGCCAACCCGTACGGCGACGAAACGGTCCGGAAGCTGACGACCGACGACGCCGTGTCCGACCTGTTGGAGGACATCATCAGCACCGACACACCGACTCCGAAGCTGCGGCGGTCCGTCCGTCGCCGCACGGTCGTCCTGGTCGCGGCCGCGGCCGCGGTCGCCATCGCGCTCACCGGCGTGTTCTTCCCCCGGGGCAATCCGGCCGCGCCGGTCTCGGCGTACGGCGCGGAGTTCCGCGCGGTGACCGACGCGACACCGCGGTTGGTGATCGACGATCCGGCCTGGAAGATCGTCGACATCCCGGCGTTCAGGGCCGACGAGGGTGAGATCAGGTTCGGCCGCGACAAGAAGCGGCTCCAGGTGAACTGGTATCCCGTCTCCCTGTACGCCGGTTACCTCCAGGGAACGAAGGATCCCGGAAAGCCTGCGCACGGCAGCCCGATCGAGGCGCTCGGTCAGAAGGGCACGGTCTTCCAGGTCGGCACCTCGACGGATCTGACGGCCTACCTGCCGCCGAAGGGGCGTCACTTCCTGATGATCCGCGGCGATGTCGGTTCGCTTGCGGCGTATCGCAGCCTGCTCGCCAAGCTGAAGACCGTCGACACCGAAGCCTGGCTCGACGCGATGCCGGACACGATCGTGAAACAGTCCGACGCGCCGCGGGTGATCGACGAGATGCTGGCCGACGTACCGGTCCCGAACGGCTTCGACCGGACGCCGTTCCTGAAGATCCTCGTGCTGAGTCGCTACCAATTCGGCGCCAAGGTCACCGGCGCGATCAGTTGCGGGTGGCTCGCCCAGTGGAACGCCGCGAAGAAGGCGGGTGACGCCGAGAAGATGCAGGAGGCCGTGACGGCGCTGGCCGGCAGCCGATCCTGGAAGATCCTCCAGGAGATGGACAAGCAGGGTGGCTGGTCGTACTGGATCTGGGCCGGCGGCGACGCCCTTCGCAAGGGCGACATGGCCAGGGTGGCGACGGCCCTGGACTGCAGAAGCTGATCTGAGTACGGCGAAGGCCGGCAGCCCCCTGTCAGGGCTGCCGGCCTTCGTACGTCGTACGGGGTGACTCAGCTCGCGATCAGCGAGCGCAGCACGTACTGCAGGATGCCGCCGTTGCGGTAGTAGTCCGCCTCGCCGGGGGTGTCGATCCGGACCACGGCGTCGAACTCCTTGACCGCACCGTCGGTGCCGGTGACCGTGACGTGCACGGTGCGCGGGATCTGGCCGTCGTTCAGCGCGGTGACCCCGGTGATGTCGAAGGTCTCCTCGCCGGTCAGGCCGAGCGACTCCGCGGTCTCGCCCTCGGGGAACTGCAGCGGCAGCACGCCCATGCCGATCAGGTTCGACCGGTGGATCCGCTCGAACGACTCGGTGATGACCGCCTTCGCGCCGAGCAGCGCCGTGCCCTTGGCCGCCCAGTCGCGCGAGGAACCGGAGCCGTACTCCTTGCCGGCCAGGATGACCAGCGGCGTACCGGCTTCGGCGTACGACTCGGAGGCCTCGTAGATGCTGGTGACCGGCGCGTCCGGCTTGGTGAAGTCGCGGGTGAAGCCGCCCTCGGTGCCCGGCGCGATCTGGTTGCGCAGGCGGATGTTGGCGAACGTGCCCCGGATCATCACCTCGTGGTTACCGCGCCGCGAGCCGTAGGAGTTGAAGTCCTTGCGGTCCACGCCGTGCTCGGCCAGGTACTTGCCGGCCGGGCTGTCGGCCTTGATCGAGCCGGCCGGGGAGATGTGGTCGGTGGTGACCGAGTCGCCCAGCTTGGCCAGCACGCGCGCGCCGGTGATGTCGGTGACCGGCGACGGCTCCTTGGCCATGCCCTCGAAGTACGGGGGCTTGCGCACGTAGGTCGACTCGGCGTCCCAGGCGAAGGTCTTGCCCTCCGGCGTCGGCAGCGACTTCCAGCGCTCGTCACCGGCGAACACGTCGGCGTAGTCCTTGGTGAACATCTCCTTGCTGATCGAGGAGGCGATCACCCGCTCGACCTCGTCGGCGGCCGGCCAGATGTCGCGCAGGAACACGTCGTTGCCGTCGGTGTCCTGGCCCAGCGGGTCGTTCTCGAAGTCGAAGTCCATCGTGCCGGCCAGCGCGTAGGCGATCACCAGCGGCGGGCTGGCCAGGTAGTTCATCTTGACGTCGGGGTTGATCCGGCCCTCGAAGTTGCGGTTGCCGGACAGCACCGACACGACCGCGAGGTCGGCCTCCTGCACACCGGCCGAGACCTCCTCGGGCAGCGGGCCCGAGTTGCCGATGCAGGTGGTGCAGCCGTAGCCGACCAGGTGGAAGCCGAGCTTCTCCAGGTACGGCGTGACGCCGGCCTTCTCGTAGTAGTCGGTGACGACCTTCGAGCCCGGCGCCAGCGAGGTCTTCACCCACGGCTTGCTGGTCAGGCCCTTGTCGACGGCGTTCTTGGCCAGCAGCGCGGCGGCCAGCATCACCGACGGGTTCGACGTGTTGGTGCAGGAGGTGATCGACGCGATCACCACGTGGCCGTGGTCGAGCTCGACCTCCTGGCCGTTCAGGCTGATCGTCGTCTTCTTCGAGGGGCGGCCGTTCGCCGGGTGCGGCGCGTGCGGCTGGGCCTCCTCGGAGTGGTCACGCCCGTTGGCCGGCGGGTCGCTGGCCGGGAACGACTCGACGACGCTCTCGTCGGCCAGCGACGGCACCGCGTCGATCGCCGCGACGCCGACCTGGTCCTGCTCGGGCACGTAGTCGGCCAGGGCGCCGCGGAAGGCCTGCTTGGCCTCGCTCAGCGCGACCCGGTCCTGCGGCCGCTTCGGGCCGGCGATCGACGGCACGACGGTGGACAGGTCGAGCTCCAGGTACTCCGAGAAGCGCGGCTCGACGTCCGGGTTGTGCCACAGGCCCTGCTCCTTGGCGTAGGCCTCGACCAGCGCGACCTCGTCGTCGGCGCGCCCGGTCAGCCGCAGGTACTCCAGCGTGACGTCATCGATCGGGAAGATCGCGCAGGTGGAGCCGAACTCCGGGCTCATGTTGCCGATGGTGGCGCGGTTGGCCAGCGGGACGGCCGCGACGCCGTCGCCGTAGAACTCGACGAACTTGCCGACCACACCGTGCTTGCGCAGCATCTGGGTGATGGTCAGCACGACGTCGGTCGCGGTCGCGCCGGCCGGGACCGAGCCGGTCAGCTTGAAGCCGACCACCTTCGGGATCAGCATGCTCACCGGCTGGCCGAGCATCGCGGCCTCGGCCTCGATACCGCCCACGCCCCAGCCCAGCACGCCCAGGCCGTTGACCATCGTGGTGTGCGAGTCGGTGCCGACGCAGGTGTCGGGGTAGGCCTGGCCGTTACGGACCATCACCGTCCGGGCCAGGTGCTCGATGTTGACCTGGTGGACGATGCCGGTGCCCGGCGGGACGACCTTGAACTCGTCGAACGCGGTCTGGCCCCAGCGCAGGAACTGGTAGCGCTCGCGGTTGCGCTCGTACTCCAGCTCGACGTTGCGCTCGAAGGCGTCCTGGCGGCCGAAGACGTCGATGATCACCGAGTGGTCGATCACCAGCTCGGCCGGGGCCAGCGGGTTGATCTTGGTCGGGTCGCCACCGAGCTCGGCGACGGCCTCACGCATGGTGGCCAGGTCGACGACACACGGCACGCCGGTGAAGTCCTGCATGATCACCCGGGCCGGGGTGAACTGGATCTCGGTGTCCGGCGCCGCCGCGGCGTCCCAGTTGCCGAGCTTGGTGATGTGGTCGGCGGTGATGTTCGCGCCGTCCTCGGTGCGCAGCAGGTTCTCGAGCAGCACCTTGAGCGAGTACGGCAGAGTCTGCGCGCCCTCGATGCCCGCCAACCTGAAGATCTCGTACGACTGTCCGTTGACCTCGAGTGCACCCTTGGCACCGAAGCTGTCGACGCTGGCCATCAACCTGCTCCTCTGTCCGTCTGTTCCGCTGGAACCATCCTGCCGAGCGCTCCGCCCGGCCGCGAGATCAGGCTGCCCTAACCTCGCCCACCAAGTCTCTCGACATCAAGATACACGACATCGAGCCACCACTCACAGCCCAGCCGGGGGCGGATATTCGTTTGCCGGGTGGGGTGGGCGGCTGGTCGACTGCCGGGTGGCCGAGTCGCGTCAGGACGTGTTGATTGCCGCCTTTGTCCGGTGGACGTGGGTGCGGGCCGTGCTGCACAACGGGTGGTGGCTGGTCACCTCGGTTTACCTGGTGGTGGATGCGGGGCTGACCGCCTCGCAGATTGTGCTGATCGGTGCGGTGCAGGGAGTCTTCGCGCTGTGTTGCGAGGTGCCTGCGGGCGTGCTGGCTGACACGTTCAGTCGTAAATGGTCGCTGGTGCTGTCGCAGGTGCTGATGGCGACCGCGATGGTGACCACCGGGCTGGTGACGTCGTTCGTCGCGCTGCTCGGGACTCAGGTGCTGTGGGGATTGTCGTGGACGTTCGCGAGCGGATCGGACATCGCGTGGATCACCGACGAGCTGGACGCGCCCGAACGCATCTCGGCCGTGCTGTCCCGGACCGCCCGGGCGCAGTTGACCGGCGCGGCGGCCGGGCTGGTGGTGATTGGGGCGCTGGCCTGGGCGACGCGGCGCGATCTCGCGATCGTGGTCGCCGGCTTGGCGATGCTGCTGCTGGGCGGTTACGTCGCCGTGCGGTTCAGCGAGCAGCGGTTCGTGCCGGCTCAGGGTCCTCGGTGGTCGGCGTCGTGGACGACGTTCCGCCGAGGCGTCTCGCTGGTTCGCCGGAGTCCGGAGCTGCTGCGGATCTTCCTGGCGACGTTTCTGATCAACGGTGCTTCCGACGCCGGCGGCCGACTGGCTCCGAAGCAGATGGTCGATCTGGGTCTGCCGGCTCGCCTCGACCCGATCATCTGGTTGACCGGGCTGGGCGTGATCGCGCTCGCCGTCGGCGCCCTGGCCCTGCGGATCGTGCAACGGCGACTCGACGGCCACCACGCGCGCCACTCGTACGGCGTAGCGGCCGCGATCGGGGCGGTGGGAACCGCCGGACTGGCGTTCGCGCCGGAATCGGTCAGCGCCGGCGTGGCGCTGATCGTCGTGTCGGGCATCGCCGTGCCGCTCACCCGGGTGATCGCGATGATCTGGGTGAACGCGCGCACGACCAGCGACGTACGGGCGACCACGCATTCGTTCCTCGCCCAGGCGGAGTACCTCGGCGAGGTGACCTGCGGGCTGCTGATCGCGCTGGTCGCGCACCTGGTCGGGCTGCCGCTGGCCCTCGCGGGGTCCGCCGCACTGTTCGCCGTGACCGCGGCGATCATGCGGCGTCCCGCGAGGGCGCTCGCTCAGGAAACGTGAGGCAGGACGTCCGACGCGATCAGGTCGAGGTGGTCCAGGTCGGTCAGGTCCATGATCTGGAGGTAGAAGCGGTCGGCGCCGAGCTCGGCGAACTGGCCGAGCTTGTCGACGACCTGCGCGGGGGTGCCGCCGACGCCGCTCTTGTGCAGCTCCTCAACGGACCAGCCGGCGGCCGCGGCGCGGCGCTCGACCTCGGCGTCGTCCTTGCCGACGACCACGCGGTGCGCGGCCGACAGGGCGAGGGTCTCCGGGTCACGGCCGGCCGTCGTACAGGCTGCGCGGACGCGGTCGAACAGGACCTTGGTGCCGTCGAGGTCCCGGAAGCCGGCGTTGAACTCGGCGGCGTACTGGGCCGCGAGCGCGGGCGTCCGCTTCTTGCCGGCGCCGCCGACGATGATCGGCGGGTGCGGCTGCTGCACCGGCTTGGGCAGGGCCGGCGAGTCCTTGAGCTGGTAGTGCTTGCCGGCGAAGTCGTACTTCTCCCCCACCGGCGTGTCCCACAGTCCGGTGATCAGCTCGAGCTGCTCGGTGAGCAGGTCGAACCGGCCGGGCGTGTCCGGGAAGTCCAGACCGTACGCCGCGTGCTCGGCCTCGTACCACCCGGCGCCGAGCCCGAGCTCAACCCGGCCGCCGCTCATCTGGTCGACCTGCGCGACGCTGATCGCGAGCACGCCCGGGTTGCGGAAGGTCGCGGAGCTGACCAGCGTGCCGAGCTTGATCCGCTGGGTCTCGCGCGCCAGCCCGGCCAGCGTGATCCACGCGTCGGTCGGCCCGGGCAGCCCGTCGCCGTCACCCATCACGAGGTAGTGGTCGGAGCGGAAGAACGCGTCGAACCCGCACTCCTCGGTCCGGCGGGCGACGGTCAGCAGGTCGTCGTACGAGGCGCCTTGCTGGGGTTCGGTGAAGATCCTGAGCAACATGGGGACAACGCTATCCCGCGGTGATGTACAACTGCTCCAGGTACGACGGCTGCCAGTCGAAGCCGCGGCGGTAGAGGCGGCGGACCAGGCCTTCGACGTCGAGTTCACTCGGCAGGTTGGTGTCCCACCATTCCGGCACCTGGTCGTACCAGCGGTCGATCCGCAGCGTTCGGCCGGCGGCGTCGATGCGGGCGAACAGCCAGCCGCCGTGCTCACTCTGCGCCTCGGCGATCCAGAGGTCGCCGAGCAGTTCGCTCAGGCGCTCGTCGGGCCACTCGGGGTCGTCGACGTCGGCCGGCTCGAGGTCGAAGCGGTACGACGGTCGCGCGGGGTCGAGGACCTGGACCTGGATGGTGAAACCGGAGGGGACGACGTTGGTCCGTACGCGGCACCATGCGCGGAGGGCCTCGAAGGCTGGGGATTCCGCCGGTTTGGGGCGGGGGCGCTCGGGTTCGGCGCGCATCGCCTGCTCTACGCCGAGTGGGAAGGGGACGGGGGTGCCGCGGTTGGTGAGCTCGGGGATGAGCATGGTGGCGGCGGGGTCGGGATGCTGGCCGTTGGGGGCGGTCGTCGGTGCGGCGGGAGGGGTATGGCCGTTGCGGCCGGTCGAGTTGTCCGGGGTGTGGCCGTTGAGCTCGGTTGCGGTGTTTGCTTCCGGGGTTGCGCCGTCGGGCTCGTCGGTCTCGGTGAGGTCGGCGGGCTCGATCGGCTCGGCGGACGCGTCGTCGAGGTCGACTACCTCGGCGGGTTGCTCGGGGTCGACTCCGGCTGCCGCCTCGTTGTCGAAGGCAACGACTGCAGCGGCTTCCTGGGACTCGTTTTCGTCCGACGACTCGTCGGACTCGAGCAGTTCGGCGGCTTCGTGCGGATCGGCCGGCGCTGCGGTTTCCTCGGGCGCGGCATCCTCTGCGGTTGTCTCGGACGCGACGTCCTCTGCGGTTGTGTCGGACGCGACGTCCTCTGCGGTTGTCTCGGGCGTCAGGTCTTCTGCGGTTCGCTCTGGCGTGAGGTCCTCTGCGGATTCCTCCGCCAACGCTTCGTCACGGGGGTCCTGTGCCTCGTCGACCTCAGCCGCAGGCGGCTCCCCCGTCGTCGGATCGTCAACTTCCACCGTTGGCGCTCCAGAGGCCTCACCCTCAACTTCAGGTCGACCTTCACCGGAGGCTTCAACCGATGCCGGTGCCCCAGCGCTCTCCCCCAACTGATCCGCAGTCCAGTCCGCACTGCCGAGAATCTCGTCGTGGAAAACGTCGGTCGCGTACTCGTAGTCGTCGTCCGCCGAACCGCCGTACTGATCACTCAACGGCGGATAGGTCCGCGGCCCGTCACCCACCGCCGCGCTGTCACCGGAGTCGACCCGCGCGATGTCCTCATCCGGCTCGGACGGCAACGCCGCGATCTCGGCGGTCGGCGCCTCGTCGTTGCCATCCTCGATGTCGGCAACCACCGGCCCGTCACCCGCGGCCTCGTCGTCGGCGCGCGGCGCTTCGGCGGTGTCTAGCTCGTCGTCATCAGGTACATCAGCTCCGACGCCGTCAGCAGCCCGGACCTCGACGTCGTCCCGTACGCCGGCCTCGCCGTCACGCACGTCGGCGGTTCCTCGTACGTCCGCGTCATGTTCGTCAAATTCAGGTGCGGCGCGCTGATCGTCTGCTCGTACGCCGAGTGCGGCGGCCTGGTCCACTGCTCGTACGTCGCGCGGATCAGCCTCGGCGCCGTACTGGTGTGCGACTTGATGCGACGGCGCGTCGGACGAGTGGTCCGGGTTGGCCGGGTCGAGGGGATGGTTCCTGCGCTGGCGGCGTGCCGGGCGGGGCGGATGGGCGAGGTGAGGGTTGGCAGCGAGGTACGCGGCGGCGTCCTCGATCCACTCGCCGTTGATCCAGGCACCGCCGACCCACTCGCGTTCCATGGGCGACGGGGGCACGGACTCCGCGGTGGTGTCGGACGCGCCGCGGAAGTCGTCGAGCGGGGAGGTTGGTCGGTGGGGGTCTTGGGGCGCGGTCGGTTCGAGGGCGTCCAGCTGGGCGGTGGGCTGGTCGCCGTCGAAGCGCGAGGGGACATCCAGCGGCGCGGTGGGTTGCTCGCCGTCGAGTCGCGGCGGGACGTCCAAGGGTGATGTCGGGTCCTCGGCCTCCGCGGACGAGGCCGACTGCGGGACATCCAAGAACGCGGTTGGTTCCTCGGTTCCGACTGGCTCCGGGGACTCGACGTTCAAGAACGCGGCCGGCTCCTGGGCCCCAACTGGCTGCTCGACGTCCAGGAGCGAAGTCGGCTGGTTGGGATCCAAGGGCGAGGTGGTGGGGCCGAGGTGCTTGAGGGCCTCGGTGTCGTCGTCCGGGGTGGGCGCGGCGGCCTTGGCGGACGAGCTGGGGTCGGTGATCGGAGGGACGACGCCGGTGTCGTCGCCTGCCGTGAAGGCGTCCACTGTCCCGGCGTCGGCCACAGGCGGGACGAGGTCGACTTCGTCGTCGGCGGCGGACGATCGGGCCACGTCCTCCGGACCGGAGGCGGAGTCGTCAACGTCGCCCGAGTCGCCGACCGACGAAGTACGGCTGGCGTCGTGCGTGGACGACGGTCCGCGTACGTCGTCCCGACCGGCGGTGAACGCGTCAACGGCTGAGTCGTCATCGGCGCTCGACGCCCTGCCGTCGTCCTCCGTGCCGGACCAGCGGTGCTCGTCGATCCGACCAGCGGTGAACGCGTCACCGGACGAGTCGCCATCGGCAGACGGAGGTCTGGCGTCGGCATCCGTCGCCGACCATCGTTTGTCGTCGCGGTCGGCTGTCAACGCGTCGATGGTGCTTGGCTCGGCTACCGGCGTGATGGCTCCGGTGTCGTCGTCGGGCTCGACGGGCTGTGGTTCGAGGTCCGCCGCGGGCTGTTGATGTAGGTCCCGCCGGTCGCTGTCCGCGTCGTCGGACGCCGAGGCCTGGGGATCGGCGTCGACCGGCTCGAAGGCGCCGTCGTCGTCTGCCGCTGAGTCCTGGGCGTCGACAGGCGGGAAAACTCCGGTGTCGTCGTCTGCGGCCGACGCCTGCGGATCGGTGTCGATGGGTGCGAGGGCGCCGGTGTCGTCGTCCGCGATCGAGGTCCGGTCGTCGATCTCGACGGGGTTCAGGACACCGGTGTCGTCCGACGCGCTGGTCGGCGACATTTCAGGGGCGAACGGCCTAGTCGCCTCGGTTGAAGGGGCGGCGGGTGAGCCGGATTCGCGGGACGAGTGGGGTGAGGCGTCGGATGGTGACTGCGCGGAGAGCGCGTCGGATCCGCGGAAGGGCTCGGACGTCCGTTCCAGCGGCGACTGGCCGCCGGCACCTGGCGCGAAGGGCGAACCAGGAACAGCTGACTGGTCGTCGGCCGGCGGCGCGAAGGGCGACCCGGACGGCGCAGACTCGTCGTAGTCCGCCGCGAACGGCGAACGGGTCGGCGGGTGCCCCTCCGCGGAGGCAGGAGAGCCCTCGGCAGGTGTCTCCGGGGCATAGGGCGACTCGCCCGCCCGGTCCTCCAGGAACGGCGTGCCGGCCGTCTTCGCGTCGGGAGTGAACGGGGTGAACGGCGCCGTCTCGTCCCCGGTGGGGACGGCGGCGAGCTCGCTGGTGGCGTCGTCCGGGGACGCCGCGGGGTGCTGCGCGGTGGGGGTGTCGGGGGTGTACCTGACCGCCGCGGGGCCGTCGGCGAAGAGGCTGGCGTAGAAGTCTTCGCCGTCTTCGACCGGGGCGCCTACGCGTGGCGGCTCCGAGGACGGGAGCGGGCGGTCATAGGTCGGCGGGGCGGGAGCAGGCTCGGGGTCGGGGGCCGCGAGGCCGAGGCCTGCCAGGGAGGAGTTCTCCTCCTCGCGTTGCTTCTTCTTGCGGCCGAACAGGCGCGGCTTCTTGCTGACGACGCCGTAGTCCGCGGGCGGCGACTCCGGGGCAGGAGCCGGCGGCTCGTACGCCGGAGCCGGGCTGTACGCCGGAGCCGGGTTGTACGGCGGCTCAGGCTCGTACGGCGGACGCTCGGCGTACGGCAGCTGCGGGTCGTGCGGGGTCTCGGCGCCGATGATCGGGTCGGCGTCGTCGGTGATCGGCTGGTTGGTGAAGGGGCTGACGCCCGGCGGGACGATGAAAAGTTCTTCCTCGTCCTCCTCCTCGGACTCCTCGAACCGCTGCTCGCCGACCAACTCCCCGCGATAGGGCTCCCCGGCATACGGCTCCCCCGCGTACGGCTCCCCCACGTACGGCGCCGCAACCGGCTCCACACCAACCGGCCCAGCAGCCTCGGCACCAACCACCTGATCGAACTGCGCAGCCGCCGCCAGCGCCGCGTACAGATCCGGCTGCTGCGGCGACCTCGGCCCGATGCCCAGCCGCGCGAAGAACCCGTCCAATTCCTCCGCCGACAACCGCGACTCCGCCGCCGACCGGATCAGCGCCACCCCGAGCGGCAGCAGCTCGTCCAGCCCGCCCAGGTAGTCGGCCCACTCCGCCGCCCACTCGACCAGCTCGCGGGCCGACTCCTCGTCGGACGTGATCCACTGGCCGATCGGTGCGAAGCCGTCGTCGACCGGCTGCCACGGGTCGCCCTCGTACGACGCCCGCGCCCACGTCCCGTTGAACGACCCGTAGACGAACCCGAGCGTCCCCGCGGCGATCCGCTGCTTAACCTCCGGCTGCCCGATCCAGTCCGGCGCCCCGGCGAGCAGGTCCGTGCCGGCTGTCCGGCTGTGCTGGGTGTGGTACCCGAACAGCACCGACCGCCCGCCGTCGAGCCGGACCATGCGCAGGTCCGACCCGGTCTCGTCCTGGTGGTACCAGCCGTCGGCGTCGGCGTACCAGCGGCGGTCGAAGCCGGTGGCGTGAGCGACCGCGGCGAGGGCGCTCCAGCGGGCGCGCAACTCCTCCGGGTCATCCAGGTCGACGAGCGGCATCGGGTATCGGGTCTCCAGCAGAATTCCCGGAGCTCACGGTCCGGGGAAAGGTGCAGCGTCAGGTACAGCCAGTACCAGCCCAGAACCGTACCCGAGCCGCCGGGGTCCTAACTAGTCACGGGTTCGAGCACGGCCACGCACTCTATGTGATGGGTCATGCCGAACAGGTCGAAGGCGCGCAGCGAGCTCACGCCGTAGCCGAGCTCAGCGAAGGTCTTCAGATCCCGTGCCAGCGCCGCCGGATCACACGCGACGTAGGCCACCTTCCGCGGCGACAGCCCGGCGATTCGCCGTACGACGTGCTTGCCGGCTCCGGTCCGCGGCGGATCCAGTACGACGAGGTCGACGCGCTCGAGCCCCTGCGCGACGGCCCGGTTCAGCACCCGGTCCACGTCGCCCTGCTCGAGCGTGACGCCCGGCAGGTCGTGCAGGTTGCGCCGGGCGTTCTTGACCGCGGCCTTGTCGCCCTCGATCGCCAGCACAGGGCACCCGGCCTGGGCCAGGAACGCCGCGAACAGCCCGACCCCCGAGTACAGGTCGAGGGCGGTCTCGCCCTCAGCAGGCTCCAGCCCGGCCAGTACGGCGTCGACCAGCGTCGTCGCCGCGGCCGGGTGGACCTGCCAGAAGCCGTCGGCCTCGACCCGGAACCGCCGGTTGCGGACCGTCTCCACGACCCGGCCACCGGACACCGTGTCGGTCAGCACCGCGGTCTTGCCCTCCGACGACACCACCGCCTGCACCGATTCCGTGCCCGGCCAGCGCTGGTCCAGCACCGTCGGCGTGTCCGGGTGGGCGATCAGGCACTTGTCGACCTGGATCAGCTCGTGCGAGCGATGCACGCGCATCGCCGGGCGCCCGTCGGGGCCCACGGCGTACCGCATCCTGGTCCGCCAGCCGAGCCCGTCGTCGCCCGGCGACTCCATCACCACGGTCCGCTCGATCCCGCCGATCCGCCGCAGCGTGTCGGACACGACCGTCGCCTTCAGCCGGCGCTGCTCGACGATGTTGGCGTGCTGGAAGTCGCACCCGCCGCAGCGGCCCGGACCGGCGTACGGGCAGGGCGGCTCGATCCGGTGCGGTGACGGCGTGAGCACCTGGACGACGTCGGCCCGCAGGTACTTGGCGGTCCGCTCGGTCACCCGGGCGTGCACCAGCTCCCCCGGCAGGCCGTGCCGGACGAAAACGACCTGGCCCTCGTAGCGCGCGACACAGTGCCCACCGTGCGCCACCGGGCCGATCTCCAGCTCCAGCACCGTCCCGACGATGTCGTCGTCCCTCACCGATCTCCTGACGTCTTGCGGGCGGGCCGGCGGACTTGCCCGGCCACCCGTTCCACCCGGTCCTGCCGTTCCTGGGCCGCCTCCGAGGAGATCAGCTGGTACGGAACCGATGTGACCATCACACCAGGTGTGAACAAGAGCCGCCCCTTCAGCCGCAGTGCGGACTGGTTGTGCAGGATGTGCTCCCACCAGTGGCCGACCACGTACTCGGGGATGTAGACCATCACCACGTCGCGCGGCGACTGCCGCCGGATGTCGCGCACGTACTGCAGGATCGGCCGGGTGATCTCCCGGTACGGCGAGGCCAGCCGCTTCAGCGGGATCGGGATGTTGTGCTCGTCCCAGTCGGCCTGCAGCGTCTCCGACTCCGCGCGGTCGACGTCGACGGTGACCGCCTCCAGCGTGTACGGCCGGGCCGCCTTCGCGAAGGCCAGCGCCCGCAGCGTCGGCTTGTGCAGCTTGGAGACCAGCACGATCGCGTGCACCCGCGAGGGCAGCATCAGCTGCTCGTCGCCCTCGATCGCCATCTCCTGGCCGACCGTGTCGTAGTGCCGGCGGATGCCCTTCATCATCACGAACAGCACCACCATCGCGATGATCGCGATGTAGGCGCCGTGGGTGAACTTGGTGATCAGCACGATCACCAGCACGGTCCCGGTCATCGTCAGGCCGATCGCGTTGATCACCCGTGAGCGCACCATCTGGGCCCGCCGGGCCGAATCGGTCTCGGTGCGCAGCAGCCGGGTCCAGTGCCGGACCATGCCGGTCTGGCTGATCGTGAACGAGACGAACACGCCGACGATGTAGAGCTGGATCAGCCGGGTCACCTCGGCGTCGAAGGCGAGGATCAGGAAGATCGCGGCCGCGGCCAGGATGATGATGCCGTTGCTGAACGCCAGCCGGTCACCGCGGGTGTGCAGCTGCTTGGGCAGGTAGCTGTCCTTGGCCAGGATCGAGCCGAGCACCGGGAACCCGTTGAACGCGGTGTTGGCGGCCAGCACCAGGATCACGCCGGTGGCCGCGGCGACCAGG
Source organism: Kribbella sp. ALI-6-A (assembly GCF_001984195.1). Classification (GTDB taxonomy): domain Bacteria; phylum Actinomycetota; class Actinomycetes; order Propionibacteriales; family Kribbellaceae; genus Kribbella. The sequence goes on from NZ_MTQN01000011.1 coordinate 474,876, forward strand.
TAGAAGCCGGGGCTGAAGTGGTCGAAGATCCCTTTGGCCAGCTGGCCGATCACCGGGTCCTGGTGATAGTCGGGCCCGAGCGGTACGCCGTTGTTCAGCAGCTGCGTGGCCGGATCCTCGGCGAACCGGACCTTCATCACGTTGGCCAGCGTCACCACGCTGATCATCATCGCGATCGAGATCGTGCCGAGCAGCAGCAGCGTGGTCGCGGCGTTCTTGCTCTTGGGCTTCTTGAACGCCGGGACGCCGTTGCTGATCGCCTCGACACCGGTCAGCGCCGCACAGCCCGACGAGAACGCCCGCAGCACCAGGAAGGCCATCGCCAGTCCCCCGGCGCCGGTCGCGAACTGGCCCTCGGGCGCGATGTCGAACGACGCCGTCGCGGCGTCCGGCAGGTCGCCGAACAGCATCCGGCCGAACCCCCAGGCGGCCATCCCGAGGATCGTCACCATGAACACGTACGTCGGGATCGCGAACGCCGTACCGGACTCGCGCACGCCGCGCAGGTTCATCGTGGTCAGGAACAGCACGGCGACCACCGCGGCCGTGGCCTGATGGCCTTCCAGCGCCGGGATCGCCGAGGCGGCGTACTGGGCGGCCGAGGAGATCGACACCGCCACCGTGAGCACGTAGTCGACCAGCAGCGCGCTGGCCACGGTCAGTCCGGCGGTCGGCCCGAGGTTGGTGTTGGCGACCTCGTAGTCACCGCCGCCGGACGGGTAGGCGTGCACGTTCTGCCGGTACGAGGCGACCACCACCAGCATCACCAGCGCGACGACGATCGCGACCTTCCAGGAGAAGGTGAACGCGGTCAGACCGGCCAGCGACAGGGTCAGGAAGATCTCGTCCGGCGCGTAGGCGACCGACGACAGAGCGTCACTGGCGAAGACCGGCAAGGCGATCCGCTTCGGAAGCAACGTCTCACCGAGTTGGGTACTGCGAAGTTTGCGGCCGATGAGCAGTCGCTTGCCGATGTCGCCAAGAGCGGGGGTCACACCGAGGATGTTAGAGGGCACCCCAGGTCGGTGTAGCGTCTACACCGCCGAATGGATGCCAGCGGCCCCTCAACGGGGCAGGGAGTGATCACGGAGTGCACGTCGTCATCATGGGCTGCGGACGCGTCGGGTCGACGCTCGCGCGGACCCTGGAGAAACGCAGCCACACAGTGGCGATCATCGACCAGTCGGCCGACTCGTTCCGCCGGCTGAGCCCGAACTTCTCCGGCCGCACGATCACCGGGATGGGTTTCGACCGTGAGGTGCTGATCGAGGCCGGGATCGAGACCGCCGAGGCGTTCGCGGCGGTCAGCAACGGTGACAACTCCAACATCCTGGCCGCCCGGGTGGCGCGGGAGAACTTCGGCATCGAGAACGTGGTGGCCCGGATCTACGACCCGGGCCGCGCCGAGGTCTACCAGCGGCTCGGCATCCCGACGGTCGGCACGGTGAAGTGGACGGTGGATCAGATGATCCGCCGGCTGCTGCCGAGCGGGTCGGAGCCGGAGTGGCGCGACCCGTCGGGGACCATCCGGCTGGCCGAGGTGCACGTGCACTCGGGCTGGGTCGGCCGCGAGGCGTTCGACATCGAGAAGGCCACCGGCGCCCGGGTCGCGTTCCTGACCCGGCTCGGCGAAGGTGTGCTGCCGAAGGCGGACACCGTCATCCAGGAGGGTGATCTGGTGCACGTCGTCATGCTGGAAAGCGAAGCCGCGGCGATCGAGGCCCAACTCGGCGCCAAGCCTGAGGAGCTGTGATGCGGGTAGCCATCGCCGGCGCGGGCAACGTCGGCCGCTCGATCGCCGGCGAACTGCTGGAGAACGGCCACGAGGTCCTGCTGATCGACAAGGACCCGCGGGCGATCAAGGCCGAGTCGGTGCCGCGCGCCGAGTGGCTGCTGGCCGACGCCTGCGAGCTGTCCTCGCTGGAGGAGGCCGCCCTGCAGCGTTGCCAGGTGGCGATCGCCAGCACCGGTGACGACAAGGTCAACCTGGTCGTCTCGCTGCTGGCCAAGACCGAGTTCGGCGTTCCGCGGACCGTTGCCCGGGTCAACCACCCGCGCAACGAGTGGATGTTCAACGAGGCCTGGGGCGTGGACGTGTCGGTGTCGACGCCGCGGATCATGTCGGCACTGGTCGAGGAGGCGGTCTCGGTCGGCGACCTGGTCCGGCTGTTCACCTTCCGCCAGGGCGACGCGAACCTGGTCGAGCTGACCCTGCCGGAGGACTCCCCGATGATCGGCCTGCGGGTCGGCGACATCGACTGGCCGACCGACACCGCGCTGGTGACGATCATCCGCGAGGGCCGCGTGCTGCGCCCGGATCCCGAGGGCACGCTCGAGCTGAACGACGAGTTGCTGTTCGTCGCCGCCGACGAGACCGAGGAACAGCTCGAGGACATGCTGTCCCCGCACCACCGCAAGTAGCAGCGTGGAAACGAACCGCCCGTACGCCGCCGGCGTACGGGCGGTTCGTTCGTGTTACTTCAGACCGAAGGCCCGATCGATCCGCTGGTCGACCGTGGCGCCGGAACCGCCGGCTCGCGCGCGCAGGCTGACGAAGGCCGCACCCCGTGGCGCGTCCAGCCGCGTCGTCCACCCGTCGCGAGTCTGCCGCAGCGAGACGCTCCGCCACGTCTTCCCGTCGTACGAGATCTCCAGCGTCGGCTTCGCGATGCCGGTCGTGGAGTTCGTCTCCGACCAGCGCGGTGTGACAGTCAGTTCGGAGCGCCGACCGGCCCGGCCGGCTGCGTCGGTGTCGACTGCGTAGTCCAGCTGAATCAGCGACATGACCGTGTCGGTCGCCGCCGAGCTGAAGCCCCATTCGGTCCGCGTGGCCGTCGAGTACGGATGTGGGTAAGTGCCGCGCGTGTTGTCCGCCACCAACCGGTAGGGCAGCCGCTCCGGCTTCAGCCCGCTCACCGACAACTGGTCCCGTTGCTCCTGCCCGACCAGCGTGTCGCCCTGGTACAGGCTCAGCTGCTGGGTGATGTCCCAGTTGCCGAACGCCGTACCGACGTGATCGCCACCGTCACCCCATCCGGGCGACGCCGCGGTGATCCCCTCGCCGTCCCGCACCGGCGACAGGCCCTTGGTCAGCCGCGGCCGCTGCACCGGACCGAACCACTGCAGGCGGGACTGGCTGCCGCCCTGGTAGCTGCGCCAGCCGGACTCGGTCTGCTGGACCTCGCCGGAGATCTCCGCCTTCGCCTGGTACGGCACACCAGCCGTGACCCAGTCGGTGCGGTCGCCCTGCACGGGCGTGCCGGAGGTGTTCATCGCCGACTCCCAGTCGGTGTTCCACACGTCGTACCGGTTCTCCAGCCCGAAGTCCGGCCGGAAGTTGCGGAAGGCAACATCGACGCGGGCGAGCTCACGAACCCCCGGCCGGTACGCCGGTACGGCGGGCACGTGGTCCCAGAAGCGCGACAGGTCGTAGCGGTAGTCCGGCTCAGGGTTCGACGTCACGGTCAACGTGCGCCGGCCGGCGGCGAGCTGACCGATCAGCTGCTCGCCCTCGTCGTGCGTGAGCGTGGCGATGGTGATCGGCGGCGGGTTCGGCGCGTAGATCGAGTCGGTCCACGGCTCCAGCTTGCCCGGGCCGTCGTTGACCACGACCAGCACCTTCGCCCCGGCCGCGGCAGCCGCCGACGCCTGATCCTCCAGCGACACGGTATCCGACCGCCGAACGACCACGGCCTTCCCGCGGTGGCTCCCGGTCCGGTCGGCGATGCCCTGCTCGACGAACACCGCGTCCAACTGCTGACGGCCCTCGGGCAGCGGCTTCGCGGCCCGGCGGACGAGCATGTCGTCGAACGTGCGCGTCGACGACGCCATGGTCAGCGCAGGCTGCTCCAGCCGCCAGCGCGCCCCGGCGACGAAGTCCCCGTCGGTGACCTTGCCGGTCGGCAGCACCCACACGCTGTCGTAGCTCGGGTCCGGCCAGCGCGAGGAGCCGACGGAGAAGTCCCGGCCGAAGTCGCGGTAGACGTTGGCGCGCACCTCGCCGAGCGTGGTCGCCTGCGGCGCGGTGGCGGTCAACCTGCGCGCCTGGCGAGCGTCGTACGTCGCTGTCTTGTCCCGGTCGAGGTGGATGTCGACCAGGGTGAGCACGGCCATGCCCTTGCTGCTCGGGCCGTTCGCGCCTTCGACGTCGGTGGTCAGCCAGGTGGTGTAGTCGCCCGGCGGCAGCCGGAGCTCGGCGCCTTCCTCGCCGACCACGAACTGGCCGTAGCTACCGCGGCCGATCAGAATCGCGTCACCGGCCAGCGGACGCCCGCTGCGGTCCTTGGCGTTCAGGGTGAGCTGGTACCGCTCCCCCTCGCGCCCGACGCCGATCACTGTGCTCAGCCGGACTCCGGCGGAGTTGGTCGCGACCAAGTGCCCGGACAGCTGCTTGTCGACCGGTACGTCGTTCACCGCGACGGTCACCTTGACCTGTGCGGTGCCGTGCGCGGGGACGGTCACCTTGGGACTCGACAGGGCGAACAGACCGGTCGGCGCGTCCTTCACCTGCGTCGACAGGTCGAGCTCGACCGCTTGGTCGCCGTCGTTGGTGTAGGTGACGGTCCGCTCGACCGACTCGTTCGGCTGGACCGGCCACGGGTGGTAGCCGGAGTACACCGACGCTGTGGCGCGCACGGTCGACCTGCTGGCCGTGGCGACGTCGAGCCGGCCGTTGCCGCCCTGGTACGGGATGTAGTCGGGCGTCGGCTTCGCCGTACTGACGATGGCCTCCTTGAGCTGCTGCCCGGTCCAGTCCGGGTGCTGCGCCGCGAGCAGCGCCACCGCGCCGGCCACGTGCGGCGTCGCCATCGACGTACCGCTCATCAACTGGTAGGCGCCGGAGCCCTCGGGTGCGTGCTGCGAACGGGCGGCGAGGATGTCGACGCCGGGCGCGGTGATGTCCGGCTTGAGGCCGCCGTCGCCGACCCGCGGTCCCCAGCTGGAGAACTCCGCGAGCTTGTCGGCACCGTCGACCGCACCGACGGTCAGCGCCGCGTCGGCGATGCCCGGCGCGGACGCGGTGTAGTAGCCCGGCCCGGCGTTGCCGGCCGCGACGGTGAACAGCGCGCCGGTCTCGGCGGACAGCTCGTTCAGCGACTGGCTGATCGGGTCGCTGCCGTCGGTCGGACCGCCGCCCAGGCTCATGCTGACGACCTTCGCGCGCTGGTCGCGCGCGGCCCATTCCATCCCGGCGATGATCCAGGACTCCTGGCCGCCGCCCTCGTTGTTCAGCACCTTGCCGACGTGCAGCCGGGCGCCCGGCGCGACACCGCGCTCGGTTCCGCCGGACGCCTCACCGGTTCCGGCGATGGTCGACGCCACATGGGTGCCGTGCCCGTGCCGGTCGGTGACCTCCTCGTCCGGGACGAAGCTGGTCGCCGCGGCGACCCGGTCGTCCAGGTCGGGGTGCTGCTGGTCGATCCCGGTGTCCAGCACGGCGACGTCGACGCCCGCACCGGTGTTGCCGCCGCGCCAGACCTCCGGCGCACCGATCTGCGCGGTGCTGTCGGCCAGGTCGACGACGAACTTGCCGTCCAGCCAGACCTTCTCGATCCCCCCGGCGAGCGTGGCCGCGCCGGTCGAGCGGGCCGTCGTACCGGCGGTCAGCGACTGCCAGAAGGCGGCCGGCTGGTCGGTGGACAGGGCGGCGCCCTGGATGCTGGTGAGCGACCGCTGCTTGCGGGCACCGGACGGGACCCGCTGGCTGCGCGACCAGGTGGCCGCGTCGGTGTAGGTGACGATCAGCGGGAGCTCGTCGCCGTACCCGTCGGCCAGCAGGCGGGTGACGTTGAACAGGTTCTCGTCCAGCAGCTCGGCCGCGAGGAACCGTGCGGCCGAGCGCGGGTAGACGAAGGTGTCCTGGCCGTCCACGTGGACGTCGTGGTCGGCCAGCCGGCCGTCCGGGCCGGTCACCCGGTACTGCGGCTTGCCGTCGGCGCCGGTGGTCACCTCGACCTTGTCGCCGGTGATCAGGGTGACGGTACGGGGCGTGGTGCTGGGAACTGCGGTCGGCGATGAAGCTGCCGAAGGGGCGGGCGACGCGGCGGCGGAGCCACCGGTCAGGGCCGCGGCGAGAGTCAGGGCCGCCGCGAACACGGCGGTCACCTTCCGCCCGCGACCAGGACGTGGAGTCACGAGTGCCTCACAGGGTTTCTACGGACAAAGTCGCGAAATCGTAGACACCCTGGTCACGCGCAGTCGCGGGAATGCGCTGGCACATAGTTGACACGTCGTCTACGCGACAGCGCCGGACAGCCCCTGGCGCGGGCTTACTTCTTCTTGCCGCCGCCCAGCAGGTGCGTGACGTGGTCCCGGGCCTCGTCCCACTTGTCCGGCGGCATCGAGTTGCGCAGTACGGCGTACGCGAGCCACAGGGCCAGCGCGTACAACGGCAGGCCCATGCCCACCTTCGCGATGCCGAGCGCGTTCAGGCTGCCGGTCAGGTACAGCGGCCCCTGGACGATCAGCCGCAGCGCGAACAGACCGACGAACACCAGCGTGGCCCGGTTGAACCCGCGATACATCGCCGGGTCACGGCGCCAGCCCGTGCCGGTCTGGGTGATCACGCCGTACAGCACGCCGAACAGTGGCCAGCGGATCAGCACGGTGATCAGGTAGAGCAGGCCGTAGCCGATGTTGGTCAGCAGGCCGGGCAGGTAGACGTCCTCCGCGTTGCCGCTACGGTTGGCCACCCAGGCCGAGATCAGCACCCCGACGAAACCGCCGAGCACGTTGCGCAGCGGCTGCTTGCGCAGCAGCCGGAGCACCGCGACCGCGGCCGCGCAGGCGATCGCGACGATCAGCGCGAGCCGCAGGTCGTTGTCGCTCAGGCCGTAGACGATCAGGAACGCGATCCACGGCAGCCCGATGTCGAGCAAGGCGCCCCAGCCACCGAGCGCGTGGAAGAAGTCCTTGTCGGTGGTCTTGGGCTTGGTCTCGGCCGGCTCCTGCCGGTCCGGGCCCTGCCCGTCGGTCAGCTCGTGCTCGGCCGCCTCGAACTCCGGCCGGAGGATCTCGACCAGCGTCTCGTCCAGGTCGTCGTCGGTCCGGCGGTCCCGCGGCCGGCCGGCGTCGGGCCCCAGGGCCGGGCTCGCGCCGGAGTCACGGTCCAGGTCCCGGTCGACGCCGGAGTCCTGACCCGAGCGCGGGTCAGCCATGCGCGGCCGTCGGGCGCAGCTCGTAGCGCGGGTTGAACATCACCCGGTCGCCGTCGACCACACCGATCCGGCCCGACGCGATCAGCTCCGAGCCGGGGTGGATGCCGGCGATCTTGCGCCGGCCGAGCCAGACCAGCTTCACCGTGCCGGTGCCGTCGTACAACTCGCCCTCCAGGGCCGGGACGCCGCCACGCGGGCTGAAGGTGATGGTGCGCAGTGTCCCGTACAGCGTCACCAGCTCCCGGTCGTGACAACCGGTGATCGACCGCGCGCCACAGTCGTGCGCGTAGTCCTGCAGTACCTCGGCGTCCTGCTCGTCCTGGTCGCCGGCCAGGCCGCGGAAGGCACGTCGCCACAATCCCTCGGGTTTGTCGCTGCCCATGAGATCAGTGTAGTCCGCGTCCGGACGTGCTCAGCCGGTGCTCGGGCACGTCGATCAGGCCTCTTCCTCGGCGGCCGGCTGGGCACCGGCGGGCAGCTTCAGGGCGAGCGACTCGCGCGGCGCCATCGGCTCCGAACCGCGGACCACGATCACGTTGCGGAAGGCCTCCTCCATCGGCGGGGCCGCCTCCGGCTCGACCGCCGCGCGACCGAGCACGGTGCCGCGCAGCAGCCAGCGCGGGCCGTCGACGCCGATCACCCGGGAGGTCTGGCTGAAGATCTGGCCCTCGGGGTCCTGGACCGGCACGACCAGCACCAGCTCGGTGCCGAACGGGCCCTCGGTCTCCGACGCCGTACCGCCCATCTTGGTGGCCTCGGCGGCGATCTCCTGGCGGACCTCGTCCCAGATGCCGGCGGTCTTCGGGGCGGCGAACGCGCGCAGCTCCAGCGCGGAGTCCTCCAGCACCAGCAGGATCGCCTGCACGTCGCCGCTCTGCTCGTCGACCTGCAGCCGCAGCTCCATGCCCGGCAGGCCGGTGATCACCAGCGCCCCGAGGTCGATCCGGTCCTCGGCCTCCAGCGTCGCCGGGTCCACCTCGGTGACGTCGAACGGGCCGGCGGCGCTGTTCCCGGCGGCCGGCTCCTCGGTGCCGCCGTCCTGGGCGGTCGGCTCGGTCGTCTCCTCGACGGCGTCCACCGTCGCCGGGGTGTCCTCGTTCTTGGCCTTGCGGCGGAAGATCACTGCTCTTGCCTACTTCCTCGGTCGTCAGTCTCCAGGGGCCGAAACCCCGCCGTAGTCTCGCTCACCCGCAGGTCAGCGGGCCGCACCTGCTCAGCGTGTCACACCACCGAAACCACCGGTCGAGCCGTGTCCCCCCGCACCGCGCGCGGAACCCGGCAGCGTGGTCACCTCGACGAACCGCGCCTTCTCGACCTGCTGGATCACCAGCTGCGCGATCCGGTCGCCCCGGCGCAGCGTGATCTCGGCGTGCGGGTCGTGATTGATCAGGCACACCTTGATCTCGCCGCGGTACCCCGCGTCCACAGTGCCCGGTGCGTTGACCAGCGACACCCCGTGCTTGGCGGCCAGTCCGGACCGCGGATGCACGAACGCCGCGTACCCGTCCTGCAACGCGATCGCGATCCCGGTGCCGACCAGCGCCCGCTCCCCCGGCTTCAGCGTCACGTCGTGCGACGCCACCAGGTCCGCCCCGGCGTCCCCGGGATGCGCGTACGCCGGAATCGGCAGCTCGGGGTCGAGTCTTTGGATCAGTACCTCGGTCATGGGGCCTCCTGGTCTGGACTGAGGAGTGGAAGGAGCGAAGCGACTGGAGCGACGAGGGAAGACCAGGAACCAAGGCCCCAGGACCCACCGCGCCGGAGGCGCGGCATGTGCAGAGTCATGGGTTCACCTCGTAGTCGTGGACTTGCTCGGTCGTCATGTCGGTGCCGTGCTCGACGAAGTGTTCCGGCGGGACCACCACGAACACAGCGCTCGCCCTGAGGGCCACACTGCCTTCCGGACCGCCCAGCCGCCCGACCGCCTTCGCGTACATCCGCCGGCCGGAGAACCCCAGGCACCGGGCCTGCAGGAACAGCGTCGTACCGACCGGCACCGGCCGGATGTAGTCGGTCTCGAGCCGCCCGGTCACCATCGGCCGTCGCAGCAACCACGCGAGGCCGCCCAGCGTCTCGTCCAGCGCCAGTGCCAGTACGCCGCCGTGTGCCAGACCGGGAGCTCCCTGGTGGTCAGCGGTGACGGTGAACTCGCCGGTGATGGTCACCTCTGGGCCGGCCGTCGACACCAGCCGCAGACCGGTCGGGTGCGACGGTCCGCAGGCGACACAGTTCTCGTAGTGCGACGGCAGCACCGTGCCCGGAGCAGGTGCCTCCGGGTGACGCTCCGGCGGCTCCAGCTCACGCTGCGGCGTCGCAGAGCGGGTCGGGGGCTCGATCACGAGAGGCGACCCTACCGACGCCGTTCCCGGAGCCACGTGCCAGGCTGGTGCTGTGGCTGACTCAGGGACTGATTACCGCGAGCGGTTGAGCGTGCCGGTGCGCTGGTGGATCGTCGCGGCCCTCCTCGTCCTCACCATCTGGCTGATCATCGCGGTCCCGGCCGGCCAACTGGCCGGCCTGATCGCCGGTGGAGTCGTCGCGGTCCTGCTGACCGTCCTGTTCATCCGGTACGGCGGTGCGCTGATCGAGGTGGACGCCGAGCGCCTCCGCGCGGGCCGGGCCACGATCGAGCGGGTGCACCTGGGCAAGGCCGAGGCGCTGACCGGCGAAGCGGTCCGCCACGCGTTCGGCCGCGACTGCGACCCGGCGGCGTACCTGGTGCTGCGCAGCTACCTGCCCGGCGCCGTCCGCGTGGAGATCACCGACCCGCACGACCCGGCGCCGTACTGGCTGATCGCGACGCGGAACCCGGAGCGGCTGGCAGCGGCCCTGACGTCCAACAGCGTGGCAAGATCCTGAGTCAGGGGTCCCTAGCGAGGAGGCAACGGTGATCGGAGCCAAGATCGGCTGGAAGCTGGTGCTGGCCGTCTTCACGATGGTGGTCGGACTGGTCGCCAACAAGGCGGTCACCACGGCCTGGAAGCTCGGTTCGGGCGGCAAGCCGCCGAAGGGCAGCGAGGCCGGTTACGTCGAGGTGGTCAGCTGGGCGGTCGCCAGCGGCGCGGCCGCGGCGGTGGCCAAGCGGTTCGCCGAGCAGCGCGCGGCGCAGTACTGGCTGAAGTCGACCGGGCACCTGCCGCCCGGATTCGAGAAGCAGGCTGTCAAGGGTGCCGCGAAGGACGTCGTCAAGGCCTGACCGGCACCCGGTCTCCGCGCCGACCGGCCCTGGCCGCTGAGGTGCCCGGAACGCACCAAGGGACCGGCCCCCGTGCGGGGGACGGTCCCGGGTGGTACGACTCAGCCGAGCAGGGCGACGGTGCTGCTGTTGTCAGGCAGCGCAGTCGCGGCAGATCAGCTGGCCGTTCTTGCTGTTCGCGAGCTGGCTGCGGTGGTGGACCAGGAAGCAGCTCGAACAGGTGAACTCGTCGGCCTGGCGTGGGAGAACCCGTACCGCCAGCTCCTCGTGGCTCAGGTCGGCGCCGGGCAGCTCGAAGCTCTCGGCCGCCTCGGCCTCGTCCTCGTCGACCTTGCCGGAGTTCTTGTCGTGACGGCGAGTCTTCAGCTCTTCGATCGACTCCTCGCTGGAGTCCTCGTCCGTCTTGCGCGGGGCGTCGTAGTCAGTCGCCATGGTGTTTCCCTGCCCTCTTCGTACCCGTGGTGTTGCCTGCTGAGCCCTGGAACGGATAACGCACCCGAGAAATTCCGCCTGGAATCCTCTGGTCCCCCGAAACCCTTGACAGACAGGCTGGGAGCGGACTCGCTTCCGCTCCCGAGGCAGGGATTGTGCCCTATCAACCGGTCTTCGCGCGCGTCAGGGTCCACCTTGTGACCCGCGTGTCGAAGAAATTGTCAGGACCGAACAGATAGTTGCGCATTACCGCCACGTACGGACACTTTGACTGCACAAACGAGCAGGTCCTATGCGCGCAGCGGATCCGCGGCGGCGAGTGCGTCGTGTAACGCATCGAACACCGCCGGCGTGGCGGCGATCGACATCTCCGGCGAAACCTCCGCACCGTGCAGCCCGCCGATCCGGGCGCCGGCCTCGGCGGCGACGAGCGCGCCGGCGCCGTAGTCCCAGGGGTTCAGCCCACGCTCGTACACGGCGTCCAGCCGGCCGCAGCCGACGTAACACAGGTCGATCGCGCCGACCCCGATCCGCCGGATGTCGCGGACCTTGGCGATCAGCTGCTGGACCACCTCGGCCTGCACCACGCGCCGGTCCGGGTCGTAGCCGAAGCCGGTCCCGACCAGCGCCCGGTCCAGCGACGTGCAGTCCGAGACCCGGATCGGCTTGCCGTCCAGGAACGCGCCGCCGCCGAGGGTGGCGGTGAACACCTCGCCCTTGGGCGCGTCCACGACCACGCCGGCGACCGTCCGGCCGTCCTGCTCGACCGCGATCGAGACGGCGTACGTCGGGAGGTCGTAGAGGTAGTTGACCGTGCCGTCGATCGGGTCGACCACCCAGCGGACGCCGCTGGTGCCGTTGATGTCGTCGCCCTCCTCGCCGAGGAACGAGTCGTCCGGCCGCGCGGCCAGCACGCGGGCCCGGATCAGCTCCTCGGACTCGCGGTCGACGGCGGTGACGATGTCGGTCGCCGTGCTCTTGGTGTCCGCGACGGTGATCGTGCCGCGGCGGCGCTCGACGATCAGGTCGGCCGCCTCGGTGGCGACCGTGACGGCCAGCTTCAGCAGCTCCTGCGGGGTGCTCATGCGATGTCCTTCGGTCCTGCGGTCGTGGGCTGGTCGGTCTCGGGAGTCTGCGTCGGCCGGCCCTGAGCGGGCCGGCGCAGCGCTGGGCAGCAGTCCGGGCGGCAGTTGTCCCAGCCCGGCCCCAGCTTGCCCACACAGGGCCGCTCCGGCTGCTCGCCGCGCTCGGCCTGGGCCCGCTCGACCACCAGGTCGCGCAGCATCGTCACGAACCGCGGGTCGGTCCCCGGCGTCGCCGCCCGGGCCATCGGCAGGTGCAGCTTGTCCGCCGTCGCCGCCGCCTCGGTGTCGAGGTCGTAGATGACCTCCATGTGGTCGCTGACGAATCCGATCGGCACCACAGCCACTCCGGGCACACCGGCCGCGGCCAGTTCCTCCAGGTGGTCGTTGACGTCCGGCTCGAGCCACGGCACCTGCGGCGGTCCGGACCGCGAGCAGTAGACCAGGTCGGTCCGCCGGGTGACCCCGGTACGCCGTTCCAGCTCGGCGGTGATCTCGGCGGCCACGTCCTGGTGCCAGGTGATGTACCCGTTGCCGTCCGGCCCGCTGGTCTCGTTCATCGCGGTCGGGATGGAGTGCGTCACATAGGCGATCGCCGCGTCCTCCGGCAGCTCGCTCAACGCGGCCATCGTGGACTCGACGAACGAGCCGACGAAGCCCGGGTGGTTCGCGTAGTGCCGCAGCTTGTCGATCACCGGCGCGTTCTCGACCGCGGCCGTCGCGTCAGCCAGGTTCTCCCGGTACTGCCGGCAGCCCGAGTACGACGGGTAGGCGCTGGTGACGATCACCACAGCGCGGCCAATCCCGTCGGCGGCCATCTCGCGCAGCGTGTCGGTCAGGTACGGCGCCCAGTTGCGGTTGCCCCAGTAGATCGGCAGGTCCAGCCCGATCTCGGCGAAGGACTCGCGCAGCGCGGCCAGCAGCGCCCGGTTCTGGTCGTTGATCGGGCTCTTGCCGCCGAAGCCGTAGTAGTGCTCACCGACTTCCTTCAGGCGCTCGTCGGGGATCCCCCGGCCGCGGGTGACGTTCTGCAGGAACGGCAGCACGTCCGCGGGCTTCTCGGGGCCGCCGAAGGACAGCAGCAGCACGGCGTCGTACGGGGTGGGATCGGTGCGGGCCGGAACAGGCGACACGGGGTGGGGCATGTACCGAGTTTGTCAGGCCGTCCGGATACGGTGTGCACGGTCCCCCATGCTGATGCCCTACGTCCACCTCATGCGCCGTCCCGGTGCCGCCGCGTTCTGCGCCGCCGGGATCCTCGGGCGTATGCCGATCTCGATGATCGGGCTGGGCATCGTGATCCTGATCGCCCAGGAGAGCGGCTCGTACGGACTGGCCGGTGCGGTCTCCGGCGTCGCCGTGGTCGCCGGTGCGATCACCGGGCCGATCCAAGGCCGGCTGGTCGACCGGTTCGGCCAGCGGATCCTGCTGCTGATCGGCAGCGTGCTGTGCACCGTGGGACTGGCCGGGCTGCTGCTCGCCGTCCGGGCCGACGCTCCGACCGCCGTGCTCTACCTGCTCTCGTTTGTTGCCGGTGGCACCCGTCCGCAGGTCGGCTCGTTCGTCCGGGCCCGCTGGACCCACCTGCTCGGCCGCGGCCGGGCCCTGCAGACCGCGTTCGCACTGGAGGCGGTCGGCGACGAGGTGGTCTTCATCATCGGGCCGGTGCTCGTCACCGCCCTTGCCACCCAGGTCAGCCCGTACGTCGCGCTGGCGACCGCCGGTGTGCTCGGCCTGGCCGGCGGCATCTGGCTGGCGCTGCTCCGCCGGTCCGACCCGCCGGGGCGCGGCAAGGCCAACGGAGCCGAGCAGGCTCCACTCCCCTGGCTGTCGCTCCTGCTGCTCAGCCTGATCGGTCTGGGTCTCGGGGCGACGCTCGGTAGCGCCGAGGTCGTCACGGTGGCGTTCACCGCCGAGCAGGGCCAGCCGGGCATGTCGGGCGTCGTACTGGCGGTCTGGGCGTTCGGGTCACTGCTGGCCGGGCTCTGGTACGGCTCGGTGCACTGGCGGGCTCCGGTCGAGCGCCGGCTGCTGATCGGGACGATCCTGCTCGCCATCTCGCTCGCGCCGCTGCCCTGGGTCGGCAGCACGGTCGCGCTCGGCGGAGTGCTGTTCTGCGCCGGTCTGACGATCGCCCCGACGATGGTGGCCGTCACCGCCTGCGTCGAGGAGTGGGTGCCGCCGCAGCGGTTGACCGAGGCGATCACCTGGACGGTGACCGGCATCCTGCTCGGCGTCGCTCCCGGCAACGCGGCCGCCGGGCACGCGGTCGACCTGTGGGGCGCCTCGTCGGCGTACTGGGTGCCGGTGTCGATCGGGGTGCTCTGCGCGGGGGTCGCCGCGATCTCGATCACGTTCGCCCGGCCGAAGACCCGGTTCGCGCACAACTAGCGCGGGAGCGGTGCGTTCCAGCCGCGGCGGATGGCGAGCAGGCGGATCACGAAGCAGATCACCGCGCCGGTGATCGGCACCCACAGCTCCTCGTAGTCGAGCGCCGCCGCCACGACGACGATGCCCGCGCCGAGCAGCGCCGGCGTGGCGTAGATCTCCGACCGCAGCACGACCGGTACGCGGCCGGACAGCACATCACGCACCACCCCGCCGCCGATGCCGGAGATCGTGCCGAGCAGTGCCGCGGGTAACGGCGACAGGCCGTAGTCGATCGCCTTCACCGCGCCGGTCACGCAGAACAGGGCCAGGCCGGCCGCGTCGAAGATGTTCACCAGGCGCTCCACCCGCCCGATCCGCGGATGCAGGAAGAACGTCACCAAGCCGGCCGTCACCGGCACCACGAGGTACCGCCAGTCCTGCAGCGCGGCCGGCGGCGTCGCGCCGATCAGCACGTCCCGCAGGAACCCGCCACCCAGCCCGGTCACCAGTGCCAGCACCAGGATCCCGAACACGTCCAGCTTCTTCCGTACGCCGACCAGCGCCCCGGTGATCCCGAACACGAAGATCCCCACCAGATCCAGCACGTGCAGCACCACAGATCCGTCCACGCCCGCACGGTAGCCGTCCGGGGCCGCGAAGAATTCGGAGGCTCGCGGAGTGGTCGGGCGGCTAGGGTCTGCGGCATGTCCGGGCCGCCAGTTGTCGACTACAGCGCCACCTCCGCGCGCCCGGGGTGGAGCAGTCTGCCCAGCGCTCTGCGAGAGACGCTGGCTGTTGCCCTCGGCACCGAGATCGCCGAGCCCGGCCCGGTGGTCGGCTCGGGGTTCACCGGCGGCTTCGCAGCACCGGTCCGGCTGGCCGACGGCCGCGAGATCTTCGTGAAAGCCGCACCGGACACGATGCACGCGTACGGCGCGTACCAGCGCGAGGCCGAGATCGTGCCGCAGCTTCCGTCGGCAATCCGGGTGCCGGCGATCGTCGCGACGGCGTCTGTCGAGGACTCCGATACCAAATGGTTCGCCGTCGCCTCCGAGCGGATCCACGGCCGGATGCCCGGTGCGCCCTGGACCAGCGACGACTTCGCGACCGTCACCGCCGCCTGCGAGGTGATGGCCGAAGCGCTCACCCCGGCCCCACTGCCCGGCCTCGAGGTCCTCGTCGACGACATCGCCGGCGGCGGCTGGCCGATCGACCTGCCGGCCGCGATCCGATCCGGCGACCGACCCCTGCCGCCCGGCTTCCAGCCCTGGCTCCAGACCGCCCTGCCCGAGCTGTCCGACCTGATCGCGCTCTACCCCGAAGCGCTGACCGGCGACACCGCCATGCACAGCGACCTGCGCCCCGACAACCTCCTGATCGACCAGGCCGGCCAGTGCTGGACCGTCGACTGGAACTGGCTGTCCATCGGCCCGGCCTGGTTCGACTGGCTCTGCCTGCTCCCGGTCGCGCAGTACGAAGGCGTCGACACCCAGGCCGCGATCCGCCGTATGCCGCTCACCGCCGACGTTCCCGCTGATCACCTCGACTGCGCCGCGGCACTCATCGCGGCGTACATGCTGGACGACCTCGACGCCCCGCCGCCGCCCGGCTGCACCCCGGAGCTCCGCCGCCACCAGCGCCTGTCTGCCTGGACCTTCCTCGACTGGCTGGCCCTCCGCCGCGGCTGGACCAGCTAGTCGAGGTGGAAGCCCAGCTCCTTGGCGGCCCTGGTCGGGACCGGGTCGGCCCAGCGGTTGGTGTAGTTCGTGGACGTTGCCAGTGAGCGCGGCTCCAGCTTGTCGACGTACACCGTGCCCGCCAGGTGATCGGTCTCGTGCTGGAAGATCCGCGCCTGCCAGCCGGACAGCGCGAGCCGGCGACGCGCCCCGGCGAGGTCGGTGTAGGTGGCGTCGACCTCGAGCGGTCGGTTCACCACTCCGGTGTAGCCGGGCATGCTCAAGCACCCCTCGTAGAAGCCACGCCGATCCCGCCCGCGCGCCTCGTACGACGGGTTCAGCACCGCGAGGAACTCCAGCGGATACCGCTCCCGCGCCTCCGCGACCTCCTCGGACACCTCCGCCGGGTCTTCCAGCACCGCCATGCGCAGCGGGATCCCGACTTGCGGCGCGGCCAGCCCGACACCGGGCGCTGCCTTCATCGTCCGCCGGAGCAGCTCGACGAACTCCGTCAGGAGCTCGCCGTCCAGCTGTCCGTCGTACGGGTCGGCCTGGCGCCGCAGCACCGGATCCCCGAGCGCCACGATCGGCGCGACGTCGTCGCGGTACAGCTCGACCAGCGCCTCGACGCGGTCCTTGACGGTGCTGGCTGTGCTCATGGCTCCTCGGGAGGTGGTGGTCACGTGGTGGGTCAGCGGTGCGACGAGCGAGCTCGCCAGCAGCGTCCGCCGGGTCATCCGCACGGTGCGCTCCGATCGGTCGGTTCCACCCCGCAGCATAGGATCGACGCCATGGGCAAAGGGCCGGTGACGCGGTACAAGGTCGAGGTGCTGGACGGCGAGACGACGTCACGCCGCGAGGACGTCGTGGTCACCGAGGAGCCGCTCGAGCTGCGCCTGGAGTGGCCGGGCCGGCCTGCCGAGCCGCTGACCGTGACGATGCGCACGCCGGGCTCCGACTTCGAGCTGGCCGCCGGGTTCTGCCTCGGCGAGGGCTTCGCCGTCCGGCCGGACGCGATCCGGACCGTTGCCTACTGCACCGATGTGAAGCTGACCCGCGAGCAGCAGTTCAACACCGTGACGGTCAGCTTCGACGGTCCACCCGACCGCGAGCCCCCGCAGCGGTACGGCGTGACCTCGGCCGCGTGCGGGGTCTGCGGTCAGCAGAGCCTCGACGAGCTGGCCGAGCGCGAGTACGCGCCGGTCGACCCGGTCGAGGTCCCGCTGGACGTCGTACTGCGGCTGCCGGACCTGCTGCGCGAGGCCCAGCCCACCTTCGGCCGGACCGGCGGACTGCACGCGGCGGGCCTGTTCACCGCTGACGGCCGCAAGGTGGTCGTCAAGGAGGACGTCGGCCGGCACAACGCCGTCGACAAGGTGATCGGCTGGACCGTGCTCAACCAGCACAGCCGCAAGGGCCTCGTGCTCACGCTCAGCGGCCGCGCCGGGTACGAGCTGGTCCAGAAGTCCGTCGCGGCCGGGATCGGCATGATCGTCGCCGTCGGCGCGCCCTCCAGCCTGGCCGTCGACCTCGCCCGCAGGTTCGGCGTCACGCTGGCCGGCTTCACCCGCGGCGCGCGCTGTGTGATCTACAGCTCACCGGAGCGTATTCTCCGATAGACCCATCCGCCGCGGTGGTCGCTCCGAATCTCTTCCGACCCAAACGCGGCGAGGGAAGAGGATGTCCGTGACCGAGGAGTCGATGGCCCTTCCGTGGCCGGTGGTGACCGGACCCGGAGGGACGACGCCCGCCGAGCTGATGGCCCGGGTGGCGCGCGGGGACTCCGACGCGTTCACCCAGCTCTACGACCAGATGGCGCCGAGGGTGTTCGGACTGATCCGGCGGGTGCTGCGCAACCCGGCCCAGTCCGAGGAAGTCACCCAGGAGGTGATGGTCGAGGTCTGGCGCACGGCCACCCGGTACGACGCCGACCGCGGCTCCCCGACGTCCTGGATCCTGACGATGGCGCACCGGCGGGCGATCGACCGGGTCCGGTCCGAGCAGTCCTCCAGCGACCGGGAGCAGGCGGTGGCCGCGGCCAGCACCACACCGGCGTACGACGAGGTCTCCGAGGCGGTCACCACGAACCTGGAGGTCGAGCAGGTGCGGCACTGCCTGTCCGCGCTGACCGAGCTGCAGCGGGAGTCGGTGACACTGGCCTACTACGGTGGCTACTCGTACCGCGAAGTGGCCGAACTGCTGGACGCCAAGCTGGCGACGATCAAGGCGCGGATGCGCGACGGCCTGATCCGGCTGCGCGACTGCTTGGGTGTGACAGGGAAGTGAGGGCCATGACGACGCCGGACGTGCACATGCTGACCGGTCCCTACGTACTGAACGCACTGCCCGAGGACGAGCGGATCGGGTTCGAGGCACACCTCGCCGACTGCTCCTCGTGCAGCGCGGAGGTCGCGGAGCTGCGCGAAGCGGCCACCAAGCTCGGTACGGCGGTCGCCGTGCCGCCGCCACCCGCGCTGAAGGCTCGGGTGCTCGCCGAGATCGCGACCACCCGGCAGCTGCCGCCGCTGGTCCGTGATCCCGAGCCGCGACCGGTGGACGAGCTCGCGCAACGCCGCTACAGCCGGCGCTCGGTCTTCGGCCTGGCCGCGGCCGCACTGGCGGTCGCCGGGGCCGGCGGGATCGCCGTCGACCAGTACCGCGACAACCAGCGAACCGAACGGCAGAACGAGCAACTGGCCGCGCTGCTGTCCCAGCCCGACGCCAAGACCGCCCGCGGCGAGGTCGCCGGTGGCGGCCAGGCGACCGTGGTCATGTCAGCCGGCCAGGACCGCGCCATCGTGCTCCTGCACGGCCTGGCGAAGCTGCCGGACGGCAAGACGTACCAGCTCTGGCTGCAGGACCGCTCCGAGGCCATGCACTCGGCGGGCATCGCCGGCCCTGACGACACCAAGCTGATCCAAGGCGGCATCACCGACAAGATCGCCCTCGGCATCACCGTCGAGAACACTCCCGGTGTCCCCGCTCCCACCCAGGCTCCCGCAGCGTTGGTCCCGATGGTCTGAGACACACCACGGCCCACCAGGAACAACAGGCCGTCGCCACCCGCAAGTCCCCCGGCGGCCTGTGATTCAGTCGAGCTTGATGAAGGTTGCCCTCGGCACGTATTCGTAGCGCTCGGGCATGCAGGTGAGGATGATGACCTGGCCGTGGTCGCCGGCGCGGCCGAGCAGGGCGCCCATGTCGCGGAGGCGGGCCTTGTCGGACCAGCCGAGGGCGTCGTCGAAGATCACCGGGACGCTGTTCTCGGTGGTGCTGACCAGGTGGCTGATCGCCAGGCGGGTGATGATCGCCAGCTGCTCCTGGGCGCCGGTGGACAGCGCCTCGACGCGCAGGCGGTTGCCGTCCAGCTCGCGTTCGGCGACGGCCAGGTCGTCGTCCAGCCAGACGCGGAACGTCGGGCCGTAGACGCTGCGGCCGAGCGCCTCGATCCTGCTCTGCAAAGGCTCCGAGTACTTCGTCTGCGCGGCGGCCCGGTGCCGGCCGAGGGTCTCGTACACCCGCCGTGCCGCGTCGGCCCGGCGCTGCAGGTTCTCGTGCTCGGCGCGGATGGCGGCCAGCTCCAGGTCCGCCGCGTCCTGCCGAGTCGCCAGACCGTCCCGCCCGGACTGCTCCAGCCGGCCTTCCGTCGTACGGAGTGAGTCGCGGAGCGCGTCCCGCTCGGCCTGCAGCCGGTTGGCGACCGCCAGCGCGTCCGTCAGCTCGCCCTCGACGTGGTCGGCGCCGGCGGCGTCCACCTGCTCCTGTACGGCGGTCAGCTCGTCCAGCACGGCCTCGACCTCGGCGGTCGCCTTCTCCTCCGCCGCCTCGACGTCCTCGTCGGCCAGCACCGCGCGCGCCGCCTCCAGCTCGGCCGTCGCCGCGGCAACGCGCTCGGCTGCCAGCTCCGCCCGGGCCCGCGCCTGCTGTGCCTCCGACCGGTCCTCGTCAGCCGCCTTGCGCGCCTGCGCCGCCGCGAACTCCGCGTCCGCCAGCAATCGCTCCGCCGTCGCCAGCTCGCTGCGCGCGTCCTCCAACGCCCGTTGGGCGCCCGCCAGGTCGTCCGGCGCCAGCGGCTCCACCAGGTCCTCGAAGTCGAAGGTGTCCTCAGCGAACTCCTCGAACAACGACATCTGGCCCGGCACGTTCTCCACCGCCGGCTGCTGCTTCCCCTTCGGCGCGGCAGCCTCTTCCTCCGGCTCTTCGTCGCCAGTGACGCCCAGCCGCGCGCTCAGCAATGCGATCCGCTCGCCGGGGTCTCCCCCGGCCGTCAACGACCTCTCCGTACGCCGAGCCTCCTGCAGCTCCGCCGACGCCGTGTCGCTCTTGCGCAGCAACTCCCGCGCCGCCTGCAGGTCGCGGACCTTGGCCCGCTTCAGCAGATCCGTCTCACGCCGTACGGCCTCGTCCACCAGCGACCGCAGCGACGCCGCCTCACCACCCGCGCGGACCGTCACCTCCACCTGCCCCGGTACGCCGACGTGCAGTTCGCCCGACACCAGCACCGATACCTCGGCGCCTTCGTCCAGCTCCGACGGCACGGCCGACCCGCCGCCGTCGAGACCGGTCCCCGACAGCGAGACCGTGTCAGCACCGACCCGCCGTACCAGCACATCCGGTACGCCGGCCGCCAGCGCCGCGCGGGCCTCGACGACCTTCGCCCGGGCGTCTTCGAGCTCGGCGACCAGAGCGTCGGTGACCTTGATCCCGTCGAGCACCCGCGACGCCGCCGCGATCCGCGCCCGGACGTCGGCCAGCTCGGCCTGCTGCCCGGTCAGGCGGTCCAGCTCGGCGCGGTCCATCAGCTCCGAGACGCGCTGCTCCGCGTGCTGCACGTCGCTGCGCCGGTCGTCCTTGAGCTCGACCACCTCGGCCAGCGCGGCCTCGGCGGCGTGCAGCGTCTCCATCGACGCCTTCGCGACCTTCTCCGCCTCGGCCTTCAGCTCGGCCAGCTCGGCTGCCGACTGCGTGAACCGCTCGACCTCGGCCAGCAGCCGCTCCCGTTCGAGCCGGGTGCGGGTGTGGTTCTCCAGCCGGGCCCGGGCCGTCTCCGCCCGCGCACGCACCGAGTCCCGCCGCAGCAGGATCTCGTCGGTCTCCTTCTTGCGGACCCGCAGCTCTTCCACGGACTTGAGGTGCTCGGCCAGCCGTGTGCTCAGGTCGTCGAGGTCCAGCGCAAGCCGCTCGGCCCGGCGGATGTCGGCGACGACCTCCTCCATCGCCTTGGCGGCCTGCGTGGACCGCAGCTCGGCCGCGGCCACGGCCTGAGCCGACTTGGCGAAGTCACCGGTCGGGCGGCCGCGCGGCGTCCAGTAGCGCAGGTACTCGTGCTCGACGGCCGACACCAGCGGCATCGACGCGCCGTCGACCGGCGTACCGGACTCGGCGGTGACCGCGGTGATCAGCGGCTCGGCGTCGGCGGGTGTCGGGAGGATCAGCGACTGTCCCTGGGTGACCATGAGGGTCTGCCAGAGCACCGGGTCGACGTTCTCGTTGAAGAGGCGCTCGGCCTCGTTGTGCGCCTCGCGGCCGGTCCACGACCGGCGGCGGCCGTCCGGCTCGACCACGGACAGCTCGGTGGAACGGTTCTTCAGCCAGCGCTTGGTGTAGGTCAGCTCACGGCCGCCCAGCGTCAGCTCGACGGTCACCTCGGGCGCGACGTCGTGGCCGACCGGCTGGACGTCGGCGATCCGCTTGGACTTGGAGTCGTCCGGGTAGTCGAAGACCAGTGTGAACGCCTCGACCAGACTGGACTTGCCGACCTCGTTGTCGCCGACCACGACCGTGGTGCCGATCGCGGGCAGCTGAACAGTGCGGTCCGCGACGCCACGGAAGTTCCGCAGCGTCAAGCTGTGCAGCCTCATCCCGCGTCCCGCGCCAAACGGTGCATCAGGGTCAGCGCGGCACCGGCCGACTCGTCGCCGCCGGCCAAAGCCTGCCGCAGCTCCTCCATCGCGGCCCGGGCCGGACCACTCAGCTGCAGCGCGTCCAGGTCGGCGGCTTCCGGTGCCGGGCGGACGGTCCAGAACTTGGCCCACCGCTCGACACTGGCGAAGACCTCGCCCTGGGCGTCGACCATCGCGTCCAGCCGGCTGAGCAACGGCAGCGGCAACGACCCGTCGGCGGCCAGCCGCACGTAGGTCCGCTCCTTGTCCGGCAACTCGGCGAACCAGTCCTCCAGCGCCTTCAGCGACTCCTCGCCGTCCAGCTCCGCGTGGTGCTCGACCATGTGCCACGCGCCGACGCGCTGCGGCTCGACGGTGATCGAGTCACCGGCCAGCGTCACGGCCAGCACGTTGCCCGGGTCGTTCTCCTCCGGCGCGGTGACCTCCTGCGTCCCGGAGAACCAGATCCGCTCGGTCACCTGGGTGGTCGAGTGCCGGTCGCCGAGGCCGACGTACTGCAGCCGCCCGTCCGCGACAGCCGCTTCGAGCGCCGCCTGGTCGATGGTCGGTACGTCGGACATGCCGCCGCTCAGGCTGGTCAGCTGCCCGTGCGCGAGCAGGATCCGCCGTACGCCGTCCTCGGCCGGCGCGAGCCCGGCGTACCCGGGGGCCGCCGGGTCGGACACCGGCCGGCGCGACCGCCACGGCGCGCCCACGATCTCGACGCCCGGCACGATCTCCAGCGGCGTCGTGCCGGTGACCACGGTGACGTGGTCGGGCTTGTGCGCGGTCCACTGCGCCGAGGTCCACAGCGACCCCGGCTCCAGCGCGTCGTGGTTGCCCGGTAGCAGCACCACCGGCACCGGAATCCGCTTCAATGCCTCGCACGCGCGCAGGATGGTCTGCCGCTCGACCTGGTTGTGCTCGAACACGTCCCCGGTGACCACCAGGAACCGCGCTCCGGTCCGCTCCGCGACGTCACCGATCCGCGCGACAGCGTCCAGCCGCGCCTGACCCCACCGGGCCTGACCGTCCGGCCCCAGGAACCGGCGCATCATCCCCAGCTGCCAGTCCGAACTGTGCAGAAACGTGATCGATTCGTCCATCGCGCGAGAACGCTAACCCGACCCACCGACTACCGCCCAACCCAACACACCCCCAACCCCTGGACTGCCCGGCATCCGAACACTCTTTCGGACCCTGCCTGACTCCTCAGCGACTTTCGGGCCGTCGAACGCCGGTCCGTCGCCGCCCGGCCCGGTCCGCCGATAACCGGTGGCCCCGAGCCCGGTGACCGGTCAGGATCGGCGGTGTGGACATCTACCTGGAGACCGAGCGGCTGGTGCTGCGGCGGTTCACGACCGGGGACGTCGAGCTCCTGGTGGAGCTGGACTCCGATCTCGAGGTGATGCGGTACCTGACCGGCCAGGCGACGCCGCGGGACGAGATCGAGCGGAAGGTGCTGCCGGGGATGCTGGCGGTCTACGCCCGGCATCCGGGGCTGGGGACGTTCGCGGCGCACGAGAAGGCCACCGGCGAGTTCGTTGGGTGGTTCGGGCTGCAGCCGACGACGGCTCCGGCGACGCTGGACGTGGGGTACCGGCTGCGACGGCAGGTCTGGGGGCGTGGGTATGCGACGGAGGGCACGCGCGCGCTGATCGCGAAGGCGTTCACGGACCTCGGCGCCGAGCGGGTGGTGGCGGACACGATGGCGGTCAACACCAAGTCCCGCCGCGTGATGGTCAAGTCGGGGCTGCGGTTCGTACGGGTGTTCCACGTCGCCTTCGAGGACCCGCTGCCGGGCACCGAACACGGCGAGGTCGAGTACGCCGTCGACCGGGAAACCTGGTCAGCCACGGCCCTCGGCGACGCATAGGAGACACTGGCTCCGTGCCTGACGACAAGCCGCCGTACGCCGTACTGGACATCGACGCGACGCTGTCCGACACCAGCAAGCGGATCTACTTCCTGCAGAAGCGGCCGAAGGACTGGGATTCCTTCTTCGCGCACGCCAAGGAGGACGCCGTCCTGGACGAGGGCCGGGCCGTCGCGACCAAGCTGGCCGAGGGGCACGAGATCGTCTACCTGACCGGCCGGCCCGAGCGGCTGCGGCGCGAGACCGTGCAGTGGCTGAAGGACAACGGCTTTCCCGACGGGCAGCTGTTCATGCGCCGCAACAACGACCGCCGCCCGTCGGCCACGATGAAGCTGAACCGGCTGGACCGCCTCAAGCAGGACCGGCCGGTCGCGATCCTCGTCGACGACGACGTCAAGGTGTGCGCCGCCGCCGAGAAGGCCGGCTACCCGACGATGAGGGCCGACTGGGGACTCGACGCGGAGACCCAGCCGACCCTCTTCGAGGCTCAGGAGAAAGAGGGCCGCACCTGACTGCGATCGGTCAGCTGTTCGTCCGCACTCGGATCACGGCGAGATGCCCGGATCCAGTCACGAGTGCTGGTTCGTCGAGTTCCACCACGTCGCCGGACGCCACCGTGACGGTGGCGTCCGCTGCCTGGAGGCTGACTGATCCGTCGACGCCCACGATCACCAAGTGATCGGCCTGTCCGAGCGGCCGCGCGCCCAGCACCTGCTCAACAACGACGGTAGCGCTGGCCCGACCGCGTCGGGTCATGACGTTGAGGTCCCGGGTCGGACCTGGCACTCGGCATCGGACATCGACGCCTCCGTCGAAGCTGAAGGGCTCGAACCGGGTCAGTGCGTGCTCGGTCCCGGACAACTGCAGGGACATCGACTCACCCTCGACCAGCAGGATCGTCCGGTCGACGTCCGGGAACACCGAGAAGTCACAGTTCTCGACGACCTCGGCCATGCTGACCCGCCAGACGAAGTCGGTCGTGGCGCCACCACCCGGCGGGTCGCTCGCCAGCTCCGTGGTCAGTCCAGCACCGTTGCGCCAGGCCACCCGGTTCTGCTCGGAGGCTCGGCGATAGCGCAGACTCATGGTTCCTCAGCTCTGATCTGGAGTGATGGACCTACTTGCTCAGCCCGACGATCAGCGTGTTCGGGTACGGCGGGTAGGCCGACAGGTAGAAGTCCTGCACCTTCGAGCCGTGCAGGAAGCGATGGACTTGAAACCCAGCGAGAGGACGGTAGGCCAGAGTCTTCCACCATCGTGACGCATCTTGAATGGTGAGAATGTCAGTTCACGTAGTGGAGATTTGTAGGCTTCGCGGGAAGAACCGCGGCCCGGCCGGGGTTGTTGACGGGCAACAGCCGACAACCGGTGGGAGAAGCTTGATGAAGGCCGTTGTACACAGTGAGTTGGGCGACGCGGACGTTCTGCGCGTGACCGAGATCGACGTTCCGGAGCCGGCCGCGGGCGAGGTCCGGATCCGGGTCGCGGTGTCCGGGGTGAACCCGACCGACTGGAAGGCGCGCAGCGGCTTGTACGGCCAGGGCGAGATCTCCTTGTCGGTCCCGAACCAGGACGGCGCCGGCGTCGTCGACGCGATCGGGCCGGGCGTCACCGGGCTCGCCGTCGGAGACCGCGTGTGGGTGACGCTCGCGGCGTACGAGCGGCCGGCGAGCGGGACCGCGCAGGAGTACACGGTCGTGCCGGCCCAGCGCGTGTTCCCGTTGCCCGCCGGGGCGAGTTTCGAGCTCGGCGCGAGCACCGGCATCCCGGCCATCACCGCGCACCGCGCGCTGACCGTCGGCGAGGACCTGCCGTCGCGGCTGGCGCCCGGCGTCTTCGACGGTCGGACGATCCTGGTCGCGGGTGGCGCGGGAGCGGTCGGGCATGCGGCCGTCCAGCTCGCCCGGTGGGCCGGCGCGACCGTCGTCACCACGGTGAGCGGAGAGGCCAAGGCGGCGTCCGCGCGAGCCGCCGGCGCGCAGCATGTCGTCAACTACCGCGACGAGGACGCCGCGGAGCAGATCCGCGCGATCGCGCCGGACGGTGTCGACCTGATCGTCGAGGTCGCCGCGGGACGCAACAGCGAGCTCGATCTGGCGGTGCTCAAGCCGCGCGGCACGATTGCGATCTACGCCAACGACGGCGACACCCCGTTCGCCGTGGACGTCCGGCAGAACATGGGCCTCAACACGCGGTACCAGTTCGTGCTGCTGTACTCCGTCGGCTGGGACAAGCTGACCGCGGCGGCCGAGGACATCAACGCCGCGATCGAGGACGGCGCCCTTCCGGTCGGCGACGCGGCCGGCCTGCCACTGGTCGAGTTCACGCTCGACCAGACCGACGACGCGCATCGCGCCGTCGAGTCCGGTGCCGTCGGCAAGGTTCTGATCAAGGTCGCCGACCTCTGAGTGTCACTCCTGGTCGACCAGCTCCCATCGCCGCCGCGGCCACAGCTTCCCGGCGAGCAGTGCGAGCAGAGCGCCGACAACCGCTCCCGGGATCGCCCAGCGCCAACCCGTGAACGCGTCGCTGTCGCCCGTGGTCGTGGTCGCCGTCGTGACGTCATCGGTGACCGCGGCCTCGGGCGTCGCGCCGTCGTCGGACGTCGCGTCGTTGTCTGCCGTCGCGTCGTCGTCTGCCGTCGAGTCGTTTCCCTGCCTTGACAGCAGTCCGAGCTCGCCGAGGACCTTCATCAGCGCCGGACCGTCGGCGGCCGGGTGCCACACCGGCTTGCCGCCGAGCCCGCCCGCGCCGGCGTGATCGTCCTGCGTGGACACCCAGGGACCGCCCTCGGCGTCGGGATAGATGTGGTCGATCCGCCACACCGACATGTCGTGGATGAGCCAGGTCGCCCGGAT
This sequence comes from Kribbella sp. ALI-6-A, assembly GCF_001984195.1. Taxonomy (GTDB): domain Bacteria; phylum Actinomycetota; class Actinomycetes; order Propionibacteriales; family Kribbellaceae; genus Kribbella. The sequence continues at coordinate 501,405 of NZ_MTQN01000011.1, forward strand.
TACCCGGGAGTTCGTCCCCGGGTGATCCGGATGGTCCTTGGCCTCGGTCCCGATCGCCCGCAGCAGTTCGCCGTACCGCGCGTCGTCGTAGCCGGTGGCAACCACTTTCTGGATCGCCGGCGCACTCAGCAACACACTCGTCGGCCCGCCCGCCGCAGCCGGCACCGCCACCCAGGCCGACATCAGAATCAGCAACACACCGCCCCACCGCACCAAAGTCTTCATGTCTCAGCTACACCGCCGGCGGCCGCGGGGTTCCACGGGTAATCCGGTTGCCGACCTTGCCGTCTGCGACCAGGGTGGTCCCCATGCGTGACTTCGATCCTGCCGCCGCCTTCGGCCCCGCCGTCTCCGCCTGGTACGACCAGACGCCGCGCGGCGACGAGACCGTCGCGGTCGACCTGCTCGCCGAGCTGTCCCACGGCGAATCAGCGCTGGAGTTCGCCATCGGCACCGGCCGGATCGCGCTTCCGCTGGCCGAGCGCGGCGTCCGCGTCGACGGGATCGAGCTGTCCACCGACATGGTCGACCAGCTCCGCGCCAAACCCGGCGGCAGCGAGCTCGACGTCGTGGTCGGCGACATGGCGGCGACGACGACCGGCCGGACCTACCCGCTCGTCTATCTGGTCTTCAACACGATCTTCAACCTGCTCACCCAGGACAACCAGGTCCGCTGCTTCGAGAACGCCGCCCGGCACCTGACCGACGACGGTGTCTTCCTGGTCGAGGCCGCCGTGCCCAGCGCCTGGCTGCCGAGCAACCAGTACGTCAACGCCGAGCAGGTCGAGTCGTCGTACGTCGTACTCGACGTCTGCCGCTACGACCCGGCCACGCAGATCCTCGACGAGAACCATGTCCGGCTCGACACGGGCGGCGTGCGGCTGAGCCCGATCTCCTGCCGGCTGGCCTGGCCGTCCGAGCTCGACCTGATGGCCCGCCTGGCCGGGCTCGAGCTGGTGGACCGCTGGGGCGGCTGGGAGAAGGAGCGCTACACCGGCGAAGGCAAACACGTCTCCGTCTACGGCCGCCGCTAGCGGGTCACCGACGCGGCGATCTCCACGGCTCGGTCCTTACCGACGGCACCTTCCAGCCGGAACGTCAGTCCGCCGTACACCCACACCAGCGTCGGCCCGGCGACCCGCTCGAAGCGCTCCTGGCCGTAGCGGTCCTCCAGGATCAGCTCGTGCGGTGTGCTGAACCAGTAGCCGTTCACCGCCGGTGCGAACTCCAGCGAGTCGTAGTACTTCTTCACGTAGAACGGCGACAGCCGGTCCGCGAACTGCTCCAGCCGGATGACCCCGTCGGCGGTCTCCCAGCTCATCGCGACCTTGCCGCCCGAGGCCTCGACGCCGGTCGGCGCCCCGAGCCGTTGGGGCACCAGCGGCGTCAATCCGGCTCGGCGTCCCGCCTCCTCCACCGACAGCCGTCCGGTGACAGCCGGCGGGCCTGGCGCGCTGGTCGGGCCGCTGGGGACAGGCCGCGCCTCGACGCCACCGATGTTCAGCCACTCGGCCACAGCGGCCCGGACGGGCGGTGCGACTACAGCGCCTGCCACCAGGATCGCCAGCAACGCCAGCAGCGCGCGCCACTTGCTTCGAATGACCTCCACGGCGGTACGGCGTACTGGCTGCTCGGCGATCCGCTCCAGCACTGCGGTGGCCAGGTCAGGAGCGACAGGAGGTGCGACCGAACGGCCGAGCGCACGCAGTTCCTCAGTCAACCGGTCGTCCGTCATCGCTGCACCTCCTTGTCCGGCAGTTGGGTTCGTAGCTTCTGCAGTGCTCGATGCAGCCGCGACTTGACGGTGCCACGCGGCCAGCCGAGCACTGTGGCGGTCTCCTGCTCGTCCAGCTCCAGCAGGTAGCGGCAGGTCACCACGAGCCGGTACTGCTCGGGCAGAGCCTTCAACGCGTCCAGCAACTCGCGCCGCCGCTCCGACGACAGCGCGGCGGTCGCCGGGTCGAGCACCTCGTCCGGGAGCGTCGCCAGCTCTTCCCGGCGAGCCCTGCGGTGTTTGGAGCGCAGCAGGTTGCGCGTCTCGTTGGCAACGATCCGCAGCAGCCACGGCCGGAACGCCGACTCGGTCCGGAAGCTGCCGAGCGCCCGGTAGGCCTTGACGAACGACTCCTGCACCACGTCGTCCGCGTCCGCGCCGGCCCCGAGCAGCACCGCCATCCGCTGCGCCACCTGGGCATGCCGGTTCACCAGTTCCGCGTAGGCGGCCGAATCACCGCCGCGGACCCGGTGCACGATCGCGGCCTCGTCGCTGATGCCGCCTCCTTTCCCGTCCACCCGAACTACACCACGGGCGCCCCGGAGGTTCCGTACGGTCGGCAGCCGACTTTTTCGGGGGTGCTGTCGATTCGGGCGGGGCAAGCGGGTCATCGTGGTGACAGACAACCGACGGCAGGAACTGGTGAGACGATGACGCGGTTCTTGATCTTGCTGGCCGAGCCCGATCACTTCGCCCGCTGGGACGACGCGGACGACGCGACCCGGGAGCAGGCCTTCGCCGACTACCGCGCCTTCACAGCGGCGGTCCGTGAGCGCGGCCGATTCCGCGGCGGGGAGGCCCTGGTCCATCCCCGCGACGCCCGCACCCTGCGGCCCGACGGCGCGGGCCGCCAGGTGACGGAAGGCCCGTACGCGGAAACCGTCGAGCAGCTCGGTGGGTTCTACCTCGTCGAGTTGCCCGACCTGGCCACCGCGATCGAGGTGGCGTCGCTGTTGCCGCGCGACTACACGATCGAGGTCCGCGAGTGCCTCGACGTCGGAGTCCCGGACGAGTGACCCCGCTGGAGATCGCACTGCGCGACCACTGGGGCCGGCTGCTGGCGCTGCTGCTCGCGCAGTTCCGGCGTCTCGACCTCGCCGAAGACGCCCTGGCGGACGCCTTCGAGGCCGCGGCGCGCACGTGGCCTGACGACGGCGTGCCGGCCAACCCGCCGGCCTGGCTCCTGACGGCGGCCCGGCGGCGCGCGCTCAACCGGCTGCGCGCGGAGGCGGTCGCCGCACGATCGATGCCGCTGCTGGCAGTCGAGGCCGACGTCGTCGACGGCGCGCGCCGCGTGCTGGCCGACGGCGCCGGACCGGGCGAATCCGGCGTGGTGGACGAGCGCCTGCGGCTGATCCTGCTGTGCGCTCACCCGTCCTTGGCGCCGGAGGCTGCCGCGGCGTTGACGTTGCGGCTCGTTCTCGGTGTGCCGACGACGGACATCGCGCGGCTGTTCCTCGTCTCGCCCGCGACGATGGCCGCCCGGCTGACCCGGGCTCGCAAGCGCCTGGCCGGTGCACGCTTCGAGGTGCCGACCGGAGAAGCACTCCGGGCGCGGATCTCGGCGGTCGCCGACATCGCGTACCTGGCGTTCACCGCGGCGTACGCGCCCGGATCGGGTTCGGACGTCGTCCGGGCCGCCGAGGCCGGCGAAGCGATCCGGCTGGTGCGGGTCCTCCGCGAGGTCGCGCCTGAAGCGTCGTACGACGTGATCGACCCGCTGCTGGCGCTGATGCTGCTGCAGCACGCTCGCCGGGACGCGCGCGTCGACGGCGGACGCCTGGTGATGCTGCCCGACCAGGATCGCGGCCGTTGGCACGTGACCGAGATTGCCGAGGCACTCCGGCTACTGACACCGCTGGCCCGGTCAGCCGCCTCCACGCCGTACCTGCTGCAGGCATTGATCGCCGCCGAGCATGCGATCGCACCGCGGGCCGAAGAGACCGACTGGTCACGCATCGCGGACTGGTACGAAGAGCTGGAGGCCATCACCGGGTCGCCGGTGGTGCGAATCAACCGAGCCGTCGCCGTCGCCGAGGTGCTCGGCCCGGCGGCCGGCCTGGAACTGCTCAAGGGACTGGAGGTGCCGGGCCATCGCCTCGCCGCCGTACGGGCCGAACTCCTGGCGCGCACCGATCGCCTCGAGGAAGCACTGGCCGCGTACGACGCCGCGCTCGCGACCTGTGGCAACCAGGCCGAACGCGACCACCTGATCGGCCGGCGGGCAGTGGTTCACGACGCGAAATCGTCCGGGACAGGCAGCAGAATGCGGCCATGAGCGCACAGTTCGGACCCCACCGCTGGTCGGCGGGCCACGACCGCACCGCCGACACCGACCGCTTCCACGGCACCCGGTTTCACGTCGCGGACCTGCGCGAGGCCCGCTTCGTCGACTGCGACCTGAGCCGGGTCAAGCTCGTCGACTGCACGCTCGTCGACGTCGATGTCTCCGGCTACTTGGAGAACCTCGTCGTCAACGGCGTCGACGTCACGGCGTACGTCGAGGCCGAGCTCGACCGCCGTCACCCTGAGCGCGTCCAGCTCCGCTCGCTCGCGAGTCTCGACGACTTCCGCGCTTTGTGGGACACGATCGAGGACCTCTGGGCCGCCACCACCGAACGCGCCGAGCAACTGCCAGAACGGCTGCTGCACCAGCGCGTCGACGACGAGTGGTCGTACGTCGAGACGCTGCGCCACCTCGTGTTCATCACCGACTCCTGGGCGAGCCGCACGATCCTCGATCAGCCGAACCCGTTCCACCAGTTGGCCCTCCCCCAGACCGCCTACAACCCGGGCGACGCCGCCGCACTCGGCATGACCCTGGCCGCGACCCCGGCGTACGCCGAAGTCCTTGCCGCCCGCCGCAACCGCCAAGCGGTCGTCCGCACCATCCTCGACACCCTCACCCCCGCCGACCTCGGCCGCCCCTGCCCACGCACCCCCGCCCCTGGCTATCCCGAAGGCGACCGCCCGGTCGCCGAGTGCCTGTCGGTCGTGATGGAAGAAGAAATAGACCACCACCGCTACGCCACCCGCGACCTCACCACCCTCGAGCCGTCGTGACCCGCGCTCGCCACCTCGGCATCTCGACGCGCTCAGGGAACTGACAGACGGTGTCACGAGCCACTAGAACTGACCCATGACTCCGGACAGAACGGCCCTGGCCTTCGGCGAGCTCTTCGGCGGCGTGCGGGGTGAGCTGGACCGGGGCGGTCGCATGCTGCGGTGGATCGAGGCGGGCGACGGCGAACCGGCGGTCGTCTTCGAGGCGGGCGCGGCGACGCCGGTCGTCGGGTTCGCGGCGTGTTTGAAGGCGCTCGCCCCGGACCACCGGGTGATCGCCTATGACCGGGCCGGGTACGGCGTCAGCGACCCGGTCCCACTCGGATTGGACCAGCAGATCGGCGACCTGATCGCCGTACTGGAAGCGGCGGGACCCAGCATCCTCGTCGGCCACAGCTGGGGTGGGCTCCTGGCCGAGCTGGCCGCCTGGGAACACCCGGAGCTGATCGCCGGACTCGTCCTGGTCGACCCGTCGCACGAGTCCGTCCACGCTCTCCACGCGAAGCTCGCTCCGCCGCAGGTCGTCGCGGAGCTGAGACGTCACCCCAGCCGCAGCACGCCCGCGAGTGAGGACTCGCGCAGCGCGGACCTGCTGGAGTCCGCTCGTCAGCGAGCCGCGCAGGTTGCCCGCAGTGTCGGCGGCGACCACCAGGACCAGCTCGTCGAGGCCTACCTGTCCTACCTGGAGACCGACGAGCAGCTGTTCACCCAGCTCGACGAAGTCCCGATGGCCGTCGACCATACCGACGACATCGCCGTACGCCGCGCGCAGAGCGTCTGGCCGCAGGTGCCGGTGGTGGTGCTCACCGCGACGAAGGGCAAACCCGCGCCCGTGCTGGAGCCGATGATGGCCGTCCAGAACGAACTCGTTGCCGCCGCCAACGGCCGGCACGTCGTCGTACCGGACGCCGGCCACGACCTCCACGTCGACCGGCCCGACCTCGTCATCCAGGCGGTCCGCGACGTCGCCGCCGGCCTCGACTCCCACGGCGGGTGAGGCGTTACCGAACCCGCCGCCGCCAGGCGTCCGTCGAAGCCGCACGGAAACCGTCGGGACGACGTACTAAGGTCGTGCCGTGCCTGACCTCGACGAGTCCTTCCTCGCCCTGCCGCGCCACGAGCTGGCCGCCGCCGCCCTGCAACGTGCCAAGGATCTCGGCGCGAGTTTCGCGGAGTTCCGGCTGGAGCGGATCCGGTCGGAGTCGATCTCGCTGCGCGACGGCGTGCTGGAGAACGCCGGCGACGACGAGGACCTCGGCCTCGCGGTCCGGGTGATCCACGACGGCACCTGGGGTTTCGCCGCCGCGGTCGCGCTGACCGTCGACAGCGCGGTCCAGGTCGCCGAGCAGGCGGTCAATCTCGCGCAGGTCTCCCGGCCGATCAACACCGAGCCGATCGAGCTGGCCGACGAGCCGGTCTACGACGACGTCACCTGGATCTCGTCGTACGAGGTCGATCCGTTCAACGTGCCGCGGGCGGAGAAGGTCGCGCTGCTGGCTGACTACAGCCGCCGCCTGCTCGCCGCCGACGGCGTCACTCACGTCACCGCGCACGTCACGTCAGTGCACGAGTGCAAGTTCTACGCGAACTCCGAAGGTACGTCGTACACGCAGCAGCGGGTCCGCGTCGGCCCGTCGCTCCAGGCGGTCGCCGTGGACGCCGAGACCGGCCGCTTCGACACGATGCGGACCTGCGCGCCGCCGGCCGGCCGCGGCTGGGAGTACCTGACCGGCACCGGCTGGGACTGGGACACCGAGCTCGCGAGCATCCCCGGCTGGCTGGCCGAGAAGATGGCCGCCCCGAGCGTCGAGCCCGGCCGGTACGACGTGGTCGTCGACCCGACCAATCTCTGGCTCACGATTCACGAGTCGATCGGCCACGCCACCGAGCTGGACCGCGCGCTGGGCTACGAGGCCAACTACGCCGGCACGAGCTTCGCAACGCTCGACCAGCTCGGCACGCTGAAGTACGGCTCGCCGATCATGCACGTCACCGGTGACCGCACCGCCGAACACGGCCTGTCCACCGTCGGGTACGACGACGAGGGCGTCGCCGGTCAGCAGTGGGACCTGGTCAAGGACGGCATCCTGGTCGGCTACCAGGTCGACCGCCGGATGGCGAAGGTCAACGAGGACGTGCTCGGCACGCCGCGCTCCAACGGCTGCGCGTACGCCGACTCGTCGGGCCACATCCCGATTCAGCGAATGGCCAACGTCTCCCTGCAACCCGCGCCGGACGGGCCCTCGACCGAGGAGCTGATCAGCCGGGTGAAGAACGGGATCTACATCGTCGGCGACAAGTCCTGGTCGATCGACATGCAGCGCTACAACTTCCAGTTCACCGGTCAGCGGTTCTTCAAGATCACCGACGGCAAGCTCGACGGCCAGCTGCGCGACGTCGCGTACCAGGCGACCACGACCGAGTTCTGGGGCTCGATGGAGGCCGTCGGCGGGCCGCAGACCTACCTGCTCGGCGGCGCGCTGAACTGCGGCAAGGCCCAGCCGTCGCAGTCCGGCGCGGTGACCCACGGCTGCCCGTCGGCCCTGTTCCGCGACGTCAACATCCTCAACACCACGCAGGAGGCCGGCCGGTGACGATCGCCATTCAGCTCACCCCGCAGGACACCGTCGAGCAGGCGCTCGAGCTCGCGGCCGCCGCGGGCGCCGAGGGCTGCGTCGTCCTGGTCGCCGAGACCTCCAGCGCGAACCTGCGCTGGGCCAACAACACCCTGACCACGAACGGCGCGATGCGCGGCACCAGCGTCACGGTGATCGCGACCGTCGGCGCGGGCGAGGGCACGGCGGTCGGCGTCGTCAGCCGATCCTCCGTCACCGACACGACCCTGCGCGACGTCGTCGACGCGGCGGTCGCCGCCGCCCGCGACTCCGAGCCGGCCGAGGACGCCCGCCCGCTGGTGGCCGGCACGGTCGGCCCCGGCTGGGACGACGAGGCCGACGAGACCTCGGTCAACGTCTACGCGAAGTTCGCGCCGGCGCTCGGCGAGGCGCTGAGCCGCGCGGGCCGCGAAGGCCGCTGGCTCTACGGTTTCGCCGACCACGAGGTCGTCACCCTGTACGTCGGGTCGTCGGCCGGGATGCGCCTGCGGCACTCGCTGCCCCGCGGTTTCGTCAGCGCCACCGGTAAGTCCTGCGACCTGAGCCAGTCGGCCTGGGCCGGGGCGGCGACGCGCGACTTCAGCGACATCGACCCCCTCGCCCTCGACGCGGAGCTCACCCGGCGACTCGGGTGGGCCACGCGGACCGTCTCGGTCGATGCCGGGCGCCACCCGACGATTCTGCCGCCGGCCGCCGTCGCCGACCTGACGACGTACCTGTTCTGGACGCTCGACGGCCGGGACGCCGCGGACGGCAAGAGCCCGTTCTCCAAGCCCGGCGGCGGTTCCCGGATCGGCGAGGTGCTGTCCCCGCATCCGGTCAGCCTGCGCTCCGACCCGCAGTTGCCGGGCCTGGAAACCTTCCCGTTCGCGGTCGCCCGCTCGTCGGGCGGTGCCTCCAGCGTCTTCGACAACGGTCTGACCCTGACGGCGACCGACTGGATCCGCGGCGGCAAGCTGGAAAACCTGATGCACAGCCGGTTCACCGCGGACCTCACCGGCGCCCCCGCCGTCACGCCCGCGATCGACAACTACGTCCTGTCCGTCGACGGCGCCTCCGGCTCGGTCGACGACCTGGTCGCCGGCCTCGACCACGGCCTGCTGCTGACCTGCCTGTGGTACATCCGCGTCGTCGACCCGCAGACCCTGCTCGTCACCGGCCTGACCCGCGACGGCGTCTATCTCGTCGAGAACGGCGAGGTCACCGCCGCCGTCAACAACTTCCGCTTCAACGAGAGCCCGATCGACCTGCTCAGCCGCTTCACCGCGGCCGGCGCGACCGTGCCGTCGTTCTCCCGTGAGTGGGGCGACGACTTCTCCCGTACCGCGACGCCCCCGCTGCTGGTGCCCGACTTCAACATGTCCACGCAGAGCCAGGCGAGCTGACCGCGCGGCGGGTCAGGCGGGCTTGGCCTGCGTGACCCGCCACAGCTTCCGCGAGCCTTCGTCGTACGCGTCGACCCCGCCGAGCTCCCACCGCTCGGCCAGCTCGTGAACAAGCTCCAGATCGAAGAACCGCCCGGCGAACCCGTCCCTCGCGTACAGCCCGTCACCGACCTCCGGACACTTGCCGAAGTGCGGGTCCTCGGTCGACCACACCGAGTACACGAACAACCCACCCGGCCGCAGCACCCGCCGGATCTCGTTCATCAGCGACCGCAGCTGCGCCCGCGTGAACGCCATGTTCATCAACAGGTTCGCGTACACCGCGTTCACCGTCGCATCAGCAGGCGGTAACGGATCGCGTACGTCGTGCAACGCCGCGGTCACCCGGTCGTCCAGCCCGTCCCGCTGCGCGTCCAGCCGCAGCTGGTGCAACGCGGACGAGCTGAAGTCCGTCGCATGCACGCTGAACCCCTGCCGCGCCAGGTACAACGCGTCCCGCCCGTGCCCCGCACCCAGCTCCAGCACGTCATCGATGCCCGCGGCACCGAACAACCGCACCGTCCACCGCGCCGCCGCCGACGGCTCCGGCCCGTGCAGCCGCGGATCCTCGTCGTAGGCCCGCTGCCACCTGTCCTGCTGAGCCCTGCCGAGCTCCTGCTCAGTCTTCATCCTGCTCCCCGTGGTTCGCCGTGCCGATCGGAAGACCAGCCAGACCGCAGCAGCCTACGCGACGACCACCCCATCCGTCCCCACGCGCCCCGGGGATTCCGTTGCCCCAGGCCCCTTCCCGCGCCTCCACCAGCCCGCGGACGGCACCGGCGGCCGCCTCCGCAACGACCACGCGGCACGACTGTCGCTCAGTCGCAATCTCCGCACAGTGAGAATCCCGGCCGGTCAGGGGCATGGTGGCGCAGGTCGGCGCCGAGGACTCGTGCGTGATCGAAAGTCAGGACATGTCGTCGGCCTGGCGACAGCCCTCCCCCGGTCCGCGACACGAGCCCGCCGGGCCCCCGTTGATTGCCCAAAGCAACTAGTTTCGGCCTGCCGAGCGGCGTCCGCCTCCCGCCACCAGGCCCGCTCTCGCCACCGAGACACACCGACACACCGCGCGGACCGACCGCTTCCGCTCGCATACTGGGTGTGAACCACGATGGAGCCGGGGGGCTGATGGCCAACCGCGATGATCCGGACTCATCCGAAGCCGTCGTACTGACGCATGCGCTGCGGGCGCTCCGGATGCGGGCCGGCGTGGTGCTGGCGCGGCTCGAGGACACCAAGAACGAGGACGTCGCCTCGCTGCTCAACCTGCCCGTGGTCCGCGCGCACGCGGCGCGGCAGGAGATCGGGCGGCCGGACGCGGCGTTGCAGATCATCGCCCAGGCGGTCCGCGACACCGGTGACGCGACGCACCGGATCGTGGCGGACGCCGTACTCGGCCTGGGGGTGCTCGCCGACGTCTACGCGCAGTACGGGATCGACGAGAAGGTGGTCCTGGCCCTGCGCGCGGGAGCCGTCGGACGGCGGCGCGCGGCGCTCTTGGCGAACTGGCGGCGCCTGCACGAAGCGATGGGCGCTCCCGCGACCGAACCGCCGAGCGACCGCACGCTGCGGGGCAGCACCGAGCCCGAGGTACTGCGTCAGCTTGCCCGCCGGCTGATCCAGCCCGGCCCGGTCTCCCCCACCGCAGGCCCACTCTCCAGCGCGAACGAGCCCGACCCGCCGCCGAATGCCCCGGCCGGCCGCGTCATCGTGGTCGGCGGTGCGGTGATGGACGCGATCTTCCGGACCAGGATGATCCCGCAGCACGAGACCTCAGTCCCGGCGCACGACTTCGCGCTCACGCCGGGCGGGAAGGGCGTCACCCAGGCGGTCGCCGCCGCGCGGCTCGGGCTGAAGGTGTCGCTGGTCGCCGCGGTCGCCGACGATCAGTTCGGCCACGACATCGTCCAGCACCTGCGCGCCGAGAACGTCGACACCTCGCTACTGAAGATCGTCCGCGGCGCCCGTACGCCGATGACCGGGGTCTTCGAGCTCTCCCTCGGCGACAGCATCGCGGCGGTCTGGCGCAACGAGAAGGAGATCAGCCTCACCGTCCGCGACGTGGACCTGCTGGCCCGCCAGATCGCCGACTGCGACGCTCTCCTGCTCACCTTCGAGGTCCCCCGCGAAACCGTCCAGCGCACCCTGAGCCTGGCCCACTCGAACCCGGCCACCCGCCCGATCGTGATCGTCACCCCCGGCCAGCCACACTCCGACGGCCGGATCTCGCGGTCGGCCCTCGGGCAGATCGACTACCTCGTCGCCCACGCCTGGGAGCTCGAGCGCTACCGCCCCGCCGACCAGGACCGCTTCGACGCCGACCATCTCGGCGAGCACCTGCTGGACGCCGGCGTCGACACCCTGTGCCTGCTCGGCAACGGCGGCGGCCTGATCTACTCCCGCACCGCGCCCACGATCGACCGCCTCCCGACGGTCTCCCGTTCCCCGTTCAAAGAGGTCTCCATCACCCGCGACGCCTTCTGCGCCGCGCTCGCTGCCAAACTCATCGACGACGGCCCTGTCCTCACCTCACCCATCGCCCGCTGGGTCACCGCCGCGATGGCCTGCGCCGCCGAGGACTTTCCGCTGTCGACCACGATGCCGGATCGCGACCGCATCAACCGCAAGCTGCGCGAGGCCCAGAACTTCTGAAGCTGCCAGTTGGCAACCGAACCGCCGTTTTGGCAACGTCAAGGCCGGTGGGTTGCCAGAATTCAGGTCTCCGGCCGCCGAATTGGCTATGTCCGGACCTGGCGGGGATGCCAAACAAAATCATTGACACCCATTTGCCATGCGCTTCACTGATATCAATCAACCGAAGCGGTGAAGGGACCCAATCTAGCGCACACCGCGAGGAATGCAAGCCCGGAGAAAGTGAGGGGCCGAGATGACCGAGAACAGCGCCCTCGTACTCATCGTGATGCTGATCATCGCCGTCGCCCTGTACAAGTTCTGGAAGCAGATCATCGGGATCCTGGTGATCTCCATCGTGATCGGCTTCGGGTACGGCGTGTACAGCTTCGCCGTCGCGATGACGAACTGACCGACCGGACCGCGATCACCGCGAGGCGAGGCATCCACCGACGACGCTGGATGCCTCGCCTTCCCTTACCAGCTTGGGGTCACGAGCGCCGGCGCACCCGCCGGCGCTCGCCGGGCTCGACCGCCTCGGTCACCCCGCGCACCCGGCAGCAGTAGATCATCGAGTCGGCGAGCGTGGCGCGGCTCTGCTCCGCCAGTACGCCGTACCGCAGCCGCACCTCGGCGAGACTCTGCGTCCCGTACCGCAGCTTCATCTGACGCGGACTGATCGCCATTCCGTCGACATACAGATACGGCCGCGGCCGCACCGACATCCAGTACTGCCAGTTCGCGGCCCGGTAACTCGACCCGGTGAATCCGAGATTCTGGTCGACGACGGTCGTGAGCAGTTCCGCGGTCGGCTCCGATCTCCGCAATTCGTTCCGCACGCCTTTCAGCAGCGACGAAATGGCATTCGCCGGCGCGACGTCGAACGAGTAGACCCGCGAAACGTCCCACATCCGCTCCACCGGTACGCCGAACTGCCGGCTGAGCTGCTTGCCCACCAGCGCCCAGTCCATCGGCGAGACGCTGCACAAGGTCACAGGGCGCCGGTGGATCGGGTCGACGAGCGCGAAATTCCGCGACCCCGGCCGGGCACTGCGCAGGTAGTGCAGATTCCCGAAGATCGCGTCGGCGTCGTCCGTCTCGCACTCGACGAACTGCAGCGCACTGAGCGGATACGCGTCGATCGGCACCAGGTCGATGACCTTGGCCTGATCAGCCCGCAGCAGCACGGCGCTGTTCCGCAACTCGGCATCGAGATCCCGGCGCCGAACCCGCCCGCTGTGCGCCGCAACTCGCGGCAGTTGCAGCAAGGTCCGTACGGCCAGCGCCCGCGGCTCGACACCGTGACGCCGGGCCGAAGCCGCGACAAGCGTCGCGAACGCCTCGTCGCCGGTACGGCAGCCCTCGAGGGTGAACGTGGTACGGGTGGAATTCGGTCGGGCAGAAACTGCTGCCCCGGTGGCAGGGACGCTCATACTCCCGCCTCCTGTCCTGCAGAGGTGCTCGAGGCACGCTGAAACGATGGTACTCAGGCGCGCCGTGGCCGCAGATAGGACGAATCGGGCGCCAAATGGTTCCGCTGCGAGCTGGTGGCTCAGATTCCCCGGGCGAGGTTGGCTTCCAGAACGAGCAGGCGCGGCTGCACCAGGTCCTGCGCCACGTCCCTGGGCGCAAGGCGCGCGCGGTCAGCGGCGTAGTCGACGCCCAGCTGCTCGAGCACCTCGTCGTGCGGCAGACACAGGACCGGATGGCTCCGCAGCGGCTGGATCTGATCACCGGTCAGGTCAATCACGTACCGGTCGGGTTCAGCCGCGAGCCCGACCTCCACCCAGCAGTGCGCGGACAGCAACGCCGACCGGGTGCCGGCGCGGTAAACGTGCCCATAGCAATAGAACAGTGTCGCCTCGTCGACGTGTTCGATCAGCTGTTTGATCAGCCACGCGGAACTCACACCGCATTGACCGCGAGATTCGCTGGTCTGGTCGACGAAGGGCTCCGGCGTGCCGTCGTACCTGGTCCGGTCCGACCAGGCGCCGGACAACCGCGCCCGATGGTTGCCGAGCTCATCGGCCCAGCGGGGCAACGGTCGCCGCGGGATCTCGTGGGACGGCACGTGAGGGGCGACCTCGGTGAGCGACACAGGCTGACGTCCTAACTTGCTGAGCTCGGCGAATCCGTCGTTCCTTGGTACTGCCGTGGTCAGCCCGGTTTCCGGTTGCACCCCGTGCAAGAACGCCCCCTGCCGCCGGACGATCGACCGGCGACGGTAGATCATCTCGCTCCAGGGGTGATCGGGCAACGGTTTCGGCGATCGTCCCGAGACTTGTTGCCCGCTGTTTGCCATCCGCGCGGTGACGCAGAACACATACGGCGTAACAGTACGTCACTCCGCGCGTTTCGGTGGAATCGACGCGGCGGTGTGCAACGCGTTCGGCAGTGTCCCCGCCTTGGGAATCGGTGGGCGGGTGTCGAGATCGCTGTACCCGAGGGTCAGGCGGTAGCCGTTGAGGGGATAGCGGGTGAAGGACTCGCCGGTCAGAGCGGTGGACTCCAGGCGAGCCGCGTGGTGTGGGTTGTTCGCAGCGTAGAGGTCGAGCTCGCCGCGGAGAAGGCCCCAGAGGTCCACTTCGGGGATCAGCGTGGAGAGCGGATTCAAGACCCCCAAAAAGAGCGCATCCACCATGTATTGCCGCAGCACGTGCCAAGGCTTCCGGGGCAGGACCCGGTCGTGAGAGTCCGGCTCCATCCCCCGCTCCGCGATCGGGACCGTGGACAGGTTGACGTCGTCCACCAGATCCTTCACGACCAGCCGGGACGGGAGCCCCGACGGATCGCAGATGATGGCGAGGTTCTCGCCATGCGGGTTGACCGTGATGCCGTAGTGGTGGAGCAGGTGGAGCAGCGGGCGGAGGATCGTGGAGAGAAGATGGCTGATCCACACCTCCGGGTCCACGCCGGAGCGTTTGATGTACGTCGTGACGAGGGGCTCGCCCGTCGGGTCGACGTGCAGAACGGCGGCCAAGGGCCAGGCGGTTTCGCCGGCGCGGAGGCGGGGCTCCAAGGGATCTCGCCAGATACAGCCCAGGGTTTCGGTCCACTGGTAAGGGATCCCAGGGGCCGCGGCCAGTTGCGGGTGGCGAACGGTGACAGAGGCGACCTCGCCCAGGAGTTCGGCTCCCAGGGACTGGATGACCTCGTCGCGGTACCACAGGCCCCGGAGCCACTGCGTGAGCATCGGAGCGGCCAGGGTGCAGTGGATCGGGATGCCCCGGTAGACCGACGTGTTGAGGATCTTCAGCGGCAGCTTGACCTGGTAGCGGCCGGGCTGGGTGATGTTGACCATCGTGCGGATGGACTGTGTCGGCAGGTACTCGTCCGGCCCGTCCCCCAGGACGACGATCTCGCCGGTCGCCAGCTCGCGGGACCACTGGGTGCGGACGACGTGGTCGAGCTGCCAGGGGTGGACCGGGAGCCACACGTAGGAGTCGGGGTCGACAAGCTTGGAGCGGAAGGCGTCCACCGCCTCGGAGCCCAGCTCCCGTCCGACCACCGCGTGCTCCGACAGGTCAGGTGTCCCCCGGAACTCCGCCAGCCCCCGCCGTACGGCGAGCCAGACCAACCGGAGCGGCGTACGGGCTTCGGGGGTGTACCGGGCGCTGTCGGAGGCGGAGAAGCCCAGGCGGCCCTTGTTCGCCACCAGGATCGGGTGGCCGGTCAGGTGGCCTTCCAGCTGGGTGTGGTGGAGGTCGGCGAGCTCAGCGGCCGGCAACGCCGTCTCAGCCATCCGTACGTCGGCCGCGAGTGTGCTCGACAGTTCGGCCATATAGCCGGCCAGAGTCGGCCCGTCCAGGCCCAGCACGCCGGCGGCGTCCAGCATGAACTGCAGCGGGTCGACAGCCGGTTCGCTCTCGTCGTTGCCCAAGATGCCCGCGGTGGTCCGCTGCACCGACCCCGGCCTCACCCGGTACGTCGCGAAGGCGCCCTCGACGTACTCGAAGGTGTACACCACCGACCCAAGCTCCAGCCGCCCGTCCACCGGGGTCAGCAACGCCTCGCTGCAGAACTGCGAGATCAGCTTCGCCAGCAGCTCCTCCGAGCACCGCGTCCAGCTCATGCGGGCAGTCCGAAGCTCGTGAAGGCGGTGGACTTCGGCAATCGGAACACCTCACGCCCGGCAACAGCGTTCAGGATCGTCGCGTTGCGCACGGCACCGATGCCCAGGTCCGGAGCCGCTACGCCGTGACTGTGCAGGTCCGCGTTCGCCACGAACAGCCGGCCGGCCAGCGCCCCCTCAACACTGTGGTCGCGCTTGATCGCCCACCGACCGGCCGCGTCCCGCTCCACCAGTGAGTCGACGGAGGCCTGCAGGAACGTCAGAGGACGGTTCCGGTACCCAGTAGCAGCGACCACCACGTCGCACGAGTGCTGGAAGGTCCGGCCCGTGTCGGTGTGCCGCAGTGTCAGCTCAACGCCGTCGGCGCCGACAGCCGACGACTCCACCGCAACACCGCACTGCAGCTCGACCGGCGCCGAGCCCAGCTCGCGCTGATACAGCAGGTCGTGGATCTGGTCGAGCGTCTCCGACGAGATGCCCTTGTAGTGCCGCCACTGCTCCTTGACCAGCCTGTCGCGCACAGTTTCGTCCAGGGAGTGGAAGTAGTCCACGTACGACGGTGTGGTCATCTCCAGCACCAGCTTGGAGTAGTCCAGCGGCGCGAACGACGCCGTGCGAGTCAGCCAGCTGACAGCAGGCCCATCGGCTCGCAGCAGGTCCAGCGCGCACTCCGCGCCCGACTGCCCCGACCCGACGACCGTGACCCGCCCAGCGCGCAGCAGCTCGTCACGCCGGTACAGATAGTCAGCAGAGTGCAGCAACCGATCAGCAGGCAGATCAGCAAGCGCAGCCGGTACGGCGGGCTCAGTGCCGACGCCCAGCACCAGGTGCCGAGCGGACATGCGCTCACCGCCCACCGTCACCACGAACACCGACCCGTCCCACTCGACCTCCGTGACCTCACGCCCGAAGTGCAGCGAGTCCAGCTGCCCCGCGCACCAGCGCAGGTAGGCCTCGTACTCCCGACGGGTCGGGTGGAACTTCTCCCGCACGTAGAACTGGTACAGCCGGTCGTTGTCCCGCAGGTACGACAGGAACGACAGCCGGTGCGCCGGCTCGACCAGACTGACCAGGTCGGCCAGGAAGGACACCTGCAGCATCGCGTCGTCGAACATCAGCCCGCGGTGCCAGGTGAACTCCGGCCGGCTGTCCAGTACGGCGACCCGCAGGTCCAGCCCGTCCGCGAGCGCGGCCAGCCCGAGGTTGAACGGACCGGCGCCGATCGCGATCACGTCGTACGGGGCGTCACCAGAACCAGGACTCATCTCATGCCTCCACGGTCCGGGGACGGACCATCAGTAGTGCGGTCTTCTCGGGCAGCTGTAGCTCCCCGGCCGGCTCGAACCCGGCAGCGGCGAACGCGCGCACCGACGGGGTGTTGCGGACGTCGGGCTCGGCCACGACGCGGTCGCAGCGGGGATCGGCCCGCAGTACGGCGTCGCCGAGAGCCCCGAGCAGCCGGCGTCCCAGCCCCTGCCCCACCTGGCCGACGTCGCCGATGGCGATGTGCAGTCCCCAGTCGTGTTCCTGCCAGGCGTAGTACTCCGCGAGCCGGTCGTGCCTGACTCGGTACAGCTCGACGTACGCGAGGTCCTCGTCCTTGAAGGCGACCACGCAGGGGATCGAGTGCTCCCCCGCGGCCTGCTCCTGCAGCTCCTGGTCCCAGCGCTCCACGGGCCAGTCCTGCTGCCACCAGGGCACCACGTGCGGCTGCGCCATCCACTGCGCGACCGTGGCCGCGTCCGCCGAGGTGGCCGGGCGGAGGTCGAAGCCGTCGTCCAGGTGCAGCAGCGGCGCGACCTCACACCTCACCGGGCCGCACCCATCCGCAGGGGGTTCGGGATCTCCAGGTAGACCGACTGGTTGTCCAGCGGCGCGACAACCTCGTCGATGCCCTTCAGCCGGGTCAGCATGTTCGCCTTGCAGGGCAGGCGATCTGCGGTGAGCCACCGCTGAGCCAGGCGGTCGCCGTCAGGCCCAGCGGACTTCAGCGACGGTAGTGCGTCGGACAGCCGCTCCCGTACGACGTCCAGCAGGTCCAGCTCGTCGGCCACCCCGTCGACTCCCAGCGCGCTCACCACAGCCAGTGCCTGGTTGTGCAGCAGGTAGTAGGTCAGCCGGTCGTCCACGATGGCGTCCTCGACCACGGCCAGCGTGGAGTCGCTCAGACCGGTGACCGCGAGCAGCCCCTTCAAGTACGACGACGCGAGGTAGTAGCCCTGGTTGTCGCGGTACGCGCCGCCGATGATCCGTCCGGAGTCGTCGAGCCGGACCAGCGTGTTCTGCTGGTGCGCCTCCAGGCCGATGCCCGTCTCGGCGTACAAGCCGAGCATGGGAACGAGCACCTGATCGACGTACGACGCCACCCACGCCCCCGGGTTCTCCTGTACGGCGGGGAGCGCGCTGAGGCGGCTCACTCCGCCGAGGCGCGGCGCGACGAGTCCGGCGAGACAGGCGTAGCTGTCGACGTCGGCCGGGACCTCGCGGACGGCCACGTCGAGGCCGGTGAGCGTCTCGCCGCCTTCGTCCAGCGCGACCCACGCCGGGTCGCGCACGATCGAGAAGCCCGGGTGGGCGGTCGCCGTACCGGCGTTGTACGCCGCGTCGAGCAGCCGGTTGATCTCCAGGCCGCGGCGCAGCTCGGTCGAGGTGGACTCGCGGCGGGAGTTGGTGATCCGCAGGCCGAGGGACAGCTTGAGCATGACCGGCAGGTCCGGGTGGTAGACCGTGCGCAGGCTGGAGGTCGGGTGCCACTGCGCGCCGAGCGGTCCGAGCGGCCGGACCCGGCCCTCGCGGATCAGCTCGGCGACGCGCGGGCGGTGCAGCAGCGACTCGGCCTGCCACGGGTGGGCCGGGATCAGCGCCGCACCCGCGGCAGGCGTCGTACCGGCCAGCGCGGCCATCAGCTGCAAGGCGTCCAGTCCCTGCAGTGAGGGCGCGCCGGCCACCTGGTCGGAGGAGACCAGCTCCTGGTCGACCTCGAACCAGTGCACCGCGAAGCGGCCACCCAGCTCCGGCGAGTACTCCGCCAGCTCGGCCCCGCTCAACCCGTCCCGGCTCTTCGGCGCCGGATGATGCTGGTGCCCGACAGTCAGGGCCTGCTCGTGCTCGAGGAACCGCCCGAGCCCGGTCTCCTGATCGGCAGCCTCCGGTCCGGCGAAGAACGTCGCGACGTTGCGCACCGACTCGGCGGTGCGAGCGGCCAGGTCGTCGACCTCGGCCGGGTCGGCGTCCACCGCCAGGAGCCGGACCAGCTCCTCAGGCGCGGGCGCCTCCCCGTCGACCAGGACGTCGGCGAACAGGTGCAGTCCGGTCGGTGACGCGTGCAGGACCTGAGCGGTCACCGCGGCGTCACCCACCTTGAACGTCAGCAGCCCGGGCGACACCGGCACGCCCGCCTCACGGGTGTAGCAGCGCAGGATCGCGTTCAGGTGGGTGGTGACCGCTGCTGCGGTGGTCGGGGTCATGCCGCTCCTTCGCCGCCGGCCGACCGAACGTCGTGGCCGGTGGCCACGACGAGGTCGAGCAGTTCTTCGATGTCCGACGCGGTCGCGTTCGGGTTCAGCAGTGTCAGCTTCAGCGCGACCGCCGCCGGGCGGTCACCGCGGGCCGGGATCTTGGTCCGGCCGATCAGCACCTGGCCCGAGGTCAGCAGCCGGCGCCGGATCTCACCCTGGAGCGCGTCCAGCCCGGGCGCGTCCAGCTCCCGCGCGGCGACCCGGAACAGCACCGTGGTCAGCGTCACCGGCGCGAGCAGCTCGAGGTTGCTGTCGGCAACGACTCTGGCCGCCGCGGCGTGCGCGAGCTCGTGGCAGGTGTCGAGCATCCTGCCCAGACCGGCCCGGCCGTACGCCGACAGCGTGGTGGCGATCTTCACGGCGTCGGGACGGCGGGTCGTCTGCAGGCTCCGCCCGAGCAGGCCGTCCAGCCCGGAGTCCACGTCGTCAGCCGGGTTCAGGTAGTCGACCGATCGCCCGAGTGCTGCGAACCGTTCCTGGTCCCCGACCAGCAGCACGCTCGTCGCGGCCGGCTGCCAGCCGATCTTGTGCAGGTCGAGCGTCACCGAGTCCGCCGACGGCAGTTCCGCCAGCAACGGCGCCAGCCGGTCGGAGAACAACGCCCCGAACCCGTACGCCGCGTCCGCGTGCACCCAGGCGCCGTACGGGCGGGCCAGCTCGGCGATGCCGGCGATCGGGTCGATCGAGCCGTAGTCGGTCGTACCGGCGGTGGCGACGACCGCGATCGGGGTCCGGTCGGGCCGGGCCAGTTCGTCGGCGAGCACGTCGAGGCGCATCCGGAAGTCACCGTCGGTCGGGATCACGACCACCGCGTCCTCGCCCAGCCCCAGCGCGGCGCAGGCTCGCTGGATCGAGAAGTGCGCGAGCTCGGAGCAGAACACCACCGGCCGGCGCATGCCGTGCACGCCGTGCCGCCGGACGTCGAGACCGGCCGCCGCGGCCGCGCTGTCCCGCGCGATCAGGACCGCCAGCAGGTTGGAGATCGAGCCGCCCGGCGTCAGTACGCCGTCCGAGGCCGGGCCGAAGCCGGCCAGCGCGGCGAGCGAGCGGACCACCCACTGCTCGATCGCCAGTGTCGCCGGGCCGGAGTCGTAGGTGTCCATCGAGGCGTTGCTCGCCGAGGCCAGCGCGTCCGCGTCGACGGCGACCTGCAGAACCGGCGGCTGCAGGTGCGCCGCGGCCCGCGGGTGGCTGAGGTCGATCCCGTAGCTGTTCAGCAGTCCGGCGACCAGCTCCAGCGCCGCGGACTCGCCGACTCCCGTCGACGGCACCTGCGGTTCCCCGAGCACTTCGGCCGTCCGCCGCAGCACATCCGCCGGCAATCCGGCCGGCAGCGGTCCCCGATCGCGGTCCACGACGGTGGACGCCAGTGGCCAGGCCGGGACGGTCAGTTGGTACGGGCTGTGCGGCGCCCGGGCCGATGAGCTCAACGCGGTGAGACCCACTTGCTGCGGCATCCAGCTTCTCCAGGGAAGTTGTTGAGTAAGGCAAGCCTTACTAAGGCAGGCCTAACCTACTTCGTCCCTGGCACGCTGTGTCAACCGCGCTGCACCAGCAGTGGCGAGTTTCACCCCTGGTACGTCGGCCCGCCCGTTCCCGGTCGCCGGCCGTCGACATCGGTGAACCCGTACTCGCGGCCGAGCGCGGCCGACCGGACGACCTGCCCGGAGTACCGCATCACGTCCGGATCGGCCGCTAGCGCCGCCACCGCCCGGCCGATGAACTGCGGGGACTCCGAGTCCGACATGTCGAAGAACTCCGCGGCTCGCAGCACCGACTCCGTGCGCACCAGACCCGGGTAGAGCGACACCGCGGCGACGCCGTGCGGGCGCAGGTCGTGCGCCATGCACGCGACCATCCTGTCGGTCGCCGACTTCGCCACGCCGTAGCTGACCCCGGCGTCGGTCTTCTCCGCGGCGTCCGACGAGACGTTCACGATCAGTCCCGAGCCCTGCGCGACCATCGTCGGCGCCGCGAGCACACTGGTGACGTAGTGGGCGCGGACGCCGGTGCCGAACATCGAGTCCCACCGGGCGATCGGCTCGGTCCAGAATCCGGCCTCGCGCCAGAACTCGGTCCCGTCCCAGAAGTGCTCGTAGCCGCCCCAGACGTTGTTGACCAGCAGGTCGAGGCGCCCGGTCTCCGCGACGACCCGCTCGACCGCCTGACGGCTCTGCTCGTCGTCCGCGTGATCGCAGACCACCGCGACGCCGCGGCCGCCGAGCGCGGTCACCTCGTCGGCCGTCTCCTCCACGGTGCCGCCGAACGGCGTCGTCGCCGGCCCGCCGACGGCGGCACGGCCGGTGACGTAGACCGTCGCGCCCTGCTCACCGAGCCCGAGCGCGATGCCCTTCCCCACGCCGCGACTCGCTCCGGTGACGAGCGCGACCCTCCCCGCCAGCGATCCCATCCACCGACGGTATCAGCGCCCGTACGGCGTCCGGGTGAGGATGAACGTAGCCAGATCCAGGTGCGTGATCCGCTCGCCGTCACGCACCACGCGCAGGCGCTCGCCGGCCACGTAGCCGTCACGCCCTTGGTACAGGTCGACGGCCAGCGGTGAGAAGCGCGAGGTGAACGCGCCGGACATCTGCAGGATGCCGCCGCACACCGAGATCGTGACGGGCGTGTTCCCCCAGTACCAGTGGCCGAGCAACTCCTCGCCCTGCGCGAGCTCGGGCTCGGGGACCCACTCCTGCGGCAGCCAGGGTTCGTGCTTGATCAGCACCCGCATCAGATCCAGCGGGACCGACGCGCACTTGCCGTACGTCGCGTTGGCGAGCGCGACGGCACCGATCCGCCGAACCCGGTCGACGAACAGACCGGCCACGAAGCCCGGCATCGACCCGGTGTGACCGACGAACAGGTACGGATCGTCGGCGTGCAACCGCAGCCCCAGCCCGTACGCCGCGTTGAGCGCCTCGCGGGGATCGGCCGACGCCGGGGTGGCCATCTCCTCGACGCTCTCCCGGCTGAGCACCTCCGGCACCGGGTCGATCCAGAAGCACGCGTACTTCGCCAGGTCCTCGATCGTGCTCCACAACTGCCCGGCCGGCGCCATCGCGCCCGCGTCGTAGGCCGGCTCCTCGGCCAGCCGCCCGCTGAACGGATGCACCGAGAATCCCTGCGCCGCCGGGTCCTGGGGGAAGTACGTCGTTCGCCGCATCTCCAGCGGCGCCAGGATCCGATCGCGCGCCAGCTCGGTCCAGGGCGCGCCCCGCAGCCGCGAGACGATCTCGCCGAGCAGGCCGTAGCCGAGGTTCGAGTAGTGGTAGCGCCGGTCCGGGACGCCCGCGGCCTGCGACTCGTTCATCGCCGCGGCCAGCGCCTCGAACGAGACCCCGGGATTGCGTTCCCACCAGGGGCCTTCCGGCTCGGCGTTCATTCCCCCCGAGTGCGACAGCAGGTGCCGGATCGTCAGGTCCCCGAACGCGATCCCCGGCAGATGCTTGCCGACGGCATCGTTCAGCGCGAGCAGCCCGTCGTCCCGCGCCTGCATCACCAGGACGGCCGTCAGCGTCTTGGTGATCGACCCGATCCGGTACTGCCGCGCCGGACCCGGCAACCCGCCGTCCGCCGTCGCGAACTGCCCGCGCGCCCCGGTCCAGACCAGCGCGCCGTCACGCACGACGCCCGCGGTGATCGACGGCAGCTTCCACTCACTCTGGGCCGCCGCCACCTCGGCGTACAAGGCGGCGGCGGTGTCAGAACGGAGGGTCACTCAAAGGCCTCCGGCGAGGGGCAGGAGCAGATCAGGTTGCGGTCGCCGTACGCGCCGTCGATGCGGCGGACCGGCGGCCAGTACTTCGCGGTCCGGTCGACCGACTGCGGGAACGCGGCCTCCTCGCGGGTGTAGGCGTGCTCCCACTTGTCGTTGATCACCGCGGACGCGGTGTGCGGGGCGTTGACCAGCGGGTTGTCGTCGGCCGGCCACTCCCCCGCCGCGACCCGGTCGATCTCGTGCCGGATCGCGATCATCGCGTCGATGAAGCGATCCAGCTCGCCGAGGTCCTCGGACTCGGTCGGCTCGACCATCAGCGTGCCGGGCACCGGGAACGACATCGTCGGTGCGTGGAAGCCGTAGTCGATCAGCCGCTTCGCGACGTCGTCGACGGTGACGCCGGTCTGCTTGGTGATCGGCCGCAGGTCGAGGATGCACTCGTGCGCGACCAGGCCGTTCTCGCCGGTGTAGAGCACCGGGAACGCGTTCTCGAGCCGCTTGGCGACGTAGTTCGCGGTCAGCACGGCGGCCTTGGTGGCCTGCGTCAGCCCCTCCGCGCCCATCATCCGGATGTAGGCCCAGGAGATCGCCAGTACGCCGGCCGAACCGAACGGCGCCGCACTGATCGGGCCGACGCCGGAGTCCGGACCGGCCTGGCCCAGCAGCGGGTGGTTCGGCAGGTACGGCGCGAGGTGCTCGGCCACCGCGACCGGGCCGACGCCGGGGCCACCGCCACCGTGCGGGATGCAGAACGTCTTGTGCAGGTTCAGGTGGCTGACGTCGCCGCCGAACTCGCCCGGCTTGGCCAGCCCGAGCAGGGCGTTCAGGTTCGCGCCGTCGACGTACACCTGGCCGCCCTTGTCGTGCACGATCCGGCAGACCTCGGTCACGCTCTCCTCGTACACACCGTGCGTGGACGGGTAGGTGATCATGATCGCGGCCAGCTTGTCCGCGTGCTCCTCGGCCTTGGCCCGCAGGTCGTCCAGGTCGATCGTGCCGTCGTCGTTGCCCTTGACAACAACAACCTTCATGCCGGCCATCACCGCGGAGGCGGCGTTGGTGCCGTGCGCGGACGACGGGATCAGGCAGACGTTGCGCTCCTCGTTGCCCTGGGCCCGGTGGTAGCCGCGGATCGCCAGCAGACCGGCCAGCTCACCCTGAGAGCCGGCGTTCGGCTGGATCGAGACCTTGGAATAGCCGGTCACCTCGGCCAGCCAGCGCTCGAGCTGGCCGATCAGCTTCACGTAGCCGGCCGCGTCCTCGATCGGCGCGAACGGGTGCACGTCCGCGAACTCGGGCCAGGTGACGGCTTCCATCTCGGTGGTCGCGTTCAGCTTCATCGTGCACGAGCCGAGCGGGATCATGCCGCGGTCGAGCGCGTAGTCCTTGTCGGACAGCTTGCGCAGGTAGCGCAGCATCGCGGTCTCGGAGCGGTGGGTGTTGAAGACCGGGTGGGTCAGGAACTCACTGGTCCGGACCACCTCGGTGGCCAGGCTCGCGCCGGTCAGCGACGCGTCGTACGTGACGCCGAACGAACCGCAGACCCGGCCGAGCACGGCGGCGTCGGTCTTCTCGTCGCAGGAGATCCCGACGTGGTCGGCGTCGACGAGGCGCAGCCAGATGCCGTTCTGCCGGGCGGTGTCGACGACGTCGGCCGCACGACCGGGGACCCGGGCCAGCACGGTGTCGAAGAACTGGTCGTGCACGACCTCGACGCCACCGGCGCGCAGCGACGCGGCCAGGCTGTCGGCTCCTGCGTGCACGCGCTCGGCGATCGCCTTCAGGCCGTCCGGGCCGTGGTAGACCGCGTACATCGACGCGACGACGGCGAGCAGGACCTGCGCCGTACAGATGTTGGAGGTCGCCTTCTCGCGCCGGATGTGCTGCTCGCGGGTCTGCAGCGCCAGCCGGTACGCCGGGGCGCCGTCGGCGTCGACCGAGACGCCGACCAGGCGACCGGGCAATGACCGCTCCAGGCCGGTCCGGACCGACATGAAGCCGGCGTGCGGGCCACCGTAGAACAGCGGGACGCCGAAGCGCTGCGACGAGCCGATCACGATGTCGGCGCCGGCCTCACCGGGTGCCTCGAGCAGCGTCAGCGCGAGCAGGTCGGAGGCGACCGCGACCAGCGTCTCGCGCTCGTGCGCGGCGGCGATCAGCGGCTTGAGGTCGCGGACCACGCCACCGGAGCCCGGGTACTGGACCAGGAACCCGAAGAAGTCCCCGTCCGGCAGACCGTCGGTGGTGTCGGCGACCACGACCTCGAGGCCGAGCGCCTCGGCGCGGGTCTCGACGACAGCGATGGTCTGGGCGAAGCAGTCGGCGTCGACCAGGAACCGGTTGCTCTTGGACTTGCGGTTCGACCGGTGCGCCAGCGTCATCGCCTCGGCCGCGGCGGTGCCCTCGTCGAGCAGCGACGCGTTCGCGGTCGGCAGGCCGGTCAGGTCGGACACCACGGTCTGGAAGTTCAGCAGCGCCTCGAGCCGGCCCTGGGAGATCTCCGGCTGGTACGGCGTGTACGCGGTGTACCAGGCCGGGTTCTCGACCAGGCGGCGGACGATCACCGACGGCGTGAAGGTGCCGTAGTACCCCTGGCCGATCATCGAGGTGGCGACGGTGTTGCGCGCGGCCAGCTGGCGCAGCTCGGTCAGCGCGTCGACCTCGGAGGCCGGCTCGGGCAGCCGGAGCGGCTCGGCCGAGCGGATCGAGGCCGGCACCGCGGCATCGACCAGCGCGTCGACGTCGGCGTACCCGAGGGTCTGCACCATCCGCGCGACCTCGTCGGCGCGCGGACCGATGTGCCGGTCGGCGAAGGTGGCCGAGAGCTGGGGGGAATCGTTCACGAGAGGCTCCGTTGCTGACAGTCTGCCGGTGGCCTCCCCCTCTGTCACGCGCACAGCGCTTCAGAGTCGCCTGCGGCACCCGGTCCATGGGCCTGAGAGGTTCCGGGGAGGAATTGCCCCTTCGGCGCCCAGGCGAACCTGGGACTCTCCCGAGTGCTGTGTACGGCTCCCCCGAGGCTACCAGTTGCCTGCGTCGAGTTCGGGCAGCAGCCGCCGTGCGGACGTCCGCGCGGCGGCGGCCAGGCGCGGGTCGGCCGAGGCCATCGGCCAGCGGACCCGCGTGCCGACGTCGGCCCAGCCACCGACCGCGGCGAGGAACTTGTCCAGCGCCGGGTTGGACAGGCCGATCTCCTGCAGCGGCGCGATGTGCGCGGCGAAGAACTCGCCGATCCGCCGCTCGACGTCGAGTGCCGCCTGGTGGTCGGACTGCATCAGCTCGTACCACCTGACGGAACCGGTCGGTGAGAGCGCCGCCACGTTCGAGTAGCTGCCGTCCGCGCCGAGCGGCGTCATGCTCGCGAGCCGGTGTCCGGGCACGAACAACGCCAGCCCAGACTCCCGCGCGGCGTCGAACCACGCGGCGTCCCCACCAGCACTCTTCGACCCGACCAGTGCCGGTACGGCGCGCGCGAGATCGGCAAGTTGCTCCGGGCCGACCTGCGTCTTCGCATGCGGTGGGTTGTAGAGCACGAGAGGTACGCCGTCGGCCGCCTGAGCGACGCGATCCAGGAAGACGAGCACTTCGCCAGGGGTGAGCGGCAGCCAGTCCGGCAGGATCACCTGGATCGCCGAGGGACGCAGCGCGGCGGCCCGGCGTACGCGGTCGAGCTGGAGCTGGGCGGAGGGATGACTCGCGCCGAGCTGGAACGGCAGGTCAGCTGCTTCGCAGCGGGTAGCGAGCAACTCGTTGATCCGGTCGTACTCGGACTCGGTCAGGGTCTGGAACTCACCGGCGGTGCCGTGGGCGTAGAGACCGTGCAGGCCGGCCTCGACGAGATGGTCGAGCTGCGTCCCGAGGCGGGCGAAGTCGATCGTGTCGTCGGGTTCCAGGGGCAGCAACAACGTCGCCCACACACCACGCAGACCTTCCGCGGTGAGTGGGCGCACTGTTGTCGCTGAGGCAGATCAGCCGGTCATCCGGGCGCGGCGGCGAGCGGCGAGCTCGTCGTTCGCGTGCGGACCGGACTCCTCGTCGCTTCCGTCGGCGCGCTCGGTCGGCAGCTCCGACAGCGACCCCTCGACCTCGCGCCAGACACCACCGAGCGCGATGCCGAAGACTCCCTGGCCGCCGGCCAGCAGATCGATCACCTCGTCCGGCGAGGTGCACATGTAGACCGAGGCCCCGTCGCTCATCAGCGTGATCTGGGTCAGGTCGTCGATCCCGCGCTTGCTCAGATGGGCGATCGCGGTGCGGATCTGCTGCAGCGAGATCCCGGCGTCCAGCAGACGCTTGATCACCTTGAGCAGCAGAACGTCGCGGAAGCCGTACAGCCGCTGCGTGCCCGAGCCGGTGGCCGGGCGGACCGACGGCGAGACCAGGCCGGTGCGGGCCCAGTAGTCGAGCTGGCGGTAGGTGATCCCGGCAGCGGCGCACGCGGTCGGGCCGCGGAATCCGACGTCCTCCGGCATGGGCCGCAGGTCGTCGTCGAAGAGCAGGCCCTGCACCCCCGCTGCGGCAGCCGCGTCGGCGTGTGCTTCGGACGCCGACTGCGCCGTCAGATCAGTGTCGCCGGTGCGTGTCACGCCTGAGCCTCCCTGGGTACCGACTGGAACGGACTACATCCGTGGAGTTACAACTCCTCACAACTCCTTCAAGGTAAGCCGCCGACTTGAACCGGTCAACGACAACCGCGTGGAGCCGAGAGCGTGTCGCGCTCACAGTCCGAATTGTTACTCGCCCAGGAGAAGCCAAGTACCCAGGTGTAAACGCCGAAACCTCAGCTCTTGTCGAAGTCCTCGGGTGACACCTGGTCCAGGAACTCCCGGAAGCGCTCGACCTCTTCCTCTTCCTCGACCTCGTCGTTCTCGTCGTTCTCGCTGTCGGGCACCGGGATGCCGGCCTCGGCCAGGATCTCCTCGGTGCAGAAGACCGGCGTACCGGTCCGCAGCGCCAGCGCGATCGAGTCCGACGGCCGGGCCGAGATCTCGGTCTTGTCGTCGAAGACCAGGACCGCCTCGAAGACGCCGTCGGTGAGATTGACGATGCGGACCTGGGTCAGCGTGTGACCCAGAACACGGATCACCTCGGCGAACAGGTCGTGCGTGAGCGGACGAGGGGGCTCCATCCCCTGCTGCGCGAACGCGATCGCGCTGGCCTCGGCCGCACCGATCCAGATCGGCAGGTACCGCTCACCGCCGACCTCCCGGAGCAGCACGATCGGCTGACTCGAGGGCATCTCAACCCGGACTCCGACCACGTCGACTTCGCGCACATCCTCAGCCTACTCTCCGGCCCCAGCCCGAGCTGGCTCCCGGGGGCGGCGTCAGCGTTGCCGGAAGGACCGGCGGTAGGCCAGCGGGGACAGCCGCACCCGCCGGGTGAAGTGCTGGCGCAGGTTGATCGCCGTACCGAATCCGCAGTGCCGGGCGATGTCCTCGACCGGCAGTGTGGTCGTCTCCAGCAACTCCTGCGCGTGCCGGACGCGCTGGGTGAGCAACCACTGCAGCGGAGTCGCTCCGGTCTGTTCGCGGAAGCGCCGGTTGAGCGTGCGCGGGCTGACGGCCGCCTGGCCGGCGATGTCCGCGAGCGTCAACGGATCGCCGAGCCGCGCACGCATCCAGCGCATCGTCGGCTCCAGCGATCCACTGTCGTCGGAGGGTTCGTGGTGCACGATGAACTGCGCCTGACCACCGTCGCGTTGTGGCGCCACGACGACCTGGCGAGCCACCTCGGCCGCGACGGCGGCACCGAAGTCGTTGCGCACCATGTGGATGCACAGGTCGAGTCCGGTCGCCGCGCCGGCCGACGTCAGCACGTTGCCGTCGTCAACGAACAGCACGTTGGGATCCACCTCGACCCGGGGATACCGCCGGGCGAGCGTGCCGGCCGACGTCCAGTGGGTGGTCGCGGGCCGCCCGTCGAGCAGGCCGGCCGCGGCCAGCAAAAACGCGCCGGCACAGATGGACGCCAGCCGGGCCCCACGGCTGTGCGCCTGCCGGAGGACGTCCAGCACCTCCGCCGACGGCTCGCCGTCCGTCCGCGCGCCCGGCACGATCACCGTGTCGGCGGACAGTGCCTCACTGAGCTCGTACGGCGCGGTCAGCTGGAACAGCTCGGCGCCGCCCCGCCCGGTCACGTCCAGACCGGGACGCTGGCCGCACATGATCACGTCGTACAGCGCGGTGCCGTCCTCGGAGCGAGCGCTGCCGAAGACCTGGCCCGGGATCGCGAGATCGAGACTGTCGACGCGATCGGCCGCGACCACCGCGACGCGGTGTCTGCGCTGCATGGCGACAATCTATCGGAGACGGGCATTCTTGCCACTGTCGAGGCAATCCGGAGCTCGCGACGATGGGCCGCGTGCCCATCCTTCAGCTTGTCGTCTCCGTCGTCGCCATCCTGCTCATGGCTCTGCTCGGCCGGCTGGCCGACCAGCTGACGCGCCCCGGCCGCGGGTTCAGCGAGGCAGGCGCGAGCGAACCAGCGCGGCGTGCAACCGGACCGCCAGGGCGGCCAGCTCCTGAGTCCGCTCGGTACGCCGCGGGCCGGTGACCTGCTCGATCAGCCCGACCTCGCGATCGGCCGCGGCCCGGAACGGGCGCAGGTGCCGCGGTTCCACGCCGTACTGGCCGAACTGCGCCGCCGCCTTCGCGACCAGGATCGCGTCGCCGTCGTAGTGGTTGCCGCGGGCCACGATGAGCTGGTGACTCTCCAACTGCTCGAGCAGCGCCTCGTCGATGCCCGCGGCCGCCCGCAGCTCCTCGCGGGTCAGCTTCAGCTCGGTCCGGTCGGCGCCGAAGTCCTCGGCGACCGGCAGCCCGGCCGGCTCGGCCGCCTGCGGCGCCGCCGGAGGTCCACCCGGCGTCGGCCGCAACCCGCGGTCCATCGCGCCGAGGTGTTCCTTGATCACCTTCAGCGGCAGGTACTGGTCGCGCTGCGCGGTCAATACGTACCGCAGCCGCTCGACGTCGGACGCGCTGAACTTGCGGTACCCGGCAGCGGTCCGCGCCGGCGTCACCAGGCCCTCGGCCTCCAGGAAGCGGATCTTGGAGATGGTGACGTCGGCGAACTCGGCCTGCAGGACCTGCAGCACCTGTCCGATGCTGCTTCCTCCGGCGTCAGGCTCAGGCCTGGCCACTGGCGTAGTAGACGAGCCGGTACTTGCCGATCTGGACCTCGTCGCCGTTGTTCAGCAGGACCTCGTCGATCCGGTCCCGGTTGACGTAGGTGCCGTTCAGGCTGCCCACGTCGCGGACCTTGACCCCGGCCGGGTCGCGGCGGAACTCCGCGTGCCGGCGCGAGACGGTGACGTCGTCCAGGAAGATGTCGCTGTCCGGGTGGCGCCCGGCGGTGACCACGTCGACGTCGAGCAGGAACCGGCTGCCCGCGTTCGGGCCGCGCTGGACGATCAGCAGCGCGGACCCGGCCGGCAGCGCGCCGACGGCGGCCTCGTCCTCGGCGGTCAGGCCCTCACCGGCCAGGTCGACCCGCTCGGTGTCGGGCTCGGCGCTGATCGGGGTCAGCATCGCGGTGTCGGTGACGCCGGGGGCGGGCACCGGACGGTCCGCGCCAGGGAGCATCGTTCCGCACTGCGAGCAGAACCTGCTGCCCTCGGAGTTCTCGTGCCCGCACTGGTTGCAGAACGGCATGCTGTGATCCTCCCGATCGCCGGCGGTCCGGCGACGTTGTCGTAGATCCCCGTGGTGAACAGTGTGGACTGGGCCTCAACCCTCGACCAGCGGTTGAGGCCGCCAAACCTATCAGTAACCGATCGTCAGCTCTGGTCGAGCTGGCCCTTGTAGGTGTCGGCGTCCATCAGGGCCGCCACCTCGTCCTCGTCGTCGACCCGGATGTCGAGCAGCCAGCCCTCGCCGTACGGGTCGGTGTTGACCAGGTCGGGCTGGTCGGCCAGCGCCTCGTTGACGGCGGTGACGGTGCCGTTCACCGGCGCGAACAGGTCGCTGACGGACTTGGTCGACTCCAGCTCGCCGCAGGCGTCACCGGCCCGCACCGCGGCACCGACCTCGGGCAGCTGCACGTAGACGATGTCGCCGAGAGCGTCCTGGGCGAAGTCGGTGATACCGACCCGCACCGGGCCCTCCTCGCCGGCCTTGACCCACTCGTGCTCGGCCGTGTACTTCAGGTCTTCGGGGTACACCTCGGGTCCTCTTTCACTCAGGATCTCACTTGGTCGGGCTGGGCGCCGGGCGAGCGTAGCGATGCTCCTCCGGGGCGTGCAAGGCGGTGATCTGGACCTGCCGCAACTCGGTCACCTCGGCGGTGCCACCGATCTGCGGGCCGGTCACCTCGCTGACCAGGCCACCGGGGAAGTTGGCCGCCTCGGCCAGGTTGTGCGACTCGCCGATCGCCTCGATCACGTACGGCGAGGTGACCTTCTGGCCGTCGACCCGCACACCGGGCGCGTCGTCGATCAGGTCGGTGCTGGCCACCACCCGGACCGTTCCGTTGATCTGGATCGCCTCGGCCCCGGCGTCGCGCAGTTCCTCGATCGCGTCCAGCAGGTTGCCGGACGTCATCTTGCCCTCCGGGTCGTTCAGCGTGATCCGCACCCCCGGCCCCTGGGCCGGCAGCGTTCCGGCCAGGATGCCGAGGGTCCGGACCTGCTGCTCGGCCTGCTCGCGCGCGGTCTGGGCCTTGTCGGCGCTGGACGACAGCGTGTTCTTGCGCTCCTCCAGCTCGGTGATCTCGCTCTCCAGCCGGCGGTTGTTCTGGTTCAGGCCGTCGAGGATCGCGATCAGGTCCTCGCGGCGGGCGTTCTGGTAGCCGTCGTCGGCGCGGTTCACCCGGACCTGGACGACCGCCGTGCACGCGACCAGCGCCAGCACGACGGCGACGATCGCCTGGCCGCGGGACGGCTTGAACCCGGCCCGCAGCCGGCGCAACGCGAGGTTCGGGCCCTTGGGGCGCGCGGGCGGCATCGGGGTCGGGGCGGCGGGGTGGGCCGGATCGGGCGTCGGAGCGGCAGGTTTGCCTTCGGACGCCGTACTGGCCGAGGCGCCTTCGGACGCCGTACCGGCCGAGGCGCCTTCGGACGCCGTACCGGCCGAGGTGCCTTCGGACGTCGTACCGGCGGGTGTCGGACCGGCGGCGGGCTTCGGGGCTTCGGACGGCTTGTCGGCGCGGTGATGGGCGTCGCCGCGGTGCTGCGGCTCGTGCCGGCGCTTCGGCTCCTCCGGCGGCGTGCCCTGCGGCGGTTGCTGGTCGTCGCTCATGATCAGGCCCGGAAGACGTGCCGGCGGATCGCGGCCATGTTGGTGAAGATGCGGATGCCCAGCACGACCACCACGCCGGTGGACAGCTGCGAGCCGACGCCGAGCTGGTCACCGAGGTAGACGATCAGGGCGGCGATCAGCACGTTCGAGACGAACGAGACGACGAACACCTTGTCGTCGAAGATCCCGTCCAGGAACGCGCGCAGCGCGCCGAAGACCGCGTCGAGCGCGGCCACCACGGCGATCGGCAGGTACGGCTGGGCCCAGTCGGGCACGTCGGGTGCGACCAGCAGGCCGATCACCACGCCGATCACCAGACCGAGCACGGCGATCATCTCGGCCCCACCTTCGCGTATCGCAGCGCGATGGTCGCATCGGCTGGCACCAGCAAGGAGTCCTCCGTCGTGGTCGTCATCCGGACATCGAAGTTGCTCACCAGGTACTGCACCCACTGCCCGCCGGAGCTCTGCGCGAACCGGGCCGGCAACGTCGCGGTCTCACCGATCGCGAGCACCGTGTACGGCGGGTTGAGTGAGCTGTAGTCGACCGTGATCGCGCTGCCGGCGCCCCGGATCGCGGTCAGGCTGGTCAGCCGGTGGCCGTTCACCGAGATCGCCTCGGCGCCCGCGGTCCACAGCCCGTTGACCAGCTGCTGGAGGTCGACGTCGAGCAGCCGGCCCTCCTTGTCGTCGGCGTTCTTGGCGTCGTCGACGACCACCTTGATCCCCGGCCCGGTCACCGCGACCGACCCGACCTGCAGCTCCAGGTCGTCGACCTTCTGCTGCAGCGCCGCGTCGGAGTCGGACAGCGCGCCGGCCTGCAGACCGCGCACCTCCCCGGCCAGCGCGGACTGCCGGTTGCGCAGGTCGTTCAGCCGGTTGTCGGCCTGCTCGACCCGCTCGATCAGCTCGTTGCGCTGCTTCTCCGCGGCCGGCGCGCTGCGGTAGTTCTGCGCCGCGGCGACCGACAGCAGGAAGCCGAGCACGACGAACGCCACCACCAGCATGATCCGGTGCCGGGCCTTCTTCGGCCCGTTCTGCGGTGGGCGCAGCCGGGCGCTGATCGCATACCCCTCGTCGAGCGGGTGCGCCATCAGGTTGTTCAGCAGCGACATCGACGCGTCCACGCGCCGCTGTCCCGGTGGAGCTTGCTGAGTCACGATCGACCCGGTCGCCCGCTGATCGGTTCGACGGTCTGGATCAGGTGCCGCAGCTGCACGAAGTACAGTGCGCCGGCCCAGTAGTACAACGCCGTGCCCCAGATCGCGAACGCCCAGCCGAACACGCGGGCCAGCAGGTTGAGCGTGCTGTCGCCGTCCCCGAGCAGCAGCAGCGGGAACGCGTACAGCAGGCAGAAGGTCGCGGACTTGCCGAGGAAGTGCACCGGCAGCGCGTTGAAGCCGCGGCGGTGCAGCGCCGGCAGGGTGAAGGTGAGCAGCAGATCGCGCAGCGGCAGCGCGATCGCCAGCCACCACGGGATGATGTCGCGCAGCGCCAGGCCGAGCACGGTCGCGAAGATGTAGAGCCGGTCGGCGACCGGGTCGAGCATCTGGCCGAGCCGGGTGGTCTGGTTCATCCGGCGGGCGATCTGGCCGTCGGCCCAGTCGGTGAAGCCGGAGACGGCGAGCACCAGCAGGGCCCAGCCGTCCTCCTCCGGGCCGAGAATCAGCCACAGGAACAGCGGCACACCGAGCAGCCGTGCGAAGCTCAGTGCGTTCGGGATCGTCAGTACCCGGTCGGACACCTCCACGTCCGGCACGCGACCCTCCCCCTTTTCCTCTGGCTCGGTCCCTGGAACCCCAGTCCCGCCGGTAACTCTACTGGGGCCCGCCACTGGGTTTCGCCCCGGCCACACCGGGGTAGCCCCGGATTCGTCCCTGACTACTCGAACGCCTCCGAACCGGCCCCGCTACGCACGTCACCGACCGGTGACCTGATCGAGACCGAAGGGAGACTGCGTGCCTCCGGATGGCGAAAACCCGCCGCGTGGTCAGACCCGGTCGAGCAGCTTCGCCAGAGCCTTCGGTACGCCGGTGCGCCAGCCGCCGTTCATGATCGTGTGGGCCTGGCGCTGGAGCGGGTCGTCGGGGTCGAAGCCTTCGTGCAGCAGGAACAACCTGGTCCCGTGCCCCTCGGGCTGCAGCGTCCAGGTGATGGTCCAGTCGGCGTCTCCGCCGGCCGCGTCGCGCCAGCCGAGGCGGAGCAGCTTCTCGGTCTCGAACGCGAGCACCTCGGCCTCGACCAGACCGGAGAAGCCGCTGGCGGCCACCGGGCGGGACTGCATCGTGTAGCGGTGCCCGACCTGCAGCCGGAAGTCGCCGGGCATCAGCCACTGGGCGATCAGCTCGGGCTCGGTCAGCGCCCGCCAGACCTTGCCCGGCGGGTGCGGGTAGAACTGGTCGACCTCGATCGTGGTCAGGTCCTCGGTCATGCGTCCTCCATCCGGTCCAGCACGTCACCCAGCGCGGCCATCCGCTCGCGCCAGAACCGCTCGTACGGCGTCAGCCACTCCTGCACCTCGGCCAGTGGCACCGGCTCCAACCGGTACAGCCGCTGCCGCCCTTCCTTGCGCTCACTGACCAGCCCGGCGTCGCGCAGCACCCGCAGGTGCTCGGAAAAACTCGGCCGGGCCATCGCGAAGTGCGCGGCCAGCACCCCGGCCGGCTGCGGACCGCCGTCGCGCAGCAGTCGCAACACCTCCCGGCGGACCGGGCTCGACAACGCGGCGAACACCCTGTCTTCGATGCTTTCGGCAACAACACTCGGGCGCGGCGGCATGGGCTCCACTATAGGTAGGTTTAATCCTACATATCAAGTCCTAGGCTGGTCCTCTCAGCGGAGGAGAGGCGACCGATGAAGTTCCTGATCCTGATCTACGGCAATCCCGAAGGGCGTGAGCTGTGGAACCAGCTGTCCGAGGAACAGCGCCGGGAGTCGATGGCCGGCTACACCGAACTGGAGAGCGCGTTGAGTGCGACCGGTGAGCTGCTCGCCAACGAGTCGCTCGACGATCCGGGGCTGACCAAGCAGGTGCTGGTGCGCGATGGAAAGGCAGTCACCACGGACGGCCCGTTCGCGGAGATCAAGGAGCAGCTGGCGGGGTTCTACCTGGTCGAGTGCGACACGGTCGAGCGCGCGACGGAGATCGTCACGCAAATCCCGGAGGCGGCGTTCAGCATCGTGGAGATCCGTCCGGTGCGGGACCTGAGCTTCCTGCGGTGAGCACCGGTACGCCGGACGCGGCGCGGCCGGGTGGGCCGGAGCCGGGTTCGCCGGAACTCGAGGGGCTGCTGCGGGAGCTCGCGCCCCGGATCGTCGGTCCCTTGGTCCGCCGGTACGGCGCGTTCGATCTGTGCGAGGACGCCGCACAGGAGGCGCTGCTCGCGGCCGCCACGCAGTGGCCGGTCGACGGCGTTCCCGACCAGCCGCTGAACTGGCTGATCACCGTCGCGTCCCGGCGCCGGATCGAGCTTCTGCGCAGCGAGGCGGCCCGGCGCAAACGCGAGGAGACCGTCGCCGCCACCGAGCCGACCGACCCCGCTCCGGCGCCGCAGACCGACGACACCCTCACGTTGCTCTTCCTGTGCTGCCATCCGGCCCTCACTCCGCCGTCGCAGATCGCGCTCACCCTGCGCGCCGTCGGTGGCCTGACCACGGCCGAGATCGCCCGGGCCTTTCTGGTGCCTGAGGCAACCATCGGCCAGCGGATCAGCCGCGCGAAGGCGTCGATCAAGGCCGGCGGCGCGACCTTCCGGATGCCGCCGCCCGACGAACTCGGCCCGCGCCTGGCCGCCGTACTGCACGTGCTCTACCTGATCTTCAACGAGGGTTACACCGCGAGCTCGGGCGAGAGCTTGCACCGCGTCGAGCTGAGCACCGAGGCGATCCGGCTGACCCGCCAGCTGCACGAGCAGCTCCCGGCGGAGGGCGAGGTGAGCGGCCTGCTCGCGCTGATGCTGCTGACCGACGCGCGCCGTCCCGCCCGGACCGCGCCGTCCGGCGCCCTGGTCCCGCTTCCCGAGCAGGACCGCTCGCGCTGGCACCGCGCGTCGATCGCCGAAGGCACCGAACTGATCACCCGCACGTTGCGCACGGCCCCGATCGGCCCGTACCAGCTGCAGGCCGCGATCGCCGCCGTGCACGCCGAGGCCCTGGATCCCGCGGACACCGACTGGCGCCAGATCCTGGTCCTCTACGAGTTGCTCGAGACCCTCTCCCCCGGACCGATCGTCACCCTGAACCGCATCGTCGCGGTCGCGATGGTGCACGGACCGCGCACCGGCCTTGACCGCCTCGACCGGGCCGCCGAGGACCCGGCCCTCGCGAACCACTACCGCACGACAGCCGTCCGAGCCCACCTGCTCGAGCTCGCCGGCGACGCCGAAGCCGCCCGGACGGCGTACGAGCAGGCGGCCCGGCAGACCCAGTCGTTCCCCGAACGTCAGTACCTGACCGCCCGCGCCGCAGCACTCTGACCTGGGCCAGTGCGTTCAGACGGTGAGAACGATTTTCGCGCGCGCGTGCTCGACCTCCAGATGACCAATCGCCGCCGGGGCCTGCTCCAGCGGATACTCCCGATCGATGGCCGGGACGATCTTTCCGGTCTCCGCGAGTTCGGCCAGTACGCGCAGGTTCGCGGCGCTCGGCACCGCTTCGAGCACGACCACGCGATGACGGCGGGCGAACTTCCCGATCAGAGCGCCCCGGACGATGAGCGCGATCGGACCGATCAGGCTCCCGCCCCGCGACACCCCGCCGCCCGACAGAACCAGCGTGCCGCCCGGCTTCAGCGTTCGCCGCAACTCCCTCAGTGAGTGGTTCCCGACGAGATCGAGCAGTACGTCGTACCGGGCGCTCTCGCGGGTGAAGTCCGTGTGGGTGTAGTCGACGACATGCTCGGCACCGAGAGAGCGGACCAAGTCGACGTTCCGCGTGCTGCAGACGCCGGTCACCTCCGCGCCGTACGCCGTGGCGATCTGCACCGCGAAGGTGCCGACCCCGCCGGACGCGCCGTTCACCAGCACGTGCTG
Organism: Kribbella sp. ALI-6-A; assembly: GCF_001984195.1. Lineage (GTDB taxonomy): Bacteria > Actinomycetota > Actinomycetes > Propionibacteriales > Kribbellaceae > Kribbella. Next base: position 538,488 of record NZ_MTQN01000011.1, read on the forward strand.
ACCGGCTGTCAGGTCGCGCAGCCCCATCAGTGCCGTGTTGGCGGCGAGCGGCAGAGCAGCCGCCTGCTCGAAGGTGAGGTTGGGCGGCTTGGCGACGAGCCGCGTCTGCGGCGCGCACACGTACTCCGCGAACGCCGCCTCCGCCTCGCCGAACACCTCGTCGCCCGGCTGAACGCTGTGACGCCGGCCCCGACCGACTCGACCACGCCGGCGAAGTCGGTTCCCCGCACCGGTTGCCGGGGACCGCGGCGGCCGAACGTCGTGCGATCCATCAGGCGAGCCACGTACGGGTCGCCTCGCATCAGGTGCCAGTCCCGCGCGTTGACCGCCGCCGCGCGAACCCGCACCAGCACGTCGCTCGCCCCCGGCACCGGCCGGTCGATCTCCCACAGCTCCAGCACGTCCGGCGCGCCGTACCGATCTTGTCCGATCGCCCTCATCCACATCCCCACCCTCGAGCCCCAGGCCGTGCCCCGAACCTAGCCAGCCGGGGTGCGGGTGCGCATCGGGGAGCCACCCCGAGCCGACCCTCAGCGGCCCTGGTCGCCACGACTGCATCGGATGTGGTCTCAGCGGTGGTCGGCGCGGCCTCGGCGTGCTCCTGCCGCGGGGGCGAGCGGCTAGGCCCAGGTCGTGGCGCGGGCCGCGAACTCCTCCGGATCGGAGTGCACCGGGATCACGCACACCAGCTGCCCACCCGGCACCCGCAGCGTCCGGCAGCCCTGCCAGCTCGACACCTCGACCGCTCCGAGCCCGATCAGCCGCGCCGTCTCCGCGTCCACGTCGTCGGTCTCGATGTCCAGGTGGTACCGCGACTCCCCTTGGTCCAGCGCCTGGATCGCGGTCACCATGCCGGGCACCGCGTCGTGCAGGCTGATGTACTGCGGCTCCCCCGGCGGACTGCCCGTCCGCACCCCCAACGCGGAACTCCAGAACTCCGCGGCCCTCGGCGCCTCTTCCCGCGGTACGTCGATCAGCAACGTCGAAACCCGGCTCTTGTGCATGCCACCAGATCGTAGGCGTCAACGCCGGCACGCGCCGCCGGATTCTCGCCGTACCCGAACGAGGTCTACCCCACCGCACGGTCGGCTCCTGCTCGTAGGTGGTGGAGTTGGTGATGAGCTCGCTGGAGACGTCGCCAGGTGGACGGCCGGCGGTGACAGGGCAGGCGGAGATGACGGGCACCGGCGAGGGAATGGCTGGCAGGGCAGGAGATCCGGTACGGCGTCAGGTGGTTTCCGGCGGCGCGTGAGGGACCGGCGGAAGCCCGCACCGCGCTGGGCGGGCAGGGATGCGCGGCGAGGAGATGGCGGCGGGCGTAGCGCAGGTGGCGGTGGGCGGTGAGTCGGTGACGTTGCCGGTGCGCGGCCAGGAGGTGGCGCCGGGCGCAGACCAGCTGCCCCTCGGTCGAGTGGCGGCAGGTGCTGGACACGCCGGCCAAGCCCCAGGTGGTGGGGTCAGTCATAGCTGGCCTCGATCCACCAGTGGGTGTTCTGTACGGCGGCCAGCCAGGCGCGTCCGTCCGCGGTGACCAGCTGGAAGCGGGCCAGCCGGTTCTCGGCCTCTTCGTCCCACCAGCGCTCCTCCACCGGCCACGGGCCCGCCCAGGCGGTGACCGGATGCAGTTTGTTGCTGTCGGCAACTTGCGGCCCGGGCAGCAGGCGGAAGGCGGCGGGGGCGCCGGACAGGCCGCCGCGGGCGCTGACCGTGACCTGCCGCCCGTCGGCCGCCAGCACCTCCGCCGGACGAGGCGAGGGATAGACCAGCGTCGGCACCGGCACCGGCCAGCCCGAGGTGGACGGCAGGGGCAGCGGGGTCGTGGTGCGTGGCCGGCGGGACACGGTGGCGGAGGACTCCTGCCTGGAGGCGCTGGGGGCGGTCGATTCGGAGCTGGAAGGTGAGAAGACCTGAAGACCTCCGATCACGTGCTCGGTGCGAAGGACAGGCACGGAGCTGACGGGCGGGGAAATCGCAGCCAGAGAAGCAGCGGTCTGCGTGGAGAGACCGGAGAACGAGTCGTCAGGCACAGGAGTAGGTGGCGAGGTAGGAGCGGGAAGCGAACCAGGCCAGGGATCGCTGGGCGGACGCGCAGGCGTGAGCGGATCCCCCCAGGGGATCAAGGTCTGGCGTTCGGCATAGCCGCGGCCGCCGCTGATCACCGGGGTGACCACGGCGCCGTGGCCGAGCATGCTCTGGACGCGGGACAGGGCGCGGTGGATCCGTTCGTCGGGACCGCTGCCCCAGAGCGTGTCGACGTGGGCGCCGACCGGGTCGACCCGCTCAGGGACCAGGCGGAGGCGCACCACTGGTGAGGTCAGCTCACTGGTCGCCGTGCCGCTGCCTTGGAGCTGCCAGCGGACCCGGTCGACCACGTCGCCGGGGGCGAACCAGCGGGGATGCAACCACTCCCGCTCGTGCACCCGGCCGGACTCCGTCCCGACCTCGACGCGCAGTGTGGTGCAGACCAGGCCGAGCGCGGCCAGCCGGCCGACCAGCTCCTCCGCGACCGTACGGACCGCGAACGCGACCTGGTCGACCCGGTCAACCGGTGGTTCGAAGTCGAGGGTGCGGGTCAGTTCGGGTGGGACCTCCCGGGCCACCACCGCGCGGTCGTCGTCGCCGCGGGCCAGCCGGTGGGCGAACGCGCCGTCCGGCCCGAACCGGGTCAGCACCTCGGTCGCCGGGAGCCGCGCGAACGCGCCGAGCGATCGCAGGCCGAGCCGCCGCAGCAGATCGGTGAGCTCCGGTCGCTCCAGCGTGTCGATCGTGAGCGGCGCCAGGAACTCGGCCGACCCGCCGGGCGGAATCACCCGCACCCGGGTCTGCGCCGACGCGGCCCGCGCGGCCTGCTCCGCCGCGAACGGGCCGTCGGCGACCCCGACCCGCCCACCCGGTACGTCGTACGTCTCCAGCCGGTCGAGCAACTTCTCCGCGGCGGCCGGCTCGCTGCCGTAGTACCGGCTCGGGCCGCGGGCCTTCAGCGCGCACATGCCCGGGCGGATCACCTGGATGCCCGGGGTGAGCGCCTCCAGGCAGCTGATCACCGGGTCGAACGCCCGCGCGTCGACGACCGGGTCGTACTTGAGCACCAGCAGGTCCGGGCAGCGCGACTGGGCGTCCCGGGCCCGGAGCCCGCGGCGTACTCCCTCGGCGCGGGCCGCTGCCGAGCTGGCCAGCACCCGGCCCTTCTGCAGGACCGCCAGGGCGGCGGACGGCGAAACCCCTTCCACCGAAGCCGCCGCGAGCACCGGCCAGTCCGGCACCCACACCACCATCGTCCGCTGCCCCACCTGCCGGGTGGAACCGGAAGCCTTCAGCTGCTCCGTCACCGTCATCAGCCGACCGCCTCCTGCAACCAGCGGGTGCTGTCGTCGACCACCCCGTCGTCCACCGACCGGATGGTCCCGTCGAGAGCCGGCAGCCAGAGCTGATGCCGCCGAGGCCGTACGGCGGCGCCGCGGCCGGTGACGGCGATCGTCGCCTGCCGGGCGGTGAGGTGGCCCTCACCGGCGCCCAGCCCGCTCCAGGTGTTGGCCTGGACCTCGAGGCGGGCTTCGCTGCCCGGCCACGAGCCGACGGCGATCAGCATCGCGCCCCTGGTGCGGAGCCGGGCGGACAGCCGGGACGCCTCGCCGGAGGTGACCTCGCCAGGCGGACGGACCACCACCACGGTCAGGGCGTCGACCAGCGCGGCGACCACGCTCAACCAGTCGTGCTGCGGGTCGGGGACGAGCACCAGGCGCTCGAGATCGACCCCGAGAGCACGGGCCGCCTCCGCGCCGAACGACGGCATCCCGACCACTCCGCACCAGGCGCCTTCGGCGGACGGGCCGGCCATCATCGCCATCACCAGGGCGCTGGAACCGCGCACGGAGTACACCGCGCCGCCGCGCAGTGGAGCCCCGGACAGCAGTTCGGAAACGGCCGGCAGCGTCGGCAGTGACCGCTCCGCGCCGGCGGTGTCGAGCGCCTGCTGGACCCGGGTCTCGGTGGTGCGCGGCGCCGAAACCGCTCGGGAGCGGGCGGTGTCGAGCGTCGGCAGAGCGGTCAGCACCCCGGACGGACTCTGGGCAGGAGGAGCCGCGGTCTCGGCTTCGCGGGCCGCCTTCTGGGCGTGGGCCCGGGCCAGCAGGTGGCGGGCCTGATCAAGGGCCGTGGCGCGGCGGGCAGGCTTGGGCCGGGCCGAAGCGGCTTCGGCCTGAGTCAGTACTGCTCGGTCTCCCGATGTCCCCGTCACCCCACCATGTTCGAACACCTGTTCGACTCGTGTCAATCGAGTCGTCCACAGGTCCGGCCCCGGGAGTCAGACCCGCAGGTCAGGGCGCCGAGCGCGGATCCAGGCGCCGATCGGCCCGGCCGGCCAGTCGGGATCGAAGGACCCCAGCGGGATCCCGATGTGCCGCTTTCCGGACGCTTCGTCGACGGGCATCGCGGCGAGCGCCTGCCGCATCACCGCGGGTGTCCGGGCCGGCAACGTCACCGTCGACCACCCCTGCACCCCGTGATCGGCCATCGACGCCTGCACGGTCCGCGGGACCGGTCCGGCATGCAAACGCCGCCGCGGCGCGAGCTGCACGTTCACCGGTCCGACCCCGGTCACGTCCGCCCAGGCCACCTCGTGGACGACTCCCCCACCGGCCTGCCAGTGGATCCCCCGGTCGTCGAACCGCAGCACGTTGGCCGCCGTCAGCCGGTTGAGCTTCAGCATCAGGTACGTCACGGCGGCGATGGTGCCGATCGCACTCGCCAGGATCCCGACCACCAGTCCGCCCAGCGACCCGAGCAGCAAGAGCACCACCGCGAACAGCACCAGCAGGCCCACCATCGGCAGCAGCGCCCGCCCGCGGGTCTCCGGAACCATCCGGAACTCGGCAGGCCCCGGCACACCGGCGTACTGACTCATCGGGGCGAGCCTACAAGCCACCTAGACTCGCCTGCATGCGCCGAGTCGACCACCCACGCTTCCGGGCCGCGGTCGCCGAAGTCGAGCAGAGCATCGACGCGGCCTGGCGGCACTTCCGCGCCGACGCCGGTACGACGGACGACCACACCCTGGCCGAGGTGGTCCTGCAGGACCCGGCCGAGTTCGACTGGCGGGTCGTCGACGGCGCCCTGAAACAACTCCGCTGCCCCGACTGCGGCGAGCAGCTCGGAGCCGGCCCGCTGGACTGCCACCGCTGCGAGCTGGCCAACGGCTACCGCTTCGCCGCCCGGGAGACCGACCGCACCGCTGTTGCTGCAGGCAACGAGCATGCCATCCGGGTCGCCTCGGCGGTGGCCCGGACCCGGCACCGGTACACCGAGCGAGCGCGCTGCGGCTACGAGCTGCTCCTGCCCGACCTGCTGGCGGGAGCACTGCCGACCACAGCGCAGGCGCAGCGGTTCAAGGCGCTGATCAACAAGCTCGGCGACGACGAGCTCGAGCAAGTGGTCCATCCGGACGAACTGCTCCGGATGGACTTCGCATGACCGACCAGATCGAGGCCGAGGTCGTCCGGCACCACGAGGACCTCGCCCGCTGGCTGGGCAGCGAGGCGGAGGACGGCCTGCTCGACACCTTCCGCCAGATGCATCACCCGGAGTTCAGTCTGGTCGCCACCGACGGCGCCCGGGTCGACCTGGTCGGGCTGAGCAACGCACTGGCCGGTGCGCGCAACGCCGTGCCCGGACTGACGATCGGGATCGAGCAGTTCCAGCTGGTGATCCGGACCGACCAGGTGGTCGTCTGCCGGTTCCTGGAGCGGCACTCGGTCGGCTCGTCGCGACGCGTCACCGCCGTACTGGTCCCCGACGAGTCAGCCCGGTACGGCGTGCGCTGGCTGAGCGTGCACGAGACAACGGTGCCCTGACCGGCGGGACTAGGGTGGGCGGTATGCCGAGAGCGATTGCCACCAACACCAAGGTCGACCTCGACGGACTGCTGGAGTTCGTCCGTCCGCGTCACCACATGCTGCTGATCACCACCCGCCAGGACGGTACGCCGCAGGCCTCGCCGGTGTCGGGCGGTGTGGACGCCGAGGGCCGGATCGTCATCTCCTCCTACCCCGAGCGCGCCAAGAGCACCAACGTGCAGCGCAACCCGCAGGCCAGCGTGATGGTGCTGTCGGACGACTGGAACGGCGCGTGGGTGCAGGTGGACGGCACCGGTGAGGTCATCCTGCTGCCGGACGCGGTCGAGCCGCTGGTCGACTACTACCGCTCGATCTCCGGCGAGCACCCGGACTGGGACGAGTACCGCGAGGCGATGCGCAAGCAGGGCAAGTGCCTGATCCGGATCACCCCGACCCGCTGGGGCCCGATCGCCACCGGCGGCTTCCCGGCCCACCTGGCCGACTGACCCAGGTCCCGCTCACTGCTCCTTGGTGTACCGCCGGGCCATCGTCTCGCTGATCCGGCGGAACGCACCTTCCAGGTGCTCGCGCAGTGCCGCGTCCGCGCCCTGCTCGTCGTGCGCCAGGCAGGCGTCCAGGATCGCCTGGTGCTCGCGCCGGGTCTGCTCGATCCGCGCCTTGGTCTGGCGCGAGCCGAACCGGTAGCGCTCGCTGTTCTGCCAGACCGGTTCGATCGCGCGCGGCAGCCAGCGCGACCCACCGGCCCGGTAGATCGCGAAGTGGAACTCGGTGTGCGCCTGCCGGGAGGCGATGATGTCGCCCACCTTGGACAGCCGGACGTGCTCGGCCAGCGCCGCCTTGGCGACCACCGCGTCGGACTCGGCGAACCGGGTCGCCGCGGCACGCACCGCGAGCGTCTCCAGCGCCAGCCGGGTCTCGTGGGTGTCGCGCAGGTCCTCCATCGACAACTCGCGCACCCAGGCGCCCTTGTGCGGGACGATCTCGACCAGGCCGAGCGCCTGCATCCGGCGCAGCCCTTCCCGGATCGGCATCTGGCTCATGTCCAGCCGCTTGGCCAGTTCCTCCAGCCGCAGGGCGGTCCCGCTCGGCAGCTCGCCGGACAGGATGAGCTCGTGCAGCTCGGCAGCGGCTTCCTCGGCGAGAGTGCGCCTGCCACTGGGCCCCCCGGGCGTGAGCTCGAGTCGTCGGGTCATCGGGTGCGGGCTGCCTCTCTCGTCCACTGCATACACGTCTGGGAGGTAACCGTAGCGGTGCAGAGGCCCGCGCGGGGGTTCCGGCGGCGGATTGGCCACCGCGCCCCCGCGCCACCGCGTGCCGCGCCGGTCGTGCAGCCGGCCGCCTGACCAGCGGTCCAGCCTGTCATCGCAGCCGCCGCCCGTCCACCGCTCAGCGCAGCCGGGTCAGGTCGAGCAGCACCCGCCGCTCCGCCGTACCGCCGACCAGCCGGTCGAGCGCCTCGTCCACCCGGTACGCCGGGATCATGTCCAGCTCCGGCGTGATCGGTGCCGGCGCGATGTCCGCCAGCACCTGGGACACCGTTCCGGCCTCGATCGTCGTGCGCTGCATGTTCACCGGCAGCACGCGCAGATCCCGCCCGATCAGCTGGTGCAGGTCGAGCGTGGCGAACTCCCCGGCCGTGTAGCCCAGTACGGCGATCCGCCCGCCCGGCGTGATGTGACTCATCACCCCGCTGGTCACCGGACCACCCACTGTGTCGATCACCGCGTCACACCAAGGCAGCTCTCGCCCGACCTGGCCCAGCTCGTCCACCCGGACCACCTGGTCCACCAGCCGGGTCAGCAGGTCCACGGAGTCGCCCGAACGGGCCAGACCGATCACCTTGCCGGCCCCGGCGGCTCGAGCGACCGCAGCACACAGCCGCCCGACCAGACCGGTCGCGCCGGTGACCACGACCGTCTCACCGTGGACGACTCCGGCCACTCGCCGTACGGCGGTGTGGGCGGTCAAGGCCGGCGCCAGCAGGGCCAGCGCCTCGGCCGTGTCGAACCCGATCGGCAGCGGGTGCACTGACGAGTCCGGCACCACCGCCATCGAGCCCCAGGTCCCCGGCCGGGTCACGCCGACGCCACCGCCGCGGATCACCACCCGGGTGCCCGACGGGTACAGCTCCGAGTCGACCACCACGCCGCCGCCTTCGGACCCCGGGACGAACGGCGGTTGCAACTGCTGGGCGAGCTTGCCCGCCAGCACGGTCCGGTCGAGCTGGGTCACCGAGGCGACGTCCATCTCGACCAGCGTCTCCCCCGGTCCGGCGGCCAGCTCGACCTCGTCGGCCTTCAACTGCTGCCCAGGCCCGTAACAGCGCAGCACAGTGCTCTGTCGCGCGCTCATCCACCCACCCCACTCGTGCCCGTCGCCCCCAGTTGGGTTTGATATCTGATCACATCTCGTTGCTGCGGAAAAGCTCTCGTCACGCCGAACGAACCCCCTGTCCGAGCGGACGGGTCAAAGCCTCGGCGGCCTGCGCCCGGCGCGGATCCACCCGGTCACTGCCCATCGGGAACGGCCAGTCGCTGCCGGCCAGTACGTCCCCGAAGGTCGACTCCAGCAGCGGCAGGACGGCCGGATCGTGCACCAGGTCGTCGGCCACGAACCGCTGCAGCGCCTCGGCCACCGCCAGCGACGGCGCCTCGATGCCCGGCCGCTCGGTGTCGATCCCGCGCTGCCACCGCCCGGCCAGCGCGGCCGTCACGCCGCCGCCGTGGCACAGGCAGAACTTGATCCCCGGAAACCGTGCCGGTACGTCGGTGAAGACCAGCTCGGCCGCGGCAAGCCCTGTTTCGTAAGGGTTTCCGAGCAGGTTCGACAGGTAGAACGCGTCCAGCCGCCGGTCCGCGCTGTGCCCGGGATGAACCAGCGTGAACGCGTTCAGCCGGTCCAGCACCGCCCAGACCGCGTCCAGCCCGGCGAAGCCCGGCGTACCGAGGGCGAAGCCGCTGAAGACGCCCTCTTCTCCCAGCGCCGCGGCGATCGCCGGAGCGCTGGCGTGCAGGAGCGGGATGTGCGCCAGCACCCGCAGCTGCGGCCCGGCCAGCTCCCGAAGTCCCTGGTTGAGCAGCGCGGTCCACTCCGCGCCCTGGTCGTAGCGGAACAGCGCGGGCGGTACCGACACCACCGCGCCGTCCAGGTCCTGATCACTGACCCACTGCAGTAGTGCGGCCGGGTCGGCGAGCTTGCCGAGTGGCAGCCGGTGCTGTCCGTCGACCACCAGCGAGTTGCCCTCGACGGACAGGCCGAAGTCGCCGCTGCGGGCAGCAGCGAGCACAGTGGGTGGTATCAGATGCGTGTGGACGTCCCAGCCGGCCATGTCAGCGTGCGTCCTCGTCGTTGTCGTAGAAAGACGGCCGCTCCGGGTAGTGCGGGCCGTCGTACACCTCCAGCAGGACGGAGGTCTCCTCTGCTCGCGTCGGTCCGTGCACGACGCCCTTCGGGTTCCAGTAGAAGCTGCCCTTGGTCAGCGTCGTCCCGGTCGGCAGGTACACGTACCGCCCGGACAGGCAGAACATGAACTGGTTCGACGCGTGCTTGTGCTCCGAAGGGATCCCCGACCCCTGCTCGAACTTCACCAGCGCGATCGACGCCTCGGTCTCCGGATCACGCCACAGCATCTTGTGCGACAGCCCGTCCAGGGACTTGTCCACCCAGTCCAGGTCGTCGGTCTGCAGCAGGATCTCGCGCAGCGGTTCGTCGAACGTCATGACGCCTCCCGGGGAACAGGCCGACCGGTCACTCGCGTGTAGAGCTCCTCGGCAACACCGGGTGCCGCCGGAGCCACCGCGGCGATGTGGCCGTCGGGCCGGATCAGTACGACGCTGTCCGCCGGTACGCCGTACCGGTTGGTCGCGATGCTGCCAGGGTCGAACAGCGACCGGTCGCGCAGCCCGGAGTCGTGCGGCGCGTCCCACCGCGAGACGGCGTAGTGCCGCAACGCCGGCGAGTCGTTGACCGGGATGTCCGGGCGGCGGCGGACGTCGGTGAAGTACAGCGCGACGAACGTGTCCCGGCACAGGTCGTGGATCGTGACCCGGCCGGTCTGACTCTGCAGCGCCAGGTCGGGTGCGCGGTCCCCCGCGCGCACGGCCGGCGGTGTCGTACCGGTCGCGACCATCGACCAGTCGCCCACGCCGTCGACGTCGAGCCGGACGCTGAGCAGCGTGCGGTTGTACGCCGTCGCCCACGCGCCGGTGTCCTCGGTGACCGCACCGCGCTGCAGCGCCATGTACTTGCGCGCGGCCTCGGCCATCTCGCCGGAGCCCTCGACCGCCACCGGCCGCTGCTCCTGCTCGTACCCGTCCAGCAACGACGGGTCGGCCCAGCCGCGCTGCACCCAAGCCAGCCGCCAGGGCAGGTTCGACGCGTCGAGCGCGCCGGTGTTCAGACCGAGCGCCCACATCGGAGTGATCAGGTGGGCGGCGTCGCCCATCAGGAACACCTTGCGGTCCTTGGTCCACTGCTCGGCGACCCGATGGTGCACGTTGTAGACGACCGTGCCGAGCAGCTCGATCCGGTCGACCTCCCCGATGAACTGCTTCACCTTCACCAGCAGGTCCTCCGTGCCCGGTGGCTCCGCGCCGGGCGCCAGCGGGAACAGGAACCGCCAGTTGTCCGGCTGGCGGATCAGCACCATCCACTCGGCGGCGTCCGCGAAGTACGCGAGGTACGGGTAGTCGCGGGCGTTGTCGACGTCCAGGTCGACCGCGACGTCGATCAGCATGTACCGCTCGGGCAGGGTCTCGCCGACCACCTTGACCCCGAGCGCGTCCCGGATCTTGCTCCGTCCACCGTCACAGGCCAGCAGGTACGACGCCTCGAGCTCCTGCGGACCGTCCGGTGTGTCCAGCTGCAGCACGACCCGGTCGTCACGCACCTCGAACGAGGTCAGCCGGTGCCGCGTGCGGACCGGCTGCGGCAGCGCGTCGGCCAGGATCGGCTCCATCATCTGCTGCGGCAGGTTGATCACGAACGGGAACTGGGTGTCGTTGACCAGCTCGGCCAGCTGGACCGAGGCGCGCGGGGTGTTGGTGGCCCGGTCGATGTCGCCGATCTCGTCGATCCGCACCGCGGCGCCCAGGATGCCCTCGACCGCGCCGTACCGGTTCCAGATCTCCAGGGTGCGGCTCAGCGTCGTACCGGCCTTGGTGTCGGAGGACAGCACCGCGTCCTCCTCGAGCAGCACGTACGGCACGCCGTAGTGCGCCAGGCCGAGCGCGGTGGTCAGGCCGATCGGCCCGGCGCCGACCACGGCGACGGGCAGTTGCTGGTCAGTCGAGGTCACTCATCACTCCGTGAGGTCGGTCAACCGGGCGAAAGCGCGCTCCCGGGTCAGCTGGGACCCGGTCATCGCGGCGGCGTCGGAGAGCAGGAACAGCAGCGGTCCGACGACGTCGGCAGGGTCACCGATGCCGGTGGTCTCCCGCCAGTGGTCGAGGTCGGCACCGGCGTTGGCGGCCCGGAACTGGTCGGTGTCGATCACGCCGGGCGCGACGATGTTCACCCGGACCCGGTGCTCGGCCACCTCGGCCGCCAGCGTCCGGGCGAAGGCGGTCAGCGCCGCCTTGCTCGAGGCGTACGCCGCCGCCTGCGGGAAGCCGGTCGCGGCGAGGCCGGAGGTGAACACCACGACCGAGCCGGCCGACCGCTCCACCATGTGCGGGACGACGGCCTGGCAGACCCAGACCACGCCGTCCAGGTTCACCTGCAGCGTGCGGGTCCAGTCGGCCGGGTCCATCGCCAGTACGGCGGACCGCGGCTGCACGGCCGCACCGGCGACCAGCCCGTCGATCCGGCCGTGCCGCTCGACCACCGTGCCGACCGCCTTGAACACCGCGGCCCGGTCGGACACGTCGACCTCGACGTACTCGACCCGCTCGTCGGCCGGCGGGCTGACGTCCAGCACCACCGCCGTACCGCCGTGGGCCACGACGGCCGACGCCAGCGCGGCACCGATGCCGTGCGCACCACCGGTCACGACCACGACCTCGCCGGTCGCGTCGAAGCTCACCTTCATGACGACGTCTCCTTCTGTTTCGACGTCATCGTCTCGGTGATCCGCTGCACCGCGCCAGCCAGGTGGTCACGCAGCGCCTGCTCGGCGGCGTCCGGGTCCTTGGCGACGCAGGCGTCCAGGATGGCCTGGTGCTCCCGCCGGTTCTGCTCGATCTGGAACGGCGTCTGGCGGCTGCCGAAACGGTACCGCTCGCTGTTCTGCCAGACCGGCTCGATCGCGCGGGCCAGCCACTGCGAGCCGCCCGCCCGGTAGAGCGCGAAGTGGAAGTCGGCGTGTGCCTGCCGCGCTCCGATCGAGTCGTCGGCCCGGCACATCCGCAGGTGCTCCTCCAGCGCGACCACGGCCTTCTGCTCGTCCTCGGCCTCGAAGTGCTCGGCAGCAGCCCGTACGGCGAGGCTCTCCAGCGCCAGTCTGGTCTCGTGGGTGTCGTGCAGGTCCTCCAGCGACAACTCGCGGACCCAGGCTCCCCGGTGCGGGATGATGTCGATCAGCCCGAGCGCCTCCAGCCGGCGCAGCCCCTCGCGGACCGGCATCTGGCTCATCTCCAGCCGGTTGGCCAGCTCGACCAGCCGCAACGGCGTACCGCTGGGCAGCTCACCGGACAGAATCAGCTGGTGCAGCTCGGCCGCCGCGGTCTCGGCGAGCGTACGGCGTGCGCCACGACCCCCGCCGGGCAGAAGCTCCAGCCGGCTGGTCATGTCAGCTCCCGGTAGACCAGCGTGTTGCGCAGCTCGCCGATCTTGGCCGCCCGGGTGACGACCTCGTCGCCCTCCTTCAGGAACACCTGCGGCTCGCGGGCGTTGCCGATGCCGGACGGCGTACCGGTGAGCAGGAGGTCGCCAGGGCGCAGGGTCATGCCGAAGGACAGCTCGCTGATCAGCGTGGCGATGTCGTAGGCCATCTGCTTGGTCGAGGCGTCCTGCATGACCTCACCGTTGAGCAGGCACTGCAGCCGGACGTCCTGCGGGTCGCCCAGCTCGTCCGGCGTGACGATCCACGGGCCGAGCGGCATGGTCTGGTCGATGCTCTTGCCCTTGAGCCACTGGCCGCCGTGCGCGCGCTGCAGGTCGCGCTGCGAGACGTCGTTGGCCAGCGTGTAGCCCCAGACGTGGTCCAGCGCGTCCTCGACCTTGATACTGCGGCCGGTTCTGCCGATCACGAGCGCCAGCTCGGCCTCGTAGTCCCACTTGGCCGACAGCGCCGGGTCGTAGGCGATCGGGTCGTACGGCCCGACCACGACGTCCGGGCCCTTGGTGAAGAACGTCGGGTGCTCGGGCCGGTCGACGTCCTGGCCCTCGCGCTTGCCGCGGCTCTCCTCGAAGTGGTCCCAATAGTTCCAGCCGGTGCACAGGATGTCCCGGCGGAACCGCCGCAACGGCGCCCGCAGGTCCTGCTCCCGGAAGGGGATCCGCTCACCGGTCGGCACCACGTCGGCACCGGCCTCGATCACGGCCACCAGATCGTCGTACTGGAGCAGGACGACCTCGTCGCCGTCCAGTACGCCGGGCCGCTCGCCACCGGCGTACGCCACTGTCACGAACCGCATGTCACACCCACTCGACAGAACGCATTTCGATCACCTGCCTTCCTCATGCGATCACCGCGATCGCGGAGATCTCGATCAGGTAGTCGGGGTGGGCCAGCTTGCTGACCTCGACCATCGTCGAAGCGGGCAGCGGCTCGTGGAAGTACCGCGCGCGGACCTCGTGGATCTTCGCGAAGTCCTCCATGTTGCGCACGTACACGTCCACCCGGCAGACGTCGTCCAGCGTGCCGCCGGCCTCGCGGACCGCGGCCTGCACGTTCTCGCACACCTGGCGGGTCTGCTCGGTGACGTCGCCGACCCCGGCGATGCTGCCGTCGGGCCGGCGCGCGGTCATCCCGGAGACGAACACCAGCCGCCCGGTCGCCTCGATCACGGTCGCCTGCGAGAACACCCCGTTCGGGCTGCGCAGCGCGGCGCTGGTCAGTTGGGTCTTCGGCATCAGTTCTGCACCCCTCCGGTCGGAACCACGGCGCCCACCGCGCGGGCCGCCGCCAGCAGACCGTCCAGCCCCGACCGCTCGATCAGGACTCCGGTCCGCCGCTGCTGCCGGGCTCGATCCGCCTCGATCTCCCCCGGCAGGTACACCCGGTCGACACCGGGCGCGGTCGCACTGCCGCGCACCCGCTCGGCCAGCGCCGACGACCGCTGCCGGAACCCCTCGATCCCACCCAGCAGCTCCGGGTCGATCGCGAGGAACAGGTGTGCGCAGTCGTTCGGCCGGTCCGGCTCCCGGTACAGCGGCCGGACCTGCTCCCCCCAGCCACCACCACTCAGTACGCCGGTCAGCACGTCGATCATCAGCGCCAGCCCGAACCCCTTGTGGCCCGCGGCCGGCAGCAGCATGCCCAGGACGGCGGACTCGGGATCCGTGGTCGGCAGGCCCGACGCGTCGGTCGCCCAGGTGTCCGGGATCGGCCGCCCGGCCGACGCCGCCAGCCGAATCTTGCCCAGGGCAACGGCCGACAAGGCCATGTCCAGCACGATCTCGGCCCCGGCCTGCGTCGGTACGGCGATCGCCAGCGGGTTGTTGCCGACGATCCGCTCAGCGCCGCCCGGAGCGGGCATCAGCGGGGTCGTGTTCGACATGGCGATGCCCAGCCGGCCCCTGTCGGCGGCCTGGACGGCCCAGCGGCTGGCGGCCCCGAAGTGGTGCGCGTTGCGGACCGAGACCAGCCCGATCCCGTACCGGCCGGAGCGTTCGATCGCGAGCCCCATCGCCTGCGGGCTGGACAGCTGCCCCATCCCGCCGCGCGCGTCGGCGACGATCGCCGCGCCGGCGTCGTGCAGGATGTCCAGCTCACGTTCCCGGGTGACTCCCCCGGAGTTCAGCCGTTCGACGTACATCGGGACGAGCATGACGCCGTGCGAACTGACGCCGCGCAGGTCGGCCTCGACCAGCGAGTGCGCGATCTGGGCCGCGTCGGCGGGCTCGAAGCCCAGCGCGGTGAAGACCGACGACACGGTCGCCTCGAGCCAGGCCGGCCGCACCAGCACCTGGTGGTCGGCGTCCGGCGCCTGGGTGGTCATCGGGTCTCCTCGGCCCAGGGCAGCAGCAGGTGCTCCAGCAGGACCAGGCCGTAGAACAAGACGATGCTCATGATGCTCAGCAGGCCGATCGCGGCGAAGGCCAGCGGGGTGTCGGCCGAGGCACCGGAGTTCCAGATCACGTAGCCGAGGCCCTCGGTGGAGCCGGCGAACTCACCGATCACCGAGCCGATCACGGCCAGGGAGATCGCCACCTTGAGCCCGGTGAAGATCTGCGGCAGCGCGTAGGTCAGCCGCAGCTTGAAGAACTCCTGCGTCCGGCTGGCCTTCAGCGAGCGCAGCAGCTCGACCAGCTCGGCCGGCGTCGACTTCATGCCCTGCGCGGTCGAGATTACGATCGGGAAGAAGCAGACCAGCAGCGCCATCATGATCTTGGGCAGCTGGCCGAACCCCATCCAGACCACCAGCAGCGGAGCGATCGCGATCTTCGGGATCGCGTTCACCGCCAGCAGCAACGGGTAGACCAGCCGCTCCAGGATCGCCGAGCGCACGATCACCAGCGCGATCGGGATCCCGATCACGATCGCCAGGCCGAACCCGGCCAGCGACTCGACCAGCGAGACCCAGGTCTGCTGGAGCAGGTAACCCGGCTGCTCGAGGAAGCGCTGCAGGACGTCGTACGGGCTGGGGAGGAGGAACTGCTTGATGTCGAAGAGCACGATCACCAGCCACCACAAGGCGATGGTCGCGATCACGCCGACCACCGGCAGCAGGATCGCGCTGGTGCGCGAGGTGGTCAGCCAGGAGGAGCGGGTCTTCATCGGTTCGCCTCGGGAGCGTCCGCGGGGTGGGTCTTCTCGGCCAGCAGTCCGTGCAGACGGCCGCTGATCTCGGCCACCTCGGTCAGGTGGGCGTTGGTGCCCAGGCTGCGCGGCCGCGGGATGTCGATCTCGACGATCTCGCGCAGCCGGCCGGGCCGGGGCGTCAGGACGACGACCCGGTCGGCGAGCAGCACGGCCTCCTCGATCGAGTGCGTGACGAACACGATCGTGGTGGCCAGTTCCATCTGGATCCGCTGCAGCTCGTCCGACATCTCGGTCCGGGTCAAGGCGTCCAGCGCCGAGAACGGCTCGTCCATCAGCATCACCTGCGGCCGCCGGATCAGCGACCGGCACAACGACACGCGCTGCTGCATGCCGCCGGACAGCTCGTGCGGCAGCCGGCGTTCGAACCCGGACAGGCCGACCAGCTCCAGCAGCTCGTGGGCCCGGTCCCGGTACTCCTTGCGGCCGCTGTCGCCCCCGGAGATCTCCACCGGGAGCATCACGTTCGACAGCACCGAGCGCCACGGCAGCAGCGCCGGCCGCTGGAACATGAACGACACGTCCCGCCGCGGCCCAGTCACGGGTTCCCCCGCCACCGTGACCGCGCCGTACGTCGGTGGCAGCAGTCCCGCGATCAGCCGGAGCAGTGTGGACTTGCCACAACCGGACCGGCCGATCAGCGTGACGAACTCGTTCTCCCGGACGTGCAGGTCGATGTCGTCGAGCGCCTGAACCCGGCCCCCGCGGCCCTCGAAGACCTGACCCACTCCGCCCAGCTCGATCATGGTCAGCCCTTCGGTGCCAGCGCGTCGTTGACCACGTCGGCCGGCTTCATCGAACCCTTCGGCTTGACCGCGTCGGCCTCCTCGAGCAGGTTGATGATCTTCTGCACCCGGTTCGGGTCGACCTCACCCAGCGGACCGGTGAAGTCGTCCGGCTTGACGTACGGCTTCATCAGCTGGAGCTCGGCGGTGGCGACGTCGAGGTCGGTGTTCGGCACGTACTTCTTCAGTGTCTTGGCCGCCGAGGCCGGGTCGTCGATGGTGTCCTGCAGACCCTTGAGCAGCGCCGTGGTGAACTTCTTCACCTGGTCCGGGTGGTCCTTGGCCAGGTCGTCCCGGGTGATGATCGCGTTGCCGTACAGATCCGGCAGCAGGTTGCCGTACGGCAGTACGACGGCCTTGCGCTTGTCCGGGTCGGCCTTCTCGACCAGCGGCACCCCGACCACGAACTGGCCGATGCCGTCGACCTTGCCGGCCGCGAGCAGCTGCGGCAGCGCGGGCGGCGGGTTGGCGACGAACTTGGTGTCGGCCGGGTTGATCTTGGCGGCCTTGGCGTAGACCGGGAACATCACCTGGTTGGTGGAGCCCGGCTGGTCGCCGATCCGCTTGCCCGGCAGGTCCTCGGGCCGGTTGATCTTGCCGCCCTCGAGCGCCACGATCGCGGCCAGCGACTTCTGGTGGATCATGCCCACCGTGGTGACCGGCAGCTTCTGGTTCCCCAGCGTGATCACGGTGGCGGTGAAGTCACCGATGCCGTAGTCGGCCTGACCGCCGGCGACCAGCTTGAGCACGTCGACCGTGCCGCTGCCCGGAGTGATCGTGACGTCGAACCCGGCGTCCTTGAAGTAGCCCTTCTCCAGGGCGACATAGGCGTAGGCCTCGCGACCGAAGGTGTTGAACGAGGTCAGGTAACTGACCTTCTCCAATGAAGCGTCCCCGTTCTGGCCAGCCTCGCCGTCGTTGCACGCGCTCACCAGAGCAAGTGCGAGGACCGCCACCCCAGCGACAGCCGAACGTCTGAACCTCATACTGGATTTCTCCTCTCCGATATTTGATCAAACATCAAATATGGAAGAGCGGTCAATCGGCCTCCGGGGACTTCACAGTGTCTTTACGTCCACTGTGGCGGGCCCCCTCAGAACCCTTGTGCCGCCCGTCCTGGAGCCGTTTCCCCATGCCTGTCCGGTCCGGACGGGCAACCCGCCCCGACCACAGACCGTACCCGCCCGGACAGCAGATCGCGACGTCCGAAAGGGTCGAATGTGTGCCTTCCGCGACAAATTTGGGTAAAGCCGCTACCCGCTGTGACTCACGTCATGGGGATGGTTCGGCCGCATCCTGGTCGAGGGCGTGGTGCCCGGCCCTCGAGCCACCCACGCCGTGCCCCTCCGGTGAGGGAGGACGCTCACCCTCCAGAGGGAAGGCAGCGGACCTCGGCTTTGACAGGATGGAGTGGTGGCGAACGTGCTGTTCCGCGGGTCGACGTACCTGCGCTGGGTGTACCTGCTGCTGGGTGCTGCCCTGGTGCTCGCGTTCATCCTGGTCGACAGCGCACTGGTCGCTCTGGTCGCCAGCCTCGGGTTGCCGCAGATTCCCACCGTGTTGCTCGACGCCGTGCTGATTGTCGCCCCGCCGGTGTTGCTCGGGCTCCTGCCCGCCGTGCGCGAGGTCGAGGGCATCGCGGTCGAGTCGTTGCTCGGGGTTCGGTTCGAGGAGCGGCCGCTCGGCCCGTCCCGGACCTGGCCGCAGCGCCGGCGGACCGCGCTGTGGTTCTGCCTGCACCTGATCACCGGCGGCTTCGTCGGCGTGCTCAGCACGATCGTCGTCGGGCTCGGCGCGGTGTTGCTCGCGGCCCCTTTCCGGCAGCCCGGCCGGCACGAGCTGGTGCCCGGAATCGACTACCAGGTCACCGGCAACTGGACCGACCTGTGGATGCCGGCCGCCGCGCTGGCCGCGACGATCGCCCTGATGCTGCTCTCGGCCCCGATCGGCGCGCTGCTCGCCTACTCCGCTCCGCGCATGCTCGGCCCGACCCCGGCCGAGCGGATCGAGCTGCTCGAACGCCGTACGGCGACCCTTGCCGAGCGCAACCGTCTCGCCCGTGAGCTGCACGACAGCGTCGGCCACGCGCTCAGCCTGGTCACCCTGCAGGCCGCCGCCGCGCGCCGGGTGCTCGCCACCGACCCTGCCTTCGCCGAGACCGCACTCGCCGCGATGGAGACCTCCGCCCGGGCGGCGCTGGCCGACCTCGACCACGTGCTCGGCCTGCTCCGCGACGACCGCCGGCCGGGCTCCGCGACCGCGCCCCAGGCGACGCTCGGCGACGTCGCGCGGCTGGTCGAGGCGACCCGGGCGGGCGGAATCACCGTCGAGGTGCACCGCTCGGGCGACCTGTCGACGTTGCCGGCCGCGGTGTCGCGCGAGGCGTACCGGATCGTCCAGGAGGGCCTGACCAACGCGATCCGGCACGCCGGGCGCCCGGCCGGCGAGGTCGAGGTGAACCTGTCGATCAGCCTGGACTCGTCCGGGCTGCTGCTCGAACTGACCAACCCGGTCGCCGCCGTACCGGCCGCCGAGGGTGACTCCACCCGCGGTGGCCGAGGGCTGGCCGGGATCCGTGAAAGGGTCGCCGTACTGCGAGGAACGGTCGAGGCCGGCCTGGTCGGGGGCCGCTGGCGGCTCGCGGTCACCTTGCCGGTGGCGGTGACGACGAAAGGATGAGTGTGAACATCCCGGTGGTCGTGGTGGACGACGAACCGCTGATCCGGAGCGGACTGCGCGCGATCATCGACGCGGAGCCCGATCTGACGGTGGTCGGCGAGGCCGGTGACGGGGCCGAGGTCCTCCCGCTGGTCCGGCGGACGGGCGCGGACGTCGTCCTGATGGATGTCCGGATGCCCGCCCTCGACGGCATCCAGGCGACCCGGCTGCTGCTCGACGCCCTCGATCCCGCGCCGCGGGTGCTGGTCGTCACCACCTTCGAGAACGACGACTACGTGTACGACGCGCTGCGCGCCGGTGCGTCCGGGTTCCTGCTCAAGCGGACTCCCCCGGACGACATCATCGCGGCGATCCGCACGGTCGCCGGCAGCGAGTCGCTGCTGTTCCCGGAGGCGATCCGCAGCCTGGCGCTCGCGCACCTCGACCACCAGCCGCACCAGCCGGCCGGACTCGACCAGTACGACCTGACCGAGCGGGAGCAGGAGGTGCTCCGCCTGATGGCGAAGGGGCTGTCGAACGCGGAGATCGCCGGCGAGCTCGTGCTCGGCGTCCAGACGATCAAAACCCACGTCGCCAACCTGCTCGGCAAGCTGGGTGCCCGCGATCGCACCCAGGCGGTCATTCTCGCCTACGAGTCAGGCTTCGTGCCGCTGCGCTGACCCGCGGCGCCGCCGGCACGGTCCCGGGCTTGAGATCAGCGGGGCTTCACCGGGTGGGGAGTTCTCCGTGCTCGGCCAGCGTGCAGGCGTTGGCCACGGGGTCAACCGCGTTCGCCTGCTGGGCGACGCGCTGCAGCAGCATCCGGAAGACCATGCGCTCGCCGTCGTCCAGACCGCCCATGACCTCGTTCTCCGTCGCGCGAAGGCGGCGTTCCAGGTCGCAGAGCAGCTCCACGCCCTTCGGCGTCGCGACGATCAGCCGCGCCCGCCGGTCCGCCGGATCCGGCTGCCGCTGGACCAGCCCGGCCTTCTCCAGATCGTCCAGCAGGTACGTCATCACCGTCCGGTCGATCTCCAGCTGAGTCGCCAGGTCGAGCTGCCGCTTCGGACCCTCCGCGTTCGCCGTGGCGAGCACCTGGTAGCCGCGCGGCCCTCCTGGCACCTCCTCCAGCGCGGCCGCGCTCTGCTTCGCGTACCGCCGGAAGACCACGCCGAGCGCCCACCCGAGGTCGGCCTCCACGGACGTGCCGCGGACCCCTCCGGTGGTGCTGACGTTCGCTTCGGGCGTTGGGCTGCTCACGCCTCCATCGTACGGGGTGTAGGCCAACTGGAATACGATCTGACTTGAAGATGTTCTGCATGACAGACTATCTTCGGTACAGCTCACTCCGAGCAGACCCCTCTGGAAGGAACGACATGACCACCCTGCTTCGCATCGACGCCAGCCTCCGGCTCGACGGCTCCGTCAGCCGAGCGCTCGCCGACAGCGCCGAGGCGGCCTGGAAGTCCGAGCACCCCGACGGCGTCGTCGTCCGGCGCGACCTCGGACTGCACCCGATTCCGGCCGGTGTCTGGCCTGCCCTGGTCTCCGACCGGTTCGGCTGGGAGGTTCCGACCGGCGCCGACTTCGTGGACCCGTCGGACGCCAAGTCCATTGCCGCCGACGCGATCGCCGAGTTCAAGGCCGCGGACGCCGTGCTGCTCGCGGTCCCGCTGTACAACTACGGCATCGCCTCGCACGTGAAGACGTACATGGACTTGCTGCTCACCGATCAGGACCTGCTCGCCGGTACGGCGGTCGCCGGCCGGCCGATCATCTTCACGCTGGCCCGCGGCGGCGGCTACGGCCCCGGCACGCCGAAGGAAGGCTGGGACCACGCGACGCCGTACCTGAACCGGATCTTCGGCGAGGTCTTCAACATGCACATCCGTACCGCGGCCGCCGAACTCACCCTCGCGCCGGTCACGCCCGGTATGGAGGAGCTGATCGACCTGTCCAAGGTCTCCGAGCAGGACGCCCACACCACCGCGGGCGAACACGCCGCCGAGGTCGCGCGCGCCCTCACCAGCACCGCCGCCTGACCTTCGTCGCTGTTCGAGCGACGGTTCTGCTCCCCGAGTGCCGAGCTCGAGCCGGCACTGGGGGACGTCAGGCAGTCCGCCAGGACGACACGGTGACGGACAAGGTGACGTCCGTCGGATCAGCCAGTACGCCGATCCGCTCGCTCCGCGCCTGCTTGTCGACGTGCCGCGCGCTCGGTGTCATCCCGACCAACTGCTCGATCGCGCCATGGTCGAGCCGCATCGTCGACTCGACCACTCGCTGCCCGACCCGGTCGAATCCCGCGAGCGACTCCACCAGCCGGCGTTCCTTCTCCCCGTCGACCGAGACCATGCCCAGCACGTCGATCAGTTCCCCGAGGTGCGCTTGGTTGGGCGTCACGACGAGCAAGGTCCCGCCCGGGGTCAGCACCCGCGCCATCTCTCCTGCGTTGCGTGGCGCGAACACGTCCAGCACGACGTCTGCCACGCCGTCCCGGACCGGCAACTCTCGCCAGGCGTCGCCGACCACGGACCCGATCGCCGCGTCCACTTTGGCCGCGCGCCGGGCCGCATAGCGGGAGACGTCCACCGCGATCCCCCGCCACGTGGAGAGCTGCGCTGCTGGTCGGGTGTGGATGGCCGACGGCACGTTCGACGATGCACCCTCCGCGTGCTGCTTGTTCCCCGCTTCGAGCACACCCGCCAGGTAGTACGCCGTACCGGCTCCGACCTCCACGACCAAGGGGGCGGCGCTCGTGATCGGCGGCAGGCTCTCGATCAGCGCTTCGCGGATCGGCTCGTACCAGCCTTGGGCGAGGAAAACACTGCGCGCCTCGACCATCTCGGCGCTGTCGCCCTCGATCCCGTTGGATGCCGAGGGCAACAGGTTGAGGTAGCCCTGCTTGGCCAGGTCGTAGGCGTGTCCCTGCCCGCAGCGCGCCGTACGGTCGGTCAGTTCCAACCCGTCGGCACAAACCGGGCAGCGCAGGACGGAGACCAGATCAGCACGCACCGGGCCATTCTCCCCTCCCGGTTCACCCGTTGACGTCGCGGCTGGTCAACCGGGCCCACGCGGCCGCGTAGAACACGGCCAGGTAGGCGCCCTGCATCAGCAGGTTCCGCACGATCGCGTCCCAGTACGGCGGGTCCCGGAGCAGGTCCGCGAACGAGGTCCAGCCGTACATCAGCAACCACGGGTGGATCTCGTCGATCTGCGGGATCGCGCCCAGGATCCCGAACACGATGAACGCCCCGAACGTCGCCGCCATCGCGGCCAGCGGCGTCGAGGTCAGCGAGCTGACGAACAGCCCGATGCCCGCGAGGCCGAGCAGCGAACCCGCGATCAGCACCGCGATCCCGAGCGCCCGCAGCAGGCCGTCGGTGAGTGACACGGTCGAGCCCGACAGCAGCACGACGTCGCCGACCGGGAACAGCACGAACCCCGCGATCAGCCCGCCGAGCCACACGGTCAATGTCGCCGTCAGGCAGAACACCGCGAGCGCGACCATCTTCGCCGCCAGCAGCCGCGATCGCCCGGCCGGCGCGGTCAGCAGACTGCGCAGCGTCCCGAGACTCGACTCACCGGCCAGCGACTCCCCCGAGATCACCGTCACCGCGGTCGGCAGGAAGAACGGCAAGGAAAGACCGAGACTCGCCACGATCAGGAAGAACCCGTTGCCGGCCACCTGCCCGATGAACCCTTCGGCGTCACCCGACGACCCCGACAACCGGATCGCCACGCCGACCAGCAGCGGCACCAGCCCCAGCACGGCGAGCAGCACCCACGTCCGGGCCCGCCCGAACACCAGATGCAACTCCGCCCCGAACAGGGCCAACGTGTGCCGCCCAGCCCCCGGCCGCTGCGCCGACTCTGGCAGCTGTCCTGAGTTCGACCTTCGCGCCACGGCCTGTACGTCACTCGGCGACATCGAAGCCCTCCCCGGTCAGCGCCACGAACGACTCCTCGAGACTCGGCCGCTGCAAACCGAACCCGTGCAGCCGTACGTCGGCCGCGACCAACGCCGCCGCCAGCTTGTCGATCGGCAGATCGCCCGGATCACCCTCCACCGCCGGTACGCCGTCTGTGTGGTCGCCCGGGTTGTCACTTTGCCGACGAAGGTCTCCGACGCCGAGACCCGCCAGCGTCTGCTCGGCCCGCTCGAGATCCGGCGTCCGCACCACCAGCCGCGGCCGCAGCTCGGACCGCAGCTCAGCCATCGTCGACTGCCGCAGCAACTGCCCGCGGCTCATCACCGCGGCATGCGTGCACAACTGCTCGACCTCGGCCAGGAGATGGGTCGAGGTGAAGATCGTCGTACCGTCGTTCGCCAGCTCGCGGATCAGCGAGCGCACCTCGCGAGTCCCCTGCGGGTCGAGTCCGTTGGTCGGTTCGTCCAGCACCAGCAACTCCCGGCGCTGCATCAACGCCACCGCGATCGCCAGCCGCTGCCGCATACCCAGCGAGTAGGCCCGCACCTTCTTCTTGGCCGCGTTCGACAGCCCAACCCGCTCCAGCGCCTCGCCGGCCCGCAGCTTCCGGGTCTTCGGATCAGCGGTCCGATCCGCCGCGTCGAACCGCAGCAAGTTCGCCTGCCCGGTCCAGAACGGGTAGAACGCCGGCCCTTCCACCAACGCACCCACCCGAGGCAGCACCGCCAGCTGAGCCTTGGGCATCGGCTCCCCCAGCAATTGCACCGTCCCCGAGGTCGGCGCGATCAACCCGAGCAACATCCGGATCGTCGTCGTCTTACCTGAGCCGTTCGGCCCGAGAAACCCGAAGATGCTTCCCGCCGGCACCTCCAGATCGATCCCCGCCACCGCAACCTGTCCACCCCGGAACCGCTTCGTCAGGCCCCGCGTGACGATCGGCGCGGGGCCGTCCCCGAACACGGGCTGAACAGCTTGTCCGGAAGAGGCGCGACCGCCCTGCGCGGCGGCAACACCCGCCGAGGCCGACGCGGCAGGTGCCGGCGCAGCCGACCCGGCAGACGCCGGCGCAGCCGACGCGTCAGGCGCCGGCGCGGCGGACGATCCAGTCCCCGCGTCCGCGGTCGAACCTGGCGCGGCGTCTCCGCTCCCGGTCTCCGAAGCCGACCCGATCCCAGCGTCCGCAGTCCGCTCGCCCCCGCGATTCGCACTCGGGTCCGATTCACCGCCCGCAGCCGGGCCACCACCAGGCGCCGATGCGGCATTCACCCCGGTGGCTTCCGGTCTGGCTGGGTCGTCGGTGGCGTCGGACTCGGCGGTTTCGCCTGCGTCGGACTCCCCGCCCGCGGGCGACGGCGTCGTGGCTTCGGCGTACGTGGCCGGGTCGGAGTCTGCGGAGGGGCAGCCGTCGAGGGACTCCGCTGGTTGGCTGGACACGGTTAGCGGGGGGCCTGGGGCGCGGCGGCGGCCAGGGTGTCGGCGGTGACCAGGCCGACGAGGACTCGGCCGTCGTCGGTGATCAAGGCGCTGACCATCTTGCTGGTGAGGATCTTGCCCGAACCCCACGAGCCCTGGACCGTGCGGGCGTTGGCGAGCAGCTGGGCGAGCGGACCGTTGCCGGGATCGAGCTCGACCCCGCGGAAGACCGCGATCGTCTCCCAGCCCTCACCGATCACCGTCGGGCGGTCGGCCGTGGCCGGCTTGTTCGGGTCGGCCTTCGGCAGCGCCTTGGGGGTCGAGTGCTTCTTCGGCGTGATCGCCGGCAGCGTCTTCTCGGTGACCTTGACGCCCTTCGGCGGCGTGAACGCGAACGTACTCGCCGCCGGTACGTCGAACGACACCGACGAGAACCCGACCTGCAGCGCGGGATCACTGCCCGTCCGCGGCAGCACCGTCACCTCGAGCGGTACCCAGGTCTTGGAGTCGATCGCCAGCGTCACCGACCCGACGGTCGTCTTGTCCGTCTTCGGCACCAGCCGCAGCTTGTACGCGTCGCGGCCGGCGACCGATTCGGTGCCGGTCACGTCGACCGCCGTGCTCGGGTCGATCGCGGCCAGGAACTTCTTCGCCACCGCCTGCGGGTCGTACGCCTCGCGCTCGGGCGCCACCTTCGGCGCGGCCGGGCGGGCCGGCAGCGCCAGCTTCACCGCCTCACGCTTCGCGGAGTCATACGCCCAGGCGGTCTTGCCGTCGGTGGTCAGCACCCGCTCGGCCATGTGGTCCAGCACCGAGACGCGGGCCTTGTCCGGCCCCGCGAAGGCCACCCGCGCGGTGTGCTCCCCGGTCAGCAGGTCGGGGATCTGGCTTTCCCCCTCGACGCCGGGCAACGCCGGCAGGCCGAGATCCGCGGCCGAACGCACCGTCCCGCTCAGCCCGTCGACCTTGGCGGTCTGCACCTTGGCGAGCAGGTCCTGCGCTGTGATGCCTGGTAGATCGGGAGAGGCGTCCGCGACCACTGGCCCGAGCGCACCCACGCCCGCCACCACCGCGATTGCCGTGACCGGAACCAACCACCGTCGACTGCGCCTCGCTGCTCCCATGTCCTCAAGACTCGCACCGCGACCGGCCGGAACCAAGGGCTCTCAGGGTCAGTTCACCCAAAAGAGTGAGTCATCCGGTACGACGGGCTACCGCCGTACCGGATGACGTCACGACATCAGCGGCTCTGCAGCGCGTCCAGCGCGACCGTCATCGCGGCGGCGACCCGGAAGTCGACCCGCGAGTCGTGCACGGTGACCCGGTACCGGTCGCGGACCGAGACCTTCCGCTCGACCGACAGCACCGGCTGCCCGCTCGTCCGGTCGGTGAAGTCGAAGTGGAAGATGAACGGCAGCGGGATGTCACCGACGAACGGGACGAACTCCCAGACCCGCCGGACGATCGCGATGGTGGGGTTGCGCTCGGTGCCGTCGGACTCGAAGCCCGGTCCGGTGAGCTGCCAGCTGGACCGCAGCAGGCTCTTGCCGAACTCCTTCTTGAACCAGCCGATCGCCTGCCCGGAGGCGTCGAAGACGTCGTAGCCCGCGCCCAGGTCGAGCCGCTTGCGCGCCTTGAACGAGAACACCACCTCGGCCTTGCGGTCGTCGGTGTAGAAGGTGACCTCCTCCTTGAAGGCCATCCGCTTCTGCTGCGCGAAGGCGAGCAGCGGACCGTCACTGCCGTCGGGGTTGGTCGCGATCAGTTCGTACTTGTTCGCCATCATCGTGATCCGCTGCTTCATCGAGAACGCGGGCACGTGCATGGGCGCTGAGCCTTGTGGTGGGACCGTCATGCGGATGAGTCTGACACCGTTTCCGGCTCATCCTGACCGTTCGCCACGGCACCGCACGCAAGTGCACCCCAGCGAATGCCCTGCGTGAGCCGTTCGGCGATCTCCGACTCGGCGACGCACTCCACCAGCAGTTTCCCGGCGCCCTGCAGCACCAGGTCGCGCGCCACCTCGACTCCGAGCTCGACAGCCTCGTCAGCAGTCCGGGCAGGCCGCCACAGCACACCGAAGTCCGCAGCAGGTCTCTCAGTTCCCACCTGTACGACGAGAACGTCCGCGTCCCCCAGGTGCTCGGCCACCTCTCCGCCATCCACCACCCGCACCCGCACGACCTGCCGACCACTAGCCACCCGCTCAGGCGACTCCGCAGCAGCAACCGCAGCTTGTACGGCGACCGCCGGGCTCGGCTCCTCCCCCGGCAGTCCCCGCTGGCCCCACTGCTCCTGGTGCACCGCCCAGGCCAGCGGACGCCGCGCAGCCCAGCCCGACCGCACCAGCTCGGGCGCAGCCCCGAACTCCGACACATGCCCGACGCAGAGATACCCGACCAGGTCCACATGCGCCGGCAGACCGAGGACAGCAGCAACCTCGCCTGGCTCGAAGAACGACACCCAGCCGACGCCCAGCCCCTCCGCACGCGCGGCCAGCCACAGGTTCTGCACCGCGATCGCGGCGGAGAACCAGACCGTCCGCGGGTCCGCATGCCGCCCCAGGACGTGCCGACCCCCGCGTCCGGGATCGCACGTGACGGCGATGTTCAGCGGAGTGTCCAGGATGGCCTCGATCTTCAGCCCGTCGAACGCCGACCGCCGGTCCGCCGGCAGCGACGCGGCGAACGCGTCCCGCTGAGCCGAGGCGAGGTCGTGGATCTTCCGCCGCGTGGCGACGTCCCGGACCAGCAAAAAGTCCCAGGGCTGGCTCAGCCCCACGCTCGGCGCCCGATGAGCTGCTTCCAGCACGCGCGTCAGCAGTTCGTCGTCGACCGGCTTGTCCAGGAACCCCCGCCGTACGTCACGCCGCTCAGCGATCACCCGGTGCACCACCTCGCGATCACTGAGCGAGTAGCCCGGCGCAGCGACAGCGTTCAACCTCCCGACAGCCACGGTCGCGCCGGGCGACTTCAGCTTCGGCACGACAAGCTCTGCCCCGCTCAGCACCACTGCAGCCTCAGCCACACTCGCCGTCCCGGCCAGCTGCCCCACTTGGTCGCTCGGTGTCGGCACGACCTGCTCGGCCAGCTCCAGCGACGTCGCAGTCAGCAATTGCGCGTTGAGCGATGCCACCAACCGTTGCAGTCCCGGCTCCGACTCTCTGCCCTGGACAGTGACCACACTGCCGACAGAACCCTCTTGACCCGCCAATGCGCGGTTCACCAGGTCACGGAGTTCTCGGTACGGCGTACCGGCGCGCACGCCGATGCCGAGGACCAGCGTCACTGCTCGAGTCCTGCGTAGATCCGTGCGGCGGCCACCAGCCTGGCGGGCACGTCCGGAGTCGCCGTCCAGTGCAGATGCAGGTACGACGCGTGCACCGACGGCCGGGTGATCCCCTCGACCGTGCCGCCCGGCAGGTACCACGCCGGGTCGCCACCGTCGACCAGCTCCACGGCAGTCCGGTGGAACTCGTGCCCGCGGACGCGTCGGCCCTCGTCGAAGAACGCCGTTGTACTAGCAGCGATCGCAGTGCGATAGCCCAGCGTCAGCTTCGGAGTCATGCGGGCCGTGGCGGGCAGTACGCCGGTCATTGCGTGGCCGTCCAGCTCACGGCACAGATAGAGCAGGCCGGCGCACTCCGCGATCACCGGGAGCCCACCGGCGACAGCGGTCGCTACCTGTGTGCGCAGTTTCTTGTTGTCAGACAGCGCCTCGGCATGCATCTCCGGAAAGCCGCCCCCGAGGTACAGCGCAGCCGTCCCCTCCGGTAGCGAGTCGTGCAGCGGGTCGAAGCTCGCGACGTCCGCCCCGGCCGCCGTCAGTAGCTCAGCCGTCTCGGTGTAGCGGAACGAGAACACCGGTCCACCGGCCATCGCGACCACCGGTCGGCCCTCCTCCGCCGGCGTCACCTCAGCCGTCGGGTCCCAGGCCTCGGTCTCCAACGGGCTCGCAGCCCTGGCCGCCGCAACGAAGGCCTCCAGATCAACACCGGCCCGTACCAGCTCCGCAGCAGCGTCCACTGCCGCCTCGGCCTGAGCCCGCTGCTCGTCCGCCGGCACAAGGCCCAGGTGCCGACTCGGTACGGTCAGCCGGGTATCCCTGCGCAACACTCCAAGCACCGGTACGCCGGTGGGCGCGACGCCGGCCCGCGCCTCCGCCTCGTGCCGGTCGGTGCCAACCTTGTTCAGGATCACGCCGACGATCCGTACACCGGTGTCGTAGGCAACAAATCCCTGGACCACCGCGCCGACGCTGCGACCGGCCGCGGACGCGTCGACCACCAGCACGACCGGTGCCTGCAGCAACTTCGCGACGTGCGCGGTGGAGGAGAATCCCTCGGTGCCGAGCGCGCCGTCGTACAGGCCCATCACGCCCTCGACCACGGCGATGCCGGCCCCGGCCGCACCATGGGCGAACAGCGGGGCGACCCGCTCCTCGCCGGACAGCATGGCGTCCAGGTTGCGGCCCGGGCGGCCGGTCGCGACGGCGTGGAACCCGGGATCGATGTAGTCCGGCCCGACCTTGAAGCCGGCCACCGTGTGCCCGGCCCGGCGCAGCGCCGCCATCAGGCCGACGGCGACCGTCGTCTTGCCGGCACCGGACGCGGGCGCGGCGACGACGATCCGTGGGATCACCACTCGATTCCCTTCTGGCCCTTCTGGCCCGCGTCCATCGGGTGCTTCACCTTCGTCATCTCGGTGACCAGATCGGCGGCGTCGATCAGCCGCTGGTCGGCGTTCCGGCCGGTGATCACGACGTACTGGTGGCCGGGGCGGTTGGTCAGCGTGTCGACCACCTCGTCGACGTCGATCCAGCCCCACTTCATCGGGTACGTGAACTCGTCGAGCACGTAGAGATCGTGCGTTTCGGCGGCGATCCGGCGCTGGATCTCACGCCAGCCCTCCAGCGCGTCGGCCGCGTGGTCCTCGTCGGTGCCGGCCTTGCGCGACCAGCTCCAGCCCTCGCCCATCTTGTGCCACTCGACCGGGCCGCCCTCACCCGTTGCCTCGTGCAACTTTCCGAGCGCGCGGAACGCGCTCTCTTCGCCAACCTTCCACTTCGCACTCTTGACGAACTGGAAGACGCCGATGTTCCAGCCCTGGTTCCAGCCGCGCAGCGCCATCCCGAACGCCGCCGTCGACTTGCCCTTCATCTCGCCGGTGTGCACCATCAACAGCGGCCGGTTCCGGCGCTGCCGGGTGGTCAGGCCGTCCTGCGGTACGACGCTCGGCTGTCCCTGCGGCATCAGGCCGCCCTCCGTTCGGTGACCGTGCGAATGAGGTTGCCCGCGGCAACGTCTCCCAGATCCAGGTACTCGGCCCGCAGCGTCGTCGCGAGCTCGGCGGCGAGGCCGAGCCGGACTCCCCGTCGCGGTTCGCAGTCGACGACGACGGTGGGAATGCCCTGGTGGGCGATCCAGCCGGCGGCCTGCTGAGCGCGCGCGAAAGCGCTCTCTCCGTGCGTCGCGCGCCCGTCGGTGACCAGCACGAGCAGCGGCCGGCGGCGCGGGTCGCGAATCGCCGCGATCCGGAGCACCTCGGCGGTCTGCAGCAGTCCTTCGGCCAGCGGCGTACGGCCGCCGGTGGGCAGCGACTCCAACCGGCGTACTGCAGTCTCGACGCTGCCGGTCGGCGGGAGTGCGACGGTGGCCTCGGCGCGGGCGAAGGTGACCAGGCCGACCTTGTCGCGGCGCTGGTAGGCGTCGAGCAGCAACGAGACGATCGCGGTCTTCACCTCGCCCATCCGCCGCTTGGTGCCCATCGAGCCGGACGCGTCGACGCAGAACATCACCAGGTTTCCCTCGCGACCTTCGCGGACGCCGAGCCGTACGTCGGCGGCACGGACCGCGAGTCCCGGGCCTGAGCGTCCCCGCGCGTGCTGGTGCGGCGCTGCGGCCCGGAGGGTGGCGAGCAGGTGTGGGCGGCCGGCCTCCCGGCCGACCCGGGCGCGGTCGCCGACGACGCGGCCGACATCGGTGATCGCGCGGGACCGACGCCCGGCGACGCCGGTGCCGGCGGACTGGATGCTGAGCAGGCGTGCCTTGTACGGCTCGGAACTGGCGGCGACGTCGCCGGTCGGGGCGGCGCCGGAGAGCGCGTTCTCGGAGTTTCCCGAGTTCTCGGGGTTGCCGGGACGGCCGGTTGATGGGAACTGGTCGGCTCCGTCGGAGGATCCGCGGTCAGCGTCTGCCGGGTCCGAGGATCCGGCGTCCGTGGAGCGCGGATCCGAGGTCCCTGCATCCGAGGTCCGTGCATCCGAGGACCCTGCCTCCGAGGAGCGCGGATCCCGGGATTCCGCGTCCGAGGAACGCGCATCCGAGGACCCCCGGTTGCCGTCGGCATCGTTGGGATCGCCGTCAGGGCCCCGGGAACCGCCGTCCGGTCCCGGGTTGTCCGGGTCGTCGTCCGGGTCCCGCGGCGGGGTGCTGTCGTTGATCACCTGGTCGAGCCGGTCCTCGTCCAGACCGGGCGCGTCGAACGGGTTGCGCCGGGTCCGGTGCGGCAGTGCGAGCTTCGCGGCGGCGCGCACGTCCTCGACTTCGACGACGGTCCGGCCCGACCAGGCCGCGTGCGCGACCGCCGTCCGGGCGGTGACCAGGTCGGCGCGCATGCCGTCGACGTCGAACGCGGCGCAGATCTCCGCGATCTGCCGCAGCGCCGGATCGGTCAGGATCACGTCGGGCAGCAGGTTCTGCGCCTTGACGATCCGCTCGGCGAGCTCACGCTGCGACGCCTCGTACCGGCGGACGAACGCGGCCGGATCGGCTTCGTACGTGAGCCGCGCGCGCATCACCTCGACCCGGACCGCGGGGTCGCGGCTCGCGACGACGTCGACGGTCAGTCCGAAGCGGTCGAGCAGCTGGGGACGGAGTTCGCCTTCCTCAGGGTTCATCGTGCCGACGAGGACGAAGCGGGCGGGGTGAGTGATGGAGACCCCGTCGCGCTCGACGGTCGCCCGGCCCATCGCGGCGGCATCGAGCAGGACGTCGACCAGGTGGTCGTGCAGGAGATTGACCTCGTCGACGTACAGGAGTCCCCGGTGGGCGGCGGCCAGCAGGCCGGGCTCGTACGCCGTGATGCCTTCGGAGAGCGCTCTTTCCAGGTGGAGGGATCCTAGGACCCGGTCCTCGGTCGCTCCCACCGGCAGCTCGACCAGCCGGGCCGGGCGGGAGGTGGCCGACGGGGCGGGCGCGTCCGAGGACGTGGAGGTGGATCCGGGCAGATGACCGAGCGGCGCCACCTTTGTGGTCGACGGACCCGACTGATCCGACGGGCTCATCAGCTCCGAGTGCGAACCGAGAGCGCTCTCCGGCGTTTCATGCGGACCATCCGGACACAGCGGATCGGGAGCAGCCGGATCGCACGAGAAACGGCAGCTGGGAACCACCTCGACGGGCGGCAGGATCTCCGTGAGAGCGCGCACCGCGGTGGACTTGGCGGTGCCCTTCTCCCCACGGATCAGCACCCCGCCGATGGCCGGCGACACGGCCGCGAGGACCAGCGCGAGTTGCAGGTCCTCCATGCCGACGACCGCGGTGAACGGAAATCCAGTGGTCGGAGCAGACCGCACGGCGGTACATCCCTTCGTCCTGCGGGTGTCCACGCCCGCGTCGAAAACGGTGCGCCGGGGAAACGCGGAGAGCGCTCCCTGGCGGACGGACGAAGATGTCCTGGCTTCCGGATCACTCCGGTCACAGTGGCGGGACCGCCCCGGACTCCGGCCCGCGGGCCGTCACCGGTGTTCCTCTTCAACCGTCCCGGCGATCATTCCACATCCCCGCCGGCACGCCGCCGCCCGGAGACCAACCTCACCTGCCGCAGGCTGATCCGTGAACCAGCCGATCGCCTCCGTCCCGGCGAGCACGTCACGGCCGAGGCGCGGCGCCGGCGTTTTCAGGTAAGGCCAAGCCGAGGCTCAGGCGAGTTGCTCGTCCAAATACGTCGCAGCCCCGTCGCCAGGCACCTCGCGGATACCGACGATCGGCGTCACCGTCACATACCCGGCGGCCAGCAAGGCCTCGTCGGTGTCGGGCTCCGGGGCGGTCGCCGGCGGTTCGAGCCTGATCATCGGCTCGCCGTTCGGGCTCTGGCCACCCGCGATGCGAGAACGCTCGATCGGGGCGAGCCGCGCCCGGCGTACCCCCTCCAGCTCGTCGAGCGGACGATCAGGCACGTTCACCGTGAGCACCGTCCCGACCGGCTCCGAGATCAGCCAGTCGAGCGCCCGCGTGGCGATCGCCGCCGCGGTGTCCAGGTGTTTGGGATCCTCCGAATCCATGCTGACGGCAATCGCCGAGCGCCCTTGCCCGGCCGCGGTGAGCGCGGCCGCGACGGTGCCCGAGTGCAGGATCGGTACACCGATGTTGTGGCCGTGATTGATCCCCGACACCACCGCGTCCGGCACCGCGCCGAACGAACCCACCAGCGCCAGCGTCACCGCCAGCGCCGGCGTCCCGTCGACACCGATGTACGTGACGCCCCCGGCGGTCTCCTCCGCGGTCCGGATCGGCCGATCCACCATCCCGGCCCTCGCCGAACCAACTCCGCTCTGGTCGTCCAGCGGCGCGACCGCGAGCACGTCGTGACCCGCCGCGGCCAGCGCCGTACCGAGTGCACGGATCCCCCGCGCCTGGTAACCGTCGTCGTTGGTGATCAGGACGCGCAGAGGGGCCATACCTCCACCCAATCACACCTGCCGGAGGTCAGCCGCGATCCTCGATGTCGCCCTCGGTCTCCAGTACGGCGCTACGCAGCGTCTCCAGTGCCTCGGCCGACGGCTCGGCCCACAGCCCGCGCTGGGCTGCCTCGAGCAGCCGCTCGGCGATACCGTGCCGCGCCCACGGGTTCGACTTGCGGAAGAACTCGGCGACCTCGGGGTTCGCGACGTACTCGGTGGTGAGGGTCTCGTACATCCAGTCGTCGACCACCCCGGCGGTGGCGTCGTAGCCGAACAGGTAGTCCACCGTGGCGGCCATCTCGAAGGCGCCCTTGTAGCCGTGGCGCTGCATCGCCGCCATCCAGCGCGGGTTCACCACCCGGGCCCGGAAGACCCGCTTGGTCTCCTCCTCCAGCGTGCGCGTCTTCACCTGCGCCGGGACGGCGGAGTCGCCGATGTAGGCCTTCGGGTTGGCGCCGGTCAGGTGCCGGACCATCGCGACCATGCCGCCGTGGTACTGGAAGTAGTCGTCGGAGTCCATGATGTCGTGCTCGCGGGTGTCCGCGTTCTTGGCCGCGACCTGGATCCGCGCGTAGGCGCGCTCCATCGACGGCCGCGCCTCGGCGCCGTCGAGGTCCTTGCCGTAGGCGTAACCACCCCACACGGCGTACACCTCGGCCAGCTCGGCGTCGGTGCGCCAGTTGCGGGCGTCGACCAGCGGCAACAGCCCCGCGCCGTACGAGCCGGGCTTGGAGCCGAAGACCCGGGCCGTCGACGAGCGCATGTCGTTGCCAGCAGCAACATCGTCGAGCACGTGCGCGCGCAGGTAGTTGTCGGCGGCATCCTCGTCCAGCTCCGCGACCGTGCGGACCGCCTCGTCGAGCCAGGCCACCACGTGCGGGAACGCGTCGCGGAAGAAGCCCGAGATCCGCACCGTCACGTCGATCCGCGGCCGGCCGAGCTCGGCGACCGGGACGACCTCGAAGCCGGACACCCGCCGCGACGCCTCGTCCCAGACCGGACGGCAGCCGAGCAGCCACAGCACCTCGGCCAGGTCGTCGCCCTGGGTGCGCATCGCCGACGTACCCCAGACGGTCAGGCCGACCGATCGCGGCCACTCCCCCGTCTCGGCCTTGTGGCGCGCGAGCAGCGAGTCGGCCAGCGCGACGCCGACATCCCAGGCGTTGCGGCTCGGGATGGCCTTCGGGTCGACAGCGTAGAAGTTGCGACCGGTCGGCAGCACGTTGACCAGACCACGCGTCGGCGAGCCCGACGGGCCGGCTTCGACGAAGCGCCCGTCCAGTGCCCGCAGGACGTTCGTCAGCTCGTCACCGGTCCGCGCGAGCCGCGGCACGACCTCCTCGCAGGCGAAGCGCAGCGACGTCTCCACGCCGTCGGACTGCCGGCCGAGCACCTCCCCGACGACCACGGGCACCTTTGCCGCGTCCCAGCTCAGTGTCTCCATCCCCAGCACCAGCTTGCGAGCCACAGCCTCCAGCAGGTCCACACCGTCCGCCGCACTCACCGCAGGCAGGTCCGCCAGCTCTGACAGCGCGGCCAGCTCAGCAGGCACCGCACGACCCGGATCGGCGAGCAGAGCCGCCTCGTCCACGTCGAACGTCTCCCCGAGCGCCTTCCGCAGTCCCGGTACGGCGCCTGACGCGCCACCCCACATCTGCGAGGCCCGCAGGATCGCCAGCACCAGGTTGACCCGAGCCTCGCCGACCGGCCCACCGCCGAGCACGTGCAGCCCGTCGCGGATCTGCACGTCCTTGATCTCGCAGAGGTAGCCGTCGAGGTGCAGGACGAACTCGTCGAACTCCTCGTCGTCCGGCTTCTCGTCGGTGTGCAGGTCGTGGTGCAGCTGAGCCGCCTGGATCAGCGTCCAGATCTGCGCCCGCAGCGTCGGCACCTTCTCCGGGTCCAGCGCCTGCACGGTCGCGTACTCGTCCAGCAGGTACTCCAGCTTGGCCATGTCGCCGTACGTCTCGGCCCGAGCCATCGGCGGCACCAGGTGGTCCACGACGACCGCGTGCCCGCGCCGCTTGGCCTGCGTACCCTCACCCGGGTCGTTGACGATGAACGGGTAGACCAGCGGCAGGTTGCCCAGGACGGCGTCCGGCGCGCAGTCGGCCGCCATGCCGATGCCCTTGCCCGGCAGCCACTCCAGCGTGCCGTGCTTGCCCAGGTGTACGACCGCGTGCGCGCCGAAGCCGCCCTCCGCCTCCGGCGCTTCCAGCCAGCGGTACGCCGCGAGGTAGTGGTGCGACGGAGCCATGTCCGGGTCGTGGTAGATCGCCACCGGGTTCTCACCGAACCCGCGCGGCGGCTGGATCATCAGTACGACGTTGCCGAACCGCAAGGCGGCCAGTGCAATCGCCGGCTCGGGCCCGGTCGTGTCGACGTACAGCGAGCCGGGCGCCTCACCCCAGGCCTCGGTCATCGCGTCGCGCAGCGTCTCCGGCACCCGGCCGAACCACTGGGCGTACGTCGACAGCGGGATCTTCGCGACCGCACTGGCAAGTTGCTCGTCGGTCAGCCAGTCGACGTCGTGACCGCCGGCCGCGATCAGCCGGTGGATCAGGCCGTCGGCGCCCTCGGCACCCTGCAGGTCGTCGAGGTCGAGGTCCGGGCCGAGGTCGTAGCCCGCGTCCTTGAGCTGCCCGAGCAGGACGACCGCGGACGCCGGGGTGTCCAGGCCGACCGCGTTGCCGATCCGGGCGTGCTTGGTCGGGTACGACGACAGCACCAGCGCGAGCTTCTTCTCGGCCGGCGGAACGTGCCGCAGCCGGGCGTGCGCGACGGCGATCCCCGCCAGTCGCTCACAGCGCTCCGGGTCGGGCCGGTAGCTGGCGATGCCCTCGGCGTCGTACGCCTTGAACGAGAACGGGATCGTGATGATGCGGCCGTCGAACTCCGGGATCGCGACCTGGGTCGCCGCGTCCAGCGGGCTGATCGCGGCGTCGCTGTCCAGCCACTGCTCGCGTGTCGAGGTGAGCGCGAGGCCCTGGATCAGCGGGATGTCGAGCGAGGCCAGCGCGCCGGCGTCCCACGCGTCGTCGGAACCACCCGCGCTGGCGTTCGCGGCGACGGTGCCGCCCGCGGCCAGCAAGGTGGTGACGAGGGTGTCGCACCGGCGGAGCAGATCGAAGAGCTCGGCGTTGTCAGGGCTCGACGGGTCGAGGCCGCGCAAGGTGCCGCAGTAGATCGGCAGCGGCTGGGCGCCCGCCGCGTCGACGGCGTCGGCGAGCGCGTCGACGAACGCGGTGTTGCCGGAGATCTCGTGCGCGCGGTAGTAGACGATGCCGACCACCGGGCGACCGTCCGGCTCGGTCGAACGGCCGGCCCGGACGCCGTACGTCGGGAGGCTGTGCGGCGGGTCGAAGGCGTCGCCGGTGAGCAGCAGGGTGTCGCGGAGGAAGCCGGCCAGGTTGCGTAGATTCTCCGAGCCGCCCTCGCGCAGGTAGGCCAACGCCTCGGTCACCGCGCCGGCCGGCACGGTCGACAGCGACATCAGCTCGGCGTCGGGCGCGGCCTCACCGCTGAGCACCACCACCGGCCGCCCGGAGGCGATGACGGCATCCAGCCCCTCTTCCCAGGCGCGCCGACCGCCGAGCAGCCGGACAACGACGACCTCGACGCCGTCGAGCAGCGCCGGTAGTTCGGCCACCTCGACCCGCGCCGGGTTGGCGACCTTCCAGCCGGCCTGGGCCTGTGAAGCGGCCAGCAGATCGGTGTCGGCGGTGGAGAGCAGCAACAGGTTCGCGGGCATGCGCGTCCGGTCCTTCCTCGGGGTGTCCACGCCCCGGGTGGGCAGTTCGACGGCAGCAGTTCCTGACTCCCACGCGAACGTGGTCACAGTGGCGGGACCGCCCCGGACTCACACCGGGTTCCTGCAAACGACCGTCGATGACACCGAGACTCTAGCCGACCTGGCGCCCGCACCGATCGCCGATGCATCTGTTTCAAGCGCGTCGGCGCGTTGACCGTCGTTCGGCCCAGGTGTAGGCCGGGAAGGACAGCGGCTTGTCTGCGGACGCCCTCCCCGGCTCGCAGCAGCAGTCTCTTCAGCACAGGCCACCCGGCAGCCACTGAAGGAGACAGTCATGCGCCGCACCCACCAGCTTCCGGCGGTCCTGCTCGCAGCCGGCCTCGCCGCGTCGGTCCTGACCGCACCGGTCCAGGCGGCCGGTGAGACCCGTGCGGACCCGGCGGTGATCGTCGGCTGGAACACGATCGCCAGCCGCACCATCTTCACCGAGAACGCCACCCCGATCCCGGCCTCCCCGCTGTACTACGGCTTCGTCTCGCTGGCCGTGTACGACGCCGTGGTCGCGATCGAAGGCGGGTACGAGCCGTATCTGCGACAGCCCCGGGTGCACGGCCCGGCCTCCTCCGAAGCGGCGGCTGCGACCGCGGCGTACGAGGTGCTGCGATTCTACTTCCCAGCTTCGGCGAGCAACCTCGCGACAGACCATGCGGCCTCGCTGGACGCCGTGCCCGACGGCCGGGCGAAGGCGACCGGCATCGCCGTCGGACGGCACGCGGCGGAGAAGCTGATCCGCGCGCGGCACAACGACGGGAGAGGTGCGGCGATCGCGTTCACCCGGGCCCCGCGTACCGGAGTCTGGCGGCCGACGCCGGACGCGCTCGCGCCGATGGCCGTTCCCTGGCTCGGCTTCGTCCGCCCACTCGCGCTGCACTCCCCGACCCAGCTCCGGCTCCCGGGACCGGATCCGGTCCGCTCGAAGGCCTACGCGCGTGACTTCGCCGAGGCGAAAGCCATGGGTTCGGCCACCGGTTCGAAGCGGACCGCGGCTCAGACCCAGACGGCGCTGTTCTGGAACGCCAACGCGGTGCTGCAGTACCAGGTGACGCTCGGCCAGGAGCTCGGCGCGCGCGGCTGGAACCTGGTGCGCACCGCCCGGGCCTTCGCGCTGCTCGGCATGGGTACGGCCGACTCGTTGATCGCCTGCTGGCGCGCCAAGTACGACTACGGTTACTGGCGGCCGATCACCGCCATCCGGCTCGCCGGTGAGGACGGCAACCGTGCGACTCGGCCCGATCCGGCCTGGACCTCGCTGATCCCGGCGCCGCCGTACCCGGAGTACCCCAGCGGGCACGCCTGCGTCACCGGCGCCGCGACCGAGACGTTCGGCCACCTCTTCGGCAGGCGTTCGATCGACGTCGAGGTGTTTTCGTCGGTCACCGGGACGTCCCGGCAGTTCCGCACCGCCGCCGCGCTCGACGCCGAGACGCAGGACGCGCGCATCTGGCTCGGGATTCACTTCCGGCGGGCGATGACGGATGGCAACGAGCTCGGTCATCGCGCCGCCGCTTGGACGATCGCCCACGAACTGCGGCGACGTTGATCCCTAGTGGCCGCCTGCTGAGTAGTGGGCGGCCAACAGGTCGGTGCCCCAGTCGTTGCGGAGGTCTCGCCAGACGGAGTGGATGTGGTTGGCGCCGGACTGGGTGTTGTCGTACTCGGCGAGGAAGGACGGGCCCGCGATCGAGTAGTAGTGACCGGCGCCGGGTTCGCTGGAACCGGCCCAGGCGAAGGTGAGGTGGTCGAGGCCCTGGTCGCGCAGGTCTGCCCAGGCGCGCTCGGCGGTCGGGGCGGCGGCGCGGCCGACGTACTGGTCGATCAGGCGGGTGAAGAGGTCGCGCTGGTCGCCGTCGAGGTCTCCGAAGGCAATGCCCCGGTGCAGGAGCGACGGGTCGGCGACGGGATCGTGGCGGGTGAGGATGTCGTCGGGAGCGTCGGGAGAGACCAGGGCGACCTCACGCTGGGCCGGCTCCAACGCGTGCAGGAGCTGGAAGCCGAGGTCCTGCTCGGCGGCGAGGAACCGGCGGCCGGCGTACGGGCCCTCGCGGACCTCGGCTGGATTGGAGCCGATGAAGTTCGGGACGAAGACGAGCCGGCCGTCGACGACCGTGACGTGCACGGCCAGGTGGTGACCGTTGAGGCGCCAGGCCCACGGGTCCGTGCCGGACGGGTCGCCGAGGATGCGGAGGAAGTAGCGTTCGCCGACGACGGTGCCCTGCCACCCGCCGGTCGCGCCGACGTCCGGCAGGTCTCGCAGGATGATCTCGGCGGCCATTACCGCGAGCGCGTCGCCCACACCGCGTTCGCTGCAGGCCAGCTCGAGCAGCTGGTGCACGTACTGCTCCTGGTCAGCAGTCAGTTCCGCCAGTGTCAGACCGGGCCGGTCGCCCGGCAAGTAGGTCCACTCACGATGGTCCGGAGTGTCGAACG
Source organism: Kribbella sp. ALI-6-A (assembly GCF_001984195.1). Classification (GTDB taxonomy): domain Bacteria; phylum Actinomycetota; class Actinomycetes; order Propionibacteriales; family Kribbellaceae; genus Kribbella. The sequence goes on from NZ_MTQN01000011.1 coordinate 577,970, forward strand.
GCGCCGTCGCCTTCGCGCGCTGGTCCGGAGTCAGTGCCGCCAGCAACTGCCGCGCGGCCTCGCGGGTCTGGTCTACAACCATGCCGAACGCTCCCGTTCCGTCGGTTCGTGTTCCGTCCACTGCTCGAACGGCCGGTCCAGCTTGTACCGGAAGTTCGGCTGGCGCAGCAGCACGCGCGTCTCGGCGTTGGCGGGGTTGCGCAGCGTCTCGAAGAACTTTACCGACCAGTGGAACCAGCGCATGCAGAACAGCCGCATGGTCAGTCCGTGCGACACCAGCAGCACGTTGCGCGGCGAGTCCGGCGTGTCGAAGTCGCGGTGCATCGTCTCCAGGAAGCTGGACACCCGGTCGTACACGTCCGAGCCGGACTCGCCGTGGGTGAACCGGTAGAAGAAGTGCCCGTAGGAGTCGCGCAGCTTCTCCTGCCGCTCGATGTCCTCGGTGTCCTGGAAGTTCGCCCAGTCCTGCTCGCGCAGCCGCGGCTCCTCCCGGGCGAGGCCGATCAGGTCGTCGATGCCGAGCGAGTCCAGTGTCTGCAGGGTCCGCAGGTACGGCGAGACGTAGACCCGCACCGGCTCGCCCTCGAACAGCGTGCGCAGGTACTTGCCCGCCTCGGCCGCCTGCTCGTGCCCGTGCGGCGTCAGCGGTACGGAGTGGTCGGGCAGCGTCTCGTAGATCGACTTGTCCAGGTTCGCGACCGACTCGCCGTGCCGGATCAGCGCGATCCGCAGCGGCCGCTGGCTCAGGTTCATCAAGCTCCCCACCTCGTCCCGGACCGCATTTGGCGGGGGCGGGTGATGAGGAGGGCGGCGGTTGCGGCGAGGGCCGCCGAGGCGTACGCGACTCGCCGGGCCAGGACCGCGGTACGCCGTACGTCGGTGACCCCGGGCCGGAGCCCGTCGCCGAGTGTGCCGCGGTCCTCGACCTCGGCGCCGTACGTGTTGGTCCCACCGAGCCGCAGGTCGAGCGCGCCCGCGAACGACGCCTCGACCGGTCCCGCGTTCGGGCTCGGATGCCGGCCGGCGTCCCGCTGCCAGATCCGCCACACCTCGCGCGGCCTTCCCGACGTCAGCCCGGTCAGCACCGCGCAGACCCGCGCCGGCAGCAGGTTGACCAGATCGTCGAACCGCGCCGAGGCCCAGCCGAAGTTGCGATAGCGAGCCGACTTGTAGCCGACCATCGCGTCCAGCGTGTTCGCCGCCCGGTAACCCACCAGCCCTGGTACGCCGAACAGCCCGCCCCACACCAGCGGCGCCACCGTCGCGTCCGAGGTGTTCTCCGCGATCGACTCCACCGTCGCCCGCGCCAGCTCGTCGGCGTCCAAGTCGGTGGCATCGCGGCTGCACAGATGACTCAACCGCTCGCGAGCCTCCGGCAGGTTCTTGGCCTCCAGCAGCCCGGACATCACCGACGCCTCGCGCTCCAGACTCCGGCCGCCGAGCACGGCCCAGGTCGCGGCCGCCGTCACCAGCGTCCGAGCGACCGGCCGGTCCTTGGTCAGCCGCTCGGCGACGACGCCGGCCGCCGTGGCCGACGCCACCAGCACCGCCGCGTACGCCGTACCGGCTGCGCGCGAGTCGGCGTACGTGGCACGCTCGAGGCGGGACGCGAGCCGGCCGAAGCCGGCGACCGGGTGGTAGCGGCGCGGGTCGCCGAGGAGGCGGTCGGCGGCGAAGCCGAGGATCAGGCCGAGTGCTCTGGACACGGGTGCAGTCTGCCAGGCAGTCCCAGTCCGCAAGCCCGCTACATCAGATTGGGTCAGCATGTGGAAAAGTAACCATCATGGCTATTGCTGACCTGCTGGGCGAAGTGGGCGGTCGAGGCGCGTTCGGCGTCTGGCTCGGCCGGCTCGACGGCGCCGCGGTGTTCACTCACGACGCGGACCGTCCGCACTACTCCGCCAGCACGATGAAACTGCCGGTAGCAATGGCGATGCTACGCAAGGTCGACGCGGGTGAGCTCGCCCTGGACCAGCCGGTGACCGTGCACAACGACTTCGCCTCGGCGGCCGGTGGGCGGTTCGGAGTGAACCGGGCCGAGGACGAGGCGCCGGCCACCTGGACGAAGCTCGGCGAGCAGGTCACGGTGGACTGGCTCGCGACCGAGATGATCACCCGGTCCAGCAACCTGGCGACCGATCTGGTGCTGGAACAGGTCGGCGTCGACGCGGCGAACGCGATCCTCCTCCAGTACGCCGGGGACGCGAGCGCGATCCGGCGCGGCATCGACGACGTGGCCGCGCAGGCGGCGGGAATCAGCAACCTGATGACCCCGGCCGGTCTGGCCGCCGTACTGGTTGCTGCTGGCAATGATGACGGGGCCTCGGGCAAGTACCTTCGCGACCTGCTGGCCGCGAACGAGTGGAACGGGGAGATCCCGGCCGGCGTCCCGGCCGGCACCCGGGTCGAGCACAAGAACGGCTGGGACGTGCGGATCCGGCACGACGGCGGCATCGTCCGCCCGGCCGACGCCGAACCCTTCGTCCTGGCCGTCTGTACGACGTCCGAGCTGGCCGACCCCGACGCGCAGAAGCTGATCGCCGCGATCGCCGGCGAAGCCTGGGCCCACCGGCACGACCTGGAGGCGGTGCGCTGATGAAGATCTCCACCCACCTGGTCTCGGCTCCGCTGCACACGCCCTTCGTGACGGCACTGCGGACCGCGACCCACGCCGACTCGTTGCTGGTCTCGATCAGCGACGGTGAGCACACCGGCTGGGGCGAGGCCCCGCAGGTCTGGAAGGTGACCGGCGACTCACTGGCCGGCGCGCAGGCCTGCGTCGAAGGCCCGATCACCACGGCGCTCGACGGACTCGGACCGGACGACCTGACCGAGGCGTTGCGTCGTCTGCAGGGCGCGGCGCAAGGCAACTTCGGTGCGAAGGCCGCGGTCGACGTCGCGCTGCACGACCTGGCGGCGCGCCGGGTCGGGCGGACGCTGCAGGGCTTCCTCGGCTCGACCCGGACGACGGTCGAGACCGACGTGACGTTGTCGGCCGGCGACGCCGACGCGCTGGTCCAGGCCGCGACCGATCGGCTGCGCGACGGGTTCGGCGTACTGAAGGTGAAGGTCGGGACGGGTGACGCGGCCGCCGACTTCGAGCGGGTCCGCCGGGTGCGTGAGGCCGTCGGACCCGAGCCGCGGATCCGCCTGGACGCGAACCAGGGCTGGAACCGTCGCGACGCCGTCACCGCGATCCGCGCGCTGGAGGACGCCGGCTGCGCGATCGAACTGGTCGAGCAGCCAGTTGCCGCCGCCGACCTGGACGCGATGGCCTGGATCACCGACCGGGTCAGTACGCCAATCCTGGCCGACGAGAGCGTGTACGGCGTCCGGGATCTGGTGAACGTGATCCGGTACGGCGCGGCTGACCTGGTCAACGTGAAGCTGGCCAAGTGCGGCGGTCTCGGGCCGGCCCGGACGCTGCTGGAACTCGCCCGTGCGCACGGGCTCGGCGCCATCGTCGGCTCGATGATGGAAAGCCACGTCGGCGTCGGCGCGGCGGCCGCCCTGGTCGCTGCGTACCCGACGACGGCGGTGAACGATCTCGACGCGGCCTGGTGGCTGAAACAGGCGCCGGTCGAGGGCGGGATCAGCTACGAAGGGTCCACCATCCACTTGCCCACGACTCCTGGGCTCGGCGTGACAGGCTTGATCGCATGAAGGTAGTAGCCGCCAAGGTCCCGGTCAGCACCGTGTGGACCTCCCCCGAAGCCCCGCGCGACATCGACGCCCCGGCCGTCGCCGCCGTACCGGACGTCGCCGCGTGGACCAAGTCGATGGACACCGAGACCCGCCTCGGCCTGCACGGCCGGACCCTCACCCAGCTGCTGTACGGCGAACCGGTGATCGTCCGCTCCGAGCGGGACGGCTGGTCCGAGATCGTCGCGCCGTGGCAGCCGTCGTCGGCCGACGAGCTCGGTTATCCCGGTTGGGTCCCATCGGCGCATCTGGGTGAGCTGCCGAGCTCGGCCACGGCGCCGGTCGCCGTCACTGTTCCGGTCGCCACGCTGACGGCCGAGCCGGGAACTGCCCGCTCCGGCTCGATTGGCCTCGACTCGCCGGGCACTGGCGCCGACGCTGCGGGCGCCGGCGCGCTGGCCGAGCTCTCGTTCGGCACGGTGCTGTCCTCGGTCGAGCACGTCGACGGCTTCACCCGCGTCGCGCTTCCCGACGGCGCCCTCGGCTGGCTCGCCGACAACGCCCTCCGGGACGTGGACACCCCGGCCACCACGGAGGAGCGGCTGCGGCTGGGATCGCTGTTCCTGGGACTCGAGTACCTGTGGGGCGGCACCTCGACGTACGGGCTGGACTGCTCGGGGCTGATCCACGCCGTGAGCCGCGTGCTCGGTCAGCGGATCCCCCGCGACGCGCACGACCAGGCGGACGCGCTGGAGTCGGTGCCGATCGACGAGGCGAAGCCGGGTGACCTGTACTTCTTCGGCCGCCCGGGCCGGCAGATCCACCACGTCGGCTTCGTGTCCCCCGAAGGCATGCTGCACGCCTCGGAAACCGGCAAGCGCCTGGAGAACCAGCCGCTGCTGCCGGAACGCCACGAAACCCTGGTCGCCGCGGCCCGCCTCTGACCACGCAAACCACTCGGGCGGCGACCCTTCGAGAACGCTGTCGCGCACCCCTGTCCGCCACCGCCCGACACTGCTAGCGTCATTGCTGCGCCTGGGGGGCGCTGGGGAGGGGGCATCGAGCCACCGGCGTGATTGGTCGCTGACGCGGTGGGGAGCCAGGGCGAAACCGGCCTGCCCAGTTTGCCGAGTACTGGTCAAACTGGAGGTCTGCCATGTCCATCCACAGGTCCATCCATTCGTCTCGTCCTGCCTTGGGTCACGGGCTCCTGGGACGCACCGGCCGGCGGGTCGCCATCGCCGTGAGCGTCCCGGCACTGATCGCCGCCGCGGTGGCGACCAGCCTGCCGTCCGCGTCCGCATCGGTCACCTCGACAGCGTCGGTGACCGACGGCGTGAACGGCGTCGTCTACGCGAGCACCCACGTCGGTGATCGCACCATCATCGGCGGCGAGTTCTCCTGGGCGGGACCGGCCACCGCGGGCGCGGTCCCGGTCGACGGCAGCACCGGCGTACGGACCGCGCTGCCTCGGGTGAACGGTACGGTCAGCACCGCGGTCCGCGACGGATCCGGCGGCTGGTACGTCGGCGGCACGTTCGAGTTCGCCGGCGGCTTCGTCCGCAACGGTGCCGCGCGGGTCACGTCCACCGGAACGGTGACCGCGTGGGACCCGCGGCCGACCGGACTGATCAAGTCGATCGTCAGCGTCGGCAACGTGGTCTACCTCGGCGGGTCGTTCACCGCCATGGGCGGCTCCGCCCGGAGCGGGCTGGCTGCGGTCGACCGCGTGACAGGTGCCCTGCTCCCCTGGAACCCGGGCGTGTCCGGAACGGTCTCCGCACTCGCGGCCAGCGCCGACGGCACCACCGTGTACGTCGGTGGCTCGTTCAGCGAGCTCGGCGGACAGGGCCGCGCCAACCTCGGCGCGGTCGGCAGCAACGGTGCCGTCAGCGCGTGGGCCCCCGCCGTCGACGGTCCGGTCGCGGCACTCGCCGTCCAGGGCGGAACCGTCTACGCGGGCGGATCCTTCGTCAACGCCGGCGGCGCGGCCCGGGCGAACCTGGTCGCGCTCGACGCCGGCGGCTCCGCGCTGGGCTGGAGCGCCGACACCAACGGGCCGGTCAACGCACTCGCTGCGACGGCCGCCACGCTGTACTTCGGCGGTGCGTTCAGTCAAGCCGGCGGACAGGCCCGCTCGGGGCTCGGCGCGGTCGACCTCGCTACGGGTGCGCTCACGGCGTACGCGCCCGCGGTCGACGGTGCGGTCAACTCGCTGACAGTGAACTCGACGGCGACCACGATCTACGCCGGTGGAGCCTTCACCACCGCGGCCGGTCAGTCCCGGCTCCGCGCCGCCGCCTTCACCTCGGCCGGCGCGCTGACCGCGTGGGACCCGCGAGCTGAGGCAACCGTCAGCACTGTCGCCTTGTCCGGTGGCACGGTGATGGTCGGCGGCGACTTCAGCATGCTGAACGGGTACCCGCGCGCCAACGCGGCGGCGATCCGCGCCGACGGCAGTGTCGACCCGACGTGGAACCCGTCCCCGAACGGCATCGTGTACGCCGTGGCCGCGACCGCCGACGGCTCGCGGGTCTTCCTCGGTGGCACGTTCACCTCGGTCGGCCCGTCCGCACGCACCTATCTCGCCGCCGTGGACACCGCCACCGGCGCGACGGATCCCAACTGGCAAAAGGCCGCCAACAACACCGTCCGCGCACTCGCGGTGTCCGGGCAGACCGTCTACGCGGGCGGCTCGTTCACCCGGGCCGGTGGCGGCGACGCGATCCGGCTGGCAGCCCTCACGGTCGCCACCGGTACGCCGGTCGCCGGCTTCTCCGCGAACGCGAACAACACCGTCAAGGCGCTGCTGGCCTCACCCGACGGCACGAAGCTCTACGCCGTCGGCGGCTTCAACGCCGTGAACGGTGCGAGCCGGGCCGGCGCGGCACAGCTCGACGCGGCGACCGGTGCACTCACGGCGTTCGCTCCGAGCGCGGGTGGCGCGGGCATCGCGGCCGCGCTGACCCCGGACGGCACGCGGTTCTACTTCAGCACGACGTCGAACCGCACCTACGCCTACGACCCGGCCGGGGCCTCGCCGAACAACCCGGTGCACACCATCCGGACCGGCGGCGACGTCCAGGCGATCGGTACGTCGGCGACCGAGGTCTATGTCGGCGGGCACTTCACCAACCTGCCGGTCGAGAAGCTCGCCCGGCTGCACGCCGCCGCGTTCTCGGTCAGCACCGGAACGGCGACCGCGTGGGATCCGCAGCCCGACGGCATCTTCGGCGTCTGGGCGATCAGCGTCTCGGCGTCCACGGTCACCATGGGCGGCGACTTCCTGAAGGTCGGCGGCAAAACCCAGCCAGGGTTCGCCCGGTTCGCCGGGACTCCCTGACGCCGCCGCCGGGCGGCTCCTCGCCGGTCCCTTCCCGTTGAGGAGCCGCCCCTGCCCCTGGACAGGACAGCGCCCGCACCGAGTACTCGGTGCGGGCGCTGCTCACGACTGCCGGGTCAGGGCTTCTTCGAGTCCGTCCGGTGCAGCTCGGCCTCGGCCTTGGCCTTGGCGTCCTGGTCCACGACGTCCTGCGGCCGCGGGGTCGCCTCGTCCAGCTCGCCACCGGCGGTCTCGGCCGGGGTGGTCTGGGCGGTGCCGTTGGCTGCCTCGGTGGCCGCGATCTGACGCGACTTCCACAGGCTGAGCACGGTGGTGATGCCGAGCGTGACGATGATGAACCCGAGCGACACCGAGATCGGGATCTCCGGCGCCCACTTGATGTGCTCGCCACCGTTGATGAACGGCAGCTCGTTCTCGTGCATCGCGTGCAGGACCAGCTTGACGCCGATGAACGCGAGCACGACCGACAGGCCGATCGACAGGTAGATCAGTCGCCGCAGCAGGTCGCCGAGCAGGAAGTACAGCTGCCGCAGACCCATCAGCGCGAACACGTTCGCGGTGAAGACCAGGAACGGCTCCTGGGTCAGGCCGTAGATCGCCGGGATCGAGTCCAGCGCGAACAGCAAGTCGGTCGTACCGAGCGCGACGATCACGATCGCCATCGGGGTGAACAGCCGCTTGCCGTTCTTCATCACGGTCAGCTTGACACCGTTGTAGTCGTCGCTGACGTTCAGCCGGCGACGGGCGAACCGGATGACCGCGTTCTCCTTGTAGTCCTCGTCGTCGTTCTCGCCCTGCATCGCCAGGTGGATCGCGGTGTAGACCAGGAACGCGCCGAACAGGTAGAAGACCCAGGAGAACTGGTTGATCGCGGCCGCGCCGACGGCGATGAAGATGCCGCGGAAGAACAGCGCCAGGATGATGCCGATCAGCAACGCGGTCTGCTGGTACTTCCTTGGCACGTTGAACCTGGACATGATGATCAGGAAGATGAACAGGTTGTCGACACTGAGGCTGTACTCGGTCAGCCAGCCGGCGTAGAACTCCCCGGCGTACTGGCCCCCCGAGAACGCCCAGACACCCAGGCCGAAGATGACCGCGAGGCCGACGTAGAAGGCGATCGCGGTGGCCGATTCCTTGGTGCTCGGCTCGTGCGGCCGGCGTCCGATGATGAAGACGTCGAACGCGAGCAGGGCGAGCAGGACCCCGACCGTGATGTACCAGACGTAATCGTGAACGTGCACAGGCATCCTCCGGAGCGCATGCGAAAGTGGACTCCGAAGGTCTCTTCCGCCTGGCTCGAAAACTCGGGCCTGGCCGGCGGCACCGGGCTGGGACAGAACTCCCTGACCGTGATGACGATACCGCCGCGAAGGAATACTCCCCTTCAACGCCCCCATTCTGGCGGGTCGATGTCCGAGTTTCCAAATCGGCGGCCCGGTACCCTCCTGTCGGGATGATCACGCTGCGCGACAGGAATATTTCTGCCGCGTGATCAGGTTGACCCCAATGAGCTGTCTTCAGACGGGCCGGCGGCTCTTGGGCAGCTTGCCGACCACGCTCCGGTACGACGCGTCGACCAGCTCGAGGACCTCGTCGTCCGGTACGGCGCCGCCCAGCCGCACGGTGTTCCAGCCGTAGCGGCCGATGTAGGCCATCGTCGACACGTCGCCGGGGTAGGCGTGCACGAGTTCGTCGGCCTCGTCGCGGTTGCCGCCGTTCTTGATCCCGACCGATTCGTCGCCGAGAAACGCGAAGATCTTGTCGCCCACCTTCGCGACGAGGTCACCCTCCCACGGCTCGTCCTGCCACGCGCCCGGCTTGGCCAGACAGTGCTCGAGCAGGTCCTTCCCGGTCAGTCGCATCGTCGCCTCCCGAACATCAGGAGCAGCGGCACCGATCGCCGCTGCTCCTGTTCAGTGAACCGCAGGTTCAGCTCAGGCGGTTGTAGATCGCGTGGCCGGGGTAGGCAGTGACGCCGAGGCGGGTCGCGTAGCCGCCGTACTGCGCGGTGCCGTGGTAGAAGGTCCAGCCGCCGATCCCGCGACCGTGCAGGTTGGTGTACTGGCCGTTCATCGCCGCGTCGTACGTGCGCAGCCCCCAGTGGACGTGGGCTCCGCTGGCCGCTCCACCGGCGCACACGTCGACGCCGATCACGCCGAGGTAGGCGCTGCGGCCGACCGCCGTTCCGTTGTAGTACGTCGTGCTGTGCATGTGGTAGTAGTCCGTCGAGAACCCGTTCGGGTGGATCACCCGGGTCCAGCCGCCGCCGGCGCCGCACATCGAGGTCGCGGTGCCGGAACCCGACGAGCGCACGATGCCGCTCGCGTTGCCGCCGGCGAAGTCCAGGCTGCTCCAAGGTCCGGAGCCGCCGTCCCAGGCGTGCGGGCCGCCGGACATCGTCATGTAGTAGTCCGGCATCCAGGGCAGCAGCAGACCGGTCGCGGCGAGGGTGCCGTTCGTGGCCGTCGCCTTCTTCTCCGCGAAGGCCTTGAGGGTGCCGCGCTCGGCGGCCGGCACGAGCGGAGACGTCGCGACCAGCCCGGCGAACTCCTGGTCACCTTCCAGCCCGGTCACCCACCGCCCGCCGACGTGCCGAGCGACGAACAACCAGCCTTGCGGCGCTGCGTGCTCGACGCTCGGCGCCTCGATGTACGCGACCCCTCGGGCCCAGCCGGCGGTCGCCGACCTGACGTCCACGACGAGGTCGCGCTTGGCAGCGGCCAGCCGGGAGGCAGCCAACGCGGGCGCGGCGCCACCAGTCTCCGTGCTCTGCGCGAGCGCATCGACCGCTACAGCCTGAGCCAACGCGCGAGTCGACTGGTCGGACAGCGCCCGCTGCGCCGACCGGAGCGTGACGGGCAGCCCGCCCGGCGCTCCCACCGCAGCACCGGCCTCTGAGACTACCGCCGCACCCGAGGCGACGCCGGACTCGGAGCGGGCAGCCGCAGCAGACGCCACGCCGGACTCGGACCCCGCAGCCGCAGCCACGCCGGCTCCGGAGGCTGGGACGCTTTCAGGGACGGGCGCTGCGCCGGCAGCGGTGCTCAGGCCGGTCGCGACCGCCAGGCCGAGCCCGGCGGTGAGGGCGAAGCCGGTACGGCCTGCGGCGAACGGTTTGATCGAACGGGGCCGGACACGAGACAACGGCGAGATGCGCATGGGCGGGCCAATCTCTACGGGGGCGGAACGCTCGCGGGGCGGCGAGCGCACCTAGGTTTTCCCCGACAGTTATCGCCGCGAAACTCTCCGTGTTGGTAATCCTTTGACCATTCACCCGGTCGGCACCTGCCGGCCGACTACCTGGCGCCGGCGTTCACCATCTGCCGCAGCTCCTTCTTCAGCTCCGAGATCTCGTCGCGGTAGCGGGCGGCGACCTCGAACTGCAGCTCGGCCGCGGCCGTGTGCATCTGGTCGGTGAGCTGCTGGATCAGGTCGGCCAGGTCGGACGACGGCATGCCGCCGGCCAGCTCCTTCGCCTTCTCCCCCGCCTTGCCCTTGCCGCCGCCGGGCACCGGAGCCTTGCCGCGCGACTGCGTACGGCCGTTGCCCAGCAGTTCGGCGGTGTCGGCGTCCTCGCGGGCGAGCATGTCGGTGATGTCGGCGATCTTCTTGCGCAGCGGCTGCGGATCGACGCCGTGCTCCAGGTTGTACGCGACCTGCTTGGCGCGCCGCCGGTTGGTCTCGTCGATCGCTTGCTCCATCGACGGGGTGATCTTGTCGGCGTACATGAACACCGCGCCGGACACGTTACGAGCCGCACGGCCGATGGTCTGGATCAGCGACCGGCCCGACCGCAGGAAGCCTTCCTTGTCGGCGTCGAGGATCGCGACCAGCGACACCTCGGGCAGGTCGAGGCCCTCGCGCAGCAGGTTGATACCGACCAGGACGTCGTACTCGCCCATGCGCAGCTCGCGCAGCAGCTCGACCCGGCGCAGGGTGTCGACCTCGCTGTGCAGGTACCTGGTCCGGATGCCCATCTCGAGCAGGTAGTCGGTCAGGTCCTCGGACATCTTCTTGGTCAGCGTGGTGACCAGGACGCGCTCGTTGCGCTCGACCCGGAGCCGGATCTCGTGGATCAGGTCGTCGATCTGGCCCTTGGTCGGCTTGACGATCACCTCGGGGTCGATCAGGCCGGTCGGCCGGATGATCTGCTCGACGAAGCCGTCGGACTTGTCCTGCTCGTACTGCCCCGGGGTCGCGGACAGGTACACGGTCTGGCCGATCCGCTCCAGGAACTCCTCCCAGCGCAGCGGCCGGTTGTCCATCGCCGAGGGCAGCCGGAAGCCGTGCTCGACCAGCGTGCGCTTGCGGGACATGTCGCCCTCGTACATCCCGCCGATCTGCGGCACGGTGACGTGCGACTCGTCGATCACCAGCAGGAAGTCCTCGGGGAAGTAGTCCAGCAGGCAGTGCGGCGCCGTGCCCGGCGCGCGGCCGTCGGTGTGCCGGGAGTAGTTCTCGATGCCGGAGCAGGTGCCGATCTGGCGCATCATCTCGATGTCGTACGTCGTCCGCATCCGCAGCCGCTGGGCCTCCAGCAGCTGGCCGCCGCGCTCCAGCTCGGCCAGCCGCTCGGCCAGCTCCGCCTCGATCGAGTTGATCGCGCGCTCCATCTTCTCCGGCGCGGTGACGTAGTGCGTCGCGGCGCCGATGTAGAGCTCGTCCTCCTCGCTGAGCACCTCGCCGGTCAGCGGGTGCAGCGTCATCAGCCGCTCGATCTCGTCGCCGAAGAACTCCACCCGGACCGCGAGCTCCTGGTACACCGGGAAGACCTCGAGCGTGTCGCCACGGACCCGGAACGTGCCGCGGGTGCCGGCCAGGTCGTTGCGCGCGTACTGCACGCCGACCAGCTTGCGCAGCAGCCCGTCGCGGTCGGTCTCGTCGCCGACCTTCACGTGGATCATCCGGTTCAGGTACTCGTCGGCCGAGCCCAGGCCGTAGATGCACGACACCGTCGCGACCACGATCACGTCGCGCCGGGTGAGCAGCGACCAGGTCGCCGAGTGCCGCAGCCGCTCGACCTCCTCGTTGATCGAGGAGTCCTTCTCGATGTAGGTGTCGGTCTGCGGGACGTACGCCTCGGGCTGGTAGTAGTCGTAGTAGGAGACGAAGTACTCGACCGCGTTGTCGGGGAAGAACTGCCGCAGCTCGTTGGCGAACTGCGCGGCCAGCGTCTTGTTCGGCTGCAGGATCAGCATCGGGCGCTGGATCCGCTCGGCCAGCCAGGCCATCGTCGCCGTCTTGCCCGTACCGGTGGCGCCGAGCAGGACCACGTCCTGCTCGCCGGCGTTGATCCGGCGCTCGAGCTCGTCGATCGCGGCCGGCTGGTCACCCGCCGGCTCGAAGTCCGCCACCACCTTGAGCGGGGCGACCATACGCTGGAGATCCGAGACCTGTCTCATGCCCTCCACCGTACGGGCACCCACCGACAGTTTTCGAGCGAGCGGCCGCCGGGCGCTCAGAAGGAGCGGACCAGGGTCCCGTTCATGTTCAGGATCTCCTGCTTGCGCTGCGCCCAGACCTCGCGCTGCAGGGCCGAGTCGGTCGCCGTGGTCTGGCCGGTGTGGTCCTCGAAGGTCTGGATGAACCCGGAGAACACCACCGGCTTCTTGCCCTTGACCGGCACCACCGCGGAGTAGTTGGTCGCGTAGCACAGCTTGAGCGCCTTGTTCGGGCACTTGCGGAAGCCACCCTTGCCGATCACCACGTGGTGCAGGTTGTTCGACTCGACGTCGACCAGGTGCTCGGCGAACCGCTTGGCGCCCATCAGCCGGGTCTGCCGGATCCAGAAGTAGCCGTCGATCGCGCCCGGCCGGCCCGGCTCGGGCAGCAGGTAGCTGTGGCCGGAGCGGCTCGTGTCGGGGTCCTTGATCCAGCCCTTCGCCGGGGTGAACCAGACGCCCCCGCCGATCTCCACGCCCTTGTCGTACGGGCCCTTGGTGATCTGCGTCGCGGTCGGCGACGGCGTCGGCGGGGTGTACAGCGTGCCGACCGGCTGCGGGGTCAGCGTCTCGGCCGGCGTGGGCGTCGGGGCGGCGACCTCGTCCTTCGGTCCCGACGTGACCAGCAGGACCACACCGGTGGCGATCAGCACGACGGCCAGCGCCGCGCCGCAGATCACGATCCACTGGGTCCGCCGGTGCTTCCGGCCGCCCGGCCGGAACTGCTGGGGGTAGCCGGGCCCGGGTCCCCAGCCACCCGGCCCCGGCGGCGGGTACTGCTGCTGGTTCTGGGGCTGGTACTGGGGAGGTCCGTACTGCTGACTCATCTGGGCCTCTCGCGATGTGTCGTCTGGTTGAGCGGGGTGGTCACAGACTGTCGATGACCGACTGCTTCATCGGTGCCGCGTCGGACTCGGCCTTGGCCGCGTAGTCCGCGCGGCTGCGGAAGTCCAGCGCGGTCACCACGCCGTCCTTGCGGCGGTACGCCTCGACCGAGCCCTTGACCTTGCCCTCCTTGGTGTCGGAGGTGTAGCTGATCGCGACGCACTCCACCAAGACGTCGCGCGGGCACGGCAGGTTCCGTACGGCGCCGAGCTGGGCGATGTCCTTCTCGGTCTCGCCCTCGACGATCGCCAGCAGGTAGGTCTGGGCCGAGACGTTCAGCTTCTGCCGGACCCACAGGAACGCGCGCGGTTCGCGGTTCGGGGCGTAGGTGACAAGCTGCTTGCCCTGCTTCTCGTTGGCGAACACGCTCCAGCCGGCCACCGGGACGATCGAGACGCCGTAGTCGACGGCGATCGCGTTCGCGGGCGGCGTGTACGTCGAGGCCGGCGGCGTGGTCACGGTGGGAGCCGGCGTCGGGTCCTTGGCCTTGTCGTCCCCACCGGTCAGTACGACGAGCGCTACGGCGACCAGCAGCACGACGGCGATGCCTCCGGCGAGCGGCAGCAGCAACGGCGGGACCGGCGGCTTCTTCTTGACCGGCTCCGGGCGGCGCAGCGACGGCGGACCGACCTTGTCGCCCCAGGAAGAGCTGGTCCGGGTCGCACCGCCGGCAGCATCGCCGGACCAGCCACTGGCACCCGTTCCGGCCGGACCGGTCACCCCGGCCTGGCCAGGACCGCCACCGGCGCCCGGAATTCCTGAACCGGCCGTCCCCCAGCCGCCCGCGGCCGCGCCGGCGTCGCCGGCCTTTCCCCAGCCGCCCGCTCCCGGCGTACCGGTGTCGGGAGTGGTGGGCTGCGCCGGTTCGGCCCGGCCCCAGCCGCCGTGGGCCGGAGCGCCTGACTGTGCCGGGCGTGGCGGTACGTCCAGCGACCACGGAGACGGCGGCAGCTCCTCCTGCGGAGCCCCGCCCTCGTCGTCGGCCGGATCGGTCTTGCGGACCCAGGGGTTGTCGGCCGGGCCCTTGTCGCGCTTGTTGCTCACTGGCTCGCAACCACCGACCTGAACATGGCAGTCGTGTCCGGCTGCAACGTCGCGGACTTGTCCTGCCGGCCGTACACCCGAACGACCGTCATGATCCCGTCATTGCGCTCGATCACGCCGACGAACCCGACCACGCCGAAGCTGCCGGCCTGCCCGGTCGCGACGGACTGGAACGCCTGGGTCGAGACCTGCTTCACCGGGCTCTTCTCGTCCGGTCCGGGAGCATCGCGCCGCACCTCTTTGACCTTGAAGCCGGTCGGCTGCGCCTTGCGCTCGGACGCGATCAGCACCGGCAGCACGGTGTCCGCGGTGTCGTTGCCCGCCTTGACGGTCTGCACCATGAAGTAGCCCTCCCCCTGCTTGAGCAGGTAGACGCCCTTGAAACCCTTCAGCGTCCTGCGAAGGTACCCCGCGGCCGGATCGACGAAGACGCCCTCCCCGACCTCGATGCCTTTGTCGGCGTCCTGACTCGGCTGACCGGTCGGCTGCGGGTTCGGGTCGGGCTGGACGTTGTTGCCGTCACTGCGGCCGAAGACCAGCGCCAGCACGACGCCGATCACCACGACCACGGCGAGCGCACCGCCGGCCAGCGCCAGGATCTTCTTGCTGCCCTGGCCCCGACCGCCACCGCGCTGGAACTGCGGTCCCTGTGGCCCCCACTGCTGCGGCGGCGGCCCACCCGGGAACCCCTGCGGCGGGTACTGCTGCTGGTACGGCGGCGGCGGTCCCTGCTGGTACGGCGGCTGCTGCGGCGGACCCTGGTACGGCGGCGGCTGCTGAGCAGGCGGCCCGTACGGCTGCGGCGGCCCTTGATACAGCGGACGCTGCTGCGGCGGCGGCCCGTACGGCGGCTGTCCCTGCTGCGGAGGCGGACCCTGGTACGGCGGCTGCCCCTGCTGCGGCGGAGGCCCCTGGTACGGCGGCTGCCCCTGCTGCGGAGGCGGACCCTGATACGGCGGCCGGCCCTGGTACGGCGGTTGCTGGTTGCTCATGCCACGACCCCTCGCTCCGACTTGGGCACCGACCGCACCGCGTTGCCGCAGGCCGAGCAGAAGTCCGAGTGCGGCAGCAGCGGCATCTCGCACCGGGTGCAGAAGCCCAGCTCACCGGACGCGTGGTTCGACCCGCCACGAGCGGCCGACTCCAGCGCCGCCTCCAGCAGTCCCTTGTGCAGCACGGTCCGGACCAGCACGATCAACGCCCCGAGCAGCAGCACGCCCCAGACCACACCGAGGATCGCCCCGATCCAGGAGCCCTGTCCGCCGACGAAGCCGAGCAGGTACACACCACCCTGGAACAGCGCGTTCACCGCGATCGCCTGCAGCACACCGATCACCCAGCGCGGGGTGAACCCGTCGTAGCCCTCGCCCAGCCCGGAGAACTCCGCGACAGCCAGTCCGGCCGCCGACCCGTAGATCAGCGGCTTCACGAACCCTTGCAGCACGACGATCGAGATCCACGTGCCGGCACCGGAGCCAGGACCGGTGAACCCACCGCTGATCCACCCCCAGTGCAGCACCAGCGTCTCGAAGCAGGCGAACCCGACACCGGCGACCACACCGAACGTGAAGCCGTCCATCAGGTCGTCGTAGCGCGGCCGCGAGGCCAGGTAGAGCGGTCCAGCCTGCTGGATCAGTACCGACACGACCGGCACCAGCAGCAACAGGATCAGCAGGTCGCGTCCGGCCGGACCCGCGTCGTTGCTGCCGATGGTGTCCAGCGACCGACCGATCCGGTCCGACCACAGCCAGGTGAAGACAGCCGCCAGTACGCCGGTCAGCAGGAACGCCGCCGCGACGACCGGGATCGGCTCGTCCTCCCAGAGGTTCACGTCGTACAGGTAGAGGATGTAGACGATCGGGATCGCGAAGGCAGCCACCATGATCGCCACCGGCAGCGCACCGAGCGCCGCGGCCACGACCGTGAGCAGCAGCGCGACGCCGAGCGCGACCTTGTAGGTGTACGGCTGCCGGCCGGAGCCCTGCGGCATGATCGTCGACACCAGCTTGAACGAGGCCACGGGCTCGTCCGGTCTGGCGGCGTACGCGTTCTTGCGCCCGGGGTCCGTCGAGTGCAGTCCGGTGCCACAGTGGTGGCAGAACTGCGAGACGTCGGGGACCTCAGAGCCGCAGCGCGGACACTCCACGCTTCCTCCCTACCTAGGTCGTGCGGGACCGGCGTGATTCTCGTACAGACCGGCCGGATTTCATCATTTCCCGCGCAGGGGTCAAGCGTTCGTGTCCGGACCGTGCCCTGGTCGCCGGGCGGTGAGCTCCGCCCAGACCTCGTCGATCCGCCGGTCCAGGTCGTCCAGACTGCCCGCGTTGTCGATCACGACGTCCGCCGCCGCCAGCCGGTCATCGCGCGTCGCCTGGCTCGCGATCCGCCGCCGCGCCTCGTCCTCGGCCATGCCGCGCTGCGTGGTCAGCCGCTCGACCTGCACCTCGACCGGTACGTCGACCACCAGCACCAGGTCGAACTTGTCCGCCTGTCCGGTCTCCACCAGCAGCGGGATGTCGTGCACGACCACCGCGTCGGCCGGCGCCGCCCGCTCGATCTCGGCGGCCCGCGCCCGGACCCGGGGATGGATCACCGCCTCCAGCGTGCGCCGCGCCACCTCGTCGCCGAACACGAGCTTGCCGACCGCGGGCCGATCCAGCTCGCCGTCGGGCGTCAGTACGCCGTCCCCGAACGCCGCGACCACCTCGGCCAGCCCGTCCGTCCCGCGCGCGACCACCTCCCGCGCCAGCAGGTCGGAGTCGATCACCACGGCACCGCGGTCCGCCAGCCGCCGCGACACCGAGCTCTTGCCCGACCCGATTCCCCCGGTCAATCCGACTCTCAGCACCCGTGCACCCTATCGAGCCCGGCCGACGGCCGAACGAAGAGTGGACCCGCCGAGCGGAGCGAGGCCAAAAACACAGCCGTCCCCGAGAATGGGCGCACCGGCGAGCGGACAGGAGGACCGACGTGGAGATCCGGCTGCTCGGGCCGTTCGAGGCGCTGCGCGACGACGAACCGCTGCCTGGGCTGACCGGTCGGGTCCGGGCGTTGCTGTCGGTCCTGGCGCTCGCCGTACCGGAGTCTGTGTCGGTCGACGCGATCGGGCAGCGGCTGTGGGGTGACGCTCCGCCGGCGAACCTGCGGGCCAGTGTGCACACCACCGTCGCCCGGCTCCGCACACTGCTCGGACCCGAGGTGCGCGTCGACACCACTCCGGGCGGCTATGCCCTCCGTGTCGAGCCGCGGCAGGTCGACGCGTTGCTCTTCACACAGCTGGTCCAGGACGCCACCCGCGCAACCGATCCGCAGGCCGAGCACGAGTTGCTGACCGCAGCACTGGCCCTGTGGCGCGGTGAGCCGTTCGGCGGCATCCGCTCCGACTGGCTCGACCGTGAGCAGGCTCCCCGGCTGACCGAGGCCTACCTGACCGCCACCGAACGCCGGATCGACCTGGACCTCGCCGCCGGTCGCCACGACGTGGTCCTGCCGGCCCTGCGCGAGCTGACGGCCAAACACCCGCTCCGCGAATCACTGTGGCGTCGGCTGCTCACCGCCCTCAGCCGCTCCGGCAGACCGGCCGAAGCGCTCACCCTGTACGACGAACTGCGGCGCCGGCTGGCCGACGAGCTCGGCGTCGACCCGGAGGCCGAGCTGCGTGGCTTGCACGCCGAGTTGCTGCAGGCCTCCGAACCCAGACGCCCCGCCAGGCAGTCGTCGCAGGCACCGCGACAGCTCCCGCCTGGTCCAGCGCGCTTCACCGGCCGGGCGGACGCCCTCGCTCGGCTGGACGCGCTGAGCGCGGCGCACGGCACGAACGGAGCCCTGCCGATTCTCGCGGTCCACGGCCAAGGCGGAGTCGGCAAGACGTCGCTGGCGCTGCACTGGGCACACCGGGTCGCCGACCGCTTCCCAGACGGCCAGCTCTACCTGAACCTCCAGGGCTACGGCCCGGGCGAACCGATGCAGCCAGATGTCGCGCTCGACCTGCTACTGCGTGGCCTCGGCGTTCCTGGAGACCAGATCCCCGATCGCGGCCCGGCCCGTACGGCGATGCTGCGCACGGTGCTCGCGCAACGCCGGGTGCTGCTCGTGCTCGACAACGCTCGCGACGCCGAGCAGGTGCGTCCGCTGCTCCCTGGGCCGGGCTGCCTCGTGCTGATCACGAGCCGGAGCCAGCTGCGCTCCCTGGCCGCACGGGAGGGAGCTCACCGGGTCGCACTGGACCGCTTCGGTGCCGACGACTCGGCGGCGTACCTGATGGCGACCTTCGAGCCGCATCAGGTGCGGGCGAGCCCGGCGGAAGTGGCCGAGCTCGCCGAGCTGTGTGGACAGTTGCCGCTGGCCCTGGCGATCGCGGCCGAACGCGTCACCAGGGAACCGGCGACCGGCGTACGGGCGCTGATCGGTGAGTTGCGGGATCACCCGGACCGGCTGGGTGTGCTGGACGTCGACGAGGACGACGACGGTGCCCTGCGGGTCGTTTTCGACTGGTCGTACCAGGTGCTCGCGCCGGAGCAGGCGCGGATGTTCCGGCTGCTGGGACTGCAGCCGGCGCAGGACATCAGCCTGAACGCCGCAGCCGCGCTCGCTGCGGTCGGCAAGAGCGAAGCGGCCCAGCGCCTGGACGGGCTGGTCGGCGCGCACCTGGTCGAGCATCCCGACAGCAGGTATCAGCTGCACGACCTGCTGCGGCTCTACTCCAGCACTCTGGTTCAGCAGGCCGAGGAGCCCGCAGAACGAGAGGAGGCTCGCGCCCGGTTGCTGGACTGGTACGCGCACTCGGCCCGCAGCGGCAAGGCCGCGCTGGAGCGGTTGGATCCCCTGCTGGACTTCGGCTCGCCCCTGCCCGGCGTCACTCCGCTGACGTTCGACGAGACGGCTGAGGCGGCCGATTGGTTCACCGCCGAGCGTCACGTCCTGATCGCCGCGGTGCACGACGCGGTCCGGCACGGGCACGACCGGGCGGCGTACCGGCTGGTCTTCTCGCTCTGGCCGTACCTGATCTACCTGCGCGCGATCGACGAACTCTTCGAGCTGCAGCAGGTCGGTCTGGAGGCAGCCCGGCGTACGGGCGACGTCGCGGGGGAAGCCGCGTTGGCGCAAGGCCTCGGCAGCGCGTACCTGCAGCGCCGGAACATCCCCAAGACGTCCGAGTACCTCACGCACGCACTGAAGCTGTTCGACTCGATCGGCGCCGAGCGGTGCCGGGCCGCCGTGTTGACCGACCTCGGCCGGATGTACCGGTACGCCGGTGACCGCCCGGCCGCGATCAAGCACCACCAGCAGGCGATCGAGGCACTGGAGAAGTTCGGCTGCGACGTCGAGGTCGCTCGCAACCTGGCGGGCCTGGCCGAGACGTACCTTGCCGACGGGCACCACCAGCAGGCGATCGAAGCAGCCGAACGCTCCGTCCGGCTGAACCACGCGTCCGGCGAGCGTCGCGCGGAGTCGTTCGCGCTGAGCACGCTCGCCTCGGCCCAGCTGGCCGGCGGCAACCAGACCACCGCGATCCGCTACTACCAGGAGTCGTTGGAGATCAGCAGAGCCCTGTCCGATCGCTGGGGCGAGGCCGTCTGCCTCACCAGCCTCGGTCACGCCCACCGGCAGTTCGGCGATCTTCCCCAGGCCCGCCGGTACTGGCGTGAGGCTCTCGCCGTCCTCACCACGAACGGTCTCCCGGGCTCGCCCGAGCTCAACCCCGCCACACTGTCAGCTCTCCTGGCAGATCAGGACTGACGCGCACACTCACCGTAGTCCGCGTTCGGGCCGTCGCCAGGACCACAGCCGGTCGACCTCCCGGAACCCGGCCCGCGCATACAGCCGCTTCGCCGCCGACCGGTCGCGGTCCGGATCGTCAGGCGCGTCGTCGTCGACGAACAAGATCACCTCGTGAGCGCCTCGAGCCGCCAGGATCTCCGCCGCCGCTCCGAGTAACCCGGCTCCCAGTCCTTTCCCGCGGAAGGCCGGTGCGACGGCAATCCACCACAGCACGCCGACTTCGCCGACCGGTTCGCCCACCGTCGCTTCCGCCACCACGTTTCCGTCCCGCACGAGATCCAGCTGCAACCGGCCCGGCTCCTCGCTCGGGCGAACCTCGACCTCGGTGGCAATCGGCAGACCAGACATCGGCAGCCGTGCGTAGAGGTAGCTCCACACGTCTTCGCCGACGAAGCCGGCTGCGACCAAGGCGTCACGAGTCGCGGGGCGATGCCGTACAGGCAGGGCTTCCAGCCCGAGGCTCAGCGCGGAGGCGAAGTCGAACGCGAGGATCGCGCGCTGTGCAAGGCGATCGAGGGCGTGGCCGATCAGCGCGGCGGCAACGTCAGGGGCTTCGCGGCAGTGCAGCCACAGGATCACGCCGACCTGGTCCGACGGGCGTACGGCGTACGAGATGACGCCGAGCACCTCGTCGTCGGTGAGTACCTCGGTGACGGGAGGGTTCAACTCGGTCCAGAAGCTGCTGTCCACCGGCGATCGGCCGGCGAGCGCTTCGGCGAGCATCGCGGGAGTGGTGGGCGGTTGACCGGTCAGGCGGTCGGCTTCGATCAGTGCGAGTACGGCGTGCTCGTCGGTACGGCGGTAGGGCCGCAGCGGCATGCGTCCTCCCGGAAACGGGCGAGACCCCCGCACCCAGTACGGGGGTGCGGGGGTCTCGGGTCCTGCAGGTGGATCAGCCCTGGCCGGTCAGCTTCTCGCGCAGAGCCTGGAGCGCCTCGTCGGAAGCGAGCGCGCCCTCGACGGGAGCGTCGTCCTTCGCGGCCGCGCCGCCGCCGCCGGTGGAGGCGGAGGAGTACGTCGACGCCTCGCCGGCCTCGACGTCCGCGGTCTTGGCGTCCTCGATCTGCTTCTTGTGGGCCTCCCAGCGCGCGTGGGCCTCGGCGTACTGCCGCTCCCACTCCTCACGCTGCTTGTCGAAGCCCTCGAGCCACTCGCCGGTCTCGGGGTCGAAGCCGTCGGGGTAGACGTAGTTGCCCTGCTCGTCGTACGTCGCCGCCATGCCGTACAGCGTGGGGTCGAAGTCGTCGGAGACCGGGTCCAGCCCCTCGTTGGCCTGCTTCAGCGACAGCGAGATCCGGCGACGCTCGAGGTCGATGTCGATGATCTTGACCATCGTGTCGTCGTTGACCTGGACGACCTGCTCCGGGATCTCGACGTGACGCTCGGCCAGCTCGGAGATGTGCACCAGACCCTCGATGCCCTCCTCGACCCGCACGAACGCACCGAACGGAACCAGCTTGGTGACCTTGCCGGGCACGATCTGGCCCATCTGGTGGGTCCGGGCGAACTGCTGCCACGGGTCTTCCTGGGTCGCCTTCAGCGACAGCGAGACGCGCTCGCGGTCCATGTCGACGTCCAGCACCTCGACGGTGACCTCCTGGCCGACCTCGACGACCTCGGTCGGGTGGTCGATGTGCTTCCAGGACAGCTCGGAGACGTGCACCAGACCGTCGACGCCACCCAGGTCCACGAACGCACCGAAGTTGACGATCGAGGAGACGACACCCTTGCGGATCTGGCCCTTCTGCAGCTGGGTGAGGAAGTTCATCCGCACCTCGGACTGCGTCTGCTCCAGCCACGCCCGGCGGGACAGGACCACGTTGTTGCGGTTCTTGTCCAGCTCGATGATCTTGGCCTCGATCTCCTGGCCGACGTACGGCTGGAGGTCGCGGACCCGGCGCATCTCGACCAGGGAGGCGGGCAGGAAGCCGCGCAGGCCGATGTCCAGGATGAGGCCACCCTTGACGACCTCGATGACGGTACCGGTGACGACGCCGTCCTCTTCCTTGATCTTCTCGATCGTGCCCCAGGCCTTCTCGTACTGGGCGCGCTTCTTCGAGAGGATCAGACGGCCTTCCTTGTCCTCCTTCTGGAGAACCAGGGCCTCGACGTGATCGCCGACGTTGACGACCTCGTTCGGGTCGACGTCGTGCTTGATCGACAGCTCGCGCGACGGGATGACGCCTTCGGTCTTGTAACCGATGTCGAGCAGGACCTCGTCCCGGTCGACCTTGACGATGGTCCCCTCAACGATGTCGCCGTCGTTGAAGTACTTGATGGTCTGATCGATCGCCGCGAGGAAGTCTTCCTCCGACCCGATGTCATTGACCGCTACCTGCGGGGTGGTGCGCACTGCGGGGTCGAGAGGTGCCTCGATGCTGGCCGTCATGTGGTGGGTTGCTCCGTGGGCTGATGGTGTCGTGCGGGTGCGCACGGGCCGTTGGATCGCACCAAACCGCTGGAAAGCTCTGAGAGGACAGAATCACCAACCGACTGCTGCGAGCACGAGCCTACTCCGTCCGAGGTCGCGCAGGCCCATAGCGCAACTGACAGAATACGTGTTCCGGCTCGGGCAGCACAACCCGGGGCACCCGGTCGCTACCGGCCGCCCGCCGAGGTCACCCGACGTCCCTGACACAACACCTGCTCTCAATGTACGACGTCCGGATCCGGGCGGCCCGCGGCCAGGTCCCCAGTGTCGGCCATCCGGGTGATCAGCGAGTGCGCGGCGCTGGCCACCGGGTTCTGCCCGGCGCGCGCGGCGAGGTCGATCAGCGCCCACAGATCGGCCCCGCGGCTTCGCTCGACCAGGCGGTCCCCGAGGTCCGGACCGGTCTCCCGGACGACCCGCAGCGCGGCCCGCTCCAGCACCGGGTCCGCACCGAATCGCAGCAGGTTCCCCAGATCGGCGTACGGCGAACCGGCGTGCGCGAACTCCCAGTCGATCAGCCCGGTGATCCTGGCCGTTTCCGGGTCGACCAGCAGGTTCTTCGCGTTGAAGTCGCTGTGCACCAGGCAGAACCGGTCCACCCCGCTGTCGGCCAGATCCTCGGCGCGGTCGATCACCTCGCGCAGGCGGTCCACCTGCTCGCGCGTCAGCCCGAAGGACTCGACGTGGTGGTTCAGCCACTGCGCGAGCCCTCCCGCCCCGAACGACTCGATCCGCAGCTCACTGCCGTGGAACTCCCCGAAGCTCAGGAACGGCATCCCGCTCAGACGCACCAGCAGCTCCCCCAGCTGCGCGCCGACCGACTCCCGCCGCCTGTCGTCGGCCGTCTCGAGGAAGGCCTGCAAGTTGATCCCGGGCAGCCGCTCGGTCAGCACGTACGTCGGATCGCCGCCCACCTGGTCGACCTGCGCGTCCAGCACTCGCGGCACCGGCAGCAGCCCTCGCACCAGCCGAAGCAACGCCGCGTCGACGGCAGCCCGGCCCGGCCGCCGCGCGTACAACTTCAGTACCGCGTCCTCACCGGCCGCGCTGACGGCAAACGTCTCTCCGCCGTACCCACCGGTCAACGGAACTGCGCTGGCCGCGATCGCCTCGAACCCATCCACCCGCCCGATCCTGCCAGCACCGGCCGACCGATCGGTGCCGGCGGGATCTCGGGGGCGGATCCGGCGCCGACCGAACCTCGGCCGGGCCGGATCCGGCGCCGCTCAAACGTTCGCCGGCGTACCGATCGCCGCCAGGATCGGCGGCACCGCGTTGCGCAGTCCGGCCGCGTTCGGGTGCAGCGGCACGAGGCCGTTCGTCGTCGCGCTGGGGATCAGACCCTCGATCCATCGCGTCCCGGCCGGCTTGCACATGTCGTGGCCGACACTCGGCGTCGCCAGGTCGACGTACGTCGCTCCGTGCGCGTTCGCCTGCTCCGCCATCCGCACGTTCAACCGGGTCAGCGCCGCCTGCAGGTAGTCCGCGTCCACGCCCCAGACCGGGACGAACGGCCAGCAGCCGCCCTTCTTGATCCCCGTCGGGTAGCCGACCATCAGGATCTTCGCGTGCGGCGCCCGCTGCCGGATCCGCTCGATCACCGTGCCGTACGTCGGCGCGAAGGCGTCGATCTTCTGCGCGAGCCGGTCCACGCCGCCCGCGGTGTTGGTCGCCTTGCAGGAGGTCCCGATCCCCTGCGGCAACAGGTTCACGCACGAGAGCGCGAGCCCGACCAGGCCGATGTCGTTGCCGCCGATCCCGACCGAGACCACCGTGGTGTCCGCGCTGAGCGCGTCGTACTGCGGGGCCGCCGTGCCCGCGATGATGCCCGGCTGGGGGTTCGCGAAGTGGGCGGTCGTCGCGCCGCCGCAGGTCACGTCGCGGAACTTCGCCGGCTTCAACTGCTGCGCGATCAGCGACGCGTAGTTGACCGCCGAGCGCGCGCAGGTGAGCACCTCCTTGGCCGGCAGCACCAGCGAACCGGCGGCGAACGAGTCGCCCATCGCGACGTACACCAGGGGCGGGGGTGCGGCCGTGGCCGCCGGAGTGGTGACCGAGCCCCCGACGAGCAAGCCCGTCGCCGCGAGCATCGCGGCCGTTCGGGTCCGTACTGATCTCTTCTGCATGCCGCCGCCTTCAACGTTATGTGACTGGTCGGTAACAGGTCGTGCGGATCAGCATGAACATCACTCACCTTTTCGGCAAGGCCTGAAGGGCGAAAGAAATGCATCGCCTTGATTACGCTACTTCGGTATCGTAAAGTCATGACCAGAGGACGCCCCCGCGACACCGCGATCGACCGCAGGGTGCTGGCGGCCGCGGCGGAAGAGCTGCGGCAGGGCGGGTACGACGGCCTGTCGGTCGACCGCGTGGCCGAGCGCGCCGGCGTCGCCAAGACCACGCTGTACCGGCGGTGGGCGTCGAAGGCCGAGCTTGTCGTCGCGCTGATCGCCGACCTGCGCTCCGACGTCCCCTTCGAACCGACCGACGATCCGCGCCGCGACCTGACCGAGCTGGTCAGCGCGATCGCCGCCAATCTCACCGCGACCCCTACCAGCCTGATCGCCGACCTGGCCGCAGCGGCCGCCCGAGACCCGCGCGTCGGCGAGAGCGTCCGCGCGCTCTGGGCCGACCGGCATCGCGCCGTCACCGCGGTGGTCGCCAAGGCGCAGCAGACCGGACTCGTGCTCGACCACGTCGCGCCCGCCGTACTGGTCGATCAGCTGGTCGGCCCGCTGTACTACCGGCTCCTCGTCACCGGCGAGCCGCTCACGCCTGACTACGTGAGGACGCTCGTGCGCAGCGTCCTCGGCCCTGAGGAGCCGAGATGACCGTCACCGCCCACCGAAGTCCCGTACGCCGCCGGCTGCTGATCGGCCTCGGCGCTGTGCTCGTCCTGCTGACCGGCTACAGCGTCTACGCGATCGCCCGCCCGACCGTGCTCCGCACCGAACTGGAGATCGACGCCACGCCCGATCAGGTCTGGAGCGTGCTCGCCGACCGCGCCTCCTACCCCGACTGGAACCCGTTCATCGTCTCCTCGACCGGGGACCTCGTCGTCGGCAGCACGATCACCAACGTCCTGCGGGACACCAAAGGCAAGGAGACCGAATTCGCCCCGAAGCTGCTCGCGGTCGACCCGGGCCGCGAGCTGCGCTGGATCGGCAGGATCGGCCTCGGCGGCGTGTTCGACGGCGAGCACGCCTTCCGGATCGAGGCCCTTCCCGGCGGCCGCTCGAAGCTGATCCAGGAGGAGACCTTCCGCGGCGTCGCCGTGCCGTTCACCACCGGCATGCTGCGCGACACCATCGAGCCCCAGTTCCACGCGATGAACCGGGCGATCGCCGGGCGAATCGAGTTGAAGTTGCCGTAAGGGCAGCCTCTAGCGTCGTACTCGTCAGTCGATGGGAGGACGGGATGGGCTGGTCGATCGCGGAGGTCGCGAAGGCTTCGGGGGTGACCGCGCGGACGTTGCGGCACTACCACGCGATCGGGCTGCTGGAGCCGGCCCGGACCGCGCACAACGGACGGCGGTACTACGAGCAGGAGCAGCTCCTGCGGCTGCAGCGGATTCTGCTGCTGCGCGAGCTGGGGCTGGGGCTGGACGTGATCGCGGACGTGATCAGCCGGCAGAGCAGGCAGGACACGGTCGAGGTGCTCGCCAGGCATCGCGACTGGCTCGTCGAGGAGCAGCTCCGGCTGCGGCGACTGGTCCGGACCGTCGAACGCACCATCGAGAACATCGAGAAAGGAGGAGAGATGGCACCCGACAAGGTGTTCGAGGGCTTCGAGCACAATCCGTACGAGGCGGAGGCGCGGGAACGGTGGGGTGACGACGCCGTCGACGCGAGCTACCGCAAGATGCAGTCGTGGTCGGCCGACGACGCGGAGAAGGCCCGGACCGGCTACAGCCGCGTCCACGAGGAACTGGCCGCGTTGAAGGCCGCCGGCGCGCAGGTGGCCGACCAGCGCGTGCAGGACGTCGTCCAGCTGCACTTCGAGGTGACGAGCCTGTTCTGGACGCCGACCGCCGAGGCCTACCGCGGACTCGGGCAGTTGTACGTCGACGACGAGCGGTTCCGGCGCAACATCGGGTCCGGCGACGACTCGCTGGTCGAGTACCTGCGCGACGCGATGAACGTCTACGCGGACGCCCAGCTGTGAGCATCCCGGGGGGCTGCAGACCCCCGGGATAGGGTGACCGCGTGGTCGAGCCGCAACGTATCGAGCTGACCGAGGCGCAGACCTCGAAAGCCAGCCGGACCTACTGGGACTCCGCGGCGAGCGAGTACCTCGAAGAACACGGCGCCTTCCTCGGCGACGACCGCTTCGTCTGGTGCCCCGAAGGAGTCGACGAAGAACACGCTCAACTGCTCGGCCCGGTCCGCGGCAAGCGCGTCCTCGAGATCGGCTGCGGCGCCGCCCAGTGCGCCCGCTGGCTGACCGAGCAGGGCGCCCGGGCCGTTGCCTTCGACATCTCGGTCGAGCAGCTCCAGCTCGGCAAGGCCCTCGACCGCAAGACCGGTACGCCGGTCCGCACGGTCGCCGCCGACGCGACGGCGATCCCGTTCGCGAGCGAGACCTTCGACATCGCCTGCTCCGCCTTCGGCGCGCTCCCGTTCGTGGCCGACGCCGAAGCCGCGTTGCGCGAGATCGCCCGGACGCTGCGACCGCACGGCCTGCTGGTCTTCTCGGTCACCCATCCGATCCGCTGGAGCATGCCGGACGACCCGAGCCCGGCCGGCCTGCGGATCACCCAGTCCTACTTCGACCGGACGCCGTACGTCGAGGTCGACGAGCGCGGCGTCGCGGTCTACGCCGAGCACCACCGGACCACCGGCGACTGGATCCGCGCGATCACCGGCGCGGGCTTCGTCGTCGACGACCTGCTCGAACCGGAGTGGCCGGCCGGGCACGACCAGATCTGGGGCGGCTGGGGACCCGACCGCGGCCGCCTGGTCCCGGGCACCGCGATCTGGTCCGCCCACAAGGCCTGATCAGCTCGCCGACGGCTGGCGCGATCCGAGCCGCCGGCCGGGTCCGAGCCCACCGGCCGGCCGAGTCGGAACCGGCGGCCGGGCTCAGGCCGCGCGCCGGGCCTTCGGCCGCCGCCACAGGAACCCGGCGGCCGCGAGCAGCACCAGACCCAGGATCAGCGACAGCAACGGCACCCAGTAGCCGATCAGGTTCAGCTGCGAGGCCTTCTCCTGGTAACCACCTTCGGCCCGCCCGTCGACCTGCGCGCCCTCGACGTTCTTCTTCACCGTCGCCTCGTCGTACCCGATCGTCGCGTCCGTTGCGGTGATCTTGGCCTCGCCCTGGTAGTCGATCGTGGCGATCTGCTTCTCCTCGCCCTTGATGATCGCGCCGGTGACCGGCTCGATCCACAGCGTCCGGGTGTTCTGGTAGCTGCGCTGCACCTCGACCGACGGCCGGCCCTTGAGGTCGATCAGAGCGCCCGGCACCTTCAGCGGCGTCACCTGCGGCACCTCCGACTTCGGCACCTCCTGGACGAACTTGTAGACCTTGAGCCCGAGCAACTCGGTCTCGCCCTTGAACTCGATCGGGAAGGCCTTGCGCAGCGTGCTGTCCCAGAACGTGTAGGTCTTCTTCTGGGTGCCGAACGGGAACTTCAGCACCAGCCCCTCGTGCCCCTTGAAGACCGGGTCGCCGGGCCGCTTGCGGTCCTCGGGCTTCAGCGTCGTGGTGATGTACTCACCGCTGTTGTCCTTGCTCGGGTCGGGATCCCAGCGGACCGCCTCGCCGGTGTGCGCGTCGAGCACCACCCGCTCCTGCACGAAGCTGAGCGGCGCCTTCTCGTCGCGCTTGGCGTCGTCCTCGCTCGGGAACTCGTACGCCGGGTCGTCGTCGGTGACCACCGCGGTGTCGAAGACCACCACCTTGCGGTCCAGTGCCTTGCTGATCTTCTCGGCCGCGACCACGTCGCCGCGCACGGTCCGGGTCGAGGTCAGCGGCAGCCGCGTCTCCCGCTGCGTGGCCACCACGAACACCGTGCCGTCCTGCGTCGTCCTGGACGTGGTGTGCGCGACCTGGTCCGGCGGCGCGACCGCCAGCGTCGGATAGGCGTAGAACCTGGCCATCACGGCCACCCCGACGAAGAAGATTCCCAGTGCCAGCAGCACGATGCGACTGCGATTCCCCACAACAACCCCTCCCGGTCTGTCCGCGGGACGCTACCAGCGAGTAGCGTCCTTGAACAGGGATCGTTCGGGGTGGATCCGAACTGAGATATCGTCCCGCCCCATGAGGGGGAACCAGGGCACGCCGGCCCGCGGCCGCACGGCGCCCGACGCGGCAGTTCTGCGCGCCGCGATCATCGCCGTCGCGGTGGTCCAGGCGGTGGTGCTGGGCCTGCTCGCGCGCCGCGGCCACTGGCTCAGCGACGACCTCGAGTTCCTCGTGCAGGGCGGCCGGGGCTTCGCGCCGCGCCAGTTGCTGACGCCGCTGAACGATCACATCGCGCCGGGCCTGCGCTTCGTCTACGCGACGTTCGCCGAGCTCGCGCCGCTGAACTGGGACGTCACCGTCGGCTGGCGGGTTCTCCTGCAGGCGTTGGCGATCGTGCTGCTCGGCCTGCTCCTGTTGCGCCTGCTCGGCTCCAGCTGGTGGGTCCTGATCGGCACGGTCGTCTACGCGCTGACTTCGCTCAGCATGCCGTCGTTCATGTCGCTGTCCAGCGGCGTCAACAACCTGCCGGCCCACGTCTTCGGCCTGCTCCTGCTGCACGCGACCGTCGACTGGTCCGCCGGCCACCGTCGCCGAGCGGTTGCCTATGGCCCCCTTTCGTTGCTGATCTCCTTGGCCTGCTGGGAGAAGTCGGGCCTGGTCCTGGTCACCGCGCTGGCGCTGTCGCTCTACCTGCGCGAAGTCCCCCTGCGGCTGTGGCTGCGCCGGACCTGGCCGTACGCCGCCGCACTGACCGCCTCGGTTGTTGCCTTCGGCATCTTGTACGCCACGCACGGCAACCCGTCGGCGGGAGGGCTGCCGGGCTGGTCCGATCTGGTCGAGCTGGCGGGCCGGTCCTTCGCCGTACCGCTCGGCGCGCTCGTGGGCGGACCGTGGACCTGGAACCCGATGTCCGGAGTCTTCGGCCTCGCGGACGCGCCGGCCGTCGTACCGGTGCTCGGTGGGATCGTCGCGGCCGTCCTGCTGGTGACCGCGTGGCGCCGGGACCGGCGAGTGCTGCTGCTCTGGGCGGCGGTCGGCGTGTACACGGCGGTGACGCTGATGCTGGTGTCGTACGGACGGTTCGGGGTCTTCGGTGATGTCTTCACCGTGCACTACCACTACTGGTCCGACCTCTCGATCCCGCTCACGCTCGCCGTCGTGCTCACCGCGCGGTCGATGCCCGCGCTCCGCTTCGCGCCGTTCGTCGCCATCGGTGCGCTACTCGCCTGGACCGCGGGCGCGGTCGTCTCGATCGTGACGTTCGCGCAGTTGTGGGACGACAACCCGACCCGGCCGTACTTCAGCACGCTGCGCGCCGAGCTGGAGGCGGCCGGCCCGGCGGTGAATCTCTGGGACACCCAACTGCCCGGAACAGTGGCGGCGGTCGCGCTGGCCCGCGATCCGCGCCTCTCCCCCGTGCTCCGGACGGCCGGGATTCCCTTCCAGCTCCAGGCCTCGTCGAGTGAGCCGCGCATGGTCGACGAGACCGGCCGGATCCGCCCGGCGCAGCTGAGCGCCTGGGCCAAGGCCGTCATCCCACCCAAGGGCAAGAAGTTCTGCTCGGTGCACCTTCAGGGTGCCCACACGATCACCCTGCCGCTGCAGGCGACCACCACCGACCGCCCGACGGCCAACTGGTTCGCCAAGGTTGGCTACCTGAGCACCCGGGAGCACACCGTCGAGGTCGAACTGGTCGGCACGAACGGCCGAAGCGTCGCCGTACCGGCGTCGGCCACCGCGTGGCCGGCGGGACTGTCCAACACCTATCTCGGCCCGGCACCCGCGACCGACCTCGCCGCCGTCCGGATCCGGACCACCGACCCGAAAAGCAACCTCTGCATCGGCAGCGTCGAGATCGGCCTTCCGCAGGTGAGTCAATGAGACAGGTGACCGGATGAGACGGACACGCTTTCCCGCGCTGGACGGTCTGCGGGCCGTCGGGGCCCTCGCCGTGCTGACCACCCACGTCGGCTTCCACAGCGGCGCCTCTTTGAACGGGCCCTTCGCCGGCCTGCTGTCGCGGCTCGACGTGGGCGTGGCGATCTTCTTCGCGATCTCCGGCTTCCTGCTCTACCGCCCGTACGTCGTCGCCTGGTTCGGCGAGACCGAGCCGCCGCTGCTGCTGCCGTACCTGCGCAACCGGGCGCTGCGGATCCTGCCCGCGTTGTGGGTGGCCGTCGTGCTCGCAGCGCTGCTGGTCCCCCGCAAGGACGGCGTCACCTGGACGACGTACCTGCTGCACGCATCGTTGGGTCAGGTCTACGTCGACACTCCTGCCGCCGACGGGCTGACCCAGATGTGGAGCCTCGCGACGGAGGGCGCGTTCTACCTGCTGTTGCCGTTCCTGGCCCGGCTGCTGATCAGCTACGAGCGACCGACCCGCAAGGCCGTACGGCGCCGGCTGGCGGTGCTGACCTGCTTCACACTGCTCGGACCGATCTGGATGGCTGCCGTCAACGCGACCGGCAACCCGATCGCCGGGCTCTGGCTGCCCGGGTACCTCGGCTGGTTCGCGGTCGGCATGGGCTTCGCGCTCTGGCAGGTCGCCCGCAGCAGCGGACGGCTCGGGCCGTCCGCACTGGACACGCTGGCCACGATCCCCGGCACGATCTGGGCGGTCGCGGCCGCCCTACTGCTGATCGCGACCGGGCCGATCGCCGGCCCGTACGACCTGACGTCGTCGAGCCCCGGCCAGGCGTTCGTGAAGAACCTGCTCTACACCGCGATCGCCGCCTGTGTGGTGTTCCCGGCGATCATGCCGTCGACGCGGACCGCGGCCATCCTCGGCGGCCGGGTCGCGCACGTCGCGGGCGACATCTCGTTCGGCGTGTTCTGCTACCACCTGATCGTGCTGAGCCTGGTCGAGCAACTCTTCGGCGTGGATCCGTTCGAGGGCCACTTCGCGAAGCTGTTCTGGCCGACGCTGATCGGGTCGGCCGCAGTCGCCGCCGCGAGCTACTACCTGATGGAGCGCCCCATCATGCGGCTCGGCCGCCGGGACCGGTCGTACGACGTCTCGCCGGTCGGCCTGGACAGCACGGCCAGCGCGATGGCGAGCAGCACGGACCCCTGGACCACCCCGGAGGTCAGTCCGGCTCCGCCGTCCGGCCAGGGCTGAGCCGCGGCCACCGCAGTACCGAGCAGGACCGCGACGCACACCGCACCGATCAGGACGATCCTGCGGCCGTCCAGGTACCAGGCCAGCACTGCGGCAACGACCGTGACGGCCAGACCGATCCAGCCGGCCATGAAGGTGCCGGCGACCACCAGCAGGACCGTCGCGGGCCAGGGGCCGAGCCGCTGAGCTTCGCGCAGCCGGTGGCCGGAGTGCCTCGACCGGCGACGCGAGCAGATCGCGAGCCCGGCCACGAGGATCAGAGCGACCAGTCCGACGAGCAGCCCGGCGCGGTAGTCACGGTCGGGGACGAAGCGCGCGGTGACCTGCTGCTCGGGGCCGGCGGGCAGCAGCCAGCCCTGCTGCCATCCCCCGACCCTGATCGGTACCAGCTTGCGACCGGTGCCGTCGTAGGCCTCCCAGCCCTTGCTGAAGTTCTGCGCGACGGTCAGGACCGAGTCCTCCGTGGCGAGCGGAGCTTCCAGGGTCAGCTGGGACGGACTGGGCCGCCAGACGTTGACGCCCTGGGCCGCCGCGTTGGCAGGCGACGCCGCATCGGTCCTCGTCAGTTGCACCTCGACCGGCGT
Source organism: Kribbella sp. ALI-6-A (assembly GCF_001984195.1). Lineage (GTDB taxonomy): Bacteria > Actinomycetota > Actinomycetes > Propionibacteriales > Kribbellaceae > Kribbella. Next base: position 610,431 of record NZ_MTQN01000011.1, read on the forward strand.
GAAGTCCTTGCTGGCAACGACATCCAGGGCGTGCCGGCCGGCCTGCAGCGGCACCGACGGCTGCTGGCACAGCGAGTACTTCACCGGTCGCCGCTGCAGCACGTCCCGGATCGTGGCGTCCACCTTGGTCGCGGCGGGCACGCCGTCGACGCGGACCGTCGGACCGAACCCACACACCGCACCGGTCGTGGCGTTGGGGTTGATCGGCTTGCGCAGGTCGTTCGCGCCCAGGATGCGCAGCTCCGCGACGCCGACCGGCAGCCGGCGGGACAGACCGGTCGCGGAGTCGACGTCGATCAGGTCCTGCGTCCCGGTGAAGGTCAGCTCGACCGTGCGGAACGCCGTGAACCGGTCGGGGAACGTCACGAACCCCTCCGGCGTCACCGGCAGCGTCGTCGGCGTACCGCCGTCGAAGCGGACCTCCACCTCGCTCGGCCGCGCCGCGGCCAGGTATGGGTCGCTCAGGAACTGCAGCCCCTGCAGCTTGCGGGCCTGCGGCAACTTCAACGTGAGGGTCGGACGCTCGTCCAGCGGCGCTGCCACCCAGCCCGTGCCGAGGTCCTGGTCGACCACCGCACCGGGCCGGCCTTCCGGCGCGGTGACCGCCCGCGAGGAGGCCGTCGCGGTGACCGAACCCGGCACCTCGAGCAGCCGCTCCAGCGAAGCGCCGTCCCGCGGCAACGCCGTTCCCTGCAGCTTGTACGACGCTGCGTCCGGCAGGTCGACGCTGCGATAGAGGCCGGTCGCCTCCTCCGAGTCCTTCGCGACACTCTGCCGGCACAACGGCCGTACGCCGGCGTGCAGGCAGGCCGACCGACCGATCTGCTCGTTGCGGAAGACCAGCGCGTCGGGCTGCTTCTGCAGTCCGCCCGGCACCGCGAGCCGGCTGACCGGAGCCAGCCCGGGCAGCACCACCTCGGCGATCGCGACGCCGTTCGGGTTCTTGCCGTCCGTCACGCCGACGCTCAGCCGCAGCCGCTGCGTGAAGCCGTCCGGCGCCGGGACGCTCTGCGGCCGGTCGGTGCCCTCGACCACTGTCGTCAGCGATCCCGCGTCGGTCTCCACCTGCAGCGTGCGGACCGGGTCGGTCGTAGGCGCCTGCAGCGAGAACTGCACCTTCAGGCCGGACACCTTGCGCGGCGCGGTGAAGTTCAGCTCCAGCCACTCGCCGCTGCTGCGCCCGAACGTTCCGGAGATCCAGCGCGTCGACGGATCGCCGTCGACAGCGGCGAACGGCCCGTTGCCCGGTCCGGTCCGCAGGGTCGCGTCGGCGTCGGCCGCTGACGACGAGGCACGCACGTCGGCGATCCCGCCGTCCCACACCCGAGTCGTCGGCTCGGACGGCGGGTCGAGCAGATAGTCGAGCGTCTTGCGGTTCAGCCGGCCGGGGTCGCTCGCGGTCATCACCGGCGAGTAGTTCTCGGCCGGGCGGCCGACGGACACCTCACGCCGTTGCAACCCGTCGGTCTGGACCAGCGGCAGGTCGAGTCCGGCAGCGGCAGCGTCCGGGCTCAGTACGGCCTCGCGGTTGCCACCCAGCGCGGTCAGCACCGACGGTACGTCCTCCGAGCCGCCGCGGACCGCGACGAGCTGGGACTGCGGGACCAGTCGGGCCGGGCTGACGTCCCCGACGTCGTAGATCTCCACACTCGGATACGGCAGCCGGGTCCGCTCGTCGAGCGTCATTCCGGGCGACTCGATCGAGCTTCCGGTCGCAGGGCCGAAGTACGCCGCCCGCGCGATGCCCGCCTCGGCCAGGCTCTCGTGCACCGCGATCGACGGACTCACCTGCGCGTCGTACCGCAGATCGTTGCGGACGACGACGTACCGGACTCCGGCGCGGGCCAGCGCCTGCTGCAGTGTCCGGTCGCCCACGCCGGAGCCGAGGCGGCGTTCCACCTCGTCCAGCCAGCGCGTCGTACCGGCTGAGCCGAGCGGTACGGCGTCGCGTACTGCCATCGGCCGCTTCAGCAACGCCTGGAACGGCTCGTCCTTCGTGGAGCCCCAGGTGAAGTCCGCGAACGACGCAGCCGGTACGACGAGCACGCTGCCGGTCGTCGGCTGGCTGTCGAGCCAGGACGCGGCTTCGTGCCAGTGTGCGGGGATCGCCTCGTAGCTCTCCGGCCTGGGCAGCTGCGCGAAGATCGCGGGAGTCGCCACGGACACGGCCAGGCACGCGGCGAGCGCGGGCACCAACTGGCGCTGCACGCCCTTCGCAGTCGCCCAGCCCGTCAGTCTGGTCAGCGCGTGCGCGGCCGCGAGGGCCAGGGGCAGCCGCACGACCAGCTCGAACTTATGGGTGTTGCGCAGCGCTGCGAGCGGCCCGTCGAGCAGCTCCTGCACCTGGCCGGACAGGGGTGAGCTGTGGTGGCCAAGTGTCAGCAGGAGCAGGCCGACGACGACCGAGAGCTGCAGAAAGCCCCTGTTCTTGAGCGACCCCATCGCCAACCCGACCAGGCCGAGCAGGGCGATCGCGGCGGTCGCGATGATCAGCGCCGGCTGCGTGACGAACAGCCAGCCGGCGGGCCAACTCGGTCCACCACCGGTGGCCAGGAAGTTGAGCCACTGCGACGTGCCGCGGAACGACTCGAAGATGCTGGCGGTGTTCGTCGTGGTCGCCGCGTTCTCGATCCAGTCCAGGAACGGCGGGCTGTACCGGCCGAGCAGCAGCAACGGCACCAGCCACCAGAACGACACCGCGACGATGCAGCCGAACCACGCGGCCATGATCTTCAGCGTCGACCGGTCCAGCCGGCGGGTCAGCAGCCACAGCGCGGGCAGCACCAGCGTGGCGCCGGTCGCGACCGCGTTCACTCCCCCGACCAGACCGAAGGCCACCGCCGACCAGCCGACCCGCCACCACCCGGAGCGGGCTCGCGGCGTCACCAGCGGCAGCAGCACCCAGGGCGCCATCGCGAGCGGCCAGACCTCGATCGACGTGATCGCGACCTCGCCCAGCATGCGTGGGCTCAGCGCGTACAGCAGCGCGACGGTGAAGCGCGCCCAGGGAGCGCCGTACCCGAGTGCTCCGGCGAGCTTCCAGACACCGACGAACGCCGTACAGAGGACCAGCGACCACCACAGCCGCTGAATCGCCCAGCCGGGCACGCTCACCGCGTCCAGCAGCCAGTGGAACGGCCCCATCGGGAGCAGGTAGCCGTACGCCTGGTTCTGCAGCTGGCCGAACGCGCCCTGCGGATCCCACAGGTGCAGCGCCCGTGCCAGAAAGGCACCCGGGTTGGCTGTGAGATCGAGCTTGGTGTCCGGCACGATCTTGCCCGGCGCCTGATGGAAGCACAGGGCGATCAGCAGCAGGCAGCCCAGGACAAGACGTGCTCGCCAGACCACCTGCTCCGGGCTGCCCGCCCTCAGTCGCTTGAGTGGTCCTCGCAGTAGGCCGCTCATGTCCGCCGCAGCACCAGGACGAGGTTCCAGGTCACGACCTCACGCACCCCGGGCACAGCCAGTACGCCGTACGCCCAGCGCGGGTGGTACCTCGGCACGGCGGCCACCAGCTCGGCCTCCGTGCACTGCCTGGCCCAGCGCAGCCCACCGGCAACGGTGATCGGGAAGAGCGACTCACCGAACTTGTTCTTCGGTGGGTGGCCCTGCTGCTTCTCGTACCGGCGCGCGGCCCGCTCACCGCCCAGGTAGTGCCAGGGCGCGGTCTCGTGACCGCCGTGCGGACCCCACCAGCCGGTGTAGGACAGGAAAACCGTGCCGCCGGGCTTGGTGACCCGGACCATCTCGTCGGCCATCAGCCACGGATCCGGTACGTGTTCCAGCACGTTCGAGGAGAAGCAGATGTCGACCTGCTGGTCGCCGATCGGCAGAGCCATCCCGCTGCCGAGCACGGTGCCCGGTGAGGGCTCGCCACGACCGCTGAGCTCGCCCAGGTCCGAGTCGATCGCGTAGTAGCGAGCACCGGCGGCCCGGAAGGCGTCGGCGAAGTAGCCGGGTCCTCCGCCCACGTCGAGCATCCGCGCACCGCGCAGCTCGACGTACGCCGAGAGCTGGCCGACCGAGTCGGCGGCGAGCGTTCCGTAGAAGGTGTCCGGGTCGCTCTGCTCGACCCCGAACGCCCGGAACAACCGCAGCGCGCGACGCACGTCGGCGGTCCACCTCACGGGGGTGTCAGGGCTCGAGATCGCAACGCGCACAGGCGGGACGATAACCGATCTCACGAGCTCTGGCGGACATCGTTACTCCCTGGTAACCTCGCCGCCCATTACCCGGGGGTAGCTACGTCGAGGGTGGGGGTTGCCGCGTGCGCGGACAGAGCGTGCTGTTGCTGAACTGGCGGGACACGACCAATCCGGAAGGTGGAGGCTCGGAGCGGTACGTGGAGGAGGTCGCACGAGGCCTTGCAGACATGGGCTGGCAGGTGACCGTGCTGTGCGCGGCGTACCCCGGCAGCCCGCGAGAGGCGCGGCGCCACGACGTGCGCTACCTCTACCGGGGCAGCAAGGTCACCGTGTACCTACAGGGCCTGCTGCACACGATGCTGCGCGGGCCGGACCGCGTGGTGGACGTACAGAACGGGCTGCCATTCTTTACCCGCCTCGTACGTCGTACCGGCGTCGTCGTGCTGGTCCACCACGTGCACCAGGAGCAGTGGCCGGTGGTGTACCCGGGTTGGCGCGGGCGGTTCGGGTGGTGGCTGGAGTCGCGGGTGGCACCGAAGCTCTACCGCGACTGCCGCTACGTCACGGTGTCCTCGGCCTCGCGGGACGAACTGGTCTCCCTGGGCGTCGACCGGACGCGGGTGGAGGTCGTGCACAACGGCACCGACCCGGCGCCGGCTCGGCAGGTTCCGCAGTCCGCCGTACCGACGGTCGTGTGCGTCGGGCGGATCGTGCCGCACAAGCAGGTCGAGCACGCGGTCGACGCCGTCGCCGCGGCCCGAGCCGTCTTGCCTGACGCGCGGCTCGTCGTCGTGGGCTCCGGCTGGTGGGAGGACTCACTGCGCGAGTACGTCACCGAGCGCGGACTGCAGGACGCCGTCGAGTTCCGCGGACACGTGAGCGAGGCCGACAAGCACGCGGCGTACGACGAAGCGTGGGTGCAAGCCCTGCCGAGCCTGAAGGAAGGCTGGGGGCTGGTGGTCGGCGAGGCCGCGGGTCACGGCGTACCGACGGTGGCGTATCGCAGTGCGGGCGGGCCGACCGAGTCCGTGCAGGACGGGGTGTCAGGGGTGCTGGTGGACGATCCCGCGGAGTTCAGCGAGACGATCACCGCGCTGTTGCTGGACGAGAGCCGGCGGCGGGCCCTGGCGGCCGGTGCGCTGGCAAGTGCCGGCACCTACACCTGGGCCGCCACGGCGAGCGCCTTCGACCGGGTCCTGACCGGCCGGCCGGCTCTCGAACGGCAGCGGACCTACTTGTTCCCGTAGGCGACGAGCGGTACGTCGGCCTGGCCCTGCGCCGCCTCCGGCGGCGGCTTGGCCGGGTCTTCCTGCACGTTCTTCACCACGCCGATCACCGCGGCCGACGCGATGCCCGCCCCCGCGAGCACCGCAATGACAGCACCGATCAAAGGTCCCATGAAACGTGTCCCCTCCTCGAAGTAAACCGAAGAGTAACAACGAGGCGCGGGCTCGGCTAGAGCCTGGAACGGACGCGTTGGACGGCGGGTAGGGCACTCAGCAGCGTCACCACCAGGACGGCGGCCGCGGCGATCCAGGCGGCGGCGACCAGAACGACGCGCCAGGGCGCGAAGTGCTGGGGAGCGGGTGTTCCGTCCAGGCGGAAGACGGTGACCGTCGTACCGGTGTACTCCTCGGTGAGCCGCGGGATCAGCTGCCGCGGAGGTGGACCACCGGCCTCCCGGTCGACCACGATCCAGCCGATCCCCTGGCGCAGCAACTCCGGCGACGGATCGGCACCGGACCGTACGGCGGTCCGCAGCGCGTTCGCGACCGCGGCAGCGCGCGGGTCCTCGCCGGCCAGCCGGTTGCCGCCGACGATCAGCTCGTCCGGCACCACGGCGGGTTTGTCGAAGTAACGGGGCATCGGGTCAAGCACCGGGCGGCGGGCGTTCCAGCTCGGTGCGCGGTAGGACTCGAAGGGCCAGGGCATCAGGTCGCCCGTGTGCGAGTCCGCGCCGAGCACCTGGCGGGCTCGTTCCCAGTCCGTGGGGTACTGCGAGACGCGGAAGCCTCCGCCGACCAACTGCGGCAGCGCGGCGATCGGCATGAGGACAGCCGTCGCTCCGACCAGCCAGGGCAATGGTGCGAAGCGCAGCAAGGCGGCGACCGCAGCGCCGAAGCCGACGGACTCCAGCAGCGCCAGCGGGCCCAGATAGCGCTGACCGTCCCGGAACAAGCCCGCTCCCGGGACATGAGCCACCAGCCACTCGAACGGCTGGGCGGCCACGACACCGGCCACCGCGATCACCAGTGCCACTCCGGCCGCAGTCACCAGCGCCAGTGCGAGTCGCTCACGCCGGCACCACAGGACGACGCCGACACAGGAGGCCAGCAGCATGGCGAACGCCAGCACGAGCGGGACCAGGTCACCGCGGCTCGCGGGGACGACGTTCGCGTTCCAGACTCCGCCGAGCGTCAGCAGACTCGGCACCGCTCCCCCGTATCCCTCGTCGCGCGCCGCGAAGGCCGGGACGGAAGCTGGGTCGGTCGTGGCGGCCGACGTACGGGCCAGGCCGGCGACAATCCAGGGCAGGTTGAGCAGGACGGCTCCGACCAGTGGGCCCGGTCTGCTGCCCCGCGGCCAGAGCAGGATGAGCGCGGCCACCAGCAGACCGACGATGCCACCGGACGCCGTCAGCGCGCAGAGTGCGGAGGCCAGGAGGAAGCCGACCCAACCCTCGCCCCGACGGAGACGGAGAGCTGAGCGAACCAGCCACGGCAGAGCGGCGTACCCGAGCAGGAGAGCCCAGGCGCCGAGGCGGAGGCGCTCGGCGACGAAGGGGTTCCACATGTAGAGCGTGGCCGCCGCGGCACCGGCCAGCGGTCCGCCGAGTCGCAGCTCACGCCACAGCGCCGTCAGGCCGAGACCGGCGAGCAGCGGTACGGCGACCAGGACCAGTTTGTTCAGCACCTCGCCGCCGGCCACCTCGTCGAGCAGCGCGACCACGACGTCGGAGGGAACTGCGCGCGGTAAGGCAGTTGTGACACCGAAGAGGTCACGCCGTAGCGTGAGGTCCGGCACGAAGACCAGGTCGTAGCCGACCACGTACCCCGGAGCGAGCAGCGGAGCGGTGATCAGCACAGTGAGCAGAACCGGCCAGGACCACGGCATCAGCCGGGCCAGCCGGTTGGTTCCCCCCTCCACGACCGCCTCCTAGCAGTACTGTTCCAGCGCAACCTACTCGCCGACCGACCAGCAGAACAGAAGTTTTATGACCTCAGAGACGACTCCAGACCAGCAGCAGCCGGCCGCACCCAGGCTGGCCTTCCTCCGCAGCGCCACCGTGGTCGCCGTCGGTATGGCCATCATGAACGTGGCCGCCTACGGTTTCACCCTGATTGCGGTCCACCGGCTGATCCCGGAGCAGTTCGGAGCCGTCACGGCCCTGCTCGGGCTGCTGCTGATCGGCAACGTCGCCTCCCTGGGGCTGCAGGCCTCCGGCGCCCGCCGGATCGCGACCCACACCGGTCCGGGCGAGGCCGCGCTGGCCGACAGCATGCTGAAGGCCGGTCGCCGCGCGGCGGTGGGCCTGACGGCGGTCTGCCTGGTCGCGACCCCGCTGATCATGTGGCTGCTGCACATCGACTCGATCGTCGCGGCCGTGATGGTCGCGCCGACGCTGGGTTTCCTCACGGTGATGGGTTCGCAGCTCGGCGTGCTGCAGGGCGGCAAGAACTGGACCGAGCTGGCGGCCGTCTACACGTCCACCGGTGTGGGCCGGTTGGTGTTCGGCGGCGGTGCGCTGTTCGTCCACCCGAGCGTGACGTCGGCGATGATCGGCCTCGCGATCGGCGCCGCCGTACCGGCGCTGCTGGGCACGTACCTGCTGCGCGGCTCGACCGGCGGCTCCGTCGAGCAGGTCAAGGAGGTGCTGCGCGAGACCGTGCACGGCACCCACACCCTGCTCGCGTTTTTTGTCATCGCGAACGCCGACGTGCTGCTCGCGCGCGGCCTGCTCGACAGCCGGGACAGCGGTTACTACGCGGCCGGCGTGATCGTGGCCAAGGCGTGCCTGTTCCTGCCGCAGTTCGTGATCGTGGTCGTCTTCCCGTCGCTGGCCACGAGTCCGGGCGACACCCTGCGTCTGCGCCGAGCCATTCAGGCCGTGGCCGCGCTGGGGGTGTGCACCGTGCTCGGCGCGCTGGTCCTGCCCGACCTCGTCGTCAAGATCGTCGGCGGCCCGGACTACGCCCCTGTCGGCCCGATCGCGTGGTTGTTCGCGCTGGCCGGTTCGTCGTACGCCGTACTGCAGCTGGTCGTGTACGCCGCGATCGCCCAGCAGGAGAAGCGCGCCGCGCTGCTGATCTGGGTCGGCCTGGTCAGCCTGGCGGTCGCCACGTTCGTCATCCTCGGCACCGAGATCGCCACCGGCATGACCGGCGTCAAGGTCCTCGTCGCGATGACCAGCACCTGCGCCCTGGCCCTCTCGATCGCGCTCGCTTCAGGCCTGCACCGCCAGAACACCACCGAAGCGGCCACCACCGACTGATGCGCATCTGCGTCCTCACGGTCAACCACGGCACCACCTCGTACGCCGAACTACTGCTGGCGTCGCTCCTGCACCACCACGACCGCGAGGACCTGGACATCGTCCTGCTCGACAACGCCTCCACCGACCTCGACCGGCTCAGTCGCTTCGAGTCGGTGGAGGTCGTGCAGACCGGCTACACGACCAGCCACACCCTCACCACCCACGGCGAGATCCTGCGCGACGCCGTACTGGCCCGGCCGGACCACGACGCGTACCTGTTCGTCGACTGCGACGTGTGCTTCGTCGCCGACGGAACCATCGACACGATGGCCGCGGACCTCGCCGCCGACCCAGCGGCCTTCGCCGTCCAGGCCCGCTGGCTGACACCCGACGGCGGCGAGCTGCCGCCGTCGGGCGAGGACTTCCACCCGATCTCCTACGTCCGCGAGTCCGTGCGCAGGTCACCGGACGCCGAGTGGTCCGACCCGATCGAGTACTCGCTCGAGCTCCAGCTCACGGACCGCGTGCACCCCTTCTGCGCCCTGCTTCGCAACGACGACGTCTTCCGGCGGACGGTCGAGGTGATCGGCCTGTCCCCCGCCGCCGTGCAGGCCGAGCGTGGCGGCAAGTGGTGGGACACGCTCGGCCTGCTGACGCAGGTGATGAAGACGCACGGCCGGCACTGGAACCTGTCCGCGCACGGCGTCATCCACTTCGGCAACGTCAGCTGGAGCTCGGACTGGGCGGCCGAGAAGGCGGCCGCCCGGGACCGGCTGCTAGCTGCCTACTCGTCAGCGGCAGGCTCACCAGAGGCTGGACTTGGCGAAGCGGCGCGCGAGGGTGTTGGCGACGACCAGTAGAACCAGACCGACCAGCGAGCGGAACAGACCGATCGCGGCCGCGTAGCTGAACTGCGGGATCTGGGAGACGAAGCCGAGCTTGTAGACGTAGGTGTCGATCACCTCCGAGGTCTGCAGGTTCAGCGGGTTCTGCAGCAGCAGGACCTTCTCGAAACCGACCGACATGATCGCGCCGATGTTGAGGATCAGCAGGATCACCGCGACCGGGCGGATCGCCGGCAGGTCGACGTGCCAGACCCGGCGCAGCCGCGAGGCGCCGTCGACGATCGCGGCCTCGTGCTGCTCGGGCGAGACGGCGGTCAGCGCGGCGAGATAGATGATCGCCGAGAAGCCCATCGTCTGCCACGCCGCCGACCAGACGTAGAGGTGCCGGAACCAGTCGGGATTGCTCAGCACCTCGATCGGCCCGATGCCGAGCAGCCCGAGGAACTGGTTCAGTACGCCGGTGTTCGGGTCGACCAGGACGACGATCAGGCCAACCACCACCACGGTCGAGATGAAGTGCGGCGCGTAGGTGATCATCTGCACCGATCGCCGGTACCAGCGCCGGCGGGCCAGGTTCAGCCCGAGGGCGAGCAAAATCGGCAGCGGGAACGTGACCAGAAGCTCGTAGCCGTGCAGCACCAGCGTGTTCTTGATCAGCCGCCAGAACTGGTACGACTCGACGAACCGCTCGAAGTGCTTCAGCCCGACCCAGCGACTGCCGAGGATTCCGTCGATGACGTTGTAGTCCTTGAACGCGATGATCGCGCCGTACATCGGCCAGTAGGCGAAGATCCCGAGCCAGATCAACGGCAGCGCGAGCATCGCGTACAGCTGCCAGTTCTTCTTCATCCGCGCCCCGAGCCCCAACGCGTGCTTGCGGGGCTTCGGAGTGGAGGTCGAGGTGGCGGCCCGGGGCCGCTCGACGGTTTCGACGGCCATGGCGTCAACCCTGCAGGGAGCCGACCATGGCTCCCTTGACGAAGTGCTTCTGGACAAAGGGATAGACCAGCAGCGGCGGGATGGTGGCGATCACGATCAGCGAGAACTTCAGCTGTTCCTGCAGTTCCTTCATCCGCAGCAGTTCCGCGACGTCCCGGACCTGCGAGGGATCGACGTTGCTCTGGACAAGGATCTGCCGCAGCACCAGCTGCAGCGGGAACAGGTGCTCGCTGGTCAGGTAGATCAGCGCGTTGAACCAGGAGTTCCACTGCGCGACCGCGTAGAACAGCAGGTTGACCGCGATGATCGGCTTGCTCAGCGGCAGCACCACCCGCCAGAAGAAGCCGATGTCACTGCACCCGTCGACCCGCGCCGACTCGGCCAGTTCCTCCGGGATCGTGGTCTGGAAGTACGTCCGGGTGATGATCACGTTCCACACCGCCATCGCGGTCGGCAGGATCATCGCCCAGCGAGTGTCCAGCAGACCGGTCCGGTCGACCACGAGGTAGTTCGGGATCAGGCCGCCGTTGAACATCATCGTGAACAGGAACAGCCCGAGGATCAGCCCCTTGCCGGGCAGGTCGCGGCGCGACAGCGGGTACGCCGCGAGCAGCGTCAGCGCGGTCGCCAGCAACGCACCGCCGATCGCGTAGACCACCGAGTTGCCGAAGCCGCGCACGATCCCGTCGTAGTCGAAGATCGACCGGAACGACTCCAGGCTCAGCCCGACCGGCCACAGCCAGACCTCGCCCGACTGGACGTTCCTGGGTTCGCTGAAGGCGGCGCTCAGCACGTACACCAACGGGTACAGGACCGCGAGCGAGAACAGCCCGAGCGCGGTGTAGTTGCAGATCAGCACGATCCGGTCGGCGCGGGTCTCCTTGACCGCGGCCGGCAGGTAGTCGTCGGACTCGCGTTCGGGTGCTGCCGGGGTCGTCGTCATCGCCGTCACCCCTGGAAGCTCTCGTAGGCGGCCTGCTGGATGTCGAGGTACGGCCGCAGCCCGATCTTGTCGAGCCGGCCCAGGTAGTCGTTCCACTGCCCGTCGTCGGCCGGGTCACCCTTGCCGGTGACGAAGCGAGCCATCGTCTGTACCACCTCACCGCTCAGGTCGAGACTGAGCGACGCGTCGAGCGCCGCCTGGTCGCCCTCGAGCGCGACCGGCGGGAACTGCTGCTCGATCGGCACCCGGTACGGGAAGTACCGGTCCCGGGTCTGCTCGTACAGCGGCTTCTCGAACGTCGGCTTTGTCGGGTCGACGCGCTCGGACAGGCGGAAGTCGCCGGAGCGGTAGTTGGGGTTGCGCTGCGCCCAGGTGTCCTTCGTCTTGTCCGGCGCCCACGTCCCGGAGATGCCGAACAGGGCCTGCTTGCCGCTGATCGCCTTGTCGCCGCGCTTGGCGAAGCTCCAGCTGCCGGGACCGGCGTACGCCGCCATCATCACCTCGAGGTCGAGCTGGAAGTCGGCCCAGCGCACCAGGAGATCCGGGCGGCGGCACTTGCGGGTGATCACCAGCCTCGGATCGAAGCCGGTGTAGTGGTCCCAGTTGGCCACCCGGAACCCGTCGGGGCCCTCCAGCGGCGGCAGGGCTTCGTAGTCGTGCCAGCGCGCGGTCGGGTCCTCCACGTCGACGTCCATCGCGCTGCCCCAGTAGTTGCCCTGGAACACGCCGAGCAGTGGGCCGTCCTTGTTGTTGCCGGCACGCTGCAACTGCTCGGCGGTCATGCTGAACGCGTCGCGGTTCAGCAGGCCTTCGGCGTACAGGGTCCTGAGGTACTTCAGCCCCTCGCGCCAGCCGTCCTGGGAGTACGCCGCGTTGACCTTGCCGCCGTCGACCACCAGCCAGGGAGAGGTCGGGTTGTAGAGGAAGGCGTTCATCACGAACTTGTCGACGGTGACCTGGTTGGTGCCGTCCTCCTTGTAGCCGACGAACGGCAGGGTCCGTCCACGACCGGCCGGGTCGGCCTTCTTGAACGCCCGCAGCACCTCGCGGAACTCGTCGGTGGTCTTCGGCATCGCCAGTCCGACCTGCTTGAGCCAGCGGGTGTTGATCCAGGTCCGCGACTTGCCGGCCCGGCAGTGGTAGCAGTCGTTGAAGGACGGGTAGACGTACACGTTGCCGTCCGGGGACGTCGCCAGCTTCTTGGCCAGCGGGTAGTCACGAAACATCTGCTGCAGGTTCGGCGCGTACTTGTCCGTGTACGGCGTTTGGTCGACGAACAGGTTCTGCGCGCCGTACAGGTAGAGCTGGGACTTGCTGAAGTTCACGCCCATGAACGCGTCCGGGATGTCGCCGGCCGCGATCATCGCGTTGACCTTGATCGTCACGTCCTCGTCGGCGCCGGCGATCTGGCGGAACTCGATGGTGATCCCGGTCCGCTGCTCGAGCCACTTGGTGAACTTGTTCTTCGCCCAGTCCCCGACGGTCAGGTCCTGCGGCACCACGACGACGAACTTCGTCGGCTCGGTGACGATCGGCCCGAGCTTGCGGGCGACCGGACCGACGTATCCGTCCGGGTACGGGATGCCGCCGAGCTTCGGCCCGGGCGTGGCCGGTGGCGCCGCGAGACTCTCCGGACTCGCTCCGACCGCCTCGTCCGGGCCGCAGCCGCTGAGCAGCCCGCTGGTGGTCGCCGCGGTCAGCCCCGCCGCGCCGGCGACGAACGTGCGCCGCCGGATCCTGCCTGTCCTCACTGCTGGTTGCATGCTGCCTCCCAGACGGTTCATATGAGATATCCGATAGGATCCAGGATTGTTGAGACGTGAGGATGGCACAGATCCCGTCGGGCCGGAAGCCCTCGGCGTCACGATCAGCTGATCTCTGCTGACTGTCGGCGACTTTCGCTGAACCGCTTTTGTTTGCGTCGCCCGCTTCAGCTTTCTTGCGTCAAGTAACCCGGACCTGACTAGGGTCGGGGGTATGACGACGCCGAAGTTCATCCTCGCCCTGCGCGAGAAGATCGGTCACGATCTGTTGTGGATGCCTGGAATCACCGCCGTGGTGCTGGACGAGCACGAGCAACTCCTGCTCGTCCGCCGCGCCGACGACGGCCGCTGGAGCCTCCCGGCCGGCATTCTCGAACCAGGCGAGCAGCCCGCGGTGGCGATCGTCCGCGAGATCCACGAGGAGACCGCGGTGCACGCGGTGGTCGACCGGCTGGTCCGCGTCGAGTCGCTGCCGCCGTCGACGTACCCGAACGGCGATCAGGTCCAGTACCTCGACCTCTGCTTCCGCTGCCACCCGGTCGGCGGCACCCCGCGCGTCAACGACGACGAGTCCCTCGAGGTCGGCTGGTTTCCCCTCGCCGACCACCCGGCACTCCACCCGCGCGATGAAGTCTGCATCGCCGACGCCCTCGCGGACAATCCGGCGCCGTTCCTCGTCACGTCCTGACGCGCTCGTCCTTCAAGGGAAGGACCAGCACCGCGCCCAGTACCAGCACCGTGCTCAACGCGACGACGTTGAGCGGCACGTCACTGCCGGAGTACATGTGCAGGTGCTGCAGGTGATAGGCGAAGTGCAGTGCGTTGAAGACCGTCCAGGCTGTCGCCGTCAGCCGGACGACGGTGGTGTCCGCCGCCTTCCAGATCGCGAAGACGGTGAGCGCCGCCAGCCCGAGGTACATCGCGCCGACGTCCTTCACCAGATGCTGGTTGTAGGGCCCGAGCACCGGCAGCCAGTGATGCCCGAACCCGGGAAACGTCCGGTACCAGTGCTCGGAGGCGAAGTAGGCCCAGCCACCGACCCCCAGCCCGGACAACGCCAGCAACCCCAGCAGCACCACTCGAACAGATCTCGTCATACCCCGGAGGACACGGCCCACCGCCCCGAACGTGACATCGGACGCCCACTCCCCTCGCCGACCCCCCGGCGCCGCTGCTCGTCACCAGCTGACGGCTACCGCCGAAGCGCCTGCTGAAGCCCGCGCAACCAACGCTCCGACGCGGAGGGCTCGTGGGCGAGCCGATCGGCCAGCCGCCGGCGGATCACAACACCGTCGGGCAGGTTGTACAGGCTGTCGAGCGCGCCCGTCCGCAGGGGCCTGGAGCCCCTGCGGACAGTCTGGTGCGGTCAGTGGGCGGCTTCGTGCCAGGTGCGGCCGACGCCGACCGAGACGTCCAGCGGCACGGCCATTTCCACGGCGGCGCCCATGTCGCGGCGGACCAGCTCCTCCAGCGCTTCGCGTTCGCCGGGGGCGATCTCGAAGACCAGTTCGTCGTGGACCTGGAGCAGCATCCGGGACTTCAGGCCGGAGGCGCGCAGCGAGGCGTCGACCTTCAGCATCGCCATCTTGATCACGTCGGCGGCCGAGCCCTGGATCGGGGCGTTCAACGCCATCCGCTCGGCCATCTCGCGGCGCTGGCGATTGTCGCTGGTCAGGTCGGGCAGGTAGCGGCGGCGGCCGAGAAGGGTCTCGGTGTAGCCGCTCTTGCCGGCCTCGAGCACGATGCTGCGCAGGTAGTCGCGCACGCCACCGAAGCGCTCGAAGTACTCGTCCATCAGGCCCTTGGCCTCGTCCACGCCGATCTTCAGCTGCTGGCTCAGCCCGTACGCCGACAGGCCGTAGGCCAGGCCGTAGTTCATCGCCTTGATCTTGGCGCGCTGCTCCTGCGTGACGTCGCCGGCCTCGACCGAGAACACCCGCGCGGCGGTGACCGAGTGGAAGTCCTCGCCGGAGTTGAACGCCGAGATCAGCCCCTCGTCCTCCGACACGTGCGCCATGATCCGCATCTCGATCTGGCTGTAGTCGGCCGACATCAGCGCCTCGTAGCCCTCGCCGACCACGAACGCCTCGCGGATCCGCCGGCCCTCCTCGGTCCGGATCGGGATGTTCTGCAGGTTCGGGTCGGTCGAGCTGAGCCGCCCGGTCGCCGCGATCGTCTGGTTGAACGTGGTGTGGATCCGGGCGTCGCGCGGGCTGATCGTCTTCAGCAGCCCCTCGACGGTCTGCCGCAGCCGGGTCGCGTCGCGATGCGCCAGCAGATAGGCCAGGAAAGGGTGCTCGGTCTTCTCGAACAGCGACTGCAGCGAGTCGGCGTCGGTCGTGTACCCGGTTTTGGTGCGCTTGGTCTTCGGCATCTGCAGCTCGTCGAACAGCACCACCTGCAGCTGCTTCGGCGACCCCAGGTTGATCTCCTTGCCGATCACCTCGTACGCCGAGGCGGCGGCGTCGCGCACGCCGGTGGCGAACCGTTCCTCGAGCTGCTCCAGGTACGGCCGGTCGACCGCGATGCCGTCGCGCTCCATCGCGGCGATCACGTCGATCAGCGGCAGCTCGACGTCGGCCAGCAACCGCGTGCCGGCCTGCTTGTCCAGCTCGGCGTCGAGCGTGTCGGCCAGGTCGGCGATCGCCCGGGCGCGCAGCATCGTCGCGTCGGCGGCCGGACCGCCCTCGACGTCGTCGAAGCTGAGCTGCCCGTTGTCGGCCTCCTCGGCGCGCAGCTCGCGCTTGAGGTACCGCACGGTCAGGTCGGACAGGTCGTAGGACCGCTGGTCCGGACGCGCCAGGTACGCGCTCAGCTGGGTGTCGGACGTCAGCCCGCCCAGCGTCCAGCCGCGCTCGAGGAACCCGAGCAGCGGCCCCTTCGCGTCGTGCAGCGCCTTGGGCTGGTCGGGGTCGGCCAGCCACGCCTGCCAGGCCGCGTCGTCGTCCGGCGTCAGGGCCGCGGGGTCGAACCAGGCCGCGGCACCCGTCGCGGTCGCCAGCGCGAGCCCGGTGATCTCACCGGTCCCCCGGCCCCAGCTGCCCTGGACCGCGACGCCGGTGCGCGCACCGGTCGACACGTGCTCCTTGATCCAGGCCGCGACCTCGCCCGGCTTCAGCTGCGTGCCCTCGAGGTCGAAGCCGTCCTCGATCGTCTCCTCGACCTGCTCGTGCTCGGCGACCAGCCGCTCGCGCAGCACCCGGAACTCCAGGCTGTCGAACAGCGTGTGCACCTTCTCGCGGTCCCACGGGTGCCGGACCAGGTCGTCGACCGAGACGTCCAGCGTCAGGTCACGGACCAGCTCGTTGATCTGCCGGTTGCGGATCACGTCGGACAGGTGCTCGCGCAGCGACTCACCGGCCTTGCCCTTGATCTCGTTCACCCGGTCGATCAGGTCGTTCAGCGAACCGAACTGGTTCAGCCACTTCGCGGCGGTCTTGGCGCCCACGCCCGGTACGCCGGGCAGGTTGTCGCTCTTCTCGCCGACCAGCGCGGCCAGGTCGGGATACAGCCGCGGGGGGATGCCGTACTTCTCTTCGACCGCGGCCGGGTCCATCCGGGCGATCTCGGACACACCGCGCTTGGGGTACAGCACGGTGATGTTGTCGTTGATCAGCTGGAAGGCGTCGCGGTCCCCGGAGCTGATCAGCACCTCGAAGCCCTGCTCGTCGGCCTGGGTGGCCAGCGTCGCGATGACGTCGTCGGCCTCCCAGCCGTCGATCTCGGTGGTCGGGACGCGCAGCGCCTCCAGCACCTCCTTGACCAGCGAGACCTGTCCCTTGAACTCGTCCGGCGACTTCGACCGGCCGGCCTTGTACTCGGTGTACTGCTCGGAGCGGAAGGTCTTGCGGGACACGTCGAACGCGACGCAGATGTGCGTCGGCTGCTCGTCGCGCAGCATGTTGATCAGCATCGAGGTGAACCCGTACACCGCGTTGGTGTGCTGACCTGTGGTGGTGGAGAAGTTCTCCACCGGCAGCGCGAAGAACGCCCGGTACGCGAGCGAGTGCCCGTCCAGCAGCAGGATCCGCGGCCGGGGCGAGTCGCCCACGACGGGGTCCTTGGTCGTCGTCGAGGTGTCGGTTTCTGGAGCCACACAGAGACTCTAGTGGTTGGCGCCGACAGTTCTGTCACGACCGGCGAAGGTAGTCTGCGCGGTGTGAGCGATCAGAGCAACGAAGGTACGGCGCTGCCCCCGGACATGAACATCGACGGCACGCTACTCAGCGCGATGGGCATCGTCGTCACACAGGCGTCACCCGAGCGGGTCGTCGCGACCATGCCCGTGAAGGGCAACACCCAGCCGTACGGACTGCTGCACGGCGGCGCGTCCTGCGTGCTCGCCGAGAGCCTGGGCTCGATCGGGTCGGCCATGCACGCGGCGCAGTACGGCAAGGTCGCCGTCGGGGTGGACATCAACGCGACCCACCACCGGGCCGTCCGGGAAGGCGTCGTCACCGGCGTCGCCACGCCGGTCTACCTGGGGCGGACCACCACGTCGTACGAGATCGTGGTGACCGACGAGCGGGACAAGCGGGTCTGCACCGCCCGGATCACCTGCCAGCTGATTCAGGTTCCGCCGGGGAGCTGAGGTCGGCGGTCTCGCCGGGGTGCCGGCCGAGCTGAGCCCGGCGGGCGATCACCGAGCGGCGGGACGACAGCATCGCCAGCAGGTTGGGCGCGTGCTCGGCCGCGAGCCGGCGGCGGACGGTGTGCGTCGCGGCGAACCGCAGGACGGCGGCCTGGCTGAGTCCGAGCCGAGCCAGGAATCGGT
The DNA here is from genome assembly GCF_001984195.1 of Kribbella sp. ALI-6-A. GTDB lineage: Bacteria > Actinomycetota > Actinomycetes > Propionibacteriales > Kribbellaceae > Kribbella. The sequence goes on from NZ_MTQN01000011.1 coordinate 628,314, forward strand.
TCGCCTCGCGGGCCACCGCCGGGGCGACGACGCCCAGGTACGGGCAGTTCTCGTGCTCGGCCCACGCTGCGGCCTCGGCGATCAGCGCCTTGCCCAGGCCGTGCCGCCGGGCGCGGTCGGTGACGTGCAGGTACTCCACCGTCATCGTGTCCTCGGCGTGCCACGGGCTGATCGGCGTACGGCGCAGGTACACCATGCCGCTGAGGTGTCCGTCCAGCTCGCCGACCAGCAGCCGGCCCGCCGGGTCGTTGCCGAGCCGCTCGATGGAGGCCCGGACCGACTCCGGCGTAGGCGCCGCCAGCACCCGCTGGTGCCCGGCGCCGATCGACATCTCACCCCACAGCGTCATCAGGCCGGCGGCATCGTCGGGGCGTGCGTCGCGCACCTCGATGGCAGCAGCCACGTCGGCCTCCTGGTCTGATCCACCCCCGAGGTGAACGGGACCGGCGGATACGCTCGTCCCCGCGCAACAGTAGGGCTTCGGCGGGCCGTTGCAAAGCGACGCGCGCCGCCATGAGGCAGTCCCCCCACCGGCCGTCACGGCCGGCGATCGGAGAGCACGCTTGTTCATCGGAATCGGTACCGTCGTGAACGTCGCGACGGTTCTCGTCGGCTCGGTCCTCGGCGTCCTGATCGGTCACCGTCTGCCCGGCCGGACCAGGGACCTCGTCACCGACGCGCTCGGCCTGGTCACGCTGCTGATCGCGATCACCTCCGCACTCACCGTCGGTGACGCCGCGCTCAGCGACGCCGTCGGCGACAGCGCGCCGGTGCTGATCGTGCTCGGCGCGATGCTCGTCGGCGGCATCGCCGGGTCGCTGCTGAAGATCGAGCAGCGCCTGGAGGGCTTCGGGAGTTGGCTGCAGCACCGCTTCAGCCGCGGCGACAGCGAGAGCACGTTCGTCGAGGGCTTCGTCACCGCGTCGATGGTGTTCTGCGTCGGCCCGCTCACCTTTCTCGGCGCGCTGTCCGACGGCTTGGGCCGAGGCGCCGACCAACTGTTCCTGAAGGCGGTCCTCGACGGCTTCGCCTCCATCGCCTTCGCCGCGTCCCTCGGGTGGGGCGTCGCGGCGTCCGCCCTGGTCGTACTGGTCGTCCAGGGCCTGATGACCGCCGTCGGCGCGCTGCTCGGCGACGTCCTGCCCGAAGCCCACGTCACCGCCCTGGGCGCCACCGGAGGCCTGCTGCTGATCGGCGTCGCGCTGCGGTTGCTGAAGATCAAGCAGGTCGCGGTCGCCGACCTGCTGCCCGCGCTGATCGTCGCCCCGCTGCTGGTCCAGCTCCTGGTTGTCGTCCGCAACTGATCTGTTGCGGACAGCAAAGAGCTCCGGTCCCGCGAGCGGAACCGGAGCTCTTCGTCGCCGTCCGGCCGGTCAGTCCTCGCCGAGGTACGCCTTGCGTACGTCGTCGTTGACCAGCAACTCGCGGCCGGTGCCCTTGACAACGATCTTGCCGACCTCGAGCACGTAGCCGAAGTCGGCGCGCTTCAGCGCCGCCTGGGCGTTCTGCTCGACCAGCAGGATCGTGGTGCCCTGGCGCTGCAGCTCGGTGACCGTCGTCATGATCCGCTTCATCATGATCGGCGACAGCCCCATCGACGGCTCGTCGAGCATCAGCAGCTTGGGCCGGCTCATCATCGCCCGGCCCATCGCGAGCATCTGCTGCTCACCGCCGGAGAACGTCCCGGCCGGCTGCTTGCGCCGCTCCCCCAGGATCGGGAACAGCTCGTACGCCGCGTCCAGGTCCTTGCGGATGGCCGGCTGGTCGTTGCGGGTGAACGCACCGAGCAGCAGGTTCTCCTCGACCGACAGGCGGGGGAAGATCCGCCGCCCCTCGGGCGAGTGCGCCAGGCCCATCGTGACGATGTCGTGCGCCGGTACCTGATCGATCCGCTGACCCTGGAACAGGATCTCACCGCGGGTCGGCCGGAGCAGACCCGAGATGGTCCGCAGCGTCGTCGTCTTGCCGGCACCGTTGGTACCGATCAGCGTGACGACCTGTCCCTGTTCGACCGAGAAGCTGATCCCCTTCACGGCAACGATCTTGCCGTAGGCAACCTCCAGGTCCCTGACCTCGAGCATCGCGGTCATGACTTGCCCTCCTGCTCGGCGACCGTGGTGTCCTGGACGTGGGCGCCGCCGGGGCCGGCCTCGTCGTCATCGTCGTCCTCGCCGGTCCCGATGTAGGCCTCGACCACCCGCGGGTCGGACTGCACCTCACCCGGGGTGCCCTCGACCAGCGCCTCACCGCGCACCAGGCACAGCACCCGGTCGCACAGGTTGAAGATGAAGCGCATGTCGTGCTCGATCACCACCACCGACAGACCCGAGTCCCGGATCTTGAAGATCAGGTCACTGGCCTGCCGGGTCTCCTGCGGGTTCATTCCGGCCGTCGGCTCGTCCAGCAGGACGACCTTGGGGTCGGTGGCCAGCGCCCGGGCGATCTCGAGCCGCCGCTGGTCGCCGTACGGCATGTTGCGGGCCAGGTGCTCGGCCGATCGGCCGAGCCCGACGAACTCCAGCAACTCCTGGGCCCTTGCGCGGGTCTCGGCCTCCTCGCGGCGGAACTTGGGCCCGCGCAGGACCGAGGTCACCGGGCCCGCGGTGGTCCGGCAGTACCGGCCCACCATCACGTTCTCGAGCGCCGTCATGTTCGCGAACAGCCGGATGTTCTGGAACGTCCGCGCCATCCCGGCCCGGACGACGGCCCGCGGCTTGGGCGGCAGCGGCTGCAACGCTCCGGTCGGCTGGTTCGGCTCGACCGCACCGGCGGACGCCGGCTTCTTCGCGGCCTTCGGGACGCTGGCGAACCGGACCTGACCGCTGGTCGGCTTGTACAACCCGGTCAGGCAGTTGAAGAAGGTCGTCTTACCGGCGCCGTTCGGGCCGATCAGGCCGACGATCTCGCCCTCGCGGACGGTCAGGTTCACATTGTTGACCGCCAGCAGACCACCGAACCGCATGGTCACGCCGGAGGCCTCCAGAACGGGCTCGCCGATGGCCGACGCCGGCCGGCGTACTTCGTTCGTGACGGTCATTTCGCCTCCTCGGCCAGTTTGCTCTCGACGGCCACTGCGAGCTGCTCGTCTTCTTCGTGGAACTCCAGCTGCCGGCGCCTGCTGGCCACCAGGCCCTCGGGCCGGAACCGCATCATCAGCACCAGCAGCAGACCGAACAGCAACAACCGGTACTCGGAGAAGAACCGCAGCTTCTCCGGCAGCAACTTCAGGATCGTGGCGCCGAGCAGCACGCCGGCGATCGTGCCCATACCGCCGAGCACGACCGCGGCCAGCAGGAACGCCGACTCCAGGAAGATGTACTGGTCCGGGCTGACCGCGACGTCCTGGTGTGCCTTGATGGTGCCGGCCACGCCGGCCAGGAACGCACCGACGGCGAACGCCAGCAACTTCAGGCCGAAGACGTTCACCCCCATCGCCTCAGCGGCCTTCTCGTCCTCGCGGATGGCGACCCAGCCGCGCCCGATCCGGCTGTCGTTCAGCCGGGCGAAGACCAGGATCACGAAGCCGATCAGCAGCAACAGCAGGAAGTAGTAGTTCGAGAAGCGGCCGAGCTCGAGTCCGGCGACCGTGTGCTCGTCGCCGAAGTTGAAGTTGCCGATCTGCAGTTCCGGGATACCGGGGATGCCGTTCGGGCCGTTGGTCAGCAGCGGACCGTTGGTGCCGTCCAGGTTGAACATCGCCAACCGGAAGATCTCACCGAAGCCCAGCGTCACGATGGCCAGGTAGTCACCCGAGACCCGCAGCGTCGGCGACCCGATGATGAGGCCCAGGGTGGCCGCCACGCAGGCGCCGATCAGCACCACGACCGGGAACGGCGGGTGCCAGTCGATCGTCGCGAACGCCGATTCCGACAGCATCGCGGCGACGTACGCGCCGGAGCCGAGGAAGGCGATGTAGCCCAGGTCGAGCAGACCGGCCAGGCCGACCACGATGTTCAGACCCATCGCGGTGGCCGCGAAGATCAGCACCTGGGTGGCGATCGACATGTTCGCGTCGGAGCCGCCCTGGGTGAACGGGAAGAAGAACGCCACCACGAAGGCCGCCAGCGTGAGTACCTTCTTGTGCCGCTGAGCGACGTGGCCGAACCAGCTCATGACGCCGGTGCGGAACAGCGCCGTGATCACGCCGGTGATGAAGACCAGGCAGAGCACGAACGCCCAGGCCTCGGTCAGGCCCAGCGCGAAGGCCGCGGCGAACAGGATCGCCGCCATCATCAGCGCGATGGTGAGGATCTCGAACCACCCGGGCAGCCGGGCCTGGCCGAGGTCACGCAACTGCCGCAAGGGCAACAGCCGCGAGCCCACCAGGAGCAGGACGGCACCGACCAGGCTGACATAGCCGCCCGGGTTGACGTTGATCAGTCCGTCGGACTCGACCGAGATCGCGATCAGGACCAGCGCCATGTACAGCGTCAGCATCAGGCCGAGCGCCCGCAGGCCCAAGGTGGCGTCGAGCCACTGCCCGAGCCGGCTCTCCAGCGGGCCCTTCTCGATCAGCAGCAGCACCAGGCCGAGCACCGCGAGGATGATCGCGAGGATCTGCAGCGAGCCGGGATAGAAGTTGATCGACAGGTCACCGAGGATCGAACTGTCGTAGCTCCAGGACAGGAACGATCCGGCGATCACCAGCACCACACCGGCCAGGCCGAGGGGCCAGGCCGCGGGGTGGCCGCCGGAGGTGCGCGTTGTCAGATCGCCGCTCATGCGCGGTCCACCACCCTCGCTCCGAGAAGACCCTGCGGCCGGAAGACCAGGACCAGGATCAGGATTGCGAACGCCCAGACGTCCTTCCAGGAACTACCACCGAACTGACCCGGGATGTACTGCGTGGCGAGCGCCTCCACGATCCCCAGCACCAGGCCGCCGACGATGGCGCCCTGGATGTTGCCGATACCGCCCAGCACCGCGGCGGTGAACGCCTTCAGGCCGGCCAGGAAGCCCATCCGGAACTCGATGTTGTTGTTCTGCATGCCCTGCGAGATACCGGCCACCGCGGCCAGTGCCGCACCGAGCGCGAACGCGACCACGATGATCCGGTCGACGTTGATGCCCATCAACCGGGCGGTGTCGCGATCCTGCGCCACGGCCTGCATGCCGCGGCCGAGCCGGGTCCGGTTGATGAAGTACCACAGCAGGGCCGAGCACACCACCAGCGCGACGATCGTGAAGATCGCCGAGCGCTGGATGGTGACGCCGCCGATCTGGAGCGCCTGCCCACTGACCACGTCGAGCTGCGGGAACGGGATGCGCTGCTTCGCGCTCGGCCACTCGATCGTGGCGAGCAGTCGACGGTAGACGAGCCACGAGATCTCCAGCAGCACCGTCGTCACCACCGTGATCGCGGCCAGCGCCTTGACCAGCTCATGGGCGCGTCCTGCGCCGCCGGTGAACCGGGCCACCAGGAAACCGATCGCGGTACCGAGCACGGTGCCCCCGACCACCACGCCCAGCGACACCAGGATCGACAGGTCCCGAACGGCCAGCCGGGCGATGATCCAGACCACCAGCGCGACAGCGCCGGCGGTGAGCAGCGGCGCCCGGTCGCGCCACTTGGTGATCGGGTGGTTCAGCGGCACCGTGGTCAGACCGGCGCCGACCAGGTAGGCCAGGCCGAGCGCCAGCGCGGCCATCACCGGCACGGTCCAGTTCGGACGTTCGTAGAAGATCCGGATGAACTCCTGCAGAAAGACCGAGATGCCGATCGCGGTGATCAGCGGCGCGAGCCGTGGCGCGTTCCGCAGGGGACGGTACGCGACACGTTCCATCAGCACGGCGGTTCCGACCGACGCGATCATCGCGCCGATGATCATCAGCGGCAGAATCCAGATGCCGGTCTGGCCGTCGAAGAACAACAAGTACGTCGTCAGTGCGCCGAACGCACCGATCATGAAGACCTCGCCGTGGGCGAAGTTGATGAGCTGCACGATGCCGTAGACGACGGTGTACCCGACCGCGATCAGCGCGTACAGCGATCCGAGAGTCAGCCCGTTCACGAGCTGCTGAAAGAACTGGTCCACGTCGACCTCCCAACTGCCTCAGTTTTCGACATGCCACGGGGGTGGGACGGCGTGACGTCCCACCCCCGGGTCACGAGGTCGACTACTTGGTTTCGAAGTCCTTGGTCTCCACGGTCGACCACTTGGTGCCGTCGACCTTGTAGACGGTCAGCACCTTGGAGGTGGTGTCGCCGTACTGGTCGAAGGCGACCTTGCCGGTGACGCCGTCGAAGGAGACCTTGCCGAGCTCCTCGACCGTCTTCGGGCGAGCCGTCTCGACGCTGTCGGCGTCCTTCAGCGAGACCTTGAGCGCGTTGATGATCGCGTTCGCGGCATCGTAGGAGTACCCGCCGTAGGCCGCGTAGGGCTCCTTGAAGCCGGCCGCGTTGTAGTCCTCGACGAACTTCTTGGCCGAGGGCAGGGTGTCGACCGGGGCGCCGACCGAGGTGGCCAGGTCGCCGGCGGCGGTCTTACCACCCAGCTGGATGTACTTCGGGTCGTAGATGCCGTCGCCGCCCATCAGCGGCACGTTCAGGCCGGCGGCCTTCATCTGCTGCGACAGCGGACCTGCCTGCGGGTACTCGCCGCCGTAGTACACGGCCTGCGGTGCGGCCGGCTTGACCGCCGAGACGACCGCCTGGTAGTTCGAGTCGTCCGGGTTGATGGTCTCGGCCGCGACGACCGTACCGCCCAGCTTCTTGAACTCCTCGGTGAAGGTGCCGACCAGGCCCTGGCCGTACGCCTTCTTGTCGTGAATCGTGGCGACCTTGGTGATCTTGGCCGTCTCGTACAGGTACCGCGCCGCGAACGGACCCTGGACCGCGTCCGTGGTGCAGGTGCGGAAGTACGTCGGGTAAGGACGCTTGGGGCTCTTCTGCCAGTCGGCGCCCTGGGTCAGGCCCGGGCCGGTGTTGGCCGGCGAGACCTGGACGATGTTCTTCGGCGCGAGCACCGGCTGGACCTGCTGGCTGGTGCTCGTGTTCAGGGTGCCGACGACACCGATCACGTCGGCGTCGGAGGCGAGCGCGGTGGCCGCGTTCTTGCCGACGTCCGGCTTGGCCTCGTCGTCCTGCGCCGAGACCTCGAGCTTCCAGCCCGGGATCGCGTTGGAGTCGTTGGCCTGCTTCACGGCCAGCTCGACCGAGTGCTGGATACCCAGACCAAGCGCCGACAGGTCACCGGAAAGCGGCGCGATCACGCCGATCTTGGCGGTCTTGGTCGTTTCGCCGGAGCCCCCGCCACCGTTGTCGTCGCTGCGTGAACCGCAGGCAGTCAGGGCCAACGACGCAACGATCAGCGACGCGCCGACCCGTACTACGGAACGCTGGTGCACTGTTCCTCCCATGTCTGGATAGTCCGAGCAATCCCCGGACCCCCGCGATTGCCGCGAGCACCCGCAGGTTAGACCCCGCCGAGCAGTCAAGGCGAACGTGACCCAGCGTGTGTTGTGAGGTCGTTACCGCTGTAAGCATCGTCCTGATCGGTCGCCACTGGCTTTGCCGAGCGCCGTTACTCACCGCGAGCAGACGGCGTACGCAGAGCCACATTGGGAACCGATGCGTGCGGGCGCCCTTCGGCCCGGCGCCACGCTGTGTGACGGCCGTCTCATTCTTCGGACGATGCGCGGGTGCGCGCCACGCCAGCACGGGTGGCGAGGTGCCCGGAAACATGGCATGAAGTCGCCCCGGAGGGTCTTCGACCGCCCCCAGGGCCGGAGCCGCCCGGGGAGTCCGGCGGGCGGTCCAGGCGGGCCCTCGCCTAGGAGCCGGCCTCGTCGACGACCAGCTCGGCGACCTGCCGCATCGAGACCCGCTTGTCCATCGCGGTCTTCTGGATCCACCGGAACGAGTCCGGCTCCGACAGCCCGAACTTCGTCTGCAGCACCGACTTGGCCCGGTCCACCAGCTTGCGCGTCTCCAGCCGCTCGGACAGGTCGGCGACCTCCCGCTCCAGCTCCGCGAGCTCGACGTACCGGCTGGCCGCGATCTCGATCGCCGGCAACAGGTCGGTCTTGGAGAACGGCTTCACCAGGTACGCCATCGCTCCGGCGTCCCGGGCCCGCTCGACCAGCTCCCGCTGCGAGAACGCTGTCAGCATCAGCACCGGCGCGATCCGCTCCCCCGCGATCTTCTCCGCCGCACTGAGCCCGTCCAGCTTCGGCATCTTCACATCCAGAATCACCAGATCAGGCCGAAGCTCCGTCGCCAGCCGGATGGCCTCCTCGCCGTCCCCGGCCTGCCCGACGACGTCGTACCCCTCCTCAGCCAGCATCTCGGCCAGATCCATCCGGATCAGCGCCTCGTCCTCAGCGATCACCACACGCTTAGCAGTCACACCGGACACCATATCCAGGTGCCACTCAGCTCTTCGGCCCGACGAACCCATCGAGCGCCACAACACCCTCGCGCCGGCTCACCGCGACCACGTTCACCCGCGGCTGCCGCCAAGGAATCGCGAGCTGATCGAGCGCGTCGGTCAGGATCCCACGGATGTCGGCCGACTCGTTCGAGAACATGTAGCGGATGTACTCGTAGCGCTTCCGGCCGCCGCCCGGGGCCGGTTTGGTCGCCCAGTTGACGAACCGGGACCCGTCGGAGTGGAAGAGCCCCCGCAGCAACAGCTCAGGCTCGGCTCGAACGATCTCGTGCTGCCAGTCGACCAGCGCGATCCGCCGCAGATGCTTGCGCCCCGGCCCGTGCTGCGGAAACACGCACGGCCAGTGCTTCCACCGCGCCTCGATCCGCACCGCCGTCGACCCACCCCGCAGACAGGGACTGGCAGTCGGCTTGACCCGCCGGATCGTTGCCGCGATCTCCTGGTTCAGCACCGGGTACTTCTGGTCGTTGGAGATCTGCAACGTGTAGACCCCACGCCGGGCCGCCACGATGTGCCCGTCCCCCAGGTACCACCCCAGCAGCAACGCGTACGCCGCCTCGTCCAGCTCCGCCCCGTCACACCGCGGACACGGCGTCGGCCGGAACCCCTGCCCCCGCGGCAGTCCACGCCGCTGGTACTGCCTGCGCCACCGCCGAATGGTTTTGATCGCCACGCCGTGGATCTCAGCGTTGACCCGGTCGACGACCCCCGCGTCAGACATCCGCAGGGCGGAGTCCACCGTCTCCTGCGACCGAAAGTGAACCATGTCTCATGCTGACGCACAGCACCGACATTTGTGCCGGGTGTGGGATTCGAACCCACACGCCCTTGCGAGCAACGGATTTTGAGTCCGTCGTGTCTGCCATTCCACCAACCCGGCGAGGTTGCGGGACAAACTCTAACCGAGAGTCCGGCCAGGACGAGCATCACCCGCCGGTCGGGTCCGACGACTCACCCGCCCGGCAAGTTGCTTCAACCACTGCGGCCGGTCACCCGACCGGCCGCAGTCACCACAGACTCAAACTCTCTTTGCGTGCTCTGTTGCTGACTACTCCCGGTACGCCGGCGCCACGCCCGAGATCGCGTCGCCCATGCGGTGGACGCGCAGGGCGTTCGTGGAGCCCGGGATGCTCGGCGGGGAACCGGCGACGATGACGACCATGTCGCCCTTTTCCAGCTTGCCGAGTTCGAGCAGGCGCTGGTCGACCTGGCGGACCATGTCGTCGGTGTGGTCGACGGTGGGCACGATGTGGGTCTCGATGCCCCAGACGACGCTCAGCCAGGCGCTGACCGACGGGACGGGGGTGAAGGCCAGTACCGGGATCTCGGTGCGGTAGCGGGCCAGGCGGAGCGCGGTGTCGCCGGACTGGGTGAAGGCGACCAGATACTTCGCCTCCAGCGCGTCCGCCACGTCTGCGGCGGCCTTGGCGATCACGCCGCCCTTGGTCCGGGGCTCCCAGTCGATCTCCGCGACCCGGCCGAGGCCGTGCTGCTCGGTGGAGGCGACGATCCGGGCCATGGTGCGGACCGTCTCGATCGGGAAGCGGCCGACGCTGGTCTCGCCGGACAGCATCACCGCGTCGGCGCCGTCGAGCACCGCGTTGGCGACGTCGGAGGCCTCGGCCCGGGTCGGGCGCGGGGCGGAGATCATCGACTCCAGCATCTGGGTGGCGACGATCACCGGCTTCGCGTTCAGCCGGGCCTGGTCGATGATCAGCTTCTGGACCAGCGGGACCTCCTCCAGCGGGAGTTCCACTCCGAGGTCACCGCGGGCGACCATGAAGCCGTCGAAGGCCTCGATGATCTCGTCGAGGTTGGCGACCGCCTGCGGCTTCTCGATCTTGGCGACGATCGGAACCCGGTGGCCCTCCTCGTCCATGATCTTGTGCACGATCTGGATGTCGGAGGCCCGCTGCACGAACGACATCGCGATCATGTCGGCCGGCAGGTGCAGGGCCCAGCGCAGGTCCTCCACGTCCTTCTCCGACATCGCCGGCACGCTCACCGTGGCGCCGGGCAGGTTGATGCCCTTGTTGTTCGACACCGGCCCGCCGACGGTGACCCGGCAGATCACGTCGGTCTCGGTCACCTCCTCGGCGACCAGAGCGATGCGGCCGTCGTCGATGAGCAGCGGATCACCGGGCTTGACGTCGCCGGGAAGCCCGTCGTACGTCGTACCGCAGATGGTCACGTCACCGGGGACCTCACGGGTGGTGATGGTGAAGCGCTCGCCGTAGGTCAAGGTGACCTTGCCTTCGGCGAACTCCGCCAGCCGGATCTTGGGGCCCTGCAGGTCGACGAGGATGCCGACGTTCTTGCCGGTCTCCTCCGCTGCAGCGCGAATCCGGTGGTAGATGCGCTCGTGCTCGGCGTGGGCGCCGTGGCTGAGGTTCAGCCGAGCGACGTCCATACCTGCTTGGACGAGTTCCAGGATGCGCTCCGGGGCGGCCGTAGCCGGGCCGAGCGTACAAACGATCTTTGCGCGACGCACGTCACAAAACCCTACTCCTACAAGACCACTGGCTCGCTGGTCCGCCCCCGTTACTGGACGGTCAACATCGCGTGACGAGCGGGAAAACCCGCTTCCGGGGCAGCGATTCGTCAGGCCGGCAAGGGCCGGTAGGCCCCCACGGTGACCTCGCCGGTGAGTTCGGCGGTGACGGTCTGCAGACCCCGCGGCTGGCCCTCGGCGTACGTGATCAGCGTGACCTGCCCCGGCCGGCGCAGCGTGTACCCCAGCGCGAACGCGTACGCCGCTCCCCCGGTCGTCCCGTTCGTGTACGTCGTGACCGAGCGCCCGCCGACGGTCTTCGTCTCCGGCCCGACCTGCCGGTGCAGGTGTCCCGAGACCAGCAGCGACGCGCAGCCGCGCGCAGCGGTCTCCTGGTACGACGAGGGGTCGTGCACCACCATCGTCGAGATCGGCTCGTCCTCGGCCTGGGCGCAGGCGACGCCGGCCAGCCGCGCGGACTGCTCGGCGGTGGTCTCGTCGCCCGGCGTGTCGGCGCTGCCGAGCCCGGTCCGGGTCGGGTCGCTGTCGCCGAGGAAGCGGATCCCCTCGACCTCGACCGGCTCGCTGTCCAGCACGGTGAACTTGTTGCGGCGCATCGTCTCTTCGACGAAGCCGCCGGAGTCGTGGTTGCCGGCCACCGCGACCACCTTCAGGTCCCTGAAGTGCTGGGCCAGCGAGTTGATGCTGAACGCCTCCCAGGACTGCCCCGACGAGGTGTCGTCCCCGGCGTCGATCAGGATCTTCGCGCCGGCCACCTTCGCCACCTCGGCGGCGAACGGGTCCATCCCGATGTTGTCGTGCCGGTCCGAGACCAGCAGCGCGACGGTCTCGCCCTCACCGGCGGCCCGGATCCGCCCGCCGACCCGGCTGACCCGGTCGCGCAGCTGCCCGTAGAACTCGGTGGACCGTTCGTACGTCTCGAACGCCGTCCGGATCACCCCGACTCCCCCGTCGGTGGAGAACCCGGAGGCCACCTCGACGGTCTTCAGCCGGTCGTCGAACGACACCTCCGGCAGCAGGTCCCCGAGCGGTCGCCACTGCGTCGGCGGCGCCTGGGCCTGTCGCATCTGCCCGGGCCCGATCACCGACGCGACGGTCACCAGCAGCGCCACCAGTACGACGATCGCCCGGTGCTGCACCCGTCGTTCCCCCCGGTGCACCAAGGCGAACAGCTCCCGCCGCCGGCGCGGACCGACCATCGCCCACAGCGTCGCGACGAGGACCGCGACCAGCAGCCCCGACCCGGCCCCGGCGACCGCGTTGTCGACCGCCATCTGCTGTACGACCTCGCGGATCCGCGCGATCTCACCGTCGGGCTGGGAGGCGATCAACGCGTCCCGGGTGAGCAGGTCGTTCAGATTGGCGGCGTCGGTCTCCTGGACGTCGAGGTTGACGCCGAGGCCGAGCGGCAGGTTCATGTCCAGCCGCAGCCTGGGCAGGATCGCGCCGAGGTCGATGGTCGCGTGCGAGTCGAAGGTCGGCGAGACCTGGGCGGTGTGCGCGCCGACGGTGACCCGCTCGGAGTCGTTGGCGAACCCCAGCAGACCGACGACGAGCGAGACCACGAACCACAGCGCCACCAACGCGGCCCACGGCGCCGCCCGGCGCAGCCGCGCACGGGTGATCAGTCGTCGAGGCACGACCACCAACTTAGGGGTCCGGATCAAACCCTTGGCTCAGCGGGCGCGGCGTTTCTCCAACCCGCGCCCGCTGTTCACCAGGGGTCAGACCACCAGCGGCCTGGCGGTCGGCGGAATCGGCGTCGGCAGCGTCGACGAACCGGTCAGGAACGCGTCGACACCGTTCGCGCAGGACCGGCCCTCGGCGATCGCCCAGACGATCAGGGACTGCCCGCGGCCCGCGTCACCGCAGGCGAACACGCCGTCGACCGAGGTCTGGTACGACTTGTCCCGCTTGACGTTGCCGCGCTCGTCGAGCTCCACGCCGAGCTGGTCGAGGAACCCTTCCTTCTCCGGGCCGAGGAAGCCCATCGCGAGCAGCACCAGCTGCGCCGGGATGGTCCGCTCGCTGCCCGGCACCGGCGTGAACTTGCCGTCCACCAGCTCGACCTCGACCAGGTCCAGTCCGGCAACGTGACCGTTGTCGTCGGCCACGAAGTTGTTCGTCGAGACGGCGTACACCCGCTCGCCGCCCTCCTCGTGCGCCGATGCGACCCGGTAGATCATCGGGTACGTCGGCCAGGGCTGGCCGGCCGGCCGCTCGTCGGACGGGCGCGGCATGATCTCCAGCTGGGTGACGCTGCGCGCCCCCTGGCGGTGCGCCGTACCGAGGCAGTCGGCGCCGGTGTCGCCGCCGCCGATGATCACCACGTCCTTGCCGGTCGCAACGATCTGGTCCTCGACCGTTTCGCCGAGCGCGACCCGGTTGGCCTGCGGCAGGTACTCCATCGCCTGGTGGATCCCGGCGAACTCACGACCGGGCACCGGCAGGTCCCGGGCGGCGGTCGCGCCGGTGGCGATCACCACGGCGTCGTAGCGCTGCTTGAGCTGGGTCCCGGTGACATCCACGCCGACGTTGACGCCGGAGCGGAAGACCGTGCCCTCCTCCTTCATCTGCTGGATCCGGCGGTCGACCTGGATCTTCTCCATCTTGAACTCCGGGATGCCGAAGCGCAGCAGGCCGCCCGGCGCCGAAGCGCGCTCGTACACCGCGACGGTGTGTCCCGCGCGGGTCAGCTGCTGGGCCACGGCCAGGCCGGCCGGGCCGGAGCCGACGACCGCGATCGTCTTGCCGGTCAGCCACTCCGGCGGCTGGGGCCGGACGTCGCCGGCTTCCCAGGCCTTGTCGATGATCGCGACCTCGACGTTCTTGATCGTCACCGGCTCCTGGTTGATGCCGAGCACGCAGGCCGGCTCACACGGGGCCGGGCAGAGCCGGCCGGTGAACTCGGGGAAGTTGTTGGTCGCGTGCAGCCGCTCGATCGCCCCGGTCCAGTCGTCGCGCCAGACCAGGTCGTTCCACTCCGGGATCAGGTTGCCCAGCGGGCAGCCGGAGTGGCAGAACGGAATCCCGCAGTCCATGCACCGGCCGGCCTGCTTGCCGATGATCGGCAGCAGCGCCTTGCCCGGTCCACCGGGATAGACCTCTTTCCAGTCCCGCTTGCGTTCCTCGACCGGGCGGCGCTCGGCCACCTCGCGCGGAGTGGTCAGGAATCCCTTCGGGTCAGCCATCAGATGGCCTCCATCATCGCTCGCGTGGTGGCGTCCTCGTCCAGCCCGTCGCGCTCGGCGGCCGCCTTGGCCGCCAGCACCCGGGCGTAGTCGCGGGGCATCACCGTGGTGAACCTGGCCTCGGCGGCGGTCCAGTCAGCGAGCAGCTTGGCCGCCCGCTCCGAACCGGTCTCCTCGTGGTGACGGCGGACCAGGTCCTGCAACAGGTCGGACTCCTCGGTGGTGAGCGGGAGCAGGTCGACCAGCTCCGGGTTCACCAGCGCGGGGTCCAGGTCGAGCACGTGGGCCACGCCGCCCGACATGCCCGCCGCGAAGTTCCGGCCGACGGCGCCGATCACCACGACACGTCCACCGGTCATGTACTCGCAGGCGTGGTCGCCGACCGCTTCGACCACGGCGGTGGCGCCGGAGTTGCGCACGCAGAACCGTTGCCCCGCGCCACCGTTGATGAACAGCTCACCCGACGTCGCGCCGTACGCGATCACGTTGCCGGCGATGATCTGGTCGGCCGCGTCGAACCGCGCCTCGCGGTCCGGGCGGATCACCACCCGCCCACCGGACAGGCCCTTGCCGACGTAGTCGTTCGCGTCGCCCTCGAGCCGCAGCGTCACACCCTTGGGCACGAACGCCGCGAACGAGTTGCCGGCCGACCCGGTGAAGGTCAGGTCGATCGTGCCGTCGGGCAGCCCGGCGGCGCGGTACTTCTTGGTGATCTCGTGGCCGAGCATCGTGCCGACGGTGCGGTTCACGTTGCGGATCGGGAGCTGGGCGCGGACCGGTTCGCCGTTCTCGATGGCCGGCGCGCAGATCCGGATCAGCTCCTTGTCGAGCGCCTTGTCCAGGCCGTGGTCCTGCGGCACCGTCCGGTGCAGCGAGGCGCCCTGGGGCAGCGACGGCACGTGCAGCATCGGCGACAGGTCGAGCCCGTCGGCCTTCCAGTGGTCGACGGCGCGCTCGATGTCGAGCACCTCGGCGTGGCCGATCGCCTCGTCCAGCGAGCGGAAGCCGAGCTCGGCCAGGTACTCGCGGACCTCCTCGGCGATGAACTCGAAGAAGTTCACCACGAATTCCGGCTTGCCGGCGAAGCGCTCGCGCAGCACCGGGTTCTGGGTGGCGACGCCGACCGGGCAGGTGTCCAGGTGGCAGACCCGCATCATGATGCAGCCCGACACCACCAGCGGCGCGGTGGCGAAGCCGTACTCCTCGGCGCCGAGCAGCGCCGCGACCACGACGTCCCGGCCGGTCTTCAGCTGACCGTCGGTCTGGACGACGATCCGGTCGCGCAGACCGTTGAGCAGCAGGGTCTGCTGGGTCTCGGCCAGGCCGAGCTCCCACGGGCCGCCGGCGTGCTTGAGCGACGTCAGCGGAGCCGCGCCGGTCCCACCGTCGTGGCCGGAGATCAGTACGACGTCCGCGTGCGCCTTGCTGACGCCCGCCGCGATCGTGCCGACCCCGACCTCGGAGACCAGCTTGACGTGGATCCGGGCCGACGGGTTGGCGTTCTTCAGGTCGTGGATCAGCTGGGCCAGATCCTCGATCGAGTAGATGTCGTGGTGCGGCGGCGGCGAGATCAGGCCGACGCCGGGCGTCGAGTGCCGGGTGCCGGCCACCCACGGGTAGACCTTGTGGCCGGGCAGCTGGCCGCCCTCGCCGGGCTTCGCGCCCTGCGCCATCTTGATCTGGATGTCGTCGGAGTTGGTCAGGTACTCCGCCGTCACGCCGAACCGGCCGGACGCGACCTGCTTGATCGAGCTGCGCCGCGCCGGGTCGTGCAGGCGGTCGGAGTTCTCGCCGCCCTCACCGGTGTTCGACTTGCCGCCGAGCTGGTTCATCGCGATCGCGAGCGTCTCGTGCGCCTCGGCGCTGATCGAGCCGTAGCTCATCGCGCCGGTGCTGAACCGCTTGACGATCGCGCTGACCGGCTCGACCTCGTCGACGCTGATCGGCTGCCGGTCCGACTTGAAGCCGAACAGACCGCGCAGCGTCATCAGCCGCTCGGACTGCTCGTCGACGCGCTGCGTGTACTGCTTGAAGATGTCGTAGCGCCCGGTCCGGGTCGAGTGCTGCAGCCGGAACACGGTCTCGGGGTCGAACAGGTGCGGCTCGCCCTCACGCCGCCACTGGTACTCGCCGCCGACCTCGAGCTTGCGGTGCGCCGGCAGGATCCCGTCGGCCGGGTAGGCCCGCAGGTGCCGCTGGCGGACCTCCTCGGCGACGACGTCCAGCCCGATGCCGCCGAGCTTGCTCGACGTACCGGTGAAGTAGGCGTCCACCAGGTCCGGCGACAGACCGGTCGCCTCGAAGATCTGCGCGCCCGTGTACGACGCGACGGTGCTGACGCCCATCTTGGACATCACCTTGAGCACGCCCTTGCCGAGCGACTTCACCACGTTCTTGACCGCTTGCTCAGGGTCGATCCCGGGCAGGTAGGTGCCGCGCCGGGCCAGGTCCTCGACCGACTCCAGCGCCAGGTACGGGTTGATCGCGGCCGCGCCGTACCCCATCAGGAGCGCGACGTGGTGCACCTCGCGGACGTCACCGGCCTCGACCACCAGACCGACCTGGGTGCGGGTCTTCTCCCGGACCAGGTGGTGGTGCACCGCGGAGGTGAGCAGCAGCGACGGGATCGGTGCCTTCTCCGCGTTGGAGTGCCGGTCGGACAAAACCAGGATCCGGGCCCCGTCGGCGATCGCCGCGGACGCCTCGGCGCAGATCTCGTCCAGCCGCCGCTTCAGCGCGTCGCCGCCGCCCTCGACGTCGTACACGCCGCGCAGCACCATCGTCGCCAGGCCCGGCATGTCGCCGTCCAGGTTGATGTGGCGCAGCTTGGCCAGCTCGTCGTTGGTGATCACCGGGAACGGCAGCACCACCTGACGGCAGGACGCCGGGCTCGGGTCGAGCAGGTTCGACTCCGGGCCGAGCGACGACGACAGCGAGGTCACCAGCTCCTCGCGGATCGCGTCCAGCGGCGGGTTCGTCACCTGGGCGAACAACTGCGCGAAGTAGTCGAACAGCAGTCGCGGCCGGTCGCTCAGTACGGCGATCGGCGTGTCGGTGCCCATCGAGCCGATCGGCTCGGCGCCGGTCTTGGCCATCGGGGTGAGCAGGACCCGCAGCTCTTCCTCGGTGTAGCCGAAGACCTGCTGGCGGCGCGTCACCGACGCGTGGCTGTGCACGACGTGCTCGCGCTCGTGCAGGTCCTCGAACCGGATCAGCCCGGCGTGCAGCCACTCGTCGTACGGGTGCTCGTCGGCCAGGGCGGCTTTCACCTCGGCGTCGGTGACGATCCGGTGCGCATCGACGTCGACCAGGAAGATCCGGCCCGGCTCGAGCCGGCCCTTCTGGGTGACCGTCGCCGGGTCGATGTCCAGGACACCGGCCTCGGAGGCCAGCACGACCAGACCGTCCTCGGTGACCCAGTACCGCGACGGGCGCAGGCCGTTGCGGTCGAGCACCGCGCCGACCTTCGTGCCGTCGGAGAAGACCACCGACGCCGGGCCGTCCCACGGCTCCATCAGCGTCGAGTGGAACTCGTAGAACGCGCGCCGCTTCGGGTCCATCGTGGTGGCGTTCTCCCACGCCTCCGGGATCATCATCAGCATCGCGTGCGGCAGCGACCGGCCGCCCAGGTGCAGCAGCTCCAGCACCTCGTCGAACGACGCGGAGTCCGAGGCGCCCGGCGTACAGATCGGGTACAGCTGCTCCAGGTCGCCCGGGATCAGGTCGCTGGCCAGCAGGGCCTCGCGGGCGCGCATCCAGTTCCGGTTGCCCTGAACGGTGTTGATCTCACCGTTGTGGGCGATGTAGCGGTACGGGTGCGCCAGCGGCCAGGACGGGAACGTGTTGGTGGAGAACCGGCTGTGCACGACGCCGATCGCCGAGGCGAGGTCGGGGTCGGTCAGCTCGGGGAAGAACTTGTCCAGCTGGTCGGTGGTCAGCATCCCCTTGTAGGTGATGGTCCGGCCGGACAGCGACGGGAAGTACGTCGCGGTCTCCCGCTCGGCCCGCTTGCGCAGCCGGAACGCCATCCGCTCCAGCGCCAGGCCGAGCACCCGGCCGGCCTTCGCGGCGACGAACAGCTGGCGGAACACCGGCATCACCGAACGGGCGGTGGCGCCGAGCAGGTCCGGCGTGGTCGGCACGTCGCGCCAGCCCAGGACGGTGAGGTTTTCCTCGTCGGCCAGCTCCTCGATCCGCGCGACGGCCTTGGCGGCGTCGTCGGGATCCTGCGGCAGGAACGCGATGCCGGTGGCGTAGCCGCGCGCGACCGGCAGGTCGAAGTCGCACACCTTGCGGTAGTACGCGTCCGGCACCTGGATCAGGATGCCGGCGCCGTCGCCGGAGTCGGGTTCGGCGCCGGAGGCACCACGATGCTCGAGGTTGCGCAGGGCGGTCAAAGCCTTGGCCACGATGTCGTGGCTCGGTTCACCGGTCAGGGTGGCGACGAAGGCGACACCGCACGCGTCGTGCTCGTGCTTGCCGTCGTACAAACCCTCAGCGGGGAAAGGGGGGCGACCAAACATCCAGGGGCTCCCGTCGTCCTACGGTCAACTACTGGCCGCGGGACAACATTGGCCCAAGCCGGGAGTCCCGAGACTACCTCATGACGCCCGACAGATGGACAGTCGTTTCACCGCCGGACGCCCTTTCACCGTTCAGTGTCACGCCCTGTAAGCAAGCGCTCACTCCGGTGCTCCATCTTCGCAGTAACGACGCCGCCCGACCAGCCGAATCCAGGTGAACATCCGGCGCTTTCTCCGGCAGGCTGGGCGCTGTGCATCCCTCCTGGACACCGCTGACGGCCGGCACTGGGCAGTACACCGGCGGGGTCTGGCGTACGCCGGACGGCGCGGTGGTCAAACGCCTCGTGCGCGGCCCTGGAGAGCCCCGTCACCACGCGTACTGGCGCCGGCAAGCCCTGGTGGGCGAGTCGGGGCTGCTGGAGCACACACCGGGCCTGAGAGCGCCGGAGACGCTTGCCGTCGAGGAGGACGGCGAGGGACTGCTTCTGTGGATGCGGTGGGTCGAGCCGGTGGCGTCGGACGACTTGGTCCTGGCCGCGGCGCTGGGCCGGTTCGCGGCTGCGGCTGTGCCGGAGCAGCCGTGGGGTGCCCGGGACATCCTGCGGGTTCGGTTGGAGACCGTGGCGCGGCGTGGCGGATGGTCGCCGCTCGACGGTGTCGTCGACGGTTCGTTGCTAGCGGCCCTCAAATCGCTGTGGGACCGCCGCGAGTCGTTGCTTGCCGAGCTCGCTGCGCTCCCCCACGTTCCTACCCACGGGGACGCCCATCCGGTGAACCTGATCGGCCGCGCCGGGGACGACGTGGTCGCAATCGACTGGGAGCAATTCGGCCACGGGCCGCTCGGCTTCGACCTCGGCTACCTGCTGCTCGCCTCGTCGCGATCGCTCGACGAACTGGTCGGCGCGTTCGGAGATCCGTCGGTGCGGCGGGGCGCCGTACTGGTTGCCGCGTACACCGCGGCCTCGCGGGCCGCTTGGTTGCTCACGCAGCCGTCGCCTCGTGAGCATCTGCGCCGGTTGACCGAGCTGCGTCACGTGGTGCTGGAGGCGGCTACCTAGCGCGCAGCCAGGCGGTGTGGTAGGCGGTGTAGCTGGGGTAGCGGGTGGTGGTGGCTTCCTGCAGCACGTCGTACTGGGGGTTGGTGCCGCGGAAGGCGTCGCCTTCGCCGAGCAGGACGAGGCCGGTGCGAGCCATCACGTAGGCGGTCGTGCGGTCGTCGACGGGGGCGCCGAGGGCGAACTCCTCGGGGGCCATGAAGCGGGTGCTGCCGAACATGCGGCCCATGGTGTTGCGGTACGGGCCGTGCACGTAGCTGTCGAGGTCCATGACGGTCAGCTGGTGCTGGGTGAAGTCGTAGAGCAGCGCGCCGTCGTAGAAGTCGCCCTCGACCCAGCCGGCGGCGGTGAGGTCGGCGTGCAGGTCGTAGAGCCGGTCGAGTGCGGCGACGATCCGCTCGACGGGCAGCGCGCGGAAGCGCTGGAACGGTGTGGACGGGTCGTCCCGTCGCTCGGCGGGCGTGCCAAGGTGCTCGCCGTCGCGCCAGTCGTAGACGAGGATCGGGCCGCCGGGCGACTCGATCAGCTGGTGGAAGTCCGGGAGCAACGGGTGCCGGACAGTCGTCGCGAGGCGGGCGGCGTTGCGGAGGAGTTGGCCGCGGGCCTCGAAGTCCAGGTAGGGAGCTTGGTCGTCGGGGTCGCCAGCGGTTTTGCAGAAGTAGCGGGCGTCGCCGGTGTCCACGCCGTACGAGATGTTGCCGGAGTCCTGGGTGTCGGCGCCGAACCGGGCGAAGACCCGGCCGAGGGACTGCAGGTAGTCGGCCGGTTGCTGGGTGATCTCTGCGGGAAACACGCGCCGGACGCTACCGGCCCAGGGCTTCGAGGGCGACGGCATTCGACGAGGCGGACGTGCAGCACTCACCAACCTTCCGCCGTCGGCCGGTGGCAGGCGTGGAGGACCGCTGAGCAGGCGCTCCGGGGGTGGTTGGTGAGTGGTGGAGGTCCGGCTCAGCCGATGCCTGGACCGACGAGGGTGCCGACGAAGTACGTCAGCGCCGCGGCCGCGCCACCGAGGAGGAGCTGGCGGAGGCCGGAGTACCACCAGGAGCGGGTGGTGACGCGGCTGACGACGGCGCCGCAGACGAACAGCGCGGTCAGCGACAGCACGAGGGCGGGCAGGACGTTGGAGGCGCCGAGCAGGTACGGCAGGAGCGGGACCAGGGCGCCGATGGCGAAGCAGACGAACGACGACGCGGCGGCGACGACCGGCGACGGGAGGTCGTTGGGGTCGATGCCGAGCTCCTCGCGGACGTGTTCCTCCAGGGCCTGGTCGGGGTCGGCGTGGAACTGCTCGGCGACCTTGCTGGCCAGGTCCGGATCGAGGCCCTTCGCGCGGTAGGTCTCGGCGAGCTCGAACTCCTCGTCGACCGGATGCCGCTGGATCTCGCGCCGCTCGACCTCGATCTCGGCGTGGGCCAGCTCGCGCTGGGAGGCGACCGAGGTGTACTCCCCCGCCGCCATCGAGAACGCGCCCGCGGCGAGTCCCGCGAGCCCGGCCAGGACGATGAACTTCGAGCCGGATTCGGTGCCGCCGTCCATGCCCGCGATCAGCGCGAAGTTGCTGACCAGACCGTCCATGGCGCCGAACACGGCGGGACGCAGCCAGCCACCGGTCACGTCGCGATGGGTGTGGTCGCCGGAGTGCTCCGGCGAACCACCTGGTGCGCGAGGCGCCGACGGCGCAGGTCCGGCGGAGGCCGATGCGACAGGCGCAGCGGAGGCCGACGAAGCAGGCGGCACCGAGGCCGAAGAAGCAGGCGGCACCGAGGCCGCCGCCTGCTCTTCGCCCGCAGGCGGCGTGTTGCCTGCGGGACTTCCGTCAGTCACGAGACCCGTCGATGGACGGCTTGTCCGGGCCGGTCGTCGCGTCGGCCTTCGGCGTGGCTGGGTCCGCGGGCGCCTCGTCCTCCGGGCGGGTGCCTTCGACCACCGGCGTGGGCTCGGCAGGCAGGGCCTCGCCCGGGGTGTCGTCGCCGGCCGCCGGAGTCGTGCGGATGTCCTCCTGCCCAGGCCGCGTGCGGGCGCTGATCACGAAGAACACGACCGCGAGCACGAACAGGATGATCGACGTCCAGACGTTCAGCCGCAGGCCGAGCACGTGTTCGGCGGCGTCGACGCGGAGGGTCTCGATGTAGCCGCGCCCGACGGTGTACGCCGCGACGTACAGGGCGAAGGCGCGGCCGTGGCCGAGCTTCCAGCGGCGGTCGGCCCAGATCACCAGCGCGATCACACCGAGGTTCCAGATCGCCTCGTACAGGAACGTCGGGTGATGCAGCGTCTGACCGATGACGTTGCCGTCCACGTCCTTGGTGTCGATCTCCAGGGCCCACGGCAGATCGGTGACCCGGCCGTACAGTTCCTGGTTGAAGTAGTTGCCGAAGCGCCCGAGCACCTGCGCGAGCGCGATGCCCGGCGCCATCGCGTCGGCCACTGCCAGGAACGGCACCTTGTGCCGGCGGCAGGCGATCCAGGCGCCGAGCGCGCCGAACGCGATCGCGCCCCAGATCCCCAGCCCGCCGTTCCAGATCTTCAGCGCGTCGATCGGGTCGTTCGGGGAGCCGGAGCCGAAGTACTGCCCCCAGTCGGTGAGCACGTGGTAGATCCGCGCGCCGACCAGGCCGAACGGGACCGCCCACATGAAGACGTCGGCGAGCACCTCGGCGGATCCGCCGCGGGCGACCCAGCGCTTCCGGCCGAGCCAGTAGCCGGCGAAGATGCCGGCCAGGATGCACAGCGCGTACGCACGCACCGGCAGCCCGAAGACGTGCCAGACACCCTGGCTGGGACTGGGAATGAAGGCCGGTACGATCACGGCGGTCAGCTGACTAAACATGGCAAGCACGAACGCTACTCGACCGCCCCCACCGCGACCACCAACCGGCGGTCACGATGGGGACTCGGAGTGCAGGGGCGTGGTGACCGAGGGCATGCAGTCGCGAGCAGGTGCCCGGTGCGGTAGCTCGGTGTGCTGGAGTGAAGGCCTCGATGCTTTTCCATCGTGGCCTTTGCTCCAGTGCGCCGAGGTGCCGTGCCGGGTGCCGCGCAGCACGCATGCCCTCGGTCACCACGCCCCTAGCCCTTGGCCTCGGTGACGGCGGCGGTGATGCCTTCGGGGGTGAGCTGGTCCGAGGGCAGCATCTTGTCGTTGACGAAAACCGCCGGCGTGCCCTCGACCTTGCGGGCGGTCGCGGCCTGGCCGACCGACTCCAGCCAGCCGCCGTACTTGTTGTCCTTGACGGCCGCCTCGAAGGTGGCGTCGTCGATCTTCAGCTGCTTGCCCAGCTCGATCAGCTGGTCCTCGGTCCAGGACTTGGCGAAGTCGGCGTACAGCTCGTCGGCGTAGCTGCGGGCCTTGCCGGCCGCGGCGGCCGCGGCGAACGCGTTCGCCAGCCGCGGCGAGGCGTCCCGGCTCACGAACGTCATCGGCCAGTAGGTCACCGTGGCGGTGCCGTCGTCGACCAACTTGTCGATGGTCGAGCTGGTCTCGTCCTCGAAGTCCTTGCAGTGCGGGCAGCGGAAGTCCAGGTAGAGGTCGATGTTCGCCTTCGCGCCCGCCTTGCCGACCTTCACGCCCTGGCCGCTGGTGCCCGGGCCGGTGATCACCGTCGGCTCCGGTCCGCCGTTCGAGCTGACCTCGACGCCGGAATTGCTGCGCCAGTACTGGACGCCGACGCCCGCGCCGAGCGCGAGCACCAGGACCACCACCACGACGACGCCGGGACCGATCCGTCGCTTCTTGTTCTCCACCAGCGGGTTGACCGGGGGTTTCCTCTTGCTCACGACGCCGTTACTCCTGTCGATACGTGGGGA
This sequence comes from Kribbella sp. ALI-6-A, assembly GCF_001984195.1. Taxonomy (GTDB): domain Bacteria; phylum Actinomycetota; class Actinomycetes; order Propionibacteriales; family Kribbellaceae; genus Kribbella. The sequence continues at coordinate 651,795 of NZ_MTQN01000011.1, forward strand.
TTCGATTCGAGCGCGAACTTGCTGAACGGGCGGGCGAACAGCCAGCCCGCGAGGACCAGCAGACCGGTGTCGCGCAGGACCTCCTGCAGGTACTCGGTCCGACCGGCCGCGACCGTACCGCCGCCGCCGAAGCAGCCGCAGTCGATCGACAAGCCGCGGGCCCAGGCGGACGAGACCGCGGCGATGAACACCACCATGAACACCCCGGCGGCCACACCGGCCGGACGGGTGCCGAAACCGGCGATCAGCAGCAGGCCGATCGCCATCTCGAGGAACGGCAGACCCCACCCCACCGGGGTCACCAGTGCCTGCGGCAACAACTCGTAGGCACGGACGGCCTGGACGGCCATCGCCGGGTCGGCGACCTCGATGGCACCGGCCACCAGCATCACGGCACCCAGCGTCAGCCGGGCCGCCGTCGACACCCTGGGCAGCCAGGCCCGCCGGATCACCGGTTGTCCTCCACCAGCTTGCCGAAGTCGTGCGCCATGTCACCGATCGCGGCGTTGGACAACCACAGCACGGTCGCCTTCTCGTCCTTGCCGAAGCCGAGCACCTGAGCGCCGTGACCGACCTCGTAGCCGCCGGACGGCAGTTTCTTCATGCCCTCCACCGGTACGCCGACCGCCTTCGCGATGTCCTTGATCGAGGCCAGCGACCCGGTCAGCCCGACGAACGACGGGTCGAACCGGTCCAGGTACTTGCGGATCACCGGCCCGGTGTCCCGCGCCGGGTCGGTGGTCACGAACAGCATCTGGACGTCGTTGCGGACCGGATCGTCGAGCTTGGTCAGCGCGGAGGCGACGTCGGCCATCACCGTCGAGCACACGTCCGGGCAGTTGGTGTAACCGAAGAACACCAGCGTGACCGGCTTCTTGGTCGACGTGCGCAGGTTGAACTCGTTGCCCGAGGTGTCGGTCAGCGACTTGGCCGGCAGGGCGTACGGCCGGTCCAGCACCGCGCCACGCAGCCCGTTCGGGTCGGCGGAGGCGGTCCGGATCACCGCCCCGCCGGGGTTGTCGGCGGTTTGCTGCTTCTGCCCGCTCCCGCAGCCTGCGAGGGCCAGCAGAGCCACCGCGGCGACGAGGACGGCCGCGTTCCTGGTTCGACTCACGGGCGTTCTAACGAGCGGCGGCGGCCGTGGGTTCCCGCCGGACGCCCTCGGCGAGACTTTCGGTCAGCGCCCGGACGCCGGCCGGTCCACCGTCGCCCAGCGCCTTGACCAGCGCCGCTCCGACGATCACCGCGTCCGCGAACGCCGCGATGCCGGCCGCCTGGTCGCCGTTGGAGACGCCGAGCCCGACGCCGACCGGCAGCCCGGTCGTCGCCTTGGTCCGGGCCACCAGCGGCGCGGCCAGGTCGGAGGCCTGCTCGCGTGCGCCGGTGACACCCATCACAGCGGTCGCGTAGACGAAACCGCGGCAGTTCGCCGTGGTCAGCGCGATCCGCTCGTCGGTCGACGAGGGCGAGACCAGGAACACCTTGTCCAGGTCGAGCTTGTCGGCCGCCGCGATCCACTCGGCGCCTTCGTCCGGGATCAGGTCGGGCGTGATCAGCCCCGCTCCCCCGGCCCCGGCCAGGTCGGTGGCGAACCGGTCCACGCCGTAGCGCTCGACCGGGTTCCAGTACGTCATCACCAGTACCGGTACGTCGGCGTACGCGGTGATCTTCTCGACCGTCGCGAGTACGTCGCGGGTCCGCACACCGCCGGCCCGGGCGATCTCGGTGGCGCGCTGGATGGTCACGCCGTCCATCACCGGGTCGCTGTACGGCAGGCCGATCTCGATCACGTCCACACCGCCGTCGACGAGCGCCTTGATCCCGTCCACGCCGCCGTCGATCGTCGGGTAACCGGCCGGCAGGTAACCGACCAGCGCGGCGCGGCCCTCGTCGCGGGCGGCCCGGATCGCGCGCCCTGCATTGCCCAGGGCAACCACTTGCTCGCTCATGCCCGTACGTCCTTCGGTTCGATCTTCGCGTCGATCAGGCCGAACCACTCGCCGGCGGTGTCCATGTCCTTGTCGCCGCGGCCGGACAGGTTCACCAGCAGCACGGCCTCCGGGCCGAGCTCGCGGGCGATCTCCAGCGCGCCGGCCACCGCGTGCGCCGACTCGATCGCGGGGATGATGCCCTCGGTCCGGGCCAGCAGCTTCAGCGCGTCCATCGCGGCCGCGTCCGTCACCGGCCGGTACGTCGCCCGGCCGGTCTCGGCGAGCCACGCGTGCTCCGGGCCGACACCGGGGTAGTCCAGACCGGCCGAGATCGAGTGCGACTCGATCGTCTGCCCGTCGTCGTCCTGCAGCAGGTACGACCGGGCACCGTGCAGTACGCCGATCTGCCCCGCCGTGATCGTCGCGGCGTGCCGGCCGGTCTCGTAGCCGTCACCGCCGGCCTCGATCCCGTACAGCTTCACGCCGGTGTCCGGCACGAACGCGGCGAACAGGCCGATCGCGTTCGACCCGCCGCCGACACAGGCGATCGCGGCGTCGGGCAGCCGGCCGAGCAGTTCGAGCGACTGGGCCCGGGCCTCGTCGCCGATGCCGCGGACGAAGTCGCGCACCATCGCCGGGAACGGGTGGCCACCGGCCGCCGTACCGAGCAGGTAGTGGGTGTTGTCGACGCTGGCGACCCAGTCGCGCAGGGCCTCGTTGATCGCGTCCTTCAGCGTGCGCGACCCGGTCTTGACCGGGATCACCTCGGCGCCGAGCAGCTTCATCCGGGCCACGTTCAGCGCCTGGCGCTCGGTGTCGACCTCGCCCATGTACACCACGCACTCGAGGTCCAGGTACGCGCACGCGGTCGCGGTGGCGACGCCGTGCTGGCCGGCGCCGGTCTCGGCGATCACGCGGGTCTTGCCCATCCGCTTGGTCAGCAGCGCCTGGCCGAGCACGTTGCGGACCTTGTGGGCGCCGGTGTGGTTGAGGTCCTCGCGCTTGAGCAGGATCCGGGCGCCGGCCACGTCGGACAGCCGGGTCGCGTCGTACAGCAGGCTCGGGGTGCCGGCGTACTCGCGCAGCATCCGCTCGAACTCGTCGGTGAAGGCCTTGTCGGCCATCGCCTCCTGCCACGCGGCGGTCAGCTCGTCCAGCGGGCCGATCAGGGCCTCCGGCATGAACCGGCCGCCGAAACGGCCGAAGTGCCCGAGCTGGTCGGGCAGCAGTGTGGTCATCTCTTCGCCTTCCGACCCCGGCCGGCCAGGGCCCGGAAACCGCATCGCGGGCCCAACAGAGGTTGAGCCCGCAGACGGTAACAGACCCTGCCGAACAGGGTTCTACGTCTCAGTGACGCTGCTGGATGGCGGGGTGCGATCCGGCAGCGACCAGATCGGCGACCGAGGAGCGGGGATCGCTGCCGGTCACCAGGGTTTCACCGACGAGGACGACATCGGCCCCGGCGCGCGCGAACTCGATTACATCACGCGGGCCGCGCACGCCCGACTCCGCCACCCGGACCAGGTTGGCCGGGATGCCGGGCGCGACCCGGGCGAAGGTGTCGCGGTCGACCTCGAGGGTCTTCAGGTTGCGGTTGTTCACGCCGATCAGCTGAGCCCCGGCGTCGACGGCCCGCTTGGTCTCCTCCTCGTCGTGCACCTCCACCAGCGGGCACAGACCGATCGACTGGGCCCGCTCGATCAGCGAGACCAGCGCCTCCTGCTCCAGCGCCGCCACGATCAGCAGCACCATGTCCGCACCGGCGGCGCGCGCCTCCCACAGCTGGTACGACGACACCACGAAGTCCTTGCGCAGGACCGGGACGTCGACCCGGCCGCGGACCGCGCGCAGGTCCTCCAGGCTGCCGTTGAAGCGGCGCTTCTCGGTCAGCACCGAGATCGCCGCCGCGCCGCCCTGCTCGTACTCCCCGGCCAGCGCGGCCGGGTCGGTGATCTCGGCCAGCGCGCCCTTGGACGGGCTGGACCGCTTCACCTCGGCGATCACCGCGATCCCGTCGCCGCGGAAGACCGGCATCGGGTCCTTGGCATCGGGCATCCGCTGCGCCTCGAGCTTGAGGTCGTCCAGGCTGACCAGCGCCTGGCGCTCCGCGAGGTCCTCCCGGACCCCGGCGAGGATGTCGTCAAGCACAGTCATGTCGTGGTCCGTCCGTCAGGAGTGGTCGCTGGACTTGGCACCGAAGCCGAGCAACTGCATGACCTTGCCGACCAGACCGCCCGCCACCGCGATCGCGGCCGAGATCCAGAACAGCACCCAGTTCGGTCCCATCACCATCGCGATCGCGCCGAGGGTGAAGCCGACCAGCACGATCACCACGGCGGTCCAGGCCGCCGGAGTGCTGCCGTGCAGGCCGCCCGCGTGGGCGTCCTCGCTCTCGTACGTCAGCTGCTGGTCCGTGGTCGTTTTGTCCGTCACCTGCGCCACTCCTCGTCGTCGTCCGTCCTATTGTGGCGGTAGCCCGCCGCGATCAGATCGTCGGGTCCTCACCCGCGTCGATCGCCTTCCACTGATCCGCGGGTGTGGCGGCCGGATCACGCTCGTAACGCTGGGTCGGCCGGCGCCAGCGATGCGCCGTCAGTACGCCGGTCAGCCCCGCCGCGACCAGCGCCAGTCCACCGGCGAGCGCGACCCAGGGAGCCGGTCCGGTCCCCAGTCCGACGTGGTCGGTGACGGCCTGGCTCAGCTCCGGCCGGAGCCGTCCCAGCTCGGTCGTGTTCGGCCGGACCTCCAGCGCCACCCAGACCGCCGCGACACCCATCAGCAGCACGAGGGCCGACAGCACCCGGCGCAGCGCCGTACCGGCGAGCTTGGCCACGACCACCGCGACCACGGCCGCCAGACCGAGGGTCAGCGGCGCACGGCTCACGGCGTACCCGTTGAAGTCGACCGCCGGCCGGCCGCTGCCCGGGTCGGCGGTCGACCAGGTCAGGTAGGCCGACAGGGCGAGCAGACCCAGCGCCGCCAGGGCAAGCAGGTCGACTACACGTTGCGGGCTGCGCATCAGACCTCGGAGAACGTTCCTGCGACGGCGATCGCGTTGAGTACGGCGGCGGCCTTGGTACGGCACTCGGCGTCCTCGGCGGCCGGGTCGGAGTCCGCGACGATGCCGGCTCCGGCCTGCACGTAGGCCGTCGTGCCGCGCAGCACCGCGGTCCGGATCGCGATCGCGGTGTCGGCGTCACCGGCGAAGTCGAGATAGCCGACGACCCCGCCGTACACGCCGCGGCGGGTGACCTCGAGCTTGTCGATGATCTCCATCGCCCGCGGCTTGGGGGCCCCGGACAACGTCCCGGCCGGGAACGCCGCGGTCAGCGCGTCGAAGGCGGTCTTGCCGGCCGCCAGCCGCCCGGTCACGGTCGACTCCAGGTGCATCACGTGGCTGTAGCGGCGCACGTCCATGAAGTCGACCACCTCGACGGTGCCCGGCGCGCAGACCCGGCCGACGTCGTTGCGGCCGAGGTCGACCAGCATCAGGTGCTCGGCGCGCTCCTTGGCGTCGGCGCGCAGCTCCTCCTCCAGCGCGTGGTCCTCCTCCGGCGTCAGCCCGCGGCGGCGGGTGCCGGCGATCGGGTGCAGGATCACCTTGTTGTCGGTGACCTTGACCAGCGCCTCCGGGCTGGAGCCGACGATGTCGAAACCGTCCAGCCGGACCAGGTACATGTACGGGCTCGGGTTGGACCTTCTGAGCACCCGGTAGATGTCGAGCGCGCTCGCGGTCGTCTCCAGCTCGAAGCGCTGCGACACGACGATCTGGAACGCCTCGCCGGCCCGGATCTCCTCCTTGGCGTGCTCGACGGCCTCCCGGTACTCCGCGCTGGAGCGCTGCCGGTGCGGCTCGGGCTGCGCCTGACGATCCGCGCGGACGACGTACGACGGGGTCGGCTGGGCCAGGTCGCGCTCCATCGCGTCGAGCCGGCGGACGGCGTCGGCGTACGACTCGTCGACGCGCTCGTCGGAGTCGTCCCAGTTCACCGCGTTCGCGATCAGCCAGATCTCGCCGGTCTCGTGGTCGAGCGCGGCCAGGTCGGTGGCGAACAGGAAGGTCAGCTCGGGCAGGCCGAGGTCGTCGACCGTTGTGTCCGGCAACTTCTCCAGCCGGCGGACCGCGTCGTACCCGAGGAAGCCGACCATGCCACCGGTCAGCGGCGGCAGATCGGGCAGGCGCGGGGTGTGCAGGATCTCCAGGGTCTCCCGCAGCACCTGCAGCGGGTCACCGGTGGCGGGCAGACCGACCGGCGGCGTGCCGGTCCAGATCGCCTCGCCGTTGCGCTCGGTCAGCGTCGCGGCGCTGCGGACACCGATGAACGAGTAGCGCGCCCAGACGCCGCCGTTCTCCGCCGACTCCAGCAGGAACGTGCCCGGCCGCTCGGCCGCGAGCTTGCCGTACACCCCGATCGGCGTCTCCGCGTCGGCCAGCAGCCGGCGAGTCACCGGAATGACCCGCCGATCCTTCGCGTACTCCCGAAACGTCTCGAGGTCCGGGCTGTTCATGCCTCGACCTCGATCTCGCCGTGCTCGAAGCAGCTGCGCGTGCCGGTGTGGCAGGCGGGACCTTCCTGGTCGACGAGGACCAGCAGGGTGTCGGCGTCGCAGTCGACGAGGATCTGCTTCACGTGCTGGCGATGCCCGCTGGTCTCGCCCTTCACCCAGTACTCCTGGCGGCTGCGCGACCAGAACGTGCTCCGCCCGGTCGCGGCGGTACGGCGGACGGCCTCGGCGTTCATCCAGCCGACCATCAGCACCTCGCGGGTGTCGTACTGCTGCACCACCGCCGGGATCAGCCCGGCCGCGTCGAAGGTCAGCTCCTCGATACTCACCGAACCATTGTCCCTCAGCCCGGGCCACCCCCTGACCAGGAGGTCAGGACTGGACGCACCGGCCGCCTGACAGCCACGGGCCGGGCTGACAGGATGTGGGGATGACGACGAGTGTGGCGCGGGTGCAGACGCTGTTGCAGGAGCATCCGCTGATCGACGGGCACAACGATCTGCCGATCGCCTTCTACGAGTTGTGCGGCTACGACCTGGACGCCTACGACCTGAGCGTGTCGGTCCCGAAGCTGAACACCGACCTGCCGCGGCTGCGGCTCGGGCAGGTCGCCGCGCAGTTCTGGTCGTTGTGGGTGCCGCAGGACGAGCACGCCGTGCGCCGGACGTTCGAGCAGCTCGACTTCGTGCACCGGCTGGTGGAGCGCTTCCCGGAGTCGATGGTGCTGGCCCCGACCGCCGACGACGTCGAGGCCGCGTTCAAGGAGCGCCGGATCGCGTCGCTGATGGGCATGGAGGGCGGGCACTCGATCGGCGAGTCGCTCGGCGTCCTGCGGGTGATGCGCGCGCTCGGCGTCCGGTACATGACGCTGACGCACAACAACAACGTCTCCTGGGCCGACTCGGCCACCGACGAGCCGGTGCTCGGCGGGCTGAACGAGTTCGGCGAGCAGGTGGTCGCGGAGATGAACCGGATCGGCATGCTGGTCGACCTGTCGCACGTCTCGGCCGACACGATGCGGCACGCGCTGCGGGTGACGACGGCGCCGGTGATCTTCAGCCACTCGTCGGCCCGGGCGGTCTGCGACGTACCGCGGAACGTGCCGGACGACGTACTGACCACGCTGGCCGGGAACGACGGCGTCTGCATGGTCACCTTCGTGCCGTACTTCGTCTCGCAGCCGTTCGTGGACTGGGTCGCCGAGGTGCGCGAGCCGGCCGAGTCGCGCGGCCTGGATCCGCTGAAGCCGGCCGACCAGAAGAAGCTCGAGGCGGAGCTCGGCAAGCCGCGTCCGCGGGCGACGCTGGAGGACGTGGTCGCGCACGTCGAACACGTCCGCGAGGTGGCCGGGATCGACCACATCGGCCTGGGCGGCGACTACGACGGCTGCCCGCAGTTCCCGGTCGGGTTGCCGGACGTCGCGTCGTACCCGTCGCTGTTCTACGCGCTGGCCGACCGGGGCTGGTCGGACGAGGAGCTGGCGAAGCTTGCCGGAGGCAACATCTTGCGGGTGCTGCGGGCCGCGGACGAGGTCTCCGGCGCGTAGCCGCCGCGCCGCGTGCTCCCGTCAGGAGCACGCGGCGCACGTGGGCTTGGGCGTTCCTGCCTATTCCTTGCGGTACTGATCCCGCCGCTGCGGCAGCAGCGCGAATCCCGCGCTGCGGTACGTCGCGACCGCCCCCTCGTTGGTGCACGGCGTCAGCACCTGCGCCCTCGACGCCCCCAGCTCGCGCAACGCCGCGGCACCAGCCACCGTCATCGCGCGCCCGTACCCGCGACCGCGGTGCTCACGCACGACCCCGAGCGGCTCGATCAGCCCCGGCCGCCCCTTGCCCGCCGACCACACCGTCACCGCGCCGACCGCGGCACCCCTCGCGTCACGTCCGATCAGACACCGCGCCCGCGCGTACGGCGTACCGTCGGCCATCGCGTGCCACCGCTCGTCGGTGAACGTCGACCCGTCGAACGAAGCCCGCTGAATCGCCGTCCGCTCCGCCGCCGTCTCCGCCGTCACAATCTCGATCGCCAGCCCGCAGTCCTCCACCGGCTCGGCCAAGTCACGCTCCAGCGGCTGCCACGGGTCGTCGGCGTCCCAGCCCTCCAGGAACAACAGATCCCGAACGCGCGACTCCATCGGCGCCTCCAGATACACCTTCCCGGCGATCAGCACGCCCTCTTCCGGGTCGACCGCGTCGGCGACGATCTGCCGCGCCAACTCCTCGTCGCCGTGCGCCTGCGGCGCGATCGCCAACCGCAGCAGATCCGGCTCGTCCAGCATCCCGATCGCCAGAATCTCCCCGTCCCGCGCCCACGTCCGCACCGCGCCGGCCGTCCGCTCCACCCCGAACCGCCAGAACCACCCCAGATCCCCCGGATGCAACTGCACCGGCCCGTCGTCCACCTGCCACTCCGCCAGCCGCGCCGCCACCAACTCCAGCCCACCAACCGCGGGCGTCTCCCGCACGATCGTCATGCCCCGATCCCACACCACCCACCCCCGATCCCGCATGCGACTTTCCGGGCAGGCCACGGGTTTCGCGCAGGCCGTGTTTGATGAATTCCCGATCGGGCACGGGGCGGGCTCACCGTGTCATCGAGACGAGGAGTAGTTGTGCTGACCTTGACCGAGAACGCGACTCTGGTCATCAAGAGCATCACGGGTGTCGACGGAGCGCCGGAGGGCGCCGGGGTGCGGATCTCCCAGGAGAACCCGACCGATCCCTCGCTGGCGGTGACGACGACCGAGGCTCCGGTGCCGGGTGACCAGGTGCTCGAGGAGAGCGGCGCGCGGGTGTTCCTGGAGCAGAACGCGGCGAACGCGCTCGACGACAAGATCCTGGACGCCGCGGTGGACGACAAGGGCGGCGTCGAGTTCCTGTTGGTGCCGCAGCCGGGCGCCGGCCGGGAGAACGGTTCCGTGCCGACGCCGTAACCAGCTCGGGCGTGTTGCCTCACCAACAGGCCCGCCCCGAACGACGAAGCGGGCCGGAGCCCCTTTCCTACTCCGGCCCGCTTCGCCGTGTACGGAGGTGGCGGGAGCGGGATCGAGTACGGCGACAACGCTGCTGAACGGACGTGAGGACCGGACCGCACGGCCCGACGCGGGTTAGCGGCCCCGATCAGCCCGCCGAGCGCTGAGCGATCCAGCTCGAGTGCAACCGCGAGTAGACCCCGCCGAGCCGCACCAGCTCCGCGTGCGGGCCTCGCTCGACCACTCGGCCTTCGTCGAAGACGAGGACCTCATCCGCGGCTTCGGCTGTGGAGAGCCGGTGGGCGATGGTCACCGACGTACGGCCGGTCATCAGCCGTTCGAGCGCCGCGTTGACCCGGACCTCGGTGCCGGGGTCGACGGCCGAGGTCGCCTCGTCCAGCACGAGCAGATCCGGGTCGGCGATGTTCGCCCGGACCAGTGCGACCAGCTGCCGCTCCCCCGCCGACAGCGACTCACCCCGCTGGCCGACCGGCGAGTTGAGGCCGTCGGGCAGCGACTCCAGCCAGTCGGTGAGGCCCAGCGACTCGAAAGCGGCCAGCAGCTCGGCGTCCGTCACCTCCGGGCGCCCGAAGCGCACGTTGTCCGCCAGCGACGAGTCGAACAGATACCCGTCCTGCGGCACCATCACCACTCGCTCCCGCAGCGAGCTGAATGCGATCGTCCGCGCGTCCGCGCCGTCCAGCAGCACAGCTCCGGACGTCGGGTCCATCAACCGTGTCAGCAGCTTCGCGAACGTCGTCTTGCCCGACCCGGTCTCGCCAACGACCGCGACCCGCTGGTGCGGCTCCAGCCGGACGTTCACGTCCCGCAGCACCAACTCGCCTTCGGGGTAGGCGAAGTTCACGTCCGCGAACTCGACCGTGATCGGCCCGCGCGCCTGCGTCACACCGTCCGCGCCGGGGTCGACGACGTCGGCCGGCGTCGCGATCACGCCGAGCACCCGCCGCCATCCCGCGAAGGCGCTCTGCGCGTCGGTCAGCACCTGCGTCGCGATCTGCACCGGGTCGGAGAACAGCGCGACCAGGAACATGAACGCCAGGATCTCCCCCAGCGTCGCCTTCCCGTCCACGCCGAGCAGTACGCCGGCCGTCAGCACACCGGCGTTCGCCAGGCCGGCAGCCAGACCACCGATCGAGAACGTGATCCCGGTGATCGCCTGCGCCCGCGTCGCGGTCTTGCGGTAGTCCTCGATCGAGGCGTCGATGCGCTGCTGGGTCCGCCGCTCGATCGCGTACGCGCGGACCACCTGCGCGCCGACGACCGGCTCCGCGATCGCGGACAGCATCTCGCCGACCTTGGCCCGCACCACGCCGTACGCCGACGACATCAGCCGCTGCAACGACTTCAGGCTGGCGAACAGCGGGATGAAGCAGATCAGCACGACCAGCGCGAGCTGCCAGGAGTAGACGAACATCACCACGGTCGCGAGCAGCATCTGCCCGATGCTGACCAGGAAGATGAACCCGCCGAACTGCAGGAACTGCGACACCGTGTCGACGTCGGAGGTGACCCGGCTGACCAGCGCGCCGCGGCGCTCGGTGCTCTGGGTCAGCACCGGCAGGTCGTGCACGTGCCGGAACGCCTTGATCCGCATCGTCGCGAGGCCGCTCTCGGAGTTCACCGCGAGCCGCACGGTCGTCAGGTACGACGCGAACGCGGTGACCAGGATCCCCGCGGCACAGACCGCGCACATCCACGCCACGAACGACATGTCCGGACCACCGGGACCGGACAGCCCCTTGTCGATGGTCTGCTGCACCGCGATCGGTACGACGATCCGCCCGGCGGTCATGGTCAGCGCGAGCAGACCGGTGATCCACCAGCCGCGGGCCAGCTCCGGCGAGACCTTGATCCCCTGGCGCAGGGTCTCGAGTCCTCCGGCGTTGTCCCCGTGGTCGAGCCGGGTGGCCTCGGCGGCACTCACGCGCTTGCTCCTTCGCTGTCCAGATCGTCCAGTTCGGCCGCGAGCTCGGCCTCTTCCGCGCGCCGCGCGGCGTCCTTCTCGTAGGCGTCGACCAGGTTGCGGTACTCCGGCGACTTCTCCTGCAGCTCCAGGTGCGTGCCCTGGGCCACGATCCGTCCCTCGTCCAGGAACAGCACCTCGTCGGCCAGCGAGATCGTCGCCTTCCGGTACGCGATCACCAGCACGGTGGTGTCCGAGCGCCCACCCTGTACGGCGCTGCGCAGGCCGGCCAGGATCCGGGCCTCGACCTGCGGGTCGACCGCGCTGGTCGCGTCGTCCAGGATCAGCAGCCGCGGGCGCCGGACCAGCGCCCGGGCCAGCGCGATCCGCTGCCGCTGGCCGCCGGACAGCGTCGTACCGCGCTCGCCGACCTTGGTGTCGAGCCCCTCGGGCAGCGACCGGATGAAACCGTCGCCCTGCGCGATCCGCAGCGCGTCCCAGATGTCGTCGTCGGCGTAGTCGCCGCCGAGCGTGATGTTGCCGCGGATCGTGTCGTCGAACAGGAACGCGGTCTGCGCGACCAGCGCGACCGAGCCGGCCAGCTCGTCGCGGGCCAGATCGCGGACGTCGACACCGTCGATCCGGACCGCGCCCTGCTCGGGGTCGACCAGCCGGGTCAGCATCGTTGTCAGCGTCGACTTGCCGGCGCCGGTCGGGCCGACCACGGCGACCGTGCGGCCGGGGCGGACGGTGAAGTCGACGCCGGTCAGCACGTCGCGCTCGGGCAGGTAGCCGAAGTGCAGGTCCTCGACGTCCAGCCGCGCGGCGTGGATCGAGGTGAGCTTCTGGTCGCCGTACTCCATCCCGCCCTCGGCGGTGAGCACGCGCTGGACACGGTCCCAGCCGACGACCGAGCGGGGCAGCTCGCCGAGCACCCAGCCGAGCGCGCGGATCGGGAAGCCGATCAGCGTGAACAGGAACGCGACCTGGACCACGTCGCCGGCGTCCGCCGCGCCGGAGCGCACCCGCCCGACGCCGACCAGCAGCACGAGCAGGACGCCGATCCGCGGCAGCCCCTCGATCACCGGGTCGAAGGCGCCGCGGGCCTTGTTGACCGCGATGTTCGCGTCGCGCAGCGCCATCGTCGGCGCGGTGAAGCGCTCGGTCTCGGCCGCCTCGCGGCCCATCGTCTTGACCACCAGCGCGCCGTCGAACGACTCGTGCGCCACCTCGGACACGTCAGCACGCAACTCCTGGGCGCGGGTGGCGAGCGGCTGCAGCGTGCGCTGGAAGATCACGTTCGCGACGAAGACCAGCGGGAAGACCAGGCACCCGACCAGCGCCAGCCAGAAGTCGGCGGCGAACATCGCCGCGGTGGCGAAGGCGAGCATCGCGATCACGCCGATCGCCATCGGCAGCGGGGCGATCACGAACCAGATCGACTCGACGTCGGCGTTCGCGTTGGACAGCAGCTGGCCGGTCGGGTGCCGGTGGTGCCACTCCAGTGGCAGCTTCAGGTACTGCCGGGTGACCCGGCGCCGGTACGTCGCCTGCAGCCGGAACTGCATCACGCCGGCCCCGATCCGCCGCCCGACCACACCGATCGCCCGCAGTACGGCGATGCCGAGGAACAGTGAGACCAGCGCCGCGATCGCTCCGAAGGTGGTGTCGCCGCGCTCCAGCGCCGGGCGGATCACGTGGTCGGTGGCCCAGCCGAGCGCCCAGCCGTCGGCGACCGTCATCGCGCCGTACAGCATGCTCGCCGCGACCGAGAGCGCGAACACCCACGGCTCCTCGTAGATCGCGACGCGCAGGACCGCGAACCCGCGCCGGGTCACGCTCCCCTTGCTGGGGACTTTCGGCAACGGCACAGGAGACCCTTCGCGACGGCAGTGTCAGGTGTACGGCGTTGTCAGGTGTCAAGGCAGCCAGTGAGACTGACAACGAATGACATTCTGCCATTGGGAACCGACAACTACGATCGGGTTGTGACCGACTACAGCCGGGTGGAACGACTAGCTCTGTGTGATCTGTTCGACCAGGTCGGGCCTGACCAGCCCACGCTGTGCGAGGGGTGGACGACCCACGACCTGGCCGCCCACCTGTACGTCCGGGAGTCCGACCCGATCGCTGGGCCGGGCATCATGATTCCCGCGCTGGCGGACACCACCGAGCGGCGGATGGCCGCGGTCAAGAGCCGGTACAGCTTCACCGAGCTCGTCGGGAAGGTCCGTTCCGGGCCGCCGACGGTCTCGATCTACAACCTGCCGGTGATCGGCCACCAGCTGAACACGACCGAGTACCTGGTGCACCACGAGGACGTCCGGCGGGCGGTCCCCGACTTCCAGGTCCGGGCGCTGCCGGCCGCGCAGCAGGAAGGTCTGTGGAAGCAGCTCAAGCTGGCCGCGCGGTCGATGGTCCGATCGGCGCCGAGCGGGATCGTGCTGCGGCTGCCGGACGGGCGGGAGGCGGTCGCGAAGAAGCCGACGGCGGCCGGTTCGGTCACGGTGACCGGCGAGCCGGTGGAGCTCGTGCTGTTCTGCTTCGGCCGGCAGTCCGTCGCGCAGGTCGACCTTGACGGGGACCCAGAGATCACCGCGCAACTGCAGAGCAAGTCGTTCGGCGTCTGACCTGTGGTCGGGCTCAGCCGGCGTGAGGCTCCGGCTCGCCGGCTGCTTCTGCCCCGCCGGTCTTCTTCCGGCGATGCCGCTGAACCAGGCTGCTGACAACCGTCGTCAGCAGCACCAGCACGATCGCGGCCAGCACGCCCTGCCACGGCTCGTCGAACAGCGCGTACCCGAGCAGGCCGATCGCCATGTAGACCGCCGCCCACAGCGAGGACGCGGTCAGGTCGACCACCGCGAACCGGTGCCACGGGTAGCCCGCGAGCCCCGCGGCCAGCAGCACCGGCACCCGTCCGCCCGGGATCAGCCGGGATGTCAGCAGCACGGTGATCTCGTGCTCGGCCAGTCGCTCCTTCAATGCCTCCAGCGACGCGTTGTCGCGCAGCCAGCCGATCCGCTTGGCCAGCCGCTCCCCGCCCGCGCGGCAGCCGGCGTACACGATCAGGTCGCCGAGATAGGCGCCACCAGCCCCAGCGATCAGTACGCCGAGCAAGCCGAAGACCGGGTTGTTGTTGTGCGAGGCGAGCACCGCCCCGGCCGACACCGCGGCGCCGGTCGGCAGCACCGGCAGCACCGCGCCGAGCAGCACCGCCCCGGCGAGCACGACGAGGTACCAGATGTCGAAGTGGGCGTCACCGCTCACGGCAGCACCACCTCCGTCGACTGCCCGGGCTCCAGGACCTCCACCGTCACGCGCTCGTCGATCGCGGCCATCGCCGCCTTGAACCGGTCCCCCGGCGGCAGGAACAGCTCAGGCTTCAGCCACTCGCAGCCGATCGGCCAGAACGTCCCGAAATGCACCGGTACGGCGTACCGCGCCCCGACCCGCCGAACCGCCTCGGCGGCGCGGACCGGGTCGAGGTGTCCGACTCCGAGCGACGGACCCCAGCCGCCGACCGGGACCAGCGCCAGGTCGACCGGGCCGACCTCCGCCGCCAGGCCGTCGTACAGGTCGGTGTCGCCGGCGAACCAGACGCTCGGTGAGCTGCTGGACTCCACCCGGTAACCGAGCGCGGGCGCGCTGTACGACGACCAGGGCAGCCGGCGGCCGTCGTGGTCGGCGGTGACCGCGGTGATGTCCAAGCCGCCGATCCGCATCTGGTTGCCGGGGGCAACCTCGATGCAGCGGTCCGAGAAGGCCTTGCCGGCGTCGGCGTGGATCAGCCGCGCCGCTCCGCGCGGCACGATCAGCGCGGCGTCCGGCGAGACCAGCGGCAGCGACGTCAGGTGCAGGTGGTCGGCATGCAGATGCGAGATCAGCACCGCGTCGCAGCTCCCGGCATCGGCCAGCGGCAGCGGGCCGCGGCGACGGCGCAGGTGTGCGATCCGGGACGTCAGTACGGGATCGGTGAGCAGCCGGGTGCCCTGGTTCTCGATGGTGGTGGTGGCGTGCCCCCACCAGGTGATCCGCACCGCGTCAGGCCTCCACACTCGCGTCCTTCGGGCCGACCCGCTCGCCCGCGTCGACCAGGTCCACCGTCTCCACCTCCGGCCGCCTGCGCTGACCGAGCTGGTCGAGCCAGCCGATCAGCAGCTCGTGGACCGCGTCGGAGCCTACGGGAGGCTCGTTGACGACCCAGCGGCGCGGGTGCACCAGCACCGCGTCGGTCTGCCAGCCGCCGATACCGCCGTGGCAGCCGACCAGCTCCTCGAACGCGGCCACCTCGTGGGTGTACTCGTCGAGCCGGCTGACCACCACGAGGTCGCCGTTGTGCGGCATCTCGGCCTGCCGCAGCATCGACGCCGCGGCCATCGGCCCGTACGGCGCGAGCGGATCCTCCCCCTCGATCCGCCCGGTCCGCAGCACGTGCACCCCGGCCCGGCCGATTGCCACCGGCCCCTCGGCGAGCGAGTCGATCACGACGAAACCGATGCCCGGATGCGTCGCCAGACCGGGCACCAGCCGCGGGTGCAGCAGCTCGATCTCCTCCAGCGGGACCCGGCCCGGGGTGGTCGCCAGGTAGATCAGGGCGAGGTTGCCGGAGGCCGTGACGACCATCTGCTCGTCGGCCGCGACCGGCGGCTCGCAGTCGCGCGGGCCGAGCTCGACCTCACCCCGTGGCGCGTGGCCGTGCAGCGCCTTGCGAGTCACCGTCCCGGCGACGCTGCGGCGCAGGCTCAGCTCGGTCAGGAACGCGTTCACCGGTCCCCAGCCCTCGGACCGGCCGGTCGCCGCGACCGGCTCCTTGGTGGTGTCGACCAGGTCGTCGACCACCTGCGTCAGGGTCCGGCCGTAGCGCTGCAGGAAGGTCGATCCCTGGCTCTGGCCGTGGTCGGACAGCACGACGATCTCGTACGAGTGCGGCAGCGTGTCGATGATCCGCTGCAGCGCGCCGAGCACCCGGTCGAGGCCTTCCAGCGTCTGCAGCGACTCGGGCCGGGTCGGGCCGGCGTGGTGCGCGACCTCGTCGTAGTCGACGAAGTCGCAGTAGATCACCGGGGTGCCCTTGACCAGTTCGTCGGTGATCAGCGAGACGTTCAGGTCGCGCAGCAGCACGTTGGAGATCGCCCGCAGGAAGATGTAGGCGCCGCCGCGGTTGACCCGCGGGACCAGCTTGCGCCGGCGCTGCCGCCGGGCCTGGTGCAGCTCCTTGATCATCTCGCCGACGCACAGCACCAGTCCGCGGGCGGCACCCTGCGGGCTGGTGAAGAACCGGACGTAGCCGCGGCTGCGGGTCGGCGGCAGCGCGGCGCGACTGAAGACGAGCACCGAGTTCGGCGCGTCGCCGGACCAGTTGTTGCTGATGCTCACTCCGCCGTCGGCCAGCAGGCCGCGACCGGTCGACATCCGGGCCTCGATCTCGGCGGCGTCGCGGGACCGGTTGGTCACCATCACCCGGCCGGTCTCCTTCTCGTACCACCGGAACGCGGGGATCTGCCCGGAGCCGCCGTGCAGGATGCCCGCCTGGCTGGCCGGGGTGGTCGCCGGGACGCCGGTGTGCCAGCCGAGCATCGAATGGCTGCCGTCGCGGATCCAGCCGCCCAGATGCGGCAGGTTGCCCGACATCACCATCCAGTTCAGCAGCGGCTCGGACAGCCCGTCGATCTGGATGATCAGCAGGCCGGTCTTCGGCGCGGGCTGGATCCGGCGGGCCTTGCGGCGCACCCCGCGCATCACCTCGGCGACGTACGCGTCGTCGCTGCCGGCGTACGCGATCCAGCCGACGAACGCGCTGACCGAGGACATCACGATCGAGACCAGGACCGGCGCCTCGACCCCGCCGTGCAGGTTGACGCCGGGGTCGAGGGTGACGCCGAGATAGACCACGCCGAACTGCGAGAGCAGACCGCCGACCAGGACACCGAGCGAGCCGATCAGGATCGCCAGCCCGGCGAGCAGCCACCGCACCAGCAGCCCGATCACAGCCAGCAGCAGCACCAGCCGCAGGACCGGGAGGGTGCCGTCGCTGCTGATCTGCGGCAGGGTCCAGAAGGTGATGACCAGGGAGACCAGCGAGGCCAGACCGCCGAGCAGCAACGCCTGCAGACCTCGGGTGGTCCGGCGTACGTCGAGCCAGATCGGACGCCGGCGCCGGTCGCCGGAGATCTGTTCAGGTGGTTTGGCCAACCTTCGGACTCCCCGTTCGAGTAGTTCACTACTGGAACGAGACTACGAGGCCGGACCGACAGCCGGACCACCGCGCCACGCAACGGACGGGTCCTTCCGGGGAGAACCCTGAGCCCGGCGCGGGTGAACCCTCACTGCAGCTCGAAGTAGTCGACCTCCGCGTAGGCGTTGCCCTTGGTCAGCCGGATGGTGTTCCAGCCGGCGTTCAGCGTCACGCCGACCGAGGCCTGCCGCCAGTTGTCCCAGCCGGTGACCGGGTAGCTGACCGAGCCCTGGCTGTTGCCGTTGACAACCACACCGTGGCTGGCGGTGCTGCCGGAACCGTTCGCATAGCCGACCCACAGCGTGTAGCTGCCGGCTCGCGGCGCGTAGATCGTGTTTTGCACCCACGAGTCCGCGAAGTCGATGTACGCCGCGACCGCGCCGCCCGAGGCTCCGGCCGCGCCGCTACGGACCCGGCAGTTGTTGAGCGTGCCGCGCTCGGCCTCGGTCCGGACCCGGCTGCCGCGGACCACCGGGTAGTCGTTGGCCCAGCCGAGGTCGGCGACGTACAGGTGGCGGGAGCCGTTCACCCAGCCGTGCAGGAAGACCTTGTCGTTGGTGAAGTCCGCGCCGCCCGGGCCGCAGACGTGGTTGTCGAACGTCGCCGTCGTCATCAGCGGGCGATAGGCCGTCGTCCAGGGGCCGGAGAGGCTGGGCGCGACGGCGTACGACGTGAGGTACTCGCAGCCGGTGTAGCTGCCGCCGGAGTAGAACAGCACGTACTGGCTGCCGCGCTGGACCAGGTCGGGCGCCTCGATCACGCCGCCGGAGGAGATCAGCGCGGTGTTGCCGCCGGTGAGGGCAGTGCCGTTGTTCGTCGTACGGGTGAGCCAGAGGGTGGAGTTGACGCCGATCGCGTTGCCGTCGTTCTTCCAGAGCAGGTAGCGGGTGCCGTCGTTGGCGACGAACGTGTTCGCGTCGATCGCGCCGCCGAGATTGAGCGGGCAGATCAGCGGCTGGCTGCCGACGGGGTTGAACGGGCCGAGCGGTGAGTTCGCGGTCGCGACGCCGATGCATTGGCGGCCGGAGGCCTTGTGCCAGGCGGTGTAGGTGAGGGTGAAGCTGCCGTCCGGGTTGGGGTGGACGTCGGGCGCCCAGGTCCGGCCGGACTGGGCCCAGCCGGCGGACGGACCGCCGGGCATCGCGTCGCCGCGGATCGTCCAGGGGCCGTCGGGGCTGGGAGCGGAGGCGGTCGGGACGTGGCCGCGGCCGTTGTTGGTGGAGTAGGCGTACCAGGTGCCGTTCACCTGGATCACGTCCGGGTCGGGGAAGTCCTCGTTGATCACCGGTCGGGGGAAGACCGCGGCGGTGACTCTCTGCTCGGCGGTGGCCGTTTGCTCGGCGGCGACGGCGGCCGGGGCGGGGCTGGTGGTGGCGAGCGCGGTCAGGGCGACCAGCGCGGCCAGAATTCGTCTGCGCATCAGAACTCCTCAGGTGGGGCGGTACCTGTGGAGCCCACTTTTCCATCGATTCACCTGGATGAGTAGAGGCCGGCCCGGACGTGCAGCACCGACCAACCGCGCGACACGCCGTACGGAGCTGGCCTGCGGCGGCGTGTCGCGGGAGTTGGACAGTGCTGCACGTCCGCTTCGCCGATCGCTGGACCCCGGGGCTCCGGGGGTGTTGACTCCGTTTAGTTGTTTTCCGCCAGAGGGGTTGGAGTTCTCGTGAAGTTCTTACCAAAGGTGTCACCACGGGGAGTCGTCGCGGTCGCCGCGGCGCTCGCGGCAACCGCGGGGCTGGTCGGTCAGACCGCCGGATCCCCCGCCGCCGCGCCGACCGGGCTGCAGCAGCAGCTCGACACGTTGCTGGCCGACGCGCGCTTCCAGGGATCGCAGGTCGGGCTGGTGGTGCGCGACGCGACCACCGGCGAGACGCTGTACGACCGCGCCGGCGGCACCCGCCTGCTGCCGGCCTCGAACACGAAGCTGTTCTCGTCCACGGCCGCGATGGACACGCTCGGGCCGGACTACCGCTTCCACACCGACGTACTGGCCACGGCGCCGGTCCGGGGCGGTCAGCTGCACGGCAACCTCTACCTCAAGGGGTACGGCGACCCGACCGCCCTCGAGTCCGACTACGTCGCGCTGGCCAAGCAGGTCGCGCAGGCCGGCGTACGGCGGATCGACGGTGACCTGGTCGCCGACGACACCTACTTCGACCACGTCCGCCTCGGCGACAGCTGGGCCTGGGACGACGAGCCGTTCTACTACAGCGCCCAGATCTCCGCGCTGACGCTCGCGCCGAACACCGACTACGACTCCGGTACGGCGATCGTCGAGAGCCGCCCGGGCAGCACGGTCGGGGCACCGGTGAGCCTGAAGCTGGTCCCGGCGACCAGTGTGATCAAGCTGGTCAGCACGGCGACCACCGGCGCGGCCGGGTCGGCCAACACCCTCAACATCGAGCGTGACCACGGCACCAACGTCGTACGGGTCACTGGTTCGGTCCCCGCCGGCAGCAGTGTCGGCACCGAGTGGGTGACGGTCTGGGAGCCGGAGGTGTACGCCGCCGACGTGTTCCGCCGGGCGCTCGCCGCGCAGGGCGTCCGGGTCGACGGGCGGATCAAGGTCGCCGCGACGCCGGTTGCCTCCGCGCGCCGGCTGGCGCGGGACGAGTCGATGACGGTCGGCGAGCTGATGAGCCCGTTCATGAAGCTGTCCAACAACATGCACGCCGAGACGCTGGTCAAGGCGATGGGCGCGGTCGCCAAGGCCGACGGCAGCTGGTCGAGCGGACTCGGCGTGGTCACCGACTACGCGCGCAGCGTCGGCGTCGACACCAGCAAGATCCGGCTCTCGGACGGCTCCGGGCTGTCCCGCAAGGTCAACGTGACCGCCCAGAGCGTCACCGATCTGCTGATCGCGGCTCAGAAGGAGCCGTGGTTCGCGCAGTGGTACGCCGCGCTGCCGATCGCCGGTAACCCCGACCGGGCCATCGGCGGAACGCTACGCAGCCGCATGGCCGGCACTCCGGCGGCCAACAACGTGCACGCGAAGACCGGCTCCCTCACCGGCGTCACCGCCCTGTCGGGGTACGTGTCCACGAAGGATGGGCGCAAGCTGGTCTTCTCGATGATCAGCAACAACTACCTCACCAGCCCGCGCTCGGTCGAGGACGCGGTCGCGGTCACTCTCGCGTCCTGGTCCGACGCAGCGCCGCCTGCCGCGATCGCCCCGAACGCCAAGCGCACGGCATCGGCGGACGAGGCGTGCGGGGAATGGGTGAAGGCCTGCTGAGGCAGTTCGAGTCGACGAAATTGCGATGGACAGCGCGGTGCGTCGTCTCCACGATGTGGGGATGACCGCCGCGCTGCCCGCAGGGCTCACCGTTCGATCCGCCGAGCTCGCCGACGCGGAGGAAATCGCGGCGCAGATGGGCGCGTACACGTCGGCGCTGCTCGGGTTCCCGCAGCACAGCCCGGAGAACGTGGCCGACTACCTGCGCGATCCGGCGATGGATCTGGCCACCGGCAGTTGGCTGGTGCACGACGGCGACAAGCTCGTCGGCAGTGCGACCGCGGTGCGGATCGCCGATCGGCGGCAGGTCGACGTCGATGTGTTCGCGGCAGATCCGGCGATCGCGGCCTGGTTGTTCGACACCGCCACCGAGGGCGCGATCGACCGCGCCCGCGCCGACGGGTTGCCCGACGTACGACTGCATTTCGGGCAACTCCAGCAGGACGAGACGGCCGCGCGACTGGCGACCGCCCATGGCTTCACCGTGACCACGTCGATCCAACTGATGCGCATCGAACACCCGACCGCGTCACGACCCGCGGCCGCACGCCCCACACCCGAGCGTGACTCGGGGATTGAACTACCCGAGCCGCCGGCCGGGGTGACGCTGCGCGTCGGCGCCTTCGACGAGGCGACGAAGCGGGCCGCGCACGCAGTGATCGCCGGGGCGTTCGACACGCAGCCCGGCTCGGCTCCTCGCCCGTACGACGACTGGGTCGCGTCGCGGGAGTCGCGGTCGACGTTCGACTGGTCGCAGCTGGCGGTCGCCGAGCTGGACGGCGAGCCGGTCGGCGTACGCGAGTGCAGCGACACATTCCTGAGCAGCGACAACTGCAACTACATCGGCCGGCTCGGCGTCCTGCCCCAGGCGCGAGGGCGGGGGTTGGCGAAGTTCCTGCTGCGGGACCAGTTCGCGCGGGACGCGGCGGCCGGGCTGACCGGAACGATGCTGCACGTCGACAGCTCGAACCCGACGCCCGCGGTCGGGCTCTACCTGGGCGTCGGCATGCGGCCGACGGTGATCACGGCCATCTGGGAGAAGAGCATCCCGCTGGCCGACTGACCTCGCCGCCGCCGCCCGCCTGCTCTTTCCTTGTTGAGTTGACAAGCGCAGGGCCGGGATCGAGCAGAGTCGTCCACAGGCACACCGGAAACCAGGGGCGACGACCTCGCCGGGGCGGTCGCGGTCCGCCCCGGCGAGGTGTCAGTTCAGTACCACGCGCTGGCCGGTGGAGCCGGCCAGGATGCGGCGGCTGCCGATGGCGGTGCGCAGGTCGAGTTCGACCTTGACCGGTCCGGTCTGGGGCTTGAGGCACTCTCCGCCGTCCGGCTCGTCCGGCGCCACCACGTAGCGGTACGCCGCGATCCGGACCGTGGTCGCGTCCTGGTCGAGGATGCGGACCATGGTGTGCGGGTAGCACCCCTCGCCGGCCTGACCGGCCCGGGCGGCCTCGACCGCCAGGACCGAAGGAGCGCCCGGTACCGGCCGCACAGCCGTCACCGGGATCTCCTTCTGCAGCAGCATCAGAGTGGTACCGAACTTGAACTGGGCCGGCGGCGGCCCGTCGTCCAGCACGCCGAGGGTCGGCGTACTGATCGGGGCGGACGGCTCGGCTCCACGCTGGACGTCCTGCGTGGTGATCGTGGCGACCGTCGCGACTGCCACCACAGCCGCGACGGCCAGCAGGTTGCGTTGCCGCCGGCGCCGGCGGGCTCCGTGCTCGACGCCGGCGAAAGGCGGGGCCTGCTCGGGGGTCTGCTCGTCGACGTACTCGACCAGCAGCTCGGTCCTCAGCTCAGCCACGGGGCACCTCCTCCTGTACGGCGAGCAGCGGGGCCAGCGCCTGCCGGGCTCTGGCCAGCCGGGACTTCACGGTGCCCGGCGGTACTTGCAGTTCGTCGGCGATCTGGTCGACCGGCAGATCCATCACGTGGTGCAGCACCACCACCGCGCGCTGAGCCGGTGCAATCCGGGCCAGCGCCGCGGCGACGTCGAGCGCGTCGCCGTCCGGCTCCCGAGCCTGCTCCGCGCGGCCGAACAACTTGGCCGACGCCTTCGCCGCGACCTGCTGCCGCCGCAGCCGGCTGATCAACGTCCGTACGGCGACCGCCCGCACCCAGGCCTCCGGGTCGTCGTACCGGCGGATGCTGTCCCAGCGGCCGAGCAGCTTCACGTACGCGTCCTGCGCGACCTCCTCGGCATCGGCCCGGGACCCGCCGATCGACACGAGCACGCCGATCAGCCGCGGCCAGGTCCGGGCGTAGAGCGCCGCGACCTCCGCGTTCGGATCGGTTTCGCTGTGCCTCACACCGCTAACACGCGCCGGCATCGGACCAGGTTCCATCTTTTCTCGAACCATTGCATCAGCGAGATGTGAGAGATTACTCTCGAAACATGTCTCTCAGAAATCCGTACGGCGATTTCGAGGTCACCGACCCGCAGGCGATGCGCGCGCTGGCCCATCCGGTCCGGCTGGCCGCGTTGAGCTATCTGCAGCGGAACGGGCCGGCTACCGCGACCCAACTGTCCGAGCACGTCGGCGCCTCCCCCTCGGTGACCAGTTGGCATCTGCGGCACTTGGCGGGGTTCGGCCTTGTCACCGACGGGCCGCCGCCGGAAGGCACCGCGGACCGGCGGCAGCGCTGGTGGCAGGCCGTCGCGCGCGGATTCCGGTTCGACATGCCGGAGACGCCGGAAGGCGCCGAGGCCGGCCGGCTGCTGCGCGCCGAGGTGATGAACCAGGCACTGGAAGCCGCCCAGCACTGGCTGGCCGAGACCGAGCCGGCGCTCGATCCCGAGTGGAGCCGCGCGGGCGGCTCGTCGAACACGCTGCTGCACGTCACCCGCGACGAGCTCGACCAACTGGAGAACGCGATCCAGGACCTGCTCGCGCCGTACGTGCAGCGTGGGTCGGGCGACGCCCCGGCCGACGCCCGGCCGGTCCGGCACCTCCGCATGCTGTTGCCTGAAGCAACCGACTCCTGAGACCGAAGTGAGGCCGCCGATGAAGACCCTGTCCGCCACCAGTCTGCTGCGGGACCGGCAGTTCCGGACCCTGTGGTCGGCGCAGGCCGTCTCGGAGTTCGGCGATCGGATCAGCGAGCTCGCACTGCCATTGATCGCCGTCACGTTGCTCGACGCCAACGCCTTCGAGACCGGACTGCTGACCGCCGCCGTCTGGTTACCCAACCTGTTCTCCCTCTTCATCGGTACGTGGGTCGACCAGCACCGCGACAAGCGGCCGCTGATGATCGCGGCCGACCTGACCCGGACCGTCGTGCTGCTGTCGCTGCCGGCGGCGTACTGGCTGGACGTGCTGACGCTGGGACAGCTCTACGCGATCGCGATCCTGGCCGGTACGGCGCACGTTGTGTTCAGCACCGCCAACGCGGCGTTTTTCGTCCGGGTCGTACCGCGGGAACAGTTCCTGGAGGCGAACAGCAAGCTGTCGGCGACCCGGTCGTTCTCGTTCATGGCCGGCCCGGCGGTCGGCGGCGCCCTGGTGCAGTGGCTGACCGCGCCGGTGGCGATCGTCGTGGACGCCTTCTCGTTCCTGTTCTCCGCCCTGCAGGTCTCGCGGCTGAAGGTCGAGCCGGGCGCCGCCGACGAGACGACCGAGACGCTGTGGCGTCGGGCGCGCGACGGCATGGGCTACCTGATGCGGCATCCGTACCTGCGCAGCAGCCTGGCCTGCGCGACGACGGTGAACTTCTTCAACATGATCGGGATGGCGCTGCTCGTGCTCTTCGCCAGCCGGAACCTCGGCCTGTCGGCGGGAGTGATCGGTCTGGCGTTCGGCATCGGCGCGACCGGTGGGCTGCTGGGCGCGATCGCCGCGGCGCCGCTGGCGCGTTGGCTGGGCGCCGGTCGATTGATCGCCCTCGGCGCCGTGGTTTTTCCGTTCTCGATCGGCATCCTGGCGCTGGCGGACGGCCCGCTGTGGGCTCGCGCGACTGCCCTCGCGGCCGCCGAGTTCGTCGGCTCCTTCGCGGTGATGTGCTTCGACGTCCCGCTCAACTCGTTGCAGGCCGCGGTGATGCACGACCACATGCGCAGCCGAGTGGTCGGTGCGTTCAGCAGCATCAACTACGGCGTACGGCCGCTCGGCGCGGTCATCGGCGGTCTGCTCGGGACGTGGATCGGAGTCCGCGAAACGCTCGTCGTCTCGGCCGTCGGAGGTGCCTTCTCGGTGCTTTGGCTGCTGCGCTCCCCCATCATCAGCACCAAGTCGCTGGACAATCTGCAGCCACCCGAAGGGGTTCTCGTCAGCAGCGAACGTCGGTGACACCCGGAGGCGTCACCGACGTTCGGCGTCCTGGGGTCAGTCCAGGTCGATCGGCTCGTCGAGCTTCGCGACGGTCCGCCGCAGCGGGACCTCCTTGATGAAGCAGACCGCCACCAAACTCACCAGCGCGCACGCCGCGGCGATCAGGAAGATCCGCCCGGTCGCGTCGCCGTACGACTGACGAACGAGTTCGGCCAACTGCGGGGGCAGGTGGTTGACGTCGAGCAGACTGGTGCCGCCGCCGTCCTGGAGCTTGCCGGCCGCGGCCGCTCCACCCGGGCCGCGCAGCACTCCCTCGATCAGCAGATCCTTGACCCGCGCCGCGAGCACCGCGCCGAGGACCGAGACCCCGACCGCGCCACCGAGGCTGCGGAAGAACGCGACCGTCGCGCTGGACGCACCGATCTGGCTGACGTCGACGGTGTTCTGCACGGCGAGCACCAGGTTCTGCATCATCATGCCCATGCCGATGCCCATCGACAGCATGCCCAGGCCGACGTACCAGTACGGCGTGGTGTGGTCGATCGTGCCGAGCACGACCAGGCCGATCACCAGCAGCACCCCACCGCCGATCAGGAACCGCTTCCACTTGCCGAACCGGGTGATCAGCTGACCGGAACCCACCGACCCGAAAAACGAGCCGAGCATCATCGGGATCGTCAGCAGACCGGCCTCGGTCGGGCTGTAGCCGCGGGCGATCTGGAAGTACTGGCCGAGGAACAGCGCGCTGCCGAACATCGCGACGCCGACCGCGAGGCTGGCCACGATCGCCAGCGCGGTGGTCCGCTCCCGGACGACCTTCAGCGGCACCAGCGGCTCGGCGGCCCGGCTCTCCACGACCACCGCGAGGATGCCGAACAGCACCGTGCCGCCGACGAACAGCGCGGACTGCCACGAGATCCAGCCGAAGTCGTGACCGGCGAAGGTGACCCAGATCAGCGGCAGGCTGGCGGCCGCGCTGATCAGCACCGCGCCGAGGTAGTCCATCCGCACCCGGCGCTTGGTCAGCGGCAGGTGCAGGTACTTCTGCAGCACGACCAAGCTGACCACGGCGAGCGGGACACAAACGTAGAAGCACCAGCGCCAACCCAGCCAACTGGTGTCGACGATGACACCACCGATCAGCGGTCCACTGACGGTCGCGACCGCCATCACCGCACCCATGTAGCCGGAGTACCGGCCGCGGTTGCGGGGCGGGATCGCCGCGCCGATGATCGCCTGCGCGAGCGCCATCAGACCACCCATCGCCAGTCCCTGGAGCACCCGCGCGCCGATCAGGAACGGCACGTTGTGCGCCATACCGGCCAGGGCGGAGCCGACCACGAACAGCGAGATGGCCAGCTGCACGAGCAGCTTCTTGCTCATCAGGTCGGACAGCTTGCCCCAGATCGGGGTGGAGACGGTGGTCGCCAGCAGGCTCGCGGTCAGGACCCAGGTGTACTGCGTCTGGCTGCCCTGCAGGTCGGCGATGATCGTCGGCAGGGCGTTGCTGACGATCGTCGAGCTGAGCATCGCCGTGAACAGCGCGGCGAGCAGCCCGACCAGGATCTCGAGGATCTCGCGGTGGGTGAGTTCCGGCGCGGCAAGGGCGGGCCGGGTCTCGGTGACAGTCATCGTTCTCCAGTCGCAGTGGTGGGACGCCTCACGGATGCGGCAGCCTCGGTGACGGCTCCGGCGATCGTTCGCAGGGTCTCGGCGGCGGCTGCCAGGTCGTCGTCGTCCCAATCGGCCAGAGCGGTGCGCAATCGCTGGGTGTAGCTCGCGTACAGGGCCTCGAGCCGCGAGCGGCCGGCCGGGGACAGCGCGACCAGCGACACCCGCGCGTCGGCCGGATCGGGCCGACGGCTCACCAGACCGTCGGCTTCGAGCGCGGTCAGCTGGCGGCTCACGACGGACGCGTCGACCCCCAGCTTCGTGGCGATCTCCCCACCCCGCTGCTCGCCGTCCTTGGCCAGGACCTTCAGCACGCCGGCGTCGGCCCGGCGCAGGCCGGAGTCGGGCCACAGATTGCGGTGCTCGATACAGCGCACGGCCCGGATCAGGGAGCTGACTCCCTCGAGCACTTCCTGGGCCGGCGTGTCCCGTTCCACCCCCGGGACAGAGGGTTGCTGGGCTAGTTGCATAACCCAACTATATATTCGGATGGTTGGTTTCTGCAACCATATGATCGAGAAGAGCTGTGGCGATTACCCAGGGTGATCAGCCGAGGCCGGAGAGATCAGCTGAGGTCGGCGTTCAGGCGGCCGAGCAGGCGGGCCAGGTCGGTCAGGTCGGCGCTGTCCCAGCGGTCCAGGATGGCGCGGAACTCAGCCTGGCGCTGGGCGCGCATCGCGTCGTACCGCTCGGCGCCCGCCGTGGTCATCCGGAGCAGCCGCGCCCGGCCGTCGTCCGGGTCGCCGACGCGTTCGATCAGGCCGAGCGACTCCAGCTGGCTCAGACCCCGGCTAACCGTCGACTTGTCCAGGCCGAGGGCCTGAGCGACATCGGAGGCGCGGACGCCGGCCCCGCCGGACGCCGTACCGAGGTCGATCTGGGAGATCAGCGCGTAACCGGCGGCGTCCATCTCCGGGTGCACCCGGCGGGCCAGCAGCATCTGCGCGGACCGGGCGCGCCGGAGCAGGATCGACAGCTCCTGCTCGACATCGGCGATCAGACCGGGCGGACGTCCGGTGGAACGCCCGGCGGTCGGTCCGGCGCCGGGCGGCAGTTCGGTCGAGGACTCGGGCGTCTGGGCAGCCGCCATGTCGTTCACCGGACCACGACGCCGGCGTCGCGCAGCGCCTTCTTGACGTCGGCGATCCGCAGGTCGCCGAAGTGGAACACGCTCGCCGCCAGCAACGCGTCCGCACCCGCCTCGACCGCGGGCGGGAAGTGCTCGGGTGCTCCCGCTCCGCCACTCGCGATCAGCGGTACGTCGACCACCGCGCGGACCGCCCGGATCAGCTCCAGGTCGAAACCCTGTTTGGTGCCGTCGGCATCCATCGAGTTCAGCAGGATCTCCCCCGCGCCGAGCTCGGCGCCCTTGCGGGCCCACTCGATCGCGTCCAGCCCGGCCGACTTGCGGCCGCCGTGCGTGGTCACCTCGAATCCGCTCGGCTGGTCCGCGGACCGCCGGACGTCGAGCGACAGCACGAGCACCTGGTTGCCGAACCGATGCGCGATCTCCTGGATCACAGCGGGCCGGTGGATCGCGCCGGTGTTGATGCCGACCTTGTCCGCGCCGGCCCGCAGCAGCCGGTCGACGTCCGCGGCCTCCCGGACGCCACCTCCGACGGTGAGCGGGATGAACACCTGCTCGGCGGTCCGCCCGACCACGTCGTACGTCGTCTCGCGGGAGCCCGACGACGCGGTGATGTCGAGAAAGGTCAGCTCGTCGGCACCTTCGGCGTCGTACAGCTTGGCCATCTCGACCGGGTCACCGGCGTCGCGCAGGTTGACGAAGTTGACACCCTTGACCACCCGCCCGGCATCAACGTCCAGGCAGGGAATCACACGCACGGCGAGGCTCACGGGGACAAGGCTAGCGAGCGCGTCCAGTCCAGACCGCAACTGACCCGGCGAAGGCCGGAACAACCACGCCGCCCGGCACAAGAGCTCACGCGAAGTCACGACCTCCACCACCGACCAAGGCGCTCGGCCCGGCAGACGACGAGCGCGGAACACCTGTCAGCAGGTGTTCCGCGCTCGGTTGGTCGGTGGTGCAGGTCCTACTTCCAGGCGCGGCGCTTGCCGGCCTCGGGCTGGATCGGGGTGGTGGCTTCCCAGACCCGGCGCCAGCGGGCGGCGTCGGGGCCGGACTGGGACGGGGAGGTGCCGGCGGCGACGCGGCGGCGGGCCTCGTACCAGTTGCTGGATTCCTCGTCGAGCAGGGCGGAGACGGCGGCCGCGATCCGGGGAGCGAAGTCGCGGGGGCTCTCCCCCTCGGCGGGGCGGAGCGGGTCGCCGTAGCGGACGGCGACCGTCGGGCGGCCGGGGACCGGCCAGCCGCGGCCGCGTGGCATCGCGGCGAACGAGCCCTTGATGCCGACCGGGATCACCGGGACGCCGTGCTCGACGGCCAGGTACGCCGCGCCCATCCGGAAGCGCTCCATCCAGCCGTCGGGCGAGCGGGTGCCCTCGGGAAAGACGACCACGTTCCACCCGTCGGCGAGCAGGTCGCCGGGCGTCGAGCTGAGCTTGCCGCCGCGGCGCTCGATCGGGAACGTGTTGAACACGATCGCCGACGCGGTCGCCCGCCACCAGGTGTCGAAGAAGTAGTCGGCCGCCGCGGCCACCGCGGTCTTGCGGCGCATCGCGTCCGGCAGCGTGCACAGCACCAGGGGCGTGTCCAGGTGCGAGGAGTGGTTGGCCACGATCAGCGCCGGGCCGTCCAGCTTGACCAGCGAGTCCAGGCCGCTGACCTGCGGGTTCACCTCGAACCGCAGGACCGAGTTGAGCGCGCCCTTCTGCAGCACCTCGCGGATCGCGATCGCGGCGGGCTTGCGGGCCCACTTGGTCGGGAAGACCGAGGTCTCCTTGGGGATCACGTACGGCTCGGCCGAGCGCGGGACCTGGGTCCGGCGGCCCCACCGCCAGCCGCGCGCGACCTGCTTGACGTCGCGCGCGGTGTCCCGGCCGAACTTCACCAGGTTGGCCCCCATCAGCGAACGTCCGCGAGCAGGTGCGGCGGGTTGTGCAGGTAGGTGATCGACGGCGACCGGCCGACCGAGTGGCTGACCATCTCCAGCGCGTCCTGCAGCGTCGAGGCGGACCGGAAGCCCATCCGCTCGACGGTCTTGCGGTTCGCGCCGACCCAGACGATGTCGCCGCAGTGGTCCAGGGCGTGCGAGATCCAGTACCACATGTAGAACGGGTGCACGCCGTGATAGGCGTACGACGTCCGGTACAGGTGGATGTACCACGGGTCCTCGGCGTACTGCTTCTCGAACTTCGCCTCGATGGTGGCCGGGTCGGTCGACTCCGACAGCACCTCCTCGAAGAAGTCCACGTACGACGGGTGGTGCAGCTGGCTGAACTCGTAGTCCACCGGGTGGTACAGGATCACCGCGCCGTCCTTGCGGACGACCGGGTTGCCCCGGTAGGAGTTGAAGTAGTAGCCCAGCCCCATGCAGGCGGCCAGGATCGGGTTCATCACCGAGTTCACGTTGTACGGGCCGACGAACGGCACGCCCATGATCGCGACGTCGGACTGCCCCTGCACCTCGACCAGGTGCTGCTTGTGCACGTTCTCGATCGTCTTCTCGTGCACCGGCTCGATCGAGCCGGCGTGGATCCCGGTCAGCCCGTAGTTCGACCGGACGTCCTGGAAGATCTTGCGCCGGGCCTTGGCCGGGGCCAGCGCGAGCCCGCGCTTGGCGCCGAGCATCGCGGCCTGGTCCTTGATCGACCACTCCCACTCGCGCTTCTGCAGGAACTCCAGCGGACCGCCGAAGATGTCGTTGTTCAGCGTGGTCTCGATCTGGAAGACCTTGACGTGCTGGGTCAGGATCTCGCCCATCCGCCAGGCCGAGTGGTGCATCTTCGAGGCCTTGTGGTCCATGAACGACCGCGAGTGGATCATCGTGTGGCTGTTGTGGTGGTGCTTCAGCGACTTGTACGACGCCAGCCCGATCGACGTCGACTTGTGGCCGCCGTCCATCGCCACCAGGTTCACGTTCACGTAGACCAGCAGGTCGGACTCGGCCGCCCGCTTGGAGATCTCGACGTCCTCGCCGTGCCGGGTCTGGCCCAGGTGGGTCAGGTTCTCGGTGTCCTCGGCGTCGAAGTTGTACAGCTTGCCGTCGGGGAAGAACGACCGGAAGACCCGCTCGCCGACGATCTCGCGCAGCTCGTTCGGGGTCAGCCGGCGGTGCAGCGCGTTGGCCGAGATCAGCTCGACGTCGTCGACGCCGGCGTCGGCGGCCATCGTCAGCACGGCCTCGATGATGCGCTGGCGGATGTCGGGCTTCTTCATCGGCGGCAGCGGCAGCGAGATGTCGTCGAAGGCGATGGTCAGCCGCATCCCCGGCCGCAGCAGCTCCGGCAGCGGCTCGGACTCCAGCGGGTGCAGCAGCGCGTTCTGGATCGCCTCCTCCACGTCCCGGACCGGCGGCAGCGCCTCCGGCGGGTACACCACCCGCGTGCCGAGCGGGAACCGCTCCAGCAGGAAGCCCTCGCCGTTGTGCACGAGCAGCGGCGGCGTCCGGTCGTCCACCTCAAGCACAAACCCTGGCCGAGCCATGTCAGAACCTCTCTCGTCGTACGTTCAACACTGCGTCCACTGCGGCGATCATGAGGCCCTCACGTCGAAAGCCACCTTCACGGTGCCCAGGCGGCCGGCGGACTGCGCGTGGTCCAGCGCCTCACGCCACCGGTAGAGCGGGTAACGCGCCCCGACCACTCCGTCCAGCGGAGCCTTCGCGGCGATCTCGAGCGCGGTCTCGAAGGCGGGCCGGCCGTTCGGCTCCTCCCGCGACGACGCGTAGGTCCCGGTGACGTCCAGCTCACGGAACCACACCGGCGACAGGTCCGCGCCCGTGGACGGCATCCCGGCCAGCACGACCCGGCCCCCGGCCTTGGTGACCCGCAGCACGGTGTCGATCGAGTCCTTGCTGCCGACCGCGTCCACGGCGATGTCCACGCCGCCGAGCAGGAACTCCTTGGCGTTCAGCTCCGGCTGCAGCCGGAACGCGCCGGTGGCCCGGCGGACCCCACGGAAGACCTCGTCGGGCGCGACCACGTCGCTCGCGCCGAACGCCCGGGCCAGCTCGCGCTGCTTGGGGTGCTTGGCGACGACGGTGATCCGGCCGGCCTGGGTCAGCTCACGCAACGCGAGCGTCGCGAACAGCCCGACCGCGCCGGCCCCGCTGACCAGCACCGACTGCCCCGGCTCGACCTTCGCCCGCAGCGCGGTGTGCACCGCGCCCGACAACGGCTCGGTCAGCACGGCCCGCTCGTCGGACAGGCCGTCCGGTACGGCGTACAGCTGGCTGCGGTGGGCGACCATGACGTTGCCCCAGCCGCCACCGGTGTCGGAGCAGAAGCCGGTCTGCAGTCCGGGCGAGACGTGACCGACGGTGATCCGGTCACAGCGGTTGGTGTGACCGGTGGCGCAGCTCTCGCACGGCTCCACGCCGCGGGCGGCGCAGGTCAGGACGGAGTCCATGACCACCCGGGTGCCCTTCGGCAGGTCCTCGCAGTCGTCGAGCAGCTCGCCGACGATCTCGTGTCCCGGGACGAACGGCATCGAGACCAGCGCCGAGAAGTACAGCTTGGTGTGCCCGGTGACCATGCCGAGGTCGGAGCCGCAGATCCCGGACAGGATCGGCCGGATCCGCGCCCAGCCGTCCCGGTCGGCCTTCGGCTCGTTGATCGTGACCAGGCGCAGCGGCGCTGCCGGTCCGGTCAGGATGCCGGGGATCCGGCTGCCGACCGCCTTGGCGGCCAGGAACTTGGCCGGCGAGCGGTACATCTCCAGTGCGAGCATCATCGGGCGTTCACCCCGGGGATCTCCAGACGCGACGAGGTGGACGGGGTCTTCCAGTCGACGATCTGCCAGCGCGCGGCCCGGGCGGCCCGGAACAGCGAGACGTCCGGCGAGACCGCGACCGGGTTGCCGACGGTGGTCAGCATCGGCAGGTCCGAGTGGCTGTCGGCGTAGGCGTAGGACTTCGACAGGTCGATGTTCGTGCCGCGGGCCCGGTGCTTGATCCAGGCCGCGCGGGACTCGCCGACCAGCGGCGGGCCGGTCAGGTAGCCGGTGCAGCGGCCCCGGTCGTCGACGGCCAGCTCGGCCGCGACGATCTCGTCGAACAGCGGCTCGAGCGGCCGGGTCAGGGGCCGGATCGCGCCGGTGATGAGGATCGTCTTGTGCCCGGCGGCGCGGTGCTCGCGGATCCGCCGGACGGCGGCGCCACTGAGCCGCTCGAGCACGTGCCCGGCCAGGACCTCGTCGACGATCTGGTTCAGCTCCTCCAGATCGGCGCCCTCGTAGCGGCGGTAGATCGTGCGCAGGAACGTGCCGCGGTCCTTGCGCTCGGCCGAGATCAGCTTCGGCAGCTTGCGCAGCATCGCGCCGATCTCGCCGGCCCGCTGGTGACTGTCCAGCTCGGGCAGCCGCATCCACAGGTAGGTCTCGATTACGTTCGACGACAACAGCGTGCCGTCCATGTCGAACGCGGCGATCACCTCGGCGTCGTCCGACGGCGTGACCTTCTTCAGCGTGCCGGCCGACTCGGCCAGCGCCTTGTTGCGCTTCTTCCGGACGACGTCCAGCCGGCGCAGCGAGTCGGTGACGCTCGGGCAGTGCACTTCCTGCAGGTAGTGCTGCCAGTCCACGATCGAGGTGTCGCACCAGAACGTGTCCCGGTCCTCACCCTCGAGGGCGTTGTGCAGTGCGAGCACGTTGTCGTCGATGAACTGCAGCTCGGCCTGCGCGTACTCGGCGTACAGGTCCATGTAGCGGCGCAGGAAGTCGAGCCGGCGCTTCTGCACGTCCAGCTCGCGGGCGTACTTGCGGGTCCGCTCGCCGCGCGGGATGTGGGTGATGATCGTGTCGGCGATCTTGTGCGCGCGTTCGCCGTGACGCAGCAGGTTCTCGACCGAGTCGCCGCCGGGGAACTTCCACACCGGCAGCCGGACCGCGCCGCGCTCGCCCAGGTCGAACGGGTGCTTGGAGAAGTACGCGCGCACGCCGGCGTACAGCTGCTCGAAGGTCAGCGGGTTCCGGGCACCGGAGCTGACGTGGTAGTACTCCGGCTTCGACAGCTCGGGCTCGGTCGCCATCACCGCGCAGATCGCGCCGACGACGTGGTCGACGGGGATGATCTCGACCACCGAGTCCGGGCTGGCCGGGAACTCCGGCAGCTCACCGCGGCCGTAGGCCAGGATCAGCGGCTCGGCCATCTTGAAGCCCTCGATCCAGCCCGGGTGCGGGCTCTGCACCGCGGACTCGATGATGGCCGGCCGGACGATCGACGTCGGCAGCTTGCTGGCGAACTCCTCGACCACGCGCTCGCCGAGCGCCTTGGTGAAGGTGTAGCAGTCAGTCCAGCCGAGGCTGCGGGCACGCTCGGTGCCGGTCTCGATCAGCTTCTTGGCGACCCACTCGGTCCGGCGGCGCTCGGTGTCGGCGGCCGCGGTCAGGTGACCGGCCCGGCGGTGCAGCTTCTCGGAGTCCTTGCGGAACTTGGCCAGCATCGGGGCCGAGCGCGACATGCCCTCGATCCGGGCCTTCATCGCCATGCCGGCCTCGGCCTCGGTGCGCCAGTCGACGCTGTGGTCGACCGGTGCCTCGGGGATCGCGCCCCGGCGACGGCCCGCGGTGTACGCCGTGGAGATGTGCACGTAGTGGATCCGGCGGTCCGTGCCCTGGCGGCTCTCGTCGATCCGCTCCAGCAGGCTCTTGGTGCCGAGCACGTTGGTGGTGAACGCCTCGTGGATCGGCGGGTCGAAGCTGACGTCGCCGGCGCAGTGCACGACGATGTCGAGATCGGTCGGCAGCTCCGGGACGTCGGCCAGGTCGCCCTCGACGACCTCGACCCGGGCCGCGGACAGCGCCTCGGCGTCGGCGTACGGGGTGCCTTCGCCGTAGAACGGCTTGAAGATGTCCTTCTTCAGCAGCTGGGCCATCCGGTCGGTGCCCTTGAGCGAGCCCTTCGGCCGGATGATCGCGACCACCGTGGTGCCCGGCAGGTCACCGATGATGCGGTGCAGCAGTGCCTCACCGACGAACCCGGTCACACCGGTGACCAGGACCTTCTTGCCGTCCAGCTTGTCGGCAAGCCTCACTTGTCGCCTCCACGGGTGAATTCGAGTGCCTCGGTCAGGGTGAACGCGCCGGCGTACAGGGCCTTGCCGACGATGACGCCCTCGACGCCGTCGCTGACCAGCGTGCTCAGCGCGCGCAGGTCGTCCAGGCTGGAGACACCGCCGGACGCGACGATCGGCTTGTCGGTGCGCGCGCACAGGTCGCGGTACAGGTCCAGGTTCGGGCCCTGCAGCATGCCGTCCTTGGTCACGTCGGTGACGACGTACCGCTCACAGCCGGCCTGTTCGAGGCGTTCGAGCACCTCGTAGAGGTCGCCGCCTTCCTTGGTCCAGCCCCGCGCGGCCAGCGTCCGGCCGCGGACGTCCAGGCCGATCGCGACCCGGTCGCCGTAGGTCTGGATGATCCGGTCGCACCACTCCGGGTTCTCCAGCGCGGCGGTACCGATGTTCACGCGACGCGCACCGGTGGCCAGGGCGGCTTCCAGGGACTCGTCGTCGCGGATCCCGCCGGACAGCTCCACCTGGACGTCGAGCTTGCCGGTCACGTCGGCGAGCAGCTCGCGGTTGCTGCCGCGGCCGAACGCCGCGTCCAGGTCGACCAGGTGGATCCAGTCGGCGCCGGCCTCCTGCCACGCCATCGCGGCGGCCAGCGGGTCGCCGTACGAGGTCTCGCTGCCGGCCTCTCCCTGCACCAGCCGCACCGCCTGCCCGTCCGCCACGTCGACGGCAGGCAGCAGCACCAGGTTCGACCGGGGCGGTGGGGTGGGGAAAGAATCCAACGCAGACATGGCCCACACCCTAGATGCCCAGGGTTCCGGTTTCGTAACCCACTGCCCGCTTGAGTCGTTGGGATCCGATCTGTCTCAGCGATACCAGTGCGGGTTGTGGTCTGGCCCGTAACATCGTCGGGCATGACCACTGTGGCGGAGCTGGCGGACGATCCGCACGCGGCGTTGGCGGCGGTGCGGCCGGTGGGCTGGCTGGACGCGCTCGGCGGGTGGGTGGTGAGCGGGCGCGAGCTCGCGGTGCGGGTGATGCGCGATCCCGAGACGTTCACGGTCGACGACCCGCGGTTCTCGACGGCGCAGGTGGTGGGGCCGTCGATGCTGTCCCTGGACGGTACGGCGCACGTCGCGCACCGGGCGCCGTTCGAGAAGGCGTTCGGGCTGGCGGAGACGCGGGCGCGGTTCACGGAGCCGGTGGCCCAGACGGTGGCGTCGCTGGTCGAGGAGATCGCGGCGGACGGGGCCGCTGATCTCCGGCGAACGCTCGCCGGGCCGCTGTCCGTGGCGGTCGTGGCCTACTCGCTCGGGTTACCGCCGGCGTCGGCCTCGACGGTGCTCGGGTGGTACGAGGCGATCTCGGACTCGGTGACCGGCGTCGCGGCCGGTCGCCAGGTCACGGCGGCCGGGGCCGAGGCATTCGCGCGGCTGCACGCACATGTTGCCGGCGGCATCGAAACGTCGGACTCGCTGGTCGCCGAGGCGGCCGGTGCGGGCCTGGGCGTGGACGAGGTGGTCGCGAACGCCGCGGTGCTGATGTTCGGCGGGATCGAGACGACCGAGGGCATGATCACCAACTGCCTCTGGCACCTGCTGACGCATCGGGACCAGCTCGAGCTCGTGCTGGCCGATCCGACTCTGCTGGCCAACGCACTGGAGGAGTCGCTGCGCCTCGAACCCGCGGCGGCCGTCGTCGATCGCTACGCCACCCGGGACGTCGAACTGGCCGGCTGCCCGGTGCGTCGCGGGGACCTGGTCACCGTCTCGCTGGCGGGCGCCGGTCGCGACCCCGAGGTCTTTCCCGATCCGGACCGGTACGACGTACGCCGTGCGAACGCGCGCCGCCACCTGGCGTGGGCCAGCGGGCCGCACATCTGTCTTGGGATGCACCTGGCTCGGCTGGAAGCGCTGACCGCACTGCGCGCCGCCCTCGCACTCCCGGGGCTGCGGCTTGATCCGTCGTCTCCTCCCCCGCGCGGTCTGGTCTTCCGCAAGCCGGCGGCGGTGAAGGTGCGCTGGGACGTCGAACAGGCGCCTCCACCTCAGGTCTAGCCGCGCTGCTCCTGGTGCCAGTACGCCGCGGTGGCCGACGTCTGCTTGCGGATCACGTCCGGCGCCGGCTCCGCTGGCCACAGCTGGAGCAGGTAGTGGTCGACGACCGGCTCGTCGCCCAGGACGACATCGACTTCCTTGCCCTTGTCCATCCCGGCGGCGCAGTAGCGGGCCCGGTAGCTGACAACCGGCAACTCGGCCTTCACGAACGGGCCGGAATCCAGCCCGTGCAGCGTCAACGCCGAACCGGCCGGCACGAGCGAGACCTCGACGACTTCCTCCCACTGGTCGTCCAG
Organism: Kribbella sp. ALI-6-A; assembly: GCF_001984195.1. Taxonomy (GTDB): domain Bacteria; phylum Actinomycetota; class Actinomycetes; order Propionibacteriales; family Kribbellaceae; genus Kribbella. The sequence continues at coordinate 688,983 of NZ_MTQN01000011.1, forward strand.
CGCCGGTTCCGCGTCCAGCCGCTCGACGCGCAGGCCGACGGCGCCGCTGTGCAAGCCGGTCATCAGCAGCAGCCGTCCGGGTTGTGCCGCTCCGCAGAGCCCGTTGACCTGACCGCGCCGGGCGTCGTCGAAGTCCGGCCAGTCCACCCCACCGGTCATCAGGTAGATCTGGCCGAAGGTCAGGCCCATCCGGCCGTCGAAGATCGTCGTCATGTCGCGACCCTAGGGCGACCGGCGCGGAGCCGGCGGAGGATTTGCACGAACGGGCAACGCGCCGGCCGCCCGTACTGTCAGTGCGAGCGCCGGAGCACCATCAAGCTGGCCGGGATCACCGGGGTCTCGCGATCGGGATCGGCCTCGGCGTCGCGGCGGAAGGCCGCGAACCCGGCCTCGATCTCCTCGGCCGGAAGGTGCTCGAACGTCGACAGCGCCCGCGTGCTGACCCGGTCGTACAGCGCGGCCAGGGTGCGCGGCCGCTCGGCGCTGATCAGCCGCAACTCGTCGTCCGGCACGAGACCGGCCGCGCGCGCCATCCGCTGGGTCTCCGCGACCGTGCGGTACATCGCCGCGTCGGCAGCCGGCGCCGACGGGAAGTACTCGTACCAGGGCAGCTCCGGCATCCGGTCCGCGAACTGGCTCCTCAGCAGCACGACACCACCGGGCCGCAGGACACGGTGCAGCTCGCGCAACGCCTGCTGCTGATCGGCGAAATGGTGGAACGACAGGAAGAGCAGCGCCACGTCACACGAGGAGTCCGCCAGGGGGATCGCCTCGGCGGATCCTTCGAGATAGGTGACCCGGGGATGCGGCGGGGACTGCTCGCGCATCCGGGCGGAAGGTTCCACCCCGTACGCCGGCCCGCCGAACGTCTCGGCCAACGCCGGAGTGAAGCGGCCGATGCCGGAGCCGAGATCCAGCACGGTCAACGGGCGCTGCGCCGGAACGACCTCGGCGTACGCGCGCATCCAGGTGTCGATGGTTTCCTGGTCGACGGCCCGGCCGGCCGCGTACACGCGGTGCAGGCGATCGTCGTAGTCGACCATGGCTAGTCCTTCCAGGCCCGATGCCAGACGGGCGGCTGCTCGGCGTGCAGCTCGACGGTGAAGTGGGTGTGGCCCACCTTCATGTGCGAGACGGTAGACCATCCGGAGTCAGTACGACGGTGGCGCCGGAGTCGGCTGCGGCCTGGACCAGTCGCAGCGTCGCCAGGGCCGGGTGGTCGTCGAGCAGCTTGGCCGAGTTCGCCATCGAGCGCAGGGCCGCTGCCTCGCCGCGGGCGCGTTCGAGAGCGGCGCGGCCGCGCTGACGCTCCACCGCGGTCTCGGCCAGCGCGACGCGCAGCTCGCCGACGACACCGAGGTCGCGGATCGCCGCGTCGAGCACAGTGATGCCGAGGTCGGTCGCTTCCGCCTGGACCGGAGCGCCCAAGGCCGCCGCGACCGCGTCCCGGCCTTCGGGGCGCAGCAGCTCGTCGAGCTCGTGCCGGCCGACCGCGTCGCGGACCGCCAACTGGAGAGCGACATGCAGCAGTTCCTCGGGGGCTTCGGCGCGCTCGACGAAGGCGCGCGCGTCGGACACCTTCCAGCGGGCGATCGCGGTGACGCGCACGGTCACGCCGTCGGCGGTGAAGATCTCCTGGCCGGAGACCGACAGCTGGCGGATCCGCAGGTCGATGCGCTCCTGCCGGGTCCGGCGGGCCTGGCGGACGGCGTACCGGCCGGGTTCGAGCTGGGACTCGAAGGCACCGTCGCGGTACACCAGTACCTGCTCGTGCGTCTGCACGGTGATCTTCGCCATCGTCCACTCCCCTTCGTCCGGTCGTCGCCTGCTGTCGTCGCCTGTCTGTGTACGCCGCGATGCGGACGGCCTGTCCCGGTGCTCACCCCGGACCCCGGCGGAGGAACCGGCTCGTGACGAGCAGCCGGGCCTGCAGAGCCGGGGGTCGGGCCAGCGCGAGCACCGGGACAGACCTGGAGAGCCTTGTCCGTTGCAAAGCGGCAGACGTACCGCACCGGGTACAACGCGCAGAACGGTTCCGGCGAACGCCGGCGCCGCTGCTGATCCGGCCGTACGCCGATCAGTGTGCGGGCCGGTGTGGGCCCGGAGCAACCGGATTCCCGATCAGTTTGTTGCCCCGAGCAAGGTTCAGGCGAAGAAGACGTCGTAGCCGAGGCGCAGGATCAGTGCGCTGACCACGACCAGGAAGATGATCCGGACGAACTTGCTGCCCCGGGCGACCGCCGTCCGGGCACCGAGCAGACCACCGACCATGTTGGCGGCACCCATCGCTAGACCGAGGCCCCACAGCGGCGCGCCGTGCGCGGCGAAGACGGCGATCGCGCCGAGGTTGGTGGCGACGTTCGCGATCTTCGCCTTCGCGCTGGCCTGCAGGAAGTTGTAGCCGAGCAGGCCGACCAGCGCGAAGATCAGGAACGAGCCGGTGCCGGGACCGACCGCGCCGTCGTAGAAGCCGATCAGCAGACCGACCGCCCCGGCGGCGACGTAGTGGTTGCGGCCGTCCCACCTCAGCGCGGTCCGGGCGCCGAGCGCCGGTTTGAGGGCGGTGTAGATCGCGACGCCGATCAGCAGTACGAGCACGATCGGCTTGAACCAGCTCATCGGGATCTTGGTCGCCACCAACGCTCCGGCGGCGGCACCGACTCCGGCCAGGATCGTCAGCGGCAGCACGGTACGCCGGTCCGGGCGGACCTTGACGCCGAACGTGACCGCGCTGGTCGCCGTACCGCACAGTGACGAGATCTTGTTGGTGGAGAGGATCTGCGCCGGCGAGGCGTTCGGCAGACCGAGCAGCATCGCGGGCAACTGGATCAGCCCGCCACCGCCGACCACCGCGTCGATCCAGCCGGCCGAGAAGGCGGCGACCACCAGGAAGACGAGGGTCCACAACGAGATGTCAGGCACGGCGGCACCGGCGGCGGGAAAAATTCACGTCCCCCATGATCAAGTAAGGACGTAGTACGGGAAAACCCTTACGTCGCCCGACGTGATCGACCCCACTCGCGCCGGGTTCAAACCAGCGGACACCGACCCCACGACTCAGCACAATGGCGGGGTGAAGTTCCTACTGCTGATTCACAACAACCCCGAGGCGCTGGACGGGCTCACCCCGGAGCAGCGCCGGGCGCTGGTCGGTGGGCGGGAGGTGGCCGAGCGGATCCGCCAACTGCGCGACAGCGGCGAGCTGGTGACGGTCCTCGCGCTGCACGACCCGTCACAGAGCAAGACCGTGCAGGTCGTCGGCGGGACGCCGGTGATCTCGGACCGGCCGTTCCTGGAGACCAAGGAGTTCCTCGCCGGCGGGCTGGTGGTGGAGGTGACGACGCCGGAGCGGGCGCTGGAGATCGCTGCCGAGATCCCGTACGCCGCGGTGCAGCGGATCGAGGTCCGTCCGATCCGCGACTTCGAAGCGGAGGCACTCGCGGACCTGGACCTGGATCTGGGCCAGTGACGCCGGGCTCCCCGGAGGACGTGCCGCACGGGGAGCCGGGCGCTTCTCAGGCTGCGCCGGAGAGTTCGGCGGTCGCGCGCGATGGGGAGCTCGAGGGTGCGATCCGCGCGGCCGCGCCGAAGGCACTGGCGCTCCTCGTCCGCCGGTACGGCGTGTTCGACCAGTGCGAGGACGCCGTCCAGGAGGCGCTGCTCGGCGCGTTGACGCAGTGGCGCGCGAACGGCGTACCGGAGCAACCGGTCGGCTGGCTGATCAGCGTCGCGACGCGGCGGCTGATGGACGGCTGGCGGCGCGACAACGCCCGGCGGCAGCGCGAGGTCACCGACTTCCTGCGCACGCCGGCTCAGCCGGACGAGGACGGCGTCGAGAACACCGACGACACCCTTCGGTTGCTCGTGCTGTGCTGCCATCCGTCGCTGACCCCGGCCTCGCAGATCGCGCTCACCCTGCGCTCGGTCGGCGGTCTGACCACCGCGGAGGTCGCGGCCGCGCTGCTGGTCGGCGAGACCACGGTGGCCCAGCGGATCAGTCGGGCCAAGCGCCTGATCAAGGAATCCGGCGCGCGCTTCGAGCTGCCCACCGGTGAGGAGTACGACGAGCGGCTCCGTGCCGTACTGCATGTGCTGTACCTGATCTTCAACGAAGGGCACACGGCCAGCGCCGGCGACCAGCTGCAGCGGCTGGACCTCGCCGTCGAGGCCCTCCGGATCACCCGCATGCTGCACGAGGCCGCTCCCCGCGCGGGCGAGGTGACCGGGCTGCTCGCGCTGATGATTCTCACCCACGCCCGTCGTGACGCCCGGACCGGACCAGGCGGCACCCTCGTCCCGGCCGACCGTCAGGACCGCACCCGCTGGTACGCCGACGAGATCGCCGAGGGCACGGCCCTGGTCGAGGCCGCGTTGTCCTCGGGCCGCGTCGGGCCGTACCAGCTGGAGGCCGCGATCGCCGCGGTGCACAGCGAGGCCGACTCGGTGGAGTCGACCGACTGGGTGCAGATCGCCGAGCTGTACCGGATCCTCGCCGAGGTCGATCCGGGGCCGATGGTGACGCTCGGCGCGGCGGTGGCGGTGGCGATGACCGAGGGACCCGACGCGGGGATCGCGATCGTCGACGGCCTCGCCGACGACCGGCACCTCGGCGACCACCACCGCCGCCTGTCCGTGCTCGCGCATCTGTACGAGCTCGCCGGCCGGGATGCGGAGGCCCGCGAGCAGTACACCGCAGCGCTCGCTCGTACGCGGAACATCGCCGAGCAGAACTACCTGCGCGAGCGTATCGCCCGGCTCAGCCGCTGACGGTTCAGTTGATCCGCCCGGCCGGCGGGACTGTCAGCGCCGTACGGAACACCTCGGTCGGGTCGACCTCCTGCTTCAACGCCGCCAGCCGGTCGCTGTGCGGCTTCGGGAAGCAGCGTTCGAGGTCGTCCGCCGTCGGATGCGACAAGAAGTTGCCGTAGGCCCGTTCCGGCGCGAGCGCCTGCCACATCGCGTCGAAGTCCTCGATCTGCGCGCCGTGCATCGCGGTGGATCCGAGCAGCGCCGTGTTCACCATGAACCTGGCCTCGCGATGCGCGAAGGCCGTCGCGTCCGGATCGACCGCGCCGAACGCGCCGCCCAGCGCGCGAATGTCCACCGCCATCATCGGCATCCGCCGCCGCGCCTCGGCCAACCGCTGCCCGAACTCCGGCGACCAGCGATCGAACAGCCCGTTGCGCATCCGCGGCGTCCAGTCCGGCGGCATCTGCTCGCTCGCCAGCACCTGCGCGTACGGCATCTCCGCGACCGAGTCGGTCAGCACTGTCCCGAGCGCGCGGAGCGGCGCCAGCAGCGCCTCCCGAGCAGCGAGGTCGCCCGCGATGCACACCGCGACAGCGATCGGCGCCTGCCCCTCCGCCACCATGGTCGGCGGCAGCTGCACCGACGACGACAGGTCCCTCGGCGCGTCGAGCATATACTCGACCCAGCCGGTCAGCACCTGCTCCAATTGCGCCGACGGGAACAGCAAGCTGCCGAAGAGCACCGTCGGCTGGTGCACCGCCGCAAACTCGTACGACGTCACCACGCCGAGGCTGCCCGCCGCACCGCGCACACCCCAGAACAACTCCGGCTCCTCGACCGCATCGACCCGCCGCACCACCCCGTCAGCGGTTACCATTTCGGCCGCCAGCACGTTGTCCAACGCCAGGCCGTGCTTGCGCACCATCCACCCGATTCCGCCGCCGGCGACCAGCCCGCCGACACCGACACCAGCCGTGTCACCGGACGTGATCGCCAGTCCCGAACCGGCCAGCTCCCCGGCTACGCGCCCCCAGGTCGCTCCGGTGCCGACCCGAACCGTCCCGCCCGGCTCTTCGGACAGGATCGTGACTTCGTCCATCGGGCCGACGTCGAGCACCACTCCCCCGTCGTTCGTGCCGAATCCCGCCGGGTGATGGCCTCCGCTGCGCACTGCCACCGGCAGCCCCAGCTCCGCGGCGTACCGCAACCCCGCCGCGACGTCTGCCGGGCCCGTGCACCGCAAGACCACTTCCGGCCTGCCCTGCACCGTGAGCGTCCGGCTCAACCCCTGGTACGCCGAATCTCCCGCGGTCAGCACTTCGCCGACCACCGCCGCGCGAAGCCCGTCGATTCCCTCAATTCGTCCTGCTGCCATCGTCCACCCACTCCAATCACGAGCACCCGTCGTGGGCGCCTCACCTCCTGATCGCAGCCGCTTGCCGATCCTCGACATGTCTGGCGAAGAATTTTCGGAACACCTGGTGGTCGGTGGCGGCTGGTCGGACGAGAGCTCGCGGAAGGAGTGACGGAGGGCGGAGAGGCTGGTTCAGCTCACCGATCGGGACGAGCTGAGCTCGGGCTTGTCACATCAGCAGCGCCTCGAGCTCCGGAAGCCGGCCGTACAGATCCGGCAGACCGCGGACGCCGTTGCGCACCGATTCGTGCGACAGCGCGAGGTCAGGGCCGGTGCTCGCCTCGACGCCGGCGAGGCAGCGGAGGATGTTCCACCTCGTGAACCCGAGCCAGCCGCCGATCAGGAACACGAACCAGCTCGGACCCGGCGGCGGCAGCGCTCCGCCTCCAGCTACGTAGCCGTCGACAACCGAGCGGAAGCTGGCGGGCTGGATGTCGTCGAAGCCAGGTCCCTTCGCGAGGCTCAGAGCGGTCGAGCCGAGTTCACCGGCCAGGTCGAGCGGCCCCGAGAGCTCCCAATCGAGCAACACCGGCCGACCGTCTCGAGCGAGCAGGTTCCACGGCTGGATGTCCCTGTGGGTCAGCACGACGGGACCGGGCCGTTCGCAGGTGTCGACGAAGTGGGCGATGGCGAGGAACGTCTCGACCCGCGAGGCGAGCTCGTCGGCCCACGGCTGACCGGTTTCCGCTGCCCGCTCGGCGAGCTCCGGCCAGTCCCGTGACGCCGGCTCCTCGATCGGCACGTTGGTCCACTTGACATCGAGCGCGTGCAGGCGCGCGAGGATCTCACCGATCTCGAACCCGTACGCCGCCGGTACCGGTGCCTCGGGCACCTTCTCTCCCTCGACCCACCGGTGCACGAGCATGCCGTGGCCGGCCCAGATCGGCTCCGGCATCGGAATGCCCGCCGCGAAAGCCGCCCGCTCCAACCTGAACACGTCCTCGACGTGATAGGCCGAACGGCGGTCGACGAGGTTCAGCTCCTTCACCGCGAACGACCCCTGGTCGGTGTCGAGCCGGTACAACCGGTTGGCGAACCCGCCGTGGACGCGGATCATCGGCCCGCTCGGCGCGCCGAGGAACGAGAGGTGGGAAGGTACGTCGTCCGCGGTCACGCCACGCAATCTAGGGGTCGAAGGTCATGGCCGCACCGGGATTTTCCAAGCCCGGACCGGCATCCACGACGGCCAGAACAGCACCGGGGATGGGGACTGCGACGGGGACGAGGACGGGGAGGGCGACGGCGGTGGGGACGGCGAGCCTACTGGTCACCATCCTGGGTGGCGGGCAGCACCTCATGAGCTAGCGGCGGCACCCACGCCCGCTCCAGCACCAGATGCCGGGACGCCCGAGTGATGGCTCAGCGTCGGGCTTGAGCCGCGGCAACCATCTCGTTCAGGCATGTCCCGTGGGTGCGTCAATCGCCGACGAGCGCCTCGTGGGTCGCGGTCAGCGTCGGGGCCGCGGCGTCGTCGCTGGTCCAGTCGTTCAGCGGGCGGTCGCCGTTCCACCGGGGCACGAGGTGGAAATGGAGGTGCAAGACCTCCTGGCCGGCCGCGCGGCCGTTGGCCTGCAGGACGCTGATCCCGTCGGCGGGGAGCCGGGTCGAGAGGATGCGCGCGGTTGCCTCCAGCGCCGGAGCAACGGCGGCGAACGCCGTCGCGGCGCCCTCGGCGGTCAGGTCGGCGACGTGCTGCCGCGGCACGGCCAAAGTGTGGCCCCGGCGCAGTGGTCGGATGTCCAGGAACGCGATCGCGTCGTCGTCCTGGTAGACAAAGCGCGCCGGGAGTCGTCCCGCAGCGATTTCGCAGAACGTGCAGGCATCGCCCACCGACCTGTCATTCATGACCGGCGATCACCGTCCCTTCATCTCCACCGGCGATCGCCACCCCTCCGATTCATCGGCGATCATCTCCCCGTCGTCTCCGCCGACGTCCACCCCCGTCGTCTCCGCCGGCGCCCACCCCGTCGTCTCCATCGGCGCCCACCCCGTCGTCTCCATCGGCGCCCACCCGTCGTCTCCATCGGCGACCACCATCCCCTGCGATCTCCATCGGCGCCCATCCGGTCAGCCGAACCGCGTTTCCCCCGCGCCAGAAACCGCGGAAGCCCCCGCCGCGACAGGCAGGGGCTTCCAACGAACGGACGAACTACCCGCGGACGACCGCGACCAGGTGGTCAACGACCTCGGCAACCGGGACGTCGGTGCGGTCGCCGGAGCGGCGGTCCTTGACCTCGATGGTGCCGTCGGCCAGGCCCTTGCCGACCACGGCGATCGTCGGGATGCCGAGCAGCTCGGAGTCCTTGAACTTCACGCCCGGCGACACCTTCTCGCGGTCGTCGTACAGCACGGTCAGGCCCCGGGACTCCAGCTCGGTCGCGATCTCCGCGGCCTTGCTGAACACCTCGGCGTCCTTGCCGGTGGCGACCAGGTGGACGTCGGCCGGCGCGATCTCGCGCGGCCAGATCAGGCCGAGCTCGTCGTGGTTGCCCTCGGCGATCGCGGCCACGGCGCGCGTGACGCCGACGCCGTACGAACCCATCGTGACCGTGACGAGCTTGCCGTTCTGGTCGAGCACCTTGAGGTCGAGCGCCTCGGCGTACTTCTGGCCGAGCTGGAAGATGTGTCCCATCTCGATGCCGCGCGCGGTCGACAGCGGACCCGACCCGTCCGGCGCCTCGTCACCGTCGCGCACCTCGGCGGCCTGGATCGTGCCGTCGGCGGTGAAGTCGCGGCCGTGCACCAGGTTGATCACGTGGTAGCCGGACTTGTCCGCTCCGGTCACCCAGGCCGAACCCTCGGCGACCCGCGGGTCGAGCAGGTACCGGATACCGGAGGTGTTGTCCTTGCCGAGCACGCCCGGGCCGATGTAGCCCTTGGCCAGCGCCGGGTTCTTGACGAAGTCGGCGTCATCGAAGGCGACCACCTCGGCCGGCTCGACCTGCGCGCCGAGCCGCTTCTCGTCCAGCGCCCGGTCCCCCGGTACGCCGATCGCCAGCGGCTCGCGCGTGCCGTCGGGGTGCACGAGCATGACGAGCACGTTCTTCAACGTGTCCGCCGCCGTCCACTCCCGGCCGTCGGTGCGCGGGTGCTTGGCGTTCAGCGCGTCGACCAGCGTGTCGATGGTCGGCGTGTCCGGGGTGTCGACCACCTCGGCGGCGGGCACGGCGGAGGCGTCCACCGGCGGCGACTGCGGCACGACAACCGCCTCGACGTTGGCCGCGTAACCACCCGGCGAGCGGACGAAGGTGTCCTCGCCGTTCTCCGCGATCGCCAGGAACTCCTCCGAGGCCGACCCGCCCATCGCGCCGGACATCGCCTGCACGATCACGTAGTCGAAGCCGAGCCGATCGAAGATCGCGATGTAGGCCTTGCGGTGCAGCTCGTACGAGGCCTGCAGCCCGGCCTGGTCGATGTCGAAGGAGTAGGAGTCCTTCATCACGAACTCACGCCCGCGCAGCACGCCGGCCCGCGGCCGCGCCTCGTCGCGGTACTTGTTCTGGATCTGGTAGATCGACAGCGGCAGGTCCTTGTACGACGAGTAGAGGTCCTTCACCGCCAGGGTGAACATCTCCTCGTGCGTCGGCCCGAGCAGCATGTCGGCGCCCTTGCGGTCCTTGAGCCGGAACAGGTTCGGTCCGTACTCGGTCCAGCGGCCGGTCGCCTCGTAGGGCTCGCGCGGCAGCAGCGCCGGGAAGACCAGCTCCTGCGCGCCGATCGCGTCCATCTCCTCGCGGACGATCTTCTCCACGTTGCGCAGCACCCGCAGCCCCAGCGGCAGCCAGGTGTACATCCCGGGCGCGGTGCGGCGGATGTAGCCGGCGCGGACGAGCAGCTTGTGGCTCGGGACCTCCGCGTCCGCCGGGTCCTCGCGAAGGGTGCGGAGGAACAACGACGACATGCGCAGAATCACGGGAGTCTCCAGGCGAATACCAGTAGGACAGTGGAACAGCTGACGTCCAGAAGGATATCCGCCTCCGGGACCTGCTCCGACCCATTATCCCCAGGCCGCGCGCACGCACAGTCACCCGGTCCGCCCGGGAGGTGATCAGCTGGTCTCGCGGGAGGCTTTCAACGCCGCGCGGATGAGCGGGATCTGCAGCGGCAACCGGCCGAACGCGAGCGCCTTCGCCTGCGTCGATCCCTTGCGGTTCACGTCCAGCGCCATCTGCACGTTGGCCGGGAACACGGCGGCCAGTAGCGCCGCGCTCGCGAGCCCGGCGGCCCGCCGCGTCCGCGGGTGGAGCAGCCCCGCGGCGCAGACCAGCTCGGCCACCCCGGAGGCGTAGACCAGCTCCTTCTTCGCCGGCACCGCCTTCGGGATGATCCGCTCGAACGGCTTGGGCTGAACGAAGTGCAGCACACCCATCACCGCGAACAACCCCGCCAGGCCCGTCGTGCTCCTGCTCCGTCGACTCATGCGAGCACCCTATGACCTGCTGCGATCACGGCAGGGTCCCGTACGGCGCCGCCGCGGCCTTCGCGGCGTACAGGAAGGCGGCCTTGTTCTTGGGCCAGAACGTCGAGTCCACACACGAGTACGCCGGGAAGAACCCACTGCACGTCCCGGACACCGCGCCCACCTCGAACGTGTACGACGCAACGCCACGCGTGCCGTACAACCAGTCGTCGGTCGACCCGGGTGCGAAGTAGCCGACCCCGCCGTCGCCGGTCGACACCGGGTACCCGTTGAACGCGCCCATCTTCTTGCCCAGGGCAACCAGCGCGGCCCGGTTCGGCGCGGCGGTGTTGGTGTACCCGTACGGCGCGAGGATGTCGTTGCCGAAGCTGTGCAGGGTCACGAAGACGCCGGTCGTGTCCGCCGCGGCCGGGTCGTCCACGCCGGCCTTCGTGTCCCGGAACAGCTTGCCCAGCAGCCCTTGCACTGCGATCGTCTCCGGCTCCGAGACCGCCTTGGCCCCCGGATAGGTCTCGTCGCACGGTCCGCCCTGCTGCGGGTCCCACTGGAAGTTCGAGTTGCGGTTCAGGTCGACCCCGGCGTCGGCAGCCGGGCACCCACCGACCGAGTTGTTCACGTTCTTGCGGTGCATGGCCGGCCGGCTCGGCGAGGCGGACACCACGTCGACGCCGTCGGGATTGCCGATCGGGACGACCCACAGCTCCCGCGTGTCCAGCACCGAAGTGATCGCCGGGTCCTTGCCGTACGACGACACCAGCAGGTCGATCCATCGGTAGGCCAGCTCGCCGGTCGACAGCTCGCGGGCATGGATCTGGGCGTACAACACGAACTTCGGCTTCTTGCCCGTACTGCTCAGTGCGCAGTCCCCGGCGACGAGCTTGCTGATGCACAGCGCCTGGATGTCGTGACCGCCCTGGCCCTTCGTCTTCTTCCACGAGTCGCCGATGTCGTAGAGCTTGACCAGGTCCGGGTGCGTCGCGGCGACGGACGCGTTGTGCTCCTCGTGCCCGATCGTCGTGTGGTAGCCGCCGTAGAACGTCGTACCGGCCGCGTCAGCGTCGACGCGGTCGAGCGGCTGGTAGACCTCGCCGATCCGGCCGGCCTCGATGCCTCGGTCACGCAGCTTCGCCACCTCGGCGGGCGTCGCGACCAGCACCGGACGGGATCCGTGCCCGTGGCCGATGTCGTAGCCCTCGCGGACCAGCCCGGCGACCGTCGTACCGGCCGGAAGCCTGAGTGAGTAGTAGGCCGGCTCAGAGTCGGCAGCGGGTTGCGTCGCGCTGCCCGAGGGCGCGGCGACGACCGCGGCAGCAGCGAGGGCCAAGCAGGCCAGGGGGACAGCGATTTTCCGCATGGGGTTCCTTCCGCGGGGCGGGGCGGTTCGCATCAGCAAACCTCACCCGCCGTCGCCACACCATCACAGTGAGCGCTCGACCTCAGAACAGGATCGTCGCGAACGTCTCGATGGTGCGGAACCCGACCCGCTCGTACGCCGCTCGCGCGGGCGTGTTGAACGCGTTCACGTACAGCGTCACGACCGGCGCGATCTGACGGGCCAGCTCGACGACCGCCGCCATCCCGGGCGCGGCCAGCCCTTGCCCGCGGCGTTCCGGGTCGACCCAGACGCCCTGGATCTGGCAGACGCCGGTGCCGACCGAACCGACCTCCGCCTTGAACACGACCTTGCCGTCCTCGATCCGCGCGAACGCGCGACCGGCGCGGATCAGCTCGGCCACCCGCGACCGGTAGAAGGTGCCGTCGGGGCCGGTCTGCGGCGGGACGCCGACCTCCTCGGTGTACATCGCGACGCAGGCCGGATAGAGCACGTCCAGCTCGACCGGTTCGACCGCGCGGACCAGCGGATCGGGCTCGATCGCGGGCGGTCCGTCGATCACCATGAACGGCTGCTCGCCGCGGATCTCGCGCGCCGGGCCCCAGTGCGGTTCGAGCGCGGACCACAGCTGGTCGACCGCCACGGCCGGGCCGAGGATCTGGAAACACGTCCGGCCCCGGCGCAACGCGTACGCCGCGAACGCGCGCAGCGCGGCCTCGCCCGCGCCGACCGGAACCATGTTGCCGCCGGCGTGGCACAGCGACTCGAGCACGCCCTTCTCGACGTAGCCCCAGACCTCCGCACCGCGCCGCGGATCGAGCCCGGACGCCTGCACCAGGCTGTCCACGAACACGTTCACGACAGGGTCGCGGGCGATGACGGCCCTCGCCGCTGAGAGGTCACGAGGACCGAGAACCCGTACGCCCACGCGGAGAACCTAGCCGATTCCCGCCACGTGAGCGCGCAACGGGTCGGCTCACGCCCCAGCGGGTCGGGTCAGGGCCCGGCCGGATCCACCTCGGCGGCCAGCCGGCGCAACGGCGAGGTCCAGGCGACCAGAACACCGGTGAACGCGAACACCCCGAGCACCAGCATCGCGGACCGTACGCCGAGGTGGCTGCCGATCACGCCGCCGGTCACCGAGCCGAGGGTCGAGCCGACTCCCCACGACAGCATCCGACCCGCGGTGTTGACCCGGCCGAGCAGGTGCTCGGGCGTCACCTGCTGGCGGTACGAGATCGAGTTGACGATCACCATCACGTACGCCGAACCCCAGACCAGCAAGGCGATCGCGGCCAGCGGCCAGGTTGGCATCAGTGGTGTCACAACGCCGAGCGCGGCCGACGCGGGCAAGGCGTAGAGCGTGATCCCGGCCGGTTGCAGACGGCGGAGCAGCTTGGGCAGACCGACCGCGGCCGCGAGCGCGCCGATCCCCCACGCGCCGTAGACCAGGCCGAACCGCAGTCCCGACGTACCGATGTCGAGCACGCGGTCGGTCCAGACCACCATCAACGCCATGAAGCCGCCGCCGGCGAAGGACTGGATGCTGCCGACAATCGTCATCGTGCGGACGCCGGCGTGCCGGACCAGGAAGCGCACGCCCTCCGCGATGTCGGCGAACACGACCCGGGGCCGCAACGGCGCGCGGCCGTCGCGCTGCTGCGACATCGCCCGCACGATCCCGCGGACCGCGAGCGCCGAGGCGGCGAAGCTCAACGCGTCGAGGGTGAGCAGAGCGGCCGGGCTGATCGCCGCGAGCGACAGGCCGACCAGAGCCGGCACGAACAGCTCGATCAGGCTCGACGCCGTCCAGACCGCGGCGTTCGCCTGGGCGACTCGGGCTCTGCCGACCAGAACCGGCAAGGCGCCGAAGTTGGCGCCGTCGAAGAACGTCGCCACGCCCTGGACCAGGAACGCGACCACCAGCACGTGCACGACGGTCAGCCCGTCGAGCCAGTAGGCGATCGGCACGGAACTGATCAGCAGGGCGTTGAGCAGATCCGCCGCGACCATCACGCGCTTGCGGTTCCACCGGTCCGCCAACGCACCGGCGAACAACCCGGCCAGCAAGTACGGCGCCGCCTCGAGCGCGGTCACCAACGCGGTCAGGAACGGCGACCCGCTCAACCGGTAGACCAGCACCGGCAGGGCGATCGCCGTCACCATCGAGCCCATCGTCGACAAGGCCCGCGCCAGCCAGTACCGCCGGAAGTCGGGGTCGTCGCGCAGGCGTAGCGGCGTACGGGGTTCGGCGGTTGACGCGTCGGTCGCGGGGGCGTCGGTCGCCGGATCGGTCGCCGCGGCACTCACGGCTTCGGCGTCGTCAGAGCGCACGACTCATCCACACCAACTCGTCGCCGAGCTCCCGGGACGGCGTCCACGCCGCCGGGTCGAGCTTCCCCATCACCCAGAACCCCTCCTCCTGGCCGGTCACTCCGACGAGCTCCCCCGCGAATCCGTAACGACCGGTGTGACCCCGCGGACAATCGCGCACTCGACCGTGTCCCGCGAGCGTCGCCCGGCGATCACGCGTGTACCCGAACCGGTTGGCCGTCGGGATCGGTGATGGCAATCGTGGAGCCGGTGAGCTCTGCGGCGTACCCGGCGGCCTTCAGACGAGCCAGGACGTCAGGCAGCGGCTCGGTCGTCCGCAGCTCCAGCCGTACGTCGAACTCGCCGGCGGGCGGGCCGAAGGTGACCTCGGGGCTGCCGAACAGCTCGAGGAACGACGTCCATTCCGCCTCCGCGGCGCCGGACAACCGCGGGACCACCGTCAACCGAGGGTCCGGAGCGGTTCGATGGAGCTTGTAGCCGTAGAGGTCGTCCGAACGCTCGTCGATCCAGATCACCACCCCGCCGGGAGCAGTGACCGACAGGACCCGGCCGTACGCCTCGTCCCAGGTGGTCGCCTCTTCGTGGCCCGCGGCAACCAGTCGGTCCTTGAGCAGGTCGATGTCCGCGGCCTCGAACGAGAGACTGGTGTCCCCGGCCTTGCCACCGGTCGACGACGTCGCGGCGTCGTGCAGCGCGGCCATGCCGCTGCCCGCCACCAGGTCCACCCAGCCTCCCCTCTCCCCCTCGATCCGGGGACGCAGTCCGAGCGTCTCCAGGAACGCGCGCATCGCTTCGACGTCCGCCGTGAACCGCAACGGTCGGATCACCACGTCATTCATCCCGGCCCTCCTTGTGCTTGTCCAGGTACTCGGCCAGCGCCTGCTCGACCAGCGCCGACAGGCTCGCGCCCTCGTCGATCGCCTGGTGCTTCACCCGCCGAATCAGCTCCGGCGGCAGGTACACGTTGAACTGCGCCTTCTTGGCGATGTCGTCCGGCATGTCTAGGATGCTAGCACGCTATCAAGCTATCGGGGAGCCGTGATTTCTGTCGAGGCGCACAACGCAACCAGCGGCCGACCCCATCGGGGCCGGCCGCTGGTTGGCGTCGTCAGACGGCAGCGAGCAGCGCGTCGTCCAGGTTCTTCAGCAGCCAGGACTTCGGCCGGGCGCCGACGACCGACCAGATCAGCTCGCCGTGGTGGAACAGCATCAGCGTCGGCATCGCCATCACCCGGTAGCGGGCCGGGATCTCCGGGCTCTCGTCGGCGTTCAGCTTCACGATGTCGAGCTGGTCCGCGCGCTCGCGCGCGATCTGTTCCAGCACCGGCACGATCTGATGGCACGGCGGGCACCACTGCGCCCAGAAGTCGACCAGGACCGGTTTCGCGGCGCCCAGCACCACCTCGTCGAAGTTGCCTTGGTCAACACTCAGCAGGTCGCTCATGGACGGGTCTCCTTCTCCAGTTCTCGGCATCGGCGAGGAGGCCGGTGAGCTTGCCGCGCAGGTCGGTCAGCTCGGCGATCCGCCGATCCACCTCCGCGATCCGCAGCCGGTACGCCGTCAGCGACGCCGGGCACACGTCGGCCCGGTCGTTGCCCGCCCGCAGGCACTCGATGAACGGATAGGTCTGCTCCGCGGTCAGCCCGAGACTCAGCAACGCCTTCACCTCGCGGACGATCACGACGTCCTCCGCGGTGTACCGGCGATAGCCGTTCGGTTGCCGCTCGGGCTTCAGCAGCCCCTGCGACTCGTAGTACCGCACCGCCTTGACCGTCACGCCGGCCTCGGCCGCCAGGTCCCCGATGTGCATCCCGCCTCCTCGTCACCGACGCTAAACCCTGCCCCTGAGGTCAAGGTCAAGCCTACGGCGGACCGCGAGCGTCGCAGGGGACAGAATGGCCGGCATGATGCTCGGAACCTTCCGGCACGACCCGGACCTCGACCTGACCGGCCGGACCCTGCAGCGCACCGCCGTCCGGGGCGCGCTGTTCCGTGATGACGAGCTGCTGCTGCTCGGTTCACGCCACGGCGACTACAAGTTCCCCGGCGGTGGCGTCGAACCCGGCGAGTCGCCGTCGGAGGCGCTGGAGCGCGAGTTCCGCGAGGAGTGTGGGCTGACCGACGTCGAGGTCGGCCTGTCCTTCGGCAGCACCGTCGAGTACCTGCGGGCGAGCGAGCCGGAGTACAAGATCTTCAAGATGACCTCGCACTACTTCTTCTGCTCGTCCTCCGCGAATCTCGGAGAGCAACAGCTCGAAGGCTACGAGACCGAGTTGGAACTGGTCCCCCGCTGGGTGACCGTCGCCGACGCGCTGCGCGCCAACCTGCAGGTTCAGGAAAGCGGCATCGGCGTCATGCGGTGGCTGGCGCGGGAGACGAAGGTCCTCCAGCATCTGCAGACGCTCGGGCGACCCGAGCCAGTGGACGGGTGAGCGCCGCCGAGACGAGCAACGACCCGACGGCGAGCCCGGTCATCGCCGGCGCGGGCCCGACGAGGTCCGCGGCCGCGCCGGCGACGACCGCGACGATGCCGAAAGTGGTCATCCGCAGCGCCGACTCGAGCCCCAGGACCTGACCGCGGAGCTCGACGGGAGTCGCGTCGGTGAGCAGCTCCTGCTGGGCGAGCGAGGCGCCGTACCCGATGCAGGCCACTGCGACCAGAGCCGCCAGTACGCCGAGCGGCAGGTCGAAGGCGAATCCGAGAAACGGCACGGCGAGCAGGAAGCGCAGGTACGCGCTCACGGTCCGGCGTGACGTCCGGGTGAGGAACCGGCCGACGACCAGATCGCCGGTCATCATGCCGGCGGCTCCGGCGGCCAGGAGCAGCCCCGCGCCTGATCCGGCGTACGGGACGAAGAGGGCCTCGCAGCCCACGATCAGTCCGTTCGGGATGCAGAGGGCGAGCAGGAGCGGCCGGGTGCTCGGGCGCGACAGCAGGATCCGGTTGCCTCGCCAGGTCTCGCGGGGACTCGTCCGGGCCAGCCGTCGCGGCGGGCGGTCGGCCAGACCGAAGCGCAGAACCGGGATCGCCAGGGCGGCGAAGGCCGTCGCCAGCCAGAAGACCTGAGCCGGGTCGAGCACCTGGAGCAGCAGCCCGGCCGCGCCGAAGCCCGCGATCTGCATCGCGCCGACGGACAGGTTCATCGCCGATCGACCGAGCACGAACTGGTCGGGCGCGACCACCTCGTTGAGCAGTCCCCAGCGCACGCCGGCGCCGATCGACAGCCCGTACGCGACCGCCAGGGTGAGCAGCAACCGAGCGGCCGGCGAGAGGTCGAACGCCGCCTGCGCCGCGACCGCGAAGGTCGACAGCATGGCAAGCAGAACCAAGATCCGCCGCGGCCGCGCGGTGTCGGCCGCGGACATCAACGTCGACGCGCCGACCACCTGCGCCAGCGACGGCCCGAACATGACGAACGCGGACAGCAGCGCCGAGCCGGTCCGCTCGTTCACCACGATCGCCAGCGTCAGGCTGGTCATCGTTGACGAGGCGTTGCCGAGCGCGCTACTCAGCCACAGACTGCGGAACTCGGTCCGGCCGAAGGTCTCCCGGTAGGTACTCATGGCGAAACCCTCGCCGCCGATCGCCGGGACGCCTACAGTTTCGGTTGGAGGCGAAACCTTGTCCGAGTTCCTCGTCGACGCCGACGTGCTGGCCAACGCCCGGTTCGGCACGTCACAGCTGACCGAGACGGTGTCGGCGCTGAAGATGCTCCGTCAGCCGTCGCAGCCGTGGTACCGGGCCTGGCGCGAGCTGCACCTGCCCGGGTGGTCGGCACAGCTGGCCGAGCGACCGCTGGGCGCGGCGATCATCGACGCCGCCTTCGGGCCGCGGTGGACGGCCGATTTCCTGACCGTTCCGCCACTCGCGCCTGATCTCACCTTCGAGCAGGAGATCGCGCCGCTCGCCGCACTCAGCGACGACGAGATCCGGGCGGACCTGCTGGTGACCCGCTCACCGTCGCGGCGGACTCGTCCCACCATCGCGGACGACGACGCTCCCCCACTCCCGCGTTTGATTGCCGAGGGCCACGATCTCGCCTCGGAGGTGACCACCCTGCTGCGCTGGATCTGGACCGAGACGGTCAAGCCTGACTGGCCCCGGCGGTACCGCGTGCTGCAGGCCGACATCGTCTCCCGGACGTCGAGCCTCAGCGCGCAGGGCTGGGCCGGCGTACTGCGCGGGCTGGGACCCGACATCCGCTGGCTCGGCGACGGCCGGATGCAGGTCAACCGCGCGGACTTCCCGCCGACCGACGTCCGGGGACACGACCTGATGTTCATCGCCACCCACAGCCTGCGATCGAGCGTGACCTGGCGACTGCCGGGCCAGTTCGCGATCACGTACCCGGTCACCGGCATCTTCGCCTCCGCCCAGCCGCTCGCCGAACCGCTGGTGCGCCTGCTCGGCCGCAACCGCGCCCGCATCCTGGTCGAGGCCGCGGCACCGATCAGTACGACGGCGCTGGTGGCGACCACCGGGCTCTCACTGGCGAGCGTCGCCGACCACCTCCGCGTGCTGTCCGACGCGGGTCTGCTGCACCGTCGGCGCTCGGGCCGGCAGGTCCTCTACTGGCAGACCGCGACAGGCCGGGACGTCACACTCGGCCAGCAGGCCTAGCCGACCTCCTGGCGGACCCACTCGCCCAGGACCTTCGCGCTGGCGTCGACCTGAGCGGGCCAGTCCAAGGCGGCTTCGTCGGCGGAGTCCGAGACGTGCTTGACCAGCCGCACCGGTACGCCGAACTCACGGCAGGCGAAGGCGACGCCGTACGCCTCCATGTCGACCAAGTGCGCCCGCTCGGCCAGGCGCTCCCGGACCGCCGGGTCGGTGACGAAGACGTCGCCGGAGGCCAGGACCGTGCCGTCGCCGCCCTCGATCGGCAGCGACTCCTTCGGATCCAGGCCGATCGCCCGGATCGCGTCGGCGTTGACGTCGTGGTTGACGACCTCGCTGGGAAGGAAGAGACCGGACAGGCCGTCGCGCAGGGCGCCCGTCGTACCGACGTTGAGCACGACCAGGTCGGTCGTGTCGGTCGTCGCGAGCGCCCGCGCGGTGGCCACCGCCGCCGCGGTCTTGCCGATCCCGGTCAGCACGACCGGGATCCCCTCGGGAACGTACTTCGCCTCACCCGCGATCGCGCTGACCACCAGATACCGAGTCACAGGCCGAACAGTAGCCTCCGCTCAGGGCAGGTCGACGTACGGCGCCAGGAAGGTGCGGGCCGACACGGTGTCGAGCCGGTAGACGACGTTCGTGGCGTAGCACGGAACGTCACCGGTGATCGTCGTCGCGGCGAGCACCAACTGGCCGTTCAGGGTCACGAAGTTCGGGCCGCCCGAGTCGCCGTAGCAGGCGCCGCCGTTGCCCTGCGGGGCGATCATCGAGAGCCGCACCCAGGTCTTGTTCAGCGCGTTGAAGTCCTCGGGAGCCTTCAGCCGAACGCCGCCGCCGGGATGCGTGTGGCCACCCGGACCGCGGACCGCCTCCTGCGTGCCGTAGCCGACGACGAGCCACGACGCCGCGTCGAGCGCACGGCTGCCGAGGGAGTCCAACTGGCCGGCGGTCGGCAGGGTGGCCGGGGTGAAGTCCCACACATCGGCCGGAGTGGTCTGCCGGTCGGCGAAGTCGATCACGCCGATGTCGTGGGAGTCGGCCGAGTTGCCCGGGTACGCGGGGTCCTGGTGGGGATCGCCCTCGACGGCGTGCCCGTCGGCGACGAAGTCGGCCGCCGTCTGCGCGGGTGTCAGCCCGGCCGCGGCCGCCTGGTCGAGCAGCGACTGAACGTCCTGCTCGAGCGACACGTAGAACCGCGTCCCGGCCGGCCAGTCGTCGGTGCAGTGGGCCGCGGTCAGATAGGTGTCGTCGTCGATCATCGTCCCGCTGCAGACCCAGTCGAACCGGTCGGGCACGGCGTCACCGGTGGTGTCCCACAGCGCCATGAACGCGCCGACCTCGGTGCGTTCGGGTGCGGGGCTGGAGTTGTAGGAGTTGATCGCGGCGGCCGGCAGGGTGGCCGCGCAGGCGGCGGCTCCGGCGGCGAGCACGGCGATGATCTTGCGCTTCATGATTTGCCTCCCGACGGCCCGCCGCGGAAGTGTGCGGGCCGGTTCGCAGACTATGCGCAAGATCGAGGCGGTGGAAGGCGCCTGCGACAGACGAGGGAAACCCTGCACGCCGGTACGGCGGGGACGGCGTGCGCTCCACCAACCCAGCTCGGGCGGGAGTCCCGAGGGAACAGTCCGGCCTGCTCCGGCCGGACCGTTCCGGGTGGGATCAGCCGACGGTGACCGTCGGCTCGCCGCCCTCGACCGACTCGCCCATCTCCTCGGCGATCCGCATCGCTTCCTCGATCAGGGTCTCGACGATCTGCGACTCCGGCACGGTCTTGATCACCTCGCCCTTGACGAAGATCTGGCCCTTGCCGTTGCCGGAAGCAACGCCGAGGTCGGCCTCCCGCGCCTCGCCCGGGCCGTTCACCACGCAGCCCATCACCGCGACCCGCAGCGGCACCTCCATGCCCTCGAGCCCGGCGGTGACCTGCTCGGCCAGCGTGTAGACGTCGACCTGCGCGCGACCACACGACGGGCAGGACACGATCTCGAGCTTGCGCTCGCGCAGGTTCAGCGACTGCAGGATCTGCAGGCCGACCTTGACCTCCTCGACCGGCGGCGCGGACAGCGAGACCCGGATGGTGTCCCCGATCCCCTTCGACAGCAGCGCGCCGAACGCGACCGCCGACTTGATCGTGCCCTGGAACGCCGGGCCCGCCTCGGTGACGCCGAGGTGCAGCGGCCAGTCGCCGCGCTCGGCCAGCAGCTCGTAGGCCTTCACCATCACGACCGGGTCGTTGTGCTTGACCGAGATCTTGAAGTCGTGGAAGTCGTGCTCCTCGAACAGCGACGCCTCCCAGACCGCGGACTCGACCAGCGCCTCGGGCGTGGCCTTGCCGTACTTCTGCAGCAGCCGCGGGTCCAGCGAGCCGGCGTTCACGCCGATCCGGATCGAGGTGCCGTGGTCCTTGGCGGCCGCGGCGATCTCCTTGACCTGGTCGTCGAACTTGCGGATGTTGCCCGGGTTGACCCGGACCGCCGCGCACCCGGCCTCGATCGCGGCGAACACGTACTTGGGCTGGAAGTGGATGTCGGCGATCACCGGGATCTGCGAGTGCCTGGCGATCTCCGGCAGCGCGTCGGCGTCGTCCTGCGACGGGCAGGCGACCCTGACGATGTCGCAGCCGGCCGCGGTCAGCTCCGCGATCTGCTGCAGCGTGGTGTTGACGTCGGCGGTCAGCGTGGTCGTCATCGACTGCACCGACACCGGCGCGTCGCCACCGACCAGCACCTTGCCCACCTTGATCTGGCGGGTCTTGCGGCGCGGGGCGAGGGTCGGCGGAGGCAGCGCGGGCATGCCCAGGGAGATGCTCATTGGTCCTTTGTCCGTGAGGGGGTGAGGGTCATCCGTTGAACAGACGGATCGGGTTGACGATGTCGGCGACGACGAGCAGCACGCCCATCACCACGATGACGCTGGCCGCCACGTAGGCGATCGGCAGCAGTTTGGCGACGTCCACGTAGCCGGGATCGGGACGGCCGAGCAGCTTGGCGAAGCCGCGCTTGATGCCCTCCCAGATCGCGCCGACCATGTGCCCGCCGTCCAGTGGCAGCAGCGGGATGAAGTTGAACAGGGCCAGGAACAGGTTCAGCGAGGCGAGCAGCTGGACCAGGAACGACAGCCGCGCGGCCACCGCCAGGTCGCTGTTCGAGGCGACCTCGCCGGCCACCCGGCTGGCGCCGACCACGCTCATCGGGCTGTCCAGATCGCGCTCGCCGCCGACGATCGACTTGGCCACCCCGACCAGCTTCTCGGGGAACCGGCCGAGCGCCTGGACGGTGGCCACCGTCATCCGGCCCATCTCGTCGACCACGAACCCGAAGTCCTGCCGCTCGATCTTGCTCTCCGGCGACACCCCGAGGAAGCCGACCGAGACGAACTTGTCCGAGCCCGGCTCCTCGCGGACCTGGTTGACGATCGTGCTGGTCTTCAGTTCCGTCTGCCGGCCGTCGCGCTCGACCATGATGGTGGCCGGCTTGTCGGTGTTGTTCCGGATCAGCGGGGTGAGCTGGTCCCAGCTCTCGATCGGGGTGCCGTTGAAGGAGACGATCTTGTCGCCCACCTGGAATCCGGCCGTCTTGGCCGGCGACTCCTTGTCGCCGCTCTGGCACTTGCGGTCCGCGGAGGCCTGCGAGGCCGGGATCACACAGTCGGTGACGGTGGCGACCGTGGTCTGCGCGACCGGGCTGCCGTACAGCATGTAGAGACCGCCGAACAGGACGAACGCGATCACCACGTTGACCAGCGGTCCGGACGCCATCACGATCAGCTTCTTCCACCACACCTTCTGGTAGAACAGCCGGCCGTCGTCGGCGGCGGAGATCGTCTCGTACTCCGCGGAGCGGGCGTTCTCCACCATCGACTGGATCGGCCCGGTGTTGGCCTTGCGGACCTTGGTCGGGTCCTGGCCCTTGGCCGGCGGCAGCATGCCGATGATCCGGACGAACCCACCGGCCGGGATCGCCTTGATCCCGTACTCGGTCTCGCCGCGCTTGACCGACCAGACCGTCCGGCCGAAGCCGACGAAGAACTGGGTGACCTTCATCCCGAAGGCCTTGGCCGGGAGCATGTGACCCAGCTCATGCAGGCCGACCGAGACAAGGATGCCCACGACGAACAGAACGATGCCGATGAAGGTGAGCAGTGCGGTCATGCCGGTAGGGTCTCCTGGCCGTTGTCGTTCCCGATGGCGGTGAGCTCACGGGCCCGGGCGCGGGCCCAGGCGTCCGCGGCGAGCACGTCGTCGATGGACAGTTCCTCGTACGAGGGTACGTCGTGTTCGGTCACCACCCGGGCGACGGTGTCGACGATCGCCAGGAACGGCAGGCGGCCGTCACGGAACGCCTGCACGCAGACCTCGTTCGCCGCGTTGAACACCGCCGGAGCGGTGCCGCCCCGGGTCCCGGCCTCGCGGGCCAGCTGGACCGACGGGAACGCCTCGTCGTCGAGCGGCAGGAACTGCCAGGTGCTCGCCTCGGCGAAGTCCCATGGCGGCGACGCGTCCGGTATCCGGTCGGGCCAGCTCAGGCCGAGCGCGATCGGCAGCGTCATCGTCGGCAGCCCGACCTGCGCGATCGTGGCACCGTCGTGGAACTCGACCATCGAGTGCACCGCCTGCTGCGGGTGCACGACGACGTCCACCCGGTCGATCGGGATGCCGAACAGCAGGTGCGCCTCGATCAGCTCGAGCCCCTTGTTGACCAGGGTGGCGGAGTTGATCGTGACGACCGGCCCCATCGCGAAGTTCGGGTGGGCGAGCGCCTGCTCGACGGTCACGCCGGCCAGCTCGGACCGGGCGCGGCCGAGGAACGGGCCGCCGCTCGCCGTCAGCAGCAGCTTGCGGACCTCGTCACCGCTGCCGCCGCGCAAGCACTGGGCGATCGCGCTGTGCTCGGAGTCGACCGGCACGATCTGGCCCGGCTTGACCCGCCGGGTGACCAGCGGGCCGCCGATGACCAGGGACTCCTTGTTCGCCAGGGCGAGGGTGTTGCCGGCGTCCAGCGCGGCCAGCGTCGGCCGCAGGCCGAGCGAACCGGTGATGCCGTTCAGTACGACGTCGCAGGGCAGCGCGGCGAGCTCGCTCGACGCGTCCGGCCCGGTGAGGATCTTGGGGATCCGGAACTCGCCCCGCGTGTACCCCCGGCGCTGCGCCTCGGCGTAGAAGGCCAGCTGCAGGTCCTGCGCGACCGTGGCGCGGGCGACGGCCACCACCTCGACCTCGAACTCCAGCGCCTGCCGCGCGAGCAGGTCGACGTGCTCCCCGCCGGCCGACAGGGCGCAGACCCGGAACCGGTCGCGGTTCCGGCCGATCAGCTCCAGCGCTTGGGTGCCGATGGAGCCGGTCGAGCCGAGGATGACGACGGTACGCGGATTCACCCAGCCATTGTTTCAGGTCAGCACGGTCGCCAGCGATTCGCCGTACGACGGCCTGTGGACAGCGGTTTCGACCGGGTCCCGGCGCTACCGTGAACCCATGAGTCTGGAACAGCCGCCACCAGCCCGCCGTGCCTCCGATCGCGACCGGGAGCAGGCCGCCTCGCTGGTGCAGGAAGCCCACGGCGACGGCCGGCTCGACTTCCAGGAGCTGGACGAGCGGCTGACCCAGGTCTACTCGGCCAAGACCGAGCTCGAGCTGCGCGCCGCCACCGCGGACCTGACCCCCGCCGAGCCCACCGGCCCCGCCGAGGTGGTCATCCGGGCCAAGCACAGCTCGCAGAAGCGCGAAGGGGCCTGGCAGGTGCCGGCGCGGGTCGTCACGCAGGCCGAGCACTCCAGCATGAAGCTCGACTTCACCGACGCTCTGGTCCGCCGGCCCGAGGTGCAGGTGGTCGCCGAACTGAAGCACAGCTCGATCACCATCATCGTGCCGAGGGGCTGGGTGGTGAGCCTCGACGAGATCGACGTGGTCGGCAGTTCGACCAGCAACAAGACCGGCCCGGCCGAGCGCGACGGTGTCCGGCTGGTCGTCACCGGCCAGGCGAAGTGGAGCTCGGTCGTCGTCCGGCATCCGCGCACGCGGCGCTGGTGGTGGCCGTTCTCCAGCAAATGAGGTTTTCCGCAGCTGCTGAGGTGAGGCGTTCCACAGGTCACTGTGGGGTTCACCGCAGGGACGGCCGGTGCGGGTTGCGGATAGTTTGACGGCATGACCGTTTCCCTGGATCTCGTGGACGTGGACTCGCTGCTCACCGAGGAGGAGGTCGCGATCCGCGCGACCACCCGCCGGTTCGCCGACGAGCGGCTGCGGCCGTCGCTGCCGGAGTGGTTCGAGGCGGCCAGCATCCCCGCCCGCGAGCTGGCCAAGGAGCTCGGCTCGCTCGGGCTGCTCGGGATGCACCTGACCGGGTACGGATGCGCCGGGCTCGGTCCGGTCGCGTACGGGCTGGCCTGTCTGGAGATCGAGGCGGCCGACTCCGGCATGCGCTCGCTGGTGTCGGTGCAGGGTTCGCTGGCGATGTACGCGATCTGGAAGTACGGCAACGAGGAGCAGAAGACCGAATGGCTGCCGCGGATGGCGGCCGGCGAGGCGATCGGCTGTTTCGGGCTGACCGAGCCGGACTTCGGCTCCAACCCCGGCGGGATGCGGACCAGCGCCCGCCGCGACGGCGACGACTGGATCCTGAACGGGTCGAAGATGTGGATCACCAACGGCTCGATCGCCGACGTCGCGGTGGTCTGGGCGCGGACCGACGACGGGGTACGCGGGTTCGTCGTACCGACGTCGGCGCCGGGCTTCTCGGCGCCCGAGATCACCCGCAAGCTGTCGTTGCGCGCGTCGGTGACGTCGGAGCTGATCCTGACCGACGTCCGGCTGCCGGCCTCGGCGATGCTGCCGGAGGCGCGCGGGCTGTCGGGTCCGCTCGGGTGCCTCAACGAGGCCCGGTTTGGGATCATCTTCGGCGCGATGGGCGCGGCCCGGGACTGCCTGGAGACGGCCGTGTCGTACGCCGGTGAGCGGCAGGTCTTCGACAAACCGCTGTCGGCGTACCAGCTGACCCAGGCGAAACTCGCCGACATGGCCGTCGAGCTGAACAAGGGCATCCTGCTCGCCGTGCACCTCGGCCGGCTGAAGGAGAAGGGCGCGCTGCGGCCCGAGCAGGTCAGCGTCGGCAAGCTGAACAACGTTCGCGAGGCGATCGCGATCGCCCGCGAGTGCCGCACGATCCTGGCCGCGAACGGGATCAGCGGGGAGTACCCGGTGCTGCGGCACGCCAACAACCTCGAGTCGGTGCTCACCTACGAGGGCACGTCCGAGGTGCACCAGCTGGTGATCGGCCAGGCACTGACCGGCCAAGCCGCCTTCCGGTGACCCGACCGCCCGGACGGTTGTGCATGGCAACCGTCCGGGTGGGTACTGGGAGTGAACAAGGTTGACGCAGTGTCACCCGCCCCCGCCCGAGTGGAAACGACCGTGCTTTGAGCCGGAGCCGCCACCTCTGGACAGGGAGGAAGAGTATGCGTATCAGCGTCGGGATCTTCCTGATCGCCGCCGGAGCCATCATCGCGTTCGGCATCCGGGACACCTCCGGACCGATCGACTTCACCGTGGTCGGCATCGTCGTCATGCTGGCCGGTGCGGCCGGAATCTGGCTGTCGTACAGCGTCGCCAACCGCAATCGCGCCCAAACCGACGACACCCCGGTGATCGCCCCGCGGGTCGAGGAGCAGTACAACACCGACCCGCACACGTACCCGCTGCAGCACGAGATCGACGTCACCCCGACCGAGTACAAACCGGACCGGCACTAGTCACAGCCGCTTGATCAGGTAGTCACACGGGTCGGCATGAGACCGAACGATCGCGCCGTCCGCGGCCTTCTCGGTCCAGATGTCGATCACTCGCGGACCTGACCACCTCCGGTACCCAAGACGCTCGTACAACCGCCGAGCGCCCGGGTTGTCGGGACCGACTCCCAGACCGATCACGGGTCGCGCCCACTCCACCGCGACCGCTTCGGCCGCCGCAATCAACGCCGTACCGACGCCTTGATTGGGAGCGTAGGCGTGCAGCCCGTTGATCTCGGCCGGATCCACATCGGCGCGCACTTCGGCGTACTTGGACTGTCGCAGCACCATGCTGTGCCCGACGATTTCGCCCGCCCGATGGGCCAGCAGGAACAGTCCGTCTCCACGCTCCTGCGTCGCCCACCGCTCTCGGGTGTGATGCAACACCACCGGATTGTCGGCGAACCCGTCGATCAACCGCTCGACGTCCGCCAGTGTCGCAGGCCTGATCCGCATCCACCGACCGTACGACGCCGGCCACCGCGCGGCATTCGGATTACTTGGCGACCTCCGTCGCGCGGGACTCGCGGACGACGGTGACACGGATCTGGCCGGGGTAGGTGAGTTCCTCCTCGACCTGCTTGGCGATGTCGCGGGCCATCACCTGCGCGGCGATGTCGTCGACCGCGTCCGGCAGCACCATCACCCGGATCTCCCGGCCGGCCTGCATCGCGAACACCTTCTCGACACCGTCGTGGTGCATCGCGATCTCCTCCAGCCGTTCGAGCCGCTGCACGTAGGCCTCCAGCGACTCGCGCCGCGCGCCCGGCCGACCGCCGCTGACCGCATCGGCGGCCTGGGTCAGCACCGCCTCGACGGTACGGACCTCGACCTCGTTGTGGTGCGCCTCGATGCAGTGCACGACGTCGTCGTTCTCGCCGTACTTGCGGGCCAGGTCGGCGCCGACGATCGCGTGGCTGCCCTCCGACTCGTGCGTCAGCGCCTTGCCGATGTCGTGCAGGAACGCGCCGCGCTTGCACAGCTTCGGGTCCAGCCCGAGCTCGGCCGCCATCATGCCGGCCAGGTGCGCCGACTCGACCAGGTGCTTGAGCACGTTCTGCCCGTACGACGTCCGGTAGCGCAGCAGGCCCATCGTGCGGACCAGTTCCGGGTGCAGATCGGTGATGCCTACCTCGGCCATCGCGTCCTCGGCCGCTCGCTCGCACAGCTCGGCGACCTCGCCCTTGCTGCGCTCGTAGATCTCCTCGATCCGGCTCGGGTGGATCCGGCCGTCCAGCACCAGCGAGTCCAGCGTCAGCCGCGCGGTCTCCCGGCGTACCGGGTCGAAGCAGGACAGCAGCACCGCCTCGGGGGTGTCGTCGATGATCAGGTTGACGCCGGTGGTCTGCTCGAACGACCGGATGTTGCGGCCCTCGCGGCCGATGATCCGGCCCTTCATGTCGTCGCTGGGCAGGTGCACCACCGAGACGACCGACTCGCTGGTCTGCTCCGACGCGAGCCGCTGAACCGCGCCGGTGATGATCCGGCGGGCCTTGCTCTCGCCCTCGTCCTGCGCCTGCCGCTCGATGTCGCGAACGATCGCGTGCGCGTGCCGCTTCGCTTCGGCCTCCATCGCCGCGACCAGCTCGGCCTTGGCCTGCTCGCTGGTCAGGTTCGCGACGCCTTCGAGGATGCGGCGGCGCTCGTCCTCCAGGTCGCGGATCTCGGCGCGCTGCCGGTCGAGTTCGGCGAGCTGGGCGGCCAGCTCGTTCTGCCGTTCCTCCAGGGCGCGCAGCTGTTCGTCGAGGCGTTCCTCCCGCTCGGTCAGCCGGTGCTCGCGGCGTTCCATCTCGAGGCGCTGCTCGCGCAGGTCGTCACGGATCGACTGCGCCTCGGTCTCGGCGTCCCGCCGTACGACGGACGCCCGCTGCTCGGCCTCGCGGCGGATCTCCGACGCACGGTCCTCGGACTCCCGACGCGCCTCGTCCGCGCGCTGCTCGACCTCCTTCGCGCGCTGCTCGGCGTCCTTGCGCAGCGCCTCAGCCTGCTGCTCGGCCTGCCGGCGCAACTCCTCGGCGCGCTGCTCCGCGTCCTTCGCGCGGGTCCGCAGTGCGACTGCCTCGTCCTCGGCCTCGCGCCGGATCCGGTCACCGATCGACTTCGCCTCGGCGACCGCGGTCGCGGCCTCGAGCTTCGCGTTCGCCTCCGCGGCCGCCACCTCGGCACCCTTGCGCCGGGTCAGCGTCAGCCCGATCCAGGCGAGCAGCCCGACCACGAGGAGACCGACCACCACCAACCCCACCGACGTCGCCGGCGGCGTCGCGGCGTACGAGATCACGGCGGCCGGACCCAGGATGAGCTGCGGCATCGGCGTCTCCCCTCATCGAGTCACGCCCCGGGCGTGACCAGCTCTTCGGCGAAGGGATCACCACACAGCGGCCCAGAAGACGGTACGCCGGAACGCGCCGACCGGGATCTCGCCGTCGGCGATCGTGCCGACGGCCTTCGTCCCCCGGTGAGCGCCGGGTCCGTTCCTATGCGGCGGCGGGCGGTTCGCCCACCGTCGGCAAGCTCGGAAGAGCTCTGGTTTCGTATCTCCGGACCACGCCTGCGCGCGCTCCGGTTGCTCGGCCAGCAGGCCGACCTCTGCGATGTCGTCAACCGTCCGGGTGGACAGTTCCCTTGCTGATTCCGAGGCTAGGCGCGGCCATCCACAGGGTCAAGGTGGACACTCGCGCGCGGCGCCACGATCCGGAGCGCGCGCTCACGATCTGCCACCGGGCGACTCCAGGCCCTTCCACCTCTGGTAACGCAGCACCCCAGCCCCGGAGGCTTGGCGCCACCGCGGACTGGGGTGCTGAAGTGGTCTCCGCTCCAAGCGACCCACCTGAACGGGGACCGCTCGTGCTCTGACCGAGTCGACCTGCTGCGACCTACCTCGGGCCCGGAAGCCCTCCGTCCGACGTACCGGTGGCCGTGCCGCCTGTCTCCGCGCCCTCGGTCCGCGAGCCGGCCGAGCTGGCGTCGTTCTCGCTCACGTCGGGAACCTGGCCGCCGACCACTCCACCGTTCGCGGCGGTGCCACCCTCGCTCCCGCTGGAATCGGCGGTGCCGGCCCCAGCCGTCTGCGTCGGCGCGTCCGCCGCACCGTCGTCCGGCCCGGTCGCCGGCTCCCCGCCGGTCTGATCGCTGGGCGCGCCACCGGACTGGTCACCCGCCGCGCCTCCGGCCTGGCCGCTCGGCACACCGCCGGACTGACCGCCCGCGGCACCTCCGGCCGGACCGCCCGCGGCCCCGCCCGACTGCTTCTCGACGTACGTCCCGACCTTCTCCTGCACCGAGTCGAGCTTGTCCGCGTACTTGCCGCCGGTCTGCTTGTCGATCAGGTCGCCGGCCTTCTCCACACCTGCCTTGATCTTGTCCGGGTTCTGCTTGACGACGTTCCGGAGCCAGTTCTTCGCCTGTTCCTGGAAATCGTTCATTGCACCCTCCAAAGAGGTGTCAGGGGCGGATCTCTACAGAAAAATGCCAGCCTACGGACCGGCCCCAAAAGCCGGTCTCTCTTCGGATGAGACACCCGCGGCCGACACCCGTCAACATCCCTCGCCGTCCACCCCCCGCATTGCAACCCGCCCCCACACGGTTCACCGACCCCCGAAAACCCGCGCGAAACCGCCCGAAATCCCGCTCATCGCCCCTGGAAAGCCCCACTCTCCAGGTAGTCCCGGTACAGCCCCAGCACCACCTCGGTCTGTGGCTGCAACACCCCGGGCGGGTCGTCCACCGCCCAGAATCCAGCCTCAATGACCTCCTCCGGCTCCGGCCGCAGCTCCCCCGTCCACCGCCGCGCCTCGAAACAGAGCGCGAAACAGTGCATCCGGTCACCGTTCGGATAGGTGATCTCGTGCACCTCCGGCTCCGACAACGACGCGAACGGCACCAAATCCTCCTCGCACACCCGCAGTCCGGCCTCCTCGAACAACTCCCGAACCGCCGTCCCCCGAAAACTCGACCCCGGCTCCGCCGCCCCTGCCGGAAACTCCCACAACCCCGAATCCCGCCGCCGCTGAAACAGCACCCGCCCCGCTTCCCCCACGACCACCACCTGAGCCCCCGGCATCAGCAGCAACTCCGCCCCCACCCGCTGCCGCAACCGCCATGTGTAAGACCCGACGTATCCCATCGGGCCAGTCTCTCCCGCCCGGCGAACTCACCTGGTCAGGGCGCGACCCCAGGACGATCGCCTGCGTGGCAATCGACGCCAGCACACCTGTCCCCGTCCCTGTCCCCGTCCCTGTCCCCGTCCCCGACCCTGTCCCCGTGCCTGTCCCGGTCCCCCGACCCCGTCCCCGTCCCGGCCAGCTGCCCCGAACCCACGGCTCCCGTCCCGGGCCCCGCCAACTGTCCCGTCCCGATCCGCCCTCTCCCATCTCCGTCCCCATCCCCCGCCCCCTTTTCGGGGGCCAGATCACCCCGGCGAAGGTCAGCAGCACACCGAACGCCCCCCGCCGTCGCGTGCGGGACGAACACGTGCAGCAGTCCGTGACGACGTACGTTGCCGCACGTGGTGGCCGTGGAACCTGACGTGAGCTGACCGCGGACGCACCGGCTCGCCCGACGCGAACAGCACTGCATCCCGCAAGCGCTTTCGCGCGGCGCAGCCGGGCAGCCGACGACCCGGCTGAGTCGGTGCGGCCACCGACAGGCTGAGGTGGTGCGGCCGCTGACCCGGCGAGTCGGTGCGGCCACTGACTCGGCTGAGTCGGTGCGACTACCGACCCAGCCGGTGCGGTTGCTCCCCTCATCACCGCACAGTCGCTCCAGGTGTTCAGGCTCGGCGACGCAGACGCGGGCGATCGCGGGAAGTTGCGTCCTCGACGCCGCTCAGAGGAACGGCCGCACCTCGATCTTGCGATCGCAAACCTTCGATGCCTCGGTCGCCAGCGCGAGCGCCACGTCCAGATCGGGCGCCTCCCACACCCAAACACCCGCGAGATACTCCTTCGATTCCACGAACGGCCCGTCGGTCACCACTGCCTGCTCGCCCCGGTTGTCGATGACCGTGGCCTCGTCGGTGTCCGCCAATCCGCCCGCGAAAACCCAGTAACCCTCGGCGATCAGCCGATCGTTGAACTCGCTGATGGCCGGCTGCCGGTCCGTGCTGCCGGGTTTGCTCTTGTCATCGATCACGGAAACCAGGTACTGCATCTGAACTCATCTCCTTGTGGTGTCGGGAACGTTTGTGCGGTGGTCAGGGCCATCAGGTCGTCGCATACTGCGGGCGCCCGGCCGGCCGATAGCGCTGGATCGTCACGCCCTTGGAGTCGACCCGCGATTCCACCAGCTCGAGCGCAAGATCCGGACCGGTCTCCGCGAACAGTCTCGCGCCCTGACCGAGAATCACCGGGATCACGATCAGCACCATCTCGTCAACCAGCCCGTTGTCCAGCAGCCACCGAGTCAGAGCACCACTTCCGTGCACCTGCAGCTCACCCCCAGGCTTGGCCTTCAACTCGTTGACGCCCGCCACGAGATCACCACGGAGCACAGTCGTGTCCGTCCAACGCGGCGCGGTCAGCGTGTTCGAGGCCACGTACTTGGGCGCATCATTCAACGCCACGCCAATGGGATGCGCACGCATCGATCCCCACGACTCGGCGAACAACTCATAGGTACGCCGACCGAACAGAAACGCCTCGGCACGCTGATAGGCCTGCGTGATGAATGCCCTCGTCTCGTCGTCCCCCGCTCCCCGACCCCATCCCCCACGCTCGAACCCGTCTCGGCGGTCCTCATCCGTTACGCCGCCGTTTCCCTGCATCACTCCGTCGAGCGTCACCTGGGTCATGGTCGTCAACTTCA
Organism: Kribbella sp. ALI-6-A; assembly: GCF_001984195.1. Classification (GTDB taxonomy): domain Bacteria; phylum Actinomycetota; class Actinomycetes; order Propionibacteriales; family Kribbellaceae; genus Kribbella. The sequence goes on from NZ_MTQN01000011.1 coordinate 721,433, forward strand.
CAATCGCGGTTCCTTCACCTCGGCGCCGCCCGTTCTGGCCGGCCTCACCCCTGCAACGAACCCCACCGCCCCGATCCGACACCACCTCGCGGAGTTCTTCGCAGGTTTCTCCGCGGCAGGAGGCACAGTGCTGGCGATCAGGGGACAGCGCTTCGGCCGAGCACCGGCGCCCAACCAGCGGGCGGCCGGGCTGTGGTGATCCCGTCGCGGTCGCTGCCGCGGCGGCGCCCTACCCAGGTGGTGTTCGCGAGTGGAGTTCCCGCCACGGCGTCAGGTCATGGCCGGGGCGGCGCCGCGTCATACCGCTGAGACTCTCGACGCAGGTCCGTGTCGGGTGGAGTCGTGATCGCCGCGCTGCCCCAGGTCTTCCCAGGAGTCGGTGGGTGGCACCCGCGCACCGGCGACTCCCAGGCCCGCGACTCGCTTCGCCCCGCGACGGTCTGCCCAAAACGCTCCACCGCCGTGAAGCCGATCGCTCCGATCAGGCTCGCCGCCACCAGCACGGGCGTCAGCGGTCCGAGGGCAGTTCGTTGGTCGCGCTCAATCGACAGCACGACTGGTTCGCGGCGACGCGTTGGAGACTGACGAACGAGAGTCCGCAGCGGCGAGCTGAGCACCACGTTGGTCGACCGGAAGCTGACGTGCTCAAGCGCCTTGATCGCGTCCGACAGCGCGCGCTTTCGAACGTGCAGGCTCTTGGACGTGCGCGCTTGGAGGTGCGCGCTGGTGGATGTGCGCGCTTGGAGGTGCGCGCTGGTGGACGTGCGTGCTTGGAGGTGCGCGCTGGTGGACGTGCGCGCTTTCGGAACGCGCTCACTGCGGACGATCTCGTCGACCACAGCGGATCCGCGAAGTCCTGGGCAATCCTCACGGCCGACCTAGGCCGCCATGCCGCGTCCTGCGTCTGCGCCCGCCAGGGCGGCGGGGAGTTACTCGGCTTCGAGACCGGAGTCGTTGAGGAGGGGCAGCTCTTCGTCGGAGGCCGCGAGCTCTTGTTTGACGACGGTCATGGCGAGGCCGCCGGGGTAGCCCTTGCGGGCGAGCATGCCGATCAGGCGGCGCATCGCGACCTGCCGATCGAGCGAACGCATCGAGCGGAGCTTCTTGCGAACCAGCGCGCGGGCAGTCTCCTCCTCCTGGCTCGAATCGAGTTCCTCCAAGGCGTCGCGAGCCAGCTCGTCGTCGACGCCTCGACGACGCAGTTCCTGAGCGAGGGCTCGCTTGCCCAGTCCTCGGCCCCGGTGTCTCGATTCGACCCACGCGGTCGCGAACGCGGCGTCGTTGATCAGCCCCACCTCGGTGAACCGATCGAGCACCTCATCGGCCACCTCGTCGGCAATCTCACGATCCGCTAGTACGTCGGCCAGCTCCGCCCGCGTCCGCGGCTGCCCCGTGAGCTTGTCGAGCAGAATCGTCCGCGCCACCTGGTACGGATCAGCGTCCTGGTCCACGGAAGGATCCGCCGGCATCCCCGGTTCGTCCCCATCCCGAGCACCCCGCCGAGGCCGATTCCCGAACCCACGAGTCGGCCGCCGTCCAGAACGTCCACGAGCCGACCGGCCACTGGATTCAGCACTGACACCGTCGCTGGATCCCGCCCCGACACCGTCGCGCCCCGCCGATGAGCCCGCTTGCGCGCCGCTACTTCCAGCACTCCGGCCACCTATCGGCGATCCAACGCCGATCCCGGTTGACGAGGTGCTCCCAGCGCCTCCACGACCTGTCGGCGATCCGCTCGCAACGCCACCTCGCCTCGGCGACGAACCCTCTTGCGCTCCGCCATCTCCAACATCCCGGACACCGACCGGCGATCCGGTTCCGGCCGATGATGCGCTCTCAGCGCCTCCACCGTCGACCGGCGAACCGCTTCCAGCGCCCCCGCGCCTCGGTGACGAACCCGCGCGCTCCCCACCGTCTCCAGCGTCCCCGCCTGCAACCGGCGAGCCTTCCAAGTCCATGGCGCGACCAGCGCGCCCGGCACCGTCCGCGCGTCCAGGCGCTCTGGTTTCGTCCGAGCCCCGTAGCGGTCTCCCGCTCGCATCCTGCTCCGAGCCTGGCGTGGGTCCAGCACCCGCCGACTTCCCCAGGCTCCTGGTCCGGCCGGAGCTCTTGGCCCGGGCGGACGCCTTGGTGCCGCCGGAATCCACGGCGCTTGTCGCGGCATCGTCAGCTTCTCGCGCACCGAGAAGGTGCGCAGCGGGCGCAGCACCGTTCGTGCCGTCGTCGACCGCAGCGTCGTCCGACGAAGGCGCACGCCGGCGACTCGCCGAAGTCGCGCCCTTGGCATCGAGCGAGTCCCACGGGTCAGCCTCATCGGCCGTCGGTCGGGCTTTCTCGGAACCGGCACTGTCCAGCGAGTCCCACGGATCGGGCTCGTCGGAGTCCGCACCGCTGCTGGGAGACGTACCGATTTCGAGCGAATCCCAGGGATCCGGCTCTTCAGCCTGGGCCTGCCGTCGTTCGGCCTTGCGGCGGCGGGTTTCGTCCTCGAGGGCGTCCCACGGATCCAACAACTCCGGCGCGACGGCACGAATGCCGGAGACCGCGCCGGAGCGACCCTCGTACGACGGCCAGGCGTCGTCTTCGTCAGGGGTTTGCCGAGCGGCGGAAGTCCTGCCCAGGCGGCGGCTCTGCCCCGCTCCGGTCCCAGAGGACTTCGCGCCCCAGGCCCGCGGGGTAACACCAGACGAGTCCCGCAGGTCGGCTGCCTGCGATTCCGCCACGGCGCCGAGTGATTCACCATCTGCCGAAGTAGTTGCTACAGGCAAGTTGTCGGGCTCCGAAGCTCTGCCAGGCGCGGCGTCACGCTTGGCACGAGGTGAGCCCGAGGCCGCTGACGTGCGGCTCTGCCTGCGGGTGGCCCGAGAGGTCTCGGGCCGGGAAGTCTCTGCCCGGGAGGCGTCGCTTGCAGACGTCTCCGAGGCGGGAGAGCTGGACCGCCCCCGGGTGCGGTCCGCGGTGTTGTCGCGGTCCGCACCGTCGGGGGTCCAGAGGGTGGAGCCGGTTGGCCCGTCAGCCAGGAGCTTGCGGGCCAACGCCAGCCGCTCGGCCTGGGTGAGGCCGGTGGCGGGCTGGGGATCAGAAGTCGACATCGACCTCGACCGGCGGCGTGTCGGCAGCGACCTCACCCTGGCCGATGCCCATCTTCTCCTTGATCTTCTTCTCCAGCTCGTTGGCCAGATCGGGGTTGTCGCGCAGGAAGTTCCGCGCGTTCTCCCGGCCCTGGCCGAGCTGGTCGCTCTCGTAGGTGAACCAGGCGCCGGCCTTGCGGACGAAGCCCTGCTCGACGCCGAGGTCCAGCAGGCTGCCCTCGCGGCTGATGCCCTGGCCGTAGATGATGTCGAACTCGGCCTGCTTGAACGGCGGGGCCACCTTGTTCTTCACGACCTTGACCCGGGTCCGGTTGCCGACGAAGTCGGTACCGTCCTTCAGCGACTCGATCCGGCGGACGTCCAGCCGGACCGACGCGTAGAACTTCAGCGCCTTACCACCGGTCGTGGTCTCCGGGGAGCCGAACATCACGCCGATCTTCTCGCGCAGCTGGTTGATGAAGATCGCGGTGGTGTTGGTCCCGCTGACCGCACCGGTCATCTTGCGCAGCGCCTGGCTCATCAGCCGGGCCTGCAGACCGACGTGGCTGTCACCCATCTCGCCCTCGATCTCGGCCCGCGGCACCAGCGCGGCCACCGAGTCGATCACGACGATGTCGATCGCGCCGGAGCGGATCAGCATGTCGGCGATCTCCAGCGCCTGCTCACCGGAGTCGGGCTGGGAGATCAGCAGGGCGTCGGTGTCCACGCCGAGCTTGCGGGCGTAGTCGGGGTCGAGCGCGTGCTCGGCGTCGATGAAGGCGGCGATACCGCCGGCCCGCTGGGCGTTGGCGACGGCGTGCAGCGCAACGGTGGTCTTACCCGACGACTCCGGACCGTAGATCTCCACCACGCGACCGCGCGGCAGCCCGCCGATCCCCAGCGCGACGTCGAGCGCGATCGACCCGGTCGGGATGACCTCGATCGGCGCCCTGCCCTGCTCACCCAGCCGCATCACGGAGCCCTTGCCGCACTGCCGCTCGATCTGCGTCAGCGCGGTCGCCAGCGCCTTCTCGCGATCCGCCGCGGCCCGCTCCGCACTCGCTGCTGCACCAGCCATCTGACTGCCACCTGACCCATCTAGTCGTTTCGGACCGCTGACCCAGCCGCCCGGAGGAATTTCGTTGTCGTCAGTGAAGGTATGGGTTGCCACCGACAATTTCCGAAGCGGTCCTGAATCTGTGGACAACTCCGGGCCCCGCCTGCGAAACCCGTACGGCACAAAATAACCCGAACACGTGTTCGAATCCCAACTGACACGCCGACAACTCCCGAGAACCCGGCGGCACCTACGCTGGCCGACGTGACAGACCGTCCCGACGTCCCCGACTCCGCCGTCGTCCTCGCGCTCAGCCGGGTCGAGTTCGGCATCGACTCGGTGCTCGACGCGCTCCGCACCCAGGACCCGTTCGGCATCCGCAGCATCCTGACCGAGTACTCCGCCCAGGAGCAACCCAACCTCGCCGAGAAGGCGCTCATCCTGACCATCGACCGCCTGCTCCGGATGAGGGTGCCCGGTCACGCCGAGTGGCCGACCCTCCCGCTGGCCGAGCGCTGCGACTGGTGGGTCGAGCGGCTGGGTGGGTTCGCCGCGGTCATCGCGGGACTCCCCCGGCTCAGTGGTGCGGCCGCGGACGCGCTGCCGATCAAGGACACCCTCGGCGCCGCAGTACAGGCGATGGTGATCGGTGCCGTCTGCCGCGAGTACGGCGTGGAGGCGCACGCGGACCGTACGGCGGTGATCGCCCGGGTCCTGACCAACCGGCCGATCACCCCTGACGACGTGCTCCGGTACGACGACCCGACGCAGGCCGGCCAGGACGTGGCCAAGCAACTGGGTCTCGGCGACGACTCCGGGGAGCGCGGCCTGCGCCAGGGAGTCCGGCTCGTGTGGCGGATCTCCAAGCTGTTCGGCGGACTCGGCGAGGTCTTCGAGGACCGCCCGCGCGGCAGCCTCGGCGCACGGGCCATCGGCAAGCTCCCGGGCGTCGGTGTGGTCGGCGGCTTCTTCGACGAGCGCAAGGGCATCCGCAAGGCCGCATACGCCGCCGCGGACCTGCTGACCAGCAGCGTGTTCCGCGTCAAGCCGGTCTGACCCGCCGCGAAGGCGGGCAACCACGACGACCAGCTGCACCTGTGCGAGCTCGGTCCGCGCTGGGATGATCGGGCCATGAGTTCGTCGATCAGCATCGTCCGGCCGGACCCCACCTGGGCGGCACAGTTCGCCAAGACCGCGGAGACCATCCGCAGGATCGTCGGCGACACCGTCACCCGGATCGACCACATCGGCTCCACCTCCGTTCCCGGTCTGGCGGCCAAGGACGTGCTCGACATCCAGGCGACGGTCGCCGGCGAACCCCAGCTCGACGACGCCGCAGAGCTGCTCGTCGCCGCCGATTGGGAGCTCAGACCGCCCCGCCGCGACCATCCGGTTCCGGGGTTACCGACGGAGGAGCTGCAGTGGGTCAAGCGGCTCGTCGTCGAACCGATGTACCGCCGCCGGGTCAACCTCCACATCCGGATCGAGGGCCACGCCAACCAGCGGTACGCGTTGCTCTTCCGCGACTACCTGCGCGCCCACCCGGACACGGCAGCGGCGTACGGCATGTTCAAGGAGCGAGCGGCCGCTCTGCCGTTCGAGACCGTCGGCGAGTACGCCGACCTGAAGGATCCCGTCTGCGACCTGATCTACCTGCCGGCCGAGGAGTGGGCCGCGCGGACCGGCTGGACTCCGTAGCTGTCCCGCACAGCGTGACCGCAGTACTACTCCGGGCTCGTTGACGCCTCCTGCGGGCAGCGAGCACGCTGGATCGCGGGGTGCCGTCGTCGTTGACCCGGCGGACGGCGGGCGGGCGGTCGCCCCGGGGGGCGTGATCGGAGTGAGCGGAATCGGCCGGCTCGCGGCGTTGCCGTGCGGCAAGGTGTCCAAGTGGGTCGTCCTGGTGCTCTGGGTCGCCGCGATCGCGGTGTCCTTCAGCCCGGCCGGCAAGCTGACGGGTGCACAGGACAACGACGCGGTGTCCTGGTTGCCCGGCAACGCCGAGTCCACCGAGGTGCTGCAGGCAACGGCCCGGTTCAGCTCGCCGGACGAGATCCCGACCGTGCTGGTCTACGAGCGGCCCGCCGGACTGACGCCAGCGGACCAGCAGGCCGTCGCCGCCGACGTCACGGCGTACGGCGAACTGCAGGACGTCGACCGGGAGGTGATCGGTCCGATCCCCTCCGAGGACGGCCAGGCGCTGCAGGTGATCGTGCCGATCAACGCGGGCTCCGGCGGTTGGGAGACGCTTGGCGAGCGGGTCGCCGACCTCCAACGGATTGCCGCCGACCGGCCTGACGGGTTGAGCTTCCACGTCACTGGGCCGGGCGGGACCGCCGCCGACTCGCAGAAGGCGTTCGAGGGCATCGACGGCAAGCTGCTCTACTCGGCGGCCGCGGTGGTCGTCGTGATCCTGCTGCTCACCTACCGCAGCCCGGTGCTCTGGCTGCTCCCCCTGATCTCGGCGGGGACCGCTCTGTTCGCGGCCCAGGCCGTTGTCTACCTCCTGGCGTCCAGAGCCGACCTGACGGTGAACGCGCAGAGCGCGGGAATCCTCACTGTGCTGGTGTTCGGCGCCGGGACGGATTACGCCTTGCTGCTGGTCGCCCGCTACCGCGAGGAGCTACGCAGGCACGAGGACCGGCACGAGGCGATGGCGTTCGCCCTCCACCGGTCCGGACCGGCGATCGTTGCCTCCGGCTCCACTGTGGTCGCCGGCATGCTCTGCTTGCTGCTGGCATCGATGAACTCGACCAGCGGACTCGGTCCGGTTGCAGCGGTAGGCATCGTTGTTGCCCTGCTGGCCATGCTCACCCTGCTGCCCGCACTGCTCGTCATCTGCGGCCGCTGGGTCTTCTGGCCGTTGCGGCCGACCTACGGCTCCGCGGACCACACCGAGACGAGCATCTGGGGCCGGATCGGTCGCCGAATTGCGGTCCGGCCCCGGCTGACCTGGGTGACCACCACAGTCCTGCTGGGCGCGGCCGCGCTCGGCATGCTGTCGCTGAACCCGGACGGGCTGTCCAACGAAGAGTCCTTCACCGGTACGCCGGACTCGGTGATCGGCGAGCGGATCGTCGCCGCACACTTCCCCGCCGGGGCCGGCAATCCGCTGGTTGTCGTGAGCAACGCAGACCAGGCCTCCGCCGTCAGTGCTGCGCTGGAGTCGACTCAAGGCGTCGCGGCAGTGGCTGAACCGCGGACGTCGGACGGGCTGGCCTACATCGAGGGAACGCTGCAGGCTCCGGCCGACAGCCAGGCCGCGAAGGACACGGTCGATCGCGCCCGAGCCGCCGTCCACGCGGTGCCGAACGCCGATGCGCTCGTCGGCGGCGGTACGGCGATCCTGCTGGACACGCAGCGAGCCGCCGACCGCGACAACAAGGTCATCATCCCCGCCGTACTGGTGGTGGTCCTGCTGATCCTCGCGGTGCTGCTGCGGTCGCTGCTGGCTCCCGTACTGCTCGTGGCGACCGTCGTACTGTCGTTCGCGGCCGCGCTCGGGATCAGCTCGCTGATCTTCACCCAGGTGCTCGGGTTCGAAGGGGCGGACTCGTCGCTGCCGCTGTTCGTTTTCGTCTTCCTGGTGGCGCTGGGCATCGACTACAACATCTTCCTGATGACCCGGGTGCACGAGGAGGCCAAGCAGCACGGGACCCGGCGTGGCGCGCTGATCGGAGTCGCCGCGACCGGTGGGGTGATCACCTCGGCCGGGCTGGTGCTGGCCGGGACGTTCGCGGTGCTGGCGACGCTGCCGCTGGTGGCGTTCGCGGAGATCGGGATCGCGGTGGCGCTCGGCGTACTGCTGGACACGATCGTGGTCCGGTCGGTGCTGGTGACCGCGCTGAACCTCGACATCGGCCGGCACCTGTGGTGGCCGAGCAAGCTGGCACAGCGGCGTGACCCAGAGCCGGAGGCGCCGATGCCCGAGCCGGAAACGACTCTGGCGAGCAGCTAGGTTCGGCTGCTCGCCAGAAGTGCGTGGACTACTCGTCAGCGTTCGTTGGGCGGGAGCTGGAGGTGCGCCCAGACGGCCCGCCAGACCGTCTTGGCGTGCTCGCCCTCGGCCAGCGCTTCGGCAACCGTTCGGCCGCCGAGGCCGCTGATCACCTGCGTCTCGGCCCAGGTTCGCGAGTACGCCGGGCCGAGCGCGTTGTCCATCCGGTCCCAGAATTCGGTGAGCCTCATGCCCGCCCGTCATCCTGCGGGGGTCGGCCCCAGCCCGGCTGCTGCCCCTGCGGCGGCTGCCCCTGCTGAGGAGGCTGACCCTGCTGAGGAGGCTGTCCCGGCTGCGGCGGCTGGCCCCAGCCACCCTGCTGCTGCGGGGGCTGCTGCTGGTGCGGGGGCTGGCCCCAGCCCTGCCCACCCTGCTGCGGCGGGCCCTGCTGACCACCCCACTGGCCGGGCTGACCCTGCTGCGGCTGCCCCGGGTACTGCGGCTGGCCCGGGTACTGCGGACCACCGGGCGGCCCGTACTGCTGCCCCTGCGGACCCGGCTGACCGTACGGCCCCGGCTGCTGTCCGTACTGACCGGGACCCTGCGGACCGCCGTACTGCGGACCCTGCGGACCCCACTGGCCCGGCTGCCCCGGGTACTGCCCGTATTGGCCGCCACCCGGGTACGGCTGCTGCTTGTTGCGGCTCCGCAGCACGAAGAACACCGCCGCGGCCGCGGCCAGGAGCACCAGGACGATGATCAGGATGATCGCCCAGACCGGGAACGAACTGCCGGCCTCCGAGGTCAGCGAAACCTTGCCGAGCTTGTCCAGGCTGTCGTACGTCGCGGTGCGGCCGCTGATCTGCGCGCCGTCGTCGTGCTCGATGATCTTGCCCGGCATGGTGATCTTGAAGTTGATCACCGGCTGCTGGACGCTGTCCGGGAGCTCCCGGCTCAGGCTGCTGTCCTTGACGCTGACGACGAACTTGTCGCCGTCCTTGCGGAAGCCGACGCCGCTGGTCGTGGAGGTGCCCATGTCGGCGAACGACACGCCGTCGAACGAACACTCCGAGCCCACGTACTTGTCGTCTTCGAACGGCTTGCAGCTGACACCTTCGGTCGCGGTCTTCGTGATCCCGGTGTCGATCTGCTTGCGGATGGCGTCCAGCGACTGACCGCTGGACTCGACCAACTGCTTGTCGACGCCGAGCTTCATGCTGCCCGAGACCGTCTCGTTCGAGTTCACCTTGAAGTCGGCGTCGAGCTTCACGCATCCGGTCAGACCGACCAGACACGCGACGACGACCAGCGCCATGCGCAAGCGGTTCTTCATGGCGCAGATCATTCCAGACCAGGGGGACACCACGCGTCCGGGCTCCGGTCCGTGCCGCGCCGCGCGAAACTGTCGGAGCGACCCGGCAAGATGGACAGCGTGCAGAAGTCCACCGCGCTCAGCCGCTTCTCGCCCGCGACCCGGGCGTGGTTCGGCGACGTCTTCGAGGCGGCCACCCCGGCCCAGCTGGAGGCGTGGGACGCGATCACCGCGGGCCGGGACGCGCTGGTCGTCGCGCCGACCGGTTCCGGCAAGACGCTGGCCGCCTTCCTGTGGGCGCTGGACCGGCTGGCCACCACTCCCCCACCGGACGACCCGAAGCTGCGCTGCCGAGTGCTCTACGTCTCACCGCTGAAGGCTCTCGCGGTCGACGTCGAGCGCAACCTGCGCGCCCCGCTGATCGGCATCCGGGAGACCGCCCGCCGGCTCGGTGAGGCGCCGATCGACGTCGAGGTCGCGGTCCGCTCCGGCGACACCCCGGCGAGCGAGCGGCGCAAGTTCGCGACCAAGCCGGCCGACGTACTGATCACGACGCCGGAGTCCTTGTTCCTGCTGCTCACGTCGCAGGCGCGGGAGTCGCTGCGTGGTGTCGAAACGGTGATCATCGACGAGGTGCACGCGGTCGCCGGGACGAAGCGCGGCGCGCACATGGCGCTCACGCTGGAGCGGCTGGACGCGCTGCTGCCCAAGCCGGCCCAGCGGATCGGGTTGTCGGCGACGGTCCGGCCGGTCGAGGAGGTCGCCCGGTTCCTCGGCGGCGAGCGGCCGGTGACCGTGGTCCAGCCGAAGTTCACCAAGCAGTGGGACCTGAGCGTCGTCGTACCGGTCGAGGACATGGCCGAACTGGCGAACACCGAGATCGAAACCTCCGGCTCGGCGGCCGGCGCACCGAAGCACGCGTCGATCTGGCCGCACGTCGAGGAGCACGTCTTCGACCTGATTTCCGAGCACCGCTCGACGATCGTCTTCTCCAACTCGCGCCGCCTGGCCGAGCGGCTCACCGCCCGGCTCAACGAGATCGCCGCCGAGCGAGCCGAACTCGAACTGCCCGACGTCGGGTCGCCGGCGCAGCTGATGGCGCAGTCAGGCGCGTCGCTGGCCGCGCCGCCGTTGATCGCCAGGGCGCACCACGGATCGGTCAGCAAGGAGCAGCGCGCGCTGATCGAGGCCGACCTGAAGTCCGGGCGGCTGCCGTGCGTGGTCGCGACGAGCAGCCTGGAGCTCGGTATCGACATGGGCGCGGTCGACCTGGTCATCCAGGTGGAGGCGCCGCCGTCGGTCGCCAGCGGTCTGCAGCGGGTCGGGCGCGCCGGTCACCAGGTCGGGGCGACGTCGCGCGGGGTGCTGTTCCCGAAGTTCCGCGGCGACCTGGTAGACACGGCCGTAGTGGTCCAGCGGATGCGCGACGGGCTGATCGAGAGCCTGCACATCCCGGCCAACCCGCTCGACGTGCTCGCCCAGCAGATCGTCTCGATCGTTGCCCTCGACACCGTTGACGTCGACGAGCTGTACACGCTGGTCCGCCGGTGCGCACCGTTCGCGACCTTGCCGCGCTCGGCGTACGACGGGGTGCTGGACATGTTGTCGGGGCGCTACCCGTCGGACGAGTTCGCGGAGCTGCGGCCGCGGATCGTCTTCGACCGGGTCAGCGGGGAGATCTCCGGCCGGCCAGGGGCGCAGCGGCTCGCGGTCACCAGCGGCGGGACGATCCCCGATCGTGGGCTCTTCGGGGTCTTCCTGGTCGGCGAGTCGACCAACCACCGGGTCGGCGAGCTGGACGAGGAGATGGTCTACGAGTCGCGTGTGGGCGATGTGTTCACGCTCGGCGCGTCCAGTTGGCGGATCGAGGACATCACGCACGACCGCGTTCTCGTCTCGCCGGCGCCCGGTCAACCCGGGCGGCTGCCGTTCTGGAAGGGCGACGCGGTCGGGCGACCGGCCGAGCTCGGAGCGGCGACCGGCGCGTTCGTTCGGACGATGGCTTCGCTGCCGCCGGCCAAGGCGATCAAGCGAGCCCGCGACGCCGGCCTCGACGAGTACGCGGCGAACAACCTGGTCGCCTACCTCGGTGAGCAGCGCGACGCGACCAGCCGGGTGCCGGACGACGTGACGATCGTGGTCGAGCGCTTCCGCGACGAGCTGGGCGACTGGCGGGTCTGCATCCATTCGCCGTACGGCGGTCAGGTGCACGGCCCATGGGCGCTGGCGATCGCGGCGCGGCTGCGCGAGCGGTACGGGATGGACGCCCAGTCGGTCTCGGGTGACGACGGGATCGTGCTGCGGCTGCCGGAGACCGACGAGCCACCGCCGGGCGCGGAGCTGGTGCTGTTCGATCCGGCGGAGATCGAGGACATGGTGACTGCCGAGGTCGGCGGGTCCGCCCTGTTCGCGGCGCGCTTCCGGGAGTGTGCCGCGCGGGCTCTGCTGCTTCCCCGGCGCAATCCGGGACGGCGTTCGCCGTTGTGGCAGCAGCGGCAGCGATCCGCGCAGCTGCTCAGTGTGGCCAGCAAGTACGGGTCGTTCCCGATCGTGCTGGAGACGCTGCGCGAGGTGCTGCAGGACGTCTACGACCTGAATGCGCTGAAGGACCTGCTGACCGGGATCGGTGAGCGGCGGATCTCGGTGGTCGAGGTGGAGACTCCGGAGGCGTCGCCGTTCGCGAAGTCGCTGCTCTTCGGCTACGTCGGCGCCTTCATGTACGAGGGCGACGCACCGCTGGCGGAGAAGCGCGCGGCGGCACTGGCGCTCGACCAGAGCCTGCTGGCTGAGCTGCTCGGCCGGACGGAGTTGCGTGAGCTGCTCGACGCCGAGGTCGTACTGCGGACCGAGGCCGAGCTGCAGCGCTTGGCGGAGGATCGCCGGGCGCGCGACGCCGAGGGGCTGTTCGACGTGCTGCGGCTGGTCGGTCCGCTGTCGTTGCACGAAGCCTCGCAGCGCTGTGTGGACGGGTCCGATGCGGAAGCTTGGCTGACGGACTTGGCCGCGGCTCGCCGGGTCGTCCGGGTTCGCGTCGCGGGCGAGCACCGGTGGGCAGTCGTCGAGGACGTTGCCCGCCTGCGTGACGCGCTCGGCGTACCGCTACCGCCGGGGATCGCCGAAGCGCATGCCGAGCCGGTCGCGGATCCGCTGGGCGATCTGGTGTCGCGCTACGCCCGGACTCACGGGCCGTTCCGCGCCGTGGATCTGGCGACGCATCTCGGCATCGGCGTCGCAGTGGTGACGGATGCGCTGCGGCGGCTTGGTGCGGCCGGCCGCGTGGTCGAGGGCGAGTTCCTGCCCGGCGGCATCGCGATGGAGTGGTGCGACAGCGAAATTCTTCGACTGCTCCGGCGCCGGTCACTGGCCGCGCTGCGCAAGGAGGTCGAGCCGGTCGAGCCGGCCGCGCTGGCCCGGTTCCTGCCTGCCTGGCAGGGGATCACGAGCAGCCGTGGCAGAGGGTACGACGTGCTGCTCGGTGCGATCGAGCAGTTGGCGGGATGTGCCGTGCCGGCTTCCGCGCTGGAGTCGATTGTGCTTCCAGCCCGCGTCCCCGGGTACCAGCCCTCCATGCTGGACGAGCTGACCGCGACGGGCGAGGTGATCTGGGCCGGAGCCGGTTCGCTGCCGGGGACGGACGGGTGGGTCTCGCTGCACCTGGCGGACAACTGCGACCTGACCCTGCCCGATCTGGATCCTGCGTTCGAGATCGGTGAGACGCATCAGGCCGTGCTGGATGCCTTGTCCGGGGGCGGCGCGTTCTTCTTCCGGCAGCTCAGCGACGCGGTGGGAGCGGCGGCCGGTGTGGTCGACGACGAAACGCTCGTCGGAGTCCTCTGGGATCTCGTCTGGGCTGGGCAGCTGACGAACGACACGCTGGCTCCGGTGCGTTCGCTGGTCGGCGCCGGTCGCGGAAGCCACCGGACGAAGCGGGCCGCACCGCGCCAACGTCCTGGGCGGGCGCCGCGACCAGGACGACCGGCGATGCCTTCACGCAGCGGTCCGCCGACCGCCGGTGGGCGATGGTCGTTGCTGCCGGAGCGGAGTGAGGACGCGACGCGCCGGGCGCATGCCGCGGCCGAGACGCTGCTGGACCGCTACGGAATCGTCACGCGAGGCTCGGTGATCACCGAGCGAACTCCGGGCGGATTCGCGGCGGTCTACAAGGTTCTGAGCGCCTTCGAGGAGTCCGGGCGGTGCCGCCGCGGCTACTTCGTGGCTGGGCTCGGAGCGGCGCAGTTCGCGCTGCCGGGGGCGGTCGACCGGTTGCGGGCGATGGCTGACGGTGGCGTCGCGCGGCAACAGGAAGAGCAGGCCGCGCGCGCCGTCGTACTGGCTGCGTCGGATCCTGCGAATCCGTACGGGGCGGCACTGCCGTGGCCTGAGCGGGAGAACGCGGGCGGGCATCGCCCGGGCCGCAAGGCGGGTGCACTGGTCGTGCTCGTCGACGGCAAGCTCATCGTGTACGTCGAGCGCGGCGGGCGGACGGTGCTCAGCTTCACCGAAGATCCCGACATGCTGCAGCCGGGCGTCGACGCGCTGGCCCTGGCGATCAGGGACGGGCATCTGGGCAAGCTGAGCGTCGAGACCGCAGACGGCGAGCAGGTCCGCCACACGGCCTTCGGTGACGCACTGGCCAAGGCCGGATTCCACGCGACGCCGCGCGGGCTGCGGCTGCGCGTCTGAGGCGGCTGGCATGCCCGAGGGAGACACCGTCTGGCGCGCGACCAAACGGCTCGACCAGGCGCTGGCCGGGAAGGTGCTGACCAAGACCGACTTCCGCGTTCCGGCGCTCGCCACGACCGACCTGAGCGGCCGGACGGTGGTGGAGGTCGTGCCGCGCGGCAAGCATCTGCTGATGCGGCTGTCGGGCGGGACGACGATCCACAGCCACCTCCGGATGGAAGGTAGCTGGCATCTGTACAAGCCTGGCGAGCGGTGGAAAGGCGGGCCTGACCACCAGGTGCGGGCCGTGCTGGAAACGGGCTCCTGGGTCGCTGTCGGCTATCGGCTGCCGGTGCTGGAACTGGTCGCGACCAGCGCCGAGGACAGCGTGGTCGGGCATCTCGGGCCTGATCTACTCTCGCCGTCCTTCGATCGGGCGCTCGCGCTGGCGAACCTGGCCGCCGAGCCGGACCGGACGATCAGCGAGGCCTTGCTCGACCAACGCAATCTCGCCGGGATCGGGAATCTCTACCGCAACGAGGTCTGTTTCCTGCTCGGACTGCATCCCTGGCGACGGGTGGCGACGGTCGATCTCGAGGCCGCGGTCGACCTCAGTCGGCGGCTGATGAAGGCCAACCTTCGGCACGGTTCGCAAGTCACCACCGGGGTGGACCGACCGGGCCGGCGGACCTGGGTGTTCGAGCGGCGCGGCAAACCGTGCCTGCGGTGCAGCACGACCATTCGGACCGCCCAGATCGGCGAACCGCCGCAAGACCGGGTCACCTTCTGGTGCCCGCAGTGCCAACCCGAGAACTGACCTGTGGACAACCCCTTCGCACTGCTCTGAGACGGATACCTTCTCTGACGAGATCGAACACCTGTTCGACTCAGAGAGGAGAAGGTCATGATCGACGTCCGCCGAGAGCCGCCCAGCGGGGAGTACGCCGACAGGGTGCTGAGGCTGATCGGATCGCACGGCTGGACCGTCGAGCACATCGGGTCGCCGGACGGCCGGAGGCCGGCCATCACGTCGACGGTCGGGTTGTGCTTGCGCGGGCATCCCGAGTTCGTGGTGTTCGGTTGCGACGTGCTGGAGGGATTCATGCTCCTGGAGCCGCTGGCGCTGGCCGTTGAGAACGGGAAGCGTTTTGAGTCCTGTGCTGAACTGACCGACCTCTCCGCGGGTTCGGAGCGGTTCGGGCTGATCTCTTACCCGAACTCCACCCGGCACCTGCCGACCGTGAACGAGTTGTTCCGCCGGGAGGGCACCGCACCGATCCCGGCACTGGTGCTCTTCAGGTCAGGCCTTCCCGAAACGCCGACGCCACCCGGCACGGCGAGGCGTGCGCGATACACGACGTACAGCGTCGCCACGTACGAGGCGATGCGAGCGGCCGCCCGGGCGGAGGCGCAGTGAGCACGCCGCTGTGCGCCGAAACGGCACCGAACTACGCCGCGGCGGCGGTGCAGGACGCCTGCGGATCAGGCCGCAACGACCTCGGGCTCGATCCTCGTGTGGGCCAGCACCAGGGCTTCTTCGCGCGCCAGGTCCTCGCTCACCTCGGCGAAGATCATCGAGAGCGGCACGTCGAGGGCCGTGCAGATCGCTGCCAGCAGCTCGCTCGAGGCTTCCTTCTGACCGCGCTCCACCTCGGAGAGGTAGCCCAGGCTCACCCGGGCCTCGGCGGACACCTCGCGCAGAGTGCGCCCCTGGCGCAGTCGCTTACGCCGCAGTACGTCGCCCAGCAGGCCACGAACCAGCACCATGAGGTTTCTCCCTTCCGCCTGTCGGACCGAACCTACTCGCACCGTAGCTCGACCGTCGGATCCCACGGTACCCGTTGCAAGGTCTCTACTCCTGGCAACGTCCAGCTTCGGTGCGCCGCTCCAGTCTGCCCTACCTGTGCCCATGCTGGTCTCAACACCCCGATCAGCGGGAATCTTCCGCCATCAAGTCTGCCCCGAGCCGCAGGACCGCCTCGACACTCCCCCAGCGAACGGCGCTGCGGTCCCCGTCCAGAGACAGCTTGCGGACCAGGACCGTGTCCGGACCGGCGGCAGCGACATACACCGTGCCCGCCTCGATCCCGGCCTGCGGATCGGGTCCGGCCACACCGGTCGTGGCGAGGCCGTAGACGGCCCCCAGCCGCTCCCGGACGCCCGCTGCCAAGGCCGAGGCCGTGTCGGCGTGCACAGGACCGACAGCGGCCAGCAAATCCTCGGGAACGCCGGCCAGGGAGGCCTTCAGGTCGGTGGCGTAGACGATCACGCCGCCGCGGTAGACGGCCGAGATTCCCGGGACGTCGGTCAGCGTCGAGCCGACCAGGCCGCCCGTCAGCGACTCGGCGGTGGCAACGGTGGCTTTCCGCTGCTTGAGCAGCTCCACGAACCGGGCCAGGGCGTCGTCCAGTCCGCGGTGGTTTCGCCCAGTGACGGAAGAGATCGGCGGGTTTGCGCCGTCCTGCGGCGCGGGCGGGTCGGCCGGCGTCATGGGAGGGGACGTTTGGCGGCCGCGCGGAGGCGAAGCGCGCGGCCCACGTAGTCGAGACCAGTGGCGATCGTCACGAGGACAGCCGCGGCCATGAACGCCACGGCGGTCCAGTGCAGGACGGCCACCGAGTGCCAGGGAAGGAGGTAGAGACCGAGTGCGATCGCCTGCAGAACCGTCTTCAGCTTGCCGCCGCGGCTGGCCGGCATCACGCCGTGCCGGATCACCCAGAACCGGAGCGCGGTCACCCCCCACTCGCGGACCATCACCACGATGGTGACCCACCACGGCAGGTCGCCGAGCAGGGACAGCCCGATGAAGGCCGCCCCGGTGAGCGCCTTGTCCGCGATCGGGTCGGCGATCTTGCCGAAGTTCGTGACCATGTTCCAGCGGCGCGCGATGTCACCGTCGAAGCGGTCGGTGACGATCGCGACCACGAAGGCGGCCGTCGCGAGCAGCCGATTGCCGTCCTCGGCCCCGGCGTCGCGCAGCAGCAACCAGACGAACAACGGCACGAGCGCGAGCCGCAGGACCGTCAGCGCGTTCGCCACGTTCCAGGCGCTCGGAGCGCTGAGCGGACCGGCGGCCGCGCGCGGCACCGGATTCGTCGGCGGGATCGTCACGCGGTCAGGTTAGCTGCCCGGACGACTTCCTGCGGCTGCACGTGCGCGGCGTACTGCGCGACGAGATCCACTCCCTCGCTCGCCGTCACGGTGGCAGCGACAAGATCTCCGACCGCCAGACCGGTGGGCAGACCGGTCAGCGTGGTGGAGCCGTCGACCTCCGGGCCTTGGTGGGCAGCGCGTCCTTCGGCGGTGTCGCCGTCGATCGACTCGACCAGCACCTCGACCGTCTCACCGATCCGCGCCTCGGCGCGGGCCGAGGTCAGGTCCTCGGCCAGCCGGGTGACCCGGTCGAGCCGGGCCGCGATCGTGTCCTCGTCCAGCTTGCCGTCGTAGGTCTCGGCTTCGGTGCCGTCCTCGTCGGAGTACCCGAACACCCCGATCGCGTCGAGCCCGGCGCGGGAAAGGAAGTCGCAGAGAATGTCCACATCTTGCTCGGTCTCCCCCGGGAAACCGACGATCACGTTGCTCCGGATCCCCGCGGTCGGCGCCTGGGCCCGAACCGACTCGATCAGTTCGAGGAAACGCTCCGCGTCGCCGAACCGGCGCATCCGGCGCAGCAACGGTCCGGACGCGTGCTGGAACGACAAGTCGAAGTACGGCACGACTCCCGGCGTCGAGGTCATCGCGGTGATCAGCGTCGGGCGCATCTCGGCCGGCTGCAGGTACGAGACGCGGACCCGGGTCAGCCCCGGAACCGCCGCGATCTCGCCGACCAGCGTCTCGAGCAACCGCAGGTCGCCCAGGTCCTTGCCGTACGACGTCGAGTTCTCCGACACCAGGAAGACCTCGCGCACGCCGTTCTCGGCGAGCCAGTGGGCCTCGCCGAGCACCTCGGTCGGGCGCCGCGACACAAACGCGCCCCGGAAGGCCGGGATCGCGCAGAACGCGCACCGCCGGTCGCAGCCCGAGGCCAGCTTCAGCGGCGCCATCGGGCCGCCGTCCAGCCGTCGCCGCATCACGCGCGGTCCACTGGCCGGCGCGCTCATCAGGTCCGGCGCGTCGATGGTCAGCTCCGACCGATCGGACGGCTTGACCGCGCGGCCCTTCAGCTCGGCGGTCGCACCGGACGTCAGCCCGTCGATGTCCGCCGCGGCGTCGGTGCTGCCGTTCACCGGCTTCAAGGAGGTGGGGATGTGAGAGCCGTTCACCACTACGTCGCCGTGGCCTGGCACCGCCACGTCGTGGACGCCGGCGCGGTCGGCCGGCGCGAGCGGCAGCAGCTTGCGACGGTCGCGCGGTACGTGCGACTGGTGCTTGGTGCCGGACAGGATCGACCGCAGCTTGTCGGAGATGTCCGCGTAGTCGTCGAAGCCGAGCACGGCGTCGGTCTCGGGCAACGCGTCGGCCAACTGTTCGCCGTACCGCTCAGCCAAGCAACCGACCGCGACGACGGCCTGCGTGCGGCCGGAGTCCTTGTAGTCGGAGGCGGCGAGCAGCGTGTCGACCGAGTCCTTCTTCGCGGCCTCGACGAATCCGCAGGTGTTCACCACCACGGTGTCCGCCTCGGAGGCATCCTCCACCAGCCGGAAGCCACCGGCCTCGAGACGGCCGGCCAGTTCCTCGGAGTCCACATCGTTGCGAGCACAGCCCAGCGTGACCAGGGCGACAGTCGTGGGGTTCGTAGTCATCACCCCGAGTATGACTGCTGGCACCCCCGCGCCCATAACCAACCACCTCGTCCGCTGCCCGAACAAGTGCCGGGCGGCCAGGCTCCACCGCACCGCGGACGAGCCGAATCCCCGGTCTACGGAGCCTTCTGGATCGCGCCGGTGGGGGTGATCAGAAATCGTTCCGACTTCGGGGCGACCTTCTGACCGTTGATCGTGATGACGAGGTTGTCCAGCGAGCCCACGGAGACTCTGATCGAGCCGGGATAGGAGACGGTCTGCGTGGAGCCGGTGCCGAGCAGGCCCTGGAAGAGCTTCTCACCGTGGTAGTTGCGCAAGGTGACGTACGAGCCGTCGCCGGTGGCCTTGAGGACCACGACGACCCTGGCGGCCGGGGCCGGCGTCGCGGGCGGCCTGGGCTTCGGGGACGGCGGCGTGGTGGTCGTCGGGTTGGCAGCCGGCGTGGTGATGGCCGGCGTCGGACTGGCGGTGCGGGAGGCATTCGCCTCGACGTCGCTGGGCAGCGTGAACAGGCGGACCATGCCCCAGCCCATCAGACCGACCAGGATCGCGCCGACCACAACCGCCCAGCGGGGACGGACCGGGTGCAGGCGTGGTTTGCGAGGCTCGATGCGCTCGTCACGGCGGGCACGATCGGGCTCGGTGGGCGGATAGGCCTCGTCGAACGAGGCCAGCAGCGGCGCCGGGTCGGCTTTGACGACCCGGGCGATCGAGCGGATGTGACCGCGCGCGTAGAAGTTGCCGCCGCACCGGGAGAAGTCGTCGGCCTCCATCGCGACCAGCAGACCTGTTCTGATCCGGGTCGCGGCGCTCAGCTGCTCCACCGACAGGCCCGCCCGTTCGCGGGCCGCCGTGAGCTCGCTGCCGATGGTCACGCCCCCACCGCCTCTCCACCGCCCGAGTACCGCACCGATCCGCCGACATCAACTCAACGGCGTTGGCCCGACCGGGTCACGGCAGCGTCAGGACTGTTCCCTGACCGGACATCTCGCGTCCGCCAGCAAGTGCAGCGTCTGGACCACTTCCCCGTTCGACGGTCGCGCCGTCAATCCGAACGGTACCGCGAGAGAGGTCCCGGTGAGGCGCCGATTCGCGTCAGTGGTCCTGCGCGTCGCGGCCGGCATCGCGGCCAGGACCGGTCCGGGGTCGAGCAGGTGCACCGCGATCCGGCCGTCGTCGAGCGGGTGCCGGCGACGCAGCACGGTGACTTCCTCGATCTCGTCCCAGCGGGTGCCGATCCACTCGTCGCCGATCCGCAGCCGGATCCCGACCCGGTCGGCGACCAGCATGTCCCCGACCGTCAGCGCGCGGGCACAGACGATCGCGAGCGCGGCGAACGCGGCCGCCGCGATCCAGCGCAGCACACCGGTCGGCGAGGTGGACGCGGACACCGCGAACCCGATCGCGACCAGCGCGGCGCCGACGGCCAGGCCGCCGTGCACCTTCTGCGACGCGCGCACGGTGAACTCGTTGGCCAGCTCGCCCGGTTCGCCGTCGTACTCGGCGGGGTCGAACTGCGCCGCCTCGTACGAACCGGCGGGGTGCCCGGGACCGGCGTCACGCCGGGTGGTGTCGTGCTGTGTCGACTCGAAGCGTCCGGGCTCGAACTGGCCGCGGGGCATGGTGGTATGGGCCGTCACGGCTCACTCTCCTCGCAGGGTGGCGACGAAGTCCTCAAGGTCATCCGGTTTGACCAGGACGTCGCGGGCCTTGGAGCCCTCGCTCGGCCCGACCACTCCCCGGCTCTCCAGGATGTCCATCAGGCGGCCCGCCTTGGCGAAACCGACCCGGAGCTTGCGTTGCAACATCGATGTGGAACCGAACTGGGTGGACACGATCAGCTCGGCGGCCTGGATCACCAGGTCGAGGTCGTCGCCGATCTCGTCGTCCAGGTCCTTGCTCGGGCCCGCGACAGCGGTGACGTCCTCGCGGTAGGTCGGCTGCAGCTGCTCCTTGCAGTGCTCGACCACCGCGCGGATCTCGCTCTCGGTGACCCACGAGCCCTGGATACGCATCGGCTTGCTCGCCCCCATCGGCAGGAACAACCCGTCACCCTGCCCGACCAACTTCTCCGCGCCCGGCTGGTCCAGGATGACCCGGCTGTCGGCCAGCGACGAGGTCGCGAAGGCCAGCCGGGACGGCACGTTCGCCTTGATCAGACCGGTCACGACGTCCACCGACGGCCGCTGGGTGGCCAGCACCAGGTGGATGCCGGCCGCACGGGCCAACTGCGTGATCCGGACGATCGAGTCCTCGACGTCGCGGGGCGCGACCATCATCAGGTCGGCCAGCTCGTCGACGATCACCAACAGATACGGGTACGGCGTGAGGACGCGCTCGCTGCCCGGCGGCGGCTTGACCTTGCCGCCGCGGACGGCCTTGTTGAAGTCGTCGACGTGCCGGAACCCGAACGCCGCCAGGTCGTCGTAGCGCATGTCCATCTCGCGGACGACCCACTGGAGCGCCTCGGCGGCCTTCTTGGCGTTGGTGATGATCGGCGTGATCAGGTGCGGGATGCCCTCGTAGTTGTTCAGCTCGACCCGCTTGGGGTCGACGAGGATCATCCGGACCTCGTCCGGCGTGGCCCGCATCAGCACCGAGGTGATCAGCGAGTTCACGAACGACGACTTGCCGGAGCCGGTCGCGCCGGCCACCAGCAGGTGCGGCATCTTGGCCATGTTCGCGACCACGAAGCCGCCCTCGACGTCCTTGCCCAGCCCGGCCACCATCGGGTGGTGGTCGTTGCGGGCGGTCGCGGACCGGATCACGTCGCCGAGGCTGACGATCTCCTTGTCGACGTTCGGGATCTCGATGCCGATCGCGGACTTGCCCGGGATCGGCGACAGGATCCGGACGTCGGCCGACGCCACCGCGTACGCGATGTTCTTGCTCAGCGCGGTGACCTTCTCGACCTTCACCGCCGAGCCCAGCTCGACCTCGTAGCGGGTCACCGTCGGGCCGCGGGTGTAGCCGGTGACCTGCGCGTCGATGCCGAACTGGTCGAACACCTCGGTCAGCCGGTCGACGACCGCGTCGGACGCCTTGGTCCGCGCCTTGTGCACCGAACCGGGCTTCAGGATCTGGCCGTCGGGCAGCGTGTAGGTGATGTCGCCGGACAGGCTCAGCTGCTCGACCCGCTGCGGCAGCGGCGTGTGCGGCGGCGGCTCCGGCGCGGACTCGGGCTTGCCCGACTTCGACGAGGCAGCCGAGGCGGCGGCGGTCGACGCGGCGATCGGGTCGGAGGCGTCGTGCTCGCCGTCGACGTCGTACGGGTCCTCTTCGACCGGGGGCTTGGTCTTGCGGCCGCGCTTGGAGATCTCGCGACCCTCCAGCACCGGCGAGTCGTACGGCTTGACGGTGGGATCGCCGTCGTCGTCGAGCGCGGCCTTGGCCCGGCGCTCCTTGCGGGTCAGCCGGACCGTGTCGTCGGTCCCGGCGGTCACCGACGGAGCGTCGGCAGGGATCTCGGTGCGTCCGAGCAGTACGTCGAACGCGGCGCGCACCCGCAGCGGGATCGCGTAGATCGGCGTGCCGGTGACGACCAGCGCGCCGAAGATCGTCAGCAGGACCAGCAGCGGCGAGGCGACGTACTGGGTGAGCAGGTCGGACAGCAGCGACGAGACGACGTAACCGATTGCGCCGCCGGCGTCCTGCAGCGGCGGGTCGCCCGCTTGGCTCGGCCGCGGGATGCCGTGCGCGATGTGTACCAGACCGAGGATGCCGAGCGAGATCGAGGTCCAGCCGATCACCTGGCGGCCGGCCGGGCCGTTGCGGTCGGGGTGGCGCAGCGTGCGCAGCGCGATGAACAGCAGCATCAGCGGCACGGCCCAGCCGAGCATGCCGACGCTGCCGCTGACGACTGTGCGGATCGCATCGCCGACCGCGCCGGGCAGCGTCCACCAGATCGCGGCCGCGACGATCACGGCCAGTCCGATCAGCGCCAGACCGGCGCCGTCGCGGCGGTGTGCGGGATCGAGGTCGCGGGCGCCGTTGCCGACGCCGCGCACGATGCTGCCGAGCAGATGGGCGAAGCCGAGCCAGACCTTGATCAGGCCACGGCCCAGGGCGATCATCGCGGCCGCGAACGGGCCCGCTCCCCCACCGGGTTTGGGCGTGCTGGTCCGCGCGGCGGTGCTGCCACCGCGCTTCGCGCTCTGCCCACGCTTCTGGGCGCCTGACGGACGGGAGCGTCCACCGGCCGCCGATCGCGCCGAACTCGGGCGATTGGCTGCCGACTTCTGCGCCCGCGCCGGGGAAGACGTGCGGGTCGCCATGTCTAGCAGGCTACCCCGAGGACCACTCGAGTCACACGTGTCACACGCCGGTCACGCTGCCCCATCCGTCGTGTCACGGCGTGACCAGGCCGCGGTGTAGCGTCCCCGGGCGGGCGCGGATCGCGGGCGCTGCTGACCGAGTGCGGGATCGCGCACCGCGCGGGACGACTGGGAAAGTCGGGTCCGACGCCGAACCGAAGCGGCGCGACCGGCATCCGACCTCACGGTGCACGAGCCTGATCGAGATGCCGGAGGAACTCGGCGGGATCGTCACCGAGGTCGGCGATGACAAGTGAAGGTGGCGAGGGTGAAGAAGGTACGGGTCCGACTCGTCGCGACGGTCGCGGGTCTGACCGTGGCGGCGGCGATCCTCGGCGGGACGCTGGCGTTCCGGCAGGTGCCTCGGCCAAGCTTCAGCGCGGCCGGGCCGCTGTCGAAGGCGCCGGCGACGCCACCGTCGACCGAACAGAAGACCCCGACGCCGGCTTCGGGCACGGCCGCCACACCGCCAGAGGTGAAGGTCGACCTGGCTCGGCTGCCGCTGGGGCGTGGGCCGCAGATGGCGTACCTGGTCGACCGGACCGTGCGCGGCGGGACCGGGCCGGTCGCCGTGGTTCCCGGCAAGCAACCGATCACGGACGTCGTGCGGTTCGGCGGTGGATTGCTAGTGATGCTCTCGTCCGGCGACTTCACCAGCGAACTCAGGAGACTCGAGCCGTACGGCGAGACCTTTTCTCCCGGCCGGGTGACCGGCGTGACCAGTTTGGTCGGTTCACCCGAGGAGGATCTGGCCGCGTATGCCGTGGAGGGCAAGGGCGCGGTCCACTGGGTCGACTCGCGGGACAGCGAGCTCGTCCAGCGATCGTTGCAGCGGCCCGAGTTCGGGCGTACCCAAGTGCTGGCGGTGCGCGGCGACGTTGTCCATTTCGGTGCCGAGGGCAAGGGATATCCGGCCCCGGAGACCTACTACCGGTGGGATTCCAAGACCGGTCAGGTGACCGCGGTGAAGACCGTCCACAGCCTCGAAGGACTCAACACCGCCGGCACGGCGGCGGCCGATTACCTCAGTGGTGCCGCGCAGACCTTCTGCAGTGCCGTCACCGAACTGGCGACCGGCAAGCAGCGGTTCCGGACCTGCGACTACTCGCTCGACGGATTCACGCCGGACGGCCGAACCGTGGTCGCGAGCGAAGACTTCCGGGGCGGCGGCGCCGAACCGCTCGCGGCGGCGCTGGACTCGACCACCGGCCATATCCGGCGGCAGTGGGTGGGACCCGAGTTCGTGATGGCGGTTGCCGAGGACGACGACCACCTGCTGATGGTGGTCGACTCGGGCGAGCAGACGCCGGTCGGCATCATTCGCTGCAGCATCGCGACCGGGACTTGCGAGGCGGCACTTCCGCTGGACCGGTACGGGCGGGACAACGTCAGACTGCTCGGCGCCCGGACCTGATCAGGTACGCCGTAGCCTCAGCACCTGCCAGACGAGCACATAGACGGCGAGCGCGGCGACGGCTCCCGAGGCGAGCCCGGTGAGCGCGAACCGTACGACGGCCTCGCCGACCAGTTCGTCGGACTCCGCGGCGGCGCGCATCACCGTCAGGGCGGCGAACGCGAGAGCCAGGGCACAGGCAGCCGTCAGTACCACGTACCGGGCGGCGGGGGTGAGTCCGGCTTCGCTGGGGCGAGCGGTCGTGCGGCGCCACCAGAGGAAGAGGTAGATCGCGAGGGCGGCGATGCCGCCGGCGCTGCTGACGTACTGGAGCACGCGGTTGACGTCCCAGGTGGGCGTGATCGCAGCGCTGAGGAAGGACCAGTGCTGGACGAAGTAGCCGTCGCCGTGGGTGAAGGAGTCCCACAGCACGTGGGTGAAGCCACCGATGAAGACCGAGACGACCGTCCAGAAAACGCCAAGGCGCTGAGGTGCCGGGAGTCGGCCCGCGAGGGCAGGCGGCGCCAGGGCGATCAGCGGGCGCTTGAGGAGCAGGTGGAAAACGAGCAGCGCCAAGAGTGCGAGGAGCGGGTCGAGCCACAGCGCTGAGGTGAACTCGTGAGTGAGCGTCAGCGTGAAGTTGCCGTGGATGTAGCGGGTGGCGAAGGTATAGAGCGGGCCGATGTAGAGCAGATCGGGGGCCAGCGCCCCGGCGACCAGCGCTGAGGGCACAAAAGGGTGCCGCAGCAGCGGGAGGACGGCGGCCGGGTGGGCCAGCGGGAAGGGCACCGCCGCAGCGTAGGCGGCTAGGGGCTCAAAGCAATCAATACGGACCGGTCAGGCTCCCGTGACGCCGTCCAGGTGTTCGCGGAGCAGGTCTGCGTGGCCGCAGTGGCGGGCGTACTCGCCGATCAGGTGGATGTAGATCATCCGCAGCGTCGACTCCTGGCCGGCGAACGTGAAGCGGTCGTCGAGCGAACGCCCGGCGACGGACGCGTCCGACAGCTTCCACTCGTCGACGAGCGCCTCGTACTCCGCCTGGGCGTTGGCCGCATCGGTCAGTTCGAAGTCGGCGTCCTTGCCCAGCGCGGGATCGAAGACCGGTTCGGCGGGGTCGTCGGCGAAGTGGATGCGGAACCAGATCCGCTCGACCTTGCGCGCGTGCCGGATCAGCCCGAGCAGCGACAGCGTCGACGGCGGCGCGCTGCGCTCGGCGAGCTGTTCGCCGGTCAGGCCGGCGCACTTGTGCAGCAGGGTGTGGCGATAGAAGTCGAGGTAGCCGGCCAGCAGATCGCGCTCGGGTGCCACGAGCGATCCGGACGGGCGCTCGACGGCGGGGGCAGTCCAAGTCATCCCCGCATCTTGCCCTGCGGCTGCAGCATCGCGCACCCAAATACTCGAGCCCCTGCCTCACACACACCCGAGGACTTGCGTGGCGAGGCGCGCAGCCCAGCGGAGACGTACGCCAAGTTCCCCATCTCACGATCCGGTGCTCAATCTCAAGTAATGGGATTGCTGCTGGCGCACCCAGCCCCTCCATGGTTAACGTCTTCGCCAGGTCATGAGAGCCAGCGACAAGCCCCGGCTAGCTGGACGGCAACCCTCCACCGCGGTGGGGTGCCCCGGGTGAGGACCAGGCCGTGCGGACACCCCGTTCGGCAAGTGCGGATTTCCGGGAGCAGCAGCATGTCGATCCTCTCCATTCTCGAGCCGGCCACCAGCACCGCTCAGCGGCCGCCCGTCGCCCGGCTCACCACCGGCACCATTCCCTCCACCGTCGGCGCCGACCTCCTGGTCCCGCTGGCCGACGGCCGGGTCACCGACTACGCCAACTTCGATCACGGCGCGAGCGCGCCGTGTCTGGAGTCGGTCCGGCGCGCGGTCGAGGCCGCGCTGCCGTCGTACGCGTCGGTGCACCGTGGCAACGGGTACGCCTCCCGGATCACCACCCAGTGGTACGAGCGGGCCCGCGCCGAGGTGCACGCCTTCGTCGGCGCCCGTGCGGACGACCAGGTGATCTTCACCCGGCAGACCACCGACGCCCTCAACCTGCTGGCCAAGGCGGTCCCGGCCGACGCGACCGTGATCGTGTTCGAGTCCGAGCACCACGCGGCCCTGCTCCCCTGGCCCGCCGAGCGGACCGTCCGGCTGCCTGCCCCGGCCTCCAGCAACGCAGCCGTCACCGCAGTGGCCGACGCTCTTCGCCAAGCCCCCGAGGGACCGCGGCTGGTCGTCGTCACCGGCGCGAGCAACGTGACCGGCGAGATCTTCCCGATCGCCGAGCTGGCCGCCGTCGCCCGCGCCCACGGTGCCCGCATCTGCCTGGACGCCGCCCAGCTCGCCCCGCACCGCGAGGTGGACATCGAGCAACTGGACGTCGACTGGGTCACCATCTCGGGCCACAAGCTCTACGCCCCGTACGGCGCCGGCGCGCTGATCGGTCGCGCCGACTGGCTCAACGCCGCCGACCCCTACCTGTACGGCGGTGGCGCGACCGCCGCCGTCACCGGCGACCTCACCGTCTGGAACGAGGGCCCGGCCCGCCACGAAGGCGGCTCCCCCAACGTCATCGGCGCGATCGCCCTCGCGGCGGCCTGCGCCACGATCAGCAAGCACCGCGACGCGATCGAGCAGCACGAGCGCAGCCTGCTCGCCCGGCTGCGCACCGGTCTCGCCCAGATTCCCGGCGTCACGACGTACGACATCTTCGGCGCCGAGGCCGACCGCGTGGGCACCGTTTGCTTCACCGTCGAGGGCGTCAGCTCGACTCTGGTCTCCGCGGCGCTGTCGGCCGAGTACGGAATCGGCGTCCGGGACGGCAAATTCTGTGCGCACCCGCTGGTCGGCCACCTGCTGCAGAACTCCCCCGAGCACGGTACGGCGGTCCGCGCGACCCTCGGCCTGGGCACGACCCGCGAGCACGTCGACCGCCTCGTCGGCGCCGTCCGTGCGCTGGCCGGCCCCGGCCCCCGAACCGAGTACACCGAGTCCGCGCACGGCTGCCAGCCGACCGACGACCCCCGCGATCTCGAGGCTCCCCGGATCTGGTGAACCTCCACCACTCACCAACCCGCTGACACCGGCCGACCCACCGCTCGGCGAGGCCGCCCGCGGCGCCCAGGGGCAACGGTTGGTGAGTGCTACAGCTCCGGCTTGAGACCTGTGTGGTGAGCGGCGAACGCCAGCAGGTCGGCCCACTCCGACGCGACCATGGCGGCGGGTTTCCCGAACCCGTGGCCGGTGTCGACCTCGATCCTGGCCAGAACCGGAGCATCGCCCGCCTGCACGTGCTGCAGCGTGGCGACGAACTTGTGGCTGTGCAGCGGCACCACCCGGTCGTCGTGGTCACCGGTGACCACCAAAGTGGCCGGGTACGCCGTACCCTCGCGCAGATTGTGCAGTGGTGAATAGGCGAGCAGATCCTCGAACTGCGAAGGATCGTCGGGCAGACCGAAGTCCGACGCCCAGCCTGCTCCCACGGTGAACAGGTGGAACCGCAGCATGTCCAGTACGCCGACCCCCGGCAGCGCGACGGCGAAGAGGTCCGGCCGCTGCGTCATCACAGCGCCGACCAGCAGACCGCCGTTGCTCCGGCCGTGAATCGCCAGCTGCGCAGGTGTCGTCACGCCGGTCGCGCACAGGTGCTCGGCGACCGCGATGAAGTCGTCGAAGACGTTCTGCTTGTTCTTCAGCCGGCCCGCGTCGTGCCACTCGCTGCCGAACTCACCACCACCGCGCAGGTTGGTGATCACCAGCACTCCCCCGGCTTCGAGCCAGGCGGCCCAGCCCGGCCGGTAGTCGGCGAAGACCGGGATGCGGAAGCCGCCGTACCCCCACTGCAGCGTCGGCCGCGGTGCGTCGACCGGCAAGTCGCTGCGGCTGATCACGTAGTAGGGCACCTCGCGGCCGGGCTCCACGCGACGCGACACAGTCACCGACGGAGGCGTGTACGAAGCACCGGCCGGCACCAGCTCCCGCAGCACCTGCACAGAGCCATCGACCGCTGACACGGCATAAGCGACAGTCGGCTCGACCGTCGAGGAGAATCCGACGAACACCTCGTCCGACTTCGCGCTGGCGTTCAGAGCGACCAGGCCGCCCTCGCCCAGCTCCACGACGCGCGGGTTCCCGCCGTCCAGGTCGTACAGCGTGACGACAGGCTGGGCGTCGACCAGCGACACGGTGACCAGACCGGACGCCGTACCGTGCACCTCGACCAGCGTCGACGACGCTTCGGGGATCACGTCGACGAACGAAGCGGCCAGGTCGCTGCTGACGATCCGACCGCGCGGAGCGTCGCGATCGGTCCGCAGGATCAGCCGGTCGCCGGCCATCCGGACGAACGTCGCCTCGTAGGCGAACTCGTCGATCACCTTGACCGGCTCGCCCAGACCGCCGTCCTGAATCGGGTAGACCCACAGCCGGGTCCGCGGGTCGGTGCCCTCGAAAATGTGCAGCACGACGTACCGGTCGTCCTCGGTCACCTCGACCTCGAAGTAGAGGCGCTCGTTCGGCAGCCGGAGGACCAGCTCGTCCTCGCTCTGCGGCGTGCCGATCCGGTGCAGCTTGAGCTCGCCGGCGCCGAGTGCCTTCGTCTCGGTGCCCTCGCTGCGACCGCCCGAGGGATAGTGCACGTACAGGTACGCCGACGAGTCCGGCAACCAGGTCGCCTCACTGAACTTGGCCTCACGCACCACGTCGTCGACCGGGTCACCGGTGGCAATCTCCAGCAGCCGGAAGGTGACCCAGTCGCTGCCGCTCTCGTTGACGCCGTACGCGAAGTACTTGCCGTCCGGGCTCACGGTGAAGCTGCCGAGCGAGTCGGTGCCGCCCTCGGACAGCGTGTTCGGGTCGATCAGCACCCGGCCGCCGGTGAGCAGCTCGGCGAGCGACTCCGCGACGTACACGACGTCCTGGGCCTGGGTGCCGTCGTTGCGGCCGACGAAGTACCAGCCGGACTTGCGCACCGGTACGCCGGCCCGAGGCCGGGCCAGAATCGCGCTCATCGTCCGCTGGAACCACGGCCGTTCCTCGTACGACGCGAGCTCGGCCTCGGTGAAGGCGTTCTGCCGGTTCACCCAGTCCTTGGTGTCCGCGGAGTCCGGGTCCTCCAGCCAGCGGTAGGGATCGGCGATCTCGCGGCCGTGCAGCAGGTCAACGACGTCGTCGCGGCGACTCGACGGGTAATCCATGGGCCCAACCTAGCTCGGCACCGGGCCGCCACGACGACGGTTTTCCCTACCGCCTCCCAGTCGGCGCGATGTCCTTGCGCCACAGCACCGCACCCCGCAGGTCGCGCAGCGACACCGTGAAGACCTCGGTCCGCGGATCGATCTCGACGTGGCCGAAGAACTGGTTGCCGCCGCTCGGCGGCTGGTTCGGGAAGTCAGCTGCCTTCACGAACTCCAGCCGGGGCCCGAACGTCGAGTCCAGCGCGTTCGGGCCGAAGGTGCCCGCGTTGATCGGCCCGGCGACGACCTCCCAGAACGGGTCGAAGTCGGTGAACGCGGCCCGCGACGGGTCGTAGTGGTGGGCGGCGCAGTAGTGCACGTCCGCGGTCAGCCACACGGTGTTCTTGACCTTGCGGCGCTTGAACTGGCTGAGCACCCAGGCGATCTCGTGCTCGCGCCCACCCGGAGCACCGGCCAGGCCGTTCGCGACCGCCTCGATCTCGGAACCGTCCGGCACCAGTACGCCGATCGGCATGTCGCTGGCGATCACCTTCCAGGCGGCCTTCGACGCGGCGACCTCGCGGACCAGCCAGGCGGCCTGCTCGGCACCCAGGATCGCGACCGGACCGGCGACGCCCGGCGCCGGGTTGGCATCGCGGTAGGTGCGCATGTCCAGGCAGAACACGTCGAGCAGTGGGCCGTAGCTCACCTTGCGGTAGAGCCGGTTCCGGCCACCCTGGTGGGCGATCGGCAAGTACTCGAGAAACGCCTTGCGCGCCCGGGCCGCGAGCAC
The DNA here is from genome assembly GCF_001984195.1 of Kribbella sp. ALI-6-A. Taxonomy (GTDB): domain Bacteria; phylum Actinomycetota; class Actinomycetes; order Propionibacteriales; family Kribbellaceae; genus Kribbella. The sequence goes on from NZ_MTQN01000011.1 coordinate 751,884, forward strand.
GTCGACGCGCTTCTCGGTGTACCGGTCGTCGGTCAGGATCTCGCCGGGGTACCAGTTGTTGACGGTCTCGTGGTCGTCCCACTGGCTGACGATCGGTACGTCGGCGTACAGGTCGCGCACGTTGTGGTCGAGCAGGTTGTACTTGTACCGGCCGCGGTACTCGGCCAGCGTCTCGGCCACCTTCGCGACCTCCTCGGTCACCACGTTCTTCCAGACCGTGCCGTCGGCAACCTTCACCTCGGCCTCGATCGGGCCGTCGGCGTAGATGTTGTCGCCGGAGTGCAGGAAGAAGTCCGGGTTGGTCCGGTGCATCGCGCGGTAGGCGACCATGCCACCGAAGTCGGGGTTGATGCCCCAGCCCTGGCCGACGGTGTCGCCGGTCCAGACGAAGCTGACGCCGCGGTTGCGGCCCGGCGTACTGAACGATCCCTGGAGGCTCTCGCCGCGCCGGCCGTACGCGTCCTCGAACGCGACCCGGTAGTCGTAGCGCTGCCCCGGCCGCAGCCCCTTCAGCGGGAGCTGGGCGGTGAAGTCGTCGTCCGGCCCGGTGACCGGGCCGCGCAGCCGGATCGCCCGGTCGAACCGGCCGTGGCTGGTCAGGTCGACGACGAGACGGGAGCGGCGGTCGGTGCGGGACCAGACGACGGCGGAGTTGGCGGTGACGTCCCCGCTCATCAGGCCCGACGGCAGGGCCGGACGATCACGCCGTACGACGGACGGCACGGCGGCAGCGGCGGCGACGCCGGGAACGGCGAGCGAGGCACTCGCCACGGTGGATGCGGCCAAGAGCTGGCGGCGGCTCAGGTTCATGCTGCCGAAGGTGCTCCTCGCGGGTGACCGCCGCGTGACGGCGAGGCGAACTGCCTGACAACTCAGCCGCGCTGCTTCGGGCTTGTGCCGGACCCGATGATGGAGACAGTTGCCCGGGAAGGGACGATTCACCGCATGAGCAGGGAACGACGTCTCACCCAGGTCTTCGTCGAGCTGGCCGACACACTCGTCGACGAGTTCGACCTGGTCGACTTTCTCGGCATGCTCGCCGAGGCGACGGTCGAGCTGCTGTCGGTGGACGCCGCCGGGCTGATGCTGGCCGACGACCACGGCGTACTGCACGTGATGGCGTCGTCGGACGACCAGACCGAGCTGCTGGAGCTGTTCGAGCTGCAGCAGGATCAGGGACCGTGCCTGGACGCCTTCCGCACCGGACAGCCGGTGATCGACGCGGACATCTCGCGCTGGCCGGAGTTCGCCGCGACCGCCACTGCCGGTGGCTACCTGTCCGCGCACGCCCTGCCGCTGCGGCTGCGCGGGAAGATCATCGGCGCGATGAACCTGTTCCGTTGCGACGTCGCGCCGCTGGACCCCGACGAGGCCGCGCTCGGGCAGGCGCTCGCCGACATGGCGACGATCGGCCTGCTGCACGAGCGTGAGATGCGCGGCTACATCGAGCTGACCGCCCAGCTCGAGCACGCTCTGGACAGCCGCGTCGTGATCGAGCAGGCCAAGGGAATGCTGGCCGAACGGACCGGCCTGACCCTGGCCGCGGCCTTCACCACGATGCGTTCGCACGCCCGTCGCACCGGGCAGGGGCTGACCACCGTGGCCCGGGCAGTGCTCGACGGCTCGCTGCAAACTTGTGCACTGCCTGCCCATTAGTTGCGTGTCGCGTCCCGCCGTGGTTCCGTTGAGGTTCAGACAGCCACTTACTCGTGGCGCTGCCCCGGACCCGGTAGCGCATCGACTGATGCACTCCCAGGGAACGAGGCGTTTCTTTTGTCACAGGCCATCACCGATGACTCGCGTCCGCAGCAGCGATTCACCAGTCTCTACACCGATCTGTCCCACACCGTGCGGGACCTCGGGCTGTTGCGCCGCCGGCAGGGCTACTACTGGACCCAGATCGGGTTCGTGGTGGCCGCGCTCGCCGGAATCGTCACCGGCTTCGTGCTGCTCGGCAACTCCTGGTTCCAGCTGCTGATGGCCGGTGCCTTGGCCTTGGTCCTGGTCCAGGTCGCATTCCTCAGCCACGACAGCGCCCACCGGCAGATCTTCGACTCCGCGGCGTGGAACGAGTGGACCGCACGGATCCTGGCCGGCGGCCTGGCCGGCATGAGCATCCACTGGTGGCGCGGCAAGCACAACAAACACCACAACGCGCCCAACCAGCTCGGCAAGGACCCCGACATCGCGATCGGCGTGATCGCGTTCACCCCCGACCACGTCGCGCGCCGGACCGGACTGGTCAAGTGGCTCGGTGACCGGCAGGGCTGGCTGTTCTTCCCGCTGCTGACGCTCGAGGGCTTGAGCCTGCATGTCGCCGGGCTGCAGCACGGGTTCCGCCGTGGCGCGAGCAAGGTGGAGCGCGTGGAGGCCGGCGTCATCGTCTCCCGCCTCGGTCTGTACGTCGCCGCGCTGTTCCTGGTCCTGCCGCCCGGCAAGGCGGCCGCGTTCCTGGGTCTGCAGCTCGCCGTCTTCGGCGTGTTCCTCGGCGCGTCGTTCGCCCCGAACCACAAGGGCATGCCGCTGGTCCCCGCCACCATGAAGCTGGACTTCCTGCGCCGCCAGGTGCTGATGTCACGCAACATCCGCGGCGGCGTCGTGGTCGACTTCCTGATGGGCGGCCTGAACTACCAGGTCGAGCACCATCTGTTCCCGAGCATGCCCCGCCCGCACCTGCGGCACGTGCAGCCGATCGTGCGCGAGTACTGCGCCAAGCACAACGTGAAGTACACCGAGGTCGGCCTCGGCGAGTCGTACAAGATCGTCATCGACTACCTGAACAACGTCGGCCTGCGCGCCCGCGATCCGTTCCAGTGCCCGCTGACCGCGGCGTACCGGACCCGCTAGGCCGGCGGAATCTCCCCTGACCCACGAATGGTGAGCTTGACCGGGACGCGCACCGTGCGTCCCGGGCGGTGCGGCTCGGGCAGGCGTTCGGTCATCAGCTGGATCGCGGTCCTAGCCATCACGTCAGCCGACTGCGCGACCGCGGTGAGCCCCGGGCTGAGCAGGTCGCCCAGTGCCAGGTCGTCGAACGAGACGAGCGCGACGCGGTCGCGGCGTCCGGCCATCCCGCGCAGCACCTCGGCGGTGGTCATGTTGTTGGCCGACAGCAACGCGGTCGCCGGCTCCGGCCGGTCCAGTACGGCGGACAGCGTGATCCCGATGCCTTCGGTCGTCGGCTCCGACAAGTGCACCAGGTCCTCGTCGACCTCGATCCGGTGCCGGGCCATCGCCGCGCGGTAGGCAACGACACGCTCCCGGGCGGTGAAGATCCGCTCGTCGTCGCCCAGATACGCGATCCGGCGGTGCCCCTGGCGGACCAGGTGGTCGATCGCCTGGTCGATGCCACCGGCGTTGTCGGCCAGGACGGCGTCCGCCTCGATGCCGTGCGCGGGACGGTCGATCGTGACGACCGCCATCCCGGCGTCCACGTGCGGCGCCAGGTAGTCCTGGGTCTCCCCGATCGGCGCCATGATCAGCGCGTCGGGCCGCCGGGCGACGAACTCCAGGCAGACGTCGCGCTCGCGGTCGGGATCCTCGTCGGTCAGGCCGATCATCACGACCGAGCCGCTGGAACGGGCCCACAGCTCGACCGCGCGCCCGAGCGAGGCGAAGAACGGGTCACCGATGTCGCGGATGACCACCGCGATCGTGCCGGTCCGGCCGCGGCGAAGCATCCGGGCCGACTCGTTCGGCGTGTAGTTGAGTTCCTTGATCGCCGCCTGGACCTTGGCAGTCAGCTCGGGGCTGACGTTCGGCTCCTCGTTGACCACCCGCGACACGGTCTTCAGCGCCACGCCCGCTCGCGCCGCGACCTCTTTCATGGTGGGCCGGCGCTGCCCGGCTCCATTGACACCAGTGACGCTCATGCCTGGCCCACCCCTTCCACCGCTGGTCAGCTCTCCACGACGACCGGGATGATCATCGGCCGTCTGCGGTGAGTATCGCTCACCCATTTGCCGACCACCCGGCGAATCACCTGCTGCAGCTGGTACATGTCGTCCACCCCGCTGCCGATCGCCTTCTCGATCTCCGCCTCGATCTTCGGTTTCAGGTCGTCGAAGACGGTGTCGTCCTCGGCGAACCCGCGGGCCTGGATCTCCGGTCCCGCGGTCAGTTTGCCGGTCACGGAGTCCATCACGGCGATCACCGAGATGAAACCCTCGTCGCCGAGGATCCGCCGGTCCTTCAGCGACGTCTCGGTGATGTCGCCGACCGTCGAGCCGTCCACGAACACGTAACCGCACTCGACCTTGCCGGCCACCACCGCCTTGCCGCCGACCAGGTCGACCACCACGCCGTCCTCGACGACCACGACGTTCTCGGCCGGTACGCCGGTCTGCCGGGCCAGCGCGGCGTTCGCGTGCAGGTGCCGGATCTCGCCGTGCACCGGCATCACGTTGCGCGGCTTGACGATGTTGTAGCAGTAGAGCAGCTCACCGGCCGACGCGTGACCGGACACGTGCACCAGCGCGTTGCCCTTGTGGATCACGTTCGCGCCGTGCCGGGTCAGGCCGTTGATCACCCGGTAGACCGAGTTCTCGTTGCCCGGGATCAGCGAGGAGGCCAGGACGACGGTGTCGCCGGGCTGGATGTGCACGACGTGGTGGTCGTTGGCCGCGATCCGCGACAGCGCCGACATCGGCTCGCCCTGCGACCCGGTGGACACCAGCACCACCTGCTCGGGCGGGTAGTCGTCCAGCTCGCGCATGTCGATCAGCGTCTCGCCGGGCACGTTCAGGAAGCCGAGGTCGCGCGCGACGGCCATGTTGCGGACCATCGAGCGGCCGACGTAGGCGACCTTGCGGTGGTGCTTGACCGCGGCGTCCATCACCTGCTGGACGCGGTGCACGTGACTGGCGAAGCAGGCCACGATGATGCGCTGGTTCTTCGCGTTGGTGAAGACGCGGTCCAGCACCGGCGCGATGTCGCGCTCGTGGGTGGTGAAGCCGGGCACCTCGGAGTTGGTGGAGTCGACGCAGAACAGGTCGACGCCCTCCTCCCCCAGCCGGGCGAACGCGCGCAGGTCGGTGATCCGGTTGTCCAGCGGCAGCTGGTCCATCTTGAAGTCGCCGGTGTGCAGGACCATTCCGGCCGGGGTCCGGATCGCCACCGCCAGCGCGTCCGGGATCGAGTGGTTGACCGCGACGAACTCGCACTCGAAGGGCCCGAGCCGGACCGTCTCGCCCTCGACCACGGTCTGCTGCGGCACGTTGCGGTGCCGGTGCTCCCTGAGCTTGCCGTCGAGCAGGGCCAGCGTGAGCTGCGATCCGAGCACCGGGATGTCGCCGCGCTCGCGCAGCAGGTACGGCAGGCCGCCGATGTGGTCCTCGTGCCCGTGGGTCAGGACGACCGCCACGATGTCGTGCAAACGCTCCCGGATCGGCTGGAAGTCCGGGAGGATCAGGTCGACACCGGGCTGGTTTTCGTCCGGGAACAGCACACCGCAGTCGACGATCAGCAGCTTGCCGTCGTACTCGAAGACGGTCATGTTGCGACCGACCTCGCCGAGGCCGCCGAGCGGGATCACCCGCAGCGCGCCGGGGGCCAGTGGTTCCGGGGCGGCCAGGTCGGGGTGGGGATGACTCATGCAACCAGTCCTGACGTCTTGAGATCGGTGGTGAGCGCGTCCACCTGCGCGGTGGTGGCCTCGACCAGGGGCAGCCGGACGGTCGCGTGCTCGATCACGCCGAGCAGCTTCAGCGCGGCCTTCACCATGATCGCGCCCTGGGTCCGGGTCATGATCGCCTCGACCGCCGGGATCAGCCGCCGGTCGATCTCCCGCGCCGTGACCAGGTCCTGCGCGACCGCGGCGTCGATCAACTGCCGGTACGCCGGGCTGGCGGCGTGCGCGACCACGCTGGCGATGCCGACCGCGCCGATCGACAGCCAGGCGAGGTTGAGCTCGTCGGCGCCGCAGTAGTAGGCCAGGTCGGTGCTGGCCATCACCTTGGTGGCGGCGGCGACGTCGCCCTTGGCGTCCTTGACCGCGACGATGCGCGGGTGGTCGGCCAGGGCGATCAGCGTCTCGGTCCGGATCTCGACGCCGGACCGGCCGGGGATGTCGTACAGCAGGTTCGGCAGGCCGGTCGCGTCGGCGACGGCGGTGAAGTGCGCCTTCAGGCCTTCCTGCGGAGGCTTGTTGTAGTACGGCGTGACGACGAGCAGCCCGTGCGCGCCCGCGGCTTCGGCGGCCTTGGCCAGCTCGACGGTGTGGGCGGTGTCGTTGGTGCCGACGCCGGCGATGACGCGCGCGCGATCACCGACGGCCTCCAGGACGGCGCGGACCAACTGGTCCTTCTCGGCGTCGGAGGTGGTCGGCGCTTCGCCGGTGGTGCCGTTGACGATCAGCGCGTCGTTGCCCTGGTCGGCCAGGTGTGCGGCGACCTTCTGCGCAGCGTCCAGATCGAGTGAGCCGTCGGGCCCGAACGGGGTGATCATCGCGGTGGTCAGCCGGCCGAACGGCGGCTCCACCACGGCGGAGGTTGCGCTTGAGGACATGGGGGTCAGATTACCGCTCCGAGCGCCTCAGGAAATGAGTAGGCCTGGTGGCTGTCCGCTCGGGGGTCCGGGCAGCCACCAGGCTCACTCGTCCTATCGGGCCGGCCCCAGGAGTCGTTACAGCAATCGGCGAAAAAGTCAGAAAAACTTTTTGGAAATACGCTGCGTCGATCGATTTCACTCTCCGCAGCGAAATCCGGCCCCGCTGCGCGGCACAAAGGTGTCACGGTCAGATTCCTGCCACGCCGGATTCCGACAGCCGTTGGGACTCGCCACTGCCACCGGCCGGCCGCAGGCTGATGCCAAGTCCCCGCCGGCCGCTCCCCCGGCGTACTGAAGGAGAAGCATGAACAAGCATCTGGCCTGGCCGATCGCCATCGCCACTGTCGCGCTGTCCGCGTTCGCGGCGGGTCCCGCCCAGGCCGCCCCGACGCAGGACGCCGCGCCGGCGGCGGTGACCGCCACCACCGAGTCGATCGCCGACCAGGCGCGCCGGTTGCTCGGTCCCGATTTGCTCGCCGCGGCGACTGCCGCCAACGAGCGGCTCGGCATCCACGAGTCCCCCGCGCTGCAGGCCGCCCTGCGGGCCATCGACCCGAGCGCCTACGCATGCGCGCCGAGCACCCCGCTGACCGACTGGGTGGCGGGCACCATCACGGACTGGACCCAGCTCGACAAGGTGTACGCGTACGCCGCCGCGCTGACGAACCTGGCGGGCTACGCGAGCATGGTCAACACCCCGCAGGACTCGCCGTACGGACCGAACGGCGAGTTCACCACCGCGATCACGCACACCTTCCGCGATCTGCGGCCGTTCTGGGACGTCCAGTCGGCCGACATCCAGCTGCGGCCGATGCACAGCGCGATCATGGCCGACCGCGACGCGCTCTACCGGACGTACCGGACCGTGCTGCACCGCAGCGAGTTCGACGCCGCGTACTGGGCCGGTGTGTTCTCCACCTGGGCGTCGCAGCCGAAGTTCCGCGACCACCCGCTGCTCAGCCTGAACGCCTACGCGTTCACCGGCGTGGGTGACCCCGATCCGGCGCTGGCCGCGCTGCCCGACCAGATCGTGATGGGCGACGGCATCCTGCAGGGCTTCCGGGCGGTCGGGCTGGGCGACGTCGCGCCGCAGGCGATCCTGGCGCACGAGTTCGGCCACCACGTCCAGTTCGAGAACAACCTGTTCGACTCGCCGCTGACCGGCCCGGAAGCGACCCGGCGGACCGAACTGATGGCCGACGCGTTCGGCTCCTACTACCTGGCGCACTCCCGCGGCGCGAGCATGCAGTGGAAGCGCGTGCAGCTGTTCACCCAGGTCTTCTACGGCGTCGGCGACTGCGACTTCGGTCATGACGGCCACCACGGCACCCCGAACCAGCGCGCCCGGGCGACGGACTGGGCCTACAACCTGGTCACCAGTGCCCCGAACCAGGGCCACATTCTGCCCAGCCTGACGGTCGCCGCCCGGTTCGACGCGGCGCTGCCGGACCTGGTCGCGCCCGACGCCCACTGACCGGCCCCGGCCCACGCCGGAGCCCCACCCCGCTCGTGGGTGACCGAAACGCCCCACTCCCCTGAGTCGGTCACCCACGAGCCCTCCCCTGCCCAGCTCGACCACCATCGACGTTCTGCCAAGGAGTACGGCATGAAGAAGTCCCTCGCCGGATCCGCGATCCTGCTCGCGCTGACGCTGACCGGCGGATTCGCGGCCACCTCGTCGCCCGCCCTGGCCACCGCCACGGCGTCCACGCAGGCACGGACCGGTACCGACGCGCCCAGCACCGGCGCGGCCCTGAGCCCCGCGGCGACGCTGGCGCTGGCCGACAAACTGAAAGCCCTCGAGCCGGTCGGTCTGCCGACCGCCGAGCTGAAGGAACGGCTCGGCGCCGACGAGCTCGGCACACTCGTCGATGCCGCGCTCAACCCGGCCGACTACGTCTGCAACCCGGCCACACCGGTCCGGGACTGGGTCACGGCACAGAAGGCCGGCTGGACTCCGGAGGATGTCCAGCTGGTCGACGCGATCCGCTGGTACGACCCGATCTTCTACGACGCGCTGCTCTGGCCGGGCGAGGCCGGGGCGCAGTTCGGGGTGAACGGTGAATTCACACTGCCGACCACACACACCTTCCGCGATCTGGGCAAGTTCTGGGACATCCGGGCCGACGGCATCCAGCACCTGGTGCCGCTGCACGGCAGCGTGCTGCTCGACCGGGCCAAGATGTTCCGGATCTTCCGCGTCGCCTACGGCCTGTCGGAGGCGACCTCCACCGCGTACACCGACGAGGTGGTGACCGCGATGAACCAGGCGAAGTTCGGCTTCGGCAACCACCCGTTCTTCAGCTTCAACGCGTTCGCGTTCGCCGGCCAGACCGTACCCGGGTTCGGGGTGATCCCGAGCTCGATCCTGATGGGCGACGGCATCCTGACCGCGTTCCAGGCCCTCGGGTACGACGACGTGACGGCGCAGGCGATCCTGGCCCACGAGTACGGGCACCACATCCAGTTCCAGCGCGGCCTGTTCCAGAGCACGCTGACCGGTCCCGAGGCGACCCGGCGGACCGAGCTGATGGCCGACGCGTTCGCGTCGTACTTCCTCACCCACGCACGGGGCGACGCGCTGCAGTGGAAGCGGATCCGGGAGTTCGACCAGGTCTTCTTCCAGCTCGGCGACTGCAGCTTCGGCTCGACCAACCACCACGGCACGCACAACCAGCGGCTCGCCGCGTCCCAGTGGGGGTACGCCGTGGCGGCCGGCGCGGCGAACCAGGGACACGTGCTGCCGACGCTGACGTTCGCGAGCCGGTTCGACCAGAAGCTGCCGGAACTGGTCGCGCCGGACGCATGAGCACGCGCGGTTGAGTCGCCGCGCCTCGTGGTGTCCACCTCGGGAGACACCACGAGCCGCTAACGTCTGTCCCGTGTCGAACCCCCTGAACGTTGCCCGTCCGGCCGCCGCCGCGTCGCTGATGCTGATCGTCCGGACGATGCTGCTGGCCATCCCGCTGATCACCGTCGCGCTGTGGTTCGTGCTCGCCGCCGATGGGCTCGGCCCGTTCCCGCCGGTCTGGGCGCCGTTGGTGGTGGTGGCCGCGGCCGTCGGCGGGTACTCCGTCTGCGAGCTGATCGGCTTCCGTACGGCACCGCTGGAACACGGTGGACGGCCGGCCGACGTCGAGGCGGAGTCGTGGCGGCGGTTCACCTCCTCGACGTTCCTGCGGTTCGCGATCTGCGAGGCGGTGTTCCTGATCTCGCTGCCGCTCGGCTTCCTCGTCGACAGCTTCTGGGTGGTGCTGATCGGCGCGGTCCTCGCGATTCCGCTGGTGACACTGGAGGTTCTGCCCGGGGCGCGCAACCAGCAGCGCTTCGCCGCGTCGCTCGAGGCCCGCGGCGTTCCGTCGTACTTGACCGGGCGCCCGCAGGACTACTGACCGGCTGCTGTGCGGTAGACCAGGCAGCCGCGCCTGGTCAGCGCATGCACCCACTCCGGTACGACGGTGAGGTCGAGCCAGCGCAGGTCGAGCTTCTCCAGCGCCGGGAACGCGTCCGGGTCGAGATCCGGCAGCCGGGTGATCCGGTTCGCGCGGAGGTCCAGGTGCCGCAGGTGCGGGAGTCGGCTGAGCGCGACCGGGAAGTCGGTCAGCGTCGCGCCGCGCAGGCTGACCACGCGCAGCTCGGTGAGCTGGTCGAACGTGCCGGGCAGCTCGACCAGCGGGTTGCGGTCGAGGTGGAGTTCGCGCAGTGCCGACAGGTCGCCGTACGAGGTGGGCAGGGTGGTGAGCTGGTTGCCGTAGAGGCGCAGCTCGACGAGCTCGGTCAGGCGTCCGAGCGACTCCGGGACCTCGGTGAGACCGTTGTCGGTGGCACCGAGATACAGCAGCGAGCTCAGTTCGCCCAGGGAGTCGGGCAGAGCCTTCAGGGCGAGATCGCTGACGTAGAGGAACTCCAGGTTGGTCAGCTGCCCCAGCGTCGACGGCAGCGAGGCCAGCGGTTGATGGCTCAGGTCGAGGATCCGTAGCTCGGCGAAGCCGCCGATCCAGTCCGGCAGGCTGGTGAGCTGGTTGCCGTGCAGGTACAGCTCGCGTACGCCGGTGTGCTCGCGCAGCGCCGGGTCGAGCTCCACCAGGCCGGTCTCGCCGAGGTTGACCGTGCGGTTCATCGGCCCGCCATCCAGACCGAGGTCGTCGACCAGATCGTTGTGGCGAGCTGCTCGACCAGAGCGAGGGCGCCGGGCAGCAGGAGCACGCCGCCGACCACCAGCGCCGGGGCGATCAGCAGATTCTCGACCGGGCCGTTGGTGCGGAAGCGCAGCAGCTTCGGCAGGCGGATCTCGTACCAGGTTTCGCCGCGGATCGGCAGCGGCCACAGCCACGGGCAACCGGAACGGGTCAAACTGTCACCGAGGCAGTGCACGAACATGCCGACGGCAACGGCCGCACCGATCCAGCTGCCGATTTCGTCCAGGCCCCCGCGCAAGGCCTCGACGGCCGACGTCCCCGGCAGCCAGGTGCCCGCGATCGTCCACGCGCCGGCCGCGACGACCACCGCCAGCACCCAGTCACCCAGTACGTCGGCCGCGAGGATCAGCCCGAGCAGTGCGATCGCCAGGACCGTGCGCCAGCCGCCGACCGCGCCCGCCGTCGAGGTGGCGAAGCCGAGCAGGACAGCCGCGACCACCGTGTGGCTGAAGTGCCGGTGCTGACCCGTGCTCTTCTCGTCGCGCGGACCCTTGGTCAGCGAGTAGAGCAAGGCGGAGAACGCCCGGATCACACCGGACACGAAGCCCGTCAGCGGTCCGAGCAACCGGGACGCGCTCGCGCCCGGGTGGTCGAGATCGGGCAGCAGCGCGTAGCCCGCGGTCGCGGCGGCGAACGGCACCACCTCGGCCACCGACGTCAGCCCCACCATCGGCGCGACGGCCAGGCCCGCGCACCAGCCGGACAACGCATGCGAACGCCCCATCACGGCGCCCCACCCCCATCTGTCGTGAGGCACCGATTCTTTCAGCGCTCACCGACACAACGGCGCAGGCACCACGGTCACGCGTCGAAGTCGAGTGTGACGTTGGCCGATGTCGGGTGCGACTGGCAGGTCAGCACGTAGCCGGCCCGGATCTCGTCCGGCTCGAGTGCCCAGTTCGTGTCCATCCGGACGCTGCCTTCGACGACCTTCGCCCGGCAGGTCCCGCACACGCCGCCCTTGCACGCGAACGGAGCGTCCGACCGTACGGCGAGCGTCGCGTCGAGCACCGCCTTCGCGTGCTCACCGAGCGGGAACGTCGAGCGCCGTCCGTCGAGGATCACCGTCACCTCGGCGGCGTCCTCGTCGACGGGAGCCTGTTCGACCCGGGCGACCGGCGCCTCGTCGCCGACGTGGAACAGCTCGGCGTGCACCTGCTCGCGCGGCACGCCCTGCTCCAGCAGCAGTTCCTGCGCACCGACGACCATCGCGTACGGCCCGCACAGGAACCACTCGTCGACCGTTTTCACCGGCAGGATCGCGTCGAACATCCGGCGCAGCCGATCGGTGTCGATCCGGCCGTTGAACAGCTCGACCTCGGTGGACTCCCGCGACAGCACGTGCACCAGATGCAGGCGTTCGGCGTACGAGTCCTTGAGGTCGGCCAGCTCGTCGGCGAACATCACCGAGCCCGCGGTCCGGTTGCCGTACAGCAGCGTGACGCGGCTCAGCGGCTCCACCTGGAGGACGGTCGCCACGAGGGACAGCACCGGCGTGATCCCGCTGCCCGCGGCAACGAACGCGTAGTGCTTGTCGTGCTCGGGATCGAACGTCGTACCGAACCGGCCGAGCGGCGTCATCACCTCGAGCGTGTCGCCGGGCTTCAGCTCGTGCGCGGCGTACGAGGAGAAGTCGCCGCCGGGGATCTTCTTCACACCGATCCGCAGCACGCCCGAGCCGGCCGGCGAGCAGATCGAGTAGCTGCGCCGGACGTCCTCCCCGATACGCCGTACGGTCAGGTGCTGGCCGGCGGCGAACTCGTACTCGGCGGCCAGCTCCGGCGGCACGTCGAAGGTGATCGCGACCGCGTCGTCGGTGATCGCGTCGATCGCCTTGACCTTCAGCGGATGGAAGGTCGCGCGGCGCTTCGGCAGTACGGAAGTCATCTAGATCGCCTTGCTGTGCTGGTTTCTCAAAGGTCTTTGAAGTGGTCGAAGGGCTCGCGGCAGGAGTTGCACCGCCACAGCGACTTGCAGGACGTCGACCCGAACCGGCTCAACTCACTGGTGTCCGGCGAACCGCACAGCGGGCACCGGATCGTCAGCGACACGCTCACCGGTCCCCCGACCGCGCGCTTGCCGGTCGGCGGCGCGATCCCGTACTCGGTCAGCTTCGCCTTGCCCGCGTCGCTCATCCAGTCGGTCGTCCAGGCCGGCGACAGCACCGTTTCGACGCGGCCCTCGACGCCGAGGTGGTTCAGCGTCAGCTCGACCTCGTGCCGGATCAGGTCCATCGCCGGGCAGCCCGAGTACGTCGGGGTGATGGTCACGACGACGTCGTCGCCCTCGTGCCGCACGTCCCGCAGGACGCCGAGGTCAGCGATCGTGAGCACCGGTACCTCGGGATCCGCGACCTCACCGACCGCCGCCCAGATCGCTGCGTCCGAAGAACCGTGCGCTACAGCGCTCGCCTCTTCGGACGCAACGGGGTGGCGGGTCACCATGTCGCTCCCGGGTGCGAGCGGGCGACGTGCTGGAGCTCGGCGAGCAGGTAGCCCAGGTGCTCGGTGTGCTTGCCGTCGCGTCCACCGCTGTGCTGGTACGCCGACGTCGGGCGCTCGCAGGTCGACTCGTCGATCACGCGCGTGACCCGGCGTACCCACTCCTGTTCGAGACCGGCCGGGTCGACCGCGACGTCGAGCCGCTGGACCAGCGGGTCGGAGGCGAACATCTCGCCCGTGTACGGCCACAACGCGTCGAGCCCGGCCTGCATCCGGCGGTGACTCTCGTCGGTGCCGTCGCCGAGGCGCAGCACCCACTGCGTGGCGTGGTCGACGTGGTACGCGACCTCCTTGACCGCCTTGCCGGCCACGCCCGCGAGAATTTCGTCGGCCGAGCCCAGGAGCTGTTCGTACAGCAGGTGCTGGTACGTCGCGAAGTACAGCAGGCGGGCCATCGCGTGCCCGAAGTCGCCGTTCGGGAGCTCGCAGAGCTGGAGGTTGAGGAAGTCGCGCTCGTCACGGAAGTAGGCCAGGTCGTCCTCGGTCCGGCCGGCGCCCTCCACCTCGGCGGCGTACTGGAGCAGCGAGCGGGCCTGCCCCAGCTGGTCGAGACCGATGTTGCCCAGAGCAACGTCTTCCTCGAGCTGCGGCGCGGCCGCGATCCACTCGGCGGTCCGCTGCGCCGCGATCAGCGCGTCGTCACCGAGCCGGAGCGTGTAGGTGAAGAGGTCGTTCACAGGTGGTCGACACCTTCCGGGACCTGGTAGAAGGTCGGGTGCCGGTAGACCTTGTCGCCGGCCGGGTCGAAGAACTCGTCCTTCTCGTCCGGGCTCGACGCGGTGATGTCGGACGCGCGGACCACCCAGATCGACACACCTTCCTGGCGGCGGGTGTAGACGTCGCGGGCGTTGCGCAGCGCCATCGTCGCGTCGGGCGCGTGCAGGCTGCCGACGTGCGTGTGCGACAGGCCGCGGCGCGACCGGACGAAAACCTCCCAGAGCGGCTCGATCACGGGGCCTCCCGGTCTGGACTGAGGAGTGGAGGGAGCGAAGCGACCGGAGCGACGAGGGAAGACCGGGAGCCAAGGCCCCGTGATCCGCCGTGCCGGAGGCGCGGCATATGCACTGTCATGCTGCGGTCTCCTGTTCGCGCGCTTGCTTCTCGGCGTACGCCGCGGCGGCCTCGCGGACCCAGGCACCGTCCTCGTGTGCCTTCACCCGGTGGGCGAGCCGCTGCTTGTTGCACGGCCCGTTGCCCTTCACCACCTGGTAGAGCTCCTCGTAGTCGGGCTCGGTGAAGCTGTAGTGGCCCGTCTCCTCGTCGTACCGGAGGTTGTCGTCGGGCACCCGCAGCCCCAGGACGTCGGCCTGCGGCACGGTCATGTCGACGAACCGCTGGCGCAACTCGTCGTTGCTGTGCCGCTTGATCCCCCACGCCATCGACTGCTCCGAGTGCGTCGACGCGGCGTCCGGCGGGCCGAACATCATCAGGCTCGGCCACCACCAGCGGTCCAGCGCGTCCTGCGCCATCGCCTTCTGGGCGTCGGTGCCGTTGCACAACGTGTGCAGGATCTCGAAGCCCTGCCGCTGGTGGAACGACTCCTCCTTGCAGACCCGCACCATCGCCCGCGCGTACGGTCCGTACGAGCAGCGGCACAGCGGGACCTGGTTGACGATCGCGGCGCCGTCGACCAGCCAGCCGATCGCGCCGATGTCGGCCCAGGTCAGCGTCGGGTAGTTGAAGATGCTGGAGTACTTCTGCTTGCCGCTGTGCAGCAGGTCGAGCAGGTCGGCCCGGTCCACGCCGAGCGTTTCGGCCGCGGCGTACAGGTACAGCCCGTGGCCGGCCTCGTCCTGGACCTTGGCCATCAGGATCGCCTTGCGGCGCAACGACGGCGCGCGGCTGATCCAGTTGCCCTCGGGCTGCATGCCGATGATCTCCGAATGCGCGTGCTGGGCGATCTGCCGGATCAGGGTCTTGCGGTAACCCTCCGGCATCGCGTCGCGCGGCTCGATCCGGCCGTCGGCGTCGATGGTGGCCTGGAAGCTGTCCATGCCGTCAGCATAGCCCAGATGTGACACTTATTCGCTAGATCGGACATGAAGTGTCACATGAGCGGACGGTGGCCTCGGCGGCCCGGGCCCACTTCGGTGACTTTCTCCCCAGAGGTGTCCTGCCGATCGGCGTCCCGGTGTGCTTTGCGAGGATGGAGCCCATGAGCAGCGAGTTCGGCGTACCGGAACCTGAGAGCCTGGCAGCGATGCACGGGGAGTCGCCGATCGCGGAGACCAGCGTGCGGCTGGCCCTGCCCGCGGAGGCGAACGCGATCGGCGAGGTGCAGGTCGCGGCATGGCGCCGGGCGTACGAAGGAGTACTGCCGGCCGACGTACTGCTCGATCTGAACCCGGCGCAGTTCGCCGCGCAGTGGCGGGCCGCCCTGCTGTCACCCGGCGAGGCCCGCAACCGGGTGCTGGTCGCCCTCGCCGGCCGCGACCTGGTCGGCTTCGCCGCGATCACACCCTCCGATGACCCGGACGGCGATCCCCGCAAGGACGCGCTGATCGCCGAACTGGCCGTCAAGCCGGAAGCGACCCGCGCCGGCCACGGCTCCCGCCTGCTGAACGCCGTCGTCGACACGGCGCGCGCCGACGGGTTCAGCCGCGTCACCGTCTGGGTCACCTCCACCGACGACGTCCTGCGCGCCTTCTACACCGACGCCGGCTGGGCCCCCGACGGCGCCCACCGCGAGCTCGACCTGTACGGCGACGGCAGCGTGCGCATCAAGCAGGTCCGCCTGCACGCCGCGCCGGGTACCGACGACTAGGGCGTGAGAGACACGCCCTAGTCCCAGCGGCTGCGCAACCACTTCACCGTCGCCTCGCCCGACCGGGCTGCCGGGCCCGCATGCGGCGCGTCGTTTCGTCGGCCGGCTGACTCGCGGCGTGCAGCCAGTACGACGCCAGTGCGACCAGGAACGCGTCAACGGCCACGGGATCAGCAGCGGCTCCTCGGCTCGACCGCAGAAGTAGCTTGTCCGCGTCAACCCGCCGATCCTTCCGGGCGCCACCGAATTGGCTCAGGCCGGCGAGGGACTCAAGGTGAAGCGGCGACGATAGCTGCTCGGCGTGAGCCCGGTACTGCGTTTGAGTTGCAGGCGAAGGTTGGTGGCCGTGCCCAGCCCGGAGCGGCGGGCGATGTGGTCCAGGCCGGATTCGCCGCGTTCGAGCAGGCGGCAGGCGAGGGCGACGCGTTCGGTGGTGAGCCAGCCGAGCGGAGTCGTCCCGAGCTCGGACTGGAAACGCCGGTGGAGTGTGGCCGGGCTGACGCCCGCGCGGTCGGCGAGGCCCGTCACGGTGAGCGGCTGGTCGAGGTGGGCGCGGGCCCAGTCGAGCAAGGGTGCGAGGGACGTGTCCGCCACGGCCGGGACCGGCTGGTCGATGAACTGGCGTTGACCGCCCTCGCGGTGGGCGGTGAACACGAGCCGGCGACTGACGGCGTTCGCGACCTCGGCGCCGTGGTCGGTGCGGATCAGGTGCAGGCCGAGATCCAGGGCGGCCGCGCTGCCGGCCGCCGTATAGACGTTGCCGTCAGCAACAAAGAGGACGTCCGGCTGGAGCTCGACCGCCGGGAACATCCGCTCGAACGCCGAGGTCCAGCGCCAGTGGGTTGTGGCCCGGCGGCCGTCGAGCACCCCGGCCGCCGCCAGCGTGAAGGCGCCGGTGCAGAAGCTGACCAACCGGGCACCGCGCGCGGCGGCCCGGCGTACGGCGTCGAGAACCGCGGGCGACGGCGGCTCCTCCGGGTCCGGCCGGTTCGGGACGATCACCGTGTCGGCGGTCTCGACCTCACTCAGATCTCCGACGCCGCTGAGCGTGAAGAAGCCGTGATGCATGCGCGTCTCGGGCTCGGGCGTGCAGAGCGCGAAGTCGTACCAGGGCCGGTCGAGCTCCGGCCTACGCAAACCGAACAACTCCGTCGCCACGCCCAACTCGAACGGGTTGGACCCGGCGTCGGCGATCATGACAACCCGAGGCTGCGAGGATTCTTTCGGCACGTGCCATTTCTAGCACTCACTCGGCCGCCCGACCATCGGCAAAGCTGAGCTCATGAACGAACCAGTCGACCTGCACACCGTCCTGAAGACCTTCGACGACCTCTGGAGCCCGCGGATCGCCGCCCGGCTGAACGACTACGACGTCCGCGTGACCAAGGTCGCCGGCTCCTTCATCTGGCACCTGCACGAGACGACCGACGAGCTGTTCCTGGTGCTCGACGGCGAACTCGGCATCGGCCTGCGCGACCCCGACGAGCGGACCGTCACCCTCTCCCCCGGGTCGCTCTTCGTCGTCCCCCGCGGCATCGAGCACCGCCCCTTCTCCGACGGCGGCGCGTCCATCGTCGTGATCGAGCCCGCCGGCATCCCCACCACCGGCGACCGGCACGAGGAGATCCCCGAGCACATCAAGACCCACACCGGCCTCACACTGGAGCCGTGACCTGGACACCGCCGGAGACCCGAGAGCTCTCTCATGACGCCAGAGTCCTGCGGTACTGCGTCTACGGCAGACCTGACGGAACACCGGTGGTTTCACTGCACGGTACGCCGGGGACCCGCTGGGAGCGCCCGGATGTCGTTGCCGCGATCGACGATTCCGGCCTGCGCGTCCTGATCCCCGGCCGTCCGGGCTACGGCTCGACGCGCCACCGGGGCCGATCGGTGGCCGATATCGCGGACGACGTCCGGAGACTGGCTGACGCGGAGGGGTGGGCCCGGTTCGCCGTCACCGGATTCTCCGGAGGTGCGCCGCACGCGCTGGCGTGTGCGGCGTTGCTGCCCGACCGGGTGACACGGTGCAGCACGGTTGCAGGCATCGGCCCGCTGGACGAGCTCCACCTGGACTGGGCAGCCGACGCCCGCCGAGGCGAGCAGTACCTGCGAATCCACCTGGCCCGCCGAGCAACCGAACTGCTTGCGAGGCTCGATGGCCGGCCCGGTGCTGAGTCCGGCGGCAGCCGCCCAGACGACAACGGCCGTCGCCGACGGCTGCACGCCAGCCTCGTCGACGGGCTGGACGGCTGGATCGACGACTACCTCGCGCTGGTCCGCCCGTGGGGCTTCGACGTCGGCGCGATCCAGGTCCCGGTGTCGGTCTGGTACGGCTCGGACGACACCAACAGCACGCTCGACCACACGAACTGGCTGCTCACCCACATCCCCGGTGCGGTTCCCCGCCGCTACCCCGGCGACCACGACCCGCCCGACGCCGTACAGCGCGCCATCTTCGCCGAGCTCAGCGCCGCCTGACCCAGCTGCGTCTGGAACCACTCGCCGCCCTCAATCCCGGGCGCGACAGAGATCCCGCAGCAGGCAGATCTCCGCGCCGTGGTGGATCGTCTCGCGGTTGATGTGTGCGATCAGCGCGAGCATCGAGTCGTCGGCGTACGGGCCGCCCTTCGGGCCCAACGGGCGGGCCAGCGCCTCCTCGTCGAGCGAACGAATGCCGTCGTGCCACCGGGCGTACCAGTGGTCGAGGAACTTCAGCCCGGCGTCGGCGGTCGCCGGCAACTCGGCCGGGATCTGCCGTGGATCGAACATGTCGGCGTCCGCGGGCGTCGTGCCGTCGTTGAAGAAGGCGTTCGCACGCACCGCGAAGCACCCGACGGCGATGTGCGCCATCCGCCACGCGATCGTCGTCACCGGCGGCGGATCCGGCGCCGGGTCCTCCAGGTCGTACGTCACCCGACCGGTCTCGTCGACGCGCAGACTCCAGCTCGGCTGGGCCGGCTCCCAGAAGTACTCCGCGTCGGTCAGCCCGTCGAGCCGAGGTCGCAGATGCACGTCCCAGTAGAACTCCAACTGCCCGATCAGCAGCTCACCGGCTCCCATCACACCCACCTCTCCCAGACGTCGCCTCAACCCTAGGACCCGGCGCCGACAGAACTCCGGTCAGCGTTCGTCGACCAGGTCCAGCCGCTCCACCGTCGCGTCCTGGACGAGCGCGAAGGCCGCCTGCGCCTCCGGCCAAGTCGGCGCCACCGCGGTGACCGCGTCCAGCGCCTCGCCGGACTCCCAGCGCCAGACGTCCAGCCAGGTCTCGTCGTCGACGCGGGCCAGCTTGGTATCGGTC
Organism: Kribbella sp. ALI-6-A; assembly: GCF_001984195.1. GTDB lineage: Bacteria > Actinomycetota > Actinomycetes > Propionibacteriales > Kribbellaceae > Kribbella. The sequence goes on from NZ_MTQN01000011.1 coordinate 771,198, forward strand.
AGGCCGTCGGTGGTCTTGCGCACCGCCTCGATCAGGGCAGCCCGGCGGACCAGCATCTCGTCGACGTCGGTCGGGGTCGCAGCGCCGTTCAGCGTAGGGATCGGCGTGCTTCGCGAAGAGCGGCCCAGCCGTCCGCGACCGGTCCGAGGTGGCCGAGCTTGTCGGGGTTGCTCACCGCATGGATGGTCTGGACCTGCCCGTCGGCGATCTCCAGGGTCCAGACATTGAGGACCTTGCCGTCGCGGTCGCGGAAGATCGCGCCGGGGCGGCCGTTCACCTCGTGTGGCTCCAGGCGGGCGCCGATCCGTGCGAACAGCTCGACGAGGACGGTGAGCACCCGCGCCACGCTGCGGGCACCGAGGTACCGATCGGCCCACTGCGGCCCCTTGCCGCCACCATCGCCGACCAGCTGGACGTCGCCCGCCAGCAGCTCGGTCAGCCCGCGGACGTCTCCTTCCCGGAAGGCCTCCAGGAATCTTCCGGCGAGTGCGTCTCGCTCAGTTCGGTCTGCATCGAACCGAGGCCGTCCAGCGTCCACATGCCGCCGGGCCCGGACGGCGAGTTGGCGGCACGCGGTCTCGGTTCGCCCCACCACCGAGGCGATCTCCGCGAAGCCGAACCCGAACACCTCGCGCAGGACGAACACCGCGCGCTCCAGCGGACTCAACCGCTCGAGAAGGAGCAGGGACGCCATCGACACCGAGTCGGCCAGCTCCGCCGACCGCTCCGGGTCCTGGTAGGGGTCGGTCACCAGGGGCTCGGGGAACCAAGGACCGACGTACTGCTCCCTGCGAACCCGCGCCGAGCGCAGTACGTCGATCGAGATGCGGGTGACCACGGCCGACAGGAACGCCTTGGCCGATCGGGGCGGCTTCGGCGTCGACTCGAACCGCAGCCAGGTCTCCTGGACGGCGTCCTCGGCCTCGCTCACGCTGCCCAGGATCCGGTAGGAGATCGAGAACAGCAGCGGCCGCAACTCCTCGAACTCCATGGCCCTCGTCACGCCGGCTCCGCCTCGAAACCCCGCATCCGCCCACCCCTTCTGACCAGAATCTGTTGCTCCCACACCCAGACACCACGAAGCGGTGATCTGTGACTCCAGCCTGAAATCACCAGGGCACTGGCCCTTCCTCGGCGAAGAACCCTGCGGTCGGCCCGTCCGCGCCGACCGTGGCCAGCCGCACCAGCACAGCGGCGCCCTGCGCGACGGTCAGGAATCCGGTGTGATTGTTGCTGTCGGTGTCGACGAATCCGGGCGCGACCGCGTTCACCAGGATTCCGTCCTTGCGCAGTTCGTTGGCGTACTGCACCGTCAACGCGTTCAGTGCGGTCTTGGACGGCGAGTACGCCGCCGACGACGGCAAGGAAGCCAACGGACCGTCCGGAGCACTGTTGATGGTCAACGAAGCGGCATGACTGGTCACGTTGACGATGCGCGGCTCCGGGGACCTCCGCAACAGTGGCACCATCGCGTTCGTCACCGCGATCACCCCGAACACGTTGGTCTCGAAGACGGCTCGGACCATCTCCAGGTCGACCGTGCTCGGCAGTTGGTCGACGGCGTCCTGGGGCGAGACCTGGCCGGATCCGGTGATCGCCGCGTTGTTGATCAGGACGTCGAGGTGCCCGAACCGTTGCTCGATCTCCCCGGCGGCCCGCTGGATGACGGCTTCGTCGGTGACATCCAGAGTCACCGCATGAACGTCACCACCCGCCGCTCGCAGTGCCGCCGCGGCCTCCTCACCACGCCCCGGGTCCCGTACGCCGAGCAGCACCGTCATCCCCAGGGCGGCGAGTTGCTCGGCCGCCCCTCGCCCGATCCCCTTGTTCGCGCCGGTGACCAACGCAACCTTTCGCTCGCTCACAACCAACTCCTCGTCTTGGGATCCTGCCTTCGGATTCCAAGACGAGACAGCCTGCCCGGCCTGTGACATCCGGCCACGTGGAAGGCGACGAGCCGGGGGTGGTGTTCGACCGCGGGAGGCTGACGTGACAGATTGCGACGGTCCCATCACGAACGGACATCCCTGGAGGATGCATGAAGTTCCGTACCCTGGCCGTTCTCGGCCTCGGTATCAGCCTTCCCGCCCTGCTCGTCGTTCCCGGCTCCGGCGCGACTGCCGCCGTCGAGCCGGCGCCGGTGCTGAACAGACCCCTCTACGTCGCGAACCGCTACCTGGACCAGAAACCGGTCTGGAAGAGCTGCGGCGACCCTGAGTTGCGCGTGACGTGCGCGAAGATCACCGTCCCGCGGGACTGGTGGCACCAGGGATCCCACGCCGACGACATCCAGATCGCGGTCAGCAAGGTCGCGCCGAAGTCCGGCAAGCCGAGCCGGGTCGTTTTCGGCAACCCCGGCGGACCCGGTGGCGCGGGTCTGGGCATGGCGCCGTTCCTGGCCGGCCGTGCCGCGCTCGCCAAGGACCACCTCGCCGTGGGCTTCGACCCCCGCGGCACCGGCGACAGCACGAACGTCAGCTGCGAAGGCGCGCCCGGGTACACGATGGACGCCCGTGACCGCGACCCCGCCAACCTGGACCTGATCGCCGAAGCCACCGAGCTCACCCGCCCGTACTGCGACCGCCAGTCCCGCGGCCTGCTCCCGTACGTCGACACCGCCCAGACCGCGCAGGACATGGACCTGATCCGCCACCTGCTCGGCTACGCGAAGATCGACTACGTCGGGTACTCGGCCGGCACCTGGCTCGGCGCCTACTACCAGACCTTCTTCCCCGAGCACGTCGGCCGCTTCGTGCTCGACTCGAACACCGACTTCACGCGGCCCTGGCTGGACACGTTCGTCGCCCAGCCGCAGGCCTTCGAGCGCCGGTTCCGCGAGGACTTCGCGCCCTGGGCGGCCAAGTACGACAGCGAGCTGAAACTCGGCAACACTCCGCGTCTGGTGCTGCGCACCTACGAACGCCTGCGCGCCGACCTGAAAAAGCAGCCCGCGGTCGAGGAATACCTCGACGGCTCGGTGAAGATCAGCTACGACCAGAACACGCTCGACAACCTCGTGATCGGCGATATGTATACAAAGGCGGATTTCTACAGTCTCGCCGTTGATCTCGCCTTTCTCCGCGACCTGTCCAAGGCCCAGAGCACCGGCGGCCCGCGCGCCGCGCAGCGCCAGGTCGACGCCCTGCCGGTCGAGCGGCAGCGGCAACTCGTCCAGCGTGCGTCGCGGCCGGCCGTCGGACTGAGCCCGTTCAGCCGGCCGTTCGCGGACGACGCGCAGCAGGCCACCTTCACCGCCGTCACCTGCAACGACAGCGACTGGCCGCAGGGCCGCGAGTACGGCGAACTCCTGTCCGCGCGCCTCGGCCCGCACTACCCGCTGCTCGGCTGGGGCATGAACCAGAACCCCTGCCTGGCCTGGGATCAGCCGCGCCGCACCCTGCCGACACCGACCGGCGCCGGACTGCCGACGACCCTGATGGTCCAGTCGGTGCACGACCCGGCGACCAACGTCGTACTGGCTCGGTCGGCCCATCAGCGGTACGCCGGTTCGCGACTGATCACGATCGCCGGCGAGGGCGACCACGGCATCTACGGCGGCGTGAACAAGTGCGCCGACAAGCTGGTCGACGCCTTCCTCGGCTCGGGTCGCGCGCCGGCCAAGGACACCACCTGTCAGGGCGAGGGACTGCCCGCACCGACGATGCCGCCTCCGCCGGAAGGCGGCGAAGGCGCACCATTGCACCGGATCGCCGGATTCACCCGCAACCTTTCCGGTTATCTGCACTGAATTCCGGCCGGGACCGGGTGAACAGGCCCGAATTCAACGGAATTTCCGGTACGGACTGCCAGGTCGTGGTCACACTGCGCGAAAACAACCCGACGCTTTCGTTGTCACCACCGCTTTGTCAGGGCGATGTCAGGGTTGCGTCCCTGTGCGACGGAGCGTGACCAGGACAACCTGGAGTCAGCGCGGGAGAACCGAACGTCGACGGGGAGGGCCGGCGATCGGGGGACATCGCCGACGCGGCTTCGGCCGGCTGTGGGGTGGGGGGACTGCCTGGGGGGTCAGACAGGGAACACAGCCGGCCGGGCCCACGTCCTGCTTTGTAGGCCCGGCACAGATCCCTCGCGGGGTACCTTCGATCCCCCAGGTCGTGGTGCCTCGCGAGGCCGGTCTCGGAGACGGCGGGGCGGTCGTCTCCGGACCACCGGCCCGGGTGGCTCGTCCTGGTGACGCGCCGCCCGGGTCCCGGTGACTGCGGCGGGCTCGATCCCGCCGCAGTACGACGCCGGTCCGCGCGTGAGCGTCAGCGGTGCCGGTCCAGGCACTGCGCCTGGTACAGCGACGGCGGGAACAGCCCACGCCGGTTCGCCCCCTCGATGTAGCCGGCCGGCTGCTCGAACGGCCCGTCCCCGGTGATCACTCCCTGACACCCGATCGCGTAGTTCTGCGCCGTCGGCGGCTTCTGGACGACGAGCTTCGCGGTCCCGGTGTCGCAGTTCCACCCGACCGAGTGCGAGGTCGCCCAGCCGTGACCGGTGCCGTAGTCGCCGCGGTTGTAGATGCCGAGCACCAGGTCGACCTTCGGATCCCGATCGACGAAGTTGTCCCACAGCAACCCCTGGCTCCACCGCCGGTGGCCCTCGCTCGACGCGAGTGCACCCACCGACGTACCGCGCAGGAAGACGATGCCCGACGCGCTGCTCGCGCCGTTGGAGATGAACGCGTGCCGCGCCTTCGTCGCGTGGCAGTCCACGAACAGCACCTGCTGCGAGAACGCCTCGCAGTTGAAGTTGTAGCGCAGCCCGCCGGTCACCACCGACGCCGGATCGAGCGCGTCGCAGTCGCGCACCGTCACCCGCGTCGCCTCGGTCGTCTCCACTCCGGCCTTCGCGAAGTGCAGGAACGTGCTGTTCCGGACCCACGCGTCCTCGACCTGCCGGACCTTCACCGCGACGAACGCGTGCGCCTCGTCGGTGTCCGGGTCGCCCGCGAACTGGATGTCGATCCGCACCCTCTCCACGCCGACCTCGGTGACCAGACCGGCCCGGTCCCAGACGTACAGGTAGGACTGCGAGCGATCCCGGCGCAGGTGCTCGAAGACCGGCACGTCGATCGTGACGGTGGTTCCGCGGATCCCGGTGATCCGGCGGTTGTACGTGATCGGCTGGCTGTCGACCGTCCAGCCTGCGTCGGTCGCCGTCCCGCCGTGGTCGACCGCGGCCAGCCAGGCCTCGGTGCACGGGTGCACGATGATGATGTTGTCGCCCGCTCGCAGCCCGCTCGCGTCGGCCACCTCGAACGAGCGCGACCCGACCTGCACCCAGTCGGACGTGATGTCGGTCCGCGTCCCGGCCACCTCACCGCGCCAGCCGGTCGCAGGGCCACTCCCACCCAGTACGACGACGTCGCGGGACACCGGGGTGTTGCCGGTCGCCTGGATGATCGTGTCGCGGCGCGGGTCGGCGCCGTCACCGGAACCGCGCAGCACCACCCCGGACTGGTTCACCCGCACCGTGCCCGCGACGGGATAGTTGCCGGGAGCAAGCAGTACGGCGCCGCGGTGGCCGGTCCGGCCGAGCGGCCGGGCACCGACTTCGTCGAGCGCGGCCTGGAGGTGGGCGGTGTTGTCTCCCTCGATCGGCCGAACCGTCTTCACGGTACGCACGTGCGGGATCGGGCGGTCGCCGTGGCGGTAGCCGGCATGACTGAAGTCGGGGATGCGGTTGCCTTCGGTGTCCTCGCGGTAGACCAGGCGGTAGCGCGCGTCGTACCGGACGAGCTCGGACTGCCAGACAGTGGTCGCCTCGGCGCCGCGGGTGCCGAGCACCGCGGTCGCGGCGAGGGCGCCGCCGGCTCCGAGCACGCTGCGGCGAGTGAAGTTCTTGGTCATCGAAAACCTTCCTGATGGGCGGATCAGGAGGGACAGTCTGCGGTGCGGGCTACGCCTTGGCAAGCGCTTGCCAGATGATTGAAACGAATTCCCGCCAGGTGGAACTCGGGCAGAGCTACAGCCGGGTCGACCGGTCCGGAGCGGCCCACGGCCCGGGATAACCGTCCGCGACCGCCGACAGCGGCGTCGCACGACCGGCCGACCACGCGGCGCGGAACGCGCGCCGGTCCAGCACCTGCTCGATCGCCTGCCGAGTGGCGGCCCGATCGGCCTTCTCGATCTCCGGGATCGGCGCGCCGATCACCTCACGAATCCCGTCGGCCGCACCGAGCAGGAACGCGGCGTACTCCGTGCGTCCGCGCTCCTGCGCCACGGTCGCCAGTTCCTCCAGCACGCTCGCCGACCGCCAGCGATCCCCCAGGTCCCGGTGCTCGGCCAGGCTCTCGTCGAGCAGGTGCACCGCGCGATCGGTCAGTCCCCGCCGGCGTTCCACGATGCCGAGCTGGTTGAGCGACCAGGCGACGCCCTCTCGATACCCGAGGCGTTGCGACAGTGCCAGGCTCTCCTGCAGCAACTCCTCCGCCTCGCCGAGCTCGCCGCCGTACTGCGCGATGGTACCGAGACTGATCAGCGACCAGGCGAGCCCTTCGCCGTCCCCGAGCGTCCGGAACCTGTCCCGCGCCCGCCGGCATCGCCGGGCTGCGATCTCGAGGTCTCCGCGCAACCACGCCACGAAGCCGAGCTGGTTGTGCGCCCAGGCCATCCCGGCCCGGTCGCCGAGGCTCTCGAACAGGTCGTAGCTGCGGCAGTGAAGGTTCTCGGCGGTCACGTAGTCGCCACGCTCGCGCGCGACGCTGCCGAGCCGTTGCATCGCCAGCGCCGTACCAGCCGTGTCGTTCAGTTCCTCGTACTGCGCCAGTGCTGCTTCGAGTCGCGTGGTCGCCACGTCGTACTCGCACTGGAGGAAGGCGAGCATGCCCGCACCGAGCAGGGCCTTGGCCTTCGCGGACTGCAGCTCGGGCTGGTCATCCACCATTGCAAGTGCGCGTTCCAGCCAGCCACTGCCCTCGGCGTAGTGGCCGCGCAGGTAGCAGAACAGCCACAGTCCCCCAGCCAGCCGGATCGCCTCGGCGCTCGACTCGGTCCGCAGCGACCAGTTCATCGCGGCCCGCAGGTTGTCCAGCTCGCCTTCGAGGCGGTCGAGCCAGGCACCCTGGTTCGCGCCGCGCAGGTTGGTCTCGGCTTCCTCGACCAGAGCGAGGTAGAAGGCCGCGTGATTGCGTGCGACCTCCCCGGACCGGCCACTCGCCGCGAGCCGGTCGGCGGCGAACTCACGGATCACCGCAAGCATGTCGTACCGTCCGATCCCGCCCTCACGACTGAGGCGGATCAGCGACTTGTCCACCAAGCGGCCGGTCAGGTCGAGCGTCTCGGCCCGCTCGCGTGGACCGGGCGTCGTCGTACCGGACAGCACGGCCGCGGCGGCGTTGAGCGTCCAGCCGCCGACGAACACCGACAACTCGGCGAACAGCTCTCGCTCCGGCGCGGTGAGCAGGTCGTAGCTCCAGCCGATCGCGCCCAGCAGCGACTGCTGCCGCGGTCCCGCCGTACTCGCACCGCCGGCTAGGATGCCGAACGACGTCTCCAGCTCGGTCGCCAGTTCCTCGACGGTCAGCACGTTGGTCCGCGCCGCGGCCAGCTCGATCGCGAGCGGCATGCCCTCCAGCCGGCGGACCACTCGGGCGACCTGCTCGATCTGCTCCCCTGGCGCGTTGCCCCGAGCGGTCGCCCGGTCGACGAACAGCCGGACCGCCGGCGACGCATCGGGCTGCTGCTCCAGCTCCGGCAGGGCCAACGGCGGTACGACGTACACGCTCTCGCCCGGCACCCGGAGCAGCTCGCGGCTCGTCGTGAGGACGGACAGGTTGGGGCAAGACTCCAGGAGCCTGCCGCAGACCACCGCCGCGTCGGCGACGACGTGCTCGCAGTTGTCCAGTACCAGCAGGAGTTTGCGGTGTCCGATCAGCTCGGCGATCCCGTCGACCAGCCGGGCACCGTCGAGCGGGTGCAGGCCGATCGCGGCGGCGACCGCCGACGCCACCGCGGCCGGATCGGCGATCGGTGCCAACGGCGCCCAGCACACCCCGTCGTCGAACTTGGGCCCGATCCCGCCGGCCAGCGCAAGCGCGAGCTGGGTCTTACCGACTCCGCCCGGGCCCGTCAGCGTGAGCAGCCGGGTGGCCCGCTCGCCGACCAGACGACCGATCTCGGTGAGGTCGGTGGAACGCCCGATCAGCTGGTTCGCCGGGACCGGCGGTGGCCGCAGCGTCGCGCGGGAACTGTCGCTCTCGCGCCGGGCGGCGGCCCCGAGCTCGGCCCGGTCGGACGCGCCGAGCTGGAGAGCGTCTCCGAGCAGCCTCAGGGTGTGCGGCCTGGGCGCACGGCGACGACCTCGTTCGAGGGCCGCGATCGCGTCGACGCTCAGCCCCGCGAGCTCGGCCAACCGCTCCTGCGACAGTCCGGCCTCTCGCCGGTGCCGGCGCAGCAGATCACCGAAACCCGTGGTTCGCACGTCGTCCGAGCCACGGCGAGACCCGTCAGACGGCACAGGACGGCTCCACCCAGTCTCCGACCCGTACACGGCGGTTGCCGCGCACTCCCTGAAAATAGCCGCAACTCGACCGGGTTGTCTTCCGTTACCACCGGTTCCCGGCGAACTCTCGGATACCGGCCAGTTCACGCAACCGTTTGTTCACAGCCGGTTGCGTCCGAAGAACCGTGCGCTACAGCCCTCAGTTCTTCGGACGCTGTGGTTCCTGGTCGTGGCGGGTGATCGCGGTGCGCATCGAGGCTCGGGCACGGCGCCGGTCGCCGGCCGCGTCGTACGCCGTCGACAGCCGGAACCAGGTACGCCAGTCGTCCGGCTTCGCCTCGACCTCGGCCTGGTACTGCGCGAACGCCGCGTCCGCCGCCGATCGCTCGATCCGCCCGGAGGGACGCCGGGGCAGGTCGTCGACCGGCAGCCCGCCCTCCAGATCGAGCTCGTGGGCCAGCTCCTCGGTCCGGCGGCCGAACTGCAGCTCGCGCCAGACCAGGTAGGCGCCGAGCACCGGGATCACCAGGACGGCGACGCCCAGCCCGACCGCGACCGGGTCGCCGGTGCCGATCAACAGCACACCACGCCAGCCCAGCAGTACGGCGTACGCGACGAACACGACCGCGATCACGATGGCGGCCCGTTTGGCGGTCATCCCCGTGGTCCCGCCGTCAGTCCAGGTCGAGGAAGTGTTCGAGGCCGACGGTCAGCCCCGGGGTGTCGACGATCCGCCGGACGCCGAGCAGAACGCCGGCCATGAACGACTCCCGGTGCATCGAGTCGTGCCGGATGGTCAGCGTTTCGCCGGTGTCGCCGAACAGGACCTCCTGGTGCGCGACCAGGCCGCGCAGCCGGATGCCGTGCACGCGGATCCCGTCGACATCGGCGCCGCGGGCGCCTTCGAGGCCGGTCGTGGTGGCGTCCGGGATCGGGCCGGATCCGGCCTCGCGGCGGGCCGCGGCGATCAGCTCGGCTGTCCGGCGCGCCGTACCGGACGGGGCGTCGACCTTGTCCGGGTGGTGCAGCTCGACGATCTCGACCGACTCGTAGTACTTGGCGGCCTTCGCGGCGAACTGCATCATCAGCACCGCGCCGATGGAGAAGTTCGCGGCGATCAGAACGCCGGTGCCCGGGCTCTGCTCCAGCTGCCGGGCCAGCGTGGCCAGCCGCTCGTCGTCGAAGCCGGTCGTGCCGACGACCGCGTTGATCCCGTGCTCGATGCACCAGGCCAGGTTGTCCATCACGACCTCGGGCCGGGTGAAGTCGACCACCACCTGGGCGCCGGCCTTGGTCAGCTCGGCCAGGTCGTCGCCCTGGTCGAGCCGGGCCACCAGCTCCAGCCCGTCCGCGCCCTCGACCGCCAGACACGTCTGGGCGCCCATCTTGCCCTTGGCCCCCAACACCCCGACCTTGATCATCCGCACCCTTTCCACACGACTCGTCGGGCCAAGGATCTCATTGGCGCCGAGCCCGCCGGACCGCGGTCGGTCAGGTCAGGGACTTGGCGTAGCAGAGCGCGGTGGGCTGGCTGACGTACTTGCCGTACGCCGGGATGCGCCGGTAGCCCATCGCCTCGTACAGCGTGATCGCCTCCGGCTGCCGTACGCCGGTCGCCAGCCGGAGCGAGGTCGCGCCACGGTGCCGCGCGACGGCCTCGGCCGAAGCGATCAGGCGGCGGGCGATGCCGTGCCCCCGATGGTCGGGGTGCACGTACATCCGCTTGATCTCGCCGACGCCGTCAACGATCGGCATCAGTCCGATGCAGCCGACCGCGCGGCCGCCGGCGTCGGCGACCAGGAACGACGTGGCCGGATCGACCGGGTGTGACGTGCTCGCCGGGTATCGCGTGAACAGCTCCGTCAGCGCCAGGTCGAGCAACAGCACCAGGCCGAGGTCATCGCGCGGCCGCGGCTCGATCAGGACTTGGGTCAGCACGCGGTCAGGATGACATGACAGAGGTGTACTCCGCCTGTGCTTTCTCCGCGAAGTGACAGGCCACCTGCTGACCCGACTCGATCACCCGCAGCTCCGGTACGTCGACCGAACACTTCGCCTCGGCCTGCAGGCAACGGGTGTGGAAGCGGCAGCCCGACGGTGGCGAGACCGGCGACGGCGGGTCGCCCGCGAGCACGATCCGGCGGCGACCTCCGTGCCGCGCCAGGCCCGGCTCGGCCGACAGCAGCGCCTGCGTGTACGGGTGCGCCGGTACGTCGTAGACCTCGTGGTGCTGACCGAGCTCGGCCACCTTGCCCAGGTACATCACCGCCACCCGGTCGGAGACGTGCCGGACCACCGACAGGTCGTGCGCGACGAAGATGATGCTCAGCCCGAGCTCGCGCTGCAGGCGCATCAGCAGGTTCACCACCTGTGCCTGGACCGACAGGTCGAGCGCCGACACCGGCTCGTCGCAGAGCAGGACGTCGGGGTTGAGCGCGATCGCCCGGGCGATGCCGATGCGCTGCCGCTGACCGCCGGAGAACTGGTGCGGGAACTTCGTCTCGTCCTCGGCCCGCAGCCCGACGAGTTCCAGCAGCTCGCGGACCCGCTTGCGGATGTCCGTCCCCTTCGAGACGTCGGGGTGCACCTCCAGCGGCTCGGCGACGATCTCACCAACCCGCATCCGCGGGTTCAGGCTGGAGTACGGATCCTGGAACACGACCTGGACGTTGCGCCGCCAGCGCCGCAGCTCGCGGCCCTTCAGCCGCGCCACGTCGACACCGTCGTACAGCAACGAGCCGTCGGTCGGCTTCTCCAGCGCCGCGAGCAACCGGACCAGCGTCGACTTGCCGCACCCGGACTCGCCGACGATGCCGAGCGACTCGCCCTTGCGCAGGACGAGGTCCACGCCGTCGACCGCCCGGACCAGGGTCCTGGCCCCGAACGACAGCGCCGGGCTGATGTCGTAGTGCTTCACCAAATTCGTTGCCACCAGCAACTCGTCCCTCATCGGACGGCCTCCTTCAGAGCGCTGCCGGTACGCCGGATGCAGGCCGCGTCCCGGCCGGGCGCGACGGTCAGCAACGGTGGAACCTCGTGCGCGCACTGCTCGATCGCCAGCTTGCACCGGGTCCGGAACGCGCAGCCGGACGGGATCGCCCGCAACGACGGCGGCGTACCGGGAATCGTCGGCAGCTCCTGGCCCTTGAGGTCGGCCGACGGCATCGACCCGAGCAGTCCTTCGGTGTACGGATGCATCGGCAGCTCCAGCGCCTCGGCCGTCGCGGCCCGCTCGACCACGTGGCCGGCGTACATCACCACCACGTTGTCGGCGACGTCCGCGACGACGCCGAGGTCGTGCGTGATCAGGACGACGCCCATGTCCCGCTCGGCCTGCAGCTCCGCGATCAGCTCGAGGATCTGGGCCTGCACGGTGACGTCGAGCGCGGTCGTCGGCTCGTCCGCGATCAGTACGTCGGGATCGAGCGCGAGCGCCATCGCCAGCATCACGCGCTGCCGCATCCCGCCGGAGAACTCGTGCGGGTAGTCGTTCACCCGCTTGGCCGCCGCCGGGATCCGCACCTGGTCCAGCATCTCCGCGGCCCGCCGCATCGCGTCGGTCCTGGACATGCCCCGGTGCACCCGGTAGCACTCGGCGATCTGCTTGCCGACCGACTGCACGGGGTTCAGCGCCGACAGCGAGTCCTGGAAAACCATCGTGATCCGGTCGCCGACGATCTTGCGGCGTTCCTTCACCGACATCGCGATCAGGTCCTCGCCCCGGTACTTCGCCGTACCGGAGACGATTCGGCCCGGCGGCATCTCGAGGATGCCGGTCAGCGCCTGGGTCGACACCGACTTCCCCGAGCCGGACTCACCGAGGATCGCCAGCGTCTCGCCCGCGCGTACCTGCCAGGAGACCCCGTCGACGGCCCGCACGGTGCCGCGCGGTGTATCGAACTCGACGCTCAGGTCTTCGACCTGCAGCAATACCTCACCGGTTCTCATCGCATCAACTTCGGGTCGAGGGCGTCGCGGATCGAGTCGCCGATGATCATGAAGGAAATGGTCATCGTCGAGATGAACAACGCAGGCCAGATGAACAAGTGCGGAGTGTCCCGGTACGCCGCGGCGACGCCGAACTGCGAGCCCCAGGAGATCGACGGCGGCTGCAGCCCGACGCCGAGGAAGGTGAGCGCCGCTTCCAGGCCGACCATGCCCCCGATGCCGAGTGTCGTCATCGCGAGCAACGGCGCCATCGCGTTCGGGAACACGTGTCTGCGCAGGATGCGTAGCGGCGGAACCCCGGTCGAGCGCGCGGCCAGCACGTACTCGCGGTTACGCACCGAGAACACCGTCGAGCGCATCAACCGCATCCCACCCGGCCAGCCGATCAGCAGGATCACGCCGACGATGATCCAGATGCTGCGGTTCGGCACCGAGTTCAGGATCACGATCAGCACCACCAGGCCAGGGACGGCGAACAGCACGTCGGCCGTCCGCGAGATCAGACCGTCGACGAACCCCGGGAAGTAGCCGGCGAGCAGGCCCAGCGAGCCGGCCAGCAGGAACACCCCGAAGCTGGCGATGATGCTGACCAGCACCGACGGGCGGGCGCCGTACACAACGTTGGCGAAGTAGTCGCAGCCCTGGATGTCGAACCCGAACGGATGCCCCGCGGATCGGCCCTGCCGGCTGCGGGACAACTCGCACAGTCGCGGATCCACCGACGTGAACAGCCTCGGCACCGCTGCCATCGCGAAGAACACCAGCAGGAGCAGCGAGCACAGCACGAACTGTGGCTTGCGTAGCAGCGCGCGCAGGAGCTCACGATTCGACAGCGTGCGCCCGTCACCGAGCTCCTGGGCCTCGGCTCCGACGACCGCCTGGATCTCAGACATGGCGCACCCGCGGGTCGAGGATGCCGTAGAGGACGTCCACGGCGAGGTTGATCAGGATGAAGGAGACGAACGCCAGCGTGGACAGCAGCACCACCACTCCACCTTCCTTCAGTTTGATCGCCTGGAACATGAACTGGCCCAGGCCGGGCAGGTTGAAGATGGACTCGGTGATGATCGCGCCGCCGAACATCCCGGCCAGGTCGAGCCCGATGAACGTCACCACGGGCAGCAACGCGTTCGGCAGGATGTGCTTCCACAGCACGCGCTGCTCCCCCAGTCCCTTGGCCCGGGCCGTCTTCACGAAGTCGGCGTTCACCGTCTCCACGATCGACGTCCGCATCAACCGGGCCAGTCCGGCGAAGCCGAGCAGGCCGATCACCAACGCCGGCAGCAGGTACGAGTGCGGGAAGCCCTGCAGGACGCCGGACACCGGGAACCACTTCAGCTCGACCGCGAACACGTACTGAGCGGCGAAGTACGCCACCAGTCCGGGGACGGCGAGCAGTACCAGCGTGACGAGCAGCAGCGATCGGTCGACCAGACCGTTGCGCCGGAAGCCGGCGTAGATCCCGAACAGCAGACCCAGAGTCCACTGGAACGCGTTGGCGAGCAGCGTGAGCTTCAGTGTCACCGGGATCCGAAGCCGAAGCTGAGCGGCGATGTCGGCTCCGGCGAACGTGGTCCCGAAGTTCCCCGTGAAGATGTCCTTCATCGACAGCAGGTACTGCACGATGAACGGCTGGTCCAGGTGGAACTGCGCACGCTTGGCGGCAAGCACCGCGGCCGGGATGGGCTTGTCACCGGCGAGTTCGCGCAGGGGGTCTCCTGGCATCGCGAAGACGAGCGCGAAGACCCCCAGCGTGACGATGAACCCGATCGGGATCGCGGTCAGCACGCGGCGCAGGACGAAGCGGATCACTTGAACGTCGAGTACAGCGCCTGGACGCCGGTGTACTTCGACACCCGCGGCTCGATCTTGGCCGAGTGCAGGTAGGCGTTCTGCTTGGCGTACAAGGGGATCAGCGGCATGTCCTCGAGCGCGATGTCCTCGGCCTGCTGGTAGAGCTTGATCGCCTTGTCCTGGTTCGGTTCGGCGTCGCCCTCGGCCAGCTTCTTGTCCAGCTCGGGGTTGCTGTAGCCGGAGAAGTTCGCGTCACCGGTGGACTTGAACATCGGGGTGAGGTAGTCCTCGATCGAGGGGTAGTCGTGACCCCAGCCGCCGAACCGCAGGCCGTCCAGCTTGCGGGTGTCGGCCAGCTCGGTGATCTCCGACCCCTGCTTGCCGGTGTACTTGACCTCCACGCCGAGGTTCTGGCGCAGCATGTTGCCGATCGCCTCGGCGAAGATCTGGCCGGTCGCCGACGTCGTGCTGTAGTTGATGTTCACCGGGCCGGAGAAACCACCGGCCTCCTGCAGCAACTGCTTGGCCTTTGCCGCGTCGAACGAGCAGTACTTGCAGGCGTTCTCGCGGTATCCGTTGATGTCCGGTGCGATCAGGCCGGACGACGGCGTGGCCAGACCGACCAGGTCGGACAGCGACTTGCGGTCGATCGCCAGCGAGAACGCGTGCCGCAGCTTCGGGTTCTTGTATCGCGAGTCCCATGCGGGCAGCACCAGGTAGTTCGCGCCCGAACTCTCCGAGGTCACCCACTGGTCGGGGGCATCGTCCTTGAACGTCTTGATCTTGGTGGACGGTACGTCGACGAAGTCCACCGTGCCGGCCAGGAACTCGTTGTACGCCGTGTCGGCGTTCGGGATGAACCGGTAGGTGAGCGCGTCGGCCTCGGGCGGGTTCGGGCCCTTGTAGCCGTCCCACTTGACCAGCTTGATGTCGTCGCCGGGGTTCCAGGCGCCGTCCAGCTTGAACGGGCCGTTGCCGATCGGCTCGCGTTTGTAGGCGTCGGGATCCTTGCGCACCTCCTCCGGCAGCGGGGCCAGGCCGAGGTACTGCAGGGTCAGGCCGAACTGGGAGAACGGGACCTTGAGCTTGACCGAGAAGGTCAGGTCGTCGATCTGCTTGAGGCCGCTGAGCGTCTTGACCGAGGTCGGCTTCGGCGTCGCGCCGTCCGGCGTCGGCGGGTTCAGCGCCTCGTAGCCCTCGACCTTGGAGAAGAAGCCGTTGTTCTTCCAGGCGGTCGAGCCCTGGGCGGTCAGGTTCCAGCTGTCGACGTAGTCCTTGGCGGTCAGCGGCTGGCCGTTCTGGAAGCTGTTGCCGGGCTTGAGCTTGATCGTCCAGGTCCGGCTGGCCTTGTCCGGCGTGACCGAGTCGGCCAGCACGTTGACGGTCTTGCCGGTGTTCGGGTCGGTCGCGACCAGCGGGGCGAACACCGCCTGCGCGATCTGGATCCCCGGGCTGCCGTTCTCGTTCAGCGGGTTGATGAACTCCAGCGGGTCGGCGGCGATCGCGATCACCGCGCTCTTCGCCCCGCCTCCCCCGCTGTCCCCACTGCTGCTGCCGTTGCCGTCACCGCAGGCGCCGAGCACCAGGGCCAGCCCCAGCGTCGCCCCCAGAACACCAGTCACACGTCGCACGTCGTACCAACTTCCTCGGCGGAGAACCGCTAGGCGGGCGGATGTGCCGGATATGTTTGCTGGTCGTTAGTGCGCATGTCAACGTTGTCAGTAACAAAAAGCATGCGCGTAACAAACACGTTACTTAGCGGAGCCATTAGGAAAGACATCAGAGCACCTGACCACGGCGACGGCGTACCATCGCCCATATCTCCGTCAGCGGATCGAAGTCATCAGAGCACAACTCAGGATTTTGCCTGACCGGCGAAGATCTCGGCGAAGCGTCCGGGTGTCGCCGCGAGCAGTTCGTCGTACCGGCCCTGCTGGACCACGACGCCGTCGTCGAGCACGTAGATCCGGTCCATCTCGCGCAACGTCCAGGCCCGGTGCGAGACCACGACGGTGATCCGTTCGTGCCGGGTCCGGCACAGCTCGGAGAAGATCTCCCGCTCGGCCTCGGCATCGATCGCGGACGTCGGTTCGTCGAGGATCCAGACACCGGCGTCGCGCAGGTAGATCCGCGCCAGCGCGAGCCGTTGCCACTGGCCGCCGGACACTCCCGTCCCGCCCCACTGCTGCCCGAGCTGGGCGTCCAGACCGGACATGCGCCTGGTGAACGCTTCGGCCTCGGCGCAGACCAGCGCCCGCCGTACGGCGTCGTCGGTCACGTCGTCCGGCGCGCCGAGCGCGACCACGTCCCGCAACGAGAACTCGAACTTGCCGAACTCCTGCACCAGCAGACCGAAGTGCCCGAGCCGCTCGGCCTCGGTCAGCTCCGCGGCGTCGCGCCCGTCGAGCAGCACCCGGCCCGAGGACGGCGACAGCATGCCGACGAGCGTGTTGACCGCGGTCGTCTTCCCGGCGCCGTTGACGCCGACCAGCGCGATCATCTCGCCACGCTCGGCCCTGATCGACACGTCCCGCAACGCCGGCCGGTCCGTGCCGGGATAGGTGTAGCCGACGCCGTCGAGCTCGATGCACGCCACGTCACGCACGACGACCTGCGGTTCGGCCGGCGGGACCGAGTTCACGAAGTGGCGGTAGATCCTGGCCTGCGGGGCGGCGGTGACGATCATGCCGAAGGCGTAGCCGCACAACCGGATCGCGTTCAGTCCGGAGATCGTCCCGGCCACCGCGGCCGCCGTACCGGCACCGGACGCACCACCTCGGACGAGTGCGACCAGCGCGCCCCCGAACAGCACGGCAGTCGCCAATGCGGCCGCGAGTTCCCACAGCATCGCCTTGCCGATCATCCGATCGAGCACTTGGGTCGCCTCGGTTCGCCGTACGGCGACGAGGTCCGCGACCTTGCGCCCCGAACCGAGGACCGCCAGCTCGGTGCCCGGCCGCTGCTGCACCAGCTGCTCGGTCGCGTACGCCGCCCGCCGGTCGGAGGCGGCGACCAGGGGCCAGCCGCGCGCCTCCATCCGGGAGATGCCGGTGAACGCGAGCACGGTCGGCACCAGCGCGGCGAGAACGAGCAGGCCCGACACCGGGTTGAGCTGCCAGACCACGGCGCACAGGACGACGGAGGTCACTCCGGCCCCGAGCACCTGCAGCGCCTTGCCCGCCACCGCATCCATCACCGCGGTCGCCGTCTGGCTCGCCTCCAGGTCGGTCGTCACGTCCGGCTGAGCCAACCGGCTCGGAGTCAGCCGGGCGGCCGCCTGCGCGAGCTCCGTCCGGTACCTCAGCCGCAGTCGCAGCGCCAGCCGTTGCGTTGCGGCCAGGCCAACTTGGCCGAGCGGGTACATCGCCCCGACGACAACGGTCAGCCCGAGCAACGGCCCCCATGACGACCGGCCGGCCGCCAACCCGTCGACGAGCCGTTCCAGGAAGACCACCTGCCCCGCTGGCAGCACGGCCTGCAGCAGCAGGAGAAGCGCGGAGACCGCCAGCCAGCCGGGCGCCGATCGCGCCGAGTCGACGAGCGAATCTCCGGCAGTACGCACGGACACCCGGAGCGCGTCACGGGTCGAGAAAGCAGCAGCAGGCACGGAGCACCTCATTCATCGCAGGCCGAAGTCCCAGCCGGCGGACCGGCGGGACACGTGGGCCGCTAAATGCGATGCGATTCAGCCAGCGAATCCAGAGGCAGATAACGTACGGCGGTGTCGCCGTGGGCAACTCTGCCACACGGCGACGTCGCGCGCAGCCGAGCACCTACAGGTCGAAGACCGTGGTGTCCTCGTCGAACGGGCCCATCACGGTGAGGGCCGGGGTGCCGGCGTAGAGCTCGGCGGCGAGCGCGTGCACGTCGTCGAGCGTGACCGCGTCGATGCGCTCGAGGATCTCGTCGACGGTCGGCAGTTCGCCGTACACGAGTTCGGCCTTGGCGATCCGGGTCATCTTGGCGCCGGTGTCCTCCATGCCCATCACGACCGACCCGCGCATCTGGCCCTTGCCGCGCAGCAGTTCGTCCGGCGTGATGCCGCCGGCCGCGATCGTGCTCAGCTCGGCGCGGATCACGTCCAGCACCTCCGGCGCCTTCTTCGGCAGGCAGCCCGCGTAGACCCCGACCATGCCGGAGTCCGCGTACGCCGAACCGAAGGTGAACACCGAGTAGGCCAGGCCGCGCTTCTCCCGCACCTCCTGGAACAGGCGCGACGACATCCCGCCACCGACGATCCCGTGCAGCACGCCGGCGACGTACCGGCGTTCGTCGTTGCGCACCAGCCCGGGCATGCCGAGCACCAGGTGCGCCTGCTCGACGTCGCGGTGGTGGACCCGCACTCCCCCGTACGTCGGGAGACGGCGACCCGATCCGCGCCGGACCGGTGCCGGCTCGGCCTCGCCGGTGACCCAGTGCCGCTCGAACGCCTTGCGGACCAGGCGGACGACGTCGGAGTGCTCCACGTTGCCGGCCACGGAGACGACGATGTTCTCCGGCCGGTAGCGGCGCCGGTACCAGCCGACGACCTGGCGGCGGGTCAGACCCGCCACGGACTCCGGCGTACCGGTGATCGAGCGGCCGAGCGGGGTCGGGCCCCACAGCTGCTCGGCGAACAGGTCGTGGATGTGGTCGGAGGTCTCGTCGGCGTGCATCGCGATCTCCTCGTCGATCACGTCACGCTCGGACTCGACGTCGTCCGGAGCCAGCGTCGCCGAGGTGATCATGTCGCAGATCACGTCGACGGCCAGCGGGAGGTCGGAGTCCAGCACCCGCGCGTAGTAGCAGGTGTACTCCTTGCCGGTGAAGGCGTTCATCTCCCCGCCGACGGCGTCCAGCGACGCGGAGATCTCCAGCGCGTCCCGGCGCTCGGTGCCCTTGAACAGCAGGTGCTCGAGGAAGTGCGTGGCGCCGGCCAGCTGGACCGGCTCGTCGCGCGAGCCGACCCCGACCCACACGCCGAAGGTGACCGAGCGGAAGCCCGGGGCGGACTGGGAGAGCACGCGGAGCCCGGAGGGCAGGACGGTCCGTTTGACCGGACCGCCCTGTTCCGGGCTCAGCAACGTGCTGGTGGTGGCTCGACTCACTCGGCGGCAGCGGCCTTGTCATCGGCGCTGTCGTCGTCGGCGGCGTCGGCCTTGTCGCCATCCTCGCCCTCGATCACCGGGATCAGCGACAGCTTGCCCCGGTCGTCGATCTCGGCGATCTCGACCTGCAGCTTCTGGCCGACCGAGAGGATGTCCTCGACCGCCTCGACCCGCTTGCCGCCGGCCAGCGGACGCAGCTTCGAGATGTGCAGCAGACCGTCCTTGCCCGGCAGCAGGCTGATGAACGCCCCGAAGTTGGTCGTCTTCACGACCGTGCCCAGGTAGCGCTCGCCCTTCTCCGGCATGGTCGGGTTGGCGATCGCGTTGATCATCGCGCGCGCCGCGTCGGCCGAGGGGCCGTCGGTCGCACCGATGTAGACCGTGCCGTCGTCCTCGATGGAGATGTCGGCACCGGTCTCGTCGGTGATCTGGTTGATCATCTTGCCCTTGGGGCCGATGACCTCGCCGATCTTGTCGACCGGGACCTTCACCGAGATGACCCGCGGCGCGAACTCGCTCATCTCACCCGGGGCGTCGATGGCCTTCGACATCACGTCCAGGATGGTCAGGCGGGCTTCTTTGGCCTGGGTCAGCGCACCGGCCAGCACGCTGGCCGGGATGCCGTCCAGCTTGGTGTCCAGCTGCAGGGCGGTGACGAAGTCCTTGGTGCCGGCGACCTTGAAGTCCATGTCGCCGAACGCGTCCTCCGCGCCCAGGATGTCGGTCAGCGCGACGTACTCGGTCTTGCCGTCGACCTCACCGGAGATCAGGCCCATCGCGATGCCCGCGACCGGCGCCTTCAGCGGCACACCGGCCGACAGCAGCGACAGTGTCGAGGCGCAGACCGAACCCATCGAGGTGGAGCCGTTCGAGCCGAGCGCCTCGGAGACCTGACGCAGCGCGTACGGGAAGTCCTCGCGCGACGGCAGTACCGGCACCAGGGCCCGCTCGGCCAGCGCGCCGTGACCGATCTCGCGGCGCTTGGGCGAACCCACCCGGCCGGTCTCACCGGTCGAGTACGGCGGGAAGTTGTAGTTGTGCATGTAGCGCTTGCGGGTCTCCGGCGACAGCGTGTCCAGCTGCTGCTCCATCCGGAGCATGTTCAGCGTGGTGACACCCATGATCTGGGTCTCGCCGCGCTCGAAGATCGCCGAGCCGTGCACCCGCGGCAGCACCTTGACCTGCGCCTTGAGCGGACGGATGTCGCTCAGGCCACGGCCGTCCATGCGGACCTTGTCCTTGAGCACGCGCTGGCGGACCAGCTGCTTGGTCAGCGAGCGGAAGGCCGCGGACAGCTCCTTCTCCCGCCCCTCGAAGTCGGCGGCCAGCTTGGCGACCACGGCGGCCTTGATGGCTTCGGTGGCCTCCTCGCGGTCGTGCTTGCCGGCGATCGTGAGAGCCTGCGACAGCTCTTCGGTCGCGGCGGCCTCGACAGCGGCGAACGCGTCGTCCTGGTAATCCGGGAAGACCGGGAACTCACCGGTCGGCTTGGACGCCGCGGCGGCCAGCGCGGACTGCGCCTCGACCAGGGTCTTGATGAAGCCCTTCGAGGCCTCGAGGCCCTCGGCCACGATCTCCTCGGTCGGCGCCTGCTTGCCGGCGGCAACGGCGTCGAAGGTGCCCGGGGTGGACTCGGCCTCGACCATCATGATCGCGACGTCACCGGTGTCGGTCACCCGGCCGGCCACGACCATGTCGAAGACGGCGTCCTCGAGTTCGGTGTGGGTCGGGAACGCGACCCACTGCTTGTCGATCAGCGCGACGCGGGTGGCGCCGATCGGGCCCGAGAACGGCAGCCCGGCGATCTGGGTGGACATCGACGCGGCGTTGATCGCCAGCACGTCGTACAGCGTGTCCGGGTTGAGCGCCAGGACGGTGATGACGACCTGGATCTCGTTGCGCAGGCCGGACACGAACGACGGCCGCAGCGGGCGGTCGATCAGCCGGCAGGTCAGGATGGCCTCTTCGCTGGGCCGGCCCTCACGACGGAAGAACGAGCCGGGAATGCGCCCGGCGGCGTACATCCGCTCCTCGACGTCGACCGTCAGCGGGAAGAAGTCGAACTGCTCCTTGGGCTTCTTGCTGGCCGTCGTGGCCGACAGCACCATCGTGTCGCCGTCGAGGTACGCGGCGGCCGAACCGGCGGCCTGCTGGGCCAGACGGCCCGTCTCGAAGCGGATGGTGCGGGTGCCGAAGCTGCCGTTGTCGATCACGGCTTCGGCGTACTGTGCGCCCTCCATGGGCGCGTTGGTGGATCCCGACACGGGATACCCCTCTCTACCTTGAGACGACGGTGAGGCGCGGGGTCCGGGGGTGCCGGTCTTCGATCGAGGCCCGCGGGTCGAGCGCTGTACCGCTGGGCGCTGTCCCGAAAGCCACTACCGAGGACCGGTCGTTGTCCCGGTACGCGTTCGCGTCGTCTCGTTGTCGTTGATTCTTCAGTTGTGCCACCCCCGGAAGCCCGGGCATGGATACGCGAGAAGCGGCCACCGGAGTGCGGTGGCCGCTTCTCACGACGTCATCGGCGCAGACCGAGCCGCTCGATCAGCGAGCGGTAGCGGTTGATGTCCTTCTTCGCCAGGTAGTTCAGCAGCCGGCGGCGCTGACCGACCAGCAGGAGCAGACCACGACGGCTGTGGTGGTCGTGCTTGTGCTCCTTCAGGTGCTCGGTCAGGTCGGCGATGCGGTGCGTGAGCAGCGCGACCTGGACCTCGGGGGAACCGGTGTCGCCCTCGGTCAGGGCGTACTCGCCGATGATCTTCTTCTTCGCCTCAGGATTGGCAGACGACACGTTGATCCTCTCGATGTCCGTTGCGCGGCGCACCGGGGCTTTTGTCACCCGGGCACTCTCGATCCGCGGCCGTTCAGACGGCAGCGTCCAGGGTATCAGCCTGTGGACAGGCGGGGCTAATTCCCCGCCCCGGCCGGGGTGTCCCCCGCGCCGTCGCCGGTCAGCAGCCGGCGGGCCTGGTCGACGTCGGCCTTCATCTGCACCAGCAGCTCGTCGATGGTGTCGAACCGGATCTGCGAGCCGCGCAGCCGGGCGACGAAGTCCACCGCGACCCGCGCGCCGTACAGCTCGAGGTCGTCGCGGTCCAGCACGTAGGACTCCACCCGCCGGTCGATCCCGTCGAACGTCGGATTGCTGCCGACGCTGATCGCCGCCGGGAACGCCTCCCCGTACGCCGGGGCGCCGGGCGCCGGCTCCAGCACGGTCAGCCGGCCGGCGTACACGCCGTCGAGCGGGATCGCCGAGCCCGACTCGGCCGGGATGTTCGCGGTCGGGTACCCCAGCTCGCGACCCCGCTTGTCGCCCTCGATCACCGTGCCGACGACCCGCAACGGCCGGCCCAGCGCCGTCGCCACCCGCTCGACGTCACCGGCGGCGATCAGCTCGCGGATGTAGGTCGACGACCACGGCTGGTCCTCGCCGCGCAGCGCGAGGCCCTCCACCTCGAAGCCGGCCGCGGCACCCGCCTCGACCAGGGTGTCGACGTGCCCGGCGGCCTTGTGGCCGAAGCGGAAGTTCTCGCCGACCACGACCGCCTTGGCGTGCAGCGTGCGAACCAGGACGCGGTCGATGAACTCCTGCGGCGACCAGGTCGAGGTCTCCTTGTCGAACGGCAGGATCAGCACCGCGTCGGCACCGGCGTCGCAGAGCAGCTGGGCCCGCTCCTCGGGCTCGCTGATCGTCGCCGGCGCCTTGTCGGGCCGCAGCACGGCCATCGGGTGCGGGTTGAAGGTGAGCGCGACCACCGGCAGCCCACCGAGCCGCTCGGCCCGCGCCCGCGCGTGCTCCAGCACCTCCTGGTGCCCGCGGTGCACGCCGTCGAAGTTGCCGATGGTGACGACCGACGGACCGTAGTCGGGGCCCACCTCGTCCAAACCGTGCCAGACACGCATGGCAGAAGGATTCCACGAAACCGTTCGGGCCGGTGCACCAGGTCCCCGATCACCCCTTGTAATCGACCGGTCACACAACCTACTGTGGGCCGCACTGCCCCATCCCGGAGGTCCCGTGAGAATTCCCCGTGCAGTCGCAGCGTTCACCGCGCTCGCCACGATCGGCGCGTTGTCCGTCACGGCCCCCGCCCGGGCGGCCGCACCGGATCGGTCCGCCGTCACGCCGAAGGCGGCGTACAGCAAGTACGTCGCGCTCGGTGACTCCTACACGTCCGCGCCGCTGGTCCCGCTGCCGGAGCTGCTCTCGCTGGGCTGCCTGCGCTCGACCAGCAACTATCCGAAGCTGCTCGCCGGTCTGCTGCGGGTGCAGCGCTTCACCGACGTGAGCTGCGGTGGCGCCGACACCACCAACATGACCCAGCCGCAGAAGACGCCGTTCGGTGTCGCTCCCCCGCAGTTCAACGCGCTGACCCCGGACACCGACCTGGTCACGGTCGGGATCGGCGGCAACGACTTCGGCGTGTTCGGCCGGATCATCGGCACCTGCCCGAAGCTGCGCGCCAACGACGCCGGCGGCGCGCCGTGCAAGCAGCACTTCACTGTCGACGGCGTGGACACGCTGAAGGCCGACATCGCCAAGACGCAGGGCCGGATCACCGAGGTCGCCAAGGCGATCAAGGCGAAGGCACCGCAGGCGACCGTCGTCCTGATCGGCTACCCGAAGATCGCGCCGGAGCAGGGCACCTGCCCGGCCATCCTTCCGTTCGCCGACGGTGACTACCGCTACCTGTACTCGATCGAGCAGGAGCTCAACAAAGCCGTCGAGAACGCGGCGACCGCGGCCGGCGTGCTCTACCTCGACACCTTCGGCCCGTCCACCGGCCACGACGCCTGCGCCCCGAACGGCCAGGCCTGGATCCAGGGCAAGGACATCAACCTGCTCCGTGCCTACAGCTACCACCCGCGGTTCGAGGGTCAGGCCGGTGTCGCGGCGCTGACCGTCAAGAAGCTCACCGGCGTCCCGCAGACGGTGACGGCGGCCGAGCAGGCCAGGTTCGCGCGGCAGGCGCGCGAGCTGAGCAACCAGGCCGCGAAGACCCGCCTGCCGGAGGCCTACCGTGCACAATCGAGGGCCCACTTGGACCGCCTACGGACCGGCGCGCAACGCTGACCCTTTCCAATCCGTACGGCGGACGCCGGGCCGGCCCACTTCACGCGTGGGCCGGCCCGGCGGTTTTTTGGGCCCGCGGGCTGTCTCGTGGAGCCCGGCTCAGCCGAGCGCTTCGGTCAGCTCCGTCAGCGCCTGGCCCAGCGGCAGGTCGACGCGGTGCGTCGCGAGCGGGTCTCCCCGGGTCAGACCGTGGTTGATGATCAGCACCGGCTTGCCGGCCTTCGCGGCGTACCGGACGAAACGGAAACCCGACATCACGGTCAGGGACGAGCCGAGCACCAGCATCGACTCGGCCTCGTCGATCAGCTCGTAGCAGCGCTCGACCCGCGGCTTCGGCACGTTCTCGCCGAAGAACACGACATCGGGCTTCAGCAGTGGGGATCCACAGTTGCGGCACGGAACCAGCTGGAACCCCCGCACGGTCTCCTCCGGCAGGTCGACGTCACCGTCGGGATTGATGCGCAGCGCCTGGCCCTCGAAGTCGGGATTCGCCGCACGCAGCCGGCGGTCGAGTTCCTCGCGCGGGCTGGTGTCGCGGCAGTTCAGGCAGATCACGCGGTCGAGGTTGCCGTGCAGCTCGATCACGTCGCGGGCGCCGGCCGCCTGGTGCAGGCCGTCGACGTTCTGGGTGATCACGCCGCTGAGGTAGCCGCGGGCCTGCAGCGTGGCGACCGCGCGATGGCCGGCGTTCGGGTCGGCGCGGGCGATGGTCCGCCAGCCGAGGTGGCTGCGTGCCCAGTACCGCTGCCGGCCGGACTCGCTGCCGACGAAGTCGCCGTACGTCATCGGGGTGTGGGTCCGCAGACTCCCGGTCGCACCCCGGTAGTCCGGGATGCCCGACTCGGTCGAGATCCCAGCCCCGGACAGCACCACCGCACCACCCGCGGCCACCGCCTCGATCACCGGCGCGAGGTCCGCCGTACCGGGCTCGAGCGCCAGCACCTCAGGACCGGGTGTCCAGCTCAACGTAGGTCGGGAACGCACACCTCCAGCCTACTGACCGCGTTCGACCGCGAGGGTGGCGATCAGGTCTTCGTGCAGCTCGAACCAGACCGTGTGGCAGGAGTCCTTGCCCGACCCGTCCACCCAGGTGTTGTCGCGCGGCACCCGGCCGAGCGCGGTGGCGAAGCGTTCGTCGTACCCGCCGAGACGCTCCAGTACGCCGGACAGCCGGGTGACCAGCTCGTCGAGACGCACACTCAGCGCGGTCAGCGTCTTGACGACCCGGGCGTCCCACGCCGCATCCGTGTGGTCGTTGAACGCCATCGGATCGTCCTCGGACGGTCGCAACTGCCAGTCCGTGCAGGCCTGCTGGAGCCGCGCGTTGAGCGGCAGGAACTCCTGGTACACCTCCCGAAGTACGGCGTCGCCCGCGTCCTTGCGCTCGACGGCGAGCCGTCGTTCGTTCTCCGCCCGCCCGGCCGGTGTCAGCGACCAGCCACCGGTCCCGGCGAACTCGCTCCACGTCACCCAGCCGTAGGCCTGGTAGTCGAGCAGCAGCTCGTCCGCCATCGCCTGGTCGAGGCCGAAGCGGGCCGCGACCGTGCTGACGTCCGCCATCCCCTTCAGCCGTACGGCGTGCAGCACGAGCAGCCCCGGGTCCGACGCCCGGGTCATGCCTCCGCCTGACGCGCTGCCAGCCGATCGAGCCGCTGCTGACAGGCCTGCGGGGAGTTGAGCCCCAAGGCCTGGGCCATCTGCGCCCAGGTCAGCCCGAGCCCGCGCGCCGCGAACAGCAGCCCGGTCTCCAACTGGTCGAGTTCGGCCCGTGCTGCGGGCAGCAGCCGGAGGGCAGCAAGCGCCGCCTCCTGGTCGCCGCCCTTCCAGAGGAAGAACTGGAGGAGGTCCACCGCCGACGGTGGCACCGGTGGCGGCTGCCACGGTCGCCGCTCCAACTCGTCGGCACCCCGGTTCAACAGCTCGCGGCGCGCCTGGCGCTCCCGCTCGGCCTGCTCGTGATCATCGCTTCGCACCCTCGAACAGTCCACCATCAACAGGTTGTTGTCAACAGAATGTTGAGGTCAATCGTACTGGTTGCCCCCTGCACCTATCCAGCCGTTGACAGCTCGTAATCCCTGACCTACGGTCAGATTTCAGTAACTGATTGTGATCGGCAACAGTCGGCCCGATGGGCCGCCGCCGGTCGAACGGGGTGCGAACACGCCACCAGGCGGCAGGACGATGGAAGATCCTGCCGTGCGTGGCGGTCTCCGATGTCCTGTCCGGGCCCAGACCCGCCCGATCGCTAGATGTCGTTCTGACGTCCGCTGATCCTCCTGCGGGACCGAATGTGCTCGGGGCAACAAAGCCGTGCCGATCAGTCGATCGGACCGCGGCTCATCGAGGGACTGAGGATGACACCGACCATGAAATCGTCCATCTCCGCAACGGCCGCCGGCCGGTTGCGCCTGAGCGCCCTTGCCGTCGCGGCAGCGCTCGTCGTCTCCGCCGGCGGGCTGCTGGCCACCGGCGGCACCGCTCAGGCGGCCGCCGTACCGGTGCCGCTCGGAACCGCCGAAAGCTTCGTCGTCCTGGCCGGGGCCGGGATCACCAACACTGGTCCGACCGTGCTGACCGGTGACATCGGCAGCTTCCCGAACCCGTCGATCACCGGGACCGGAACGATGACGATCACCGGCACCAACCACGCGGGCGACTCGGTCACCCAGGGGGCGAAGGACGACCTGGTCACGGCGTACAACGTCGCGGCCGGGGAAGGGCCACCGATCCCGGTCACCGACGACCTGGGCGGCAAGCGGCTGACCCAAGGGGTCTACAACTCGGCGTCCACGCTGGGACTGACCGGCGCACTGACGCTGGACGCGGAGGGCGACGCGGGGGCGGTCTTCGTGTTCCAGGCGGGCTCGAGCCTGACCACAGCTACCAGCAGCAGTGTGGTGCTGGTCAACGGCGCGAGCGCGTGCAACGTGTACTGGCAGGTGGGCAGCTCGGCGACGATCGGCACCTCGACGCAGTTCCGCGGGACGATCCTTGCGCTGACGTCGATCACGATGAACACCGGCGCCACCGCGGTCGGCCGGATGCTGGCCCGCAACGGGTCG
This sequence comes from Kribbella sp. ALI-6-A, assembly GCF_001984195.1. Lineage (GTDB taxonomy): Bacteria > Actinomycetota > Actinomycetes > Propionibacteriales > Kribbellaceae > Kribbella. The sequence goes on from NZ_MTQN01000011.1 coordinate 798,611, forward strand.
GTGACGCTGGACACGAACACGCTGACCAAGCCGTCCTGCTCCCCCACGACGCCGCCGACCACGCCGCCGACGACTCCGCCCACCACACCGCCAACCACTCCGCCCACGACACCCCCGACCACACCTCCGACGACTCCTCCCACGACGCCGCCGACAACGCCCCCCACCACACCTCCGACAACACCGCCCACAACGCCTCCGACAAGCCCGCCGACAACACCCCCGACCACTCCGCCCACCTCACCCCCGACGACACCGCCCACAACACCGCCGAGCACACCGCCCACGACTCCGCCGAGCTCGCCGCCCACCACACCCCCGACGAGCCCGCCGTCCAGTCCGCCGAGCTCCCCGCCCACCACTCGCCCGCCGGCACCCCCGACGTCCCCGCCGCAGCCGCCGACCTCCCCCCGGCCGCCGCAGGTCACCGAGACCCCCGAAGGCCCCGTCGGAACCGGTGACGCGTCCGGCCTGGCGTCGATGTGTCTCATCGAGCCGGCCACACCGTGGTTCGGCTGGATCGGTTCCGGGGCCCGATGAAGACCGGCGCAGCGGTTCTGCTTCTGACGGCCGTCGTGACGGTGACCGGGTGTACCTCTGAGTCGGGCACGGGGCCGACTCAGCCCGGCCCGCCCGCGACCGGCCTCGCAACGAGCGGAACCGCTGCGCCCACCACCAGCGTCATCACCCCGACCAGGCCCACCGCCAGTACGCCGTACCGCAGCACGCCGGCGCGCAAGCCCAAGCCCAAGCCCGACCCCACCCCGAAGCTCCGCCCGGAGCCTTCCGCCGAACCGTCCCGGCCATCATCCCCCGGTCAGGGACGCGGAAAGCCGGTTCCGCTGCGGAGGTCCACCCCGACGCGGGTGAGCATTCCCGCGATCGGGGTGGACTCGAGCCTGATGCGCCTCGGCCTCCAGTCCGACGGCGCGCTGCAAGTCCCGCCGAACGGCTTTCCGGCCGGCTGGTTCACCGGAGCCCCGACGCCCGGCGAGCGAGGCCCGGCCGTCATCGCGGGCCACGTCCGCTGGTCAGGGCGCGCCGGTGTTTTCGCCAAGCTCTCCCGGCTGAAGCCCGGCGACAAGGTCACGGTGACGCGGCAGGACCGCTCGACGGCGGTGTTCCGGGTGAGCCGGGTCCAGCAGTACGCCAAAACCGGCTTCCCGAGCGCGGCGGTGTACGGCGACCTCGACCATGCGGGATTGCGGTTGATCACCTGTGGCGGGTTCGACCCCAGGTCGAAGGAGTACGAGGCCAACCTGGTCGCGTTCGCCGAGCTGATCGCGTAGCCGTTTGCGTCGGACGGCGAAACCGGCGATCATCAACGGATTGTTGTCAACAGTTTGTTGAAGCCGGAGGTAGGCGTGATCGTCGCACTGACCGACGCCACGGTCGCGGTGGCCGGACCCAAAGCGGCGGCGCTCGGCGTGCTGGTCCGCGCGGGCTTTCCGGTTCCAGCAGGTTTCGTGGTTCCCGCCGGTATCGAGGATCTGACCGGCGCGGTGGCCGAAGGGCTGGCCGCTTTGGGCGACGGACCGGTCGCCGTACGGTCGTCGGCTGCGGGCGAGGACACGGCGGGCGCTTCGGCTGCCGGGCAGTACGAGAGCTTCCTCGGGGTCCAAGGGGTGCCGGCGGTGATCGACAAGATTCTGGCGACCCGGGAGTCGCTCTGGTCCGACCGCGCGGTCGCCTACCGCGACGGCCGGACGGCCGCGTCAATGGCGGTGATCGTGCAGCAGCACGTCGACGCCGACGTCGCCGGGGTGTTGTTCACCGTCGAGGGCGGCGACAGCGTGATCGAGGCGTCCTGGGGGCTCGGGGAGAGCGTGGTGCAGGGCCTGGTGACGCCGGACGCCTTCGCTGTCGGCGCGGAAGGCGTTGCCGGGCGCCGCTGCGGGGGCAAGCGGACGCGGATCGATTGCGGACCGGCCGGTCCGGCGACCAGCTCGGTGCCGCCCGATCGGCAACAGGTGCTGTGCCTCACTGACGAAGAGCTTCAGCGGTTGCATCAGTTGGGCCAAGAGGTCGCGGCTCACCTCGGCGGGCCGCAGGACATCGAGTTCGCGGTGCGGAACGGCCAGATCTGGCTGCTCCAGGCCCGCCCGGCCACCGCCGAGCTGCCGTTGCTGGAGGCAACTACCATCACCGCCGCGCGCGGCCCGGCGGATGCCGCGGAACGCGCGGCCGGCGCGGACTGCGCCGAGCGGCCGGAGTCCCCGCTCCTCCGCGGAACCCCCGGCAGCCCAGGCACCGCCACCGGCCCGGCCCGAGTAGTCCACGGCCCGGAAGATTTCAGCCGAGTCCAACCCGGCGACGTCCTCGTCTGCCGCTTCACCGATCCCACCTGGACACCCCTGTTCGGCGTCGTCTCCGCAGTGGTCACCGAGACCGGCGGACGGCTGTGCCACGCGGCGATCGTCGCCCGCGAACGCCGGATCCCCGCCGTCCTCGGCATCCCCACCGTGTTGACCGCCTTCGCGGACGGTCAGCCGATCACCGTCGACGGCACCCACGGCACCGTCGGCTAACCGACAAAAACCGCACTCGGTTTGGCCAGCGGACCGTGCGGCGCGTACAGCGCCAGGAACGTCCCGTCCGGCGCGAACATCGCCGTCTCCCCCGCGTCCAGCTTGAGCCCTGCCAGCGGCCGACCGGTACGAATGGCGGCCTCCTGCTCGGCATCGGCGTCGAAGCGGGCGAACGTCTGCGCGGCGACGTCAGCGATCGGCAGCAGCACGAACTTGTCGCCGAGCGCCTCCAGTGTGTGCGCCGCGGACAGGTCGAACCCGCCGACCCGCGTCCGGCGCAGCGCGGTCAGGTGTCCACCGACACCGAGCACCGCGCCGAGATCCCGCGCCAGCGCGCGGATGTAGGTCCCGCTCGAGCAGTCCACCGAGATGTCGACCTCGATGCCCTGTTCATCCCGCCGGATCTCCCGTACGTCGTACCGGCTGATCGTGACGGCCCGCGCCTTGAGCTCGATCTCCTCGCCGGCCCGGACGCGTTCGTACGCGCGCTTGCCGTCGACCTTGATCGCCGACACCTTCGACGGGATCTGCGAGATGTCGCCGCGGAACGGCTCGATCGCCGCCGAGATCGCCTTGGTGGTGATCGCGGCCAGTGCCTGCGGGGACGCGGTGCTGAGCAGCTCGCCCTCGGCGTCGTCGGTGGTCGTGGTCGCCCCGAGCAGCACCGTCGCGTCGTACGACTTGTCGGCCAGCTGCAGGTGGCCGAGCAGCCGGGTCGCCCGGTTCACCCCGACCACCAGTACGCCGGTGGCCATCGGGTCGAGCGTGCCGGCGTGCCCGACCTTGCGGGTGCCGGCCAGTCGCCGGACCCGGGCGACCACGGTGTGCGAGGTCAGCCCGGCCGGCTTGTCGACGACGACGATGCCGTCGGCAACGATCGGTTCACTCGTCGTCGTCGTCATCGTCCTCGCGGCGCTTGTACGGGTCGGCGTCGCCGGCCGGCTTGGCGCCCGCGGCGGCCTTGGCCACCTCGGCGTCGGCCTGCCGCGCCTTGGCCAGCAGTTCCTCGATCTGCCCGGCGGTCTCCGGGATCGCGTCGAGGTAGAACGCCAGGCTCGGCGCCCGGCGCAGGCCCAGCGCCTTGCCGACCTCGCTGCGGATCAGCCCACGGGCCGACTCCAGCGCGGCCGCCGTGCTCGCGCGCTCCTGCTCGCCGCCGTACACCGTGTAGAAGACGCTGGCCTCACCGAGATCGGCGGTCAGCTTGGCGTCGGTCACGGTGACGAAGCCGAGCCGAGGGTCCTTGACCCGGCGCTCCAGCAGTTCGGCCACCAGGACCTGGATCCGGTCGGCCAGCTGCTTCGCCCTTGCTTCACCCATCCGGGCTCACTCCCTCATTCATACGTAACGTCCGGAGCGGCGGCTGTGACACCGCCGCTCCGGACGTTACTCCGCGAGCTGTCCGCCGGGACCGATGGATCCCGGCGGACGGCTCTTTGTCAGCTTCGCGGCTTCTCGCGCAGCTCGAACGACTCGACGATGTCGCCGATCTTGATGTCGTTGAAGTTGTTCACCGTCAGACCACACTCGAAGCCCTCGCGGACCTCGGACGCGTCGTCCTTGAACCTCTTCAGCGACGACAGTTCGCCGTTCTCGACGATCACCGCACCGTCGCGGATCAACCGGATCTTGGCGTTGCGGCGGACCAGCCCACTGGTCACCCAGCAACCGGCGATGTTTCCGACCTTCGAGGAGCGGAAGATCTCGCGGATCTCCGCCTGGCCCAGCACGACCTCTTCGTAGATCGGCTTGAGCATGCCCTTCAGGGCCGCCTCGATGTCGTCGATCGCGGAGTAGATCACCGAGTAGTACCGGATGTCGACACCCTCGCGCTCGGCCACGTCGCCGGCCTTGCCCGCCGGCCGCACGTTGAAGCCGATGATGACGGCGTTCGAGGCCATCGCCAGGTTGACGTCGTTCTCGTTGATCGCACCGACACCACGGTCGATGACGCGCAGGTTGACCTCGTCGTCGATCTCGATCCGGACCAGCGCGTCTTCCAGCGCCTCGACCGAACCGGACACGTCGCCCTTCAGGATGAGCAGCAGTTCCTGCGTCTCGCCCTTCTCCATCGAGGCCATGAAGTCCTCGAGGGTACGACGTGCGCGCCGCTTGGCGTTGGCCGCCGCACGAGCCCGTGCCTCGCGCTTCTCCGCGATCTGGCGAGCCATCCGGTCGTCGTCGACGACCAGGAACTTGTCGCCGGCGCCCGGGACCGCGGTCAGACCGAGGACCAGGACCGGACGCGACGGCGTGGCCTCGTCGACCGCGTCGCCGTGCTCGTCCAGCATCGCCCGGACCCGGCCGTAGGCCGGACCGGCCACCATCGAGTCGCCGACCCGCAGCGTTCCGCGCTGGACCAGCACGGTCGCCACCGGACCACGGCCCTTGTCGAGGTTCGCCTCGATCGCGATGCCCTGGGCCGGCATGTTCGGGTTGGCCCGCAGGTCGAGCGCCGCGTCCGCGGTCAGCACGACACTCTCGAGCAGCCCGTCGATGTTGATCCGGGACTTCGCCGAGACGTCGACGAACATCGTGTCGCCGCCGTACTCCTCGGGGACCAGGCCGTACTCGGTCAGCTGACCGCGCACCTTGGTCGGGTCCGCCGCGGGGACGTCGATCTTGTTGACCGCGACCACGATCGGCACACCGGCCGCGCGGGCGTGGTTCAGCGCCTCGATCGTCTGCGGCATCACGCCGTCGTCGGCCGCGACCACCAGGATGACGATGTCGGTGGCCTGCGCACCACGAGCACGCATGGCGGTGAACGCCTCGTGACCCGGGGTGTCGACGAAGGTGATCGCGCGCTGCACGCCGTCGACCTCGGTGGTCACCTGGTAGGCACCGATGTGCTGGGTGATGCCGCCGGCCTCCTTGGCGACCACGTTCGCCTCGCGGACCGCGTCCAGCAGCTTGGTCTTACCGTGGTCGACGTGACCCATCACGGTCACGACCGGCGGCCGCTTGACCAGGTCGTCCTCGTCGCCCTCGTTGGTGCCGAAGTCGATGTCGAACGACTGCAGCAGCTCGCGGTCCTCGTCCTCCGGGGACACGATCTGCACGTCGTACTCGAGCTCGGTGCCGAGCAGCTGCAGGGTCTCCTCGTTGACCGACTGGGTCGCGGTCACCATCTCACCGAGGTGGAACAGAACCTGCACCAGCGACGCCGGATCCGCGCCGACCTTCTCGGCGAAGTCCGTCAGCGAGGCACCGCGGGCGAGCTTGACGACCTCGCCGTTACCGTGCCGGACGCGCACGCCGCCGACGGCCGGAGCCTGCATGTTGTCGAATTCCTGGCGCTTGGCGCGCTTGGACTTGCGACCACGACGGGCCGGACCGCCCGGACGCCCGAAGGCACCCTGCGTCCCGCCCCGGCCCCGGTTGCCCGGGCCCGGACGACCGCCGCCACCACCGGGGGGACCGCTCGGGCCACCACCGGGACGGAAACCGCCGCCACCGCCACCGCCGCCACCGCGCGGACCGGCACTCGGTCCACCCGGACCGCCGCCGCCACCGGGGCGACCACGGCCGCCACCCGCCGGAGCGGACGGACGACCGGTGAACGTGCCGGCCGACGACTTCGGCATCATCGCCGGGTTCGGCCGGGGAGCACCCGGTACGCCGCCCGGACGCGGACGGTCGTTGCCGCCGCTGCGAGCCTGCGGCGGGCGCGGGGGCATGCCGGCCGGGCTGGCGCCCGCCGGAGCCTGCGCGCCGCCACCACCCTGACCCGGGCGGGCGCCACCGCGCTGCATGCCCTGGGTCGAGCTGAACGGGTTGTTGCCCGGACGCGGAGCACCCGGACGGGGACCACCAGGTCCACCGGCGCCGGGACCACCCGGACGACCGCCACCGGGACGCGGAGCACCACCCGGACGGGGGGCACCACCGGGACGCGGCGCGGAGCTCGAGCCACCCGGACGGGGAGCCGAACCCGGACGCGGACCGGAGCCCGGCGTACCGGGACGCGGTGCCGGACGGGTGTCCTCACGCGGCGCGCGAGCGGCCGGAGCCTCGGCGGCCGGGTCCTGCGTCGGCTGGCCGGAAGAAGCCGGAGCCGACGAAGCGGCCGGAACCTCGGGCTGAGCCGGAGCGGCCGGAGCCGCCGGGGTGGCCTGCGCGGCCGGAGCCTCGAAAGCCGGCTCGCTGGTCGCCGGGGCGACCGGAGCAGCAGGAGCCTCGGTCCGCGGACCGGGCCGGGGGCCAGGTCGCGGGCCCGGACGAGCCGGCGCCGGGGTGGCACCGCTTGCCGCGGGAGCGCTGGTCTCCTTGGCCGGAGCTTCGGTGACCGGAGCGGCCGGAGCCTGCGCCGCGGGGGCGGAGACCTCGGGAGCCTTCGGTGCTGCCGGGGCCGGAGCGGCCTCGGCGGCCGGCGCGGCTGCGCGCTCGGCCGGTGCCGCGGGGGCAGGGGCTGCCTGCTGCGCGGCGGGCTCCGCAGGGGTGACCGGAGCGGTCGCCTGCGGTGCGGTGGACGTGCTGGCGGCGGCCTTCTTGGCCGCGCGCTTCTTCGGCGGGTTCTTCTCGAACTCCTCCGCCAATCTACGGACTACGGGTGCCTCGATCGTCGAAGACGCCGATCGGACGAACTCTCCCATGTCGTTCAGCCTGGTCAGTACGACCTTGCTGGTAACCCCGAGCTCTTTCGCGAGCTCGTAGACCCGGACCTTTGCCACTACTCTCCCTCTGGTCCGAGCCTTGGGGGCCGCGGACCGTTAGTTGACGTACATGCTCATCGCATTGCACTCATCGTTCGACACTCATCGAGTGGTCATGAGTCGATGACCCGCCTTCATGTCGTCACGGCTCATGGCCGTGGGCGGCCGGGCGGCCGCACTTGGTCGTGCTCTTGGTGCTACTGCTTCTCGACCTGTGCCCGCAACAGACTCAGATCAAGCGGCCCCGGGACCTTGAAGGCCCGCGGAAACGCTTTGCGCCGCTCAGCGAGGTCGAGACACTCGGTCATCGGGTGCAAGTGCGCCCCACGGCCGGGTGCTCGATGCGCGGGATCCGGGAGGACACGTCCTCCGGACACCGTCATCCGCAGCAAGCCGGTCGGACTGTCTCGTTTCCGGCACCCGATACAGGTGCGCTCCCGAAGCTTTCCGGGGCGCGCGTCTGCAGTCTCTGTCACAGTTCCTCAGGGTGTGGTGACGACTCAGTCGACCGACCGAGACATCAGTCTACCTTCTCGTTCCCACGAGTCACATCGGTATCCGGCCGGATGTCGATCCGCCACCCGGTCAGGCGGGCGGCCAGCCGGGCGTTCTGCCCCTCCTTGCCGATCGCCAGCGACAGCTGGTAGTCCGGTACGACGACCCGCGCGGAGCGCGTCGCCGCGTCCACGACCTCGACCGAGGAGACCTGCGCCGGCGACAGCGCGTTGCCGACGAAGGTCGCCGGGTCGTCGCTGTGGTCGATGATGTCGATCTTCTCGCCGTGCAGCTCGTGCATGATGTTGCGCACCCGCTGGCCCATCGGGCCGATGCAGGCGCCCTTGCCGTTCACTGACGGGTTCAGCGTGCGGACCGCGATCTTGGTCCGGTGGCCGGCCTCACGGGCGATCGCGGTGATCTCGACGGTGCCGTCGGCGATCTCCGGCACCTCCAGCGCGAACAGCTTCTTGACCAGGTTCGGGTGCGTGCGGGACACGGTGATCTGCGGGCCCTTGAAGCCCTTGCGCACCCCGACCACGTAGACCCGCAGCCGCGAGCCGTGCTCGTACTTCTCCCCCGGCACCTGCTCCGGCGCCGGCAGCACGGCCTCGATCTTGCCCAGGTCGACCATCACCGAGCGCGGGTCGCGGCCCTGCTGGACGACACCGGAGACGATGTCGCCCTCCTTGCCGGAGAACTCGCCGTAGCGCACCTCGTCCTCGGCGTCGCGCAGCCGCTGCAGGATCACCTGCTTGGCGGTGGTCGCCGCGATCCGGCCGAAGTCGGCCGGGGTGTCGTCGTACTCGCGGACCAGGTTGCCCTCGGCGTCCATCTCCCGGGCGTAGACCATCACGTGCCCGGTCTTGCGGTCCAGCTCGGCGCGGGCGTGCTGCTGCGCGCCCTCGGTCCGGTGGTAGGCGACCAGCAGCGCCTGCTCGATCGCCTCCACCACGACGTCGAAGGCGATGTCCTTCTCCCGCTCCAGCGAGCGCAGGACGGCCATGTCGATGTCCATCAGTTCTCCTCCACCGTGCCGTCGGCGTCGCGCTCGGCAGGTTCGTCGTTGCCGGCAGGCCGGTTGAACTCGATCTGGATCTTGGCCTTGGCCACGTCGGCGTACTGCACCGTGCGGACCTGGCCCTCGACGTCCAGTTCGGCGGCCTCGTCGGAGACCGTCTTGATCCGGCCGGTCAGCTTGTCGCCGCTGTGCAGCGTGACCGTGACCAGCCGGGTGAGATTGCGCCGCCAGTGCCGCGGCTGCGTGAGCGGCCGGTCGACACCGGGGCTGGAGACCTCCAGGGTGTACGCGCCCTCGCCCATGATGTCGTCGGCGTCCAGCGCCTTGGAGATCGCGCGGGTGATCTCGGCGACGTCGTCCAGGCTGATCCCGCCGTCGCGGTCGACCAGCACGCGCAGCAGCCGGCGACGGCCGGCCGGAGCGATGTCGGCTTCCTCCAGGTCGCAGCCGAACTGCGCGACGATCGGCCGGAGGAAGTTCTCGAGGCTCGTGGTGTCCGTGTGGTCAGTCCTTCGGCTCACAGGTAAACCTGCCTCTCTCCAGTTGTGCACCCGTCGTGCCCCGATTCGCAGGGCAGTAGCCCACCTTATCCGGCCCGCGACCTTGTTCTCACCAACGGCTCGACCGCGCCCCGGCCGAGCCGCCGAGCGGATAGGGTTTCGGCCGTGCCGATCGATCCCCACCGCCTGTCGCGCCGTACCGCGCTCCGGACCGCCGTCGTGGTGGCGGGTGCCGCCGCCCTGGCCACCGGGTGCGACGACGACAAGCCGGACGCCGGTACGCCGGGCGCGTCGACCGGCCCGGACGGCGAGGTGCAGGCGCCCGAGCCGAGCACCGACCCGAAGGTGGTCGCCGCGCTGACCACCGCGGCCACGCAGATCCAGCAGCTGGCTCTGCGGGTCAGTCAGGCCGGCCAGTCCGTCCCTGCTCTGCGCGGACAGCTGGCGATCGCGGTGCAGAGCCACGCCGCTCATGTCGCGAAGCTGAAGGAGCTCGGCGACTTCGAGCCACCCCAGCCCGGCAAGCTCCCGCCGCTACCGAAGGCATCGGCCGCAGTGCTGGCCGATCTCGCATCCCGTGAGCAGCGGCTGTCCGTGGCTCACGCCACTGCGGCCGGCAAGCTCACCGGCCCGGCCGCGCGAGCGCTGGCGATGATCGCCGCCTCGGAGAGCCAGCTCGCGGCCTCGCTCACTGCGAAGAAGGTCACCCGATGACGGAGGTCGAAGCGCTGCAGGCGGCGATCGCCGGTGAGCACGCGGCCCTGTACGGCGTGGGCGTTGCCGGGGGCAAGCTCAGCGGCGCCCGGTTCCGGGCGGCGACCACGCTGTACGAGCGGCACCGGTCCCGCCGCGACCAGCTCGCGGCGCTGCTGGTCGAGAGCGGCCAGACCCCGGCCGCGGCCGAACCGGCGTACGACCTGCCTCAGCCGGTCACCAACGCGGCCACCGCCGCGGCGCTGATCCTCGGCATCGAGCGCCGGCTGACCGCGGTGTACGGCGACCTGGTCGAGGCCGCCGAGCAGGACCGGACCCGGGCCTTCGCGGTCCAGGCGCTGATCGCGACCGCACGTGACCAGCTCGGCTGGGGCGGCCGTCCGGCCGCCTTCCCCGGCCAGGTCTGACCAGCTTCAACCAACCGATCGCTTTGTGTGCCCGGTCCGGCACAGAATGCGGTCGATTCCGGCGCGTAACGAATGATTTCCGGTGCGGTTACGCGTTTTGAGCAATTCGTTGTGTACTCCCCTTTACTCCGAGCGTGACCTTCCCTATATTTCCGGTCACGGAGACTGGGGGGTCGCCGGTTTCACCTCGCCGTACGCCGCCGCGTACAGCCGGGTGCTCACCAAGGCTGAATTCAAGCGTCTGGTCCGTACCTTCATTTCCACAACTTCTCGAGCCGCGCGCACACGCGGTTACGGAGGGTAGTGAAGCATGCGTACATTCGACTTACCCACCGGCGAAAGCCTCTTCGTGAACGATCTTCGCGTGGTCCGCTGGGAGCAGTACGGCCTCGGCGCCACGATGCCTTTCCAGGCGATGTGGTACTCGGTCCCGCCGGGCGACGAGAGCCCGATCGACCAGCACCCCGAGCTCGAACTGTCGATCGTCGTGGCCGGTACGGCGCACGTCCTGGCCGGCGGCACCGAGATCGAGGTCCCGCACGGCAACGCGTTCCTGCTGGACAGTTCGGAAGCGCACGTCGTCCAGAACCGCTCCGCCGACGAGGTGCTCACCGTGTTCAGCGCCTACTGGTATCCCGAAGCGGCGGCCGCCGCGGCCGGCGCGCTCGCCCAGCAGGCCGCCGGACCGGCCCTGACCGTGACGGCCGGCCATGACTGATCCGGCCGCGGAGTCAGTCACGGTTTTCACCTTTCCCCAGCCGACCGCGAACGGGCCGCTGCACGTCGGCCACCTGTCCGGTCCCTATCTCGCGGCCGACATCGCCGCCCGGGCCGCGCGGGCCCGCGGCGAGCGGGTCGTGGTCACCACCGGCCTCGACGTACACCAGAACTACGTCCTGACCCGTGCCGAACTCGAGGGTCTCGACGTCGGCGAGATGCTCGCGGACTTCCGGGCCGGCATCCAGGAGACCTACCAGCAGGCGCGAATCGGCTACGACCGCTTCAGCGACCCGCTGTCCGACGAGCACGCGCCGGTCATCCGTGACCTGATGAACCACCTGGTCGTGAGCGGTGCGGCCCCGTTGCGCGAGGTCACCCTGTTCGCCTGCGAGGACTGCGGCCGGACCCTGCACGAGTCCTACCTGAGCGGGCTCTGCGGGGGCTGTCACGCGCCGGCCGCCGGTGGGGCGTGCGAGCAGTGCGGTGCCTTCACCCAGGTCGAGACCATGGTCGATCCGGTCTGCGGCCGCTGTGGCGGCGCGCCCCGCCCGTTCCAGGCGACCGTGCCCGTCCTGCGGATGGAGGACTACCGCGAAACGCTGACCTCGGTCTGGCTCCGGGCCCAGTTGCCACCCGCCGTCCGGGCGCTGATCGGGCGGCAACTGGCGGCCGGGCTGCCGGAGATCGCGCTGGCCTACCCGACCAACTGGGGCATCGAGGGCGACCGGGCACTGACCGGCCTACGGATCGGTCCGTACACCGAGGTGGCACTCACCGACCTGGCGAACATCGCCCGCGCGGTCGATCCGGCGGCCACCGATCTGCCCGGCTATCTGGCCGCCCTCGGCCGGGTGGACTCGCTGTGGCACTTCCTCGGGCTCGACAACGCCTACTGGTACGCCGTGTACTGGCAGGCGCTGTGGGCGGCCTGCGGAATGGCTGAATTGCCGCTTTCCGGCCTGGTCGTGAACGAGTTCTACACCCTCGACGGCGAGAAGTTCTCGACCAGCCGCAATCACGCCGTCTGGGCGAACGAACTGTTGCAGAAGGAAGACCCGTCAATCGTTCGTTTGTTCCTCGCCTGGGACCGTCCGGACCGTTATCGCAGTGATTTCACCTGGAATTCTTTTCGCGTCTTCGCCGACCAGGCCGAATCGTTGCTCGCCGACCGGCCACTGCCGCGTCAAACGCTTGATCCAGCGCTCGCCGAGCGGGAACTGGCCCGGGGCGAGGCCGCTTTGCGCCCGGCCGGTTTCGACCCGGCACTGGCCGCGCGCAGCCTGTTGCGGCTGCTCGACGGAGGGGTCCGCGAGACCGGACACCTCCGGACGGCGCTGACCGGAACGGACGAGTAGCCCGATGCGGATCTGCGTGATCGGTGCCGGAATCGCCGGCACCCTGCTGGCCTGGCGGCTGAGCAACCACTCGGGCACCGGCCCGGCGGTGGCGGTCGACCTCGTCACCGGCGTACCGGGGCCGGACGCCACAGCGGCGTCGGGCGGCGGGGTTCGCGGTTTCGAGACTCATCCGGAGCAGCGCCGGCTCGCGGTCGAGAGCCTGGCCGAGCTGTTCGAGACACCCGGGCTGCTCGACCGGGCCGGATACACCGAGACCGGTTCGACGTACCTGCTCGACGGGTACGCCGGGCTGGAGGACGCCGTCGCCGAGGTGGAGCACGCGCACCCCGGCTCCACTGAACTCGTCGACGGGAGCACGCTGCGCCGCCTCGGCTGGCGCGGGCTGCCGGACGGGACGGTCGGCGTACTGGAGAAGCGGGCCGGATTCATCCGGCCCGACCAACTGCGGACCCTGGTGATCGACCAGCTGGCCCGCACCGAGAACAGCAGGGTCGTCACCGGCCCTGTGCTCGGACTGCGCCCGCACCCCGACGGCTCGGTCAGCTGCCGCACACCCAGCGGCACTGCCCGGTACGACGTCGTCGTGGTGGCGGCCGGTCCGTGGACGCCCGGGCTGCTCACCGGCAACGCGTTGCCGGCCGAGCCGTACCGGACGAAGGCGATCCAGGTCGCCGTGCACCGCGTGGCGGGAGCTCTCCCGACCATGTTCGTCGACGAGACCAGCGACCTGTACGGGCGCCCGACGGCAGACGGCGGTCTGCTGCTGGGCGTCGACACGCACCGCTGGTCCGTCCCACCCGGCAGCAGCGCGCCGCTGCCCGACCTGACGGCCCAGGCCGTCCGGCTCGCGGGCGAGCGACTGCCGCACCTTCGGCTGCTGGAGACCGCGCACACGGTCACCAACGCCGACTGTTACGCCGATCCGCCGGTCCTGACCCTGTGGTCGGTGCTCGGCAGCACACATCGGCTCTTCACCTTCACCGGTGGGTCCGGCGGCAGCGTGAAAACCGCGCTGGCCGCGAGCCGGACGGCCGCGAGCGATCTGCTCGGGCCACTGGCCACCGGTGAGTACACGCGCACCACCACTTCGCGGACGGAGAACAAGCGCATGACCATCATGGAACCCGGCACCAGACGAAGCACGCCGACCACCAGCCTGACCCGTTACCACACGATCGGGATCGGAGCCGGGCCGTCGAACCTCTCGCTGGCCGCCCTGTACAAGAACGTCACCACCGAGCGGCTGGCGCTGTTCGACTCCCGGCCGGTGGCCGGCTGGCACACGCCGCTGCTCTACCCCGGCGTACGGATGCAGACCGGGTGGATGAAGGACCTGGTGTCGCTGGTCGACCCCCGGCACGAGCTGACGTTCCTGAACTACCTGGTCACTTCCGGGCGGCTGTACGCGCTGATCAACTCCCAGTTCGACTCGCTGCCCCGGATCGAGTACGAGCGCTACCTCGCCTGGGCCACCGAGCGGCTCGGCGTGGTGAACTTCAGCTCCCGGGTGGACTCGATCGCGATCACCGACGACGGCTTCGAGGTGTCCGTCGACGGTACGCCGGTCGCGGTGTCGGAGCACCTGGTGCTCGGCCTCGGGACCCGGCCGGTCTGGCCCGACTACGTGCGCGACCTGCCGTCCGGCCGGGCCTTCATCGCCGACGAGCTCGGTGTCCGGATGCCCGACCTCGAGGCTCACAAGGCGGACCCGGTCGCGGTCGTCGGCGGCGGCCAGACCGGTCTGGAGTGCGTGCTGCGCCTGCTCGGCTCCGGGTTCACCGACATCCGCTGGCTCGGCCGCAACCAGTGGTTCCGTAGCATCGACGACTCGCCGATGGCCAACGAGCTGTACCGGCCGTCGCACATCGAGTACCTGCAGGGCCTGACCCGCACCAAGCGCCGCGAGATGATCGTCGACTCCCGCTACAGCGGCGACGCGATCACCCCCGGCGGGCTCCGGGCGCTGTACCAGGCCAATTACGACGGGCTGCTGACGCTGGGCCGGTTCCCGGTCACGCTGCTGCCGGGCCGTGACGTCACGTCGTCCGAGCTGCTCGCCGACGGCATGCTGCGGCTGCGCTGCTCGACGGTCGCCGCGCCGGAGGAGCACGACGTCCGGCACGTGGTGGTCGCCGCCGGCCGCGAGCACGTGCAGGCGCCGTTCAGCGACGACCTGCGGGAGCGGATCGACTACGACGACGACGGCGAGATGCTGGTCGAGCCCGACTACTCGGTGCGCTGGAAGGGCATGAACGGCCACCGGATCTACTCGTTCAACGCCAGCCGGTACAGCCACGGCCTGACCAACGCCGGGCTGACCCAGCTGCCGGTCCGGGCCGCGATCGTGCTGAACTCGATGTTCGACCGGGAGATCTACCCGATCTCCGACGAGCTGTGCGCGGTGCAGTGGTGACCGCCGCCGCTTCCGAGCACCCGCTGGTGCCGGACGTCGACGGCGTCTGGTTCCGGCTGGTGGTCGACGACCCGGCCGGCGGTGCGCCGTACGGGCAGTACCACCGCGACCACGACCTGGTCTGGGCCGAGTTCTACGCCGGCGGCACGCTGCGCTTCGGCCGGCTGGTCGGGCAGTTGCAGGACGACGGCTCGATCCGCGCCGCCTACAGCCTGCTCACCGTGGCCGGTGAGGTGGTCAGCGGCGAGTGCGTCAGCATCCCCGAGTTCGATGCCCGGGGCAACATCCGGATCGCCGACCACTTCCGTCGCAGCGACGGCAGCAGCGGCGTCACCTACATCGAGCAGATCCCCGCTCCGGTCCGGGAGGCCTGAGATGAATCCGACCACCGAACGTCCGCACCTGCTCGTGGTGGCGACCGGGATGCGCTTGTTCCGCGAGTACATCCTGCGCTCGATCGCGCCGCAGTACCGGATCCACATGTTCCTGCACGCCGAGCCGACCTGGGAGAAGGACTATATCGAGGCGTGGACCGTGCTGGAGACCACGCTGGACGCCGAGGCCCTGGTCATGGCCGCGCAGAAGCTGCACGCCGAGCAGCCGATCGACGGCGTGCTCTGCTGGGACGAGGCGCGGATCCTGCAGACCGCCCACGTCGCCGAGGCACTCGGCCTGCCCGGCGGAGACGTCGCGATGATCAACCGCTGCCGCGACAAGCACCTCACCCGGACGGCGCTCGCCGCGCAGGGCGTGCCGCAGCCGGAGTCCGTACTCGTCGACACCGTCGACGAGGCGCTGGTCACCGCCGAGAAGCTCGGCTACCCGGTGATCCTCAAGCCCCGCGCGCTGGCGGCCAGCCTCGGCGTGGTCAAGGTGAACTCGGCCGACGAGCTGAAGGCCAACTGGGCCTTCGCGCACGACACGACGGTGCCCGAGGCGCCGCACTACGACGTCAAGGTGCTGGTCGAGGAGTTCGCCGACGGCTACGAGATCAGCATCGACTCGGCCGTGTACCAGGGCCAGGTGGCGCCGTTCTGTCTGGCCCGCAAGGAGATCGGCTACCCGCCGTACGCGGAGGAGATCGGGCACTTCGTCGACGCGGCCGACCCGCTGCTGGCCGACGAGCAGCTGTTCCAGGTGCTCGCCGCCGCGCACGCGGCGATCGAGTTCACCGACGGCATCACGCACACCGAGATCATGATGACCGCCGACGGCCCGAAGGTCATCGAGATCAACGCCCGGATCGGCGGCGACATGATCCCCTACCTCGGGCTGCAGGCGACCGGTGCCGACCCGGGGCTGGCCGCGGCGGCGGTCGCCACCGGGCGCGCGCCGGAGCTGGTCCCGGACCGGACGATGGTCGGCGGGGTGCGGTTCTTCTACGTCGACGAGAACGACACCGTGCTGGACTCGGTGGAGTTCGACGCGACCGACCTGCCGGCCACGATCGACCAGCTGGTCCCGCTGATGGAAGCCGGGCAGACCACCAGTCCCCCGCCGGAAGGCACGCTGTGGGGCCGGATCGCGTACGCGACCGTGGTGGCCACCTCGCTGGACGACTGCCGGGCGGGACTCGACGCGGCGGAGAAGGCGCTGCGCTGGTCCGGCAAGGTGAAAGAGCCGGAGGAGGCGGCGTCATGACCGAAACCACGGAGGACACCGGCATCTGGGTGACCATCCGGGAAGCGCCCGTCGCGGTCAAGGCCTTGCTGATCGGCAACTTCGTCAACAAGCTCGGCTGGTTCCTGCAGGTCTTCCTGGTGCTGTTCCTGACCACCTCGAAGGGCTTCAGCGACGTCCAAGCCGGTACGGCGCTCGGCGTGTACGGCGGCGGCACGGTGATCGGTTTGATCGTCGGCGGCTCGCTGTCGGACAAGATCGGGCCCCGGGCCGCCGTCCTGATCAGCATGTTCGGCATGGCCGGCTTCGTGCTGGCGATCGCCTACGTGCCGAGCTACACCGCGATCCTCGTCGTCGTCGCGCTGGCCGGAGCGGTCGGGCAGTTCTACCGGCCCGCCTCGGCGGCACTGCTGACCGAGCTGACCCCGAAGCACCGCCAGGTGATGATCTTCGCGGTCTACCGGTTGACGATGAACGTCGGAGCCACGGCCGCACCGCTCGTCGGTGCGGCCCTGGTCGCCGTCTCGTGGGACCTGCTGTTCATCGGCGAGGCCTTGGCCGCGCTGGCCTACGCGGCCGTCGCGATCATCGCGCTGCCGAAGCGGCGGTCCACGGCGACGGAGGCGGCCGAGGAAGGCGAGGTGCAGGACGCACCCGCCGACCGCGGCAACTACCTCACCGTGCTGCGGGACTACAAGTACGTGCTGTTCCTGGTCTGCATGTTCATCAACGCCGCGATCTACATGCAGTACCTCGCGGTGCTTCCGCTGCACATGAAGGCCGACGGGTTGTCGACCTGGTGGTTCAGCGCGGTGGTCGCGCTGAACGGGTTCATCGTGATCACCTGCGAGCTGCTGGTCACCAAGGTGGTCCAGCACTGGCCCGCCAAGCTGGTGGTGATCGCGGGGTTCATCCTGCTCGGTGGCGGTCTGGCGTTCTACGCGCTGCCCGGCGGAGTAGCGATCTTCGTGGTCGGCACCCTGCTGTGGACGCTGGCCGAGATCATCGCCGGACCGACCATGTTCGCCTACCCCGGCATGGCCGCGCCGCCGCACCTGCTGGGCCGGTACGTCGGCTCCGCGCACGCGATGTTCGGTCTCGGCTCCGCGCTCGGCCCGTTCCTGGGTGTGTGGGTCTGGAACAACTCCGGGACCCAGGTGTGGCTGTGGTGCGGACTCGCCGGCGCGGTCGGTGTCGTCCTGGCCTACTTCGGAATGCCCGGCAAACCCGAGGCCGCGGAGGAACCGCCGGCCGCGGTGGACACCGTCGGAGTCGCCGAACCGTTGCCGAGCGAGAGCTCGTAGAAGGAGTTCTTCATGTCTGACTACACGATCATCGTGGACCCGTTGTCCACCGGGCAGGAATACCCTGCCGCGTTCAAGGAGGCCGGGCGGATCCCGGTCGCCGTCCTCAGCGGTCCGGAACCGCCGCCGGCGTACACCACCAGCTGGCATCCGGACGACTTCGAGCACGTGCACTACTTCACCGGGGACGTGGCCGCACTGGCCGAGGAGCTTCGGCGCTACGAGCCGGAGTACCTGATCCCCGGTGCCGAGAGCGGCGTCGAGCTGTGCGACCAGCTGATCGAAATCCTGGTCCCGGGCACCGGCAACGTGCCGGAGCTCGCGTCCGCGCGGCGCGACAAGTGGGAGATGGCCGAGGCGCTCCGCCGCGCGGGGGTTCCCCGGCTGCGGCAGGTGCGCACCGCGGACCCGGCCGAGGCCGAGCGCTGGCTGAAGGAGAACGACCTGCTCGGCCGGCGGCTGGTGATCAAGCCACCGAAGAGCGCCGCCGGCGACGAGGTGTACGTCGTATTCGAGGACGGCGACTGGCGGGAGCGGTTCGACCGGGTGCTCGGGCGGATCAACAAGATGGGCCTGACCAACGACGCCGTCCTGATCCAGGAGTACGCCGAGGGCACCGAGTACCTGGTCGACAGCTACACCGTCGACGGCAAGCACTCGCTGGTCGACGTGTGCCGCTACACCAAGATCAGCCGGGGCGACAAGATCGGCATCTACCACCGGATCGACTTCCTCGCCGCCGACGATCCCGAAGTGCTGGCACTGTGGCCGTACACCCAGCAGGTGCTCGACGCGGTCGGCATCCGCACCGGGTGCGGGCACGCCGAGGTGATGATGACCGCGGACGGCCCGCGGCTGATCGAGGTCGCCGCGCGGCCCGCCGGCGGCGGTCACCAGATGGTCAGCGAACTGGCCACGGGCGACAACCACATCAAGCGGACCGTCGCGCACCGCGTCCGCGGGGAGGTCCAGGACAGCTTCGACCTGGTCCAGCACCTGCGCGGCATCTTCGTCTCGGCCTATCGCGAGGGCTACTTCCGCAACCGCGAGGTCTTCGACGGCATCGAGTCGCTGAAGTCGTTCCACTGGATGAAGATCCTGCACGACGAGGACGCCGTGGTGCCCGAAACCGTGGACCTGTTCACCTGCCTGGCGTGGGTGATCCTGATTCACAGCGACCCGCAGACTCTCGACGACGACTACCACCGCGTGCTGGAGATGGAGGCCGCGATCGTCATCGACGAACCGTAGGACCGCGCGCGGGACTCGGCCTTGACCCCCCAGTCGGTCCGCTGATTCCCCACCCACTCCCTGCCCGGGTACGGACGTTCTCCCGAACGCCCGTGCCCGGGCCGTCGTCCGTTCACCTTCGGTCCGCATACTGCGACTCATGAGCCTGAGCAATCTGGCCACCGGCCGCCGGCGCCTGGCCGCGTACTGCGCCGCCGCTGTCGTGCACGTCGCCGCGGTCGCCGTCGACGCCAAGATCCTCAAGGTGGCCAGCAAGGCGACCTTGATGCCGCTGCTGCTGTCGTGGTCGCGGACGCAGAACGCCTCCGCGCTGCTCCAGGCCGCGCTGCTGGCGTCGGCTGCCGGCGATCTGTTGCTGGAGACCGACTTCCAGCTGGCCGGGATCGCCGCGTTCGCCGCTGCCCACTCCTGCTACCTGGCCGAACTGCTGTCCCAGCCGGGCCAGCGGTCGTGGCGCGTGGTCGCGGCGTACGGCGCGCTCTGGGCGGCGCTGATCGCCGTGCTGTCCCGGGACCTCGGGTCCCAGCGGGTCCCGGTCGCCGCGTACGCGTTGTTGCTGACGGCAACCGCTGTGGTGTCCCGGTGGCACAGCCCGCGCAGTGGCGCGGGCGGCGCGTTGTTCCTGTTCTCGGACGCGCTGATCGCGGTCCGGCTCGCCGGGCACGACTTCCCCGGCCGGAGCACGCTGGCGATGGCGACGTACGCCGGAGGCCAGTACTTGCTGACCTCCGGCGTCACGGATCAGCGCCGGCGTCGCCAGGGACCGGTGATCGCGTAGGTGATCCCCGGCGTGTAGACGTTGAAGAACATCGTCCGGCCGTCGGCGGAGAAGCCGGCGCCGGCGAGCTCGCCGTACTCGGGTTCTGTGGGGGTGCCGTTGTTCACCCGGTTGCGGGCGAACTTGAAGACCTCGCCGTCCTCGGTGGTGCCGAGGATGTGCTGCTCGCCGAGGCCGTCCTCACACATCATCAGCCCGCCGTACGGCGACATTGTGATGTTGTCCGGGGCGTCGAACTCGGGGTCGTCCGAGCCGGGCTTCGGCCGGGTGAAGATGACCTCGAGCCGCAATGTCTTGCGCCGCGGGTTGTAGC
Source organism: Kribbella sp. ALI-6-A (assembly GCF_001984195.1). GTDB lineage: Bacteria > Actinomycetota > Actinomycetes > Propionibacteriales > Kribbellaceae > Kribbella. Next base: position 818,688 of record NZ_MTQN01000011.1, read on the forward strand.
GCCAGACCTGTCCGTCGTGGTCGACCTTCGGGCCCAGCTCGGTCCGCGCGAACGAGGACACGAAGTACACGCACCGGTCGAGCGCACCCCACCAGCAGCCCTCGAGCTTGTAGCCGCCGGTGATCGGCTTGGCGTAGTCCTGCGCCCGGACCGACTCCGACCCAGCCAGCGGGTCGGGCACCCTCACCCACTGCACGCCCCCGAACTCCGTGCCCGCCTCCTGCACCACCGACAGGTCCGGCAGGTCCGGGACATGCATGGCCTGCAACTCACCGCCGGCCCGCAGACTGGCCCAGCCGCCGCGCGGGCGGTTCGGCAGGAACCGGTAGAACCCACCGAGCGGCGCGACGAACGCGTCCTCGGTCTCGTACACGATCCCGGTGGCCGGATCGATCGCGACCGCCTCGTGCTGGAACCGGCCCATCTCCATCAGCGGCCACGGGTTCAGATTGCGGCGGCCGTCGTACGGGTCGACCTCGAAGATGAAGCCGTGGTCCTTGGTGTAGCCGCTCTCGCCGGCCTTGAGCTCGGTCTCCTCACAGGTCAGCCAGGTGCGCCACGGCGTGATGCCGCCGGAGCAGTTGATCGCCGAGCCGCCGAGGCTGGTGAACTCCTTGACCGTGCGGTTGTGCCTGTCGACCACCAGCGTGCTGGTGCCACCGGCCGCGCCCGGGTCGTAGGTCAACTCGGCCGGTGCCTTGACCGGGATGGTCGCGGTCGGGCTGCACTCGTGGTTGCGCACCAGCCGGTTGCCGCCGTGGCGGTCCGGGAACGTGCCCATCCCGTCGAACCGGCTCGGTGTCTTCAGCCCGTCCTTGCGGACGTCGCCCTCGCGCGACAGCACCTTGTACCGGAACCCGCGGGGCAGGTCGAGCATTCCCTTCGGGTCCTCGATCAGCGGTCCGTACCCGATCTTGGGCCCGGACGTGCCGAGCGCCGGCTGAGCGGTGTACAGCGCCTCGACGGACCCCACCACACTGACGGCAACACCCGCCGCGGCGGCGCGAGCGACGAACTGCCGTCTGGACAGGGGATTTGATGCGGTCACGGCCGGCCTCCTTGTGCGTACAAGCAGTTGACGCCAGTGAACGTACGGTAAACAACAACCCAACAGCAAGAGAACGAGTGTCAGACACTCACCGTGACCGCTTTCAATCTACTGGTAACAGGGCTTGCTGAACTCGTGCGCGGCCGCCGTCTTGCCGGTGAAGAAGTTCTTCTCCACCGCCACACCGGTCGGCGACGGCGCGTCGACCTTGGAGATCAGGCTCTGCCGGAAGACCCGGTCGTTCGGCTCCCCGCCGTACTTGCCGGCATCGGCCGGGAGCATGCCTTCGTAGTCGACGGTGGTCAGCGACTTCACCGCGGCCAGCAGCCCGGCGCGGGTCAGGTCCTTGCTCTCGACCGCCTTCTCCAGTGCCGCCTTCATCGGGTACGACCAGACCCAGCCGGCGGTGTACCCGTCGCTCGGCGCGGCCCTGAAGGCCGCCTCGCCCACGGTCTCACGCAGCGCCTTGTGCCCCGGCGTGTCCGTCCCGTACGGGCCCCACGGCCCGGACTGCAGGTACAGCGCGGTCAGCGCGGGCGCCGCCGGGCTCTTCAGCAGCGCCGGGTTCCAGGTCGGGCTGGTGCCGATGAACTTGCCCTTGAAACCGGCCTGCGCGGCGCCGCCGACGATCGTCGCGGCCTCGGTCGGGCCGGTGGTCAGGATGACCACGTCCGGCTTGGCGGCCACCAGCTTGGTGATCGCCGCGCCCTGGTTCTCCTGGCCGGGCGCCGTCGGGATGTCGGTGAAGGTCAGCCCGTTCGCCGCGGCGGCGATCTTCGCGCCGGCCGCGGCGTCGTCCCCGTAGTCGCCGGGGAAGTGCACGGCCGCGACCGACTTGGCCTTCAGCGTCTCCGCGCCGTAGTCGACCGAGTTCATCGACTCGAAGCAGTAGTTCGTGCCGGACTCGAGAATCACGTCCTCGAAGGCCCAGGCCGAGGTCCACGACGCCGGGACGGCGATCACGTTGCTCGCCTTGAGGTCGGCCAGGATCGCCGCGGTCGGGGGCGAGCCCAGGGTCTGCGCGAGGCCGAGCACGTTCGGCTTGATCTCGGCGTACACCTCGTTGTGCACCTGCGGGTTGTACTTGTTGTCCTTGGTGTACTTGACCACGTCGACCTCGTAGTCACCGACGCCGCCGGCGGCGTTCACCCGCTTCCAGAACGCCTTCTGCCCCTCCGTCACCGGCACGCCGAGCGCCTTGAACGGCCCTTCGGTCAGGTCGGAGATCACGCCGAGGTAGATGCATCCCTTGGCCTGGTCGACCGCGTCAGGGCACGGTTCCTGGGTCACCCCGACGTCGAACTTGACGCCCTCGCTGCCCTCCTGCGTCTCGGGGGCGTCGTTGCGGCATCCCGCCACCGCCAGTACGGCGGCCACCAGGCCCACCGCGACCGTCCTGCGCCGTGTGTTCATCGCTGTTCCTCCTCGGTCTCCCCAGCGCCGGCCCGGTCGGGTCAGTGCGAGAAGGGCCACGCCTTCCAGTAGGTGCGGATGCGGATCCAGATCCCGAACAGCCCGCGCGGTTCGAAGATCAGGAAGCCGATGATCAACAGGCCGTACAGAATCGCCTCGACCTGGAAGACCGTGATGCCACCGGCGGTGGAACTGCTGCTCACGAACGGCAGCACCGCCGGCAGTTCGCGGGTGAGCCGCGGCAGCAAGGTGATGAACAGCGCGCCCAGCACCGATCCGGAGATGGTCGCCACGCCACCGACCAGGATCATCGCGATGTACTGCACCGACAGCGCGAGGTTGAACGACCCCGGCTCGACGAAGCCGATCATCACGTACAGCAGCGCCCCCGCGACGCCGGCGTAGAACGACGACACCGCGAAGGCGATCATCTTGTACCGGGTCACGTCGACGCCGATCACCTCGGCGGCCAGGTCCCGGTCCCGGACCGCGGCCAGCGCCCGGCCGATCCGCGAGCGGACCAGGTTGCGGGCCAGCACGCCGAAGATCACCAGCAGCACGAACATCAGCAGGTAGAGCTTCTGCGCCTTGGTGAACATCGCGCCGTCGACGGCGAACTCCAGCCCGAACAACTCCGGTACTGCGGCCGGCCGCCCGACCCCCACTCCCCCGGTCAGGTCCCGCCAGTGCTTGAACACGTGCTCCCCGATGAACACCAGTCCGAGCGTCACGACGGCGAGGTACAGCCCGCGCAGCCGGGCGGCCAGCGGAGCGACGATCAGCCCGGCCAGCCCGGCGACCAGACCGGCCGCGAGCAGCCAGACCGGCAGCGACGTGATCCCGAACCCGATCAGCCGCGTGCTGTCCGGATCGCCCGACAGGGCCGCGGCCGTGTAGGCCCCGATCGCCAGGAAGAACGCGTGCCCGAGCGACACCTGCCCGGCGTACCCGGTGACGATGTTGAGGCCGATCGCCCCGATCGCCGCGACGAACGCGGTGGCCAGCACGACGAGCAGATCGTCCTCGAGCACGAACGGCAGGGCGACCGCCGCGACGACCAGCACCAGCGTCCACCAGCGTTTCGCCGGGGTGTTGAGCAATGCCATGTCCTGCCCGTACGACGTGGCGAGCCGGCCGCTCATATCCGTTCCACCTCGCGGGTTCCGAACAGGCCGTACGGTCTGACCAGCAGGACGAGCAGCATCAGCAGGTACGGCACGACCAGGAAGAAGTCGCCGCCGAAGACCGGGCTGAGCGAGCCGCCGTAGTTGCCGACCAGCGCCTCGACCACGCCGATCGCCAGGCCCGCGACCACCGCGCCGCCGAGCGAGTCGAGCCCGCCGAGAATGATCACCGGCAGGGCCTTGAGCGCGGTCAGCCACAGGTTCTGTTCGAGGCCGATGCCGGTGGACAGGAACACGCCGGCCAGTCCGGCCAGCATCGCCGCGAGTGCCCAGGACAGCGCGAACACCGCGCCGACCGAGACGCCTTGGGCTTGAGCGACCTCCTGGTCCGACGACGCCGCGCGCATCGCCAGCCCGGTCCGGGACCAGCGGTAGAAGGCGAACAGCGCCGCGACGACAACCAGGGTCGTGACGAGGGTGGCGAGGTGCCGCTGGTCGATCGTCACTCCGCCGACCGCCAGTTGCTTCAGGCCCCAGGGATCGCCCATTTGCCGGATGTCCACGCCGATGAACGAGTTCACCACCGTTCGGATCACGATGTCGACGCCGAGGGTGATGATCGCGATCACGAACACCGGCTTGCCGATCATCGGCCGCAGCGCCAGTCGTTCGACGCCGGCACCGAGCAGGCCGGTGAGCAGCAGGGCGACCACGACCGCCAGGAAGAAGTTCATCGACAGCACCAGGTAGCTGACGAGCAGACCGCCGACCATCATGAAGGCCGGCTGGGCGAAGCTGATCACCCGCATGGACTTGTAGACGATCACGAAACCGAGCGCAAGCAGCGCGTAGATCGACCCGTTGCCCAGGCCGCGGACCACCGTGGCGACCAGATCGTTCATCGCGCACCCACCCGGTACATCGACTCGACCAGCTCCTCGTACGCCGACGCGACGGCGCTGCGCTTCACCTTCTGCGTCGCGGTGAGCTCGCCGTCCTCGTGCTCCAGCAACTTCGGCAGCAGCCGGAACGTCTTGACCTGCTCTACGGTCGCGAACCGCTCGTTGACCTCGTCGACCACGCCCTGCACGAGCGCGATCACCTCCTGCTTGGAGCTCAGGTCGCGGTACGTCGAGTACGGCAGCCGGCGCTGCTGGGCCCAGTGGCCGACGGTGTCCGGCTCGATCCCGATCAGCGCGGTCAGGTACTTGCGGCCGTCGCCGATCACCACCGCCTCCTTGACGTACGGCGAGGCCTTCAGCGCGTTCTCGATCTCCGACGGCGCGATGTTCTTGCCACCCGCGGTGATGATCAGGTCCTTCATCCGGTCGGTGATGCGCAGGTGGGTGCCGTCCACCCACTCGCCGACGTCGCCGGTGTGCAGCCACCCGTCCGGGTCGATCACCCGCGCGGTGGCCTCGGGGTCGTGCCAGTAGCCGGCGAACGTGCCGTCGTGCCGGGTGAGGATCTCGCCGGTGAGCTCGTCGATCCGGATCTCGGCCCGGTCGTGCGGCTCGCCGACCGTACCGACCTTCACCCGGCCGGGACGGTTCGCGGTGGCCACCGCCGAGTTCTCGGTCATCCCGTACACCTCGTGCATCGGCAGCCCGAGCCCCATGAAGAACCGCAGCACCTCGGGTGCGATCGGCGCGGCCCCGGACGCGGCGTACCGGACCTTGCGCAGGCCGACGCGGTCGAGCAGGGCGCGGTAACAGACCAGGTAGCCGACGGCGTGGACCAGCCGCGAAGCCACCGTGTGCCGGCCGCCATTGGCCGCCAGGACGTCGCCGATCCAGTCCGCCCGGCGCAGCCAGAATCCACCGGCGGACCGCTTGAGCGGGCCCGCCGACGCGATCCGGATCTGTACGCCGGCCGCGATCTTCTCCCAGATCCGCGGGACGCCGAACAGGATGGTCGGCTGCACCTCGTGCAAGTTGCCGGCGACGGTCTCGATCGACTCCGCGAAGTGCACGCAGACCCCGGCGCCGGCGCCGAACCAGCAGCTGAAGACCCGCTCGGCGACGTGGCACAACGGCAGGTACGACAGCACGCTGTCCTTCGGCGAGGGCGGTGCTCCGGTGAAGCCGCCGCGCTCGACCAGCTCCCGGATGGCGAAGTCGACGTTCGCGACGGTCAGCATCACGCCCTTCGGCGGGCCCGTCGTCCCCGAGGTGTAGACCAGCGTCGCCACGTCGTCCGGGCGGGCCTGGTCCATCCGCTCGTCCACCGCCGCGGGGTGGGCGGCCCGGTGTTGTTGGCCGAGGGCAAGGAAATCGGGCCAGGCGAGCAGCCGCGGGTCGTCGTACCGGTTCCTGATGCCGCGTGGCTCCAGGTAGACGATGTGCTCCAGGTCCGGCAGTTCGTCGGCGACCGCGAGGGCCTTGTCGACCTGCTCCTGGTCCTCCGCGACCAGCACCCGGGAACCGGAGTGACGCAGCAGGTAGGCGACCTCGGCGACCGGGTTCGTCGGATAGAGCCCGACCGTGGCGGCCCGCACCGCGACCGTGCCGACGTCGGTGTACAGCCACTCCCGGCGGTTCTCCGAGTGGATCGCCACCCGGTCCCCCGGTTCGATGCCGAGGGCAAGCAACGCGTGACCGACCAGCGTCGCGGTGTCCCAGTACGCCGACCAGCTGACCTGTTGCCAGAGCCCGAGATCCTTCTCCCGCAGGGCGATCACGTCCGGGGTCGTGCGGGCCCGCTCGCGCACCCGCGTCGCGATCGTGGCGAGCCTGGTCCCGGCCGTGACGGTGCTCATGACCGGTCCACGATCCGGTGCTGTTCGCCCAGGTAGGCCCGCACCACGTCGGGATCGGCGGCGACCTCCCGGGGCGGACCGGTCCGAATCGGGCGGCCGAAGTCGACCACCAGGATCCGGTCGGCCAGGTCCATCACCAAGCCCATGTCGTGCTCGACCATCACGATCGGCAGTCCGAGCTCGTCGCGGATGTCGAGGATGAACCGGGCCATGTCCTCGGTCTCCTCGAGGTTCATCCCGGCGACCGGCTCGTCGAGCAGCAGCAGCTTCGGTTCCGCGGCCAGGGCCCGGCCCAGCTCGACGCGTTTCTGGACGCCGTACGGCAGCAGGCCGACCGGCATCCGCCGCCACGGGGCCAGCTCGAGGAAGTCGACGATCCGCTCGACCGCGAGGCGGTTGGCGCACTCGTTGCGGCGGGCCTTGCCCAGCCACGCGAACGCCGCGAGCACGCCGTACGGGTGGTGGTGATGGCGGCCGAGCATCAGGTTGTCGAGCACGGTCAGGTTGGAGAACAGTTCGATGTTCTGGAAGGTCCGGGCGATGCCGAGCCGGGCGATCGCGTGCGGTTTGCGCCCGATCAGCTCGTGGTCGCCGAACCGGACCGAGCCGCGCTGCGGGCGGTACACACCGGACAGCACGTTGAAGATCGAGGTCTTGCCCGCTCCGTTCGGGCCGATCACCGCGAACAGTTCGCCCGGTTCCACGGTGAAGCTGACGCCGTTCAGCGCGGTCACGCCGGAGAACTCCAGCAGCACGTCGTCGAAGCTCAGCACCGGCGGCGGCGCCGGGGCCGTCTCCTCCGGCCGGGTCTGCGTGGCGGTCACGACAGCCACCGCTTCCGGCGCCGGTAGTGCTTCACGTCCCGGAACGACCGGGCGCTGCCCTCGGCGCCGAGCCCGAGGTAGAACTCGCGGACGTCGCCGTCGGCGAGCAGTTCGGCGGCCGGCTTGTCCATCACCATCGCGCCGTTCTCCAGCACGTACCCGTGCTCGGCGATCGCCAGGGCCATCGCCGCGTTCTGCTCGACCAGCAGCACTGTCGTTCCGGCCCGGTTGATGTCGACGATCACGTCCCGGATCTGCTGGACGACCAGTGGCGCCAGGCCGAGACTGGGCTCGTCCATCAGCAGGTACTCCGGATCCGACATCAGCGCCCGGCCGATCGCCAGCATCTGCTGCTCGCCGCCGGACAGGTATCCGGCCACCGTGCGCCGCCGGTCGGCCAGCACCGGGAACAGGTCGTAGGTGCGGTCCAGGTTGACCTTCAACGACTTCGGCCGGACGTGCCCGCCGATCCGCAGGTTCTCCTCGACCGTCAGCTCGGTGAAGATCCGGCGGCCTTCCATCACCTGTTTGATGCCCAGGGCAGCGATCCGGCTCGGCCCCAGGCCGTGCACCGGCTCGCCGTCCAGCGTGATCGAGCCGCGGCTGACCTTGCCGCCGTGCAGGTCCAGCAGGCCGGACAACGCGCGCAGCAGGGTGGATTTGCCGGCCCCGTTCGCGCCGAGCAGCGCGACGATCCGCCCCTGCGGGACCTCGAGGCTGACCCCGCGCAGGACCAGCATCACCTCGTCGTAGACGACTTCGAGATTCGTCGCTGCCAGCACGTCCGGCCTCCTGGATCCCCGAAGGTTCCCACCGTCCTGGCGAGTGAGTGTGACAGCAGCGATGTCGTCTACGGAAGAGCTCCGGCCCGGAAACCGGACGCCGATGCCCGAACCGTGATCGGCGCCCGCGGGCGGCGTTCGTGCTGGTCAGGAGTGAACTGGCGCGACGCCTGGGTACAGCCGGGGGCGGAACGGCTCAGAGCGAGCGGACCCAGTTGGCCAGCAGTTCGGCGCCGGCGTCGCCGGACTTCTCCGGGTGGAACTGGGTCGCCGACAGCGGCCCGTTCTCGACTGCGGCGACGAAGCGGTCACCGCCGTACGACGTCCAGGTGACCTTCGGCGCAACCGACTCGCGGGCGTCGATGAGCTCCCACTCGCGCACGCCGTAGGAGTGCACGAAGTAGAAGCGTTCCTTCTCGATGCCCTCGAACAGCGTGCTGCCGGCCGGCACGTCGACGGTGTTCCAGCCCATGTGCGGGACCGGCTCGGTGCCCTCGGGCCGCAGCCGCTCGACCGTCCCGGGCCATTGCTCGCAGCCCTCGGTCTCGACGCCGTGCTCGATGCCCTTGGCGAACAGGATCTGCATCCCGACGCAGATCCCGAGCACCGGACGGCCGCCGGTCAGGCGCTTGTCGACGACGGCGTCGCCGCGGACCGACTTCAGTCCGGTCATACAGGCCTCGAACGCGCCGACGCCGGGCACGAGCAGACCGTCGGCGTCCAGCGCCTGCTGGTAGTCCGAGGTCACCGTGACGTCGGCGCCGACGCGCTGCAGCGCCCGTTCGCCGGATCGGATGTTGCCCGAGCCGTAGTCGAGCAGGACGACCTTCTTGCTCACAGTGCTGTCCTCACAGGGCGCCCTTGGTGGAGGGAATGCCTGGCTGCCGCGGGTCCAGCTCGGCCGCGTCGCGCAGTGCCCGCGCGAACGCCTTGAACTGCGCCTCCACGATGTGGTGCGGGTCGCGGCCGGACAGCACCCGGATGTGAATGCAGATCGCCGCGTTGAACGCGAGCGTCTCGAACACGTGCTGGGTCAGCGAACCGGCGTAGTCGCCGCCGATGATCGCGTAGACCTGACCGTCGGGCTCACCGGTGTGCACGCAGTACGGCCGGCCGGACAGGTCGACCGTGCAGTGCACGAGCGCCTCGTCCAGCGGCACGGTCGCGTCGCCGAAGCGGCGGATGCCCTTCTTGTCGCCCAGCGCCTCTCGCAGCGCCTGGCCGAGACCGATCGCGGTGTCCTCGACGGTGTGGTGCGCGTCGATCTCCAGGTCGCCGACCGTGTTCACGTGCAGGTCGAGCAGCGCGTGCTTGGCCAGCGCGTTGAGCATGTGGTCGTAGAAGCCGACCCCGGTGGAGATGTCGGCCCGGCCGGTGCCGTCCAGGTCGAGCTCGACCAGGACCTTGGACTCGCTGGTCTCCCGGTCGATCCGGGCTGTGCGACTCATGACTGCCTTCCCACGTCGGTCTTCAGAACTTTCTCCAGCGACGCCCGGAACGTCGCCATCTCGGCGCCGGTGCCGATCGACACCCGCAACCAGCCGTCCGGCCCGGTCTCCCGGATCAGCACGCCGTCGTCGAGCAGCGCCTGCCAGACCGCGTGCCGGTCGGCAAATGTGCCGAACAGGACGAAGTTCGCGTCCGAGTCGACCGCGCGCAGGCCCTGCGCCCGCAGCCACTCGACGGTCTCGTCCCGCTCGACGCGCAGCTGACCGACCCGGCCGAGCAGCTCGTCGGAGTGCCGCAAGGCTGCCCGCGCGACCGCCTGGGTCACCGCGGACAGGTGGTACGGCAGCCGCACGATGCGCAGCGCGTCCACCAACTGCTTGCTCGCGGCAAGATAACCGACCCGGGCGCCGGCCAGCGCGAACGCCTTCGAGGTCGTCCGCGCCACCGCGAGATTCGGGTACGCCGGCAGCAGGCTGACCGCGCTCGGCGTCCCCTCCCGGCGGAACTCCGCGTACGCCTCGTCGACCACCAGCACCGCGCCGATCGACGCGGTGCGGCCGGCGAGTGCTTCGATCAGCTGGATCGGCAGCGCCGTACCGGTCGGGTTGTTCGGCGAGGCGAGCAGCACGACCGAGGGGCGGTGCCGCGAGATCGCCGCGAGCGCCTTGCTCTGGTCGAGCGTGAAGTCGTGCGACCGGCGGCCGACGACCCAGCCGGTGTTGGTGTCGCGCGCGTACTCCGGGTACATCGAGTACGTCGGGGCGAACGACAGCGCCGTGCGGCCCGGACCGCCGAAGGCCTGCAGGAGATGCAGCATGACCTCGTTCGACCCGTTGGCCGCCCAGAGCTGCTCGGCGGTCAGGTGCGCTCCGGACTCCCGGCCGAGGTAGGCCGCGAGGTCGGCGCGCAGGTCCATGAACTCGCGGTCGGGGTAGCGATTGAGCCCGGCCGCGGCCGCGGCGACCGACGCGGTGATGTCCGCGACGACGGCCTCGCTCGGCGGATACGGGTTCTCGTTGACGTTGAGCAGCACCGGGACGTCGAGCTGCGGTGCGCCGTACGGTTCGAACGCTTTCAGCTCGTCGCGGATCGGCAGCCCGTCGAAGCGGCCCATCAGTTGTCCCTGGTGATTCGCTCGGACGCGGCGATCTCGGCCAGATCGCCGGACAGGGACGCGGCGTTCTCGTCGCTGTCCCCGGACGCGGCGGTGCCGGCCCCGGACGCCCCCGGGCCGGGGAAGCGCGCGGACACGGCGGCGCCGTGCGCGGGCAGGTCCTCGGCGTTCGCGAGCGCGACGACGTGGCCGGCGACCTCGTGCAGCGCATCGCGGCTGTAGTTCACCACGTGCATCGCCTTGAGGAAGCTGCGCACGGACAGGCCGGACGAGTGGCACGCGCAGCCCGCGGTGGGCAGCACGTGGTTCGACCCGGCGCAGTAGTCGCCCAGCGAGACCGGGGACCAGCCGCCGACGAAGATCGCGCCGGCGTTGTTGATCAGCGCGGCCCGCTGCTCGGCGTCCTCGGTCTGGATCTCCAGGTGCTCGGCGGCGTACGCGTCGACCAGCGCGGTGCCCTGGTCGAGGTCGTCGACCAGCACGATGGCCGACTGCTGCCCGGCGAGGGCTTCCGTGACGCGCTCGGAGTGCTTGGTCCGGGCAACCTGCCCGGGCAGCTCGGCCTCGACCGCGGCCGCGAGCGACTCGCTCGGCGTGACCAGCACGCTGGCCGCCATCGGGTCGTGCTCGGCCTGGCTGATCAGGTCGGCGGCGACGTGCGCCGGTTCGGCGGTCGCGTCGGCCAGCACGGCGATCTCGGTCGGGCCGGCCTCGGAGTCGATGCCGACCTGGCCGAGCAGGAACCGCTTGGCCGCGACGACGTAGATGTTGCCGGGGCCGGTGATCAGGTTGACCTTGCGGCACCCGTCGAAGCCGTAGGCGAACCCGGCGATCGCCTGCGCGCCGCCCATCGCGTACACCTCGTCGATGCCGAGCATCGCGCAGACCGCGAGCACGGTCGGGTGCGGCAGGCCACCGAACTCCTTCTGTGGCGGCGATGCCACAGCGAGCGACGGGACGCCGGCAACCTGGGCCGGAACGACGTTCATCACCACGCTGGACGCCAACGGCGCACGACCGCCCGGCACGTACAGCCCGACGCGCTGGACCGGCACCAGTCGCTGGGTCACCCGGCCACCCGGCGCCGGCTCGGACGCGACGTCGCCGCCGAGCTCGTCCTCGCTGACCTCGCGGACCCGGCGGATCGACTCCTCGAAGGCAGCACGCACCGTCGGGTCGAGCTCCTCCAGCGCCGTCTTCAGCGCCTCGGCGGGGACCCGGAGGTCGTCCACGCGGACCTGGTCGAACTTCTCGCCGTACTCCCTGATCGCCTCGAGACCACGATGCCGGACGTCCAGACAGATCGGTCGGACGACGTCGAGAGCCTTCTCGACGTCGAACACGGCTCGGGGCACCAGGGCGTGAACTTCGGCAGGGAGATCAAGGAGCTCTCCGGCCGCCACTCGGCCCCGCAGGTCGACGCGGCGAATCATGGGCCCCAGTCTAGTGGTCACCACCCGCGGGCCGTGGCTCGGCGTACAACCTGTGGATGGTTGCCCTAGGCTCGACGGTATGGACTCTCGGCTGCCGCTGCTCACCGTCGAGACGGTGATCTTCCCGGGGCTGGTGCTCCCACTGCCGATCACGGACGTCCAGGGGCGGTCGGTGATCCGCGACCTGGTGGAGAACGGCGGCGAGATGGCGTGCGGCGCGATCGCGGTCCGCGACGGTTACGAGCTGGGCGACCGGGTCTTCCGCTCGCTGTACGGCACCGGCTGCGCGGCCACGATCTCCGAGATCACGCTGGACCCCGACGACGAGGGTCCGGTCGAGGTGACGCTGACCGGCAACCGCCGGTTCAAGGTCGACGAACTGGACAGCACCGGCGACTACCTGGTCGCCGACGTCGAGTGGCTGGCCGAGGAACTCGGCGACGACCCGCTCGGTACGGCGATGATCGCCGTACAGCGCTTCCGCCGGTACGCCGCCGCGGTCACCGAGATCTCCCGCCCCGGCCTGCACATCGGCTCGCTGCCGGACGATCCCGGCACCCTGTCGTACTTGATGTCGGCCGCCACCACTCTGCTCACGCCCGAACGCCAGAAGCTGCTCGAGGCTCCCGACACCACCACCCGGCTGGCGCACCTGATCGGCCTGCTGGACAACGAGCTGTCCGCCATCGCCGCCATCCCGTCACTGCCCGACACCGACATGTCCTGGGCGACGATGCACCCGAACTGAGCCATACCGGAGTGAATCCCACAGTGGTATCGTCGTGGTATGAGCAAGCAGATCACCGTACGCCTGCCCGACGAACTGGTGGAGTTCATGGACCGGCTCGTCGACGACAACAAGGCGCCGTCCCGAGCCTCCGTGGTGGCCCGGGCGATGGAGCGCGAGCGCCGCCGCGAACTGGCCGCGCGTGATCTCGCGCTGCTCGCCGAGTACGGCGAACCGTCCGACCTCGACGGCCTGGCCGCGAGCGCCGGCGGAACCGTGCTCACCGACCTCGACTGATGCGCCCGATCCACATCGCCCGCCTGGACAAACCCCGCCCGGTGGTGGTCCTCACCCGCGAACTGATCCGCCCCCGCCTCACCAATGTCACCGTCGCCCCGATCACCAGCACGATCCGCGGCCTGTCGACCGAAGTCCTGGTCGGCCCCCAGAACGGCCTGGACCACCCCAGCGCGATCAGCTGCGACAACATCCAGACCATCCCGAAGGTCCAACTCGGCCGCCTGATCGGCTACCTGCTCCCCGACCAGGAGCCGGCCCTCACCGAAGCCGTCACCCTCGCCTTCGACCTGGAACTCCTCTGACCCGAGCCGCGCTCCCCCACCGCTGAACGCCCTTCTTGATCGGTTGTTGTGGGGCGAGGCACGAGGTTGCATCCGATCACCGTCCGGCCGGGTCGGTTCCGGCATGATGGCGGGGTGGAGCTCATCGAGCGGATTGAACGGGCCGAGACCGAGCTGATCTGGAGTTTCGGTGACATCCCCGGACCCGGCCCGTCTCTGCTGGGGCTGACGCGCCGCCGGTTCGGCTCGGTCGTGGCTCTGGCGGCACCACGGGACACTTTGTCGTTCTGGTCCCAGGCGTCCGGGTTCGGCCTGGACAGGCCGGTGACCTCGGCTGCCATCGGCGAGGTCCTGGCCTATCTGAAGGCGGCCGGTTGTACGACGGCCAGCCTGAGCATCGCCCCGAGTGCGCTTCCGCCGGATTGGGAGGCCATCGCCACGTCGTACGGGATCACCGCCGGCCAGACCACGGTCCAGGTCGTGCACGCGGCCGCGCCCATCGTGCAGGCACCGTCCGACTTCCGCATCGAGCCGATCGGGCCGCGCTATGCCGATGTGTGGGCGCGGCTTCAAGTGGACGCGTACGAGATGCACGACGACGGTTTCCGCGCCATGCTCGCGGCGTACACCGACTGGCCCGGCGTCACCGCGTACGCCGCCTGGGACGGCGACACGATGGTTGCCACCGGCTCCCTGCATGTCGTGGACGGCGTTGGCCGGCTGCGCAGCGGCGCGACCCACCCGGCACACCGGGGAAGAGGGGCGCAGTCAGCGCTGCTCACCCGCCGGGTCGCCGACGCCTTCGCGCAAGGCTGCGACCTGGTCACCACGGGCTCGTACAAGCCCGAGCCAGGCAGGCACAACCCGTCGCTGGCCAACTTGCTGCGGCTGGGTTTCGAGGCGCTGACAGAGCGCACACCGCAGATCTGGCGCCTTTCTTGACTGGCTACGTCTGCGTGATCGAGCGGTTGGGCACGTCGAGCGTCCCGGTCGGCTGACCGGACCCACGGCGGTCCGGGTCGGCCTGACCCGGACCCGCCGCGATGTGCTCGGGTGGTCAGCCGAGCTTGGTGACGTCTCGGACGGCGCCCTTGTCGGCGCTGGTGGCCATGGCGGCGTAGGCGCGGAGGGCTTGGGACACCTTGCGGTCGCGGGACTTGGGTGCGTAGACGCCGGCCAGGGCCTCGCGGCGGGCGTCGAGTTCGGCGTCGTCGACCAGCAGCTCGATGGAGCGGTTCGGGATGTCGATGCGGATCTGGTCGCCGTCCTGGACCAGTGCGATCGTGCCGCCGGAGGCTGCCTCGGGTGAGGCGTGGCCGATGGACAGGCCGGACGTCCCGCCGGAGAAGCGGCCGTCGGTGACCAGCGCGCAGACCTTGCCCAGGCCGCGCCCCTTCAGGAACGACGTGGGGTAGAGCATCTCCTGCATGCCGGGCCCACCCTTCGGCCCCTCGTACCGGATCACCACGACGTCGCCGGGCTGGACCTGCTTGGCGAGGATCTTCTCGACGGCTTCCTCCTGCGACTCGCAGACGACGGCCGGGCCCTGGAAGGTCCAGATCGACTCGTCGACGCCGGCGGTCTTCACCACGCAACCGTCCTCGGCCAGGTTGCCCTTGAGCACCGCCAGACCGCCGTCGGTGGAGTACGCGTGCTCGAAGTCGCGGATGCAGCCGCCGGCCGCGTCGGTGTCGAGGGTGTCCCAGCGCTCCGACTGCGAGAACGCCGTCGCCGACCGGACACAGCCCGGCGCAGCGTGCCACAGCTCGACGGCCTCGGCGGACGGCGAACCGCCACGCAGGTCCCACGTCTTCAGCCACTCGTCGACCGAGTCACTGTGCACGGTGTGGACGTTCTCGTTGAGCAGGCCGGCCCGGTACAGCTCGCCGAGGATCGCCGGGATGCCGCCGGCCCGGTGCACGTCCTCCATGTAGTACGTGCCGCCCGGCGCGACGTTCGGGGCGACCTTGGCCAGGCACGGCACCCGGCGCGAGACCGCGTTGATGTCGTCCAGGCCGAAGTCGACCTCGGCTTCCTGGGCCGCGGCCAGCAGGTGCAGGATCGTGTTGGTCGAGCCACCCATCGCGATGTCGAGCGCCATCGCGTTCTCGAACGCGGCGCGGGAGGCGACGTTGCGCGGCAGCACGGTCTGGTCGTCGGTGTCGTAGTACCGCTTGGTGATCTCGACGACCGTGCGGCCGGCGTTCTCGTACAGCGCCTTGCGGGCGGTGTGGGTGGCCAGCACCGAGCCGTTGCCGGGCAGCGACAGGCCGATCGCCTCGGTCAGGCAGTTCATCGAGTTCGCGGTGAACATGCCCGAGCAGGACCCACAGGTCGGGCAGGCGTTCTCCTCGATCCGCTGGATGTCGGCGTCGGAGACGTTCTCGTTGACCGCCTCGGACATCGCGTCGATCAGGTCCAGCTTGCGCACGGTGCCGTCGACCAGCGTGGCCCGGCCGGCCTCCATCGGCCCGCCGGAGACGAACACGGTCGGGATGTTCAGCCGCAGCGCGGCCATCAGCATGCCCGGGGTGATCTTGTCGCAGTTGGAGATGCAGATCAGCGCGTCGGCGCAGTGCGCCTCGACCATGTACTCGACCGAGTCGGCGATCAGGTCGCGCGACGGGAGGCTGTAGAGCATGCCGCCGTGACCCATCGCGATGCCGTCGTCGACCGCGATCGTGTTGAACTCACGCGCGATACCTCCGGCGGCGTGGATCGCCTCGGACACGATCCGGCCGACCGGCTGCAGATGCGTGTGGCCGGGCACGAACTCGGTGAAGCTGTTGGCCACGGCGATGATCGGTTTGCCGAAGTCCTCCCGGGCTACCCCGGAGGCCTGCATGAGGGCGCGGGCGCCCGCCATGTTGCGGCCGTGGGTGACGGTACGGGACCTCAATGCGGGCACGACGGTGTCTCCTCGCTACTCGGACTGCTCCCTAGCATGGTGCCACTCCCCGTCCGGATGCCGAAACGCCGGTCCCACATCCCGGCACGCCCGCCGCTGGTGGCCCGACCGGGCGAGTCGTCTCCGGCGTACGGGCGGCTACCGCGAGGCCGAGGTCGGCCAACCCCGCCCGGCGAACTCGACGGCCTTCGGGTCCGGACCGAAGCGGTTCGGTCCGGGTGTCCCGGCGGTCACGCAGAAGACCAGCAGGACGATCCAGCCGACGACCGGCAGGAAGGCCATCAGCAGCCACCAGGCCGTCCGGTCGACGTCGTGCAGCCGCCGGGCCGTCACCGCGACGGTCGGGACGATGATCGCGAGCCCGTACACCCAGGTCAGGACACCGGTGTCCAGCAGGACATCGTCGGTGCCGAGCAGCCAGTCCGCGAACTCGATCACGATCGAGATGATCAAGTCGACGAGGTGAACATCCAGAACTCCCGGCGCCGGGCGCGACCGCTGAACACGGCGTACCGCTTGACGACCTCGAGATACCACCGCACGGGAGTCCCCCTCCGTTCGAGCCGGTCCCGCACCCTAACCTGCGCCGAGGTCCGTACCAGGACAGACGCCGAGCATGCGATCTCTTCTCTGAACACCACCAGCGGCACGTCGGCGCGCCCCACCATCTGCAGACCGCCGAGCAGATCCCGAACCGCTTCGACCTCGGAGATCCAGCCACTCAGCTGACGGCCTTCAGGCGGTGCTGGGTGTGGAGTTTGGTGAGCCAGGCGGCGAAGGCGCGGAGGTCTTCGACGTTGGTTTGGGGCCTCCGGCACGACTGTCCTTGCCCATGTGCGGCTGCCGGTCGCATGCAGCCGGGAGATCTTGTGCCTGCTGCGGTTCGGGCTGCTGCCACTCACATCGTCAACGGGTGAGCCGGAGGCGGCCCTCGCCCGCCGCCGGGCTGAGCGGGAGCTTTTGTCCCGGGCGCGATCTAGCCTGGAGGGATGGAGGACCTCGAGCTGCATGTGCACCGGGTGCATCCCGCGCTGCGCCCGTATCTCGACGAGCTGGTCGGCTACTCCTACCGCGGTGATCCGCCCGCACTGCACCGGGGACTCCCCTCCCGCTCGCTGACAGTCGTGATGACGCTGGACGACCCACTGGGCATCGCGTGGCCGGGTGCGCCGGCGGAGAAGTTCGAGACGTTGGCCGGCGGACTGCATTCGACCGCCGTCCGGATCAGCCAGTCCCCCAACCGGGCCGGGCTCCAGTTCGCGCTGACTCCGGCCGGTAGCCGGGCGTTGCTCGGCCTGCCACCGGGTGAACTGGCGTCGATGGTCGTGCCGCTCGACGACGTGCTTGGCCGCTCGGCGCGTGAGCTGGCCGAGCAGCTCCGGGAGACTTCCAGTTGGGAGCAGCGGTTCGCGATCGTGGAGCGGCTGCTGCTCGAGGCATGGCGGGACGAACCGATCCCCGAGCCCCGCGCCGAGCTCAGCTGGGCCTGGCAACGGCTGGCGCAGTCCGGCGGCGGCGTCGGCGTACAGGATCTGGCGGCCGAGGTCGGCTGGGGGCGTCGGCACCTGACCGAACGCTTCCGCCGGGAGTACGGTCTGGCTCCCAAGGTCGCCGCGCGGGTGATGCGCTTCGAGCAGGCCGTACGGCGACTGCGGAGTTCGCCCGGGACGAAACTCGCCGACCTGGCCGCTGACCTCGGATACGCCGACCAGGCCCACCTGTCGCGCGAGTGGAACGCGCTGGCCGGCTGCTCGCCGCGGCAGTGGATGACCGAGGAACTCCCATACGTTCAAGACGGGGCCGCCGTGCGGCGGGCAGAGTCGCGGGTATGAACACGACACAGAACACAGTGAGAATCGGCGTCTGGCCGACGCTGATCTACCGCGACGGGCCGGCCGCACTGAAGTTCCTCACCGAAGGGCTGGGGTTCACGGTGGTCGCCTCCTACCCCGGCGAGGCCGAGGGATCGATCGCGCACGCCGAACTGCACTGGCCGCACGGTGGTGGGGTGATGGTCAGCTCGGTCGATCGCCACGCCGAACCCAACGAGTTCGACCGGTTCGTCGACCAGGCACAAGGAATCTATCTCGTGCACGACGACCCGGATTCCCTTTATCCACAGGTGATCGCGGCCGGTGCGAAGGTGCTGCGGGAGCTGCGCGACGAGGACTTCGGATCGCGCAACTTCAGCGTCACCGACTTCGAGGGCAACGCGTGGAGCATCGGGACCTACGCCGGGGAGGCCCCGTAATCCACAGGGCCCCACCGGGTGTCCACGGATCTCCGTAGAATCGCCGTGTGGCCGAAACGACACCGGAACTGCCAGACTCCGAAGCCCTGCAGGTACTGCACCGGGTGTTCGGGTACGACGCGTTCCGCGGGCAGCAGCGCGACATCATCGAGACCGTCGTCGGTGGTGGTGACGCGCTCGTCCTGATGCCGACTGGAGGCGGCAAGTCGCTGTGCTACCAGATCCCGGCGCTGGTCAGGTCCGGCGTCGGCGTGGTGATCTCGCCGTTGATCGCCCTGATGCAGGACCAGGTCGACGCGCTCACCGCGCTCGGCGTCCGGGCCGGCTTCCTGAACTCGACGCAGGACTTCGAGCAGCGCCGCGAGGTCGAGCAGGCCTTCCTGTCCGGTGACCTCGATCTGCTTTACCTGGCCCCGGAGCGGCTCCGGGTCGAGTCGACCGTGCGGCTGCTGGATCAGGGCAAGATCTCGTTGTTCGCGATCGACGAGGCGCACTGTGTGTCCCAGTGGGGACACGACTTCCGGCCCGACTACCTGATGCTGTCGGAGCTGCACGAGCGCTGGCCCGACGTGCCGCGGATCGCGCTGACCGCGACAGCGACCGAGGCCACCCACGCCGAGATCGCCACCCGGCTCAACCTGACCGAGGCCAAGCACTTCGTCGCCAGCTTCGACCGGCCGAACATCCAGTACCGGATCGTCCCGAAGGACAACCCGCAGCGCCAGCTGCTCGAGCTGCTGCGCACCGAGCACGAGGGTGACGCGGGCATCGTCTACTGCCTGTCCCGCAACAGCGTCGAGAAGACCGCGACGTTCCTGACCCAGAACGGGATCGAGGCCGTGCCGTACCACGCCGGCCTGGACAGCCGGACCCGGGCGAAGAACCAGTCCCGCTTCCTGCGCGAGGACGGCCTGGTCGTGGTCGCGACGATCGCGTTCGGCATGGGCATCGACAAGCCGGACGTACGGTTCGTCGCGCACCTGGACCTGCCGAAGTCCGTCGAGGGGTACTACCAGGAGACCGGTCGCGCGGGCCGGGACGGACTGCCCTCGACCGCCTGGCTGGCGTACGGGCTGCAGGACGTCGTGCAGCAGCGCAAGATGATCGACACCTCCGAGGGCGACGCCGCGCACCGGCGCCGACTCGGCACGCATCTCGACGCGATGCTCGCGCTCTGCGAGACCGTGCAGTGCCGTCGGGTCCAACTGCTCGCGTACTTCGGCCAGCAGGGCGAGCCGTGCGGAAACTGCGACACCTGTCTGACCCCACCGGAGTCGTGGGACGGCACGATCCCGGCGCAGAAGCTGCTCTCGACCGTGTACCGGCTGCAGCACGAGCGGAACCAGAAGTTCGGCGCCGGTCAGGTGATCGACATCCTGCTCGGTAAGCAGACCGAGAAGGTCAAACAGTTCCGGCACGACGACCTCAGCGTCTTCGGCATCGGCACCGAGCTCAAGGACACCGAGTGGCGCGGGGTCATCCGCCAGTTGCTGGCCCAGCGGCTGCTCACCGTCGAGGGCGACTACGGCACGCTCGTGCTGACCCCGGACAGTGCCGAGGTGCTCGGACGCCGGCGCGAGGTGATGATGCGTCGTGAACCCGAACGGGTCACGCGCTCGCGGTCGTCGTCGGGTGGCGGCAAGAAGAAGATCGTCGACCTGCCGGCCGAGGCGGCGCCTGTGTTCGAGCGGTTGCGCGCCTGGCGCGCGGCGACGGCCAAGGAACAGGGCGTCCCGGCGTACGTGATCTTCCACGACGCGACGCTGCGGCAGATCGCGACCGACCTGCCGAGCTCGCTGACCGAGCTGGGCAAGATCAGCGGCGTCGGCGAGAACAAGCTGGCCAAGTACGGCGACGGCGTACTGGAGGCGCTGGCCGGGGAGTAACCCGTGGGGCGAGCCACAGGACAGGTCTGCGCGGCTGTTCGTTGCCGTCGGCCACGAGGTCGTCCTGCACACCGGCAGCATGCAACACGCGGACGACGCACGCGCCGCGACCCCGCACCGCCGCGGCTTTCCCTTCGGGATGCACCGCGGCGGGCACTTTGTGCTCGACGACCTGGACCAGCCGTCGGAGACGGTGGTGTCGCTGGCGAGACCGATCGTCGGCTGACCGGCGTAGGGCTGGATCAGCCTTCGACGAGGTAGAGCACGTTGCCGTCGGGGTCGTGGAAGGTGAACATCGGCGGGACGCCGGGCCAGCTGAGGAGGTCGTCGACCGGGACGCCTCGCTCGGTCAGGGCGGCGTGCGCGGCGGTCGCGTCGGAGGTGGCGAAACGGATGCCGGTGTCGCCGCCGGCCGGGGTCTCGTCGCCGGCGGGGACCAGGGCGAGCGCCGCGGCCGAGCCGGGCGGCGCGACGACGATCCAGCGGCCGCCGAGCTGTGGCAGCGGAGCGTCCATTTGCAGGTCGAAGCCGAGGGCGTCGACGTAGAAGGCGACAGCCCGGTCCTGGTCGGTGACCGGTACGGCGACGGTGCTCACGGCGGTGATGTGGTTCATCGGTTGTCCTCTCGGGAGTGGTGGTTCACCCCGAGGTAGAAGCTGGATCAGCGGTTTCGACATCGGCCGGAGACGAATTCAGCAATTGCCGCATCCGGGAAGCCACCGTGGGCGGGAAGGCGTAGACGACGAGCCACTGGTGCGGCTGGTCGAGCACGGCGACGACCTCGTAGCCGATGGTGATCGGGCCGAGCTGCGGGTGCCGCAGGCGTTTGCCGCCGGTGACCCGCTCGCGGACGTCGCGTCGGGCCCAGCGGGCGGCGAAGTCGGGGCTGGTGCCGATGAGTTCGTCGACCAGCGCGCGGAGGGCGGGATCGTCGACCAGGTGCCCGGCGGCGGAGCGCAGATGGGCGACGGTGTCGTCGGCGACTTCGGGCCAGTCGGCGAACAGCGTGCGGGCGGACGGATCGGTGAACACGTAGCGGGCGTTGTTCGAGCCAGGACCGGGCCGCTCCCCCGGCTGCGGC
This sequence comes from Kribbella sp. ALI-6-A, assembly GCF_001984195.1. GTDB lineage: Bacteria > Actinomycetota > Actinomycetes > Propionibacteriales > Kribbellaceae > Kribbella. The sequence goes on from NZ_MTQN01000011.1 coordinate 840,067, forward strand.
AAGCGACCAGGGAAGAGCAGGGTCGCGGCGCGGTTCCACGCGAGCACATCGCCGGTGCGGCCGAGCACCACGGCCGCGGTTGGTGGAACGAGCAGGCCGATCAGCCGGAGCGCCGACTGCGAAACCTGCTCGGTCGGCGGCACGGCCGGTGCGACACTCTGCCCAGCCAGCGCTTTCAGGTGACGCGACTCATCGGCGGTCAGCACGAGCGTGCGGGCGAGAGCGTCGAGCACGGCCGTCGACGGATGCGGCGCGTGCCCCTGCTCCAGACGGGTGTAGTAGCCGACGCTCAGACCGGCGAGTTCGGCGATCTCCTCGCGCCGCAGCCCCGGCGTACGGCGTGGAGTGTCCGGCAGCCCGGCCTCGGCAGGAGTGAGCCGGTTGCGGCGTTCGCGCAGGAACGCGCCGAGCTCGCGTGACCGGCCGGCGAACCGCGACATCGGATCTCCTGACTGTCCCTGACAGGTGCACCCGGCAACCTTTTTCCGGTCGCCGGCACCGACCACGGTAGTAGGCATGGCTGTCACCACCACGACCCGACCGGCGCTCGCGTCCGGCCTCGCCGCCGCGTCCTTCTTCCTGATCACGCTGAACGCGTCGCTGGTGACCGTCGCGCTGCCGTCCATCGGCCGCGACCTCGGCGCGGGGCCCGCCCTCGCCTGGATCCTCACCGGATACTCGCTGACCTTCGCCGTCTGCCTGCTGCCGGCCGGCACCTGGTCGGACCGGATCGGAGCGCGGCGAGCCTTTGTCATCGGGATGATTGGTTTCGTCGCCACCTCGGTGGTCTGCGCGGTCGCGAGCAACCTGCCGGTCCTTCTCGCCGCCCGGGGCATCCAGGGAGCGGCCGCCGCCGCGATTCTCCCGTCGGGGCTGGCGTTGCTCACCGCCGCAGTGCCCGATCCAGTACGCCGTACGCGGGCAGTCGGCCACTGGTCGGCGGCGGGCGCGGTCGCGCTGGTCGTCGGCTCGCCGGTCGGCGGAGCGATCACCACGGCGCTCGGCTGGCCGGCCACGTTCTGGCTGAACGTCGCCGTCGGCCTTCCGGTGCTGATCGGCGCGTTCGGTGTGCCCGCCGGCGCGCGCTCGGGCGCGCGGACGAGGCCCGGTCCGGTCGGCGCGCAGGTCGTGGTGAGCACGGTGACCGGGTTCGCGGTGAACTTCGCGTCGTACGGGGTGATCTTCGGGGTGACGGTCTTTCTGCAGCAGTTGCTGCAACGATCGGCGTGGATCAGCGGGCTGATCTTCGTCCCGATGACACTGCTGATCATTCCGGCCAACCTGCTCGCCGGCCGGTTGACCGCGCGGTACGGGCCCGGGCGGGTGCTGACCGGCGGCCAGGCGTTGATGCTGGTCGGTCTCACCGGGCTGTGCTCGGTCGACGAGCGGGTCGCGCTGTGGGTGCTGGTCGGGTGGCTGCTGCCGATCGGTGCGGGGGCCGGACTGGTCGCGCCGGCAATCACGACCATGATGCTGGACGGAGTCGCAGCGGCGCGCGCGGGCTTCGGCGCCGGTCTGCTGAACGCGAGTCGGCAGGTCGGGAGCGGGGCGGCGGCCGGGCTCTTCGGCGCCCTGCTGGGGGCAGCGCACTTCCTGGCCGGCTTTCGGCTCAGCCTGCTGATCGCTGGGCTGGTGGTTGCCCTCAGCATCCTCTTGGTGCACCTGACAGGTGTACCCACACGGCGCGCGGAGCGGCGAGACTGACCGCATGCCGATTCACTACGAGGACAGCGGCGGCAACGGTACGCCGGTACTCGCGCTGCACGGGACGTTCGGGCGCGGGCTGACCTTCGCGGCCGTGGCCGAGCGATTGGCTCCGGAGTTCCGGGTGATCGCGCCGGATCTGCCAGGGCACGGGCTCACCGCCCAGCACCGCGAAGCGCAGGGCCACCAAGACTTCGGGCGGGATGAGTTCGTGGCTGCGGTGGCCGAACTGGTGGAGCAACTGGAGCTCCCGCCGGTCGTCGTGATCGGGCATTCGCTCGGCGGAGTGACCGCGTTCCAGCTGGCGGCCAGGCGGCCTGAGTTGGTGGCGGCGGTTGTGGTCGAGGACGTCGGGGCGGTGACGGATGCCTCCGTGCTGCCGCAGCCGGTGCTGGACGTGACGGGCTGGCCTACCCGGTTCGCCAGCCGGCAGGCGGCCGAGCAGTTCTTCGCGGCGACACCGGAGCCGGCGTACTTCCTGGAGAGCGTGGTGGAGCGGGACGGCGGCTGGGAGCTGCTGTTCGACCTCGACGACATGATGGCGGTGCAGCACGGCAACGCCGGCGTCTGGTGGGACGACTGGACCGCCGTACGCCGGCCCATGTTGTTGCTGCGAGCAACGGACAGCTTCCTGCTCAGCGCTGCGCTGGCCGACGAGATGATCCGGCGGCGGCCGGCCACCGAGCTGGTCGTGTTCGACCGGACCGGGCACTGGATTCATCGAGAAGACCCGGACCGCTACACCGCAGCGGTCCGGGCCTTCGTCGAGCGCGTGATTACTTCGCGACCACCCGCAGGGTGAAGTCGGCCTGCCCACCCTCGGTGTGGCGGACCGTCACCCCGGCCGAACGCAGTGCAGCGGCGTCCTTGTTGGACTTCAGCTCCTCGCTCAGCGAAGCCATCGCCTCGAAGTCCACGAAGCCGGCCAGTACGGCGCCCTTCGAGTCCGGAATCGCCTGCTTGAAGCTCTCCGACTGTCCGAGGTTGCCGCCCTCGAGCACCTGATCGGCGTAGCTCTGGTCGGTCGCGACCACCAGCGTGTCGTCGTCCTGGGCCCTCTGGACCGGGATGTTCGCGCCGGTGCGGGTGCGCAGCACCTTCATCGCCTTGTCGACCACCACGCCGGCCTTCGCCGGGTCGGTCTCGGTCCGCACAGCGATCTTCGGGCCGTCGTCGCGGTCGCGGTCGACCGCGACCGCGAAGTTCTTGCCGAGCAGCGTCTTCAGGTCGTCCGGCAGCGTCAGCCCGTACTCGGCGGTGAAGTCCCTGGTCAGGTCGTCCAGGTTCAGGCCGCTCGACTTCTTCAGCTGCGCCCACGCCGTGTCGACCACATCCGACCCGCCCGACAGCGCCAGCCCACCGGCCGAGCTCTCCGGCAGCTGCGCCAGCAGGTCACCGGCGTCCGCCGCGCCGACCTTCACGGCGTCGTCACTGCGCACGACCCCCTTCAGCTCGACGAAGTTCGCGTCGAACCGCAGCGCCGCGGCCATCGAACCGGCCGGCACCGCCTTGCGCTGGTCCTCGGTCATTCTCTGGTCGGCCAGCAGCGCCAGCCCGGCGGTGTCGGCCCAGAACGACGCGAAGCCCTGCTCGCCGAGCGCGGACATGTCGCCGTCGAACTTGGCGTTCTTGCTCAGCGGGCTGTCCTTGGCGGTCGAGGCGGCCGCGTCCACGATGCGCTGGTTGTCGCCGAGCAGCACGTAGCCGTCGGTGAAGACCCGGCCCGGCTTCTCGTCCTCCTTCGCGAACAGCTTGTCCAGCCCCGCGTTGGCCTTGCCCTCGTTCTTCACCTGGACGGCGACCACGACGTCCGGCGCCTTGCGGTCACCCGACGGCGGTAGCGCGGCCAGGCCGGCCCGGTCCCCCAGCCACGGCTTGACGTCCTTCTCGAAGTCGACGTCGGCCAGGTCGTCGCCGGCTTCTTTCTTGATCAGCTCGAACAGCTTCTGCCGCAGGTCGTCGTTGTCGCTGGTGAGGCCGATCCGCTCCTTCGCGGACGGGAACTTCGTCAGGTACCGCAGCGCGGCGACGCGCTGGCCGGCCGACGGGTTGAGGTCGATCCGGGCGTAGGCGACCGCCGTACCGGGCAGCACCTCGGCCGGCTGACCGCCGCCACCGTTGAGCCGCGCGTAGGCGAACAGGCCGCCGCCGCCGATCACCGCGAGCACCGCCAGCACGGCGACGAGCGGGATCAGCTTGCCGCGCTTCTTGCGCGGCTCCGGCTGCCACTGCTGCGCCGCCGGACCGAAGCCCGGCCCGTACGGCGGCTGACCGCCACCACCCTGCGGTCCCCCGTACTGCGGACCACCGCCCTGCGGCGCGCCGTCCTGCGGCTGCCCGTACTGGGGCTGTCCGTACTGCGGCTGCCCGTACTGGGGCTGCCCGTACGGCGGCTGCTGCGGCTGCCCATACGGCTGCTGCTGGCCCTGCGACTGCTGGCCGTACGGCTGCTGCTGGCCCTGCTGCGGCCACAACCCTTGGTTGCCCTGAGCCCCGAACTGGTCGCCTTGCGGGCCAGGCGCGGAGTACGGCCCGTTCGGGCCCTGTGGGCCGCCGGTTGCACCGGGGTGGTGCGGGTAGACCGGCGGATTGGTCTGGTCGGACATCGTGCCCCCTCGCGTCACCGGTGAGATGCCACCGGGCCGGAACAGGCTATTTGACCTGCGCCGAGGATTCTGACGCGGCAGATACCGATGTGGTTGCAACTGGTTCCGCGCGCCAGGTCAGCGCGGCGATGATCGCCGCCGCGAGCGCCGCGCCGACCAGCCAGGAGGCCAGCGGGGTCCAGGTGTGCAGCTCGAGCGGAGCGGCAAGCAGATCGCCCGGCTTCGCCGCCTGGAGCCGGGGCTCCAGCGGGTCGTGGCCGAGCAGCATGCCGACACCCCAGGCGACGGCCGAACCGATCACCGAGCCGACGGCCACCACGGCCACCGCCCAGGGACCGTAGTCGCGCAACCACCAGAACAAGGCGGCCCCGAGCAGCAAGGCGGTGAGGAAGCCGATCGCGACGAACGTGCCGTCCGGGCCGAAGACCCGGGTCATCTGCTCCTCGCCGAGCGACCCACCGTTGTCGTCGATCGTGTACTGGGCGAGCGGCGCGTACTGCTGCCAGGCCCACCCGGCGATCGCGCCGGCCACCAGGAACACGGCGACGGTGACCGCGATCGCCCGGCTCCACGGCAGCTTGGGCGCGGGCTCCGGCGGCGCCCCGAAGGAGGCGCCGAACGGCTGCGGCGCGTACGGCCCGCTGCCCCCGGAGTACACAGCACCGGACTGCCCCGACTGACTCGGCGCTGCGGGCGCGAACCCGGATTGGCCCGGCGCAGATCCGGGCTGCCCCGACTGCCCCGGCGTCGCGGGCGCGACGCCAGGCCGGCCCGGCGCCGACCCCGGCTGACCCGGCGCGCCGTGCGCGGTCCCCTGCTGGAACGGGCCTGCGGCCTCGGGGCCCTGGTGTGGTGGCTGACTCACGGGGCCAGTGTGACGTACCGGGTCAACGCTGTCGCTCACCGGTGCCTCAGCCGGCCAGACACGACGGTCCGAGCAATGCCTTCAGGTCGGCCATCAGCGACGACGTCGGGGTGACCCGGAACCGGTCGCCGATCCGCATCACCGTCGTCTTCTGCCGGGCCTGCAGACGCAGCTGAACCTCGGTCATGCCCGGGTGGGACTGCAGTACGTCGCGCAGCTGGTCGACCACCGGCGGGGTGCAGCGGTTCACCGGCATCGTGATCACCACCGGCCCGCTCGGCCCCTCGGTGAGGTCCGGCACGGTCACCTCGTCACCGCTGAGCTCGAGCCGGTCCTCCCGGCGCCGGACCCGGCCCTTCATCAAGATGATCGCGTCGTTGGTCAGCAGGTGCGCGTGCAGCTGGTACGCCGAGGAGAACATCATCACCTCGATCGAACCTTCCAGGTCCTCGATCGTGACGATCGCGTAGATGTCGCCGCGCTTGTTGACCTTGCGCTGGACCGCGGTGACCAGACCGCCGATCGTCACCCGGGTGCCGTCCGGCCGGTCCTCGTCGGCGAGCAGCTGACCGATCGTGCAGTCGGTGCCGTTGGTCAGCACGTGCTCGACGCCGAACAGCGGGTGGTCCGACACGTACAGCCCGAGCATGTCGCGCTCGTGCGCCAGCTTGGTCGCCTTGTCCCACTCCTCGATCTCCGGGACGCGGACCGTGAGCCGGCTGTTGCCGTCGGCGGAGTCGGTCTCCTCGTCGCCCATCGAGAACAGGTCGAACTGGCCGTGCGCCTCGTTGCGCTTGAGGTCGATCGCCTCGTCGACGGCCTGCTCGTGCACCGCGACGACCGCGCGCCGGGCGTGTCCCATCGAGTCGAACGAACCGGCCTTGGCCAGCGACTCGATCACCCGCTTGTTGCAGACCGGCAGCGGCACCTTGTCGATGAAGTCGACGAAGTCGGTGAACCGGCCCTCGGACTCGCGGGCGGCGACGATCTCGGCCACCACGTTGACGCCGACGTTGCGGATCGCCGACAGCCCGAAGCGGATGTCGGTGCCGACCGGGGTGAAGTTGGAGTCGGACTCGTTGACGTCCGGCGGCAGCACCTTGATGCCCATCCGGCGGCACTCGTTCAGGTAGATGGCCATCTTGTCCTTGTCGTCCTTGACGGACGTCAGGACCGCGGCCATGTACTCGGCGGGGTAGTTCGCCTTCAGGTAGGCGGTCCAGTACGAGACCAGCCCGTACGCCGCCGAGTGCGCCTTGTTGAACGCGTAGTCGGAGAACGGGACCAGCACGTCCCACAGCGCCTTGATCGAGGCGTCGGAGAACCCGTTGGCCTTCATGCCCTCGGAGAAGCCGACGTACTCGGCGTCCAGCACCTCGCGCTTCTTCTTGCCCATCGCGCGGCGGAGCAGATCCGCCTTGCCGAGCGTGTAGCCCGCCAGCTGCTGCGCGATGGCCATGACCTGCTCCTGGTACACGATCAGGCCGTACGTCGTACCGAGGATCGGCTCCAGCGCGACGGCCAGCTCGTCGTGCGGGTAGCTGATCTCCTGCTGCTTGTTCTTGCGCAGGGCGTAGTTGGTGTGGCTGTTCGCGCCCATCGGTCCCGGGCGGTACAGCGCGCCGACCGCGGAGATGTCCTCGAAGTTGTCCGGCTTCATCAGCCGCAGCAGCGCCCGCATCGGGCCGCCGTCGAACTGGAAGACGCCGAGGGTGTCGCCGCGGCCGAGCAGCTCGAAGGTGGCCTTGTCGTCGAGGGTCTTGGCCAGCTCGTCCAGGTCGAGCTTGATGCCGCGGCTGGCCTCGACGTTCTTGACCGCGTCGTCCATGATCGTCAGGTTGCGCAGGCCGAGGAAGTCCATCTTGACCAGGCCGAGCGTCTCGCAGCTCGGGTAGTCGAACTGGGTGATCACCTGGCCGTCCTGCTCGCGGCGCATGATCGGGATCAGCTCGATCAGCGGCTCCGAGGACATGATCACGCCGGCCGCGTGCACACCCCACTGGCGCTTCAGGTTCTCCAGGCCGCGCGCGGTGTCGACGATCTTGCGCACGTCCTGGTCGGACTCGTAGAGCTGGCGGAACTCGCCGGCCTCGGAGTAGCGCTTGTGCTGCGGGTCGAAGATGCCCGACAGCGGCACGTCCTTGCCCATCACCGACGGCGGCATCGCCTTGGTGATCCGGTCGCCCATCGCGAACGGGTAGTCCAGCACCCGGCCGGCGTCCTTGATCGCCTGCTTGGCCTTGATCGTGCCGTAGGTGACGATCATCGCGACCCGGTCGTCGCCGTACTTCTCGGTGACGTAGCGGATCACCTCGGGGCGGCGGCGGTCGTCGAAGTCGATGTCGAAGTCGGGCATCGACATGCGCTCGGGGTTGAGGAAGCGCTCGAAGATCAGGCCGTGCTGCAGCGGGTCGAGGTCGGTGATGCGCATCGCGTACGCGCACATCGAACCGGCACCCGAACCACGGCCCGGACCGACCCGGATGCCGTGCTCCTTGGCCCAGTTGATGAAGTCGGCGACGACCAGGAAGTAGCCGGCGTAGCCCTTGGAGGTGATGACCTCGATCTCGTACTCGGCCTGCTTGCGGACGTGGTCCGGCACGCCACCGGGGTAGCGCTTGTGCAGGCCGGTCTCCACCTCGGAGACGAACCAGGACTCCTCGTTGTGACCCTCGGGGCAGGGGAAGCGCGGCATGAACCGGCCCTCGCCCTCGGTGAAGCTGACGTCGCACTGCTCGGCGATCAGCAGCGTGTTGTCACACGCCTCGGGGTAGTCCTTCCAGACCTCGCGCATCTCGGCCGCGGTCTTGACGTAGAACTCGTTCGCGTCGAACTTGAACCGGTTCGGGTCGGACAGCGTCGAGCCGGACTGCACGCACAGCAGCGCCGCGTGCGCCACCGCGTCCTCGGGCTTGGTGTAGTGCAGGTCGTTGGTGGCCACCAGCGGCAGCCCGAGCTCCTTGGCCAGCTTCAGCAGGTCGCCCTGCACGTTGCGCTCGATACCGAGGCCGTGGTCCATCAGCTCGCAGTAGTAGTTCTCGGCACCGAAGATGTCGCGGAACTCCGCGGCCGCCTCCAGCGCCTCCTTGTACTGCCCCAGCCGCAGCCGGGTCTGCACCTCGCCGGACGGGCAGCCGGTGGTCGCGATCAGGCCCTTGCCGTAGGTGTTCAGCAGCTCGCGGTCCATCCGGGGCTTGAAGTAGTAGCCCTCGAGACTGGCCAGCGAGCTCATCTTGAACAGGTTGTGCATGCCGGAGGTGTTCTTGGCCAGCAGCGTCATGTGCGTGTACGCACCGGAGCCGGACACGTCGTCGCGGCCGGAGTTCGCGTCGCCCCACTTGACCCGCTTGCGCTCGCTGCGGTGGGTGTGCGGGGTGAGGTAGGCCTCGACGCCGATGATCGGCTTGACGTCGTACTTCTTCGCGGTCTTCCAGAACTCGTAGGCCCCGAACACGTAGCCGTGGTCGGTGGTCGCGATCGCCGGCTGGCCCATCTCCTGGGCGGTTTTGAACAACTCGTCGATCCGCGCGGCGCCGTCCAGCATGGAGTACTCGGTGTGCACGTGTAGATGCACGAAACTGTCGCTGGACGCCATGTCTGCGCAGACCTCCCAGGGCGTGAGTGAGCGGGACGGGGATCAGCTTAGGCAGGTCCTGGGGACAGTTTCCGCCGACCCACCGTCCGCCGCCGGACGGACCCCTGATAACGCCCGATATCCGGGCGCCCGGCCGATCCCGCACACTGGGATCGTGGTGCGCTTCGCGGTGATCGTGGCAGCGGTGCTGATGCTGGTGCTCGCCGCGATCTGGGGATTCCAGCGGCGTCTCATCTACCTGCCCGACGCGGCCGACGCCGGGTCGGCGGCGACGGTCCTGCCCGGCGCCCGGGACATCACGCTCGAGACCGACGACGGCGTACGCCTCGGCGCCTGGCTGGTCCCGGCAACCAAGGCGGACCGGGGCGTCGCGGTCCTGGTCGCGGCGGGAAACGCCGGCAACCGCGCGACGCGAGCGCCGTTGGCCCGCGCGCTCGCGGCCGAAGGGCTGACGGTCCTCCTGTTCGACTACCGCGGCTACGGCGGCACTGAGGGCCGCCCGAGCGAGAAGGGTCTGGCCCGGGATGTCCGTGCGGCCCAGCGGCACCTCGTCCAGGAGGCCGGCGTACCGGCCGACCGCATCCTGTACGTCGGTGAGAGCCTCGGCGCGGCCGTTGTCACCGAGCTCGCCACCGAGATCGCGCCGGGCGGCCTGGTCCTGCGATCGCCGTTCGTCGATCTCGCCTCGGTCAGCCAGGTCCATTACCCGTTCCTGCCGGTCAGGCTGCTGCTTCGCGACGAGTACCCGCTGGCCGAGCAACTGGCGACGGTGAAGGTCCCGGTCACCGTGGTGCTCGGCGCCGAGGACTCGATCGTTCCGCCGGATCAGAGCCGGGCCGTCGCCGCGGCTGCGCCGACGCTGCGGGACCTGGTCGAGGTCGCCGGTGCGGATCACAACGACCCGGCCCTCGTGCACGGCAAGGCGCTGACCGCGGCCGTCGTCGATCTCGCCGAGGCGGTGACCGCTGGATCGTAGGCGCGCCGATCTATTGACAACATGTTGTCATCATGACAAGCTCTTGTCATGACCGAGAACAGCAAGCGCACCGTCCACCTCGCCGTCTACGACACGCTGGCCGACTGGGAGATCGGGTTCGTCACCGCCCACGTCAACAGCCCGGCCTGGCACCGGAACCCCGGCAGTTTCCAGATCCACACCGTCAGCGCCGGCACCGACCCGGTCACCACGATGGGCGGCCTGCGGGTGCTGCCCGACCTGACGCTCGACGAGCTGACCCCCGACGACAGCGCGATGCTGGTGCTGCCCGGCAACGACCTGTGGCCGACCGAGGCGTACCAGCCGTACATCGCCAAGGCGCGCGAGTTCCGCGCGGCCGGCGTACCGGTCGCTGCGATCTGCGGAGCCACCGGCGGTCTGGCACTGGCGGGCATGCTCGACGACCACGCGCACACCAGCAACGCCAAGGAGTTCCTGGCCGGGCTCGGCTACGGCGGGGCCGAGCTGTACCGCGACGAGCCGGCGGTGAACGACCGCGGCCTGATCACCGGCGGAGCCCAGGCGCCGGTCGAGTTCGCCCGGGCGATCTTCGCCGAACTGGGCATCTACGAGCCGGGCGTGCTCGACTCCTGGTACAAGCTGTACGGCGAGCAGAACCCGGCGGGGTTCTACGAATTGATGGGTGCGTGACCGAGTGAATCGAGACCAGGAGCTGCTCAGTGCGGCGGCGTTGACGGCCTTCAAGCTGAACGGGCAGTTCCTGGAGCTGGCCGAGAGCCTGGCGAAGCCGGTCGGGCTGACGGCGGCCTGGTGGCAGGTGCTCGGCGCCGTGCTCCAGACGCCACTGCCGGTCGCGTCGATCGCCCGCGAGATGGGGATCACCCGGCAGGCCGTCCAGCGCACAGCCGACGTACTGGTGGAGCGGGGACTGGCGGAGTACCGGGACAATCCGGCGCATCGGCGAGCGAAGCTGGTCGCGATCACCACCGAGGGCCTGGACGCCGTACGGGCGATCAATCCCGAGCACGCCAAGCAGGCGAAGCGGCTGAGTGAGGTGCTCGGGCAGGAGGAGTTCGCGCGCGCTGTCGAGGCGCTGACGACACTGTCGAAGGCGCTGGACCAGCTGAACTAGTTGTACTGATCAGGCACGTTGGTTGAGAAAGTGTGACGACACGCGGTGAGTGTGGTTGATGGGTGAAGACCTCCCGGCGTGGAGTGGAGCTGTCTAGGAACCAGCTCTACGCACAGGAGGTCTTCGTGTCCCACGCTAACGCTGCTTTGACGCCTCGTGCCCGTTTGCGGCTGGCGCGTCTGGTGGTGGATGACGGTTGGCCGGTGGCTCGGGCAGCTGAGTTGTTCCAGGTGTCGTGGCCGACCGCGAACCGCTGGGCCGGGCGGTACCGCGAGCTCGGACCGGCCGCGATGACCGACCGGTCGTCTCGCCCGCAGCATCAGCCGAACCGCACACCGGTACGCATCGTGCGCAGAATTGTGAGCCTGCGGCGACGTCACCGTCTCGGCCCGGTCCAACTCGCCGACCGAACCGGCGTACCTGCCTCGACCGTGCACGCCGTACTGACCCGGTGCCGGCTGAACCGGCTGTCCCACCTCGACCGCCACACCGGCGAGCCGATCCGCCGCTACGAACACCCATACCCCGGCGCCATGCTGCACGTCGACGTCAAGAAACTCGGCAACATCCCCGACGGCGGCGGCTGGCGCTACCTCGGCCGGGCCCAGGGCAAGAAGAACCGTGCCGCCACCGCCGGCAAACCCCGCAACAACCACCGCAACCCCAGAATCGGCACCGCGTTCATCCACACCGTCCTCGACGACCACTCCCGCGTGGCCTACGCCGAAATCCACGACGACGAAACCGCCGCCACCGCCACAGCAGTACTGCGCAACGCCGTGACCTGGTTCACCGACCGCGGCATCACCAGCATCGAACGCGTCTTGTCCGACAACGGATCGGCCTACCGCTCCCACCTATGGCGCGACACCTGTCACGACCTCGGCATCACACCCAAGAAAACCCGCCCCTACCGGCCCCAAACCAACGGCAAGATCGAGAGATTCCACCGCACCCTCGCGGACGGCTGGGCCTTCAAACAGCTCTACCCCACAGAACAAGCCCGCCGCGACGCCCTCCCCGCCTGGCTCCACCACTACAACCACCACCGACCCCACACCGCCATCGGCCAACTCCCACCCATCACCCGCCTAACCAACCTTCCTGGGCAGTACAACTAGTCGAGCACGGCGGTGGCTTCGACCTCAACGAGCAGGTCGGGTTCACCCAGCGCCGCGACGCCGAGGAGGGTGATCGGCTTGACCGGGTCGACGCCCAACGTGGCCGCGGCCCGGGCGACCCCCTCCCCCAGCTGCGGTAGCTTGTCCGCGCTCCAGTCGACGACGTAGATCGTCAGCTTCGCCACGTCGTCGAACGAGCCGCCGATCTCGGTCAGCGCGTTGCCGATGTTGAGGTACGCCTGCTCGACCTGGGCCGCGAAATCGCCCGCGCCGACCGGGCGCCCCGCACTGTCGCGGGCGACCGGGCCGGCCAGGAACACCAGTCGCGAACCGGTGGCGACGGACAGCTGCCGGTAGACGTCCGGCTTCGGCAGGCACTCGGGGTTGATCAGTGTGACGCTCATGACGCGCTCCTGTTCGATGGGATGCTCAAACCATAACAGCGTTATGTATAGTTGCGCCATGGCGAGGACGAAGGATCCGGGCGTCCGGGCGTTGCTGATCGAACGGGCCGCGCAGATGCTCCGCAAGCGCGAGCCGATCACGCTGCGGTCGCTGGTGGCCGGCACCGGGGTGTCGACGATGGCGGTCTACACGTACTTCGATGGGATCGACGGGCTCTGGAAGGCGGTGCGGCAGGAAGGGTTCACCCGGCTCACGGGCGTCCTGGCGGGCCTCGCCCCCACGGACGACGCGGTACGGGACCTGGCTGCCCTAGGGTCGGCGTACGTCGCGAACGCGGCGGCCAACCCTGACCTCTACCGGGTGATGTTCGACGCCTCGGTCGAGCTGGAGGACCCCGCCGGAGCGGACGCCGGGCTGCGGCCGCTCGTCGAGACGGTCGCCCGCGCGACGGCCGACGGGCGCTTCTTCGCCGGGACCGATCCTCTCGCGCTCGCCACCCAGAGCTGGGCGATCGGCCACGGCCTGGCGTCGCTGACCATCAACGGTCCGCTGCCGCGCGAGGCGCTCGGTTACGCGGTGCCGATGCTGACAGCTCTGTTCGTCCAGGCCGGCGACGAACCCGATCGTTGTCGGGCATCGGTCAGCCAGGGCTGGGGTTAGACGAGCGTCCGGGTTTCGCCGTTGATGACCAGGGCCTGGCCGTCGCTCAGCGGCACGTACGGTACGGCGGTGCGCTCGTACAGCTCCCGGACCTTCTCGATCAGTTCGGTCTCGGGGTGACCGGGTGAGTTGAGGTGCGGGACGAAGGCTTCGTCGAGTACGCCGAGGCCGTCCCAGACGACGTCCTCGACCTCCGACACGTCGTCGCACAGTTCGAGGCCGCGCAGGCTCGGGGCCAGGACGCAGCCGCCGGCGCTGTAGCCGGCGTAGACGAGCCGCTCGGAGCGGATGAGCTCGGGCAGGATCGCATCCGCGCCGCTGCGGGCCATCGCGGCGCGCAGGACGAAGACGTTGCCGCCGCGCACCCACATCCCGTCGAACCCGGCCAAACGGGCGCGAAGGCCTTCAGCTCCCGGCTCCCCCGGCACGAAGTCCCGCAGGTCGACTTCCTCCGGGCGCAGGCCGAGCTCAACCAGCCAGCGGTGCTCGGCGGCGACCTTCTCCTCGCGCAGCACCGGCTCCTCGCTGTCGATGGCGTTGCAGATCACCGCGATCCGAGCCTTCGGCGGCAGCATCGCGACGAGGTGCTCGGGATGGTCGCCGAGGCGGAACGAGGACAGATAGAGCTTCACTGGGTGTCGACGAGGCGGTCGAGCGCCTGGTCGAGGTCGTCCGGGTACTTGGAGGTGAACTCGACGTACTCGCCGGAGCCGGGGTGGGCGAAGCCGAGGCGCATGGCGTGCAGCCACTGGCGGGACAGCTGAAGGCGCTCGGCGAGGACCGGGTCCGCGCCGTACGTGAGATCGCCGCAGCACGGGTGGCCGATCGCGGCCATGTGGACGCGGATCTGGTGCGTCCGGCCGGTCTCCAGCGTGATCTCCAGCAGTGTCGCGTAGCGGAACGCCTCGAGCGTCTCGTAGTGCGTGACACTTGGCTTGCCGCCGGCCACCACGCCGAACTTGTAGTCGTGGTGCGGGTGCCGGTCGATCGGCGCGTCGACCGTGCCGGTGAACGGGTCCGGGTGGCCCTGCACCAGCGCGTGGTAGATCTTCTTGACCGTGCGCTCCTTGAAGGCGCGCTTGAGCACGGTGTAGCTGTACTCGGTCTTGGCCACCACCATCAGGCCGGACGTGCCGACGTCGAGGCGGTGCACGATGCCCTTGCGCTCGGCGGCGCCGCTGGTGGAGATGCTGAAGCCCGCGCCGGCCAGGTGCCCGATCACGGTCGGGCCGGTCCAGCCCGGTGACGGATGCGCCGCGACGCCGACCGGCTTGTCGACGACGATGATCTCGTCGTCGTCGTGCACGATCCGCAGGTTCTCCACGGTCTCCGGTACGACGGTGACCTCGCCCGGTGGCGGGGGCAGCTCGACGTCCAGCATCACGCCGGCCGAAACGCGGGCCGACTTGGCCGCCGTCGCGCCGTCGACCTGGACCAGGCCGGACTCGATCAGCTCGGCGGCCTTCGTCCGGGACACCCCGAACAGCCGCGACAGCGCCGCGTCGAGGCGCTCGCCGGCCAGTCCGTCCGGCACCATCACGGTCCTGGAGTCGCTCACTTCGCGCTCACGTCCTTGGTGCCGTCGAGCTTGATGCCGCGCAGGGTCTGGATCACCAGCAGGATCGCGGCCGAGGTGACGGCCATGTCGGCGACGTTGAAGATCGCCCAGTGCGGGGTCTGCAGGAAGTCGACCACGTGGCCGTGGAACGGCGACGGCTCGCGGAAGATCCGGTCGGTGATGTTGCCGACCGCGCCGCCGAACAGCAGCCCGAAGGCGACCGCCCAGCCGACCGAGCCGAGCCGGCGCGACAGCCAGATCACGCCGAGCGCGACGACGATCTGGATCGTGCTGATCACCGGCGTGAAGTCGGAGCCGAGGCTGAACGCGGCGCCGGGGTTGCGGATCAGGTTGAACTTGAGCAGCTCACCGATCACGTTCACCGGGTCGCCCGGTGTCAGGTGCTGCAGGGCGAGCGCCTTGGTCAGCTGGTCCAGGCCGAGCACGAGCACCCCGACCACGGCGAACAGACCGACCAGCCGAGGACGGGACCTGGGCTTGACCGGCCCGGCGGCCGCCTCGGCGGCGTCCACGTCCTCAGGCGTCGCCGGCGTACCGGTGGCGCCGTCGGGGGACGACGCCGAACCGGCCGGCTCGAGGCCGGCCGGTTCGGAATGCTCCTGGGCGTCCCCTGAGGAGTGGGACGACTCGGATGGGTTCAGCGGCGTTCTTCGCGTTCTTTGCATGACACGCACAGTGTCGCACGCGGGAACGCCTGCAGCCGTCCCTTGCCGATCGCCTTGCCGCAGCTCTCGCAGACGCCGTAGGTGCCGTCGTCGATCTTGGCCAGCGCCCGCTCGATCTGGTCGAGCATGTCGCGCGCGTTGTTGGCCAGCGACATCTCGTGGTCCCGCTCGAGCGTGGTCGAGCCGACGTCGGCCTGGTCGTTGCCGGCCCCGTCACCACCGTCGCGGAGCAGGCCGACGATCTCCTGCTCGGCGTCGCGGATCTCCTGCTTGAGGTGCACCACGTCCGCTTCGAGCTCGCTGCGCAGCTCGGTCAGTTCGGCCGCCGTCCACGGGGTCTCCCCCTCGCGAACGGTCAGGTTCTCGGCCTTCTTGGGCGTCTTGGCCGGCGCCGTTGCCGGGGTCCTGTTCTCGTTGGTCTTCATGGCCACCCTCTTCGTCGGGGCTTTCCTGGCAGGGGACTTCGGGGCCGCCTTCGTGGCCGGCTCGGTGGATGCCGCGGCGCTCTTCTCGGCCGCGGCGGTGCGCTTTCCGGGGGCGGACTTCTTTGCCGATGTAGCCATGGTCGACTACCCCCTGCCTTCGTCGGAGACTGAAGCGGACTGGTCGCAAGACAGTAGGACACGCAACCCTCACGTGCCAGCCCGACGCGCAGACCGTGGACATACGGTAGTCGCTTCTTCAAGCCCGCTCGACGTCACGCGCGTCCCGAGATGCCCGAAAGTGTCACAGCATTGTCACCGCCGCGCCTCGACCTGGCCAGTGATTAACGATTCGTGGTGGACCGGTGCGGAGTCGTACACTTTTTCCGCCACCGCAAGGCAGCGATGAGGCCATCACCTCGGAGCCGCCGGAAGAACGGTCCTGACGGACTCACTAGACCCGGCAGCGGAGCGTAACGAAGTGGGTGACCCCGGCCGGAGCAGGACACCGGTCAGGTCTCCAAGGAGGGTGGTACCGCGGAGCCCGGCGACGTCGCCGAGCCTCGTCCCTTCGTCCGGCAAGCAGCGCGACGAAGGACGGCCAGTGATGGCGCAGAACACCGGGGACACCCCGACCACTCCGTGGCAGCAGGTTCCGGCACAGGTGGACCTGACGGCGATCGAGCACGACGTGCTCAAGACCTGGGACGACCAGGACACCTTCGCCAAGAGCCTCGCGCAGACCGCGGGCGGTCCGTCGTGGACCTTCTTCGAGGGCCCGCCGACGGCCAACGGCATGCCCGGCACCCACCACATCGAGGCCCGGGTCTTCAAGGACGTCTTCCCCCGCTACCGGACCATGAAGGGCTTCTCGGTCGAGCGCAAGGCCGGCTGGGACTGCCACGGCCTGCCGGTCGAGGTCGCGGTGGAGAAGGAGCTCGGCTTCAGCGGCAAGAACGACATCGAGGCCTACGGCATCGCCGAGTTCAACGCCAAGTGCCGCGAGTCCGTGCAGCGGCACGTCGACGCCTTCGCCACGCTGACCACCCGGATGGGCTACTGGGTCGACATGGACCACCCCTACCGGACGATGGACCCGCAGTACGTCGAGTCCGTCTGGTGGTCGCTCAAGCAGATCTTCGACAAGGGCCTGCTGGTCGAGGACTACCGGATCACGCCGTACTGCCCGCGCTGTGGCACCGGTCTGTCGGACCACGAGCTGGCCCAGGGCTACGAGACGGTCGTCGACCCGTCGGTCTACGTGCGCTTCCCGCTGACCTCGGGCCCGCTGGCCGGCCAGGCGTCGCTGCTGGTCTGGACCACGACGCCCTGGACGCTGGTCTCCAACACCGCGGTCGCCGTGCACCCTGACGTCGACTACGTCGTCGCCACCGATGGCAACGAGTCGCTGGTCGTCGCGGAGCCGCTGCTCGGCACGCTCGGCGAGGGCTGGACGGTCACCAACACCTTCGCCGGCCGCGAGCTGGAGCACTGGACCTACCAGCGGCCGTTCGAGCTGGTCGCGTTCGACGAGCCGGCGCACTTCGTCGTGCTGGCCGAGTACGTCACCACCGAGGACGGCACCGGCCTGGTGCACCAGTCCCCCGCGTTCGGCGCCGACGACCTCCAGGTCGCCCGGGCCTACAACCTGCCGGTGGTCAAGCCGGTCGGTCCGGACGGGCGGTTCGACGCGGACCTGCCGCTGGTCGGCGGGCAGTTCTTCAAGAAGGCCGACGAGGACCTGGTCAACGACCTCGAGAGCCGGGGCGTGCTGTTCCGCCACGTGCCCTACGAGCACCCGTACCCGCACTGCTGGCGCTGCCACACGCCGGTCATGTACTACGCGCTGCCGTCCTGGTACATCCGCACCACCCAGGTCAAGGACGCGCTGCTGCGCGAGAACGAGCAGACCAACTGGTTCCCCGACTCGGTCAAATGGGGCCGGTACGGCGACTGGTTGCGCAACAACATCGACTGGGCGGTCTCCCGGTCCCGCTACTGGGGTACGCCGCTGCCGATCTGGCGCTGCGCCGAGGAGCACCTGGTCTGCGTCGGTTCGCTGGCGGAGCTCGGTGAGCTGGCCGGCCGCGACCTGAGCGGCACCGACCCGCACCGCCCGTACGTCGACGACATCACCTTCGACTGCCCGACCTGCGGGACCGAGGCCCGCCGGGTCGCCGAGGTGATCGACGCCTGGTACGACTCGGGCTCGATGCCGTTCGCGCAGTGGGGTTACCCGTGGGTGGAGGGCTCGAAGGAGAAGTTCGAGCGGTCCTACCCGGCCGACTTCATCTCCGAGGCGATCGACCAGACCCGCGGCTGGTTCTACACGCTGATGGCGATCGGCACGCTGGTCTTCGACGAGTCGTCGTACCGCAACGTGGTCTGCCTGGGGCACATCCTGGCCGAGGACGGCCGCAAGATGTCCAAGCACCTGGGCAACATCCTCGAGCCGATCTCGCTGATGGACAACCACAGCGCGGACGCGGTGCGCTGGTTCATGGCCTGTTCGGGTTCGCCGTGGAAGGCGCGCGGCATCGGCCCGAACGTGCTGAACGAGGTCGTCCGCAAGGTCCTGCTGACGTACTGGAACACGGTCGCCTTCCACGCCCTGTACGCGCGGCTGGCCGACTGGTCGCCGACGGCCGACGCGCCGCCGGTGGCCGAGCGCTCGGTGCTGGACCGCTGGCTGGTCAGCGAGACGCACCGGCTGGTCCGCGACGCCGACGAGGCCTACGCCGGCTACGACACCCAGAAGCTGGGCCTGCTGATCAGCTCGTTCGTCGACACGCTGTCGAACTGGTACGTCCGGCGCTCGCGCCGGCGGTTCTGGTCCGGTGACGCCGGCGCGCTGGCGACGCTGCACGAGACGCTCGACGTACTGACCCGGCTGATGGCGCCGCTGACGCCGTTCCTGACCGAGCGGGTCTGGCAGGACGTGTTCCGGCCGGTCACGCCGGGGCTGCCGGAGTCGGTGCACCTGGCGACGTTCCCGGCGTACGACGAGACGCTGATCGACGACACCCTGGCCACGCACGTGTCGATGGCCAAGCGGGTCGTCGAGCTGGGCCGGTCGGCCCGGGCCGAGGCGAAGGTCCGGACCCGGCAGCCGCTCAGCCGCGCGCTGGTCGGGTCGGCGGCGATCGCGGACCTGTCCGACGAGCTGCTGCGCGAGATCGCCGACGAGCTGAACGTCGGCTCGGTCGAGCCGCTGTCGTCGGCCGGTGCGGACCTGGTCGAGCACTCGGCCAAGGGCAACTTCCGCGAGCTGGGCAAGCGGTTCGCCAAGCAGACGCCGGTGGTGGCCAAGGCGATCGCCTCGGCGGACGCGGCCGAGCTGGCCGCCGCGCTGAAGGCGTCCGGTACGGCGACCGTGCTGGTCGAGGGCGAGCCGGTCGAGGTGAGTGCCGACGAGGTGCTGATCTCGGAGCGGCCGCGCGAGGGCTGGTCGGTGGTCAACGAGCAGGGCGAGACGGTCGCGCTCGACCTGGAGGTCACACCGGAGCTGAAGCAGGCCGGTCTGGCCCGCGAGGTCGTCCGCACCCTGCAGGAGGCCCGCAAGAACGCCGGCCTGGAGGTCTCGGACCGGATCACCGTCTGGCTGAGCGCCACCGACGCCGAACTGGCCGATGCCCTCGGCAAGCACGCGGACGACGTCGCCCGCGAGGTGCTGGCCACGTCAGTCGTGCAGTCGGCGCCGGAAGCCGCTGACGGCCTGGCCACTGGTTCGGACGAGGAGCTCGGGCTGACCTACTGGCTGCAGAAAGCCTGACTTCTTGACACCGTCCGTCGACCCGGCTGCGCCGGGTCGACGGACGGAAAGAGAAAAAGGCGGGACATGGAGGGACCGTCCGGGAGGGCGGCGAATGCGGGCCGGACCGAAGGGCGCGGCGGGGCATGCAGGTGCGGGCCGGGACCTTGGGCGCGGGCTGGCTCAGCGAGGTGGGCGAACCGTGCGGGTTCGTAGTGACGGGCTCGCGCCGAGTTGGTCGATGACCTCGACCAGCAGCATCCGGGCGGCCTCGACGCGGTCGGCACCCAGTGCCTTGCGCAGTTGCCGTTCCACCGCGGCGCGGTGCTCGCGCGCCGCTGCGATCACCGCTTGACCGCGCTCAGTCAGTACGACGTTGCGCGCTCTGGCATCGGCCGGATCGGCCTCCCGTGCCAGGTAGCCGCGCTTCTCCAGGTCCGCGACCGACTTGGAAGCGGCCTGCTGCGTGACCCCGAGTCGCTCGGCGAGCACGCTGATCGTCACCGGGCCGCCCACCAGGTGCTGGAACACCACCCCGTCGGCAAACCGCGCGTCACCGAACCCGTCCGCCGCGAGCCTGGCCTGCAACTCGTCGGCCAGCGCCCAGCCGGCCAGCAGCGACGCGATCGAGAGGTCGGCGGCGGCCGGATCGAACTCCATGCCGACACTGTACAACCCGGGTTGTGTGTTTGCTAATGTACAACCATGGTTGTGCACAAGGAATTCGTGGACAGAGCCCACCGGATCGTGTGGTGCACCGTGGCGACGGTCGGCAGCGACCAGCGGCCCAGGAGCCGCATCCTGCATCCGATCTGGGAACTGGACGAGGCGGGCACGGCACTGACCGGATGGATCGTCACCAAGGCGACCCCGATCAAGGTGCGCCACCTGGCCCACAGCCCGTACGTGAGCTGCAGCTACTGGGAGCCGGGCCACGACGTCGCGGTCGCGGACTGCCAGGCCGAGTGGGTCACGGATACCGCGACGCGGCAACGAATCTGGGAGCTGTACCGGGACGCGCCGGCGCCGCTCGGGTACGACTTCTGGACCGTCTTCCCCGACGGGCCAGCCGCGGAGTCGCCGTCGCTGCTGCGACTCACGCCGTACCGGTTGCGGCTGACCGACGTCGAAACGCTCAGCGGCCGCAAGCCCGTCGCGTCCTGGCCCTGATGCGCCCACAACCGCAGCGGGGCCCGGCCTGGTGATCAGGCTCGGGCCCCGCTGCGGTGCTTCGCGGCTTGTGTTAAGAGTGCGTTCAGTTCATTGTCCGGACGTGATTCTGACTCAGCGTGACCACGGCGGCGCGGTCAGTCAGAAGTTCCCGGACACGACGAAGAGGCGGTGCCGCCGGAAAGCACCGCCTCCTCGTTCGAGGTGTTGTTACACGCCGTGACCGCCGTGCGCCTGCGCACGCGCCTCGGGACGGAACCCGTTGCGCGGGCTGAGCGTGTCGTCGCCGTTGCCGAGCGCCTTGAGCTGCTCGGTGAAGTACGTCTTCAGGCGGCTGCGGTACTCGCGCTCGTAGGCGTGCAGGTCGTCGATCGTGCGCTCGAGCTGGCCCTTCTGCTTCTCCAGGGTCCCCAGCATCTGCGCGCGCCGCTCGGCGATCTCGCCGTCGAGCTTCTCGGCGCGGGCCCGGGCCTCACCGGTCATCCGGTCGGCCTTGCCCCGGGCCTCGTTCTCCAGCCGCTCGGCCTTGGCGCGGGCCTCGCCGATGATCTTGTCGGCGGTGTCCTTCGCCTCCTGGACCAGGTCGTCGGAGTGCTTGGTGGCCATCTCCAGCAGCCGCACGGCGGAGCTGGACGCGTCGCCGACGGTTCCCGCTGCCGCAGCAGCCCCCGCGGCCGCTACCGGAGCAGCAACGACTGGTGGCTTCTCCTCGGGCTTCTCGACCACGACGGGAGCGGGCTTGGGCTGTTGCACGACGGGCGGGAGAGCGGCGGTCTGGTCGACCGGCCGTTCCTGACCCGCACCGGCGCGCTGAGCCGCCGCCAGCTTCGCGCGCAGCTCCTCGTTCTCGGCGAGGAGGCGCTCGAGCTCGGCCTCCACCTCGTCGAGGAAGGAGTCGACCTCAGTGACGTCGTAACCCTCCCGCAATCGGACGGGCGTGAACTGCTTCGAGCGGACGTCATCCGGCGTCAGCGGCATCTTTCACCTCGTTTGTCTGTGTCTTGGCGGAGTCTGGGGCGCAAACCCCGGCGACTCAGTAGATCACGTTATCGCTTCGTTGTGTTCTGGCGGAATCCGGGCCGGGCGGCAACATCGACCAGTTGCCCCGTGCCCGGGTCTGGTTCTACCCCTCCTGCCGATCGCTCAAGCCCCGCGCCGCTGTGCGGCCGGCCACTGCCGGGCTGTTCACAGCGACCGGATCGCGGTGTTGTTGATCGACATCGCCAGCGAGACGAGCACGAACAACATCAGCATGGACAGGTCGATCCGGATCCCCCCGGCCCCGATCGGGGGCAGGATGCGGCGCAGCGGCCGCAGGAACGGATCGGTGGCGGAGTAGACCAGTTCGAACAGCAACAGCAGCGGGCCCTTGGGGTGCCACTGTGGCGCGAACATGACGATCAGACTGAGCACGAACCGCGCCACCAGGATCAGGAAGAAGGCGAGCAGCACCCAGCTGAGAACACTGAGGACGAGCGCTAGAGCAACCATGTCGTCAATGAGTGTAGAAGACCGGTGGTAGCAGCGGTCAGCTCTGGTTGTAGAACCCGTCCGCGGCGATCTTCTCCTTCTCCTCCGCGGCGACCGTCACGTTCGGCGGGCAGACCAGGAACACCTTGGTGGTGATCCGCTCGATGGAGCCGCGGCAGCAGAAGATCAGGCCGGCGGCGAAGTCCACCAGCCGCTTGGCGTCGGCGTGGTCCATCTCGGTCAGGTTCATGATGACGGGCGTGCCGTCACGGAAGTGCTCACCGATCACCCGCGCCTCGTTGTAGCTGCGCGGGTGCACGGTGGTGATGCGGGCCAACTCGGTAACCTCCGGGGACGGTAGAACTCCACGCCGATCTGGAAACTTGCTGACCGTCGCGCCCTGCTCCTCGCGGTCACGCAGGTCACGACCGTCGCGGACCTCGCGACCGTCGCGTGCGTCCCGGGACTCGCGGACCGGCTCGGTCTCGTGGGACTCCCCGTCGACGACGTCGTCCTCGTACTCGTCGTAGTCGTCGTACTCGTCGTCGTAGCGCGCGTTGTAGCGCTCGCCGTCCTCGACCAAGCCGAGGTACACACCCATCTTGCGCAACGCGCCGCTCATGGCCCTCCAGCCCTTCGATTCCGGTCCAACGCCCGACAAGTGAGCCGATCTCGCGATCCACTCGATGTCGACACTAGCCCAGTGAGGGACGCGTTCCGAGTAATGCGCGCCCGAGCCGAACGTGTGTCGCTCCGTGCCGGATCGCCGCTTCCAGATCGCCGCTCATCCCGGCGGAGATCCAGTCGGCACCACCGTGTTCGGAGCGTAGCCGCGAGGACACGTCACGCAGTGCGGCGAACGCTTCGTCGGCGTCGGATCCCAACGGCGCAACGGCCATCACCCCACCGAGCTCCAGCCCGTCGGCCGCGGCCACCGCCGCCGCCAGCTCCGGTACGTCGTCCGGCGCGACGCCGCCCCGGCTCCTCCCGGTCGCGGCGTCCTGAGGCCCGTACGCCGCCAGGCTGACCTGCAGCAGGCACCGCACGGTCTTCTCCTCGGCCACCGCGGCCTTCGACAGCGCGCCGACCAGCGACAACCTGTCGACGGAGTGCACCACCTGTGCGAACCGCACGACCGAGCGGGCCTTGTTCGACTGCAGTTGCCCGACGAAGTGCCAGGTGAGCTCGGACGCGTCGGGCGCCTTGACCTTCAACTCCTGTTCGCGGTTCTCCCCGGTGTCGGTGACGCCGAGCGCCGCGAGCGCCCGGACGTCCTCGATCGGGAACGTCTTGGTGATCGCCACCAACGTGACCGATTCCTCAGGACGCCCAGCGGCCTCGCAGGCCGCGCGGATGCGTTGCCTGACCTGCTCCACGTTGGCTCGGAGCTCTGCCCCGCGTTCGGTTGTCACCGGCCGAGCCTGACCAGTCCGGCCATCCGGCCGCTGACCTGGCCTTCCCTCCGGTAGGAGTACAGGTCCTCGGACTCGATCGTGCAGCGCGTCGCGTCGACCACCTCGACACCGAGCTCGGCCAGCTGGGCGGTCACACCGGCCGCGACGTCGATCGACGGCGTACCCCAGCTCGTCTCCGCGTACGACGCCGGCACGCGCTCGGCGACCTCGGCCCGCATCTGTTCCGGGACCTCGTAGCACCGGCCGCACGCGTACGGCCCCAGGACGGCGGTGATCCGC
The DNA here is from genome assembly GCF_001984195.1 of Kribbella sp. ALI-6-A. Classification (GTDB taxonomy): domain Bacteria; phylum Actinomycetota; class Actinomycetes; order Propionibacteriales; family Kribbellaceae; genus Kribbella. The sequence continues at coordinate 863,864 of NZ_MTQN01000011.1, forward strand.
TCGGCACCGAGATCACGCATCGCCTCGACCGTGGCCGGCACCACCCCGGCGTACAGGCCACGGCGGCCGCAGTGTGCGGCGCCGACGACGCCGTTGGCCGAGTCGGCGAGCAGGACCGGCAGGCAGTCGGCCGCGCGGACCGCGAGCACGACGTCGGTTCGCGTGGTGACCAAGGCGTCGGCCTTCGGGTTCGGCCGGACCGGGAGCTCGTCGTCCGGCCCGACGACGTGCACGTCGCGGCCGTGCACCTGACTGACCCGGACCACCGCCTCCGGCGGCACGCCGAACGCGGCCGAGACCCGGCGGAAGTTCTCCGCGATCGCCTCGGCCTCGTCACCGGCCGCGCTGCCGAGGTTCAGCTCGCCGTACGGCGGAAGGCTGGCTCCCCCGTAGCGATCGGTGAAGGCGAAGCGGACCCTGCCGAGAACCTCGTCGTAGCCGAACACGTCTGAAGGCTACCCAGCGACCGGGATCGACTCGACCACCGCCCGGGCTTCCTCCTCGACGCCGAGCCGCGCCGGCTCGGCGGGCAGCGTCAGGACGTGCTCGACGGCCTCCCGGTACGCCGCGTCGAACGCCTCGGCGGCGGGCACCTCGAGGTCGGGCACCACCCCGACGCCTTCCCAGTTGGTGCCGGAGAAGGGGTTCACCGCACGCTGGACCGGGACGGTCGCCTCCAGGTGCGCGTGCAGCTTGAAGCCCTCGCGCGGATGAGCGCCGCCGCCGGTTCGCTCCCCCACGATCCGGGCGCGACCGAGCTGCTGCAGGTCGTAGGTGAGTTCCTCGCCGCCGGAGAAGGTGGATCCGCTGGTCAGCACCCAGATCGGCTTGCTGCCGCCGAAGCGTGGGCCGGTCACCGGGCCGGTCCAGTACTGGCGGATCGTGCCGGTGGCCGGTGTGACCTGGTCGTTCAGATGGACCGGTTCGGCGTCGAAGAGGTGACTGCAGACGAAGGCGACCTGCTCCGGCGAACCGCCCAGGCAGCCACGCAGGTCGAGCAGCAGCGCATCAGTTGCCGCGAGCAACGACATGGCGGCGCTGACGGCCGCGCCGGCGTGCACGGGGTGGTAGAGCAGCGGCCGGATCTCGAGCAGGCCGATGTTGCCGGCCAGGCGCTCGACCCGCGCCACTCCCCCGGCGTCGAGGCGGGCGCGGTCGGCCCAGTGCTGCTCCTCCGCGACCAGATCGGTCTCGTCGGGAATCTCGCCCCGGTGGAACTTGAGCCGCAGATGCTTGTCCTGGTTGCCGATCTGGAGGTCGGCCGTCACCTGTGCGGCCAACTGCTCGGGGTCGGTCAGTACGTCGTACCGGCCCTCGGTCGCGGCTGCTCTCAGCCGGGCCGCCACCTCCTGGCCGACGTCGGGGAACACGTAGTGCTCGCTTACCAGAGCGGCCAGCCGCTCCACGATGCTTCGGATCTCGTCGCTGTGCATGGCGGTGAGTGAAGCACGCGGTTTGACAAAGCGTCAAGAAGTCTTGACGCTTGATCCATGGACGACGAGTACGAGGTCTCGACCGCGGCGCAGTTCAAGGCGCTCGGGCATCCGTTGCGGCACCGCCTGCTCTTCGCCCTCGGCCACGAGGCCGCCACGATCAGCCAGCTCGCCACCACCCTCGGCACCGCGAAGGGCAACATCGCCCACCACCTCGGCGTCCTGCGCGAGGCCGGCATGGTCGAGGTGACCGAAACTCGCCAGGTCCGCGGTGGGACCGAGCAGTACTACCGCCGGACCGCCCGCAAGTTCAGGTTCACCGGCGAGGGCGCGCGGGAGAACAACACGGTCGCGCTGCAGGCCGTCGCCGCTGATCTGCAGACCGGTGAGGAGCTGCTGCTCAACATCCGCAACCTGCGCCTGACCACAGCCCAGGCCCAGGATCTGGCCGCCCAGTTGGAGCGGATCGTCACCACGCTCGACGACGCGGGGCCCGGTGAAGCCCGGCACGGTGTGGTGGTCGCCGTCTACCGGCCGGAGAACTGAAAAGCCCCGGCCGAAAACGGCCGGGGCTGCAGCGAGCTGCTACTTCAGGAAGTCGGGGATGTCGAGCTCTTCCTCGGGGTCCGGCTTGCGGGTCGGCCGCGTCGGCGGCGTCTGGGTCGCCGGCGCCGGGTTGGACGACGGCGTCGAGTACGGCGCCGGGTTGTGCTGGGCCGGCGGCGGCGTGCGGACCGGCTCGCCGGGCTGCGGGCGGGCCGAGTGCGTGGTGCCGGTGCCGGGCCGGTTCTCGGTGGGAGCCGGGACCGGGACAGTGTCGTCGCTCGGCGTACCGAACTGGCCGTGCGTCACCTGCGCGCCGCCTTGATCCTCGGCCGGAGCCGGGGTCTGGTTGGCCGGCGGGGTGGAGGTCGGCGGCGGGTTGCTGCTGCTGAACGGGATCGTGCCCGGGACCTGCGGCGGCGTGTGCTGCGCAGGCTGACCCTGCGAAGACTGCCCGTGCGAGGTCTGGCCCTGCATCGACTGGCCCTGTGCGGACTGGCCGTGCGACGACTGCCCCTGCCCGGACTGGCCCTGGCTCGACGCGGCGTTGTTCTGGTTGGTCCCCACGCCGCCCGGGCTGTAGCCGGGCGGGTTGTTGCCGGCCGGCGCCTGACCCGGCTGGTGCATCGGGGCCGAGAACCCGCCACCGTCCTGCCGCTGCGCCGAGAAGCCTCCGCCGTCCTGGCGCGGCGGTGGGAAGCCCGTGTTGTCCTGGCGCTGCGGCGGCGCCTCGGCGCTGCCGGCCCGGTTCTGCGGGCGGGCGCTGTTCATCGCCTGCTCGCGGCGCTTCGGCATGCCGCCGTCGAAGCCGGCCGCGATCACCGTGACCCGGACCTCGTCGCCGAGCGCGTCGTCGATCACCGCGCCGAAGATGATGTTGGCGTCGGTGTGTGCCGACTCCGAGACCAGCTGGGCGGCCTCGTTGATCTCGAACAGGCCGAGATCGGACCCGCCGGCGATCGACAGCAGCACGCCGTGCGCGCCCTCGATGCTTGCCTCCAGCAACGGCGAGGAGATGGCCGCCTCGGCCGCCGCGACCGCACGGTCCTCACCGCGCGACGAGCCGATGCCCATCAGCGCGGAGCCGGCGTTCGACATCACGGCCTTGACGTCGGCGAAGTCGACGTTGATCAGGCCGGGCGTGGTGATCAGGTCGGTGATGCCGGACACACCCTGCAGCAGCACCTGGTCGGCCTGCTTGAAGGCGTCCAGCACCGACACGGCCCGGTCGGAGATGGTCAGCAGCCGGTCGTTCGGGATCACGATGAGGGTGTCGACCTCTTCGCGCAGGGCGGCGATGCCGTCTTCAGCCTGGGTCGCCCGGCGCTTGCCCTCGAAGGAGAACGGCCGGGTCACCACGCCGATGGTCAGCGCGCCGAGCGAGCGCGCGATCCGGGACACCACCGGGGCGCCCCCGGTGCCGGTGCCGCCGCCCTCGCCCGCGGTGACGAAGACCATGTCGGCGCCCTTGAGCGCCTCCTCGATCTCCTCCGCGTGGTCCTCGGCCGCCTTCTGGCCGATCGCGGGGTTCGCGCCGGCGCCCAGGCCGCGGGTCTCCTCGCGGCCGATGTCGAGCTTGACGTCCGCGTCGCTCATCAACAGCGCCTGTGCGTCGGTGTTGATGGCGATGAACTCAACGCCCTTCAGACCGTGCTCGATCATCCGGTTGACGGCGTTCACGCCGCCTCCGCCGATACCGACGACCTTGATGAGTGCCAGGTAGTTCTGCGGTGCCGCCACGTCCGCGCCTCTCGCCTCGTTCTGTCCCGTTGTGACCAGTTGGCCGTGTTTCTCAGCCGTTCCCGGCCGTGTTCCAGCGAAAGTTCCAGCGAAAAGACTGAACCTCAAGTGGATGCTTAGAGTTGTCTCGACTTTATCGATTGCGTCGCACGCTACGGGACGCGTTCAGGCAATGTCCACGCGCCTCGCCGCCCGTCCCGTGATGTGGTTCGGGATGTGACGCGTTACCTCTTTTCCCCTTTGGTGACAGGGAGATCGGGGGCGGACACGTCGTACACCTTGGCCTGGCGCCGCATCAGCACGCTGAGTACCTCGGCCTTGCGCGCACTGTCATCGGAACCACCCCAGACCACCTTCACCCCCGCCCCGAGGTTGAGGGTGATCGAGTCCGGCGACGACGCCGAGATCGACCGTACCTCGGACCGCAGCGAGACCGGCAAAGCGGCTGACACGGTCACCACCGAACGGATCGTCACGTCCCGGCGGGCTCCGACGACCAGCGCTTCCGGCAGCCCGTCGGGCCGCGAGGGCACGGTCTTGAACGACGTACCGGTGGCGTCGACGAGCTCGAACTGCTTGCCGTCGGTGACCACCACGACGGGCACCCGCTCGGTGACCACGATCTCCAACTGGTTCGGCCAGGCGCGGGTGACCTGCGCGTCGGCGACCGAGTGGATGCCCCGCACCCGTTCGGCGATCACGCTCAGGTCGACCTTGGCCAGCGGTGTGCCCAACGGAGCCGCGGCGACCTGGGTGACGGTTGCCACCGGCACCGTGTCGACGCCCGTCACCCGGACGCCGTCGACGGCCAGCGCGGACGAGAAGTAGAACAACCAGACGGTGATCGCGGACAGCAGCACCAGCGAGCCGCCGACCGCCCAGGGCAGCCAGCTCTTCCAGCGGACCAGCCGCTGCCGGCGCGCGAACCGCTGCTGGGCCCGGGCCAGGTCGGCGTTCTGACTCATCCTCGGGTCACCCCAGGGCTCACTCGATCATCGCGGCGTTGTGCGCCGCCCGCTCGGCCAGCAACCCGACCACCTCGGGCCCGATCAGCGTCACGTCGCCGGCTCCGAGGGTGACCACCAGGTCGCCCGGCAGGGCCAGGTCGGCGACCACCCGCGGTACGGCGGACCAGGACGGCTCGAACCGCACCTGCTCGGGCTTCAGCGGCACGTGGTTGGCGATCAGGGCGCCGGTGACGCCGGGCTCCGGGTCCTCCCGGGCCGCGAACACGTCCATCACGACGACCTCGTCGGCCAGTGCCAGTGCCTCGGAGAACTCCGCGGCGAAGATCCTGGTCCGGCTGAACAGGTGCGGCTGGAAGCAGGCGATCACGCGCCCCTCCCCCGCGACCTGCCGCGCCGCGGTCAGGTCGACGGCCAGCTCGGTCGGGTGGTGGGCGTAGGAGTCGTAGACCCGGACGCCGTCCTCCATGCCCTTGAACTCGAACCGCCGGCCGGTCCCGGTGAACGACGCCAGCCCTTCGGCCAGGTCGGCCGCGGAGAAGCCCAGGCCCAGCCCGACCGTCAGCGCGGCGGCGGCGTTCAGCGCGTTGTGCTTGCCGGCCTGCTGCAGGTGGACCACCGGGAGCTTGCGGCCGCGCCAGATCGGCACGAACGACTGCACCGCACCGGACGCCGTGATCTCGGTGACCCGCAGGTCGGCGTCCGCGGACTCGCCGTACGTGCGGACGTCGACGCCACGCTCGCGGGCGAACCCGGTCAGCCGGCGTGCGCCGGCGTCGTCGACGCAGATCACCATGAATCCGCCCGGGTTCACCCGGTCGCAGAAGTCCTCGAAGGCCTTGAAGTAGCTGGCCTCGTCGCCGTAGTTGTCCAGGTGGTCCGGCTCGACCGAGGTGACGATCGACACCTCGGGGCTGTAGGTCAGGAACGACTTGTCGGACTCGTCGGCTTCGGCTACGAACAGGGTGCCGGTGCCGTCGTGCGCGTTCGAGCCGGACTCGTTGAGGTTGCCACCGATCGCGTACGACGGGTCGACGCCGCAGTGCTGCAGCGCGACCGTCAGCATCGACGTGGTGGTGGTCTTGCCATGTGTGCCGGCGACCGCGATCGTGCGCCGGCCGGCCATCACCGAGGCCAGCGCGGCCGCCCGCGGCAGGATCGGGATCCCGGCCGCTTGCGCCGCGACCACCTCGGGGTTGGTCTCGCGGATCGCGGTGGAGACCACGACGGTGTCCACGTCGGCGACGTGCTCGGCGGCGTGGCCGACCCAGCAGGTGGCACCGAGGGCGCGCAGCGCGGACAGCACCTTGCCGTCTTTGGCGTCGGACCCGGAGACCTCGATCCCGCGCGAGGCCATGATCCGGGCGATGCCGGACATACCGGCACCGCCGATGCCGACGAAGTGCACCCGGCCCAGCTTCTCGGCGGGCAGCAGGGTGTCAGGAGCGGTGACGATCACGAAGAAGACCTCACCACATCGAGAATGATTCGCGCCAACCGGTCGTCGGCGTCGGTCCGGATCACGCCTTGCGCTGCAGTGGACATGGCGGTCAGACGCGCGCGGTCGTGCAGAAGTTGCGGAACCGTCGCACGAACCCAGTCCGGCGTCACCGCCGCGTTCTCGACCAGCAGCCCGCCGCCCACATCGACCACGGGCTTGGCGTTCAGGCGCTGCTCACCGTTACCGTGCGGCAGCGGAACGTAGATGGCCGGCAGCCCGACGCCGGAGACCTCGGTCACGGTGTTCGAGCCGGACCGGCAGACCACCAGGTCGGCGGCGGCGTAGGCCAGGTCCATCCGGTCGACGTACGACAGCACCCGGTACGGCAGGGGGCCGGTCTGCTCGACCTCGAGCGTGTTCTTCGGCCCGATCGCGTGCAGGACCTGGATCCCGGCGGCCTGCAGGTCGGCGGCTGCCCCGGCGAACGCCTGGTTGAGCTGCTGGGCGCCCTGGGAACCACCGGTGACGAACAGCGTCGGCGAGTTCGGGTCCAGTCCGAAGAACTGCTGGGCCTCGGCGCGCAGCGCGGCCCGGTCCATCGTGGCGATCGCCCGGCGGATCGGCAGGCCGACGTACTGGGCGTGCGGCAGGTCGGTGCCGGGGAACGAGGTGATCACGTTCTCGGTGCAGTAGCGGGCGGCGAACTTGTTCGCGATGCCCGGTACGGCGTTGCCCTCGTGCACCACGATCGGCGTCTTGCGCCGCCAGGCCGCGACGTAGGCCGGTGTGGACACGTAGCCGCCGAAGCCGACCAGTACGTCGGCCTTCGCGTCGTCGAGCACCTTGCGGGCGGCGCTGACCGAGCTGAGCATCTTGCCCGGTACGGCGAACAGCGCCGGCGTGGGCTTGCGCGGCAGCGGCACCGGCGGGATCAGCTCCAGCCGGTACCCGGCCTCGGGCACGACCCGGGTCTCCAGTCCGCGCTCGGTCCCGAGGGCGACGATCTCGATGGTCGGATCGATCCGGCGCAACGCGTCGGCGGTCGCGATCAGGGGTGAGGTGTGGCCGGCGGTTCCCCCACCGGCCAGAACGATGCTCGGCACAGCTTTCAACGCTCCCGCGTGTTCTCACGGCCGCTCGGGCCAGGTGTACGCCACGACGACATCCACCCGAACAACGGCCGCCGGTGTTCCTTCAGGGCGGCCTGCGCGCCGGGCTCGGCCTTCGCGAAGGACAGCAGCATGCCGACCGCGATCAGCGTCGGCAGCAGTGCGGACCCACCGTACGACAAAAGCGGGAGCGGGATTCCCACGATCGGTAGCAGGCCGATCACCGCACCGAGGTTGACCAGTGTCTGGGCCATGATCCAGACCGTGATGCCGGCCGCGCAGTAGCGGATGAACGGCTCGGTCGAGCGGGTCGCGATCCGGATCCCGGCGTAGGCCAGGGTGAGGAAGAGCGCGAGCACGGTCAGCGACCCGATTAGCCCGAGTTCCTCGCCGATCACGGCGAAGATGAAGTCGGTGTGTGCCTCGGGCAGGTTGCCCCACTTCTGCCGGCTGTTGCCGATCCCGACGCCCCACCAGCCACCGGTGGAGAGCGCGTAGAGCCCGTGGTAGGCCTGCCAGCCGACGCCGCTGGGATCCGCGAACGGGTTGACGAAGTTGGTCAGCCGGTCCATCCGGTGCTGCGCGGTGATCACGAAGTACGACGCGATCGCGCCGACCACGACGATCGCGGCGACGAACAGCCGGGTCGGCGCGCCGACCACCCAGATCAGCCCGATCATGATCGCCATCAGCACCAGCGAGGTACCGAGGTCGCGCTGACCGACGATCAGCGCGATCACCAGGCCGCAGACCGGCGCCATCGGGATCAGCAGGTGCTTCCACTGGGTCAGCAGCTTCTGCTTGCGCGCGTACAGGTCGGCGCACCACATCACCAGCGCCAGCTTGGCGAACTCGCTGGGCTGGATCTGCAGCGGGCCGCCGAACGACAGCCAGTTGGTGTTGCCGTTGACGTTCTTGCCCAGGCCCGGCACATAGGTCAGCACCAGCAGGAACGTCGATCCGAGCAGTGCGACGTACGCGAGCATCCGGAAGTGCCGCGGTGTCATCCGGGACGCGACGTAGGCCATCGGCAGACCGACGCCGACCCAGATCAGCTGCCGGTAGAAGATCGCGTACGAGTTGCCGTGGTTGATGTTGTAGGACAGCACGCTGGAGGCCGAGGCCACCATCAGCAGACCGAGCACCAGCAGCAGACCGGTCGCGCCGAGCACCAGGTGGTACGACGTGAGCGGCCGGTCGAGCACGTTGCGCACCGCGGCCAGCAGCGTGTTGCCGGACGCGCGCTCGGGGCCTGACTTCTGCTCGGGCCGGTCAGTGATCGTCACGCGATCCCCTCCGGCGTCAGGAACCCAGCCGGTTCACGGCTTCGGCGAAGGCGTCCCCGCGGGCTCCGTAGTTGGCGAACATGTCCCACGAAGCGCAGCCCGGCGCCAGCAGCACGGTGTCGCCCACCTGTGCGAGCTTGGTCGCCTCCCCCACCACCGTCTCCATGGCTCCAGTGTCCGTTGACTCGACCACGATCACCGGGACATCAGGCGCGTGTCGGGCAAGTGCTTGCGCGATCACCGCCTTGTCCTGGCCGAGCAGAACCACTGCGCGCAGCCGGTCCCGGGCGGCGATCACGAGTTCGTCGAACGTCGCACCCTTGGCCTGTCCGCCGGCGATCCAGACCACGTGCTCGTAGGCCAGCAAGGAGGCCTGCGCGGCGTGCGGGTTGGTCGCCTTGGAGTCGTCCACATAGTTGACTCCGGCAACGTCCGCGACGTGCGCGATCCGGTGCGCGTCCGGCCGGAAGCCGCGCAGCCCGTCGCGGACCGCCGTCGCCGGTACGCCGAAGGAGCGGGCCAGTGCGGCCGCCGCCAGCGCGTTCGCGACATTGTGCGGCGCCGCCGGGACGACGTCGGCGAGCGTGGCCAGTTCGAGCGCCGACGAGGCGCGTTGCTCGACGAACGCGCGGTCCACCAGGTACTCGTCGACCAGGCCGAGCATCGACAGCCCCGGCGTCCCGAGGGTGAAGCCGATCGCGCGGCAGCCCTCGATCACGTCGGCGTCCTCGACCAGCTTCTCGGTCGCCTGGTCGGCGACGTTGTAGACGCAGGCGACCTGGCAGTTGGTGTAGATCCGGCCCTTGTCGGCGGCGTACGCCTCGAGCGAGCCGTGCCAGTCGACGTGGTCCGGCGCGAGGTTGAGCACGGCCGCCGAGTGCGCCGACATCGAGTCGGTGAAGTGCAGCTGGTAGCTGGACAGCTCGACCGCGATCACGTCGTACGGCTCGGGGTCCATCACGGCTTCCAGCAACGGCAGACCGACGTTGCCCGCCGCGACCGCGCGGTGCCCGGCGGCGGTCAGGATCGCGGTCAGCATCTGGACCGTGGTGGTCTTGCCGTTGGTCCCGGTGACGCACAGCCAGGGTGCCGCGTTCGCGGGATCGCGCAGCCGCCAGGCCAGCTCGATCTCGCTCCAGATCGGTACACCGCGCTCGGCCGCGGCGGCCAGCAGCGGGGCGTGCGGCGGGATACCCGGCGAGGTGACCACGATCTCGACGTCCGCAGGCAGCTCGGCCGTGCTGCCCGCGCCGAGCCGGATCTCCGCGCCGAGCGTGCCGAGGATCTGGGCCTTCTCCTGCAGCTGTTCGTTGTCCCGGTCGTCCAGTACGACGACGTGCTCCGCCCCGACCTGCAGCAACGAGTCGGCACACGCGTAACCCGCCGTACCGAAACCGAGGACGACGAACCGTGTGGCCGCCCAGCCCTGGTCAATACGTGATTGGAGAGTCACGGGGCCTCCCGGCCTGGACTGAGGAGCGGAGGGAGCGAAGCGACTGGAGTGACGAGGGAAGGCCGGGAACCAAGGCCCCGTGACACGCCGTGCCGGAGGCGCGGCAAAACAACACAGCTCATCCGGCCACCCACTCCGCGTAGAACAGACCCAGACCCGTGGCGACGCACAGACCCGAGATGATCCAGAAGCGGATCACCACGTTGACCTGTTCCCAGCCGAGCATCTCGAAGTGGTGCTGCAGCGGTGCCATCCGGAACAGCCGTTTGCCCACTCCACCGGTGCGCTTGGTGATCTTGAACCAGCTGACCTGCAGGATCACCGACGCGGTGATGATGACGAACAGCCCACCGAGCAGCAGGACCAGCAGCTCGGTCCGGGTCATCACGCCGAAGCCGGCCACCGCGCCGCCCAGGGACAGCGAACCGGTGTCACCCATGAAGATCTTGGCCGGTGACGCGTTCCACCACAGGAAGCCGAACAGCGCGCCGGTCAGCGCCGCCGCGACCACCGCGAGGTCGAGTGGATCCCGGACCTCGTAGCACTTGGAGCCCGGCGCGGTCGCGCAGCTCTGGTTGGACTGCCAGATGCAGATCAGCGTGTAGGCACCGAACACCATCATCGACGCGCCGGTGGCCAGACCGTCCAGGCCGTCGGCGAGGTTCACACCGTTCGACATGCCGGCGATCAGCAGCAGGATCCAGATCACCACCAGCACCGGAGCCAGGTGCAGCCAGTTGATGTCGCGGATGAACGAGATGAACGGCGAGGCCGGCGTCTGGCCGCGGTTGTCCTCGAACTGCAGCGCGAGCACGGCGAACACCACCGCGACCATCGTCTGCCCGGCCAGTTTCGCCTTGCTGCGCAGGCCGAGGCTGCGCTGGCGGAAGATCTTGATGAAGTCGTCCAGGAAGCCGACCGCGCCCATGCCCGCGAACAGGAACAGCACCAGCAGCGCCGAGGCGCTCGGCGGCTTGCCGGTCAGCAGCTTGGCGGCGAAGTAGCCGACGATGGTGGCCACGATGAACACCGTGCCGCCCATCGTCGGCGTACCGCGCTTGGTGTGGTGCGAGGTCGGGCCGTCGTCGCGGATCTCCTGGCCGTAACCACGCTTGGCCAGGACGGCGATCGCCCACCGGGTGCCGAGCAGGGTCAGGACCATCGAGATCGCGCCCGCGAACAGGATCGAGATCACGACGCGCCCTCCTCGAGCAGCGCGTCGGCCAGGCTGCGCAGGTTCGACGCCTTGGAGGACTTCACCAGGACGACGTCACCACTGCGCAGCTCGGCCCGGAGCAGCTCGAGCGCTTCGGGGATCGTGTCGAAGTACGCCGACTCGTTGCCCCACGAGCCCTCCAGCGAGGCGCCGAGATGAATCGGTTTCGCGCCCGGGCCCACCGCGACCAGCCGGTTCACGTCCAGCCGGACCGCCAGGCGGCCGACCGCGTCGTGCTCGGTGGACGAGGTGTCGCCCAGCTCGAGCATCTCGCCGAGCACCGCCCAGGTGCGGGCCTCGCGGGCGCGCCCGATCGCGACCAGCGCCTTGAGCGCGGCGCGGACCGAGTCGGGGTTGGCGTTGTAGGCGTCGTTGATCACCGTCACGCCGTCCGCGCGCTCGGTGACCTCCATCCGGGCCTGCGAGACCCGGGAGGCCGTGTTCAGCCCGTTCGCGACCTGCTCGGGCGTCAGCCCGACCGCGAGAGCGGCCGTGGCGGCGGCGAGCGCGTTGGAGACGTTGTGCTCACCGATCAGCTGCAGCTGGACGTCGAAGCTCTGCCCGTCGGTGTGCAACGTGAAGCTCGGCCGGCCCTCGCCGTCGACCTTGACGCCCGTGGCGCGGACGTCGGCCTCCGGCGCCTCGCCGAAGGTCCGCACGGTCTGCTCGGTCCGCGACGCCATCGCGGCCACCCGCGGATCGTCGGCGTTCAGCACCGCGATCCCGCCGGCGACGACGTTCTCGATCATCTCGCCCTTGGCCACCGCGATCGCGTCCTGGCTGCCGAACTCGCCGATGTGCGAGTGGCCGACGTTCAGCACCAGGCCGACCTTCGGCGGCGTGATCCGGCACAGGTAGTTGATGTCGCCGGTGTGCCGGGCACCCATCTCGGCGACCAGGAACCGGGTCGAGCTGTCGGCCTGCAGCGCGGTCAGCGGGTGGCCGATCTCGTTGTTGAACGAGCCGACCGGTGCCACCGTCGCGCCGTACGGCGTGAGCAGCTGAGCGATCAGGTCCTTGGTACTGGTCTTGCCCTGCGAGCCGGTCAGCCCGATCACGGTCAGGTCGGGCAGCTGCGCCACGACGTACCGGGCCAGCTCACCGAGCGCCGCCTGGGTGTCGGCCACGACGATGCACGGACAGCCCTCGACCGGCCGGGTGGTCAGCGAGACCGTCACGCCCGCCTCGGTGACGGCCGGCACGAAGTCGTGGCCGTCGACGCGTTCGCCGGGCAGCGCGACGAACAAACCGCCCGGGACCACCTCGCGCGAGTCCTTCGCCACCGCGCCGTCGACGACGGCCGCCGGATCGGCACCGGCGAGCTCACCGCCCACGGCCTTGGCGATGTCACCGCAACTGACAGGGATCACCGGGTCTCCTCCAACAACTCACGCACTGTCTGACGGTCGTCGAACGGGTGGATCACGCCGCCGACGTCCTGGCCTGTCTCGTGGCCCTTGCCCAGCACGACCACCGTGTCACCGGGGCCGGCCAGCTCGATCGCGGTCCGGATCGCGGCCCGCCGGTCGCCGACCTCGCGCAGGTCCACGTCCGGTACGGCGGCGCGCGCGCCCTCGAGCGCGGCGGCGCGGATCGCGGCCGGGTCCTCGCTGCGCGGGTTGTCGTCGGTGACGATCACCACGTCGGCCGCCCGGGCCGCGGCGGCGCCCATCGCCGGGCGCTTCCACGGGTCGCGGTCGCCACCGCAGCCGACCACGGCGTACAGGCGGCCCTTGGTCGCGCCACGGGCGGCGCGCAGCGCCAGCTCCACCGCGTCGGGGGTGTGGGCGAAGTCGACGATCACCGCGAGGCCGTCGCGCTGGAAGGTCTCCATCCGGCCCGGCACCCGCGCGTCGCGCAGACCGGCGGCGATCTCGTCGGCCGGGACGCCGACCTGCCGCAGCATCGCGACCGCGAGCAGCGCGTTGGCCACGTTGAAGTCGCCGGGCAGCACGATCTCGATCGTCAGCTGTTCGTCCGGACCACGGACGTCGATCACCGTGCTGCCGTGCTCGGACTGGTGGGTCCCGGCGACGGTCCAGTCAGCGTCGCGGGTGGTGGAGACGGTCACCAATGGGACGACGGTCTGCGCGGCCAGGCGCCGGCCGTACTTGTCGTCGATGTTCACCACGGCCAGATCACACCGCTGCGGGGTGAACAGCGACGCCTTCGCGGCGAAGTACTCCTCGAACGTCTTGTGGAAATCCAGGTGGTCCTGGCTCAGGTTCGTGAAGCCGGCGACCGCATAGCGGGCGCCGTCGACGCGGCCCTTGGCCAGCGCGTGGCTGGAGACCTCCATCGCGCACCAGGCCACCTGCTGCTCGCGCATCACCGCGAACAGCGCCTGCAGGTCGGTCGCCTCCGGCGTGGTCATCGCGCTCTTCACGACCTGGTCGCCGATCCGCGTCTCGATCGTGCCGACCAGAGCGGCGGGGCCGAGCCGGCGCAGCACCGCATCGAGCAGGAAACTCGTGGTGGTCTTGCCGTTGGTGCCGGTGACGCCGAGCAGCCGCAGCTCCTTGGTCGGTTCGCCGTACACCTTGGAGGCGACGGCGCCGAGCACAGCGCGCGGGTCGGAGACCACCAGCAGCGGCAGCCCGGCCGTCAGCGCACGCTCGACCCCGGCGGGATCGGTCAGTACGGCGACCGCTCCGCTCGCCTGCGCACCGGCGACGAAGGCCGCGCCGTGCGTCGCGGCGCCCGGCAGAGCGGCGTACAGGTCGCCGGGGCGGATCGAGCGGGAGTCGAGCGAGACGCCGGTGACCAGGACCTCGGCGGCACCCGCCGGGACGTCGGCTCCGGCGGTTCTGGCCAGGTCGGCGAGGGCGACCGGTACGGTGTGCCGCGGCCTGATCGCGGCTACGGCTCCGCCTGCGGCGGTAGGGGTGGACACGGCCCCAGAGGCTACCGTTCCGGGGCCTGTGACACCTACCTGACCCTCGGTCACCGTGCGGGCGGTCACCAGGTGATCGGAACGTTCGGCTGCTTCGCACCGGTCGGCGGTACGGCGTATTTCTGCAGCGCGTAGCTCATCACGTCCCGGAACACCGGACCTCCCTGGAAACCACCACCGCGCCCGTTGGTCGGGTCCTGAAGTACGACGTACGTCACGAACCGCGGGTTGTCGGCCGGAGCGAATCCGGAAAAAGACGTCGCCCACTTGCGGTAGCAACCGCAGGCCGAGTCGACCTGCTGCGCCGTTCCGGTCTTGCCGGCCACCCGGTAGCCCGCGATCGCGGCCTGCGGCGCGGTGCCGTTGTCGGCGGTGACCGCCTCCATCATCGTCGAGACCTGCTTCGCGGCCGACTCGCTGACCACGCGGCGCGGCTCGGCGGCCTTGTTCGGCGTGACGTTGCCGTCCGCGTCGATCCAGTTCTTCACCAGCTTCGGCGGCATGTAGACCCCGCCGTTGGCCACCGCGTTGACCGCCGCGGCCATCTGGACGGCGTTGGCCGACAGCCCCTGGCCGAACGCGACGTTCGACCGGGTCAGCTCGCTCCACTCGTCGCCCGGCGGCATCAGGCCGCGGCTTTCGCCGGGGAAGTCGATCCCGGTCGGCTCGCCGAAGCCGAACTTCTTCAGGTAGTGCACGAAGTCCGTGACCGGCATCTGCTGGGCCGCCATGATCGTGCCGACGTTCGACGACTTGGCGATCACGCCGGCCATCGTCAGGTTCAGCACACCGTGGTCGAAGTGGTCGCGAATGGTCCGCCGCTGCACGGTGTAGGAGCCGGGCACCTTGAGCTTGGTGTCCAGCGAGATCAGCCCGGCGTCGGCCAGCGCCGCCATCGTGACCACCTTCTGCACACTGCCCGGCTCGTAGACCTGCTCCAGCGCGCGGTTCTTCAGCGCGCTGGTCTTGACCGGCTTGTTCGGGTCGAAGCTCGGGTAGTTGGCCATCACCGGGATCTCGCCGGTCTTGGTGTCCATCACGACCACCGTTCCCGAGCTGGCCTTCCACTGCTTGACCGCCTGCTCGATCCGCCGCTCGGCGAACCACTGCAGGTCGGCGTCCAGGGTGAGCTGCGCGGTCAGGCCCGGCTTCGGCTCCTCGACGGTGTGGTCGGCGTTCGGGATCTTGTTGCCCTTGGCGTCGACCTCGTACATCGCCTTGCCGTCCTGGCCGGACAGCTTGTCGTTCAGGCCGTACTCCAGCCCGGCCAGCCCCTTGCCCTCGGCACCGACCACGCCGACCACGTTGGCCGCGATGGTGCCGTTGGGGTGACTGCGGACCGGGTCGGCCTCGGTGTAGAGGCCGGCCAGCAACGGTTTGTGCTGATCTTTGGGCAGGCCCTTGTTCTGGTCCTTGATCGCGGTGTTGCGCCGCTTGATCTCGTCGGTGATCTGGTTCCAGGTCTGCGGGCTGACCTGGTTGGCGAGCACGACGTACCGGCCCTTGCCGGTGAGCTTCTTCATCAGCGTCGCGTAGTCGGTCGACGACAGCCGGGGCGCCAGGACGCCGGCCAGCTGGCTCGCGATCTTCGCGGTCTGGGTCGGGTCGGCGGTGATCGCCACCGCGTCCTCGGACACCGACAGCGGGACGCCGTTGCGGTCCAGGATCGAGCCACGCGAGGCGTGCAGCACGAACGGCTTGGTGTTCTCGCGCACCGCGGCGGCGGCGTACCGGTCGGGGTCGACGCCCTGCAGCATCACCAACCGGCCGGCGAACAGCGACAGCACGAAGGCCATCACCACGAACGTCGCCCGCAGCCGCAGCGTCGGCCGCCCGAGCTTCAGCAGCCGCGGCGGCTTCTTCGGCCGCGGCTTGCGCGGCGGCCGCCGGTTCTGCGGCGGGCGCTTGCGCGGAGCCGCGGTCTTCTTGGCGAGCGGCCTCCCGTCCGGGCCGACCTTCCTGGCCTGCGGTCGGCCGTCCGGCCCGACGCGCCGGGCGCTGTCGGCACTCTTGCGCGGCCGGCTGGCGGCGGTCTTTTTGGTGGCTCGCCGCGGTGCTTCCTGCTCGTCCCGCGTCCGTCGTGGCTCTACGGGGCGCCGACGCGGCTGGTCCTCGCGCTGACGTGGTTCTCTGCGCTTCCGCTCGTCCGGAGCCGGGCGGCGGGGACGCTGTGCAGCCGGGCGGCCGCTCTCTGTGGCGGGACGACGGGACGACGGAGCCTTGCGGGGCGGGTTGCCTCGCCCCGGCTCGCCACGTTTGCGTGGTGGCTCGTCTCCCCGTCGTTCCGTCATCCGATCATCCCCCGGTCGGTCGGTTGGTCCCTGTGGTCGTGGCCGCAGGCGGCTTGGTGGTCGTGGCGGCCGGCGGGTTCACCGTCGTACCGGCCGGTGGGTTGGCGGTCGTGTTCGCGGGCGGCCGCGCCGTACCGGCTGGTGGCGGTGAGGCGACCGGCGGCTTCGGCTTCGGCTTCACCGGCTGCTGCTCCGGGCCGAACATGGCAGCGCCGGACCCCGCCTTGCCCTCCTCCGGTACGCCGAGCACCCGCCCGTCGGACAGCCGCAGGAACACCGGGTTCGGGTTCGGCACCATGCCCATCCGCAGCGCCCGGTCGGCCAGGTTCTGCGGCGACTCCAGCGTGCGGACCTGCCGCTCCAGCTGCTCCTGCTGGTCGCGCAACTGGTCGGCCTGCTGGTTCAGCGCCGTCACCTGGAACGTGCCGCGCTGCAGCTCGGTGTTGAGCAGCAGCAGGCCGACCAGTCCGGCCGCGAGCAGCGCGACCACGAACAGGACGAACGGCATCCGCGGCGGCCGGAACGGCGCGCCGTACACGATCCGCAGCTTCGGCTCTTGCTTCTTGACCGGTGCGGCCGGCGTGACCCGTGCTTTCGACGGGCTGAAGACAGTACTCATCAGGCCACCAGCCCTTTCACGCGGACCCGTTCGGCGGCCCGGACCCGGACCGAGGCGGCCCGCGGGTTGTCCGCCAGCTCCTCCTCGGTCGGCCGTTCGGCGCCCCGCGTCAGCAACTTGAGGTACGGCTCGTGCCCGGCCGGGATCACCGGCAGGTCGTCCGGTACGTCGGACTTCGTGCCCGCGGCCAGGGTCTGCTTGGCGATCCGGTCCTCGAGCGAGTGGTAGCTCATCACCACGATCCGCCCGTGCAGCGCGAGCGCCGCGACCGCGGCCGGCAGCGCGCGGCGCAGCACCTCGAGCTCGCCGTTGACCTCGATCCGCAGCGCCTGGAAGGTCCGCTTGGCCGGGTGTCCCCCGGTCCGGCGGGCCGCCTGCGGGATCGCGTCGCGGACCAGCTCGGACAGCCGGGCGCTGTTGGTGAACGGCTCGGTCTCCCGGGCCCGGACGATCCGGTCGGCGATCTTGCGGGCGAACTTCTCCTCGCCGTACTGGAACAGGATCCGGGCCAGGTCGGCCGCGCTGTAGGTGTTCAGGATGTCCGCGGCCGTGGTCGGCGCGGTCGAGTCCATCCGCATGTCCAGCGGCGCGTCCTGGGAGTAGGCGAACCCACGGTCGGTCTCGTCCAGCTGCATCGACGACACCCCGAGGTCGAACAGGATCCCGTCGATCGCGGGAACGCCGAGGTCGTCGAGCACGCGCGGCAGTTCGTCGTACACGGCGTGCACGAACGTGGTGCGATCCGCGTACGGCGCCAGGCGCTCACCGGCCAGCCGCAGCGCGGCGGGGTCCCGGTCGAGCCCGATCAGCCGGGCTTCGGGGCAGCGCTGCAGGAACGCCTCGGAATGCCCACCGAGCCCGAGCGTCGCGTCGACGAGGACGGACCCGGGCTGCTGGAGAGCCGGCGCGAGCAGAGCGACGACCCGGTCGAGCATGACGGGGACATGGCGCTCGGACGGCTGCTGGGGACCGGTCATGGGGCCTCCCGCCCTGGACTGAGGAGCGGAGGGAGCAAAGCGACCGAAGTGACGAGGGAAGGGCGGGAGTTCGAGCCCCATGACCCGCCGTGCCGGAGGCGCGGCATCAGAACGGTCATGGCGTCAGCCCACCCGTTCCCTGCGCGTCGCGCTCAGCACCGTCCATCTCGACCCTTCCGTAGCCGCGGGAGCGACCCTGCCCCCGCGGGTGGTGTGTCCTGCCGTATTGCTTGTGGGGGCGACTGGAATGTCGGGTGGAGCGAAGTGGAGCAAACTGTCCGTCCGGTCAGATCGCGGGTTCGCCTCCCGGGGAAGTACCCGTGGCCTTGGCGCCGGGGAAGTGGCGCCAACACCCGAGTCGGAAGTCGGACCCGTGATCTCACCGGACGTACGGCGACCACTTGTCCTCTTGCGGCAAGGCCTTGCTCGGTGCTGCTCAGAAGATCCCGGGCAGTACCTCCTCGGACAGGTCGGCGAACGCCTGCTCCTGCTCCTCGGAGTACCTGTTCCAGTTCTCCGTGTTCCAGATCTCCACCCTGTTCATCGCCCCGATGACGACGCAGTCGCGATCCAGTCCTGCGTAATCGCGCAGCATCGGCGGGATGGTGACCCGGCCCTGCTTGTCCGGCACCTCGTTCGAGGCTCCGGCGAACAGCATCCGCAGGTAGTCCCGGGCACCTTTGTTGGTGATCGGAGCCTGTTTCAGCTGCTCGGTCAGTTGTACGAACTCGGCTTCGGGCCACACGGACAGCGATCGCTCCTGTCCGCGGGTGATCACCAGACCCTCGGAGAGTTCGTCGCGGAACTTCGCCGGCAGGAACAGCCGTCCTTTGTCGTCGAGCTTGGGGAAGTGAGTTCCGAGGAACACACGCTCCACCTCCCCGTTGCGGACTCTCCGTCTCAGGTCGAGCTGTTGTCCACCACATCAGTACCACTGCGCTCCACCTTACTCCACTTTGCCCCACCGTCAACCAAATCCGCCCCGTTTCGCTCCCCCGCGCCCATTTCGCTCCCCCTCGTACATTGGGTGGGAAGGATCCACGCCGACCGGTGACGAATCAGCGACCGGCGGTGAGGCTTACTTTCGTCCGTGCCGAAACGCCCGGTAACGAAATCCGCGCAGGGCTAGGCCCGACCCCGGGCCCGGGTCAGAATGAGTCGGCCAACAACCAATGGGGAGGACTCAGGGTGAGCACCACCGCGACCAGCTCGGCCATGGACTTCGACGAGCTGACGGAGGTGGCGGGACGGGTCCGCCGAGCCATCGAGACAGTGATCGAAGGCAAACCCGACGTCGTCGAGACAGCAGTCACCGTGCTGCTCGCCGAAGGACATCTGCTGATCGAGGACGTACCGGGCGTCGGCAAGACGATGCTGGCCAAGGCTCTGGCCCGCTCGATCGACTGCACCGTGCGCCGGATCCAGTTCACGCCCGACCTGCTGCCGTCGGACATCACCGGCGTGTCGGTGTTCAACCAGGAGGTCCGCGACTTCGAGTTCAAGCCGGGCGCGGTGTTCGCGAACATCGTGGTCGGCGACGAGATCAACCGCGCCTCGCCGAAGACCCAGGCCGCGCTGCTGGAGTCGATGGAGGAGCGCCAGGTCACCGTCGACACCACGACGTACCAGCTCGAGGCGCCGTTCATGGTGATCGCGACGCAGAACCCGATCGAGATGGAGGGCACCTATCCCCTGCCCGAGGCGCAGCGCGACCGCTTCATGGCGCGCGTCTCGATGGGGTACCCCGAGCCGGCCGCGGAGCTGCGCATGCTCGACGGCCACTCCGCCACCGACCCGCTGAACAACCTGCAGCCGGTGACCGACAGCCAGCAGGTGCTGCGACTGGTCAAGACCGTCCACTCGGTGCACGTCTCGGAGTCGGTCAAGGAGTACGCCGTCGCGCTGGTCGGTGCGACCCGTCGTTCGCAGGAGCTGCGCCTGGGCGCCAGCCCCCGCGCGACGCTGCACCTGATCCGGGCCGCCCGGGCCGCCGCCGCGCTGGACTCGCGCGAGTTCGTGCTGCCGGACGACCTCCAGGAGCTCGCCGTACCGGTGCTGGCCCACCGGGTGCTGCCGGCAGCCGAGGCCCACCTCGGTGGGCGGGGCGCGTCGGACATCATCACCGGGCTGGTCGCCTCCGTGCCGCTGCCCCGCACCCGCCGGGACTGAGACATGAGGCAGGCACTGCGCGGACTCACCACCAGGGGGCGGGCATTCGTCGCTGCCGGGATCACCGCGTCGTTGTGCGCACTGCTGCTCGGCCAGAAGGATCTGCTGCGGGTCGGCATCCTGCTGGTCGCGCTGCCGCTGGTGGCCGCGCTGGTGGTCGGCCGCACCCGGCTCCGCCTGCAGGTACGCCGCAGTCTCGCGCCGGCGCAGGTCTCCGTCGGCAGCCAGGCCACCGTCGAGCTCATGCTGAGCAACGAGGGCCGGATGCCGGCCGGACTGCTGTTACTGGAGGACCGGATCCCCTACGTGCTCGGCCACCGGCCGCGGTTCGTGGTCGACCGGGTCAGCCCGAACTGGAAGCGCACGGTCACCTACCCGGTGAAGTCGGACGTCCGGGGGCTGTTCCAGGTCGGGCCGTTGATGCTGACGGTCGCCGACCCGTTCGGGCTGGTCGAGACCAGCCGGACCTTCGCCCGCAGCCAGCATCTGCTGGTCACGCCGCGCGTGTACAAGCTGCCCGAGGTGCGGCTCGGCTCCGACCGGGCCGGCTCCGGCGAGAACCGGCCGCGCGCGATCGCGTCGGCCGGCGAGGAGGACGCCACCGTTCGCGAGTACCGCGACGGCGACGACCTGCGCCGGGTGCACTGGCGCTCGACCGCCCGCCGGGGCTCGCTGATGGTGCGCCGCGAGGAGCAGCCCTGGCAGAGCCGGTGCGCGATCTTCCTCGACGCCCGCACGATCTCGCACCACGGGCACGGACCGTCGTCCAGCCTGGAGTGGTCGGTCAGCGCGGTCGCCTCGATCGGCGCGGACCGGATCCACCGCGGCTACGTCACCACGCTGCTCGGCGGACCGACCACGCTGTCCGCGATCACGCACCGCAGCTCGACCGCGGTCCACCAGCCGCTCACCACGCAGGAGCTGCTGACCGAGTGCGCCACGGTGGAGGAGCACAAGTACGCCGAGATCGGCCCGCTGCTCGGCGTGGACCGGCACATCCAGGAGCCCAGTCTCGCGATCGCCGTCCTCGGTGCCTGCACCAGTGACGACGTCACCGCGCTGAACCGCTGGCGGACCGGCCAGGCCACCGGTGTCGCGCTGCTGCTCGACGCGGCCACCTGGGCGGTCGGTGCCGAGGGCACCGAAAAGGCCAACCGGCTCGCCGCCGCCACGGAAGCCACCGAGCACGAGCTCCGCCGCAACGGCTGGCGCGTGGCCCGGGTGCGACGCGGCGACCATCTACCGACCGTGTGGTCCGGCCTAGGACTGAGGAGCGGACGAATCGCATGACAGGTCACGTCAGAATCTCGCTCGCCGCGTGGGCGGCGACGGTGCTCGGGTCGCTGGTGCTGGCGCCGGTGTTCTCGGGGCCGTTCCTGTTCATCAGCGCGTTCCTGTGCGCGCTCGTCACCGGCACCGGGATCCTGCTGCAGAACCTGCGCGCCCCGCGGATCGTCGTACCGGTGGTGCAGCTGGCGGTGCTGGTCGAGCTGCTGTCGCTGATCTTCCTGCGCGACACGCTGCGGTTCGGGCTGGTGCCGTGGAAGGAGACCGCGCTCGAGTTCAACCAGCAGATGGTGAACGCGATGAGCGCGATCAACCGCTTCAGCGCGCCGCTGCCGCCCGACGACCACCTGACGCTGTTCGCCGCGTCGGTGATCGCGGCGACCGGACTGCTGATCCACCTGATCGCCGTACAGCTGCGGCAGGCCGCGTGGGCCGGGCTGCTGCTGCTCACCATGTACACCGTGCCGGCCGCGACCGTGCACGGCGGGCTGCCGGCGCTGCTGTTCATCCCGCCGGCCGTCGGCTACATCGTGCTGCTGTCGGCCGAGGGCCGGACCAGACTCAGTCGCTGGGGGCGCCGGATCTCCGGCGTCTCGCACCTGGACGCCTCCGAACCGATCGAGGCCTCGGCGCTCGGCCAGGCCGGCCGCCGGATCGGGCTGACCGTGATCGTGCTGGCCGCCCTGGTGCCCGCTCTGCTGCCGACGTTGCCCGAAGGCGTGATCGGCAACGGCCTGGCCGGCGGCGGTGGCAGCGGCGGCGGGATCGGGGCTTCGATCTCGTCGACCGACCCGATGCTCGACATGGGCAAGAACCTCAAGCGCGGCGACAACGTGACCGCGCTGACCTACACCGGCGGCCCGGCCGGCGGGACCTACCTGCGGCTGACCGCGCTCGACCAGTTCGACGGCAACATCTGGCGGATCTCGCAGCGCAACCAGGGGCAGAAGATCACCAACGCCGACATGCTGCCGCCGCAGGGCTTCAACGGCGACCTCGCCAAGGTGCCGACCACCAAGATGAAGGTCGAGGTGAGCCGGAGCTTCCGGTCCCAGTTCGCCCCGGTGCCGTACCCACTGCGCTCGATCTCGCTGAAGGACCGCTGGCGCTATGACCCGGCCTCCCTCGACGTCGTCTCCACGAACGGCGGGGTCGTCGGCGGCAAGGACTACAACCTGGAGGCCTACCAGCTGCCGCTGACGCCGGAGCTGCTGCGCGACACCCCGCCTGGTGCCGAACCGGACAGCTACACCAGCCAGGTCCCGACCAGCAACATGGACGAGATCCGGCAGCTGACCAACGACGTCGTCGCCGACGCGAAGGGCAACCGGTTCCAGCAGGCGGTCCTGCTGCAGAACTTCTTCCGCAGCAACGGCAACTTCACCTACAGCACCGACACCGACACCAAGAGCGGGATGACGGCGCTGCGCATGTTCCTGCTGGACGACCGGGTCGGCTACTGCGAGCAGTTCGCCACCGGGATGGCGCTGATGGCGCGGGTGGCGGGCATCCCGTCCCGGGTCGGCATCGGCTTCCTGCCCGGCCAGGCCGGCAAGGACGGCCAGTACGTCGTCCGGATGCACGACATGCACGCGTGGCCGGAGCTCTACTTCCAGGGGCTCGGCTGGGTCCGGTTCGAGCCGACGCCGTCGGCGCGGGTCGCGACCACCCCGACCTGGACCGAGCAGGCCGCTCCGGTCCCGTCGACGCCGACCACCGCGCCGACGACCGCGCCGACGACGCCGGGCGCTTCGGTGGACCCGGAGCTCGAGCGCCCCGGCGACCGGAACCTGCCCGACGACAACGGCCTCGCGGTCACCGAGACCGGCAACTGGTTCAGCAACGGCGGCGCCAAGGCGATCGGGATCGGCCTGCTCGTCGTCGTCCTGCTCGGCATTCCGTGGCTGATCCGGTCGCTGACCAGGCGGCGGCGGTTCGCGCGTCCGCCGGGACGTGCCGGGGTCGAGGGGTTGTGGGCGGAGATCCGGGACACCTCGCGTGACCTCGGCCTGGACTGGTCCGACAGCTCCACTCCTCGACAGCTCGGCGAGTGGATGGCCGGGAAGGTGCCGGAGCCGGTCCAGCCGCAGGCTCGCCGGCTGGCGCGCGGCCTGGAGGCCGTCCGGTACGCGGTAGTCACGGACGTCGAGGTCGACCTGCGCAGCGAAGCGGCCGACGTACGGAAGGCCCTGTGGAGTCAGGCGAAACTCGTACGGCGCTGGCGGGCGCGGTTGCTTCCGCCGTCGTGGCGCTGGTACCTGAACCGCGGCAGCGCCGAGGCGTCCGATCTGCTCGACGAGTTCGACCTGTTGCTGGCGAGAATTCGCACGTCGCTGGTCCCCCGGCGCAGCAGGCACGCGGACTGAACGACAAAGAACCCCCGGTCCACCTGGACCGGGGGTTCTTGTTCGTGGGTGGTCAGCGGCTGCGGCGACGGGGCTGCTCGGGCAGGCCGCTGGCCGAGGGATCGAGCTCGACCGTGCGCTCGGTGCTCGGCGGTTGCTCGGTGACCGGCAGCTCGTCGGCCGGCGGCGCGGTGCGCGGCTTGTCCACCGCTTGCACGGGGTCGAAGTGGTCGCCGAGCTCCGACTGGACCGGCTGCGGACTGGTCGACTGAGTGGGGGTGGTCCGCGGCTTGGCCGGCTTCGTCACCGGGGACTTGGACGCGTGACCGTCCGTCACGTGCTCGACGCGGGTGTGGTGCTGGTCGTGCGCGTGGCTCGCCTCGATCGTGCGGTACTGCTCCTCGACCGCCGGATCGATCGCGTCGGTCGGCACCCGGCGGCGGTCGTTGGTGATCTTGTACGACAACCAGATCCCGGCCGCGCCGGCCAGCATGATCACCACCCCGACGACGGTCAGATCGACCGCCCCGGCGTCGTCGTCCCGGATTCCGAAGGCGAGGATCGCGCCGACGGCGATGAGGAAGATCCCGACACCGATGCTCATACTCTCGACTCCCAACGACGACCGTGGCGGTCGGCTGGACCGCCCTGTACGGGTGCGGTCCACCGGTACCCACAGTCACCGGGAGTGATGTATCGCAGCGCAAACCAGAACCACACCCGGCGCGGAGCGCGGGTGTGGTCGCAGGATTCGCTCAGCCGGCGGTCAGAGGTCCTCGTCGCGCCGCCGGCGCCAGCGGTCTTCCATCCGCTCCATGAAGCTGCCGGACGACTCGTGTCTGGTCCGGTGCTTCTTGCTGGGCGGCGGAGGCGGCGGCAGGTCGTCGCCGTCGCCGGCGTTGCTGATGCGTTTCATGCTCAGCGCCGCGACGTACAGACACGCCACCATCACCACGAAGCCGATGACGCCGATGATGGTGTTGGGGATGATCGCGCCGGCCATCAGAATGACGATGCCCAGCACGAATCCAACGCCGGCCAGAACTGCCCGGCGCTTGTAGTACAAGCGCACATTGGTCCCTCGCATGGCGGAGACGAACTTCGGGTCTTCCGCAGCGAGGGCACGTTCGAGCTGCTCGAACTGGCGCTGCTCTTCTTCCGAGAGGGGCACCGTCGATCCCTCCATGGTGAGCGCGATCTCGATAGGCCGAGACCAGTCTAGGCCGCCGGTGCGGTCCACGAAACCCTGACCGCCTGTCCCGCGCGTCACGGTACGGCAACCGATCCGGATCGGCCGATTCCCAACAAGTGTTTAAGTCAGGCACTTGACTTAAATCTGACTGAGAGCGAAGCTGTACGCACAGGCACCGACCGATGACAGAAGGTGACGCGATGCCGCTCGACGCCGCTGCGCAGCCGTCCTATCCGATGCCCAAGGCAACTGGTTGCCCGTTCGACCCGCCGCCGGAGCTGCGCGCCCTGCGGCCGCCGAGCCGCTGTCCAAAGTACGGCTGTTGGACGGCAGTACGCCGTGGCTGGTCACCCACTTCGCCCACCAGCGGGCCCTGCTGGCCGACGACCGGGTCAGCTCCGACCGGAACCAGCACGGGTTCCCGATCCTGCAGCCAAACATTCCCAGAACCGGCAGCTCGGTCGGGTTCATCTCGATGGACGACCCGGAGCACGCCCGGCTGCGGCGCATGGTGACCGCGCCGTTCATGATCAAGCGGGTCCGCGCGATGGAGCCGGGCGTGCAGAAGATCGTCGACAACCTGATCGACGCGATGCTGGCCGGGCCGCGACCGACGGACCTGATGGAGGCGTTCGCGCTGCCGGTGCCGTCGCTGGTGATCTGCCAGCTGCTCGGCGTCCCGTACGACGACCACGAGTTCTTCCAGGTCACCAGCAAGGCACTGATCACGATCGAGACGCCGCTCGAAGAGCGGATGGCGGCGCGCGAGCGGCTCACGGCGTACCTGGACGACCTGGTCGGCCGGAAGACCACCGAACCGGGCGATGACGTCCTGACCGAGCTGGCCGCGCGCGTGACCGCCGGGGAGCTGACCCGCGAACAGACCGCCGGGATCGGCGTCCTGCTGCTGGTCGCCGGGCACGAAACCACCGCGAACATGATCGCCCTCGGCACGCTCGCCCTGCTCGAACACCCGGACCAACTCGCCGTACTGCGGGACTCCGACGATCCGGCCATCGTGAACAGCGCTGTCGAGGAGCTGCTGCGCTACCTGACCATCACACACCTCGGCCTGACCCGGGTGGCGCTGGAGGACATCGAGATCGCCGGCCAGACGATCCGCGCCGGCGACGGCATCGTCTTCCCCAACGACATCGCGAACCGGGACCCGGAGGTCTTCCCCGACCCCGACCGCCTCGACCTGCGCCGCGACGCCAAGCGCCACGTCGGTTTCGGTTTCGGAATCCACCAGTGCCTCGGCCAGCCGCTGGCGCGGATGGAGCTGCGGGTCGTCTACAGCACGCTCTACCGCCGGATCCCGACGCTGCGCCGGGCGGCGCCGCTGGCGGAGATCCCGTTCAAGCACGACGCGATCGTGTACGGCGTGCACGCGCTGCCGGTGACGTGGTGACCTGACCATGACGCTCGAGCAGACCGCTCATCCGGCGTATCCGATGCCGGGGGCAACTGATTGTGCGTTCGAATTGATGTCCCTGGAGGAATCCTCGTGAAGGTCACCGTCGACCAGGACGCCTGCATCGCCTCCGGTCAGTGCGTGCTGACGACTCCCGAAGTCTTCGACCAGCGAGACGAGGACGGCATCGTCGTACTGGTGACGCCGGATCCGCCGGAGTCGTTGTCGTCGCAGGTGCGCGAGGCGGCGGTACTCTGCCCGGCGCGGGCGATTCAGGTGGTCGACTAGCCATCTCTCCTCCCGACGCGCACCACCCACCAACCCCTGTCTCCGGCGCCAAGACGCTGCCGGTGCCCGAGGTCGGTGAGCCGCCGTCAGAGCACGCCGACCTGCTGGTGAACCACGGCGCGACCACGTGGATCTACCGCACCAACCACCCGATCAAGCCCGACGAGCCGATCACCTGGGTCCGCTCACCCCCGCTTCGCGCGCTCTGCGTCAGCGAGTAGCGAGGATGTGCAGCTGAGGCGCCAACGCCCGGAAGGCCGGGTGCTGACTGGCGGCGCGTTCGAGGTCGGCCAGCGCCTCGGCGGCACCTGGCTCGGAGTCGACCATGGCGGCCGGGACCAGATCGGTGAAGGTCCGAACACCATGCACGGTGTGCACCATGAACCCGGCCTCGGCCAGTTGCCCCACGATCGCCGTCTCGTCGAACCGGCGCGGCATCGGGTCCGCCGCACCCCAGCGTCCGTCCGGATCCTGCAGCGCGGTGCGAGCCTCGGTGAGGTGCCCCGCCAGCGCGCGAGCCAGCACCACAGCGTTGCGCTGGGCAACCAACAGGCTGAGTACGCCGCCCTCGCGCAACACCGACGCCATCGCCTGCAGCGCCTGCGCCGGGTCGTCGACGACCTCGAGCACCCCGTGGCAGAGCACCGCGTCGGCGCTCGCCTCGCCCGCCACCTCGGACAGGTCCGCGGCATCGCCCTGGACTCCGCGCACGAGCTTGCTGACGCCCTCGTCGGACGCCCGCCGTTCCAGCGACGCCAGCGCGTCCGGGCTCGGATCGATCACGGTCACCCGGTGCCCCTCGACCGCCAACGGCACCGCGAAACCGCCGGTGCCTCCGCCGAGATCCACGATGTCGAGCCCTGCGGCCGGGTCGGTCCGGAGCCGCCCAGCCAGCGCCACCCGAAGAGCTTCGGCCACCAGCGCCGTCCGCAACGAACGCCGACGTCGGTCGACCATCAAAACCCCTCCTCGTAAGCCCGAACCCCGCTGATCACGCCGGCGGACCCACTGGTCCTCCCGCGTCCCACACCCTACTTGCCACCGCCCCGCCTCCCCCGCACCGGAGCCCCGGTCAACCCCCAAAGGCGTTGCTGCCGATCGCCACGCCGACATAACCGACTCACTGCCGGGTGACCCGGCGCCGGTGCGCCGCCTCGAGGCGGCGCTGCCGCTGTGTCGTGCCGCCGTTCACCATGGAGGAGCTGGTACTACAACCAGTTCACCCGCGAGCGGGGCTGCCGACCAGCGGCCACCGCCAGCCGCGCCAGGTCGCCGAGCCGCCGGCGAGTCAGCGGGGAGCGGCCCCGCTGGCACGGACCCTCGATCCCGCGGTCTGGGACTCGCTGAAGAACCGTTGCGCCGTGTCGGCCAGCCGGGCCTGCCGGGCGAAGCTGTCCCAAGCGACTCCGGACGTGATGCTGACGGACCTGCGGATCCCCGGGGTGAACGTCACGGCGATCAGGGAACTGCGCGACTCGGCCTCCGCTCGCGCGGCGAGGACGCGGAAAGCTGACAGCCCAGGCCCTGCCAGATCCCGACCAGCGGCGAAACCGAACTGGTCCAGCTGCGCCTCGTGCTCATACTCACGAGGTACGACACCGACAGCTACGTCCCTCGGCGATCGAGACGGGTGCCAGCGGCCAACTGTTCAACGACGCCCTGCGGGGCGAGTTGGCTGCCGGGTCGTCCCGCACCGCTTCCCTCGCCGAGTCCGCAGAGCCTGCTCGACATCCTGGTCGACCGGCTGGCCGGCGTGCTCTGGGCGCCGGTGCCGATCCGTGGACGCCCGACCGAACTGGGGTGCGCTCGCGTCGAACGCTTCGACCGCCCGCTGCGTCTCGGAGGGCTCACCTTCTTCGCGCCGGTTCACCGACGGCGTGCACTTGCTGGTGACCGACCAGGCGGCGACGGCAACCTCCCGGTCGCGATCCCGCGTGTCCTGCAGCTGATGCAGGACCTGGGCGACGAGCCCGACGGCGGCAGGGTGATCGCAGCCCGCGCGAGCGCGCTGCTCCGCGATCTGGAGGGTTCGCCGCGGCGGCTGAACGTCGATACCGCACGTCGCCGCGGTGTAGTGCACGCCGTACGGGCTGCCGGGCGGGTCGAGTTGGTCCTCTCCCCCGCTGTCGCCGGGCTGCTGAGAAGCCGGGCGGGCTGCCGGGCGAGCAAGTTGGCGCTCTCCCGCTGTCGCCGGCCTGGTGATGAGCCGGATGAGGGCACCTGTCGCGGGGTGCGCACGCCGTACGGGCTGCCGAGCGAAGCAACTCGGTCCTCTCCCCCGCTGTCGCCGGACGGCTGATGAGCCGGATGAGGACGCCTGTCGCGGGGTGCGTACGCCGTACGGGCTGCCGGGTGGACTGAGTCGGTTCTCTCCCCGTGCCGCCGGACTGCTGAGAAGCCAGGCGAGGACGCGTGCCGCCGTGGCGTGGTGCACGCCGCACGGGCTGCCGGGCGGAGCAAGTTGGTGCTCTTCCGCTGTCGCCTGGCTGCTGATGATCCGGATGAGGACACCTGCCGCGGGATGCGCACGCCGTACGGGCTGCCGGGCGGAGCAAGTCGGTCCTCCCCGCTGTCGCCGGGCTGCTGATGAGCCGGGCGGGGACGCGTGCCGCTGCGGCGTGGTGCACGCCGTACGGACTGCCGGGCGGTGCCGGGTTTCTCGCTTTCCCCCGTCCGAGCCAGCCGCCGGTGAAACCGCGGAAGGACACCCGACGGACTTACGCCGTTCTCCGATGGACACTCCCGCGGACGTACGCCCTACCGCCCGAAGGACTCCCCGCGGACGTACGCCGTACCGCCCGAAGGACTCCCCGCGGACGTACGCCGTACCGACTGAAGCCCTCACCGGCGAACGTGCGCCCTACTGGCCACCGCACCCCCGCACAAGCTGAAGGACCCCGGTGGATTGGCGGGCCGGGGTCCTTCAGGTGGGTGGGCGGGTGATGAGGCCGCCCGGATCGGGGGGTCAGCTCGCTTGCATCCAGGGCTGGGCGAGGACCGACTGGGGGTCGGAGTACTTGGGCTGGGACTGCTGGGTGGTCAGGTGCAGGCTCTCTTCCACCAGGCCGTAGAAGGTCTCGACCTCGCGGATCAGGTCGTCGGCCTCGCGGGTGGTGACGGCGCGCTCCAGGCCGGCCTCGGCGGCGGCGCGCTGGGCTGCGCCGGCGGCGAAGAACGACGCCCACTCGGCGAACTCCGGGGCGACCTCGGCCAGCAGGACCCAGGCGTTGCGCTGGACGCGGCGCCTCGGGCCCGAGCGGACCGGGCGGGCCCGGACGGCGAGCACCGCGGCGGCGACGCGCAGGGCGGCGACGTGGGCGCTGGAGTACTTGAGCAGGTGGTCGTTCGTCTCCCGTGCCTCGGCCAGGGCCGCGCGGGCCCGGGACAGGTCGCGGGTCGCCGACCCCGCGGCGGCCGGGGAAACCGGTGAAACGGTCATCGGTCACTCACCCTTTCCAGTTGCCAGCGGCCGGAGTCGGGGTCGTGCGCGAGGTCGAACATCTCGCGCCGGCCCTGCCGGCCGCAGCCTGCTTCCACGCGGAAGACCGCGCGCTGCGGCCCCCACTCGGAGTCCAACACCCCGACGGCCGCGGATGATGCCCCCGCCATCGCGGTGGCGGTGGAACCGATGCCGGAGCCGATCACGCCGCGCTCCCACCAGGCGGCGGTCTCGGTCCAGTGCGCCTCGACCGAGCAGACCCGCCAGAGGCGTCCGCGCCAGAGGAACTGCTCCGGAGACTCGATGCCGTCCACGACGCCGGAACGCACCTCAACGGCTTCGTCGAACTCCCACATGCTCCATCGCCTCCTGAGTGCGAACGTCTTCCCCTGGGCAGTGGCCCGGTGGGTGGGCGCCAGGTGGGGGTCGAGGTCCACCACGGCGCCCGGCCCACCGGGACCACCGGTCACCGATGCGGCCGCAACTCCGCACCGGAGCCGAGCAGTTGTGCCGATCCCCTCGCACCGGGCTCCCGACGAGCCCGGATCCGAGGCAATCGAACATCTGTTCGAACACTCACAGCGTAGCCCCGCCCGCCGACAGACGTCAACGGGCCGTAATCCCCGGCGCGCCCCACGCCCGGCGCCTTCCGGCCAGACTGGTGCCACCCCTCCGTGGGCCCCACTCCGGACCGGACGAACGAGAGCGAGCGAACCGATGACCCCGAACCGCACGGTGATCGCCGTGGCCGCCGGTGCAGCCGTCGTCGCGGCAGCGGTCGCGCTGCCGTTGTTCCAGCCGTGGCGGGTGTTCACCGACACGGTCGTCGACGAGGCACTGCCGGGCGGGCCGCCGGCGACGGTGTCCACCGCCGGTCCCGCAACGCCCGTCACCGCTTCTCCGTCCGTCATGCCCTCATCCTCACCGGCGCCACCGACAATTTCCGGTGATCGGCCGAGCACGCCCGCCCAGGCGCCGGTCACGCTCGGTCAGGGGCGGCTGATCAGTCACGAGCACGACACCTCGGGCACGGTCGCGATCCTCCGACTGCCGAACGGCTCCCGCACCCTGCGGATCGAGGGTCTGGACACGTCGGACGGCCCGGACCTGAAGGTCTGGCTGAGCGACGCGCCGGTCCGCGAAGGCAAGGCCGGCTGGCACGTCTTCGACGACGGCAAGTACCACAACCTGGGCAAGCTGAAAGGCAACAAGGGCAGCCAGAACTACCCGATCCCGGCCGACGTCGACCTGTCCACGTTCAGCAGCGTCACGATCTGGTGCGACCGGTTCAACGTCTCGTTCGGTGCGGCCGAGCTGAAAACCTGATGCTTCACCGAGCGTCACGCCTCTAGGGTCGGGACGCATGACGGCCTTCACCCCGGCCCGCGAGCTCGGCCGCGGCTTCCACACCGACGTGATCCGTCCGCTGCTCGGCACCACCCCGTACGCCGCGGGCCTGCTCGGCTGGGGTTCCGACGTGCTCGGGTACGACACGCAGCGATCCACCGACCACGGCTGGGGCCCCCGGCTGCATGTGTTCGTGGACGACAGCGACGTCGAGCGGGTCAAGGAACTGGTCGAGCAGAACCTGCCGGACGACTACCGAGGCCACCCCGTCCGCTTCGGCTGGGACACCCAGCATCCGGTCCACCACATCACCGTGACGACCGTCGCCGACTGGCTCGTCGACCTGCTCGGCTTCGACGCCACCACGGACCTCAGTACGGCGAACTGGCTGATCACCCCGCAGCAGAAGCTGCTCGGCGTCGTCGCCGGAGCCGTGTACGCCGACGACGGGCGGCTCCAGCCGATCCGCGACACCCTCCGCTGGTACCCCGACGACGTCTGGATCTGGATGCTCGCCTGCCAGTGGTCCCGGATCGCCCAGGAGGAACCGTTCGTCCAGCGCACGTTCGAGGTCGGCGACGAGCTCGGCTCCCGCATCCTCGCCGCCCGGCTGGCCCGCGACGTGATGCGCCTTGCGCTGCTGATCGACCGCACCTACGCGCCGTACTCCAAATGGCTCGGTACGGCGTTCAGCCGGCTCGACCACCCCGACAAGCTCGACCAGGCGCTGGCCGCGGCCGTCAGCGCCCAGGATCAAGTCGATCGCGAGCACGCACTCGTCACGGCGTACGAACTGGTGGCGCGGCGGCACAACGAGCTGGGCGTCACCGACCACGTCGATCCGACGCCGAGGCAGTTCCACGAGCGCCCGGCGACCGTGCTGGACGCCGGGCGGTTCGCCGAGGCCTGCGTGACGCGAGTACAGGACTCCCGCCTGCGGGAGCTCGAGCTGGTCGGCTCGATCGACCAGTTCGCCGACAACACCGATCTGCTCAGCAACCCGGCAGCGTACCGGCGTCTGATCACCGTCTTCGAGAAGTAAGGTCACGCACGTGAGCACTCATCCCAACGTCCAGCGAGTCGCGGACGCACTGGCAGCCGCCGGCGCCACCGTTGAGATCCGGATCCTCGACGAAGCAGTGCCGACCGCGGCTGCCGCGGCCGCGGAGCTCGGCTGCGAGGTCGGCGCGATCGCGAACAGCCTGATCTTCGACGGCGACGGCACGCCGGTACTGATCCTCACCTCCGGCGCGCACCGGGTGGACACCGCGAAGCTCGCCGCCGAGCTCGGACTGACCAAGCTCAAGCGAGCCACCCCGGACTTCGTGAAGCAGCACACCGGCCAGGCGATCGGCGGCGTCGCACCGGTCGGTCACCCGGCGCCGGTCCGCACGCTCGTCGACACCGCCCTCGACCAGTACGACGTGGTCTGGGCGGCAGCCGGCATCCCGCACTCGGTCTTCCCGACCACGTACGACGAGCTGCTGCGTCTCACCAACGGCACCCCGGTGGTCGTCAATTAGCCCGCTGGAGCACGTCTACTGGATCGGCGGCGGCAGCGGCGCCGGCAAATCGACCGTTGCCCAGCGCATCGCCGCCGAGCACGGCCTGCGCTACTACTCGACCGACGACGCAATGAGCGACCACGCCGCCCGCAGTACGCCGGACAGCGCGCCGGAGCTGCATCGCTTCCTGGCCATGGACATGGACGAGCGCTGGGCGACCCGCTCCCCCGACGTGATGCTGGAGACGTTCCACTGGTTCCGCGGCGAGGGCTTCGAGCACATTGTCGAGGACCTGACCGCCACCCCCGAGCCGGTGGTCGCCGAAGGCTTCCGCCTGCTCCCGGAACTCGTCGCGCCACTCCTTGCCAACAGCAACCAAGCCGTCTGGCTGCTCCCCACTCCGGAGTTCCGCCGGCACGCCTTCGACACCCGCGGCACCACCTGGCACCTCGCGAACACCACCGGCGACCCGACCCGGGCCCTCGGCAACCTCCTCACCCGCGACCACCTGTTCACCACCCGCCTGGCCGAGCAGACGAAAGCCCTGCACCTGAACGCGATCCAGGTCGACGGCGGCCGGACCGAGGACGAGCTGTGTCAGGCGATCGCGGGGATCTTCTTCCGCAAGTAGGTACGCGTCAGTTCGGCGCGGTGCAGGCGCCAGCTGACCGAGTTGTCGAGCGCACCGCCGTACCGGCGGCGGCGGATGTCGTTCACCACGGCCGACGGCGCGTCCAGGGCGATCAGGCGGTCGAGCGCCTCGCCCTTGGTGATCAGCGCGCCGGTCCGCAGCGTGGCCTCGGCGCGGGCGAGCGTGACCAGCCCGAGGTCGACCCAGATGTCCCGCCGCCACGGCGCACGCTTCCTGGTGACCGGGTACCAGAAGGTCAGCAGGTCACGGCGGACGAAGGCGGCCAGCTCCTCGTCGGTGGTTGCCGGGAGCAACGACGAGGGAGGTGGGCCGGTCAGCGCCCGGTCGCCCAGCGACAGCTCGCGCCGGGTGACCGGGGTCACCGGACGACTGAAGTATCGCTCCTGCGCGAAGGTCGGGTGCCGAAGCGCAGCGTCGGCCAAGGCATCGCGAGGCAGATACGTGCAATGCAGCCGGCGCCCGAGCGGCGAGTCCAGGGACCGGTGGATCCGCTTGATCGTCGCCGGATCCGCCGGTCCGGAGGTCACGCACACCAGGTCCAGGTCACTGCGGGACGGGACGAAGTCACCGAGAGCCAGCGAGCCGTGCACCCAGATCGCCTCGACCGGGAGCACCTCGCGAGCGGACGCGACGAAGCCGTCCAGCAGCGACTGGACGGCTTCGTCGGTCATGCGTCAGACGGCCGGACGCAGGTCCACGTCGGCGGCCCGGACGTAGGCCATCCGGTGGCCGAACCAGATCAGGTAGTACCGGTCCTTACCGAGAACCTGGACGTGGTCCGTCGGCGGCTGGCCGTCGAAGGTCGTGGCCCGGTAGTAGTCGGTCTCGATGGTCGCGTCGCCGACCGGGTAGGCCTGGCCCGCGCCGATCGAGTACTGCAGCGGGGTCACCGCCTGGTACGGGATCCCCTCCGGGTACGCCGACTGCTCCGGGTACGCGCGGCCGTAGACCGGCACGGACACCTTGCCCGGCTTAGGCTTGACCACGAGACCGGGCTTCGCGAAGGCGTCAGGCGCCGAGGCCGGGCTCTTGAACCACGCCAGCGCGCCGAGGTACCACACGGCGACCCAGTCCCCCGAGCGCTGTGCCACGACGTACCGCGAACCAGCAGCCGCCCGAGCGCCGATGTCCGACACCTGCGTCGTCGAGGCCGACGAACCCGGGCGCAGGCCGAGGTCCTTGACCAGCGGCGCGGCGTCGTCCGGGGCCTGTCGCAGGTAGACGAAGTTCGTGCCCTGCGGCGCGCACGTCGTCCCGGGGCCGGTGCAGTTGGTGACCACCTGCACGTTGTCGTCGAATCCGGGCTTGATCGTGACGATCGAGCCGGCCTTCACCGGGAAGATCTGGTGCCCGTAGATCGGCGCGCCGAGCAGGTCGAAGTAGTGCTCCCAGTCCCAGTACGGTCCCGGGTCCCAGTGCATGCCGGCCACCGTGGACGGCAGCGTGCCGGGGATCTGGTCGTGGCCGATGATGTGCGCGCGGTCCAGCGGGATGTTGTTCTTCTTCGCCAGGTACTTCACCAGCCGGGCCGAGTTCCGGTAGAGCGCCTCGGTGTACCAGGTCGCGCCCTGGGCGGCGAAGCCCTCGTGCTCGATCCCGATGCTGTGCATGTTCACGTACCAGTTGCCGGCGTGCCAGGCGACGTCCTTGGCCTTCACGTGCTGCCAGGTGTAGCCGTCCGACGAGCGCATCGTGTACTGCCAGCTCACGTACGTCGGGTCCTGCACCAGGTTCAGCGTGCCCTGCCAGCTGGTCTCGGTGTCGTGGATGACGATGTAGTCGATCTTGCCGGTCTTCGGCCGGTTCGCCAGGTCGTGGTTGCCGTAGTCACCCGGCGCGGTCACCTGGTACGGCGCGGGCAGCCACTCGCAGTTCAGCTGAGTCGGGCACTCCACGTCCGACGCCGCCGTGTCCCGGGCAGCACCGGACAGCTTCAGCCGCGACAGCTGCTCGCGCTGCGGCGTCACCTTCAGCGCCGGCATGCTCACCTGCTGGCCGACGTTCGTCGTACGGGCCGCACCGCGGGCCAGGATCGCGTAGACGTCGTCGGCGAAGGTCGAAGCGCCGACGCGGTCCGACGAGCCGGAGTACTGAGCGACGGCGGCGTACCAGTCGGCTGCAGAGGTGTCAGCACCGACCGGCAGCCCCAGCGACTTCTGGTACGACGCCAGCAGCGCGGCACCACCCGCGACGTTGGCCGCCGCGTCGGTGCGCAGCGCAGCCGGGTCCAGCCCGGTCAGATCCGACGCGGTGTACAGAGTGCGCAGCGACTCACCCTTGGCCAGCTTCTGGCCGGAGGAGCGCTCCACCAGCTCACTGGGGTCGGCAGCGGTCAGGTGCATCGGGCCGAAGCCGCCCGACGTACTCGACTGGCCCTTGTGGTCGTCCCAGCGGGTCTCCGCGTACGAGACGGCCAGCAGCACGGACTCCGGTACGCCGTACTGCTGCGCGGCCGACTGGAACGCGGCCGCCAGCCCAGGCGCCGGCGTGGCCGCGACCGCGGCGGGTGGAGCCCCGGACGACACGCCGGTCGCGGCTATGGGCAGCGCCAGCGCGGCCAGTGCGGCGAGAATCTTCGGACGACGACGCATGTTCGATCTCCCTGATCTGGAGTGTGTGGCGGTCACACAGACCGGCAGCCTGTTCACTCTCGGTCGAGGCGAAGCGGATGTCAACGGTTAACTAAAATTCGCGGCGCGACGTTCGTCGTTGACTGCGATCGAGTTCGGAGCAGCAGCATGGAAGCCTTGCCGTTGGCCTTCACGTCCGGCTGGGCGAGCGGGATCAACGCCTACGCGTGCGTTCTGGTGCTCGGCCTGCTCGGCCGCTTCGCCGACGTCGACGACGTACCGGCGGCACTGACCGGCAACGGCGTCCTGATCGCCGCCGGCGCGCTGTTCCTGATCGAGTTCGTCGCCGACAAGATCCCGTACGTCGACTCCGCCTGGGACACCGTCTCGACGCTGATCCGGCCCACGGTCGGCGCGGTGATCGCCGCGCTGATGGCCGGCGACGCGAGCAACCTGGAGCAGGCCCTGGTCGCCACCACCGGCGGTGTGGTCGCGCTCGTCTCGCACCTGGTGAAGTCGAGCCTGCGGCTGGCGATCAACACCTCGCCCGAGCCGGTCACCAACATCGCCGCCTCCTCCGGCGAGGACGTCGCCGTGCTCAGCGTGGTGTCGCTGGCCGCCTTCCACCCGACCGCCGCGCTGATCGTGGCCGCCGTACTGCTGGTGCTCGGTCTGATCGGCGTCTACCTCGCACTCCGCGCGATCCGGCGCGGCCTCGTCAGGTTCCGCGCCTGGCGGGAACAACGCAGCAATCCAGCGACTGGGAGCACCACCCTCTGATGTCCCGCGTGATCGTCATCGGGGCCGGCCTCGCCGGTCTCGCCACCGCCGTCCGCCTGGCCAAGCTCGGCCACCAGGTCACCGTCTGCGAGGCCGAGGACCGTCTCGGCGGCGCCCTCGGCCGGGTCGAGGCCGACGGGTTCAGCTGGGACGCCGGCGCCGCCAGTACGACGCTGCCGGCCGCCCTGCGCGACCTGTTCCGCAAGTCCGGCCGGCCGATCGAGAGCCTGGTCCAGCTCGACCCCGTCACCACTCCGCGCCGGCACCTGTTCGGCGACGGCTCGGTCCTTGACCTGCCGGTCGGCGATCGCGCGGCCCAACTCGGGGCCTGGACCGACCTGGCGGGCGAGCAGACTGCTCAGCGCTGGACCGATCTGGTCGACAGCTACAGCGAGACCTGGCAGGTCCTGCGCAAGACCTCGCTGGAGCCGCCGCTGATGGACCGGCTCCCCCTGCCCGCGATCCGCGAGCTGAAGCCCTGGCAGTCCCTGGAGACCGTCGCAGAGCGCCGGCTCGACGACGACCGGGCCCGGGCCGTCCTGCGCTACTACGCAACCCAGCAGGGCTCGGAGCCTCGGCTCACGCCCGGGTACGTCGGCGTCTGGTCCTACCTGGAACGCACCTTCGGTCGCTGGACCGCCCCCGGTGGCTTCGGCGCCGTCGCGGACGCTCTGGCCCAGCGCGCGGCCGAGCGCAAGATCGACGTCCGCACCGGCGCCGAGGTGGCGAGCGTGACCACCCGGAACGGCGTGGTCACCGGCGTACGGCTCGCCGACGGGACCGAGCTGCCCGCCGACATCGTGGTGAGCGACATCGATCCACGCGTGCTCTACACCCAGCTCGTCGCCGACCCGGCGGCCAAGAAGGTCCGCAAGCAGGTCGAGCGCACGCACCAGGCCCAGGCGGCGTACGTCGTCCATCTCGGGCTGCGGGAGCCGTTGCCGGAGCTGCCGTTCGAGACCGTGCTGCACGGGACGCCGACGGTGACCGTGCGGACCGGCGGTCAGGCGCCGGCTGGGCACCAGGCGTGGTCCGTGCTGGTGCACGGCTACCCCACCGACGACGTCGTCGACCTACTGGTCGCCCGCGGGCTGCACATCCGGGACAAGGTCGTGTCCCGGCAGACGTCCGCCTCATGGTGGGCCGGGGTCGCCTGGGAGGGGTACCGGACCGCCCGCCGCCGGGCTGCGAACACCTCACCGGTGAAGGGCCTGTACTGCGTCGGCGCGGGCGCTCATCCCGGTGGTGGGGTGCCCGCGACGACGCTCGGCGCGGCGATCGTCGCCGACGCCGTCGGCAAGGCCTGAGGCCCAGGGCGGGACCGGCCTGGGGTCGGCCGGGACCGCGCACTAAGATTGATCGTTCATGTGTTCCGTGTCGGGGGAAAGCGCCCCGGCAGTAGAGAGGACCCCGGTGGACCAAACCCCCACGTCACCCGATCCCGAGTCGGTCGAGCGGGCTGAGCTGGAGGCCGAGCAGCAGCATGTCGACCGGGTCTACGACCGGGTCGAAGCGGCCTCCCGGTCGGCGTCCCGGATCGCGGTCGAGGGTCATCAGCGCGCCCAGGCGCAGAACGTCGGCCGGGTCCGCGAGGAGGAGCAGACCGGCCTGTACGAGCGCGACGTCCTGGTGTTCGCGGCCGCCCGGCGGATCGCGGAGCTGGATGCCGAGCACGAAGGCCTGGTGTTCGGCCGGCTCGACTCCGACGGCGGCGAGGACGGGCCGCCCGCGGAGCGCGCGGCCGACCTGGAGAAGCTGTACGTCGGCCGGATCGGCGTCCGCGACGCCGAGTACGAGCCGCTGGTGATCGACTGGCGGGCCCCGGCCGCCGAGCCGTTCTACCGCGCGACGTCGACCGACCGGCTGGGCGTCGTCCGCCGGCGGGTGCTGCGCAACAAGGGCGCGAAGATCATCGGCATCGAGGACGACCTGCTGGCGCCCGAGCGCGCGCCGGAGGACCTGCCGGTGATGGGTGAGGGCGCGTTGATGGCGTCGCTGTCGCGGGCCCGTGGGCACACGATGCGCGACATCGTCGCCACCATCCAGGCCGAGCAGGACCAGGCGATCCGGGCTCCTGCCCGCGGTGTCACGGTGATCGGCGGCGGGCCGGGCACCGGCAAGACCGTCGTCGCGCTGCACCGCGCGGCGTACCTGCTCTACAGTGACCGTCGCCGCTTCGAGCGCGGCGGGGTGCTTGTGGTCGGGCCATCGGCGGCGTTCATGGCCTACATCGAGCGGGTGCTGCCGAGCCTCGGTGAGAACACCGTCTCCCTGCGCGCGGTCGGCGAGCTGGTCGACGGCGTCCGCGCGACCGCGATCGACGAGGCCGACGTGGCCGCGATCAAGGGCTCGCTGCGGATGACCGGCCTGCTGTCCCGGGCTGCCCGGGACCGGGTCCCGGAGGCGCCGACCACGCTGCGCGTCTTCGTCGGCGGCGGAACGGTCGAGCTGGACGCGAACCAGCTCGACAACGTCCGCCGCAACGCCCTGCGCCGGACGCCGCGCAACCGCGCCGCCGCCGAAGCCCGCAAGGGACTCGTCGCGGCGCTGTGGAGCCGGTTCCCCGAGGACCTGCGCAACGGTGTGTACGCCGATCGCGAGTCGTTCGGCGACCAGGTCACCGACCTGCCGGCGTTCCGGAGCTTCTTCGCCGCCTGGTGGCCGGTGGTGACGCCGCTGACCGTGCTGCGCTGGCTCGGCGATCCGCGCCGGCTGACCCGCTGGGCGCGGCACGACCTGACCCCGCAGGAGATCGAGACGCTCGCGGCCGGGATCCGCGGCACCGACGAGATCACTGTCGCCGACGTCGCGCTGCTGGACGAGCTGACCCACCTGCTCGGCCGGCCGCCGGTTCCCGAGGCGGGCAAGGACGAGGAGTTCGACTGGCTGGAAGGCCTGTCGGACGGCGTGAACGAGGTGCTCACCACGTCGGAGCGGCGGGCCCGCGCGGCCGCGGCGGCCGAGGCCGACGAGCCCGAGGAGTACGCGCACGTGCTCGTCGACGAGGCGCAGGACCTGTCCCCGATGCAGTGGCGGATGGTCACCCGGCGCGGTCCGCAGGCGAGCTGGACGATCGTCGGCGACCCGGCGCAGAGCTCCTGGCCGGACCCGGACGAGGCCCGGACCGCGATGGAGACGATGCTGTCGCACCTGCAGCGGCACACGTTCCGGCTGTCCACCAACTACCGGAACTCGGCCGAGATCTACGCGTTCGCCGGTGAGGTGATCCGGCAACAGATCCCGGACGCCGACCT
Organism: Kribbella sp. ALI-6-A; assembly: GCF_001984195.1. Classification (GTDB taxonomy): domain Bacteria; phylum Actinomycetota; class Actinomycetes; order Propionibacteriales; family Kribbellaceae; genus Kribbella. The sequence goes on from NZ_MTQN01000011.1 coordinate 904,072, forward strand.
GCCGGACGCGGTCCGCCGGACCGGCGTCGGGCCGGAGCACCGGATCTTCGACGCGGACAAGGTCGCCGAGGCCTCGGCCGACGCGGCCGCCGAGCTGCTCGGCCTGGTCGAGGGCACGGTCGGGGTGATCGTGCCGCCGAAGCTGCGCCCGGCCGTCGACGCGGTGCTTGCCGAACTCAACGATCCCCGGATCGCCACCCTCACCCCACTGGAGTCGAAGGGACTCGAGTACGACGCCGTGGTGGTGGTCGAGCCGGACCGGATCGTCAGCGACACCCTCGGGGGCGTCCGCGCGTTGTACGTCGTACTGACGCGTGCCACCCAGCGGATGATCACGATCAACAGCACGACTCACTGGTTGCCCGCCCGCGCCTCCTGACCGGAGGTAGTTGGGCGTTTGAAGAACGGCGCTGTGCGGGGTGTGGCGATTGTGGCCGCCCGTTGCGTCTGTGACCGCAGTGGTCGCCGGGCAGTTCGGCCCGGCGACCGTGTCACGCTGAAGTGGGGCGCCTGCCCCGACGGCAGCAGGGCAAGGACGACGCGGCTACGACGGTCATCGAGGCGGTGCGGATGCGCCAGGCGCTGAAGGGCTACCCCCGCGGGATGACGTAGGAGACCAGGTCGCAGTCGTCGGGGGCCAGGTCGGACCAGCGGACGGTGTGGTGCAGGACGGTGAGTCCGCTGGTCGGGTACTTGCGGGTCAGCTCGACCCGCTCCGGGCTGGTGCCGTCGAGCGCGAGCTGGTCGGCCAGCCACGGGATGCCCGGCGCGTGGCCGACCAGGATCACCGTGCGCGCCTCCGGCGGAGCCTCCCGGACGACGTCGAGCAGGCCGTCGGTGTCGGCGTTGTAGATCCGCCGGTCGAACCACAGGTCGGCGGTGATCGCACCGGCCTCGGCGGCGTACTCCCAGGTCTCCTGGGTGCGGATCGACGGCGAGCACATCACCAGGTCGGCTTCGATGCCCTCGGCAACCAAGTACCGGCCGACCGCGGCCGCGTCGGCCCGGCCCCGCTCGGCCAGCGGGCGGTCGAGGTCGGTCATCGACTCCGGCGGCACCGCCTTCGCGTGCCGCAGCAGCACCAGCGTGCGATCGATCACCAGGTCACTCGGGTCAGCCATCTGCAAACCCTAGCCGCAGGACGCCGGTGGTCCCACCCGAGCCGTCCGGGCGCCCGTCACTTCCGGCGCCCATCGCTTCCAGCCGCATGCGTGACTGGACTCCCCTGCGTCAGACCGTCGTGCCCTGCAGGTTCAGGTACACCTGGCGCGTCGCGGTCGAGCGGTTGAGGGTGATGAAGTGAATGCCGGGCGCACCACCGGTGAGCAGCTTGTCGCACAGCTCGCTCGCGATCTCGATGCCGACCTCGCGGACCGCCGCCGGGTCGTCCTCGACCGCGTGCAGGCGGTCGGTGACAGCGGTCGGCAGGGCCATGCCGGTCAGCTCGGCCATCCGGTGGATCTGCTTGATGTTGGTCACCGGCATGATGCCGGGCAGGATCGGGATCTCGCAGCCCAGCGCCGAGGCGCGGTCGACCAGCCGGAAGTAGTCGTCGGCGCCGAAGAACATCTGGGTGATCGCGTAGTCCGCACCGGCCTCGGCCTTCGCGGCCAGCACCCGGGCGTCGAAGTCGAGGTCGGCGGCCTCCGGGTGCTTGTCCGGGAACGCCGCCACCCCGACGCAGAAGTCGCCCAGGGACTTGACCAGCTCGACCAGCTCGATCGCGTGGTTCAGCCCCTCGGGGTGCGCGACCCATGGCTGGCGCGGGCCGCCCGGCGGGTCGCCGCGCAGCGCGAGCACGTTGCGGATCCCGGCGCCGGCGTACGCGCCGACGACCGACCGGAGCTCGTCGCGCGAGTGCGCCACGGCGGTCAGGTGGCCGAGCGGGGTGAGCGAGGTGTCCTGCGCGACCCGCTCGGTGACCCGGATCGTGCCGTCACGGGTGGTGCCGCCGGCGCCGTAGGTGATCGAGACGAAGGTGGGGCGCAGCTGCTCGATCTCGCGGATCGACCGCCACAGCACCTCCTCGGCCTCCGGGGTCTTGGGTGGAAAGAACTCGAAGGAGAACGAGGGGTCGCCGGTCGCGAGCAGTTCACGGATCGTCGGCGTGCTGCCGGGAAGCGTCGAAGGGAAACCGTTGACCATCCCGTCAGCCTACCGGGGCATGGGCTCGCGAGAGGCGACCGACTACCCTCCGAGACGTGCATGCCGACGCAGACATCCCCACCGAGATCCAGCGCACGCTGACCGCGTTCCTCGACGTTCAGGAGCAGCGGCTGGCCGAGATCGGTCCCGAGCTGGCCGAGCAGGTCCAGGCCGCGCGGGACGCGACCAGCGGGGGCAAGCGGCTCCGCCCCTCCTTCTGCTACTGGGGTTTCCGGGCCGCCGGCGGCGACCCGGAGCGGCCGATCCTGTCCGCCGCCGCGAGCCTGGAGATGCTGCACGTCAGCGCCCTGGTGCACGACGACGTGATGGACTCCTCCGACACCCGCCGCGGAGCACCGTCGGCGCACAAGCGGTTCGAGGCGCTGCAGCGGGCCCGGTCCGAGGCCAGCGGCGCTGGCGGCGACCCGGTCGGCTTCGGGATCGGCGCGGCGATCCTGCTCGGCGACCTGTGCCTGATCTGGGCCGACGAGATGCTGCACACCTCGGGGTTCGACGCGGCGGCGCTCGCGCGGGCGTCGAAGTTCTTCGACGCGGTCCGGGTCGAGGTGACCGCCGGGCAGTACCTGGACCTGGTCGCGCAGGCCAGCGGCGAATCCGACATGGACCTGGCGCTGCGAGTCCTGCGCTACAAGGCGGCGACGTACACGGTCGAGCGGCCGCTGCACGTCGGCGCGGCGCTCGGCGGGGCCGACCAGCACCTGATCGACTCGCTGTCGGCGTACGGGCTGCCGCTGGGCGAGGCCTTCCAGCTGCGGGACGACCTGCTCGGCGTGTTCGGCGACCCGACCGTGACGGGCAAGCCAGCCGGTGACGATCTGCGCGAGGGCAAGCGCACCGTGCTGATCGCGCACGCGGTCGACCACGCGTCGCCGGTGCAACTGGCCGAGTTCGAGCGGCTGTTCGGCCGGCCGGATTTGGACGACGACGAGATCCAGCTGCTGCGCGAGATCTTGCAGGACAGCCGTTCGGTGCAGGCCTGCGAGGACCTGATCAGCGAACGCACCGCCGAGGCGATGCAGGCCCTCGACCGTTCCCCGATCCAGGACGAGACGTCCCGCAAGGCACTCGCGGACCTGGCGATCGCGGCGACCTCCCGGCACCTCTGACGTCGCCCGCTCGCCTCACCCCTCTTCGCTTCGGCGCCCTGCGTCGCCCCGCCCCGATGTCGTCCCGCCCGCTTCAGCTCACCCCGCTGCGCCCGGCCTCAGCTTCACACCGTCCCCGCCTCGTCTTACCCCCGCGCCGCCTCACCCCGGACGCCTCGCCCGGGTCGCCTCACCCCGCGGTCGCCCCCCCACCATTCGATGGGTTCACCCTCGAAATGGGGAGGTCGGGGCAGGGCGAGGGGCGGAGGGCGGGTCGGACGTCGCGGGTCGGGCGTCCGAGGGTCGCGGGTCGGAGGGCGCGAGTCACGGGTTGGGCGACCGGGGTCGCGGGTCAGCGCTCGGGTGACCGGGGTCGCGAGCCGGCGGTCGGGGGTTCGGGGTCGGGGGCGGCGAGGTCGCGCTCAAGCCCGGCACCACGTCGTACTACCAGGTCGGACGGGGTCCGAGGTCGCGAGGTTGGGATCGGGGCGCCCGGGATCGCAAGTCTGGGCCCGGGTCAGGTTTCGACGATGGTCTGGATCAGCCGGAGCAGGTCGGCGGTGACGTCGAGGTCGCCCAGCACGATGACCGTGAGCACGCCCCGGCTCTCGTCGTACGCGAGTTCGACGCGCAGCCGGCCCAGCCCGCCCTGGTTGATGGACGCGGTGACGTACGTGCTGATCCGGTCGGCCGCCGGGCGGTCCACGCCGTCGATCCGGACGACGCTCGACACCTCCGCGTGTCGCTGGGCCGCGACCGAACCCGGCGCCGGAGTGCCGGTGAACTCCTCCAGGTCCTCACGGGAGATCCGGTACTGCTTGCCGATCCGGGTCGCTTTGAGCCGGCCGTCGCGCACGTAGTTCCGGATCGTCCGGACGTGCAGGCCCAGCTGTTCCGCGACCTGCTCGACCGAGTACAGCTCCTGACGCATCTGATTCCTTAGAATTCCCTATAGAGTCCGCGATAGGGACTTATAGGGTAGTTTACGGATATGACGTACCGATCTTCCACTGGCCAGTCCATCGTGCACGCCCGCTACCGCGAGCTGCTCACTGACTGGCCGGTGCCCAGCGATCAGCGGCTGGTCGATACCCGCCAGGGCCCGACGTTCGTGGTGTCGAGCGGCCCGGCCGGCGCGCCGCCGCTGATCCTGCTGCACGGCTCCGCCGGTACGGCGATCGACTGGTCGTACGACGTCCCGACGTGGAGCCGACACTTCCGCGTACACGCGATCGACGGGATCAGCGAGCCGGGGCTGAGCGCCTCGCCGCGGCCCGAGATCGGTTCTCCGGCGTACGCCGAGTGGCTGGACGATGTGCTCGAGGGTCTGGAGGTCGACCGGTTCTCGATCGTGGCTCTGTCGCTGGGCGCGTGGTTCGCTCTGGACTACGCGACGCGGCGGCCAGGTCGCGTGCACCGCATGGCCTTGCTGTCACCGACCGGATTCAGCCGGCAGAAGGTGCTGCCACTGCTGCCTGCCCTCGCCGTTCGGCCGTTCGGTGCCTGGGGTGTGCGGAAGGCCGTGTCGATGGTGATCGGTCCGCTGCCCGAAGGTCTCGACTGGCAGCACCTGAGCTTCGGGCTGCTGGTCAACAAGCACTTCGAGCCGCGTCGGGTCAGGCTGCCGATCTTCACCGACGAACAGTTGGCGAAGCTGGACCTGCTGGCGATCGTGGGGAGCAAGGACCGGATGCTCGACTCGGCCGGGACCGCGCGGCGGCTGCCGGGGCGGTCGGTGGTGATCGACGGAGGCGGGCATCTGCTGCCGCCGCAGACCGAGCGGGTGCTGGAGTTCCTGGGATGAGCGTCTACGTCAGCGAGAAACCATTGGCCGGCGTGCAGGACGCGATCGATCTGATCGGCGACGCGTCGTACTGGCATCAGGCTGCGTGGGTCGCAGTGCGGATCGAGGATCTGCCGGCTGGGTTCTTCGATCTGAGCAGCGGGGTGGCTGGGGACATCGTGCAGAAGTTCGCGCAGTACGGGATGGGGCTTGCAGTGGTCGGCGACGTTTCGGCGTACGAGGCGGGCAGTACGCCGTTCCGCGACTGGGTGCGGGAGAGCAACCGCGGCTGGCAGTTGTGGTTCGTCGCCGATGTGGAGGCGCTGGAGCGGAAGCGGCGGGAGACCGGGCGCTAGATTGCGCAGATGGGAGAACCCGTCACGCCGAACGCGCCGCCGCTCCCCCGGCCGCGCATCCTGCGGCAGTCGTGGCTGGATCTGACATTCGTGCACTGGGCGGTCGATCCAGCATCGATCGCCCACTTCTACCCCGCGGGTACCCGACCTGACGTCTTCGAGGGTCGCGCGTACGTCGGATTGATTCCGTTCCGCATGGTCGCCACCGGCTTCGCCCGTGGGCCGGCGCTGATCGGCGACTTCCTGGAAACCAACATCCGCCTCTACTCGGTCGACGCCACTGGGCGGCGCGGGGTGTTCTTCCTGAGTCTCGACACCAACCGGCTGGACGTCGTCGCCGTCGCTCGCACGGTCTTCGGGCTGCCCTACCGGTGGGCGAGCATGCGGTACGCCGTGGACGCCGATGTCCACACCTACACGACCACGAAGCTCCGGCACGTCGTCGGGCGGGCGGAAGACACCCGCGCCGCAGACGAGGCGGTCGCGAGCCAGGGCGGGACTGGCGCCGGCACCGGCGAGTCCGACGAGGCGGTCGAGGCCGGCGCAGGCGCAGGCGCAGGCGAGTTGAACGACGCGATCGCCAGCCGGGTCGTCGTCCGCGTCGGCAAGCCCGTCGACCCCAAGCCACTCGAGCACTTCCTCACCGCTCGCTGGGGTCTGCACGTCCGCCGGGCCGGCCGCACGTGGTATCTGCCGAACGAACATCCGGTCTGGCCCCTGCGCTCCGCCGAACTGCTCGACCTCCGCGCCGCCCGCCTCCTGGCCTCAGTCGGACTGCCCGACCTGACCGCCAGAGCGCCCGACCACGTCGCGCACAGCCCCGGCGTACGGTCGTACTTCGGCCTGCCTAGAGGATCGGCAAGTCGCTGACCAGATCAGGAACGTCGGCCGCCTCGCGGAGCAGAACCCGAAGCTGCCCGGATTCCAACGTGTCCTCGCTGAAGATCTGCAGTGCGACCTCGACCGTGTCGTGGTCGTGGTCGAGCAGTTCGCGCCAGCCGTCCCACAGCACGATCTCCGGCTCGCCGGTCGACCGCTCGCCCAGTGAGTCCGCCAGGGCGTCCCAGTTCCGCCCGAACCAGCGCGGCAGGTCGAAGGCGGTCGCGCAGACGTCCAGGAACCCCGCCTTGTCCAGTACGCCGGTGGTGTCGAGCCGCACGAAGCCCCAGCCGGCCACGATCACGCTCGCGCTGACCTGCTCGGCGGGCACGTCGGAGCGCCAGCGGTAGACACCGGGACGCAGTCCGGCGTCCAGCAGTGCGCGCAGCTCAGTCATTCGTCGGTCCCCCCGTCCGCCGCGATCCGGCGGAACGACTGGTAGTGGTCGTCGGTGTAATAACGCTCGCCGCCTTTCCCGGTCACGATCCGGCGTGCGCCGCGGTCCTTCTCGCCGGGCGTCTTCACGGTGTACTCGCGGTAGTACCCGCGGTTCTGCTTGGGCAGGATCTTCTCGAAGTTGCCGAAGACGACGCCGTCGCGGCTGTACGGGTACGGCCCGCCCTGGTCGATCAGCGTCAGCGTCTGCCGCGCCTCCTTCGGCAGGTCCTCGACCGCGACGAACGGCAACCCGCTGACGGGATCCTTCGACGGCTCACCCGACGCCGCGCCGCCCGATGTGCCACCCGACGGGCCGCAGCCGAACAGCGACGCCGCCAGCGTGATCACCAGCATCGCCACGACGACGGCCGCGACGATCCGGGCGGCCTTCGGGTTGTTGATCATCCGGCGCCACGCAACCGCCGCGCGAACTCGCCGGCCGCCGCGGCCGGGTCGTCGGCCTGCGTGATCGCCCGTACGACGACCACGCGGCTCGCTCCGGCCTCGATCACCTGGTCGAGCCGCTCGAGGTCGATCCCACCGATCGCGAACCACGGCTTGGACTGCTGGCGACTCGCGGCGTACGAGACGAGTTCCAGGCCGGCCGCGGTCCGGCCGGGCTTGGTCGGGGTCTCCCAGGTCGGGCCGACGCAGAAGTAGTCCGAACCGGCCTCGGCGACCGCGGCGTTCACCTGACTGAAGGTGTGCGTGGAGCGGCCGACGATCACCTCCGGGCCGGTGAGCGCCCGGGCGTGCTGCACCGGCAGATCACGCTGGCCGAGGTGCAGGACGTCGGCGCCGGCGACGTACGCGATGTCGGCGCGGTCGTTCACGGCGAGCAGCTTGCCGTGCCGCTTGCAGGCGTCGGCGAAGATCTCGAGCGCCGCGAGTTCGTCGGCCGCCTCCATCTCCTTCTGCCGGAGCTGCACGATGTCGACGCCACCGCCGAGCGCGGCGTCGAGGAACTGTTCGAGGTCGCCCTGCTGTTGCCTGGCGTCGGTGCACAGGTAGAGCCGGGCGGCGTCGAGTCGGTCGCGGAGTGGCGCGGTGTGCTCAGTCACAAGCCCAAGCCTGCCATGTGTATACCGAAGTAGTGTTGGCCTATGACGGAGTCGAGGTCCGAGGTCGTGGTGGTGGGCGGCGGACTGATCGGTTTGTCGATCGCGTGGCGGTTGGCTGCAGACGGTATCCAGGTGACGGTATGTGACCCGACACCCGGCAGCCGGACCTCGTCGGTCGCGGCCGGCATGCTCGCTCCCGTCACCGAGGTCGAGTACGGCGAGGACGCCCTGCTCGCGCTCAATCTGGCCGGCAACGCCGCCTGGCCATCGTTCGCCGAAGAGCTCGAAGCGCTCACCGGTCTCCCGGCCGGCCTGCACCGAACCGGCACCCTCTCGGTCGCGTACGACGCCGACGACGCGGCGGCGATTCGCCGGCTCGCCGAGTACCAGCGCCGCCTCGGTCTCGAGGTCGAGGAACTCACCGGCCGCGAGACCCGCAAACGTGAACCCCTGCTCGCCGCCGGCGTGGCGGCCGGTGTCTGGGTGCCCGGCGACCACTCCGTCGACAACCGCCTGACCGTCGCCGCCCTGCTGCGCGCGGCCGAGTTGTCGGGCGTCACGCTGATCCGCCGTTCGATCAGCCGAATTCTGATCGAGGGCACGAAGGCGGTCGGCGTCGAGCTGGACAACGGCGACACGATCCGCGCCGAGCAGTTGGTCGCCGCGGCTGGTCCCTGGACCGCACAGCTCAACGGCATCCCCGACGAGCTTCGCCCACCGGTACGACCGCTGAAGGGTGAGATCCTGCGGCTGCGTGTCCCGGAGGCGTACCGCCCCGTTCTGCACCACACCGTACGAGCGACCGCGCGCGGCTTCTCGGTCTATCTGGTCCCCCGGCCCGGCGGTGAACTGGTCGTCGGCGCGACGACGTCGGAGCTCGGCTACGACACCAGAGTCCTGGCCGGCGGGGTGTTCACGCTCTTGCGGGACGCACGGATGGTCCTGCCGATCACCGACGAGCTCGAGCTGGTCGAGAGCATCGCGGGGCTCCGGCCCGCGACACCCGACAACGCGCCGGTGCTGGGCGCGTCAGGGCTCGACGGACTGCTCTGGGCGACCGGCCACTACCGCAACGGCGTACTGCTGACGCCGATCACGGCGCAGGTCGTCGCCGAGACCGTTCGGACCGGCGTACTGCCGAAGGTGGCGGAGCCGTTCCTGGCGAGCCGGTTCACGCGATCTCACGGGGACGACCGGGCGGGTACCGGCGCTGCGGACGCGCCTAAGGTGATGGGGTGAGTGAGGTCATGAACGTGCTGGTGAACGGCTCCGCCGAGCAGATCGACGCCGGGACGACCGTCGCCGACGTGGTGGAGCGATGGGCCCGCAGCCCGATCGGGGTCGCGGTGGCAGTCAACGAAGCGGTGGTGACCCGGGCCGAGTGGCCGGGGACGGCGCTGGCCGAGGGCGACCGGGTGGAAATCCTCACCGCGGTCCAGGGCGGTTGAGGAGAAGACATGAGTGACGACACCCTGGTGATCGCCGGACGCGAGCTGACGTCCCGGCTGGTGATGGGCACGGGGGGAGCGCCCAGCCTCGAGGTACTGGAAGAGGCGTTGATCGCGTCCGGCACCCAGCTCACCACCGTCGCTCTGCGGCGGCTCGACCCGAACCAGCAGGGCTCGGTGCTCGACGTCCTGCGCAAGCACGACATCGCCGTACTGCCCAACACCGCGGGCTGTTTCACTGCGGGTGAAGCAGTGCTCACTGCGCGTTTGGCCCGCGAGGCGCTGGAGACCGATCTGGTGAAGCTGGAGGTCGTTGCCGACGACCACACCCTGCTGCCCGACCCGGTCGAACTGCTCGACGCCGCGGAAACCCTTGCCGCCGACGGGTTCCAGGTGCTCGCCTACACCAACGACGACCCGATCCTCGCGCGCCGGCTGGAGCAGGTGGGCTGCGCGGCGGTGATGCCGCTCGGAGCGCCGATCGGTTCGGGGCTCGGAATTCGCAACCCGCACAACATCAGCATGATCGTCGAGGCCGCCAAGGTGCCCGTCGTGCTCGACGCGGGCATCGGTACGGCGTCCGACGCGGCGCTGGCGATGGAGCTCGGATGTGACGCTGTGCTACTGGCGACGGCGGTGACCCGGGCCGAACGACCGGCCCTGATGGCCGCCGCGATGCGCGACGCGGTGACTGCCGGACGCAACGCTCTGCTGGCCGGGCGGATCCCCCGCCGGTACCACGCGGCGCAGGCCTCCTCGCCGCTCGAGGGCCGCGCCGAGCTGTAGTTCGCCCCTCCCCATCGATGCCGTCGGCACCTGTTGCCGATGGCATCGGTCGTACGGCAAACCCCTTGTGGGCGCGTCGATTGTGAACCACATCCATGTAGTTCAGGCGTCAACTGTAAACATTACGTAACAGCCGTAACCTCTGCCCCGTCGGTCCCTGTTGTCACATCAGCATCACCACTTACGGTCAAAGGACGTTGACACGGGGAGATGGACAATGACGAACACGAGCGCCACGGCGCCTGAGCCCGAGCACAACGTCCGAACCGAGCCGCGGAACCGGCGGCGTACCGTCGTCAAGATCCTCACCGGCCTCGCGGTCCCGCTGATCGCGGCCGGTGTGATCACCGCCGGATCGCCCGGCTTCGGGCAGTACAAGGTCAAGCAGGGCGACACGCTGAGTCACATCGCCGCCCGGTACGGCACCACGGTCAAGACGCTGGTCGCACTGAACGACCTGCCCGGCAACGGGAACGCGATCTACGCCGGCGAGGTCCTTCAGTTGCCCGGCGGGCCGAAGAAGGCACCACCACGCAGCACGGCCGCCGGACGAGGCCGGATCAGCTACTTGGTGAAGTCCGGCGACACGATCGGCGGGATCGCCCGGCGGTACCACGTCAGCCAGGCCTACCTGCTGTCGGTGAACGGCATGAAGCGCAGCGACCGGATCTACGTCGGCAAACCGATCCTGGTGCCGGTTCCGGTGCCGAAGGCAACCACGAAACCCGGCAAGAAGAAGAACAACACCTTCAACGGGCGGATCTACGCCGACCACGTGGTCGAGGCCGCCGACAAGAACCGGGCCACACTGAAGAACCGCAAACTGCCCAGCCGCGGCCAGATCCGCTCGATGATCATCGCGACCTCGCAACGCTACGGCGTCGATCCCGAGCTGGCGCTGGCGATCTCCTGGCAGGAGTCGGGCTGGAAGCAGCGGGTGGTGTCGCCGGCGAACGCGGTCGGCGCGATGCAGGTGATCCCGTCCACCGGGCGGTACGCCTCGGCGATCGTCGGGCGCAAGCTCGACCTGCTGAAACCGCAGGACAACATCACCGCGGGCGTCGTCCTGCTGGACCGGCTGACCGGCGCGGCCAAGCTCGACATCGCGGTCGCCGGGTACTACCAGGGCCTGGGCGGCGTACGCCGCAACGGGATGTACCCCGACACCAAGCGGTACGTGAAGAGCGTGCTGCAGATCAAGACCCGCCTCGAGAGCGGGTGGAACCCGGCCTGATCTCGCTTGCCGGAGTAGAGGCTCCGGAGCGTGACCGTCAGTGGTCCCGGCGCGGCGGCAAAGCTGCGCCGGGACTGCTTATTTACACTCTCATTGCAGACTGGCTTCGAGAGGCGGCTCACCGCACGTGACGGACGACGTAGACACCCAGGTCGGCGACCGCCTGGTCGGGCGGGTGCTCGACGGGCGGTACCGCGTGGGTGCGCGCGTCGCCAAGGGCGGTATGGCGACCGTCTACGAGGCGCTCGACATGCGGCTGGACCGGGTCGTCGCGCTCAAGGTGATGCATCTGGGCATGGGCGACGACGCCGAGTTCGGCCGCCGGTTCGTCGCCGAGGCGCGGGCCGCCGCGAAGCTGTCGCACCCGAACGTGGTCGCCGTGTTCGACCAGGGCGAGGACGACGGCACACTGTTCCTGGCGATGGAGTACGTACCGGGCCGGACGCTGCGCGACGTCGTCCGGGAGCAGGCTCCGCTGTCGCCGGCGCGCGCGCTCGACCTGCTGATGCCGGTGCTGTCCGCGCTCTCGGCGGCCCACGACGCCGGCATCGTGCACCGCGACATCAAGCCCGAGAACGTGCTGATCTCCCACGACGGCACGGTCAAGGTCGCCGACTTCGGCCTGGCCCGCGCGGTGACGACCACCGGTCAGACCGCGACGCAGGGCCTGCTGATGGGCACGGTCTCCTACCTCGCGCCCGAGCTCGTCACCGACGGCAGCGCCGACGCGCGCTCCGACGTCTACTCGGCCGGCATCCTGCTGTACGAACTGCTGACCGGCAGCAAGCCGCACACCGGCGACACGCCGATCCAGGTCGCGTACGCGCACGTGCACGCCGACGTCCCGGCGCCGTCGTTGCTCGAGCCCGGCATCCCGCCGTACGTCGACGCGCTGGTCCAGCGGGCCACGGCGCGTGATCGCGATCTGCGCCCGGCCGACGCCCGGGTGATGAGCCGGCAGCTTCGCCGGGTTCGCAGCGCGCTGGAGGAAGGGCTGCCGGACGATCCCGAGCTGACCGGCGACCTGACCGTGCCGCTGCAGGCGGTCCGCGAGGAGTCCGGGTACGACGACGGCTACAGGCGCGGCAACGGGTACGTCGAGCACCGCCGCGACAGCTACCCGCCGTACGAGGAACCGCGGTCCAACGGCTACCACCCGCCGGGACGGCCGAACGAGACGATCGTCGTGCCGCTCGAGCGCGATGCGGCACCCGCCACCCGGGTCACGCCGGTGCCGGTGCGCCGGGGTCGTGGCCTGATCGCGCTGATCGCCGTACTGGCGCTCGCGATCGGTGTCGGCACGGCCGGCTGGTACTACGGCATCCACCGCTACACCTCGACGCCGGTCCTGCTGAACCTGTCCGCCACCGACGCGTCGGCCAAGGCGAGCGAACTCGGCCTCACCACGAAGCTGGCGAACCAGGACTTCTCCGAAGACGTCCCGCGCGGTCAGGTGATGGGCACCAGCCCGTCGCCCGGCGAGCGGATCCGCAAGGACGGCGAGATCGCGCTCACCGTCTCGAAGGGCCCCGAGCGCTATCGGGTTCCGCAGTTGAAGGGCCTCGACGAAGAGGCCGCGCGGCGCGCGCTGGAATCGATCAAGCTGGTCACCGGCCGGGTCACCAACAGCTACAGCGAGACCGTGCCGGCCGGGCGGGTGATCGCGTTCACGCCGAAGTTCGACACGGTGATGAAGCCCGGCAACACGGTCAACCTCTGGATCAGTCTCGGCCGGCGCCCGATCACCGTGCCCGACCTGACCGGCAAGACCTACCAGGAGGCCAACCGCACGCTGCGCAAGGCCGGCTTCGTGGTCGAGCGCACCAACGAGTACGACGCGAAGGTCCCGGCCGGCTCGGTCGTCTCCCAGACGCCGAACAACGGCACCCTGTTCGCCAAGGACAAGGTCAAACTCGTCGTCTCCAAGGGCCCGCCGCTGGTCGAGGTCCCCAACGTCCGCCGCAAGGGCCTGGCCGACGCCCAGAAGATCCTCACCGAGGCCGGCTTCAAGGTGAAGGTCGAGCAGGCCCCGTTCCACCTCGGCCTCAACCTGGTCGCCGGCCAGAACCCCGCCGCGGGCCAACAGGCCCAGCCGGGTACGACCGTCATCGTCACGATCGTCTGACGCTCAGCCGGCGGTGCCACGGTCGTCCGACGCCGAGCCGCCGGCGGCGTCGAGCCGCTGCTTCAGACGGGTCATGTTGCCGCGCATCTCGCGGCGGGACTGCGGCCGTACCAGCAGTGGAACCAGGACCTTGCCGATGCCGTGTCCCTCAAAGTCGACGTCGATCCGCACCTTGCACGCGCGGCGTCCGGGGACCGGCTCGACGGTCACGTCGACCGCGGCGCGGATCGGTCCGTCGATCCCGCGCACACCCCAGGCCCGCGGCGGGTCCAGCCGGACCAGCTCGGACACCACCGTCCGTTCGCGCCCACCGATCCGGCGAGTCGTCGTGCACTTCGCGCCGACCTCGGCCGTCTCCCCCTCCAGCTGCCCACCCAAGACGCCGGCCTGCCACTCCGGAAACCGGTCCGGGTCGACCACGTACGCGAACACCTCGTCCGGCGTACCGGCAACCTCCACCGTCGACACGATCGCTGCCATCTCGAACTCCCGTCCTCGATCCACCCTGCAGCAGCTTGACGAACAACGTCTCTCGGAATCGACAGCGACGACTAGGACCTGACGTCGTCCCAGACGTACTCGGTGCGATCGAGGTGCGGGTTGTAGATCGTGACCACGCTTCGGGTCTCGGCGACGCTGACCAGGCGCGACCTCTCCCCCGTCGCTGAACCCGACCGGGTGGGCCGCGCCGACGCCGAGTTCGTCGAGCAGCGCGAGAAAGGCCCGCGCGTCCTCCGCGTAGAAATCCGCGGAGTACTCCCGCGGCTGCGGACCCGACCGGCCCGACCCCGGCAGGTCAGCCGAGACGACTCGGAAGCCGTCCTCCAGCTCAGCCCGCAACCGCCCGAACTCGACCGCGCTCCCCGCCCACCCCGGCAGCAACAACACCGCGTCGCCGCGGCCGGAGTCGTCGTACTGGATCGTTCCGAACGTCGGCATCAGGTCATCGTGGGGCGAGCCTGCGCGAAGGTCCAGCGATGGCCTTCCAGGTCTTCGGCCTCGTAGCGGCGGTAGCCGTGCTGGTGGATCTCGCTGACGATCTTGGCCCCCTGCTCGGTACTGCGGGCGAAATGCGCGTCGAGGTCGTCGACGTACACCCAGACGGCGTGGTCCGCGCGAGGTGCGCTGTCGTCTTCGAGCTCGAAGAGCAGGATCGCGGAGATGCCGACCTGCAACTCGATCCAGGGAGCGTGCTCGCCCTCGGCGGGGATGCGATCCCAGGAGTCGAGGCCGAACGTGGTGTGCAACCAGCGCGCGGCCGCGCCCGGATCCCTGTAGTACAAGGCGATCGAGAGCCGGTCGATCTCGCGCGGCGTGGACGGCGCGGAGTCGCGGCGGGACACCCAGTTCGGGAACCAGCCGATGACGTTGGGCCACATGTAGAAGGCCTTCTCGCCTCCGGGCAGCAGTCTCTGCTCGACGGTGACGCGGGTGCCGGCGTCGACGGGTTCGAACGCGATCTCGGTTTCGGTGTCGTCGACGGAACTGCGGTAGCCCAAGCGCGCGCCCGGCTCCCAGATCGTGATCCGGCCGAGCTCGAGCGCGTCCTCGCCGGAGGGATCGGCCGTGACTCGATAGACCTCCAGGATCCGGCCGCCGACGCCGGGCTCGATCCGCATCTGCACCGCGCGGGCGGAGTCGAAGAAGTTGATCGGGCCGCGGACCCACCACAGGTCGATCTCCTCGGTGAAGATCCGGAATGCCGTCGCCGGATCGGCGGCGACCTCAACGGTTGCGGACGCGGACTGCTCGGTCACGGTGTCTCCCTCTCGTCGACGTGCTTCTTGAACGCCCCCAACTGCTCCTGCCAGTGCGCCTGCACCTGATCGAGCCAGGCCTGCACCGCGACCACCGGCTCCGGCCGCAGCCGGAACACCCTCACCCGCGCGTCCTCCGCGACCCGCTCGTCGGTCACCAGGCCGGCCGCCAGCAGGATCCGCAGGTGCCGGCTCATCGCCGGGGACGAGACACCGGTCGCGGCCGCCAACCGACCGGCGCGCTGCGGCCCCTCTCCCAGCAGACGCACCACCTGTCGCCGGGTCGGGTCCGCCAGCACCTCGAAGAACCGGTCGACCTGATCGTTCACCATGCCGCAATAGTTACGCTGACGGTTAACTATTGGCAAGACCTCGCAGCACCCGGATTTTGGTCGCCCTGTCAGGTGTCTGCTTAGCTTTGCTCGTGAATCACCCGCGCGTCGCTGTGATCGCCCTGCTCGCGGTCGCCGCGGCCTGGGGGTCCACGTTCTTCCTGACCAAGGACCTGCTGGACAGGATGGACGTCGCCGACTACTTGGCGTTGCGCTTCCTGATCGCCGCCGTCGCGCTGATCCTGGTCCATCCCCCGGCGATCGCCCGGCTCAGCCGACTCGACCGTGGCCGCGGCGTCGCGCTCGGCGTCACGTACGGCATCGCGCAGCTCGTCCAGACCGAGGGCCTGCGGCACACGTCGGCGAGCGTCTCGGGGTTCGTCACCGGCATGTACGTCGTGTTCACGCCGTTGCTGGCCGCGGTGATCCTGCGGCACAAGATCGGCCGCTGGGCCTGGATCGCGGTCGTGCTCGCGACGGTCGGCCTCGGCGTACTGTCCCTGCGCGACTTCAGCCTCGGCACGGGTGAGCTGCTCACGCTGGCTTCGGCCGGCCTGTACGCGCTGCACATCATCGGCCTCGGCGCCTGGTCGACACCGTCCAACGCGTTCGGCCTCTCGGCACTGCAGATGGTGGTGATCACCGTCGTGTGCGCGATCGGCGCGATCCCCGGTGGCTTCACCCCGCCGTCCGGCGGTGGCGACTGGGTCCGGGTGGTCTACATGGCGCTGGTCGCGGGAGCGCTGGCGCTGATCGTGCAAACCTGGGCGCAGGCGCATCTCACGCCGACGCGCGCGGCGATCGCGATGACGATGGAGCCGGTGTTCGCGTCCGGGTTCGCCGTACTGTTCGGGTCGGAGAGCGTGACCGCACGGATGCTGATCGGCGGCGCGTTCGTGATGGCGGCGATGTACCTGGTCGAACTGGCGCCACGGAAGAAGATCGAGGCCGAGGTCCAGCACCTCGCCCAGTAGGGAGCCGGTGATGCGGGACGACAGCGCGCGACGGGTCCGGGGATTCCCGGCCGCCGTGATCGCCGTCCTGCTCGCGGTCCTTGCCGGCGGCACCATCTCCAACCTGGACCGGAATCCGCAGCCGCAGCTGGTCGCCGACGGCATCCCCGGCAGACCATTGCCCGCAGCCACCGCCACCACGCCGTACGCCGAACTCGTGCGGCACGCGCTCGCCGATCTCGACGCCCTCACCCTGGCCAACGGCGCGACCTTGGCCGGCAACGACGGGCCGTGGCGGTTCGTCTGGCCGCGGGACGCGTCGTTCGTCGCGGCGGCGCGCTGCGCGATCGGCCAGTACGACGAGGCGGCGCGCGTGCTCGCGTTCCTCGACCGGGTCCGCCCGAGGGCCGGCCGCTGGGAAGCGCGCTACTTCGCCGAGACGGGCGGCGTACCGAACGATGGGCGTGAGCCGCAGCTCGACGGATCCGGTTGGGTGGTGTGGGCGACCTGGTTCTGCGATCGGGACCTGGCGAGGTACTGGCCGATGGTCAAGGAGTCCGCCGACCAGATCGTCGCCGAGCTCGGCCCGAACGGCCTCCCGGGCCCGTCACCCGACTATTGGGAACGGCCGGAAACCGAGGTCACCCTCGGCACGGTCGCTCCCCTGCTCACCGGCCTCCGCGCGGGTCTGGCGATCGCCCGAGAGCTCGGCCATCCAGCCGATGCCGAACGCTGGCAGACCGCGCTCGACCGGTTGTCCAAGGCAACAAATCGCCACTTCGCTCCCGACTACCCGCGCACTCCCGCCCGGTCGGTCAGCCTGCTGGAACCAGGCCTGCGCATCGGCGTCGGCGGCGGCGCCGACGCGATCGTCACGATCCTCGGCCCACCCTTCGCCCCCGCCGATCCCTGGATCGACGAAGTGATCACCCGGACCAGACACGTCCTGACCCAGCCGAACGGCGGCGTCACCCCCGGCGAACAGTGGCGCGCCGACGGCGTCGCCTGGACCCCACAAACCGCTCTCTTCGCTTTGAGCGCCGCAGCCCGCGGCGACCGAGCGACTGCCGAGGAACTTCTGCGGTGGCTCGACACACATCGCACCCCGAGCGGAGCCCTACCGGAGAAGGTCAACCGCGACCTGCAGCCGGCCGGCGAAGCCCCGCTCGGCTGGACGTCGGCGGTCGTCGTACTGACCGTCGCGGCGCTGGATCGCCCGCTTCCGGTGCCCTAGCAGATCTCCATCACGTCATGGGTCGGTGCCTCGGGGCGGGTGGTGCTGGTCTTCGACGAGTAGAAGAACGCCGTCGACGCGATGTCGTCCTGCAGCGGCAGGTAGCGGCCGCCCGAGCGCCAGCCGAGGGCCTGGACGTCGACGCGCAGCGACTCGCGGAAGCGGATCGGGTCGGGTAGGTGGAAGCGGTACATGCCGAACCGCTGCTGGCTCGCGTACTGGCCGTCCGGCCGGATCACCTGCGGCATCCCGAGGTACGGCGTACTGAACTCGGCGTAGCCGCCGCGGTCCGGCCCGAGGTCGAAGTTCCAGGCGCCGCCGAAGTAGTCCTCGGTGCCGGTGCCGCAGATCGTCGGGTACTCCTCGCCGTCCAGGTAGAACTTGACCTCACCCTCGCCCCACCAGCCCGAGCTGTTCACGCCCCACGCGATGTAGGTGCCGACGTAGTGGCCCGGCCCTTCGACGCCGTCGAGCAGGGTGTGCACGGTCTTCGACGGCAGCGGGTTGCTCCGCCGCCACTGCGCATGCAGGTACGCCGACTTGGCCGCCACCTCGCCGAGCCAGTAGTCGACCTGGAAGTAGACGATCACCTTCTCGTCGGACGTGTTCTCGATCGTCAGCCGGGCCTGCTCGCGGAACGGCATCTCCCAGTAGCAGTTGAAGCCGCCGTTCGGGTTCACCGAGACCGGCAGCGCGTTGACCTGGGCGAACCGGCCCCAGCCGGAGCAGAAGAAGTCGCCGACCGGCGCCTCGACCGCGGGCGCCTCGTCGCCGTCCCAGTACGAGCGCAGCACCAGCCGCCGCCAGTTGTCGGTGTGCGTGGTGAGCCAGATGTGGGTGATGCAGCCGCTGCCGGCGATGTCCGCGAGCGTCGCGGTCTCCCCCGGCCCGATCTCGATCGACGGCGACACCTTCCAGCCCTGCCCGAGGTCGCGCGCCGCGTGGGCGCCGGTCCCCTCGGTCCGGCGTCCACCCTGGCCGGGCTCGCCGGTCGGGTTCTCCGCGCTGATCGAGCGGCTCTGGACGTTGGCGACGGCGCTGATTCCGGTCAGATTCCCAAGAGTCATGCCCGGGAGCCTAAGCCGGTGATCGGCCGGATGGTGATGTGAGAAATCGATTTCTCATCTGCTGGACGGCTTGCTCTTACATGCTGATCTGGTTATATCCGGCCATGGCATCTGAGCGCGGCACGCTGCACGCCACCGACGACGGGCGGGTCGCGATCCGCTTCGTCCGGTTGTTCGCGCATCCGCCGGAGAAGGTGTGGCGGGCGCTGACCGACCCGGCGCAGCTGGCGGCCTGGTTTCCCGCAATCGTGGATCTGTCGACGCCGGCCGGGAAGGAACTGTTCTTCGGCGTGACCGAGCGTCAGCGCGCGACGTACGGGATGGCGGACGATCCGGAGCGCACGCCGAACGGCCGGATGCTTCGGAACGAGCCGCCGCACCTGCTCGAGTACGAGTGGATGGGCGAAATTCTCAGCTGGGAGCTCACCGGTACGGCGGACGGGTGCCGGCTGGTGTTCACCAACGTGCTCAGCGATCGCGAGGTTGCCGGGCCTGCGGCCGCCGGGTGGGAAGCCGGTCTCGAGGTGGTCTCGGCGCAGCTCGACGGCGTACCGGTGACGTGGGATCCGTTCGTGCGGGCCGAGGAGCTGGCGCGCGAGTACTGATCAGCAGGCGCGAATCTTCGCCGTGAAGCCGTGCTCGAAGGTGAGGCAGGCCCAGGGGCGGCCCTTGTTCTTGTCCGGGCGCACGATCAGCGGGTACTCGGTCGCACCGCGGGGCTCGGGCGACTTCTCGGTGACCGGCGAGCCGATCGCGCCACCGCGGGCTTCGGCCGCCGCTTTGACGTGGTCGACGGTGACGGCACTCATCGCGTCCTTCGTCGCGGCCGCTTCGGCGTCGTCCGCGACCGCGAGCGCGAAGTCGATCTCCGGTGGGGTCGCCCAGGTCGTCGATGTCACCGGGAAGACGAAGCCGAACATCAGCATCCCGACGCCGGCGATGATCCGCCGGGCGCGGCGTCCGTTCTCAACCCCGAGCACGGCCGCGCAGCCGAGCGCGAGCAGCAGCGTGAGCCCGCGGACCAGCCAGTGCCGATCGAGCCGGCTGTCCACCGCGAGCGCGGCGATCAGCGCGATCAGGACGCAGGCAACCGCGGCGAGCATCGCGCGGACCTTCGGGGAGGCGGTCAGACGCCCGAGGGTGCCGGAGGTCGATGCCGCTCCCGCCCGGCCGTCGGGGGAAACAGAACTCATGCCGCAGACGATAGAGCAGGCGCAGCGGGCCGCCGCGGTCGGCGGCGGCGCGCGGTGGCGCGGCCGTTCGGCGCAGCGAATCGTCCGTTCGTCGCGTGACCCGCCGTACAGGCTCAACGACTACAGACACTGCTGGCAGATTCGGATTCGTCCCACCGCCCCGAGGGATTGGATCCGACCGTGAACCACGAAGACCCCGCTGTCTGGAGCATCTCCCGTCGTCGCGCTCTGCAACTCACCGGCGGCGTCGCCGCGGCTGGATCGCTGCCGATCACCGAAGCCGCGGCCTCAGCCGAGCAAAGGACCGGCGGCAACCACGCCACCTTGACGCAAGGCACGAACTTCATGGTCGCGGTCTCCCCGGACGGACGCCGGCTGGCGTTCGATCTGGTCACCGCGATCTGGGTGACCCCGGCCAGTGGCGGCCGCGCGACCCGGCTGACCGACGACCTGCAGGACGCCACCCGGCCGCGGTGGTCACCGGACGGGCAGCAGCTCGTCTTCCAGTCCTACCGCGACGGCAACTTCCACCTGTGGACGATTCGCCCGGACGGGCACGGACTCCGCCAGCTCACCAAGGGCCGGTACGACCACCGCGAGCCGCACTTCACGCCGGACGGCCGGGCGATCGTGTTCTCCTCCGACCGCGGCGGCAGTAGCTACGGCATCCACCGGCTGGATCTGCGAACCGGCGCGATCGTCGCGCTCACCGACGACCCGACCGAGGAGGCCGAGCCGGCCGTCTCCCCCGACGGCCGGAAGATCGCGTTCACCGTCGACACCGCCGCGATCGTCGAGCTCGACCTGACCACCGGCGCCCGGCGGACCGTCGTACCGGCGCAGGCGGGGACGACGGTGTTCGGGCCGTCGTACTCGCCGGACGGGAAGCTCGCGTACGTCCGGCTGACCGGACCGGCGAGTGATCTGGTGATCGGCGACGCGGTGGTGACCAGCGGCAAGGACGTCTTCGCCCTGCCGCCGTCCTGGGCGTCGGCGAACGAGCTCTTCTACACCGCGGACGGCCAGGTGATGAAGCACCGGGTCGGCGGCGCGGCACAAGCGATCGCGTTCACCGCGGTCGTGCCGGTCACGTCGGGGCGCCCCCGGCCGAAGCGTCCGGACATCGAATCGACCAGGCCTCGAGCGGTGAAGGGGATCGCGAGCCCGGCCGTCTCCCCGGACGGACGGTGGCTCAGCTTCCGCGCGCTCAACGCGCTCTGGCTCGCCCGGACCGACGGCAGCGGCACCCCGCGCAAGATCGTTGCCGACGGCTACTTCAACTCCGACCCCGACTTCTCCCCCGACGGCAAGACGTTGCTCTACGCAAGCGACCGCGACGGTACGGCGGACCTGTGGCTGCACGACCTTGCCAAGGGCACCGACACCAAGCTGTCGTCGTTGCCCGGGGCCCAGACCGCGCCGAGGTTCTCCCCGGACGGCAGGCAGATCGCATACCAGGATCAGGACGGCATCGCCTGGATCCTCGATCTCCGCTCGCAGCAGGTACGTCAGATCACGCCGACGCTGTTCCAGCCCGGCCGGGTCAGCTGGTCGGCGGACGGGAAGACCATCGTGCTGGCGGCGGTCAAACCGTTCTCGAAGCGGTTCCGGGAGGGCACCAGCCAGCTCCTGTACGTCGACGTCGCCACCACCGCCTTCGAGTACGTCGAACCGATGCCGTTCCGCTCACTCGCGACCCGCGGCGACGACGGCCCGGTCTTCTCCCCCGACGGCCGCCGGCTGGCCTTCGTCGTCGAGAGCCTGCTGTACGTCGTACCGGTTGATCGGCGCGGGCGGTTCACCGGCAAGCCGCGCGCCGTGACGAGTGAGGTCACCGATTCGCCGGTCTGGCTGGACGACCGGACCCTGCTCTACCTGAACAACGGGCGGTTGCGCCGTACGGATGTCGACGGCGCTCGGCCGCGGACCGTCCGGCTCGACCTCACCTGGCGACGGGCGACGGTGAACCAGCACGTCACGATCCACGCCGGAGCACTCTGGGACGGCCGCGCTCAGGAGCTGCGCGAGGACGTGGATGTGGTGCTCGACGGGTCGAAGATCGCCGCCGTCCGCCCGCATCGCGGCACTGCCGACATCGACGCGTCCGGATTGACCGTGATGCCCGGACTGATCGACGCGCACAACCACTGGCACCTGCGTGGCCGGGCCTGGGGTGCGCGGCAGGGCAATCTCTGGCTGTCGTACGGGATCACGAGTACGCGCTCTCCCGGCGATCCCGTGTACCAGATGCAGGAGACGCGGGAAGCGCTCTCTCACGGTTCTCTGACCGGCCCGCGGTACTTCGCGACCGGTGAGGCGATCGACGGCTCGCGGGTCTACTACAACTTCATGCGTCCGACGTTGTCGTTGCGGCAGCTCGGAATGGAGATCGATCGGGTCGAGGGCATCGGCTACGACCTGGTCAAGACGTACGTGCGGTTGCCGGTCGAGTACCAGCGGCGGGCGATCGCGGCCGTGCACCGGCTCGGGCTGCAACTGTCGTCGCACTACCTCTACCCCGCCGAGCATCTCGGCATGGACGGGATGGAACACACCGGCGCGACCAACCGGCTCGGCTACTCGCACACGGTCAGCCGGCTCGGCCGCGCGTACGCCGACGTGATCACGCTGTTCACCCGCGCCGGGCTGTCGGTCACGCCGACGCTGTTCAACTCGACCATCGCCCACGTCGACGACCCGTCGCTGCTGACCGATCGGCGGACCACCACGCTCTTCCCGAGCTGGGAGTACGCCGCGTTCCAGGCCGAGGTGAACACCGCGTCCGGACCGGCCGGGGCGACGACGCGCGAACTGCTCCGCGGCAACGTCGACATGGTGCTGCGGATCCATCGCGGCGGCGGGCTGGTGATCGCCGGCACGGACGCGCCGCTGGACAACGTCGCGGTGTCGCTGCACGCGAACCTGCGCTCGATGGTGGCCGGCGGCTTCACGCCGTACGAGGCACTGACGACCGCGACCCGGAATCCGGCGCGCTGGCTGAATCTGGAGGACACACTGGCCGTCGTGAAACCGGGCGCGCAGGCGGATCTGTCGTTCGTACGGGGCAATCCGCTGGCCGACATCCGGCATGCCGCCGACGTGCAGCAGGTGATGGTCGCCGGGCGGCTGCACACGGTCGACGAGTTGCTCGAGCCGTTCGCGACGACGGCCAAGGCGAGCGCAGGGCCGCGGCCGCTACGCCGGGATCAGGCTCACTCGCACGACAGCGAGTACTGGTGGCACGAGCCGGAGTGGCTGCACCGCGTGTGCTGCGAAGGCTGAGGCGATCGGGAGCACCGGGCGTCCGGTGCTCCCGATCTCGTCGCCGTCAGAACGGGAGCTTGGGCTGCGGCGGGCCGTGCGTCGGGTCGACGCCGTCGAACAGGCTGCTGACCGATTCGCCGTCGTGGATCCGCTGGATCGCGGCGGCGAACAGCTTGGACACCGAGCTGACCTGCAGCTCCGGGAAGCCGTCCGGACGCGGGACGGTGTCGGTGCTGATCACCTCGGTGATCGACGGGTGCGCCCGCAACCGCTCGACCGCCTTGCCGGCGAACAGCCCGTGCGTGCAGGCAACCGCGGCCTGCGTGCAGCCGAGATCCTTCAGCCGGTCCAGCAGCTCGATGATCGAGCCACCGGTCGCGATCTCGTCGTCCAGCACGATCGCCTTCTTGCCGGCCACGTCGCCGACGATCGCGTCGATCACCACCCGGTCGTCGGCCAGCCGCTGCTTGCTCCCCGCCGCCACCGGCAGTCCGAGCAACCGCGCGAACTGGGTCGCGGTCTTCGCGTTGCCCAGGTCCGGGCTGACCACGACGGTGTTGCTCAGGTCCGTGCCGCGGAAGTGGTCGGCCAGTACGCCGATCGCGGTCAGGTGGTCGACCGGCACCGAGAAGAACCCGTGCACCTGCGGCGCGTGCAGCGCCATCGTCAGCACCCGGTCCACGCCCGCCGCGACCAGCAGATCGGCCACCAGCCGGGCGCCGATCGAGATCCGCGACGCGTCCTTCTTGTCCGACCGCGCGTACGCGTAGTGCGGCATCACGGCGGTGATCTGCGCCGCCGAGGCCCCCCGCGCGGCGTCGATCATCAGCAGCAGCTCCATCAGGTGCTCCTGCGTCGGCGGCACCAGCGGCTGGACGATGTAGACGTCGCGCTGGCGGCAGTTGACCTGCAGCTGAACCTGCAGGCAGTCGTTGCTGAACCGGTGGATCTCCACCGGCGACAGGTCGACTCCGAGATCGGCACACACCTGCTCGGCAAGGCCGGAATGAGCACTACCGCTGAACACGACGATCTCTCGCACGGCTCTCCCCGGACGCTGTGACCCGACGCCGTCAGCCTACCTTGAGCCCACCCGACGCCCGCCGCCCCTGGCGATTAGTGGACAGCGAACAGCCCGGCGTTCAGGAAGTCCGGGCCGAAGGCACCCTCGACGCCGGACCGGACCGCCCGCAGCTCGACAACGTCGAGCGGCGCGAAGATCGCCGCCAGGTCGTCGAGCGAGAAGGCCATGCCCCCGGCGGTGTCGCCGGTCAGCACGATCTCCTCGTCACCCGGCGTCGCCATCCGCTCGGCCGCGAACGTCACGATCCCGAACCGCCCACCCGGACGCACCAGCGGCAGCACCCGCTCATGGTAGGTGATCCGTCGGTGCGGTGCGATGTGGTGAAAGCAGCCCGAGTCGTACCCGCCTCAGCGTCAAGGACCAGCAGGTTCTGTTGCTCAACGCCTGGGAAGGGCTGTCCGGCAGCGAGCTCGCTGTCGCGCTCGGCTGTTCCACCATCGCGGCCGGAGTCCGGCTGCACCGCGCCCGGCGGCGGCTCAGGTCCGCCGCCGGGATCCAGCCAGAACCCTCGTCACCGCCGGCGCCCGCCGTCGACGCGTCGGATTCGACGGCCAGTGGGTCCGGACGGACAACTGGGACGGCCAGCAGTCGCACGGGCACTCGTACACGATCAGGCCGGCGGACTTCAAGGACGCCACCTTGTTGATCGAGGCAACGGATTTCAACGCCCCGCCGAGCGGCAACCGGTGGATTACCGGGGAACGGATGGGCTTCGTGCGCACCGGCACGTTCGGGCCGTGCGTGCTACGACCGGCCGGTCCGCGCTGACTCGCTCAGTGCAGCAAGCCCGCGATCGTCTCCGCGGCCTGACGGCAGTCGTCGGCCGAGGCGTCGAGGTGGGTGACCAGCCGGAGCTGCGTCGCGCCCACTCCCCCGACCAGCACCCCGGCCTCCTTCGCCCCCGCGACCACCTGGGCGACCGTCCGCCCGGTGGTGGCGAGGTCGGCGACCACGATGTTGGTCTCGACCTGGTCTGGCTTGACCGAGCCGGGGGCCGCGTCGGCGAGGATCTCGGCGATCCGGCGGGCGTTGGCGTGGTCTTCGGCGAGGCGTTCGACGTTGTGGTCGAGGGCGTAGAGACCGGCCGCGGCGAGCACGCCCGCCTGGCGCCAGCCGGCGCCGAGACGCTTGCGCCAGACCCGGGCCTCGCGGATCAGCTCGGCCGAACCGGCCAGGACCGATCCGACCGGCGCACCCAGGCCCTTCGACAGGCAGACGCTGACCGCGGCGGCCCGAGACCCGAACGCGGCCATCGGTACGCCGGTCGCGACCGACGCGTTCCACAGGCGGGCGCCGTCGAGGTGCAGCGGCAGTCCGGCCTCGTCGAGCAGATCGGCCAGCGCGTCGTAGGAGTGCTGGATCGAACCGCCGCCGAAGTTGTGGGTGTTCTCGACCGAGACCGCCGCGGTCTGCACGAAGTACGGGCCGAGGTCGGGCGCGATCAGCTCGCGGATCTGGTCGAGGTCGATCTGGCCGTCGGGGGTGGTCCAGTTCCGGGTGGTGACACCGCTGACGGCCGCGTGGGCGCCGAGCTCGGCGCGGGCGATGTGGGCCCGCGACTCGCACAGCACCTCGGAACCAGGCGGCACCAGCGCGCGGACGCCGAGGATATTCGCCAGCGAGCCGGTCACGACGAACAGCGCCGCCTCGTGCCCGAGCAGGTCGGCGACCCGCTCCTCGAGCGCGGCGATCGTCGGGTCCTCGCCGTACACGTCGTCGCCGACCGGCGCGCTCGTCATCGCCGCCAGCATGCCGGCTGAGGGCCGCGTGACGGTGTCGGAGCGCAGATCGATCACGACTGTGCCCCGCGCAGCCGCTCGGCCACCATGAACGACAGCTCGAGCGACTGGTGCCGGTTCAGCCGGGGGTCGCAGGCGGTCTCGTACCGGTTGACCAGGTCCTCGGCGACCAGTGCCTCACCGCCGCCCAGGCACTCCGTGACGTCGTCGCCGGTCAGCTCGACGTGCAGACCACCCGGCCAGGTGCCGACCTGCTCGTGGGCGTCGAAGAACCCCTGCACCTCGTGCATCACGTCGTCGAAGTTGCGGGTCTTGTAGCCGTTCGGCGTCTCGTAGGTGTTGCCGTGCATCGGGTCGCAAACCCAGGCGATCGGCGAGCCGTGGTCGCGGACCGCCTCCAGCAGCGGCGGCAGCGCCTCGCGGATCTTGCCCGCGCCCATCCGGGTGATGAACGTGAGCCGGCCCTCGATGCCCTTCGGGTTCAGCTTGTCGATCAGCGCGCGGATGTAGTCCGGCGTGGTGGTCGGGCCGATCTTCACCCCGAGCGGGTTGCTCAGCGACGCCAGGAACTCCACGTGCGCGCCGTCCAGCTGCCGGGTCCGCTCGCCGACCCAGAGCAGGTGACCGGACACGTCGTACGGCAGCTCGGTGCGCGAGTCGATCCGGGTCAGCGCGTGCTCGTACTCCAGGATCAGTGCCTCGTGCGAGGCGTAGAAGTCGACCGTGCGGAACTCGTCGGAGGTGGCGCCGCAGGCCCGCATGAAGGCCAGCGCGCGCTCGATCTCACCGGCCAGCCGCTCGTACTTCTGCCCGACCGGCGAGGACCGGACGAAGTCGGTGTTCCAGGCGTGCACCTGGTGCAGGTCGGCGTAACCACCGGTGGTGAACGCGCGGGTCAGGTTCAGCGTCGCGGCGGCCGCGTTGTAGACCCCGCGCAGCCGCTCCGGGTCCGGGATCCGGGCCTCGGGGGTGAACTCGATGCCGTTCACCGCGTCACCCCGGTACGACGGAAGCGTGACGCCGTCGCGGGTCTCGTCGCCGGAGCTGCGCGGCTTGGCGTACTGGCCGGCGATCCGGCCGACCTTCACCACCGGCACGCTCGCGGCGTACTGGAGCACGACCGACATCTGCAGCAGCACCCGGAGCTTGGCGCGGATGTTCTCCGCGGTCACGCCGTCGAACGTCTCGGCGCAGTCGCCGCCCTGGAGCAGGAACGCCTCACCGCGGGCGACGGCGCCGATCTTGGCGGTCAGGTCGTCGCACTCCCCGGCGAACACCAGCGGCGGCAGCTTGCGCAACTGGCCGATCACCTGCTCCAGCGCCACCGGGTCCGGCCACTCGGGCTGCTGGAGCGGTTTGAGGTCCCGCAGCTCGTCCAGGCTCGGCACACCCGGCACCACGCCTTCGTTCAACGTCGCGAATTGCATACGCCAACCATATTCGAGCCGCCACGATCGGTGCGCGGCCGTCTCACTCCAGCGAGCTGAGGTCAGGTGGTACGTCGACCGCGTGCTCGCGCAGCACCGCCAGCGGGATCGTGTCGAGCGCCCGCCGGTGCGTCGAGGCCAGCACGACGGGCGCCGCGACGCCCGCGTGGTACGCCTGCAGCCACCGCACCGCGACCACGCACCACCGGTCCCCCGGCTTCAGCCCGGCGAAGCCCAGCTCCGGCCGCGGCGTACTCAGGTCGTTGCCCACCGACTGCTGGTAGGCCAGGAACTCGGCCGTCATCACCGCGCAGACGGTGTGGCTGCCCAGATCCTCGGGTCCCGTGCTGCAACAGCCGTCCCGGAAGAACCCGGTCACCGGATCGGTCCCGCACTCCTCCAGCTCGGCACCCAGCACGTTCAGCTCGTTCTCCACGGGCACCATCCTCACCTACGTCTGGTCGCCGCGGTGAGGTGCCGATCGACGAGTGAGGCTCAGGAGGCCTTGGTGTCGTCCAGCCGGGGCTTGAGGTGGTCGTCGATGTTCTCGCCGGCCTTGAGCAGTTCCTTGGCCTTCTCGGCGTACATGTCGACGTACTCCTGGCCGGACAGCTCCATCATCGCGTACATGATCTCGTCGGTGACCGAGCGCAGGACGAACCGGTCGCGCTCCATGCCCTCGTAGCGGGAGAAGTCCAGCGGCTTGCCGATCGCGACGCCGGGGCGGACCAGGCGCGGCAGCCGGCGGCCGGGCTCCTTGACGAACCACTTCGGGATCACCGTGCCGGGCGGGTTGATCTTCTCGGTGTCGATCATCGCGACCGGGATGACCGGAACGCCGGCCACGATCGCCATCCGGGCGACGCCGGTCTTGCCCTTGTACAGCCGGCCGTCGGGCGAGCGGGTGCCCTCGGGGTAGATGCCGAACAGCTCGCCCTTGCCGAGGATCTCCAGGCCGGTGTTCAGCGCGGCCAGCGACGCGCGGCCGCCGGAGCGGTCGATCGGGATCTGGCCGATCGAGCGGAAGAACGTGGCGACCAGCTTGCCCTTGAGCCCGGGGCCGGTGAAGTACTCCGACTTGGCCGGGAAGACGATCTGGCGCGGGACGGCGACCGGCAGGAAGATCGAGTCGGAGAACGCGAGATGGTTGCTGACCAGCAGCGCCGGGCCGGTCTCCGGGATGTTCTCCAGCCCGGTCACCTTCGGCCGGAACAGGAGCTTCGCGATCGGAGCGACCAGGAACCGCCTGAGGAACAGGTACAGCACGTGCCCTCCACCTCCACCCTTCGGCCAGCTCCAGTGTCGCTCATCTCCGGGCACAGTGCACCCGCCGGGCAGGACCTTACGTTCCAGCTTCCTCCTCAGGCAACGTCACTGCCAGGGAATGAGGGGGTTGCACTCCGTGTTGACCTGTGGTTGCAGACTGGCACTGTGGCCGGACCGACACCCTGGACGGGGTGGGCGACGGGCCGGCCGGCTGCGACCATTACGACTCAGGCACCACGCGAACGCTGAGGAGCACCTGTGCCCGTGTTAGCCCATGCGGAAGAGTTCCGCAGTCCCGGCTCCGGCCCGAACGCCGGCATCGGGATCCTGCTCAGTCACGGCTTCACCGGGTCGCCGAAGTCGATGCGCCCGTTCGCGGAACACCTGGCCGCCGAGGGGTACGGCGTCGCCGTCCCGCGACTGCCTGGGCACGGCACGCACTGGCGCGAGGCGAACACGACCACCTGGCACGACTGGTACGCCGTGCTCGACAACGAGTTCGAGCGGCTGCGCAAGGAGCACGACCGGGTCTTCCTGGCCGGGCTGTCGATGGGCGGGTGCCTGGTGCTGCGGCTGGCCGAGCAGCACGGCGAGGACGTGGCCGGACTGATCCTGGTGAACCCGTCGGTGCGGACCGACGACAAGCGCCTCGCGCTGCTCCCGGTGCTGCACCGGATCGTGCCGTCGTTCCCCGGCATCTGCAACGACATCAAGAAGCCCGGCGTGGACGAGGGTGCCTACGACCGGATGCCGCTGCGCGCACTGTTCTCGCTGTCGCAGCTGTGGAAGATCACCCGCGAGGACCTGCCGAAGGTGACTCAGCCGGTGCTGCTGTTCCGCAGTACTGTCGATCACGTCGTCGAACCGAGCTCCGGGCGCACGGTGCTGTCCCGGATCTCGTCCCGCGACGTCACCGAGACCCTGCTCGAGGACAGTTATCACGTGGCTACTCTGGACAACGACGCTCCCCGCATCTTCGCCGGCACGACCGACTTCGTCCGCCGGATCGGCACCGATGCGTGACAACGGCCTGACCGCCGCGACGTACACGTCGATGGGCGGCATCGATCCCCTGGTCACCACCCCGGTCCTGTCCGCCCTGGCCGAGGCCGGGATCGCGGCGTACTGCGCGCCGCCGGGGTCGGAGGAGGAGACCAAGCTGTCCGCGGAGCCCGAGCAGCCCGAGGACCTCGCCCCGGCCGACGACGAGCCGATGGTCGCCGACAGTTCGTCGAAGGCGGAGGCCCCGGCGAAGGCGGAGGTGCCGGCACGCAAGGTGCCGGCCGGGTTCGAGGAGATCTTCGTGGACGCCGACGCGGTGGACAAGGCCCGCGGAGTGATCGACCGCAGCACCGAGGACGCCGAGTGGAAGTCGCTGGTCGAGCAGTTCAACGCGCCGTCGGCTCCCGGGCACGACGAGCCGCCGGTGCCGCGCTGGCCGGCCAGTGAGGACGTCGACGAGAACTCGTACGAGCCGCTGATCGACGTACCGGCCGGTCTGATCGTCGGCGACACCGACGAGGAGCCACCGAAGGAGCCCCCGCCGCGGCGCAGTGACGACCCGCACGACCACTACATCCCGCCGGAGCCCGCCCGCGGCCCGCGGCTGGACTGGATCAGCCGCGCCGCCTGGCTCGGCCTGACCGGTGGTCCGCTGCTGCTCATCCTGGCCGCGCTGCTGGACTTCGGCACCGGCCGGATCACGCTGCTCGGCGTGGTCGGCTTCATGGCCGGTTTCCTCACTCTGGTGATCCGGATGAACGACCGCCTGCCGCCCGAGGACACCCCGGACGACGGCGCCGTGGTGTAGCACCTGCTTCAGGCGCTAGAGTGGCGGATCGTCGGACAATCCGACATCCCCGCTGACGGAGGAGGCACCCCGTGCAGGTCACCGAGACGGTCGAGATCACCGGCCACCTGATGGACTCCGGGCTGCTGTCCCGGGTGCTGGACGACATCCGTGGCTACGGCGGCGAGTACACGCTGGACAAGTTCGACCTCGGCTACGACAAGGACGACCCGTCGACGGTCCGGATGACGGTCGGCGCCGAGGACGAGGAAGCGCTGCAGCGGCTGCTGATGCGGATCCAGACCAAGGGCGCGAACCTGGTCAATCCCGGCACGGCGGAGATCACCGAGGTGACCCAGGACGGCGTCTTCCCCGACGGTTTCTACTCCACCACCAACCTGCCGACCAGCGTCCGGCTGGACAACCACTGGGTGCAGGTCACCAACCCGGAGATGGACTGCGGCCTGCTGGTCGAGAACGGCGGCGTGCGGACCATCCCGATGTCGGACGTGAAGGCCGGGATGCGGATCATCACCAGCGCCCAGGGCGTCAAGGTGACCCCGCCGATCGTGGCGAACACCGAGGAGTCGTTCGGCTTCATGGAGTCCGACGTCTCCAGCGAGAAGCCGCAGCGGGTGCTGGTCAAGCAGGTCGCCGACGGAATGCGCGAGGCGAAGGCGAACGGCCAGAAGGTGCTCTGGGTCGGCGGCCCGGGCATCGTGCACACCGGCGCGGCGCCGGCCATGGTCGCGATCGTCGAGGCCGGGTACGTCGACGTGCTGTTCGCCGGCAACGCGCTGGCCACCCACGACATCGAGTCCTCGCTGTACGGGACGTCGCTCGGCGTCGACCTGGCCCGCGGCCGGGGCGTCGAGCACGGCCACGAGCACCACATCCGCGCGATCAACACGATTCGCAAGGCCGGCTCGATCGCGGCCGCCGTCGAGCAGGGCGTGCTCACCTCCGGCGTGATGCACGCGCTGGTGAAGAAGGGCGGCACGTACGTGCTGGTCGGCTCGGTGCGTGACGACGGTCCGCTGCCCGACGTCTACACCGACGTCCTGGAAGGTCAGCGGGCGATGCGGGCCGCGCTGCCCGGCGTCGGCTACTGCCTGATGGCGGCGACCATGCTGCACTCGGTTGCCACCGGCAACATCCTGCCGGCCTCGATCCCGCTCACCTGCGTCGACATCAATCCCGCGACCGTGACCAAGCTGGCCGACCGCGGCTCGTCGCAGGCCCGCGGCATCGTGACCGACGTCGGCCTGTTCATCGAGCACCTGGCCCGTGAGCTGAACCCGGACTACGACCGGGCCAAGTAACCTCGGGTTCTATCGTGGGGGCGAGTCCCAGCGCGCCCACCCGAGGGAGACCTGATGACGTTGCAGTTCGAGTCGTTCCTGCGCCGGTTCGAGGAAGCCAACACCGCCTTCGTCAACGGGGATCCGTCGTTGTGGCTGGCGCTGGTCTCGCGCAGCGAACAGACCTCGATCTTCGGCGGCTTCGGCGGGCACGAGGTCGGCTGGTCGCAGATCGGCCCGCGCTACGAGTGGGCCTCGGCGCAGTTCCGGCCGAGCGGCGCGAAGGTCGAGTTCGAGTACTTGGACAAGCACGCCGGGTCCGACACGGCGTACACGGTCGCGATCGAACGCTGCACGGTGCGGTACGTCGACCGGCCGGGTGAACACCCACACGTGCTGCGGACGACGATGGTGTTCCGCAAGGAGCACGGCGACTGGGCGATCGTCCATCGGCACGGCGATCCGCTCAGCCCGAAGGCACCGCCGTCGTGAGCTGGACCCTGCCGTGACTTGGCGGCAGGGTGTGATCCATGGCACTCCGAACGAAAGCACACTGGTTCGGCGTCGCACTCGACGCACCGGACGCCCGGGAACTCGGCCGGTTCTACCAGCGGCTGCTCGGCTGGCAGATCTTCACCGACGAGCCGAACTGGGTCACGCTCGCGCCGTCCAAGGACGCCGGCTACAACCTGGCCTTCCAGACCGAGCCGAAGTACCAGCGCCCGGTCTGGCCGGCCGAGAACGGCAAGCCGCAGATGTCGATGCACCTGGACCTCGAGGTCGACGACCTGGACGAGGCGGTCGCCCACGCACTCGAGGCGGGCGCGGAACTGGCCGACTACCAGCCCCAGGACGACGTCCGGGTGATGCTGGACCCGGCCGGGCATCCGTTCTGCTTGTACGTGGACTGAGCCGTTTGCCCGTCGACTGAACCCCGGCGCCGAACCTTTCCCCCGCTCCGCCACCCGCCACCTGTCCTCCCTTGTCCGCATTTGATGGGTTAACCCCCAAATGAGGCGAGGCGGGAAGAACGGGATGGGAGGTGTGGGGCCGGTTACGGCGTACGGGTGTGTCGGCAGGGCAGGATGGCTCGCATGAGCGAACTGGTGCATCTCGAGCTGGCCGACGGCGTCGCGACGATCACGCTGGACTCGCCGCACAACAAGAACGCGCTGTCCCAGCAGCTCACCGGTGAACTGCTGGAGCGGCTGGAGACGGCCGGTGCGGACGACGCGGTCCGGGTCGTGGTGATCCGGTCGGCACTCGACGTGTTCTGCTCCGGCGCCGATCTGTCCGAGGCGACGACGGTCGGCATGGGCGTCGGCGCGCAGCGCATGGTCGACGTGCAGCGCGCGATCGTCGCGAACCCGAAGCCGGTGGTCGCCCGGGTCGCGGGGCCGGTGCGGGCCGGCGGGATCGGCATCGTCGCGGCGGCCGACATCAGCGTCGCCGGGACCAGTTCGACCTTCGCGCTGACCGAGGTCCGGCTCGGGCTCGCGGCCGCGACGATCTCGCTCACCGTGCTCCCCCGGCTCACCGATCGCGCCGCCTCGCTCACCTTCCTCACGGGCGACGGCTTCGACGGCACGGAGGCCGCACGCCTCGGACTGGTCACTCGCGCGGTCCCGGACGAGGAGCTGGACGACGCGATCGGCGGCGTACTGGCGTCACTGCTCAAGGGCGCACCGCAGGGACTGCGCGAGACCAAGAAGCTGCTCACCCGCGAACTGCTCGCCGACATCGATGCCCGCGGCAAGGAACTGGCGGAGCTGTCGGCGAGCCTGTTCGGTTCGGACGCCGCGCAAGAGGCGATGCTTGCCTTCCTCAACCGCCGGAAGAAGTAGTCAGGGCTTGAAGCCCCCGTTGCTGTAGAGCAGCTGGCCGTTCATCCAGCCGCCCTGCTCCGAGCAGAGGAAGCTGATCAGGTTCGCGGTGTCGCGTGGAGTGCCGAGGCGGCCCAGAGCGGTCGCCTCGATCCCCCACCGCTTGATCTGCGGCGACATCCAGCCGGTGTCGACGGGCCCCGGGTTGACCACGTTCGCGGTCAGGCCGAGATGCTTCAACTCCTCCGCGGCGGCCAGCGTGATCCGGTCGAGCGCACCCTTGCTCGCGCCGTACGGCAGGTTGTGCGTCGTGTGGTCGCTGGTCAGCGCGACGATCCGCCCGGTGCCGAACGGCGCGTCGTACTGCTCGGCGTACGCCTTGATCAGCAGCCAGACCGCCCGCGCGTTGACGGCGAAGTGCCGGTCGAAGCTCTCGACCGTCGTGTCGAGGATGCTGCTGTCGACGCTCTCGCAGTGCGCCATCACCAGCGCCCGCACCGGCCCCAGGCCTTCGCGCACCTGTGTGATCAGCGCGGCCGGCGCCTCGACGTCCTGCAGATCGGCTTCGACCGCGAGCACTCGGGCGCCGTGTGCTTCCAGTACGCCGGTGAGCTCGGCCCGGGCCTCGGCGTCGGGGCCCCACGGCATGCGTTCGTCGTACCCGGTGAGGTAGCTGAAGGCAACGTCCCACCCGGACGCGGCGAGGCCTTCCGCGATGCCCGCGCCGATCCCGATCCGGCGTCCGACTCCGGTGACCAGTGCGACCGGCCGCTTCGTCTCGCTCATGGCTTCATCCTGCCGTCGAGCTCGGTGCGGCGGCCACTCGTTATTCGGTCAGTTCGATCAACAGGGGAAGGTGGTCCGAGCCCTTCGCGAGATCCTCGCGGGTGACGCCGTCGACGGTCCCGAGCGGGATCACGCGGCCGGTCAGCTCGGGCGACAGGTGCGCGCCGTCGATGCGGCGTTCGGGATTGTCGGAGTGGAACGTCGGGCCCGCGTCGGCGCCGAGGTCGGTGAGGCCTTCGTCGGCCAGCCGCTTCCACACCGGGCCGTCGGGTTCCTCGTTGAGGTCACCCACGAGCAAGAACGGGACGCCGAACGACCTGCAGCCCTTCAGCACCTGCTCCAGCTCGTGCTGCCGGCCGCGGATGTGCAGACCGAGGTGGCAGACGGCGAGGGCAAGGTCGGTCGAGCCCAGGGTGACGCGACCGCCGATGGCGCCGCCGGGGAGCTGGGTCGCGATCAGCCGGAACCGCCGCCGGACGAACGGGCGCCAGACTCGCCAGTGCGAGGGGTCGACCACTTGGGTGCTGCCGGCAACCAAGATCGCGTTGCGCGCGGCACCGGCGACGTACGTCATGCCGAACGTCGCCGCCATCGCCCGGCGCTTGCGCCGCGTCCCCCACCAGGTCGGCGCTTCCTGGATCAGCGCGACGTCCGGCGCGCAGGCCCGGACGACGCGCGCCAAGGCCTCGCGGTCGTCACCCCACCGGTGCACGTTGTACGACAGCACCCGCAGCGACGGGCCCTGGCTCATGCCTCCGGGTCGCCCTGCAGCTCGGCGGTCTTGTTCAGCTGGAGCTGACCGGGCTGCAATTCCGGATCGACAGCGGCGCGCATCCCGGTCCTACGGCTCGCGGACTTGCGGGCGGCGCGATCCAAGCGGGTCGAGCGTCCGCCGCGAGCCGCCGCCGTCTTCGCGGTCACCGCGGTCGTCTTCACCCGGACCCGGCGCAACCAGGTCGCCTCCTCGCGCGCGAGGTCCGCCGCACCGACCATGCCGGCCTCCGGTCCCAGTACGGCGCGCACGATCCGCGCCTCCGGCCGGAATCCCCGCCCGGTCAGCGTGCGCTTGAACGCCTCCCGCGCCGGCGCCAGCAGCAGCTCGCCCGCGTCCGACACCCCGCCGCCGATCACGAACGTCCCCGGGTCGAGCGCGGCCGCCAGGTTGGCCAGGCCGATGCCCAGCCAGCGGCCGACGTCCTCGAGCAGCTCGACCGCCACCGGGTCGCCGTCCTTGGCCAGCTCGGTCACCATCGGCCCGTTGATCTTGCGCGGATCACCCGCGGCGGCGCGCAGCAAGTTGTGCGCGACGGGCGATCCGGACAGCGCGAGCTCCCGAGCCTCGCGGGTCAGCGCGTTGCCCGACGCGTACTGCTCCCAGCAGCCGCGGTTGCCGCACTCGCACCGGTGACCGCCCGGCACCACCTGCATGTGGCCGAACTCGCCGGCGATCCCGAACTTCCCGCGCTGCAGAGCGCCGTCGTTCAGGATCGCGCCGCCGATGCCGGTCCCGAGCGTCACGCAGACCAGGTGGCTCTCGCCCTGTCCGCCACCGAAGCGCCACTCCGACCAGGCCGCGGCGTTCGCGTCGTTCTCGACCACCACCGGCAGACCGAGCCGGCGTTCGACCGCGTCCCGCAGCGGCTCGTGCCGCCAGGCCAGGTGCGGGGCGAACAGCACCGACGAGCGCGTCCCGTCGACGAACCCGGCCGCGCCGATGCCGACCGCGATCACGTCGTGCCGCGACTCCAGGTCCCGGACGATGTCCGCGATCGCGTCCTCGGTCTCGCGCGGGTCCTTGGTCGGGGTGTCCCGGCGCAGCCGGTCCAGGATGTTGCCCTCGGGGTCGACCACCCCGGCGGCCACCTTGGTGCCGCCGATGTCGATCCCGATCGTCAGCGCCTGTGTCAGAGCCATCGCACGACCCTCCTCGCCGTACCCCCAGCAGCCTCCTGGACCACTCCCAGCCAATCACGCCGGACCAACAACCGCCTCCCGCGCAGCACGGCGGGTCGCGAGGCGGCGCCGCGCGTGGCAGCCACCCGCAGGTTCACTGCGGCTGCTCCGCGGCGGCGCCCGGTGCGTCCGAGGGCGCCGTCACCTCGGGCGCCTGGGCAGCCTGCGGCGCCGCCTTCTCCTGCGCAGGCGCTGGGCGACGGGCCAGGTCGGCCGCACCGATGATGCCCGCGTCGTTGCCCAGCTCGGCCAGGCCGAAAGTCGGGTGCGGCCGGTTCGCGCGCGCCGGCAGGTTCTTCTCGAACGCGACCTTCGCCGAGTTCAGCAGCAGCTCCTTGGCCGCGCTCACCCCGCCGCCGATCACGATCGTGCTCGGGTCGAACAGGGTCGCGAAGCTCGCCAGTCCCTCCCCCAGCCACCGGCCGAGGTCGTCCAGCAGCTCGACCGCGCATGGGTCGCCCGCGGCCGCCGCCATCGTGATCATCGGGCCGGTCAGCTCGGCGGGATCGGTGATCCCGCAGACGCTCAGCATCTGCGCCGCCGCCAGCGAGCCGGACTCGGCCTGCGCGCGCCCCTCCCGAACCAGCGCCCGGCCGGACGCGTACTGCTCGAGGCAACCACGCGCGCCACAACCACACCGATGCCCACCCGGTACGACGCGCATATGGCCGAGCTCGGCCGCCACGCCGTGCGCGCCGCGCAGCAGCTCGCCGTCGATCACCACGCCGCCGCCGATGCCGGTGCCGACGGTCACGCAGATCATGTGCTCGACGTCCTTGGCGGCGCCGAACGCGAACTCGCCCCAGGCGGCCGCGTTGGCGTCGTTCTCCACCACGACCGGGACCTGCAGTACGTCGGCGACCCGGCGGCCGAGCGGCTCGTCGCGCCAGGCCAGGTTGGGCGCGAACAGCACGGTCGAACGGTCCGACGAGACGAAGCCGGCGGCACCGATGCCGACCGCCTCCACGTCGTGGTCCGCGATCAGTTCCGCGGCCGCGTCGCAGATCGCCCGGGCGGTCTCGTCGACCGAGTTCGCCGGGGTATCGCGGTGCGCGCGGGCGCCGATCGTGCCGTCGGTGCCGACGACGCCGGCCGCGATCTTCGTACCGCCGACGTCGATGCCGATGGTCAGTCCCATGGTTCGGGGTCCTCACTCACGTCGATCCGGTCCACCCGGGACCGAGCTGGGCGTTGTCTGTCCTGCTCCCCGGCGGCCCGCGACTCTGCGTCCACCTTCGCCTGCCGCGCCGCCTCCGCCGCAGCTTCCACCAGTCCGCGCACCGCTCCCAGCACACCTGCGGCCGCCGACGAGAGCTGCTCGACGGTCTCCGGGCTGGTGGTCCGCACGCGGTTGATCACCTGACACAAGGGACACCATTGACACTCGGGCCCGTGGCCGATCCCGTGCGGCGGGTGGTCTTCGGGGCCGGCGCTTTCTGGACCGGCCTCAGCCTCCGCGGCCTCCCCGGCCGCATCCCCGCCGGCCCCGGCCCCAGCAGCAGCACCAAAATCCGCCGCCCCCGCCGCCCGCAGTACGGCGAACAGCTTCGCGGCCTCCTCGGCCACCGTGCCGACCGGCTCCTTCGCCGTCATCGAGTCGCCTCCGGGATCGCCGTCTCGTCGAACTCCATCTGCTCCCGGAACTCACCGAGCTCCGGCCCACCGACCGGCGTCCGCGGCAACGGATCCCGCGGCGCGAACCGCACCTGCAGCTTCCCGTCGTCCAACCGGGCCCCGGCGACAACACCGCGCGCCAACGCGGCCGGCAACGGAATCACCCGCCGGTAGGACCCGACCGTGACGATCAGCTCGTCCCCGTGCCGCGCGAGCTCCAGATCGGCAGCCGATGCCAGCGGCAACGGCAGCGTCAGGATGTACGTCCGCCCATCGGTGTCGATGTGCCGATCCACCAGCAGCGACGTCTCGTCCGAAGCCCGCGCGAACGGGTCGTCCCCGCCGTACATCTCCACAGCAAACGCCGCCAGTTCCTCGACCCCGACCGGCTCACAGGCCCGGTACGGCGACTCCCAGATCGGCAGCGGGCTGAACGAGTCGGCCACGTCCTCGAGGATTCCCCGCTGCGCCGCGACCCACTGCCGCCGCCAGTTGTCGGCGCCGGCCGCCGGGAACACCCGGTTCGCCACGATGCCGTCCACGCGGTACCCGTACAGCGACAGCGTCGTCATCGACCGCCGCGCCTCCGCCACCACCACGGCCTCGGGCGTCAGCACCAACCGCACCGAGGCATCGGGCCCGGCCAGCAACGCCCGGATGTCGGTCAGATCCCGCTGCAACCGCCGCAGCGCGTCGAAAACATTGTCGTCCGGCATCGGCAAGCCCGACGCCTTGCCGAGCAACGGCCGGAACGACCGCAGCACCTTGCGCTCGGCGTTGATGATCCGGTCCATGTACCAGCTCAGCGCCTCGGGCAGCGCGAGCAGCCGCAGCGTCTCCGCCGTCGGCGCGCAGTCGACCACCACCACGTCCCACCGCCCGGACCGGACGTGGTCGCGCACCTCGAGCAGCGCGAGCACCTCCTCGGCCCCCGGCAGCACCGTCAGCTCCTCGGCCTCCATCGGGTCGACCCCGACGACGTGCAGCACTGACCGCAGGTAGGCCTGGATGTCTCCCCACGAGCGCTCGAACCGCCGCTGCGCGTCGATCTGCTGCACGAACAGCAGGTCGTCGATCTCGGTCGGCTCACCGCCGACCTCGCAGTCGAACGCGTCCGACAGCGAGTGCGCGGCGTCGGTGGACAGCACCAGCGTGCGCAGGCCGCGCAGCGCGGCCAGCGTGGCGGTGCCGGCCGCGGACGTGGTCTTGCCCACGCCACCTTTTCCTGTGTACAGCAGAACGCGCGTCACGGAATCAGGACTCGACGCGCTTCTTCAGCCCCTTGAGGGCCGTGTCGATGATGACCTTCTCCGCCTTGCGCTTGAGCATCCCGATCATCGGGATCGCCACGTCGACGGCCAGCCGGTAGGTCACCTCGGTGCCCTCGGCCCCGAGGTCGCGCAGCACGTACGCGCCGTCCATGCCCTTGACCATCTTGGCCTGCACCAGCGACCAGGTCACCTCGTTGCGGGACCAGACGTAGTCCAGCGTGTACTCGTCGGAGATCGCCCCGGCGTCCACCTTGAACCGGACCTGTTTGGGCCGGCCCGCCTCGTCGGTCGACAGCACCTCGGTCTCCCGCATCGAGTCCGCCCATTCCGGGTACGCCTCGAAGTCCGCGATCACCGCCATGATCGCTTTCGGGGTCGCGTTCACGACGATGGTCGAGGTGGTCTGCTCTGCCATCGATTCACCTCTTCGCTGCCGGGACGGTGGCCGGTCCGCGTGCCTGGTCGGCGGCGCGGCCGGGTGCGGGGCGCCGGTGCCCCTCCCGGAGACTATCGCGGGTTCCCAGCCGGACCTGCGCTCGCCCGCGGCGCGGCCCGTCTCGACTTCGTCCTTGAACCGCCAGATCCGCTCCCGGTACCGCGCGACGTACGACTCCTGCAACCGCCGCAACCCCCGTACGCCGGTACGCCGTACCGGGTCGACGCGCAGGTACCAGTGCACGACGACCCCGTCGCGCACCTGCTCCAGCCACCATTCCGCCGTACCGACCGCGGCGCCGGTGACGGCCCAGCGAACTCCCTCGAGCCCGCGGCGCTCCGACGGCGTCAGCTCCAGCTCCGGCCACCACTCACGCCAGAGGGTGTCCGAGCCGAGCCGCTCCGCGACGTAGGCTGGATCCGCGACGATGAGGTCGTCGCAGCTGATGTCTAGCGAAGGCATGCGCCTGACCTTAGTTCCCTGGGTCACACTGACCTGCTACTTGGGTAAGTGACTGTAACGTGCGCCGGAGCCGACCATCCTGACTGAGGAGACGCGGATGCGTGAGTACACCGTTCCTGCTGTGATCGACCCTCCGACCACGGGTGGACTGGCCGATCCGGTGTGGGCGAACGCATCGTCGCACCCCGACACCGCCGTGTTCAGCCGCCGGGTCGAGGGCGGCTGGCTGGACATCACCGCGGCGCAATTCGCCGACCAGGTCGCCGGGGTCGCCAAGGGCCTGATCGCGGCGGGCGTCGAGCACGGTGACCGGGTCGCCCTGCTGAGCGCCACCCGGTACGAGTGGACGTTGATCGACTACGCGATCTGGACCATCGGCGCGGTCACCGTGCCGATCTACGAGACCTCGTCGGCGTCGCAGATCGAGTGGATCCTGACCGACTCCGACGCGGTCGCCGCGATCGTCGAGAACGCCGCGCACGGAGCCGTCGTCGAGTCCGCCCGCGGCGACGCCCCGGCCCTGCGGGAGACCTGGCAGATCGAGGCCGGCGCCGTCGACGAACTGACCGTGCTCGGCCAGCAGATCAGCGACGCCGAGCTCGACAAGCGCCGTACGGCGGTGACGCCGGGCGACCTGGCCACGCTGATCTACACCTCCGGTACGACCGGCCGGCCGAAGGGCTGCAAGATCAGCCACGCCAGCTTCATGGACGAACTCGGTACGGCGACCAAGGTGCTGCCGAGCCTGTTCCGGCTGGACGGCGCGTCGACGCTGCTGTTCCTGCCGCTGGCGCACGTGTTCGCCCGGATCATCCAGGTCGGCTGCGTGATGATGCGGGTCAAGGTCGGCCACACCGCCGACGTGAAGAACCTGGTCAACGACCTCGGCGAGTTCAAGCCGACGTTCATCCTGAGCGTGCCGCGGGTGTTCGAGAAGGTGTTCAACACCGCGAGCCAGACCGCGCACGCGGCCGGCAAGGGCAAGATCTTCGACGCCGCCGCGCAGACCGCGATCGACTACTCGCAGGCGATGGACAAGGGCCGGCCGGGCCTGGGGCTGAAGGCCAAGCACGCGCTGTTCGACAAGCTGGTCTACACGAAGCTGCGCAACGTGCTCGGCGGGCAGGTCGACTACGCCGTCTCCGGCGGCGCGCCGCTCGGCGACCGGCTCGGCCACTTCTTCCGCGGCATCGGCGTACCGGTGCTGGAGGGCTACGGCCTGACCGAGACCACCGCCGCGGTCGCGGTCAACCTGCCCGACGACATCCGCATCGGCACGGTCGGCCGCCCGCTGCCCGGCGTCACCGTCGGCGTCGCGGACGACGGCGAGCTGTGCTTCAAGGGTGGCCAGGTGATGCTCGGCTACTGGAAGAACGACGAGGCCACCGCCGCCGCGATCGACGAGGACGGCTGGTTCCACACCGGTGACCTCGGCGAGTTCGACGCCGACGGCTTCATCCGGATCACCGGCCGCAAGAAGGAGATCCTGGTCACCGCCGGCGGCAAGAACGTCGCCCCCGCGGTCCTGGAGGACCGGATCCGCCTGCACCCACTGGTCAGCCAGTGCATGGTCGTCGGCGACGGCAAGCCGTACATCGCCGCGCTGATCACCATCGACCCCGAAACCATCGGGAACTGGGCCGACAAGCACGGCAAACCTCGCGACGTCGAGACACTGTGCACCGACAAGGACCTGATCGCGGAGATCCAGACCGCCGTCG
The DNA here is from genome assembly GCF_001984195.1 of Kribbella sp. ALI-6-A. GTDB lineage: Bacteria > Actinomycetota > Actinomycetes > Propionibacteriales > Kribbellaceae > Kribbella. Next base: position 945,905 of record NZ_MTQN01000011.1, read on the forward strand.
ACGAGGCCAACACCGCGGTGTCCAAAGCCGAGGGCATCAAGAAGTTCACCATCCTGCCCACCGACTGGACCCAGGAGAACGGCGAGCTTTCTCTGAAGCTGTCGTTGCGCCGGCACGTGGTGATGGAAAAGCACGAGGCGGACGTGGAAGCGTTGTACGCGCAGTAGAACTCAGTTGGGTTGGCCGGGGCTTTCCGCGGCCAACCTGTCAGCCACTCCCGGGCAACCCCGCTTCCTCAGCTGAACGTCGCCTCCGCGGTGGTCGTGATGCCTGCCGTGCGACCTGGCGCCTGGTGGTTCTCCCAGTAAAGGTTGGTGTGGGCGATCACCAGGTCCGGCGTCGGAGCGCCGTACTCGGAGAGGTCTTCGGTCGTGTGCGCGTCGGCGACCAGCGTGGCGTCGTACCCGCGCGTGATGGCGCCGTGCAGCGTGGAGCGGATGCACTCGTCGGTCTGAGCGCCCGAGACGATCAACCGGCCGATGCCCCGCTCGGCAAGCACGGGCTCCAGGTCGGTCGCCTCGAAGGAGTCCGGGTACTGCTTGTGCACCAGCGCCTCACCCTCGGCGCGCACCAGCTCCGGCACGTACTGCCACTCGTCGCTGTCCTTCTTCAGCCCGTCATCGCTGTTGTGTTGCACCCAGACGACATCGACTCCCTCCCCACGGGCCTTCTCGACCAGCGTCGCGATGTTGCTCACGACGCCGTCGCGGTTGTGCGTGCCCGCCATCACGCCGTTCTGCACATCGATGACGAGCAACGCCGTCCTGGGTCGATCGTTCAGCGTGGTCATGAGCCCCTCCCGGCACTGGCAAGCCTGATCTCATGATGCTAGATCCGCCCACCGACAATCTCCGTCGCGCGATGTCGATCCCCCGGCGACCTGTTCGACGCCAGGGTTGAGAGGTGGTCCAGCCGGGATCGCCGGACCTCAAGGAGCGATCGCGCATGCGACTGACACTGCACACCTTCCTGACCTACGACGGCGTCATGCAGGGCCCGGGCGGACCCGACGAGGACCGCACCGGCGGGTTCGACCAGGGCGGCTGGGTGGTCCCGTACGCCGGCGACGAGTTCGGCGAGATCGTCGACAGCTGGTTCGCGCAGGCCGCCGCGATCCTGCTCGGGCGGACGACGTACGACATGATGTTCGCCTACTGGTCCCAGGTGACCGACCCGGACAACCTGGTCGCGACCAAGCTCAACGGCCTGCCCAAGTACGTCGCCTCGCGCACGCTGCGCGATCCCGAGTGGCAGCACACAACCGTGCTGGACGCCGAGGTCGTCGAGCAGGTGCGTGCCCTCAAGGAACAGCCGGGCGGCGAACTGCAGATCCACGGCAGCTGCGGCCTGGCCCGCGACCTGCACCGCGCCGGGCTGATCGACGAGTACCGTCTGATCACGTTCCCGGTCGTGCTCGGCCAGGGCAAGCGCCTCTTCACCGAAGGCCTGCCGCCGACGGCCTTCACGGTGGTCGAGTCCCGTGGCGGGAGCAACGGCATTTCGTACGCCGTACTGACGCCGGCGCCGATCACCACCGGCGGCGAGTACGTCATCGTCGACGGCAAGGAAGCGATCGCCTGAGCGCCTGGTGAAACTCCCTGGGAAAGTGCTCATTGGGTGAGCACTTATCTGTCGTTTGATGGAGTCATCGCGGTGGACACGCCACCGCGAGACCCCAGGGAGACACCGATGTTCCGAGGATTCGCCACCATCAGCTTCTACGCCGACGACCTGGCCGCGGCCCGCGACTGGTACACCGAACTGCTCGGCCAGGAGCCCTACTTCGCCTTCCCACCGGCACCTGCCGCCCCGGCGTACATCGAGTTCCGGATCGGCGACGACGAAGACGAACTGGGCTTCATCGACCGCAAGTACGCCCCGCCCGGCGCCGGCAACGCCCCCGGTGGCGCGGTCATGCACTGGCACGTCGACGACCTGCCGGGGACGTTCGAGAAGCTGCTGGCGATGGGCGCGAAGGAGTACCAGCCGATCACGTCCCACAGCGACAGCGACTTCACCACCGCGTCGGTCGTGGATCCCTTCGGCAACGTGCTCGGGATCATGCACAACCCGCACTACTTGGAAATTGTCGAAGCCCGTCGGGCTGCCCGCTGAGGGTCGGGCGGCGTGGGCTGAGGGGTGGAGGTCCGGAGCAAGTGTCCGGACGGCTGTCGACACCGTTCGCTCCCGGGCGGATCTCCACCACTGATCAACCAGCGCCGAGGACGCCCAGACCGGCGTGTCGACGGCGTGTCGCCCTCGATCGCGCGGCTTGGTCGGTGGTGGGGATCCGCCCGTGGCCGAGCTGAAGCACGCTGCGCGCCCGGGAGCGGATGCCCGCTCGCGGCAGCGAGCCCGGCGCGGGCGGAAGGCTGGGCGACCGCGAGGGCGGACGTGCAGCACTCACCAACCGGCTGGATCTCGCCGCACAAGCCGCGTCGCCCGCTCAGGCCGGCGTGGTTGGACGGGTTGATGAGTGGTGCACGTCCGCCTTGAGCGCGAATGCCTCGACGATCTGCTCGGCGGCCGGCGAGCCGGCGAGGCGCCGCACGGCGCAGCGGCCGGTCCCCGCGGGGATTCCGGCCGTCGCCTCGACCCCGCCGACGGCGAACCGGCCGCCTTCGAGCCGAGCGACGAATGCCGCTTCCCCGCTGGGCCGATCTCCACCACTGATCAACCGGCGCCGCGGACACACCGAGCGGCGTGTCGACGGCGTGTCGGCATCGATCGTGCGGTTGGTCGGTGGTGGAGATCCACGCTTGGGGCGGTAGTGAGCGCGGGGCGTCTGCGCTCTGCGGTGAGCGAGGGTCGACGGCGGAGGGCTAGCGACGGAAGGCTGGGCGACCGCGAGGGCGGACGTGCAGCACTCAGCAAGACATGGCCAGGTTGAGTGATCGTGCGGCGGAGGCGCCTCGATCTCGCCTCGGCCGGCCTCGCCGCCTGCTCAGGCCGGAGTCGTCGGGCGGGTTGGTGAGTGCTGCGCGTTCGTCTCGAAATCGAAGGCCTGGACGATCCGCTCGGCGGCCTGCTGTGGGGTCAGGCTGGTGTTGTCGATCCGGATGTGGTTGTGCTGCTCGATCAGGTCCTCGGCCTTGGTGCGCGTGCCGCCGGTGTTCAGCGTGTACTCGGCGTCGAGGTCGAGCAGGTTGCGCCGGGACCTGTCGAGGTCACGCTTGCTGGCCTTCTGCGCGAGCCGGAACTCGGTCGCGTTGCGCGCCAGCCGCTCCTCCTGCTCGGCGTACAGCTCGACCAGGTGGGCTCGGCCGCCGGCCGACTCGGCGATCTCGATGTACGACGCGATCACGTCGATCTCATGGGAGTCGTCCAGGCCCCACACGAAGGTGAAGACCAGGCCGGGCAGGTCCGAGGTCGCGGCTTCCTCGATCACGCGGCGCCGGAACTCCGAGACCAGCCGATTGAACGGTTCCGAACCGAACGGGAAGATCCCCAGCACCGGCTCGATCGTCGCGTGGTTGTGGAACAGCTTGAATCCGGTCAGCTCGCACAGCGCGTGCCCCACGGTCATCTTGCCGACAGCTGCCGGGCCGAAGACGATCACCAGTTCCATGCCGGACATCGTGCCAGTCACCGGCCGGGCGGACGACCGGATTCAGCCTGCTGCTGCGAGTGCCTTCTCCAGCGCGGGCTCGAGGAATCTGGTGATGCGGCTGATCCGCTCACCGCGCACCGCGAGCACGAATCGCCCGGCGTACCAGACCGTCGTGTCGTCGACGAAGTAGCAGACGAAGCCCGGCTGGAGGTTGCACCCGCTGGGGTCCAGCCGCAGTCGCTTGCCGCGTCGCCCGGCCGCGCTCGCCCGAAGGAACTCCGCGATCGCAGCCGGTCCGTGGTACTCGTGCGGCGCCGGCGGCATCGCCAGCCACGCGTCGTCGGTGAGCAGCCGCGTCACCGCCTCGATGTCATCGGCAACAAAAGCCTCCGCGAACCGCCGGGCCACCATCCACTCCCCCGCCGTCGCCGCGTCCGCCGAGCCCGACCCCGCGCCGATCTCGGCGGTCACCTCGGACGAGCAGTCGGCGGCCGCGCGGCTGTCATCGGAGACGCGTCCGTCGAACCTCCTGCCCTCATCGCCTACAGCCCGCCGCGTGTCGACCGCACCCTCGTCCATCGCTGGACAGCCCGCGGCCCGCCGCTTTTTGACTGCATCGGCCTCCCGGCGCATAGCCGCCCGAGCGCGCTGGAGAGCACCTTTGACCGCGGTCGGACCGGTGTCCATCAGTTCCGCGACCTCGGCGATCGTGAAGCCCAGCACGTCGACCAGGACCAGCACCGCGGCCTGGCGGGGTGGCACTCGTTGGAGCGCGGTGACGAAGGCCAGCTCGACGGTCTCCCGGCGTACGGCACGATCCTCAGGCAGTTGATCGAGCCAAGCGTCCGGGTACGGCTGGAGCCAGGTGACTTCGCCTCGGCGGGTTGGTTCGGGCGGCTCGAACGGAGGCATCGGCTCGGTCGGTGGACGGCGTTTGCCCGCGCGGATCGCGTTGAGACAGCGGTTGGTGGCGATCCGGTAGAGCCACGTCCGGACCGACGACCGCCCGGCGAAACCCGCGAGACCACTCCAGGCGGCGAGCAGGATCTCCTGCATCAGGTCGTCGGCGTCGGTGACCGAGCCGAGCATGCGGTAGCAGTGCAGGTGGAGCTCGCGGAAGTACGGCGCGGTGAGCTCCTGGAACGCGCGCTCGTCCCCACCTCGGGCCAGCTCCAGCACCGAACTCGTCATCGACACATCGTCTCAGCCGGTCCGGACAATTCCCGGGCACTCATCAGGGCGGCACGAAGGGGCGAGCGTTCCGATCGCGGCGTTCGTGGTGTCTGCACTGTCATGAGCATCTCGACCGGAAAGGATCAACCGATGACCGACGCCACCGCACTCGACGTCGCCCTGGCCTACCACCGTGCCTGGACCGGCCACGACTTCGAGGCGGCGATGCAGTACGTCGCCGACGACATCGTCTGCCAGAGCCCGGGCGGGCCGATCGAGGGCGCCGAGGCGTTCCGCGGCTTCATGGAACCGTTCTCGAAGATCCTGCTCGAGTCCGCCCTGCTCTCGGCGTTCGGGGACGAGACGACCGCGCTGCTGATGTACGACACGCGGACCGTCCCGGTCGCCGACGCGCCCGGCGCGGAGCTGCTCACCGTGCACGACGGCCGGATCACGCACCTGCGCATCATCTTCGACCGTCTGCCGTTCACCCAGGCAGCGGCCGCCGATGCGCAGTGATCGCCGCCGCGGCCAGGACCTGCTCGACGAGCTGTCCACCGCGTACGACGGCCTGCCGGGCGTCGACCGCTCGCTCATGTTCGGCAGCGAGGGGCTGCGCGTCGGGACGAAGTTCTTCGCCTTCGTCGGCGCTGAGGGCGAGCTGATCCTCAAGCTCCCGGCCGACCGCGTAGCCGAACTGCTCGCCGCTCGCGCCGCGGAACCGGTCCACATCGGCCGCAACCCCGCCAGGGAGTGGGCGGGTATCCCGTACCCGCCAGCCGACGAGGGTCAGTGGCGCGACCTGCTCGCCGAGGCCCACGCCTTCGTCGCCGCCGAACGTGGTCAGCCACCACGATCGCGTCGGCGCGCCACGGAAGGCAGCTAGCCGGCCCCGGCGCGCCCAAGGAGCACAACCAGCCGGCCTCGGCGCACCTCAGAACAGCTAGCCGAAAGCAACCGTCTTCGCGTGCGGCACGACCTCGACCCGGTCGCCGAGCGCCCACTCGGCGACCCGGGACACAACCGCGGCCGGAATCGCCTCACCCAGCCCGTCAGCCGCCGGTACGCCGGTCGTGCCGTGCGCGTCGTGCGGCAGCACCACGCGATACCCCCGATCCAGCGCCGTGCGAGCCGTCGCGCTCACGCACATCTCCGACATCAGGCCACAGATCGCCAGTGAACGAATGCTCCGCTCGGCCAGCAGCTCAGCCAGCGACGTCTCCCGGAACGCGTCGTCGTGCGCCTTGCGAATCACCACCTCACCAGCCAGCGGCCGAAAGTGAAGCTCCCACCCCGCCGTCCCAGGCTCGTCCACCTGACCCGCATCGCCGTCGTTCTGCACGTGAACCACCAGCGCATCCGCCTCCCGCGCCGCGTCGAGCAGGTCCGCGACCTGCTCGGCGAGCCGAGCGGCGTCAGGTACAGCGTGCTCCCCCTCGACGTGCCCGGCCTGGACATCGATGATCAGCAGGCCTTCAACAGGCTTCACGCTCTCGGACATGCGTGGATCATCGGCGAGCCGCGCCACCTGGTCAACCGGATTCCACCCACACAGGTCGGCGTCACCGCCCGCCGGTGAACGTGATCCCGTTGGTGATCTGCTTTTGCGCCACGAAGAAGATCACCAGGCACGGCAGCGTGATCAGCACCGAGGTTGCCATCAGCAACGGCGTGTCGGTGCCGTTGACGGACTGGAAGCCGGCCAAGGCCAGCGGCAGCGTCTTCCACTGGTCGGAGTTGATGTAGATCGCCGGGCCGAGGAAGTTGTTCCAGTAGCTCATGAACAGCAGGATCGAGACGGCGACCACAGCGGGACGCGCCAGCGGCAGGTACACGAGCAGGAACATCTTGAACCAGCCGCACCCGTCGACCACCGCGGCGTCAGCCAGTTCGGCCGGCATCCGGGAGAAGAACTGCCGGAACAGGAAGATGTAGAACGGCGACCCGAAAAACGCCGGCAGGATCAGCGGGTACAAGGTGTCGATCATGCCCAGGTTGTTGAACAGCATGAACTGCGGAACCATCGTCACCTCCCCCGGCAGCAGCATGGTCGCCAGCACTACGGCGAACACCACACCGGAGAAGCGCACCCGCAGCCGGGCGAACGCGAACCCCGCCAGCGCACAGGAAAACACCGTGCCGACGATCGGGATCAACGTGGTGATCAGCGAGTTGAGCGCGTACCGCCAGAACGGGAACGACGTGATCGCCCGGGTGTAGTTCTCCCAGAGGAACTCGCTCGGCCAGATGCTCGCGCCCGCGCTACCGACCCCGGCGAGCGATCGCAGCGAGGTCGCGATCATCCACAGGAACGGGTAGACGAAGGCCAGCGACCCGAGCGCCAGGACGGCGTACAGGACAAGGGTGAGCGGTAGGTTGCGCCGCCAGTACGGCCGGTCGGCGCGACGGACGGTCGTGCTCGGGCCGGCGGCGTGGCCGGTCTCGACCAGTACGGCCATGGCTCAGCCCTTCCTCAGGCGCGGACGGCGCCGCCGCCCGCCCATCTCGGTCTCGTAGTAGATCGCGAAGGCGCTTCCGCGCAGCGTCACGGCGGTGAGCGCCATGATGATCACGAACAGGATCCACGCCAGCGCGGAGGCGTAGCCCATCCGGAAGTTCTGGAACGCGTTGTCGTACAGGTAGTAGACGAAGAACAGCAGCGAGTCCTTCGGGCCGCCGTTCGCGATGAAGCCCTGGGTGAAGATCTGCAGCGCGCCGATGATCCCGGTGAGCACGTTGAACAAGATGATCGGGCTCAACTGCGGCAACGTCACGTGCCAGAACAGCCGTAGCCGTCCGGCCCCGTCGAGCGCCGCCGCCTCGTACAGGCTGGTCGGCACGTCCTTCAGGCCGGCCAGGTAGATCACCATCGCGCCGCCGACCGTCCACAGGCTCATCAGGATCACCGTCGGCAACGCCCAGGACGCGTCGTTGAACCAGCCCGGCCCCTGGATCCCGGCCTTGCCGAGCACGTCGTTCACCAGCCCGTACTGCGGGTTGAAGACCCAGAGGAACAACACGATCTGGGCCACGCCGGACACCAGGCTCGGCAGGTACCAGATGGTGCGGAACAGGCGAATGCCCGGCAGGTCGACGTTCATCAGCAGGGAGACCGCGAACGCGAGCGCGGTCTGCAGCGGGACGCTGATCACGGCGTACAGCAGGGTGACCTTGATCGCCTGGCCGACCCGCGGGTCCTGGAACGCCTCGGTGTAGTTGGCCACGCCGACGAACTTCGGCGGGGTGATCAGGTCCCACGAGGTCAGGCTGACGTAGACCGAGGACAGCATCGGGCCCACGGTGAAGACCAGGAACCCGATCAGCCAGGGCGAGATGAACAGCCAGAAGGCGATCGTCTTGTCCGCCCGCGGCCACGCCCGCTTGGCCCCGTACGCCGCGAGTCCGATCACGGCGTACAGGGCGACGAGCAGGACCAGGAACGGGACCAGCGGCACCAGGACCGCGGGAACTCCCCAGGACTCCGCGAGCTGGCGGATCCATCCGATGGTCGGGTTCACGGTCTACCTCACTGCTTCAGGGCCGCGGTGCACTTGTCGTTGAGACCGGGCAGGATCTTGGCCACGTCGTCCTTGCCGCTGCCCAGCGGCGTGTAGCTGGTGATGCCCTTGTCGGCGTCACCGGAGATCTGCCCCTCGCGCGGCACCGACGGGCTGATCAGCCCGGTCTTCAGCGCGGTGGTGAAGGCCGCCAGGTTGCGCTCGGGCGGCAGCACCTTCTCCAGCGTCGGCGTCGAGGCCGCGATGATCGGTACGCCGAGCGCCGTGTTGCCCTGGATCAGCAGGTCCTGAGCCACCTGCTGCGTGCTGACGAACTCGACGAACTTCTTCGCGGTCTCCAGCTTCTTGCCGCTCGCGTTCTTGGCGATCGCCAGGCCGCCGACCTCCATCGGGAATCCCTTGCCCGGCACCGGAACGAGAGTCCAGTTCGGCTTGCTGATCTTGGCGAAGTCGGCGACCGTCCACGGCCCGAAGTCGCTGAACGTGCCCAGCCGGCCGGCCGCGAACCACTGCGCCTGGTCCTGGCCCTCGATGTCGATCGAGCTCGGCGCGTAGCGCTGCTTCTGCAGGTCCACGATGTACTGCGCGGTTGCGACGCCCTGCTGGTCGCCGAAGGTGCAGGCCGTGGCGTCGGCGTTGTAGAAACCGCCGCCCGCGGCCGTGAGCCAGCCCTTGAACCACATGTTGCTCGTGCCGTAGACGCGCTTCTTGCCTTCGCCGTGCGACAGCTTCGCGACGATCGTCTTGAACTCGTCCAGGCTCAGCGGAGTGGTCGGGCTCGGCGCCGGGAGCCCGGCGGCCTTGAAGGCGTCCAGGTTGACCGCCATCACCTTCGGCTTCGCGGTGAACGGGGTGGCGTAGTACTTGCCGTCGTACTTGAGGGCTTCGGAGATGTTCGGCTGCACGAACTTCGTGGGGTCGACCTGCTGCTCGGCGAAGCTGGGCGCGAACCCGGCCAGGCTGGTGTTGCTGATCTCGATCACGGTGGCCTGGGTGCCGGCCGCGATCGAGGTCTGCAGCTTCTGCTCGTAGTCGGCCTGGATCCAGTTCGTGGTGACCTTGGTGCCCGGGTTGGCCTGCTCGAAGGCGGCCGCGATCGCCTTCAGCGAGGCGGCCTCGGAGTTGGTGCCCCAGAACGAGAACGTGATGTCGCCGTTCTCGTCGGCGCCACCGGAGTTGGCGGCCGGCTGACTGCCGGTCGCACAGCCGGCGGCGAGCAGCAGTGCGGCGAGTCCGGCTCCGAACGGGAGCAGGCGGTTGCGAAGTTTCATGAGGGGTCCTTCGTCGGAGTGGTCACCCGGGCGGTGCCGCCGGGCGCGATGCTGCAGGGACCGGCGGAGCCGACGGTCACGGTGAGCGGCCCCGGTCCGCTGTGCACGGTGACCTCTGTCGTGTGCCGTCCTTCTTGGGCGATGCGTAGGTCCCACTCACCGACCCGGACGTGGTCCGCGGTCAGCCAACCGATGTCGGCCGGCAGGTGGGAGTCGATGGACAGTGCGGCCGACGCGGCGTCCGGCCGGAGCCCGAGCAGCCCCGCCACGAGGTGGTGCACCACCGTGAAGGAGACCTCGGGGTAGTCGTCGCGGCTGTCGATCAGGTGCCGCAGCCACCGCCAGGCCGACTCGTCGCGGCCGTGCCGGAAGAACACCTCCGGCAGATAGCTGAAGGCCTCGATGTTCCGCGGTGGGGACAGCTCGAGCTGCTTCTCGACGAAGTCCAGGAACAGCTCGTTGCGCGGGCCGTCGCCGGTCAGCCCGGTCATCGGCGCGATCCAGCTCGACTCCAGCCCCCAGCCGAAGTCGAGACCGTGGCCGACGGTCCGCCCGCGGGCGAACCGGCCGAGCTGCTCGTCCCACCACGTGGCCAGGAAATCCTGCTGGATCCGCGTCGCGCGCTCGCGGAACTCGTCGCCGTACAGCTTGCCCAGAGCGTTCAGAGCGGCGTACTGCAAGGCGATTCCGTCGGCCGCGACGATCAACGGGTGGTCGGCGTCCTGCTCGTTGTAGGTCGCCGACCCGACGAAGATGTCACCGGTTCCGGGCGCCTCCGGCACACCGTCGCCGTCGCTGTCGTGCAGCTCGACGAACTCGCCGACCGAGCGCCGGTAATACGCCGCGAGGTCTGGATCGTCGAGCCAGCGCCGGTCGCCGGTCCAGTCGTACTGCTCCAGGGCGCGCCAGGTCAGGTCGAACACGGCGGGGATCTCCCGCACGAAGTCGTCGTCGCCGCGGTAGTCCAGCGCGGCGATCTCGCCGTCGAAGTGGAAGGCCCACACCGGATACCACTTGCGGGCCGCGGTGGCGGACCGGGCGAAGTGGCGCAGCATCGCGAAGTTCTCCGCGTCGAGGCCGAGCAGGTGCGCGCCGCCGGCCTGGTGGCAGACGTCGCGCGAGTAGAACATCGCCCGGGACGGATAGCCCGCCCAGTACGACGCCAGGTTGCCCGGCGCGGCGTCGGTCGTCACCCAGGCCAGCGCCCGCTCACGGGCCCAGACGAAGGCGTTCTCGACGTACGCGCTGTCCGACGTCACGGTCGGTCCGGGCATCGCGGTCCCCTTTCGACGGGTCCGATATTAGCGGTAAAACTAGCATCGATCCGGAATTCGTCAATAGTTGGGACATGATCGATTTTACCGCTATAGTCGATGCCAAGCGTGAAGTGCCGATGACGGGAGTCGCCCCATGACGTCAGCTGTTCCGCAGGCCTCGTTCGAGGTCCGCTCCCCCGACGGCTCGACGGTCCGGACCGCCACCGTCTCGGGCGGCGCGTCGGTCCGGGAGCTGCCCGATCCAGTCGCCGGTGTGCGGCTGATCGAGATCGTGGCCTCGGACCTGCGGGCGGAGCCGGTGCGGATCCGCTGGACCTGGCCGGTGGAGGGCGCCGCGACACTCTGGCGAGCCACGCAGGGATCGCAGCGGGAGTTGCCGACCGACTGGGGCGCGCATCGCGACGTCCGCTCGGTCCGCTCGGCGCCGGTCGCCGCACTGGTCCGGACCGACGACATCAGCCCGCTGACGGTCTCGTTGTCGGCCGGCGTGCGGGGCTGCGACTTCGCTGTCGGGGTGAACGAGGAGACCGCCGAGCAGTTGGTCGAACTGGCGATCGAGGACGTCGAGCCGGTCGAAGGGCAGCATCGCTTCACGCTCCGGATCGACCTGCGCGGCCTGCATTTCGCCGCGGCTTTGCGTGGAGTGACAGCGGCCTGGACGGACGAGCTGGGCGACCGGATCGCGCCGGTGCCGGAGGTGGTCCGGACCGCGATGTACTCGACCTGGTACTCCGATCACCAGCACGTGTCCGAGCAGTCGGTCGAGCGGCACGCGGCGACCGGCGCGCAGTACGGCTGCAGCGCGGTCATCGTCGACGACGGCTGGCAGACGGACAACACGGCGCGGGGCTACGCGTACTGCGGCGACTGGGAGCCGACGAGCAGCACTTTCCCCGACATGGCCGAGCACGTCCGGCGTGTGCACGAGCACGGAGTCGCTTACGTGCTGTGGATCGCGCCGCCACTGATGGGCCGGCACTCGAAGGCGTGGGACCGCTTCAAGGACCAGGCCCTCGGTTTCCTCGACGAGGAGCAGACCACGGTGGCGCTCGACCCGCGCTACCCGGAGGTCCGCGAGCATCTGGTCGAGTGCTGCATCCGGCCGGTGCGTGACTGGGGCGTCGACGGACTGAAGCTCGACTTCATCGACAGCTGGGCCTGGAGAAATCCACCGGCGGCACCGGACGGCGACTGCGCGACGGTGGACGAAGGCGTCGAGAAGTTCTTCGCGGAGGTGAGAGCCGAGCTGCAGCGGCTGCGGCCGGACCTGCTGATCGAGTTCCGGCAGGACTACGTGAACCCGCGGCTCTGGCAGTACGGAACGTTCCTGCGGGCCGGCGACTGTGCGCTGGACGCGGTGGAGAACCGGGTCCGGACGGTCGATGCGCGATTGCTCGCGGGAGACCGGGCCGTGCACTCCGACATGTTGATGTGGCATCCGGACGCGTCGCCGGAAGCTGTGGCGGAGCAGTTCATCGGGGTGCTGTTCAGCGTCGCGCAGGTGTCGGTCGAGCTCGAATCGTTGCCGGCCGCGCACGATCGGGTCGTGCGGTACTGGCTCGGGTTCCTGCGGGACCATGCGGCGACGCTGCTGCGGGGTGAGCTGGTGCCGGTGCGGCCGGACGCGCGGTACACGCAGGTCGCGGCGATCTCCGCCGAGGAGACGATCGTCGCGGTGTACTCCAACCCCGTCGTGCGGCTGGCCGCGCCGGCCGACGTACTGCTGCTGGTGAACGGCGGCAACGATCCGATCCTGCTGCTCGACGGCGCCGGCGATGGCCCGGTCGAGCTCGTAGTGTCGGACTGCTCGGGTGCCGAGGTGGCGCGGAGCAGGACGACGCCGCCGCGGGGGCTGTGGGCGATCGAGGTCCCGGTCGGCGGCGTGGCGAGGGTCGAGCGGGTTTGATGGGTACAACACGGGTCGGCAGGCAGAGCGGGTGGGGCAACGAAGGGACATGATGGCGGCCGAGCAGAAGAAGTCGATCGCGTACCGGCGCACGACGGTGGCCGACGTGGCGCGCAGGGCCGGGGTGTCGGCGATGACCGTGTCGAACGTGCTGAACGCGCCGCACCGGGTGAGCGACCAGACGGTGGCCACGGTGCAGGCCGCGATCGACGAGCTCGGGTACACGCCGAACCACGCAGCCCGCGCCCTGTCATCCGGCCGGAGCCAGGTGATCGGCCTGCCGCTGTACCTCGACGACGACGTGGTGAACGAGCAGAATCCAGGGCTGGGTGGTTTCCTGCACGGGTTGCTCGGTGGGCTGGTCAAGGCGGCGTCCGTCGGCGGGTACGGCGTGCACGTGACGACGCCGACGGAGGGCAAATCCGAGATCGCCCTGTACGAACAGCTGATCGCGGCGCGCCAGGTCGACGCGATCATCGTGCTGGAAACCATGCCGAACGATCCGCGCATCGAGTTCCTCAGCACGCGGGGCTTCCCGTTCGTCGCGTTCGGCCGGACGGGTCCGGGGCACCGGCAGTGCTGGGTCGACGTGGACAACGTGGAGTCGATGGCGACGATCGCGCGCTACCTGCGATCCACCGGGCGGACCCGCGCGGCGTACCTGGGCACGAGAAGCGAACTGCCGTGGGTCCACCAGCGCGAGGAGGGATTCCTGCGCGAGTTCAGCTCGCCGCACTCGACGCGGTCCTTCGAGGATCTGGACGCGGTCGGTGCCTACGTCAGCGCGGCGATGGACGCCCCCGACCACCCGGAGGTTTTTGTCGCCGACAACGACGCCTTCGCCGTGGTCGCGATCCGGGCGCTGCAACGCCGAGGCGTGAAGGTCGGCGAGGACGTCGCGGTCACCGGCTTCAACGACTTCCCGTTCGCCAGCATGCTCGACACGCCGCTCACCACCGCGCGTATCCCCCTGCGCGACATCGCGCACTGCCTGTTCACCCGAGCCCTGCACGAGATCGCCGGCGAACCGGACGAGCCGGGCCAACTCGTCAGCGCTCCCCTGGTGATCCGCGCCAGCGCCTGAGGCTGGGCGCAGCTGGCCGAGAGTGCTCGAGGCAGCGCCGCCGACCGACGACTCCGAGCAGCTCGAGCATCACCCGCTGCTGTTCGCCGCCGGCCAGGATCACCCGCACCAGCTCAGTTCGCGCTGACGACCTTGCGGGCCAGCACCAGCACCGTCAGCACGCCGAGCACTCCGGCGAACGCGATGGTCAGGTTGGGCCGCACGAACGTCCCGACCGCACCGGCCAGCGCGATGGTCAAGCCCTGCACCGTCATCATGCCGCTGGTCTGCACGGTGAACAGCCGCCCCCGGTACGCCGGGTCGGCCGCGGCCAGGATCATCGGATCGACGGCCTGGTTGAAGGCGTGACCGCAGCCCGAGACCGCCAGGAGCAATGCCGCGCTCGCAACCGACGGCGTGAAGACGAAGACGACAGCCGGAAGTTGTGTTGCCAGGAGCAACGGTACGAGGAGACGCCGGCGTGTTCGCGGGGCGAGGCGGGTGCCGACGAGTTCGCCCAGGACCGTGCCGGCGGCGTACCCGGTGAACAGCGCGCCGGCGGCGGAAGCGGCGGCGCCGGTCTGCGCGGCGTACGCGACGGCCAGGCCGTCGGGTACGGCGGAGAACGCGGGCGCTGCCCAGGTGAGCAGGAGAAGGTTTCGCACCTTGGGTGTGGTGAAGAGATAGCGCAGCCCTTCGCGCGACGCCTGCAGGGTGTTGCCGCCGGTGCCGGGTGCCGGCGTGGACGGAGTGCCGAAACGGATCAGCAGCGCCGACAGCGCGAAGGTCACGACGTCGAGGGCCAGGAGCCAGGTCGGGCCGACCGCGGCAACGGCGACGGCACCGAGGGCGAAGCCGCTAAGCACCGTGATCTGGCTGATCGCGCGGAGCAGGGAGCGGCCGGTCGGGAAGAGCTCCGCCGGCAGCAGCTGAGTGAGGCTGGCGGAGCGGGCGCCCGCGAAGATCGGGGCGATCAGACCGGTGAGCAGCAGCAGGCCGAGCAGAGCGGGCACCGGCAGGTCCGGGATCAGCATGACGGCGATGCAGCCGGCGCTGAGCAGGTCGCAGGTGACCAGAAGAGGGCGCGCCGGGTAGCGGTCCGCGATCGAGGAGAGCAGTGTGCCGCCGAGCGCATACGGCAGGAAGGAACAGGCCAGGACCAGCGCGGAGAGCAGAGGCGAGCCGGTGCGGTCGAAGACCAGGATGGACAACGCGACCTGGGCTGCGACGGTGCCGACCATCGAGACGGCGTGGGCGGCGAAGACCGCGCGAAGCCCGGGGACACGCAGGACGGTCAGATAGCCAGTGGCAGCGATCGGTGGAGAGGTCACCTGCCGAGAGTGCTCCCTGCGTCGCCGGCAGGACTATAGTTTCGGAAATGACCGAAAGTTTGCATCGGCGATGACTGTCCTCCGCTTCACCCGCGCGGATGCCGTGCGGTGCCGGTTCGGGATGTCACCGCTGTGGGAGACCGTGTCGGCGGTGCGGGTGCTGCACGGGAGCAAGCACCGGCCGCTCTACTCGCCTTGGATCGCAGCCAAATCCGAGGCCGCCCGAACGCTCGACCTGGGGATGTTGCGAGCTGTGCAGCCGCGCAGCGGGTTCACGCCGGACTTCATCACTCCCCCGCCGAAGGCCTCGCGGGCCAAGTTCAGCACCGAGATCGCGCGGGTCCGCAGTACGCCGCTGGACGTCGTCCGGGCCGAGCTGCGGCGCTCGCGGGACGAGATGAACAATCCCGCCGCCGCCACGATCGACCGGATGCTGGCCGACCCCGCCGGGACGCGGGAGCGGATCGCCGACCAGATCGAGAGCGCTTGGACCACCCTGATCGAACCCGACTGGCCGGCGATCAGCCGGGTGCTCGAGGACGACATCGCCCACCGCGGCGAGCAGTTCACCACTGGCGGGCTCACCAAGTTGTTCGACGATCTGCATCCGACGCTGTCGTGGGACGACGGCGAACTGGTCGCGTCCCGCTACCGCGAACCGGACCGCGAGCTCAGCGGGGAAGGCCTGCTGCTGGCCCCCGGCGTCTTCGCCTGGCCGCACCTGGTGATGATCGTTGCCCCGGGCTACCAACCCACCCTGGTCTATCCGGCGCGCGGAGCAGCCAGGCTCTGGGACGACGCGCCCACCGCGCCCGATCCCCTGGCGACGCTGCTCGGCCGCACACGAGCGACCTTGCTGACGGCGCTCGACCCGCCCGCGACGACCAGCGCGCTCGCGGCGCAGTACGGGCTCGCGCTGGGGACGGTGGCCGAGCACCTGGCCGCTCTGTACGGCGCTGGGCTGGTGACGCGTCGCAGAACGGGACACCAGGTGCACTACCGGCGTACGGACGTCGGGCAGGCCGTGGTCGACGCATCCGTCGGCTAGGCCATCGCAGGGGCCAGAATGCTGGAGTGAACAAGGTCCCGAAGGCAACGGCGCCCAGTACGAAGCACATGCGGCGCTGGCCGGCCTCGCTGGCGGTGCTCGTCGTACTGGCCCTGCAGTTGGCCGTCCCGGCGCAGGTGCTGTCGCTGCCGCGCTGGCTGCTGCCCGCCCTCGGCGTCGCGCTGCTCGTGCCGCTGGTGTGGGCCAATCCCTTCCACCTCCGCCGGGACGAGCCCTGGCTGCGCTGGATCGAACTGGTCCTGCTGGGCGTGCTCGTGGTCTTCAACGGCATCTATCTGGCCGGACTGATCGACTACCTCACCTCCGGCCGGGTGGACAACGGCATGGTGCTGGTGAAGGCCGCACTGCTGATCTGGGTGACCAACGTGGTCGCGTTCGCGGTCTGGTACTGGGAGATCGACCGCGGCGGACCGTTCGCCCGGGCGCCCGAGCACGAGCGGGAGGTGGAGCGCGCCGATCTGCTGTTCCCGCAGATGACCGCCGAGATCCCGGGCTGGGAGCGCTGGCTGCCGGGATTCACCGACTACCTGTTCGTCGCCTTCACCGCGGCGACGGCGTTCAGCCCGACCGACACGATGCCGCTGTCGGCGCGGGTGAAGACACTGATGACCGTCCAGTCGGCGATTTCGTTGCTCGCTGTAGCGGTAGTGGCCGCCCGCGCGGTCAACGTGCTCTGAGACGACCAAGCGGTGAGAATCACCCTCGACGCGGTGTAATGGGTGTGCCAGCATTACGCCCATGACTGAGACAGCTGCCCGGACCAAGTCGATCGGGCTCGGGTTCGCGCTCTTCTCGGCGATCACCTTCGGCGGGTCGGGACCGTTCGCCAAAGCGCTGATCGGCGCCGGGATGTCGCCGCAGCAGGCCGCCTGGCTGCGGATCCTCGGCGCGGCTGCTTTGCTCGTCCCGCTCGTGCTGATCTTCCGCGGCACGGCCGGGCTGCGGGCCGCTCGCGCGTCCTGGCCGCAGCTCGTGCTGTACGGGCTGACCGGGATCGCCGGCTGCCAGACGCTGTTCTTCATCGCCGCCAGCCGGTTGCCGGTCGGCGTGGCGATCCTGCTCGAGTTCTCCGGGCCGGTGCTGGTGGTGGCCTGGCTCAAGTTCGGCCGCAAGGTCGCCGTCCCGAAGTCGGCCGCGCTCGGCGTCGGGATCGCGCTGGTCGGGCTCGCGACGGTGGTCGAGGTGTGGTCCGGCGTACAGCTCGACCTGATCGGACTGCTCGCCGGACTCGGCGCCGCGGCGTGCCAGGCGACGTACTTCATCCTGATCGACAAGCTGACCGGCCTCGCCGATCCGCTGGTGATGACGGCGGCGGGCAGTGTGGTCGGCGCCGTGCTGCTGACCGCCATCGCCGCACCGTGGGGCATCCCGTGGAACGCGCTCACCGACACGATCGCGATCGGCGAGCGGTCGGCTCCGGGCTGGGTGTTCGCGGCTTGGCTGATCGTGGTCAGCACGGTCGTCGCGTACCTGGCCGGCGCCGCCGCGGTACAGCGGCTGTCGGCGGCGATCGGCGGCGCGGTCGCGTACGTCGAGGTGGTGGCGGCGACGCTGTTCGCCTGGTTGCTGCTCAACGAGACGCTGTCGACCAGCCAGGTGATCGGCGGCGCGATCGTGCTGCTCGGCGCGTTCGTCGCGCAGTCGTCGGTCGGCAAGGTGGCACCGCCCGAAATGCCGATCACCGAGGACGTCCCGGAGTCGGTGCGAGGATAGTCGGCATGGAGCCGGTCATCGCGGTCGAGGGCGGACAGATTCGGGGCGTCACGACCGAAGGCGTGACCGCCTGTCTCGGCATCCCGTACGCCGCGAGCCCGGTCGGCTTCGACCCGCCGCGACCGGTGACCCCGTGGGACGGCGTGCGCGAGGCCACCCGGCTCGGGCCGACCGCGCCGCAGCCGCCGTACGATCCGCCCTTCGACGTCCTGCTGGCCAACCCGATCACACCCGGCGACGAGTTCCTCAACCTCAACGTCTGGACTCCGGGCGGCGAAGGCCTGCCCGTGATGGTGTGGATTCACGGCGGCGCGTTCCGCAACGGCTCCAACGCCACCCCCGCGTACGACGGGACGGCGTTCGCCCGCGACGGCGTCGTGCTGGTCGGGATCAACTACCGGCTGGGCGTGCAGGGGTTCGGCGTCGTGCCCGACGCGCCCAGCAACCGCGGACTGCTCGACCAGATCGCGGCGCTGCGCTGGGTCCGCGACAACATCGCGGCCTTCGGCGGCGACCCGGAGCAGGTGACGATCTTCGGCCAGTCGGCCGGCGGGATGAGCGTGGCGACGCTGCTCACGATCCCCGCGGCGCAAGGGCTGTTCCACCGCGCGATCGTGCAGAGTGGGTCCGCCGAGGCGACCGCGCTCGACAGCGACCTCGCGCTCGTGACGGCCGAGGTGGCCAAGCGGCTCGGCGTACCGGCGACGGCGGCGGGGTTCGCGTCGGTGGACGTCGCGGAGTTGATCGCGGCGCAGCGGCAGGTGTCGGTCGAGCTGCGGGCGGCGCCCGATCCGGCCAGGTGGGGCAAGACGACGGTCAGCGCCGGGGGCGGCATCATGCCGGTGCTTCCGGTGATCGACGGCGAACTGATCCACCAGCGGCCGCTCGAAGCGATCGCCGCGGGTGCGGCGGCCGGTGTGGAGCTGATGGCCGGTACGACGCGGCACGAGTTCAACCTGTTCAGCGTGCCGAGCGGACTCGCGGCAGGCATCACCGCGGAGATGCTGCCGCTGCTGCTGCTGCAGAGGGCAGGGCTCGACCCGGCGCTGGCGCTGGAACACACCGGGACTCCCGGCGAGATCTTCACGGCGATCAGCAGCAACCGTGTCTTCACCGAGCCGACGATCCGGTTGGCCGAGGCGCAGCAGGCGGCAGGCGGTACGGCGTACGTCTACGAGTTCAGCTGGGAGTCGCCGCTGGAGGGGCTCAGGTCCTGCCATGCGCTGGAGCTGCCGTTCGTGTTCGACACTCTGGCGACCGCGGCGTCGCCGCTGTTCGGGCCGGAGCCGCCGCAGGAGCTGGCGGACCGGATGCACAAGGCCTGGGTCGACTTCGCGAAGACCGGGAGCCCGGGCTGGTCGCCGTACGACGTGACAGCCCGGGCCATCCAGGTCTTTTAGAGCAAGGAGTCGACCAGCTCGCGGGGCAGGCCATGGGTCTCGTGCAGGTACTCGAAGTCGCTGTCGTCCAGCGGCTTGCGGAACCGGTCGTGGCTGAGCACCTTGCGCCCGCGCTCCAGCAGGTTGGTGAACCGGATCTCCTCGTCGATCATGATCCGCCGCACCAGCGTGACCAGTTCGCCCTGGTGGAAGTGGTTCAGCGTCTGCTGGAACAGCTCGATCGGCAGGTCCGACAGCGACCGCGACTCGTCCTCGCGCCACAGGATGGTCAGCACCCGGCGGATCAGCCGGCGCAGCACGTAGCCGCGCCCGGTGTTCGACGGGTGCACGCCGTCGCCGACGATCACGATGCTCGACCGCAGGTGGTCGATGACGATCCGCTCGGAGGTCTCGTCCAGCTTCCACAGCCGCGGCACGGTCCGCATCCACGGCTCGAACAGGCTGGTCTCGTAGACCGACTGCTTGCCCTCGAGCAGCATCGTCAGCCGCTCCAGGCCGAGCCCGGTGTCGATGTTGCGCTGCTCCAGCGGTTCGAGCGACCCGTCGCCGAGCCGGCGGTAGCGCATCATCACGTGGTTCCACACCTCGACCCAGCGGTCGTCGGTGGTCGGCGTGCCCTCCGGTGACCCCTGGCCGGTCCAGACGAAGATCTCGGAGTCCGGGCCGCAGGGACCGGTCGGGCCGTTCGACCACCAGTTCTCGTCGGTGGTCAGCTCGATCGGCAGGCCGAGCGACTGCCAGGTGCGCAGCGACTCCTGGTCCAGCTCGACCTGGTCGTCGCCGCCGAACACGGTGACGTAGAGCCGGCCGGGGTCGATCCCGAACCGCTCGGTGAGCAGCTCGTAACCCCAGCGCAGCGTCTGCTCGCTGCCGTAGTCGCCGAACGACCACGAGCCGAGCATCTCGAACACGGTCAGGTGAGTCGGATCACCGACCTCGTCCAGGTCGGTCGTGCGCAGGCATCGCTGCACCCCGACCACGCGTCTGCCCAGCGGATGTGGCTCACCCTCCAGGTACGGCGTGAGCGGGTGCATGCCCGAGGTCGTGAACAGCACCGGATCACCGGGGCGTGGGATGAGCGAGGACCCCGTGGTCGGGACGTGGCCGCGCTCGGTGAAGAAGTCGACGAAGGTCTTGGTCAGGTTCATTTCGGGTCCTTGTCTGGATCGGACCGGAAACAGTGCTGGCCTCGGAAACGCGAAAACCGGCGGACCGTTTCCGGTCGCCGGTTTCTGGAAGAAGATGTCAGGCAGCGGCAGCCGGAGAGCGGAAAGCTCGTACGGCTGCGGCGAGGCGGGACATCTGATGCATGGACCCAGAGTACACACATTTGCTCAGACGTCGAGCAGCTTCCGCAGCTTCGCCCCGGATCGGGCCCAGGTCCACTCGGCCTCGACCCACGCGCGACCGGCCGCACCGAATGCTTGCGCCCGGCCCGGATCGGTCAGCAGCTCGACCAGCCGGACGGCGGTCGCAACCGGGTTGTAGGGGTCGACCAGGTAACCGGTCTCGCCGTGCCGCACGGTGTCCGCCGTACCGCCGGAGTCGCCGACCACCACCGGTTTCCCGGTCGCGGCGGCCTCCAGCGTGACGATGCCGAGCGCCTCCGGCTCGAGCCCGAACCGCCTGGTCCGGGTCGGCATCGCGAATACGTCCGCCGCATCGACGTACGGCGGAATGTCCTGCCAGGGCACGGCTCCGGCGAACCGAACCGACCCTCCGAGCGGCCGCGCCAAGGCCTCCAGCCGCTCTCGATCAGGACCGTCGCCGACGAGCAGCAGCACAGCATCCGGTACGTCGGCCAGCACGCGCGGCCAGGCGCGGATCAGGGTGTCCTGGCCCTTCCTCGCGATGAGTCGCGAGACACAGACGACCACCGGACGGCCGCCGAGGCCGAGCTCACCGCGGACCGCCTCTCCCCCACAGCCGGGAAAGAAGCGGGACGTGTCGACGCCTGGCGTCAGGCGCTCGATCGTTGCCTTGGGCGACAGAGCGGGGGCGATGCGCTGCTCGCACCAGGCGGAGACCGTGGTGACGACGTCCGCGGCGTCGCCGATCCGGCGAAGCGCTTGCCGGGTCGCCGGAAGGGAAGCCCACCAGGTCTCGTGACCGTGGCTGAGGGCAACGATCCGGCGTGCACCGGCCTGGCGCAGCGCGGGCGCCATCAGGCCGAGCGGTGCGGCGGCGCCGAAGACGACCCGGTCGGCGTCGTACCGGCGCATCAGGTCGATCGCCCGGCGGGTGACCCGCGGTGTGGGCAACAGCATCGAGGTGCGATCGCGGACGACCGGGAAGGGCAGCGTGGCGTCGTACGCCGTGTCGCCGGGGCTGCGCGAGGTCAGGACGACGAGCTCGGACAACTCGTCGCACAGCGAGCGGACAAAGGTCTCGATGCCACCCTGGCGGGGCGGGAAGTCGTTGGTGACGACGAGAACGGTCATCACTTGACCAGTGGCGGCACCGGGTCGCCGTGCTCGCTCCCCCACGCGCGGCCCATCGCGATCCGCTCCGGCGGCGTCGGGTGGCTGGCGAACATCCAGTACCGCCAGCGGCTCGGTTCGAGGCCGGAGATGTTCCGCACCGAGAGCGCGTGCTGCATCTCGACGAAGTTCTGCGGGTCGTTGGTCAGGCGCAGCGAGTGGTAGTCGGCGCGCGCCTCGATCCTGCGGCTGACCAGGTTCTGCACCGGGGCCGCCAGGGTGGTCCCGGCCACGATCAGCGCCAGCAGCAACGCCGTACGGCGTGGGTCGGCCATCCGGGATCCGAGCAACAACCGCAGCAGCACCACGGCGAACGCCGCGCCGAGCGTGCCGATCAATGTCCCGTGCAGCACGTCGTTCTCCGCGGCGTGCCCGAGCTCGTGCGCGACCACCAGCCGGACTTGCGCCGGCGGTGCGTCCCTCAGCAACGTGTCGTAGACCACCAGCCGCCGGGTCGAGCCGAACCCGGACACGTAGGCGTTCAGCGCGGTCGTGCGCTTCGAGGCGTCGGCGACCAGCACGTCCCGCACCGGGACGCCGTCCTCGCGGGCGAGTTGCATGAACTCGTCACGCTGCGGGCCCGGCGCCATCGAGGTGAACTCGTTGAACCGCGGCTCGACCAGCACCGGATAGGCGAACGAAACACCCAGCACCAGCACCGCGCCGGCGATCGCCGCGGGCACCCACCACCAGGACCGCCACTTCTTCGCCAGCGCGATCAGGCCGAGCGCGATCGCGATCAGCGCGGCCGACATCAGCAGCCAGTTCACGGTGCGGTCGCGCAGCCACAACCCCCAGCTCTCGGTGGACAGGCCGTAGTCGCGGGTGACCTGCTCGGCGAACGCGTCGGTCGGCAGGGTGATCAGCGACGTCAGCAGGCCGAGACCCGCGACGAGCACCGGGACGGCCAGGTACCAGCGGCGGATCCGCAGTACGTCGTACAGGCGGCGGCCGAGCGGGCTGAAGCCGATCACCAGCGGGACCAGCACCGACAGCACCCAGGAAGTGGTTGACCAGGGCAACAGCTCGTGCCGGAACCGTTGCTGGCGGTCGATCTCGCTGGAGGTGAAGTCCAGCGCCGGATCGGGCTTCGGCAGGTCGATCAGGTGCCACGGGGTGGTGGTGACGATGATCACGACCAGCGCGGCGGCGACCAGCACACCGGCGATCCAGGGGATCCGGCGGGCGGCCGCCTCAGACACCGGCGAGCCTCTTGATGTAGTTCTGCCAGTCGGCGACGAACTGCTGCTCGGTGGTGCCCAGCACGGTGCGGAACGCGTCGGCCAGCCCGGTCGGGCTCTTCGACGCGTGCACGGTCCGGTAGAACTTGACCAACTTGCTCTGTCCCTCCCGCTCGGCGATCAGGCGACACGCCAGCCAGCCCGACTCGTAGGCCTGCGGGAGCTCCGTCGACGACGCGGCGAACGCCTCCGGCGCCGGTAGCGCCTTCGGCACCCGGCCCGCGCGGATCGCCTTGAACAGCTCCTTCGCCGCCGACTCGTCCTGCACGGACACGGCGGTGAACGCGACGTAGTCGGCGAACCCCTCGGCCAACCACAACGGTACCGGCGAGGCGGTAGCGGTCGAGGCGACATGGGTGGTCTCGTGGGTCAGCACGATCCGCCGGCCCTGCTTGCCGAGCTCGTCGAACAGCTTCGGGTTCGCCACGATGCGGACCGGCGCGCCGACCTGCGGCGTGTCCAGCTCGGCCATCGTGACGGCCGCGATCTGGGTGTAGGTGCCCTGCTGGGCGCCGAGCACGTTCTCCATCTGGGACTGCTTCGACGGCAGGTAGACGACCGCCTTCTGCCGCCAGTTGCGGCCCCAGACCTTGCTGACCGACTCGACCGCGCGGTCGGTGACCTCGGCGTAGTCGTCGGCGTCGGCCTGCGAGTCCAGGCTGATCACCAGGCTGTGCTCGCTCTTGGCGACGTCGATGCTGCCCAGCGCCCAGATCGGCCGGCGCTGACCGGCGACGAACCGGTCCGAGAAGGACGTGGCGTACGTCGTACCGTCGCGGGTGACGAAGGTCACCGGCAGGGTCTCGCGGGCCGGCTTCGCGTCGTACCCGGACAGTTGCCAGGAGACCTCGACCTGGGCGAGCCAGGACTCGGTGCCGCCGAGGTCGCGGGTCCGGTCCGGCTCGAGCGCGCCCGGGTCGTCGCTGACGTAGCGCATCTGGAACGTGGCGAGGGGAAGCTTGCTCAGGTTGGTGTAGACGGTGCGCGCCTGGTCGGTGAACGACTTGGCCTGCGGGTCGACCGTCTTCAGGAACTCGGCGCGGTTCTCGGCGCGGACGGCGTCAACCATCTTCTGCAGCACCGCCTCGCCGGCCACCGCCCGGCGCACTCCTTCGGAGGCCTCGGGCGGGGTGGTCGAGGTCTGCCCCGGGGTGGGGGTGCCGTTCGCCCCAGCCGGGTCGGCGGGCGCGTCGGCCAACTGCCGGAGCCCAGCGAACGCGGCCACGCCGACCACTCCCACCGCGGCGCCCAGGGCGATCCGCTTGACCAACGGCCGCGGCAGGGGCCAGACGACGCCCTTCCACGGTCCGTCGGCCGGAGGCTTGTCGCCGCCGCCGCTGAGCAGAGCGGTGGAGGCGGCAGGCCGCTCAGTCTTTGCTGTGTCGGTACGAGGGGACGACTGCTCGGTGCGCGTGGTGCCTGCCTCTGCCCGAGGGGACGACTGCTCGGAGTGGGCGGGCACAGCTTTGGTGCTCGGCTGCTCGGTGCGTGAGGCCGGCTGCTCGGAGCGGGCGGCCGGCGCCTCGGAGCGGGAGCTCGACTGGCTGAGGCGGCTGGAGGCTACTGGCGAGATCTTCTGCTCGGCAGGCGCGTCGTCCCACCAGCCGCCTGGTGCCGACGCCTGCTTCGACGGCTGCGGCTGCGGCTTCTCGGCGCGAGATCTCTCGGCCTGGGGCTTGCCCGCACGCGGCTTGTCGGCGCGCGGCTTCTCGGGCCGGCGCGCCGCGTGCTGGGCGGGGATGACCACCGTGGTCTGATCCGACGGCGGTTTGTCGGACCGGGGGCTGTCCGGCCGCGCCTCGGACTTGCCGTTCGGGCGCGACGGCTCGGGATCCGCCGGGGCGTCCGGCTGGCTCGGGATCACCACCGTCGGCTGCTCGGCGGAGGACGCGGCGTGCGGCGGAACGGCCGGCAGGGGCGTCGTCTCGCGCTGGTCGTCGTTCACCTCGGCCCCTTGCTGCTCACCTGCCCCAGTCAGGGGAGTCACTTTATGCGTCCTCCCGGACAGGAGAACACATCCGGTGGTGAAACGACGCGGCCCCGGGGGTCTCGCCCCGGAGCCGCGATCATCGATCGGTGACGCGCCGGGTCAGCCCGGACGGACCGCACCGCTGTACGGCATCTGGTCGATCGAGTCGGTCTTGACCGGCTTGCCCGGACGGCTCGCGTGCACCATCCGGCCGTTGCCGATGTACATGCCCACGTGGCTGATCGGGCTGTAGAAGAACACCAGGTCACCCGGCTGCAGCTGGCTCTTGCTCACCCGGCGGCCTTCGCCGATCTGCGCCCTCGAGGAGTGCGACAGCGAGACGCCGGCCTTGCCCCAGGCCGCCATCGTCAGGCCGGAGCAGTCGAACGAGCTCGGGCCGGCGGCGCCCCAGACGTAGGAGTCGCCGAGCTGGGCCATCGCGTACTGGACGGCGATCGCGGCGCGCCCGCTGGCCGGGACGTTCGGCAGCTCTTCGTCGCCGTCGTCCATCCGGCCGTCGCGGCTGGGCCGCTGCTCGCGGGCCTCTTCCTCTTCCTTCTCGTTCTCGGCCTCGATCCGGGCCCGCTCGTCGTCGCTGAGCTTGTCGAGCACCTTCTCGGCGGCGTCGAGGTTGGCCTGGATCTGCTTCTTCAGGCTGTCCTGCTGCGCCTGCACGGCCTGCAGCGCGGCGAGCTCGGTCTGCTCGCTGGCCTGGAGGTCGGCCAGCTTGCCCTGGGCGGCCTGGAACCGGCGCAGGGCCGAGTTCTGCTGGCCGGCGTACGCCTGGGCGGTGGAGGCCTGGCTGAGGAACTGGTCGGGGTTCGTCGACAGCAGCAACTGGGCCGTCGTCGTCATCCCGGAGGTCTGGTAGCCGGCCACGGCCAGCGAACCGATCTGCCGCTTCACCGCGTCCACCTGGGCCTGCTGCTTCTTGATACCGGTCTGCAGCGCCTTCACCCGGTCGCTCGACGCCTTGATCTGGCCACGCAGATCGTTGGCGGACTCACCGGCCTCCTCGGCCTTGTGCTGCAGTGCCGCGACCTGGGCCCTCGCCTGCGCCAGTGTGGGCTTCGGTTCCGCGTCCGCGGCGCCCTGGACGAACAGCACGCCCGCCACGACGGCGGTGGTGGTGATGGCGGCGAGGGCGATTCCCTTGGTGCGGTTGATGCGTCCGGTGGACACAGCCCGGTTGGTCCCTTCCTCTGCTCACGCCGTCCCCGTCGACCGCGCACTCGTGGCGCCGAACCTATCGCAGCAGGTCCGTCGCCAGCCGGCGGGTCACCCTTCGGCTGGTGCTGCCCGGCCGGTCCGGTAGACCGACACGCTGAGGCAACGAGAGGTAACAGTAGTAACCGATTCGTGACCGGTGCAATTCGCCCCTCGGGTTTGATCCAAAATTAACGTCCACCAACCCCTTGCCCGCCGCACCGGTCGCGGTCAGGGCGCGACCGGACGGCGGTCAGACGGCGTCGGCGGCCGAATCGCCTTCTCCAGCAGTGTTTGGCTCGACACTGCTGACGGCATGCACCAGCCGCAGCGGTGGCACCAGACCGGACTGAGCCAGTACGTCGAGCGCCGCGCGCTCGTCGTCGTCGATCCGCAGCTCGCCGGTCCGCTCGGCCGTCAGCCCGAGCACCACCGTGACCACGCAGTCCTGGCAGCCCGGGCCTCTCATCACGCACGCGTCGCAGTCGATCAGCACAACGTCCTCCAAAGGGGGAAGCATCCGGACTTGCATCCGGCTGACAAGGACGCTAGAGAGCCCCACCGACAGTTTTCGGCAGAGCACCGATTCAGGACGGGTGGATCCGTTGCCGTGACGCGCGAATCAGCGGCCGGGGACGGACGCGGTGAGACTCCTTCAGGCGCGGGCGATCCGGGCGATCAGGCTGGCCGCGGACAGCGCCCGGGCGCCGAGCTGGACGATGCTCTCGGCAACCTCCCGGTCCGACGAGACGACCACGATCGGCCGGCCCGGCGGTTCGGCGCGTACCAGTTGCCGGATCACCTCGTCCGCGATCACCCCGGCCGGGCTGAATCTGACCCGCACCCCGCGCGGCGGCGTCAGCTGCACCGGTCCGGACAGCTCCGCGCCGTCGAAGACCACGGTGACCTCGACCCGGCGCTGAGCCACCAGGGCGCCCAGTGCGGTGACCAGGCGCTGACGCTGCGAGTGCAACGGCGAGTTCGGCCAGGCGGTCTTGGTGACGTTGTACCCGTCGATCACCAGATGCACCTGCGGGAGCGCGAGCAGCTCGTCGAACAGCGCCGGGTCGTCGTCCGGTGCCGATCGCCCGACCGGCGCCGCGGACGGCTCGATCCCGGCGACGGTGTCGGCCGGCCGGAGGTCTCCCCCGGGCGGCAACGCCAGCTCACGCCGTAGACCACCGGCGGCCTCGACCAGTGTGTCGAGCAGCAGTCTGGTCCGCGTCGACGCCATCTCCCGCTCCTGCCCCGCCGTACGACGGGCCGCGTGCTCGACAGCTTCCAGCTCGGTCACCCGGGCGCGCAGCTTGCGCACCTCGCGCTCGACCTCGGCCCGGGCGGCCGCGACGCGCTCGTCGGCGGTGGTCGCCTCGAGCGTGCGCTGCTCGAGCTCGCTCTGCAGACCGTTGATCCGCTGGCGTGCCTCGTTCAGCTTGCGGCGCAGAGTGGTGTTCTCCGCCTTGAGCTCGTTGACCTGCTCGCGCAGCCGCTCACGGACCTGACGGGTCTCGGTCCGGGCCTGGTCGAGCTGCTCGGTGAGCCGATGGACTGCCTGGTCGTCGACGGCGGGCGCCTCCGGCTGCACCTGGGCCGCGGCGAGCACTCGCTCCTCCCAGTCGTCCGGGCGCAGCAGGTAGGCCAGGGCCGCCACTTCGACCGGCTCGGCGGCCGGTACCGCGACGCCCTCGGCGACCGCGTCGCCGAGCGCCGGGTGCTCACGGCGTACCTCGAAGGCGATCAACCGGCGAAAAGGCTCGTCGGTGGCCAGGATCGGACCGAGCACGGACGCCGACAGCTTGGCCCGCTTGGCCGGCGCGAAGCTGGCGAACCGCCGCAGCGGCGCAGGGATGTCGGTCGCGGGCAGCTGACCGAGAGCCTGGGCGGCGAGAGCGAGAACCCGTTGCCGAACCGGTTCGGGCAAGGCGGTGGCAGCGGAGCCGGCGGCGGTGCCTGCCTCAGTCACCGGTCCGCAGTCCGGCCCGGACGGAGGTCTGGCTCAGCCAGTGACGCAGACCACAGAGGCCGGGCGGAAGGCCCGGAAACACGGTGGTCGCATGGATACGCATACCCGCAGCGTAGTCGGTCCGGCCGCGTGTCAGCGCAGGAATTGTCGGCGGGGGCTTCTAGCGTCATGGCCATGAGCAGCCCCTCGCCGGATCCCGCCGCTGCCCCGGCGCCCGGACCGCTCCAGCCGATCCGTGGCGTGCAACCGAGTTTCGACGACCTCGGCACACCGTTGCGCGACGTCACCTTCTGCGTCGTCGACCTGGAGACCACCGGCGGTGCGCCGGGCGACTCCGGCATCACCGAGATCGGCGCGGTCAAGGTGCGGGCCGGCGAACTGCTCGGCGAGTTCCAGACCCTGGTCAACCCGGCCGAGCCGATCCCTCCCTTCATCGCCGTGCTGACCGGCATCACCGATCTGATGGTTGCCTCCTCACCCCGGATCGGCTCGGCGCTGCCGGCCTTCCTGGAGTTCGCCCGCGGTTGCGTGCTGGTCGCGCACAACGCGCCGTTCGACGTCGGCTTCCTCAAGCACGACAGCCAGGTGCACGGGTACGACTGGCCGGACTTCCCGGTCGTCGACACCGCGCTGCTGGCGCGCCGGGTGCTCACGCCGGACGAGGTGCCCAACTGCAAACTCGGCACACTGGCCAAGCTCTTCCGCGCCACCACGACGCCGAACCACCGGGCGTTGTCCGACGCGCGCGCCACGGTGGACGTGCTGCACGGCCTGTTCGAGCGGGTCGGATCGCTCGGCGTACAGACGCTGGAGGACCTGCAGACGTTCTCGTCGCGGGTCGCGCCGGCCGTGCGCAAGAAGCGGCACCTGGCCGAATCGTTGCCGCACGCACCTGGTGTGTACCTGTTCACCGACGACCGCGGCGAGGTGCTGTACGTCGGCAAGTCCAAGGACCTGCGGACCCGCGTCCGGTCGTACTTCACCGCCTCGGAGACCCGGACCCGGATCGGCGAGATGATCGGCATCGCGTCCGGCGTGCGCGGCATCGAGTGCGGCACGTCGCTGGAGGCCGAGGTCCGCGAACTGCGGCTGATCGCGGAGCACAAACCGCGGTACAACCGGCGCTCCAAGTTCCCCGAGCGGCAGCACTGGCTGAAGGTGACCGTCGAGCCGTTCCCCCGGCTGTCGCTGGTCAAGCAGGTCCGCGACGACGACGCCGGCTATCTCGGGCCGTTCAGCTCGCGTAAGACCGCCGAGCGGGCGATGGCCGCCTTGCACGAGGCGTTCCCGATCCGGCAGTGCACCGAGCGGATGTCGCGAACGCCACGGATGTCGCCGTGCGTGCTGGCCGACATGGGCCGCTGCGTCGCGCCGTGCGACGGGCGGATCGACATGGCGGCGTACGGCGAGTTCGTGACCGCGCTGCGGACCGCGCTGGTCTCCGACCCGAGCCCGGTGGTCGACGCGCTGACGCGGCGGATCGACGTACTGTCGGCGGACGAGCGGTTCGAGGACGCCGCCGTGCATCGTGACCGGCTGGGCGCGTTCGTCCGCAGCAGCGCGAAGATGCAGCGGATGGCGGCTCTCACCAGTTGCGCGGAGATCTGCGCAGCCCGGCGGACCGAGGACGGCGGCTGGGAGCTGCACGTGATCCGCCGTGGGCGGCTCGCCGCGGCCGGAATCGCTGCGCGCGGGACGGACCCACGCAAGTACCTGGACATGCTGCGCGCCTCGGCCGAGACCGTCCTGCCGGGCATCGGCCCGGTCGCGTCGGCCTCGCCGGAGGAGATCGAGCTCGTGCTGCGCTGGCTGGACCAGCCCGGAATCCGCCTGGTCGAGATGGACGGCACCTGGACCTGCCCGATCTCCGGCGCCGGCCGGCACCTGCGACGGCTCGACCCGCCCCGGTCGGAGGACCACCAGCACCCGTCCGAGCGGCGCCGCCGCCGGATGCGCCCGGTCGGCCCGGCCCGGATGAGCGGCTGACAACTATGCTTCAGCGCGGCAGGCGGTAGCGGTACGACGGAGAGGACGACATGGTCACGGCGATCGTGTTCATCAAGGCGGACGTGGCACGGATTCCCGAGGTGGCCGAGCAGGTCGCGGCGATCGAGGGCGTCAGCGAGGTGTACTCCGTGACCGGCGGGCTCGACCTGATCGCGATGGTCCGGGTCGCCCACCACGACGACCTGGCCAGCGTGATCCCCGACCACGTCAACCGGGTGCCCGGCGTCCAGAGCACCGAGACGCACATCGCGTTCCGGACCTACTCGACGCACGACCTGGAGGCGGCCTTCAGCCTGGGCCAGGAGGACGGTCTCTGAGCCTGGATCGCCCGGCCTGACTGACACCCCGCTGAAGTTACGGTGAACCCATGAGCAACCCTCCCGCCGGCTGGTATCCGGACCCCACCGGCCAGCCGGACACCATCCGGTGGTGGAACGGGACGCAGTGGACCAACAAGACCGAGCGCGAGACGCCGGACGAGCCCACCCCCGAGCCGGAGGCGACCACCGCCGAGCCGACCACTCCCGAGAGCAGTTCGGGTGGGTCCGACGCGTCCTCGGGAGCGTCTGGGCGTTCGGCCGAGTCGGCCGCGGGTGCTTCGGGGTCCGGAGGGTGGAGCGCTGGGACGTCTGGGCCTGCTGTATGGGGTCAGACCGGCTCTGGAGCTGCGGGGGCCGGTGGCTCGACTGGGACTTCCGGTGCTGGTGGTTGGGCCGAGGTCGGGGCTGCGGCTGCCGGGGACGGGCAGAGCGGCGTACAGGAGACTGGGCGTGATGCCGCTGCTGAGGCTGCGGCCTTCAGTGCTGCGGAGAAGGCCCGCGCTACCTGGACGCAGAAGTTCGCCGGTCCGACCAACTCGCAGCATTGGACTCAGCAGGCGGCTCCGGAAGCAGGCGACCAGACCAGCGGACCAGATCCGGCCACTGTCACCGGTGACGTGGAGCCGGCGCAGAGTGGCTGGACGTTGTCTTTGGCAACAGACCCGGCCAGTACGGCGAACGCCGGAACGTCAGCGGGGACAGACACCGCGACGGGTGGGGACGAGAAGCCTCAGTTGTGGCAGGTGCCGAACGAGACGCCGGGCGACGACTTTCCGGACCACTGGCGGGATCGCGGCGAGCAGCAGTCGGAGCCGGAGCCGGCTACTGGTCAGCAGGGCCAGTGGGGACCGGTTGCGGCCCAGCAGGGTGCTCCAGTTGCTGGTGAGCAGGGACCGTGGGCGGACCAGCAGACCACTCCGCAGTGGCAGACAGCCGGCCAGCACAGCGACCCTTGGCACGCGACCCAGACGGCTGGGCCCCAGCATGCGGCGGCCAGCCAGACCGGCACCGCGGTAGGTGCGGGTGGATGGGGTCCGCAGCAAGGTGGTCCGGCGCAGTGGCAGGCCGCATCGCCTGGCCCGACCGGCGGTGGCAAACGGCAGAAGTCCGGTGGTGACAAGCCGGGCGGTCCGCCCAAGACGATGCTGATCGTCGCCGGTGCCGTCGGGTTGGTGCTGATCATCGTGGCCGGCGTGTTCTTCGTCGCCAACCGCGAAGACAAGAAGGTGGCGCCCGAGCCGACGACCAGCGTGCCGACCGGGACCGCGACCGGTACGCCGAGCCCGTCGCCGACCGCTGCGACGAGCCAGCCGACGACACCGCCCGGCAGCCAGAGCACGATCAAGCCCGGCCAGTCCAAGAACCCGAAGCTGCACGAGGGCGCCCGGATCGCCTCCGACGCGATCTCGTTCCCGCGCCAGCGTCCGCCGTGGTCGGACCGCAAGCGGCTCGTCCCGCAACTGATCAACTCCAGCGGCCAGTACGTGCTGCTGCAGGAGAACTTCGACGGCAAGAACAGCTGGTACGCCGACGCGTTCGTCGGCGCGCTCGGCACGTCCGTCCTGTTCAACGGCGACCCGAAGGCGACCGCCGCCGACCTGTCGACGCAGATCCGCAGCTCGATGTACGGCAACATCCCGGTGCAGTTCAAGTGGGTGCGCGACGGCGCGGTCAAGCGCTCCGGGAAGAACGGCTGGTACTACCAGCAGTCCGTCACCACGACCAGCCCGAAGGTCACCGCCCGGGTGCTCACGCTGACGGTCGCCGTGTTCGACCTCGGCGACGGCACCGCGGTCGCCTACATCAGCGACATCCCCACCACCCGGCCGGACCTGAGGGCCGCCGAGGCCCAGATCTTCAAGGGAATCAACGTTGGCTGAGAACGAACCCCCGCTCCCGCCCCGGCACAGCGCACCCCCACCGGAGCCGCCGCGTCGCCCGGATGCTTCGTCGGACGCGTCTGGGGGCGGTCCGTCGGATGCGCTCGGGGGTCCGTCGGGAGCGCTCGCAGGTGGTGAGGCGCGTCCGCTCCATGGTGATGAGCCTGACGCGCTGGCCGGTGGTCAGTCGGACGCTTTGAGCGGTGGAGCTTCGGACCCGTTGTTCGGACAATCGCCGGCGCCCGCTCCCCCACCTCCACCTCCTCTTCGCGCCGACGAGGCACCAACCGCCGGTGCAGCCGCGCAGACACCCGCCAGCGGGCCGGCCCAGCCGAAGCAGCAGCGGCCGAGCGCGCCCAGCACGCAACCGACTCATCAGCCGAGCGGCGCGCCGCACGTGCCGGCGCAGCCGCCCGGTGCTCCGCAGGCCCAGTCGCAGCAGGTGCAGCAGGTGCAGCCGCCGCAGCGGGTCGCGGTGCAGCAGCAGCCGGGCGCTCCCGGTCAGCATGCACAGCAGCCCGGCAGTCTCGGAGCGCAAGCCGCGCAACAGAGCAGTCCCACCGGGCAGGGGCTCGGCGGGACCGGTCAGCACGCGCAGCAGCCCGGTGGGCCCGGTCAGCAGCCAGGTGGCCGCGGGCCGCAGGGTCAGTCGCCGAGCGGTGCGGGCCAGCATGCCCAGCAGCAGGCGCCGTACGGGCGACCGCCGCAGCAGGGTCCGCAGGGGCCAGGGCAGTACGGACCCGGGCCGCAGGGGCCAGGGCAGTACGGGCCGCAGGCGCAAGGGCCCGGACAGGCAGTGGGCCCGCAGGGACCTCGTGGACCCGTGGGGCCGGTTGGCGGTGCACCGCATGCTCCGCAGGGGCCTGGTTCTGCTGTGCCGTACGGGCAGCTTCCGCTGCAGCAGGAGCAGGGGTCTGCGCCGCAAGGCGGTCCGCATGGACCGTGGCAGGCTGGACCGCAGGGACCTTCGCAGGGTGGACCGCTGGGACCTTCGCAGGGTGGACCGCAGGGACCCTGGCAAGTTGGACCGCACGGACCTTCGCAGTACGGCGAGCCGCAAGGACTCCCGTCAGGTGCACAGGGACCGCAGCACGGAGGTCCCCAGGGGCCCGATCCGCGCGGGCCGCGACCACACACGCACGGGGCGCAGGAGCCTGGCACCCCGGGAGTCGCGCCGCAGGAGCCTGGCACCCCGGAAGCCCCGCCGCAGGAGCCTGATGTTCTTGGCCAGCCGCAAGGAGCGTCCGCAGCGGGGGCTCACCGGCTCGGATCCACCACCACCGGCCGGCGCGCGGCGCGCGGCGGATGGCAGGAGCAGCACGTCACACCGCCCGATGACAGCGGAGACGACGACTCCTACGGCGTCGTCACGCGCCCGCCCGGTGGCAACGTCCACCGCGCCCGCCTGATCGGCGCCGTGGCCCTGGTGCTCGTCGCCGCGTTGACGACCGCGTTCAGCGTGTCGTGGTTGTGGTCGAACGCCGCCGCGGTGTCGCCGGTCGACGTACCGGCGGGAACGGCGGGCGACGTGAAGACGATCAGCCCGTCCCTGCCGCCTTCACCGACGCCGACGCCGGAGGGCAAGGTGATCGGTGGGCTGTTCTACACCGGCACGCTCGACACGATGCCGATGATGTCGTCGGCCTGGAAGTCGTCCTCCGACCGTGCCGGGCTGGCTGCCGGTGCGGGCAGCTATCTCGCCGTGCACGAGAACTACGACGGCAAGGCCGACTGGGTGAGCTACGTCGGCTTCGGCAGTCTGAGCAAGTCGATCCCGTTCACCAACACCCCGGCCGGTCTCAAGGACGCCACCATCAAGGCCACCACCAACGCCCTGGTCGCCCTCTACGACCCGAACGTGAAGCTGATCGGCAAGGCCACCCACCGGCCGATCACCGTCGCCGGGCACCAGGGCCACGAACTGACGATCAAGGTCGACGTGCGCAAGCCCAAGCTGCCCGAGACCTTCTCGACGGTGATGGTCGCGGTGATCGACCGCGGCGACGGTACGGCGGTGGTTTCCGTCGCGGACATCGCCGGCTCCACGCCGCAGTGGCTCCCGGTCTGGCGTACGGCGGTGTCCCAGATCGAGTTCGGCGACTGAACCCAGGACGGCAAGAAAGGCGCCCGCTCCACAAAGGAGCGGGCGCCTTCGACGTCTGACGGATCTGACCGCCGACCGGTGAGGCCGAGCTCAGCCGCGGACTTCCAGGCAGATCGCGATCCACCGCTCCAGCACGTCCTTGGCCGCGCCCGAGTCGATCGCCTCGGCGGCCCGGTCCATCCCGGCCCGGATCCGTGTCTGCACGGTTCCCGGCTGCGCGTCGTACGCCGCCAGCGCGGCACCGGCGTTGAGCAGCACGACATCGCGGACCGGTCCGGTCTCGCCGTCCAGCAGGGCCCGGACGACCTTCGCGTTGTACGCCGCGTCGCCGCCGCGCAGGGCTCCGGTCGGCACCGGCTCGATTCCCAGCTCGCGCGGATCGACCGTCACCGGCCCTTCGACCGTTCCGCCACCGACCGACCAGACCTGCGACGTCGTCATCGTGGTCAGCTCGTCGAGCCCGTCGTCGCCGTGGAAGACCAGCGCGTCGATCCCGCGTCGGGCCAGCACACCGGCCATCAACCCGGCGATCCGACTGTCCCCGACGCCGACCGCCTGGGCCGACGGGTTGCCCGGGTTCGCCAGCGGGCCGAGGAAGTTGAACGTCGTCGGTACGCCGAGCTCGCGGCGCGGGACGGCCGCGTGCCGCAGCGCCGGGTGGAACGCCGGCGCGAAGCAGAACGTGATCCCGGCCCGCTCCCCCACCGCGGCCACCTGGTCGGCGGTCAGGTCGAGCGGAATGCCCAGCTCCTCCAGGACGTCGGCCGCGCCGCACGCCGACGAGGCCGCACGGTTGCCGTGCTTGAGGATCTTCGCCCCGGCTCCGGCCGCGACGATCGCCGACATGGTGGAGATGTTCACAGTGTGGGCTTGGTCACCGCCGGTGCCGACGACGTCCAGCGTGCGGCCGGACACCGACAGCCGGGTCGCGAAGTCGCGCATCGTCGTGACCAGGCCCTCGACCTCGGCGACCGTCTCGCCCTTGGAGCGCAGCGCGACGACGAACCCGGCCAGCTGGGCCGGGGAGGCCGCGCCGGACAGGATCTGCTCCATCGCCCAGGCAGTGGCCGTGCCGTCGAGGTCCTCGTGCCGCAGCAGCGGGTTGAGCACCTGCGGCCAGGTGAAAGAGCTGGTCATCGCCGGATCAGGTCGTCGCGGGCAGCGACGCGACCCGCTGGCGCAGCAGGCCGGCGGTGACCTCGGCGAGCCGGACCGGGTCGATCGGGTGCGAGACCGCGGCCTCGGCGCGCGACCAGGTGGCCAGCCAGGCGTCCTGCGGACGGCCGGTGATCACCAGGATCGGCGGGCAGCGGAAGATCTCGTCCTTCAGCTGCCGGGCGATGCCCATGCCGCCGGCCGGAACGGCTTCGCCGTCCAGGATGGCCAGGTCGATGCCGCCCTTGTCCATGGTCTTGATCACGGCCGGCTCGGTCGCGCACTCGAAGTACTCGAGCTCGGGCAGGTCGGCGGCGGGCCGCTTGCCCAGGGCCAGCCGGACGGACTCCCGCGTCGTACGGTCGTCGCTGTAGACCAGCACCTTCAGCGGACGCTCTGAACTCATCGCTTCATCCCAAGCTCTGTGTGGACCGGCAGATGTCACCGCGCATGCTACCGGGGTCCCTGGCCGGCTCTGCGCGCCTGTTCGTCCAACCGGTCCAGCCGGCGGTCCTCCCGCCGCGCTTCCCGCTGCGACTGTCGCACCCACTGGACGAAAAGCACGCCGAAGAAGATGATCCCGACGATGTCGCCGGAGCCCCAGAGCAGACCGCCGGCGATGTACTGGTCACGCAGGGGCGAGGGCGGCCACGGCCGGGCGAAGGCGGTGTACCAGTCCTCGGCGATCAGCCGGTTGGCCGACATGATCGTGATCCCGAGGAACGCGTGGAACGGCAGCGTCAGGAAGGTCAGGATCAGCCGGAACGGGTAGATCACCCGGCCGGGCACCGGGTCCAGGCCCAGCAGCGGCCAGAAGAACAGCGCGCCGACCGCGATGAAGTGGAAGTGCAGCAGGTCGTGCAGGACCGCCGAGCGCAGCGTCGCGTCGTACCAGTCGCTGAAGTAGAGCGCCCAGGGGCTCAGCACGAACAGCGTGAAGCCGATCATCGGGAAGCAGATCACCTTCGCGAACCGCGAGTGCAGTACGGCGAGCAGCCAGCCGCGGGGCCGCAGCGGAAGAGTGCGCAGAGCCAGCGTCACCGGAGCCCCGAGCGCCAGCGCGAGCGGGGTCAGCATCGACAGGATCATGTGCTGGGCCATGTGCACGCTGAGCAGCACGGTGTCGTAGGTGCCGAGCGCCGACTGGGTGGCGATCACCGCACTGCCCAGACCGAGGCCGACGAAGGCGAACGTGCGGCCCTTCGACCATTTGTCGCCGCGCGCGTGCAGGCGGTGCACGCCGTACAGGTAGAGCGCGCCGATGACCAGGAGCACGGTCAGCAGCACCGGTTCGAAGGTCCAAGCGGTCAGCAGCCGCAGCGGTGTGAGCGGCTCGATCTGATCGCCGGGTCCGGCGTGGAGGGGAAGCACTCTCCCACAGTAGAAACAGCAAAGCGCCGACATGCATGGGGGTGGGCGTGCTGTCAGATACCTCGACCGACATAATGACCGCGTGGCCACTGCAACCGCGCTCCCAGCGTCCCGTGAACACGGACACCACGACCGTCCCAGCATGGTCAGTGTCGGCACGATCGTCTGGCTCTCGAGCGAACTGATGTTCTTCGCCGCCCTCTTCGCGGCGTACTTCACGATCCGGTCGGTGACGACCGCCGCCGCGGCACCGGGCGTCGAAACGCTGTGGGACAGCTCCACAGCGCTTCTGAACATCCCGTTCGCGGCGATCAACACCACGATCCTGGTGTTGTCGTCGTTCACCTGCCAGTTCGGCGTCTTCGCCGCCGAGCACGGCCGGGTCGGCCGGACCGGTTCGGTGCTGAACGTCCGCTCCTGGGGCATGCGTGAGTGGTTCATCCTCACGTACCTGATGGGCGCGGTCTTCATCGCCGGCCAGGTGACCGAGTACGCCACGCTGATCCACGAGGGTATGACTATCGCCTCGTCGCCGTACGGATCTGTGTTCTACCTGACCACCGGCTTCCACGGTCTGCACGTGACCGGCGGTCTGATCGCTTTCGTGTACGTGCTCGCGAGGACGTACATGGCTCGCAAGTTCACCCACGAACAGGCCGTCTCGGCGATCGTCGTGTCGTACTACTGGCACTTCGTCGACGTCGTCTGGATCGCCCTGTTCGCGACCATCTACCTGCTCAAATGAGTGAGAAGAGACTTTCCTTGTCACCGGCGCGCTTCCTGTCTGCGCGACGACGGCACCGGTCAGCCGGCCTCGTCGTGCTCCTGTTCGGCCTGTTGGCAGTGGGGACGGCGTACTCCGCCTTCGCCCCTGACAACGCTGTCGCCGACAACTCGGCCCAGTCACAGCAGATCGAAGAGGGCAAGAAGCTCTTCGCGGTCGGCTGTGCCAGCTGCCACGGCCTGAACGCCGAGGGCGGCAGCAACGGCGAGGGCGACCTGGCCGGCCCGTCGCTGATCGGCGTCGGCGCGGCCGCGGTCGACTTCCAGGTCGGTACCGGCCGGATGCCGGCCATGCAGCCGGGTGCCCAGATCCCGCGCAAGGCCCCGACGTACACCCCGGAGGAGATCGAGGCCCTGGCCGCGTACGTCGCGTCGCTGGCGCCCGGTCCGGCGGTCCCGGCCTCGGAGTCCTACGACATCAGCAAGGCCACCGACGAGCAGGTCACCCGCGGTGGCGAGCTGTTCCGGACCAACTGCACGGCGTGCCACAACTTCGCCGGCAAGGGTGGCGCGCTGCCCAACGGCCGCTACGCGCCGTCGCTGATGGGTGTCGACCCCAAGCACATCTACGAGGCGATGCTGACCGGCCCGCAGCAGATGCCGGTCTTCTCCGACCAGGTGCTGCAGCCCGACGACAAGCGCGACATCATCGCGTACCTGAACGCGCTGCAGGAGCAGAAGGACCCGGGTGGCTTCGGTCTGGGCCGGCTCGGTCCGGTCTCCGAGGGTCTGTGGGGCTGGCTGGTCGGGATCGGCCTGCTGGTCGGCGTAGCGGTCTGGATCGGCGCCAAGGGCGTCAAGGCCAAGGGAGCGAAGGCCGAATGAGCGACAAGTCCAACCTGCCCGCCGTGAGCGGGGACGACGACCACGGCCACGGCGCCGTGGAGCTGTCCGAGCCGATCGCGGATCCGGGTATCGAGCCGCACGAGCTGCGCATCACCGACATCGACCCGAAGGCCGCCGACCGCGCCGAGCGGCAGGTCGCGACGATGTTCGCGCTGGCCGGCCTGCTCTCGCTCGGTGCCTGTGTCGCGTACTTCGCGATCCCGCGCGACGCGATCGTGGAGTTCGGCCCGCTGTCGGGCAACGCCAACAACATGGCGCTGGGCCTGTGCCTGGGCCTGGCGCTGTTCCTGATCGGCGCCGGGGCGATCCAGTGGGCCAAGAAGCTGATGGTCGACACCGAGATCGTCGAGCTGCGCCACCCGGCCGGCTCCTCGCCCGAGCAGCGCGCGGACATCATCGAGGGCTTCCAGACTGGCGCCGCCGAGTCCGGGTTCGGCCGCCGCAAGCTGATCCGCAGCTCGCTGATCGGCGCGATGGCGCTGCTCGGCCTGCCGGCCATCGTGCTGCTGCGCGACCTGGGCCCCGCCCCGGGTCGCAAGCTCTACAACACGATCTGGGCCCAGGGCATCCGCGTCGTCAACGACGTCACCCTGCGCCCGATCAAGCCGTCCGACCTGGTCGTCGGTCAGCTCGTCAACGCCGCTCCCGCGAACCTGGCCCCGATCCAGGAGGAGAGCGCTGTCGAGTACCAGAACGAGAAGGCCAAGGCCGCGGTGATCGTGGTCCGGATCGCTCCGAACGAGATCCGTACGCCGGCCGGCCGCGAGAACTGGGGTGTCGACGGCATCCTGTGCTACTCCAAGATCTGCACCCACGTCGGGTGCCCGATCTCGCTGTACGAGCAGACCACCCACCACGTGCTCTGCCCGTGCCACCAGTCGACCTTCGACCTGGCCGACGGCGCCAAGGTCATCTTCGGCCCGGCCGCCCGTCCGCTGCCCCAGCTACCCTTGGCAGTGGACGCCGAGGGCTACCTGGTCGCGCAGAGCGGCTTCACCGAACCGGTCGGCCCGAGCTTCTGGGAACGAGGGTGACAACAGTGGCCACGAAAGAACTTCCCCCGCCCGTCGCCTGGGTCGACGACCGGCTCGGCATCGCCAAGCTGGGCAAGAAGAACCTGCGCAAGGTGTTTCCCGACCACTGGTCGTTCATGCTCGGTGAGATCGCCCTCTACAGCTTCATCATCCTGCTGCTGACCGGCGTCTTCCTCACCTTCTGGTTCAAGCCGTCGATGGCCGAGATCGAGTACCAGGGCTCGTACAGCCTGCTCAAGGGCCTGCACATGTCCGAGGCCTACGCCTCGACGCTGGACATCTCGTTCGACGTCCGCGGCGGTCTGCTGATGCGCCAGATCCACCACTGGGCCGCGATCCTGTTCGTCGCCTCGATGATGGTCCACCTGCTGCGCATCTTCTTCACCGGCGCGTTCCGCAAGCCGCGTGAGCTGAACTGGGTGATCGGCTTCGGGATGCTGTTCCTCGGCATCATCGAGGGCTTCCTCGGCTACGGCCTGCCCGACGACCTGCTGTCCGGCACCGGTCTGCGAATCACCCAGGGCATGATCCAGGCCTCCCCGGTGATCGGGACCTGGCTGAGCTTCTTCATCTTCGGTGGCGAGTTCCCCGGTGACGACATGGTGTCTCGGTTCTTCACCGTGCACGTGCTGCTGATCCCCGGCCTGATCCTGGCCCTCGTCACGGCCCACCTGATCCTGGTCGTGTACCACAAGCACACCCAGTACCCGGGTCCCGGCCGGACCGAGAAGAACGTCGTCGGCTACCCGCTGATGCCGGTCTACATGGCCAAGGCCGGTGGCTTCTTCTTCGTCGTGTTCGGCATCACCGCGCTGATGGGCGCGCTGCTGCAGATCAACCCGGTCTGGCTGTACGGCCCGTACAACCCGGCCGAGGTGACGGCGGGCTCGCAGCCCGACTGGTACATGGGCTGGCTGGAAGGCTCGGTCCGCCTGATGCCCGGCTTCGAGTCGGAGTTCTGGGGCGTGACGCTGAGCTGGAACCTGCTGATCCCGGCCCTGATCGTCCCGCCGGCGTTCGTCACCCTGGTGGCCCTCTACCCGTTCATCGAGCAGTGGATCACCGGCGACAAGCGGGAGCACCACCTGCTCGACCGGCCGCGC
Source organism: Kribbella sp. ALI-6-A (assembly GCF_001984195.1). Lineage (GTDB taxonomy): Bacteria > Actinomycetota > Actinomycetes > Propionibacteriales > Kribbellaceae > Kribbella. The sequence goes on from NZ_MTQN01000011.1 coordinate 986,638, forward strand.
AACATGCCGACCCGGACCGGGATCGGGGCGGCGTTCATCACCTTCTACGGCCTGCTGTGGATCGGTGGTGGCAACGACCTGATCGCCACCCACTTCGGGGTCTCGCTGAACTCGGTCACCTGGTTCCTGCGCTTCGCGGTGTTCTTCGGCCCGGTTCTGGCCTTCTGGGTCACGCGGCGGATCGCGATCTCGCTGCAGCGGGCCGACAACGACCGGCTGCTGCACGGCCTGGAGACCGGTGTGATCATGCGGTCGCCGGACGGTGAGTACACCGAGCGGCACGCGCCGATCTCGCCGTACGAGGCCTACGAGCTGACCGCTCGGGACCGGATCCTGCCGCTCGAGGTCGGTCCGGAGACCGACGAGAACGGCGTCCGGGCTCCGCGGCGCGGGCTGACCAAGTTCCGTGCGGCACTGTCGCGCTTCTACTTCGCCGACTCGGTGCAGAAGCCGACGGCGGCGGAGATCGAGCAGGCCCACGCGCACGGACACGGTCACGACGACCACGAGGAGCTCGGCCACAGCGGCGAGGTTCCCGGGGTCACCGGCACCGTCGAGACGGACGACGAGACCGCACGCGAGCAGATCTCCAAGCACTGACCCGCACCACCTGAAAGGCCCCGGCTCTCAGAGCCGGGGCCTTTCGCTTTCTGCGGAGGTGGACTCAGTTGACCAGGACGATCTTCCCGCGGGCGTGACGGCTCTCGCTGAGCTCGTGCGCGGCCGCGACCTCGGCCAGCGGGAACGTCGCCGCCACTGGGATCCGCAGCCGGCCCTCGTCAGCGAGCCCGACCGCCGTCGCGAGACCGTGCACGGCCAGCGGATCGGCACCCGCTCCGACCGCGGCACCGGTCTCGTCCGCCGGCGCGCTGTGCGACATGTGTACGCCGTGCTGGGCGGCGGTGAAGTCGGCGATCGTCACGACCCGCGCCGGGTCGCCGGCGATGGCGATGAGCTCCGGCAGCGCGCCTCCCGCGCAGTCGAACACCGCGTCCACGCCGTTCGGTGCCAGCGCCCGGACCCGATCCCCGAGCCCCGGCCCGTACGTCGTGGGCTCGGCGCCCAGCGACCGCAGGAACTCGTGGTTGCCTTCGCTGGCGGTACCGATGACCCTCGCTCCGCGGGCGGCGGCGAGCTGAACGGCGACGGTCCCCACTCCCCCGGCGGCTCCCTGGATCAGGACCGTGTGGCCTGCGCGGACGTTCAGCAGGTCCAGGACGCGCGTGGACGTCTCGACGTTGCCGGCGGCCCCACCGGCCTCCTCCCAGCTCCAGACGGCCGGTTTCGGCGCCCAGGCGGCCAGGACCACGAAGTCGGCGTTCGCGGCCCGGTCGGTCATCGTGACGAGGCCGAAGACCTCGTCACCCAGGCTCACTCCGTCGACGCCCTCGCCGAGCTCGTCCACGACTCCCGCGGCGTCGAAGCCGGTCCGGTACGGAAAGGTGACCGGCACGAACTCCCGGAACCGCCCGCCGCGGAGCGCGGTCTCTCCCGGCGACAGCCCGGAGGCCTTCGCCGCGATCCGGATCTGCCCCGGGCCGGCGTGCGGCTCGGGCGTCTCGGCGACGCGCAGGACGTCAGGTGGTCCGTACTCGGTGAACTCGATCGCTCTCATGCCGCGAACGTAGCGGAACACCCCGTCCGGTTCGGTAAAGTGAGAGCAGTGACTACTCAAGTGGGAACGCCGGTCGCAGGGCGGCCCGCCGGCGCGCTGCGCTCGGACGCCCGGGACAACCGTGAGCGCATCCTGGTGGTCGCGCGGCTGGCGTTCGCGGCCGAGGGACTCGACGTGCCGATCCGCGAGATCGCGCGGCGGGCCGAGGTCGGCGTCGCGACGCTCTACCGGCACTTCCCGACCAAGGAGGCCCTGCACGTCGCGGCCTTCGCCGAGCAGATGACGCTTTGCTCAAGGATCGTGCAGGACGGCCTGGACGCGGCCGACCCGTGGCAGGGCTTCAGCCAGCTGATCGAGCGGATGATGGAGCAGCACGCCCTCGACCGCGGCTTCGCCCGGGCCTTCACCTCCAGCCTCCCACCGGCCGCCGGGTTCGCCGCCGAACGGGACCGGACGCTGCGCTCGCTGCTCGAACTCATCCAGCGGGCCAAGTCCGCCGGTGCGCTGCGCGAGGACTTCGTACTGGAGGACCTCTTGCTGGCCATGATGGCCAACGAGGGCATCCGCGCGGCGTCCCCCGAGCAGCGCGTGGCGGCCTCCCGCCGGTTCGCCGCCCTGATGCTCCAGTCGTTCCAGGCGAATCCCGTCGCGGCGCCCCTGCCGCCGGCCGTGCGGCTCCCTGTCAGCAGGTGACCGCGGGCCTCTCGGTGGATCCAGGCGGGCGCGTCAGGTCAGCATCGTGCAGCTCGCCTGGTCAGTCCGCCGAGTCGCCGTGCCAGGACCGCCACAGCGCCGCGTAGGCACCGTCCCGCTCGAGCAGCTCCTGGTGCGAGCCGAGCTCGATGATCCGGCCCGCTTCCATCACCGCCACCCGGTCGGCGTCGTGCGAGGTGTGCATCCGGTGCGCGATCGCCAGCACCGTGCGGCCGTCCAGAATCACCGCCAGCGCCCGCTCGACGCTCCGAGCCGTCGTGGGATCCAGCATCGAGGTGGCCTCGTCCAGCACGACCGTGTGCGGATCAGCGAGTACGACGCGCGCCAGCGCGATCTGCTGCGCGTGCGACGTCTCGAGCGCCAGTCCACCGTTGCCCAGCACCGTGTCCAGGCCGTCCGGCAGGTCGTCGATCCAGCTTGCCCCCACGGCCGCCAGCGCGGCGCGCAGCTCCTCGTCGGTCGCCGTCGATCTGGCGATCAGCAGGTTGTCGCGGACCGTGTCGGCGAACACATGGTGGTCCTGGGTGACCAGGACGATCTGCTCGCGCAGCCGTTCGGGCGGAAGCTCGGCGACCGAAACCCCGCCCACAGTGACCGACCCGGTCCGAGGATGCTCGATACCGGTCAGCAGACGACCCAGCGTCGACTTCCCGGCCCCGGAGACTCCGACGATCGCCAGATGCTCCCCCGGCTGGATGGCCAGGCTGACGTCGGTCAGCACGTCAGGGCCGCCCGGATACGCGAAGCTGACGCCGCTCACCTCGATCCGGTCGCCGACCGGCTCGGCTGACGTCGTCCGGGCGGGCCGGGCCATTGTCTCGATCCCCTCCAACCGGGCGAAGGAGGCCGACGAGCTCTGGATCTGGTCGATCAGCAGCTCCAGCACTTCCAGCGGCCCGGCCAGCTGACGAAGGTAGAAGACGGCGGCAATGATCGCGCCGAGTGTGAGCTGCCCGTTGCCGTACAGGGCCCCTCCCACGAGCAGTACGCCGACCAGCGGCAGCACGTAGGAGACATCGACGACCGGGAACAGCACGGTCCGCAGTGCCAGGGTCCGTAGCCGGGTGTCGCGGGAGTGCTCGATCGCCTCGACACTCGCCCGCAGCCTGCGTTCCTGGAGCCCGAAAGCCTCGACGGTCCGGCCACCGGAGACCGTCGCCGTGAGCACCTCGGTCAACGTCGACGCGGCGGCGCCGGCCTCCAGGTACGCCGTACGCGCCCTGGCCAGGTACCAGCGGCCGGCGAACCAGATCCCCGACAGGCCGACCACGGCACAGGCACCCATCAGCGGATCGACGGCGAACACCGCGACGAAGATGAACAGCGTCTGCAGGACGGCGATGAGGGCATCCGGTACGGCGTCCCGCAGCGTGTACGCGACCGAGTTCACGTCGGTCGCCGCCCGCGAGGTGATGTCGCCGGTCGGCACCCGCTCGGCGACGGCGGCCGGCAGCCGCAGCACCCGGCCGAGGAACTGGTCGCGCACCTGCGCCGAGGTCCGTTCGCCGAACCGCGCTCCGACGTTGCGGGCCCAGCGCGTCAGCACCAGCTGCAACAGCGCACACGCCACGATCAGCAGGGCCAGCCGGTCGATCTGCTCTCCCCCACGACCGCTCGCGACCGCGTCGACGATCTTTCCGAACAGCCAAGGGCCGCCGAGTGCGGCCACGGTGGCCAGCACGTTCAGCAGCACCATCAGGGCGAAGGTTCGCCGCGCGGTCCGAATCAGCGACAACCCGGCCCGCCACGTCTCCCGCTTGGTCGCCACCGGAAGATGACCGTCCGGCCCGATCGGATCGCCGGCCATCAGCTGCGTCTCGACGTCGGCGTCTCGCCGGAGTCCTGGTCCGGCGCGGACTCACCGAGGGCGCGGGAAACCAGCAGCTGATAGCCCGGTACGGCGTCCAGCAGTTCGTGATGCGTGCCGGTCGCGACGACCTTCCCGTCGGCCAGGAAATGCACCACGTCGGCCACATCCAGGACCGCCGGTGAGGTGGTCGCCACCAGGGTCGTCAGCTCTGCACGGGCGGCTCGCAAGCGCTGCGCGATCAGCGTCTCGGTGTACGCGTCGACCGCCGAGGTGGGTTCGGAGGCCAGCAGGAGTTCAGGCTCCGCCGCGACGGCCCGGGCCAGCCGGATTCGTTGCCGCTGGCCCCCTGAGAAGTTCCGTCCCTGCGGGGCAACCCTGGTCGCCAAGCCGTCGGGCGCCGCGGCCAGGATGTCGTCCGCCGCGGCAGTGTGCAGTGCATCGACCAGCAGCGCGTCGTCCCGGTCGACCCGTCCGGACACCACTTCGCGAAGCGTTCCGGCGAAGAGGTCGGCGCCGTTGTCGGCCACCAGAATCCGCCGCCGGACCTCGGCAGGGTCAATCGCTGCCAGCCGCCGGCTGCCCCACGTGACCTCCGACCGGGTGAAGCCACCCAACCGGTCGATGACGACCAACGCATCGCCAGGGCGAGCACTGGCGACCGCGGTGAAGCTGCCCGGCTGGAGTGTCACGCCGGAGTCCGGATCACGCAGTACGGCTCCGGCGGCCGGTCCCGGCTCACCCGCAACCTGCTGCGAGTCCGGGCGGGCGCCCAGGAAGTCCACGACCCGCCGCGCGGCCACGAGGCCCTGGTTGATGTCCGACGCACTCTCGATCAGCGCCGCGAGCGGTACGACGAGAAACGCGACGTAGCCGTAGGCACCGATCAGCTCACCGACCGAGAGATCCCCGGCGACGACCATCCGCGCAGCCAGCCAGGTCACGCCGGCGAGGAAGACCACCGGCGCTCCGACCCCGATGGCCGGGATCCAGCTCGCGATCGCGGCGACCCGGTAGCCCTCGTCGCGTAGCTCGCCCGAGCCCTGCGCGTAGCGGCTGGCGAACCGCGGCTTGCCGCCCACGCCGTTCAGCACGTGCAGGCCCTGGACGATGTCCACCAAGCGCGCGGTCAGGTGTCCCTGACGCTCGCGGTAGACCGTCGCGCGGTTCTGCAGCCGGCCGAGGATCGGCCCGATCAGCACGGCGATCACGGGCAGCCCGAGCAGCACGACCACGGCCAGCAGCGGCGACATGGAGAACAGCAGGAGCGCGACGACGACACAGGCCACGACCGCGCCGACGCCCGGACCGACCACAGCCAGCGTGTTGCCGATCACCGAGGCATCGCTGATGCCGATGGTCGCCAGCTCGCCCGTGGTGGCCTTCCGGTTCAGCTCGTTGCCGAGCACCGTCGAGTGAACGACGACGGCGTGCACGGTCCGGTAGGCGCCGTCCAGCCTGACCTTCGTCATCGTGCGATGCCGCAGGATCGACACGAACGCGGTCAGCACCCCGGTCGCGAGCAGAGCACCGATCCACGGCAGCAGCGTCGGAAGCCCGCCTCGGCGCAGCCCTTCGTCGGTCGCCCGCGCCAGCAGGTACGGCGTCAGGACGAGCAACATGAACCAGACGATGCTGAGGAACGACCCCAGCGCCGCCCGGCCGCGCTGACGACCCACCAGCCACAACAGGTACCGCCGAGCGCTCCGCAGCGCACCTGGTCGAGGTACGCCGTACGTCGCGGTCACCGCGGCCCGATGGCTGGATCGATCAGGCGAGCGCCGAGCCGGCCTTGTACGCCGTCCAGGACTGGTTCCAGTCGGTCCAGCCGTTGCCGGACTCCATACCCCGGGTGGTGCCGGTGACGATGACAGGGTCGCCGCGCAGCGTCTGCGCGAAGTACCACGCGCCGTCCTTGAGGCTCATGCCGACGCAGCCATGGCTGACGTTCTCAGTGCCCTGGCTGCCGCTCGACCACGGAGCGCCGTGGATGAACTCGCCGGAGCTGGTCACCCGCTGGGCGTACTGGACGTCGTGGATGTCGTAGTACTCGGGGTCGCCGGGCTGAATGCCGACGGTGCGGGCGTCCATCCGCTTGGTCCGGTACTTCTCCATGATCACCTTCACCCCGCTGCGGGTGGTGAAGCCGTCCTTGCCGGCGGTGATCGGGATGGTCCGGGCGAGCTTGCCGTTGATGGTCACGGTCATCGTGTGCTTCTTCACGTCGACCTTGCTGACCACCGACTTGCCGATCGCGAAGTTGATCTGCCGGCTCGCCGAGCCCCACACGCCGTTGCCCGCGTTCACGCCCTGGGTGGCGATGTTCACGGTGATCTTGGTGCCGGCCGGCCAGTAGTCCTTCGGCCGGTAGTTGACCTGCTTGCTGCTCACCCAGTGCCAGCTGCCCTCGACCGGGACCGAGGTCTTCACCGACAGCCGCTTCTCGACCGCGGCGCGGTCCTTGACCGGGTTGTTCCAGTAGATCTGGACCGGCATCGCGACACCGACCGTCTCGCCGTTCAGCGGCGCCACTGACGCCTTCAGCCGGGCACTCGCGGCCAGCGTCTTGAACGTCGAGCTGATCTGCACGGTCTTGCCGTCGCTGCCCTGCGCGGAGCCGGACACGGTGTACGTCGTGCTCGGCTTCAGCTGCGGCAGCGAGGTCCACTCCGACTTGGCGTCGTTGAACGTCCCGCTGACCTTGCCGCCGTCGCCGTCGCGAACAGTGATGTCCGTGAGCGTTCCGGAACTGGTGACCACCTTCACCGGCTGGTCCGGCCGGACCGCGGACGCGTTTTTCGCCGGGGTCACGGTCACGGTCGCCGCGGCCGGATCGGCCGACGGGCTGTTGCTCGTGGTGGTACTGGCCCCCGGGGTGGTCGACGCGCCGGGCGTCGAGCTGCTCTGGGAGCCTCCGGCGGGTGGGTTGCCGGCCTCGGAGTCACTGCATCCCGCGGCGACCACCAGCATCGCGCAGATCCCCGCCACGGCCAGGCCGCGCTTGCGCACCGAACTACCCAACACCCTGTTTTCTCCCCTGAATTCCGTCCACCGCCGCGGCAAGCCTAGCTCGCGCCCCCGTCGGCCCCAACGCACCGGATCGTCACCAGCACGGCGGGCCACCGGGCCCGCAGTACTGATGACGATCGGTACGGCGAAATAGTTCGGTTGTCCCGGCCCCGGAGAGCCGGTGTCACGCACGGTCAGTGCGCGTGGTCACCACGGTAGTACTCGAAGATGAAGCCGGACAGCGCGATGATGCCGAGTCCGCAGCCGATGATGAACAGCCACCAGCCGAACACCAGGCCGAGCACGACCACCGACAGCGTCGCGGCACACCACAGCGGCCACCACGAGTACGGCGGGAAGAAGCCCAGCTCACCGGCGCCCTCGGCGATCTCGGCTTCCTTGCGGTCCTCCGGCCGGGGGTCCATCCGGCGGGCGGTGATGCTCAGGTAGAACGCCACCAGCAGCGACAGGAAGAACGTCATCACCAGCGCGGTCGTACCGGTCGGGTCTTCCGACATGATCCAGTAGATCGGGGTGACGATCAGGACGAACAGCGTCAGGATGCCGAAGACCCAGGCCTCGACCTTCATGCCTTACCCTCTCCGTTCCCGGTCGTGCCGGTGCCCGCGTCGATGTTGCGTTCCAGGTTCTCGACCCGGCCCTGGTCCTCGCCGGCGTCGAGCAGGTTGTCCCGCGGCGCCCCACTGTCGCCGTACTCCGACAGGGCGATGTCCGGGTGGTGCAGGTCGAACGCCGGGCTCTCGGACCGGATCCGCGGCAGCCGCAGGAAGTTGTGCCGCGGCGGCGGCGAGCTGGTCGCCCACTCCAGCGAGCGGCCCCATCCCCACGGGTCGTCGACGCCGACCAGCGGCGCCTTGCGCGACTTGTAGACGTTGTAGAAGAACGGCAGCATCGACAGGCCGAGCACGAAGGCACCGATGCTGGAGACCTCGTTCAGCGTGGTGAAGCCCTCGTTCGCGCCGTACGACGCGTAGCGCCGCGGCATGCCCTCGACGCCCAGCCAGTGCTGCACCAGGAACGTGGTGTGGAAGCCGATGAACAGCAGCCAGAAGTGCAGCTTGCCGAGCTTCTCGTCGAGCATCCGGCCGGTCATCTTCGGCCACCAGAAGTAGAACCCGGCGAACATCGCGAACACCACCGTGCCGAACACCACGTAGTGGAAGTGCGCCACCACGAAGTACGAGTCCGACAGCTGGTAGTCCAGCGCCGGCGAGGCCAGGATGACGCCGGTCAGACCGCCGAACAGGAACGTCGTCAGGAAGCCGATCGACCACAGCATCGGGGTGTCGAACGACACCGAGCCGCCCCACATCGTGCCGATCCAGTTGAAGAACTTCACGCCGGTCGGTACGGCGATCAGGAACGTCATGAACGAGAAGAACGGCAGGTTCACCGCTCCGGTGACGAACATGTGGTGCGCCCAGACCGCCACCGACAGCACGGCGATCCACAGCGTCGCGCCGACCAGGCCGATGTAGCCGAAGACCGGCTTGCGGCTGAACACCGGCAGGATCTCGGTGATGATGCCGAAGAACGGCAGCGCGATGATGTAGACCTCGGGATGGCCGAAGAACCAGAACAGGTGCTGCCACAGCAGTGGACCGCCGTTGGCGGCGTCGAAGACGTGAGCCCCCAAGGCTCGATCCGCCTCCAGCATCAGCAGCGCGCCGGCCAGGATCGGGAACGCGATCAGCACCAGGATCGAGGTCACCAGGATGTTCCAGGTGAAGATCGGCATCCGGAACATCGTCATGCCCGGAGCGCGCATGGTGATGATCGTGGTGACGAAGTTGACCGCACCCAGGATCGTGCCCAGACCGGCCAGGTACAGACCCATGATCCACAGGTCACCGCCGACGCCCGGCGAACGGACCGCGTTCGACAGCGGGGCGTAGGCGAACCAGCCGAAGTCGGCCGCGCCGCCCGGGGTGAAGAAGCCGCTGATCGTGATCGTGCCGCCGAACAGGAACAGCCAGTAGCTGAACATGTTCAGCCGCGGGAACGCGACGTCGGGGGCGCCGATCTGGATCGGCATGATCACGTTGGCGAAGCCGACGAACAGCGGTGTCGCGAACAGCAGCAGCATGATCGTGCCGTGCATCGTGAACAGCTGGTTGTAGACCTCTTCGTTCACGATCTGCAGGCCCGGCTTGGCCAGCTCGGCGCGGATCAGCAGCGCCATCACGCCGCCGATCAGGAAGAAGACGAACGAGGTGATCAGGTACAGGTGACCGATCAGCTTGTGGTCGGTGGTGGTCAGCCACTTGACCGCGATCTGGCCCTTGCTGCGCCGCCTCGGCAGCGCTGCCGCGGCCGCTGTGGCGCCGCTGCGCTCGGCGAAGTCGGTCACTTCTCGCCCTCCTGCTCCCCGGTGCCGGGAATGGTGGTTGCGTCCTGGCCACCGGTGGCGGCGCCGGTCTGGCCCTTGGCCGCCAGCTCACGCAGGTGCGCCTGGTACTCGTCGGCCGAGACCACGCGGACGGTGAAGACCATCCGGCTGTGGTAGAGGCCGCAGAGCTCGGCGCACTTGCCCGCGAAGGTGCCGGTCTTGGTCGGGGTCAGCTCGAACCGGTTCGTCCGGCCCGGGATGACGTCGAGCTTGAAGTAGAACGACGGCACCCAGAAGGAGTGGATCACGTCCGGCGAGGTCAGCTCGAACTCGACCGACTCGTTCACCGGAAGCACCAGCTCGGCCGGCTGGTCGAGCGTGCCGGTCTCCCAGACGCCCTGCTGCCCGTCGACGGTGTCCTTGTAGTTGAAGGTCCACTGCCACTGCTGGCCGACCACGTTGATCCGGTGCGCGGAGTTGCCGGAGTTCGCGGTGACCTGGTTGCCGTTCTCGACGGTGTAGAAGAACAGCACACCGATGATCGCGAACGGCGCCAGCGTGTAGAGCACCTCGAGCGGCAGGTTGTAGCGCGTCTGCCGCGGGGCGTCCTCGCTGCGCCGGCGGTACCGGACCACGGCGAACAGGATCAGGCCCCACACCATCACACCGATGATCAGGGCGGCGATCCACGCCCCGATCCACAGGCTTCTGACTGCCTCGGTCCGGTCCGAAGCACCCTCCGGCAGTCCAAGTCGTTTCCACTGCGCGTTGGTCTCGGCCGAGCAGCCGGTCAGCATCAACGTGCTGACCACTACCACTGCCGGGACCAGCAGGCGTCGCTTCGCCGGACGTGCGGCGGCGCGGGTCTGCTGACCCGCCGCTCGCGCGACCACTCCGGACGTGCCGTTCGAACCCACGGGGCGCCTTTCCCTTCCCAGGTGAGACTGACGACAGAACACTACTGGACTGCCTCTGCCGTTCTGCGCATAGGTAGGGCTTAGCGTTTCCCGTGTGAGCAACCGTGCATATCTGGACGCCGCAAGTGCCGAGGAACTGCACCCTGCCGCGCGGGAGGTGTTGCTGCAGGCACTCGATTCCGGGTGGGCGGATCCGGCCCGGTTGCACCACGAGGGACGGACCGCGCGGCTGCTGCTGGACAACGCCCGGGCGGTGCTCGCCGAAGGCCTCGGCGTACGGGCTGACGAGCTGTATCTGACGACGTCCGGGACGGCCGCGATCCATACCGGTCTACCCGCGGTGGCGGCGGCCCGGCGACGGATCGGGACGACCGTGGTGCATTCCGCGGTCGAGCATTCGGCCGTGCTGCACGCTGCGGCATCAGCCGGTACGCCGTACGAGGTGGGCGTCGACCAGTCGGGTCGCGTGGATGCCGAGGCGTTCGCGGCCCAGATCCGGCAACCGGGAGTAGCGGTCGCCGCGGTGCAGACGGCGAATCACGAGGTCGGCACGCGCCAGCCGGTGACGGAGCTCGGCGAGGTGGCGGCCGCCGCGGGCGTCCCCTTGTTCGTGGACGCCGCCGCGACGGTCGGCCACGAGGAGATCCCTGGCGGCTGGTCGGTCCTGACCGCCAGCGCGCACAAGTGGGGTGGTCCCGCCGGGGTCGGCCTGCTCGCCGTACGGAAGGGCACGCGGCTGGCGCCGGCCTGGCCGGTGGACGAGCGCGAGGACGGCCTCTCCCCCGGCCATCCGAACGTCCCCGCCGCGCTGGCCGCCGCAGCCGCGCTGCAGGCGCGCCTGACGGAGGCCGAGGAGCTCGGCAAGCAGCACCGCGCCTGGATCGCCGAGCTGCGGACCCGGGTCGCCGCCGAAATCACGGACGTCGAGGTGGTCGGTGACCCGGAGGATCGGCTCCCTCACGTCCTGACCTTCTCTTGCCTGTACGTCGACGGCGAGGCCCTCGTCACCGCCTTGGACGCCGAGGGCTTCTCGGTCTCCAGCGGATCAGCCTGTACGGCGAGCACGCTGCGCCCGTCGCACGTGCTGGCCGCGATGGGCGTTCTGACCCACGGCAACGTCCGGGTCTCCCTCGGTCGCACCAGCACGTACGACGACGTGGACCGCTTCGCGCGGGTGCTGCCCGGTCTGGTCCAGCGGATCCGTGCGGAGGTGGGGATGTGACGACGCTCGACTGCCGCGGCATGCTCTGCCCGCTCCCGGTGATCAAGCTCGCCCAGGCGTTCCCGGAGCTGGCCGTCGGGGAGACCATCGCGGTGCTCGCCGACGATCCGGCCGCCGCGACCGACATCCCCGCGTGGTGCCGGATGCGCGCCCAGGAGCTGGTCTCCGCCGACGACGGCCGGTACGTCGTCCGCAAGCTGAGCTAAAACCGTTGGCGCCCGGCAACCCGAGCAGCTCAAGCTACCGATCGTGACCGATTTCTCGTACAAGCCGACTCTGACCGGTGAGCTCGTTGTCCTCCGGCCGCTCGGGGAGCAGGACTTCCCGATGATGAAGGCCGCGATGGACGACCCCGAGGTGGCCAAGCTGACCGGGAGCCACGGCACGATCAGCGACGAGAAGGCGCTCGAGTGGCTGCGGACCCGCAAGGACCAGCCGGACCGGCTCGACCTGGCGATCGTCGACAAGGCCAGTGGTGAGGCGGTCGGCGAAGTGGTGCTCAACGAGTACGACCCCGACAACCGCTCCTGCAACTTCCGGATCCTGATCGGCCCGGCCGGCCGCAACCGCGGGCTCGGCACCGAGGCGACCCGGCTGATCGTCGGCTACGGCATCGAGCGGCTCGGCCTGCACCGGATCAGCCTGGGCGTCTACGCGTTCAATCCGCGCGCCCAGCGGGCCTACGAGAAGGCCGGGTTCGTGGTCGAGGGCCGGCTGCGCGACGAGCTGTACTGGGACGGCGAGTGGGTCGACTCGATCGTGATGTCGGTGCTCGAGACGGAGTGGCCGGTAAGTTCGCCGATGTGACCGAACGATTCGCCGTACTGACCGGGGCCGGGATCTCGACGGCGTCCGGCATTCCCGACTTCCGTGGGCCGCAGGGACTGTGGACCAAGGACCCGGCCGCGCAGGCGATGTTCGACATCGACGAGTACGTCGCGTCGAGCGCGGTCCGGGCCGCCGCCTGGAAGCACCGGCTCGCCGCCCCGATCTGGACGGCCGAGCCGAACGCCGCCCACCGGGCGCTGGCCGATCTGGAGCGTCAGGGCCGGCTGACCGCGCTGATCACCCAGAACATCGACGGCCTGCACCAGAAGGCCGGATCGACCAACGTGCTGGAGCTGCACGGCACGGCCTGGTTCGTCGACTGCCTCGACTGCCACCGCCGGATCCCGATGGCCGAGCTGCTGCCCCGGCTTGACGCCGGCGAGGAGGACCCGGCGTGCCTGGTCTGCGGCGGGATCCTGAAGTCCGCGACGGTGTCCTTCGGCCAGTCCCTCGACGAGCAGGTGCTCGACGCCGCCGTCGCCGCGACGAAGACCTGCGACACCTTCCTGGCCGTCGGCACCTCGCTGCAGGTCTATCCCGCCGCGGGGCTGTGCGACGTGGCCCTGACGGCGGGCAAACGGCTGGTCATCGTGAACGCCGAGCCCACGCCGTACGACGAGCAGGCCGACCAGATCCTGCGCACCCCGATCGAGAGCACGCTGCCCGAACTGCTCGCGTCGTGACCTGAGCGCGACCTTCGAGGCCTTCCCCCACCCGGAGTCGCGGGCTAGCGTCCCGGGCAGATTGTTCTGTCTTGGGAGGGGAACCCGCGATGCTCAGGTTCGTCATGCGCCGTGCCCGCCTGCTGGCCGGAGCGACCGCGGTCGCCGTGGCCGCGGTCGGGCTCGGTACGCCGTCCGCCGCACCCGCCGCCACGTCCGCCGAGCGAGTGATCACGCTCGCCGGGTCGCTGCAGAACGAGCTCGGCTGTGCCGGCGACTGGGACCCGGGCTGCGCCGCGACCACGCTCGGCACAGCAGCGCCGTACGGGAAGGTCTTCGAGGTGCCGGCCGGCTCGTACGAGTACAAGGTCACCGTCAACGGCGGCTGGGACGAGAACTACGGTGCCGGCGGCGTGCTGAACGGCGCGAACATCCCGCTGACGCTCGAAGGCCCGGCCAAGCTGCGGTTCAGCTACGACGACACCACGCACGTGGTCAGCGTCGCGCCGGTGGACGTGGCCGGCCCGACGCCGACTCGGGCCGACAAGGCGCTGGCGAGCCCGAGCCTGCGGCAGGACCTGACCAAGGAACGGTTCTACTTCCTGATGGCGGACCGGTTCGCCAACGGCGACAGGTCGAACGACGCCGGCGGCCTGACCGGTGACCGGCTGACCACCGGGCTCGACCCGGCCGACAAGGGCTTCTACCACGGCGGCGACCTGGCCGGCGTGATCCAGAAGCTGGACTACATCAAGTCCCTCGGGACGACGAGCATCTGGCTGACGCCGTCGTTCAAGAACCGGCCGGTGCAGGGCTCCGGCGCGGACGTCAGCGCCGGGTACCACGGCTACTGGATCACCGACTTCACCCAGATCGATCCACATCTGGGCACGAACGCGGACATGCAGAAGCTGATCCAGCTCGCCCACGGCAAGGGCATGAAGGTCTTCTTCGACATCATCACCAACCACACCGCCGACGTGATCGCCTACCAGTCCGGCCAGTACGGCTACGTGCCGAAGAGCACCTCGCCGTACAAGGACGCCGCCGGGAACGTCTTCGACGACAAGCAGTACGCCGGCGGCGACACCTTCCCGCCGCTGGACAGGAACGTCAGCTTTCCCAACGTCCCGGTCTTCCGGACCCCGGCCGACGAAACCGTCAAGGTGCCGAACTGGCTGAACGACCCGACGCTCTACCACAACCGCGGCGACTCGACCTTCGCCGGGGAGTCGGCCGAGTACGGCGACTTCGTCGGCCTGGACGACCTGTTCACCGAGCAGCCGAAGGTCCGCGACGGCATGATCGACGTCTACAAGGCGTGGGCCGAGATGGGCATCGACGGATTCCGGATCGACACCGTCAAGCACGTGAACCTGGAGTTCTGGCAGAAGTTCTCGCCGGAGGTCCTGAAGGCCGCGAAGGCCAAGGGGTCGAAGGACTTCTTCATGTTCGGCGAGGTGTTCGATGCCGACCCGCGGTTCATGTCCACCTACACCACCGCCGGCGCGCTGCAGGCCACGCTGGACTTCGGCTTCCAGCAGAACGCGGTCGCTTTCGCCAAGGGCGACCCGAGCACCAAGCTGCGCGACTTCTACGCAGGCGACGACTACTACACCGACGCCGACTCGAACGCCTACCAACTGCCGACGTTCCTCGGCAACCACGACATGGGCCGGGTCGGCACGTTCCTCAAGCAGGCCGGGGCATCCGGTCAGGAACTGCTGCAGCGCGACAAGCTCGCGCACTCGCTGATGTTCCTGACCCGCGGCCAGCCGGTGATCTACTACGGCGACGAGCAGGGCTTCACCGGTGCCGGCGGTGACAAGGACGCGCGCCAGGACATGTTCGCGACCAAGACCAGCGAGTACGCCGACGACGAGGTGGTCGACGGCACCGGGACCTCGACGATCGGCAGCAAGGACTCGTTCAACGTCAACGCGCCGATGTACCGGCACATCGCCGGGCTGCAGAAGCTGCGGGCGAAGTACCCGGCCCTGGCCGACGGCACCCAGATCCACCGGTACTCGTCGAACACCGGCGGCCTGTACGCGTTCAGCCGGCTCGGCGCGGACAAGGTCGAGTACCTGGTCGTCTCGAACAACTCGACCACCGCCAAGACCGCGACGATCCCGACGTACGGGTCGAAGGTCTTCCGGCCGGTGTACGGCGGTTCGAAGTCCTTCGTCACCGACCGGGAAGGCCGGGCGCAGCTCACCCAGCCGCCGTTGTCGGTGACCGTCTACCAGGCGCTCTCCAAGGTCCCGTCCCGGTCCAAGGCGCCCGCGGTCTTCATGAGCTCGCCGGAGCCCGGCGCGACCGTCGGCGGCCGCGCGGAGATCGCCGCGGCCGTGCCGGCGAACACGCCGGTCACCGTCACCTTCGGCGTCCGCCCGGTCGGTACGACGGCCTGGCAGCGGCTCGGGTCGGACGACAACGCGCCGTACCGGGTCTTCCACGACGTCTCGAAGCTTGCCAAGGGCACCCTCCTGGAATACCGCGCCGTCCTGAAGGATGTGTCCGGCAACTACTCGGTCTCCAGCTCGTACGGCGTGGTCGGCGACCCGCCGGCGCCCGGCGGAGGCGGTGGCGGCGGGACGGGTCCGGTCACCCAGCCGGCCAACGTCAGCGTGCCCGGCGACCACAACAGCGAGATGGGCTGCCCGGCGGACTGGTCGCCGGACTGCGAGCAGGCTCAGCTGACGCTCGACCCGAAGGACAAGGTCTGGAAGGGCACGTACTCGATCCCCGCGGGTGAGCACGCGTACAAGGCGGCGATCAACAAGACCTGGGACGAGAACTACGGGGCCGGCGGCAACCTCAATGGCGCGAACATCTCCTACACCGCGCCCGCGACGCCGACCACGTTCTACTACGAGCACGGCCGGCACTTCGTCACCTCGGACGCGCAGGGGCCGATCGTCACCGTGCCGGGCTCGTTCCAGTCCGAGCTGGGCTGCCCGGCCGACTGGTCACCGGACTGCATGCGACCCTGGTTGACCGACCAGGACGGCGACGGCACGTTCACCTGGTCGACGAGCGAGTTGGGAGCGGGCAGTTATGAGGCGAAGGTCGCGCACGGTCTGTCCTGGGACGAGAGCTACGGCGCGGGCGGCAGCCCGACCGGTGCCAACATCCCGATCACCGTTCCCGGGGACGGGCTGGTCGTCACGTTCTCGTACGCACTCGCGACCCATCAGCTGACCGTGACGACCTCCAAGCCCGGGGCACAGCCCGATCTGAAGCAGGCCAAGGCGTACTGGTTGGCCAAGGACGTGCTCGCCGTACCGCCGGTCGCTCACCCGGAGCGGTCGCGGTGGCGGCTGCACTGGTCGCCGACCGGCTCGCTCGCGGTCGACGCGGACGACATCGGCGGCTCGTCGGCCGGTCTGCGGGTGGATCCGGCGGGTCTGCCGGCGAAGGTGCTGGCCAAGTTCCCGGCGCTGAAGGGGTACACCGCGTTGCGGCTCGACGGTGCCGATGCGCGCAAGATCCTGACCGGGCAGCTCGGCCTCGCCCAGTACGACGACGCCGGGCGGCTGCTCGACGCGACCGGGGTGCAGATCCCCGGCGTACTGGATGACCTGTACGGCGCGGCGGCCGGTCGCTCGTACGGCGTGACGTGGCACGGCGGGGTCCCGCGGTTCACCCTGTGGGCGCCGACCGCGCAGAACGTGGCTCTGCTGGTCGGCTCGCAGCGAGTGGCCATGCGGCGCAACGCCGACGGCTCGTGGACCGCGGACGGGCGACGGGCGTGGTCCGGGGCGCGGTACCGGTACGAGGTGAAGGTGTTCGCGCCGAGCACCGGGAAGGTGGAGACGAACCTTGTCACCGACCCGTACTCGGTCGCGCTGACCACCGACTCGACGTACTCGGTGGCGGTGGATCTCGACGACCCGGCCGGAAAGCCGGCGCTCTGGGCGAAGACGCCGGCGCCGAAGCTCGCGCGTTCGGTGGACTCGACGATCTACGAGCTGCACGTGCGGGACTTCTCGATCAACGACACCACTGTGCCGGCAGCGCATCGCGGCACGTACCTGGCGTTCGCGGACGAGGGCGCCGGGACCAAGCACCTGCGCAAGCTGGCGCAGGCCGGGCTGAACACGGTCCACCTGCTGCCGACGTTCGACATCGCCTCGATCCCGGAGGGCGCGCAGGAGAAGCCCGCCTGCGATCTGAAGGCGCTGCCGCCGGACTCGGAGCAGCAGCAGGCGTGCGTCGCCGCTGTGGCGGCCAAGGACGGCTTCAACTGGGGCTACGACCCGTACCACTGGCTCGCGCCGGAGGGTTCGTACGCCGTACAGAAGGACGGGCTGAGCCGGGTCGCGGAGTTCCGGACGATGGTCGGCGGCCTGCACAAGTCCGGCCTGCGGATCGTGCTCGACCAGGTCTACAACCACACGCCGGCCGCCGGTCAGGCGCCGACCTCGGTGCTCGACAAGGTGGTCCCCGGCTACTACCAGCGGCTGAACGCGTCGGGCGCCGTCGAGACCTCGACGTGCTGCAGCAACATCGCGACCGAGCACACGATGGCCGAGAAGATCATGGTCGACAGCACGGTCTCGTGGGCCCGCAACTACCGGGTCGACGGGTTCCGGTTCGACCTGATGGGGCATCACAGCAAGGCGAACATGCTGAAGGTCCGCGCGGCACTCGACCAGCTGACGCCCGCCCGGGACGGCGTCGACGGCAAGAAGGTGTTCCTGTACGGCGAGGGCTGGAACTTCGGCGAGGTCGCGAACGACGCGCTGTTCGAGCAGGCCCGGCAGGGCAACCTCGGCGGCACCGGGATCGCGACGTTCTCGGACCGGCTGCGGGACGGCGTCCGGGGCGGTGGGCCGTTCGACGAGGATCCGCGGGTACAGGGCTTCGGCTCGGGCGCGGCGAGCGACCCGAACGGTGCCCCGGTCAACGGTTCGCCCGCCGATCAGGCGAAGCGGCTGGCGCACGACACCGACCTGGTCCAGCTGGGACTGGCAGGCAACCTCCGGGCGTACTCGTTCCGGTCGGCGGAGAGCGGGGCCGTCGTACGGGGTGACGGGGTGGACTACAACGGATCCCCGGCGGGGTACGCCGACCAGCCGGACGAGGTGATCACCTACGTCGATGCCCATGACAACGAAACCTTGTGGGACTCGCTCACCTTCAAGCTGCCGGCGACACTGCCGATGGCCGACCGGGTGCGGATGAACACGCTGTCGCTGGCCACGACCGCGCTGGCGCAGACGCCGTCGTTCTGGCACGCAGGCACGGATCTGCTGCGCAGCAAGTCGCTGGATCGCAACTCGTACGACTCGGGTGACTGGTTCAACCTGCTGGACTGGACGGGTGCGGACAACGGCTTCGGGCACGGGCTGCCGCCCAAGCCGGACAACGAGGCGAAGTGGTCGTACATGAAGCCGCTGCTCGCCAATCCGGCTCTGAAACCGACGGCCGGCGACGTGGCAACGGCTTCCGCGGCGGCCGCCGATCTGCTCGAGCTGCGCTTCTCCACTCCCCTGTTCCGGCTGGGTTCGGCGGAGCTGATCAACCAGAAGCTGAGCTTCCCGTTGAGCGGCACCCCGGCGGCCGTCCCAGGAGTCGTGACCATGCGCATCGACGACTCCGTCGGACCGAACGTCGACCCGGCGCTCAAGGGCGTCGTGGTGGTCTTCAACAGCACAGGGTCGACCGTCACCCAGCAGGTCCCGGGCCTGACCGGCGCCAACCTGTCGCTGTCACCTGTGCAGCTCAACGGCTCGGACCCGGTCGTCAAACAGACGACCTGGACAGCCGCGACCGGCACGGTGTCGGTCCCGGCGCGCACGATCGCGGTGCTGGTCCAGCGCTGAGCCGTACCTGCACCACTCACCAACCCCGGGCCCGGCGCCGACGGCACGCCTCACGGCTGTCGGCGACCGGGTCTGGCGGGAGGTTGGTGAGTGGTGCACGTCCGCGTCACCGCACGGCGCCACGCCTGGACCACTCGGCCAGGGCGGTCACCCGCCGGCGACCCGGCGGACGGTCCTCCGTCAGTTGCCCGGGATCCGGACGACCAGCGCCGACGGGTCGACCTCGGCGCTGAGCGTGCGGCCGTCCTCGATCGTGTCGCCGTCGAGCTGGCGGCCGACCACCCTGGACGCGCGGACCTGAATGCGCTCGCCGGTGAACCGGTCGATGTGGCTCTCCCGCAACCGCTTGATCAGCAGGCTGAGCGCGAGCCGGGGCCACTGGCCGACCCGGCGCGGTGCCAGGACGACGGCGTCGATCCGGCCGTCGTCGGGCGACGCGTCGGGCAGCAGCGGGATGTTCGCCTGCAGGGTGCCGACGTTGCCGATCACCACCGTGCGGGCCCGGCGCCGGACCGGCGGCTGGTCGTCGACGGTGATCTCGACCCGGATGAACGGGTGGTTGAGGTTCTTCACCGCCGAGATCACGTACGCCGCCCAGCCGACCTTGGCCTTCAGCTCCGGCCGGGCGTCGGCGATGATCGCGGCGTCCAGGCCGAGCCCGGCCATCACCACGAACCGGTCCGTGTCGAGCTGGTCGCCCGTGATCATCACGCTGTCGATCCGCTTCTCGGAGCCGTCCAGCAGCTCCGCCAGCGCGACGTCGAGGTCGAGCGTGATCCCGAGGTTGCGGGCCAGCAGATTGCCGGTGCCGGCGGGCAGGATGGCGACCGGGATGTTGGTCCGCGCCAGTTCGGCGCAGACCACCCGGACCGTCCCGTCGCCGCCGGCCACCACGACCAGGTCCGCGGTCTCCTCGATCGCCCGGTGTGCCATCGCGTAGCCGGCGTCGTCGACGGTGGTCTCCAGCCAGAGCGAGTCGTCGTACCCCCGCTCGGACAGCGCGGCGTCGACCTTGGCGCGGAACTCGTCGGCGTCCGGCACCTTGATCGGGTTCAGGATCACCGCGGCCCGCGGTCGGCCAGTCGGTTCTGGCTGGTCGTGGGTTTCAGGGTTCACCGGGTGCCTGTCCGTTCGGGAGTCGTACTGGGAGGGAGCAGCATTCCACGCTGTGCCCCGGAAACCCAGTTGTACTCGCCCGGCGCTCAGACCGGCCGGTAGACGGTGTGCAGCACGCCGGTCGAGAACGTCGTGGCGGAGACCAGCTCGAGCGGCACGGTCTCGCCCTCGTCGAACAGGCGGGCTCCGTGACCGACGGCGATCGGGTGGACCAACAGGTGCAGTTCGTCGAGCACCTTGGCCCGCAGCAGCGACCGAACCAGCGTGGAGGACCCGACGACGCTGATGTCCTTGCCCGGGCTGTCCTTCAGCGCCGTCAGGGACTCGAGCGGGTCGCCCTCGACCAGCGTCGAGTTCTGCCAGTGGTCGACGCTGTCGAGGGTGGTGGACACGACCAGCTTCGGCGTGTTGTTCATCTGCGCCGCCATTTCGTCGGTCGACGAGGGCCAGTACGACGCGAACTCCTCGAACGTCCGGCGGCCGAGCAGCATGGTGTCGGCACTGGCGCTCAACGCGCCGACCGCCGCGCCCATCTCGTCGTTGAAGTACGGGAAGTGCCAGGTGTCGGGGGCCTGCGTGACGCCGTCGAGGGAGATGAACAGGCCGGCCACGATCTTGCGCATGAGGGTGCTCCTTGGTCTTGGGCTGGACTTGCTTCTGCCCGTGCGTCGACCGGGCCGGAACGGAATCGACATCGGTGCCGGAAACTTTTTCCGGCCGGGCGTCTCACCGGCGAAGAAGGCGGATGAGTTTGTCGGTGCCGAGGGCTAGCGTGCTGTCGGTGACCAACCTTCCGCGCAGTACGCCAGAAGCTCAGGGACTGTCCAGCGCCGGGCTGGAGGGGTTCGTCTCCGCGCTGGACGCCTCCGGCCAGGGGATCCAGACCATGATCTTGGTGCGCCACGGGCATGTGGTGCTCGAGCGCGAGTGGTCGCCGTACCGGCTGAGCGACCGGCACCTGCTGTTCTCGGTGTCGAAGAGCTTCACCTCGATGGGGGTCGGGCTGGCGGTCGAGGCCGGGCTGCTGTCGGTGGACGACAAGGTGGTCTCGTTCTTCTCCGGTGACGACCTGCCGGACAAGATCAGCGACAACCTGGCCGCGATGGAGGTCCGGCACCTGCTGACGATGTCGACCGGGCACGACGCCGACACCGTCGACCGGCTGGGCCGGACCGGGCGGATGGTGCAGGGCTTCTTCCAGCTCGACGTGGAGAACGCCCCGGGTGCGCCGTTCGTCTACAACAGCGGCGCGACGTACATCCTGTCCGCGATCGTGCAGAAGGTGACCGGCGAGAAGCTGATCGACTACCTGCGGCCCCGGTTGTTCGAGCCGCTCGGTGCGACCGAGGCGATCTGGGAGACCTCGGACGAGGGCATCAACATGGGCGGCTGGGGACTGAGTCTCAACACCCACTCGCTGGCCAACTTCGGGCAGCTCCTGCTGCAGCGCGGCGTCTGGAACGGCGAGCAGCTCGTGCCCGCGGAGTGGATCGACGCGGCGACGTCGGCGCAGGTCGACAACAGCGTGGAGTCGAACCCGGACTGGCAGCAGGGCTACGGGTACCAGTTCTGGCGCGGCCGGCACAACACCTACCGCGGCGACGGAGCCTTCGGTCAGTACTGCCTCGTGCTGCCCGACCACGACACGGCGCTGATCATCACCAGCGCGACCGCGGACATGCAGGCGACGCTCGATCTCGTCTGGGACCGGTTGCTTCCGGTTCTGAAAGGTGCGGGCGGCGCGGGCGGTGCGGGAGCGACCGGTGAGCTGAAGCTCTCGCCCCCGAGCGGCCCCTCCCCTGCGCCCGGCGACGGGCGGACCTACACGTTCCCGGCCAACGACGCGGGCATCTCGGCGATCCGGCTGGACCCCGACGGCACCGGCACCTTCACGTTCGTCGCCGCGCGGCCCTGGGAGACCGGCTCCCAGGAGATCGTCTTCGCGCCCGGGGACTGGAACGAGCAGTCCTACACCCTCACCGACCCGGTCCAGCGCATCGTCACCTCCGCCCACGGCGACGGCGAGACCTTCGTCGGGACCCTTCGCGTGCTCGAGACGCCGTTCGTGCTCACGCTGCGCTGCCGTCCGACGGGCGACCACCTGACGGTCGACGTCAGCTACAACGTGGGCTTCGGCACGACCGACCACACCATCGTCTCCGGGTAGCCCGCGATGACCACGCGGACCGAGCGGGACGTGCTCGACCGGATCGACGAGCAGCGACTGGTCGAGCTGACCCAATCGTTGCTGCGGGCAACCGGCGAGAATCCGCCGGGTGGGGAGGCGGCGACGGTCGCCGTCCTGGCGGCCGCGGCGGCCGAGCTCGGCCTCGACGTCGTCGAAACCCCCGTCGAACCCGGCCGCGGCAACCTCAGCATCACCCTGCCCGGCGGCGACGAGCCGGGACTGCTCCTGCTCGGCCACACCGACGTCGTACCCGTTGGTGGCGGCTGGACCACCGACCCGTACGGCGGCGAGCTGATCGACGGGCGGATCCACGGCCGCGGCGCCTCGGACATGAAGGGGGGCCTGGCCGCGTCCCTCGCGGCGCTGGCCGCATTGCGAGGCGTCGGCCTGTCCGGTTCCGTCGAGCTCGCCGCGCTGGTCGACGAAGAGGAGACCGGCAAGGGCATCCGCGCGTACGTCGGTTCGGTGGACCGCGCGTTCCGTGGGTGCATCACGACCGAACCCACAGACCTGCAGACGATCATCGGCGCTCGCGGCGACTCCTACCTGCGGGTCGAGGTGCACGGGCGGGCCTGTCACGCGGGCAATCCGGCGGACGGAGCCAACGCGATCTACGGCGCAGCGGCCGTGGTGGCCGTAATCGAGCGGCTGCACGCGGAACTGGCGCGCGCGCCGCATCCACTGCTCGGCCCCGCGACGTGGAGTGTCGGGCAGATCAGCGGTGGCACCGGCGGCTCGATCGTGCCGGCGGAGTGTGTGCTGGTCGCCGACCGGCGGCTGCTGCCCGGCGAGTTGCCCGCAGCCGTGCTCGACGACCTCCGGGAGCGCGTCGCCGCACTCCACCTCGAGGACCGCGGCCTCAGCGTTGATCTCGCGATGCCGATGGAGATGCCCGCTTTCGAAACCCCCGCCGACGCCGACCTCGTGCGGATCACCGACACCGCACTCAGGGCGGCAGGCGGCCCGGGCCTTCCCCTCGGCGGCTGGACCGCGGCGTGCGATGGCGGGTACGTCGCCCGCGACCTCGGCGTACCGGTGGTCGTCCTGGGTCCTGGTTCGGTCACCACGCAGGCGCACCGCGCCGACGAGTCCGTCGCCGTCGACGAGCTGCTGACGGCCGCCCGCGCCTACACCCTGACCGCGCTACGCCTGCTCACTCCGGGAGCATGAAGTTCGCGCTCTGCACGTACTCCATCGCCGCGATGTACTTCGGGTCGGCCATCCGTTCGGCCATCTCCCCCTCGGACAGGTCCGCGACCCGGGTCTGGAGCCAGTAGAGGTTGCCGAACGGATCACGGACCCGTCCGACCACGTCGCCCCAGAACAGCTCGGTCACCTCGGTCACCGAGGTTCCCCCCGCGGCGACCGCCTGCCGGTGCGTCGCGTACGCGTCCTCGACGTACAGGCGCAGGAAGGCCGGGGTCGGGGGCCATTCGGGTCGCGCGTCGAACATCATCACCATCGCGTTCCCGATCCGCATCTCAGCGTGGCCGACCACGCCCTGGTCGTCGACCACCCGGCCGCAGTCCTCGGCGCCGAACGCCCTGGTCAGGTAGTCCATCAACGCGGTGGTGTCCGGCGAGATCATCCACGGTGTGACGGTCGTGTAGCCGGCGGGGATCGGGTTGACGGTCATCTCGGTGCCTTCCTGCTGCGGTTGCGGACAGCAAGAACGCTAGGGGTCGTAGTGGCCAGGAGCTGTCCTCTACTCCGGCCGGTTCGCACAGCCGGCAGGTTCAGCGGGCATTCTGGCGGCGGCGGGTCGGGGTGAGCACGAAAACCGTGGGAGTCGCGCCGGAGTACTTCAGCAGGCGGTCGCGGACCAGCTTCAGGCCGGGGGTCCGAGCGACGGCGTCCTTCAGCAGGCGCTTGTCCTCGGTCAGCAGGACGGCGCGACCGTCCGGTCGCAGGACCCGGGCGATCTCCTTCAGGGCGGCCGGATAGAGCTTCGCGTTGTCGCCGTGGCTGCCGACGAGTTTGCCGAACGGCAGGTTGGTCACCACCCGGTCGATGGTGCCGGAGGCAACGGCCAGCTTCTCCGCAGGACCGACCGACAGCTCGGCCCGGACGCCCGCGCGGGACAGGTTGGCGCGAGCGAGTTCGATCGCCTTCTCGTCACGGTCGGAGCCGATCAGGCGTCCGTAGGCGAACGGGTGCGCCGCCAGCAGGATGGTGCCGGTCCCGCAGAACGGGTCGAGCAGGTGGTGCTCGGTGCCGACCTTCGCCAGCCGAATCATCACCTCCGCGACCACCGGCTTGGTCGACCACGGGAGCCGGTCCAGCTGCGGGTAGTTGCGCGACCAGTGCAGCGGACCGATCTCGCCGAGCCAGCCGCCGGCCGGGTCAGCGACGAAGTTCACCGCCCAGTCCGAAGGGTCTTCGGCCCACCCGAGCTTGTCGACGAGCAGGTCCCACAACGCGCGCGCGTCCGGCGTACCGGGGGCGATCCGGAACCGCACCGGACCCTCGAGCGCGGACAGTACGCCGGACTCGGCCGAGCGCAGTACGGCGGCTGCATCCACGAGCTGGACGGCGGCGGTGATGTAGAGCCGCGTCTCGGACAAGGCTCGCAGCGGCCCGTCGACCCGGCAGGTGACCGCGCCGTCGGAGCGGCCGACGACGTCCAGTCCGGCGATCAGGTCCTCCGCACCGCCGACCGTGGTGAGCACGAGCTGATCCTGGACAGGACGATCCAACAGCAAGGTGACTCCCGAGATGAGCGCCGGAGACGGCAGCCACCGACCGTACCAGCTTGCTCGTGGTCGTCGCCGTTCTCAGTCCCGCGGCACCATCGACGCGAGGCCGGCGACGATCACCTGGGCGCCGAACTCGAACCGGTCGTCGCCGCTCGCGCCGGTCGTCATCGCCGCGGCCAGGGCGATCGTGAGCGGGAACCGCGCCGGGTCCAGCGAACCGAAGTACGACCGCAGCTGGTCGACGAAGACATCGAGATCCTCCGGTGCGACGCCGGCCGCGCCCTGCACACTCTCCTCGAACGCCGTCGCGGTGATGAACAGCGGAATCAGGTCGACCGCCCATGCCGCCGCCTGGTCCGGAACGCCGCCGGCCTTGAGAATCGCCAGCATCCGCTCGGTGGTCAGCAGGGCGTGCTCCCCCAGCGGCACCTGCCCGATCGCCGCGCGCGCCAGCCCGGGGTAGGCCCGCATCACCCGGAGGATCTCCCGCATCGCCGCCTTGAGCTGCTCCTGCCACTGCTCGGGATCGACGTCCGGCAGGTCCATCTCCGCCGCGGCGCGGTCGAGCATCAGCTGGTCGAGCTCCTTCTTGTTCGCCACGTGGGCGTAGAGCGAGGCCGGGCCGGTGCCGAGTGCCTGCGCGACCTTGCGCATCGAGACCGCCTCGTAGCCCTGCTCGACCAGCAGACGCAGCGCGGCGTCGACGATCCGCTCCCGCGTGAGCGGCTCCCGGGAGGCGCGGACCGGCTTGGCGGGACTGATCGGCTGCCACGGCGTCTGATTCACCCGTCCACTGTAGCGAACACCGTACTTGACACGAACACCATTCGTGCGTAGAACGATGTTCGTCAACGAACAGTGTTCGAAAGTACGCCGCACGCCTCAGGGAGAGCGCCCGTGACCACTTCAACCAACACCTCGCCCGGCGAGGTGACCTCAGCCACCGGTACGCCGTACCGGTGGCGCTGGATCGTGCTCGGCACCGTGCTGGTCGCCGAGATCATGGATCTGGTCGACGCCACGATCGTGAACATCGCCGCGCCGTCGATCCAGGCCGACCTCGGCGGGTCGAACGCCGCGGTGCAGTGGATGCTGGCCGGGTACACGCTGGCGTTCGCGATCGGGCTGGTCAGCTTCGGCCGGCTCGGGGACCTGGTCGGGCGGCGCCGGCTGTTCGTGATCGGCGCGGTCGGCTTCACCGTCGCCTCCGCGCTCTGCGGGCTGGCCACCTCCCCCGAGCTGCTGATCGGCGGCCGGGTCGCGCAGGGTCTGCTCGGCGCGGTGATGATCCCGCAGGGCTTCGCGATCCTGAAGTCGGTGTTCCCGCCGGACGAGCTGGGCAAGGCGTTCGGGCTGTTCGGGCCGGTGATGGGTCTGTCCGCGGTCGCCGGGCCGGTGCTGGCCGGCGTACTGATCGACGCGAACTGGTTCGATGCCGGGTGGCGGATGATCTTCTGGATCAACGTGCCGATCGGGCTGGCGGCCGTCGTCGGGGCGCTGCGCTGGATGCCTGAGGTGAAGACGCCGGACGCGCGCGGTCTGGACCCGGCCGGCGTGATCCTGGTCAGCCTGGGCGCCGGGCTGCTGATCTACCCGCTGGTGCAGGGCCGCGAGCTGGGCTGGCCGTTGTGGAGCATCGCGATGATCGTCGCCGCTGCGCCGGTGTTCGCGCTGTTCGGCCGGCGGGAGCGCCGGTCGGGCAACCCGGTGATCGACCCGTCGCTGTTCCGCAGCCGCGGGTACGTCGCGGGGCTCGCGGTGATCAGCACGTTCTTCCTGGCGATGTCCGGTTTCACGCTGGTGCTCAACCTGTTCACCCAGCTCGGCCTGCACTACAGCCCGTTGAAGGCCGGCCTGGCGATGGTGCCGTTCTCGCTCGGGATCGCGATCGGCGCGGGACTGTCCGGCGGGTGGCTCGCGCCGAAGCTCGGCCGGATCGCCCTGCAGCTCGGCATCGGCGTGATGACGGCGGCGATGGTGTGGGTGTGGTTCACGCTGGTGCGCAACGGCGACGCGACCACGATCTGGGACCTGGTGCCGCCGCTGCTGGCGGTCGGGATCGGTTCGGGCATCGTGTTCGCGCCGCTGTTCGACATCATCCTGGCCTCGATCGACGACCGGGCGGCCGGGTCGGCGTCCGGCGTACTGACCGCGATGCAGCAGTTCGGCGGGGCGATCGGGGTCGCGGTGATCGGCACGATCTTCTTCCAGCTGCTGCCGTCGGCCGGCTTCCTGGACGCGGCGAAAACCAGCACGCTGGTCGCGACGGGCCTGTTCGTCGTGTCGCTGGCGCTGACCTGGCTGTTGCCCCGGCGGGCCCGCGCGGAGACCGGCGCCCACTGAGCCTGCGGACACGACGAAGCCCCCGGCACCATCAGGTGCCGGGGGCTTCGAAGGGGCTCAGTTGAACGAGTCGCCGCAGGCGCAGGAGCCGGTCGCGTTCGGGTTGTCGATCGTGAAGCCCTGCTTCTCGATCGTGTCCACGAAGTCGATCGACGCACCCTTGAGGTACGGCGCGCTCATCCGGTCGGTGACGACGCTCACACCGTCGAAGTCGGCGACCACGTCACCGTCGAGCTGACGCTCGTCGAAGAACAGCTGGTACCGCAGGCCGGAACAACCACCCGGCTGCACGGCGACACGCAGCGCGAGGTCGTCGCGACCCTCCTGGTCCAGCAGCGCCTTCACCTTGGCGGCGGCCCCGTCCGTCAACAGGATCCCCGTCGCGGCGGCGGTGGCCTGCTCGGTCTGCGCTTCAGTCATTCCTGACTCCAGTCATCATCGTGAGCGCTCGACTGCGAGTGGGCAGCCAGTCGGGCGCGAAAGTTCTGCTGTCAACACGGGCCAACAGCTGCCGGCCCGTCTTCATTCCCATGGTCGCACACCAATTTCGCAGATCAACATCCGTGCCTGCGGCGTGGTCAGCGCGCCCAGGTCCGGGCCACGCGCTCGGCGACCGCGGCCAGCGAGCCGTGCGGATCGGCGAAGGCCTGCTCCTCGCCCACCGCGTCGACCAGCGAGTACGCCGACTCGACGCCCATCGTGCGCATCTCGCGGGCGCCGATCAGGACCTTGCCGGCCAGCACCACGCAGGGCCGCATCGCGTCGTTCGCGACCTTCGCCACGCCGGCGATCACCTTGCCGTCGCGGGACTGGAAGTCGAACGCGCCCTCGCCGGACAGCACCAGGTCGACCCGCCCGGCCTTCTCCTTCAGCCCGGTCAGCTCGGCCACCAGATCGATGCCCGAGACGCGCTCGGCACCGAGCAGGAGCAGCGCGTAGCCCAGTCCCCCGGCCGCGCCCGCGCCCTTCTTGTCGGCCGTCTTGCGGTCGGCGAGCTCGGCGAAGTGGGTCAGCCAGCCGTCCACGACCGGCTTGCGGTCGTCGGTGACGCCCTTCTGGCTGCCGAACACGTTGGTCGCGCCGCGCAGACCGAGCATCGGGTTCTCCACGTCGCTCGCGGCGACGAACTCGACGCCCGCCATCCGGCTCCGGGCCGGCTCCAGGTCGACCCCGGTCAGCCCGGCCAGACCTGCCGCACCCGCGTCGAGGCTGCCGCCTGTGCCGGTCGCGCCGAGGGCCGCGAGCAGGCCCGCGCCCGCGTCGTTCGTACCGGACCCGCCGAGCCCGAGGATGATCCGCTTCGCCCCGGCGTCCACCGCGGCCGCGATCAGCTGGCCGACGCCGTACGTCGTACCGTCCTCAGGCCGCCGGTCCGCCGGCTCGACCAGGTGCAGCCCGCACGCCTGCGCGGTCTCCACGTACGCCGTCTCGCCGGCCACCAGCACCGTCGCGGGGACCTCACCGCCGAGCGGTCCGCGTACGGTCACCGACAGCAAGTCGCCGTCGACAACAGCCGCCAGGACGTCGATGAACCCCGGCCCACCGTCGGCCATCGGCGCCACCAGCACCTCGGCCTCCGGGTCCCGCCGACGCCACCCCTCCTCGATCGCGGCCGCAGCCTCGACCGCCGTCAGCGTCCCAGCGAACTTGTCCGGAGCAATCAGCACGCGCATGGGCCCATCCTCGCAAACCGGTGGCCTGTGGTGCGCCACCGCAGCCCACCCACCGGACGCGGGAGTCGGAACCGCGCCGGCGGCCGATGTGCTGCGGCCTCTGCCCGGTCGGCCCGCGGGGCCGTCGTCGCGGGCGCCCACCCGGTAGCCTGCGCCCGGTGCATCCGAGTGTCGACGAGGCGATCGCGATCCAGGAGCGGCTTCGCGCTCAGGTCGACGCCGTCGGGCCGGGCCCGCAGCACCCGCGGTACGTCGCCGGGCTGGACGTCGCGTACGACGGCGACGAGTACGCCGCGGCGGTGGTGGTGCTGGAGGTCCTCGGACGGGGTGACCGGGGATCGGCGGACCCAGGATCGGCCGACCCCCGACCGGTCGAGCTCCGGGAAGTCGATCGCGCGGTTGTGCGCGGCCGGACCAGCTTTCCCTACGTCCCAGGGCTCTTCGCGTTCCGGGAAGTTCCTGGACTGCTGGCCGCGCTCGACCGGCTTCAAGTGACCCCCGACCTGCTGGTTTGTGACGGCCAAGGCCTCGCGCATCCCCGGCGATTCGGCCTCGCGTGTCACCTCGGCGTGGTGACCGGACTCCCGAGCATCGGAGTCGCCAAGACCGCCTTCGTCGGCGACTGGGACGAACCAGGTCCGCTGCGCGGGAACGCGAGCGACTTGGTGCTCGACGGTGACGTCGTCGGCAAGGTCCTGCGCACGCAGAACAAAACCAAACCGGTGTTCGTCTCGGTCGGGCACCGGGTCTCCCTGGCGACGGCGGTGGAGCGGGTGCTGGAGCTGGCGCCGCGGTACCGGCTCCCGGAGACGACGCGGGCGGCCGACCGGGCGTGCCGGGACGGACTGGTGGCGCGATGACCAGCACCCGCGAGTCTGGAGACCACTACGCCAGGTACGCGGTGACGGCGTTCGCCGCCCGCCGGCCAGAGACTAGGGCACCCTGCAGCGAGGCGGTGTCCCGGTGGTCGCCCGCGACGAAGCGCCCCTCGCCGAGGTCGACCGGGTGCCGGACGTCGAGCGGCGGCGGCTGGTGCGGCAGGGCTTCCGCGATGTCGTGCCGTACGACGAGCTCCCACGCGCCGGCCGATCGCCCGTACATCCGGGTCAGCTGGATCCGCACGTCACTCTCGACCGCCTCGGCCGGCCAGAGCGTGGTCGCCTGGATCAGATGCCGGCCCGGCGGCGCGTACGACGGCGCGACGTTCGACATCACGGCGGTGTTGACCACCGGCCCGTCCCGCCGGCCGTCGACCACCAGCAGCTTGTCGGTGCGCGGTGGCTCGTCGGTCGCGTACCAGTACGTGCTCAGCCCTTTCATCCGCGGCGCCCGCACCCGCACGAGGTCGGCCGCCGACGACGGATCCGTGGCCACCACCACGGCCCTGGCCCGCAGCTCGCCCTCGCCGGTCCCGACCACCACTTCCCCGTCGACCGGCCGGACCGCCGTCGCTCCGACTCCCAGCCGCACCGAGTCCCGAAGCCGCCCCGCCAGCTGCTCGGGCAACGCCCGCATCCCGCCCCCAGGCAGTGCCGGTGTCCCGAGCAGGAAGCTCCGCACCAGCAGCCGCACGAATGCCGCCGAACTCGACCCGTCGTCCTCCGCCAGCACCCCGGCAAGGAACGGCTCGAGGATCTCCCGCCGTACCCGTCCCTCCACACCCGCCCGGTCGAACGACTCCCGCAGCGTCAGATCTCCTCGCTCCGCGTCGGCGAGCAGGCGGTGGACCGGCCCGAGCGCCGGCGCGGCCCAGGCAGCGAGCCGGGTCAACTCCTTGGGCTGCACATAGCCGCTCGCCAGCGACCGGCCGATCAGGCCCGGGCTACGTCGCGGATCCGCGACGACCGTCGTACCGGCAGCACCCGCCACCGCGACTCCTGCGGCGAACGAATGGAGGTCGAGCGCGGCCAGGTCGACGTACCGGCGTACGGCGGGATAGGCGGGGTTGAGCAGCTGGAAGCCGCGATCGCAGAGGTAGCCGTCGATGGCGTCTGTGCGCACCCGCCCGCCGACCGCGTCGCCGGCCTCCAGCACCGTGACTTCCAATCCGCACTGCTGCAGCGTGAGGGCGCAGTTCAGCCCGGCGAGTCCGGCTCCGACGACGATGACGTCTGCCATCTCCCGATGCTTGCACAGGCGACCACCAGGCGCGGGGAGGTTCGCGGGTTTCGCATTCTGGGCAGTGACGTGGACCACGCGGTCCGGCGGCCCAAGCGTGCGACGATGTTGACGTGACGACGATTGCCGAAGGCGCGAAATCTCTTCCGCTGCTGTTCCTGGGCCGCGACACCGACCCGCACTCCGAGCGTGGGGTCGAGTGCCCGGGGGCGCTGCCGCCGGCCTCCGACCCGGACCTGGTCGAGCGGGCGCAGAAGGCCAAGGCCGCGCTCGGTGACCAGGTGTTCGTGCTCGGTCACCACTACCAGCGCGACGAGGTGATCCAGTTCGCGGACGTCACCGGTGACTCGTTCAAGCTGGCCCGGGACGCGGCGAACCGGCCGGACGCGCCGTACATCGTGTTCTGCGGTGTGCACTTCATGGCCGAGTCCGCCGACATCCTCACCAACGACAACCAGACGGTGATCCTGCCCGACCTGGCGGCCGGCTGCTCGATGGCCGACATGGCCCGGATCCAGCAGGTCGAGGCGGCCTGGGACGCCCTGGCCGACGCCGGCGTCGCGGACGTCACCGTGCCGGTCACCTACATGAACTCCAGCGCCGACATCAAGGCGTTCTGCGGCCGCAACGGCGGCGCGGTCTGTACGTCGAGCAACGCCGACGTGGCGCTCGACTGGGCCTTCCAGCAGGGCGAAAAGGTGCTGTTTCTGCCCGACCAGCACCTCGGCCGCAACACCGCGGTGCTGAAGATGGGCATCAGCCTGGACGAGTGCGTCGTGTACGACCCGCACAAGCCGGGCGGCGGCCTGACCAAGCAGCAGCTCGCCGACGCGAAGATGATCCTGTGGCGCGGGCACTGCTCGGTGCACGGCCGGTTCACGCCCGAGTCCGTCGACGACGTCCGTGCGCGGGTCCCCGGGGTGAAGGTCCTGGTCCACCCCGAGTGCCGCCACGAGGTCGTCACCAAGGCCGACCTGGTCGGATCGACCGAGTACATCATCAAGGTCCTGGACGAGGCCGAGCCCGGTACGTCGTGGGCGGTCGGCACCGAGCTGAACCTGGTCCAGCGGCTGGCCAAGCAGCACGCCGACAAGAACATCGTCTTCCTCGACAAGACCGTCTGCTACTGCGCGACGATGAACCGCATCGACCTGCCGCACTTCGTCTGGACCCTGGAGAACCTGGTCGCCGGCCACGTCGTCAACCCGATCAAGGTCGACGCCGACACCGAGCACTACGCCAAGATCGCGCTCGACCGCATGCTCGCCCTGCCGGGCAAAACCGCGCGCGACTGAGGAACTCCGCCGATACGATCGCAGCGTGAGCGACTCCTCGTACCACCTGGTGGCGACCGGGACCGACCTGCTCGACGCGGTCGGCCCGGTCGACCGCCTGCTCGCGCTCAACGGCGCGGACCAGGTGCTGGTCGACGTCGAGTGCGAGACCGACACCCACGCGCTCGCGCAGTGGTTGTCTGTGGCAACTGCCGACCGCACGGCGGCCGAGATGCTGTTGCCTCCGGCAACCGCAGTGGAGATCGAGCACCTGCTGGTCGCCGACGGACGGTCGCGCGCCGGTGTGGACGGTCCCGACGGGGTTCACCTCTGGGTACACCCGACCGACACGGCCGCGCTCGACCGACTCTCCACGCTGCCACCCTTTCCCGTCCGCGTGTACGTCACAGAGCTGCCGCCGAGCGACTTCTCCTGGGACCTGATCCCACCCGCGCCCGCGCGGACGTTGGTGTACTGGACCGACTGCTGGTGGCCGCCCGCTCCGGGCTTCCGGGGCGAGTCCAAGCACGCCGGAGTCGCCTTGGCCGTCAACGCCTCGACGCTCTGGGACCTCTACCCCGGACCGACCGGCTTCCGGGCGTACGTCGAGACTCGGCGGGACGACGTCGAACTCGCCCGCCGACTCGCCGCGGCCGCCGGGCTCGCGGTCATGGCCGAGCCGGAGTCCCTCTGACGCTCAGGGGTTGGTGACCCGCGCGTCGGCGTACCAACGGGCGAGCAGCGCAGGCAGGCGGTCCGGTCCCCAGCGGTCGACCGGGGTGATCCGGCCCTTCAGCGACGCGAGGCCCTTGGCGAGTCCGCCGACGACATCCCCACGCCAGTCGACGACGACGCCTTCGTCAGGGCCGACGATGACGGACGGGCCGCCGCGGTCGACGCAGACGACCGGGCAGCCGCTGGCGAGGGCTTCGGTGACGGCCCAGCCGGCGGCCTCGCGCAGAGCGGGAGCCAGCAGGGCGTCGGCGCGCAGCAGCGCGGCCAGGACGTCTTCTCGCGGAAGCTGACCGGTGAACTCGACGCGGTCGCGGACGCCCAGCTGCTCGGCGAGGCGTTCGGCGCGGCGCCAGTCGGGGCCGTCGCCGACGACCCGGAGCTCCCAGCCCGCCGCCTCGGGTCGCGCCAGCGCGCTGATCGCGAGCAGCAAGCCCTTCCACGGGATCAGCCGGCCGACGAACAGCGCCGTCTTCACCCCGGGCCCACCGAACGGCTCGTACGGGCCGGAGGCACTGGCGAAGCGCCGGATCGCGACGTTCGGCTGGACGACGATCTCGTGGGCGTGCGGACCGAAGACCTCGGCCACGTCGTTGTTCTGGGCAACGACCAGGTCGGCCTGCTGCGCCAGCTGCCGGCCGATCAGTCGCCGGGCGACCCCGGTCCACGCGCGCCGGACCAGCTCCCCGATCAGACCTTTGGCGCCCAGCCAGTGCGCCATCGACAACGGCACGGCGGTCGATCCACCGATCGGCCCCCAGATCACCTTCGCCGTCGTCCGCCGCACGACGCCCGCCGGCATCCAGTCGACCGCGAACGTGAGGTGGTGGATGACGTCGAAGGACTGCTCGCGGTGCAGCCGCTCCGCCGTCCGCCCGGCCTTGCGCTGCCACAGCGGGTAGTACCAGTACACGTCCGCGGGCCGCCGCCGCAGTTTGAGCAGGAACTTCGACAGCTCCAGCGGTACGACGGTCAGCCCCGGCACCGGCCGGACCGCCAGCTCCTCGGCGATCTCGTGCGCGAACTTGCCGCGGGTCAGCAGCCAGACGTCATGGTCCTGCGCGGCCGCCTTGGCCCACGCCCAGCCCGCGCCCGGCTCCGACCCGCCCTTGGGCCGGCAGGCGTACGCGCTGACCAGGATCTTTCGCCGCGCCGGGCGGCCACCGGCCGGGACCGGATCCGTCCCGGTGCCACTTGCGGGATTCGTCGCCGGATCGGTCACAGCGTCCCCTCCAGCAGTCTGCGCAGGTCCGTGCTGGAGGTCGACGCGGTGTACGGGAAGTAGTGCACCCGGGCCCCGACCTCGCCGAGCAGCTTCTCCAGCCGCATCCCCTTCTCGGTGCCCTTCCAGTCGTCACCCTTGAACAGCACGTCGTAGCGCAACTGCTTCCACATCTCGAACTTGTCGCTGGACCAGTCCTCGACCACCTCGTCGACGATGCCGATCGCACGCACGACCTCCATCCGCTCGTCGTGCGGTACGACGGGCGGCCGGCCCTTGATCCGGGCCACGACGTCGTCCTCGACGACGCCCGCGATCAGGTGGTCGCAGTGCTCCCGGGCCCGGCGCAGGATGTTCAGGTGCCCGATGTGGAACATGTCGTAGACGCCCGGGGCGTAGCCGACGACACCCATCAGCCCTGCACCCGCGCGGCCGGGGCCGGCTGCAGCGCCGCCATCTCCCGGTACCACTTCGCGATCGCGGCCAGCAGGAACAGCAGGTTCGCCAGCAGCATCAGCCCGTACAGAGCGGTGAACAGTGTGGGCCGGCCGAAGGTGAGGAAGACCAGGCAGAGGATCCCGTAGTCGGTCGGTGCGATCACCAGCGACTTCAGCACCGAGTCGCCGCGCGCGTTGGCGGTCGAGGCTCCGTGCCGGCGGCGCAGCTGGTCGATCAGGATCAGCCCGAAGAACATCACCGCCGACACGCACAGGTACGCCAGTGGGACCAGCAGGACGAGTTCGTTGCTGAAGGCATCGAAGCGGTAGAGCGAGATGAGCACCGCCGAGTGCAGCAGCGCGATCTTCACGCAGTCGATCATGTGGTCCAGCCACTCGCCGAGCGGCGAGCCACCGCCACGCAGCCGGGCCAGCTGGCCGTCGGCCGAGTCGAGCGCGTAGCCGAGCACCAGCAGCGCGGTGACCACCAGCGCCAGCGGCACGCTCGGCTCGATCGTCGCGATCAGCACGATGCCGATCAGCGAGCACAAGCCGCTGGTCAGGCTGACCTGGTTGGGCGTCCGGTTGAGCAGGAAGGCACCGGCGGCCAGGTAGCGGCCCAGCTTGCGGTTCACGAAGCGCGAGTACACCGGCGTACCGGCGGACGGCTTCTGTGCGCGCACGAGTTCGGCGACCACGTCGCCGTAGGACCGGCGGCTCATGCGACCGAACTGCGCGACTGCCGCTGGTCGATCGCGGCGCGCAGGATCTGGCTGCGGGAAGCGCGACGGCTGGGCAGCTCGCTGATCAGATCGGCGGGAACCTCGTCCAGCTCGTCAGCGGCCAGCACTCCGTCGGTCCCGTCAGCGGCGAACACGGTCCCTACCCCCAGGACTCCGGTCAGCCAGTCGGCCTCGACGCCGTTCACCACGACCACCTCGTCCACGCAGCGCAGCTGCTCGAGGATCTGCGCCCGCTCGACCACCGGCACGAACGGCCGTGCACCCCAGGCCTCCAGCGCCCAGTCGTCGGTGAGCACGCCGACCACGAGCCGGTCGCACTGCTGCCGGGCCTGTTCGAGCACGTCGAGATGACCGACGTGGAACAGGTCGAAGACCCCGGTCAGATAACCGATGCGTTGCGGCACCCTGCGCTCCCCCACTGAGCCTTCGCGGACTCTTCCCGCCGCCGGTTCCCGCCGGCGGTCGACGTGACCCCCCACGCCTGCGCGCACTTTATACCGCGTGATCGGTTCCGGCCCAGGACCCGGGGCGCTCGGCGATCGCTGCTCCGGCAGGTACTCCTGGGGCAGGCGGCCGCTTCACTGGTCGGCCGCGTGCCGCGCGATCGCATCGGCGTAGATCCTCTCCGTGGCCGCCAGATCGCGCTCCGGGGTGAAGCGCTTCAGATAGACCTGGCGGGCCCGCTCGCCGCAGGTTACCGAAGTCACCGGATCAGTGACCAACCGCAATGCCGATCGCAACGAGACCGGATCACCCGGCTCGGCCAGCGCACCGGTCACGCCGTCCTCGACGAGCTCGGCCAGCGCGCCGATCCGGGACGCGACCACCGGCACGCCGTGCGCGAACGCCTCCACCACGACGAGCCCGAAGGTCTCGTACGACCGTGCCGGTACGACGACGGCGCGCGCGGTGCGGACGACGTCCATGCTTTCGGCCCACGGCAACGCCCCGAGCACCCGCACGGACGGATCGACCGCGGCGCGGGCGTCGGCCGCCGCGCGCAACGGCCCGTCGCCGACGACGACCAACTGCCCCAGGGAGGAGTCCCAGGCCTCGAGCAGATCGGCGAACCCCTTGTCCTCGGTGAGCCGGCCGAGAAAGACGACGGCCTCGCCGGGACCGGTCCGGACCTGCCCGGCGAACGCGACGGCATGCGGTTTGACGACGATCTTGTCCGCCGGGAATCCGCCGGCGACGTACCGGGAGCGGACGAACTCCGATGGCGCGATCAGCGTCGTGACGTACCGCTGCCAGGTGCGCAGGCCCTGGTGGGCGGTGATTCCGGCGACCAGCGGAAGACTCTGCACGGTCGACTCGCGGTAGCAGCCGTGCACCACCCCGCGCCACGGGATCTTGCCGACGCAGGACTCACACGGGCGCCCGTCGCGCTGCAGTACGGCGTTCGCGCACATCAGGCGGA
The DNA here is from genome assembly GCF_001984195.1 of Kribbella sp. ALI-6-A. GTDB lineage: Bacteria > Actinomycetota > Actinomycetes > Propionibacteriales > Kribbellaceae > Kribbella. The sequence continues at coordinate 1,023,555 of NZ_MTQN01000011.1, forward strand.
AGTTGTGCAGGGTGGCGACGACCGGCAGGTCCGCCTTCCGGGTGGCGCGCAGTACCGACGGGCTCCACAACGGAAAGGTGTTGTGCACATGCACGATGTCCGGACGCCGTTGCTGTAAGCGGAACGTCAAATCGCGTTCGGCCGAAAATGACCAGACGGAGCGGAACGGTAACAGCGCGCGATCTTTGCCCGGCATCGTCGCGATCGTGTCGCTGTGCTGCTCGTACAGCTCGACGCTATGTCCTGAGCTACGCAGAAAATCAGCTGTTTGATCGACGACCGTGTTCTCGCCACTGGGTTGACCGGAACGATAACGGTTGTGCAACATGGCGACCCGCATGGCACCACCTTAGATGTGTCGCGGTGGTGACAACTGGTTCGTGGGGCCGCACCCGGGGGAAGTTGTACCGCGCGCCGATCACCCGGAGGGTGCTTTGAGAAGGACGTCGTCCAAGCGGCTGCTGCTCGCTGGTGTTGTCGCCACCGCCCTGGCTGCCGGTGCAGTCGCCTACCCCGTCGTCTCTCACCAGAAAAACGCGGCGACCGCGGGAAAGTTACGCGCCACCGACGAGAACGCCGGCGGCGGCACGGGAATCCTTCCCTCGCAGCGACCGACGCGGAAGCCGACCGCGGTTCCGCCCCCGCCCGCCACGACCCGGCCACCGGGCCCGGCGACCAGCCCGCCGCCGACCGTCGTACCGCCGACCAAGCCCACGCCGTCGGCCCCCGCCAGTACGCCGACGCCTTCGGAGCCCACGGCGACGACCACCGGCAAGCCCGTCCCGGTGCCCGGCGAGGACAGCGCCGGACCGGCGTTCGCGGGACCGTGCAGCGGCGTCACGATCGAGCCGGGCCAGGACGCCCAGTCGGTCGTCAACGCCCACCCGGCCGGTACGACGTTCTGCTTCGCGGCGGGGCTGCACCGGATCGGTCAGACGATCCGCCCGAAGGCCAACCAGACGATCGCCAGCGACGACCGCGCCGTGCTCACCGGCTCCGTGCCGCTGACCAGCTGGACCCGCTCGGGCGCGGTCTGGGTGACCCGCGGCGCGCTGCCGCCGGCGTACGGCAAGGCGGGGCAGTGCGAGGACAACACCGCGAACATCTGCAGCCTGCGTGAGCAGCTCTTCCTGGACGGCAAGCACCTGACCCGGGTCGCTTCGCAGAGCGCGGTCGAGGCCGGCACCTTCTACGCCGACTACGCCGCCGACGCGATCTATCTGGGCAGTGACCCGGCCGGCCGGTCGGTGGAAATGGCGAAGACCGCGACCGCGATCGAGTCGAACCAGCCCGGCGTGACCGTCCGCGGGCTGACCGTCGAGCACTTCGCGAGCGCGGCCCAGGCCGGCGCGCTGGTCTCCGGGCCGGGCTGGACGGTCCGCGCCAACGAGGTCCGCTGGAACAAGTCGGTCGGACTGATGCTGGTGAACGCCGACGACGCCCGGATCGAGCGCAACCTGGTGCACCACAACGGCCAGCTCGGCCTCGGCCAGTACAGCTCGGCGAACGCGAACGTCACCCGGAACGTGATCAGCCACAACAACACCGACGGCTTCTGGATCGCCGACTGGGAGTCCGGCGGGATGAAGTCGACCCGCTCGTCGGGCACCGTCAGCGGCAACCTGATCCAGGCCAACCTGGGCGTCGGGCTGTGGGCCGACGTCGCCGACGACGGCCGGCTGATCAGCGGCAACCGGATCGTCGGCAACGCCGCGGACGGGATCCGGTTCGAGATCAGCCGCAACGGCACGATCGAGCACAACACGATCACCGGCAACGGCTTCGGCACCGGCCGTGGCTCCGGGACGTCGCTGTGGGACGGCGGCGGCATCAACGTGAACACCTCGTCGAACGTGACGGTGCGCGGCAACACCGTGATCGGCAATGTGAACGGGATCGCGATCCAGTCCCGGACCCGGGGCGACGGTCCGTGGGGCCGGTACCTGCTGCGCGACGTGCACGTCACCGGGAACACCGTGGGCATGACCGGCGGCACGCAGGCGACCGGCATGGTGCAGAACTCCGGCGCCGAGGTACCGGCCGGCGAGCTGGTGTTCAGCGGGAACCGGTACCAGCTGGACCGGCTCGCCGCGCAGCGGTTCGGCCGGTTCGGCGCCAAGCTGACCGCCGAGGGCTGGCGCGCCGCCGGCCACGACACCGCGGGGAGCTTCCTGGCCGGCTGACCGGCGTGTCGCGGCGCGGAAATGCTTGCGCCGCGCAACCGAGTACACGCCTCAGGCAACTTCATAGGGGCAAAACGCAACAGAATGTGTCGCGAAGGCCACGCGGGGTATTAGTCTGCCGGTGTAGTTGCACCGGGGGGTGCCGATGGAACAGTCATGCCCCGGAGGCCGACCAGATGAACAAACTGGTGACAACGCTCGCCGCGACGACGCTCGGAACCGCGACCGTGGTCGCGGCCGTAGGCCTGACCACGCCGGCCACCACCACACCGTCCGCGTCGCTCGCCGCCGCGCCGTACGGGCCGGCTCCCACGCCGCCGCAGCCCACCGTGGTGCCCGCATCGACGCAGCGCCCGGACGTCACGACTCCGCCGCCGAGCCCCACGTTCACGCTGCCGACCGTCGAGCGGCCGACGATCACGATCCCGACCATCCGGCGGCCCTCGATCCAGGCCACCACGCCCTCCCCGTCGCCGACCCCTACCCCCACGCCCACGCCCGGCACTCCGGTGAAGCCGGGTCCGTCCGCGGCTCCGGCGTGCTCCGGTGTCCTGGTCAAGCCGACCGACAACGCCGCCGACGTGGTGGACAGCACCCCGGCCGGCGGCACGATCTGCTTCGCCGCCGGGCTGCACCGGATCGACCGGCCGCTGCGACCGAAGGCCAAGCAGACGCTCGGCAGCGACCAGGGCGCCGTACTGACCGGGTCGGTCCCGCTGACCGGGTGGACCGCGAACGGCGGCGACTGGGTCGTCAAGGACGTGCTGCCGGAGCCCTACCGCCAGATCGGGCAGTGCGAGGACAACGTCACCAACATCTGCCACCTGCGCGAGCAGGTGTTCGTCGACGGCAAGCACCTGAAGCGGGTCGCGTCCCGTGAGCAGGTCGTACCCGGCACCTTCTACGGCGACTACGAGCACAACGCGGTCTGGATCGGGGACAACCCGGCCGGGCGTGCGGTCGAGATGTCGAAGACGCCGACCGCGATCGACGGCGGCCAGACCGGCGTCACCGTGCGCGGGCTGACCATCGAGCACTTCGCCTCGGCGCCGCAGGCCGGCGCGGTGGTGCTGAGCGGTGGCTGGCACGTGTTCGCGAACGACATCCGCTGGAACCACGCGGTCGGCGCGATGCTGGTCAACGCCGACGGCGCCACGCTGGAGCGCAACCTGATCCGCTTCAACGGGCAGCTCGGCGTCGGGCAGTACAGCACCACCAACGGCACCATCGCGGACAACCAGGTCAGCGGCAACAACACCGACGGCTTCTGGATCGCCGACTGGGAGTCCGGTGGCATCAAGACCACCTGGTCCAACGGCGGCTCGGTCCGCGGCAACCTGATCAAGGCCAATCTCGGCGTCGGGCTGTGGAGCGACGCCTACGACGACGGGCGCACGTTCAGCGACAACCGGATCGTCGACAACGCCGCCGACGGGATCCGGTACGAGATCGGCCGCAACGGCGTGATCGAGAACAACACGATCACCGGCAACGGCCTCGGCACCGGACGCGGTTCGGGCCGGTCGCTGTGGGACGGCGGCGGGATCAACGTCAACACGTCGTCGAACGTGACGGTTCGCAACAACACCGTCGCGGACAACGTGAACGGCATCTCGATCCAGTCCCGCACCCGCGGCAACGGCCCGTGGGGCCTGAACCTGCTGCGGGACGTCGTCGTCACCGGCAACAAGGTGACGATGAAGGTCGGCACGGCGGCGACCGGCATGGTGCAGAACTCCGGCGCCGCGATCCCGACCGGCGAGGTCGTGCTCAAGGGCAACAACTACACGCTGGACAGTCTGACCGCGGACCGCTTCCAGAAGTTCGGGCAGTGGTTCAGCGCGACCGAGTGGCAGAAGGCGGGCTTCGACACCGAAAGCCAGTTCACCACCGGCTGAGAGCGGTTCCGTCAGCGGGTGAGTGTGCTGACGTGGTCGACCAGCAGGGCGCGGAAGGTGTCGTTCTCCCGCAGGTCCTCGGGGAAGACGGTGTCCACCGCGAGCAGCGCGTCGACCAGCGCGGTCGGCGTCGTGGCGTCGGCGGTCGCTGCCTTCAGGCGGTCGGCCTGGGGGTCGTCGACGGTGGTGGCGCGGGCGACGTAGACCATCCACGCCGCGACGGCGAGGCTGGCCGAGTGGGGTTCGGCGCCGGCGGTGAGGCGGTCCTGGACGGTGCCGAGCAGGCGAACCGGGAGTTTGACCGAGCCGTCCATGGCGACCTGGGTGGTGCGGTGCTTGAGCGCCGGGTTCGCGAACCGGTCGAGCACCGATTCGCCGTACGCCGTGAGGTCGAGACCGTCGGGCGGGGTGAGCGTGGGGCCGACGTCGGCGCTGAGCAGTTCGCGTGCCGCCGCGGCGAGTTCGTCGTCGCGGACCGCCTCGGCGATGGTCTCGTAGCCGCGCAGCGCGCCGAGGTAGGCGAGCATCGAGTGGGTCGCGTTGAGCATCCGGAGCTTGGCCTGCTCCCAGGGCGCGACGTCCGCCGTGAGGACGGCACCGGCCGCGTCCCACGCGGGACGGGCGCCGGCGAAGTGGTCCTCGATGATCCACTGCAGGAACGGCTCGGCGACCACCACCGCCTCGTCCCGTACGCCGAGCAGCCGCGCGGCCTCGTCCCGGTCGGCGTCCGTCGTGGCCGGCACGATCCGGTCGACCATGCTCGCCGGGAACGCCGCCGACTCGAACTGCTCGCCGCCCAGCCCCGCCGCGTCGGCGTACTGGCGCACGAGCCGCTGCAGGAACGGGCCGTTGGCAACGAGGTTGTCGCAAGAGACGATCGTCAGCGCCTCGCCGGAACGTCGCGCGAGCCCGGCCGCGAGCTGCCCGACCACGGTGCGCGGCGGGCGGCCCGCGAGGTCCGCCTGGATCTCCGGGTCGGACAGATCCAGCCCACCGTTCGCCGCGCGGTAGCCCTTCTCGGTCACGGTCAAGGTCACGACGGACACGCGCGGATCGGCGATCCGGGCGACCACCGCGTCCGGGTCCTCCGGCGCGGTCAGCACCTCCCGGATGCTGCCGATCACGTCGATCGAGGTGGAGTCGGTGCCGCGCGTCAGGACGGCGTACAGGCCGTCCTGCGGCGCGAGCTGCTCCCGTACGGCGGCCGACCGCTGGCTCACGCCCGTGATGCCCCAGCGGGTCTCACCCGTGAGCTGCGCCGCTCGCTCGGTGAAGACCGCCTGGTGCGCCCGGTGGAACGCGCCGAGGCCGAGATGGACGATGCCGACGGTCAGCTCGTTCGGGTCGACCGCGGGTTTGGTGGGGAGGTTGGTCAGGCTCAGGCGGGTCGAATCGGGGCGGTTCATGCGGTGACCTCCGTCGTGGCGGCGTGGGCCTGAATTTGACTCAACGTGGGGACATGGCCCGTGCCGCCGAGACCGCCGACGGACAGGGAAGCTGCTGCAACACCCAGCCGGACGGCATCCAAGAGCTGGTCGCCGAGGGCCAGCCGGGCGGTGACCGTGCCGGCGAACGAGTCGCCGGCTCCGGTCTGGTCGACCACCCGCGGCGCGGGAATCACCGGTACGTCGGTGAGCCGGCCACCGTCGTCCAAGAGGATGCCGTCCTCGCCGCGGGTCAGCGCGACGGCCTGGATGCCGAGCGCGCGCAGCGTCGTACAGGCTTCCACCGGGTCGTCCGTGTCGGCGACGAGCTGGGCCTCGCGGGGCCAGCCCGGGGTGATCAGCCGCGTGTACGGCGCGACGGCGCGCAGGTGGTCGGCGGCGCCGGCGGCGGAGACCAGGCGGGGGCGCCAGTTCGGGTCGTAGACGAAGCACTTGCTGTGCTGGGCGGCGACCCGGACGGCCTTCGCGGACAGCGGGGAGATCGCGCAGGCGATGCCGCTGGCCAGGACCGCGCCGACTTCGGCGACCAGGTCGACCGGTACGTCGCCGGGGCCGAGGCCGGAGCCGGCGCTGCCTCGGCGTACGTAGGTGAACTCGCGGGCGCCGGACGGGTCGGCGTGCTGGAGGTAGATCCCGTGCTGGCCCTCGACCCGGCGGACCAGCGAGGTGTCGATGCCCAGGGCAACCACTCGCTCGAGCAGGCGGTCGCCGAGCTCGTCGTCGGGAACTCGGGCGAGCAGGGCGGTCCTGGCTCCGGCGGCGGCTGACGCCGCGGCGGCGTTGAGCGCGTCGCCGGAGAAGTTGAGCGTCAGGTGCGTGCCGGCGTCCAGGGGCTCGGTCGAGCTGAGCTCCACGAGGATCTCCCCCAGCACCAGCACATCAGGCATCACCATCAGCAAACCCTTCGGACAATGGGGCGGGGGCGGGTCATCGCGGGGGCTCGGCGGTGGAGGCTCGGACCATCAGGTCGCCTTGCAGGGTTCGGCGTTCGGGGGTGGTGGCGGGGCTGTCGAGCAGGGTGAGCAGGAGTTCGACGGCAAGACGGCCGGCTTGTTCCTTGGGCAGGCGGATGGTGGTGAGGGCGGGACGGGCCATCGCGGCCATGGCGATGTCGTCGATGCCGACCACGCTGATCCGCTCGGGGACGGCGATGCCGCGCGCGTGCAGGCGGGCCAGCAGGCCGATCGCGACCAGGTCGTTGTAGGCGATCACCGCCGTGGCGCCGGTGGCGACGACCTGGTCGGCCGCGGCCATGCCGCCGTCGTAGTGCGGCGGGAAGTGGCCGACCTCGATCAGCTCGACGCCGTGATCGGCGGAGGCCTGCGACAACCCCTGGCCGCGCTGGTCACTGGACCACGAAGCGGCCGGCCCACCGACCCAGGCGATGCGACGGTGGCCCAGGGCGGCGAGATGGGCGACGGCTTGGCGCATGCCGTCCTCGTGGTCGAACACCACCGCCGGCAGATCGTCCACCAAGCGGTTGAGCAGGACGACGGTGGTGTCGGCGGCGATCGCCTTCAGGTCGTCGCCCTCGGCGCGGGGAGAGCAGAGGACCAGGCCGTCGACCTGCTGGGCCAGTGCCCGGATCAAGCCCATCTCGGCGGCGACGTCCTCGTCGGTGTCAGCGACGAACACGGCGACGTCGGCGGCCCGGGCCCGCGCCTGCACACCCTTCACCACACTGGGGAAGAACGGGTTGCCGAGATCCGGCAGCACCAGCCCGAGGTTCCCGGTCCGCCCGGTGATCAGACCGCGGGCGGCCTTGTTCGGTTCGTAGCCGAGGCTGTCGGCGGCCGAGCGGACCCGCGCGCGGGTCGCGGGATTGACCAGGTCGGGCAGCGACAGCGCACGGGACACGGTCGAGGTCGACACCCCGGCCAGCCGCGCGACATCGCGAAGGGTCGCCGCCACGTGCACCTCCCACCTCAGACCCGGATCCAGCGTCCGCCGAGTGTGCAATCGGTTGCAAGCTGCTGTCAACAGCTCTCGCTCTTGTGCTTCCCAGAGCCTACTGCAATCCTTTGCAGTGCCGTTGCAGTCCACGCTCTGGAGGAAACGAATGCCGAAGGCCCTGCAGCCCCATCCGGACCGTGCGCTCCCGGCCGGCGAGGCGCGTGAGCTCGCCCGCCGGATCCACGCCTCCACGAAGGATCTGCCGCTGCTCTGCCTGCACGGTCACGTGGACGCCGAGCTGTTCGCCGGCGACCAGCCCTTCGGCAACCCGGCCGAGCTCCTCGTCGTACCGGACCACTACGTCACCCGCATGCTGATCTCCCAGGGCGTCTCCCCCGACCGCCTCGGCCTCCCCCGCCGCGACGGCACGACGACCGCCGAGCCGCGCGAGATCTGGCGTGAGTTCTGCTCGCACTGGCACCTGTTCGCCGGTACGCCGAGCCGCTACTGGCTCGAGCACGAGTTCGCCGAAGTGCTCGGGCTGACCGTCGCGCCGTCCGCCGAGACCGCCGATCAGCTGTACGACGAGATCTCCGCCCGCCTGGCCGCGCCGGAGTTCCGCCCGCGCGCGCTGCTCGACACGTTCAACATCGAGCTGCTGTCCACCACCGACGCCGCCACCGACGACCTCGCCCCGCACGCGAAGATCGCCGCCGACCTGCCCGGCCGCGTCGTCCCGACCCTGCGCCCCGACGCCGTCGTCCATGTCGACCGGCCCGGCTGGAGCGACCTGATCACCCTGCTCGGCGAGCGCGCCGGCACCGACACCACGTCGTACGCCGGGTTCCTGCAGGCGCTCCGGCAGCGGCGGCAGGTTTTCATCGAGGCCGGCGCCCGGGCCACCGACCACGGTCACCTCAGCGCGGACGCGACGCCGCTCACCGACGCCGAGGCCGAGCGGATCTACGCCGGCGCGCTGCGCGGCCAGGTGACGCCGGAGGACGCGCAGGCCTTCGCGGGCAACATGCTGTTCCAGATGGCCGCGATGTCCGCCGAGGACGGCCTGGTCATGCAGCTCCACCCCGGCGTACTGCGTGATCACCACCCGGGGATCCACGCGACGTACGGGCCGGACCAGGGGCACGACATCCCGGTGGCGACCGAGTTCACCCGGTCGCTGCGGCCGGTGCTCGAGCGGTTCGGGCACGCGGAGGGGTTCCGGATGGTGCTGTTCACCGTCGACGAGACGACGTACTCGCGGGAGCTCGCGCCGCTGGCCGGGGTCTACCCGAGTGTCCGGCTGGGCGCGCCGTGGTGGTTCCTGGACAGCCCGGACGGCATGCGCCGGTTCCGCGAGCTGGTGACCGAGACGGCCGGCTTCTACAACACCTCGGGCTTCGTCGACGACACCCGCGCGTTCCTGTCGATCCCGGCCCGGCACGACCTGGCCCGGCGCGTCGACGCGGGCTACCTGGCCGGTCTGGTCGTCCAGCACCGGCTGGAGGAGGACGACGCCTTCCAGATCGCCCAGGACCTCGCCTACAACCTGGCCCGCACGACGTACCTGAGCTGATTGGGTGGGGTGGGAGTGGCTGACCCGTAGCACTACAGTTGGGCGACTTGCTGCTGGGGTGTTGGGGGATGGATGAAACGCGTCGCCGGGGTTGTGCTCGCCTTCGGTCTGCTGGTCGGCTGCACCGATACCGCGCCGGAGGCGGCATCTGAGCCTCAGCCGAAGCCGACGCCGGCCGCTCTCCCGGCTGCGGCCACCACGAAGCTCGGCGCGACAGGTCCCAGTACGGCGCCCGCCTGCGACGGCATCCGGATCGCACCGGGTCAGGACCCGCAGCAGGTGATCGACCAGAACCCACCGGGCTCCACCTTCTGCTTCGCCAAGGGGCTGCACCGGATCACCCGCGCGATCCGCCCGACCGAAGGCTCGACGCTGGCCAGTGACGAGGGCGCGGTGCTCACCGGCTCGGTCACGCTGACCGACTGGCAGCGCGACGGGCAGCACTGGGTCGTCCGTGGCGTGCTGCCCGCGCCGTACAAGCTGAAAGGGCGGTGCGAGGACGAGCGCACCAAGCCCTGTCAGCGCGGTGAGCAGTTGTTTGCCGACGGCAAGCATTTGACCCGGGTGATGAGCCGCGCGGCATTGCGGCCCGGCACGTTCTACGGCGACTACACGGCCAACGCGGTGTACGTCGCCGACGACCCGGCCGGGCGCCGGATCGAGATGTCGAGGACCGAGACCGCGATCGAGAAGTCCGCGCCGCGGGTGACCGTGCGCGGCCTGACCGTCGAGCACTTCGCCAGCCGGCCACAGGGCGGCGCCGTCCAGGCCGGCACCGACTGGACCGTGGAGGCGAACGAGGTCCGCTGGAACCACGCCGTCGGCATCATGGTGATCGAGGGCGACCGTGCCACCGTGCGCCGCAACACCGTGGCCGACAACGGGCAGCTCGGCGTCGGGCAGTTCCGGTCGGCCGAGGGCCGGATCGTCGAGAACCTGATCACCCGCAACAACACCGACGGCTTCTGGATCGCCGACTGGGAGTCCGGCGGGATCAAGTCGACCCGGTCGTCCGGCGAGGTGACCGGCAACGACCTGGTCGCCAACCGCGGGATCGGGATGTGGAGCGACATCGCCGAGTACGACCGGCGGATCAGCGCGAACCGGATCCGCGACAACGCCGCCGACGGGATCCGCTACGAGATCAGCTACAACGGCGTGATCGAGGCGAACGTGGTGGAGAACAACGGTTTCGGCACCGGGCGGGGCTCCGGGCCGAGCCTGTGGGACGGCGGCGGCATCAACGTGAACACGTCCGCCGACGTGAAGGTCGTCGGCAACCTGGTCCGCGCCAACCGCAACGGCATCTCGGTCCAGTCCCGTACCCGCGGCGAGGGTCCGCGCGGCCGGTACGTGCTGCGCGACGTCCTGATCGAGGGCAACCAGGTCGTGATGGACGAGCAGACCGCGAGCACCGGCGTCGTGGAGAACAAGGACTCCCCCGCGCCGGCCTCGGTCCAGTTCCGCCGCAACACCTACCGGATCGGCGACCGCGGCGCGGAACGCTTCGCCTACAAAGGCGCGACGATGACCTGGGAGCAGTGGCAGGCCGCCGGTTTCGACACGGACAGCGTCACGGGGTAGAAGCCTGCTCCTGAGCCGCGGTGGCGGCCAGGGTGCCCAGCAGGCGAAGGGCTTCGGCGCTGCTCGAGCCGGGCTCGGCGTGATACACGACCAGCTCCTGGCCCGGCGCCGACCGTACGTCGAACGCCTGCATCCGCAACGTCAGTTCGCCGACCGACGGATGCACGAACCGCTTCGTCTCCAGCGTTTTGCCGCGCGCGTCGTGCCGCTGCCACAGCCGCCGGAAGTCCTCGCTGCGCTCCAGCAACGTCGCCAGCACCGCCCGGACCCGCGGGTCGTCGGGTGCCTCGCCGTGCCCGAGCCGGAAGCCGGCGACCGAGTTGACCGCGACGGTCGGCCAGTCGGCGTACAAGCGGCGTGCCCGCGGCTCGAGGAAGATCAGCTCCATCATGTTGCCGGAGTAACCGCCGAACAGCGCGTCGGCGATCGCGTTGCTCGCCAGCAGGTCGTACGCCCGGTTGCAGACCAGCGCCGGGTTGTCGGGCCAGGCATCCATCAGCTGCAGCAGGTTCGGGTCGACCCGGTCGGTGACCACGGCTGAGCGCGGGCGGGGAGCGAGCCCGGCCAGGCGGAACAGGTGCAGCCGGCCGTCTTCGTCCAGCCGGAGTACCGCCGCCAGCGCGTCGAGCACCTGCGCGGACGGGTTGCTCTCGCGGCCCTGCTCCAGGCGGACGTAGTAGTCGACGCTCATACCGGCCAGCAGGCTGACCTCCTCGCGCCGGAGTCCCTGCACCCGGCGCAGCCCGCTGGACGCCAGTCCCGCACTCTGCGGTGAGACGAGCGCGCGACGACTGCGCAGGTAGTCGCCCAACGGTGTCGATGCCATGCGATCAGCCTACGAGCGGTCCGGCCGGCGTGCCTGGTAGCAGCACTCCCAGGAACCCGGCGGTCTCCCGGGCGCCGTTCGAACGCCTGAGGATCGGTGGTGACCCCGACGAACTCAGGAGAACCCGATGAACACCACCACCCCAGAACCGAAGGTCGTCCTGGTGACCGGCGCCAGCAGCGGCATCGGCGCCGCCGTCGCCGAGCACCTGGCCGCGATCGGCCACCACGTCGTGGCCGGCGCTCGCCGGGCCGACCGGATCGCCGACCTAGTGGACAAGGTCCGCGCCGCGGGCGGCAGCATCGAGGGCCGCGCGCTCGACGTGACAGATCGTGCCGACGTCGAGGCGTTCGTCGCCGCCGCGGTCGAGCGGCACGGCCGGGCCGACGTGATCGTGAACAACGCCGGCGTGATGCCGCTGTCGAGGCTGGACCGGCTGCTGGTCGACGAGTGGGACCGGATGATCGACGTCAACGTGCGCGGCCTGCTGCACGGCATCGCCGCCGCGCTGCCGGTCTTCCAGCGCCAGGGCAGCGGCCATTTCGTCACCGTCGCCTCGATCGGCGCCCACCAGGTCAGCCCGAGCGCCGCGGTCTACTGCGGCACCAAGTACGCCGCCTGGGCGATCACCGAGGGCCTGCGGCTCGAGGTCGACCCGTCGATCCGGGTCACCACCATCTCCCCCGGCGTGGTCGAGTCCGAGCTCGCGACGACGATCAGCGATCCCGGCGCGCAGCAGGCGATGGAGACGTACCGGGCCGAGTCGATCCCGGCGTCGGCGATCGCGGAAGCCATCGCGTACGCCGTCGAGCAGCCGGCGGGCGTCGACGTCAACGAGATGGTCATCCGCCCCGCCCGGCAACGCTGAACGATCGCCGGGGCGCGGTCCGCGACCGCGGGCCGCGGGCGGAAGGGGCGGCCGCAGAGCGGCCGGGGCAGGGCCCGGGGCGCTGCCCCGGCGGGACCGGAGGGCCCGGGCGCAGCCCGGCGGGACCGGGAGAGCCCGGGGCGCAGCCCGGCGGAAGCGGAGAGCCCGGCGGAAGCGGAGAGCCCGGCCTGGCTCAGCGCGGGCGGTTCCCCGGCTTCCGCGCCCTGGACTGCTGCTGAACCGGCAGCAGCAGCGGCAGTGGCTCGTACGGTTTCTGCTGGGCGGCGGCTCTCGACCGCTGGCGTAGTCGGTCGGAGTCGCAGACCGCCGCCGCGACCAGCAGGTGCAGCGTCATCGAGCTCAGGTCGGACAGGCCGCTCTCGTTCAGCGAGGCGACCGAGACATAGCCGAGCAGCACAGCGCCGCAGGCCTTCACGTACGGCGTGGGCGCGCGCAGCACGGAGATCCAGGCGACGATCATCGCGATGCCGACGATCGTGACGGCGAGCAGCCCGGTCTCCCAGTACAGGCCGAGCCAGCTGTTGTCGATCGCCATCACGTCGATGTCGCCCTCACCGCGGCGCAGCAGGACGCGTTTGTTGCCCAGGCCGTGGCCGATGATGGCGGTCTGCAGCGAGACCTCCTCGTCCAGCACGTACTGCCAGCTGGTGGTCCGGCCGCTGAGCGAGGTGATCTGCCGGGTCCCCTGGCCGCGCAGCAACCATGTGTGCAGCGACGGCACCACCAGGAACATCAGCCCGACCAGCCCTGGTACGCCGAGAGTCAGGATCCGGCCGACCCAGGTCTTGCGGGTCAGCAGCAGGGCGAGGACCAGCCCGAACGCGATGGCCGCGGCCGCCGTACGGGTCCGGCTCAGCGCGACCAGGACCAGGCCCGCGCCGATCAGCGCGGTGGCCGGGATGAACGACAGCTTCCGGGCGACCAGCGCGACGATCGCCAGGCCGAGCATGATCGCGCCGACCTCGCCGACGCGGGGCGGCAGCATCGGGATGATGACGCCTTGCAGGCGGAAGCCCGTACCGAACGAGGACAGCGGCCGCCAGGCCTGTTCGGGCACGTAGATCACGCTCAGCACCACGGTCGCGGCCAGCAGCGCGTGCGCCCACAGGTGCGCACGGATCAGCCGCTCGGGCACCTGGATCAGCGGTCGCCAGAGCAGGAACAGCAGGATCAGGCCGATCATCAACCGGGCCAGCCGCAGCAGCGGTCCGGTCGGATCGGCGAGCAGGAAGCCGGTCGCGGTGGCGAACAGCACGTAGACGACGTACAGGTTGGTGACCGGGCTGATCCGGGTCCGGAAGCCGGGCCGGGTGGCGGCCAGCACGACGAGGAAGATCGCGCCGAGCAGCGCGCCCTTCATCAAGCTGTTCGTCGAGCCGGTGGTCCCCTGCGGCGCGGCGGCTCGCGACGACCACGGCTGGACACCGAGCACCAGCAGGCACCACAGGATCATCCAGAACAGCGTCGGCTTCTCGCTCACCTTGCCGTCCGTGGTGCCCGGCACCACCGGCGCCGTCAGGGTCATCGCCGCACCGTCAGCGCATCGGCAGCGTGGACGAGGAGTCGGCCGGCTTGAAGTTCAGCGGGATGCCGAGCGTTTCGTCGTGCGGCGACGCGCCGATCAGGACGACGCCGAGCACCGGCGCACCGGCGAACGCCAGCGCGGCGGTCAGCCGGCTGACGTCGGTGTCCTTGTCGTGCCCGACCTGGACGACCAGGATCGAGGCGTCGACCGCGGCGGCCAGCGGGGTGATCCCGTGCCGGCCGACCGAGGCCGGGCCGTGGATGACGACCGAGTAGCCCGGCGGCAGGTCGGCGACGATGCCCGGCACCAGCGACGGGCCGACGGCCAGGGCGGTCTCGTCCTTCGACAGACCCGGCGGCAGCACGTAGAGGTCGGCGACCGTGCCGGGACGGAACAGCTTGCGGGCCCGGACCGCGCGGGTGGGAGCCGGTTCGGCGACCAGGTCGGTCAGGCCCTCGTGGTCGGTGACGTGCGACAGCACCGGCGTACCGCCGAGGTCGGCGAGCACCAGCAGGGTCTCGCGGCCGTCGCGCGCGCTCGCCTCGGCCATCGCGAGCGCGATCCCGGCCGAGTTCGGCGTCGGCGAGGAGGAGACGACCAGCAGCGCGCCGGCGCCGCTCGCGCCGATGCCGCGCGGGTTGAGCTCCCGGCGGGCCAGCGCACCGCTCGCCTCTGCGCCCAGCGCGGTGAGCTCGGACGGCGGCAGCTGCGGCGCGGCCCGGCGCCAGAACCGGCGCTGACCGAGTGCCGCGGTGATCACCGGCGCTCCGGCGGCCCGGGCAGCCTGGTCACGGGTGAGCACGAACGGGCTGAGATGTGTGCTGAGCAGGGCCAGACCGAAGCCGAGCACCAGACCGAGGATTCCGCCGACCAGGATGTCGCGGGACACGATCGGCGACGAGGTCGCCGACTCCTTCGTCGCCGGGGTGACCAGCTCGCTGCTCGCACCGACGCCGGACAGCGCCTTGCGCATCGCGGACGCGTCGTCGGCGGCCTGCCGGGCCTCCGTGGCTAGGCCGACCCGCTGGTCGCGCAGCGCGGCCGCGGTCTGGGTGTCGCCGCGGGCGATGGCCTCCGAGATCTGGCTGACCAGGCTCTTCGACTGGGCGGTCGCCGTCCGGGACCGGTCCTGGGCCTGCCCGGCCAACGTGGTGAGCAGGGCCTTGGCCTCGTTGCTGCGCTGGGCCAGGTAGATCCGGGCGATCGCGTTGGCTCGCCGTACCGCCTCGTCGGCGGTCGGGCCGTCGATCATGATCAGGTACGCGTTGTCCGTGACCGCCTTGACCCGGGTGACCGCGGCCAGCGACTGCACCGACTCGTCGCTGGTCGGCAGCTCCAGCGACTTGGCCACCTCGCGCAGCAGCGCCGGGCTGGACATCACCCGGGCCTGCGTCTCGGCGGGCAGATCCATGCCCAGCGGACCGGTCTTGTCCGAGCCGGTGGGCAGCTTGCCGACCAGCGCCGGAGGCACCGCCGGGCCGATCACCACCTGGCTGGACGCCGTCCAGCGCTCGGTCTGGGACAGCGAGAAGACAGCGGCGCCGACGACGCCGAGCAGGACGCAGCCGAGGATCAGCCACTTGTGCCGCAGCAACGACTGCGCGGTGTCGCGCCAGACCACTGTGCCCGGTTCCATCCGGTCCCCCACTTCCTTGCTCGACCACCCGGCGTCCGTGCCGTCGCGAAAACCGGCTCATGTCTGGTCACGCTTGGTGATCGGCTGCTGCCGCAGCACAGGATACCGGGCCCTGCCCACTCGGCGCCCTGATGCCCTACCCTCGTCCCGGGGGTCCGGGGGACCAAGCACTTCACACAGCGCCGTCACGGCGTACATGTCCAAGGGGGGACATCGCGGTATGAACAAGAGATGGCTGTTCGCGCGCCTGGTGCTGGTCGGCGTGCTGCTGGCCGGGGCGCTGGCGCCGACGCCGGCCCAGAGCATCAGCGCGTCGCTGTCGGCCGAGCACAGTCCGGTCTGGCAGACCAACGGCAGCGTCCAGGGCCTCGCCGTGGCGGCAGGCAAGGCGTACGCCGGCGGCCGCTTCACCAGCGTCCGCCCGCCGGGCTCGCCGCTGGGCACCAACGAGGTCGGGCAGGCCTACCTGGCCGCCTTCGACGCCACCACCGGCGACCTGGTGGCCGCGTTCAACCCGGTCCTGAACGGCCAGGTGTACGCCGTCGCGGCATCGGCCGACGGGTCGCGGATCTACGTCGGTGGCGACTTCACCCAGGTCAACGGCGTGACCCGCAACCGGATCGCCGCCTTCGACACCGCCACCGGCCAGCTGGTCAGCAACTTCAAGCCGTCGGTGTCGTACCGGGTCAAGACGATCGCGGTCTCCGGCAACACCGTGTACTTCGGCGGCTCGTTCGGCCTGGTCAACGGCCTGGAGCGGCTGCGGCTGGCCGCGGTCTCCGCCGACCTCGGCACTTTGTTGCCCTGGGCACCTGCGGTGAACGGCGACGTGTACGCCGTGGACGTGGCCGACGACGGCTCGAAGCTCTACGCCGGTGGCCAGTTCAGCACCGTCAACGGCACCAACCAGAACACCGTCTCCAGCCTGGACCCGGCGACCGGCGCGGTGCTGCCGTTCCCGGCCGCCTCGGCGGTCCCGCCGCCCAACGGCTCCTGCACCACGCGGGTGAAGACGATCGACGCCAGCGGCGACAAGGTCTACTTCGGCAACGGCGGTGACGGCGGCGGCTGCTTCGACGGCACCTGGGCCGCGGACGTCGCGACCGGCGCGCTGATCTGGAAGAACCAGTGCCTGGGCGCCACCGAGGCCGTCAAGGTCGTCAACGGCTGGCTCTACAAGGGCTCGCACGCCCACGACTGCGCCTACAACGGCGCGGGCGGCTTCCCGCAGGGCTTCGGCTACCGCTTCCTGCTGACCGAGTCGCTCACCGACGGCACCATCGGTCCCTGGTTCCCGAACACCAACGCCGGTCCGCCCACCGAGGTCGGCCCGCTGGCGTTCGCCACCGGCGGCTCCGACCTGTGGGTCGGCGGCGACTTCACCACCAGCAACGGCGTCGGCCAGCAGGGCCTGACCCGGTTCACCAACGCCGGCCCGGGCGCCGCTCCGGCCAAGCCCGCGAAGCTGACGCCGTACAGCGTGCGGCCCGGACAGGTGGAGATCCACTTCCCGACCGTGGTCGACAACGACGACAGCACGCTGACCTACCGGCTGCTGAAGGGCTTCACCAACACCACGATCGCGACCTGGACCGCCACGTCGACGCCGTGGGACAAGCCGTGGCTGCACTACACCGACACCGCGGCGACGCCCGGCGAGGTGACCAACTACCGGGTCGAGGTGACCGACGGTACGACGACGCTGCGCGGCAACTACTCCGATCCGATCACGGTCGCGAGCACGACCTCCACGGCGTACGACGAACTGCTGAAGGCCGACGGCCCGCAGGCGTACTGGCGGCTCGGTGAAGCCGCCGGCACCACCACGTCGGCGGACTCCTCCGGCCAGAGCAACAACGGCACCTACAACGGGATCACGCTCGGCACGCCGGGAGCGATCGCCGGCAACACGGCGGCCACGACCAGCTCCACCGGCCGGATGGTCGGCGAGAAGGCGTACAGCATGCCGCAGCAGTTCACCGTCGAGGCGTGGGTGAAGCAGAGCTTCCTGCGCGGCGGCCGGATCATCGGCTTCGGCAACTCCAAGACCGGCAACAGCGCCGACGGCGGGGACCGGATGCTCTACATGCGCAGCAGCGGCGCGATCAGCTTCGGCGTCAACGACGGCACCCGTCGCGTGCTCACCAGCGCGTCGAACAAGAACGACAACCAGTGGCACCACGTGGTCGGCACCTACGCCGACGGCACGATGAGCTTGTACGTCGACGGCGTGTTGGCCGGCACCCAGAGCGTCGGGACGGCCGCGTTGTACTACGGTTGGTGGCGGGTCGGTTACGACAACACCAGCAACTGGTCCGGCGGCGGCGCCACCCAGACCGGGATGGCGATCGACGAAGCGGCCGTGTACCCGTACGCGTTCACCGCGGTACAGGTCAAGGCGCACTACGACGCACGCTGAGCGGACAGTCAGCCTGCTATAGCACAACGTGATAACGCTGGTGGGAGGTCGCCTTCCACGGGGCTTCCCACCACCGCTAGATTTCGCGTGCTGCAACAGACAGGCCCGCCCGCTTTCTGAGGACATCGATGAAGAAGTTAGTTCTGGTACTAGTCACCGCCGCGGCCGTCGTGGCCGCGGCGCTGATCCCGCCCGGTGCCCCGGTGGTGGCCGCCGCGCCCGGGTTCGGTACGGCGGTCTCGGCGGTGAAGCAGAGTTCCTGGCAGACCAACGCGCCGGTGAACGCGATCGCCATCGCCGGTAACAACGTGTTCGTCGGGGGCCTGTTCACCCGGGTCCGGCCGCCGGGCAAGCCGGCCGGGCAGGGCGAGGCGGTGCGCACGTACCTGGCCTCGTTCAGCCGCACCAGCGGCAACGCCTCCGGCTTCGCGCCGAAGCTGAACGGTCCGGTGTGGAGCATCGCGACGTCGCTGGACCAGAAGTGGATCGTGGTCGGTGGGGACTTCACCACGGTCAACGGCCAGCCGCGCAACCGGATCGCGATGTTCAACGCCGCGACCGGCGCGCTGAGCAGCTTCCGGCCCTCGGTCAACTTCCGGGTCAAGGCGGTGGCGATCTACGGCAACAGCGTCTTCTTCGGTGGGTCCTTCGGCCGGGTCTCCGGGGTGGAGCGCAACCGGCTGGCCGCGGTCGCGCTGAACAGCGGTGCGCTGCTGCCGTGGAACCCGAACGCCAACGACGACGTGTACGCGATCGACGTCGCCGACAACGGCACCAAGGTGTACGCCGGCGGTCCGTTCACCACCGTCCGCGGCCAGCACCACAACACGCTGGTCGCGCTGAACAACAGCACCGGCGTGCCGTACGCCATGCCGGCCGCGTCCGCCATCCCCGAACCGGTCCTGGTTCCGCCCAACAAGTGCGTCACCCGGGTGAAGGACATCGACACCTACGGCTCGAAGGTGTTCGTCGCCAACGGCGGTGACGGGACCGGCTGCTACGACGGCATCCTCGCCGCGGACGTTGCCACCGGCAAGCTGTTGTGGCAGAGCAAGTGCCTGGGCGCGACCGAGGCGGTCAAGGCGATCGGCAACTGGCTCTACAAGGGATCGCACGCGCACAACTGCAGCCCGGACGAGCCGAGCTACTTCAAGGACGGCTCCGGCACGCACTACCTGCTCGTGCACAGCGGGGTGACCGGCAAGCTCGGTCCCTGGTTCCCCAACACCGACGCCGACCCGAACAGCTCGACCAAGGTGGGTCCGCTGGCGATGGCCGCCACCGGCACCGACCTGTGGGTCGGCGGCGACTTCCTCAAGGTGAACGGGACCGGCCAGCAGGGCATCACCCGGTTCACCAACGCGATCGGTGGCGCGAAGGCACCGGCACCGGCCGCCCCCGCGGCGAACAGCCCGGTCGCGAACAAGGTCGGACTGTCCTTCCGGACCGTCGTCGACCCGGACAACATCACGCTGACCTACAAGGTCTACCAGGGCACCCGGCTGGTCGGGACCTGGAACCGCAACACCTACAAGTGGCAGGCCTCGCAGCTGGTCACCTACACCGACACCGGCGTGAAGAGCGGGCAGCAGGTCAACTACCGCGTCGAGGTCCTCGACGGGCGCAACGTGGTCAAGTCCGCCACGTCGGCCACGGTGGTCGTGAGGTAACGAACCTCTAGAGCACGGACGTGGTGGGTCCCGCTTCGGCGGGCCCACCACGTTCTGTTTCACCCGCCGCGCGGTGGGCGGCGAGCGCCCGGTGGGCCTCGTGCCACCACAGGAGCAGGGTGAAGAAGGCCGCGGCGGCCAGGCCCCAGGCAGCGCCTCGCGCGCCGTTCAAGGCGGCGCCGGTGACGCCCGCGGTGATGAGCACGACCGACGAGATCAGCCTGACCCGCAGACCCCGCCCGGCCGCCGCCAGCGCGCGCATGATGGCGAAGGCGCCGGCGTTGGAGGCACCGAGGGCCTGCAGCAGGATGACCGGCACCATGACAGCACTGGCTTCGGCCCAGACGCCCGGACCGAGCAGGGCCCGGCCGATCGACTCCGGCAGCAGCAGGAAGACCGCTCCCCAGGCCAACGCGCCGGCGCCGACTCCGGCCGAGATGACCAGGCCGACCCGCCACAGCCGCCGGTACGAGTGCTTCAGCGCCCGAGCCGCCTCCGGTACGGCGACCGCCCGGATCCCCTGGTTGAGCACGTTCACCGGTCCGAGCAGCACCTGGGCGCCGCGGATGCCGGAGACGGCCGCGATCCCGGCGGCCGCGGTGATGCCGAGCATGTAGACCTGGATCGTGCCGCTGACCGCGAGCATCTCCCCGACGTACTTGGGGGTGAGGTCGCGGTTGGCCTTCAGCCAGTGCCTGACCAGCTGGAAGCGCGGCGTCAGACCGCTCTGGAACCGCCCGAACACCGCGGCGATCACCGCACCGAGTCCCCAGCACAACGTCAGCGAGAACGCCGACGCCGCGCCGGTCAGGTAGAGCCCGCCGAACAGCACGGCCATCGCGATCAGCCAGACCAGGTCGTTGAGGAACGCCCGGCGGCCGTCCCCCACGACGAAAAAGGCCCAGCGCCACGCGTCCTGCAGCAGCAGCCCGGGCATCGTCACCGCGAACGCGACCAGCACCCCGGGCGACGGTACGCCGGGGAACGCCGCGATCAGCAGCCCGACGACGAGCGCCGCGAGTCCGGCGAGCAGGGCGGTCGCCGTACTGGAGCGCACGGCCTTCTCCCAGGCCGGGGTGCGGGCACCGGAGTGCCGAACGCCCAGCGGCTCGGTCGCGACCGCCCGGGAGACGTTCAGCGCGATCGTGTAGCCGCCGAAGGCCAGCGCGTAGACACCGAAGTCGGCGACGCTGCTGCTGCGCGCGACGAGCACGCCGACGGCCAGGTTGCTGAGGCTGGACAGCCCTTGGTCCGCCAGACCCCAGCCGGCGCGGCCCGCCGGTCCGGCGAGCTTGCTGAGCTTGGGAAGTTTCAAGAAACCGGCTTCGGCGGCCGCAGCAGGATGCCCGCGGCGAACCGCGGGATGCCGAGCAGGTAGCGCTTCCAGAGCCGGCGCGGTTCCTTGTAGAGCCGGTAGCTCCACTCCAGCCCGGCCTTCTGCATCCAGACCGGCGCCCGGTCCAGCCGCCCGGTGTGGAAGTCGAACGCCGCGCCGACGCCGATCAGGATCGCCGCGTCCAGCCGGTCGCGGTGCTCGGCCATCCAGCGCTCCTGCTTCGGCGCGCCGAGCCCGACCCAGACGATGTCCGGCCCGGCCGCGTTGATCTTCCCGACGATCTCCGCGTCCTCCTCGGCCGACAGCGCCCGGTACGGCGGGGAGTAGGTGCCCGCGACGAACAGCGACGGGTGTTTGGCGACGAAGTTGTCCCGCAGCTGCTCGGCGACGCCGTCGGCTCCGCCGTAGAAGTACTGCGACCAGCCGCGCTCGGCCGCCTCGGCCATCACGCGCTCGATCAGGTCCGGCCCACAGACCCGGGCCATCCGGTCGAACCCGGCCCGCTTGCCGGCCCAGACCAGCGGCATGCCGTCGGCCAGCGTCAGGCCGGAGGTGTTGTAGACCTCGGTGAGCTCCGCGTCGGCCCGGGCGTGCAGCAACGCGTTCATGTCGGACACGCAGACCAGGTGCCGCTCACCGGCGGCGATCCACCCGGCGAACGTCTCGACGGTGTCGTCCATGTCGGTGACGCTGACGTGGATACCGAGCACGTCGACCCGCTGGTCCCAGCCGTTGCTGTCACCGCTGCGGGTGCTGGTGGCTGTCTCGGTCTCTTCGACACTCATGCGTTCGCCTGCTCGGTCAGGGCCGCCAGGTCTGCGTCGACCATGATGCGGACCAGCTCGGGCACGTGCACCTGGGCCTTCCAGCCCAGCTCGGCCTGCGCCTTGGACGCGTCGCCGATCAGCGAATCCACCTCGGTCGGCCGCTCGTAGCGCTGGTCGTGGTCGACGTGCGCCTCCCAGTCCAGCCCCGCGTGCTGGAACGACAGCTCGACGAAGTCCCGCACCGAGTACGACGTGCCGGTCGCCACCACGTAGTCGCTCGGTTCGTCGTGCTGCAGCATCCGCCACATGCCCTCGACGTACTCCGGCGCGTAGCCCCAGTCCCGGCAGGCGTCCAGGTTGCCCAGGTACAGCCGCTTCTCCAGGCCCAGCTTGATCCGCGCCACCGCCCGGGTGATCTTGCGCGTCACGAACGTCTCGCCGCGCCGCGGGCTCTCGTGGTTGAACAGGATCCCGTTCACCGCGAACATGTCGTAGGCCTCGCGGTAGTTACGCGTCATCCAGAACCCGTACACCTTGGCCGCGCCGTACGGCGAGCGCGGGTAGAACGGGGTCAGCTCGTTCTGCGGCGGCGGCGTCGCGCCGAACATCTCCGACGAGCTGGCCTGGTAGAACCGGCAGTCCAGCCCGATCATCCGGATCGCCTCGAGCAACCGGGTGGTGCCCATGCCGGTGGTGTCGCCGGTGTACTCCGGCTCGTCGAAACTCACCCGGACGTGGCTCTGCGCGGCCAGGTGGTAGACCTCGTCGGGCTGGATCGAGGCGAGCAACGTGACCAAGCGCGAGCCGTCGGTCAGGTCGCCGTAGTGCAGGAACAGCCGCTTGTCCGGCTCGTGCGGATCGGTGTACAGGTGGTCGATCCGGCGCGTGTTGAACGTGCTGGCCCGGCGGATCAGGCCGTGCACCTCGTACCCCTTGGCGAGCAGCAGCTCGGCCAGGTAGGACCCGTCCTGACCGGTGATCCCGGTGATGAACGCCTTCTTCATGCCTGCTGCTCCAGGTACCAGTCGTAGGTCGCGGCCACACCCTCGTCGAGACCGATGGACGGCTTCCAGCCCAGAGCCCGCAGCCTGCTCACGTCGAGCAGCTTGCGGGGGGTGCCGTCCGGCTTGGACAGATCGTTGCTGATGGCACCGGTGTAGCCGACCACCTTCGCGACCAGCTCGGCCAGCTCGCGGATCGTCACGTCGGTGCCGACGCCGACGTTGATCGGCTCCGGCTCGTCGTAGTGGTCCAGCAGGTGCACGCACGCGTCGGCCAGATCGTCCACGTGCAGGAACTCGCGCCGCGGCGTACCGCTGCCCCACAGCACCACCTCGGGCGCCTCGGACACCTTCGCCTCGTGGAACCGGCGAATCAGCGCGGGCAGCACGTGCGAGCTGGTCGGGTCGAAGTTGTCGTTCGGCCCGTACAGGTTGGTCGGCATCGCGGAGATCCAGGACAGCCCGTACTGGCGGCGGACGGCCTGGACCTGCATGATGCCGGCGATCTTGGCGATCGCGTACGCGTCGTTGGTCGGCTCCAGCTCACCGGTGAGCAGGCTGGACTCGCGGATCGGCTGGTCGGCGTACTTGGGATAGATGCACGACGAGCCGAGGAACAGCAGCCGCGGCACCCGGACCGCCAGCGCCGCGTCCATCAGGTTGACCTGGATCCGCAGGTTGTCGCTCAAGAACTCCGTCGGGTGATCCCGGTTGGCCAGGATGCCGCCGACCCGCGCGGCGGCGTCGATCACCACGGCCGGGCGGTGCTCGGCCAGGAACGCCGTCGTGGCCGCGCGGTCGCGCAGGTCGAGCTCGGCCGACGAGGCGCCGATCAGGTGGCTGAACCCGGCCGCTTCGAGCCGGCGCCAGACGGCTGAGCCGACCAGACCACGGTGCCCCGCGACGTACACCGGCGACCGGGGGTCGATCGTCATCAATAAGCTCCAGATCCGTAGAACACTGCCCGCAGCGTCTTCCAGAGGATGAGCAGGTCCAGCGTCATCGACCAGTTGTCGACGTAGCGCAGGTCGAGCCGGACCGATTCGTCCCAGGACAGATCACTGCGACCGCTCACCTGCCACAACCCTGTCATGCCTGGTTTGACCAGCATCCGGCGGGAGTCGTCGGCGGCGTAGAGCGCGACCTCCTCGGCCAGCGGCGGCCGGGGCCCGACCAGCGACATCTCACCGCGCAGCACGTTGAACAGCTGCGGCAGCTCGTCCAGCGAGAACCGCCGGATCCACCGGCCGAGCGGTGTCATGCGCGGATCGTCACGCACCTTGAACAGCACACCGTTGCCGTCGCTCAGCGCGTAGAGATCACCGAGCCGCTGCTCGGCGTCGGCGTACATGCTGCGGAACTTGAGCATGGTGAACTCCGCGCCCGCGCGGCCGACCCGGCGCTGGTGGAACAACACCGGACCCCGGCTGGACAGCTTCACCGCCAGCGCCAGACCGATCAGCAACGGGGCGAGAGCCACGATGATCGCGAGCGCGACGACCCGGTCGAAGATCGCCTTCATCAGGTGCGGACCGCCGCTGACCGACGGCCGCTCCAGGTGCAGCAACGACAATCCGGCCACCGGGCGGACCGAGATCCGCGGGCCCGCCACCTCGATGATGCCCGGCGACACGATCAACTCGACACCACGCTGCTCCAGCGCCCACGACAGCCGCCGCAACGACTGACCCGCGAGCTCCGGATCCGTTGCGACCGCCACCACCTCCACGGCATGCCGATCCACCGCGGCCAGGATGTCGGCCTCGTCCAGTTCGTCGGGTTGCAGCGGCCCGCTGCGGCGGCCGGTCCCACGCGGGCGGCAGGTCGCGACCACGCGATATCCGTCCGAGGGGCGGCTCTCGAGGTGTTCGCACAGCGTCGCGGCCGGATCGGTCCGGCCGACCACGAGCACCCGATGCATGCACCGGCCACGCAGCCGGTGCCGGTGCAGGTCCTTGCGCAGCGCATACCGCAGGACCAGCGCGGCCAGCACGGTCACCGGAATCGCCAGCACGACGAATCCACGAGCGATCTCACTCTTCGTCGCGTACGACAGGATCGCGATCGCCGCGGTCAGGCCGACTCCGGCGCGCAGCAGCGACCGCAGCTCCTCAGGCCCGGAGCCGTAGTAGCGCGCGTCGTACCCCTTCGACAAAGCCACTCCGGTCACCCAGGCCAGCGGCAGCAGACTGCTGATCACCAGGTAGGCGCCACCCACCTCGTAGCCGAACCTGGTCAGCAGCGCGATCGAGATTCCGATCACCGCTGCCATCAGGTCTCCGCCGAGAGCGGCCCAGCGATAGACGCCGATCCAGCGCGGCTCGGTCGACCGCGACGAGCGCGGAACGATCGCGGGCACCTCGTGCGGAACGACCCACAGCGGCCCCGAGCCGTCGATCACGCTCGCCTCGACGGCGACCGTACTCATCGATCCGGGCACCACCGCCGTCCGCGCCGGGCCTTGTGACGGCACCGTCGGCTCCGGCGGTATTCCGGCGGTCGGGGCACTCCCGGGCGCGGCCCCGCGCGGCTCCGCGGGCACGCGATTGCCTCCGCTCACACCGGCCCCTCGTCTCAAGCTGCCCCATGACAGCTGTGCACCCCGCCGTCGGGCAGTTTGCAGGCCTCCCGACGGGCGTGTCAATTCGCCACGCCATACAGGGTGTAGCCGGGCGGGAACGGACAGTCCGCGAAAATCGGGTGGTTGCGCCGGGGTTCGGCGACCTGCTGGCGCCCGGGGAGGGAATAGGCGAGACTGGAGCCCGGTGACCTTGCGTCACCGGGGGGATGTCCGGGGAACGGCGAGTGCCGCCGGGCCGGTTTCACAGCTGGGGGGCTGTTGTGCTGGAAGACGTCAGACCTACATCGCTGCCCGAGGACCGACCGGTTGCAGCGCCGGCTGGGCCCGTGCTCTGTCCGGGTGAGCGGGTGGTTGCCGACCTGTGGCTGGCCGGGCATGGGATCAGGCCGCCGTTCGCCGTCCTGGGTCACGACGCTGCAGGAGAGCCGCCACTGGCCGGCCGGGTTCGGATCCCGGCGACCGCGGACGAGATCGGCCGCGCGCTGGCCGCCGGTGCGCTGACGATCGCCGACAGCGAGTCCACGCCGGTTGCCGCGCTGACCGACCTGACCTCGCCTCGCGATCCGGCCGACGGCGGATGGATCGAAGGGCGTCTGGTCGAGCTCGAGCCGCTCGCCGTCCCAGCGCGTTCCGGGCCGGGCCGCGTGGTCGTCGTACCGCAGCGGCCGGTCACGTCGGCGGACCTGCAGGACATCGCCGACGCCGGCATCGACGACGTCGTCCTGGTCCTGCCGAGCGCCGGCGCCACCCCGGACGGCGTACCGGCGGCGACGTTGCGCGAGTGCCTCGTCGAGGCCGTCCCGGACAGCTTCGCCCAGATCACGCTGCCGGTGAGCTGGCGCGGGAACGAGGCGGACGAGGCATTGGCCGCCGCCGTGGCGATCGGCCTCGACGCCACCCGCCTGCTGCGGCTCCGCCCGGCGTCGGAATTCGAGGCCACCGGCCCGAATCCCACGGCCGGCCCCGATCGACACCGCGGCACGGCGGATACCGGGGACAAGCGATGGCTCGAAGCACTGGCCGAGGTGCGGCAGGCCATCGACACGATCGCGGTGGTCGACGACCCGGTGCTCAATCGCGCGCTGCCGACGCTGGCCCGCTGGCGGCCGCCGCGGCGGGAGCGCGGGTTGGTCGTCTTCTTCACCGGCCTGTCGGGCTCGGGCAAGTCGACGCTCGCCAAGTCACTCACCGAAGAGTTGACCAGCCAGGCCGGTCGCGCCGTCACGTTGCTCGACGGCGACGTCGTCCGGCGGATGCTGTCGTCGGGTCTCGGGTTCGACCGGGCCGGCCGCGACCTCAACGTGCGCCGGATCGGTTTCGTCGCCGCCGAGGTCGCGCGGCACGGCGGCATCGCCGTCTGCGCACCGATCGCGCCGTACGCCGACAGCCGGGCAGCCGTGCGCTCGATGGTCGAAGCCGTCGGGGACCTGGTGCTCGTGCACGTGGCGACTCCGTTGGCCGAGTGCGAGCGACGCGACACGAAAGGCCTGTACCGCAAGGCCAGGGCGGGCGTCGTCACCCAGTTCACCGGCATCAGCGACCCGTACGACGAACCGCTGGACGCCGATCTGCGGCTGGACACCTCCGCGGTCTCGCCGGCCGAGTCGCTCGCCGAGCTCACCGGGTATCTGGCCGCGGGCGGCTGGATCCCCTCGGCGCAGCCCGATCGCACGGTGGGACCGGCTCCGGCCGGCCCGGTCACCGGCGGCTGACCATGGACTTCGCACTCGCGGCGGCCGCGTTCGGAGTCGGAGTGGTGGTCGGGCTGACCGGAA
Organism: Kribbella sp. ALI-6-A; assembly: GCF_001984195.1. GTDB lineage: Bacteria > Actinomycetota > Actinomycetes > Propionibacteriales > Kribbellaceae > Kribbella. The sequence continues at coordinate 1,050,556 of NZ_MTQN01000011.1, forward strand.
TGGGCGGCGGTGCGTTGATGACGCCCGTGCTCGTGCTGTTCTTCGGCGTCCCGCCGCTGACCGCCGTGTCCAGCGATCTGGTGGCCAGTGCGGTGATGAAGCCGGTCGGCGCGGCCGTCCATCTGCGCCGGGGCACCGTGCACCTCAAACTGGTCGGCTGGTTGTGCCTCGGCTCGATCCCGGCCGCGTTCGCCGGCGTTCTGATCGCACGGTCACTCGGCGACGGTGAGGACGTCCAGCAGATCATCCAGCGTGCGCTGGGCATCGCGCTGCTGATCGCGGCGGCAGGTCTGACCGTGCGGGCCTACATCCGGCTGGCCGAGCGGGCACGCAAGCGCGACGGTCTGCTGCCCCCACTCCCCCAGGGCCGGCCGCGCGTCAGTGCCCGTCCGCTGCCCACCGTGCTGGTCGGCGTGATCGGCGGACTCGTCGTCGGCATGACCTCGGTGGGCTCCGGCTCGCTGGTGATCATCGCGCTGATGGCCCTGTATCCCGGGCTCAAGGCCAGTGAGCTGGTCGGCACCGACCTGCTCCAAGCCGTGCCGCTGGTGGCGTCGGCCGCTCTCGGTCACCTGCTGTTCGGCGACTTCCAGCTCGACCTCACCGTGTCCATGCTGGTCGGCTGCGTGCCCGGCGTCTGGCTCGGCGCGCGGATCTCGTCGCGGGCACCGGGCGGCCTGATCCGGCGAGCGCTGGCCTTCGTGCTGCTGGCGTCCGCGCTGAAGCTGCTCGGCGTACCGAACGCGGAGACCGGCGCGGTGCTGGCGGGCACGGCGCTGATCGCGCCGCCGCTGTGGATGCTGATCCGCCGCCGGCACGGCTTCCCGTTGCTGGCCAGGCGGTCCCGGGGCGGCGAACCGTCCGACGATCCAGCGGACCAGGTCCGCGAACAAGCAGGAGGGAACCGGCGATGAGCCGCGAGACGGTGGTTTTCGAGAGCTGGCGGGGCAAGTACTCCGATAGCCCGCGGGCGGTGTCCGAACGGCTCGGCGAGCTGCGGCCCGACCTGCGCCGGATCTGGGTCGTCTCCGGCCCGGACGTCCAGCTGCCCGACGACGTCGAGCGGGTGGTCCGCAACACCCCGGCCTACTTCCTGCGGATCGCCTCGGCGCGGTACTTCCTGTCCAACGACATGATGCCGCGCTACCCGCTGAAGACCCGGCGGACGACGTACGTCCAGCTGTGGCACGGTACGCCGCTCAAGCGGATCGGCTTCGACGTGCCCGACGCGAAGTACGCCGGCGCCGACGTCTACACGCGCCGGCTGGCCAAGGACGTGCGCCGCTGGGACCACCTGGTCTCCCCGAACCGCTTTTCCACCGGCAAGCTGCGGCAGGCCTTCCGCTATGCCGGCTCGGTGCTGGAGATCGGCTACCCGCGCAACGACGTGCTGTCCGGGCCGGGCGCGGACGACCTGCGCGCGAAGGTCCGGGCCGAGCTTGGGCTGGCTCCGTCGACCCGGGCCGTGCTGTACACGCCCACCTGGCGCGACGACGCCCTGACCGGCTCGGCCGCACCGAACCCGCTCGCCGCCGAGGCGGAGCAGGTGCTCGGCGGGCTGCCCGACGACACCGTGCTGCTGTTCCGGTTCCACCATCTGGTCGCGGCGACCTCACCGGTACCGCGGCACCCGCGGGTGATCGACGTGAGCGATCACCCCGACATCCAGGCGCTCTACCTGGCCGCGGACCTGATGATCACCGACTACTCCTCGACGATGTTCGACTTCGCCGTCACGGGCCGGCCGATGGTCTTCTACACCTACGACCTGGCCGGCTACCGCGACCAGTTGCGCGGCTTCTACTTCGACCTCGAGGCGGAGGCGCCCGGTCCGCTGGTGACCACAGCGGACGAGCTCACCGCGGCGCTGGCCGACACCGACGGGCTGCGCCGCCGGTACGCCCCGGCGTACGAGGCGTTCCGGCGGCGCTACTGCCACCTGGACGACGGCCGGGCCACCGACCGGCTGATCGAGGAAGTCTTCAGCTGAACGGCGGCGTCAGTTGCGCAGGTAGCTGACGTTGTCGATCCGGCCGTTGAACTGGTCGGTGGACGAGCGGACGATCTCGCCGTCCTCGCCGATCTTGGCGCCGATCGCCAGCGGCTCGGAGCCGATCAGGTCGAGCGAACCGATCGCGCCGCTCTTGGCGACCTTGCTGGGCGCGGTGCCGGCGGTGAGATCGGTGATCGTCAGCGTGACGGTGGTGTCCAGCCGGTGGCAGGTCAGGCGGTACCACCGGGCCGGATCGAGGGCCGGCTTGGACTTCACCACCACCGATCCGTCGGTCCCCCGCACCACACAGGACGGCCGGTGCCGGTCGACCTGGATCTTGAACTGGGCCGAGTCCGCGAACAGTCCGCGCTGCATCACGTTGTCACCGTTGTCGACCGTGCTGCCGCTGGACTTGCCGTCGAGCCGGACGTCGGCCCCGAAGGTGAACTCCGACGTTCCGGGCGACAGCCACTCCTCCGGCTCGACGCGCAGCGCCGCGAACGACCCCTTCGCGGTGCCCGCGTAGGCGGGCAACCGCAGCGCGATGCCACCGTCACGGCCGGCTTCGTACGCCGTGGTCGGCTTGTTCACGCTGAGCAGGTCGACCGTTGCCGCGGCCGCCCCCTCACCGCGGATCTCCCGCCCGGCCGCCGGGCCCACCTGCTGATCGTCGAAGGTCAGCAGGAGTTGCGGCCGGGGCGGCGGGTCGGACGCGGCCTCCGGGTCCGGGCCGCCCACGTCACCGGCGACCGATCCGCAGGCAGCGGTCAGCAGCAGTGCAACCAGCGCGACACCGGCCATCGCCCCGCCCTTCGTTGTCCTCGGCACCATCAGCCTCCTGTCCGCAGCCTACGGTCTCATCGCGGACTCAGCAGGAGGGTCCACATGTTCGCTGTCGAATTGGAACTGTTGGCCGTCGCGGTCAGCCCGCCCTGTGAACCGGTCGGCACCGCCGCGCCGCTGTCGGTGAGCAAGGTCGAGATGTGACCGCTCGGCGAGCCGAACGACGTACTGCGCACCTGCTCTCCCGCCGGAGCCGTCCACGCGGTCGTGGCCGACGACTTGTCGGCCCAGTACGACACCCGCCACGCGCCCGGCACGGTGCCGGCGACCACCGGTGTGGTGTGGGCCGCCCGGGTCACCGACTCGGTGGCCGAGGCGAAGGCCGCGACCGGACCCGACGAACTGGTCCCCGAGTACGCCGCGACGGTCAGACCGGCCTTGCTGTACGACGCCACGTTGACCGACACCGTCTGGCCGGCGTCGTTGGCGCCGGCCACCTTCTGCCAGACCCTGGTCACGAACCCCGAGCCGGTCACCGTCCGCAGCAACGACCAGCCGGTGACTCCGGTCGGCCCGGTCAGCGCTGCGGTGCTGTTCTGAGTGAAGAACAGCAGCAGCCCGTCGCCCGCGCTGGTCGTCGGCGGCACGGTCACCGAATGGGTCAGCGCGTTCTGGTTCGAGGCGTTCGCGCCGACGAACTCGATCGGGTTCGCCACGTTCGAGACCGTCTGTGGCCGGCTGTCCGTTCCGGTGGCCGCCTCGTTGTCGGTCACCGTCAGGGTCACCTGGTACGAGCCCGGCGCCGCATAGGTGTGCGCCGGCGACGGCCCGGTCGCGGTGGTTCCGTCGCCGAAGTCCCACGCGTACGACGCGATGCTTCCGTCGGGATCGTTCGAGGTCAGCCCGGAGAACTCGCACTCGAGCAGGTCGCAGCTGCCGGTCCAGGCGGCCGAGGGACGGATGTTCGGCACGGGACCGCTGCCGGCCAGCAGGAAGGTGCCCTGCGACCGCCAGTCCTGACCGTCGATCCCCGGCCCGCTCGTCACCACCGCGGTGCCGGCGACCGGGACGTTGTTCGCGAAGTTCACCCGGTGCAGGTTGCCGTCGGTGCTGGTGCCCCAGTAGAGCTGGTTGCCGGAGCGGAACATGCCGGACACCTGGCTCCAGTTGACGCCGGTGAGGTTGCCGCTGGCCACGAACCGGGTGGCGCCGATCACCTGGCTCTCCGGCGTGAAGTAGCGGTAGTACAGCGACGACTGGCCGGCGACCGTGTAGAACAGGCGACCGTTGGCGAAGAACATGCCGGTTACGGAGCGCAGGTCGGTGGCGAACGCGGTGAGCCCGCGCAGGTTGACCGTCGTGGCCGGGCCGAAGGTGCTGCCGTTGAAGCTGCGCCGTGTGAGCGTGCCCTCGGCCGTACCGGAGTACAGGAAGCCGTCGATCATCACCGCGCCACGGGCCCCGGCGAAGCTCGTCGTGCCGGTGTTCACCGGACTGGCGGCGCCGGCCGTCGTTCCGTCGTACGAGCGGACGGTGGTGGTGCTGCCGAGGCGGTAGACCGGGCTGGGCAGCTGGCCGGTGTAGCCCGGCGGTGGGGTGAGCGGTGAGTTCGGGAACAGGGCGAGCCGGCCGTGGAACTCGTAGTTCTGCCCGGTCCGGTCGGTGTCGCTGCCCATCAGCAGTCCGCCCGGGACCGAGGTCAGGTCGAAGACCCCGACGCCGCGGGTGCGGGTCGGATTCCACGAGTACGGCAGGCCGTTCAGCGGGTCGAGCGCGGCCAGGCCTTCGCGGGAGACCGCGCCGGCCCCGGCGGAGTTGCTGCCGAACGGGTTGTTCACCCAGCGCTGGTGACCGCCGATGTAGACGGCGACCCCCGTGATGCCGACGCTCCACAACGTGTCGCCGCCGGTGTAGTTGACCCACGACGGCTGCAGGTTGCTGCCGACCGCGTCGGTCTCCCAGCGCGAGGCCGAGTCGCAGAGCCGGTTCATCGGCGTACCGCCGGTGGTCACCACGACGAAGTAGGCGCCGTCCGGCGAGATGTCGATGTCGTGCACGTAGGTCCAGAACTGGTCGGAGCAGTCGGGCTCGAACCGCGCGGTGTGCCAGTTGCGCACGGCCGCCGCCGGGCCGGACAGGTCGAGCATCGCGATCTGCACCCGACGCTGGCCGCCGACCAGCGAGAAGTTGCCGATCGCAACAAGCTTGCTGCCGTCCGGGGTGATGTCGAACTTGTCGACCTGCAGCTCGGCGCCGCGGACCGGGGCGGCGAAGGTGACGTTGACGAACGGGTCGACCGCGCCGGTGTCGGGGTTCACCGCGGCGAGCACGGTCCGGGTCTGGCCGCCCACCACGGTGAACAGGCCGCCGAGGTAGAGCCGGCCGCCGGACAGCTTGATGTCGTAGACCTGCCGATTGACGCTGGGACGGAACGAGGTGACCAGGCTGCCGTTGGTCAGGTCGACCCGGGCGAGCCGCGGCTGGCTGGTTCCGTTCACGGTGGTGAAGCTGCCGCCGAGATAGACCGACTGCCCGTCGGCGCTCGCGACCAGGGTGTCCACCGAGCCGTTCAGGACCGGCAGGAAACTGTTGTCGAGGGCACCGGTGGTCGCGTTGTAGGCGAAGATCGCCCGGCGACTGATCTGGGTGGAGCTGGTCGCCGACCGGATCGTGGTGAAGGTGCCCCCGACGATCACCCGGTTGCCGACCTGGATCAGCGCGTGCACCTCGCCGTTCAGGGCATGCGGCGTCCAGTCGACCGGGTCGGCGCTGACGATCGTCGACTGCGGCAATTGCACCGCGTCCGCGGCCCGCTCGGTCCCGACGGTCAGGACCGAAGCGAGCAGCGCAAGCAGTACAGCGACCAATGGCGTGCGGCGTAGAGCCATCCCATTCCCCCGACAGACCTTGTGGTTACGGTGCCGGCGCCACGACGACGCTGAACATCAGTGCCCGCGCGGAGGCCGAGTCGGCCGTCGCGGTGAGACCGCCGAGCGTGCCCGGTCCGAACGGTCCGCTGTCGCCGGTCAGCGACGTGATCCGTCCGGAACCACTACCGGTCGTGGCGGACCGGACGGTCAGACCGGCCGGCGGCGTGAGGGTGGTCGTCGCCGACGACTTCTCGCCCCAGTAGCTGACCAGCCGCGCCCCGCTCACCGTCGACGACACCGGCGGCGTGGTGTGCGTGTTCTGGACGAGCGTCTCGCTGGCTGCGGTCGCCGCCGCCACCGGCGTGGTGCCGGAGACCCCGGAGTAGACGATCAGCGTGGCGTTGGCCTTGGTCAAGATCGACGTGGTCACGGCCACCGTCGTCCCGGCGTCGGCAGCCGTGGCCGTCCGCCGCCAGACCCGGGCGTTCTGGTTGGTCGAGCTCGCGGTCTGGACCTGCGTCCAGCCCGCCGGAGCGGTGATCGTCGCCGCCGGGTCGTTGTCGGCGAAGAAGAGCAGCATCAGCGCGTTCGCCGGTGTCGCCGCGGGCACGGTGACACCGAACGAACTGCTGTTCAGGTTGACCGCGCTCGCGCCCACGAAGGTCACCGGGCTGGTGCCGCCCGCGGTGACCGTGACGTCCTGCGTTCGCTGTCCGGTGGCGCCGTTGTTGTCGGTCACGGTCAGCGTGACGGTGTAGATCCCGGCGGCGGCGTACTGATGCGCCGGGTTCGGTGCGGCCGAGGTCGCGCCGTCGCCGAACGACCACTGGTAGGACTGGATCGTGCCGTCCGGATCGCTCGAACCCGCCGAGGAGTACGTGCAGTCGAGGTTGCTGCAGCTGATCCCGGCCTGGGCGACCGGCGGCTGGTTCGGCGGCGCGGCCACCCCCTGGAACAGGAACAGCGCCCGCGCCCGCCACTCACCGGTGGACACCGTCGTCGACGTTCCGGTCGGTACGCCGGTGGCCGGCGACCAGCCCGAGCGGCGCAGGTCTCCGTCCAGCGAGCTGGCCCAGTAGAAGCCGGTCGGCGTGACGAACATGCCGTTGACCTGGGAGAAGTTCACGCCGGCGACGTTGCCGGTCGCGGTGTAGCGGGCCGCGCCCACCACGCCGCTCTCCGGCGTGAAGTAGCGGTAGTAGAGGTTCGACTGGCCGGCCAGCGTGTAGTAGATCCGCCCGGTGTCGAAGAACATGCCGGTCATCTGCGCGACCTCGCCGTGCCAGGTCGTCATCGGGACCAGCAAGTCACCGGTGTTGATCGCGGTCGGCGTGCCGAAGGTGCTGCCGTTGTAGGTCCGGCGGTTGAACGAGCCGTCCGACCAGCCGGCGTACAGGACGCCGTTCAGCATGAACGCGCCGCGATTGGTCGTGCCCCAGGTGAGGCCGCCGTTCGGTACCGAGGCCGGCGCGCCGAACGTGGTGCCGTCGTAGGCCGTCCGGGTGACGGTGTCGGCGACCGGGGCGCGCGGACCCGCGACGTACAGGTTGTTCGGCAGCGTCGGCGTGTTGTTCGGCGGGATCACCGTGCCGCCGGCCAGCGGGAAGAACGCGATCCGCGGGTGGTACTCGAAGTTCTGGCCGAGGTGCTCGGTGTCGGAGCCGACCCACAGCCCGGTCGAGGTCGCGAGCAGATCGAACACGCCGACCCCGCGCTCGCGGGTCGGGTTCCACGACAGCGGCAGGCCGTTGACCGGGTCGAGCGCTGCGATGCCCGGACGCGACACCGCGCCCTGTCCGGCGCGGTCACCGGCGAACGGGTTGTTCTGCCAGCGCTGGTGGCCGCCGATGTAGACCGCCGTCCCGGTGATCGCGGCCGCGTACAGGGTGTCGCCGCCGGTGTTGTTGAGCCAGTAGTAGCTCAGACCGCTGCCCCGGGCGCTGGTGTTGAAGCGCGCCGTCGAGTCGCAGGCGGTGCCGGCGCCGCCGTACGCGCCGGTGGTGGTGATGACGAAGTACGAGCCGTCCGGCGAGATGTCCAGGTCGCGCATGTAGGTCTGGAACGAGCTCGAGCAGGCGGTGTTGTAGAAGTTCGTCTGCCAGTTCTCCACCGCAGCGGCCGCCCCGGTGAGGTTCAGCATGAACACCTGGTGGTGCTTGACGCCCTGGATCGTGTCGAAGTTGCCGATGGCAACCAGTTGACGGCCGTCCGGGGTGACGTCCAGTTTCATCACGGTGGTGTTGCCGCCGTTGTGCACCCCCGCGATCGCCAGGCCCATGTAGGGATCCCACGCGCCGGTGGTCGCGTTCACCGTGGCGAGCGCGGCCTGCGCGCGGCCCGCGACGTGGGTGAAGGTGCCGGCCAGCCACAACCGGGTGCCAACCAGCCGCATGTCCTTGACCCGTCCGGACAGGGTGGGCGGGACGAACGTCGCCACCCGCGCGCCGGTGAACGCGTTGATCCGGGCCGTGCTCACCGACGACACACCGCCGACGGTGTTGAACGAGCCGCCGAGGTAGACGGTCGAGCCGTCGCCGGACGGCAGGATCGTGGTGACCTCACCGTCCGGGTTCGGCGCGAAGGTGGTGCTGATGGCCCCGGTGGTCGCGTCGAACGCGGCCAGGTTGCGCCGGGCCAGCACCGGTCCGCCCGAGGCGGCCTGGATCTGGGTGAACAGACCACCGATCAGGATCGTGTTGCCGACCTGCACGATGGACTTGACCGACCCGTCGAGCACGTTCGGAGTGAAGTTGGCCGGATCGTCGCTGACCACCCGGTCCTGTGGGACCTGAACGGCCTGCGCGCCGTGGGCCGGCAACAACCAGGCGGTGACCGCCAAGACCATCGCCAGCAGGACTGAACAACTCTTCTTCCGCACGATCTTCCTTCCCTGCACAGCGTGTTCGACGTCGATCGGATCAGCTCGGCGCCAGGACGACGCTGAACATCAGTGCTCGGGCGCTGGCCGAGTCGGCGGTCGCCGTCAGGCCCCCAACGGTGCCCGGCACCACGGGATCGTTGCTGTCGACGGTCAAGGCGGTGATCCGGCCCGAACCGGAGCCGGTGCTGCTTGCCCGTGTGGTGGTCCCTGCCGGTGGGGTGAGCGTCGTGGTCGCCGACGACTTCTCCGCCCAGTAGCTGACCAGCTTGCCGCCCACCGTCGACGTGCTCAGGGTCGGCGTGGTGTGCGCGGCCTGGCTCACCGTCTCGCTCCCGGTCGCCGATCCGGAGATCGGATCGGCCGCCGTACCGCGGTACGCGAGCAAGGTCGCATCGGCCTTGGTCAGCGTCGAAGTCACCACCTGCACGGTGCTGCCGGCGTCGCTCGCGGTCGCCGTACGACGCCACAGCCGGCCCACCTGGTTGGTCGAGGCCACGGACTCCACGAGCGTCCAGCCGGCCGGGCCGGTGATCACCGGGCCCGGGTCGTTGTCGGCGAAGAACAGCAGCAGCGCGTCCCCGGCGCTCACCGCGCTCGGCACGGTCAGCGTGAAGCTCGCGGCGTTGCCGTTCACCCGGCTGGAGCCGACGAAGTCGATCGTCCGGGCCGGGTCGACGACCGTCACGGACCGCGTGGTGGACGCCGTCGCGCCGTCGTTGTCGGTCACCGTCAGGCTGATCGTGTAGGTGCCCGCGGCCGCGTAGGTGTGCGATGCCGTGGCCCCGCTGCCGGTCCCGCCGTCACCGAAGGTCCATGCGTAGCCGGTGATGCTGCCGTCGGAATCCGTCGAGCCGGCCGCGTTGGTGCCGCAGGCCAGATCGGTGCAGTCGGTGGTGAAACTGGCCGTCGGCCCCTGGTTCACCCGGGTCACCGTGACCGGGTGCGACGTCGTCTTCGTGCCACCCTCGTTGTCGGTCACCGTGAGCGTCACCGTGTAGGTGCCGCTCGCGCCGTAGGTGTGCGACGGCTTGGCGCCGCTGCCCGTGGTGGAGTCGCCGAAGTTCCAGGCGTAGCCGGTGATCGGGCCGTCCGGGTCACTCGACGCGGAGCCGTCGAAGGCACAGGTCAGGCTGTCACAGGACTCTCCGAACGTTGCTGTCGGCAACGTGTTGACGTGGGTGACGGCAACGTTCTGCACCTTGCTCGCGGTGCCTCCGCGGTTGTCGGTGACGGTCAGGCCGACCGAATAGGTACCGGCCGCGGCGTACCGGTGGGTGGGGTTGGCGTCGGTGCTGGTGGTGCCGTCACCGAAGGTCCACGCGTACGACGCGATCGTGCCGTCGGGATCGGTCGAACCGGCCGACGAGTACGTGCAGTTCAGGTCCGTGCAGTTGACCGCCGCCTGCGCGGTGGGCGACTGGTTCGGCCCCTGCCCGGTCGGGTCCTGGTACAGGAACAGCGTCCGGGCGCGCCAGTCGATACCGGTCGACAGCGTCTGCGCGGTGCCGGCCACCGGCGTTGCGGTGGCGGGGTTCCACGTCGCCTTGCGCAGCGTGCCGTCGGTGGACTGGGCCCAGTACAGCGTGTTGCCGGCCAGGACCATGCCGTTGACCTGGGAGAAGTTGATCCCGGTGAGGCTGCCGGTGGCGGTGAAGACGTTCGCGCCGACCACGTTGCTCTCCGGTGTGAAGTACCGGTAGTACAGGTTCGACTGGCCCGACCGGGTGTAGTAGATCCGGCCGGAGTCGAAGAACATGCCGGTGATGTTCTGCACCTCGCCGTGCCAGGTGGACATGTTCGTGAGCAGGTCGCCGGTGTTCACCGCGGTCGCGGCGCCGAAGGTGGTGCCGTCGAAGCTGCGCCGGTCGAAGGCGCCGTTGGACCAGCCGGCGTACAGCTGACCGTTGAGCATGAAGGCACCGCGGTTGCTGCCCCAGGTGACGCCGTTCGGCACCGAGGTGAGGGCGGTGGCGGTGGTCCCGTTGAACGACGACCGGCTCAGCGTGTTGTCCCAGGTGACGGACAGCAACTGCTGCTTGCGGCGGCCTGCGATGTACAGGTTGTTCGGCAGAGTGGGCGTGTTGTTCGCCGCGATCACCGTGCCGCCGGCGAGCGGGAAGAACGCGATCTTGCCGTGGTACTCGAAGTTGCCGATCCGGTCGGTGTCCGACCCGACCCACAGGCCGGCGGGAGTGGCGAGCAGGTCGAAGACGCCGACTCCGCGCTCGCGGGTCGGGTTCCACGACAACGGCAGGCCGTTGACCGGGTCGAGCGCGGCGATGCCCGGACGCGAGACCGCACCCTGACCGGCCGAGTCGCCGCTGAACGGGTTGTTCTGCCAGCGGGCGTGCCCGCCGGTGTAGACCACCGAACCGGTGATCGCGACCGCGTAGGTGGTGTCACCGCCGGTGTTGTTGATCCACTTGGCCTTCAGGTCGGAGCCGCGGGCGCCGGTGTTCCACCGCGCGGTGGAGTCGCAGGCGGTGAGCGAACCGCCGTACGCGCCGGTGGTCGAGATGACGAAGTACGAACCGTCCGGCGAGATGTCCAGGTCGCGCATGTAGGTCTGGAACGAGCTCGAGCAGGCGGTGTTGTAGAAGTTCGTCTGCCAGTTCTCCACCGTCGCGGCCGGGCCGGTCAGGTTCAGCATGAACACCTGGTGGTGCTTGACACCCTGGATCGTGTCGAAGTTGCCGATGGCCACCAGGTTGCCGCCGTCCGGCGTGATGTCGATCTTCAGCACGGTGGTGACACCGCCGTTGTGCAGGCCGGCGATCTGCAGCGCCATGTACGGGTCGTAGGCACCGGTGGCCGGGTCGACCGTGGCCAGACCGGCCTGCGGATGTCCTTCGATCGTGGTGAACAGTCCGGCCAGCCACAGCCGGCCGTTCGACAGCCGCAGGTCCTTGACCCGGCCGTCGATCCGCGGGAAGTGGAAACCGGACACCCGGGCGCCGGTGGTGACGTCGATCTTGGCGACACTCGGCGAGCCGCCGCCGCTGATGTTGTTGAAGTAGCCGGCCACGAACGCGCTGGCGCCGTCGCCGGCCGGGATGATCGTGGTCACCTCGCCGTCCGGGTTCGGCGCGAACGACGCGTCGATCTCACCGGTGGTGGCGTTGAACGCCGCCAGGTTGGTCCGCGCGTACGTCGTGGCACCGTCACGGGACTGGACCTGGGTGAACTCGCCGCCGATCAGGATCCGGTTGCCGAACTGCTGGATCGTCTTGACCGACCCGTCCAGCACGTGCGGCGTCCAGTTCGCCGGGTCGTCGGTGACCACCCGGTCCTGGGTCACCTGGACGGCCGAAGCCGACGGGCCCAGCACGACCAGGCTCCCGGTCAGCGCCGTCAGCAACGCCAGGAGCACACAGAAACAGGACTTACGCACGATCGTTCCTCCCCCGCCCCGCAGCGCACTGAACGGCGATGCGGGACAACCACCCCTTGCCTGGCACACCCCCCGGCGCTCCAGGTCCCCTTGAACGGACAGTAAACACCTTCCGGCCGGTTGCCGCAGCAGCTCGACGGCAAATCGGCGGCCGGGGCCCGAATCCGCCCGCCCAAGTGACCACACAGCAGCCGGCCGCGACGCTCAGTGACGAAAATCAGGACAGTCGAAGCGGCCGGCGCCGACTGCTCGTCACGGACAGGTGCCGAAAACGTCACCGGTCATTGGCGATCCGTTCTCCTGCACCTATCCTCGGTGTGGGGAGAGCACCAGCTTGGCCGGGGGGCCGGGGTCGCAGGTGCTCGGGAGCACGGGTGGGGGAACTCAGTTTGTCGTCACACAACGTCGCCGCGGCGGCCGGGACCGTCGGGGCCGGCGGCGCCGCGCCACGCCGCGACCGCTGGTGGGCCGGCTGGCCGTTGTCGGTGCTGTTCGTCGGGTTCCCGTTGTGGTGGGTGCTCGGCATGACCGAGTTCGTCTTCTTCCTGGCCGCCGTACCGATGGCCTGGTCGCTGATCAGCCGCAAGACGGTGATCGCTCCGCGCGGGTTCGGCTGGTGGATCGCCTTCCTCGCGGTCGTGCTGGTCAGCGCGACGATGCTGACCAGCGACGCGCCGTTCAGCACCACCGGCCCGCTCGGCGGCACGCTGCTCACCTACACCTACCGGCTGTGCTGGTACGTCGTGGTCACCGTCGTGCTGCTCTACGTCGGCAACACCGACAAGACGCGGCTGCCCACGCAGCGCGTGGTCCGGTTGCTCGGCTACATGTTCGTGGTGACCGCGTTCGGCGGACTGCTCGGCGTCCTGGCGCCGAACTTCGAGTTCAGCTCGGCGCTCGAGCTCGTGCTACCGCACTCGATCGGCTCCAACAAGTTCCTGCACGCGCTGATCCACCCGGCCACCGCCGACATCCAGAACGTGCTCGGCTTCGCCCAGCCCCGGCCGCGGGCGCCGTACGCGTACGCGAACTCGTGGGGCGCGAACCTGTCGTTCTTCCTGCCGTTCTTCCTCTACGGGTGGTTCGGGCGGGAGTCCGGCTGGCGGCGGATCGCCGGCTGGCCGGTGCTGGTCGTCGCCGCGATCCCGGTCGTGTACTCGCTGAACCGCGGACTGTGGGCCGTGCTCGTCGTCGGCGCCCTGTACGCCGTCGTGCAGGTGATCCGGCTGCGCGGCTTCCACGCGATGGCGTGGCTGGCGCCGGTCGCGGTGGTGGCGGTCGTGGCCGCGCTGCTGTCGCCGCTGCCGACCATGATCAGCGAGCGACTCGCCCACCAGCACAGCAACGACCGGCGCAGCGAGCTCGCGGTCAAGACCATCGAGTCCACCGTGAAGGGCTCACCGCTGATCGGTTTCGGCAACACCCGTGACGTCGAGGGCAGCTTCGGCTCGATCGCCGGTGGCGCGACGCTGGGCTGCCCGGCCTGCGCCGTGCCGCCGTTCGGGACGCAGGGGCACCTGTGGCTGGTGGTGTTCACCCAGGGGCTGCTCGGGACGGCGCTGTTCCTGGCCTTCTTCCTGGTCCGGTTCGCGCGGCACGTGCGCAGCCGGGAGCCGATCACGATGATCGGGCTCGCGGTGCTGCTCTTCTTCCTGATCGAGATCCTGGTCTACGACACGCTCGGCGCGCCGCTGTTCACACTGATGATCGCGCTGGGCCTGATGTGGCGGGACGACCGCGACGCGAAGGCGGTGACGACCCGATGACCGTCACCGCGGATCTCACCACCGACCGCCTCGTCCGTACGGTCGAGCGACTGTGGCCCGATCGCGCCGTGCAGCTGGTCCGCGGCCGCCGCCGTACGCCGGGCGCGCAGGACCTGATCTTCGTCCCGTCCCGCTCGGCGCCGCGCCTGCTCGTCCCGGCCGGGCGCCGGGCCGCCGCGTCGAGTGGGCTGCGCCGGTTCAGCCGCGCCTTGTCCGGCAAGGAACGCGCCGTCCGGCTGATCGGTTCGGCCGCGCTGCGGGTCGGCGGTGAAGGGCTGCTGGCCGACCGGATCCGGATCGGTCCGCCGGCCGGCGGCGACTCGATCGAGCGGCACCTGTCCGGGATCCTCGGCACCGACGTCGTGGTGGGACTCGGCGTCGGGACGTTGCGCGCCAACCAGAAGCCGATCCTGCAGGTCTTCGACCGGCGCGGGCGCTGCGTCGCGTACGTGAAGGTCGGCGACTCCGACCTGACCACGGGCCTGGTCCGCCAGGAAGGCGCCAACCTGGCCGAGCTCGCCCGCCACGACTGGAGCCTGCTCGAGATCCCCGCACTGCTCCACCTCGGCAGCTGGAACGATGTCGAACTGCTCGTGATCTCCGCACTCGACACCGCGGCCAGGCCCGGTCCCGGCGTGTTGCTGCAACCGCCGTTGGCACCGCTCGACGAGCTGTACGACCGGTACGACGAAGGCTCGGCCGCGCTCGCGACGACGGCGTACTGGCGGGAGCTGCGCGGCACCGCCGACCGGATCGAGGACGCCGGCCGGCGCGCGTCGTACGAGGAGGCGCTGGAGCGGATCGAGCGGAGCCGTGGCGACGACGTGGTCCGGCTGACCGCTTGGCACGGCGACTTCGCGCCCTGGAACCTCGGTCATCGCGGCGGGCGGCTGCAGCTGTGGGACTGGGAGCGGTTCGCCACCGGCGTACCGGTTGGGCTGGATCGGGTGCACTACGTGGTGCACACGAGCACCCGTGCGGCGGGTTTCTCCGACCAGGTGCTCGACACCGCTCTGACCAGCTCGTACGTCAGCCATCCGCGGTGTTCGCCCGATGAGCAGGACCTGCTGGGCGGGCTCTATCTGGTTTCCCTCGCGGCGCGCTACCTGATCGGAAGCCAGGGCGCGCAGGGCGAGGTCCTCGGTCCGACGACCCGGACCGTGCTCGACGCACTGTCCCGGCACAGCCGGCGGATCACCGCCACGAAGGGAGCCCGATGACCGCCGGTCTGACCGCCAGGAGCACCGCCGTGCTGCGATCCACCCGGGACGTCGTTCCGGACGGCGCGCAGAACGCCATCCGCACGGCGACCCGTGCCGTCGGCCGCGCCACCTCGGGGGTGCGGATGCTGCCCGACCTGATCGTGGCCGGTGCCCAGCGCTGCGGGACGACCACGCTGTACCGGCTGCTGGTGGACCACCCGGCGATCGTGCGACCCCTGTTCCACAAGGGCATCGGGTACTTCGACATCGGCTACGACCACCCGTGGTCCTGGTACCGCGGACACTTCCCGGTCGCCCCGGTGGCGGCGGCCCGGACCCGGCGGGTGGGCCGGCCGATGACGTTCGACAGCAGCGGCTACTACATGTTCCATCCCCTGGCGGCCGAGCGGATCGCCCGGCACCTGCCGGACGTCAAGGTGGTCACGCTGGTCCGCGACCCGGTCGAGCGCGCGTTCTCGGCGTACAAGCACGAGAAGGCCCGCGGCTTCGAGACCGAGGACTTCGAGACCGCGCTGGCGCTGGAGGACGAGCGGCTGGCCGGCGAGGTCGAGCGGATCGAGGCGGACCCGTCGTACCAGAGCTTCCACCACCGCCACCACGCCTACGTCGGCCGCGGCCGGTACGCCGAGCAGATCGTCCGGCTGCAGCAGGCGCTGTCGCCGGAGCAGGTCTTCGTGATCGACGCGAACCGGTTCTTCGCCGAGCCGGTCGAGCAGTTCGCCCGGTTGCAGCAGTGGCTCGGCCTGCCGGTGCACAACCCGGCCAAGGTCGAGCAGGCGAACGCCCGGCCGAGCAAGCCGATGGCGGACTCGCTGCGGTCGACGCTGCTGGAGCGGTTCGAGGCGTCCGACCGCGAGCTCACCGGCATTCTCGGCGCGACACCGAGCTGGCGGTCGTGAAGCCCGGCCGCCCGGCGCGCGACGACGCCGTCGAGCTGTCCGCCTACCTGCGCGCGATGCGCAGGGGCGTGGTGGCCGTCGCCGTCTGCGCACTGGTCGGCGCCGTCGTCGGTGTGGCCTGGACTCTGCGGACGCCGCGGGTCTACTCCTCCACCTCGGCCGTCCTGGTCGCGGACGTTCCGCTCTACCTGGCCCGGCGGGGCGCGGAGGGAGCGAAGTGGTTCACCATCGACACCGAGGCCGCCCGGCTGGTGTCGGCGCCGATCCTGCAGGCAGCCCGGCAAGCCACCGGTGAGAAGAACATCGAGACCAAGGTGCACATCTCGGCGGTGCCGACCACCAAGGTGCTCAAGGTGACCTACCAGTCCACGGACCGGCGGGCCGCCGAGAGGGGCGCGGTGGCGATGACCACCGCGTACCGGACGCTGCGGCGCAGCGAGTTGGAGGCCCGTCGCGACCATCGGGCGGAGCTGATCGGCCAACAGATTGCCACGCTGAACGCGCGGCTGGACGCAACGCTGATCACCGGCAATCCCACGCCGGCCAAACTGGCCGAGCAGCGCGCCACCCGGCAGGCGATCGCGGCCCAGATCGCCGCCCGGCAGACCGAGTCGCGGCAGATCCTCGCCACCAGCGCGTACCCGGGCCAGGTCGTCCGGGTCGGCGGTACAACGTCCGCGCGGCGGGTCAACCCTCTGGTGCCTCCGGTGGCAGGGCTCGTGCTCGGCGGACTCGCCGGTCTGCTGCTGTCGGCTATCCGGTCCGGCCGGCTGGGCAGCGTCAGCGACGTGACCCGTCTGGTGCCCGGTAGCGCGGTGGTGAAGCTCCGGCTGCACAAACCGGGCCAGCCGGGCGGGCACGACTGGGACCCGATCACCACCGGCGTACTGGGGATGGGGGCGGGCGCCGTGGTGGTCGCGCCACCGGACCGGCCGCCGGGCGAACCGGAACGGGCTGCGGCCGACCAGCTCTCCGCCGCGCTGCGGCACCACGGGCGGCGGGCCTGGGTCGTCGACCACAGCGTGCTGCCCGTCGACACCGTTCCCGTCGTACGAACCCGGGCCCGAGCGAGCACCGTCCTGGTGACCAGCGACGGCGTCACCAGCGAGCCGGGCTCCGTGCTGGCCGCGCTCGCCGGGAACGTCGTTCTGATCGTCACCCCGCGCACCCGGCACCGGGCGCTGACCGAGGCCGTACACCGGATCGCCGAGGTCGGCGCCACTGTCCAGGGAGTCGTGCTGCTGACCGGGGTCCGGTCGCTCACCGACCGATTCGTTCCACCCGTGCTGAGAAGGAGCACCTCATGAGTACACCGCCCACTGCTCCTTCGGTGAGCGTCGTCGTCGCCACCCGCAACCGGCCGGAACTGCTCCGCAAGGCGCTCAGCTCGATCGCCGCACAGAGCTACACCGGTCCGGTGGAGCTGGTCGTCGTCTACGACCAGAGCGAGCCCGAGACCGGACTGGCCGCCGACCTGCCACTGACCGGGCAGGCCGGTGAGCGAGTCGTCCGGGTGGTCACCAACACCCGGACACCGGGCCTGGCCGGCGCGCGCAACAGCGGCGTGACCGCCTCGACCGGCGAGTTCCTGGCGTTCTGCGACGACGACGACAGCTGGCGGCCGGACAAGCTGAGCACCCAGGTGGCGATGCTGATCACCACCGGGGCCGGGCTGTCGGTGTGCGGGATCGAGATCACCATCGGCGACCAGACCCACGTCCGGGTGCCGACCCCGGCCGACGTGACGGTGGCCGAGCTGGCCCGCCGCCGAGTGATGGAGGCGCATCCGTCCACTGTCGTGGTCCGCCGCGACGCGTTCCACCGGATCGGCTGGGTCGATGAGGACCTGCCCGGCGGGTACGCCGAGGACTACGACTGGATGCTGCGGGCGCTGGCCGCGGAAAAGGTGGCCGTGGCCAGCAAACCACTGGTCGAGGTCCTGTGGCACCCCGGCTCCTTCTTCACCACCCGCTGGGCGGTGATCATCGAGGCGCTGGACTACATGATCGACAAGCACGAGGTGATCCGGGACAGCCCACGAGGGCTGGCGCGGATCTACGGCCAGAAGGCCGTGGCCTACGCCGCGCTGCAGCAGCGGTCCGATTCATCCCGGTGGGCGCTGCGGGCCCTCCGGCTGGCACCTGGTGAGAAGCGCGGGTACCTCGCGCTGGCGATCGCTTCTGGGGTCGTCCCGGCGAACAGAGTTCTGCAATGGGCGAATGCGAGAGGGCGGGGAATATGAGCGGCACAACGGAGACGGCCGGCGCCGTACAAGGCAGCAGATTCACCTGGTCGGGCCTCGCGCGCCGGCTGCCGGTGATCGTCGCCCTGCTGGCGGTCGGTACCACGCTGGGATTCCTCGGCGCACGGCAGCAGCCGGCCGCCTACACAGCGACGGCGACCGTGCTGGTCGAGCCGGCCAACGGCAACCCGTACGCGCCCGGCGCCCGGGGACAGAACCTCGCGAACCTCGGCACCGAGGCACAGCTGGTCAGCTCCGACGCGGTCGCCCAGCTGGCCAAGTCGACGCTGCGCAGCAAGGCGTCGGTCGCGGCCCTGGTGGAGCAGCTGGCGGTCACCAACCCGCCGAACTCCCAGGTCCTCGAGGTGGCCTACACCGACCTGAACCCGGCGGCGGCGCGCGACGGCGCCAACGCCTTCGCCAACGCGTACCTGGTGGCCCGGGAGCGGCGTGCGGCCGAGTCGGTCCAGGCACAGATCAACAACCTGACCAAGGCCCGCAACGCCAACCAGTCCGCCCTGCAGCGCAACCTCGCCGCGCGCGACAAGACCACCGCCGGTACGCCGGCTCGCGTCCTGGCCGACCAGCGAGTGGCGACCACCACCGCCGAGGCGACGAAGCTGGAGAACCAGATCAGCGACCTGCGGCTGTTCCAGGGCGACCCTGGACAGGTGCTGTCGCCGGCCACCCTGCCGACCGGTACGGCGGGCCTGCCGGGCTGGATCATGCCAGTCGCGGGAGCCGGCATCGGTCTCCTGCTCGGCCTGGTCCTGGCGATCATGCGGGCCCTCAACGACCGCACCCTGCGCACGGTCGGCGACGTGAAGGCGCTCGGTTACCCGGTGCTCAGCACGGTGACGCCGGTCACCGACGAACAGGCCGACGCTCTGCTGGTCGACGCATCCGCCGGACTGCCCGACGGGGCCCGGCTGCTGCGCAGCGTGCTCGGCGTCGCCAGTCCGGACGGCGGCGCGGTGCTGCTCGTTCCGGCGGGCGCGGCCGGGGCACACACCACCACTCCCCTGGCTCTCGCAGCCGCGCTGGCCCGGTCGGACCAGACCGTCACCCTCGTCGACACCGATGGCGAGCTCACCCGGGCGACCCGGCTCGGTGACGTCGACGGTGTCGCGGAGGTGCTGAACGACACCGCCGAGGCGGACGAGGTGGCCACGGAGTACCAGCCGAACCTGCGGTTCGTTCCGGTCGGTCCGAAGTACTCGACATCGGTGGACAAGCTGGCCTCGCCGCAGATGCGGGAGTTCCTCGAGGGGTTGTCACCGGACTCGCAGTGGGTCCTGGTGGCCGGCCCGATCGCCTCGGCGCCGGAGACGCTGACGCTGGCGGATCTGTGCACCGACGTGATCATCCTGGTCAGCCTGCGGCAGACCACCTCGGTCGACCTCCAGCACGCGGCCGAGGCGGTCGCCCGCGGTGGCGCCCGGCTGGTCGGTGTCGTGGTCGATCACACGCCCCGTGGTGGCCTGCTGCGCCGGAACCGGACCGAGCCGGACAAGGAGTCGCCGGCCGTCGCGAGCCCGGCGCCCGAGACGGCCGATGCCCCGGAGGTACCGGTACGCGAGACCGCCCAGGTCTCGGCCGCCACGGCGCCGAAACTGGTCGCGGTGGACGAACGGACCGAGGAGCTGCCCGCGCTCGAGGACCGGCCCGCGCCGGACACCGAGAAGATCGATGCTGAGAGCAACGATCGGACCCGGCAGCCCAACGGCCAGGTCAACGGCCGGGAGAACGGGCCGGCCAAGGAGACGCCGGCATGGTTCCCGGACGCCGACGCGAGCGACGACGAGGAAACCGGCTACGCCGCCTCACGGAGAACGGTGTAGTGACTGCGCCCCTCGCCGAGACGACCGGCCCGCACCCGGCCAGTCTGAGCAAGATCGCCCGCGGCGGCTCCGCCAACCTGGTCGGAGCCGCCGGCGGCGCCGTGCTGACCCTACTGCTCACCTGGGTGGTGACCCAGGGCACCGAGGCCGGGGTGGCGGGCAGCCTGTTCGCCCTGACCGCGGTGTTCCTGATGGTCGCGGCGATCGCCGAGCTCGGCTCGGATGTCTCGCTGTCGAAGTTCCTGCCGCATTTCCTGGTCGAGGACCGGCTGGCCGACGCCCGGGCCACCGTCCGGATGGCTGCCCTGGTCTCCTTCGCCGGCGGCAGTGTCGTGGGTGCCGTGCTGCTCGTCCTGCGGAGCCAGGTGGCCGACGCCGTCCTCGGTGACACCAGCGGTACGCCGGGAAGCCGGGCGGTCGCTGTCCTGGCCGTTTGCGTCCCGCTCGCGGCGGTGACGAACACGGTCTTGTCGGCCACCCGCGGGCTCACCGCGATCCGGCCGACCGTACTGGTCGACAAGATCGGCCGGGCCCTGCTCCAGGTCGGCTTCGTCGGGGTCGCCCTCGCGGCCGGCGCCGGACTCGGTGGTCTGACGCTGGCCTGGGCGCTGCCGTACGTCGTGGCCACCGTCGTCGCGATCAGCTGGTTCCTCGTCATCGAGCGCCGGCTGGTCGCCCGCAGCGGACCGGGCCTGCCGCCGTCGGCACGCCGTGACCTCTGGCGCGAGTACGCCGTCTACACGTGGCCCCGGGTGATCTCCCGGATCAGCCAGGCCATCCTGCAGCGGGCCGACATCGTGCTCGTCGCCGCACTGCGCTCGCCGGCCGAGGCGGCGGTCTACACGGTGGCCACCCGGCTGTTCGTGATCGGGCAGCTCGGCACCCAGGCGATCCAGCAGGTCGCCGCGCCGCACACCAGCGCGCTGCTCGCCTCCGGGGACGACCGGGCCACCAAGCGCGTCTTCCAGACCGTCACCGCCTGGACGATGTCGCTGACCTGGCCGTTCTTCCTGGCCTGTCTCGCGCTCGCGCCGTTGCTGCTGCACGTCTTCGGCGGTACGCAGTACCGGGCCGGGGACGACGTGGTGATCGTGCTCGCGGTGGCCGCGCTGCTGGCCGCTGCCGGCGGTCCGGTCGACCTGATCCTGCTGATGTCCGGCCGGAGCGGGCTGAGCCTGGTCAACGCGTTGGTTGCCCTCGGCATCAACCTGGTCCTGAATGTGCTGCTGATCCCGCCTCTGGGCATCGTCGGCGCGGCGATCGCCTGGGCCGCGGCGATCGTGGTGCGCAACGTGCTCGGCATGATCCAGGTGTCGCTCACCCTGCACTGGCTGCCGTTCAGCCGCCTGTCGGTGATCGTCGGCGGCTTGGCGCTCGGCTTCTTCGCCGTACCGGCGCAGTTCCTGAAACTGGTCGCGGACCCCTCCGACGGAGTGCTCGTGGCCGTGCTGGCGGTCGGGGCCGCCGGTTACCTGGTCGCGTTGTGGAAACTGCGCGACCACCTTGCCCTGACGGCGTTCACCGCGATGCTGCGGCGCCGTCCTCACCCCGAGCCGGCCGGTGTGCTTCCGACCGCGGACGAGACGAAGCCGGTACCGATGTCATGATCCTGCGCTCTGTCCCTCACCGCTTCACGCGCCCTGCCCTCGCCGCCCTGGCGCTGCTGACGGCTGCCGCCGGGCTGAGCGCCTGCGCCAAGGCCCAGCCGCTCGCCGAACCGTCCGCCGCCGGACCGACCAACACCGGCGGCCTGGTCCTGTCGAGCGGGTTCTCCGACGCCGGTCAGCTCGGCCGGTCCGCGCCGACCGGAATCCGGACCAGCTTCGGCCCGGTACTGGACCGAGGCGGCGCCGCTTTGGTCGGAGTGATCGCCCTGGCCGCCGGCGAGCAGCACTCGCTGGCCCTGCTGCAGGACGGCCGCGTGCTGGCCTGGGGAGCCAACGACGACGCGCAACTCGGCAACGGCACCCGGGCCCCGTCGGTCGTCCCGCTACCGGTCCGCGCGCCGGACGGTGCGCCCGGCCTGCTGACCGGCGTGACCGACATCGCCGCCGACTCGAACACATCCGTTGCCCTGCGCAAGGACGGCACGGTGGTGATGTGGGGCCGGGCGAACTCGGGCCAGCGGGGCAACGCGGACACCACCGCGAACCCGACCACTCCGAGCGTCGTACTGAACCCGACCGGGACCGGCCCGCTGACCGGCATCCGGGCGATCTCCGCCGACGGCGGCAGCGAGCTGGCCCTCACCGACCAGGGCACGGTGCTTGGCTGGGGCAACAACGAGTACGGCCAGCTCGGTCCGTCGGCGCCGAAGGTGGCCACGCTCCCGGTCCTGATCACCGGGCGGGACAAGGCACCGCTCACCGGCGTCCGGGCGGTCGCCATCGGCGGGCAGCACTCGGTCGCGCTGCTCGGCGACGGGCGCGTGCTCACCTGGGGACGCAACGACGTCAAGCAGCTCGGCGACGGAACGGCCACCAACCGCAGCGTTCCCGCCGAGGTGTTGCTGGCACCGGGCAAACCGCTGACCGGGGCCACCGCGGTCTCCTCGGCGGAGAAGCACACGCTGGCCCTGCTCAAGGACGGGTCGGTGGTCGGCTGGGGGCTCAACAACGGCGGCCAGCTCGGCAACGGCACCGTCACGACGCAGCCGTTCGCGACGCCGGTGCGCGGCGACGGCGACGCCGCGAAACTCCTGGCCGTGCAGCACATCATGGCCGGTGAGAGCTACAGCGTCGCGGTGCTGCAGAACGGCGGGATCCTGACCTGGGGCGCCAACGGGCGCGGTCAGCTCGGCAGCGGTGACCGCCGCGACCGCAACAGACCAGGACCGGTGACCGTGGAGAACGGCGTCCCGGCGCCGAGCTGGGTCACCGCCGTCGGCGTCGGCCGCCGGCACGTGCTGATCGCGCTGCGATGACCCGTCGCCCGCCGTTCACTTCGGTACGGCGGGAGGCGTGAGCCGAGGCGACCGTAGCGCCTTGCGAAGGGCCTTGACCGCCGGATCACCGGCCCGCAGCTCGGTGGCGCCGATGTCGGGGAAGTCGGTCTCGTTCCAGTACACCAGCGCCTTCACCTGGGGAAAGGCCGCGAGCTGGTCCGGCATCGTGGCGAACACCGCGCTGCGCTTGTTCTCCCCCAGATTGCGGCTCACGCCCCACTCCGCCAGCATGATCGGCTTGCCCGGGTGCTTGGTGGTCGCCCAGGTGTAGAAGCCCGGCCAGCGCGGGTACGCCTTCTGGGTGCGGTTCACCGCCTGCCCGATCCCGCCGGAGAACTCCGGGTCCGGACCGAAGATGTAGGGGTCCTCGGCGATCCAGTCGACCACGTCGTCACCGGGATACAGCTGCTCGAACCACGGTTGCGAACCCCAGTGCGGCGAGCCGCGGTACGTCATCACCAGGACGGCGTTCGTCGCGCCCTTCGCCTTCAGCCGCAGCGCGACCCGGCGGTACATCGCGGCGTAGTCCGCGGCGGTGAAGCCCGATCCGGCCTCGGGCCGGACCTCCTCCTCCGGCTCGTGGTGGATGGTCAGGAAGAACCGCTCCGGGAACGACGTCCGCAGGTGGTCGGCCTGCGCGTCGATCGCGGCGTCGACCTCCGGGTCCCCGGCCGCCACCTGCGCCCAGGTCCGGCCCATCTCCGGCTTCCAGTTGAGCAGCAGGATCCGCTTGCTACCGGGCTCGCGGGCCCGCTTGATCATGTCCGCGGTCGGGAACAGCTTCGGGCTGGCGTTGTAGTAGTGCGCGATGTCGACGGTCTGGCCGAGCACCTTCTCGAACGCCGGCAGCGCCTCGTCCCAGGACTCCTCGCCCAGCGGGTTCGCCGCGGCACCGAACCAGACCCCGCACGACGGCACCAGCAGCGCGGACACGGTGCACGTGGAGGTCGGCTGCGGCCGGGGGGCGGCGTCGTTGCGTCCGGGCGGCCGGTCGTCGTCGCGCACCAGGGCACAACTCACCAGCGCGACAGCCGTAGCCAGCGCACAGCAGCCCGTGACCATCAGCCAACGGGTCCAGCCCCTCGCCCCGCCCGGGGGTTGTGAACTCATCACCTGATGCTACTGCCGAGCAGCTCGACGAGGGCAGGAGCCGACCGCTGATTTCGCCAGGACCGTTGTCAGCGCACAACCGGATCGTTAGTGTGAATCACCAGCCTGTGGGGGGCTGTGCTATTGGGGTGGGGGAAATCGCATGACACGTGCGCTGGGCCTTGGTGCCCACCGAAGCAACAAAGGCGACCGCGGCGTCGAGAAGCGTCTCACCGCGCTCGCCGGGCTGACCGAGCTGTCGGGCCGGCGGCTGCTGGACGTCGGCTGCGGGGACGGGACCTACACCCGCCGGCTGGCCGGCGGATTCGACGAGGTCACCGCGGTCGACGTGGAACCCGAGCGGCTGGCCGTCTTCCGGTCCGAGGTCGAGGGAACCGAACTGGCGGCGAAGCTGCGGATCCGGCAGATGCCGGCCGAGCAGCTGGATCTGCCCGACGAGTCGTTCGACGTGGTGACCACGATCGAGGTGCTCGAGCACGTCGCCGACCTGGACGCCTCGCTGCGCGAGATCCACCGGGTGCTGGTACCCGGTGGACGGTTCCTGATCACCTCGCCGAACCGCTGGTTCCCGTTCGAGACGCACGGGTTCTTCGTGCTCGGCAAGCGCCGGCCGCCGCGCTACGGGCCGTTCCTGCCGTGGATCGTGCCGCTGCACCGGCGACTGGCCGACGCGCGCTCGTTCACCGTCCGCGGCCTGTCGCGGCAGATCGAGGCCAAGGGCTTCCGGCTGGTCGGCGTCGACTACATCATGCCGCCGTTCGACCGGTCCGGTCTCGGCGGCAAGATCCGCCCGGTCACCGACGCGATCGAGCGGTCTCGTCTCGAGTTCTTCGGGATGGCGCTGATCCTGGTGCTGGAAAAGGTCTGAGACGGCAGGACCCCCGTCCCGGGCCGGTGCCGATGGCATCGACCGGGACGAGGGTCTCGTCGCGTCGTACGGACTACTTCAGCTGCCGGGCGAGCAGGCCGCTGTTGAAGACCTCACGGGCCGCGGCCTGGGTGGCCGCGGACGAGTCGAGCCTGGTCGTGCCCACGGTGTGGAAGGTGCCCTCGTTCCAGTAGACCAAGGCCTTCACCTGCGGCATCTTGCGCAGGCCGTCCTGCACCGTGCGCAGGACGTCGGCCTTGCTCATGCCGAGCATGGTCTGCTCGTCGATGCCCCATTCGCCCAGCATGATCGGCTTGCCCGGGTGCTTGGTGGTCGCCCAGGTGTAGAAGCCCGGCCAGCCGGGGTTGGTGTAGGTGTCCTTGCGGTTGACGCCGGTGGTGAACGGGCCCCACCAGTTCGCGTCGTCGCCGAAGATGTACGGGTCCTCCGCGATCCAGTCGACCACGTCGTCACCGGGGTAGAGGTCCTCGAACCAGGGCTGCGAGCCCCAGTGCGGAGTCCCCATGTAGTTCATCACGTAGACGGCGTTGGTCACGCCGTTGGCCCGCATCCGCTGGACCACGTGCCGGTACATCGCCCGGTAGTCCTTGGCGGTGTAGCCCGAACCGGCGGCCGGCTTGACCTCTTCCTCGGGCTCGTGGTGGATCCCGAGGAAGAACTTCTCCGGGAACGTCGACTTGAGGTACTGCGCCTCGGCGTCGATCGCCTTGTCCACCTCGGGGTCACCGGCGGCGACCTGGGCCCAGGTACGGCCCATCTCCGGCTTCCAGTTCAGCAGCAGCATCCGCTTCTTGCCGGGTTCGCGGGCCCGCTTGATCATCTCGGCCGTCGGGAACAGCTTCGGGCTCGAGTTGTAGTAGTGCGCGATGTCCACGGTCCGGTTGACCGTGTTCTCGAACGCCGACAGTGCCTGGTCCCAGGTCTCGGAGCCCAGCGGGTTCGCCGCCGCACCGAACCAGGCGCCGCAGGAGGGCACCAGCAGCGCGGACACCGTGCAGCCCGGCGCGCTGGTGGGCGTCGTGGTCGGCGTGGTGGTCGGCGCAGTGGTGGTCGGCGTCGCCGTCGGCCGCGTGGTCGTCGGAGTGGCCGTCGGCTGGGTGGTGGTCGGCGTCGCGGTCGGCGCGGTGGTGGGCGGCCTGGTGGCCGTCACCGTCGGGCTGGCCGTCGGCGCGGTGGTGGTCGGCGTACCGGTCGGGGCGGTCGGTTGCGGACCACCCGTTCCTTCCCGGACGTAGCTGATCTCCAGCTTCGTCTGGGTCGCGCCGGACTGCAGGGAGCCGAAGACCGCGCCACCACGGCCGGCCGACTGGGTGAGCGCCAGATCGAGGGCGCCCGCCTTCGTCACCCCCGCCGAGATGTCGACGCGCAGTTCGCGCGACGTACCGTCGTCGGCGGCGGCGGCGATCGGTGCACCCGGCTTCGGCGCGGTGGCGGCGGTGACCGCCTCGGTCCAGCCGCCCGGGGCGGCGGACACGTGGATCGTGCTCGGCTTGCTACTGGTCAGCCGGGTCAGGACCAGGGTGGCCTTGCGGTCGTAGCCGTCGGCAACGGCCGGGACGGCGTACCGGAGGAAGCTGGTCGCCTCGTTCTGCTTGACGACGAGCCGCGTCGACCAGCCGTGGCGCTGGGTCGGGGACTTGGTGGACACGTAGGCGTCCGCGGTCGCGGTGACGGTCACCGGGGCGGGTACCGGCTCGTCGGAGCCGAGCGCCGCGACGCCGAGGCCGCCGGTGGTGAGAAGGAGCGCGCCCGCCGCCACGATCGGGATCACGGTCCTTCGGCCCGCCTTCACGGCAGGTTCGTTCAGTACGTCGGAGGGAACGGCAGCCCGATGTCGAGCGTGCCTACGGGAGGTTTCGTCCCGCATGGGGGGCAGTCCTTCCTGCACGCCTGTGAGGTTAGCTGTCGGGCTCGGGTCGGAAGTGTTACCCGGCCGCTCGCGCGGCTTCGCCCCAAGGACCGCCGGTCAGGCCGGCGTTCCGCGGAACCTGTGGTTCCCCCACTTCCGCCCTCTGCTGCTGGGTGGTAGGTAGGTCGCCGGCCCGGAGGGCGGAACTCGGCGTTGCGCGCCGGCGACAGTGGTCTTGCCTCGCACGTCCCCAGGCCGGGCCAGGCGCGGGTGAGCTTACGCAGGTCCGCGCGAAGACCTCAAGACGTCGCATCGGGGCCTTAACGTCACGTTCGGTAGCCGCCTCACGCAGCGTCACATCACAGACCGATAACGACCCGGATTGTCACCCGCTGTCGACCAGGGCCTGCTATCCGGACACCAGAGGCGACTATTCGCTCTGCCTCTCGGCCGGAGATCACCACGTTCTTTACGTCACACCGGCAGAGCGGACGCCGCTCAAACGCTTGTTTTCAAGGCGTCCGGAGGCGCCGCCGGGCGTGCTGGACCGCGAGTCCGTCGATGATGCGACCGGTGACGTCCACCGCCGCCATCAGCTGCAGACTGTCACGGTGGTTCTCCTCGGCCGACACGGTGTGCGCCGCCGGATCGGCCAGCACCGCCGACACCGCCGCCAGGAAGGTGGCCCGGTCCTCGCACAGCGTGACCAGGCCCATCGCCCCCATCCGCCGGGAGAACTCCTGCTGGTGCTGGTCGACGTGCTCGTTCAGCAGCGGGTCCCGCGGTACGACGACCGGCTTGCGGCCCTGCTTGCGGACCTCCAGCATCGTGGCCGGGCCGCCGTGCGTCACGACGGCCGTCGAGCGCCGCATCAGTGCCTGCAGCTCGTCGTACGCGACGATGCCGACGCCCTGGGCCCGGCGGGGTGCGGTCGTGGAGCCCAGCTGCACCAGCGCCGTCCGGGCCTCGTTGCCGGGGAGCTCGAGGAAGTCATCGACCCAGCCGACCAGCCGGTCGAACCGGTGGTGATCGGTGCCGAGGATGACCAGGACGTCCCACTCGTTCACAGCAACCTCCCGACGACGGCGGACCCGGAGTACAACTGCTGCTGCTCTTCCCACTGCACCAGCATCCGGCTGGTGAACGGCCGGCACAGCCGGGCGGTCAGCGTCGGGTGGTCGATCCGGTCGAACACCTCGATGTAGACGGTCGGGACACGCGACAGCTTGCCCAGCACGAAGAACGGCAGCGCCACGCCGGCACCGGTGGTGACGATCACGTCCGGCCGCTCGCGGCGCAGGACCCGCACGGCCAGCAACGTGTTACGCAGCAGGTTCTTCACGTTCCGTGTGGTCGGGTAGTAGGCGTACACCGCCCGCTGACCGGCCAGCAGCGACTTGCCGTCCTCGGTCGGGAACGTCACCCAGCAGACGTCCCGCTGCGACCACCACGGCCGCAGCGTCATCAGCTGCGCCAGGTGGCCGCCGCTGGAACACACCATCAGGACCCGGATCGACGGCGCCAGCGCCTCGTCGACCGGCCGGGGCTCGGTGGTCGTCATCGTGCCTCGTTGACCATGCCGGCGCCGACGGTCCGGTTGGTCGCCTCGTCGATCAGGACGAACCCGCCGGTGTACCGGTTGCGCTTGTACTCGTCGCACAGCAACGGCTGGGTGGTTCGCAGCCTGACCCGGCCGATGTCGTTCAGGCCCAGGTACTCCGCGCCGAGGTCGCGGTGCAGCGAGTTGACGTCCAGCCGGTACTGCAGGTCCTTCACCATCGCCCGCGAGGTCCGGGTGGTGTGCTTGATCGCGAACTTCTGCCCCGGCCGCAGCGGCGCGTCGTCCATCCAGCAGACCATCGCGTCGATGTCCTGGCTGACCGACGGCGCGTTGTTGACCCGGCAGATCATGTCGCCCCGGGAGATGTCGATCTCGTCGGTCAGCCGGATCGTCACCGACATCGACGCGAACGCCTCCTCGACCTCGCCGTCCGCGGTCTCGATCGAGCGGATCGTCGAGGTGAAGCCCGAGGGCAGCACCATCACCTCGTCACCGGCCCGCAGCACTCCCCCGGCCACCTGCCCGGCGTACCCGCGGTAGTCGCGGTACTGGTCGGACTGCGGCCGGATCACGTACTGGACGGGGAACCGGACGTCGATCAGGTTGCGATCGCTCGCGACGTGCACGTTCTCCAGGTGGTGCAGCAGGCTCGGGCCCTCGTACCACGGCATCGCGGTGGAGCGGGTGACGATGTTGTCGCCGAGCAGCGCCGACACCGGTACGACGGTGAGGTCGCCGATGTCCAGCTTCGCGGCGAACTCGGTGAACTCCGCGCGGATCGTTTCGAACACGTCCTCGGAGTAGCCGACCAGGTCCATCTTGTTCACGCACAGCATCAGGTGCGGCACGTGCAGCAGCGTCGACAGGAACGCGTGCCGGCGGCTCTGCTCCAGCAGGCCCTTGCGGGCGTCCACCAGGATCAGCGCCAGGTCGGCCGTCGACGCGCCGGTCACCATGTTGCGGGTGTACTGGATGTGGCCGGGGGTGTCGGCGACGATGAACTTGCGCCGCGGCGTCGCGAAGTACCGGTAGGCGACATCGATCGTGATGCCCTGTTCCCGCTCGGCCCGCAGGCCGTCGGTGAGCAGCGCGAGGTTGACGTAGTCGTCGCCGCGGTCCCGGCTGGCCCGCTCGACCGACTCGATCTGGTCGGTGAACACCGACTTGGTGTCGTACAGCAGCCGGCCGATCAGCGTGCTCTTGCCGTCGTCGACGGATCCGGCCGTCGCCAGTCTGAGGATGTCCACGTCAGAAGTACCCTTCCCGCTTGCGGTCTTCCATCGCGGCCTCACTGAACTTGTCGTCGCCGCGGGTGGCGCCGCGCTCGGTGATCCGGGTGCCGGCCACCTCGGCGACGACCTTCTCGACGGTGTCCGCGTCCGAGCGCACCGCGGCGGTCAGCGACGCGTCGCCGACCGTGCGGTAGCGAACCGTCGCGGTGAAGGTCGGCTCGCTCGGCCGCGGCACACAGAACTCGTTGACGGCGAACAGCATCCCGTTGCGCTCGAACACCGTGCGCTCGTGCGCGTAGTAGATCGACGGCAGCTCGAGCCGCTCCTGGGCGATGTAGTGCCAGATGTCCAGCTCGGTCCAGTTCGACAGCGGGAACACCCGGATGCTCTCGCCGAGATGGACCCGGCTGTTGTACAGGTTCCACAGCTCGGGCCGCTGGTTCTTCGGGTCCCACTGGCCGAACTCGTCGCGGAACGAGAAGATCCGTTCCTTGGCCCGGGCCTTGTCCTCGTCGCGGCGAGCGCCACCGAACACCGCGGTGAACTGGTGCTTGTCCAGCGCCTCCAGCAGCACCGGCGTCTGGATCCGGTTCCGCGTCCCGTCCGGCGGCGCCTGCACGAACCCGCGGTTCAGCGCGTCCGGAACACTTGCCACCAGCAACTGAAGGTCCAGCTCCGCGGCCCGGCGGTCGCGAAAGGCCAGTACCTCGGGGAAGTTGTGGCCGGTGTCGACGTGCAGCACCGGGAACGGGATCCGCGCCGGGTGGAACGCCTTCTGCGCCAGCCGGAGCATCACGATCGAGTCCTTGCCGCCGGAGAACAGCAGCACCGGCCGCTCGAACTCCGCCGCCACCTCACGGAAGATGTGCACGGCCTCGGACTCGAGGGCCTCGAGCTGGGTCAGCTGGTACCGGCGGGTCATCGGCCCGGCTCCGGATCCGGGCCGAGGTGCGGCGCGATCGCGGCGAGCAGCTCGTCGGCGACCTCCGGCCGGCAGACCACCAGGTCCGGCAGCTTCGGGTCGGGCTGGTTGTAGCGCAGTGGCGAACCGTCGATCCGGCTGCAGAACAGCCCGGCGGCCCGCGCCACCGCGACCGGGGCGGCCGAGTCCCACTCGTACTGCCCACCGGCGTGCACGTAGGCGTCCACCTCGCCCCGCAGGACGGCGGTCGCCTTCACGCCGGCCGATCCCATCGCGACCAGCTCGGCGTCCAGGTCGACGGCGAGCTTCTCGACCAGGGCCGGCGGCCGGCTCCGGCTCACCGCGATCCGCAACCGGCCACCGTCCCGCGGCACCAGCGGTGCGGGGTCATCGGTGCCGTGGACAACGTTCATCGCGGGCAGCGCGACGGCGCCGGCGGTGAGCTGACCGCGTTCCCACAAGGCGACGTGCACCGCCCAGTCGCGGCGCGGCGGCTCGCCGTACTCGCGGGTGCCGTCGAGCGGGTCGATGATCCAGACCCGATCGGCGGACAACCGCTGCGCGGTGTCGGCCGACTCCTCACTCAGTACGGCGTCAGCCGGCCGGTGATCGCGCAGGCCGCGGATCAGCAGCTCGTTCGCCGATCGGTCGCCCTCCGCGCCGAGCGCGCGGCCCGCCCCCCGGGCCGCGCGCAGCGTGAGCAGCAGCCGTCCCGCGTCCGTCGCGAGTTCCGCGGCCAACCGGCCGTCTTCGGTCGCCATCCGTTCCCCCTCCATCGAAATGTCCCCCCGGCGACAGCTGTCGCCACCGAACGCCCGTCCCCCGACGGCCGTCGGCTCAATACGCGCCAGAGCCCTTCAGCACCGCGCGAGCGGTCTTCCACAAGATCAGCAGGTCCAGCGTCATCGACCAGTTGTCGACGTAGCGCAGGTCGAGCAGCACCGACTCGTCCCAGGACAGGTCGCTGCGGCCACTGACCTGCCACAGCCCGGTCAGTCCCGGTTTCACCAGCATCCGGCGGGTGTCGTCGGCGGCGTACAAGGCGACCTCACGCTCCAGCGGAGGCCGCGGCCCGACCAGCGACATGTCGCCACGCAGGACGTTGAGCAGCTGCGGCAGCTCGTCGAGCGAGTACCGCCTGAGCACCTTGCCCACCCGGGTCACCCGCGGATCGGAGCGCAGCTTGAACAGCACCCGGTTGCCGTCGCTGCCGCCGGTCAGCTCGACCAGCCGGTCCTCGGCGTCGACCGTCATCGTGCGGAACTTGAACATGGTGAACGCGACGTTGCCCCGGCCGACCCGGCGCTGCTTGAACAGCGCCGGTCCCTGGCTGGTCAGCCGGACGGCCAGCGCGATCCCGAGCAGCAGCGGCAGCGCGAGCACCAGCAGGATCAACGCGGTGACCCGATCGAAGATGCTCTTCAGCAGGTGCGGCCCGGCGCTGGACGACGGACGTTCCAGGTGCAGCAGCGACAGACCCGCGACCGGGCGGATCGAGATCCGCGGTCCGGCCACCTCGATGATGCCGGGCGACACGATCAGCTCGACCCCGCGCTGTTCCAGCGCCCACGACAGCCGGCGCAGCGACTGGCCGGCCAGGTCGGGATCGGACGCGATCGCGACCACGTCGACCGCGTGCCGGTCCACCGCGGCCATGATGTCGGCCTCGTCCAGGCCGTCGGGCGGTACCGGAACGCCGGACCGCGACTCACCGCGCGGCCGGCAGGTCGCCACCACGCGGTACCC
The DNA here is from genome assembly GCF_001984195.1 of Kribbella sp. ALI-6-A. Lineage (GTDB taxonomy): Bacteria > Actinomycetota > Actinomycetes > Propionibacteriales > Kribbellaceae > Kribbella. The sequence goes on from NZ_MTQN01000011.1 coordinate 1,082,698, forward strand.
GTCCGCGGGCCGCTCCTCGAGGCGTTCGCGCAGCGTCGCGGCCTGGCCGTTGCGGCCGACCACGAGGACGCGGCGCATGCAGCGGCCGCGGTAGCGATGGCGGCTGAGATCGCGGCGCAGCAGGTAGCGCAGCAGCAGCGCCAGCACCATCGTCGCCGGGATCGCCAGGACCACGAAACCCCGCGCGATCTCGCTCTTGGTCGCGTACGACACGACCGCGACCACCGCGGTCAGCCCGAGGCCGGACCGCAGGATCGAGCGGAACTCGTCCGCGCCGGCGCCGAACGAACGCGACTCGTAGCCGCGCGACAACGCGACCGCGGCCACCCAGGCCAGCGGCAGCAGACTGCCGAAGACCAGGTAACCGCCACCGATCTGGTACCCGAACCGGGTCAGCAACGCCACCGACGCGCCGATCACGGCCGCCAGCAGGTCACCACCGATCGCGGCCCAGTGGTAGACCGCGACCCAGGGCGGCCGCGTGGCCCAGGTCGAGCGTGGCACGACCGCCGGCACCGTGTCCGGAACGACCCACACCGGCCGGCGCCGATCGGGCACGTCCGCGATGAGTGGTCCTGGAACTGGTGTGGCTTCTTCCCCCGCGACGGCATTATCCGTCACCCTCCGTCACCCCCCGGTGAACACCGCCCCGTTCCCCCCGGGTGCGGTTTGCCGCATGTTCGCCGCCTGGTCGGCAGCGGTTCAGCTGAGCGTACTACGCGTGACCGCTCCCGAACAGCACATCCGGGCAGTGATCGACGGTTCCTTCAGCACCACTGTGTGTGCCCGGATCCACACAGCAGAAGGGCCGATCCGTTCGGATCGGCCCTCTCCACTCGATGCTCGTACCCGGCGACGGCCCGTCAGCAGGGGCATCCCGGACCGTCGCCGCCGACGGTCAACCGGCGATCAGGCCGTCGCCGCTGATCAGTTCACGCATCTCGGCCAGCGTGCTGTCGCCCGGCGGCAGGATCGCGTCGGAGTCGTGCAGCTCGTTGTCCGGCACCCGCTCGCCGTTGCGGACGAACTCCAGCAGCGCGGTGAAGGCGGTCTTGAAACCGTCCTCGTCGCCGGCCGAGACGGCCTTCTCCAGGTCCGTGTCGACCGCGTTCAGCTGCTCCAGCTTGTCGTCGGCCAGCCTCCACTGACCCTCACCCATGATCCGAACGATCATCGAACGTCTCCGTCCTGGGGGCGGGCCGGCTGCTGCACCGGCTGCTGGGCAGGCTGAGCGGGCTGCGCCGCACCGGGCGCGTCCTGGGACAGCTGCTTGGGCGCCTCGGAGCCACCGATCTGGGCCTTCAGGGCGGCCAGCTCGTTCTCGACGTCGGAGTTCGACGACATCCGCTCCAGCTCGAGGGTGATGTTGTCCTTGCTCGTGCCCGAGGCGTCGTCGAGCGCGCCGGAGGCGAGCAGTTCGTCGATCGCGCCGGCCCGGGCCTGCATCTGCTGGGTCTTGTCCTCGGCGCGCTGCACCGCCAGACCGACGTCGCTCATCTCCTCGGAGATGCCGGAGAAGGCCTCGTTGATCCGGGTCTGCGCCTCGGCCGCGGTGTAGGTGGCCTTGATCGTCTCCTTGCGGGTCCGGAACGACTCGACCTTGGCCTGCAGCCGCTGGGAGGCCAGCGTGAGCTTCTCCTCCTCGCCCTGGAGCTGGGCGTGCTGCGCGGTCAGGTCGTCGATCTGGCCCTGCAGACCGGACTTGCGGGTCAGCGCCTCCCGGGCGAGGTCCTCACGGCCCATCGAGAGCGCCTTCTGGGCCTGCTCCTGCAGCTTGGCCGACTGGGCCTGCAGCTGCGAGGCCTGCAGCTCCACCCGCTTGCGGCTGGTGGCGACGTCGGCCACACCACGGCGTACCTTCTGCAGCAGCTCGAGCTGCTTCTGGTACGAGTAGTCAAGGGTTTCGCGAGGATCTTCGGCCTTGTCCAGGGCTGTGTTCGCCTTGGCCTTGAAGATCGTCGACATCCTCTTGAAGATGCTCATCGATATCCGTACCCCTTCTGTGCCGGAGAGTGGACCCGGCGTGCGTGTCATCCACCCTATGTCCCCATGGGTCACCACACCATCAGGACCGGCCCCGATAAACTGGCCCGATCCTCCGGGGACCACCCCGAGTGACCAGCCCGGTTTGACAGCGCAGCCCGAATGAGGTCCAGCTCCCGTGTTCCGTCGTAACAAGTCCGAGACACCGTCCGCGACATCCGCCGGGTCCGCCACCGAGCAGCCCCAGGGCAAGGTCGGGGGCAAAGGCCGCCCGACCCCGACCCGCAAGGAGGCCGAGCAGGCGCGCAAGGCGGCGCTGAAGAAGCCGCGCACCCGCAAGGAGGCCGCGGCGTACCGGCGGGAGAAGATGCGCGCCGAGCGGGCCAAGATGCAGGAGGCGATGAAGACCGGCGACGACCGGTACCTGCCGGCCGCCGACAAGGGTCCGGTCCGCCGGTTCGCCCGCGACTACGTCGACGCCCGCTGGTCGGTGATGGAGTTCGCGCTGCCGGTGCTGCTGGTCGTGTCGCTGATCGGCGTGGTCTTCTCCACGGCCTTTCCCTGGCTGGCCGGCCTGGTGAACCTGGTGTTCCTGGTGATGATCGCCTGCATCGCCGCCGACTGGTTCTTCCTGTCCAGCGGCCTCAAGCGCGCGATCGCCAAGAAGTTCCCGAGCGAGTCCACCCGGGGCATCGGCTTCTACGCGGTCCGCCGCACGATGCAGATGCGCCGCTGGCGGCTGCCCAAGCCGATGGTGGCCCGCGGCGAGAAGCCCGCCTGACCGGTGCGACCGGTCCTGCGCGGGCCTGCCGTTCTGAGCACGCTGTACGGCGCCGCACTGCACAACCTGCTCGACGTCAACGTCACCGCCGCCGGATTCGTCCGGGCCGGCGGTGGCTACGACGATCCCTGGACCCGCGACGCGGCGATCAACTGCTGGCACGCTGCCAGCCTGCTCGCACCCGACGTGGCCCGCTCGACGCTGTTCGCGGTCTGCGAGCCGGACCGGCGGGTCGTCGCCCAGGACAACCAGTGGTGGGACCAGATCATCTGGGTGATCGGCGCCTGGCAGCACGTGGTGGTGACCGGCGACACCGCGTTCGGCGCCGCGGCGTACGAGATCGGCAAGGCGTCGCTGGAGATCCTCGACAAGGAGCGCTTCGACCCCACCACCGGCCTGTACGCCGGCCCCGCGCTGATGCAGGACGGCATCAGCGGCCTCCCGGTCGCCGAGGGCGAGTCGTCGTTCGTGCTCGACTACCCCGGCACGGCCGAGATCCGGTGCCTGTCGACCAACGCGGTCTACGTCCGGGCGCTGCGCTGCCTGGCCTTGCTGGGCGGCGATCCGTCGTACGACCGGCGGGCCGACGCGTTGACCGACGCGATCAACCGGCACCTCTGGGATTCCCGCAGCGGCACCTATGGGTACTTCCTCGGCCCGGACGGCCTGGACCTGCACCAGGAGACGGCCGGCTTGGCGCTGGCCGTCGAGTTCGGCATCGCCGGTCCCGAGCGGACCCGGCGGATCTTCGCGAACGCCCACCGCGAGCCCTTCGGCATGGTCAATGTCTGGCCGCACTTCCCCCGGTACGACGACGAGCACCCCGGCCGGCACAACGCGATCTGCTGGCCGATGGTGATGGGCCTGTGGGGTTCTGCCGCCGCCTCGGCCGGCGACACCCGGCTCTTCGGCCAGACGCTCGACGACCTGACCCGGCTGTTCCACTCCAGCAACGACGAACTCTTCGAGCTCTACAACGCCACCACCGGCGCGGTCGACGGCGGCTGGCAGGTCAGCCGCCAGTGGGAGTCCCTCCCCCACCAGACCTGGTCGGCCACGGCGTACCTGCGGCTCATCCACGAGTGCCTGTTCGGCCTGCACTTCACCCCCGAGGGAATCGAGATCCGCCCGGTCGTCCCCGAAGGCCTGGGCGACCTCCAGCTGACCGGCCTCTCCTACCGCGAGGCCACGCTCGACATCACCCTCACCGGCTCCGGCACCTACGCCCACGTCACCCTGGACGGCGACCCGGTCATCTCGGTGCCCACCAGTCTGACCGGACGCCACACCCTGGCGATCGAGGTCAGTTGACGGACTGGCAGCAGGCCCGACGCCGTCCACGGTCAGGGCGTCGCCGGGCACGTGTCGGCGGGTGGACGTAGGGTTCGGGGTATGGACTTTCGGTATCTCGGAAACAGTGGACTGAAGGTCAGCGAGATCTCCTACGGGAACTGGCTGACCCACGGGTCGCAGGTGGAGAACGAGCAGGCGAAGGCCTGTGTGAAGGCGGCGCTCGAGGCCGGGATCACCACGTTCGACACCGCGGACGTGTACGCGAACACCGCCGCGGAGACCGTGCTCGGCGAGGCCCTGGAGGGACAGCGGCGCGAGTCGCTGGAGATCCTCACCAAGGTCTACTGGCCGACCGGGCCGGGCGGGCCGAACGACGTCGGCCTGTCCCGCAAGCACATCCACGAGTCGATCAACGGCTCGCTGAAGCGGCTCAAGACCGACTACGTCGACGTCTACCAGGCGCACCGGTTCGACACCGAGACGCCGCTGGAGGAGACGATGGAGGCCTTCGCCGACGTCGTCCGCCAGGGCAAGGCGCTCTACATCGGCACGTCGGAGTGGACCGCCGACCAGCTGCGCGAAGGCCACCGGCTGGCCCGTGAGCTGCGCGTCCCGCTGGTCTCCAACCAGCCGCAGTACAACATGCTCTGGCGCGTCATCGAGGCCGAGATCGTGCCCGCCTCGGAGGAGCTCGGCATCGGCCAGGTGGTGTTCTCCCCGATCGCGCAGGGCGTGCTGACCGGTAAGTACAAGCCGGGCCAGCAGCCGCCGGAGGGTTCGCGGGCGACCGACACCAAGGGCGGCGCGGACATGATCGGCCGCTGGCTGAAGGACGACGTGCTGGAGCGCGTCCAGGAGCTGCAGCCGATCGCCGACGAGGCCGGCCTGAGCCTGTCGCAGCTGGCGATCGCCTGGGTCCTGCAGAACCAGAACGTCTCGTCGGCCATCATCGGCGCCTCCCGGCCCGAGCAGGTCACCGAGAACGTGAAGGCGGCCGGCGTGAAGCTCGAGGACGCGCTGCTGAAGCGGATCGACGAGGCGCTCGGCAACGCGATCGAGCGCGACCCGGCCAAGACCGCGCAGAACGCGCCGCAGACCCGGCCCGGCTCGTGAGCTGGACTTGGCGGTTCGAGACCGCGACCGGTGAGCCGGCCGACCCGGGCGACCTGGGCACCGCGGACTTCTCCGCCCAGGGCGATGCGGAGAGCTGGCTCGGCGAGATCTGGCGCGACCTGGCCGACCAGGGCGTCGCCCAGGTCTACCTGCTCGAGGACGGCCGCGAGGTCTACGGCCCGATGAGCCTGGCCGCTCAGGAGTAAGTAGCCCCACGAGCCCGTACGGCGAACTGTGGCCTGCCGCACGTTCGCCGTACGGGCTCACGCATGCCTGGCGCGGCAGCGGTAAGCTGCGCCCGAACCACTGCTGTGCCGCAGGGAAGCCGGTCCGAAGCCGGCGCTGACCCGCAACCGTAGGCCGCGACCGGACTCCACCGGGCCGCGGCGAGCCGGAACACTGCGTCCGAGCAGCAGGCTCACCTATCCCGCCGAGGACCGCGGGAGGAGCCCGGCCCCGTGTTCCCGGCGTGGCGTCCCTCCTCTCGTCAGGCCCCGGCCCGAACGAGGACACGAGATGACAACACACCGGACCCTGCGACTGGTCCTCAGCCTGCTGGCGGGTCTCCTGCTGGCGGGGACCGTCAGCGTCAGCACCAGCCAAGCCGTCAGCGCGGCCCCGGCCGAGGACGGCTACCGCTTCTGGGGCTACTACCAGTGGACCAACGGCCAGTGGGCCTTCGCCCAGAAGGGCGCCGAGCAGGTGGTCCCGGCCGACGGCTCCGTCGAAGGCTGGCGGTACGCCCTCGGCGGAACCAAGCCGCGGGTCCCCCGGGCCGCCGGTGACTTCGCCGCGATCTGCGGCGCGACCCCGGCCGAGCCCGGCAAGAAGCGGGTCGCCCTCGTGGTCGACCCCGGCACGCCGGCCGACTCGCCGTCCGGCGCCACCCCGCCGCCGGCCACCGGGACCTGCGTGGTCACCGACCAGAAGGCGACCGGCGCCAAGGTGCTGGCCGCGACCGCGCCGGTGCGGATCGAGAAGGGCCTGGCCTGCGGCATCGACGGCTACCCGGCGACCGGCTGCGGCCAAGAGGTGAAGAACATCCAGGTCCCGGCCACCGACGAGCCGGTGAAGCTGGAGATCGCCCCGGCCGTCGGCTCGACCGCGACGCCTTCTGCCACCCCGACCGACGCCTCCCAGCCCGCCGCCGCGCAGTCGGACGACGGCGCGCCCTGGGGCGGCATCGTGCTCGCGGCGGTCGTCGTACTGCTGCTGGCCGGTGGTGGCTTCGTGCTGGCTCGCCGACGCGCGCAGAGCTGATCCGGTGCGCGCGGTCCACCACCTCACTCTCCCCCGGGCTCTGCACCCGGGGGCGTGGTGGTTGTGGGCCCTCGGCCTCGCCGTCGCCGCCAGCAGGACTCGCAACCCGGTGCTGCTGGTCCTGATCCTGGCGGTGGCCGGCTTCGTCGTGGCGGCTCGCCGCAGCGACGCCCCGTGGGCGAACAGCTATCTCGCCTTCCTCAAGCTCGGCCTGGTCGTGATCGGCGTCCGGATCGTCCTGCAGGCGCTGCTCTCCACGCGTTCGCAGGGCAACACGCTGCTGTTCACGCTGCCGCAGATTCCTCTGCCCGACTGGGCCAGCGGCGTGAAGCTGGGCGGCGAGGTGTCGGCCGAGGCCGTCGTCACCGCTCTGTACGACGGCGGCCAGCTCGCCGTCATGCTCTGCTGCATCGGCGCGGCCAACGCCCTCGCCAGTCCGCGCCGCCTGCTCAAGTCGTTGCCCGGGGCCCTCTACGAGATGGGCGTCGCCTGCGTGGTGGCGCTCACTTTCGCGCCGCAGCTGGTCACCGACGCCCGCCGGATCCGTGGCGCTCGCCGGCTGCGCGGCCGCACCCGCGGCTCCTTCCGTACGACGGCCATGCCGGTCCTGGAAGGCGCACTGGACCGCTCGGTCGAGCTCGCCGCGGCAATGGACTCCCGCGGCTACGGCCGTACGGCGCATGTCCCGCGCCGCCAGCGCCGGATCACCGGGGCGTCGGTCCTGCTCGGTCTGCTCGGCATCATGCTCGGCGTCTACTCGCTGCTCACCGATGCGATGGCCTTCCCGGTTGCAGCCGGAGCACTGGCTTTCGGCGTACTGCTGGCGACCGGTGCGATGGCTGTCGGGCGTCAGCGGGTGACCCGCACGCGCTACCGGCCGGATCCGTGGGCCCTGCCCGAGTGGCTGGTCATCGGCTCCGGTGCGGTCGCCGCAGCCACTCTGATCGTCGCGGCTGCCCGCGGCGTCGAGGGGCTGGTGCTACCGGGCCCGCTGGTCGTGCCGCCGGTCCCGCTGCTGCCGGTGCTCGGCATCCTGATCGGTCTGGCGCCTGCGGTCGCTGCTCCTCCCCTGATCCGTCGACGTGAGCTGGTGCCCGCATGATCGAGTTCAATCGCGTCACCGTCACGTACGACGGTGCTGCCGAGCCGGCGCTGCGCGACGTCAGCTTCACCGTGCCCGAAGGTGAGCTGGCGCTGGTGGTCGGCCGGACCGGTTCCGGCAAGTCCACGCTGCTCCGGGCGATCAACGGGCTGGTCCCGCACTTCACCGGCGGCACGCTGGCCGGCCGGGTCCTGGTGAACGGCCGCGACACCAAGGACTACCGCCCGCGCGACCTGGCGGACGTGGTCGGCATCGTCGGGCAGGACCCGATGGCCGGGTTCGTCACCGACACGGTCGAGGACGAGCTGGCGTACAGCATGGAGTCGCTCGGCGTCCCTCCGGACGTCATGCGCCGCCGCGTCGAGGAGACGCTCGACCTGCTCGGGCTGGCCGACGTACGGGACCGGCCGCTGACCGCGCTGTCCGGCGGGCAGCGACAGCGGACGGCCATCGGGGCCGCGCTGACCTCGCACCCGGCTGTGCTCGTACTGGACGAGCCGACGTCCGCGCTGGACCCGCAGGCCGCCGAGGAGGTGCTGGCCGCGCTGCAGCGACTCGTACACGACCTGGGCGTCACTGTGGTGATGGCGGAGCACCGGCTCGAGCGAGTCATCCAGTACGCCGACCGGGTGATCGAGATCTCGGGTGCGGTGTCGACTGGTCTGCCGGCCGACCTGATGGTCACCGCGCCGGTCGCGCCGCCGGTGGTGGAGCTCGGACGACTCGCCGGCTGGTCGCCGTTGCCGCTGTCGGTCCGGGACGCCCGCCGTGCGGCCGGCGTACTGCGGGAACGGCTGGGTGATCACCGGCCTGCCCCGCGGGTGGCCGTGATCGGCGAAGAGCTTGCCCGGTGCAACGACCTGGTCGTCAGCTACGGGAGCGTGCCTGCGCTGCGCGGCGTGTCAGTGGCGCTCCGAGCGGGTGAGGTGGTCGCGCTGATGGGCCGCAACGGCGCGGGCAAGTCCACGCTGCTCAACGCCCTGGTGGGACTCGTCCAGCCGCGCTCCGGCAGTGTCGTCGCGGCGGGGATCGACCCACGGCGTACGAAGCCCAAGCAGTTGATCAAGGCGGTCGGACTGGTTCCGCAGGAGCCTGCCGACCTGCTCTACGCGCCGACTGTGGCCGAGGAGTGTGCTGGGGCTGACAGCGACTTCCACGTGACGCCTGGCCGCTGCCGCGCCCTGCTGGAGCGGCTGGCGCCGGACATCGACGACGAGATGCACCCGCGCGACCTGTCGGAGGGACAGCGGCTGTGCTTGGCGCTGGCCGTCGTACTGTGTGGTGCTCCCCCGCTGTTGCTGCTGGACGAGCCGACCCGCGGGCTGGACTACGGCGCGAAGAGGCGGCTGGTCGAGATCCTGCGCGAGCTTGCGGCGGACGGCCACGCGGTCGTCCTGTCGACCCACGACGTCGAGATGGTGGCGGAGGTCGCGACCCGGGTGCTGGTGCTGGCCGACGGCGAACTGGTCAGCGACGGCGACACCGCCACGGTGATCGCCGGGTCGCCGGCGTTCGCGCCGCAGGTGGCCAAAATCCTGGCGCCGCTGCCGTTCCTGACCGTGGGCGAAGTCGCCACCGCGCTCGAGCGGGCGTCGTGACCGCACCGCGGCTGGTCCGGCTCAAACCCCGCAGTACGGCGACGCTGGTGCTGGCGTCGGCCGTCGGGCTGCTGGCGTTCTCCTGGCCGCTGATCTGGCAGACCGACCAGGCCGGGGCGTCGGCGATCGGGCACACCACCGACGCGCCCTGGCTGTTCGTCCTGCTGCTGCCGCTGCTGGTCGCCGTCGTCCTCGCCGAACTGGCCGAGGCCGGCATCGACGCGAAGGTGATCTCCCTGCTCGGCATGCTCGCCGCGGTCGGGGCCGCCCTGCGCGCCCTCGGCCCCGGTACGGCGGGACTGGAACCGGGCTTCTTCCTCCTGATCCTGGCCGGGCGGGCCTTCGGCGCCGGCTTCGGCTTCGTCCTGGGCGCGATCTCGCTGCTGGCGGGCGCGCTGATCAGCGGCGGCGTCGGGCCGTGGATGCCGTTCCAGATGCTCGCCTGTGCGTGGGTCGGCTGCTTGGCCGGGCTGCTGCCGCGGGTCGGCGGGCGGCTCGAGGTGCTGCTGCTCGCGGCGTACTCGCTGGTCGCCGGGATCCTGTACGGCGTGGTGATGAACCTGTGGTTCTGGCCGTTCGCCACCTTCGGCAGCGACTTCTCGTTCATCCCCGGCGACGCGCTGGCCGACAACCTGCACCGGTACTTCCTGTTCGTCGTGGCGACCTCGCTGGGGTGGGACATCCCGCGCGGGGTGCTGTGCGCCGTACTGGTGCTGGCGCTCGGTCGTCCGGTCCTCAAGGCCTTCCGCCGGACCGCGCGGAAGGCCGCGTTCGACGTACCGGTGAGCTTCGAGCGGAGGCATGATGGCTGAACTGGTCACCGGCGAAGGCGGCGCCGTCGTCGATGGCGTCCTGCGCTTGAGCGCCGACGGCTTCACTCCGGTCAACGGGTACCGCGTCACCACGACTCGCACGCCCACCGGCATCCGGTACGACGTACTGACGCCGGCCGGTGACCAGCTCTCGTGGACCGCATCCGGTGCCGGCGGCTCGCATCATCAGCTTGCCTTCGCTCGCCGGACCCTCATCCTCGGCGGCGCGCGCTCCGGCAAGTCCACCGAGGCCGAGCGCCTGATGGCCGACATCCCGGACACTCTTTACGTCGCGACCGGTGGTGACGGCTCGACGGATCCCGAGTGGGCCGACCGGATCGCCAAGCACCGCGCCCGGCGGCCCGCTTCATGGGGTCTCGCGGAGACGATCGACTTGGTCCCGCTGCTCGAGGCCGACGGCCCGGCGCTGCTGGTGGACTGTCTGACGCTCTGGCTCGCCCGGACGATGGACGCCTGCGACATCTGGGAGCATCCCGAGAACGTCGACGAGGTCGAGCAGCGGATCGAGGACCTCGCGGCCGCGTGGTCCGCGACCCCTCGCCGAGTCATTGCCGTCAGCAACGAGGTCGGCTCGGGCGTGGTTCCCGCCGACGCCGGCACCCGGCTGTTCCGCGACCTGATGGGCCGCCTCAACGCCACGATCTCCCGCCACTCCGACACGGTCCTGTGGTGCGTCGCGGGAAGAACCGTCGCGCTGTGAGTGCGCGGGACGCGGGGACGATGAGGGTGCGAGACGCCGGGACGAGGCCTGGTGCCTTGCCGGTGCGGGGCGCCTTGCCGGTGCGGGATGCCGTGCCGGTGCGTGGCGCCAACCGACCCGGTGAAAGCCGGACGTCCACCACTCATCAACCTGCTCCTGTCGGCGGGCCCCACGCTCGGCGATCACCTTCGAACCCGTTTCCGAGCACTTTGGTGAGTGCTGGACGTCCGGGGGTGGCACGTGACGCTTGACGGATTGCGGCTGGCGTTCGGGACTCTGACGGTGCTGCCCACTCCTGCGCCTCAGCGGGTGGATCGGGCGGTCGCCGGTGGGGCGATGCTGCTCGCGCCGGTGGCCGGGGTGGTGATCGGCGGGCTGGCGGCTGCGGTGGTTGCCGGCGTCCAGGCCGTGCAGCCCGGCGCGGATCTCCTGGCGGCGGCGCTGGGAGTAGTGGCCTTGTGCGTTCTCTCAGGCGCCCTGCACCTCGACGGGCTTGCGGACACGGCCGACGCCTTCGGCAGCCGCCGTGACCGGGAGACCAAGCTCCGAATCATGAAGCAGAGCGACATCGGCCCGTTCGGCGTTGTCGCGATCGTCGCCGTGCTGCTGATCGACGTCGCGGCGCTCACCACCTGCATCCAAGCCGGCTTCGGATGGCAAGCCGTGCTGGTCGCCACCGTGGCCAGCCGACTCACCCTGCCCTGGTCCTGCCGCGTCGGCGTCCCGTCCGCCCGCCCCGACGGCCTCGGCGCGATGGTCGCCGCCACCGTCCGCCCGTACGCCGCCGCACTGGTCACACTCGCGGTACTAGCCCTGGTTCTCGCGCTCGCCTGGCTCACGGCCCCCTCGCCGGACCTGGCCTCCTCGACCACTCTCAAAGGCGCCCACGAAGTGTCAGCCGGCCTGACCATCCTCCCGCCCGTCGCGCCCGATGACCGCGCCTTCGCTCTCTGGCCGGCGCTCATCGGCACCACCTTGGCCATCCTGCTCACCGTCGCCCTCGCGCTGGCCGCCACCCGCCGCGCCCGCACCTCCCTCGGTGGCATCACCGGCGACACCCTCGGCGCGACCGTCGAACTGGCCCTCCCTCTCGCCTTGCTCACCATCGCCCTCGCGCTCTGACCCAACTCACCCGCACCCGCCTCTCCGACCACCCACCGAAGCCACCCGAGCACCCCTCGTGGTCCTCGGTTCACCACTCCGTGGGTCTGGTGCTCCTGGGACTGGAGGTGCATTAATGTCGCGGCGGACGTCCTGACGGGCAGGACTACGCGTAACGGCGAGGACACATGGCGATCACGGTCAGGCCGACGGCCGGTTATCCGGCGACGGAATCCCTTCGATCCGTTATCTTTATGTAATGAACGCAACCCGCCCGGCACCAGGCTCACAGGCTTCGCTGCGCGAAGCCAACCGTGAGCGTGTCCTGGGGGTTGTCCGGCAGCACGGTCCGCTGACGCAGGTCGAGATCGCCGCCGCCTCCGGATTGTCCGCCGCGACCGTGTCCAACATGGTCAAGGAACTCGACCAGGCCGGTCTCGTGGGAGTGTCCCCCAGCATCCGCAACGGCCGTCGCGCCGTCCTGGTCTCGCTCGCCTCCGGCGGCGGGCTGCTGGCGGGTGTCGCGTTCGGCGAGCGGGACGTCCGGGTGGCGATCGCGTCCGAGAGCCGCGAGATCCTGGCTGAGCAGCTGATGCCGCTGCAGGCCGATCACGTCGCCGACGACGGGATGGAGCGAGCCGCGCGCCTGCTCGCCGACCTCGCCGAGACCGTCGGCCAAGGTGTCGAGGACATCGGCGCGATCGGCTTCGGCCTGCCCACGCCGGTCGACTCGGTCAGCGGCGAAGCCGGTTCCGACTCGGTACTACCGGGCTGGCGCGGCGTGAACGTCGCCGCGGCAATGTCCGGCTACCTGCGCGCTCCCGTTGCGCTCGACAACACCGCCAACCTCGCCGCTCTCGGCGAACTGCGGTCCGGCGCGCTGCGCGGCGTCCAGCACGGTTGCTACATCAAGTTCTCGTACGGCGTCGGCGCGGGCATCGTGCTCGGCGGCGAGGTGTTCCGCGGCTCGGCCGGAACGGCGGGCGAGATCGGCCACCTGACGATCGACGAGAACGGCCCGATCTGCCGCTGCGGCAACCGCGGCTGCCTCGACACCTTCGTCGGCTCCCGCGCCCTGCTCAACTCACTCGCCGCCTCGCACGGCCCGCTGCGGCTGCGCGACGTGATCACCCGCGGCCTGGCCGGCGACCTGGGCTGCCGCCGCGTGATCGAGGACGCCGGCCGCCGCGTCGGCGTCGCCGTGGCCGGTCTGGTGAACCTGTTCAACCCCGAGGTTATCGTCGTCGGCGGCAAGATGGCCGAAGCCGGCGACCTCATCCTCCACCCGATGCGCGAAGCCCTCGACCGCTGCGCCATCCCCAGCGCCGCCGCCACCGTCGAACTCCGCCCCGCCGAACTGGGCGACGCCGCCGACGTCCTCGGCGCCATCGAACTGGCGTCCGTCCTCAGCCACTCCCGCGTAGCCCGCGCGTAGGCGCTCAGCCACTCCCGCGCACCCCGCCCAGCGCACAGCCGAAGGCAACGGCCAGACCCCGTACGCCGCCCGGCGCCAACCCCATAGGGTCAACCCCCGAAATGGGGCCTGGGGGCAACCGACGTTTCCAGCAGGTTGCGCAGCCGCGATCCACGATCACGGAGCAGATCGCCTCCGTACCGGCGCGTACACGCCCAGGCGGGAGCGCTCTCCCGAAGAAACAGCCGTGTGACAACGATATGTCTACTTCTTGAATTCAAGCCTTGACGTCAAGGCTAGAGCGGGCTTGACTCTGCTCAGGCCTACTCGGGCCCTCACGTCAAGGAGTCACCGCATGTCCGTTTCCCCAACTCGTCTCGTCGGCCTCGGCATCGCCGTGTCGGCTCTGGCTGTGTCCCTGGTCGCCTGTGGATCGGACGACTCCGGCTCGGCCGGCAGCAGCTCCGGCGGCGGCAAGAAGATCGCCCTGCTGCTGCCCGAGTCCAAGACCACCCGGTACGAGGCGCTCGACCGGCCGCTGTTCACCGAGGCACTCAAGGCCGCCTGCGCCGACTGCGAGCTGATCTACAGCAACGCCGACCAGGACGCCGCCAAGCAGCAGACCCAGGCCGAGGCCGCGCTGACCCAGGGCGCCAACGTGCTCGTGCTCGACCCGGTCGACGGCAAGGCCGCCGCCGCGGTCGTCGCCTCCGCCAAGGGCCAGAACGTCCCGGTCATCGCCTACGACCGGTTCATCGACGGCGCGAACTTCTACGTCTCGTTCGACAACGAGACCGTCGGCAAGCTGCAGGCGCAGACCCTGGTCGACACGCTGAAGGCGGCCGGCAAGACGTCGGGCAACCTGGCGATGATCAACGGTGCGCCCACCGACCCGAACGCGGCCGACTTCAAGAAGGGCGCGCACAGCGTGCTCGACACCTCCGGCTACAAGATCGCCGCCGAGTTCGACACCCCGGACTGGAGCCCGGACAAGGCCCAGGCCTGGATGGAAGGCCAGCTGAGCGCGATCAAGAACGGCCTGGTCGGCGTGTACGCCGCCAACGACGGCACCGCGGGCGGTGCGATCGCGGCCCTCAAGGGTGGTGGCGTGAAGCCGCTGCCGCCGGTCACCGGTCAGGACTCCGAGCTCGCCGCGATCCAGCGCATCGTCGCCGGCGACCAGGCGATGACCATCTACAAGGCCGTCAAGCCGCAGGCCGAGGCCGCCGCGAAGGCCGCGGTCGCCCTGGCGAACGGCGGCAAGGCCGAGTCGACCGGTGACTTCAAGGGCGTCCCGTCGACGATCCTGGACCCGATCGCCGTCACCAAGGCCAACATCAACGACACTGTGGTGAAGGACGGCATCTACAAGGTGACCGACATCTGCACCGCGTCGTTCGCGACCGCCTGCGCGGCGGCCGGCCTCAAGTAAGGCTCCCGCCCTGGTGGCGCCCCCGGCTCTGAGGAGGCCGGGGGCGCCACCGGGGTCGCGGCCGTGAACGAACCTCAATGGAGCTGAATCGATGACTGTCACACCCACCCCCGTCGGGACCGGCACCGTGCTGGCGCTGCGGGGCGTCTCCAAGCGCTTCGGCGCCGTCCAGGCCTTGAAGAACATCGAGCTGGACGTCCGGGCCGGCGAGGTGCTCGCCCTGGTCGGCGACAACGGCGCCGGAAAGTCGACGCTGGTCAAGACCATCGCCGGCGTCTACACCGCCGACGACGGCACGATGGTGTTCGACGGGCGGGAGGTACGGGTCGGCAGTCCGGCCGAGGCGCAGCAGCTCGGCATCGCCACCGTCTTCCAGGACCTGGCCCTGTGCGACAACCTCGACGTGGTCGCGAACCTGTACCTCGGGCGCGAGCTGCGCAAGGGCCGGGTGCTCGACGAGGTGGAGATGGAGCGGTCCTCCTGGGAGCTGCTCCGCCAGCTGTCGGCGAAGATCCCGAGCGTCCGGATCCCGGTGGCGAGCCTGTCCGGCGGCCAGCGGCAGACCGTCGCGATCGCCCGCAGCCTGCTCGGCGACCCGAAGGTCGTGATGCTGGACGAGCCGACCGCCGCGCTCGGCGTGGCCCAGACCGCCGAGGTGCTGAACCTGGTCGAGCGGCTGCGCGAACGCGGCCTCGCGGTCATCCTGATCAGCCACAACATGGCCGACGTGATGGCCGTGGCCGACCGGGTCGCCGTGCTGCGGCTCGGCCGCAACAACGGCGTCTTCACGGTCAGCGAGACCAAGACCCAGGACATCATCGCCGCCATCACCGGCGCGACGGACAACGCCGTCTCCGAGCGCGCGGCGCGCCGGACGCAGCAGGAAGGTACGCCATCATGACCACCCCGGTCGACAAGGCGCCCGTGCAGGACACGGTGCCCGAGGCAACGAACGGTGGCGCCGTGCTGCCGGCCGACCTGCAGGACGAGCGGCTGATCGCCAGCCACGGCATCAGCGGCGCGGTCTCTGCGTTCACCGCGCGGCTGCGTTCCGGCGACCTCGGCTCGGTCCCGGTCGTGGTCGGCCTGGTGATCATCTGGGCGGTCTTCCAGATCGCCAACAGCAACTTCCTGTCCAGCCGCAACCTGGTCAACCTGACTCTGCAGACCACCTCGGTCGGCGTGATCGCGATCGGCATCGTGCTGGTCCTGCTGCTCGGCGAGATCGACCTGTCGGTCGGTTCGGTCAGCGGTCTGGCGGCCGCACTCCTCGGCGTCACGTTCGTCAACGAGGGCTGGCCGCTGGTGCTCTCGCTGATCGCCGGCGTCGTGCTCGGTCTGGTGATCGGGTTGTTCTACGGCGCGCTCTACAACCGGTTCGGGGTGCCGAGCTTCGTCATCACGCTGGCCGGTCTGCTCGGTTTCCTCGGTCTGCAGCTGCTGGTCCTGGGCAAGGAGGGTTCGCTCAACCTGCCCTTCGACTCCGTGCTCGTCGGATTCGCCACCCGCAGCTTCCTCTCCCCCGCGCTGGCCTACGGGCTGGTCGCCGCCGTCGTCGTCGTGTACGTGCTGACCCGGCTGCGCGGCAGAGGCGCCCGCGCCGCAGCCGGTCTGTCGTCCGCACCGACGTCGATGATCGCGATCAAGGCCGGTGCTCTGGCCGTCGTACTGCTCGTCCCGGTGATGGTGCTGAACAGCGACCGTGGCGTGTCCTCGATGTTCGTGCTGTTCCTGGCGCTCGTGGTGGCCACCGACTTCGCGATCCGCAAGACCCGCTGGGGCCGCTCGGTGCTGGCGGTCGGCGGCAACGTCGAGGCCGCGCGCCGGGCCGGTATCAACGTCCGGTTCATCTACCTGTCGGTGTTCGCCGCCTGCTCGACCTTCGCCGCCGTCGGCGGTCTGCTCGCCGCGGCCCGCCTGGTCGCGGTGAACCAGAGCAGCGGTGGTGGCGACACCAACCTGAACGCGATCGCCGCCGCCGTCATCGGCGGGACCAGCCTGTTCGGCGGCCGCGGTTCGGCGTACTCGGCACTGCTCGGCGCGCTGGTGATCATGTCGATCTCCAACGGCCTGGCGCTGCTCAGCCTGGACTCCAGCGTCCGCTACATGGTGACGGCCGGCGTGCTGCTGGTCGCCGTCACGATCGACTCGCTCAGCCGCCGCAGCCGTCAGGCGCACGGCCGAGCCTGAAGCCCGGTGGGCTGCTGCCTGACTCCCCTGCATCGGCAGCAGCCCGCCGTTCCAACGAACGGATCGCCACTCTCCGCCCGGAGTGGTGGTCCGTTTCTTCTTGTCCTACAGGGCGTTCACGGCGCGGGTCGCCACCAGCGCACCCCGCCGTACGGCGCGTTCGAGGGTCCAGCGGCGGGCGGCGAAGTCGGCCGACGGCAGCGAGATGGCCACCGAGGCCAGAACGGCGCCGGCCGAGGAGCGAACCGGAGCGGCGAGACAGGACAGGCCGTCCTGGAACTCGCCGATCTCCAGGGCGACGCCGGACCGGCGGACCTTGTCGAGATGGGCCTCCAGGGCGCGGCGGTCCGTCATCGTGTTCGCCGTGCACTGGCGCAAGCCGACCCGATCCAGGTAGGCGTCCCGCGCCTCCTGGCTCATCGCGGCCAGCATCACCTTGCCGAACGCCGTCGCGTGGGTGGCCTCGTGGAAGCCGATGTCGAGAACCTGGACGCGAGGACGCCGTTCGGAGTCGACGACGTGAGCGATCACCACGTCGACCTCGCGATAGACCGCGTAGTACGCCGCCGCGTCGGCCTCGAGATGCAGGCGCCGGACGGCGGACGCGATCAGCGCCGGGACCTCGAGCTGACGTTGCAGTCCCTGCTCGAGAAGGCGGACCCGATAGCCGAGGCCGTAGCGGTGGTTCTGGGCGAGATGGACGAGGTAGCCGGACTCGGTGAGCGTCGCCAGCAGGTGGTACGCCGAGGGCAGCGCGAGCTGGAGATGGGCGGCGATCTCCTTGGCGGTGACCCCGTCGCGGCTGGCGGCGACCAGCTCCATCGCCTTCAGCGCGCGGGAGACCGACTGCACCGTCCCTGCCGCGGGCGCACCGGTCGTCGCCGGTGGGTCGAAGGACTGCGCGGACATGCTCACCCTGACAGCCTGCCCCGAAACCAGCGCCGTCGCACTACCGCGCCGTGCCGCCCGAGCGCCGGAACCACGCTCGGACGGCACCTCCTCGGCCGCCTTCACCCGACCGCCTGGTCGACACCCGCCGGGCGCGGCAGCCCGTACCGGACACTCAGCAGCCCGCGGCACAGCCCGGAGTTGCCCTCGATGCTGATCCGGGTGGTCTTCGCCATCCGCAGCTGCAGGGGCAGATCGACCGCGGTGATGGGAGTGCCGTCGTCCTGGACGAGCAGCGCTGCCTCGGGTCCGCTGGACAGCCCGAGCTCGGCTCGCCGCCGCCGCAGGCGCTCGAACTCGATCAACGCCTGCTCCTCACTCAACCTTGTGGCGGCCAAGGCCGCTCGTGCCTCACCCAGCGTGGTGCCGGCGAGCGCGAGCATGGTCCAGCCGGCTTTCAGCAGACGGGCGGCGACCTGTTCCTGGCAGGCTCGGTGGGCTTTGCGGCGGAACGTCAGCCGGAGTTCCTCCAGCTCTCCGTCGGCCAGGCCCGGGAACGTCCCGGTGAAGCCCCGCGACGCCGCGACGCCGGTGTTGATCTCGTCGGAGGCGAAGTGGTCGACCAACCGGACCACCACCCTGTCTACCCCAGGCACGGCCGCCACCGCGTCGTACGCGTCGGCGACCATCAAATAGGCGAAGTTCGGCGCGCAGAAGTACGTCGGCAACCGCAGCTCGACCGTCACGTCGCCGCCGTCCTGCTCGATCGCGGCGACGAAACCGAGCTCGGTGATCGGTGCGTCCAGCTCCGGGTCCCGCACCGTCGCGAGCGCCTCGGTGATCATCACGCCACCGGCACCGGCTCGGACCCGATCGCACCGTCGGCCGACTCGGGCAGGCGGAGCTCCGCGGGAACCTCGATGTCGTACAGCTTGGCGGCGTTCAGGCCGAGGATCTTCTTCTTCGCCTGGATCGTCAGCTCCGGGTACTCGGTCAGCTCCTCCGGATAGCCGAAGTCGACGAACCGCTCGATCAGCCAGGCCGGCGTCCAGATCGCGTAGTCGCTGGCGAAGGTGATCCGGTCCTCGCCGATCCAGTAGAGCAGCTCCCCGATGATCTGGGCGAAGTACTTCGGCCGGCTGTGGATGAACGGCATCGCGACGGCCAGACCGCCGTACACGTTGGGCTCCTGGGTCGCGATCCAGCAGAAGTCCTCCAGCCTCGGCAGCCCGACGTGCTCCACGATGAAGTTCAGTCCTGGGAACGCCGAGGCGACGTCGTCCACGTCGGCCACGTCGAAGGCGTCCCGGTTCAGCGGGTAGATCGTCGGGCCCTTGTGGATGTGGATGTTGCGGATGCCGAGCTCCTCGCAGCGCTCCAGGTACCGGTACGACCACGGGTCGGTCAGCTTCCAGCCCTTCGAGTCGCCCTTCCACTCCGCGGTGTAGAGCTTCACCCCGCGCAGGTTCCAGCGCTCGGCCAGCTCGCTGAGCTTGTCCAGGCCGGCTTCGCCATCACGCGGATCCCAGGATCCGTTCACGATGAACTTGTCCGGGTGCTTCTCGGCCAGTACGCCGTCCTGCTCGGTGGTGTTGAACCCGTTGACGAAGAAGTCGGTCAGGTAGGTCGGCTGGAAGATCGCCCGATCGACGTACCCGTCGGTGAACAGGTCCTGGATGATCCGCTGCTCGGACTGCTTGTGGAACTCCTCCAGCGTCCAAACCTTGTCGGCCGGCGACAGGTTGCGGTGGTAGTCGTAGAAGCAGTTGATGAAACCCTCGCCGTACCGGTTGGCCTGGTTCGCCGGGGTCGCGTCCCACGCGTGCACGTGGCTGTCGACGATGAAGTAGCTGTTGCCGTCCTTGCTGTACATGGGGTGCTCCTCAGCTCGTCAGAATGGCGCGGCCGCCGGGGACCCGGCCGCCGTCCAGGTCGTCCAGCGCGGTCAGCGCGTCGTCCAGGGAGTACTGCTTGGTCGCCAGCCGGACCCGGCCCTGCGCGGCCAGCTCCATCAGGTCGGCCAGGTCGTTGTAGGAGCCGACCAGGTTGCCGACCACGTTGATCTCGCGGGAGATCACGTCGATGGTCGGGACGTCGACGGTGCCGCCGTACCCGATCACGAAGTACGAGCCGGAGTTGCGGGTCATCGCGATGCCGTCGGCCTCGGTGCCGTTCTCGCCGACGAAGTCGAGCACCACCTGGGCGCCCTCGCCGCCGGTCTCGTCGAGCACCTTCCCGACCTGGCCCCCGTCGCTGAGCACCGTCGAGTGCGCGCCGAGCGCGAGCGCCTTGTCCAGCACCTCCTGGGACCGGTCGACCACCGTCACCCGCGACGGCGTCATCGCGACCAGGCACTGCAATCCGATGTGCCCGAGCCCGCCGGCGCCGATCATCACCACCCGATCGGCCGGGTGCAGCAGCGGCACCGCCTTGCGGACCGCGTGGTACGCCGTGAGGCCCGCGTCGGCCAAGGCGGCGACGTCGGCCGGCGCGAGCCCCTCGTCCAGCTTCACGATCGAGCGCACCGATGTCCGCAGGTACTCGGCCATGCCTCCGTCGCTGTCGATCCCGGGGAAGCGCGAATCGGCGCAGTGCACGTCGTCACCGGCTCGGCAGGCGCGGCACAGTCCACACGTCACCAGCGGGTGGAGGATGACCTTGTCGCCAGGCGCGACGGTGGAGACCGCGGCGCCGACCTCCTGCACGGTTCCGGCGTTCTCGTGACCGATCACGTAGGGCAGTTCGACGCCGCTCTTGTCGGCCCACTGCCCTTCGATGATGTGCAGGTCGGTCCGGCAGACGCCGGCCGCGTCGACCTTCACGATCATGTCCAGCGGTCCCTGCAGGCTCGGGTCGGGGAGGTCGTCGAGGGTGGGTGGTTTGCCGTACTCGTGGACGCGCACTGCCTTCATCGTGGCCACAACCTTTCGGGGTCTACGACGGTGGATCCGATGGTGTCGGCGCGCCGTACGGCAGCGGAAGGGGCGTTATCGCCTTCCGATAACGCGGCGCGGCACAATGTCGGCCATGAGCACACGCAGGACGCCGATCCGGGCGCAGGCCACCTCCGAGGATCAGTCCGTCACCACGCTGGAGCTGTTCTTCGACCTGGTCTTCGTCTTCGCGCTGACCCAGATCACCGCGCTGATGGCGCACGAGCTGACCTGGCACGGCGTGATTCGCGGCGTACTGCTGATCGGCCTGCTCTGGTGGAGCTGGATCGGCTTCTCCTGGCTGTGCAACCTGGTGAAGGCCGACGAAGGCTCGGTCCGGGCTGTGCTGCTGCTGGCGATGGGGGCGATGTTCCTGATCGCGCTGGCGATCCCGGAGGCGTTCCACGACCTGCCGGGCGGGCTGTCCGGACCCGTGGTGATCGCGATCGCGTACTTCCTGTTCCGGGCGCTGCACCTGGTGCTGTTCTGGGTGATCGCGGACGGCGACAAGGCGCTGCGACGGACGCTCGTCCGGTTCGCCCCGTCGATGCTGGCCGGTACGGCGCTGCTGCTGGTCGCCTCGCAGTTCCACGGCACCACCCAGACGCTGCTCTGGGCGGCCGCGCTGGCCGCCGACTACGGCGGCACCTACCTGATCGACGCACGCGGCTGGCGGTTGCGCTCGGCCGCACACTTCGCCGAGCGGCACGGCCTCATCTTGATCATCGCGCTGGGCGAGTCGATCGTCGCGATCGGCGTCGGCGTGACGGACCTGCCGATCTCCTGGCCGATCGTGATCGCGTCGACGCTCGGGCTCGGGGTGGCCGCGGCGCTGTGGTGGATCTACTTCGACGCCACCGTTCACTACGGCGAGCAGGCGCTCGCGGCGGAGCCGGCGGAGACTCGGCCGAAGCTGGCCCGCGACGCGTACACGTTCCTGCACTTCCCGATGGTGGCGGGCGTCGTACTGCTGGCGCTGGGGCTTAAGAAGGTGCTGGAGTACGTCGGCGACACCGAGCACCACCACCTCGACGACCCGCTGAAGGGCATCGGGTTGTACGCGCTGTTCTTCGGCGTGGTGCTCTACCTGCTCGGCCATGTCGGCTTCAAGCTCCGGACGACCGGGGCGGTCGGGTGGAGCCGGTTGATCACCGCTGGACTGTGCGTGGTGGCGGCGTTCGCTCTGGTGAAGGTGCCCGCACTGGCCCAGCTCAGCGTGCTCGCGGCGCTGCTGGCCGGTCTGGTCGCCTTCGAGTCGGTGCGGTTCGCGCAGGAACGCGACCAGCTCAGGCACGGCGACCACTCACCTTCGAGCTAGCTGAAGGTTTCCCGGTAGGCGCCGGCTCCTACGCTGCGACGCGTGAAGCTCGTAGCAGATCAGCAGGAGTTGGCGGCCGGCATCGGCTGGGTCGCGAAAGGCCTTCCGCACCGTACGAGTACGCCGATTCTGCTCGGCCTGCTCCTGACGGCCGGCCCTGACCGCGCCACCATCGCCGGGACCGACCACGCGATCTCGACGCAGCTCGCGCTGGACTGCCAGGTCGATGCCGAGGGCACCTGTCTGGTGCCCGGCCGGATGCTGGCCGAGATCGTCAAGCTACTGCCGCCCGGCCCGGTGACGCTCGCCGCGGCGGACAACCGGTTCACCGTCCGCTGTGGGGATGCTGTCTACACCCTTCCTCTGCTCCCCGTGATCGACTACCCGGCGACCACGGACGCTGAGGCAGAGCACCGTGCCGCGGTGGATGCTGCCGAGTTCGCCGCGGCTGTCGGGCAAGTGGCGGTTTCCGCCGCGCGGGACGACGTCGTGCCGGCGCTGGCGGGGATCAACCTGAGCTTCGCGGACGAGACGGTCGAGCTGGCGAGCACTGATCGCTATCGGCTGGGGATCGCGCGGGTCGGATTGACCTCGCCGGTGCAGCCGTTCGACGTACTGGTCCCTGCGAAGGCATTGGTCGACTTGACGCGGGCGTTCGCCGCCGACGGCGGGCAACTGCTGCTGTCCGTCGCCGACGAGACCTTGCTGCTGCACAACCTCACCAGATCAGCCCGGGTACGCACCTTGAGCGGCCCCTACCTGCCGTATCGCCGGATCGTTCCGGACGAGACCCCGATCAGAGCCACCGTCGAGCGCGCCGCACTGCGCGACGTCGTCAAGCGGCTGAGCGTCGTCGCGGACGGCATGACCCCGATCTGGCTCGAGTACGGCGTGGGCTCGCTCCGGGTCCGCGCCGGGTCGGCCGACGACGCGTCCGGCGCGGAGACGCTGGCCGCCAGCGGCACCGGCGACTCGTTGACCGTCGCCTTCACCGGGCAGCTCCTGCTCGACGCGATCAACTCGTTCGGCACCTCGCACCTGACCGCGTCGTACACCGGCGCGCGCAAGCCCGCCGTACTGACCGGCGCGACCGAGACCGGTGAGCCGGACGGGGACTACCTGCACGTCGTCACCCCACGCCTGCTCCCCCAGCAATAGAACGAGGCCCCACCCGTGACGGGTAGGGCCTCGATCCAGGTGATGCTCAGGCCGTGGCGGCGGTCAGGTCGACCTTCGGCTCGGCGAAGTGGCAGGCCGCGGTGTGGCCGGCCGCGGAGCGCGGTTTGATCTCCAGCAGCGGCTCCTGGGTGGCGCAGATCTCCTCCGCCTTCCAGCAGCGGGTGCGGAACCGGCAGCCGCTCGGCGGGTCGATCGGCGAGGGAACGTCGCCGACCAGCCGGATCCGCTCCTTCGCCGGAACACCGCGGATCGTGCCCAGGTCCGGCGCGGCCGACAGCAGCGCCTGGGTGTACGGGTGCTGCGGAGCGGTGTAGATCTGCTCCCGCGGGCCCTGCTCGACGATCTTGCCCAGGTACATCACGGCGACGGTGTCGCAGAAGTGCCGGACCACGCCGAGGTCGTGCGCGATGAACACGAACGCGATGCCCAGATCGCGGCGCAGGTCCTCCATCAGGTTCATCACCTGGGCCTGGATCGACACGTCCAGCGCGGAGACCGGCTCGTCGGCGATGATCACCTCGGGCTCGACCGCCAGCGCCCGGGCGATGCCGATCCGCTGGCGCTGACCGCCGGAGAACTCGTTCGGGTAGCGGTTGTGGTGCTCGGGGTTCAGGCCGACCCGCTCCAGCAGCTCCTGGACCCGCTCGAGCTCCTTGCCCCGCTTCACCAGGTTGTGCACGCGCAGCGGCGTACTGATGATGTTGCTGACCGTCTGCCGCGGGTTCAGCGAGCTGTACGGGTCCTGGAAGACGATCTGCAGCTCCCGGCGGAACGGGCGCAGCTCGCGCTCCTTCAGCTGGGCGATGTCGGTGCCCTTGAACAGGATCTGGCCGGCCGTCGGGGTGAGCAGCCGGGTGATCATCCGGCCGGTGGTCGACTTGCCGCAGCCGGACTCGCCGACCAGGCCGAGGCTGCCGCCCGGCGCCAGGTCGAAGCTGACGCCGTCGACGGCCTGGACCACCTTGCGGGTCCGGCCCAGTCCCGCGGCCTCCTTGATCGGGAAGTGCATCTTGAGGTCGCGGACCTGCAGCAACGGAGTGCTCTGCGCGGCCGGAGTTGTGTCCTGCACGGGGTTGTTCATCTCTCTCCTCAGCCCAGTCTCGGTGCGACCTCGGCCTCGTAGATCGAGGCCTTGTCGTGCAGGTGGCAGCGGGACGTGTGCGCGCCGGCGCCGTCGACCGGCAGCAGCTCGGGCAGGTCGGTGGTGCAGCGCTCGCCCTTGACCCGGTCCTTGTAGGGGCAGCGGGGGTTGAACGAGCAGCCGCTGGGCAGGTTCAGCAGGCTCGGCGGCAGGCCCTTGATCGGGCGCAGCCGCTCGCTGGCCGCCGACACCGTCGGGATCGACTCCAGCAGACCCCAGGTGTAGGGCATCCGCGGCTGGGCCAGCACGTCCTGGGCGGTGCCGTACTCGACGCAGCGGCCGGCGTACATGACCAGGACGTCGTCGGCCATCTCCGCGACCACCCCGAGGTCGTGGGTGATCAGCACGATCGCCGAGCCGAACTCCTTCTGCAGGTTGTTCAGCAGGTCCAGGATCTGCGCCTGGACGGTGACGTCGAGGGCGGTGGTCGGCTCGTCGGCGATCACCAGCTTGGGGTCGTTGACCAGCCCCATCGCGATCATCGCGCGCTGCCGCATCCCGCCGGAGAACTCGTGCGGGTACTGCTTGAACCGGCGGATCGGGTTCGGGATGCCGACCAGGTCGAGCATCTCCAGGGCGCGCTTCTTGGCGACGTCCTTGGAGACCTTGTGGTGCACCAGGTACGCCTCGGCGATCTGGCTGCCGACCGTGTAGAGCGGGTGCAGCGACGACTGCGGGTCCTGGAACACCATCGACACCGCGTCGCCGCGGATCTTCATCAGGTCGTTCTCGGCCAAGCCGACGATCTCGTCGCCGCCGAGCTTGATCGAGCCGGTGATCCGGGTCCGCTTGCGGTCGTGCAGGCCCATCACCGCCATGCTCGAGACCGACTTGCCCGAACCGGACTCCCCGACGATCGCCAGTGTCCGGCCGAGCGGGACGGCGTAGCTCAGCCCGTTCACCGCGCTGACCACACCGTCGGCGGTCGGGAACTTCACCGTCAGGTCGGTGACCTCGAGGTACGGCGTCTCGCCGCTCGGGTTGAGCGACCCCTGCCGGCGCTCGCGGGTCGCGATCGACGGACCGCGCTTGGCCTGTGCTGCCGCGTCGGCTCCGCTCATCGTGTTCAGGCCGTCCTTTCCGAGGGTGTCAGCCGTCCCGGGTTCGTTGGCGGGTGTGCTCATGACAGCCTCACCCGCGGGTCGATCAGGCTGTAGGCCACGTCGACCAGGAAGTTCATCGCGACCAGGATCACCGAGGCGATCAGCACCGTGCCCATGATGACCGGCAGGTCGTAGCTCTGCAGACTGTCCAGCACGAGGTTGCCCAGCCCCGGGAGGTCGAAGATCCGCTCGGTGAAGATGGCACCGGCCAGACTGCCGGCGATGTCCAGGCCGAAGATCGTGATCACCGGGATCAGACCGGATCGCAGCGCGTGCTTGTAGGTCACCTTGCGGTCGGACAGCCCCTTGGCCCGGGCCGTCCGGATGTAGTCCTCGCTGAGTGCCTCCACCATCGAGCCGCGCGAGTAGCGCGCGTACTGGGTGCAGTTGTAGATCCCGATCACCAGCCACGGTGTCAGGAACCCGACGAACCACTTGCCGGGGTTGTCCGACAGTGGCGTGTAACCACCGCGCGGCAGGATCGGGTAGAGGATCGTCAGGTAGAGCGAGATCATCAGCGCGACGATGTAGTAGGGCACCGAGCTGACGATCAGCGTGCTGCCCATCAGGATCCGGTCACCCGTCGTGCCCCGGCGCTTGGCGGCCATCGAACCGACGAACACGCCGATGGTCAGCACCAGGACCGCGTAACCGGCCACCAGCGACACCGTGACCGGCAAGCGCTCCTTCAGCATGTCGGTCACCGGCCGGTCGTTCTTGAACGAGAAGCCCAGGCAGGGCGCGTCGCACTTCTGCACCACACCGGCGGTCTCGAAGGTCCGCCCGGCGAAGATTCCCGCCGTGTACTCGGCGAACTGCTGCACCTTGGGTCGGTCCAGGTGCAGGTTCTCCTTGATCTCGTTGTAACGCTCCTGGGTGCAGTTGCGCTCACCACAGATCGCCGCGGCCGGGTCGGTCGGGGCGACGAAGAACAGCGCGAAGGTCGCGATGAGCGTGACCAGTACCACGCTGAGCGCGCTCACCAGCCGGCGCGCCACGAAGTAGAGCACGGGGGTTTTCTCCTCACCGATCGAGGTGGTGACCGAACCGAGGTCCGGTCACCACCCCTCCATCAGATGATCAGACTGCTAGGTGTCCGGCGAACCGGATCAGGGCTGCTTCAGGTAGATCGAGGTGAACTCGGGCATGCCCTGGGTCACGTCGTTGATGGCGTGACCGATGTTCTTCCCGACCGGGAACGTGCTCGCGCTGTAGTACAGCGGAACACCCGGCAGGTACTGCTCCATGATCTTGCGGTCGACCTTCGACCACTCCTTGAGCTGCTCGTCCGGGCTCAGCGCCGCGACCCGGTCGATCTCGGCGTCCAGCGCCTTGTCCTGGATCATGCCGATGCTGTTGCTCAGCTTGACCGCGTCGGACTTGAACAGCACCGGGAACCAGCTCGTACCCGACGGCCAGTCCGAGCACCAGCCCGCGGGGCCCTGGCCGATGTTCACCGGGGCGCTCGGGTCGTTGGTCAGGGTGCGGATCTTGGCCTTCGAGACGCCGACCGACTTGACCTTGAACCCGGCCTTCTCGAAGGTCTGGGTCCACAGCTGGTTCTGCGTCTGGCGGATCTTGTCGTCGTTGGAGTAGTACCAGCTCAGCTCGAAGTTCTCCTTGCCCAGCTCCTTCAGCTTGGCCTTGATCTCCTCGGCGACGGCCGGGTCTTCAGCACCCTTGCCGGTGCCGGTCAGGCCGGGCAGCTCGTACTTCTCGTAGCCCGGAACGGCCGGCGGCAGGATCGTCGACGCCGGGATCGCGCTGTCCGGGGTCAGGCCCCGGACCTTGCGCCAGCTGTCGAACGGGAACGCCTTCGCGATCAGCTGACGGACCTCCAGCGGGATCTTGCGGGTGTCCATGCCGAGGAAGTTCGTGCACGGCGACTGGCCGCGGATGATCTGGCTTTCGTCCTTGACCTCGGGCTTCAGGCTGGCGTCGAGGTTGGTGTAGCTCAGCGCGTTCGCGTCCTGACCGGAGCTGGCCAGCACCTGGCGCTGCACCTTGAGCAGGTCCTGGGAGAACTTGAAGTCCCACTTGTCCGGGTACTGGTGCCGCACCGGGTCGGTGTTGGGGTCCCAGTTCGGGTTCTTGACCAGCCGCAGTTCCGAACCGGCGTTGTAGCTCTCGACCATGTACGGGCCGGTCGCCATCGGCTTCTGCTCGTAGTTCTTCTTGGTGTCCTTGGCCTTCGGGATCGGCGTGAACATCGGGAACGCCGCGTAGAACGGAAGGTCGTCGAACTTCTTGCGCAGGTGGATGATCAGCGTGCTGTTGTCCGGGGTCTCGACGCCGGAGTAGTTGTCACCGCTGGAGTACGGACCCTCGTACTTGTCGCCGTCCTTGAAGAACTCCATCTGGTACGCCGGGCCGGCGTCGTACAGGTCGTGCGCGAAGGACCGCTTGATCGCGTACGCGTAGTCCTCGGCCTTGACCGGGGAGCCGTCCATGTACTTGATGCCCTGCTTGAGCTTGAACGTCCAGGTCAGGCCGTCGGCCGACTTGGTGCCCAGGTCCTCGGCCAGGTCGGGAACGAGGATCGGCTTGCCGGTCTTGTCGTCCAGCTTGTACTGGGTCAGCGCCCGGTACATCAGCTTTCCGATCTGGTTGCCGTCGGTGTAGTAGATGTTGGTCGGGTCGAAGGTGTCCGGCGTGACGTCGGACAGCACCGTGACGGTGCCACCCTTCTTCGCGCCCTCGACCTCGGGCGCCGGGCCCTTCAGGGTCGCGTCGGTGGCCTTCTCCTGTGCCGAACCCGCGTCGCCCGCGTTCCCGTTGCCGCTGCCGTTGTTCGACGACGGGCTGCCACAGGCCACGGCGGCCAGCATGACCGTCGCCGCGACAGCGGTGATCCGCTTCCACTGCATTGTCGTGTTTCTCCTTTTCTGCCGCTGGGGCAACGCCGGGCTACCGGCGAGTCTTGGGGTCGAAGGCGTCCCGCACCGCGTCGCCCAGCAGGGCGAGGGCGAGCACCAGGGCCGTGATGCCGAGCACCGGCAGCCACAGGTACAGCGGGTCGGCCTTGAACCAGTTGGTCGCCGAGGCGATCGTCTGACCCCACGACGGGATCGGCTCGATCAGCCCCACCCCGAGGAAGGACAGGCCCGCCTCGGCCGTGACGTAGGCCGGCAGCGCCAGTGATGCCGAGATCACGATCGGGGCGACCAGGTTGGGCAGCAGTTCCTTGAACAGCACCTGGCTGGTCGGAACGCCGATCGCCTTGGCCGCGAGCACGAACTCCCGCTCGCGCAGGGACAGCACCTCACCGCGGATGATCCGCGCCAGGCCGGCCCACCCGAAGAACGAGAGCACGAAGATCAGCACGAAGAACCGGGTCGAGGCCTGCTCGTCGGGCGTCAGGTTGAACGAACCCCCACGCAGGTTCTCCACGATCGGCACCATCGCGATCGCGAACAGCAGGTAGGGAAGGCTCAGGACGAAGTCGATGATCCAGGAGATCACCCGGTCCACCCAGCCGCCGAGGAAGCCGGCCAGCAGCCCCATCACCACGCCGACGATGGTGCCGAACAGCGTGGCGACGAACGCGACGACCAGCGACGGGCGGGCGCCGTACACCCAGCGGGCGAAGTTGTCCCGGCCGGTCTTGGGCTCGACGCCGAACCAGTGGTCCGACGTGATGCCGATGGTCGGGAAGCCGTACTCGTCGACCAGGTCGGGCTTGAACGAGCTGATGTCGCCGCCCTCGAGCTTGGCCAGCAGCGGCGCGAAGATCGCGATCAGGATGAAGAACAGCACGACGAAGGCGCAGATCATCGCGACCCGGTCCTTGCGCAGCCGGTCCATCGCGATCCGCGTCGGCGATTTCCCGTGCGCCATTCCTGCGTCCCGCACCGGCTCCGCGGACGCCGGGTGGTCCTCGACACCTACGGTCGAGTCGGGTGAACCGATGCTCATGCGCACTCCGTCAGCTTCTGTCAGCCAGATTTCTCAGATGTCGACCGGCCACGATCTGTTGATCGCGGAGGGTCTGGAGCCCTGCACCTAGTTGCAGCCAAAAGGCCTTGACAACGACCGGCCTGTGGACCGCGGGCCAGCCTGCCCGATACATCGGCGGCAAAACCAGCAGTGCCCCGGAGCAGTGTACAAATCGTTACCGGAACGGGTACCCCGGGAGTACATTTGAGACGAATATTTACTTAGAGTTAGCAATTCTCCACAAAACGCGGCGGCACAGCACCGTCAATGGCCATTTAGTGCCAGATTGTCACTCCGCGTGCAGACGGCCAGCGCTTCCAGTTTCATCACTCTGAGTGAACAGGGCCGCCAGAGGGCCGTCGGCGGTTCGGAATCCCGGTGCGGAACGGCAGCGGCGCCGCAGCCCACTCGTGGGACCGCGGCGCCGCGGGTCCGGGGTGCTGCCCCGGACCGGATGGCTCGCCGGCGTCAGCTCTGGCGCACGTTGACCGTGACGAACGGGGGCTTGACCACCTCGAAGGCCTCCTGGCGGCCGCGGATGTCGACGGTGACCTGGTCGCCCTCCACCACCGCGGCGTCCAGCAGGGCCAGGGCGATGCCCTTCTTCAGGGTCGGGGAGAAGGTGCCGGAGGTGACCTCCCCCAGGGGCGTGCCCTCGGCGCCGGCGACCGTCATGTGCGGGCGCGGGATGCCGCGGCCGACGGCGCGCAGGCCGCGCAGGATGCGGGCCGGGCCGGCCTCCTTCTCTGCGCGCAGGGCCGCGTCGCCCCAGAAGTGCGGCTTCTTCCAGCCGACCGCCCAGCCCGACCGTGCCTGGACCGGGGTGATCTCGGGCGAGATGTCCTGGCCGTGCAGCGGGTATCCCATCTCGGTCCGCAGGGTGTCGCGCGCACCGAGACCGGCCGGCACGATGCCGTACTGCTCGCCCGCGGCCAGCAGCGCGTCGAACACGGCGACGGCGGCGGCGTTCGGCACGACCAGCTCGTAGCCGCGCTCACCGGTGTAGCCGGTGCGGCAGACGACGACCGGCGTACCGTCGTGGTCCGCGACGGCGAAGGCCATGTAGTCGTGGCCGGTCGGCAGCCCGATCGCCGCGACCACGTCGTCGGAGTGCGTGCCCTGGACGGCGAGGATCGCGTAGTCGTCGTGGGTGTTGGTCACCACGACGCCGTCGGGCGCCTGCTCGGCCAGCCGGCGCACCACCTCGGCGGTGTTCGCGGCGTTCGGGATCAGGAACACGTCGTCGTCGGCGTGCAGGTACGCGATCAGGTCGTCCACCACGCCGCCGTCCTCGGCGCAGCACAGCGTGTACTGCGCCTGGCCGGGGCCGATCTTGCCCAGGTCGTTGGTCAGGCACGAGTTCACGTACGCCGCGGCGCCCGGCCCCGTGACGGTCGCCTTGCCCAGGTGGCTCACGTCGAAGACGCCGACCGAGGTCCGGACCGCGGTGTGCTCGGCCACCACGCCGCCGTACTCCAGCGGCATCTCCCAGCCGCCGAACTCGGCGAACTTGGCTCCCAGGGCGACGTGCCGCTCGTGCAGCGGGGACTTCTTCAAGCTGGTCATGCTGCGGAACCTACCTGACCGGACCGGTCCGGTGTCAGCGCGCGAACGGGCCGCGGCGGCGGTGTGGCACGCGTCTCCCACCGCGTCGCCCCGTAGCATGCTGCGTGCGTTGTCGGGCAGCATTCACGTACCGTCACGACCGGCGCACCGCCATCCGTCAAGGAGGACTGAGGATTTCGTGAGCACCATCACCCTGAGCAAGTCAGATGCGGCCGGCGTCAAGACCGACGTCGTCGTTTTCGGTGTCGTCAAGCTCGGCGGCGGCGTCGCGCTGCCGGCCGGCACCGAGTCGCTGAACGCCGCGTACGACGGCCGGCTGGTGGAGGTGCTGTCCGGACTCGGAGCCACGGGCAAGGCCGGCGAGGTGACCAAGGTGCCGGTGCCGGGCAGGTCGGCGACGCTGATCGCGGTCGGCCTCGGCCCGGCGCCGGACGGCGCGCTGAAGACCGAGGACCTGCGCGTCGCCGCGGGCGTCGGCGTCCGGGCCGCGAAGACCGCGCAGTCGGTCGCCTTCGCGCTGCCGACGCCGGACGCCGACTGCGTCCGGGCCGTCGCCGAGGGCGCATTGATCGGCCGCTACTCCTTCAACGCCTACAAGTCGGAGGCGTCGACCGACGCGCCGGGCAACCTGACCGTGCTGACCGACCTGGCCCGCAACAAGGACGCCAAGGCCGCGCTGGAGCGCGCGCAGGTGGTCGCCGACGCGGTGCACCAGGTCCGCGACTGGGTGAACACTCCCCCGTCGGACCTGCACCCGGCCGAGTTCGCCGTGCACGCCCAGAAGCTGGCCCGCGAGTACGGCGTGAAGGTCGAGGTGCTGGACGAGAAGGCTCTGGCCAAGGGCGGGTACGGCGGCATCCTCGGCGTCGGCCAGGGCTCGACCAACCCGCCGCGGCTGATCCGGCTCAGCTACACCCCGAAGAAGCCGGTCACCCACCTGGCGTTCGTCGGCAAGGGCATCACCTTCGACTCCGGCGGCCTGTCGCTGAAGACGGCCTCGGGCATGGTCAGCATGAAGGCCGACATGGCCGGTGCGGCCGCCGTCGTCGGCGCGACGATCGCGATCGCGCGGCTCGGACTGCCGGTCCAGGTCACCACGTACGCCGCGATGGCCGAGAACATGCCGTCCGGTTCGGCGGCCCGGCCCTCCGACGTCCTGACCATGTACGGCGGCAAGACGGTCGAGGTGCTGAACACCGACGCCGAGGGCCGGCTCGTGCTCGGTGACGCGCTGGTCCGGGCCAGCGAGGACCAGCCCGACCTGATCGTCGACGTGGCGACGCTGACCGGCGCCTGTGTCGTTGCCTTGGGCACCAAGGTGGCCGGCGCGTTCGCGAACACCGACACCGCCCGCGAGCGGGTCGTCGACGCCGCGATCGCGGCCGGCGAGGCGATGTGGCCGCTGCCGATCCCGAGCGAGATGCTGGACAAGCTGCGCTCGCACTCCAAGGTCGCCGACCTGGCCAACATCACCGGCGAGGCATGGGGCGGTGCCCTGGCCGCGGCCGCCTTCCTCGGCGACTTCGTTGCTGACGGCATCGACTGGGTGCACCTGGACGTCGCCGGCCCGGCCTTCAACGACGGCGGCCCCTCCGGCTACACCCCCACCGGCGGCACCGGCTACTCGGTCCGCACCCTGGTGGAACTGGCCGCGGCCGCCAGCTGAGTCTCCTGATTCGCTACCCGGTCGGATCGGCCGGGTAGCGAATCTCCAGCATCGTGCAGCCGTCCTCAGTCCGGTACGGTCCGTGCGGCATGCCCGGGCGCCGGGCGGCGTACTGGCCTGGCCCGAAGGTCTTGCCGAGGGTCAGGTCGGTCAGCGAACCCTCCAGCAGGTAGACCTCCTCGAAGTACTCGTGCCGGATCACCTCGTCGCCCGAGCTGGTTCCTGGCGCCCAGTGGGCGATTCGGGTCAGCTCTCCGTCGTGGCCTTCGCTCAGCACTCGCTGGCTGGTCCCGCCGCCGGCATCGGTCCACGCCACCTGGTCGACCGGGAAGAACTCGTGCTCGGCCTTCATGTCAGTCCCAGGCCGCGGCCAGCTGCTCCACGGCGTACTCGATCCGGCTGGTGAGGCCGCGCGGATCGGTCAGCTCCACCCGCCAGGCGTCGGCGAACTGATCCACTCCGGCGATCATCGGGATGGTCCCGCTGAGCAGGACCGTTCCCGGCCGCAGCAGGTTGCCCAGCTCCTTCACCCAGTACGCCGGCGGCAGCAGCTGCGCCAACGTGCCGTCCTGGATGAGCTGCTCCTCGCCACCGTGCCGCACCCACGCCTTGAGCGTGAACTGGTCCAGCTCGTGCTCGATCGACGCCAGCGGCCACGCGACGTCGCCCAGCAGGTCCGGCGCGGTCTGCTTGCTCCACGCGACCCCGTGCACCTCCAGCGCCCGGTCGGTGTGGTCGCAGGCGGCGGTCAGCAGCAGGTCGTCCGGCCCGTCGCCGACCACGAGCGCCCACTCCGCCTCCCCCGACGTGCGGTTGTGCGCGACCTGGACGACCTCCGGGCGGCTCACCAGCGAGATCGACAGCGGATAGAGCGTCGGAATTCGCCGCGGCGCGGGCACGCCGAGCTCGGCCAGCTCGTCGACGTGATGCTGGACCTGCGCGGTGTCGCGGCCGGCGTACCCGGCATTGAGCGCGTAGCGCACCTCGATCTCCCGCGGAGTGCCGTCCGGGAGCGTGAATCGCAGGGTCTGGGACACGGAATCCTCCACCGATTTGTCGGACATCGCTTGCGTGAACACGTTGTATACGACGAGTATGGAGCATCGTCCCAAGGAGGTCCACCGATGCCCTTGCCCCCTGCTCCCGGCCCGGCCCCGACGCCGGCCACATCCCAGGGCGACCGCCGGAGTCTGTACAAGGCGTTCGCCGCGAGCCTGTCCGGCACGTCGCTGGAGTGGTACGACTTCGCCGTCTACAGCTCGGCCGCCGCGCTGGTCTTCGGCGACCTGTTCTTCCCCGGCAGCGATCCGCTCACCGGCACGCTGCAGGCCTTCGCGACGTACGCCGTCGGGTACGTCGCCCGCCCGCTCGGCGGCATCTTCTTCGGCCGCCTCGGTGACGTGATCGGGCGCAAACGCGTGCTGGTCGCGACGCTGCTGCTGATCGGCGTGGCCACGTTCTTCATCGGACTGCTGCCCACCTACGCCCAGGCCGGTGCGATCGCCCCGGCCCTGCTGGTCTTCCTGCGCTTCGTGCAGGGCGTGGGAGTCGGCGGTGAGTGGGGCGGCGCGGTCCTGCTCAGCAGCGAGTTCAGCGAGGCCGGTCAGCGCGGCTTCTGGGCGTCCGCTGCACAGGTGGGCCCGCCGCTCGGCACGCTGATGGCGAACGGCGTACTGGCGGTGCTGGCGGGTGCGTTGTCCGAAGACGCGTTCCTCAGCTGGGGGTGGCGCATCGCCTTCCTGCTGTCCGCCGTACTGGTCGGCTTCGGTCTGTTGATCCGGACCAAGCTGGAAGAGACACCGGTGTTCAAGGAGCTGGAGGCGCGCGGCGACCGGCCGACCGCACCGGTCACCGAGGTGTTCCGGACGCAGGGCCGCGGACTGGTGGCCGCCATCCTGGCTCGGGTCGGGCCGGACGTGCTCTACGCGATGTTCGCCGTGTTCGTGCTGACCTATGCGACACAGGAGCTCGGTATGAGTCGCGGCCAGGCCGTCACCGCCGTACTGGTCGGGTCCGCGTTCCAGGTCGGGCTGATCCCGTTGTCGGGCTGGCTGTCCGACCGGTACGGGCGCCGGCTGGTCTACGGGATCGGTGCGATCGGCGGAGCGCTCGGGAGCGTGGTGTTCTTCACCATCGCGTCGTCGCTGGCGACTGTGCTGCCCGGTGTGGTGATCGGGCTGGTGTTCCACTCACTGATGTACGGGCCGCAGGCGGCGTTCGTGGCGGAACAGTTCACCGCTCGGCTGCGCTACACGGGCAGCTCGCTGGCCTACACGCTGGCCGGAGTGATCGGTGGTGCGCTGGCACCGCTGGCGTTCACGTACTTCCTGGCCAAGACCGGTACGGGCTATGTGATCGCGGCGTACATCGTGGTGGCCTGTGTGGTCACGCTGGTCGGCCTGCGGCTCGGCCGGGCGGTGCAGGACGACGTGGAGGCCGGACCGCAGGACGCGGTCACCACCGCTAGCCCTGCATGAGGATCGAGCCGGTGGTGTCGAGGTGGCGAAGGATCGCCGCCTCGGCCGCCGCCGTGTCACCCGAGGCCAGGCCGTGGACGATCGCCTGGTGCTCGGCCAGCACGTCCTGTCGCCGCGTGGCGCTGCGCTGGAGCGCCACGACTCCCAGCAGCACGTGCCGCGCGCGCAGGCTGTCGTACAGGCGGCCGAGCACCGAGTTGCCGGCCGCCTCGATCAACAGCGCGTGGAACTGGCTGTCCAGCTCGATGAAGTCCTTGGCGTCGCCGGACTCCACGATCGCCCGCTGCTGCTCCAGTACGGCGGACATCGGCGCGACCGGCGTCGTCCCGGCGGTCAGGCAGGTGGTCGCGGCCCAGCACTCGATCACGCCGCGGGCCTGCATCATCTCGGCGATCTCGCGGCCCGGCACCGGCGCGACGAACGCGCCGCGGTGCGGGACCAGCTGGACCAGGTCCTCGGCGGCCAGCATCAGCAGCGCCTCGCGGACCGGCGTACGGGAGACGCCGACCTCGGTCGCGACGGCCTGCTCGTTGATGAACGTGCCGGACACCGCGGGGTCGCTCAGCACGGTCCCCCGCAGGTACTGGTAGGCGCGGTCGCGGCCGGAGTCCCCACTCAATTGCATACTCAACGTATACAGCCTTGGAGGGTTCATGACAGCTCTGTCCACGCTACGGGTCGCCGCCGCCCAGATCCTGACCACCGCGGACCCGGTCGCCAATCTAGCCGTCGCGGTCGACGCCGTCCGGCGGGCCGCGGCCGACGGCGCCTCGCTGGTCGCCTTGCCGGAGGC
Source organism: Kribbella sp. ALI-6-A (assembly GCF_001984195.1). Taxonomy (GTDB): domain Bacteria; phylum Actinomycetota; class Actinomycetes; order Propionibacteriales; family Kribbellaceae; genus Kribbella. The sequence goes on from NZ_MTQN01000011.1 coordinate 1,118,498, forward strand.
GACGCTGGCGGCGTTCGGCAGTGATCTGCGGGCGGTGGCCGAGCCGCTCGACGGGCCGTTCGCGACCGGGCTGCGCAAGGTCGCGGAGGAGACCGGGGTGGTTGTCGTCGCGGGGATGTTCGAGCCGGCGGAGGACGGGCGGGTGCACAACACGCTGCTCGCGACCGGGCCGGGCGTCGAGGCGTCGTACCGCAAGATCCACCTGTACGACGCCTTCGGCTCGCGGGAGTCGGACTTGGTCGCGCCGGGCAAGGAGCTGGTGGCGTTCGAGGTCCAGGGCGTGACGGTGGGGCTGGCGACTTGCTACGACCTGCGGTTCGCGGACCAGTTCACCGCGCTCGGGCGACTGGGGGCGCAGCTGATTGTCGTACCGGCGTCTTGGGGTGCTGGGCCTGGTAAGGAAGAGCAGTGGGACCTGCTGACGCGCGCCCGGGCGTCGGACGCTCAGGCATGGCTACTGGCCTGCGACCAGGCGTGGACTCCGCCGGTGGGCACTGATCCACTGGGAATCGGCCGGAGCGTACTGGCCGACCCGCTGGGCCGGGTGAGTGCGCGGCTCGGATCCGAGAGTGGGCTGCTGCTGGGCACGGTCGACACCGAGCTGGCCGCGACCACGCGCCAGCGGGTGCCCGTCCTGTAGGGACTAGGCGAGCCCGTTCTTCTTCTGGCGGGCGTTGTACTCCCGCATCCGCGGCGGGTAGCCGACCACGGCCGCGTCGTACGACGGGATGCCGAGCTTGTTCAGGAAATTGTGCGCCCACTCGACCGAGGGGACCCGGCGACGAGTCCACTCGCCGTCGACGGCGACCAGGAGCAACGTGTACTCGGTCACCGCGGTGCGCGGCTCGACGAACCCCTCGACACCCTGCCGGGTCTGGACGAACTCCCGCAGGTGCGCCTGGTCGGGGGTGTCCGACTTGCGCATCGTGCCGGGCTTTTGCCGGCGACCGAACCACTTCATGGTCAAAGTGTCCCCTATCACCGCAAGTTCCTCCCGGATCCGGCCGCCCGCCACCACGTGCCGCCGCGGCCACCCCTCACTTGCGGCCACCTGAGCGGAGGCCACGACCGTGGCAGCACGTGGTGCGCGGACCGTCCGTTCCCCCGAGGACCCCCGCCTCCGGACGGCCCGTCGTACGGGCTGCTCAGTACGACGCGGTCTGGCCGGCGAAAGTTCGGAACCGGTCGCCGGACGCCGGCCGGGGCGGCGGCGTCCTCAGCGGACACCGCCGCTGAATCGCGGGCGCCGAACGGCGAGCCCGAGCACGACGTGGCGCCGCCGCGGTGACAAGATGACGCCCGGGCCGGAACTCCGCGATCCGGGGCCGCCCGCCGACCTGTTGACCCACGGAGGAACCTGTGACGACCACGGCAGACAGCACGCAGACCTACGACCTGGTGATCCTCGGCGGTGGCAGTGGCGGGTACGCCGCCGCGCTGCGCGCCGCCGTACTCGGGATGTCGGTCGCGCTGGTCGAGAAGGACAAGCTCGGCGGCACCTGTCTGCACCGTGGCTGCATCCCCACCAAGGCGCTGCTGCACGCCGCCGAGGTGGCCGACTCCGCCCGCGAGGGCGAGCAGTTCGGCGTCCGGACCACGCTCGAGGGCGTCGACATGGGCGGCGTGAACAAGTACAAGGACGGCGTCGTCGACCGGTTGTTCAAGGGCCTGCAGGGACAGATCAAGGCCCGCGGCATCACCGTCGTCGAGGGCGAGGGACGGCTGACCTCCCCGACCACGGTCGAGGTCGCCGGTACGACGTACACCGGTCGCAACGTGATCATCGCGTCGGGCTCGTACTCCCGGTCGCTGCCGGGCCTGCAGATCGACGGGCAGCGGGTGATCGCCAGCGAGCACGCGCTCACCCTCGACCGGGTGCCGGAGTCCGCGGTGGTGCTCGGCGGCGGCGTGATCGGGGTCGAGTTCGCCAGCGCGTGGACGTCGTTCGGGACCAAGGTGACGATCGTCGAGGCGCTGCCGCGGCTGGTCCCGGCCGAGGACGCCGACTGCAGCAAGACCCTGGAGCGGGCCTTCCGCAAGCGCAAGATCGGCTTCAAGACCGGTACGTCGTTCGAGTCGGTCGAGGTGACCGACAACGGCGTGAAGGTGACCGTCGCCGGTGGCGAGGTGCTGGAGGCCGAGGTGCTGCTGGTCGCGGTCGGCCGCGGCCCGAACACCGCCGGACTCGGCTACGAGGAGGTCGGCGTCGCGCTCGACCGCGGCTTCGTCACCGTCGACGAGAACCTGCAGACCAGCGTGCCGGGCGTGTACGCCGTCGGCGACATCGTGCCCGGGCTGCAGCTCGCGCACCGCGGTTTCCAGCAGGGCATCTTCGTCGCCGAGCACATCGCCGGGCTGAACCCGGCGCCGATCGACGAGGCCGGCATCCCGCGCGTCACCTACTCCGAGCCGGAGGTCGCCTCGGTCGGTCTGACCGAGCAGCAGGCCCGCGACACCTACGGCGACGTCGAGATCCTGAACTACAACCTCGGCGGCAACGGCAAGAGCCAGATCCTGAAGACCCAGGGGTTCGTGAAGCTGGTCCGGGCCAAGGACGGCGCGGTGGTCGGCCTGCACATGGTCGGCTCCCGGGTCGGCGAACTGATCGGCGAGGCCCAGCTGATCTACAACTGGGAGGCGTTCCCGGCCGACGTCGCGCCGCTGGTGCACGCCCACCCGACCCAGAACGAGGCCCTCGGCGAAGCGCACCTCGCGCTGGCCGGAAAGCCTTTGCACTTCCACGAGTAAGTTGGTGGTGCGCCGTGACGGGCGTGTCCGCCGTGACCCGGCGGCAGCCCGTTCCGGCCGCACCGTAGGCTGACTTCGAGACCGATCGACGAAGGAGCAACGACCGTCATGCCGACCTCTGTATCCCTGCCGGCCCTCGGGGAGAGCGTCACCGAAGGAACCGTCACCCGCTGGCTCAAGCAGGTCGGTGACACGGTTGCCGTCGACGAGCCCCTGCTGGAGGTCTCGACCGACAAGGTCGACACCGAGATCCCCTCCCCCGTGGCCGGCACGCTGCTGGAGATCAAGGCCGCCGAGGACGAGACCGTCGAGGTCGGCGCCGAACTGGCCGTCATCGGCGACGCCGGCGAGTCCACCGGCGGCGGCTCCGGCGACTCCGGCGCGTCGACCGACCAGCCGGAGGCGTCGTACTCCGGCTCCGGCTCCGGCACCCAGGCGTCCGACGAGGCTCCCGCCGCCCAGGCCCCCGCCGAGCAGGCGGCCGCGGACGCGGGGACGGCGCCCGGCGGGTCGGCCCCGGCCGCGCCCGCTGCGGAGCAGCAGGCCGCGCCGCAGGCGCAGGCCCCCAGCAACGACTCCTCCAACTCTTCTCCGTCCGAAGCGGCCTCCCCGGCCGCATCGGCACCGGCCTCCAGCGGCACCTCCGTCACCCTCCCCGCCCTCGGCGAGAGCGTCACCGAAGGCACCGTCACCCGCTGGCTCAAGCAGGTCGGCGACGACGTCGCGGTCGACGAGCCGCTGCTCGAGGTCTCCACCGACAAGGTCGACACCGAGATCCCGTCGCCGGTCGCCGGCAAGCTGCTCGAGATCAAGGTCGCCGAGGACGAGACGGTCGAGGTCGGCGCCGAGCTCGCCGTCGTCGGCTCCGGTGACGCGGCCCCGGCCCAGCAGGAAGCCCCGAAGCAGGAGGCTCCGGCCGCCGCTCAGGCTCCCGCCGAGCAGGAGGCCCCGAAGCAGGAAGCCCAGGCTCCGGCTCAGGCCCCTGCCCCGCAGCAGGCCCCGCCCGCCCAGGCCCCGACTCAGGCCCCTGCCCCGCAGCAGGCCCCGCCGGCCCCCGCCGCGCAGCCCGCGGCCCAGGCCCCCGCCCCCCAGGCGGCCCCGGCCCAGCCGGCAGCCCAGGCCCCCGCGGCCCAGCCCTCCCAGTCCTCTTCTCCGGCCGCCGCAACCTCGGCCCCCGCAGCCTCCCCGGCCGCATCGGCACCGGCCGCCAGCTCCAACGGCTCTTCCAACGAAGGCCCGAACTACGTCACCCCGCTGGTCCGCAAGCTCGCCGCCGAGCACAACGTCGACCTCGGCGCCGTCCAGGGCACCGGCGTCGGCGGCCGCATCCGCAAGCAGGACGTCATCGCCGCCGCCGAAGCAGCGAAGGCCGCTCCCGCCCCCGCGGCAGCTCAGTCCTCGTCGGCGCCGGCGGCCAAGGCTCCGGTCAGCCCGCTGCGCGGCACCACCGAGAAGATGAGCCGGATCCGCAAGGCGATCGCCAACCACATGGTGAACTCGCTCAAGGTCTCTGCCCAGCTGACCACGGTGGTCGAGGTCGACGTCACCGAGATCGCCAAGCTGCGTAACGCGAAGAAGGCCGAGTTCGAGGCCCGGGAGGGCGTCAAGCTGTCCTTCCTGCCGTTCTTCGCGCTCGCCGCGGTCGACGCCCTGAAGCAGTACCCGAAGCTCAACGCCTCGATCAACGAGGAGGCCGGCGAGGTCACGTACCACGCCGCCGAGCACCTGGGCATCGCCGTGGACGCCGAGAAGGGCCTGATGGTCCCGGTCGTGCACAACGCCGGCGACCTGAACATCGCGGGTCTGGCCAAGAAGATCGCCGACCTCGCCGAGCGCACCCGCAACAACAAGGTGCTGCCGGACGAGATGGCGGGCGGCACGTTCACGATCACGAACACCGGCAGCCGCGGCGCCCTGTTCGACACCCCGATCCTGAACCAGCCGCAGGTCGGCATGCTCGGCACCGGCGCGGTCGTCAAGCGCCCGGTCGTCATCACCCACCCGGAGCTCGGTGAGACCATCGCCATCCGCCAGATGGTGTACCTGGCCCTCACCTACGACCACCGCCTCGTCGACGGCGCCGACGCCGCGCGCTACCTGACGGCCGTCAAGCAGCGCCTGGAAGAAGCCCAGTTCGACGTGTGATCCCGGCCGGCGCCGAGCCACCCGCCCGGCGCCGCCCACCCCAGCACCACCGCCGACCCGCCTCGAGCCTCACCGCCCGCGGCGGGTCGGTCCGTTTCAGGCCCATCCGCCGCAAGGTTTCAGCCCGTCCGCTCTAAGACAGTCCCCGTCCCGACACCTGCGACGTCAACTAGACGACCACCCCCGCCCACCGCCCGCAACCTCCCCTTCCTCCCCTCGTCCCCCGGAGATTCCGCGATGAAGTACGTGCTGGCCGGCGCCTCCGGCTTCCTCGGTACGGCGCTCACCCGCGACCTGACCGCCGCCGGCCACCAGGTCACCCGCCTGGTACGCCGTACTCCGTCCTCCCCCGACGAACTCCGCTGGAACCCCGCCACCGGCCACCTCGACCCCGCCGCCCTGGCCGGCGCCGACGTGCTGGTCAACCTCGCCGGCGCGAACATCGGCCTGCGTCCCTGGACCCCGACGTACCGCAACGTCCTGCGCGAGAGCCGCGTCAGCACCACCGCAGCCCTCGCGCAAGCCGCCGCGCAGCTCGACCGCAAACCGGTCTTCATCACCCAGAGCGGCGTCGCCGGCTACGGCACGGACTGCGGCGACCGCATCCTCACCGAATCCTCGCCGCTCGGCGACGGCTTCCTCGCCGAGGTGGTCCGCGTCTGGGAAGGCGCCGCCGACCCGGCCCGCGCCGCAGGCTGCCGAGTAGCCGCCCTCCGCACCGGCATCGTCCTGGGCCGCGACGCCCCCGCGTTCCAGCTCCTCTCCCTCCCCTTCCGCCTCGGCCTGGGCGCCCGTTTAGGCTCCGGCACCCAGTACTTCCCCGTCGTCTCCCTCACCGACTGGCTCCGAGCCGTCCGCCACACCGCCGAACAGGACACCGTCGAGGGCCCCGTCAACATCACCCTCCCCACCCCCACCACCAACCGAGCCTTCACCAAGGCCCTGGCCGCCCAACTCCGCCGCCCCGCCGTCCTCCAGGTCCCCGCCCCCGTCCTGACGACCGTCCTGGGCGAGTTCGCCTGGGAACTCCTGGGCAGCAAACGCGCCCTCCCCACCACCCTGCAGAAGACCGGCTTCACCTTCACCCACCCCACCGCCCACGAGGCCCTGGCCGCAGCCCTCGCCCGCTGACCACCCTCGGAGCACCGCCCGCTGACCACCTCGCCGCAGCTCGCCCCCTACGCCCCGGCGCAGCCTCCGCTCGCTGACGCCGCGCCGCAGCCCTCGGGCCCGCTGAGACCCTCGGCGTAGCCACCGCCCGCTGACCGCGCTACCTCGACGCTCGCGCCAAGGCGGCACCAGAAATGTCGCACCACGATCCAGGCACGCACTGCGCGCATCGGACGCCGGATCGGGCCCCCGCGGCGATCGAGCGCCGAACGTCGGGCTCCAAGCCTCGACCTGCCGGCGTACGGTCGCTCGCCGGGTCCAGCTGTTGATGGTCTCTGGACTAGCGCTTCTCCGAGGGCGAGAACGCGGGCAGCACGGTGGCAGTGATGTAGTCGGCGGCCTTGTCGGGGGTCAGGCGGCCGGCGGTGATTTCGTCGGCGGCGCTGTGCATGACGCTGTGCATGACGCTGACGAGCCAGCTGGTCGGGAGGTCGGTGCGGAAGGCTCCTTCGGTGCGGCCTCGTTCGACCAGGCGCTCTACGCGTTTGACGGGGCCGGCGTGGAGGTCGCGGATCTTGCTGGGCGGGAGGACGTCCTGGGCGGCGATCAGGAGTGAGCGGGACTGGTTGACCAGTTGCCAGCTGGAGTCGATGAGGCGGGCGAGGGCTTCTCGTGGGTCGCCGGTGAGGTCTACGGCGTCGAGGGCGGCGTGGCCGTCGTCGATGGCTTGGGTGAGTGCTGCCTCGACCAGGTCGGCGCGGTTGGGGAAGTGGCCGTAGACGGTGACACGACCGACGCCGGCGGTTTTCGCGATCTCGCTGACGCTCGCGTCGGGGTTGCGGCTCAGGGACTCGATCGCGGCGTCGAGGATCGCCGCGATGCTGCGCTGCGCGTCCGCTCGTCGCGCCGGGGCGGCCGGCGAACGTGTCGACGCGGTTGAGCTGCGCGGCTTTTCGTGGGTCGTGGCCACCCGAAACTCCTCTTGTCGAACACCGGTGTACGAGTTAGTGTAGCGCAAATAACTCATACATCGCTGTACGAACTGGAGGTTCTCTCGTGTCTGGACTACCCGCCGGCGAGCCAGAAGCCGTGACTGCAGATCCCCGCCGGTGGCGTCTGCTCGCGCTGCTGGGCGTGGCGCAGTTCATGCTGATCCTGGACGTGACCGTCGTCGCGATCGCGCTGCCGCACATCGGTACCGACCTCGGCCTCGAGCGCGACACCCTGACGTGGGTGGTCAGCGCGTACACCTTGGTCTTCGGCGGTCTGATGCTGCTCGGCGGTCGAGCGGCCGACCTGTTCGGTGCTCGCCGGGTGGTGCTCACCGGCTTGCTCGTCTTCACCGTGGCGTCCCTGGTCACCGGCCTCGCCGAGAACGCGACGATGGTGATCGGTGGCCGGATCGCGCAGGGGCTCGGCGCGGCGATGCTGTCGCCTGCCGCACTCTCGGTGGTGACCAAGACGTTCCACGGCGACGAGCGCAACAAGGCACTCGGCATCTGGTCGGCCCTCGGCGGCGGCGGTTCGGCGATCGGCGTACTGCTCGGCGGGCTGCTGACCGCGGGACCGGGCTGGCAGTGGGTGTTCTACATCAACGTGCCGATCGGCATCGCGGTGCTCGTCGCACTGAGCCGGACGCTGCCGACCGACCTGCCGACCGGACCGACGGCTCGTCTGGACGTACCGGGCGCACTCCTGGTCACCGCCGGTACCGGCACCGCGATCTACGCGCTGATCAACGCCGGCGACTGGGGCTGGCTCGACGGCAGAACGCTCGGCACGTTGGCCGGCGCGGTGGTGCTCTACGCGCTGTTCGCGGTCGTGCAGCGGACCGTCAAGTCGCCGCTGATGGATCTCCGCATCCTCGCCCGCCGCCCGGTGGCTTCGGGAACGTTCCTCATCCTGGTCGCGACGGCGCTGATGATCGCGGTGTTCTTCCTCGGCTCGTTCTACCTGCAGCACCACCAGGGGTACGGCGCGCTGCGCACCGGTCTGCTGTTCCTGCCGGTGGCCTTGGCGACCATCGTCGGGGCGCAGGTGGCCGGCGGCGTCATCGGTACGGCGGGCGGCCGTACGGTCGCCGTGATCGGTCTGCTCATCGCCGCGGTCGGCACTGGCGTCGCGGCCCTGGGACAGGGGCCCGTCACGGTGGTCGTCGGAATCAGCGTCGGAGCGGCCGGCATCGGCGCGGCATTCGTCGCCTCGTCCGCGACCGCGCTCGGGCAGATCGCTCACCACGAGGCGGGTACTGCGTCGGGACTGCTCAGCACCTTCCACGAGTTCGGCGCGGCTGTTGGAGTCGCGGTGGTCTCGAGCATCGCAGCCGCGAGTATCGCGGGAACCACCGACGCCGGATTCACCGATGCGTTCACCTTCGCCGCAGTGACTGCTGCTGTCGCGGCGCTGCTGGCTCTGGCTGTCGTGCCGTCGCTGAAGCCGGGGGCTGACGTCACGACTCCCGCTCACTGACGACCCGATAAGCAAGGTGACGCTTCGGGATCGGCTGGTTGGTCGCTGAGAACCGTTGAGTGGCTTGACTGAAGACGGAGGGAGCATGCGGTCCGGGGCGGAATTCTGCTCCGGATCGCTTGCAGGGAAGGGAATCACGCTGGACCGATGCTGGTGATGCGCCAGGTCTTGCCGGTGGGGATCAGGGTGATCCGGCGGGTGGTGGAAGGGCCGGGAGGAAAGGGGGTCCGTCGGCCGGTGGGAGTCAGGGCAGCACCGGAGACGAGGCGGTCGGTGACTCGGAGGATAACGGCGGGTCCGGGGGTCGGTTCTTGCTGCAGGTGCTGGATCTGGAGGCGGAGGTCGGCGATGCGGATCCTCTGGACCTGGTACGACGCGAGCAGGGCACGGTCGGCGGACCAGGGAGCGCTGCCGGGTTGGTAGACGGCGTCGAGTTCGGCGGGGTTGAGGGTCCAGAAGGCGTGGGCTCGGCGTTGGTCGAGGGACTCCAAGGTTTTGCGCCAGGGGCTGGCGGCGGAGGTGGGCTGCGGGGTTGCGGGCGGGATGGCGGAGGGCTTCGGGGTCGCGGATGGGATGAAGGAGGGCTTCGGGGTCGTGGATTGGACGGACGGTGGCGCCGGGGTTGCCGGAGCGGCGACTGGGGTTGGGGAGGTCGACTCGATGGGGGTTGGAGAAGCCGACTCGGTGGGAGTGGGCGAAGGAGGAGCGGCTGCGGCGGGGTTGGTGGTGGGCGTGTTGAGGATGCCGAGGGTGGTCAGGGCGATGGCGGTGACGACCAGCGCGGCCAGGGCTGAGGCGGCGACAACTCCGTAGGCCGTTCGGCGGGAACGCGGGGCTCGATGGGTGGTGGCGAGGATCTGGTTGAGCCGGGTGGTGTTGTCTCGGCGGGCTCTGCGGGTGGTGTCCCGGCGGGACCGGCGGCGGGTGCGGGAGCGTCGAGAGCCAAACGTCGGGGCCGCGCGGAGGGTGGAACCGGCCAAGGTAGGCGTGGCACCGGCGAAGGGGGGCGTGGCACCGGCGAAGGTGGGCGTGGCGATTGGCCTCGGGTCGGGTGCGGCGGGGGCGGACGTCGGGCTGGACACAGCAGGTCCGGACGCAGGCTCAACCGTGGTGGGGCCGAGCGTCGATTTGCGTCTGGTCCCGGGTGCGGAGTCCGGCGTTCGAAGGGTTCTCGGGATGGGTGGCGTGGCGGCCGTCGGCGGGAGCTGGATCGAGGGCACACCCTCGGCTTGTGAGGTGGACGAGGCCACGGAGTGGTCAGGGAAAGCAAGGTTGAGCGGAGTGGGTGGCGACAGGTCGAGGACCTTGCGGGCAAGGACGGATGCGTTCGTGTCGATGAAGAGCGTCGCTGGGAACGACGTCGTGGTGCCGGCGGCGAGCTCGGTCAGCGCCGACAACGCCGCGATGTCGTCGGCAGGAGTCGTCGTGGGATCTTGAGACCGAAGAAACGTGTCAGTGATGACGGGACGTCCGTCGGCGTCGAAGAGGATGTTCTCGGGCGTCAGACGGCCGTGGTGCAGGCCCTTGGTGTGCAGGATCGCGACGGCGTCGGCCAGTGGGCTGATCAGTGTGACCAGTTCGCCCAGGGTGAGGTCGCCTCGGCGGTCCACGAGTGCGGTGAGGTTCCCGGCCGGGACGTGCTGGCCGAAGAGCAACCAGTCGTTGTTGGCCTGGCGGACCTCGATCAGCCGGGCGATGTGGGGATGATCGATGGCCAGCAGCGTGGTCAGGTCGCGCTCGAAGGTGGTCGGGTCGGTGATGGACGGGGCTGGGATGCGTTTGAGTACGGCGTGGCGGCCGGAGGCGAGGTCGCGGACCAGCCAGACGGTGCCGACGGATCCGGACCCGAGCCTCCGGCGCAAGCTGTAGCCGGCGATGTCGTCGAGTGCCATGCCAAGAGAGTGCACGAATCAGCACCGCCGGCCGTGAGGTTATCCACAGCGCAGCACCAACGGAGGCCCTGTGGACGGTGGCCGACGTCCGACCATGGGCGAGGCATACACTCGAAGACGTGAGGGCTATCAACTACGTGGAGGCCGGATTCGGCGCCGAGGCGGTCGACTACGAGCAGGCGTGGGAGGAGCAGCGGCGGCTGCACACCGCGGTTGCCGAGGGCACCGGTGCGGACACGGTCGTCCTGCTCGAGCACCCGCCGGTCTACACCGCCGGCAAGCGGACCGAGCCGCACGAGCGGCCGATGGACGGTACGCCGGTGGTGGACGTCGACCGCGGCGGCAAGATCACCTGGCACGGCCCGGGCCAGCTGGTGGGTTACCCGATCGTCAAGCTGGCGTCGCACGTGTACGTCGTGGACTACGTCCGGCGGCTGGAGGAGGCTCTGATCGCGGTCTGCGCCGAGTTGGGCGTACGGACCGGGCGGGTCAAGGGGCGGAGCGGGGTGTGGGTGCCGGCCGACGAGCGCGGGCGTGAGCGGAAGATCGCGGCGATCGGGATCCGGGTGGCCCAAGGCGTGACCATGCACGGGTTCGCGCTGAACTGCGACAACGACCTGGCGTGGTTCGACCGGATCGTGCCGTGCGGGATCTCCGACGCCGACGTGACCACGTTGTCGAAGGAGCTCGGGCGGGAGGTGAGCGTCCGGGAGGTTCTGCCGACGGTCCGGCGCGAACTGGACCGGATGCTGGCCTGGGACGAGTACGAGCGCACGCCCGATCTCGACCACGCGGACCCGGCACCGACCGGCATCACGTACGGGTTGGCCGTCACTCCCTAGCAAGGGCGGGGCCGTCAGTCCCCAGCGAACCGGGGTCGGCGACGACTCCCACCATCGCGCGCCTCGTGACAGTGCGTAGGTGAAGCTCCGATGGAGCGCCGAAGTGTCGTCGCTGTGTGTGGGAAAAACGTCGCTACGGTGGGCGTGTGTCCAAAATCCTTGGTTTTCTTCTCGGGATCGTCGCGGCGCTGGCAGGTCCGGCCGCGTTCGGAGTGCTGACCGCCGAGGGCGGGGTCGAGCTGAACGCGAAGGAGATGGCGCTTGCCTACGGCATCGGAGCGCTGATCTTCTGGGCGCTGGTGTCGTACTTCTCCGGAGCGGCGGCGCTCGGTGCCGCGCTGACGCTCGGCGCGATGATCTACGCGGTGCACTGGATCCCCAACCGGACGACGAACTTCCTCAACGACGTCCCGGCCGTGACCACCGGCATGATCAACGGCATCAAGGCCTACACGCTGAACGGCGTGGTGCCGATCCTCGCGGTGATCTCACTGGTGTACGCGATCCAGCTGATCGTCCAATCCGTACGCCGGCGCCGCCGCGAGCGGGCCGAGGCCGAGCGGCGGCAGCGCGAGCAGGAGCTCGCGCAGGCGCAGCAGGAGGCCGAGGTCGCGGCGGTCTACCCGTCGGCCGGTGCGGAGTACGCGCCGCCGGCCGGGGACAACCGGTTCCAGAGCTTCGGCAACACCAGCTACGACGACCTCTTCGAGGACGAGCCGGCGCCGGTGCAGCCGCGGAGCCAGGCGGACGAGAACACGATGCAGTTCAGCGAGGCGGACGCCCGGGTGCGGCCCGAGCAGACCGCGGCGGTCGGTGCCGTGAGCAACGATGCGGACCGGACGGCGCGCGCCGAGGCGGCCGACGACGAGACCCACAAGGTCGCGCCCGAATCGGACGCGACGCAGGTCGTTGCCGCGGACTCGGACGCGACGCAGACACAGGCAGGTGCCGCAGACTCCGACGACGCCACGCAGACACAGACAGCTGCCGCAGACTCCGACGACGCCACGCAGACACAGGCAGCTGCCGCGGACTCCGATGCGACACAGCAGGTGCCGGTCGACCGGGACGCGACGCAGCAGATGCCGGTCGCCGAGGCGCCGCAGGACAAGAACGACAAGGACGATCAGCCGCCGGCCGCGAGCACCGGTGCGACTGCGCTGGCCGCAGCGCCCACGACTGCCCAGCTGCCGAGCACACCGCCGGCAGCCCCTCAGCCGCAGGCCGAAGCCCCGAAGGCTGAAACCCCGAAGCCCGACGCCCCGACTGCTGAGGCGCCGAACGCCGCACCCGAGGCGGTCCAGCCGAAGGCGCCCGAGGCCGCCCCACCCAGATCCCCCGAGCCGCCGAAAACCCCCGGCCAGCAGGCGTTCGCACGCCCCGTGGAAGAGGTCGGCCAGCAGTACCGCGAGCGGATGGACGACCCCGAGGAGACCGGCGAGTTCTTCGTCGGACAGTTCCGGCCCGCCGGAGCCTGACGGCACACTCACACAGGCCCGGTCGCACCAGCGACCGGGCCTTTGCCTTGCCGCGCGCGACCTCGAAAAACGGCCTGCACCCGAAGCGCCGCCGGAGTTAGGCTCGGCGAATGAGTTTGTTATGGGAACAGGTCATCGTTCACTCGGCGGATCCGAGGGCCCTCGGACAGTGGTGGGCCGACGCGCTCGGCTGGGTGGTGGTCTACTCCTCCGACGACGAGTTCGAGATCCGTCCCGCGCCGGACCAGATGCCGGGCCTGGACTTCGTCCGGCTCGAGGAGGCGAAGAAGTCCAAGAGCCGCCTGCACCTCGACTTCAGGCCGGACGACCAGGAGGCCGAGGTGGCCCGGCTGATCGCCCACGGTGCACGGCGCGTCGACGTCGGCCAGGGCGAGGCGTCGTGGGTCGTGCTCGCGGATCCCGAAGGCAACGAGTTCTGCATCCTCGGCCAGCCAAGCCAGTAGGCCGCTGCCAGAACCGAAAGATCAGGCGACGTGCATGCGCTGGTGCTGACCCCACCGCGCATGCTCGGCGAAGGCCTCGTCGTACGCCTGGCTCGCCATCTCGCACACGTCCGCGGCCATCTGCGCGCGCGGCGACTCGGTGCTCCAAGCAACAGGCGGCGGTGGATCGGGTCGCCGGCCAGGGGCCGGGTGGTGACGTCGCTGGACAGCATCCGGTACGACGTGGGCGAGATCAGCGAGACCCCCTGCCCGCTGGTCACGAAGCCCATCACGACCGACGTGTCGACCGAGTGGTGCTCGATCCGCGGCGTGAACCCGGCCTGCTCGCACGAGGCCCGGAACAGCACGTGGAAGCCGCTGTCGTCCGGCGGTTCGCCGATCCACTCCTCCCCCGCCAGGTCGGCCAGGTCGATCTCGCCGCGGTGGCGGCTCGCGATCGCCAGCGGGTGGTCGGCGGCCATCACGACGTACGCCGATTCGGACTCGACGATCGTGCGCGCGTCGACGCCGGTCGGCAGCCGGAGCTCGAAGCCGGGGAACTCGCGCAGCAGCGCGAAGTCCAGCCGCCCGCTCTCGAGCTGCTGCAGCAGCACGCTGGTCGCCCACTCGACCTCGATGCTGACCTGCTCGATCTCCCCGTGGGCGCGCAGCCGGGACGCGATGCCCGACATCGGCGCGGTCGGGAACCCGCCGAGCCGGACCGCGCTGGACTCGACCGCGGTCATCGCCGAGACCGTCGCGGACAGATGGTCGACGTCGACCAGGATCGCGCGGGCCCGGTCCACGGCGTACCGGCCGAGGGCCGTCGGGGTGACACCGGTGCGGGAGCGTTCGAACAGCTCACCGCCGAACGCCGCCTCGATCCGTTTCAGCTGCGCGGTCAGGCTCGGCTGGCTCACCTTCAGCCAGCGAGCCGCCCGGCCGACGGACCCCGCCTCTGCCACCAGGACCACCACCCGCAGGTGGCGCAGCTCGACGTTCATGCGTTGTGACCGTAGTCGAGGTGACGCAGCGGTACACAGCGACTGTATTGCGGTTTCGTCACAGCCGGGCAAATCGCTGTAACGTTTGCCCGGCTGTGACGATGAGTCAGGACGGTTCGAGCGTCAGTGCCTCTCGGTAACCGAGCTTGCGCCCGGTCTGCAGCAGCGTCCGCTCGTACAACCGCGCGCCGAGCCGGATGATCAGCACGGTCGCGAGCAGCAGCAACGCGATCGCGACCAACGGCTGCCACAGCGGCACGTCCTCGGTCAGCATCCGCCCGGGCATCGCCATCGACGACGCGATCGGTACGAACGAGGCCACCGTCTTGGCCGTTCCCCCGGCGAACACCGAGAAGAAGAACGGCACCATCAGGATCATCTGGCCGGGCAACGTGGTCGAGCCGAGGTCCTCCTGCCGGGTGGCCAGCGAGCCGGCCACCGCCCACAGCCCGGCCAGCGCCAGGAACCCGAGCACGAAGAACACCACGAACCAGCCCGCGACCGGCGCGATCACCTCGAGGATGTCGGCCTGCCCGGTGACCAGCAGCCCGATCAGCGACGCGGCCGCGATCACCACGATCTGGGCCAGCGCCATCACCGTGTTGCCGACCACCTTGCCCCACAGCAGCGCCCGGATCGGGATCGCGGCGGCCAGGATCTCGACCACCCGGCTCTCCTTCTCCTGCACGACGCTCTGCGCGATCATCATGCCGAAGCCGAGCGCGGTCATGTAGAAGGCAAGCGCCAGCCCGATGTTCACGAAGTTCGCCACGATCTCGGGCAGCGGTCCGGGGTTCAGCAGCTGCTCCTGTACCGCCGTACCGGCCTGCAACTGCTCCGGTGTCAGCCCCGCCTTCGCGGCGTTGGCGAACATGCCGAGGCTGACCGCCGCCTCGCGCAGGCTGTTCCCGATGCCGGAATCGACTTCGTCGTCACCCAGTACGACGTAGCCGTTGTCGGCCGGCAGCAGCGCCACCGCGACGTCCCCGTCGGTCACGGCCCGCTCCGCCGCGGCCCGGTCCGCGACCCGGGTCACCTCCAGGCTGTCGTCGCCGTTGACCAGGTCGGCCTGCTGGACGACCCGCGCCCCGGCGTCGTCCAGCACCGCGACCTTGTCCGGCGAGTCGTTGCCGGCCAGCAGCGCCGGGATGATCACCGCCGCCATCACCACGATCAGCATGAACACCGTCGAGCCGATGAACGTCTTGTCCCGCAGCTTCGTGCTGATCTCGCGCAGCGCGACCAACTGCCACGGGTGCTGCAGCCTGGTCCTGCTCTGCTGGGTGCTCATCGGGTCGCCTCCCGGAAGACGTCGCTCAACGCCACACGCTCGGCCCCGAACTCGAGCACCTGCCCGCGACTCATCGCCTGCTGAAGGACCAGTTGCTCCTGGCCCGCTTCGGTCACGTCGAACAGCCCGGACGAGCCGTCCACGTCGCGCACGGTGATCCCCCGGACGTCGCGCAGCCAGCCCGCGTCGCCGTCGGTCACCAGCCGGTACGTCGTACTGGAGCCGGCGGCCAGCGAGGCGACCGGGCCGGCGGCAACGACCTTGCCGCGGGACAGCACGACCAGGTCGTCGCACAGCCGCTCGACCAGTTCGAGCTGGTGGCTGGAGAACAGCACCGGCACCTCCGGCGTGACCTCCTCGCGGAGCAGGTCGACCATCGCGTCGACGGCCAGCGGGTCGAGTCCGCTGAACGGCTCGTCGAGCACCAGCGCGATCGGCTCGTGCACCAGCGCGGCGGCGATCTGGACGCGCTGCTGGTTGCCCAGCGAGAGCGTCTCCAGCATGTCGCCGGCCCGCTCGGTCAGGCCCAGCCGGTCGAGGATCTTGTCGGTCCGCTCCTCGGCCCGGACCGGGTCGAGACCGTGCAACCGGCCGAAGAACACCAACTGGTCGCGGATCTTCATCTTCGGGTACAGCCCACGCTCCTCCGGCATGTAGCCGAAGTCGCGGCGCACCTCGTGGGTCAGCGGTACGCCGTTCCACAGCGCCTGTCCCGCCGTCGGTGCGAGCACCCCGAGCACGATCCGCATCGTCGTGGTCTTGCCGGCCCCGTTCGCTCCGACGAAGCCGGTCATCCGCCCCGGTACGACGTCGAACGTCACGTCGTCCAGGGCGAGGTGATCACCGAACCGCCGGGTCAACCCAGCAACGCTCAGCATCCCGTTCACCGTTCCTCTGCTGCTTCGGCCCCTGGCCGGACGCACGCCCGGCCGCTCCCGGTGTCCGGGAGTGGTTCCAACGCTAGTCAGCCGGGCGTGTCCGCACGTCGGCCCCCAGTGTGACCACCAGGGTCATCCGTACGAGGGACCTCCCGGTGCCAGGCGGTGAGTTTGGCCGGGTTGAGGATGAGCCACAGGTGGGTGACGACGACTCCGGCGCCGTCCACGCACAGCACGGCCTGCGCCCGGCCGGAGCGTCGTACGACGATCGCCGGCCGGCCGTTGGCGTGCTCGACGGACAGGTCCGCGCCCGGCCGGGTGCAGTGGACGGTGACCAGCCGGGCGATCTCCACGACGTCGTGGACCGGGCGCAGTGGAGCGGCGACCTGCCCACCACCGTCGGAGACCAGTACGGCGTCCGGTGCGAGCAGGTGCTCCACCTGTCCCGACCGCAGGGCCGTGACGAGGTGGTCGATCATCAACTCACACCGGCGAGCTTGTTCGGGTTCATCTGCCAGTAGATCTGGTTGATGCCCTCCGCCGACGCGACCACGGTGACCGCCGCGAAGACCGTGCCGTCCATCCGCAGCAGTCCCATCGCTTCACCGTTGACCGTGGCGATCTCCACGTCGACACCGGCCCAGAAGCGATCGGCGAAGGCCCGGTAGTACTTGGCGACCCGCTCCACGCCGTGCACGGGGATCTTGGAGGCCCGAACGATCCCACCACCGTCGGAGTAGCTGGACACGTCCGCCGCGAACAGGTTCTCCAGTGCGACCAGGTCCCCCGTCCGGGCCGCAGTGACGAACGCACTGAGCAGCCGGCGCTGCTCCGCCTCGTCAACCGGCGTACGGCGGTCGCCGCTGACCCGCTTGCGCCCCCGGCTGACCAGCTGACGCACAGCCGGCTCACTGAGCTGCAGGATCTCCGCGATCTGCGAGTACGGGTAGTCGAACGCCTCCCGCAGCACGTACGCCGCCCGCTCGTTCGGCGACAGCCGCTCGAGCAGGATCAGTACGGCGAACTCCAGCGCCTCTCCACGCTCGGCACCGAGCAACGGGTCGGCGCTGGTGTCGACCGGTTCGGGCAGCCACGGCCCGACGTACGTCTCGCGACGCACCCGGGCCGACTGCGCCGCGTTGATCGCCAGCCGGGTGGTCGTCGTCGCCAGGTAGGCCGCCGGGTTGAGCACGACACTGCGGTCACAGGTCTGCCAGCGCACCCAGACGTCCTGGACCAGGTCCTCGGCCTCGGTCGCGCTGGACAGCATCCGGTAGGCGATGCCGAACAGCCGCGGACGCAGCTCGGCGAACACCCGGGCCGCTTCCTCCAGGTCGTCCGCCTCGCTGACAGCTGTTTCGTCCACGGGTTCGGGCATTGCCTCCATCTTCACCTCAGACGTCGTCCGGGCGGGGCAACTCGCCCTCCATCGCTTCGACCGCGCCGAGCAGGCTGCGCAGCGCCACCTCGTCCCGCTCCACCTCGGTGGGGTCGACCAGCCACTCACTGACCGGTACGACGCGCTCCGGCTCGCTGGCCGCGATCATGTCGAGGTCGAGCCGCACCTCGTGCTCCAGCTCGTGCAGCGTCTCCGGCCCGTACATGCTCTCCGCGTCGCGCAGGAACGAGCTCTCGTCCGGCGTGCTCATCGGTGCTGGTCCCCCTTGGCCCAGTCGGTGTAGCGGATGTGCCCGAGCTGGGCGTCGCCCTCGGGGACCAGGCTGCCGTCGAGCAGCTCCGAGCCGAAGTAGGTGGCGTGCTCGTCGACCAGCACCTCGCGCGGGTCGTTGTGCAGGGCAAGCGCCTCGCGGATGAACTCGTCCATCCGGTACTGCTCCGGCCCGGCGATCTCGAGCCGGCCGTTCAGCGGCGTACCGACCGCGACCTTGGCGACCGCGTCGGCCACGTCGTCACCGGCCATCGGCTGGAACTTCACCGGCGCGATCCGGACCTGCCGGCCGGTGGTCGCGGCGTCGGCGATCCCGATCGCGAACTCGAAGAACTGGGTCGCGTGCACCAGCGAGTACGGCACGCCCGACTTCTCGATCAGCTGCTCCTGGGCGATCTTGGCCGCGAAGTACCCGTTGTCGGGCAGCCGCTCAGTGCCGACGATCGACAGCGCGACGTGGTGCCCGACGCCGGCCTCGGCCTCAGCGGCCAGCACGTTGCCGGTCGAGGTGGTGAAGAACTCCATCACCGCGGCCGGCTCGAACGACGGCGAGTTCGACACGTCGACGACCACGTCGGCTCCGACCAGGACCTCGGCCAGCCCCTCGCCGGTGAGCGTGTTGACCCCGGTGTTCGGCGCGGCCGCGACCGCCTCGTGCCCGTGCGCGGTGAACCGGCGGATCAGCTTCGACCCGATCAGCCCGGTGCCACCGATGACGACGATCTTCATGCCCGACCTCCTGTCCCGTCCGGGGGCCTGCCGCCGCCCGGTCAGCAGCTATGACCGGACAGCCCCCGCGGCTGTGACAGGTTCGGCCGACTTTTTGGTCAGCGAGCCCGGTCACAGACCGGCCCGCTGCGCTGTCTGTGCTGGCGAGAGCCGACCAGCCCAGGAGCCGAACCATGCCCGCAGCCGTGATCAGGGCCCGGATGCGCCCGCGCCGACCCGACGAACAGCACCGCACCGCCAGTCCGCTCGAGCTGCTGTTCGACCTGACCTTCGTGGTCGCGGTGGCGGCCGCCGCGGCCGAGCTCGCGCACAGCCTCGCGACCGGGCACTACGCCGTCAGCGGGTTCCTGCAGGTGTTCTTCGCGATCTGGTGGGCGTGGATGAACTTCACCTGGTTCGCCACCGCCTACGACACCGACGACGTGCCCTACCGGCTGCTCACCATGGTGCAGATGGGCGGAGTGCTGGTGCTGGCGGCCGGCGTACCGGCCGCGGCGGCCGATGCCGACTTCCGCGTCGTCACGCTCGGGTACCTGATGATGCGCGGCGGCCAGATCGTCCAGTGGCTGCGCGCCGCGGTCGAGGACCCCGACGGGCGCCGTACGGCGATCCGCAACGCCGTAGGGATCAGCCTGCTCCAGCTGGGCTGGCTGGTCCGGCTGGCAACCGGCGAGACCACCACACTCACCTTTGTCTGCCTGGCCGTGCTGGAGCTGACCGTGCCGTGGTGGGCGCAGCGCAACGGCGACACCGGCTGGCACCCGCACCACGTCGCGGAGCGGTACGGGCTGTTCACCATCATCCTGCTGGGCGAGAGCGTGCTCGCCGTCAGCAACGCGGTCCGGGCCACCGAGCTCAGCCCGGCGATGGTGATCGTGGCGGCCGGCGGTCTGGTGCTCCTCTTCTCGCTGTGGTGGCTTTACTTCATCCAGCCGGCCGGTGCCGGTCTGGAGGAGAACCGGGACAAGTCGTTCGTCTGGGGCTACGGCCACTACGGCCTGTTCGCGGCGCTGGCGGCACTGGGCGCCGGACTGGAGGTCGCGGTCGAGCAGACGAGCCACCACCTGCCGCTCTCCCCCACCGCCGCGGGCTACGCCATCGCCGTACCGGCGGCGGTGTTCGTCGTGCTGCTGTGGGCGGTGAACCGCACGATTACCCAGACCCCGCTGCTCCGGCCGAGCACGAGCGTCGCGGGCATGGTCCTGATCGCGTTGGCACCACTGCTCGCGCCGTACGGCGGGGTGCCGCTGGTCGTCGTACTGGTTGCCGCGGTGTGCGTGCTGGTGGTCGCGGTGACGCTGCTTCAGGCCGTGGCGTCGTCGCCGGGGACGACCAGGCCGCACTCGTAGGCGAAGACCACGGCCTGGACCCGGTCGCGCAGGCCGAGCTTCAGCAGCACGCGGGAGACGTGGGTCTTCACCGTGGCCTCGCCGACGAACAGCTGGCCGGCGATCTCGGTGTTGGTCAAGCCGCGGGCAATCAGGCCGAGCACCTCCCGCTCGCGCTCGGTCAGGTCGGCGACCAGGTCCGGCCGGTACACCCGCTCGCCGCCACCGGCGAACCGCTTGATCACCCGCCGCGTCACCTCGGGAGCGAGCAGGGCGTGACCGGAGTGCACCACCTGGATCGCCTCGACCAGGTCCTCGGGCGCGGTGTTCTTCAGCAGGAAGCCGCTCGCACCGGCGCCGAGGGACTCGAACAGGTAGTCGTCGCGGTCGAAGGTGGTCAGGATGACGACCTTGCCGGCGTCGGCGGCGACGATCCGCTGGGTGGCGGCGATGCCGTCCAAACCGGGCATCTGGACGTCCATCAGGACGACGTCCGGGCGCAGCTCCAGGGCCAGCTCGACCGCCTTCTCCCCGTCGGCGGCCTCACCGACCACCGCGATGTCCGGCTCGACCGACAGGATCATCCGGAATCCCGCCCGGACCAGATCCTGGTCGTCGACCAGCAGCACGCGCATCGGCGACGACGGTTCCGGACTCTCACTCACTGACTGCTCCTTCGCGGTCCTGCACGGAACGGACAGTTTCCCCTGTCTCGGGTTCGGCCACCGGCGACGGCTCCAGCGGGATTCTCGCGCGGACCCGGAAGCCGCCGACCGGGCGGGGCCCGATCTCGGACTCGCCGCCGAGCAGCGCGACGCGTTCGCGGATGCCGACGTGGCCGAGCCGGCTGCCGACCGGGGCGTGCTTGGGCCTGCCGTCGTCGATCACCTCGACCTCGACCGCGTCGTCGAGGTAGCGCAGCGTCACGTGGGCCGTTCGGGCGGTCGAGTGCCTTCGGACGTTGGTCAGGGCCTCCTGCGCGATCCGGTAGACCGACACCGAGATCGTCTCCGGCAGCTTCACCGGCGGCCCGATCTGGTGGAACCCGACGTCCAGCCCGGTCCCGCTCGCCTCGACGACCAGCGCGGGCAGCCGGTCCGCGCCCGCCTGCGGGGCCTTGGCCGTGGCCGGCCCGGGCTCGTCGTCGAGCTCCGGATCGGCGGCCCGGAGCATGCCGAGCAGCTGGCGCATCTCGTTGACCGCCGTCCGGCTGGAGTTCTCGATCACGCTCAGCGCGTTCTTCGTGGCGTCCGGGTCCTGCTCCATCACCCGGCGTGCGCCGCCGGCCTGGATCCCGATGCTGCTGATGTGGTGCGCGACCACGTCGTGCAGCTCGCGGGAGATCCGCAGCCGCTCGTCGATCACCGCGCGCCGGGCGTTGGCCTGCTGCTGGGTGGCCAGCTCGGCGGCCTGCTGCTCCAGCTCGTGCCGCTGCCGGGCCACGCCCCACGCCGTACGGCCCCAGAAGTAGGCGCCGAAGAAGTAGAGCACGTTGATCGCCAGCGTGATGACCACGGCGGACACGTACGGCCCGAGCAGGGTGTCGTTGGCGCCCTTGAACTCGTCGTTGCGCAGCGCCCGGACGAACCCGATCGTGAGCCAGCCGAACATCGCCACGAACACGACCGCCACCGTCGCCTTCATCAGCCGCCGGTCCCGGGCCCACGCGACCGCCGCGTAGATCGCCATGAACTGGGTCGCCTGGGTGACGATGTTGCTGCTGAACGCGAACGTCGCCCGCTCGCCGGTGACGATGAACAGCACCGAGACGACCAGCAGGACGGCGATCGGCCGGCGGCGGCGGAAGCACAGCGCCAGGGCACCGGCCGCGCTCAGCACGTACGGCTCGACGCCGCCGAACCCCATCTGGGCCGGCATCGGCGTCGAACCGCGGGCCAGTTCGGTCCCGATCACGCCCGCGACGGCCATCCCGACGCCGAGCAGCACGTCGTAGCGCTGCTCCTGCGCGGTCGGTCCGGGCCGGATCCAGCCCCGGACGGTCGTGCCGGTCTTCGGCGGCGTCCCGGGCTCGGGCGGGGCCGGCTCGCGCACGGGCTGTGGACTTGACATGGCTCACCAGCCTACGGGTGGAAAGGCCCTGACCGGCCCGGCGTACTCTGGAGGGCGTGACGATCGCCCCAGAAGGACGAAAGATGCTCAGGCTCGAGGTGCGCAACGCGGAGACCCCGATCGAGCGCAAACCCGAGTGGATCAAGACGCGCGCGAAGATGGGCCCGGAGTACCAGAAGCTGCAGGCGCTGGTGAAGTCCGAAGAGCTCCACACGGTGTGCCAGGAAGCCGGCTGTCCCAACATCTTCGAGTGCTGGGAAGACCGCGAGGCCACCTTCCTGATCGGCGGGGACCAGTGCACCCGGCGCTGTGATTTCTGCCAGATCGACACCGGCAAGCCCCAGGCGCTGGACCGTGACGAGCCGCGCCGCGTGGCCGAGTCGGTCAGCAAGATGGGCCTGCGCTACGCGACCGTGACCGGTGTGGCCCGCGACGACCTGGACGACGGCGGCGCCTGGCTGTACGCCGAGACGATCCGCCAGATCCACGCGCTCAACCCGGGCACCGGCGTCGAGATGCTCGCGCCCGACTTCAACGCCGTACCGGAGCAGCTGGCCGAGGTGTTCTCGTCCCGGCCCGAGGTGTTCGCGCACAACGTCGAGACGGTGCCGCGGATCTTCCGCCGGATCCGGCCCGGCTTCCGCTACGAGCGGTCGCTGGACGTGATCACCCAGGCCCGCGACTACGGCCTGGTCACCAAGTCCAACCTGATCCTCGGCATGGGCGAGACCCGCGAGGAGGTCAGCCAGGCGCTGACCGACCTGCACGCCGCCGGCTGCGAGATCATCACGATCACCCAGTACCTGCGCCCGTCGGTGCGCCACCACCCGGTCGAGCGGTGGGTCCGGCCGGAGGAGTTCGTCGAGCTGCAGGCCGAGGCCGAGCAGATCGGGTTCGCCGGCGTGATGTCCGGCCCGCTCGTGCGTTCGTCGTACCGCGCCGGTCGGCTGTACCGTCAGGCGGTGGAGTCGCGGATGACCTCCGCTGTCCAGGATGCTTAGGACCCGATCCCGAGGATGACAAGGTAGAGATGGCCAAGAACGACGCCCCCGCCGAGAAGACCAGCCGGCTGAAGCAGATCAGGTCGGCGTACCAGCTGACCAAGAAGTCCGACCCCCGGATCGGGCTGCTGCTCGCCGCGATCTTCCTCGGCGTGGTCGCCGTGTTCGTCGCGCTGGGCATCCTGGTCGGCCCGCTGCTGATCTGGATCCCGCTCGGTGTCGCGCTCGGCTTCCTGGCCACCACGATCGTGTTCGGCCGCCGGGTCGAGAAGGCGGCCTACAGCCAGATCGAGGGCCAGGCCGGTGCGGCCGCTTCGGCGCTGCAGACGCTGCGCCGCGGCTGGAACGTGACGCCCGCCGTCGCGGTCACCAAGAACGCCGACATCGTGCACCGCGTGGTCGGCCGTCCGGGCATCGTCCTGGTCGGCGAGGGCCAGCCCAGCCGGGTGAAGAACCTGCTCGCCGCCGAGGGCAAGAAGCACACCCGGGTCGCGGGCGGCGCGCCGGTGATCCAGATCGTGGCCGGCAAGGGTGAGGGCGAGGTCGACATCCGCAAGCTCACCAAGCACGTGATGAAGCTGCCCCAGGCGCTGCAGCCGTCCGAGATCACCGACCTGCTGCAGCGGCTGAAGGCGCTGGACGCCGTCCGCCCGCAGGTGCCGATGCCGAAGGGGCCGGTTCCGACCAGCCTCAAGGGCGCCCGCCAGGCGATGAAGGGCCGCTGAGCCGGGCTCCGGCGGTCGATTCCAGGGCTTCCCGTTCGTCAGGTTGTCGTCCATCCTGCGGAACGAGGAGGTAACTCATGGCCGTCGACGACGTTTTCCCTATCGTGACGACTGCTGACCTGGACCGGCTGCTGCCGTTCTACACCGACGTGCTCGGTGGTGAGCAGGTGTACCAGTTCCCGCCCGAGGGAGCACCGGGGTACGTCAGTCTGCAGTTCGGCAAGGCTTCGCTGGGGCTCGGCCACGACCCGGACTTCCGGGTCACGCCGGGTGAGCCGCCGATCGCACTCTGGCTCTACACCGACGACCTCGACGGGATCGTGGACCGGATCCGGGCCGCCGGTGGGCGGATCACCCAGGAGCCGGCCGCGCAACCGTGGGGCGAGCGGCTGGCCCGTGCCGAGGACCCCGACGGCAACCACCTGTACCTGGGTCAGCGCACCGGCTGACACCACCGCGCCTTCCTGGTCCACCCGACGGCCGCCTTCCGGCCTTAGGGTGCGACCAGGACGGACGAAACCCGAGGTAGAACAGACATGACGGATCTCATCCCGGCGGTGCACCAGCCTTCGGCCACGACCTGGCCGAGCCTGGCCGCACCCCGCTCCAACCCGGTACGCCGGGCCGGCGCGCTGGCCGCGATCCGGATCATCGCCAAGGATTTGCCTGCCTCGATCGTGATCGACAACCGCCGCTACGGCCTCGGCGGTCCGGCAATGCGGGTGCACCGCACCGGACCGTTCCTGGACCGGCTCGGTCAGGACGCCGGCTCCGGGTTCGGCGAGGCCTACCTGGCCGGTGACTGGGATCCCGAGCCCGGCACCGACCTGGCCGATCTGCTGGTGCCGTTCGCCGAGCGGTTCAGCAACGAGGAGAACCGGCACCTGCTGCCGAAGTGGGCCCAGTCGCTGCGCTGGCTGGTCACCAAGTCCCAGCCGTCCGACCAGGAGAACGACCGGGCCGGCGCCCGGGAGAACATCAGCCGGCACTACGACCTGAGCAACGCGATGTTCTCGGAGTTCCTCGATCCGACCCTGACCTACTCGGCGGCGTACTTCGGCACCGCCGACCCGCTCGCCGATCTCGGCACCGCCTCGTACGACGAACTGACGCCGGCCCAGCTGCACAAACTGGACGCGATCCTCGACGCGGCCGGGGTCCGGTCGGGCTCCCGCGTGCTCGACATCGGCTGCGGCTGGGCCAGCCTGGCGATCCGCGCGGCCCAGCGCGGCGCCTGGGTGACCGCGATCACGATCGCCTCCCAGCAGGCCCTGCTCGCCCAGCGCAGGGTCGCCGACGCCGGCGTGAGCGACCGGGTCCAGATCGCGCTGCGTGACTACCGCGACCAGATCGGTGAGTTCGACGCGGTGCTGAGCGTCGAGATGATCGAGGCGGTCGGCGAGAAGTACTGGCCGGTCTACTTCGACGCGATCGAGCGGCGGCTGGCGCCGGACGGTGTGGCGGTGGTGCAGGCGATCGTGATGCCGCACGAGCGGATGCTGGCCACCCGCAACACCTTCACCTGGGTGCAGAAGTACATCTTCCCCGGCGGGCTGATCCCGTCGGTGAAGGTGATCAAGGACGTCACCAACCAGCACACCGGGCTGCACGCCCAGGTCCTGCGCAGCCTCGGCCCGGACTACGCCCGCACGCTGCGGATCTGGCGCAACCGCTTCATCCAGCAATGGCCGAACATCGCCGCCCTCGGCTTCGACGAGACGTTCTGCCGGATGTGGGAGTTCTACCTGGCCTACTCCGAGGCCGGCTTCCGCTCGGGCTACTTGGACGACGTCCAGCTGCTGCTCACCCGGCGTTAGGCGCGCCCGGTCACTCGACCAGGTGCACGTCGATGATCGCTCCCCCGTTCCCCACAGACGGCGCGCGCAAGGTGAGGCCGGGCGGGTCCTGCTCCCTGGGGACCGGCCCGGTGATCACGCTCAGGCTCGCGCCGAAGGTGACCGGTGACACTCCGAGCGTGCCGTTGCCGCTGCCGTAGGCACCGGTGAGCACGAAGTGGGCGAACTTGGCGTCCACCTTGGTGATCACGAGCTTGCCGCCACGGAACTTGATCGTCGTCCGGCCCGACGAGACCCGCACCTGGCAGTCACCGTCGCGGCAGGCGGCCAGGGTGGCCATGATCACCTTCATGGCGTTCAGCCTGCCGCGTCGCACAGCGCAGCGTGACGCAGTGGCAGCTTGCGGTCAGCGGCGGACGACGATCGTGCCCGCGGCGCGGTCGTGCAGGCCGCGGCGGTCGCGGTCGAAGACGACGGCGGGGAGCACCAGGCAGATCAGGAACGAGCGGATCACGCCGGCCAGCAGCCCGGGCTGAGCGGTGTAGCCGGGACCGGCGGAGGTGGCGCGGATCACCCGCAGGCCGCAGATCCGGTGCCCGAGGGTGAAGCCGGCCAGGCCGGACAGCACCGCCGACATGGCGAAGAACGTGACCAGCTGGGCGGTGTTGTAGTCGTTGCCTCCGGCCCATATCGGCGTTCCGGTGATCGCCGAGGCGATCAGGCCGGCGATCAGCCAGTCGATCAGCAGCGCGAGCAACCGGCGCCCCCAGCCGGTGACCGAGCCCGGGCCGTCCTCGGGCAGTCCGAGACGGTTGCCCGGATAACGGAACTCTTCGGCGGGTCCTGTCCCCGGCTGTGCGGATGATGCCATGATGGCTAGCCTACGGATGGGGTGCGCAGATCTCACCTGCCTCCCCCGCCTCGCCAGTGGGTCAGCGCGGACACGCTGGGCTTAACATCCGCGAAACATTGGGGTCACGACCGAGTAATCGGCAGGGCCTACGTTCAGAACAATCTCTGAGCCACCCCGAGGAGTACGTATGTTTTCCAGCGCTGAGGAGCTGCTCGCCTACGTCAAGGACGAGGGCGTCGCGTTCATCGACGTCCGGTTCTGTGACCTGCCGGGCATCATGCAGCACTTCACCGTCCCGGTGTCGTCGTTCGGTCCCGAGGTCTTCGAGGACGGCCTGCAGTTCGACGGTTCGTCGATCCGCGGCTTCCAGCAGATCCACGAGTCCGACATGTCGCTGCTGCCCGACCCGACGACCGCGTACCTGGACCCGTTCCGCAAGGACAAGACGCTGGTCATCAACTTCTTCGTGCACGACCCGCTGACCGGTGAGGCGTACTCGCGCGACCCGCGCAACATCGCCCGCAAGGCGCAGGAGTACCTGAAGTCGACCGGGATCGCCGACACCGCGTTCTTCGCGCCCGAGGCGGAGTTCTACGTCTTCGACGACGTCCGCTTCGAGACCAAGCAGAACGAGGGCTACTACCACATCGACTCCGTGGCCGGCGCCTGGAACACCGGCCGGGTCGAGGAGGGTGGCAACCGCGGCTACAAGGTCCGCTACAAGGGTGGCTACTTCCCCGCGCCCCCGGTCGACCACTTCGCCGACCTGCGCAACGACATCACCAAGCACCTGGAGAACTCCGGGCTGATCGTCGAGCGCGCCCACCACGAGGTCGGCACCGCGGGCCAGGCGGAGATCAACTACCGCTTCAGCGAGCTGCTCAGCGCCGCCGACGACGTGATGAAGTTCAAGTACATCGTCAAGAACACCGCTTGGGACGCCGGCAAGACCGCGACCTTCATGCCGAAGCCGATCTTCGGTGACAACGGCTCGGGCATGCACTGCCACCAGTCACTGTGGAGCAACGGCGACCCGCTGTTCTACGACGAGTCCGGGTACGGCGGCCTGTCCGACACCGCCCGCTGGTACATCGGCGGTCTGCTCAAGCACGCGCCGTCGCTGCTGGCCTTCACCAACCCGACGGTGAACTCCTACCACCGCCTGGTCCCCGGCTTCGAGGCCCCGGTCAACCTGGTCTACTCCCAGCGCAACCGCTCGGCC
Source organism: Kribbella sp. ALI-6-A (assembly GCF_001984195.1). Classification (GTDB taxonomy): domain Bacteria; phylum Actinomycetota; class Actinomycetes; order Propionibacteriales; family Kribbellaceae; genus Kribbella. The sequence continues at coordinate 1,146,191 of NZ_MTQN01000011.1, forward strand.
TGCATCCGGATCCCGATCACCGGCTCCAACCCGAAGGCCAAGCGGATCGAGTTCCGCTGCCCCGACCCGTCGGCCAACCCGTACCTGGCCTTCGCCGCCCAGCTGCTGGCCGGCATCGACGGCATCCGCAACAAGATCGAGCCGGCCGACCCGATCGACAAGGACCTGTACGAGCTCCCGCCGGAGGAGCACGCGTCGGTCAACCAGGTCCCGACCTCGCTGCCGGCCGTGATCGACGCCCTCGAGGCCGACCACGAGTTCCTGCTCGAGGGTGACGTGTTCACCTCCGACCTGATCGAGACCTGGATCGACTTCAAGCGCGAGAACGAGATCGCCCCGATCCAGCTGCGCCCGCACCCGCACGAGTTCGAGCTGTACTACGACGTCTGATCCGCAGCCGTCTACGCCCTCGGGCCCACCCGCACCGCGCGGGTGGGCCCGAGGGCTTTTCGCAGAGTTTTCTGTGGACCGCTCCCCGGTGCCGCGCGGTGAGCGACCGGTTCACAGAGTTCTCCCAGGAACTCTCAGCTGCCGGTCAGCCAGGCGGGTCAAGCTGCGGGCATGACGACGATCGAAGTACGTGAACTGACCAAGCGGTACGGGCCGGACGTCGTGGTGGACGGGCTGTCGTTCACCGTCGAACCCGGGCACGTGACCGGCTTCCTCGGGCCCAACGGCGCCGGGAAGTCCACGACGATGCGGATGATTCTGGGGCTGGCCCCGCCCACGGCGGGCTCGGTGCGGATCGGTGGGCGGGAGTACGCGCAGCTGCCGGTCCCGCTGACCGAGGTGGGCGCCTTGCTCGACGCCGGGGCGCTGCATCCCGCCCGGCGGGCCGACGACCATCTGCTGGCGATTGCCCAGAGCAACGGGATCGGGCGTCGGCGGGTGGCCGAGGTGCTGGCCATGGTCGGGCTGGAGAAGGTCGCTCACCGGCGGGCCGGAGGATTCTCGCTCGGCATGCGCCAGCGGCTCGGGATCGCGGCCGCGCTGCTCGGCGATCCGCAGATCCTGATCTTCGACGAGCCGGTCAACGGGCTGGACCCGGAGGGCATCCGGTGGATCCGTGACTTCATGCGTACGCTCGCCGCCGAGGGACGCTCGGTGCTGTGCTCGAGTCACCTGATGAGCGAGATGGCCGTCACCGCGGACCACCTGGTGGTGATCGGCCGCGGCCGGCTGATCGCGGACACCAGCATGAGCGAGTTCACCCGGTCGCACGGCGAGGGCACCGTCCTGGTCCGCGCCGAGTACGCCGACGAGCTCGCGCGGCACCTCACCGCCGCCGGCGGCGTCGTACGGCGTGGGCTGGAGCGTTCGCTGATCGTCACCGGGCTGGACTCCGCCGAGATCGGCCGGCTCGCCGCGTTCCACGGCGTCACGTTGTCCGAGCTGACTCCGCAGGCCCCCTCGCTCGAGGACGTGTTCATGGAACTGACTCAGGACAGCGTCGAGTACGCGGGAGCCACGGCATGAGCGCCGCGACGCGACCGGTCGAGACCGGACCAGCCGCCCGGACCCAGGTGCGGTTCGCCGACCTGCTGCGCTCGGAGTGGACGAAGTTCCGCAGTCTGCCCTCGGTCCGATGGACGCTCCTGGCGATGCTGGTGTTCACCACGGGCATCACCCTGCTCGTCTGCGGCGGTGACCAGGGCAGATACAGCGCGCTGAGTCCCGAGGACCAGCTGGCCTGGGACCCGACGGCTCTGTCGCTCAACAGCTTCTTCATGGCCCAGCTGTGCGTCAGCGTGCTCGGCATCCTGGTCGTCACCTCCGAGTACGCGACCGGAACCATCCGTACGTCGCTGTCGGCGATGCCGCGCCGGGGCCGGCTGCTGGCGGCAAAGACCTCGGTGTTCACGGTCGTCGCGTTGATCGCCGGACAGCTGACGTCGTTCGTCGCCTTCCTCGCCGGTCAGGCGATGATCGGCAGTCACGACGGATCGCCCACCGCGTCGCTGGGCGATCCAGGAGTGCTGACGGCCGTCTCCGGCACCGGTCTGTATCTGGCTGCGATCGGCCTGCTGGCGGTGGCCGTCGGCACGCTCACCCGGGCCACCGCGGGAGGTCTGGCCGTCCAGGTCGGGATCACGCTGCTGGTACCGGCCTTCGGCGGTGCGCTTCCGTCCGGGGTGCAGAAGGCGTTCGCGTACTGGCCGTCGCTCGGCGGGCCGGAGATCCGGAACCTGGTTCCGACGCCGGAGTACCCCGACGCGTGGACGAACTTGGCCGGGATGACCGCCGGGATCGCGGTCGTGCTGGTGGTGGCCTTCGCCGTCTTCCGGCGGCGCGAGGTCTGATGGGCGCCTGGGCCCACGGTGCGATGGACCGATTCCGTGGCGGCGGCTCCGTATTGTGGCTGCCATGGGCGACGGGGAAGCGACGGGCCCGGCCGTGACCCGACCGGCCGGCACCGAGCGTCTGCTGGTGGTGGACGACGAGGCGACGGTGCGCGAGCTGCTGTCGGCGACGCTGCGGTTCGCGGGGTTCTCGGTCGCCTCGGCGTCCACCGGCGCCGAGGCGATCGCCGCCGCCACCAAGGAACCGCCGGACCTGGTGCTGCTCGACGTGATGCTGCCCGACGTGGACGGCTTCGAGGTCGTCCGGGCGCTGCGGGAACGCAGCCCCGGGCGAGGCCGATCGGGCCCCGTGCCGGTGCTGTTCCTGACCGCCCGCGATCGGCAGGCCGACAAGGTGACGGGGTTGTCGCTGGGAGCCGACGACTACGTCACCAAGCCGTTCGACCTGGAGGAGCTGATCGCGCGGATCCGGGCGATCCTGCGGCGTACGTCCGGCGTACCCGCCGCCCTGCTCACCGTCGGCGACCTGGAGCTCGACGTGGAAGGGCACCAGGTCACTCGGCAAGGCCGGCCGGTTCGCCTGTCCGCGACGGAGTTCCGCCTGCTGCACTACCTGATGCAGAACGCCGGTCACGTCGTCTCCAAGGCGCAGATCCTGGACCGGGTGTGGGCCTACGACTTCGGCGGTGACGCGAGCATCGTCGACACCTACATCTCCTACCTGCGTCGCAAGGCCGACACCGGCGAGCCGAAACTCATCCAGACCGTGCACGGCATCGGCTACGTGATGCGCGAGCCGCGGCGGTGAGGCGGCTGTCGCTGCGGTCCCGGCTGGTGCTGATCACCCTTGTTCTGCTCGTGGTCGGCCTCGCCGCGGGCAGCACGATCGTCACCTCACGGCTACAGGACCACCTCGAGACCCGGCTGGATTCGGAACTCCGCTCGGTCGGGCGACTGCTGCAGTTGTCCGGCGCCCCGATCAACCCGGACCGCGCGGACGCCAACGCCCAGCAGCTGGCGCTGGGACTGGACCTGTTCGGCAGCCCGTACTTCGTGTTCCTCGACCCGGCCGGCACCGTCGTCAGCGAGGTCAGCTCTCCGCGGATCGGTCCTGACCAGCTGCCGCGGGTGGAGGACCTCCGCAAGGCGCCGCCGGGCGGTTCCGCCGTCGTCGTCACCTCGGCCGACGGCGCCAGCCGGTGGCGCGCGATCGCTTTGTCCCGGCAGTCCGGCTCGCTGATCGTGGCGGGTTCGTTCGCCGAGGCCGACTCCACGGTCGCCCGAGTACGGCGGAGCAGCCTGATCGCCGGTTCGCTGACCCTGGCCGCGCTCGCCGTCGCCGGCTGGTTCGCGGTGAACGGCGGTCTGCGGCCGCTGCGCCGGATCGAGCACACCGCGGCGGCCATCGCGGGCGGCGACCTGTCGCGCCGGGTGCCGGACCTCGCCGCGCCAGGCACCGAGATCGGCCGCCTGTCCGCCTCGCTGAACACGATGCTGGTCCAGCTGGAGCAGGCCTTCGCCGACCGGTCGGCCTCCGAAGCCCGGATGCGCGCTTTCGTCTCCGACGTCAGCCACGAGCTGCGCACCCCGCTGTTCGGGATCAAAGGCTTCACCGAGCTGTACCGGATGGGCGCCCTGTCCGAACCGGCGGACGTCGACGCGACCATGCGCCGGATCGAGCAGGAGGCCGGGAGGCTGGCCGGCCTGACCGAGGATCTGCTGCTGCTCGCGCAACTCGACGAGGCGCCGGAGTCCCTGCTCGAGCCGGCGCCGATGGACCTGCGGACACTGGCCAACGACGCCCGGCACGACCTGCGCGCGCTGGACCCGTCACGGCCGGTCGAGCTGACCGGCCCCGGCGGTGGCCCGCCCGGACCGGCGCCGGTGTTGGGTGACGAGGCGCGCCTCCGCCAGGTCGTCACCAACCTGGTCGGCAACGCCGTGGCCCACACCCCACCCGGTACGCCGGTACGGATCGGAGTCGGCACCACCGAGAACCGCGCGGTTCTGGAGATCTCCGACCAGGGTCCGGGACTGACCGCCGAGCAGGCCGGCCGCGTGTTCGACCGCTTCTACCGGGCCGACCGCTCGCGCAGCCGCTCCGGGGGTGCCAACGCGGGCCTGGGTCTGGCGATCGCTCGATCGCTGGCCCAGGCCCACGGTGGCGACGTGGAGCTGACGACCGCCGCGGGGAAAGGTGCCTGCTTCCGGATCACGCTTCCCCTGGCGGCTCGTCCCTGATCGACCGCTTACCCCGTGTAGGTCGCGCTCAGGTGGTAGAGCCGGCCACCCCAGCCCTCCTCGGGGAAGGAGTCCGAGACGCGCACGTACGCGACCTTGTCCGGACCGAGGTGCGGCGTCAGGTCGAACGTCCGGGCGGCCTTGTTCTCGCCGCTGTGGACGTGCTGGGTCTCCCGCGCCACGGTGGTCCACTGCCGGCCGTCCCCGCTCACCTCGACGACGTACTCGTTGTCGATCGTCAGCGTCGCGGACGCCGACGTGGTGCCGGACGGGAACGGGAAGCGGTAGACGAAGTACGCGTTGCCGTCGGCAAAGCGGTTCTGTACGCCGTTGCTCTGCGAGCCGCCCGCGTCCCACAGCCAGGGCAGCTCGGCCGCGGTGCCGGTGTCGAAGTCCACGCTGCGCGCCACCAGGATTTCGGCCTGCGTGGTGAACGCCAGGAGTGGGCCGGACGTCGCGGTCACGGTCACCGGGTAGCGGCCGTCCGCCGTACCGCCGGGGATCACCACGTCGAGCTGGACCTCAGCTTGCACCGGTACGGCGTTGCCCTTCGGGCGCAGGGTCACGGTCGCCTGGCGCGGCGTCACGGTCCAGCCCTCGGGAGCCGAGGCCCGTACGTCGGCGATGATCCGTTGTCCCGCTGGTGCCGTCGCCTGGACCCGAGCCACCAGCTTGACGTGGGTCGCACTCGCGCTCGCGGCCATCACCACGGGCTGCGCCGGAGTCATGGTCGCGGACAGGGACCGCACCGGCGGTCGCGCCGGTACGTCGGCGATCAGGGCGCTGAGCGCGCTGGCCTGGGTTCGCCAGTCGAAGACGTTCGGCGTACCGCCGGCCCAGTGCAGTCCGAGTCGTCCGGCCGCATCCCGGTCGTTGTCCCAGACACTGGCGGCCTGCCGGGCCTGGAAAGCGAGGTAGCGGTCGTGCGTGGTGTCGGTCAGGTCCATCCAGTAGCGCAGGAAGATGCCCTTGAACTGCTTCTGGTTGTCGTCGCACACCTTGCCCGGTACGTCGCAGGACTCGGTCAGGATTCCGTTGGAGACCAGGCCGCCAGCGCCGATCGCGGAGTCCGCCAGCCGTCGTACCGTCGTCAGCAGCTGGGGGTTCCGGGTCGCGCGCCACAGCTCGAGGCCGGCGCCGATCGCGAGGCCCTGGTTGTAGGTCCACACGGTCTCGTTGTTGCTCTTGCATGTGCTCGTGGTCAAGCCGTCGTTCACCAGGCCGTCGGCGTTGATCAGGCCGCTGCCGGTGAGCCAGTTCCAGCCCTGTTGCGCGCGGCCGAGCCAGTGCTTGTCACCGGGGATCCGGTTGTGCAGCTCGGCGGTGAGACGGATCCAGAGGCCGTTGGTGACGGCGTTCTTGTACGTGCGCTCGGCGTCCCACCAGACCCCGCCGCCGCAGGTGTCGTCCCAGTAGTCCTCGACGTACCGGGCGATCGTGACCGCCATGTCGAGGTACTTGGGGTTCTTGGTCAGGTCGTAGGTCTGGATCCAGGTCAGCGCCCACCATTCGGAGTCGTCGATGGCGCGGCTGGTGAAGTTGCCGAGCAGCGGATCGCCCGACAGGTAGCCGGCCGGGAAGACGCCCTTGGCCTTCTCGAACGTGTTGTCCAGCTGCGGGAGGTAGCGGCGGTCGCCGGTGCGTTCCGTGTAGTCGCCGATGGTCTGCAGGGCGACGGCGGAGTTCCACCAGCTGGAGGGGAACCAGGCCTTGACCGGCTCGTACGAACTCATCAGGACGTCGGCGGCGACCCGGGCGCGGGCCGTCGCGGTCGGGCCGTCGGCACCTCCGCCCGGATCGGCTCCGGCAGGCAGTGCCGATACCAGTCCGACGGCCAGCGACGCCACGCCGGCCGTCAGGGCACGCAGAACGCGTGAACGATTCAGGATCATGAGCGGATCTCCTCGAGGCTTCCGGGCGGGGCGACCGACCGAGGTTGGAAACGTTTCCTTCCGAGCTGACCGGAGTATCGTCGCCAGCCGGGACAACGATGTCAATGCCGAACGATGAGACGATCAAAGTGCAGTAGTTCAGGTGAATTACAGTCTTTTCCGTCCTGTCCTCCGCCGGAAAGGTCTCGCCGTGAGTCTCGAATTCCTCTGGTACATCCCCAATCAGGTGCAACCCGGACACCGGGGTGACGACGCCACCGCCGGGCACAACAGCCTCGACCGGTTGACCGAGCTCGCGCGGCTGACCGAGCAGCACGGCTGGGGCGGGGCGTTGATCGGGACGGGGTGGGGCCGGCCCGACACGCTCACCGTGGCGACGGCGCTCGCGGCGCGGACGACGACGTTCCAGCCGCTGGCGGCGATCCGGCCGGGCTACTGGCATCCCGCGCAGTTCGCCTCGGCGGCGAGCACGCTCGACGATCTGACCGGCGGGCGACTGCTGATCAACATCGTGTCGGGCCAGGACAGCCTCGCGGCGTACGGCGACAGCGAGGGCGACCAGGCCCAGCGGTACGCGCGGACCAAGGAGTTCCTGCAGCTCGTCCGCCGGTTGTGGACGGAGGAGGACGTCGCCTTCACCGGCGACTACTTCCAGGTCACCGGCTCGACCGTCGCCACCAAGCCGGTCGCGCGCGAGGGCCGTCCCCACCCCCGCCTGTACTTCGGTGGCGCCTCCCCCGCCGCCGAACGCGTCGCGGCGACCGACGCCGACGTCCAACTCTTCTGGGGCGAACCACTCGACGGCATCGCCGAACGCATCGCCCGGCTCGAGACCCTGCAGTCCGAACTCGGCCGCGAACACAAGCCCCTCGAATACGGCCTGCGCATCACCACGCTGATCCGCGACACCACCGATCAGGCCTGGTCCGACGCCGAGGCGAAGGTCGCGAAGATGGCCGAAGGCCGCGGCCTGCCCGACACCCACGGCACCGCCCACCCCGCGGGCAGGCGCTTCAAAGCCGTAGGCCAGCAACGCCTCCTGGAACTCGCCGACCGCGGCGAGGTCCTGGACGACAACCTCTACACGGCCCCCGGCAAGTACGGCGGCGGAGGTGCCGGCACCACCTGGCTCGTCGGCTCCCCCGAGGACGTCGCCAAGTCCCTGCGCAGGTACCAGGACCTCGGCATCACCCACTTCATCCTGTCGGACACCCCCTACCGCGAGGAGATCTCCCGCGTCGGCGACCAGCTCCTGCCTCTCCTCTCCGGCAGGTAGGTGCAGACCACACACAGCCACCTTCCACTTCACCGCTTACGGAACGCTTTCGGGCGTAGATCACCACCGGTACACTTTCGACCACGATCGGTGAACGCGTGAGGCGTAGTGAGGTGTTGTTTTGGCCAGACCGATGACGGCTGACCAGACGGTGGCGGCGTTGCGAAAGTGGGGGGTCAAGTTCCGGGAGTACCCGGGCTGGCGGACGCGGGGGCGACCTGGCGGGTTCGGTGACGTGCGCGGGGTGATGGTGCACCACACCGGCAGCAACTCGCAGAGCAACGACTACCTGAACTTCCTGTTCGTGCGCGGGCGGCCGGAGGACGGGATCCCGGGGCCGCTGTGCAACGTCGCGACCGACTCGGACGGCGATCTGCACCTGGGCGCGGTCGGCCGGGCGAACCACGCCGGCCGGGGATCGTCGACCACGCTCAACCGGGTGACCGCGCAGAACTACGCCGGCTACACCTCCGAACTGCGACCCGGCGTCGACAACGTCGACGGCAACGCGCACTACTACGGCAACGAGGTCCGGTACGACGGCGCTCGGCCGATGACCGCCGCGCAGTACCGGACCGCGCTGCTGCACGCCGCCGCGATCTGCGACTTCCACGGCTGGTCCGCGCTCTCGGTGATCGGGCACCGCGAGCACAGCCGCCGCAAGGTCGACCCAGGCCGCAACCCGATGAACAAATTCCGCACCGACCTGGCCGCCGTACTGCGGGCCGGACCCGATGGAGACGACATGGCAAACGCCGACGAGGTACTCGCCGAGCTGAGGAAGTTCCAGACCGCCGAAGCGCAGCGGTACGCCGACCTGGCGAACCGGGTGCAGAGCCTGATCGACCAGGAGGAAGGCCGGTACGCCGATCTGCAGCGCCGGGTCCAAGGTCTGGTCAACCAGGAGGCCGGCCGGTACGCCGACTACGTCCGCCGCTTCAACGCGATCCTGGCCGCGCTGCCCAACGGCGCTCAGCTCCCGCCGATGGATCCCCCGGCGGAACCGGAAGCGGTTCCGAAACCCGAGGAGACTTCTTCCACCTCTTGAATTAAGAAAGGAAGTTGGCTTTCCTGGTGAGTCACCCTCACCAAGGAGAGCCCCGCATGTCTGGAGTCGCCCCACTCCGTCCGCCCCCGCGTGCCCGCAACCGGCGGTTCGCCGCGATCGCCGCGGCGACCGTGGCCGCCGTCGCCGCCACCACCCTGACGGTGGTGAACTCGCCGGACGCCACCGCCGCCATCTCCCCCACCGGCTGGAACACCGTCGCCGCCAAGCACAGTGGCAAGTGCGTCGACGCCCGCGCGGCCGCGACCGCCAACGGCACCGCCGTACAGCAGTACACCTGCAACAGCAGCACCGCCCAGCAGTGGCAGTTCCAGCCCACCACTGACGGCTACGTGCGGATCAACGCGCGCAACGCCGCGAGCCAGGTACTGGACGTCACGAACGTCTCCACCGCTGACAGCGCCCTGATCCAGTTGTGGGCCTATGGCAACGGAAACAACCAGCAGTGGCGTCCGGTCGAGGAGGCCGACGGCGCCTACCACCTCGTCAACCGCCACAGCGGCAAGTGCCTCGACGTGCCGTCCGCCTCGAGCGCGGACAGCGTCCAGCTGCAGCAGTACACCTGCAACGGCAGCGCCGCCCAATCGTTCAGGATCAGCCCCGTGGACGGTACGCCCCCGACCAACCCACCCGGTACGCCGGACCTCGGCCCGAACGTCTCGGTCTTCGACCCGTCGATGCCGGCCAGCCAGATCCAGTCGCGGCTCGACCAGGTCTTCGCGCAGCAGGAGGAGAACCAGTACGGCGAACAGCGGTACGCGCTGCTGTTCAAGCCCGGCAGCTACAACGTCAGCGCCAACGTCGGCTTCTTCACCCAGGTGGCCGGCCTCGGCCTGACGCCGGGCAGCGTGAACATCAACGGCGCGGTGCACGTCGAGGCCGACTGGTTCCCGCCGCAGAACGCGACGCACAACTTTTGGCGCGGCGCCGAAGGACTCACCGTCACTCCGCCCGGCGGGCTCGACCGATGGGCGGTCAGCCAGGCGTCGGCGTACCGGCGGATGCATCTGAAGGGCAACCTCGCGCTCGACGACGGCGGCTGGGCCAGCGGCGGCTTCATGGCCGACACGCTCGTCGACGGCCAGGTCCGCTCCGGCAGCCAGCAGCAGTGGCTGTCCCGCAACACCAACTGGGGCAGCTGGACCGGGCAGAACTGGAACATGGTTTTTGTCGGCGCGCAGAACGCCCCGGCCGGCACGTTCCCCAACCCGCCGTACACGAAGGTCGCGCAGACCCCGATCATCCGCGAGAAGCCCTACCTGTACGTCGACAACGCCGGCGCGTACCAGGTGTTCGTCCCGGCGCTGAAGGCGAACACGGCGGGCCCCAGCTGGACCAGCGGAACCCCGGCCGGTCAGTCGCTGCCGATCAGCCAGTTCTACGTCGCCAAGCCGGGCGTGTCGGCCGCGACGCTGAACGCGGAACTTGCCTCAGGCAAGAATCTGCTGTTCACCCCGGGAATCTTCCGGCTGTCCGAGCCGCTGCGGATCACCCGGCCGGACACGGTCGTGCTCGGCCTCGGCCTGGCGACGCTGATGCCGACCAACGGCAACAGCGCGATCACCGTCGCGGACGTGGACGGCGTCAAGGTGGCCGGCGTACTGATCGACGCGGCGCCGACGAACTCGGCACTGCTGATGGAGGTCGGTCCGACCGGCTCGTCGGCGAGCCACAGCGCGAACCCGACGTCGCTGCACGACGTGTACTTCCGGATCGGCGGGTCGGCGGTCGGCAAGGCGACCGAGACGCTGCGGATCAACAGCGACAACGTGATCCTCGACCACGCGTGGCTGTGGCGCGGCGACCACTCCTTCGGCGTCGGCTGGAACACCAACACCGCCGACGTCGGTCTGGTGGTCAACGGCGACGATGTCACGGCGTACGGGCTGTTCGTCGAGCATTACCAGAAGTACCAGACGATCTGGAACGGCAACGGCGGGCGGACGTACTTCTACCAGAACGAGATGCCGTACGACCCGCCGAACCAGGCCGCCTGGATGAACGGCTCGACCCGTGGGTACGCCGCGTACAAGGTGGCCGACTCGGTCACCACGCACGAGGCCTGGGGGCTCGGCAGCTACTGCGTCTTCACCAGTGACGCGAGCATCGTCGCCGAGCGCGCCTTCGAGGTGCCGAACAAGGCGGGCGTGAAGTTCCACAACATGGTCACCGTCTCGCTCGGCGGCCGCGGCACGATCGCGCACGTCATCAACAACACCGGCGGGCCGTCCAACTCCAGCACCAACGTCGCCCAGTGGGTCAACTATCCCTAAGAGTTCACGCTGCGCTGTGGAATAGTTACAGTCATGGTCTCACCATAGGAACGAACTTTCCGCCCCGTTCCGAAGGTGAGACCATGACTCCGATCAGTCGTAGATCCTTTGTGCTCGGTGGGCTCGCAGCGGCCGGTGCCGCCGCTGTGCCCGCTTACTCCAGCGTCGTCAACGCCACCGCCGCCGTCCCGTACCCCTTCCAGCTCGGCGTCGCGTCCGGAGAACCCGACGCGAGCAGCGTCGTGCTCTGGACGCGCCTGGCCCCCTCCCCGCTGAACGCCGACGGCCAGGGCGGGATGGCCAACACCAACGTGGTGGTCGACTGGCAGGTCTCCACCGACGACCGCTTCACCACGCTGGTCGCCTCCGGATCCGTCACCGCGACGTACGCCGCGGCCCACTCCGTGCATGTCGTCGCCGGAGGGCTCAGCCCGGACGCCGACTACTACTACCGCTTCCGCGCCCAGGGTCACCTCTCCCCGGTCGGCCGGACCCGGACCGCGCCCGCGCCGGGCACCAACGGCCGCGACCTGGTGATGGCGTTCACCTCCTGCTCGCACTACGAGGAGGGCTACTTCACCGTCTACCGACGGATGGCCGAGGACAACCCGGGCGTCATCCTGCACCTGGGCGACTACATCTACGAGTACGGCGCGACGAGCGGCCGCCCGCGGCTGCACGCCGGGACGTCGGAGATCGTCTCGCTGGCTGACTACCGCCGCCGGTACGCGCAGTACAAGTCGGACCCCGATCTCCAGGCGGCGCACGCCGCGGCGCCGTGGATCGTCGTACCGGACGACCACGAGGTCGAGAACAATGTGGCCGGCAACGTCCGAGCCGACAGCACACCGGCCCTGACCGCGGCCCAGTGGACCGCGCGCCGGACCGCGGCGTACAAGGCGTACTACGAGAACATGCCGTTGCGGCCGGCGCAGGCTCCGGGCGGCGCGAGCATCCCGCTGTACCGCAGGCTGCCGTGGGGCAAGCTGGCCAGCTTCCACATGCTCGACACCCGGCAGTACCGCAACGACCAGGCGTGCGGCGACGGCTGGAAGGTCTGCTCGGACGCCGACCTGGCCAGCCGCAGTCTGCCGGGCAACGCCCAGGAGACCTGGTTGCTGAACAACCTCGCGCAGCGCACCGCGACCTGGGACGTGATCGGTCAGCAGGTGTTCTTCGCGCGACGGTTCAACTCGACCGGCGCGAGCATGGACTCGTGGGACGGCTACCGCGCCTCGCGGGCCCGGATCCAGCAGGGCTGGGTCGATCGCGGCGTGCGCAATCCGCTCGTGCTGACCGGTGACGTGCACCGCGCCTGGGCCAGCAACTTGGTTGCCGACTACAACAACCCGGCGTCCGCCGTGATCGGTCAGGAGCTCGTCACGAGCTCGGTCTCCTCCGGTGGCGACGGCGACGGCGCGACCACCATCCCGGATGTCGGCACGAACCCGTGGCTGAAGTTCTACAACAACCGGCGCGGGTACGTCCGGACCACGTTCAGCCCGACGCAGCTGCGCGCGGACTTCCGGGCAGTGGCCAAGGTCTCCGAACACGGCGCCGCGGCGACCACGGTGAAGTCGTTCGTTGTCGAAGAGGGCCGTCCCGGCCTGCAGACGGTCTGAGGGGGAACGGACATGCACAGGATTCTGGGGATCACCGTCGCGTCGGTGCTGCTCGGCGCGACCGGCGTACTGACTGCTCAGGCGGCACCGGCCGCCGTCGCGGCGCCCACGTGGGTGACCGCGAACAGCGACTCCACCGGCGACCAGGACGGCGCGGCGATCGCGACCAACCGGAACGGGTACGTCGCGGTGGTCTGGGAGGACGACCGCGACACCACGGCGCCGGAGGACAACGCGCACAGCGAGATCTATCTTCGGCTGTTCCGCAACGGGACGGCGGTCTACGAGAAGAAGCTGTCGGCCGCCGGCGGCAGTGGCGTCACCAACTGGCGGCACCTGACGCCGGACGTCGGTCTGGACGACAAGGGCAACGCGGTCGTGGTGTGGGCCGACGACCCGGACGGCAACGGCTACTACAACATCCCGTACCGGGTGGTGAACACCGCCGGGACCGTCACGGCGTCCGGCAGCGCGAACACCAGCTCGGACGGGCAGCAGATCAAGCCGCGCGTCGCGGTCGACCCGGACGGCGCTCCGTCGAGCGCGGCCGTCGCGTTCACCGTCGCCTGGGAAGACATTCAGACCGGTACGCCGGCCACGATCAAGGCGGCCGGGTTCACCGGCCCGACCACGCGCGCCTGGGAGGTGACCGCCTCGGCGACGACCGGGCAGCACCACAATCCCGATGTCGCGGTGTCGGCGTCCGGCGACGCGGTCGTGGTCTGGGACGACGACGGTGACGCCAACGCGTCGTACGACGTGGGCTTGGTCCGGCTGGCCCGGACGAACGGTGCGGTCAACCTCTCCCGCCGTACGGCGAACGCCACGCTCACCGGGGAGCAGACCCGCGCGAGCGTCGCGGCCAACTTCAACGGCGACTTCGCTGTCGCGTGGCAGTCGGGTACTTCGGGTGCGACGCGCTCCTTCACCTCCACCGGCGCGGCGCGCCACGCGGACGTGCAGGTGGCAACAGGCGTGAGGCTTCCGTCCATCGGCATCGACGACCAGGCCAACACCGTCGTCGGCTGGACTGCCCAGGCCACCGACCTCGACGTCTGGCTCCGAGGCTTCGGCCCGAACGGCACCGACACCGGCCGCCTCACCGCCCAACGCCTCAGCCAGGCCACCACCGGCCGCCAGGAACAACTGGCGGTTGCGGTGTCCCCGTGGTCGGAGGTCGCCATCGCCTACACCGACGACAACGACGGCAACACGTTCGACCAGGTCATCCTCGGCCACAGCTTCGCCAACAACGGCTGGTGATCCGCTGATCCGGGTGTCCTGGGGAGAGATCGACCCCAGGACATCCGGTTGCACCAGGCAACTAAACGCGGTCGACTCTGGAGCACACCGCCTCGACTCCACGGAAGACCGCCGCGATCTGCTCGCGGACCGAACGTTCAGACCCTCAACGCTGCTGACCCCTAGGATCTGGCTCGCACCGGGCGGCGCGCGTAGCGTCCTGACTCGTAATCGCTGTCAGGAGCCGGGCGGCCATCTCGCCCCGCGGATCACGCCACAGCTGGAGGGAGTCATCATGCACGGATCACCACTTGGCATGACAGGCGACTACGAGCAACGTACGGGCTGGCTCCTGGACGGCGCGGCCGTTGCCTTTCTGGTTGCGTACGCCGTGCCGATTCTGCACCCCGGTCTGTCGCCTGCCTGGGTTCGGGCTTGCGCGGTCGCCAGCTGGACTGTCTGGGGATTGTTTGCTGCCGACTACTTCATCAGACTGAGCCTGGCCGAGGATCGAAGGCGGTTCGTTCGAGGGAACCTGGTCGCTCTGGCGGTGATCGTGCTGCCGCTTCTGCGACCAATGCGTCTTGTCCGGCTGCTTCCGGTACTGGCGAGGATGCAGCATGCCGGGATGTCTCTGCGGGGTCGGGCGACGACGTACGTCGTCGCTGGCGCGGTTCTACTGGGGTTTGTGGCCTCACTGGCCGTGCTGGATGCGGAGCGCGGTAGCACCGAAGCCAACATCACCTCGTTCGGTGACGCGCTCTGGTGGGCCACCACGACGGTGACAACGGTCGGCTACGGCGACCACTTCCCCACTACCGGCGAAGGCCGGATCGTAGGCGTGGGTCTGATGCTCGGCGGCATCGCCCTCGTTGGCACGGTGACCGCCGCGCTCGCGAGCTGGTTTGTCGAGCAGCAAAGCAAAGAGGTCCCGAAGTAGACGGGCCCACGGCCGCTGTCACAGCCTTGGACGGCCAGTCAGGGACTGGGATTAGCCATCTCCGGGGGACGGTGGTCAGCGAACGAGAACCGTCGCGACCGATCGCGAGAATCGCCGGATCCCCTGTCCTGCAAGGGATACAGAAGAAACTGTCGGTGGCGTAGTACACAGTTATCGGTATGACGAACTGGGGCACGCGGCCGATCTGGTCGATGAGCGGCAGCGACATGCTCGCTGCCCTCGACGCGGTCCACGCTGACCTCGCGCGCCTGCAGACCTACCGACTCGAGCTCCTGGCCGCCCTCGACGCCAACGGCCACGCGGCCGAGCTCGGCGCCCGCGACACGGCCGAACTCATCGCGTTCCGCCACCGCCTGGACCCCCGTGAGGTCCGCCGGGATCTCCGCCTGGCAACGGCGCTCCCGAAATACCCCGATGTCCAGGCCGCACTGACCTCCCCCGACGGCAGTTCGGCCGATCAGCCGGACCTGCACCCCGCGCAAGCCGAAGCCATCGTCACGACCCTGGAGCGAATCCCGACCGCCGCAATGGTCCCCGTCGAGCACCTGCGAGTCGCCGAACAGCAGATGGTCAAGGCCGCCCAAGCCCTCAACCCTTCCGACCTCCGCACGTTGGGCAAGCGGATCCGCGACAGACTGGACACCGACGGCACAGAACCCGCCGAGGCCCGCGCCCTGGCCGCCGAAACACTGTGGCTCAAGCGCGGCGACCTCGGCGTCGAGTTCGGCGGCTACCTGGCCGGCGAAAATGCCGAGCTGTTCCAAACCCTGATCGTCGCCGGCGCCCGCCCCTACCTGACCGCCGACGGCGAACGCGACCCGCGAAGCCGAGGCAAGCGCCAGGCCGACGCACTCACCCAACTCCTCACCACCGCCGCCGCCACCGGCTCAGCAGCCCCCGCCCACGGCAGCATCAAGCCCCACCTGACCGTCACCATCGATCTAGAGAACCTCAAATCCGCAACCGGCACAGGCGTCCTCGGCTCCGGCACCACCCTGTCGGCCTCAGCAATACGCCGCATCGCCTGCGACGCCGGCATCATCCCGCTGGTCCTCGGCAGCACCTCCGAGCCCCTCGACGTCGGCACCGAACACCGCTTCGTCACCCAAGCCATCCGTCACGCCCTCAACACGAGAGACAGCGGCTGCGTCATCTGCAAGGCACCTCCGGCAATGTGCGACGCCCACCACATCGTCCACTGGGCAGACGGAGGCCGCACCGACATCACCAACCTCGCACTGCTGTGCAAGCCCCACCACATCGCAGTCCACCAAGGCCATTGGACCGTCCACTTCCAGAACGGCCGCCCCCACTACACCCGCCCCGCCTGGTCCACCACCCCCAACAAACCATCCAAGGACCCGCCGTCCACCGCCGCCTGATCCACGGGGCGGGCCGCGCTGCATTGGCAGTGCGCCGCGCCGCACCGTGGTGCGTTGCCAGTGCGCCGCGTTGCGTTGGCAATGCGCCGCGGCTGACCCGTGGTGCGCATCGCCGGTCCCCGCGACCGAGCCGCACTGCGTCGGCGGCGCGCCCGTCGCGCTGCGTCAGCGATGCACCCTGCCATGCTGCTTCGGCAGCGCGCCGCCGTGCTGCTTGGGCAGGGCGCCGCGCGCGTGCCGCGCTGCATCGGCGGTGCGCCGATCGTGCCGCGTCGGCAGTGCGCCGACCCGCTGCCTGCAGAGACGATGCTCGCCGTGAACGGCGGCCGGGCTGGCGTCGAGCTCGAGCGACAGCCGCGGGCCGCGCTGCATCGGCAGTGGCCGCGGCCGGGGCCGAGCCGTGCGGTACTGGGCAGTGCGCCGCGCGCACTACGTCGACAGTGCGCGGCGACCGAGGCGCGCTGCATTGGCGATGCCCCGCAGCCGAGCCCGTGATGTGTTAGCGGAGTGCGCCGCGGCCGAGTCGAGCTGCGTCGGCGGTACTCCCGACATGCTGCGTGCACTGCGCTGCGTGCCCGGCGACGATCTCGACCCCATGCGCGTGTGCTTCGGCAGTACGCCGCAAGTGTTGCTTAGGCAGGGTGCCGCGGCCGAACCGTGCCGCTGCGTCGGCGGTGCGGCGCGACGGAGCGCAGCCGCATCGCCAGTGCCCCGCAGCCGAGCCGTGCTGCCATTGCCGGTGCCCCGGCGGCCGAGCCCGGCCGCATCGCCGGTCCCCCGCGACCGAGCCCTGCCGCATCACCAGTCCCCTGCGGCAGTCTCACCGAGCAGCTGGCCGGGGAAATGCTTTGCGCGCTCGGCGCGGCTTGGGGTACGCCGGCGCGGCTCGGGGAACGTGGGTGCGGCTTGGGGTACGCGGGCGCGCCTTGAGGTACGTGAGCGCGCCTTGGGCTGCCTGGATGCGGCGTCGGGTGCGTGGATGCGACGTGGAGCGTGGGACATATGCGGCCCTCGCCGGCACAACGGTGAGACGCTGCCGGCTCCGGAGCACCTTCAGCAGCCCGAGCCCACAATCCTCAACCCGCCACCATGTCCACGCCATCTGATTGGCTGACCCCGTGGACATCACCGAGCTATCCGACCGCGCCGAACGCATCTCCGCCCGGTACGGCGACCATCTCGGCATCGAGCGGGACGGCGACTGGTTCTTGCTCAAGTTGCAGGAGGAGCTCGGTGAGCTCACCCAGTCTTACCTCCAGGTCACCGGCCGTGCCCGGACGAAGGGGCTGACCGCCGAGGAGATTCGCGAGGACTTCGAGGTGGAGTTTGCCGACGTGCTGTGTCAGTTGCTGCTGCTCGCCCGGCACCACAAGGTCGACGTACCGGCTGCGGTTGAGCGGAAGTGGCTCTTCCGCGAAGCCCAGTTGAGCGACCCGGGCGCGCGTTCCTGATCAGGAAGAACAGCATCACGAGCGGCGCCGCAGCCAGTGCGACCAGG
The DNA here is from genome assembly GCF_001984195.1 of Kribbella sp. ALI-6-A. Classification (GTDB taxonomy): domain Bacteria; phylum Actinomycetota; class Actinomycetes; order Propionibacteriales; family Kribbellaceae; genus Kribbella. The sequence goes on from NZ_MTQN01000011.1 coordinate 1,163,944, forward strand.
ACCGGCGCCAGGAACCACTCCGGATAGCTGTAGGCGCCGCAGCTCAGGATCACGCCCTCGCTGTCGGTTCGGCAGCCCGTGCCGGACAGGTTGCCCAGCATCGCCACCGGCAGGTACCCGAAGGGCAGCACGAGCGTGCCCAGGATCTTCTCCTCGCGGGTCCACCGGTCCGAGGTCCACAGCAACGCGACGCCGGCAAACCAACCGACCAGCGCCACGAACCCACCGAACGGCAGCAGCAACAGCGCCGCCACGTCCCGGCTCCGGTACCGCGGCTGGACCCGGTCGACCAGAACCAATCCCTCGGTCCTCGCCGCCACCAACGCGTCGGGATCGCCGATCCGGGCTAGCATCGCCTTGACCTGCTCCGAAGACTCGGCGCGCTCCGAGGCGATCCGCGACTCGACCTCGGCCAGCAGCGCGGCCCGTCGGTTCTCCGGCAGCCGCTCGGCGGCGCTGCGCAGGTACGTCAGATACGCGTCAACCAGCTCGTCGGCGCTGTGCTTCACAGGCATGCTGTTCCCCCGTCGCCGGTTGTGCTCCGGCCCACCCTAGCGACGGGGAGTTTCACCGAGATCTCACGCGGTCTTCGGCCGGACCGAGAACATGATCGCGAGCACAGCCCCTGGGATCGCATAGCGCCACAGCGGCCCCAGATCGAACAGGACCGGCAACAAACACAGCAACAGCAGATCGAACCCCCGAATCGGCTGCGAGAACAGCCCCGGCGGAATCGCCCCCATCGGCGACGCAACCAGCGGGCCCGCGTACGACGGTGGGCGGGCGGACGCCTGACGGACGACCCCGGACAAAATCCCGGCGGCCACCGCGAAGGCTGTCGGCGCATCACCCAGCGCCGGCGCGGCAGCCGTCGTCCACAGCAGCACGAACACCCCCGGCACGACGGCCATCGCGACCCGCAGATCACGCAGGTCCATGCCGAGCGCGCGCACCAACCCGGTCGACCGGCACACCGACCGAAGCCCGTCCATCAACGGCCGCGTCGCGACGAACCCGGCAAACGCCGCCGCCAGCGGCACCAGTACGTCGTACCCGGTGCCGGCCACGGCGTACGGAACAACCAGCAGCCCAGCGCCCACGATCAGCCGCCGCGGCCAGCGCAGCACCCGCCGGAACTCGCGATGAATGATCGCCTGCACGCGCTCCCCACGCCCGCGCCGCGACTTCAGCCGCCCGACCGTCCGCCAGTGCCGCCCGGCGACGACGTCGGCGAGCAGGCTGACGTCCATGGTGATCGCGGCTCCGGCCATTCCGGCCAGCAACTCACCACCGGCCACCACGGACGGCTTGGGCAGCCGTCGCAGCGAACGAGCCGTCATCAGCACCGCGGCCACAGCCACGGCCAAACCGAGCGTTCCGATGACGAGAGCACGCTGCTGATGGATCGGCAGGCCGGAGGACGAGCCCGGGATGCTGTAGGCCCTCCCGATCAACACCGCCTCCGGCTCCGGGGAGAACGCGTTCTCCCGCGATTCCACCGCCAGCGCAACCGCCGGAATCGCCGCGAGCACGAGGAGGCCGTCCGCGATCCGCAGCGCCCACCTGGTTGCCCTCGGCGACTGCTGGGCCCACACAGTCGCGCAGGCGACACAGACCAGCAGCGCGGTCGAGACAATCGTTGCCTCGATCACGAACCACAGCGATGCCCCGAACACCGCGAAGCCGACCACCGCGAACAACGCCCCGATCACCGCCGCGACAACGATCACCAGCCGGTACGCCGGCATCAGCACCGCGCCACGATCCAACGGCGTCGCCAGCAACCAGAAGCCGGTCGCGCGGGAGCCCGACACCGGGCCCACGCTGAGCAGAATCCGCAGCATGCCCGCCACCAGTAGCGGGAACAGGATCAGCGGCACGTAGTCGAGCACCAGCAGGCAGGACGTCGTCGTGCACGACGCCGAGTTCTCGTTCAGGTGCCGTACGACGTTCCCGCCTGTCGCGCCGACCATCGCCAGCGCGAAGACCACCAGGTACACGTCCTCGAACTGCTGCCAGAACGTGCGATCCGCCTTGCCCCGCCGGACCTTGCGCATCCACTTGCGCAGTTCCGCCGAGCGAGGGATCGGCCCGAAGTCGGCCGGGTCGAAGACCACCGGCCCGTCGGCGGCGCTCACGCGAGCGGGGTGAGTTCGACGGTGTCGTCCGCCACGGCCTCCACCAGGTCCGGATCGTGACTGGCGAAGATCACCGACGTGCCCGCCTTCTTCTCCTCCTGCAGACGTTCGGCCAGCCACGCGACACCAGCGGTGTCCAGCCGCTGCTCCGGCTCGTCGAGCACGAGCAGCTTGCGCGGGCGGACCAGCGTGGTTGCCAGCGCGAGCCGGCGGCGCTGGCCGGACGACAGCGAACCGGGGAGCTGATCGGCCGCCGCAAGCAGTCCGACGTCGTCCAGCAGCGTGTCGACGAGGTCCTCCGGCTCCGGGTTGCCGTGCGCGCGAGCGAGCAGGTCGAGGTGCTCGGCGGCGGTCAGGTCCGGGAAGAAGTCCAGGTCGTCGAGCAGCGCGGCGACGTCCCGGCGTACGGTCTCGGCGCGTTCGTCGATCGGTACGCCGTCCAGCAGGATCTCGCCGGCGGCGGGTTCGTGCGCGCCGACGATGCAGCGCAGCACGGTCGTTTTGCCCGCGCCGTTCGGGCCGACCAGCGCGACCGCGCGGCCGGCGGCGAGGCTGAACGTCAGGTCCTCGATCACCGGCCGGTCGGCGTACAGGTGCCGCAGGCCGGTCACCGCCAGCCGGGCAGCGGCCTTCTTCATCGCTTGCGGACCAGCGTGAGCCCGTCGCCGATGCCGAGCATGACCACGTCGACGCGCTCGTCGCGGGCGATGTGCGCGTTGAACTCCTTGCGATCGACCGGATCCTCGTCGTGCACCCCGACCACCCGGCCGCCGGCCAGCGTGTTGTCGAACAGCAGCAGCCCGTTGGCCCGGATCCGCGGCACCAGCTGCTCGAAGTACTCGATGTAGCCGGGCTTGTCCGCGTCGACGAAGGCCAGGTCGAACTCGCCGTCGAGCTCCGCGACGGACTGGTGCGCGTCGCCGATCCGCAGCTCGATCTTGTCCGCGACGCCGGCCCGCTCCCAGTACCGGCGGCCGATCGAGGTCCACTCGTCGCTGACGTCCAGGCAGATCAGCTGCCCGTCGTCGGGCAGGCCGCGGGCGATCGCCAGCGCGGAGAAGCCGGTGAACGTGCCGATCTCGACCGCGCGCCGGGCCGAGATCAGCCGGGTCAGCGTGGTCAGCAGCGCGGCCTGGTCGGCGGTGGTCAGCATCACCGCGGCCGAGCCCAGCTTCTGCGTCTCGGCGACCAGCTCGGTCGCGATCTCGTCCAGCGGCATCCCGTGCGCCACCATGTAGTCGTGCAGCTGGTCGGTCACCTGGACCTGGTTGCCCATTCGTTTCCCGCCGTTCTCCGTGGTCAGTGCGTCGCCTGTAGTCTCTACGGGTTGCCCGACCGCTCGACACCGACCCCTAGACACCGACCCCTCGTAGGAGACCCCAGCATGCAGATCGCCGTCGCCGGATCGATCGCGACCGACATCCTGATGACGTTCCCCGGCCGCTTCAAGGACCAGTTCCTCGAAGAGCAGATGCACAAGGTGTCGCTGTCGTTCCTGGTCGACGAGCTGGTCGTGCACCGCGGCGGCGTCGGCGCGAACATCTGCTACGGGATGGCCCAGCTCGGCCGCCCGTCGCTGCTGGTCGGCTCGGTCGGTGCCGACTTCGCCGAGTACGGCGCCGCGCTGGCCGAGGCCGGCGTCGACATCTCCCACGTCCGGGTCTGCGAGAACGTGCACACCGCCCGCTTCACCTGTACGACCGACCTGGACGCGAACCAGATCGCCTCGTTCTACACCGGCGCGATGGCCGAGTCCCGCGAGATCGACCTGGCCGACATCCACGCCAAGACCGGTGGCATCGACCTGGTGCTGATCGGCGCCGACGACCCGGACGGCATGCTCAAGCACACCCGGCTGGCCAAGGAGAACGGCATCGCCGTCGCGGCCGACCCGTCGCAGCAGCTGGCCCGGATGGACGGTGAGCAGATCCGCGAGCTGATCGACGGCGCGACGTACCTGTTCAGCAACGAGTACGAGTCCGGCCTGATGGTGCAGAAGACCGGCTGGAGCCACGACGAGATCCTCAGCCGGGTCGGTGTCCGGGTGACCACGCACGGCGGCGACGGCGTCGTGATCGAGAACGCCGACGGCGTGCTCGCCAAGATCCCCGCCGTACCGGCTCCTGGCCTGGTCGACCCGACCGGTGGCGGCGACGCCTTCCGCGCCGGATACCTGACCGGCCGCGCTGCCGGTCTCGAGCACGAGGCGGCCGCGCAGATCGGCTGCACGCTGGCCACCACGGTGCTGGAGACGGTCGGCACGCAGGAGTACACGCTGGACCGCCCGGCGTTCCTGAAGCGCCTCGCGTCGGCGTACGGCGAAGAGGCGGCGGCCACGGCTGCCGCCACGCTGAAGCTGGCCTGATCTTCCCCGGGCAGGCGGGCCGCCCCGCCTGCCCGCTGTGATCTGCCGGATCTGGAATGAAGTCGGCTGCTCACGGGTTGAGTTGAACTGTACGTTCAGTTCACTTGAGGAGATCTGTGATGACAGCACCAGTGGCGGCCGCGTCCGGCGAGTTCACGATTGGCGGCAACCTGACCGTCCGGCGGCTCGGTTACGGCACGATGCAGCTGACCGGCGAGGGCGTGTGGGGTGACCCGAAGGACCCCGACGAGGCGGTCCGCGTCCTGCGCCGCGCGATCGAGCTCGGGGTGAACTTCATCGACACCGCCGACGCGTACGGACCGTTCACCGCGGACCTGCTGCTGAACAAGGCCCTGCACCCGTACGCCGACGACCTGGTGATCGCGACCAAGGCCGGCTTCGCGCGCACCGGTCCGGGTCAGTGGGTGCCGATCGGCCGGCCGGAGTACCTGCGCCAGCAGGTCGAGCTCAGCCTGCGGCATCTCGGCCTGGAGCGGATCGACCTGCTCCAGCTGCACCGGATCGACGCCAAGGTCCCGGTCGCCGAGCAGCTCGGCGAACTCGCCGAGCTCCAGCAGGAGGGCAAGATCCGGCACATCGGTCTGTCCGAGGTCAGCGTCGAGCAGATCGAGGAGGCCGGCAAGACGGCCCGGATCGTCTCCGTGCAGAACCTCTACAACCTGGCCCAGCGCGACGCCGAGCCGGTGCTCGAGTACGCCGAGCAGAACGGCCTCGGCTTCATCCCGTGGTTCCCGCTCGCCACCGGCGGCCTGGCCAAGGCCGGCGGCCCGCTCGACCAGATCGCCAAGGAGCACGACGCGTCGCCGTCACAGCTGGCCCTGGCCTGGCTGCTCAAGCGCTCGCCGAACATGCTGCCGATCCCGGGCACGTCCTCGGTCGCCCACGTGGAGGACAACGTCGCCGCCGCGCAGGTCGAGCTGACCGACGAGGAGTTCGCGCGCCTCACCGAGGCCGTCGGCTGATGGGGCGCACCCAGGGGCTGATGCGCCGAGCCCTCGACCGGCCGGCGCGGCCCGGCCGTGGTCGGCCGGCGCCCCGCGCAGCCGGTGCCGCCGGATGAGCGTTTTCTTCGTCACCGGCGCGTCCCGCGGGTTCGGCGCCGAGATCGTCCGCGAAGCGCTGCGGCGCGGCCACCAGGTGGTCGCGACCGCGCGCCGGCCGGACGAGATCCCGTTCGGCGACGCGCTGAAGGTCGCGCTCGACGTGACCGACGAGGCCCAGGCCCGGACGGCGGTCGAGCAGGCGATCGCGGCGTACGGGCGGATCGACGTACTGGTCAACAACGCCGGGCGCGGCCTGCTCGGCACGGTCGAGGAAGCCAGTGACGAGGCGGCGCGGGCGGTCTTCGACACGAACGTGTTCGGCGTGCTCAACGTCCAGCGCGCGGTGCTGCCCGTACTGCGCGCGCAACGGTCCGGGCACGTGATCCAGCTCAGCTCGGTCGGCGGCTTCACCGGTACGCCGGGATGGGGCGTGTACGCCGCGACGAAGTTCGCCGTTGAGGGGTTCTCGGAGGCGCTCGCGGGCGAGCTGGCGCCGCTCGGCGTCAAGGTGACGATCGTCGAGCCGGGGTTCTTCCGGACCGACTTCCTGGACGGGTCGAGCCTGCACACCACCGAGACGACGATCGAGGACTACGCCCCGACCATCGGCCGGCTCCGGGAGCTCACGGCCGAGCGCAACCATGCCCAGCCGGGTGATCCGGTCAAGGCCGCGGCGGCAATCGTAGACCTGACCGAACTGCCCGAACCGCCGCTGCGGATCCAGCTCGGCAGCGACTCGGTCGAGCGGATCTCCGCCAAGCTGGACTTCATGCAGGCCGAGTTGGCGAAGTGGCGGACGGTGTCGACCTCGACGGATCACGACGATGCCTGACAAGGCCACGCATCCGCGCAGCCTGAAGGCACAGGACAAGGTGCTCTGCGCAACGAAGGAACTGCTCGCCGAAGGTGGGCTGTCGGCAACGACCGTCGACGCGATCGCCGCACGGTCCGGGGTGAGCAAGGCAACGATCTACAAGCACTGGCCGTCCCGGACCGCGATCGCGGCCGAGGCGTTCGGGCGCGAGATGGCGGCGGCGATTCCCTTGCCGGACACGGGTTCGGTCCGCGGCGACCTGACCGAGCAGGTCCGGCGGGTGAGCCGGTTCTACGCCGGCGAGCACGGCCGGGTGTTCGCGCAGTTGCTGGCGGCATCGGTCAGCGACCCGCAGGCGGCGCCGTACTTCCGGGAGTACTTCCTGGACGCTCGACGCGCGGCGCTGGCCGAGCTGTGGCAGCGCGGGGTCGACCGTGGCGAGGTGAGGCCTGGGATCAGCGCGGGCACGGCGACCGACATCCTGTTCGGCCCGCTGATCTTCCGGCTGCTCGCCGGCCACGCGCCACTGACCACCGAGGAGGCCGACGCGATCTCGACGGCCGCCCTCGACGGACTTCTGCGGTAGGCCCCTTGAACCGGCGGCAACCGGTTGGCCAACAGTGGGTTCGCCCCGTTGACAGCAGGTCGCGACGGCCGCAGGGTCGAGATTCGTGCTGACAAACTCCGCCCGCCCGTTGGATCCATCCGCTTCGACCTCCGCAGAGCCGGTCTCCGGCTCGCCCAGCCGGCGCCGCTTCCTCGGCCTGACCGGACTCGGCCTGACCGGACTGGGCCTGACCGGGGCGGGCCTGACCGGGCTCGGCCTCACCGGCGGCGCGCTGACCCCACCCGCCGCCGCCATGCCGACTCCGGAGGACGTGGATCGCTTCGACACCACGCCGCTGCGGTTCGCGGTCGTCACCGACACCCACGCGGACGTCGTACTGCCGGACCGGGCCAAGGAGCTGACCCGGCTGCTCGGCGTCGTCCAGGGGATGCGCCCGGACTTCGTCCTGCACTGCGGTGACATCACCGACTACGGAGCCGACGACGAGTTCGCGCTCTACCGCTCGGCGGTGCCAGCCGGCCTGTGGGACCGGATGCACCACGTCCCGGGCAACCACGAGTCCCGGTGGAACCCCGACGCGTTCGAGGCCTACCGGCGCTACTTCGGCCCCGAGTGGTCGTCGTTCGAGCTGCACGGCCTCCGGGTCGTCGGCCTGGCGCCGATGCAGCTCTTCCAGGAGCCTGGACTGTTCGGCGCGGAAGGGCTCGACCAGGTGAGCCAGGCGCTGCGCGGCGGCGGATCGCCGACCGCGATGTTCCTGCACTACCCGCTGGGTGCCGACAACTACTTCGTCAACGACACCGAGGACTTCCTGGACCGGATCGCCGGGCGCCGGGTCCGGGCCGTGTTCGCCGGCCACGTCCACCGTCAGCAGGTGACGGCGTTCAACGGGCTGACCCAGGTGGCGATGCGCAACACGTACGCCCTGCCCAGCTTCTACTGGGTCGAGCGGTCGGTGGACGGGAGCCGCCTCGACGTCAGCGAGATCGCCGTACCCGCCACCGGATCGCCCACGTCGACGGCCGTCACCACGATCCCGCTGGGCCGGACCGGTCCGGGTGCGGCGCTCGCGCCTCGCCACTCAGCCGTCCACGCGACCCGGGAGACGATCGCCGTGTCGGCCGCCTTCACGACGGCTCCCGCCCGCGTGCTCGCACAGGTGTACCCGCAGGGAGTGTTCAGCGGCACCAGCGCCGGCACCTGGGCACCGCTCGCCAAAGGCCCGCACGGAACGTGGCAAGGAGAGTTGAGCGCGGCAGGCCTGCCCGCGGGCGAACACCGGGTCCAACTGCGGGCCATAGGCAACGACGGCGCCGCGTTCGACCGAACCCTGCGCACCGAGCTCGTCACGAACGGCGCGGCGGTCACCTGGACAGCAGCGCTCCGCGGCGCAATCCAGGGCGCTCTGCTCCGGACGCCCGACGGGTTCGTCGCGGCGACCACCGCGGGACAGGTGCAGGCCTTTGCGGTGAGGACCCGTTCCTTCAGCCGTCGCTGGCAGCGCACCGTAGGCGCGGTTCACCGAGCGCCCGCGCTGATGGACCGCACGGTCCTGGTGCCCTCGGCGGATCACCGGCTCTACGCACTGGACGCGTCGAAGGGCTCGACCCGCTGGGCGACGGATCTGCACGCGCCGGTGGTCTCCAGCCCGCTGGTGACCACGGTCGACGGTGAGCGCCGGATCCTCGTATCGGCCGGGGGCCGCTTGTACTGCCTCGACGCCGACGGCCGGGTGCTCTGGTCCGCGGACCAGCACGGCCTGTTCGCGGGCCGGGTCGCCTGCGACGGTGACCGGGTCTTCGCCGGTGGCGGTGACGGCAACGCGCGCGCCTTCGACGCCCGCACCGGCGCCGAGGTCTGGACCGTCTCGACCACCACCAGGACCACGCCGTACCAGCGGATGATCTACGGCGCCTGGAACAACGAGCTACAGATCCTGCCGGACGGGTCCGTCCTGGTCTCCACGGTGTCCACCGCGCTGGCTCTCGACCCGGCGAGCGGTGCGGTCCGCTGGCAACGGCCTGGCAGCTACATCTACACGCCGGCCGTCGTGACGGCGTACGGGATTCTGCTGTTCGACGAGCGGGGCAACGCGGTGATGGCCGATCCCGCGACAGGCGGCACGCGGTGGTCCGTGCCGGTGGCTCCCCGTTCCTTCGAGGCGGGGCCGGTGCTCTCCGCCGACGGCGCGACCGCGTGGCACGTAGGCACCGCCGGGCTGCTCAGCCGGCTCGACCTCGCGTCGGGATCGGCGCAACCGCTGCTGCAGGTGAGCAAGGCCAACACGTTCTCCACTCCGCTACTCGTCGGCGCACGCTCGCGCCGGACCCTGGTGATCGGCTTCCAGGATGGCGTACTGCGTGGTGTGACCGGGTTGTGAGTCGCGGGAGGCCGGCGGGGTCTCGCCGGCCTCCCCTGCCGGCCTAGAGGCGCGGATCGACCGGCTCGGACTCCAGGGCGAGTACGGCGAAGACGCACTCGTGGATGCGCCAGAGCGGTTCGCCGCGGGCTGCGCGTTCGAGGGACTCGAGACCGAGGGCGTACTCGCGCAGCGCGAGCGAGCGTTTGTGGCCGAGGTTCCGGTTCCGCAGGCGCTCGAAGTTGGCCGGCTCGGTGTAGTCGGGGCCGTAGATGATGCGCAGGTACTCCTGCCCGCGCACCTTCAGCCCCGGCTGCGCCAGGCCTTTGCCGGTCCGGACCAGGTTCGCGGCCGGCTTCACCACCATGCCCTCACCACCGGCTCCGGTGAGTTCCTCCCACCACGCGATTCCTTCGGCCCACGACGTCTCGTCGACGAACAGCCGCCGCGTCGGCGTGAACAGCGAGGGGCCCTCGGCAACCAACCGGTCGGCGATCCCGAGGTGCCAGGCATGCGGCCGGTCGTGGTACGTCGCACCCTCCGACGCGAGCACCTGGAACGGCGCCACCCGTACGCCGTCCAGCCCGTCCGTCGGCCAGCAGTACCGGCGATAGGCGGCGCTGAACAGTTCCGCGTTCGCCGTACGGCGCTCGGTGCGCGCGAGCAGGTCGCCGACGTCGAGTCCGGCCGCCTGTGCCGACACCAGCGCGGAGGTTGCTGCAGGCAACGACGTACGGGCGGCGGCGCCGACCGCGGCGTACTGGTCGCGGAGCAGGTCGCCGGCCTTCGCGCTCCACGGCAGCAGCTCGGCGTCGAGCAGCAGCCAGGAGGTCTCCAGCTCGTCGAACAGTCCCGCGGCGTCGACGACCTCGCGCAGCCGGAGCAGGAGCTCGCCGGTCAGCTCCGGGCCGAAGAACGACCGTCCCGTCCGGGTGTGCACAGCGCCGCGACCGGCCAGACCGAACCGCTGCAGCGCGACGTCGTCGTCGCGCGTGACGAGCACGACCGCGCGCGACCCCATGTGCTTCTCCTCGCAGACGAGGTCGGTTACGCCCTGCGCCTGGTACGCCTCGAACGCCTGCCGCGGGTGCTCCAGCAGCCCGGGCTCCGGCGAGGTCCCGACCGGGCTCATCGTCGGCGGCAGGTACAGCAGGAACCGCGGATCGATCGCGAACCGGCTCATCACCTCCAGCGCCGCCCCGGCCTGCTCGGCCCGCACACTGAGCCGGCCGTGCGTCGCGGTCTCGATCACCCGCCGGCCGGTGACGTCGGTGATGTCGAGCCCGTCGGGCTCCCGCGCCGGAGCACTCGGGACGTGCAGGGGTTTGGCCGGCGCGTAGTACTCCTCAGCAGCCTGTACGGCGACCAGCTCGCGCTCGGGATAGCGCAGCGCCGTCAGCGCGCCGCCGAAGACGCAGCCGGTGTCGAGGCAGGTCGTGTTGTTGATCCACTCCGGCTCCGGCGTCGGGGTGTGTCCGTAGACCACCATCGCGCGTCCGCGGTAGTCCTGGGCCCACGGGTAGCGCACGGGCAGGCCGAACTCGTCGGTCTCGCCCGTCGTTTCGCCGTACAGGCAGAAGGCGCGCACCCGGCCGGAGGCGCGCCCGTGCATCCGCTCGACCAGTCCCGCGTGCGAGACCACCAGCTTGCCGCCGTCGAACACGTAATGCGAGACCAGCCCGTCGACGAACTGCTCCACCTGCCGCCGGAACTCCTCGGGCTCCTCCGCCAGCTGAGCCAACGACTCCTCGAGCCCGTGACTGACCTTGACGTTCTTGCCCCGCAGGGCCCGCAGCAGCTTGTCCTCGTGGTTGCCCGGCACGCAGTAGGCGTTGCCGGAAGCAACCATCCCCATCACCAGCCGGAGCACGCCGGGGGTGTCGGGCCCACGGTCCACGAGGTCGCCGACGAACACCACTCTTCTACCGTTGACCGACCTTGCATCCACAGCACGGCCTCGGTCGTCTCTGGAAATCGTGTAGTCCAACTCAGTGAGCAGCTGCTCCAACTCCGCCCGGCACCCGTGGATGTCCCCGATGATGTCGAACGGACCCGTCTGATCCGTCAGGTCGTTGAACAGCTTCGTCCGCTCGATCTCGACGGCGTCGATCTCCTCCACCGTCGTCAGCACGTGCACCCCACGGAAGCCCTCGCGCTTGAGACTCTTCAGCCCCCGCCGCAGCTGCGACCGCTGCCGCACCACCACCTTCGACCCGAACTGCCGATCCGGCCGCGCCGCGTTCCGCTCCACGCAGACCTTCTCCGGCGGATCGAGCACGATCGCCACCGGCAGTACGTCGTGCTCGCGCGCCAGCGCCACCAGCTCCCGCCGCGCCTCGGGCTGCACGTTGGTCGCGTCGATCACCGTCAGCCGCCCGGCCGCGAGCCGCTTGCCGGCGATGAAGTGCAGCACCTCGAACGCGTCCTTGGTCGCCGCCTGGTCGTTCTCGTCGTCGGACACCAGCCCACGGCACACGTCGCTGGAGATCACCTCGGTACCGAGAAAGTGCCGCCGCGCGAACGTCGACTTGCCGGACCCACTGGCGCCGACCAGTACGACGAGGCTCAGCGCGGGAATGCCGATCGTGCTCATGCCGCACCCTCCGTCCGCCGGAACACCGCGAGCTGCGTCGGCGGCCCGACCTCCGGGTCATCCGGTCCGACGGAGCGGTACTCCACGCCGTACCCGAACCTGGCCGCGACCCCGTCGGCCCACGCCCTGAACTCAGCCCGCGTCCACTCGAACCGGTGGTCCGGGTGCCGGAAGGCCCCGGCCGGGAGCTTCTCGAACCGCACGTTGTACTCCGAGTTCGGCGTCGTCACCACCACGGCGCCCGGCTGCGCAGCGCCGAACACCGCCTGAGCCAGCGCCGGCAGTCGCGGCTGATCCACGTGTTCGACCACCTCCATCAGCACGGCGACGTCGACCCCGGCCAGCCGCGCGTCGGCGTACGTCACCGACGACTGGAACACCCGGAGCCGCTCCCGCTGCCGATCCGACATCTCCCGCACGTGCAACCGCCGCTCCAGCCGATCCAGCGCCCGAGCCGAGACATCACACGCCAGTACCTGATCGATCTCCCCGACCTTCAGCAGCTCCCCCACCAACGCCCCTTCGCCACACCCGAGATCAGCCACCCGCCGCCCACGCAACTCCCGTACGACGCCGAGCACGGTTTGCCGCCGCTCAACCGCCAGCGCGACGCGCGCCTCGCCCGTCGCGGTGTCGTCTCCGGCCTCGACCTGGACCTCGTCGGGCAGCGTCTCGCCATCGGCCTCGGTCAGCCGTTCCAGCGCCGCATCCGACAGGTTCCGGCGGTGCGCCAGGTAGCGGCGGCTGATCAGGTCCTTCTCCGGGTGGGCGCCGAGCCAGCCCTCGCCAGCTCGGACGAGCTTGTCGACCTCGTCCGAGCCGACCCAGTAGTGCTTGGCGTCGTCCAGGACCGGCAGCAGCACGTACAGGTGGTTGAGCGCGTCAGCCAGCCGCAGAGTCCCGTGCAGCCGCAGGTCGACGTACCGGGAGTCGCCCCACTCGGGGATCTCCGGGTCGAGCGGCACCGGGCGCGCGTCGACGGACCAGCCGAGCGGACCGAAGAGCCGCTCGGCGAGCGCCGGTCCGCCGCTGCACGGCAGCGCCGGGACGTGCAGGTCGAGCTCGATCGCCCGCGCGGCCAGCTCGGGCCGCGCGTCGCACCGCCCGTTCATCGCCGTCCGGAACAGCTTGCCGAGCGCGACCGCGAGCAGGCTGGAGGCGGCGTACGGGCGATCGTTCACGTACTGCCCGAGCGTGAACCCCTCGGCAGCGCGCCCTTTTCCTGACCGGACCAGCGCGATCGGATCCACCTCAAGCAGCACCGCCGCCGTACAGGCCTGGTCTGTCGCCTCCGGGTAGATCACGTGCGCGACCCCGCCCGCGACCTCGAGGGACTGCGGTCGCGCGGGGTTCTTGTGCAGCAGGAAGCCGAGCTCGGCCGCCGGGGCGCCGAGACCGCTGGACGTGGTGGCGATGGTCAGGAACACCGGCTCATTCGACCACGCGAACCGTCCTCCGGGCCGCTGTATTTGTCCAGAGCAACTACCGCGCGGTTTGTCAGGAGCAGCCCGACTCTCCCGCCGGCGCCGCCCGAAACCCGCCGGCGGAGACTTTCCAGCTGCCGGGCAGGCCCGGATCGATTACTGAGACACGCGCGCGCACCTCTGGCGCGTTCGGCCGGTTTGGTTCTAGCTTGTTGAGCAGAAGATGCGTCGCTACAGACCGTCCTTCCCCGCTGACAGTCCGTACTTGTCCCCGGTTTGTGGCGAGTACCCACCCACGCCCGATCCGGGGAAAGGACCATGGTTACAGCTCCCTCAGGCCGCCCGGCCACCGCGACCGCAGAGGTCCGCCGGTGAAACCCCAGACCTTCGAACTCGTCCGTTTCACCGACGTCAGCGGCGTCTCCGGCACCGGAGTGGTGGCCGAAGGCTGCGTGTTCACCGACGGCTCGGTGGCGCTGCGCTGGCACGGCGCGAACCCGTCGACCGCGATCTGGCCGGACATCGACTCGATCCTCGCCGTGCACGGCCACTGCGGCGCCACCGTGGTCCGCTGGCTGGACGTCTCCGAGATGGAGACCGTGCCCGGCACCGACCTGCTGCCCGGCGAGGTCGCGCACATCCTGGCCACCGGCCGGCTCACCCACCACCCGCCGGCGGTCGCGACCGCCTGACGCACGGAGCTGCAGCCGCTCGACGAGAGGGTGCCGAGTAGCGTCGCCGCTCGGGCGCTACCGCTCGACGGGTCGACGCCCACCACCGACCAACCTCCCGGCGCTGCGCGGTCCCACGCTCAACTCGGGCCCGTACCGGCCGTCGGCAGGTGCTTGATCAGTGGTGGAGATCGGTGATCAAGCCGCGAGGCCGGTCAGCGCGAAGAACTCCTGGCGGGACGCCGGGTTGTCGCGCAGCGTGCCGTGCACGGCCGACGTCACCGTCGTCGAGCCGGTCGCGCGAACGCCGCGCAACGACATGCACTGGTGCTCGGCCTCGATCACCACGCCGACGCCCTTCGGCGCGAGATGGCCCTGCAGCCAGTCGGCGACCTGCTTGGTCAGCCGCTCCTGAACCTGCAGGTCGCGAGCGAACAGTTCCACCACGCGCGCCAGCTTGGACAAGCCGAGGATCCGGTCGCCCGGCAGGTAGCCGACGTGCGCGACGCCCTGGAACGGCAGCATGTGGTGCTCGCACAGCGACTGCACCGGGATGTCCCGGGCCAGCACCAGCTCGTCGTACCCCTCGTCGTTGGGGAACGTGGTCAGGTCGAACTCGCGCGGCGTCAGCATCTCGGCGTACGCGTGGGCGACCCGGCGGGGCGTGTCGGCCAGGTGGGCGCTGAGCGGGTCGCGACCCAGCGCGACCAGCAGGTCGGCCACCGCGCGTTCCGCGGCCGGCAGGTCGATCTCCGGGCGGCCGCCCACGACGTGCAGTTTGGCCGGTCCTGCCGTGGCCGGTTCGGCGAGCTCGGTCTGGATCGTCATGCGCCCCTCCTGGTGATCGAAGACGCTCAGCTTACTGTTTCGTCAACCAAAGTTGGAGATAGAATCATCCCGTGGACCGACAGGCCAACCTGCAAGCGGTCGCCGCGCTGGACGAACCGACCCGGCGGCGCCTGTACGAGTACGTCGTCGCAGCCGCCGAGCCGGTGAGCCGCGACGACGCGGCCGCGGCCCTGGCGATCCCGCGCAACACCGCCGCCTTCCACCTCGACAAGCTCGCGGCCGAGGGTCTGCTCGCCGTCGTCCATGCTCGCCGTACGGGCCGCACCGGTCCCGGCGCCGGCCGCCCCGCGAAGCTCTACCGCCGCTCCGACGCCGAGATCGAGATCTCCCTGCCCGAGCGCCAGTACGCCGTCGCGGGGCATCTCCTCGCCGGCGCCATCGAGGACGCCGATTCGTCCGGCGGGTCGGCCCGGCAGGCCCTCGCACGCCGGGCTCGCGCCTACGGCGAAGCCCTCCCCGGCCAGTCCGTCGATGAGGTGCTCGCGAGCCAGGGCTTCGAGCCTCACCCCGAAGGCGACACGATCGCCCTGTCCAACTGCCCGTTCCGCGCACTGGCCAAGGAATACCCCGCCCTGGTCTGCACGATGACGCTGCACCTGGTCGAGGGTGCGCTCGCCGCCCGCCCGGCCGCCGGCCTCCAGGCCGAACTCCACCCCACCCCGGACCACTGCTGCGTCCGCCTCCTCCCCCACCCGGCTGCCTGACACGCATCCACTCGCCCACCGGCGTCGCCTCACCGTCACGGCCAGCCGCTGACCCAGCAGCGCTGCCGCCGCACCCCCGGCCCCTTCCCCTCCGCTTTCCTTCCCTCACCTGCACCCCTCCACGCCCCGCGACAGCTAGGCTCGTCAGAGTGGCGAAGACCAAGCACACCGCAGCAGGCACCCCGGCGACCGTCGCGCTGACCAAAGCCGGGTTGCCGTTCACCACGCACGCCTACGAGCACGACCCGGCGGCGAAGTCCTACGGGCTGGAAGCCGCCGAAGCGCTCGGCCTCGACCCGGTCCAGGTGTTCAAGACGCTGCTCGTCGAAGTCGACGGCAAGCTCGCCGTCGGCGTCGTACCGGTGGATCGGCAGCTCGACCTCAAGGCCGTCGCCGCCGCCCTGAACGGCAAGAAGGCGGTGATGGCCGACCCGGCCGCCGCCGAGCGCACCACCGGGTACGTCGTGGGCGGGATCAGCCCGATCGGCCAGAAGCGCCGGCTGCCGACCGTCGTCGACACCTCCGCGACCGAACACGCCACCGTCTACGTCTCCGGCGGCCGCCGGGGTCTCGACCTCGGGCTGTCACCGGCGGACCTGATCACCGTCACCGCCGCCCGGACCGCGCCGATCGCCCGCTGACCTGACGAGGAGCCTGCCGGCATGGACGACCCCAACATCGAGACCACACCGTCGCTGCGCGGTTTCCTCGAGCTGTACGCCGCCGGCTTCGTCGACCGCGATGAGATGCTGTCGGCGGTCGCGTCCTGGCCGTTCGAGGACGAGAAGACCGATCCCGAACCGCGCGACCAGGACAACACCCTCGCGGTCGTCTCGGCGGCCCGGATCCTCGGTCAGCTCACCCGCGAGGACATCGAGGAGATCCAGCGCCGGCTCGAAGGCCCACCCAACTTCGCCTGAGATTGCCCGAACGCTTCGCCAGTCCGCTCCGGCGACACCCGGCACGGCGCCACTCCCGCGAGACCCGGCGCGGCTCCGTCACTCCGCCCCCGAGACATCCGGCGGCGCACCGTCCTCGCCGATCCGCAGCGCGCCGGTCATCAGCGACACCACCTGGCTCATCGACGCGTCGCCCGGCCGGACCACCGCGGCACGCCGGCCCAGCCGGTGGATGTGGATCCGGTCCGCCAGCTCGAACACCTGTGGCATGTCGTGGCTGATCAGCACCACCGGCAGCCCACGATCGCGGATCCGGCGGATCAGGTCGAGCACCAGCCGCGACTCCTTGACGCCGAGCGCGGCCGTCGGTTCGTCCATGATCACCATCCGGCTGCCGAACATCGCCGCCCGGGCCACCGCGACCGCCTGCCGCTGACCACCCGACAGGGTCTCCACGATCTGCCCGATGTGCTGCACGGTCTCGATGCCCAGGGCATCGAGCTGTTCCTGCGCCTGCCGCCGCATCGCCGGCTTGTCCAGCAGCCGCAGCACGCCGCCGAGCGGGCCCGGCCGGCGCAGCTCGCGCCCGAGGAACAGGTTCGCCGCGATGTCCATCGCCGGGGCGAGCGCCAGCGTCTGGTGCACGGTCTCGATCCCGGCCCGCCGCGCGTCCAGCGGCGAGTGGAACCGGGTCTCCGCACCGTCCAGGAGGATCGTGCCGTCGTCCGGGACCAGCGCCCCGGACAGCGCCTTGATCAGGCTCGACTTGCCGGCACCGTTGTCACCGACGACGGCCAGCACCTCCCCGGCGTACAGGTCGAAGTCGGCGCCGTCGAGCGCGGTCACGCGGCCGTAGCGTTTGACCAGGCCGCGGGCCTGGAGTGCGGGCGTGCTCATCGGGACCTCCGGCGGGCGAGCTGGTCGAAGGCGACGGCCGCGATCACCAGTACGCCGGTCGCGACGTCCTGGTAGAGGCTGTCGATCCCGGCCTGGGTGAGGCCGCTGCGCAACACCGCGACGATCAGCGCTCCGACCACCGTGCCGAGCACGCTGCCCCGGCCGCCGAACAGGCTGGTCCCGCCGATCACGACCGCGGTGATGCTGTCCAGGTTGCCGGTCTGGAAGGCGTTCGGGTCCGCGTTCGGGATCCGGCCGAGTGCCTGCCAGGCCGCGAACGCGTAGATCACGCCGGCGATCAGGTAGACGCTGAACCGGGTCCGCCCGACGTGGATCCCCGTCAGCCGGGCCGCCTCCGGGTCGTTGCCCAGGGCATACACGTGTTTGCCCCAGGAGGTCTGCGTCAGCGCGTACCAGACCAGCGCGAACATCACGACCGCCAGCGTCATCCCGTGCGTCACCCTGACCTGGCCGAACAGGTACCCGCCCTCGCCCAGCAGCCCGAGCACCGGATCGGTGACCGGCCACGAGTTGCCCTGCGAGTACAACCGCCCAGCCGCCAGTACGACGGTCAGCATGCCGAGCGTGACGATGAACGGCGGCAGGTTCAGCCAGGTCACCAGCCCGCCCGACACCCCGCCGAGCGCGGCGCAGACGACGAACCCGACCACCAGCGCGAGCACCGGGCTGCTCCCCTCGGTCACCAGCCGGGCGAACAACATCGTGCCGAGCACCATGATCGCGGCGTTCGCCAGATCGATCCCGCTGGTCAGCACGATCAGCGTCTGGCCGAGCGCCAGCGTGGCGACCACCAGCGACTGCTGGACGACCAGCGACAGGTTGTCGACGGTCAGGAACGTGCTGGTGGTCACCGAGAACACGACGATCGCGACCACCAATGCGCCCAGCGGACCGAGCGCGGGGTTGTGCAGGAACGCTTCAGCCGTGCGGTTACGCAGCGGACCGGCCGTCGCGGTGGAGTTGGCCATCTCCTAACCCCAGCAGTTCTGGGCACCCCACGCGGTGTCCTTGCTGTCGAGGCCGGGCAGCGGCTTGTCGGTGATCAGCTGCGCGCCGGTGTCCTGAAATCCGCTCGGCTTCGTCCCATCCTTGCTGAAGGCAACCACCGCGTCGACACCCTGCTCGGCCATCTTCTTCGGGAACTGCATCACCGTCGCCAGGTACTTGCCGGCCTTCACGTCGGCGACTCCCTGGCAACCACCGTCGATCGAGCCGACCGCGACCTTACCGGCCAGACCCTTCGCGGTGAGTGCCGCCACCGCTCCGCGTGCGGCCGGTTCGTTCAGCGTGTAGACGGCGTTCACGCTGGCGTCGCGCTGGAGCAGGTTCTCCATCGCGGCCTGCGCCTTGTTCTGGTCGCCGTTGGTCGGCGCCGCACCGAGGATCGCCGGGTCGCCGTCCTTGAGGCCCATGCCCTGGAGGAAACCGCGGTGACGTTGCTCGTCGACCGTGCCGCCCGGCGTACCGTCCATCAGCAGTAACCGCGGCGGGGTCTGGCCGAGCGTCGCCTTGATGTACTTGCCCTGCAGCTCGCCTGCCGTGACGTTGTTGGTCGCGTACGTCGCGTCGACGGCTTCCTTCGGGTCGGTCTCGGTGTCCAGGGCGATCACCAGTACGCCCTTGTCCTTGGCCTGCTTGAGCGCGCCGAGAATGCCGGTGGAGTTGCTCGGCGTGATCAGGATGCCCTTCACGCCCTGCTGGACCAGGTTCTCGATCGCGGCGACCTGGCCCTCGTTGTCGCCGTCGAACTTGCCGGCCACCGCGATCACCTCGGCGTCTTTCGTGGCCGCGTGCGCCTTGGCCGACTCGCGCAGTTTGACGAAGTACGGGTTGGTGTCGGTTTTGGTGACCAGGCCGATCTTGACCGGGCCGGAACTGTCGCCACCGGAGTCGCTGCCGGACTTGGTCGCCGTACAGCCGGCGGTGCCGAGCAGGGCGGTGGTGACCAGGCAGGCGGTCAGGGTGCTGGAGCGGGACATCGGCCCTCCAGGGGTTCGGAACGGGCGGGTTGAATCGCGAAGCTAGACCCCGCCCGAGGGCCGCCGCAGCCTTTGCGCAAAGCCTTGCGCAAAGCACACTCGGCGACGACGATTCGACGGATGGTCACGATGACCGAGGTCGCCCGCGCGGCCGGCGTATCGGTGAGCACGGTCTCGCACGTCGTCAACGGGACCCGGCTGGTCGCGCCGAAGACCCGGGAGCGCGTGCTGCACGCGATGCGCCTGCTCGGCTACCAGCACCACCCGATCGCACGCTCACTGGCGGCGGGCTCGAACCAGACGATCGGGCTGGCCCTGACCGCGGCATCCAATCCGTACTGGGTGGAACTCATCCAGGGCATCGACGGCGAGGCCACCCGGGCCGGCCTGAACCTGATCATCGTCGACACCCGCGACGACGCCCGGCACGAGTCGGCCGCGATCGCGAACCTGCTCGCGCACCACATCGAGGGCCTGGTCATCGCGCCCGCCGACGGTTGGCGCGACCTGACCCTGCCGCTGCTGCGCGACCGCCCGATCCCGTACGTCGTGGTCGACCGCATCGACCCCGACCTGCGCGCCGACCAGGTCGGCGTCGAGAACGAGGCGTCCACCGCGGCCGTCGTCGACCACCTGATCGCACTCGGCCACCGCCGCATCGGTCTCGTCGCCGGCATCCCCGGGCTGTCGACCAGCGCCGAACGCCTCCGCGGCTACCACCTCGCCCACCAGCGCGCCGAGCTCGCCGTCGACCCCACGCTGATCGTCGACGGCGCCTCCACCAGCGAAGGCGGCCGCAAAGCCACCCTCGCGCTGCTCGACCTGCCCGATCCACCGACCGCGGTCTTTGCCGCGAACAACAACATGACGATCGGCACCCTGGCCGCCTTGCGGGCCGCCGGCATCAAAGTCCCCCGCGACCTGGCCGTGGCCGCCTTCGACGACTTCGCCTGGGCCGACCTGTTCAGCCCCGGCCTCACCACCGTCGCCCAACCCTCCACCGCCATCGGAGCCCGCGCCGTGCAACTCCTGCTGCGCCGCATGCACGATCCCGACGCGCCCCCGCAGACCGTGCGCCTCCCCGCCGAAATCATGCACCGCGAGTCCTGCGGCTGCCCCGCGAAAACCTGACCTGGTCATCAACCACAGGCGGCGTACCCAGCCGCATTCTCGCCGCCTGTAGCTGATGCCAACTCTGTCTCTGGGGTCAGCCAGTCACACCGGGGCGGCCGGTCTCGACATGCCCAGTGAGCCGCCGCCGGTACGTCGAATCCTCCGCGGCAGTCACCTCGAGGTCGTACCACCCACGATCCGTTGACCAAGGCAACGACTTCGTCTGCTTGCCACGCAACTGCTGCGTAACCGTCCGCGAACCGTAGCCCGTCGCCTTGAGCTTGACGGTCAAAGGCTTCGTGCCATGGTTGACCAACTCCACATGCAACGTGCCACCGGCAACCTCCAGCCGAACGTCAAGCCCAGCGGCAAGCCCCTCGGTGGTGCCGGCCAGCTCGACCCAGAAGCGGTTCGGTCCCTGCACAGCGATCTCGAACGGCCCGGACACCTCGATCGGCAGCAGCTCGCTCGACCGCACGTCGAGGTGCTCCGGCGCGGCCAGCTCACCGGCGTAAGGATAGACAGCGAAATGCGCAGCCGCTTTGCCCTCGTTGCGCAGCCGAAGAGAGAGGATGCCGTCAGCAACCGCCCCGGAAACACCCGGCTGATACGGCAACGCCCGAGCGGGCCGGCGACCCGGCTCCTGGACCGGCACCGCCTGGTCGACCGGCGGCGTCGGCTTCCACCGCGCGATCGGCGCCGGCACCGCGCCCGGCTTGTCCACCGACGGCTGCCGGTACGCACGGTAGAAGTCGAACGCCGACGTCAAGTCGCCGCACGCCGTCCGCCGCCAGGCGCTGATGTTCGGCTCCCGCACCCCGGTCCACGTCTCCAGGAACCGGATCACCGACGTGTGGTCGAACACCTGCGAGTTCACGTGCCCGCCGATCGTCCACGGCGACACCACCGTCATCGACACCCGCGGGCCGAGCCCGATCGGCTTGCCGTTGAACCAGTCGTCGTCGTTGCCGGACGCCGGCCGCGGCGCGACCGGCGGCGGGACGTGGTCGAAGTACCCGTCGTTCTCGTCGAAGTTGATCAGCAGCACGGTCTTCGACCAGACCTCGGGGTCCTCGGCGATCGCGTCGAGGATGTCGTAGACCAGGTTCGCGCTGCCGACCGGCGTCGACGAGCCCGGGTGCTCGGAGTCGATCGCCGACGGCACCAGCCAGCTGACCTGCGGCAGCTTGCCGGACTTGATGTCGGCCCGCAGCCGCGGTACCAGCGACTCCGGCTCCGACCGGAACATCGCCTGCCGGAACAGCTTCTGGTCCTTCTTGGGCAGCTTCGCGACCGCCGCGTCCAGCTGCTGCAGCGCGAGCGCCCGGTCCTGCGGCGTCTTCGCGAACAGCTTGTCGTAGAACTCTTCGGTGGTCCGGTAGCCGCCCGGAACGGAGGCCAGGATCCGCCGCCCGATGTCCTTGAAGGTCTTGAAGTACTCGACCGCGTTGTCGGTGAAGTTGTCCCACTCCTGGTAGATCTGCCAGGACACGCCCGCCCGCTCCAGCCGCTCCGGGTACGACGTCCAGTCGTAGCCGGCGTGCGCGTAGTTGTACGCCGCGTTGGTGACCGCGCGGTTCGCCGTACCGGGCTCGTAGCCGGTCGTGCCGGACCACAGGTAGTTGCGGTTCGGGTTGGTCGAGCCGTTGACCGAGCAGTGGTAGGCGTCGCAGATCGTGAAGGTCTCGGCCAGCTCGTACTGCAGCGGGATGTCGCGGCGCTCGTAGTGGGTCATCGACGCGGCGGTCTTGGCCGCGACCCAGTCGTCGTTCCAGCCGTTGCCCCAGGCCTGGGTGGCGTCGGAGAACCCGTGCGGCAGGTCGCCGAGGTACTGGATGTCGCCGGCGTCGCGCCCCGCGGCCGCGGCGGCCTTCCGGATCGAGAACGGCAGCACCTCGCCCCCGGCCGCGGTCGGCTGGTGGAACACGGACTTGCCGTTGCGCAGCCGCAGCGGCCGGCGGTCACCGAAGCCGCGGACACCGCGCAGCGTGCCGAAGTAGTGGTCGAAGGAACGGTTCTCCTGCATCAGCACGATCACGTGCTCGACGGCCTGCAGACCACCCTTGCGGAGCGGTTGCGCCATGGCGGTGTGCAGCGACGGCGGCAACAGCGACAGCGCTGCGCCACCGGCCGCGGACCCCAGGACGAGACGGCGGGAAATCTCAGTCATGGCCGCAGATTAGAGCAGGGAAATCCGCCGGGGTGAACAGTTCGGCACCGCCCGGTGAAGAACGGCGGTACGCCGAAAGCCCCGGCCACCGCGCGCGGCCGGGGCTTTCAGCAGGTGCGAGTGATCAGCCGATGTTCGCGCAGACCACGGTCGGGCGCACGACCAGGTCGGTGGTCCCGTTGTTGAAGCCCTCGACCAGCCAGGCGTTCGGCTTGACCGAGCCGGCCTTGTCGCCGGCGATCGGCTTGTAGACCTCTTCGCCGTCCGCGATCTGCATGGCCGACGAGCTGACGATCTGGAGGTTCTTGATCGCTGCCACGCCCTCGTCGGCGCGCTGGTACCCGCCGCCGAGCGCCGTCTTGCCGGCCGCGCACTGGACCCAGGCGCGCTGCAGCGTGGCGCCGTTGTCGCCCTTGAACTTCACGGTCGAGTTCGCGCCCTGGCCGGCGTTGTCACCCAGTTGCGTGGCGCCGGGGTACGGGCTGTCCGACTCCAGGTCGGTGATGCCCGGCTTGCTGATCTTCGCCTTCAGGTCGGCGTCCAGGCCCTTCATGTGCACGCTGCCGTCGTACACGGTCGTGAACCACTGGACCATGCCCGGGCCGAGGTTGTCGCCGTACACGCTGCCCTTGCCGAGGTGCCAGTTGGTCACCGCGCCCTTGGTGTTCGGGATCGACGCCGCGGCGTCGCGCGCCGCCGGGGCCGGAGCCTCGGCCGCGTCGGCCGACGACATCATCAGAACACCGCCACCCCCGGCCAGCGCCAGCGCCGAAATGCCTGCTACTGCCTTCTTCGTGATACGCACAATATATCCCCTCGAAAGTCGCCCGGCACCGTCGCCGGGCAACCCCCGCAGTACAACACATATTCCTGGAGATAGTTAGTGCGAAAAAAGTTTTATATCACCGGAAATAACAGCTTCTGCATTCTGGCAATATTCACCATTTCTACGATGCACCGAACCGGGGGAAAGTTGTCCACAGGCCGCGTGCCGCCGTGGATCAGCTCGCGGTACGCCGGGTCAGCGCCGCATCGCGAAGGTCCTCGAGCACCCGCACGGTGGTGTCCCAGCCCAGGCACGCATCGGTGATCGACTGGCCGTAGGTGAGCTCGCCGCCCGGCGTCAGGTTCTGGCGGCCCTCGACCAGGAACGACTCCAGCATCACGCCGACCACGCCCCGGTTCCCGGCGGCGACCTGCGCGCCGATCTCTGCCGCGACCTGCGGCTGGCGGCGGTGGTCCTTGCGGGAGTTCCCGTGGCTCGCGTCGATGACGACCCGTTCGGGCAGACCGGCGTTGCGCAGCAGCTCCTGCGCTCCGGCGACGGACTCGGCGTCGTAGTTCGGTCCGGAGTCGGAGCCGCGCAGGACGAGGTGGCAGTCCGGGTTGCCGCGGGTGTGCAGGATCGCCGGCGTACCGTCGTGCGCGATACCGGTGAACACGTGCGGGACGGCGGCCGCCTTGATCGCGTCGACCGCGGTGGAGATGCTGCCGTCGGGGCGGTTCTTCATCCCGATCGGCATCGACAGGCCGGACGACAACTGCCGGTGCACCTGCGACTCGACGGTCCGGGCGCCGATCGCGCCCCAGCCGACGGTGTCGGAGATGTACTGCGGGGTGATCGGGTCGAGGAACTCACAGCCGACCGGCAGGCCCTGCGCGAGCACCTCCAGCAGCAGCTTGCGGGCGATCCGCAGGCCGGAGTTCACGTCACCCGATCCGTCCAGGCCGGGGTCGTTGATCAGGCCCTTCCAGCCCAGGGTGGAGCGCGGCTTCTCGAAGTACACGCGCATCACCACGAGCAGGCCGTCGGAGAGCCGCTCCGCGACCGGGCGCAGGCGCTCGGCGTACTCGAGCGCCGCGTCGGCGTCATGCACCGAGCACGGGCCGACGACGACCAGCAGGCGGTCGTCCACACCGTTCAGCACGTCGGCCACGGCGTCACGGCCGGAGACGACGACCTTGGCCAGGTCGTCGGTCAGCGGCAGCTCGTCGTGCAGCGCCTGCGGCGTGATCAGCGGGACCGTCTTCTCGATCCGGCGATCGACGACCGGGGACGGGCCTGCCTGGGTCTGGGTGTTCGTCACGGGGAACCTTTCCGCCGGCGACCGAACCCGAGGCCAGCGCCGGCTGACATGAGAAAAGGCAAGGACGAATGTCCTTGCCTCGAGCCGGCTCTGGGTGTCTGCGTTGGGGCGTCAGCGATCGGCTGAGTCACCCGGCACCAGGGCCGGCCACTCAAAAAACCGCCAATAGCAACGCTTCACGGGATCAGCGTAGCACCCGCTGTTCGGGGGGCCGGGGATGTCCAGGTCCTTGGGACGCCGCCGGGACGGCGGGGCGCAGTGTGCGGAGGCGCGCGTGGGGCGCCTGCAGCGGGGAATCCCGTGGCGGACCGTTCGGGTTCGTGGTTGTCTCCTCGGGTGCCCATCAGACTCGCTGTTCCCGGTGACCTTCCGGTCCTGCGTGCCATCGAGAAGGCCGCCGGAGACCTGTTTCGGCAGATCGGCATGGTCGACATCGCCGAGCACGATCCGCCCGCGCTGCATGTGCTCCGGTCCTATCAGCGCGCCGGGCGCGCGTGGGTTGCCGCCGACACCGACGATCAGCCCGTCGGGTTTGTGCTCGTCAAGGTGGTCGACGGTGCGGCGCACATCGAGCAGATCAGCGTGCACCCCGATCACCAGCGGCAGGGCCTCGGCCGGGCCCTGATCGACGCGGTGGACGCCTGGGCGGTCGATCAGGGCCTGCCGGCGCTGACCCTCAGTACCTTTCGGGACGTCGCCTGGAACGCGCCGTACTACGCGGGGCTGGGCTTCCGGCCGCTGGACGACGAAGACCTCACCCCCGGCCTCCTGGAGATCCGCGCGGAGGAGACCGCGATCGGTCTCGCGCCCGCCGACCGTCTCTTCATGCGCCGTCCCACCCGCTGAGGCCGAACGGTGCCGTCGGCAACCTGAGACGGAAGCGATCACGAGGTGAGATGCCGACGTTCCCACCAGTAACCGGGACCGGCGATGCGTCGTTGAGGGTCGCAACAAGACGTCGAGGCGCGTAAGGGGTCGAAGTACGGTGGCGAGTCCGCTCGGGGGTCTGGTTCGGCACGCCGGCGACGGTGCGCGGTGGTGAGTCCTCGCACGTTCGAGCTGGTTCGGCACCGCGACCTCAGCGGCGTGTCCGGGACCGGCGTGGTCGCCGAGGGTTGCGTGTTCACCGACGGGTCGGTCGCGTTGCGGTGGCGAGGCAACAATCCCGCGACGGCGGTCTGGCCCGATCTCGACTCGGTGCTCGCCGTGCACGGTCACCACGGCGCCACCGAGGTCCACTGGCTGGAGGACTGGACGGAGTCCCACCCACCGTTGGACCCGCCCGAATTGCACCCCCGGCGCCCACTCGGCCAACGCGGCGCGAGACCGCTCGAGGAGTTCCACAGCGCGTCATCACTCGGCGGGACGGCGCCGAGCGAGGCCGGCAGTGCGTCACCGGCCAGCCAAACGGACAGCTGGTCACCACCCGGCGCGGGCGACAGGTGGTCGCCGACCAGCCCAGGCGACAGCTGGACACCACCCAGCAAGACCGGCAGCTGGTCACCGCCGGTCGAGGACGAATCGGGCACGGAGGACGAGGACCGCGCGGCGCTTGATCAGCTGTTCGGCGTCCAGCACGCGATCCGGCCGCCGACGCCCGGGGCGGACCCCGGTGGGCACGCCCGCGGCTGGGCCGGCGCCCGGCACCTGCGATGACGGCGACACCACGGACCGGACGACGCGAAGCTGCCGAGTCAGGTAGAACAAGCTCGTGATCCAGATCTACCTGGTGCGGCACGGGGCACCCGACTACGCACCGGTGGAGGGCCGCGGCTGGCCGGGCATGGCCGCCGACTCGGCTCCGCTCAGCCCCGACGGCATCAAGCAGGCCGAGGCGGTCGCCGACCTGCTCAGCGGGATCGGCGCGACGTACCTGGTCAGCTCGCCGTTCACCCGGGCCCTGCAGAGCGCCGCGATCATCGGGCACCGGCTCGCGCTCGGCGTCAAGGTCGACTACGACCTGCGCGACTGGCTCCCGGACAGCACCGGCTCGTGGCGCGGCGTCGCCGACGTACGGGCGGCTCAGGCCGAGCTCGACGAGTACGGCGGCGAGTGGCCGGACGGCATTCCGCGCCGGTGGGAGCCGCTGTCCGGAGTCCGCGAACGCGCCCGCGCCGCCTTCGCCCGGCACACCGCGAGCACCGACGGGCCGGTGCTCGCGATCACCCACTCGATGGTGATCCGGGCCCTCACGGGCACCCCCGACGTGGCCCACGGCGCCCACGAGTACTACCGCTACGATCCCGCTGACGACGAGTGATTCCCGCCGTCCGGCGGCCGGAAGGAGTTCCGCGGTGAGCGGCGAGGCAGGGCTCGGCCGGCTGTTGCCGGCGATCGCGGCCGGAGGGGTCGTCGGCGCCCTGGCCCGGTACGGGCTCGCCGAGGCCTGGCCTCACCAGGCCGGCGGATTCCCGTGGGCGACGTTCGTGACCAACGTCGCCGGGTGTTTCCTGATCGGTGTGCTGCTCGCCCGGATCACGCCGCGGTCGCACCAGCTGCTGCGGCCGTTCCTCGGGACCGGCGTGCTCGGTGGGTTCACGACGTTCTCGACGTTTGCCGTCGACACCGACCGGTTGTTGCCCGGCCACGCGGTCGTTGCCCTGGTCTACTTCTTCGGAACGCTCGCCGCGGCGCTGGTCGCGGTCTGGGCCGGCGACCGGGTGGCCCGGTGAACATCCTGCTGGTCGCAGCCGGCGCGGCCGTCGGGGCGCCACTGCGGTTCCTCACCGACCGGTACGTCGTGGGCCGGATCCTGCGCGGCGCGACACCGTTCCCGTGGGGCACGTTGACGGTCAACGTGCTCGGCAGCTTCGTGCTCGGCGTGCTGACCGGGGTCGCCGACCACACGACCGCGCTCCTGGTCGGCGTCGGCTTCTGCGGCGCGTTCACGACATACAGCACCTTCGCGGCCGAGACGCTGCAGCTTGCCCGCGCCGGAAACCGGACCCTTGCCGGGCTCAACGTCGTACTCAACCTCGGCGTCGGTCTCGCCGCCGCGATCCTCGGCGCCACGATCAGCTAGCCGAGAGCAACCCGGCTCAGCCGGGCCGGACCGCCGCCACCAGGGCATCGACCGCTTCGCCGAGCGAGTTCACCCAGCCCGTGGGCGCGCCGAGCGTCTGCCAGCCGGGTCCCCCGATCACCAGCGAGTACGACGGCCGAGTGCGCACCAGCGTCTTCAGCGCGGTCAGATCCGCGGTCTCCGGCGCGCTCGACCACACGAACACCGCGGCCGGGCGCACCCGCCGTACGGCCATCGACAGCGAGCTGGCGGGGGTCGCCGCACCCAGCGTCCGGACCTTCACCGCACGCTCGGCGAGCGCGGCCGCCAGGGCCAGCAGCGGCAGCGCGTGGTCCTCCCGCTCCAGACAGGCCAGGACGACCGGCCGCTCGTCCTCGACCGGACGGAACCGCTCGACCGCCCGCCGCGTGTGGTAGCGCAGGCCGCCCGCGACCGCGTCGGACGCGAGGTGCTCGACCTCGACGCACGCGCCGGTGCGTTGCCACTGGTCGCCGACCTCGACCAGCAGGGGCATCAGGTGGTCGGTCCAGGCCTCGACGGCACCCGAGCGGTCGAGGCTGCGGGCAACTTCGTGGGTGAGCCGCTCGGAGTCCATCGCGTTCGCCAGCGAGAACAGGTCGATCGGCGGCCGTGACTTCTCGCGGCGGGCCCGCGCCGACGGGCGAAAAGCTGCCGTGGCAGCGTTCTCCGGGCCGGCGGCAACGGACGTGGCGGAAGTCACACCTGGTGCCGAGAGTGGGTAGTCCCGGTCGCGGACCTCGGCCGCCGCCTCGGCGGTGGGGACCCCTTGCTCGACCAGCCGCAGCATCGCGCGCAGCCGGGCCAGGTCGTGGGCGTCGTAGCGCCGGTGGCCGCCTGCACTGCGGGCGCTCGGCCTCAGTCCGTAGCGGCGTTCCCAGCTGCGCAGCGTCGGGGCGGCGATGCCCAGACGGCGTGCCGCGGCCCCGACGGTGAGGGTCTCCGAGGTCTCCTGCACGGCCTTCATCATGCCTGTTTCCGGCCCAGATCCGGGCCGAATCGCCACGGGCCGATAACGAATGGACCGAACTTCGAGACGACAAGGGTTGAACTACGCATGAGTTGAGCATAGTTTTCACCGAGCGCCCGTCCGCGCTCACGGTGAGTCAAGGAGGTTGCCATGTCGAGAGGGATGCCTCGCCTACCCCGCCCGCTCATGGATCTGTGGGACTGGCAGTCGCAAGCCGCTTGCCGCGACGTCAACCCGGAGTTGTTCTTCTCCCCCGAATCGGAGCGTGGCGTCCGCAAACGCGCGCGCGAGATGGTGGCGAAGTCACTCTGCGGTACCTGCCCGGTCCAGCCCGAGTGCCGTCAGCACGCACTCTCCGTCGGAGAGCCGTACGGCGTCTGGGGCGGCACCACGGAATCCGAGCGGGACAACAACGTCGTACTCGCCGAGCACAGGAAGTCCGCCTGACGGCCGCCGGGTGACGCACCACCCCGACCCTTCCGGGTCCGGCCGACCGCCGGCCCCGGACCCAACCCCGGTTGTTTCGTCCGGAGGTTGATCACACCACCAGCACCGGCCTCAGGCCTCGGCACCGCCGTGCCCTGAACCGGGAGCCGACGTGCACCACCGACCAACGTCGCCCCAACGCCACGCGCGAGCGGGATCAAGCGTGGGCCGACCTCGGAGCGGCAGCTTGATCGGTGGTGGGCGGCGAAGGCTGAGGACGTCCAGCACTCATCAACCCCGCCGCGAGGTCACCGCGCACGCGAGTTCGAGCGTGGACCGATCCCGCGGCGAGACGTTGGTGAGTGGTGGGCGTTCGCCGAACCAAGGCCCTGCTCCCGCAGGCGGATCGGCTTACGGCTTGCCGTCGTCGGACTCGGTGGGCGCTTCCTTGCCGGTGTCCTTCGGCTTGTCCGCCTCGGGCTTCTTCTTGGCCGGCTTGTCCTTGCCGGCCTTGTCCTTGCCCGACGTGCCCGACTTGTCCTCGGCCGCCGGGTCGGCCGGAGGCGGCGGCGCGGAGCCACCCATCCTCGGATCGCGGAAGCGGTCGAGCGTGGCGAGGAAGTCCGGATCGTCGTCGGGCGCGACCGGACGGCCCGCGGCGGGCGTCCGGCGGACCGGGCGTTCCGGGCGGCGGGCGTTGCGCGACATCAGCAGCCAGACGATCGGCCCGGCGAAGGGCACGAAAACGATCAGGACGAGCCACACCAGCTTCGGCAGGTAGGGCACGTCCTCGCTCCGCGTCTGGATGCAGGAGAACAACGCATACACGGTCAAGGCCAGGCTGATCAGGAACGGCAGATATCGCACGCTTCCACAGTACGGCGCCCGCCACAACGCGCGACCCCGGCGGCGCGGCCCGCTGCCTTTCGGCTCGGAAACGGTTGGGCCGATCACCCGCACAACGACAGCTCGCGCCGGCTCCCCACCCGGAAGCCGGCGCGATCAGCCCGTCAGCAGGCTCAGCCCGCGATCGTCTCCAGCTCCTTCTCCTCCGCCCGCTGGGCCGCGAACCGGCGGGCCCCGTAGGCGACGACTCCGGCCCACAGCGCCACGACCACGGCGTACACGACGAAGCGCGCGCCGGTGCCGACCTCGAGACCCTTCAACAGCGTGCGCGCGTTGGTGAGGATCAGCACCAGCCCGACACCGACGCCGAGCCAGCGGGTCGCCAGCCGGGACACCAGCCAGGCCGCGAGCGGGGCCGCCAGCACCCCACCGACGAGCAGCGCCGCGACGAGGCCGTACGGGATGTTCGCCTGGCCGAGGCCGAACAGGAAGCCGAGGCTGGCCGCGACCGACACGATGAACTCCGCGGCGTTGACCGAACCCACCGTCTTGCGCGGCGCGAGCTTGCCGCTGCCGAGCAGCGCCGAGGTCGCGACCGGACCCCAACCGCCACCGCCGGTGGCGTCGACGAAACCGGCGATCAGCCCGAGCGGACCGAGGAACCGGCCTCCGACCCGACCCTCGATCACCGCGCGCACCTTGCCGGTCGCGAACCGGCCGAGGATGTAGACCCCGAGCAGGATCAGCAGCGCGGCGATCCACAGCGACGCCGACTCGGTCGACAGACTGGACAGGAACGTCGCGCCGGCGAACGCGCCGACGCCACCGGGCACCCCGATCAGCGCGACCACCCGCCAGTCGATGTTGCCGAACCGCCAGTGCGACAGGCCGGACGCGAGCGTGGTGCCCACCTCACTGAGGTGTACGGCGGCCGAGGCGACGGCCGGGGTGATCCCGGTGATCAGCAGCGCCGTGGTGGCGGTGACTCCGTAGGCCATACCGAGGGTGCCGTCGACGAGCTGGGCGATGGATCCGAGCAGGGCGATCAGGAAAAGACGACGCACGGAACTGCTCCTTCGGGCGATGAAGGACGACGAGGACGGGTCGAGGTGGTGCGCCCGAGGTCAACAGCCGGCGGAGTTCACGCGGAGCAGGTCGACGTGCCGGCGACGCGTGAGAGCGTCTCCGGGCGCGTTC
This sequence comes from Kribbella sp. ALI-6-A, assembly GCF_001984195.1. GTDB lineage: Bacteria > Actinomycetota > Actinomycetes > Propionibacteriales > Kribbellaceae > Kribbella. The sequence continues at coordinate 1,195,138 of NZ_MTQN01000011.1, forward strand.
GAGATGACCTGCATGAACTCAGGAAAGCAGACAAAGTCAGCCAAAATGCCTGGGTTTCAGGATTCGAGACACCTTTCTCACTTCGTGACGGGCCTCATCGCACTCCCTGAGTCAGCCCGCGAGCGCGCAGCACCGAGTTCTCCAGCGGCCGGAAGACCAACAGTTCGATGCCGACCCCGACCACGAAGATCAGCAGGATCCCGGCGAAGACCATCGAGATGTCCGACAGCGACATCCCGTTGTGCAGGTACTGGCCGAGCCCTTCGCCGAGGTCGGGCGAGGTCGCGATCAGCTCGGCCGCCATCAGCGACCGCCACGAGAAAGCCCAGCCCTGCTTGAGTCCGCCGAGGAATCCGGGCAGCGCGGCCGGCAGCAGGATGTACCGGATCCCGCTCCACCGCCCGGCGCCGAGCGCCTGGCCGACCCGCGGCAGGATCGGCGGCACCTGGTCGAGCCCGGACACCAGCCCGTTCGCGATCGACGGGACCGCGCCGAGCAGCACCACCCAGTAGATCGCCCGGTCGTTGAGGCCGAACCACAGGATCGCCGCCGGCACCCAGGCCACCGAGGGAAGGCTCTGCAGCCCGGACACCAGCGGCCCGACCCCGCGCCGGACCACGGTGATGTTCGCGATCGCCAGTCCGAGCGGTACGGCGATCAGCAGCGAGATCGCGAACCCGATCACGGCCCGGTGCACCGAGGTCCAGAACAGTTCGAGGATCTCGCCGGAGACCACCAGCTGCCAGATCTGGTCCCACACGGCGACCGGCGCGGGCAGTTTGAACTCCGGCCAGAACGCCGCCGCCCAGAGCACCTGCCAGATCAGCACGAAGACGGCGATCGCACCGATCGGCGGCAAGGCGCGCGCGGCGATCCGGCGTACCGGGCTCTCCCGGTACGCCGTGACCGGGGTGTCGAGCGCGTCGAGGCCCGCCTCGACGGAGCCGGCGTCGCGGTCGTCGACCGGGTGGACCCGGGTGGCTTCAGGCGGCATGGCTGCTGATCACCGTGCGCAGAGCGGCGTTGACCTCGTCCACCGCGGCGGCTTCCGCACCGTCGGTGAGCCCGTCGACGTTCCACTCCCGGACCACGCGGCCCGGACGCGAGGACAGCAGGACGACCCGCTGACCGAGCCGGACCGCCTCGCGGACGTCATGGGTGACGAACAGGATCGCCGTACCGGTGGCTCGCCAGATCCGCAGCAGCTCGCCCTGCAGGACGTCGCGAGTGATCGCGTCGAGCGCCGAGAACGGCTCGTCCATCAGCAGCAACGACGGCTTGCCCGCTCCCGCGCCCGTGTGATCGGTCGTCGAGGCCAGCGCCCGGGCGAGCGCGACGCGTTGCCGCATACCGCCGGACAGTTCATGCGGGCGCTTGTCGCCGAGCCCGGCGAGGCGGACCAGCTCGAGCAGTTCGGCGGCGGTAGCCCGACGGGCCGCTTTGCCGACGCCGGCCATGCGCAGCGGCAGCTCGACGTTGCCCGCCGCCGTGAGCCATGGCATCAGTGCGGCTTCCTGGAAGACGACTGCCGGCCGGGACGAGTTCAGCTCGATCCGGCCGCTCGTCGGCTGGTCCAGCCCGGCCACCAGGTTGAGCAGCGTCGTCTTGCCGCAGCCCGACGCGCCCACCAGGCAGACGAACTCACCCGGCCCGACCGCGAGGTCGACCTGGTCGAGCGCGACCACTGCCTTGGTGGACTGGCCGAAGGTCTTGCCGACCTGATGGAAGCGAACGGTGGTCACCGGCGGTGCAACTGTCCTGGTCTCGATCGTCGCGGTCATCGTGCCAACCCCTTACTTGGTGTCCAGGCCGGCGGCGTCGACGGTCGGCCGTCCGGCCTTGGTCAGCACCTCGTTGAGCGGCGCCAGGTCGGCGAATCCGGCCACGCTCGGCGCCTGCTTGGCGATCGCGGCGGTGACCTGGTCCTTGGCCAGCTGCGGGAACTGGGCCGCGACCGGGTCGGCGGTGATCGTGATGTTGGCGAACGCCCGGTCGATCACGGCCGGCTTCAGCGCCTTGCCGGTCAGCTCGAGCAGTTGCTTGTTGACCACCGTCTTGGCGGCGGCCTCGTCCTTGGTGCTGAAGTCGATCGCCGCGACCAGACCGGTCAGCAACGCCTTCACGGTCTGCGGGTGCTCCTGCAGGAACTGGGTCCGGACGATCAGCACGGTGGTCGGGAACTTGCCGTCGGGCCACAAGGAAGCCTCGTCCAGCAGCACCTTCGCGCCGGCGTCGAGCACCAGCCGCGACGACCAGGGCTCGGGCAGCCAGGCCGCGTCGACGTCACCCTTCTTGAACGCGTCGAGCGTCTGGGCGTTCTCCAGGTTGGTGACCTTGACCTTGCCGGCCAGGTTCTTCTCGGCCAGCCACTTCTTCAGCGACACGTCCTGGGTGTTGCCCAGCTGCGGCGTGACGACGGTCTTGCCGGCCAGATCCTCGGGCTTGGTGATCGCCGGCTTCACCACCAGCTGCGCGCCGCCCGAGGTGGCGCCGGCGATCAGCCGGACCGCGGACCCGTTCGACTTGGCGTAGGCGTTGATCGCCGGGCCGGAGCCGATGAAGGACGCGTCGAGTGACCCGCCGAGCAGCGCGCCGACGGCCTCCGGGCCGGCGTTGAACTTGGTCGGCACCAGCTTGGTGTCGCCGAGCTCCTTGCCGAACAGGTTCTGGTCGAGCCCGACCAGCGCCGCGGCGTGGGTGACGTTCGGGAAGTAGCCGAGCCGCAGCTGCGCGGCCGGGCCCTTGTCGGTCGCGGCGACCGGCTGCTCGTCGCTGTCGGCGCGGCTGCAACCGGCGACGACCGCCAGCAGCGAGACGGCAGCGGCCAGCAGGCGGATACGGCGGAAGTTGTGGCTCACAGTGGTGACCTTCAGGTGCGGGCGATCGGGCGGATCGCGTGCTGTTGTTCGGACCTAACGCGGGGGGCACCGGGAGGCCTGTCTGCCGACCATGAAAGCAAAGAAAACCTATCAATTGGGTTTTCTTTCACTATGCGAGACGGCGAGTCCACTCCGTGAGCCAGCCAATCCGCGGGGTGAACGGATCCGGATCCTGTTCCACCGCTGCCAATGTTGTTCAAAACTTATGCATTTGAAAGACTCTTCCAGGAGCGGTCATCGCCTCGGCGATGACCGTGGTCGGGTCCGGCGTCGCCGGAATGACCGCGGCGTTCCTGCCGAGCCGAACGTGTCGGGTCACGCCCTCGCGGCGGACGTTCGGCCGGCAGGCACACGCGGCCTGACCGCAAGACCCGCGGTCAGAGCTGTCCGAATGCGGTCACCCCGCTTGCCGCGACCGGTCCGCGCTACGTACGGTCCTCCGGGATCTGCCGCCTTCCGTGAGGAGCTCTGCCCGTGGCCGCACCTGTTGTACCGGACGGCTGGACCCCCGGCGGACCCCTCGACGTGGCGAGGCTCATGGTCGAGTACGCCGAGCAGCCGCTCGGCCTCGACGAGCCGCGCCCTCGCCTCGCCTGGATCGCCACCGCCCCCGGCTTCGGCGCCACCCAGTCGGCCTACCAGGTCCTGGTCGCCACCTCCCCGGAGCTGCTCACCCCGGACCGCGCCGACGTCTGGGACACCGGCAAGACCACCGGCGACACCATCCAACTCGAGTACGACGGCCTCGCCCTCGCCCCGCGCACCCGGTACCACTGGACCGTCCGCCTCTGGGACGGCCTCGACCGGGACGGCAACTGGAGCCGGCCGAGCTGGTTCGAGACCGCCCTGCTCGACGAAGGCTGGCAAGACGCCCGCTGGATCGGAGCCTCCACCGAAGCCGCTCCCCTGCTCCGCCGCAGCTTCGAGCTGACCAGCCCGATCGTCAGGGCTCGCCTCTACGCCGCCGGTCTCTCGTACGCCGACCTGCGCGTCAACGGCCAACCCGTCAGCGACGCCGTACTCGACCCCGGCTTCACCGACTACGACCACACCGTCCTCTACGTCACCCACGACGTCACCGAGCTGCTCCACCCCGGCGAGAATGTCCTCGGCGCCGAGCTCGGCCGCGGCTTCTTCGGCCTGACCACCCCGAATGTCTGGCGCTGGCACCAGGCTCCGTGGACCGGGGACCCGCGTCTGCTTGCTCGCCTCGTCGTCGACCACGAGGACGGCACCACCACCGAGATCCACTCGGACACCACCTGGCAGGTCACCAGCGGCCCGACCCTCAGCGACTCGCTCTACTCCGGCGAGACCTACGACGCCCGCCAGGAACAGCCCGGCTGGGACTCCCCCGGCTTCGACGCGTCGGCCTGGACTCCCGCGCTCGAGCTGCCGCAACCCAAGGGCGAGCTGCGAGCCCAGCAGCACGAGCCGATCCGCGTCGTCGAGGAAGTCGCCCCGACCGGGATCACCCGCCCGCACGCCGGCACCCAGGTGGTCGACTTCGGCCGCACCACCGCCGGCTGGGTCCGCCTGAAGGTCGAGGCCCCGGCCGGCCAGAAGATCACCCTTCTGTACGGCGAAACGCTGGCCCCCGACGGCACGGTCGTCGCCGTCAACCGGCACGTCGAGGTCGACCGCTTCCAGCGCGACGAATACATTGCCTCAGGCAACGGAATCGAGACCTGGTCGCCACGCTTCTCGTACAAGGGTTTCCGCTACGTCCAGGTCACCGGCGCCGACCACGCCGAGCTCACCCTCCAAGTGGTGCACTCCGACGTCCGCCCGGCCTCGCGGTTCAGCTCCGACGTCGAGGTCTACGAGTGGCTCGAGGGCGCTATGCGCCGCACGGTGCTGAACAACCTGCACGGCATCCCCACCGACACCCCGATCTTCGAGAAGAACGGCTGGACCGGCGACGCCCAGGTCGGCGCGCCGTCGATGGCCTCGCTCGTCGACCTGTCCCGCTTCTTCACCAAGTGGCTCGGCGACCTCCGCGACAGCCAGACCGCCGGCGGCCAGTTGCCCGTCATCGTGCCGTCCGGCGGCTGGGGGTACGCCGAACTCGCGCCCGCCACCGAGTGGTCGACGGTCTACCCGTTCGTCCTGCGCGAGATGCACCGCTGGTACGGCGACACCCGCGTGTTGCGCGACCACTGGGAGGCGGTCAACCGCTACCTCGACTGGGAACTGGCCCGCGTCGAGAACGGCCTGTCGACAAGTGTCCTCGGCGACTGGCTTCCCCCGGGCTACCCCGACGGCCCGCCGCCCGAGGACTCCCGGCTGACCGCCACGGCGTACCTGCACCGGGCGATCACCGCGGTGATCGAGATCGGCGAGCTGATCGGCGCGCACGGCCTGGAACGGTTGCACAAGGCAACGGCTGAGCTGGCCGAGGGCCTCAACCGCGAGTTCCTCGACCGCGAGGCCGGGCTCTACCGGACCGCGAAGGACCCCGACTACCGCCAGACCTCCAACGCGGTTCCGCTCGCCTTCGGCCTGGTGCCCGAGGACCTGGTCGACCGAGTGGTGGCCAACCTGGTCGCCGACGTCGAGGCGCGGGACTTCCACCTGAACACCGGGTGCCTCGGCGTCGGTGTGCTGCTCCCCGTCCTGACGCGGTACGGGCACGCCGACGTCGCCGCGAAGGTGGCCCAGCAGCGGACGTACCCGAGCTGGGGCTACTGGCTCGAGCAGGGCGCCGACACGCTGTGGGAGATGTGGGAGGCGGACACCCGGTCGCGCAACCACTACTTCCACGGCACGGCGGTGCAGTGGCTGCTGGAGAACGTGACCGGCCTCCGCAACGCCGGCAACGGCTGGCAGCGAATCGTCGTCCGTCCGGACGCCCGCTCCGGCACGGCGCAGGCGTCGGTGCGCACCGACACCGTCCGCGGCCGGGTGTCCGCGAGCTGGCGACTGGTCGGCCGGGTGCTGCACCTGGAGGTGCAGGTCCCGGTCGGCAGCACTGCCGAGGTGCACGTGCCCGCCGAGGAGCAGACCGACGTCACCGTCGTACCAGCCCCGTACGCCGCGGAGCCGGTGCAGGAGGACGGCTACCTGATCTACACGGTGCCGTCAGGGCACTGGTCGTTCACCAGCCGGACGGCATGACCTTCGTGAACAGCAGGTCGCGGCAGATCCGGCCCTCGACCTGCGCCCTGGACTCGAACTTGGTCAGCGGACGCCACGTCGGACGCGGGGCCCAGCCCTCCGCCCGGTCGCCGTACTGGTTGACCAGCAACGGTTCGTCCGAGCAGATCGCGAGCATCTCGTCGGCGTAGTCGGCCCAGTCGGTCGCCAGGTGCAGCGTGCCGCCCGGCCGCAGCCGCGACGCGACGAGCGCCACGAACGGCGCCTTCACCAGGCGCCGCTTGTTGTGCCGCTTCTTCTGCCACGGGTCGGGGAAGTAGATCCGTACGCCGTCCAGCGTGTCCGGCGCGACGTGATCGCGCAGGAAGTCGAGCGCGTCGCCGTGCAGCAGCCGGACGTTGGTCAGCTCGTTCTTCTCGACCGCGAGCATCAGCTGCCCGAGCCCGGCCGGGTACACCTCGGCCGCGAGGTGGTTGACGTCGGGCGCCGCCGCCGCGAGCTGCGCGGTCGCCTCGCCCATGCCCGACCCGATCTCCAGCACCACCGGCGCGGACCGGCCGAACCAGGCGTCCAGATCCAGCGTCCCGGCCGGCAGATCCGCCAGCTTGCGGCCGAGCTCGGTCCAGTGCGTCTCCCACACCCGCTGCTGTCCGACTGTCATCCGCACGCTGCGCCGGACGTGACTGAACACGCCCGGCTGCCGCACCTGGTCCACCGTTTCCACCGGTACAAAGTACAGGGCCTCAAGCACTGTGCCGGTAGTCGAGCAGGACGGGATCACCGCGCAGCCGGGCCAGCGCGCGGCTGGTCTGGCTCTTGATCGTCCCGACCGCGCAGCCGACCTCCTCCGCGGTCTCGGCCTCGCTCAGATCGACCAGGTACCGCAGCACGACCACCACCCGCATCCGTCCGGGCAGCCGCTCCAGGGCGGCGACCAGGACCGAGTCGCGCTCGATCCGGTCGTAGTAGTCGATCACCACCGGAAGCACCGGCAGCTCCTCGGTCGGGAACTCCAGCTTGCCCTTTTTCACCCGCCAGTAGGCCCGGCAGGTGTTGACCAGCACCTGCCGCACATAGGCGTACGGGTCGTCGGCCCGGATGCTGTCCCAGGTCCGCCAGCACTTGGCCAGCGTCGTCTGGACCACGTCCTCGGCCAGCCCGTGATCCTTGGTCAGCGAGTACGCGGTACCCAGCAAGGCGCCGTACCGTCTCGCCACGAACTCGGTGAAGCTCGCGGCGCTGTCCCCCGACAGTTCCGTCATGTTCGATCACCCCCGGCGTCGCTCTGCGAGAACACAGAGTCGCGTAAGTGACTTTCACGACACTTTCATCAGCTCACACCGGCAATCTACTCTCCCCAGAACAGCTGATCGACCACGTTGCGTGCCCGCCGGGTCACCCGGAGGTAGTCGTCGGAGAACTTGCTGGTCTGGCCCGGCGGATAACCGCAGATCTGCGCCACCGCGGCGAGGTCGCGCGGATCCCGCGGCAGGGAGTCGCCCGGGCGGGCCCGGACCAGCATGATCGCGTTCCGGATCCGCGTCGCCCGCTCCCACGCGGCCCGCAGGACCTCGGCCTGCTGGTGCTCGAACAGGCCCTGCTCGACCGCCACCCGCAACGCCCCGAGGGTCCGCGTCGTCCGCAGACCCTCGATCCGATGCGCCTCGCGCAGCTGCAGCAGCTGAACCGTCCACTCGATATCGGCCAGACCACCCCGGCCGAGTTTGGTGTGCGTGGCCGGATCGGCACCCCGCGGCAACCGCTCGGCGTCCACCCGCGCCTTGATCCGCCGGATCTCGACCACGTCCCGCTCCGGTACGCCGTCCGCCGGATAGCGCAGCGGATCGATCAACTCGCGGAACGCCCGGCACAGCTCGGGATCGCCGCAGAGCGGATCGGCGCGCAGCAACGCCTGCGCCTCCCAGACCGCCGACCAACGCGCGTAATACGACGCGTACGACGCCAGGGTGCGGACGAGTGGTCCCTGCCGGCCCTCCGGGCGCAGGTCGGCGTCGATCGCGACAGCCGGGTCCGATCCCGGCAGCGCGAGCAGCCGGCGCAGCTCGGTCGCGGCCTGGGTGGCGAAGTCGGTCGCGGCCTTCTCCGACGCCCCCGGCAACGGGTCGTGCACGAACATCACGTCGGCGTCGCTGCCGTAGCCGAGCTCGTGCCCGCCGAACCGGCCCATCGCGACGATCGCCATCCGGGTCGGCTCCTCGCCACCCTTGGCGACCACCCGCCGCGCGACCTCCAGCGCACTGGTCAGCGTCGCGGCGGAGATCGTCGTCAGCGCCTCGCCGACCGCCTCGACGTCGAGCAGGTTCGACAGGTCTGCGGCCGCGACCCGGAACAGCTCGCGCCGCCGGACCGCGCGGATCGCGGCGACCGCGGCCTCGGGCTTGTCCTGCCGACGGGCAGCGGCCGACATCTCGGTCAGCAGGGCCTCGGCCCCGCGCGGGACCAGTTCGCGTTCGTCCGCGAGCATCGCCGTCGCCTCGGGAGCGCGTTGCAGCAGGTCGACGGCGTACCGGCCGCTGGCGAGCAGGTGGGCGAGGCGTTCGGCGGAGGCACCCTCGTCGCGGAGCTGCCGCAGGTACCAGGGCGTCGAGCCGAGGGCGTCGGAGATCGTCCGGAAGGCGAGCAGACCGGCGTCCGGGTCGGGCGACTCGGCGAACCAGCCGAGCATCGCCGGCAGCAGGGCCCGCTGGATCGACGACCGCCGGGACACGCCCTCGGACAGGGCCTCGATGTGGCGCAGCGCGGACGCCGGATCGGCGTACCCGAGGGCGGTGAGGCGTTGCTTGGCCGCCTCGGGGGTGAGGCGGACCTCCTCGCCGGGGATCCTCGCGACGGCGGCGAGCAGCGGGCGGTAGAACAGCTTCTCGTGCAGGCGACGGACCTCGAGCGCGTGCTTCTTCCAGACCTTGGTGAGGTCGTTGATCGGGTCCTTGGTGAACCCGAGCGAACGGCCGAGCCTGCGCAGGTCGTCCTCCTGCTCGGGGACCGAGTGGGTTCGCCGAAGCCGGTACAGCTGGATCCGGTGCTCCATGGAACGCAGGAACCGGTACGCGTCGGCGAGCACGGCGCCGTCCGTACGGCCGACGTACCCGGAGCTGGTGAGCTGTTCCAGGGCGATCAGCGTCGTCCCGCTGCGGACGGACTCGTCACTGCGGCCGTGCACGAGTTGCAGCAACTGAACGGCGAACTCGACGTCCCGCAGGCCGCCCGGCCCGAGCTTCAGCTGGCGATCGACGTCGGCGGCCGGGATGTGGTCGACGACCCGGCGGCGCATCGCCTGGACGTCGTCGACGAACCCGTCGCGGTCGGCGGCCGACCAGACCAGGTGCGCGGTCCGTTCGGCGTACGCCTGACCGAGCTCGACGTCGCCGGCGATCGGGCGGGCCTTCAGCAGGGCCTGGAACTCCCATGTCTTGGCCCAACGCTGGTAGTAGGCGAGATGGCTGTCGAGCGTGCGGACGAGCGGGCCGGACTTGCCTTCCGGGCGCAGCGCGGCGTCGACCGGCCAGAGCGTGCCCTCGGCGGTGTGCGCGGAACAGATCCGCATCGCTGCGGCGGCCAGTTGGGTGGCGGTCTTCAGCGCCGGCGCTTCGTCCTGCCCTTCGAGCGGCTCGGCGACGAACAGGACGTCGACGTCACTCACGTAGTTCAGCTCGCGGCCGCCACACTTGCCCATGGCAATGATCGCGAGCCGGCAGTCGGCGGCCTCAGGATGCTGGCGGAAGTAGTCGTTGCGGGCGATCCGGAGCGCGGTCTCCAAGGCGCCGCCGGCCAGGTCGGCGAGCACGGCGGCGGTCTCGTCGACCAGCAGACCTTCGGCCAGGTCGCGGGCGGCGAGGCGGAGCAGGAGCCTGCGGTATTCGATGCGGAGGGCATCGATCGGGTTGTCCGCGTCGACAGCGGTCGCCAGCCGGACGGCGACGTCGTCCGGGGTCGGGTTGCTCCCGGCGAGCGCCGGATCGGCCAGGTCGTACCAGTGCCGGGGGTGGACCGTCAGATGGCGGCCGAGGGCCTCGCTCGCCCCGAGCACACCGCACAGGCGGCGGCGGAAGTCGCCGTCCATGTCGAGCGTGCGGGCGAAGGCGGCGAGGTCGTAGTCGTGCTGGGCCAGCGCTTCGGCGAGGCCGAGCAGGTGGAGCAGCGCGAGGTCGGGATCGGCTGCCTCGGACAGCGAGGTGATCAGCTGGTCGGTCGCCATCGGGGTGTGCGGTTCCAGCAGGTCGAGCTGGTCGAGCTGTTTCGCGGCCCGCTGAGGGTCCGCGAACCCCCGGCGTACCAGCTGGCCCTCACTGGAAACCTTCCGCGACTCCGCCACCCCCGCAGGTTACCGGCGCAGATCGCGGTTCGGTTGCGGGGTGATCACACTCAACACACGGAGTGGTCTGGCAAAAGCGGTCCGTGACCGGCATGATGACTGGTCATGGTCATGATGACGGGGTCGCTCGCTGTTCGGGGCACGGTGGTCTGGTTGACGCCCCAGCAGGGTGGGCGAGTGTCCGGGCCGCCCGAGCCGGACTACGACTACGACTACACAGCCACCGCTTACCTGCCACCACGCACGCCCGAGGACGGCCAGGTCGGCATCGCCCTGCGCCGCTTCGCGCCCGGCGCCTGGCGCTCCTCGGCCGAAGGCATCCTGGTGCCGGCCCAGGACCACCGCGCCCAGCAGGTCGTCCCCGGCAGCATGCTCGTGGTCACGGAGGGGACGCGGCCGGTCGGGTTGCTCACCGTCGAGGAGGTCAGCATCCTCGCCCCCGACGGCACGACGGTCCCGGAGGTCCGCGCCACCACTCCGGCACCACCGGCCCTCACCGCGCCGTACCGCCACTCCACCGCGGCGGCCCGCTGGACCACCCCGGAAACCGCAAGCGCCGGCTGAAGGCGGAGAGAGTGGGGCACGCAGCCCCCGGCACTCCGCCTTCCCTTACGCCGACGGCCCGGCGACCGCAGGTCGCCGGGCCGTCGGTTCCTTACCTCAGTAAGCGAACTGGTCCAGCACCCCGAACTTGTCCGCGGCTCCCCCGTTGGACACCGCCACGATCCGCCGGCTGATGGTGTGCGCACCACCCACCGGCAGCTCCAGCTTGAACTTGCTCATCGTGAAGTTGCTCTGCGAGTACCCGGTGAAGGCACCGGAAGCCGCCGAGTACACCAACCCGTAGGTCTGGTTGTCCGGAGTCGTGCCCGACTGCCCGATCCAGCGCTTGGCGGTCGGGACCTGACTGAACGGTCCACCACTGGTGACCGGCGGGAAGCCGGCGACCGCCGAGCGGGACCCCGCGCCGTCGTGGTCCATCGCGTCACCCGCCCACACCGACAACGCGGCGCCCGACTCGTTGGTGAAGGTCGTCTCCGCCGTCACGAACGACTCGTCGGCCGTCGCCGTGTACGTCGTGACGATCTTCAGCCCCGGGTGCTCGGCCGACGTCCCGGTCACCCGGACGACGGCCTTCTCCCCCGAGTTCTCCACGATCCGTACGTCGGTCGACCGCGTCTGCAGTTGCGCCCACGCGTTGCCGCCGGTCGGCTCGGTCGTGCTCACGTACGGCAGGTTGATCCAGTCCAGCTGGTCCGGCTGCCCGGTGATCGCCAGGTCCAGCACCTTGCCCGTCGTCGACTGGTTCAGCTGCGGGTCGTTGTAGACCTTCGCCACCGCCAGCGCGAGCAACTTGTTCTCGATCACCACGTCGCCCGGTCCACCCTCGACCAGCCCGCTCGGCAGCCGCTTCCCGATGCTCGCGTCCACGTTCACCGGGCTGACCTGCAGGTCGATCCCGCTCGCCCCGCCGGTACCGACCGTCACCTCCCGCGCGGCCGTCGCGTAGCCGAGCTGCGCCACCTGGATGGTGTACGTCCCCGCGCCGCCCGGCAGCCCGACCCGATAGTTGCCAGCGGCATCTGTCGTCGTCCGGCCGACCGCCGTGCCGTCCTTGACCACGCTGACCGCCGTGTTGGCGACCGGCTTGCCGTCGGCCTTCAGCGTCACCGTGCCGGAGACGACCGGCCACGGCTGCGCCGACGTACCGCCCGGTGTGAAGGCGTACAGGTTGCCGTCGAAGGCTCCCGCGACCACCGTGTTACCGCTGACCGCCGGTCCCGCCGAGACCCAGGTGCCGATGTTCTGCGACCACAACGGCTGTCCCGTCCGCGCGTCCAGGGCGTAGAACCCGCCGCTGTTCGCCCCCACGAAGAGCGTGTTGCCGGCCAGCGCCGGTGAGGTGAACGACCCACCCCGGTACTGCGAACCCGGCAGCAACTGGTCCCAGATCACCGCGCCGGTGGTGGCGTTGAGCGCCGTCACCGCACCGCTCGGAAAGGACATGTAGACGGTGTTGCCGCTCAGCGCGGCCGCCGACGGCGTCGCGCCGCCGTTGACCAACGACGGGTGCGTGCTGGTGTAGCTCCAGAGCACGGCGCCGGTCGCACCGTCACGGGCCACGATCCCGTTGTTCGACCCGATGAACACCTTGCCGCCACCCGCGGTCGGTACGCCGTCCTGCCAGCCGCCGAGCGTGTCGGTCCCGGTCCACAGCTTCTGGCCGGTCTTCAGGTCGTAGGCGATCACGATGCTGCCGTCCTGATTGCCGACGTACACGCGACCATCGGCGACCGCCGGGGTCCCGTCGCTCATCGTGTTGCCCGCCATCGGCGAGCCCCAGATCCGCTGCCCGGTCTTGGCGTCCAGGGCCAGCAGGATGCCCGCCGCCGCCTCGCCGAAGCGGGTCTGGAACGGGAACAGCACCTTGCCGTCGGCAACCGTCACGCCGTAGTACCCGTAGGTGCGCTGGTTGTTGCCCTCCGGCGCGGGCTGCGGGTCGTTGCGCCACTTCAGCTGTCCGGTTTTCGCGTCGACCGCGAACAACGTGCCGCGCAGGGTCGGGACGTAGACCAGCCCGTCCGCGACCGCGATGCTGCCGTGCACCGACGACGGCACGTCGTAGCTCCACAGCTTCTTGCCGGTGGCAAGGTTCACCGCGTGGACCGCGCTGTTGCCCTCGCCGTTCTCGTCCCGGGTGCCGGCGTACACGACACCGTCGACGATCGCCGGTGAACCGGTCAGGAAGGTGCCCTTGGTCCGGTACGACCAGGCCAGCCGCTGCCCGGCCGCGATCGAGTCCTGGGCCACACCGCTGTGCGACGAGTCGCCGTGGTGCTGGTTCCAGTTCGCGCCGGCGACCGGCGTGACGGCCTTGTCGTTGGTCAGCGTGAACTTCGAGGTGCCCTTCCAGGTCGCGCCGGTCTTGTCGGCCGCCTCCACCTCCAGGGTGTGCTTGCCGATCTTCGCATTGCCCGGCAGGCCGGCGTACCAGGTGAACTCGCCGGTGGACCGCAGCTGCCGCCAGTTGCCGTTGTCGAGCCGGTACCGGACCTTCACCGGGGCGTCGGTGGTGTCGTAGGCGTTCACCTGGATGCCCGGGAACTTGTCCAGCGGCACCGAGGTCCCCGGCGCCGGGGACACGATCGTCAGGTCCTTCTCGGCGCCGTAGATCCGGAACGGGTTGTCGAAGGACTTGTTGTCCATGTTCACGAACCGGAACCCGCGCGGCGAGTTGTCGATCGTGTACGACGAGGAGACGGTCTGGATGTGCTTGGCGGTGCCCGCGAAGTCGCTGTTCGGCTCGACGTCGTTGGAGTGCTCGTGGCCGACCAGGATCAGCTCGGCGCCGTACTGCTCGAGCAGCTTGCCGTACGCGTCGTAGACCGACGGCGAGCCGAACGGCACGTTCATCGGCTGGTGCGCCAGCACGACCAGGCGCTTGCCCTCGGTCATGTGCAACGCGAGATCGGCCTTGGCCCACTCCAGCTGCTCGGCGAACGGCGCGGCGCCGTTGTTCTCCAGCACCAGGAAGTGCCGGTCGCTGTAGTCGAAGGAGTACCACTCCGGCCCGACGTGCTTGCGGTAGTTGTTGATCCGCGCCGCGTACGTCGAACCGGCGGCGTACTCGTGGTTGCCGACGGCCGGCCAGACCGGCACCTTCGAGTTCGCGGTCGAGGACTTGTAGAACTCGAACTCGGCGTCGGTCGCGTTGTTGGTCAGGTCGCCGCTGACCTGAATGAACGCGAGGTTCTGCCGGGTCGTGTTGATCTCGGTGATCTGCTCGGGCAGCTGCGCGTTCACGTGCGGGTCGGCGACGTTGCCGAAGGTGAAGCCGCCGCTCGCGGACCTCTTGTCCTTGCGCAGCCCGAAGTTCACCTCCCGGCTGTCCCCGGCCGCGAGCTGGCCGAGGTTGCGGTAGAACTTCGGCGTCATGTTGTCGTCGGTGCCGACCGAGTAGCCGGCCGGCTGGCTGACGAAGACCAGGTCGACGTCGCGACGCTCGACGTCGGTGCTGAAGCTGTAGCGCCCGGCGTTGTCGGTCACCACGAGCTGCTGGCCGTCGGACACGGTGACACCGGCCAGCGGGGTCTCGTTGGTGTCGAGCCGGTTGTCGTTGTCACGGTCCTCGAAGACCGTGCCGGTGATGGTGGCGGCGGGCGCGTCGGCCGCGTCGGCGATCACGCCGGTCAGCGGGACGCCGATCACCAAAGCGGCCAGGCCGCCGGTGACGCCGTACAGGATCTTGTGCCAGCGGGTGGCCGGTGGCCGATCGCTCGGGCGGGAGGAGCCGATCATGCGAGGAAGAACCTTTCTACGAACCAGTAGAGGCCGAAGGCGGCGACGACCCCTGTCGCCGAGCGGACCGCGGGAACCGAGATCCGGCTCCGGCGGACGAGCAGGAGCAGCGGGAAGACGGCCAGCAGCAGCAAGGCCTGGCCGGCCTCGATCCCGATGTTGAAGCTGAGCAGCGAGACCAGCAGTTCGGGGCTGATCTCATCGGTGATCCGCAGCGAACCGGCGAAGCCGAGTCCGTGCAGAAGGCCGAATCCGAAGACCACCGGCAGCCGGTGGCGGGTGGAACCGAGCAGGTTCTCGACCGCGACGAACGCGATCGAGAGCGCGATCAGCGGCTCCACGACGATCGCCGGCACGGTGAGCCCGCCGAGCAGCGTGGAGACCAGCGTGACGCTGTGCGCGACGGTGAACATCGACGTCACCTGGAGCAGGCTCTTCAGGCTGTGCGCGCCGAGCATGAGCGCGACCACGAACAGCACATGGTCGAGTCCGAGCAGGATGTGTTCGACGCCCATCGTGCCGAACTGCAGGCTGGACGCGGCGATCGAGCTGTCGCCGACGGTGAAGTCGTGGTGGCTCCGGTCGAAGACGGTCCGCCCGGAGTCGTCGCCGAAGTGGTACTCGACCAGGTTGGTGTGGTCGTCGGCAACGGCCTCGGCGTCGCCGAAGACGCTGTAGTGCAGCCGGAACACGCCTCGGTCGCCCGCGCAGGCGTAGGCCAGGCCGAGTTCGGCGTACGGCGTACCGGCGCGGGAGCCGACCGAGGTGCTGGCCAGCCGCGGCTCACAGGCGGCACCGTCGAGCGAGACGACGACCCGGTCGTGCAGGTAGGTCTCGAGCGCCGGCTTGGCGCGGTCGAGCGCCTGCGACCGCTGCCCGTCGTCCGTGGCCGGCGCGCCGAGATCGACCGCGCGCGCCAGTACGGCGTACTCGAGGCTGAGCTGGACGTTCACCTGACGGCCGTCCTGGGTGACGGTCGCGTAGCCGGTCGAGGCGATCACATGGGCGGAGGCGGCAGTGGTCCCCGCCAGCGCGAGGATCACGAGCAGGCCGAGAAGCGTGAACAGACGGCGCATGGAGTCCATCCCACGCGGCGCCGATGGCCGGTTGATGTCCGGTCAGGAAACTATCTACCGCCATCACAGGGATACCCGTAACCATCTGCGACCCTGTCGCGCGGGCAACACTCAGTGTTACCGTCGTGACTATGCGTCGCTGGCAGCGGGTTCTCGCAGTGGTCGTTGTCGCTACCGTCGTGTTCGTCCTGGAGGGCTGGCTGGCCAGCGCCCAGGCTGTGTCGCCGCCGTTGTTCAAGCAGTGCACGTACACCCGGACGGGGACGCCCGCGGCGGTCCGGCCGCCGTACTCGCTGACGCCGACGATCGGCGTGGTGAAGGTGACGGTGAAGACGACCCGCGGACCGGTCGAGCTACGGCTGGACCGGGCTAACGCGCCGTGCGCGGTGCACAGCCTGGGGCATCTGGCGCTCGGCGGCTTCTACCGGGACGCGTCGTGCGGGCGGCTCACGCCGGTGCTGCTGGAATGCGGACCGGCCGAGGCCGGGTTCCGCTTCCGCGCCGAGCTGTCCGGACGGGAGAAGTATCCGCGCGGCACCGTCGCGATGGTGCCGGCCGCCGGGCAGAACGCGGCGCGGTTCTTCGTCGTGTACCGGGACGCCGCGCTGCCGCCGCAGTACACGGTGATCGGGCGGGTGGTCGCCGGGCTCGGCGTGGTCGACAAGGTCGCGGCCGGCGGCACCGGCGACGGCGGCACACCGCGGACCCCGGTCACGATCACCGGGGTCCAGGTCGGCTGACGCGCTCCGGCTCAGAGAACCGGCAGCAGCTTGTTCAGCTCGAACGGCGTGACCTGCTTGCGGTAGTCCTGCCACTCGACCCGCTTGTTGCGCAGGAAGAAGTCGAAGACGTGCTCGCCGAGCGTCTCGGCGACCAGCTCGCTGTCCTCCATCGCGTGGATCGCCTCGGCCAGGCTGCTCGGCAACGGCTTGATGCCCAGCGCGCGGCGCTCGCGGTCGGTCAGCGACCAGATGTCGTCCTCGACCTCGCGCGGCAGCTCGTAGCCCTCCTCGATGCCCTTCAGCCCGGCGGCCAGCATCAGCGCGAACGCCAGGTACGGGTTCGCCGCGGAGTCCAGCGAGCGGAACTCGACCCGGCTGGACTGCCCCTTGTGCGGCTTGTACATCGGCACCCGGACCAGGGCCGAGCGGTTGTTGTGCCCCCAGGAGATGAACGACGGGGCCTCGTCGCCGACGGCGAGCCGCTTGTACGAGTTCACCCATTGGTTGGTCACCGCGGTGATCTCGGCCGCGTGCTGCAGCAGGCCGGCGATGAACGCGCGCCCGGTCTTGGACAGCTGGTACTGCGCGCCGCCCTCGAAGAACGCGTTCCGGTCGCCCTCGAACAGCGACATGTGGGTGTGCATGCCCGAGCCCGGCTGGTCGCTCAGCGGCTTGGGCATGAACGAGGCGTAGATGCCCTGGCTGAGCGCGACCTCCTTGACCACCACCCGGAACGTCATGATGTTGTCCGCGGTCGACAGCGCGTCGGCGTAGCGCAGGTCGATCTCCTGCTGACCCGGGCCGCCCTCGTGGTGGCTGAACTCGACCGAGATGCCCATCGACTCCAGCATGGTGATCGCCTCGCGGCGGAAGTCGTTGCCGATGCCCTGCGGGGTGTGGTCGAAGTAGCCCGAGGAGTCGACCGGCTCGGGATAGGTGCCCGGGGCGCCGGTCAGCGACTTGAAAAGGTAGAACTCGATCTCGGGGTGGGTGTAGAAGGTGAAGCCCAGATCGGCCGCCTTCGACAGCGTCCGCTTCAGCACGTGCCGCGGGTCGGCGAACGAGGCCGAGCCGTCCGGCATGTTGATGTCGCAGAACATCCGCGCGGTGCCCATCGTCTCGCCCCGCCAGGGCAGGATCTGGAACGTCGACGGGTCGGGCTTGGCCAGCATGTCCGCCTCGGTCACCCGGGCGAACCCCTCGATCGCGGAGCCGTCGAACCCGATGCCCTCGGCGAACGCACCCTCCAGCTCGGCCGGCGCCACCGCCACCGACTTGAGGAACCCGAGCACGTCGGTGAACCACAGCCGCACGAACCGTACGTCGCGCTCCTCGAGCGCGCGCAGCACGAACTCCTGCTGCTTGTCCATCGGCGGTTCCACCTCTCGACGCGACGTCATAGCACCGGACCTCACACAGTGTGCCCCGGCTCTGTTAAGCAGACGTTACGTGCCGAGTGGGACATCGCACGCTTCAGGGCCTAATGTGCTGCCGGTGCAGACTGTTTTCCACGCCGCCCTGATCGTGGCCTCGATCCTCTGCATCAGCGACCTGCTGCTCAGCACCGGCCGGTTCGTCCGGTCGATCCAGCGCAAGCGGCCGGCCGAGCTCGACGTACTGGGCCGCCGCTGGCTGCCGATCCCGGAGCTCGGCTTCGGCATGTTCGCGTTCTGCTGCCCCGGCCTGGTCACGCTCGGCCTGACCCACGAGGACGCCACCCTGCCGACCAAGCAGATCCTGCTCGCCGCGCTGGTCTTCGGGTACGCCGGTGCGGTGCTGTCCCGCGTCGTCCGGACCCCGGGCCCGGGCGGTCGCCGCTTCCGGCTACGCGCCGGCCTGCTGCTGGGTCTGCCGGCGGCTTTCGGTCTGGTCTTCGGTCTGTCCGGCGTCGCCGGCTGAGCTTCGCCGACGCCGGAACCAGGGAACGATCCGCTCCAGCGGCGCGAACGCCAGCCAGCAGACCACCGTCGGCAGGAAGTGGATCAGCAGGATCGCGGTGTTCGCGACGTGGAAGCCGATGAAGAACAGCGCGCCGAGCAGTTGCCAGCGGCCCTTCAGCCAGAGCACCACCGGCGACAGCACCTCGCCGATGAACCCGACCCACTGCATCACGTGCAGCATCCACGGGTGGTGCAGCAGCCACTCGCCGACCGGGTGCGGCCGCCGTACGATCGCCCAGGTCAGGATCGCGCTGCCCGGCCAGGTCAGCGCCCAGCCCGCGCTGCGCAGCTTGGCGACCGCGGACAGGAAGTACGTCGAGATCACGCTGATCTGCACGCAGCGGATCGCCCAGCCGGCCGCCTCCGAGGTGGTCTGGTCGGCGTAGACCGAGCCGGTGCGGGCCTTGTTCGGCGCGACCGTCGGCAGCACCCACAACGCCACCACCAGCGCGAGGTGGTCGTGGTCGACCTTGCCGTCGCTCATCCCGATCAGCACCCACCAGGTGAACGCCGGCGCGACGATCCAGCCGGCCAGCCGCGGCAGCCGGTTGGACGCACCGATCAGGCAGAACACGATCAGTACGACGTACAGGGTGGTCGTGTTCGCGACCGACGGCTTCGGCAGGTCGAAGAGCCGGGCCAGGAACAGCGGCTGGTAGAGGCCGGGGTGCTCGCCCTTGAGCCGGGTGTCGCGGACGAAGGCGTGCATGTCGAGGATGACGAACAGGTACAGCACGGTCCGCAGCCAGGCGATCCGCGCCAGCGCGATCTTCGGCGTGAACCAGTTCGCGATCGCGGTGCCCCGGCCGGTCCTCTGCTCGACGGTGGCGCTCATCGCCGTACCTGCCAGGTCGCCAGGACCTCGGCCTTCGGCGGCCCCTCCACGCGCCCCTCGACCAGTTGCGTGGTGTCGCGGATCAGCTCGAGCTTCACGTACTTCGGCTGGTCCGGATGCTTGCGCGCCCACCCGTCCGCCACCTGCTGCAGCAACGAGGGATCCTTCACGATCTCCCCCGTCCGCGCCTCGATCTCGGCCCGCGCCACGCCCGCGCCCTCGATGTTCAGCGGCACGTCCACCGACGTCCCGGCGTCGGTCTGCGCCTGGATCCGGGTGTAGGTGATCGACGCGTCGTCCGGCACGGTCATCGCGTACTGCGACATCGGCCCGAACGGCCAGACGTCGTCGGTCATCCGCACCGACCCGTTCACCAGCAACACGACCCCGACCACGGCGACCACGACCCGAAGCGCCTTCCCCACCCGCCCCAGCCGCAGCTCGCCACCCACGTCACCCGTCGTCACGCCCGCCATTACACACCAACTCCAGTTCGCCTCGGTCGCGAACGCCCCGACCGTCGCTGGCCCTTCGCTCGGTCAGAGTTGTCCCATGCGTTTCCCCGCCCTGCTCGTCGTCGCGGTTCTCCTCGTGACCGGCTGCGGCACCGAAGCCGCCGGCACGATGCCTGCGACGGAGCCCACCACCCCCGCCGCTCCGCCGTCTCCTCCGCCCACGCCCGCCGCTCCGCCATCTCCTCCGCCCACCCCCGAGCTGACCCGGCCGGTCTTTCCCACCAAGCTGCCGTCCCGCCGGCCGAACCCTGCCAGCGCCTACCAGCAGCTGACTGTGCACCGGCTGACGGAGCCGGACACGTCCCTGCGAGCGCCTGCGGCTGGGTTCGCACAGGTCGTGCTCGCCTGCGACTACGAGGAGTGGAGCCTGCAGGACGAACAGAACACCAGGGAGCGGATGCCTCCGAACAACCGCAGCGGCGACTATCTGTCGGCGCGGACCAGGACACGGACCCGCGAGGCCCTGGGCAGTCACGGCGATCCGATGGCCGCCGACTACTTCGCACGGTCCTTCACCAAGGACTCCTGGCCGACCCGCAAGCTGGTCACGACGTACGACGTCGCCCGCGCCAACCTGACCCGGGCGAACGTCGTCGCCGCACGGAACGCCTACGCCGAGGGCTGCTCGGCGCGCTACGTACCGCCCTTGCTCGACGCCGTTCGGGTCAGCGTCTACGCCCCCTGGGCCTGGAAGCTCTGAGAGGATTCTGCGATGGCGACGATTCAGGAAGTGGCGGAGGCGTTCTCCCAGCACCGCTTCTCGGTGGTCTACCCGTTCCTGCACCCCGACGTGACCTGGACGCTGGTCGGTGCGGCCAAGCTGGAAGGTCACCAGCAGGTGGTGCAGGCCTGCGAGAACGCCCTGGCCGAGTTGTCGCGGACCACGAAGCAGGTCCTGCGGTTCAAGACCATCGCGAACGCCGACGCGGTCGCGGTGCACGCGGTGACCCGGTACGTCGATACCCGGTGGAACTCCTCGATCGTCTCCTCCTGCGACCTGTACGACTTCACCCAGGGCCACCTGACATCGATCACGTCGTACACCGCGGAGGTCGGACCGGACTCGATCACCTGACGCTGCCGAAGGTGGAGGTGGCGGCTCCTGCCGAGCGGAGTCAGGCGTCCAGGCGCGTGAGGTGCAGCGCGACGGGACTCGTCGTACCGATCCAGACGAGCTGCGCGTGGGTGTCGGAGGTGACGACCGCACGCAACCCCGGGACTCCTTCGAGGGTGCCCTCGATCGACCGCGGTACGAGGTGCTCGAGCACCTCGGCGATCTCCGGACCGTCCTGCCATTCGACGCGGGCGGTCGACGGGTTCGTCTGCCACAGGTCCACCCACGTCGCCCCGTCCTCCTCGAACAGCCGCGTCCGCAGTACGCCGGCCACCAGGCCGAGCAGGGTCGCCGCCGGAGTGGCGACCAGGTTGAGCAGGTGCCGTTCGTCGTCGGACAGGTCCGGCAGAGTCGGCTGGTCGGCAAGGCTGAGGGTCACGTCGTACTCCGTGCGGGTGATCGCGGGTGGTCTGCGGATCGTCGGTCACTGTCGCACCGCGGGTCGACGCGACACGCCGGTGCGGTAGGTGAAGCGGCCGATCAGGATCTCGAACGGACCGCGGTGGTCGGCCCGCCGCATCCGGTCCGCGAGCAGCACCGTCACCGTCCAGGTCACCGTCGCCAGCACCGCCGTTGTTGCCACTGTCAACGTGTCCGAGAGGTCGAGCAGGTACGGCGTGAAGGCAACGGTCCAGACCACCGACTGCATCAGGTAGCAGCTAACCGAGCCAGCATCAGCGCCACCGGCTGTGCACCCAGTACGCCGATCGTGACGCCGGCGACGGCGGTGATCCGCAGCAGCCGCAGGTGTTCGGCCGGACGTTCGAGAATCTGCCGGCGTCCGGCCCACAGCCCGATCAGGAACGGCGTGGCGAACCCGATCGGCCCGAGCAACGCGATGAACGGGTGCACCAGGAGCCGGCGCGCGACCTGCGTACCGAGGTCCGGCGGCAGCATCGCGAGATCGGGCGGGTCGGCGCTGATCGACAGCGACGTGTCGCTCGGCACCGCGGTCAGCACCAGGAACAGCGTGGCGACGAACAGCCAGCGGTCCTTCCACCGGATCGCCCAGACGCCGAGGAACAGCAGTACGCCGTACGCGCCGAGGATGTCGCCGACGTACAGCAGCGTCGCGTGCAGCACCCCGAGCACGACGAGAACAAGGCTGCGCCGCCACAGCAGGAAACGGATCGCCCAGGGACTTGCGGTCTGCCGGCGGACGATCTGCGCGACGCCGTACCCGAAGAGCAGGCCGAACATCGGGAACGCGCGCCCGTCGACGAAAGTCGCGATCAGCCAGGTGACGGCGCGGTCGACCGCCGATCCGTCCTGCGGGAAGCCGCCGAGCACCGACGGTCCCCGCGGGAAATAGTGCGAGTTGGCCAGCGCGATGAACAGCAACATGAAGCCGCGGGCCAGATCCGGCCCCAGCGCGCGGTCGTGGATTCCGGTCGGTCCGAGCTCGGTGGTCGTCACGTATCTCAGTGAATCCGGCGGTGTGACGGCCTACGTCGGCGGAAAGTATCGCGACCCCGAACCTTGGTCTTCGGCAGCCTCGCACACCGGTGATCGTAAAGATCGGCCGAGTCGCTACGAGCCGCACCGGACAACCAGTAGGGTGCTCCCCGTGCCTCAGCTTCGGCTTGCTCTCGCCCAGCTCGACGTGACGGTCGGCGACCTCGACGGGAACGCGGACAAGGTCGTGTCCTGGACCCGTGACGCGGTCGAGCGCGGCGCCCACGTGGTCGCCTTTCCCGAGCTCGTGCTGACCGGCTATCCGGTCGAGGACCTGGCCCTGCGCGGCTCGTTCGTCGACGCGTCGCAGTCCAAGGTCGAGACGCTCGCGAAGCGCCTGGCCGACGAGGGTCTGGGCGACGCCGTCGTGGTCGTCGGCTACCTCGATCGCGCCGCCGGTACGGCGATGGGCGTCGACCGGCTCGGCCGCCCGAAGGGTTCGCCGACGAACTCGGCCGCGGTGATCCACCAGGGCCGCGTCGTCACCAGCGCGGTCAAGCACCACCTGCCGAACTACGGCGTCTTCGACGAGTTCCGGCACTTCGTTCCCGGCAACACGTTGCAGGTCGTGCGGATCCACGGCATCGACGTCGCACTGGTGATCTGCGAGGACCTGTGGCAGGACGGCGGCCCGGTCGCCGTCACCCGCGCGGCCGGCGCGAACCTGCTGCTGGTCGTCAACTCCTCGCCGTACGAGGCGAACAAGGACGACGTCCGCGGCGAGCTGGTCACCCGCCGGGCCCGCGAGGCCGGCTGCGCGCTCGCCTACGTGAACCTGGTCGGCGGTCAGGACGAGCTGGTCTTCGACGGCGACTCGCTGGTCGCCGACGCCGAGGGCACCGTGATCGCCCGCGCGCCGCAGTTCGAGCAGGGCTGCATGCTGGTCGACCTGGATCTGCCCGCCGCGACGGCGATCCCGGTCGCCGAGCACGAGGGCATCGAGATCGTGCACACCGTGCTGCACGAGGAGCCGCTGCCGGCGTACGAGCCGATCCCGGCCGCGCAGGCGCCGCGGCTGGCCGACGAGGCCGAGATGTACGGCGCGATCGTGACCGGGCTGCGCGACTACGTGCGCAAGAACGGCTTCAAGACCGTGCTGCTCGGACTGTCCGGCGGAATCGACTCCTCACTGGTCGCCGCGATCGCCTGCGACGCGATCGGTCCGGAGAACGTCTTCGGCGTCTCCAACCCGAGCATCTACTCCAGCGACCACTCCCGCGACGACGCGGCCGAACTGGCGGCGCGCACCGGGCTGAACTACCGCGTGATCCCGATCCAGCCGATGGTGCAGCCGTTCCTGGAGACGCTCGGGCTGACCGGACTGGCCGAGGAGAACCTGCAGGCGCGGGTGCGGGCCGTGATCTGGATGGGCCTGTCGAACGCCGACGGCCACCTGGTCCTTGCCTGCGGCAACAAATCCGAGCTGTCCGTCGGGTACTCCACCATCTACGGCGACGCGGTCGGCGGGTTCGCGCCGCTCAAGGACCTGCCGAAGACCGCGGTCTGGCGGCTGGCGAAGTGGCGCAACGCCGACGCGGTCGCGCGCGGTCAGCAGCCGCCGATCCCCGAGAACGCGATCGCGAAGCCGCCGTCGGCCGAGCTGCGGCCCGGCCAGGTCGACACCGACTCGCTGCCGCCGTACGAGCTGCTCGACGACATGCTGGACGACTACGTCGAGCAGGACCGCGGCAGCGCCGAGCTGGTGGCGGCCGGGTTCGACCCGGAGCTGGTCAGCAAGGTGGTCCAGCTGGTCGACAAGGCCGAGTACAAGCGCCGGCAGTATCCGCCGGGTCCCAAGCTCACCCACAAGGCGTTCGGCCGCGACCGGCGGCTGCCGATCACGAACGCGTGGCGTGAGAATGCCAGAAAGGCAGCCGACCACTGAGTGGATCCTGGCGGAACCGCCCTTCCTCCGAGACCCCCTGGGACAGCCCGTTCGACGAGCATCCCGGCCGGTCCGGCCTGCCCGGAGATGCTGTGAGCGATGCCTCACCCACAGCCGGTGGCGCTCACCCTCCGCAACGGTGGGACGATGGGGGGATGGTTGACAACTTCGTGTCGGCCGGTACCAACGGCGACGCCGACGACGAGCTGCCGGCGCCGTACGGGACCGGACCGAAGAACCGGACAACCGAGGAGCACCACCGCTCGGACTACGGCTACACCGACGACTCAGGCGACAGCTGGCGCGACCGCTCGACGCTGGAGGGCCTCGACCCGGCACCGTCGCTGCCGAACGCACCGCGGACCTACGAACGCGGGCCGGTACCGCAGCAGCCGTACGTTCCGAAGCCGCCGTTCCTGACCGAGGAACGCGGGTATCCCGAGCAGCCGCGCGCGTACGACGAGCCGCGGCCTGGGTACTACGACTCTTCCCGCGAGGGTGGTCGCAACTTCCCGCCGGAGCCGGGCCGGGATCCGGCCCGCGACGCGGGCCGGGATCTTGGGCGCGAGCCGGCGCGGGAGCTTGGGCGTGAGCCTGGGCGGGAGCTCGGACGCGAGCCTGGGCGGGAGCTTGGACGTGAGGCGGCGCGCGAGGCCGCCCGGTACGAGGACTCTCCGTTCGCGCCGTCGGCGTACCAGGAGCGGCCTCCGGCCCCGCCGCAGCCGGGCCGGCAGCAGAGCCCGTTCGCACCGCAGCAGGGTGAGCCGCCGCGGCGCGTTCCCGAGCCTCCGGCGAACCGCCAGGCGCCGCCGCCTCCCCCGCAGCGCCCGGCCGGGCCTCCTTCGGGCAACGGCTCGAACGGCTTGACCCAGCACAGCAACGGAATTCCGGGCAACGGCTGGAGCGGCAGTGCACCGACGCCGCCTCCGCCGCCCCCGTCGAACGGCCTGACCAACCGGCCGTCGACTCCGCCGCCCGCGCCCGGCAACGGCCAGCCCGCAAGCCCGCTCGGCGCCGGCAACGGCACCGCCCTCGGGACCAGCAATGGTCTGGGCTCCGGCACTGGTGGCAACGGTGCGCCGAGTAGCGGTCTCGGCGCCGGCTCGGCAGGCAACGGCCTCGGTTCGAGCTCGGCCGGCAGCAACGGCCTCGGCTCAGGCACCGGCGGCAACGGGCTCAGCGGCAACGGTCTGGGCAGTGGCGGTAACGGCCTGGGCAACGGACCTGGCAACGGCTACGCCAACCAGCAGTCGACCGGCCTCCAGCCGGCCCTCCCGCCCGCCGGCTCCACGCCTCCTCCCCCGCCGGGCGCCCAGCAGCGCCCGCCCGCCAATCGCCCGCCGGCTCCGCAGCCTCCGGCGAACCAGCACAACACGGCCGTCAACGGCTACCCCAGCGACCCGAGCGCGGAGTACGAGAGCAATACTCCGGAGAGCCGCACCGAAGCCGGCCCGGAGAACCGCCCCGGCAACCGCCCGGTCGGCGCCCGCCGCCGGGCCGACGTCCAGCAGGACGCCCCCAGCCAAGTGAAGGCCGAGGCCGTCGTCGCTCACCGAGCCCGCCGGGCCCAACCCGGCACGACACCTCCGGCACCCCCGAGCGCCGCGAACCAGCCAGGCACACCACCCGCACGCCCGGCCATCACGAACACGACGGCCTCGGATCCCGGCAATGCAGGCGTTCACGGCTCACCTGGCTCCACCGGGAGCACTCCCTCCGACGGCAGCAAGCGCCCGCGCAAGTACCGCATCCACCACCTGCGCGACATGAAGAGCCGCGGCGAGAAGTGGGCCATGCTCACGGCGTACGACCAGTACACCGCGGAGATCTTCGACGAGGCCGGCATCCCCGTGCTGCTGGTCGGTGACTCGGCCGCGAACAACGTGTTCGGCTACGAGTCCACCCTGCGCGTCACTGTCGACGAGCTGATCCCGCTCGCCCGCGCCGTCGCTTCGGCGGCCCAGCGCGCGCTGGTCGTCGCCGATCTCCCCTTCGGCTCGTACCAGGCCTCACCCGAGCAGGCGTTCCACACGGCCGTCCGCTTCATGAAGGAGGCCGGCGTCGCCGCGGTGAAGCTCGAAGGCGGCCGCACCGTCGTACCGGCGGTCGAGAAGCTCACCCAGTCCGGCATCCCCGTGATGGCACACATCGGCTTCACCCCGCAGAGCGAACACGCGATCGGTGGCTACCGCGTCCAGGGCCGCGGCGACCAGGCCGCGGGCCTGATCGACGACGCCGTGGCCCTCGCCGAAGCCGGCGCGTTCTCGATCGTGCTGGAGATGGTGCCCGGCGACGTCGCGGCCGAGATCACCAAGCGCGTCCCCGTCCCGACGATCGGCATCGGCGCCGGCCGCGACACCGACGCCCAGGTCCTCGTCTGGCAGGACATGGCCGGCCTGCGCTCCGGCCCGATGCCCCGCTTCGTCAAGCAGTACGCCGACCTGCGCGGCATCCTCACCACCGCCGCCATCACCTACGCCTCCGAGGTGGCCAACGGCATCTTCCCCGCCGACCAGCACACGTTCTAGATCCAGGGCAGCGCTGAGCGTTCCGTCCAGTACTCGGCGGGTGTCTGGGCGAACTCGGCGAGCGGTTCGACGGTGGTGGCGGCCAGGTTGCTCGTGAGTTGGCCGGTGGTGCTGGCGCCGCTGAGGACGACGTCGGCCCACGGGTTCGCGGCGGCGGCGCCGAGGGCGAGTGCGTCGGGGGCCACGTGGTGCTTCGCGGCGAACTCGGTGAACGGCGTGGAGCCGGCCTTCGCGGTGAGGCGGCCGTTGGCGACGGCTTCCTTGACGACCACGAACCAGCCCGCGTCGTGCGCCTCGGCGAGCGCCGGGCCAACGGAAGGCTCGAGCACGTTCCACGTCGACTGGACGGCGGTGAACGGGCCATCGAGTTCGAGGGCCGCACGCAACGTTTCGGCCTGGTGCGGCCCGCTGGTCGACAGCCCCACCCGTACGCCGGTGTCGGCGAGCTCGCCGAGACGGTCGAGCAGCTTGGCATCGCCGAGCGCGGGGCTGTCGTGCGTCAGGCTATGCACGAGGTAGAAGTCCGGCGCACCACCCAGCGCTTGCAGCGTCTCCGGCCACTGGCGTTCGAACGTCGCGAGCGAGTGATCCTTGATCTCGTGCTGGTCGGCGTCGAAGCGCCAGTCCGCGACGTACGTGTAGCCCCACTTCGAACCGATCGTCAGCTCGGCCCGGCGACTCGGCTGGGCCGCCAGCCACTCGCCGAGGAACACCTCCGCCAGCCCGTACGACCGCGCCGCGTCGAAGTACCGGACACCGGACCGCCACGCCTGGTCCAGCAGTTCGTGCGTACGGCGCCGCAGGTCCTCCACCGCGCGCCCCGGCGGCAGGTCCTCGTCGTGACCGAGATTGATGTAACCGGGCCGTCCGAGGGCCGCGAGCCCCAGACCGAAACGCGCTGTCATACGGCGATCGTCTCACCGCACTCCAACCACCGACGGCACGGTCCCCTGCGTGGTTCGCGTGCGCCGCGGCCGGACCAGGCCGGAATGGTTGCTGACGGCGACGCGCCGTGAAAGTGGTCGAAGGACGGGACAGGTCGTCTAGCGTTTTGAGATGTGACAGATTCCCGGCTGCCGCCCCCAGGCACCGTCGTCCGCCGGACGACGGCCCGCGTCCTGCCCGTCCGTCCGGACGGGAGGGTGCTGCTCCTGCACGGCTGGGACCCGCTGAAGCCCGGTACGCCGTACTGGTTCACGATCGGCGGCGGCGTCGAGGCGGGCGAAACCGTGGTCCAGGCCGGACTGCGGGAACTGCGCGAGGAGGTCGGCATTCTGCTGCCGTCAGACGCGCTCGGCGAGCCGGTGGCGACCAACACGATCGAGTTCGAGTGGGGCGGCTGCCCGATCATCCAGCACCAGACGTTTTTCGCGGTCGGCGTCGACACCGTCGAGGTGACGTTCGCCAACCAGGAAGAGCTGGAACTGCAGACGATCAGCGCGCACGGCTGGTGGCATCCCGACGAGCTCGAGGCGACCGGTCAGGCCGCGCACGTCACGATTCCCGGGCTGCTGCGGCTGGCGGTCGAGGCGATCAACCTGCGGCAGGCGTCCTGAACCTCAGCGCTCGCGCGCCTTCTTCAGCACCTTCTTCTTGAGCTTCTTCTTGTCCACCTCGTAGTGCCGCAGATCGATGCGCTCCGCGCAGCCGGCATCGGCCAGCCGCTTCAGGACCACCGGGCACTTCTTGCACCTCGGCTTGTCCTTGCAGCACTTCTTCTTCGCAGTCATCGACGGCACGCTTGGAGGATAGGTGAGCCTGACCTAAGCGTCTACCTGAGGGGGCAGTCACGTGGCACAGCTCACCCGGTCCGTCCGCTGAGCTGATCGGCCAGCACGGCCCGCGCCTGGACCAGCGACGGCCCGTACCAGGTCAGGTGCCGCCCGGAAACGCAGATCGCCGGCTGCGAGAAAGCCTCCGGCCCGTCGCCGGGGGAAAACGCGTACGGCTCGTCGGGAAGCACCACGACGTCGTACGCCGGTAACGCGTCCAGGTCGATCCTCGGATAACGCTGCGCCGATTGTGCGAACACGTTGTCGATACCGAGCCGGCGTAAGACGTCACCGGCGAACGTGTCCCGGCCGAGTGCCATCCACGGCCTTCGCCAGATCGGAATCACCGCCCGCCGGCGCGGACCGTCGTACGGCGTACTCCAGACTTCGCGGGCTTGTCCGAGCCATTGTGGAGTGCTGCCGGTGATCGCCGAGAGCATTCGTTCGAGTGATCCCAGTGACTCCTCGACAGTTGCCGGTGTGGTCACCCAGACCGCGATTCCGTGTGCGCGCAACGCGTCGAGATCGGCGGCGCGATTCTCTTCGGCGTTCGCGACGACGACATCGGGACGCAGCCGCACGATCTGTTCGACGTCGGGATTCTTGGTGCCCCGAACACGCGTCACGTCGAGGTCCCACGGATGCGTGCACCAGTCCGTCGCGCCCACCAGCAACGACCGATGGGTGAAGGCGATCGACTCCGTCAACGACGGCACGATGCTGACCACCCGGGTGATTTCAGCGGGCATCCGGACGGGGTTTCGCTGGTCGTCGTACAGGGTTCGCACGGCAGTTGATCCGATCGTTCGCAGAGACGTTGCCGAGGACAACACTGTCCGAAAGTGCGCCGAAGTGGCAGATCGGTGCGCGTGTCGCCAACATTTCTTCACCACCCTCGGGCATGCTCGGGGCACACCGAAAACCCTTCTGCACAAGGATTTTCGGCATTACCGTGCGAATTGCCGGCGCGGACGCCTTGACCTGTGGGCCATTCAGGTGCTTTACGTGGGCACCAAGTGTTGTCATCATCAGGACGACGAGGAATCCACCGTGGTTTTCCTCAGCCGCACCAAGGAGGCAGAGTGCCAGCCAAGAAGGCAGCCGCAGGGAAGGCGACAGCCAAAAAGGCTTCTCCCGCCAAGAAGACTGTCGCCAAGAAGGCCCCAGCCGCGAAGACGACCACCGCGCGCAAGGTCACCGCAGCGAAGAAGACAGTGACGAAGAAGGTGAGTGCGGCCAAGAAGGCGGTCTCCAAGGCACCCGCCAAGAAGACCGCAGCAAAGACCACCGCGGTGAAGAAGACGACGGCCACGAAGAAGGCGACGGCCAAGAAGGCGCCCGCCACGAAGACCGCCGCCAAGAAGACGACGGCCACCAAGACCGCCGCCAAAAAGGTGACCACGGCCAAGAAGGCACCGGCCAAGAAGACGACGGCGACCAAGACCGTGGCGAAGAAGTCGCCGGCCAAGAAGGCCACCGCGACGAAGACCGCCGCCAAGAAGGCGCCGGCCCGCAAGGTCGCCGCGAAGAAGGCGCCGGCGAAGAAGGTCGCGGCCAAGAAGGCCCCGGCGAAGAAGGTCGCCGCGAAGAAGGCTCCGGCCCGGGTCGCCGCGAAGAAGGCACCGACCCGCAAGGTCGCCGCCAAGAAGTCACCGGCTCGCAAGGCCCCGGCCCGCAAGGCTGCGGCCCGCTAGGCCTGATCGGCCAACGAGCGAGGGGCACCACCGGGATCCGGTGGTGCCCCTCGGCACGTTCAGTCCGTGGTGATCAGTCGTCGTTCCACTTCGGGTCGTTGTCCCAGGACTCGTTGCGTTCCTCGACCTTCTCCAACGCGCGCGCCGCTTCCTCCGGCGAGCTGTACGGCCCGAGCCGGTCGGCGGACTTCGCACCCTGGTACGGCTCGACCTGACCGGTTCTGGTGTTGTAGTACCACTCGTTGCTGTGATCGTCGTCGGCCATCGCAGCAGACCACCTTCCGGGTGAAGTTGTCGCAACTAACTAGAATGATCCCACCATGTCGATTCTCACTCCCGGCATCATCTCGCCGCGCCGCCCTGTTCCCGCCTCCATTCCGCGCCCGGAGTACGTCGACAAGCCCGCGCCGACGCCGTTCGACGGCTCCTACGTCACGTCCCCCGAACTGGTCGAGAAGATGCGCGTGGCGAGCAGACTCGCCGCTCAGGCGTTGCAGGCCGTCGGCGAGGCGGCCAAGCCCGGAGTGACCACCGACGAGCTGGACGCGATCGGTCACGAGTACCTGGTCGAGCGCAACGCGTACCCGTCGACGCTCGGCTACCGCGGCTACCCGAAGTCGTTGTGCACCTCGGTCAACGAGGTGATCTGCCACGGCATCCCCGACGACCGTCCACTCGAGGACGGCGACATCGTCAACGTCGACATCACCGCGTTCATCGACGGTGTGCACGGCGACACCAACGCGACGTTCCTGGTCGGTGACGTCGACGAGGAGAGCCGGCTGCTGGTCGAGCGCACCCGCGAGGCGCTGAACCGGGCGATCAAGGCGGTCAAGCCCGGCCGGCAGGTCAGCATCATCGGCCGCGTGATCGAGTCGTACGCCAAGCGTTTCGGCTACGGCGTCGTCCGCGACTTCACCGGGCACGGCATCTCGACGTCGTTCCACTCCGGGCTGATCATTCCGCACTACGACGACGAGCGCTTCGACGACGTGATCGAGCCCGGCATGACGTTCACGATCGAGCCGATGCTGACCCTCGGCAGCTACGACTACGACCTATGGGACGACGGCTGGACCGCCACCACCAAGGACAAGTCGCGCACCGCCCAGTTCGAGCACACGCTCGTC
The DNA here is from genome assembly GCF_001984195.1 of Kribbella sp. ALI-6-A. Taxonomy (GTDB): domain Bacteria; phylum Actinomycetota; class Actinomycetes; order Propionibacteriales; family Kribbellaceae; genus Kribbella. Next base: position 1,226,411 of record NZ_MTQN01000011.1, read on the forward strand.
GTCACCGACACCGGCGCCGAAGTCCTCACGCTGCCGTGAGCGAACCCGACCGGCCGCAACCAGCCGCTCCTGCGCCTGCACGCGATCGGTCGCGTTCTTCCGGGGTGAACGTGCTGCGCTACGACCGGTCGCATCTGGACGGTGTCCTGGCGATCTGCGCGGCCGAGGACTGGCCGAGCTTTCCGTCCGATCCCGACCGCGCCCACGTCGTACTCACCGCGCCCGGCGTGACGAGTGTGGTCGCCGTCGAGCACGGTCAGGTGCTCGGCTTCGCGTACTTGCAGAGCGACGGCCACATCCAGGCGCACCTGTCGTTGATGGCCGTGCACACCGCCCATCGCCGCCGCGGCATCGGCCGTGCCCTGCTCGAGTACGCCGCTCCGCTGACCGGTGCCTTGCGCATCGATCTGGTCACCGACACCGCGAAAGACTTCTACGCCTCGTTCACGCACCGCACGTTCAACGGCTTCCGGATTTATCCCTGACCGCCACGACCACGTAGAGCGTCACCGTGGCGAGAAACGGCCCGGTGGACAGGTGATCGAGCCAGGCTTCGGCCGACTTCGCTGACAAATAGCCGGCTTCCACCGCGCGCTCGGTGTTGCGGTGCAGCCCGAGAATTTCGTCGGCGGACCGGACGTCGCGAAAGGCCGAAACGATCGGAAGCACGGTCGGTACGCCGAATCCCGCGTCGATCGCGAGCCGGGCCAATTGGCGGCCGATCACTGCGTTGCGCACGATCCGATCGGCGATGTGCCGGGTATAGGCGCGGGACGACTCCAGATCGGGATGATCGATCGCCAGCAGGTCCCAGTCGGGTTCGCCCATCACGAGCGTGCCGCCCGGACGCAGCACGCGATGAGCCTCCGCGAGCGCCTTCGCCGGATCGTCGACATGCTGCAGCACGCGATCCGTGCGGGCGCGATCGATGCTGCCGTCGTCGAACGGCAAGGCGTGCAGGTCGCCCAGCCGTACGTCGATCGTCGGAGAGTCCGCAGTGCGTTCGCGGGCTCGATCGACCATCTCCCGACTGACGTCGACGCCGATCACCGTCCCCGACGGCCCGACTGCGTCGGCGAGCGTGCCGAGGTCGGTACCAGGCCCGCAGCCGAGGTCGACAACGGTCTCTCCAGGCCGGGCGTCGAGCGCTTCGAGCATCGTCTGCTTGTACGCACGCCCCGACTCGGTCGCCGCCACCCGGTCGAGATAGCTGACCTGCCCAGGCACAGCGGTCTCGAACACCCGAGCCATCGAACGGGCCTCCCGCTCCAGCTGCTCACGCCCCGCCGCCGTCAACCGCACCGGCCGCTGCCGCCCGACACCCTCCAGTGGCTCGACCCACCCCTTCGCCTCCAGCCGAGCCAACGCGCCGTACAAGCTGCCCGCGCCGAGCCGCTGCCCGGTGAGCTTCTCGATCGCCGCGTTGACGGCGTACCCGTGCAGCGGCCCGTCGACGAGCACGGTGAGCACCTGCAGTTGAGCGTCGTTGGTCCGCATGCCGTTGATAGTACACAGTGCGTACTACGCGGCGCGTACTACGCCTGCCTGAAGTCGAGTTGCCGATAGCGCGCGAGGACGGCGAGATTGCCGTCCTGCACCCGCAGCGCGATGTCGGTCGACTCGACCGCCAGGCAGGTCGTCACCATCGAGCGAGCAGCCCCCGTCGGCGCCAGGCCGGCAGGGTGCTGTAGGGCGTGGCCCCCGGCGGCAGATTTCGACACGATCTCGCCGGTGCTCAGCAGCGCGTGCAGGCGCGGGATCCGAGCACGAACCACGGGACGATCCAGTCGGGTGTCACTCGTCGGCCAACGTCAGAAAGCGGGACGACGCCTCGGCCACCAGCTCAGGCAGCTCCGCGGCCGTCGGCGCCGGATCCGTCGCCCGCCGGGTCATCGGTTCGAAGCTCCCCGGACGAAAGCCGCGAGATCCTTGGACTGCCGCACCCGGGACTCCTCGTGCACGTACATCATGTGACCCGCCGGGTAGTAGTGGAGCTCGATGTTGTCGTGCAGTTCCGGCGGGATCTGCAGCCGGGCGACCGTGTGCTCGGTCGCGAAGTACGGCGTGGCGCAGTCGTAGTGGCCGGAGCGATGTGCACCTTCAGGTGCGGGTTGGCGCGCATCGCCTCGGCGAGTTTGTCGGCGACCGTGACGTGGTTGTTCTCGAACTCCTTGAACGACCAGTCCTTCGACGCGTCGCCGCTGATGATCTCGTACGGCAGGTCGTTGAGGTACTCCAGTTCGGCCCGCACGTAGTGGTTCAGCGCGGCCGTGTACGGCCCCATGATCGCGCGCATCGACGGGTCGTCGACCGAGACCTCGTGGGCCGCGTCGGACTCCCAGCCGGTGAAGCGGCTGTCCAGTCGCCCGATCACCTGACGGCGCGAGCGCAGCAGTTCGGCGAAGAACCGGGTGTGCTCGATCCGCAGGTCCACCCGGTCGATGTAGTCGGGCGACAGCCCGGTCAGGCCGGCCAGCCGCTCGACGATCTGCGCGCGCTCCTCGGCGGGCAGTCTGTTGCCCTGGGCAAGGGCATACGGGTACCGTCCGGCAGCGAAGTGCTCCGCGTCGGCGAGCACCGCGGACAGCTCCCGGTCCGGGATCAACCCGTGGTAGTGCGCGGCCGCGGCGTACGAGGGCAGGAACAGCGCGAACGGCAGGTCGTTGCCCGGGCTGAAGTCCAGCGTGCCGAACTCGAGCACCGCCGAGATCAGCATCACCCCGTTGAAGTACATCCCGTGCCGGTTCTGCAGGTGCGCGGCCAGCGCGGCCGCGCGGGTCGTCCCGTACGACTCGCCGGCCAGGAACTTCGGCGACATCCAGCGCCCGTTGCGTGACGCCCACAACCGGATCACCTCGCCGACCGACTCCAGGTCGGGCGTGAACCCGTGGTACTCCCCCGGCTTCTCGCCCTCGACGGCCCGCGAGTACCCGGTGGAGACCGGGTCGATGAACACCAGATCGCTGTGCTGCAGCAGGGTCTCCGCGTTGTCCACCAGCCCGTACGGCGGGGGCGCGAGCTCGCCCGCGTCGCCCGACACCACCCGCCGAGGCCCGAGCAGCCCCAGGTGCAGCCAGATGCTCGACGACCCCGGTCCCCCGTTGAACGCGAACGTCACCGGCCGCGACCCGACGTCGGCACCGTCCAGCGTGTACGCGGTCAGGAACACCTCCGCCTTCGGCCGGTGCCCGTCGAACTTGCCGTCGGTGACGACCTCGTGCCGCAGCACGATCCGGCCGGCGGTCGCCGTGTACTTCAGCTTCCGCCGGCCCACGGTCAGCACGTGCTGCGTCGTCGTCAGGTCGTCCACCGGGCCGTTCGCGCCGGGTGCCGCCGTCACCTTGTCCGCCGCCACGTCCTCGGGTCCCCGCTCAGCTGTCGCCATGCCCGGAACCCTAACAAAACAAGGCGGTCGGCCGTCGTCAGATTTCCACAGCCCCCGGCCGGCCGTCCTCCACCACGAACGACGCGTGGGTGTACTGCGGCGCGTCGGACCGACTCACCGTCGTCACCATCCGCAGATCCGTGCGGAACTGCTCCCGCGAGACCGTGCACCGCACGTACCCGCGCCGGTCCCCGTCGAAGAACTTGATGTGCGGGTTGTACTTGATCATCGGCCCGTAGTACGGCCCGTACACCTGGCCGTCGCCGTTGCTGGTCAGCGACGTCCCCACGAACTCGGTCGCCACCACCGGCGTTCCGGGGCGGTCGAAGTTCTCGTGGATGTCGTTCACGAACGTCGAGTGCCAGTCACCGGTGACCACCACCGGGTTCCGGGTCTTCGCCTGCTTCCACGCCTCGACGAGTCGTTGCCGCGCGCCCGGAAAGCCGTCCCACGCGTCATGCCAGAGCAGATCGCCCGCCGCGCCGTCGTGGTCGAGCCGGCCGACCATCACGTTGCTGGCCAGCACGTCCCACTGCGCCCGCGAGCGCTTCAGACCGTCGTACAGCCACTTCTCCTGGGTCTTGCCGAGCATGGTGATCGACGGGTCGTACCCGCCTTCGCAGGCGTCGGCCTCACCCCAGCCGCACGGCGGCACACTGCGGTACTGCCGGCCGTCGACCACGTCGAACTGCGCGAGGTCGCCCCACTGGAGCCGCCGGTAGATGCGCGGGCCCTCGCCGACGGGCCGCGCCGGACGGCGTACCGGCTGGTGCTCGTACCAGGCCTGGTACGCCGCTGTGCGCAGCGCGGTGATGTCGCCCTCGTACTGTGACTGGGTGTTGGCGTAGTCGTTCTGCACCTCGTGGTCGTCCCACGTCACCATCCACGGGAACCGCGCGTGCGCGCGCTGGAGGTCCGGGTCGCTCTTGTAGAGCGCGTACTGCATCCGCCAGCGCTCGACGTCGCGCGGAGCCTGCTGCAGTACGGCGGGCACCGGCGTCTTGCGGTAGCCGCCGTTGGCCGGAATGCCACCTTCGTAGACGTAGTCGCCCAGGTGCAGGACGAGGTCCAGGTCTTCCTCGGCCAGGTGCCGCAGCGCCGAGTAGTAGCCGCTCGACCATTCCTGGCAGGACGCGAACGCGAAGTTCATCGACGCGTGCTTGCCGGTGCGCACCGGCGCCGTCCGGGTACGCCCCACCGGCGACACGTCCGTGCGGTACTTGAACCGGTAGAACCATTCGCGATCAGGAGCCAGCCCCTCGACCTCCACGTGCACCGAGTGCGCCAACTCGGGCAGAGCCCACGTCAGCCCCTCCCGTACGACGCGGCGGAACCCTTCGTCGAGTGCGATCTGCCACTGCACCGGCACCTTGCGGTCGGGCATGCCACCGCCCGGCACGAAGCGGTCCGGAACCAGCCGGGTCCACAGCACGACACCACTGACCGTCGGGTCGCCACTGGCCACGCCGAGCGTGAACGGGTAGTCACCTCCCCCGGGCCTCGGGGTCGCCTCGGCGGGGCCGACCGGCAACTGCGCGAGGGCGGCGAGACCGGCGACACCTCCCACGGCTCCCAGGAAACGACGGCGGTCGACAGCGTGATCTGCAGGCGGAGTCATCTCACGGACGCTAGTGCGATCAGGTGACCGACGGCCGACCAGCGAGTGTCGCGAAGGCATCTGCTATGTTTGACAACACTGTCAAACATGCGAAGGACACCCCCTGATGCGATCGAGCGAACTCGTCCTGGCGTTCTGGGACCAGGTCTGGAACGCGCACGACGCCGAGGCCGTGGACCGGTTCGTGCCCGCGGACTTCGTGATCACCAACTCCGGCCGCGACATCGTCGGGCGGACGGCGTTCAAGGTCTGGATCAGGGCGTTCCTGGCCGAGCTGCCCGACCTGCGTCTGCTGCCGGTCGACACGTTCGAGAGCGCGGACGGCAGCCGGGTCACCTCGCGCTTCCTGATCACCGGCACGAACCAGGGCTACCTGCACACCGCCGCCATCGGCGCGCCGATCCAGTTCACCGGCACGGCGGTCTGGGAAGTGCGCGACGGCAAGCTGCTGCACAACTGGGTCGAGCGATCGGCCGCGGTGGAGGTCCCGGCCTGATGGCCGGCGTCCGGCAGTTCGACGAGCAGGCAACTTTCGAGCGGGCGCTGGACGTCTTCTGGACCAAAGGCTTCCGGGCGACCTCGATGCCCGACCTCGCCGCCGGGACGGGAGTCCAGCGCGGTTCGCTCTACCACGCCTATGGCGGCAAGGAGCAGTTGTTCCTCAAGGTGTTCGAGCAGTTCACCGCGGATTTCCTGGCCGGCGCGGCCGAAGCGCTCGCCGACGACAATCCGAAGCGGGCACTGACGGCGTTTTTCGACTTCGTCATCGCCTCGATCACCACCGGTACGCCGTCGCGCGGCTGCCTGTCGACCCGGACGGCGGTCGAGGCGGACGGCGTGGTCGAGGACGCCGTCCGGAAGCTGCTCGACGACCTGGAGGAGCTGCTGCTGGCCAGGCTGGAACAGGCCGACCTTGCGGTGGAGCCCCGAGAAGCAGCGCGGTTGGTCGTCGCGATGACCCGTGGTCTCGCCGTCCTCGAGCGCGTGTACGACGACCCGGCCAGGCTGCGCGAGACCGCCGCCACGCTCGTCACCTCGCTGCTGAGGTGATGAGCGCGGCATCCTTGTGCGCTCGTCGCCGGGTCCGGAACTCCCGACACCACGAAGCGCTGCGCGGCGTACGGCGGTCCGGTCGCTAATCTGCGGGCATGGCGAAGATCCTGCACCTGGCGTTCGAGCATGAGTGGGCGGCGGCGAAGGCGGCCGGTGCGTACCGGATGTCGACCCGGGGCGTCTCGCTGGACGACGGCGCGACCTTCATCCACGCGTCGCGGCCCGAGCAGGTCGGCGGGACCGCGAACCGCTTCTACGCCGACGTCGAGGAGCCGTTGCTGCTGCTGGTGATCGACACCGAGCGCCTGGTCTCGGCCCTGTGCGACGAAGACGTGGACGGCCGCGGGACGACGTTCCCGCACATCTACGGCCCGCTGAACCTGGACGCCGTGGTCGACGTACTGGCCTACGAGCGCGGTCCCGACGGCCGCTGGCCCGAACTCGCCGCCCAGGCCGTATCCTGAACGACGGAACGGGTCGGTCGGGCGATCGCGTCGCGCACTCCGGTGCGCGCCGAGGAAAGTCCGGACTCCACAGGGCAGCGTGGTGGGTAACGCCCACCCGGGGAAACCCGCGGGACAGTGCCACAGAGAACAGACCGCCAGCGGCCTGAACGGACCCCGTGGTTCGTTCAGGTGCGGGTGAGGGTGAAACGGTGGTGTAAGAGACCACCAGCTCGGCAGGTGACTGCGGAGGCTAGGTAAACCCCACGTGGAGCAAGGCCAAGAAGGACGCCGGGCAACCGGCGTTCGCGCGAGCGTTCGAGGGCTGCCCGCCCGAGCTCGCGGGTAGGCCGCTGGAGACTGCCGGCAACGGCAGCCGTAGATGGATGATCGCCGACTACAGAATCCGGCTTACAGACCGGCCCGTTCCCTTTCTCCGTCGGCGGTCGGCCGTCGGCGGTTGGGTGATGCTGCGTCGGTCAGAACGTCGCGATCGGGTTGACCGGGCTGCCCGACGTACCGGCGAAGCGGACCGGCGCGACGGCGAGCTGGAAGTCCCACTGGCCGAGCTCGGCAGCCGTCGTCGCGCACGCTTCCAGGTCGCAGTTGTCGAGCAGCCACAGACCCATCGCGACCAGGCTCACAGCGTGGACCGGCATCAGCACGTCGTCGTACCCCGACGGCTGAACGTCCTGCGGGGTGTCCGCGCCGATCAGCGCGACACCGCGTTCGTGCAGCCACGGCAGGCAGGACGCGTGCCAGCCGGCCTGCGTGATACCGCCGGCGTCACCGGCCTCGTGCCGGAAGCGGCCGTAGCCGGTCCGCAGGAGGACCGCATCGCCGGGTTGCACCCGCACGCCCTGTCGACGCTCGGCCTCCTCGAGATCGTCGGGAAACACGCCCTGGCCCGGTTCCAGCCACGGCACGTCGCGGACCTTCGCGACGTCCAGCAGGACGCCCCGTGTGACGATCCCGTTCGCCGCCGCCGTGACGGCCGCCCACGCCGATCCCGCTTCGGCGTCGACGAGCGAGTGGGACCGGCCGTTGTACATCTTGCCGTCCCAGAAGAGATGGCACGGCGAGTCGACGTGGGTGATCGTGTTGCCGTGGAACATGATGCCGAGCCGCTCGTTCGAGAAGCCCCAGCGCCGGTCGTTGCGGAACAGCTGCGGCATGTGCTCGGCACCCGGCATGTCGGCGGCGCACGGGCACGTCGTCGTCGACCGCTCCATTTCCGCCGGTACGGCGACCTCCCACGCGCACGACACACTTCTGCCGTGGCGCACGGCCCGGGCCGCCGCGAGCCGGACGTCGTCGGTGATGTGGTTCAGCGTGCCGAGCTGGTCGTCGTCGCCCCAGCGTCCCCAGTTCGACAGCGTGTCGAAGTAGCCGAGGACCTCGTCCTGTGTCGGTAGCGATCGGCCTGCCGTCATCGTGGCTTCAACTCCTCCGGTCACGCGGTTCGAGGCACTTCGTCTGGCATGAGACCAGATCAGCGGGTCAGCAGTCTTTTGAGACGACTGCCTGGACCTCAACCACTGGAGGTGAAGGTACGCCGCTCCCGCGTGCTGGGCTGCGCGCCGGGTGGATCGGCAAGCCGGCCGGCCAGCAGGCAGGCGACCGCCGGGAGCAGGATCAAGGTGGCGAGAACGACCTGCAGGGACGTTTCCTTGCCCAGGGCACCAAGTGCCGGTGCGACGAGACCGCCGGCGCTGACCGCGAGCCCGAGCGTCACGCCGCTCGCCGTACCGACGCGATTGGGCAGGTAGTCCTGGCCGAGCGTGATGTGCAGCGAGAACGGGACCGACAACGCGATCGCGGTCAGTACGACGAAGGCGAGCATCGCCGGACCGGGGACGAAGGTCAGCCCGGCCAGACCGAGCGCGGCCGCGGCGTACGCGACGCGCATTACCGGGAGTCGCCCCCACCTGTTGGCCAGCCGGCCGCCGAGCAGCGTGCCGACGACGCCGCCGCCGAAGAGAACGACCAGGACAGCCGAGCTCCCGGTGGCGGACAGGTCGAGCCGCTGCCCGATGAACAGGCCGACGAAGGTCGTCAGTCCGACGTACACGATCGAACGCAGGACGACGATCGCGGTCAGCCGGGTGAATGATCGCCAATCGTCGGATCCGGTACGGCGTACAGCGGTTGCTCGGGCTGCGCCGCCTGATCGGAGCAGCGGGATGGTGATGAGAGCGCCGATCACGGCGGGGATTACCAGGAGCGGAGTCGCGCGCAGACCGCCGACCGACAGCAGCGGCGCCACGAGCACCGGTGCGAGCGCAAAGCCGACGATCCCGCCGAGGGAGAACCAGCTCATCCCGACGTGTCCGCCGCCGGTGACGGCTCGCGCCGTACGGGCCGCTTGGGGGTGGTACGCCGCGACGCCGACGCCGGTGAGGGCGATCACGAGCAGGGTGAGCGGGTAGGAGTCGACCAGGCCGATCAGCGCCGTACCGGCTCCGGTGCCGAGCATGCTGATCGGGAGCAGCCAGGGCATGGACCACTTGTCGGTCAGCAGCCCGAAGATCGGCTGGACCACCGAGGACAACAGGGTCGCTGCCAGCACGAAGCCGGACACGGCGACGTAGTCGTAGCCGCGTTCGGCGACCAGGAACGGGACAAGCACCGGCACGATCCCCTGGTACAGGTCGACACTGCCGTGCCCGGTCGAGAGCAGCACCGTCGGAAGCCTCTTCATGGCTCCCACCCTCGGCCACCGCAGCGCTGTCCGGCTTCCGATAATCTGACAGAACATGTCGACAAGCCGCCACCAGCCGATCGCGCCCACCGTCCTGCGCCGCCTCGACGCCGGCGCCGGCATCGACGCGCACCGGCACGACGACCACCAGATCGCGTACGCCGCCCGCGGGGTGCTCGCCGTCGCCACCGATCAGGGCCACTGGATCGCGCCGGCGAACCGCGCGATCTGGATCCCGGCCGGCGCCGTACACCAGCACCGCGCGTACGGCCGGACCGACCTGCACCTGATCGGCCTGACCGAGAACCCGCTCGGCCTGACCACTCCCGCGGTCCTTGCCGTCGGCCCCCTTCTGCGCGAGCTGATCATTGCCCACACCAACGATGCGGTGTCGACGCCGGACGAACGGGCCCGGCTCCGCGGCGTACTGCTGGATCAGCTGCAGCGAACCGCGCAGCAGCCCTTGCGCCTTCCGCTGGCGCGGGATCCCCGCCTGGCCGCGGCCTGCGCCGTCCTCACCGCGAACCCGGCCGACAACAGCACCCTCGCCACGCTCGGCCTCAAGGCCGGCGCCGGCGAACGCACCCTCTCCCGCCTGTTCCGCACCGAGTTCGCCATGACGTTCCCCCAGTGGCGCACCCAGCTCCGGCTGCACCACGCCCTCATCCTGCTGGCCGAAGGACACCCGGTCACCACCGTCGCCATCCGCTGCGGCTGGTCCACCCCGAGCGCCTTCATCGACACCTTCCGCCAGACCTTCGGCCACACCCCGGGCCGGCGCCGTTCGTAACCCATGATGGTCGGATGATCTACGAGCTGAACCACGTCGGCGGCCAGGTCCGCGACCTCGACGCGACCCTAGCCTTCTACACAGCCTTGGGAGCGCAGGTCGTCGACCGCCTCTTCATGCCCGGCCCCCGCGTCCACCGAGTCCACATCCAGCTGGGCACCGGCCTCGTCGAACTCCTGCACCCCGAGCAGCCCGCCGACGACACGACGTACGGCTTCAACCACATCGGCTTCCTGACCGACGACCTGGACGCCGACCACACCCGCCTCCTCACCGCCGGCTACGCCGAACTCACCCCACCCCGCGTCGCATCCAGCGGCCAGGGCCGCCTCTCCTTCCTCGCCGACCCCAACGGCGTCCGGGTGGAACTCCTCCAACGCACCGAGGACTTCCGCATCCCACCCATCACCACAGGCTCGGTACGCCGCCTGGCCCACATCGCACTCCCCGCCCCGGACCTCGACGCCGCGATCACCTTCTACACCACCCACCTCGGCATGCACCCCGACTCCGAGCACGCCCCGACCACACTCCGCCTAGGCCTCGACGCCCTCAAACCCCACCACTCCTGGCCACCGGCCCGCACCCTCATCAACCACCTCACCCTCGAGACCACCACCCAGCACCCCGACACCCACGACCCCGACGGCAACCGCCTGACGTTCCTGCCGGTTTCCTGAACCTCTCGGCTCGCTGCCCAACGCCACCCAGAACGGCGGTCAGACGGCCGGCCTCGCTCGTGGGCACTTCCCAACCTTCATGTTCTTGGTCTTTCCTTGTGAACTTGGGCTTTTCGAACCTCGGCCGTCAGGTGAGCTTGAGTTCGTAGTACTGGCTGATCAGGTTGCTGCCGAACAGGTTGTGCGGCTCTTCGCTCGTCAGGGTGAAGCCGCGGGCGAGGTAGATCTGGCGGGCGGCGACCAAGGGGTCGTTGGTCCACAAAACCACGCGTTCGTACCCGAACCCGCGCGCGAACTCGAGGCACGTGTCGACCAGTCGGCCGCCGAGACCGTGGCCTCGGGCTTCGGGGGTGAGCAGGAGCAGGCGGAGTTTGGCGGTGGATTCGTCCGGGCCGCGGACGCAGAAGACGCAGCCCACGCGGCGGCCGTCGACTTCGGCGATCCAGGCGGCCTCGCCGGTCACGCCGGCGACCTGGGCCTCGGCGTAGTCGGCGACGATGCGGGCGACCAGGGCTTCGAAGGGCCGGCCCCAGTCGTACTCGGCGGCGTACAGCTCGCCGTGGATCTGCACGACCCAGCCGAGATCACCCGGCCGGTCGGCGGGACGGATCACTACGTCGGACATCTGCACCACCCGATCTACTGACACGACTGTTTCAGTAGGAGATACTAGTCGGGTGCCGACGACGAAGCCAGCCCCTTCCGCGCGTGAGCAGGAACTGCTGGAGCGCGCCTACGAGTACTCGCTCACCCACGGCCTCGCCGAACTCTCGCTGCGCCCGCTCGCAGCCGCGATCGGATCGAGCCCACGGGTGCTGCTGTTCCTGTTCGGCAGCAAGGACGGTCTGATCCGCGCATTGCTCGCCCGGGCGCGCTCCGACGAGCTGTCCCTGCTCCAGCAACTCCGGTACGACGAACAGCCCGGCCTGGAGGTGGTCGGGATGGAACTCTGGCGCTGGCTGTCCGCGCCCGAGCGCCGCCCGTTGATGAACCTCTGGGTCGAGGCCTACGGGCGGTCGCTGGTCTCCCCCGACGGGCCGTGGGGCGACTATGCCCGCTCGACCGTCGAGGACTGGCTCGAGTTGCTCAAGGCATCGCAACCCGATGCCGAGAGCAAGCATGCGCGCGCCCGGCGGACCGCGCTGCTGGCGTTGCTCCGGGGCGCGCTGCTGGATCTGCTCGCCACCGGCGATCTCGACCGCACCACCAAGGCGGTCGAGTCATACCTGTCCCGCTGAAACCGGCGACTACTCCGTCAGCTCGAAAGCGACGGTCCGCTTGGCGATATCCGCCTCGACGAGTTTCACCCGGACCAACTGCCCCAGCGGCAGCGCGCTGGAGCTGTGGACCTTGCCCTCGATCGCCAGCGTGGAGAGCGTGACGACACCCCGTGTCGGGTCGCGGTCGTCGACGTCGACCACAACCCCGTCGAACACGGCGCCGACCTGCTCGGCGACCAGCCCGGCCTCGACCATCGAGACGATGGCCCGCTCGTAGGCGTTGGCCTTGCGGGCGCTTTCCTCCATGATCTTCGGGATCTCGTCCATCGACTCGCGGACCCAGTCCGGCACGGGCCGGTCCGCGCACAGCGCCACGCAGATCTCCCCCGTCCAGCGATCCACCAGCCGGCGCAACGGCGCCGTGACGTGCGCGTACTCGGACTTCATCGCGGCGTGCTCAGGCCGCTCCGGCACACCACCCGAGAACGCCGTGTACCCGGCGCCACGGAACAGCACCGTGCAGGCCGCCAGCATCGCCGCATGCGTCGGCTGTTTCGGGTCGAGCCCGTGGATGAATTCCGCGTACGACGTACCGACCGGCCAGGTGATGCCGAGCGCCTTCGCCGTGTTCTCCAGCTTGCGGCGCAGGTCGTCGTGCGACTCCGGCAGCGTGCGCAGGATGCCGATCTCGCCGTACATCATCAGATGCGCGGCGGCCATCCCGGTCAGCAGCGAGATCTGCGCGTTCCAGCCCTCGACCGGCAGCGGGGCGCGGAACTCCAGCGTCCACTCGCCGCCGGCGGTGACGACCTCCTGGTCGGGGATCGGCAGGTTGACGCCGCCGCGTTCGAGCTCGCGCTGTTCGCGGAGCTTGCCGACCTCGCGGAGCAGTTGCAACGACTCCGGTGCCGTACCGGCGTCCAGGTCCTTCTGCACGCCGGCGTAGTTGAGCTTGGCGCGCGACTTCACCAACGCGCGTTCGCACACCACCTCGGTGCCTTCGCCGGAAGCGTCGACGGTGATCGTCCACAGCAGCGCAGGCCGTACGGCGTCCGGCAGCAGCGACGCGGCGCCCTCGGACAGCTCCGGCGGGTGCAACGGCGTGCGCTTGTCCGGCGCGTACAACGTCTCGCCGCGCCGGCGTGCCTCGAGGTCGATCGGGTCACCGGGCTGCACGAACGCCGCGACGTCCGCGATCGCGTAGTGCACGGTGTAGCCGTTGCCGGCGCGTTCGATGTGCAGGGCCTGGTCGAGGTCCATCGAGTCCGGCGGATCGATCGTGACGAACTCGATGTCGGTCCGGTCCAGCTCCGGCAGCCGCGGGTTCTTCACTGCCGCCAGCGCGGCCGCGGTGACCTCGGGCGGGAACTCGGCCGGGATCTCCAGCTCGCGCCGGATCGTCTGCAGTGAAGCCCGGAGCACCTCGGGCACGTCTTCGGCGAAATGCACCTTCTGCAACGGCACTCGACCACTCCGTCCTGGCTCGACCCGGCCGCCACGATGCGGCCGGGGAGACTCAGACTAGTGCCCGGCCCCGCTCGGCGAACGCAGGCCGCACGCCGGACGGGCTCAGCCGGCCGTCGGGACGGGCTGCACGTTGAAGCTGCGCAGCGACGCCAGGCCGTCGGCGTACCAGTGGATCTCGGTCACCGTGGCCGGCTTCAGCTCCATCCGGAACAGCGAGGCCATCGGCGCCTGCAGCACGCCGCGGACCATCAGCTTGATCGGCGTCACGTGGGTCACCACGACCACCGTCTTGCCCGGGTACGACGCCAGGACGGCGTCGCGCGCCGATCGAGCCCGCCGGGCACACGCGTCGAACGACTCGCCCCCGGGCGGCGCGACCGTGGTCGAACCGAGCCAGGCGTTCAGCTGGTCCGGCCACTTGGCCTGGACCTCGGCGAAGGTGTGTCCGTCCCAGTCGCCGAACGAACACTCGACCCACGCGTCGCGCACCTCGACCTCGAGCCCGAGCCGCTCGGCGACAGCGGCCGCCGTCTGTCGCGTCCGCAGCATGGGGGAGGAAATGATCGCGTCGACCGGGCCGAGCTCCGCCGTCCCGGCGACCGGCAGGTTGCCGGCCGCGTCGGCCGAGGTGGAGGCCGGCTGCGATTCCCCGACGAGCCCGGCGATGTACTGCGCCGCCACCTCGGCCTGCCGCCGCCCGATCTCGCTCAGCCCCGGGTCGTCCCCGCCCGATCCGGAGAACCGCTTCTCGACCGTGTGCGCGGTCTCGCCGTGCCGCAGGAAGATCAGCCGGGTCGGCGGCTCGGTCGACGCACCGCCCCAGCCCGCCAGCGCCTTGCCGAGCTCGGAGGCCTCCGTGACCACCGGCGCGGCCGAGCTCTCGGCCGGCTTCAGCGGCACCGGCTTGCCGTCCAGCGCCATGTTCGCCAGCGCGTCCGCGGCCGCGTTCTGGGCCCGCGGAACCCAGGTCCACTCGGTCCCGAACGGCGCCAGCGACTGCGCCTTCATCGCCAGCGGCTTCATGTCCGGGTGCTTGACCTTCCAGCGCCCGGCCATCTGCTCGACCACCAGCTTGGAGTCCATCCGGACCTCGATCGACGCGTTCGGCGCGTACTCCGCGGCCAGCTCCAGCCCGGCGATCAGCCCGCTGTACTCCGCGACGTTGTTGGTCGCGACCCCGATCGTCACCCCGGCCTGCGCGATCACCTGACCGGTGACCGGGTCCCGCACCAGCGCGCCGTACGCCGCGGGGCCCGGGTTGCCCCGGGAACCACCGTCGGCCTCGACGATGACGTGCGTGTAGGTCATACCGCGCTCTCCGGCGTCCGGACCAGGATCCGTCCGCACTCCTCACAGCGCAGTACGACGTCCGGCGCGGTCGCCTTGATCTTGTTCAGGTCCGACGGCGCGAGTTCCATCCGGCAGCCCATGCAGCGCTTGCCGACCAGCGGCGCCGCGCCGATGCCGCCGTTGCGCTCGCGCAGCCGCTGGTACTGCGTGATCAGGTCGTCGGGCAGATCGGCGGCCAGGGTCGCCCGCTGGTCGCCCAGCGTCGCGCGCTGCTCGTCGAGCTCCTTGAGCGAGGCGTCACGCGCGCTCTCCAGCTCGGCCTGCCGGCCGGCGAACGCGGCCGCGCGGCCCTGCAGGTCGGCCTGGGTCGCCTCGGCCGCCTCCAGCCGCTCCATCACCTCGAGCTCGGCGTCCTCCAGGTCGGAGATCCGGCGGTCCAGCGAACCGATCTCGTGCTGCAGGTTTTCCAGGTCCTTCGGCGAGGTGACCTGGCCGGAGTCCAGCCGCTGCTGGTTGCGCGCCTTGCGCTGCCGGACCTGCTCGACGTCGCTGTCGGCCTTCTTCTGCTCGCGGCGCAGGTCCGACACCTCGGTGTCGGCGGCGACCAGCTCACGGTCGACCACGGCCTTCTCGGCGCCCAGCTCGGCGAGCGCCTGGTGCTCCGGGAGCGACTTGCGCTTGTGCGCGACCACATCCAGCTGCAGATCGAGATCCTGCAGCTCCAGCAACCGGCGTTGGACAGCGGGCTCGGCGTTCAGGGTCGGCTCCTTAGATCGCGCGTTCAGTTGTCAGCTACCGCGGACTAGAGACGAAGGTCCCAGGCGTCGGTGCGGAGCG
Source organism: Kribbella sp. ALI-6-A (assembly GCF_001984195.1). GTDB lineage: Bacteria > Actinomycetota > Actinomycetes > Propionibacteriales > Kribbellaceae > Kribbella. The sequence goes on from NZ_MTQN01000011.1 coordinate 1,241,895, forward strand.
TCGAGATGTGAGTGTCCACGGTACTGCCCCGCTCTGCCAAGCCCGCGATCAGGAGGCGTTCGGCGTCGGCCAGCCACGGCCACTCGCTGGCCCAGTGCGCGACGTCGATCAGCGCCGGGCCGTCGGCGTACGCACGGGCCTCGGTCGCCGGGTGATGCCGCAGGTCGGCGGTGACGTACGCGTCGACGCCCGCCGCCCGGACCCGGTCCAGCTCGGAGTCACCCGCTCCCCCGCACACCGCGACCGTCTCGATCGGCCGCTCCGGATCCCCCGACACCCGGACGCCGTGCTCGGTCCGTGGCAGACCTCGGTCCACGACCGCGGCGAAGTCGCGCAGGGACAGCGCCCCGGGCAACGTCCCGATCCGGCCGCCCCCGAGCTGACCGGGCAACGACGCGAGCTCCAGTACGTCGTACGCCGGCTCCTCGTAGGAGTGCGCGGCCCGCATCGCCTCGACCACCGCGCGCCGGCGATGCCGCGGCAGGATCATCTCGACCCGGGACTCGGTGACCACCTCGATCGCGCCGACCTGCCCGATCGTCGGGTTGGCCCCGGCCAGCGGACGGAACGTGCCTTCGCCGGTGGCCGACCACGCGGCCCGGTCGTAGTCGCCGATCCGGCCCGCGCCGGCCGCGGCGAGCGCGTCGATCATCGCCTGGGTCTCGTCGACCGGCACGTAGACGACGATCTTGTCCATCGGATCGGCCGGCATCGCCTTCAACGGCCGGGTCTCCCGCAGCCCGAGCACGGCCGCGAGCGCGTCGCTGACGCCGGGGTTCGCGTTGTCCGCGTTGGTGTGGCAGACGATCAGCGCGGTGCCGCTGCGGATCAGGTCGTGCACGACCCGGCCCTTCGGCGTCGTCGCGGCCACGCTGTTCACGCCCCGCAGCAGCAACGGGTGGTGCGAGACGATCAGGTCGAACCCGCCGTCGATCGCCTCGTCGACCACCGCGCGCATCGGGTCGACCGCGAACAGCACCTTGCCGACCGGCTGCTCGGGATCTCCCGTCACCAGTCCGACGGCGTCCCAACTCTCTGCCCAGGCAGGGTCGTAGAGCCGGTCGAGAACAGCTTTCACGTCAGCAAGACTCGTTGTCACGAGGACATCCTGCCGCAGACCGGCCGTGCCGCACTCAACGCACCAACCCCACCCGGAGACCCGAACCGGGTGGGGTTGATGATCTTGGTGGCCGCGTCAGATCAGCCAGGCGGTGGTGTCGGTCGGCAGCTTGTCGCCTTCCATCGGGCCGCTGGACAGCACCACGGCGCCGTCGGGCAGCTCGATCGGCGCGGCGCCGAAGTTGGTGACCGACTGCCAGCCGCCGGGCCGCCGGAAGTGCAGGACCTCTTCGCTGCCGTTCACCCACTCCAGCCCCTCACTGGTCTGCAGCCCCCGGCGTACGGCGAGCGCCTTGCGGTACAGGCTGAGAGTCGAGTCGGGATCGCCCTCCTGCGCCTCCACCGAGTACGCGCCGAACCACTTCGGCTGCAGCAGGTGCGACCCGCCGGAGCCGAAGCCGAACGACAGGCCGTCAATCGTCCACGGCAGCGGGACCCGGCACCCGTCGCGGCCCTTCTCGGCACCCTTCGAACGGAAGTACGCCGGGTCCTGCAGGTTCGCCGCGGGCAGCTCGCCGACCTCCTGCAACCCGAGCTCCTCCCCTTGATACAGGTACGCCGAACCGGGCAGCGCGAGCATCAGCAGCACGGCGGCCCGCGCCCGGCGCAGACCCTGCGCGACGTCGACGGTCGGCTCGGTGCCGTTGCTCAGCAGCCACGCCTTGCCGTCCTGCCAGGCGCCCTCAGGGTCCTTCGGCAGCCCGTAGCGCGTCGCGTGCCGGACGACGTCGTGGTTGGAGAAGACCCAGGTCGAGGACGAACCGTTCTGCTCGGCCAGCGCGAGATTTTCGGTGATCACCTGGCGGAACCTGTCGTGGTCCCAGTCGGCCTGCAGCAGGTCGAAGTTGAACGCCTGGCCGAGACCCGCGGCACTGGCGTAGCGCGCCCGGCGAGCGGCCGGAACGAACGCCTCGGCGACCGCCGAGCGAGGCGGGTCGTACTCGTTCAGCACCTGGCGCCACTCGACGTAGATGTCGTGCACGTCGTCGCGGTCCCACAGCGGATGCACGCCGTTGGACTCCGACTGCCGCGGCAGCGTGCTCTTCGACGGCAGCGGCTCGGTCAGGTCCTTCTTCAGCGCGTGCGCGACGTCGACGCGGAAGCCGTCCACACCCCGGTCGGACCAGAACCGCAGCGTCTTCAGGAAGTCCTCGCGGACTTCCTCGTTGTCCCAGTTCAGGTCGGGCTGCTCGGCGGCGAACAGGTGCAGGTACCACTGGCCGTCGTGGATCTGGGCCCAGGCCGAACCGCCGAAGACCGAGTCCCAGTCCGACGGCGGCTGGTCGCCGACGCCGTCGCGGAAGATGTACCGGTCGCGGGCGGGCGAGTTCTTCGGCGCGGCCAGCGCCTCGCGGAACCATTCGTGCCGGTCGGAGCTGTGGTTCGGCACGATGTCGACGATCAGCTTGATGCCGGCCTCGTGCAGCGTGCCGACCAGTTCGTCGAAGTCGGCGAGCGTGCCGAGCCGGGGGTCGACGTCGCGGTAGTCGTCCACGTCGTACCCGCCGTCGGCCAGCGCGGACGGGTAGAACGGGCTCAGCCAGACCGCGTCGATGCCCAGCGAGCTCAGGTACGGGACGCGGCTGATGATGCCCTGCAGGTCACCGATGCCGTCGCCGTCGGAGTCCGCGAAGCTGCGCGGGTAGACCTGGTAGACGACCGCCTGCCGCCACCAGTCGGCATCGGTTGAAGTACTAGTCACAAGAGCCTCACTCTGTGCTCACTCGGATACTCGCCGGATTGATTAATATAGAGTTTAAATTTAGAATCTGTAGTATTGTGCGGGCGGTCGGGCAAGGAGGTCAAGAGGGATATGCCGAAGACGTCGGTGGCGACGCCGCCGCTGCTGCGCCGGGTGAACGCCAGCAAGTTGCTCGGCGTGCTCTCCTCCCAGGGGGTGATGACCGGCACCGGTCTGATCGAGGCGACCGGCCTGACCCGGGCCACCGTGCACGCGGTCTGCAACGACCTGATCGGCATGGGCTGGGTGGTCGAGCTGGACCCGGTCCGCGACGACACCACCGTCGGCCGCCCGTCGCGGCGGTTCGAGTTCAACAGCGACGCCGGCTATGTGCTCGGGATCGATGTCGGCGCGGGCAAGACCACCGTCGTGGTCGCCAACCTGCGCGGCGAGACGGTGGCCAAGGCCGGCCGATCGTTCGCGGCCGTGAAGGAGCCCGCCGACCGGACCGAACTGGTCGAGGAAGCGGTGGCCGACGCGATGAAGGCAGCCGACGTGACCGACGACCAGGTGATCGCGGCGGGCGTCGGAGTGGCGGCGCCGGTCGACCGCGGCGGCAACATCCTGGCCGACGACGAGTTCTGGCGGCGGTTCGACGCCGGCCTGACCGCGCGGCTGTCGAAGGCGCACGGCTGGCCCGCCCTGCTGGAGAACGACGCCAACCTGGCGGTGCTCGGCGAGCACTGGCGAGGCCAAGGTCAGGGCGTCGACGACCTGATCGTCCTGCTCGCGGGTGAGCGCTTCGGGTCCGGGTTGATGGACTCGGGGCGGTTGCTGCACGGCAGCCGTGGTGGCGCCGGCGAGATGGTCTACCTGAAGCTGGTCGAAGGCGTCGGCGACACGCACGGAATCGCCCGGATGGCGCGCGAGCGCGCAGCCGCGGCGATCGCGGATCCGTCGGTCGAGACCGTCCTGCGCGAGCTCGCCGGTTCCGAACCGGTGACGGCGGAGCTGGTGTTCGCCGCCGCGGCCCAGGGCGACCGCGCGGCGGCCGACGTCCTGGAGATCGTGGGTCAGCGCACGGCGCGCGTGATCGCGACGCTGGGAATCTTGTTCAATCCCGAACTGGTGGTGATCGGCGGCGCGGTCGCGGAGGCGGCGACGGCGTTGCTGCCGAAGATCGAGGACTTGCTGACCACCTTCACCAGTACGCCGCCGCGAGTCGCGGTGTCATCGCTCGGCGACACGATCGTGTCGGTCGGCGCGGTCCGGCACGCCCTCAACTACGTCGAGCAGAACGCCCTCGACCTGACGCTGACCGCCCGGCGCTTCTGACTCAGTCGCGGGTGTGGTGCTCGGCCAGGTCCAGCTCGCCGTCCAGCTCGAGCTCGACAACCGTGCAGTCGCGATCCAGTGCCGTGTCGGAGTCGACGTACAGGTAGGTCCAGCCGGCTGCGCCTTCGATTCCGCCGCCCTGGCGGTCGATCCGCAGCTCGACGCCGGAGCCGACGATCGTTGCCTTGAGCACCTTGTTGCGGACGCCGCGAACCACGAAGTACTCGTTCGGCCGGTCGAAGCCGAACAGGTAGACCCTGCGCCGGTCGGCAGACACCGTCGACGCGCCGTAGAAGGCGCCGTTCGGCAGACCGCGCGTCGTGCCGAAGACGGCCCGCTCGTGCCGGCGGATCCAGTCCCCCAGCTCCCGCAGCCGCTCGACCTGCTCCTCGGGAATGCTGCCGTCCTCGCGCGGCCCGACGTCGAGCAGCAAGTTGCCGCCGCCACCGATCGTCTCCGCGAACAACCGGATCAGCTGCCGCACCGACTTGTAGTGGTGGTCGTCGTGCTGGAAGCCCCAGGAGTCGTTGATCGTGACGCACAGCTCCCACGGCCCGGCCGGCGGCACGATCGGCACGCCCTGCTCCGGCGTCGCGTAGTCGCCGAATCCCCCACGCATCCGCCCGTTGACCACCGTCTTCGGCAGCTTCGCCGCGATCAGGTCACGCACCTCGTCCATCCGCCACTGCTCCGGATCCCGCTCCCAGTCCCCGTCGAACCACAGCAGGTCCGGCGCGAACCGGTCGATGATCTCGGTCAGCTGCGTGCGGTGGAAGGCGAGGAACCGCTCCCACCGCTCCGGGTCCTCCGCACCGGCCGCCGGTACGGCGAACGGATTGCCCCGCTCGTCGGCCGGCATCCCGGCCGGCCGCACCGACGCGTAGTCCGGGTGCGTCCAGTCGAGGTGGCTGAAGTACAGCCCGACCTTCAGCCCGTGCCGCCGCAGCGCCTCGACGTACTCGCTGACGATGTCCCGCCGGGCCGGAGTGGCCTTGACCGTGGACAGGTCGTTGGCCGCCGTGTCGTAGAGCGCGACCCCGTCGTGGTGCTTCGAGGTCAGTACGGCGTACCGGGCGCCCGCCGCCTCGAACAGCTCGGCCCAGGCGTCGGCGTCGAACTTGGCCGCGGTGAACCCGTCGAGCTGCTCGAGGTAGTCCTCGTGGCTGATCTCGCCGTTGAAGAACGACCAGGACTCGGCGATCCCGTTCACGGCGTAGATGCCGTAGTGCAGGAAGATGCCGAGCTTGGCCTGCTCGAACCAGGGCTGGATCGCCATCGCGCACTCCTCGGGTCGGGGCAGCGATAGGATATAGGATCCTAGGGCTGCCGGGTCAGGACCTGCGTGACCGCCTCGAGCACGACCAGGTTGCGCCCGTAGGTGACGGCCGTCGGCACGCTCGCCGGGACCAGCGCCCGGTCCTCCGGGATCCCGGTGCAGAGCACGAACACGTCGCCCTCGTGGCTCTCGATCAGCAGTTGCAGGGCCGCCCGCATCCACGGCGTACGGACCGCGTCCTGGACGGCGACCACGAGCGGCCGGCCGATCGCCGCCGCCTGCGCCTCGCCGAGTGCCTCGGCGTCCGCCGCCCGCAGCACGATCCCGGCCGAGCCGGGCGCGATCCGGGCGAACACCTCCGGCAGCCCGCTGAAGTACGGGTTCCAGGCCGGGTGCAACCCCTGCGTCAGGTCCACCACGTACGGCGCACCGCCGAGCGCCGGGAACTCCTGGCCGGTCACCGTCCGGGCCGCGACCTCGCGAGTCGGAGCACCGTCGAGTCCGGGCAGCCGGGTGCGGCTCGCGAGGTCGGCGGCGAGATCCCGAACCCGGCCGGCGGCCTGCGCGACGCGCGACGCGTCGAGCGTTCCGTTGCTGATTGCATCGACGATCTCGGCGGTCAGCGCCCGTGGGTCGGCCTCGCCGATCGCGATCATCGCCAGGTCGGCACCGGCCCGGATCGACTCGACCGCGGCCTGCTCGATCGACCGGGTCGCGGTGATCGCCTGCATCTCCAGCGCGTCGGTGGTGATCACGCCGGTGAACCCGAGCTCGTCGCGCAGCAGGCCCTGCAGGATCCGCCGCGACAGCGTGGCGGGCTGATCGTCGTACGCCGAGAAGACGATGTGGGCGCTCATCACCAGATCGGCGCCGGCCTCGATGGTCGCCTTGAACGGCGCGAGCTCGACGGCGCCGACCTGCTCGATCGACCGGTCCACCCGCGGCAGCGCGAGGTGCGAGTCGACGGCCACGTCGCCGTGTCCGGGGAAGTGCTTCGGACAGGCCGCGATGCCCGCGTCCCGCACGCCCTGGACGAAGGCGACGCCGTGCCGGGACACCACGCCGGCGCTGGTGCCGAACGAGCGGGTCGAGATGATCGGGTTGGCCGGGTTGCTGTTCACGTCGACCGACGGCGCGAGCATCACGTCGATGCCGAGCCCGGCCAGCATCGCGGCGGCGTCGCGGGCGGCCGCGCGGGTCAGGTCGGTGTCGTCCAGCTCGCCGAGCGCGCGCGGCGAGGACAGCGGCCAGGGGTTGGCGGGGGCGAGGTGGCTGAACTCGCCGCCCTCGTGGTCGATCGCGATCAGCAGGTCCGGCCGCTCGGCGCGCAGGGCGGTGGTCAGCGCGGACACCTGGTCGGCGTCGACGACGTTGCGGGTGAACAGGATCACCGCGCCCAGTCCGTTCGCGACCGCGCGGCGCAGGTCGTCGGGGGCGGTGGTACCGGTGAAGCCGACGATCAAAGCGCCGGCAGCATCGCGTTCCAGTTGATCACTCATTGCGCCACCCTCTCCTGTCCGCCCGGTACGACGCCAGTGGACCCGGCGTCGTCGCAGTTCACCGAACCCACGTCTGGGCGTCACCTCGGGTTCCACCGGCCCCAGCAGGGTTGGCGGGAATCCATTTCCCGATCCGTTACGGAGCTCCGCCATGCCCGTCACACCGATCACTCGTCGCACGTTGCTGGTGGCCGCAACAACCGTTGCCGGCGCCACCGCGGTCGCCGCGACCGGCACGCTGCCCGCCGCCGGGTCGCCGCTGACCGACGCGACCGCCGCCGGACCGTCGCAGCCGCTCGCGAATCCGTTCACCCTCGGCATCGCCTCCGGCGACCCGGACTACCAGAGCGTCGTGCTGTGGACCCGGCTCGCGCTCGACCCGCTCGCCGCCGACGGCATGGGCGGCATGCCGAGCCGCCGGTACCAGGTGCAGTGGCAGGTCGCGCTCGACCCCGGCATGCGCCGCGTCGTCCGGGCCGGTGTCGTGTCCGCCGGACCGGAGTCGGCGCACGCCGTTCACGTCGAGGTCCGCGGCTTGCTGCCCGGGCGTGAGTACTACTACCGGTTCCGTTGCGAGCGGCACCTGTCGGAGATCGGCCGGACGCTGACGACTCCCCTGCCGGGCACGTACGGAAGCCCGCTGCACATGGCCTTCGTGTCCTGCTCGAACTACGCGGGCGGCTACTTCACGGCGTACCGGCGGATGGCGGAGGAGCACCCCTCGCTGGTGCTGCACCTGGGCGACTACATCTACGAAGGGGCCGGCGGCACCGGACCGCGCACGCACTCGCCGGCCAAGGAGATCTGGACGCTGGCCGACTACCGGGTCCGGCACGCGCAGTACCGGACCGACCCGGACCTGCAGGCCGCGCACGCCGTCGCGCCGTGGGTCGTGGTCTGGGACGACCACGAGCTGGAGAACAACTACGCCGACGAGATCCCGTCGCCGGCCGGGCAGGCCGGGTTCCTGGAGCGGCGCGCGGCGGCGTACCGGGCGTACTACGAGATGATGCCGCTGCGGCGCAGCTCGATCCCGAGCGGGATCGACATGCAGATCTACCGGCGGATCCAGTGGGGACGGCTGGCGTCGTTCCACATGCTCGACACCCGGCAGTACCGCAGCGACCAGGCCTGCAACGACACGACGTCGGACTGCCCGGCGGCGCTCGACCCGGCGCGCTCGATCACCGGTCCGGAGCAGGAGAAGTGGCTGCTGGACGGCCTCGGCCGCTCGTCGGCGACCTGGGACGTGCTCGGGCAGCAGGTGTTCTTCGGCGCTCGCGACTTCACCTCCGGCCCGGCCGTCAGCTACAGCATGGACGCCTGGGACGGGTACGCCGCCTCGCGGCAGCGCATCCTCGACGGCTTCCAGCAGCGCAACGTCACCAACCCGGTCGTGCTCACCGGCGACGTCCACAAGCACTACGCCAACAACCTGCTCGCCGACTTCCGCGACCCCGACTCGCGCCCGGTCGGCGTCGAGCTGGTCACCACGTCGATCACCTCCGGCGGCGACGGCCAGGACTTCCCGTCCGGCGGGCAGGTCCAGCTCGACGAGAACCCGCACATCAAGCTGCTGAACAACCAGCGCGGCTACGTCAGCACCCACCTCACCCGCGACTCGCTGCGTGCGGACTTCAAGGTGATCCCGTACGTCAGCACCCCCGGAGCCCCGGTCTCGACCCGGGCCTCGTTCACCGTCGAAGCCGGTCACCCGGGCCTCAACCCCGCCTGACCGACCGGCCGTCCCCGCTCCCCGTCGCACCCACAAGGTGCGGCGGGGAGCTGCTTTTTGTCCTTTCAAAGGCCATCGTTGTCAATGACCGTCCGTGCCTCCACAGCCTGTTTCTGTGCACTGTGTAGCGCGGTCATGCCTGATTAGCAGCGGCAACCCCTCGCTGTATCGACCGGTTCCGGATAACGTTGTCTCTCGACCTGACCGCCACCGACCGGAGCCCGATCACCGTGACAGTGCAGATCACCCGCGTCAGTTCGCCCGAGCTGTTCGTCGGCAGCGAGGACGACCCGCGCCAGATCCTGCGCGTGGAGCTGGTCCGTTCCAGCGCCGACGGCGCACTCGCCGTCCACGTCGAAGGCGACGGCGTGCGCGGTACGGCGGACCTGCCACCGGGCGAGGGACCAACCCGGATCGAGATCCCGCTGGAGATCGCGGCCGACCTGCGGACGGCCTACGGGACCGAGCTGGCCGCGACCGTGACGATCACGGCCGGCGGGGCGGAAGTCGCTCGTGACGCCGGTGCGGTCGTGGTCGCCGAGCCGGGCTGGACGATGGTGATGGTGTCGCACTTCCACTACGACCCGGTCTGGTGGAACACGCAGGCGGCCTACACGACCAGCTGGGACCTGCAAGGCCCCGACGGCACGACCCGGCCGGTCTACACGCACAACGCGTTCAGCCTGGTCGACGCTCACCTCAAGCTCGCGCTGCGCGACCCGGCGTACTGCTTCGTGCTGGCCGAGCTCGACTACCTGAAGCCCTACTTCGACACCTTCCCCGAGAACCGCGCCGTCCTGCGCCGGCTGATCGCGGAGGGCCGGGTCGAAATCATCGGCGGCACCTACAACGAGCCGAACACGAACCTGACCGGCGCCGAGACGACCATCCGCAACATCGTGTACGGCGTCGGCTACCAGCGCGACATCCTCGGCGGCGATCCGCGCAACGCCTGGCAGCTGGACGTCTTCGGGCACGACCCGCAGTTCCCCGGCTACCTGGCCAAGGCCGGGCTGACCGGATCGGCCTGGGCCCGCGGGCCGTTCCACCAGTGGGGACCGCTGCGCCTGGCCTGGGGCGACCCGAAGGCCACCACGGCGGCGGTGATGCAGTTCCCCAGCGAGTTCGAGTGGATCAGTCCCAGCGGCGACGGCGTGCTCACCCACTACATGCCCGACCACTACGGCCCGGGCTGGGACCTGCAGCACGCGCCGAGCGTCGAGGCCGCGGGCGACACGGCGTACCAGCTGTTCGCGACGCTGAAGACGGTGGCCGCGACGAAGAACACGCTGCTTCCGGTCGGCGGCGACTACACCCCGCCGAACAACTGGATCACCGCGCTGCACCACGACTGGGCCGAGCGCTACGTGTGGCCGAAGTTCGTCTGCGGGACCACGAAGCACTTCATGGACCGGGTCCGCGCCGAGCTGGACGCCGAGGGCCGCCGGCCGTCGCCGCAGTCGCGCGACATGAACCCGATCTACACCGGCAAGGACGTCTCCTACATCGACACCAAGCAGGCCCAGCGGGCCGCCGAGGTCGCCGCCGTCGACGCGGAGAAGCTCGGCACGTACGCCGACCTGCTCGGTCTCGGCCGGTTCGCGGAAGCCTCGCTGGACAAGGCCTGGCGGCAGCTCGCGTACGGCGCGCACCACGACGCGATCACCGGATCGGAGTCGGACCAGGTCTACATCGACCTGGTCACCGGCTGGCGCGAGGCGCACGACCTGGCCGACACGGCCCGGACCGCCGCGCTCGAGGCGTTCGCGGCCCGGATCGACACCAGCGCGTTCGGCAGCACGGCGGTCGTCGTCACCAACACGCTCGGTTTCACGCGCACCGATCTGGTCACGGTGGAGCTGCCCGGACCGGGCGGAGTCGCTGTGCTCGGCCCGGACGGCGAGGTCCTGCCCTCGGTTGTCGAGGGCAACAAACTGACCTTCCTCGCCCGGGACGTCCCCTCGCTCGGCTGGCGCACCTACCAGCTCACCGACGGTACGCCGGGTGCCTGGGGCCCGGCCAACTCCGCCGAGACGGTGGAGAACGAGTACTTCCGGATCACCGTCGACGCCTCCCGGGGCGGCGCGGTCAGCGGCATCGTCGACAAGCGCACCGGACGGCAGGTGCTCAAGGGTCTCGGCAACGAACTGCGGGTCTACCAGGAGTACCCGGACCACCCGCGCTTCGGCGAAGGCCCCTGGCACCTCACGCCGTCCGGCCCGGTGGTCGGCTCGTCGGAGGCGCCGGCGAAGGTGATCACCCAGACCGGACCGCTCGGCAGCCGGGTGATCAGCCGCGGCGAGGTCGACCGGATCGCCTACGAGTCCGTCGTCACGGCGTACGCGGGACTGGACCGGATCGAGTTCTGCACCCGGATCCTCGACCACGCGCAGTCCGACCGGCTGGTCCGGGTGAAGTTCCCGGCCGACGTTCCGGGGGCGCTGCCGGTCAGCGAGGTCGCCGGTGCGGTGGTCGGGCGCGGCTTCGGCCTGATCGACGTGGACAGCGAGCAGGCTCCGTGGACGCTGGACAACCCGGCGAACACCTGGTTCGGGCTCAGCTCGACCGCGCGGATCGAACTGGTGGACACCGACGGCGGATCGGTCGGCACCCGGCCGATGGCCGTCGCGGAGATCGTCGTCCCGGACGAGTCCGACCCGGCCGAGGTCCGCGACCTCGTCGTGGCGCTGGCCCGCGTCGGGGTCACCGCCACCACCTCCCGCGCGAGCGGCTCCCGCTACGGCAGTCTGCAGGTCGACTCCAACCTTCCCGATCTGCGCATCCTCGTCGGCTCGGCGGCGGCGCTGCTCGATGCTCCAGGCAACGAAGTTACGGCCTTCTACGTGCCGCCCCGGACGGCATTGGCCGACGTCTGGCAGCCGAACGCGGACGTGCGGGACGTGCGGGCGATCCCCGCGCTCGTGCTGCCCACCCAGGACGCCGTCGCGGCCGCCATCGCGGAACTCGGCCAGGCCCGGATCACCGCGACCGTGGCGGGCGACGGGGTGATCGAGGACTTCACCGACGCGACCGTCGCGCTGCTGACTTACGGCCTGCCCGGTTTCGCCGTGGACGCGACCGGCGCGCTGCATGCCTCGCTCATGCGGTCCTGCACCGGCTGGCCGGCCGGAATCTGGATCGACCCGCCCCGGCGTTCGGCGCCGGACGGATCGTCGTTCCAGCTCCAGCACTGGACCCATGAGTTCCGCTACGCGCTGACCGCCGGTGACGGCGACTGGCGTGCGCTCCAGTTGCCGGCGCGCGGTCAGGAGTTCTCCTCGCCGTTGCTGGCAGCAACTACCACCGGCCACACCGGACCGTTGCCCGCGAGTCATTCGCTGCTCAGGGTCACCCCTGAGCGCGACGTCCTGATCTCCACCGTCAAGCCGGCCGGCAATCCGATCGCACACGGTTCCGGTCGTCCCGCCGACCCGCGCGAAGGTGTCACGCTCCGCCTCGTCGAGGCGACCGGTCTCGGCGCGACGGCGACCGTCACTTCTGCCCTGCCGATCACTGCGGCGACCCAGGCCGATCTGCTGGAGCACCGCGGCGCCGCGCTCGACGTTGCCGACGGCACCCTCACGGTCGACCTGACCGGTTCCGCGGTCGACACCTACGTCCTCGACCTCGAGCACGAAGCCGCGGCAGGCTCCAGCGTGCTCGGACAGGCCGCGGAGATCGCGCAACCGTCGTACTCGCGGTACTGGCTGCACAACCGGGGTCCTGCGCAGATGGGCTTCCTTCCGGTCAGCCTGTCGGTCTCCCCCACCGTCGCGCGGACCGCCGGCTCGAAGTTCGAGGTCTCGATGGTGGTCGCCAACCAGTACGCCGACGCGGTCGCGGTCGGCGTGCTGTCTCTCGACCTGCCGGAGGGCTGGACGACCGACCAGCCGGACCGCACGCTGCGGCTCGAGCCGGGCGGCTATGTCCGTCATCTCGCCTACGTTCACCCACCCGCGGACTGCGAGCCAGGCCAGTACTTCGTCGCTGCCCGGGTCGACACCGCTACGGATCACCTGGCCGGTGGAGCGGGAGTGCGGTCGGTCGAGGACGTCGTCACCGTCTTCGTCGGGGAGAGCCCTGAGCTGACCGCGACGCTGGGCTTCGCCATGGCGCCGGCCGAACCGCCGAGCCCCAACGCCGGAGCGGCCGAAGGCGAGCCGGGGCGCCCGACCGGATTGACCGTCACGCCGGCCACGCAGGATCTGCGGCTCGACCCTGGTTCGACGGCGACGCTGGAGCTGGTCTTCGCGAACGACACCTCGGCCGAGATCCGCGCCGAGCTGCAGCTGGCGTCGCCGTACGGGACCTGGTCGTGGCTGCCGGAACCGGTCCGCGCGGTCGTCGTACCGGCGAAGACGTCGGTGACCGTCGGTGTACCGGTGGTGGCTCCTGCGGACGCGACCCCGGCGCATGCCTGGGTGCTGCCGAAGGTGATGTGGTTCGGGCGAGCCCAGTACGCGCCGACCGTGCGACTGGAGATCCTGTGACGGCCGCTCTCGCCAGGCCCGCCATCAGCGGGCCCGGGCATTCAGCTGCGCACGATCACGGTCACGGTCACGGGCATTCCGGTGCGCCGATCGCGCCCGACGACGTGATGGCCTACCTGAACGGCCGGCCGATCCCCCGCACGCTGCTGGACGAGCGCCTGGCCGCCCTGCGCTCCGGCGACGCCGCCTGCGTGCTGCCGAAGCCCGGCAGCCGCGAAGCCCGGCAGCTCACCCGGTGGGTGGCCCAGGTGATCATCACCGAGCAGCTGTGCCACGACGAGCTGAGCCGTCGTACCGACGTCATACCGGAGCCTGCTGCTCGCCCCTTGGACGTGTCGGCCGCCATCGCCGTCGGGTCGATCACGGCCGCCGCTCTCGCCGGATCGGAGCCGGTACGCCGGGTTGCCGCGCTGGTGAGCGCCGGCGTGGCGATCCCGCGTGAGCAGCTGGAGTACGCCGCTGACGTCCTCGGTGTGCCGGCGCCGGCCGACCCCGACGTACCGGTGGACCGCTGGCACGCCGAGCTGCTCGACAGTGCCCGGCTGGAGGCGTTCGCCCGCTGGCTGAACCGGGCCATGCACGAACGGGTCCAGCTGGTCCACGGCCTGGAGCACCCCGGCGACAGCAACCAACCTGACAACCTGCACCGGCACTGACGGGGGGATCATGAGCGACGAGTCAGCGACCGTTCTCGGCATCGACATCGGCGGCACCAAGATGGCCGCCGCGCTGGTGGCGGCCGACGGGACGATCCGCACCGAGGACCGGATCCTCACCCCCTCGGGTGACGCCGACCAGGTCTTCGCCGCGCTCGCCGAACTGGTCGCGCGGGTGGTGGACGGCAGTACGCCGATCGCGGTCGGCATCGGCTCGGCCGGGCCGCTCGACCTCACCCACGGTCTCGTCTCCCCGGTGAACATCACCGGCTGGCGGGACTTCCCGCTGGTCGACCGCGTCCGCGCCCTGGTCGGCGACGTACCGGTCGAGCTCGGCGTCGACGGGCACTGCTTCGCGCTCGGCGAGTCCTGGACCGGTGCGGGCCGCGCGGTCGACACACTGCTCGGCATCGTCGTCTCGACCGGCGTCGGCGCCGGGATCGTTGTCGACGGCAAGCCCTTGCTCGGCCAATCCGGCAACGCGGCGCATCTGGGGCACATGGTGGTCGACCTGGACGGCGAGGCGTGCGCCTGCGGCTCGTTCGGCTGCGTCGAGACCTATGCCAGCGGTCCCCGGATGGTCGCCCGGGCCCAGCGGCGCGGCTGGCGCCCCGACCAGCAGGTCGACGCCGCCGTGCTGTCGGCGGACGCCGCGGCCGGCGACGAGATCGCCCTCGCGATCTTCGACGACGGCGCGCAGGCCCTTGCCGCAGGCATCGTCGCGACCGCCGTCACCGTCGATCTCACCACCGTCGTGATCGGTGGCGGTGTCGCGAAGGCCGGCCCGGTCCTGTTCGACCCGGTCGGCCGGTGGGTGAAGCGCCTGGCCCAGCTGCCCTTCGTCACCGCTCTGACCGTCGAGCCCGCCCAGCTCGCCAACGCCGGCCTGCTCGGCGCCGCCCGGCTGGCCTGGGCGGCCGTCTGAGCTGTCGCCCCGGCGGTAATTGAATTCTGTCGGACAGTCCGACGGAACCCGGCGTGACGGTCGCGGCACCGGCTGCAGCCCTAACGCACACAAGTGGCGCGCAGAAACGGATTCCGCGCGCAATTTTGGGCAATTTTTACCCAATGCCGAAAAGTCTGTAACGGCGACCCCGTTCCACCCGATGCAACGGATGGATGGGGTGGGGGCACGTCATCCAAGGGCAGTCAGGGGGGCCTGCATGCCAGGGATTGACCACTTGTGGGTGCGGCGGAGAGGCGACTCTCCGCCACACCCGCGGGAAACGCAGTCGTACGCACGTCCACCAGCGTTGCCCAGGGCAATGCTCGACCCGAGGAACTGGTGTTGATGGACGTTGCCGTACTTGTCGTCTTCGCCTTGTTCTTCACCGCGCTGGTCGTCGTGACCACCAGCGCGCACGGCCGCGTCCGGGCCTCGGTCCGCCGTCCGCGGCTGTTCCAGCTGGTTGTCGTCGGCGCCGCCGCCGCGACGGTTCCGGTCGATGTGTACGCCGTGGTGTACGGCACCGTCGCCGGGACACCGGTCGCCGCGGTCTCCGACCGCCTGCTGCTGCTGAACGTCGCCGCCGCGTGCGGCGTCGCGGCCCTGCACGAGTCCCTCCGGGGACACGCCGTCACCGCCGTACTCGACCCGGACGACCGGTCCGCGTCCGAGGAGCCGGTGCGGATGGGCGTGCTGGGCTGGACCGGCCCACTGATCGCTCTCGTCGCGGTCACCGCCGTGATCGCGCTCGGCTCCCGGGGGAACGGGAACGAGCTCGGCCACGTCGGATCTGTCTGGGCCGTCTACTCGCTGCTCGTCTGCGTGATCAGCGCCTACGCGCTGCTGCGGCGACAAGCGGTGAGTGCGATCGATCCTCGGGAGGGATGAGGATCGACGCGGGTTCTGCACCGCGGACGGTGGGCCGGTGACCGCGGGGAGGGCGGCCACCGGGGAACCACACCCCCGTCCACGGTGCAGAACCGAAGTCCCCGGGTGAAAACCCGCCCGCCGGGAGGACACCGGGCGGGGCTTCGGCGCAGCGGACTGCGCCGAATCGGCGATGGGTTGGCTGGCAGGTCCACCCTCAGGCGAGACTGAGGTGCTGGATGCCTCCAGCCCTTTCCGAGGGCGAGGTGGGCGGAGCCCACGAGCCCGAAGGTCAGGCCTGCAACCACTCCGGCTCGGGAAGACGACGCCGGTCGAGCTTGCCCGCGGCGTCCAGCGGCAGATCCTCGATCGGGATCAGATCCGCCGGCACCAGATAGATCGGCAGTTCCTTGGTGAGCTCCAGCATCAGCCGCGCCAGCACCGCCGGGTCCTCGTCCTCGAGTACGACGTACCCGATCAGGCAGGTGTCGCCGGCCGGATTCACGCACGCCACGACGACCGCGTCGATCACCCCGTCCAGGTCGGCGAGCACGTGCTCGGTCTCCCCCGGCTCGACCCGGTGGCCGCGGATCTTGACCTGGTCGTCGACCCGGCCGAGGTAGTCGAGGGTGCCGTCCGGCCGCCAGCGTCCGAGGTCGCGGGTCCGGTACAGCCGGCTGCCCGGTGTCGACGGATCGGCGACGAACGCCGTCATCGTCTCGTCCGGCCGCCCGACGTACCCCTGGGCCACGGCCACGCCGCCGAGGTGGATCTCGCCGACCGCGCCGACGGGGACCGGCCGTAGCGCCTCGTCCAGCAAGCGAACGACGACCCCGTCGATCGGCCGCCCGATCGACGGCCGGTCGTCGGCCGGGTCGACCTGGTGGATCGTGGTGACGATCGACGCCTCGGTCGGCCCGTACTCGTTGAACAGCACGCAGTCGGGGTGCGCGGCGAGGAAGTCGCGGATCCCGTGCGTCAGCACCATCGCCTCGCCGCCGGCCACGATCTCCCGCAGCGCCGGCAGCTTCGGCATCTCCTCCATCGTCGCGAGCAGCGCGGTCAGCGGCGTGAACGTCATGAACAGCCGCTCGATGCCGTGCTCGGTCAGCGCCGCGACCACCGCGTCGGGATCGTACCGGTCGTCCTCGCCGATCAGCACCAGCGCGGCGCCGGACGCGAGCGCGGTGAACATCTCCTGTACGTGCACGTCGAACCCGAACGACGTCCACTGCAGCGTGCGCAGCGACGACCGGGTCCGCAGGTAGTGCCGGATCAGGTTCACCGGGCCGCGGTGCGGGACCGCGACGCCCTTAGGGTTGCCGGTCGAGCCCGACGTGTAGATGCAGTAGGCAACGTCGTCGGCCGCGGCGTTGACCGGCGGCGCCTGCCGGGCCCGGACGTCGCCGTCCCCGGACGCGACCGGGACGAGCCGCAGCCCGAGCCGGTCCGCCAGCGCCGCGTCGTCACCGACCAGCGCGACCGCTCCGGCGTCCGCGGTCATGAACGCCCAGCGCGACTCCGGCACACCAGGATCGAGCGGCAGGTACGCCGCGCCGGACTTCAGCACCGCCAGTACGCCGACCACCAGCTCGGCGCCCCGCGCGACTCGGACGGCGACCAGCTGACCGGGCTTCACGCCGAGGTCGACCAGCTGCCACGCGACGGCGTTCGCGCGCCGGTCGAGTTCGGCGTACGAGATCTCGCGGTCGCTCTGGATGAGCGCGATCGCGTCCGGCGTACGGGCGACCTGCTGCTCGAACAACGTGTGCAGGCCGCTCAGCTCGCCGCTGACGACCGCGTTGCGACCGACCCGGCCAATTGGTCCGGTCTCCGGGGCCGCGCCTTCGAGCTCGCGCAGGGCGATGCGGTCGGACTCGATCGGCAGCATCAGGTCGGGCAGCGTCGTCGCCGGCTGGGCGACCGCGCGGCGCAGGACGGCCTCGAGGTAGTCGAGCAGGCGCTTGATCGTCGACTCGTCGAACAGGCCGGCGCGGTAGTCCGCCGTACAGGTGATGCCCTGGGCGTGATTGGCGAGGGTGAGCCGGAGGTCGAGGCCGACCGGCAGCTCGTCGGTGGTCGGTTCGAAGACGACGAGGACCTGGTAGAGCGGGTCCTGCTCGAGTACGGCGAGGTCGGCGCCGGCGTGGTCGAACGCGCCGGTGGTTGCCTCGCGCACCCGTTGCGCCAGCTCGCCGAGGTCGGGTTCGCCGGACAGGTCGATGCGCAACGGCAGCGGCGTCGGCTCCTGGCTGCGCAGCGCGGCGGCGCCGATGGTGATGTCGTCCTGTGCGGCGAACCGGCCCAGCACGGTGCCGACCGCGGCGAGCATCGTCATCAACGGGCTGACCCGTCGCTGGCGGCTGAACGCGAACACGGCCTCGCCGAGGCCTGCGTCCACCTCGTGCACGAGGACGGCGGTGCCGGCCGCTGCTTCGGGCCTTGCGCGGTCGGCCGGCAGGACCAGTGGCTGGGCGCCGCTGAGGGCGGCCTGCCAGTAGTCGACTGCTGCGCGCTGGCGGGCTCGTTCGGCCTCGGCTTGTTCGGGGTCTTGGGGCGTGGTGGTTCCGGTTGCCTCGTCCAGGACGGATGCGGCGCTTCCTGGCTCGGCTTGATCGAGATGAGTCAGCGGCGGGTTGGCCGGCGCGCCTGGTGCCGCGCCGGTTTGCGTCGGGTCAGAACCCGCGTGCTCGTCGGGCGCATCGTTCTGCGCCGGGCCGCTCCTTGCGGGGCCGCCGCGGTTCGGTCCGCCGGGGTTCGGGCCGCCTCGGAGCGTGCCGCCCTGGTCGGGGCCGTCCTCGTCCGGGCCGGGTTCGTCCTGACCGCGCTGTTGCTGGGCCGGCGGGGCCGGTACCTCGCCCAGCAGCGCCAACTGCTCGTGCATCAGCTTTGTGACGCCCTCGACCAACTGACTCGCGACCCGCAACTGCTGCGACATCAACGCGGCCATGCCCGAGCCCGGCAGATCGGCCTCGCTGGTGGCGGCCGCCGCGGCGTCGACCTTCGCGGCCAGGTCGGCGAGCCCCGACCCGAGCACCGCCAGGGCCGTGCGCGAGCTCGGCTGCTCCTTCTTCGGGTGCTCCGGCAGGACCTTGATCCGCGCCGGCTTCAGCGTGGTCTGCTTGCGCCTCGACGTGAACGCCGACGGCGGGGTCTTCGCCGCGACGGCCGAGGCCAGCTTGTGCGGCGTGATCAGGTCCTCGAACAACGCCTCGGCCTTGACCTCGACGTCGAACTTGCGCTGCACGGCGTCGACCACCCGCTGCATCAGGGCGGCATCCGCGCCGAGCTCGGCGAACGAGTGGTCCACCGTCACGTCGTACGGATCGAGGCCGAGCTGCTCGCTGGTCAGGTCGAGCACCAGATCCAGCGACTCGCGGTACCGCTCGGCGACCACCTCGGGGTCGGCGGCCGCGGCGTACCCGGACTCGTCGGCGCGCTGCTCGGTCGCCTCGGGCTCGCTCTGCGGAGCCTCGTTGCCCAAAGCAACGTTCTGGGCAGACCCTGTCGCCTCCACGTCGACGTGCTCGTCGACCACGGCCGCCGTGTCCGGCACCACGACCCGGTCGACGTCGTCGGCCGGGATCGCGAACGGCGACTCCTCGGTCGTCTCGGGCTCGGGCTCGGTCTGCTCGGTCGCCTTCGGCCGGCTCGGCGGGTCCAGCGGGATCCGCTTGAGCGCACCGCTGGTCCGCTCGACCGGACGCAGGTCGTCGACCGGTTCCGTATCCTCCAGCCGCGCCGCCTTCGCGGCCGCCTCCGCCGAACGAGCGAACGCGTCGACCGGGTAGTGCACCCGCCGGAACGGGTACGTCGGCAGCGGCACGCGGCCACCGTCGGCGTACACCTTGGCCCAGTTGATCTCCGTGCCCTGCAGGTACAGCTCGGCCAGCCCGTTCATCGTCGCCAGCACCGGATCCTGGCCGAGCCGCTGGGCCGGGATCCACGTGCTGTTCGGCGCGATCCGCCGGCCGGCCGGCGACAGTACGGCGTCCGGGCCGAGCTCGAGGAACCGCCGGCACCCGGCCGCGGTCAACGCCTCGACCGCGTCGCCGAACTGCACCGGCTGCCGCAACTGCCCGACCAGGTAGTCCTCGTCGAGCTTCGTCCCGCTCTCCAGCAGATCACCCGACCACGACGACACCATCGGCGTCCGCAGCGGCCGGAGCTTGATCGTGGCAACGAACTCGGCGAAGTCGGACAGGATCGGCTCCACCAGCGAGCTGTGGAACGCGCGATCGACGTCCAGCCGCTGCCAGGACACGTCCAACCGGTCCAGCTGTTCGGCCAGCTGCCCGACGATCACCTCGGACCCGGCCAGTACGAACGACTGCGGACCATTGCCGGCAGCAACTTCCACGCCGGGCGTCTTGGCCAGTTCGCGGACCCGGTCCGCATCGGCGCGTACGGAAACCATTGCTCCCGGCACCGTTCCGCGCTGCATCAGCTGGCCGCGCTTCGCGGTGAGGCGAACGCCGTCAGCGGTCGACAACGCGCCGGCCACGCACAGGGCGGCGTATTCACCGACGCTGTGCCCGACGACCAGCGCGGGCCGGACGCCGAACGACTCCCACAGTCGCGCCAGCGCCAGCTCGAACGCGAAGAGCGCCGGCTGTGCGGTCTCGGTCGGCCAGACGCCTTCGCTCCCGCTCGCGGGAGTGAGCAGGAGGTCGAGCAGGCTGCCGCCGAACTCCTCGGCGTACACCTTGTCGCACTCGTCGAGCACCGAGCGGAACACCGGGAACCGGGCCGCGAGGCCGGCCGCCATTCCGCGTCGCGCGGCGCCTTGGCCGGTGAAGGCGTACCCGAGCGGACCTGGTCCGCCGCGCGGCACCTCCGCCGGGATCGCCGAGCCGAGGGCCTCCGCGAGTTCCTGCTCCGACGAGCCCGCGACCGCGATCCGGTGCCGGTGCGCCGGGCGACCGAGCGCCGCCGTACCGGCCAGGTCGATCAAGCGGTGGCCGGTGCCGATCTCGAGGTCGGCGCGGAACAGTTCGGCCAGCTCGCTCAGGCCGTGCGGGTCGGGCGCGGACAACGCCAGTACGACGGGTCCGTCGTCGCCGCGGCGGATCTGGCGCGGTGCCTCCTCGAGGATCACGTGCGCACTGGTGCCGCGGGCATCGAGTGCGCTGACGCCGGCGCGCAACGGCGTACCGGACTCCCAGGCGCGGACCTCGGTGCCGATCACGAACGGGCCGTTGGCCAGCGGGAGCGCGGGATTGGGCCGGGCGTAGTTGATCGTCGGCACGAGCGTGCGGTGCTGCAGCATCAGGATCGTCTTGATCAACCCGGCCATGCCTGCGGCGCTGGCGAGGTGGCCGATGTTCGGCTTGACCGAGCCGATCGTGCAGAAACCGACCTTGTCGGTGTGCTTGCGCAAAGCGTTGCTCAGGGCACGGAACTCGGCCGCGTCGGCGTCCGCCGTACCGGACGCGCTGGCCTCGACGTAGCTGATCGACTCGGCCGGTACGCCGGACTTCTCCAGCGCCCGCTCGACCAGCTCGACTTGATCGCCTTCACTGACGGCCGAGCCGCGGATCACGGCGTACACGGTGTCGCCGTCGGCGATCGCCTGATCGAGCCGCTTCAGCAGCACGGCCGCGACCCCGTTGCCGCCGACGGTCCCGTCCGCGTCCGCGTCGAACGCCCGGATGTGCCCGGTCGGCGAGAGGATCGACTCCGGGCTGGCGTGGTAACCCGTTGCCTGCGGCACATGAACGGCGGCCGCGCCGGCGAGCGCCAGGTCGGCGTCCCCACTGCGCAGCGCCTGGCACGCCAGATGCACCGCGACCAACGACGAAGACCAAGCAGCTTGTACGCCGATCGCGGGGCCGGTCAGCCCCAGCCGGTAGGCCACGCGGGTCGCGAGGTTCTCCCCCGGCTGCGCGCCTTGGGAGTACAGGTTCATTCCGGACCCGGCGAACACGCCGATCCGGCTGGATGATCCCGCGTGCCCGCCGTGCTCGAGCGCCTGCTGGCAAACCTCCAGGAACAGTCGCTGCGCCGGGTCGGTCAGCTCGGCCTCGCGCGCGCTCAGTCCGAAGAAGGCCGCGTCGAACGACTCCACGTCGTCGAGCGCACCACTTACCGCGACGAGTTCGTCGTCTCCGAATGCTTCGGCGTCGCCGACGCTGCGCAGTTCCTCCGGGGAGAACCGCCGCAGACTCTCGACGCCGTTGACGAGGTTGTCCCAGAACTGGTCGAGTCCTGTTGCCCCGGGCAACCGAGCC
Organism: Kribbella sp. ALI-6-A; assembly: GCF_001984195.1. Lineage (GTDB taxonomy): Bacteria > Actinomycetota > Actinomycetes > Propionibacteriales > Kribbellaceae > Kribbella. Next base: position 1,263,729 of record NZ_MTQN01000011.1, read on the forward strand.
GCGAGACCGATCACGGCGATGGGCTCGGCTACTTGGCCGGATGCTGTTCCGCGGCCGGCGTGGGCTGCGCTCCTGGTGCCCTTGACTGCAGGTGCCGGCGCCAGCTCCATCACGGAGACGTCGGTTTGACGGGCTGGGTCTTCACCGACGTGACGTCGAGCCGTGGGCTCTGCCGGTGCCCCCGGCGTACCGGATTCGGCCGCCACGAACGCAGCCTCGTCGGGGCCGGCTGCTACCTCGGCATCCGGCTGCCCAGCCGGCGCGGTAGGCAGAGCAGCCGCAAGCGTCGGCGCCGCCACGAGCGGCGCGGTCACAGCCTCCGCGGTGTCCTTTGCGATGCCTGCGTCTTCCGCGGCGTTGGCCCCGTCCACCTCGTCGGCGGGCTCACCGTCCCCAGCGGACTCATCCACATCGGCAGACGCGACGTCATCTGCAAGCGACTCGTCCTCAGCCTCGGCAGCCACCGCTTCATCAGCGTCACCCGCGGTGGATCGCGGCTCCTCGCCCGACGCAGCGTCCTCGCCTGCCCGCTCTTCGGTCAGATCACCAGCATCGCCCGAGACACTCGGCGTCTGCTCCGACACTGCCTCGCCAACCGTCGGCGACTCCGCTGTGCGCACGCCTTCATCGGTCGCCGCCAAGCTCTGCGCACTCTGCTGGACATCCCCCGCGGCCCGTCGAACGTCTTCCGCCGTCGCCGAAGCATCCGCGTCGGACGGAGTCCCGTCGATGCCCGTCTGATCTTCGTCAGCCGTCTCGACCTCGACCGGCGAATCCTCAGCTGCGGGCGCACTCTCGGCCACTGCCGACCGCGGGTCCTCGACATCCGGTGCGCCGGTACTCGAAGACGCCACAACGTCCGAGCCAGACACGACCTCGCCGGCCGATGCGTCTCCAACCGTTGGGATCTGCTCATCGGCCGCCCGTACGCCGTCCGCTGTCTCTGGAACGTCGTCCGCAACTGCCTCGACCTCAACCGCCGGAACCTCGTCGCTCGCCGCAGACTCAGCGGCCCGCAACTTAGCCGATCGCACATCCTCCGCCTGCGGCGTATCCGCGCCCGCGGCCGGGACGTCGTCCGCGGTCCGTGCGGCGAGATCGTCGCCAGCCGGGGCCTCATCCTCAGCTTGCGAGGCAACTTCACCGCCCGGCCTGTCGCCGTCCAGCGGCGCGACCACACCGCCGTCCGCCGAGCCATCTCCAACAACCTGCTGAGCAATCTCCGCATTCGGCGCGTCGCCGTCCACCATCGGCCGGACCGCATCACCGTCAGCCGGGACGTCATCGACACCCTGCTGGGCGACCTCAGAGTCCGGCCCGTCGGTATCCGCCTCCGACGCGACCACGTCGGCACTCGCCGGATCAACCACCGCAGCCTGCTGAGAATCCTCAGCGCTCGGCCGCGCATCGCCCACCGCCGGGTCAACGTCGGTGGCGACCGGCTCAAGGTCATCGGTGGCTGCTGCTTCGGCGGCGATCGGCCGGTCATCGTCGGCAGTCGGCTGAACGTCCTCCGCGTTCGGGGCAACGTCGGTCGCCCGCACCTCGGACTGTTGCCCGTCGTCCGGCTGCGATGTTTCTGCCGACGAGGCTTCGTCGGTGACAGCGGCCGCTTCGGTGGTTGCGGGCTCGGTAGACCGGTCGTCGGCGTGCGTCGAGGACTCGTCCGCGAGTTCGCGGTCGTCGGCCGAGGGTTCAACCGTCGGCACGTCGCCATCGCCCGACGACTCAACCACCGGTACGTCGGCACCTGCGGAGGGCTCGGTCGCCGTCACGTCGGCCGAGGACTCGGCAGCCAGCGAGTTGCCGTCCGCCGAAGACTCGGCAGTCGGTGCGTCAGCGTCCGCGTCCGCCGAGGACTCGGCCGTCAGTGCGTCCGCAGAACGTTCGGCCGGTGGTGCTTCGGTAGTTGCCGCAGGCACCGTCGGCTGCGAGGCGTCCGGCTGGGGTACATCGCCCGGCGACGGAGCATCGGCGTTGAGCGGTACGTCGGCGTGCGCCGGCAATTCGGCGGATGAACGGTCCGCCGGGCGGACATCTGCAAGCGACGCGGCGTCAGACGGAAGGGAGTCCGCTTGCGACAGTTCGTCGTCCGTCGGCGGGACGGCGTCGATGGACTCGACCGCTTCGGCCGACGAGGTCTCCGACGACAGCACGTCGCGGGTCGACAGGATCTGAGTCGGCTCGTCGTCCGCTTCCTGCACGTCGCCGCTGTCGGCGCGCTGACCGGCGGGAGACTCCAAAGACAGCACGTCACGAGCCGACAGAATCTGAGTCGGCTGCTCGTCATCCTCTTCCCGCGCGTCGCCGGTCGCGGCGTCGTTGTCGGCGAGCGGGGCAACGGCGTCGGAGCGCTGCTCGGTCGCCGACGACTCCGCGGACAGAGTGTCGGCCGACATCGAGGGCTCTTCCGTCAGCACGTTGGCGGGCGACGCAGAGGTGTCGACCTCCGCCTCGTCCGCCGGTGCCCCTTCGGTGGAAAGCGCTGCCGCGGCGACCCGCGCGTCGTCCGCCACTGCCCCGTCGGCGGAAGGCGCCGACTCGGCGATCTGTACCTCGTCCGCCGGTGCCGTGTCGCTCGAAGACGCGGTTTCGGAGACCCGCGCGTCGTCCGTCACTGCCTCGTCGGTGGACGGCACCGACTCGGCGATCTGTACGTCGTCCGTCGGCGCCGTGTCGCTCGAAGACGCGGTTTCGGCGACCCGCGCGTCGTGCGCCGGCGCCGCGTCGGTGGAAGACGCCGGGTCGGAGATCTGCGCGTCAGCAGTCCGGGGGGCGTCGTCGGCTGTGGGGACGCGGTCGGAAACCAGTTCGCCGTCGGTCGTCAGCTGCTCGGCCGTCGATTCCTCAGCCCCGACCACTTCGGCGGGCGACCCCGTCGTACGGGGCGTCGCGGACTGGGGCGCGGCAGCGGGGGCCGCCTCGGGCGAAAGGTCGGTGGACGCCTCGGCCGAGAGAGCTGCGTCCGGCGTCACCTCGGGCGCCCGGTGCTCAGCCGGGGCCTCGTCGGAAGGCACTTCCGCACCCGACACTGCCGCCGAACGCGCATCTGCGGGAGTTGCGTCACCGGCGAGCGAATCGGCCGGAGCCGCCTCGGGTGAGAGGTCCTCGGCGGACGCCTCTGCTGAGAAGTCGTCGGTGGACGCCTCGGGTGGGAGGGCCTCGTCCGGTGGTACTTCGGTCGCAAGGGCTTCGACCGAGGGCGCCTCGTCGGAGACCACGTCAGCACGCGACTCTGCGGACGACAGCGCGTCGGAGGGAGTTGCGTCGGAAGCGAGCGGGTCGGAGGGAGTCGCCTCGAGCAAGAGGTTATCGGTGGACGCCTCGGGCGACGCCGCCTCGGCCGCCGGGCTCTCGGATGGAGCCGCCTCGTCGGAAGCTTCGTCCGCACCCGACTCCGCGGCCGGCTGCGCATCGGCAGGAGATGCGTCGGACACGAGCGCATCGGCGGGCGCCGCCTCGGGCGACCGCGCGTCAGTGGGCGCGGCTTCGGGCGACAGCGCGTCGGTGCGGGCTGCCTCAGACAGAAGATTGTTCGGCGTCGGCGTCGGCGTCGGCGTCTCGGCGGCGGGCTCGTCTACGCCGGACTGCGGAAGCGCGCCGGCGGGGGTCGCGTCTGGCGAGAGCGCGTCGGCTTGGATTTCCTGGGAAGGGCGCGCGTCGGCTGAGGTCGACTCGGAGGACCGCGCGTCGGCTGGGATCGACTCGGACGACAGCGCGTCGGCTGGGGACTCGGAGGACTGTGCTTCGGCTGGGATCGACTCGGACGACAGCGCATCGGCTGGGATCGACTCGGACGACAACGCATCGGCTGGGACCGACTCGGACGACAGCGCGTCCACGGAGGACGACGCGGGCAAGTGTTGATCGACGTCCGTCCCCGACGGCGACGCGTCGAGCTCGTCGGCTTGGACCTCCGACGTCGGCTCGGCAGGAGCAGCCTCCGGATCGCCCGCCAGTTCGTCGTACGACGACTCCTGCGGCAGCTCGTCCATCGCGACCACCGGCGTCGGCTCGGCGGAAGACTGGGGCTCGTCCGCTTCCGCGTACGACGGCTCCCGGTTCGCCCCGAGCGTCGGGCGCTCAGGCGGCTTCGGGATCGAGTCCTTGATCTCGCGCCGCCACGCCAGCCGCACGACCGGGAGCTCCATCGTGCGCTCGGCCGGGTCCTCCTCGAACGTCGGCGGCGCGGTCGCGCTGTCGAGGGCGTCGGCGGCCGGAGCAGCCGGGCGGAGAGGGCGGGACTGGTCGAAGCTGTTCTCGATCCAGCGCTGCTTGAGCAGCGGGCGGAGGATCTTGCCGCCGGGTGTGGTCGGGAACTGGTGGCGCGGGACGGCGACCACCTGGGCGGCCAGGCCCAAACGGTCGAACAGCGCGCGGTTGATGGCCTCGTCGAGGTCGGGGCGGTTCTCCGGTACGGCGGCGTAGAAGATGACCAGGCGGTCGGTGCCGGTGGTGCTGTCGGCGACTCCGCAAGCCGCGATCAAGCCCTCGGGGGCGCCGGGGACGCTGCCCGCGACGGCCTCGATTTCGTGGGCGTAGTGGTTCTCGCCGTTCAGGACGATGCGTTCGCTGTCGCGGCCGGTGATGACGACCTGGCCGCCGGCGATGAACGCCTGGTCGCCGGTCGCCAGCCACTTGCGGGCCGGCCAGTTGCCGACCGGGAACGCGGCGCGGTCGGCCTCGGGGTTGCCGAGGTAGCCGGGGGTGACTCGGGCCGAGGCGACCTGGAGCTGGCCGATCCGGCCTTCGGGCAGGACGGCGCCGTTGGGGCCGACGATGCGGACCGTCGTACCGGGGGCGGGGGCTCCCACTGACACCAGGCTCAGTACGCCGGGGTCGTCGACGCGGGGCTTGCCGGGGCGGGCGACGGCCACCTTGCCGGACGCGGTGGCCTGGTCGACCCATTCGACGACGCCGGTCGGGGGGATCCGGACGCGGTGCACGTTCGGGGTGAGGCCCGGCCGGGCGAAGGTGATGCCGGTGACGGTCTCGGTCATGCCCCACGCGGCGACGAAGGTTTCCGGTACGACGCCGAAGCGGTTGGTCAGGCGCAGGAACTCGCTCATCACCGGCACGGTGATCTGCTCGCCGCCGCTGACCAGGCTGCGCAGGGCGGACAGGTCCCAGTGGCGGTCGGGCTCGCCGGAGATCGCGGTGGTGACGAGCCGGTAGCCGAAGTTCGGCGACCAGGAGTGGTTGACCCGGTGCTGGTCCATCAGGTCGAGCCAGCGCAGCGGGTCGGACAGCACCCAGCCGGTGTTCACGTGAATGTTGGTGCAGCCGGTGAACACGGGCAGCAGGTGGTAGAGCAGGAACGCGCCGCTCTGGTCGAGCGGGAGCCAGTTGAGCGTGACCTGGCCGGGGCGGACCGGCAGCATGGCCGGCGTACCGGCGGCGAACTCGACCAGTCCGCGGTGGGTGAGCTGGGTGATCTTCGGCGTACCGGTGCTGCTGCCGGACGACATCATCAGTACGGCGACGTCGTCCGCGGCCGGGCGGTGGAAGTCGGACGTCGGCTCGTGGCCGGCCAGCGCGTCGGGGTCGAGGACCGGCAGGCCGAGGTCGTCGGGCAGGTCGCTGGGGCGGCCGATCAGCACGGTCCAGCCGAGCAGCTCGGTGACCTTGCGGAGGCGTTCGCGGCCTTCCTCGGAGCGGTCGCCGGCCGGGGACGGGGAGATCAGCAGCGGGCGGATGCCGCCGAGGGTGCAGGCCCAGAACGCGGCGAAGAAGCCGACCGGTTCGGTGCAGTGCACGACGGCGGGGTCGCCGGCGCGGACGCCGTTGGCGCGCAGGCCGGCCAGGATCCGGGCGGCCAGCTCGAGCAGGGTCGGGAAGTCCAGGCGGGTCTCGCGGCCGTCCGGGCCGATCTCGACGACGCCGGCGGTGCCGAAGTCGCGGGCCGCGCGCAGCAGCGCGCTGGGCAGGTCGCGGGGATAGCCGGCCGGGATCATCAGGGCCGGTCCGGTGCTGATCGCCGGCCGGTCCGCGCCGTTCCTCACCACGCCGCGGGCCCGTCGCCGGAGTCGTCCAGTACGCCGTACGCCTGCCGCAGGCCGGCGGTCGGGTGCGGGTCAGGGAAAGCGGAGGAGACGGAGGCTGCCGCCAGGCGGAGCGGCCTGGCGACCGCCCCCTCCCCGGTGCCGTGGGCAATCGGGTGCAGGCGAGGGAGAACGGAGGACGCGAGGCAGGTCGTGGCGGGACGCGAGGATCCGGCGGTCGCCCGCGCGGGGTTTGCGGCGTACGGGCGCGTCGGCCGCGTGCTGGTCACCAGGCGGGGTGACGGGGATGCAGGCTGGGTACGGCTGTGGACCTCAGCGGCGCCTAGTCGGCGACCCACGGACACGCGCCTCCCCAACTGGACGGAGCCGGGCTCAGGGCACACCCGTCTCGCTCTCACCGACAGAACTGGCCCCGTTGCGGCCGGGCGGCGGTGCCTCAGCGCGCCGACCGACAGCCGTGAACCCTACCAGCCGGCGGGTGGGCCGGAGGAGTCCGTTCTCGGCAGCTGACGGTTAAGAATTTCGCCGCCCCCTGACACAGGAGACAACGAGCGTCGGCCCGATCGGATACGGCCGAACCACCAACTGGCGGGAAGTCGCCGTCGGTGCGGAAAGGGTGGGTGCTGAGGGGATCGAACCCCCGACATCTTCCTTGTAAGGGAAGCGCTCTACCGCTGAGCTAAGCACCCGGGAGCGACGCAGTTTACCCGAGTCCGGGGACCAGTTCGGACAACGCGCGGGCGTAGTCGTCGGGGTCGCGGGCGTCGGGCACGTCGTTGACCACGGACCACCGCACCACGCCCTCGGCGTCGATCACGAAGGTCCCCCGCAGCGCGTGACCGCGCTCCACGTCGAACACCCCGTACGCCGACGCGATCGCCCCATGCGGCCAGAAGTCGCTCAGCAGAGCGAAGTCCAGCCGCGCGGACTCGGCGTACGCGCGCAAGGTGAACATGGGGTCGCAGGACACCCCGACGAACTCGGCCGCGCTGAGCAGGTCGGGGCGGTCCCGCAGCGCCTCCAGCTCACTCGTGCAGACCCGGCTGAAGGCGTACGGGTAGAACACCACGACGACCGGCCGCCCACCCCGAAGAGAGGACAGGCGCCACGGCTCGCCGTGCTGCGTCCGTGTGGTGAAGTCCGGTGCCTCGCTGCCGACCAGGAGGGCGGCAGCGGGGCTCACTTCTTGACCCGTGGCGACTTCGGCATCACCAGTTTGGTGGCGGACCAGTCATCGGTCACCGTCAGGCTGCTGGTCGTGGCCAGTCCGGCGGTGGGTGCTGCCTCGGCGATGTCGCTGGCGTCGACGTAGCCCTCCCGGCCCACCTTCGGGGTCAGCAGCCACACCACGCCCCCGGCCTTGAGGTCGGTCAGGACGTCGAACAGCGCGTCCACGAGATCGCCGTCACCGTCCCGGAACCACAGCAGCACGACGTCCACGACGTCATCGGTGTCCTCGCCGACGAATTCCTCGCCGGTCGTCTCCTGGATGGCGTCGCGCAGTGCGTCGTCGCAGTCCTCGTCGTAGCCGAGCTCCTGGACGACCCAGCCGCTCTCCAGGCCGAGCCGGCTCGCCATGTTCGGCTCGCCGCTCTTGCCGTCCGCGTGGTCCGCGGTCGCGCTCACGTGTCCTCCTCCGTCGTCCCCGGGGCCCGGGGGTAGGCGTCAGTAGCAGTAGTCCATCGTGGCCTACCGCGTCGCGCAAGTATGCACGAGGGTTCCGTGACGTGTCCGGTATCCGCGTGCCGTGGACCGTGCGTGTCCGCTCCGACTGCCCTCCGGAGGCCGGATCCTGCCCGGGAAGGGACGCAAAGTAGAACGCATTCCGAACAGGTGACAGGATTGCTAGGAGTACCGACTAGTGCTTGGCAGGATCGACTAGACAGAACGGCAGGACACCGTGGCTTCCGGACACGAACCACCAGCCATCATCACCGAGGGGATGCCGACCCAGCTCCCCGACATCGACCCCGACGAAACTCGTGAGTGGGTCGAATCGCTCGACGCCGTGCTGGACGAGCGGGGCAAGTCGCGCGCGCGTTACCTGATGCTCAAGCTGATCGAGCGGGCCCGGGAGCGGCAGGTCGGCGTGCCGGCGCTGCGCAGCACCGACTACATCAACTCGATCCCGCCCGAGCGCGAGCCGTGGTTCCCCGGCGACGAGCACATCGAGCGGCGGATCCGGGCCTTCATCCGGTGGAACGCCGCGGTGATGGTGAGCAAGGCCAACCGCAAGGGCCTCGAGGTCGGCGGTCACATCGCCACCTACCAGTCGGCGGCCAGCCTGTACGAGGTCGGGTTCAACCACTTCTTCCGCGGCAAGGACCACCCGGGCGGTGGCGACCAGATCTTCATCCAGGGCCACGCCTCGCCGGGCATCTACGCGCGCGCGTTCCTCGAGGGCCGGCTGACCACGGACCAGCTGGACGGCTTCCGCCAGGAGGTCTCCCGGGGTGCCCACCAGGGCCTGTCGTCGTACCCGCACCCGCGGCTGATGCCGGACTTCTGGGAGTACCCGACGGTCTCGATGGGGCTGGCGGCGCTGGACTCGATCTACCAGGCCCGGTTCAACCGGTACCTGCACCACCGCGGCATCAAGGACACCAGCGACCAGCACGTCTGGACGTTCCTCGGTGACGGCGAGATGGGCGAGCCGGAGTCGCTCGGCGCGATCGGCCTGGCCGCCCGCGAGGAGCTCGACAACCTCACCTTCGTGATCAACTGCAACCTGCAGCAGCTGGACGGACCGGTCCGCGGCAACGGCAAGGTCATCCAGGAGCTGGAGGCGTTCTTCCGCGGCGCCGGCTGGAACGTGATCAAGGTGATCTGGGGCCGCGAGTGGGACGCGCTGCTGGCGCAGGACCACGACGGCGCGCTGGTGAACAAGATGAACACCACCCCGGACGGCCAGTTCCAGACCTACTCGGTCGAGTCCGGCGAGTACATCCGCAACAACTTCTTCGGCGGCGACCAGCGGCTGCGCCAGATGGTCAGCAACCTGTCCGACGAGGACCTGCGCAAGCTGCCCCGCGGCGGTCACGACTACCGCAAGGTGTACGCCGCGTTCAAGAGCGCCAAGGAGCACGTCGGCCAGCCGACGGTCATCCTGGCCCAGACCATCAAGGGCTGGACGATCGAGGCGCTGGAGGGCCGCAACGCGACCCACCAGATGAAGAAGCTGACCTCGGACGACCTGAAGGCCTTCCGCGACCGGCTCTATCTGCCGATCGAGGACAAGGACCTCGAGGACGCCTACAACCCGCCGTACTTCCACCCCGGCACCGACTCGCCGGAGTACCAGTACATGATGGAGCGGCGCCGGCAGCTCGGCGGTTTCCTGCCCGAGCGGCGGGTGGCCCCGAAGACGTCGCTGAAGCTGCCCGACAACAAGGTCTACGCGCCGCTCAGCAAGGGCAGCGAGAAGACCCCGGTGGCCACCACGATGGCGCTGGTCCGGCTGTTCCGCGACCTGATGAAGGACCCGGAGATCGGCGACCGGATCGTGCCGATCGCCCCGGACGAGTACCGCACGTTCGGCATGGACTCGATGTTCCCGACGGCCAAGATCTATTCGCCGCACGGGCAGAACTACGAGGCCGTGGACCGCGCGCTGCTGCTGTCGTGGAAGGAGTCCCAGCAGGGCCAGCTGCTGCACGAGGGCATCAGCGAGGCCGGCGCGATGGGCTCGATGATCGCGGCCGGTACGGCGTACGCGACGCACGGCGAGCCGATGATCCCGTTCTACATCTTCTACTCGATGTTCGGGTTCCAGCGCACCGGCGACTCGCTCTGGGCGCTCGGCGACCAGCTCGGCCGGGGCTTCCTGATCGGCGCCACGGCCGGCCGGACGACGCTGACCGGTGAGGGCCTGCAGCACGCCGACGGGCACTCCCCGCTGCTCGCCTCGACCAACCCGGCGGCGGTGCACTACGACCCCGGTTTCGCCTACGAGGTCGCGCACATCGTCAAGGACGGGCTGCGCCGGATGTACGGCTACGGCCTGGACAAGGACAAGCCGTTCGGCGAGGACGTCTTCTACTACCTGACCGTCTACAACGAGCCGGTTCCGCAGCCGGCCGAGCCGGAGAACCTCGACGTCGCGGCACTGCTCAAGGGCATGTACCGCTTCAGCGAGGGGCAGGCGACCGAGGACGACGCGCCGCGTGTGCAGCTGCTGGCCTCCGGTGTGGCGCTGCCGTGGGTGCGCAAGGCCCAGCAGATCCTCGCCGACGAGTACTCGGTGGCCGCCGACGTCTGGTCGGTGACCTCCTGGAACGAGCTGCGCCGGGACGCGATCGCCGCGGAGGAGCACAACCTGCTGCACCCGGACGAGGACGAGCGGGTTCCGTTCGTCACCGAGCAGCTGAAGGACACCAAGGGCCCGGTCGTCGCGGTCAGCGACTTCATGCGGTCGGTCCAGGACCAGATCTCCCGCTGGGTCCCGAACGACTACACCTCGCTCGGCACCGACGGCTGGGGTCTGGCCGACACCCGTGCGGCCGCGCGCCGGCACTTCCACGTCGACGCCGAGTCGATCGTGGTCGCCACGCTGGAGATCCTGGCCAAGCGCGGTGACGTCAAGCGCGAGGTGGCCGCCGAGGCTGCCCGCAAGTACCGCATCGACGACCCGACCGCGGTCGCCGGCGTGAAGCAGGAGGGCGCCGGCGCCTGACGCCGACGTCCGAGCCAGGGGCCGTCCACCGACCAGGTGGGCGGCCCTTCGCGCGTCTACGACAAACCACGTAGCCGCGGCCGCGCGCGAGTTGGGTAGATCGTCCGACGCGGCCGCGGGCCCCGCGCTCCTAGCGTCGAAGGACCTTCCACGACGAGCGGAGACGGACATGTTCACCGAACAGATCGAGACGGTCATCATCGGCGCCGGGCAGGCCGGACTGGCCACCGCCCACCACCTGCACAAGCGGGGGCGGCAGTGCGTCGTGCTCGACGCCAACGCCCGGATCGGCGACAACTGGCGGGCCCAGTGGGACACCCTGCGGCTCTACACGCCGCGCCGGTACGACGGGCTGCCCGGCCTGCGCTTCCCCGGCGACGGCTGGTCGTACCCGACGAAGGACGAGGTCGCCGACTACCTGGAGTCGTACGCCGCCCACTTCGAGCTGCCGGTCCGGACCAGCACCACGGTCGACCGGCTCGAACGGTCGGGCGACGGCGGCTTCGTCGTGACCACGGGCGATCGCCGCATCCTGGCCGACAACGTCGTGGTTGCCACCGGCACCTTCGGCCGGACGCCGTACCTGCCCGACTTCGCGGTCGACGTGGACCCGGCGATCCGGCAACTGCACTCCAGCGAGTACCGCCGGCCCAGCCAGCTCAAGGACGGGCCGGTGCTCGTAGTCGGCGGCTCCCACTCGGGCACGGACATCGCGTACGAGGTGGCGCTGACCCATCCGACCGTGCTCTGCGGCCGGGACCCGGGCCAGATCCCGGTCCGGCTGGAGAAGAAGGGCGCTCGGCTCTTCTTCCCGGTGTTCCTGTTCGTCGGCAGCCACCTGCTCACCCGGCGGACTCCGATGGGCCGCAAGGAACTGCGGGAGGTCCGCTACCACGGCGGTCCCGCGCTCCGGGTGAAGCGCGAGGACCTGCTGACCCGGGGCGTCGAGCGGGTGCCCGAGCGGGTCGTCGGCGTACAGGACGGGCGGCCGCTGCTCGACGGCGGCCGGGTGCTCGACGTCGCCAACGTGGTGTGGTGCACCGGGTTCCGTCAGGTGTTCGACTGGATCGATCTCCCGGTGATCGGCGCGGACGGCTGGCCCGAGGAGTCGCGGGGCGTCGTACCGGCAGCGCCGGGGTTGTTCTTCTGCGGCCTGTCGTTCCAATTCGCGTTCACCTCGATGACGCTGCCGGGCGTCGGCCGGGACGCCGAGTACGTCGCCGAGCGCATCGCCGCCCGGGCGCGCAGACCTCGCACCGTCGCTGCCGGATGAGGCCGCGCGCGCGTATTGTCGGCGGAAGGGGAGGACTGCGCGATGGGCATCGTCGACGATCTCGAGCAGGCGCGGCAGGCGTTCGAACGGCGGGACTGGACCGCCGCCTACCAGCGACTGTCGACCGTCGGCGACCAGGAGCCCGACGAGCTGACCCCGGACGACCTGCTGTCCCTGGCCACCGCGGCGTACTTGGCCGGGGACGACGACGCCTGCATCCGGGCCCTCCAGCGTGGTTACCAGGCGGGCATCGAGCGCGGTGACACGCTGCGGGCGATCAGGTTCGCCTTCTGGCTCGGACTCGTCCTGAACGTCCGCGGCGAGGCGGCGGTCGCCAGTGGCTGGGTCGCCCGGGCGCAGCGCCTGCTGGCCGGCCAGCCCGCCGATGTGGTCGAGCGTGGCTACCTGCTGATCCACGACTTCTTCCGGTGCCTCGACCGGCAGGACTTCGCCGGCGCGTTGCGGGTCGGCACCGAGATGACCGATCTGGGCCGCCGGTTCAGCAACGACGACCTGGTGGCTCAGGGTCTGGTCTGCCAGGGCCGCCTGCTGATCTATGCGGGCCGGGTCCCCGACGGACTAACGCTGCTCGACGAGGCGATGGTCGCGGTCGCGGCCGGCGAGCTGTCCCCGATCTTCGCGGGCAACGTCTACTGCGCGATGATCGAGGCCTGCCAGGAGGTGCTGGACTTCGGTCGCGCGTCGGCCTGGACCAGCGCGCTGACCCGATGGTGCGACAGCCAGCCCGACCTCGTCCCGTTCACCGGACAGTGCGCCGTGCACCGGGGGCAGATCCTGCGGCTGCGGGGCGCGTTCACCGAAGCGCTGGAGGAGTTTGAGCTCGCCTGCCGCCGGTACGCCGCCTCGCGCTCCCAGGCCGCGGCAGGACTCGCCCTGAGCGAGCAGGGCGACGTCCTGCGCATCCGCGGTGACCTGGCCCGGGCCGAGACCTCCTACGAGCAGGCCTCTGGCTTCGGCCACGAGCCCCAGCCCGGTCTGGCCCTGCTGTGGCTAGCCCGGGGCCGTACGCCGGCCGCCCTCGCGGCGATCCGCCGCCTGCTCGCCGAGACGCCCGGCCCGGTCCAACGCGCCCGGCTGCTGCCCGCGGCGGTGGAGATCCTGGTGGCCGGCGAGTGTCACGACGAAGCCGAGCGGGCCGGGAGCGAACTGACCGAGATCGCGGCGGCCTTCGGCTGCACCGGCCTGCGCGCGATGGCGGCGTACGGCACCGGGCTGGTCGCCCTGGCGGTCGGCGATCCCGACCGCGCGCTGCCGCAGGCGCGGCTGGCCAACCGGCTCTGGAGCGACCTGCAAGCGCCGTACGAGGTTGCGCGGGCCCGGGTGCTGGTCGGGCGGGCGTTCCGGGGGCTCGGGGACGAGGACTCGGCGACGGCCGAGCTGACCGCCGCGTTCCAGACCTTCTCCGAGCTCGGCGCGGTGAGCTGTCGCGAGGACACCGGGCGCCTGCTGCACCGCCCGAGCGCGGGTGGCCTCACCCCGCGCGAGCTCGAGGTCCTGCGTTTGGTTGCCGACGGCCACAGCAACACGGAGATCGCCCAGCGCCTCGTGCTCAGCGACAAGACGGTCGCCCGGCACCTGTCGAACATCTTCGGCAAGCTCGCGGTCCCGTCGCGCACAGCGGCGGTCGCCAGCGCCCGGGAGCACAACCTGCTCTGAAATTCGGTGCGCCTCGCTGCCGGTGCCGATCTAGGCTCTGGTCATGCCTGAGCTGATCGAACCGACCATGGCCTTGCGCGACTCCTGGCTGGAGTCCTCGCGTGAGTGGGGTGCGCAGCCCCAGCACGGCTCCGGGCTGCACGAGACCGACGAGGTCGGCACGGTCGAGGGTTTCACCGCCTGGATCGAGCGACTGAAGGCGGAGGGTGACGAGACCCGCGAGCTCGCACCTGGTCGCGTGCCCGCGGCGTACTGGTGGATCGTTGACGACGGCAACTACGCCGGAGCGATCACGCTGCGGTACCGGCTGAACGAGAAGCTGCTCGACGGTGGCGGACACATCGGGTACGGCGTCCGGCCGTCGGCGCGCGGGCGCGGACTGGCGTCGTGGGCGCTCGGCGCCGTCCTCGACCGGGCTCGCGCTCGGGGTCTCGACCGCGTGCTGGTCACCTGTGACGACGGCAACCTCGCGTCGGCCCGGACGATCGAGCGCAACGGCGGTGTCCTGGAGGACGTCCGCGAGACCTGGCTCGGCATCACCCGGCGGTACTGGATCGCGCTCTGACCCCCGGGTGATGGTTGGTAACGGCAACCGACTACCGTCGAGACGTTTGATTTCCGTCGACGGGGAGTAGTCGATCGTGTCGCAGACACAGTCCGGAACCGATCAGGACACCGCGTTCTTCGGGCATCCGCGGGGCCTGAGAACGCTGTTCGCCACCGAGTTGTGGGAGCGGTTCAGCTATTACGGGATGCGCGCCATCCTGCTGCTGTACCTGACCGACCAGGCGCACGGGCTCGGGCTCGGGCAGTCGCTCGGCGAGGCGGTCGTGTCGATCTACGGCGCGTCGGTCTACCTGCTGTCGGTGCTCGGCGGCTGGTTGGCCGACCGGGTCGTCGGCGCCCGCCGTACGGTCCTGTACGGCGGGTCGGTGATCGTGGCCGGCCACCTCAGTCTCGCGCTGCCCGCCGAGGGCCTGGCCTACCTGGGCATCGCCCTGGTTGCCCTCGGCACCGGCCTGCTGAAGCCGAACGTGTCGACCATGGTCGGCACCCTGTACGCCGACGGCGACGACCGGCGCGACTCGGCGTTCTCGATCTTCTACATGGGCATCAACCTCGGCTCGTTCAGCGCGCCGTTCGTGGTCGGCTTCCTGCGCCGCGAGTTCGGCTTCCACGTCGCGTTCGCGGCGGCCGCGGTCGGGATGACGCTGGCGCTGGTCGCGTACGTGCTCGGCCGGCGGACGCTGCAGGGCCGCGGCGACACCCCGCCGAACCCGTTGACCGCGCAGGACCGGCCGACGATGCTCAAGGTCACCGGCGCGGTCGTCGGCCTGCTGCTCGTGGTGTTCGCCTTCTCCGCCTGGCGCACCGGCGGAATCGGGCCGAAGCCGGTCGTCGACGCGATCTCGTACCTGTGTTTCCTGGCGCCGATCGCCTACTTCACGATGCTGTTGCGCAGCCCGCTGGTGACACCGATCGAGCGGCAGCAGGTCCGGGCCTACATCCCGCTGTTCGTCGCGGCGATGTTGTTCTTCATGCTGTTCGAGCAGGCCGCGACGACGCTGACCACCTTCGCCGCGGACCGGACCGCGCTGGACCTGTTCGGCCTCTCGATCTCGCCGGAGTTCTTCCAGTCGGTCAACCCGTTCTCGATCGTCGTGCTGGCGCCGGTGTTCGCGGCGGTCTGGATCAAGCTCGGCGACCGCGGCCCCGGGATCGGCCAGAAGTTCGCCACCGGCCTGCTGCTGGCCGGGATCTCGTTCGCGGTGATGGGCGTCGCCTCGGCGGTTACCGGCGACGGTCTCGCCTCGCCGCTGTGGCTGATCCTGGTCTACGTCATCCAGACCCTGGGTGAGCTGTTCCTGTCCCCCGTCGGCCTGGCCGCGACCACCGTGCTCGCGCCGAAGGCGTTCCTCAGCCAGATGATGGCGCTGTGGTTCCTCGCCCCGGCGGCCGGGCAGGCGATCACCGCCCAGCTGGTCCAAGCCACCGAGGGAGCTTCCGACACGGCGTACTTCGGTGGTTTGGCGGTGGTGACGATCGCCTTCGCGCTCGCGCTGTACTTCCTCTCACCGTGGATCCGCCGGCACGCCGAACCGCACCGGAACCGCTGATCTCACCCGCGCGAGGGAGGCGAATCCCTCGCGGGGGTGAGGTTTTCGAGGGCTCGGCCACGCAGGCTTGAGGCATGACCGAGAGACCTGTGCCGCGGTGGGCCGAACGGCTGGCCCACGCGATTCCGTTCATGGTGCTGCCGTCGGGGTTGTGGCGGCTGGGTCTGGCCGCCGGGTGGTCGATGGGCATGGTGGACGAGGCCGGGCGGCCGATCCACGCGCACGGGTGGGAGATCGGGTACGTCGTGGTGCTCAGCCTGGTCTCCGAGGCGGTCGCGCTGACGGCGTTCGGCCTGGTCCGGCGGTGGGGCGAGGTGGTGCCGCGGTGGATCCCGTGGATCGGCTCGCGCCGCGTCCCGCCGTACGCGGCGATCGTGCCGGCGACGCTGGGCAGCCTGGCGCTGATCGCGATCTGGGGCTTCGCGTTCCGGGACGTGTTCAGCGACGAGTTCCTGCCGTTCGGCAGCGACGCGGCGAAGGCACTGATGATCGCCTGCTACGCGCCGCTGAACCTGTGGGGACCGGCGCTGCTCGTGCTGACGTGGGCGTACTACCGGCGCCGGGTCAGCTCGGCGGCGCCGGTGGAACCCGCGGCGGTGTGAGTGGAAACGGGTTCAGCGCGCGCGAGGTCTCGGCTTCAGGCGGGTGCCGGGCAGCGGCGGAGCCGGGAGCGGCGCGCCGTCGTACCCGGGCACGGCCGGGAACCGGGCCGAGCCGCCGGCCTCGATCGACGCCATCCAGTCGTTGCGCGCGGCAACAACCTCCTCGTGCGACCGGCCGATGAAGTTCCACCACATCACCAACTGCTCGTCGAACGGCTCGCCCCCGAGCAGCACGAACCGGGCGCCGTCGGCACCGGCGGTCAGCTCGATCGCGTCCCGGCCGGCGCCGAAGTACGCCATCTCGCCGAACCCGGGCGCGACCTGCCCGGCGCTGACCGACCCGTCGACCACCAGGACGGCGTACTCGAACTCGGGCGTCAGCGGCACCGCCACGGTCCGTCCCGGCTCGATCGTCACGTCGGCCCCGACCAGCGGCGTGTACGCCGGAGCCGGCGACGTGACCCCACCGACCGTGCCGACCATCACCTTCGCCCGCGCGCCGTCGAGCTCCAGCACGGGCAGGTCGGCGTAGGCGTTGAAGGCGGGCGGGACCGTGTTACGGGCCGACTCGGGCAGGGCGACCCACAGTTGTACGCCGTGCAGCATCGGCGGCGCCGACGGCAGCGAGATCTCCGAGTGCGCGATGCCCGGGCCCGACGTCATGATGTTCAGCTCGCCCGGCCGGACCATCGCGTGCGACCCGGCGGAGTCGCGGTGCTCGATCTCGCCCTCGATCAGCCAGCTCACCGTCTGCAGACTGGTGTGCGGGTGCGGCGGCACGAACATGCCCCGCTCCCCCGGTACGTCGTACGAGTCGACCCGGGCGGTCAGGTCGTCCGGTCCGTAGTGGTCGGCGAAACACCACGCGCCGACCATCCGGCGGTTCTTGTTCGGCAACAGCCGACGGACCTTCGTGGTCCGGCCGAGCACCACCTGCCGCGGCTCCAGCAGCTCCTGCACCGGCCCCTCCGCGTCCGCCCCGTCGCAGACGACCTCGGCCGGGTCGTTCTCCAAGTCGCTCATTGCACGAGTATGGACTCTGACGCGCGAACTCTGGAGGCTGCCCGTGCACGACGTACTCGACCTTCGCGACCTCGTCCCGGACGAGGCCGAGCAACTGGAGAGCGCCGGGTACGCCGTCGGCGACCTGCACGCGCGGGCCCGGATCGCGGCGGCCGCGGGCGACCTCACCCAGCTGGCCGACATCGAGACCGCGCTGGCGGCACTGCGGCGTGACCCGGAGTGGCCGTACGAGGAACCGGAGCCGACCGGGTCGGGATCGCAGGCGCCGACGCCGCCCGGGGACGACCTGGCCGACCGGATCCGGGGCGCGTGGCTCGGACGCTGCGTCGGGAACACGATGGGCAAGCCGGTCGAGGGGCTGAGCCGCGCCGATGTCCGGACCTATCTCGAGGCGGTCGGGGACTGGCCGCTGAGCGGGTTCGTCCCGTACGCCGCGACGCCTCCGCCCGGCATCGTCCTGCACCCGTCGGCGGCCGAGGCGTCCGCGGGCCGGTTCGACGCGGTACCGCGCGACGACGACCTCGACTGGACGATGCTCGGGCTGCACCTGCTGGAGACGTACGGGCCGGAGCTGCGCACCGAGGACGTCGCGCGCGAGTGGCTGGACCGGATGCCGTTCACGCAGACCTACACCGCGGAGCGGGCGGCGTACCGGAATCTCGTGCAGGGCCTGCGCCCGCCGGACACGGCCACCACGCGCAACCCCTACCGCGAGTGGATCGGCGCGCTCATCCGCGTCGACGCCTACGGCTACGCCAACCCGGGCAACCCCGCCGAGGCGGCGCGTCTGGCCCTGGTCGACGCGAGCCTGTCCCACACCGCCAACGGCCTGTACGGCGCTCAATGGGCCGCCGCGCTCGTCGCCCAGGCGCTCGTCGCGGACGGGATCACCGAGGCGTTGCGCGTCGCGCTCGACGTCGTCCCGCCGAAATCGCGCCTCGCCGACAGCCAACGGGCTCTGCTCGATCTGCACGCGCAGGGTGCGACCGCCGAGGAGGCCCTCGACTGGATCGACGAGACGCTCGACTACAACTGGGTGCACACGCTCAACAACGCCGCGATCATCACCACGGCGCTGCTCTGGGGCGACGGCGACTACGTCCGCACGCTGGGCTTGTCCGTCGGCGCCGGGCGCGACACCGACTCCACCAGCGCGACGGTCGGCAGCGTCTTCGGCGCTTTACACGGCGCCGCCGCCATCCCTGCTGTCCTGACCGAGGCGGGCAACGGCGTCGTCCGCTCAGCCGTCCGAGGCTTCGACCGCATCACGATCGACGAACTGGTCGAGCGGACCACGGCGCTTCACGGCGAGTTCTGACGGCCCTCAGCTGTTCGTCCACTCCAGCAGCTCGTCGGCGTCCCAGGTGTTGACCACCTGGGACGGGTCGACGCCGCACTCCTCGGCGCGTTCGCAGCCGTAGGGCTGCCAGTCGAGCTGGCCCGGGGCGTGCGCGTCGGTGTCGATCGAGAACTGACAGCCGGTCTCGACGGCCAGGGAAAGCAGGCGGCGTGGCGGGTCGAGGCGTTCCGGGCGGGAGTTGATCTCGACCGCGGTGCCGAACTGGCGGCAGGCCTCGAAGACGACCTCGGCGTCGAAGTCCGACTCCGGGCGGGTGCCGCGGCCGCCGGTGACGAGCCGGCCCGTGCAGTGGCCGAGGATGTCGACGTGCGGGTTGGCGATCGCCTTGACCATTCGCTCGGTCATCGGCTCCGACGCCATCCGCAGCTTGGAGTGCACGCTGGCGACCACCACGTCGAGCCGGGCCAGGATCTCGATGTCGCAGTCCAGCGACCCGTCGTCCAGGATGTCGACCTCGATCCCGTTCAGGATCCGGAACCCGTCGAGCTCGTCGGCTAGCTTCTTGTTCAGCTCGGCGACCACGTCGAGCTGCTGCAGCCGCCGTTCGCGGGACAGCCCGTTGGCCACCGTCAGCCGCGGCGAGTGGTCGGTCAGCGCGATGTAGGAGTGCCCGAGCCGGGCCGCCGTGCGCGCCATCTCCTCGATCGGGCTGCCGCCGTCGGACCAGTCCGAGTGCAGGTGCAGATCCGCCTTCAGCGCCGCCCGCATCGCCGTACCGGCCTCGGTCAGCGCGGCGGCCCCCTGCTCCAGCTTCGTCAGGTACGCCGGCACCGCGCCGTCCATCGCCTCCAGGATCACCGCCTCGGTCTTCGGCCCGATCCCCGGCAACTCGGTCAGCGTCCCGGCGCGCTTCCGCGCCCGCACCTCGGTGGCCGGCAACGCCTCGATCGTGTCGGCGGCGCGCCGATAGGCCTTCACCCGATGAGTCGGCTGCCGGTCGCGCTCCAGGTAGTACCCGATCGCGCGCAACGCCTCGACCGCCGCCGTCACCCCAGCCTTGTCGCTCATGGCCTCCATCATGGCGGGTCGGTGGGACAACCGCGGACAGCTATGGTCGGGGCGTGGCTAAGGGCAAGGGTCAGACGCATGCGGCGCGCGCGGAGCGGCTGCAGGGGGCTACTGGCGCGCTGGCCACGGCGGCGATCGCGGCGATGGACGAGAAGTTGCCGTGGTTCGGCAAGTTGTCGGCGCAGGACCGGTCCTGGATCGGGCTGGTCGCGCAGTCCGGCATCACCGCGTTCGTGGACTGGTTCCGCGACCCCGAGGCGCACTCGTCGATGCCGACACGGATGTTCGGGTCGGCGCCGCGGGAGTTCACCCGGGTGATCAGCCTGCACCAGACCGTCGACCTGGTCCGGACCACGATCGAGATGATCGAGAACACGATCGGCGACCTGCTGCCCGCCGAGGACGTGCCGGCCGTGCACGAGGCGATGCAGCGGTACGCGCGTGAGGTCGCGTTCGCGGCGGCCGCGGTCTACGCGCAGGCGGCCGAGATGCGCGGCGCGTGGGACGCCCGGCTGGAAGCGCTGGTGGTCGACTCGGTGATCCGCGGCGAGGCCGACGAGTCGGTCCGGTCGCGCGCCTCGGCGCTGGGCTGGACCGGCGCCACCGGGTCGTCCGAGGTGGCGGTCGTGGTCGGCCGGGCCCCCGACGGAGAGTCCGGTACGGCGAACGTCTCCGACGCCGTCCGGGCCGCCGCCCGCGAAGCCGGTGCCGACGCGTTGTGCGCGATGCAGGGCGACCGGCTGGTGGTAGTACTTGGTGGTACGAGTAAACCTGTCGAGATCGTACAAAAGCTGGTCGGCTGGTTCGGGCCCGGTCCGATCGTCGTCGGGCCGGTTGTCAAGGACCTGATGGCGGCCGTCACCTCGGCCCGCGCGGCGGTCGCCGGACTGCGCGCGGCGCCGGCCTGGCCGACGGCTCCGCGACCGGTGCACGCCGACGAACTGCTCGCCGAGCGATCGCTGTCCGGCGACGGTCACGCCCGCCGTCAACTGGCCACCGGCGTCTACGGCCCGCTCACGATGGGCGACGGAGTCCTGCTCGACACCGTTTCGGCGTACCTGGACTCGGGTGGTTCGATCGAGGCGACGGCCCGGGCGATGTTCATCCACGCCAATACCGTCCGGTACCGGCTGAAGCGTGTGGGCGAAATCACCGGTTACTCGCCGGGCAATCCCCGCGACGCTTTCACGTTACGTGTCGCACTGGCCCTCGGCCGCCTGCTCAACCCGGAACCAGGGGCCCACGTTTTGTAGGATCCCTACAAAGTCCAGGCGGTAGAATTCGTGCTGCCGCGTAGCCCACGATCGGTCCGGCTCAGGGAGAGTTGTCACGTGCTCGTCATCGTCGCGCCCGGACAGGGCGCCCAAGCCCCAGGTTTCCTCGAGCCGTGGCTGGAGGACCCAGTCTTCGCCAACCGGCTGAACTGGTTGTCCGCCGTCGCCGGTCTCGACCTCGCCCACTACGGCACGAAGGCCGACGCGGAGACCATCCGTGACACCGCGATCGCGCAGCCGCTGCTGGTCGCCTCCAGCATGCTGGCCGCGCTGGCCGTGTTCCCGCACCCCGGTGACGCGTTCCAGAAGATGGGCGCGCTGGCCGGTCACAGCGTCGGCGAGATCGCCGCGGCGGTCGGCGCCGGGGTGATCAGCGCCGAGCAGGCGATGGTGTTCGTCCGCGAGCGCGGCAAGGCGATGGCCGCCGCGTCCGCGCAGACCGCGACCTCGATGACCGCCGTACTGGGTGGTGACCGGGACGAGATCCTGGCCAAGCTCGCGCAGTACGGGCTGACCGCCGCCAACGACAACGGGCCCGGCCAGATCGTTGCCGCCGGCACCGTCGAGGAGCTGGCCGCGCTGGCCGAGGACCCGCCGGCCAAGGCCCGGCTGATCCCGCTGTCGGTGGCCGGAGCCTTCCACACCAAGCACATGGAGCCCGCCGTCCAGACCCTGGCCGGCTACGCCCGCTCGATCACCACCCACGACCCCCGCGCGCGGCTGATCTCCAACCGCGACGGCCAGGTCGTGCACGACGGCCAGGACGTCCTGCAGCGCTTGGTCCAGCAGGTCAACGCGCCGGTCCGCTGGGACCTGTGCATGCAGACGATGGCCGACCTGCAGGTCACCGGCATCCTGGAGATGACCCCGGCCGGCACGCTGACCGGGATCGCCAAGCGCGCGCTCAAGGGCGTCGAGACGTTTGCGCTGAAGACGCCGGACCAGCTCGACGACGCCCGCGCGTTCGTCGACAAGCACGGCAGTCCGTCGGAGATCGACGCCTCGCCGACCTGGCGGCTGCTGGTCGCGCCGATGAAGGGCACGTTCACCCGCGAGGCGCAGGTCAAGCGCGAGGCGGGCGACGCCGTCGAGGCCGGCGAGGTGGTCGCGAGGGTGTTGAGCCTGCGCGACGAGCTCGAGGTGCGGGCCCCGCACGGCGGCATCGTGGTGGAGTGGCTGGTCGAGGAGGGCGACCCGGTCGCCCCCGGGCAGCCGCTGGTCCGGTTGCATCCGAGCGGAGGAAACTGACATGACCGGCACGATCGCTTCAGTCCAGGGCGCGGCGCACACCGCCGTCCTGGGCCTCGGTTCCTACCGCCCGCGGCGCGTCGTGCCGAACTCGGTGATCCTCGAGCAGATCGACTCCAGCGACGAGTGGATCCGGACCAGGTCCGGCATCCGTGAACGCCGCTGGGCCGAGCCCGACGAGACCGTGCTGATGATGTCGGTCGAGGCCGCCAAGCAGGCGCTGCGCGACTCCGGCATCGACCCGGCCCAGATCGGCTGCGTCGTCGTGGCCACCGTCACGCACCTGTACCAGACGCCCGCGATCGCGACCCGGATCGCGGTCGAGGTCGGCGCCCCGACGGCCGCCGCGTTCGACATCTCCGCGGCCTGCGCGGGCTTTTGCTACGGCGTCGCGATGGCCAGCGACATGGTCCGCGGCGGCAGCGCGAAGTACGTGCTGGCGATCGGCGTCGAGCGGCTCAGCGACATCACCGACCGGACCGACCGCGGGACGGCGTTCATCTTCGCCGACGGCGCCGGCGCGGCCGTCGTCGGTCCGTCCGACGAGCCCGGCATCGGCCCGGTGGTGTGGGGTTCCGACGGCACCCAGCACGCGCTGATCAGCCAGAAGGAGTCCTGGCAGGAGGCGGCCGGCAGCTTCAACTGGCCGCACCTGACGATGGACGGCAACCCGGTCTTCCGCTGGGCGTCGTACGAGATGGCCAAGGCCGCGCAGCAGGCGCTGGACGTGGCCGGCGTGAGCGCCGAGGACCTCGACCTGTTCGTGCCGCACCAGGCCAACATGCGGATCACCGACGCGATGCGGCGGGCGCTCAAGCTGCCCGAGCACGTCAAGGTGGCCCGCGACATCGAGCGCCAGGGCAACACCTCGGCCGCCTCGATCCCGCTGGCCATCGAGGCGATGCGCGAGTCCGGCGAGGCCAAGAGCGGCGACCTGGCGCTCATCATCGGGTTCGGGGCCGGGCTGGTGTACGCCGGCCAGGTGATCCGGATCCCGTAGCACTCCCCCAGTTGTCCGGGAACGGCTCAGGTGGCCGGGCCCGGCGTACGCAAGCAGCAGAAATCCGAAAGGGAAACCACACAGATGGCCAGCACCGAAGAGATCCGCAGCAACCTCGCCGAGATCGTCAACGAGATCGCGGGTATCCCGGTCGAGGACGTCCAGCTGGACAAGTCCTTCACCGACGACCTCGACGTCGACTCGCTCTCCATGGTGGAGGTCGTGGTGGCCGCCGAGGAGAAGTTCAGCGTGAAGATCCCCGACGACGAGGTCAAGAACCTGAAGACCGTCGGCGACGCGGTCGCGTTCATCGAGCGCGCCCAGAACGGCTGACCGAGCCCTGCCCGGATCGGGCCGGCGGCGGCGACCCACGAGGTCTTCGCTGCCGGCACCGCGCCAGTCACCATGCCAGTCACCACGCAGTCCACACCGCCGGCCCGCCGGCGTTCCCGTTACTCGCACCAGTTCTCTCGCCGAAGGATGAGGTAACCATGTCGAAGACCCGAGTCGTGATCACCGGGCTCGGAGCGACGACCCCGGTCGGGGGCGACGTCGCCAGTACCTGGGAAAGCCTGCTGGCCGGCCGGTCCGGCGCCAAGCTGCTGACCGCCGACTGGGTCGAGGAACTGCCGGTGAAGATCGCCGCCCCGGCCGCGGTCGAACCGACCGAGATCATCGAGCGGGTCAAGGCCCGGCGGCTGGACCGCAACGCGCAGTTCGCGGTGGTCGCCGCCCGTGAGGCCTGGGCCGACTCCGGCCTGGCCGACGTCGAGCTGGACAAGACCCGCCTCGGCGTCGCGATCGCCACCGGTATCGGCGGCCTGCTCACCACGCTGGCCAACTACGACGCGCTGCGCAACGGCCCGCGCCGGGTCTCGCCGCTGGCGATCCCGATGCTGATGCCGAACTCCGCGGCCGCCAACGTCGGCCTCGAGCTCGGCGCGCTGGCCGGCGTCCAGACGCCGGTCTCGGCCTGCGCCTCCAGCAACGAGGCGATTTCGCTGGCCGCCGACCAGATCCGGCTCGGCCGGGCCGACATCGTGGTCGCCGGCGGCGCGGAGGGGTCGATCGCCGGACTGCCGCTGGCCGCGTTCGGCCAGATGATGGCGCTGAGCCGGCGCAACGACGACCCGGAGCGCGCGTCGCGGCCGTGGGACGTCGACCGCGACGGCTTCCTGCTCGGTGAGGGCGCCGGCGTGCTGGTGCTGGAGACCTACGAGCACGCGGTCGCCCGGGGCGCCAAGATCTACGCCGAGTTCGCCGGCTCCGGCATCACCGCCGACGGCCACGACATCGTGCAGCCCGACCCGACCGGCTCGGGCGCGGAGCGCGCGATGCTGCAGGCGCTGCGCGAGGGCGACCTGACGGCCGCCGACGTCGTGCACATCAACGCGCACGCCACCTCGACGCCGGTCGGTGACGTCGCCGAGTCGGTGGCGATCCGCAAGGCGCTGGGCAGTGCGGCCGACCAGGCGGTCGCGACCGCGCCGAAGTCGATGTTCGGTCACCTGCTGGGCGCCGCCGGAGCGGTCGAGTCGATCGCCACCGTGCTCGCGCTGCACCACCGCGTGGTGCCGCCGACCATCAACCTCGACAAGGTGGACGACGGGGTCGACCTCGACATCGCCACCGAGCCGCGCAAGCTCGGCGACGGCGACCTCGCGGCGCTCAACAACTCCTTCGGCTTCGGCGGGCACAACGTCGCCTTGGCCTTCAAGTCGATCTGATTCTTGGCTGGGCCGGGCGTCTCACGCCCGGCCCAGCACCATCCAGTAGGCAGTTTCGCCAGCTGATCCCCCGGAGATGCCCATGACCACTGCCCCCGCGAAACCAGCGAAGCTGCCCCGCGAACTGGACCCCCGCAACCCGTTCACCCGGCTGACGAACCTGCTCGACCCCGGCTCGCTCGAGCTGATCACCCCCGACGACCTGTCCGGCATGCTCGCCGTCCGCGGCACGATCGCGGGCGCTCCGGTCGTCGCGTTCTGCTCCGACGCGACCGTGATGGGCGGCGCGATGGGCGACGAGGGCTGCGAGGTCGTCTGTACGGCGTACGAGGTGGCGCGGCGCGAGGAGCTGCCGATCATCGGGCTGTGGCACTCCGGCGGCGCGCGACTGGCCGAGGGCGTGCTCAGCCTGCACGCGGTCGGCAAGATCTTCTACGCGATGACGCAGGCCTCCGGCAAGATCCCGCAGATCTCGGTCGTGCTCGGCCCGGCGGCCGGCGGCGCGGCGTACGGGCCGGCGCTGACCGACGTGGTGATCCTCGGCCCGGAGGGACGGATCTTCGTCACCGGTCCGGACGTCGTCCGCTCGGTCACCGGCGAGGACGTCGACATGCTGCGCCTCGGCGGCCCCGAGCCGCACGGCCGGCGCTCCGGCGTCGTGCACATCACGACCGACTCCGAGGCGGCCGCGATCGAGCAGGCTCGGCGACTCGCGGATCTGTTCGCGAACCAGGGCGAGGTCTCCGGCGACGTCTCCGACAGCGACCTGTCCGGGCTGCTGCCCGAGTCGGCCAAGCGCGCGTACGACGTGCACCCGCTGGTCGGCGGCGTACTCGACGAGGGCTCGGGCGTCGAGCTGCACCAGCGCTGGGCGCCGAACATCGTCACCACGCTCGGCCGGCTCGGCGGGCGCACGGTCGGCGTGATCGCGAACAACCCGCTGCGGCTCGGCGGCTGCCTGGACGCGCTGTCGGCCGAGAAGGCGTCGCGGTTCGTCCGGATGTGCGACGCGTTCGGCGTACCGATGGTGGTGCTGGTCGACGTCCCCGGATACCTGCCGGGCGTCGGTCAGGAGTGGGACGGCGTCGTACGGCGTGGCGCCAAGCTGCTGCACGCCTTCGCGGAGTCCGTCGTACCGCGGGTGACGCTGGTGACCCGCAAGACCTACGGCGGCGCGTACATCGCGATGAACGCGCGCTCGCTCGGCGCGACCCGGGTGTTCGCCTGGCCGCGGGCCGAGGTGGCCGTGATGGGCGCGGTCGCCGCGATCCGGATCCTGCACCGGCGCAAGCTCGCCGAGGTCGCTCCGGAACTGCGCACGCAGGTCGAGGCCGAACTGGCCGCCGAGCACGAGACGATCGCCGGCGGCATCGAACGAGCCCGCGAGATCGGCGTCGTCGACGAAGTGGTCGAGCCGGCCAAGACCCGGTCGGCGCTGGCCGCGGCGATCGCCACCGCCGAGCAGCACGGTCGCGTCCGCGGCCGGCACGGCAACATCCCGCTCTAGCGCCACCCGCAACGTCCGAAGAACCGAGGCCTAGAGCCTCGGGTTCTTCGGACGCAACGCGATCGGCACAACGAAAGGGCGCGAACCCCGGTGGGGTTCGCGCCCTTTCACGTGGTGCGGCCGCTGTTTGGTGACAACCGGGGGTGTCCCGACACCCGGTGGCCCAGCGGCCACGGCCTGGTCCCCGGACGACCGGGGAAGCTGTGGGTCTCCAGCATCCTCGAAAACTCTGCGGAAAGCTCCTGCCTTCACTGCTTTCTTCAGAACTTCTCAGGTTTGCTGTCGAGCGGTTGATTCAGTCCTCAGACCACCTGGTGGAGCCAGCGGACCGGAGCACCGTCACCCGCGTAGCGAAACGGTTCCAGTTCGTCGTCCCAGGGCCGGCCGAGCAAACGCTCGACCTCCTCGGTCAGGTCGGCCTCGCCGCTGGCGGCCTTGAGCATCGCGGCCTTCAGCCGGTCCTCGGGCACCATGATGTCGCCGTGCACCCCGGTGGTCGCGTGGAACACCCCGAGCGTCGGCGTGAACGAGTACCGCTCACCCTCGACGCCGTTGCTGGGCTCCTCGGTGACCTCGAAGCGCAGCTTCTGCCATCCGCGCAGCGCGGACGCCAGCTTGGCCGCCGTACCGGCTTCCGCCTGCCACGACAGCTCGGCCCGGTACGTGCCCTGGGCCGCGGGCTGCGGCGTCCAGTCCAGTTTCACAGGCACGCCAAGGATGCCGCCCGCTGCCCACTCGACATGCGGGCACAGCGCTGACGGCACCGTGTGGACGTACAAAACGCCACGAGTCGTCGCCACCAGGACCTCCTTGTGCTCGAGCTGCGCCTTCCCCAGCGTTCTCGAACACGGGCTCGAAAGTCCCGGACAGCGAGACCCATCTTGCACCACTGACCCCTGTGACACCAGCAACCACGCCATGTCAACTACATCACCGTCGTGTCGCAATCCGGCACCGATCGGTCCGGAATCCGTCGCCGGGCGGCTCAGCCGGGCGGCCGATGTCGAAAAACGACCCCGTCAGCAGCGTCGCGGGACGGGAACCTTCGGTAGAGCGTCGACCGATTCGGCCCGCCGCGCGCGCGAGCTGCGCCAGGACGCGGACGGATTCGTGGCCAGCAGTTGGGCGGAGCTGCCAGGACGGTGTCGGCGTTCCGGGGGCTCGGATCCCGCCGCCGCCGCCGTGGGGTACCAGGCAGTGGTCGACGCGGTAATTGCCAGCGGCAACGGCCCGGCCGGGGCAGTTGCCGGCCGTACGGGCGTGGCAGGGCCGCACGGGCGTGGCAGCGTCGTACGGGCGCGGCAGGCGTCGCACGGGCGTGGCAGCGTCGTACGGGCGCGGCAGGCGTCGCACGGGCGTGGCAGCGTCGTACGGGCGCGGCAGGCGCGCACGGGCGCTGCAGCGCCGTACAGCCGCCGCGGGCAGCTGCTACGGGAAGCGTGAGGCCATCGCGATGCACGCGCCGGCGGCGGCCAGCGTGAACAGCATCGCGATCCCGGCGAACCGCGAGGTGACTTCCTTGTCGACCTTGTCGTAGCCGACCGAGGAGCCGATGTCCTTGTAGACGTCCTCCAGCTCGCCCGCGGACTCGGCCGTGTACGCCTCGCCGCCGGTGATCTCCGCGACGCTGCGCAGCTCGGCGCGGTCCGGGGGAACCCGCTGGCGGATCCCGTCCATCTCGATGAAGCCGGAGTCGGTGCCGAAGGTGATCGTGTAGATCGGCGTGTTCTTCGCCTTGGCCGCCTGCGCGCCCTCCTGCGCCGTCCGGCCGACCGTGCGCTTGCCGTCGGACAGCAGCACGATGCGCGCCGGGGCCGGGTCGTCGGGGTGCTCGGGGTCGGGCGGGACCTGGGTGAGCGCCTGCAGCGAGGTGAAGATGCCCTCGCCGGTCGCGGTCGACTCGGCCAGCTCCAGCCCGTCGATCGAGCGCTGCACAGTGGCCCGGTCGGTGGTCGGCGGCACGATGATCGAGGCCGTGCCGGCGAAGCTGACCAGCGACACGTTGAACTTGCCGGGCAGCTGGTTGACGAAGTTCTTCGCCGACTTCTTCGCCGCTTCCAGCCGGTTCGGGTCGACGTCGGTGGCCATCATCGACAGCGAGACGTCGATCGCGACCACGATCGTGGCCCGCTCGCGCGGCACCTTGACCTCGTCCTTGGGCTGGGCGAACGCGACGATGCACGAGCACGCCGCGAGCAGCGCGAGGCCGACCGCGAGGTGCCGGCGCCACTGCGGCCGGCGCGGGGCGACCCGGTCGAGCAGGGCGATGTTGGTGAAGCGCAGCGCGTACTGCGCGCGCCGGTGCTGCAAGTAGATGTACGCCGCGACCACGAGCGGGATCAGCAGCAGGAACCAGAGTCGGGCCGGAGACAGGAACTCCATCAGCGAGCCACTCCCTTCGGCGGTTGGTGCAGGCGCGGCGCGACTCGCTTGTAGGCGAGCACGAACCGCACGGTGTCGGCGACCCAGTCCCGGTCGGTCCGCAGAACCAGGTGCCCGGCTCCTACCCTACGCAGGGCGATCCTGGTCCGTTCCCGCTGCGCGAGCGCCGCGGCGGCGTACTGCTCGCGGACCCGGCGCTTGCGGGTGTCGATCTCGCGGATCTGGCCGGTCTCGGGATCACCGATCATCACCACGCCGATGTTCGGCAGCTCGAGCTCGCGCGGGTCGACGATCTCGACCGCGAGCACCTGGTGCTGCGCGGTCAGCTTGCGCATCGCGCGCTCCCAGGATGGTTCCATCCGGCTGTCGATCTCGCCGTCCTCGGGGGTGAGGAAGTCCGACACGACCACCCGCAGGCCCCGTTTGCGCTGCGTCCGGGCCATCGAGTCGAGCGCGCCGGCCAGATCGCTGCGGGCCTGCTGCTCGCCGTGGTCCTTCTCGGCCAGCAGCGCGCGGAGCAGCCCGTACAGCGCGAGGCGGCCGGAGCGGGCCGGCCAGCGCCGCAGCGTCGAGTCGCGCAGCATCAGCCCGCCGAACCGGTCGCCGAGCCGGTGGGTCAGGAAGCCGACGGTGGCCACGGCGGCGACCGCCAGCTCGCGCTTCTCCAGCTGCGACGTACCGAAGTCCATCGACGCGGACAGGTCGACCAGCGCCCAGGTCTCCAGCTCGCGGTCCGCGATCAGGTCGCGCACGTGCGGCATCGTCGTACGGGCCGTGACCGCCCAGTCCATCCGCCGCACGTCGTCGCCGACCTGGTACTCGCGCGCCTCGGCCAGCTCGGTCCCCGGCCCGGGCAGCAACCCGAGGTGTTCGCCGTGCAGGTAGCCCTCGAGCCGCCGTACGACGGTCAGCTCCAGCCGGCGCAACGCCCGCTCGGGCGCGAGCTGCGAGATCGTCATCGCAACTCGTGGGTCGGGTCGGTTGGCCATGTGTTAGACGAACTCGGGGCGGCCGGACGCGTCGTTGCCGTCGCGCCAGACCGGCTGCGGCGGCGGAACCGTGGCCAGGATCCGCTCGATCACCGCGCGGGCGTCGATGTTGTCCGCGATCGCGTCGAAGGTCAGGCCGAGACGGTGGCCCATCACGTCCAGCGCGACGGTCTGCACGTCGCTCGGCAGCAGGTAGTCGCGGCCGTGGATCAGTGCCAGGGCGCGACCGGCCGAGATCAGGCCGAGCGTCGCCCGCGGGCTGACGCCGAGCTCGATGATCGGCTCCAGGTCGGGCAGGTGGAAGTCGGTCGGCGTCCGGGTCGCCATCACCAGGCGGACGGCGTACTCGGCGACCAGGTTGTGCACGAAGACCTGCTCGGCCGAGCGCTGCAGCTCCATGATCGTCTCCGGCTGCAGCACCTGCCGCGGCTGCGGCGGGTCGACGCTCATCCGGCGCAGGATCTCGAACTCCTCGTGCCCGCGCGGGTGCGGCACGTCGATCTTGACCAGGAAGCGGTCGCGCTGCGCCTCGGGCAGCGGGTAGACGCCCTCGGACTCGATCGGGTTCTGGGTGGCGATCACGATGAACGGCTTGGGCATCGGGAAGGTCTGGCCGCCGATCGACACCTGCCGCTCGGCCATCAGCTCCAGCATCGCCGACTGCACCTTGGCCGGCGCCCGGTTCACCTCGTCGGCGAGCACGAAGTTCACGAACGTCGGGCCCAGCTCGATGTCGAAGGTCTCCCGGGTCTGCCGGTAGATCCGGGTGCCGACGATGTCGGAAGGGACCAGGTCCGGAGTGAACTGGATCCGCGCGAACGACCCGCCGACCACCGACGCGAAGGTCCGCACCGCGAGCGTCTTGGCCACGCCCGGAACGCCTTCGAGCAGGCAGTGCCCCTTGGCCAGCAGCGAGACCATCAGCGTCTCGACCATGTGCTCCTGGCCGACGATCACGCGTTTGACCTCGGTGATCGCCTCGCCGACCAGACGAGACTGCTGGGCCACTGACCCCGCCGGGACGGTGGTTTCGGTCATGCCTGTCCTTCCGGGGCCCACGCGGGCCTGGTGCTCGGGAACTCCGGTCATTCCATCAGATCCCCGGGCTCAGCCACACCACGCCCCACCCGGGCCAGTCTCCATCCTCCCCGCCGACTCAAATCCGCACTCCTCGTCGTCGGTGCGCCGGCCTCGGCCCGGCTGCCGTCCAGGCAGCGCCGACCTGCACCACCGACCAACCAGCGGATGCCGTCACCGCCTGAGCGTGGTCAGGCTAAGGCGGCACCGCGGCGGCGGCGGTTGGTCGGTGGTGCAGGTCGGCGCGGGCGTGAGCGCGTCGGGGTGGGCGACAGCGTTACCGCCGATGTGGTGGGATTGGTGTTGATGACCGCGACCCAATCGCCGACGACCACCGCGCCGCCGGACGCTCCCGAGGTGAGCGCGCCGGCGCGCACGCTGCCGGACGCGTTGCCGCTGCTGCCGGAGGACCCGCCGCGGGTCGGCGAGTTCTGGCTGCGCGGGCGGCTCGGGGCGAACGCGGCCGGCTACCTCTACTCCGCGGCGGACGAGAACGGCCGCGGCGCCGTCGTGGCGATGATGACCGAGGGGTCGGCCGACGACGCGGCCGCGCGGGACCGGTTCGTCCGGGCGGTCGACGCGCTGCCCGGGGACGCCGTACTCGCGCACAACGACGCGGACGACGACGATCTCGCGCTGTGGGTCGCGCTGGGCCCGGTGCGTGAGGACGACGGTTCGAGCTCGGCGGCCGACGAGCGACTGATCGCCGAACGCCGCGGCGAGGACGTGCTGTCCGCCGTACTGATGGACCGGATTCCGCAGCTCGGCCGGGTCCGTGGGCCGGACTTCCGGCACTACTGGGAGGGGCGTCGGCGCCCGGGGTTGTTCAGGATCTGGCCGCTGCCGTGGCCGACGGCATTGCGTCCGGCGTCCCGGCTCGCGCTCATCCTGTCGCTGCTCGCGATGGCGCTGATCATGGCGCTCGCCGTACTGATCGCGTGGCTGCTGTTCCGCAACGCGCCCGAGGTCGATCCCGGGCCGGTGATTCCGGATCCGAGCGGTACCGCGACGGTGACGGTCACGCCGACCACGCCGCCGCCGGGTACGACCAGCCCGACCACTGGACCCAGCCCGGGGACGCCGACCAGTACTGTCACTCGCCCGGGCACGCCTGGTACCAGCCCGAACTCGCCTGGTACGCCGGACGACCCTGCCGACCGGTTCTAGCTGAGCTGTCCGTCTTGGTCAGCTGGTCGTGCTCGCCATCCGCCGGCTTTTCAGCAGCGCGATGAGCCCGACCAAGCTGACCAGCGCCCATGTCCCCTCGAGCAGCAGGAACCCCCACGATCGCTCGACCCCGGCAATCACGGCAAGAACAGCCGAACCGATCAGGTTGAGCAACTGATACCGGAGCGTCTTCTGCTCCAAGCGCCCGGCCTGGGACGCGGCGAAGGCGATCAGAATCGTGATCGCACCGGCGATTTCGAGAACGTCGACAGCATGCATGACCTCTGCCCCTCCCGGGGCTGGCGTCGTCTTTGCGTCGGCCGGGTACGGCGCCGTCTCGTCCGGGGGCCCGCGGTCACGGACCCGCGCACCACCCTACTCACAGCGAGTCCTTGATCGCCGTTGCCTTCGTCACCAGCTGCTGCGCGGCTGCCGCCGGGACGAGCTTCTTCGCGGCGAGTACCTTCACCTCGATCACGAACGCCGTCAGCAACGTCTTCGCGGCCGGATTCTGGTTCTTCTGCACCGCCGCCCTGGCCAGCTCCAGCTTGAGCACCAGGCTGGCTTCCAGCCCGGCCTGCAGGTGCAGCCCCTTCACCTCGGCGATCAGCGCCTTCAACGCCGCATCCGGAGTGACCGCCACCGTCTCGGCGATCTCCACCGCGCCCGGCTCACAGTTCGCTCCGGTCGGCCGGAACGCCATCCGCTGGTCGGATTCCTCGCCGCAGCTCGCGGCCGGAACCCGCCCGCCGAGCGGACTCGTCGCCGCCGGCACCCGAACCCGCGAGAACCCGCCGCCCGCCAGCCCCGCGAGCTGCGGATCCGCCGCCGTCACCAGGTCGGACGCGGCACTGCCGCAGGTGGCGTCCCGCCGTACCGAGAAACCGAGGGACGTCCCGGCGAACGCTCCGCCGATCCCCGCACACGAGACCCCGACCTTCGGCAGCACGATCGCGCTCCGGTCGGTCTTCACCTGAGCAGCCGGTACGGCGGCGATGTGCGCGCCGGTCGTCGCTTGGTCGTCCGCCATCGTCACGTAGGTCAGCGTGGTCGCCGCGCCGTTCGTCACGGCGAGCCCTCCGCCGGTCGTGGCGGTGTTGCCGCTGAACGTGCTGTTGAGGAAGTTCGCCGCGACGGCGGCCAGCCGCACTCCGCCGCCGGTCCCGGTCGCCACATTGTCGGCGAACGTGACCCGGTTGGCGCCGAGATTCTCGGTGGCGACGTCCAGACCGGCGCCGTTGGCCGCTTTGTTGTTGTCGACGGCCATGTCGTCGAGCGTCACCGAGTAGCTGTTGACCACCTTCGCTCCACCGCCGTTGCCGCCGGCGGTGTTGTTGCTCAGCCCGGTCCGGTCGACGTACAGCGCGGCGATCTCCTTCGCGTAGATCGCGCCGCCGTCACCGGTCGCGGAGTTGTTGGTGAGCGGAGTCTCGTCGAAGGTCATGTCGAACGGCCCGGTGGCGTCGACCGATCCGGCCGCACCGCCGTGACCACCGGTCGTGCTGTTGCCGGCCAGGCTGCCCTTGTACATCTGAACGCGGCCGAACCCGAGCCAGATGCCGCCGCCACCGCCGACCGACTGGTTGTTGTCGACGAACACCCGGTCGAGCGCGACGCTCGGGCTGCTGCCATCGTCCTCGATCAGGACGGGCGTCAGCGAGATCCCGCCGCCTGGCTGGGTGCTCTTGTTGCCGGTGACGCTGGACAGGATCGCGCTGACGCCGAGCGAGCCGTTGCCGCGCTTGGACGCGGTGAACGAGATGCCGCCGCGCGCGTCGGCCGCGGTCAGGCCGTTGTCCGCGACGCTGGTCGAGTACATGCTGAGGTGCCCGCAGTTGCTGCACAGGATGCCGGCCCGGCCGTTGTTCCGGATCGAGGTGTTGTTGACGGTCATCGTGTTCGCGGCGAATCCCTGGCCGGTGTTGGTGATGCCGGTGCGGGTGTTGTTCTCGATCGTCGCGCTCTCGATCAGGACGGGGTAGCCGTCGACGAGCGAGAGGCCGGAGCCATTGTTGTTCGCGATGCTCGTGCCGTTGATCGACAGCGAGCAGTTGTCGCAGCTGACCACGCTGCCGGTGTTGTGGTGCAGGCTTCCGCCGTCCAGTTCCATCCGGTACGGCGTGGTGCCGTGATCGAAGCTGCTCCAGACCACGCTGCCGCCGGGCGACAAGACGTTGCGGACCTCGACGTTGCTGAGCCGCAGTTCGCTGTCGGAGCGGATCGCCGCGCCTTCGAGGCCGGTGTTGGTGGTGTTCGGGCCGCCGTCGATCGCGAGGTCCTCGAGTTCGAGTCGGCCGTCGTGGCTGGTGCTGTTGACGATGCGGGTCGCGTCGCAGGTCTGCTCGATCGTCGCGTTGTTGCCTTGGACAACTAGCTCGTGGGTGTCCGCGTGGGTGAGGGGGCCGGTGCAGATCGACAGCGCGTAGGTCAGGCCGGCGCCGAGCGTGATGACGTCGTCGGCGCCGTTGCCGGACGCGGTGGTGAAGGCTTCGCGCAAGGAGGTCTGGCCGTCACCGCCGTTGACCACGTCGGCGGTTGTGGTGACCGTGATGGTGGCGGCTGTGGCCGGTGCTGACGTGACGACGAGACTCGCGCCGAGCAGTCCGGCCAGCGCGGCGGCGCGCAGGCAGGACGCAGTGATTCTGGACAAGACATCCCCCCACAGGAATCGGAGCGACCAGAATCGCGGAGCGCTTTGGCGCTGACAAGGGTTCGTGGGCGGTTCTGCCCGGACGGACATCTTGTGGCCAGGGGTTGTTCAGATTGCCCGGGTTGTTCAGTTGCCAGCGGGGCTTCGCGTTGCCGGGGTGGGTTG
Source organism: Kribbella sp. ALI-6-A (assembly GCF_001984195.1). Lineage (GTDB taxonomy): Bacteria > Actinomycetota > Actinomycetes > Propionibacteriales > Kribbellaceae > Kribbella. The sequence goes on from NZ_MTQN01000011.1 coordinate 1,298,649, forward strand.
TTCAGTTGCCAGCGGATGCTTCACGTTACCGGGACGGGTTCTTCAGCCGTCCAGAAGTCGCGCCAGCTCGGGATCGCGCCAGAACCGTTCCGGCACCGGTTGCCGGACGAGCGCCGCGTCGGCCCGGATCTCCGCCGGACTGGCAGCCCCGATCAGCACCGAGGCCACCGCGGGATGCCTACCAGGAAAGGCCAACGCCGCCTGCGGCAGCGATACGCCGTACCGTTCGCACACCGCGGAGATCCGCCGAGCCATGATGGTTTTCGGCTCAGTCGTCTGCTTGGACTGGTCCATCAGCAACACCTCCGGAGTCAGCACCCCGGAAACGATCGCCGCCACTCCCCTTGCCTGGCAGCGATCCAGCAGCGGCGTACCCGCGCGGTCCAGCAACGAATACCGGCCCGCCAACAGCACCGCATCCACCTGGAAGTCCCGAACGACCCGATCGAGCTCCTCCCAGTCCTGCCCCGCCACCCCGATCCCGCCAACCACTCCACGTCCCCGAAGCTCATCCAGTACGCCGTACGCGTCGCCGATCGCCCGCCCACCGGGATCCTGCAGGAACATCAAGTCGACCGACGCGACTCCGAGCCGCTCGAGACTGCCCTCCACCGACTCACGCACCCGGTCAGCCGCCAGTCCCGCGTCCACTTTCGACGACACCATGAACCCGGCCCGCGGATGTCCCGCCAGCACCACGCCCATCCGGCGCTCCCCCAGCCCGTCCCCGTACGCCGGCGAACTGTCGAAGAACCGGATCCCCGCCGTATAGGCCGCCTCGACCGTGGCGGTCGCCAGAGCCTCTCCCGCGGCGTTCGCCGGCAGCTCCCCCAACGAAGCCCCACCCAACCCGAACCGCGGAGGACGGAACCGCGTCACGGCACGCGAAGCAAGTACACGGCTGGGAGCGGTCATCGGCCACACCTCCCTGGTCGGCACTACCAGCATCGGCCTTCCCAGAGAACTTCGCACCTCGAACACCGCGCGTACCCGGCGACTTCGTTTCCCGGACCGGGCTCGTACGCGGGGGACTTCACACGTTGGCACCGCGCTCGTACGCGGGGACGTCGCACCTCTGCAGCGCGCTCGCACGCGGCGACTCCCCCCAGCGAGCCCGCAGGCGCGCACTTCACAACCTCGACCACCCGTGCACGGCCAACCGTGCGCACTCCGCACCTCGCCGCAGACGTGCAGCAACTTTGCCCGCCCGGCGCGTACACGCGGAACTCGGCAAGCCCCGACCACAGGCGCACGCGAGCAATCCCACACTCCGCACCACGCGCGTCCTCCGGCGACCTGACACCCCGCAACCCGCGCGCACTCCGGCAACCCACGCCCTGCACCACGCGCGCACTCCGGCAACTCCACACCCGGCACCAAGCGCGCACGCGCCCAACCCACACCACCCGCGCACTCGGGCAACCCCACGCTCGGCACCACGCGCGCACACGCCCACCCCCCCACCACGCGCGCACACGAGCACCCCCGCACCCCGGACCCCGCGTGCCCGCGGGGTCCGAGGGCGACGATCAGCGACCGGAGTCGTACAGCGCCTTCACCTCCGTCGCATCCAGAGCCCGGTCGAACAGGTGAACCTGATCGACCACCCCGTCGAGGTAATCCACCGGATTACCCCCGAACTTCCCGCGCCCGATCACCGTGTGACCGGTCGAACTGGAGTCCAGGCTGCAAGCCGCCTTCGTGGCGACCAGCGCACCATCCACGTACAACCGCAACTCCCCCTTCGCAGCATCCCGTACGCCGGTCAGGTGATACCACTGACCGGGATTCGGCTTCGTCGGCGCCAGCGCGCGCTGGCCCGGGAAGCTCATCGCGAACCTCTGGTCCTGACCGGAGTACTGCAGGAAGAACGCGCTGTCCCGCTCACCGTCCTGGCTCACCACGGTCTGGAACGCACCATCGGCCTTGTTGAGCTTCACCCACGCCGTGGCGGTGTAGTTGCCGCTGGTGTCCAGCAGTTGCGCGCCGGTGTCGACGAACTGGCCCGCGCCGGTCGTCGCAACGCCCTGCCCGTTCTTGCCCGGAGCAAAGATCGCACCCCCGACCAGCGTCGCGTCGTTCGTCCCGACGGCATCCTCCCCGGTCCCGTCCAGCGGGTAGAAGTGGATCCCGTCGGCTCCCGGCGTACCGGGCGGTGGGTTCGGTCCACCCGTGCCGGTCCCGTCCGCGCCGGCGATGATCTGCTCGTTCACCGCCCGGACCTGCGCGAAGTCCATCTTCGGCACCTGCCGGTCGTAGGTGAAGAAGCCGTTCAGCTCACCCTCGACGTCGGTGATCTGGGTGTACACCGAACCACTGATCCCACAGGTGTTCGCCGACCTGAGCACATCGCGCTGGTTCTCCACGTACCGCCGGGTGAGCGTCGCCGAGTCCGGCGTCATCTCGTACGCGAACCCGTCGCCGAACCACATGTGCTCCGGCGTCTTCAACCCGAACCCACCGTGCTCCCCGTCGACCGCGACCCGATCACCGGACGGCGCGGGCGTCGCCGGCCCCAGGTACGCGTGATGGTCGATCATGTCGCCGCGCCCGGAATCGCCCAGGGAGTCGCAGCAGTTCATCCCGCTGTGCGCGTTGACCAGCCGGGACGGGTCCTGCGCCTTGACGCTGTCGGCGATGCGCCCGGTCTCGGCCAGGTCCCACTCACCCCAGCCCTCGTTGAACGGCACCCAGGTGGTGATCGAGGTGAAGCTCTTGTGCTCCTCGATCATCTCGTGCAGCTCCGCCTTGTACTGCGCCTGCCAGGCCGGCGGGATCGGATCGGTCTTCGACGACGGCATGTCCTGCCAGACCATCAGCCCGAGCTTGTCGGCCCAGTAGTACCAGCGGTCCGGCTCCACCTTGATGTGCTTGCGCACCGTGTTGAACCCGAGCTCCTTGTGCTGTTCGAGGTCGAACCGCAGCGCCTCGTCGGTCGGCGCGGTGTTCAGCCCGTCCGGCCAGAATCCCTGGTCGAGCGTCGAGAGGTTGAACAGGATCTTCCCGTTCAGCGCCAGCCGAAGCTTGCCGTCGGCCCCCTTCAGCTTGCCGACCGACCGCAGACCCGAGTACGAACCGACCCGGTCGACGACCTTGCCGCGATCGATCAGCTTGACGTCGAGCGTGTAGAGGAACGGGTGGTCGGGCGACCACAACTTCGGGTTCGGGATCGCCAGCCGGAGTTCCGATCCGGCCTTGCCACGTTGCGTGCGGACCTTGCGGCGTCCGTCGTACACGCTGACCTCGACCTCGAGACCCGCCGGCCCGGTCGTGTCCGCGACGAGCCGCAGCGCGCCACCCGGTACGTCGGGCGTCAGCTGCAGCCGCTCGATCGAGGACCGGCCCACGGGCTCCATCCAGACGGTCCGCCAGATCCCGGAGCTGCCTTGGTAGAAGATGCCGCGGTCGCCGACCTCGCGCTGCTTGCCGATCGGCTGGAAGGTCTCGTCGGTGAGGTCCTCGGCCCAGACGATCACCTCCTGCGGACCGGTCCGGTGCAACGCGGTGGTCACGTCGACCGAGAACCCGTCGTACCCGCCGCGATGGGTGGCGACCTGGCGGCCGTTGACCCAGACCTTCGCGTCGTAGTCGACCGCGCCGAAGTGCAGGAGCAGGCGTTGACCCGACCAGCTCTTCGGTACGGTGAACGTCCGGCGGTACCACATCCGGTCCTCGTGCCGTTGGATGCCGGACAGGGCCGACTCGATCGGATAGGGCACCAGGACCTTCTCGGCCAGCGACCGACCGAACGGCGGCGCCTCGCCCGGAGTAGCGGCGGCGAACTCCCACAGGCCGTTGAGGTTCTGCCAGCGGTCGCGGGTCAGCTGCGGTCGCGGGTACTCCGGGAGCGCGTTGGTGGGTGAGACGTCGTCGGTCCAGGGTGTGCTGAGTGGTGGCGTCCCGACCTGCCACGCAGCAGCATCCGGTGGTGGCGCTGCTTGGGAACTCGGGACGATGAGTGCGGTCGCGGCCAGGAGTCCGGCCGCGACCGCGGCGAGGCGTGACTTCATACTGCTTTTCCTTCCGGGGCGGGGAAAGGACAGCACCATGGGAACGCTCTCACGACAAATTTGCAAGGGCTCGCGCATGATCGAACATCACACCAGCGTGCACACGGGACTCGGAGTGCTGAAGCTGGCCGCCGGCCTCAGAGTCCCGGTTTGTTGGTTTCTGTGGAACGTGGTGATCGAGTTGGACCGCTGGTTGGAGACGAGCAGCAGGGTGCCGGTCGGATCGATCGCACAGTGCCGCGGCCAGTCCCCGCCGCACGACGGCGTCGCGACCAGCCGCAGGGCCGCTCCCCCGGACTCGACGGCGAACACCGCGATGCTGTTGTGCCCCCGATTGGTGACGTAGACGAACTTGCCGTCCGGCGACACGATCACCTCGCCGGGGTAGTTCTGCGGGGAACCCGCCGGCACGGTCGGCAGCGGCGTACCGGGAGTGAGGCGCCCGTCGGAGTAGCCGCACGGCACGACGGTACTGTCGAGCTCGTTCGCGACGTAGACGTACCGTCCGTTCGGGTGGAAAGCGAGATGGCGTGGCCCCGCGCCTGGCTTCAGCTTCGCCTGGGCTACGTCGGTCAGCTTGCCGGTCGCGGCGATCGTGGAGGTGTAGACGGTGTCGGTCCCGAGGTCGACCGAGAGGATGTACCGGCCGGCCGGATCCTCCACCACCTGATGCGCGTGCGGCGAGGCGCCGACGTGCTTGACCAGGTCGGTCCGCGCGCCCAGCCTTCCGTCGGCCTTGACCGGATGCACGGCGACGTCGCCCGATCCGTAGTTGGCGCTCAGCAGATACTTGCCACCAGCAACCAGCGCGAGATGGCAGGGCGCGGATCCGCCGGTCGACTGGCGATTCAGCACTCGCAACTTGCCCGGGGCATCCACCGCGATCGCCGTCACGCCGCCGTCGGTCTGCTCGTTCACGGCGTACAGGAACCGGCCGGACGGCGCCAGGATCAGGAACGACGGCTCCTGGACCCCCGTCAGCACGCCGTTCGAGGTGATCACACCGCTGGCCGCGTCGTACGAGGCGAGCCCGATCCCGGTCCCACCCGCGGACGTGTAGGTGCCGATGTAGAGCGTCGCGCCGTCCCGGCAGGACGCGAACGCCGGGGTGACGCCGGACGCGGCAACGGCCGCGATGAGACCGAGGAAAGTACGTCGAGTCGTGATCATCAGGCAGAACCTCTTCGGTGGGGGCGGAACGAGGACCACTGAAGGGTAGGCAGGTGATCAGCGCTCTGTCATCACGCAACCACGCTAAGTGCCAGTAGAATGCCTGAAGAATGCCGACCGAGTTCCGGTTCGGTTCACCAGATCTCGACGCCGGTCGCCTCGATCGACCAGTCCCACAAGCGTTTCGCGAGCTCCGCGTCCTGCGCGGCATGGCTCGGACGGACCACCTTCGGCGCGCCGCGATAGTCCAGGAAACCCGGCCCGACGAACGAGCCAGGACGCACGTCGGGCAGCGTCGCGGCGTACAGGCTGGGCCAGGCGCCGGCAGCGGCGGACTGCGCGGCCAAGCGGGTGAAGGCACCGAAGACCTGGGCCTGAAGGCGCCTCCCGGCCAGCGCCGGCCCGGCCGCCTGCAAATTTGTGGAGGCATAGCCGGGGTGCGAGCCCGCGCTGATCAGGTTCGAGCCGGCCGCCCGTGCACGGCGGTCCAGCTCCAGCGTGAAGAGCACGTTGGCGAGCTTGGACTTCCCGTAGGACTCCCACTTCCGGTAGCCGTTCTCGGCGCGGAAGTCGGCCCGGCTGATGCTGCGCACGGTCTTGTGCATGATCGAGCTGACCGTGACGACCCGCGGCGCGTCAGCCTCCTGCAACAGCGGCATCAGCCGAGCGGTCAACGCGAAGTGGCCCAGATGGTTGGTCCCCACCTGCAGCTCGAACCCGTCCACAGTCTGCCGGTACGGCGTCGCCATCACGCCCGCGTTGTTGATCAGCAGGTCGAGGCGGTCGTAGGTCTTGCTGATCTGCTCAGCGGCCTGCTGCACGCTGGTGAGGTCGGCCAGGTCGAGTTCGACGACCTCAGGAGCCTTGCCGGCTGCGGCAGTCAGTTCAGCTGCGGCGCGAGCGGCCTTGTCTGGGTTGCGGACCGCGATCAGCACGTCGGCGTTGTGTCTGAGCAGTTCGAGCGCGGTGGCGTAGCCGATTCCGCTGGTGGCGCCGGTGACGAGGGCCCGGCGTCCGGACTGGTCAGGGATGTCCGCAGTGCTCCAGCTCATGCGCCCACAGTAGTGGTGGGCGCATGAGCCGGCTGCGCGTCGTACGTCGTACGTCGTACTAGAGGATCTTGCGGGCCTTGAAGGCAGCGGTGACCTGGTCGGCTGTCGCCTTGCCGTACAGCAGGCGCGCCGACTGGACCGTGACACGCGCCGCGTCGGCGAAGGTGGTGTCGGGCGCGTAGAAGAACGTGCCCTGCAGGATCACCTTGTTGGCCTTGTTGCGGCCCAGCGCCTTGTGGATGTCCCACAGGGCGTTCGACCAGATCTCGCCGTCGTCGTGCACTGAACCGGAGATGTCGTCGGTGGTCTTGCCGGTGTCGGTCCGGCGCAGGCAGTGCTTCGGGCCGGACGTGTACGAGGTGGCGTCCCAGTCCATCACGCAGGGCAGGTCGTAGCCCTTGCTGACCGGGATCGACATGCTGACGGCCCAGTAGTCGCCGAAGCCCTCACCGATCGAGCCGGCCTCCAGGGACTCCCCGAAGCCCGGGACGATGTCGTCCTGGATCGCGTGTCCGTACTCGTGCCAGATCACCTCGGCGTCCTCGCCGTCGTCGACGCCCCCCTCGCCCATCGTGATCATGTCGATGCTCGGGTCGTAGAAGCTGTTGTCGCCGTCGAAGGTGTTGATCGCGAAGTCCTGCGACTCGTTGTTCACCTCGGTGAAGCCGAGCGAGTGGATGTACTCCTGGGTCTGGTTGACCTGGTAGTACGCCATCACCTGCTCGAACTTGTCGTTCGCGCGCTGATAGACGAACGTGTGGCTCTTGCTCTCCGCGACGCCGCCCTTGGCCTCCTTGATGTTGACGTAGGGGCCGTTGAGCTTGCCGGAGCCGTCCAGGTTGCGCAGGATGACGTTCTTCTGCGCGACGAACAGCTCGTTCTGGTTCTTGTCGTCCTCGTCGGCCAGGTTCTCGTTCTTCTGGCTGACCACCGGGTTGGGATCGAACACCGATCCCTTGCCGTCCACGTTGTGGCTGATCACCTTGGAGTCGACCACGACACCGTTCTTCGCGTCGACGAGCGAACGGGTGACGCCCTCGGTCGACCGGGAGGTGACGTTCCAGACCAGGCGCGCGTGGGGTCCACCGACGACAGCCAGCTGCGCGGCCCCTTCGGTGGCGGACGGGGTCGGGGTGACGCTCTTGTTCGGCGCGGCGATCCGGTTCCGAGCCGCCCGCGCGCTGACCAATGTGTTCGCCGACTTCGTCGCCGTTGCCGCCGGCACCTTCACCGTGACGTCCAGCGAGTCCGGTACGGCGTCGCGCCCGTCGGCGACCTCCAGCACCTTGCCCGACTTGTCCAGGTGCTTCGCGTAGTACCCGTTCACCACCGGCAGCCCCTTGAAGGTCTGCTGGTACCAAAGGTGCTTGCCGAGCAGCGACGTCTTGGTCCGGATCAGCTTCAGGTTCGCCGGTACGGCGTCCGCACTACCGGCGTCCGGCGCTGCCCCCGCGGCGCTGGTGAACGACATCCCGAGTGTGGCGGCAGCAAACCCCACCGCCAGAGCCGCGACCGCCTTCCGGCGATGCACGCGCTTGGTCATCTTCCCTCCCTGGTGGACATCCGTGGTGACACGACTACGATCCGTCGCGACCCTAGTTCGCACACCCCCTCCCTGGGAAGCAGAACCCGCACTACTTGCCGATCCGCAAGGGAAATCATGGTCCGCCCGTAACGGCCAGAACCTGACCGCTACTCCTCCTAGCGTTGACCCCGAACCAAGGAGAGGACCGGCCATGCGGACGTTGACCCTGCGAGCCCTGAACCGCGCCACCCTGCACCGCCAGTGGCTCACCGAACGCCACACCGCTTCCGCGCTGGACGCGATCGAACACCTCGTCGGCATGCAGGCCCAAAGCCCCCTGGCGCCGTACGTCGGCCTGTGGACTCGCCTCACCGACTTCACCCCTGCCGAGCTGAGCCACCTACTCGAATCCCGCCAGGCCGTCCGCGGCTCGATGATGCGGGCAACCATCCACCTCGCCTCCAGCCGCGACTTCCTGGCCCTGCGAGCGCTGGTCCAGCCCCGCCTGGAACGCGAGGTCTACCAAAACCAGGCCTACGGCCGGCACCGTCTGGTGGGCCTAGACATGGACGCCGCACTCCACGCCGGCCTCACCCGCCTCAAAGAGTCCCCCGCCACGGCAGCCCAGCTCCGCGACCACCTTGGCCCGCTCTTCCCCGACCGGGACCCGGCATCGCTGGCCCACGCCGTCCGATGTCTTCTCCCCACCATCCAGATCCCACCCCGCGGCATCTGGGGCAAAGGCGGCAACCCCACCCTCACCACCGCGGACCTCTGGCTCGACTCCCCCATCGACGCCACCCCGTCGATCGACGCCCTCGTCCTCCGCTACCTGGCCGCCTACGGCCCCGCGTCCCCCGCCGACGCCCAAACCTGGTCCGGCCTAACCCACCTCACCGAGGTCTTCGACCACCTGGATCTCCGGTCCTACGCTGCTCCCAATGGCCGCACCTTGTACGACCTCCCTCACATCTCGCTGCCGGAGGAGGACCTTCCGGTCCCGGTCCGATTCCTTCCTGAGTACGACAACCTCCTCCTCTCCCACGCTGACCGCACCCGATTCATCCCGGACGCCACCCGGCAGCACCTGGCCCTGACCGAAATCCTCACCAGAGGCTCAGTCCTCCACGACGGCCAAGTCACCGCTCTTTGGAAACTCCACCGCCAGGGCAAGAAGTCCGCAGTCGTCGAGATCGCCTCGATCGCCAAGCTCCCCCGACCTATGAAGTCAGCCATCGAGCCGGAGGCCCACGAACTCTTGAAGTTCGCCGCCCCCGACGCCGCGCATGAGATTGAATTTCTGACCTGATGCAAGCCGTCAGGGGGACACCAACACCCAATTGAAATGGCCCGTGTCCTGCACTCCGTCGGCTGAGGCAGCGACCAGCGGTCAAGATCGCTGAATGTAGTTCTCCAACGCCCGGATCCGCTCAGACACGGACGATCGTCCGCCAAGCCAGTCCGGCTGCGTCATCCCCATCCGGCGGGTTTCTTCTTGATGCTGCGCCTGCCAGCCATAGAGAACTTCCAGCATCTTGCGCCCGTACCCCATCTCGACCACCGCGCGATCGGCCATCCGCTCGTTCCAGTGAGCAAGTCCTCCGAACAGGAATGGCAGCAGTACCGGCGAGAGGTAGAGCAACGGCACTGCCAGGCTGTCGTAGAAGACGAGGGAGAACAGCAGAATCCCGATGTATGCCATCAACAGGAACCCGACGATCGTGCAACCAACAGCTGGGATCGTTCGACTCAGCTTCAGCAGCTGCCGAATCCCGAGAGCAACCAGTCTGGCCGGCACTGCGTACCAGAGCGCCACTCTGCTGAGCCAACTGCGACTGTGCAGATGGCTGGCCAGGTCGAAGGCCATCACAGCCTCGAGGTGGCTCGGCGGGAGCGTGTACATCGCCCAGTTGGTCACCGTGACTGTGTTTCCAGCGGTTGCCCCGGCAGTTGCACCTTCCGCGCCCTGAATCCAGATCGAGTACTTGTTCATGTCGACCCCGGACCGCGATGCGATCGAGTACCAACTGGGCATCAGACGCTGCTCCTCGACCATGGTCGGCTGACGCAGGCCGAACAGGTAGCGCGAGAGCACAAAGTCGATTCCGGGCCACAACACAATTGCGCCGGAAACCAGCCAGATCGCGATCAAGACCCAAATTGCGTCCTCGGCTCCGAAGAGCTGGCACAGCCAGTAGATGATGAAGAAGCTGCTCAGCGCCCAGACTGCGCTACTGACGATCTCCGACAGGAGGAGCCCGCCACCGCCGGGAGAGTGAGTTCGCGTCGGTTGTGGTGGCCCACCGCCCGGCAGTTGAGGAGTGGCATCCGACGCACCGTCGCCTCGATTGTGCGCACCGCTTCCCTTCGAGCCCTCCGGCTGATCGGGTCCGCCCTCAACACCACTCATTCAATGCCTCTGCCATCAATAGAGCGACACATGGACATGGTCGAAGTGACCACCGGTCGCGTTGCTCGGATCATAGATTCCGCCACCGTTGTACGGCTTCCACGTGCCGGTGCGAGCGCTCCAGATCTTGCCGTACCAGATGAGGTACTTGACCCCGGTCGTCCCAGCCGTCTGGATGGTCCAGTTCGCGATCCGATCCCCCTTGGCTCGGACGGCCGGTGCTCGCCTGCCGTCACCGCCCACGAACACGTCACACGCCCGGCCCTTCGGGTGGTCGCTGGTCGGATTCCACAGATGGGGATCCCAGCAACTCATCGCCGGATTCGACAAGTTCGTGCGTGCCGATGAAATCCACGCCGCCGTCCGGGGCGTCACCATGCCGCCCGTTCCCGTCGGATCCGAGATGGTCGCCTCCTCAGGCGGCCAGACCCCGTTCACCGGGCGACCAGAGATCAGCCCACCACTCTCATCACACTCGTCCAGGACAGCTGGGCTCTCTTCTCCGTTCGGCACACCGGGCGTCACGACTGCCTGACCACCGTACGGATCACCTGGCCGATCGAGATTGATGCCGGCCAGCTCGGCGATCCGCCGAGCCGTTCGCTCATGCCGCGCGTACGCATTCGGGAACGCGGAAACCTGTACCGCTTGAGCCGCTTCGGTATAGGACATCGAAGGCCAGCCTTCGATCTCCACCAGGCCAGGCGGGCTCGGGGGCTTCGGTCCCCCGAAAAAGGCTTCCGCGGCATAGGTTGGATCCAAAATCTGCTGGACCGTCCCCCAGCCCGCTGATGGGCGTTGCTGAAACAGGCCTACCGAATCCCGGTCGCCATACCCAATGTTTTCCAGTTGCGACTCCTGCAGCGCGGTCATCAGCGCCACAAGTGTTGCCCTTCCCGGCAGGTTCCGACGGACGGCAACTCCGTCGATGATCTTCGCAAAGGCGACTTGGCGTTGCAGGGTCGATGCGTCAGCGGGCGGGTCGTCGGCCCGTCCAGTTTCACCCACCGGACAGCTGGCCACGAAACGGTCACCGGCCGCGCCGAACGGCAAGATCGTGATCACACCGAGCAGTCCAACCAAGGCGACCGCGCCGGCTGCCTTGAGGGCTACCGACCTGGCACCCGCCAGTCCGCCGGATCCTCCGTCCATGAACATGAGATCACCACTCTCCGTCGCTCATGGCCCGGCCCCACCGTTCAGGTCGCTGATGACCCACGTTGCGCCCTCGGGAGCCAGCGAGACCACCAACGGCAACTGAATCTTGTTCGGTCGCTTGCCGGTGATGTCGATGGTGACGGTGACCAGCCTGCTGATCCGGGTCGGCGTGTCCACAGGAGCCGAGTCGGGGCGTGGCGGAGTGACAGTGACCCCTACGACCGACGACCGACCACCATCGGCTTTCAACGCCTCGTAGGTGGAGTCGCCGGCCGCGGTCAGGCTTTCACCGACCTCATCCGTGATGTACGGCGCGGTTTTCGCCACCAAGTCTGCGTACGACTCGGCAGAAGGATCTCGGGTGTAGAAAGTCTTCGCCCAACGAGTCGCCACGTCGGTCGCCGCGGCGGTCGCGAGCGCGGATGGGCGTTCGGTCAGGACGGGCGGCGTCGAGATCGCCCCAGAGGGCGTCAACGTATCGGCCGGGGTGTTCTGTGTCGGGCCCTCGGTCGGCGCCGGTCGTTCCGGTTGAGACGACGGCTGCAGCACACCCACCTCCTGGCTCGGAGATTCGTCACGCCCCAGTAGGCGTGGCAAGCCGCCGCCGAAGCCAAGGACGATGATTGCCAAGATGACCACGGCAACAATCACCGCGACCGGGCTTGTCGGCTCCGACCGGCGCTGGTCGCGCAGCCAAGCCATCCGCTGTGCGTGGTCATCCTTGCGCCAGGAGCGCTTCGCCCGGCGACGTTCACGACGTCCGAGGTTGTCCAGCTCCTCCGGGTAGGAGTAGTCGGTGCTGATCATGTCGCGCCAGCCCGCCGGCTCCTCCGGACGCAACTGATCCGGCCGCACGGAATCGTTGTCGATGCCGTCCGGATCAGAGCCGGTTCGCCTCCGGTCGCGATTCCGTTTTGTCATCGTCGACTCACCTGCGCGTCGGCACCATGACGGTCACACCGTCCTTGGTCACGCTCGAGTACTCCCGGAAACGGCGTTGACCACCGCTCGCCGGCCTGCGACGTTCGCGAATGGTCTTCGGCGGGCCGTCACGCAGACTGGCCGAATGCGTGTGGACCCGAGGCTCGAACCGGCTGCTCGACGCAGCCGAGGATTTCGTGTCACGCGCGTGCCGAGCGCGGCGACTCTCGGCGGATCCGCCAGTCGCACCGCCGCCGGCGGACGTCGAGCTCGAACCGCCACCACTGGTCGAGGTCATGCCCACGGTGATCGCCCGTCGTCGCCCTGAGGAGGGATCTGCGCCGAGTGGCGTCGCCGAGATCGAGGTGCCCTGAACAACGCGAGACTGATCCTTCAGTCGGCCCATCAGGCTTTCTTTGCGTACGCCGGTGGTGCCCGCCCCGGCTGCGCCGCCGGCTCCGTCGACGGACCTGCGGTCACGCCCGGACGTCAGCTCATGCGGCTGCCGTAGTTGACCCGACGCCACTGCTGCACCGCCGACTGACGCGCCCACGGCAGGTGCCTGGCGGAAGACACGAACAGCGGTGGCACGCTCGACCGAAGCCTCGCGGCTAGTACCACCCTTCGCTGCGCCGCGTTCACCGACAGCGGGACTCGCCGCCCGGCTGCCGACAGCGCCCATGATCCGGCGAACCGCAGTCATGGCGCCGCGACGGGCCAGTCCACCCATCAAGAGGCTTCCGGATCCGGGCCGCATCATTGTGCTCATGCTCTCGAAAAGGCGTCGCAGCCGGAATCCTGCGATCAGAACCGCGATCGCCAGACCGCTGACGGGTAGCCACCCGATCGTGTCGGTCAGTCCGAACACCGCGGTGACCAGCGCGAGGGTTGTGGAGAACACCAGCAGCGCAAGAATTGACTGCAGAACCAATCCCAGTAGCGCTTCGAACCAGTTCATCGCCCATTGCCGCGGCCTGCCTGGTACCGCCCAGAGGCATGCGAAGAGCACCCCAACGACGAGAAGCAGCATGCAGCCGACGAATGCCATCAAGGCGGTAAAGGCCAGCGAGACCGTCAGAAATGCGAACAACGACGCCGCGATGGCCCCAAGAGTCAGCACTCCGACCCGCCCGAAGGGATTCTTGCCCTTCGCCCACTCGACGGTCGGCGCATCGCCGCCGCCCTCGGCCTTGCTGATCTCGTTGTCGATGTACTCGTTACGCGCCTCACCGTCGGTGCCTTTGTCAAGAATCGCTTTGCCGTACCGCTCGCAGGCTGCCAGCGATCCGAACTCGGCTACGCACCAAGGTGTGGCAGCGAAGGCGCGCCACGTCGCATCGCCAGATTTCCGCAGCAACGTGTCCTGCTTACTGCCGGAGAAGCTCGGCTGAGGCCAGTCGATGGGTGTTTTGATGGTCCCACCGAGTACCTCAGTGGAGGTTCCCACCACGGCGTCCGCACCGACCTGCCGAGCTCCGTCGACACCGTGCAGCCATGTGTTCGGAGCCACGGCGAAGCTCGTGGCGATCACACCTGCAGCGAACACCCAGATCAGCTGCCCCATCGCGCTACCACTCGCCCGGCGCTGTGCGTACGCAGCGATCGCTCCGAAAGCGAGGGCCGAAGGCAACAACCATCCAACAAGCTCAGTGTTCACGTTGCCGATGGCCGAGGATGCGGTGTCCGTCAGGGCCTTGATGTCGGTGAAGGAGAACAGCCACCATCCCACCGAGATCGCGCCACGCGTAATAGCGATGATGTACATCATCACCATGTGCGCGTAGCCGTTGAAGACACCCTGGAACGGGTCGCGAAGGCTCGACTCGAAGTCCAGCCCATAGACCATCGGGCTGTACTGCTCGAACAGCGTTCGGGTATCGCCGTGAGTCAGGTCAGGCGTAGGCAGCAGGTCACCGAACCCGGTTGGATTCGTCGGACCGGTGTTCGGGTCGGCGGCCAGAGCAGTCTGGCAGGTGACGATCGTGGAGACGGCGAGGACGGTGAGCGCCGTTCGGAGGCGGCGCGGCCACGTCATCCGACGTGCTCTTTCTTGGTCGGGTGGGGGTCGTCCGGGGTGTACATGGCCTTGTTGTAGCCGGGGTCGTCGGCTTCTTGGTCGTAGACCTCGTCGGGGCCGATGGGCGACTCGTGGCGGGGGGGGGGGGGGGGGGGGGCGGGGGCGTTCGGGGGGGGGGGGGGGGGGGGGGGGGGGGGGATTGGGGGCGCCCGGGGGGGGGGGGGGGGGGGGGGGGGGGGGCGGGGGGC
>NZ_MTQN01000012.1 GCF_001984195.1 Kribbella sp. ALI-6-A
CTGCTGGCCGCGGTCTTCGCCTTCGCGGGCGCGAACAAGCTGTTCATCCCGTACGAAAAACTGGCCAAAGCTCCCGGTGGAGGCTGGGTCAACCAGTTCAGCCCGGGCTTTGTCAAGGCACTCGGGACCGTCGAGATCCTGGGTGCCATCGGCTTGATCGTACCGGCGGCCCTCGACATCGTGCCGGTTCTCGTACCGCTGGCCGCCGTCGGCCTGGCGACGATCATGGTGGGCGCCGCGATCGTGACGTCTCGCCGGCACGAACGTGCGCACGCGGTGCTGAACCTCGCGTACTTCGCCCTCGCGGTGTTCGTCGCGATCGGCCGCTTCGGCCCCGAGTCCTTCAGCTGAGCGTCACGCGACGGCGTAGCTTCCCAGCGCGGGTCACCATGCCGCTGCGCGAGGAGCCCTGGGGCGAACGCCTGTTCCAGGTCACCGACCCCAACGGCGTGGGAGGGCGAGGTACGCGGAGACCACCCCTGCCGCGGCGATGAGCGACCACAGAGCCCAGGGCCCGAGCGTGTACGCCGCGCCGCCGAGGATCGGGCCGGCGCCCGTGCCGATCGTGTACGCGGCGCCGTGCAGGCCCTGGTAGCGACCGACCATGCCGGGTGGGGTCAGGCTTCCCAGGTAGGCGTAGGCGACGGAGCTGGTGATCATCTCGCCGAGGGTCCACAAGAGCACCGTCGCCGCCAACGGGACGAGGGTGGTCCCGAGACCGGACAGCGCGAGGCCGATGCCGACGAGGAGGTTGCCAATGGCAAGTACATGCTCCGGCCGGTACCGCGAGACCGCGCCGGTGGTCGGCAGCTCCAGCAGCAGGACCAGCAGGCCGTTGAATCCCATCAGGAAGCCGAAGTCGCGCGCTGTCAGCCCCACATCACTGACGTGCAGGGGCAGGCCGACGGTGGACTGGACGTAGACGAACTCGGCGACCACGGTCATCAGGAGGAAGCGCACCAGGGCGCGGTCGGCGAGCGCCCGGCGATATCCCACCTGCGGCGGGTCCGCGTCTTCGGCGTGCTGGTCGGGCGGCGGCGGTGGTCCGTCGCGCAACAGCACCGCCACGACCACGCCGAACAGCAGGCACGCGGCACCGTTGCTCAGGAAGAGCCACGTGTACGAGGTGCCGGCCAGCACTCCGCCGATCACACCGCCGAGCGCGGCGCCGATGTTCATCGCGGCGCGGAACACCGCGAAGGCCGCGAGCCGTTGCCGGTTGGTCGTCACGGCGTCGACCAGCACCGCGGCCGCGGCCGGCCGGTAGATCTGCGACGTCAGGCCGATCAGGCCCACCACCACGACGACCAGCGCGAACGGACCGGCGTACGGCACGATCGCCGTCAGACCGGCCGTCGGTACGGCGGACAGCACGATGGTCCAGCGTCGGCCGATCCGGTCGGCCAGGTAGCCACCGGCCGCGTTGCCGAGCACGTTGCCCACCCCGGAGACGCCCAGCACTAAGCCGGCGGCACCAGCCGAACTGCCGCGCTCGATCAGGTAGAGCACGATGAACACCGGCAGGAAGTTGCCGGCCCGGTTGACCAGAACGCCGAGGCTGATGATCCAGACCCGGCTGGGCAGGGTGCGCAGTGCGTCGCGGAATCCGGGCTCGTCGACGCCGGTCGGGTCCGGACGCGCGGTGCTCACGCGACCGGCTCGGTCAGCACATGGACGGCCGCCGCCAGCCGCTTGCCATGGGCAACCGCTTCGGCGGCCGTCGCGCCGCGGGCGACGACCTGACCGACCTTGTCCTCGTTCCAGGTCAACGGCGCTACGACGTTGCCCGGTACAACTTTCACCTGGACGTCCACGCAGGCCGGGTCCGCACGGACGGCGTCGACGCCGGTCACCTCCACGACCCGTCCAGGCTGCGGCGTGAGGAACCGGACCGCCGCTCCACCCCGAGGCTGCGGTGGCGTGGTCAGCGGCTCGACCACACCCGATCCGGCGCCCAACGCGTAGCGCTCCAGGTCGACGCCGTAGACGAGCTCGGTCAGTTCGTTGATCCGGTCGCCGCCCACGCGGTTGTGCGACTCGACGATGCGCGGACCGCGTCCGGTCAGCTTCACCTCGGTGTGCGCGGGCCCGTTACGCAGGCCCACCGCGTCGAGAAAGTCCGTCACCAACCGGGAGACCGCGCGCACCACCTCTTCCGAAGATCCGCCGGGCTGCGCATGCCCGATCTCGACGAACCCGCCGGGGCCCACCTCCTTGTCGGTCACCGCGACCACCACGTGTCTGCCGTCGAAGGACAGGGTCTCCACGCTGAGCTCGGGGCCGTCGAGGAACTCCTCCATCAGGAACTCGTCGAACGAGTCGGCGGACGACAGATCCTTGCTGGTCCACCTGCCGTCGTCGAGCGACCGGAACCGGTCGGCGACCGCGTCCACGTCGGCCAGGTCGCTGACGCGGAACACCCCGAGACTGCCCGACTCACGGATCGGCTTCACGATCATCGGGAGCCCGTGGACGCGAGCGAACTCACGGACGTCCTGGATGGAACGACCGACCGCCGAGGCCACCGGACTGACACCCCTGTCGGCCAGGTGCCGACGCATCCGCGCCTTGTCCAGCAGCAGTTCCACCGTCGCCACGGATTCGCCGCCGAGGCCGAGCGCCTCGTTGATATGTGCCGCCGGCAACAGTCCGAGCTCGAACAGCGACACGGCCGCGTCCAGCGGATCCGCGTCGTGCACCGCCCGGACCAACGGCAACAACCGATCGATGTCGCCGTAGTCGAGCAGCAGCGCCTGATCGACGTACGGCCAGTGGCGGCGGTCGTACTCGTCCGGGAACTGGGCGAGTACGACGTTCAGGCCCAGCTCCCGGGCCTTCCGAACGTGCTGGAGGCCACCGCCGATGACCAGGACGCGCGGCCGATGGCCGGCCGATGCGACAGACAACGCAGCTCCCCTCTCGGCTTGCGGTGGACAGGTTCGCGACACCAGCAAAACCGTAAAGCCGGTTGCATGACAGCGTCAACCGGCTATCGCGTTATGGTGGTGTCGAGCACGAAGGGAGCTGATCGCCATCGGGAACACGAGGCCGGACACGTCCGCCAAGACGCCGGCGTACGCCGACCTGCTGTGCGACTACGCGAATACCCTCGACGTGGACGTCGACGCACTGTGCGCGGACTCGCTCGTCGACCCCGCTGGGCTCACCGACTGGCTCCGCGCCCACAACCTGCTCGGACCCGACGAGCAGGCCGACGGGGACGACCTCGCGATCGCGCGGACGTTCCGCTCCGGGCTGCGGACCGCCATGCTGCGGCACACCGAGGGCGACCACACCTCGACGGTCGCCGACCTCGACGACGCCGCCGGCCGCCTACCGCTCCGGGTCGTGTTCGACGGCGCCCGTCCGCGCCTCGCCCCGACGGTCGGCGGCGCGAGAGGCGGCCTCGCGCGGCTCCTCGTCGCGGTGGCCGAGGCGGAGTCCGACGACGCGTGGAGACGCCTGAAGATCTGCGTCGCGGACGAGTGCCAGTGGGCCTTCTACGACACGTCCAAGAACCGCTCGCGCCACTGGTGCTCGATGGGCGTCTGTGGCAACCGGCAGAAGACCCGCACCTACCGATCCCGCCAACGCGCCAACCGCAGTTGACCGGAGCTGCGCGAGCCCGATCAGCCGGCTAAGGCGCGGAGACGGCCGGCGTACGGTCGGCGGCCAGCTTGACCGCGAAGGCCGCCAGCGCGGTGCCGGTCAGGTAGCGATGGATTCTCGACCACAACGGCTTGCGGGAGAACAAGACCGCGACCGACCCGGCGGTGATGACGAAGATCGCGTTCACCAGGACACCGACCGCCAGCTGGGTGAGTCCGAGAATCAGGCTCTGGGCGCCGACGTGACCGCGGGACGGATCGACGAACTGCGGCAGCAGGGAGATGTAGAGGATCGCGATCTTCGGGTTCAGCAAACAGGTGAGCAGCCCCATCCCGAAGAGCTTGCGCGGGCGGTCGGGCTCCAGCGCGTTCGGAGTGAACGCGGAACTGCCGCCCGGGCGAAGCGCGTTCCACGCCAGCCAGAGCAGGTACGCCGCGCCGGCCAGCTTCAGCACCACGTAGATCTCCGGCACCAGCGCGAACACCGTCGCCAGGCCGGCGGCGGCTGCCAGCAGGTAGATCAGGAAGCCGGTGCCCACGCCCGCCAACGAGATCAGCCCGGCACGACGGCCTTGCACGACCGAACGCGAGACCAGGTAGATCATGTTCGGTCCGGGCATCACCACCAGCCCGAGCTCGATCAGCGCGATCCCGATCAGCGCTTCCGTACTGACGATCATCCAGCGTCCCCCTCCGTCGAAACCGTCTCGACGCTAACAGCCGCAGGGAGCAGCGAGTGGCCGCGCGCCCGGAGCAGGTCCGGGCGCGCGGTTGGGTCAGTTCCGGATGGTGTGGCCTGCGCCGCCGGCGAGCATCGCCGTCAGGGACGGAAGGCGTCGTTGACGTCGACCGGCTGGGCGCCGGCGGCGGTTCCCCCTCCGGGGATGTAGATCTTGTTGCCGACCGCAACGGCCGCCGTGCCGTGGCGCGGCACCGCCATCGGGGCCAGTCGCTGCCAGCGGTTGCGGGCGACGTCGTAGGCCTCGGTGTCGTCGAAGATGCTGTGGCTGTCCGGCGCGGGGTTGCCCTCGCCGCCGAAGGTGTAGATCTTGGTCCCGATCACCGCGGTCGCGATGCCCCCACGCGCTGTCGGCATCGGAGCGCGTTCGGTCCAGCGCCCGTTGCGCAGGTCGAGTGCGTAGACGGTGTCGCGGACATTGACCTGACCCTTGTCACGGCCGCCGAGCACGTAGAACACGCTGCCGACCACAGCGCCGCCGACATGGTCGCGAGCCTCCGGCAGGCTGGGCAACACCGACCAGCGACCCGTGACCACGTCGTACGAGGACACGGTCGCCACCGTGTCGTGCAGGCCGCCGGGCCCGGGGGTCAGCGTGCGCATTCCACCGGCGAGATAGATCTTGGTGCCCCGCACGCCGATCGCGGCGCTGCCACGACGGAGCTCGCTCGGCATCGAGGGCAGCCGAGTCCACCGATCGCTCCGGGGCTCGTAGACAAAACTGTCACCGAGCGCCTGCCACGACGCTCCCCCGGACAGTCCACCCAGCACGTAGATCCGCCCGCCCACGCTAGCGACATTGGGGTGGTTCATCGCGACTGGCAGCGGCGCGACCTCGGCCCAGGTGTTGTGGCGGGTGTCGTACACCTCGACCCGGTTCGTCGTCGTGGTGACACCGTCCGCCCGGTAGATCCCGCCGATCACGTACACCTTGCCGCCCAGCGCTGCGACGCTGTGTTCCTGCCGAGGGCCACTACCGATCGGTGCCAAGGCCTTCCAGCCGTTGCCGTACACGGCCGGAGCCGTCACCACGGGCGAATCCGGCTGCTCTCCGTGTCCTGGATGAGCGAAGGCCGGAGCGGCGGTGGGCAGCAGCAGGGCTAGGGAGACAGCGAACACAGTTCGGCGCATGCCAGTTCTTCTTTCGGGGATGTGGCGGCCGGGTGGACACCCTCATGGATGGGACGCCGAGTGGCGGCGAGAATCTCGGCGACGATCTCGATCGCGATCTCGTCGGGACCCTGGCCACCCAGGTCGAGCCCGGCGGGGCCTCGCAGCCGGCCTGCTTCGACCTGGCTCGGCGTGAGGCCGTCGGAGGCCAAGTACTGCTGCATCCGTCGCAGTCGACGGTTGGGCCCGAGCACGCCGATGTACCTCGCCGGGGTCGCCAGCGCCGCGGCGATGTACTCGCAGTCGCGGAGGAAGTTGTGGGTCATGACCAGGACGTAGCTGTGGACGTCGAGGTCCGGAAGGGTCCGGAGCAGCGTCGTACCGGCCGGAAAGCGCTTGGAATCGAGCAGGAGACGACGGTGGTCGACCACGACGACGTCCCAGCCCAGGCCGGTCGCCGCTCGGACCACCGGCGGTACGTCGTCCCCGGCGCCGCAGATCACCACGCGCGGGCGCGGCAGCAGCGTCTCGGCGAAGACATGGTGTCCATCGGCGTCGAGACCGGACGGCAATGCTCCAGGCAGCGTGCGGCCGGCGTACTCGCCGTCCACCTGCCACCAGCGCAGCCCGGTCTGTGGACCGGATACCACTGTGGCGATCCGGATTGCTCTTCGAAGCCGCACGGACTGATCGAGCACCTGAAGCATGCTGCTGGACGGCGTCGCGGGTTCGACGAGGACGCGCAGCAGCCCGTTGCAACCCATTCCCCACCCGAGCACGGCTTCCTCGTCGCCGCGCAGGTCGTACTCGACGACCCGCGCGGTCCCGGTCCGGTGCACGGCATGGGCTGCCTCGACGATCTCCTGGTCGAGGCAGCCCCCGGTGAGGTTGCCCACGGTGCTGCTGTCGGCGTTGATCAGCAGCCGTGCGCCGGGCCGCCGGTACGACGACCCTTCGACCTCGACCAAGGTCGCCAGCGCCAGCGGGTTGCCGTCCCGCCACGCGGCGGTGATGGCGGCCAGTTCCGCGGGAGTGGCGCTCATCGGTTCAGATCACGTCCTCGATGCGGATCGGCAGGCGGCGCACTCGCCGGCCGGTGGCGTGCCAGACCGCGTTGGCGATCGCGGGCGCGACGCCGACCATGGAGACCTCGCCGAGGCTCTTCACTCCGACGGAGTTGAGCAGCGGGTCGGGCTTGTCGATCAGGCTGACGTCGATGTCGCCGATGTCGGCGTTGACCGGAAGCGCGTAGTCCTCCAGGGAGGCGCTCAGGAATCCGCCGAAGCGCGGGTCGACCTCACCGCCTTCCCGCAGCGTGGCGCCGATCCCCCAGATCACGCCGCCGCGGACCTGACTGACGGCGGTCACCGGGCTGGCGACCCGGCCGCAGTCGGCGACGCTGACCACCCGTGGCACCCGGATGCGCCGGATTCGCGGTTCGATCCGCACCTCGACGAAGTGCGCGATGTAGCTCATCGACGTGAACGCGGGGTACTCCGGCCCGGCCCCGGCCGCGCCTCCGGCGGCGACGCGGTCCCAGACGTCGTCGGGCTGGCCGGGAGCCTTCGTCCGGGCCTGGAGCTCGACCGGCGCCCGGCCGGACATGGCGGCCGGCAGGTCTATCGGGCCGCTCGGCCGCAGGCCGAGTTGTTCACGCAACTTGCCCATCGCCGCGTCGATCGCGGGCAGCGCGGTCGCCGTGCCCCAGGACCCGGCGGTGCTGTGCTGCGGAGGTACGCCGCGGGTGTCGCCGACGACAACGACCACGTCCTCGGTCGCGACGCCGAGATTTCCGGTGATCAGGTTGGTGATCGCGGTCCGGATGCCCTGGCCCATCTCGTGCCCGTCGACTGTGATCGTGACCCGGCAGCGTCGGCGTCCGAGACTTTCGGCCCGCAGGACGGCGGTGGCCGGTGCGGTGGCGGCCTTGTACGCGCCGACGGCGACGCCCCAGCCGATCAGCGTGCCGTCCTTGGCGCGCATGGAGCCGACCCCCGGCCGGCGATCCACCCAGCCGAAGCGGTCCGCACCGCGGCGCAGGCACTCGGCCAGGTGGCGCGAGGTGAACGGATGCCCGCTGATCGGGTCGGTGGTGGGCGCGTCGTTGGCCAGGCGCAGCGCGACCGGATCTTTGCCGAGCTTGTAGGCGAGCTCGTCTACGCTCGACTCGAGCGCGAACGCCGCGATGTGCTCGAACGGCGCGCGCATGTAGCCCGGCGTCTGGGCATCGGTCCGGACCAGCTGGTGCCGGCCGCGGAAGTCCGGGATGTCGTACATCCGGCCGGTGAGCTCGGTGTACTGCATCGGGAACAAGTCGTGCCGTGAGGTCTGCGCGTCGATCTCGTGGATCGCCGCGAGCATCCGGCCCGAGCGATCGGCCCCGAGCCGGATGCGCTGCCTGCTGGCCGGGCGGAAGCTGCCGGCGTGGAACGTCTGGGTCCGGGGAACGACCAGCTTGACCGGCCGGCCCACCCGGCGGGCGGCGAGGGCGAGCGGCCCGAGGTGCATCTGGAAGGAGTTCTTCTGCCCGAACGCGCCACCGGCCGACGGGGAGATGACCTCCACCCGGTCGGCGGAGATGCCGAGCTCGTACGCGACGCCGTGCCGGACGGCGTTCGCGTTCTGCGTGCTCTCGCGCACGATCAGGTTCTCGCCCTGCCACTCCACCGTGCTGGCCAGGAGTTCGATCGGCATCGCGTGCTGAGGCGGACCGTCGTAGGTGGCGTCGAGCTTGACCGGGCTCGTCGCGTAGGCGGCGTCCGCGTCGCCCATGACCGTGTCGGGGAACCGAGGGATGACCGTCGCCTGCAAGAGGGTCTCCGTGCCGTCCGCGTCCAACGTCACCGCGAAGGGCTCGGTCTCGTACCGGGCTGTGACCAGTGCGGCGGCCTCGGTGGCCGCGACCAGGGTGTCCGCCACCACGAGCGCGATCATCTGTCCCCGGTAAGCGACCCGGTCGGAAGTCATCGGCTGATAGCCCTGCACGGCGAAGCCACCCGCCATGATGAAAGGTGCCGAACGCAGCTCGCCAGGGGGAATCCGCGTCAGGACCAGCCGTACCCCGGGGACGGCCTCGGCGGCCGTGGTGTCGAACTCCACCACCCGGCCCTTGCCGATCGTCGCGACGACGGGCACGGCATGGGTCAACCGGGCCGGCACGTGGTCGGCGCCGTACTGGACGGCACCGCGGACCTTGTCGCGGGCGTCGACCCGGCGGGCGTAGGGCTGCCGCAAGGTCTCGTCGCCGGCCAGGGCCGCGGCGGTCAGCGGTGAGCCGACGGTTTCCACGCCCACCAAGGCCGTGGCCGCACCCGCGCCGCGGAGGAAATTACGCCGTGTGGGCATGGTTCAACAGCCTCCTGTCGTGGTGCGGTTCATCGAGTGGCCCGCGTTCTGGCGATCATCAGTGCTTCGGTGACGGTCCGGATGCCCAGCTCGATCCGGAACCCGTTGTGGTGCCCGGCCTTGGCACCGGCGAAGGCGACCTCGCCGGCCCGGCGGGCGGTGGCCTCGGTCAACTGTTCGCCGATCAGGCTCTGTTCGGCGGCCGGGACGCGCCAGGGGCGCGTGGCGACGCCGCCGAGCGCGATCCGGCTCTGCTCGATCACGCCCCGGCGGCCGATCGTGAGGCCGACCGCGGCCGAGGTGAGCGCGAAGGCGTAGGACTCGCGGTCGCGGATCTTGAGGTACGTCGAGCCGCGGCCCGCGGCGGTTTTCGGGACCCGGATCCGCACGATGATCTCGTCGGCCGCGAGCGTGTGCTCGCGCTGCGGCGTGCTGCCCGGCTCGACGTGCAGATCGGCCAGCGCGATGGTGCGGCGCGTCTTCGGCCCGACCACGTCGAGCTTGGCGTCGAAGGCCAGCAGCGCGACGGCCCAGTCACCGGGATAGGTCGCGATGCAGCTCTGGCTGCCGCCGAACAGCGCGTGGTGGCGGTCGATCCCGTCGATCGCCGAGCACCCGCTCCCGGGCTCACGCTTGTTGCACGGGAAGGCCGAGCCGCCGCGGAAGTAGCTGCACCGGGTCCGTTGCAGCAGGTTGCCGCCGACGGTGGCCATGTTGCGCAACTGCTGCGATGCCGCGCGCCACAGCGATTCGGACAGCGCCGGATAGTCACGCCGTACGACGGGATGCTCGGCGACGTCGGCCATCCGGGCGCCGGCGCCGATGACGAGTTCCGCACCGGAGGTGTCGATCCGGGTCAGCTCGGAAACGCGGCTGATGTCGATCACCGCGGGCGGATTCTCGATCCGCAGCTTCATCAGGTCGTACAGCGTGGTGCCGCCGGCCAGGACCTTGGTGCCCGGGCCGCCGTCGGCCAGGGCCTCGACGGCTTGGCCGAGGGTGCGCGCGGCGGTGTAAGCGAAAGGTCGCATCGTCAGTGTCCTGTCCGTCGGGCGGTCTCGCGAATCGCGGCGACGATGCCGGCGTACGCGCCGCAGCGGCACAGGTTGCCGCTCATGTACTCGCGGATCTCCGCGTCGTCGCGCGTGTGTCCTTCAGCCATGCAGGCGAGTCCGGACATCACCTGCCCCGGCGTGCAATAGCCGCACTGCAAGGCGTCGTGATCGATGAAGGCCTGCTGCAGCGGATGCAACTCGCCGTCCGGGCCCTCGACCCCCTCGATGGTCGTCACGGCCCGGCCATCGACCTGCACCGCGGCAGTCAGGCAGGACACGACCCGGCGTCCGTCGACGTGCACGGTGCACGCGCCGCACTGGCCGTGGTCACAACCCTTCTTGGTACCGGTCAGATCGAGCCGCTCCCGCAGCACGTCGAGCAACGACTCGCGCGGGTCCACGGCGACCTTGGCGGGACTTCCGTTGACAGTGAAGGCCAGATCGACGGCTGCGGGTGCCGACGCGGCGGGGAGTGCGTTGTCCATGCTGCCACTGTAGGAATCACGCACCGGCGATCGTTTGCGTGAAATTGCTGCCCGCGCTCCACGGATTGCTGAGCTGCCGGCCGGTCAGATCACAGCTGGGCGCGACGATGGCTTTGCCGGTACTGCGACGGCGTCATCCCGGTCTCCCGGGTGAACGCCGACGACAGGTGCGCCGGGCTGCCGAACCCGCACAGGCGGGCCACCTCACCGATCAACGCGTCGCTTTCGGCGAGATGCCGGCGCGCGGCCTCGATCCGCAGCGAGGTGAGGTAGCGGCGCGGCGTCTGCCCGGTCGCCGCCTTGAACACCCGCAGGAAGTGATAGACGCTCAGCCAGACCTCACCGGCGATGTCGGCCAGCGTCAACGGCAGGTGCAGGTTGTCCCGCATCAGCTCGATCGCCTTGCGGACGCGGGCGTCGTCGTGCCGCGGTCCGGCGACCGGCGGCATCCCGCCGTACCGGGTGTGCAGATGGACGGCGAGAAACTCAGCCGCGCTCTCGGCGTACATGTCGTCCAACTGCGCGGTCGCCGCCGAGGCCATCCCCAGCAGAACCTGCTCGACCACCGGATCGGTCAGCGCCAGCGCGTCAGGCTGCCGAGCCTCGACACCGTCGCGATCCCACAACTCCACCGCGACCCGCTGCATCAAGCTCCCGGGCAGATACAGGTGCAGAGTCGTCGTCTTGCCGGCCCTGGACCGCCAGCGCAACCGCGTCGACCGGCCCGGCGCGGTCAACCCGATCTGACCGGGCGTGTACCGGGCCGACCGCCAAGCGCCGTCGGTATGCGATTCCATCAACACATCGCCCGCCGTGACCAGCACCAGGTGCTGGTCCCCGATCGGCGGCAGGAAGACCTCCTCGGCGAGCGGTGCGTCCTCGTGGGCCTGCAGAAGCACCGAGCGCCAGCCCGGCTCGGCCCAACTGCAGAACGTGCGCCGCGCGTACTGACTGACATCCATGTCCAGTGCTTCGTAACCCTGCATCGCACCGCCTCACCACTGGGTGTCTTCGAGAGGCACAGCCGTCCGCGCGACCGCAGGAACGGTCAGCGGGGCGAATGTACTGACGTGGCGGAAACTACCATCGGGCCAAAGGCGGTCCGGCCGATGTCCACCTGCTGACCAGGCCTCTAGGCTGCCTGCATGCGAATCGCCGGAGTCGTGCTGGCCGCAGGGGCCGGCCGCCGGATGGGCGCCCCCAAGGCACTGGTCCGCGACGAGCAAGGCACCGCCTGGGTGGTGCGGACCTCACGCCTGCTCGCGGCCGGAGGCTGTACGCCGGTGCTCGTGGTCGTCGGCGCCGCCGCGGCGCAGGTGACGGCCGAGTTGAGTGGAGAACCGGTCAAGGTGGTGAGTGCGCCCGACTGGGAGCAGGGCATGGGTGCTTCCGTCCGCGCCGGGCTGGACGCGTTGGATCCGGCCGACGCGGTGCTCGTTGTTCCTGTCGACCTGCCCGGTCTGACGGCCGGCGCTGTTCGCCGGATCGCCGCGAAGGGCGGGCCCGATGCGCTGATTCGCGCCGTGTACGCCGGGACGCCGGGCCACCCGGTCCTGCTCGGGCGCGACCACTGGTCCGGCGTACGGGACAGCGCGGTCGGCGATCAGGGCGCCCGTACGTATCTGCGCGACCACCCGCCCACCGATGTCGAATGCTCGGACCTCGCCGACGGCACCGACGTGGACCGGGCCGATCAACTGCCGCCGGGCCATCACGTCACCCGCGTCGACTAAAGGCAGGCGACCGCGGCCAACGGCGTGATCGGGGGCGATCACCTCGGGGTTCCTGACCGATACCCCAAGTAACCAGGAGCTAGTAATGTGTCGTCGGCCGGGCGGTTGGCTCGGCACGGCCCGGAACTTGGGGAAGGTTATGCAGCCTGAGAAGCAGCAACTCTCGATCACGGTCGACGAGACCGTTCCGACAGCGGCGCGCATGTACGACTACTACCTCGGCGGCAAGGACAACTTCGCCGCGGACCGGGCGGCGGTCGCGGAGCTGGACAACGTCGTACCCAGCACCCGCGCTCTCGCCGTGAACAACCGGCGCTTCCTGCAGCGGGCGGTGCGGGTGCTGGCCGAGGACCACGGCATCAAGCAGTTCCTCGACCACGGATCCGGCCTGCCCACGCAGGAGAACGTGCACCACGTCGCCCAGCGGATTCACCCGGACGCCCATGTCGTCTACGTCGACAACGACCCGGTGGTGCTCGCACACGGCCGCGCCCTGCTGGTCGAGGACGAGCGCACCACGGTCATCCAGGCGGACCTGCGCGACACCGAGGCCATCTTCACCCACCCCGACACCGAGCGGCTGATCGACTTCTCCCAGCCGGTCGCCGTGCTGTTCAACTCGGTCTTCCACTGCATCCCCGACAGCGAGACCGACGGCCCGATGGCCGTGGTCCGCCGGGTCACCGAGCGGCTGGTCCCGGGCAGCTACCTGGTGATGTGCCAGCTGGTCAGCGAGGACCCCGCGATCCGTGAATCGGTCACCAAGTTCATGGACCAGGCCACGCACGGCCACTGGGGCCGCGTGCGCCAGGAGAAGGACGTCGCCGAGTGGTTCGAGGGCATGGACATCCTCGAGCCGGGACTCGTCGAGGTGTCCACCTGGCGACCCGACGGTGCGACCGCTCCCCAGCAGCTGACCTCGGAGTGGATCGAGTTCGGCGGCATCGCCCGCCTGCGCTGACGTCGCGTCCGGTACGCCGGGGCGTCGGTCAGCGCGCCGGGTTCACGACGCCCACGGCGAACCGGTGATCATCTCGACGGTGGACACCGGCGCGAAGCCGGGCAGGAAGTGCGCGACGACATCGGCGTTGATCGTGCCGATGGTCGTGTCGGCGCGGTGCTTGTTCCCGTCGAAGTACGTCCGCGGGAACTCCGCCTTGAAGTCGCCGCGTGGATGCGCGGCGACGATCTCGGCGACCTGATCGGGGTCCAGCCGGTCGAGGCCGGCGCCGACGACGTCGGTCTCCACGCCGTACTTGGTGGCGGCGATCTCCGGGCCCATCCGGACCGGGATTCCCGGCGTCGTGTGCAGCGCGATCGCCGTCCACACCACGTCGGCCGCTTCGACGGCGAAGCCGTGCTCGAGCAGGAACTTGCGGGCGTGGTCGGCCCCGTCCAGCTCGAACCGCTGCTCCACCCCTGAGAACGGCGTCAGCAGTCCGGCGTCGTGGAACATCGCGGACAGGTAGAGCAGCTCCGGATCGGGGTCCAGTTTCAGCTCCCGCGCCCACAGCATGCCGAACAGGAACACGCGCCGCGAGTGGTGGAACAGCAGCGGATCGGTCAGTTCCCGCGCCAGCCCCGTGGCTTCCACGGCGGCAGCGCTGTGCGGAATCTCTGTCTCCGCGACGATCTCGGACATGCGTCCTCCACTGCTGGATCTCGGGACCCACCGTCCGTGGGTCAGTTAGTCACCATTAATGATAGTCACCCACGGGTGACCAAATCAAGAGCCGGTCGCAGCCCGGACATGCGGCGCGGAAAGGGTCAGGCGCTCACTGTGCCTCGACCGGCACATCGCCGGCCGTGGACGCCCGCTGGTGATCGACCACCTGATTGAAGTCCGCGAGGAACGCGGCGTAGGCCTTCGCCCCGAGCGAGCGCCGGTGCCGCTCGCCGATCTCGGCCATGATCGCGTCCGAGGCCTGCATCTGCGCGAGCCCGCGCGAGGTCGGAACGACCAGCTTCGCCCGCCGGTCGTCGGGGTCGGGCCGGCGTTCGACGTACCCCAGCGTCTCGAGCTCGTCGACGCTCTTGCCGATCACCTGTTTGTGCTGTCCCGAGAGGCGGGCCAGCTCCGTCGCGCGAATCCCCTCCGCGGGCAGATACGCGAACACGGCACCGTGACGAGGGGCGATGTCGTCGAAACCCATCTCCCGGAGCTTGCGATAGAGCTCGTTCTGCACCGAGAACAGCAAGCGCCCCGCGAGTACGCCGAGGTCGGTCGACTCACTGCGGCGCTCTCCGCCTTTCGGCTTCCCGCTGCCAGCCACCGCTACCTCCTGGGTCACCAGATCGGGAGCACTCTACAAGATCGAACTCAGCGGCCACGGTGTACGAGAGGTGTTCTCGGTCAGCAGTACGGGCTTGAGGGCGGCACCGGTCGCCATCGCTTCGGCGGCGTCCTCGACCTGCTCCAGGGCGAAGGTGGCGACGAGCTTCTCGACCGGCAGCCGCCCCGAGGCGACGAGCGCGGCGAGGCCGGGCAGGAAGGTCGAGGGATTGCCGCGGCCCTGCACCACCCCGGACACCTGCTTGCTGTTGTTGACCACATCGACCATGTCGAGCGACGCACTCACGCCGTACGGCGGCGTACCAATCACCGCGGCCGCGCCTCCGCTGCTCAGGCTCGCGATCGCCTGGGCCAACGCCGAGGCCGCGCCGCTGCTCTCGACGACGTAGCCGGCGCCCCCTCCGGTGAGGTCCTTGATCGCTTCCACCGGATCGGTGATTCGCGCATCGATGACACTGGAGGCGCCGAGTTCGCGGGCCAGTTCGAGCCGGGAGCCGAGCACGTCGACCACGATCAGCTGCTCGATCGGCAGCAGGCCGGCTGCCATCACAGCCGACAGGCCGGCCACTCCGGCACCGAACACCGCGACCGAGGACGACAGCTCGGGCCGCAACACGTTCAGCACCGCGCCGGCGCCGCTCTGTACGCCGCAACCGAGCGGCGCGAGCACGAAGGACGGGACGCCGGCGGCACTGTCCGGTACGGCGACGGTGTTGCGTTCGCGCGCGAGCGCGTGGGTCGCGAACGAGGACTGCCCGAAGAAGTTGCCGTGCACAACATCCTCGGCGTCGTACAGACTGGCGCAGCCGTCCGGCCGGGCACCGTTGCCGAGGTTGCGGGCGACGAACTCGGAGCACTGCGACGGAACGCCGGCCGCACAGGCCCGGCAGTGTCCACAGGAGTCGAAGGTCAGCATCACCCGATCGCCGGGCTGCACCGTGGTCACCTCGGACCCGACCTCTTCGACGATTCCCACGCCTTCGTGCCCGACCACGCCCGGCAGCGGGAACGGGAACTCACCGGCTCGCGCCGCCAGGTCGAGGTGACACAGGCCGACCGCCTCGATGCGCACCAGCACCTCGTCCGGATGCGGGTCGTCGAGCTCCAGGGTGGCGCGGGCGAAGGGAGCACCCGCCGACGCGACGGTCATCGCGGACGTCTTCGTGGGCATCAGGCGTCCTCACCGGACGCGAGATCGGGCTTGCTGACGATACTCATGCGATCGACCATATAGTAATAATTAGTGATAGTCTATATTGGTGACTAAACCTCCCGCTGCCGGACGCCCCTTCGTGCTGGCGGCCGGCGGTTTCGCGGTCGGCACCAGCGCGTTCGTCGTCTCCGGTGTCCTGCCGGCCGTCAGCGCCGAGCTGGACGTCTCCCTCTCCACCGCCGGCCAACTCGCGACCGCTTTCGCCCTGTCCTCCGCCGTCGGTGCGCCACTGATGGCGACACTGACGCGCCGCTGGGAGCGCCGCACCCTGCTGATCGCCGCGCTCCTCCTGGCAGCGCTCGGCGACCTGATCGCCGCCGCGGCACCGAACTACGTGACCCTGCTGGCCGGCCGGATCGTCGCGGCCTTGGGAGTGGCCACCTACACGCCGGCGGCCTCGCTGTTCGCCACCGGCCTGCTGCCGCCGCAATTGCGCGGCCGGGCACTCGCGGTGGTCTTCGGTGGTCTCACCTTCGCGCTGGCGCTCGGCGTACCTGCCGGCAGCTTGCTCAGCGACGCCGTGGGATATCGCCCGGTGTTCGCGCTGCTCGCCACCGTGTCGTTGCTGGCGGCAACCGCCGTCCGGGCGGTGCTCCCCAGACTCGACGCACCACCGACGGCCGACCCTCGAGTGCGATCCGCAGGAAGCGTGGTCGACCGGCGAGCGCAGGTCGTGCTTGCAATGACCGTCCTCAGCGTTCTGGCAACGATGAGCGTCTACACGTACGTCGTACCGTTGCTGGAAAGGACAGCGCACCTGACCGGCACCGTCGTCGGAGCCCTCCTGCTCCTGTACGGCGCCGGCGCGGTGCTCGGCAACTGGCTCGGCGGACACGCCACCGATCGGTTCGGAAGTTTGCGGACCCTTCTCGTCGCGTTGGCCGGGTTCACGCTGGCGAGCGCCACTCTGCCGCTCACCGCGGTATCAGTGGGTGGTGCGGCGCTCGCACTCTTCGTGTGGAGCACCTTCACCTGGGCCTTCAATCCAGCAGCACAGGACCTCCTGCTGCCACCGGGTTCCAACGGTGGTCTGCTGCTGGCGCTCAACGGATCGGCGATCTACCTGGCGACCGCCGTCGCCGCGATCGTCGGCGGCGTGGTGATCCAGCTCCTCAGCATCCAGTTGCTCCCGCTGCTGGCAGCAGCGCTCGGCGCGGCCGCACTGGGCCTGTTGCTCGCCTTGCGCGGAGATCCGCGGCGCCGTGCAGCAGATGGGTGATACGCCCGCTCGCCCCCTTGGGAGCGTCGTCGGTTCGTGATCCACTGAGGGCGGATCGCCCACAGGGACTGACGCGTGCTTGCCGGAGGAGACGCATGGCGAAGCTCATCTATTCAATGGTCACCTCGCTCGACGGCTACGCCGAGGCGGCCGAGGGCGACCTCGGCACCGGAGCCGACGACCCGGAGGTGCACACGTTCATCAACGACGTCTTCCGCCCGGTCGGCACGTACCTATACGGCCGGCGGATGTACGAGACGATGGTCTACTGGGAGACCGCGCACACCGTGCCCGACCAGCCGCCGCACATCCTGCAGTACGCCGAGGACTGGCAGGCCGCGGAGAAGGTCGTGTACTCCACGACGCTGGAGTCGGTGTCCAGCGCGAAGACGCGGATCGAGCGCAGCTTCGACCCGGACGCCGTGCGCAAGCTGAAGGCCGCATCGGATCGCGACCTCACCGTCGACGGCCCGACCCTGGCGGCCCAGGCGATCGCGGCCGGCCTGGTGGACGAGTACCACCTGTTCATCACCACGAGTGTGGTCGGCGGCGGCAAGCGGTTCTTTCCTGACGGCGTACGCCTCGATCTCGACCTGGTCGAACAGCGCGCCTTCGACAGCGGACTGATCTACGCGCGCTACCGGACCCGCTGACCTTCACCGCAGGCCAGTGGGTGGTAAACCCTTGACAACGCGACACCGCGAGATAATTCTTTTTCACATCCACCGCACCGGCGGCCGGATCTGAGAATTCTTTTCACGCGAGGTCGCGATGCCTGCTGTGGGTGCGGAACCGAACCCGGCGGCCGTGCTGCCACGGATCGAAGGCCTGCTCGAGGAGCTCACCGGCGCTCTGCGGGCGGTCGGAGAACGAGTCCTGGCCGACCCGGTCGGGGTGGCGCAGACGCCGATCACGGAACTCGCGCGCGCCAGTGGGACTTCGCCGGGCACGGTCACCCGGTTCTGCCGTGCGGTCGGGCTGGCGAAGTACGCCGACCTTCGGTACGCGCTCGCCGCCGAGACCGGCGGTGGGCAGACCGCGCCCCGTGAACTCGACATCGGCACCGAGATCGCGAGCGAGGACAGCTTGCAGCGGGTCCTGGCGGTGATCGAGTCGGTGAACCGCCGAGCGATCCAGCTGACCGCCGCGCACCTCGACCTGGACTCGGTCGATCGAGCCGTGGACGCCATCATCTCCGCCCGGCGCGTGGACATCTACGCCGTCGGCGGCAGCGCGATCGTCGCTGAGGAGATGCGTTTGCGCCTGGGCTGCATCGGCGTCATGTCCTCGGCCTGGTCGGAGGTCCACAACGGGCTGACCAGCGCCGCGCTGCTCGGTCCGGCCGACGTCGCACTGGGAATCTCCAACACCGGGCAGACCCGGGAGACGCTCGAAATGCTGCAGGAGGCGGCGAGTCACGGGGCGACCACCGTCGCGCTGACCAACGCCGGCGACTCCCCACTGGCCACCGCCGCCGACATCGTCATGACCACCGTCGCTCACGAAACCTCGTTCCAGCCCCGCGCGCTGGCTGCCCGCCACGCGCAGCTGACGGTGCTGGACCTGCTGTTCGTCGCTGTCGCCCAACGGCGCAAGGGCGAATCCACCCGCGCGCTCGAACTCACCGCCCGGGCAATCGCTCCGCACCGCCGCGCCGACGGCCACACCCCACGCCGTCGCCGTCGTCCCCGCGCCTGACAACTCCCGCAACGCACTCCTCTGACGACCGCCAACGAAGAAGGAGCCCCTGATGCGCCACCTTGCCCACGACCTCAGCCGGCCGAGATCACGACCTCGGGAGACACCACGGCGTCGCGGCCTGACGCTGCTCGCCCTCACGCTGGCCGTCCTCGTCTCCTGGACCAGCATCGCCTCAGCCGCCTCGGTCGCCTCCGCTTCGGCGGCCGAGAGCTGGCCGACCGGCCCGGACGTCCGCGACGTCGCCCGTACGGGGACGGCCACGGCGTCCACCGTGTTCAGCCCACAGCCCGACCGCTTCGCCGCGGCCCACGTCAACGACGGGGACCTGAGCACCCGCTGGGCGTCGGACTCGCCCGAGAGCGGCTACCCGGATCCGAGCCGCGAGTGGGTGCAGATCGAGCTGGCCGAGCCCAGCCCGGTGCACCACGTCGTCCTGTTCTGGGAGACGGCTCACGCGGCGCAGTACCAGATCCAGGTCTCGAACGACGGCCAGAACTGGCAGACCGCGGCGCAGGTCACGAACGCGCCCGGCGGACGAGAGCTGGTCAATGTCGGATCGACCACGCCGGTGCGGTTCGTACGCATGCAGGGCCAGGCTGTCGCGACCGGCTGGGGCTACTCGATCTGGTCGTTCGAGATCTGGAACGGTCCGCGCCCCGGCGCCGGCCTGCCCGGCGGGCGGATCCTGCCCGAGCCGGTGTCCCAGACCAAGGTGGACGCCGCGCCGTACGAGCTGACCCACCACTCGCGGATCGTCGTGTCGTCACAGCAGGCGCGGGAAGTCGCCAACCAGTTGAGGAACGACCTGCGGCCGGCGACCGGATTCCCGCTGCCGGTGGTCACGGCCGACGCTCGGCCCGGCGACATCGAGCTGGTCCTCGCGGGCTCCGAAGCGCCGGCTACGGGGACGCTGGCCGTTGCCGAGGGCTACAACCTTTCGGCCGGCGCGGATGGCCTCCGCATCGGCGCCGCGACCGAGCACGGTCTGTTCAACGGCATCCAGACCTTGCGGCAACTGCTTCCGCCGTGGATCTACGGTGACCAGGTGCGGCCCGGCCCATGGAAGATCGAGGCCACCAAGGTGACCGACCACCCCAGGTTCAAGCACCGCGGACTGATGATCGACCCGGCCCGCAACTTCCTGCAGGTCGCCGAGGTGAAGGCGATCATCGACGACCTGGCCGCCGTCAAGGGCAACGTCCTGCACGTCCACCTGACCGACGACCAGGGCTGGCGACTCGCGATCGACAGCTGGCCGCGGCTGGCCGAGGTGGGCGGCGCGATGTCGATGCCCGGCGGCCGGACCGGCTTCTACACCCGCGACGACTTCGCCGAGATCGTCCGGTACGCCGGCGCCCGGCAGATCGAGGTGATCCCCGAGATCGAGATGCCGGCGCACTCCAGCGCGGCGCGCGCCGCGTACCCCGAGCTCGGCTGCGGCGGCGGGTACCTGTGCTCGACGCGCGAAACCACCTACACCTTCATCGACGACGTACTCCGCGAGCTCGCCGAGATCTCCCCGAGCCGGTACGTGCACATCGGTGCCGACGAGGCCGACATGCCGCACGACGAGTACGTCGCGTTCGTACGCCGGGCCGAGCAGATCGTGCGCAGTCACGGCAAGACGATGATCGGCTGGTCGCCGAGCCCCGAGGTCGGGCTCGACCCCACGTCGGTGCACCACTACTGGCAGGACCAGAGCCGCCAGATGAACTCGTCGTGGTTCCAGCCGCGCCGGCCGGTGATCCTGTCGCCGACGCAGCAGGTCTACCTCGACTACCCGTATCCCGGCTACAACACCCGGCGCTCGTACAGCTGGGATCCCTTCAACCTGACCGACGGCTGGACGGGCACGAACCTGCAGCGCGACTTCGGCCTCAACAACGACGACATCCTCGGCATCGAGGCGCCGATCTGGGGCGAGCGGATGCTGCGCGGCCTGCCCGACGTACAGCACAAGGTGTTCCCGCGGCTGGCGGCGATCATGGAGAAAGCGTGGTCCCCGGCCACCGCCACCACCGACGCCGACGCGGTGATCGCCCGGATGCAGGCCCAGGGTGCTCGCTGGATGTTCGGCAACACCAACTTCTACGTCGATCCTGAAGTCAGCTGGGAGTCCGCCGCGGTCGGAACCGCGCTGACCGCGGACGCCGGCAGAGCGATCAACAGCGCGGTCGCCACGCTTGCCGTACCCGGCGCGTCGCCGACCGCGATCAGCGCGACCATCGACTGGGGCGACGGCACCACGAGCACCGGAACGGTCACCGGACGAGCGGCGGCGGACGGACAGGTCAACAGCCTGTTCGCGATCTCCGGCGCCCACCACTACCCGAACGCCGGGCGGTACACGGGAACGGTGAAGATCACCGGACCGGGTGGCGTCGACCTCACGACGACGTTCACGGTGAACGCCGGTAGCTGACCCCACCCCGATCACCGCCGGCGAGCTGTCGCCGGCGGTGATCGGGTTTCCGCAGGTTGCTCCCGACGTGAGTCAGTCGGTGACCCAGTTCATGTGTTCGATCCAGTGGTCGAGCAGTGCTCGATCGCCGTGCAGCTCGAGCGTGGAGGCCGCATCCAGCGGGCGGCGCCTGCTGAGCACGAGCAGGAGATCGGTGGCCGGGCCGCGGACCGCGACGTCCGCCTTGGTGTGTGTGCGTTCCAGGACGACCTGGTCCGACTCGCGGCGTGCCACCCACTCTCCGGGCGCGTCGGTGGCGTGGAAGTGCAGGGTCTGGCCGCTGCCGCGCATCGCGTCGGCGAAGTCCGGCCGGTTCTCCGAGTAGCCGCGAGACGTCATCGTGTCCAGCCAGTCCTCGATGGCCGCGACGGCCGGCTCCGGCGCCAGCTCGTACGGCGTACCGAGCGCCGCGGCCGCGTCCGCGCGATGCACGCAGGCTTCGCCGAGCAACCGACGTGACCAGAACCGCACGCCCGCCTCGTCACCGGACGGATCCCACACCGGTGTGTCGTCGGCGACCGAGTCGAACGCCTGCTGCGCCTCCGCCGCCGTGCCGGTCAGCCAGTCGCGCCACTCGGACGAGTCCACCGGAGCCGGAACGTAGCCGGCGAACGCGTTGCTCGGCTCGGTCATCCGCTCGCCCACGAGCAACGCCACCATCCGCTGGGTCGCGCCGACGTGGTCGACCAGATCGGCCAGCGTCCACTTCGGACAGGTCGGCACCGGCGTCGCCGCGTCCTTGCCGTGCACCCAGTCGGCGAACGTGTTCGTCTGGTCGACGACGGCATTCAAGTAGGCGGACGTTTCCATCACTGCACCTCCCAGTGCGACCTTCCCTGTCAGTGAGGCTAGCGGCCGGCCGCGACGTCCGCATCAGTCGGACGCCGGGCGATCAAGACCGCGACGACAACGCTCAGGAGCAAACAGAGGATGGTGATGCAGAGCTGCGTCAACTGCCAGGACCGGGTGAAAGCGTCCAGCTCGGCCGCTGCCTGGTCGCTGAGTCGGCCCGAGCTGACGTCCGCGGCCCGGCTGGTGTCGCCGTCGAGTTCGGAGGAGAGGAAGCCGAGCAGGGAAGCGCTGAAGCCCGCGATGACCATCGCCTCGGCGGCGCCGCGGAGGGTGTTCAGGAATCCCGCGGCCGCGCCGACGGTGTCCGGCGGGACGAGGCTCATCGCCTGACCGTCGGTGAGACCGAAGGAGGCGCCCATGCCGATGCCGATCAGCAGCAGCGGTACGGCGACCACCGCCACGGTGCTGCCGGGCCGCAGCGCGACCAGCGACAGGTTGCCTCCGACAACAAATGCCAGCGCGACCAGGATGAGCAGACGCGCCGATGTGCCCTTGTTCACCAGGGACACCGCGATCATCGGCATCACCAGCACGGGTGCGGTCAGCAGCAACATGGTCAGCCCCGCGACAGCCGGACTCGACCCGGCCGCGGCCTGCAGGTACGTCGGCAGGAACACCAGCACCCCGAGGAATCCGATCGACGTCGTCACCGTGGCCAGACACCAGGCCATGAACTGACGGT
This sequence comes from Kribbella sp. ALI-6-A, assembly GCF_001984195.1. Lineage (GTDB taxonomy): Bacteria > Actinomycetota > Actinomycetes > Propionibacteriales > Kribbellaceae > Kribbella. Next base: position 22,497 of record NZ_MTQN01000012.1, read on the forward strand.
TCGCCACCAGCGCGGGCGCCAGGACCGGGGCCGCCGTACGGCGCTGCACGATCGCGAACACCACCAACGCGAGCAAACCGATCACCAAGGCCACGACGATGCGCGGATCAGCCCATCCGAACGCCGGAGCTTCCAGTACGGCGTACATCAGGAGCGACAGGGCAACAACCAACAGAACACTGCCCAGCCAGTCGGCTGAGCCACCGGGCGAGCGTGACTCCTGCAATCGCGTCCCGCCGACAGCGACGAGCAGGCCGATGATCGCGAAGACGACGAAGCCGCCCCGCCACCCGGTCGCCGTGATGAGCAGGCCGGACAACGTCGGCCCGATCGCGATGCCGACCCCGGCCATCGTGCCCATCAGGGCGAACGCGCGGTTGCGCGCGGGACCGTCGTACGCCGACGCGAGCAGGGCGCCACCCGCTGCCATGGCCCCCGCGGCCCCGGCGCCCGAGACGATCCGCGCCACGTCGGCGACCACGATCGAGGGGCTCAACGCGGTCGCCAGGAAGCCGAACGCGAAGACGCCCGCGGCGCCGACGAACACCCGGCGCCGGCCGATCCGGTCGGCGGTCGCCCCCGCCACCAGGGTCATCGCGGCGAAGGCCAGGTTGTAGCCCGCGACCACCCAGTTCAGCGGCGATCCGGACGCGTCGAGATCGCTGCCGATACTCGGCAGCGCCACCGCGGTGCCCGAGATCGACATCGCGACGAGCACGACGCCGGCCAGCACCACAGGGAGGGTGAGCCCTGCGGCTCCGGTCACCGGCGCGCTGTCGGTCCTTGCTGAGGTCATGGCGGGCTCACTTTCGCGGTTCTGGGCTGATGTGCCGAATCAGCTCAGCGCCTCAACCGTGGTTGAGCGCAACTCGACCGCTTGACCTCAACCGCGGTTGAACCCCTAGCGTCCTGTTCACGATGGACAGGCACGTCGACACCACGGTCCCGCTCGCGATCGGCGAGGTGATCCGGCGTACCGGCGTGCCCGCGTCGGCGCTGCACTTCTACGAGCGCAAGGGGCTGATCTTCTCGTCCCGCGACGGCTGCAACCAGCGCATCTACGCCCGCCACATGTTGCGCCGCATCTCGCTGATCATCGTCGCCAAGCGGCTCGGCGTCCCGCTCTCGGACCTGGCCGCCGTGTTCGCCGGCCTCCCGCGGGACCACGCCCCCACCCACGAGGACTGGCAACGCATGTCCCGCGCCTGGAAGCGTCAGCTCCAGGCCCGGCGGCAGATCCTGGAGGACCTCGAGCACGAGCTCACCGGGTGTATCGGCTGCGGCTGCTTGTCGATGAAGGCGTGCGCTCTGCTGAACCCCGACGACACGCTGGGGGAAGCGGGTCCCGGTCCGGTCCGGTTGCAGCACCCGACTCGGCGGTCCTCGGCCGCCGGGACGCCGTACGACTCGCTGAGTCCGGAAAGGTCACCGGGAAAGTCGTTCTGACCGGGTGAGATCTCCAGCGGGGCGGCTCACGGCTTGCCGGAGAAGCGCGAGCGCCGACTCCGACGGGGAGCCGGCGGGTGTTGTCACCGCGATCAGGCTCTGCTCGGGTGAACGCAGGATCGCGAGCGTCTGCTGGGTGACGGTGACAGGGCCGACCACGGGATGGTGCAAGTCGTAGGAGGCCGCGTCGCACGGAGCGACCCGGTGGTCGGCCCACAGCGCGACGAACTCCGGGCTCTTCATCGACAGTTCCCCGATCAGGGCGGCCAGGTCCGGGTCGTCGGGATGGCGCCCGACGGCGATCCGCAGGTTTCCCACCACGGCTCGCGCCTTGCGTTTCCAGTCCGTGTAGAGCTCACGGCAGTGCGGGTCGAGAAAGATCATCCGGCTCGTGTTCGGCCGCCGGGCCGGATCGTCGGGCGAATCGGGATCGATGTGTCCGGCAAGCAACGCGTGCCCCAACTCGTTCCACGCCAGCACATCCGTACGCCGGCCGAGCACCAGCGCGGGAATTCCGTCCAGCGCCCGCAGCAGGTCGAGCGTCTCGGCTGTCACCCGCTCGGGCCGCCGGCGGCGTGCCTTCGGCGTACGGCGGGACGCGTTCGCCAGTCTCTCGAGGTGCTCTCGCTCGGCGGCGTCGAGCCGGAGCGCGCGGGCGATCGCCTCGAGCACCTCCTGGGACGCGCCACGGGACTGGCCTTGTTCGAGCCGGGCGTAGTACGACACGCTGACGCCCGCGAGTTGGGCCAGTTCCTCGCGCCGCAGTCCCTCCACGCGCCGTCGCGGTCCGAGATCCCGCAGCCCGACGTCCTCGGGACGCAGTTGCGACCGCCGTGCGCGCAGGAAGTCACCGAGCGGGCCAGCAGAGTCCATGGGTCCAGTATTCGTGGTCGCCCAACCCCGAACCACACCCTGCGCGGGGTACCCAGCAGGAGGTGTGGTTGCCCGGCCGTCCTCGCAGCAGACTCGGCGGCAGATCCCCGGCGCACGGTCGACGACCGTGCCCAGCGAACGACCTGAGGACGGACGATGGACCAGATCAGTTTGGGCGACGTCACCGTCACCCGCGTCAAGGAGTACTACGGCTCAGTCGAACTGAGCCCCGCGACCTTCTTTCCCGACAGCCCCGCCGGCTCCTGGGACGACCACCAGGACTGGCTCGCGCCCGACTTCTTGAACTCCGAGACGCAGGAGTGCGTCTCGGCCATCCAGACCTGGCTCCTGCGCAGCGAGGGCCGCACGATCCTGGTCGACACGGGCGTCGGCAACCACAAGGACCGGCCGTACTCACCCGTGTGGAGCCGGCTCGACACGGACTTCCTGGACAACCTCGCGGCCGCCGGCGTACGGCCCGAAGACGTCGATCTGGTGATCAACACCCATCTTCACGTCGACCACGTCGGCTGGAACACCCGCCTCGACGGCCGCACCTGGGTGCCGACCTTCCCGAACGCCACCTACCTGATGCCGCAGCGGGACTTCGACTTCTGGAACCCTGTGAACGAGCACAAGCCGGTTCTCGGCCGCGGCAACCAGAACGTGTTCGAGGACAGCGTCGCCCCGATCCACGAGGCCGGGCTCGCGCAGCTCTGGGACGGCACCTACCAGATCGACGCGAACCTGCGGCTCGACCTCGCGCCCGGCCACACGCCCGGCTCGTCCATTCTGACGCTGGAGTCCGGTACCGACCGCGCCCTGTTCGTCGGCGACCTCGTCCACACCGCGCTGCAACTGGTCGAGCCCGACACGAACAGCTGCTTCTGCGAGGACCCCGCCGAGTCCCGCGCCACCCGGCGCCGGCTGCTCGGCCGCGCGGCGGACGACAACGCGCTCGTCTTCCCCGCTCATCTCGGCGGCCACGGCGCGGCCGAGATCGTCCGCGACGGCTCGAAGTTCGCGGTCAAGAACTGGGCCGGGTTCGCCCGCATCTCCTGAGCTTCCGGCGTTTTCGAAAGGACAGTGCTCGTGTCCCACCAGGTCACTTCCGTCGTCGACACCCCCTCGGGCGCCGTCCGCGGCGTCCGCGACGAGTACGGCGAGTTGTATCGCGGCATCCCCTACGCCGCGGCGCCGGTCGGTGCCGCGCGCTTCGCGCCTCCGACCGCCCATGCCGGCTGGAGCGGCGTACGCGATGCCACCGCCCCTTCGCCCACGGCACCGCAGCCGCGCAGGGATTTCGGCAGTCTCGACATGACGCCGTACTTCGGGCCTGGTTGGGTCCCCGGACCGGAGTACCTCACCGTCGACGTCCGTACGCCGTCGTCGAACGGCCCCGCGCTTCCGGTGATGGTCTTCGTGCACGGCGGCGGTTTCGTCACCGGCTCCACCCGAGCACCCCTGTACGACGGCCGCGCGTTCGCCCGCGACGGGATCGTCCTGGTGACGCTGAACTACCGCCTCGGCATCCCCGGATTCCTCGATCTCGACGGCGCGCCGGCCAACCGCGGTCTGCTCGACGTGCTCGCGGCTCTGGCCTGGGTCCGCGACACCATCGCGGCGTTCGGCGGAGATCCGGCCGACGTCACGGTGTTCGGCCAGTCCGCCGGAGCGACCCTGGTCGGAGCTCTGCTCGCGACTCCGGAGGCCAAGGGCCTGTTCCGCCGTGCGATCGTGCAGAGCGGCAGCGGAACGGGGGCCTTCACGCCCGAGCAAGCGCAGCGGGTCACCAGAGCAGCCGCGGAGGCGTTGGGTGTGGCGCCCACGGTCGATGCGTTCGCGGAGATCGGCGACGAGCGTTTCCTCGAGATCCTGCCGAAGCTGTCCGGGCTGGACCTGCGGACCGAGACCGCCGACGATCCGCTGGTCGGGCTGAGCCCCTTCAGCCTGGTGCTGCCGGCGCAACCTGCAGACTCGCTCGCGAACGGACCCGCCGCTGATGTCGATTTGCTCATCGGCACCAACACCGAAGAAGGCAACCTCTACGTTGTTCCACAGGGCAACGTCGACAAGTCGAGGGCCGACGTGCTCGGTGAAGCGCTGTTCGGCAAGGGCACAACGCGGATGATCCAGGCGCACAGCGAGATCTCCGGCGGCCGCACTCACGTCTACCGGTTCGGTTATCGCTCGACCGCGCTGGACGGAAAGCTCGGAGCCGCCCACACGGTCGAGCTGCCGTTCGTGTTCGACGTCGCCGACGAGGCTTGGCTGCATGGGCCGACCGGCCTGCTCGGCCCCGACGAAGCACCTGCCGGACTCGCGGCGCGGATGCACGGCGCGTGGGTCCGGTTCGCACGCACCGGAAACCCCGGCTGGGCCGCCGATGGCAACGACGTCGTGCAAACCTTCGCTTGAACGGTCACAGCGACTTGCTCGCCTTGACACCCTCCACGCCGAGCACGTTCAGCAGCGCCAGGGCTTCGGCGTCGCGGGATCCCTGCGGCGCGCTGTAGAGCACGAGATGCTGGTCGCGGTCGGTGAGGGCGAGCGAGTCGCAGTCGACGGTGATGTCCCCGACGGCCGGGTGACGGAAGGTCTTGGTGAGCATCGGCGCGACCTGGACGTCGTGGCGTTCCCACAACCGGGCGAACTCCGGGCTGCCGTCACGGAGTTCCTCGACGAGCTCGGTCACCGCGGGATCGGCCGGATAGCGGGCGCGGGTCGACCGCAGCTCCATGACGACGTGCTGCCGGAACTCGGCGGCGTCCGAGACCCCGTAGAGCGGCGTCTCGGCGCGTGCGGATCCCAGGAAGGCCCGGCGCGCGAGGTTGCGGTCCTCCGGGGCGACTTCGGCGAAGTCCTCCATCAGCGCGGCCGCGAGGTCGTTCCACGCGAGGACGTCGAAGATCGCGGACGTCACGAAGGCGGCCGTCTGCGGCAGCCGTTCGATCAGCGCGAGGATGCTCGGGCGTACGTCGCGCCGGTGCAGTCCGCCGCTGATCGGCGCAGTCCCCGCGAGCAGGTGCAGGTGTTCGGACTCGGCGTCGGTGAGCCGCAAGGCGCCGGCGATTCCGGCGAGGACCTCCCCCGACGGTCGTGGTGCTCGGCCCTGTTCGAGGCGGACGTAGTACTCCGTCGAGATGTGCGCGAGCACCGCCACCTCTTCGCGGCGAAGACCTGGTGTGCGGCGCCGCGACCCCGAGGGCAGGCCGACGTCCTCCGGGCGGAGCCGCTCGCGGCGGCTGCGGAGGAACGCTGCAAGTTCCTGCTTGTCCATGCATCCAGTCTTCCTCGCGGGCGGCGACGCATCCTGGTACAAGCTGTGCCTGTCTGCGGCCGTACGCCGGAGCAACAGTGAAGGCATGACAACACCAACGGACATCACGCCCATCGGCTTGCTCACCGGCAAGGTCGTGCTCATCACCGGTGCCAGCCGCGGAATCGGTGCGGCCGCCGCCAGGCTCTTCACCGCCGAGGGCGCCGCGGTCGTGCTCGCCGCGCGGAGTACCGATGCCACCCAGCAGCTCGTGAAGGACATCCGCGCCGACGGCGGCGTGGCGGACGCGGTACCGCTCGACCTCGCCGATCCCGCGAGCATCCGCGCGGCCGTCGACCGGGTCGAGCAGCTGCACGGCCGCCTCGACGGCGCGTTCAACAACGGCGCGGCGATCCAGCACCCCGGTCCGCTCGACACGACCAGCGACGAGGACATCGACCAGCAGTTCGCGGTGAACTTCCGCGGGCACTGGACCGCTATGACCGCCGAGGCCGCCCTGATGCGCCGCGGCGACGGCGGCGCGATCGTCAACACCTCGAGCATCGGCAGCCGCCGCGCGAACCCCGCCCTGCCGGCCTATGGCGCGATGAAGCGCGCGCTCAACAGCATCACCGAAACAGCCGCCGTCACCTGGGCACCAGAAGGCATCCGCGTGAACGGCATCACCCCCGGCGGCACCGCGACCCAGATGATCGACACGTGGGAAGCCGCGACCCCCGGCGTCGTCGAGCGCATCAACGCCTCGATCCCCCTCGGCCGGATGGCCGAACCACGCGAAGTGGCCGAAGTCGCCGCCTGGCTCCTCAGCGACCGCGCGTCGATGGTGACCGGCGCCATCGTGCCCGTCGACGGCGGCGCGGGCGCCTGAAGCGCACGCACCCGACGGCCTCACTCCGAGGAATCACAAGGTGCCTCAAACCCTGACGGAAGGGCTTCCTGCCGGTCAGTTCTTCCAAGCGGAGGCAGGGTAAGGCCAGTCGGGATCGGCCCAGCGCACAGGGCCGGTCAGCGCGAGCCGGCTGACGATGTTCAGCAGTCGCTCGTGCCCGGCCAAGCGGCTGGACGCGTGGACGAGTAGCCAGGTGGTCAGCTCGCGGAGCTTCTGTTCCTCACGGTCGATGGTTGACCAGGGCAAGTCGTCGCCCAGGAGATTCAGGCCCCATTCGTCGACGAGCTCTCCAAGACGCCGGTTCGCCGAGGGCTGGTCGAGGCTCTCCCAGATCACCAGCCAGGGTTCGGCGGTTCCCGCTGCCTCGGTGCAGAGGGCGAACGCTTCATGGGCCGACGGAGCGTCGGCCGAGGTGAGGCAGTGCACCCACCAGGACTCGAGAAAGGTACGAACCGCTGCTGCCTGCTCGGTGGGCCAGCGCTGCCAGCCGCCCCTGGCGATCGCATAGCCCAGGCCTGGCAGGTCGTAGCCGACGAGGTCACCGTCAGCCATCACCGCGCCGAGCTGAGGCAGCACGCGACGCAGTACGGACGCTTGGTCGTCCCAGTCCGGGGCCCTCATCGTCCTGCGGAGCAGGTCGGGGCTCAGCTCGGCATCGGGAACCTTCAGGCTGGCCAGTTCCTCCGCGCTGCCCCAGTGGCACTCGCACTGGATCTCGTCCGCGCCGGCGGTCATGCCGCGGAAGGTGCTGGTCAGGCGGTCCAACGCCTCGTGCAGCGGCGGCGGATGCGGTGGGTCGGTCATGGAGTCGGCCTTTCGGAGACTGGCGATAATCGTCGAGAAAACCGAACGGCGCAACGGTTTTGCAGCTTTTGACATCGCTGCTGCTCACTCGGCGGACCCCGGCGGCGGACTTTACGTTGCTCTGCAGAAATCGATCTCACCTACGGCGCCGGGACCGTGGTTTACTCCTTCGGTTGCCCCGGCACCGAGGCCGGGGGCTTGCGGAGGGGAACATCGTGCGGATCAGCAAGAAGGCAGTCGCCGTGGCCGTCGTCGTGATGGCGGCGGTCGGTGGAGGGATCGCGGTGGCGTCGTCGGCCAGCGCGGCCGACCCGGTCTCGGCGGCCGGCTCGGTCCCGAACACCGAGGGATCGGTGTCGGGCTGGAACATCAAGAACGGCACCATCTTCGGCGCCGACATCGACCCGAACGTGGTCAAGTGGTTCACCGGCACCTACAACAACACCGTCACCACCGACAGCGTGAAGGACGGCGCGCTGACCGAGAAGGACTTCAGCGACGCGGTCAAGACCAAGCTCAACGCGGTCGGCGGCCCGGCCGGTCCCGCGGGTCCGGAAGGCCCGGCCGGCGCGAAGGGCGACGCCGGCGCGGACGGGGTCTCCGGTCTCGCCGTGACCGCGCCGACGAAGGTCGTACCCACCGGCTTCTCCGAGATCAAGCTCGACTGCGCCGAGGGCAAGAAGGCCCTGTCCGGCGGACTCAAGTGGGACTCCGGCGCCAAGAGCGAGGCCAAGCACGTCGTACTCAACGGCAGCTACCCCAGCGACCTCGCCGACACCGAGGGTGTGTCCACCGCGACCTCCTGGACGATCGCCATCACCAACAACGCCCCCAACGACATCACCGTCCAGCCCTTCCTCACCTGCGCCACCACGAACTGACACACCGCAGCGGCTCCCGAACCCCAGCAAGGGGTTCGGGAGCTTCGCCACAGAATCGAGGAGACGATGAAGGCATCCACGGCTCTGTTGGCAGTGGTGTTGGCCGTCGGACTGCTGACCGGCTGCTCTGGGTCCGGCAGCGAGCCGGTCTGTGAGGCGACGACGGCCGGAGTGACTCCTTCGACTCCGCTGCCCAGCGGAGACGACTGCTGAATCAACGGCACGATCCGCCGGATGGCCTCGGGGGTCAGTCGACGCCGCGGGCGGCGAGGGCCTCGCCGAGTTGATCGGCGTGTTTCAGCGCCACCACGGTGAACGTCATCGCGAAGATGCGCACTCCGCGGCCGCCGCGGGCGCGCTGGGCCTCGCGCACCTCGAGCGCCAAGCGCCCCAGGACCGGCACGGTGGTCAGCACCGTGCAGAACAGCAGCGAGGCTCGCTGCGGGTCGACCCCCAGCCGGCGCAGGGGCTGCAGTCCTCGTTCCAGCGCGGCGAGGAGGTCGGTGACGCGGGTGGTCAGCATGACCAGTGTCGCCAGCAGGATCGCGGCGCCGACGCGCGCGGTGTTGGTTGCCGCCGGCATCAGACCGGAAAAGATCAGCTGCCCGGCGAACACGATGAGCAGAATCCACCGCAGGCCGTAGGTCTGCGCGACGAGTTCTCGCAGCCCGGGACCGAGGAACACGTACGTTGCCGCCGCCACCGCGAGCGCGGCCACGCTCGCTTCCCAACGGGTCGGCAGCAGCGAAACGGCCAGCACCACAACGGCGAAGCCCAGCGCCTTCGGCCCAGCGGGAAGCCGATGCAGCGGAGTGCGGCCCGGACGGTAGAGCGCCGTCACACCAAGCTCGCTTCGTACTCCGGTACGACGGTGGCGGCCGGCCCGACCGAGACCAAGCGGCCGTCGGCGAAGTGCAGCGCCACATCGCAGCGCCGGGCCAGTTCCAGGTCGTGGGTCACCAGCAAGAGGCGATGCCCGAGGTCGGCGAACAGGTGGTCCGCGACCCGGCGGCTGTGACGCGCGTCCAGGTAGGCGGTCGGCTCGTCGGCGATCACCAGCTCCGGACGGCGTACGAAAGCTCCGCAGAGGGCGAGGAGCTGCTTCTGGCCGCCGGAAAGGCTGTGGGCGGGCCGGTCGGCGAGATCGGCCAAGCCGAAGTGCTCCAACGCCTCACGGACACGCCGAGTCGACTCGTCCGTGCCCAGCCGCTGCGACCGGAGCGAGAAGGCGACGTCCTCGGCGACGGTCGGCATGATGATCTGCGCGTCGGGATTGCTGAACACGAACGCGATCCGGCGCCGCAGCTCCTTGGCCTGCTTCACCGGATCAAGGCCCAGGACGCGGATCCGGCCGCCGGAGGGCGGAATCAGACCGCCGACCAGCCGCGCGAAGGTCGACTTGCCCGACCCGTTCTCGCCGACGACGGCGATCCGCTGTGCGTCGAGCACACAGCTGACGTCGTCCAGCACGCGAACGTCATCGAGCACCACCTGGACCTGGTCGAGTTCGAAGGCGCTCACCGGACCACCTCCACCACAAGAGCTACGCCCATCCCGCCACCCACAGAAGCCGCCGCGACGCCAACCGTCCCGGCCGGTGCACCCCCACGGACCAGTCGGCTGAACAGCCGGACCACGGCGACCGCACCACTCGCTCCCCAGGGATGCCCCAAGGCGAGCGCCCCGCCGTCGGCGCACACGCGCGGATCGTCGTCCGCGATCCCCAACCGGTCGAGAACAGCCAAGCTCTGCGCCGCGAAGGCCTCCACGATCTCGAACGCCGCAACGTTGCCCAAGGCAACACCCGCCGAGTCCAGCGCCGCCAGAACCGCCGGCGCGGCACCGATCCCTGGCAGCGCGGGATCGCACCCGACGATCGCGTGGGCCCTGATCGCGAGACCGGGCCCCGCGGCGGAGACGACGACAGCAGCCGCACCGTCACTGATCTGAGTGGAGGTCGCCGCGGTCAGCGTGCCGCCGGGGAACAGCGGGCGCAGCCGAGGAAGCAAACGCTCAACATCCCGGATCCCGTCGTCGACGGTGAGACCCGCGATGGGTACGAGCTCGCCGGCGAAGCGCCTTTCCGCCACTGCCGCGCGCGCCCGAGTGTGACTGCGAAGCGCGTGCGCGTCCTGTCGCGCGCGCCCGATGCCGTCCTGTTCGGCGAGATCCTCCGCGGCCCGAAGCATGTCGGGATCGGCAAACCCCGGCGGCGCGAACGGCGCCCGCGCATAAGGCACACCGTCGACAGAGCGCACAGGCGCCGTCGACGCACTCTCCGCTCCACCGGCGATCCGTGTCCCACTGTCGGCGCGGACGGCGTACGCAGCATCGATCACGGCAGCCAAGCCGCTGCCGCACTGCCGATCCACCGTGGCACCCGGCACGTGGACGCCGAACCCTGCCGCAAGTGCGGCCACCCGCGCAGGATTACCACCCGGCCCCATGCAGTTCCCCAGTACGACGTCAGCAAGGTCCAGCGGGCCGACAGCCTGCTGAGCATCCGTCCAGACAGCATCGAGGGTCGCCGCAGCCAGCTGGGCAACGTCGAACCCGGCGAGCCCTCGCCCGCGCGTGGCGATCGGCGTACGGCGGGCCGCGACGATGATCGGATCGTCAGTCAAGCGACGCCACCTCTCCTGTCTCGATCGCCCGGCGCAGCCGCGCCCGCTGCGGCTTGCCCGAGGCGGTCCGCGGAAGGTCACCGACGAACCAGCGGCGCGGCCGGTGGGCGGGAGCGAGCAACTCGCGACTGGCTTCCTTCAACTCCGACAGCTTCGGCCGGCTCTGGCGCTCCGCCTCGATCACCGCGACGACCACTGCGCCCAGCGTCGGGTGCGGAACGCCGATCACCGCCGCATCGCTGACGCCCGGGAGCGTTCGCAGCAGCGTTTCGACCTCTTCCGGCACGACCGTCGCCGAGGCGGTCAGGATCGCGTCGTCGGATCGCCCGAGCAGACGCAGCCCGTCGTTCCCGAGCTCCGCGCGGTCCCCCGCCGTGACCCACTCGCCGTCTCGGCGCAGCGGCCGGTCGGCGTAGGTGTGCGCCACGAACGGCGAGCGCACCCACAACTCATTCTGCTCAACCCGCAGCTCGACTCCCGGCAGCGATCGCAGCCCTTCGCCGCTGTCCGCCGCGACGAAGGACAGCTCCGCCGCGCCGTAGTACGCGATCACCCGAATGCCGAGGGCCTCAGCGCGCGTTCGCAGCACCGGATCGAGGCGCGAGCCTCCGATCAGGGCCGACTTCAATCGCGGCGGCGGGGCGTCCAGCAGCGCCCGGAACGCCTGTGGGGTGCCGTGGAAGCACGTCGCGTCCTGGTAGTCGGCGGCAGCGATCGAGTGAGCCTCGGACATCACAGGTCGCGGACCGCCGGCGAGTGCATGGGCGAGCGAGAACAAGGTCAGCGAAGAGGCCGGAGGCGCGGGCAGCGCGATCGCGTCGTCGCTGTCCACCTCGAGCAGGTCCGCGATCAGGGCGAAAGACGAGGCCCACGACGTTTCCGAGCGCAGCACGATGCGGGGCGTTCCGCTGCTTCCGCTGGTCGAGGCCGCCCAGGCCAGCTTCGGGTGAGGCGTCGTACGCCGTGCTGCTTCGGCCAACTGCTGCCAGTACGCCTCCGACCAGCGGTCGTCTCCGACCAGCGGAATGGCACCGGCCTCGCGCACGGCGCGGATGCGGTTGACCAGTTCCCCGAGCGGGCCACCACGCAAGGGAACGAGTTCTCCTGGCCTCATCGCTCCGGATGCCCGCTCTGCCGTGCCGCCCCAGCGGGCACGGTCGTTCGGAAGGCGCGCGGGTAGGCGCGCGCGAGCCGCATCGTGACCGCTGTGGCCAACGCGGCCTTCAGGAGGTCCCCGGGAAGGAAGACCAGGCTCTGCAGCAGCGTCGCCGACAAAGGCAGCCGTGTCACCGCGCTCTGCACCGGAATCCCCACCGCGTAGATCGCGACGATTCCACCCAGCACCATCGCGACGAGAACACTCGCCCACGTACGCCGGCCCAGCGCGCGCACCAGCAGCCCGACGACGACGGCGCCGAGAATCCAGCCCAGCAGATAGCCCGCGCTGGGTCCGACGAAGACGCCCAGGCCACCCCGCCCGCCGGCCAGCAGCGGCATACCGAGCGCCACCAGGACGAGCAGGACCGAGATCGACAGGGCACCCAGCCAGGGGCCGAGGAGCGCTCCGGCGAGCATCACGCCCAGGCTCTGTGCGGTGACGGGGACAGCTCCGAACAGGTTCACGGCGCCCGGCAGTCCCAGCACGGCGATGAGTGCGGCGAAAACGGCGACCCGCGCGAGGTCGTTCGTTGCCAGCCTGGGCACGGCCATGGTTTCTCCCTGTGTCGAGCGACCGAGCCGAGCCGCCGCTACCTGAACAACGTTAACCTGAACGGCGTTCACTATACTGATCACGTGGCCACCGAGGAAAACGAAACGATCCGCCGGCACTCGCGTGACGACGTCGCCACGGCGGCGCTGCAGATCTTGGACGACTACGGTCTGGGCGACCTCACCATGCGTCGCATCGCCGCAGCACTCGGTGTCCAGGCCAGCGCCCTGTACTGGCACTTCCCGAACAAGCAGACGTTGCTGGCCGATCTGGCCGACCGCATCGTGGGCCGGGCCGCGCCGGTCGGCCCGCAGCCGGACTGGCGTCGTACCGTCGCGGACGAGTGCGGCGCGCTGCGCGACGCGTTGCTGGCCTATCGCGACGCCGCCGAGGTGGTCGCCAGCACTCTCGCGCTGGGCATCGGATCCACCGCGGCGGTGGAGCGCCTCGCGGCCGCGATCGCGTCCGGCGGGTTCGACGAGGAGACGAGTCAGGCCGCCGCCCCCGTGCTGCTGCACTTCGTGCTGGGGCATGTCCAGCACGAGCAGCAACGGATGCAGTACGACAGCCTCGGCATCGTGCCGGAAGGTCGCTCCGTGCTCGACGGCCAGAGTCCCTCGGACCGATTCTTCTTCGGTGTCGAGCTCTTCACCGGCGGGCTGGAGCTCAAGCTGAGGCAGCGATGACGACCCACAGCGAGGTACTGGATCTCGGCTCCTCGGTGCTCTCCGCCGGTTTCGCGCCGGTCAAGGGGACCCGGCATCTGAGCTACCCGGAGGTGCGGTTCGACCGGGCCGGCCCGGTGGGCGATCGACAGTACTGTCTCGTCGATCTCGCAGCAGGTCGCGTGCTGAAGACCGTCGAGAACTCGACCTTGATCGCCGTCGTCTCGACTCTCACCGACGCCGGGCTCGAGATCACCCTTCCCACCGGCGAGACGGTCTGCGCCCCACCCGAGCCGACCGGTGAGGTTGTCGCCAGCAACTACTGGGGCCGGACGGTCGACCTGGAACTCACCCGAGGACCACACGCGGCGCTCCTGTCCGACTGGCTGGACCGGGACGTACACCTCGCCAGAGCTCCGCGTGGTGCCGTCGTGTTCAACGCCCCGGTCAGCATCGTCACCACCGCGTCGTTGCGTGACCTCGGTGCCCGAGCCGATCACCCTGACTTGGCGGCCGAGGCGGCACGGTTCCGCGCGACGCTGATGATCGACACCATCACGCCGTACGCCGAGGAGGCCTGGCTCGGCCACGTCGTGCGCGGCGGTGACGTGCTGCTCCGGGTGGGTGCGCCGATTCCCCGCTGCGCAGTCATCGACTTCGATCCCACCCACGGGATCCGCCGCGGGCGACTACTGAAGACGCTCGCCCGGTACCGTCCCACCAACGCCGCCGGCGAACCGTGCTTCGGTGTTTCGGCGGACGTGATCGGCCCCGCAGACGCCGGGCCCTCGCACGGGCCGACGATCTCCTTCGAGGAGGGGTGATGACGCCGAGCCCCGGCCACATCGCGGCACCCTTCCACGGCGTCGTGACGATGCTGGTCCGCGAAGGGGACGAGGTCGCGCCGGGCGACGCCGTGGCGACCATCGAGGCGATGAAGATGGAAGCCGCGATCACCACCCCGGTGGGCGGGATCGTCGAGCGCCTGGTCCCGGCCGTACCTCGCGCCGTCGACGGAGGCGACCTCCTGCTCGTCGTTCAGCCGTCATGACGAGCCCCATCGGGCCGCGCCGGCTGGCGTTCGAGGATCCGACGGGGTCGGCTCCTCGAACGCAGCGCGGTCGTTACTTCGGTAGCGGGTTCTCGGCCTTGTCCGGGAACCGCGCGAGCAGCTTGCCGGCGGCGTCGTAGACGAAAACAGCCACCTGGTCACCCTTCGGGCCAGGGGTGCTCTTGGCGGTCTGCGCGCCGTTCAGGACCGCGCTCGACTGGACCCAACCGGGAATGCCGCCGAGCCGGTAGACCTTGGCGTACCAGGCCTTCCGGCCGCTGGTGTAGACCACCGTCGCCGCCGATGCGTTCTTGAACACCGAGTTGCCCAGGAGGTCCTGGCCCGACCCCAGACTCTGGATTCCCGGCGAGGTGCCGTCGCCGATGTTGTCGTTGCCCACCGTCGCCCGCCGGCCGAACGGCTCGTACGGTTCTTCGCCCGGCGCGTGACTGACCAGGGCCCACTTGGTGCCGTCGGTCCGGAACGTCACATCAGTGGCGATCTGGACCGATCCGTTCGCCGCCAGCCTGCCCACGGGCTGCGGCTTGTTCTGCCACGAATACTTGCCCTGGGCCACCTTCTTCTGAGCGTCGGCCTTCGGTACGGCGGCCGCCGCCTGGGCGGATACGGCGCCGGCGCCGCCCGTGAGTTCAGCGGCCTCGGCAACCTGCGGCTTCCCGGCTCCGGCGACCGCCGCTCCGGTGATCGCGAGGCCGGCGACCGCGGCGATCGACAGTCCGGTGACCGCCAGGCGCGTCGTACGGCCTGATGTGCTCGACTGCTTCATTTTTGTTGCCCTCCACAAGGATTCGCGTGAGCTTGCGGACTGAAGGACGTCGACGCACCGGGAAGGGTTCTTCAGTTCGCCAGCGGATTCTTGCCACCGCCGAAGCTCGTCAGCAGCTCGCCCTGCGCATCGTAGGCGAAGACCGAGACCGCTTCGTCCTTCGGTCCGGGCGTCACGCTGCCCGTCGCCGAGCCGGTGACGATCGCCGAGGACGCAACCCAGCCTTGAATTCCGCCGAGCCGGTAGACCTTCGCGTACCAGGCTCGCGTGCCACTCGTGTAGACCACCGTGGCGGCCTCGGGACAGTTGAAGACCGAGCTGACCAGCTGCGACTTCCCGCCGATCCCGAGACTCTGCACGCCGGGCGAAGTGCCGTCGCCGAGGTTGGTGTTGCCCACCGTCGCGCGCCAGCCGAACGGTTCGTACGGCGCTTCACCCGGGACCTGGCTGATCACGGCCCACTGCGTCCCGCGGGTCTTGAGCGAGTAGTGCGGCGCGATCCGCACCGATGCGTCGGCCGGCAGTTGCCCGATCGCCGGCCGGCTGTTCTGGAAGACGAAGCCGTTCCGCGGCCGGGCCGAGTTGGCGCTCGGCGCAACGCTCGGCTGACCGGCCACCGGTGGCCCGAACGGCTCGGCACCACCCCCGGCCGAGAAGATCGAGATGCCTCCGGCAACTACCGCGCCCACCGCGAGCGAAGTGAATCCGGCCGCGAGCACGACCCTGGTCCGGCGGCGCCGGTGTGCGCCGGCGATCACCCGGGAAGGGTCCAGCGGGCTCGGCTTGTCCGGACCGGCCCGGAGCAGATCCCGCAGCTCGTTGTCGTTCATGCGTTCCCTCCCGTGAAGCAGGCGCTCAGTCCCGGGACCGCCCGCAGCTTCTGCAGGGCCCGCGCGTGCGCACTCTTGATCGTGCCGACCGCGACTCCGAGAGTCGCCGCCGTCTGGGCCTCGGTGAGGTCCTCGGCGTACCGCAGGACGACGACGGCCCGCTCCCGTGCGGTCAGGGCGTCGAGCGCGGCGGACAGCACCAGCCGGCGTTCCACCTCGTGGGCCGGGTCGGCGACGGACCGCTCGAAGTCCAGTTCGAGCTCGGTCGCGCCTCCGCTGGGCCGCTCTCGCCAGGGCCGACGCCGCAGCCAGGACAGATGCTGGTTGACCACCGCCTGGCGGACGTATCCGAACGGGTCGCCCATCTCGATCCGGTCCCAGCGCAGGTACGCCTTCTCCAGCGCGGTCTGGACCAGGTCCTCCGCGAGCGCGGCGTCACCGCACAGCATCCGGGCCAGGTGCACCAACCGCCCGGACCTGGCCACGACGAACGCCGTGAAGTCCTCGTCGCGCTCCGCCGACCGCATCCACACTCCCGTCGTCGTGGTCCCTGTACCGGAAGACGGGCGCGGTGCCGAAAAGGTTCTGCGGCCGGCCTGCCGGGCGCGTAGCCTGACGGGATGCCGTCCGCTCATCATCTCGTCGCCTTCGCCGTCACCGCGCTGATCGTCATCGTCGTGCCCGGACCGAGCGTGCTGTTCATCGTCGGGCGAGCCCTGGCGGTCGGCCGCCGGGAGGCGATGCTGACGATGCTCGGCAACACGCTCGGCGCAGCGGTGATGCTGGTCGCGGTCTCGCTCGGCCTGGGCACGCTGATCGCCGCCAGCACGGTCGCGCTGACGGCGGTGAAGCGGGCCGGAGCGGCGTACCTGATCTATCTCGGGGTGCACGCGTTCCGCACCCGCAAGTCGCTGGCAGAGGCGCTGACCGGTGGGGTGCGGCCGGCGAACACCCGGCGCGTGCTGCGGCAGGGCTTCCTGGTCGGGGTGACGAACGCGAAGACAGCGGTGTTCTTCGCGGCGGTGCTGCCGCAGTTCGTGGACCCGGCGGCCGGCGCGGCAGCTGTGCAGATCCTGCTGCTCGGGCTGATCTTCATCGTGATCGCGCTGGTCTCGGACACGGTCTGGGCCGTCGCGGCGGGGTCCGCGCGTGACTGGTTCGCCCGGTCGCCGCGGCGGCTGGAGCTGGTGGGCGGCACCGGCGGGCTGATGATCATCGGGCTCGGCGCGAGCATCGCGGTCAGCGGCTCGAAGGAGTAGCCCCCGGACGGCGGCGTCCGGACCTCGAACTTATGCGAAATGCGTGCATGTGGTCCGGTGGGGTACCAAGGGGTCTTCACGACTGTGGAGGTCACTGCGGTGCTGCCAACGATCGGACGTCGTCTCGCTCCCCAGCCCACGACCGGCAGCCTCGCGGCGCCGGAGTGGCTCGAAGCCCAGCTCGTCACCACCCGCGAACTCGTCGCCGACTTCACGCACCGCCGGAGCACCGAGTACTTCGTGGCGCCCGGCACCGCCGTGCTCCGGGAGACGCTCGCCGAGTTCGTTGTCAGTGGCAAATATCTGCGGTCGACCTTCGCCGCGCTCGGCTGGCTGTGCGGCCGGCCCGAGTCCCGGCAGGCCCTGAAGGCGGCAGCCGGCCTGGAGCTGCTGCACGCCTTCGCGCTGATCCAGGACGACGTGATGGACGAGTCGGCCACCCGGCGCGGCGCGCCGACCGTGCACGTCCGGCTCGCGGACTGGGCTGCCGACCGGCTCGTTGATCCCGCCCGTTTCGGCCGATCGGCCGCCGTCCTGCTGGCTGACCTGTGCCTGGTGTGGTCGGAGCGGATGTTGCGCGAGTGCGGCCTGCCACGGGCCTCGCTCGACCGCGCCTGGCCGGTCTTCGACCTCATGCGGAGCGAACTGGCCGTAGGCCAGTACGGCGACCTCCTGAACGAGGACCTCCACACCGCCCAGCTGGACGACGTACTCGACGTCGCCCGGCGCAAGTCCGGCAACTACTCCGTACGCCGTCCACTCGAGCTCGGCGCCGCTCTCGCCGGCTGCGGCCCGGCCGTCACCGCGGCCCTCGGCCAGTACGGCGCCGCGATCGGCGAGGCGTTCCAGCTGCGCGACGACGTGCTCGGCGTTTTCGGCGATCCGGCCGTCACCGGCAAACCGATCGGTGACGACCTTCGCCAGCACAAGGCCACCACGATTGTCGTCGCGGCCCGCGATCTCGCCGGCCACCACCAGGCCGAGCAGCTCCAGAAGCTCGCGCGCGACCGCCCGGCGCCGGGCTCGCAGGAGGATGCCTGGGTCGAGCAGTGGCAGGACCTGATCCAGGCGTGCGGCGCCGCGAGCTGGGCCGAGGAGGCGATCGCCGGCCGGGTCCGAACCGCCCGAGCCGCCCTGGACGCCGAGCCCTCGATCCCCGAGCTGCCGCGTGAGACCTTGGAGTTCCTTGCCGACCACTGCACCAGCCGGACCCGGTGACTTGGATGCGCACAGTCGAAGGTCGTACCGATCGCGTCGTGGTCGTGGGCGCCGGGTTCTCCGGCCTCGCGGCCGCGCTGCATCTGGCCGGGCGCGGCCGGACCGTCACCGTGCTGGAACGTGCCGGCTTCCCCGGCGGCCGGGCCGGCCGGCACCAGATCGACGGGCACCACTTCGACACCGGCCCGAGCGTGCTGACCATGCTCGACGTGCTCGACGACACCTTCGCCGCGGTCGGCGCCGACCGGCGTGACCACCTCAGGCTGACCGACCTCGACCCGGCGTACGACGCCCGCTTCGCCGACGGCAGCAACCTGCTGGTGCACCGGGACCCGGAGGCGATGGTGGAGGCGGTCCGGGCGTTCGCCGGTGATCGCGACGCGACCGGCTACCGGCAGCTGCGGGCCTGGCTGCAGACGCTGTACCGGGTCGAGTTCGACCGCTTCGTCGGCGCGAACTTCGACTCCCCGCTCTCGATGCTGTCGCCGCAGCTCGCCCGCGTCGTCGCCCTGGGCGGCTTCCGCCGGCTCGACCCGGCGATCGCCCGGTTCGTCCAGGACGAACGCCTGCGCCGGGTCTTCACCTTCCAGTCCCTGTACGTCGGCCAGTCGCCGCAGGCCGCGCTCGCGCTGTACGCCGTGATCACCTACATGGACACCGTCGCCGGCGTGTACTTTCCGGCCGGCGGCGTCAGCGCGGTCCCGGACGCGCTCGCCGCGGCCGCGACCAAGGCCGGAGTCCAGATCGAGTACGGCGCCAGCGTGCGTCAGCTGGAAGGCTCGGGCCGCCGCGCGACCGCCGTACACACCGAGGACGGACGCCGGTTCGCGGCGGACGCGGTCGTGCTCACCACCGAACTGCCGGTCAGCTATCAGTTGCTCGGCGGTGCCCCGCGTCGACCGGTCGCGTTGCGGGCGGCGCCGTCGGCCGTCGTACTGCATGCCGGGCTGGATCGGGTCGTCCCGGAGCTGGCTCACCACACGATCTCGTTCGGGGCGGCCTGGCGTTCGACGTTCCGCGAGCTGATCGAGACCGGCGAGCTGATGCGCGATCCGTCGCTGCTGATCACCCGGCCGACGGCAACCGACCAGCGGCTCGCGCCACCGGGCCGGGACACGATCTCGATCCTGGCGCCCGTGCCCAACCTCGCGCACCGCGGCCAGCCGGACTGGGACCGCGACGGCGACCGGTACGCCGACGAACTGATCGACCTGGTCGACCGCCGGCACCTCCCGGGCCTCGGCTCCGCCATCACGGTCCGGCATCTGCTCACCCCGGCCGACTGGGCTCGCCAGGACATGGTCGCCGGTACGCCGTTCGCCTGGTCGCACTCGTTCGCCCAGACCGGCCCGTTCCGGCCGGGCAACTTCCCGCGCCGGACGGAGAACGTCGTCCTGGCCGGGGGCAGCACGGTTCCCGGCGTCGGCGTCCCGACGGCGCTGCTGTCCGGGCGCCTGGCCGCCGATCGCATCACCGGTCCGCTCAGCTCGAGAGGAGAGATCGCATGAGCGCTGCCGAGCTAGACGCCGCCCGCATCACCGATCCCCGCCTGCGGCACGCCTACCTGCGCTGCCGGGAACTGAACGCCGAGCACGGCAAGACGTACTTCCTCGCCACCCGAATGCTCGCCCCGGCGCAGCGCCCGGCGATCCACGCGCTGTACGGTTTCGCCCGCTACGCCGACGACATCGTCGACCTGCCTCCCGCCGGCGCGACCCCGGACGACGTCGAGACCGCGCTGACCGCGGTCGCCGACACCCTGCAACGCGGTCTCGCCGGTGAGCACTGCGACAACCCGGTGCTGGCCGCGGTCGTCGACACCATCCACCGCTACGCCATCGACCAGTCGCTGTTCGACGACTTCCTCACCTCGATGCGGATGGACCTCACGGTCGAGCGGTACGCCACCCGGCCCGAGCTCTACCGCTACACCCGCGGATCGGCCGAGGTGATCGGTCTGCAGGTCCTGCCGGTCCTCGGCACCGCCGTACCGCGTGCCGAGGCCGAACCTGCCGCTGCGGCGCTCGGCCTCGCGTTCCAGCTGACCAACTTCCTCCGCGACGTCGCGGAGGACTTCGAACGCGGCCGGATCTACCTGCCCCTGGACGAGCTCGCGGCGTACGGCGTGGACGAGGACCGGCTCGGGTGGTGCGTGACGGGCCGGCGGACCGAGCCGCGCGTGACGCAGGCGCTGCGCGCTCAGATCGCGGCCACCCGGGCGGTCTACGCCGAGGCGGTGCCCGGGATCGACCAGCTCGCGGAGGTCTCCAGGCCCTGCGTGCGGACGGCGTACGTGCTGTACTCGGAGATCCTGGGACGGATCGAAGCGGCCGGTCACGACGTGTTCACCCGCCGCGCCCATGTGTCGACCGCCCGCAAGGTGACCGTCGGGGCGGCGGCGCTGGCGCAGGCGGTCTGGGTACGGCGGCGCCGGGGGCTCGGCCGTCGACCACTGGCGAACGGCAAGGTGACCAGCACGTGAGCGACCACTGGCAGTACCTGATCGTGATGGCGGCCTGCGTGGCGATCACGCTGCCGCTCGAGTTGATCGGCGCCCGGGTCTATCGGCGGCCGCGGCGCTGGATGCGGGCGCTGCTGCCGGTACTGGTCGTCTTCCTGGTCTGGGACGCGATCGCGATCGCGGCGGGCGTGTGGAGCTACGATCCGGCGTACCTGACCGGCCTGACGCTGCCGTTCCGGATTCCGGTCGAGGAGCTGGTGTTCTTCGTGGTGGTGCCGACCTGTGGGCTGCTCACCTACGAGACCGTGACGCTGATGCTGGCGCGGATCGAGCGGTACC
This sequence comes from Kribbella sp. ALI-6-A, assembly GCF_001984195.1. Lineage (GTDB taxonomy): Bacteria > Actinomycetota > Actinomycetes > Propionibacteriales > Kribbellaceae > Kribbella. Next base: position 43,615 of record NZ_MTQN01000012.1, read on the forward strand.
GCGGCGCCCGGCGCGAAGGGGTGCGGTCGTGATCGGGTACACCCTGCCGGCCGTGCTCGCGGTGATCGTCGTGGTCGTGGCCGAACTGGCCTGGCTGCGGACCGGGCTGTTCCGGCGGCCGGCGTACTGGATCAGCATGGTGATCGTGTTCGGGTTCCAGATCCCGGTGGACGGCTGGCTGACCAAGCTGGACGCGCCGATCGTGCTGTACGACCCGGACCACGTGACCGGGGTGCGGTTCCCGTGGGACATTCCGATCGAGGACTTCGCGTTCGGCTTCGCACTGGTCACGGCGACGCTGCTGCTGTGGGTGCGAGCCGGGGCGGCGGCGCGGAAGGAGACGTCATGAGCAACGGGTTGCCGCGCGCGGAGGTGCCGGCGGCGTTCGACGTCGGGGCCCGGGCCTACGACCGGCTGGTCGGCGCCAATCCCGGGTATCACCAGCAGCTGCGGCTGTCGGCGTCCCGGCTTCGCCTGCCTCGGGACGGCGCCGGGCTGCGGATCCTGGACGCAGGGTGCGGCACGGGAGCGTCGACCGCGGCGCTGCTGGCGGTGGCTCCGAAGGCGGAGATCGTGGCCTTCGACGCGTCAGGCGAGATGCTGGCGCAGGCTCGGGCGAAGGACTTCCCGCCGTCGGTGCGGTTCGTTCACAGCTCGATGGAGGAGCTCGCGTCGGCGGGGATCGACGGGCCGTTCGACGGTTGCCTGGCGGCGTACCTGATCCGCAATCTGGCCGAGCCCGATGACGGACTGGTTGCCCTGCGCAACTTGCTGCGGCCGGGCGGCCGGCTGGCCGTGCACGAGTACTCCGTGGCCGACTCGCGCCGCGCGCGGCTGGTGTGGGACGCGGTGTGCTGGAGCGTGATCATCCCGGCCGGGCGGATCACCACCGGGGACGCGTCGCTCTATCGGCACTTGTGGCAAAGCGTGCGGCACTTCGACGGGGCACGGGCTTTCCGGGAGCGGATGCTCGCGGCGGGCTTCGCGCAGGTCGAGGTCGGGGCGATGTCGGGATGGCAGCGCGGGGTCGCGCACACCTTCACCGGCGTACGGGCGGAGTCGGGACGATGACCTGGACCGGGCCGACCGACCCACGTGCGGAACGGCATGCCCCGCCGGCGCCGGCGCGGCCGGGAACGTCGGCGGACCTGACCGGCTCGGCGGGAGTCGGGCCCCGGCGGGTGGCGGTGATCGGTGGCGGCATCGCGGGCCTGGCCGCCTCCACCGCGCTGGCGGAACGGGGAATCCAGGTCTGCCTGCTGGACAAGGAGCAGTACCTCGGCGGCCGGGTCGGCGCCTGGCCGCATCGCCTGCCGGACGGCACGCCGGCCACGATGAGCCGGGGATTCCACGCGTTCTTCCGCCAGTACTACAACCTGCGCAGCCTGCTGGCTCGCACGGACTCCGCCCTCGACCGGCTCACTCCGGTCGACGACTATCCCCTGATCGACACCGCGCACCGGACCGACACGTTCCGCGGGTTGCCGCGCCGCCCGCCGTGGAACGCCATCGCCTTCGCGCTCCGCAGCCCGACCTTCACGGTCCGGGACTTCGTCGGACTCAACCCGCGCGCAGCGTTGCCGTTGGCAACAGTTCGGGTGCCGGACGTGTACCACCGGCTCGACACCACGACCGCCGCCGAGCTGCTCGACGCCATCAACTTCCCGGCCGCCGCCCGGCATCTCGCGTTCGAGGTGTTCTCGCGCAGCTTCTTCGCCGCTCCGGACGACCTGTCCGCGGCCGAACTGGCGGTGATGTTCCACCTCTACTTCCTCGGATCGTCCGAGGGCCTGCTGTTCGACGTACCGACCGACACGTTCGACGCGGCGTTGTGGGAGCCGCTGCGTCACTACCTGAGCCGGCTCGGCGCCGACGTTCGCACCGGTACGCCGGTCAGCGCGGTCGAGCCGGGTGGCGACCGGCGGTACCGCGTTCACCTCGACGGCGACGCGGTGGACGTCGACGCTGTCGTGATCGCGGCCGACGTCCAGGGGTTGCAGCAGCTCGTGCGATCGTCACCAGGGCTCGGCACCGCGGACTGGCGGGACCAGGTCGCGGCGCTTCGGACGGCACCACCGTTCCTGGTGCACCGGTTGTGGCTCGACCAACCCGTCGCGCCCGAGCGGCCGGCGTTCCTCGGCACCGGTGGCTGGGGACGCCTGGACAACATCTCGGTGCTGAACCGGTACGAGAACCAGGCCCGGCAGTGGGCTGCGACCAGTGGCGGATCCGTCGTCGAGCTGCACGCGTACGCCGCCGCGACGGGAACCGCGGCCGGCAGCAGCGCCGAGGTTCCGGCGATCGCCCGCGAGCTCGAGGACCAGCTGCACGTGATCTATCCCGAGACCAAGGCGGCCGGGGTCGTCGACGCGGTGTCGCTGTGGCGCGACGACTGCCCGCTGTTCGCGCCGGGCAGTTTCGCCGACCGGCCGACCGTGGCGACGCCCGATCCGGGCGTTGTCCTGGCCGGCGACACGATCCGCATCGATCTACCGGTGGCCCTGATGGAACGCGCCGCGACCACCGGCCTGCACGCGGCCAACCTGTTGCTGGCCGGCTTCGGCGTGACCGGCCACACCCTGATGACCGTGCCCAACCGTGGCCGGCTCCGGGGGCTGAGCCGTTTCAAGTCCGAGGAGGATTCGTGAAGAACCCGATCACCCGACTGGTGCCGGCGAAGTGGCCCGCGCGCTGGCCGGTGCAGTGGTTGCCGCGTGAACCCTGGGCGCGGCAGCAACCGACGTACCGCGACGCCTCGCCGCCGGTGATCGAAGCCGCGGTGAAGCGGGCCGAGGCACAGCCGTCGGGCAACTGGTTCGTGTTCGCCGCCAGCCGCTCGATCGGTTCGGCGAAGCCCGTCGCCGTTGAGGTCGGCGGTGTCGAGCTGGTGGCCTGGCGGCGTACGGACGGCACGCTGCGCGTCGGGCCCGGTGCATGCCCGCACCTCGGCGCGCCGCTGGCCGCGGGCAAGGTGGACGACGGACAGGTCGTCTGCCGCTGGCATGGTCTGGCCGTCGGCGACGAGGGCCGCTTCGGCTGGCTCAGCTATCCGAGCCACGACGACGGCGTGCTGTGCTGGGTTCGCCTGGATCAGGTCGGGCGTGAGGAGCCCACTGATCTGCCGACCGTGCCGGAGCGGCCGGTCGGGCTGCAGCTCGACGCGGTTGCCACGATGACCGGGTACTGCGAACCGGTCGACGTGGTGGCCAACCGCCTCGATCCCTGGCACGGCGCCTGGTTCCACCCGTACTCGTTCTCGGACCTGCGGGTGCTGCAGGTGCCGCAAGAGACCGACGACCGGTTCCTCGTCGACGTCACGTTCCGCCTCGGCGGCGCGCTCGGCGTACCGGTGCGGGCGGAGTTCATCTGTCCCGGGCCGCGCACGGTCGTGATGCGGATCCTCGAGGGCGAGGGTGCCGGGAGTGTGGTGGAAACCCACGCCACGCCGATCGGCCCGGCCCGCGACGGCCGGCCTCGCACCGCGGTGATCGAGGCGACCGTCGCGACCTCGGAGCGCCCGGGTTTCCAGCTCGCCCGTCGCGCCGCTCCCCTGCTGCGGCCGGCCATGACCTGGACCGCCGCCCGCCTGTGGCGCGACGACCTCGCCTACGCCGAGCGCCGGTACGCCCTGCGCAGCCGAGGTCGTTGAGCGTCCCTGCTACCGGTCCGGGGTCAGGTGGACCCGGCGCAGCAGCTGGGCGTTGGCGGCAACGACGATCGTCGAGGCCGACATCAGCACGGCGCCGACCGCCGGGCTGAGCGTGAACCCTGCCCAGGCCAGTGCTCCGGCGGCGAGCGGGATCGCGACGACGTTGTAGCCGGCCGCCCAGGCCAGGTTCTGGATCATCTTGCGGTACGACGCCTTGGACAGCCGGATCACGCCGGCGACACCGCGCGGGTCCGACGACGCGAGCACGACTCCGGCCGACTCGATGGCGACGTCGGTGCCGGCGCCGATCGCGATGCCGACGTCGGCGCGCGCCAGCGCCGGTGCGTCGTTGACCCCGTCGCCGACCATCGCCACCGTCAGGCCGCGGGACTGCAGCTCGCTGACGGCCTTGTCCTTGTCGGCCGGCAGCACCTCGGCGAACACCTCGTCGACGCCCTCGCGGAAGCCGAGGTCGACGGCCACCGCGCGGGCGACCGGTTCGGCGTCACCGGTGATCATGACGATCTTGGCGACGCCCGCCGCCCGGAGCTGCTCGACGGCCTCGCGCGCCTCGGGCCGGACCTCGTCCTCCAGCGCGATCGCACCGGTCGCGACCGACGTCGATCCCTCGACCCGCAGCAGGTAGAGCACGGCGGCTCCCCGCCCGGACCACTGCTCGGCCCGGTCCCGCAGGACGCTCGGCACAGTGGCGTCCAGCTCCCGCAGCAAGGCCGGCCCGCCCACCGCGTACGTCGTACCGTCGACTGAGGCCTGGACACCGCGACCGGTGAGTGACGTGAAGTCGCCGGCCTTGGCTCGTCCTCCGCGCTGATCGGCGGCCGTGACGATCGCCCGTGCCAGCGGGTGCTCGCTGTCGGCCTCGACGGCTCCGGCGATCCGCAGTACTTCCTGCTCGTCGATCCCGTCACCGGCGATGCCGGTCACCACGTGCTCGCCCTTGGTCAGCGTGCCGGTCTTGTCGAACAGCACGGCCTGCACGGTGCGCATCCGCTCCAGCGCCAGCCGGTCCTTGACCAGGATGCCCGCCTTTGCCGCGACCGCGGTGGACAGCGCGATCACCAGTGGGATGGCCAGCCCGAGGGCGTGCGGGCAGGCGATCACCAGGACGGTGACGGTGCGCACGACGGACTCGTCGAGCGTCCCGAACGCCCACCAGGCCAGGAAGGTGACCAGCGCGGCGGCGGTGGCGATGTAGAACAGCATCGCGGCGAACCTGTCGGCCAGGACCTGGGCCCGCCCACTGGACTGCTGCGCCTCGCTCACCAGCCGCTGGATGCCGGCCAGCGCGGTGTCCTCACCGATCGCGTCGACGCGAACCCGGATCGCGGAGTCGGTCGCCACGGTTCCCGCGACGACGCGGTCGCCGACGGTCCGGGCGACCGGCCGCGACTCCCCGGTGATCATCGACTCGTCCAGCTCGGCCGCGCCGTCCACGATCTCCCCGTCGGCCGGCACCCGCGCGCCGGACCTCACCAGGACGACGTCGCCGACGGTCAGGTCGGCGATCGCGACGGTCTCGACACCGTCACCGGTGACGCGCTCGGCGTCGTCCGGCAGCAGAGCCGCCAGGGCGGCGAGTGCGCCCTGGGCCTGGCCGATCGCCTTCATCTCCTGCCAGTGACCCAGCAGCATGATCGTGACCAGCGCCGCGAGCTCCCACCAGAAGTCCAGGTCGAACGCGCCGAGACTGGTGGCGAGCGAGGCGACGTACGCGACCGTGATCGCCATCGAGATCAGCAGCATCATGCCCGGAGCCCGGTCGCGGGCTTCCCGGACACCGCCGACCAGGAACGGCCAGCCGCCGTAGAAGAACACGAAGCTGCCGAGCACCGGACCGACCCAGCTGATCCCCGGGAAGTCCAGCGTGTAACCGAACCAGTCCATCACCATGTGGCTGGTGGCAACGATCGGCAGCGTGAGCAACAGGCTCAGCCAGAACTTCCGCCGGAACATCTCCGGGTCGTGCCCGGCGTGCTTGTCGTGCCCACCGTGACCGGCGTGCGCGTCGTGGCCTGCCGCCGGCCCGTGCCCGGCGTGGCTTTCGTGGTCGTGGTGCTCGCCAGGGTGCTGGTGATCCTGGCCGTGAGTGGTGGCCTTCACCATGATCCGTCCTCTCCGCGTCCAGAGTGGGGGCGGCTATCGCGCCACCGCCTCACCACCCTGTGAACACTATACCCCTTGGGGGTATTCCTCTGAGACTTGTTCTGCCGCGCTGCGCACAGAGACCGCGGCCAGTACGGCGCCGACGGCCGCGATGACGGCCGCGCCGATGAACGCCGCGGAGTATCCGCCGGTCAGCGCGGCGAGGTCACCGAGCTTGCCGGCGCCGTTGGCCGCGGCGACCGCCGTCATCGCGGCCAGGCCGAGCGCGGAGCCGATCTGGTAGCTGGTGTTGACGATGCCCGACGCCAGACCGCCTTCCTCGGGACGGGCCGAGGACAGCGCGATGCCGAGGCTGGGGATGAAGGCCAGCGACATTCCCGCCGCCGCGATCAGCGACGCGGGCAGGACGTCGGCCCAGAACGACCCGTCGGAACGGATCAGCGACAACGCGGCCAGGCCGGCGGTGAGCACGGTCATGCCGGCGACCAGGGTCTTCTTCGGACCGCTCGCGGCGATCGCCCGCGGCGCCACCACGATCATGCCGAGCATGATGAACGTTGTCATTGGCAACAGTGCCGAGCCGCTCGGGAACGCGCCGAGACCGAGCACCTGCTGCAGGTACAGGTTCAGGAAGAACCACATCGGCACCCAGGCCGCGCCGAGCAGCAGCTGCGCGACGTTGGCCGCCGCGAGGTTCGGCGCGGTGAAGATGCCCAGCCGCATCAACGGCTCCCGCCGCTTCGCCTGGACGGCGACGAAAACGACCAGCAACGCGACCGCGATCGCGCCGACCAGCAGCGTCGAGCCGTCGGTCCAGCCGACCTCGGGCGCGCGGACGATCGCGTACACCCCGGCGCCCAGCCCTAGCGTCACGGTCAACGCCCCGGCGAAGTCGATCGAGCCACGCCGTACCGGAGAGTGGGGCATCAGGGCCGGCGTCGCGATCAGCGCGACCAGCGCGATCGGGACGTTGAGGAAGAACACCCACGGCCACGACAGGTACTCGGTGATCACGCCACCCAGGAACACTCCCGCCGTACCGCCGGCCGGAGCGGCCGCGCCGTACAGGGCGATCGCCTTCGTCAACTCCCGGGGATTACCGCCGAACAGCATCATCAGCAGGGTCAGCGCCGCCGGCGCGATCAGCGCCGCACCGACACCCTGGACCGCCCGTCCGATGAGCTCGGTCGCGACGCCGTTGGCGAGGCCCGCCACCAGCGACCCGGCCAGCAGCACGGCCCAGCCGGCCGCGAAGATCCGCCGGGCACCCAGCAGGTCCGACAGCCGGCCACCGAGCAGCAGCAAGCCGCCGAACGCGACCACATAGGCGTTGAACACCCACGACAGGTCGCCGGGGCCGAAGCCGAGCTCGGCCTGCATCTTCGGCAGCGCGACGCCGATGATCGAGGTGTCCATGATGACCATGAACTGCGCCGCGGCGATCAGGCCGAGCGCCCACCAGCGCCGCGCCGGCGCCGGTGCTTCCATTGCAGACATTTGACTACTCCTTACCGGTATGGGGTATTGATCGAGCCCGCGAGGTGTTCCGGAGCTTGATCGACGGGAACAGTTCGATACCCTAGGGGGGTACCCTATGAAAAGGCAAGACCTCACCGCCGGCGGACGGGCCGGTAGGGTGCTCGTCGAGGGTCAGGGAAGGAAGTGGTGGCGTGACCGAGCAGGCACAGCACGGCTACATCGGCGACAAAGAGGCCTATCTGCGGCGGCTGAAGCGGATCGAGGGGCAGGCCCGCGGCCTGCAGGGCATGGTCGAGAACGAGAAGTACTGCATCGACATCCTCACCCAGATCTCCGCGATGACGAAGGCACTGGAGTCCGTCGCACTGGGCCTCCTGGACGACCACCTGGCGCACTGCGTCGTGGACGCCGCGGCCGCCGGTGGTCCGGAGGCCGACCGGAAACTCAAGGAAGCCTCCGAGGCGATCGCCCGCCTGGTTCGCTCCTGATCCGGCCGGCCGATCAGAAGTTGCGCACGTAGCGCTTCTGCCAGGGAGTTTCCACCGCGTGCCGGTGGTAGTTCGCGCGGACGAACGCGATCGCCTCACCGGCCGGTACGCCGTCCAGGATCGCCAGGCAGGCAAGGGCTGTTCCGGTCCGGCCCTTGCCGCCTCCGCAGGCGAACTCGACGCGGTCGCGGTCCAGCCGGTCGAGCGTCTCGGTCAGGATTCCCCGCGCCTCGGCACGGTCGGCGGGCAGCCGGAAGTCGGGCCAGCGGATCCAGCGGGAGTCCCACGCGACGGCCGGCGGAGGTTTGCCCAGCAGGTAGACGCCGAAGGTCGGTTCGGGTCCGGACGGCAGCCCGTCGCGCAGGCCGCGGCCGCGGACCAGCCGGCCCGACGGCAGTCGCAGTACCCCCGGGGCGGTCGGATCCCACTGCTCCACAGTTCCTCCGTTCGGTCGACCGGCGCGGCTCGGTGTCGCCTGTCTCAATTCGACCACGACGCGCTCGTCACACACCGCCGCGCGACCGCTACGATGCGGTCTACGCACGGGACAGTTCGAGGAGTTGCGATGAGTGATCAGACGGACGAGGCCGGCACGTCGAGCGTGGACCGGCTCGACCTGAGTGTGCCGCACAGTGCCCGGGTCTACGACTACTTCCTGGGCGGCAAGACGAACTTCGCGGTCGACCGCGAGGCCGGCGACCACCTGCTCGAAGCGTTCCCCGGCTTCCGGACCGCGGCCCAGTCGAACCGGATGTGGATGCACCGCGCCGCCCGGTACGTCGCCGAGCGCGGCGTCACCCAGTTCCTCGACGTCGGCACCGGCATCCCGACCAGCCCGAACCTGCACGAGGTCGTGCAGGCCATCGTGCCGCAGGCCCGCGTCGTGTACGCCGACAACGACCCGATCGTGCTGGCCCACTCCCGCGCCCTGCTGGTCAGCTCCCCACAGGGTGAGACGGCCTACCTCGAGGCCGACGTCACCGACCCGCAGGCGATCCTCGACTCGACCGAGGTCCGCCAGGTGCTCGACCTGAGCAAGCCGGTCGCGTTGTGCCTGGTCGGCGTCTTCCACTACATCACCGACGACCAGAAGCCGTACGAGCTCGTCCAGCAACTGCTCGAGCCGCTGGCGTCGGGTTCGTACCTGATCTTCTCCCACTGCACGCCGGACTTCGCGCCCGCGATGTGGGAGCAGGCGATCCAGGTCTACAAGGCCGACGGCGGCGACGCGCAGGTCCGCAGCCGTGAGGAGATCGAGCGGTTCTTCGCCGGTCTCGAGCTGGTCGAGCCCGGCGTCGAGGTGCCCTACCGCTGGCACCCCGACGAGGAGACCGAGCAGCTGGCCGAGCGCCGGGTCTTCACCGACGTCAGCTGCAGCCTGTGGGTCGGCGTCGCCAAGAAGCCCTGATCGCGGCCTCCAGCGGCGATCGACCGCGGTGCCCGGTGCCGCAGCACCAGGCACCGCGGCGCCGTGATCAGACCGGAGTGCTGACGAACTTCTGACCGCTGGTGTTCTCGATCATCACCGCGGTGACGTCGTCCGGATCGATCAGCGCGGTGCCGTCAAGTGTGGTGCCCTGCTGGGCTCCCTTCTCCGACACCAGCCAGCTGCCGGCCGTCTCCCGCCTGCCGTCCTTGCCGACCACGATCAGGCGGCACGGTTCTCCGGCTGGCAGACCGGTGACGGCCACGTTGACCCGCACGAAGCCGGACGCCGGTTCGACCCGAACCGTGAGCCGGGCCCCGGTGCTGGGATCGACGCTGCTGGCGAACCGGGTCCCCGGTACGGCGGAACTCGACGCGCTCGGCGTCGGCTCCGGTACGGCGAGCGGCTGGTCCGGCCCGGCGTTCCGCCCGATCAGTACGCCGCCCGCCGCGGCCAGCACCGCGGCAACCGCCGCGATCGACACCGTGGTCGCGACAGCTCCCCGGCCGGTGCGGGTCCGGGCGGACTCCTGACGCACCTGACGCAGGGTCCGCTGCAGCAGCAGGTCCGCGTCGGCCGGCGGCCCGTCGAGCAACGCCTCGGGGGGAACCTCCTGCAGGTAACTCTGCAGCTCACGCAAGGAGTTCACCTCTTCCCGGCAGGTCGCGCAGCCGGCCAGGTGCGACTCGACCTCTCGCGACTGCTCCGTGTCCAGTTCACCGTCGACGTAGCCGTCGACGTCCACGTGGTTGTCGGTCGTCATCAGGCGACTCCTTCCATCCCGAGGTGCCGCGCCGGGAAGTGCTCGCGCAGTGCGCGCAACGCGTAGTGGGACCGTGATTTCACCGTTCCGGGCGGGATGCCGAGCACGTCGGCCGCCTCCGCGACGCTGCGGCCCTGCAGGTAGACCTGTTCCAGCACCACCCGGTGCTCGGGCGACAGCCGGTCCAGCGCTTGCAGCACCACCATCGTGTCGACGACGTGGTCGGCGTGGTCGTGCTCGACCGGCACGGTGGTCGGCGACTCCGCCACCTCCGCCGGCCGCGCGTTCCGCGCCCGGACCCGGTCGGTGACGATGTTGCGGACGACGGTGAGCAGCCAGCCACGGACCGAGCCCTTGCCGTTGCCCAGGTCGTCGAGGTGCCGCCAGGCCCGGACCAGTGCTTCCTGTACGACGTCCTCGGCGGCGGCCCGGTCACCGGTCAGCCGGGTGGCGTAGGCGAGCATCGCTTTGCCGTGCTCGGTGAACAACGTCCGGACCAGTTCCTCGTCCGCTGTCTCGCGGCGGCGTCGGGTCGCGAACCCGGCCATTCAGTTCCACCTCTCGTCGGTTCCGCAACGCGGAACGTGATCTTCTCACTCACCAGCACCCCGGTCGTGCCGAGGGGGCCGCGTGCGGGTCGTCGGCCGCGGCCCCCTCGTGAACACCGTGGCGACGACGTGCCGGCCCCTGTTCGGCACGTTGTCCGGTGCTGGTTCAGCCGCGGCTGCCGCCGGTCTCGCTGCCGGTCTGCTGGTGGTAGGTCGCCATGTCGACTCCTTGTCGGTGGGTTCGGTCCGGTTCTGGCTCGCTCCGGCGCACCGGCCGGTCCGCGAGCTCGCCACCCAGACACGGCGCCCGGCGGGTTTTGGTTCACGGTTCGGCGAGACGCTCGTCACAGTGACGATCTGAACCCGTCGGCGGTGCGCCGCGTGTCTGCTGCCGAACGGACCCGGACGACGGGACCGCCCAAGCTCGAGGGAAGCAACCATGAACAAGCGCAGCACGCTGGCGACGATCGCCCTGGCCTCCGCGGGTCTCACCACATTGGTGGCCTGCGGCAACAATTCTCAGCCGGACGCGGCGCCGGCGATCGCGCCGACGACCGTGGTCCAAACCGTCACGGTGCCGGCTCCGCAGCCCGGGCAGCCGTCGACGACCGACCCGGCACCGGTTCAGCAGCAGCCGCAGGGGATCCAGCAGGCGCCGGTGCTGCAGCGCACCCAGGGCGCCGTCCAGATCTTCAAGGGTCCGGCCCCGGCGCCGATCGAGCCGCCGGCCGACGTCACGAAGAGCAGCCCGGCGGTGCAGCTCAACAGTGGGCAGTCGCCGGTGGTCACCGACAGCCGCGGGATGACCCTGTACCGGTTCGACGAGGACACCGCCAACCCGTCCACCGCGACCTGCGTCGGCGCGTGCGCCGAGAAGTGGCCGCCGCTGCTGGTGAAGTCGCCCGGCAAGATCTACACCGTCGGCGTCGACCCCTCGCTGGTCGGGTACGTCGAGCGGCCGGACGGCACTTGTCAGGTCACGGTCGGCGGGTGGCCGGCGTACTACTTCTTCAAAGACAAGTTGCCCGGTGATGTTCTCGGGCAGGGCGTCGGCAACACCTGGTTCGCGCTGAACTCCCAGGGCGGCAAGGCCGCGGTGGCCAACACCGGTTCCGGGTCCTGACCGCGACTCAGGCGGTGCAGCTGCGGCCGTCGTTGATGCAGGCAACGACTCGGTCCATGAGCGCCGGTCGCATCACGTTGATGAAGTGACCGTGGTCGGCCAGGGCGCTGCCGCCGTCCTCGGGAAAGGTGTCGATGGTGAAGTCCGCGTCCGGCGGGACGGTGTAGGCCACCTCGACGTGCAGCTGCGGCACCGGGAACGTGGCCGGCGGGCATCCGCCCGACCCGGCCGGGAAGACGAGGTGGGAGCTGTGGTCCGGACTGTCGAGCGACTTGCCGTTCCAGCAGCTGGGGAAGTCGAACACCCGGATCACCTGCTGCCCCTCGGGACAGCGCGGGTAGTCCTTGGCCACCCGGTCCCTGGCGCCGGAGCAGGTCCACTGCAGACGGTCGGTACGCCGGCCGGCCTGGGAGTAGCCGTGCGCGTTGCCGGTCGCGGTCCGCAGGAATTCAGGCATCGCCACCACGTCGCTGACCGGGTTGCCGCGGAACTCGATCAGCACCGAGTCCGGTCGCAGGATCCGACCTTGGTTGCCATGGGCATCGTGTTCGCCCGTGCCGTGCGCCGTACCGCCGTCGGGCACCCGGAGCACCGGCCAGTAGTACGTCGACCGGTCACCGCCGCGACAGGTGGTCGCCGCCGCCGCGAGGCTCCGGTCGGTCGAGAACGCGTTCGTCGACACGTTGCCGACGTAGTCGTGGTTGTGGTGCGCGGCGCCGACCACTCGTGGGTTCACCACCAGGTTGTCGGAGTTGTGGATCCCCCGCTCGTTGCGGCCGCAGTCGACCCGCCAGGTCCCGGTCGAGGCGTCCGGGCCGGCCGGCTGCGACGCCGGTACCAGGCCCGCGTCCTCAATCGCGACGTACCGGATCGCTCCGTCACCGGTGCTGCCCGTCAACGCTCCGCAGCCCGTGGCCGCCGCCGCGAGTGCCACGAACCCCAGCCAGGAGAACCGGCGCATGCCCTCCGCCAATCGTTGAATCTTCACCCAGAACCGCGGCTCGAAGGTAGCACGCCACCTCGTCGCCCCACTGATCGAGAAGGAGTCACGATGTCGATCATCGAAGCCACGATCTGACCGCACGCAGGCCCGGACCGCCGTCTCCGCGACAGGGGTCCGGGCCTGGCGTTCGCGGGTGGCCCGCCGGGCTAGGGCTGGGAGATGTCCTGCACCGTGTCGCCGGTGGCATGCTCGGGCATCGACCGGGCGATGTCGGCCTGGGCGAGCATGCCGACCAGGTCGTGCCCGTCGATCACCGGCAGCCGGCGGACCTGGTGCTCGGTCATCGTCTTCAGGGCCTCCTCGATGCTGTCGTCCGCGCCGATCGTCACCGGCTTGCCCTGACCGAACTGGCCGGCCGTCGCGGTGGCCGGGTCGCCACCCTCGGCGATGCACCGGACCACGATGTCGCGGTCGGTGACCATGCCCTTGAGCCGGTTGTCCTCACCACAGATCGGCAGGGCGCCGACGTCCAGGTCCCGCATCTTGCGGGCCGCGTCCACCAGGGTCTCGTTCTCGCCGACGCACTCCGCGCCGGGTGTCATCAGGTCGCGTGCCTTGGTCATCGTCACCACTCCCACCATGGATCGATCGGTTGGTCGGCCCCCGGGTTCCCCGTCAGGCGGCTTGGAAACGCCCCGGCCACCCTCGACCCACAGCGATCGGCACCACCCGGAATGCATCAGACCTGTAGGGGTACTGGTCTGCTGCGGAGGGGAGGGCAGCGGGATGGACGCACGAGATGTCGAGACCTTCTGGGACGGCGCCTGGATGACCCGGCGGGTGGGCTGCGTGGAACCGTTCTCCCGCGGTGGTCCGCGGCTGAAGCAGATCTGCATCGGCGCCGAGGTGGCGCGCTGGGCCGGCGTACGGCATGTCATCCGGAACAAGGACGGGACCGTCGAGGAGATCAACGTCTACAGCCCGGGCCCGTACCCGTCGCGGTCCCCCAGCCACCGGCTCCGCCCCGGCGACGACCGGCCGTCGTGACGGCTGCCGTCGCGAGCCGCCGGAGTACCGCGATCAGGCAACGAACCGGTCGTGACGGAGCGTGGCCGGACAAGGTAAACGATTGACCGTGAAAATCGCGGCTGAGCGGCGTGCTTTCCGGACCGGAACGGGGCATGCTGACAGGGAGTGACTCCAGCGGCGTGGGCGACGCCGCTCCCGTCGACCGGAGGCGGCCCATGGAGCTCGACCTGCACCACACGCACGCGCGCCTGTTCGCCGAACTGGCGCTCGAACTGCACGGCTCGGCCGGGATGGAAGAGACCGTCGAGACGGTGGTCCAGTTCGCGCTGCACGCCCTCGGCTGTTCGCACGCCGGCGTGGCGCTCGCCGTCCGCGGACGGCGCCCGGAGGTTCCCGCGGTGACCGACCCCGTGGTGGCCACCATCTACCAGGCCCAGATGACCGGCTGCGAGGGACCGCTGACCGTTTGCCTGCGCGAGCAGGACACGCTGCTGATCCGCGACGTCGCGACCGACGGCCGCTGGCCGCACTGGGCCCGCACCGTGCAAGCGCTCGGCGTCCGCAGCGTGCTCGACGTACCGTTGTCGATCGGCACCGGCACGGTCGGCGTGCTCGGCCTCTACAGCGGACGGCCCGACGCGTTCTCCATCGACGACCAGGCGGTCGCCCACATCCTGGCCCGGCACGCGGCGGTCGCCGTCGCGACCACCCGGCAGGCGCAGACCATGACCCAGGCGGTCGACGCCCGCAAGCTGGTCGGGATCGCGATGGGCATCCTGATGGAACGCTTCGACCTCAGCGACGACCAGGCGTTCGCCGTCCTGCAGCGCTACTCTCAGGACACCAACACCAAGTTGCGCGAGGTCGCCCAGAACTTCATCGAGACCCGGAAGCTGCCCGGGGCCGATGGCAAGGCAGTCAGCCAGGCACCTGGGCCAGCGAGGCGCAGTCCCGCAGGCCGTTGATCCGGGCCCGTTCTTTGTCGGCCTCCGCGGCGGTGAACTCGAGAGGCTGGCGGGTCTCGGGTGACAGCGTCGTGGGAGTGAAGTCGCGTTCGACCACCGTGCGGCCGTGCAGGGTCAGCTTCAGTACGCCGCCACGCCAGTCCTCCGGGGCCAGCAGGCCCGAGCCCCAGAGCAGATTTCCCATGCCATAGGCAACAAACGTGCGGCCGAGGTAGCCCTGGCCCTGCAGCACGTGGGCGTGGGCGCCGACGACCACGTCGGCGCCGGCCGCGGACAGGTCGGCGGCGAAGGACTTCTGGTCGGCGGTCGGGCAGCGGTCGTGCTCCGCGCCCCAGTGCGGGACGACGACGATCACGTCGCTGGTCGCGCGGGCGGCCCGTACGGCGTCCAAGGCCTGACGGCGTTCGACGGCGACTGCCAGTCCGGGGCGGTCGCGCGTCGCGGTCCACTCGGTGGCCAGATCCGAGACCTGGCTGAAGGCGAAGACGGCGACCCGGATACCGCGGATCGTCGTCCGCCACGGTGCGAAGGCTTCGGCAGCGTTGCGACCGGCGCCGACCGTCGGCAGTTTCCCCGCGCGCGCCGCGGCGAGGGTGTCCGCCAGGCCGACCTGGCCGTAGTCGAGCGTGTGGTTGTTGGCCAGGCTCACAACGTCCACGCCGGCCGATGTCAGTGCCGTCACCGCGCGGGGATCGGTGCGGAACAGGTACCGCTTCGGCTGCGGTGTTCCGCGGGTGGTGATCGGGGTCTCCAGGTTCACGACGGCGAGGTCGGCGGCCGCCAGCTTGCTCGCGGCCGGACCGAAGGCCGTCGCCGGATCCTTGTCCAGCAGTTCCTGGGTGCGACCCTCGAAGTTGACGTCGCCGCCGAAGGCCAGCGTCAACGACGGCCCGTCGGCCTCGACCGGCGGATCGGCCTCGAGCTCGCCGCCGGTACAGCCCGCCAACGCCAGGACAACGGCCAGTACGGCGAACCGCTTGCCCAGCGCCCTCATCCGCGCCGCCCCTCGAGCATCCGCTTCAATCGTGGCGCGAGCGGCTTCTCGACGTACCGGTTGATCAGGTACGCCGCACCGACCATCGCCGCCGTGGTGGAACCGACCAGCAGGTACTTGTTCACCTGGTCGCCCAGCCGCTCGAAGACGATGAAGCCGATGTGCGCGTGAATCAGGTAGAGCGGGTACGTCAGCGCGCCCAGGACCACGAACCACGGTCTCGCCAGCCGAGTCGTGAGTCGCAGCGCGACCGCGAGCATCACGGCGAAGATCAGCACGATCAGCCCGACGACCACCGGTCGCTGAATCGCTGTGTGGAAACGGGATTCGACGTCACCGGCGAACTGCACGCCGCGATACACCGCGTTGATCAGACACAACCCGACCAGCACCAGCCAGGACCAGCGCGGGCCGAAGCGGTAGATCAGGCACAGCGCCATGCCCGCGATGAAATAGTGCGAGTACTGCGTGTTCAGCACGAGGTCCGCGCCCGCCGGCAGTACGCCGTACTCGAGGAGGGCGGTGAGTCCGAGCCACGACCAGAGCAGGATGCTCACCCGGCGCGCCGTGATGGTGAAGAAGGTCAGCGCGAACACGATGGCGTAGAAGCGCAGCTCGGCCCAGAGCGTCCAGTACACGACGTCGACGTTCTCGAGGTCGGCCAAGGAGTTCAGCATGGTCAGGTTGCCGAGGTACTGGACCAAGCCGATCGGAAAGCGTCCGGCGCCGAAGAGCACGGACACCAGCGCGGTCAGCGTCACCGCCACCCAGTACGCCGGGTAGAGCCGCACCACCCGGGAGACGACGAAGCTCCGCGGGGTGCGGTTCCAGGCGGACAACAGGACGACGAACCCGCTGATCAGGAAGAACAGGTCGACCCCGAGGTACCCGTACCTGGCCACCAGTCCCGGCGCCGCGAACCCGAGCGGCGAGACGACCTTGTAGTACCCGGCGAACAGGTAGTGGTAGAGCACCACCGAGACCGCCGCGAAGATCCGCAGCAGATCGATCTCGTGCAACCGGACACCTGCCAGAGCAGGCCGCTCCACCCGAACCGCAACCGAACGCATGCCACCATCCAAACCGCCGCGGCGTATCGCGAGCGTAGAGAGAACAACCGGTGGTCTCCCCGCCGCCGAGGCCGGACGGGGAGACCAGTGGACTCAGCGAACCGTCAGGCTGAACGGATAGGTGTAGCCGGCATCGACCGGCAGGCCCTGGCTGCTGGTCGAGGCAGCGACCCACCAGCGGAACTGGTGCGTGCCGACCCGGTTGAAGGCGAACGGACCGCTCTGCGCCGAGCCGTTCACCAGCGTGCGGTACATCAGACCCTGCCATTGCCCGCTGGAGTTCTTGAACTGCAGGGCCACCTGGTGCGACCCGTACGGCGCCACCGTCACCGTCGCGTTCGGCTGCTGGCCGAGCGTGATGTCGGAGTCGGAGAAGCCGGCCGCCAGCACCTGCGGCGTGGCCCGGATCGCCTTGGTGGCGCTGATCGATTGGTAGTTCAGCGTGCCGGCGCCGACGTTGGACTCGTTCAGGATCGCCCGGTACTCGCGCGCACCGGGGTTGCTGATCACGAACGTGTACTTGCCCTGGGCATCGGTCTTGCTGACGCCGATGCCGTACCACGCGGCGGTCGCGGAGTTCCGGCCGTGCAGCGACATCTGGTGCCCGCCCAGGTTCACGGTGTCGGCCACCGAACCGCAGTCACCCGCCGCCGGGTTCGACAGTTTGCGCAGGGCAACCGAACCGGTCATCGTCACCTTGGCGCCGTAGATCCCCGACGCCGGGGTGCTGAACGCGACCGTCGCCGTCCGGGTCCGGACGCTCGACAGCTTGGTCTGCCCCCACTCGGTGGTCCGGATCAGGTCGAGCGCGTACGCCCCGGCCTGCGCCGGCACCTGGCCGTACTCGTTGGTGGTGGCCGGCAACGACACCGTCTCGCACTGCGCCGCGGTGCCCGCCTTCAGACGCGTCAGCTCCGGCGTGATCCGTGCGGGGGTGTCGGTGTCCAGCGGGTCGTTCGGTGTCGTGTCCGCCGCCGTGTCGGCCGCGAACGTCCACTGCGCCGCACCCCGGACGATGCCCCAGGCCACCGCCGTCCCACCGCGGGAGTACCGGTCGAAACTCGCCGACCGGGCGCCCGCCGTACTCGGGTCCGCCACGAAGATCCGCGCCGTACTGGCCGCGTCGTGCGTCGGCCGCAGCGCCGCGGCCGGTACGACGAGTTCGTTGGCGCCGGTCGCGGTCGTGGTCCCGATCCGCTGCGCCTGCTGCCCACTCACCTCGAGATAGACGTCGTTCGCGATCCCGGCCGCCTCGGTCCAGCTGATCCGGACCTTGCCCGGCTCGGCCCACGCCAGCTTGACCTCGGACACCGCGGCCGGCGCCGCCTGCGCGACCGTCGGCATCGCCGCCAGGCCACCCACCACAGCCAGCGCCGCCAAAGACATTCTTTTCATGCTGATCCCCCAGCTTCGTCGTCGCCTCGCCTCCCGAGGCACCGGGTAAGACGACGTGGGGAGCGCCGTTGGTTGACAGCGATCCCCTGGAATCATCCGAAAGGAGGGCGTTCACCCAGCGTCAATCAGTAGTCACGTGACGTATGTACTGACTTGTCCGGGGGCTGTCATTCTCGGAGCGTTCACTTCCGCCCCCGCTCTCGAAAAGAGTGATGAATGAACGCTTCTCCGCCCCTTGCATCCGCCCGGCCTCGCAAGCGCCGCCGCCGCGTGCTCGGCATCGCGCTGGCCACCGCCGCGCTGATGGTCACCTCCGCGGCCGCGGCGTACGCGGCTCCGCCTCCCTCGCTGCCGCAGAACGCCGGCGGGTACGAGCAGTCGTTCTCCCCGGCGTACGACTACGACGGCGACGGCTGCTACGCGACGCCGGCGATCGGCGCCGACGGGACGCTCAACCCAGGACTCAATCCCAGCGGCGCGGTCAACGGCAATTGTCGCGACCAGTCCGACCTGGACAACAGCCAGACCTACGCGCGGACCAAGTGCAACAACGGCTGGTGCGCGGTCGTCTACGCCAGCTACTTCGAGAAGGACCAGGCGATCGCCGGCAGCAGCCTCGGCGGGCACCGGCACGACTTCGAGCACGTCATCTCGTGGATCAACCAGGCGACCAACCAGGTCGAGTTCGTCACCACCACCCAGCACAGCAGCCAGGTGACCTACCCGCGGTCCCAGGTCCGCTTCGACGGGACGCACCCCAAGGTCGTCTACCACAAGGACGGCGCCAGCACGCACTTCTTCCGGCTTGCCAACAGCAACGACGAGCCGCCGGAGAACCACTACCACAACTGGCGCTACCCGCCGCTGGTCGGCTGGGACGGCTTCCCCACCACCGGTCTGCGCGACATCCTGATGAACGCCGACTTCGGCGCGGCGACGATCAAGATCACCGACAAGGACGACCGCTTCCGCAACCTGCTCAACGCCTCCAAGCCCGGCGGGATCCCCTTCAACCCCTGGGCCTGACCTCGTCCGGCCGCCGGGCGCTCCCCGGTCAGGGAACGCCCGGCGTGCCGGTTGGGTACCGGCCGCGGCATGCAGTCGTTTCTCCCGTACGCCGACTTCCGCGCGACCGCGCAGGTCCTCGACCCGCGCCGCCTCGGCAAGCAGCGCGTGGAGACCATCCAGATCCTGCGCGGCCTCACCGTGGAGAACTACGGCTGGCGCCACCACCCAGCGGTGAAGATGTGGGCCGGCTACGAGGAAGCCCTCGTCCGGTACGGCCTGGAGATCTGCGCGGCGTGGACCGCGACCGGCCGGGCCGACACCTGCGAACTGACCCTGGTCACCGACCTGAACACCGGCTGCGGAATCACCCACCCCCGCACCCAGCAGGACCTCGCCGCCACCGGCGACCTCCCCCCGTGGCTCGGCGACGAGGACTTCCACCGAAGCCACCGCTCCGCCCTGCTGCAGAAGGATCCGGCATACTACGCCCCGCTCTTCGACGAGCCCACCGACCTGCCGTACGTCTGGCCGCCCTCCGACCGGAAACCCTGCGGCGGGCCGCCGTCCGGGTAGCCTCGGCCAGGTGACGATTCCCGAGGATTTCCACCCGTTGCTCGAGTCGCGGGCGGTCGCGTTCGTGTCGACCGTCGGCAAGAACGGCGGTCCGCAGGTCACCCCGTTGTGGTTCCTGTGGGACGGCGAGCGGGTCCGGATCAGCCTCGTCGAAGGCCGCCAGAAACTTCGCAACCTCCGCCGCAACCCCCGGATCTCCGTGGCGATCGTCGAGCCCACCCGCCCGACGTACTACCTGGAGCTGCGCGGCACCGTCGACGACCTGGTCCCCGACCCGGACTGCACGCTGGAGCGTGCGATCGCCGAGAAGTACGTCGGCGAGTGGACCGACGTCGAACCCCCGGGCACGCCGCGCTACGCCACCAGCATCGTCGTCGAACGCACGACCAGCCAGCGCGGCGCACCGGGCTGATCGGACCGCCTCACCTCGCACCACTAGTAGACAAGTCACCTAGATGCATTGTCTACTAGTGACATGGTTCTGCAGCGCATCATCCTCGGCATGCTGGCGATCGCGCCGATGTCGGGCTACGACCTCAAGCGGCACTTCGACTCGACGGTCAACTACTTCTGGTCGGCCGACAAGGCGCAGGTCTACCGGACGCTGGCCGCGCTGGTGACCGAAGGGCTCGTCGAGGTCCGGAAGGTTCCGGGCACCGCCGGGCCCGATCGCCAGGAGCACCACCTCACCGCGGCCGGACGGGCGAGGCTGCACGACTGGCTGGTGTCCGACCTCGACCGGCAACCCGAGCGCAATGCCTTTCTGGCCAGGGTGTTCTTCGCAGGCGAGCTCGACTCCGAGGAGCTGACCGCCCTGCTGGAGCGCCAGCGCGAAGCCGCCCGTACGACGCTCGCCACCTTGAAGGCGGTCCGCAAAAGCACCCCGGAGCCCACCGACCGCGCCGAGCGGCTCCGGCTGGCCACGCTCGACAACGGGCTGCGTCACGCGCGGGCTGAGCTGGCGTGGCTCGACGCGCTCGAGAAGGAGCTGGCATGACCTTCCCCGAGCTCCACCACCCGGAAGCCGCCGGCGACGACGATCCAGTCGTTCTCCTGCACGGCGGCAACGTCGCGAACTGGATGTGGGAACCCCAGCTTGCCGCGCTGCGCCACCGCGTTGTCGTCACGCCTCACCTGCCGGGCTTCGGCGATCGCACCAGCGAGCCTTGGCCCGGCCTCGGCGGCGCGGCCGACGACATCGTCGACCGCGTCCGGGAACTGACCGGCCGCGACCGCTTCCACGTCGTCGGTCTTTCCCTGGGCGGCGTCGTCGCCCTGCACCTCGCCGCACGCCACCCCGACGCCGCGACCTCGGTCCTCGTCTCCGGCGTTCCCCTGCTTCCGGTCACCGGCCTGCCCCGCCTCGCCGTCCGGCTGCACCTGCGCCTGTGGGACAAACCCTGGTTCTGGAAAGCCCAGGCCGCCGCCTTCCGGCTGCCTGCCGACTCGCGCGGCCCGTACGTCGAGCACGGCCTGTCGGTCCGCAAGGAAACCGCCCGCCGGATGCTCGACGACGTGCACACCGGCCGGGTGCCGGAAGGCCTCAGCGCGTACGCCGGACCGATGTTGCTGGTCGCCGGCGACCGCGAGCCGGCCACCGTCCGCCGATCGCTCGCCGCCGCGGCCACCGTCGTACCGCGCGCCACGACCCGCTTCGCGCCTGGCATGCACCACGTCTGGAACGTCGAGGACCCCGACCTGTTCGACGCGATGATCCGCGCGTGGCTCGAGGGTCGTGTCGAGCCACGACTTCGGGAGTAGGCCTCAGGCCTCGCAGAGGGTGCGGACGGTGGCGAGCTCCTGCTCGATGACGGTGAGCTGCTGGTCGACCGCGTCCTGCGGGGTGCCTTCGGGGAAGAAGAGCGTGAACTGGTACTCGCTGCCGGTGCCGTTCGGCAGGACGCGGGTGAACACGCCGGAGCGAGGGTCGTCGGGCGAGAGCAGGTCGACCGTGCCGTGCTCCTCGGAGGTACGGACGGTGATCCGGACCTCGGCCTGTCCGTTGTCGAGCAGCCAGTCGTCCCCGCTGGGCTGGACCGACTTGGCGGCACCGGGCGCCCAGCGCGGGAGATTGCGTGGATCGGCGACGAACGCGAACACCGCGTCGGCCGGGGCGTCGATCGCGATACTGCGGGAGAGCGTGATGTTTGTAGGCATATGCTGATCATATGCAGCTGCTTACGATTGAGCAATGCCTACGATGACCGGATGGAGCGCGAAGACCTCGGAGCCCTGCTCGCTCAGGTGGTCCGTCGGCTGATGGCGGCCGAGCGGCCGTTGCTGGAGGCCCACGGCCTGTCGATGTGGGGTTACAGCGTGCTGAGCCACCTGGCGAAGCAGCCGACCGAGACACAGCAGGCGCTGGCCCAGGCGATCGGGTACGACAAGTCCCGCCTGATCCCGCTGCTCGACCAGCTCGCCGACCAGGGTCTGCTGGTCCGCGAGCCGGATCCGGCCAACCGCCGCGCCCACAACGTCCGTCTCACTCCGGAGGGCCAGGCCCGGCTGAAGGCCGCCAAGGCCGACATCCGCGCGATGGAGGACGAGCTGCTCAGCGCTCTCACCGCGACCGAGAAGCGCCAGTTCCTGGCGGCGCTGCCCCGCCTGGCCGACACGCCGTAGGCCCGTCTCCGCACACCTAGTGGCCGGCGCCGCCGGAGAACTTGAAGACGGGAGCGTAGCTGCCGTCGGCCGAGGCCTTGAGCACCGTGGCGCCCTTGTCGATGGTCACCGGGATCGCGGCGCCGGCGAGGGTGGTCGCCCGGCCGTGCAGGGTGAGGTCCTTGATGACGATGTCGCCCTTGGGCCTGCCCAGGACGACGACGTACAGGTCATTGCCCCTGGTGGTGAAAACGACCTTGTCGCCGGTGGCGGTGACCGCCGACGAGCGGGTCCAGGGGCGAGTCCCGTGCATCGCCTCACGGTTCGTCCGGAGCCAGGCGCCGATGCCTGCCAGGCGCGCGGCCTGCTCGGGCACGATCGCGCCTTCGCCCCCGGACGGGCCGACGTTGAGCATCAACGCGCCGTTGTTGGCAGCGGCGCCGGCCAGCTCGGCGATCAGCTCGGACGTCGGGGCGTAGTCGGCGTCGGTCTCCTCGCGGTTGTAGCCGAACGAGCCGCCGATGCCCCGATCCTGCTGCCAGAACTTGGGCTGGACGGTGTCGAAGCCGGTGTACTCCGGCGTGCGGAAGTCGCTGTGCGGCACGTCCTTCGGCGTACTGATGCTGCCGGCGCCCTCTTCGGTGCTCAGGGCAACTTTCATCATCTGGTCGAACCCCCAGCGCACCGGCTTGACGCCGAGCACCTGGCGCCCGAACGACGCCGTGCTCCAGCGGTCGTCGACGACGCCGTCCGGCACGGTGTTGTAGTAGTCGGCCAGCAGCGCGTACAGGCGCTTCGAGCCGGTCGGCCAGGCGATGTCGTTCCACAGGATGTCCGGCTTGTACCGCTTGATCAGCTCGCGCACCTGGTCGACGGCGTACCGGCGGTAGTCCTCGCCGTACGGCAGGAAGGCGTAGTCGCCGAGCGTCTTCACCACCTGTGGCTGGAACGTCCAGTCGACGCCGCCGGAGTAGTACACCCCGAACTTCAGCCCCCGCTTGCGCACGGCCGCGGCCAACTCACCCATCAGGTCGCGCCGGGCGTGGAAGTCGGGCGCGTGCGGGTTGCGGACCTCGGTCGGCCACAGCGAGTACCCGTCGGCGTACTTCGCCGTCACCACCACGTACGACGCACCCGCCGCCTGGAACTGCTCGGCCCAGCGGTCCGGGTCCCACCGGGCCAGACCGGCGTCGAACTGCCGGGTGAAGTCGCTGTACGGCGCGTCGCCGTAGTGCTCCCGGTGGAACCGCGCGGTCGGCGAGTCCGGGTCCTTCAGGGCGTTCGCGTAGTCCTCGGCGTACGGGTTGCGGGTCATGGCGCGGTCGTAGTCGGTCTGCAGCAGCCGGTTGAACGTCGTGCCCTTCGGCGCGAAACCGGGCACCGAGTACAGCCCCCAGTGGATCATCACGCCGAACTTCGCGTCCGCGAACCACTGCGGCAGCGGGTGCTTGCGCAGCGAGTCGAGGTCCGCGGTGTAGGGCCCGTTGGTGGTCAGTTGCGCCAAGCGGTTGTCCCGCCACGACCAGATCATCGAGCCACTGACGAACACCAGCACCAGGACCAGTGCCAGCAGCAACGACCGGACGAAGAACCGGCGGATCCGATGGCGTTTGACCACGGGCTTGGGCGGCGTTGCGGCACTGGTCATACCAGCAGCCTGCCTGGCGGGGACGTCCGGCGAGTCCCCCTCCGGCATCGCACTTCAGCGACCAAAGGTTGACCCCGGCCACGCGGGGCAACACGCCGTGTCGTCGCGTCCGGCGGCCGTCGTGCAGAATCGGGCGCATGCCTGGTGAGCTGAGCAAGGACGCGATCGAAGTGGCCGAGGCCGTTGCCGAGCGGGCCCAACAGGCCGGCGTACTGGTCGCGTCCGCGGAGTCCTTGACCAGCGGGAACATCGCGTCGCACCTCGGCGCCGCCTCGGGCGCGAGCGAGTGGTTCGCCGGTGGCGTCGTCGCGTACTCGTCGCACGTGAAGTTCGACGTGCTGGGCGTCGAGCCCGGGCCGGTCGTGACGGCCAAGGCCGCGCGGGAGATGGCCGACGGGGTCGCCCGGCTGACCGGCGCGGACTGGGCGGTCGCGACGACCGGCGCGGGTGGACCCGACCCGCAGGACGGACAGCCGCCGGGCACGGTGTTCATCGCCGTCCGGACGCCGAGCGGCGTACAGGCGACCGAGCACCACTTCGACGGCGAGCCGGGCGAGGTCGTACAGACCACGACGCTGACCGCACTCCGCCTGCTGCTCGAGGGGTTTGGCCGCTAGCACCCCGGGCACCGGTCCGGCGATCAACGGTGCACGGGCGAGAGGTGGCGGCGATGGGTGACAGGCCGGCGGCGGTCGGCGACCTGAGACTGGCGACGATCGTGGTGAACGCGCTGGACATGGACCGGGCGGCCACCGCGATCAGCACATCGAGCGGCTGCTGAAACTGGGCGCCACCCGCGTCGACGACTGGGACTATCCCGACCACCACGACTTCATCGTGCTGCGCGACACGGAAGGCAACGAGTTCTGCGTGATCCATGTCGAGTGAGAGCGGGGTGATGATGGCCGTATGCGATGGATGAGACTCCGCGGCCTGCTGCTGGTCAACCTGGCCCTGTTCGTGCTGTTCCTGATCGGTGTCCTGCTCACCGGGCACGCGCACGAGAACGACGAGCTGACCGAGCACGGGCAACCCACCCAGACCCTGATCCAGTACGCCGGTTCGTCGTCGTTCGGGGAGACCGTCTTCGAGAACTGGGAGTCGGAGTTCCTGCAGATGGGCATGTACGTGCTGCTCACCGTCTTCCTGGTCCAGAAGGGCTCGGCCGAGTCCCGGCCGATCGACGAACCGGCGCCGCAGGACGAGGACCCGCGCGAGCATCGCAACGACCGGGACGCCCCGTGGCCGGTCCGGCACGGCTCGGAGCTGATCCTGAAGCTCTACGAGAACTCCCTGGCGATTGCCTTCGGCATCTGTTTCCTGCTGTCGATCTGGCTGCACGCGGTCACCGGCGCCGGCGCCTACAGCGAGGACCAGCAGCTGCACGGCAGCGAAGCGGTGAGCGCCTGGCAGTACCTCGGCACCTCGCAGTTCTGGTACGAGTCGTTCCAGAACTGGCAGAGCGAGTTCCTCGCCGTCGCCGCGATCGTCGGCGGTTCGATCTACCTGCGCCAGCGCTCGTCGTCGCAGTCCAAGCCGGTCCATGCACCCCACTCACAGACTGGAGAGTGACGTGTACGACGGAGTGCTGATCCTGGAGAGCCTGCGCACCGGGACGACTCTCGACGGCATCCCGCTGGTGGTGCGGAAACTGAACCGGATCGGCGTGACCGGCACGAGCGCGGCGCAACCGCCGATCTGGACGATCATGGAGTTCCAGGTCGAGGACGAGCACGAGCAGGCACTGGCCGAGGCGCTGCGCGACGCGCTGGACAAACCGGGCTGGTACGCCGACTGGCACACCGAGGACGAGGTCGTCGTGGTGTTCCCGGGCCGGATCTTCCGCTACCCGCGCGGCGACCAGGCCGCCCGGGCCGAGGCGCAGGCTCACGGCCGAACCCTCGCGATCCCCGAGCCACAGCTGGACTGGACCGACTAGGCACCCATCCCCCAATCCGGGACCGGGCCGGACTTCCCTAGGCGCGGAACGACCGGCGGTAGGTGTCGGGCGGGACGCCGGTGATGCGCTTGAACTGGCGGCGCAGCGTGGTCGGCGTACCGAGGCCGGTCGCGGTGGCGATCGAGTCGACGCTGTCGTCGGAGGACTCGAGCAGCTCCTGAGCGCGGCGTACGCGTTGGGTAAGCAGCCACTGGAGTGGGGTCTGGCCGGTGACGGCGAGAAACTGGCGACCGAGATGGCGGGGGCTCAGATTCGCCTGACGGGCGAGATCGGTGACGGACAGCGGCTGGTCCAGCCGCTCGCGCGCCCAGGCCAGCAGTCCGGCCAGGCGGTGGTCGCCGGCCGGCTGCAGCGGTGTCGCGACGAACTGGGCCTGGCCGCCGGGCCGGTGCGGTGGCATGACGAGTCGCCGGGCGACCGTGTTGGCGACCGTGGCGCCGTGGTCGAGATGAATCAGGTGCAGGCAGAGATCGACCGCGGCGGCCTTGCCGGCGGCGGTGAGCACGGTGCCGTTGTCGGTGTAGAGCACGTCCGGGTCGACCACGGCCAAGGGGTGCCGGGCGGCGAGCTCGGCGGTGTGGGCCCAGTGGGTGGTGGCGAGGCGACCGTCGAGCAGACCGGCGGCGCCGAGGGCGAAGGCCCCCGTGCAGAGCGAGGCGATCCGGGCGCCCGCGTCGTGAGCGGCCCGGACGGCGTCGACCAGCTCCGGAGGCGGCGGCTCGTCGACGTCCGCGCAGGCGGGCACGATCACGGTGTCGGCGTCCGACAGTCGATCCAGCCCGGCGTCCGGCTCGACCTGGAACGGCCCGACCCGCACGGCGCCCGGTCCACACAGCAGTACGTCGTACCAGTCGTGCTCGGGCGTGCCGAGCGGTGGCGTGCGGAAGATCTCGTACGCCACGGCCAGCTCGAAGTGCAGCAGATTTCCCGCGGTCGCCAGCGCGACGGTGTGCATGTCCGAAAGTGTACGCATGATGGCGTTCCGGACTCTCACGCTCGGTGATCCGGGCCCGCGAGAGTAGGGCCATGAAGATCGTGGTTTACGGAGCAACCGGGCACACCGGACAGTTCGTCGTCGCCGAGTTACGCCGGCGCGGCTTCACCCCCGTCGTCGCGGGCCGCGACGCCCACCGACTGACCGAGCAGTACGCCGGCCTGCCGATCCGCCCGGCCGGCGTCGACGATCCGGCAGCCCTCGATCGTGCCCTCGAAGGCGCCGCCGCGGTGATCAACTGCGCCGGCCCGTTCGCCCTCACCGCGGGCCCGGTCGTCGAGGCCGCTCTGCGCGCCGGCGTCCCGTACATCGACGTCGCCGCCGAGATCGAGGCGAACGTCACCACCCTCACCGAGTACGCCGACCGCGCCCGCGAAGCCGGTGCGATCGTCCTGCCCGCGATGGCCTTCTACGGCGGCCTGGGCGACCTCCTGGTGACCACCGCGATGGGCGATTGGACCAGCGCCGACGAGGCCCACATCGCTTACGGGCTGAGCAGTTGGCACCCCACGCCCGGTACGCGTACGGCCGGTCAGGTCTCCCACGACCGGCGCGGAGGCCGCCGGGTCCGGTTCACGGAGGGTGAGCTGCAGTACCACGACGATCCGCCCACGCAACAGGAGTGGACGTTCCCGGAACCACTCGGCCGCCGTACGGTGATCAAGGGTTTCACGATGGCCGACGTGGTCACCGTGCCGAGCCACCTCGACATCGCGGAAGTCGGTACGTCGATGGCCGTCGAAGCCGCCCGGGACCTGGCCGACCCCGGCACTCCCGCACCCGGCGAGGACTCCGATCAGACCTTCGTCGTCGACGTCGTCGTCCGGGCGAACGGCGCCGAACGCCGGGTGTCGGCGAGCGGCCGGGACATCTACGCGATCACCGCTCCGCTGGCCGTGGAGGCGGTTGCGCGAATCCTGACCGGGCGGACACGGACAGTAGGCGCGGTCACCGCCGGTGCACTGTTCGACGCGGCGGACTTCCTCCAGGCGCTCGGGCCCGATCTCACCGTCACAACCAGTGCGGAGCCGACCCCGACTCGACGGTAGGGGCAACTGCCTGGGAATGTTTGCGGTGACAGCTTTGCCGACGACAGGAGTGCCGCCCGGTGTTCAACCGCATCGCCATCGTCAACCGGGGAGAGGCCGCGATGCGGCTGATCAACGCGGTCCGTGAGCTCAACGCCGAAACGGGGAGCCAGGTCGAGACGGTCGCGTTGTACACCGAGGCCGAGCGGACCGCGACCTTCGTCCGGGAGGCCGACTTGGCCTACCCGCTCGGTCCGGCCGCCGACCGCCCCTACCTGGACCTCGCCAAGCTCGAACGGGCCCTGACCGAGACCGGCGCCGACGCGGCGTGGGTCGGCTGGGGCTTCGTCGCCGAGGATCCGGCGTTCGCGGAGCTGTGCGAGCGGATCGGCGTGACGTTCGTCGGGCCGAGCGCCGAGGCGATGCGCAAGCTCGGCGACAAGATCGGCTCGAAGCTGATCGCCGAACAGGTCGGCGTGCCGGTGGCGCCGTGGAGCCGCGGCGCGGTCGCGACGCTGGACGAAGCGCTTGCCTCGGCCAACGAGATCGGCTACCCGGTGATGCTCAAGGCAACGGCCGGTGGTGGTGGCCGCGGGATCCGGCTGGTCCGCGACGACGAGGACCTGCGCGACGCCTACCAGCGCACCAGTGAGGAGGCGGCGCGCGCGTTCGGCAGCGGCGTGGTCTTCCTGGAGCGACTCGTCACCGGCGCGCGGCACGTCGAGGTCCAGGTGATCGCGGACGGCCAGGGCACCGCGTGGGCGCTCGGTGTCCGGGACTGCTCGGTGCAGCGGCGCAACCAGAAGGTGATCGAGGAGTCGGCCTCGCCGGTCCTGGCCCCTGACCAGGTGGCCGAGCTGAAGGCGGCCGCCGAGCGGCTGGCGCTGGCCGTCGGCTACCGCGGCGCCGGCACCGTCGAGTTCCTGTACCACCCGGGCGACAAGCTGTTCGCGTTCCTCGAGGTGAACACCCGCCTCCAGGTCGAGCACCCGATCACCGAGCTGACCACCGACTTCGACCTGGTCCGGGCCCAGCTGCACGTCGCGGCCGGCCACCGGCTGGAGGGCCCGCAGCCGGTCGAACAGGGCCACGCCGTCGAGGCCCGGCTCAACGCCGAAGATCCTGACCGTGACTTCGCGCCGTCGCCCGGCCGGATCGCCCGGCTGCGGCTGCCGTCCGGCCCCGGCGTCCGGGTCGACACCGGCGTCAGCGAGGGCGACACCATCCCGGCGGACTTCGACTCGATGATCGCGAAGATCATCGGCTACGGCCGGACCCGCGAGGAGGCGCTCGGCCGGCTGCGCCGCGCGGTCGCCGACACCACCGTCGTACTCGAGGGCGGCACGACCAACAAGAGCTTCGTGCTCGACCTGCTCGACCAGCCCGAGGTGATCGACGGATCGGCCGACACCGGCTGGATCGACCGGGTCCGCGGCGAGGGCCGGCTGGTACTGCACCGGCACTCCGGGATCGCGCTGGTCGCGGCCGCGATCGAGGCGTACGAGGAAGCCGAGCGGGTCGAGCGGCAGCGGCTGCTGGACTCCGCGCGCGGCGGCCGCCCCCAGGTGCAGCACGAGGTCGGCCGGGCGATCGCGCTCAAGCTGCGCGGCGCGGCGTACAAGGTCTCGGTCGCGAAGATCGGCTCGGACCGGTACCGGGTCGGCGTCGGCACCGGGGACGACCTGAGCTACCTCGATGTCGAGCTCGACCGGCTCGACACGTACGACGCACGGCTGGTCGTGGCGGGCCGCCGGTACCGGCTCGTCACCGCGACCCATGGGCCGGTCCACCTGGTCGAGGTGGACGGCGTCACGCACCGGGTCAGCCGCGACGAGGGCGGCGTGATGCGCGCGCCCGCTCCCGCACTCGTGGTCGCGACGCCGGTCGCGGCCGGGGCCGAGGTCGAGGCGGGCGCTCCGGTGCTCGTGCTGGAGAGCATGAAGATGGAGACGGTGCTCTACGCGCCGTTCAAGGCGATCGTGCGGGAGCTGCCGGTGTCGACCGGCAGCCAGGTCGAGACGGGTGCGCCGCTGGTGCGGCTGGAGCCGGTCGGCGACGCGGACGTGAAGGTCGAGTTGTCCGACAGCGTCGACCTGGAGCTGCCCCAGCCGGCGACACCGCCGACGGCGGCCGAGCGCGCGGCACGTGGTCTCGACAACCTGCGCAGCATGCTGCTCGGCTTCGACATCGACCCGCGCGACGAGGGCCGCACGCTGTCGGAGTATCTGACGGCTCGCGCGGAGCTCGACCAGCCCCCGGTTGCCGACGAGCTCGACGTGCTGCGGCTGTTCGCGGACTTCGCCGAGCTGAGCCGCAACCGGCCGGCCGGTGAGGACCTCAACACCGAGCTGCGGGTGCACAGCCCGAAGGAGCACTTCCACACCTACCTGCAGACGCTGGACGCCGAGCGCGCCGGACTGCCGGAGCAGTTCCGCGACCGCCTGGCCCGCGTACTCGGCCACTACGGTGTCACCGACCTGGACCGCAGCGACGAGCTGACCGACGCGGTGTTCCGGATCTTCCTGGCCCAGCAGCGCACGTCGCCCGACGTCCTGCTGATGACGTCGCTGCTGCAGCGATGGCTGGCCGAACCGATGCCCGAGGCCCCTTTGGACGCTGAGGCGTACGCCGTGCTCGACCACCTGGTGCTGGCCACCCAGCTGCGCTTCCCGGTGATCGGCGACCTGGCCCGCAGTGTGCGGTTCCGCTGGTTCGACCAGCCGCAGGTCGACGCCGCGCGCGCCGCGGTGCTGACCGAGGTCGGCGCCGAGCTCGAAGCGCTCACCCGTGACCCGGACGCGCCGGACCGCACCGAGCGGGTGAAGGCGCTGGCCGCCATTCCCGAGCAGATCGTCGGCTTCCTCGCCGAGCGGATCGAGGCCGGGGTCCACCCGATCGAGCCGATGCTGGAAGTGCTGATCCGCCGGCACTACCTCGAGTACGAGCTGCACGACCTGCGCAACACCACGATCAACGGGCGCGCGTTCGCGAGCGCCGACTACACCCTGGACAACCGTCCGACCCACTTGGTCACCACGATCGGCACGGTCGACGAACTGGCCGACACCGGCAGCGACCTGGTCCGCGATCTGGCCGCCGAGGTCGCCGCTGCTCCGGACGGGCACCAGGCCGTCGCGGATCTCTACCTGTCCTGGCCCGGTACGCCGGACTCGCCGCAGGACGCCTCGGACCAGCTGCGCGACATCATCGCCGCACTGCCGTTCGTCTCCGACGTGCGGCGGGTCGCGCTGGCCGTCGTACCGGGTGGTGGGCGGGAGGTCTGGTACTTCACGTTCCGCCCGTCGGCCGACGGTGTGGTCGAGGACGACAACGTGCGCGGCGTGCACCCGATGGTCGGGCGCCGGCTCAACCTGTGGCGCCTGCACGACTTCAAGATCACCCGGCTGGACGCGCCCGAGGACGTGCTGCTCTACCACTGCGTCGCCAAGGAGAACCCGGCCGACGAGCGGCTGGTCGCACTGGCGCAGGTTCGCCAGTTCGCCGTGGTGCGCGACGAGGACGGCAAGGTCACCTCGCTGCCGCACGTCGAGCGGGCGATCGCGAACTGCCTGGAGGGCATCCGCCGGGCCCGGACCGCGCGCGGCGCGGCCGGGGCACGGCTGGAGATGAACCACGTCTGGGTGACGATCTGGCCGGTCGTCGACGGGCAGGTGCCCGAGCTGACCGCGCTGCAGCGCAACATCGCGCCGATGACCGCCGGCGCGGGCATCGAGGAGGTCGTCGTCAGCGGCCGGGTGACCGGCTCGAACGGTACGCCGCTGCCGGTCGTCGGCCGGTTCTCCTACCAGCCCGGCTCCGGCGTCGTCACCAAGGTCGTCCGGCCGCCGACGGAGCGGCTCAAGCCGCTCGACGACTACGCCCAGAAGGTGCTCAAGGCCCGGCGTCGCAACACCGTCTACCCGTACGAGGTGGCCGGCATGGTGGTCGGTGCCGGCGGCACCTATGTCGAGCACGACCTGGACGACACCGGCACGCTGGTCCCGGTCGACCGGCCGCGCGGGATGAACAAGGCCGGCCTGATCGCCGGCGTGATCACCACCCCGACCAAGCGGCACCCCGAGGGCATCACCCGGGTCGTGCTCAGCGGCGACCCGACGATGGCGCTCGGCGCGGTCGCGGAGGCCGAGTGCGCGCGGATCATCGGCGCGCTCGACCTGGCCGAGAAGCTGCAGGCGCCGGTCGAGTGGTTCGCGGTGTCGGCCGGCGCGCGGATCTCGATGGATTCCGGCACCGAGAACATGGACTGGGTGGCGAAGGCGCTCAAGCGCATCGTCGAGTTCACCCAGGCCGGTGGCGAGATCAACATCGTTGTCGCGGGCATCAACGTCGGGGCGCAGCCGTACTGGAACGCCGAGGCGACGATGCTGATGCACACCAAGGGCATCCTGGTGATGACGCCGGACAGCGCGATGGTGCTGACCGGCAAGCAGACGCTGGACTTCGCCGGCGGGGTCTCGGCCGAGGACAACTTCGGCATCGGCGGCTACGACCGGGTGATGGGCCCGAACGGCGAGGCGCAGTACTGGGCGCCGGACCTGGCCGGGGCGCGCGACATCCTGATGGCGCACTACGACCACACCTACGTCGTACCGGGTGAGCCGGGGCCGCGCCGGGCGCCGACGAGCGACCCGCACGACCGGGACATCACGTCGTACCCGCACGACCCGGCCGACGGCGGGTTCAGCACGGTCGGCGAGATCTTCTCCGCCGAGACCAACCCGGACCGCAAGAAGGCCTTCGACATCCGCACGCTGATGCGCGCGATCGCCGACCAGGACCACCCGATGCTCGAGCGCTGGGCCGGGATGGCCGATGCGGAGACCGCGGTGGTCGCCGACACCCGCCTGGGTGGACTGCCGGTCTGCCTGGTCGGGATCGAGTCCAAGCCGGTGCCGCGGCGCGGGTTCCCGCCCACCGACGGCCCGGACACCTACACCGCGGGCACGCTGTTCCCGCGCTCGTCGAAGAAGGTCGCCCGCGCGATCAACGGGGCCAGCGGCAACCGTCCGCTGGTCGTGCTGGCGAACCTGTCCGGCTTCGACGGCTCACCGGATTCGATGCGCAACCTGCAGCTGGAGTACGGCGCGGAGATCGGCCGGGCGATCGTGAACTTCCGCGGCCCGATCGTGTTCTGCGTGGTCTCGCGCTACCACGGCGGCGCGTTCGTGGTGTTCTCCAAGGCGCTGAACCCGTCGATGCGGGTGCTCGCGGTGGAGGGCTCGTTCGCGTCGGTGCTCGGAGGCGCACCGGCCGCCGCGGTGGTGTTCTCCGGCGAGGTGAACGCCCGGACGTCGGCCGACGACCGGGTGAAGGCGCTGTCGGCCCGGCTGGCCGAGGCCGACGACGCCGAACGGGCCGCGCTCACCAACGAGCTGTCCGCGGTCCGCACGGCGGTACGCGCCGAGAAGCTCGGCGAGGTCGCCGCGGAGTTCGACCGCATCCACGACATCCGCCGCGCCGTCGAGGTCGGCTCGGTGGACCTCGTGGTCAGCCCGGAGGAGCTTCGCCCGCAACTGATCGCCGCCCTGGAGCGCCCGGCCGGCTGAGGAGTTCGGGCAGCGGGCCGGTCGGTACGTCGTACCGGCTGGTCCGCTGTTCGCGTGTGTGAGCATGGGGGATGGCGAGAATCAGCGTGGTGAACTTCCAGTCGCTGGACGGGGTCATTCAGTCGGTGCTGTCGGCCGACGAGGACACCGAGGGCGGGTTCGCGTACGGCGGCTGGGTGTCGGCGGGGATGGACGAGGTGGTCGCCGAGTTCATGCAGTCCGCGACGGTGGGCGCCGGCGGACTGCTGCTGGGCCGGAAGACCTACCAGACCTTCGCCGCGACCTGGGCGCCGGCCGATCAGAGCGAACCCGCGGTCGCGGCGATGAACCGGATTCCCAAGTACGTCGCCTCACGCTCGCTCACCACGGCCGACTGGAACAACACCGTTGTCCTGGGCCCCGATCTGGTGGCCTCGATCAACCAGATCTCCGAGGACCTCGTGGTCTTCGGCAGCGCGGATCTGCTGCGCACGCTGTTCACGCACGGGCTGGTCGATGAGATGCACCTGTTGACGTTTCCGCTGGTCCTCGGCGCCGGCAAGAAGCTCTTCGGCGACCTGCCCGAACCGATCCGGCTCGAGCACGTGTCGACGCGCAGTACGCCGTCCGGCGTCACGATCTCCAGCTACACGGTGGGTTGACGTCGCGTCGGCGTGAGGGCGCTGGTGGCGTTGGCGCTGATGACCGCGGTGATGGCGGCCCATTCGAGCAGACCGAGGCGTTGGTCGAGCAGGAGCCAGCCGGCGAGGGCGGCGAGCAGGGGGTTGACGCTCATGAAGAGGCCGAAGAACGTGGTGGGGACCAGGCGGAGGGTCAGCAGGTCCAGAAGGTAGGGGACGGCTGAGGCGAGCAGGCCGGCTGCTGCGGCGTACGCGAGGTACTTGGGGGCGGGGGTGTGCTGGACGAGGATCCAGCAGGCCACGGGGAGGTACGCGACGGCCGAGACCGCGGCGGCCGCGGCGGCGCCCTGCGCCGACGGCAGGCGGGCGGCGAGGGTGCGGTTGAGCAGGATGTACGCCGCCCAGCAGCAGGCGGCGATCAGGCCGAAGCCGATGCCGAGGTAGTCGGTGCTGGGTTGCGGGCGCATCAGGACGAAGACGGCGGCGCCGGCGACCAGCGCGCAGGCGAGGTCGACCCGGCGGCGGGACGTGGCGAGGGCGACGGCCAGCGGGCCGAGGAATTCGAGCGTGACCGCGAGGCCGAGGCCGATGCGGTCGACGGCGGTGTAGAGGGTGAGGTTCATCGTCGCGTAGATCGCGGCGAGGGCGAGCACGGGGATCCACTGGCGGCGGGTAAAGCTGCGCAGGGGCGGGCGGACGACGGCCAGCATGACGGCGGCGGCGACGGCTTGGCGGATGGCGACGACTCCGGCGGGGCCGAGGGCGGGGAAGCCGAGGGCGGCGGTCGCGGCGCCGACCTGGTTGGAGACACCGCTGGTGAGCATCAGGAGGATGCCGCGGAACTGGCCGGCGGGCATGCGGCCGGACCCTGCCGCCTCTGGTGAGGTCGGTGTGGCCGAGGAAGTGCGCATAGACGCAGGATGCGCTGGGTGGATGATTGCGCAAAATGCATTCTGTGGAGGATCTATACGCTGGACGTATGGAACTGGAGCTGCGGCATCTTCGGTTGCTGGTGGCGATCGTCGACGCCGGCAGTTTCACCGACGCGGCGATCGCGCTGGGCGTATCTCAGGCTTCGGTTTCTCGTGGGCTGGCGGGACTCGAGCGGGCGCTCGGGGTCCGGGTGTTGTACCGCACCAGCCGGAGCATCACGTTGACGGCGACCGGGGCTCAGCTGGTGACGCGAGCCCGCCAGCTGCTGGACGAGGTGGACGACCTCGTGCGGGAGGCGACGTCGGGGCACGCGCGGTTGCGGCTCGGGCATCCCTGGTCGGCGTTGGGGCGGCACACGACCGGGTTCCAGCGGCGGTGGGCCACCTTGTACCCGGACGTCGAACTGCTGCTGGTGCGGACCAACACCCCCACCGGCGGCCTGGCCGAAGGGGCCTGCGATCTCGCCGTCGTACGGACCGCGGTGGACGAGAAGGCGTACGCGAGCACGGTGGTCGGGGTGGAGCGCCGGCACCTGGTGCTCGCCGCCGATGACCCGTGGGCGCGGCGGCGGTCGGTGCGGCTCGACGAGGTACGCAGCCGAACGGTGCTCGTCGACCGGCGTACCGGAACGACCAGCGTCGAACTCTGGCCGACCGGTACGCCGCCGCGCATCGAGTACACCGCCGACGTCGACGACTGGCTCGCGCTGATCGCGGCCGGTGACTACGTCGGCATCACGCCGGAGAGCACCGGCACGCAGTACGCGCGGGCAGGGGTGGTGTTCCTGCCGCTGAAGGACGCGCCGCCGATTCCCGTCCGGGTGATCTGGCCGCGGCAGGACCCGCACCCGTCCACCCAGGCGGCCGTTGCCTTGATCAGCGAGGCTTATCAGAAGTGACTAGTTCAGGGCGTCGAGCAAGGTCTTGCAGAACGCCGGCAGGTCGTCGGGCTTGCGGCTGGTGATCAGGTTGCCGTCGGTGACGACCTCCTCGTCGACCCACTCGGCGCCCGCGTTGCGCAGATCGGTCTGCACGCTCGGCCAGGAGGTGAGCCGGCGACCGCGGACGACGTCCGCCTCGATCAGCGTCCACGGCGCGTGACAGATCGCCGCCACCGGTTTGCCCGAGCCCACGAACTGCTTGACGAACGCGACGGCGGTCTCGTCGGTCCGCAGCGCGTCCGGGTTCGCGACACCGCCTGGCAGCACCAGCGCGTCGAAGTCGTCCACCGAGACGTCGCCGACCGCCTGGTCCACCGGCTGGGTCTCGGCCGCGGTCAGATGGTTGAAGGTCTGCACGTCACCGGTTTCCGGACTGAGCAGGACCGGCTGATGCCCGGCCTCCTGCACGGCCTTCCACGGCTCACTCAGCTCGACCCGCTCGATCCCCTCGGCGGCGACCAGGAACGCGATCTTCTTGCTCATGGTGTGCTCCTCTCAGGTACGGCGGTTCAGCGCACCCGGTACCCCACGAGCCGCCGTGTACTACTCCTCGACCAGCTCGACCGACGCGGCGTGCCGGCGGGCGAGGTCGTGGTAGACGGCCGCGTTGTGGTCGACGAAGAGCTTCGCCGTGCCTTCCAGCGGAACGATCTTCTTCGCCGGACTGCCGAGCGCGACCGACTCCCCCGGGATCTGGCTGCCCGGCGTGACGGTGGCCCCGGCGGCGACCAGCGTGCGCGCGCCGACGACCGCGCCGTCGAGCACGATCGCGCCGTTGCCGATCAGCGCGGACTCGCCGATCGTGCAGTCGTGCACCAGGCACTGGTGGCCGACGGTGACGTTGCGCCCGATCTCGCAGACGTTGCCGCCGCCGACGTGCAGCACCGAGTTGTCCTGGATGTTGGCGCCCTCGCGGATCACGATCCGGCCGAGATCGGCGCGGATCACCACGCCGTACCAGATCGACACGTCCTTCTCGACGACCACGTCCCCGACCAGCGTCGCGGTCGGCGCGATCCAGGCGTCGGGGTGCACCTCGGGAGACTTGCCTTCGAAGGAGAAGAGCGGCATGACGGTCAGACTAGGCGACAGATTTGATCTGACGAACCAGGATGGCGCCCAGCAGCGTGATCGCGGCGGCGAGTGCGTACAGCACCGGATAGCCGCCGGCGAACTTGACCACCGGGGCGGCGACGGCAGGAGCGAGGACCTGGGGCAGCGAGTTCGCGATGTTGATCACGCCGAGGTCCTTGGCCCGGTCGCGGGCGCTGGGCAGGACCTCGGTGAGCAGGGCGAAGTCGACCGACAGGTACACCCCGAAGCCGGTGCCCAGCACGATCGCGCCGGCGATCGCGCCCGGCCAGGTCGGCCACAGCGCCAGGATCGCCGCGGCGACGGCCATCACCACGCCGGAGCCGGTGACGAAGACCTTGCGCCGGCCGACCCGGTCCGACCACGCGCCGGAGCTCACGGCGGTGAGGATCACGCAGAGGCTGTAGATCGCGGTCAGCACGAGGACGCCGACGTCCGGATCGGCGTACCCGACGGCGTCCTGCAGGTAGAAGAACAGGTAGAGCGTGCCGAGCCCGTTGCCGAGGTTCAGCAGGAAGCGGGTCAGCCAGGCCCAGCCGAAGTCGGGGTGCCGGCGCGGGCTGATCCAGAAGCCCTTCCAGAACTCGGGCCACACCAGCGGCGTCCGCTCGACCATCGGCCGGTCACCGCTGCGCAGCAGGTACGGCACGACCGAGATCAGCAGGAACGCCGCGCACGCGAGATAACCACCGCCGATCCCTCCGACGACGGTGGCGAGCCCGACCCCGACGAGCGCGCCGAGCGTCTGCGCGAGCGCGACCCAGCCGCCGACCACGCCGCGCTGCCGGGTCGGCACCAGGTCCGGTACGGCGGCCGTGATCGCCGCCAGCAGCGCGTTGCCGAACAGTTGCACGAGGCACCAACCGACGAGCATCCACAGCACGGCCTCCGAACCGCTGAGGACCAGCAAGCCGACCGCTACCCCGATGCCGCCGGCCAGCACCCACGGCGTACGGCGGCCGAATCGCGAGGTGGTCCGGTCCGAGATCGCCCCGAAGCCCGGGTTGGCGACCACCGACACCGCCGCGCCGACGCCGGTGACGAGTCCGAGCACGAACTCCTTGTTGCCCGGAGCAACAGCTTCGGATTGCTGGGCGAGCAGGACCTGGATCGGCCCGAGCCACGCCGCGAAGACGCCGACGTTGGCAAGCACCACCGCGGCGGTCCACCCGCCCCGAACCCGAACAACCGGCTCCGCCAGGGCTGGGCCGGGGCGAGGGGCGGAGACCGGCTCGCCCCCGATCCCCGTACCCGGCTGCGCCGGGTCGGGGTTTGCGGTGGTCATCCTCGGCTCTGGGCGATCACGTCGCGGTACCAGGCGAACGACGCTTTCGGAGTGCGCCGCTGGGTCTCGAAGTCGACGTCGACCAGCCCGAAGCGTTGCGAATACCCGGCGGCCCACTCGAAGTTGTCGAGCAGGGTCCACTGGAAGTAGCCGCGGACGTCGATGCCGTCGTCGATCGCGGCTTTCAGCGCCCGCAGGTAGCCGTCGAGATAGTCGATGCGGCGCTGGTCGTCGACACCGGCGACCGAGCAGCCGTTCTCGGTGATGTAGAGCGGCGGGAGACGGTCGCTATAGCGGGTCCGGAAGGTTTGCAGGATCTCGGTGAAGGCTTCAGGGACCACCGGCCAGCCGAAGTCGGTCTCCGGGTAGCCGGTCAGCTTGCGCGGTTCGAAGGGCAGGCCGGGTGGCAGCGGGATCCCGTCGGTGGCGGTGACGTCGGCGTTGCCCGACGGAGCGCCGACCAGCGTGGGCGCGTAGTGGTTGATGCCGAAGAAGTCGAGCGGCGCCGAGATGATCGCGAGGTCCTCGGCGACCGGGCCGGGCATCGTCTCGGCGAAGCCGGCCGGATAGCTGCCGAGCAGGACGGGGTCGGCGAAGAGCCAGTTGACCAACGTGTCGTACAGCGCGGCCGCTTCCTGGTCGTCGACGCTGTCACTGGCCGGCCAGACGGGCCCGTGATTGCTCGCGAGACCGATCGATCGCGCGCCGCCTGCGCGCAGCGCCTGGACGGCGCGACCGTGCGCGAGCAGTTGGTGATGCGCGACCGGCAACGCCTCGAACCCGAGCTGCCGACCGGGTGCGTGCGCGCCCACGGCGTACCCCATCATCGTCAGTACGACGGGCTCGTTGATCGTCATCCAGAGCGGCACCCGGTCGGCGAACCGCTCGGCCAGGACAGCGGCGTAGTCGGCGAAGCGATCCGCGATGTCACGCTGCAACCAGCCACCGGCATCCTCCAACGGCTGCGGCGTGTCCCAGTGGAACAGCGTCGGCGCGGGTTGGATGCCGGCGGCCAGCAGCTCGTCGACCAGCCGGTCGTAGAACCCGATGCCCTCGGCATTCACCGCCCCACGCCCGGACGGCTGGATCCGCGGCCAGGAGAACGAGAACCGGTAGGTGTCCACGCCCAGCCCACGCAGCAGCGCGACATCCTCGGCGTACCGGTGGTAGTGGTCGCAGGCAACGGCTCCGGTGTCGCCGCCCAGCACCCGGCCCGGCTCCGCGCAGAACGTGTCCCACACCGACGGGCCGCGACCATCCTCGGTCGCGGCCCCCTCGATCTGGTACGCCGAGGTGGAAACTCCCCAGCGGAAGTCCGGGCCGAAGTCCGGCAGGTCAGCTGTCATTCGTTTCGTCCTCGTCGTCGGGTTGCGCGGTGTCCTGCGGCCGCGGCGGCTCGACCTTGCGCACGATCACCGCGGTGCCGTACGCGGCCACCTCGCTCATCGTCTGGGCGATCTCGTTGCAGTCGAAGCGCATCGCGAGGATCGCGTTCGCGCCCATCTGCTGGGCCATCTGGCACATCCGCATCACCGCGACGTGCCGCGACTCGGCCAGCATCTGGGTGTACTCCGGCACCTCACCGCCACCCAGCGAGCGGAAGCTGGCGGTGAAGTTCGAGCCGAAGTCGCGGCTGCGCACGGTCAGCCCGAAGACCTCGCCGAACACCTTCTCCGCGGTGTAGCCGGGCAGGTCGTTCATCGTCGACACCAGCACCGGGTATGGCGAACCGGCCGGCGCGACGTGCGGCACGTTCTGCCGCGCCTGCGGCGGGGCGGGCTGGTAGCCGCCGGGCGCCTGGCCGTAGCCGGGCGGCGGCGGACCAGGCTGGTACCCGGGAGGCGGCCCCTGCTGGTAACCGGGCGGCGGGGGCTGGTACCCCGGCGGCGGTCCCTGCTGGTACCCCTGCTGCGGCGGGTACGGGGGCTGGTTCGGGTTCGGGGGGAAGTTCTGGGTCATGCCCTCATCCTCCCAGGCACCATCGCGTCATTGCCGGAAGACCTGGGCCTCGTACAACGAGTACCCGTACGACGTCGCCCGCTGCGTCCCGGTGACCCGCACGTACCGCGCCGAGGCCACCGCGAACCGAACCACGTCGACCCCGCCGTCCCCGTTGCCGGTGGCAAAGACCTGGGTCCAGTTCACGTTGTCGCGCGACACCTCGACCCGGTACGCCCGCGCGTACGCCTTCTCCCAGTGCAGCACCACCCGGCGAACCGGTTGCTCGCTGCCGAGGTCGATCTTCAGCCACTGCGGATCCGACCACCTGCTCGCCCAACGCGTGCCGGGATCGCCGTCCACGGCCTTGGCCGGTGGCGAGCTGAACAGCCCGGTCTCGTAGCTGCTCGCCGTCGTTGTCTTGCCGAGCGCCTGGTTGCTGACGTCGTCCCCACGCCGGGCCGGGAACTCGATCACCTGCTGGTACGTCGGCCGGTTGACCCACGCCATCCGGTCCTGCGTGATGCCGCCCATCGGCTGGTGCACGATCTGGTCGGCACAGAACTGGTCACCCGCCGCGCAGTCCGCGGTCGCCGGATAAGTCGTTGCCGCGGGCACCTGAAGCGCCGCCGCCAGCGAGTCGGCCACCACGGTCCGGCACGCACTCAGCGAACCGCCTCCGCAGTACGTGACCGGCTGTGGCGTCGCCACCGGGTCGCCGAGCACCTTGCGCAGGTCGCGCTGGACGAATCCCCACCAGCCGTTCTGGAACGCCGATCCCTGCGCGCTCGGCCGCTCGTCGATCTTCTGCGTGCGTACCAGCGCGTCGTACAGGTCGGGACCGAGGCCGGGCCGGAACTGCGCCGGCACGAGCAGCGGCCACCACGCGTCGAGGATCCGGATCGCGTCGGCGTGGTCGTAGGTCTTCGACGCCTCGGTCGGCGTCCTTCGATGACCGCCGGCGGCCTGCCAGGCGGTCAGCTTCGCGATCGCGTCGGCGACGGCCGGATCGGTGACCGGCGCACTCTTCAGCACGCGCAGCAGGTACGGCAGCACCTGGTCGGCGCGCAGGTCGACGGTCGCGGCGTCCTCCATCGCTTCGACGAGCTTGCCACGGGTGAACTTCTGCCCACCGTCGATCACCGCCTCGATCCGTTCGTCGAGCGGCTGACTGCGGTAGACGGAGTTGTAGCCGAAGTTGCCGTCGGCCGCCGAGAAGCCGGGCGCCTGCTTGTTGTTCCAGCTGGTCAGGTAGTCCTGGTTGACCACCTGCGGATGCTCGCTGGCCGGCGTGTACGTCGCCCGGTTGGTGTCCGGGTTCCACCCCTGCCACTCGTAGCTGCTCCAGGTCGGCAGGTTCGGGTCGGCGCCGGCCGGGCGGACCGGGTTGTCGCCGGAGTTGAAGTACGCGATGTCGGTCTTGTCGGTGTAGAACCAGTTGAAGGTGTAGCCGATGTTCGTCGCGGCGTTCTGGAAGTCCTGCGCGTCGTGGATCCGGTCGGGGTCGTTGAACAGCATGAAGCCGAGCGCGGACCCGGCCTCGTTGCCGTACGTCGAACGGTTCTTGGTGAACAGCACCGGCTTGCCCGCGACCGTGCCGCGATGCGTGACGATGCCGTACTTGGTCCGCGACGCGACCAGCGTGTACGACCCGGCCGGCTCCGACGAGCCGAGGCTGGAGTACCACGCGTTGTGCCGCTCGAGCTTCTCGATCGGCGTACAGGTGGTGCGGAACAGGTAGTGGGTCGAGGCCTTGGTCGGCGTACTGCCGTCGGGCTCGCACAGCGGTACGGCGTAGGTGTCGGTGATGTCCTGACCGGCCGAGGTGGCGCTCCAGGAGTAGTCGGCGCCGCGGCCGATCAGCGTGTAGAAGTTGAGTCCCGCGAAGGCGACGCCGCGCGAGCTGACGCCCGGGCCCTGGAGTTCTTGGCGGAGCAGGAGCTGCGGGGCGAAGTACGACGTCTGCGGACCGTACACCGCGATCGGGTTGCCGCTCTCGGTGTGCGCGCCGGAGACGAGCAGCGCGTTGGACATGCCCTTGGGCCCGAAGCCCTCGGGGAAGACTCCGCCGTCGAAGATGCCCTTCAGCGATTGCTTGCCCTGGACCTTGTTCGGCGGCTTCACGGCGTCGCTGCTTCTGGGCTGGAGCTTCTGGGTGGTCGCCGAGCCGGTTTGGTCGACGACCAGCGGCTCCTCGGTGACCGAGCCACGGTCGGGCATCGCGCGGCCGGCCGGATCGGGGCCGGTCGTGCCGTACGGGAAGGTGGCGCCGTTGTGGACCGTGGTGTTCGCCTCGGGGTCGTTCTGCGACCGGAACGACTCCCAGACCTTGGTGCCCTCGGCAACGCCGTGCTTGGCCTGGGCCTCGAGCAGTGCGAGCGCGGACGCCATTTCGCCACCGCCGCCGGTGCCGAAGATGCCGGCGACGACCGCGGCGGTCGCGACGACGTCGGTGACCTTCCAGCGGGGCGTGGGCCAGGCGAGACCGAGCGCGACGTACTCGCCGGGGTAGGCGATGCCGACGGTGTCGATGTAGCGGTTCACGCCGTCGACCCAGGACTGGATGTCCTGCTGCATCTTCACGCCGTCGGCGCCGTAGCGCTCGTCGGCGTCGTCGAACTGCTTCTGCAGCTCGGCCTCGGTGTACGGCGCGGTTCGCCAGAACTCCTGCTCGAACTGCCGGTTGCCGGCCGCGCCGCCCGCGAACGGCGTCAACTGACCACGGCCGAGGTGCCGGAAGACGTCCATCACGAACAGCCGGTCCTGCGCACCGGCGTACCCGGCGCCGAACATCGTGCCCGACCGGGTGGTGCCGGTGATGTGCGGGATGCCGCGGGACTTGTCGCGCACGATCGTCACGTCGGCGCGCGGCTTCACGGTGCTCGCGACGTCCCCGGCCTTCACCCCGAACGACGCGTCGTCGAAGTACGGCGCGAGGCCGTCGTCGCTGATGCCCTGGGAGTTCCAGACCAGCTTCTCGTACGGCTTGATCGTGTCGCTGAAGTGCGGCGGGCGGACGCCGAATCCCTTGAACAGCAGGAGATCGGTGAAGGTCGCGTGGCCGTTCTGTCCCGGCGGCACGATGTCGGAGCACTGCCCGACGCAGTAGTCGGTCGGGGTGGCCTGAACTTCGGCTTCGGCTTCGGCCTGAGCCTGCGCCGGCAGCCCGGCGATGGTCAGAGCAGACACACTGAGTACGGCGATGACGGCGCGCAGGGTGAAGCGGTGTGCTGGGCGGGACGGCACGGGTCCTCCCTCAAAGACTCGGGGGCGAGCGATGACGGCAGGGGAGATCTGAAAACTGACGATGACTCACCAGTAGCATCAGGTCAAGAGTCTTGGACGCTTGACCTGATGCCCTTACTGTGACAGTGCCGCCTGTGATAGTGCGGCCCTCCGTCGAGAGGAGTCCGATGCCCCGCGTGCCCGCCGACGTCCGCCGTACCGAGCTGGTGCAGGCGGCGATCCAGGTCGCCACCCGGGAAGGCCTGGCCGCGACGACCACCCGGCGGATCGCTCAGGAGCTCGGAATCTCGGTCGGGGTGGTGCACTACTGCTTCCGCTCCAAGGAGGAGCTGCTGCACGAGGTGATCCGGGTGATCGCCGACGCCCAGGTCGAGGCCGCGCGGACCGCGATCGTGCCCGGCGCCGATCTGGCCGCGAGTGTCCGCAACGCCTTCGTCGGCTTCTGGAAGCTGGTCGAGG
This sequence comes from Kribbella sp. ALI-6-A, assembly GCF_001984195.1. Classification (GTDB taxonomy): domain Bacteria; phylum Actinomycetota; class Actinomycetes; order Propionibacteriales; family Kribbellaceae; genus Kribbella. Next base: position 87,503 of record NZ_MTQN01000012.1, read on the forward strand.
AAACGCCGGAGGCCCAGCTGCTGACCTACGAGCTGACCAGCTGGGCGCTGCGCAACGCCGACACCGAACCGCTGGCCCGCGAACAGCGCGAGCGCCAGCTGGCCGGCATCGAGCAGCTGCTCGGCGAGATCTCGGCCGCTTGCGACGTCTCCTGGTCGGTGCCGACCGGCCAGCTGGCCCGGATGGCGCTGGCGATCACCGACGGCGTGACGCTCGGCTGGCTCGTGGACCGCGACACCGACGCCGCTGTCGTGGCGCTGCGGACCTTCGCGGATCAGCTGCTGGCGTTGACCTCCTGACGTTTCAAGTGAAGCGCGGCCTTTTCACTTTTGTCTCGGGCAGCTCACGCCGACGGCAACGACAGGTGTCGATTGGGTCTCGCCATTGACGGTGCGTGACCACTAATGTGATCAAATCATGAGCATCCACGAGCGGCACCGGCTGAGTATGGTGGTCAACGCACGCGGGACGTTCACGCCGCTGGGGGTCTCCCGCAGTTCCGCGACGGTGGCCGGTGCGGTCGCGGAGGCCTTGCCCGAGTTCTTCGTGATGGAACAGCTCGTCGACCGGGTCAGCGACGCCATCGCGCACGCGACCGGCGCGCAGGCCGGGACCGTGGTGCACTGCACGTCGGCGGCGATCACGCTCGCCGCAGCGGCCGCGATGGCCGGGACGGACCCGCGCCGGATCGCCGCGCTGCCGGACACCCGGGACATGCACAACCGCGTCGTCCTGCCGGCCGTGCACGTGGTCGACTACGGCCAGTCCAACCTGCAGGCGATCCGGCTAGCCGGCGCGCAGGTGACGCTGGTCGGCGACGAAAACCGTTGTGGGCTTGACGATCTGGACGATCAGCTGGACGGACCGGACGTGACCTGCCTGATGCTGGTCTGCTCCCGGCTGACCTCCGGCGAGCCGCTCGACCTGACGGCCGCGGTCCGCGCCGCGCACCGCCGCGGCGTACCGGCGATCATCGACGGCGCCGGGCAGTTCCCGCGAACGGCGGATCTGCTGGCGACCGGCGCCGACCTGGTGCTGATCAGCGGCCAGAAGTACCTGGGGTCACCGACCGCGGGACTCGTGGCCGGAACGCGCCGGATGGTTCAGGCAGTACGGGCCCAGGGCAACGGTATCGGCCGGGGCATGAAGCCTTCGAAGGAAGCCCTGGTCGGCGTACTGGCTGCTCTGGAGGAGTGGCAGGCGATGGACCGGGCCAAGTGGGCGGCCGACCAGGCGACGAAGGTCAGTGCGTTCGTCGCCGCGGCGGCCGAGATCCCCGGTGTGGTCGCCGAGGTCGTGCCCGACCCGACGTCGCTGCCGTTGTCGCGGGCGCTGCTCAAGGTCGACGACGCACCAGGTCTGGTGCGCGAACTGGAAGCGGGCACGCCGCCGATCTACGTGATGGCCGAGCGGGCCGACACCGGCGAGCTGATGCTCGAGCTGGTGCCGCTCGACGACACCGAGATCGCGATCGTGCTGGATCGGTTGCGGATTCTGCTGGACAAGTGAACGGGCCCGGATCCCCTGCGGGTGCAGGAGATCCGGGCCCGATCGCTGAGACTCAGCGCTGGTAGGTCTTGCCGCCCTCGGAACGCCGCGGCGCGCCGCCGCTGCGCTCGGGACGACGACGGCTGTCGCCGCCACGACCCTCGAAGCTGCGGCCGCCCGGACGGCTGCTGCCGTACCGCTTGCCGCCGCCGCCCTTGTTGCCGAAGCGCTTCGGCTTCGGCTCCGGCAGCTTGACCGGGTGGCCGGACGGCTTGGTGCCGCCGGTCAGCTCGGTCACCAGCTCGTCACCCGGACGCGCGCGGACCGGCTCGGCCGCGACACCGGCCGACTCGGCCATCCGGATCATGCCCCGCCGCTGGTGCGGCAGGAGCAGCGTGACAACCGCGCCCTTGCCACCGGCGCGCGCCGTACGGCCCGCGCGGTGCAGGTAGTCCTTGTGCTCGGCCGGCGGATCGGCCTGGACGACCAGGCCGACGTCGTCGACGTGGATACCGCGGGCCGCGACGTCGGTTGCCACCAGCACCGGGACGGACCCGTCCTTGAACTGGTCGAGCGTGCGGTTGCGGGCGCCCTGGGTCAGGCCGCCGTGCAGCGCCGCCGCCATCACGCCCCGGTCACGCAGCTGGGTGGCGACGCGGTCGGCGCCCAGTTTGGTGCGGACGAAGATGATCGTGCGGCCGTCGCGGCTGGCCAGCTCGGCCGTCAGCGACTGCTTGTGGCCGGGCTCGATCACCAGCAGGTGGTGCTCCATCGTGGTGACGCTGGCCTGGCCGGACTCGGTCGAGTGCGTGACCGGGTCCTTCAGGTAGGTCTTCACGATCGTGTCGACGTCGTTGTCCAGCGTCGCCGAGAACAGCAGCCGCTGACCTTCCTTCGGGGTCATGTCGAGCAGCGTGGTGACCGCCGGCATGAAGCCCATGTCGCACATGTGGTCGGCCTCGTCGAGCACCGCGATCTCGACCGCGCCCAGGTCGGCGGCGCCCTGCTCACACAGGTCGATCAGCCGGCCGGGGGTGGCGATCAGCAGGTCGACCCCACGACGCAGCGCGTCGATCTGCTTCGGGTAGGGCAGGCCACCGGCGATCAGCTTGACCGAGACACCCATCACGTGGGCCAGCGGCTCGAGCGCGTCGTGCACCTGCATCGCCAGCTCGCGGGTCGGCACCAGGATCATGCCGCGCGGACGGCGCGACTCGGTGTGGCCACCGGCCAGCCGCATCAGCGTCGGCAGCCCGAAGCCCAGCGTCTTGCCGGAACCGGTCTGACCGCGGCCGAGCACGTCCTTGCCGGCCAGCGCGTCCGGGATGGTCGCGGCCTGGATCGGGAACGGCGTGGTGATGCCGTCGCGGGCCATCCGCTGGATCAGCCGCGGCGCGAGGCCGAGGGCGGCGAACTCATTGCCCTCCGCAACCGTGCCGAGGTCGACCGGCGGCTGGGCCGGGCGCTCGACGCGCTCGGTCCGCTCCGGACGCTCGACGCGCTCCGTCCGCTGGTACGCCGGACGCTCGGTGCGGTCGTACTGCGGGCGGTCGCTGCGCTCGGTCCGCTGGTACGACGGCCGGTCGCCACGGTCGCTCTGCGGGCGGTCGGCGCGCTGGTACTGCGGCCGGTCCGACCGCTCGTAGGCAGGCTTGTCGCCCCGCTGGAACTGGGGCCGGTCGTTCCGCTCGTACTGCGGGCGGTCGGATCGGTTGTACTGCGGGCGGTCCGAACGGTCGTACTGCGGCCGGTCGGTGCGCTCCGGGCGGTCGGTGCCGGACTGCGCCGGACGCTCCGAGCGGTAGCCCTTGGTGACCGGGCGGTCGTCACGACGGTCGTTGTCGCGGCGGAAACCGCCGGTGCTGCCGCTGGTCCGGTTGTCGGTCCCGCGGTAGTTGCTGCTGCCGCCGCCACGGGTGCCGCGCTCGCCGAACTTGCGGTCGTTTCCGCCGTCGCGCGAACCACGGTCGGAGTACTGGCTGGGTCCGCCCCGGCGCTCGAGCCGGGTGTCGTCACGGACCTCGCCCCGGTTCTCGCGGGCAGCGGTGTTCTGGGCGACCTCGCCCGCGGCCATCCGCTCGCCGTACGACTGGGTCTGGAACTTCTTGTGCCGAGGCTTCTTCACCCGATCACCGGCGTCGGCGCCGTCGTTCGGGACAAACTGGTCCTGGTGGTGCTGGGACACGCAATCTCTCTCTCAACGTCACGGCCCGATGCCGGATCATGGCCCACACGCAAACGCCGACCACGAACCGTGGCCGGATCATTTCGTGCTGGCAGGAGATTAGGCATCGACCTGCGGGTGCTATCGCGTTGCACCCATGTCGCCGGGGAATCATCAGCGGGTTGCTGAACCGACGGGTCGGAGCGCCTGGGAAATGCTCTGGTGACGCGACGCGCGCACCGACATCCAGAAGTATACCCCGTCCCCGCGCCTGTCCTGACCACCCACCGCAACCACCCCGTCCAGCGGCCGGCGCCTCCGCCCTCCTGCTGCCACCGACGCCCACCACCGATCAACCCTCCACACCGGCCCACTTCCCCGCTCAGCGGCCACGCCGCAGCCTTGACCCGGGCTGCTTGATCGGTGCTGGGCGTCGACCCGGCCACCGGGCACCAAGGTTCAAGGGGACTTCAGGTCTTGCGTGGGTCTCCTAGGGTGAGGACATGGCCCAGGAGAACGTTCCCAGCAAGGATCACTGGCTCTCGATCGGAGAGATCGCGGCCCGCTCGGGTGTCGCCGCGTCGGCGCTGCGGTTCTACGAGGACCAGGGTCTGATCCACTCGCGGCGAACCTCCGGCAACCAGCGCCAGTACCAGCGCAGCACGCTGCGGCGGGTCGCGTTCGTCCAGGCGGCGCAGCGGGTCGGCCTGGCCCTCTCGGAGATCAAGCAGGCGCTGGACTCGCTGCCCGACGACCGCACTCCCACCCGCGCGGACTGGAGCCGGCTGTCGAAGTCCTGGCGCAGCCGGCTCGACCAGCGGATCGCCGAACTGGAGCGCCTGCGCGACGACCTCGACGGCTGCATCGGCTGCGGCTGCCTGAGCCTGCAGCGCTGCAACCTCTACAACAAGTCCGACCGCCTGGCCGAGCGCGGACCCGGCGCCCGCATCCTGAACGTCGGCATCCCGGGCGAGTCAACCGCGCCCGGCGTAGGCACGAGGCTATGACCGTCATTGAACGGGATCCGCTGAACGAGGGGTGACCCCCGACCTCTTCCCGATCCGTGGTCGGTTCAGTAGCCGACGACGGCGATCCGCGCCGCGAGCGGCTCGAGCTCGGCGGTGAGCGGGTCCAACCGCCCGTACTCCGCCGGAGTCATGCCCTGCGAGAGCGCGTGCGGCACGTGCGCTTCCTGCCCGTCGATCCCTGCCGAGACCAGCGCGGCGAGATGGCCGTCGCCGCGGTGCTCGCGCAGCAGCGTCGCCGCGTGCCAGAGCCGGGCGAGCGGCTCGCTCGGCACGGGGATCGACCGCAGAGCGGCGTACAGGATCCGTCCTGGCATCGGCGCGTTGAATGCTGCCCGGAGGGCGAGGTCGGCGGCTCGCGCGATCGCGGGCGTGTCGGCGAGGTCGCCCAGGAGCCGCCGCAGGGCCGCGACGCAGCCTTCCTCACGAGCAGCCAGGACGGCCTCCGGCGTGGCGATCTCCCAGACGCTCGGGATGCAGCGCGCGACCTCACCCGGGGCGAAGTTGTAGAACAGCGCGTCGACCACCTCCGCCGGGACTCGCCCCAGCGGCGCGGACCGCGCGGCGAAGTAGCCCGGCCAATAGCCCTCGCAACCGAGGGCCTGGAGCGCCTTCGTCGGCTCGTCGGACATGTACGCCACCAGGTGGACAGGCTCCAGCAACTCCTGGCCCAGACGACGCGCGACGGTTTCCCTCGGGGTGATGGTGCGAGCAGCGGACACGATGACCTCCGGCGGCGAACCGACCGGCCGGTCGCCGGTCTCTCACCACTGCTACGAACAGCATCGTCCGGGGCCGACGCCGTCGCCAAGAGTGCGCGCTGGACACGCCGAGTGACCGGACGTCACCACTTGTGTCGTTCCTAGACTCTGAAGCGACGGGACCGGCCGACGGGAGGGCGTCGATGCTGACTGATCCGCTGCGTCCGCACACCTCGTACGACCGGGCCGCGGCGGCGCGGATCCTGTTCGACCTGGCCGGCGACGATCTGCTGCGGCCGGTCGCGCCCGAGGTCGGAGAGCGTCGTTCGATCGAGTTCCGCGAAGAGGTGCTGCGTCCGGCGGGTGGCAGTCATCTGACCGCCGGGCAGCTCTCGTACGTCCTGCGATACCTCCAGCCCTGCCCGACGTACCTGGTCACCTCGGCCTCCGCCCGCATCACGTGGCGCGACAGCGACGGCATCGTGAACGTGGCTCACACCGGACCGCTCGGCGCGACTGTTCCGGTGCTCGCGCGCGAAGCGGCGCTCGCGCTGTGGCGGATGCTCGCCGACAGCGCGGCGCTGGCCCGGCGTACCGCCGCTCTGACCCGTGACGAGCGGGCGATCCTCGCCGCGACGACGACCGACCGGGTCCCCCTCGACATCTTCCGTACCGGCGTCGACGCCGCCGCGAAGACGCTGGTCCAGCACGCGTACCTGGCCGGGCAGACGACCTGTACGACGCCGGCCGAGTTCGCCCGGGCGCTGCTGGACAGCGGCATCTTCAACACCGTCGCCGGCACCTGGTACTGGAGTCTGCAGGCGACCACTTACCGGCGCGGCATCATCCCCGCCTCCTTCGTCACGTACGCCGGCCAGGTGCGCTACTCCGTCGACACCACGGTCACCCTGCGAGCGTTGAAGGACGCCCAGCTCGAGAAGGCCCGCACCCTCGCCGAACGCGCTCGCGCCGCGAACGTCGAGCTCGAAACCTTGCTCGACGACGGCCACGGCACCACCCCGTCCAGCGCCGCCCAGTACGCCGGTCTGGCGTCCGGCGAACGACCACGCTGCCCCGCCCAGGTGACGCACGAGGTCGACGGCCGCCGCGCGAGCGTCCTCACCCTCGTCGCTCAGGCCTTCGTCGAAACCTTCGTCCACCTCGCCGACCTGGTCGAGGTCGTCCCGACCGCGGCCGTCGCGGCGAAGGAGGTCCCGGCGTCGACCAGCGAGGTGTTCGAGGTCCCCGACATGACGTGCAGTCACTGCACCCGCACCATCACCCGCGCCCTCGGCGAGCTCGGCGTCGCTCCCCCCGAGTTCGACCTGGTCACCAAACGGGTGACCGCGAGCTTCCCCTCCGACGAGGTCCGCGACCGCTGCTTCGAGGCGATCCGCGAACGCGGCTACACCGTCGTACCGGTCACCTGACGCCTGTCCTACCCGCGGACCGGGCCGGTGCTGTTGCGGACCACCAGTTCGGGGCGGAACAGGAACTCGGTGCGGGGAGTGCTGTGGCCTGTGACCTCGTCCAGCAGGGACTGGACCGCGGCCAGCGCCATGGCCTGGACGGGCTGGCGGACCGTGGTCATCGGCGGGTCGGTGAACTCCATCATCGGGGCGTCGTCGTAGCCGACGACCGACAGGTCGGTGGGGACGGCGAGGCCGCGCTGGCGAGCCGCCCGGATCACGCCGAGGGCCATCATGTCGGAGCCGCAGACGACCGCGGTGGCGCCGATGTCCAGCAGGCGTTGGGCTGCTGCCTGGCCGCCTTCGACACCGAAGACGCTGAGCTCCACCAGCTCGTCGATCTCGTGGTCCGGCAAGCCCAGCTGGGCCTTCAACGCGGTGCGGTAGCCGGCGAGTTTGCGCTGGACCACGATGAAGCGTTCCGGGCCGGAGGTGAAGCCGATCCGGCGGTGGCCGAGGGCAACCAGGTGCGAGACGGCCAGCTCGGTGGCGGCGTACTCGTCGGAGGAGATGAAGGGGGCGCTGACGCCGGGCAGCCAGCCGTTGACGAACACGACCGGGAGGCTGCGCTCGACCAGGGCCTGGTAGCGGGCGTGGTCGGCGCCGGTGTCGGCGTGCAGCCCGGAGACGAAGATGATGCCGGAGACCCCGCGCTCCAGCAGCATCTCGACGTACTCCTCCTCGGTCGCGCCCGACGGCGACTGGGTGCACAGCACCGGCGTGAAGCCGCGCTGCGACAGCGCGGACTCGATCACCTGGGCGAACGCCGGGAAGATCGGGTTGATCAGTTCCGGCATCACCAGGCCGATCAGGCCGGCCGACCGGCGGACCAGCCGGGTCGGCCGCTCGAAGCCGAGCACGTCGAGCGCGGTCAGCACCGACTGCCGGGTCTCCTCGGCCACTCCGGGTTTCCCGTTCAGTACCCGGGACACCGTCGCCTCACTGACCCCGGCCTTGACCGCGATGTCCGCCAGCCTCGCTCTGCTGCTCACGACGGGTCACCCTACCCAGCCGCTCGGGACCTTGCAGCAAGAACCTGCAAGATCTTGCAGACTCCGGCTGCGCAGACCTGTCCAGAAGGTGAACACTGCGCACACCTGTTCCGTCACAAACCTTGTCAGGAGCTGCTCGGCAGGTCAGGATGGGCGCACCCCCGCCCGGGGGCCTTTACTACGGATCGTCCGGCACGTTCCTGCCGGTGAAGGGATTGAATCGTCATGGCCACTGTGTCTTTCAAGGCTGCGACCCGGGTCTACCCCGGCTCGGAGAAGCCCGCCGTCGACAAGCTGAACCTCGAGATCGAGGACGGCGAGTTCATGGTTCTGGTCGGCCCGTCCGGCTGCGGTAAGTCCACCTCGCTGCGGATGCTCGCCGGCCTCGAAGAGGTCAACGAGGGCTCCATCTACATCGGCGACCGCGACGTCACGCACCGGCCGCCGAAGGAGCGGGACATCGCGATGGTGTTCCAGAACTACGCGCTCTACCCGCACATGTCGGTCGCCGACAACATGGGCTTCGCGCTGAAGATGCAGGGTGTCTCCAAGGAGGATCGCGCCAAGCGTGTCCAGGAGGCCGCCAAGCTGCTCGGCCTCGAGGAGTACCTGGACCGCAAGCCGAAGGCGCTGTCCGGTGGTCAGCGTCAGCGCGTCGCGATGGGCCGCGCGATCGTGCGTAACCCGCAGGTCTTCCTGATGGACGAGCCGCTGTCGAACCTCGACGCCAAGCTGCGCGTGCAGACCCGTACGCAGATCGCCGAGCTGCAGCAGCGCCTCGGCGTCACCACCGTCTACGTGACCCACGACCAGGTCGAGGCCATGACGATGGGCGACCGCGTCGCGGTGCTCAAGGACGGTCTGCTCCAGCAGGTCGACACCCCGCTGAACCTGTACGACAACCCGAAGAACAAGTTCGTCGCCGGCTTCATCGGCTCGCCCGCGATGAACCTGCTCGAGGCCGACCTGGTCGAGGGCGGCGCCAAGCTCGGTGACTACACCGTGCCGGTCGAGCGCGGCGTGCTGGCCAAGGCCGGCAACGACAAGAAGCTGACCCTGGGCGTTCGGCCGGAGGCCTTCAAGGTCGCCGACCAGGGCCTGCCGGTCAAGGTCGCCGTGATCGAGGAGCTGGGCGCGGACGCGTTCCTGTACGGGACCGCCGAGCACGACGGCAACCACCAGCAGATCGTGGCCCGGATCGACGCCCGGATGCAGGTCGAGAAGGGCTCGCTGATCCACCTGGCGGCGCAGCCGGACAAGCTGCACCTGTTCTCCACCTCCACGGAGGAGCGCCTGACGGCCTGACCGTCACGCCGTACGACGAAACGCCGGCCCCGGGTGCGAACCCGGGGCCGGCGTTTGCCGTCGTACGGCGTCAGGTCACGTCGCGCCGCTGGAAAACGAACGCGCCGAGCGCGAGCAGCAGGACCGTCCCGATGCCCAGATACCAGGCGCCGTGCTCGAAGCTGAGCGACTTCTCGATCGACTCGCAGTTGTAGTAGCCCTCCGGCGTCGATTTGCAGTTCTGCACGTAGTACGTCGTCCCGTGCTTGAGCCAGGCGTCGAAGTTCAGCCGGACCAACCAGGGCTGGACCTGCGCCAGGATGCTGCCGAAGACCGCCTCGACGAGCACCACGTAGCCCATGATCACGCCGATCGCGGCCGCCGTGTGCCGCAGCAGCAGCGCCAGTACGCCGCCGACTGCGCCGGCCACCGCGACGACCACCATCGCCCGGCCCGAGGTCTCCAGCAGGTTGCCCCACACCTTGCCGGTGGTTCCGGCCGTCACGCCGAGCTCGGCGACGATCAGGTACGTCCCGGCGAGCAGGATCGCGAGCGTCACCACCACGACCGGCACCATGCCGATCGCCACCGCGGCCAGCTTGCTGGCGTAGACCCGCATCCGGCGTGGTTCGAAGGTCAGCCAGTTCCCGATCGAGCCGCTGCTGAACTCGGCGCCGACGAAGCTGGCTCCGATCAGGAACGCGGCGAACGCCAGCAGGTACGACGACCCTTGCAGCAGCTCCGGCATCACCTCGGTGAACACGGTCTGCGGCTTGCCCCACTGGTCCAGCGTCGGCTCGGTGTAGTTGCACATCTCCTCGACCGGCGGCTTCGGGTCGGGCTGGGACGCGTAGCTGTCGCGGCACTCCTTGTCGTACTTCTCGTGGTTCTTCACCCAGTCCGCGTGCGCCGTCTCGAACTGGGCCTTGGCCTGCTGCTGGTCCTCGGCCGACAGCGGCCGCGAGTTCCACCAGGCGGCGGCGAGCATCAGCACCGTGACGCCGAGCACCGCGGCCACGCCGAGCATCACGAGCCGGCGCGCGACCAGCCGCCGCAGCTCGACTCCCGTCAGCCGGATCACCGCTGACCTCCGATCGTGCCGTCGCCGGCGGCCAGGCCCTCGTCGGCCGTGAGCTCCAGGAACACCGACTCCAGATCGGCCCGGACCGGCACCAGCTCCGCGACGTACAGCTCGCGCTGGGCCAGCCGCCGGGTGATGTCGGCCGGGTCGGGTGCGCCGTCCACGACCAGGTAGTTGCCCTCGGCCCGTACTGTCAGGCCGGCCGCGGTCAGCACCGAGGTCGCGGCCTCCCGGTCGTCGATGACCAGCTTGACCGTGGTCTTGCCGGTGCCACCGATCACCTCCGACACCGGCCCGGAGGCCAGCAACCGGCCGTGCCCGATGATCGAGACGGTGTCGGCGACCTGCTCGACCTCGGCCAGGATGTGGCTGCTGACCAGCACCGTGCGGCCCTGCTCGCCGAGCGACCGCATCGTCTCGCGGATCTCCCGGATGCCGGCCGGGTCGAGCCCGTTGGTCGGCTCGTCGAAGATGAGCAGGTCCGGCTCCTTGAGCAGCGTCGCGGCGATCGCCAGCCGCTGCTTCATCCCGAGCGAGTAGGTCTTGAACCGGTCCTTGCCGCGCTCGCCGAGCGAGGTCTCCTCCAGCACCTCGCCGACCCGGCGGCGCGGCGCGCCGATCGCGTCCGCGAGCAGCTCCAGGTTCTTGCGGCCGGTGAAGGCCGGGAAGAACTTCGGCGACTCGACGATCGCCCCGACCCGGGACACCACCTCGGGCAGGTGCTCGGGCACCGGCCGCCCGAACAGCGCCATCGCACCGGCGTCGGCCCGGATCAGCCCGAGCAGCATCCGGATCGAGGTGGTTTTGCCCGATCCGTTCGGGCCGAGGAACCCGTGCACCCCACCCACCGGCACGTCCAGGTCGAGGCCCTGCACCGCGACCACCCGCTTGCCACGCCGGGTGCGGTAGGTCTTGCGCAACCCCCGCGTACTGATCGCCAGGTCCGTCATGCCGCCCCTTCTGATTGCTCACGGCCCGCAACGAGCCGCGTCCGTTCCGCGATGAGACGCTCACCCTGCCACTTTTGTTGGGCCGGGTGAGCGTTGGATCGATCCATCAGCCGCGTGGCGCCGCGTCGACCACCCGGGCACCGCTGCTGTGATTACCCCCACTGGGTATCCTCCAGGGGTTGCGCCGGGATACCCCAAGGGGGTAACTTCTGGGGAGTCGAGATACCCCCTGGGGGTAGCAGTGAGGGAAGAGGGACCACGATGAGCGACGAGCCGACCGTGCACGGGTACACCAGCGAGAAGTCCAGCCACCTGAAGCGGCTGCGCCGGATCGAGGGACAGGTTCGCGGTCTGCAGCGGATGGTCGAGGAGGACAAGTACTGCATCGACATCCTCACCCAGGTGTCGGCGGCCACGAAGGCGCTGCAGTCGTTCTCGCTCGAACTGCTCGACGAGCACCTGTCGCACTGCGTGGTCCAGGCCGCTCAGCGGGGCGGTCCGGAGGCCGAGGAGAAGGTCCGCGAGGCCTCCGACGCGATCGCCCGTCTGGTCCGTAGCTGACCCACCCCCAGCAACCCCTTGAAGGAGAACCAACGATGACGACCACCACCTATGCCGTCTCCGGGATGACCTGCGGCCACTGCACCGCCGCGGTGACCGAGGAGCTGCGCAAGCTGCCCGGCGTCCAGGACGTCAGCATCGACCTGAACGCCGGTGGCACCTCCGCCGTCCGGGTGACCAGCGAGTCGGCGCTCGACGAGACCGCCGTCCGCGACGCCGTCGACGAGGCGGGCTACGAGCTCGCCGGCACCCCGGGCGCGACGGCATGAGCCGGGCTGTCGCGCTCCGGCTCGGCGCGTTCGCCGGCGTACTGGCGCTGGCCTTCGCCGGCGCCTTCGCGATCGGCTCCGCGATCGACCCGATCGCGGCAGCCGAACCGGCCCAGGCCCCGGCTCAGGGCAAGGACGGCATGGGCGGGATGGACGGCATGACCGACCCGGCCGCCGACCCGTCCGAGCCGGCCGCCGGTCACGACGAGGGACACGGCGACGAGGCGGACGCTCAGCCGCCCGGCCTCGCCGTGTCCCAGGCCGGCTACACGTTCGTCCCGGCGACCACGTTCTTCCAGCCGGCGCAGCAGACCCAGCTCCGGTTCACGATCCAGGGCCCGGACGGCAAGCCGGTGACGAAGTACACCAAGACGCACGAGAAGGACCTGCACCTGATCGTCGTCCGGCGGGACCTGTCCGGCTTCCACCACGTGCACCCGACGATGGCCGCCGACGGCACCTGGTCGATCCCGTTCACCTTCACCGCGGGCGGCACCTGGCGCCTGTACGCCGACTTCCAGCCGGCCGGCTACGACGACACCCTGACGCTCGGCACCGACGTCAACGTGTCCGGGCTCTACATCCCGGTCCCGCTGAACGAGCCGGCGAGCGTGTTCAGCATCGACGGGTACGACGTGACGCTGGCCGGGAAACCCGAAGCCGGCAAGGAGTCCGAGCTGACCTTCGCCGTCAGCAAGAACGGCAAGCCGGTCACCGACCTGCAGCCCTACCTCGGCGCCTTCGGCCACCTGGTCTCGCTGCGCGGCGGCGACCTGGCCTACCTGCACAACCACCCGGCCGAAGAGGCCAAGCCCGGGACGAAGGGCGGTCCGCAGATCACCTTCGGCACCACCTTCCCGACCGCCGGCACGTATTCGCTGTTCCTGGACTTCCAGCACGCCGGAAAGGTGCGCACCGCCGAGTTCACGGTGAAGGTCGGCACCGACGGCACGGCGATCGTCCCGCCGAAGACTCTGCCGAGCACCAGCACCAGCCCCACCCCCGGCCACGCCACCACCCCGCACGGCCACTGAGAGGAGGCACTCATGACTACGCCAGAAACCGGGCAGTCCGTCGAACTGATCATCGGTGGCATGACCTGCGCCTCCTGTGCCGCCCGGGTCGAGAAGAAGCTGAACCGGATGGACGGCGTCACCGCGACGGTGAACTACTCCACCGAGAAGGCCAAGGTCACCTACGCCGACGGCATCACCACCAACGACCTGGTCGCGACCGTCGAGGCCACCGGCTACACCGCCGCTCTGCCCGCCCCGCCGGCCACTGCCGACGCCGAGCAGGACGCGCCCGACGAGCTGAAGCCCTTGCGGGAAAGGCTCTACGCCAGCATCGCGCTCGCCGTACCGGTGATTGCCCTGGGCATGATTCCGGCGCTGCAGTTCGACTTCTGGCAGTGGGCGTCGCTGACCCTGGCCGCTCCGGTGGTGACTTGGGCGGCCTGGCCGTTCCACAAGGCCGCCTGGACGAACCTGCGGCACGGCGCCGCGACGATGGACACGCTGATCTCGCTCGGCGTGGTCAGCTCGTTCCTGTGGTCGCTGTACGCGCTGTTCCTCGGTGGCGCCGGCGAGCCGGGCATGAAGATGCCGTTCACGCTGATCCCGTCCCGCGGCGGCGGCGCCGAGGAGATCTACCTCGAGGTCGCGGCCGGCGTGACGACGTTCATCCTGGCCGGCCGGTACTTCGAAGCGCGCGCCAAGCGTCGTTCCGGGGCCGCGCTGCGGGCCTTGATGGAGCTGGGTGCCAAGGACGTCGCGGTCCTGCGCGACGGCACCGAACGGCGGATCCCGGCCGACCAGCTGGTGGTCGGCGACGAGTTCGTCGTCCGGCCGGGCGAGAAGATCGCCACCGACGGCGTGATCGTCACCGGCAGCAGCGCGGTCGACGCGTCGATGCTGACCGGCGAGTCGGTGCCGGTCGAGGTCGGCGAGGGCGACGCGGTCGTCGGCGCCACCGTGAACGCAGGCGGACGGCTGCTCGTCCGGGCCACCCGGATCGGCGCGGACACCCAGCTCGCGCAGATGGCCCGGCTGGTCGAGGACGCACAGAACGGCAAGGCCGCCGTCCAGCGGCTGGCCGACCGGATCTCGGCGATCTTCGTCCCGATCGTGATCGGGCTCGCCCTGCTCACGCTCGGGTTCTGGCTGGGCAACGGCTCCGCGGTCGAGGTGGCGTTCACCGCCGCCGTCGCGGTGCTGATCATCGCCTGCCCGTGTGCGCTCGGGCTGGCCACGCCGACCGCGCTGATGGTCGGGACCGGCCGGGGTGCGCAGCTCGGCATCCTGATCAAGGGTCCGGAGGTGCTGGAGTCGACGCAGCGCATCGACACCGTCGTCCTGGACAAGACCGGGACCGTGACGACCGGGCGGATGGAACTGATCGACGTACTGCTGGCAGACGGCGAGCAGCGGGCCGAGGTCCTGCGGCTGGCGGGAGCGTTGGAGCACTCCAGCGAGCACCCGATCGCCCAGGCCGTGGCCCGCGGCGCCAGTGACGAGGTGGGCACGCTGCCGCCGGTCGAGGACTTCGGCAACGTCGAAGGCCTTGGTGTGCAGGGCGTCGTGGATGGTCACGCCGTACTGGTCGGCCGGACGCGGTTGCTCGAGGACTGGAGCCAGTACCTGCCGGACGAGCTCGCGGAGGCCAAGCGGCACGCCGAGTCCGAAGGCAGTACGGCGGTCGCGGTCGGCTGGGACGGGAAGGCACGGGCCGTGCTGGTCATCGCCGACACCGTGAAGCCGACCTCGGCGGAGGCGATCCGGCAGCTGCGCTCGCTGGGCCTGAAGCCCGTGCTGCTGACCGGCGACAACGAAGCGGTAGCCCGCAAGGTCGCCGCCGAGGTCGGGATCGACGAGGTGATCGCCGAGGTGCTGCCGGCCGACAAGGTCGACGCGGTGAAGAAGCTGCAGGACGAGGGCCGGGTGGTCGCGATGGTCGGCGACGGCGTGAACGACGCGGCGGCCCTGGCCCAGGCCGATCTCGGTCTGAGCATGGGGACCGGCACCGACGTGGCGATCGAGGCGAGCGACCTGACCCTGGTGCGCGGCGATCTGCGCTCGGCGGCGGACGCGATCCGGCTGGCCCGGCGTACGCTCGGCACGATCAAGGGCAACCTGTTCTGGGCCTTCGCCTACAACGTCGCCGCGCTCCCGCTGGCCGCCGCCGGCCTGCTGAACCCGATGCTCGCCGGTGCGGCGATGGCCTTCAGCTCGGTCTTCGTCGTCACCAACAGCCTGCGCCTGCGCCGCTTCACCCCGCTCACGGAGCAGCCCCGCTGACACCGCCCTTCCATCGCAGCGTCCGAAGGACCCGAGGCCATTCGCCTCGGGTTCTTCGGACGTCAGGGACCTTTCAGCGGATCCAGGCGGTGGTGTCCGAGGGGAGGCGGCCCTCGTCGAGCGGGGAGCTGGTGAGCAGCAGGTCGGTGTGGGCGGGCAGGTCGATCGGGTCCGCGGTGAGGTTGACGACGCAGGTCAGGCCGGAGTCGCGACGGAAGGCGAGCACACCGGGGGCGGAGTCCAGCCAGGTGAGCGTGCCGTCGCCGAGATCGGTACGGCGGATCCGCAGACCGTCGCGGTAGAGGGCGAGCATCGAGTTCTGGTCGGCCTGCTGGGACTCGACGGTGAGGTTCTTCCAGTCGGCGGGTTGCGGCAGCCACGGCGTACCGGTCCCGAAGCCGAACGGCGGTTCCTGGCCGGACCACGGGATCGGGACCCGGCAGCCGTCACGGCCGCGGTCGGTGCCGCCGGAGCGGGCGAAGATCGGGTCCTGCAGCACCTCGTCCGGCAGGTCCTCGACTTCGGGTAGGCCCAGCTCCTCGCCCTGGTACACGTACAACCCGCCCGGCAAGGCCATAGCCAGCAGCGCCGCGGCCCGGGCCCGGCGCTCGCCGAGCACGAGGTCGGTCGGCATACCGTGCTTGCGGTCCTGGTGCGAGAACGACGTGTCCGGGCGGCCGTACTTGGTGACCGGGCGGGTGACGTCGTGGTTGGACAGCACCCAGGTCGGCGGCGCGCCGATCGGGACGTGCGTGGTCAGCGTCAGGTCGATCGAGGCGCGCAGCTCGTCGGCGTCCCACGGCCGGGACAGGAAGTCGAAGTTGAACGCGGTCTGCATCTCGTCCGGGCGCAGGTAGAGCGCGAACCGTTCCTGGTCCGGCATCCACATCTCCCCCACCAGGAACCGGCCCTGGTAGGAGTCGGTGATCGCGCGCCAGCCGCGGTACACCTCGTGCACCTCGTCGTGGTCGGTGTAGGACTCCTCGACGCTGTCCAGGTCCTTGAACAGTACGGCGGCGCTGTCGATCCGGATGCCGTCCACCCCACGGTCCAGCCAGAACCGCAGGATGGCGTGGAACTCCTCCACCACTTCGGGGTTGCGCCAGTTGAAATCCGGCTGCTCGGGAGCGAACAGATGCAGGTACCACTCGCCGTCCGGAACCTGCGTCCAGGCCGGGCCGGCGAAGATCGACTGCCAGTCGTTCGGCGGCAGCCCGCCGTCGCGGCCGGGACGGAACAGGAACCGCTCCCGCTCCGGCGACCCGGGACCGGCCGCCAGCGCCTGGACGAACCAGTCCTGCTGGTCCGAGCCGTGATTGGGCACGATGTCGATGATCGTCCTGATGCCGAGCGCGTGGGCTTCCTCGATGTAGGCCTCGGCTTCGGCCAGGGTGCCGAAGCTCGGCTCGATCGCGCGGTAGTCGGCCACGTCGTACCCGCCGTCGGCCATCGGCGACGGGTACCACGGGTTCAGCCAGATCGCGTCGACGCCGAGATCGGCCAGGTAGGGCAGCTTGGCCCGCAGGCCGGCCAGGTCGCCGATCCCGTCACCGTTGCCGTCGGCAAAGCTCCGCAGGTACACCTGGTAGATCGCGGCTCCGCGCCACCATGTTTCCGACATGCCTTCTCCTTGGGGTGGGTGGGTGGGATCAGCCCTTGAGGCTGCCGGCGGTCAGCCCCGCCATGATGCTGCGCTGGAACAGGAAAAAGACCAGGATCGTCGGCAGGCTGGCGATCACCAGCGACGCGATCAGCACGTTCTGCGGCATCTGCGCCGACAGCGACGCGATGCCGACGCTGATCGACATCTTGTCGGTCTCCGGCAGCACCAGCAGCGGCCAGACGAAGTCCTTCCAGACCGTGACCACCGACAGGATCGACACCACGCCGAGGATCGGCCGGGACACCGGCAGCACGATCGACCACAGGATCCGGACCGGCGACGCGCCGTCGATCTCGGCCGCCTCCAGCAGTTCGCGCGGGATCGAGTCGAAGAACCGCTTGAGCAGGAAGATGAAGAACCCGTTCGCGGCGGCCGGCAGCCAGATCGCCCACGGGGTGTTGAGCAGGCTGAACCCGAAGATCGGCACGTCCTTGGCGACCAGGTACGTCGGCAGCAGCAGCACCATCGGCGGGATCATCAGCGTGGCCAGCATCAGGCCGAGGATCAGCTTGCCGAACAGCGGCCGCAGCTTCGACAACGCGTACGCCGCGGTCACGTCGATCGCCAGCGTGAACAGCCACGCGCCGCCGGCGTACAGGGCGGTGTTGCGCAGGAAGACGCCGAGCTGCAGCTGGTTCCAGGCCTCGGCGTAGACGCCGAAGTCGTACTCCTTGGGGAAAAAGCTCGGCGGGATCTGCGCCAGCTCGTCCGGCGACTTCAGCGCGCCGGTCACCATCCAGTACAGCGGGAAGACGAAGGCCAGCGTGAAGCCGATCACCACGACGACCAGGACGGTCCAGTAGATCAGCTTGCCGTGCCAGCTCCGCAGCGACAGCGGCGAGACCAGGGTTCGGGTCTCGTAGCCGCGGCCCTTGGCCTTCTTCTTCGGCTTGCTCCGGGCCGGCTCCGGAGTGGTTGCCGGGAGCACCGGTTGTGGTTGCAGTGTCGTTGTCATCGGCCACCTTCGTTGTCGCGCGAGACGCGCAGGTAGAACGCGGAGAAGACGATCAGCACGACCATCAGCATCAGGCCGAGCGCACCGCCGCCGCCGAAGTCACCGAAGTTGAAGGCGTACTGGTACATCAGGTAGGCCACCGTGACGGTCGCGTTCTCCGGCCCGCCACCGGTCAGCAGGTACGGCTCGATGAACACCTGCATGGTGGCGACGATCTGGAGCAGCAGCATCACCAGCAGGATGAGCTTGGTCTGCGGCACGGTGACATGCCAGACCCGGCGAAACAGACCGGCGCCGTCCAGCTCGGCGGACTCGTAGAGGTCACCGGGGATGGACTGCAGCGCGGCCAGGTAGATCAGCGTGCCCGTGCCGAGGTTCATCCAGGTCGAGACGATCACCAGCGAGATCAGCGCCGTACTGGTCGAGTCGAGCCAGGCCAGCGGCGGGATGCGGAAGACATCGAGGATCTGGTTGAACAGACCCGCACCCGGATCGTAGAACCACTTGAACAGCAGCACTCCGACCGCCGGGGGCAGCATCACCGGCAGGTAGACGACGAACCGCAGGTACGCCTTGGCGTGCCGCAGCTCGTTCAGGACGACGGCGAGCACGAACGGGATCACGTAGCCGACCACCAGGGCCAGCCCGCTGAACGCCGCGGTGTTCAGCCAGGCGGACCGGAACGCCGGGTCGGCGAACACGGTCCGGAAGTTGTCCAGCCCGACCCACTGCGGCGGGTCGACGAAGTTGGTCTGCTGAAAACTCAGCACGATCTCCCGGATCATCGGGTACCAGGAGAAGAAGGCGAAACAGATCAGCGCCCCGCACAGGAACCCGTACGCCGTGAGGTTCCGGCCGACCGCGCGGCGCGCCGCTCCCTGCTCGAGGGAACGGCGCACCGGCGGTCTGGCGATCGTCGAAGCCATCAGGTGTTCTTGGCGAGGATCTTGTTCGCCTTGCTCTCGGCGTCGGCCAGCAGCTTGACGATGTCGGCGTCCTTGCGGGTCAGCACGGCCGACATGGCCACGTCGAGCACGGCGTACAGCTCCTGCGCCTTCGGCGGCTCGAGCTTGTTGGTGATGCTCGCCTGCGCGGTCACGTACGGCGTGAAGTGCTCGACCGGCACGGTGGCGAACTTCTTCCGCAGCTCGGTGATCTGCTTGCCGGGCGCGCTGTCGCCGTACAGGTCCGGGATCGGCAGGCCGACCGGGCGGCCCTGGGCCTTGGCGCGCTCGTAGTTGAACTGGCCCTCGCCCGGCGTCAGCTCGTGGAACTCCAGCCAGAGCAGGCCGGCCTTGATCTTCTCCGGCGACGCCTTCGGGTTGAACATGTACCCGTCACCACCGGACAGCGACGCCTTGCCTTCGGACTCCGGGACCGCGGCCACACCGTAGTCCTCGAATTTGCCCTGGAAGTCGTTGTTCACCGACTGCACGACGTCCGGCGCGCCGATCATCATGCCGAGCTTGCCCGAGCCCATCATGCGCATCAGGTCCTCCCACTGCAGCAGCTGCTTGCTGCCCATGGAGTTGTCGTTCCAGCGCATCTGCTTGAGGTTCTCCAGCACGGCCTTGCCCTCGGCGCTGTTGAACGCCGCGCTCTTGCCGTCTTCGCTGACCATCGAGCCACCGCGGGCGTACAGCGACGCGGCGAAGTGCCAGCCGCCGGTGTTGCCGGCCGAGTACTCACCGAAGCCGACGTACCCGGCACCGAGCGCCGCGATCTTCTTCGCGGCCTCGTGCACCTCGGCCCAGGTCTTCGGCGGGGCGTCGGGGTTCAGGCCGGCCTGGGTGAACAGCTTGCGGTTGTAGACCAGGCCCATGTTGTAGTTGTTGCGCGGGACGCCGTAGGTCTTGTCGCCGTCCTTGAACACACTCTGAACATCCGCCCGGACGTCCTTGAGCGCCTTCACGCTGCCGACGTACTCGGAGATGTCGGCGGCCTGGCGGGCCTTGATGATCTTCTGGACGTCGGTGTAGTAGACGTAGAAGACGTCCTCCTGGGTGCCGCCGGCCAGCTTCGCCTGGAAGGTGTCGGGGTTGATGCAGGGGAAGGCGTCCTTGCTCTCGATCGTGATGTTCGGGTGCAGCTTCTGGAACTCCGCGACGTCCTCGTCCCAGCCGGCCCGTTCCTTCGGGTTGCTCTTCGGCGGCTGGCAGCCGACGGTGATCGTCACCTTCTGGTCAGCGCCGCCGGAACTCTGCGCGGCCGGTTCGTCGTCCCCCGATCCGCAGGACGCGGCTGTCAGCCCCAGTCCCGCCACGAGCAACAGGCCGAGTGCCCTGCGATGGCTCGTTGTCCTCATCGATCTGCCCTTCTCGAAACGGCCGAGGGCGAGTCCCGCCCCTTGATGTGGTCCGTACCGTAGGCAACCCGACCGGATCAGCGCAATACTTCGATCACTAGTTGCAAAAACGAGACTTTGCTGCGGAACTGGCAGGTACAGCAAAGGGATGGAGCGGATTGCGTCCACTCCATCCCTTCGTGATCAGGTGCTCACCGGCTGTTGCGTGGCCGGCCGTGTCGCTGTCTGTCGTTGTCAGTCGCGCTCGACGACGACCTCGTCGGTGCCGATCTCGATCGGCGCCCAGCTGCGGTCGGCAGTGCCGTCCTCAGCTCGCAGGTGAACCATGCGGCGGCGGTAAAAGACCAGGCCGTCGACGGTCACCGGGTCGTGCACGTAGTGCGCGATCGGTGCGTTGCTGGTGACCTCGGGCGCGTAGTCCATCCGGCGCAGCAGGAACCGGTCGTCGTAGTAGAAGGTCTGCTCGGGGTTGTGGTTCGGCAGATTCGCGGGGAAGGTGACTCGCAGGCGGCGCCAGGTCTCGTCACCCTCCTGCCAGGGCTCGATCTCCTCGACCTGTACGCCGGGATAGGTGAACAGGAACGGCTCGACGAAGTAGTTCCAGTTGGCCGTGGCGGTGAAGTAGGCCAGCTGCACGCGGTCCCACTTGGCCTCCGGCGTGTACTCCGGGTACGTCGGCCGCGGGTCGGCCGACTCGCCGAGGACGGAGCCGTCGGCGGCGACCACCCGGATCAGCTCGGGGGTGCTTTCGTACGTCGCGATCTCACCGTCGCCGACGAAGGGGGTCAGCCGGGTGCGCTCGTGGCGGGCGTCGACTGACAACGTCTGCTGCCGGCGGATCTCGGGCCAGCCGACGCCGTCCCAGAACGGGCCGTCCAGGGAGAGCTTGACGGTCAGGCCCTTGACGGTGGACCAGTTGTCGAGGCCACCGTGGGCTTCGAGGACCTTCGTCAGCAGTTCGTTCATCGCAGTTTCCTTCACTCGGTTCGCGTCGGAGTCAAAATGACCGGTCGTCTTAACAACGGTGCGGTGAAGGAGATCTATTCCTGCGGACGGCACGAAGCGATCAGGCGCCGGCCGGGCAGGCGGGGTCGCCGGATTGGGACGAACTCGCCCGGATCAGGCGGTGTTCGCCCGGATCAAGCCAGGACGGCGGACGTCTTCAGGCCTGGACGGCGGCGGTGTTCAGCCGGGGACGGCGGACGCTTCAGGCCGGGACGGCGGCGGTCTTCAGGCGGGCGGTCGAGGCGCGGACCACGAGTTCGGGCTCGAAGAGCAGCTCGTCGGCGGGGACCGAGGCGCGCTCGATCAGCGCGACCAGCATGTCGACCGCGGCCCGGCCCATCGCGTCGATCGGCTGGCGGACCGTGGTCAGCGGCGGGTCGGTGCAGTTCATCATCGCCGAGTCGTCGTACCCGATCACCGAGACGTCGTCCGGCACCTGCAGGCCGGCCCGGCGGACCGCGCGGATCGCGCCGAGGGCGAGGATGTCGCTGGCGCAGACGATGCCGGTGACGCCGTGCTTGACCAGCCGGGTCGCGGCCGCGTGACCGCCCTCCAGCGAGAACATGGTGTGCTCGACCAGCGACGGATCCGCCTCGGGCGAGCCCATGAAGGCCTCGAGCTTGCGCCGCGACGGGATGTGGTCGCGCGGACCGAGCACCAGCCCGATCTTCTGGTGCCCGAGCGCGCGCAGGTGCCCGATCGCCATCTCGGCGGCGACGAAGTCGTCGGACGAGACCTGCGGGAAGCCCAGATGGTCGACCGCGGCGTTGACCAGTACGGTCGGCAGCCGGCGTTCCTGGATCAGCTCGTAGTGCGCGTGCGGCGCGTCGGCCTGTGCGTAGAAACCACCGGCGAACACGACCCCGGAGACCTGCTGCTGGAGCAGCAGATCGACGTAGTCGGCCTCGGACACGCCACCGACCGTCCGGGTGCACAGCAACGAGGTGAAACCTTGCTGGGCCAGCGCACCGCCGACCACCTCGGCGAACGCCGGGAAGATCGGGTTCTGCAACTCGGGCAGCACCAGGCCGACAAGTCGGGCGCGATCGCCGCGCAGCTGGGTCGGCCGCTCGTAGCCGAGCACGTCGAGCGCGGTGAGCACCGCTTCCCGGGTCGCCTCGGACACGCCGGGCTTGCCGTTCAGCACCCGGCTCACGGTCGCCTCACTGACGCCGACCTTCTTCGCCACCTCAGCAAGTCGTCGAGTCATGACGCAAACTCTACGCCATATTCCGCAAGTATTTGCGTTCACTTGCGTTCGAACCGCTGCCGATCTGCGTCTCGCCTTGCTGCGGGCTCGACCTTCCGGCGGGCGGAACTGACACACTGGTGCCGTGCCTCGTTTTGTCGCCACCCGCCCGGACACCGGTCTGCTCGCACTGCCTTGGGACATCCCGCTGGAGGACTGGCCCGAGGACCAGCTGGTCGCGCTGCCCCGCGGTATCTCCCGGCACGTCGTCCGCTTCGTCCGGGTGAACGGCAGCGTCTACGCGATCAAGGAGGTGATGGAGCACCTCGCCATGCACGAGTACCGGCTGCTGCGCGACCTCGAGCGGCTGGACTCCCCCTCGGTCGAACCGGTCGGCGTGATCACCGACCGGGTGGACAAGAACGGCGAACCGCTCGACTCGATCCTGGTCACCCGTCACCTGCAGTTCTCCCTGCCGTACCGGGCACTGTTCTCCAGCACGCTCCGGCCGGACACCGTGAACCGGCTGATCGACGCGCTGGTCGCGCTGATCGTCCGGCTGCACCTGCTCGGCTTCTTCTGGGGCGACTGCTCACTGTCGAACACGCTGTTCCGCCGCGACGCCGGCGCCTTCGCGGCGTACCTGGTGGACGCGGAGACCGGTGAGCTGCACCAGGACATCTCCGACGGGCAGCGCGCGCACGACCTCTACACCGCGGAGATCAACCTGTTCGGCGAGTTCCTCGACCTGCAGGAAGGCGGCCTGCTCGACGCCGACATCGACCCGCAGGAGACCGTCAAGTCGATCAACGACCGGTACGAGGCGCTGTGGGCCGAGCTGACCGCGCCGGAGGAGTTCGCCACCGACGAGATGCACCGGCTGGACTCGCGGATCCGGCGGCTGAACGAGCTCGGCTTCGACGTCGCCGAGATCGACATCATCACCGACTGGGACGGCAGTCAGGTCCGGATCCAGCCGAAGGTCGTCGACGCCGGTCACCACTCCCGCCGGTTGTTGCGGCTGACCGGCCTGGACGTCGAGGAGAACCAGGCCCGCCGGCTGCTCAACGACCTCGACTCGTACGCCGCCGCGACCGACCAGCAGAACGAGGACGAGGAGATCGTCGCGCACCAGTGGCTGACCGACGTGTTCGAGCCGGTCGTCCGCTCGGTTCCCCGCGACCTGAACCGCAAGCTGGAGCCCGCCGAGGTCTTCCACGAGGTGCTCGAGCACCGCTGGTTCCTGTCCGAGCAGGCCGGCCACGAGGTCGACACGATGCAGGCCGCCCGCTCGTACGTCGACGAGGTCCTGCGCGCCAAGCCCGACGAGAAGCTGGCGCTGCCGACGGCTCCCCCGGGAGATTAGCCGGTTCGGTGCAACGTCTGGTCCCTCCGCGGCGTGGTTAGGACGTGGGAGGGACCAAATGACAACCGACGACGGACCGCCGGACTTCGACACCTGGGTGTCGCACCGAGGTGCCGGTCTGCTGCGTTTCGCCTATCTGGTCACCCGTGACCGGGGCCGGGCCGAGGAAGCTGTCCAGGACGCGCTGATCGCGGCGTACCCGCGCTGGTCGCGGATCGGCGCCGATCCGGACGCCTACGTGCGGCGCTGCATCGTCAACGCCGACATCTCCCGCTGGCGCCGCTTCTTCCGCCGCGAGACTCCGGTCGACGACCCGACCGCGCTCCGCCCACTTGCCGGCGGGCCCGACCACGCCGCCTCGCACGCCGACGCCGACGCGGTCTGGCAGCTGTGCGCGTCACTGCCCACCCGGCAGCGCGCCGCCGTCGTACTGCGTTACTACGAAGGCCTTCCGGACGCCGACATCGCCGAGATCCTCGGCTGTACGGCGGCCACGGTCCGATCCCAGATCCACCGCGCCCTAGGTTCCCTGCGCGCGACGCTGAAGGAGGTCGACCAGCTGTGAACGACCCGACCGAAGACCGCGCGACCGGCGCGCTGCTCACCCGCGCCCTGTCGACGTACGCCGACTCGGCGCCGACCGACCACCACGCCCTGCTCGCCACCGTCCACCACCGCCTGCGCCGACGCCGCCGGGCGCGCGCCGTTGGAGCCGGGGTCCTCGCCTGTACGGCGGTCGCCGCGGGCGTCACCGGCGTCGGGGTGCTGCGGGACGGGCCGATTCCGGCTGCTGGACCATCCGTTCCCGCCGCGCAGCCCGCCTCGGCTCATGCCGACGGGCCCAAGTTTACGACGTACGAGGGCTGGCACTGGGAGTCGTACGGCACCGTCCAGGTGCAGGTCCCCGACACCTGGACGGACACTTTCTACAGCCACCTGTGGAGCTGCCGCCCGCTCGTCTACGGGAACTCGTCCGAGGATGTGCCGAAGACACCGCAGGTCGGACGGCCGCTGCGTGGTTACGTACCGCTGATCGGCTGCCCGAAGGTCCCGGAACCGGCCGAGCGGGTGCCGCACCTGTGGTTCGGCGAGGCGAACCGATCGCCCGGCGTGTACCGCCACGATCACGGCTGGCTGGAGGAGGTCCGGGTTGTCGACGGCATCCATTTGAGTGCCTTCGGCAATGATCCTGTACTGCTGAGGCGCATCCTGGACTCCGCGCAGCCGATCGACGGCCAGGACGCCTACGGCTGCTCGCCAACGGCGCCGCCCGTGGTGGGCGAGGGCCGGCGGCCGACCGGACCCGGACTGGGCGGCATCGGCGAGGTCGAATCGATCCGGCTCTGCGGGTACGGCATCGACGGTCTGCCGCGGGATGCCAGGTTGCTCGCCGGCGGTGAGATCGCCGGCGACAAGGCACGGGAGGTGGTCGCCGCGCTCCGAGCAGCGCCGGCCGGATCCGGCCCGAACCACGAGTACCACTGCGAGACCACGCGTCTGCGCGACGACCTGCTGATCACCGTGCGCGGCAGCACCGGAGAGCAGGAAGTGTCGGTCCGCTACAACTCCTGCAACCACAACGGCATCGACGACGGCACCACTGGCCGGCAACTGACCCGAGAGGCTCTGCTTCCGCTGGTCACCACGCTCTATTCGCCGCAGCTGTACCCGATGATTCTGCAGAGGCTGACCCGATGAACGATCCGGCCGAAACCCTCATCACCCAAAGCCTCGCCTCGCGCGCCGCCGAGGCGCCGTCCGACACGACTCTGCTCGGCACGGTCCACCGCCGGCTGAGACGACGGCGGCGTACGCGCGCGGCCGGCGTCGGCGTACTGGCTTGTGCGGCGGTGATCGTGGCGGCTGCTGGGGTGCAGTCGCTGACCCGGCCGGAGGATTCCGGACCGGCCGCGTCGCTGGCGCAGCCGCCGCCGGGGTGGCATTGGGAGTCGTATGCGAACGTCGAGGTCCAGGTGCCCGACCAGTGGGCGGAGATCAGTGCGGGTCCGCTGGCGACGTGCCCGACCGAGAAGCCCCGGTGGGACGGCTGGATCGGGCGGCCGAGCACGCTGCCGGCCCCGGCGATGGGCTGCCCGACTGCCGTCGGGGCGACCGCTGCCACCGTGGGAGAACCGGCAGACCGCGTGCCGTACGTGTTGTTCGACTTGAACGCCGAGCCGGGCGTGACGCAGTACGACGCAGGCTGGACCAAGGAGGTCCGGTCGGTGGGGGCGCTGCGGCTCGAGGTGTTCGGGACCGACGCCGCGGTCCGGGCACGGATACTCGACTCGGCCCGGACGATCGACGGGGTCGACAGCCGTGGTTGCGCTCCGACGCATCCGGCAGCGACCAACGCGGCGGTCCGACCGACCGGCGAAGGCCTTGCCGCGGTCGGAACGGCCGCGTCGATCCGGATTTGCGCCTACCGGACCGAGACGCTGTCCCAGGTACCACCACTGCTCGCCAGCGCCGAGCTGACCGGCGAGCAAGCCCGCGAGGTCGGCGCCGCTCTGCTGAACGCACCGGGTTCAGATGGCCTTGCGGTGACCAAGAGCGGGAAAGTGGCTACCGCGACCAGCAAATGCACAACAGGTGACGAGGAGATCCTCGTCCTGCACGTCCACGGCGACCGCGGCGACCAGGAGGTCGTCGTACGGCTGAACGGGTGTGGGCCCTTCGACACCGATGACGGCCGGACGTTCCGGAGTCTCACCAAGTCGTCGGTCGGACCGCTGGTCACCGCCGTCGGTCGGCCCGAGGACCGCGGGCCCTTTCTGACCAATCTGCTGAAATGAGGATCGTCGTGCGCGGAATCGCAGTGGTAGCGCTCGCCGCCGTCAGCGTCGCGGCGCTGGCGGCCGGCGGAGAGGCCGTGCTCGGCCAGGACGAAACCGCGGTCGCGGTCGCACCACCGACTGCGCCGTCGGAGCCCGGCTGGCGGTGGGAGTCGTACCGGACCGTCAAGGTGCAGGTGCCGGACAGCTGGCAGGACTCGGCGTACTCGCACCTGTGGACGTGTGGAGAACCGAAGGGACAGTCGAACGGGATCAGCAAGGCGCCGCTGGTCGGCCGGCCCTATCGGGGTCCGGTCATGATGATCGACTGTGGTCCGGTCTCGCCGTTGGCCGAGCGGGTTCCGCATCTGTGGTTCGGCGGGCCGAACGTGCAACCTGGGATCACGACGTTCGACCACGGCTGGGCGTCGGAGGTCCGGGTCGTCGACGGCGTCACGTTGACCGTGTTCGGCGACGACGCCGCGCTGCGCCGTCGGATCCTGGACTCCGCGGAACCGATCAGCGGTACGACGGACCCGAACGGCTGCGCCATCGCCCGTCCCGCCGTACTGGCCGACGGGCAGCGGCCAACAGGTCCGGGGTTGTCCGCGATCGGC
This sequence comes from Kribbella sp. ALI-6-A, assembly GCF_001984195.1. Taxonomy (GTDB): domain Bacteria; phylum Actinomycetota; class Actinomycetes; order Propionibacteriales; family Kribbellaceae; genus Kribbella. The sequence continues at coordinate 114,657 of NZ_MTQN01000012.1, forward strand.
GAGGTGAGTTCGATCCGGGTGTGCGCCTACAGCTACGGCACGGCCGGCGAACCGAGCACCTTCCAAGCCGGTCACGTGATCTCCGGCGATGCCGCACGTCGGCTGGGTGACGCGCTGCGAGCAGCGCCGCCAGGCGTCGGGCCGGCCATGAGTGCCTCCAATTGCCAGCAGTCCTCGCAACGCGACGATCTGCTGGTGACGGTGAGCGGCCAGAACGGCGAGCAAACGGTCGTCGTCCGCTACGCCACCTGCCGCTCGAACGGGACCGACGACGGCACCACACTCCGACAGCTCACCACGGACACGCTGGTACCGCTGAGCAAGGTCCTGTACGCGCAGTGGGCACCGCTGCCGATCCTCGACGACTTGGGCGCACGATGATGCGCCGTGGTGCGCTCCTACTGACCGGTGTCGCGGTCGCTGCCGTGGTCGTCGGGGCGAACACACTGATCAGTCGGGCCGGGAGTGACCCCGAAACGCCGGTCGCAGCGGAGCACGCCGGGTGGCGGTGGGAGACGTACCGGAACGTGCAGCTCCAGGTTCCGGACGACTGGGCGCAGGATCTGTACGCCGGGGTGAAGTTCTGCGGCGCCGACTGGACCGAGCAGAAAGCGGTCGTCCGGCGGCCAGGAGATTTCATCACCGTCGAGCAACCCGAGTGTCCGACGGAGGTACGGCCGACGCGGCACGTCGCGCCGTCGGTGATGTTCGCCGGCGACCGGCCCGAGGTGATCCGTTTCGCTGACGGGTGGACCAAGGAGACCCGGCGGATCGGCGAGCAGCTGGTCACGGTGACGAGCGCCGACGATGCCTTGCGGGCCAAGATCTTCAGCACCGCCGGCGTCGTCACGTCCGTCGACGGCTACGGCTGCGATCCGGCGTCGCCGTTGGCGCGGGACGAGGTCCTGCGGCCGGCCGCTTCGGGCGGACTCACCTCGGTCGGGAAGGTGAAATCGGTCAGCGTGTGCCGCTATTCGGGTGGCGCGCCGATCTACCGTGAGGACGGTACGCCGTACCCGCCGAAGGCACTCGGCATGGAGGCCAGTTCGCGGCTCACCGGCGCTGTCGCCGAGCGCTTCGTGCGTGACCTGATCGCCGCGCCGCTCGGGACCGGTCCGACGGTGACCACCTGGCGCGTCTGCGGCGCCGACCCGGGCCGCGAGGTCGTCGTCCTGCGGGTGAACGGGAGCGAGCACGACCAGGACGTCATCTACCGCTACGCCGGCTGCAAGCACAACGGCACCGACGACGGCACGACGCTGCGCCGGGCGACGATGGCGACCGCGAAGGTGATCTTCGTCGGCGTGCACGCGCCTCGCGGACACAGCAATGTGATGACCCAACTGCTGATCGGCCCGCCCGGGCCGGTCCTGTGAGGCGTTGAGATGAAGAGAATCGGAGTAGTCGCCGCCGCTGTGGCCGCAACCGCTGTGCTGGTGATCGGCGTCGGGGTGCAGGCGGTCGGCGGGAGGGGTTCGGCCGGGGCGTATGTCGCGCCGCCCAGCGCCGAACCCGTGGCCGATCCGGCGGCGCCGGGATGGCGGTGGGAGTCGTACGGCACGGTGAAGGTGCAGGTGCCCGACAGCTGGGCGGACTCCGTCTACTCGGGCCTGTGGACCTGCGGGGATCGGTTCCGGCCGGACGGCTCCACAAGGACGCCGATGGTCGGGCGGCCCTGGCGTGGGCCGGTGCAGACGATCGCCTGTCTGTCGGTCCCGAGGTTGGCCGAGCGGATACCGCATCTGTGGTTCGACGACTCCGACGCCAAGCCCGGGATCACACGGTTCGACCACGGGTGGGCGACGGAGGTACGGGTCGTCGCTGGTGTGCCGTTGGCCGTGTTCAGCAACGACGCCGCGATGCGGCGGCGGATTCTGGACTCAGCGAAGCGGATGGATGGAACGGATCCGAACGGCTGCAGCGTCGCGCGTCCCGCCGTACTGGGTGACGGGCAACGGCCGACGGGACCGGGGCTGGCCGCGATCGGCGAGGTGAAGTCGATCCGGGTGTGCGTCTACAGCTATCAGTTGCCGGGCAACCCCAGCGTGTTCCAGGCCGGGCTTCAGATCTCCGGCGACACCGCGCGGCAACTGGGTGACGCGTTGCGCGCAGCCCCGGCCGGCGTCGGGCCGGTCATGAGCTCCTCCAACTGCGAGCAACCGCGGAGCCGGGACGATCTGCTGCTGACAGTGGCCGGCGAGAACGGCGATCAGGCCGTCGTCGTCCGGTACGCCACTTGCCGCTCGAACGGCACCGACGACGGCACCACGCTGCGGCGGCTCACCACGGACACGCTGGTGCCGCTGAGCAAGGTGCTGTACGCCGAGATCCCGGTGCTGCCGATCCTGCGCGATTTGGCCGGACGATGATCGGCCGTCGGGTGGGTGCGGTCCTGCTGACCGGCGTCGCGATCGGTGCGGTGGTCCTGGGAGCGAGCACGTTGACCAGCGAGGCTGGGCCAGCCGGCACGGCGGCGGTCGCGCCTTCCGATGCTGCGACGGGTGTGGCCGCCGATGGCGAGGCGGCTCCGGCCAAGCCTGGCTGGCGGTGGGAGACGTACGCCGACGTGCAGTTGCAGGTGCCGGAGAGCTGGGCGCAGTCGCTGTGGGCCGGGCCGCCGGACTGCACCGAGGACGATTGGGTGCCTGAGGCAACGGTCTTCCGGCCGGGTGGGATGCGGGGACTGGCGCTGAAGGTCTGCGCGACTCCGAAGCCCGCCCGGCAGGTCGCGCCGTCCGTCGTCTTCGACGGTGAGCGACCGGGCGTCGTACAGCTGGCCGGCGGTTGGGTTCGCGAGACCCGGAAGTTCGGCGACCACCTGGTGACCGTGACCGCCGGCGACGACATCCTGCGTCGGCAGATCTTCGAGTCGGCCGACGTCGTCGAGACGGTCGACAGCTACGGCTGCGCTCCCCTGGCCGACCGGCGGGCCGCCCGTCCGCCGGCGCAAGGTGGACTCAAGTCGGTCGGCGAGATCACGGGCGTCGGCGTCTGCCGGTACTCCATCGGAGGCCTCCCGATCGCTCCGACCGGCGGCGGCCCCGAGAACATCCGCTACGCCCGCCTCCAAGCCAGCTCCCGCCTGACCGGCACCGCCGCCGACCGCCTGGTCCGCGACCTCGTCGCTGCTCCGCCCGGCGTCGGCCCGACGTTCTCCGACCCCCGGCGGTGCCCGCCCGAGCCCAGCCCCGACCTCGGGCACGACTTCCTGATCCTCCGCGTCCAGGGCACCGATCACGCCCAGGACGTCCTCTACCGCTACGACGGTTGTCGCCACCACGGCACCGACGACGGCTCGACGCTGCGGCAGCTCACCGCCGACACCGCACGCCAACTCTTCGTCGGCGTCCACCAGCTCTCCACGTCGTACCAGGCCATCGACAAGTTCCTGATCGGCACGCCACCACCCGTGCGATGATCCGAAGATGACCGGCTGGCGCTGGGAGTCGTACCAAACCGTCGAGGTCCAGGTCCCCGACGACTGGCGCTACGACTCGATCGCCGTCGGCCGGTACTCCCTCGGCCACCGCTCCTCCCCTGCCCGCGCGCCACTCATCGCCAGCTCCACCCTCACCGGCGACGCCGCGAAGGCGCTGGTCGCCGCCATCGGTGCCGCACCGGAGGGCCTCGATCCGGACGTCCCCGACTGCATCATCGTCTACGGCGGTGAGCTGATCGTCCTCACAATGCACGCAGGCGACCGGACGCAGGAAGTCCTCGTCCGGTACGCCGGTTGCCGCTTCAACGGCACCGACGACGGCACCACCCAGCGCCGACTCACGGCGGCCGTCGTCCGGCCGTTGCTCACCGGCGTCCATCAACAGACGAGCTACAACAACGGCTTGTACGAGCTGGTCTTCGGCCACGCCGGCGTGTCCAAGCCGACGAGTCAGTAGCCCCGCAAGCTCACTGCGCGCCTGGCGCAGCAATTGGCAGGCCCAATGCATCGGCGGCCGCAAGCAGCCGGCGATCGTAGGTGACGAAGGCCGTCAGGTCGTCGCCGAGTACAGCGTCAGCCGTCGCCAGGTGGATCGCGTCCAGCGAGCCGATCGACTCGTCGGGGTAGGCGGCCGCTGTCCTCCTGACCAGGTCGTCGATCTCGTACACCGCGATCCGCGCCAGCAGCGCCGGTACGGCGGCGAGCAGTTCCGGCTCGGTACGACGGAGCGCGCGCGGCAGCTCGACCTCTGCGATCGCCGACGACACGAGCAGGCGGTCCGAGTGGGTGTTCAGCCAGTCGACCAGGGCATCCGAGGCGACCTCGCGGCGAACAAGCTTCACCAGTGCCGCGGTGTCGAGATAGATCATCAGTGGCGTTCCTCGCCACGCAGCTCCTCGAGCAGCGCACCGGACTCCTGCGTAGTGCGCACGTCGCCTCGGGGTCGTGGCAAAGGCCCGGAAGCCTGCGGTGGTCGCAGGTTGCCGGTGGCCAGCAAACGGCCGATCGGTGAGGGCTCGGCCGGAACCAGCCGGGCCACGACGACACCGCGCTCGGTGATGTCGACTTCTTCGCCGCGTTTCACCCGAGCCAGCACCTTGGCCGTCTCCTGGTTCAGCTCCCTGATCGGCACCTCAGCCATGGCTTGATCGTAGTACATCTTTGTCTGACACCGCCTGCCCAGTTGTTGTCGCCAGGGAAGGTACGAGGTTTCGGCGCGGTGGACGGAGTTGTCCACAGGCCAATCAGACCAATCAGCGCGGCGGCATCCGGAGCGCGCCGTCGAGGCGGATGACTTCGCCGTTGAGGAGCTGGTTGTCGAGGACGTGCGTGACCAGGGCGGCGTACTCGTCGGGGCGGCCGAGGCGGGAGGGGTGGGGAACTTGCTGCTCGAGGACCGTGCGAGTTTCCTCGGGCAGGCCGGCCAGCATCGGGGTTTCCATCGTGCCGGGCGCGATGGTGACGACGCGGATGGCCTTGTCGGCGAGGTCGCGGGCGGCGGTGAGGGTGAGGCTGACGATGCCGCCCTTGCTGGCGGCGTAGGCGGCCTGACCGATCTGGCCGTCGTACGCGGCGATGGAGGCGGTCATCACGAAGACCCCGCGGTCACCGTCGGACGTGGGCTCGAGCGTGAGCATCCGCTCAGCGGCGAGGCGGAGCACGTTGAAGGTGCCGATCAGGTTGACCTCGACGACCTGCCGGAAAGTTGCCAGCGGCAACGGACCCTTGCGGCCGACGACGCGGCCGGGGGTGGCGATGCCGGCGCACGTGACGACGACGCGCAGATCGCCCAGCGAAGCAGCCGCATCCAGAGCCGCGACGACGGCGGCCTCGTCGGTGACATCGGTCGGGGCGAAGACCACCCGCTCCCCCAGCTCCTCGGCGATCGCCTTGCCCGCCGACGACGGCAGGTCGCAGATCACCACGCCGACGCCGGCCGCGGCCAGGCGGCGTACGGTCGCCTCGCCCAGGCCGGAGCCACCACCGGTGACCAGAGCTACGTCGGACGGGCCAAGCTTCATCGAACACTCCTGAGCAGGTCGCGGCTGATCACCAGACGCTGGATCTGGTTGGTTCCCTCGAAGATCTGCGTCACCTTGGCCTCGCGCATGTAGCGCTCGGCCGGGAAGTCACGGGTGTAACCGTAGCCACCGAGCACCTGTACGGCGTCGGTGGTCACCTTCATCGCGGCGTCGGTGCACACCAGCTTGGCAATCGCCGCCTGCTGGGTGAACGACCGGCCGAGGTCACGCCGGCGCGCAGCCTGCAGGTACGTCGCCCGGGCCGACTCGACCGCCGCCGCCATGTCCGCGAGCAGGAACTGCATCCCCTGGAAGTCCGCGATCGCATGCCCGAACTGCTTGCGCTCCAGCGCGTACGACGCCGCGCAGTCCAGCGCCGCCTGCGCCAGCCCGACCGCGCACGCGGCGATGCCGAGCCGGCCCGAGTCCAGCGCGGACAGCGCGATGCGCATCCCGTCACCCTCGGCGCCGATCAGGTGGTCGGCCGGCACCCGGACCTGGTCGAAGTTGACCAGCGTGGTGGTCGACCCGGTCAGGCCCATCTTCCGCTCGGGCGCCCCGAAGCTGAGCCCGGCGGACGTGGCCGGCACGTGGAACGCCGAGATCCCGTGCTTGGGATCGGCCGACGTGCGCGCGAAGGTCGTGTAGAAGTCGGCGTGCGACCCGTGCGTGATCCAGGACTTGGTCCCGGTCAGCACGTACTCGTCGCCGTCGCGGACCGCCTTGGTGGTCATCGAGCTGATGTCGGACCCGGCCTGCGGCTCGGACAGCGCGTACGCGCCCAGCAGCTCGCCGCCGATCATGTCCGGCAGGAATCGCGCGCGCTGCTCCTCGGTGCCGCGGGTCGCCACGGCGTAGCTGGTCATCGTGTGCACCGAGAGCCCGACGCCGACCGACATCCAGGCGGCGGCGATCTCCTCCAGCATCTGCAGGTAGACCTCGTACGGCTGGTCGGCGCCGCCGTACTGCTCCGGGTACGGCAGGCCCAGCAGGCCGGCCTTGCCGAGCGTGCGGAACGCCTCGCGCGGGAAGGCCTCGCTCTCCTCGGCCTTGGCCGCGTACGGCGCCAGCTCGTGCTCGCACAGGTCCCGGACCAGGTCCAGCAGGTCGGTGGACTCCTCGGTCGGCAGCAACCGGTCGACAGCCATCAGGCACCCCTCTCAGCGGGTACCGAAACGGTACTCTGATTGATACTGAAGACTCAAGTTCAGTATCGTTCTATGCTGTATCGATATGACAACAGTCGTTCCGGGACGCCGCACGCGCCGGCAGTCCGAGCTGCTCGACCGGCTCCTGTCGTTGTTCCTCACGCAGGGCTTCAGCCGGTTCACCCTGGACGACCTCGCCGCCGAGCTGCGCTGCAGCAAAACCACCCTGTACGCGCTCGCGCCGAGCAAGGAGCAGCTGGCCGTCGAGGTGGTCAAGCACTACTTCAAGAACGCCACCGCCCAGGTCGAGGCGACGGTGGCCCGGCAGACCCGGCACGACCGCCGGATCGCCGCGTACCTGAACGCGGTCGCCGACGCGCTGCGCCCGGCCAGCCGGACCTTCCTGGACGACGTGTCGACGTTCGCGCCGGCCCGATCGGTCTACGAGCGCAACACCCGGATCGCCGCCGAGCGGGTCCGCACGCTGATCGAGGACGGCATCGCCAGCAAGACCTTCCGCCAGGTCGACATCGGCTTCGCCGCCGAGATGGTCGCGCACACCATGCAGGCCATCCAGCGTGGCGACATCGCCCGCCGGACCGGCCTCAGCGACGCTGACGCCTACCGCGAGCTGGCCTCGTTCGTGCTGCACTCGCTCCGCGTCGACTGACACGAGTTGGGTGCGGCGGCTAGCGTTTCCGGATGCAACTGAAGTTGGGTCCGCTGCTGCGGTACGTCGACCGGACGCGGGCGACCGTGTGGGTGGAGACCACCGGCCCGGGCGAGGTGGAGATCCTCGGCCACCGGGCGACCACCTGGTCCGTGCACGGCCACCACTACGCGCTGGTCCTGATCGAAGGGCTCGCGCCGGCCAGCAGTACGCCGTACGAGGTGCACCTGGACGGGCAGCAAGTCTGGCCGCCGGCGGATTCGCCGTACGGGCCGAGCGTGATCCGGACGGCGGGGGCCGACGGCGCCTTCCGGCTGACGTTCGGGTCGTGCCGGCGGTCGGCGCCGTTCGACGAGCAGGGATTCAAGGAGTTCGGGCCGGACGCGCTGGTCGCGCTGGCGGAGCGGATGGCCGGCACGGACCACGAGCGGCCGGACGCGATCCTGCTGCTCGGCGACCAGGTGTACGCCGACGACCCGTCGGACGCCGTACTGGAGCAGTTGCGTGAGGCACACGGCGGCCGGCCCGGCTCCGAGGTGCAGGACGAGATCGGCAACTTCGAGGAGTACACCTGGCTGTACGACGACGCATGGACCCAGCCGGCGGTGCGCTGGCTGTTCTCGACCGTGCCGCTGTGCATGCTGCTCGACGACCACGACCTGCGCGACGACTGGAACACCTCGCTGACCTGGCGCCGCTGGGTGACCCAGCAGCCCTGGTGGCACGACCGGGTGGTCGGCGCCTACGCGTCGTACTGGGTCTACCAGCACCTGGGCAACCTGTCGCCGGAACAGCTGGCCGAGGACGCCACCTACCAGGCGATGCGCACGCTGACGGACGACGCCGAGCGGACGGCGTACCTGGACTCCTTCGCGTGGGAAGCCGACGAGGACCCCGCCTCGACCCGGTGGAGCTTCTACCGCGACTTCGGCGGCGGTGTGCGGCTGGTCGCGGTGGACTCGCGCTGCTCGCGGCACCTGCAGCCGGACAAACGGGCGATGGTCGACGCGCACGAGTGGGAGTGGGTGCGGCGGCACACCATCGAGGCTTCGGAGCCGATCAGGCTCCTGCTGCTCGCGTCGACGCTGCCGTTCCTGCTCGCGCCGGGGCTGCATCACCTGGAGGGGTGGGACGAGGCGATCTCGTCCGGCGCGTGGGGACCGCGCGGGGCCGCGATCGGCGAGCGGATCCGGCAGGGGATGGACCTCGAGCACTGGGCGTCGTTCCGGAAGTCGTTCGACGACGTCACCGAACTGCTGACCGAACTGGTCGAGGCCGACGATGCGCCGGCCTCGATCCTGATGCTGTCCGGCGACGTGCACTGTAGCTATCTGGCCGAGGCGCGCTTGAGCGCGGTCGAGCATCCGGGAACGGCGATCCGGCAGCTGACGATGTCGCCGTTCCGCAACCCGATCCCGAAGCACATCCGGCTCGCGAACAAGCTGCTCGACAGCCGGTGGATGACGTACAAGCTGGCGCGCTCCGCGGGGGTGCGCGACGTGGCGGCGTCCTGGCGCACGTCGTACGGGCCGTGGTTCGACAACGGGGTGATGAGCGTCGCGATCGAGGGCGACCAGGCGGCGGTCGACGTGGACCACGCCCGGCTGGCCGACGGGCGCCAGCATCTGACCAGATCGCTGCATTACCAGGTCGAATCCGCCCGCCGGCGAGACTGACCGGTTTCCGGACGGAGGATTACCCTTACCCTCCGCGTTCGCCCGGGCACTTTATGACAGTTTCCGGTAGAACAGATCACGGTTGAGTCAAGGACGTTCCCGCCCCGGGCGTCCTCATCGTGAGGAGGCACAACCATGCGTATTCGCCGTACCGTGACCCTGCTGGCCACCGCCGGCCTGGTCGCCACCACCGTCCAGCTCTCCGCCCAGGCCAGTGCGGCCCCGGGCCCCGAGGCCGCCGTCGCCTCGGCGAGCACCATCACCGCCACCTTGAGCAAGGAGGCGTCGATCCCCGGCACCGCCTGGATGACCGACGAGAAGTCGGGCCGGATCATCGTCTCGTACGACGACACCGTGAGCGGAGCCAAATTCACCGCGCTCACCAACGTCACCAAGCGCTTCGGCAGCCAGGTCACCCTGGAGAAGCTGCCCGGCGTCCTCAGCAAGCGGATCAGCGGAGGCGACGCGATCTACACCGGCGGCTACCGCTGCTCGCTCGGCTTCAACGTCCGCAGCGGCACCACCTACTACTTCCTGACCGCCGGCCACTGCACGAACCTGGGGTCCACCTGGTACGCCAACTCGTCGCAGACCACCGTGCTCGGCACCCGGTACGGCACCAGCTTCCCGGGCAACGACTACGGCATCGTCCGGTACAGCACGTCGTACACGAACCACCCCGGCAACGTGAACCTGTACAACGGCTCGTACCAGGACATCACCTCCGCCGCGAACCCGACCGTCGGCCAGTCGGTCCGGCGCAGCGGCAGCACGACCGGCCTGCGCAGCGGCTCGGTCACCGGCCTGAACGCCACGGTCAACTACCCCGAAGGCACCGTCTCCGGCCTGATCCGCACCAACGTCTGCGCCGAAGGCGGCGACTCCGGCGGCGCCCTGTTCTCCGGCTCCACCGCCCTCGGCCTCACCTCCGGCGGCAGCGGCAACTGCCGCACCGGCGGTACGACGTTCTTCCAGCCGGTCGTCGAGGTCCTGAACCGCTACGGCGTCCAGGTCTACTGATCCCGGACTCCACCCACCGCACCTGACCAACACCGCGGGCCCCGGACCAGCTGGTCCGGGGCCCGTGGTTCGCTTTCAGGCCGGAGCGAGCACCGGGAACCCGAGGTCGACCGCCGCGCCGGCCAGTTCCTTGTCGTACGTGACGAACTGCTCCAGGTCCTCCCGGAACGGTTCAGCACTGGCCAGATGGATCGCGTCGAGTGATCCCAACCGGGGAATCCGGTAGGCCATCGCCCGTGCGAGCACGGTCGAGCTCAGGTCGACGACGTAGATGCCTCGAACAGCCTGCCCGGTGAAGTACGGGACCTGTTGATGATCGACTCCGGCGCGGAGCAGAGTTCTGGTGATCTCCAGCTTGGCGAGCTCACTGGTGAGCAGCTCGGTCTCCGGCGGAAGATGCTCCCGCCACGCGCGCAGAGCTGCCGACTCGGCCGCCGGCTTGATGAACTTGAGCAGGGCACAGGCATCCAGATAGATCACCGGCGCCGTTCCTTGTCCCGGTCGGCGATCAGCAGGTCGGACAAGCTGTCGACCCCAGGCGCGAGCTCCAGCGCCAGCTCCGGCATCCCCAGCTCAGCCGGCGCTGCCACCTCGCCGGAGTCGATCATGTGCCGCAACGTCGTCGGCTGCTCCTGCTCGGGCACCAGCCGCAGCACCGGGCGCCCGCGGTCGGTGACCACGATCGTCTCCCCGGCCCGCACCCGAGCCACCGCTTTGGAGGGGTTCTGGTTCAGCTCACGCAGTCCGATGGTCACCATGACCCCAAATGTACCTACCTCAGGTAGTTACATCAAGACGGCAAGCAGTTCGAACACCACGGGCCCCGGACCAGCTGGTCCGGGGCCCGTGGTTCGTCGGTGCGGGCGAACTACTGCGCGCGGCGGCGGGAGATCTCGTAGAGAGCGACGCCGGTGGCGATGCCCGCGTTGAGGGACTCGGTGGCCGACGTCATCGGGATGGAGACGATGATGTCGCAGTTCTCGCGGACCAGGCGGGCCAGGCCTTTGCCTTCGGAGCCGACGACCAGGACGATCGGGTCGGTGGCCGACTGCAGGTCCGGCAGCTCGACCTCGCCGCCCATGTCGAGGCCGACGATCAGCAGGCCGGCGTCCTTGTACGACTTCAGGGCCCGGTTGAGGTTGGTGACCCGGGCGACCGGGATGCGGGCCGCGGCGCCGGCCGAGGTCTTCCAGGCCGAGGCGGAGATCGAGGCCGCGCGGCGCTCGGGCACGAGCACGCCGTGGGCGCCGAAAGCCGCCGCCGAGCGGGTGATCGCGCCGAGGTTGCGTGGGTCGGTGACGCCGTCCAGCGCGACGATCAGTGGTGCCTGGTCGGCGTCGTGCGCCGCGCGCAGCAGGTCGTCGGGATGTGCGTACTCGTACGGCGGGATCTGGATCGCCAGGCCCTGGTGCGCGCCGTTGGCGGTGTGCCGGTCGAGCTCGATCCGCGGCACCTCGAGCAGCGCGATACCCCGCTCGACGGCCAGCAGCAGCGCCTCGCGCAGGCGCGGGTCGCGTTCGGTGCCTTCGGCAACATAAACCGCACTGGCCGGTACGCCGGCCCGGAGCGCCTCGACGACCGGGTTGCGGCCGTAGACCCACTCGACGGTCGCGGTCTCGTCCTTGCGCGACGACCGGCGCCCGGTGCTGCTGCGCTTCTCGGCGCGCTCCTTGGCCTTGGCCCGCTTGTGGGCGGGGTGCTTGGTCCGGTCCACCGCCTTCGGCGTCGGGCCCTTGCCCTCCAGCCCACGGCGAACCCGGCCACCGGATCCGGCCGTCGGGTTCCCGCGCGGCTTCTTCCGGATGGCTCCCTTGCGCTGACTACTGCCTGGCACGTCAGTTTCCTTCACTCGTCGGGCGCGGGGCGATCGTCCAGCGCGGCCCTTGCGGGGTGTCCTCGACGACGACGCCGAGGTCCTTCAACCGGTCGCGGATCTGGTCCGACGCGGCGTAGTCCTTGCGCTCGCGGGCCGCCTGGCGCTGGTCGAGCAACGCACCGACCAGCCCGTCGACGACCTCGGTGAGCTCGTCGTTCGAGCCCGACCGCGACGCCCACGGCTCGGCCAGCGGGTCGAGCCCGAGGATGCCGAGCATCGCCCGGACGGCGGCCAGCGCCTCCCGCAGCGCGGGCGAGTCACCGTCGGCGACCAGCTTGTTGCCGTCGCGGACCGTGGTGTGCAGGACGGCGACCGCCCCCGGTGTGCCGAGGTCGTCGTCCATCGCGGCGACGAAGTCGGCCGGCAGCTCGGTGGCCGGCTCGACCCCACCGGTCACCTCGGTGGCCCGGGTGACGAAGCCCTCGAGCCGCTGGAAGCCGGTCGCGGCCTCCTCCAGCGCCGCGGGCGAGTACTCCACCACGGACCGGTAGTGCGACTGGACCAGGTAGTACCGCAGCTCGATCGGCCGGACCCGCTGGACCACGTTGCGCACGATCGCGCCGTTGCCCATCGACTTCGACATCTTCTCCCCGGCCGTGGTGACCAGGGCGCTGTGCATCCAGAACCGGGCGAACTTCTGCCCGACCGCGGTCGACTGGGCCAGCTCGTTCTCGTGGTGCGGGAAGCGCAGGTCCAGGCCGCCGCCGTGGATGTCGAACTCGGCGCCCAGGTACTTGCCGGCCATCGCCGAGCACTCCAGGTGCCAGCCCGGGCGGCCGCGGCCCCACGGCGTCGGCCAGGACGCCGTCCGCGGGGTGCCCTCGGTGTAGCCCTTCCAGAGCGCGAAGTCCCGCGGGTCGCGCTTGCCGCGCGGGTCCGCGTCCTCGGCGTCCTCCATGTCGTCGATCTTCTGGTGCGACAGGGCGCCGTAGGCCGGCCAGGACTTCACGTCGAAGTAGACGTCACCCGAGCCGTCCGGCGCGACGTACGCGTGGCCGCGGTCGATCAGCTGCTGGATCATCTCCAGCATCTCCGGGACGTGCCCGGTGGCGCGCGGCTCGTACGTCGGCGGGCGGCAGCCGAGCACGTCGTAGGCCCAGTGCAGCTCACGCTCGAACTCGTAGGCGTGTGCCCACCACTCGACGCCACGCTCGGCCGACTTGGCCAGGATCTTGTCGTCGATGTCGGTCACGTTCGCGATCACGGTGACCTGGTAACCCGAGCGCTCCAGCCAGCGCCGCAGGACGTCGAACACGACCTCCTTGTAGATGTGCCCGACGTGCGGGGCACCCTGCACCGTCAGCCCACAGTGGTAGATCCCGACCTGGCCCGGGTGGACCGGTACGAAATCCCTCACTTTGGCTGTCGCGGTGTCGTACAAGCGAAGAGTCACCGATCAAGGGTAACGGTCTTTGACCATCACTCTTGACAAATTCTCCCCAGGCAGGACCCGCTCGGCCGGGCACTGCCGGAGCGCGACGCCGGGCGAGGTCCGGTGAAATCCGGTTGCGGCCGTTTCTAGGGTGGAAACGATGACTGACTACCTGCCGATCCGGACCGACCGGCTGACCCTGCGCCGGTACCGCGAGACCGACTTCGACGACCTGCTGAAGCTGCAGTCCAACGACGACGTCACCCGCTTCCTGCTGTACGACCCGAAGACTCCGGAGGAGGTCCGGGAGACGCTGGCCAAGCGGCTGGCCGACGTCACCATGGACGCCGAGGGCCAGGCGCTGACGCTGGCCGTCGAGCTGACCGAGACCGGGCAGCACCTCGGCGAGGTCACCCTGTTCGTGCACTCCGTCGAGCAGCGGACCGGCGAGATCGGCTACGTCTTCCACCCCGAGTCCGGCGGTCACGGCTACGCCGCCGAGGCGTCGGTCGAACTGCTCCGGCTCGGCTTCGAGCACTTCGGCATGCACCGGGTGATCGCGCGGCTGGACGCCCGCAACACCGGCTCGGTGAAGCTGCTCGAGCGGCTCGGGATGCGGCGCGAGGCGCACTTCGTCCGCAACGAGTTCCTCAAGGGCGAGTGGGTCGACGAACTGGTCTACGCGATGCTCGCCGACGAGTGGGCCGCCAAGAACTAACTTGCGCGACACGTAAGCCGTTACGAATTCACGGCGGGTGCCCTATCGTCGGAAGGTATGAAACCCGCCACCCGCAGTACCGCCACGCTGCTGGTCACCGTCCTGCTCGGCAGCCTCGCAGTCACGCCGTCCGACGCCGCGCACGCTCCGTCCGCGCGCGACATCGGCTATCACGAGTGGACCTCGTCGCTCGACTTCCTGGCCGGCCGGAACGAGGGCACGGCGGTCGACGAGGGCGCCCTGGTCTTCGGCGACCCCACCGGCACCACGTCGTACGTCGATCCGTTCGGCGACGGAACGGCGAAGACCTACGAGCAGGCCACCTGGGAGTCGCCGGAGGTGCGGCCCGGGTTCGCCCTGACCGAGCTGATCGCCTCCTGGAACGCCGCCACTCCGGCCGGGACCTGGATCGAGGTGTCGATGTCCGGCCGGTCCGACCTGGGCACCGGCACGAAGTGGTACGTGCTCGGCCGGTGGAGCGACAGCGACGACACCACGGCCGGGTCGATCCACCGGACCAGCGTGCCGAACCAGGAGGACACCGTCGGCGACGTCGCGGTCGACACCTTCGTGGCCAACGACGGGCGCTCGCTGGACAGCTGGAAGCTCAAGGTGACGCTCTACCGCCAGGCGGGCAGTGACCAGATCCCGGTGGTCCGGTCCGTCGGGGCGATGGCCTCCCGGCTGCCCGACGACAAGACCGTGCCGGTCAGCCCGAACGGCGGCGCGTGGGGCCAGGTGCTCGACGTACCGACGTACTCGCAGGAGACGCACATCGGGCATTACCCGCAGTGGGACAACGGCGGCGAGGCCTGGTGCTCGGCGACCTCGACGGCGATGGTGCTCGACTACTGGCAGGCCGGACCGAGCCGGGAGGAGACCTCCTGGGTCGATCCGACCGACGCTGATCCGCAGGTCGATCACGCCGCCCGGATGGTCTTCGACTACGCCTACGACGGCGCGGGCAACTGGCCGTTCAACACCGCGTACGCCGGGACGCGGCAGCTGGACGCGTTCGTAACCCGGTTGCGCTCGCTGACCGAGGCGGAACAGTTCATCAAGGCGGGCATCCCGCTGGTCGCCTCGCTGTCGTTCAAGAAGAACGAGCTGCCCGGCGCGGGCTACGGCACCAACGGGCACCTGATGGTGATCGTCGGCTTCGACTCCAACGGCAACGTGGTGGTCAACGACCCGGCCTCGCACCTGATCCCCAGCAACGACCAGGTCCGGACGACGTACGACCGCAAGGCCTTCGAGAACGCTTGGATCCCGCACTCGGGCGGACTGGTGTACGTGATCCACCCGAGCTCGCAGCCGCTGCCCCCGGCTGTTGCCCAGAGCAACTGGTAACTGCCGGGGCTGTCGCGGGACCGGCGACGAGCTGCCGCCATTCGGCCAGCTCGTCGTCGGTGTGCCGCGCCCGGCTCAGCGGGTGAACAGGGCGCCGGTGAGGTTGGTGGTGAGGTTGCGCAGCGAGTCCGGCAGGTGCTGCAGGTGCCAGCCGCGGGGACCGCGGTACCAGGGGAAGCCCTCGTCCTCGGCGTCGTCGACGTCGGTCGCGACGAGGGCGTCGATCCAGCGCTCGGAACCGCCCAGGACGACGGCGTAAGGGAGGGCTCGGGAGCAAAGCTCGACGTGCTGGTCGCTGGGCAGCTCGCTGACGTCCATCTCCAGCAGCTCGCCGCGGATCGCGGCGACCTGACCGAGCACGCGCCCGGCGGCCGGAGCCTTGGCGGGCATGTGCCGGCCGATCACCAGCAGGCCGACCCCGACGGCGGTGACGGCGATGCCGAGCAGGCCCCAGGTGGTGAACAGAGCGAGCAGGACGATCAGCACCACGCCGAGCACGGTGACGCCGAGGCCGATCGTGGTCCACAACGAGCGGGTGCGGTCCGGGCGCTCGGAGAACCAGCCGCGCTTCACCACCCCGTCGTACAGGGCGTCCTGGACCAGGCCGAGGTTCGCCCGGACCTGCGGGCCGAGCTCGGAGACCAGGACGGTGTCGTTGTCGCCGAAGATCGCGCGGACGAGCACGTTCTCGTAGCGCTGCAGTTCCTCGGACGGCGCGTTCGCGACCCGCTGGAGCTGCCAGTCCGGGCGGGCGAACTCCGAGCTGTGCTCCAGCTCGGTGATGGTCAGGTGGCCGCGGACCGCCAGGTCGATGATCGTCGCGGTCACGTCGACCGGGTCGATCCGCTCGTCGATCAGCGTGCCGACCTCGCCGGGACGCAGGTCGGCCGGCGGAGTGAAGTCGATCCGGGTGTCCTGCCCGAGGCTGAACAACGACGCCGGTACGACGCGGCTCGGGTCGACCTGGTCGCGGCCGCGCAGCCGGTACAGGGCGATCAGCGCGCCGGCGCCGAGCAGCAGCACGAGCAGAGCGGTGATCAGCTGGGCGGTGTCGGTGGAGAAGGCCCGCTGGAAAGTCTTGCGGTACTCGACGATCGAGTTCGCCGCGATCTCGCCCTCGGGGAAGCCGATGGCCATCCGGACCGTGTTGCCCGGCGGCAGCCCCTGCTGGCGGAACGTCGGTCCGGCGGTCTCGCCGAGCTGGGCCAGCGTGCAGGGGTGGTTGCTGTCGACCGCGCCGGCGACGCAGGAGACGTGCGAGACCTCGGGGGTGCTGAAGACGACGTTCGCGTCCTGCACGGTGTAGGACAGGCCGGTCAGCGGGGCGAACCGCACCTCGGTGCCGTTCAGCGTGCTCGCGACCGCGCCGCGCACGGTGTAGGTGAAGTCCAGCTGCGCGTCGCCGGTGACGTCCTCGACCGCGATCGAGGTGACGTCACCCTCGGTGCTCTGCTCGGCCTTCTTCGTCTCGCCGCCGGCCTTGACCTGCAGGTCCTCGATCTTCTGCACGTGGTCGACGTCGTCGGGCAGGTGGTCGCGGGTGAGCAGGAACCGGGTGAAGGTCCCGGTCACGTTGCTCAGCTTCCACGTCTCGGACACCTTGAGCGCACCGTCGCGGTCCACCCTGATCTCACTGTCGTAGTTGGTCACCACCGGGTCGGCGGCACCACTCAGACCGGACGCGCCGGCCGAGGCACCGGTGACGACCAGGATTCCGAGAGCGCACAGGGATACCCCGAGCAGACGTAGACGCATCGCCCAATCACACCGTATCGAGAGGGTCAGGATTTGTTCGGTCCCCTGCGGTACGACGTGCAGCGGCCGCTTGCAGGGGGCACCTTACCGTGACTCATGCCGCGCGCAACGATCCCGCCGGACGGACCCGAAGGCGGCGGCCGTGCGGGCTGAGCCCGGGCTCGGATAGCGTCTGCCGATGCGTGGCTGCGCCCCGAGCCGCGCAGGTGTCCGCCGGTGGGGCAGTGGGAGAACGCGTGTCGGACAACCAGTGGGGGCCACCGGGCCAGTACCCGCAGCAGCCACCGCAAGCCCCGTACCAGCCGCCCACGCCGTACCAGCCGGGCCAGCCGCCGTACGGACCGCCGAGCGGACAGCCCCAGTACGGCGGTCAGCCGCCGGCCGGCGGTCAGCCCCAGTACGGCGGTCAGCCGCCGGCCGGGCAGCCGCCATACGGAGGTCAGCCGCCCTACGGCGGGCAGGTGCCGCCTCCGGGACCGCTGGCGCCGCAGCCTTGGCAGCCGCAGCCCGGGCAGCCCGGCTACAGCTCGCAGCCACCCATGCAGCAGCTCCCCCACGGGCTCGGCTGGGGCGCTCCGCCACCCGGCGGGCCGCACGGACCAGGCGGTCCGTACTACCCGCAGGGACCGCAAGGCCCCCGGAAGAAGAAGAGCAAGGCGATCTGGTTCGTCGCCCCGCTGATCGTCGTCGGCGTCGCCCTGCTCGGTCTGCGGGTCGTCAGCTCCGCGCTCAACGACAGCGGACCGGACGACTACTCCAGCCCGTCCGTCCCCACCGCGACGACCAGCTCGTCCGCCGACCCCTCCGCCGAGCCGAGCGTCGGGGCATCGCCCGACACCCCCACCGCGGCCCCGACCACTCGCCCGCCGGCGCCCCAGCCGACGGTGACCAAGCCGACCGCGCCGCGGACCACCAATCCGCCGGTCCGGCGTGGCCCGACCGACTACGAGATGGTCAGCCGGAACCGGATCTACGCGTCCGGCACGATGCCGTCGGTCGGCTGCCGGGAGAGCAGCGCCCGGCCGTCGAGTGCGGCCGGCGCCCGGGCCAACTACGCGCAGCTGCGGGCCTGCCTGAACCGCAGCTGGACGGGGATGATCCAGCGCTCCGGCGCGACCTTCCGCCCGCCGACGGTGCTCACCTTCACCGGGGTGGTGCAGTCGCCGTGCGGCTCGATGAGCGACACCGGCCCGCCGTTCTACTGCACCACCAACGAGACCATCTACATGAACCTGCGCGAGGACGTCGGCAACTACAACCGGTATCCGCAGTCGTACCAGAAGGTCTGGGCACGGATGTGGATGCTGCACCAGTTCGCGCACGAGTACGGCCACCACGTCCAGAGCCTGACCGGCATCCTGCGCGCCAACCACAACATGCGCTACGAGGCGCCGACCCGGGCCGCGGAGCTGGAGATGACCCGGCGGCTGGAGCTGCAGGCCTCCTGCTTCAGCGACGTGTTCATCGGCGCCAACCGGCGGACCTACCCGGTCACCGGCCAGGCGCAGACCCAGTGGCGGTGGCTGATCGGCCACGTCACCGACCACGCCAACGACCACGGTGACGCCCCGAACCACGCGTACTGGGCCCTGCGCGGCTACAACAGCCGTAATCCGGCCGCCTGCAACACCTTCACCGCACCCTCGGCCCGCGTACGCTAGCGGGCCGGGCCCGTGGTCCCGGATGATCAGCTTGCCGTGGGCAGACGTGGACGGGTGCCGGTGGATAGCCTGGTCGTCCGGATCACCGCCCTGTGTGTCCCGGGGGGATGAGGAACGTGTCGAAGCAGGACTGGAGCGCACCACCAGGAGCACCACCGCCGGGTCCGGCGCCCGACGGCTCGATACCGCTCTATGCCAGTTACCCGCTGCCTGGTACGCCGGGCGGCGGGCCGCCGTTGCCGCAGGTGGGCTGGGGGCCCGAGTTCGAGGCCGGCGGCCACATCCGGCACGGCGGACCGCAGCGCAAGCGCCCGAGCGGTCTGCTGGCCGGACTGATGCTGCTCTGTGGGGTCGGCGTGCTTGTGGTGATCGCTGCTGTCGCACTGCGCGGCACCAGCGAGCCGACAGTCGCGCCGTCGTTACGGCCGGGGGCCGAGGCGACCAGCGCGGCGCCGGGGACCGGCGACGGCTCGGCCGGAACCCCCAGGGCTCCTCAGTCGTCGCAGGACAGTGCAGCGATCGTGCAGACCGACGGGTTCTACCGCAGCGGGGTGCAGAAGACGGTGAACTGCCGGGAGCCGCAGCTCGCGCTCAGCACGGCCGGAGCCGTACGGAGCTACTACACCAACCTGATCGGCTGCCTGAACCGCGCCTGGACACCACTGGTCCGCGCCGGCCAGGACCAGTACGCCGCGCCGCGGGTGCTGTTCTGGGCCGGAACCGTGCAGTCGCCGTGCACGAGCTCGGCGCCGACTTCGTTCTACTGCTCGGCGAACCGGACGCTCTACCTGAAGTTCGAGGACGACATCAAACTGTGGACCCGCGCCTCGGACGAGCCGAACCGGTCCTTCTCCCGGATGTGGGCCACCTACACCGCCGGCCACGAGTTCGGCCACCACATCCAGCAGCTGACCGGGATCCTACCGGCCGCGACGCGGCTGGAGTACGACGCGCCGGACCGGGCCACGCGGCTCGAGGTGAGCCGGCGGATCGAGTTGCAGGCATCCTGTCTCGGGGCTGCTTTCATGGGGGCCAACAAGACGTCGTACGGGATCACCGGGCTCGACCTGACCATCTACCGGCGTTACGTGGAGGCTCAGACCGGGGATGAGAACAACCGTGGTGGCCCGCGGGACCACGGAGCGCGGAGCAGTCACCAGTACTGGGCCGCGCGGGGCTTCAACACTGTCAACAGCGCCAGCTGCAACACGTTCACGGCTTCGGCCAGCAAGGTCTCGTGAGGAGTATCGATGTCGGACAACTGGAATCCACCCCCTGGGCGGGAGCCGTCGGAGCCGGAGGGCGACCAGCCCACCGGCAACCCTGGCACGCCGCCGAGGGATGGCCAGTCGCCCCGCTGGTGGACCGAGTCCACCGACAAGCCGGAGGAGTACCTGAAGCCGGACTCCCCGCAGCACCCCGCCCCGCCACCGGCCCGGCCCCCAGCGGCGCCGCAGTGGTACACGCCTGGGCTGGGTGACCAGCCGTCCGCTGGTGAGCAGGCGAGCAACCCCGGGTGGAACCTCCCCGGGTCCAGCCAGCCGACCGCCCCGCGCGGGCAGCACTCGGCGCCGCCGCCCACTTCTCCTCGCCCCGGTAACGCCGGTACGCCCGGCACGGGGACAAGCGGCTACCGCTCGCACACCGGCATGGGCGCGACCGCGGCCGGAGCCGCCGGCGGCCCGCAGGCCGCTGGTACCCCCACGTCCGGACCCGCCGGCGGCACGCCCGGGACCGGAGCCGCAGGCGGCCTGTCCGGCACGGGCGCGGCGGGCGGCACGCCTGCGTCCGGGTCCGGCGCGGCAGGCGGCATGTCGGGCACAGGCGCGGCAGGCGGCACGCCTGCTTCCGGGTCCGGCGCGGCAGGCGGCATGTCGGGCACAGGCGCTGCGGGCGGCACGCCTGCGTCCGGCCCAGGCGGAATCCCCGCCTCCGGAGCAGGCGTCACCCCGACCTCCGGAACAGGCGGCACCCCGACGTCCGGCGCTCAGGGCGGCCCGTACACCAATGGACCTGCTACCGGCGGCGCACCCTCGACCGGCGCAGGGCAGGGCGGCTTCACCGGCTCCTGGCCCACCGCCTCGACCGGCCCGGTGCCGCCTCCGCCCACCGGCGGTTGGCCTGGTCCGACGACCGGCCCGCAGCAGCCGCAGAATCCGTGGTCGGCGGCAACGACCGGTGGCGGCGGCTGGCAGCAGGGTGGTGGACCGAACGGCCCGCAGGGCGGCCAGCCGAACTGGCAGTACCCGCCGATCCCGATCCCGAAGCCGCCGGGCCCGGGACGCCGCCGCAAGCCGCGGCAGCTGTCCAAGGGTCTGCTGATCATGCTCGTCGCGCTGGCCGTGCTCGTGGTCGGCTCCGGCGTGACGGTCCTGCTGAACATGAACGGTGACGACCCGACCACGCCGGTCGCCGTCGACACCCCGTCCGAGACTCCTTCGGAGACGCCGTCCGGGACTCCCTCGGCCACCCCGTCGCCGACACCGACGCCCACCCCGAAGCCGACGCCCAAGCCGAAGCCCAAGCCGCGGCAGCCCACGCCGTACGAGACGGTGGCGAAGAACAAGATCTACTCGGTCGGGGTCCTGCAGCCGACCAAGTGCGTCGAGCCGCCGTACCGGCCGACCACGTTCGCCGCGACCAAGGCGTACTACCAGCGGCTGCTGCCGTGCCTGAACCGCACCTGGTGGCTGGCGCTGAAGAAGTCCGGCCAGCCGTTCCGGGCGCCGAACCTGATCGTCTACGCCAACCAGGTGAAGACCCCGTGCGGCACCGAGCGCGGCACCCGCGGCTTCTACTGCGGCGCGAACGAGGCGATCTACATGCCGTTCAACGTCGACTACAACAACTACAAGATCAACCCGACCTACACCCGGGCCTGGATGCTGAACACGTTCGCGCACGAGTACGGTCACCACATCCAGCAGCTGACCGGCATCTTCCGCGCCAGCTTCGCCCGCCAGGCGACGATGGCCGACCCGAACCTGCGGCTGCTGGAGTCGCGCCGGCGCGAGCTGCAGGCGGCCTGCTTCGGTTCGGCCTACCTGGGCACCAACGCGCCCTTCATCCCGATGCGCGGCGAGCTGCTGAACAACTGGAAGTTCGCGGTCGCGAACGCCGGTGACGAGTTCAGCCGGCCGAGGGTCCGCGACCACGGCTCGAAGGTGAACCACAACCGCTGGTCGATCCGGGGCTTCAACTACAAGAACCCGGTCTTCTGCAACACCTTCAGCACCAACCCGCAGTACACCAGCTGACCCCTGGTACGACGAAGCCCCGGGATCCCCGCACAGCGTGGGATCCCGGGGCTTTCGCGTGGCTCAGAACAGCCGGCGCGCCGCCGTCAGCGTGCCCCCGAACGTGGTGACGAAGTTGGTCAGCGACTCCCCGATGTCGGACAGGTGCCAGTTCTCCGGCCCGGAGTACCAGCCGATCCCGGCGTCCGGGTCGTCGTCGTCATCGGTCGCGGCGATCTCCAGCGCCCACTTCTCGGTCAGGCCGAGCACAGCGGCGTACGGCAGGCACCGCGAGGCGAACTCCAGCCGGTGGCTCTGCGGCAGGCTCGCGGAGGTCTCGTCGGCCAGGTAGCGCTGCAGACCACTCACCCGGCCCAGTACGGCGGCACCGCGCGCCGTCCGGGCCGGTGCGACCTGTCCGGCCAGCGCCAGCGCCACACCGGCGAGGATGACGGCCAGCCCGACCAGTCCGAACTTGGTGACGACGGCCAGCACGATCGTCAGCACCGCACCGGCACCGACCAGGACCAGCCCGGCCGTGGTCCACCGGTTCCGTACGGCGTCCGGCCGGGTGGCGAACCACCCCTGCGTGACGACGTCGGCGTACAGCTGCTCGCGGACCAGGTTGAGCCGGGGCCGCAGCGCCGGGCCCAGCGCCGACACCAGTACGGTGTCGCCGTCGGCGAAGACCGCGTCGAGCAGGGCCTTCTCGTACGGCAGCAGCTCGGGTCCGCCCGGGTTGAGCCGGACCAGCTGCCAGTCGAGGCGGCCGAACTGCGACTCCCGCGGCAGCTCGACGATCGTCAGGTAGTTGCGAACGGCAAGGTCCAGCAGCGTCGCCGTGATGTCGACGACGTCGGCCGACTCGTCCACGACCGTGCCGACCTGGCCGGGGCGGATCCCGTCCGGCGCGGCGAACTGCGGCCCGTCCGTGCCGTCCAGCACCGGACGCTCGGGAGCGCCTTCACCGGTGCGGCCGGCGTCGCGTCCCTTGAAGAACCACAGCGCCGCCGCTCCCAGGACGCCCAGGCCGAGCAGCAACGCGCTCAGCCCGATCGTGGAAGCGTCCGCGGTGAACGCGTGGTGCAGCGACCAGCGGGTCTTGAACTCCGCGTTCGGCTGGACCGTCGCCTGACCGCTCAGCCCGGTGAGGAAGGTCACCCGGCCACCGGCCGGCACCTGCAGCTGCTCGATCTGGATGTCGGCCGACTCACCCAGCTGGAACGACGTGCACGGCATGCTCGAGCCGAGCCGGCCGGCGAAACAGGTCAGCCAGGTGGCGAACGGGACGTTGACCGTGACGCTCGCCTTCGGGATCGCCGTACCGAAGCCCTGGAGCACCGGCCAGCTGACCTCGCGGCCCTCGGTGGAGTCGGCCACGACGTTGTCCACGTCGTAGCTGTAGACGATCTTGGCCTGGCCGGACACCTGCACCGACAACTGGCGGCCGTTGTCGACCTCGGTGTCGGTGAAGCCGGGCGCCGGCTGGCCGTTCACCGTCGCGGAGACGTTGCGGACGTCGTACACGCGGTCGTCGTCGGCGTTGGACCGGACCCGGGTGGCCAGCGTGCGGCTGAACGTACCGGCACCGGCCGTGACGTCGACGGTCTCCTTGACCTTGAGCACTCCGTCGCCGGTCAGCGTCGCCTCGGCGGCGTACCCGGTGATCCGGTCGTCGGCGGCCTGAGCCGGTCCGGCGCCCAGAGCAACGAAGGGGATCGACAGGGCGGCCAGCAGGGCTGCCGGAAGGAGGCGGCGCTTCAGTGACATGGGGTGAGAGTAGTCTCGGGGCGGTTCGCCCAGCGAACTCGCGACGACCTGCCACCGGCACAGAAGGGGCCTGCGACCAGTGAGCAACCCGTACGGCTACGACCGCCCCCAGGACCGTCCGCAGGGGTATCGCCCGCTGGCGCCGCCGCCTGGCGTGCTGCCGCCGCCCCAGCCGGGCCAGTGGCAGCCGGGACCGCCGCAGCAGTACCCGCCGCAGTACCAGCAGCCGTACCCCCAGCCGGGTCCGTACCAGCAGGGCCAGTTCCAGCAGGGCCAGTTTCAGCAGGGGCCGTACCAGCAGCCCGGCCAGTGGCCGCCGCCGTACGGCGGCCCGAACCACTTCAACGGCTTCCAGCCCCAGAAGCGCCGCTCCGGCGCGGCCAAGTTCATCCTGGTCGGCTTTTTCGCACTGGCCTTCGTCGGCATCACCCTGGCGGTCGTCGGCGCGGCGCTGACCGGCCGCAGCGGACCGCTGACGGGCCCCGAGATCAGCGGACCGTCGATCGTCCCGACGGCGACCACCCAGCCGGACAAGGGCACCGCCGAGGACTACCTGGTCAACAGCCCGCTCTACCAGGCCGGCGGCCTCGGCGACGTGGACTGCCCGGCCGAGAAGCTCGGCGACGGCAGCCTGACCGCGCAGAAGGTGTACTACGAGAAGCTCTTCAAGTGCCTGAACGACGCCTGGCGCCCGGCCCTGAGCAAGATCGGGGTGAACAAGCCCGATCCCGGCCTGGTGGTGTTCGACAAGCCGGTGAACACGCCGTGCGGTTCGTTCAAGCCGCTGTCCGGCCGGGTGCTGGCCTTCTACTGCTACGGCAACCAGGTGATGTACACCGACGTGCTGCAGATGAACAAGGCGTTCGGCCCGAAGGAGGACCTCGCCTACCTGCTGACGATCGCGCACGAGTACGGCCACCACATCCAGGGCGTCACCGAGCTGTTCTACGCCCGGGCCTACTACCTGCAGGACCACCCGTCGCAGAAGCTGGAGAGCTCCCGCCGCAACGAGGTGCAGGCCTCCTGCCTGGGTGGGGTGTTCAGCCGGGCGGTGGAGAAGAGCTATCCGTTCAGCAAGCGGATGAAGGAGTTCGAGTACCAGGCCAGTAACAGCTTCGGCGAGTCCGAGGACACTCCGGCCACCGAACGCACGCACGGACTGGCCAGCACCCAGGGCTTCTGGATCATGAACGGCTACAACGTCGGCGAGACCAAGGCCTGCAACACGTTCGCGGCGCCGGCCAACCTGGTGAAGTAGGGCGTCCACGTCGCGGCGCGTTCGCCTGCGGTTCAACCCTTCCGCGTATCATCCGGCCCGTGACGTTGCGACGGGGGGACAGTGCGCCACCCGAGCGCACGCTGGTGGACATCCTGCACGAGACGGCGGCGAAGTATCCCGACGATCCCGCGCTCGACGACTCGCACGTCAGTCTCAGCTACCGCGAACTGCTCGACCAGGTCGGGCGGTTCGCGCGGCGGCTGACCGATCTCGGCATCGGCCCGGGCGACCGGGTCGGCGTGCGGATCTCGTCCGGCCACAACGACCTGTACGTCGCGATCCTCGGCACCCTGCAGGCCGGAGCGGCGTACGTGCCGGTCGACGCGGACGATCCGCAGGAGCGCGCCGAACTCGTCTTCGGCGAGGCGGCGGTCGCCGCGATCGTCACCGACGGGCTGGAGATCACCAGCAAGCGTCCGGGCGGCCCGGACGAGGACGGCTACTACGACTTCCCGTACTCCGCGCGGATGGACTCACCGGATCCGGTCGAGGACAGCTCACCCGCCGGTACGCCGAGAACTGACGGACCGGAGCCGGACGACGACGCGTGGATCATCTTCACCTCCGGCTCGACCGGCGTACCGAAGGGTGTCGCGGTGACGCACCGGTCGGCGGCCGCGTTCGTCGACGCCGAGGCGCGGATGTTCCTGCAGCAGGAGCCGATCGGGCCCGACGACCGGGTGCTGGCCGGACTGTCGGTCGCGTTCGACGCGTCCTGCGAGGAGATGTGGCTGGCCTGGCGGCACGGCGCCTGCCTGGTGCCCGCGCCGCGGTCGCTGGTCCGCAGCGGCATGGACCTCGGCCCGTGGCTGGTTGCCCAGGGCATCACGGTCGTCTCGACCGTGCCGACACTCGCCGCGCTCTGGCCGGCCGACGCGCTGGACGCCGTCCGGCTGCTGATCTTCGGTGGCGAGGCGTGCCCGCCGGAGCTGGCCGAGCGGCTCGCGATCGACGGCCGGGAGGTGTGGAACACCTACGGCCCGACCGAGGCCACCGTCGTCGCCTGCGGGGCGCAGCTGACCGGCACCGGCCCGGTCCGGATCGGCCTGCCGCTGGACGGCTGGGACCTCGCCGTGGTCGATGCTCAGGGCAACGAAGTCGCCGAGGGAGAGATCGGCGAGCTGATCATCGGCGGCGTCGGGCTGGCGCGCTATCTCGATCCGGCCAAGGACGCGGAGAAGTTCGCGCCGATGCCGTCGCTGGGCTGGGAGCGCGCCTACCGCAGTGGGGACCTGGTCCGCCGGGACGAGGCCGGGCTGCTGTTCCAGGGCCGCGCCGACGAGCAGATCAAGCTCGGCGGCCGGCGGATCGAGCTGGGCGAGGTGGACGCCGCACTGCAGGCCCTGCCCGGAGTGTCGGGCGCTGCGGCCGCCGTACGGACCAGTGCCGGAGGCAATCAGCTGCTGGTCGGCTACCTCGTCCCGGAGGACCCGGAAGCCTTTGACCAGAAAGCCGCGACCGAGCGGCTGCGGGAAGCCCTCCCCGCCGCACTGGTCCCACTGATCGCACTGACCGACACTCTGCCCACCCGGACGTCCGGCAAGGTCGACCGCGACGCACTCCCCTGGCCCCTGCCAGGTATGGACAGCGAGGGCCCGGCCGCCGTTCTCGACGGTACGGCGGGCTGGCTGGCGGAGCGCTGGACGGCCGTGCTCGGCGCCACCGTGACCGGAACCGACAACGACTTCTTCCTGCACGGAGGCGGCAGCCTCGCCGCGGCCCAGCTGGTCTCGGCCCTGCGGGAGCGCTATCCCGAGATCACCGTCGCGGACATCTACGAGTATCCGCGCCTCGGCGCGCTCGCCGACCGGCTCGACTCGTCCACCACCACGTCCGAGCCGGTGGAGGTCCGCGAGATCCGGCCCACCCCGCCGGGCACGCAACTGCTGCAGACGGCGTTGACGCTGATCCTGCAGACCGTGGTCGGCGTGCGCTGGCTGGTCTACCTGTTCACGCTGAACAACCTGCTCGCCCTGACGGCCGGTGACCACCCCTGGATGCGGACAGTGTCCTGGTGGTGGATCCTGGTCGGCTGGCTGCTGCTGATCACCCCGGCCGGCCGGATGGGCATCGCCGTGGTCGGCGCTCGGCTGTTGCTGCGCGGCCTGAAACCCGGCGTCTACCCACGCGGCGGCAACGTGCACGTCCGGCTCTGGGCCGCGGAGAACCTCGCCGACGCGGCCGGCGCCGCCAACCTGGCCGGCGCACCCTGGATCGCGTACTACGCCCGCGCGCTCGGCGCGAAGGTCGGCCGCGGCGTCGACCTGCACACGCTGCCGCCGGTGACCGGCTTCCTGACGATGGGCCGCGGCGCCTCGATCGAGCCCGAGGTCGACCTGTCCGGCTACTGGATCGACGGCGACCGGCTGCACGTCGGTGCGGTCAGCGTCGGCGCCGAGGCGGTGATCGGATCGCGCAGCATGCTGCTGCCCGGCGCGGAGATCGGCCGCGGCGCCGAGATCGCCGCCGGTTCGGCCGTGTCCGGCAAGGTCCCGCCGAACGAGCGCTGGTCCGGCTCCCCCGCCAGCCGGGTCGGCCGTGCCCGTCGCCCGTGGCCCGAGGAACGTCCGGCCCGCGCGCCCTGGTGGGTCCTCGCGTACGGCGCTGCGTCGGCGCTGATGTCGTTGCTCCCGGTCGCCGCGGCGGCGGCTGCGATCGCCGTACTGGGCCGCTACGTCCAGGGCACCGGGTCGCTCGGAGACGCCGCGCTGAAGGCACTCGCCGCCGTTCCGTTGATGACGCTGGTCGGCTTCGTGACGCTGGCCTTACTGACGCTGATCGGGGTCCGGCTGCTCGGGCTCGGCATCAAGCCCGGGCACTACCCGGTGCGCAGCCGGATCGGCTGGCAGGTGTGGGCCACCGAGCGGCTGCTCGACTCGGCCCGGACGTTGCTGTTCCCGCTCTACGCGAGCCTGCTGACGCCGTGGTGGCTGCGGGCGCTCGGCGCGAAGATCGGCCGGGACGTCGAGGCGTCGACCGTGCTGCTGCTGCCGAAGATGACGACCGTCGGGGACGGCGCGTTCCTGGCCGACGACACGATGATCGCGTCGTACGAGCTGGGCGGCGGCTGGTTGCACGTGGCCGGGGCGAAGGTCGGCAAACGGGCCTTCCTGGGCAACTCCGGGATGACCGCGCCGGGCCGCTCGGTGCCGAAGAACGGCCTGGTCGCGGTGCTGTCCGCGGCGCCGAAGAAGTCGAAGGCCGGGACGTCGTGGCTCGGCAGCCCGCCGGTCAAGCTGCGCCGCCAGGCCGTCGCGGGCGACCAGAGCCGGACCTTCGACCCGCCGTACCGGTTGAAGGTGGCGCGGGCGCTGGTCGAGCTGTGCCGGTTCGTCCCGATGATGTGCACGGTGGTGATCGCGCTCGGGGTGCTGTTCGGCCTGCAGGCGCTCGACCTGTGGCTCGGGCCGTGGCTGACCGTGCTGCTGTCCGGCGCGGTGATCCTGGCCGCGGGCGCGGTCGCGGGCGGCATGGCGACGGTGGCCAAATGGGTGATCGCCGGCCGGACCCGCGCGGTGGAGTACCCGCTGTGGAGCTCGTTCGTCTGGCGCAACGAGGTCGTGGACAACTTCGTCGAGCTGGTCGCCGCGCCGTGGTTCGCCAACGCCGCCGCCGGTACGCCGGTGCTCGCGCTGTGGCTGCGCACGCTCGGCGCCAAGATCGGCAAGGGCGTGTGGTGCGAGACGTACTGGCTGCCCGAGGCCGATCTGATCACGCTCGGCGACGGCGCCACGGTGAATCGCGGGTGCGTGCTCCAGACGCACTTGTTCCATGACAGGGTGATGTCCATGAGCACCGTCACCTTCGGCCCGGGATCGACGCTGGGGCCGCACGGCATCGTGCTGCCGGCCGCGTCGGTCGGCGCGGGCGCGACCGTCGGCCCGGTCTCGCTGGTGATGCGGGGTGAGAGCGTGCCCGCCGGGACCCGCTGGGCCGGCAACCCGATCGCACCCTGGCAGGGTTGATGGTTGCCGGCAGCAAGGGCCGGGCAGAGCAGGGCGCTGACACCGCGGGCGATCCATACGTGCCCTCGCACGGCAACGGCGGCTACCGCGTCGAGTCCTACGAGCTCGACCTCGACTACCGGGTCAGCAGCAACCGGCTGACCGGCAAGGCGACCATCACGGCCGTCGCGACGCACCCGCTGTCCCGGCTCAGCCTGGACCTGGTCGGACTGCGCGTGGCCAAGGTGTCGGTCAACGGCCGGCGGGCCGCGCGGTACGCGCACCGCGACGGCAAGCTGCACATCTGGCCGGCCGCCGATCTGATGGACGGCGCCGAGTTCGTCGTCGACATCCAGTACGCCGGCAATCCCGCGCCCACCGACAGCCCGTGGGGCGAGCTGGGCTGGGAGGAGCTGACCGAGGGCGTCATCGTGGCCAGCCAGCCGAGCGGCGCCGCGACCTGGTTCCCGTGCAACGACCACCCCGGCGACAAGGCGCACTACCGGATCACCGTCACGACGGACTCGCCGTACCACGTGGTCGCGAACGGGCGGCTCGTGTCACGCCGGACCAAGGCCAGCCGGACCAGCTGGGTCTACGACCAGGCCGCACCGATGGCGACGTACCTGGCGACCATCCAGATCGGCCGGTACGACGTACTGGAGCTGGCGCCGTCGCCCGTGCCGCAGCGGGCGGTGCTGCCGCACGCACTGATTCGGGACTTCCGGACGGACTTCGGCCGGCAGCAGGACATGGTCGACACGTTCTGCAGACTCTTCGGGCCGTACCCGTTCACGGCGTACACGGTGGTGGTGACCGACGATGCGCTGGAGATCCCGCTGGAGGCTCAGGGCATCTCGGTGTTCGGCAGCAACCACCTGGACGGCCGGCGCGGGTCGGAGCGGCTGGTGGCACACGAGCTGGCGCACCAGTGGTTCGGTAACAGCCTGACTCCGGCGACCTGGCAGCACATCTGGCTGAACGAGGGCTTCGCTTGCTACGCCGAGTGGCTGTGGTCGGAGGAGTCCGGCGGGCTGTCGGCCAACCAGCAGGTCTCGAAGGCGCACAGCCGGTTGGCGGGACTCGAGCAGGACCTGGTGCTGTCGGACCCCGGGCCGGAGTTGATGTTCGACGACCGGCTGTACAAGCGGGGTGCGATCACCCTGCACGTGTTGCGCCAACTGCTTGGCGACGGCACCTTCTTCGACCTGCTGCGGACGTGGACGAGGACGTATCGGCACGGGTCGGTGACCACCGAGGACTTCATCGCTCTGGCGACCTCGGTGGCGGCGGATGCCGACGCGGTCCGGCAGCTCTTCGCGGAGTGGCTGGACGCGCCGGAGCTGCCTGCTCTGCCGCGCTCGTCGCGGCGCCGACGGTGATCTCGCGCGGCTGAGGGCGGCGGCCCTAGGTCCGGGCCGCGGCGACCGCTGCGGCGACGAAGCGGTCCAGCAAGACCGAACGCTCCACCGACGCCACGCCGATCCACCACGACGCCGCCTTGCCCCGCAGCGGCATCAGCTCGACGCTGCCGGGCGCGATCGCCGCAGCAGTCGCCGGTACGACGGCCGCGCCGACTCCCGCCGCGACCAGCGCCAGGACGGTCTGCAGGTCGCGGGCCTCCTGCAACACTCGCGGGCGGCACCGGAGTTCGTCGTACAGGCGGGTGATCTGGTCGGTGAGGCCGGGACCACGCTCCGGCCTGAGACGCACCAGCGGCCGGCCGTCGAGCCAGCTGGCGACCTGCGCCGACGTCGCCCTCTCGCCCGGCCGATCGACGCCAGCAGGCAGGGCGAGGGCGAGGTGGTCCTGCCGCAGGCGGCGATGGGTGATCCCGGCCGGGACGGGCAGCCGGACGAAGCCGACCTGCAGCGTGCCGGCCAGCAGCCGCTCGTACTGGACCGCTGACGACATGTCGTCCAGTGACACCGTGACGCCGGGATAGCGGCTCCGGAACAACGCGACCGCCTGCGGGGCCAGCTCGATGCCGGACAGCCCGAAGCCGATCGAGAGCGTGCCCTCCTCGCCCGCCGCGACCGAACCGGCGCGCCGTTCGAAGGCCTCCGCCCGGGCGATCAGGTCGAGGGCGTCGGGCAACAACGCCTCCCCCGCGGACGTCAGCCGGGCGCCCTGCCGGCCGCGAACGAACAGCGTCGCGCCGACGCGGCGTTCGAGCAGCTGCAGCTGCTTGGTGACAGCGGGCTGGCTGGTCGACAGCTCCAGGGCGGCGGCACTCACGTTGCCGGTGCGCGCCACGGTGGCGAACGTCCGGAGCAGCCGCAGTTCCATAACCACAGGATATGGACAACCCTGTGGATATCATTGGACGGCATGCTCGGCGAAGCGGAATCCTGGTGTGGACAACCCTGAGGAGACGCCGATGCTGCGCTGTGCCGTAGTCCAGTTCGAGGCCGTTCCGGACGATCCGGGCGCCAACTTGTCCACAGTCCGTCGCCTGGCCGAGCAGGCTGTCCGCGACGGCGCACAACTGGTCGTTTTCCCGGAGATGTGCGTGCTCGGCTACTGGCACCTGCGCCGGCAGACGCCAGAGCGGCTGCACGCGTTGGCCGAGCCGCGCAGCGGGCCGTCCGTGACGGCCGTCAGCGCGCTGGCCCGCGAACTCGGCGCCGGGATCGGGGTCGGCTTCCTCGAAGTGGACGGCGACCGGCTGTTCAACGCGTACGCCGTCTGCCTGCCCGACGGCACCGTGCACGTGCACCGCAAGCTGCACGCCTTCGAGCACGAGGCGATCTCCAGCGGCGACGCGTTCACCGTGTTCGACACGCCCTGGCAGGTGAAGGTCGGGATCCTGATCTGCTGGGACAACAACCTGGTGGAGAACGTCCGCGCCACCGCGTTGCTCGGAG
The DNA here is from genome assembly GCF_001984195.1 of Kribbella sp. ALI-6-A. Classification (GTDB taxonomy): domain Bacteria; phylum Actinomycetota; class Actinomycetes; order Propionibacteriales; family Kribbellaceae; genus Kribbella. The sequence goes on from NZ_MTQN01000012.1 coordinate 146,459, forward strand.
CAACGGTGCTGGTCGCGCCGCACCAGACCGGCGGCACGAACTCGGTCAGCCCGTACGGGATGAAGCCGATCCCGCCCGAAATCTGGGCGAACCGGGACACCGATCCCGACGCGGTCCGGGCGGCGTTCGACGGCCCGAGCGGCCGCGGCTGGCTGATGCGCTGGCTACCGGCGCGGGCCCACGACAACGGTCTGTTCGTGCTGTTCAGCAACGGCGTCGGCCGAGACGACGACGAGGTCCGCACCGGCAACGCGATGGTGATCGACCCGTACGGGCGCATCGTCGCCGAGACGCCGGTGCCAGGCGAGGCGGTGGTGGTCGCCGATCTCGACCTGGACCTGGTCCCGAGCTCGACCGGGCGACGCTGGCTGCGCGGCCGGCGCCCGGAGCTCTACGGCCTGCTGACCGAACGGCAGGGCAACGAACTGAATCCCCGCGAGGTCCGCTTCGGCGTCCGACCGGCCGAGGGGACGGGCGACGTCTAGAAGATGATGGCGGTGGCGATGGCGGCGATGCCCTCGCCGCGGCCGGTCAGGCCGAGGCCGTCGGTGGTGGTCGCGCTGACCGAGACCTCCGCGTCGCAGGCCGCGCTCATCGCCTTCTCGGCCTCTTCCCGGCGGGCGGCGAAGCGCGGCCGGTTGCAGATCACCTGGACCGCGACGTTGCCGATCTCGTAGCCGGCCGCCCGGACCCTGCGCGCGGCCTCGGCCATCAGCGCGGCGCCGGACGCCCCGGCCCACTCGGGCTCCGACGTACCGAAGTTGGAGCCGAGGTCGCCGATCCGGGCCGCGGACAACAAAGCGTCACAGACGGCGTGCGCGGCCACGTCACCGTCGGAGTGCCCGGACGGCCCGGAGGTTTCCTCGGGCCAGTACAGGCCCGCCAGCCACATCTCGCGCCCCGGCTCGACCGGGTGGACGTCGATGCCCGTACCAACGCGTGGTCTCACTGCCCTCGCCTCTCCGCAAGGATCCACTCGGCCAGCAACAGATCCCGTGGCCGGGTCACCTTGAACGCGTCCTCGGACCCTTCGACGGTCTGCACGGTGACCCCGAGCCGCTCGCACAGCATCGCGTCATCGGTCGCCCCGGCACCGTCGAGCGAGTGGGCCCTGCGCAACAGTTCCGGATCGAAGCCCTGCGGTGTCTGGACGGCGACCAGCGCCGACCGGTCCGGCGTCTCGAGCACCTCACCACCAGGGCCGATCCGTTTGATCGTGTCGGTCACCGGAATCACCGGCACCACCGCCGGCGAGCCGGCCCGCACCGCGGCGACAACCCGCTCGATCACCGCGACCGGGACGAACGACCGGGCCGCGTCGTGCACCAGCACGCAGTCGATCCCGTCGAGCGGGACCAGGTCGAGCGCGGCCCGGACCGAATCGGTGCGCTCGGCACCGCCGGCGACGATCCGCAGCTCGGCGTCCCCGACGTACGGGTCGAGCTGTTTGGCGACCACGTCCTCGGTCCCGGCGGGGACCGCGATCACAAAGCACGAGAGGCCGGCGGCGGTCGCTGCGGACAGTCCACGCACCGCGTGGACCAGCAGCGATTCGCCACCGACCTCTCGTAACGCCTTCGGTGCCTCACCACCGAGCCGTAGCCCGAGACCGGCCGCCGGGATGATTGCCGCGGTGCTCATCGTGAGCCCGCGCAGAGCGGTTCGGTCACGGGTGACGGATCGGTTCTGACCTGGAGGGGTCAGGAAGCGAGGACCTCGTCGAGGATGGCTTCCGCCTTGTCCTCGTTGGTGTGCTCGGCCAGGGCCAGCTCGGAGACGAGGATCTGACGAGCCTTCGCCAGCATCCGCTTCTCACCCGCCGACAGACCGCGGTCACGCTCACGGCGCCACAGGTCGCGCACGACCTCCGCCACCTTCATCACGTCACCGGAGTGCAACTTCTCCAGGTTCGCCTTGTAACGTCGCGACCAGTTGGTCGGCTCCTCCGTGTGCGGCGCCCGCAACACGTCGAAGACGCGCTCCAGACCGGCCTGATCCACGACGTCACGCACGCCGACGAGATCGAGGTTGCACGCGGGGACCCGGACGACCAGGTCGTTCTGAGCGACGATCCTCAAGACCAGATAGGCCTTGTCCTCACCTTTGATCTTGCGGGTCTCGATGTCCTCGATGACGGCCGCACCGTGATTGGGGTAAACAACCGTCTCGCCGACTGTGAAAGTCATATGTCACGTGCCCCTTTCCAAGACCAATACTACCACGCAGTCGCTGGTGCGGCCGGGGCGTTTGCGCTGGTCAGAGGCCCATTCCCGCCTTGACAAACGCTGTCCGGCATGCCTCGCGCGCGGAGTTTGGTTGCCCCGGACACCCCCGGAAGGTGGAGCCGCCGTCCGGTCGCGGCGGCTCGGTCGCTACGCTTTGCTGCGCCGGAGGCCGCAGCCTGACGGCGTCCACAGCTTGTAGGAGAGGGATCCCAGTGCCCATCACGTTGCCCCCGTCGGCCGTGCGCCGCGCCGCCGCGGCCGGCGCCACCGTCACGCTCAGCCTCGCACTGGCGGCCTGCGGTGCGAACTTCAACGCACAGACCTCGAAGCCCTACCAGCCCGCCGAGGGCACCAACGTGACCTCGGGCTCGATCGCGGTCCGCAACCTGCTGGTGCTGGCCGGCGAGGACGGGGCCGGTGAGCTGCACGCCGCGATCGTCAACACGGGCCGCACCGACGACACCCTGACCGGCATCACGTCCGAGCCGGCCGCCGCGCCCCGGGGCGACGGCGCCGAGCCGACCGCCCCGCCGGCCACCGTCACGGTCGGCAACGTCCGCCCGATGACGCTGAGCCCCGGCGCGTCGCTGACCCTGCCGCCGGCCAGCGGCAAGCCGTTCACCGTCACCGGCGGCAAGCCTGGCGGGATGATCACGCTGACCATCACGTTCGCCAAGGCCGCCCCGGTCACCGCGCACGTCCCGGTGCTCACCACCGACCACTACTCGCCGACCCCGCGGGACGACGCTCCCGAGGGAAGCCACGGCTGACCTCACCCCGCAGCACGCCTTCGGCTCGGTAGCACCGCGCATCCGGTTCGGCAGCACCACGCATCCGGCTCCCCGGCACGCACTCGGTTCGCCAGCCCCGCCCATCCGGCTCCCCCCAGCACCACGCATTCGGTTCGCCAGCCCCGCGCATTTGGTGGGTGAACCCACCAGTTGGCCCCTTGGCCCACCGAATTCCGGTGGGCCAAGGGGCCATTTGCTGGGTCCACCCACGAAACGCCCGCGGGTGCGCGCTGCTGCGACTCGACGGCGGCGCGCGAGGAGGCGGCCTGCTCGGTCGCGAGGCTCCGACGCGTACGCCGCCAGTTCGGCCGCCAGGGCGGCCGCCAGGGCGTGCGCCTGGCAGCGCGCGAGCCGCCTGGAGGCACGAGCAGGGCCGCCCCGGCGCGGGACGGCCCTGCTCCTGGTCCGGCGGTCCAGTGGCCGAGGACGCCGTACGACGGCCCCGCCCGGGCGGCGGATCGGTCGCCGGGCGCCGGGCGGGACCTGGTTCCGGCGGGCCGGGCCATGGTCCGGCCGGCCCGCACGGAGCTCGGGTGGGCGGCTCGCGCCGCCCGAGTTTCACCAGGCGGCTCGCACACCGCCTGGATTCCAGCTCACGGCTCACGCCGCAGGAGTCACCTCACGGCTCGCACCGCAGATGTCAGCCCCCGGCTCCCGCCGCAGGTGTCAGTTCGCGGCCGCGGCGGCCTTCGCCAGGCCCGGCACGATCTTGTCCAGCACCCACGGGACCGACAGCACGCTGACCGCGCTCATCCCGGAGATCACCTGCTGGTCCTCCAGTACGTACGCGCTGCCCTTCTTCACCGACGGCAGCGCCGCGTATACCGGATCGGCGGCGAACTTCGCCGCGGTCAGCCCGTCGACGTACGCGACCACCACGTCGGCGTCGATCTCGGCGACCTTCTCCTTGCTGATCGTGAGCGCGAACTCCTTCTTCGTGTTCGTCTCCTCCAGCTTCTGTACGCCGGGCGCGTTCACGAAGCCCATCTCGTTCAGGATCTGCACCCGCGGGTCACCCGGCATGTAGACGTAGTTCTCGGTCCCGAACGACGCGACGGTGATCGTCTTGCCCTTGAACTCCGGGTGCTCGGACGCGACCTTCGCGACCCGGTCCTTGATCCCCGTGATCAGCGCGTCGGCCTCGGCGGACTTGCCCAGCGCCTTGCCGATCAGCGTGGTCTGGTCCTGCCAGGTCGTCTGCCAGGGCGCACCCGGGTAGGCGACGGTCGGCGCGATACCCGACAGCGTCTTGTAGACCGTCTCGTCGAACCCCTCGTACGGCGCCAGGATGACGTCCGGGGCGAGCTTCGCGATCGCCTCGTACGGGTACTTGTCGGTCGCGTCGAGCAGCGTGGTCTTGGCCGGGTCGAACTTGTCGGCGTCCCAGGCGGTGACGCCGTCCTTGGTCGGGCCGTAGGTCACCTTCGGCATCCCGACCGGCGTCTCGCCCAGCGCGTAGACCACGTCCTGGGCGTTCCAGCCGAGCGTGACGATGCGCTCGGGCTTCTTGGTGATGGTGGTCTCGCCGAAGACGTTCTTCAGCGTGACCGGGAAGCCCGCGCCGGCGTCGCCGGACGGCTCGGCCTGCTGGTCGGCGTCGCTGCCGCACGCGGCCAGCGTGGTGGCGACCAGCAGCGCGGCGAGCGCGAGCACCGCGGGACGGGCCCGGCGCAGGCGGGGACGACGGGACCAGGACATGGCGGATCTCCTCAGCAGACGATTATCGACTAAGGCGAGCCTAAGCTAACCCACCGGTGGGGCGGCCGGTGGGGGTCCTTTGTCAGGCCTCGAACTTGTAACCCAGCCCCCGCACGGTGACCAGGTGCGCCGGGTTGGACGGGTCCTTCTCCAGCTTCGAGCGCAGCCGCTTCACGTGCACGTCCAGGGTCTTGGTGTCCCCGACATAGTCGGCGCCCCAGATCCGGTCGATCAGCTGCCCCCGGGTGAGCACCCGACCGGTGTTGCGCAGCAGCATCTCGAGCAGCTCGAACTCCTTCAGCGGCAGCCGGATCTCGGTCCCGGACACCGTCACCACGTGTCGCTCGACGTCCATCCGGACCGGACCTGCCTCGAGCGTGTCCGGCAGCAGCTCGACGTCCGCACCACGGCGCAGTACGGCCTTGATCCGGGCCAGCAGCTCACGCGGGCTGTACGGCTTGGTGACGTAGTCGTCGGCGCCCAGCTCGAGCCCGACCACCTTGTCCACCTCGGTGTCCTTGGCGCTGACGATGATCACCGGCACGTTGCCCCGGGTCCGCAACGCGCGGCAGACCTCGGTACCGGACAGGCCCGGCAGCATCAGGTCGAGCAGGACGATGTCCGCACCAGCCCGGTCGTATTCGTCCAGCGCGTCCGGGCCGGTCTCCGCGACGGCGACCTCGAACCCCTCCTTGCGCAGTACGTACGACAGCGCGTCGCTGTAGCTCTCCTCGTCTTCGACGACCAGCACTCGGGTCACGAAGCTGTCTCCTTTGCACTCTGCAGACCTGACGGGGTAGGCGTCAGGGGGATGGCCGGCTCCTCCTGGGTGGGGGAACCGGTCGGTTGCCCGGTGGCGGGATCGAGCCGCAGCGGGAGCCGGACGGTGAAGGTGGAACCTTGGCCCTCGACGCTCCAGACCCGTACGTCGCCACCGTGGATCGAGGCGATGTGCTTGACGATCGACAGGCCCAGCCCGGTGCCGCCGGTCTCCCGGCTGCGGGCCCGGTCGACCCGGTAGAAGCGTTCGAAGATGCGTTCCAGGTCGCTGCTCGGGATGCCCACGCCCTGGTCGGACACGGTGACCTCGACCAGGTCCCCGATCGGGTGCGCGGCGACCGCCACCCGGGTCCCGTCGGGGCTGTAGTTGACCGCGTTCTCGACCAGGTTGCCGATCGCGATCGCCAGCTGGTCCTCGCTGCCCATCACCTCGAGATCGGGGTCGGTCTTCACCACGATGCTGATCCCGCGGCCCTCGGCGTCGACCCGGCAGCGGTCCACCGCGGCGTCGATCACGCCGTTGATGTCGACCGGGCCGGGATTCTCCAGCGGGTCGTCGCCCTGCAGCCGGGACAGCTCGATGATCTCCTTGACCAGGCGGCTCAGGCGGGACGCCTCGATCCGCATCCGGCCGGAGAACCGCTGGACCGCCTCCGGGTCGTCGGAGGCCTCCGAGACGGCGTCCGCGAGCAGGATCAGGGCGCCGATCGGGGTCTTCAGCTCGTGACTGACGTTGACGGTGAAGTCGCGCCGGATCGCCTCCAGCCGGCGCTCACGGGTCCGGTCCTCGACCAGGACGAGGACCAGCTGGCTGCCCAGCGGGGCGACGCGGGCGCTCACGTACTGCGTGGCGCCGAGCCGGCCGCGGACGATCTCCAGGTCCTGCTGGCGGATCTCGCCGTCCCGCCGTACCGCCCGGACCATCGTCAGCAGGTCGTCGACCACCAGCCGCTCGCCCCGGACGATGCCGAGCACGTGCGCGGGAGCGCTTGCCTGCAGCACCTGGTCCTCGGGGCCCATCACGACCGCGGACGAGCGCAGCACCGACAGCACGGTGGCCACGCCACTGGGGACCGCCGGGTCCGGGGAGACCGGGACCTTGGTCTGGGAACGCTCGCTCAACACCATCGCACCGAGCGAAAGCAGGGCCAGGGCCGCGCCGATGACGCCGCCCAGCACCGCAGCCAGCGTGGGGTCCACGGAACCGATGCTACGCGGGGAAAGCACAGGGAAAGACCGAATGAGCACCGGATGACCGGAACGCGTCCTCACTGTTCATCGTCCGTTCACCACTCGTCGCCGTCCGGCAACCTCGACGGCATACGGTCCACGGTGGGCGGGTACCGGACCAGGCCCGCGGCACCTCCCGGTTCCGGGCCCGGACCGGACAGCACAGATCGGATGCACAATGCGCGACACCTACCACGAGCAGCTCGACGACATCCTCGCCGAGCTCGAGCGGATGACCCGGACGGTGTCCACCGCCGTACGGCGGTCGACGACCGCGCTGCTGAGCGCCGACATCCGGCAGGCCGAAGAGGTGATCGCCGCCGACATCCAGCTGGACGCCGCCGGCGAGGGCGTCGAGGAGAAGGTCTTCGAGCTGATGGCCCGCCAGGCCCCGGTCGCCAACGAGCTGCGGATGCTGGTCGCCGCGCTGCGCATGGTCGCCGACCTGGAGCGGATGGGCGACCTGGCCGCGCACGTCTCGAAGATCGCCCGGCTGCGCTACCCCGCGGCCGCGATCCCGGCCGACCTGCACGACGTCATCCAGGAGATGGCCACCGTGGCCGGCCGGATGGTCGACGGCGCCGGTGACGTGATCAAGTCCCACGACGTCGACGCCGCCGCCAAGCTGGAAGCCGTCGACGACGAGATGGACCAGCTGCGCACGAACCAGTTCCGCCTGATGATGGACGACTCCTGGCCGCACGGCGTCGAGGTCGCCGTCGACATCGCGCTGCTCGGCCGGTACTACGAGCGCATCGCCGACCACGCCGTCTCGATGGCCCGCCGGGTCGTCTACCTGGTCACCGGCGAGCTCCCGGTCGCCGTCGGCGGCACTGCCGCCGGCTCGGGCGCCGGCGCTTCGGCGCCGTCGCCCAACGGCAACGGCAACTGAGCAACAGAGCTCGAAGAAGTAGAAGAGCAAGGAAACCAAGAACAGAAGATAGTCAGGCCTTCTTCGGGTGACCGCAGGCGACCAGCTACAGGCCGCCTGTGGTCACCCGAACCGGTTCGGCGTGGGAGGTCCGATCGTCCACGCCGAACCGAATACTGAACCAGCGAAGCTGCGTGATCGCCACCATGGGTGAACCACACCAGCGGCCTGTTCAACTACACGGGTGAGTACTACCCCGACGGAACGGTTGCCCCCGGCATCCCCGCCACCGGCAAGGACTGGGTCGAGAACCGCTTCCTCAGCTACCAGCCGGAGGAACTGGTCCGCCTGGCCCTCGCCAAGCCGTCCCGCTTCGAGCCCGGCGCGGACTGGAGCTACTCGAACACCAACTACACGCTCGCCGTCCTCCTGATCGAGAAGCTCACCGGCCAGTCGTACGCCGAGGCGCTGCGCCGGCAGATCGCCGAACCCCTCGGCCTCACCGGCACCGTCGTACCGGGCGACCTGACCGAGCTGCCCGGCCCGCACGCCCACGGCTACTACCGCTACCAGGACGGCGAGGACTGGAAGGTCGAGGACGTCACCCGCCAGAACCTCTCCCTCCTGGCCGGCGCCGGCGATCTGATCTCCACCACCCAGGACCTGCACACCTTCACTTCCGCCCTGAACAGCGGCAAGCTCATCCCCGCCGACCTCCTCGCCGAGATGCGCACCCCCACGGGCCCGATCGACTACGGCCTCGGCATCTTCGTCCAGGACCTGGGCCCCGACCACGGCGGCGTCGTCCTCCACCACAACGGCAGCGCCCCCGGCGGCTACGGCGCCCTCATGTACAGCTCCCCCGACGGCACCCGCACCATGACCGCGTCGATCACCATGGGCGACTCGGACGCCGACCCGGCCCAGACCTTCCCGGCGGCCCTGGCCGAGCTGCTGAACGAGATCTTCAAGGCCTGACGAACAAGACCGCAGGCGGTCCGATCTCCGCCTGCGGTCACCTCGTTCCGTCGTACGGTGACGTCCGTGGCTCGACTCATTCACCTCAACGGCCCGCCAGGCATCGGCAAGTCCACCCTCGCCGCGCTCTACGCCGACGACTACCCCGGAACCCTCAACCTCGACGTGGACGTCCTCCACCGCCTGATCGGCGGCTGGCGGGATCCGAACAACCGCACCTGGGACCTCGCCTGGCCCCTCGTGCACTCCCTGGCCTCAACCCATCTACGCGCCGGCCACGACGTCGTGCTCCCCCAGTACCACGCCCGGTTGGACGAGATCACCACGCTGGAAACGCTCGCGCACCACCACGGCGCGAGCTTCCAAGAGGTCGTACTCCTCGACAGCCGCGACTCGGCCACCGCCCGCTTCGATCACCGGGCGCAGACCACCGACGATCCCTGGATCCAGCACCACCAGCGCTTCGTCACCCGAGACGACCTGGTCAGGATGTACGACGCCCTGGTGAACCTCGTGCCCCAGCTTCCCGACGCTCAGGTCGTGTCCAGCACACCGGACGCGATCCACGAAACGTACGACCTGCTGTCCAAGACCCTCGGCCAGCCTTGAGCCGTCTGTTCGGTCAACTATGACGACGAGGTCGGGCTCGGCGTCGAACCCGAGCACCGAAGTCCCACGGCTGCTCTCCGAGTCCATCGGCACAGGCTTCCGCAGCCGCCGCCCGAGCGCTTTGAGGAACTCACAGAAGACGTCCAGCTTCTCCTGGCCCTGCAACGCCCGCATACGAAGGGGAAGATGGCCAGCACCTCGGCGACCCGCCAGACGCGCAGATTTTCGGGGCCTCGGCATCGGCAGAACGGGCAAGCACTGCCTGCCTCGGGCAGCGGCCCCACGGTGTCTCCGGTGGAGTACTCGTACTGCCACCCGCTCGCCCGCACCAGCTCTCATCAGCACGCATAGCGACCTATGCGGCTAGGCGTCACCTCGCGTGGGTAGGCCGCGCTGCGCACTGACCTGTCGCCCGTCGACGGTGACCGCAGGCGGCCTGATCCTGCCTGCCCGCGGTCACCGAAGACCACCCAATTGAGTTTCTGTTCTTTTCTTGTTCTTTGTATTTCTTTGTTCTTGCTGGTCTCAGGTTCTGCTTTGAGCCGTTACCGGGTCAGCGGCCCTGGTTCTTGACGGCCTCGATGGCTGCGGCTGCCGCCTCCGGGTCCAGGTACTCGCCGCCCTTGGTGACCGGGTTGAAGTCCTCGTCGAGCTCGTAGTACAGCGGTACGCCGGTCGGGATGTTCAGGCCGACGACCGTCTGCTCGTCGAGCTGGTCGAGGTGCTTGACCAGGGCGCGCAGGGAGTTGCCGTGGGCGGTGACGAGGACCGTCTTGCCGTCGCGCAGGTCGGGCACGATCGCGTCGTACCAGTACGGCAGCATCCGGACCACGACGTCCTTCAGGCATTCGGTTGCCGGGAGCAACTCGCTGGGCAGGGCGGCGTAGCGGGGATCGCCGGCCTGGTCGTACTCGGAGCCGCGCTCGATCGGCGGCGGCGGGGTGTCGTAGGAGCGGCGGAACAGCATGAACTGCTCCTCGCCGAGCTCCTCCAGGGTCTGCTTCTTGTCCTTGCCCTGCAGGGCGCCGTAGTGGCGCTCGTTCAGCCGCCAGGAGCGGCGGACGTCGATCCACTGCCGGCCGGCCACCTCCAGCGCGATGTTCGCGGTACGGATCGCGCGGCGCAGGACCGAGGTGTGCAGGACGTCGGGAAGCAGGCCGCGGTCGCGCAGCAGCTCACCGCCGCGGTGCGCCTCCTCGACACCCTGGGCGTTGAGGTCGACGTCCACCCACCCGGTGAACAGGTTCTTGGCGTTCCAGTCGCTGTGGCCGTGGCGGAGCAGGATCAGGCGATAGGTCATACCCCGCATGCTATCGAGGCTCGAGCCAGCCCTTGAACGCGTCCAGGTTCCGGGTCGACTCGCCGCGGGAGATCCGCCACTCGTACTCCTTGCGGATCGACCCGGCGAAGCCCAGCTCGAGGATCGTGTTGAACGACGAGTCGGCGTACTCCAGGACGGCGCCGAGCAGCCGGTCGACCTCGACCGGCGTGATCGCGTGCAGCGGCACCCGCCCGTCCAGGTGGATGTCGCCGAGGTGGTCGACGGCGAAGGCGACGCCGTACATCTTGAGGTTCCGCTCCAGCAGCCAGCGGTAGACGGCCTCGTGGTTCTCGTCCGGACGCCGGGCGACGAACGCGTGCACGTGCAGGGACTGCCCGCCCACGGTCAGCGACACGGTCGTCTTCAGCTTGCGCTCACCGGGCAGGTCCGCGCTGAACGCCCCCGGCGCGGTTTCGGTGAAGTCGAGGTCGTTCTCGGTCAGCACCTGGCGGATCACGTCCGCCGCCGAGACCCTCATCCGGCCACTCCAGTACGCCGTGCGCTCATCCCGCCACCTCCGCGGCCAGCTCGGCCGCCATCGTCCGCGCGGCCGTCCGGTACGCGGCCAGCGTCTTCTCCGCGGTGTGTTCCCAGCCGAACGCCTGGGCATGCTCGACCGCGGCCTTGCTCATGCTCTCGCGGGTGTCGGGATCCGTCGCGATCCGGCCCAGCGCGTCGGCGAACTCGTCGACGCCGTGCCCGGGCACCAGCAGCCCGGTCACGCCGTCACTGACCGCGGTCGTCAGCCCACCGACAGCGGCCGCGACCACCGGCGTACCGCAGGCCTGGGCCTCCAGCGCGACCAGCCCGAACGACTCCGAGTACGACGGAACGCAGACCACCGACGCGGCCCGGTACCAGTCGGCCAATCCCGGCCGCGGCATCGGCTTCACGAACCGGGTCACGTCGTCGACCCCGAGCCGGCGAGCCAGGTCGGCGTGCGCCTCGGGGTGTTCCATCCCGTTGCCCGACGGGCCGCCGATGATCGCGACGACCAGCCGCTCGCGCAGCCCCGGATCGCGCTCGAGCATCCGCGCGGCGGCACGGATCAGCAGGTCAGGCGCCTTCAACGGCTGGATCCGCCCGACGAACGCGAGCACGACCGCGTCCTCCCGGACCCCGACCGTACGCCGGGCCGTCGCCTGGTCGCCCGGGCTGAACATCTCCAGGTCGACGCCGGGGTTGACCACCTCGACCTTGGCCGGCTGCGCGCCGTACAGGTCGATCAGTTCGTTCGCCTCGTCGCCGGTGTTGGCCAGCAACCGGTCGGCCGCCTCGACCACCTGCTCCTCGCCGAGCAGCCGCGCGGGCGGCTCCGGTACGTCGTCGTCGGCGAGGCTGGCGTTCTTGACCTTGGCCATCGTGTGCATCGTGTGCACGAGCGGGACGGCCCAACGGTCCCGGGCGAGCAGGCCGACCTGACCGGACAGCCAGTAGTGCGAGTGGATCACGTCGTAGTAGCCCGGCTCGCGGACCGCCTCGGCGCGCAGGACCGCGCGGGCGAACGTGCACAGCTGGGCGGGCAGCTCGTTCTTCGCCAGTCCCTCGTACGGGCCGGCGGCGACGTTGCGCACGGTGACGCCGGGCACCAGCTCGATCTTCGGCGGCAATGCCGACGAGGTCGCGCGCGTGAAGATGTCAACCGCGATACCCAGGCCGGCGAGCCGCTTGGACAACTCGACCACGTAGACGTTCATCCCGCCCGCGTCGCCCGTGCCCGGCTGATCCAGCGGCGAGGTGTGCAGGCTGATCATCGCGACCCGCCGAAGAGGACGGTCAGCGGAGGGTTGGGTCACCTGGCCAGCGTAACTCCGGCGCCGGCGGGCGGTGCGTGCCCCCGTGCGCCGCGGGAGGTGGGCCTGACACCACCAGCGATCGGCGGATTGGGACCACTGTGCCGACGGCCCCGAACGCGAAGCATGGAAGGCGTCCCCACCGCTCGCGAGAACGCCCTGGAGAACCCTGATGCGTACTGTCCTGGCCGAACTGAAGTCGTGGCACCGCCCACTGATGCTGATGGTGCTGACCATGGCCGCCCTGGTACTGACCGCCGCCGTCGGCGTGCTGGTCGACAGCCGCGAGGTCCTCAACGAGTCCGTGTGGCTGAAGCCGTTCAAGTTCGGCCTCTCGTTCGTCCTGTACGGCGCGACGCTCGCGTGGCTGCTGTCACGACTGCGCAAGGCCAAGCGCTTCGGCTGGTGGACCGGCACGGTGTTCGCGATCACCGGGATCGTGGACGTCGGCTTCATCGCGATCCAGGCCGCGCGCGGCACGTTCAGCCACTTCAACGCCAACTCCGACACCTTCAACCAGGTCGGGCGGCAGGTCTTCATGTCCGGCGTGATCGGACTGTTCGGCGCCAGCCTGGTGGTCGCGGTCATGCTGCTGTTCCAGCGGGTCGGCGACGCGCCGCTGAACCGCGCGATCCGGGTCGGGCTCGGCCTGGCGACCGCCGGGATGTTCCTCGCCTTCTACCTGGTGGGCAACAACTCCGCCGAGCAGCAGGTGGTGGACGCCAGCGGGCAGCCGGTGACGCTCGCGGGCAGCCACGGCATCGGCGTCGAGGCCGGCGGGCCCGGGATGCCGTTGACCAACTGGAGCACTGTCGGCGGCGACCTGCGGATCCCGCACTTCGTCGGACTGCACGCGATTCACGCGCTGCTGGCCGTCGTACTGGTGCTGAGTGTTCTGGCGGCGCGGGTGGCGTGGCTGCGGCCGGAGCGGGTGCGGGCGCGGCTGGTGGGTGTGGCCGCGTTCGCCTACACCGGCCTGATGATCACCGTGACGGTCCAGGCGTTCCGCGGGCAGTCGTTGATCCACCCCGACGGGCAGACCCTGGGGATGCTGGCGGGCTTCATCGCGATCAGTTTGGCCGCACTCGGCGGCGTGGTGACGGCCGCCCGCGGTGAGACGGCGTACCGCGTCCCGGACCGGGTTTGAAAGACTGTGGCTATGACGACTCGTCCTGTGGCCGTGGTGACCGGAGCCAGTAGTGGGATCGGGGCTGCCACCGCGCGGCATCTCGCGGCGGCCGGGTTCGAGGTGGTGTGCGCCGCCCGGCGGCTGGACCGGATCGAGGAGCTGGCCAAGGAGATCGACGGGCGCGCCGTCCAGTGCGACGTGACCTCGGCCGAGGACGTCGCGGCGCTGACCGTGGCGGCCGGTGAGCGGGTCGGCCTGCTGGTGAACAACGCCGGTGGCGCGTTCGGGTTCGAGCCGGTCGCCGACGCCGACCTGGACGCCTGGCGGCGGATGTACGAGGTGAACGTGATCGGCGTCGCCGCGGTGACCAAGTCGTTGCTTCCGGCCCTGATCGCGGGCCGTGGCACGATCGTGGTGATGGGCTCGACCGCCGGACAGGTCGCGTACGAGGGCGGTGGCGGGTACGTCGCCGCCAAGCACGCGGTGAAGGCGGTCGTCGACACCCTGCGGCTGGAGCTGTTCGACCAGCCGGTCCGGGTCTGCGAGATCGCGCCGGGCATGGTGAAGAGCGAGGGCTTCGCCCTGACCCGCTTCGACGGCGACCAGGACAAGGCCGAGGCCGTGTACGCCGGCGTCGCCGAGCCGCTGACCTCGGACGACATCGCCGAGATCGTCACCTGGGTGGCGTCGCGGCCGCCACACGTCAACATCGACCGCCTGACCGTCCGCCCCCGGGCCCAGGCCGCGCAGCACAAGGTGCACCGGGTCAACTGACGTTCAGGGTCTGGCGCGCAGGCGATCCACCGCCGGGGACGGGACCGGCAGCGGTTCCTTCGGTTCCGGCAGGCCGTAGCCGGCGTACAGGCGGCGGCGGATCGGTTCGAGCGGGAACGTCTCGGGATAGATCGCGAGCTTGACCGTGACGCCCTCGAGTGTTGCCCTGAGCAACATCTCCTCGACCGCCGGGTCGGCCGCGCCGCGCTCGGCGAAGACCTTGCGGATGGCGTCCTCGACCAGCGCCATCCGGGCGGACTTCTCGGTCTCGACCTCGGCGAAGATCCCGTGTGTGCTGGGCTGCATCATCAGCGAGATCGCCAGCCGCTGCACCGGCAGCGTCATCGCTGCGGCCATCAGCGCGCCGTCGATCATGCCGGCCAGCCGTTCGTCCGGCGTACCGGGGATGTCCAGGATGCCGGCGATGCCGTCCAGCCAGCGGTCGAGCAGCTGGGCGGCCAGATCGCGCTTGGAGGCGAAGTAGTAGCCGACCAGCCCGCGGGAGACCCCGGCCCGGGCCGTCACGTCCGAGATCGACGCCGCCTCGTAGCCCTTCTCGGCGAACACCTCCAGGGCAGCGCTGAGGATCCGCTCTCTCGAGCGTTCGCGCATCTGCTGGTTCGTGGCGACCGACCGCGGCACGTTCTTCTTCCCTGGTCAGGGCCCCGGAGGCCGAGCATCCCCCACCTCGTGCTCGGCACTCCCGGGCTGACCCCCCGTTGTTCCCCTTCGAGGCCCCTCCCCAGGCGCCCACCTATAGACTGGACGTCCAGTCAACGAATGTCAAAGGCTCAACCGCGATCCGGACACGCAGCGTCACCGGCCCGGGCGGCCGGTTTCGACGCCACACGGAGTCACCGGTAGGATGGACTGGCTGCGCAGTGCGTCGATCAGTAAGTCGAGTGGCACCCGAGCGACATCACACCCGCCGTAGCCACCATCTGACTCTCAGTGACCACTGCTTGTCTCAACTGCTTGGAGCGCTTCCGCATGCCCCTCCGTAATGATCTGCGCAACGTGGCCATCGTGGCCCACGTCGACCACGGGAAGACCACCCTTGTCGACGCGATGCTGTGGCAGTCCGGCGCGTTCGGAGCCCACCAGCACGTCGACGAGCGCGCGATGGACTCCGGCGACCTGGAGCGTGAGAAGGGCATCACGATCCTCGCCAAGAACACCGCCGTCCGGCACAAGATGGCCAACGGCGAGCAGATGACGCTCAACATCATCGACACCCCCGGCCACGCCGACTTCGGTGGCGAGGTCGAGCGCGGCCTGTCGATGGTGGACGCCATCGTGCTGCTGGTGGACGCCTCCGAGGGTCCGCTGCCGCAGACCCGGTTCGTGCTGCGCAAGGCGCTGGCCCGGCAGATGCCGGTGATCCTGGTGGTCAACAAGGTCGACCGCCCGGACGCCCGGATCGCCGAGGTCGTCGACGAGACCTACGAGCTGTTCCTCGACCTGCTCGACCACGACGCCGACCAGAGCGCGCTGGACTTCCCGGTCGTCTACGCCTCGGCCCGGGCCGGCCGCGCCTCGCTGAACCAGCCCGCCGACGGCGGCCTGCCGGATTCCGAAGACCTCGAGCCGCTGTTCGAGACGATCCTGGCCAACGTGCCGGCCCCGGAGTACACCGAGGGCGCGCCGCTGCAGGCGCACGTCACCAACCTGGACGCCTCGCCGTTCCTCGGCCGGCTCGCGCTGGTCCGGGTGCA
Organism: Kribbella sp. ALI-6-A; assembly: GCF_001984195.1. GTDB lineage: Bacteria > Actinomycetota > Actinomycetes > Propionibacteriales > Kribbellaceae > Kribbella. Next base: position 162,373 of record NZ_MTQN01000012.1, read on the forward strand.
CGAGGGCACGCTGAAGAAGGGCGCCCAGGTCACCTGGTGCAAGCACGACGGAACCTTCCAGCGGGTCAAGATCACCGAACTGCTGGTCACCGAAGCACTCGAGCGGGTGCCCGGCGACTCGGCCGGACCGGGTGACATCGTCGCGATCGCCGGCATCCCGGAGATCATGATCGGCGACACCCTGGCCGACCCGGAAAACCCCAAGCCGCTGCCGTTCATCACCGTGGACGAGCCGGCCATCTCGATGACGATCGGCACCAACACCTCGCCGCTGGCCGGCCGGACCAAGGGCACCAAGGTCACCGCCCGCCTGGTCAAGGACCGGCTCGACAAGGAGCTGGTCGGCAACGTGTCGATCAAGGTGCTGCCGACCGAGCGTCCGGACGCCTGGGAGGTGCAGGGCCGTGGTGAGCTGGCGCTGGCCATCCTGGTCGAGCAGATGCGTCGCGAGGGCTACGAGCTCACCGTCGGCAAGCCGCAGGTGGTCACCAAGGAGATCGACGGCAAGAAGCACGAGCCGGTCGAGCGGCTGACCATCGACTGCCCGGAGGAGTACCTGGGCACCGTCACCCAGCTGCTCGCGGTCCGCAAGGGCCGGATGGAGCAGATGACCAACCACGGCACCGGCTGGGTCCGGATGGAGTTCCTCGTCCCGGCCCGCGGCCTGATCGGCTTCCGCACCGAGTTCCTCACCGACACCCGCGGCACCGGCATCGCGCACCACGTGTTCGAGGGTTACGAGCCGTGGTTCGGCGAGCTGCGCACGCGCCCGTCCGGCTCGCTGGTCTCCGACCGCACCGGCGTCGCCACGTCGTACGCGATGATCAACCTGCAGGAGCGCGGCACGATGTTCGTCGAGCCGGGCACCGAGGTGTACGAGGGCATGATCATCGGGGAGAACTCACGCTCCGACGACATGGACGTCAACATCACCAAGGAAAAGAAGATGACCAACGTCCGCTCGAACGCGGACGAGTTCGAGAAGCTGGTGCCGGCCCGCAAGCTGTCGCTCGAGCAGTCGCTGGAGTTCTGCCGCGAGGACGAGTGCGTCGAGGTCACCCCGGACGCGATCCGGATGCGCAAGGTCGCGCTGACCCAGATCGAGCGCGCCAAGCTGGGCCGCAAGAACAAGGCCTGATCAACGATTCACCGGCCGGTCACGATTCGCGGGGGAATTTTCCGGATCGTGACCAACCGGAGTGCCTGCTTCGTCGTCTACACAGTGGAAGTCACTCAGTTGGGGGAAGGACAAAGGTTCATGGGGATTCTGCGTAAGCTCGGCGCCACCACGACGGCGGTCGCGATGCTGGGGGTCGGCGTATTCGCCGCCACCGGTACGGCGGGGGCCGCGCCGTCGGCCGCTCCGGCCGGGGCGGCGACTGCGCCGACGGCCGCTTCGGCGCCGGCTGCGAAGACGGCGGTCAAGCCGGCCGCCAAGAACGTGCTCGTCCCGGGCAAGCTGCGGCTGGACAAGCGCTGCATGACCGGCCGCATCATCTGTGTCAACAAGAAGACCCGCAAGGTCGCGTTCCTGTACAACGGCAAGCTGCTCGCCACCGGCGACGCTCGCTTCGGTGGGCCGCGGACGCCGACCCGCAACGGCTTCTTCAAGCTGCAGCGCAAGTCGAAGAACCACGTCTCGTCGATCTACAAGTCGCCGATGCCGTACGCGATGTTCTTCAGCGGCGGCCAGGCCATTCACTACTCGGCCGACTTCAAGGCCCGCGGCTACAACGGCTCCTCGCACGGCTGCATCAACATGCGCGACAAGAAGAAGATCGCCTGGATCTTCGCCCGGGTGAAGGTCGGCGACCGCATCCTGGTCTACAACGCCTGATCCACCCGCACCATCCGTCGACGGCGGCCGAGGACTAGTCCTCGGCCGCCGTTGCCGTGCTGAAGGCGTCGAACAGCCGCGGCGCGACCAGGCAGAACGTCGCCGTCTCCACCGATGTCGGCGTACGGCGCAACGTCCGGACGGCGATGTCGGCCGCGGATTGCGCGGGCCAGCCGTAGATCCCGGCCGACACGGCGGGCAGCGACAACCGGCGTACGCCGAACTCGTCGGCGATCCGCAGCGCGTTGCGGTAGCAGGACTCGAGCAGGGCTGGATCCGTCTGCCCGGCGGTGTGATTCGGCCCGACGACATGGATCACGTACGACGCCGGCAGGTTGCCCGCCGTCGTCCAGCCGGCCTCGCCCGTCGGCAAGCCGTGTGGATAGCGCTCGATCAACTCGGCCAGGAGCGTCGGCCCACCGGCCCGGTGGATGGCACCGTCCACGCCTCCGCCGCCGCGCAGGGCGTGATGGGCGGCGTTCACGATCGCGTCGGCCGGGACCGTGGTGATGTCCGCGGTGCTGAGCAGGATCTCCATGCCACCAGTGTGGAACAGGTCACGAGTTGCTCACGACGGGTGTACCGGGTGTGATTCACCACCTACGCTGACTCGGCAATTGTGTGTGGGGGCCAACCAACCGGTCGGTGAGGACGTCCCAGTACGTACAGGGGATTCGACCACGAGGGGTACGCGATGCGCGCGCGGAACTGGGTAGGGAAGGTGTCGGCCGTCCGGCACCTGCTGGCGGGGATGGTCGTCGCGGCGGCCGCGACCGGGCTGGTCGTGTACGGACTGGACAGTTCCGGAGGCTCGGCTGCCGCGGCTCCGGCTGCTCCGGTGGCGAGCACCGACCTGAAGACCGTGCCGTTCGAGGTCAGCGGTGAGCTGCCGATCTACCCGAAGGCCCTGTGGAGCAACGGTTCCAGCAGCGCCGACGTACGCAAGGTCGAGGCCCGCCTGATCCAGCTGAAGCTGCTCGACAAGAAGTGGCTGGACAACTCCTTCGGCACGATGACCCGCTCCGCGGTGAAGAAGTTCCAGGCGTCCAAGGGGATTCCCGAGCTCGGCTACGTCGACCAGAACACCTGGGACCAGCTGAAGGCCGCGACCCGGGAGCCGACCCAGCAGGAGCTGTTCCCGCCCGCGCCGGTGGTGGACGGCAAGAAGCTCGACCAGCGCTGCGCGACCGGTGTCGCGCTGTGCATCGACAAGTCCACCCGCAAGTTGCGCTACGTGATCGACGGCGTGGTGAAGCTGCAGTTCGACGTCCGGTTCGGCGCCAAGAAGACCGCGACCCGCGAGGGCGCGTTCTCGGTCGGCTGGAAGAGCCGCAACCACGTCTCGAAGTTGTACGACAGCCCGATGCCGTACGCGATGTTCTTCAGCGGCGGCCAGGCCGTGCACTACTCATCGGACTTCGCCGCCCGCGGTTACGCCGGCGCCTCGCACGGCTGCGTGAACGTGCGCGACCTGGCCAAGATCAAGTGGTTGTTCGACCAGGTCAAGGTCGGCGACAAGGTGATCGTCTACCGCTCGTAGTCCATTTGGTGGGTGAACCCGTCAGTTGGCCCGTTGGCCCAGCGGAGTTGCGCGGGCCACGGGGACCATTTGGTGGGTTAACCCATCAGTTGGCCCGTGGGCCCACCGGAATTCCGTGCGCCAACGGGGCATTTGGTGGGTTGACCCATCAAATGCACGGGGGCGCACGGGCGCAGGAAGAGGTGGCGCGGGGTCGGGGCGGGTGGGTCAGAGCGGGCGGGGACCCCGGCGGCGGCGGATGCCCCAGCCGCCACCTCGGCCACGGCCGCCGGCGGCGCGCAGGGCCGGGCGGGCGTCGACCAGGTAGACGCCCGCGGCGACGATGCCGATCAGGCCGAAGAAGCTGAGCCAGCCGCCCTGGAAGATCTGCGACAGCGAGAACGCCGCCAGGATCAGGATCCAGCCGGGCTTGGTCAGCTTGTCCGCCGCGACGAACACCGCGCGCGGGCGGAACGCGGCGTCGAGCAGTGCGACCAGCTTGAGGCCGAGGACCACCCACCAGATGACGTCGAACGGATTGCCGAACCCCGGGAACAGGTTCGGGAACGTGGCGAGTGGGAGCATGCGTACGAGCCTAACAAGCAGACGGGTGGCCCACCTCTGCTCAGCGGCAGATTGGGGCCACCCGTCGGCGTGTTGCAGGCCGCGGACCGCGTACGGCGGCGGCCCGCGACCCGGTGACTACGGTCAGTCGCCAACCTTCGCGGCGGCGTCGCCGGCGGCCTTGGCGGCGGTCTTCGTGGTCTTGCGGGCGCTGGTGGTGGTCGCCTTGACGTTGCGGGCGGCGGTGTCGGCGGTCTTGCGCGCCGTGGTCCGGGTCGCCTTCGCCTTGCTGACCGTGGTCTTGGCCTGCGCGGCCAGGTCCTCGGACGCCTTCTGGCTGCGGATCCGGCCGACGATCTCCTCGCCGCGGGCGGCCAGGTCCTCGTAGGTCTCCTCGGCCTGGCCGAGCACGGTGGTCAGCCCGGCCTGCGCGACGGCCGGCAGCTCACGCAGCTTGGCCGGCACGGTCTTGGCGTCCGCGGCCAGCGCCTCGAGCCGCTTGGACAGCTCGACCTGACGCTTGGTCAGCTCGGTCTGCAGGGTCGCCTGCAGCTTCTGCTGGTCCAGCTGGGCGAACCGGGCGGTGACGTCCTCGCTGACCGCGCGGAACTTCTCCACGGCCAGGTCGCCGGCACCGGCGATGACGTACAGGGGCGTGACGGGGGTACGGGTAGCCATCAGGCTTCTCCTCGGAGCAGTTTGTTCAGTGGGTGGTGCGCGGTGATGCAGGGGTCGTGGGGACCGCGGGCTTCTTCGGCGCCGTCTTGCGGGCCGGCTTCGCGGCCGTCTTCGGGACCGGCTTCTTGGCCTGCGCGGTCTTGCGGGCCGGGGGCTTCGTCGCCGCCGCGGCCGGTTCGTCGTCGTCGGCGTTCTCGCGCACGAACGATCCGTACACGTCGAGCAGCACCCGCTTCTGGCGCTCGTTCAGCGCCGGGTCGAGCAGGATCGCGTCGACCACACCGGTCGCACGCCGGGCGCCGTCGGTGCCGTCGTCCGGATCGAGAATGCCGGCTCGCACGTAGAGCGTCTCCGCGGAGATCCGCAGCGCCTTCGCCAACTGCTGCAGTACGTCGGCCGACGGCTTGCGCAGGCCACGCTCGATCTGGCTCAGGTACGGGTTGGAGACACCGGCCAGGTCGGACAGCTGCCGCAACGACAACTGCGCGTGCCGACGCTGCTCGGCGAGGTACTCCCCCACCGAACCCATCGCGTCCGCCGCACGATCACTCAACCTGGCCATGTCTCCAGTGTGCTAGCAGAGTGCTTGCAATTGCAAGCAGCGCGGCCGTGAGCCCGCTCACTCACTCCGGGTGAGCACCCCCGAACAAATAGCATGACCGCCAAGGACCTCGATGAGCGGCGGCGGTGCGCCGGCCTGTGTGGACCGGCGTGGTGATGGGAGACGTACATGGGCGATGCGACTTCGGAGTACGAGACGGCGCCGGAGGCGGAGCAGGTGGCCACGGAGCAGTTGTTTCCCGAAGGATTCGAGGAACTCGCGCAGCATCCTGAGTGGACGCTGATCGGGCGGGAGATCGCCCGGGAGACGGGTCGGGTGCTGGCCGAGGTCGCCGATGGCGATGATGTCGATCGGGACGCGGAGCGGGTGCGGCAGCGGGTCTACGAGCGGGTCTTCGATCGGGTGCTGGGCGAGTCCGACGCCGCGGCGGTGAAGACGCTGCACCGCCTGATTGCCGATGAGACGCCCGAGGTGCCCGACGGCGTCACCGTCGCTTCGCCTACGCCCGAGCTGGACGAACTGCTCGAGGACGTCAGCGAGGTGATGGGGATGATGGTCGATCTTCAGCTGGAGCTGCAGGCGCCCGATCAGGAGCCGGAGGGTCCGTTCTTCGAGCGGCACTACGCTCTGTTGCTGCAGGCGGCCCGTTTCCTGCGCATGGATCAGGAGGCGGTGCTCGAGAATTCGCGCGAGCTGCCGGAGGACTCGGCCGTTTACGTCTGGCAGCCGGCCAGGGGCGGCGGGGCGCTCATCACCTCGGAGAACGGCTCGGTGCTGTTCGCGAACTCCGGCGTCCCGTTCGAGCGGCACCTCGAGGCGTTCCGGGCGGGCCGTCGTACCGACCCGGTGGAGTTCGAATCCTGACGCGATCGAAGCCACGGACACCCTGCGTTTTCACTGGATGCATGCTGCTGTCAGCGCGAGCAACTCCCTACCCGCCTGGTTTGAGCAGGAACTACCTGAAAACCGGAAAATGCGGCCGGACCGAGCCGACCTGGACGCCGCCGCCGAGCAAGGCGGCGTGCTCCTGGGCGTCGAGGACTTCGTGGTTCAGGCCCAGCTTCTTCAAGGTGGCGGCCATCACCACGGCTCGGGCGCGGGCGCTGCCGTCCTCGATTTTCACGGCAATGCCCCGGCCGTCGGCCAGGCCCACGGCGTACACGCTCTCGGCGCCGACCTTGCAGAACAGGCCGGGGATCGCGCGGATCAGCGCGGCCTCGTCGCGGCGGGTGCCGCTGGCGTACTCCGGGAACGCCCGGAACGCGTCGGCGACCCGGCCCTCGAGCGTGTCCGGCGCGGCCGAGGCGAACAGACCGAAGGAGCGCGCCAGACCAGCCAGGCTGATCGCCAGGATCGGCGCGCCGCAGCCGTCGACCGCGACGTACGAGACCTTCTCGCCGGCTGAGTCCTCGACGGCGGTGCGGATCGCCTGCTGCAGCGGGTGCTGCGGGGAGCGGTAGTCGTCGGCGCCCCAGACGCCGTCCGGGCTGTGCTCGCGGGCGGCATCGTGGATCGACCACCCGTTCGCCACGCAGGTCGCGATCATCGCCGCGTGCTTGCCCGAGCAGTTCATCGTGATCGGCTCCGGACCGTGACCGGCGCGCACCCACGCGTCCCGCGCCTCGTCCTCGACCGGGTACTGCGGCGGCGTCCGCAGCGCGGTCTCGTCCAGCCCGACCCCCGCCAGGATCTCCCGTACGCCGTCCAGGTGGATCTGCTCGCCGGAGTGCGACGCCCCGGCCAGCGCGAGCAGCCGGCCGTCCAGCTGGAGGCCGTGGCGCAGCATGCCGAGGGCCTGCATCGGCTTGTTCGACGAGCGCGGGAACATCGGCTCGTCGGCCACGCCGACGGACCACTCGACACCGCCGTCGGGATTGGTCACGACGACGGAGCCGCGGTGGTGCCCTTCGACGAAGCCGCTGCGGACGACGTCGGCCACGATCACAGGTTCGGTCACGGCTGAACTGTACGGCGGATGCGTCAGGGGCAAAAACCCTGGTTGGAGATGATTCGGCTCACAGCCGGCTGCGCACGTGCAGCCCGACCTCCGGGTCGACGATCAGCTCCTGGGTCGCGGTCACCGTCGGCTGGTCCTCGGCGACGACCTGCAGCTCGGCGCTGGGATCGACCGAGCGCTTCACCAGCGCCAGCGCGATCGGCCCGAACTCGTGGTGCCGCGCCGCGGAGCCGACGAACCCGACCTGCTTGTCCCCCACCCGCACGGCGTACCCGTGCTGCGGCAGGTGGTCGACCGAACCGTCCAGGTGCAAGCGGACCAGCCGGCGCGGCGGGCGGCCCAGGTTGTGCACCCGGGCGACCGTCTCCTGGCCGCGGTAGCAGCCCTTGTCCAGGTGAACGCCGACGCCGAGCCAGCCCAGCTCGTTCGGGATCGCGCGCTCGTCGGTGTCGAGGCCGAACCGCGGGTGCCCCGCCTCGATCCGCAGCGCCTCGTACGCCCAGACGCCGGCCGGCGGTCCCGCGAGTTCGGCGTACGCCGAGAGCTCTTCGCGGGGCAGGAACACCTCGTACCCACCCAGCGAGTCGCGGCCGCTGCGCGTCAACGGCCCCTCCGTCGGCGCCGGGCCGGGACGCCAGACGATCGCGTACGCGTCGGTGACGTCGGTGATCTCCACCCGGGACATGAACACCATCTTCTGCAGCCACTCGACCAGTGCGGCCGCCGCGCCCGGCTCGGTGTGCAGCCAGAACGTCTCGCCGTCGTCCACGCCGTACATCGCGTGCTCGACGTGGCCGGTCGGGGACAGCAGCAGCGCCGTCGTCGACGTCCCGGCGGCCAGCCCTTCGAAGTACTGCGTCGTCAGCGCGTGCAGCCAGGTGAGCCGGTCGGGCCCGCTGATCGTGACCACGTCGCGGTGCGACAGGTCGACGTACCCCTGGCCCTGCACCAGCGCGCGTTGCTCGCGCAGGTCCGAGCCGTAGTGCGCCGCGACTCCGGCGTCCGGACCGTCGGCTTCGACCGCGGCGGGCAGGTCGAGCAGGGGGCTGCGCTTCAGTGACATGTCACCAGCGTACGTCGCGCGGCGTCCGGCGAACTCCGCCCGTCGCGGGATGTGGACCACCGCCCCGGTGGTCGAGCTGCTCCGGGAAATGACCAGTGCCCGTCAGCCGTGGCTGACGGGCACTGGTGAGGGGTGGGACGGTTGGATCAGTGGGTGCGGTCTTGCGTCTCCGGACCGCTGCCGGCCGTGACGGACGCCGGTACGTCGCCCGCATGGGTGTCACCGGCGGCGAACGCGGCCTCGTCGAACGGGTCGTCGCCGGCGAAGACCTGCTTGACCTGCTCGCGGTCGAGCTGGCCGACCCAGTGGCCGACCAGGACCGTGGCGACCGCATTGCCGGCGAAGTTCGTCAGCGCGCGGGCCTCGGACATGAACCGGTCGATGCCGACGATCAGCCCGACGCCGTCGACCAGGTCCGGCCGGTGCGACTGCAGCCCACCGGCCAACGTGGCCAGACCGGCGCCGGTGACCCCGGCGGCGCCCTTCGAGGCGATGATCATGAACGCCAGCAGGGAGATCTGCTGCCCGATCGAGAACGGCTGGTCCATCGCCTCGGCGATGAACAGCGAGGCCATCGTCAGGTAGATCGCGGTGCCGTCGAGGTTGAACGAGTAGCCGGTCGGCACGGTGATGCCGACCACGCTCTTGGAGACGCCGAGGTGTTCCATCTTGCCGATCAGCCGCGGCAGCGCGGTCTCCGACGACGAGGTGGACACGATCAGCAGGAACTCGCGGCCCAGGTAGCGCAGCAGCTGGAAGATCGACAGCCCGGTGACCACCTTGAGAATGGTGCCCAGGACAACGATCACGAACAGCAGGCAGGTGATGTAGAAGGCCAGCATGATCTTGCCCAGGCTGACCAGGGCGTCCCAGCCGGTGGCGCCGACGACCGCGGCGATCGCACCGAAGGCGCCGATCGGGGCCGCCCACATGATCATCGCCAGCACCTTGAAGACCAGCCGCTGCAGGTGCGCGATGCCGTCCAGGATCGGCTGCCCCTTCGACCCCATGCCCTGCAGGGCGAACCCGACCAGCAGCGCGACCAGCACGGTCTGCAGCACCTGGCCCTCGGTCAGCGCCGAGACGATCGTCTTCGGGATGATGCCGAGCAGGAAGTCGGTGGTGTTCTCGTGCGCGCCGGCGGCCTGGCTCTGGCCGGTCTCGCGCAGCTTGTCGGTCAGGTTCAGGCCGGAACCCGGCTGGACCAGGTTGCCGACCACCAGGCCGATCGCCAGCGCGACGGTCGACATCACGACGAAGTACAGCAGCGCGAGGCCACCGACCTTGCCGACGCTGGCGGCCTGGCGGACCGAACCGATACCGAGCACCAGCGTGCAGAAGATGACCGGGCTGATCATCATCTTGATCAGGTTCACGAACCCGGTGCCGAGCGGTTTCAGCTCGACCGCGAAGTCGGAGAACAGGAAGCCGACGCCGATTCCCAGCAGGACGGCGACGATCACGGCGATGTACAGGAAATGGGTCCGGTCGTTGCGGACCGGGGTGGGGCGGGGTGCGGTGGTCGACATACGTGGCTCCTCGGCCGGCAGCGCTCGATCAGGGCGGTTCTGGGTAACTGTGACGTGACGCACAGGACAACGGCGCATTTCGTTCATATCGTTCGCGGCCGCCACCGCCGGCCCGGCACGCGGCACACCTGTCGAGGCGGCGAACACCTGCCGCGGTCTACCACCGGCAGCACTGGTGTGGACAATGTCGCCATGGGACGACGGCCGTGGGAGCTGCGGCGCCAGGTGCTCTGGTTGCAGACCGGGACGGTCGCGGTGCTGATCGCGATGGTCTGGGTCACGCTGGCCAGCCGGACGCGTTCGCGGGCCGACCGGGACGCGGCGGCGGCCGGGCTGACCCCACCGAGCTGGTCGGAGCTCCTGCAGACCGAGACCCGGACCATGCTCGGCATCGCCAGCCTGATGCTCGGGGTCGCGGTCGCCGGGAACGCACTGGTCGCCTGGCGGGTCCGCCAGGCCACCCGCGGGATGGGAACCCAGACGCTGGCCTGGATGCTCGACTTCTACCAGGGCGTACTGCGTGCCGCCCGCGAAGGCCTGCTGCTGATCGACAGCGATGGACGCATCCAGCTGGTCAACGACGAGGCCCGGCGGCTGCTCGGCCTCCAACAGGTCCCGCCCGGGGTCATGGTCGAGGAGCTGCACCTGCCGACCGCCCTGTCCGAGCTGCTCCGCGCCGGCCGGACGGCGTACGACGAACTGCACCTCGGGGCGCACGGCGTGGTCGTGGTGAACCAGCAACCGGCCCGCTCCGGGCGCATCGTGACGCTGCGGGACCACACCCAACTGCAGGCGCTGCTCGGCGAGCTCGACGCGGTCCGGAGCCTGGCGGAGTCGCTGGAGGCGCAGAACCACGAGGCCTCGAACCGGCTGCACACGGTGGTCAGCCTGATCGAGATCGGCCGGCCGGAGCGGGCCCGGGAGTTCGCGGTGTCGGAGTTGCAGTTCGCACAGGCGATGACAGACCGGGTGGTAGGCACGGTTGGTGACCCGGTGCTCGCGTCGCTGCTGCTGGCGAAGCTCTCGCAGGCGCAGGAGCGCGGCGTACTGCTCACACTGGAGCTCGGCTCGGAGGCGCTCAACACGCGGCTGCCCGCCCAGGACGTCGTCACCGTGGTCGGCAATCTGCTCGACAACGCGATGGAGGCGGCCCGGAGCGGCCCGGCGCCCCGGCGGGTCGAGCTGAAGGCGAGCACGACCCCGGACGCGATCGACCTGGCCGTGACCAACACCGGCGCCGAGCTGGGCGCGGCCGAACTGGCGCGGATGTTCGAGCGCGGCTGGACGACGAAGAACGAGCCAGGACACGGACTCGGACTGGTGCTGGTCCGCAGCACGGTCGAGCGTTGGCAGGGGACGTTGATGGTCGACCCGGATTCCGAGCTGGACGAGATCCCCGCACTGACCGTGCGGGTCCGCCTGCCGCGGGCGGTGAGCGCGAGTGCCTGATCCGCTGCGCGTGCTGGTGGTGGAGGACGACCCGGTCGCCGCCGAGGCGCACCGCACGTACGTCGATCGGCTGCCCGGCTTCACCTGCGTCGGCATCGCCGGTACGGCGGCGCGGGCGCTGTCGGTGCTGACCCACGGGCAGGTCGACCTGGTGCTGCTGGACATGAACCTGCCGGACGGGCACGGGCTGGACGTCGTCCGCCGGATGCGTGCTTCGGGCAACCAGACCGACGTGGTGGCGGTGACGTCGGCCCGGGAGGTGTCGGCGGTGCAGGCCGCGGCGCGGATCGGCGTCGTGCAGTACGTGCTGAAACCGTTCGCCTTCGAAACGTTGCGGGACCGGCTGTCGGCGTACGCCCGGCAGCGTCGCGCGGCCGAGGCGGGCCAGGTCGTCGCGGACCAGGACGAGGTCGACCGGTTGTTGCATCCGGCAACCGTTTCTTCCGTTCCCAAAGGGCTTGCCGGGTCGGTTCTGGATCGGGTGGTGCAACTGCTGGGCAACCGTGAGGGCTGGACCGCCGAGGAGGTGGCCACGGAGTTGGGCACGTCGCGGATCACGGCTCGGCGGTACCTGGAGCACCTGGCTGATCAGCAGCAGGTGCTGCGCACCCAGCGCTACGACGGGCGCAGCGGACGGCCGAAGGTCGAGTACAGCTGGGTCAGCGAAAGCTGATTCGTGCGGGTTTGCCCGGGTGCGTCAGGCGCGGACGAGCGTGGCCCAGAGGTGCGGCTGCAGCGGCTGGCCCTCGGCGGCCATGTCGTAGGCCCAGAGCAGCTCGCCCTTGACCAGCCCGTACAGGCGGTGACCGGCCGCGACCTCCTTGGCGGTGGCCGTCCGGGCGATCACGTCGGTCTGCATCTCGATCTTGGCGCCGTCCATCTCGCCGTACCAGATCTCGGCGAAGCCGGTCGGGTGCGCCAGCACGACCTCGAGCTTGTTGTCCGGCTTGGGCCGCCAGAACCCGGTCTCGACCGCGAGCGGACGCTCCTTGGTGCCGTCCTCGCCGACCACGTAGGTCTGGCTCACGTAGTGCAGGTACGGCTTGCCGTTGTGGCTGAAGTCGATCTGCTGCCCGAACTCGAACTTCTCGATCGTCGGGTAGTCACCGTGCCCGCGGCCCTCCCAGCGCCCGAGCAGCCAGGCGAGCGGCATCAGGTCGGGGTGCAGGTCCTGCGGGATCTCGAAAGCCATCGGAGTCGCCGGCGTCAGTTCGTGCTGCGGCCGCGGTACAGCCGGTAGACGACGAACGCCGAGAACCAGGCCATGAACACACTGACCAGGACCAGGAGGGTCGTGAAGATGAGGTGCAGCACGTTCGCCAGTCTAGGGGATGACCGCCCGGAGGCTGAGCTACGGTGGCGTGATGTCCCGCACGCTGGTGATCAAGCTGACCGCAGGCGCCGAAGAACCCGAACGCGCCAACCAGGCCTTCACGGTGGCGGCCACCGCCGTCGCGTCGGGTGCCACCGTCTCTTTGTGGCTCACCGGTGACGCCGTTTGGTTCGCCGTGCCTGGCCGGGCGGAGAGCTTCACGCTTCCGCACGCCGCGCCGCTCAGGGATCTGCTGGCGGCCGTCCTCGCGGGCGGCACACTGACCGTGTGCACCCAGTGCGCCAAGCGCCGGGACCTGACCGAGGGCGATCTGCTGCCCGGCACGCGGATCGCGGGGGCGCCGGCGTTCACGGAGGAGATCCTCACCGACGACGTGCAGGCCATCGTCTACTGATCTGTCACCACCGACCGCGTTGCCCAGGCGCTTTCTGCGGTTGGGCAACCCGGTCGGGTGAAGTCCTCCGGGACCTCAGCGGTCTCGGCCTTGGGGGTCCCGGCCGCGTTCGGTGTCGCGCTGGTGCTGGGCGCCGGGGGTCCGGCCGGCTTGGCCTGCCGGTTCGAGCTGGCGGTCGGAGCGGGACGCGCCCTCGGCGGGACCGGCGACGCCTTCCCGGGTGACCGCGGTGAGCTTGGCTATCTCGTCGCTGGACATCGCGGGGGCGGTGGACTGCTGACCGTTGGAGCGCTGGCCGTCCTGCTGAGCGGCCCGGCGATCCTCTGCGAGGCGGGTCTCCAGCGGGCCTGAGGGGTTCTGAGCCTCCCGCGCCTGGGCTTCGGCCCGCTTGTCGCCGCCGGTCGGCAAGGCTGACGTCTCGACCTGCACGGGCTCCTGCTGGGCTTGCGCCTGCTGAGCCTGTGCGTCAGGCCCGTCGCGGTCCGGCTGCTGCTGGTCGTTCTCCTGCCCGTCCACCGCAGACACGTCCTGCCCGAGCTCGGTCTCCCGCTCAACCTGCTGGTTCACCGCCTGCCCGGCTTGTTCCAGCCCAGGCTGGTCCTGCCCGGGTTGATCCAGGCCCGACTGCTCGACCTCATCGCGGCCCGGCTGATCCTGCTCAACCTGATCCCGGCCGGCCTGCTCCTGCTCCGCCACTGGCTGCTCGCGGTCGACCTCCGGATCGTCCCGCGCGACGTCACCCTGCTCCACCTGCGGGTCGGCGTCGGCCCGCTCAGCCTGATCGCGGTCTGCTGCCTGCCCGTCAACCATCGGCTGCGCCTGATCGACCTCCTGCGAGGCCCGCTCCGGGCCCGCCTGGTCCACCTCCTGCGGGTCCCGCTCCGGGCCGGACTGGTCCAGGTTCTGCGAGTCCTGCTCGGGGCCGGACTGGTCAGCCTCCCGCGACTCCTGCTCGGGACCGCTCTGGTCGACCTCCTGCGAGGCCCGCTCCGGCTCAGCCGGCTCGACCTCCGGCTGGTCCTGCTCGGCACGTTCGGGCTCGGGCTGGTCCTGGCCGCGTTGCTCCTGCAGCTGTTCCGCCGGCGGCTGCGCGCGGTCTACCTCGACGTCGTCGCGCGCGACATCGCCTTGTTCCACCTGCGGATCAGCCTCACCGCGCTCACCCTGGTTCGCCTCCTGCCCCTCGCGGTCGGCACGATCCAGCGCCGCGGCACCGGCTCCGGCTGCCGCTACGGGAAGTACGTCGGGACCATCCGGACCGTTCTGCTCCTCCCGCGCACGGTCCTGTTCCCTGCGCGCCTGCTCTCGGTCGTCCGTCTCACGCTCGAGGTCCTCGTTCTGCTCGCGCTGGTCGGCTTCGCGGTCGGTTTCGAGGTTGTCGGGTACGCGATCGCCGTCGGCGTCGCTCAGGCGGTCGACCTCGGCCTGCTCCAGCTCGCGGTCGCGGGGGTTCGGGATTCGGTCGCCGTCGACGTCCAGCGGGTCGCGGCCGTCGCGGCCTTGTTCGCGCTCGGGCTGGGCGTCGACGTCGTCGCGCACCAGTTCCTCGTCCCGCAGGGCGCGCTCGACCAGGCCGAGCATCAGCATCCGCTGCTGGTGCTGGGACAAGTTCTGCAGCTGGGCCTTGGCCTCAGGGTTGTGGCGCATGAAGTCCACGACCGCCTGGGTCATCTCCCGGCGTTCCTTGTAGTCGAGCTGCCGCTCCTGCTGCTCCAGCCCGCGGTCGCCGCGCCCTTCCCGCTCCGGGCGGTTGTTGTTCGGCGGGATGATGTTGTCCGGGCTGTCGAGCGCCGGCGCGCCGACCGGCTGTCGCGCCCGGCCGCGCCGCAGCGCCCTACGCATCCCCTTGAACCTCTGCCGCACGACCCCCGCGGCCCGTTTCAGCCCGCGGTACAGGTCCTCGAACAGCTCTTCCTCGATCGACTGGGCCTGCGCCATCACGCCACCTCGCTCGCATAGACGGAGTACGCGAAACCGGCGGTCGGGTTCGCCTCACCCGGCAGCAGCCGGGTGGCGTACAGGTGGATCTCCGCGCCGGGCCGCAGCCACACCGCGAGGTGCCGCCGCCGCTCCCGCCACTCGTCGGGGATCCGCGGGTCGTCGCCGGGCCCGACGAACACCGGGTCGCCCCAGTGCTGCCGCGCCAGCGCCAGCTGGTCGGGCCAGTGGTCGTCGATCAGGTCCTCCGCGTCGGCGACCTCGTCCGCAGCGATGTTGTACGCCGACCAGGTGCCGCGCGGGCTTTCGGGCAGGACGGCGTCCGGCAGCGCCAGCATGACGGTCTCCCGCGGGGTGACCAGGCCCCACGCGTACTCGGCCGGGTCGATGTCGCCCGGCGCCCATGGCTGCCAGCCGGTCGCGGCGACCACGCGCGCGACCAGCGCACGGATCCCGGCCGGACCGGTCTCCTGCGGGCCCCACAGCCGGCTCCAGTCGCCCACTTCCGCGAGGTCGGCCATCGCGCGCGCGTCCTCGTCCGGCGACCGCAGCTGCGTCCTCACTGACCTTCTCCTCTCCGAGCACACTCCCGGGCGGACTGGCACGACCGGCACGTCCGTCTCAGGTTAAGCCGGATCGGTGCCACCGTGCTCCGACGTATCCACAGGCCCACCGGATCCCGCGTCCCGCCCGGCGGGACCAACCACCCTCCCACGCCGGTCCGCACCTCGCGACCCGGCAAAACCTGCAATCCGACAACGATCCGGCCGCGGCGCGCCAGCACCGGAGCCGATCCGTCGGGGAGCCGTAAGTCCAGGGCCCGACGTTCGCGGTCGGTAACCGTGCAGGGGCCGGACAACCGGGTCGCGGCGAGTTCTGATGAAAGACATGAAGCTCCCGAGTCCTCCGCAACCGGAGTTCGCGTCGCCCCTGCACCATCCCCGGGTCGCGACCGTGATCGGCCGCTGGCTGGCGGCCGCCGTCGTGATCTGCTTCCTGACCGGCCTGTTCAGCCACCTCCAGCAGGCGACTCCCGGCTGGCTGGTGATTCCGTCCCGGCCCGCGTCGCTCTACCGCGTCACCCAGGGACTGCACGTGCTCAGCGGAACCGTCGCGATTCCGTTGCTGCTGGCAAAGCTCTGGACGGTCTACCCGAAGCTCTTCGCGAAGCTGCCGTGGCCGCCGAGCCGCCAGGCGCTGGCCACCGTGCTGGAACGCGCCTCGATCCTGGTGCTCGTCTCGGCGATGGCGCTGGAACTGTTCATCGGCTTCCTGAACACGCTCCAGTGGTATCCCTGGCCGTTCCCCTTCAAGGAGACCCACTACGCGCTCGCGTGGATCATCGTCGGCGCCTTGCTGGTGCACCTGGCGGTCAAGCTTCCGCTGATCCGCCGCCACTGGAGCCGAACCCCAGCAGACCGTACGCCGTACGCGCCGCTGCAGGAGGACCAACAGCAGACGCCATCGCCGGAGCCGGAGCCGGAGCCGGAGCCGGAGCCGGAGCCGGAGCCGGAGCCGGCAAGCATCTCCCTCCCCGCCGGCATCACGGGCCTCAGCCGCCGCGGCCTGTTCCGCACGGTCGCCGGCGCTGGCGCCGTGATCGGCATCGCCTCGATCGGCCAGTCCGTACCGGCCCTCGGCCCGATCGCCGTGCTCGCCCCCAGGAAACCGAACGTCGGCCCCCAGGATCTCCCGGTCAACCGCACCGCCCACGACGCCGGCGTCCAGGCGATCGGCGACGGCTGGCGCTTCACCATCAGTGGCCCTCGGCAACTTTCCTGGTCGCTGGCCGAGCTGCGAGCACTGCCGCAGAGCCGCTCCGACCTGCCGATCGCCTGCGTCGAGGGCTGGAGTCAAGGCGCACACTGGGAAGGCATCCGGATCCGCGACCTGCTCCACCTCGCCGGAGTCCCCGACCGCGCGGCTGTCCGCGTCGTATCGATGGAGCAGGGCGGCTTCTACGCGACCAGCGAGCTCCCACCCCAGTACGCCGCCGACCCGCTCACCCTGCTCGCCTTGCGCCTCAACGGCTCCGACCTCGACCTGGACCACGGCTACCCGGCTCGGATCATCGCCCCGAACCGCCCCGGCGTCCTGCAGACCAAGTGGGTCCATCGCCTGGAGGTCCTGGCATGAAAGCCGTCCGCGTACTCCTGGCAGCGACCGGCGTCGGCCTGGGCCTGTGGGGCCTGCGCCTGCTGCTCGAAACCCTCAGCCCGGAAGCGCTGGTCCGACTGCCCCTCTGGCTCGGCGGCGCCGTACTGGCCGACGACATTCTCCTCGTCCCTCTGACGATCGGAGCCGGCTGGCTGCTGACCCGATGGTCGACCGGTCCCGGCCGTCACCGCACCATCGACGCCGTCCGCACCACCGCCCTGTACGTCGGGGTGACGACGCTGGTCGCCATCCCTCTGCTGCTCCGCCAGGGCAAGGGCGTCAACCCGACCGTGCTGCCGCGCGACTATCTGCGCGACTGGTTGTTGCTCGAGGCCACCATCATCGCGGCCGGAGTGATCGTGGCGGTGGTTCAGTCCCGGCGGGCGACGTTCAGCAGCTCCCGGGCCGCATCCGGCGACATCGGGGGCCGCTGAGCCAGGGTCGCCAGGGCGGCGGCCCGCTCGACCAGCTCCGCGTTGTGCGTGACCGGCTGCCCCTTCGCGAGCGTGAGCGTGTCCTCCATCCCGACCCGGAGGTGGCCGCCCTTGGACAGCGCCGCGAGCGCGACCGGGAGCGTGCTCCGGCCGACGCCGGTCGCCGACCACGAGGTGACCGCCGAGGGCAGAGCGTTGACCGCGGCAACCAGTGCGTCCGGCGTACCGGGCATGCCGCCGGGCACGCCCATCACCAGGTCGCAGTGCACCTTGCCGCCGTACGGCAGACCGAACTTGTCCAGCAGCCGATGCAGCGCGGCGACGTGCCCGAGGTCGAACAGCTCGAACTCCGGTACGACGTGCCGCTGCTGCGTGAGCTGGTAGAGCTCGGTGACGAACGGCCAGGGGTTCATGAACACGTCGTCGCCGAAGTTGACCGTGCCCATCGTCAGCGAGCAGGAGTCCGGCGCCGCGTCCAGGACCCGGAGCCGGTGCTCGAACGGGTCGGTGACCGCACCGCCGGTGGACAGCTGGACGATCAGCGCGGTGTTCTCCCGGACCGCCGTGACGGTCTCGGTCAGCCGGCCGAGATCGAGCGTCGGGCGGTGCTCGGCGTCGCGGATGTGGATGTGGATCATCGCGGCCCCGGCCGCCTCGCAGCGCTTCGCCGTCTCGACCAGCTCGTCGAGCGTCGTGGGCAACGCCGGGCAGTCCGCCTTCGCGGTCTCGGCACCGGTCGGGGCAACGGTGATCAACGTCGAGGTCATGGACGAATCGTGCCAGATGTCAGCTCTGAACGGGAGATTCAGTCGTGGATCAGCCTGAAGACCGGACGATTTCCTGCCCGTCGGCGGCGTTCGGCAGACTGTGCGGCATGAGAGCAGTGGTGCAGCGAGTCACGCAGGCGTCGGTCGAGGTCGCGGGCGAGGTGGTCGGGGCGATCGACCGGCCCGGCCTGGTGGTGCTGCTCGGCGTCACCCACGAGGACACCGAGGCCGTCGCCGCGGCACTCGCGGCGAAGATCTGGACGCTGCGCATCCTGCGCGACGAGCGCTCGGCCGCCGACGAGCAGGCGCCGATCCTGGCGATCAGCCAGTTCACGCTGTACGCCGACACCCGCAAGGGCCGGCGCCCGTCGTGGAGCGCGGCCGCCCCGGGCCCGGTTTCCGAGCCCTTGTACGACGCGTTCTGCGCGGCCCTGGAATCGCTGGGGGCGAAGGTCGAGCGCGGCCGCTTCGGCGCCGACATGCAGGTGCAGCTGACCAACGACGGCCCGGTCACGTTGATCCTCGACGCCTGACCGTGGCGGACGAGCGCACCCGCGTACCGGCGCACGGCGTCCCCGCATCCCCGCATCCCCGCATCCCCACGTACCGGCGCACGGCGCTCCCGCGTCCCCGCGTCCCCGCGTCCCCGCGTCCCGGCGTACCGGCGTCCCCGCGTCCCGGAGTACCGACCTCCCGGCGTACCGGCGTACCGGCGTACCGGCGTACCGGACAAAAGAAACGACCCCGGCGCGGATCCGAAGATCCGGCCGGGGCCGTTGCGGTGTGCCTGTCTGGATCGGTGAGGTTCGACTCAGTCAGGTCGGGTG
This sequence comes from Kribbella sp. ALI-6-A, assembly GCF_001984195.1. Classification (GTDB taxonomy): domain Bacteria; phylum Actinomycetota; class Actinomycetes; order Propionibacteriales; family Kribbellaceae; genus Kribbella. The sequence goes on from NZ_MTQN01000012.1 coordinate 181,381, forward strand.
TGTGGCTGGATCAGCCGATCACACCGGCGGCCGAGTGGCCCACGACAACCTTGGTGTTCAGGCTGTAGACGTCGATCACCAGGGCGTTGACAGAGATGTAGCGGCTCTGACGCAGGACCTGGTTGAAGGTCAGCTTGGCGATGCCCGGGATCTCGAGCTCCGCGTTCTCACCGGTCTTGACCGGGTAGACCTTGTTGCCGACCTTGATCGAGGCGATCGTCGACTTCGAGTTCAGGCCGACCTTGCCGTCCTTGGTCTTCCAGGCCGACGCGGAGGACTCGATCGCGCCGATGGACAGCTTGCCGACCTTGACACCCGCGACGTGCGAGCTGAAGTCGACGTAGGACTTGTCCGCGCCGATGTTGCCCCGCTTGGTGGTGAACGCGGCGCCGACGTAGGCGACCTTCGGGATGTTGACCTCGCCGACGGCGACCCGGTGCAGCTTGCCTTCCGTGCCCTGGCAGGTGGCCTGGTAGGAGGTCGGACCGGACTTGACCAGCTTGTCGACGTTCGCCTTGGTGGCGTAGGCGTCACCGATGACCAGCGCGGTGGCCGGCTTGGTGACCTCGGCGCGGGTCTTCAGCACCGCGACGTCGACACCCTCGGGGATGTACCGGTTCTTCACGGTCGCGTGCAGCACGACGGCCTGCGCGTACGAGTAGATGCCGGTGCTGGTCTTCACGCCACCGACGCGGTTCAGCACGATGTAGCCCAGGCCCGGGACGGCGACCTTGGTGTTCGGCTTGGCCTTGAGCAGCGACGGAACGTTCACGGCGCCGATCTTCACGCCGGCGAAGGTGGTGCTGCCGGTGTAGTACGTGACGCCGTTCTTGATCCACGCGGTGGTCGTGGTCTTGGCGCCGGTCAGGTGCAGCAGGCTGCCGACGCGGATGTCGGCCGCGGTGGCGGTCGAGGTCACGCCGTTGCCGCGCTTCTCCGCGAACGCGAAGGTGTCCGTGGTGACCGTGCGAGCGATCGTCTGGTTGTTGATGTTCGCGGTGGCCAGGTCGTTGCGCGAACGACGGCTCGCGTCGGTGGTGCAGCTGATCTCGGCCTTGACCTGCGGGCCGCTGGCGACGATGCCGCCCTGGACGTCGGTGCCGATCGAGTAACCGTTGTAACCGTAGACCGGCGAGGCGTTCGCCGAGCCCGAGGTGAGCGCGATCGTCGAAGCTACGCCGACAACCGCGGCAACACCCACGGCAGCGAGCTTCTTGTTGATGCGGGGTCTCATTAAAACTTCTTCTCCCTGAGTGATGACGTGACCCCAACTGCGGGCCAGGACACAGACACAACTCAGGCGGTCGCGGTAGGTAACGAGGAAAAGGTGGTCCGTGATCAAACCGTTACCTGATCGCCGATCCGGTGAAAATCGCACCCTTGGCCGGCGGGACCGATTGTGCAATCGAGAAACGCCCGACACGCCCAAATCCCTGCAGATGTTGGGCTTTCGGGCCGTCGCGTGCATCAGTACCGGCGACCGGCAACCAGTACGACGCCGACATGCCAAGGGGCCCGGGCGCGCAAGGCCCGGGCCCCAAGGGGTTCGAACAGACTACAAAGCGTCAGACCGCGACGGCGACCTCGGCCACCTCGCCGTACTGCGCGACGACCTGCCGATCGACCGGCTCGGCCTTCGGCGCCAGCGTGCGCAGCGTCCAGCTGCCCGGCGCCGCGAAGAACCGGAAGTGCCCGGTCGCCGACGTCGGCACCTCGGCGGTGAACTCGCCGGAGGAGTCCAGCAGCCGCACGTACGCGCCACCGACCGGCTCGTCACCGCGCAGCACCTGGCCCTGGATCACGGCTTCCTTGTCGACGTCGACGCCCTTGAGGTCGAGGCCGCCCTTCTTCGCACCGCACATGTCAGGCCTCCCCGGGCTCGTCGCCGAGGGCAACCGGTACGCCGACCAGCGAGCCCCACTCGGTCCACGAACCGTCGTAGTTCTTGACGTTCTCCTGGCCGAGCAGCTCGTGCAGCACGAACCAGGTGTGCGCCGAGCGCTCACCGATCCGGCAGTAGGCGATGGTGTCCTTGCCGAAGTCGACCCCGGCGTCGGCGTACAGCTTCTTCAGCTCGTCGTCGGAGCGGAACGTGCCGTCGTCGTTGGCCGCCTTGCTCCACGGGATGCTGGCCGCGGTCGGGATGTGGCCGGCGCGCTGGGCCTGCTCCTGCGGGAGGTGGGCCGGGGCGAGCAGCCGGCCGGCGTACTCGTCGGGGCTGCGCACGTCGACCAGGTTCTTCACGCCGATCGCGTCCTGCACCTCGTCGCGGAAGGCGCGGATGTTCAGGTCCGGCTCCTTGGCGACGTACTGGGTCGGCTCGCGCTTGACCACCTCGTCGGTCAGCTCGCGGCTGTCCAGCTCCCAGCGCTTACGGCCGCCGTCGAGCAGCCGGACGTCGGCGTGCCCGTAGAGCTTGAAGTACCAGAACGCGTACGCGGCGAACCAGTTGTTGTTGCCGCCGTAGAGCACCACGGTGTCGTCGTTCTTGACGCCGCGCTCGGACAGCAGCGCCTGGAACTGCTGCTGGTTGACGAAGTCGCGCCGGACCTGGTCCTGCAGGTCGGTCTTCCAGTCCAGCTTGATCGCACCGGCGATGTGACCGGCGTCGTACGCCGAGACGTCCTCGTCGACCTCGATCAGCACGACGTTGTCGTCGGACTTGTGCTCCTCGACCCAGTCGGCCGAGACGAGAGCGGATTCCCTGCTCATTGTGCTGCCTCTCAGTTGGTAGCGGTGTGGGGCGTACGAATGCGGTGGATCAGCAGATAGGCCTCGCACCCGAGGCACAGCCCGACCGCGGCGTTCACGAACGCGGCGACCAGGGCGAATCCGGTGGCGACGACGCCGAGTAGCTCGACGCCGGCGAAGTAACCGATCAAGCCGAGCCCGGCGAAGACCAGGCCGACCAGTTGGGCGAACCGCGGCGGCGCCGCGTCTTCCAGCTCCTTGGGCGGGCCCAGCCGGGGCCGGACCACCCGCTTGAACAATTGTCCGTACGGCGACGCCTGGACGCCGAACGCGACGGCGATCGCGAACACGACCGCCTGCACGGCCAGCGGCCAGGGGTTGTTCAGGATCAGCGTGAGCGCCAGGACGACAGTGGTCAGCGCCGCCGCGAACCGGAGTCCGCGCGGGTCGACCTGTGCCACTGGGGAGGTCACCGACTGCTGGGACATACGAACTCCTCGACCAGGAGCTGGATCGAGCCGTCCCGCCCGAAGTGCTTGCGGGAGGCGGCGTACTGCCGGACCGTGCTCAGCTGCCGGTTCCGGAGCGCTCTGGACGCCGCCTGGTCAGTGGGAACGACACAGGGACGAGCGCATGCGGCAGTTGTCCACTGCCCTGCGCTTGGTCAGCCATGTCGTGTAAGCCACGTGTCGAGAGTACGGAAACCGGCCGGACCTGCCAGTCATAGTCCCACTTAATGAGACAACTGATCACCATATGGATGGGTTCACCGGCGTGGCGGGGCCTCGGACGGCGCGCCGAACCACGACGTCCCGTCGCTGTCGGCAGCCGCGAGGGCTCAACTGGCCTGGCGGTCGACCGCGACACCCAGTGCGGCGATCACGTCGGCCTTGCGGGGTGCGCCGCTGGCGCGGGTCACGGTGTCGCCTGCAGCGTCGAGCACCAGGACGGTCGGCGTGCGGAGGATGTTGAGCCGGCGGACCAGCTCGAGGTTGGACTCCGCGTCGAGCTCGACGTGCCGTACGCCGTCGACCATGGTCTCCACCTCGGCGAGCACCCGGCGGGTGGCGCGGCACGGCGCGCAGAAGGCCGAGGAGAACTGGAGCAGCGTGGCCCGCTCGCCCAGGTCGGCGCCGATGTCCTCGGCGGTCAGCTGATCGGTGCTGGTCTCCGGCTTGCTCACCGCTGGCCCCTCGATCACCCGCGTCGCGCGGAAGCGTCCGTCGTACCAGGTCTTCAGCACGCTCAGCAGCACCCCGGCGACGACCGCGGCGACCAGCACGACGATTCCTGGACTCACAGCATTCGAGAGTACGTCGGCCGCCGAGCGGACCAGCCCCGCGTTCCACTCCTTGGACGCGACCGCCGAAGCAAACCACGGGTGCCCGGGGCATCGGATCGGGTTGAATGGAGCCCATGGACGGAGGGCTGACGGTGCGCGCGGGGGTGGTGATCCCCGAGGCGGAGCTCGGCTGGCGGTTCTCGCGGTCCAGCGGACCGGGTGGGCAGTCGGTGAACACCGCGGACAGCCGGGTCGAGCTGATCTTCGACCTCGCCGCCACGTCCGCACTGGGCGAGCCGCTGAAGAACCGGGCGCTGGATCGGCTGTCGTCGCGCCTGGTCGACGGCGTCCTGACCATCGCGGCCTCCGAGCACCGCTCGCAGTGGCGCAACCGGGAGGCCGCCCGGGCCCGGCTGGCGAGCCTGCTGCGCGACGCGATCGCCTCCCCGCCGCGCCAGCGCCGTCCGACCCGCCCTTCCAAGGGTGCGGTCCGCCGGCGTCTGGACGAGAAGAAGCGGCGCGGCGAGACCAAACGGCTGCGCGGCCGGCCGCTCGACTGACGCCTGCGCGGCCCCCTGCGTCGTTAGGCTTCCGCCTGTGCGGGAAACGGGGAACGGGGAACAGGAGGAACTGCCCGAGCTGCAGGACCTGAAGGTCCGGGGGCGGCCGGTCAGAACCTGGGCGATCAGTGTGGCGGCCGTGCTGCTGGCGGTGTCGGCCGCCTTCGGAGGCCTCGACAAGGCCGACGCCGAGACTCCGCGAGCGGGCGCCGGGACGGCCGTCGACGCCGGCCGGTTCAGCGTGACCGTCCAGCGGGTGGTCGTCGTCAAGGACCTGAAGCCACTGTTCAGCCCGGACGACGGCGGCGCGCTGATCGCCGTGGTGACGAAGCTCGAGCTCACCGACAAGACCGGCGACCAGCCGCCGTCCGACCTGATCCGGCTGCTCGACGTGGCGGGGGTCGAGCCGACCGACGCGCCGATCGGCATCACCAACCTGCGCGACCAGACCCAGAACCCGGTGCTCACCCCGCACCACGCCGAGGACGTCGCGTACGTCTGGAAGTTGCCCAAAGCAACCGACCTCCCGCGCGAGGTCCGGCTGAGCGTCCAGCACTACACGTTCCGCGAGTCGGTGCTGGACCACCACGACGTGTGGACCAAGGACACGATCGCCGCCGAGGTGACCGCGCCGGTGAAGGACAACACCCGATGAGCCGGCGCCGGCTGCTCGACTCGATCCTGGTCGTGGTGGGCCTGGTCGCGATCGTCGGCCTCTACCGGATCACCCCCACCCAGAAGGACTTCCAGCAGCCGATCGCGGTCAAGGGTGTCGCCGGCCAGGCCGTGCACACCCCGCGGTTCGACGTCACGGTGGAGAAGGTGCGGATCAGCAAGAAGCTGCGGGTCCCGCGCACCACGCCGGACCGCGACACGCTGTCCGACTTCGTCGTGATCGACGCCGTGGTGACGGCCAACCGCGAGCCGATCCACCTGCAGCAGATCGGCATCCGCGCCGCCGACGGTACGACGTACGCGGCCGCGAATCGCAGCGGGCTGAACCGGGTCGACCTGGCCAACTTCCAGTTCGCGCCCGGCATCGCCGTTCGCGGGCCGGTGGTGGTCGAGATGCCGGGCGACAAGTTGCCTGGCGCAACGTTGCTGGTGCTGGAGAAGAAGATCTTCAACGACCTCGAACCGCAGGCGACGATCGCGCTGCAGATCTCGCAGGACCAGCTGGACGGTCTGCGCGAGGACGTCGCGATCCTCACTCCGGCGGTCGAGCGATGACCGGCCGGCGCGCCCGCCGAGGCTGGATCCGGCGCAACACGGTGGCCCTGGCCTCGCTGGTCGTCACCGTCCCACTGCTCGGCTGGTGGTCGGTGCACAGCGACTACAAGTCCTGGTACGACGCCGAGCCGCGCGACGCGGTCGAGGTCGCGGCCGGCGGTACGTCGTACCAGGACGCGACCTGGTACGCGGCGAGTGTCGAGGTCGATCCCGAGCCGCGGGCCGGCCGGAACCCCGCGCCCCTGCCCGACGGGACCACCCGGATCAGGGTGTACTTCCGGCTCCAGGTCGACGACGTGGCCACGCTCGAGAAGCTCGGCGGGTGCCTGACGCACCTGCGCGCCGACGACGGCCGCACCTGGGACGAGTCGATCGCCGACGACGAGTTCCAGGACCGGCCGACCGGGTGCACCGGCGGTTCCGACCCGAAGCCGCAGAGCTGGCGGGACCCGAAGCTCGCGCCGTACTTCGTGAAACCGGTGGCGGGCAAGCCGTTCGAGACGGTCGCGGTGTTCGTCGTACCGTCGGAGGTGGCCGCCGAGGTTCAGCCGACGATCACGTGGCGGACCCGGCTTCCGCAGTATCTGGCATTCCCGAGGTAGCGGCGCTGAGGTCGGTGACGCCCTGGTCCTCGTCGCCGCCCGTCGGGTGCACCGGCCGCGTGCGCTGCCGCAGGTAGCCGGCCAGCCCACCGATCATCCGGTCGTACGCCGCGGCCAGCAGCGCGATCTGCAGCATGATCTTCAGCGCCTCGACGGCCAGGCCGACCGGCTCGTCGATGACCCGCCAGAACTGCAGCGACTGCGGCCCGATCACGTAGTCGCGCAGCAGGATCCAGACCGCGCCGGCCAGGTAGGTCACGATCGCCCAGGCCAGGAAGTAGCCGAGCATCGGCCTGATCCCGGACCGGGCGACCAGGCGGAACGCGTCCCGGACAGGCCGCCAGCGGTCGCGCCAGTCGGAGACCATCGAGTTGCCGGCCACCTGGACCAGGCGCGGGGTGCGCTGCCAGCGGTTGGTGATCCGGTCGAACCGCCAGCGCAACTGCTCCAGCCGCTCGGCCTTCGGCACCGCCCGGCCGTAGATCACCGCGGTCATCGTGATCCACATCAGCGGCAGCACCGCCGCGCTCCACAGATCACCGATGCCCGCGGCAACGAATCCGGTGACGGTGTCCCAGATCTCCCGGATCCGCTCGACGCCGAGCACGTGGTCGAGCACCCAGCCGTAGGCGTCCTGGACCCACGCCCACACCTTCCGCTCCTGCAGCCAGGACTTCGGCGACGGGAGGTAGGCCGAGGCCTGGTACGCGACGACGAAGATCCACAGCGCCTCGAGATAGGTGGCGAACAGCTTGCGCACCGGGCCGCCTTCGGCGCCCGAGCGCTTCTTCTTGACCACCAGCCGCAGCAGGTACGCCGCGACGCCGAGCGCGATGAACAACCAGGTCGACAACGCCTGCAGCCCGGTCGGCGCCTGCTCGATCGTGCCTCCGCTGAATCCGGTCACGAGGTCTTCCATGACGTTGTGCTCGGCGAGCAAGTATTCGTAGTTCAGCGCCTCCGCCTGCAGGAACTTGTACGCCGCGTAGAAGGCCAGGAACGGCAGCAACGCCGACGCGAGCGCGTCGACCGCCCGCAGCTCCTTGCCCGGCTCGACGCCGTCCGGGGCCAGCACGCCCTCGGTCACCGCGCGACGGTGGTACGGCAGTTCGCCCCGCAGCACGAGGAACATCGCGACGTACATCGCCAGCGAGACCACCACGAGCAGCGCGAGCACGGCGATCCCGGCCGCCTGGACCTGCGCCCCGGCCTGGACGGCGACCCAGAGCAGGCCCCGATGGACCAGCTCCGCCACCACGAACACCGCGAGCAACCGCGGCCACGCCCGCCCGAACAGTCCCGCCGCACGGCCCACTGTGGTGAGCAAGGTCCCCGATTCCTGTGCCACAACCCGGCAATCTACCGGCCGAGGAGGCCTCCACCGCCGAAATCCTGTGGCCGCCGGGCGCTGCGGTTGTCACCATCGACCGGTGAACGAACGCGCCCTCAGCTTCGGATCCGTCGCAGCAGCCTATGAGCGGTACCGCCCCGGCTACCCCGACGAGCTGGTCGACGCCGTGCTGGACTACGCACAGACGCCGGTCGGTGCCGGCCCGGACTCCCGGCGTACGCCGGTCCGTACGGCGCTCGAGATCGGCGCGGGAACCGGCAAGGCGACCCGCGCTTTCGCCGCCCGGGGCGTCGCGGTGACCGCCACCGAGCCCGACGCCGCGATGCTCGCCGAGTTGCGCCGCCAGGTCCCGGCGGCGTCGTCCTTCCAGAGCACCTTCGAGGAGCTGCCCGTCGGCCCGGCGTACGACCTGGTGTTCGCGGCGGCCGCCCTGCACTGGACCGACCCCGCGGGCCAATGGGAGCGGATCTCGGCGCTCCTGAATCCGGGAGGCACCTTCGCCTCGTTCGGTGGCCCGCTGCACCTGGCCGACCCGGCGATCGAGCAGGCCGTCCGCTCAGTGACCCGCCGCTATCTCGACAGGGACGACATCCCGTCGCCCGACGGGACTCCTTCGGACAGCCCCATGCAGTGGCCGGGAACCGAGCTGCTTCGCTCCCCGCTGTTCACCGAAGTCCGCCAAACGACGATCGAACGCCGGGTCACGATGCCGGGCCACGAGTACGTCGCGCACCTGTCGACCATCTCGGCTTATCTGCAGCTCCCGGAACCGACCCGGCTCCAGGTGTTCGCCGAGATCCTCCAGGTGCTTCCGCTCGAGGTGACGATGAACGCCGATCTGACCCTTCACCTGGCGCGCCGAAGCTCCTAGCCGCGCTCGGCACTGGGTCGCTGGTCAGCCACCGGCGAAGGGCGGCAGCGCGTCGACCTGGGCGCCGTCGTACAACGGGGTGGTGAGCTCGACCCGCTCCCCGTCGAGCAGGAACGAGCAGATTCCGAGCACCCGCGCGAGCTCCGGGCGGTCCGCCGAGACCGCGCCCACCAGCTCCTTGACCGACGAGGCCTGCGCCGTTTCCGTCGACTCCCCGGCCGCGGCGCGCGCGGCGGCGAAGTACCTGATCGTCACTTCCGGCATGTGGGAGACGCCTCACTCATCGACTGGGTCCTGGAGTATTATGTCAGCTTGCTGTTCCACACCAGTGTGTCTCGGGCCCCCGGCAATGACGCCGCTGGGGCCTGACGTGCATCAGGACCGGATCGCTCACCCGCGCTCCGCCGACCCGCACAAGGAGACAGCGTGAGCACGTTGCTGCTGCTGACGAACGCGTTGCAGGCCTCCACCGAGGTGCTGCCCTCCCTCGCCCTGCTGCCGCACCAGATCCGGATCCTGCCGTCCGAGGTCGCCGCGCTGGTCGACGCCCCGGACGCCGACGCGGTGCTGCTCGACGCCCGCCGCGACCTGGTCACGGTCCGCAGCGTGGCCCGCCTGATCCGGACCACCGGCATCGACGTACCGCTGTTCCTGGTCGTCACCGAAGGCGGCCTGACCGCGGTGAACGCCGACTGGGGCGCCGACGACGTACTGCTCGACACCGCCGGCCCCGCCGAGATCGAGGCCCGGCTGCGCCTGGTCATCGGCCGCCTGGCCGCCGCGCGCAACGAGGATCCCGAGACCACGCTGATCCGCAGCGGCGACGTCGTGATCGACGAGGCGTCGTACACGGCGAAGCTGAACGGGCGCGCGCTCGATCTCACGTACAAGGAGTTCGAGCTGTTCAAGTTCCTCGCCCAGCACCCCGGTCGGGTGTTCACCCGCGAGCAACTGCTGCAGGAGGTCTGGGGCTACGACTACTTCGGTGGCACCCGGACGGTCGACGTCCATGTCCGCCGCCTGCGCGCCAAGCTGGGCCCGGAGCACGAGTCCCTGATCGGCACCGTGCGCAACGTGGGCTACCGCTTCGTGGTCCCGCCGACCACGAACCAGCGCGAGACCGCCGACAGCAAGGCCTGACTCGGGGCCGAGTCACATCCGCCACATCAGTCCCAGCAGTCACAAAGCGCCTGCCTGTAACGGATTCCGGTCCAGTCCGCGCACAAGTTCGGCCTTGGACCGCTGTGTGTTCCTGGTGCTACCTTGCGTATTCGGTCTGTTCACGAAAGGTGACCGATGGCGCACGCTCCGACTTCGCACCGCCGTGGTGCTCACGCATCGCACCGCAGCGATCCGTCCGACGGACCGATCCAGACCACGACCTGGCTCGGCCTGACCTTCGCGCTGGTGCTCGGCCTGGTGCTCAGCAGCCGCGAGCACGTCGGCGTGCACGCGGCCGGCATCACCTTGCTGCTGATGCTGATTCCGCTGACCCTCGCCGTGTTCGCCACCGGCGTCCGCCGGGGTCTCGGCTCCGGTGGCGCCGCCGTCGCCACCGGCTTCGCCTTCGCGCTGGTCGTGCTCAAGTTCGTGCTCTGAGCGCGAACGCCCGGATCACCTTCGGCAGAAGGCGACCCGGGCGCGGCGGTTCCGGCACTCAGTTCAGAGCCGGTGCGGTCAGGGGATGCTGATCCGGTCGGTCGGGCCCGGGGTGTACGGGTCGTGCGCCGCCAGGTACGCCGCGAAGGCGTCGATGTCCAGCCCGCCGAAGAACTTGTTCGTCGCCGTGGTGAAGGCCGGGAAGCCGTCGCCACCGTCGGACAGGAAGTTGTTCGTCACGATCCGGTACGTCGTACCGTCGACGATCGGCTGACCCGCGATCCGCACCGACGACGCCACCACCTTCGAGCCCGGCGCGGCCGCCGGGTTGTAGGTGTAGGTGATCCCGGCGACCTGCAGCACCTTGTTGGCGGCCTGGTTGGCACCGGAGAACTGCTGCTCGAGCAGGGCCTTGATCTGCGTCCCGGTCATGTCCATCGAGACCAGGTAGTTGTTGAACGGCTGCACCGTGAACGCCTGCCCGAACGTCACCGCACCACCGGTCGAGGCCAGGTCGGCCCGGATGCCGCCCGGGTTCATGAACGCGGCCACCGGGGTCTTGCCGCCGGTCACCGTCGACGGGTCGGCCAGCTGCGCGTCGGCGATCAGGTTGCCCAGCGGCGACTCCCCGGACGCGTCCGGCGTCCGCGACACCGACGGGGTGGTGATGTGCCCGATGACCTTGGACTCGATCGGCTCGACCAGCTCCTGGTACTTGGTGATCAGCTTGGTCAGCTGACGGTCCTTCGGCACGTCCTGGGTGACGATCAGGTTGTTGGCCAGCGTGTTCAGCCGGTCGACGTCCTTGGTCGTGTTGTCGATGCTGAGGCGGACCTGCGTGACGACCTTGCCGAACGACGACGCGCTGGTGACCAGTCGCGGCTTGCCGGCCGGGTCGTTGATCGAGCAGTTGTAGGCGGTGTGGGTGTGACCGGAGATCACCGCGTCGATCGCCGGGTCGAGGTTCTTGGCGATGTCGGTGACCGGGCCGGAGATGCCCGGGCAGCTGTTGAACGCCCGCGGGTCGGTCGGGAATCCGCCCTCGTGCAGCAGCACCACGATCGACTCGATGCCCTGCTTGCGCAGCTTCGGCACCAGCGCGTTCGCGGTCTCCACCTCGTCGGTGAACGTCAGCCCCTCGACACCGGCCTTGGTGACGATGTTCGGAGTGGCCTCCAGCGTCATACCGATGAAGGCGACCTTCTGGCCGTTCTTGAACTTCTTCACCGTGTACGGCGCCAGCAGCGTCTGCCGGGTGTTCTCGAAGAAGACGTTGGCCGACAGGTAGTCGAAGTCGGCGCCCTTGAACTTCGCCTTCGGGTCCGGGCAGGAGTTCTGGTTGTTCTGCCCGTCGCCGTCGTTCAGGCAGCCGCCGGTCTGCATCCGGAGCAGCTCGTGCCAGCCCTCGTCGAACTCGTGGTTGCCGACCGAGGCCGCCTCCAGGCCCATCGCGTTCATCGCCTCGATGGTCGGCTCGTCGTGGAAGGCCGCCGACAGCAGCGGGGACGCGCCGATCAGGTCACCCGCGGCGACCGTCACGGTCTCCTGGCCCTGCGCCTCCGCCGCGGCCCGCAGGTTGTCCAGGTGCGTGGCCAGGTACTCCGCGCCACCGGCCGGGGTGCCGTTCACGTTGCCGCTGGAGCTGGTGGCCGGGTTCGGCATCAGGTTGCCGTGGAAGTCGTTCAGTGCGAGCAGCTGGATCTGGGTGTGCGTCGGCTTGGGTTTGGCCGGCGCTGCCTGGGTCACGGTTCCCCCCGTGGCCAAGCCGAGTGCCACCGCGGCTCCGGCGGCCAGCAGGGCGATCGCCCGCGGGCCCCTCAGCCACGTCTTGTCTCGTCCTGTGAAGGCCATTTCTACTCCGTCGTCGGTTCGGTCCGCTGGTGTGCGGTGCGGCGAAATTACCCGACGCTTCGCGGACCGTCCAAGGCCTCGGCGATGAACTGGGCGCGACCTTTTACGGTATCCAGGTGACCCTCGAAGCAGTTCCCTCACCGTTGCCCCCGGCCACCGCGGCCGCCGTCACCGAACTCGCTCGCCTGGCCGCGCAGAGCGACGACGTGAACCCCCTGTCGGAGCAGACCCTGCTCCACCTGGACGGCGAGCACCACGGCGACCTCCACGTCCTCGCGTACGCCGGTGAGCCCGGAACCCTCGACGTCTCCGGCCTGCAGACCACCGGCGACCTGATCGGCTACGCGTACCTGGCCCCCGACGGCTCCGCCGAACTGGTCGTCGCCCCGTCCGCCCGCCGCCAAGGCACCGGTACGGCGCTGCTCCGGATGCTCCTGGACCACGGCCAGGGCCACCTCCGCCTCTGGGCCCACGGCCGCCTCCCCGGCGCCGACGAACTCGCCGCGCGCTTCGACCTGGCCGTCGCGCGGGAGCTGTACTTCCTGCGCCGTACCAGCGCGCCGCTGCCCGGCATCACCTGGCCCGACGGCATCGACGTACGAACCTTCGTCCCCGGCCAGGACGACGCCGCCTGGCTGAAGGTCAACGCCGCCGCCTTCGCCACCCACCCCGAACAAGGCGCCTGGACCCAGGCGGATCTCGCCGACCGCCTCCACCAGGAGTGGTTCGACCCCGAAGGCTTCTTCCTCGCCGTCGACCGGCGTACGGGGGAACTGGCCGGGTTCCACTGGACCAAGATCGAGAACAACGAGGGCGAGGTCTATGTAGTAGGCGTCTCTCCCAGCCACCAGGGCTCGGGCCTGGGCAAGGCCCTGACCCTGCAAGGCCTCCATCACCTCCAGGAAACCCGCTCCCTGGACTCCATCACCCTCTACGTAGACGGCACCAACACCCCCGCCCGCCGCCTCTACGAATCCCTCGGCTTCACCACCGCCGCACTCCACGTCCAGTACGCGCCGACGACGACGTGAACCGTCTCACACTGAGTTCGGCCTCTCACTCCGCGTCATAAACCCAGCCGCTCTCCGTCCCACCACCACCAGGAGCCGTCCGAGCCTCTCACCCCCCAGCCGGGCGGCTCCTGGCTCTCCACCCGGTTTATCCACAGCTTGCAGCTTTTCCCACCTCACGCCTCCGCCACGTCCGGTTACGATCTAGACCGACTACGGAGGGCTGACAATCGTGACATTCCGCAACAGGCTGGCCGTTCCTTTGGCAGCTGCCGTCCTGGCCGCTGTGCTCGCCGCCTGCTCCAACAGCAGCCCCGAGGCGGGCCGTCCGGACACCGCGCCGCCGAGTTCAGTTGAGCCATCGGAGACGACACCCGTGGTCACCCCGTCACCTTCGCAGTCAGTACCGAGCGCGCCGCCCACTCGGCCGGCGACAGCCATCGGCTCGAGCCTTGCCGCCGGCGAAGCGTTCATCGCGTACTACGTCGACCTACTGAACTACTCCTACGCCACCGGCGACCCAGCACCGTTTCTTGCCGCAAGCGACAAAGGATGTCTCGGCTGCCAGGGCGTCGCGCAGTACACCCGGAAGGTCAACGTCAAGAACGGTGGCGTCAAAGGCGACTACAAGGACAAGTTGGTCGCCGTGAAGGAAATCTATCGCGGTGAGTCTGGCCGGTTGGGCGGGTCGGCGACGATCAAGTCCGGCACCTATGAGGAACGGCTCACGCCGACCGCGTCGCCAGTGCAACAAACGAGCAGCGACGGAACGATGGAATTCACTCTGTCCAGCAACGCGGGGAACTGGGTGATGTACGAGATGCAGATCGACGAATGAAAGCGGCCACCCGGACGGGTCTCATCACGGTTCTTCTGACCAGTTTGGTCGCCGCCTGTGTCGTGCTGTTGTCGGCAGGCACGTCGCTCGGCGCGTCGGCGAGACCATCGAGCTCGGCAACAAAGAATCCGCCGGATATCAAAGGCAAGAAGACGCGCTGGGGCGCCAGTATCAAGGGCGGTCAGCAACAGACCAAGCGGAAAGAATCACCGCCACCTACGGGCGAGCGACGCGCTCCCAAGGCGGCCCCGAAGCGCGCGATCGAGCCACTCCAGCCAGCTGCTCGCCGACGTCCGTTCCGTCTCAACATCGGAATCTGTGGATTGCCGGCTCCGGATGGCAGTGGGCGAATAGGTCCTGCCCGTTGCCAGGAGGCCGAGCTGGTGGAGCCTGACGAGCCGACTGCCACCACGGTTGTACGCCGGAGGTTGCCGATGCCTCAGGACGTCACGTGGGAGCAGGTGTTGAACGAATCCAAGGACGTTGCTTTTCCTGGGTTGCGGGTGAACGTGCAACCGGCGGGACGGACCTTGGTGAATCTCGACACGATCGTCTACACCGATCAGGCCAAAGTTTCCGACACAACCGTGGAACTGCTGGGCTTCCCCGTGGCGGTGGAAGCCACCCCGATGAGCTACACCTGGAACTTCGGTGACGGCACCTCGAAGACCACCGGATCGCCAGGTAAGCCGTACCCGGCGAAAGAGATCACGCACAAGTACCTGAAGCGTGGCGCGGTGGGCGTGACGCTGACGACCCACTACGCGGCGCGGTTCAACGTCGCGGGGACCGGGTGGCAGTACATCAGCGGGACCGTTCCGATCACAGGGCCCGCGACAGCTCTGCAGGTGCGGGAAGCGGTGCCCGTCTTGGTGGATCCGCCCAATTGATCAGGGGTTCAGGACCGACCGCAGATGGTCGTGGATGCGATGCCGCGCGACCCTCGTTTGGCCGCCCAGAGCCAGCATGCCGGTGAAGCCGTGGATGAGGGTGGGTTCCTCGTGGAGCACAGTCGGCACACCAGCGGCCTCGAGAGCCGCGGCGTAGTCGTTGCCCTCGTCTCGGAGGGGGTCGAAGCCCGCCGTGACCACGTACGCCGGCGCCACACCCTCCAGCGGGCCGAAGATCGGTGAGACGCGGGGGTCGCTGCGCAAAGCCGGATCGGGGGCGTAGTGGTCGCGGTACCAGAGGATTTCTTCGTCGGTGAGGAAGAAGCCCTCGGCGAAGAGGTCCCGAGACGGGCGGCGGCCGATGAGGTCTACGGCGGGATAGAGCAGCAACTGCAGAGCCGGCGAGCTCAAATCCCGGACTACGCACTGCTGGGCGACGACCGCGGCGAGGTTGCCGCCGGCTGAGTCTCCGCCTACGGCGACGAGCTCGGGGTCTGCCCCCAAGTCCTCAGCGTGTTCTACGGCCCAGGTGAAGGCGGCGATCGCGTCCTCGGCGGCGACCGGCGCCGGCGCCTCGGGGGCGAGGCGGTACTCGACCGACAGGACCCTGGTTCCGGCCTCCAGCGCCACGTCGCGGCAGTACGCGTCGTGGGTGTCGAGGTCGCCGACCACCCAGCCGCCGCCGTGGAAGAAGACGAGCAGGCCGCGGCCCGCCGTCCGGGGGACGTAGAGGCGGGCGCCGAGCTGGCCGTCCGAGCCGCGGACGGTGAGTTCGGTCACGCGCTGGACCTCGCGCGGGCGGCCGGCGACGAGTCGCGCGCCGTTGAGCAAATTCGCCCGGGCCGCGGCGACCGACTTCGGAGCGCCACCGCTGCGGGGCATCAGTGCCTCGAGCCGGAGCAGCAACTGCAGGTCGGGGTCGAGAACGTTGCCATCGATCTCGATCGGGGCGCCGGCCAGGCGGTGCCGGACCGCCGGGGGCAGCGTGGTCACCGGCGTCAGAGCATGGCTCTGGACCACCTTCTGGACCGCGGTCAGTCCGGTCCGCAGCAGCCCGTCCACTCGTGGGTTCACAAAGAGTGACGCTAGCAACAATCGGCGACCCCACGCAGTCACGACCCGGGTCCGCGGCCGCCCGCGAGCACCGTCCCGGCGGATCCGGGCCGCGCGCCGGACATGCTCCGCCACCTGCCGTTCACCAAAGGATGGGATGCTGGTTCACGTGTCTGGAGACTTGCTGGCGTCGCACAACCGGGAGTACGACGTCGAGCCCCCGTACGACATCAGGGAGGCCGGCGACCTTCCCGAGTACCGCTTCTCGGACCGCGAGCTGAGCTGGCTCGCGTTCAACCAGCGCGTGCTGGAGCTGGCCGAGAACGACCGGGTCCCGTTGCTGGAACGGGCCAAGTTCCTGGCCATCTTCGCCAGCAACCTGGACGAGTTCTACATGGTCCGGATCGCCGGTCTGAAGCGCCGGATCGCGGCGGGCGTCGCCGTCCGTGCGGCCAGTGGTCTGATGCCCCGCGAGGTGCTCGACCGCAGCCTGAACCGCAGCCGCGAGCTGATGGACCGCCAGGCCGAGACCTGGCGCAAGGTCGTGCTGCCGGCGCTGGTCAAGGAGGGCATCGACATCCTCCGCTGGGACGAGCTGGAGCACACCGAGCGCGAGGCGATGACCCAGTTCTTCAAGGACCGGGTCTTCCCGGTGCTGACCCCGCTCGCGGTCGACCCGTCGCACCCGTTCCCGTACATCTCCGGCCTGTCGCTCAACCTGGCCGTCGTGGTGCGCAACCCCGACACCGGCGGCGAGCACTTCGCCCGGGTGAAGGTGCCGCCGCTGCTGCCCCGGTTCGTCCGGGTCGCCGAGGGCCGGTTCGTCCCGCTCGAGGACGTCATCGCGACCCACCTCGGCCAGCTGTTCCCGGGCATGGAGGTCACCCAGCACCACACCTTCCGGGTGACCCGCAACGAGGACCTCGAGGTCGAGGAGGACGACGCGGAGAACCTGCTCGCGGCGCTCGAGAAGGAGCTGCTGCGGCGCCGGTTCGGCCCGCCGGTCCGGCTCGAGGTGGAGGAGTCGATCGACCCGCAGGTCCGGGCGCTGCTGGTGTCCGAGCTGGGCGTCACCGAAGCCGAGGTGTTCGAGCTGCCCGGTCCGCTGGACCTGCGCGGCCTGTTCGACATCGCCTCGCTGGACCGGGCCGAGCTGAAGTACCCGGGCTTCGTCCCCTCGACGCACCCGCACCTGGCCGAGGTGGAGACCTCCAACCCGGCCGACATGTTCCACGCGCTCAAGCAGCGCGACGTCCTGGTGCACCACCCGTACGACTCGTTCTCGACGAGCGTGCAGCGCTTCATCGAGCAGGCCGCGGCCGACCCGCACGTCCTGGCGATCAAGCAGACCCTGTACCGGACCAGCGGTGACTCCCCGATCGTCGACGCGCTGATCGACGCCGCCGAGGCGGGCAAGCAGGTGCTGGTCCTGGTCGAGATCCAGGCCCGCTTCGACGAGCAGGCCAACATCAAGTGGGCCCGTCAGCTCGAGCACGCCGGCTGCCACGTCGTGTACGGCGTGATCGGGCTGAAGACGCACTGCAAGCTGTCGATGGTGGTCCGCGACGAGCCGGACGGCCTGCGCCGCTACGCCCATATCGGGACCGGCAACTACCACCCGAAGACGGCCCGCCTGTACGAGGACCTCGGCCTGCTGACCAGCGACAAGGTGGTCACCGAGGACATCGCGCACCTGTTCAACCACCTGTCCGGCTTCGCCCGCAGTACGGGCTCGCGCCGCCTGCTGGTCGCCCCGCAGTCCGTACGCCGTGGCCTGCTGGACCGGATCGAGCGCGAGGTCCAGCACCATCTGGCCGGCCGCCCGGCCCGGGTCCGGATCAAGGTGAACTCCCTGGTCGACGAGGCCCTGTGCGACGCCCTGTACCGCGCGTCCCAGGCCGGCGTTCCGGTCGACCTGTGGATCCGCGGCATCTGCACGATCCGCCCCGGTGTCCCGGGACTGTCGGACAACATCCGGGTCCGCAGCATCCTCGGCCGGTTCCTGGAGCACAGCCGGGTCTTCTGGTTCGAGAACGGCGAGGACCCCGAGGTGTGGATCGGCTCGGCCGACCTGATGCACCGCAACCTGGACCGCCGGGTCGAGGTGCTGGTCCAGCTCAAGCAGCCGGACCACATCACCGAGCTGGGCGAGCTGTTCGACGTCGGCTTCGACGAGCGGACCGGGTCGTGGTGGCTGCAGTCCGACGACACCTGGCAGGCCAAGCTGACCGGCCCGGACGGCGAACCGCTGCGTGACCTGCAGGAACGCCTGATCGCGACCCGCGGCCGACGCCGGCAGTCCGAGACCAACTGAGAGCACACGGGAGACGATGAGCACCCCGGCGACGGTTTTCGCCGCGGGCGGTGTCGTGTGGCGGGACCGGCGCGGCACGCGCGAGGTCCTGCTCGTGCACCGCCCCCGGTACGACGACTGGTCTCTGCCGAAGGGCAAGCTGACCGCGGACGAGCATCCGCTGGTCGCGGCCCGGCGCGAGATCGAGGAGGAGACCGGCCAGCAGGTCGTGCTCGGCCCGGCGCTCGGCGTCCAGCGCTACGACGTGCACAAGAACAACCGGGTCGTGCCGAAACTGGTGCACTACTGGTCGGCCCGGATTGTCGGCGAGCGGGACTTCAGCCCGAACGACGAGGTCGACCGGATCGCCTGGCTCGAAGTCGGCGAGGCGGCACGCCGGTTGAGCTACCCGCGCGACGTGGAGATCCTCGACGCGCTCGCGGGCGCCGTACCGGTGGTGTCGTCGCTGGTGCTGATCCGGCACGCCGAGGCGATGAAGCGCAAGGAGTGGGACGGCGACGACTCGGACCGTCCGCTGACCGACGAGGGCCGGGAGACCGCGAAGCGGCTGATCGACGTCCTGGCCGCGCTCGGCGTGGACCGGGTCCGCAGCAGCGACGCCGAGCGATGCGCTGCCACGATCACGCCGTACGCCGCGGCGATCGACCGGCGGATCCACCTGCACCCGGAGATCTCCGAGCGCGGGTTCAAGGCCGATCCGGACGGGCTGAAGGGTTTCGCCCGGAGCGCGTGGAAGACCGGGCGGGTGACGGTCGTGTGCTCGCATCGGCCGGTGCTGCCCGCGCTGGCCGGCGAGCTCGGTCTTCCGGTCGGCAAGTTCGTGCCCGGTGCGTTCGTGGTCGCGCACCGGCTCGCCGACGGCTGCGTGGTGCACGAACGGTTCGGCGCTCCGTAGCTGCGGGCCGTGACAGCCCGCGATCGCGCCAATGCAAAGAGATCGTCACAGTCGGGGTTGCCGTCGAGTGGGCCGCGGTCGGCCGGGTATGTTCCTACCGAGGACACCGGCGCCCTACCGGGAGCCGGCGGCACGGGAAGGTCGGGACCGCACCATGACAACGATGCGCGAACTGACGCTGATCGGGATCCGGATGGAGTCGCCCAACCGGGCGCCCGTGATGATGCTGCGCGAGACCGAGGGCTACCGCTACCTGCCGATCTCGATCGGTTCGGTGGAGGCGACCGCGATCGCCTACGAGGAGCAGGGCCTGCGCCCGTCCCGGCCACTCACCCACGACCTGATGCGCGATCTGATCCAGGCCTTCGGCGTGCACATCGAGGCGGTCGAGATCGTCGAGCTGCGCGACGCCGTGTTCTACGCCGAGCTGGTGCTGGCCAACGGCGCGCGCGTGTCGGCCCGGCCGAGCGACTCGGTCGCCCTGGCGGTCCGGCTCGGTACGCCGATCCGCTGCACCGAGCAGGTCCTGCGCGAGGCCGGCGTCGCGACGCCGGAGGAGGAGCAGGCCGAGCTGGAGCGCTTCCGTCAGTTCCTCGACGGGGTCGCGCCGGAGGATTTCTCCAGCTGAGCATGCGCTAGGGTCTGCCTGCGCCGGCGGCAGGGGTGACCACCGGGCTGACCACCTGGGGATCCTCGATGCGTATCCGCCGTCCTGTCGTCGCCGCCGGTCTGGCCGTTGCTGCCATCGCTGCCTTCACCACCTCCGCCACCGCGGCCGCCACCGCGGCCGGGCCGTCCGCGCCGACCGGCGTGGAGATCGCCTGGGCGGACGCGACCCAGCAGCAGATCCGGGTCACCTGGACCGACGCCGGCGAGGCGAACAAAGTGCGGTTCCAAGGGGCGCTCGGGACCGAGGACGCCGCCACGGTCCCGGCCGGCGCGACGAACGAGGTACTGGTTCCCGTCGACGGCCTGTACGGCGGCAACCGCGCGGTCTTCACCGTCGCCTCGGTCGACAGCGCCGGGACGACGGGTCCGGTGGCGCCCTCCACCGAGTTCGACACCTCGCCGACCGAGGACGTCCCGATCACGTACGCCGACCCGCGGCAGGACGGCTCGTTGATGATCGCCTGGCGCGACGCCGTACCGCGGTTCGACCACAACCCTGCTGATCCGTTCGACGGCCCGGGCGCGGTGCGCTACACGGTCGAAACCGGCGGCACGAGGATTCCCGTGCCCGGCAACCTGCGGTTCGCCGTCGTGCCGGCCCGCTCTCGGCCGTACAGCGTCGCCGTCATCGCGGAGAACGTGTGGGGCGAGTCGAACCGGCGTTTGTTCACCTTCGAGCAGCCGGCGATCACCGGCGGCGCGATCCCGGCCTCGGCGGCGTACGGGCACATGCTCACGGTCAGCGGTTCGGTCGGCGGTCAGCACCTCGTCGCGCTGCAGGCCCGTGACTCCGCGAGCAAGCCGTGGGTCACGCTCACCAGTAGGTACGGCGACCCCGGCGCCGGCACCTTCCGGCTGCAGGCGCCCTCACCCGGCACCCGCCAGTACCGGCTCTACCTCCCGGCCCGCAAGGATCAGGACAGCGCCGCCCTCGCATATGCCACCGGCGTGACCACCTCGCTGACCCGGCACTCGATCGGCTACGCGAAGTTCAGCGCGAACGTCGTCACCCTCGGTCAGAGCGTGACGGCCGGCCTCTACATCGCGCCCGAGACCGGGATCCGCACCACGCTCCAGCGCTGGAACGGCAAGGCGTGGGTCGGCGTGAAGGACATCGTCTTGTCCAAGGGCCGTGGGGCCTACACCTTCAAGACCACGGCCCGCGGCACCACGGCGTACCGGTTCTTCGTCCCGAGTACGACCTACGGCGGCCGGGCGATCACCTGGAGGACATCCGCGTCGATTCCGCTGGTCGTGCGCTGATACCGGACCGTGACCAAAAGGCGCTTGAGATCACTCAGCGTCACGGCCCTTAACGCAGTTCACCTGATGGCCTCCTGACGGCACGCCAGTCGTCGCGATTGCTACCGGAACCGTTCACCGCTCGTTCACCCACGACGGGCCATGCGGTCACTTGGTCTGCCTACCGTCTGTGGCAGTTCACAAAGTCTGAATTCCCGCAGAAGGGCAACACTCTCGTGTCCGTCAATCGCCTGCTCCGCGTCGGCACCGTCGCCGTGGCCTCTCTCGGCGTCCTCGCTCTCAGCGCCTGTGGCAGTGACCCGGAGCCGACCGGCTCCTCCAGCCCGTCGGGCTCCGACTCCGCCTCGACCGGTGGCGCCGAGTGCCCCGAGGGCACCCTGAACGCCGAGGGATCCTCGGCACAGAAGAACGCCATCGAAGAAGTCATCGCCAAGTACAACGAGAAGTGCGCCGACGTCACGGTGAACTACAACCCGACCGGTTCCGGCGCGGGCATCAAGCAGTTCAACGCCAGCCAGGTCGACTTCGCCGGCTCGGACTCGGCGCTGAAGACCGAGGCCAAGGACGGCGGCGAGGCCGAGGCGGCCGCCGCCGCGAAGCGCTGCCAGAACAACCCGGCGGTGAACCTGCCGATGGTCATCGGCCCGGTCGCGCTCGCCTACAACCTGGACGGCGTCGACAAGCTCGTCCTCGACGGCCCGACCGCCGCGAAGATCTTCCAGGGCACCGTGAAGACCTGGAACGCCCCGGAGATCGCCAAGCTGAACCCCGGCGTCAACCTGCCGTCGGCCCCGATCGCGGTGTTCTTCCGCTCCGACGAGTCCGGCACCACCGAGAACTTCACCAAGTACCTCGAGGCCGCGGGCGGCGGCGCCTGGAAGGGCGAGCCGGCCAAGAAGTGGAGCGGCACCGGCGCCGGCAAGGAGAAGTCCGCGGGTGTCGCCGAGGGCGTGAAGAGCACCAAGAACTCGATCACCTACGTCGAGTGGTCGTACGCGGTGGACAACAAGCTGGGCGTCGCGCAGATCGACACCGGCGCCGGCCCGGTCCCGCTGACCGCCGAGTCCGCCGGCAAGGCACTGGCCGCCGCGAAGCCGGCCGGTACCGGCAGCGACCTGGCGCTGAAGCTGGACTACGCGACCAAGGCGGCCGGGGCCTACCCGATCATCCTGGTCACCTACGAGATCGCCTGCACCAAGGGCCTGCCGGCCGAGAAGACCGCGCTGGTGAAGAGCTTCCTGAGCTACTTCGCGAGCACCGAGGGCCAGGGGTCGCTCACCGAGCTCAACTACGCCCCGCTGCCGGAGGAGATCCGCACCAAGGTCGACGCCGCCATCCAGGCGATCAGCTGACCTGCGACGACACCGCAGTACGGCGTGATGCGAGCCCCGGCTTCCCCCTCCACGGGCGGCCGGGGCTCGCCTCGTGACCGAGCACCCCTTCCACCTTGGCGCTTGGAGCAGCACCCATGAGCAGTACAGACGGCACCGCCCCGCCCACGGCTCCACCCGACGGGCCGCGGGACGAGAAGCTGGAGCTGGGCCCGGTCGGCCACCTCGGCGACCGATTGTTCGCCGGGATGGCCCGCGGGTCCGGCGTACTGGTTGTCGCGATCGTCGCGTTCGTCGGCATCTTCCTGCTGGCGCTGGCGATCCCGGCCCTGGCCAACAACGAGAGCAGTTTCCTCTTCTCCCGGATCTGGGAGCCCGGCGCGAACCCGCCGCAGTTCGGCATCGCCGCGCTGTTCTACACCACGGTGATCAGCTCGATCATCGCGATGGCGATCGCGGTCCCGATCGCGGTCGGCGTCGCCCTGTTCACCACGTACTACGCGCCGAAGCGGCTGGCCGCTCCGGTCGCGCACGCGATCGACCTGCTGGCCGCCGTACCGTCGATCATCTACGGCCTGTGGGGCATCTTGTTCTTCGCCCCGATCCTGCGCCCGGTGATCGACGGGCTCGGGTCGGCGCTGGGCTGGATCCCACTGTTCCAGAAGTCGGTCACCGACAACGTCGGGGTGGTCTTCACCGCCTCGGTGGTGCTGGCGATCATGATCTTGCCGGTGGTCACCGCGATCAGCCGGGAGATCTTCGCCCAGACCCCGGTCGCGCACCGCGAGGGCGCCCTGGCGCTGGGCTCCACCCGCTGGGAGATGATCCGGATGGCGGTGCTGCCCTACGGCCGCTCCGGCGTGGTCAGCGCGTCGATGCTCGGTCTGGGCCGCGCGCTCGGTGAGACGGTCGCGGTGCTGATCATCTTGTCGGTGCCCAACGGCAACGACCCGTGGACCTCCTCGATCTTCGCCGGTGGCGAGACGTTCGCCTCGAAGATCGCCAACAACGCCGCCGAGTTCGACTCGCCGGACAAGACCGGCGCCTACATCGCGGCCGGTCTGGTGCTGTTCGTGGTGACCTTCCTGGTCAACTCCGCGGCCCGCCTGATCGTGGCCCGCAGCGGCCCGGGTGGGAAACGGCCCCGGCGGATCAAGCGGATCGGCGACAAGCCGCAGAGCGAAGGAGCGACGCTGTGACCACCACTCTCGCGGCGAACCGGCCGGCCTACGACGGCAAGACCCTGGACCTGACCGGCAAGTCCGGTGCCCGGGCCTTCCGCAACACCCTGGCCAGCGTGCTGATCACCCTGTGCTTCCTGATCGCGCTGATCCCGCTGGTCTGGATCCTGTGGACGGTGATCAGCAAGGGCTACGGCCTGCTGCTGGACGGCGGCTGGTGGAGCGAGTCCCAGCGCGGCGTCACCGTCCGGCGCGAAGGCGGCGGCGCGTACCACGCGATCATGGGCACGCTGATCATGGCCCTGATCACCGCGGTGATCGCGGTCCCGATCGCCATTCTCGGCGCGATCTACCTGGTCGAGTACGGCAGGGGCACCAAGGCCGCCCGGGTGGTCAGCTTCATGATCGACATCCTGACCGGTGTCCCGTCGATCGTCGCGGCCCTGTTCGTGTACGCCGTCTGGATCACCGTGTTCGGCTTCAACCGGGTCGGCTTCGCGGTCTCGCTGTCGCTGGTGCTGCTGATGCTTCCGGTCGTGCTGCGCTCCACCGAGGAGATGCTCAAGCTGGTCCCCGACGAGCTGCGCGAGGCGTCGTACGCGCTCGGGGTGCCGAAGTGGAAGACCATTCTCAAGGTCGTCGTACCGACCGCGTTCGGCGGCATCATCACCGGCGTGATGCTCGGACTGGCCCGGGTGATGGGTGAGACCGCGCCGCTGCTGATCCTGGTCGGCTACTCCAAGAACATCAACCTGAACCCGTTCGAGGGCTTCATGGGCGCGCTGCCGACGATGATCAACCAGGACCGGACCGAGCTGGCGCTGCAGCCGGCCGCGGACCGGGTCTGGGCGGCCGCGCTGACCCTGATCCTGCTCGTCCTGCTGCTCAACATCCTGGCCCGGCTGGTTGCCCGGTTCAGCAAGGTCAACTCCAAATAGTCGAGAGGTACTGAACCGATATGGCAAAGCGCATCGAGGTCAGCGGCCTCAACGTCTACTACGGCGACTTCAAGGCCGTCGAGGACGTGTCGATGACGATCGAGCCCCGCTCGGTCACCGCGTTCATCGGCCCGTCGGGCTGCGGCAAGTCCACCTACCTGCGGACCCTGAACCGGATGCACGAGGTGATCCCCGGCGCCCGGGTCGAGGGCAAGGTGATGCTGGACCAGCAGGACCTGTACGCCTCCGGGGTCGACCCGGTCGCGGTCCGCCGGGTGGTCGGCATGGTCTTCCAGCGGCCCAACCCGTTCCCGACCATGTCGATCTTCGACAACGTCGCGTCCGGGCTGAAGCTGAACGGCGTCAAGGACCGCAAGAAGCTCACCGAGGTGGTCGAGCGGTCGCTGCACGGCGCGAACCTGTGGAACGAGGTGAAGGACCGCCTCGACAAGCCCGGCGCGGGCCTGTCCGGTGGTCAGCAGCAGCGGCTGTGCATCGCCCGGGCGATCGCGGTCGAGCCCGAGGTGATCCTGATGGACGAGCCGTGCTCGGCGCTGGACCCGATCTCCACGCTGGCGATCGAGGACCTGATCGAGAAGCTCAAGGACCGGTTCACCGTCGTCATCGTCACCCACAACATGCAGCAGGCGGCCCGGGTCTCCGACCAGACCGCCTTCTTCAACCTGGCCGCCACCGGCAAGCCCGGCCGGCTGATCGAGATGGGCCCGACCAAGCAGATCTTCTCCAACCCCAACGAGAAGGCGACCGAGGACTACATCACCGGCCGCTTCGGCTGACCGGCCCGGACGACAAAGGCGCCGCAGGCAACGAGCCTGCGGCGCCTCGCCTTGTACACAAGGCGTTCTAGACCAGATTGCGCAGTACGCCGTACAGCGCCATCCCGGCCAGGAACAGCATCGGGACGACCCGCACCAGCCGCTCGCCCGGCCGTGGGCGCGGCAGACGGAACCAGCCGAGCCGCTCCAACGTCCATGCCAGCAGCAGGTAGCCGACCAGCATCGCGATCACCGGGAGCACCACGAACATGGGCGGGTTGTACGGCCAGGCACGGGCCACGTCGCCCTCGAGCAGGGCGGCGGCCATCCGGGTCGTTCCGCAGAACGGACAGTTCAGCCCGGTCAGGGCGTGGAACGGGCAGGGCAGCCCGATCCGTCCGTCCGACAGTCCGTTGACCACGGCAAGCACCCCGCCACCGGCCAGGACCGCCGCCAGGCCACGCACCCGGCGGTCCAGCGGCTCGGGCGTGGCGTGGCCGGGCTCGCTGCCTCTAAGGTGTGCCGGATGCATGGATCAACGGTAGACCGTCTCGGTCGACCGCGATCCGGACTCTCCGGAGCGGTACGTGGCCGGTGAGCCCCAGACTCGCTAGCCTGCATTGACTCCTCAACGAAGATCAGAAGGGATCGTCGTGAGCACTCCGACGCCACCACCGGGTTTCGACCCCCAGGACCCGAACCAGTCGGGCACCGGGGATCGCACTCCGGACCAGCCGGGCCAGTACGGTCAGCAGCCGGGCCAGTACGGCCAGCAGCCCCAGGACCAGCCCGGCGGTTTCCCGGGTCAGCCGGGCCAGTACGGCCAGCAGCCCGGGTACGGTCAGCAGCCGGGCCAGCAGCCGGGGCAGTACGGTCAGCCCGAGTACGGTCAGCAGCCCGGCCAGTACGGGCAGCCGCAGCAGCCGGGCGCCTACCCGGGTCAGCCGGGTCAGTACGGACAGCAGCCGGGCCAGCCGGGTGGTTCGTCCTACCCGTCGTACCCGCAGGCCGGCGCCACGCCGTACGGCTCGCAGCCCTACGGCGGCTACGGCTACGGCAACCCGGGCGGTGAGCTGGCCACGTGGCCGGTCCGCGTCGGCGCCTCGCTGATCGACGGCATCATCGTCGCGATCCCGAGCTGGATAGGCAACCTGATCGTCGGTGTCGGCGGCGACAACAGCACCGGGGCAACGATCATCAGCCTGCTGCTGAGCCTGGTCGCGCTGGGCCTGTGGATCTACAACCGCCTCGTCCTGCAGGGCCAGACCGGCCAGAGCTGGGGCAAGAAGGCGCTGGGCATCAAGCTGGTCCGGGCCGACAACGGCCAGACCGTCGGCGTCGGCAAGGCCTTCCTGCGCGAGATCACCCACATCCTGGACGCCCTGCCGTGCTACCTGGGCTACCTGTGGCCGCTGTGGGACGACAAGAAGCAGACCTTCGCGGACAAGATCAACACCACGTACGTCGTCAAGCTCTGACCTCGTACCCCGTCTGCGTTCCCGGACGCCGTGGCCCATTCCGGGCCACGGCGTTCTGCTGTCCCAGAAAGGACCGTCGTGAGCACCCCTCCGTTCGACCCGAACCGCCCCCAGGACCAGCCACCGCAGTACCCCGTCGTCCCGGGACAGCAGCCTGGTTATCCGAGCCAGCCTGGTTATCCGAGCCAGCCCGGGTATCCGAACCAGCGGGCAACTACGGCCCCGCTCAGCCGGGCTACAACCCGTACTCCGGCGGTGGCGGCTACGGCTTCAACTACGCCCCGCCGGGTGAGCTGGCCGGCTGGGGATCGCGTGTGCTCGCCTCGATCGTCGACTCGCTGCCGGCGATCATCCTGATCGTGGCCGGGGTGATCACCGCGCTCGCGATCAGCGGCGACAGCGAGGAGCTGAGCGACGCCGGCGGCGCCGCGATGGTGATCGGCTACCTCGCCGCGATCGGCTACCAGATCTGGAACCGGGTGATCCGGCAGGGCCGGACCGGTCAGTCGCTGGGCAAGAAGGTGGTCGGCCTGAAGGTGGTCTCGGCCGAGACCGGCGCGCTGATCGGGATGGGCCGCAATCTCGGCCGCGAGGTCTGCGCGTTCTTCTTCAACCAGTTCTGCTTCCTGAACGTGCTCTGGCCGCTGTGGGACGACAAGAACCAGACCTGGCACGACAAGGTCGCCTCGGACCTCGTCATCAAGCTCTGATCAGTGCGAGAGCAGGAGACCCGCACAAGTGACGGACCACAGCACGCTGGTGAACGTGCCGATGATGAACCGCTCGGCCACCGCCTGAGGGGTGACGGACGCCGGCTGGTCGGGACTGCGTAGCTCGGGATACCGGGCCAGGCCCTTGATGGCCAGCACGATCGCCACTCCCTCAGGCCAACCGGCCACCATCGAGCCGTAGACCGCGCCTCGCTCCAGCGCCCCGATCAACGCGCCACCGCGCAACACCTCACCGGCCTGCTGGGTCGACTGGGCTCTGGTGTTGCCCCGGTCGACCAGCGCCAGCACGGACGTCGTCAGCGGACCGCCGCCGGTCACGGCGAGGCCGCCGGAGACGAGCAGCAGTACGTTCCACCAGGCTTCGCGCCAGCCGGTCACTCCGTCGCCGAAGAGCAGGATGACGCCGGCGGCGACGAGACAGGCCAGCATCACGCCGGTGACGACGATCTCCACGGTCGACCCGGCACGCAGGATGAACGCCACCACCGCGAGCACGAACCCGACCGCGACGAGTGCCAGGACCGCAGCGGTCATGCAGCGGCACCCGACGCGAGCAGCTCGGCGGCCAGCAGCCGACCGCGCTGCTCCTCGGCGTACCCGGCCGCCTGCGCCCGCTGAGTCACCGCCGACTGGCTGATGCCGAGCTTCACGCCGATCTCGCGGCGGGTCAGGCCCTCGGCGAGCAGGTCGGCGACTGCCCAGCCCCGCTCGCTCCGGCGGCGCAGCACCGAGGCCATCAGCCAGAGCACGCTCTCGACCTGGTCGGCCACGTGCGGGTCGTCGCCGATCACGTTCACGTGATGCGGGCTCGACTTGGCCCGGTTGACCGCCTCGCGAGCGTTGGAGAACGCCGAACCGCTGCCGGCCCGCGTACTGCGTGGCAGCGGCTGCTCGACCGCACCGATCCCGAGCCCGATGTGCCAGTGGTCGGCCCGGATCAGCTGCACGATCACGTCGACCGTCGCCCGCGCCTCCGACAGCACACCCTGCACCTCGTCGCCCGCGGTGCGCTCGAACTTGCGCAGCAGGCCGGTCCGGCGCGGTCGCCGATTCAGCGTGTTCAGCAGCTCGGGTACGAGATCGCCCGCGCTGCGACTGCCCCGTTGATCTACCGTGAGAACGAAGACCACCGCCCTGCACCTCCTTCTCGACGCAAGATTAAGGCTACAGTCTTATTCACGTAGAGTGAAGGAAAAAACCTGAACCGGTTCGCCCGATCACCGACAGTGACCGCCTCGCGAACTCACCGGTCCCCCAATTCTCCGCTCGGAGCAGGGTCCGCGCCCGCCGACTCACCGTCAGTCTTCACTCCGCGTCAGGACGTTCGGGGGTTCTCGCAGAGGAACGGCGGACGGCGCGGACCGGAGTGATAGCTGTACTGCCGGCCGTCGGCGGACAGGATCGTCCGCGTCCCCTCGGTGAGCACCTGGGCGTAGTTCATGCCCGGCTGTGGGCAGCCCAGGCTGCTGTCGGGCCACGTCACCTCCTCGGTGCTGACCACGGTCACCTGCTCGACCGGAACCCCGAGCCGGCCGGCCAGATCCGCCTTGGCCTGCTCGACGGCTCCACTGGGTGCTGTGCTCACGGACGGCTCCTGTCCTGCCCCGGGCCGGTCCGGCTCGTTGCCGCAGCCAACCAGCAGCACGGCGACACCGACGAGACCCGCGGCCACGTAGCGCACGAAGAATCACCTACCGCGCACCATCGAAGCACACCGGCGGCCCGGTCACCAGGGCAGCCGAAGGGCCCCGGGCAACAGGTTGCCCGGGGCCCTCGGTTCGGCTCGGTCCAGCTCAGTCGGCCAGCGGCAGGTACAGCTTCTTGTCGTGGGACTTGAAGCTCTCCGACATCTCCGCGAAGCCGGCCTCGATCGCCTCGGCGGAGTCCAGCCCCTTCTCCTCGGCGTACTTGCGGATGTCGGCGGTGATCCGCATCGAGCAGAACTTCGGGCCGCACATCGAGCAGAAGTGCGCTGTCTTGGCGGGCTCGGCCGGCAGCGTCTCGTCGTGGTACGACCGCGCGGTGTCCGGGTCCAGCGAGAGGTTGAACTGGTCCTCCCAGCGGAACTCGAAGCGGGCCGTCGACAACGCGTCGTCCCAGTCCTGCGCGCCCGGATGCCCCTTGGCCAGGTCGGCGGCGTGCGCCGCGATCTTGTAGGTGATCACCCCGGTCTTCACGTCGTCACGGTCGGGCAGCCCGAGGTGTTCCTTCGGCGTGACGTAGCAGAGCATCGCGGTCCCCAGCCAGCCGATCTGCGCCGCGCCGATCGCGCTGGTGATGTGGTCGTACGCCGGGGCGACGTCGGTGGCCAGCGGTCCGAGCGTGTAGAACGGCGCCTCCCCGCACAGCTCCTCCTCGAGCCGTACGTTCTCCGCGATCTTGTGCATCGGGACGTGCCCGGGCCCTTCGATCATCACCTGGACGTCGTGCTCCCAGGCGACCTTGGTCAGTTCGCCGAGCGTCTTCAGTTCGGCGAACTGGGCCGCGTCGTTGGCGTCGGCGATCGATCCCGGCCGCAGCCCGTCGCCGAGCGAGAACGTCACGTCGTACGCGCGCAGGATCTCGCACAGCTCGGCGAAATGCGTGTACAGGAAGGACTCCTGGTGGTGCGCGAGGCACCAGGCGGCCATGATCGAGCCGCCGCGGGACACGATGCCGGTGATCCGGCGCGCGGTCAGCGGCACGTACCGCAGCAGCACTCCGGCGTGCACGGTCATGTAGTCGACGCCCTGCTCGCACTGCTCGATCACGGTGTCGCGGTAGACCTCCCAGGACAGCTCGGTCGGGTCGCCCTTGACCTTCTCCAGCGCCTGGTACAGCGGCACGGTGCCGATCGGGACCGGCGAGTTGCGCAGGATCCACTCGCGGGTCTCGTGGATGTTCTTGCCGGTCGACAGGTCCATCACCGTGTCCGCGCCCCAGCGGGTGGCCCAGACCAGCTTCTCGACCTCCTCCTCGATCGAGCTGGTGACCGCGGAGTTGCCGATGTTCGCGTTCACCTTCACCAGGAACTTCTTGCCGATGATCATCGGCTCGGATTCGGGGTGGTTGTGGTTGGCCGGGATCACCGCGCGGCCGCGGGCGACCTCGGACCGGACCAGCTCGGGGTCGACGCCCTCGCGGACGGCGATGTACCGCATCTCCTCGGTGATCGTGCCGGCCCGGGCATGTGCGAGCTGGGTGAGCCGATCGCGTCCACCGACCCAGTCCTTGCGGATCGGCGGCAGACCGGTCTGGACGTCGACGGTGGCGCCCGCGTCGGTGTACGGCCCGGAGGTGTCGTACAGGTCGAAGTGCTTGCCGTTGGTGAGATTCACCCGGCGGGCCGGGACGCGCAGGTCGCCCCGATAGATCTTCTCCGAGCCCGAGATCGGGCCGGTGGTGACGGTCGGACGGACGGCGGAGTCGTTGCCGATGGTTGTCACGATGCTGCTCCCTACGCCGGAATTACCCGGACAGGTTCGGCGGTCGGCGGCGCCGGTTCGCCCAGCCTGTCCGTCCCGGTCTCCCGGCCCGCCAGGGGTGCGCAGTCCAGCCGCCCTCTCAGCCCGCTACGGCGCGAGCTCCCGCGATTCGACTTTCCGCCGCTCACGATAGCCAATGGCGGGCTACTGAGTACCGGATCCCGCGCGTCGCCGGGCTCGTGGCGCCGCCCGGGAGGCGGTACGCATCACGTTTCCGTACGGTGTGCCGCGACGCCGGAGCCGGTAGCGTCGGGGGATGCGAGACATTGTCTACCCGCCGGTGATCGCCCTGGCGAAAACCGCGTTCAAGGCGCTGGACCTGAAGTTCACGATGGTCGGCACCGAGCACGTGCCGCGGACCGGCGGGGCGGTGATCGCGCTCAACCACATCAGCTACGTCGACTTCGTGATCGGCGGCTTCGGGGCCCAGCCGAGCAAGCGGCTGGTCCGGTTCATGGCCAAGGAAGTGCTGTTCCGCCATCGCGTCTCCGGGCCGCTGATGCGCGGCATGCACCACATCCCCGTCGACCGCGACGCCGGCTCCGCGTCGTACCGGCAGGCGCTGAGCTATCTGAAGGCCGGCGAGCTCGTCGGCGTCTTCCCGGAGGCGACGATCTCGCGGTCGTTCGAGCTGAAGCAGTTCAAGTCCGGCACGATCCGGATGGCCGCGGCGGCCGGCGTCCCGGTGATCCCGATGATCCTGTGGGGCACCCAGCGGATCCTGACCAAGGACCACCCGAAGGACTTCACCCGGCACCGTCCGGTCTCGATCACCGTCGGCGCGCCGATCACCGTCACCCGCCAGGACGACGCGACGGAGGCGACCGAGCACCTGCGGACCACGATGGCCGGGATGCTCGACGAGACGATCCGGGCCTACCCCGAGCAGCCGCCGGGCGCCTGGTGGCTGCCCGCCTCGTACGGCGGGGGCGCGCCGACCCCGGAGGAGGCCGAGCGGCTCGACCAGGAGGAGCTGAGCCGTCGCCGTAACCGCTGACCGGTCGCGACGGGGCCTTGACCCGGGGCGGACTGAGGGGTACCAAGGGCCTTTGACTGCCGTGCCGGACCTGGGGGGTCCCGTCGGCGACGGTCGACGGCCCCTGGACAGACGCGGGGGCGCCGGCCGACGGTTCAGTGGTTCGGGGGAGAGTTCGTGGTGTTCGATTCCGAGGAGTTGCATCTCTTCGAGCCGGGGCGGCTGAAGGTCGCGCCGCACATCGCCGAGGAGATCCCGGACGCCGGGGTGTTCTTCCTGTCCTGGGCGACCCAGGGGCTGCGCCCGGACCAGGCCCGGGAGATCGAGTCGGCGGTGAACGGCCGGCGCTGCACGAACGGCTGGTTCCCGCTCGGGAGCCTGAGCAGCGTCCCGGTCCGCGGGTTCCGCCCCGGGCCGCTGACCTACCTGGCCCGGATGACCGCCGAGGACCCGGAGATCCTGCGCCGCTGGGCCACCCGGGCGCTCCCCGACCACGGCCGGACCGGCGAGGCGAAGCGCCGCATCGACGAGACGTCGAACCACCTGCTGCTGACCCAGGGCCACGCCGCGGCCGCGACCTGGGTGGTCGCCGTCCGGCCGCAGGCCTACCTGGACGTCGGCCTGCTCGGCGACAAGCTCTACGCGACCTGGGACGCCTACCTGAACTCGCTGCGTCCCAAGGACATGGTCAAGGCCGTACGCCGCTGGAACCGCTAGTGGAACTCAGGTGCGGCCCGTGAACGACCGCCACGATAGGTGCCGAGGGCAATCGCCAGTCCGGCCGAACCGCTACTCCAGGATGAGGTGAGCCACCCAGTAGCAGCACGCGGCGACCAGTCCGGCGGCCGGGATGGTGAGCACCCAGGCCATCACGATGCCCTTCGCGACGCCCCAGCGAACGGCGGACAGCCGCTTGGTGGCGCCGGCGCCCATCACCGCGGAGGTGATCGTGTGGGTGGTCGAGACCGGCGCGTGCAGACCGATCGCCATCACGTACAGCACGGTCGCGGCGACCGCCTCGGAGGCGAAACCACGGGCCGGGTCCAGGTGGATGATCCGGCGGCCGAGCGTCCGCATGATCCGCCAGCCCCCGGAGTAGGTGCCCAGCGAGATCGCGGTCGCGGCGGCCACCTTGACCCAGATCGGGATCTCGTCGCCGGCCTGGACGTGCCCGGTGGTGAGCAGCGCGAGGAAGATCACGCCCATCGTCTTCTGGGCGTCCTGCAGACCGTGGCCGAGCGCCATCGCGGCCGCCGACAGCGACTGCGCCAGCCGGAAGCCGCGGGTGGTCTTGCCCGGGTTGGAGCGCCGGAAGATCCACAGGATCGCGGTCATCACCAGGAACGCGCCGAGGAAGCCGACCGCGGGCGAGACCATCATCGGGATGACGACCTTGTCCAGGATGCCGCTCCACAGCACCGTGCTGGCCGAGGCTAGACCGGCGCCGACCAGGCCACCGATCAGCGCGTGCGACGACGAGCTGGGCAGGCCGAAGTACCAGGTGATCAGGTTCCAGGTGATGGCACCGAGCAGTGCCGACAGCACGATCACCAGGCCGTGCTGGCCCGCCGGGGTGTTGATGATGCCCTTGCCGACGGTCTCGGCCACCTCGGTGCCGAGGAAGGCGCCGACGAAGTTCATCACCGCCGCCATCAGCAACGCGACCCGGGGCGTCAGCGCCCGGGTCGACACGGAGGTGGCGATCGCGTTGGCGGCGTCGTGGAAACCGTTGGTGTAGTCGAAGATCAACGCGATCGCGATGACGGCGACGACGAGCGCGAGCTCCACGCTCAGCTCTCCTTGACGGCGATCTGCTCGACCGTGTTGGCGACGTGCTCGAACGCGTCGACGGCGTCCTCCAGCAGGTCGATCACGGTCTTCACCTTCATCACCGTCAGGGCGTCGAACTCGCCGCTGAACAGCTTGGCGATGATCCGGCGGTGCACCGCGTCACCGGTGTTCTCCAGCCGGTTGATCTCGATCCAGTACTCGGCCAGGTCCTTCATCGTGCGCAGCCGGGGCATCGTCTCGGCGGTCAGCGTGGCCATCCGCTGCAGAACCTCGATCTGCTCGGCCACCTCCGTCGGCAGCGACTCCAGGCCGAACAGGTGGACCGCGTCGACGGCCTCCTCCATGAAGTCCATCACGTCGTCCAGGTCGGACGCGAGGCGGTAGATGTCCTCCCGGTCGAACGGCGTGACGAACGTCGAGTTGACGCGGCGGATGATCGAGTGGGTGGTCTCGTCGGCCGCGTGCTCGGCGTCTTTCATCTGGCCGGCGATCTGGCTGCTGGCGGCCAGCCCGGTCCCCGCGGTACTGCCGAGCAGTTCGGCGAGGATGCGGGCGCCGTCGACGAGGTGATTGGCGGACTCGGTGAAAAGGTCGTAGAACGTCGGGTCGTTCGGACGCAGACGTAACGGCACTTCAAGCTCCGGATGAACGA
The DNA here is from genome assembly GCF_001984195.1 of Kribbella sp. ALI-6-A. GTDB lineage: Bacteria > Actinomycetota > Actinomycetes > Propionibacteriales > Kribbellaceae > Kribbella. The sequence goes on from NZ_MTQN01000012.1 coordinate 215,668, forward strand.
GGGACAAACCGTGAACATGCTAGGGGCAACGGACCGTTGAGTTGGCATCCGTGCTGGCAAGGTATCGCGAGATTGTGAACACATTGCCTCAAAGCGACCAATCCGTGACCAGACGGCTTCACCGGGTGATCACCGCGTAGAGGTCGAAGAGCCCCACCAGCAGCACCAGACCGGCCGCTGCCCGGAGCACTCTGTCATGCCCCAGGAATCCCGGCGGACCCGACCGGGCGGCCCGCCGATAGACAGCGCTCACAGCGGCCCAGCAGGCGAGAGCCAGCACGATGACCACGACGCCGAGACCGGTCCGGACCACTGACGTACCGTGGCCCGAAGCGAGCAGGAGAACACCATTCGTGACCAGGCCGAGCGCGGTCCGGCGCCAGGCGAGCAGCGTGCGCTCGGGCTGCAGACCGGGATCGCGAATCATCGCCACAGGCTGAACAGCAGGCCGATCAGTCCCGCCGCGGCAATCGTTGCCCCGAGCATCAACGGCAGGCGGGTGACCGGGAGGCGGTCGCCGCGGCGCATCGCGGTCAGGTTCGCCTGCCAGCGGCGGAAAGCGCCTGCCGTGGTGATCAGGCCCACGCCGACCAGCACGATGCCGAGGATCCGGGCCGGCCAGCGGTCCCGGCCGAGGTCGAGGAACTGCACGGCCGACAGACCACCGGCATAACAGGCGAGTGATGTCCGCAGGTAGGCGAGATAGGTGCGCTCGTTGGCCAGCGTGAACCGGTAGTCCGGCTCCTCGCCGTTCGGTTCTTGCGACGCAGGCGGTACGGCGGTCACCCGCAGCTCACCAGTCCACGGTTCTGCTTCAGCGTGAGGACGCGGCGCGCGCTGGCGTCGACCTGCGCCGCGAACGCCTTGTCCTGCTCGGCTTTGCGGACCACCGCGTTGATCATCGTCGAGGTGAGCGAGGCGTCCGCGGTGATCACCACGTCACCTCCGGCGGCGATGAACAACGTCGCCCGATCACCGGCCGGCACGGAAGCCACCTCGGCGGCCGCGCCGACGTCGTCGGTGATCACCACCCCGTCGTACTGGAGGTCGCCGCGCAGCATTCCCTGGACAATGGTCGGCGAGAACACCGCCCGGTTGGTCTTGTCGATCTTGGTGTAGGTCACGGTGGAGACCATCACCATGTCGCTGCCCGCCTTGATCCCGGCCGCGAACGGCGCGAGGTCGGCGTCGCCGCGGACCGTGACGGTGTCGACCACGCCCGAGGAGAAGTCGGTGTTGCCGCGGACCCGGCCCAGGCCGGGGAAGTGCTTGACCGACGTCATCACCCCGGCGGCGTGCATGCCCTTCACGAACGCGGTGACGTGCTCGCCCACCGGGCCCGGCGTACTGCCGTAGCCGCGGTCCAACGCGCCGATCGGCGCGTTGTCGTCCCCCAGCGACTTCGGTACGACGTCCGCGACCGGCGCCAGATCGAGGTTCACCCCGGCCTGCTGGAGCTGCTCGCCCCACTGGGTCGCTTCGCTGGTGAGCTTCTGGGCTGACCAGCCGGCCTGGACGGTGGCAGCCGGGATTCGGTCGAAGCCGGAGCCCTTGAGCCGCTGGATCTTGCCGCCCTCCTGGTCGGCGGCGACGAACGGCTGGATCCCGTCGATCGTGGCCGCGGCGGTCGCCGCCGCCATCGCCGTCCGGGTGTGACTGAGGCTGCCGCCGGCGCCCATCAGCAGGACACCGCCCGGTTTCCTGGCCCGTACGACGGACCGCTCGGACGACGTCATGCCGGTCGCGCTGATGCCGGTCATGATCAACTGGGCCGCGCGCTCGCGCAGGGTGAGGCCGGCCAGCTTCTGGTCGAGGCAGCCCGTCTGCGGCGCGCTGGGCGACGGCGTACTGGGCGACCGCGTGGGCGTCGAGGGCTGAGGCGGCGTTGCCGTGGGCGTCGGCGGCGTGTCCGTCGGCGGGATGGGCACCGACGACGACGGTACGGTGCTGGGACCGGCGGTCGGCGGGCTGGAGTCGGCGCATCCGGCAAGCATGAGTGCTGTGGCTGCGACGACGGCGACACCCTGGAAAGTCTTCATCGACGCCCATTGTTACCGACTGGCTTCAGCTGGACTCCCACGCGGCACTGTCGTACGTGCCGCCGGAATGACGGGCCAGCGCGGCGCAGATGTCGTGCAGCTGCTGGACCTGCTCCTCGGTCAGCGCGTCGAAGACCGCCGCACGAACCGTTTCGACATGACCGGGCGCGGTGTCCTTCAGCTTCTCCCGGCCGGCGTCGGTGAGGATGGCCACTTGACCGCGCCGGTCCGACGTGATCCCTTCACGACGGACCCAGCCGACCTGCTCGAGCCGGTTCACCGCGTGCGACAGACGGCTGCGTGATCCGAGCGTGGCGACCGCGAGCTCGCTCATCCGCAGCCGGCCGTCGGTGGCGTCGGAGAGCCGGACCAGGATCTCGAAGTACGTGTGCGGCATGCCGGCGTCGCGCTGCAGCTGCTGTTCGATCCGCCCGTTGACCACGCGCTGGGCCGCGATGAACGCACGCCAGGCCTGCTGCTCTTTGTCGTCCAGCCACCGGGGTTCCGCCATTACCGCAGCGTAGCCATCCCGGGGTCGTCACGCCCGTCATCAACGCCCGGTCCGTCGATCCGGCCGGCGAATCAGCAGCACGGCCACGGCACAGACGACGATGCCGAACGCGGCGAGCAGTCCGATCGTCTCGTGGAACATCAGGTAGGCCATCACCATCGTGGTCGGCGGTACGAGGTAGAGCAGCGAGCTGATCCGGGTCGCGCCCGACAACCGGAGGTTCACCAGGTACAGCCCCCAGCCACCTGTGGTGGAGAAGACGACCAGCCAGACGGCCGCCCCGTAGAAGCCCAGCTCGTGCGGCACGGTCATCTGCGCGGTCGCGGTGGCGAAGCCGACGAACAGCACACCGGAGACCAGGCTCTGCAGGCAGAGCGCGTCCAGGAGGTGAGCCTGCGGTTTGCGCTTGCGCTCGATGCACGTGCCGGCCACCAGGCCGAGCAGACCGCCGAAGGGAAGCAGGAAGAGCAACGGCGAGCTGTGACCGAGGTCATCGGCCACGACCAAGCCGACTCCCGCAAGCCCGATCAGCAAACCGGTCCACTGCACGGGCGATACGCGTTCGCCGAGCAGCGGTCCGGCCACGGTGGCGATCAGGATCGGCTGCAGGGAACCGATCAGCGCCGTCACGCCGGCGGGGATGCCGTGGTCGATGCCGGTGAAGATCAGGCCGAGATAGACGAACTGGGTCAGGAACGCCATCGCGACGTGGGTGACCAGGTCGGCACGGCTGATCCTCGGCCGACGGATCGCGAGTACGACGGCCGCCAGGGTGCCGGCCAGCAGGAACCGCCAGGCGAGCAGATCGACGGCCGAGCTGTACGCCGTACCCCAGCGGGCCCCGATGAAGCCCGAACTCCAGAACACGACGAACCCGGCGCCGGCCAGGAGTGGGATCAGGCGCGAGCCGGCTTGTCGGCGTACGGCGAGGGTCTCGGTGGTGGTCATGGCCTCGAAGTAACCATACCGGTCGGTATACTGTCAGTATGGTCGATCAGCAGCTGAGACCGGTCCTGCTCGTCGAGCGCACCGGAACGGAGACGCCGGCCAAACCGCTGACGCCTGCGGGCGAGCGGATCCTGTCGGCGGCGTCGGCGCTGTTCTACGCCCAAGGGGTGCGGGCGGTCGGGGTGGACGCGATCGCGGACGCGGCCGAGGTGACCAAGAAGACCCTGTACGACCGGTTCGGGTCCAAGGACCAGCTGATCGCGGCGTACCTGGAGCGGCGGAACCGGGTCTGGCACGCGTTCCTGGACGAGCAGCTCGCGCGGCGGAAGCCCTCCGGGCCCGAGGAGGTAATCCTCACGCTGTTCGCGGCGCTCAGCGAGTGGATGGAGCAGTCACGGCGTGGCTGCGGTTTCATCAACGCGAGCGTCGAGCTGGCGGCGCCGGACCATCCGGCGATGCCGGTGATCGTCGGGCAGAAGCAATGGATGCGAGCCGAGTTCGTGGCGCAGGCAGAACTGGCCGGCTTCGACCAGGTGGAAGAGCTGGCGGATCGGTTGCTGCTGCTGCACGAGGGAGCTCTGGTCAGCTACCGGGTGGCGGCGATGGAGCACGCGCCGGAGGTCGCTCACCGCGCGGCGGCGGATCTGCTGGCCACCTGGCCGCGTCGCTAGCGGCGCTTCGCGACCGTGAGGCCGACCAGCCGGGAGACGACCATCGCAACGTACCCGAGGCCGGCCAGCTGCTCGAGCATCACCACCGACCGCGCCCAGGACTTGATCGGGACGATGTCGCTCAGCCCCGTACTGGACAGGGTCGTGAAGCTCAGGAACAGCAGCTCCATCCAGGAGCGGTCGTGGTCCGGGTTGACCGCGGCGGTGAAGCTGCCCGGGTCGAGCGCCTGGACGACCACGAACACATAGGCGAATCCCCACGCCACCAGGGTGAACGTCGCGCCGGTCGCGTAGAGCTCGTCGACGCTGACGTCGTGGTCGGACAGCATGTACCGCAACAGGCTGTAGGCCGCGTAGAAGTAGAACGCGGCGTGGAAGGCGCCGGAGATCGGCACGATCACGTCGCTCGGGCGGAACGCGTCGACCAGTGACAGCACCACGGCCGGGATGCCCAGGCAGACGCTGACCCAGGTGAGCCCCGGCGTCGAGCGGACCGAGAAGACCGCGAGCACCAGCACCACGATGCCCAGCGTCTCGAACGCCACCCGGCCGCCGCGCGATCCCTCCATCGCCGGATACACCAGGACACCGAGCAGCTGCACCACCAGCAGGACGGCGGACGGGTGCCACTTGAGGTCAGACAACCACTTCATCGGTGTCCTCACGGGAGGCGATGATCGCCTGGCGCCGGGCCAGCCGGTGGCTGCGCCGGATCTCGGCCTCGCGCATCCGGCGCCGGTCCTCGTCGTTCTCCGGTTCCACCTGCGGCACCTGCCGCGGCTTGCCCTCGGCGTCCACGGCGACGAACACCAGGTACGCCGTGGCGACGTGCACCTGCGGACCGACCGAGTCCCAGCGGTCCGCGGTGATCCGGACGCCGATCTCCATCGAGCTGCGCCCGGTCCAGTTCACCTGGGCAGTGAAGTGCACGACGTCGCCGACGCGCACCGGGACCAGGAACACCATCTCGTCCATCGACGCGGTGACCGCCGGGCCACCGGAGTGCCGTGCCGCGACGACGCCGGCGACCGAGTCGACCAGCGTCATGATCACGCCGCCGTGCACCGTGCCGAGCAGGTTGGTCTCGTTCTGCGCCGTGATGTGCGACAACGAGAGCCGGGCTGCCGACGACGGCCGCGACGCCGGTGTGTCCGCCATGACTCACTCCTCCGGATGGACTGCGGGCAGGATAACCGCCCGGTTGTCCACAGCCGCCGAATCCCCGGCTCGGAACCGGTGAACTCCTCGTACTTTCTCTGGCGAGGAGGTACTCATGACCATCCATCATCCGGATCCCCCAGAACGTGCTCCCGGCAACCAACCCGCCGATCGGTGCGCCCTGGCGCCGTTGACTTCCGCTCAGGCGGCGCATCTCGTCCAGCTCGCCGTGTCGGCGGCGGGCGAGCACGGGCTGCGAGCAACCTTCGACGGCGTCGACTCGCTGATCGTGAGACCTGGTCCGTCGCTGCCCGGGCTCGACTCCGACCTGATCGCCGGCCTGACCAACCTCGCCCGGATCGTCGCGACCGAGCATGCCCACCGCTGGCCTCACCTGGTCAACGACCACTTCGCCTGTCTGAGCCGGCATCTCCGCCAGGGTCCACCCAGACCGCCCAGCGATCCGGCGCGCGACTTGCTGGCGCGGCTCGTCCCGACCAGCGCATTGCCACCCGCCTGGACCGCCGGGACACCGGAGTTCCTGCCCGGCCTGCTCGCCGTGCCGGCAACGCAGGACGACGGCGTCGTCACGCTGCACCTCGACCCGTCCGACTACGGCATGACCCGAGCCGAAGCCATCGACACCGCCCTGGCCAACCTCCGCCGCCGACCCGACCAACTCGAGTACGCCGATCACGACGGCGCGACCGTCGCCGTGCTCAGCGGCTCGACGTTCGCCGCCTCGCGTGCGCTCGTCCTCGACACCGTGCTGCGCGAAACCCTGCACGTCGAGAACCCGCCGTACGGCGTGCTCGTCGCCCTGCCGGCCCGCAATCTCCTGCTGGTGCACGTCATCAAGGACCTCTCGGTCCTGCCCGCCCTGGCCGTGATGCTCACGATCTCCCTGCGCACCTACGCGACGCAGCCTGGTCCGCTGACGCCCTGGATCCACCATGTCTCCGCTGGCACGTGGACTCCCGCCACGACCCAACCCGCAGACCTCAACGCCATTCACCTCGCTCCCGCCTTCCAGGCGCTGACTCGCTCCCTCAGCTAGCTCTCGATCGGCACGTCACGCAAACGCTCGCACCCACGACCGGATGGGACAGTCGGACCATGCAGCCTTCGTCACCCACGCACGAGCTCTTCTCCCGCGCCGCCTCGCACGCCGCCGCCTTCCGCGACTCGCTCTCCGAGCGACCGGTTCGCGCCGCTGCGTCGTACCCAGACGTGCGGACCGGTTTCCGTCGTCCGCTGGACGACGCCGGCCGACCGCCCTCCGATGTGATCGACGACCTGATCGCCGTGGCCGATCCGGGGATCGTCGCGAGTGCGGGTCCGCGCTACTTCGGCTTTGTTGTCGGCGGCGCACTTCCGGCCGCTTCCGCCGCGGAGATCCTCGCCGCCGGCTGGGACCAGAATGCCTGGAACAGCGTGCTCTCCCCCACCGCCGCCGCAGCCGAGCAGGCGGCCGGCGAGTGGCTGAAGGAACTGCTCGGCCTTCCGGCGACGGCGTCGGCCGGTTTCACCACCGGCGCGCAGTCGGCCAACACCGTCGCGCTGGCCGCGGCCAGAAATCACGTCCTCGCCCGGGCCGGGTGGGACGTCGAAGCCGACGGCCTGACAGGAGCACCCCGAGTCCGGATCCTGGCCGGAGAGGAACGTCATGCCACCATCGACCGCTCGCTACGACTCCTCGGCTTCGGCTCGCGCAGCCTGGAGCTCGTGCGCTCCGGCCCCAACGGGACCATCGACCTCGACGATCTCCGGGCCCGGCTGACCGGCCACACCGGCCCGCTGATCGTCTGCCTGCAAGCCGGCAACGTGAACACCGGCGCCTCGGACGCCCTCGGCGCGGCGTGCGACCTCGTCCACCAGTACGACGGCTGGGTGCACGTCGACGGCGCCTTCGGGCTCTGGGCGGCGGTCAGTCCTGCGCTGCGCGACCAGGTGAGCGGGCTGGAGCGGGCCGACTCGTGGGGCTGCGACGGGCACAAGTGGCTGAATCTTCCGTACGACAGCGGGTTCGTGTTCACCGCCCATCCCGAGGTCCATCATCACGCGCTCGCCTACAGCGCGTCGTACCTGGTCGCTTCGGGCGAGTCCGAGCCGGGTGACTACGCCCTCGAGTCGTCCCGCAGGGCTCGAGGGCTGGCCGTGTGGGCCGGTCTGCAGGAACTCGGCCGCACCGGTGTGCGCGATCTCGTCGAGCGCTGCTGCTCGCTGGCGCGTTCGTTCGCGGAGCAGCTCGCCGACGCCGGCTACGAGATCGGGAACGAGGTGGTGCTGAACCAAGTCCTTGTCTCGTTCGGTTCGGACGAGCAGACCGACCGGTTGATCGCCGCCGTGCAGCGGTCAGGCGTCTGCTGGATGGGCGGTACGACCTGGCGCGGCCGGCGCTTCATGCGGATCTCGGTCTCCAACCACCTCACCACGGAGGCCGACGTCAGTGCGTCCGTCGCGGCGATTGTTGCTGCGGACAACAACAGCGGGCGGCGCCACCCATGAAAGGTGGCACCGCCCGGGCTTGTGTGAAGCTTCGGCGATCAGGCCTGGGGCATCAGCACGGTGTCGATCAGGTAGACGGTCGCGTTGGCGGTCTTGACGCCACCGCAGATGACCTTGGCGTTGTTGACCATCAGGTTGTCGCCCGAGCCGGTGATGGTGACCGAGCCCTTCTGGACGGTGGTCTGCTTGCCGACCACCGCGGCCGGGTCGAGCTGGCCCGCGACAACGTGGTAGGTCAGGATCTTGGTCAGCAGCGCACTGTCGGTCTTCAGCGTGTTGATCGTCGCGGCCGGAATCTTGGCGAACGCCGAGTCGACCGGCGCGAACACGGTGAACTCACCACCGTTGAGGGTCGAGACCAGGTCGACCTTCGGGTTCAGCTTGCCCGACACCGACGCCACCAGCGTCTTCAGCAGCGGGTTACCCGACGCGGCGGTGGCGACCGGCTCGGCGGCCATGCCGTCGACCGAACCGGCACCGGAGGGGTTGGCCTTGGCGTAGTCGGCACAACCCGGGCCGACCAGGCCGGCAGCGTTGTCCATCGAGGGAGTGGTGCTCGGGGTCTCGGCCGGCGCCGTGGTCGACGTCGTCGTACCAGCCGCAGGAGTCCCGGCGTCGTCGCTGCTGCCACCACAGGCAGCCGTGGCGAAGAGCAACGAAACGGCAGAGGCGGCGAGCGTGACGCGCTTGAGGGTGTTCGACATGAGAATCGGTCTCCTTGTGATGGTGGTGCTGAGGTGGTGATGAAAGGTGTCTTGCTGGAGTGCGTGGTGCTGGAGGATCTGGTGCCGGAGGTCCGTTCGCGACACTCGTTACTCGACCATCACCACCGTGTTGTGCAGCCCGCTCGACCCGTTCGGTCGTGGTGCGGCACGGTCGGCGGTCTGGACCTGTCCGGTGTGGTCCGTCGCACGGACGGTGAGGGTGTGGTTGCCGGAGGTCGCGTCCCAGCGGAAGGTCCACTGGCGCCAGATGTCGATGCCGGCCTCGTCGGCGAGCTTCGCCTCCTGCCAGGGCCCGCCGTCGACCTGCACCTCGACCTTGGCGATGCCTCGGTGCTGCGCCCAGGCGACTCCCGCGGCGACGGCCGGACCGGGCTTGATCCGGGCGAATCCCTTCGGGACGTCGATCCGCGACGCCGTCTTGATCGGTGCCTCGACGGCCCATCCGCGGTCGGTCCAGTAGGCGCTGAAGTCCTCGAACCGGGTGACCTCGAAGTCCACGATCCACTTGGTGGCCGACACGTAGCCGTACAGTCCCGGCACAACCATCCGGACCGGGAACCCGTGGTCGAACGGCAACGGTTCCCCGTTCATGCCGACCGCGAAGATCGCGTCCCGCCCGTCGGTCAGCGCGGCCAGCGGAGTGCCGATGGTGAGCCCGTCGACACTGGTCGACTTCACCGCGTCCGCACCGGCCTGGACCCCGGCCTCACGCAGGATCTCCGCGATCGGTACGCCGATCCAGCGTGCGTTGCCGACGTACGGGCCGCCGACTTCGTTGGAGACACAGGTCAAGGTGATGTCCCGCTCGACCAGCCGCCGTTCGAGCAGGTCGGCGAAGTTCAGCCGCAACTCCCGGTCGACCATGCCGTGCACCCGCAGTTCCCAGTTGCGCGGATCCACCTTGGGCACGGTGAGCAGCGTGTCGACGCGGTAGAAGGACTTGTTCGACGTCGTGAACGGGCTGATCCCGGCCACATCGGCGGCGACACCGGCCGGCAGAGCCTTTGCCCGGCTGGCCGGAATCGGCAGCTTGATGGCCCGACGCGTCGCGTCGTCCACGCCACCCGGCAGGACCCGGGAGGCAGCCACTCCACCGACCCCGGCCGCCCCCAGCGCGAACGTCGTCACCAGGAACTTCCGACGATCGAACCCGTCAGGCTTCTCGGCCTCGCCACTTACGTCGCCCGCGGTCGCGCCGCCCCCAGATGCTTGCCTCACCTGCTCGGGGGTCGCCGCCCTTGGCACCTCCTGCGGCTTGCCCCGCAACGAGTAGCCCCGCGCCCGCAGCACCAAGTACATCCCAATAGTTGCCACCAGCAACGTGATGACGCCGGGCAGAACCCGGACCACCGGATTGACAGCCAGCGACCGCCCGGTCGCCGCGGCGAGAATCGCCAGCAACCCGAGGACCACCGTCATGCCCAGTGCAACCCGGGGCCGCTTCACCCCGACCACACCCGCCACCAGCGCGAACACCGCGACGGCAGCCAGCACGCCCCCGACCAGGATCGGCTTGTCAGCCGTCCCGAGGTTCTTCACCGCCCAGTCCTTCGCAGGCCCAGGCGCCAGATCGATCAGTTGAGTCCCGACCCCGACCACCGGCGAGGTGCCGCCCGCGAGCGCGGCAGTCAACTCACCCAGGCCAAGACCGGCCCCGGCGGCCACCAAGCCACCCACCGCTGCAGAAACCCGCTTGTGCGAAGTCATGCCCGGACTTCGGACCCACTGCACGGTCCGGATGGGTCAACCACCAAACAATCTGAAACCCGCGCACTTCAGCCCGACCCCGTTGCTTCCAGCCGGCCCATCGGCGACCCTCCTGCTCTCCTGCCAGAGCGGCGCGCAGTCGCCGGCAGTCCCGCACCGATCACCAGCACGCCAATCCAGCCGGCCAGTGCGCCGACACTCCCCATACTCCGGACGCGTCGGCCCAAATCACCAGCCGCTCGACCATCACGCGCGGACAGCGCGATTCCGCCGGACGCGCTCGCAGCCCCGCTCCACCTCCAGCAGACCGGCGCCCGCGAGCCGTCCCGCGGACTCAGGCGGTGTCACCTCAGTCGCGTCGTCTCCCGCCCGGCTGACGGCGTACCCGTACACCGGCACCCTTGCCCGTGCCCGCGCCGGACAAGTTCCACCCAATCGGCGACCGCCCGCTGCGGACGTGCGCGACCGCCGACATCCGGGCGGTGGCGGCGAGTATGTCACCAGTGACCCCTCCCCGACATCCGCCAACGGTCAGCCGCCGGCACCCCACTCGCCCCTTGCCCTCCGCGCTGGGTCGCAAGGTGGCCCGCACCGGTGGGGGTTTGACCGTGATGGTCTGTTGGCGGTGTGCCGCCGGCCGTACGGCGCGATCGCCCACGTGCGCTCGCTTCTAGGGCGCCGCCTCAGTCCTGGTTCGCGGCGTCCGGAAGCGAGCAGCGGACGGGAGTGGGGCATCGCTCGCGCCCGCCGCGGGCTTACCGGCGGCCCGGGGTGTTCGAAGGCCGGGCGTTCGCGGGGCCGGTGCTCGGGATGCCCGGCGGCGGGATGCCGGGCGTACGCGGGACCGGGGGCGGGATACCCGGCAGCGGACCCCCAGGCGTACGCGGGATGCCCGGGGGGCGGGGATGCCAGGCGTTCGCGGGATGCCCGGGGGCGGGGATGCCAGGCGTCCGCCGCACCCAGGGTCGGGATGCCTGGCGGTCGCGGGATTGGCGTTCGGGGATGCCCGGGGGCGCGGGCACCAGCTCGGTGGCGGACAACCCCATCGACGGCCTGGAGGGCTGGGTGTACGGCGTCGTCTACACCGGGCCGGCGGTCGCTTTCGTGCTGCATGTGCGGGTTGCCAGGCGTTCGCGCGACCGGGGATCGGGATGCCCTCGGCGGGGATGCCAGGCGTCCGCCGGCCCTGGGGCTCGGGATGTCGGGCGTTCGCGGGATGGGGCGCGTTCGGGATGCCCGGGCGTGCCAGACGTCGCGGGACTGCGGGTTGGGATGCCAGGGGCGGGGATGCCAGGGGCGGGGATGCCAGGCGTGCGCGGGACCGGGGCTCGGGATATCCGGCGGCGAGCCCCCGGGTGTGCGCCGAACCGGCGCTCGGGATACCCGAGGGGCGGGGTGCCGGAGGTTCGGGTGCTGAGGGTTCGAGGTGTGTGCTGCGGGTTCGCGGTGCCGGGATTCGAGGTGTCGATGCTCAGGATGCGGGGTTTCCCGGGGGGTGAGGCACCGGGGTGCTGCTGTAAGACCGCCGCGCGGGCTACTTCTCGGGCTGGTAGTTCCCCGGCCAGTCGTCGTAGCGGATTCTGGAGATGTTGAGGACTTCGCCGATGGTGGACCACTCGTTCCTGCCGAGGCGGGCGAGGGGGCGTAGGCGGTGGATGTCGGGGTGGTTGCCGTCCATCACCTCGGGGGCGATCGCGAGGTGGCGGACTTGGCCGATGACTACGGTGGAGTCGCCCAGTTCGAGGGTGGTGTGGAGGGTGCATTCGAGGGCGACCGGGGATTCGGCGACTCGGGGGACCGTGACGGTTCGGGACGGTTCGGTGGTCAGGCCTACTGCTTCGAACTCGGAGATGCCGGCGGGGAAGTTGGTGCCGGTGGCGTTGATCTGTTCGAAGAGGGGTTCGGTGGCGAAGTTGACGACGAACTCGCGGGTGGCTTCGACGTTGTTGAGGCTGTCCTTGCGGCCGACCGAGGTGAACTGGACCATCGGGGGCTGGACACAGGAGACGGTGAAGAAGGAGTGGGGCGCGAGGTTCAGGACGCCGTCGGCCGAGATGGTGGAGACCCAGGCGATCGGCCGAGGTACCACCACCGAGTTCAGGGTCGCGTAGAACTCTCTGCTGCTGACGGCTTCTGGATCGAGATCGACTCGCACGCGCCCAGTATCGCTGGCGAAAACCGTTGGGGTCGCACGTGGTTCACCCAGCAGACTGGGATCGATGACCTTGGATCCAGCGAGCACAGCGCGAGCAATTGCCGTCGAGCACGGCATCGAACCGACCGGCGTCACCGAGATCTCGGGTGGCGTCGCGAACTATGTCTTTCGGCTGGGACCGCGCCTGGTTCTGAGGTTGCCGCGGTCTGCGGCGTTCGCTGAAGACCTTCGCAAGGAGATCGCTGTCATTCCCGTCGTCCGCGATGCCGGGGTCAGGACGCCGGCCATCGTGGCTCAGAGCATGCTCGGCGCGGCCGAGCGGCGAGGTGGTGCGGCGCGCGGTCAGGCAGATTCGCCGTACGTCGTGATGGAACGGGTCGAAGGCAACGATCTCGTCGAGCACAACGCCACCGGAGCCTGGGCGGAGGTCGGACGCGAGATCGGGTTGTTGCATCGGATCGAGCCACAAGAAATCAAAGGCGTGCCGGTCGACGCAGGCGCGGACGGGCGGCCGGTGGACGGGCCGGTCGAGCAGGGATACCTGGATGCCAGGACCGCAGAGTGGCTCGCCGGATGGATCGAGGAACTGGGCGAGCGGTTCGACCGCGAAGCGCCAGCGGTTCTCCTGCACGGCGACCTCGCGCCGCAGAACATCATGGTCGACGACGCCGGGCGGTTCGCGGCGCTGATCGACTGGGGTGACGCCGCCTGGGGACCGCGGGCGATGGAGTTCGCCAAGCTCCGGCTGGAAGACGTCGTACGCGTGCTGCCGGCGTACAAGGACGTCGTGGGCGTGCGGTTCGCGCCCGGCGAGCTGGAGGCGGCGGTGCTGTGGTTTCACCTGCAGTGGGGGCTGTCCAACCTGATGGGCCCGCCGCGTCCGGGTGAGCGGCACTGGACGGCGCCGCCGGCCGGCCGGCTGATGGGAGTCCTGCGGTTCGTTGCCTCGGGGCCGCCCGAGCCCTGGGACAAGCTGATCAAGAAGGTGGATCTCTGGGTCTGATCGACGCCGGTTCTGCTGTATTACAAGGGGTTCGCGGACTTGTCACGACATGGTGCACACTGGCGTTCGTGACTGACTACACAGCAGCTGAGAACCGGTACGACGACCAGATGGCCTATCGGCGGACGGGACGCAGCGGTCTGCAGCTGCCGGCCATCTCGCTCGGTCTGTGGCACAACTTCGGCGACGACAAGCCGTTCGCGACCCAGCGCGACATCCTGCGCCGGGCGTTCGACCTCGGCGTCACCCACTTCGACCTGGCGAACAACTACGGCCCGCCGTACGGCTCGGCGGAGACCAACTTCGGCACCCACTTCGCCCGCGACTTCGCCAAGTACCGCGACGAGCTGATCATCTCCACCAAGGCCGGCTACGACATGTGGCCGGGCCCGTACGGCCAGGGCGGCGGCTCGCGCAAGTACCTGCTCGCCTCGCTCGACCAGTCGCTGGACCGGATGGGCCTGGACTACGTCGACATCTTCTACTCCCACCGCTTCGACCCCGACACCCCGCTCGAGGAGACGATGGGCGCGCTGGACGCCGCCGTGCGCTCCGGCAAGGCCCTGTACGCCGGCATCTCGTCGTACTCGGCGGAGAAGACGCGCGAGGCGGCCCGGATCCTCGACGAGCTCGGTACGCCGCTGCTGATCCACCAGCCGTCGTACTCGATGCTGAACCGGTGGATCGAGGAGGACCTGCTCGACGCCGTCGGTGAGCTCGGGGTCGGCGTGATCGCGTTCTCGCCGCTGGCGCAGGGCATGCTGACCGACCGCTACCTCAACGGCATCCCGGAGGACTCCCGCGCCGCGCAGGGCAAGTCGCTGAGCACGGACATGCTGACCGAGGAGACCCTCAAGCACGTGCGCGCGCTGAGCGAGATCGCCAAGCAGCGCGGCCAGTCCGTCGCCCAGCTGGCGCTCGCCTGGACGCTGCGCGACGAGCGGGTCACCAGCGCGCTGATCGGCGCCTCCAGCGTCGCTCAGCTCGAGGACAACCTGGCCGCGGTGAAGAACCTCGGCTTCAGCCAGGACGAGCTGGACGCGATCGACGCCGACGCCGTCGAGGCCGGGATCAACCTGTGGAAGAAGAGCTCGGACCACTGATCGCCGGGCCGAGCAGCCGCTCCACCAACTGATCGAAGGGCTCCCCGGGCATCGCGCCCGGGGAGCCCTTCGCATTCGCCCACACCGGCTGCGGGCGTGCGGTGAGCAGATCGGGGCCCGCGACGCCGGAGCGGACATCACGTCCCCTCACGCACGGTGCCGGACCGGTTGCACCTGCCGCGACGAAGGCGCAACCTGGGGTCAACCCCCAGGAGGTGGTTACGATGACCGCTTCTACTCTCGAAGTGGCTCTCAGCTACGAGCACACCAAGATCCGCGAGCTCGCCGCGCCGGCCCACGCGCCGGACGCCGCCCTTCCGCATCGCCGGCACGAAACCGACTGGTTCTACGCGATCGCCGCCCAGCACCTGGCCGCCGCCGAGGACATCCTGCTCCCGCGGGTTCGCCGGCTGCCGGACGGCCGCGAACTGGTCGCCACGTACGTCGGCAACGCCAAGCAGCTCGAGCGGTCCCTGCGGTTCCTCAAGGCCACGCAGTACGGCGACAGCCGGGTCCAGCACCTGCGGCCCGAGCAGGTGTGGGAGGTGATCGACCGCCAGTTCGACGAGCACGAGCGGATCGAGGCCGACTGCAGCCGCCGGATCTGCGAGACGATGGACGGCGAGGACGTCAGCGCGCTGACGTCGCGGCTGCTCGGTGCCGAGGAGCTCGCGCCGACCAGGGCGCACCCGTACTCCCCGCACACCGGGATGGCCGGACGGATGGCGCACCGGATGTGGCGGCTCGCCGACACCGCCTGGGACAGCGCCGAGGGTCGCGTCGTACCGACGCACTACCACGCTCATCCCAAGCGCGACTCCGCGTTGTCCCACTACCTGCGCGGCGCGAAGATGCCGGACGCCCAGGAGCAGCAACCGACGATGAGCTGACCCGCGCCACCGAACAACCAGGTGGCCGGACCAACCCGCGGATGCCTCCGCGGGCCGGCCCGGCCTGCCCCTGCCACTGCGCCTGGTTGTGGCCGGGGCGTTGGTCTCTTCCCCACTGCGTCTGGTGGTGGAGAAGAGATGGTTCCCGCCTCCGTCGCGCCTACGACCGGAGATGGGATCCGCCACCCTCCCCCGCTGCGCCTGGTGTGCGGAGGAGAGCGAGCTGTGCGGTTATTTCAGTGCGTCGAGCGCCTTCTTGGCGCCCGGGTGCAACGGCACCGGGTCGGTCTGCGCCGCGGTCTCCAAGGTGATGTCCTTGGCCGCCGCGTTCACCTGGACCAGGGCGTCCTTGTTGTCGAAAATCACCTTGGTCAGCTTCTCGGCCAGCTCGTCCGGCATGTTCTTGCGGACCAGCAGCACGTTCGGCACGATGATCGTCTTGACGTCCCCCGGCTGCTTGTACGCCGCGGCCGGGATCGTGCCCTCGGCGTAAATGGTGCCGTACTTGGTGTTCAGCGCCGGCAGCAGGTCGGTGATCGGGATCAGTTTGACGTCCTTGCCGAGGCTGGTGGTCAGGTCGGTGATGCCACCGGTCGGGACGCCGCCGGACCACACCAGCGCGTCGATCGAGCCGCTCTTCATCGCGTCGACCGACTCGGGCAGACCGAGCCGCTGGGTGGTGACGTCGCGGGCCGGGTCGAGGCCGGCCGCCGTGAGCAGCCGCCGGGCGATCACCTCGGTACCGGAGTTCGGCGAACCGGTGGAGATCCGCTTGCCCTTCAGGTCGGCGAACTTGGTCACCCCGGCCGAGGCGCGGACCGCGACCTGGGTGTAGTTCGGGTAGAGGCGGGTCAGCGCGACCACGTCCTGCGGCTGCTGGAAGCTGTTCTGGCCCTTGACCGCGTCGCTGGCGGTGTCGCCGAGCGAGAAGGCGATGTCGTAGTTGCCCGCCGTCAGGCCCTGGATGTTCTGTACCGAGGCGCCGGTCTCGCTGGCGGTGGCCCGGTAGCCCTCGACCTTGTCCGAGATCACCGAGGCGAGCGCGCCGCCGAGCTGGTAGTACACGCCGGTGGTGTTGCCGGTGGCAATCGTCAGCCGGCCGCCGTCGGTACCGGTGCCACCGGCCTCGGGCTCACGCTGCCCACCGCAGGCCACCAGGGAGACGGCGGCGACGAGCGCGAGTACGGCGGCGGGGAGGCGTCGGGTTCTCATGAAGTGACGGATCCTTCCGGTTGTCCGGCCTGGCGTTGCCGCCGGACCAGGTTGATGACGACGGCAACAAGTAGCAAACCGATTCCGGCCGCGATGGTTACGGGCGCCAGGTACAGGAGCAGCAGCGCGGCCGGGACGCAGAGCGCCCGCTCGACCCATGTGGTGGCCACCAGGATCCAGCCGCCGGTCACCACGGCCAGCGCCGCGACGGCCAGCATCGACACCGCCAGCGTCCAGACCATGCCGAGCAGGCTGCCCTGGCCGAGCAGGTGCGCGCCGTTCTCGGTCAGCACGAACGCGAACGGCACCAGGAAGGCCGGCAGCGTGTACTTCCACGCCTGCCACATGGTGGCCATCGTCCGGCCGCCGGTGATCGCCGAGGTGGCCACGGCGGCCAGCGCGGTCGGCGGCGACACCTCGGACAGCACGGCGTAGTAGAAGATGAACATGTACGCCTCGGCCGGGGTGACGCCGAGCTGCACCAGCGCCGGCGCGATGATCACCGCGGCGATGATGAACGACGCCGTGACCGGCACGGCCAGACCGAGGATCAGGACGGCGATCGCCGACAGCGCCACGGTCAGGATCAGCACGACGGTCGGGTTGTCGGTCACCCCCTGACCGGCGTCGACGATGATCTCGGCCAGGTTCAGCCCGAGGCCGGTCTGGGTGGTCACCGCGACGATCACGCCCGCGGTCGCGCAGGTCGCCACCACCGGCAGCACCGATCGGGTGCCCTGGGCAAGCGCTTTGAACAGCGGCCCGGCGGTGAGCCGGTGCTCGCGGTCCAGGAACGACAGCGCGAACTGGATCAGCACGGCGTACACGACGGCCTTGAACGGCGGGACGCCGACCGCCATGAAGCCGATGATCACGAACAGCGACAGGAAGTGGTAGCTGAACCGCAGCAGCAGCCGGCGGGCCGACAGATCCGACGTCTCCCCGGACGTGGTGCCGTGCCGGCGGGCGTCGATCTCGATCGCGAGCAGGATGCCGAGGTAGTACAGGATCGTCGGGATCACCGCGTAGCCGAGCACGGTCAGGTACGAGACCTGGAGGAACTCGGCGATGATGAACGCGGCCGCGCCGAGCGTCGGCGGCGACAGGATCGCCCCGATGCCCGCGGCGGCGAGCATGCCGCCCGCCGGTTCGGCCGGGTAGCCCGCGCGGCGCAGGATCGGCCAGGAGACCGTGCCCAGCGACACCGCGGTCGCCGTACCGGAGCCGGACACGGTGCCGAGCAGGAAGCCGGCCATCGTCACGGTCCGGCCGGGTGCGGTGCGGCTGCGCTTGAACGCGGCGAAGGACAGGTCGATGAAGAACTTGCCGGCGCCGGAGTAGTCCAGCACGGCGCCGTAGATGGTGAACAGCACGATGTAGCTCGCGGCAACCGCCAGCGGCGTCCCGTAGAAGCCGGCCGTGCCCATCGTGAACTGGGCGATGATCGCGTCGAAGTTGAAGCCCTGGTGGGCCAGCGACCAGGTGTAGGGCAGGTAGCCGCCGTAGTAGGCGTAGGCGATGAACAGCAGGCTGAACGCCGGCAGCACCCACCCCGTCGTACGGCGGCAGGCCTCGAGCAGCAGAACCAGCAGCAGCGCGCCGATCAGGACATCCGTCCCGGTCGGCGCCTGGCGACGCTCCAGGAACCCGTCGAAGTCGAGCAGCGGGTAGAGGCAGACAACCAGCGCCACGGCCGCGAGCAGCCAGTCCAGCACGCCGGGGTCGTCGTGCGTCCGGGCCTTGAACGGATTCAGGAACGCCGGCACCTTCCAGCCCCGGTAGCACAACAAAGTGATCGGGAGGACGGCTGCGAGAAAGATCACTAAGTAGTACTGCGTGCCGGCCGACAACGGGAAGAAGACCTGGAGCAGGACGCCCACGCTGACGATCGCGCACCAGGCCGAGATCACCAGATTGAGGGCAGGCCGCAGCCGCCGAGCTGGTTTCTCCTGCTCGTACTCGGCCAGGTCGGCTTCGGAGAGCGCGGCGGTGCCACCCCCCGCACCAACACCCACAGTCATGTATCGGCTCCCTCCCGTGGTCGGAGACTAGTGTCGCCGACCACGGCCTGGAGTCGCGTGATTACGTCTTTACCAAGATCTGACACAGGTGAGCGTCTCCTGCCCTACGATCACGGCATGAGCGGCGCGGTGAGGATTCTGTTGGTCGAAGACGATCTCGATATCGCCAACGCTCTGATACCTGCCTTGCGCCGGTACGGGCTGATGGTGACGCACGTCCGCACCGCCGCGGACGCGCTCGCCGCCGACCCCGGCGACCTGGTCCTGCTGGACCTCGGCCTGCCCGACGGCGACGGCATCAACGTGTGCCGACAGATCCGGACCGTGTCGGACGTACCGGTGATCGCGGTGACCGCCCGGGGCGAGGCGGCCGACCGGGTCCGCGGTCTGCGCAGCGGCGCCGACGACTACGTGGTGAAGCCGTTCGCGATCTCCGAGCTGCTGGCCCGGATCGACGCCGTCCTGCGCCGGACCGGCCTGCTGCAACCCCGCCCCCGGGTGACCGTCGGCGATCTGACCGTGGACATCGAGGCCCGCACCGTCCAGGTCGCCGACAAACCCATCAGTCTGACCCGCAAGGAGTTCGACGTGCTGGCTGTGCTGGCCGCGCACCACGGCCGGGTGGTGCCGCGCGAGCAAGTGGCGCTGTACGCCTGGCAGTCCGTGTTCGAGGCGTCGTCGCGGACGATGGACGTGCACGTCGCCAGCCTGCGGGCCAAGCTCGGCCGTCCGGAGCTGGTGCAGACCATCCGCGGCGTCGGCTACCGCCTGGGTTCGGACTGACCGTTGCGCCGTCGCCTGCTGCAGTCCCTCGTCCCCCTGGTCGCCGTACTGGCGATCCTCGCGGCGGTACCGCTGGCGAACTTCATCGCCACCAACACCACCCGCAACCTGTTCCTGTCCCGCAGCAACGACGCCGACTGGTTCGCCACGATGGCCGAGTCGCCGCTGCAGTCCGGTGACATCGCCAGCCTGCGCGAGCTCGCGGTCCGCTACCACGAGCTCTACAACACGCCGGTGTTCGTCGTCGACGTGGACCGCCGGGTGATCGCCACCTCCCGGTCCGGCGTCGACGTCCAGGAGCCCGCCATCAAGCTGGTCCTGGACAGCACGCTGTCCGGCCGGCTGCCGAGCGAGCCGAAGGCCCTGTGGCCGTGGCAGTCCGGCGACATGGTGGTCTCCCGTCCGGTGGTGAACAACGGCCGCGTGCTCGGCGCCTCGGTGCTGCGCGTGCCGACCGAGAAGGGCCGCCAGGACGTCCAGAACGGCCTGCTCCTGCTGCTCGGCGGTCTGCTGATGGCGGTCGGAGCCGTTGTCATCGGCATCGTCCAGCCGGTCACCCGCTGGGTGCTGCGGCCGCTCAACGACCTCGACAACGCCACCCACCAGGTCACCCGGGGCGCGCTGGACACCCGGGTGTCGACCGACGGCCGGGCGCCGGAGCTGCGCCGGCTCGGCGACAGCTTCAACTCGATGGCGCTCAGCCTGCACCAGGCGCGTCAGCGTGAGCGCGAGTTCGTCGCCGACGCGTCGCACCAGCTCCGGACGCCGTTGACGTCGGCCCGGATCCACATCGAAGGTCTGTCCCGGCTGTCGCCGACCGCGCGGTTCGCGCTCAGCGACATCGACCGGCTCGGCCGGATCGTGCAGCGGCTGTCCCGGCTGGCCGGCTCGGACCGCCCGGGCGACGTCGAGGGCAGCGAGGAGCCGCTGGACCTGGCCCAGGCCGTCAAGGAGCGCCTGGTCGGCTGGAAGGCCGTGTACGCCGCGGACGACCTCGAGCTGGTCATCGGCGAGATGGTGCCCGGCGGCGTCGCGGCCGAGCTCGAGGTCGACGACATCCTCGACGTACTGCTCGACAACGCCAGCAAGTACGGCGCGCCGCCGGTCGAGGTCTCGGTCACCCGCGACGGCACCGAGGTCGTGCTGTCGGTCCGCGACCACGGGCTCGGGCTCGGGTCGCGGGACCTGAAGAAGGTCGGCGAGCGGTTCTGGCGCAGCGCGCACCACCGGGAGATGCCCGGTACCGGACTCGGCCTGGCGATCGTCCGGTCCGAGGCGGCCCGGGTCGGCGGCCGGGTGGTGGCTCGCCCGCCGATCGGCGGCGGCCTGGTGATCGAGGTCCGCGTCCCGCTGATCGACGACTACGAGGACTGAGCTCCGCACGACCGACGGGTGAGACACACGACCGAGTGGTGAGCCCGCTCGACCTCTTGGGTGGTGGGGCAACGGCCTTCACCACCCGACGTGCGTCAGACGTGGTTTTCCTGGTACCAGCGCTTCGCGGCCTCGTGCAGCGGGATCGGCATGGTCGCGATCGCCGACCGGGCGTCCAGCGAACCGGCCTCGGGGTGGATCTCCCGCAGCTCGGCCTGTCGGCGGAACATCGTGTTCACCGTCCACCACGCCCAGGGCGCGGACAGGTCGCGGCGGGCCAGCAGGTAGTTCGGCACCGCCAGCGTGGGGACCGCGTTGGCCAGCTTGTAGACCGAGGGCGGGATCGACGACAGCACGTAGCCACCGAACCGCCGGTTCGCCAGCTGCTGGGCGGCGGCGCCGATGTCGACCAGCCGGAAGCCGATCGTCGCCTGGAGGTCGAGGATCGGCTTGGTCGGCAGACCGCCGCTCCAGATCAGGGCGGCGATCCCTTCGCGCGGTTTGTCGATCCCGACCGCCAGCGCCTTCACCGCGGCTTCCAGCCCGAGGTTCTTCGGCACCACCTTGATCCCCGCGGTCTGCAGGATCCGGTTCGCGACCACCCGGGTGCCGGAGTTCATCGGGCCGAGGTTGACGATCCGGTCCTTCAGGTGCTTCAGCTCGAAGATGTTCGACGACGTGGGCACCACCACGTGCACGTAGTTGTCGTAGGTCCGGGCCAGCGCGGAGAACCGCAGGGCACCGGAGCTGAACGCGGTGTCCGGCGCGCCCTCCCAGGCGTCCAGTGCCGAGTCGGACAGGCTGAAGGCGATGTCGGCCTTGCCGGCGGCCAGCATCTTCAGGTTCTGCACCGACCCCTCGGTGCGGATCGGCGTCATCGACACCCCGGTCTGCTCGCTGGCCAGCCTGGCCAGCCCGCTGCCGTAGATGTCGTACACACCGCCCTCGTTGCCGGTGGCGATCTTGGCGGGGCCGTCCGGCGCCGCTTCGTCGGAGCGGCCGCGGGAGCAGCCCGGGATGAGCAGGGACCCGGTGGCCGCGGCCCCCAGTCCCAGCGCGTGGCGGCGGGTCAGCAGGCGGGGACGATCCATGAGGGACAACTTAGAGGGCCCGGGGTGCGGATGCCATCGCGGTCCGGTCACGACCCCTTACGGCGTGCTCACCTCGAGGCGTCCGGCGGTCGGAGAACCGCCGCCGGACGGTGGGACGGCGAGCTTGCGTCTGGACGGGCCCGGCCAACATGTGACAGCGTTGTCAACACAGTCGGCCTGGATGGCCGCGGAACCCCGTCAGCGGAGGATGATTTCGTGCACGACGACCGACAACTGATCGAGGAGCGGCTCAAGCGCGCCCTGCGGGAGCGGATCCGCCCCGCGGTCTACGGCGCCTCCGTCCCGCTGTCCATCGAGGTGTGGCACGCCCCGGGCGAGCCGGTGAGTCCCGCCGAGGCCCTGGCCCAGAGCTACGAGCCGGCCGAGATCGGCCTGCCCTGGGGTCCGGCCTGGGGCACCGCCTGGTTCAAGTTCAGCGGCCAGGTGCCGGCCGAGTGGGCCGGCTCCGAGATCGAGGCCGTGATCGACCTCGGCTTCAGCGGCGGCCCGGGCTTCTCCGCCGAGGGCCTGATCCACACCACTTCCGGCGTACCGCTGAAGGGCCTGCACCCGCGGCAGACCTACGCACCGCTGTCGATCCTCGGCCCCGACGGCACCGCTGCCGCGCCGGGCGACCAGATCAGCTTCTACGTCGAGGCAGCCGCGAACCCGGAGATCCCGCTCGACAACGCCTACGCGAAGGTCGACATCGGCGCCAAGCGCGGCGAGACGCCGATCTACACGCTGACCCGCGCCGACCTGGCCGTGTTCAACGCCGAGGTGTGGAACCTGATCCTGGACCTGGAGGCCCTCGACGGCCTGCAGCGGGAGCTGACCCCGCAGGAGCCCCGCCGCCGCGAGATCCTGCGCGCGCTCAGCCGGGCCCTGGACGCGCTGGACTACGAGGACGTCGCCGGCACCGCCACCGAGGCCCGCGCCCAGCTCACCGACGTACTGAGCCGTCCCGCGCACGCCAGCGCGCACCAGCTGTCCGCGGTCGGGCACGCGCACATCGACTCGGCCTGGCTCTGGCCGCTGCGCGAGACCCGCCGCAAGGTCGCCCGGACCGTCTCCAACGTCGCCACGCTGGCGGAGGAGTACCCCGAGCTGGTCTTCGCGTTCTCGCAGGCCCAGCAGCACGCCTGGGTGAAGGACAACTACCCCGAGGTCTGGGAGCGACTGAAGAAGGCCGTTGCCGACGGCACCATCGTTCCGGTGGGCGGCATGTGGGTCGAGTCCGACACCAACCTGCCCGGCGGCGAGGCGCTGGCCCGGCAGTTCGTGCACGGCAAGCGCTTCTTCCTGGACGAGTACGGCATCGACACCCAGGAGGTCTGGCTGCCGGACTCGTTCGGCTACACCGCCGCGCTGCCGCAGCTGGTCAAGCTGTCCGGCTCGAAGTGGTTCCTGACCCAGAAGATCTCCTGGAACAAGGAGAACCGCTTCCCGCACCACACCTTCAACTGGGAAGGTCTCGACGGCACCCGGATCTTCACCCACTTCCCGCCGATCGACACCTACAACTCCGACCTGTCCGGCCGTGAGCTCGCGCACGCGCAGCGCAACTTCGCCGAGAACGGCGCGGCGACCCGCTCGCTGGTGCCGTTCGGTTACGGCGACGGCGGTGGCGGCCCCACCCGCGAGTTCGTCGCGACCGCCCGCCGGGTGGCCAACCTGGAGTCCTCGCCGCGGGTGACGATCGAATCGCCGACCGAGTTCTTCAGCGCCGCCGAGGAGGAGTACGCCGAGCACGCGCCGGTGTGGTCCGGCGAGCTCTACCTGGAGATCCACCGGGCGACGTACACCTCGCAGGCCAAGACCAAGCAGGGCAACCGGCGCAGCGAGCACCTGCTGCGCGAGGCCGAGCTGTGGTCGGCGGCGGCCGTCGTCGCGGGCAAGCTGGACGCCTACCCGTACGAGGACCTGGACCGGATCTGGAAGGCCGTGCTGCTGAACCAGTTCCACGACATCCTGCCCGGCTCGTCGATCTCCTGGGTGCACCGCGAGGCCGAGGCGACGTACGCGGCGCTGGCCGAGGAGCTCGAGGCGATCATCGCCAAGGCGCAGCAGGCGCTGGCCGGTTCCGGTGACGCGCAGATCGTCTTCAACGCGGCGCCGCACAACCGCGGTGGCGTCGCCGCCCTCGGCGCGGGCATCGCCGCGGGCGAGGGCCAGGCCGCGACGATCGACGGCAACGTGCTCGACAACGGCCTGATCCGGGTCACCGTCGACGAGCGCGGCCTGATCACGTCCCTGTACGACGTGGCCGCCGACCGCGAGGTCGTTGCCCCCGGCACCGTGGCGAACCTGCTGCAGCTGCACGTCGACACCCCGAACCACTGGGACGCCTGGGACGTCGACTCGTTCTACAAGAACAACGTGCGCGACGTCACCGAGGTCGACACGGTCGACTTCAGCACCGTCGACGGCGTCGCGACCGTGGTGGTGAAGCGGTCCTTCAACCGCTCCACCGTCACCCAGACGCTGCGGCTGCGGCCGGGCACCAAGCGGCTCGACATCGAGACCGCGATGGACTGGCACGAGTCGGAGAAGTTCCTCAAGGCCGCCTACCCGGTCGACGTGCACGCCGACCGGTCCGCGTCGGAGACCCAGTTCGGGCACATCTTCCGGCCGACCCACACCAACACCTCGTGGGACGCGGCGAAGTTCGAGATCGCGGCGCACCGCTGGGTGCACGTCGGCGAGCCGGGCTACGGCGTGGCCGTGGTCAACGACTCGACGTACGGGCACGACGTGAACCGGACCGCTCGGGAGGACGGTGGCACCACGACCACCATCCGTACGTCGCTGATCCGCGCGCCGCGCTTCCCCGACCCGAAGACCGACCAGGGCCTGCACGTGGTCAACCACGCGCTGGTGGTCGGCGCCGGGATCCCGGAGGCGATCGAGGAGGGCTACCGGATCAACCTGCCGGAGCGGGTCGTCACCGGCGCCGAGGGCGTCGCGCCGATCGTCGAGGTGAGCAACGGCAACGTGATCGTCGAGGCGGTCAAGCTGGCCGACGACAAGTCCGGCGACGTCGTCGTCCGGCTCTACGAGTCCAGCGGCGGTCAGTCCAAGGCGACCGTCACGCCGGGCTTCGCGGCCGGCTCGGTCACCGAGGTCGACCTGCTCGAGCGGCACCTGGCCGACCGTGAGCTGACCGAGGGCGGCGTGGCGATCGCGCTGCGTCCGTTCCAGATCCTCACGCTGCGCTTCACCCGCAGCTGAGTCAGCACCACCAAGGGGCCCCGGACGCGACGTCGTCCGGGGCCCCTGCCGTTGTCCGCCGGACGACGCGAGCGCGACACCCGCCGTTCGCCGCGCTGTCGTAGCGTGGGTGGCCTCAGCCGCATCCGGGAGGTGGCATGACGCCGACACCCTTGCTCGGGTCCCGCACGCTCGATCGGCAGACCGCGCGCACGCTGCCGCCGGGGCCGAAGCTGCCGACGCTGGTGCAGACCGTGCTGTTCGCCGGCCATCGCAAGTCCTTCTTCCCGCGGATGCGGGCCAGGTACGGCGACGTCTTCACGATCCGGCTGGTCCCGTCCAGCCGCGTGGTGGTGGTGCTGAGCCGGCCCGAGGACATCCGCGACGTGTTCACGACGCCGCCGGCGGTGATGCACGCGGGCGAGGGCAACGAGGTGCTCAGGCCGATCATGGGCGACCATTCGCTGCTGCTGGTCGACGACGAGGACCACGCCCGGATGCGCCGTCAGCTGATGCCGGCGTTCCTCGGCAACGCCCTGCGTGGGTACGCCGGGATGATCGCCGACCTGGCCCGCGCGGAGGTCGAGTCCTGGCCGGTCGGCAAGCCCTTCCGGCTGCACGACCGGGTGCGCGATCTCACGCTGGAGGTGATCCTCCAGGTCGTGTTCGGCGTGACGGACTCGGACCGGCTGGCCGAGCTGCGGCCGCTGGTCGACCGGATCGTCTCGGTCCGGCCGATCATCATGCTCGGCGGCTTCTACCCGCGGCTGCTCCGGCTGCCGCCGTGGCGCACGTATCTGGAGACCCAGCGCCGGGTCGACGAGATCCTGTACGACGAGATCGCCCGCCGCCGTGGAGACGTTGCCGGGCGCAACGACGTGCTGAGCCGGTTGCTGGCCGCGGGCAGCTGGTCGGATGTGGAGCTGCGCGACCAGCTGGTCACCTTGCTGCTGGCCGGCCACGAGACCACCGCGACCGGGCTGGCCTGGGCGTTCCACGAGCTGGCCCGGCGGCCCGACGAGCTGGCCGCGGGGCAGCGGGCCGCGGACACCGGCGACGACGAGCGGCTGGAGGCGATCACCAAGGAGTCGCTGCGACTGCACCCGGTGGTCTACCAAGTGGGCCGCAGGCTGACCGAGACGGTCGATCTGGCCGGCTACCGGTTGCCGCGCGGCACCACGATCATGGCCGCGCTGGGGCTGGTACACGCCGACGGCGAGCACTACCCGGCGCCCGGCGAGTTCCGCCCGGACCGGTTCCTGTCCGAGGACCCGCCCGCAGCGGGCAGCTGGATCCCGTTCGGCGGTGGCGCCCGGC
The DNA here is from genome assembly GCF_001984195.1 of Kribbella sp. ALI-6-A. Taxonomy (GTDB): domain Bacteria; phylum Actinomycetota; class Actinomycetes; order Propionibacteriales; family Kribbellaceae; genus Kribbella. The sequence continues at coordinate 242,094 of NZ_MTQN01000012.1, forward strand.
GCTGCATCGGCGCCGGCTTCACGCTGATGGAGGCCACCGAGATCCTCCGCGCCGCCCTCACCCGGTACGACGTCCACCCGGTCCGTCCGGAGCCCGAGCCGGCGCGTCCGCGCAACGTCACGCTGGTCCCCTCGCGAGGCTGCGAGGTCGTCGTCAGCCGCCGCTGAACAGACCGATGCCCCCACGCCACAGGCGTGGGGGCATCGGGTAAAGGCCTTGGCTCAGTCCTCCGGGTCGCCGACGTCGCCGAGGTCCACGTCGCGGACGTCCTGCAGGTCGGTCTCGTCCTCGTCGTCGAGCTGGAACGGCTCGTCGTCGTCGACCACGTGCACGGCGGCCTCCTCGGCGCTCGCGGCGGCGCCGTCGAAGCCGACGTCGGAGGCGATCAGGTCCTTCTCCTCGTCCTCGTGCGCACCCTCGTCCGGCGCGACCAGCCGGCCGGACCGCCGACTGCCGACCTCCGGGCCGCCGACGTTCTCGCCCTCCTCGGCGTACGGGTCCGGCTCGGGCTCCTCCTGCGCGAGCCGCTGGTCCAGCGTCTCGCCCTGCAGCGCCTCGTCCGCCGTGGTGCCGAAGCCCTCACCGGCCGACCACTTCTCCGGGGGCGAGTAGCCCTCGTCCAGCAGGTCGTCGACGCCACGGTCGTTCAGCGTGTCCTCCGGCTGCAACTGGTCCTCGTCGTCGACGCTGTAGCTGCCGTAGTCCTCACGGTTGTTCTCGGTCATGGCCCCACCCTGACTGTCCGGCCGGGGTGAATCAAGGCAGACCGGCACCGTGTCCTGGATGATGGGGCCATGGACCCGGTCCGACTGACGCTGGATCAGCTGCGTGAGCTCCGCGACGACATCGCACCGCACGCCGCCGAGCGGTCCCGCGCCTCGGTCCGTCGCCGCGTCGACCGGTGGCAGAACCGGGCCTTCTTCATCGTCCAGTGCGCGTTGGCCGCCGGTGTCGCCTGGGCGCTGGCCCGGTACGTCGTGGGCCATCAGCAACCGTTCTTCGCCCCGGTCGCCGCGATGGTGTGTCTCGGGTTCAGCTTCGGCCAGCGCCTGCGCCGGGTCGCCGAGGTGATGGTCGGCGTCGCGGTCGGGGTGGGCGTCGGAGACCTGTTCGTCCGCTTCTTCGGTACCGGTGTGGTCCAGATCGTGTTCGTGATCGCGCTCGCGATGAGCGTCGCCGTCCTGCTCGGTGCCGGCACGCTGATGACCACCCAGGCGGGTGTCCAGGCGGCGATCGTCACGACGCTGCTGCCCGATCCCGGCGCGGGATTCAGCCGCTGGCTGGACGCCGCGCTCGGTGGCGCCGTCGCGCTCGCCGCCGCCACGATCGCCCCGGCGGCGGCGATTCGTCGTCCTAGGCAACAAGCGTCCGGCGTACTGAACGAACTGGCGGCGATCCTGACCGAGACCGCCGAAGGCCTGCGGCACAGCGACGAGGACGCCGTGACCGACGCCCTGCGCCGGGCCCGGGCCAGTGAGACCATGCTCGACGACCTGCGCAGCGCCGCCGACGAGGGCGTCGCGGTCGTCCGGCTCTCGCCGTTCCGGCGCCGGCACCGCGGCCGCGTGCAGGAGATCGCCGACCTGGTCGTCCCGCTGGACCGGGCGATCCGCAACATCCGGGTCCTGGTCCGGCGCTGCGCGGTGTCGGTCTGGCGGGACGAGAAGATGCCCGCCGAGTACCCGATGCTGCTCGAACGTCTCGCCGACGGCACCCGGCTGATCGCCGAGTCCCTGTTCGAACCGCACGCCGACGTCGCCGCCCACCGCGTGCTCGGCGAGCTCGGCCGCCGGACCGCCGTGATGCCGATCCCCGGCTCGCTGTCCGGCGTCGTCGTCCTCGGCCAGATCCGCTCAACGGTCGTGGACCTGCTCGAGCTGACCGGTACGACGTACGACGAAGCCCGCGCGCTGGTGCCGTTGCGGGCCGACGGGCTGGATGAGAAGTAGGTCACATCCAGAAGTTTTTCGAAATCGCCGTCATACCCGGTGAGTCGGTGCGTCTCACCGGCATGACGATCCACCGACTGATGGCAGCCATCGCGACCGAGCAGATTGTCCTGCGCGGCGAGGGCGAGCCCACCCAGACCCCCGACGACCGGATGAACGCCGCCGCCGAGCACCACTAGGCGCGCACCGGACGGACGGAGTCCGGCGGCGCGCCCGGACGGTCTTCCCCACCGAGGTAGACCGCACGGAAGTCGCACACCGCAGAGGCGCCCATGCGAGGCGCCGCCGGACCCGTCAGTGCACCGCCACAGCGGCGCACACAGAACCACCCGCCCGACTGTCCTGACGCCGCTTGCGCGAGGCTCAGGCCAGTCGGGCCGGGTGGTTTTCTGCAGTCCGGACTCAGGCGACGGTGATCTCGGTGGTCACCGAGTTCGCGATGAAGCACTCCTCGTGCGCCAGGTGGTGGATCCGCTCCAGCGTCGCCGCGTCGGGCTGCTCGCCGGCGAAAACGATCTTCGGGTGCAGCCTCACCTGGGTGATCGCCAGTTTGCCGCGCTCGTTCTTGGCCATCAGCCCGACGGCGTGGTCGTCGTAGGAGTCGACCACCAGCCGCTTCTTCGCCGCGATCGAGAGGAACGTGAGCATGTGGCACGACGACAGCGCCGCCACGAACGCCTCCTCGGGGTCGACCGGCCCCGGACTGCCCAGGTACGCCGGATTGGCCGACCCCGGCACCGTCACCCCACCGTCGAACCGCCACTCGTGGTCGCGGCTGTAGGTCTGGTAGGTGAATTCGTGCTCACCACGGCTCCAACTGACGTCGACCACGTGCTCCGACACGAACTCACCTCTCCGAGATGTTGCCCCTGCACCAGGCCGGTGAGGAGACCGGATTGCAGCGTACTGCGACCCCGCCGGGCAACTGCGCGACGAAGTCGCTGTCGTACCGGGCGGCCATCCCGGCCACCGGGAAGTCGGTGGTGACGAACTGGGCGCCGCTTTCCAGCGCGATTCCCACCCGGCTGGTCTCGTTGGCCAGCACCGTCGACATCGGCTCGTCGGACCGGGTCCGGACCAGGTAGCCCTTGCGGACCAGCCGCTGGATCTCCGCCTGGTTCGCGCCGCGCGGGTCGTTCACCATCGTCACGGCGGCGTCGGGCTGGCCCTCCGGACCGCGGGTGAAGACCGCGCGACCTTCGAGGTTCGGCTTGCCGGTCCGGTAGAGGTCGCGGATCTGGCCCTCGCCGCCGTTGTCGAAGAAGAACATCACCTTGCCGCGGGCCTGGTCGAGCGTCGGCCAGCCCTTGCTGAGCACCGACTGCTCGAGCGTCAGGCCGGGCTTGCGGACGTCGTCCGGCGACAGCAGCTGCCGCTCGCCGAAGACCGACCGGATCTCGGTGTCGATGCTGTTCAGGTTGGCCAGGTCCCACGGCGGAGCCTTGACGCCGCCGGCCGCGACCAGCCGCGGGTCGGACTGCTTCAGCTCCAGCTGGATCGTCACCGGCGCGTGGTCGGGGTGCTGGTCGGACCAGGTCTTCACCTGCTGCAGGCAGAGCACGAAGGTCCGGCAGCTGGTGTTGTAGTCGAAGTCGACGACGTGCATCACCTTGATGCCGGGCTTGGCCAGCGCCGGGTCGGTGAGCGGGCCCTGACCGGTCAGCTTCCGGATCAGCGGGTAGGTGTAGAGGCCGCCGGCCGGGTCCGGGAACAGGTCGAGCTCGAGCGTGCGGATGTTCTGGTCCTGCAACTGCTGCGGGATCGAGGCGTGCGAGTACCAGATGTTCAACGCGTTCGGGTCCTGCGCCTGCTGGACCTGCTTCTCGGCCGCGCTCAGCTCGCGGTGGTAGGCGTTGTGCGCGCCGAGGGTCTGGATCTGGTTCATCCGCAAGCCCGACCGGGTCTGCCGCAGCGCGGCCGAGTCGTTCGCGGGAGCCTGTACGCCGTTCGCGGGAGCCTGTACGCCGTTCGCCGCGGGCTGCTCGGCCGCACCCGAGCCGCTGCCGAGTGAGGCACCGGCCAGGCCGGCGGCCGCGACCGCCGCGGACGCGAGCCCGGCGGTGAGTTTGCTGCTGATCCGCATGCTGAAGTTCCCCTCGTCGATCTGGGCGGTCCTGCTGGACACGATTCTGTCCGGGCAGAGGTCACCGCGGGGCAGCGAGAAGCTGTCATCGAACTGAACGGCAGCGGATGGCAACGTTGTCCCCCTCGGCGGGGCACAATGAACTCATGGTCTCCACTACCGCTGAGGAGCCGGGCGCCTATCCGCTGCGGCGGATGCCGACCCAGGACCGGGCCAGCCGCCAGGTCGAACGCATTCTCGACGCGGCCTGCGCCGAGGTGGTCGAGCGCGGCTACGACGCGGCCTCGACCAGCAGCATCGCCAAGCGGGCCCAGATCGCGGTCGGCAGCGTCTACCGGTACTTCCCGGACAAGCGCACGCTGATCCAGGCGATCGAGCGCCGCAACCAGCACCGCTACACCGAGGCGGTCCGCGAGCGGCTCGCCGTGGTGGCGGACTGGCGCGAAGCCGTCGATGTCACGCTGGACACCTTCCGCGAGATGCACCGGACCGACCCGGGCTTCCGGGCCGTCGTACTCAGCGGGCTGGGCGATCCGCAGCTGGAGGCGACGCCCGGTGAGTTCGACGACCAGCACGCCGGGGAGTTCGCCGAGCTGCTCGCCCAGCGCTTCGGCGCCACCGACAGCCACGAGTTCCGGCTCACCGTCACGCTGACCATCACGATGGGCGAGGCGCTGTCCCACCTGGCCGAGCGCCTGCCTCCCGAGGACGCCGACCACGTCCTGGCCCAGGGGCGCCCGACCCTTCATCGGCTGCTGGAGCCTTACCTGCCGTAGCAACGGCGCCCTAGGGCTGCGGGACCGTCTCGGACGATCTCGGTCCCAGCTGCGGCCAGTGGCTGACCCGGCCCTCGATCCGGCCACGGCGCGGGCTGCGCGCGTCGTACCGGACGATCACCCGGTCCTCCGGGGCGTACAGGTTCCTGCTGCCCATCGGCAGCCGGCGGTGGACCTCGAACGGCCCTTCGCCGCGCCGCGTGTAGTACTCGACGACGACCTCGACGTACTCCGTCGGGACTCCGCCCTCGACCTGCCCGCGGATCGGTCCGCGGATCCGGACCACCCGGCCGGCGGTCCGTTCCTCACCCACTTCGCGCCGCCGCGAGGCGCCCGCGAAGACGTCCGACATGATGCACGCCGCGACCAGCAGCACCAGGCCGAACCCGACCAGTACGACGATCGTCACCATGGCACTCACCCCCGACCACGCTCTCCGCGTTGTCGTTCCTTCCTGCGGCGGCCTTCGCCGCACGACGGTGAGACGCTGCCAGGAAGGACTCGGTTCCCAAGTCCTGACAAAGTTGCCGCCGGTGACCGGCCGGGTGCCGTCAGTCGCCGAACATGCCGAACTCGTACCGCGCCGGCACCGGCCGATCCGTGCCCAGCAATGCCTGCGCCTGCCGCCAGTAGTCGGCGAGCGGGTTCTCCCCTTCACGTACGCCGGCTGGCTCGATCCCCTCGTCGAGCAATCGCTCGGCGCCGGCTCCGTCACCGATCCGCAGCAGGTACCGGACCTTCGCGAGCCGGATCCGCTGGTCGTCGTCCGGAGCGCGGTCGAGGATTCGGCCGGCTCGTTCCGGCTCGGTCTCCACCGCAGCGGTCACCGCCTCGACCACCAGCGGCACGAGCTCGGGCAGCAACTCGGTCGCCCGCTCGTACGCCGCCAGGTCGCCGGTCACCACGGCCAGGTTCCGCAGCGCCCACGGGTTGTCGCCCGATCGGCGCCACGCTTCGACCGCGCCGGCTTCGTCGTCCGCGAACCACCGCGCGACACCTCGGTGGTACCAGGTCAGCCAGCTGTCCTCCGCCGCCTCCAGCAGGTCCTTCCAGCCGACCAGCGTCCCGTCCATCGCGCCGGGCGCCTCTCCGTGCAGTACCGGCAGCCAGGCTCGCTCCCGCTCGCCCATCGTCGACTCCGCGAACGGCGTTCCCGCTGACACCGTCCAGCCGGTTCGGGCCAACTCCAGGGCGCCCCAGCCCGACCCGGCCGCCAACTGCTCACCCGGCTTCGCGTCCGCGATCCCGAGCCAGGCCTGCTCGCGCTCTTCCAGGTCGGCCACCCGATCGGCCAGTACGGCGTCCGTGCCGGTCCGCGCCTCGTTCCACGGGCCGTGCGCGATGGCCGGGTCCACCGACAGGCGGCCGTACGCTTCCAGCCAGGTCCAACTGGTTGCTCCAGGCAACTTAAGGTGCTCGAGCTGGGTGCGCGCCAGGCCGGCCTGGATCTCGCAGTAGCCCGGACCTTGCAAGCCCGGCGACAACCACTCCTGCCAGCGCCGTCCTCCGCGACCCTCGCCCCAGACGAACAGCTTGCGCCCGCGAAGCCTCGCGGTTGATGCCTGCAGCAATCCGTTGCCTTCGGCATCCACTGCGGCGATCCACGGCCGTTGCTCCGGCAACGGTTCGAAAAAGAAGTCGACCGCGCGCCGGTGCCGCATCGGATAGGTCAGGTCGATGCCCTCGTACTCCGGCACGCCGACCAGGTCGAGCTTGTTGCCGTAGCCGAACCGCCAGGCCTGGTCGGCCGGAACCAGCACTCGCGTCCCCGGCGACTGCTCGACCGCGATGTTCGACCACCAGTACGCCGGGACGACGTCCGGCGACGGGTTCTGGATGCGCACGCCGACGTACAGCAGGTCGGAGCCGTCCGGGAGCCAGAAGTCGAGCTGGACGACGAGGTTGCGGCTGCGTTCCCACTCCCACAGCCGCAGGACCGGCCTACCGTCGGGGCCTTCGACGCGGGCGGCGTGCAGCGGGGAGCACGTGCCGGTCCAATGACCGGTGCTGCCGAGGTTCCACTCGACGCCGCCGGCGAACCAGGCGTTGCGCAGGGCAAGGTTCGCGGGCTGGATCACCGGGTTGCGGTAGAGCAGCTCCTGGCCGGCCGGTCGATGGACGAGCGAGTAGAGCCGGCCGCCGAGTGTCGGAAGGACGGTCGCGCGCAGGTGGTCGTTCTCCAGGACGAGCGTCGGCAGCGGCTGCTCGACGAGGGTCCGGCCGTAGCCGTCCTGGTCGAGGCAGGGCAGGACGCTGCGCAGTCCGCCGTACCGGATGTTCTCGGCGAGGTCGGGCGGGAGGGCGTCGAGGTTCTCGACGCGGTGCAGGTCGCGGTGTCCGCGCAGCGGTGGGAGCGGGTTCTCCGGACCGAGGTCGGCGACGGGCAGGGTCAGAGTCTGCGCGGAAAGGGTCGTCACGGTCTCGATTCTTGCAACACCGCGCAGCTACGGTCTACCGGTCGGGTTGTCTGGTATCCATGGACGACCGACGCGAGGAGACGGGTCCGATGGATGCAGATGTGATCGTCGTGGGAGCGGGGCTGGCCGGGCTGGCCGCCACCGCCGAGCTGGCCGACGCGGGACGCAAGGTGCTGCTGCTCGACCAGGAGCCCGAAGCGTCGCTCGGTGGGCAGGCGCACTGGTCCTTCGGCGGTCTGATGTTCGTCGACTCCCCCGAGCAGCGCCGGATGGGGATCAAGGACTCCCACGACCTCGCGCTGCAGGACTGGCTCGGATCGGCCGGGTTCGACCGGTTGGACGACGAGGACTTCTGGGCGCGGCAGTGGGCCGAGGCGTACGTCGACTTCGCGGCCGGCGAGAAGCGGCCCTGGCTGCACGCGCAGGGGGTGCGCTGGTTCCCGGTCGTCGGCTGGGCCGAGCGTGGGGGGTACAACGCGGACGGGCACGGCAACTCGGTGCCGCGGTTCCACATCACGTGGGGCACCGGGCCGGGGCTGGTCGCACCGTTCGAGCGGCGGGTCCGGGAAGCGGTCGCGAAAGGCCTGGTGGAGCTGCGGTTCCGGCACCGGGTCGACGAGCTGACTGTCACCGGCGGAGTCGTCGTCGGGGTCGCCGGCAAGGTTCTGGAGCCGAGTGAGTCCGCTCGCGCGGTGCCGAGTTCGCGGGTCGAGCTGGAGGACTTCGCGCTGACGGCGCAGGCGGTGATCGTCACCTCCGGCGGGATCGGCGGCAACCACGACCTGGTCCGCGAGCAGTGGCCGGCCCGGATGGGAAACCCGCCCAAGAACATGATCAGCGGCGTACCGGCGCACGTCGACGGCCGCATGCTCGCGATCACCGAGGCGGCCGGCGGCCGGTACGTGAACCGCGACCGGATGTGGCACTACGTCGAGGGCATCCAGAACTGGGACCCGATCTGGCCCATGCACGGCATCCGGATCCTGCCCGGGCCGTCGTCGCTGTGGTTCGACGCGACCGGGAAGCGGCTGCCGGTGCCGCTGTTCCCGGGCTTCGACACGCTCGGCACGCTCGAACACATCATGAGCACCGGCTACGACTACAGCTGGTTCGTGCTGACCCAGAAGATCATCGAGAAGGAGTTCGCGCTCTCGGGCCAGGAGCAGAACCCCGACCTCACCGGTAAGGACATCCGCGGCGTGCTCGGCCGCGCGCGCGGCGGGGCGACGGTGCCGGTCCGGGCGTTCATGGACAAGGGCGCCGACTTCGTCGTCAAGGACAACCTGGCCGACCTGGTGCGCGGCATGAACGCGATGACCGGTGAGAACCTGATCGACCTCGCGTCGCTGGAACAGCAGATCGTCGCGCGGGACCGCGAGCTCGCCAACACCTTCACCAAGGACCTGCAGATCACCGCCCTGCGCGGCGCCCGCAACTACCGTGGCGACAAGCTGATCCGGGTCGCCACCCCGCACCGCATCCTCGACCCCAAAGCCGGCCCGCTCATCGCCGTCAAACTCAACATCCTCACCCGCAAGTCCCTCGGCGGCCTCCAGACCGACCTCGACTCCCGAGTCCTCCGCCCCGACGGCACTCCGCTCCCCGGCGTGTACGCAGCCGGCGAGGTCGCCGGCTTCGGCGGCGGCGGAGTCCACGGCTACCGCTCCCTGGAAGGCACCTTCCTCGGCGGCTGCCTGTTTTCCGGCCGCACAGCCGGTCGCGCGGCGGCGAGGGCGGTCAGCTGAACGTTCCCCCATGCAGGCCCTCCCCTCGCTAGCGGGCGGAGGGTCTGACGGGCCCTGGCGCGGTCGGCGCCGTACGTGAACGGGCTGTCGCCAACGCACGCGGGCACCGTGTGGCGCCGGCCCACCCGGCCTGCAGTGGTTGTGGCCCCCGCACACCTCCACAACGGTCCGGCCGCCTCGTAGCTTGGCGCGCATCCGACTCCAGGAGGGTTCATGCGCCGCCTCGCCGCCTCGCTCGCCATCGTCCTTGTGACGTCCACCCTCGCGCTCCCCGCCGACGCCGGAGGCTGTCCACAGGTGCGGGTTCCAGGCGCCGAGTACGCCGAAGTCACCTGCCTGGACGACCTGACGACCGTCGGCGGCCGGACTAACCCGGCGGACTACGCGGGACTCACCCACTCCGCGCTGCCGCAGCCTGAGGCCGTCCCGGGGATCCAGGTGGACGGCTACTTTCCCGACACCTCGCGGACCAACGCCAACAACGGGTGGAACCACGACTCCCAGTTCGTGCTCCGTCTCCCCCATCGGTGGAACGGTGGGCTGGTGGTCGCCGGATCGCCGGGGGTCCGGGCGCAGTACGCCAACGATCGCGCGATCTCGGACGACGTACTGGCCAAGGGATATGCGTACGCGGCGACCGACAAGGGCAACACCGGTGCGGAGTTCTATCGCGACGGGACCAAGCCCGGCGACGCGATCGTCGAGTGGAACCATCGGATGACGGAGCTGACCAGAGCCGCACGCAAGGCGGTGACCCGGTACTACCATCGCGCGCCGCGTGAAGTGGTTGCCGCCGGCATCTCCAACGGTGGGTACCTGGTGCGGTGGCAGCTCGAGAACCACCCCGAGCTCTACACCCGCGGCGTCGATCTCGAAGGCACCCTGTGGAAGGCCGACGGGCCTAACCTGCTCAGCTTCCTGCCACCGGCGATCAGGGGCTACGAGCAACAAAACCCGAGCCTGATCGAGAAAGCCGGCTTCAACGCGAAGTCGAGCTTCCTGTGGGACTACCACTACACCGTCTACTGGAAGCTCACCCAGCGGATCTACGCCGCCGAGCTCGACCCGACCTACACCGGCACCGAAGCCGCCTACGACTACAGCGCAAGACCCCAAGCCCAGCAGGCAGTACGGCGTATCGCGCTCACCGGCAAGATCGGCAAGCCGCTGACCACCATTCACGGCACCTTCGACAGCCTGCTGCCGATCACGCAGGACTCCGACGTTTACGCCGCGATGGTGCGTCGCGCCGGTCGCGAGCACCTGTTCCGGTACCAGCGGGTCGAGGCGGGCAATCATGTCGACGGTCTCGTCGACGCCTACCCCGACCGGCTGGTCCCGCTGGTTCCCCTGTTGCGCAAGGCGATCTAGCAGCCCGACCCTAGAAGACCATCGACAGCAGGTCGGCGAACAACTCCTGCTCGTCGACCTCCAGTCCGCGGTTGGTGAACCAGGTCGCCATGTTGTGGCAGTCCCTGAGCAGGAAGTCCATGCCTTTGGGATTGCCGACGATGTCGAGCACCTGCGGCAGGTCGATCATCACGATCCGGTCGGGCTGGGCGAGCACGTTGAACGGCGAGAGGTCGCCGTGGGCCAGCCCGGCCCGGGCCAGTTCGCGCATCCCGTCGCGGACCTGCTCGAAGTACAGCTCGAGCACCTGCCTGGACGGCCGGACCTGGGCGAGCCGGGGTGCGGCGCCGCCTTCGCCGTCGTCGATGAACTCCATCAGGAGTTCGGTGCCGTCGACCTGCACGGGATACGGGACCGGGACTCCGGCCTTCCACAGCCGGCACAGCGCTTCCCACTCCGCGTAGGCCCACTGGCCGGCGGCGACGCTGCGGCCGTGCGAGGTCTTTTTCGCCATCGCGCGACTGTCGCGGCTGTTGCGGGTCCGGCGGCCTTCGACGTACGCCGTACTGCGGTGGAACGTCCGGTGTTCCTCGGTCCGGTACCGCTTGGCCGCGAGCAGCGACGAGCGGGCCGGGTTGCCGCCGATGGCGTCGACGGCGCGTTCGAGCAGGAAGACGTCGGCTTCCTTGCCGGTCTTGAGAATGCCGAGCTCGGTGTCGATCGCGGCTTCTTCGGTCACGACCCAGTCAGGGCGTGGCTTGGGGCCGCGCGCGCTGCGCTCGACGTCCAGCCAGGTCGACCAGCGCTGATCGGGACCCAGGCGTTCGTCGACGGCCGAGAACTCGAAGACGAAGGCTTCGTCGACGGCCTGGTCGTCGGTGGACCGCTGCTCGGGCAGGTCGGTCCAGTTGAGGTCAGAAAGTTCGTGCGTGGTGCGGAAGACGTCGGAAGACATCTGATGTGCTCCTGGAGCTAGAGGTGAGTCTGACGCGGGCAAGCCGCAGCACAGTGATGGCCATTCGTCAGCCCTCCTCAGGTCCAGGCAGCGCTTCTCGCTGCACGAGCATGCTCAGGATGCACGGCCCTACCGGGCAATGCAATTGATTTATCGGCCCAGCTTTTGTCGGCCCAGCTGCGAACGCGTGGTCGGGCGGAGCCGCAGCTCCTGGGTCGGCTTGCTGCAGCGGCGTTCCAGCTCGGCGGCGATCTCCGCCCAGGACGCCGACTTGGCCAAGCGCGCCCGGTGCTGCTGGTACGCCGTGTCGTCGGCGAACACCGCAACCCAAACGAGCACGGTCTCGTCGCGCAAGGGCAACGCGGGGAAGTTGTTCTCGACCGGCAAGGTCTCGAAGATCCCAGCGAACCGCACGCCGGCGTCGGCCAGGGCCGGCTCAACCCGCTCGGTGAAGAACTCGACGAACCCGTCGTCATTCGGCACCCGGTGGTAGACCGCGCCGGCGACCACCGTGTCGCGGGCCTCCACAGCGTCCTCCGGCACAGCGTTGACCGGCAGCCGTGGCGAGTCGAGCGCCGGCCAGTCCGCCCCGAGCGCGAGCGGACGAAGCAGCAGCGCGTTGTCGGAGTCCTTCATCGTGGCGTTCGCCTCGGCGGAGTGCGCCTTCCAGACCGGCCCGGAGTAGAACCCCCGCAACGCCTCGGCCCGCGCGTCCAGACTGGCGAACCCGCGCAACCACACGAACTGGTTCTCGTCGTCGAGGTCGCGGAACTGCCCGCACACGTGCATGCCGTACGCCTCCTGCCCCTCGACGAACTCGCGGTCGAACAGCGTGATCAGGTCGTCGCGGCGGCCGTCGTACAGGGTGTACTGACGCAGGTCGAGTACGGCGCAACAGTCCATCGAGCGTTTCCTCCAGGTCGGTGAGAACCCCAGTCAAGCGCCGAAACCTGACAACCGCTGTCAGTGATCGGCCGGCCGGTTCGTCCGCGCCACCGTGGGTACCGGCCTGGGGACCAGGCAGAGTCGACTCTGGGGAGCCTGATGATCGACCAGAAGCGCCTTGCGACCTACCTGCAGGATCACTACGCCGGATCCTCCGCCGCGATCGAACTGTTCCGGCGGGCCGCCGACCAGCAGAGCGACCGGTCACCCGGACCGCGCTGACCGCGATGTCGGAGCGGATCGAGCACGAGCGGACCGTGCTGGCCAAGTACCTGGCCGTCGTCGACGCGAAGCCGGATCCGGTGAAGAACGCCAGTGCTTGGGTGGCGGAGAAGCTCGGCCGGTTCAAGCCGAACGGCGAACTGGTCCGGCGATCGCCGTTGAGCGACGTGACGGAGCTGGAGATGCTGCGCATCACCGTCGAGGGCAAAGCGGCCGGCTGGCGGGTACTGCGATCGCTGTCGACGGAGGAGAAGGGGTTCGACCCCGTCGAGCTGGACGGGTTACTGGCCGACGCGCAACAACAGCTCGAGGAGCTGGAGCAATTACGGATGCGCGCGGCGGACCGGGTTTTCCGCACTCGGGCTGAGCCCTTGCCGTGATCCACCCCCGGACGGGCCGAGGGCCGCGGCGGATGCCGCGGCCCTCGGTCGTTCAGAGGATCAGGTGAAGATGCTGACACCGCCGGGCCCGACCAGCAGGCCTACGACGATCAGTGCGGCGCCCATCAGGAGCTGGCCGCGAACGAGCGAGACGATTCCTGAAATGACGAGGATCGCCGCGATGATCCAGAGCACCAAGCCCATGGTCGTTCCTTTCTCGACGGCCGGGCGACCTGCCCGGCGGCTGTACCCCGTTGGTCTTGCAGCGGTTTCCCGCCTCACATCATGTGCCCGGCCCCCAACAGGTCAAACGGTCACAATTCGATCCGATTTCCGGGCAACCGTTTCCCGACACGACCGGCCACGGACAGCAACCGGCACCGCTGAGCGGCTCGGCAGTGCGCAGGGGTGAATGCCCGGCCGCCCGCCGGGCACCGGGCAGACACATCCCGAAACGCCCGCGAGTGGAGGAGACGTTGTGAAGATCGGCTATTTCCTGTCCAGCGAGGAGTACACGCCGGCCCAGCTGATCGAGCAGGCCCGGCTGGCCGAGGAGGCCGGGTTCGACGGGCTGTGGATCAGTGACCACTTCCACCCGTGGAACGACGAGCAGGGCCAGAGCGCGTTCGTCTGGTCGACGATCGGCGCGATCTCCCAGGTCTGTGAGCTGCCGGTCACCACGGCGGTCACCTGCCCGACGGTCCGGATCCATCCCGTGGTGATCGCGCAGGCGGCCGCGACCAGCGCCGTGCTGCTGAACGGCCGGTTCACGCTCGGCATCGGGACCGGCGAGGCGCTGAACGAGCACGTGCTCGGCGACGTCTGGCCGACCGTCGACGTCCGGCTGGAAATGCTGGAAGAAGCCGTCGAGATCATGCGCCGGCTCTGGACCGAGGACGGCTTCGTGTCGCACCGCGGCAAGCACTACACCGTCGACACCGCGCGGATCTACACCCGGCCGGACAGCCCGCTGCCGATCTACATGTCCGGTTTCGGACCGCAGGCGACCGACGTGGCCGCGCGGATCGCGGACGGCTACATCACCACCTCACCAGACCAGGAACTGCTCAACCGCTTCCGCACCAACGGCGGTGGCGCCAAGCCGGCTCAAGCGGGCTTCAAGGTCAGCTACGCCCCGACCGAGGAGGAAGGCGTCGAGCAGGCGCACCGGATCTGGGCCAACTCGGGGCTGCCCGGCGAGCTCGCCCAGGTGCTGCCGTCGCCGCGTCACTTCGAGCAGGCCTCTCAGCTGGTCACCAAGGAGTCGACCGCCGAGTCGATCGCCGCGGGGCCCAAGGCCGACACGCACCTGGAGGCCTTCAAGCCGTACCTCGAGGCCGGGTTCGACGAGGTGTACGTGGCCAACATGGGGCCGCACACGATCGACATGATGAACCTGTACCGCGACGAGATCCTGCCCGAGCTGCGCCGCGCCAAGTAGCTCGCCGTACGTGCGCGCCGCCGCAGCCGGGCCACACCCTGGCCGCGGCGGCCACCGCACGTGAGGGCTACAGCATCGCCGCGGCAGCGCGCAGGTCGTCGACGAACAGCTCGAAGTCCCGGCGATACTCCCGCGACCGCACCACCGAGGACGGATGCACGGTGGCGGTGGCCGGCGTCCCGTCGGGCAGTTCGACCGGCTCGCCTCGGTGCTGGGTCACCTTGAAGCCGGTCCCGAGCACCGCCCGCGCCGCGATCGAGCCGAGCACGACCACCAGCGCGGGCTTCACGATGCCCAGCTCGGATCGCAACCAGGGGCTGCAGGCAACGATATGACCGACGGCCGGCGTCTTGTGGATCCGCCGCTTGCCCTGCCGCTCGAACCGGAAGTGCTTGACCGCGTTGGTCAGGTACACGTCGTCGCGTTCGATGCCCGCGGCCACCAGTGCCTTGTCCAGCAACCGTCCGGCGGGCCCGACGAACACGTGCCCTTCCTTGTCCTCGACGTCGCCCGGCTGCTCACCGATCAGCATCATCCGGGCCCGCGCCGGCCCCTCCCCCGGTACGACGTGCTCCGCGTCCTGCCACAGGTCGCAGCCGCGGCACGTCGGCAGCGCGGCCCGCAACGCCCGCAGCCCACCGCGATCCGGGACGAACTTCTCGGCACCAGTGAAGTCGTTCACAGTCCACCTGGTTCCCGGGCGGCGGCAAGCCTATTCCCAGGCGGGCGCCGGTCAGGTTTCAAACACCTGTAACGCAGGAGGGGTTGCGTCGGTCCAGCAGGTTTGGTCTGGTGGAGCCGAGGGGCTCAGCCATGACGCCACCTCCGCAGGAACGACACGACGAGGTTTGCCCCGTGACGATCGCACCTGTACAACCGGCCGGAACCAAGCAGCAGATCGCCGATCAGACCCAGGAACTGCTGGAGCGGGCCGCCGGCCTGCCGGAACCCCAACGCCAGGACCTGCTCGACCAGGTCGTCCTCCTGAACGCTCCGATCGCTCGCTCGATCGCCTCCCGCTACCGCCGCAAGGGCGTCGACGCCGACGACCTCGAGCAGGTCGCCTGCCTCGGGCTGGTCAAGGCCGCCAACGGCTACCGCCCGGACGAGTCGAGCACCTTTCTCGCGTACGCCGTACCGACGATCCGCGGCGAGCTCAAACGCTACTTCCGCGACTGCGCCTGGACCGTGCGTCCGCCGCGCCGGGTCCAGGAGATGCAGGGCACGATCGCGGCCGCCGAGCCGGAGCTGACCCAGAAACTCGGGCACCTGCCTTCGGACCGCGAGACCGCCGAGGCGCTGGGCACCGCACCGGACGAGGTCGCGGAGGCGATGTCGGTCCGCAACTGCTTCAGCACCCTGTCGCTGGACGCTCCCGGTTCAGCCGACGGCGGCGTGACGCTGATGGAGACCGTCGCCGACGCCGAACAGGGCTACGAGCTGGTCGAGAACGTGCACACCCTGACTCCCGTCGTCTCCGACCTGGACGACCGTGAACGCCGCATCCTCGAGCTGCGGTTCTGCAACGGCTTCACCCAGGAGGAGATCGGCAACGAGCTCGGCGTCAGCCAGATGCAGGTCTCCCGCCTGCTGCGCGGCATCCTCGAACGCCTGCGCGCCGAGCTCAGCGCTCCCCAACCACAAGGCTGACGACGTACCCGAGCACAGCGGTCATCGCGAGCAGCTCGCCGCCGTCCTCGAGCAGATGCAGGAGCTGCAACCCGCTGTCGCCGACGCCCGTCGCCAGTCCGTCGACGAGCATCCCGAACACCGCCAGCAGCAAACTCAGCCCGAACAGCCGCCGGTACGTCGCCCGCGTCCGCGCGGTGCCGCGCAGATAGCCCCACACCAGTAGGGCCAGCAGCACCAGTCCGACCGACAACGCGAAGCCCAGCTCGCCGAGATCCTGCAACCGCACTCCGGCGAACACCAGCTGCTCGGGCGAGCGGCCCGTCGCGCCGACCAGCGCCGTACCGGCAGCTTCGTGCAGGCCGAAGAAGTCATCGACCAGCAGGTATCCGAACAGCAGCGCCCACGGCAGGTACGACCGCCGCCGGCCGAACAACCCGAGCCAGACCAGCAGCAGGACGGCCCAGAACAGCTGCACGTAGCCGAAGCTCTCCGCGATGCCGTGGTCGCTGGAGATGTTGAAGGCCGCCGACTTCACCACGGGAACCCGCAGGCCGACCTGGACGCTGCGGTGGGCCAGATGCAGCACGAGCATCACCAGGTCGGTGCAGACCAGCAGCCCGATCACCAGCTGCGTCGGCCCGAGCGCTGCCGGCGCCAAGCGGCTGGGAATCGTCGTGGAAACGGCCATAAGGGGTCATTGTGCAGACCCGTCCCGCTCCCGGCCAGAGCTGGGAGATGAGAAAACGCTCAGCCGCGGCGACCCCAGCGCCAGTCACGGACCTCCGGAAGGTCCTCGCCGTACGTCGTCGTGTGGGCGCGGTGCCGTACGCGCTGGTCGGCGAAGTACTGCCGGGCCTTCACCGCCCGCGTCCCCAGCGTCGGCACCCGGTCGATCACGTCCATCGCCAGGTGGTACCGGTCGAGGTTGTTCAGCACGACCATGTCGAACGGCGTGGTCGTGGTGCCCTCCTCGATGTACCCGCGCACGTGCAGGTTGTCGTGCCCGGTCCGCCGGTAGGTCAACCGGTGGATCAGCCACGGGTAGCCGTGGTACGCGAAGATCACCGGCTTGTCGGTGGTGAACAACGCGTCGAACTCCGGACCGGACAGCCCGTGCGGGTGCTCGGTGGAGTCGGGCAGCCGCATCAGGTCGACCACGTTGACGACCCGGATCTTCAGCTCCGGCAGGTGCTCGCGCAACAGGTCGACGGCGGCGAGCGTCTCCAGCGTCGGGACGTCGCCCGCGCACGCCATCACCACGTCCGGGTCACCGTTGTCGTTGGACGCGAAGTCCCAGACCCCGATCCCGCGCGCGCAGTGCAGCGCGGCCGCCTCCCAGTCCAGCCAGTTCGGCTGGGGTTGCTTGCCGGCGACAACGACGTTGACGTAGTTCCGGGTCCGCAGGCAGTGGTGCATGGTGGACAGCAGGGTGTTGGTGTCCGGCGGCAGGTAGACCCGGACCACCTCGGCCTTCTTGTTCATCACGTGGTCGATGAACCCGGGATCCTGGTGCGAGAACCCGTTGTGGTCCTGGCGCCAGACGTGCGAGGTGAGCAGGTAGTTCAGCGACGGGATCTTGCGCCGCCACTCCAGCCGGTTGATCGTCTTCAGCCACTTCGCGTGCTGGTTGACCATCGAGTCGACGATGTGCACGAACGCCTCGTACGACGAGAACAGCCCGTGCCGCCCGGTCAGCAGATAACCCTCGAGCCAGCCCTGGCAGGTGTGTTCGCTCAGCATCTCCAGGACCCGGCCGTCCGCCGCGAGATGCTGATCGGTGTCCCGCGTCTCGCCGAGCCACGCCTTGCCGGTCACGTCGTACACGGCGCCCAGCCGGTTCGACTCGGTCTCGTCCGGCCCGAATAACCGCAGGTTGTGGTGCGACTCGTTCAGCACGAACGCGTCCCGCAGGTACTGCCCGAACACCTTCGTCGGCTCCCCGTCCTCGGCCCCCGGCAGCTTCACCGGTACGGCGTACTCGGCGGGGTCCGGCAGTTCCAGGTCGCGGGTCAGCACGCCGCCGTTCGCGTGCGGGCTCGACCCCATCCGCAGCGACGGGTTCGGGGCCAGTTCGAGCACGCTCGCCACCGGACGCCCATCGGCGTCGAAGAGCTCGTCGGGCCGATAGCTGCGCAGCCAGTCCTCCAGCTGCCGAAGATGATCTCCGTTCGTCCGTACCCCCGACAACGGGACCTGGTGGGACCGCCAGGTGTCCTCGACCGGCTCGCCGTCGACGGTGTGCGGACCGGTCCAGCCCTTCGGCGTTTTCAGCACGATCATCGGCCAGGCCGACCGGGCCGGCGTCGAGCTGCCGGCTGTGCGTGCCTCGAGCTGGATCTCGTCGATCCGGTCCAGGCACCTGTCCAGCGTCGCCGCCAGTGCTTGGTGCACGGTTGCCGGATCCGATCCCTCGACCAGGTACGGCTCGTGGCCGACGCCGCGCAGGAACGCGGTCAGCTCCTCGTCGCCGATCCGCGCCAGCACCGCGGGGTTGGCGATCTTGTAGCCGTTCAGGTGCAGAATCGGCAGCACCGCGCCGTCGCGGCGCGGGTCGAGGAACTTGTTCGAGTGCCAGGACGTGGCCAGCGGCCCGGTCTCGGCCTCGCCGTCGCCGATCACGCAGGCGACGACCAGGTCGGGGTTGTCGGCGGCCGCGCCGTACGCGTGACTCAGCGAGTAGCCCAGCTCGCCGCCCTCGTTGATCGAACCGGGCACCTCGGGTGCGACGTGACTCGGGATCCCGCCGGGGAACGAGAACTGCTTGAACAACCGCGCCATCCCCGGCTCGTCCTGCGTGGTGTTCGGGTACGTAGCGGTCCAGCTGCCCTCCAGCCAGGTGTTCGCGACGATCGCCGGCCCGCCGTGGCCCGGCCCGATCACGTACATCAGCTCGCGCTCGCGCTGGCGGATCACCCGGTTGAGGTGGGTGTAGACGAGGTTCAGCCCGGGTGTCGTGCCCCAGTGGCCGAGCAGGCGTGGCTTGATGTGCTCCGGCCGCAGCGGCTCCCGCAGCAAGGGGTTGGCCAGGAGGTAGATCTGGCCCACGGACAGGTAGTTGGCAGCTCGCCAGTACGCGTCGAGGCCCTGCAACTCCTCGTCGCTCAACGGTGTGGCGTCGACTTGTTGCACGCGACCCTCCTAGGGCTTCAGCAGTATCTTGACCGCGCCGTCCTGCTTCTTCTGGAACATCTCGTACGCCGCGGGGCCCTCGCTCAGGTCGAGGTGGTGGGTCGCGAAGCTCTCCACGCCCAGGACGTCGGTCTCGTCCAGCAGCGGCAGGATCTGGTCCGACCAACGGTGCACGTTGGCCTGTCCCATCCGGAGCTGGATCTGCTTGTCGAACATCGTCATCATCGGCAGCGGGTCCGCGCCACCGCCGTACACGCCGCTGAGCGAGATCGTGCCGCCGCGGCGGACCACGTCGATCGCCAGGTAGACCGCGGCGAGCTGCTCGACGCCGATGGTCTCCATCATCTTGCGCTGGAGCGCGTCCGGCAGCAGACCGACCGCCTGCTGGGCGAACTTGGCCTTCGGCGAACCGTGCGCCTCCATGCCCACCGCGTCGATCACCGAGTCCGGGCCGCGGCCGTCGGTCAGCGTCCGGATCGCCTCGGCGACGTCGTCGGAGTACTCCAGCGTCTCGACACCGTTGCGGCGCGCGCGTTCCAGCCGCTCGGCGACCAGGTCGACCCCGATCACCCGCAGACCGCGGTGCATCGCGATCCGGGTCGCCATGTCGCCGATCGGGCCGAGGCCCAGCACGAGCAGCGTGCCGCCGTCCGGCACCGCGGCGTACTCGACCGCCTGCCAGGCCGTCGGCAGCACGTCGGACAGGTAGACGAATCGGTCGTCCCGCGGGCCGTCCGGGACCTTGATCGGCCCGTACTGCGCCTGCGGGACGCGCAGGTACTCGGCCTGGCCGCCGGGGACCTGCCCGTACAGCTTCGTGTAGCCGAACAGCGCTGCGCCCATTCCCTGCTCGCGGACCTGCGTGGTCTCGCACTGGGTCTGCAGGTTCTGGTCGCACATGTAGCAACTGCCGCAGGCGATCTGGAAGGGCACCACCACCCGGTCACCCGGCTTCAGGTTCGTCACCGCGGATCCGACCTCCGCGACCACGCCCATCGCCTCGTGCCCGAGGATGTCCCCTGGATCCAGGTACGGCGCCAGCACCTCGTACAGGTGCAGGTCGGACCCGCAGATCCCGGTCGACGTGACCTTGATGATCGCGTCGGTCGGCTGCTCGATCGTCGGGTCCGGCACCTCGCCGTACTCGATCTTGCGCTTGCCCTGCCAGGTCAGTGCCTTCACGCGGGACTCCTTAGCGGCCGACGGCCTTTTCCAGCTCGGCCTTCGTCATCTTCGAACGGCCCTTGATGTTCTTCTGCTTGGCCTCGTTGTAGAGCTGGTCCTTCGTCCGGCCGCCCGAGCCCTTGTGCGAGCGCAGGCCACCGCGCCGCGACGACGACATGTCCTGGGTGGAACTGCGGCTCTTCTGCTTCGCCTCACCGGAGCGGGCCCGTTCCTTGTTGACCGTCCGGGCGGCGATCTCCTCAGCGGTGTCCTCGCTGCGACCACGCTTCTTCAGTCCGGCCTTGATGTGCTCGTACTGCCGCTCACGCTTTTTGTTCGAACCTGCGGGCATGGCTGGCTCCTTTCGTGCACTGATCGCCCGGTACCCCATGGGTCCGCGAGCAATCACCTCCGGTGGGTCAGTCCAGTGGAGCCGGCACCGCGTTCGCCGGGCGGTCCGCCCGGCTACTCGCGAGAGTCCTGGTCCAGGAGCTTGTTGACCGATCGCTCGACCTTCGCCCGGATCTCGGGGTCGTCGAGATCGTCGACGTCCGCCACGTTCTCCGGGATGGTCCGGCCGCGCTCGTACTGGTCCACCACCCGTGGATCGACGTACGACGCCTTGGCCACCGTCGGGGTGTTGCCGAGGTGTTCGGAGACCTCCGTGAGCATGTCCTTCACGGCCGCGTTCAGGGCCTTCTTGGTGCTCGGCGGATCGGCCTGGGCCAGGTCCACCGCGGCGTGCACGGTGGCCGTCCAGGTGCGCAGGTCCTTGACCGTGTAGTCGTCGCCGACCAGCTCGTGGAACCGCTGGTTGATCATCGACGCGTCGATCTCCTTGTACGCCGAACCTTCGCGGTAGACCAGCAGCCGCGGGTTGTCGTGCTTACCGCGCTTCAGCGATCGGACCGCGGCGGTGAGGCGTTCGTCGTCCAGCTCCAGCTTCCGTTCGATCCCACCCTTGGCGACGAAGTCGAAGACCAGCTTGCCGCGCTGCACCTTCACGTCGTCGCGCAGCAGGGTCGCGGCGCCGCGGCTGCCGTACTCCTCGGCGTACCGGGTGTTGCCGGTCCGGAAGACGCCGTAGTCGAGCATGCGCAACGCGACCGCGAGCACCTTGTCCCGGCCGAGGCCTTGGGCGCACAGGTCTTTGTCGATCGCCTCCCGGAACGCCGGCAGCTTGCGCGCCAGCTGGCGTACGCGGTCGTGCTTGTCCGCGTCCTGGGAGGTGCGCCAGTCGTCGTGGTACAGGTACTGGCGCCGGCCGGCCTCGTCGGTGCCGATCGCCTGGATGTGGCCGTTCGGGTACGGGCAGATCCAGACGTCCTTCCAGGCCGGCGGGATCGCCAGGGTCCGGATCCGTTCGAGGATGTCGGGATCGTCGATCCGCTTCCCGTCCTCGTCGTGGTAGCTGAAGCCCCGGCCGCGGCCCTTGCGGGACAGGCCGGGTTCATCGGGTTTGGAACGCCTCAGACGCATACCGGTCGGTACCCCGGCCGCATGCATGAATGGGCACCCGAGGGGCACCGGGCGGCTGTCCGACCAGCACATGCCCTGCGAGCAAGGCATGTCGTGCGATCGACGCATGCTGTGCTACCGACGCAACGGGGCACCACAGAGGAGGCACCGATGGGTATCGGCGACAAGATGAAGAACGCGGCCGAGAGCGCCAAGGGCAAGATGAAGGAGCGCACCGGCGACGCGACCGACAACGAAGACCTGCAGGCCGAGGGCCAGGTCGACAAGACCAAGGCCGATCTGAAGCAGGCCGGCGAGAAGGCCAAGGACGCCTTCCGCGAGTGACCGTCCGCCTCTGAGCTCCACGGATCCCCGCCGCTGAAGGTCTGGTGGTGGGGATCCGCTCTGTCCGGGTACCGGCCGGCCATGTTCGAAGACTTCACCCTGGACCGGATCACCGTCGGTGACATCACCCTGCGCGTCCGGTACGGCGGCTCGGGGCCGGCCGTCGTCCTGCTGCACGGGCATCCCCGCACGCACACCACCTGGTACGCCGTCGCCCCGGCCCTGGCCGATGCCGGGTTCACCGTCGTCTGCCCCGATCTGCGCGGCTACGGCGAATCGAGCAAACCCGTCACCGACGCCGACCACACGCCGTACTCGAAACGCGCGATGGCGGGCGACGTCGTCGGACTGATGGATGCCCTGGGCCACGACACGTTCGCCGTCGCCGGGCACGACCGGGGTACGTACGTCGCGTACCGGACCGCCCTCGACCACCCGGACCGGGTCAGCAAGCTGGTGGTGATGGACGGCGTACCGGCGGTCGAGGCACTGGAACGCACCGACGCGAAGTTCGCGGCGATGTGGTGGCACTGGTGGTTCTTCGCCCAGAGCGCGAAACCGGCCGAGCGGGTGATCTGCGCCGACCCGGAAACCTGGTACGAAGCCTGGACGTCGAACTCGCCCGAGGCGCTCGGACCGGAGAACCATGCCGACTTCCTGGCCGCGATCCGCAACCCCGCGACCGTGCACGCGATGCTCGAGGACTACCGGGCCGGGCTCGGGGTGGATCGCCGGGCCGACGAGGACGATCGCGCCGCCGGACGGCAGATCCGGTGCCCGGCGATGATGCTGTGGTCGACGCGGGACGACATGGAGGAGGTGTACGGCGATCCGCTGGAGGTGTGGCGGCCGTGGTGCCCGCAGATCGTCGGGCACGGTATCGATTCGACTCACCATGTCGCCGAGAACGCTCCGGGTGAGCTGGTGAAGAGCTTGGTGGACTTCCTGCGGGACGCCTGACCGGTGGTCGCGCCTGGCTCCGGCAGACCGCCGGATCCTCGGTCTGTCCTCGCAGTGACACTGTGGCCTTTCGGCAGGTCTGCCCTGTAGCGTCGCCTGCGTGGACTTCGAGGAGGCGGCGGACGCGCTGTACGCGGCGCCGGCGGCCGACTTCATTGCTACCCGCAACGAGCTGGCCAAGCAGCTGAAGGCCGACGGCGACCAGCTGGGGTCGACCCGGCTGAAGGCGTTGCGCAAACCGACCGTCGCCGCCTGGCTGACCAATCTGGTCAGCCGCGAGCGCCCGGACGAGATCGACGACCTGCTGGCGCTCGGCGACGAGTTCCGCGAGGCGACCGCGGACCTCGACGGCGAACGGTTGCGCGAGCTGACCCCGAAGCGGCACAAGGCGATCGACGCCCTGGTCAAGGCCGCCAACGAGCTCGCCACCGAGCACGGTCAGAAGATCAGCGCGGACGTCGGGCAGAAGCTGCGCGAGACGCTGGACGCCGCCCTGGTCGACCCGGCGGCGGGCGACGCCGTACGGGAGGCGCGGCTGAGCAGCGCGCTGCGGCACGTCGGATTCGGCGTGGTGGACGAGAACGGTGAGCCGTCGAACGTCACGCCGCTGACCGACGAGCGCCGGCAGCGCGCGAAGGAACGGCGGTCGAAGACGCGGGAGGTCGAGGACTCCGCGAAGGAGTCGGCGGCCGAGAAAGCGGCGCGGGAGAAGGCGGAGCGCGAGGAGGAGAAGCGCAAGGCCGCCGCCCAGCGCGAGTTCGAGGCCGCGGTCAAGGCGGCGGAGAGCGCCGAGGCGACCGTCGAGGAGCTGGACGCGCAGCTGACCGACGCCCAGGAGGCGCTGGAGCACGCCCGCGAGGAGGTCCGCCGGCTGACCGCGGAGCTCGACGAGGCGAAGAAGGTCGCCCGGGAGGCGCAGAAGGAGAGCCGCGAGGCGCGGAAGCGCTACAACCGGTTGTAGCTGGGTACTTGCGGTACCGGAGAGGAGCTGGTGATGGCGAGGTCGATCTGGAGCGGGTACATCAACTTCGGGCTGGTGTCGGTACCGGTCGGGCTGTACAGCGCGACCGAGGAGCACGAGCTCGACTTCCACCAGTTCCAGCGTGGGACGTCGGACCGGATCCGCTACAAGCGGGTCAACGAACGGACCGGCCGCGAGGTCGACTACGACAAGATCGTCAAGGGCCACGACGTCGGCGGCGGCGAGTACGTGATCGTCGAACGCGAGGAGCTGGAGGACATCGCGCCCGGCAAGTCCCGCTCGCTGGAGATCTCCGACTTCGTCGACCTGGACGAGATCGACCCGATCCACTTCCAGAAGAGCTACTACCTGGCGCCCTCGGACTCCGAGAACGCGTCGTCGTACGCGCTGCTGCGGGACGCCCTGGCCAAGACCAACCGCGCCGGCATCGCGACGTTCGTGATGCGCAGCAAGGAGTACCTGGCAACGATCCGGGCCGACGGCAAGGTGCTCGTGCTGGAAACGATGTTCTTCGCCGACGAGATCCGCGACCCCGCCAAGGAGGTCGGCGACCTGCCGGCCAAGACCTCGGGCAAGCAACTCAAGATGGCCACCGACCTGATCGAGGCGATGAGCGGCAAGTGGCGCCCGAAGGACTACAAGGACAGCTACACCGAACGCGTGAAGAAGCTGGTGGAGTCCAAGCGCAAGGGCAAGGAAGTCGTCTTCACCGAGGAGGAGCCGGAGGCGACCTCGAGCACCGACCTGGTCTCCGCCCTGCGCGCCAGCGTAGAAGCCGCCCGAGCCCGCCGCGCCGGCGGCGGCGCCGCCAAGAAGACCGCCGCCAAGAAAACCACGGCGAAGAAGTCCGCCGCCAAGAAGTCGGCCACCAAGAAAACCGCGGCCAAGAAAACCACCACGAAAAAGAGCACCACGAAGAAATCAACCACCAAGAAGAAGGCCGCGTAGCCGGCGCCGTCTCGAGGTCGATGCGCAGCTTGCCATCCCCAGAGCAGCCGCACCAACGACGGATTCGCCGCAACTGGGAGAACGATCAGGCGATCGTGCTGGACGTCGTTCTGGCGGGGCGAGTACTACCAGCCAGCGCTGGCCTTCAGCAGGACTGGCGTAACCACGACGAAGACCGCCGCGCCCGCATCTCCGTCCGCGACGCCGTCGCAGCCTTCGCCAAGGGCCGCCCACATCGCCACCCAGCACGCCACTGGCCGCCACTGGCCGCCACTGGCCGCCAACGATCAGCGGTCACCCCAGTGCACATCGGCACGGGCCGATCCGGCGCCAAGGTTGCCATTTCCGAATATGCCGAGGCGAACGATCTGTCAGCAGCATCGACCACCTCGTACTGGCCAAGATCCACACAAGCCAGGCACAGCGCCGCCTGCTTCGCGTGCAAGGCACGGATCACGGGCACGCGTCAGCAGCATCGTCTCGGGCACCACCCCGATCCGCGCGCTGATCGACGAGGCAGGCGCACTCGATGGAGGAAGTGGGCGGGACCCCCCGAACGCCGATCACCGAGCACGGCTCGCCGGTGAACGAAGTGGTGACGGACCACCGAGCGGTTCACCGAGAACGGCTCACCGAGAAGTCGGTGATCGACGCGCAGGCGCGGCATCCGCCGTGGACGACCGCTCGTCGCGGTGAATCAATCCCTATGGGTGACCTGCGGTGAAGGCACGGGAACACCGCACGCGTCAGCCGCCATCGTCTCGGGCACCGCCCGAATCGCGCTGATCGACGAGCCTGCCGCACTCGTCGGAGGAAGGGACGGGACCAGCGAATGCCGTTCACCGATTACGGCTCCCCAATGGACGAAGCGGTGACGGGACAACCGAGCGGTTCACCGAGAACGGACCCCGCGCAGTCGGTGATCGCCGTGCAGGCGCGCCACCCGGCGTAGACGACCGCTCGTCGCGGTGAGTCGATCCCCAGGCGCGACCTGCTGGTGAAGGCACAGGAACACCGCACGCGTCAGCGGCGTCGTCTCGGGCACCGCCGCTCCGATCCGCGCACTGATCGACGAGGCAGGCGCACTGGATGCAGGAAGTGGGGCGGGACCACCGATCGCCGGTCACCGACCACGGCTCGCCGGTGGACGAAGTGGTGATGGACCACCGAGCGGTTCACCGAGAACGGGCCCCGCGCGGTCGGTGATCGCCGCGCAGGCGCGGCATCCGACGTAGACGACCGCTCGTCGCGGTGAGCCGATCCCCAGGCGCGACCTGCTGGTGAAGGCACAGGAACACCGCACGCGTCAGCACCGTCGTTTCGCGTCGGGCACCGCCCCGCTTCGCGTGCTGATCGACGAATGCCCGCCTGGCTGACACCGGAGAAGGCATCACCACCGACGAGCTCCAGCTCGCCGCCCGCAACCACGGCATCTCGCTGGAGGCGCTGGGCTACGACCTGACGCCAGCCGGCCCCGCTCGATGTACGGGGTGATGACGGGGACCACCGAACAACGGTTCATCGAGCACGGGTCGCCGCGGAGGCGGTGGATCGCCTGCAGGCGCAACCTCCGCCGTAGGCGGCCGCTCGGTGCGGTGAATCGGTCCCACGGCGTGACGGCATGGTGCACTGCCCGTGGAGGGACAAGGCGTCCAGCACACGACGCCGTTGCGCCTCGAGCGCGCCGCCGGCGGTCGCCCACCTTTCTGTGCCGGCAGTGCGCGGCTCGGCGGGAGCACCACGGGCAACTCCCGACGTCCGACTGGTTGGTGTAGTAAGCCGAGCCCGGTTCAGGCGGCGCTGGGACGTCCGGACAGCATCGCGTCGCGGGACGCCGTCATCTCGTGCAGCACCTGGTGATACCGCTCCGAGGCTGGAAGCTCCACGACACGACGGCTGCCGCCGAGACCGCGAGATCCGGCTCGTTCGAGAGCACCGGAGCAGCGGCCGTTGCGTCCACCAGATCTATGGTCTGGCGAGCAGCACGGAGCCGAGCACCCGAAGCGACCCGACTCGTCTCGGCGCAGGTGTCTGTGGGCGGTGTGGTGTCACGGGGGTTTGTCCGGGCTGGCCCAGGTGGGTCGGTTGGGGTGGGGGTGGCCGTGGTGGGTGGTGATGGTCCAGTGGCCTTGGTGGACGTCGATGTGGTGGGCCTTGCAGAGCAGGGCGAGGTTGGTGAGGTTGGTGGGGCCGCCGTCGGCCCAGTGGATGAGGTGGTGGGCTTCGCACATTGCGGGTGGGGCTTGGCAGATGATGCAGCCCCGGTCGCGGGTGTTCAGGGCTTGGCGGATGGCTCGGGTGACGAAGCGGTGTTCGGTGCCGACGTCGAGGGGTTCGGAGGCTGAGCCGAGGACCAGGGGGATGATGCCGGCGTCGCAGGCGAGGCGGCGGATGGTGGCGGTGGACAGGGTGGCGCCGGAGGCGAGGGTGCCGACGCCGGTGCCGGCGGTCAGGTCGTTGAGGTCGATGGTGACGGTGATGTGGGGTTTGATGTCGCCGTGGGCGGGTGCCGCGGTGCCGGTGGACGCGGCAGCGGTGAGGATGGTGGTGAGGGCGTCGGCTTGGCGTTTGCCGCGGCTGCGGGGGTCGCGGGTGCCGTCGGGGGCGAGGTGGGGTTTGGCGCCGGCGAAGATCAGGGTTTGCAGGAGTTCGGCGTGTTCGCCGGCTAGGTAGCCGCCGAACTCGACGCCGTAGTCGCCGCGTTTGAGCCAGAGGGTTTCGGCGGTCATGGCGCGCACTTCGGCGGGTTCGGGGCCGTCGGTGTCGAGGGTGTCGCGGACTCGTTTGCCGAGTTTGCGGAGTTCGGCCGGCGACAGTAGTTGAGCGGCGCGGACCATTGCGCGTTCGGCGACTTGGAGGTCGGCGACCGGGACCATCGCGGTGGTGGGGATTCGTTCCAGGGCGGTGACAATCGCCTCCGCCTGGCCGGGATGCAGCACTAGGTGCCTGGCAACAGCAGAGCCTGGGGTCACGGCCTTGGGCGTGAGGGAGGCATCGGCTGCGGGCGTCGGGGCGGGATCGGTGGCGGCGAGGGCGGCGGTCGCGGCGCCCGGGGCGGTCGCGGCAGGCGGGGCGGTCGGGGCAGCGATGTTCGCTGGATCGGTGGCGCCGGGTGAGGTCTGGTGAAGGGCCGCCTCGACGTCGGAGTACTTCGGGAGTGCGGTGGCCAGGCGGAGGTCTCGGCGGACCTCGGTGGGGTCCAGGCGGTGGCATAGCGCGATGAGTTGGATGGTGTCTCGGGCACCCACGTCAGCAGCATGACCGTTCGCGTCCAGGGCGGCCAGGAGCTGCAGCCGGTAGGTCTGCAGGTGGGCGATCTGGGCGTGGACAGCGTCGAGCGTCGACAGCATCTCGCTGCCACTCATCGACCAGATCGGTCGCTCGTCGCAAAGGCCCATGGAGAACAGTCTCCAGGAAGGCACCGACAGTTTCTGGCCGGAAAGCGCTTATTTACAAGAGAAATTGGGTTGATGTCCGGAAGCGGTCAGGCGCTTCGAGGCTTGTGTTGCGAGGGACGGCTGTGGCGACTGGGAGACAGGCAGGGACGCTGCGGCGGTGATGCGCTGGTACGGCGTGGTCACGGTGAGCGTTTGCCGTCGCCGCAACGGCGCTCAGGTGATGTGCCACAGGCCAGGTTCTGCGATGTCAGGAACCGCAGTAGTTGCTCGTTCGTTCTGGTCTTGTCGGCGCTGCGGGTGGAGATTGGTGGTGACCGGCTGGGGATCGGGCTGGTTTTCCGTGGTGCGAAGGTCGAGTGAGTTCGGCGATGACACGTTTTCCCAGGGCG
Source organism: Kribbella sp. ALI-6-A (assembly GCF_001984195.1). Lineage (GTDB taxonomy): Bacteria > Actinomycetota > Actinomycetes > Propionibacteriales > Kribbellaceae > Kribbella. Next base: position 270,762 of record NZ_MTQN01000012.1, read on the forward strand.
CGGCGTGCGGCGGTGGCGGCCGGCGTGGGGGTCGGCACGGCCGGTGCTCTGGCGGCGGTGTTGCTGCTCGGGCCTGTTGCGGCGGTGGCTCTGCTCGGGATTGTCTTTGCGTTGGTCTGGCCGCTTGCCGCGGTGATCAAGCACCTAGCCGATGAGCCGATTCCTCACTCGTCGGCGAGCATCGCCGCCTACGCCGCGGGGGCTGTGTTGTGTCTGCCGGGCGTGGTGCGGCTGATCACTTGGGGTGCGGTTGGTTTTTCGATCGCGGTGCTGGTGGCGGCTGTCTTTGTGGGCGTCGACCTGCTGGTCGCGAGCCGGCGCGAGCGGCAGAACCGCAGGTTCCTTCGCGAGCTCGGTACCAGCCTTCACAGACCTGAAGATCACCCCGGTCTCGGCCCGGAGGAAGCCGAAGCCGCTTTGCACGAAGGCCCGGACGAGGAGCTGGACGACGAAGCGCTGATCGCGTCCCTGCGCTGCCCGCTCAGCATCGAGGAACTCTGCGCCGTCTGGAGCGAAACCTCCGCGACCCTCGCCGCCGACGCCGGACTGCGCGACCGCCAGGCCGTCGCGGAGGTCCGGCGGATCTGCCTCGACGAGTTCGAACGCCGCAATCCCACCGGCTTCCACCAGTGGCTCGAAGCCGGCGCTCCGGCCGACGCCGGCGCCTACTTCCTCGCGCGCCCCGGCTCAGACTCCGACCCACACACCGGCCCGGATCCCGGCCCCGGCCAGGGCCCCGGTCAAGGCCCCGGCTCCGGCTCCGGTCAAGGCCCCGGCCCCGGCCAAGGCCCCGGCCCCGGCCAAGGCCCCGAACCAGCATGATCAGATAACCAAGTGCCCCCCACCATCAGACCCAGAACCACCCACGACCTCATCACCTGCGTGACCCTGCTCCGCCACGTCCACGAAGCCTCCGGCTACCCCGTCAACTGGCCGGCCGACCCCCAGCTCTGGCTGACCCCACCCAACGCCCTCAGCTGCTGGGTCATCACCGTGAACAACGAAGTAGCCGGCCACCTAGCCGTCACCCAAACCGACAGCGCAGCCCTCGTCGAGCGACTCTTCGTCGACCCCCAGCAAACCGGCCAAGGCCTCGGCCGCAAACTCCTCGACCACGCCCGCCGCACCGCCGCCGAGCACCACCTCGACCTCACCCTCGAAGTCGCCGACAACTGCACCGCCGCGATCGCCCTCTACCGCCGAGCCGGCTGGCGCGAGACCGCCCGTACGCCGATCGACTGGGGCGGCGATCAGGCCTCGGCCGTGATCAGCTTCTCCGCGCCCTCGTCCTGATCGAGCGGGTGCGCGAGCTCGTCCGAGCGCATCCGCCCGAACCAGATCACCACGAACGACACCACCGCCGGCCCGACTCCCGCGACGACGAAGACCGCGGTCACCCCGAACCACGAGCCCGCCGGCCCGGCCAGCGCCATCGACACCGGCATCAGCAGCAGCGAGACGAAAAAGTCCAGGCTGGCGATCCGCCCGCGCAGGTGGTCCGGGACCCGGCGTTGCAGCAGCGTCCCCCAGATCACCATCGCCGCCGATCCGGTCGCGCCGACCACCGCGGCGCCGGCCATCATCAGCCACAGGTCCTGCGCGAACCCGAGCACCACGAACGGCACCGATCCCAGGCCCCACATCAGCGTCATCACGGTCAGGTACCGCCGCGGCAGCGACCGCGACGAGATCACCAACGCCCCGGCCGCCCCACCGATCCCGAACGCCGCCATCACCAGCCCGAACTCCCGCGCGTCCCCACCCAGCTGGTCCCGGATCGCGAACGGCAAGAGCACCTCCAGCGGCCCGAGGATCAGCAGCACGAACACCGTCCCGAACAACAACGACGCCAGCAACCACCGCGTACGCCGTACGTAGCTCCAGCCCTCCCGCAGATCCGCCACCATCGCCCGTACGCCGGTCGGCGCCGCCTCATCCGCGCCATCCGAAGAAGCCGGCTCGTGCCGCAGGTTCATCGCCAACACACACGCCGCCGAGAACAGGTACGTCAGCCCCGCCACCAGAATCGCGACCCCGGGCGAGATCGCGGCGATCACCAGACCGCCGATCACCGGCCCGGTCGCCTGCTGTGCCAGCGGCCGCAGCGTGCCCTCCAGCCCGTTGGCCGCGAGCAGTTCGTCGGCCGGCAGCAGCCGAGGCACCAACGCCGTGTACGCCGGAATCAGGAACGCCTCCCCGGCCCCGACCAGCACCGCGGCCGCCGCCAGGTGCCAGATCTCCAGCACCCCGACCAGCGCGAGCGCCGCGAGACCGAGCAGCACCACTCCTCGAACCGAGTCGGCGACGACGATCACCGTGCGCTGAGGCAGCCGGTCGGCCGCGATCCCGCCGAACAGCACACAGATCAGCAGCCCGATGCTGTACGCCGTGGTGACGACGGACAGCTGCACGGGACCGCCGCCGAGCTCGATCACCTGCCAGGCCAAGGCGACCAACCACAGACCGCTGCCGAGCAGCGCGACGGCCAGCCCGGTCCAGAGCAGCCGGTAGTCGCGATGCCGCAGCGGCCGTACTGCCTTCCAGCGGAGCTCGCTCACGATGCACACCTCAAGAGTTGACAGCGAAACTATTCTCCCAACACCTTCCTGGATGAACAGTTCACGTGTCAACCGTTTATCCGTATACTCAAAACATGGCGACCCGGATGAGCACCGAACAGCTGGACGCGTGGCGCGCGCTCTACCGCGCCGACACGCTGCTGTTCACCCATCTCGACAACACCCTGCGCAGTGTCGCCAAGATGACGTACTTCGAGCACGAGGTGCTGCGCGCGCTCGACGAGGCCGGTGGCAAACTGCGGATGGCCCCACTGGCCGAGAAGCTGATGATCTCCCGCAGCGGCGGGACCCGGCTGGTGACCAAGCTCGAGGACAAGGACGGCTGGGTCGTCCGGACCACGTCGCCGACCGACCGCCGGGCCACCTGGGCCGAGCTCACCCCGGCCGGACGGGAGGCGCTGAAAACTGCCCAACCCGTGGTCGATGCGGTGGTGGCGACGTTCTTCGCGGATCATGTTCCGGGTGAGGAGCTTCGACGCGCAGCCCGGATCCTGGACCGCCTGGCCGACGCGAACCCCAACGACGACGGCTTCGACTGCGGCCTCTGAGCCGCCGGAGGTGGCGCGGTGAGTCAGGTCGACAAGCTGTTCGCCGAGCGGGTGCTCGGGCTGAAACCCGCACCGTCCGCCCACCCCGCCGACCTGATCAGCACCCTGTACGACGCCCAGCTCGGCAGCCGGCACGCCGATCTCGCCGCCCGCTGGCTCCAGTCGGAGGGCCACGGCTTCTACACGATCGGCTCCTCGGGCCACGAGGGCAACGCCGGCGTCGCCGCCGCGCTCCGCCCCACCGACCCGGCCCTCCTGCACTACCGCTCCGGCGCCTTCTACCTGGCCCGGGCCGCTCAGCACGGTGACACGACCGCGCTGCGCGACATCCTGCTCGGCGTCACCGCGGCGACCACCGAACCGATCGCGGGTGGCCGGCACAAGGTGTTCGGCCGGCACGACCTGGCGGTGATCCCGCAGACCTCGACGATCGCCTCGCACCTGCCGCGGGCGATGGGCGTGGCGTTCTCGATCGCCCGCGCGGGCAAGCTCGGCGTCGAGTCCCCGTGGCCGGCGGACGCCGTCGTGGTGACCAGCTTCGGCGACGCCTCGGCGAACCACTCGACCGCGACCGGCGCGATCAACGCCGCCCTGCACGCGTCGTACCAGGGGTTGCCGATGCCGTTGCTGCTGGTCTGCGAGGACAACGGGATCGGCATCAGCGTGCGCACCCCGGACGGCTGGATCAAGCAGGCCTACGGGCAACGTCCGGGCCTGCGGTACTTCGATGCCGACGGCACCGACCTGGACGCGACGCTGACGATGGCGACCGAAGCCGCGACCTTCGTACGACGCAACCGGCGCCCGGCGTTCCTCCGGCTGCGGACCGTCCGGCTGCTCGGCCACGCGGGCTCCGACGTCGAGGCGGCGTACCGGACGCCGGCCGAGCTGCTCGCCGACGAGGAGCTCGACCCGCTGCTCGGCACCGCGCGGCTCCTGCTCGGCGCCGGCCGCACCGCGAGCGAGGTGATCGACCGGTACGAGGCGAAGCGCGCCGAGGTGATGGCCCTCGCCCGCGAGGTGGCCGGTCTCCCCCAGCTCGCCTCCGCCGAGGCGGTCGCGGCTCCCCTGCGACTCTCCGAGGTCTCGGAGAAGTCCCTGCCCCGCAGGACGAGCGAAGACCCGACGCCGCTGACGCTCAGCCAGTCGATCAACCGCGCGCTGACCGACGTGCTGGCGGCGTACCCGGAGTCGATCGTGTTCGGCGAGGACGTGGGTCGCAAGGGTGGCGTGTACGGCGTGACGCGCGGGCTGCAGAAGGCGTTCGGGCCGGCGCGGGTGTTCGACACGTTGCTCGACGAGCAGTCGATCCTCGGGCTCGGTCTCGGCGCCGGGGTCTCCGGGCTGCTGCCGTTGCCGGAGATCCAGTACCTCGCCTACCTGCACAACGCCGAGGACCAGCTGCGCGGCGAGGCGGCGTCGCTGAAGTTCTTCTCCCAGGGCCAGTACCGCAACCCGATGGTGCTGCGGATCGCCGGCTACGGCTACCAGAAGGGCTTCGGCGGGCACTTCCACAACGACGACGCGATCGGCGTACTGCGTGACATCCCCGGGCTGGTGATCGCCTCACCGTCGCGCCCGGACGACGCGGCCGCGATGCTGCACACCTGCGCGGCCGCCGCCCGCGACGACGGCGCGGTCTGCGTGTACCTCGAGCCGATCGCGCTCTACCACCGGCGCGACCTGCACGAGGACGGCGACGGCGGCTGGCTGGCGCCCTATCCCAGCACACACGGTCCGGGCGAGCACGAACCGAGCGAGCAGACTCCGACCGGGCACGTCCCGATCGGCCGCGGTCGCACGTACGGCGACGGCGACCAGCTCACGCTGGTGTCCTTCGGCAACGGCGTGCCGATGAGCCTGCGCGTCGCCGCGCGTGTTCCCGGCGTCCGGGTGCTCGACCTGCGCTGGCTCGCGCCGCTGCCGACCGAGGATCTGCTCCGCGAGGCCGAAGCCACCGGCCGCGTCCTGGTCGTCGACGAGACCCGTCGTACGGGCGGTGTCTCCGAAGGCGTGCTGGCGGCCCTGGTCGACGCGGGCTTCACCGGCCAGTTGGCCCGCGTGACCAGCGAGGACAGCTTCGTCCCGCTCGGCGCCGCGGCCCAGCACGTCCTGCTCAGCGAGGCGACCGTCGAGAAGGCCGTCCGGGACCTGCTCGGCTGACCGAACCCTCTAACTGAACAAGCGCTGCCAGACAGACCTGCGGCGGCGTCCCTGGTGTTCGTGGTGCTCGGACCGGGCCGGTTGCGGCGCCGGGGCCGGGCGGTCCCGCTGCCACTGCTCGACGACGGCTTCGGTCTCCACGAATCCGACCGGGATCACCACTCCGGTGGCGTCGCGGATCTGGATCCGGATCCGCTCGTTCAGGTCGGCCAGGTAGTCGCGGACCTCGGTCTCGGTGCGCATCTTCGCGACCTTCTCGGGCACCTGCGCCTTCTCCTTGCGCAGCTGCACCGACGGCGGCAGCAGGACGTCGGCCTCGATCTTCTCCCGGCGCATGAAGTCCTTGACCCACCAGTCCGGGTCGTGCGGATCGGCCAGCTTCGGGATCGGCTTGCCCTCGCCGGACAGCCCGTCGAACTCGCCGCGCTCCTGGGCCTGCCGGATCTGCAGCTCGACCCAGTCCTGGGTCGTCATCCCGGGCGGTTTGCGCTCGGTCATGTACCGCACCTCCCGTTGTTCGGGGTCGCTGTACGCCCGGGACCTTGCCCGGGTCACCATCTACTCAATCATATTGTGAATGCCTTCACAAGCCATCTTTCCGGTCCGGCCACAGCTCCGGCAGCGGGATCGGCATCCGCCAGATCTTCAGCTCCGGATCGACCAGCCCGTTCCGGATCGCGACGTACCGCAACAGCCGCAGCGGCCCGGCGATCAGCACGAACGCCAACGGCAGCTCGATCACCACCGCGCTCACCACCGCCTGCCACAGATCCGCTCCCGGATGGCTGGTCAGTACGTCGAACCACGCGTCGCACAGCAGCAGCACCCCGGACGCGAACGCCGTCGGGAACAGCAACTGGCGCCGCCGGTACCCGAAGATCGCGGTCAGCAACAGCATGATCGTCAGCACGATGTCGAAGCCGACCCAGGTCGCCACCCAGTTGCGCGCCTCGTACCGGTTCGGCAGCGTCACCGACAGGTAGATCGTCCACGGGATCAGCGCCGCCACGCACAGCAGCATCAGCACCAGCCGCCATCGCCGGATCCGCTCGAGCATCCGCCGGGCAGGCAGCACTCCCGCCGGTACCGGCGCCAGCCGCAAGATCAGCTCCCGCCGCTCCTGCAGGGACATCGCCGCGATCTGCTCATCGGTCACCCGCACGCCACTCACAGTGCATGCTCACATGAGAGGCTGACCGATACCGAGCTCCGAAGCGAGAGGACCCACCTGTGTCGTCTGCCATCCTGTCCGTCGTCGCCGGCCGGCGAGTCCCGAATCCGCTCCGGACCACCGTCTCGACCAACCCGGCGAACACCGCCGACGTGGTCGGTGAGATCGGCCTGGCCGGTCCGGAGGTCTTCGTCGAGGCGGCCCGGGCGGCCACGGACGCGCAGACCGGATGGGCCGCCCTGCCGGCCCCGCAGCGCGGCCAGGTGATCGCGAACGTCGGCCGCCTGATGACCGCGAACAAGACCCGCCTGGCCGCCTTGGTCACCCGCGAGATCGGCAAGCCGCTCGCGGAGGCGCTCGGCGAGGTCCAGGAGATCATCGACACCTGCGACTTCTTCCTCGGCGAGGGCAGGCGGCTGTACGGGCAGACCGTGCCGTCGGAGATGCCGGACAAGCAGCTGTTCACCTTCCGCCGCCCGGTCGGCACGGTCGCGGTGATCTCGGCCGGCAACTTCCCGGTCGCGGTCCCGTCCTGGTACATCGTGCCGGCGTTGCTCTGCGGCAACACCGTGGTCTGGAAGCCGGCCGAGTACAGCGCGGTCGTCTCCGACGCGTTCTACGAGATCTTCGCGCACTCCGGCGTACCGGCCGGGGTCTTCAACGTCGTGCACGCCGACGGCCCGGACACCTTCGTCGGGCTGGAGCAGGCGCTGGTCGCCGGGCTGGTCGACAAGGTCGGGTTCACCGGATCGACCGAGGTCGGGAGCCGGATCGGCGAGCTGTGCGGCCGGCACCTGCAGACCCCGTGCCTGGAGCTCGGCGGCAAGAACCCGATGGTGATCACCGAGAACGCCGATCTCGACCTGGCCGTCGAGGGCGCCCTGTTCTCCGGCTTCGGTACGGCGGGCCAGCGCTGCACCTCGCTCGGCACGGTGATTGTGCAGGAGGCCGTGCACTCCGACTTCGTCGAGCTGTTCGCCGCGGCCGTCGCGGCGGCACGAATGGGTGATCCGACCCAGGACGTGCTGTTCGGCCCGTTGCTGGACGAGAAGTTCGCCGCCGGGTTCGAGAAGTCGCTCGGCTGGATCGGCGACCACCACCGGGTGATCGGCCGCACCGGCCGGGTCACCGCGGACAACCCGCGCGACGGCTTCGTCGGCGATCCCGCGACCGGGCTGTTCTACCACCCGACGATCGTCGATGGCGTGCAGCCGGACGACGAGCTGTTCCTGCACGAGACGTTCGGGCCGGTGGTCGGCGTCACCACGTACACCGACCTGCCGGAAGCAATTGCTCTGGGCAACAAGTCTGGCTACGGCCTGTCCAGCTCGATCTACACCACCGACCCGCAGCAGGCCTTCCAGTTCGCGCAGGGCATTTCAGCCGGCATGGTGAGCGTGAACAACTCGACCTCCGGCGCCGAGGCGCACCTGCCGTTCGGCGGCAACGGCAAGTCGGGCAACGGTTCGCGGCAGAGTGGCATCTGGGTGCTGGACCAGTTCACTCGCTGGCAGTCGCTGAACTGGGACTACTCCGGCAAGCTGCAGAAGGCCCAGATGGACACCGTCACCGTCGAGGCCGACTTCGGGTTCCTGCTGCCTTGAGCCCGACCGCGTTGCCCGAGTCCGCCGACGTGGTGATCGTCGGCGGCGGCGTGATGGGCACCAGCATCGCGTTCCATCTCGCCGAGGCCGGCGTACGGCGGGTGCTGCTGCTGGAGAAGGACAGCCTCGGCGCGGGCTCGACGTCCAAGGCGGCCGGTGGAGTGCGCGCGAACTTCTCCGACGAGGTGAACGTCGCGCTCGGTGCTCGCAGCCTGCAGGCGTTCGCGAACTTCGCCGACCGGCCGGGCCAGCAGATCGACCTGCACCAGGTCGGCTACTTGTTCCTGCTGTCGACCGACGAGCAGGTCGCGTCGTTCGAGCAGAGCACCCGCCTGCAGAACGCGCTCGGCGGACCGACGCGGATGATCAGCGTCGACGAAGCCGTTGCCCTGGCACCACTCATTTCGCCCGACGGACTCGTCGGCGCGTGCTTCTCGCCGGACGCCGGGCACTGTACGCCGGAGTCGGTGGTGCTCGGCTACGCCACCGCCGCCCGTCATCTCGGCGCCCAGCTGACGACCGGCTGCGAGGTCGTCGGGATCGATGTCGAGGGCAACAACATCCGGGGCGTCCGGACCAGTCGCGGAACGGTGCGGACCTCGGCGGTGATCTGCGCCGCCGGTGCCTGGTCGGCCCGGATCGGCCAGTACGCCGGGGTCGATCTGCCGGTGACACCGCTGCGCCGGCAGATCGTCGTCACCGAGGCGATCGACGGGCTGAGCGACGACCTGCCGATGACGATCGACTTCGACAGCACGTTCTACTTCCACCGTGAAGGGCCCGGCCTGCTGGTCGGCATGTCCGACCCGGCGGAGCAGCCCGGCTTCCACCTCGACCGCTCGGACGCCTGGCTGCCCGCGTTGACCGCGGCGATGCAACGGCGCGCGCCGAGCCTGCTCGACGTCGGCCTGACCGGCGGCTGGGCCGGCCTCTACGAGAACACACCCGATCACAACGCGCTGATCGGCGAGGCCGACGAGGTCAGCCGATTCCTCTACGCCACCGGGTTTTCCGGCCACGGCTTCCTGCAGGGACCTGCCGTCGGTGAGGTGATCCGGGACCTCTGGCTCGAGCGTCCGCCGTTCGTCGACATCTCCCCACTGCACGCCCGACGCTTCCGCGACGCGGCGGCCCGTACGGAATTCAACGTGGTCTGACATGACACTGCTGCTCACCCGGTCCGACGTTCTCGGACTGCTCGACGTCCCGGCCGTCCTGCGCACGCTCCGGGCCGGATTCACCGCGGCCGTGGGGATCGAGCCCCAGCGGAACCGGACCGAACTGCCCGGACCGGGCACGGCGACGACGCTGCTGCCGGGCACCATCGCGGGCATTCCGGCGTACACGGTGAAGGTGAACGCGAAGTTCCCGCAGGCGTCGCCGGCGCTGCGCGGGGTGGTCTGCCTGCACGACCTGACCGACGGGTCACTGCTCGCCCTGCTCGACTCGGCGACGATCACCGCGTGGCGGACCGGGCTCGCCGCGGCGCTGGCGACCGACGCGCTGGCGGCGAAGACGGCGCGCACGGTCGGAGTGATCGGGACGGGAGCCCAGGCGGCGATGGTGGTGCGCGGCCTGCGCACGCTGCGCGCGGTGGAGTATCTGGTCGGGTACGACGTCGATCGCCCGCGGGCCGAGAAGTTTGTCGCGGAGGCGGGGATTCCCGGCGCGATGGTCGACAGCGCGACGGGCGTCGCGGCGCGGGCGGAGATCGTCGTCCTGGCGACCTGGTCGCGCGAGCCGTTGCTGACCGCGGCCGACGTGCGGCCCGGCCGGCACTTCACCACGCTCGGCGCCGACGAGCCGGGCAAGGTCGAGCTCGGCGCGGATCTGCTCTGCGGCGCTCGCGTCGTGGTCGACGACGTCCGCCTGGCGGCGTCGATGGGGGCCGTTGGCAACGTCGGCCTGAGCGAGGCGTCGATCTGCGCAACGCTCGGCGAGGTGCTGTCGAACGCCAAGCCAGGCAGGGAATCCGCCGCGCAGGTGACGGTCTACGCCCCGGTCGGTCTGCCCTGGCAGGACCTGGCGATCGCCTGGCCCGTCTACCAGGCCGCTCGCGCCACCGGCGTCGGCCGGACGATCGACTTCCTCAGCTGACCCGGTACTCGAGCGACACCAGGCGATCGTCGATCACCTCGGTGCCGATCAGCTCCAGCTGCTTGTACGGCAGCTTGGTGAACAGGGGGCCTTCGCCCTCGCGCCCGTGCATGGCCGGGAACAGCGTCACCCGCAGCCGATCCACCAGCCCGTGCTCGAACAGGCTGCGCACCAGCGTCGGACTGCCCAGCGTGACCATCGGCAGATCGTCCAGCTGCTTCAACGCCGGCACGGCGATCTCCACCGGCTCGTCGACGATCGTGGTGTTCGCCCAGCTCAACGGCGGCTGCAACGTCTTCGAGAACACCAGCTTCGGCAGCTCCGTCATCCGCTGGAACGACGGGTCGTCGCCCTCCGCGACGAACTCCGCCATCATCCGGTACGACGTCGCGCCCATCACCAGGATGTGATCCTCGGCCAGCTTCCGCCCCAGCCACTCCTGCAGCCCGGGTCCGTCGTATCCCCAGTAGGCCGACGGCTGCGGCCCGCCGTCGCCGAACCCGTCCAGGGTGCTGAAGTAGTCCACGATCAACTCCCGCACGGCTCCTCCTACAGTCGGGGACAAGCACCAGCGGTACGCCGGGCTCGGCAGAACCATGTGGTCAAGGATCTGCGCACGTCGAGGGGTGTCAACCCCCGGGAAGCTGGTCAGCGCTGGGTCGTCGGCGGGGCTTGGGGGTCCCGGGGGTCCTGCCAGTTGTCCGGGTCGCACCACTCCGGGTCCCAGCCGCGCTGGCGGCAGTACTCCGCGAGAAGTTCCTCGCGGGTCATCGTGCGGGTCGGCGTGATGCGCGGCGGACGAGGTGTCCTGGTGACGCTGGGGGTGGTTTTCGTGGGCGTCGGGTCCCGCTCCTCGGCGCGCTCCGGGGTCCTGGTCGTCCGGGTCTTGGTGGGTCTGACCGTCGGCCTGGTCGTCGTCTTCGACGGCGGGGGCGCGGTCGGGCGCACGGTCGGCGGCGGCGCGGACGGCGTCAGCGTGACCGTGGCCGACGGGGTCGGGGTCGGGGTGCGGTCGTCCAGGATCGGCGCGGCCTGCGACTGCGGCGGCTCGCTGTCGATCGTCGACAGTCCCCACAGCCCGAGCACCAGCACGGCCGCCGCGGCGCCGGCTCCGGCGACGACCCTGCGCCGCGGCGGACCGCCGTACAGGCCGATCGGGCCGCGCACCGCGTTGCCCTTGCCGTCGACCCAGAAGTTCCAGTCCTCCGGCGCCGGCGGCCAGGTCGGATCCGGCTGCCAGGTCTTCGGCGGCACCCAGCTCCGGCGAGGCGGCGTGGGCCAGTTCGGCGGTACCACGAACCGCTTCACACAACCTCCACCTCGCCGACGAAAACCCGACCCAGGCTAATGGATCCGCAGACCCTCAGAAACCCCACCCGAGCCAACACCCGGTGAGGACTTCACACCCCCAACGACCCAGACCCCCGAAAAGCTACAGCTGCTGCCGGATATCCCCAGGTCCACGGACCGCGCGGCTACTTGCGGATCAGCTTGGCGGCCGAGTCGAGCATGTCGGTGGCGTAGCGTTCGCTGAAGCCCGCGGCGAAGCCGGTGACGGCGAAGACGGCGACCGAGGCGGGGGTTCCGACGGCGGAGCCGCCGGCGAGGATGCCGGCCAGGAGGGTGAAGTAGGCGAGGGAACCGAAGATGGCCCCGACGCCGGGGCGGAAGGCGCCGAGCAGCGTGCGGTGCCGGCGGGAAGCGCTGTGGTCGATGATCAGCGAGCCTTTGGACATTCGCTGGACGACGCTGATGGTGGCACCGAGAGCGGACATCGCGATCGCGGCAACCAGCGCCGACGGGACCAAAGCGCTGCGCCACCAGGCGTTCGCGGCGACTCCGAAGAGGATCACCAGCAGGAACGTCGGGACGATGCCGGCGAGTACGCCCTGGAAGTACTCCAGCCGAGCCTGTCGTTGCAGCAGGACCTCGACCCGGGCCGTGACGACCTTGACCTCGTTCCTCGCCGCGGCGACCGCGGTGGCGATCTCCTCGGCGGGCGCGCCGCTCGCGACCAGATCGGCCGCGACCATCACCCGCGTCAGCCCGGAGTACGCATGATCGGTAGCCTCCTCCAACTGCTGCACCACGTGCTTGCCGCGCAACCCGTACCCGGCTTCCTTCGCGATCACCTTGCACGCGATCTCCGCGTCGACCAGCTCGGGCGGCGGCGAGTTGAGGATCGAGTAGACCGTGCGGTCCTTGGCCAGCAGGCAGCCACCGACGACCGCGCTGCAGTAGTACTCCTTCTCGATCCCGCCGTGCAGCTCGGAGAACTTCGCGGCCACCGCCGGGATCAGCCAGAAGCCCGCCGTACTGGCCACTTGGTCGGTCGAGGCCGCCAGTTGGTGCGCCTGGACGAGATGCCGGAACGTCGCCGGGCCGTGCGTCGCGGCCTGGTAGAGATCGGGGTACCGGGCCGCCGCTTCTTCACCAGGCGTCGAAGTCATGCGCAGAGCGTACGGCGCCGATCATCCCCGCGGTGGACCGCTCGTGTCGCGCACGTGAAGTGTCATCGGCAGGTACGCCGGCTCCGCGTCGGCGCCGTTCACCAGCAACTGTTCCAGCAGCTCACCGGCGCGCCGGCCGAGTTCGTCCCGCGGCACCGAGACCGTGGTCAGCTTGGAGTGCGCGACCAGGTCCAGCGAGATGTCGTCGAATCCCACCACCGAGTACGACGCCGGCACCGCGACCCCGAGCTCCCGCATCCGCGCCAACGCGCCCAGCGCGACCAGGTCGTTGTAGCCGAGAATCGCGGTCGCGTCCGAGGACTCCAGCACCGGCATCACCGCGTCGTACCCGGCCTGGCTGGTCGCACCACACTCCACCAGCTCGACCTCGAGCCCGAAAGCGCGTGCGGCCTCGAAGGCGCGGATCCGTTCCGTGTTCGCCCACGAGGCCGACGGCCCACTCAGGTACGCCGCCCGCCGATGCCCGAGCTGCGCCAGATGCCCGCAGACCTGCGTCATCCCGCCGTGGAAGTCGACCGAGATCGACGGCACCGGCAGTCCCGGCACCATCCGGTTGAACAGCACCACCGGATGCTTGCGCCCGATCAGCTCGGCCAGGTCGGCGCGCGGCATCCGTGGCGAGCACAGCAGGACGCCGTCGCAGCAGCGCATCAGGTCCTCGACCAGGTCGTGCTCGACGGCCGGGTCCTCGTCGGACTCCATCACCATCATCCGGCGGCCGTGTGCCCGGGCGACCGCGGAGACCGCCTTCAGGACATCGGGAAAGTACGGGTTCGCCAGGTCGGGAACCAGGACGCCGATCGTGCCCCACTCGCCGCGCGCGAGGCCCTGGGCCGCCGCGTTCGGCCGATACCCGAGCGAGGCGACCGCTGCGCGCACCCGGTCGACCAGTGACTGATCCACCCGAGCGGTCCCGTTGAGCACGCGGGACACGGTGGCGGCGGAGACGCCGGCCGCTGTGCTCACATCGCTGATCGTGATCCGTGGCGACCGGCCGGGACGGTGCGGCACGGCGGGTCCTCCTCGTTGAGAAAGCGCTTGCTCGCTGACGCCACGGTACTGCCGGACTCCGCCTGGCGGAATCCTCCAGCCGATCTGAAATCGCTTTCAGACCACCTCTTGCCACCGTCCCACCCGGCGACTACCGTCGATCGGCAAGCGCTTACCGAACCAGGCAGGGTGATTCCATGCAGCTGGACCGTCTCTCGTCCTTCCCGGTCACGGCCTTCGACGCCGACGGCGAACTCGCGCTCGGCCCGTACCGCGAGCACCTGCGCCGGCAGATCGACGCCGGCCCGGCCGCGATCTTCGCGTGCTGCGGCACCGGCGAGTTCTTCTCGCTGACGCTCGACGAGTACGCCGCCGCGGTCCGCACCGCGGTCGCCGAGACCGCCGGCGCGCTGCCGGTCTTCGCCGGCACCGGCTACGGCACCGCGATGGCCAAGCAGTACGCCGCCGCGGCCCGCGAAGCCGGCGCCGACGGCTTGCTGGTCCTCCCGCCGTACTTGATCAAGCCGTCACAGCAGGGCCTGCTCGACCACTTCCGCGCCCTGGCGGCGTCGACCGACCTGCCGCTGATCGCCTACCAGCGCGACAACGCCGTCTTCACCCCGGACTCGGTCGCCGAGCTGGCCCGCATCCCCGGCGTCAAGGGCTTCAAGGACGGCGTCGGCGATCTCGACCTGCTGCAGCGGATGATGGCCGTCGCCCCTGATCTCACCTATTTCAACGGCCTGCCGACCGCCGAGGTGACCGCTCGCTCCTACGCCGCGATCGGCGTCAAGGCGTACTCGTCGGCCGTGCACTGCTTCGCGCCCGAGATCGCGCACGCCTACGAAGCCGGGCTCGACGAGCTGCTCACCGAGTTCTATCTCCCACTGGTCAAGCTCCGCGACCAGGGCGCCGGGTACGCCGTCTCGCTCGTCAAGGCCGCCGTACGCCGGCGCGGGGTCGACGTCGGATCGGTCCGGTCGCCGTTGACCGATCCACTGCCCGAGCACTTGGAAGAGCTCGACCAGCTCCTCGAGCAAGGACTGACCGTCGTCCGGAAGGCCGCCGCATGAAGATCACCGACGTGAACATCACGCCGATCGCGATGAAGGACCCGCCGCTGCGCAACATCCACGGCGTGCACCAGCCGTACGCGCTGCGCTCGGTCCTGCAGGTGCACACCGACGAGGGCCTGACCGGCCTCGGCGAGACGTACGGCGACCTCGCGGTCCTCACCGCCCTGCGCAAGGTCGCCCCGCGACTGACCGGACTCGACGTACTCGACCTCAACGGGCTCGAGCGAATCATCCGCGAGACGCTCGGCGCCGGCGCCGGACTGGCGACCCACGGCCTGGTCGGCGAAGCGAGCGACGAGAAGACCATTTCCACGGTGCTGTCGGCGTTCGAGATTCCTTGCTGGGACCTGCAGGGCAAGGCACTCGGGCGGCCGGTCGTCGACCTGCTCGGCGGCAAGGTCCGCGACGCCGTTCCGTACAGCGGCTACCTGTTCTTCAAGCCGGCCGAGCACACGCCGTTGCCGGACTACCCGACCGACGCGTGGGGCGAGGCGATGGACGCCGACGGCATCGTCGCGCAGGCGCGCCGGATGGTCGACGGCTGGGGTTTCAAGTCGCTCAAGCTGAAGGGCGGCGTGCTGCCTCCGCAAGATGAGGCCGACGTGATTCTCGCGCTGCGCGCCGAGTTCCCGGATCACCCGCTGCGGCTGGATCCGAACGCCGGCTGGACGGTCGAGAGCAGCATCGCCGTCGGCCGGAAGCTCGACGGCGTCCTGGAGTATCTCGAGGACCCGACCGGCGGGATCGCCGGGATGGCCGCGGTCGCCCGCGAAGTTTCGATGCCCTTGGCAACCAACATGTGCGTGACCGAGTTCGCGCACGTGAAGCCCGCGGTACTCGTCGACGCGGTCCAGGTGATCCTGTCCGACCACCACTTCTGGGGCGGCCTGCGGCGGTCCCGCGAACTGGCCGGGATCTGCCGGACGTTCGGAATCGGCCTGTCGATGCACTCGAACTCGCATCTGGGCATCAGCCTGGCCGCGATGACCCACCTGGCCGGCGCGACACCCGAGCTGACCTACGACTGCGACACGCACTACCCGTACCTGGTCGAGGACGTCGTCATCGAAGGTGCGTTGACCTTCACCGACGGCGCCGTCCGGGTGCCCGACGGCCCCGGACTCGGGGTCGAGCTCGACGTGGACTCGCTGGCCCGGCTGGCCGAGCAGTACGAGAAGTGCGGCTTCGACACCCGCGACGACATCACGCCGATGCGCGCCGTCCAGCCGGACTGGGATCCGGTGATCCCGCGGTGGTGAGGCACGGCGCCTTCGCCTACACGTGGGACCTGGTCGGCGATCCGGCAGCAGTGACCCGGATCGCGGAGCTCGGCGTCGACACCGTCACACTGCAGGCGGCGTACCACTCGGTGCGGGCAACGACCGCGTGGCACCCGCGGCACCGGATCGTGCACGCCGAGCACGCCGCGGCGTACTTCCGGCTCCGGCCGGATCGCTGGCGAGACCTGCGACTCCAGCCGCCGGCGCCGAGTTGGGCGGTCGACGACGACGATCGCTTCGGGACGGCGCTCGCCGCGCTGACCGCTGCCGGGTTGCGCACCGAGGCGTGGATCGTGCTGACCCACTCCTCGGTGCTCGGCCGGTCGGCCCCCGAGCTCGTCGTCCGCAACGCGTACGGCGAACGGTTCGCGCACGCGTTGTGCCCGGCGCAGCCCGACGTCCGCGAGTACGCGCTGAGGCTGGTTCAGGAGATCTGCGACCAGTACGACGTCCCGGCGCTGATGCTCGAGGCGTGCGGCTGGCTCGGGTTCGACCATCTGAGTGCCCATGAGAAGACCGGCGGCGCCGACCTGTCGCCAGGCGCGCGGGACCTGCTGTCAATTTGTCTTTGCCCTGCCTGCTCCCAGGCGCTGCAGCTGGATGTCGACGAACTGTCCGCGGACATCAGGCGACTGCTCGACCGCGAGCTGCAGCACGGCGTCCAGGTCGGGGACCAACTGGTCGATGCCCTCGGCATTGAGCGCACACAGGCGTTGCACAACCATCGCTCGGCCGTGATCAGTGGCCTGGTCCGCGACATCACCGCGGCGGCCGGCGGACGTGAGATCTTGCTGATGGCCACCGACGACCCGCAGGTCACCGGACCGGACGTCGGCATCGATCTGGCCGCCTTCGCGAGCCCGCCCACGGCGTACACGGTGAAGTGCTGGGACGACGAGGAGTCCGCGATCGCCCGGCTCAAGGCGGCCGCCGCACGGACCGAGGTGCCGTTGGTTGCCAACGTCAACGCCCTCGGAGACCGCCCGGCCGAGCTGCCGTCGCTGGCGGGCCGGCTCGTGACGGCCGGTGCCCAGCAACTGCGCTACTACCACGCCGGCCTGGCGTCACCGGCCCGTCGGGCGGCGATCCGCGCCGCCGTCCAGGAGGTGAAGTGATGCTCAACGGCCTCTACGCGATGGACCTCGCCCGGTTCCCCGACGTGTACGGCGACGACGAGCGCGCCGCGATCGAGAAGCACCTGCGCATCACGGCCCCTCCCCTGACGCCCGCCGAGCTGACGCCCGATCTGCTCGCGGACGTCGACGTCCTCGTCACGTCCTGGGGCGGGCCGCAGCTCACCGCCGAACTCCTGGCCTCCGCACCCCGGCTGCAACTCGTCCTGTACGGCGCCGGTTCCGTGCGCTCGATCGTGACCCCGGAGTCGTGGGCGCGTGGCGTCCGGGTGACCACGGCCAACGAGGTGATCGCCGCCTCGGTCGCCGAGTTCACGCTGGCGCAGGTGCTCTACGCGCTCAAGCACGGCTGGCGGTACGTGCTCGGCTCCCGCGCCCGCTCCGAGTCGTTGCCGCGGGCATCGGATGAACCCGGCGCCAACGGCTCGGTGGTCGGACTGATGTCGCTCGGCGCGACCGGCCGGGCGACGGCCCGGCTGTTGGCGCGGCACGAGCTGCTCCTGCAGGCCTACGACCCGTACGTCGACCCCGCGGTCGCCTCGGCGTTGGGCGTTCGACTGGTGTCGCTGGAGGACCTGTTCGCGACCTCCGACGTGGTCAGCCTGCACGCGCCGGTGTTGCCCGCGACCCGCAAGGTGGTCGGGACCGACCTGCTGCGGTCGATGAAGCACGACGCGACGCTGATCAACACGGCCCGCGGCGCACTGATCGACGAGGACGCGCTGATCGCCGTACTGCAGGAGCGGGCGGATCTGTTCGCCGTACTCGACGTGACCGATCCGGAGCCGCCGTTGTCCGGGTCGCCGCTGTTCACGCTGCCGAACGTGGTGGTGACTCCGCACCTGGCCGGGACGCTCAACACCGAACGACGCCGCCACGGCCGTTTGATGGCGGAGGAACTGGCGCGGTACGTCGCCGGAGAACCCTTGCAGCACGAGGTTTTCGAGGCCGGCCAGGCGAGGTCGGCATGAGCCCCGCGTCAGGCGCGACAGGCGCAGGCAGCATGGGCCCGGCGCCAGCCGTGTCAGGCGGTGCCGCGCCGTCCGGCGGGCAGGCGACCCTCGTGCTGCTCCCGCCGCAGCGCGCGAGCGCCGCCGGCTGGGCGGAGCGGCTGACCAAGGACGTCCCGGGCCTGACCGTTCTCAGCCCCGACGAGCCGAACGTCGCCGAAGCGCTCCGCACGGCCGACGCGGCGTACGGCGTACTACCGGCGGAGCTGCTCGCGGCGACCACTCGCCTGCGATGGCTGCAAGCACCGCAGGCCGGACCACCGCCGGGCTTCTACCATCCCGAACTCGTCGCCCATCCCGTCCAGGTGACGAACATGCGCGCGACGTACACGGATCATGTCGCCGAGCACACGCTGGCGATGGTCCTCGCGCTGACCCGCGGGCTTCCGCAGTACGTGCAGGACCAGCAGCACGCGGCCTGGAATCCCAACTGGGAGCCGACCGCAGTGGTGCCGCTGTCGGAGACCACCGCGCTGGTGATCGGCGTCGGTGCCGTCGGCGCCGAGGTAGGCCGGTTGCTGGCGGCCTTCGGCACAAAGGTGATCGGCGTCGACGCCCGCCGCTCGGAGGCCCCGGGCTTCGCCGAGGTCCTGCCGGTCGATGCGCTCGACGAGCAGCTGCCGACTGCGGACCTGGTGATCCTCACCGTGCCGCACACGCCGGACACCGAGGGCATGGTCAACCGGCAGTTTCTGCAGCGGTGCAAGCGATCCGCGCTCTTCGTCAACGTCGGACGCGGACCGACCGTGCGGCTCGACGACCTCGACGCCGCCCTGGCCGCCGGTGAGCTGCGTGGCGCCGCGCTGGACGTCTTCGAGATCGAGCCGCTGCCCGCCGAGCACCCGCTCTGGCACCGGCCAGGCGTCCTGCTCACCCCCCACGTCGCCGGCGCCGGCCCGCACACGGACGAGCGCCGGTACGCCGTACTGGTGGAGAACTGCCGGCGGTTCGTCGCCGGCCAGGAACTGATCAACGTCGTGGACAAGACCAAGTGGTTCTGAACCGGAGGTTCTGCAACGCCTCATAACCCGCCCCGAAGAAGGAGTTCGACGATGCGTGGTACCCGCCCCCTTGCCCTTCTTTCCGCCCTCGCCGCGAGCGCTGCCGTGCTCACCGGCGCCGGCGCCGGCCCGGCCGCCGCCACCCCCACCTGCACTTATCCGGCCGAGGTGCTCAACCTGAGCCGGTGGAAGCTCCAGCTGCCGCTGGACGACCCGAACCAGTCCGGCACGCAGGTCCTGCAGATCACCCGGCCGCGGCTGAGCACGTACGTGGTCAACCCGTGGTTCAAGCCGAACTCGTCCTGCACCGGCGTCCAGTTCCGTAACGCCGTCAACGGCGTGACGACGCCGAACACCAGCTACGCGCGGTCCGAGCTGCGCGAGATGGAGAGCAACGGCACCAGCGAGATCAAGTGGTCGTCGAACTCCGGCACCCACACGATGGTGATCGACCAGTCGATCGACCATCTGCCGAACACCAAACGCCAGCTGATCGCCGGCCAGATCCACGACGGCAACGACCGGGCGACGTTCCGGATCGACGGATCCAGCCTCTACATCACCCGTGACAACGACACCCGGTACAAGCTGGTCACCAGCAACTACGTGCTCGGCACCCGGTTCCAGGCCAAGTTCGTGGTCAGCAACGGGTCGATCAAGGCGTACTACAACGGCGTTCTGCAGACCACGATCCCGGTCAGCTTCAGCACCGGCTACTTCAAGGCCGGCGTCTACACGCAAGCCAACTGCACGAACTCGTCGCCCTGTGACACCAGCAACTACGGGCAGACCACGCTCTACAACCTGACCGTGACCCACAGCTGACGGCACCTCGACCGACGGCAACGGGGCCGAGGGCGCCTGTCCAAGCGCCCTCGGCCCCGTGTCAGGGGCACCTCAGTGCTTGCGGTGCTTGGCCTCGGCGTCCATGTCGACGACCTCGACCTGCTCCTTGCGGACCTTGTCGTGCACCTGCTGCTGCTCGCGCACGGTCTCGGTGTCCAGGCCGACCCGCTCGACCGCGACGGTCTCCTTGGCCACCACCGGGCGCTCCTCGTGCAGCGTCACCTCGACGTCCTGGTCCCCGATCTCGGCGCCGGGCCGGCCGCCCTCGATCGGTTCGCGGACCACGCGGACCTCTTCGTGGCTGACCGGCACGGTGACCTGCTGGTCCTCGGTCACCACCCGCTTGTGCAGCCGGACCTTGCCGGTCTCGACCGTCTCGGTGCCGGCCCGCAGGCGCTCCTCCGAGCGGATCATCTCCTCGCGGCCGGAGCCCTTGCGGTCCTTGGTCTTGCCGGCCATCGTGCCCGGGTCAGCGGCCATGTCCTGGTTCCGCCCGGCCGTGCCGCGCCCGTCCGGCGCGTTGCGCGGCGTCGACCGCAGGTTGTAGTGGCGGTACAGCTCAGCCGCCTCGGCCTCGGACAGGTGTCCCTGGTCGTCGATCCGCGGCGCGTCCTTGATCAAATCCTTCGGCGCGCCGACGTGCAGCCCGTCGGCCTCCGCGTGCGCACCGGCCAGCGGCACGAACGACTCCTTGCTGCCGAACAGGCCGGTCTTCACTGTCACCCACTCCGGCTCGCCGGACAGGTCAGAGGCGTACAGGTTCGCCGCGGTGCCGACCTTCTGGCCCTCGACGTCGTAGACGTCCTGGCCGATGGTGCGTTCCAGTTCCTGTGCGGTGCTCATCTGGTTCCATCCCCGTTCGCTTGTTGAGGGCAACTTGCGTACGTCGGCCGGGTACCCGGCGTCACCAAGGGCAAACACCCCGTCACGACACCGGTCGTTGCCATCGGCACTCAGAGCACGTGGTCGAGAATCGCCTGCAGATCAAGCCCGAACGGCCGGTCCACGCTGATCGGCGGCACGACTTCGCCGATTGCGGCGTGCAGTTCGCGCAGCCCGTCCGGGACGGACCGGTCGGACAAGGCGAAGGCCTGGTGAACGACCAGCAACTCAGCCGCAACAACTTCGCGCGTCCATCGAACAGCTTCCGTGAGGTTGCCCGCCGCTTCCCAGGAGAAGGTCTGCACATCTTCCTGGCCGTTGGAGGTCTCCATCGCACCGATTGCCGCAGGCAACGACAACCGTCGCAGCGCATGTGTGGTCGCCACCGCGCGCTTGTGGACCGAGACCAGTCCCGCCTGCGGGCCGGGCACTCGGGCCAGTTGCGCCGGCAGTCCGGTCACCGCCGGATCGAGCAGGCGGTGCATCCGGGCCGTCGACACCTCCGCGGCATGCGTCAGCGCGGCCACCACCTGATCGCAGTGCGCCGCGAGATCGATGCCGTGGAAACCCGCCGTTCCCAGGAACTCGCCGTCCAGGAACGCGGGTGAGTCGGTGACCCCGTTCAATCCACGGTCGACCGCCGCCGCCAACCGCGCAACCGTTCGCCTGCCATGCGAGATCACCTGTCCCGCCACGCGAAACGACACCGGGGCCTGCAGCGCGCGAGGTGAGGTTTCGGTTCCGGCAAGTTGAAGAATCCTCGCCTGCTCGGCGGCCAGCAGTTCGTCCGCGCGGCCGACGCGCGGGTCGTACGGATCCCGGTTCGCGCCCACCACGGCGATCGCGCCCGCGGCTGCTTCGCCCATCCGGTCCACCAAGCGCCGAAGTAGTTCGAGCTGCAACCAGGCCCGTCCGGTCGCGCCGGGAATCCCGGCCAGCAAGGCGATTCCCTCCTTGGGTCCGAGCTCGAACGAAGTGTTCGTGGGCGGATGCTGGTTGCCGTCGGCGTCGATCAGGGTTCCGATGCCGACCAGCGGGCCGAAGGCGTGGGCCAGCGGGATGATCTCGCCGGCCGAACCTGCACCTCCCAGCGGGATCGCGGGAACGTAGCCGCTGTTGAGAAGGTCAACCAGTTGCAGGCACAGCTCCGGCGAGGCCCCCGCGTCGCCGGTGAGGAACGTGCGCAGGCGGGCGAGCACGACGGCGCGGGCTTCGGCGTACGGGAGCCACGGTGGCCCGCCGGCGGCGCGGCCCAGCAGCAGGTTGTGTTGGTGCACGCGTTGTTCGGCGTCGTCGAGGCGGCGTTTGCTCATCGCGCCCATGCCGGTGTTGACGCCGTAAACCGGGTCTCCTGAAGCCAGAGCGCTCAGCAGGCGCTCGCGATTCGCGCGAAGAGTCTCCAGGAGAGCGGGCGAGAGCTCGATCGGGCCGGGTGAGGTAATACTCAGATCCTCGGGCCGTTCGACCACCGTCGGCATCAGTGGAACCTGAGCATCGTGCCGACCTCGGCCTGCTCGGCCCGGCGCAGGATGAGGTGCGCGATGGCCACGTCGAGCAGCGACAGACCGCGATGCCACAACAAGGTGCGCTCGGCATCGTTCTCCCGGCCGGGCTTCTGACCGGCGACGATCTGCCCCAGCTCGGCGTGCAGAGTCTCCGGCGACAACCGGCCCGTGTCGACCTGCCGCCGCAACGAACCGAAGCGGCCGGACTGCGCCTCCCGCCAGTCGTCCACGACGACCTTGTCGATCACGTCCAGCAGATCCAGCTCGACCGCGCTCACCGTCCCGTACGGAACGACGAACGCCCCCGGCTTCACCGCCGCGGTCCGCAGCAGCACCTCCGGCTCGTTCAGCCGCGTCGCCTCGACCAGTACGTCGGCGCCGTCGAACGCCTCCTCGGCCGTGGCGACGACTCGCACCGGCGTCTCCAGCTCGGCCGACAGCTCCTCCGCGAACTTCTCCCGCGACTCCGGGCGGCGCGACGTCACCCGGATCTCCTCCAGGTCGAACAGATCGTCGAGCATCGTCACGTTCCACCACGCCGTACCGCGGGAGCCCGCGTGCCCGAGGATCTTGCTGTCCTTGCGGGCCAGGTGCCGCGCGCCGACCGTCGTCATCGCCCCGGTCCGCGCCGCGGTGATCATCGTCGCGTCCAGGATCGCCAGCGGTACGCCGGTGGTCGGGTCGAACAGCGTCGCCACCGCCAGCTCGCTCGGCAGGCCGACCTGGTAATTGGGCACGAAGTCGCCGACCACCTTGACGCCGCTGACCCCGTGTTCGCCGAGCCGGTTGAGATGCCCACGCAGGACGTTGAAGTGCCCGATCCCGCCGTTGTCCGGGATCAGGTGCACCCGCGGCTCGAAGCTGGTCTGCCCCTCACCGTGGTCGCGGACCGCCTCCTCGACGGCGTCCACGATCTCCGTCCGGGTCAGTCCGAGCGACGCGATCTCGGGCCCGGACAGGAAGCGCAACCAGATTCCCTCGGCCATGCGGATCTCCCTTCGCCAGTGCGACTTTGGTCTCGACCAGCCTCGCAGGCACCGACTTCGGTATCGCGAACCGTCTCAACGGCTGACCCCCGGCGTCGCGCGCTGTTACGGTCGGTGAGCTGTGCAGGCCGGCAGAAGGAGCCCTGGAATGCGGACGGACACCAGGACGGTGGTCGGGCACTCGGCGACCGACAAGATCCTGCTGTACGGCGGACTGCCGCTGGTCGGTGGACTGCTGGGTTACTTCCTGCCGCGGATCGCCGACTGGGCGGTCGACCAGCGGTGGGTGCCGTGGAAATGGTTGTTCGAGCTGGTGTCGGGCTGGGACGTGTGGTGGACCCAGGTGATCATGGTCGCGGTCGGGCTGGTCGCCGGTTGGGTGCTGGGCGCGATCGCGATGGACGACTCGCTGCGCATCACGGTGACGAACCACGACGTCGAGTTGCTGAAGAACGAGAAGACGACCGTCGTCGCCCGCGACAAGGTGGCGGCGGTGTTTCTGGACGGCAAGGAGCTGGTCATCCAGGACCGGGACTCGGCCGAGCTGGTGCGCGAGAAGCACGACCAGCTCAAGGGCGACACCGCGAAGATCGGCGCGGCGTTCCGGGCGCACGGCTACCCGTGGTCGGACGACGGGGATCCGTACGCCGATCGCTTCCGCCGCTGGGTCGACGACGACCCGGAGCTGCCGCCTGCGGTCAACGCTGTGCTGCGCGCGAGGGCGAAGGCCTCCGAGGCGGCGGATCTGCGAGAGCTCCGCGCGGAGATCGCCAAGCTGGGCTTCGTGGTCCGGGACGAAAACAAGAAGCAGTACTGGCGCCCAGCCGCCCGCTGATCGAAAAGCTCAGCCTTCGAGCAGGTCGAGCAGCGCCTCGGCGTACGCCTGCTCGGCGTCGGCAGCCGTCGTGCTGCCGGCCTTCGTATGCACGGTGAACCCGCCCTCGGTGGCTTCCAGGCTGACGAAGTTCTCGCCCAGCAGCGTGCGCAGCTGCTCCTCACGCGGCAGCCAGATCACCTCGCGCTGCTCGATGCTGTCCAGCGCCCACTCGGTGGTGCCGTTGAAGCCGATCACCTTGCCACCGGGATAGTCGTGCACCTCGACGGTCATGTCGCTGACCACGAACACGTCGTCGTCCATCTCCCGGTCCGGCACCACGAACCGGTCTCCCGGCCCGGGCACCCAGAGCGCGCCGGCCTTGCGTAACCGCTTCGCCTGCTCCACCGTGATCACGGTTCCATCCTCCCCACTGATTCAAATCTCCACCTCTCGAGGCGAGTCCGAACCCAGCGGGCAGCCTTCAGCGGGTCAGCGCCTTGCGCAGCTCCGTCGCGCGCAGCCGGACCCGGTCGCGCGTCCCGGCGGTGAAGCGGTGCAGCGGCAGGTCCACGATCGCGACCGCCTGCCCCTGGCTCACGTCGAGCAGACCGCGCACCCGCCGTACGGCGGTCTCCCGGTCCGGCGCCGCGGCGATCACGTCCAGCACCTCGTCGCGCCGGTCGAAGGCGGACAGCACCGCCTCGTAGATCTCCAGCTGGGTGTACGCCGACCGGTCGGGCTCGGGCTGCACAGCGTGTTCCTCTCCCCTCGCGCCGCCGCGGACGACCTGACGCCACAGCGCCGGGACGACCGGGCGGTTCCGGCGCCGTCCCGGGTGCTGGGCGGACGGCCGGTGGCTGGTCGTGGACAAGGTCGTGGTCATGGCGGCGCTCCTGGTTGCGTGGGTGGTCATCGCTTCGCGACCGCGTAGGGCTCGCGGGGCGGGCACTTGCGGCCCGGGGTGGTGGTGGCCTCGAAGTGCCACGGTTCGTTGTCGTAGCGGCGGCAGATGCCGTAGCGGTAGCCGTTCCGGTTCAGCCACGCCATGCCGGCCGCCGGACCGATGTCGACCGCGCGGCCCTTGACGTGTTCGGAGTACTCCGGCGGCAGCACCCAGCGCGCTGCCAGCCGGTACGACCCGTACTTGCGGACCGCGTCGTCGAACAGCCGTTGCTGCTTGGCCGCACTGCGCCGTCCGGAGGTGATCGTGATGACGACACCGTCGGCCTTCGCGGCTGCCATTGCCTTCAGCAACCGGGACCGCAGCTTGGTCGACATCCCCTCGGTCGACTCCTCGTCGTACCGCCCGTTCTCGCCGGACGGCGTGCTGGCGTCGGCGGTGGGGGTGCGCTCGGACTTCGGGGTCTTGCGGGGTGGCTTGGTCGGGGGTTGCTTCGGCTTCACCGTCGCGGTGCGGACCGGTGGGGCCGGCACGTCGTCGCCGGCCGCTCCCGAGGCGGCGACGACCGGGGCCTTGTCACCGGCGGAGCCGAGGCCGACGAAGTCGGCGATCTGTGCGTGCCAGACCAGCAACGACGCGACGACTGCGAGTCCGGTCACGGACAGCAACCGGGCCCGGACCGAAAGGCTCCGCCGCGGTGGCTCGTCGTTTGTCATGGGGAACAGCCTCTCGGTTCACCGCGTCGATCACATCGGCCCCAAGGACTGTCCTTCACACCCGGAAGTCGGACCTGGGTAGCAGGTCGGACGCGGGGCCTCGTCCTAAAGTTGGAGGAATTGCCCGTTCGGGCGACCGATTCGGTAAATGAGTGCCACGACTACGCTGGGCAAGGTGTGGAAGCGGATGTCGCAGGTGCAGCGGGACGTGCTGCTGGCGGCATTGATCGGCGCCGGGTGGTTCCTGGCGCTGGCCGTGGTCAGCGACAGTTCGCTGCGGCCCGCCAACCCGAGCGTTTCGGTGGTGACCGGTCTGTTCCTGGTGATCACCGTCGCCACCGGGCGCAGCCTGCCGCGCATTACCTTGGTCTTCGTCTCCTTGCTCTACCCCTTCGTGTACGCCGCGGCGGGCACGGGCCTGGCCTCGCAGGCCGGGATCCACGTCTTCGGGCAGCCGCAGATCAGCAACGCCGCGCTGCAGTCCGAGATCCACCTCGTCCCGCTGCTGGTCGTCGGGTACGTCGCGGCGGCCAGCGGCGTACGCCGGTTCACCTGTCTGTTCTTCACGATGGGCAGCCTGGCCGGGCTGATGATCGGACTGCCGACCGTGGTCGCGATCGTGCTGGCCAACTCCGACATCGTGATCAGCCGGCGCTACCGCAACCTGCCGACCGATCTGTACAGCCTGTACGGCTACATCGACCTCTCGTTGTTCGTGTTCGCCGAGGCGCTGATCGCCGGCATGGTGCTGCTCGGCGCGAACGCCCTGCGCCGGCGCAAGAGCATGCTCGTGCTGGAGAACCGCAACGCCGAGCTGGTCCGGCTGCGCAAGATCGAGGCCGAGCGGGTCGCGGCCGCCGAGCGGACCAGGATCGCCCGGGACCTGCACGACGTGGTCTCGCACCACATGAGCGCGGTGGTGATCCGGGCCCAGGCCGCCGACCGGGTGGCCGACCAGAACCCGGCCGCCCTGCGCGAGGCGGTCCGCTGGATCATCACCAGCGGCAAGGAGGCGCTGACCGCGATGCGAGAGACCGTGCGCGTGCTGAACACGGCCTCGCCGGGCAGCGGCGCCGAGACCACCCCGGTGCCGGACCTGGCCGACGTGGCCCGGATGGGCGACCGGCTCAAGGCCGTCGGGGTGGACGTCACGATGACGCTGCCGACCCGCAGCCGGCAGCTGACCAGTGCCACCGACCTGACCGCCGTACGGATCATCCAGGAGGCACTGACCAACGTGATGGTGCACGCGAAGGCGACCGCGGCCCAGGTGACCTGGCAGAGTGGGCCGCAGGGCGAGCTGCTCACCATCGACGACAACGGACGCGGTGGTCCGCCACCGGTGAACGTGCTGGAGTCCGCCCGCCGCAACGAGAGCGGCCGCGGCAACGGACTGATCGGGATGCGCGAGCGCGCGCTGGCCGTCGGCGGCACCTTGGCCGTCGCGGCCGGACCCCTCGGAGGATGGAGAGTTCAGGCATGGTTGCCACCCCAACGGTGACGGAGCAGAGATGACGGAGCAGATCCGGGTGCTGGTCGCCGACGACCAGGGGGTGATCCGGACCGGGCTGGCGATGATTCTCGACCACGAACCGGACCTGACCACGGTCGCGCAGGCCGGGGACGGCGAGGAGGCGCTGCGGCTGATCGACCGGTTCGACCCGGACGTCGTGCTGATGGACATCCGGATGCCGGTGATGGACGGGCTGGTCGCGACCGAGCGGATCACCCGGGCCAACCAGGCCGCCGGGCGCAGCCGGCCCGCCGTACTGGTGCTGACGACGTTCGACGACGAGGCGTACGTGCTGAGCGCCGTCCGGGCCGGGGCGTCGGGGTTCCTGCTGAAGGACACCGACCCGGACCTGCTGGTGTCGGCCGTGCGGGCCGTGCACCGGGGCGACTCGCTGGTCGACCCGGCGTCGACGCGAGTTCTGCTCGAGCGGTGCGTGGAGCTGGAGCGCCAGGTGGGCAACGGTGGCGGTACGCCGGTGCCCGCGCCCAACGACGCCGGGCGGTGGACCGGCGTCCTGGCACAGCTGAGCGAGCGTGAGCGCGACGTGCTGGTCTGGATGGCGCGCGGGCTGTCGAACCGCGACCTCGCCGCGAAGTTGTTCGTCAGCGAGACGACGGTGAAAACCCACGTCAGCAGCGTGCTCTCGAAGCTCGGCCTGTCCAGCCGGGTCCAGGCCGTCGTGGTCGCCTACGAGGCCGGTGTGGTCCGGCCCGGCGAAGCCGAAGCGCGCTGGGAGTCCTAGAAGGACAACCAGATCCCGGCCGCGACGGCGGCGAGCACGAGCAGGACGGTCAGGATCTGGCTGAGCACCGACGCCTGACGGCGGCGGGGTAGGAAGTCTCCGGTCATAGCTCAAGCCTGCTGGGCCCAGCGCGTTCAGCCATCGGCCGCCGGAACGATTGCGCTGTGACGGAAGTCGCCCCCCCGGTCGCAGCCGGCTCATCCTCCGGGAGGAGATCGTTGCCCTAGGCACCGTACGCCGTACGCACGGTCACCGGTCGTCGCCGAAGACCTCCGCCCGGACCTTCTTCGGCACGCACATCGCCCAGGCGTCCAGGACCAGCTCGCGCAGCTCGGTGGCGTCGAGCGCGTCCAGGTGCACCTGGATCCAGCGGAACCGCTCGTCGGACGGCGCCGGGCGGAAGAACTTGTGCGGCTCGGCGGCGATCGCCGCGTCCCGCTCCTCCTTCGGGAACGCGATGCCCATCGACCGCTCGTCGCGGGACACCGCGAGGTACACCAGCTGGCCGACCCGGAACTTGACCTGGTCGCGGACCAGCACCTCGTAGCTGCGCGGCAGTCCGTCGGTCGCCGCGCGGATGTCACTCAGATCGACCATGTCAGCCTCCTCACTGGCGACGGTAGCGCCGAACACTGACAACTGGCTGTCAGTGATTCCCGATGCATCGGTTTGGCGGCGGGATTGCCGGGTTCCGGGCAGCGACCCGTACCGTGGTCTGATGCCTGACGAGGTGAAGAGCGCGGTCGAAGGGGCCGAGGTGGTGTTCCGCCTCGCCGACCCCGAGCACACGCTGCCCGGCGTACGGCTCTGGGAGGAGCTCGGGCTGGCGGCTGAGCACCTGGAGTTCAAGCCGGTCGAGTACGGCTGGGAGCTACGGCTGCCGCGTCCCTCGGTGCATCGCATGGAGTACCTGTTCGACGTGGCCGACGAGGGGATGCGGACCGATCCGACCAACCCGCGCGTGGTCGGCGGCGCGTTCGGCGAGCACTCCTGGCTGCCGCTGCCCGGGTACGTCGAGCCCGCGTGGATCGCGGTCGAGCCGATCCCCGGCGTACCGGCGCCGGTCCCGGTGGAGACCTCGCCGGTCGGACCGGTCGACGTCCAGGTCTGGTCCCCGGAAGGCATCGCCCCGTCGTTCGAGCTGCCGCTGCTGCTGGCGCACGACGGCCCCGAGTTCGCGCTGTACGCCGGCCTCACGCACTACGCCGGCGCGATGGTGGCCCAGGGCACGCTTCCGCCGTTCCGGCTGGCGCTGGTCCGGCCGGGCTCGCGCAATCTCTGGTACGCCGCCAACCCGGCGTACGCGGAGGCGCTGACCGGCCACGTCCTGCCCGCGATCACCACGCAGTTCCGGAGCAAGCAGCCGGTCCTGATGGGCGCGAGCCTCGGCGCCCTCGCCGCCCTGTACGCCGAGTGGCGCCATCCGGGCACCTTCGCCGGGCTCTTTCTCCAGTCGGGTTCGTTCTTCACGCCGACCACGGATCCGCAGGAGTCCGGCTTCGAGTACTACGCCGAGGTCACCGCCTTCGTGAACGAGGTGCTCGCGGCCACCTCCGCGCCCAGCACCCCGCAGATCGCGATGACCTCCGGGACGCCCGAGGAGAACGTGCACAACAACCGCGTGATGGCCGCCCACCTGGCCACGCTCGGCCTCGACGTCGACTTCACCGAAACCCCCGACATGCACAACTTCACCGCTTGGCGCGACGTGCTCGACCCGACGCTGACCGACTTGCTGAACCGCGTCTGGGCCTAAGCTCGAGCGGGTGCTCAGGACACTCGCTGGATTCACCGCGTTCGGTCTTTTCTGGGGCGCCTGGGGTGCGGTTTTGCCCGCGGTCCGCGCCGAGGCGGGCGTCAGCGACGCGCAACTCGGCGGCGCCCTGCTGATGGTCGGACTCGGTGCACTCGTCTCGATGCGCTTCACCGGCTACCTGATCGACCGGTACGGCGGTGTGGTGCTGCCGGTGGTCGTCGTCCTGTTCGGCGCCTGTGGAGTGCTGCCCGCCTTCGCGGGCTCGGCGGTCTCGCTGGGCGCGGCGCTCTTCTTGCTGGGCGTCACGTCCGGCGCCACCGACGTCGCGATCAACGCGACCGGCACAGCAGCCGAGGCCGACACCAGCAAGCCGCTGATGAACCTGGCCCACGGCCTGTTCTCGATCGCCGTGGTGGTCTCCAGCCTCGGCACCGCCGGGCTGCGCTCGGCCGGCGCGGGGGCCTTGCTCGTGCTGGGCGGTGTGTTCGCGGTGATCGTGCTGATCGCCGTCCTGCTGCTGTTCCCCGGCTCAGGGCAGTCGGTTGCAGTCCGGCCGACCGACAAGCCGAAGCGGCGGCTGGAACCTGCACTGCTCGTCTTCGGCGGCCTCTGCGCCCTCGCGTACGTCGTGGAGAACGCCTGGCAGAGCTGGAGCGCCGTACACCTCGACACCTCGCTCGGCGCGGCCCCTGGTCTCGCATCGAGCGCACCAGCGGTCTTCGCCGCCGCTGCCGCGACCGGGCGGATCAGCGGCAACGCCCTGCTCGCCCGACTCCGTCCGGCGCAGCTACTGGTTGCCGGAGGCGCCGTTGCCGCGGTCGGCTCGCTGCTGGCCGCCACAGCGGGCAACCCCTGGGTGGCACTGGTCGGCATCGGCATCGCAGGCCTCGGTACGTCGGTCTGCGCGCCGACGATCATCAGCATGGCCGGTGCCTGGGCCGGGCCCGAGGGACGAGCCGGTGCGATCTCCACCGTCACCACGATCGCCTACCTGGGCTTCCTGCTCGGCCCGGCCGCGGTCGGCGCCGCCTCCAGCGTCTGGTCGTTGCCCACCGCCCTGGCCGGGGTCGCCGTACTCGCTGTGGTCGTGGCGGCCCTCGGGCCCGTGGCGGGACGCGCGGCGACCAGACAACGAACGTAAGAACATGCAAGGGTTACCGGCAGGACACTAGCCACGAAGGAGTGAGGCCGCGTGGACCGTGAACAGGTGGAGCTGGACGCGCCGGGGCTCGACCGGCCCGGCACGCTGATCCGCTACGGCCACTACGGGCGGCCGATGCTGGTGTTCCCCAGCGAGCAGGGACGGGCCTGGGACTACGAGAACAACGGGATGGTCGGCGCCGTCGCGGACCTGATCGAAGCGGGCCGGGTCAAGCTGTACTGCGTCGACTCCTTCGACCACGTCAGCTGGTCGGACCGCGGCATCCCGCTGGAGGAGCGGGCGAGCAGGCACCGCCTGTACGAGTCGTGGATCCTCGATCAGGTGGTGCCGGCGATCGGCCGGGACACTCCGGGCGCCTCCGACATCATCACCACCGGCTGCAGCCTGGGCGCCTTCCACGCGCTGAACTTCGCGCTCAAGCGGGCCGACCTGTTCCCGATCGCGATCTGCCAGTCCGGCAACTACGACGCGTCCAGCTGGCATGCCTGGGGCGATCGCGGCGACGCGACGTACTTCAGCAACCCGGCCGACTACCTGCCGAACCTGAACGGCGATCACCTGGAGTGGCTGCGCAACCGGGTGTTCCTGCTGCTCACCGTCGGGCAGGGCGACTGGGAGACCCACCCGACCGGTTCGCTGCCGTCGGCGCGCGCGACGGCCGCACTGCTGGCCGCCAAGGGCATCCCGCACGAGCTCGATCTGTGGGGACACGACGTCGCGCACGACTGGCCGTGGTGGCGCAAGCAACTCGCGCACCACTTGCCCCGCTTCTGCTGACCATCGTTTCGTTCTTGGGAGTTTGACCGTGGCTGACCGCTCACAGCATCTGATCGGGTTGTTGCTCGGCGCCGAGGAGGACTGGCCGCAGGCGTTCGAGGCGTTGCTGCGCCGGGTCGGGCCGATCGAGGCCGGCGGCCGGACCCACGAGTTCGGCACCGAGCGGCTGACGATCGAGCCGTTCGACCTGACCGACCCGGTCCGCGTCGGCCTGGTGATCGACCGGCTGGCGTACTGGTACTACCACCCGCGCGAGTGGCTGAAGAAGGCCGCGCTGATGAACGGCACGTACCTGCTGAACTCGCCGTTCACCTTCCAGTCGATGGAGAAGCACTCGGCGTACTGCGCGATGCTGCGGCTCGGGCTGAAGATCCCGCGCACGGTGCTGGTGCCGTACAAGAACCCGGTCGACAACGTGCGCTGGGCCTACACCTCGGCGCGCTACAACAAGCCGTTCGATCTGGACGCGATCGCCGACGACCTCGGCTACCCGATGTACATGAAGCCGTTCGACGGCGGTGGCTGGCGCGGGGTGTCGCGGATCAACAACCGAGACGACCTGCACGCGGCCTACGACGAGTCCGGCGAGATGCTGATGCACCTGCAGGCCACGGTCGAGTACGACAAGTTCGCCCGGGCGCTGTCGATCGGCGCCGAGACGATGGTGATGGACTTCCAGCCCGACGAGCCGATGCACAACCGGTACGCCGTCTCGCACGACTTCCTCAGCCCGTCGGCCGGCCACCAGGCGGTCGCGATCAGCCGGATCGTGAACGCCTTCTTCGGCTGGGAGTTCAACTCCTGCGAGATGCTGGTCAAGGGCGATTCGGTGCACCCGATCGACTACGCCAACGCCTGCCCCGACGTGGCGATCACCTCGCTGCACTACTACTTCCCGTGGGCGATCGGCGCACTGGTGAAGTGGTCGGTCTACTCGCTGGCCACCGGCCGGCGGACCAAGGTCGACCTGCACACCGAGCGCTACTTCGCGATCGCCGACGACGACTCGCTCGACTACGACGCCAAGATCAACGCCTACCTGGCGCTGGCCGACGAGTACTTCGAGACCGCCAAGTACCACGAGTGGTGCGCCGAGAACCTGCCGCATTTCAACGAGCAACTGGTCGAGTGGGCCGCCGGTCCCGACTTCGACCGCATCCTGACCGAGACGGTCGCGGCCACCTATCCCGCCCACGAGCAGGAGAAGTTCCTGGCTCACTTCCGCGGCCTGACCGGCCTGTGGGTCAGCGACCAGTCGCGGTGATCAGCCGGGCCGCCGGGTGGTGGGTCCACTCACCTTCCGGCGCCCGCTCCAGGAAGCGGCGGCGGATCTCGTCGACGAAGGCGTCGCCGCGGGCGATCGCGGTCGCCCGCATCGGCCCGGACCGGGAGTACGCGTCGAAGAACGTCGCGGCGTCGGCGTAGCTGATTCCGAACACCGCCGGCTCGTCACGGTCGAGCGCGTCGCCCAGCACGCCGGCTAAGTCCGGCTCGGGGTTGGCCGGCTCGGGGTCGGCCGGGCCGGGGCTGAGCAGGTCCCGCATGAGGGCGAAAGGCCCGTCCTGCTCGACGGTCGAGGGCCAGAAGACCACCGACAACCGCCCGCCCGGGCGCAGTGCGTCGTACCAGGAGCTGATTGCTTGCGCCGGCTCCGGGAGTTGCTGCAGACCGAAAACCGATACGACGGCGGCACACGCTCCACGCCACTTGGCGTCGAGCACTGCCGCGTCACCCACGATCGCTTGTGCCTGGTCGCGGCCGTCGATTCGCTCGTGCGCGAGTTCCACCATCCCCGGCGACAGGTCGATCCCGACGATCTCGCGGTCGGGGAAGCGCTCCAGCAACAGCTCGAGCTCCGGAAAGGTGCCGCAGCACGGCACGAGGACAGGACCGGGCGGCAGCTCGTCCACCGCCGCGACGGCCGCCTCCACCCACGGCCGGAACCGCGGGACCCAGAACTTCTCGTACCCGGCGGCGGCGTCGTCCCAGGCTCGGGCCAATTGCTCGTTCATTTCTCACCTCTCCAGCGCGACCAGGATCGCGAGTAGCGCGCCCACTCGGGCCGGGGGGACGGCGAAGACGCCGCGGCTGGGTGTGTGCAGCCAGCCCTCGGCCGTCAGGTGCCGCAGGTGGTGGTAGATCTGCCCGCTCGTGCCGAGGCCCTCGACCTCGCTGAGCGCGCTGACCGTCGTTCGTCCGCGCAGGATCTCGCGGAGCAGCGTGAGCCGGACCGGGTGCCCAAGCGCCGCCAGTGCCGACGCTCGCGCGGTCCAGTCCGTTTCCAGGATGGCGTCAGCCGGGTCCACGTCGTTGCTCGGCCCCGACCGTTGCGGTGGATCCAGCCGGGCGGACTCCAGCGCGGCGACCCGCCGCTCCAGCTCCGCGAGCCGGTTATCCACAGATTCTTCCACACTGTGGATAGTACGTAGCTACGTAGCTTCCACCAAGCGTCAGCGTGTCTAGAGTGTTCGAATGCGTGACGACGAGGTGCCTGGCTGGTGGCAGCGACTGGGACTCGACGGTCTGGTGGACGTGCACGTCCACTTCTTGCCCGACCCGGTGATGAACGCGGTCTGGGCGTACTTCGACCAGGCTGAGCAGCACTACGGCGTCGCCTGGCCGGTCCAGTACCGGACTCCGGCCGCTGAACGGGTCCAGACCCTGCGAGCGCTCGGCGTACGCCGGTTCTCCGCGCTGGTCTACCCACACAAGCCCGGCATGGCGGCCTGGCTGAACAGCTGGGCGCGGGACTTCGCCGCCGCGACCCCCGACTGTGTCCCGAGCGGGACGTTCTACCCAGAGCCCGGCGCCGCGCAGTACGTGAAGGAGGCGCTGGAGCTCGGCACGCGGATCTTCAAGGTGCACGTCCAGGTCGGCGACTACGACCCGCGCGACGAGGAGCTCGACGCGGTCTGGGGCGCACTGGCCGAGGCCGGCGTACCGGTGGTGGTGCACTGCGGGTCCGGGCCGATCCCAGGACGCCACACCGGTCCCGGCCCGTTCGGCGAAGTGCTGCGCAAGCACCCGCGGCTCACGGCCGTCATCGCGCACCTCGGCATGCCGGAGTACGCCGAACACCTGGCCCTCGCGGAGACCTATCCCAACGTGCACCTGGACACGACGATGGCGCTGACGCCGTTCACCGAGTCACTGGCGCCGTACCCGCGTGAGCTGCGGCCGCGGATGGCCGCTCTGCAGGACAGGGTCGTGCTCGGCTCGGACTTCCCCAACATCCCGTACGAGTACGCCGTCCAGCTGGAAGCCCTGGAACGCCTGGACCTGGGCGACGACTGGCTGCGCGCTGTCTGTTGGGAGAACGGCCTACGGCTCCTCGACGGGTAGCTGCGAGGCGAACCAGGCCAGCGTGAGCCCGGTGAGCAGGGCGTCGCGGTCGATCTCCAGACTGACCAGCTGCGCATTCCAGGCGAGCAGTGCGGTGCTCAGCACCAGCGCGGAGATCTGCTGACCCTGGTGGAACGCCGTGAGGTTCTCGTTGAACCAGCGGACCTCCGCCAGCTCCGCAGCGTCCAGCCCGCGCTGCTGCGCCACCGCCTCCGACACCGCCGTGTACGCCGGGGTGGCGCCGAGCCCCTCGCGGTCGTCGCCGACCTGGTAGTCCTCGTAGCCCAAGCGGCGCATCAGCTCGTCCCAGCCCGCTGCCGCGCGGCTGCTCGGCGAACCGCCGGCAGGGCCGGTCAGAGCGGTCCAGGCGATCGACGGGATGACCAGATGATGAGTACCGGCGGCCTGCAAGGGCAGGGCGGCGTCCAGCACGTCCATCACTCCGCTCGGCCAGGCATGCGTCAGCAGAGCGGGCCGAGCCGCCGGATTCGGGGACCGCAGGTGCAGGAAGTGGACGAACTGGCCGGCGATCTCGGTGCCGTAGTGGTGGTAGGCGCTCAGCCGGGTCTCGTGCACGCGCCAGTCGTAGCCGCCGAGCCAGTAGTCGAGCAGCTCGTCGGCGTACGCGGCCGGCACCACCCGGTCCAGGCCCGCGGCGATGTAGCCACCTCCGTCGCGGAACGCGCGAAGCCGGTCGTACAGCGCGTCGAGGTCGGCCTGCGGCACCCGCAGCCGCAACTCCCGGACCTCGGCGGTGCGCTCAGTTCCCACCCATCGACCTCTCCCTCTCCCCGCTTCCACAGCCCTGCTCACCAGCATGACGCCACAGGCCGTCGGTTTGTTGGGCCCGGCCCGTTCTTGCCTCTTCTGACAAAGAACGATCCGGCGCCGAAAGGGTTGCACGCTCGGCCTGACAGGTTGCTGACACCGCGTGCTGGCGCAAACCGTTGACAACGTTGCCCGGTCGTGCGCCGGGCCGCTGTTCACCTGGTGTCCAAGCCGTTGCCGCGCCTATTCCATCGTTGTAAAGTCGTCGGCGACCTGACCGGCACATCCCACGGGAGCCCCTCGATGCCCAGCAGTTCGCCCCGCCCCGAGCACCCCCGGCCACAGTTCGTCCGCCCCCACTGGCTCAACCTCAACGGCGAGTGGCAGTTCGAGGCGGACAAGTCCGACTCCGGACTCGAGCGCGGCCTGCGCGACCGCGAGCTCGAGCGCCGGATCCTCGTTCCGTTCGCCCCGGAGTCCGAGTTGTCCGGGATCGAGGACGTCGACTTCTCCGAGGCCGTCTGGTACCGGACGACCGTGACGATTCCGGCCGACTGGACCGGTCTCGACGCGGTCCTGCACTTCCAGGCCGTCGACCACGACGCCACCGTCTGGGTGAACGGCGTCGAGGTGGTCCGCCACCGCGGCGGCTTCACGCCGTTCAGCGCCAACCTGGCCGGTGTCGCCGGACCGGGCGAGGAGGCGCTGATCGTGGTCCGCGCCCGCGACAGCCGGTACGGCCCGCAGGCGCGCGGCAAGCAGAGCACGCTGTACTTCAACCGCGACTGCCACTACACCCGGACCACCGGCATCTGGCAGACCGTCTGGCTGGAGGCCGTGCCGCCGGTCCACCTCGGGCGGCCGCGGATCACCCCGGACGTCGCCGGCTCGGCCTTCCACCTGGCCGTCCCGGTGTCGGCGAACAAGCCCGGCTGGAAGGTCCGCGCCGTGCTGTCCGACGGCGACGGCGAGATCGTCACCGCCGAGGTGCGCGCCGACCTGGACCTGGCACCGCGCCTGGTGCTCGCCGTACCGGCTGAGCGGGTCCGGCTCTGGGACACCACCGACCCGCACCTGTACGACCTCCGGCTGGAGCTGGTCGACGCCGACGGCACCGTGGTCGACCAGGCCACCAGCTACGCCGGCCTGCGGTCGGTCTCGATCAATGGCAAGGCCGTGCTGATCAACGGCAAGCACGTCTTCCAGCGGCTCGTGCTGGACCAGGGCTACTGGCCGGAGAGCCTGATGACCGCTCCCTCCGAGGAGGCGCTGGTCGCGGACATCGAGCTGAGCCTGGCGGCCGGCTTCAACGGCGCCCGGCTGCACCAGAAGGTGTTCGAGGAGCGGTTCCTCTACCACGCGGACCGGATGGGCTACCTGGTCTGGGGCGAGTTCGGGGACTGGGGCGCGGGAGTCGCCGACGGCACCCAGCAGGACAACCAGCAGCCGACGGCGTCGTTCGTGACGCAGTGGCTGGAGGCGGTCGAGCGGGACTACAGCCACCCGTCGATCATCGGCTGGTGCCCGCTGAACGAGACCCACCAGCTGCTGCACGACCGGATCACCCAGCTGGACGACGTGACGCGGGCGATGTTCCTGGCCACCAAGGCGGCCGACACCAGCCGGCCGGTGCTGGACGCCTCCGGCTACTCGCACCGCGTGCCGGAGACCGACATCTGGGACTCGCACAACTACGAGCAGGACCCGGTCGAGTTCGGCAAGCAGATGGCCGGGCTGGCCGACAACGCGCCGTACGGGAACACCGGCGGAGCCGACGACCGGCCGATCTCGCAGCCGTACAACGGGCAGCCGTACTTCTGCAGCGAGTTCGGTGGCATCTGGTGGAACCCGGACGCGATCCAGCTCGCCGGTGACAACCGGGCCGAGTCGTGGGGCTACGGCCAG
This sequence comes from Kribbella sp. ALI-6-A, assembly GCF_001984195.1. Lineage (GTDB taxonomy): Bacteria > Actinomycetota > Actinomycetes > Propionibacteriales > Kribbellaceae > Kribbella. The sequence goes on from NZ_MTQN01000012.1 coordinate 308,503, forward strand.
CGGGTGCGGGACGAGGCGGAGTTCTACGAGCGCTTCACCGGGCTGGTCGACGTACTGCTCGACGACCCGCTGATGTTCGGCTACTGCTACACGCAGCTGACCGACGTCTTCCAGGAGGAGAACGGCATCTACCGCTTCGACCGCTCGACCAAGCTGGACGTCGAGCGGATCCGCAAGGCGCAGGTCCGGCCGGCGGCGTACGAGCAGCAGGACTGATCGCCGGTAGGTTCTTGATCCCCGCTGTGCTGAGCGGGGATCAAGAACCTACGGTGCTTTTCAGAGCGTGCCGGTCGCCAGTTGCAGCCCGAGGCTGCCGAGAGTCACGCAGACCCACAGGATCGCGCCGAGCAGCAGGGGCCGGGGCCCGGCCTTGCGCAGCTCCCCCACGCGTAACGACAGCCCGATCGCGACCAGCGCGCTGGTGATCAGGAAGGTGCCGACCAGCGCGAGGTCGGCCTGCCGCTCGTCCGGCACCAGGCCCGCGGTCCGCAACCCGGCCGCCACGAGGAATCCGACGAGGAACAGCGGAAGCATCCGCCGCCAGGGAAGTTTGCGTCGCGAGGGGGTCTTCACGGCATCACGCCGGGACTTGAGAACAACCAACCCGATCACGATCGGCACCAGCATCAGCGACCGCGTCAGCTTCACGACCAGCGCATGATCCCCCGCCTGCTGGCTGTACGCGTAGCCCGCGGCAACCACCGACGACGTGTCGTTCACCGCCGTACCGGCCCACAGCCCGAACGCTTCCGGCCCGAGCCCCATCAGATGCCCGAGCGGCGGAAAAGCCAGCACCGCCACGACGTTGAACGTGAAGATCGTCGCCAGCGCATAGGCGACCGACGACTTCTTCGCCTCGATCGCCGCCGTCGTCGCCGCGATCGCGGACGCGCCGCAGATCGCCGTACCGACGCCGATCAGGATCTGCGTGTCACCCCGCACCCCGAGCAACCGCCCGAACAGCCACGCTCCCCCGAGCGCGATCGCCAGTGTCCCGAGCATCACCGGCAGGGACCCGACGCCGACCTTCGCGACCTGCTGCAGCGACAGTCCGGTCCCCAGGACGACGATCGACACCTGCAGCAGGAACTTCGACGCGAACTCGTACCCCGGCCGGGACCACTCACCGCGCAACACCGGCACCGCCGAGCCGACCAGAACGCCCAGCACCAGCCCGAACACCGGACCGCCGACGACGGGGACCAGCCGGCCGAGCGGCACAGCGGCCATCGCGAGCGCGAGCACCACCAGCAACCCCGGCAAGCGCTCGACGAAAGCAGGTTTCGCCGCCGCCTGCGACGACGCCGGTGACCTAACCTCGACCTGCACGCCGGAACCCCTCGCTCTTAAATGTACGCACATTTAAGCTAAGAGATGACCGGACATTTGGCAAGCCGTCATCGCGACGGCTCGACAGGAAGGCGCCGATGACCGAGCGCAGGCTCCAGCGCGGCGGCGGCCGCCCGCTGTGGAAGCAGCTCCAGGAGGAGCTGGTCCGCCGGCTGCGCGCCGGGGAGTTCGACGACGTCTTCCCCGGCGAGCTCGCGCTGGTGGAGGACTACCAGGTCAGCCGCCACACCGTCCGCCAGGCGCTCAGCCAGCTCCGCGCCGACGGCCTGATCGTGGCCGAACGCGGCCGCCAGCCGCGCGTCGCGACCGCCCCGGAGATCCGCCAGCCGATGGGCGCCCTCTACAGCTTGTTCTCCTCGGTCGAGGCGTCCGGCCTGACCCAGCACAGCGTCGTCCGCGCGCTCGACATCCGCGCCGACGGCGTGATCGCCAGCCGGCTCGACCTGGAGGCGTCGATCCCGCTCGTTTATCTCGAACGCGTCCGGTTCGCCGGTGACGAACCGCTCGCCCTCGACCGCGTCTGGCTTCCCGCCGCCGTCGCCGAAAGCCTGCTCGACGCCGACTTCAGCCACACCAGCCTGTACGCCGAGCTGGCGGCCCGCACCGGCCTCCGTCTCGACCACGGCCGCGAGGACATCCGCGCCGTCAACCCCACCCCGGCCGAGCGAGCCCTGCTGCACTGCCCCGCCGGAGCCGCGGTCTTCTCCATCAACCGCCTCGCCCATGCCCAGGGCCGTCCGCTCGAGTGGCGGCACACCGTCGTCCGGGGCGACCGTTTCGCGCTGGCCGCCGAGTTCTCGGCCCACCAGGGCTACCGGCTCACCTCGGCGACCGGCAGCAACCTGGCCTGACCGGTTCACGCCGGGCGCGTTGGCCGCTGGGACGCGCCCGGCGTGAAGCTTCTACAAGGTGATCGACTGCAGGTGATCCACGGTCCGGAACTCGGCGCCAGAAGCAACTACTGACGCCCGCAGCTTTGCCAACCCACCCCAGTCGACCGCCGGCTCGTCGAGCGGTTCGTCGAAGTCGTCCCAGTGCGTCGCGATCACCAGCGGCACCGGTTTCAGCGTGGCCAGCAGGCGATCGGTCACGCCGGGCTCCCCGCCAGGAGCCGCCAGCACGACGTCCACCTGCAAGTCCTTCATCGCCACCGGATCGAACCCGGCCGTGCTCAGGCTGAGGATCCGCAGCCCACCGATCGTGATCACGTACGCGAGCGTGCCGCCCTCGACCAGATCGGCGATCGTCCGCGGCTTGGCCGGTACGGCGCCCGGCCGCGTCCCCGGGAACGCGAACTGGTGCCGCGCCCCGCCACATGAGTGCAGCGAGCGGAACACCTCGATCGTGAATCCGCTGAACGGCAGGTACTCACCCCCGACCACCTGCGACAGCTGGTCTTCCGGCGCCCGCAACGCCCGTAGCAGGTTGAGATGCGTCTCGTTGCCGAACACCGTCGCCTTCGTCCGCCGGGCGACGTACGGGACGTCGGGCAGGTGGTCGTAGTGCCCGTGATGCACGAGGATCGCGTCGGCCTTGGTCACGTACTTGTCGATCACGCTCGGCTTGCTGACGATCCGCGTCGACGCGTCGGCACCCTCCGGCGCGTAGGTCCCGGTGCGGAACCGGGTCAGCCACGGATCGGTGAGCACGACCGAGTCCCCACACCGGATCTGCCACGCGTGATTGCCCCACCAGGTCAGCTCCACCGGCTGCCGTTCGGCCGCCCGCTCGTCCGCTGTCGCCGCCCGTAGTCCGGCCGCACTGCCGGCAACACCCACCGCCGCGACCGCGGCGCCTCTGAGAACGCCTCTCCGGCTCACTGTCATCCCTAGGTCTCCTCACCTCGACTGCCTTCAGTCAAAGCTAGGGACCGAGACGATGTCGAATATGCTCTTACACATGATCCGATTGCCTGCACATATCAGCCCAGGTCAGCCGAGTCATGCTCACTGAACGACACCTGCAAATCTTTGTGGCGCTCGCCGACGAGCAGCACTTCGGCGACGCGGCCCGGGTCATCGGGATCACCCAGCCACCGCTCTCCCAGGGCCTGCGCCGCTTGGAGGCCCTGGTCGGCGCCAAGCTCTTCGAACGCGGACCCGGCCGAGTGCAGCTCACTCCTGCCGGCGCGGCGCTGCTGCCGTACGCCCGACGCGCTCTGGGCTCGCTGGAGGAGTTCCATCACGCTGCCGGCGCTCAGGACCCAGAGGGCCCCGAGCTACGTCTTGGCCTCACTCCAGAGGTCCCACCCGCTCTTGGTGCTGCCGTAGCCGCTGCACTGCCAAGTGGCCGAGTCACAGTCGTCACTGCTCCGACCAGCCAGCTCCTGCCGCAGCTGACCTCGACGCGCTTGCACCTGGCCGTCGTACTCCACCCTGCTGTGCTGGACGGGTTGGAGGCCGGGCCGATCACTCTCCTGCCGACCGAAGCCCTCGTACCGACCACGTTGCACCCGGACGACGGCGTACCGCTGACGTTGCGCGAGCTGGACGGGCTGCCGATCGCCGTACGGCCGCGCGCTGAAGCACCGGCCGCCAGAGACCTCGTGCTGGACACGCTGGATCTGCACCGGCCCACCGGCGGCACTGTCGTCGTCACTGACGAGCGGGCAGCCCTGGCCATGGCCGCTGCGGGCCAGGCCATCGTCGTGACACCCGACTCCTCACTTCACGCGGCCGGACTCGGCCGCCACCCGATCGTCGATGACCCACTGCCGGTCCGGCTCCGACTCGTCTGGCCCGCCGCCCGTACGCCGTCCGCCCTGCTGCCCGACGCCCTGCACCGGATCGCCCGCGCCTTGGCGGAGCCGAGCTCGTGAACGCCCAGCTCCGCGGCATCTTCGACGACGCCGGCGCCCGCGGCTGGCTGCACGCGACCTCGCTCGACCGGCCCGACGAGGCGATCGCCCTGGACGCCGACCACGTCGTACCGATGGCGTCGGTGTACAAACTCCCGCTGGTGATCGCGTTCGCCGAACTGGTCGACCGCGGCGAGCTGGACCCGCGAGAGCCCATCACGCTCCGGCCGGAAGATCGTACGCCCGGCCCCACCGGCCTTTCGATCTTCAGCGACCCGGTCACGATGTCCCTGCGCGACCTGGCCGCGTCGACGATGACCCTGTCCGACAACGCCGCCGCCGACGCGCTGCTGGAGATCGTCGGGCTCGACCGCGTCGCGGACTTCCTCCGGCGTCAAGGCCTCGCTGACACCCGGATCCGGCGCGGCACGGCCGGCAACCTGCGCGAGCTGGTACGCCGTACGCGGGCCGACGACGCCGACGCCGCACTCGCCGTCCTGGCGGACAACGACACCACCGACCCGTCCGGCGTCTACGAGGCCGCCAACGCCTCGGCGACCACCGCGCGGGACATGACGACGCTGCTGCGAGCGCTCTGGTCCGGCGAGTTGCTGTCCCCGGACCAGACCGCCTTCGTGCAACGGCTGATGTCCCTCCAGATCTTCACCCAACGGATCGCGTCGGCGTTCCCGCACGACGCCGTCCGCGTCTACGGCAAGACCGGGACCTTCGGCGCGCTGCGCCACGAGGTCGGCGTCGTCGAACTGCCCGGCGGCCCGACCGTCGCGGTCGCCGTGTTCACCCGGGCCGCGCGCGCCGACCGGCGCCTGCCGCGGGTCGACGCGGCGATCGGCCAGGCCACCCGGTACGCCGTCGACCGCCTGCGCTGATCCGGTCTCAGTCGGTCACCACGGCGTACGCCTCGACCTCGAGCAGCAGCTCGGGACGGAAGAGCCCGACCACCTGGACCGCCGTACTGGCCGGTGGGTTCGCGGTGTCGACGTGCTCGTCGCGGGCCACCCGGACGGCGGGCAGGATCGCCAGGTCGGTGACGTAGAAGTTGAGCTTGACCACGTCGGCGAAGGTAGCGCCGGCCGCGGCCAGGCAGGCGTCCAGGTTCGCGAACACCTGCCGCGCCTGCGCCGCCGGATCCCCCGCACCGACGACCTCTCCCGCGGCGTCGAGCGCGACCTGCCCGGCGATCGCGACCCACCGCCCGGTGCCGGTCACGACATGGCTGTACCCGTTGCCTGCGGCAACACCCTGCGGCGTCGGATAGGAAAGCTGACTCACAAGACTCCTCCTGAGATCTGACCGGGCCTCCATCCTGCCACCGTCGCGAACCATGGCTCGAAATCATCGGCGGCACCTGGTCTCCGCGCCGGCCTTTGACTTCAAGTGCACTCGAACTGCTGAGATGTCGATCATGAACGACTGGGGCATCGAGCGGCTCGACCTGGCCGCGTACCTGAACCGCGTCGGCCGGACCGGCGCGCAACTCGACGTATCGGCCAAGACGCTGCAGGACCTGCACGCGGCGCACGTCCGGGCCATCCCGTTCGAGAACGTCGACGTCATTCTGGGCACGCATCCCGGCCTGGAGCTCGACGTCGTCCAGGCCAAGCTGGTCGGGCGGCAACGCGGGGGCTACTGCTACGAGCACGCGCTGCTGTTCGCCGCCGTACTGGAAACACTGGGCTTCGAGGTCGAGCGCCGGGTCGCCAGGGTCCAGCCGCATCTGTCCGGGCCGCGGACCCACATGAACCTGCTGGTCCGGGTGGACGGGGAGGAGTGGCTCGCCGACGTCGGCTTCGGTGCCGGCGTCCTGCACCCGATGCCGCTGGAAGACGGAGCGATCGTCGACCAGGGCGGCTGGGATCACCGGCTGACGCAGGACGGCCGGACCTGGACGCTGTCGAAGCGGACTCCGGACGGCTGGGAGCCGCAGCACGCGACGACCGACGAACCGCAGCGCCTGATCGACTACGAGGTCTACCACCACTACGTCGCGACCCACCCGCGTTCGCCGTTCTCGCACAAGCTCGTGGTGATGCGCCTCGACGACGGCGTCAGCCGCCGCCTGGTCGGCACCGACCTCACCACCGAGTACGCCGACGGCCGGACCGAGCACCGCACGCTCGCCGCCGACGAGCTCGGCGAGGCACTGGCCGCGCTCGACGTCGTCCTCAACGACGAGGAGCTGGACCGGCTGCAACTGCGGCGCTAGGCGTTTCCGTCCGGAAGCTCTCCCCTAGCTGCTCACCGAGCCCGAAGTAGTGGCGGAAGTTGTAGATCAGCGGGGACCAGGCCCGGGGATCGACGTACGACGTACCCGGTACGACGATCTCCGCGGCCGCGTGCACCCGGAGCACCGTCGCCTGCACGACGAGAAAGTTGCCGCCGGCATCCAGCTCGGCTCGGACGGCGACGGCCTCGAACTGGAGTGGGCACTCGGCCACCCTCGGCGGCGCGACCAGCTCGGACGCCTGCGCGGTCAGGCCGGCCGCCTCGAACTTGCGCGGCTCGTGGCGAAAGCGGTCGCGCTTGTGCTCCGGCACGGGATCGCTTCCGGTCAGGGCGGCCAGTCGCTCGACGGCTCGCCACTGCGCGGGCGACGGGTAGTTGACGACCAGTTCGGGCCGGCTGCGCAGGTTCGTCCCGGTCCGGCCGTCGGGGCCGAGGCCGAGCACGACGACGTCGCCGAGCGCCCACGCCGACGACATCGGCGCCAGGTTGCAGGTGCCGTCACCGTTGTCGGTGCTGAGCAGCGCGACCGGCGTACCGGCGTACAGGATGGAGGGCTCGATGGTGAGATGCGTCATGCCGGCGAAACTAGGACCGGAAGACTTCGGTCCCGGCCGAACCGAGCGTGAGGCACGATGGGTGGGTGACATCGACCGAAGGGCAGGAGCTCGCCACCTGGGCCCGGATGCTGGCCGACGGCACCCGCGCCACCGTCTGCCTCGCGCTGCTGGACGGCCGCGCGTGGACCGCGACGGAACTCGCCATGCTGGCCGGAGTCTCCCGCCCGACGATCAGTGAGCACCTGAATCTGCTGGTCGAAGGCGGCCTGCTGGCCGAGGTCCGCCAGGGCCGCCACCGGTACGTCGAACTGGCCGGGCCGGAGACCGCGCAGCTGCTGGAGGGACTGTCCGCGCTGGCTCCCCGGCGTACGGAGATCGCGAACAGCCTCAAGGCCGTCAGCCGCCGCGACGCCTTCGCGCGCGCCCGCACCTGCTACGACCACCTGGCCGGCCGGCTCGGTGTCGCCGTCATCGACACGATGACCGAGCGCGGACTGCTCGACTGGTCCGACGGGCTCGCGTTGACCCCCGACGGGACACGCTGGCTGGAGGATCTCGGAGTCGTGGTCAAGACCGGGCGCGGCCGGCCGCTCGTTCGCCCCTGCCTCGACGTGACCGAGCGCCGTCCCCACCTGGCGGGCGCGGTCGGCTCGGCCTTGTGCCGGCACGCGCTGGAGCAGGGCTGGGTCCGGCGGATCCCCGGCGGACGCGCCCTGAAGGCGACGGAATCGCTGACCGCTCTCGGCCTGCCCACCGGTGTGGTCCGGGAGCTGGCATCCAACCGGTGAGATTCTTGCCCGGGAACACGCACTCGGCGCGCACATGTCGGCGGGAGCGCCTAGCCTTCGGCCATGACTGGAATCGAGCCCGACACCGAGCTGGTGTCCCGCCTCCCACTGCCCAGCCATGTCATCGTCGAGGTCGACGGCGCCTGGCGCCGCGCTTGGCTGATCGGCCGGGAGCACGAGGACGCGGGATGGACCGGCATGGTGCAGTACGAGGGCGACGACGGCGTCGAGCGGACCGAGCGGCTTCCGGCCGACCGGATCGCGGCGCCGGAGCCGGACCGACCGACTGAGCCAGCGTCGTAGGAGGAACGACCACAACGAGGCCCCCGGGGAGACTTCCTCGGGGGCCTTGCTGTGTAACGGCCTGTTTCGGGGCGCCTCGCGCGAAAGCGGATCTCGCCCCAGGCCCTTCGGGCGGTTGACCTGGGGCGAGAGCCAGCGTTACACCCTCTGTATCGGTGGCGCCACGGCCGGTGTTACACGCGTCAGCGACTTTTTCTGCGCCGGCAGCTGGTCAGGACAGTTTGCGGGTCGCGATCAGCCGCTGGGCGACGTCGCGCAGCTTGACGTTGTTGTCCTGGGAGTACCGGCGCAGGACGGCGAACGCCTGCTCGTCGGTCAGGTCGAAGCGTTCCATCAGGATCCCCTGCGCCTGGCCGATCAGCTTGCGGGCATCGATCGCCTGCCACAGCGTCGACTCGCTCCGGGCGTTGGAGACGGCGACCGCCGCGTGGTCGGCGAACACCTGCGCGATCACGTCGTCGTTGGGGTCGAAGCGGTCGGTCTCCCGGTCGTACAGGTTCAGCACGCCGACCGTCGTGGTCGGCGTCCGGAGCCGGACGCTGAGCACGCTGCGCAGCCCGACGTCGGCGATCCCGTCCGCCCAGCGCGGCCAGCGCGGATCCTCGGGCACGCGTCCGCTGACCACGCTCTTCTCGACCTGGACGACGCTGAAGCTCGGGCCCTCGCCGGTCTCCATCTGTACCCGGTCGGCTTCCTCGACCAGCGCGTCGGTCGCGGTCGCCGACTCCAGCCGGCCGCCGCGGTGCACCAGCAGCAGGCTGGCGTGAGTGGTACCGATCCGGGGCAGCACGAACTCCAGGAACCGTTCGGCTGTCTGTTCCACATCGGGCTGCTCGTGCAGGACCTGGGCCATCCGGGCCAGCTCCTGGGCGAACTCGTCGCTCACCGCGCCCCCGCGCCCAAAGGCAGGGAGTCTGATCTCACCGGCTGCGTCCTCAGAGGTCGAAAGTCACCGCTGGCGGCATGCTGCGCCACCGGCTGACTTCCCAACCGCGATGAACTTTAACACCGACCGGACGCGCTTCCACGCGCCTCCCACCCGGGCAGCAGGCGACCCCGGTGCGTCGGGTCTGAACACCGGGGCCTGGAACGACTTGCCTCTCGAGCGACTTGCCCTTCCTGGCCATCAGGTGCCCCATCCGGCACCCCCCATGCGCTTTCGGACTGCCGGACTGCTCACACCCGGTTCTCAGAAGTGCACGGCGAGCAGGATCCGGCCTGTCTCCGAGCTGCGGATGTCGAGCGCGCGGATCTCGCTGCGGTGCAGCTTCGTGGTCGCGGCCGGGCGGACCGTCGTACCGGGTGAGGCGGTCCAGCTGGCGATCAGCGTCGACTTGCCGGACCGGTCGGTGACGAACAGCTCGTAGCCGCGGGCGCGTTCGCTCGGGGTCGCCAGGTCGTCGTACCGGCAGCTGATCTCGATCGTCGTCCCCCACCGCTCCTCGACCAGCCGGGCGTCGGCGCTCAGCTTGCTGGCGACGGTCTGCGCCAGTACGACGTAGTCCCCCTCCGGCTCCTCACGGGCCAGGGGGACCGCCACCACCGCGCCGATCGCCGCAGCCGTGGCCGCTGTCGCCGCAACGATCCCGGCGAGCCGGAACCGCTGCCTGCGCCGATCACGCTCAGCGGCCTTGACCAGGCCGGGCAGCAGATTCGGCGGGCTGGGGTCGAGCGTGGCCAGCGCCTGATCCTTCGGCAGCATCCACAGAGCCTCGGGAACACCCTCCAGCGACGCCAGCTCGGCCGAGCATTCCTTGCACGTCCGCAGGTGGTCCTCGTAGGCGCGCCGCTCCTCGGCGGACAACGCGCCGAGCAGGTAGGCCGCGTCCCACTCCCGGTACGGGTCACTCATCCCTGCGTCACCCCCCTCTCCTGCAGCGCGAGCTTCAACGCCCGCATCCCGTAGTGCAGCCGCGACTTCACCGTGCCCGGCGGAATCCCGAGCTCCTTGGCGATGTCCGTCACCGTCCGCCGGCCGTAGTACGCCCGGACGATCACCTGCCGGTGGTCCTCCGACAGCTGCGCCAGCGAGTCCGCCACCAGCCACGCGTCCAGTACGGCGTTCGCATGATCAGCACTCGGCCGCTCCGGCAGGTCGCCACTGGCCACCTCCCGGTTGACCCGAGCACTCCGCCGATCGTCGATCACCAGATTCCGCGCCACCGTGAACAACCAGGCCCGCGCCCCCGCCTCGTCCTCACTCAGAATCTGCGGCCGCCGCCAAGCCCGCAACAACGTCTCCTGCACCACGTCCTCGGCCAGCCGGTCGTCCCCCGTCAACCGCACCACGAACCGCCACAACGAGGAAGCATGCACATCATGCAACTCCCGCAAAAGCGCCGCCCGATCCTCACCCATCGGCACTCCCGCCCCGTCCGTCGCGACCCGTCCCACCCAGCATCCACCAGCCCACCCAAGAGGCTACTTCCCCCGGCCCCTTACCAGATCCAGTTGGCCACCCACCCCCCACACCTGCCACACTGTTCCCCACGCCAGGGCCTCTAGCTCAACTGGCAGAGCAGCGGACTTTTAATCCGCGGGTTGTGGGTTCGAGTCCCACGGGGCCTACTCATTTAGATCCCTTTGAAATAAGGGCCTTTGTAGCCGACTGACGCGCTACGTTAGGTCAAGCGGCACGACTCGTGGGATCAAATATGGTGCGAGCCTCTACAATCGATGCCATGGCAAAGGCTTCGAAGCGGCGTCAGCGTGCGCGCGGCTACGTCGAGGAGCTGCCCAGCGGCGCACTCCGGGTCGTGGTCTACGCCGGCATCGATCCGGTCACGAAACGCCGTCACTACCTCCGCGAGACCATGCCGGCCAACACGCCGAAGGCTGCCGAGGAGGCCGAGAGAGCTATCCGGCGGCTGCAGACCCAGGTCGATGAACGGCGGCAACCCCGGACGAACGCGAGCCTGAGCCAACTGATCGAGCGGCATCTGAAAATCGCCGAGCTAGACGAGACCACTCTGCGGACCTACCGCGGGTACGTCCGCAACCACCTCGATCCGCTCATCGGGCACGTCAAGGTCGGCGCTGTCGACGCCGATGTGCTCGACTCCTACTACGCCGAACTCCGTCGCTGCCGCCGTCACTGCGACCGACGGCCGTTCATAGAACACCGCACCAAGACCGCTCACGAGTGCGACCACCGATGCCGTCCTCATGAGTGCCGGCCACTCGGCGCATCCACCATTCGCCAGATCCACTTCATCCTGAGCGGCGCCTTCCGCCAGGCAGTCCGATGGAAGTGGATATCGGTCAGCCCAATGCCCACCGGCAAGCCCCCATCCGCGCCGAGGCCCAATCCCCGTCCTCCGACGGCCGACGAGGCCGCCCGGATTCTGAACGAGGCCTTCAACGACCCGGCGTGGGGGACCTTCGTCTGGCTTGCGATGGTCACCGGCGCCCGGCGCGGCGAACTGTGCGGCCTGCGCTGGTCCAAGGTCGAACTCGACCAGGGCGCCATCGTCATCGACACCAGCGTGGCCCAAAACAGCGGCAAGAAGTGGCTCAAGGACACCAAGACTCATCAGCACCGCCGCCTGACGCTGGACACCGGGACTGTCGCTCTCCTGCGCGAGCACCGGGCGGCCTGCGACGAAACCGCCACCAAACTGAAGACGAAACTCGGGCCTGATGCGTTCGTGTTCTCCCTTGCTCCAGACAACAGCGAGCACCTCATCCCCGACAGTGTGTCGCAGCGATACAGCAAAATGGCGGCTCGGCTGGACATCGATACCCACCTACACAACCTTCGCCACTACTCCGCTACGGAACTCATCGCCGCTGGGGTCGACATCCGAACCGTCGCTGGCCGCCTCGGCCATGGAGGCGGGGGCACTACCACGCTTCGCGTTTACACCGCGTTCGTCTCGGAGGCTGACCAACGAGCCGCTTCGGCGCTTTTCGAGCGTCTCCCGACCCGCCCGCAACCGCTCGGTGGGCGCGAACGGATCCTGAGCGACCCGCACGCACCCTACGAGGCGATCGCGGCCAAGCTATGCGCAGCGATCGAGTCCGGCCTGCTGCCGGAAGGCAGCATCCTGCCGACTACGAAGCAACTTGCCCAGCAACACGGGGTCTCAGAGGGAACCATCCGGCGCGCTCTCGACCTGTTGCGGGCCTGGAATCGCCTCGACGAATCCCGCCGGCTAAGGACCACCTGATAGCTACCGGCTCTTTGGTGCGCCAAAGTCGTGTCGCGTCCCCGCCGGAGTTGGCCACCACGCCAGCCTTCTAATCCCCAGATGCATGCTAGCCCGAACCTGCATCCCGGCCAGGCGTGGTGAGTGACTCACACTGGCAAACTGAAGGTGCTTCTGGCGGTGGTAGCTGCCGCCGTTGGGGTACGACTGGGAAAACAGCGCATCGCGCGCCGTTCGTAGTGCGGCGGCCGGCCAACCTGAATCCGCAGGCTGACTATAAGCGGTTGCCACGGCTGGGAGACTTGATCGGTGACGAAGAACGTAAGCTGGGCAGTGGTCGACAACGGTCTAGACTTCTTGGAACGTGCCGTTGGCGAGCTGGCTGAGAGTCCGCCGGACAACAAGTACGCGGCGCTTCACCTCTGCAGTGCGATCGAAGTCCTGATCAAGGCGCGCCTCATCCGCGAGCACTGGACACTGGCCTGTTCAAAGCCGGACGGAGCGACTCAGGCGAGCTTCGCGGCCGGTGATGTGGTGACTGTCGACCCGATGCAAGGTCTGAAGAGGCTTCAGAGCGTCGTCGGCCTGACCATCTCTGGCCAGCAGACGAGCAATGTGGACTCAGTCAGGCGTCTGCGGAACAGAGCGGCACACTTCGCATTCGTCCACGAGGATGAGATCGCGGTTCGCACTGTGTTGGGTCGCGGCCTCGATTTTGCACTGTGGTTCCTTGGCAATCACATCCGCCCAGGTGCGCCCGGCGACGAGGCTGAAGCGATTGACCAGGTCATGGATGACATCACCGGGGCGCTTACAGCGATCAAGGGTTTCGTCAAGGAGCGTTTAGAGTCGCTTGCCGGCGACCTAGAAGCCGCCGGTGTTCTCCTAGCCTGCCCACGCTGCGAGCAGGCGACGCTAACGATGCCTGAGGGCGAAGCGCCCAAGTGCCTCTTCTGCTTTTGGGCTTCGATCGGCGAAGGTGGTGCAGACGAGTACGTCTCATCGGTCCTGAGCTATTCCCATTACCAAGTGATCAAAGACGGGGGCACCTGGCCAGTCCACTCGTGCCTGAACTGCGGTGACCGTGCGTTGGTCCACGGCATCGAGGTCCTGAAGGACTCCGGCAAGGCCCTGGCCGACCTGCACGACCCATATCTTCCTCCTGTGTTCGGGTGCTTTTCTTGCAGCTATCTCGGCACTCGGCTGGACCTCGACGAGTGCGGATCGTGCGGAGAGTTCACCGACTCGGGCATGTCAGTGTGCAGCGACTGCTTTGAGTACGCGGTGTCAGGGGACTGACCTTCAATCGGCATCCCGGTTGAACGTGCGGTAGCGCCCGCGCACCCGCAGCACTCGGGAACGCAATTGGCGTGTCAGGAGCGGCGGAGCACGTTAGATGCACCTGAACGTCAGGTGACGAGGTCCGAACCGGCGCGACCTGTCTGAGAGTTTGCGTCAGCACAGGACGGTTGGCGGCGTGGCATCGTGAACGTCGGACTAACGAGCGTCTCATTACGAGGAGGACGCTCAGCGTCGCATCCGCTCTCTACCAGCGCTTTCGTTCACATGGCATCCCGCACGAAGCCCTGGATTCGTCATAGGTCTCCAGGATTTCGCACCACGACCCGCACATGCGGGATAGCCCACCAGGGCGACTCGACCTAGTCGTTTGGCGGGTTGCTGGGCAGCCAGCTGACGAAGGTGTCAACGTCATTCGCGCGTCGGGGGTCAGAACCTCCCACAATCTGACGAGCCTGGAACTTTTGAGGTAGTCCACCAGGATTCGCAGCACGACGGAGGTCTGCTGGGCGTAGTCGGGGAGGTCGTTGCCGGCGGGGTGTTGTTTGGCGGCTTGATGAGCTTCGCGGACGTCGTCGGCGTTCCAGCCGGTGGAGGGGTTGCGCTGAAGGTCGCCGAGGGCGGAGCGGCGGGTGAAGAACTCGTTGGCACGCTCGGGGGTCGGGCCTAGGGAGTCGATGTAGGCGGCGACTTCTCGGCATTCGCCGTCGGTGAGGAACTGGTCGAGTCGGGGCGGTTCGTGGAGTTGCTCCGCGTAGTGGACGAGTGCCGCCGTGCATTGGATGGTCACGACGGCCTCGGGGTCGAGGTCCGGCCTAATCCGTAGGCTAGGAGTGGTGCGAATCGGCGGCGGCTGTGTCAAACTCAGGGTGATCTCGCTCGGCCGTCGAACACGCTGGACCGCCCTGCCCGCAGCGCGACGTTGCGGCTGCAACGTCCTAGGCTTGGCCCACCATGACGCACGAGACAGCTGCCTCGGCTGAGGACGGATCTCTCGGCTCGGCCGAGGACACGTCCCGACATTCTGCGCCGGATGCGGCCCGGTGGGTGGCGACGCTAAATAGCGAGGTCCCACGGACCCAGCACGGACTGCTCGATACGGCGACGCTGAGCAGCGACTGGTACTCAGGTAGCCGTCCGCGAAGGGCTGAGGACTTGGTCGGCAGCGAGCGGTCTTACGTACTGCTCGCGCCAGGCGGTGCAGGCAAGACCACGCTGGTCAGGGACCTACAACGGCGCGAACCCGACAGTACATCGATCGATCTACGCATGCACGGTCGCGAGTCGTTGGTGGAGCAGATCAGGCAGCTCAGCCGCGATGCTGCCGCCGTATTCATCGACGCCATCGACGAGGCCGTGCAGCTCGACCCGAATATCGGCTACGTGTTGGTCCAGCTTCTCAGCGAGCGAACGGCGAAGAGGGCGTCGTGGCGACTGGCATGTCGGCCTGGCTTGTGGACGGTTGACCTGGCTGAGGGGCTTCGCGCCGCGCTGCCTGGCTTCCAGGAGCTGGAACTCCTCCCTCTGGACCTGCACGGCATCGAGGAGATGGCGGGCTCCGACGCTGACGCGTTCCTGACTGCCGTAGCCGACGCTCGTCTGACGCGTCTGCTTGCCCAGCCTCAACACGCCCGCGCCCTGCTCGACCAGTGGCGTACGACGAGGGAGCTGCCCGCCGGCCGCTCCGAAGCGATGCGCCACACCGTCAGCAATCTGTTGCTCGAAACTGGTCGATTTCGGCCGCGCAGGGTTCATGACGACAGGCGGATGGCGCTCCTCGCCGAACGCCTGGCGGCGGTGACCATCTTCTGCGGCGTGGGGCGCTTCGGGCTTGGACAGGTCAACAATCCCTCAGACGGCTCGGCAGACAGCGCACTGCTGCCTGTCACCGCCGTACCCACCGACCACGAGCCCGACCTCGCCGGACAAATGACCGTTGAGGACCTCCACGAGGTTCTCAACACGACGCTGTTCTCCGCAGCCGGCCAGGGCAGCGTCCGCTTCGCCCACCAGTCCTATGCGGAGTTCCTCGCCGCGGCGTACCTTGCTCGCCGAGGCGTCAGTGGACGACGGCTCCTGTCCCTCCTCGGGGCAGACGCTAACGGCCTAGCGCCCGGCCCGATGATCGAGGTGCTCGGCTGGCTGTTACCGCTCGGCGCGTCTATCCCGGCCGACCTCATCGCAGACAACGCGAAGCAACTATTAAGTACAACGGGGCTCGAGTTGGCAGACGACAAGATGCGCCGGCGCGTCGTCGACGCGCTTCTACGTGGTGCCGCCAATGGCTCCATCGACGAGGGCTGGAACCTCGATACCTCCCCGCTTGCTCATCCCGATATTGGCGATCAAATCCACGAGGCGGTCCAGCGGGCGGCCAACCACTGGGAGATCTTCTGGATCTGTCGCATCACCCGGCACTGCAGGGTCAGTGACGCGGCCGATGACCTACTCGCGATCGCATTCAACCTCACTTGGCCCTCCTTCGTACGCGCTGAAGCGGTGGCATCGTTCGCAGCAGTCGCGGCACCCGTCCGAGTCGACGAACTCGCGCCCCTTCTCTTCCTAAGTTCAGAAGAGGATCCTCAGGACGAGATCCTGGCTGCCGCGTTGCGGGCACTTCTTACAAGAACTGTGGATCTCGACCGATTGACGGCCGCGCTGAGGCCGCGACGCTCGCCGAGCTACATCGGCAGCTACTCACGCCTACTCGATGAGCTGCCCTCGCTCTTGGACGCCGATCACGTGCTGCCTGTGCTCAGGTACGCAGTAGGCCGTCGCCCGAACCACAGGGACTACGCGTTCGACCGACTGCTCGGTGGCCTGCTGGCGCGAGCGTGGACCATGCATGAACCCTCTATCGCGGCCGAGGTCGGGGGGCTGCTTGGTCAGGAACGACTCGGTGGGCAAGTGGAGTTCGATCGCGGCGAGCACCCGTGGGAAGTCGACGACAACCCTGACCTGCGTCGCGCCATGGCCGCTGCCATGCTGTCGGTGCACCACAACGCCTTCATGGCCGTCTTGGACCTGCGCATCCTCACGCCTCAGGACCTGACATGGCTGATCGACTGGATCCCGAGTGCACCAGCACAGGCGCTGGCTGCGGCCGAAGTCGTACTGAGGCAACTGGCATGGAACGTCGCCGACCGCGTCACCGCTGACCGAATCCTGACAGTGAGCGAAGACCATCCGGCCTATTCGATCCTGTCGCAGTTCCAGGGATATCGAGACATCGGCGCTCGACCCGACTGGGGGGTGCGCAGACGGATCAGCGACCACCAACGGCCAGGACCTGAGCGACACCTCGCCGTCCTGCGGCAGACGTTGAGTCGCGTCCGCGCGCAGCGCGATCAGTGGTGGGAGGCGGCGTTGGCGCTCGCCGGGGACCTCCATGCTGCGGACCCGAAGGCTGCATTTGGATGGGATCTCACGGAGCGGCCCCTGTGGCCGCTGCTGGACGCTGAGGAACAAGAAGAATTCTGGCAAATCGGGATCGCGTACCTCTCAGCACGGCAGCCCGAGCCCGGCAGCTGGGCCAGTCGCGACAGGTGGACCTACCAAGAGATTATGCCTGATTGGGCAGCGGTCTACCTCCTAGCCACGCTCGCCGAACACCGCCCTGACCTGCTTCGCCGCGTCCCTCAGCGGGTATGGGATTCGTGGGCGGAGACGATCGTGGTGACACCAGCATTCATGAACGAGGAACAGAAGAAGCGGCGACTCGGAGCGTCGGCACCGCCGCGGGGCCGCGCCGCCCTGTCCGCTGCACTGCGCGACCACGTGCGGACCGCCCCGACAGTAGCGTTTCCGCATCACCCCCTCGCTGACTTCACAGATCCCCTCCTGCTAGACGTCGTCGCGGCAATCGCTCGCGACCCCCGGCAGCCATTAGCCCGCCGAGACGCGTCCTTCGAGGTACTGGTCGAGCATGCACCAAGCGTCGCATTGGACAATGCTCGCGCGACCAGAGCCGAAGAGCCGGCGCCGGCGGGGGCCATTGAGGCGCTGGCCAAGCTCGCGCCAGAGGAGCTACTCACCCCGTGGCTCGCAGCTGGGCAACTGGGACCGCTTGAACACCTACGTGAGATAGACCCCATCCAGCTCTCCGATTCTTCGCTGGCCGCGCTGAGTCGCTTGCTCCTCGACCGACTACCCTTCGCGGGCGATCCGGAACGTGCCGACGACTTCGCCCGAAGCACTCCGGAGTCGGAGGCCCGTCGGCTGCGCATGAATCTGCTTCAAACGATGGCTCGCCGCGGCATGGCCTCGCATCTGGCATCACTTAGGACGGAGCGGCCAGCAGAAGACCAAGAGCAAATCAACCACCTGCTGCAACAAGCACGCGCTCACGAGGCTCTATCGCTGTGGCGCCCACTGACACCGGACACGATGATGGCGTTGGTAGCCCGCGGCGACGCTCGCGTGATCCGCGACAGCGCCGGGCTCATCACGGTACTGCTTGAGCAACTTGATCAGATTCAGCATTACGTTCGCGAACGCGCGGGCTTCCGCAGTCTTTGGAACGGTGACCCCGGAGCGAATGCCGCTTCGCCCAAGATGGAAGACGACATCTCGGACTGGCTGGCTCAGCAACTCGAACTGCGGTTGACACCTCACGTCATCATCGACCGCGAGATTCAGGTCCGTCGCACGGCCGCAAGCGGGGTCGGCACCCGCATCGACATCACCGCGACCTCGGGAGGAATCCAACTGGGTCGCGTGGTGTTCGAAGCCAAACACGTCCAGAATCGTGACCTGCTCACAGCCATCGACCACCAGCTCATCGGCCGGTACATGCAACCAGCAGACCTCACCCACGGAATCTACATCGTCTACTGGACCGCTCCTGCGCTGCGACCCTCCTCCTGGAAGCGCAACCACCCGGATCCGTCGCTACTCGCCGACGAGCTGCGCACGCAGGCACGTCGTCATGGACCGGATAGATGCGTCGAGGTCTTCGTCCTCGACATCGGTCCACGGCCCTGACAAGCGCTACGCAACGGCCCACATGTGTCGACTGCAACACCCGAGCCCGAACCTTGCGTTCGAGTGTCGCCGATGTATCGAACTAGATGACGCCGCCTGCCGGAATCGGGCCGACGGCCTTGTCATTACGAGGAGGAACGACAGGGTCGCATCCGCTCTCTACCAGGGGTTTTTGTTGCGCGGCAGCCCCCACCGGGCGCGGGATCCCCCATAGGTATCCGCCACTTCGTGCCACGAGTGATGCCACGCAGGCAGAATCCACAGGCACCAGGGGTTGGACGGATTGATTGGCCGGTCGGAGCTACGAGATCCGGCCGCGGGCCATACGTGCGATCTGGCGTCGAGCTGCCTGTGGATAACTCGGCATCAGGCCAGCTAACCGTGACACCAATCCCAATGCCGTACGCCGAAGGCCTCCGCCGGCACCTGGCACAGCGCGGGAACGCTAGGCCGGCGCTCCCGTGCAGAGCAGGGAGTTCGGCGGACGAATGATGGTCGGGCCCGTCCAGGCTGGACCACTGTTGGCATGTGCAGAGGATTCGGCGTCGACCCGGCCGACAACGAGCTGCCAGGAGCGGTGTCGCTGAATGCGTCTATGGGGCGGACGGCAGCGACAAGCGGCCAGGTAAATCGCTGCCTCGGGTTTTGCGGACCCGACCTCGGCGGAGAACGCGGTTACGTCGAAGTACTGCGAGAGATCGCTGCCCTGCCACTGCAGCTGCGTCTCGGAGGTGATGTTGCTGATCAGGCCGGTGCGCCATCCGAGAGCTCGCATCTGCGCCAGTGCATTCAACGTCGTCTCGGGAGCGCCTCCGATGAGCTGGTGTGTGCGAGCCTCCGCCGCGCCGCGGTCGCCTGCTCCAGCTGATCGTCGCTCGGCTGCCGACCACTCCGACGGGCGATCTCCCGCAGTGTGCTGGGCAGGTCGCCGTACAGGCCGGTGAAGCGCTCGTACGCCGTCGCCTCGAACGCGGCCGCGAACGCATCCGGCTCAACATCAAGAATCTGCGCCATTTCCCGGTTCACCTCCGCCCGCTCCACCTGACTCCGGGGATCAAAGTGCTGAACAGGAGCACGAGCAACGCACGATGCATAAAGCGCAAAGCCACCCTGCACGCTCCGGCTCATGGCGGCCGCGAAGTTCGTTACGAGGGCCAGATTTAGCGGCTGGGGCGTCGTGCCGACTCCGAAACCCGACAGGTTGTGTGTCTGTCCGCGTCGACCGCACATGGGGGTAGCCCACCGCGGTTACCTCACTGTCGCGACCTTGGTCCGCGATCAGGCCTGATCGCATTCAGGTGCTGAAGCTTCAAGCGTTCACGAGCAGCCGCCAGATTGGTGCCATCGCTCTGTCCCAACAGCTCTTGGGCCAGCTCCCGTAGCTTCGTCATCTGGTGGCGCCAAACACGGCTTCGTCCAGAGATCTCGGCATCGTTTGCTGCGTGCATTGCACGGAGCCACTTGGTCGTCTTGCGGCTAAGGCGACGGTTTAGTGTCTGGCGGGCGACGCCGTAGTCGGAAGCCATAGCGCTCCACGAGACACCAGATTCAACCGTCAGTGCCACAGCACTCACTTCAACCTGTTCAATCAGGTCGCGAAGGGTGGTGACATGCTCCGTGTATGGCGGCTCAAGGGTGATGAGCTCCAAGGAAGTCACGGCCATGTTGAGGCACAACGCCATGTGGTGCTCGATAGCGTGATTGAGGCCAATCTCGGCCGTGTTGGCGAGACGTTGCTCGACTGCGTGCTTCAGGCTGGCCGCAGGCGAATTCATCGCAGTCACCGCTTCGGGACCAGGCTGTGTAGGCCGCCCACGACGGTCAGACCAGCCAGGCTTGCCGCCGCGAGTCCGCTGAGGATACCCACAAGGATTGGCAGGGTCTGGCCGCTTGTGTCGGCCGCCACCGCAAGGCCGGCTGGAATACCAGCTCCGGCGCCGGCGATCACAGCGATCACGAGGGACCACGTCGCGATTGCCAGCGCCCGAGCAGACATTAAGCCTTCGCTTTCGGGGGGCACTTCAGCCGCAAGCTTGAGCTGGGACCGGACACCGCGTCGCGGAGGGGTTAGAGTCATCTCGACTCCCTTTCAACAGTTGGGACTGTGGACGGGGTCAACCCGAGCGGCTCTCCGACTCCAACGGGGAGCCGCCCTCTTTACTGCCGGCATCTCCATGCTTGAAGTGCTCACTGGTAGCTTCCGGCTACGTCGACTCTAGAACTGTCGATGGCCGCCGCCGCGACATCCAACGTGCATCAGCTGTCAGTGTCGTGCTGACACGTGTGTGGTTGGTGCCGATCGATTAGCCACACACCTGTCGCGGCGAAGATCCTCGATCGCCACCCACGGAGTAAGCACGGAGCCGAGCGGTTCAAGCGTCGGGCGATGGCTCTACCAATCGAATCTGGGCACGCCGGCCAGCGCTCGATCCGGGTCCACGCGACACGATCCCGCACCTCGCGGCCGATCTGTCGCGCCAACGGCGACAATCGGCACTCAGTGGGGCACTACCCATCGCTCGCAGACTGGACCGCGGACCTTCACATTACGAGGAGGATGCTCAGCGTGTTGTGCGCTTCCATGAGGCACTTCTGGTTGCGCGGTCACTGTCACACCGGCGAAGATTCTCATGCTTCGTCGCAGTTTGGCACCATGTCCCGCACCACAAGCAGGCCCCGGGCAGCCGCGGCAGGTGCAGGCTTGGTTGACCTACCGACAGCCGGGCCTGCACTCCGCATGGCAGAGGGCTGTGAATAATTGAGATGTCGGACGGCTGGTTCCAGAGCGCACCGCTGCGAGAGTCACGGACGGCTCGGAGCCTGGCGGATCACAGCGCAGACGCCAGGCCCACATGCTCTCCTGGACCGCAGGCGCGCCTACGATCCACGGATGGATGCGACAGTGTTGTGGGTGCGGCAACGGCCTTAGTTGGCGCGGTCGTAGGGTCGCTTGGGGCGCCGCTACTTCAAGGGCGCCTAGCCGATCGCGCCAGTCTGCGCAACGAGCGGAGGGCCTTGTACTCCGAAGCGATGTTATATGTCCACTTCATCACGCGGCGGCTGGACTGGGCCATCGATCCGATGAACGCTCCGGGGACTGTGGAGAGCAGACGCAAGCAGTACGGCGAGCTCTGGAAGATTCCTGATGCGACGACAGGACGCATGCAGTTGATCGCACATAAACAAGTTCGTGACGCCTGGGCAAAGCTTCTGAACGCGGAAGCGAACTTCGTTTGGGAGATGCAGGAGAGCTACTCTCACATTGGGCACCCGGACGCCGGCTATGACGGGGTGCCTTCCGACGTTCCCCAGCTCGTCGAACTCGGCGAGGCGTGCGGCCGATTCCAGGATGCGTGCCGCCAAAGCCTTGGCGTGCGGGATTGACGCGATCCGCAGCGTGGTCAACTCGGCCAGCCGCCCGTTCGGGTCGCTCGCCCCATCCGGCTCAGGCTGGGTACTCATCGAGCGGTCCTTGATGCGGGTATCTGACGCTAGTCCAGCCCTTGCCATTGCATGTGGGGCACGGCTGCGTGGCGGCCGGATGGGTTGGGCAGATCGCACTCTTCATGGCCGCGACGGCGACCATCAACCCGATCTGGCCGAACTGGTGTCCATTCGGTGGGGTGGGGGGCATGACCGTGCCTGTTAACACCCCGGCGGCGGAGGACGAGGACCTCGCGGCGAAGGCGGCCCGACATGCAGAGCCCCAGGTCAAGTGCCCCCGACCTGGGGTTCTCCGTGCTCCGTGCGGAGCGGGTCTTCGCATCGGGCCGACGACCTTCTCATACGAGGAGGAACCTCAGCGCTGCATTCGTTCTGGTCGAGCACGACTGCTGAACCCGTCCAGCGCACGGAGACAGAGAGGCTGCACAATCGCATGGCTCAGCACCCATAGTCCGATCCCTGAACGAATACCAGTCCACTCAAATCCGACGATAGACTGACGGCAAGTACTGAGTTCTCGTCAAGACGAAGCTCGACCATTCGTGATTGCGCGTCGCCCGTATTGCCAATATCTCCGATGAAATCCCGGCTTTTATGAGCAGAAGCACGGTTAGCAGCCAGCGCAGCGACTGCTGGATCGCGAGCATTTCGAAAAAGAGCTTCGTCGCATCCTCATCTTCGACTGGCAGCCGATGAGCGTACCGGTTGCGGTGCTTAGCGACAACCTTTGTCCAGTTGTCAGTCACGCCAGTCAATCCTGGAAGGATAGTTTCGACCACTTCGGCTAGGCTGTGCATACGCTTTCGAAATACCGGCTCATCGAGGTACCCGGTCGACTCATGCATAGCAGCGCGAGTTTCAGAGTCAAGTCTATCTTTCAGCGAACTGATGGCCGGCGGGATCTTCTCAATTTGCTCTGGACTCAGTCGACGCTCATGCGGATGTATGCGGCGATGATATCCCTCAGCAGCGCTTGCCAAGACAAGTAGGCGGATCTCCAATGATGGCCCGGTTCTGCCCACCTGGCCCGCAACCAGGGTAGGGATCACATCAAGCGAGACAGAGTTCGCGAGCCATGCCGCAAGGCCTTGCAGGCGTACATCGGCATAATGCACGACCTGATGTTCGCGCTTTGCCTTCGGCGGCACCGGATGCGGAGTATCTAATAGTGGGTGACACAGAATGCTCCACGGAGAATCCGCAGAGGTTCTCAACTGGATACTGACGGACCAACTCTGACTGCCGATTGCGATGGTTGCCAGATCACTCAAAGGTTTCACGAAGTCCTTCAGTATTCTCTCCAGATTGAGCTGTACTCCATCGAGAACAATCCAGTAATCCTCGCCACCATCCGATGTCTCTTCCAACCGGATTTCGGCATTACCACCCAAATGCGGCACCGGACACGGGGGCTCCTCGGCCGTCTTCACTATGATGGGTCTGCGAGTTTCTGGATCCAGACCAGCAATGTATGCTCGCCGCCAAAAGTCGAAATTCTGAATCCGAACACGGGCGGACACATACTTAGTCTCGGCGTCTACGTGCCCACCGACAAGCGCCCATCTCCCAGTAATGATCTGGGCGTTCGGATCAAAATTCCGTCCGCTGGTGTATCCCTCGGCAATGGTGATCGCACCGATATCAGGTGCCTCCGCGTGCACGAAAATCTGTTCTTGCTCGGGGCCGAACGGTAGGTCGACAACCTCAGTCTCGCCTGGCAGGTTCGTCGCCCGTTCTTCGTAGGCTGGGGTGAGCTCGCCATCCACACTGACAGTTGGCCGCCTCAGTGTTAGATCCACGGATCCGGTCAGCTTGCGGGTGGTATCGGCAACGTTCCAGATCTGCGTTTGACCAGTCATTCCCCGAGTAAATCACTCTCCGCTTACACGGACACGACCGTCCTCCTTCGATCGCCAGTGGCCAGCGGCTCGTGCGCCACCTAGCTATTCGACGCAGTGCGTGCATAGGGGGCATTCAGGACCCGACGTCAACCGGCGTGGCTACGTCGACGACCTTCTCATTACGAGGAGGACGCTCAGCGTGTCGCCCTCTTTCATGAGCGTCACCCTCCACGCGGATGTTCGCCTCACAACCACGGACTCCATAGATCGCTAGGGTTTCGCACCACGATCCGCACCACGGACCCGTAGCCCTCTGGACAACTCGCACTGGGTAGTGCAAAGCACGGCCTGGGTCATGCTTCGACGGCGCACTTCGGGCTGTTCCCGATACCGACAGCATTCGGGCCGCTCTCCCACGGCAGAGTGGTGTGGAGGTCACGGTACGCCGACCATCATGGCGGGCCCGGCAGGAGGTCGACCGGATGCCGCCGAGCGCCGGGATCACCCTTGACCCGGAGACGCTGACGTCCAGAGCTGGGCGCCGGAGCAATGCGACACCGAGGTCCACCTCGGGCACCTCCCGCGACAGTGAGCCCACTGTGACGGTGGTGAGCACTGACCCGTCCGGCCAGCGGATGGGGCGGTGCTTCCCGGCCCGTCACCTCCGGGTGGAGCGCCCGGCAGTCGCCCTACGCCGTAGTGCTCGGCGGGACTGTCAGCTGCTGAATCGGGCGAGCTGCTCGGCGGCGCCGTCGCGTCGCCATTGCGCGGCGGCGGCGTTCCGGGTCGCGCTCTCCACGATGCGCTGAGCCGACGCTGATGAGTAACGCCGAGTTCGTCACGGCGAAGGATCGACGGAGTCGGGTACTGGTGCGATAGGCAACGATCTTGTCCGGATCGTCCGCGAGCTGGGCGGAAATAGGCGGACGCCATGCGTCTCTGGCGGAGAACCTTGCCCACCCTGTCCTGCCCATTGAGGCAGTCATCGCTGGCTCCCCACGCCTGCGGCAGGTCATGCAACTGTTTGTATGGGTAACTGTATGTTCTTGCTGGGATCGGACGCCCCAACATTGCGTAACTACATCAGTCAGTCGCTATGGACAACAACCGCCGGCGATCGGATTCGTGGGCGCGTTCCGTACATCGATCCTAACGCGACAGACCTAGACGACCTCAACGCCTATATGGAGATCCAGAGCCAGGTCATGGCCTGGCTTGGCGACGCCGACAACTACGTCCCTCTGCAAGCCGAAGCGCTTGCACGGTCGACCTTGAGTTTTGATGCTGGAGATTCTAGCGAGAAACAGGCAGTCGTTTCGTTGATCGACCGCGCACTATCAGACTTGGAACGTGACGGGTTCGCCCTCGCCGCCAGTCCATACAGATTGACCGAACGAGGCGCCACTGCACGGCTCACAGGACTCAGCCCGGCGAGCGCCGCCCGAGTGAGCGAAGCGGTGGCACTCGGCGCGGACAGTTGGATGCAGGATTTGGCCGGGTTGAGGACGCTGGATCCAGGCATGGCCGCTCAGATCGCACAACTGGTCTTTGAGGCGAGCGAGGTCATCCAGCATTCGCTTTGGTTTAGGCGCGAAGCAGGCTCTAGTCAGGCAGGAAAACTGTCGACTATGCTCCGCTTCAACTCAGAGTCACGGCATCGGCGAACCGAGTCAGACACATTTGCGGCGGACATTGCATTATTTAGTAGCTGGATTGCTGGCGACAGTTACATGCAACTTGCGAACAAGGCACCTATCTTCAAAAATGCGAACTCGCTTTTCGGCGGTTCCAACGAGACAAAGCGGACGTCGGATGCTGCCGAATATGTCGGCAAACTTACGTACCCTGCCGCCTGGGTCTGGTCCGGAGCGGTGATTGTGGGCAAGGAGCATGGCCTCGATATTCCAGCGTTTGTGAAGAGCTCGATCGAGTATGGCGTCCAAAGCGAAGCGGCCGCTCAGCTCATCACGAGAGGGCATCTGACTCGCGGCGGAGCCGTCTTTGTTGCTCGTGAATGCGGCGACGAGTGGGAGAATGTGTCAGACCAGATAGGTGACGAAGCGCAATTGGAGTTGTTTAGTTCGGGACTAACCAGCTTGGATTACGAGCGCCTGAGAGACCTCGGCGAACGGTTGCGTCTGAGCGTGCAGTAATGCTCACTCCGCCGGATGAGTGGGGTTTCGCCAGGACCGCAAGGTGAAGGGATGCGCGGAACTGCCGGAGGCCTAGAGCGATTAGGCGAACTGAATATGAAAGGTCGCTGCGCGGAACCGCGGGTGCCGCCCGCCGACCGTCGGTCTCTGGTTAGCGGCAGGGACCACATGGCGCAGCTGAGGTATCCAGCTCCCTCTTTGGCGAGCGCCCCTCGATGGCCGGCGGCCATCAGCGTCGAAGCGCTGAGGGGGCGAACCGCCGCACCCTTGCTGACGATCGGCGTGGGATCAATCGTGGTACGAAAGGGGTCAACCCAAGTCGGCTGGTGAGGCCGAGAACCGTTCCAGGAGCGGGTTCTGACGCCTGATGAGGCCACTTGATAGGTGTTCATGGCCCCTTTAAGCCGCAGGGTCTACAACCCGAGTCCGTGGCGGCTCGGTCGTCGGTTCTTCGGAGGCATGGTTGAGCAATTCGCTCACATGGCCGTGGAACACTCCTGGAACTAAGAGGCTTCAACAAAAGCGGAGACGCAATCACTTCCCCCATCGGAACGCTATTCCGTAATTGCCGTGCGGCTGACACTCTTGAGTGAACGTATGTGAAACGGCGCCGCCCGAGATGGTCAGCATGTGCGGATCACCGGCCCGGGGTAGTGAGCCGTCACGACTCGTCCGATCGTCGTACCACCAGCAGGCCGCTGGCACGTCGCGGTCCTCGAATCGGATACGTACGGTCAATCCGTTCACTGGAAGATGGCCGTCCGAAAGTTCGCCCGCAGCGATGCCTAGATGATCGATCTCTACATTGACATAGTAGTGGTCAAGCAGGGCTGTGTGGTGATTCACTGTTTCCGACGAGAAGTAATGCTTCTCCCCCGCTCGCAAAGGCCGCGGAAACCGAAGCAGGACCTCCCCCGAGGTATCGACTGCGCGAAGGTCGCGAATTGATTCAATGCTGCAACCCCAGAGTGATCGGAAGCTGAGCCGACTTGCACCTTTTGGGGTGAAAGAGCTGGCGGAGATTCGATACCCGGCAACATTATCTGAATAGGCCGTGATGAGGCGCTCGGTTATACGACGATGGACACAGCGTTCCTTCATCAAGATGGTGATGACCATCATATTGACGTAGATCGGTTGCGCCCCGGCTGGGAACGGGGTGATACTCAATGATTTAGACGTAGAGGCGCCTTCGCCGAACGACGCATTATCTGGACTGGCATCCCGTGCGACTCCGCCGTTAGGCGGGAAATCACCACCCGCCGAGGTGGTCGGCGGCCGACGGCGTTGCCATAATAGGCCGATGACCGAAAGGATCAAGGAGGCAATCCCGACAGACAGAGAATAGGTGCTACTCAATTGATCACGGAGCGATACATCGGCATTCAGGTACTCCGTCACAGCTTGGGCCACCCCCGATCCAACCCATCGCCATGCAATGCAAATGATCCCGAATATCGCGACGCCAAACAATATCGCCCGCATACGCCGCGCATGCCTCTCACCCACCTAGCCCCCCCCCGGTCGGCATTTCCATATCAGCCGCAAGTATGCGCCTAGTGTGCCGTACTCGGCGCCATGATGGAATCGTCAGTTGGGCTGAAATTCAAGCGTGACCTCCGCTCGCAGCCGCTTCTAAGGTTCCCGCTCAACCATGAGCGCTGCTGGCCGCCGCAAGGGATCGAGCCGCCGCGCCGACGACGGCCGTAATGAGGTCGCCGCCGTGGTGGCTGGAAGAGAAGGCCGGCTAGTGAGGGCGAGAGTGAGGCCTGCGTCGCCCGCAGAGCAGAGGTTGGATTGCGCTCCCCTGCACCCGGAAGTGAATGCTGAGGCCGGGCGGCTGGCGGGCCTGTGATGCTTGCCCCGGCCCTGAGCGGTACCGGCATCCGTAAGGCAGGTCTCTGGCGCGGGACCGACCGCCGACAACCCTTCCCTGGTTCGGCGGGACACCAGTTCGTCTTCGCCAGCTCAGAAATCGACGGGCCCAACATCAGTCCCCACGCTCAGGCAGTTCAGCGTGGGAATAAGGAGCAGTCAAACCAAGTCAACTGGAGTCACGACCAGCCGAATGGGATCGGCCTGCTACGCCTGGAGATGCTCCTGTCGATGCGCTGCGTCGGTTTCCTAATCCGCGCGTCACTGTCCTCGAGTCCTTGTGCCCTCCGTCACTGATGCGCGACACTCGCCCGCCATGTGATCTGGACTGTGGACGCACGAGTCGCGGCGACGGGACAAGCGGTAGACGCAACGCCGAGCGGGCTCGTAACGTCGTCGCATGACGAGTTCTGCGACGCACTACGTGCTCTGGGTGACGCGCGATGACGCCGGGCCAGTGGCGGACGCGGTGCTACGCGAGCGGGCAGGTGTCGAGGACTCCGGCGTCGAGGTGCGCACCGAGGCGCTTGGCAGGTGGGGCGTGGCGGTGATCCCGGCAGGATCCCAGGACGAGTGGGGCACCGTGTTCCCCGTGGTCATGGACGTCGGGTTCAACCAGCTGCCGCCAGAGGGCCGGGTATTCGTGGTCGATCCGGCGTGATCCTACGAGCTCCCCGCGGTTGGGTACCTGCGGCTGGTCGACGAAGTCGCCTGCCCGAGTGTCTCGTCTCGAATGGGCGGTGATCGGTGTACTGCCTGCGCTACTTCTCGGCAGTGGTGATCCGCATCGGGATCGGACGCTCGGTGCACGCGTTGCTGCCCGAGGCCCAGGCATAGGCGTTCGAGCTGAAGACTTACTGTCCCGGCCGGCGAGGCCGACGCGGGATGACTGAGTTGTCATCGCCCGGTTCAGTTGCCGTAGCCACGTCGGCGGCGCCGGCGATCCCGGTTCTCCTCCTCGAGAACGGCCTCAAGGGCCGTTAGGGCGCGATCACGAAACGCCGCCACCTCAGGCTTCGAAATATCGAGGCCGTGCACGGCCTCTATCCGTTTCTTGATCCGCTTCTCGAAGCCATCCCCAATGCTCATGGGCATCAAGCCCGTCAGCAGCTCGCCCTGCTCGCGGTCGCCCAGACCTCCCGCCAGCAGAGCAGTCACTGTCGGAGCCCACGACGGGTCTTGCCATTCGCTCGCGACGGCCGCGAGCGCACGCTGCTTGGAGGCGGAATCCCCTTGGGCCCACCCGAGCACGGTGTCTGCCCAACCGAGGGTGCCAGCCAACAGGATCGAAATGCACTGGTCGAGGCTGAACCGGGTCCGTTCGTCCAGTTCGGTCGTGGCGCGGATGGTGTCCAGCTCGGCCGCGAGGGCGAAGGCGAACGGTGCACGTTCCTCAGGAGTCATGCTTTCGAACTCATGTTCCCAGGCAATCGGCCACGCATTGATCGGGTTGTCCTCCGCGAGCCATGGCCCGAGCAACGAGGCCAGGGCCTCCGGCTGGTCGCGGGCGATGAAGGAGACGGCCATGGCGAGGTGGTGATCGGCGTGGAGCGCGGAGTAGTTCTCGCTCTCAGCAACAGCGTCGAGGTAGCGACCGAGACCGGTAACGAGGCCGAGAACCTGGTCGGAGCTCAGGCTCACCCAGTCGGCAGCGCCATGCGCCATTCTCGTCGCACGTCGGTCCCGGAAGGTCACCCATTGCAAGATCTCTGGGACGAGCGCGATTGGGCCTGCGGCGGCGAGTTCGACGACGCGATCGAGCTCCTCCGTCGTCGTCTCGCGTGAACGCGCGAGCGCCATCGCCAGCGCGCGTCCGGCCTGCAGTCTCTCCATCAGGTCTGCGTGCTCGAGAGTGTAGTTCTCTTCGCCGGCTGCGTCGGGACCCACTTCGGTGGAGCTTCGGTCCACGCCGCCGCCGGGCCGGAGAGCGGCGGCCCCGCGGATCATCCGGCCCGAACGAGCGGCGACGGCACGCGCCCCGGTCGTAACCATGCGACCGAGCAGCCGCCCGCCGGGCAGGCGGGACATGAGAGCACCAAAGGGACGTGCAGCGCGTCCTAACGCCTCCGTCCTGCGCTCGGCAGGCAGCGGCGACACCGAAGCGGCGGTCTTGGCCGAGTCGCGTCTGCCCTGGTCGCCGATGACGACGTACTCGTAGATCACCTCGATGAGGCGCGCTCTCCTAACCGGGTCGCCGACGTCGTCGAGGACCAGGGCGGCGAGCCTGGCCCCCTGGCCGCTTGCGCCGATTCTGAGGAGCCATTCGGTAACACGGTCGGTGTCAGCATCGAGAAGGCCCAGGAGAAGGTCGCGGACACCGGCGCCGGGAGGGTCCCCGATGAGCCGTTCCAGGCACCATTCGATGTCGCTCTGGGCCACGGTGACACGTCCGACCTCTCGGGCGAACACCTCTGGGAGCCCATCCCAGTTCTGTTCGCCGAGTAGTCCGGCCTGAAACAACAGCTCCACGCTCTCGACGATCCCCAGCCGGTTCGCCAACACGGTCGCGGCCATCTCGTCCCCGCGCACATCAGAACCGTCTTCACGCTCGAGCGGCACCAACATCATCAAGTGGGTGAGCGCCGCGTCGGCTATCGCCCGGGTCGCCAGTGGGTCACCTCGATTAGCCAACGTCGTCAGGGTGGCGCGGCCCGTCGTACGCAGATGCCACGCCAAGGTTTGGTGACGAGCCCAGAGTGGCAACTCGTCCCAGTGAGCGGCCAGGGCAGCCGAGACGGGCTTCGCCGCAGCTGCAAGGGCGCGCCGGTGGTACCCGGGGACCGGTCCCCCATCGAAGGGAAGGGACCGTTTCCCGATCGCCCAGATCTCCCACTGCAGCCGAACGACTCGGTTCACAACGTCCCTCGACGCCTCAGCTCCCAGGTCCATCGTGTCGAGGACGGACGCCGCGAGCCGAGCGGCATCGGCGAGGTCGCGTGCGGTCGGCTGCCGTGCCGGCATGATGCTCGATGAGAGACTCAGCTCGTCTGCGCTGCTGGGTGTCCCCCACCGCGCGATCTCTAGTACCGGACTCAAGAGAGGCACGGTGGCGGTCACGACGACGCCGGCGACGTGCGCTCGCTCCGTTGCCTCGGCCGGTTCGGGCGACCGCGGTGGCTGCGCCGCGCCCGTCTGTTGCTTGAACCAGCGCTCGATCGCCCTCAGGGCACGTTGGCGCCGCTCAAACAGGTCGTTCCAGGTGTCGCCCTGCCGTGCCGCGACAACAGCTGCGAACCCAGTGACCGGGTCTGGGCCCCGTCCGGGATTCATGGCCGCGAGCAACGCAAGGTCCATCAGGAGTCGTATTGCGCCCGCGATGTCCTCGGTCACCGCGGCCGTCCGGACAGTCATGTCATTGAGCGCCTGCAGCACGAAGCGTGCCTCGTCGACCTCACGGTCATCCTCGGTCCAGGACAACGAGAGCGACGGACGCGGAGGCCACCGTCGCGCTACCTCTACTCGCAGTCGGTCGAGCGTGGCAGGTAATGCACCTGCCACGGGTTCCAGGAGCGCCACCAGCGCGCGCCAGGTGTCCCCGTCGGCGTCGGCTGGCCACAGCCCGTAGACGCCACGCTCGATCACGCGCACGAACTGCTGCTCGCCGGCGATGCGGCAGGCTTGACTGAGCACCCCGAGGGCGCGCGCCAGCCAGGTTGTGTCGACGTGGGGACTTGGGTCAGATATCGAGGTGAGCTCGTTGATGCCGAACACGCCGCGTCGGGACTGGATTGCTGAGCCAGCGGACCTCGACTCAGCGCTGTCGACGGCCGTGGCACCGGTGGCCGCGGCACCGATGGACAACTCGCCGAGACGATTCAGGACGGTGCTCCGATCGATCCGGACGTGCTGGGTGAGGTCCAGCGCCTCGGCGACAAGAACCGGGGCCAAGAGGTCGGGCTTGATCGAGTAGCGGACGGTATGTTGGGAATGCTCCTGGACGGTCGCCGTGACAAGGCCGGTGTCGCAAAGACGGTCCAGGAGCTCCTCGACCTCCTGGACTGCTCCGGGGAGGTGGCGGACGGCGCCGGTGAGCGCGCAGATTTCTCCTCCGCTAGCGGCGGAACCTATGAGTGCCAGCGCCACAGCAGTCGCGCGGGCGGCTGGCGTCTGCAGCTGCATGAGACGTTGCGTGACGTGGCGGCTCAGGACATCGCGGGCTGATGCAGCTGTGAAGGAATGGTCTCGTAGAGCGACGCTGCAGGCTGTATGGGCGAGCAGTGGGGAGCCCTCGGACAGGGCGATCACAGCGACGGTGAAGGCATCGTCCTCAATGCCGTGGCCCCTGACGATGGCGACGATGTCAGAGCGGTCCAGTTCCGACACCAGCACCGACCTCGTCGGCAACGCGCCGATCCCGATGCCGGAAAGGACAGGTTCCCTGCCGTCGGGACGGAGTGTCACAACGATCTTCACGTTCGCATACCGGGGATCGCCCAGAAGGGTCGCGATCCCGGACAAGTCGGGGCTCTGGTGGGCATCGTCAACCACGATGACCACTGGCGCATCGACGGGGACGCCGGCGAGCGCGGCGACGTCGATGCTGGCTCCGGCCCGGGCAAGAAGGGTGGTCGTCGCGGACCGGCCAGTCGCTTCGACCACCGAGCGGGTCTTCCCCAGGCCGCCCGCGCCAAGCACGAGCAGTAGTCGTGCGGCCCCAGGCGTGTCGTCGATGATGAACGACACGATCTCGTCGACATGCGTGGCGGTGCCGACCATGTCGTCGTCGATTCCTGGGACCGAGACTGCCAGCTGTTCACGGAACGCAGCGGGACCGACGAAGGTCCGCGGCAACCGAGGTCGGACGCCGAGCTCGAGTTCGGCAATGTGACGCAGCTCATCGGTCTCGAGTGCGACCCTCAGGGTCGAGCGACCGCATATCTCGAGGGAGACCCCGAGTCTCTTCGCCTGGTCGATGAACTTGTGGTGGTACCTCTCCGGTGCCGATTGGGTAGTCAGGAAGATGGCCTTCTGCTCGCGCTTGGCCGGGTCCTCCTTCTCAATCTTCTTGAGTTCCTCGGCGAGCTTCGTCGTCCACCTGGTCTGCAGGGACACGATGACGCGGAGTTCACCTTGATCGGAGAACAGTCGACGCGCGACCAGGTCTCTGCCGGTGTCACCGGTCGGTGCGGTCAACCGGAGGTAGGGGTGGTCCTTCCTAAAGACGTGAAAGGCCACCCGTTCCAAGACATTGTCATCGGTGAGGGCGACAAGCGCCTCCTCGACGGAGTTGTATTGACGGTCTGACACAGTGCGATTATCCCCGACGTCGCGAGGGGCGATGGTCATGGCTTCGTGACGAGCCAGGTCGCGTATCCGCTCACCGCCACGCAGACTCGTCGCTCGAGGCCCCGATCTCACGTGGTACCCCGCCCGCGCGGGCCAGCATCTCTCTTTTGTGGCCTGGCTGCACCTGCACACGCACGACTAGACTGAAGCCCTGCAGCTTGGGAGATCCCGAGCGCAGGCGGGGAACCCGTCAGCGGCGAGCTCAACGCAGGCTTCGATCCCGGCCTGGCGGCCACTATGCGGAGCCTTCCTGCCAGCTCGGCGACGCGTGCAGCCGAAACTCCCGCGCAGACAGCACGCCACACCCGCTCCGGGGACCGTGAGCGCACCCAGCTGACGGTTAGTGCCGTGGGATCAAACGTGGTGCGAAATCGCGTCAAAGGGAGTCAACTAACGAGGCTAGTGTCCCTTCAAACCGGAATGTCTGACGCCTGGAGGGGCTGGTTGATAGGGCATCATTGCCCCTTTTAATCCGCGGGTTGTGGGTTCGAGTCCCACGGGGCCTACCGCATCTGACCTGCAGGTTTGCTGGAATCGGCTCTCGCGGACTCGACGCCTGTCCATGGCACTGACAATGAGTGCGCTTGGGGCGTGCCCCCGAAGAAGCGATCACGTGGATGACCCCTGGTTAGCTTCACAGCTCGCCGACTGGCAGTGCTGGGCTCAGGTCCTGCCCTTCGCTCGTCTGAGCTCGCGGAGTCTGAGTCGACGGAGCCTGAGCCGGCGGAGACGCTGGCGCAGGCTCTCGGTCCCACGCCGGCGACGCTCGTCCTTCGTCAGCCAGGTCCATCCCCACGCGCCGAGAGCGAACAACACGGCGGCGATGGGGACGGAGCTGTACATCGCCAGCGGCGACCTGTTGAAGACCGCGTCGTGCGATGTGACCCAGACCGTCACGTGCTCGCCCTCGTCCGGACGGTTGCAGGTCGTCATCACGCCGTGGTGCGTGTCTCCGTCCGCGTCCGTCCAGGTCAGGCCGACCTCGTACGACGTGCCGTGGGTGCGCCGAATCCCCTTGTCGTCTTTGCTCTCGCCGCAAGGGCCATCGGCCACGGGGGCACCGGCGACTCCGACCACCTTCTCGGTGCGGAACGTCGCGTGCTCGAAGAAGTCGTCGGGATCGTCGGATCCCAGCAACAGGGCGAACCCGAAGATGATCGCCCACCCGAGCGCACCGGCGATCGCCCAGCCGACGATGAACAGAACGCGGCGCATCCCGGCACTCCCTTGGCACGTTCCCCCGTGAACGTGAACAGCGGTGGAGTACAGGCCTGACGCCGCGTCAGCAGATCTCCATCACGTCCTGCGGCCGTGCTCGTCCTGCTTGAGCACGGCCGGCTCCTGACGCGCTGCTACTGGCCGTAGGACTTGGCGGTCCAGCCGAGGTTGCCGAGCGATCCTCCCTTGATGTCAGTGCCGATGCCGTCCGTCACTTTGGCGTCGAAGTGCACCGAGGCCGTGCCTGTGGCGGTGATGCCGAGCAGCACCCGACCGTTGGGATGCGCGGTGCAAGGGCCGGCGCTGAGCGTGGCGATCCCCGCCCACCCACTCGTCTTCAGAATCCTCCAGCTGACCTGACTCGGCGTGGCCCGGTTGATCCGCCACTCCTTGAGCTCTCCGTTGGTCTTGGTGCCGGTCAGCACGTCCACGGCCGCACTGCCCGTTCCACCGCTGCGCTCGAAGATGAGTGTGTTGACCGTGTCCCAGCCAGTACCTGGCAGCTTCACCTTTCCCGAGAGCGCGCCGGTGGACGACGAGATGGTGTAGCGGTAGAGCGAGTTCCCGGCGACCCGGTAGAGGTACGGGTAGCCGTAGGCGAGGATGCGGGTGCCGCCGAAACCACTCGTGTGCTGGTCGGCGGTCAACGACGTGATTCGCCAGCTCCCGTTGACCCGCTCGCCGTGGCGGACGACCTTGTAGAGCCAGCCGTTGGTCGGGTGGGCGGCGTACTCCCGGCTGCGGAACTGGTCCTCGCCCCCGGCGCCACCCATGTTCTGCAGCGCCGACGGCACCCAGCCGAGCATGTCGTTGGTGTACGCGCTGGTGTTGGTCTTGCGGTCGACGTACGAGTAGCCGAGCCGGTGGCCGTCGGAGCGGTACGCCGTGGCGAAGACACCGCAGTCGGCGGGGACGTCGCTGAGCGCGGCGCTCGCGGGCCGGGCGGTGAGGTTGACTCCGGCCACGGCGATACCGGCCGCGACGAGGGTCAGCGCCGTCGCGGTGGCGACGATGGACTTACGCATAGGAAAGGTCCTCCAGGAAGGCTCGGGTAAAACAGCCAAAGGTCGAGTGTGGCGACCACCGCTGTCGTTCCACTGCCCGTACTCCGCCCGTACCGCGGCCAGGACAGTGGCCCTCGGCAACGGTCACGATTCCGGTGACTGTGCGCAGCCCGTAGGATGCTGCCCGTGTCCTCGCAGGAGGCGCTGGCGCGCATCCAAGCTGAGCCGGCCGTCGAGGATGATCACCAGCTCGCCGTCGACGACCGCGCCGTCAGGCAGCTGGCGAGGCGCAACATCCCGTCGAGGTCGCTCGTCGTCCGAATCGTCGAGAGCACTCCGGTGGCACCCGTGCTCGTCGTCAGACGAGGGTGCTGCCGCCGTCGACGAACAATTCGCTTCCCGTCATCCCCGAACTCTCGTCGGAGACCAGGAACAGTACGGCGGCGGCGATCTCCTCGGGGCGGAGAAGGCGGCCAAGTGGCATGCCACCCGCGATCTGCTGCAGGAGCGCGTCGGGGTCGCTCGGGGCGAGCCCCTTCAGCCCCGACGTCTCGGTCGGCCCGGGCACGACGGTGTTGATCCGGATGCCCCGCGGCGCCAGTTCGACGGCCCACGTGCGTGTCATCGCCGCGACCGCCGCTTTCGACCCGCCGTAGATGCCGAAGCCTCGCTCGGTTCCGGACGCGGAGGTGGATCCGGTCACGACGATCGCCGCACCCTCGTTCAGGAACGGCAGCGCTCCCTGCACCGTCAGTGCCGTCCCGCGCACGTTCGTCGCGAAGGCGGTGTCGATGTCCTCCGCCGTCACCTCTGTCAAAGACCCGAACTCGCCGATGCCGGCGTTCGCGTGCACCGCGTCGAGCCCGGCACCCCGCGCGGCGACGGCCTCGAAGAGCCCCGCCACGTCCGTCGGATTCGACGCGTCCGCCCGCACCGCTGTCACGCGGTCGCCGAACTCCGCAGCGACCGCGTCGAGCGCTTCCTGCCGACGCCCGGTCAGTACGACGTGCGCCCCCTCGTCCACGAACCGGCGGACAACTGCCAGCCCGATCCCCGACGTCCCGCCGGTCACGAGCGCCGTCTTCCCGGCCAGTACCTGAGCCATGATCATCCTCCAGAAACGTTATTGACTGCTTGGTCTAGAACCGTACGGCATAATGGACGAATCGGTCAATAACTCGATCAGGAGGCCCATGATGGCAAGACCCCGCTCCTTCGACGAGGCGGACGTCGTCGCCCGCGCACGCGAGGCGTTCGCCGAGACGGGCTTCGCCGGGACGTCGCTCGACACCTTGCTCGAAGCGACCGGCCTCGCGCGCCAAAGCCTCTACAACGCCTTCGGTGGGAAGAAGGAACTCTTCATCCGGGCGTTCCTGAGCGACACCGCGGAGGCGATCGAGGCCGTGGAGTCGATCCGGCACGGATCCGACAGCCCGATCACCCGGATCCGCGCGCAACTGGTCAAGATGGCCGTGGCGCACGGCGCGGCCCAGGCGCCGCCGTCGCTGTTCACGAAAGCCGCTGTCGAGCTCTCAGCGCGGGACCCTGAAGTGGCCTCGACGGCCGCGGCAGCCTTCGAGACGATGCGGACGCACTACGCCGCGTGTATCGCGGAGGCGCAGGAGGCCGGCGAGATCGACGGCGCCGCCGATGCCGACTCGCTCGGCGCGTTCTTCTGCGCGGTGATCGAGGGCATGGGCACCCTCGGCGCAACGGGTATACCCCGCGCGACGCTCCTCGACATCGGCTTCACCAGCCTGGCAGCCATCCCGATCACCGAACTGGGCCGTGCACGCCTGGGCACAAACGACGGCGATTGGTCCTGACAACCTCGTGGCCGCCGGCGGCCGGGTGGCGAGCAAAGAGACAGCGAGGACTCAGACGGCGGGAACCGGCTCGGGCGACGGCTGCCATTCACGCCTGATCAGCCCGTAGACCCACGAGTCGGAGACCTCGCCGTTCACGACGCAGTCTTCCCGCAACGTTCCTTCACGCACGAACCCGAGTTTCTCCAGCACGCGGGCGGATGCCCCGTTGCGTGTGTCGGCCTCAGCCTGAACGCGATTCAGGTCCAGGGTGTCGAAGGCCCACCCCAGCACGGCGCGCGCGGCCTCGGTCGCGTAGCCGTGGCCCCACGCCGCTTCGTTGAAGCAGTAGCCCAGCGATGCGCTGCGGTAGTCCGGATTCCACTGGGTCAGGCCGCACCAGCCGATGAACGCTCCGTCGGAAAGGCGATCGATGGCCAGCCTCGCCCCGGTACCTTCGGCTGCCATCTGCCGGCACACCGCGACGAACCGCTCGGCGCGAGCGCGGTCGCTCCACGGCGGTGAATCCCAGTAGCGCAGCACATACGCGTTGCTGTGCATCGCGAAGAGGTCGTTCGCATCCGCTCCATCGAACGGACGCAGCCGAAGGCGAGGGGTCAGGAGCGTGGGGGTAGGCAGCGTCATCTTCCGTCCCGTGGTTGGTTGCCTCTCAACAAACCATCTCGTCCAACCAGCCGCAACGACTTTTTGCACCTCCATCGGCGACGTGCTTGGTCAACAATCTCGGAGCGTGACCGACAGCGTGCGTGGGACGGCGCTCCGAGGATAGTTGCTGACAGCAATCAGCAGCAACAACACGGTACGCCGGCCGACGGCGAGCCCGCCGACGCGAGCGGGGTGTTCTCGACGATCCGGACCATGAGGGACTTCGACGGAATGTTGCGCCAGTCCCGAAGCGTGAGCAAATACATGCCGGGCGGGAGGATGCCGCGGTTGGGTTCGATGGTGAGGTGTTTGCGGTTCCAATTTGTTGTTGCCACCACCGGGATCTCGACCGAGCGCTGATTGGGGTCCGAGGAGTGGGTGACGGAGGTGAGGCGTTGCAGCATGGCGCCTGTGACCGAGGCCGGGCCGGTGAAGTCCACGCCGTAGGTGACGCCGAGCTTCATCGTCGCGGGGAGATTCGTGATGGTCGGGCGGCTGACGCCGGCCTGGAGGTACCAGGGCTTGTAGATCTCGAAGCGGGTCTCGACCAGGTCTCCGGGTGGTGCGGTGGTGCCCATGGTGAGGACCGAGCCGTCCTTCAGGAGCACGCACGAGTTGTGGTACATGCGGGGCACGGTGGGGCTGGCGAGCTGTTCCCAGGCGGTGGCGCCGGCCGGGAGACGGGCTGCTTGCAGGCGTGGTTTCGTGTTGTGGTCGGCGCCACCGGCAACGAACGCGGAGCGGTCGGGCAGGATCGTCGCGCAGCTGTGCATGGCGGCGAAGCCCAGGTACGGACCGGTGGTGAACTTGTGGCTTGCCGCGTTCATGTCGACGGTGGCGGTGGTTCCGGTGGTGCCGGCTCCGCAGCCGCCGCCGATGATCATCACCTTCTGCGCCTGGGCGGGGTGGAGAAGCAGGGTGCTGGCCTGGTCCCGGCAGTCCGGGTAGATCAGGCCGGGGATCGGGTAGTACGCGTTGGTCGCCCAGTTCCAGCATCCCGGTACGGCGCCCGCGCGGCCGCCCATGTTCGCGCCGAAGTAGCACAGGGTGCCGTTCTTGCGGAGCACCATTCCGGCGTACAGGGGGAAGATCCGGCTGCCGGGTAACTTGCTCCAGGCGCCGGTGGCGGCGTTGTAGAGCTCGTTGGTCGCGGTGACTTTGCCGTTGGCGTCCAGGCCGCTGACGACGACCGGGTTGCCGACGGCGCTGACCGGTCCGTTCGGGTACCAGCGGGCGACGCTCATCAGGCCGGTGGACGTGAACGTCCCGGTGGCTTCGTCGAATGCGTAGGAATCGCGAATCCCCGTGTAGTACAGGCCACCGCCGGCGTAGCGGCCGGTGCCGCCGAAGAACAGCACCCGGCCGTCAGGCAGGTGGGAGTGACCTGAACAGAACAGGTCGATCCCGACCGGCATGGGGATCTCCCGGGGACATGTCCCCGGGGTGGTGGGATCCCACAGCCAGGTCTTGAAAACCTTCTGCTCGAAGAACGTCCTGCTGTTGCCCGATCCGGCGGTCATCAGGACCTTGCCGGACTTCGTCATGCTGGCGTGGATCGGATTGACCTTGTAGTTGTTCACGGTGCAGTCGGCGACCACCGACCACGACCCAGCGGTGGCGGCCGCGGCGGCCTGCCGGGTGGCGCGCACCGGTTCTTTCTCGGCGGCGGTGTGGACGTGCTCGGGCGAGTAGGCGCCGTTCGGGTCCGTCAGCATGCGGCTGATGCACGCGCCGAGCTCGGCGGCCGGGGTCGTGTTGCAGGTGACCCCTCGCGTGGCCGGCGCTGGAGCCGGCGGTACGACGGCCGCTTCGACGGCGGAGCTGGTGGTCGCGGCGCTCAGCATCGAGACGAACAGGGCCAGGGCTGAGACGGAGGCCGCGGCTCGTTTGTGGTGGCGCGCCGGCCGGTGGCGTCCCCCGACGAGCTTGTTGACCGAGGCAACGGCTTTGGTCTGCGGGCAGGCAGGAGCCAATCGTTTGTTCATATGGAGCCCCCCATAACGCTGTCGCCGAAAAGTCGGCTATCCAGCTCGATGCGGGCGAACCACCAGAAGTTGCGATGTCGTGGGAGCGGGTTCTGCCCCTAGGGCCGGTGAGGCGTTCCGAGGTGGAGGATGTGGTCCGCCAAGTCGGCGTACGTCCAGCCGTGCGCGAGCTGGCGCTCGATCCCCGTCGGTACACCGACCTGCACGCGGACCTGCTGGACAGCCGGCGCACCACGGATGCGCTCCGCAGCCACTGGTACGTCCTGCCGCTGGCCGCTCTCCTCCACGCCACCGCCCGCGGTACGACGGGCATCGTGGACCTCCACGTCGACTCGACCCAGCAACTGATCGAGCTGACCTCTCAGCGGCCGGTGATCGTCCACAGCCCTACCCCGGCCGATGCCACGCTCACTCTCCCGGCCACGATCGCCGAAGCGATCCTCACCGCCCAGACCACGCTTTCCGAAGCGCTTGCCGCAGGCAACGCAACTCTCGCTGGCTCGGGCGTGCTCGTGGAGGCCCTGGGCTCCCGGTGAGCCGGTGGTCACCGATCAGCCGCCTGGTGGCATCCCGGGCAGGTTCGTTCAGGGAACGACAGTGATCTGCCGCGCGATCTCCAGGACTCGGTCCAGGGACAGCGGGGCGTCGGGCATGTCTGCGTGTTCCGGACGGTACGCGACACTGGTAACAGAGACGCCGTTGCCGTCGGGCTTGACCAGGGTGACGGCGTAGCAGTGGCCGACAGTGTCCGGAACGATGGAGCTGCGCAGGTACGCGGTCGAACCGTCCGGGAACTGCTCGATCCGGGTGCACGGGTCGCCGCTGCTTCCGGGAGTGCAGGGCAGTCGCCAAGCACCGGGAGAGCTGACCGCGATGTGCACCGTGATCTGACCGATGCCGGGGTACGTCCGGTCGGCGCCGGCTGTCACCCGGCGTCCTACCTGTCCGAGCGCGTACTCGAAGTCGAACAACCGGGCCCGGTCGTCGAGCTCCGGGATCAGCCGTACGACCTCTTGCAGCAAAGCTCTCGATCCCTCCGTCGAGCTGTCGACGCTCGAGGCCCCGGGGATGCCGACGCGCAAAGACCACATCGGCGACGTACCGGCCACCAGATCGACGATCCTGCCTGCGGCAAGGCGATAGAGGGCCACGCCCCGGCGGCGAACAGGCAGCCCGTTCGCCGGAACACCGGACAGCTCCGCTCGGTGAGTGCCCTGCACCGTCCACGCGACCGCGACCTTGTCTGCCTCCGCGACCAGCTCCACGATGCTGACCCGCAGATCGGGAATGCCGGCGATGGTCGACGCCCAGCTCTGCTGGATGCCTAGCGGCGGTACGACACCAGGGTCGGAGTAGTCCGCGGCGTAGAACTCGTCGACGCGATGCATCTCGCGCTGGTTGAACATCACCTCGTACGAGTCCCGCACGATCGCCTTGTTCTCGTGCACGGACACTTCGACCCCCTGCGCGCTAGGTGCTGATCTTGAGCTCCTCCGACGTCACGAGCTCGGCCAGCTGCTGGGTGGTGAACACCGGTTGCCTCAGCGGCGCTCGTCCCGGGTTGTCGCTCTTCTTGGCCTGCGCGAGATACACGACGGTGCCGTCGCCGTGCCGGTACGCCGCCAACTGGTCGTAGTCGCCGCGGCCCTTGGTGGTCACGACGCCGACCTTCTTGCCGTCGACGTCCACGATGCTGCAGCTACCGGCCCCACCCCAGAACTTCTGCGCCAGCTTGCACGGGTCCGTCGCCGGTTTCCCGTCGGGCGTGATCGACTGCGCCAGCAATTGGCCGACCCGGTCGTCCTTCTGCACCGGGATGATGGCCCTGTACTCCCAGTAGTCCTGCTCGCCGTCGCTCGATGCGTATTGGGTCTGCGGCCATCTCATCGCGCGACCGTCGGGGTACTTCAGGTCCGGCGTACTGAAGCCTGGCGGTACTGCCGAACTCAGGTCGTTCATCAGCGTCACGGACCGATCCGCGCGAGGACCCGCGGTCGCCGTACGGTCCGTCTGGCCCTCCGGCCACGGGTCACCGGACTTGCGCGTCGTCGTCGGCGCCACGCTGGAAACCGGCTGCGTCGTGCCGCTCGCGACCGCCGAGTCCGTCGACTGGTTGACGTAGTTCGTGATCAGTACAGGACCGACTCCGACGCCGGCCACCAGCGTCGCGACGCCGACTCCGGCCCACG
Organism: Kribbella sp. ALI-6-A; assembly: GCF_001984195.1. GTDB lineage: Bacteria > Actinomycetota > Actinomycetes > Propionibacteriales > Kribbellaceae > Kribbella. Next base: position 350,441 of record NZ_MTQN01000012.1, read on the forward strand.
CCACCCTGCGCCGCTTGCGGGTCCGGCGGGCCTGGTCGAGAGCACGCGCGGGATCCATCGACGGCGGTGGACTGCTGCGCACCATCACGTCGCGCAGTGCCTCGTTGAGGTCTTCTTCCTTCATCGAACACTCTCCTCTTCGAGCAGCCCCCGCAGCGTCGCCAGCCCGCGCGCGGCCTGGCTCTTCACGTTTCCGGTCGAGCAGTCGAGCAGCGCGGCCGTCTGCTCGACGGACTGGTCCTCCCAGTACCGCAGCACCAGTACGGCGCGTTGCCGCGGCGGCACTTTCACGAGCGCTTCGAGCAACACGAGCCGTTCGTCGGCGAAGTCGGCCGACGGCGCCACCCGATCGGCCGGCGGGGAGCCGACCGACTCGTGCCGGAACCACCCCCGGCGCCGCTCGGACAGGAACGTACGCACGAGGGTCTGCCGGGTGTAGTTGTCCATCGACTCGTGCCGCTGGATCCGGCGCCAGACCAGGTAGATCTTCGTGAACGTCTGCTGCACCAGGTCTTCCGCGCGATGCCAGTCTCCGCACAGCAGGTAGGCCGTGCCGCGCATCGCGTCGGAACGCGCCGCGAAGTAGGCCTCGAAGGCGGCGTCCCGGTCGCTCATCTGCTCTCCCCATCCCTGGTACCGGGTTAGACACGCCTGCGAGGGAGAAGTTGGTTGCATCGGCGTCGGAATTCGCGGCAAACGCCGGGACGCGACGGACCGAGGCCCGAGCCAAACATGGCTCGGCGACGCCCGATCAGCTGATGTCATCCGGGCAGGAAAGACGGGCTCAGGCCGGAGGACGATTCGCCAATCCGGACCGAAGGATCACGTACGACAGTGATCCGCGCGCAAGGAGGTCCGCTAGTGGGCTTCCCACACGAACGGGCACACAGAGCACCGGTGCTCGGGACCGTGGCCCGCGGGGCGGCGGCAGATGTGCTGGTCGTGGGCGCTGACGCCCTGCAGCGTCATCTCGGACGTCTGGCCGCACGTCTGCGTGCGCTGGGCGTGGGCGCCTGTTCCCTCGGTCACGGTGAAAATCCTACCGCTGGAAGGCGGGCGACACGCGGGGCGCCGGGTACCGCTCAGCCCCCGAACGCCCAGCCGACCATCAGCGGGAACTCCGCCTGCCAGAACGGGTCGCCGTGGTCTCCGACGCGCTCGGTCAACACGACGTCCGCACCGGCGTCGCGCAAAGCGTCCGCCCACCGGGTCGCGTTTTCGAGGAACCACGGCTCTTGAGTACCGCCGACCAGATAGGTCCGCGGAAGACGGCTCGGCAGCTCCTCCGGCGGGCGATAGCCGCCGCCCGGCGAGGCGGCGAAGATCGCGCCGTACACCTCCGGATGCCGAAGCCCCAGGGCCAACGCGAGTTCGGCGCCGGCCGATACGCCGTACACCGCCGTGCGTTCGGCGGGCAGCGCGACGCTGAAGCGCGAGCTCACCCAGCTGCGAACGTCGTTGACCACGAAGCTTTCATGGGCCGCGAACCGTTGCTCGTCGAACGACGGCGAGTACTCCCGGATGCGCGCCATCTCGTCCGGATCGTCCGTGCGGTGCGCGGCGACGATCATCGTGGGCGGTACGTCGGCCGCCTCGAGGTAGCCGCCCCACTGCGAGATCAGCTGGCCGTCGCCCGCGAACACGACAGCCTCGGGCGGCGCCGGTGGCACATAGACCGTGACCTGCCGGCCGCCGTCGTACTCGAACGTCTCGGTGACGAGCTCGCCCGCGATCGGATCAGTACCAGCAGGTCCGGAGTCCATGGGTCACACCTCGATCTCTCAGGCTGCTCCGAGCAGTGTGGGCAGTTCGGCGAACGACTTGATGGTCGGGCCCGTCCAGGTCGGGTCGCTGTCGGCGTGTTCGGTCGTGCGGATGACGTGCATGCCGAGCGACGCCGCTGCCGGCAGTTCCTCGTCGCAGCCGTCCGCGACATAGACGCACTCGGAGGGATCGACGCCGAGCGCTTCGCAGGCCGCCAGGTAGATCGCGGCTTCCGGCTTGGCGGCACCGACCTCGGCGGAGAAGGCAGTCGTCTCGAAGTACTGCGAAAGACCGCTGTTGGGCCAGTGCAGCTGCGTCTCGGAGGTGATGTTGCTGACCAATCCGGTGCGCCACCCCAGAGCCCGCAGCTCGGCGAGGGCGCTCAACGTCGAGGCGGGTGCGGCCGCGATGAGCCGGCGCGCAAGGGCACGGCGCAGCTCGGTCGCCTGGAGAATCTGCTCGTCGCTCGGCTGCCCTCCGCTCCGGCGCGCGATCTCCCGCAGGGTGCTGGGCAGATCCCCGAACGCACCGGTGAAACGCTCGTACGCCGTCGCCCCGAACGCACCCGCGAACACCTCTGGCTCCACGCCGAGAACCCGCGCCATCTCCTGGTGCACCACCTCGCGCTCGGCGTGACCACCAGGAACGAGAGTGCTGAACAGGTCCACGATCAACGCACGGCGCATACCCGAAAGCTACCGGGAAAATCAGCGGCGGGTGTCCCCGGCGGTCGATAGAGTGGACGCATGCACTATCTGTTCTTCGTCTGATTCTCCGGGGAGTCGCGGGTTGTCGGCGTTCTGGCCGCGCCCGGGCCGTGTCAGTGGTGCCTTCTTTCGCGCGCTGACGTGTGCTGCTGCGACTCCTGTCTCGGTGTTCATCTGTCATCGCGACCGAGAAGTGGAATCTGATGAAGAACACGTCTGGTTTTCAGGCTGTCCTGGTTGATGTGGTGCGGGCTCCGGGCGGACGGACCGTGCTGGACGGCGTCACTCAGTCCGTTGCGCTGGGCGAACGGATCGGAGTGATCGGCGAGAACGGGTCGGGCAAGTCGACCCTACTGAGGGTGCTCGCCGGGGTCGACGTTCCTGACGGCGGGCAGGTGCGCACGCACGTGCCCGGCGGGATCGGCTACCTGCCGCAGACTCCGGACCTGCCGCCCGGCGACACCGTCCAGGACGCCGTCGACGACGCTTTGGCGGAATTGCGTGCGCTCGAAGCGCAGATGCGCGCCGCGGAGGAGGAACTCACCGCGGAGCCGGCCGATCTGGACGAAGTACTCCAGCGGTACGGCGACCTGGTGGAAGCCTTCGAAGCGCGTGACGGCTACGCGGCCGACGCGCGGGTCGAGGCGGCGATGCACGGGCTCGGCCTGGCCGGCATCGGGCGTGACCGGTTGCTGGGATCGCTGTCCGGCGGCGAGCAGTGCCGGCTGGGTCTGGCCTGCATTCTCGCGGCGTCGCCGCAGTTGCTTCTGCTCGACGAGCCGACCAACCACCTCGACGCCGCCGCGCTCGAGTGGCTGGAGGAGCGGCTGCGGGCGCATCCCGGCAGCGTGGTTGTGGTTTCCCACGACCGCGTTTTCCTCGAACGGGTCACCACCGCCCTGTGGGAGGTGGAGGCCGAGCAGCACACCGTCGTACGGCACGGCAACGGCTACGCGGGATTCCTGCAGGCCAGGCAGGCGGCGCGGCTGCGCTGGGAGCAGGAGTACGAGGAGTGGCAGCAGGAGACGGCTCGGCAGAAGGACCTGGCCCGCAAGGCCGCGAACACCCTGGCCTCGGGACCGCGCCCGGACGCCGAGGCGGCCGGGCGTCATCAGCGCAGCGTGGAGAAGCAGATCTCCGCGCGCGTCCGCCAGGCCAAGGAGCGGCTCCGGCGATTGGAGGAGAACCCGGTGCCCCGCCCACCGGCGCCGATGCGGTTCACAGCGAAGCCCCAGGGCGGCGGCGCCAAGGGAACGCTTGCCGACCTCCACCAGGTCCGCGTCGACGGCCGTCTCGAGGTCCGCAGCCTGGAGATCAAGACCGGCGATCGCCTGCACATCGTCGGCCCGAACGGCGCCGGCAAGACCACGCTGCTGCGCGTCCTGGCCGGCGATCTCACCCCGGACCGAGGCGACGTACGACGTCCCGCCCGGATCGGCTGGCTCCCGCAGCAAACAGTTGTCACCAAGCCGGACGAACCGCTGCTGAAGGCCTACGCCCAAGGCCTCCCCGGTACGCCGGACGAACACCGCGGCGCGCTGCTCGGCCTCGGCCTGTTCCGCCCGCACGACCTGCACACCCCGGTCGGCAACCTGTCGACCGGTCAGCTCCGCCGCCTCGACCTCGCCCGGCTGCTGCGTCGTCCCGTCGACCTGATGCTGCTGGACGAACCCACCAACCACCTGTCCCCGGCATTGGTCGAAGACCTGGAAAACGCCCTGTCCACCTACCGGGGAGCCCTGGTCATCGTGTCCCACGACCGCATGCTCGCTCGCCGCTTCCAGGGCGAGACGCTCGAACTGCGGGACGGCCGACTCGTGGCCTGACCCCTGTTCGATCCAGCAACACCCGAGCGCTATCTATTGACTTTCGATCGATAGTGAGCGATCTTCAATGCATGACGACGCTTCCTCGCAGACTGACGACCCTTGTCACGCGGCCACTGGTCGCCGTACTGGCTGTCACGGTGGTGATCGCCGGCGCCGGTACGGCGGCCGCCAAGGACTGGCTGCCGATCTTCCAGACCCAGCAGGTGGCACCGGTGAGCCTGAGCGCGGCCGATCTGGTCGCCCTGCCCGACCTCCGGGCGTACGGCGACGTCGCCGTGACGGGCGCCAACGGCGTCCGCGAGGTGAAGGACGCGACTGCCGCCGGGGTGCAGTCGGGTCTGGACGTGCCGGAGGTCAGCAAGCTGCCGAGCGGGGTGACCGGCAACCCGTCGTACCAGGTGGGTGGGAAGGTGAGCGTGAGCTTCACCTTCTCGGCGGCCCGCGCCGCACAGGCGGCGGAGAAGGCCGGGGAGAAGTTGCCGGCACCGCCCGCGGGGCTGGACGGTCAGCCGATCCGGCTCGACGCGGGCCCAGGCGTCGCACAGGTGTGGAAGTCGGCGAGCGGTGCGCCGGGGCTGCTGGTCGGCCGCGCGATCGCGCCGACGGCACACTCCACGGGCATCGAGTTCGCGACGGCGCGCGACTACCTGCTGTCGTTGCCGGGCATCCCGGTGGAGGTTGCGACAAAGCTGCGGGCGTTCGGTGGGGACGGCTCGACGTTGCCGCTGCCGGTCCCCGCTGAGCAGGTGAACAGCTCGACGGCGAAGGTGAACGGGCATCAGGCAACGGTTCTGACTACTCGTGACCGGGCCGTCTCGGCGGTCGTGTGGGTGTCCGACGGAGTGGTCACCGCCGTGGCCGGTTCGCTGGACAAGGACGAGGTCGTGGACGTCGCCCGGAGCCTGCGCTGAACGCCATCGATGCCGTGAGCAACGAAACCCGTACGCCGGTCGAGCCGGCCGCGCAGCCGGTCGTCCGGTGTTCGGGGTTGCGCAAGCGGTACGGGAAGCGCACGGCGGTCGAGAACGTGTCGCTGGAGGTCTCCCGCGGCGAGATCGTCGGCCTGCTCGGCCCGAACGGTGCCGGCAAGACGACCGTGATCAAGATGATGCTCGGCCTGGTCACGCCGGACGCCGGGGAGGCACTCCTGCTCGGCCGGCCCGCCGGTGATCCCGCCGCCCGGGCGCGCGTCGGTTACCTGCCCGAGCTGTTCCGCTACCAGCCCTGGCTGAGTGCGGCCGAAGTCCTCTCCCTGCACGTCAAGCTCGCTCGCGCCGACGTCTCCGCGCAGGAGCGACAGGAGTGCCTCGAACTCGTGGGCCTGGGGCAACGAGTTCGCGATCGCGTCGGCGGCTTCTCCAAGGGCATGCAGCAACGCCTCGGCCTGGCCGTCGCGCTCGTCGCGCGGCCGGAGTTCGTGATCCTGGACGAACCGACCAGCGCTCTCGACCCGCTCGGCCGGGCCGACGTCCGCGACATCGTCCTGGAGCTGAAATCGCGGCAGGTCGCCGTACTGCTCAACTCGCATCTGATCGGCGAGGTCGAGCGGGTCTGTGACCGGGTGGTCATCCTTGACCGGGGCAACGTCGCCGCGGCCGGCTCACTGGCCGAGCTGCTCGGTCAGCGCGAGCTTCGTCTCCACCTGACCGGGGTGACTCCGGCGGCCACCGCGAGATTGGCCGAGACCACCGTGCTCGACCACACCGGCGACTGGATCACCGTCGCCCTGCCCGCCGACGACGACGCCATCGTTCCCGCGCTGATCAGCGATCTGGCCGGCCTGGGCGTCCAGATCCACGCCGTCGAACCGGGCCGCATCACCCTGGAAGAACGTCTCCTCGGAATCCTGCGCAAGGCGGACCAATGAGCACTGTCCTCACCATCACCGGCCTGACCCTGCGCGAGGCCTCGCGCCGCCGGGTGATGCTTGCCCTCGGCATCCTCACTGTTCTGCTGCTCGCGTTGTCCGCTTGGGGTTTCTCGCGCCTGGCGGCGGAGTCCGGCGGCACGATGACCTCCGGCGAGGCGCGTCTGACGGCGTCGATCCTGCTCAATCTGGTGATGTTCGGGTTCAGCCTGATCGCCGCGCTGGGCACCGCCTTCCTCACCGGTCCGACCTTGGCGGGCGAGACCGAGTCCGGGATCGCCTTGACCGTCCTGGCCCGACCGGTACGCCGATCCGCCTTCCTGCTGGGCAAATGGCTCGGACTGGTCACCTTCGGCGGCGGGTTCGTCGTACTGGCGGGGCTGGCGCAGTGTCTGGTCGTCTGGCTCACGGTCGGCTACTGGCCACCCAACCCCGCCGGCGCGCTCGCCTTGCTGGCCGCGCAGACCACCGTGCTGCTGACGCTGGCCGTGCTGCTCTCGACAGCGATCTCCCCCATGGCGTCGGGAGTCGTTGCCGTAGGCCTCTTCGGTACGACGTGGGTGGCCGGCGTGGTCGGTGGCCTCGGCGCGTCTCTCGGCAACGAAGCGATCGCCCGGATCGGCACGCTGTCGCGCATCTTCCTGCCCACCGACGGCCTGTGGCGCGGCGCGATGCACGCCTTCCAGGACCCGTCGGCGCTGATGCAGTTCGGCGACGGCGACGGCGAGGCCTTCCCGTTCCTGGGCGCCGCTCCGCTGACGCCCGCCTACCTAGTCTGGGTCGCTGTCTGGGTCGCGATGCTGTGGTCGCTGGCCGCGTTGTCGTTCAGCCGCAAGGACCTCTGACGGGTTGATGGACTTCGCGGTGGGGCGTCCGGTACGGTCGTTCGTACGTGGCCGGGGCCGCGTCGAGACTCGCCGGAAGGCTGGAAGCCACCCCACTGCGGAGTCCACCGCGCTCCTTGGCCCGTGCGAGTCCGGGCGCGAGAGGACGCGCTGTGAGATATCTGCCTGACAAGCCGAGCTTGGGATTCCTGCGTCGCGAGGCCAAAGACCTGCTGGCCGCGCTGCGCGAATCGTCGCCCTCGGCGACACTGGCCGACGCGCAGCGGGCGCTGGCCGTCGAGTACGGGCTGCGCGACTGGGCCGAGCTGAGAAGCGAAGTCGAGCGGCGGGTGGCCGACGTACCGGTGGCGCCGGAGGGACTTGCCGAAGCCTTGGCCGACACCTTCGGTCTCGGACCGCTGACGGCCCCGGCGGCGCCGGTTTCCTTCACGCCGATGGGCCGCTCCTGGTCGCTGACCACCGATCGGGGGCGCTGGCTGGCCATCACCGTGCACCCCTGGATCACCAACGAGCAGGCCGAGCGGGGAGCACGCCTCCGCGATGCCGCGGTCGCCGCCGGGCTGTGCGCGCCGACGCCGGTCCGCAGCCCTTCCGGCCGCCTGATCGAATCCGTCCAGGACGGGAACTGGCGGGTCCACGAGTGGATCGAGGTCGGGCCGGCGCCGGTCCTTCCGGCGCCTGCCGCGATCGCCCGTCAGGTCGGTTCGGCGTACGGGACGTTGCACTCGCTCGGGCTTCCGGGGGACGCTCCGGTCCACTGGTACGTGTCCACGCGGAGGTCGGACGCCGAATGGCAGGACCTGCTGAGCAGGGCGCGAGCCGCGGGCAAGCCTTGGGCCGAACAACTCGCGCGGACCCTGCCGGTCCTGGCGGAGCTCGGCACGATCGATGCCGATCTCGAGGCCGATCTGATCCTGTGCAACAGCAACCTCATCCCCGAGCACGTCCGGATCGGCCACCGGGACCAACTCGTGATCACCGAGTGGGACTTCGCCGGCTCCCTGCCTGCCACGCAGGAAGTCGGCGTCGCCCTGGGGCAGTGGGCTCTGCGCCCACCCCTCAACGTCGAAGCAGCGAAGGCCTTCCGGCGCGGCTACACCGAGGCCGCCGGCTCGTGGCCGGACGTGGACCTGTCATCCTTCGCCGTCGCCACGACGGCGTACCTGAACTGGACGTACAACACGATCTGCGAAGCCATTGACCCCGCGGACGCCGACCAGGCCGACGTCTCCGAACGCGGCACCCTCGACCTGCTGGACCGCCCGATGACCCGCGCCGGACTACAACAGTTGCTGGCGGCAATCAACAGCTGATCGGTCGTCCCGCTCGCCGGCTGATCTGCAGCTTGCTGCACTTGTCACTTGCTGCAACCCGATGGTCACAGCAGCCCCCTGCGCCCAGACTCGGACCTGATATTCCCCCCGAGAGCGGAGTTCGATGATGGGTTACGTGCGCAAGACCATCGCATTGGCGGGTGCGGCGGCCGGTCTCGCCGCCGTCGTCCAGGCACCGGCCCAGGCGAGTGTCCAGTACGCCGACGACCAGTGGGGGCCGATCTGCTCTCCCGGTGGTTGCACCAGCAAGGCCGATGGCTGGATCGTGTGGGCCAACCGCACGGCAACGGTGGGGGGTTCGGTCCAGGACGACATCGCGAACCAGCAGACCACCGTCTACTTCGACGCCTTTCAGGGCAGCGTGAAGGTCGACAGTGAGACCCGTACGGCGAAGGTGTCGGACACGGCTCCCGTCTCGTTCCGTTTCACGATCGGCAACCCCGACCTGCCGGGCGGGATCGACCGGATCCGTATCCAGATCTGCCGCACGCCCGTCGGCGGATCGGAGATCTGCGACCCGGTCCAGTGGAACGAGAACCGGGACTTCTGACCTCCGCCGCGCCGGCCGCCGTCTCCCCCGAGGCAGTAGGCGGCGCTTCACGAGCAGACTTCACTTGACCCGGCGGGCCTCGACCGTGGGATATCGTTCGGTTACTCGCCTAGTTCCTCGAAAAGCGTGAGTTGGATGCCGCCGGGCGTTTCCAGGCGGGCGTTGAGGGAGTTCCACGGTGTGCGGGTGGGTGGGGCGATCAGGTTCGCGCCGGCTTCGGTGAGGGTGTGGGTGGTGCCGGTGGCGTCGGTGACCTCAAGGGCAACGCGGAACTGGCCGGCGACGCGGCGGCCGACCTCGACGTCGTCGATGTAGGCGGCGTGGTTGGGGTCGGTGATCTCCAGGGTGGCACGGCCGGCGTTCAGGATCGTCACGCTGCCGTTCTCGGAGGTGTAGGCCTCCTCCTCGGTCAGGCCGAGGACGTCGCGGTAGAACGCGACCGCCTCGGCGTAGTCGGGCGCGGTGACCACCAGTCGCAGTTGTTTGATCTGCTCGCTCATCTGCCGATTCTCACTCGCACCGGGGTCTCGCCTACTTCGGGGGAACGAAAGGCGCGATCAGCAACCGGCCGTTCACCGGATCAGCCGGACGGCTGCCGTCCGCCTTGCGCAGCTGAAGCGTCAGGACGAAGCGCCCGGAGATCGGGACGGTCCAGTCCTTGTACGAAGGTGTTGCCGTGCAGGCCAGCTCGGTGGTGACGCCCTGCCGGCTGATCGTGGGGCCGGGCTTTGCGTCGAACCTCGCCGTCAGCGTCTCGGTGGTGTCACACACCAGACCCACCCGTACGACGGATCCCTTCGGCAGATCGACCGTGAGGGAGGTTCGGTTCCGCCCCAGCTCCGCAGCGATCGGTTGTCCGTCGACCAGTGCCCCGATCCGGATCGGCACCGTCAGCGTTTCCGCGGTGACGAAGGTATTCAGGTCGATCCTCTCGGCCGCCGGGGCCTCGGTCGCGTGCCTGTCGACCACACCGAGCCCGGCGATCAGCACCGCACCCGCGGCCACCCCGGTGAGAGCTCGCCGCCGACGACGCCGGGTCCGCCTGACCGCCACCAACGCGGGCATCGGATCCACCGACACCGATTCCGGAACCTCCTCGGCCTTGCGCCTCAGCAGTTCGCTGAACTCGTCGGTGTCCATCACTCCTCCTCCGTCACAACGAGTGCGGGATCGACCCGCAGTTTGGCCAGCGCCCGGTGCGACTGACTCTTCACCGTGCCGACCGAGCAGCCGAGCGCCGCCGCGGTCTCGATCTCGGTGAGGTCCTCGAAGTAGCGCAGCACGACGATCGCGCGCATCCGCTTCGGCAGCCGGCGCAGGGCGGCGAACAGATCGGTGTTCTCGGTCACCTGCTGGTACGGCGTACCGGCGGTTTCGAAGAGCTCGTCGACGACCTGCTCGGGCCGGCTTCTTCGGCGTCGCCACCAGGCGAAGTAGGTGTTCAGGAGCACCCGTCGAACGTACGGCGCCGGGTCGTCCCCGTGGATGCGATGCCACGACTCCCAGCTCTTGACCAGTGCGATCTGCACCAGGTCCTCGGCGTGATGCCGGTCCTGGGTGAGCAGGTAGGCCATCTGGATCAGCGAGCGGTGCCGGGCCGCCACGAAGCCGGCGAAGTCCGCGTCGCTCGCGGTTCGCGCCTGCTCCGCGGGCTCCGTCCAGGACGCCACTTGATCGGTCACATCAGGTGAGAGTGAGCCTGGGCGGCGGATGGTTGGCCTGCGGGACACGGAAGTTTGTCACCCGGGACCTTTGGCGGTCACGGGTCATCATCAGTGGCGCGACCGTTGCGTCAGTTAAATCACCCAGCCACCCATTAGCATCGTGAACGAACTCGGCTTGAACTAACGCGTACAGTGGACCCATGCCCATCAGGCCGACCGTCACACAGTTGCTCGACGCGGGCTTCGCCATGGGCGGTGAGGCGTTGGTCGCCCTCGACCTCGCCGACACCGAGATCCTCGTGACCGACCCGGTGACCGACCTGCTCCGGACCGACGAGCAGCACACCACCTGGTGGCAATTGCAGGCGGGCCGGCTCCCGGAAGGGCCCCTCCCGGACGTCGTGGCGACGCGGCGACTGCGATCGGCGGTGCGTGAGGTGCTCGACGCCCAACTCACCGACCGGCGACCGCGAGCGACCGCGATCGAGGACCTGAACGCGGCCACGGCAGCGGCTCCGTACAGTGTCCGGCTCGGCCCGGACGGCCAGCTCCAGACGCGCTACCACCCCGAGTACGGCGGCAACGCCAAGCTGGCCGCGATCGCTCGCGAAACGATCGAGCTGCTGGCCGATCCGGAACGACTGACGCTGCTGCGGCGCTGCGCCAATTCCCAGTGCTCGATGCTCTTCCTCGCCGAGCACAAACGCCGCCAGTGGTGCGTCGGCAGCATCTGCGGCAACCGCACGCGCGTCGCCCGTCACTACGACAAGACCCGGAGGCACGCATGACCGCAGTCGATCGGCCGGTCCCGCCAACCGTACGGGCCAGGCCGGCCGTCGGATTTCACGAAGGTGAGTTGGCGGTGCAGCGACGGGCCGGCGTACAGCACGACGCCTCCCGGCTGGAGGGGATGCTGCGGCCTCCGCTGCTCGACGGCGGTGCGCAGAACTTCCTGGCGCAGCGTCAGTTCGCCGTCATCACCGGACGGGACGCCGAAGGACGCCTCTGGACCTCACCGCTGCGCGGCCCGGCCGGCTTCCTCGACGCGGCCGGTACGACGCTCACCGTGCACGCGGGTCTGCCCGAGGGCGATCCCCTGCACCTGATGCCGGCCGACCAGCCCGCCGGGCTGATCGTGATCGAGTTCGCGATCCGCCGCCGCGTCCGGGTCAACGGCACCCTCACCGCAAGTACGCCGAACACGCTCGTACTCACCGCCGAGCAGGCCTACGGCAACTGCCCGCAGTACATCCACCCCCGTCCATTGCCCCCAGCAACCAGCACACCCGCGGAGACCCGGACCGCCGACGGCCTGCTCGGCCGCGCGCTGATCGAACGATCGGACACGTTCTTCCTCGGCACGACCCATCACGAGCGCGGCGCGGACACGTCGCACAAAGGTGGCACGGTGCATGTCGACGGCGACGAGCTGTGGTGGGCCGACAAGCCCGGCAACAACATGTTCAACAGCCTCGGCAACCTGGTCGCCGATCCGGAGGCCGCGCTGCTGTTCGTCGACTTCTCGACCGGAGCCTCGCTGCACCTGTCCGGAACCGCGACGATCGACTGGGACGCCCCGACCGAGACAGGTCGCGCTGTCCGGTTCACTCCGGTCCGGTCAATACTGACCGGGTCCGCTTGATCACCGGGAGGCGTGACGAGCGGCCGGCGTTGCGCGGACGAGGCATGATGGTCGCTGTGAGTGAAACGCTGACGCCGGAACTCGCGGCGACCATCGAGGCGGCGTTCGCGCGCCGCGACCGGGCGAACATGGCGCCGACGATCGCCTTCTTCGAGGACCTGCTGCGCAAGCATCCCGGCAACCCGTACGTGCTGTACGAGGTCGGCGGCTCGTACGACACCGACGGGCAGGAGGAGAAGGCGCTGGTGTACTACGAGCGCGCGCTGCCCGGTCTGAGTGGCGACACCTTGCGCCGCTGCCTGTTGCAGTACGGCAGCACCTTGCGCAACCTCGGCCGGTACGACGAGTCGCTGGCGGTGTTCACCAAGGCCTGCCAGGAGTTCCCCGAATCGGACGCGCTGCGCGTCTTCAAGGCTCTCACGCTGAACGCCGCGGGTCGCAAGGACAAGGCCCTCGCGACCCTTCTGCTCGTCATCGCCGACCGCGTCGACGCCCCGGAGCTCAAACGCTACGAAGCGGCCATTCGCGGCAACGCGGACTACCTGTACTCGCGCTGAGTCCCGGAGGGCTCAGCACGCGCAGGCCACGCCGCGAGGGGCGACCAGCGGGTCCACCGGGCGGCGAGTGACTCCGTCGGCGGTCTCGACCGGGAGGCCTTCGCGGCTCCAGTACTCGAAGCCGCCGAGCATCTCCTTGACCGGATGGCCGAGGCGGGCGAACTCGAGCGCGGCCTTGGTGGCGCCGTTGCAGGCCGGGCCCCAGCAGTAGGTGACAACCGCGGCACCGGCCGGTACGACGGTCGCCGCGCGGGCGGCGATCTCGCGGGTGGGCAGGTGGATAGCACCGGGCACGTGGCCCTGGTCCCAGCTCTCCTGGCTGCGGGTGTCGATCAGCACCCAGCCGTCGACGCCGGCACCGAGGTCCGCGGCGACGTCGGAGCAATCGGTCTCGAAAGCCAGGCGGGCGGCGAAGTGGGCGACGGCGAGTTCGGCCGACGCCGGCGGGACCTGGAGCACTGCGGACATGGGATCTCCTTGTGGTTCGAGGAGTCCCCAGCGTCGCGGACCGCGCCCCCACCAGAGAAGTGGCAGAAACGACCTTCTAAGACTAATTACCGCCATTGCGCTCGGCGACCAGCGCGCGGGCCCGCGCGGTTTTGATCGCCTTGGTGAGCGTCTCGATGTCGTAGGCGCCGTAGTGCCGTTGCCCGTTGATGAAAAACGTCGGCGTCCCGGAGACGCCGCTCAGGTCGGCGGTCTCGACGTCGCGGGCGACCCGGCCGGCGGCTACGTGATGCTTCACGTCGTCGTGCAGGCGCTCGAGGTCCAGGCCGAGCTGTTCGGCGTACCGCATCAGGTCGGCGGGCTGGAGCTTGTCCTGGTTGGCGAGCAGCAGGTCGTGCATCTCCCAGAACCGGCCCTGCGCCGCCGCGGCTTCGGCGACCTCGGCCGCGATCTGCGCGCGCGGGTGCACATCGGTCAGCGGGAGGTGCCGCCAGACGTAGCGAAGGTCGTTGTCCTTGAGCAGGTCGCGCACCACGCTCTCCGCCAGTCCGCAGTACGGGCACTCGAAGTCGCCGTACTCGACCACCGTCACGGACGCGTTCTCCGGGCCGCGGACGTGGTCGCACTGCTGGTCGACGGGGTCGACGAGGTCGACCAGTTGCTCGGCGCTGCCCAGCAGGGCGGCCGCCTTCTGCGGCGGTGAGAGCAGTTTCGCGGCCCGGAACACCGTCCAGGTCACCGCCGTCGCGATCACGAGCGTGGTCAGCAGTCCGAGCTTCGCCTCGGCCAGCTCCGGGCCGTCGAACGCCAACGTTGCGATCAGCAACGACACGGTGAAGCCGATGCCGGCGATCGTGCCGCTGCCCAGGACGCCGACCCAGCCGACCAGCGGCACGACCCGGCCGCGGGTGAACCGGGCCAGCGCCCACGACGTGATCGTGACCGCGAGCGGCTTGCCGATGGCGTAACCGACGATGATGCCGAGCGTGATCGGCGACGTGTAGGCCTGACCCAGAAAGTCCAGGTCGATGGGGATGCCCGCGTTGGCCAGGCCGAACAGCGGGACGATCAGGTAGCTGGTCCACGGGTGGTAGAAGTGCTGCAGCCGGTCGTTCGGCGACAGGGAGAAGTTCAGCCCGAGGGACGCGCTGCGCGCCAGCTCCGGCGTCGGCTGCTCGCGGAACAGCCGGAACAGCCCGCTCGCCTGCTCCAGATCGTCCCGCCCCGGTGAGTACGCCGGTGCGGTCAACCCGATCGCCAGGCCGGCCACCACCGGATCGACGCCGGACGTCAGCAGCGACGCCCAGGTGAGCACGCCGAGCAGCACATAGACCCACGGCTTGCGGACGCCCGCCAGCGCCAGCCCGAACAGCACGCCGAAGGAAACAATTGCCATCAGCAACGGCATGAACGAGATGTTCTCGCTGTAGACCACCGCGATCACCAGCAGGGCGATCAGGTCGTCTACCACGAAGACGGTGAGCAGGAACACCCGGACCCGGTCCGGTACGCCGCGACCGACCAGCGCCAGCAGACCGAGCGCGAGCGCGGTGTCGGTCGACATCGCGACGCCCCAGCCGTGCGCGCCCGACCCACCGGCGTTGAAGGACAGGAAGATCAGGACCGGCAGGATCATGCCCGCCACTCCGGCGATCACCGGCAGCACGAACCGGCTGCGCTCGCGCAGGTCGCCCAGGTCGAACTCCCGCCGGGCCTCCAGCCCGACGACCAGGAAGAACAACGTCATCAGCCCGCTGTTGATCCACTCGCGCAGGTCGAGGCCCAGTTCCTCCGCGCCGAACCGCAGCGAGAACTCGGTGTGCCAGAAGCTCTCGTACGAGTCCGGCGACAGGTTGGCCCAGAGCAGCGCGAGCACGATCGCCGCCGCCAGGACGCCGGAACTGCCCGCCTCGGTGCGCAGGAACGCCCGCATCGGCGCGGCGACCCCGCGGGTCCAGCGCGAGCGCCCGGTCAGCCCGGCGGTCGACTCGGACACGTCAGCCTTCCCGATCATTCAGGCGCCGTACGGCGTCAGCGCCGCCTCGCCCTGAGTCGCTGGAACCGGACGTCCGCCGTACGGCGCGCTGGTCGGTGGCGTAGGACTCCACATGGCTCAGCATCGCATCCAGCGTCACCGCGAGCGGTCGCGGATCACTCTCCGCCAATGAGCCGAACCGGCAGCCCCCCGTGCAGCCCAGCTCCAGCCTCATGCTCGCAGCGTACGCGACAAACTGGGACACACAACCCAGAACAACCGGTCTAGGCTCACGTCATGACAGACGGACAGTACGTCGCGCGGATCGTGGACGTCCCCGGCAGTGGCCTGCGGCTCGAGCCGGCCGAAGGGTCCGTGAGGCCCGATCAGCCGACCGAGGTCAACCTGCTCGGCATGGCGGTGGCGCTCGCCCTCGGCGCCGCCGGCTACCAGCACCACCCCGAGACCCGCGACCCCGAACTGCAGACCCTCGACGCGCTGCTCGCCGGCGAGGCCGTGATGCCGTGGCACCACCCCGAGCGTCAGGGCGACGAGGTGCTGATCTGCGAACCGGGCCCGGCCGGATTCCGCTGCCGGATCGAGTCCGCGGGAGGCTCCGAAGACTGACCGGACACTTTCGTCACTCGCCGAGGTGACCTCGTCACTCGCCTTCTGACCCGTCACCCAACCGTCACCGAATCGACATTCCGCGCTCTTGCGGACCCGGCGGCGACGTCTCCGTACCGGGTTCGTCGAAGGTTTGATCGGTATTTGACACCGGACCGGCTAACAGTTCCGCCGCCGGAGCCTGCATGATGTGCACTGAGGATCACTCCAGCCACGGGGTGCGCTGACACTGAACCATGTCTGGAGCCCTGATGGCTGACTTCGACCTTGCTGCGCCGACGTCGGCCGACGCGTTCGCCAGGCTTGCGATCGAGATGCACGACGCCCCGGGTGTCGAGGAGACGATCGACGCGGTCGTCCAGTTCGCTCTGCAGGCCCTGAACTGCTCGTACGCCGGCGTCGCGCTGCACCGCCGGGGGTCCCGGCCGGAGATCGCCGCGGTGACCGACCCGGTGGTCGCCGAGGTGTTCGAACTGCAGATCGACCACCAGGACGGTCCGCTGGTCACCGTGTTGCGGGAACGGTCGAACATCCTGATCCGCGACACCATGACCGAGGCCCGCTGGCCGCTGTGGGCGGCGAAGGTGGCCCAGCTCGGCGTCCGGTCGGTGCTCGACGTGCCGCTGACGACCGGGGCCGGCTCGACGGCGTCGGTCGGTGTGCTCGGCCTGTACAGCCCCGAGCCGGACGCGTTCGGCCCGGACGACGAAGCGATCGCGCACATCCTGGCCCGGCACGCGTCGGTCGCGGTGGCCACCGCCCGGCACGAGGAGACGATGGCCCAGGCCGTCGACGCCCGCAAACTGGTCGGCCAGGCGATGGGCATCCTGATGGAGCGCTTCGACGTGGACGGCGACCGCGCCTTCGCGATCCTCAAGCGCTATTCGCAGGACAACAACACCAAGCTGCGCGACGTGGCACAGCAGCTCATCGACACCCGCAAGCTCCCGCACTAGGACGACGCCGCACCCCGCGTGGGCCCGGCAGCCTCCCGGGCCGGCGGTGCGGATTGCGTATTCTGCGTCGCAGTGGAATCGGCGCGAACGGGGGACATCGGGTGACAGGTGGGTGGCAGCCGCTGGCGGGGCCGGCTCACCGGGTCGCGCTGGAGATCCTGCTGGACGGGCCGCTGTCGCGCGCCGAGTTGTCGCGGCGGGTCGGGTTGTCGCCGGGCAGCCTGACCCGGATCACGAAACCGATGCTGGAGTCGGGCCTGCTCGTCGAGGTCACCGCGGGACCGACCGATCCGCGGGTGGGACGGCCGTCGCAGCCGCTCGACATCGTTCCGGCAGCGCACCACTTCGTCGGGATCAAGCTGACCGGAGACGACGCGGTCGGCGTACTGACGACGCTGCGGGCCGAGGTGATCGCCACCGCCGAGCTGCCGCTGCCCGACCACAGCCCGGCCGCGGTCGCCGCCACGATCACGGAGCTGACCAAGACCCTCGCCGCTCACCGCCCGGACGGTGAGCTCAGCGGCCTCGGCATCTCGCTCGGCGGCCAGGTCACCGGCAAGAACAACGTGCGACACGCGTCGTTCCTCGACTGGACGGACGTCCCGCTCGGCGAGCTGATGAGCGCGCACAGCGACGTGCCGGTGGTGGTCGCCAACGACCTCACCGCGCTCACCGCGGCGACCCACTGGTTCGGGGCCGGACGCGGCGCCGACCGGTTCTGCCTGATCACCATCGGCGCCGGCGTCGGCTACGGCCTGGTCGTGCACGACCAGATCGTCGACAGCCCGGACTCCAGCCTCGGCCTGATCGGCCACCACCCCCTGCTGTCCGACGGCGTGCGCTGCGAGCGCGGCCACGTCGGCTGCGCCAGCACTTTGCTCACCACGCAGGGCATCACCCGCGAGATCGGCGATGCCCTCGGCCGCGAGGTCACGTACGACGAATGCCTGGACCTGGCGGTCGAGGGCGAGCCCGCCGCCCGCCGGGTGATCGACCGCGCCGGCCAGGCGCTCGGGCACCTGATCGCGGCCGCCGCCAACTTCACGCTGCCCGACCGGGTCGTGCTCGGCGGCGAGGGCGTCCGGCTGGTCGAGGTCGCTCACGACGCGCTGCAGGCCGGACTACGGACCGACCGGCATCCGGAGTCGACCGATCCCCCGATCGTGCTGCTCGACCCCGACTTCCACGAGTGGGCCCGCGGCGCCGCGGTGATCGCGATCCAGACCTTCGTGCTGGGCAGCTAAGTTCTCAGTAACTTTCTATCTCGTGATAGACAGTTACCCATGGATGAACTGCTCCGCCGCTGGCAGTACGGCTGGGGGCTGTGCCGCGGCCTCTCCCCGGCCGTCGACCGCCACGCCGCCCTCGACGTCACCCTCGGCCTGCCCGACCGCCACCGCGAGCTCTTCACCCTGCCCGGTACGGCGCTCGCCCCGTGGATCGACGAGGTCCTGCACGCCGCGCGGCCGACCTGGCTCACCGTCACCACCCAGGAGCCGGACGAGGTCGCCGCCGAGCTGGAGTCAGCCGGTCTTGAACTCTTCACGGAACGCAACCTCCTGATGACGGCCGACCTGCGCGATCATCCCGCCCCTCCGACCCAGCACGCGGTGGTGACGGCAACGGAAGGGCCGTTGGAGCGCGTCGCGGTCCGGGCGCCCGTCAGCGCAGCGGAGGCCGCTCGAGGGATGGCCGCGGTGATCGGCGAGGACGCGGTGGTGCATGACGTGCACACCAGCCCGTCGTTTCGGCGCCAGGGCCTGGGCAGTGTGGTGATGCACGCGTTGGCTGAGCGCGCGCTGGCCCGGGATGCGACGACGGGGTTGCTGATGGCCACGGCTGATGGAGCCAGGCTCTACCGCACGCTCGGTTGGGTGCCTCTAGCAACAATGCTGACGGCTAGAGCCGCCTAGCCCGGTGCGCGGCGACCTTGCTGCGGTTCTGGCAGGACGTCGAGCAGAAGCGCTGGGTCCGGCTGCGCGTGGTGTCCAGGAACAGGTTGTCGCACCGATCGGCACCGCAGCTCCGCAGCCGGGAGGCATCGCTGCCCACCAGCATCGCGACCGCGGTCGCCAGCTCGGCGATCCATCCGGTGGCCGCCGAGACGCCCGGGCCCACGAAGTGCAGATGCCAGAGCGCATCTCCTTCGCGGACCAGACGAGGAGCAGCACGGGTGCTCTCGAGCAACGCGTTCACCCCGTCGGCGGCGGCATCGGTGTCGCCGTCGAGCAGCAGCCGCAGTACGGCGTACAGGTCGCGTCCGCCGGCGGCGAAGGTGGGCAGGTCGATCGTGGGGATCCGCCGCGTGGTCAGCCGAAGCGAAGCCTCGACTCCGGCCTCGTCACCGGCCGGACGGATCCGGCCCTGGGCGAACTCGCCACCGAAGGTGTTGGCCAGCGCGACGGCGGCGGCCAGGGAGTCGCGCAGGTGATCGGTTGCCTCCACCGGCCCAGTATCCCCGGTGCCGGCGCCGGGATACTGGCCCGCTCGCCGATCCACGACGAACGAACGATGACAGCGGCCCCGCGCGGCGAACCGGTCGTCCTAAGGGATGGCCGGCCGCCGGCCGGCGTGCTACCACGGTCGTACGCGGGCCACCGGCAACATCCGCCCTTGATCCGATGTGGTACCTCGTTGCCGGAAACAACAATGACCGGTATGAACCTGGTCCAGAGTCCGGCCCGTGCCTGCCTCGGTCTGGCGGAGGCGACGGTCGATCTCGGCGCGGTCAAGGCGAACGTCCGCGGCTTCCGGCAACGACTGCGGCCCGGCACCGAAGTGCTGGCCGTCGTCAAGGCCAACGGTTTCGGGCACGGCGCGGTGCAGATCGCCAAGGCGGCCGTCGACGCCGGCGCCACCTGGCTGGGCGTCGCCCGCGCCGACGAGGCACTCGAACTGCGCGCGGCCGGCCTGACCGTCCCGATCCTGGCCTGGCTGTACGACGCGACCGAGCTGATGTGGCTGTCCGACGTCGACGTCAGCGTGGCGACCGTCGCCGAGCTGCAGCAGGTGGTGTCCGCGCCGAGCGTGCATCACGTTCACCTCAAGCTGGACACCGGCCTGCACCGAGGGGGCAGTACGCCGGACCAGTGGATCGAGCTGACCCGGGCGGCCGCGCACTACGAGGCGCTCGGCGCGGTCAAGGTCCGCGGCATCTGGTCGCACCTGTCGCACGGGGACGAGCTCGACGCGACGCACAGCCGTCGCCAGCTCGGGCTCCTGCGCACCGGGGTCGCTCTGGCCCGGCGCGCGGGGCTCGAGCCGTCCGTGATCCACCTGGCCAACTCCGCCGGCACCCTCACCCTCGACGCCCCGGACTGCAACCTGGTCCGGATCGGCGCCGGCCTCTACGGCATCGACGAGCTGGGCACCGGACTGCGGCCGGCGATGCGGCTGGTCACCAAGGTCGCGCAGGTCCGCCGGATCCGCGCCGGCGAAGGAGTCTCGTACAACCACGACTACGTGACGCCGACGGACACGACGATCGCGTTGATCCCGCTCGGGTATGCCGACGGGATCCCCCGCTCCGCGGGGACGGG
The DNA here is from genome assembly GCF_001984195.1 of Kribbella sp. ALI-6-A. Lineage (GTDB taxonomy): Bacteria > Actinomycetota > Actinomycetes > Propionibacteriales > Kribbellaceae > Kribbella. Next base: position 370,744 of record NZ_MTQN01000012.1, read on the forward strand.
GGGTGGGTCGGTGGGCGCGGGCAGAGGCACGCACCCCGCGAGCGGGCGCGCGAACCCGGCGCACCCCGCGAGGGCGAGCGCTAACCCGGCATCGCCCGCCGCGAGCGTGCTGATCCGGGGCGTCCGGATGCCCGTCCGTGGGCGGATCGCCATGGACCAGTTCCTGGTCGATGCCGGGGACATCCCGGTCGAGCCCGGGGAACCCGTCATCGTCTTCGGTCCCGGCGACCACGGGGAGCCCACCGCAGCCGACTGGGCGCAGTGGGCCGGCACCATCCCGCACGAGATCTACTGCGGCCTCGGATCCCGGGTGCCGCGCCGCTACGAGGAGGCATCCCGGTGAAGGTCGCAGTGATCAGTGGCGGCGCGAGCCCCGAGCACGACGTGTCGCTGGCCAGTGGCCAGGGCATCGCCGACGCGGCCGCCGAACTCGGCCACACCGTGATCGCGCTGGTGATCGACGCCGACGGCACCTGGCGCGACGGGCAGCACGAGGCGATCGAGCTGCTCCAGGCCTGCGACGTCGCCGTACCGGCATTGCACGGACAAGGCGGCGAAGACGGCGTCATCCAGGGATTCCTCGAGCAGCTGAAGGTCCCGTACGTCGGCAGCGGCGTCGCGGCGAGCGCCGTCGGCCTCGACAAGCACCTGGCCAAGGCCGTCCTGCGCGCCCACGGTCTGCCCGTGACGCCCGGGATCACGCTGCGCGGCGCCGACCTGCGTGATCCCGAGGCCGCTCACCAGCAGTTGAAGGCGGCCAGCCTGGACTTCCCGGTCTTCGTCAAGCCCGGCAACGGTGGTTCGAGCTTCGGCGTCACCCGGGTGACCGAGCCAGCCGCGCTGGCCGACGCGATCGCCACGGCGGCCGCGCTGGACCGCCAGGTCCTGGTCGAGCAGGAGATGCTCGGCCGCGAGATCGACCTCGCGGTGATGGAGTTCCCCGACGGCCGGGTCGAGGCCGCGCCCGCGCTGGAGATCCACAGCGATCCGGATCAGCCGTTCTTCAACACCACCGCCAAGTACGCGAAGGGCGCCGGGGACCAGTTCGTCGTACCGGCACCGCTGGAGGCCGAACTGGCCGCGACCTTACGGCGGACGGCGATCGAGGTGTTCGAGACGCTGGGCTGTGCCGGACTCGCCCGGGTGGACTTCTTCCTCCCGGCCGACGGTGACCCGGTCGTCAACGAGATCAACACCTTCCCCGGTTTCACTCCCGCCTCGCAGTTTCCCCGGATGTGGGCGACCGCCGGGCTGTCCTACCCCGACGTCGTACAGAACTTGCTGGAGACCGCGCATGCCCGTGCTGCTGAGTGACGACCGGATCACCCGGATCCCCGCGATCGAGAGCGGCGAGCCGCTGGTCGACCTGTACGGGCGCGGCGTGCTCGCGCGCGATCGCCAGTTCGTCCGCGAGGGATTGGCGGACCGGCTCGCGATCGCGGACAGCTTCCTGCCGACCGGCGTCCGCCTGTACGTCGTGGAGGGTTTGCGGGACCTCGCGCTGCAGCAGCAGATCTACGACGCCTACCGCGCCGAACTGGCCGAGCTCAACCCCGGCATCCCTGACGACGAGGCACACGTCCTGGCCAGCCGCTTCGTCTCGCCGGTCGAGGTCGCACCGCACGTCGCGGGCGCGGCCGTCGACCTGACCCTGATCGGCGAGCACGGCCCGTTCGACCTCGGGACGCCGATCGACGCGACGCCGGAGCAGTCCAACGGCGCCTGCTTCTTCGACGCGGCCAACATCAGCCGGGAGGCGAGAACCAACCGCGCGCTGCTGGCCGACGTACTGACCGCTGCCGGGCTGGTGAACTATCCGACCGAGTGGTGGCACTGGTCGTTCGGCGACCGCTACTGGGCCTTCACCGAGCACCAGGCGCACGCGATCTACGGACCGGTCGTGCGCCCGGTGCTGTCCACTCACGGCTGAGCGAGACCGGCCAGGATGTCGACGAGGTCGGGCCGGTCGAACGGCCCGACGTGCGGTGCGTCGATGCTGCGCACGTCGGTCGGGTTGTCCGGGGTGAGCCGGTCGGCCTCGGCGATGAAGCGGTCCTGCAGCGCGAGCGGGATCAACCGGTCCTGGGTGAACCGCACGTAGGTCCGGGGAATCCGGCCCCAGGTCTCCGCCCGCCCGCGGCCGTCGGCGAGCGGGATCGTGGCGGACTCGTCGGGCTCGAGCCGGTTGAGCAGCCGGCTCACCTCCTCGTCGGTGAAGTCACCGGCCAGGCACTGCCGCACCCCTTCGAAGATCGCCGGATCGGCGGAGCGCCAGTTGAGCCGCGTGACCCCCAGCACCGCGGGGTCGGCGACGATCGCCGCCTGCACCAGGTGCAGCAGGCTCTCGCTGTTCTCCGGCGTCTCCAGGTACGCCGTGAGGTTCGGCAGGTCGACGCAGCAGTACGCCGCCATGTACACCACCCGGTCCAGCAGTTCCGGTACGGCGTTCCCGACGCGGCTCAGGGTGATCCCGCCCTGGCTCGCCCCGGCGAGGATCACCGGACCCTGCCGACGGGCCCGTCGTACGACGTCGACCACCCGCTCGACATAGTCGTCGATGGTGAACTTCGCGAGCGGCGAGGGCTCCGTCGCCAGCGCGCCGAGATCCTGCGGGGCCTGGTACGAGCGTGGGTAGAACGCCTCCTCGCCGTGCCCGGGCAGGTCGAGCGCGACGCTGCGCACACCCCGCAGCGTCAGTTCCCGGACCAGCCCCGCGCACCACAGCGAGGACGAGTTGGTGCCGTGCACAACAATCACCGTCGGTGAGGTCATCAGTTGTTCTCCTTCGTTGCCGGGTGCCACATCGGCCACAGCAGCGGGCTGTCCGCCACCTGCACCGGAGCGCCGAGATCTTCGAATCCGTGCCGGAGGTAGAGGGCACGGCTGCGCGGCGAGCTCGCCTCCAGGTACGCCGCCACGTTCGCGCGGTCCAGCCGGTGCCGGAGCAGGGTCGACCCGAGGCCGGCGCCCCGCCGGTCGCCGACCACGCCCATGCAGGACAGGTAGAGGTGTTGCTGCGCCGGCCGCACTCGCGCGAGCGCCTGCCCGAGGGCCCGCAACCGATCACCGGCCGCCCCGAAGACCGCCTCCAGGTCCACCGCCGGAGCGGAAGCGTCCGTCGCCGCGTTTGTTGCTTTCCACAACGACGCACCCTGGTTGCCGCCGATCAGGTACGCCTCGGCGGCCGGGTCGGCGAGCTGGAAGTAGTAGAAGCGCGCTTGCAACTGTGCCCGGCCGGCCGGCTCGGGGAAGAGCCAGCCGACGAGCGGATCGTCCGTGAACGCCTCGGTGAGGATGTCCACCACGGTGGTCGACTCGATGCCGGTGGCTTGTCTGATCATGCGTACACCGTATCGACCACTCGCCGTCTGATCCCCCGAATCGCCTTTACAAGAAGATGAAGTGTCACCAGTGAACTAGTACACTTCAGCCATGACGTCTCCCTCCGAACGAATCCTCGACGAGCTGCGGGCGCGGATCCTGACCGGCGAGCTGCGAGCCGGTGACCGGGTGCCGTCGGTGCGGCAGCTCGCGCAGAACGAAGGCGTCGCGATCGCCACCGCGACCAAGGTGCTCGCCGGCCTGCGGGACGACGGACTGGTGGAGACGAAGGTCGGCTCGGGCACCGTGGTCAGCAAGCAGGTACGGCAGCCGGCCCGCGGGCCCCGGCAAGGACTGACGAGAAGGCGAGTCCTGAGGGCAGCGATCGCGATCGCCGACCGCGAAGGACTGGAAGCGGTCTCCATGCGCCGCCTCGCCGTCGAGCTCGGTGTCGGACCGATGTCGCTCTACCGGCACATCGACGGCAAGGACGAACTCCTGGCCCAGTTGGCCGACGAGGTGTTCGGCGACATCGAACTGCCCGACCCGGGACCGGAAGGCTGGCGCGCCAAGCTCGAACTGATCTCCCGGCTGCAGTGGGAGCTGTGCCGGCGACACAACTGGCTGCCCCGGGCGATCTCGTTCACCCGGCCGGTCCTGCTGCCGAACCTGATGGCCCAGACCGAATGGACCTTGAGAGCGCTGGACGGACTCGGACTGTCCATCACCACCATGACGCGGGAGGCGTTGACGCTGCACACCCTCGTCGTCACCGCCGCTCTCTCCCGGGCGAACGAGATCGAAGCGGAACAGGAGACCGGCGTGACGCTCGACCTGTGGTGGCTCAACCAGCGGGAGCGGGCCGACGAGCTGCTCGGCCGCTTCCCGCTGCTCGCCACCACCCCGGCCGGTATCGCCGCCGATCTGGACCGGATGTTCGAGTACAGCCTGGCCCGCCACCTCGACGGATTCGCCGTCCTGCTCGGGAGTCCCACGCGCGGCGCCGATTGAACCCATCGCGCATCGACTCCAGCCCCGGTGGACCGCAGCCTGATAGTGCTTGCCTATCGCCCCATAGGGAGGATCGCTTTGACCGGTGGTGATCGGGCCGCGACCGTTGAGACATGACGATCCCCGCCACGGACTCCGCCCCAGTGCCCGGCGCCGGGCGTCCGCATCGCGTCCGCGCGATCGCCACAGAGCTTCGCGAACTGCGGGGTGCGCTGATGCCGATCCTGCACGCTGTCCAGGCGGAATTCGGCTGGATCAGCCAGACCGACGTACCGGTGATCGCCGACGTGCTCAACCTGTCGGTGGCCGAGGTGCACGGCGTGGTCACCTTCTACCGCGACTTCCGGCGTGAGCCGGGCGGGCGCACCACCGTGCGGATCTGTCAGGCCGAGGCGTGCCGGGCCGTCGGCGGTGTCGCACTCGCCGATCACGCCGAACGCACCACCGGGCTGGGCTTCGGCGAGACGACGTACGACGGCCGGCTGACCGTCGACGAGGTGTTCTGCCTGGGCAACTGTGCCCTCGGTCCGGCGGTCCAGGTGGGCGGCAGGATCCACGGCCGTGTCACTCCGGCTCGCCTCGACGCGATCCTCGGGGACGCCCGATGACGCGGAAGCCTCGCCCGGCCAGGGTGTTCGTACCGCGGGACATGGCGGCGAAATCGGTCGGCGCCGATGAGGTCGCCGAGCGGATCGTCGCGGCGGCTCGCACGGCCGGCCTCGAGCTCGACCTGGTACGGACCGGTTCGCGCGGCATGCTCTGGCTGGAGCCACTGGTCGAGGTGGAGACCCCGGCCGGACGCGTCGGCTACGGCTCGGTCGCGCCCGAGGACGTGGACGGACTGGTCGCCGCCGGCATGCTGACCGGCAGCGCCCGCGCCGAGCCCGCCTATCTCGGCCTGACCGAGCAACTGCCGTGGATGCGCAAGCAGCAGCGGCTGACGTTCGCCCGCGTCGGCGTGGTCGATCCACGGTCGGTCGGCGACTTCACCGAGCACGACGGCTTCCAGGGACTGCGGCGTGCGCTCACCATGACGCCGGCCGAGGTGGTCGAGGAGGTCGTCACGTCCGGCCTGCGCGGCCGTGGTGGCGCCGGCTTCCCGACCGGGATCAAGTGGCGCACGGTGCTCGGTGCCGAGTCCGACCTCAAGTTCGTCTGCTGCAACGCCGACGAGGGCGACTCCGGCACGTTCGCCGACCGGATGCTGATCGAGGGCGACCCGTTCGTGCTGATCGAGGGCATGACGATCGCCGCGTACGCCGTCGGCGCGACCGAGGGCTACGTGTACCTGCGCTCGGAGTACCCCGACGCCGTCGAGGCGCTGAACGCCGCGATCGCCACCGCCCGCGAGCACGGCTGGCTCGGCCGGGACATCCTGGGCTCCGGCCTCACCTTCGACCTGCACGTCCGGGTCGGCGCGGGCGCCTACATCTGTGGCGAGGAGACCAGCATGCTGGAAAGCCTCGAGGGCAAACGCGGCATGGTCCGCGCGAAGCCGCCGATCCCAGCACTCGAAGGGCTTTTCGGCCGCCCGACCGTGGTCAACAACGTGTTGTCGCTGGCAACGATCCCGACGATCCTGGCCCACGGCGCCGCGGCGTACGCGGCGTACGGAGTGGGGCGATCGCTCGGCACCAGCGTGTTCCAGCTCGGAGGCAACGTGGCCCGCGGCGGGGTCGTCGAGACGGCGTTCGGGATCACGCTCGGCGAGCTGGTGAACGACCTCGGCGGCGGCAGCGCGTCGGGCCGGCCGGTGCGCGCCGTCCAGGTCGGTGGGCCGCTGGGGGCCTACCTGCCGGTCGACCAGTTCGAACTGCCGATGGACTACGAGGCGTTCGCGGCAGCCGGCGCGATGGTCGGCCACGGCGGGATCGTGGTGTTCGACGACACCGTGGACATGGCCGCGATGGCCCGGTTCGCGTTCGAGTTCTGCGCCGAGGAGTCGTGCGGCAAGTGCACGCCCTGCCGGGTCGGCGCGGTCCGCGGCGTGGAGACCATCGACCGGATCGTGGCCGGCGACAACCGGCGCAAGAACCTCGTCCTGCTGGACGACCTGTGCGACCTGATGACCGACGGCTCCCTGTGCGCGATGGGCGGCCTCACGCCACTGCCGGTCCGCAGCGCTGTCCGCCACTTCGGAGAGGACTTCCACGCATGACATTGCTCAAGGAACCTGACTTCGGTACGCCGGCCCGCCCCGGCGACGCCACCGTCGAGCTGACCGTCGACGGCATCGCCGTCACCGTGCCACCAGGGACGTCGGTGATGCGCGCGGCGAAACAGGCCGGCGTCGACATCCCGAAGCTGTGCGCCACCGACAACCTGGAGGCCTTCGGCTCCTGCCGGCTGTGCGTGGTCGAGATCGACGGTGCCCGCGGTACGCCGGCCTCCTGCACCACCCCGGTCGCTCCGGGCATGGTCGTGCGCACCCAGAACGAGAAGCTCGGCAAGCTGCGCCGCGGCGTGATGGAGCTGTACATCTCCGATCACCCGCTGGACTGCCTGACCTGTTCGGCGAACGGCGACTGCGAGCTGCAGGACATGGCCGGCGTCACCGGCCTGCGCGAGGTCCGGTACGGCTCGGGCGTGGGCGCCGGCGCGAACCACCTGGAGCTGCCGACCGACACCTCCAACCCGTACTTCGACTTCGAGGCGTGCAAGTGCATCTCCTGCTCGCGCTGCGTCCGGGCGTGCGACGAGGTGCAGGGCACACTCGCGCTGACCATCGAGGGCCGCGGCTTCGACTCCAAGGTCGCGGCCGGCGCCGGGGTCTCGTTCATGGAGTCCGACTGCGTCTCCTGCGGCGCCTGCGTCCAGGCGTGCCCGACCGCCACCCTGCAGGAGAAGTCGGTGATCGAGCTCGGTATACCGACCCGCTCGGTGATCACCACTTGCGCGTACTGCGGGGTCGGCTGCTCGTTCAAGGCCGAGCTGCGGGGCGACGAGCTGGTCCGGATGGTGCCGTACAAGAACGGCGGGGCGAACGAAGGCCACTCCTGCGTGAAGGGCCGGTTCGCCTTCGGATACGCCGACCATCCCGACCGGGTGCTGGCGCCGATGGTGCGCGACTCGATCGAGGACGAGTGGCGAACCGTGTCCTGGGACGAGGCGATCGGCTTCACCGCGCGCCGGCTGCGCGAGATCCAGGCACAGCACGGGCCGGGCTCGATCGGCGGGATCACCTCCTCGCGGACCACCAATGAAGAGGTCTACGTGGTCCAGAAGATGGTCCGCGCGGTCTTCGGCAACAACAACGTCGACACCTGCGCCCGGGTCTGCCACTCGCCGACCGGATACGGACTGAAGCAGACCTTCGGCGAATCGGCCGGGACGCAGGACTTCAAGTCGGTCGACGACGCCGACGTGATCCTCGTGATCGGCGCCAACCCGACCGACGCGCACCCGGTGTTCGGTTCGCGGATGAAGAAGAGGATCCGCCAAGGTGCCCAGCTGATCGTCATCGACCCGCGGCGTACCGATCTGGTCCGGTCACCGCACATCGAGGCGGCCCACCACCTGGCGCTGGCGCCTGGCACGAACGTCGCCGTCGTCAACGCCATCGGGCACGTGGTGGTCACCGAAGGGCTGGTGGACCGCGCGTTCGTGGAGTCCCGGTGCGAGGGATTCGACGAGTGGGAAACGTTCATCGCGCAGCCGGAACACAGCCCGGAGGCGGTCGAGCAGATCACCGGGGTACCGGCGAGCGAGATCCGCGCGGCGGCCCGGTTGTACGCGACCGGCGGCAACGGCGCGATCTACTACGGTCTCGGCGTCACCGAGCACAGCCAGGGTTCGACCACCGTGATGGCGATGGCCAACCTGGCGATGGCGACCGGCAACATCGGGCGGCCGGGCGTCGGGGTGAACCCGCTGCGCGGCCAGAACAACGTACAAGGCTCCTGCGACATGGGCTCGTTCCCGCACGAGCTGCCCGGCTACCGGCACGTCTCCGACGACGGTGCTCGTGAGGTCTACGAGCAGCTCTGGGGTACGCCGCTGCTGAACGAACCGGGGCTGCGGATCCCGAACATGTTCGACGCCGCGATCGACGGATCGTTCCGGGCATTGTTCGTGCAGGGCGAGGACATCGCACAGTCCGATCCGAATACCGCGCACGTGTTCGCCGCCCTGGGCGCACTCGAGCTGCTCGTCGTCCAGGACCTGTTCGTCAACGAGACGGCCAAGTTCGCGCACGTGTTGTTGCCGGGGACATCGTTCCTGGAAAAGGACGGCACGTTCACCAACGCCGAACGGCGGATCAACCGGGTCCGGCCGGTGATGGCGCCGCGCACCGGCAAGCAGGAGTGGGAGATCATCTGCGAGCTCTCCCAGGCGATGGGCTACCCGATGCACTATGCGTCGTCCAGCCAGATCATGGACGAGATCGCGCTCACCACGCCGACGTTCATGGGAGTGTCGTTCGCCCGGCTCGACGAGGCCGGCTCGATCCAGTGGCCCTGCAACCTGGACAAACCCGACGGTACGCCGATCATGCACGCGGCCGAGTTCACCCGGGGCAAGGGCCGGTTCATGGAGACCGTGTACGTGCCGACGACCGAGCGGTCGACGCGCAAGTACCCGTTGATCCTCACCACCGGACGGATCCTGTCGCAGTACAACGTGGGTGCACAGACCCGGCGTACGGCGAACGTCGCCTGGCATCCGGAGGACGTGCTGGAGCTGCATCCGCACGACGCGGAGGTCCGCGGAATCGTCGACGGCTCGGTCGTGGCACTGGCCAGCCGAGTCGGGCGGACGACGTTGCGCGCGAAGCTGTCGGACCGGATGCCGGTCGGGGTTTGCTACACCACCTTCCACCACCCGGTGACCGGCGCGAACGTGATCACCACCGACAACTCCGACTGGGCCACGAACTGCCCGGAGTACAAGGTGACCGCGGTCCAGGTCGATCTGATCGTCGAGCCGTCGGGCGCCGCCCCCGCAACCGTCGCGGTGGGCCGGCGATGAGCGCGACCACGCTGCCGCCGCACGTCCGGCTCGCGAACGAGATCGCCCGGCAGTTCGCCCACCAACCGGCCGACGTGGCGGCGCTCGCGATCGTCAACCACATCCGCGCGGTGTGGGACCCACGCATGAAAGCCGCGTTGGTGGCCCACGTCGAGGCGGGCGCCGAGGATTTGGACCCCGTCGCCGCGCTCGCTGCCGAACGCCTGAAGGCGCCTGGTGCCTGATCCCAGCCACTGGCAGGCGGCGACACCTCTGGCCTGGGACGTAGCCCGCGCCCTCGCCCACGCAACCGCGGTCCCGCTGGCGCCACGTTCACTGCCCCTGTCGGCGACCGCCGGAACTACACTGGCCACGCCGCTCGTGGCCCCGGGCGCGGTGCCTCCGGTGGACCGCTCCGCCATGGACGGCTACGCCGTGTCCGGTGTGGGCCCTTGGCAACTGGTAGGCACAGTTCTGGCCGGCTCCGACCAGCGACCGGAACTGGCCGACGGCCAGGCCTACGCGGTAGTCACCGGCGCCACGGTCCCCGCGGGGACGACGGAGGTGCTGCCCGACGAGGAAGCGCGCATCGAACACGGCATCGTGCGAGTGGCCCCTGCCCCAGCCGGACCCGAGGTGGACAAGGGAGGCTCCCCTTTCCACAGCCCCAGCGCCCGCTCCGAGCCGGGACCGGGCGCGCTCGGCTCCCCCTCCCCCCTCGACGCCCCAGGTGGGGGCGGGCGGAACATCCGGCGGGCGGGTGAGGAGTGTGCTGCTGGGGAACTGTTACTGCCGGCGGGTGTCCGGATCGAGCCGTCGGTGCTCGGGCTGGCGGCTGCGGTCGGGCTGGATCGGCTGACGGTGATTCCCAAGCCGCGGGTCGCCGCGTTTGTCACCGGTGACGAGCTGGTGCGCCGTGGGGCTTCGGGACCTGGACGGGTGCGGGACGCGATCGGGCCGATGCTGCCCGGGCTGATCGAACGGGCGGAGGCGAGCTGTTGCGGGGTGACTCACCTGGCCGATTCCCGGCAGGCTCTGCGAAATGCCTTGGAAGCGTGCGAAGCCGAGCTGATTCTCGTCTCCGGGTCGTCAGCGGCCGGCCCGGCTGATCACCTGCGGGCGGCGCTGTCGGGGCTGGACGCCGAGATGGTGATCGACGGAGTCGCCTGCCGACCAGGGCACCCGCAAGCGTTGGCCCGCCTCACCGACGGTCGACTGGTGATCGGCCTACCAGGCAATCCGTTCGCCGCGCTGACCGCCTTCCTCACCCTGAGCATCGCCGTGCTGCACCGAATGCGCGGGCTCGCCCTCCCCAGGTTGCCCGTGGCCCCGATCCAGGGCGGCCTGGCCGGACACCCGGCCAGAACCCGCCTGGTCCCGGTCCGGATCACCCGCGACGGCGCCGTACCGGTCGGCCACGCCGGATCCGCGATGCTCCGAGGCGCGGCCGCCGCCGACGCTCTGGCGATCATCGAGCCCGGCCCCACCGCGATCACCGCTCGCCTCCTGCCACTCGACCCCGGGGTCTGCGTCTGGCCGTTCTGACCCCATCGAAAATGCGACCCGCCCGCTCCCCCGCCGCGGTTACCCTGACCAGATGAACGACGGGCTGAGCATCGGGCAGGTGTCGGAGCGGACCGGGTTGAGCGTGCACGCCCTGCGCTTCTACGAGCGCGAAGGCATCCTCGCCGAGCCGGTCCGGCGGGAGTCGAACGGCCGCCGGGTCTACAGCGAGGACGACGTCGACTGGCTGGAGATGTGCATCCGGTTCCGCTCGTCCGGGATGCCGTTGGACACGATCCGTCGCTACACCGACCTGGTCCGGCAGGGTCCCGGCAACGAGTCCGAGCGGCTGGCGCTGCTGCAGAGCCACCAGCAGCACGTCGAGCAGCAGCTGGCCGCGCTCACCGCCTGCCTCGACGTGATCACCCACAAGGTCGAGATCTACCAGCAGCACCTCAGCCAGGGCACTGCCGACTGTCTCTGGACGATCCCGGTCGCCCACTCGACCGACGACCAGCCGGCGGACTCGAGGACAGCGGTCAGCTGAGCGCGTCGAGCGCGAGCTGGACGTCGGCCCGCGTCGAGTACACGTGGAACGACGCCCGCAGCCGACCGTCCCGTACGGCGGCCCGTACGCCGGCCGCCTTGAACGCCTCGTCGGCGCCGGGGACGTCCGCACTGACGATCGCGGAGTCGCTGGGCGGGAGCCCGAGCCCAGCGCGGAACTCGTTGGCCAAGGCGACGTTGTGGCGGTGGATCTCCGCGATCCCGATTTCCTCCAGCAGCTCCAGCGCCGGCGCGGCGCCGACGAAGCTGAACCAGGCCGGTGACTGGTCGAAGGCCCTGGCGTCGGCGGGCAGTTCCATCGTGGCGCCGTAGTACGACGAACCGGCGTACCAGTTGGCGTGCAGCGGCCGGCAGCGGTCACGGAGCGCGGGCGACAGGTAGCCGAACGTCGCGCCGCGCGGCGCCATCATCCACTTGTAGCTGTGGGCAACCAAAGCGTCGACGCCGGTGACGTCGAGCGGCAGCCAGCCGACGGCCTGGCTCGCGTCCAGCACCACCAACGCACCGATCCGCCGGCCGGCGGCAACCACCGCCGGAAGGTCGAGCACCGTACCGGTCGCCGACTGGACGACGCTGACCGCGACCACGTCCACACCCGGCCGGATGGCGGCGACGAAGTCCTCGCTCGGCGCCGTCACCACCTCGATCCCGCGGTCGGCGTGCACCTGCCACGGGAACACGTTCGAGGTGAACTCCACCGAGTCGGTCAGCACCTTCGCTCCGTCGGGCAGCGCCGCCGCGATCGGCGCGAGCGCCGCCGAGACCGTGCTGCCGACGAAGACGTCCGCGGCCGGTGCGCCGATCAGCCGCGCGAACGACTCCCGCGCCCGGACCGTCGACGCGTCCCAGGGCTCCCAACTGGTCGCGCCGACATGCCAGTCGGCGAGCGCCACCTGCAGCGCCTCCCAGGCCGGCCGGGGCGGCAGCCCGTACGACGCGGTGTTCAGCCAGCCCGGCCGGGGTTCCCACAGATGGGCGTAGTCGGCGACCGCCATGGACTTGCTCCTTCGTTGCGCAGGTTGACCTAGAGCGAGGTCTAGCTCCTAGGTTTCGGGCATACCCCACGGACTGAGGAGTTTGCCGCATGCGTTACCGCACTCTTGGCGCGACCGGGATCGAGGTCAGCGTGCACTGCCTGGGCACGATGATGTTCGGCGCGGTCGGCAACCCGGACCACGACGACAGCGCGCGGATCATTCACGCCGCGCTCGACCAGGGCATCAACTTCGTCGACACCGCGGACATGTACTCCGCGGGCGAGTCGGAGCAGATCGTCGGCAAGGCGCTGAAGGGCCGCCGCGACGACGTCGTCCTGGCCACGAAGGTGCACTTCCCGATGGGCGAGGGCCCGAACCGCGGCGGCAACTCGCGGCGCTGGATCACCACCGAGGTCGAGAACAGCCTGCGCCGGCTCGGCACCGACTGGATCGACCTGTACCAGGTGCACCGGCCGGACCACCGCACGGACGTCGAGGAGACGCTGTCGGTGCTCACCGACCTGGTCCGGGCCGGCAAGATCCGCGCGTTCGGGTGCTCGACGTTCCCGGCCGAGGACATCGTCGAGGCCTACCACGTGGCCGAACGGCGGGGCTTCGGCAAGTTCCGGACCGAGCAGCCGCCGTACTCGCTGATCGCGCGCGGGATCGAACGGTCGTTGCTGCCGACGGCGCAGCGGCTGAACATGGGCGTACTGACCTGGAGCCCACTGGCGTCGGGCTTCCTGTCGGGCAGGATCCGGAAGGGCCGGCCAGTGGATCTGACCGCGGGCCGGGCGGCGCTCACGCCGTTCCGGTTCGACCCGGCGATCCCTGGCAACGCGGCGAAGTTCGACGCGCTCGAGCAGCTGATCGAGGTGGCCGACGGGCTCGGCCGGACGCTGCCCGAGCTTGCGCTCGCCTTCGTCGTCTCGCACCCCGCCGTCACGTCGGTGATCACCGGGCCGCGCACGATGGAGCACCTGGAGAGCACGCTCAAGGCCGCCGATCTGACGCTGGACGACGACGTCCTCGACCGCATCGACGAGATCGTCCCGCCCGGCACCGATCTCTATCCGCCGGACGGCGCGTGGAAGCCGATCTCGATCGTCGATCCGGGCCGCCGCCGGCGTCCCCTCGCGGATCGCGCCGCCAGCTGAACCGAGGGTGGAATCGAACGCATCCCACCGTCCTCCTTGATGGCGTCGAGGCCGACGGGCCTACTTGCTGGAGTTGAGGGCCGCATGGACCTTACCCGCCAGTTTGAGCAGCTGGGCCCGCTCGTTGGGGGTGAGTGGGGCCAGGGTCGAGTTCTCCACCTTGGTCACCACACCGCGGGCGGTGGTGAAGGTCCGCCGGCCCAGCGAGGTGAGGGCGATGCGGTAGCGGCGACGGTCGTCCGGGTCGCGTTCGCGGGAGACCAGGCCGTCCGCCAGCAGCTCGTCCATCAGCCGGACCGTGTCGCTCGGGTCGAGGCCCAGTCCGCCCGCGAGGGTGTTCTGGGCCATCGGGCCCTGATCGGCCAGCTCGGCGAGGGCGGCGAACTGCCACACGGTGATGCCCGGGCGGATCGCCAGGCGCTCCGCGATCTCCCGCCGTCCGGCCACACCGACTTTGTGCAGCACGAACGTGGTCATCCCCAGGAGCGTCCCCATGACAGGCCATTGTAGGGGCGGACCAATCGTTGGTTGACCCCCACTAATTCCTCCACAAGCCGTTCGAAGTTCAATCAGTAAGAGTGGTAGTGAACTTACGGAGCGTGTTTCTTCCCCCGAACACTTTTATCCACCGCGCGCGCGGGAACCGGAAAAGAGAGATCCCCCGACCAGCGAAGAAGTGAGACAGATGGCATTGCCGCAGTCGATCCGGAACGCCGGTGAACCCTGGACGACGCAGGAACTGGCCGAACTCGAGGAGCTGGCAGCGGACAACATCCCGCCGTGCGTGATCGGCCTGCGTCTCGGCCGCCCGGAGGACGCGATCGTCGACAAGGCCCGCCGGTCCGGCGTCAAGCTGACCCCGTTGAACCGCCCGCCGTACGGTGTGGCGCCCGGGACGAAGGACGCGTGATGAGCTGCGAGCGCTGATTCGGCGCTCGCCACCGGAATGCGGCAGACCGGGCGTACCCGAAGCTCCGAGTCGCTGCACAGCTCACGTCCAAGCTGTCGACTACCGTGTCGGAGGAGCATCGACGACACGGAGGGCAGCTTGTGGCAGTGACCATGCGGGACGTGGCACAGCATGCCGGGGTGTCGCCGAAGACGGTGTCCAACGTGATGAACGGCTACCCGTTCATCCGCGAGGAGACCCGCACCCGGGTGCTCGCCTCGATCGAGGCCCTCGGCTACCAGATGAACATCTCCGCCCGGAACCTCAAGTCCGGCCGCACCGGCATCATCGGGCTGGCCGTGCCCGAGCTCAGCCAGCCGTACTTCGCCGAGCTCGCCGACGCCGTGATCACCGCGGCGGAGACGCACGGCCTGACCGTGGTGATCGAGCAGACCAACGCCCTCCGCGACCGCGAGCTCACCACTCTGCACCGGCCGCGCGGCCACCTCGTCGACGGTCTGCTGTTCAGCCCGCTCGCCCTCGGGCAGGAGGACATCGAGCACCTGCGCACCGCGACCCCGATGGTCCTGCTCGGCGAACGGATGTTCCACGGCCCGGCCGACCACGTGATGATCGACAACGTCGCCGGCACCCGGGCCGTCACCGAGCATCTGCTCGCGCTCGGCCGCCGCCGGATCGCCGTGCTCGGCATCCATCCGGGCGAACGGGTCGGCACCGCCGCGATCCGGTACGGCGCCTTCGCGTCCGCGCTGACGGACGCCGGCCTGGAGCCGATCGACCGGCTCGCGATGCCCGCCGATCCCTGGCAGCGCCGGACCGGCGCGGAGGCGATGGAAGCGCTGATCGCCTCCGGCGAGAAGTTCGACGCGGTGCTCGCACTCAACGACACGCTCGCACTCGGGGCGCTGCGGGTGCTCATCCAGCACGGCGTCCGGGTTCCTGACGACGTGGCCGTCGCCGGGTTCGACGACATCGACGAGGCCAGCTACAGCATCCCGAGCCTGACCACGGTCAACCCGGGCCGCCGCCAGATCGCCGCCACCGCGGTGGACATCCTGGTCGGCCGGATGAACGGCGACGACACCGAGCATCGCGAGGTGGTCGCGCGGTACGCGCTGCACGTGCGCGAGTCCACATCCGGACACTGACCGCGGCGAGGTCTTGACGCCCCTGAGGACCACGGGCATCATCCTTCTACACCGATGTAGATCACCGATGTAGATCATCGATGTCACAGCGTGCTCCACCGCCCTCAGGGGAGACGACCATGACCGTTCACAAACCAACGCGCCGGACGCTGCTGGCCGGTGCTCTGGGCCTCGCGGGCGCGACCGCACTCACCGGCTGCGGTTCGATCGGCAGCTCCGGCGCCCGGGTCCGCGAGTGGAACCTGTTCGGCGGCGGCGACGGCGCCCGGCTGCTGCAGATCCACGACAAGTTCGTTGCCGAGCACAAGGACATCGCGTTCGAGGCGCACACCCTGGCCTGGGGCCCGCCGTTCTACACCAAGCTGGCGATGTCCGCCGCCGGCGGCCGGGCACCCGAGGTCGCCACCCTGCACCTGTCCCGGCTGCGCGGCTTCAGCCCGACCACGATGCTCGACCCGATCCCGCTCGACCTGCTGACCAAGGCCGGGATCACCGAGCAGGACTTCCTGCCCGAGACCTGGCAGCGCTGTCTGGTCGACGGTCAGCTGTACGCCGTACCGCTGGACCAGCATCCGTTCGTGCTCTACTACAACACCGAGATCTGCCAGAAGGCCGGGCTGCTCGGACCCGACGGCCGGATCACGACCGTCAAGGGCGTCGACGCCTTCCTCGAGATGCTGAAGGCGGTCAAGGACGTCACCGGCAAGTTCGCCGCGTCGGTCGAGACGACCAACCCGTGGCGGCTGTGGTGGACGCTCTACGGCCAGCTCGAAGGCCAGTTCCTCGACGAGTCCGGCGAGCTGGTGCTGGACGACGCCAAGGCGCTGGAAGCCCTGCAACTGATGGCGAAACTGGCCGCCGACGGCCTGACCCCGAAGTCGG
Source organism: Kribbella sp. ALI-6-A (assembly GCF_001984195.1). Lineage (GTDB taxonomy): Bacteria > Actinomycetota > Actinomycetes > Propionibacteriales > Kribbellaceae > Kribbella. Next base: position 387,167 of record NZ_MTQN01000012.1, read on the forward strand.
CCGACTACGCCGCACTGGTCGCGCAGTTCAGCAACGGCGACGCCGGGCTGAGCTTCAACGGCGAGTGGGAGGTCACGACGTACCAGGCCGCGAAGATGCCGTTCAGCATGGCGCCGTTCCCGGTCGTGTACGACGTGCCGAAGTTCGCCGGTGACGCGCACACTTTCGTGCTGCCGCACCAGGCGAACCGCCGCGCCGAGGACACCGCGGCGACGGTCGAGTACATCGCCTGGATGCTGAAGAACAGCGCGGACTGGGCCGCCGGCGGCCACATCCCGGCGTACCAGCCGGTGGTCGCGAGCCCGGAGTACCTGGCGCTGAAGCCGCAGGCCGAGTACCGCTCGGTCGCGCCGGACGTGCTGTACGACCCGGACGCGTGGTTCAGCGGCTCGGGCGCGCAGCTGCAGAACGAAGCGGGGGCCGCGTTCTCGGGGGTGTACTCGGGCACCTCGACGCCGCGGCAGGCGCTCGACCAGTTCAAGGCCGCCACCCGGAAGCTGCTCGACACCCCGTCCCCGGTCTGACAGGAGCTGACCCGATGGCCGTGCAGACACCCGCCCGCCCCCGTACGCCGGACACCACGTCGTCGCCACCACGTAGCGGTCCACCCTGGACCGAGCGCTGGGGCGGACTGTTCTTCGTCGCGCCGTTCGGGCTGTTCTTCCTGTTCTTCCTGCTCTGGCCGACCCTGGCCGGGCTGTGGAACTCCTTCTTCAACACGAGTCTGGCCGGGGTGAAGCAGGAATTCCTCGGCCTGGCGAACTGGCGCGAGCTGTTCGGCGATCCCGCGGTCTGGGACTCGCTGAAGAACACGCTGGTCTTCACCGCGATGAGTACGCCGCCGCTGGTCCTGACCGCCCTGGTGATGGCGCTGCTGGCGAACCGGCGCGGGGTGTTCGGCTGGTTCCTGCGGTTCGCGTACTTCGCGCCGTTCGTGCTGCCGGCCACCGTCGTGACGCTGATCTGGGTGTGGATCTACCAGCCCGGCTTCGGCCTGGTGAACGGGCTGCTGACGTCCGGCGGGTTCGCCGAGATCGACTGGCTGAACACCGAGAACCGGGCGATGCTGGCGGTGGTGATCACGACGGTCTGGTGGACCGTCGGGTTCAACTTCCTGCTCTACCTGGCCGCGCTGCAGGGCATTCCGGCGCAGCTGTACGAGGCGGCCTCGATCGACGGCGCCAGTGGCCCGCAGCAACTGTTCCGGATCACGCTGCCGATGCTCAGCCGGACCACCGGCCTGATCGTCGTCCTGCAACTGGTCGCGTCGCTGACGATCTTCGACCAGATCTACCTGATGACCGAGGGCGGCCCGAACCACGCGACCCGGCCGATCATCCAGTACATCTACGAGAGCGGCTTCACCAGCTACCGGATCGGTTACGCCTCGGCGGTCTCGTACCTGTTCTTCCTGATCGTCGTGATCGTCTCGGTGGCCCAGTTCAAGCTCTTCGCCGGCCGGAAGGAGGCGGACCGATGACGAACCGGCTCAGCTATCCGAAGGTCGCGATCGCGGTCGGCGCCCTGCTGCTGGCCGTCGTCTGGCTGGCTCCGTTGCTGTGGGCCCTCGACACGTCGCTGAAGCCCGAGCCGGAGACCACCCGGACGCCGATCACCTGGTTGCCCGCGGATCCCACCGTCGACGCGTACCGCAGCGTGATCGAGCAGGGTTCGCTGCTGCGCTGGTTCTTCAACAGCACGATCGTCGCGGTGCTGGTGACCGGGTTGACCCTGCTGGTCTCGGTGCTGGCGGCGTACGGGTTCTCGCGCACGACGTTCCCGGGCCGGAAGGTGATGTTCGGCCTGCTGATCGCCGGCATCCTGGTCCCGCCGCAGGTGCTGATCGTGCCGCTGTTCCAGGAGATGACCGCCCTGCGGCTGGTCGACACCTACTGGGGCATCGTGCTGCCGCAGGTGGTCGCGCCGGTGATGGTGTTCGTGCTGAAGAAGTTTTTCGACGGCATCTCCCGCGACTACGAGGACGCCGCCCGGGTCGACGGCGCGACCCGCTGGCGGATCGTCTGGGCCGTGATGGTGCCGATGTCGCGCCCGATCCTGGTGGCCGTCGGCATCTTCACCTTCATCGGGGCCTGGAACAACTTCCTGTGGCCCTTCATCGTGACCACCGACCCGTCGATGATGACGATCCCGGTCGGACTCGCCAATGTGCAGGGCTCCTACGGCCTGCGCTACGCCCAGATCATGGCCTCGGCCCTGCTCGGCGGACTGCCGCTGCTGATCGTCTACGCGCTGTTCCAGCGGCACGTCGTCCGTGGTGTCGGCGACGCCGGCATCAAGGGCTGAACCACCGCACCACCTCACCGCGGTCTACCACCAAGGAGCATTCCCTCGTGCTTTCTGCCTCACTGTCCATCGATCCCTCGTTCACCGTCGCCCCGGTCAGCCGGCGCACCTTCGGCACCTTCGTCGAGCACATGGGCCGTTGCGTCTACACCGGGATCTACGAGCCCGGCCACCCGACCGCCGACGAGGACGGCTTCCGCAAGGACGTGCTGGAGCTGACCCGCGAGCTCGGCGTCTCGCTGGTCCGCTACCCCGGCGGCAACTTCGTCTCCGGCTACCGCTGGGAGGACGGGGTCGGCCCGCAGGCCGACCGCCCGCGCCGGCTCGAGCTGGCCTGGCACAGCATCGAGACCAACCAGTTCGGCCTGGACGAGTTCATCCGCTGGTGCGCGAAGGCCGGGGTGGAGCCGATGATGGCGATCAACCTCGGCACCCGCGGCGTCCAGGAAGCCCTCGACCTGCAGGAGTACGCCAACCACCCCGGCGGTACGGCGCTGTCGGACCTGCGCGCCGAGCACGGCACCGCGTCGCCGTACGGGATCAAACTGTGGTGCCTGGGCAACGAGCTGGACGGGCCCTGGCAGATCGGGCACAAGACGGCCACCGAGTACGGCCGGATCGCGGCCGAGACGGCGCGGGCGATGCGGATGGTCGAGCCCGACCTCGAACTGGTCGCCTGCGGCTCGTCCGGCTCCGGGATGAAGACCTTCGGCACCTGGGAACGTGAGGTGCTGCAGGAGTGCTACGAGCTGGTCGACCACATCTCCTGCCACGCCTACTACGGCGACGACGACAACGACCCGGCGTCGTTCCTGGCGTCGGCCGTCGACATGGACCGCTTCATCGACGCGGTGGTCGCCAGCGCGGACCACGTCGGGGCCGAGCTGAAGAGCGACCGGCGGATCGACATCTCGTTCGACGAGTGGAACGTCTGGTACAAGGACCGTTCCCGGCTGACCGACGGCCCGGCCGACGCCTGGGAGGTGGCGCCGCGGCGGATCGAGGACGAGTACAACCTCACCGACGCCGTGGTCGTCGGCAACTTACTGATCTCGTTGTTGCGGCACAGCGACCGGGTCGCGGTCGCATGCCTGGCGCAACTGGCGAACGTGATCGCGCCGATCATGACCGAGCCGGACGGCCCCGCCTGGCGGCAGCCGACGTTCCACCCGTTCGCGATCACCTCCCGGCTGGCCGCCGGTCAGGTGCTCCGAGTGGAGACGTCGTCGCCGACCGTGCCCACCGAGAAGTTCGGCGACGTGCCCGCGGTGGACGCGGTGGCGACGTACGACGAGGGCAAGCTGGCGGTCTTCCTGGTCAACCGGTCGCTGGACACGCCGATCACCGTCACCGTCGACCTCGGCCGCGCCGGGGTGACCTCGGTCCGGGAGGCGCTGACGATGGCCGACGACGACCGCCTCGCGGTGAACTCGGCCGCCCAGCCGGACCGCGTGGTCCCGCAGGCCAACGACACCGTCAAGCTCGAGGACGGACAGCTGACGGTCACGCTGCCGGCCGTCTCGTGGACCGCGCTGAGCCTGTCGGCGGACTGATCAGAGCACGCGTTCGCGGCGGAACTTGGTGATGCGGACCCCCGGCCCGACCTCGACCTGCTCGGTCTCCCGGTAGCCCCGGCCGAGGTAGAGGTTGACGGCCGGGGTGTTCGCGGTGCCGGTGGAGACCAGCGAGACGCCGCGGGGTTCCAGGTCGTCGAGGGCGTCGAGCAGCGCCCGCGCGTGCCCGCGGCGCGCGTACGCCGGGTCGACGACCAGGCGGGTGATGTCGACGGTCTCGTGGTCGGGGAACTCGTAGGCGACCGCGGCGACCAGCTGGTCGTCCTCGAAGCAGCCGAGCCAGTGCTCGGTCGACGCCATCAGGCCGGCCAGGTCCTCCTGCAGTGGTGGGATGCCGTCGAAGCCGATCAGAGCGGCCTCGACGGCGTACGCGCGGTGCTGGACGTCGAGCAACCGCGGAGCGAGCCCGGGGTCGGCCGGATTGATCGGACGGATCACCTGACCAAGCTAACCCGGAACGGGTGTCAGACACGCCCGTCGCCGAGAATGGACGGGCAGTCGACCACTGCACAGCCGCTGAGCTGTCGGTCCGCCCGAAAGGACACGCGTGAACGCCACGGTCTACCGGGACGCCTGGGGAGTGCCGCATCTGCGGGCCGGCGACCATCTCGAACTGGCTCGCCTGCAAGGACGCAACGTGGCGGCCGACCGCGCCTGGCAGATCGAAGCGGCGCGCCGCCGGATGCTCGGCGAGACGGCAGCCTTTCTCGGGCCGGAAGCAGTCGCCTGGGACACCTTCGCCCGGCAGGCCCGGCTGGCCGACACGGCGCAACGGTGTTTCCGCGAGCTGGACGACGCGACCCGGGAGTGGGTCGAGGCGTACGTCGACGGGGTCAACGCGGGCCTGCCGGCGGGAGCGGCGCGGGCTCCCGAGTTCGCGGCGGCCGGCGTCGTACCGGGGAGGTGGGAGCCGTGGGCACCGCTCGGGATCTGGGCGGCGGCGCACATCCTGTTCACCGGCTTCCCCTCCAAGCTCTGGCGGGAGCACGTCGCGCGACATCTTGGTGACGCGGCGATGAACCTGTTCACCAGCGAAGGACCGCGGACGTCGGGCAGCAACGGCTGGCTGATCCCGGGCGAGCTGACCGCGACCGGTACGGCGCTGGTCGCGGGTGACCCGCACCGGTACGTCGAGAGCCCGGGTGTTTACCAGCAGATCCGGCTCGCCTGCCCGGAGTACGACGTACTGGGGCTGGCGGTGCCCGGTGTTCCCGGGGTGGCGCACTTCGGGCATGCCGGTGAGGTCGCGTGGGCGATCACCAACGCGTCGGCCGACTACCAGGATCTCTACGACGAACGACTTCGGCGGACCGCCGACGGCGTGGAGGCGCTCGGGCCCGACGGGTGGCAGGTCGCCGAGAGGCACCCGGAGACGGTCGAGGTCCGGGGCGGGGACGCGGTGCAGGTCGAGGTGATCGAGACCGCGCGCGGGCCGGTGGTGATCGGTGGGCCGGACGCGGATCGCGCGGTCAGCCTGCGGTATCCCCCGCGGGTCACCGGCCGGCTCGGCTTCACGGCCCTTCCGCAGTTGCTGCGGGCAACTACTGTCGGCGGGATCGACACGGCGTTCGACGAGTGGATCGAACCGGTCAACGTCGTGCTCGCCGCGGACACGTCAGGCGGGCTGTTGCACCGAACGGCGGGACTGGTTCCGCTGCGTGACGCGGAGAACGGGCTGCGCGTCGTACCGGGCTGGGAGCGCGAACACGAGTGGGACGGCTGGATCCATCCGATGCCGAGGGCAACGGTCGACGGGGTCGCCGTGATGGCGAACGCGCGGGAACTGGCCGCGCCGCTGGGGGTCGAGTTCGCCGCGCCGCACCGGTCCCGCCGAATCCGCGAGCTGCTCACCGCGCGGGCCGGATGGACGGTCGAGGACATGCCGACCGTGCACACCGACAGCTGGTTGGGATCGGCCGGCAGCATCCTCGACCTGCTGCTTGATCTGCCCGACCTGTCCGCCGAGGCGGTCGAGCTGCGTGACCGCTTGTCGGCCTGGGACCGGCGGATGGACGCGAACAGTACGACGGCGTCGAGCTTCGCCGCGGTCCGGCGGTCGCTCAGCCGGCGCATCGCCGAGCATCCGGCGCTGGCCGCGCTCGAGGAGGTCGACGCGCCGGAGATGTTCCAGCCGTACCTCGACCTGCTGACGCATGTCGCGTTCGCTCTGGAGAACCTGCTGGCGACAGACCTGCTGCCGATCGACGTTCCTGCCCTCGCCCGCGACGCGCTGGAGGAGGTCGCCGCGAAGAAGCCGCGGGGACCGTGGGGTGAGACCCATCAGCTGTCGCCGCTGCAGGTGATCCGGGGTCCGCTGTTCGCGCGCGGTGAGGAGCCGATCGATCTCGCACTGTCCGGCGACCACCACTGCGTGCTGTCCACGACGAGCGTTCCCGGCGTGACGGACGTGTGCGTCCGGGCGTCGGTGGCCCGATACGCGTGGGACCTCGGCGACCGCACGAAGAGCGGATGGTGCGTGCCGCTGGGAGCGTCCGGCGTACTGGGCGACGAGCATCACCACGACCAGCTGCCGTTGTGGTTGCGCGGGGAGCTGGCCCCGATCGTGACGGACTGGGACCAACTGACACCGGAGATCGCCGAAGATCACGGGTGACGATTCACCGGCGGTTGCCCGCGATGATCTGACCTGTCTCGTCCAGGGTGGGATTGCGCGGCTGCGCCGGGTCCAGGCTGCCCTCGAAGTACGAGCTGTGCCAGTGGTTCTCCAGTTGCGGGATCACGAACTCACCACCGCCCTCGACCGGGATGTGCAGGTCACCGCCGCGCGGCGACTCGAAGGTACGCCCGCCGAAACTCGGCCCGGCCGGATCGGGGCCGAGGGCGTCGACGCCGGGCAGGTTGGTGACGTTGATCGGGTCGGTCGCCGAGACGGTGGAGAACACCCGGCGCCCCACGTCGGCCGCCGGCACACCGTCGAGGTGCAGGTCGGTCACCGTCTCGGCCAGCACGCCGGGACTGGCGACGAACTCGATCTGGTCGGCGTCCAGGCTGCCCTTCACCGCGGCGTGACCGATCGCCGTGGTGCCGTAGCTGTGCCCGACCACGGTGTTCAGCGACCGCGGGCCCTCGTGGGTGGACCGCAGCCCGTTCTGGAAGTCCTGCAGCGGTTTGACCGCCCCGTCGGCGTAGCTCGCGCTCGAGGCGTTGGGAATCTCGTCCGGCGCGTCGTAGCCGAGCCACGCGACCACCGAGGTGGACGGCGATCCGGCCCGTTGCGCCGACTGCCAGAGCAGGTCGGCCCTGGCCATCTCGCCGCCGAACGTGCCCAGCCTGGCGGTGGTTCCCGGCACCATCGTCGCGACGTTGCCCGCGGTGTCCGGGTTGCCGATGGCAACGATCGCTTGTCCGTCGCCGGTCGGGTCGAGGCCGAGCAGGAACGCGGGCGGCTGCCCCGCCGGTGCCTCGGCCAGGCGCTGCTGGATCTGCCCCACCCCGGCGATCTTCTCGTCGAGCTCGCGAAGTTCCAGGATGTCGGTGTACAACGGCCCGGCCGGGGTCTTGTTCTGCGTCTCCAGCTTCTGCGCCAGGGCACCCCGCTCGGCCTGCAGCGCGGCGAGCTGCTGGTCGAGCATCGACCGGTTCGCCGCGTCGCGGATGGTGGCGGGGATGCCGTCGAGGTTGCCGATCTGGTCCGGTGAATCGCGCAGCACGGTGGCGCGTTGCTCGTCGGTCAGGCTGTCCCACCAGGCCTTGACCTGGTCGGGTGACGCACCGGGAGGCGGAGCAGTCACCGCAGCGGGGGTAAGGCCGGCGGCAAGGGTGGAGCTGTCTGCGGCGACCTTCGCGGCCATCTGAGCGGTGTAGGTGTTGACGGCGTTCGCCAGCTCGTTCACGAACGAGGTCTGGAACGCCTCGGCGGTGCCGCTCGGCAGCGCCATCAGGGCGGCGTACCGGCCGAGGTTGTCGCGGATCAGGTTGCTGACAGCCGTTTTGGTCTGCGTGACCGCGTCGGCGAAGTGGCTGGCCTGGCCTGCGAGCTGCTGCATCGACCGCGCGCTCTGCTGAGCCGCGATCAGGGCCTGGCCGGTGCGGTCGACCATGGCGACGCCCGCAGTGTCGGCCCAACTGCCCAGCACGCTGCCGACGTCGTACCCGGCGGCGGCCTCGAAGCCCGCCGCGGCCTGCTGCCAGCCGTCGCCCAGAGCCCGGACGGCGTCCTCATCGGTTTCGGGCCAGCTGCTGAGGGCCTTCACTGCCGGCCACAGGCCCAGATCACTCGGTGGTTCGGGAACGGGCATCGTCAGCCTCCGCGGCTCAGCTGGGGAAGCCGAACAGGCCGGGCTGATCGACGGACCGGTAGTCCGCGACGCCCTGCGAGCCGGCCGACGCGACGTACTGGAACTCGCCCGGGACCGGGTCGGCCGCAGTGCGCACGGCTTGTGTCGCGGGCGCGTAGTTGGCCCGGAACGCCTCGGCCAGCGGACCGCTGCCGATCCCGCCCTCGGCGGCCGCGATCGCTGCTTTGGCGCCCTCCCAGCCGGAGGCCAGCGTGGTACCGGTGTCCGCGAGGGCCTTGATCCGCGGTTCCACCTGCTCGGGGACCATGTCCATCATTCCGCCGGCGGTCATGGCCTGCCTCCGCGATCGAGTTGCTCCAGCAAGGGGTCGAAGGCCAGGTCGGCGCGGTCGCGGGTCGCCTTGGCGGACAGCACATCGCGAGTGAGCTCGAACGCCTCGTCGGCCGCGAGCTCGACGGCGTCGCGGACGGTGCCGAGGATCGTCTCGGCCAGCGCGGTGGAATCGGTACTGCGATAGATCCTCGGGTCCAGCACCAGGTCGAGCAACTCGCCGCGGCCGCCGACCGTCGCGCTGACCAGACCGTCGTCGGAGTCCGCGGTGGCACGGACCCGGCCCAGCTCCTGCTGGACGGTCAGCAGATTCGTCCGCAACCTCTCGTGGTCCAGGCGAGGCGGCCGTGGACCGCTGTCCAGATCCTGCATCGGTGTCTCCTCGTCTCGTCGCGGCAGGGTGGCTCGAGTGTGGCTCGTCGCAACTCACCAGCGATCCGGCTGACCTCTTCCTGTCAGCGCGCCGATCGCCCTCCGCAGCGACTGGCTGCTCACCCGGCGCAGCACCAGGTCGGTGGCATGCAGCGGACGGTGCGCGAGCAGCACGTGATCGGCGAACGCGTACACGGCCAGCCGCTCCTGCCGAGGTTCGCCGTACGGTCCCTGGGTGACCCCGGCGAACACCGTGACCGCGACCGCGTCGTCCAGCGACGCCGGTACGGCGTGGTCGGTGAGCACCTCGGCCTCCCCGGTGTGATCGCCGGCCACATCGGCCGGATCGCACAGCTCGACGAGGCCGTCCAGAGCGTGCTGGTCCGAGCAGACGCTGAACGTGTGCAGCCCGGACTGGTCGACGTCCTCCTCGAGCACACCGTCGCCGAAGTACTGCACGATCGCATGCTTGCCGCGTGCGGTCTGACGTTCGGCGATCACGACCGCCGACACGGTGTGGCGCATCGTCAGCAGGGCTTGGGTTTGCGCGGACAGCGAGAGGACGAGGGAGTCGGTCTCGCGGTCGTGGTCCACCTGCTCGACCACGCCGCGGGCCACGAGCCCGCGCAACGCGACCGACAGCGTCAGCTCGCGCTGCTCGACCGGTTGCTGGTCGAGCCACGGCATCGGCGCGACCACTTCCTGGTCCGGGCCGGCGATCGCGGCCAGTTCCTCGTCGGTGAAGCTGGTCAGCACCTCACGTCCGTGCACGGTCATGACACCAGCCCTCCTACCCAGTCACCCGCGACCTGCGCGCCGTGGGTGATGTCGTCCCAGTGGTCGTAGACGTACTCCCCGGCTGCCCAGCCGCCGGAGAACACCAATCCGGCGGCGACCAGCCCCAGGCCGACCGGGGTCAGCGCCACCAGCCCCGCGCCCGCGGCGAGCGCCGCACCTCCCGCGCCGATCCCGGCCAGGTCCGCGGCCACCGAGATTCCGCGGCGCACTCCGGTCTCCCCGTCCGGGTTCTTGATCAGGTCGTACGCGTCGCTGACCACCCCGACCCCGGCCACGGACTTCATGAACTTCGACGCCGGTACGACCGCCTTGGCGAAGTCGGCGTACCGGCTGTCGGCGAGCTGCTGAGCGGCGTCGGCGACGCCCCGCGCCTGCAGGAGATTGCGCTGCTCGATGCCGGCCAGAGCGCGGTTGATCTCGCTCGGGCTCTTGCCGAGGGCCGTCAGGTGCGCGGTGATCAGGCCTTCGATGCCGCGGTAGAGGTTCTGCGCGCGGGCGTTCGCCACATCGGCGCTCAGCGCCAGCCCACCGCGGATGGTGCGGTTGAGGGCGGAGTACGTCTCGACGCCGGCCGTCCCGCCGCTGATCAGCTCCTGAAAGGGAGCGAGGGTCGTGCGGATCCTGTCCGCGGTGTCCTGCAGGAGCTGCCGCACCTCCGCAGCGACCTGGCTGACGAACGTCTGCCGGAACGCCGCGTCCACGCCGCCCGGCAGACTCGCGGCAGCGCCGTACAGGGCCACACACTGGTCGATGTAGTCCGCGATCGCCTGCTTGGTCTGCCGCACCTCGGCGGCGAACAGCTCCGCGCCCGAGGCCAGGACCTGCATCCCTTGGTCCATCGTCGCGGCAGTGGTCACCGCTTGACCGGCCCGCTGTGCGTACGCCGTACCGGCCTCGTCCTGCCAGCCTCCCGCGCTCGGATCCGCCGCGGCCGCGGTGGCGAAGTGGCCCGCGGACGCGGTCCACGCTTCGGCCAGCCCCTGGACGCGGTCCTCGTCGGTGTCCGGCCAGCCGGTGATGGCCTTCACCTCGGCCCACAGGCCGAAGTCGTTGGACGGTTCGGCCACTGCCATCCTGGTCCTCCTGTCCCCCTCGATGTCGATGGCAGTGAGTCTCGGGCGCCGGCAACCGCCTGCGATGGTGGTGGCCGCTAGAGGACAGCACCGCGTCCGGCGCGCCGGTCCTCCGGAAGATGGCTGGGTGTTGCGACAAGGTTTGACGGCGATCGGACTGCTGATGCCGCTGGTGGCCGCGCTCCCGGCCTCGGCGGCGCCACCGTCTGGACTGTGCCCGAACGCGGACCCCGGCCGGCCGGTCGTCCGCCAGCTTCCGTGGGCGCAGCAGATGCTCGACGCCGATCGGGTCTGGGCGCGCAGTACCGGCAGCGGAGTGCTCGTCGGTGTGGTCGACAGCGGTGTGGACGCGGACCACCCGCAACTGCGCGGCAAGGTCCGGCGCGGCGAGGACTTCTACTCCGCGAGCGGAACGCTGCGGGCCGATTTCGACTGCGACTCCCACGGTACGGCGGTCGCCGGCATCATCGCGGCCACGCCCACCGGTGGGATCGGGTTCCACGGTGTCGCTCCGGACGCTCGCATCCTGCCGGTCCGCGTCACCGAGCGAGCGGCCAACGGCACGGACCCGAACCAGATCTCGCCGGTCGCGCTGGCCGAGGGCATCCGGTACGCCGCCGACCAGCGCGTGAAGGTGCTCAATCTGTCGATCGCGGGCACGGTCGACTATCCGGCGGTCCGGTCGGCCGTCGCCTACGCACAAGCGCGCGACGTCCTGGTGATCGCTGCCGTGGGCAACAACCAGCGCGAGGACGGGGTCAGCCTGCCGTCGTACCCGGCGGCGTACGACGGCGTGCTCGGCGTCGGCGCGATCGACATCGACGGGCAACGGACGAGTAGTTCGCAGGCCGGCCCGTACGTCGACCTGGTCGCGCCCGGTGGCCAGGTACTCGCACCGACCCGGCGCGGTGGTCACACCTACGTGACCGGTACGAGCTTCGCCACGCCCTTCGTCAGCGGAACGGCGGCGCTGGTGCGTGCTGCCTGGCCGCGGCTGACCGCGCGACAGGTGCAGCAACGACTGATCGCCACCGCGTCGCCCGCCCGCGGAGGAGGAGCACGATGGCAGTACGGCGCCGGGGTGGTCGATCCCTATCGCGCTGTCGGTGAGGGGCTGAGCACGACTCGCCCGCGGATCGCGGTCGCGGTGGCGTCGCCGGCACCGGAACCGGCCGTCGTGCAGGCCGCCGCCGAACGCCACCGGCTGATGTCTGTTGCCTGGGGCAAGAGCCTGTTCGTCGGCGCGGCTGCGCTCGTCGTCCTCGCCCTGGCGCTCGTGCTGCCCCACGGCGTACGCCGGGGCTGGGTACCCGCCCGGGGTGCCCAGCCCCGAGCCGACCGCGAGCGGGACGATCCGCCGGACCAGCTCTTCCTGCTGCCCGCCCCACCGGCGGAACGCTGAACCGGCACGGACAACGGCCCCGGGAGCTGAGGAGCTCCCGGGGCCGTTCTCGGTGCCGCGTGGTTCAGCCGAACCGGGCGGCGCTGCGAGCCACCGTCGCGGCGTTCTCGGCGACGGCCTGCACGGTGGCCTGCCGGATCGCCATCTGCATCTCCTGGTGCGCCGCGGCGACCACGCCCCAGGCCCGGCTCACCTCGCCGAACTTGGTACCGGCGCCGTCCTGCCAGTCCGCCTCGGTGAGCCCGGCGGTGCGGGCCCAGCTCTCCATGTCCGCCTCGACCTTGCGGTGGGTCGCGGCGACCTGGTCGGCCAGGCCGCCGACCGCGGTGAAGTCACACAGTTTGCGTGGCATCTCTCGAATCCTCTCGGGTCAGGCCAGCTGGCCGTTGAACGCCGGTGCCTCGACGCCGTTGAACACGGTCGCCTGCGCCATGTCGGTGTTGGTGTAGTCGCCCTCGGCCGACCTGGTGTCGGTGCCGAGCTTGTCCAGCGCGGTGACGAGCTGCGCCATGCCCGCCTGCCACTTGTCGTGGGCGCGGCTGAACGCCACCGACTGGTCCATGTCCCAGCGCGCCGGGATGACCGCGCCGACCTGTCCGGCCAGCGAGGTGGCACTGCCCTGCAGTCCCGACGAGACCGTCGTCGACATCGCATGAGCGTGTTGCGCGGACTCTGTCACCAGATCCATCTGGTCGCCGATTGCCATGGTGCTCCTCTCGTACGTCGCGTCGGCCGGGAGTGAGGTCTCCTGGACCGTCGTTGCCGAACGTAGGCAGTGCGCGCGGGCCTCCGGGCTCCGCGTCACGTTCCTGCCATACCCGTCCGGGCGCCGCTCGCCCGCTCTAGGTTCGAGTTCCCGCCGCACCGAGCCGAGGAGACGCCGACGTGGCCACGATGATCGTGCGCCGGCCGCACCGCCGGCCCGCGCCGGACCTGCCGTCCGGCGAGTTGTTGCTGGAAGCACCACCCGAGATCCCGGCGGCGACCGGCCGGCAGTGGACGCAGGCGCTGATGATGCTGCCGATGGTGGCGATCATGGGCGCGATGCTGCTGACCTTCTCCGGCACCCTGCGCGGCGGTCTGCGGCTGGTCGTGTTCGGTCTGTTCGGCGCCGCGGTGATCGGCATGGTGATCGTGTCGGTGGTCCAGTCCGGCGGAGCGAACCGGCGGGAAATGGCCGTTGCCCGGCGCACCTATCTGCGGCAGCTGGCCCAGCACCGGATCCGGCTGCGCCGCTCGATCGACCGCCAGCGTGCCGCGATGCACTACCTGCACCCGGACCCGGCGTCGCTGTGGGTGCTGGCCCAGAGCTTCCGGTTGTGGGAACGCCGCCGCGACGACCCGGACTTCGCGGTCGCGCGGATCGGCACCGGCGCCCAGAGCACGCCGGTGAAACTGGTCCCGCCGGACACGCAGCCGCTCGAACGGCTGGAACCCCTGTCCGCGTCGGCCTTGCGGCGGTTCGTCGCGACGTACGCGTCGGTGCCCGAGCTGCCGCTCGCGATCGCGGTCAACGGCTTCAGCCGGATCTACGTCCGGGGTGATCACCAGCGGTCGCTGGGACTGGTCCGCGCGCTGCTCGGCCAGCTGGCCACGCTTCAGGCGCCCGACGACCTGCGGGTCGCGGTCAGCGCGGCACCTCGCAGCCGGCCGGACTGGGACTGGCTGAAGTGGTTGCCGCACGCACTGCACCCGGTGAAGACCGATGCCCTCGGCCCGCTGCGGCTGGTGGCCTCCTCGATCACCGGGGTGGAGGCCATGCTGGACGACCTGCTGGCCAACCGGCCGCGGTTCGATCCCGGCAACGATCCGCGCGGCACCGGCGCCCAGCTGGTCGTCGTACTGGACGGCGGCGCGGTCGAAGGGTCGGACCATCTGATGACCGGCGGCGGGGTCGAGGGCGTGACGGTGGTCGACCTGACCACGCCGCCCCCACGCATCCTGGAACCGTCCTGCGTCGTACTGAACGTCACCGCCGACGGGACGTTGAGCAGCGAGACCGTGGACGGCCAGACCGAACTGGGGCGCGCCGACGAGCTCACGATCGAGCTGGCCGAGGCGCTGGCCCGGCAATTGGCGCCACTGCGGCTGACCGCCCAACCGGTCGGCGAGCAGCCGCTGAGCACCGAGCTGGGTCTGGCCGAGCTGCTGGAGCTCGGCGATCCGTACGCGTTCGACCCGGCCTCCACCTGGGTGCAGCGTCCCAACCGGGACCGGCTGCGGCTGCGGTTCGGGATCCGTCCGGACGGTACGCCGATCGAGATCGACCTCAAGGAGTCGGCGCAGGACGGCATGGGGCCGCACGGTTTGCTGATCGGCGCGACCGGCTCCGGCAAGAGCGAACTGCTGCGCACGCTGGTGCTCGGCCTGGCCGTCACGCATCCACCGCGCTCGCTCAACTTCGCCCTGGTGGACTTCAAGGGTGGTGCGACCTTCACCCGGCTGGACGCGCTGCCCCACACCAGCGCGGTGATCACCAACCTCGCCGACGAGTTGCACCTGGTCGACCGGATGACCGACGCGCTGAACGGCGAACTGCTCCGCCGTCAGGAGCTGTTACGGGCTGCAGGCAACTACTCGTCGCTGCGCGACTACGAGAAGGCCCGGACGGCCGGCGTGCCGTTGCCGGAGGTTCCCAGTCTGCTGGTGATCGTGGACGAGTTCAGCGAGCTGCTGAGCGCCAAGCCGGATTTCATCGAGACGTTCGTGCAGATCGGCCGGGTCGGACGCTCGCTCGGCGTCCACCTGCTGCTGGCCAGCCAGCGCCTGGAGGAAGGACGGCTGCGCGGGCTCGACGCCCACCTGTCGTACCGGATCGCCCTGCGGACCTTCTCGGAGTCCGACAGCCGCTCGGTGCTCGGCAACGGCGACGCCTTCCACCTGCCGAGGCCGCCGGGACACGGGTTCATCAAGTCGGGCACGGAGCCCCTGGTGCGGTTCCGTTCGGCGTACGTCTCGGGGGTGCATGTCCGGCCCCGCCGCGGCTTCGGCGGACGACTGTTGGAGTCCGTGCTGGAACCGATGGAGTACTCGACCAGCTACCGGGCTCCGGTCGTGGAGGAGCAGCCTGAAGCGGCCCTGGCCGAGCCCGACGACGACGCCGTGGGCGAGAGCCTGCTCGACATCCTGGTCGACCGGCTGGCCGGCCAGGGCACGCCGGCCCATCAGGTCTGGCTGCCGCCGCTGGACGAGTCCGCCTCGGTCGGGGAGTTGCTGGGTGACCTGGTCGTCGATCCGGCGCGTGGTCTGACTCCGGCGGATCCGCAGCTGCGCGGCCGGCTGCACGCCGTGGTCGGACTGGTCGATCGGCCGCTCGACCAACGGCGGGACTCGCTGGTCCTCGACCTGTCCGGCGGAGCGGGGCACGTCGTGGTGATCGGTGGTCCGCAGAGTGGCAAGAGCACCGCCCTGCAGGCGATCGTGACCTCGCTCGCGCTCACCCACACGCCGGCCGAGGTCCAGTTCTACTGCCTCGACTTCGGTGGCGGCTCGCTGTCCACGCTGCGCGGTCTCCCCCACGTCGGTGGGGTCGCCGCCCGGCAGAGCACCGGCGCCGTACGCCGGACCGTGGCCGAGGTCGCGGGGGTGCTCGCTCGCCGGGAAAGGCAGTTCGCCGAGCACGAGATCGACGGGATCGCGGACTACCGGCGGCGCCGCGCTGCCGGGCAGTTCGCCGACGACCCGTACGGCGACGTGTTCCTGGTGATCGACGGCTGGGGATCGCTGCGGACCGACTTCGAGGACCTCGAGGCGACGGTCGCCGACCTCGCCGCCCGCGGCCTGTCGTACGGGGTGCACGTGGTGCTGAGCTGCGCCCGTCCGTACGAGCTGAAACTCAACATCCGCGACCTACTCGGAACCCGGCTCGAGCTGCGGCTCGGCGATCCGCTCGACTCGATGACGGACCGGATCACCGCGCTGAGCGTGCCCGAGGGCCGGCCGGGTCGCGGTGTGACCAGCGCCAAGCATCACCTGCTGATCGCACTGCCGCAGCTCACCGAGGGGCCGGCCGAACTCGTCAGCGCGGTCGCCCAGGCGTGGCCGGGCACGCCGGCACCGCGGATCCGGCTGCTGCCCGCCGAGCTCCCGTACGACGAACTGGCGGTGCGCGACCGGCCCGACGGTCAGGGCCACCGCCTGACGATCGGCGTCTCGGAGAACGACCTCGGACCGGTCCAGCTGGACTTCCTGACCGAGCCCCATCTGCTGGTGTTCGGCGACGCCGAGTCGGGCAAGACCGATCTGCTGCGCGTGCTGGCCCGCCGGATCACCGCGAGCTACCAGCCGTCCGAGGCCCGGATCCTGCTGGTGGACCACCGGCGCGCACTGCTCGGCGTCGTCGACCGCCCCTACCTGCTCGGGTACGGAACCGACCGCGGCCTGACCACGGAGCTGATGCGGGAGGCCGCGCGCGGCATGGCCGACCGGCTGCCGCCCAAGGACATCACGCCCGCCCAGCTGCGCCGGCGCAGCTGGTGGTCGGGTCCCGAGCTGTTCGTACTGGTCGACGACTACGACCTGGTCGCGACGACCATGGACAACCCGTTCCTGCCGCTGCTCGACTACGTGCAGCACGGCCGGGACATCGGTCTGCACCTGATCGTCACGCGCCGGATGAACGGCGCCGGGCGAGCGCTGTACGAGCCGTTCATCGCGCGGATGCGCGACGTCGGCTCACCCGGCCTGATGCTGTCCGGCGACAAGCTCGAGGGCCCGTTGCTGGGCGGCGTGAAGCCCGAGTCGCTGCCCCCTGGCCGCGGCCGGCTGGTGCGCCACCGGGCCGCTCCCGAACTGATCCAGCTGGCCTGGCTGCCACCAGCCCAGGACACCTAGTACCCGTCCCCGACCGAGTGGAGATCTGATGAGCGGACAGATGTGGATCGAGGAGACCCAGGCGATGAGCACGTTCGCCTTGAGCCTGAAGAATCCGAACCTGGCGGTGATCACCGCGAACCCGATGACGGCCTGCGGCGGCCTGCCCGAGTGCGGCGCGCTGGCGGCCGGGGTGAACGAGTTGTTCGCGAAGGGGCTCGCGTTCCTCACCGAGGCGGACCGTGGCTTCACCGCCTTCAAGGACATCGTCATGCAGTGCCACAACGACTACCAGGCCAACGACACGACCCAGACCGAGAAGATCGCCGCGACCGAGCACCACACCGCCGGCGAGGACTGGCTGCCCGGTCTGGCCGGAACCGCGAGCCCGGCCGGAGACACCGGCACGGAACAGGACGGGATGGCCGGCGTACTGGAGCCGCTGCTGACCGCCGGGAACGAAGGAGGCAATCGATGACCGTGCTCGACGAACACCTGCAGCTGGTGCAGACCGAGCTCGACCATGCCGCCACCTACGCCGACGTCGTCGCGGGCTGGAACGCCTTCAAGGCCGAGGTCCGCGCGGCGTCCGAGGGCCTGCACGGCGCGACCGCCGCACTGCACGGTGAGTGGATGGACGACGCCGGTGACGCGTTCGCGCAGCGGTCCGAGGGGGCGCGGGGATCGCTGGAGAGCTGGGCCGCCGCGCCGGACATCGGTCCGACGCTGGAGTCCCTGAAGACGAACCTCGAAACGGCCCGGAACGACATCCAGGCTCTGCGGGACGAGTTCAACCAGCTGCTGGCCTTGTCCGGCACCTCCGCCGAGATCGCCGGCAGTGTGGCGGGCCGGCTGCAGGAGATCCCGCAGATCTCGGCCGGAATCCTGAAGACGCTCGGTGCGCAGCTCGGTGAAGCAGGCCGATCGATCGCCGCGAGTGCGCCCAGCGTGCCGTGGACGGGACCGATGAGCGACGGTGGTGTCACAGCGGCCACGACGCCGTCGGCCGCTGGTCCTGCTGCCGCCGGGCCCGCCGGTACGCCGGGCGGTGCTCCCGCAGCGATTCCGGGCGGTGCGCCCGGTGGTGCGCCCGGTGGCGCTCCGGGTGGTCCTCCTGGCGGTGCGCCGGGTGGACCAGCCGGTCTGCCGGGCGGTGCACCCGCGGGTACGCCCGGTGGAGCGCCTGGCGGTGCTCCCAGTGGCGCGCCTGGCGGTGCCCCCGGTGGTGCGCCTGGTGGACCCGCTGGCGCTCCAGGCGGACCGAGTGGACTCCCTGATGGCCCGTCGCTGTCCGGGCTGCCGACGCCGACTCCGGTCACCCCGCCGGCCGTCACTCCTCCGCCGCCGGTCACCCCGCGTCCCCTGCTCCCACCGCCGCTGCCACCGTTGCCGCCACTGCCGCCGCAAACCAACCTGCCGCCGCTGACTCCGCTCCCGCCCCGCACCGCCGTCAACCTGCCGGGTATCGCAAGTGGCGGCGGTGGTGGCGGGTCGCGCGGTCCGGTCCGGCCGGAGCTGGGACGGCTCGAGGGACTCGGTCACCTCAAGGAGGTCGGCCGGCTCGAAGGCGGTACGGCGCAGGCGACGCGCGGGCTCGGCGGCCGTCCCATGCTGCCCGCGGCCGAGGCACCGGTGCCACCGGCGCCGTACGTCCCGACCAATGCCCAGGGCAACGGTTCCGGCCGGATGACCCCGCCGATGATGCCGCCGCCGGGTGCGCTCGGCCAGAGTTCGCCCGGTGCCCCACGCCCCGGCACGGCGGATCGGCAGCCGCCCGGACGGGTCAAGCCGGTCGGCGGCGTTCCCGGCGTACCGGCGAAGTTGCGGGGGCGGGCTGTCCGGCCGGACGCCGCGGCGCCGGTCACCGCACGGACACAGCGACGGCAGGAGACCGAGCAGCGCACGGTTCAACTGCTGGACGAGGAGCTGTGGCAGGTGGACGAGGCTCCCACGCCACCGGCTCCGGCGGCGGCAACGGCACCCCCACCTCGCCGCCCGCGTCGCTCAGGTCTCTGACGACACCCGCACCAAGGCCCGCCCCTGATGCACAGGGGCGGGCCTGCTTGTGCAGGAATCTCAGCCGAGGCTGGTCGGGACGGGCCGGCGGGCAGTGCTCGGATCCAGCGGGCTCCCGGTCGGCAGACGAGCCACCAGCGAGGCGGGCATGCGGACGGGCTGGGAACCCGCGTAGCCGAGGGTCTCCAGGACGTCGGCGCCCGCGAGCGGGTAGTAGATGCCGAGGTCGCTGACCAGGCCCAGACCTGGCGCAGGCGTGCTGTCGGCCGACATCGTTTCGACGAGCGCGACGCGACCGGGCGGGACGACCACCCGATCGGCCAGGCGGGTCCCGCGGGACGTGCTGACCGCTGTCGCCGTGCGTTCGTCGCGAGCCGGCAGCGCGACGTCGACCGAGAGCCGCGGCACGCTCTGCCCCGGCTCGAAGGTCGCGCACATCGTCGGACCGGCATCCGGAGGGGTGACGAACTCCGGGCGGTTGTCCGGCAGCTGGCCGACGGTGGGCCGCACCGGGTCGGACCGCTTCGCCCGGCCCGCCTCCATCAACCCCAGCGGTACGCCGACCGGCTGCCGGCCGCCGTACGCCGTCGCCGTCGGAGCGAAGGCCAGCTGGATCTCGTACTGCAGCTCGCTGATCGGCCGCAGCGCGTCGCGCTCGGCCAGGAAGTACTGCGCGCTCCCGCCGGCCGCCGTCATCACCAGCACCTGTCCGGCTCTGACCGCCTTCGACGGCACCGCCCGCGACGGCTGTCCCACCTCGGCGACGCGGATCGGCCGGAGCGGCTCGCCCAGGGGCAGCGCGTCGACCAGCTCAGAACCGATCGTTGCCCAGGGCTCCGATCTCAGGACCGGGCCGAGCGTCACCGCGTCGGCCGCAGCGATCCGGTGCCGGTACCCGTTCCACAGCAGGTACTGGTCGCCGCTTCCCCGCACAGCCACCAGCAGCGCGTCGCCCACCTTCTGGCCGCCGAGCTGCCGGCCGCCGCCGGGCGCCGTCCCCACCATCAGCACGGACTCCGCCACCGGCGCACCGGTCTCGTCGGTGTCCGGAACCGAGCAGATCGACCAGCTCCCGGTGAGCACCCCGGACGGTCCCGGCAGCGAGTCCGGCGCGTCACCGATACCGATCCGGGGGCCGCGCGGGACGTCCGCGAGCGACTTGCGCGACACGGTGGTCAGCGCCGCGTTCCGGTTCAGCGCCAGCAGCGCGGACACGTAGTTGGTGACCGGGTGCAGCCGCCCCTCGGCGTACACGAACCGCGTGCCGGTCTCCTTCTCGACGATGATCGACTCACCGTCGCGCCACCCGTTCTTGCCGCCGGGCGAGATCAGTCCGAAGATGCCGAACCCGGCCAGCACCAGGATCGCCAGCGCGACGCTGCCGAGCGCCGCGGCGGCCGGCTTGCGGAACGGCGGCTGCTCGGGATCGGTCTCCCGGACGACGAGCGCCGACACCACCCGCTGGACGAGGAACTGGTACGACTGCAGCTGGTCCCGCTTGGACGCCATCTCAACCGCCCAGCCCACGCAGTACGGCGTACAGGCCGAGCACCGCGCAACACACCGGTACGACGGCCAGCACGACCACGATCTCCAGCAGCTCGGCGGCCCGTCCCAGGTAGGGACTCAACCGGCGCGTGCTGGCCTGGATCCCCGCCACCACGACGAGCGCGCAGCCAACCAGGAGCAGCGGCACGACGAACGACAGCCCGTGAGTCGACATCAGCGGACCGACCGCCAGCCCGACCAGACCGGCCACCCCGACCGCAGCCATCGGCAGTCGGTGACGCACCACCGGGTAAAGCCGCCCGCGCAGGAGATACCCGACAGCGAGCAGTCCGACGTACCAGTACGCCGACGTCTGCTCGCTTCGGATCAGCACGAGCTGGCAGATGGCCGCCACCACGGCGGACCCGGTCAACAGGCCGGTCAGCAACGAGTCAGCCCGTACGACGGCCTGGTAGACCATCGAGCGAGGCGGTTGGGGATCGTCACGGACGAGATCGGCCGTGGTCAGCGGCAGCGCCGGCATCGGCACGCGCCCGAGCCGGATCGACAGCGAGCCGAACAGCGGCGAGAACGCCAGCAACGCACCGGCGAGTACGGCGGCCGCATGGTGAGCGTCCAGCGCGTCGGTCGACGCCAGCCAGCCGCCGAGGACTCCCAGCAGTCCGGCCGTCACCGCCCCGGCGAACAACGCCTGGCGATCCGCGATGCCGACCAGGCCGACCAGTCCGGCCAGCGCCAGGACCGCGCTTGCGGTCAGCAGCTGCGGGACTCCGGAGTCGGCCAGCGGCGCGCCGACCAGGAGCGCCCCACCGATCGTTGCGCAGGGCAACGCAACGGCTCCGAGCACCGCACCGAGCGACGCGTCGCCCAGCGCGCGCGACGCCGCGGTCCCGGCGAACAGCAACCCGAACGCGACGCCGAGGGACCACCACGAGGCGTTGCCCGGCTCCGCCGTCCAGGTGGAACGCAGCAGCGCCACCAGGATCAGCGCCACGCAGAAGGCGCCACCGGTCAGTCCGGCGTACCGGGTCTGCCGGGGCGTCCAGGCGCGTCCGGTCCGGCCGGCTCCTCGGGCGATGGCGTCGACGATGTCGTCGTACTCCATCTCCGGCCACTCGGTCGAGCGCGGGACCAGGTGCAGCACCTCGCCGTCGCGCACCCGATGCGAGCCGAGCGTCTGCCCGGGATCCAGCATCAGGCCGTCGGCACGCCGCAGGACCCAGCCGCCGTGCAGCGCGCCCTCGTCGGCCAGATGGTCACCCGCGTACTGCACCAGTCCCGGCAGCAGCTCGGCCACCGGCGAGTGCTCGGGCAGTGCGACGTCGATCCGGCGGTGCGGTGCGGCGACCGTCACCCGGACCAGGCCGGTCGTTCTCATCGTCTCCTCCTTGTCCGGTCCACCGCGCGCGGGCGGCAGGACCCTTCCACCCTGGCGTTCCACCGGCATGCGCAGCCGCCGGCGACAGCTTCCTGCCGCCGGCCGGCCACGGCAGCAGCAGCTCCTACGCTGAGCAAGGGACCGAGGAGGACCGATGAGCAGCCGATCATCCGTGGCGGTGCGAGAATGAGTACCGCGATGGCTGAGATTCCGTTGGAGGCGCTGGTGCTGCGCGCGACCGGTCCGGTCGCCACCGTGCATCTGCTCGCGCCCGCCGTGTCCGGCGGCCGGACCGCGGTGCTGAAGGTCTACCCGCAGCCGCTGGACCGGCGGACCTACAACGCGGTCGAGGTGGAGCAGGCGAAGCTGGCGGGGCTGCGCTCCGCGGCGTCGATCGTGCTGGCGGAGTCGCTCGACGAGCTGCCGGACGGGCGGACCGGCGTACGGACGGAGTTCTGTCCGCAGGCGCTGCCGGACCTGGTGGCCGGAGGCCCCCTGCCGATCGGCGACGTGATCGTGCTCGGGCAGGTGCTGTCGTCGGTCCTCTCCGAGGCGCACGAGCTGGGCATCGTCCACGGTGGCGTGACTCCCTCGAACGTGGTGGAGCGCGCCAGCGGCCAGCCGGCGCTCACCGACTTCGGCCTGGCGCTCCGGCTGCGGTTTCCGCGGGACCTGACCGCGCAGGCGGCGTACACGGCGCCAGAGGTACTGCGGGACGGTGAGCTGTCGGCTCAGGCCGACGTCTACGGGCTGGCCGCGGTGCTTCACCTCGCGCTGACCGGGCAGCCGCCCTTCCCGTTGCGGACCGGCGAGACACCCGAGGACGTCGTCCTGCGAGTCCTGCGCGAGCCGGTGCCCGAGGTGGCGGGGCGGGACGTGCCACCGGCGCTGGCCGCGGTGCTGCAGCGGATGATGGCCAAGGACCCCGACGACCGGCCGGAGGCAGCCGAGGTGCTGGCCGTGTTCGAGGCCTTGCTGGCGCAGCCGGACGAGCCGCAGACCGACGACGTGGACTTCGACGACTTCCGCGACGAGCTGGCAGCGGCCCGGCAGACCCAGCACCACTACGTCCAGGCAGCACCGCGGACGTCGCCACGACCGGTCGCCGCAGCACGTCCCCGTACGACGTGGCGGCCGTCGAAGGGACTGCTGATCGGCGCTGGAGCATTCGCGGCGGTGGCAGCAGTGCTGGCCGTCGTACTGGTGCCGTGGGGGGCGCCGTCCCCGGACCGGACTGCTGCCACGCCGGTGCCCTCGGCGCCGTCAGTGCAGCCCACGCCGACGGTCACCGCCACCAGCGCCGTGCAACTGCGGCTCGAACGGCCGCAGGACAACGGGACCTCGGTGGGGTTGAAGTGGAGCAGCTCCAAACCGCTCACCTACGTCGTCAGGGTCGCGCTGCAGGGGGAAGCCGAGCCGCGCACGGTCTACCAGGGCACCGGCACCGCGGTGACGATGCAGGTCACACCTGGCCTCAAGTACTGCGTCGAGGTGTACGGGTCGGAGGGCACGGCGGTCTACGTCAGTGCTCCACAACCGTTGCGCGGAGCAACCTGCCGCCGGCGCTAAAAGAGACTGCGGAACTCCAACGCCGCCTGCAGGCGCACCAGCCACGGCCGCGACCGCAGTCCCCGGCGTACTTCGCGGACGCCGTCCCAAGCCTGCTTGGCGATCTCAGGTCCAGCGGACCCACCGGACCACAGCGCCCGGTCGACGCTGTTCGCGACCGTTGCGAGGCCGGCGTCCGCCCGGGCGTCGGTAACGTCCGCGGCCGCGGCGGCCAGGTCCCGCACGGTCATACCGCGCGTGACGGGCACGCCGTGCGCCCGGAGCCGGTCGCGGACCTCCGCCCACGCCCCGACCACCGCGGCGTCACCCGGCCGGCGTCTGCGCCGCAGCGCCCGCAAGAACTTCAGCAGCGGCACTCCGGCCAGCCACAGCACCAGCAGCCCCGCCGAGAACCCGAAGACGCCCAGCATCGGTACGTCGAACCCGTCCCAGCCGCGCCCTTCCTCCCCCGCGGCCGGTGGCGCCACCTCCGGATCCTCGACCTCGTTGGCCGGCGGAACCGCGGCGCGGGCCTCGTCGGTGACTTCGGCCTCGGTCCCGCCGATCGCGGACCTGCCGGTCGTGGCGCGGCCGGCCGGATCCAGCGGCCACCAGCCGACGCCGTCGACCGCCACCTCGGGCCAGGCGAACGCGTCACCGTTCCGCACCGTGTACCAACCGTCCGGGTCGGGCTTCACCGGAGCGCGGAAGCCGACCACCAGCCGCGCCGGGATGCCGTTGGCCCGCGCGAGTACGACGTACGCCGCGGCGAACTGTTCGCTCGTCCCCGGCTCGCCGTCGAGCAGGAAGCGCCGCAGTTGCGGCCAGCCGTGGCCGGTCGGCAGTGGATCGTCGCCGGCCAGCTTGTAGCGCTTCCGCAGGAACGACTCGAGCACCAGCGCGGTCTCGAAGGTCGCGCGCCGGTCGGCGAGCGCCTGTGTCGCGAGCGCGGACACCTCGTTGGGAATGGCGCCGAGCTCACCCAGCTGTGGCTGCGGGTCGACGCCCGCGCGCAGCAGCAGGTTCGCGTCGACCGTCGGCTTCGACCAGGTCAGCTCGTACCGGTCCGGCACCTTCGCGCTGACCAGCGTCCCGCCGATCGGCTCGATCTGCGGATCCTCGGCACCGCGCACGGACGACGGCAGCAACTGCCCCGGCAACCAGGGACCGGACAGCGCCTTGGGCTCGACCACTGCCTCCTGCGGCGTCGTGTCCACGCGGACGTCCGGCCCGGGTCGGAGGTCGGAGCCTAGGCGCAGGAACGGATGACCGGTGGTCCAGTTGACGCCGTCGAAGTCGTCCAGGGCGATTTGACGCCAGCGCGCGACCGGCTGCGGTGACTGGTAGCGGAAGACCACGGTGCGCGCGTTCCGCGGGGAGATGCGGCTCGCCAGCTCGTCCAGGGGGTTGGCGTACCGTGCGGTCGGCGCCGCGGCGCTCTGGACCTGCTGCAGCGTGTACGGGGATCGCCCCACCGGGTCGAGCGCGCTCAGAGCCACCGAACCCACGACTGCCAGCACGGTCAGGACTGCGGCCGCCACGACTGGCGCGAACGACCGAGTGACTGTCGCCTGGCGGCGCGGCTGCCGATCCGGAGCCAGCACGGCGGCCAGGACGAGACCGTAGCCCAGGGCAACGACCAGTGCTGCCGCTCCGCTCAGAGCGATGTAGAGCTGAGCGACACCAGCCACCACCAGCCCGGGCAGTACGGCGACCATCGGTGGAGCTCGGTCGAGCAGCTCCACAGCGAGCAGGCAGGCCAACAGCACCAGCAACGGAACGAACACCACCAGGGCCGGGTCGGGTCGCGCAGGCCAGGTCGACTCCAACGTCGACTGCCAGGCCGTCAGCCCTCGCCCGAGTGCCCGCAGCGACTCGACGGTTGGCACACCGACCTGCGTCGTCGCCCGCAACACCGTCTCCACCACTGCGAGCAGTCCGGCCACGACGACCAGCAGCGGCCGCCATGGAACCAAGCCGGCACGCAGCCGGCAGAGCTCGGTGACGGCGTACGCGGCCGCGCCCACGGCCAGCACCGGAAGCAGCAGCGCGGTCAGACCGAAGACCGGTGCGAAGCAGAAGCCACCGAGCACGGCGGCAGCGACGACAGCCAGAACCCTGCGGCGGCTGTTCACCGGATCACCCCGCTCCACTGCTGCAAGGCTTCCGGAGCGTCGGCCGCCAGGATCACCCGCGCGCCGAGAATCGGTGCGACACCGTGCACCGGTCCGATCCCCAGCACCGTCACCGAGCTGTACCGCACCAGCAACGGCGCCAGGTCACTGGCTGTGCCGCGCACACCGGTGACGACCACGATCGCGCCGCCACTCGACGGTCCAGTGGTCAATGCCCTGGGCAACAGTGCCGATCGGTCGTCGTTCTGCTCCACCAAGCACAGCTCGTCCAGGAACCGCCGAGCGGCCAGCGGGCCACCGGGCGCGGCCAGGTCCGCGCCGGCCGACGTCAGCAGCCGGCACCGGTGACCGGCCATCGACGCCGCGAACAGGATGGAGGCAGCCACCTCCACCGCTTCCTCGAAACTTGCTGAAGGCAATGATGCGGGCCGGGTGTCGAGCAGCACGGTGAGCCGCGGCTGGTCCGGGTCGACGAATTCACGCACCATCAGCCGGCCGGTGCGCGCGGTCGCCTTCCAGTGCAGGTGCCGCACCTCGTCACCGACGACGTACGGGCGGACGTCGCGCAGATCGGCCGAGCCGCGCAGCGAGTCGTCGGCGGTCCGGCCGACGTGGTGGTGCCGCGGCCGCCCGGCGACCACGGTGCGGGTCGGGTGCCGCTTCGGGTGCACCCAGAGCGTGGCGGTCTCACCGGTCGCGAGCCGGTTGCGGGCCAGACCGAGCGGGTCGCTGCGCTCCAGCACCAGCGGCCCGACCTCGAGCCGCCCCCGGCGTACGGTCGGCAACTCGTACCGGTACGTCGCCTCGCCGCCCGGGCCGAGCCGGCGGATGCGGACGTGCTGCCGCTCGTCCCCGGCCGAGTCGTGCGCGGCGAAGCCCGGCTGCCACCGGGTGCCGGCATTGCGCACCCGCAGCGTGGCCAGCGCTGGGCGGCCGCGCTCGACCCGGTCCGGTGACAGGTCACGCCGCACCTCGACCTGTGGCCGGCGCGCGGTCAAGAAGGTTGCCGCCAGCAACGCTCCCAGCCCGATGCCGGCCAGTGCCCGGAACAGGGCGTACCCGGCCAGCTCACCGAGCAGGTACGCCACCACGGCACCCGCCAGGACGGCGACGCCGCGCCCGGTCAGTCGCATCGCTCACCCATCGACCGGCCAGTCAGAGCGTGCCGACGCCGGCGGTGGGGGCAGGGATGGCGGCCAGCACCTCGTCGACCACCGAGGACGGCGGTCGCTGGCTCAGCTCCGCGTCCGGCGTCAGCACCAGCCGGTGGGCCAGCACGGGCTGCGCGACCTGCTTGACGTCGTCGGGAGTGGTGAAGGCCCGGCCGTCGGTGGCCGCGAAGGCCCGGGCCGCGCGGACCAGCGCGATGCTGCCGCGCGGGCTGGCGCCGTACCGGACGGCGGTGTGCTCGCGGGTCGCGGCGACCAGCTTCACGGCGTACGAGCTGATCGCGGGGTCGACGTGCACCGACCGGACGGCGGCGATCGCGTTGCGCAGGGCCGGTACGTCGATCACCGGGCTCAGCGAGTCGGGCCCGATCCGGCCGGTGTCGCCGAGCACGATCCGGACCTCGGCGTCGTGGTCGGGGTAGCCGACCTCGATCCGCATCAGGAACCGGTCCAGCTGCGCCTCGGGCAGCCGGTAGGTGCCCTCCATCTCGATCGGGTTCTGGGTGCCGATCACCAGGAACGGGTCCGGCACCGCGCGGGTCACCGAGTCGACCGTGACCCGGCGCTCGGCCATCACCTCGAGCAGTGCGGACTGCGTCTTCGGCGTACCCCGGTTGATCTCGTCGGCGACCACCACGTTGGCGAAGATGCCGCCGGGGTGGAACTCGAACGTCTCGCTGCCCTGGTGGTAGACCATCACGCCGGTGATGTCGCCGGGCAGCAGATCGGGAGTGAACTGGATCCGGTTCCAGCTCGCGTCGATGCTGCGCGCGATGCAGCGGGCCAGCGTGGTCTTGCCCAGCCCGGGCACGTCCTCGATCAGCAGGTGGCCCTCCGCGAACAGCGCGGTCAGCGCCAGCCGGACCACCTCGGGCTTGCCGTGCATCACCCGCTGCAGGTTGTCGGCCACCAGCCGGTACGCCTCGCCGGGCGGGATCGTCGCGCTCATCGGGTTCCCCAGGAGAAGGTGTTGGATCTGATCGTCTCGCCGTCCGGACCGGTCGCGATCACCCAGACCTGCTGGCCGGTCGCGTCGGTGGCGAACCGGTCGTCGATCAGGATGCTGCCGTCCGCCTCGCTGGTCAGTGTTGCGCCGCCGTTCGACGGCTGCCACTTGGTCGTGTACGGCGTGAACGTGTAGGGCGTGTTCGGCTTCAGCCCGCGGCCGACGATCCGGATGAACGCGCAGCCCGGCGGTTCGCACGCGTCGTCACCGGAGCCGTGGCTGGTGGCCGCGCCGCGCGAGGCGGTCAGCGCCGGCTCGGTCACGCCGCCGCCCAGCGTGATCGACTTGGCCGCCGCGCGACCGAAGATCTGCCGGCCGGACGGGTCGGTGGTGACCGCCCGGACACTGACCCGGTACGTCGAACCGTTCTTCAGGCCGGTGATGGTGTGCCGGGTGGCGGTGACCGTCGTACTGCTGGCGGCGGTCTCGACCTGGTAGCCGCGCAGGGTGTTGCCCTGCAGGTCGGGCCGCGACCACGTCACGGTGATCCTGCCGTCGCCACCGGTGAGCCGGAGGTTCGGCGGGGCGTCCGCGGCGCCGCCGGTGGGAACGAGCCGGCCGGTACTACTGGCGGGGCCGGTGCCAACCCGGTTCACTGCGCGGACGGTGAACGTGTAACCGCTGCCGTTGGCCAGGCCGGTGACGTCGTACCGGCGGGCTGAGGCGGGCAGGGTCTTGCTGCCACCCGCCCAGGTCACCCGGTACTGCGTGACCGCGGCGCCGTTGGCCGGTGCGGCTTCCCAGCTGATGCGGGCAGTGCCGTCGCCGGTCGTGCCCGACACCGATCGGGGCGCGCCCGGACGGCCGGCCCGGACCGCGGGCTTGTCCGGCGGAGGCGTGGGCTTGGTGGCGGGCGGCTCCGGCCGTTGCGTGGTGCGTTCGTCGCCCGGTCGATTTGTCCTGGGGTCCTCGGGCCGGCCGGTCGGGCGCTCGGACGTGGAGACCGGTGGAGTCGGCTTGACCGGTGGGGTCGGCTTGTCCGGTGGCGGGCTCGGGCGGTGCGTCGGCTTGGACGACGGCCGGTCGCCGGGAGTGGGATCGTCGCCCGGCTTGACCGGCAGGTCGGTGGCGTTGGTGTCGACCGCGGTCACGTCACCGGTGTCGTCGACGACCATCACCTGCTCGCCGGTACGCCCCACGACGTACAGCCGCGCGTCGCCGCCGCGGTAGATCTCGGTCCGGGCCAACGGGTCGGCCTTGGCCGGCTTGGACGGTGGCGGGATCTGGCGGACGGACCGTTCTCGCCCGTCACGGTCCAGCGTGACCAGGGTGTTGTTGCTCTCGTCGACCAGGGCCAGGCTCCTGCCGGACGAAACGATCCGCTCGTACCGGCCCTTGCGCAGCGACTGGCGCACCGGCTCGGTGTCCGGCGTTCCGGTGGTCAGCTCGCTGGTTCCGACCAGGTGCAGCAGATTGCGCTGCGGGTCGACGATGGCCAGTCGTCCGTCCACGTCGTTCGCCGCCACGATCGCGCTGCTCGGAAGGTCGGTGACCGGGAGCGGCACCTGACGACCGAGCCCACCGTCGTCGACAGCGACCACCTCACGCGCGGTCGTGTCCACGAAGGCCACTTGGTCGTCACCGACCACCGTCAGCGCGCCGCTGTGCCCGACCGGCACCTGCGCGGGACAGGCCAACCGGTCCGCGTCCAGCGGCAGCAGGCAGAGCTGACCGTTGTCCGGGCGGTGCACCCAGACCGTGCCGCTCGACGTCACCACAGGCGTCCCGAGCGGTACGCCGGCCACCGCCACCACGGGGGTCCGGTCGAACCGCACGATCCGGCCGGCCTTCTGGTAGACCGCGAACGCCGCGCCGCCGCCCTCCAGGCCGACCGGCAGCTCGTTCACCCCAGCGGGCTGTGGGTCGGCGACCTCCAGCGTCGACTTGCCGAACTCCCACGTCCGGCCCTGCGCCAGGACGTAGCCGTTCTGGTCGGACTCGACCACCCGGGTGCCCGGACCGGCGTCCGGCAGGGGGATCTGCTGGTCGACGTGCTTGGTCCCGCCGTTGACGTGGAAGATCTTGCCCAGGGTGGCGTTGTAGACGTAGCGGCCGGACTGGTTGAACTGGACGCCGGGCGCGGCGCTGCCCGCGCCGGCCACCGCGATGCCGGTCACGGCCACGCAGCCGGCCACGACCGCGGCCAGCGCGGCCCGCGGCCGCCACACCTCGGCCCGGGCTCGCTGCTCGCCGTTCTCACGCTGGGTGAGGCGTCGGCGCATCTCCGTGAGCGGCTTCACACACCGAAGGCTAGGCGAGGCCTAGTCCAGGGCCAATCCAGATCCGGTCCAGTCTCAGCGATCGGTTACGCCTCCGGCTGGGTGACCGGCAGGGAGAACTCGAAGATCGCCCCGCCCTCGTCGCCGTTGTAGACCTTCAGGTCGCCGCCGTGGGACAGCGCGACCCACCGCACGATCGAGAGCCCGAGGCCGGACGAGCCGCCGGGGCTGTGGAACCGCTCGAACAGCTCGTCGCTCAGCGAGGGGTCCACCCCTGGCCCTTGATCGGCCACCGTGACCCGGCCGTCGGCGACCGTCACCGTCACGACGGCCTGTCCGTTCGGCCCGCGGCCGTGCCGCAGGGCGTTGCTGAGCAGGTTCCCGATCGCGCGCATCACCAGCG
This sequence comes from Kribbella sp. ALI-6-A, assembly GCF_001984195.1. Classification (GTDB taxonomy): domain Bacteria; phylum Actinomycetota; class Actinomycetes; order Propionibacteriales; family Kribbellaceae; genus Kribbella. Next base: position 417,474 of record NZ_MTQN01000012.1, read on the forward strand.
TCGGGTCGGCTCGCACCATCGTCGGCACGGTCACCACCGAAACCTGGGCCGACCCGGCGGGGGTGTCCTCGACGACTCCGGCCACCAGCTGGTCCAGCCAGATCAGCTGCATGGACAGCTGCTCGACTCCGGCGGCCAGCCGGGCCCGGACCAGCAGGCCGTCGATGATGTCGCCCATCCGCCCGGCCAGCCGGACCGTGCGAGGCAGCAGCTCGGCCCGCTGGTCCGGGTTCTGCGCCGCTGTCTCGGCCAGCGCCCGGAGCGCCGCGACCGGCGTACGGAGGTCGTGTGCGGTTTCGGCCAGCAGGATTTCCTGCTGCTCCAGCGCGGCCATGGCCGGCCGGATCGCCCTGCCCGACAGCCAGTAGCCGAGCAACGCCGCGGCGGCGATCAGGACGGCACAACTGGCCGTCACGGTGAGCACGAGGTTGCGGTGCCGCTTCTCCTCGTCGAAGGTGCCGTCCCAGGCGACCACCGCACCGGCGTACCGGCCGCTGGCGTCCTTGAACGGCAGCGCGAGCACCCGCACGGTGCGGCCGTCGCTCCCCTCGCGGTCGCCGCCGACGCGGACGCCTGAGGAGACCGCGTCGGTGGCCGCCTGGTCCAGCACGGCCTGATCGACCGGGGCACAGACCTTGCCGCTGCGGACGGCCTGGAAGTGCGGCGCGCCACCGGGCAGGACGGCGAACGAGGGGCACAGGCCGAAGCGCGGATCGTTCGGCAACAGGTTGAGTCCGAGCGCTCGATCGTCCCGGATCAGCCGGACCATCGACTCGGTGACCACCTCGAGGTCGTGGTTGACCCGGTCGTCGGTCCGCGTGCCGTCCAGCACGATCAGCAGCGGTGCCAGCACCACCAGGCCGAGGGTGTTCATCACGGTGAAGAGCACGGTCAGCCGCCAGCGCAGGCGGCGCAGCCGCTCGACCGACCGGCCCTTCACTCCGCGGTCCTGACCAGCCGGTACCCCTGGCCGCGGACGGCGTGCACCAGCTCGGGCCGGCGCAGCTTGGTCCGCAACCGCTTGATCGTCACGTCCACGACGTTGGACATCGGGTCGGCCGCCGAGTCCCAGCAGTGCTCGATCAGGTCGGTCCGGGAGACCACCTGCTCGGCCCGGCTGATCAGATACTCCAGCACCGAGAACTCCTTCGCTGTCAGGGTCAGCAGCACTCCGGCCCGGCGGACCTCCCGGCGCCCGGTGTCCAGCTCCACGTCGTCGTACCGCAGAACCGGCGGTCGTCCGGTACCGGCCCGGCGGCACAGGCTGAGCACCCGGGCGGTCAGTTCGGCCACCGCGAACGGCTTGACCAGGTAGTCGTCACCGCCGTGCTCGAAGCCTTCCACCCGGTCGGCCAGCGTGTCCCGCGCGGTCAGGAACAGGACAGGCACCGCCCAGCCCTCGCGCCGCCGGGTCCGCACGTAGCCGACCGAATCGCCGTCCGGCAGCATCCGGTCGAACACCACGCAGTCGTAGGAGTTCACGAACAACGCCTCGTCCGCGGTCGCGATGTCACCGGCGCTGTCCACCGCCAGCGCGGCCGACCGGAGCCCGGCCGAGACCGCGATCCGCAGGTCCTCGTCGTCCTCTACCACCAGTACGCGCACTCGGGGCCTCACGTGTCATCGAAATGTCATCGTCGCCTACGGATCGTATGTGTCATGAACGGTCACTCAACGCACACACCGGCCCGGCTCGCGTTCCGCGTGCTCGGTCCGCTGGAGGTGGACGGCCCCGATGGGCAGCCGCTCGACCTGTGCGGCGGCAAGCCCGCGACGGTGCTGACGCTCCTGCTGCTGCACCGCAACGCCTGGGTCAGCACCGACCAGCTGATCGACGCGGTCTGGTCCGGCCGCGACGCCCCCGCGTCCGCGCGGCGGAACCTGAAGACCTACGTCTGGCAGCTGCGCCGGGTCCTGCCGGAGGAGCGGATCGACAGCCGTCCCGGTGCTTACCGCGTGCGCGTGCTGCCCGGTGAGCTCGACGCCGACGAGGCGGCCGAGTCGGCCGACGCCGCTCACAAGCTGCTGGTCTCGGACCGCCCGTGCTCCGAGCAGGCGGCAGCGCAGGCGGCCGAGCTGGTGGAGCGGGCACTCGGGTTGTGGCGCGGTTGCCCGTACGACGGACTGACCGTCGACGCCTCCTCCGCCGTCGACCGGTTGACCGAGCTGCACCGTGCGCTGCGAGAGGACCTGGCCGATGCCCAGCTGGCGCTGGGCCGCTCGGCCGACGCGATCGCTCTGCTGCGCGAGCTGACCGACGAGGACCCGCTACGCGAGCTGGCCTGGACGCGGCTGATGACCGCTCTGTGGCAGACCGGTCGCCGGCACGACGCGCTGGCGGCGTACCAGCGGGCGCGAAGCGTGCTGATCCGCGACCTCGGTATCGAGCCGGGCGCCGAGCTCACCGCCTTGCACCAGCAGATCCTGACAGCGGACGCTGCGCGGGCAACGGTTGGGCAGGAGGACGCCCCCGCGGAAGAGGCCGTCCGGACGCCCGCGTACTGCGACCTTCCGCCACGCACCACCGGTTTCGTCGGCCGGGCCGCCGAGATCGCTGCCGTTCGGGCGGCGGTGAGCTCCGAGCGGGTGACCGTCGTGGCGGTCGAGGGGATGCCAGGGATCGGCAAGACCGCCTTCGCGGTGGAGGCCGCCGCTGCGGTCGCGGCGTTCGACTGGCGTCACCAGGTCGATCTGAGGGCCCACCGGGACGGTGCGGTCAGTGTCTTCGACGGACTCGGGGCGCTGGTCCAGGCCGCCCGATCGGAAGCTTCATTGCCCACGGCAACCGTTCGGCGAACCGCGCTGTGGCGCTCGGCCGGCCGGCCGGTCCTCCTGATTCTGGACGACGTGGCTGACGCGGAGCAGGTCCGGCAGCTGCTGCCGAACGCCCCTGGCTCGCTGGTGATCGTGACCAGCCGCCACCGTCTCTTCGGGCTCGACTGCGACGTCCGCATCGCGCTCGGCCCGCTGCGCCCCGACGAGGCGGAGCAGCTGACCACCTGCGAGCAGGTGTTGCGCTGGAGCGCCGGTCATCCCGAAGCCCTGCGCAGGTTCACCGAGTTCCTGGCCGCTCGGGAGCCGTGGACCGCTGCGAGGCTGGCCCACCGGCTGGACGACGAGTCGACCCGTCGGCGCGTTCTCGCGGGTCTGCACGAGCGGATCGACGCGACGTACCAGTTGCTGCCGGCACCGGTTCGCCGGCTCTACCGCCTGCTCGGGTTGACGCCTCGGTTCGACGGACGTCGGGCGGCCCGGCTGCTCGGTGTCACGCAGCAGGAGGTGGACCCGATGATCGACGAGTTGCTCGACCAGCACCTCGTCACCGAACCCGCGCCCGGCTGCCTCAGCCTGCACCCGGTCGTCCGCGACCACGCCCACGGGCTGCTGATCGCCACCGATTCGCCCGACGAGCTGGTCTCCGCTACGCAACGGATCAGCGGCCGCGCCGAGCTGGAACTGGTCGCTCCTGACGGCCCGAGGGTCGCATGAGGTCCGCAGCGGCCGCCGCCGTTCCCCAGCAGCAGACCGTCCACCCGCGGACCGCACCAGCCGTCCCTCAAGCAACCTCCGTCGGTACGCCGATCGCCCGCGTCGGCACGGCTCCGCAGCACCCCGCGCCGCAACGCGTCGCCGTACAGACGACCCTGACGGCCGCTCCGGCGGCCAACCGCTCCTACCTGGTCGACCGGCCGCCCGCACCGACGCCGGTGGTCCACCGGGTGGAGATGTCCGAGCGAGGGCTCCGGGTCGGTCAGGTCATGTGCTGGCAGTTCGCCGTGGTCGCCGTCGGCGCGGCCACCGCGGGCTCCCGACTGATGCTCGTCGCCACCAGTCTCGCCGCTGTGACGCTGGTCCTCCTGACTGCCGTGCGCGTGCGCGGACTCTGGCTGTACCGCTGGGCCGGCGTCCTGCTCACGTTTCTGCTGCGCCGCCGCCGGTTCGAGCTGACAGGCGACACCGCGCTCGACCTCACGAGCGCCTTCCTCGGCCGGACGACCGTGAGCACTCTGCCCATCCGCGACCAGCAGTACGGCGTACTGAGTCATCCTGGTGGAGTCCTGCTCGCTCTTCGGGTCGGTGCTGACGCGCACGAGCTGCTGCGTCGCCTACCCACGCTGACCGAGTCCGCCGACGAGCAGCCCGTCGCCGTCTCGCTCCAGCTCGTCCTGCACACCGGGATCAAGCAGAGCAGGCCGCCGCGGACCTGGATCGCCGTTGCCGCCCAGCGGACGTCGGAGATCGCCACCGACGAGCAGGTCAACCAGGTCCTCACCAACACCGTCCGCCGCCTGGTACGCCGGTTCGACCGCGAGTACGTCGACTGCATGCCGCTGGACGAGTCCGGCGTACTGGCCTCGATCGGAGCGCTGGCGCACGCGAACGCCGGCCGTGGTCAGCTCCGCGAGCGCTGGTCCACCTGGGCCGCCGGACCGGTCCTGCAGGTCTGCATCCGGCTCACCGGGTACGCCGCCCTGCCGGACCCGCTCGCGCAGTCCCTGGTCGAGACCCTGCTCGGTACGGCGACCGGCGGCGCCCAAACCCTCGCCATCACCGTCACGGCTCCGGCCGACGGCCCTGAACCCGCCCGGCACGACGCCGTCCTGAGGGTGGCCGCTTCGCATCCGGCCACGCTCGACGCGGCGACCACCGTTCTCACCTCACTGGCCCGCTCCTTCGGAGTGGAGCCGGAACGCCTCGACGGGCGGCACACCGCTGGTGTCGCCGCCACGCTACCTCTGGGGGTCCCTCTCTCATGACTGTACTCATGCCTCGCCGCCGGCTCGGCGGGCCATGGAGCTTGAACTCCTGGTCTTCCCTCGTCGCTCCAGTCGCATCGCTTTGTCCACTCCTCAGTCCAGACCAGGAGGTTCGATGACTGTCACCGTGCTGAACCGTCCCACCGGCTTCCACCACGTGCCCGCCCACGACGGCGTCGCCGCCCTCCTGGCGAACGCCCGCGACGAGGTGATCGCGATGAGCGACCTGACGCCGACCGGACCGGCCTTCGGACCGCGCGACGTCCGTCCCGGGCTGCGCTACCGGGCGATCTACCCCGACACCGCGCGGACCGCGCCGGCGTCGTGCCGTCACCTCGTGGCGATGTCCGCCGCCGGTGTGGCGGTCCGGACCGTGCCACAGGTCCCGCTGAACGCACTGATCATCGACGGCGCCGTCGCGGTGCTGCCCGCGGACACGTCCCACGGCAGTGTCGCCGTACTGCGGCTGAGCAGCGTCGTGACCAGCACGACGGAACTGTTCGAGCGGGTCTGGCCCGGCGCCGTCCCACTGACCGGGTCAGACCTCCCGGGCGACGCCGATCTGGACGAGCGGAACCTGGAGATCCTGCGGCTGCTCGCGCTCGGGGTCACCGACGAGGTCGCGGCGGCCCAGCTCGGCGTCTCGGTGCGGACCGTGCGCCGGATGGTCGCGCAGATCATGGGCCGGCTGGGCGCGCGCAGCCGGTTCCAGGCCGGTGTGAAGGCCGCCGACCGGGGCTGGCTGCTGGACCGGGCCAGCTGATGCGGGTTCTGACCGTCGCCGCGGACCGTCCCGGCGCGTACCCGACCATCGGCTCCGCGCTGCTCGAGGCGCCCGACGGCGCCGTGGTCGCGATCGCCACCGGGACGTACGCGGAGACGCTCGAGCTGAGCGGACGGTCGATCACCCTGCAGGCCGAGGCCGGCGGGACCGTCGTACTGGACGCTGCCGGTGCGGACCGGCCGGCACTGCGCGCGGTCGACGGCGAGCTGACGGTGCGCGGCCTGGACATCCGGGCCGGCGACAACCTGGCCGTGTCGGTCGAGCGCACCGTGCTCACGCTCGAGCAGTGCGAGGTCCGCGGCCGCACCCGGCCGGCGATCAGCCTGCACGCCAGTACGGCGTTCACCCTCGACCGGTGCACGATCACCGGCGCCGAGACCGGGATCGTGGTCGAGGGGGCGGGCGGCCAGATCCTCGACACCACGGTCCGCGACGTCTCCGGCGACGGGATGGTCGTTGCCCTGGGCTCCGATCCGCTGATCCGCGGCTGCACGGTGTCCGGCTGCGGCGGGCGCGGGATCTACGTGTACCAGTACAGCCGGCCCGAACTGACCGACACGGCGGTGTCCCGCACCGGCGCCGACGGGATCGCTGTCGCGCACGGCAGCGCTCCGGCGATCCGCCGGGTGACCGTCGAGGACACTCGCGGAGCGGGGATCGCGTTCACCTCGGACTGCGGCGGCACGGTCGAAGGCTGCCGGACCGGCAACACCGGACTGGCCGGAATCCTGGTGGCCGAAGGCGCCGAGGTCGAGGTGACTGCCGAGGCTGCCGTCCGGCCGGCCGGCAACGGCGGCCCGCTGGAGCAGTTGCTCGACGACCTGGACGAGATGGTCGGGCTGCCCGGCGTGAAGGCGGAGGTGCACGCGCTGGTCGACGAGATCCAGGTGAACGAATGGCGGCGGGCGGCCGGCCTGTCGGTCGGCGCGGCCGGCCAGCACCTGATCTTCGCCGGGGCGCCGGGTACCGGGAAGACGACCGTCGCGCGCTTGTACGGCAAGCTGCTGAAGGCGCTCGGCGTCCTTCCGCACGGCGAGTTCACCGAGGTGTCGCGCCGTGACCTGGTCGGCCAGTACATCGGCCACACCGCCGAGAAGACCGCGACGGTGTTCGAGAAGTCCCTCGGTGGGGTGCTGTTCATCGACGAGGCCTACACGCTGTCCCGCTCGGCCGGCAGCGGCGGCGACTTCGGCCAGGAGGCGATCGACGCGCTGGTGAAGCTGATGGAGGACCACCGCGACGAGATCGCGATCATCGTGGCCGGCTACACCGGCGAGATGAACGACTTCCTGGCCGCCAACCCCGGTCTGGCGTCCCGCTTCGGCAAGACCGTCGAGTTCGAGAACTACTCCGCCGATCAGCTCGTCCTGATCACCGAGCGGATGGTGATCGGCGGGGACTACCTGCTCGACCCGGCGGCCACCGGACCACTCACGGCGTACTACCACCGGATCGCCCACGGTGCGAACTTCGGCAACGCCCGCGAGGCCCGCCGGTTGGTCGAAGGGATGCGCAAGGCGCAGTCCCAGCGTCTGCGGACCCTCGGCCGGATGCCCACCACGCAGGAACTCCGTTGCCTGCTCGCCGACGACGTGCTCTCAGCCTGCGGCCTCCAGGCGGTGGCCGAAGGCCCCTGAACAGGGGGCGGCGACCCGGGCACCGGGGTCGAGGGGGTCAGGGGCAGGTGCCCGGGTCGCCAGGCAGCGCAGCAGATCGCTGCCTCTTCGGTGGCGGCAAATACTGGCCGGGGGGGTTCCACCGGGACGGAAGTTCAGGCGGCCGCCGGTCGGTCGGCGGTCAGGACCAGGGTCTGGCCGACGGGGTCGACCAGGGTTTGTTCGGCCGCGGGTTGGTCGACCAAGGTCTGGTTGACCAGCGCGGCGAGGCCTGGATTGACCCGCTCGACGTACGCCGGGCGCGTGGCCGGCGCAACCGAGGCGGTCCAGGTCAGCGCGGGAGCCAGCGGATCGGTAGGCACGGTAGGCGGCGCCGGAGTGGCCAGCGCGACCACGCGGCGGGTCTGCTGGAGGGTCAGGGCGGCGGAGAGCACAGCGACGCAGCTCAGCACGACCGAGGCGGCACCCATGGCCCAGTTGGACGGGTCCGTCGCTCGCATGCTGCCGATCGCGCCCAGGTACAGAGCGTTGGTCAGTCCTGCTCCGCCGGCCAGCAGTACGGCGGCGCGCACGGCGGTCCGGTCGAGCCGCAGCTCGTCCGCCGCGGCGACCAGGCAGGCGACCAGACCGGCCGTCACCGGCAACGTGTAGAGGGCGGCCATCAAGACACCGCCACCGACCATCAGGTAGAGCAGGTCGAAGATCAGGGCCGCGCCGGCCAGCACACCGGCGTACAGGGCGAACATCGGATGGAAGGCCCGCGCCAGCATCGGAGTCGGCAGCGTCCGGGGTGGCGGGGCGACGGTCACGGGGTGCAAAACATCCTTCCTGGTGTGACGAAACTACGACGGAGGAGAACGGACGGCTGCCGGCGGCAGCCCGTTCGCCCGGGTGCGGCTGCGGTGCCGTCGTGCACCGCCTCGTCGCCGCCGGGCAGCCGTCCTGGTCTTCGTGGAACGTGGAACTCGACCGACTCTCAGGGCATCACCACCTTCCGGCGACCGGGGCCGGGACAGGCCGTCAGCTGTTCAGCTGCTTGTGGCCCTCGGCGGCACCGATCTCGATCTTGCGCGGTTTGGCCTGTTCGGCGACCGGGATCTTCAGCGTCAGCACGCCGTCGGCGTAGGCCGCCTGGATCCGGTCGGTGTCGAGCGAGTCGCCCAGGAACAGCTGGCGGGAGAAGACCCCCAGCGGCCGTTCCGCGATCTGCAGCTCGACGCCCTCGGGCGTCTGCACGGGGCGCCGTTCGGCCTTGACCGTCAGGACGTTGCGCTCGACGTTCAGCTCGATCGCGTCGGGCGTGACGCCCGGAAGATCGAAGGCGATGACGTACTCGTCGCCGCTGCGGAAGGCGTCCATCGGCAGCGACGCGGGCCGGGACCAGGTGCCGGACGACGGCCCGCCGAGCAACTGCTGGGTCAGCCTGTCCAGCTCACGGAAGGGATCGGTGCGCATCAACATCGTTTTCCACCTCCTGGCGTCGACAGTTGCTTCGGTGTCAACACGCACTACTGTTCTACCGCGTCATCGTAAAGATGACAAGTCCTTCTGTCATCCTTTCAGCGACGACCACGTGCAGCGGCCCGGAGGCAGACCGAAGCCGCCGGCGCCGAGGGCGCCGACGGCTGGATGTGTCGGTCAGAACTACCGGCAGGATCTGGCGGAGCCGGCCGGTGGGTGGTGGATCAGCTCAGGACCGGCTTGGCCGTCTCGTCCCGGGCTTTGTACTCCCGGCCGGCGGTACGCCGCTCGGCCGGCTGGTGGTCGACGGTCCGTGGCGCCGGGCAGACCGGGCCACGACGGATCGGACCGCCGCCCAGTCTCCTGCTCTTCCACTGCTTGTCGTCGTAGTCGTAGTAGGTGTCAACTCCTCCAACGGTCACAACTGTCCTCCCTGTCACCCCCCGGTGACCCCCCTCCTGCTGCTGCTCAACAGGCCGGTACAGTCCACAGTCGGTCACCAGACCCCAACAGCACAAGGGATTCGGGCCGGAGCTACCGGGATCCGGACTCCGACGCCAGATTTGCCCGACTTTGTCCAGACCTGTTTCGGCGTCAAGAGTGCGACAGTGCGGTCTCCGGGAGATCTCAGATCGCGTAGACCGCCACCGAGTGCCCGGCCAGGCGCACCCCGTCTTCCACCACTTCGGCCGCACCGAAAGCCATCACCTCGTACGACGGCCGCCCGCCCACCGGCACGACCCGCTCGGCCTCGCTCAGGTTCACCACGACCCGCAGCGCACCCCGGCCGACAACCAGCCAGTCGCCATCCACGTCGGACGTCACCGAGACCGAGCCGAGCCGGTCGTCGCGCAGGTCGTCGCTGCGGGCCCGGAGCGCCAGCAGGTCGCGGTACCAGGCGAGCAGCTCGCGATGCGGCGGCTGGTCCACCTCGGTCCAGTCCAGCACCGACGACCGCCACGTCTCCGGGTCCTGCGGATCGGGGATCTCCGACGCGGTCCACCCGTGCGCGCCGAACTCCTCCCGGCGCCCGTTCCGGACCGCTTCGGCCAGTTCCGGCTCCTCGTGGTCGGTGAAGAACCGCCACGGCGTCGACGCGCCCCACTCCTCGCCCATGAACAGCATCGGCGTGTACGGCGAAGTGATCACCAGTGCGGCCCCGATCGCCAGCTGGCCCGGCGTGAGCGCCGGCCGGTCGCCCAGCGCGCGGTTGCCGACCTGGTCGTGGTTGGAGGTGTAGGCCAGGAACGCCGAGCCGCGGTGCCGGGCCGGATCGACCGGCCGCCCCCAGTCCTTGCCCCGGAACGACGAGTACGACCCGTCGTGCAGGAACACCTGGGTGAGCGTCTTCTCGAACACCCCGGGCTTGGCGAAGTCCTCGTAGTACCCGGCGCTCTCACCGGTCAGCAGGGTGTGCAGCGCGTGGTGGAAGTCGTCGCTCCACTGCGCGGTCATGCCCAGCCCGCCCTCGGCCACCGGCTCGACCATGCGCGGGTCGTTGAGGTCGGACTCGGCCACCAGCCCCAGCGGCCGTCCGAGCTCCGCCGAGAGCGCTGCGGTCTCCTCGGAGAGCTGGGCGAGCACGTGCTGCGGGCTGTCGTCCTGCAGGGCGTGTACGGCGTCCAGGCGCAGCGCGTCCAGGTGGAAGTCGCGGAACCAGCGCAGCGCGTTGTCGCAGATCCACCGCCGGACCTCGACCGACCCCTTGTCGTCCAGGTTGACCGCCGGACCCCAAGGGGTCGAGTGCTTGTCGGTGAAGTACGGGCCGAAGGAGTCGAGGTAGTTGCCGGACGGTCCGAGGTGGTTGTAGACGACGTCCAGGCAGACCGCCAGCCCGACGGCGTGACACCGGTCGACGAACCGCTGCAGCGCTTCCGGCCCGCCGTACGGCTCGTGGACGGCGTACAGGTCGACACCGTCGTAGCCCCAGCCGTGCTTGCCGGGGAACGCCGCCACCGGCAGCAGCGACACCACCTGGACGCCGAGCGCCACCAGGTAGTCCAGGTGTTCTGCAGCCGCGTCCAGGGTGCCCTCTGGCGTGAAGGTCCCCAGGTGCAGCTCGTAGAACACCGCACCGCGCACGTCCCGCCCAGCCCATTCGGTGTCGCCCCACTCGAAGCGGGACGCGTCGAACACCCTGCTGGTCCCGTGGACGCCGAACGGCTGCCAGGCGCTGCGCGGGTCGGGCATCGGGTCGCTGCCGTCGACCGAGAAGGCGTAGTCGGTCCCGTGGCCGGCGTCCTCCACCGCCGCCGACCACCAGCCGTCGTCGGCGCGGGTCAGCTCCACCGACTCGGTGGACAGCACCAGGGAGACGGTGGAGGCGTCAGGCGCCCAGACGGTGAAGGTGTGCATCTCAGCTCCTCGCGAGCAGGGCCACTGGCAGGTCAGCCAGCAGCTCGTCGATCCGGGCCGCCCCACTACCCAGCGTCCGGCCGGTCAACACGTCCTTCCACTCCCCGGACGGCAGGACGACAGTTGAGTCGCCCCAGCCCCCCAGCCGGTGCAGCGCGACCGGCAACCGGGTTGCCAGGGTGATCACCGCGTCCCCACGGGCGAAGGCCACCGCATGCCCGTTGGACGTCGGCAGCGGGGTGTAGCTGCCCGCGAAGGCCTCCGGGTTCTGCCTGCGCAGCCGCAGCGCCCGGGAGGTGACCAGCAGCTTCTCGTCCGCCAGGTCGGCCGGCTGCTTGCCGTCGTCCAGCCGGGCCAGCCGCTGGATCCGCTCCTGGTAGTCGACCGGACGCCGGTTGTCCGGGTCGACGAGCGACAGGTCGACCAGCTCGCTGCCCTGGTACACATCCGGTACGCCGGGCATCGTCAGCTGGACCAGCTTCTGCCCGAGCGTCGCCGCCCGCACGTACGGCGCCTGCGCGTCGGCGAACCGGCGTACGGACTCCAGCACTGCGTCGTCGGCCAGGACGGCGGTCGCGAAGGCAGCCACGGCCTCCTCGTACTCGCCGTCGGGCGACGTCCAGCTGGTGTGCCGCTTGCCCTCGCGGATCGCCTTCTGCAGGTAGGCCTGCAGCCGGTCCTCGGCCAGCGGCCCGTCGTCCCAGGTGCCGAGCAGGGTCTGCCAGATCAAGTACTCCGTGCTGCCGTCGAGCAGCGGTCCCCGGTGGTCCTCGGTTTTGGTCCGCCACGACCGGACCGCCTCGATCCAGGCGGTGGGCTGCTCGGACAGCACGCTCAGTCGGGCCCGGACGTCCTCGGACCGCTTCGTGTCGTGCGTCGACAGCGTGGTCATCGTGCGCGGCCAGTTCTCGTTCGCGCGGCCGGCGTAGGCGTGGAACTCCTCCGGCGAGACGCCGAAGTGCTCCGGGTCGCCGCCGACCTCGTTCAGCGAGCTGAGCCGGAACCAGCGGTAGAACGCGGTGTCCTCGACGCCCTTGGCCATCACCGGCCCGCAGGTCTGCTGGAACCGCACGATCAGCTCGTGCCGGGCCTGCTCGTCGATCCGGCTCGCGGTCCCGGCCTCCCGGCCGAGCAGCAGGTCGCGGACCAGGTCGAGCGTCTCCTGCTGCTCCTCGTCCAGGTTGCGCCGGGCCAGCTCGGCCACGTGCTCCAGCACCTCGACCGCCTCGGCCGGCGCCCGCTCCCCCGGTACGACGTACGCGCGGTACCGGTCGAAGTTCACCAGCAGCTCGACGACGACCTCGTGGAAGGCCCGGCGGGTGTGGTCGCGCAGCCGGACGTCGTCCTGGCAGATCCGGGCCAGCAGCTCGACCAGCCGGTGCACCTCGGCGTACTGGCCGTGCTCGACGATCTCCCGCTTGGCCTCCTCCACCACCGGCCCGAAGTCGGCCGGCTGACCGGTCAGTTCGGAGTGGTACGCCGCGAGCGGCGCGGCGCCGGCCGGGTCGACGAACAGCCCGCCGACCCGCAGCAACGCGTCGTACCCCGTCGTACCGGCGCAGGGCCAGTCGCTGGGCAGCTCCTCGTCGCCCTCGAGGATCTTCTCCACCACGACCCACGCACCGCCGGTCCGCTCGGCCAGGCGCCGCAGGTAGCCACGGGGATCGGCCAGACCGTCCGGGTGGTCGATCCGGAAGCCGTGCAGCCTGCCCTCGTGCAGCAGGGCGAACAGGAGCTCGTGGGTGGCCTCGAAGACCTCCTGCGTCTCCACCCGGACAGCCGCCAGGGTGTCGACGTCGAAGAAGCGCCGGTAGTTCAGCTCCTCGTCGGCGACCCGCCAGTGCGCCAGCCGGTACCACTGCGCGGTGACCAGCTCGTCGATCGGCAGGTGCTCGGTCCCGGGCCGCAGCGGGTACTCGTGCTCGTAGTAGCGCAGCACCGGCTCGTCACCGCTCCGGTCGACCGACAGCTCGTCGTCGGCCAGCACCTTGCCGATCCGGTTGCCGAGCACGGCCATCAGCAGCGGCTGGTTCCCCGACCCCCAGTCCACGTCGAACCAGTCCGCGTACGGCGAACCGGGCCCGTCCCGCAGCACCGACCAGAGCGCCTTGTTGAGCCGCGCGGGCGTCGGCACGGCGACATGGTTCGGTACGACGTCCGCGATCGCGCCCATCCGGTACTCGGTCAGCTTGTCCGTCAGCCGGTCGAACGCCGCGCGCCCACCGGCCGGCTCCGACACCCGGCTGTGGTCGACCACGTCGTACCCGTGCATCGAGCCGGGCGCGGCCTGCAGGATCGGCGACAGGTAGGCGTGCGAAACGCCCAGGTCGTGCAGGTACCCGACGACCTCGGCGGCCGCGTCGAACCCGAACCCCGCGTTGATCTGCAGCCGGTACGTCGACTGCGGAACGGCCGTCATCCGTTGGCCTGCCGGGGGCGGGTCAGGACGATCGTGCCGTGGGCCTCGATCCGGATCGTGCTCCCGGCCGGGTGCTCGCCCTCTTCGGCGCGGCCGGTGGGCCGGATGGTGTCCACCACGACCGACCAGATGTCGCCGTACTCCTTGCCGGGCAGGAGGAACTCCTGCGGCTCGTGGTTGCTGTTCAGCAGGATCAGGAACGAGTCGTCGACCACCGGCTCGCCCCGCGGGTCCGGCTCGGAGATCGCGTCGCCGTTGAGGAACACGGCTACCGCGCGGGCGTCGTCCCGGCTCCAGTCGCCGTCCTGCATCTCGCGGCCTTCGGGGGTGAACCAGACCAGGTCGCCCAGCCCGTCGATGCCCTGGTCGCCGTGGAAGAAGCGCCGGCGGCGCAGTACCGGGTGCTCGTTGCGCAGCCGGACGAGGTCGCGCGTGAACTCCAGCAGGTCCTCCTGCTCCTCGGTGAGCTCCCAGTTCACCCAGGCGAGCTCGTTGTCCTGGCAGTAGACGTTGTTGTTGCCCTGCTGACTGCGGCCCAGCTCGTCGCCGTGCGCGAGCATCGGCACGCCCTGTGAGATCAGCAGCGTGGTCAGGAAGTTGCGCTGCTGCTTGGCCCGCAGCACCCGCACGGCGGGCTCGTCGGTCTCACCCTCCACGCCGCAGTTCCAGGACCGGTTGTGGCTCTCGCCGTCGTTGCCGCCTTCGCCGTTGGCGTCGTTGTGCTTGTCGTTGTACGAGACCAGGTCACGCAACGTGAAGCCGTCGTGCGCGGTGACGAAGTTGATGCTGGCCAGCGGGCGGCGGCTGTCGTCCTGGTACAGGTCCGACGAGCCGGTCAGCCGGGAGGCGAACTCGGCCAGCGTGTACTTCTCGCCCCGCCAGAAGTCCCGGACGGTGTCGCGGTACTTGCCGTTCCACTCCGTCCACAGCGGCGGGAAGTTGCCCACCTGGTAGCCGCCGTCGCCCACGTCCCACGGCTCGGCGATCAGCTTCACCTGGCTGACCACCGGGTCCTGCTGGACCAGGTCGAAGAACGCCGACAGCCGGTCCACCTCGTGGAACTGGCGGGCCAGCGTGGCGGCCAGGTCGAACCGGAACCCGTCCACGTGCATCTCGGTGACCCAGTAGCGCAGCGAGTCCATGATCAGCTGCAGCACGTGCGGGTGCCGCATCAGCAGGCTGTTCCCGGTGCCGGTGGTGTCGTAGTAGTGCCGCTTGTCCTCGTCCACCAGCCGGTAGTACGCCGCGTTGTCGATGCCCTTGAACGACAGGGTCGGGCCCATCTCGTTGCCCTCGGCGGTGTGGTTGTAGACCACGTCGAGGATCACCTCGATGTTCGCCTCGTGCAGCGCCTGGACCATCGTCTTGAACTCGGTCACCTGCTGCCCGCGGGTCCCGGTCGAGGAGTAGGCGTTGTGCGGGGCGAAGAAGCCGATGGTGTTGTAGCCCCAGTAGTTGGACAGGCCACGCTCCTGCAGGTGCCCGTCCTGGGCGAACTGGTGCACCGGCATCAGCTCGACCGCGGTCACCCCGAGTCCCTTGAGGTGCTCGATGATGGCCGGGTGCGCCATCCCGGCGTAGGTGCCGCGAATCTCCTCCGGCAGCGCCGGATGGGTCTTGGTCAGGCCCTTGACATGGGCCTCGTAGATCACGGTCTCGTGGTAGGCGTGCCCCGGCGGACGGTCGTTGCCCCAGTCGAAGAACGGGTTGGTGACCACCGAGAGCATGGTGTGCTCGCGGTTGTCCATCGTGTTCAGCTCGTCGGGTTTGGCGAACCGGTAGCTGAACAGCGACTCGTCGGCGTCGATCTGCCCGTCGATGGCTTTCGCGTACGGGTCCAGCAGCAGCTTGGACGGGTTGCACCGGTGCCCGGCGGCCGGGTCGTACGGTCCGTGCACCCGGTAGCCGTAGCGCTGCCCCGGCTGCACCGAGGGCAGGAACGCGTGCCAGACGAACCCGTCCACTTCGGTCAGCTGGATCAGCTGCTCCGATCCGTCGTCAGCGATCAATGCCAGGTCAACTTGTTCGGCAACCTCCGAGAACAGCGCGAAGTTCGTACCGGAGCCGTCGTACGTGGCTCCGAGGGGATAGGGACGACCAGGCCATTTCTGCACTCGACGAAGGTACCCACCACCACACGTCGACAGAGAACGACGGCGTGTTCCGGCACTCAGAATTCACCCGGCGGAGCGGGCCGCCGGCCGGCGGCCCGCTCCTGACCAGCTCAGTCCGCGCAGGCCACCGGGTCCTCGAAATGCCCCGGAGTGCCCGGGTACGCCGGGCCGACCGCGTGGGTGTTGTAGTCCGGGTTGTACGCGAACGCCAGTTCCCGGTACGCCGAGGTGCCCGCGGTGGTGACATCCGTCACGGCCCGGCCGGCCCCCGATCCCCACGCGACCGACGTGAGGAAGGTGTGCATCGCCGGAGAGTGCTGCCGGATGTCGTTGAACCCGCCGTACGCCGCGTTGCAGTGGCTGTACAGGTTGTAAGCACCGTTCCAGTCCATCAGCCGGTCACCGGTGTTCGGGCCGTTCTGGGCGACGTCGGCCTGCATCACGTCGCGGTCCCAGCCGCCGTAGATCCAGTCGGTGCCGTGGTGGTGCTGGTTGTTGGCCAGCGACGCCGGTGCCGCGCTGTCGTCGTCCTTGCCGGTCAGCTCGAACCACAGGCACGGGTCGACCGTCACCCCGTTGGTGGTCACCGGCCAGTCGCCCGGTGCGCAGTTGCCCGGGAAGGTGCCGCGCGGGTTGAAGTCGAGCAGGTCGGACCCGATGACGTCCTGCTTGGCCGGGTCGGACTCGCCCACCCCGCCGAACACGTGGTCCACGAACCGGTCGTTCGTGCCCCGCGCGTCGGCGTCGAAGGCGCCGTTGGTCAGGCAGTCGGCCGTGGCCGCGTCGAGCACCGGGTCACAGCCCCGGCCGCCCCACAGCACGTCCTCACCGTCGGCCCCGAAGACCTGGTCGCCGCCGCTGTCGCCGTTGGCCAGGTCGTCGCCGAAGCCGGCGTGCAGGTTGTCCGCGCCCGGGCCGCCGCGCAGCCGGTCCCGGCCACCCTCGGCGATGCCGTCGTGCGGCATCTCCGCGCCGGTCGAGGTGCCGATCCACTGGTCGCCGTCCACGTCGTGCTCGAGGTCGACCCGGCGGTCGTAGCCGCCGCGCCGGAACCCGACGTAGGTCTCGGCCGGTGGCGAGTTCAGCGAGACGCTGAACTGCGCCGGGGCGTCGCCGGTGTCGAGGTGCTGGTTCACCACGCCGCCGCGGTCGCCGAGGATCGCGTCCTCGCCCGTCTCGCCGGACACGGTGTCGTCACCGAGCTCGCCGTACAGGTCGTCGTCGTCGGAGCCGCCCAGGATCGTGTCGTTGCCGTCCTGGCCCCAGACTCCGTCGTCGCCGGCCTCGCCGTAGAGGGTGTCGGCGCCGAACGCACCGGCCACCTCACACGTCGCCTGGGCCTCGGTGCAGAACCGGGTGCTCGGCTCGCCGAGGTCCGGGTCGTGTGTGCGGGCCACCGTCGCACCGGCCGGCGGGGTGCCGTTCGGGTAGCGGTCGGCGTACACCCGCTCGGTCTGGCCGGTGACGGTCCGGACCAGTGAGCCGTTGTCACCGAGCACCACGTCGTCGGCTCCGTCGGCCTCGATCGTGTCACCGGTGTCGCGGAACCCCTTGGCCGAGCTGCCGCCGATCAGGTCGTCCTGACCATCCGGACCGGTTGGGCCCTCCAGCACGGCAGCCGCGCTCGGCGTACCGGGCCAGCCCGGGTCGGCCAGCGGCTGCACGGTGGTGAGCGGTGAGTCGCCGCCGAGCGACAGGTCGCCGCGGAGCACGTCCGCGCCGCCGTTGCCCTCGACGTAGTCCGCCCGGGCGCCACCGGACAGGTAGTCGGTGCCGTCCTGGCCGTAGATCACGTCCACGCCGTCGCCACCGGACACCCGGTCAGCGCCGAACCTGTCAGCCGGCGGAACCGCCAGCCGGTTGCTGCCGAGGTCGTACCGGTCGACGATCCGGGTGGCCATCGGCACACCGGGCTCAGTGCCCAGCCGGACCGTCACCCGGGTCGGCGTCTGCCCGGCCGCGGGCCGCAGTACACGACCGTTGTCACCGGCCACCACGTCGTCACCCGGTCCACCGAAGATCGCGTCCGCGGTGTCCGGCTGCCCGGCGGTGTCCGCGCCGGTCCCGCTCAGCGGAGTCGAGCTGCCGCCGACCAGGTCGTCGTCGGCCAGGTCACCCTCGACCCAGTCGCTCGCCTGACCACCCTCGACGTAGTCGTCGTCACCGTCACCCTTGGCGCGGTCCTCGCCGCCCTGGCCGTACAGCACGTCCTGCCCGTCGCCACCGGACATCTGGTCGTTGCCGGACGTGTTGGCGACCGGAGCCGCGCCCAGGTCGAGCAGCGCGACCGTGTGCCCGTGGGCGAACCCACGCTGCCTCGTCACCGGCGTGGTCGCCGCCGGATCGGTCGTCAGCGTCAGTACGGCGTTGTCGCCGGTCAGCAGGTCGGGCCCGGCGTCGCCGAACAACTGGTCTCCGGTGTCCGGCCGTCCGACGCCGGCCGCAGCCTGCTCGAACGAGCCACCGGCGATCGCGTCCTCGCCGTCGTTGCCGTGTACGACGTCCGCGGCGTTGTTGCCCTCCAGGTGGTCGTCGCCGCCGTTGCCGTTGACCAGGTCGGCGCCAAGACCGCCGTAGGCCGTGTCCTGGTCGTCGCCGCCGTTGATCCGGTCACCCGCACCGGCCGTCGGCGTGGCACCGTCGAGGTCGAGCGGTACGGCGACCGGGTCGCCCGGGTTGGCCGGGTCGTCCACGGTGCCGTTGTCGCCGATCAGCCGGTCGTCGCCGAGGTCACCGGACAGGTCGTCGTCACCGTTGTCCGCACGATCCGCGGCGCGGGTTCCGCCGTAGATCAGGTCGTTGCCGACGCCACCGGTGATCCAGTCCTTGCCGTTGTTGCCCTCGACGACGTCGGCCTCGCTGCCGCCGTAGCCGACGTCGTCCCCGGTGTTGCCGAAGACCTGGTCCAGGCCGGCGTCGCCGTACAGGACGTCGCCGTCGGAGCCGCCGAAGACCTTGTCCGCGTCGCCGCCACCGCGCAGGGTGTCGACCCCTTCCTGGCCGCAGACCAGGTCATTGCCTCCGGCAAGTTCAGCCAGGTCGCTCGCGCCACCGGCCGAGACCGTGTCGACACCGGCGCCGCCGGTGATGCGGTCGTTGCCGTCGCCGGTCGCCTGGCTGGTGCTCTCGCCGACCGGGTCCGACGTCACCGGCGTACCGGTGACGCACTTCTCCGCGTCGATCCGCTGGTCACCGAACACGGTGGCCGGGCCGTCGCCGCCGACGACGTGGTCGTTGCCGAGGCCACCGACCAGCGTCTTGGCGTTCGACGGAACTCCCGCGGGCAGTGCCAGCTTGACCACGTCCCGAAGCGGTCCGTAGGACACCGTGCCCGGCTTGTCGACGCCCTTGACCGGACCGACCTCGGCCGGCTCGGCGATCACGTAGTCGTCGCCGGGGCCGCCGTACACCGCGTCGGTTCCGTACCCACCGGTGAGGACGTCGTTCGCGCCACCACCGCGGATGGTCGCTCCCTGGTCGCCCTGCGAGTGGCTGGTGACCGCCTCGATGCCGGTGCTGCCCCAGACCTGGTCGCTACCGGTGCCGGTGTCGACCACGTTCGTGGCGACGCCCTCGTCGGCGCTCGGGTCGCTGTCGGCCGGGCCGGCCGCGTCGACACCGAACTCGTCGGCCGCCGCGGTGAAGATCCGGTCGGCGTTGGTGCCGCCGGTGATCCGGTCGCTGCCGCCGTTGCCGACCAGCGTGTTGACGCCGGCCTTCTTCGAACCGTCCGGCACGTCCGCGGCCACCGCGAGCTTGTCGTTGCCCGCGTTGCCGACCGCCGTGTTGGTGCCCAGACCCAGGCTGATCGTGTCGTCACCCGGCGCCGGGCCGTCGGCCAGACCGGTCGGATCCGGGATCGACTTCCAGTTGAAGACGCCGCTCAGCTCCGTGGTCTTGTCGCCGTCCTCGGAGTCCTGCGGGTTGTGCGTCACCACCTGGGCATCGCGGTCCGCCCCGAGCGAGGCGTCACCGGCCACCTTGGCGTCACCGTTGCCGACCGTGATGGTGTCGGTGCCCGGGCCGCCGGCCACGGTCGCCTTGGACGCCGCACCCCCGGTGTCGCCGGTCGCGATGATGTCGTCGCCCTCGCGTCCGTCGACGTACGACAGCCCGCGGCCGGTGGTGATCACGTCGTTGCCCTTGCCACCGATCACCACCGCGTCCTTGTCGAACTCGGCCGGAGTGTCGCCCGCGTCGTCGCCGGTGGTCTTCTTGCCGTCACCGGTGAACGTGATCGCCATCGGCTTGCTGTAGCCCTCGCCGTCCACGACCACCCGCTTCAGGTTCGGGTCGTGGTACTCGCGCCGTTCGCCGAGCATCTCGACCGCGAAGCCGTCGAAGCCGCCGTTGTCACCGGCCGGGTCGTCCTTGGTCTGCGCGTAGTGCAGCGAGATCACCTTGACGGTGTCCTTCTCGACCGCCGCCTCGTCGTTGCTCCACGGATCACCGCGCTGCGCGGTCTTGCCGAACTTGCCCGCGAACACCACGAGCGTGTCGTCCACCGTGCCGCCGAGTTTCGGCGGTGGCGGCGAGCAGTCCGGTGCCAGCTCGAAGTCGAGCAGGGTCACGTCGGCCAGCGTGAAGCTGAACGACACCGAGAAGATGCTCACCCCGATGGTGATGTAGACCCGCAGGAACAGCGACAGCCGGCCGCTGGTGGTGAACAGGCACAGCGGGTTGTTCAGCGCCGCGTGCAGGAACTCGCTGACCCGGAACTTGCCGTCGTCGTTCGGATCGTTCCAGCTGAAGTTGATCGTCAGCCGCAACCCGCCCTCGATGCCGACGGTGATGATCACCGCGCTGACCGCGGCACCGGCCGCGATCTCACCGGTCAGCTGCACCACCGGCAGCGGCGCGCCGTTCTTGTCGACGGTCTTGAAGAACAACCCGTCCAGTACGTCGATCGCCGTGACCGGGCCGCCGTTCTGCACTGCCTCGACCGCCTTGCGGATGCCGTAGGTGTCCAGGCCCGCGACCATCCGCAGGCTCACCGAAGCCGAGCCGGCCAGCGTCACGAACACCGGCGGCGGCGCGTAGACCGGGCCGAAGGACTGCCGCCAACTGAAGCCCAGCGTCAGCGGGCCGGAGTCGAACTCGACCAGTGTGACGTCGCCGCCCATCAGCAGGTTGAACGCGTTCGCCGGGTTGTCGAGGATCGGGAAGCTGAACCCGGACTTCTCCGCGTCGCCCTTGTTCTCGGCCAGCCCGTTGCCGGTGCCGAAGACGTCCTTCGCGGCGTCGCCACCGGTCTCGTTCGCGTCGTTCAGCGCCGCCTTGACCGCGTCGCCGTCGGCCTCGGTCAGCTCGCCGCCGTCCTTGTCGAGGACCTTGCTGTACATCGAGTCCGCGGTGGTCGGCGAGTTGCTGGTCGCCAGCGCCTTCTCCCCCGACAGCTCGAAGCTGCCGAGCGGTACGTAGCAGTCGTTCTCCGCGTCCGGACTGCAACTGGGCAGCCGGTTGATGAACTCGATGACCGCCTTGATCTTGTCCACGAACTCCAGCTGGGGTCCGTCGGTCAGCGTGCTGAACGACTTGGCCAGCGTCATCAGCGTGACGTCGTCACCACCGGCCATCCGGCTCAGGTCGGACAGCACCGGAATCGGCGCGTACAAGGTGTCGACGACCGGCTGCAGCGGACCGGTGACCCGCTTGATCTCCTTGACCGCGTCCCCGAGCAGCCCCTCGAAGAAGCTGCCCGCACTGATCCCGACGTCCTTGAACGCGATGTACGGCGCACCCGCCGCGTCCGGCGCGTTGTTGTCGAAGTCCCACTTCAGCTGGAAGTTCGCCCGGACGCCCGGGAAGGCCGAGTCGACCTTGGCCTCCAGGTTCCAGTCCAGGTGGAAGCCGCCGGCCAGCGAGACGCCGAAGAGGTTGCCGGCGTCCCCGAGCTCGGCGAAGGTCACCTTGGCGTTGTCGTCCTTCTGACAGACCTCCTCGGTGCCCTTGAAGCAGCTCTCGGTCTGCCCCGGTGCCTTCAAGTCGATCTGGAACGCGCCGTGGAACAGCGGCACCTCGGGCGTGTGCCCGGTCCCGGTCGCCTTGGTGATGTCGACCTTGATGAAGGCCAGTTCGGCCAGCAGCTTCGTGTTCTGCTGCAGGTCGAACGCGAGGCCCACCTGCAGCTCGGGCAGGGCCTTGTCGTCGGGGCCCCAGCCGTCCCGCGTGTTGACGAAGAAGCCGTCCGCCTTGGTCAGACCGAGCCGGAAGTGCAGCGCGAACCCGGCCGCGACCGAGACGCCCTTCGCCTTGGACTGCCCCTCGTCCTTCTGCACCCCACGCAGCGCGAGGCCGGGGATGCCGATGTCGAGCGGAAGATCCTTGGTGAAGCAGGCCTGCGGCGCACCCGCGCTCTCACAGCCCTTGTCGATGCTGACCTTGCCGCGCTGCGCGGTGAAGTCGAGGTACGCGCCGGCGATCTGGTCGAGCGGGCACAGCGCCAGGTCGGGCTCCTGCTCCACCGCCACGTACGCCGTACCGGTGTCGCCGTGGTCTTCGTGGCTCAGCGTGTTGCCCGGCAGCTTCTTGACCAGCTGGAACTCGGTCTCGCCGGGTCCCTTGCGCAGGATCTTGTAGCCCGCCGCCTTGTCGACCGGGGTCCAGGTCAGCTTGTTGAAGTTCTCGCCGCCGAGTGTGGCGGCGCCCTTCGTGGTCTGGCCGGGATCGCTGGGGATCGTGTCCCCACTGGTCCCCTCGCCCGAGCCCTGGTACGCGACCACCTTGTACTCGTATGTCGCCGTGCCCGCGTCGGCCGGGTTGGCCGTCACGGTCGGCGCGGCCGCCTTGGCCAGCGTCGCGGTGCAGTCGAACTCGACCTTCACGTCGGTCGCGGCGATCTTCACCTTCGCCAGCTCGGTGGCGAGCTTGCCGTTGATGAAGTCGGCGAACTCTTGGGAGTTGGCCGGCCGGCCCGCGCCAGGCAGCTCGTTCCAGATCGAGTTCCGCAACTGGGTCCGCAGGTCGCCGATGAAGTCCGCGCCCTGCTGCAGGTCCTCGCCGACCAGGGGCAGCTTGCCGCCCAGACTCGCCGTACGGAACGCCTGCTCGATCTGCGCGAGGTAGCTCTCCAGGCCGTCGCCGAAGTTGCCGAAGTCGAGCAGCGCCTCGGCCAGCTTGGTGCCCAGGTTGTCGGGCAGTTGCAGCTCCTTCTTCGCCGCGTCCGGAGCCGGAAGGTTGTCGTCGAGGTCAGCCAGGTCGGCCGGGTTGGTGGAATCGGGCACCCGCAGCGCGATCGTGCCGATCGGCGCCCACCCGGCGTCGGTCCCGGTGTTGTTGAGGTAGATCGGCAGGTTGCCGCAGATCATCAGCGGGGTCTCCAGCGTCTCGCCGCAGGTCACCGTGCCGTTCGTGGCGTTGAAGTTCACGCCGACCGCGCCGAGGAAGTCGCTGAACGACACCGGGGTGTCGGCCGCCGCGCCGGACTTGGCCAGAGCGATGCTCAGGTCCGCCCGCGCCTGGGCCTTCTCCGCGGCCGGAGCGTCCGCGGCCGGGTTGCCGAGCGACACCGACAGCGGGCCGACGACACCCTGCACGACGCCGTTCTCGAGCTTGGCCTTGGCGCCGACGCTGATCGAGGAGTCCTCGAGCACCTTCAGTGCCGTCGCGTCCGCCGGGCCGTCGCCGGCCTCCAGCGGGATCACCAGGCCGACCTTCACCTGGCCGGTGACATCGACCTGCGCCTGGCCCGTCGCCTGCGCGCCGGCGAAGCTCTGGTCGCCGCCGTTCAGGCTGCCCAGCGAGAGCTTGATCGGCGCGGCGGTGCGATAGTCGCGCTTCCAGTCCACGGCCAGCACGAGGTTCGGCTTGCCGTCCTTGTCCAGGTAGCGGAACTTCACGCTGTCGGTGCCGAGCGCATCGTTCAGCAGCTCCACCGCGTCCTGCAGGCTGTCCGGGGTGTTGGCGAGCAGCCGGTCGGTGGCGTCGTCGAGCGCCGAGCGCATGCTGTACGCCGTACCGGGTGCTGGTGGTGAGGCCCACGGCTGGGTCAGGGTCAGCGTCTTGCCGTCGTCGGACGCGTCCTTGACGATCCCGACCTGGGTGCCGACGACAACGGTTCGGCCGATCAGCGCGTCGGTGAACAAGTTGCCTTCGGCCCGTGTCCCGTCGACGACGGTGTTCGCGCCGTAGCTGACGTCCTTGCCGCTGTTGGACTCGTCGCTGACCAGCAGGTCACGCAGCGACTTGCCGAGGCCCGGCACGTCCTTGTCGAACACGCCGGAGCCGGCCGAGGTGTCGGCCTGCGCGAGCTGCTTCGACAGCGTCTGCAGGGTTTTGATCAGCGCGGTGAACAGCGCCTTCGGGTCGTCGGCGTCGAAGTCGAGCTTGAAGATCTCGGCCAGGTCGCCGGTGTCCAGCTGGACGGTGTCCGGATCGGTCAGGTCGGTCCACTTCGCGGTGAACTTGGTCGTCGCGCCGGCCGGGAGGAACTGCTCGGCGTCCGGGATGCTGACCGTGGCGTCGGCGTACGCGCGGACGTTCACGTCGACGTCGAGCAACTGGGCCGGGGCGTCCACCAGCTGCTTGAACAGCTGGGACAACCGCAGGTCGTGCTGGGCGTCACCCTGCTGCTTGAGACCGACGGACACCATGTGTCCGGACGGCGTACCGGCTGCGCAGGTGTCGCCGAGGCCGGAGTGGCAGACCTTGAGCTGGCCGGCCAGCTTCACCTTGAAGAAGCCGGCGTTCGCGGTCAGGTCGATGCCGGTCTCGACCGGGAAGTCGGCCGAGAACAGGTTGGAGCCGGTGCGGATCAGCACCCGGTCGGTGTTCAGCGGCAGCGACGGCACGACCGTGTCGAGCGGGCCGTTGTGCTGGGTGAACGGGCAGGCCTGCGTGTTGCCCAGGAAGCCGATGCAGGCGTCGCCGGTCTTCGGGTCCTGCAGGTCGAGCACGAGCGTCAGCGCGGCCGAGAACGACGGCTTGACCTTGGCGAAGGTCTGGTCGGCGTTCGCGTTCACGATGCCGTGGCCGTCGGAGTCGATCTTGTTGGCGAAGGTGACCGCGCCGACGTGCGGCTCGGGCCCGGCGATCACGTACGGCGTGTTGTCGGTCGGCACACCGCCGATCCAGTCCTGCTTGAGCGTGATGGTCTTGGCGTCGTTGCCGACCACCTCGCCGGCCGACGTACCGGCGACCACGCGCCGGCCGAGCCACTGGTTCGGCTGCCAGCCGGCGCCGACGACGGTCAGGGTCTTCGCCTCGTAGTCGGCGACCTTGCCCGAGGCCTCGATGCTGACCGGGTCGAGCTCGACCGGGTCGGCCGGGGCGGTCTTCGACATGCTGAGCGGGAGCACGAGCTTGCTGTTGCCGGCGTCCCAGACGAGGTCGCCGAGATCCATGTCGGACGCCTGCTCCAGCAGGGCGATCAGCTCCTGCAGCGAAGCGAACTTCGGCTTGCCGTACTGCGCCGGGTCGGTGCCCGGGACGTAACCCGGCTGGCCGGGCGCGGCGACGGTGTTGTCGGCGAGGAACTTCTTCAGCACCTCGTTGACCTGGATCGCGTCGGCCAGCGTGCCCTTCATGAACGGCAGGTCCAGGTCGCCGACCGGCTGCAGCGGCCCGTCGCCGTCCGGGTCGAACTTCGCCTTCTGCACGGCGGTCAGCGTGGCGATCACCTGGGCCAGGCCCTCGGCGAGGTCCTGCAGGCTCATGTTCTGGAACTTGCCGACGGTCGCGGCCAGGTCGGGCGCGCTGACGGTCGGCGTACCGGTGCCGATGTCGTCCCAGTCGACCTTGATCGTCGTACTGATGCCGCCCGGCAGCGAAAGCCCCGGTACGCCGGACGCCGCGGCGCCGAGCTGGAACGTGCCGTGCACCGAGCCCCGGCTGTTCGGGTCGGTGTTGTCGGTGGGCAGCGAGCCCTCGGCGTCCAGGCCGACGCTCAGCAGACCATCGAGCGAACCCGGCTGACCGAGCTCGCCGGTGGCGCCGAAGAACAGCTTGCCGTCGTTGTTGGGGTCGTTGAGCTTGCCCGCGAAGTGCGCGTCGACGTCGAGCGAGGAGCCGGTCAGCGAAACCCCGAGGATGCCGATGGCCGCCTTGGCGGTCGCGTTGTCGATGCTCGCGTGGGCGTCGACGTCCACGCGCGGGGTGGCCGCGTCGTGCACGAGGTAAACCTTGTTGTCGCCGGCACCGGTCCACACCGCGCTCAGCCCGAGGCGCGCCTTCAGCGCGACGGTGGCGCCGTCGGCGACCGACAGCTCCACCTTCGGGCTGGCGTTGGTCAGCCGCAGGTCCTGCCCGGTCACGGTCTTGTCGACCGTCACGACGATGTCGAGCTTCTTGCCGTCACCCAGGTCGCTGACCGAGGTCTTCAGATGCCCGGTCCGCCCACCCGCGACGGTGATGTCCTTGTCGACCTCGAGGTCCCCGAAGTCCGTGGCCGACTGCAACTGCTTGGCCACCGCCTCCAGGAACAGGTCGTCGAGCCCGAGCAGTCCCCCTGGACTGGCCCCGACCAGCGGCAGCGGTTCTTTCAACTTGTCGACGGAGGCGAGCCCCGTCGTCCAGGCCGAGAGGCTGTCCGCCTCACCGCCGGCTCCGAGGAACCCGAGCAACTGGTTCACACCGTTGTCGGCAGCCCGCGCCGGCATCGGCGAGTAGACAAGCAGACCGATCAGCAACGAGAAAGCGGTGAACACCGCCGTCAACCGAGCGCGGACCAGTACCTGGGCAGGACGCAGTAGACCCATCACTTCACCCCCGCGGCCCCGGGCCCGCGCTCCCCCCTAGGTGCGCAGTGGGCGACCCCCCAGCCGCAGGAGAAAGGTAAGCGACCGTTAGTAGCGCTGGCAATACCTCATGTGCCCTTTTGTTCTGACCAGCCTCGCGCCGGACTGTCCGCCTTCGGCGAGGAGTACGTCGAGGTGAAACTTCTGGCGAACGGCTGGCAACAAGCCTGGGTTGCCGGCGCCAACGACAACCCCCTGCTCGGCGCTCGATGCCTCGCCGCCGCCACCGACCACCCCGTCCTGGCCGCCCGAATTCCCGACCTTCACCGACTGGGCAACCTCAGCCACCCTCCCCACCGACCAGTCCCTGATCACCCAGGCCCTGGACCCCACCGCAACCGCCCCCGACCACCTCTTCACCTTGTTGCTCAAGGCATTTAAGGTCACCTGACGAGGAACCGACCGCCGGATGGACCAGCATCCACTCAACGATCAGAGAGCAGGTCAGCCGGTCGCGAGCTAAGGTCGCTGCCGGAGTAAGCTCACGAAGAGTTGGGGCCGGTGAGGATTCTTCGCGGTTCGGGGCCGGAGTATCGTCGGACAACTCCTTGCCAGAACGGACGAGCAAGTAATCCAGAGCTCTTGCCGACAAGGCATCCTGGATCACCTGGTCGCCTTCACCGAGGAGGCGTTCGGTGGCTGCAAGCAGCGCTCTATCAGGTCTACGTCATGCCCACGAAGCGCTGGCTCGAAGACACCCCACCAAGAGCACTCCGAGACACTCCCGAAGGTCAGCACGGCACCTTCGCCGGTCTCTCCCTGACACCTCGCCACCTTGTTGCTTAGGCAACGAAAGCACCCGGAAAATCACGGCCCGGCGGCCCGTCGTAGGTCCATCAAGGTGACCAGGCCCCGCGAACTTCCGCACCATCTCCAATGGGAGCCCGAGCAAGTACGGCGTGATGTGAATGCCAGCCGCATTCCGAACAGTCTGATCCGGGCACTCCAGCATTCGCTCCAACGCGTCGAAGCACTTCGCGATGGACACCTCATCGCCTGACGCCAACGTAGGCTGGAACGCCCGCGACCAGAACGCCTCCGACACATACGCGTACGCCGCGATGCCCGGAGTGTCCCAGTAATCCCCGCGGATCCGAGCAGCCTCCTTCCGTGACTTCGGAAAGAGGTCGACCAGAAACGCAGGCAGATCCGTCACCCGCACCAACAGCGATCGCCCTCGATGCCCGCGGAAGCTCTCGATGTTCCAATCATGTTCGTGACCAGCGGTCCGCACCAGCGACGGAAGCAACACCGAACGCTCGAGTCGGCTCCTCATCGAACCGTCCTCGAGGAGCGGGGCACCGAGCCCCAGTCGGTATCGAACACGAGATGGAAACTTTCACTCTGTCCGAGGTACACACCGAACCGATCCCCATCCGCGGCTTCCGGCAGCTTGATCCCGTTGTCGTTCAGCGCCTTGTCGAGCGTGATGTACGACGCGGAGATCCTCCGGCACTCACCCGACGAGCCATCCCTAACAGCTAGCCACCTCATTGCCACTGCTGGCCCTCACTGGAAGGAGACTGCAGCCCGGACTTGGCCGTCAGCGTCGGGCTGGGCAGCGTAGGAGACCACGGCGTCGTCAGTCCAGAGGAAGAGCGCACCACGATCATCCAGCGATCCCCAGATGTGCTCCAACTCCGCTTCGTTCGCGACGTTGTCCACCATCAGCGGCGACTCGCTCAGGTCGTGGAAGATCCGTACATTGGCCAGTAACGCTTCCTCGGCGACAACCGTCGATGCCGGCTGATTCAAGGCTTCCCGCCGGCGGACCAGCCCAGGGCTTCGGAAGACCGCGTAAACGGCTCTGGGGATTACGTTCCGCCGTACGGTCTCCAAATCGCCGGTCGAAACAACCCGGTACCAGCGCTCGCCGGCCGGCCCGGCCGCCCACTGCTGAAGGATGAGCATTTCCTGCATTCCGGAGCTTAGGCCTCGTCGCAGTTCGCTCCAGAACGTCTCGTCGGCCGGCATGTAATACGGGAAATTCCTTCGGTCAATAACATAAGGCGATGAATCAACCCGTTCCGCAACCAGCGAGAGCAAGTTCCCCAGTTCCGGCTCGGCCGTGCCTACATAGATTGCCTCTTCCGCCACGTGCACCTCAATGATGTCGGTGACGAGGCGACACCAGAATTCGGCACCAGCGAGCATCGTTTTGCTCAGAACGACGGCTTCGGCTCCCGTGAGAAGACGCCCGTCATAGTACTCGGACGCCGGCCAACGCCCGGCCCTACTCCAGACCTCCGGCTCGCGCACGGCGACATACGAATCCGCGCGGGACCCGAAGAGACGCCCTAGTACAACGGTCATCTCTTCCGACAGTCGACCGCCAGCAGCGGAAACCCTCCACCAGTGATAGATCACTTCATTTACCCGTCCTGACGAGGCCAATTACCACACCGGCGTCATCGATATCAAGGCCATAGGTTCCTGAGCGAGTCTTATCGCTCCACAGGTCTTCGATTCGGTTCGCACCCTTGAAGATTCCGCCGGTGTGCTGGTCGATGTCAGGGCTGTAATAGCGCGGCAGTCCTGGACCGGGCTTCCTGAGCTCGTACACCGTCCCCTTGCCGTAGTTGCCTTTGACCTTGGTCATACCCTTGTACCAACTCGCGATGTTCTTCTGCTGATCCGGGGTCAGTGGATTCTTGCACGGCCCGGTGTTGTGCACGAGAACCGGCGTCTCGCCAGCCACCACATAGTAGGTGTGGATGTCGTCAACGGTGAGGTTGTAGGCGGTGGCCACTCGTTGCGACCCCGGGCGAAAACCGACCACGCGCACGTCGCGCCCGTCAGCGGCGATGAGTTGGTCGCCAGGCTCGAGTTCGTCGGCTCGCTGGAACTCGCCGTCGGTGGCGTTCCAGAACGGGTGGTCCTCGGTGGTGGTGAGGGTTCCGCTGTCGGTATCCAACTCCAAGAGCGTGTCCGTGTGGACCCAAAGCTTCGTCACCAGGCGGGGACCACGCTCGCCAGTTTCCGGGTCGGTGGCGAGGACCTCGTCGCCTTCTTCCACCTGCGAGATCGGTTTGCGCGACCCGTCGGCCATCTCGACCAGCGTCTCGCCACTAAAACTGCAAGCGCCTCCACCAGCACGAGTCCCGATGCCGCCCGGGACCGTCTCCGGTCCACCACCGATCCGGATACCACCGCCGTCGTGGCCGAGTTCTGCGCCGGGTACTTCGGCCGGGCTGTAGGGACCGCAAATGATTCCAGACTGCTGGCACAGATCTTCGGCGAAGTGCTTCGAGAACTGGACGTCCGATCCGCCGCAGGTGTGGTCGCCGTCGCTCGTGCTGACGTGCGTGTAGCCGTCATTGCAGCCGACCGCATACTCGGGCCCCTGACCGCCGCCGCTGCCGACTCGCTTCGACTTCACGGCCGCGTAGGCCTTCTCGTACGTCTCCTTCTCCGCGACCACCTCGCGGTTGCCGATGGTGGTCTCGACCGCGTCTTCCAAGATCCCGCCGTCGGCCATCGACTCGTTGATGTGGCCGTCGATCTCGACCCGGCTGATCGGGTTGCCGCCGGCGAAGGCGTAGCGGTTGGAGTTCCACGGGTCGGTGGAGAGATTGAGGTCTCCCAGGGCGCCGTTGTAGGAGTCCCTGGTCAGGAAGCGGTTCAGCCCCGGCGAATAGTCACGGAATCCCATGTCGTAGGACTCCGAGGACTGGTCCCAGCGCTTGGCGTTGAAGCGGTAGACGTTGTACGGCTCCTTGCCCGGGTTCTGGGCGTCGGGCTTGTCGACACCGGTGAAGCGGTCCTCGTCGTTCTTGCCGTAGGCCGTGTAGCCGTACGTCGAGCGGGTGTCGCCGCCCTCCGTGGTCAGCGTCTCCACGTCGGAGTGTGGGTTGTAGCCGTAGTAGGAGTCTTCGGTGGTTCCGTCGGCCTTGAACTTGACCTGGGAAAGGCGGGAACCCCAGGGCGAGTACTGGTACGACTCGGTGACCTTGCCGGCGACCTCTTCGGACAGCACCTCGCCCGACAGACCGAGGTAGCTGAAGTTGGTGGTCTTCGCGCCTTCGACCTTGGAGCTGGTGCGGTCGAGGGCGTCGTACGACGTGTCGGTCGTCTTGGTGGTGCCGTCGGTCTGCAGCTTGCGGTGCTTGATGATGCGGTCGTAGCCGTCGTAGGTGTTGCGCTCGATCACCTTGCCTGCGGCCGAGACCTGCGAGAGCCGGCCGAACGGGTCGTAGGTGTACGACGCCGACGTGCCGTCGCTGGTGGCGGTGAGCAGCCGGTTGCGGTCGTACGTGTACGTCGTCGCGGCGTTCTTCACCACCTGCGACACCACGTTGCCCGCGGCATCATGCGTGTACGTCTCCGTCGACTGCACCGTCGTCCCGGCGGCGTCCTTCTTCTCCACCTTGGCGACGCGGTCGAGCGGGTCGAACGTGTACGCGAACACGTTCTCCAGGTACGCCGCGTGGTTGTCGGCGTTCTGGACCTTCGCGGTGTCCTTCACCCGGTCGCCGTTGGCGGAGTACTCCATCGCGTGTTGCGAGACCAGCGTGCCGTTGGACTTCTTCTCGATTTGGGACGCGACCAGGCCGTCGAGGTAGTAGTCGAAGTCGACGGTGTTGCCGTTGGCCTTGGTTTCCACGTCGGTTTCGCCGCGGGCGGTGTAGGTGTAGGCCGACGTTTTCGGTGCCGTGTCGGTGGCCGACTTGGCGTTCTTGACCTGTTCGACGAGGTCCCGCGCGTCGTAGGTGTACGCCGAGAACTGGTCGTCCTTGTCGGCCGCGTCGTCGAAGGTGCGGGTGACGGGCGCGCCGTTCTCGTTGTAGGTGTACGTCGTGGTCTTGAGGAGCGTGGTGCCCTTCTTCTCCTCGACCTTCGCGACCTGGTTGAGGCCGTTGTAGCCGACGACGTAGTCGCTGACCTTGGCGCCCGGCTGGGTATCGGTGATCTGCAGCAGGTTGCCGTTGGTGTCGTAGCGGTAGGTGAAGTCCTTCTTCTCCGTGTCCGCCTCACCGGTGTTGTCGCGCACGACCTTCACCGCGTCGGCGGCGACAGTGCCAACAGCGGCGGGAGACAGCGTCACCGAGCCGGTCGTGGCCTCCGTGAACGTGAACTCCCCGAGGCTGACCCAGGTGCCGGCGCCGGTCGTCTGGTTGACCGGCTTCGCAACCGGCGTCGAGCCCGCCGCACCCGTGCTCACCGCGTACGGCGCCGCGGTCGACGCGCCGGCCACGGACGGGTAGCGCACGTAGACGGTGTACTTGCCGTCCGCCGGCACGTTCAGATTCCAGGTGTGCTTGTCCGTGCTCCCAGTCGCCGCCGCGTGCGTGCGGTAGTTGGTGCCCTGGTAACCGGTCCCGGTAGCCGACAGCGGCCAGGTCCCCGCGACCGACACATCACCCGTGTCGGAGTTGTCCACCAGGGAGACGTGCAGGCCGACCGGCACACCGTCGTCACTGCGCGACTTCAGCTTGCCGTCCGGGAAGAAGTCCCAGGTCATCGTCCGCGACGACGACCCACCCGCGCTCGTCAGCGTCCGCGCGGTCTGCTGGCCGAGGTCGTTGTAGCCGTACGTCGCCGCGATCTCCCACGGGTCCGTGCTCGACTTCACCCAGCCGTTGTCGAAGTACGAGTACGACGTGTCGTTGCGGACCGTCTGGCCCTCCGAGGCCGGCGCGCTGACCTTCGTCACGTTGCCGATCTCGTCGTACGTCATCACCGTCTTGTCCGGCGTGTTGTAGCGCGCGTCGTCCTTGTCGTACGGCGCCACCTTCTCCTTCGGCCGGTTCAGCGCGTCGTACACGGTGACCTGGGCGAAGTCGTCGGGGTCGTCGGCGGTCTCGACGCCGCGCGGGCTGATCACCTTGGTCTGGTTGCCGACCTGGTCGTACTCGACCTGCGTGGTCCGGTAGACCGGGTTGCCGGCGCCGTCCTTGGTGTGCGGGACCTTGACCTGCACGGTCTTGCCGCGCTCGTCCAGCGTGATCAGCGTCTTGTTGCCGTCGGCATCCGTCGTGGCGATCACGTTGCCGTCGCGGTCGTAGTCCTGCGAGGTCGACTTGCCGGCCGCGTCGGTGGCCGTCTTCGGCCGGTGCGCCTTGTCGTACGTCGTCTTCGTGGTGTAGTCGGCCGGGTCGGCGGACTTCGACTTGCGCGGGTCCACCACGGTGATCACGTTGCCGACGTTGTCGTACTCGTAGCTGATCTTGTCGTTCTGCGCGTTGGTGACCGACAGCAGCTGGTAGACCGCGTCGTAGGCGTACGACGTGACGAAGTCCGCCGGGTCCGGGGTCAGGACACCCTTCGGCTCGATCTGCCGAGAAAGGTTGCCGACCACGTCGTACTCGTACTTGGTCTCCCGGTCGGGATCGGTCGCGACGTCCTTCGGCGCCTTCGAGGAGATCAGCTGGTCGGCGTCGTCGTAGGCGTTGACGGACACGGCACCGTTCGGAGCGGTCGCCTGCGTGACGTTGTCGTTGCCGTCGTACACCGGGGCCGGCGTGGTGACGAACAGGTTCGCGGTCTGGTCCTTCGGCACCTTGCTGGTCAGCGGGCGGCCGAACACGTCGTACGTGTACGTGCTGGTCTTCGACTTCGCGTCGGTGACGCTCAGCACGTTGCCGCGCACGTCGTAGTCGAAGTCGGTCGACTTCGTCAGTGCGTCGGTGATCCGCGTGGGATAGCCCGTGGCGTCGTACGCCGGGTAGGTCGTGGTGTTGTTGTTCGCGTCGGTCGAGGTCTTGAGCTGCCCCAACGCGTCGTAGGTGTACTTGGTCGTGTAGTCGCCGGCCGTCGCGGTCGCGTTGCCCTTCGGGTCCGTGACCGACGTGAGGTTGCCGAGCGGGTCGTAACCGAAGGTCCAGGTGCGCCCCTCCGGGCTGACCTTGCGGCCGATCTCACCGTAGAAGCCGTTCGCGCTGACGTTGTAGCTCAGCACGGTCGCGGGAGTGCCGTTGGCGTTCGCCTCGGCGTCCTTGATGGTCAGCGGGAAACCGGTTTTCGGGTCGTACGTCCAGGTGCTGACAGCGCCGTTGGGCTCTTCCAGCCGGGTGACGTTGTGGTCGGTGTCCCAGCCCAGCTTGGTGGTCTCGTTCTTGGCGTTGGTCGTCTGCACCGGCCGGCCGAAGCTGTCGGTCACGTACTTCGTGGCCCGCGGCGTGGCGTCGGTGACCGTCGTCTCGCCCGTGCCGGTGCCCGGGACGTAGCCGAACGTCGTCGTCTTGCCGAGCCGGTCGGTCAGCTTCTCGAGCTTCCACTTGTCCTTCGGGTCGGTGGTCGCCGCGAAGTACGACAGGTCCGTCGACTTGCCGCGCGGATCGGTGATCCGGACCAGCTTGGTGTTCTTGTTCGTGTTGGTCGCGTCGTAGACGAACTTGAACGTTTTCGCCCCGGTCGCCCCGGCGCCGTCCACCATTTCGGCCATCAGGCCCTTGTCGGAGTAGGTGAACGTCACCTTCCGGCCGGAGATGTCGGTGATCGACTCGACCTGGTCGATGATCTTCGGGTTGGTCAGGTTCGTCGCCGCCGTCTTCACGCCGGCGTCGTTGATGTAGCTGTACGCCTGGCCCTTCTCGAAGTAGTCCAGCGTCAGCGTCCGGCGCCCGGCCGCGTCGGTGATGTAGTCGAGGAACTTGACCGGCTTGTTGGCGCTCTTGCGCTCTTCGTAGGTGAACAGCATCTCGTTGCCGTTCTTGTCCCGGATCACCGACTGGAAGCCCTGGTCGTCGAAGAAGAACTGGGTCCGGTCCGGCCGGGTCAGCATCCACGCGCGGTTCACCGAGGTCTTGTTGTCCGGCGGATCGGCGACCTTCTGCAGGTACAGGTGCACACCCTTGGGGTGGTCGTAGTCCCACTTGGTCTCGTCGGTCGTGCCGTGCTTGTTCAGCGCGAACGTGTGGCTGGTGCCGTCCCCGTCGGTCAGCGTGATGTCGGTCGGCCACCGCTGGCCGCGCGGGTGGAAGTCGAGCGCCGAGCCGAGCCGAGCCGGTTCAGCGTCGAGGTGGACAGCGACCAGCCGTAGCCCATCGACGAGGCGGAGGTGTCGAGGCTGTTGTACGTCATCCGGACGAACGTCGACGCGCCCCGGCTCGGGTTGGTCAGCGCGTTGTAGCCGAAGGCAACGTTGCCGGTGGCGAGGTTCACCATCGCCGACGATCCGGAGCCGGTGTTCTTCCCGGCGTACTGGTAGAACTTCTCCAGCCCGAGCTGGTCCGACGTGGGGTCCTCGACGGCCGCGTTCTGGGCGAGCGCCCCGACGCCACCGGTCGTCTTCGACAACCAGGCTCCGGTCACCTTGTTGCGCAGGTCCCACTGCAGGACGAAGTCCTCGCGCTTGTTGCTGGGGTCGGCCGCGACCGGGCTCTTCACCTGCGCGCTCACCTTGACCGCCGCCCCCGGGGCGAGGTCGGCCGGCAGCGCGGTGTCGAGCCGGTTGGCCGCCGACGTCACCTCGGTCCCGTCGGGCAGGGCCCAGTGGTACGACAGGGCGTAGTCGGTCGCCTTCAGCGCAAAGGCCTGCGTGTTGGTGACCGTGACGTCCACCGGGTACGTCGCCGCCGGCTCCTGGCGCTGCGGAGTCTTCGGCGCGTGGTACGCCGAATCCGGCGTCTTGGCCAGGTACGTCACCTTGAGCATCGGGCGCAGCAGCGGCTCGGCGGCCTCGGCGCTGAGGAACAACGCGTGCCCGGAGGTGGTCTCGGTGGCCTGCTTCACCAGGAAGCCGTTCTCGGTGCCCGGCGAATTCACCCAGCTCTGCACCGCGGTTTTCGCCTGCCACCAGTGCCAGGTCGGGTCAGGCCCCATGTTGCCGGCCGGCACGTAGTCGAGCGACGCACCGAAGTCACCGCCCGGCGTGGTCCAGGCAGTGGCCGTGCTCGCCCGCTGCCAGGTCGTCGTCGACTCGACGATGGTCTTGCTCAAGGCGTGGGCGTTGAGCTGAGCGGCGGTGCCCTCGTAGTGCGCCTTCCACAGGCCCAGCTTGGCGTCCAGAATCGTGGAGCCGGCCGGGATGGCGGAGGTGACCGTCCCGAAGTTCACCACCGCACGGGTCTTGCCGTAGGTGGTGTTGTTGCCGACCTCGAGCCAGGCCTTGCCCTCGACCTTGTCCAGGTTGGTCGCGGACAGCGTGCTCGACAGCGTCGAGTCAGCGGCGTTCTGGAAGTACTTGACCACCTGTCCGGCCTTGGGCAGCCGGGCCAGCTGGGTCGCCGAGGCGGTCAGCCCGCCGTCCTTCGTCTTGACCGCGACCATGTAGTAGTAACCGTCGCCCTCGTCGGACGTGTCGCTGGCCGGAGTCGGTTCGGCGCTGGTGTCGGTGTACGTCGTCGCGCCCGGCGCGACCGGAGCGACGAGCGTGTCAGCGGTCGGGACGAAGTTCTGCTGGATGCTGCGGTGCACCTGGTACTCGACCAGGTCGTCCGCGGTGCTGGTGCTCGGGTCGGCGTACGCGCTCCAGCTCAGCGTGGCCCCGGTCGCGGCGATCGTCGTCGGCGGAGCGAGGGTGACGCCGGGGCGCCCGTAGGTCAGGACCAGCTTGGGCCGGTTCGCGTGCCGGTGCAGGTCGGACCCGTTGTAGGCGTACTCGCTGGCCTGGTAGACCGGTCCGCCCCGGCCCAGCGTCTCGTCGGTCGCCTTGACCACGATGCCGTGGTTCGCGGTCCCGTTCAGCCACGACTGCACCATCGACCGCACGCTGAACGTGTGCCAGGTGCTGCTCTCGCCGGCCTCCTTGGTGTCGTAGGCCCGCTTGATGAACCGCATCGTGTCCGCGGTCGTCGTCTTGCCCGCGACGTCGCCCATCGAGGCCCGGTAGGTGCCGCCGGCGGTGAACGGCAGGGTGGCGAGCGGCTTGATCACGTTGCCGGTCCCCAGCGTCTGGTTCACCAGGTACGCGGTGGTGCCGCTGCCGTGCACGACCGAGTACGGCGTGTTGGTGGCCCGGTCGGCGCCTTGGAGGTAGCCCGCCGAGACCTCGTAGTTGCCCGTCTCGGTGATGTCGGGGTACCAGCTGAACGACGAACCGGTGGCGGCGTCGTTCTGGTACTTGTAGCCGCCGCCGTCGGCGATCGCGGCCGTGCCCGGAAGCCAGGCACCCACCATCGACGTGCTGCCGGTGTGGCTGTCGTCGATGTACGACATGTTGTACCCGACGCTGCCGAGCGTGGTGTTGGCCGCCGAGTTCCAGTTCACCGTCGACTCCGACCACGCCGACGTCGCCTGGCGCGCCTCGAGCTGGACGGCGTTGGCGTTGGTCTCGAAGGTCTGGTCGAAGTACAGCTTGAGCTGCGCCGCGTCGATCTGGGTCCCGGCCGGGACCCTGGACAGGTCGAACTTGAGCAGGCTGCGGCGCTTGGCCGAGCCCGTCGTTCCGGCGTACAGGCCGGTGATGCCGCCGTAGTTGGTGGTCGCCGCCGCGGAGTCGACCATGGCGTCCTGGGCCTGGTCGGGAGCCGGCTCGATCGCGATGGTCGGGTCGATCACCACCGGGTACTGCCGGTCGGCGCTCTTCAGCCACTCGGCGTCGGCCCGGACGGTGATGTCGATGGTCGCGCCGCGCTGGGTGACGGTCTGGGTCACCTTGTCGCTGAACGCCTTGCCGTACGGCGATGCCGCGTCGTCGCGGGCGTCGGTCATGTACGGCCGCGGCATCCGGAACAACGGTCCACCGACGCCGCTCTGCCGGTAGAACGCGATCGAGCCGTCCGCCTGCGGCTTCGCCTGCACCCCGGCCAGCTTGAGGCTGAACGTGTACGTCGGGTCGGCGGGCGCCGACTCCAGCACGATGCTTTCCTTCAGCTGGTCCGGCCCGACCTGGTAGACGAGGTCGGCGTCGCCGAACAGGTCGGGATAGGTGACGGTGTCCCCGGCCACGGACGGAGCCGGCGCGGCGGTGCCGGTCGCGCCGAGCGTGAGGCCGCGCCCCTCCAGGTCGAACCGCACCAACTGGTCTGACCGGAGCACTCGCGCTGCACGGCTACACCAATCACCTCTTCGGCCACGCACCGGACGGCGAACGTCAGGCCACCGGTGGCCACTCGACCGTGCCGGCGGCGATCACCGCGGGCGGGCCGGTGATCGACGCTGCGCCGGCCGGTGACCGGTCGGTCCGGCCGAAGGGCAGGACGATCGCGATCACCTTCGACGACGGGCCGGACCCGGAGTGGACCCCGAAGGTGCTGGACCTGCTCCGCCGTCTCGACGTCAAGGCGACGTTTTTTGTCGTCGGCACCCAGGTCGCCGAGCATCCCGAGCTCACCCGCCGCATAGTTGCCGAGGGCCACCAAATCGGCGTGCACACGCTCACCCACGCTGATCTCGCCACCACGTCCCGCTGGCGGCGGTCGCTCGAGCTGCGCCAGACCGAACTGATCCTGGCCGGCGCCACCGGCATCAGTACGCCGCTGCTGCGGCCGCCGTACTCGTCGGAGGCCTCGGCGATCACCGACGCCGAGTGGGCCGCGATTCGCGCCACTCGCGAGGCCGGTTACCTCACGGTGCTCAGCACACTCGACAGCGAGGACTGGCGGCGGCCGGGCGTGGCCGAGATCGTGGCGAACTCGACGCCGAAGGGCACCGCCGGGCAGATCCTGCTGATGCACGACTCCGGCGGCGATCGCAGCCAAACCCTTGCCGCGCTGAGCGAACTCGTCCCGGCCGCCAAGGCACGCGGCTTCCGGTTCACCACCGTCAGCGACGCGGTCGCTCTCCCGGCACCGGTGCACAAGGCGTCGACGGCCGACCGGCTCCGAGGCCTGGCAGTGATCACCGCGATCAAGCTGAGCGACGGCGTGCTGGCCGTCATCACCTGGCTCCTGTACGCCGCGGGCGCGCTGAGTGTCCTGCGCGCCCTGACCACCGTGATCGCGGCCAAGCGGCACGCGCGCGAGCGCTTCTGGACCTGGGGCGACGGTACGCCGGTGACCGAGCCGGTGACGGTGATCGTCCCGGCGTACAACGAGTCGGCGGGGATCGAGGCGGCGGTGCGTTCGCTGGTCGCCTCCGACCATCCGGTCGAGGTGATCGTGGTCGACGACGGCTCGACCGACGGCACGGCCGACCTGGTCGAGTCGCTGCGGCTGCCCGGCGTCCGGGTGATCCGGCAGCGCAACGCGGGCAAACCGGCCGCGCTCAACACCGGCCTGCTGGCCGCGTCGTACGAGCTTGTCGTGATGGTCGACGGCGACACCGTGTTCGAACCGGACGCGGTGCGCTGGCTGGTCCAGCCGTTCGCCGACCCGGCCGTCGGCGCGGTGTCCGGCAACGCCAAGGTGGGCAACCGCCGTGGCCTGCTCGGTCGCTGGCAGCACATCGAGTACGTCGTCGGCTTCAACCTCGACCGGCGGCTGTTCGACCTGGCCGAGTGCATGCCGACGGTGCCGGGCGCCGTCGGCGCGTTCCGGCGCAGCGCGCTGCAACGCATCGGCGGGCTGAGCGACGTGACGCTCGCCGAGGACACCGACCTCACGATGGCGTTGTGCCGGGACGGCTGGCGGGTGGTCTACGAGGAGCGGGCGGTCGCCTGGACCGAGGCGCCGGCTTCACTCGGTGCGCTCTGGCGGCAGCGCTACCGCTGGTGCTACGGGACGCTGCAGGCGATGTGGAAGCACCGCGGCGCCTGGCTCCAGGGCGGTCAGTCGGGCAAGCTGGGCCGGCGCGGACTGACGTACCTGTTGCTGTTCCAGGTGCTGTTGCCGCTGCTCGCACCGGTGGTCGACGTGTTCGCCCTGTACGGGCTGGTGTTCCTCAACCCGTGGCGTGTGCTCGGCGTCTGGGCGGGCTTCGTCGCGCTGCAGCTGGCGATGGGTCTGTACGCGTTCCGGCTCGACAACGAGCGCCCTGGACCGCTGTGGAGCCTGCCGCTGCAGCAGTTCGTCTACCGCCAGCTCATGTACCTGGTGGTCATCCAGTCGGTCTTCACCGCCCTGGCGGGCAACCGGCTGCGCTGGCAGCGGATGGAGCGCTACGGAAGTCTCAGTACTCCACCCGGACCAGCGGACGACCTGGCCGGCGCAGCGCGCTGACCAGGTCGTCCGGGGGAATCAGCTGACCGTCACTGCCTTGGTCGCACTGACCGTGGTGGCGTGGTCGGCGTCAGCCAGCCACACCACCCGGTAGTACGACGTACCGCGGGCCGTCGGCTTGATGTTGAAGCCGTAGTTGCCGGTGGTGTTCAGCTTGGTCGTGGTGACCGTCGGCCAGCTCGTACCGGTCAGGCGCTGCAGGTACGCCGTCGTACCGGGGTGCTGCGGGCGCAGGTAGCCGTAGACCGGGGTGGTCGTGCCGAGCTTGATCGACGCGGCCAGGTTGATCGTGATGGTCGGCTTGACCTCGATCGTGGCGTTGCCGCTGCGGGAGCCGAGCAGGTCCGGCGAACCGTTGTAGCCCCACGCGTAGACCGTGGAGACCGTCGGCTTCTGCACCGACGACGCCTGGCCGGTGCCGTCCGAGGTGACCCGGGCGACCTCACGCCAGGTGGAGCTGTTCTTCGCCCGCGCGTACAGCGACAGCGGTACGCCGACGAGTGACGCGCCGGTGTCCTTGCGGGTGGCGCGGGTGTAGAGCGAGACCGAGCCGCCGTAGTTGATCGCCGGAGCGCTCGCCGCGACGGTGGCGCCGGTGCCGATCAGCACGGTGTCGACGCCGGGACCGATCTTGCCGGTGCTGTCCTTCACCCACGCGCGGAACGCGTAACTGGTGGCGTTGGCCAGGCCGGTCGCCGTCGTGGAGCTCGCGGTGCCCGTGTAGACCGCCGTACCGACGTTCGGCAGCGGCGGCGGCGTCGTGCCGGTGTTGCGGCGCACGATGACCTGATGGCCGGCCGGGACGGTCCACTTCAGGCTCGCCGTGGAGTAGGCGCCGGTGGCGTCGAAGCCGGTCACCGGCGCGGGCGGTGCGGTCAGGTTCACCGCGTTGCTGTCGACGCTGATCTTGACGCCGCCGTGCGTCTCGTCGTGCGGGCCGTCGTACTGGTGGACACGCTGCCGGTTGGTCCACAGCGAGGCCGGGATGTACTTGTCGTCGGTGGTGTTGGTGACGTTGTTCCACCGGGCGAACCAGAGGTTGTCCGGCCGTGTGTACGCCGGGTTGTAGTACTCGGCGGACAGGTCGACACCACCCGAGGCCGCGCCGACGTAGACGCCGCTGACATAGCCGCGGGTATTCAGCTCGGTGGTCCACCCGCTGACGTAGGACAGGACCGACGCCTTGCAGGCGGCCGTCCACCCGGCGGCGTAGTTCTCGAGGTCGCTGTAGATCGCGCTGCGCTGGGCGAATCCGAGTGCCTGGGCGGACGCGACCGCATTGGCTGCGGCGGTGCGGCCCTGGGCCCGGGCCGTCGCCGGGTCTGTCGACATGCGACTCGAGAAGTTGGTGCAGGGCGCCTGCATGCCGACGTCGATCAGCAGGAACTGCCAGCCCTTGGCGGCGTTCGCGGCGACCCAGGCGGGGGTCAGGTTCGGCTGGTTGCAGGCGCGCAGCCCGCCGCTGATGTAGATGCCGACGGCCTTGTAGCCGGAGTTCGGGTACAGCCAGCCGTCCATCGCGGCCTGGCTGGGCGCCGTACAGGTGTCGAACGCGAAGCCGCCCTGCAAGTTGCCGGTGGCAACAATGGACGGTGTGACGGCGGCAGCGCGCGGCTGGGCGAGCCGCGTCGCCTTGGCGGTGACCCGCCCGGTGTCGAGCACGTCCCGCGCGGCCGCGGCCCCACCCGGCGCGTAGTACGCCGTGGCGAGGACGCCGGCGTCCTGCACGGCCCGCTGAAGCTCGCCGTCGGTGGATCGGGCCGTCTTGGTCAGCGGCTCCAGGATCAGGCCCTGGCTGCGGCCGGCCAGGTGCGCGGGGCAGTCGCTCTGCGCGGTGCTGCGGCCGAGATACACGGCCGGGCGGTCGAGCCGCACGCAGGCGGTCGGATCGGTCGACAGGTCGACCACCGGCCAGTCGGCCGGCACGGTG
The DNA here is from genome assembly GCF_001984195.1 of Kribbella sp. ALI-6-A. GTDB lineage: Bacteria > Actinomycetota > Actinomycetes > Propionibacteriales > Kribbellaceae > Kribbella. The sequence continues at coordinate 458,623 of NZ_MTQN01000012.1, forward strand.
ACCTCGTAACCATGGTACGAGATCACCTGATCACTCACGGCGTACGCCGGGCTGATGCCCGACGCAATAACCGCTACGGGAACAGCAACTTTCCAGAACCTCACGCGGAATCTCCTCACAATGCCGAAGCGGCCGAGCGTGAGTATTCCAGTTCGCTTGGCGCAGCGGGTGAGTATTTCTCCTTGTTGCAGCGACTCTTCACAGTCCGAAGGTTTTCCCTCGACCGGCCACCGTCCGGATCCGATCGCTTCCGGATCGGCGCGGAAACGCGCAATATTCCGGCACCCGGCCGCCCGCCTCGCGGCCCGATCCCCGAGGAGCGCAGCGATGCGAATCACTCGTCCCCGTGTCCTGGCCGTCCTGCTGGCCGGCACAGCCCTCACGTTCAGCCCGCTCGGCGGCCAGGCGACCGCGCAGCTGCCGGCCGAAGGCCTGAGCAACCCGTGCTTCACCCCGGCCGAGTCCTCGGCCAAGGGCGGTCGTGGCGCCGACACCCGCGACGTCAGTCCGGCCGAGCAGCGGCAGATCGAGGCTCGCACGGCCCAGCTGCTCAAGGCCAAGGCCGAGCGTGGCATCGGCGTACCGCAGGGTGCGCTGGCGGCCGCGACGGTCCCGGTCTACTTCCACGTGATGCGCGACGCGGCCGGCAACGGCGACGTCACCGACAGCCAGATCGCGCAGCAGATCAACGTGCTCAACAACACCTTCGCCGGTGGCGAGTCGTCGGCCGCGGCGAACACCGGCTTCACCTTCAACCTGGCCGGCACGTTCCGCTACAACAACACCCAGTGGCACCAGGACAAGCAGAGCAGCACCTACCGCAAGCAGACCCGCAAGGGCGGCGCGAACGCGCTGAACATCTGGCTGGTCGACTTCGGCTACCTCGGCATCGCCACGTTCCCGTGGGACTACAAGAGGCAGCCGGGCATCGACGGCATCCGCGTGCAGTACACCTCGCTGCCGGGCGGCTCGGAGCCGAACTACAACCTCGGTGAGACCGCGACCCACGAGGCCGGCCACTGGTTCGGGCTCTACCACACCTTCCAGGGCGGCTGCACGACCACGAACGACGAGGTGGCCGACACCCCGGCGCAGAGCAGCCCGACCAACGGCTGCCCGATCGGCCGCGACTCCTGCTCGCTGCCCGGCCTGGACCCGATCCACAACTACATGGACTACTCCTACGACTCCTGCTACAACCAGTTCTCCCCGGACCAGAGCACCCGGATCAGCAACATGTGGACGGCGTACCGCGCCTGACAGCCGCAGCTGACACCGGCCCCGCGCGAGACGCGCGGGGCCGGTGCTGTGCTGCTCAGAGGATGTAGCGGTCCCCCGGCTGAAGGATGCGGAACCAGCGGCAGCCGTAAGGCTCCAGCTCCAGCTGAACCGTTCCGTCCTCGGCGACCTCGGCAGCGTTCGACTGCAGCAGATCCACCGCCCGTACGCCGACCCCGGTACCGGCCACCGCGAGCGTGACCGTGGCCGGCTCGTCGGCGAAGTTGTGCACGGTGACGACGGTTCCGCCCTCACACTCCGTGCGGTGCGCGAAGACCGACGGCGACTCGTGCTCCAGCACCGTGCAGTCACCCCAGGACAGCTCGGGCGTCTCCCGGTAGCGCTGGATCAGCAGCTTGATCCAGTTCAGCAGCGAGTCCGGGTCCTTGCGCTGCGCCGCGACGTTGACGTGCTCCGGCGACAGCTCCCCCTCGACGACCAGGCCGGCCAGGTCGGCCGGGTCCGCGGTCGAGAACCCGCCGGTGGGCCCGTCCGTCCACTGCATCACCGTCCGGACGGCGTTGCGTCCCTCGGCGTCCAGGTTCTCGCCCATGCCGATCTCCTCGCCGTAGAAGAGCACCGGGGTGCCCGGCAGGGAGAAAAGCAGGCTGTAGACCATCTTGAGCCGGCGCAGGTCGTTGCCGAGCATCGGTGGCAGCCGGCGGCGCAGACCCCGGCCGTACAGCTGCATGTTCTCGTCCGGGCCGAAGGCGGCGAACACCTCGTTGCGCTCGTCGTCGGTGAGCTTGTCCAGGGTCAGCTCGTCGTGGTTGCGCACGAACGTGCCCCACTGCGCCTCCTCCGGCGGAGCGGGCCGCTCACGCAGCGCCTTGACCAGCTCGGCCGGGTCCTGCCGCGCCAGCGACAGGTACATCTTCTGCATGCCGATGAAGTCGAAGCACATGGTCAGCTCGTCGCCGTCCTCGTCCCCGAAGAACTGACGAGTCTCCTTGTACGGCAGGTTGACCTCGCCGAGCAGCACCGCCTGCCCGTTGCGCCGGCTCAGGAAGGCCCGCAGGTCACGCAGGTAGTCGTGCGGGTCGGGCAGGTTGGCGGCGTCCGTCGAGCCGGCGGTGTCGATCAGGAACGGCACCGCGTCCACCCGGAAGCCGGAGATCCCCAGCCGCAGCCAGAAGCCGATCACCCGGATGATCTCGTCCCGCACCTCCGGGTTGGCGATGTCCAGGTCCGGCTGGTGCTTGTAGAACTGGTGCAGGTAGTACTGCCCGGCCTGCTCGTCGTACTGCCACAGGCTGTCCTCCTGGTCGGGGAAGACGACCCCCTCCGAGGCGTTCGCCGGCGGCTCGTCGCGCCAGACGTACCAGTCCCGGTACGGCGACTCGCGGGAGGCCCGGGCGCTCTGGAACCACGGGTGCTGGTCGGAGGTGTGGTTGACCACCAGGTCGGCGATCACCCGCATTCCCCGGTCCTGCGCCAGCGTGATCAGTTCGACCAGGTCACCGTGCGTGCCGAGCCGCTTGTCGACGCCGTAGAAGTCGGTGATGTCGTAGCCGTCGTCGCGGTCCGGCGTCGGGTAGAACGGCATCAGCCACAGGCAGGTGACGCCCAGCTCGGCCAGGTGGTCGATGCGCTGCGACAGGCCGCGGATGTCGCCGCGGCCGTCGCCGTCGGTGTCGAAGAAGGTCTCGATGTCCAGGCAGTAGACGACGGCGTTCTTCCACCAGACGTCGGCGGTCCGGGTCAGTCTCACGGGCGGGTCACCTCCAGTTGCGGCAGCACCTTGGTGCCGAACACGTCGACGAACTCGGACTGCTCCTGGCCGACGTGGTGCAGGTAGATCGCGTCGAAGCCGAGGCCGGCGTACTGGTTCAGCCACTCCGCGTGCCGGCCCGGGTCCGAGGAGATGTGCACGGTCTTGTGCATCGCCTCCGGCGGGACGTGCTCGGCGGCCAGGTCGAACGAGTCGGCCGTGTCGACGTCCCAGCAGAACGGCGGCGGGAAGACGTTGCTCCGCCACTGGTCGTGGGCCAGCGCCAGCGCCTCCTCGTCGGTGGAGGCGTAGCTCAGATGCACCTGCAGGCAGACCTTGCCGCGCCCACCCGCCTCCTTGTACGCCGTGATCAGCCGGCGCAGGTGGTCGTGCTCGGCGTTGACGGTGATCAGGCCGTCGGCCCACCCGGCGCACCACCGCGCCGTGGCTTCCGACACGGCCGCACCGAGCAGTGCGGGTGGTTCGTCCGGGCGGGTCCAGAGCTTCGCCCGGTCGACGGTGACCAGGCCGTCACTGCTGACCTCTTCGCCCTGCAGCAGTCGGCGGATCACGTCGACCGACTGCTCCAGCCGTTGGGTCCGCTGCTCCTTGCGGGGCCAGGGGTCGCCGGTGATGTGCTCGTTGCTGGCCTCCCCGGTGCCGAGCGCGGCCCAGAACCGTCCCGGGTACATCGACCCGAGCGTGCCGATCGCCTGGGCGATGATCGCCGGGTGGTAGCGCTGGCCGGGTGCGTTCACCACACCGAAGGTCAGCCCGGTGGCCTGCAGCGCGGCGCCGAGCCAGGACCAGGCGAAGCCCGACTCGCCCTGCCGCGCGCTCCACGGGCTGAAGTGGTCCGAACACATCGCCGCGGTGAAGCCGGCTTGTTCCGCCCGCACCACCGCGTCCAGCAGGCCGGCGGGCGGGACCTGTTCGTGCGAGGCGTGAAAGCCGTAGACAGTCATACCCGTCTCCGTGCCCGCCGCACCGCCGCGCCACACCCCTCCGGGCGGTTTTCACCCCACCGGCGGGTGCCTCACCATCCTGCAGGGGCCGAGCAGACCGCAGTGGCTAGGGCTTTCCGGCGCCGTGGTGCAGGTGGCGCTGTGACTTCGCGTTGGCGGACTCGACCAGGCTGCTCGCGACCTCACGAAGCTTGACGTTGCCGGACTGCGACAGGCGGGCCAGGAAGGCGAAGGCGCGGTCCGCGTCGAGCGTGTACCGCTCCATCACGATGCCGACCGCCTGACCGATCACGTTGCGGGTGGCCAGCGCCTGCGACATCGTCTCGTCCTGCTTGGCCCAGCCCATCGCCACCGCGAGCTGGCCGGCGAACAGGCTGGCCAGATACACCGAGTCGTCGTCGATGCCGTAGGGCTCGGTGCAGTACAGGTTGAGCGCGCCGCGGGCGTGCGGCTCGGCGCTGAACTGGAAGGCCAGGTGGGCGCCCAGACCGAGGGCCGCGGCCTTCGGGCCGAAGTCGGGCCAGCGGGGGTCGGTGGCCAGGTCAGCGACCATCACGACCGGCTCGCCCAGCGCGGCGTCCAGGCAGGGTCCTTCGTGCAGCTCGTACTGCAGGTGGTCGGCGCGGATCGCCAGCGGGCCGGTCGGCGCGAGGGTCTCGATCCGGCCGTCCTTGCGGGTCAGCGAGATGCTCGCCTCGACGATGCCGGGCACTGTCTCGGCGGCGCCACGGGTGATCACCTGCAGCGTCTCGTCCAGGTCCATCGGCGCCTGCATCGACGAAGCGACGTCGGCCATCACGTCGGCCAACTGCTGCAGCGGCGGTGGCGCGGGCCGCTCTGCCTGTAGTGGAACCGACTCCATCGTGGACCTCCTCGCGAAGACGCCGAGCCCCCCAGCGGTCGGCCTACCTCGCAAGTGTGCAGCACGCGGCCGGAAAAAGCCGAGTTCGGCCGCAGCTCAGCTGCCGGGGCGGGGCCCGCGGCGGGCGAGGGTGTGACTGCCGTCGCACAGCGGCTTGAGCGCGGAGCGACCGCACCGGCACAGAGCGATGGTGCCGCGCTCGGGCGTGATCTCCCGGCCCTCCTCGTCCAGCAGGGCGAAGTCGCCGCGTACCAGCAGCGGGCCGTCCGGATAGGCGCGGATCACGGTCTCGGAGTCGTCCATGCGGCCCCGGTACCCATCGGCATGAACCGGGGTACTGGACTGGCAGCCAGTTCAAAGGAGCACTGAATGCAGCTTCCACCCCCTCGCGGGCCACTCAGCGGATGGGTGATTGATCACCTACGCGGCGGCAGCGGTCCGGCCCCGCGGACCCTTGGCAGCCCGACCGACGACGACTTCCAGCTCGCGCTGTGGTGCTGCTACGAGCTGCATTACCGCGGATTCGCCGAAGCCCCGCCGGACGCCGAGTGGGACACCGAACTCCTCACCTTCCGGGCCGAGCTCGAGCAGGTGTGGACCGAGTGGCTGCAGGCGCTGTGCGCACCGGAGCCCTCGGCAACCGAACCGGTCGCGACCCAGCTGCGCGCCCTGATCGACGCCGACGACGGCCCCTCGCTGGCGGCGTACCTGCACCGGCACGCGACGCTCGAGCAGTTCCGCGAGTTCGTGCTCAACCGCTCGGTCTACCAGCTCAAGGAGGCCGACCCGCACAGCTACGGCATTCCCCGCCTGGACGGCGCCGTGAAGGCCGCGCTGGTGGAGATCCAGGCCGACGAGTACGGCGGCGGCCGGCCCGAACGCATGCACGCCGAACTGTTCCGTACGACGATGCGCTGGCTCGGCTTGAACGACACCTACGGCCATTACGTGCCGGAGGTGCCCGGCGTCACGCTGGCGCTGTCCAACGCGATGTCGCTGTTCGCGTTGCACCGCCGCTGGACCGGCGCGCTGCTCGGCCATCTGGCGGCCCTGGAGATGACCTCCACGACGCCGAACCGCCGGTATGCCAGCGGCGCCGTCCGCCTGGGTGCGACCGAGGAGCAGGCCCGCTACTTCACCGAGCACGTCGAGGCGGACGCCGTCCACGAGCAGATCGCCGCCCACGACCTGTGCGGCAAGTACGCCGAGCAGCACCCGGAGGCGGTCGGCGACATCCTGTTCGGGGCGAGCTGCTGCCTGGCGCTGGACAACCTGGTCGCCGAGCACCTGCTGGCCGCGTGGGGTGTCGAGCAGGAAGGACAGGTCGCCAGCTGAGGCGTTGCGGTTCGCGATCGAACGCATACGGAGAGTAGGTTCTTCGCATGATGAAGCGAGCCGTGGCGATCGCCGGCGTACTGGTCCTCACGATCTCGGGAGTGGCGACCGCAGCGACGCACCAGCCGGGGCAGGAGAGCACGGACCGCAGTCTGATCGTCGGTGGCACGCTCGCGGCACTGTCGGAGGCCCCCTGGACGGTTGCCGTCACCAACTCGCGGTCGTCGCACTCCAGCGGCCGCTGGTGCGGCGGCGCGCTGGTCCGGCCGAACAAGGTGCTGACCGCGGCGCACTGCATGACCAAGCCGATCGGGACCTACACCGTTGTCCAGGGCCGAGCCGAGCTGCGGGACCGCTCGGCGGGCCGCATCTCGAAGGTCAGCAAGGTGTGGATCCACCCCGGCTACGACACCAAGCTCAACCGCTACGACTTCGCCGTGCTCACGTTGAGCACCCCGATCACCGGCGTCCCGCTGATCGCGCTGGAGACCAACCCGAAGGCCGACCGCCGAGGCGTCGTACCGACCGTGTTCGGCTGGGGCGACACGCGGGACACCGGGCCCGACGCCACCTTCCACAAGCTGGCCGTGCCGGACCTCGGCGACGCCACCTGCCTGGCCAACGAGGAGTACGTCGGCAACGGGTACGCCGCCGCGAGCAACGTCTGCGCCGGCTACCTGAAGGGCGGCAAGGACGCCTGCCAGGGCGACTCCGGTGGCCCACTGGTGCTCAACGGCCGCCTGCTCGGCACCGTCTCCTGGGGCAAGGGCTGCGCCGAGGCCGGCTACCCCGGCGTCTACGCCGAGGTCGCTTCGGCCGCCGCAGCACTGAAAGCCCAGTTCGGCAAGTGATTCATAACAGGTTCGTCAGCCGGTAACAATACTGACCGGTCCGATCCGGGCCGGTCACTGAACCGATATAGCGGCGAAACGGCCACTGACTACCTTCCTGAGCAGCTACTTCCAGAGCTGCTCAGTGAGGAGACGGTATGGCCCAGACCAGGAGGCAGTTCCTCCAGCAAGTCGGTGTCACCGGCGGCGCCGGCGTGATGTACTCCGCGATGGGTGCGCTCGGCCTGGCCGGCACCGCCGAGACCCCCGCGTACGCCGCCCCGGCGCGGATCGAACTGGACGGCCGCGGCCGCAAGCACGTGGTGATCCTCGGTGCGGGAATCGCCGGCCTGACCGCGGCGTACGAGCTCGGCAAGGCCGGGTACCAGGTGACGTTGCTCGAGGCCCGCAAACGGCCCGGTGGCCGGAACTGGACGGTGCGCAACGGGACCGAGGAGAAGGACCTGCACGGCCACACCCAGCGAGCCCGCTTCTCCTCCGGGCAGTACATGAACGCCGGCCCCGGCCGGATCCCTCAGCACCACGTGACGCTCGACTACTGCCGCGAGCTCGGCGTCGCGATCGAGCCGTTCGTCAACCAGAACGCCGATGCCTACCTGTACCGCGAAGGCACCACGGCCCTGTCCAACAAGCCGATCCGGCACCGCACCGCCAAGGCGGACGTCTACGGCTACGTCTCCGAACTGCTCGCCAAGGCCACCGACCAAGGCGCGCTCGACTCCGCCTTGACCGCGACCGACAAGGACGCGCTGATCAGCTTCCTGCGTAGCTTCGGCGCGATCGGCGCGAAGGCCGACGGGTTCGCCTACACCGGGACCGACGGCCGGCGCGGGTACGTCGTCGAGCCCGGCGCCGGACTCGAGGGCGGCACCACCGCCGCGCCGTACGGGCTCAGTGACGTGCTGGCCAGTGGGGTCGGCAACTACTTCTCGTTCGAGTTCGGCTGGGACCAGGCGATGATGATGTTCCAGCCGGTCGGCGGGATGGATCGGATCCCGTACGCGTTCGAGCGGGCGATCGGCCGGGAGAAGTTCGTCTACGGCGCCCAGGTGCTCGGGCTGCGCAACACCACCGAGGGCGTCACCGTCGTCTACAGCACCGGGTCCCGGCCACGGGAACTGAAGGCCGACTTCGCGATCTGCGCGCTGCCGCCGCACATCGCCGCGACCGTTCCGTCCAACCTGCCGGCGAACGTGCTCGCCGCGCTGCGCTACGCGCGGCCGACGAACGCGGGCAAGATCGGCATCGAGTACTCCCGGCGCTGGTGGGAGCAGGACCACCGGATCTACGGGGGCATCACCAACAGCAATCTCGACCTGGTCAACACCTGGTATCCGTCCAGCGGCTTCCACGGTGAGCGCGGCACGGTGATCGGCTACTACAACACCGGCGCCAACGCCACGGCGTACGGCGCGCTGAGCCCGGCCGCGCGGCTCGATCGCGCACTGAGCCAGGGCGCCAAGATCCACGGCGACGTGTACCGCCAACAGGTGAAGGCGTCGTTCTCGGTCGACTGGGCCGGGACCGAGTACTCCCGCGGCGCCTGGGTCGGCTGGACGTCGCAGACCGACGGCACGTACGCCGACCTGCTCGATGCCACCGGCAACATCTACTTCGCCGGTGACCACCTCAGCCACGCCATCGCCTGGCAGCACGGCGCGATGGTGTCGGCCCGGGCGACCGTGACCGCCCTGCACACGAGAGTGACCAGCCGATGAAACACAAGCTGCTCGCCGGGTTCGCCGTCGTCGCCCTCACGTTCACCGCGGGCGCGTCCACCGCCGCCGGCTGGTGGGACCGGCCGAAACCGCCACGCCCCGGCACCGTCGTCCCGGCGCTGCCGGCCGGTCAGGCCAACCCGATGATCGCCAGCGGCGTCGGCATCGGGGCGAACACCGCCATCTACAAGACGTCCGGCCTCGGCCCGTCGGCGCTGAACACCGCAGCCCCGGCGGGCAGCGAGGCGTCCTACATCGACACTGCGGTCTTCCCCGGCGGCACGCTGCCGGCCGGAGTCACGATCACCGAAGCGCAGGGCATCAACGTGCTGCGCCGGATCGGGGAGAACCTGCAAGCGGCCGGCCTGTCCTACGACGACGTCTACACGATGCGGGTCTTCCTGCAGAACCCGGCCGGCGCGACCACGGCCGACTTCGCCGGCTGGAACCGCGCCTACCGCCAGTACTTCGCCAACACCGACCTGACCACCGGCAAGTTCGTCCCCGTCCCGCTCGGGACGGCCGCGCCCGCCAAACCCTTCGTGGTCAACAAGGCACGCCCGTCCCGCTTCGCCCTCGAGATCGAGAACCTGCCGGTCGGCGGCTGGCTGGTCGAGGTGGAGGTCGACGCCGCCTACGGCATGCGCTCGTAGGCCGGGAGGGTGAGGAAATCGACGTACTCCTCGGCCGTGGCGACGTCCAGGAAGGTCTGCCGGGCCTCGGCGTAGGCGGTGGGATCGTCGCCCAGCTTGGCGATCTCCTCGTCGGCGATGGTTGTGACGAGTTCCGTGGTGACCGTGGCGCCGGTGTCCAGCACGACGCCGTTGCGCCGCCACTGCCAGATCTGTGAACGCGAGATCTCGGCGGTGGCGGCGTCCTCCATCAGGTTGAAGATGCCGACGGCACCGGTCCCGCGCAGCCAGGCGGCCAGGTACTGGATCGCGACGCTGACGTTGTTGCGCAGTCCGGCCTCGGTCACCTCGCCCGGCGTCGCGGCGACGTCGAGCAGCTGGTCGGCGGTGACCTCGACGTCCTCGCGCAGCTTGCTCAGCTGGTTGGGCGCGGACCCGAGCACCTCGTCGAAGGCCGCCCGGCAGGTCTGCACCATGCCCGGGTGCGCGACCCACGAGCCGTCGAAGCCGTCGGCGGCCTCGCGCTTCTTGTCCGCCTCGACCTTGGCGAAGGCCTGCTCGTTGACCGCCGGGTCCTTGCTCGGAATGAACGCCGCCATCCCGCCGATCGCGTGCGCGCCGCGCTTGTGGCAGGTGCGGACCAGGAGCTCGGTGTAGGCCCGCATGAACGGCACCGTCATCGTGACCGAGTTGCGGTCCGGCAGCTGGAAGTCGGCACCCCGGTCGCGGTAGGTCTTGATCACGCTGAACATGAAGTCCCAGCGTCCCGCGTTGAGTCCGGCCGAGTGCTCGCGCAGCTCGTACAGGATCTCCTCCATCTCGAACGCCGCCGGGAACGTCTCGATCAGCACCGTCGCCCGGATCGTGCCGCGCGGGATGCCGAGGAACTCCTGGGCCAGCATGAACGCGTCGTTCCACAGCCGCGCCTCGAGGTGCGACTCCATCTTCGGCAGGTAGAAGTACGGCCCCTGCCCGCGGTCGAGCTGGAGCTGCCCGCACGCGGTCAGGTAGAGCGCGAAGTCGACCAGGGATCCCGACGTGCGCTCCCCGTCGACCAGCAGGTGCTTCTCCGGCAGGTGCCAGCCCCGCGGCCGGACCACGATCGTGGCCAGCTCGTCGTCCGGCTTCAGCGCGTACGACTTGCCGGCCTCGCTGGTGAAGTCGATCTTCCGGGTGATCGCGTCGAGCAGGTTGAGCTGGCCGCCGATCACGTTCTCCCACAGCGGGGTGTTCGCGTCCTCGTGGTCGGCCAGCCAGACCTTAGCGCCGGAGTTCAGCGCGTTGATCGTCATCTTCCGGTCGGTCGGGCCGGTGATCTCGACCCGGCGGTCGACCAGCCCGGGCGCCGGGTCGGCCACCCGCCAGTCCGGGTCCTCGCGTACCGCGGCGGTCTCGGCCAGGAAACCGAGCGACCCACCCGCGGCGATCTCCTCGACCCGCGCCCGGCGCCGTTCCAGCAGCTCCAGGCGGCGTGGGTTCAGCGCGCGGTGCAGCCGCTCGATCAACTCGAGCGCTCGCTCGCTGAGGATCTCGTCGTACCGCTCGTGTTTCGGTCCGGTGACCTCGACTGCCACAACAGCTCCTCTCCTCGACGCCGGTCACTGCGTGACCGGTGATCCGGTTCATCTCGACCGTAGTGCACAACTTCCGACGGCTGCTCGGCGGCGACGGACCGAACCGTTCAGTAGGGTTCGGGTCCGACGACGAGGGGAGACGGGGATGAGTCGTCCGCTCACCAGCAAGGACCTGGCGCGGCTGGCCGGGGTGTCGCAGGCGACCGTCTCACGGGTCCTGACCAACAGCCCGAAGGTCACCCCGCAGACCCGGGCCCGGGTGCTGCGGGTACTCGAGGAGGCCAACTACACGCCGAATGCGCTGGCCCGCGCGATGAAGACCGGCCGGACCGGCACGATCGGGGTGTTCGTGACCCGGGTGACCAGCCCGTTCCACGCCCAGCTGCTGGACGAGATCGGCCGGGGGCTCAGCGCGGCCGGCCTGCACATGATCCTGTGGAACATCGAGCACGAGCAGCCTGAGTCGCTCGGCACGATCCTGCAGCAGCGCCTGGTCGACGGCTTCATGGTGACGTCGGCGTCGTACGCCTCACCGTTACACACGATGGCGCTCGACTCCGGCACGCCGACGATCCTGCTGCACCGCGGCATCGACGGGCTGGACTGCGACCAGGTCGTCGGTGACGACCGGCAGGGCGCGTACGACGCCGGCCGGTACCTGGTCGAAGCCGGGCACACCGAGATCGGGCTGGTGCGGCTCGAACACACCGGCAACACCTCGCGCGACCGGGAGCGCGGATTCCGCGCCGCGCTCGCCGACGCCGGCGTACCGCTCAGAGATCGCAACGTGGTCACCACCGGGGTGTCGCACGCCGCCGGTCACGCGGCCGCCCGGAAGTTGCTGTCGGCCCGTAAACCGCCGACCGCGCTGTTCACGCTGACCGACTTGCTCGGGTTCGGGATTCTCGACGGCGCGCGGGCGCTCGGCGTCCGGGTGCCGGACGACCTCTGGGTGATCGGCTACGACAACACCGAGCTGGCCGGGTGGGAAGCGTTCGACCTGACGTCGGTCGAGCAGCCGGTACCCGGGATCGTCGCGACCGGGATCGAGCTGCTCCGCCGCCGGATCGCCGAGCCGGAGCGCCCGACCGAGATCGTCACGCTGCCCTGTCCCCTGGCCGTTCGTGGCTCAACCGCCAACACACCTGTTGGGTGGGCCTCGGAGCCCTGAGCGCGGCCCGCGGGGTCATGAGCCGAGCAGAAGTGGTTCGGTCGAAAGCGGCAGGGTCCGCTCGCACCGGCCGGTGCTGATCGCGCAGCGGACCAGGGTGGATCGGCTGCCCGGGCTCGCGCGGTCGTGCCAGGCGAGCAGCAGGTGGTCGTCGTCCTCGGCACGCAGGTCCTGGAAGGCCGGGGCGGTCCAGGATCTGAGTGGCTTGCCGGTTGTCGGGTCCAGCGGGAAGACCCGCTCCGGTCCGAACGGGAAGTCGCCGGGTGGAGTTCCGATGGCGTAGGCGCCCGTGGGGCTGAAGCCGGTGACCGTACGCTCGCAGGTCAGCCAGCGTTGGCGTCCGGTGGCGGTGTCGGTCAGTGCCGTACAGGTGCCGCTGTCGGTGCGGACCACCAGGTTGGCCGACTGCGAACCGTCCGCGGACACGGCGGCGGGCTGGACCGCCTTGCCGAGCAGGTGCACGGTGCCGTCGATGTCCCAGCGGTAAAGACTGGGCTGAGCTTCTGCTGTGGCTGCGGAGCGGAAGTAGACCTTCCGTCCGGCGACGCGGAGCACCTCGAGGCCGTAGCCGTCCTTACGGGCGAGGGTCGCGGTGGGCTCACTGCCGGGGCCTTGGAACCAGAGCTTGCCGCCTGGGCGCCACTCGGTCAGGTTGCCGGCGGCGTACGCGGCGGACTGGCCGTCGATGCTGGTCGCGAGGGAGTCCACGCCGGGGATGCGGTTGACCTGGCGGGCTTCGGCGTCCAGGACGATCAGGGCGGTGGTGTTGTCGGGCTGTCGCTGGAGGGTGAAGGTGGTGTCCCAGAGGCGGGCGGCGGCGACGATCTCGGCCGAGCCGGGGACGGTGATCGGGCCGCCGACGGCGGAATGCACGGTGCGGGCGCGGACGTAGGTGAGTTGCGGTGCGGCGCCGGTGGGCAGCTTCGCGGCGTTCACCGCTGCTGGAGTCACAGTCACTGGTGAAGAGATTGTGGGTACCGCCGCGCCCAGCGGGGCGGCGGTCGCGTCCTGCGGGCTGGGAGACACCTGGGTGGCGAGCAGCGCGCCGACAGCCACGGCGATCACCGCGACAGAGGCCACGCTCACGACCAGCAGCCGGTACCTGGTCACCACGCGCGCCTCCTCCACGTCGGACTACGACGCCGCCCGGCGGCGGTTTGTTCGCCCGCGGGCTCAACTCTCCCGCAGCAACGGCAGGACGTCGCGCAGCACGGCGGCGTGGTCGGCCGGCGACTTCAGGCCCATGCCCATCGTGTTGACGCCGAGATGCGTCGCGCCGATCTCCCGCCAGCCCCGCACGAACGCCGGCCAGTCCGCCTCGGGCAGGCGGCCGAGGCTGAGTCGCGCCTCGAAGCCGATCTCCGCCGGGTCGCGGCCCGCCTCCACGGCGTACTGGCGGATTCGCTCGACGCAGGCACGGGCCTCGTCGTCGGGCGCGCTCTGCGGCATCCAGCCGTCGCCGATCTCCCCGGTCCGGCGCAGCACGGCCTCCGCCGAACCGCCGAACCAGATCGGGATCCGGCGACCCGGCAACGGGTTGAGGCCGGCCTCCTCGACCTGGTGGAACTTCCCGTCGTACGAGATCACCGGGTCGGCCCAGAGCTTGCGCAGCAGGTCGACCTGCTCCTCGAGCTTGGCGCCCCGCTGCTTGAAGGGCACGCCGAGGGCGTCGTACTCGACCTGGTTCCAGCCGATGCCGACGCCGAGCCGCAGCCGGCCGCCGCTGAGCACGTCGACCTCCGCCGCCTGCTTGGCGACCAGAGCGGTCTGCCGCTGCGGCAGGATCACCACCCCGGTGACCAGTTCGAGCTCGGTGGTCACCGCCGCCAGATAGCCGAACAGCACAAAAACCTCGTGGAACAAGGACTTGTCGGTGTACCCCGTCCAGCCCGGCCGATGCTCCGGACTCGCGCCGAGCACATGGTCGTAGGCCAGCGCGTGCGTGTATCCGGCCGACTCGACGGTCTCCGCCCAGGACCGCACCACCGCCGGGTCACTACCGATCTCGAGCTGGGGAAAGACGGCACCGATCCTCACAGCGCTACTCCTCGCAGTAGTTGGACGATTCCTTGCACCGCCTGCTCGAACGGTTCGTCGTCGTCGGCGGCCCGGGCGAGCACGTAGCCGCCTTGCAGCACGGCGGCGATCGTGGTGGCGGTGGCGACCGGGTCCAGGGCCGGCGGGAACTCGCCGGACTGTTTGCCTTCAGCAAGGATCTCGGCGAGGCGCTCGCGGATCCGGCCCAGGGTGGCTTCGACGGGGGCGCGCAGGGCGGGGTCGGCCATCACGTCCGGGTCGGCGGTGAGGCGGCCGATCTGGCAGCCCCTGAGGACGTCGCGGTCGCGGCGCAGGTACCGGGTGATGCGCTCGACCGCCGTACCGGGACCGGACAGCTGTTCCTCGGCGGCCGCGGTGAGCTCGGCGGCGGACCGCTCGATCGCCGCCTTGGCCAGCTCGGCCTTGCCGGTGAAGTGGTGGTACATGCTGCCCTGGCCGGCCTCGGCCGCGGCCTGGATCGCCTTCGGGCTGGTGCCGACGTAACCTCGCTCCCAGAGCAGCTGCTGCGTGCTCCGGATCAACCGCTCCACTGTCTCCACCCGATCCACTGTACTCAGAGGTACAGCCGGAATGGCCTCGGCGGTACGGCGAGCGCTAGTCTCGGTCGGCATGAGCACCTCCGTCGCGATCGCCGTGATCACCTTCCGGCGACCCGAGCTGCTGAAGGATCTGCTGGACAGTCTGCAGGCCCAGGAGCTGCCCGCGGACAGCGACTACGCCGTCCGGATCGTCGTGGTGGACAACGACGCGGCCGGTTCGGCGGGTGAGGTGATCGCTGCCGCGGCAGCGACCGGCCCGTACCCGGTGGAGTCCGCGATCGAACCGGAGCCGGGGATCCCCTTCGCCCGCGAGAAGTCGGTGCAGCTGTGCTGGAACGACGACGCGCTGATCTTCGTCGACGACGACGAGGTCGCGCCCCCGGGCTGGCTGGCGACGCTGCTCGGCGCCTGGGAGAGCACCGGCGCGGACGTCGTCACCGGCCCCGTCCAGGGCACCCTCCCGCCGGACGCCCCGGCCTGGAACCGCTACAGCGACGTGCACGACTCGACCGGCAAGCACAAGACCGGCGACGTGCTGAACAAGGCCTACACGAACAACACGCTGGTCGCGCAGCAGGTGTACCACCAGGTCACGCCGGCCTTCCACCCGGCGTTCCGGTTCACCGGGTCGAGCGACCTGCACTTCTTCCTGCGCGTGCACCAGGCCGGGTTCCGGATCGTGTGGTGCGAGGAGGCCCGGATCACCGAGGACGTGCCGGCCTCCCGGACGACGCTGCGCTGGCTGGTCCGGCGCGCCTTCCGGTCCGGCAGCGGCGACAGCATCTCCCGGGTGCTGATCCGGCCGGGCGTGGCCAGCATGCTGACGGCGCTGGCCTATGCTCTGGCGCGGATCGGCTCGGCCTTCGGCTACGGCCTGGCCGGTCTGGTGCTCGTACGCAAGACCTATCTGCTGAAGGCCGTTCGCCGGTTCTTCTCGGGCATCGGCAGCCTCGCGGGCATAGTAGGGATCAACCATGACGAGTACCGGGAACGGCACCACACCGACGGTGGCGACGCTGTGCCACGCGATCTGGCAGCTGGAGAAGGAGCTGGATCTGCTGAGCTGGCGGATCCAGGGCGCCCACCCGTGGCCGATCATCCGGATGCGCGTCTTCCATGAGCTGACCAAGCGCGCCGGCATCCACGGCGAGCCGCACCCGGTCCGCCGGACCCGCTCGGACAAGGCCCGGCTGGTCGGCAAGCACGTCGCCGGCGTGGTCGGCAAGAACCCGTTCCTGACCTCCGGCGCGTACGACGCGCTGGTGGTGCCGCACCCGCGCAAGCCCGGCGGCATCGAGATCTACACCGACAAGCTGCGGGCCGAGCTCGGGTCGTCGGCGCTGGTGCTGGACTCCGGCATCAACGGGACCCCGCTGGCCGGCAGCCGCAACCTGGACTTCTTCACCTCCGCCGCCGGCGCGGTCCGCAGCCGCTCGGTCGACGCCCGGGCCACCACGATCGCCAACGCGCTCGAGGCGCTGACCGGCGTCAAGGTGCCGATCGGCGCGCTGGTCGCGCGGGAGATCCCCAAGCACCTGCGGCTGCGCACGCTCTACCGCGCGCTGCTGCGCCGGCACCGGATCAAGACCGTGTACTCCGTGGTGTCGTACTTCCACCAGCACATCACCGGCGCGGCCCGCGACCTCGGCGTACCGGTGGTCGAGCTGCAGCACGGCGCGATCAGCCCGTACCACCTCGGCTACAGCTACCCCGGCAGCCCGGTGGTGCCCGACCAGCCGGACGAGCTGTGGTGCTTCGGCTCGTACTGGACGACGGTCGCGGAGCTGCCCGCGGGGATGTCGACCGCGGTGATCGGGGCGCCGTTCCTGCCGCCGGCCGATCCGGCCCTGAAGATCGGCGAGCAGGTCCTGTTCCTGTCGCAGGGCACGATCGGGCCGGAGCTGCTGGACTTCGCGGTCGCGTTCGCGGCGGCCCGCCCGGAGCTGGACGTCGTGTTCCGGCTGCACCCGAGCGAGCACCTGACGGACTACCGGGTGCCACCGGACAGCAAGGTCCGGCTGTCGGCGGGATCGGCGGAGTCGACCGTCGAGCTGCAGCGGGCGGCGGCGTACCAGGTGGGTGTCTCGACGACCGCGCTGTTCGAGGGCATGGCACTGGGCTGCCGTACGGCGGTGGCCGAGCTGCCGGGACACGAGTACCTGCAGCCTGTCGTCGAGCTCGGCGACGCCCTCCTGGCTCCTGACGCGGCGACGCTGGCCGCCCGGCTCGACGAGGCGCCGGTGTGTGCCGACAGCTCGGTGTACTACGCGGCCGACCAGCTCAGCGCCGTACTGAAGGATCCCTCCCGATAAGGCCGAGCAGGCGGTCCTGCAGCGGCGCGTCGGCCGGGACCGGGACCTCCGGGCCGAACACCTCGACACCGGGGCCGAAGGCACCGGGAGTCCGGTAGCGCTTCATCAGGTCGACCGGGATGGACGTCGTACTGCGCCAGAGGCGCTCGACGTCGTCCGGGTTCATCGTCTCGTCCTGGCCGGTCGCGCGGGCCAGGTCCCAGCCGTGCAGGACCAGGTCGTCGCTGACCACTTGGTCGACGTGCTGCTCGGCGGTCATCCTGCCGATCGGGGTGTCGACTTCCTGACCGGCCAGCTCGGGGTTGTCGAGCACTTCCTGCACCGCCGCCCGCGCCTCCTGGAACGCGCGCAGCGGGTCGTCGTTCACCTGCGTACCGAACGCGCGACCACCAGGGCCCAGCATGTAGCCGTGCATCCCGACGATGTGATCGACGACGTCCCGGGCGGTCCACCGCGCGCACGGTGACTGGTTGGACCAGGCGTCCGGCGGTACGGCGGCGATCCTGCGCTCGAACTCCGCGGCGCGCCGGCGGTAGCGGTCGGCGATCTCCTCCATTCGCCCACCCTGCCACCGCCACGAGCTGAATCAAATGGTCTAGGCCGTGACAATCCGGGTACCGGGAGAACTCGGACAGCAACGAGGAGGTCAGTGATGAGTGGCATCACGCAGTCGGTGGACGTCGACGTCCCGGTCACGACGGCGTACAACCAGTGGACGCAGTTCGAGTCCTTCCCGGAGTTCATGGAAGGGGTCGAGCAGGTCCGGCAGCTCGACAACACCCACACCCACTGGGTGACGAAGGTCGGCGGCCAGACCCGCGAGTTCGACGCCACGATCACCGAGCAGCACCCCGACGAGCGGGTCGCCTGGAAGTCCGACTCAGGGCCGCAGCACGCCGGTGTGATCACCTTCCACCAGCTCGAGCCGGCCAAGACCCGGGTGACCGCTCAGATCGACATCGACCCCGAGGGCTTCCTGGAGAAGGTCGGCGACAAGCTCGGCGTCGTCGAGGGCCGGGTCAAGGGCGACCTGCAGCGGTTCAAGTCGTTCATCGAGTCCCGCGGCAGCGAGACCGGAGCGTGGCGGGGCGACGTCCCGCGCTGAGTGTGCCGGCGCGCGGTGGTGACCGGCGCGCCCGGCTGTGCCGGTACGTGGTGGTGACCAGCGTGCCCGGCTGAGGCGTACGTCCGCCGCGGATGCGTGGCCGGCGTGCTCCACCCCCATCGAGACTCCTCCGGAGTGTCGGTGGGGGCTTTTATCGTCGGTGCCATGCGGATGGTCGAGCTTGGTCGAAGTGGACTGAAGGTCAGCCGGCTGGGACTGGGACTGGCGTCGCTGGCGGGAATGTTCGCCCCGGTGCCGGAGTCGCAGGCGGTGGCGACCATCGACCGGGCCTGGGAGCTGGGGATCCGGTTGTTCGACACCGCGCCCGTCTACGGATACGGATTGTCCGAGCAGCGAGCGGGCCTCGGCCTGCGCGGGCGGCCGCGCGACGAGTACGTGCTCTGCACGAAGGTCGGCCGCCTGCTCGAACCAGGCGGGACCGACCTGCAGCCGATCTGGGTCGAGCCACCGGCCGGCCTCGGGCCGCGCCTGGACTACTCGTACGACGCGGTGATGCGCTCGTTCGAGGACAGTCTGCAGCGGATGGGCATCGACCGGGTCGACATCCTGCACATCCACGACCCGGAGCTCGACTTCGCGGCCGCCTCGACGTCGGCGCTGCGGGCGTTGGTCGAGCTGCGCGACCGGGGCACGATCCGGGCGCTCTCGCTCGGCATCAACCACGCCGACGTCGCGGCACGCTTCCTGCGCGAGGCGGCGACGACGCCCGACTGCGTCCTCTTGGCCGGGCGCTACAGCCTGCTCGACCAGTCGGCCACCGTCGAGCTGCTGCCACTGGCTCACCAGCTCGGCGTCTCGATCATCGGCGCCGGAGTCTTCCAGGGCGGACCGCTCGCGGCGTCCCGGCCGTCGGTCGGCTATCCCCCACTGGCACCCGAAGCGGCCGCGCGCCTCGACCAGCTCCGCGCGATCAGCGACCAGTACGACGTACCGCTGCCGGCCGCCGCGCTGCAGTTCCCGCTGGCGCATCCGGACATTCCGGCGGTGGTCGTCGGGGCGCGGACGCCCGCGGAGATCACCGAGGTGGCCGGGTATCTCGACCAGGCCATTCCCCCGGCGTACTGGCGGGCGCTGGAAAAGGCCGGGCTGATCCCGCTACGGTCGAGCTGAGGAGGCACCGATGCGCTTCGCGCTGCTGCACAAGACCAACGACGCACTGGAGGCCGGCCAGGCGCCGGACCCGGAGATGCTCGCGCGCGCCGACGAGGTGCTGGAGGAGATGCGCCAGGCGGGCGTGCTGCTCAGCGCCGACGGTCTGCTGCCCAGCGCCCACGGCGCCCGCATCGCGTTCGCCGACGGCTCACCCCGGGTGCTCGACGGCCCGTTCACCGAGACGAAGGAACTGATCGCCGGCCTGTCGATCATCCGCGTCAACTCCCGCGACGAGGCCGTCCAGTGGGCGCTCCGCTTCGCCGAGGTCGACCCCGGCACCGAGATCGACATCCTGCAACTCGCCGACTGACCCGGGCCGGCCGTCGGCTCACTCGGATTCGGCGAGCACGCCTTCCTCGGCGGTGACCAGCGCGTCGATCGCGGCGAAGAAACGGGCGATGCCCGGCAGGTTCGGCCCCTTGGCGCGGCTGGCGGCGTAGTCCTCACTGGTCGCCCACTCGACGATGTCGAGCCACTCACCGTCCGGCAGCTGGACGAGTCGGGCCGACAGGAAACCCGCCCGGTCGGCGGCGAAGTCGGCCAGCATGGCGGGGCGGGCGGCCAGCAGCTCGGCGGTCTTGCCGGCGGAAACCGTGAAGCGAGTCAGTTCGACAGCAGTCATGGTCACAGTCCTTGATAGTCATTATTGGTGACTATAGTGAATCACGCCCGCGCGGCGATCTCCAGGCCGGCATCGTCATTGCCGGGTGCAACTAAAGGGTCAGGTGCAGCAGCGGGTACGGCTTGCCGGTGCCGTCTCGCTCCGACCGGCCGGCGACCGTGAACCCGTGGTGCAGGTAGAAGCCGACCGCCTGCGGGTTCTGCTCGTTCACGTCGACCGCTGTCACGCCGAAGACCCGGCGCGCATGGTCCAGCAGCAGCGTCCCACCGCCCAGCCCGCGCGCGTCCGGAGCCAGGAACAGCATTTCCAGCTTGCCCGCGGCGGCTCCGGCGAACCCGAGCAACCGGCCGTCGTCGTCCCGCAGGCCGGCCAGGTGCTCGAGCTGCCCGAACGCCGCGGCGACCAGCGGGCGGAGCACGTCCAGGTCGGCCTCGGTGACGAAGTCGTGGGTCGCGCGGACCGACGACTCCCAGATCCGCGTCGCCTCGGCGTACTCGTCGGGATGGATGCCGGTGATCTTCATCGGCCCATTCAATCCGACAGGTTCGTCGCGGCCCACTGACCGATGTCCTCGCGGCGGATGGCGGTGGCCATCAGGTCGGGGAACAGGTCCGGGGTGCAGGCGAACGTCGGGACGCCGAGGTCCGCGAAGGCGGCGGCGTTGTCGGCGTCGTACGACGGGGCGCCGGAGTCCGCCAACGCCAGCAGGGCGACGACCTGGACTCCGGATTCG
Organism: Kribbella sp. ALI-6-A; assembly: GCF_001984195.1. Lineage (GTDB taxonomy): Bacteria > Actinomycetota > Actinomycetes > Propionibacteriales > Kribbellaceae > Kribbella. The sequence goes on from NZ_MTQN01000012.1 coordinate 479,262, forward strand.
ACCAGCGAGCGGGTACGGCGCAGCAGGTCCTCGCGATTGCCGCCCTCGTACAGGTCGCTGATCAGGACCAGGACGGTTTCGGCGGGACGCGCGACGAGCGTCTCGCAGTACGCGAGCGCGCGGTTGATGTCCGTGCCGCCGCCGAGCTGCGTGCCGAACAGGACGTCGACGGGATCCTCGAGCTGGTCGGTCAGATCGACGACCGCGGTGTCGAAGACGACCAGGCTGGTCCGCACCGTGCGCAGCGATCCGAGCACGGCGCCGAACACGCTCGCGTAGACGACCGACTCGGCCATCGAGCCGGACTGGTCGATCGCCAGCACGATGTCGCGCTGGACGCTGTGGTTGCGCCGGGCGTAGCCAACCAGGCGGTCCGGGACGATCGTGCCGAGCGCCGGCGAGAAGTGCTTGAGGTTGATCCGGATCGTCCGGTCCCAGTCGATGTCGGAGTGCCGCGGCCGAGCGGTTCGTCCGGCCCGGTCGAGCGCGCCGGTGACGGCCGCGCGGGTCCGTTCGGCCAGGCGCTTCTCCAGGTCGGCGACCACCCGGCCGACCACTTCGCGCGCGGTCTGCTTGGTCTCCTCGGGCATCACCTCGTTCAGCGCGAGCAACGTGCTGACCAGGTGGACGTCGGGCTCGACCGCGTTCAGCAGTTCGGGCTCCATCAGCATCCGGGTGATGCCGAGCCGCTCGACGGCGTCGCGCTGCATCACCTGCACGACCGAACTCGGGAAGTACCCGCGGATGTCGCCCAGCCACCGCGCGACGCGCGGCGCCGACGACCCGAGCCCGGCCGAGCGCTTGGTCCCGGGCTCACCGCGCTCCGCGTCGTACAGGGCAGCCAGCGCCGCGTCGACGGACTGGTCGGTCTTCGACAACGAGGTGCCGGTCTCGGGATCCGCTTCGCTGCCCAGGACCATCCGCCAGCGCCGCAGCCGTTCGTCGTCGGGCATCAGACCTCCACCAGTGTCGATCGACCCAGCAGCCGGGCAACGGTCGGCAGCACCGACGCCGCCAGCTCCGCGTCCAGGTCATTGTCTTCGGCAACTACTTGGGTCACGCCGCCCAGCGCCCGCGCCCGGTCACCGATCGATCGCCGTTCCGGCTTCGCGAAGGTCCCGAAAGTCCTGCGCAGCAAGGGCAGCACCTCCAGGAACGCCTCGTCGGGAATCCCCGCCAGCCATCCGTCCACCAGGGCGAGCAACCGCTCGTCGTGCACCAGCAGCAACCCGCCGCCGGCCAGGAACCCCTCGACATAGCCCGCCGCCTCGACCGTCGGCGTCCCCGGCGACAACGCGCGCCCGAGCCGCAGCGCGACCTCCCCGGACTGCACTCGTGACGTGTCGAGCATCAGCCGCGTCAACCGTCCCGCGATCAACGGCGGCACCGACGTCCGGTCGCTCAGCCCCTCCAACGTGCGCAGCCACATCTCGCGCGACTCCTCCGACAGCAACGCCGTGGCATCCTGTACGCCGTCGATCAGCTCCAGCACCGACGCCGCCGCGTCCGGATCCAGCCCGTGCACCGTCCGTCCGAGCCCGGCGCAGACCCGGGCCACCATCCGCTCGGCAACGGCCGACAGTCCGGCGGTGTCGCTACCCCGGACGTCGCCGTACCGCGCCGAGCGCGCCAACGCCGGTAGCGCGGCCATCAGGTGCCCGACGTCCGCGTCCTTCGCCGCCCGGGTGTCGACGCCCGCGAGCAACGCCGGCAGGGCGTCGGCCAGGTTCGCGAGCAGGGACCGCTCGAGCGCCGACGTCACGTCGGCCAGCGTGGACGACTCCGCCGCGGCCGCGAGCATCTTGGTCGTCGCCGCGCCGAGCACCGTCGTACCGTGGGCGCCCGCGGCGACCAGATCGACCTCGAGTCCCGGATCCCAGGCCAGTTTCCACATCTCCCGGAAGGTGCCCTGCGACCGCCGGTCGTCCGCGGTCGGCACTCCCCAGTCGATGCCGAGAATCCTCAATCGGTGCAGCAGCTGCGACTTGTCCCGGTCGTTGTCCTTGCGCAGATCCAGGTCGATCACGCGCTCGGCCGGGTCGCGTTTGAGCCGCAGCCGGCGTGCTTGCGCGGCCAGGTCCGCGGCCACCGGAGCCTGCGGGGTGTCACCCGGCACGGTCCCGAGCAGCTCACCGACGACCGCTTCCCGTGTGACCAAATCCAGCAGTACGTCGTTCCCGCCACACAGTACGGCGCGGGTCGCCTCCGTCATTTCGCTGAGCCCGGCGAGTGGCCTTTCCCGCAACGCAGCAAGGGTTTCGGCCAGCCGCACCGCTTCGATCACGTGCGCGCTCGACACCGGCAGGTCCTCGTCGCGCAGGACGCGCGCGACCTTGGTCAGCCAGCGGGTGGTGATCTGGTCGGGCGCGGTGAACAGATGGTGGTACCAGCCCGGCGAGGTCACGCCCGCGCCGTACCCGCTCGCGTTGGCCAGCCGGCTGTGCGTCCACGGCACCCAGGTGCAGGCGACCTTGCGCTTCGGCAGTCCCTTCAGGATCCGCTGGTCGTGTGTTGCCGGGGGCAACGGTGCGGTCAGCGCCGGAACGTGCCAGGCGCCGCAGACCACCGCGATCCGCTCGAAGCCCTCCTTGATCGCCTTGCGCAACGTCTGCCGCATGTACGCCTCGCGCTGTGCCTCCCGACCGGTCGCCTGCTCGTCGCGGCGCAGTTCGCCCATCGCCTCCGCGATCACCGTGAACGGCTCGGCGCCGTCGCGCCGGTGCTCGATCACGTCGTCCCACCAGCGCTCCGGATCGTCGTACCCGCCGGCCGCCGCGAGTGTCGCGAGCGGATCGATCGAGGATCCCCGCTCCCGCTGCGACGACGCGAACTGCAGCGCGGCCGGCAGATCGCAGAACCGCACCGGTACGCCGCCGGCCAGCGCGAAGCGGATCGCCTGCCACTCCGGGCTGAACACCGCGAACGGCCAGAACGCCGCGCGCGTCGAGTCGTCCACGGCGTACGCCAGCAAGGCGACCGGCGGCACCATCTCGGGATCGGCGGCCAGCTCGACCACCTTGTCGGCCTCCGGCGGTCCCTCGATCAGCACGATGTCCGGTTGCAGGTCCGCCAGGGCGGCCACCAGCGCCCGGGCCGAACCCGGTCCGTGGTGCCTGATCCCGAACAGGTGGACGGACATCAGCTCAGGTCCCGGCACGCCCGGTAGAAGTCCGACCAGCCGTCGCGTTCGCGGACCACGGTCTCCAGGTACTCCGACCAGACCACCCGGTCGGCCGACGGGTCCTTGACGACCGCGCCGAGAATGCCGCCGGCCACGTCGTACGAGCGCAGCACGCCGTCGCCGAAGTGGGCGGCCAGCGCGAGACCGCCGGTGACCACGCTGATCGCCTCGGCGGTGGACAGCGTGCCGGACGGCGACTTGACCGCGGTCCGGCCGTCCTCGGTCCGGCCCGAACGCAGTTCGCGGAAGACCGTGACCACGCGGCGGATCTCGTCCAGCGCGCTGTCCTGCGGCGGCAGCTCCAGCGAGGCGCCGAGCTGGGCGACCCGGCGGGAGACGATCTCGACCTCGTCGTCGGCGGAGTCCGGCAGCGGCAGCACGACGGTGTTGAACCGGCGCCGCAGCGCGCTGGACAGCTCGTTGACGCCCTTGTCGCGGTCGTTCGCGGTGGCGATCACGTTGAAACCCTTGCGGGCCTGGATCTCGCCGGCCAGCTCCGGGATCGGCAGCGACTTCTCCGACAGGATCGTGATCAGCGCGTCCTGGACGTCGGACGGCATCCGGGTCAGCTCCTCGATCCGGGCGATCTTCGCCTCGGCCATCGCGCGCTGGACCGGGCTCGGGACCAGCGCGGCCTCGCTCGGTCCCTGCGCGATCAGCTGGGCGTAGTTCCAGCCGTAGCGGATCGCTTCCTCCGCCGTACCGGCGGTGCCCTGGACGAGCAGCGTCGAGTCGCCGCAGATCGCCGCGGCCAGGTGCTCGCTGACCCACGTCTTCGCCGTACCGGGGACGCCGAGCAGGAGCAGGGCCCGGTCGGTCGCCAGCGTCGCGACGGCCACCTCGATCAGGCGGCGCGGGCCGACGTACTTGGGCGAGATCTCGGTGTCGCCGGCCTTGCCGCCGAGCAGGTAGGTGACGACGGCCGCGGGTGACAGCTGCCACGCCGGTGGCCGGACTCGATCGTCCGTCGCCGCCAGAGCGGCCAACTCACCGGCGTACTCGTCCTCGGCGTGCGGCCGCATCACGGCGGTTGTGCTCATGACAGCTCCTCGTACATCTCGCGACGGAAGTTCAAGGTCTCCACCAGCCGCAGGCGCCAGGTGTCTTCCTCGCCGGTCGGCTCGCGGGTGATCGGATGGTGCAGGGCCTCAGGCGGTACGGCGCGAGCGGCGATGCTGGCCAGACGCGCCCAGCTCCTGGCGGTGCCGGCCTTGCTGAGCAGGTCCAGCACCAGTACGGCGAGCGGCACCGGCCAGGGGACGGGCAGTCCGCCCACCAGCTCGGACAGGTCGGTGGTCGTGCGCAAGTGCTCGAGGGCGGCGGGCCATTCCTCCTCAGGCAGCACCCTGAGCAGCTCGGACGTCCGGCCGTCGGTGGAGGCATCGCTGCGCAGCAGGGCACGGGCCCACTCGGCGTTCTGCTCCCGGACTGCCGCTTCCGCCCACGCGGCCTGCAGCACCTCGGCAGCTACGCCTTCCACCGGCAACTGGAGGACATCCGGAGCCGGCAGTGGAGCCGCCGCCACCAACTGCTTGAGCCACCAGGCCCTCCGACCGAGCCCTGGGTGTGCCTGCGGATCGATGCCGTCCCGCTCCATCGCCTTGGTGACGCGCTGCGGCAGAGTCACGGCCAGCACTCCCTGCGACTCGGTCAGGTGCGCCGCTACCCGCTCAGCCATCCGTACGCCGTACTGCGAGCCTTCGATGCGCGCCAGGAGGTCAGCCGCCAGGCGGCGGACGTCCTTGGACCTGTCGTCGAGCGCCGACTCCAAGAACTCTTCGTCCGCTCCGCTCAGACCGGCCTTGAGCGCACCCAGGAACTCCAACCGCGTCGCAGCGCTCTCGGTCGGCCACACCTCCCGCAGCGCCTCCAACGCAGCGGCCGGATCCCGCTCGCGCAACCGCCTGAACCACGCGCGCCGCTGCAGCGAGTTTCCGTGGGTCCACAGCTCGGGATCGTCGCTCACAGCCTCGTGCAGGAACCGCCACTCGGGATTCAGCTCGGCCAGCCAGGCAGCTCGCCGCCCGGCAGCTGCGATCACCAGCGGCCGGTACTCCGCTCGTCCGCGCGCGTAGTCCGCCAACGCCGGCAGGTGCTCGGGTGGAATCCCCCAGCCCTTCGCCTCCGCGACACGCAACCACTCCCCGAGCGCGGCGGTCTGGAACCCGGCCACCATCGCCGTCAGTCGCCGAATCGCGTTCGGCCGAGGCAACGGACGGTCCTCGCCCTCGGCGACGGGCAACGGCTCGATCCCTCGCAGCGGAAGGCGTCCCGCCCGTTTGTAGAGCGTCGCCAACGCGGCCGCGTCCAGCAGGCCGGCCTCGTCCGACAGTTGCTCACGGACGGCCGGCGGAAGGTCGTCGAAGGTCGGGGGCCGACGGTCGGTGCCGAGCAGCGCCGAGGACACCAGACCGTCCCAGCCCCTCACAGGATCACCGCTCGGTCGCCGTCCCAGACGGTCATCGGTCGGAAGCCGGCCCGGTTCCACTCACCGGCAACGGTGAGCGGACCGCCCGCGGAGACGGCGAGGAGCTTCCAGGGATCCACCGGGAGCAACTCCAAGGCGTCTCCCGCTGCGTCCACCAGAGCCCAGTTCGCGCCGTTGCGGGCCGGACGGACGTCCTGCAGGACCAGAGGCCACCGCTCGTTCCACGGATCCGCGGACAGCGAGTCCACGTACGAGGCCAGCGCCTGGCGAGCGGTCAGACCGGCGGGCCGCGAACCGGGCAGACGTGGAGCCGTCTGGGTGAGCAGGGCCCGGAGGGGCAGAGCACCGGGATAGAAGGACAAGACAGCAGGGAGCAACTCACCGGGTCGGGCCGGCAACGGATCCAGGCGACGGCCGCCGGGCGCGAACGCGAGGATCAGCGCCAGCCGGCCAGTCGTTGCCCCACGCAACCACAAGCGGCGCACGGTGAGCCGGTCGTCCGGCTCGACGACCCGGCCGAGCACCAGCCAGTCGTCCTCGACCTTCTCGCCGTCGGCCTGGACCCGGGCCGTCTCGACCGTCCACCCGATCCGCGTCTGCACGGTGTCGGCCATCGACGGCGGCAGCTCGGCCAGCCGGCTGTGTGCCGACACGGTCAGGTGGATCAGCGCCAGCTCCTCCAGCAGCTCCCCAGGCCACCCGTGTCCCCGGCCGACCACCCCAGCAGCACGCCGTACGGCGCCCGCGACGCCTGGCGCCTGCGCGTCGACCATCCGCGCGGCCAGTCGGCTCAGCTCCTCGTATCCCCTCTGCTCGAACCCACTGAGCCCCCGGCGTACCTGATCGTCCAGCCAGGCCTCCAGCTCGGCCATCCCCGCCGACACCCGATCGGCCCGGCGCGACGCACGTGCCTGCGCAGCCAGCGGATCAGCGACCTCGCCCGGCTTCTTCTCGGCCCGCTCAGCCGCCCGCTCGGCCCGCGTGCTCCGCTCGGCCAGCCACTTGTCGACCCACTCGGGCTCGTCCGCCGTGGGCAACCCTCCGGCAGCCCAGAGCAGCATCAGCCCCAGCGCGTGCTTGCACGGAAATTTGCGGCTCGGGCAAGAGCACCGAAAAGCCGGACCGCTCAGGTCGACCGTCGTCTGGTACGGCTGCTTGCCGCTGCCCTGGCAGTACCCCCACAGCGCGTGCTCGGAGCTCCCCGCGCCGGACCACTTGGTCACCCGCGCCTGGGCCTGCCCTGCTTTGGCGGAGGCAGGATCAGGCGCCAGAGCGAGCACCTGCTCCTCATCCCAAGGCCCCACGACGCTCCCTGCTCTCACCCACCGCCGACAAGACGAGAGCATGCCATCCGCAACGGACAGCTCAGCCGAAGGCCTCCTGCTCGGACTCGTAGTGGCTCGGGTACCCGTTGCCCGTCCGGTGCCCGTTGACCGAGGGCGGCGGCGCGGCCGGCGGCGCGGGAGTCTCCGACAGCCCGTCCCGTACGGCGCCCAGCAGCCGCTGCTCGACCGCTTCCAGCTCCGCGATCCGCCGCCGGATCGCCTCCTCCTCGGCCTTCGCGGCCGAGACGATCTCGTCGGCCTCGGCCTTCGCCGTCTCCCGCAGGTGGTCCGCCGTCCGCTGGCTCGCGCTCAGCACGCTGAGCTCGTACCGCCGCAGCTCGTCCACCCACGCGCCGTCCTGCGGCTGGGCGGCCAGCACCGGCGCCATCGGGTGCTCGCTGTCGACTCCTGGCAGCGTTCGCTCGAGGTCAGCGATCTGCTGGTCGACCCGCGTGAACAGGTCGGCCACATCGGTCCGCATCTGGCGGATCACGTTCGCCGCGGCCGCGACCCGTTCGTTGGCCTCCCGCTCGCGCTCCAGCGCGGTCCGCTCGGCCGAGGTGATCACACCGAGCGCCACGGCCGCGTCGCGCTCGGCGTCGTCGGCCGGCTCCGGCAGCACGCCCGTCGACGCCGCACCGGGCGCGGCGGCTGCAGCCAGGTCCGCCGGAGCGCCTTCGTCAGCCGAGCCCGCGCTCATCGAGACCGTGCGCCGCAGCGGCACCTCGCGGATGAACAGCACCGCCAGCAGACTCACCACTCCGGCTCCGGCCGCGATCAGGAAGATGCGACCGGTCGCGTCGCCGTACGCATGCCGTACGACCTCCGCCAGCTGCGGCGGCAACGCCCCGACGTCCAGCAGGCTCCCGCCGGAGCCGTCCTCCAGCGCGCGGCCCGCGGCGACGCCGTCCGGCCCGAGCGCCCGCAGGTTGCTGGTGATCAGCTCGGTCACCCGGTTGGCCAGTACGGCGCCCAGCACCGACACCCCGACCGCACCGCCGAGGCTGCGGAAGAACGTGACGGACGCGCTCGCGGCGCCGACCTGGCTGACGTCGACCGTGTTCTGTACGGCGAGCACCAGGTTCTGCATCAGCATGCCCATGCCGATGCCCATCGCGCCCATGCCGACCGCCAGATACCAGTACGGCGTGACGTGGTCGATCGTGCCCAGCAGTGCGAGCCCGGCGATCAGCAGCAGCCCACCGAGCACCAGATAGCGCTTCCACTTGCCGTACCGGGTGATCATCTGGCCGGCGCCGACCGAACCGACGAACGAGCCCAGCATCATCGGGACCGTGAGCAGGCCGGACTCGGTCGCGCTGTAGCCGCGGGCGACCTGGAAGTACTGCCCGAGGAACACCGCGCTGCCGAACATCGCGAGCCCGACCGCCAGGCTGGCCACGATCGCCAGCGCCGTGGTCCGCTCCCGGACGACGCTCAGCGGGACGAGCGGCTCCTTCGCGCGGGTCTCGACGATCACCGCGAGAATCGCGAGCAGCGCCGTACCGCCGAGGTAGTAGGCGGTCTCGCGGGACCACCAGGGGAAGTGGGTGCCGGCGAACGAGACCCAGACCAGCGGCAGGCTCGCGGCGCCGCTGATCAGGATCGCCCCGAGGTAGTCCATCCGGACCTTGCGCTTCAGCAGCGGCAGATGCAGGTACCGCTGGAGCATGACCAGGCTGATCACCGCCAGCGGCACGCAGACGTAGAAGCACCAGCGCCAGCCGAGCCAGCTGGTGTCGACGATGACGCCGCCGAGCAGTGGGCCGCTGACCGTCGCGACCGCGACGACCGCGCCCATGTAGCCGGAGTAGCGTCCCCGGTCGCGGGGTGGGATCGCGGCGCCGATGATCGCCTGCGCCAGCGCCAGCAGGCCGCCCATCGCGAGGCCCTGCAGGACCCGGGCGCCGATCAGGAACGGCACGTTGTGCGCCATCCCGGCCAGGGCCGAACCGACCACGAACAAGACGATCGCCAGCTGGACGAGCAGCTTCTTGCTGACCAGGTCGGACAGCTTGCCCCAGACCGGCGTGGACACGGTGGTGGCGAGCAGGCTCGCGGTGATCACCCAGGTGTACTGGGTCTGGGTACCTTCGAGATCGGCGATGATCGTCGGCAGCGCGTTGCTGACGATGGTCGAGCTGAGCATCGCGGTGAACAGCGCCGCGAGCAGGCCGACCAGGATTTCCAGAATCTCCCGATGGGTCAGCCCCGGATCGGCCGGGGCTCCGGCCGGTGACGCGGGGAGCTCGGTGCTCGCGGGGGCCGTCGTCTCGGTGGCAGACATCGGGGTGGATCCGTCCTCACGCAGTCGTTCGGCCGGAGCAGCCGGTCGGGCTGCTCCGGGGCGGAGTACGGCCTCCAGGTCCTCACCCAGGCCTATTTGGTTGCAATAGGAAACGATAAGCCATCCCGCACGGCGCTCCGTGCCGGGTCAGTGATCGCTGTGATCGCTGTGATCGCGAGCCTGTTGCCGGCTCGCGGGATCCGCGTAACATCCCGTGGCTGTTGAGCGATCAACAGCCGAAAGCCTCGGCGGAGCTGTCAGGGCCCGCCGAGGCTTTCTTCCGCTCAACTCTCCGCGCCGCGCCCGGTCCGCGCCTGCAGCTCGTCGATCAGCCGCGACGCGTCCGCCTTGCTCAGCCCCTCCGGAACCTGCTCACCGGCCTCCTGCGCGAGCGTGTTCAGGTACGACTCCTGCGGCCCGGTCATCGGCTCGTCCCCGGTCGTCCAGTCCTCCGGATCCTTGTCGGGCACCGGATGTACGTCCTGAGTCATCGCTCCTCCTCCACCGTTCGAACACCAGCTCGATTACCGGCCCGGTACCCCGACCTCCAGGTCGCATGCACCTGGCCGCGGAGTCAGGACGCCGGAGCCAGCAGCCGTACGGCGTTGGCCGTGGTGCGCGGCCGCCAGCCCTCGGCCACGGTCGCTTCGTCCAGTGCGGCGATCTGCCCGGCAACGGCTTCCGACGGGGTGAAGCAGTGGTCGCTGCCGTAGAGCAGGTGGTCGGCGCCGGCTACTGCCTGGAGGGCCGGCAGCTGGTTCGGCACCGGCGTACCGGCGACGTCGTACCAGAGGTGCTTGAGCTGGTCTGTGACGCTGGGCAGGCCGCTGGTCGGGCTGAAGGTGTCCCGGTACAGGTCGAGCCGGTCGCCCAGCAGCGGGATGACTCCGCCGGCGTGGGTGACGACGAACCGGATCCGCGGGTAGCGGGTCAGGATCCCGGTGAGGACCAGGTCGGTCACCGCGCGGGCGCTGTCGAACAGGAACTCGATCATCGGCCGCGGCCGGTCCAGCGACACCTGTCGCCACTGCGGCGGCGAGGTCGGGTGCAGGAACACCACCGCCGCCCGCTCGTCCAGCGCACGCCACAGCTGCTCCCACGACGGGTCTCCCGGGTACTGCCCGCCGGCGTTGCTGTTCAGGATGATCCCGTCCGCACCCAGTACGTCGTACGCGTGGTCGAGCTCGACCAGCGCCCCCGCGACGTCCGGCAACGGCAGACTGGCGAAGAACCCGAACCGGCCCGGGTGGTCCTTGCCCAGCTCGGCCGCGGCCTCGTTCATCCGGCGGGCCAGCACCTGGGCGCGGAAGTCGTCACCGAAGTGCACACCGGGCGACGACACCGACAGGATCGACTTGGCGATCCCCGTCCGGTCCATCAGCTGCAGGTGCTTGGCCGCGTTCCACACCGGCCAGGCCGGCATCCCGTCCGGCCGCAGGTGCCCGGCCCGCTCGGCCGCCGTGACGTAGTCCGGCAGCAGGAAGTGTGCGTGCACGTCGATCAGGCCGTTCATCTGTCGTCACCTCCGGGGAGCGCGTGGCGAGGACGATCGTCCTCGCCAGGGCGAACTGCGGTCAGCGCGGGTCACGCGGCGGTCGGGTGCAGCAGGTCGTCCAGGCCGACCCGGCGCAGGAACTCCGCGCGGACCCGGTCGGCGACCGCGTTGACCACGGCGGCGCCGTCGTCGGAGGGGTCGATGTGGACCCGGAACGGCCGGCGGCCCTTCTCGGTGCCGACCACGGTGACGATCGCCCGGGCGACCTCCGCGACGTCGGCCCACTCCGGCTCCAGCTCACGGAGCTTCTGGCTGACCTGGTCCATCAGCCCGGCGTACCGGGTCTCGTAGGCGGCGACGACGTCGGTGTCGGCCGGGGTGCCGCTGTGCGCGAAGTGGTTGGTGCCGTGGGTGAAGGAGCCCGGCACGATGATCGTCGACTCGATGCCGAATCGGGCGACCTCCAGCGCGTAGCTGGTGGCAAGCGCGTCCATCGCGGCCTTCGCGGCGAAGTACGGCGCCAGGTACGGAGGCGTGCCGCCGCGTGAGCTCGAGCTGCCGATCCAGAGCAGCAGACCGTCCTGCTGCTCGCGCAGGTGCGGCAGAGCCGCCCGGTTGAGCCGCTGGGTGCCCAGCACGTTGGTGTCGTAGAGCGCGGCCAGCTGCTCCGGGGTGAAGGCCTCGGCCGGGCCGGTCACCATGTGGCCGGCGTTGTGGATCAGTACGTCGAGCTTGCCCTGCTCGGTGAGCACCGTCTGCACGGCCTGGCGGGCCGACTCGTCGGAGCTGACGTCCAGCTCGACCGTGCGGAGATCGACGCCGTTGTCCTTGGCGTACTGCGCGGCGTCGGCCGCGGCGGTCGCGTTGCGGGCGGCGAGGTCGCGCATCCCGGCGTACACGGTGTGGCCGGCGTCGGCCAGGGCGCGGGCGGTCAGGGCGCCGAATCCGCTCGACGCGCCGCTGATCAGGATGGTCTTGGACATGGTCGTGATCCTTTCGAGGCTGGTTTCGGGCAGGCGGAGCAGCAGGCTCGTCACCTGGGTGAAGACAGAGGGGGAAATGCGAGGCGGGCGCCGCGGGGCAGGCGCCCGCGGGGGTCAGGCCGCGGAGCCGCCGTTGGCGTAGATGGTCTGGCCGTTGACCCAGCGACCGGGACCGGCCAGGAAGGCGACCAGCTCGGCGATGTCCTCGGGCTGTCCGAGGCGCTCCAGCGGCGGCTCGGCGGCGATCCGGTCGATCAGCTCCTGCGGCTTGCCGTCCAGGAACAGAGCGGTCGCCGTCGGGCCGGGCGCCACCGCGTTGACGGTGATGTCGCGGCCGCGCAGCTCGCGGGCCAGGATCAGGCTGATCGTGTTGACCGCGCCCTTGGTCGCGGCGTACGCCGAGTAGCCGGGCCGGGACAGCAGGGTCAGTGAGCTGGAGAAGTTGATGATCGCGCCACCGTTGCGCAGCCGGCGGGCGGCCTGCTGGTCGACCACGAACGTGCCGCGGACATTCACCCGCAGGTGCTCGTCGAGCTGGGCCAGGTCCAGGTCGGCCAGCGGGGACAGCTTCATGATGCCGGCCGCGTGCACGACCACGTCGACCCCGCCGAAGGCCTGCTCGGCCGCGTCGAACAGCGCGCTGACCGCCTGCTCGTCGGCGACGTCGGCCTGGACCGCGATCGCCCGGCCGCCGGCCTGCTCGACCTCCTTGACCGCTTCCTCGGCGTCGGCCTTGCCGCCGCCGTAAGCGACCACCACGTCGAAGTGGTCGCGGCCCAGCCGGGCCGCGGTCTCCCGGCCGATCCCGCGCGATCCGCCGGTCACGATCGCCACCCGGTTGCTGTTCTCGGTCATCGTCCTGCTCCTTCGAAGTTCTGGTGTTTCGTGCTGACACCAAAAGCTTCGCGCGCTGGATGGATCAAGTCCAACGACTCAACTCGATGGGTGGATCAATTCCGTTGATCCATCAGGTCGGCGCCCGGCGTCGTACCGGGTGGGTGCTGCAGATGGGAGACGACCAGCCCGAGCAGGGCTCGCAGTGCCACCGACGGCTTCCGCTTGCGCAGCGTCGCCATGTAGAGCGACCACTGGAAGTCCTGGTCCTTGATCGGCACCGCCCGGATCGCCTCCTCCCCCGCGATCGCGTAGCCGGGCAGGATGCCGAGCCCGACCCCGTGCCGGACGAACTGGACGCCGTTGTCGATGCCGAGCGCCTCGACGGCGACGTGCCGGCCGATTCCGGCCGCCTCGAAGGTCTGGTCGATCATCGTCCGGGTCCCGAAGCCGGGCGGGAAGTCCACGAACGCCTCGTCGGCCAGGTCCGCCAGCTCCACCGATCGCCGCCGGGCCAGCCGGTGGCCGGTGGGCACGGCGAGCACCTGCGGCACCCGCAGCAACTCCCAGGCCGTCAACTCGCGCGGAACGCTGCCCGCGCCGACCCCCAGGAAGCCGACGTCGATGTCACCGTTGCGCAGCCCGGCGATGACGCCGGCCGACCCCTCGGGCTCGACCCGGAGCTGCAGCTCGACGTTCTGGTGGCGTCGCCGGAACTCGCCCGCGGCCGCCGGCAGGTCGATCAGGCCGAGGCCGGGCAGCAGCCCGACCCGGACCGATCCACGCATCCCGGCGCCGAGCTCGTCGACGACGTCCCGCGCGCCCTGGACCGCGTCCATCACCGCGAGCGCCTCCGGCAGCAACGCCGTACCGGCCTCGGTCAGTACGACGCGCTGCGCCGACCGCTCGAACAAAGTGACCTTCAGATCGCGTTCCAGCGACGCGATCGCCGCACTCACCGCACTCTGGACGACGTGCAGCCGGCGCGCGGCGAGCGTGAAGCTGCGCTCGTGCGCCACCGCCACGAAGTACTCCAGCTGCCGAAGCTCCACAGCCAGAGTCTGGCAGCTCGCCGGCGCTGCGCGGGGTTACGGCGTACGGACCTGGTCCTGGTCGACCCAGACGAGGTGACCGTGGTGGCTGATCAGGATCTCGCGGGCGCCGGTCGGGGCGGTCCGGCGGGACAGGGCCTGGCCGGCGATCCACCGGCCGCCGATCCGGACATGGACCGACTCGGGCCGCGTGGAGGGAGGGGCTACCGGGCTGGCAACAGGCATGGGACCTGACTTCTGAACAGGGGCGGCGACGGGAAGGTGTCGTCTGGACCGGGGGTGGCGCTGGAGGTCGGGCATTTTCGTCCTCGGGAGGGACCGCAGTCGTCGGCGCATCTCACGTCGGCTGGCTGCTCAACCAAAGGACACCCTACAACCGGTGAGTGAACCATCCCTAGCGGTATCCCGAATTGCCTTTAACACAAAGACCCTCAGGAATTACCCGGAGCGGTTGTGGGCACCGGAAGGACGCGACCAAGGAGGTCCATCATGTCCACCAGCAATCCCATTCCCCCGATCGTGCCGACCGGTCCCGGCAGCGAGCCCGACCAGAACCCCGATCTGGTCGATCCGGTCCTCGATCCCAACGATCCGGACACTCCGGACTTCCCGGACCCGGGCGTGGACCCCGACGAGGACCCGAACGAACAACTACCGCGGAATTGACTTTCCGCGACAATCGGCAGCCGGTGAACGGCTGCCGATTGTCGTGTCCAGGGCAATCAGGACCACGCGGGAAGCTGCTGCACGGCCCAGGAGTTTCCGTCCGGGTCGGCGAAGAACACGAAGCGCCCCCACGGAAACTCCTGCACCTCGCTCACCTCGACGCCCCGCCCGGCCAGCTCGTCACGGGCCGCGGCCACGTCCGCGACGACGATCTGCAGTCCCTGCACCGATCCCGGCTCGGCCTGCGTCAGGCCGGTGCCGATCGCGATCGAACAGGCCGATCCCGGCGGGGTCAGCTGGACGAACCGCAGCTCGTCGCTGATCTTGTGGTCGTGATCGGCGACGAAGCCGATCTTGTCGGTGTAGAAGGCCTTCGCCCGGTCGACGTCGGCCACCGGTACCGACACCAGCTCGAGTTTCCAGTCCATCCCGGTTCCCCTCCTCGTGCTCGAATCCCTGACCAGGCAACTTACCGGCCGGCCCGGGTCAGAATTTGTGCGTTTGGTTGCCGGGAACCGCCCTGGGTACCAGGTCGTCGAGCCGATCCGACGGAGGTAACCATGGCGACGCAGGCACCGGCCGTCCACGAGGACGGCCGACGGACCGCACCGGACGGGCAAGTGGGTGCGCTGGTGGCCGAGTTGACCAGCGACGTGAGTCGCCTGGTCCGCGACGAGCTGCAGCTGGCCAAGATCGAGCTCAAGGACAAGGGCAAGGAGGCCGGTCTCGGCGTCGGGCTGTTCGGCGGCGCGGGCGCGTTCGCCTTCTACGGCCTGGGCGCGCTGGTGACCACCGCCATCCTCGGCCTCGCGTACGTCGTACCGGCGTGGCTGGCGGCGTTGATCGTGGCGCTGGTGCTGTTCGCCGTCGCCGGTGTCGCGGCCCTGCTGGGCAAGCGGCACGTCAGCCGGGCCACCCCGCCCGTTCCTCAGCGCGCCGTCGATGGCGTGCACGAGGACCTCGAAGCACTGAAGGGCCACCAGCCGTTAGGAAGGAACGTATGAGCACCACGCGCCAGACCAAACCGCGGCCTGCCGCCGCTCCCCGGCCCATGGCCACCGAGCACATGACCGAGGCCGAGGCGCTGCGCGCCGATCTGGAGATGACCCGGCAGCACCTGGCCGACACGGTCCAGGAACTGACCCGCCAGCTGAACGTGCCGCGCCGGATCAAGGAGTCGGCCGCCGAGGCCGGCCATCGCGCCGTACAGGCTGCGGGCCAGGCCGGCCACAAGGCGAAGATCACCGCGGCCGGGATGGGTGAGCGGGCCAAGCACCTGAACGTGCCGGAGCGGATGAAGACGGTTCCCGCGCAGGCGAAGAACCTGCCGGCCAAGGCCAGGCAGGTTCCCGAGCTGAGTCGCAGGCACCCGAAGGCCACCGCAGCCGTCGGCGGCGCGGTCGCGCTCGGCGTCGGTGCCGCCGCCTGGATCGTGGGGCGGAGCCGGTGAGCACAAAAGCCGTGAAGCTGGCCTATCGGCCGTTCGGTCTGCTGTCCGGGATCGCCGGCGGTATGGTCGCCGGCGCGATCTTCAAGCAGGTCTGGAAGCGGATCGCCGACGAGGACGACGCCCCGGACGCGCTGCAGTCGGAGTACCCGTGGCGGCAGCTCCTGCTGGCCGCCGCACTGCAGGGCGCCCTTTACGCCGTGGTCAAGGCGGTCATCGACCGGGGCGGCGCGAAGGCGTTCGAGCGCTGGACCGGCGAATGGCCGGGCGACTGATCGATCTCCACAGACCGCGGGGCCTCACTCTCGACGAGTGGGGCCCCGCGGTCGTTCGTTCACCTCTACAACTCGCGCAGTGCCGGCCCGAGCTCCTTGGTGAAGAAGTCGAAGAACCCGTCCATGTCCGGGCCCGCGTTGATCAGCGCCAACTGGTCGTATCCCGCCTCGACGAACGGCTTGGCCACCTCGACGTGCCGGGCGATGTCCGGCCCGCAGCCGAACTCCTCCTTCATGTGGTCGGCCGTCACGAGCTTGGTCGCGGCGTCGAAGTTGACCGGGTTCGGCAACTCGGCCTGCACCTTCCACCCGGTCACGCCGAATCGGAACAACCGTCGCGCCGACTCGGCCGCGTCGTCCTCCGACGACGCCCAGGCCAGCGGCACCTCGGCGTACCGGGGTCCGTCGCCACCGGCCTCCTGGTACGCCGCGACGAGGTCGTCACGGGGTTCGGTGGTGAACAGCGCATCGCCCAGCTCGGCCGCGAGCCGGGCCGCTTCGGGGCCACCCGCGGCGACGGCGATCCGCGGCAGCTCGTCGGGCAGGTCGAAGACCCGCGCGTCCTCGAGCTGCAGGTGCTTGCCCTCGTAGGACTGGTAGCCGCCGCTCCACAGCAACCGGATGATCTCCAGCGACTCGCGCAGCATCTCGTGCCGTTGCGACACCGCCGGCCAGCCCTTGCCGACCACGTGCTCATTGAGCCGCTCACCCGCGCCGACACCGAGCGTGAACCGCCCACCGGACAGCAGCGCGGTGGTCGCCGCCATCTGCGCCACCACGGCCGGGTGGTACCGGATGAACGGGCACGTCACGCCGGTCGCGAGTTCGATCGCCGTGGTCCGTGCCGCGGCCGCGGCGAGCATCGAGAAGGCGAAACCGGAGTGCTCGTGCTCGGACACCCACGGATGGAAGTGATCGCTGACCTCGACGAAGTCGAATCCGGCCTGCTCGGCGCGGACCGCCTGGTCGACGATCTCGGTCGGCGAGTACGCCTCCGCGATCAGCTTGAATCCCAGTCTCATCGACGGCTACCTCCGTAAAGACGAATGGATCAAGGCTTGCTGGGCACCAGGAGGATGCAAGTACTGGTTGCCCAAGGCCCCGGCGTTGAGCAGACAGCGCCGGGGCCGCCACCCGGCAGTCAGTCCGGCGGCTCGGGAGTGACCGGTACGCCGTCACCACCCTTTTCCCGGCCACCGGGCGCCGGAACGTCCTCCGCGGCGTCGTCGATGGTCGTGTCCTTCGGCGGATCCTCT
The DNA here is from genome assembly GCF_001984195.1 of Kribbella sp. ALI-6-A. GTDB lineage: Bacteria > Actinomycetota > Actinomycetes > Propionibacteriales > Kribbellaceae > Kribbella. Next base: position 496,491 of record NZ_MTQN01000012.1, read on the forward strand.
TCCGGACCCCGGGTCTCGTCGATCAGGTCGTCGACCAGCTCTTCGGGCCGTTCGGTCATGGCTGTCTCCCCTTCCCAGTCGGACGCCGACCAGTACCCGGCCCGCGCCAGGCCATGCGCGCCCTGACGCTCACCCGCGGATCGCCACCACCAGTGCGTCGTTGCCCCGCCGCCAGACCGCGCCGGCGCGTTCGAAACCGGTCCGGCGCAGCAGGTCGACGTGCCAGCCATCGCGCTCGAGCAGATCGCCCGACCAGTGCGCGAACACCTTCTCCCGTTCGGCCCGCAGCCCGGCGTACCGGGGATCGCTGTACGCACGCTCGTACCAGCCGTCGCAGTCCTCCGCGTTGGCGAACGTCGTCCGCAGGTGCTCGGCGTGCAGCCGGTCCGCCGCTGACCGCAGTACGGGCTCCGCAATCGGGATGTGGTCAGCGTTCGCGAACACGCCGCCCGAGCGCAGCACCCGCGCGACGCCCGCGTACACGCCGGCGAGCGCGTCCGCCGGGAACCAGTGCATCGCCGTCGCGGTCACCACCGCGTCGAACGTGCCCGGCAGCCCTTCGTACCAGCCGGGCGCGGCCAACTGCCGGGCGATCACCGAGACCCGGTCGTCGCCGGCGAAGGCGTCGCGGGCCAGATCGAGCAGCACCGGGTCGACGTCAACCGCGACGACCTCTGCCTCGGGAAACCGTTCCAGGACACGGCGAGTCAGCGAACCCGGACCGCAGCACAGGTCGAGCACCCGCCGCGGCGGGCCGGCCAGCGCCTCGACGTAGTCCAGGATCAACCGGAACCGGAGTTCGCGATCCGGTGCGTGACCCGCTTGCTGAACTTCCCAGCTGCTGCGCAGCTTCTCACGCTGTGTCGTCATGACCTCCACGGTGAGCGCCGTCAGGCCTCGACGTCCAAGACGCAAGAGCACTAACGTCACAGCTTCTGGTTATCACTGCAGGTGAGGAAGTTCATGGACGTCGATCTACGGCTGGTGCGGTACTTCCTGGTGATGGCAGAGGAGTTGCACTTCACCGCTGCCGCCCGCCGGTTGTACGTGTCCCAGCCGGCCCTCAGCAATCAGATCCGCCGGCTGGAGGCCCAGCTCGGGGCCCAGCTGTTCGAGCGGTCGCCGCGCGGGGTGACGCTGACCGCGGCCGGCGAGGCCTTTCTGCCGCATGCGCAGAGTGCGCTCGCCGCCATCCGTTCCGGCGTCGCCGAAGCGACCGCCGCCGCCGGACGCGACCAGGTTCTGCGGATCGACGTCCTGCAGACCGACCTGGTCACGCCGCGCGCGGTCCTGGCCCGGCTGCGCGAGCGACTTCCGACGCTGCGGCTCGAGGTCAGCAGCCGCGGCAGTCGCGAGCAGGAGCAGCGGCTGCTCAACGGCGAACTCGATCTGGCTCTGTGCGGGTCCACGGCACGTCTCGCCGACGGACTGGTTCAGCGAGTGATGCGCCGCGAAGCGCTCGGCATCGCGCTGCCGACCGACCATCCGCTCACGCGCGCCGACGCGGTCGCGGTCCGTGAACTGGCCGGCGAGGTGCACTACCTGCCCCGCGACGACTTCGCGCCGGAGTGGAACGACTTCGTGCTCGGCTGCTTCCGGACGGCGGGGTTCCAGCCGCGCCGGCACCCGGCCAGCACCGACGGGACGAGTTCGGCGCTCGAACTCGTCCGGGCCGGCGAGTGCGTCGCGCTCGGGCTGCTGTCGACCCCGGCGCCCGAGGGAGTCGTGGTCAAGCCGCTGGCGGCCGGCGTACCGCCGTACACCTGGACGTTGCGATGGCGTGACTCCGGGCATCCGCCGACGGCCGCGCTGGCGGTCCTGCGGTCACTGGACTGACCAGAGCTCCACAGATGATGACCCGTTCTGCGCGGTCACGCACCGCGACATTGTCTGGTGGGAGCTGTGTTTCAGCCCGATCTCGATCCAACGACTTCATGAGAGTTCGGGGTCGGATGCATAACTTCGACGATCATGGGGTAGGAATGACTCCACAGATATTGACCGCGGTCCAGACATGTGCCGCGCCGTGACTCAACAGTCGCGAGGTCAAGAATCATGGTCACCGTACTTGCCGGCACCACCGTCGAAGAGCAGCTGCCCTCCGATCCGAAGCAGCGCCGAGATCTGGCCACCCGGGAACTTCTTGCCCGCCGGGCCGCCAGCACCGACGAAAAACTTCAGCAGTCCCTGCTGGAGCAAGCCATCGAACTGAACCTGGGAATCGCCCACAGCATCGCGAGCCGGTTCCGCGGCCGCGGTGTCGAGGCCGACGACCTGGATCAGGTCGCCTACCTCGGGCTGCTCAAGGCGGCCCGCAGCTACCGTCCCGACACCGGGACACCGTTTCTCGCGTACGCCGTACCGACCATCCGTGGCGAGGTGAAGCGCTACTTCCGCGACTGCTCGTGGACGGTGCGGATCCCGCGGCGGCTGCAGGAACTGCAGGGGTCGATCGCGAACGTACGCCCGCAACTCGTCCAGGATCTGCAGCGCGATCCGACCCTGGAGGAGCTGGCCGCCGAGATCGGCACCGACGTCGCCGAGATCGAGGCCGCGATCGCCGCCGACGGCTGTTTCTCCGTACTGTCGCTGGATCGCCCGGTCGACGGTGAGTCGACCGCCAACCTGGCCGACACGATCGCGGACGAGGAGGACACCTCGTTCGAGCGCACCGAAGCCGTCGCCGTGCTCGAACCGGTGCTGAACGACCTCACGCCGCGCGAACGCAAGATCCTCGAACTGCGCTTCATCGAGGGTCACACCCAGGCCGACATCGGCGCCGAGATCGGCGTCAGCCAGATGCAGGTCTCCCGCCTGCTGCGCGGCATTCTCGACAAGCTGCGCGACCAGATCGAGGCGCCGGCCACCAGCGCCGCCTGATTCCTGCGTCGTGGTCCGCCGTAGACTCCACCTACGGCGGACCACCCGCGGAGGAATCGATGCCTGAGGCAACTGATGCTGCCGGTGCTCCGGTGTTCGTGGTGCAACTGCACGACGCGCGGCGCCGGCACTACGACGTCCGGCTCGAGGCCGACGGCGTCCTGAAGTCGTGGGCCGTGCCGCTCGGGCCGTCCCTCGACCCGGCGGTCAAGCGGCTCGCGGTGTTCACCACCGACCACGACCTGGAGTACGCGACGTACGAGGGCGTGCACGCCGAGGCCAAGTACGGCAGCGGCGCGGTGATCGTCTGGGACGCCGGCGTCTACACCAATCTCACCCGCGACAAGCAACGCCGGCCGATCCCGGCGGGTGAAGCGATCGAGCGCGGGCATCTGAAGGTCCACCTGCGCGGCGTCAAGCTGAACGGGACGTGGGCCTTCACCCGCACCGACAGTGACTGGTTGCTGGTCAAGGTGCGCGACGAGTCCGCCGATCCGATGCTCGACCTGACCGTCTCCGAACCGCGCTCGATTCTCAGCGGCCTCACCATCGACGAGCTGGCAGCTACCCGACCGACAGCCTGATCAGCGCGGTCGCCACGATGCCGCCCGCGACGGCGACCAGCATCGGCACCTTGAGCACGCCCAGCGAGCCGGCCACGCCGACGCCGGCCAGCTGGGTCCAGTCGATCTCCTGGCCACCGAGCTCGGTCACGATCAGCCCGGCGAGCAGCACCGGTGCCGTCAGCGCCGTCATCCTGATCACGCTCGCAGGCAGCTTGTGATGCGCGACGATCAGCGGAGCGCTTGCCTTGAGCAACCAACTCAGCACGGTCACGGCCAGTACGGACAGCCAGATCCTCATGCGGTGTCCTCCTTCTCGGGCAGTACGCCGATCAGCGCGCCCGCCGTCGCGCCGAGCAGCGCGTAGCCCGGGCTGGTGACCAGGAGCAGCAGCGCGGCGATCGCCGCGCCGAACAGCGCGGCCGCGAACGCCCGGCGCGATCTCCTGAGCTCGTCGAGCGCGAGAATCAGGAAGAACGCCGGGAACGCGACGTCGAGGCCCAGGGTGTGCATCAGCTCGGACGACGGGGACGTGAGCGCGCCGATCGCCGTACCGCTGACCCAGAAGATCCACTGCGGCACGCTCGCGCCGATCAACCGCGCGGCGTCGTACCGGCCGTCGTCGCGGTGCGCGGCGACGAAGGACGCGTCGGCGAGCGCCAGGGCCTGGACCGCCCGCCGGAGACGGCCGCCTTCGAGACTGTCGTTGAGGGCGACGCTCATCACGAGGTAGCGCGCGTTGATCAGCACCGACGAGGTGATCGCCGCGAGCGCTGAGCCGCCGGCCAGGGCGGTGAGCAGGGTGAACTGGGCCGAGCCGGAGAACGCCAGCGCCGAGAACAGCACCGGGAGCCCGAATCCCCAGCCGCGGGCTTCCGCCTCGGCCCCGAAGCTCAACGCCAGCACGAAAGCCGCCGCGCCCGGGCCGACTCCGAGCCGCACTCCTTCGGCGAACGCCTTGGTGTTCATGGGTGGGTCCTGCGGTAGTGGCGTTTGGCACGGGCGCGGTTGCCGCAGTCGGCCGAACTGCACCAGCGTCTCGAGCCGTTCTTGCTGCGGTCGAGGAACAGCCAGCCGCAGTCGTCGTCCTGGCACTGCCTGAGCCGGCCGAGGTCTTCGTCCTCCAGCAGCCGCCAGGTGGCGAGCGTCAGCTCGGTCACGGGGTCGTCGGCCTGCCAGCGCAGGGGGTTGAGCTGCGCGATCCGGGCCTTGCCGACGGCCGCGACCATCAGCTCCCGCAACTCGTCGACGCCCTCGGGCTTCGCGCCGACGGCGACTGGCTGGAGCACCCGGTACGCCGTTTCGCGCAGGACCGTGAGGTCGCTCGGCGCCGGCGTCAGCCCGACGGCCCGCAACCAGTCGTCGCGCGCGCCGGGCTCGGCGATCCGGTCCACCCACCGGTCGGGGTCCAACCGCCACGCGACCGTGTTGAGCAGATCGAGCACCACGTGCCCGCCGACCAGCTCCGGTTCGAATCGCACTCTAACAAGCTATACGCATTTTGCCCGTTAGTCACCAGCTGTCGAGGTGCAGCACCTCGTCGAGCGGCTGCCGCGCGGCAGGCTTGAAGTCCGTGCCGATCGAGTACGCCGTCGGAATCAGCACCGACTGGCGCACCTCCTCAGGCAGCCCGAGCAGCTCCGACACCTCGGCCTCGTAGTTCAGGTGCAACGTCGTCCACGCCGTACCGAGACCACGAGCCCGCGCCGCCAGCATGTAGCTCCACGCGGCCGGCAGGATCGACCCCCACAGTCCGGCCTGGTTCCCGGCCGGAAGGTTCTTCGCCGTCAGGCACGGAATCACCAGCACCGGCACCTGTCCCATCCGCTCGCCCAGATAGGCCACGCTCGATCCGACCCGCTGCTGAACAGGCGCCCGCTCCGGGTCGTCGGCGTACAAGCGTCCGGCCGCACCGGAGGACTCCAGGTACGCCGCGACCGCACGCCGGTAGTACTCACCGATCTGCGCCCGCTTGCCGGCGTCCGTGACCACCAGCCAGTGCCAGGTCTGCCGATTGCTGCCCGAAGGCGCCTGCAGCGCGATCTCGATGCACTCACGGATCAGTGCCATCGGCACCGGCTTGTCCAGATCCAGCCGCTTGCGCACGGTCCTGGTGGTGGTGAGCAGTTCGTCGGGGCTGAGGTCGAGTGTGTTCACCCGGTCAGTTTGTCAGGATGCGAAGGCGCCGCTCGGCTACTCGAACGGGCTCGGGTCGCCCGCGCCGACGCGGACGATTTCCGGGACGTCGTCGGAGAAGTCGATCACCGTGGTCGGCTCGGTGCCGGCCTCGCCGGAGTCGATCACCGCGTCGAGCTGGTTGTCGAGCTCTTCCTTGATCTCCCAGCCCTGGGTCATCGGCTCCTCGTGGTCGGGCAGCAGCAAGGTGCTCGACAACAGCGGCTCGCCCAGCTCGGCGACCAGCGCCTGCGCGACGACGTGGTCGGGGATCCGCACGCCGACCGTCTTCTTCTTCGGGTGCAGCAGCCGTCGCGGCACCTCTTTGGTCGCGGGCAGGATGAACGTGTAGCTGCCCGGCGTCGCCGCCTTGATCGACCGGAACACCGCGTTGCTGATGTGCACGAACTGGCCCAGCTGGGCGAAGTCCTGGCAGACCAGCGTGAAGTGGTGCCGGTCGTCCAGGTGCCGGATCGACTTGATCCGGTCGATGCCGTCCCGGTTGCCGAGCTGGCATCCGAGCGCGAAGCACGAGTCCGTCGGGTACGCGATCAGCCCGCCGGAACGAACCAGGTCGACCACCTGACCGATCGCCCGCTTCTGCGGATTCTCCGGATGCACGTCGAAATACCTCGCCATACCCAGACCCTAGCGTCCGGGCCGCTACTCCGGGTGGCACGCACCCGGAGCCGCGGTCACAGGTGTGAGGTGATGACGGAGATCGTCAGCGCGAGGCAGCCGAGTACGAAGACCAGCAGCCAGCGCGCCCGGCGAGCGGCGCGCTCGTCTCCTGGGGCCGGGGGTGCGGTCGGACTTGTCATGTCAACATCATCCACCGCCGGGGACTCGAGCTGAACACCGGCTCCCCGACTTCAGGGACCACTCCGGGGCGCGGTCAGTGAGTCACCTGACTCCCAGCCGCCGCAGCGCCGCGGTGAAGGCCGGTTCCCTGTGCCCACAGGTCATCTGGCCAACCCGAGCGGGACCGCCGTGACCAGCAGGTTCGATGCGTAGCTACCCCGCGCCGCGTCGTACGCGCCCGTGCAGGTGATCAGCGACAGCTGGTGGTCGCCGGTCTGCTCGAAGGCACCGCTGCGCGTCGCGAGCGCGTCCTTCGGCACCTCCACCACCGAGCTCACCCGGTACGACGCGCTGCGCCCGTCCCCGCGCAGCTCGACCGTCTCACCGACCTGGATGCGGAGCAGCCGCGCGAAGTACCCGATCCCTTCGGTCGGGGAGTCGACGTGTCCGGCCAGGACGACGGCCCCGAACGGATCACCCGCCTGCGCACCACCGTCCCACCAGCCCACCCGGCGTACGGCGTCCGGAACGGCGAGGCGGCCTCCCACCGTGCCGGCCGGCTCAACGGTCGCCGCCGCGCCGCCGGGCAGCACGACCTCGGTCGGCACGAACCGGATCCGCTGACTCGCGGCCGGCGTACCGATCCTTGCCTGCGGCACCGACCCTGACTCGACGGGCGGCGGCACCGACACCGTGCCACCGCCCGCTCCACGGCCCGGGCCTGCTTCGTCCATCTGCGCGGCACACCCCTCCAGGGCCACGCTGAGAACCAGAAGCAGACCGAGCAGCATCTTGGTCAGCGACGGACCGCCTTCCGGACCGTCACCAGCACCGCGCAACCGCCCAGCAGGACCAGGGCGAGCAGCGGCGCCACCGACGGCTCCTGCCGCGTCATCGCCGCCGCCTGACCGCCGGTCCCGGTGTCGACGACTCCCGGTTTGTCCGTTCCCGTGCCCGGCAGCCGCAGGGTCGCGACCGCGACGGCCATGGTTTTCGAGTTCGGTTCCCCGACCGCGAATACCCGGGTCAGATATCCGGCCTCGACGGGCAACTGCGCCGGGCCCAGAACAACCGGTCCGTTGGCTCCGGCCGGCACGATGTCGACGGTGTAAGTTCCGGCCGGAACGACTACGTCGAGTGATTCTCCGTTCGCCACGTTGGCGAACAGCACTTTCCCGTTCACCCGGATGTCGGCCGGTCCGACCGCGGCCGTGTGCGCGACCCGGACCGCCGCCTTGTCCTTCGGTACGGCGGTCAGCTTGTTCGGGTAACTGGTGATCACCGGCGGAGCCGTCGGCGCGGCGGGCCGGTGGATCACCACGTCCTGGTTACTGCCGGCCTTGACCGCGATCTGCCGGTCGACCAGCGTCTTCCCGCCCGCCACCGCGGTGATCCGGCGCTGCCCGGCCGCCACCGAGAACGGCCCGACGACCTTCGTCGCGGCGACCCCACGCGCCACCACCTTGCCGTCCACCCGGACGTCGACGGTCTGTCCGGGCAGACCCTGGACGACGTACACGACCCCGCCCGCGGCCGCACCGGCCGGCGCGGCGAACACCGCCGGAACCGCGGCGACCAGCAGCGCGAGCACCAGCGAAAACATCGGCCTCGACAGCGGACCCCGAATTCTCGGAATTCTGCCCGCCGCCTTTTCAGGCGGCGCCGCAACTGTTCGGAATTGCCCGACCACTTTCCGCTTCCGCATTTCTCCCCCTCGGAATTCGCCACCCCTGGAATTGCCTGACCGGTCCAATTCCGGCGTATCGTATGCGCAAGTCGATCCGGCCACCAGAGGAAGTGGCCGGGTCCGTGGGGGCGATTCAGATGTCCGGAATTCGACGACTCGCGGCGGCCCTGCTGATCGCGGGGCTGGTCACCGCGTGCTCGGACGAGTTCGCCGGACCGACTCCGCCGAGTCCTGGCCACTTGGCGGCCGGCTCTGACAGCGAGCGGGTGCAGCCCCCGACCATCCAGGGGACGGGCCTGACCGCGGCGGGGATCCGGCTGACCGCCGTACCGCGGGGTGACGGCAGCTTCGACGTGACCGAGGAAGTCGTGCTGCGCAGTGCGACCAGAACGCTGCGGTTGCGGGTGCCGCAGTCGGGAGAACGCCTGCAGGGCATGCTGGCCCGCACCGATCCCGAGGCGACCGGTCTGCGGATCGTTGCCGACGGCAGCCCGGTGCTGGGGGCGGACACCGAGGTGAAGCCGTCCCGGACACTGTCGCTGGAGCCGGCGGCCACCCGGCTGGAGCTGACCTACCGGCTCAGCGGTTCGTCCGCGCGCAGCGTGCCGTCGCGCGTCGGCCGCGCGCTGGCCGCGATCAGCCCGCTCACCGCCGCGACCGACGGGACACTGCCCACCCATCTGGCCGTCTCGGGCGGTGGCCTGCTGAACGCGGCCTGCCCGCTGATGGCCGAGACCCGCTGCGCTGTCGGCCAGCCACCACGGCTCGGAATCCAGCCGGGCCTTCCAGCCGCGCGCGCCCTCGCCGTACTCCAGCTCGACCTGCCGATGCAGCCGTGACGACACTCTGAACCGACGGCCCCGGGCCTACCCTGTTCCGTATGGTCGACGCGCAGGCTGGCTCATCTGACCGGATCGCCTTCGGTACGGCGCGGGCCCGCTGGGTGCTCGCCGCCACGGCCCTGGGCTCGAGCATGGCCTTCCTCGACGGCACGGTTGTGAACGTCGCTTTGCCGGCGATGGGCGAGGACCTGAACGCGGAAGTCTCCGGACTGCAGTGGATCGTCAACGGCTACATGCTGATGCTGGCCTCACTGATCCTGCTGAGCGGCTCGCTGGGTGACCGGCTCGGCAGGCGCCGCCTGTTCGTGGTCGGGGTGGTCTGGTTCGCCGTGGCCTCGGCCGTCTGCGCGGTGGCGCCGAACCTCGAGGTGATGATCGCCGGCCGCGTGCTGCAGGGAATCGGCGGCGCTCTGCTCACGCCGGGCAGCCTGGCCATCCTGCAGACCAGCTTCCAGCCCTCCGACCGCGGCAAAGCGGTCGGCGCCTGGTCGGGACTCACGTCGGTCGCGGCGGCCATCGGCCCGTTCGTCGGCGGCGCCCTGGTCGACAGCGGCTCGTGGCGACTGATCTTCCTGCTCAACCTTCCGCTCGCCGCCGCCACCGTGCTGGTCACCCTTCGCCACATTCCGGAGAGCCGCGACGAGCAGGCGACCGGCAAGCTCGACCTCACCGGCGCGACCCTGGCGACAGTCGGTCTGGCCGGTCTGACCTTCGGCCTGATCAGCGCCGGAGATCGAGGGTTCGACGACTCGATGGTGATCACCGCGCTGGCGATCGGCGTGGTCGCCCTGGCCGTGTTCGTCGAGGTCGAGCGCCGCAGCTCGCACCCGATGCTGCCGCCCGGGATCTTCGCCAACGTGCGCTTCACCGGCGCCAACCTGGTCACCGTCGTCGTGTACGGCGCACTCGGTACCGCCACGTTCTTGGTCGTCGTCTATCTGCAGACCGTTCTCGGGTACGACGCCCTGACGGCCGGCGCCGCCCTGCTGCCGATGACGCTGCTGATGCTGTTCCTGTCGGGCTACGCGGGCAGCCTGTCCGAGCGGATCGGCGCGCGCATCCCGATGACCGTCGGGCCGCTGTTCATGGCCGGCGGCTTCCTGCTGATGCGGCAGATCGAGCCGGGCGTCGGGTACTTCACCGTGATCCTGCCGTCGGTGGTCGTCCTGGGCATCGGCCTGGTCTGCACGGTGGCTCCCCTGACCTCGACCGTGCTCAACTCGGTCGAGGACCACCACGCGGGCATCGCCTCCGGCGTCAACAACGCTGTCGCCCGCTCGGCCCAGTTGATGGCGGTCGCGGCGATCCCGCTGGCGGCCGGCATCACCGGCGACTCCTACCGGGATCCCGCCGCCTTCCAGGACAGCTTCATGACGGCGATGGTGATCTCAGCCGTGCTGGCCGTGGCGGGCGCCGTACTGGCGTTTGCGACCCTGGCCGACCGGGGCTCCCGCCGGACGACGCCGGACGCGGTGACCACTCACCGGTATTGCCCCCTGGAATCGCCACCGCTCTCGAACAGCCCGTCCGCGCCGAAGCGCCGCTGACCCCACCGCGGCCCGGACAGCCGACATGTCGACATATCCCGTTTAACACACTCGTGCTGTACGCTCGTACCACCCCGGACGCCGCACTGCTGTCCCTGGCTATTTGTTGCTGACAGCAATCATCTTCAAGCTGTCACGAAACTGGCGTCACCACCGGAGTTCTCCGGCCGAGACCCTTCACAAAATCAGGTAGTGCTTGCGCGTCTCCGGTGGGAAGTGCTCGAGCGCGTAGCGCAGCATCGTGCGCGGCATCTTCGCCGCGTACTGGTCGAGGAAAGCCAGCAACTCGTCCGGCGAAACGCGTTTGCCCGCCTCGCGGAGCATCCAGCCGGCGGCCTTGTGGATCAGGTCTTCCGGGTCGTCCAGGACCTGCGGCGCGAGCGCGTAGATGTCGGTGCTGTCGCCGGCGCGGATGAAGCGGTGGGTGGCGACCAGCGCGATCCGGCGGTCCCAGATCAAGGGTGAGCGGATCAGCGTGTGCAGCACGTCGCCGGGGCGGTCGAGCAGGTGGCCGCCGACGATCTGGGGTGCGCTGCAGTCGACCAGGTCCCAGTTGTTCACGTGCTCGGTGTTGCGTAGGTAGAGGTCGAAGATCGCGGCGAGGTCCGCGGGGTCGGCCGTCCGGGGTTTCAGCGCGCGCTCTGCGCGGTCGGCGAGCAGGCAGAGCACGGCCAGGCGGTGCTCGTGGACCGGGCTGTGGAGAGCCTCTTCGAGGTCCGGCAGCGGCAGATCGCTGCGCTGGTAGGGCTTGATGATGCCGCGCAGGGTGGAGAGCTTGACGCCGATCATCAGGTCGCCGTCGCCGTACCCGCCGGGTTTGACCTGGAAGTAGCGGGACAGGATCGCCGCCGTTCCCGCGTCGGCCGCCGCGTCGATGTCGGCCAGGAGGCTCGCGACGGTCACAGCAACAAGCCGCCGGTGGCGCGCAGGTTCTGGCCGGTGAGCCAGTGCGAGTCGGGGCCGGCCAGGAAGGCGACGATGTCGGCGACGTCGGCCGGTACGCCGACGCGGCCGAGCGCGGTCAGACCGATCAGCAGATCGGCGGCTTCCGGCGGGTTGGAGTCGCGGAACATGTCGGTGTCGGTCGCGCCGGGCGAGACCACGTTGGCGGTGATGCCGCGCGCGCCGAACTCGCGGGCGGCGACCTTGGTGACCTGCTCCAGCGCGCCCTTGCTGCCGGCGTACAGGGAGATGCCGGGGACCGGGAAGCTGGTGTTCAGCGTCGAGACGGTGACGATCCGGCCGTTGTCGCGCAGGATCTCGCCGGCCTGTTTGATCGCGAAGTACGGGCCCTTGAGGTTGGTGCCGAACATCTGCTCGTAGTCGTCGAGCGTCACCTCGGCCATCGGCTTCACCATCGACCGCGCCGCGTTGCACACCAGGATGTCCAGCCCGCCGGCCGGCTCGGCCGCGGCCTCGAACACCGCGGGCAGCCGATCGACGTCGGCCTGATCAGCCTGTACGGCGTACGCCTGGCCGCCGGCGTCCTTGACCGCGGCGACCACCTCGTCGGCGGCCTGGCCGGACGAGGCGTAGGTGAAGGTGACCGCGGCGCCGTCGGCCGCCAGGCGGCGAACGATCGCGGCGCCGATGCCGCGCGAGCCGCCGGTGACCAGCGCCGCCTTGCCGTCCAGGACTCCCATCACAGCTCCTTCTGCAGCTGCCGCATCGTCGCGATCTCCTTGGTCTGGGTGACGCTGACGTCCTGCGCGAGCTCGCCGATCCGCAGGTCGGCGCCCTTCTCGATCGCCGTTCCGCTCATCGTCACCGCGCCCTCATGATGCTTGATCATCAGGGCCAGGAACAGCTGGTCGAACGCCTTCCCGGTGGAGTTCAGCAGCTTGGCCAGCTCGGCCGGCGTGGCCATGCCCGGCATGCCGCTGTGGTCGGTGTGCTCGACGTGCTCCAGCGCCGGCGGGGTTCCGCCGCGTTCGACCAGCAACTGCCGCATCGCCTCGATCTCGGGCTTCTGACCGACCCGGATACGCTCGGCCAGTCCCTTCACTCGCGCATTGGAGCCGGCTGTTCGGGCGCGCTCGGCCATCACCAGGGCCTGGCTGTGGTGGACCATCATGTCGCTCAGGAACGTGAGGTCGTCGGGATCGACGGTGGCCGCCGACGTGGGAACCGTGGCGAGGGTCTGGTTCGGGCCGCCCGGCGTACCGGGAACGATGACCGGAACAGACGGAACAGTCGGGCCGGACGGCGAGGGAGCCGCGTCGGGCGTGGACGCGCTGCACCCGGTCAGGGCGAGGGCGAGCGCGGCGAACAGGGTCAGGGTCCGGGGCGGGCGGAAGTGGCTCACAGCACCTCACTCTTCGTGGCAAATCGCTTCCCCACAGTGTCTATCACGCTTACCCTGAGGCAATCGATCGATTCAACTGCACAGAAGGGACCACGGCATGCGCCGCCCACGCACGCTCGCCCGTCTCAGCCTTTCCCTAGCCCTTGTCGCCGGTCTGACCGGTCTGTCCGGCGCCGCCGCCGCGGAGGTGCCCGCCCCGCCGGAGACCGGCGCGGCCAAGAGCGACAACATCACCCATCTGGCCAGCGTGCCGATGACCGGTCCCCTGGCCGGCGGGGTGAACACCGACATCGCGTTCGCCGGCAAGACGGCCTACGTCGGCAACTACTCCGGCTTCGCGATCTACGACATCGCGAATCCGGCCGCGCCCCGGCTGATCAGCCAGGTCTCGTGCCCCGGCAGCCAGAACGACATCAGCGTGTACGACGGCCTGCTGTTCCTCAGCACCGACTCGTCGCGCAACAACAGCTCCTGCCAGAGCGTCGCGCAGTCGCCGACGCTCAAGGAGTCGTGGGAGGGGATCAAGATCTTCGACGTGAAGGATCCCCGCAACCCGCGCTACGTCGCGGCGGTGGAGACCCGTTGCGGCTCGCACACCCACACGCTGGTGCCGGACAAGTCCAAGCGCTCGGTCTACGTCTACAACTCGTCGTACTTCCCGAACGCGACGTACCCCGACTGCCAGCCGCCGAACGACCGGGTCGACATCGTCAAGGTGCCGCTGCGGCACCCCGAGCAGGCCGCCGTGGTCGCCTCGCCGGTGCTCTTCCCCGACGGCGGGTTCCCGGGCAGCGAGACCGGCTACGCGACCAGCGGCTGCCACGACATCACCGCGTTCCCGGCCAAGAACATCGCCGCCGCGGCGTGCATGGGTGACGGCCTGCTGCTCGACATCTCCCGGCCGGAGCAGCCGAAGGTGCTCGACCGGGTCCAGGACGCGGAGAACTTCTCCTTCTGGCACGGCGCCACCTTCAACGGCGACGGCAGCAAGGTCGTGTTCATGGACGAGCTCGGCGGTGGGGGCGGCGCGGAGTGCAACCCCGAGGTCGGCCCGAACAAGGGCGCGACCGCGATCTTCGACGTCAAGCACCGCAAGCTGCAGTTCCGCAGCTACTACAAGATCGACCGGCACCAGGCCGAGAAGGAGAACTGCGTCTCGCACAACGGCTCGCTGATCCCGGTCAAGGGCCGCGACATCATGGTGCAGGCCTGGTACCAGGGCGGTTTCTCGGTCTGGGACTTCACCGATTCCGCGCACCCGCAGGAGATCGGGTACTTCGACCGTCCGCCGCGCGACCCGGCGTCGTTCGGTGGCTACTGGTCGGTCTACTACTACAACGGCGCGATCTACGGCACCGAGTCGGTGACGGCGTTCGACGTGTTCTCGATCAAGGACCCGCGCACCGACTCAGCGGCCCGGGTCAAGCTGAAAGAGCTCAACGTCCAGACCCAGCCGGCCTTCCGGCGCTGACCGACCCAGATCACGCTCCGGGGTCACTGGCGGTACAGCCATTGTGACCCCGGAGCAATCCGGCATACGGTGACACCAGGGCTGTCACCCACCGCGCCAGGACCGACCGGCGTTCGCGGGGCTGCCCGGGGGAGAGACCGTCGTGAGCCAGGCAGATTCCGAGGACGGCGCCATGATCAGGACGACGTTCGACGCCGTCACCGAGGAGCTGCGACCCGGGGTCGTGCTGATCCGGCTGTCCGGCGAGATCGACATCGCCACCACCGACTTCGCCTCGGAATCGATCCGGGCGGCGATCGCCCCACCGGCCCGGAGCGTGCTGATCGACGTCTCCGCGGTCACCTTCTGCAGCTCGGCCGGACTGGGCAACCTGGTCGAGGCGCGCCGGCTGGCGACCCAGCACGGCATCGACCTGGCCCTGGTCGGGGTGGGCCGGCCGGTCGACCGGCCGCTGACGATCACCGGTCTGGGCCAGGAGTTCCGGATCTTCGCCTCCGTCGAGGACGCCGAGCGCCAGGTCGACGACGACTCTCACTGACTGCCCGTGGCACCAGCGCTTTCGACCGGGCCACGCCGTTTGTCCACCCCGGCCAGGGGTACTTCGATCCATGCCAATTCACGCGGTCGTCACCGGTGGAGCAGGATTCCTCGGCAGTCATCTGTGCGAACGGCTGCTCCACTCCGGGCACAAGGTCACCTGTCTGGACAACTTCCTCACCGGCAAGCCGGACAACGTCGGCCATCTGCTCGAGGATCCCGGCTTCACCCTCACCCGTTGTGATCTGACCGAGTTCGTGCACGTGCCCGGGCCGGTCGACCTGGTGCTGCACTTCGCGAGCCCGGCGTCGCCGATCGACTACCTGCGGCTGCCGATCCAGACGCTGAAGGTCGGCGCGATCGGGACCTGGCACGCGCTGGGTCTGGCCAAGGACAAGGGCGCCCGGTTCCTGCTCGCCAGCACCTCCGAGGTGTACGGCGACCCGCAGGTGCACCCGCAGCCGGAGGACTACTGGGGCCACGTGAACCCGATCGGCCCGCGGGGCGTGTACGACGAGTCCAAGCGGTACGCCGAGGCGCTCACCACGGCGTACCGGCAAGCCGAGGGCGTCGACACCGCGATCGTGCGGATCTTCAACACCTACGGCCCGCGGATGCGCCCGAACGACGGCCGCGCGATCCCCACCTTCATCCGCCAGGCGCTCGCCGGGGAGCCGCTGACGGTGGCCGGTGACGGCAGCCAGACGCGGTCGGTGTGCCACGTCGACGACACCGTCGAGGGCATTCTGCGGCTGGCGTCCGGCAGCCACGCGGGTCCGGTGAACATCGGCAACCCGGACGAGCGGTCGGTGCTGCGGATCGCCCAGGACGTGATCGCCGCGACCGGTTCGCAGTCGACGATCGAGTTCGTGGACCGGCCGGTCGACGACCCCGGCGTACGGCGTCCGGACACCGCGCTGGCCGAGGAGTTGCTCAGCTGGAAGCCGGCGGTCGACTGGCGGGACGGACTGCGCAGCACGGTCGCCTGGTTCCGCGAGCAGGAGCTCAGCCCAGCGCAGTGACCGCGGCGGCCAGGACGTCGTCGACGCTGATCCTCAGCAACGCTTCGTCCGGCTGGTCCGCATGCGGATCGCCGGGCTCGGTGCCGCGGTAGAGCACGGTGTGCAGTTCGCGATCGATCGCAGGGCCCCACCACTGCGGCGGGGTGGGCCCGAACAGCGTGACAGAGCGCGTGCCCACGGCGGTGGCCAGATGGGCGACTCCGGTGTCGCCGCTGACCAGCAGCGCCGCTCCAGCCACCACCTGTGCCAGTTCGTCCAGGTCGTAGCGTCCGCTCGCGTCCTCGCATCCCGTGGGCTTGCTGATCAATCCACACAGCTCACGCTCATGCCGTCCACCCGTCAGCATCACTCGGCGGCCCGCGCGCTGGAGTTCGGAGACGACGGCGATCCAGCGCTCCGGCGGCCACTGCCGCGCCGTACTGGCTGCGCCCGGGTGGACGAGGACGACATCCGTGGAGAGGGACGGGATGTCCAGCCGCAGATCTTCGGGTGAGCAGTCGCCACCCGCGTCCCGAACCAGCCGGCACCACCGGTCGACCTCGTGCTCGTCGCCCCGCCACACCGTCGTACTGCGATAGCCCGCGTCCGGGCAGTCGAGCGCGATCAGTTCCTCCGGACCGCCGGCGAGCAGCATCCGGTGACTCTGCGGCCCGCGCCCGTGCAGGTTGACGGCAAGGTGCGGTCCAAGACCCAGGCCCGGCGGTGGTCCGGACAGCCCAGGCGTCGGGACCACTTCGTCGACCACACCGAGCCGACGAAGCCAACTCGCCACGGGCTCGGTCCCGGCCAGGACAAGCGGGTGCCCGGGATGACGACGCTTGAGCCCCCGCAACGCCGGTACGCCGGTCAGCGCGTCACCGAGCCCGAGCGCCCGCAGGACGAGGATCGTCACGGCCAGGACGGCTCCGTCGAGGGGGTCACCACCAGCTCGCGGATCTCGATGCCCGGCGGCTGCGACAGCGCGTACGCGACAGTTTCCGCCACGGCGTCCGGATCGTTCAGTACGGCGTCCGGCCCGGGCTTGTATTGGTCCGGGCGCCCGTCGAAGAACGCGGTCTGCATCCCACCCGGGATCAGCATCGTGACTCCGACCCGCCCGGCGGTCTCCACCGCCAGCGCCCGGGTGAAGCCGACCACGCCGAACTTCGACGCGCAGTACGCCGTGGCGTCGCTGAGCGCGCGCAGCCCGAGCGTGGACGCCACGGTCACGATCCGGCCGCGGCTGCGTTCCAGCCGTGGGACCGCGGCACGAGCGATCGCCGCCGTACCGATCAGGTTCACGTTGATCACGCGGACCCAGTCCTCCAGCGAGACGTCGGTGATCAGCCCGCAGGCGTCGGTCCCGGCCGCGGTGACCACACCGGTCAGCGGGCCGATCTGGTCCTCGGCCGCGGCCAGCGCAGGTTCGGCGGCCGACGGATCGGACAGGTCCACCTCGACCCACGGCCCGTCCTCGGCCGGCTTCTGGCGGTCCAGGACGACGGCCGTTCCGCCGCGCTTCTGGACGGCGCGAACCACGGCGGCGCCCAGGCCGCTGGCGCCTCCGGTCACCGCCACACGGGACAGAGCGGAAGGGATCGGCTCGGTCATCACACAGTCCTCTCGTCGATCGGTGTAGTGCGGTTCAGGATGGAGGTGGTGGACCGGCCCGCCAGGTAGGGCACCAGCACGACTCGGCCGCCCCACTCGCTGACCACAGGTGTCTCGGGCAACATCTCGGCGGTGTAGTCACCGCCCTTGGTCCAGATGTCCGGGCGGAGTTCGTCGAGCAGCCGGCACGGGTCGTCGTCGTCGAAGACCGCGACCGCGTCCACACAGCGCAGCGAGCGCAGGACCTGGAGGCGATCGGCGAGCGAATTGACCGGCCGGTCCGGGCCCTTGAGGCGCCGGATGCTGTCGTCGGAGTTGACCAGCACGATCAGCGCGTCGCCCAGCCGGCGAGCGGCTTCCAGGCTGGCGATGTGGCCGGCGTGCAGGACGTCGAAGCAGCCGCCGGTCGCCACCACCTTGCCGCCACCGCCGTGAACCCGTCGGATCACCGCCGCGGCGTCATCCTGCTCGGTGGTCCAGGGGATCCGCAGACCGGCGCCGGCAGGCCCGGAGACGCCTCCTGCGACCAGCCACGCGGCGGTGTCGGAGACCGCCCGCTCGACAGCATCCCGGGCGGTCGCGCCCGAGCCCAGCGCCGCTGCCACCGTGCCGGCGAATCGGTCGCCCGCACCGCAGGCGTCGCCGCGGTGGTCGAACGGCGTGGGCGTGAAGGTGGCCGGTCCACCACCGGCCGCGGTGAACACCCCGTTGCCACCATCGGTCACCGCCACCGCCCAGGCCTGCCACTGGTCACGCAACCGCACCACCAGCTGGTCCGGTTCTCCGGCGGTGTCGCAGAAGTGCTGTGCCTCCGACCGGTTCGGTGTCGCCAGCGTGACGCCAGGCACCGGCTGAGCACCGCGCGGGTGCGGATCCCAGACGACAGCCCGTTGCGACGCCCAGCGCCGCAGTACGCCGTACACCTCCGGGTGGGCCACCACACCGCCGCCGTAGTCCGACACCAGGACGGCGTCCGCCTCCTCCAGCGCTTCCTCGAGCGCCTGCACGTCGCAGGGCCCCTGGATCGCCGGTTCCTCCTTCGGTGGTTCCACATCGAGGCGCAGCAACGACTGCCCGGCACTGCGGACCCGGGTCTTGCAGCGCGTGCCCGACGCGGTCAGGATCGCCGTCACCGGGACCCGCTCGGTCAGCAGCGCCGACAAGCGCTTGGCCGGCTCGTCGTCGGCCAGCGCGGTGAGCAGGCGGACCTCGATCCCCTCCCGCGCGAGCAGACTGGCCGCCAGACCGGCGCCACCGGCGCGTTCGTTCACCGCCCCGATCTCGACGACCGGCACCGGAGCGTCCGGGCAGACGCGGTCCACGTGCCCGTCGATGTCGCGGTCCAGCAGGACGTCGCCGATCACCACTACCCGGATGGTCACACCACCACCTCCTCGTTCGTCTCCCGTACGGCGGGCGACAGGTGCCGCTCGACGATCGCGCACAACGCATGCACCGCGACCAGGTGGATCTCCTGGACCGCCGTCGGCGCCTCGGTCTCCACGGTCAGCGCCTCGTCGGCCACGTCGGCCAACGGGTTCGGGCCCGGACCGGTCATCGCCCAGACCAGCAGCCCGCCGGCGTGGGCCCGTTCGGCTGCGGCCAGCAGGTTCGTACTGCGGCCGCTGGTCGACAGCAGCATCAGGACGTCACCGGGCCGGCCGTGCGCCTGCACCTGGCGAGCGAACACCTCGTCCCCACCGAAGTCGTTGCCGATCGCCGTGGTGCTGGAGGTTTCGGCGTGCAGCGCCAGCGCCGCGAGCGGTGCGCGGTCGGTCTCGAACCGGCCGACCAACTCCGCGGTCAGATGCTGCGCCTCCGCCGCACTGCCTCCGTTGCCTGCGGCAAGCAATCGACCGCCACCGGCGAGATGCGGCGCCAGCTGCCGGCCCCAGCCTTCGATCAGCGCGTTGTGCCGCTCCAGACTGGCCAGGCCGGTCCGCAGGTCGTCCAGGTGCCCGGACAGAGTTCCGAACCTGGCCATCAACGCCTCCTCACCGCGGCGACCGGAGCGGTCAGTCGCTCGTAGACCCGCTCGGTGTCCTCGGCGACCTTGGCCCAGGTGTAGCGCTCGGCCACCCGGTCGGCTGCCGCCTTGCCGAGTTCGGCCCGGCGCCGGGGATCGGCCAGCAGCTCCTTCAGCACGGTCGCGAGCCGGGCGGGGTCACGCGGGGGCACGTGGATGCCGGTGACACCGTCGACGATCGTGTCGAGCAGTCCACCGACCGCCGACCCGACCACGGGCCGCGCGCAGGCCATCGCTTCCAGCGGCACGATGCCGAACGGCTCGTACCACGGTGTGCAGGCGACGACGTCCGCCGAACGCAGCAGCTGCGGCACCAGGTCGCGCGGGACCGCGCCGATCAGCCGCACCCGGCCGGCCACACCGTGGCGTTCGGCCTCGGCGCGCAACCGGCGTACTTCGGGGTCCTGGTCGAAGGCTGCTCCGGCGGGACCGCCGGCGACGACCAGCTCCGCATCGGGAACGCTCGCCAGCGCGGCGATCACGGTGTCGACGCCTTTGCGTTCGACCAGGCGGCTGAGCGACAGGACGCGTCCGCCCTGGCCCTGCCACCAGTCGTCCGGCGTACTGGTCGATGCTTGTGCAAAGAGGGCTGGGTCGACACCGCACGGAACGACATGCATGTTCTGCGCCGGCGCTCCGAGGGCGAGCAGTTCCCGCACCTCATCGGTCGCCGTGGCGATGACGGCGTCGGCGGTCCGGGCCAGCCCGGCCTCCAGCTCCAGCCGCTCCGCCGGGCTGGTGTCCTGCGCTCCCTGGTGGCGCCGCTTGACCACCCCGAGCGCGTGGAAGGTCTGTGCGAACGCAACCGGCACGGTACGCCGTACGCGGTCGCAGGCGACGCCGGACATCCAGAAGTGCGCGTGCACGAGATCAGGGGGCGTGACCGCCCAACGCTCGGCCATCCAGTCGCCGAACGCCGCCATGTACGGCAGCAGCTCGTCCTTCGGGATCTGCCGCGGTGGACCGGCCGGGACGTGGATCACCTCGACGCCGTCGCCGAGCGGGACCCGCTCAGCAAGCTCCGGATCGTCCCGCCGGGTGTAGACCTCGACCGAGTGGCCGCGCCGCGCGAGCGCGGAGGCCAGTGCCGCGACGTGGACGTTCTGCCCACCCGCGTCGGCCGTGCCCAGGCCGGTCGCCAGCACCGCCAGTGGGCTGGCGTGCTCGGACACCATCGCGATCCTCATCGAGCCACCTCCTTCAGCAGTCGTTCCCAGTCGTCCAAGAACCTGTCGAGACCGAACCGCTGCAGCGCGTGCGCCCGGGCCCGCAGGCCGATCTCGCGGGCCTCGTCGGGATCGGCCAGCCACCTGAGCGCCGTCGAGCCGAGCAGCTCCACGTCGGAGCTGACCAGTCCCGCGTCGGCCGGGACCGACTCGGGCGCCGCGGTCGCCGCCAGCACGAGGACCGGCAGGCCCAGCGTCATCGCCTCGATCAGGGACAGGCCGAGGCTGGTCCAGCGATACGGGTGCAGGTAGGCGAAGTGCTGCGCCATCCGGTCGTGCAGCTCGTCCTGGGACAGGTTGTCGACCCCCGCCAGACCAGAACGGATCCGGGCCGTCAGCTCGTCGGTCTTCATCCCGTACACGCTTACCGGGACCTGCTCTGCGATCCGCGCGACCAGGTCGGTCCCGGCGACCCGCCAGCGGCGTACGGGCTCGTTGACGGAGACGACCAGGGAGTCGAGGTCACCGGTGTAGCGGTAGCCGTAGTCCGGTACGCCGTGCTCGACCACCATCGCCGGCGCGACGCCGTTGTCCCACATGGCCCGGTTGAACTCGGTCACGTGGACCACCGGGATGTCGCTGCGCTTGCTGAGCGGGTGGATCCAGTCGTTCACGTCGCCGCGTGGAGTGTTGTGCTCGACGTAGACCGCCGGCACTCCGTGCTCGCCGACGGACCGGCCGGACCAACGCTCGAACAGGTCCACCTCACTCGGCCGCTGCAGCAGAACGACGTCGAAGTCGGCGGTCCGCACTTCCTCGGGCGTCACCTCCCGCACCGAGTCCGGCCAGTGGTAGGTCTGCGCGCGCCCTCTGCCGTCCGGGCCCCGGTCCGGCAGCACCGGGACGTAGTACTCGTGCGGCCCCTGGACGAACGACGTCATCCAGGCCGCATGCACGTGCCAGGCCAGGATCCTCATCCGGCCACCTCCTCGATCAGCTTGCGAACGGCGACCACGACCTCGTCGGCCGAGATCCCGTCCAGGCAGGGATGGCCCGGCACCGGGCAGATCCGGGCGCGGGACGCCGCGCACGGCGCCTGCTGGTCGCCGAGCAGAACGGTGGGCACTCCCCAAGGCGCCCAGGATTCGGCCGGGACGACCGGCGCGAACAGCGACACCACCGGCGTACCGACGGCGGCGGCGAGATGGGCCGGACCGGTGTTGCCGACCACGACGCAGGACGCCGCCTTCAGCAGCGCGGCGAGCTCCCGGAAGCCGGTACGGCCACCGAGATCGATGCCGCCACCGGCCGCGACCTGCGCGGTCAGCCGCCGCTCCGACGCCGCTCCGGTCACCACCACTTGGTGGCCATCAGCAACCAATGCCTCGACCATCGCGCGGGCCGTCGCGGCGCCCGGCGCGCGCGCCGGCACCGAGGCGCCGGGATGGACCACCACAAAAGGCGCTTCAGGCAACGATATGGGCGGTAGGGCGTCGCGGACCGCCAGCCGGCCGTCGTCACCGTCGGGCAGTTCGTAGCCCGCGGCCCGGACCAGGGACAGCGCACGTTCGACCTCGTGGCCCGGTTCCGGATGGTGCCGAAGGTCGAGCAGCGAACCCGGGTAGTCGATGCTCGACGCCCCGATCCACCCCAGCCCGGCCATCCGCAGCAACAGCGCCATCGGCAAGGGACTCTGGTGGAACGACGTCAGGATCAGTGCTCGATGCACGCGCGCCAGCCGCAACGCGTCGACCAGCGTGCTCACGCTGACCGGATCGACGGCCGGCGGATCGAAACCCGTCCACGGACAGGGCCAGACGAAAACGTCGTGCACTCCGGGCAGCAACCGCGCCGCCTGCTCGCCGGACGGGGACACCAGCAGCACCACGCGATCGGTCGCCGCCACGGCACGGATCGCCGGTCCTGCGAGCAGGACGTCGCCGTCGTTGTCCATCCGGCTGATCAGGACGGTCCTCATCGGCACTGCTCCAGCACCAGGTCCACCGCCGTACCGAGATCCGGAGCGACAACGGCGGCCTGCACGATCTCCTCCGGCTGGGTCTTGCCGTTCGGCACCAGCACCGACCGTGCCCCCGCGGCCCGCGCGGCAGCGACGTCCGAGCCGATGTCCCCGACCACAACCACCTGCTCAGGCCGTACGCCGAGCCGCTCCGCGGCCGAGATCACCAGGCCCGCTGCGGGTTTGCGACAGGTGCAGCCGTCGGCCTCGACGTGCGGGCACAGCTGCCAGGTGTCGAACGGTCCGAGCAGTTCGTCCACCCGCTGGTTCACCGCGGCGGCGTCGTCGGCACTGATCAGCCCGCGCCCGATCCCCGACTGGTTCGTCACCACGCCCAGGCGCAGGCCCGCCGCACGCAGCCGAGCGACCGCTTCCTCCGCGCCGTCCACCGGCACGACCTTGGCCGGATCGCCGTTGTACGGCACGTCGTGCACCAGCGTCCCGTCCCGGTCGAACAGCACCGCGCGCACCGGGCCAGGCCACTGCATGCTGCCGCGGTGACGCCACCACCCACGCGTCCGGTGCCAGACCGCGACGAACGGCAGGACCGCCGAGGTCGCGGTCATCCGCTGCAACTCGTTCTTGGTCCGTGGACCGGGAGCGATCCGGCGCCAGGTGAAGTCGGCGGTCAGGGCCAGCCAGCCGGCCAGTCCCGCAGCCGCCGTACGGCGCCGGCCGAGCAGCGTTCCGGCGGTTGCCAACCCCGCGGCAGCGACTGTTGCCAGGTGCCACTTGAACCGGCCGGGCGGGCACTCGGCCAGTTCACGCCAGTGCTTGCCGTAGATCGCGCGCAGCAGGGCATCGTCCGCGTTGCCCCGCTGGACCCGCACGCTGACCCAGAAGTTCTCCTGCCGGACCGGATGGTTCACGAACCGCTCGCCGACCACCAACCGCCCGCCGGTACGCCGTACCCGCAGCGCGAGCTCGGCGTCCTCGCGGTAGGCGCGCGGGAACCGCTCGTCGAAGCCACCCACCCTTTCCAGCACCGACCGCCGGTAGGCCATGTCGGCCGTGGCCCACCTGGCCCCTTCCAGCCCGGCCGTACTGCGCTCCCAGTCCGTCGGCCGCCGGCCGGACGCCCGCGGTACGACGATGCGTCCCTGCACCGCGGCGACCTGATCAGGCTGCCGAAGGTCCTCGACGAGCAGGTCGGACCAGCCGTCCGGCAGCCTGACATCGTCGTCCAGGAAGGCGATCCACTCGGTCGAGGCCGCGCGCCATCCCTTGTTTCTGGCGGCCGCCGGTCCGCGCCCACCGCCGGGCAGCACGAGCACGTCGAGCCCGGTCGCGGTGAGGTCGAGCGGAGGTTCCGCAGCGGCCCGGTCGTCCACGACGTACACCGCTTCGGGCCGGTTCGGCTGCCGCGCCAGATCGGACAGCAAATCGGTGAGGCACGGACGCCCCACAGTGGGTACGACGACCGACCACCGAGTCACCGGAAGGCCCCGGCTCGCCGGACCACGTGCGGACCCAGCACCAGCATGTCGACCGGCGCGGCACCGAACAGCTCCAGCGCGTCGTGCGGACTGTCCACCATCGGCCGTCCGGCGATGTTCAAACTGGTGTTGACCAGAACGGGCAGACCGGTGCGCTGCTCGAACTCCTCCAGCAGCGCGGCCACCAGTGGCTCGTCGGTCCGGTCGACGGTCTGGATCCGGGCCGTGCCGTCGACGTGCACGACCGCGGGGATCCGCTCCTGCCAGGCCGGGACGACGTCGTGCACGAACAGCATGTACGGGCTGGGCAACGGCCCGACGAAGATGTCGGCGGCCCGTTCGGCCAGCACCAGCGGCGCGACCGGGCGGAACTGCTCACGGCCCTTGATGTCGTTGAGCCGCTCGAGATTCTCCTTGCGGCCCGGGTGAGCCAGCAGCGAGCGGTGTCCGAGAGCGCGCGGTCCGTACTCGGCCCGGCCCTGGAACCACGCGATGATCTGGTCGTCCGCCAGCGCCTGCGCCACCACCGCGGCCAGGTCGCGCGGAGTCTCGAAGGGAAGCGCCGCCTGCCGCAGCCGCGCGGCCAGCTCCTCGTCGCTGAACCCCCGGCCCAGCGCGGGCGTCGCCATCGGCTCCGGGCGTCCCTCCTCCGCACTGAGCTGCAGGGCGGCGCCCAGCGACGTACCGGCGTCACCGGCGGCGGGCTGCACCCAGACGTGCTCGTAGGGACCGCTGCGGGCGAGGACGGAGTTCGCGACGCAGTTGAGGGCCGTGCCACCGGCCATGGTCAGCGCCTTCGCACCGGTCTGCTCGTGCAGCCAGCGAGCCAAGTCCAGCAGCACTTCTTCGAGTCTGCGCTGCACGCTGCAGGCCAGATCCGCGTGCGCGTCGATCAGGTCCTCGCCCGGAGCGACCTTCGGGGCATACGCCGCCCAGTCGATCTTCTCGGTGACGAAGCCACCGCCGTCGGTGGCGCGGACCAGCTCGCGGAAGTCGCCCAGATGACGCGGCTTGCCGTAGGAGGCCAGCGCCATCACCTTGTACTCGTCGCTGGACCGCAGGAACCCCAGGTGTTCGGTCAGGTCCTCGTACAGCAGTCCGAGCGAGTGCGGCAGGTCCTGCGCGGCCAGGATCTCGAGCTTCGGGCCGTCGTACCGGCCGGCCAGGTGGGACGCCCGTTCGCCGCGGCCGTCCAGCACCAGACAAGCACTCTCCCGGTACGGCGCCGCGAGGCCGGCCGACGCCGCGTGCGCGACGTGGTGCGGCACAAAGCGCACCTTGTCCGGGTCGAGCCCGGGCAACGCGGCGGCGAGGAAACGTGGAGCCCGCCGCGCGTAGTCGGTCCGGACGGCGTCCCCGGGATCGGTGACCCCCAGTCCTTCCAGGTCGACGCACAGCGAGGGATCGAAGGAGTAGCCGACCGCGTCGATGTCCTCCGGTTTCAGCCCGGCTTCGTCCAGGCACCAGCGGATCGCCTGCTCCGGCAGCTCCCAGGCGGACCAGGGCACCGGCCGTTTGCCGTGCTTGCGGCGGCTGAACCGTTCCTCCTCCGCTGCCGCGACGATCCGGCCGTCGACAACCAGCGCGGCGGACGGATCGTGAAAGATGGCGTTGACGCCGAGAACCCGCATCGGGTCCACCTCCTGAAATCGCCTCACCGGGGCCACGGAGGTACCCATGCCCCGGCCGCATACACCCGCAGTAGCGCTGCTTCGGGGCGCCGAGCGGGAAGCGCTACTGCGTGAAGCGCTTACCCGTGAATCCGCCCGGCATGTGGAATCGTTTTCATATGAACTTGCCAAGTCCCCCCAAGCGTTGCTTAGGCTGCTGAGTGTGACCACCCATCGCCGCACGGTCGGCCCGAACGTGCTGGCTGTCGACGACACCTGCGTCGTCTATCTGCACGTCGATCCCGTCCGCCGGACCGCCGTGGCCGTGGACGCCGGATCCGGCCGCTGGCTGGACCACCTCGACGAGTACGGCGTGGACTCGGTGACCGACGTGATCGTCACCCACCACCACCGCGACCAGGTCGAGGGCTTGCCGCTGCTGGCCGCGGCCGGCGCCCGGATCTGGGTCCCGGAGAACGAGGCGAGCCTGATCGACGACGTCGACCGCAACTGGCAGCGCCGCCCGGTGGCGAACAACTACGACCTGCGCCTCGACCGCTTCTCGCTGCTGGAGTCCGTCCCGGTCACCGGAGTCATGAAGGACTACAGCACCACCCGGATCGGCCACCTCGACGTCACGACCGTCCCGACGCCCGGGCACACCCCCGGCAGCGTCACCTACCTGATCGGCGGTCAGGCCTTCGTCGGCGACCTGATCCACAGCCCCGGCAAGGTCTGGTCCGCGGCCGCCCTGCAGTGGTCGTACGTCGGTCTCGAAGGCGCGGCGCTCACCATGGCGTCGCTGACCCAGTTGCTCGACCACCATCCGACGGTGCTGCTGCCCAGTCACGGCGAACCGATGACCGACCCGGCCGCCGCCGCCGAGCAGACCTGCCGCACGCTCGCCGACCTGTACCACGTCCGGATGGGCTTCGGCACCGACATTCTGAACAAGCTGGACAAACCGTTCGTGCAGCTCAGCCCGCACCTGCTGATGAACCGGACCAGCGAGTCCCGCTGCTACGTGCTGCTGAGCGACGCCGGTACGGCGCTGATGATCGACTTCGGCTACGACCTCACCACCGGCATCCCGCAGGGCGGCGAGCGGTTCACCGTCCGGCCGTGGCTTCCCAGCCTGCGCGCCCTGCGCAGGGATTACGGCATCGACAAGATCGAGGTCGCCGTCCCCACGCACTACCACGACGACCACGTCGCCGGGTTCAACCTGCTGCGCGAGGTGCACGGCACGGAAGTGTGGGCCTCCAGCCTGGTCGCCGACGTCCTGGAGAACCCGTCGCAGTACGACCTGCCGTGCCTTTGGTACGAGCCGATCCACTGCGAGCGGCACATCCCGGACGGCACCAGCGTGCGCTGGCGGGAGTACGAGCTCGAGATGCACGCGCTGCCCGGGCACACGCTCTACGCGTCGGCGATCGGCTTCACCGTGGACGGGCGGCGCGTGCTGGCCACCGGCGACCAGCAGACCGGCACATGGGTTCCCGGAGCGCTGCCCGAGATCCCCAACTTCCAGTACGCGAACCTGTTCCGGCCCGACGACTTCGCCGCTTCGGCCGCGCTCTACCAGCGGTTGCAGCCGGAGCTGATGATCACCGGGCACTGGGAGCCGCGGCTGGTCGAGCAGGACTACCTGGACGAGCTCACGACGGTTGGAGCCGAGGTCGCTCGGGTCCACCGGGCGCTGCTCCAGCCCGACGATCCAGTCTTCGGCGGCAGCACCCGCATCACGCCGTACCGAATCGAAGCGGTGCACGGAGTGCCGTTCGAGGTGTCCGTGGAGACGGCGGACTCCGTCCAGTTGGTGGTACCCCCCGACTGGACCTGCAAACAGGTCGACGACCGGACCTTTCTGGTCGTGCCGTACGTGCGGCAACCGGTCCGCCGGGCGCGGATCGCCGCCGCTGTCACCCGCGACGGCCGCTACCTCGGTCAGCTGGCCGAGGCGCTGGTCGACGTTCGCCTGCCTGAGGAGAGTTCGTGAGAATTGGCGACTACGTGGTCGAGGTCAACACCGCCAAGGCGTACGCCGCGGTGCACGGGACCGACGGCCGGCCCTGGTTCGCGTTGCGGCTGCACGCGTCGCTCGACACCGTCGGCGGCCTCGACGAGAGCTACGGCCAGATCGTGGTCGAGGAGGCCCGGCACCCCGGTGAGCTGGTCCTGACCGCCACCAGCCGCAGCACCGTGTGGGACAGCCGGATCACCACGGTCCGCTTCCTGCCGGACCGGATCGAGTCCTCCACCACGGTCACCGGCAGCGGCCGCATCACCGACATGCACCTGCTGGGCGGACGCCGTACGCCGCGAGGCTTCCTGCCCAGCGGGTCGCACCTCGTCCAGGCCTACTCGCCGAATCCGGACCACCCGACCCGCGTGCTGCGCGACGCCCTGGAGCCGGCCACGATCGGGCCGTGCGGCGAGGGCAGCGAACCGGGCATCGAGCGCTGGCTGTTCTCCCCCGCGCCCTGGTGCTTCGCGGTGACGCCCGACTCGAAGCAGTGGTTCGGCCTGAGCCTCGTCGCACCGATCGACGAGCAGACCTTCACGAACTACAACTACGCCCCGGTCACCGGCGGGTTCTCGCTCCGGCTGGACTACGAGGGCCAGACCACCGTCGACGGCTCCTTCCGTACGCCGCTGCTGGTGGTGCACCTCGGCGGCAAGGACCCGGAGGACGTGCTCGTCCGGCACCGCGCGCTGCTCGACGAGTACGGCGTCGTCCCGCGGCGTACGGCACAGAAACAGGACTGGTGGCAGGGAACCATCTTCTGCGGGTGGGGTGCCCAGTGCGCGATCTCGGCCCGCACCGGCGAGGCGCCGCAGCCACTGGCCACGCAGGTCAACTACGACCGGTTCCTGACCAGGCTGGCCAGGCAGGGCATCGTGCCGCAGACCGTGGTGGTGGACGACAAGTGGCAGGAGGCGTACGCGACCTGCCGGCCCGACCCGGCGAAATGGACCGACCTGCGCGGCTGGATCGCCGAACGGCACGCGGCAGGTCAGCGCGTTCTGCTGTGGTGGAAGGCGTGGGACGAGGAAGGCGCACCCGCCGACGCGTGCATCCTCGACGCGGACGGCCATCCGGTCGGCCTGGATCCCGAGTCTCCCGCCTGCCGTGCGCTGATCGTGGACGCGGTCGAGTACATGCTGTCGGCCGACGGCCTGGACGCGGACGGCTTCAAGATCGACTTCACCGCGCGGACGCCGTCCGGATCGTCGCTGAAGCACAGCGGTTCGCGCTGGGGCAACGCGCTGCTGCACGAACAGCTGCGGCTGGTGTACGACACGGCCAAGCGGGTCAAGCCCGAGGCGCTCGTCGTCACCCACACGCCGAACCCGGCGTTCATCGACGTGACCGACATGATCCGGCTGAACGACGTCCTGCGCGCGGCGGACACCGCCGAGCCGGGCTACGTGGCCCGCCACATGACGTACCGGGCCGGCGTGGTCCGCGCGACGTGTCCCGAGCTGGGCATCGACACCGACGGCTGGATGATGCCGAGCCACGCCGAGTGGCGCGAGTACCTGAAGATCCAGCACGGATTGGGCGTTCCGGCGCTGTACTACGTGGACGGCACCGACACCGACCGGCACGACTTCGGTCCGGACGACTTCGCCGCCATCGCCGAGAGCTGGCGCAGCTTCGGCGCGGCCGCCCGGGAGGTGGCCGCCCAGGAGACGCTCTAGACTGCCGCCCATGAACCCGCGGGGGCAGCAGGCAGGCAGTCCGCGTCCAGGGGCAGCGGTCAAACGGCCGACCGTCCAGGACGTCGCCCGTGAGGCCGGGGTTTCACCGTCAACGGTTTCCCGCGCACTGCACACCCGTGGTTACGCATCTCCGGAAGTGCGCGACCGGGTCCGGGCCGCGGCCGACAAGATCGGCTACGTGCTGGACCACAACGCGCGCAACCTGCGCAGCCGGACGTCCACGTCGATCGGCGTCCTGATCTCCGACCTGCGCAACCCCTTCTACGCCGACCTGGCGGCCGGCATCGAGGAGGAGTTGCGCGCGGCGGAGTACCAGATGGTGCTGGTCAACGACAACGGCGATCCCGAAGAAGAGATGCGGGCGGCCGAGACGCTGCTGGCGATGCGGGTGCCGGGTGTGATCGTCACCCCGGTGACCGCCGCGTGCCCGCGGATCCTGCAGGACAACGGCGTGCACGTGGTGTGCGCGGACCGTGAGCTGGGCCGGTCCGGCAGCGACGTGGTGCTGAGCGACAACAAGGCCGGCGCGCGCGAGCTGACCGAGCACCTGATCGGGCTGGGCCACACCCGGATCGGGCTGCTGATCGACGAGACCAAGTGGTCCACCGGCGCGGGCCGGCTGGCCGGCTTCCGGGCCGCGCACGCCGACCACGGGCTCGAGGTGGACGAGAACCTGATCGCCTTCACCAGCTTCGACGCCGACGCGGCCCAGCAGACCACGCGCCGGCTGCTGAACGAGCAGCACGTCACCGCGATCATCTCGGCGAACAACGTGCTGGCCCAGGGCGCGCTGGCCGAGATCAAGGATCGGCGGCTCAAGATCCCCCGCCAGCTCAGCCTCGCGGCGTACGACGACGTGCCGTGGATGTCGCTGGTCCAGCCGGCGCTGACCACCGTCGACCAGCACACGGTCGACCTGGGCCGGGCCGGCGCCCGGCTGCTGTTGTCCCGCATCCGCGGCGAGCTGCCCGCCCGCCGCCGCATCGTCCGGGTCGCTCCCCGGATGATCGTCCGGGGCTCCACCGGCCCCGCGCCCACCGCCTGACCCGCGGATCCTCCCGCTCGGCGCCCACCGCCGGACCCCCGCGCCCTCCCGCTCGGCGCCCACCGGTTTGTCAGCGGGTACCGATGAATCGTTATCCATCCCCGGACCTCTGATGCATTGACGGCAGCTCGTCGGTGCGCATACGGTTCCTGGCATCGAATGTGGCATCGATGCCACATTCGCCAGGTGTTGATCCCCTGTGAGGTAAGGAGCACGCAATGAAGCATCTCCGCCTGCCCGTGGTACTGGCAGCGAGCGCGCTGGTACTGACGTCCTGCGCCGGCGTCGGCGGCAAGGAGGACGAGGGTGGCGGCGGGGAGAGCTCCGCCGGCTCCACGCCGTCGGGCACGCTGAACGTGATGGGTTTCAGCGGTGAGGACGAGGTGGCCCAGTCGCGGATCGCCGCGTTCAAGGCCGCCTACCCCGGCGTGACGGTGAAGAACAACAAGGGCGACTTCGACCCCCAGCAGTTCCTCACCGCGGTCTCCAGCGGCAACGCGCCGGACGTGGTCTACATGGCCCGCAACCTGATCGGCACCTACGCCGCCAAGGGCGCGATCCAGCCACTGGACGACTGCATCAAGAACAACGAGATCGACACCGGCCAGTACCGCGAGGCCGCGATGAACGAGGTCAAGCTCAAGGACAAGACCTACGGCATCCCGGAGTTCTACACCGTCACCGCGAACCTGATCAACGCCAAGGCGCTGAAGTCGGCCGGCGTCCAGGTCTCCGACATCCAGACCACCGACTGGGACAAGCTCGAGCAGACCGCGAAGAAGCTCTACAAGGCCAAGAACGGCCGCCCGGCCCGGATCGGCTACGACCCGCGGATGCCGGACTTCTTCCCGCTCTGGGCGATGAACAACGGCGCCGAGCTGGTCAAGCCCGGTGGCGAGCCGAACCTGAACGACCCGAAGGCGGTCGAGGCGCTCACCTTCGCGATCAAGCTGGTCCAGGACCAGGGCGGCTGGTCGAACTTCAAGACCTTCCGCGACACCTTCGACATCTTCGGCGAGAAGAACCAGTTCACCCAAGACCAGCTCGGCGTGATGCCGATCGAGAACTGGTACGTCAACGTGCTGCGCGACGCCCGCAAGAACGGCCTCGAGCTGGCCTCCACGCCGTTCACCGACCGGCAGGGCCAGCAGATCAGCACCCTCGGCGGCAGCGCCTGGGTGGTGCCGAAGGGCGCGAAGAACTTCGACGCCGCCTGCAAGTGGGCCAAGACGCTGACCTCGGTGGAGACCTGGCACAAGGCGGCCGAGGCGCGGATGCAGACCGTGGCCAAGGACAAGAGCTTCTTCACCGGCCTGTTCACCGGCAACAAGGTGGCCGACGAGGAGATCAAGACCAAGTACCTCAAGCCGACCGGTGACGCCGGCTTCGACCAGGCGATCGAGAACTACTACTCCGCGCTCGACAAGGCCAAGTCGCTGAACCCGTCGGCGGCCGGCGCCGAGATCGAGGCGGCCTGGAAGAACGCGGTCGGCAAGGCCCTGGGCGGTACGGCGACCCCGCAGGCGGCCCTGGACCAGGCGCAGACCGAGGCGAAGGCCGCCTTCGACAAGGCGAGCCAGGGCTGACCTCGTGACGGCAACCGTGGAGCAGGTCGCGACGGACGGGCAGGCCGAGCCCGTCCGCCGTGGCCGCCGTCCGCAGCGCAGCCCGCTGGCCCGGCAGGAGGACCGGGCCGGCTGGATGTTCGTGGCGCCCTGGGTGATCGGCTTCCTGGTCTTCACCGCCGGGCCGATGATCGCCAGCCTGGTGCTGTCGTTCACCGACTACCAGATGATCCAGGCCCCGCAGTCGGTCGGCCTGGACAACTACCGCGAGCTGTTCAACGACCCGCGGGTGCTGAAGTCGCTGAGCAACACCTTCGTGTACGCCGCGATGTTCGTGCCGCTGGGCACGATCTTCGCGCTGGTGCTGGCGATGATGCTGATGCGCGTCGGCAAGGCCGGCGGCTTCTTCCGGACCGCCTTCTACCTGCCGGAGATGACCCCCGCGGTCGCCGCCGGCGCGATGTTCCTGCTGCTGCTGAACGGCCAGCAGGGCCTGGTGAACAAGGTGCTCGGCTGGGTCGGCATCAACGGACCGAACTGGACCACCGATCCGAACTGGCTGAAACCGTCGCTGGCGATGGTCAGCCTGTGGACGCTCGGCGGCACGGTGGTGATCTACCTGGCCGCGCTGAACGGCGTACCGAAGCAGTTGTACGAGGCGGCCGATCTCGACGGCGCCGGGCCGCTGACGAAGTTCTTCCGGATCACCGTGCCGATGATCTCGGGCGCGTTGTTCTTCACCGTGATCACCAACACGATCGCGGCGATGCAGATGTTCGACCAGGCCTACACGATGTTCTACGGCCCGCAGCAGAAGGCCTCGGCGTCGGAGGAGTCGCTGGTCTACATGGTCTACCTGTTCCAGAACGCCTTCCAGTTCTTCAAGATGGGCTTCGCCTCGGCGATGGCCTGGCTGCTGTTCGTGATCATCCTGCTGATCACCTTCCTGCAGTTCCGGATCGGCAACCGCTACGTCTACTACCACGGGGAGCGCTGATGGCCACCACCACTGCCGCGTCCCCGGGTGCCCCGTCGCGGTTCGACATCCGCCGGCTGCCGTTCCTGATCTTTCTCACCGCGGCGACGTTCGCGTTCGTGTATCCGCTGGTCTGGCTGGTCAGCGCGTCGCTGAAGCCCCGGTCGCAGGTGTTCGACAACGAACTGATCCCGCGGGTCTTCCAGCCGGAGAACTACGCCCGGGTGTTCGACACGGCACCGGTGATGCGCTGGCTGGTCAATTCGCTGACGGTCGGCTTCATGGCCGCGGCGGCGGTCACGCTGTCCAGCGCGCTGGTCGCGTTCGGCTTCGCGTACTTCCGGTTCCGTGGCCGCAACCTGCTGTTCGGCGTGCTGCTGTCGACGATGATGCTGCCGGGCGCGGTGACGATGATCCCGGTGTATCTGATCTGGAACCGCCTCGGCATGATCGACACCCAGATCCCGCTGTGGGCGCAGAACCTGTTCGGCTCGGCGTTCTACGTGTTCCTGCTCCGGCAGTTCTTCCTCGGCATCCCGCGCGAACTGTTCGAAGCGGCCCGGGTGGACGGCTGCGGCTACTTCAGCATGTTCCGCCGGATCGCGTTCCCGCTGTGCAAGCCGGCGCTGGTGATCGTGTTCGTCTTCGAGTTCAAGGCCAGCTGGTCGGACCTGATGAAACCGCTGATCTACCTGCAGACGCCGGACTACTTCACGATGCCGCGCGGCCTGAAGTCGATCATCGACGCGTTCGCGCTGTCCGGCCACTACGAGTGGGAGATCGCGATCGCGGCGAGCGTGATCGCGGTGGTTCCGATGATCGTGCTGTTCGCCTTCGGCCAGCGCTACATTCTCGACGGCGTGGCGACCACCGCGCAGAAGGGCTGAACCGAGCGCATGCCTGAGCCAACCGTGCTCGCCCTGGACGTGGGCGGGACCAAGCTCGCCACCGGCGTGGTCGCTGCCGACGGCACCGTGCTGTCGTTCCGCACCGTCGAGACCGCGGTGCACGAGGGCCCGGACGCGGTCGTCGGCCGGCTGCTCGACCTGGCCGAGAAGACGCTGGCCGAGGCCGGGCACCCGGAAGTGATTGCCGTCGGCATCGGTTGTGGCGGGCCGCTGAATCCCAGCACCGGCGTGATCCTCGGCCCGCCCGGCCTGCCCGGCTGGGACGAGGTGCCGCTGGCCCGGATGGTGACCGAGCGGCTCGGCCTTCCGGCGTACGTGGAGAACGACGCGACGGCCGCCGCGCTCGCCGAGCACCGGTGGGGCGGCTGGGGTGTGAACAGCCTTGTCTACTTGACGATCTCGACCGGTTTCGGTGGCGGGGTGGTCATCGACGGCGAGCTGTTCCGCGGTGCCGCGGGCCAGGGCGGCGAGCTCGGCCACGTGGTCGTCGACTGGCAGGGCCGCGAGTGCGGCTGCGGCGCTCGCGGCTGCGCCGAAGCCTACGTCTCCGGTACGTCGGTCGCCCGCCGCGCGACCGAGGCCTTGACCGCACGGACCTCCTCCCTGGCAACGATTCCCCACGTGACCGCGCGGGACGTGGCCGAGCACGCCCGCGCGGGTGATGCATTAGCCCGCGAGGTGTGGGACGAGACGACGGCGATGCTCGGGCGGATGGTCGCGGTGATCATCAACGTCTGCGAGCCGGCGCTGGTCGTGCTCGGCGGCGGCGTGACCCGAGCCGGTGCGTTCCTGCTGGATCCGGTCCGCGAGGGCGCGCTCCGGCAGGCGATGCCGCCGGCGGCGAAGGCCTGCGACGTCGTACTGAGTCATCACGGCGATCAGGCGGGTGTGCTCGGCGCGGCCGCCATCGCTTTTCACCGAATCGACGACAACTCCGAGCGCCCGGAAGGCGACGCATGACCGAGCTTCAGGTGGAACGTTTGCTGGACACCCAGCTCGATCGGCACGCGGAGGTGACAGCCGCGATGCGGGCCAACCTGCCGCAGGTGCAGGCCGTCGCCGACGAGCTGATCCGGCGGCTCGCCGCGGGCGGCGTGCTGTACACGTACGGTAACGGCGGCTCCGCGGCGGACGCGCAGCACCTCGTCGGCGAGCTGATCGGCCGGTACCTGCGTGAGCGGCGTCCGCTCCCGGCGGTGGCCCTGGTCGGCGACGCGGCCGTGGTGAGCTGCATCGCCAACGACTACTCCTACGACGACGTCTTCGCCCGGCAGGTCCAGGCGCTGGCGCGGCCGCAGGACATGGTGGTGGGTTTCAGCACCTCGGGCACTTCACCTACCGTGGTGAAGGGCCTTGCCGCAGCCCGGGCGAACGGCGCCTGTTCGGTCGCCTTCACCTCCACCCGCGGCGGGGACCTCGCCGCGGCGGCCGACCTGGCCGTGGTCGTCCCGGCCGACGAGACGGCCAGGATCCAGGAGATGCACCTGCTCGCCCTGCACCTGATCAGCGAGCTGGTCGACCGCTGGGCCGACGGTACCGAGCCGGCGTCCTGAGTTTCCCCTTTGCACGACAGATCCGACGTACGCACATCTTCAGGCCCGGCCCAGCAGCGTGACCGGTGCCCCAACCATGGAGTGTCCATGACCCGTGGCCCCCTGCACATGATCGGCAACGCCCACATCGACGCGGTGTGGCTCTGGCAGTGGCAGGAGGGGTACCAAGAAGTCCGCGCCACCTTCCGCTCCGCCCTGGACCGGATGGACGAGTACCCCGACTACGTGTTCACCGCCGACTCGGTCGCCTACTTCAGCTGGATCGCCGAGCACGACCCCGGCCTGTTCGACCGGATCCGCAAGCGGGTCGCCGAGGGCCGGTTCGAGATCGTCGGCGGCTGGTGGGTCGAGCCGGACTGCAATCTGCCCGGCGGTGAGGCCTTCGTCCGGCACGCGCTGTACTCGCAGCGCTGGCTGGCCGAGCACCTCGGCGTGATCGCCACCGTCGGCTGCAACGTCGACCCGTTCGGCCACAACGCGACCCTGCCGCAGCTGCTCAGCAAGGCGCGGCTCGACTCCTACGCCTTCCTCCGGCCGCAGTCGCACGAGCGGGAGCTGCCGGGGCAGAAGTTCTGGTGGGAGTCGATGGACGGCTCGCGCGTGCTGGCCTACCGGATCCCACACGAGTACTGCTCGCCCGGCGGCGAGATCTCCGGCCACGTGACCAAGGCGCTGCAGCAGCTCCCGGTCACCACCGAGCCGCTGATGGTCTTCTACGGCGTCGGCAACCACGGCGGCGGACCGACGATCGAGAACATCGAGTCGATCAAGCAGCTCGCCCAGCGTGACCTGTTCCCGACCATGTTCCCGTCCACGATGCGGCGGTTCTTCGACGAGGCCCGCGGCTTCGACGACATCCCGGTGCACAGCACCGAGCTGCAGCCACACGCGATCGGCTGCTACGCCGCCCACTCCGAGGTCAAGCGGCAGAACCGGCTGGCCGAGCAGCTGCTGCTCGCCGCCGAGAAGTGGACCACGGTCGCCGGCGTTCTCAGCGGTACGCCGGACGCCACCGCCGAGCTCGGGCACGCCTGGAAGCAGGTGTTGTTCAACCAGTTCCACGACATCGCTGCCGGGACGGCGATCGAGCCGGCCTACGACGACGCGCGCGACCAGCTCGGCGAGGCCAAGTCGATCGCGGCCCGGCTGGCGAACCGGTCGATCCAGTCGATCGCCCGGCAGATCGACGTACCGGCCGAGGAGAAGATGGTCCCGGTCGCGGTGTTCAACCCGCACCCGTGGCCGGTGACCGCGACCGTCGAGCTCGAGCTCGGATACCCGGCGCCGTTGCGGGGCGCGATCGCGGTGACCGAGGGCCTGGCGGGCCGGACGCTGGAGATGCAGGAGATCCGGTCGGCGGCGACCGCGAACGGCCGTCGCCGGGTCGCGTTCGTCGCGGACCTGCCGGCCCTGGGCTATCAGCTCTACACGCTGCGGCCGGGCGAATCGGCGTACCACCTCGGAACGCCGTCGCGGGACGACCTGGTGCTGGACAACGGCATCGTGCGGGTCGAGGTCGACCCGAAGACCGGCTGGCTGAAGTCGCTGGCGACCGCTGACGGCCCGAACCTGGTGCCGGGCAGGAAAAAGCAGGTCGCGCACGCGCAGGTGATCGACGACGACACCGACACCTGGAGCCACGGTGTCCGCTCGCTGTGGAAGGAGTCCGGTGCGTTCGAGGTGACCCGGATCCGCCGGCTGGCCGACGGCCCGGTCCGGCAGATCGTCCGGGTCGAGTCGGCGTACGAGCGCTCCACGCTGGTCGAGGAGTACGTGCTGGACGCCGGCGCCGACGCCGTCGAGGTGCGGGTCACGATCGACTGGCGGGAGCAGCTGAAGACGCTCAAGCTGTGCTTCCCGTTCGCGCTCGACGACGCCGAGGCGACGCACGAGATCCCGTACGGGCACCTGGTCCGCGAGCAGAACCGCGAGGAGGTGCCGTCGCACGCCTGGGTGGACCTGTCCGGGCCGGGCGGGGGTGTCGCGTTGCTCAACGACGGGAAGTACTCGTTCGCCGTTGACGGGTCCGTCGACGGCCGGCCGGTGCTGGCGATGACCTGCGTGCGCTCGCCCGTGTACGCGTGGCACGACCCGCGGCGGCTCGACGACGACGGGATCTACGAGTACCTCGATCAGGGAATCCAGAAGGTCCGGTACCGGCTGCAGCCGCACGCGGGTGACTGGCGAGCGGCCGGTGTCGTGCGCAACGCGGCGGTCCTCAACCAGCCGGTGACGCCGCTGATCGAGTGCTTCCACCGTGGGCCGCTGCCGGAGCAGCAGTCGTTCGTCTCCGTCGAGGGGCCGGACGCCGACCAGATCGTGCTGAGCGTGCTCAAGAAGGACGAGGACGACAACGGCGCGGTCGTGGTCCGCGGCTACGAGACCAGCGGGCGGGAGGCTTCGGTGACGATCGCGCTGCCGTTCCTCGGCCGGAGCGTGGAGACGGTCTTCCGTCCTGGTGAGGTGAAGACGCTCGTGCTCGGCGCCGCCGGGGACGCCCCCGCTGTCGAGGTCGACCTGCTGGAGTGGGATCCGAACAAGCCGCCGCCTGGTGTGATCCGCTGAGATGCGGATCCCGCTCGACCGGACCCCGTGGCGGGTCCGGGGGTTCTTGGGACACGAGTGGCGCCACCACCGGGTCTGGGGCCCGCTGCGGGAGCACGACGCGTGGCTGCCGGCCCGGGTGCCGGGCAGCGTCGTCGACGACCTGTGGCGGGCCGGCGCGGTCCCCGATCCGTACGCCGGACTGAACACCCGGGCGATCGAGTGGATCGCGGACCGGCACTGGGCCTATCGGCACGAATTCCAGCTCGCATCGCCCGAGGACGGCCGGCGGGCGTGGTTGTGCCTGGACGGCGTCGACCACAGCGCGGTCGTGTTCCTGGACGGCGTGGAGCTCGGCCGGGTCGACGGCATGTTCGTCGCTTCCCGGTTCGACGTGACCGAGCTGCTGCGGTCCGGGACATCGCACGTCGTGGTGGTCGTGGTCGAGCCGGCGCCGCCGAGCGAGCCGCAGGTCGGGCACACGTCCGCCGTCGGGGTGCACAAGTCGCGGATGACCTACGGGTGGGACTTCTGTCCGCGACTGGTGCACCAGGGCATCTGGCAGGCGGCGTACGTCGAGGTGACCGGACCGGCCAGCATCGCCGAGGTGGCGGTCGTCCCGTCGATCGAGGACGGGCGGGCGCTGGTGAGCGTCGCCGTGGAGGTCGATGCTCCGGGCAACTACGAGGTCGAGCGGGTGCTGACTTCGCCGCAAGGTGACGTGCTGGACGGGTTGGTGGTCGAGGATCCGCAGCTGTGGTGGCCCAACGGGCATGGCGAGCAGCCGCTCTACACGCTCACCGTGCGGGTCTGGGTGAACGGACGGGTGAGTGACGTCCGCGAACTGCCGATCGGGCTGCGAACGCTGGACTTCTACCCCGTCGACGAAAGCGCGCTGCCGTACGGCGTGGTGGTGAACGGCCGTCGCATCTTCAGCAAGGGCTGGAACTGGGTCCCGCTGGACCTCGCGTACGGCGTACCGCGGCAGGAGCGGCTGGAGCACCTCCTTGATCTCGCGGTGGCCGCCGGCGTGACGATGCTGCGGGTCTGGGGTGGTGGGCTGATCGAGACCCCGGAGTTCTACGCGGCGTGCGACCGGCGTGGTCTGCTGGTCTGGCAGGAGTTCTCCCAGTCCAGCTCGGGCATCACGTCCACGCCGTCCGACGATCCGGCGTACGTCGGGATGCTGCGCGAACAGGCCGAGCAGATCGTGCCCCGGCTGCGGAATCACCCCTCGCTCGCGATCTGGGGCGGCGGCAACGAGTTGCAGGCCGGCGAGGGCGAGCCGCTCGACGACCGGACGCCGGTGCTCGGGACGCTGGGTGAGGTGGTGCGGCGGCTCGACCCCTCGCGGCTGTGGTTGCCGACGTCACCGACCGGGCCGGCGTTTCTCAACCGGCGCGATGCGATCGCGGAAGCGCCGGACGATCAGCACGACGTGCATGGGCCGTGGGAGCACCAGGGCCTGGTCGATCACTACGCCTTGTACGACGCGGGAACGGCGATGCTGCTCAGCGAGTTCGGGGTGGAGGGCGCGACGACGCCTCGCACGGTGGCTCGGGTGGTGCCCGAAGCCGAGCGCCGGATGCCCACCCGCGGACGGCCGGTCTGGGACCACCTCGGCCGCTGGTGGAACAACGAGGACCTGGTGCAGCGCTGCTTCGGCGGGGCGATCGGCGACCTGACGACGTTGGGGCTGGCCAGCCAGTTCCTCCAGCGCGACGGCCTGCAGTACGCCGTGGAGGCACATCGCCGCCGGACGTCACGATGCGTCGGGACGTTCCCGTGGCAGTTCAACGAGCCCTATCCCAATGCGTGGTGCACGTCGGCGGTGACGTGGAGCGGTGAGCCGAAGCCGGCGTACTACGGCGTGGCGGCGGCGTACCGTCCGGTGCTGGTCGGGGCGGTTTGCTCGCGGCAGAGCTGGTACGGCGTACCGGAACTTCGCTTGGCCCTGTGGGCCCTGTCTGACACCCCGGTCGAGGCCGCCACCGTCATCGCCCGCCTCGTGCTGCTGGACGGGACCGAGCTCGCTCGGCGGTCGTTCCCAGATGTGCGGTTGTCGGGCAATGTTCCGATCGGCGAGCTGCGGCTGCCCACTCCAGCAGGTTGCTTCGTCGTCGATCTGAAGGTGGTTGCTGACGGCAACGTAATCGCTGATCGCCGCTACCTTTTGACTGGCGCCGAGGATCTGTCCGAGCTGTTGTCGCTCGAGCCTCACATCGGAGCAAGCGAACACAACGGCCGGCTGACGATCCGGCACCTCGCCGGACCCGCGGCGCCGTTCGTGCGGGTGCTGGACGGGCGACCGCTCGGCGGCGACGCGGACGGGTGGATGGTCTGCTCGGACAGCGGCTTCGTCCTGCTGCCCGGGGAGGAACGGGTACTCGATCTGGACTGGGTCGGAGTCCGAGGTGAGCGGCTGGTCAGTGTCGACGGGCTCGGCCTGCGAGAAGGAGTGGTTCGATGCAGGTGACGGTCGAGGACGAACGCGGCAATCGGGTGGACGACGGGCCCTGGCAGCTCGATTTGACGATCACGCCGGTGGCGGATGGTGAGCACTGGGTGCGGCTTCGCGTCGTCTACACCGGGATTGAGCCGATCGACGCGCGCCTGCGCGTCGAGGTGCCGCTGCCGGGTGGGTCCGGGCATCCGCACTGGCTGATCCCAGGGCTGTTCTACGGCGACAACCGGGATCCGGCCTGCGCGCGGCTCTATCCGCGCTTTGCGCCCGGCGGGCTGGACGCCGAGAAGCTGGTCGCCGACCGGTGGGCCTTTCGCGCCGATCGGGCTGCGACGCCGGTGGTTTTCGGCTGGGACCAGTCGGGCGGTGTCGCGCTCGAGACCGATGCCACGACGTCCTTGGGACTCACCGGCCTGGGCTTCGGTGAATCCGAGGACGGGCGGCGGATCTGGGTCAGCTTTCCTTATCGGGAAGAGCCGTTCAGCTACGTCGGCGAACCGCGCGGTGTCGCGCCACTGTCGGCGGTGCACCGTTGGCAGCCGGGCGAATCGCACGAGCTGCGGCTCGGGCTTTGGCAGCTGCCGGCCGACACGGATTCCTACGCCCCGGTCCTGAGCCATTTGCGGTCTCGTGAGCGATCGGCCCGGCCGCCGGTCGAGCCGTGGGTCGATGTGCCGACCGCGGCCGAGCTCACGGCGTACGGGCTGTGGAGGTGGCACTACCGCACCGATCCGGCGGTGCTGACGGAGACGGCCTTGTTCGACCGGGAGCTGGCCGGGGACTTCGCCGGTACGCCGGGGCAGGGCGATCGGCTGGCGATGCACGTCGCGTGGGTGAGCGGCATCCCTTACGCGCAAGCGTTGCTGCGCCATGGCCGGCGGACCGGCAATCAGCAGTACGTCGACGCCGGCATCGCGGTGATCGACCACATCACCGGGGAACTCACTCTGGCGGGCACCTTCTGGGGCGTCTGGTACGCCGAGCGCGGCTGGACCCAGTCATGGACGCCGGTACCGCGCGGGCTGCACGCCCGAACGCTGGCCGAGGCGACGCTGTTCACGGTGCGCGCGCTGGCGGCCGAACCGGTCGAGCACCCGCGCTGGCGGGCGGCTGCGCTCGCCAACCTCGACTTCGCGGTCGGCGTCCAAGATGCTTCCGGCAACTTGGGAAGTCTGTACCACGCGGACACCGGCGAGGTGCTGTCCCGTCTGGGCGCGGCCGGGCTGACCTGGGTGACGGCGCTCGCGGAGGCGTACGAGTTGTTCGGCGACGAGCGGTATCTGGACGCCGCGCGGCGCGGTGCGGCGTACTACGCGGCGGACGTGCGGAACGGGACGTTGTGCGGAGCCCCGGAAGACGTCGACCTGGCGCCGACTTCCGAGGACGGTTACGCGGCGGTGATGGCGTATGTCGCGCTGCACCGGGTGGATCCGGTCGCGCGGTGGGTCGAACTGGCTCGCTCGGCGGCGGACTGGATGCTCACCTTTCGCTACAGCTACGACGTGTCGTTCGCTCCGGAGACGATTCTCGGCGCCTACGGTTTCCGCTCGCGCGGGGCTGATCAGGCGAGTCCGTCGAATCAGCATCTGCACAACTACGGGTTGATCTGCACCCGGGAGCTGGCCGAGTTGTCGACGCTGACCGGGGACCCTTCGTACGCGGTGTCGGCGGCGGAGCATCTGCGGTGTTTCCGGCAATTCGTCGCGCGGCGCGATGGTGATTTCAACGCGCGGCGCGGAATGGTGACCGAGCGGTACTACCAGACGGAGTGCTTCGGGCCGCCTGGTGCGGTGCTGACGTTGTCGCACTCGTGGTGCATCGGGGTCCTGTTGCTGGCGTGTGAGGACGCGTTGACGGTTGCGGAGCTTCAGTCAGTGCAGTGGTGAGCTCCGCTGCGGTGTCAGTTGTGTCCTACCGCGGCCTGCCACGGGCGGGCCGTGCGGTGGACGATCTCGGCGATCTCCGCCAGCCTTTCCCGGCAGCGAGTCGCCAGCACCGGCACCGGGTCGTCGGCCTCCAGCGCGGGCGTCCACAACGCGCGCCCGGCCAACGTGCCTGAGGCTCCGCCGGTGCAGGCCAGCTCGACCGCACGCGGGAAGTCGTCGCGGGCCACGCCGTTCGACAGCACGACCCACGGAACCGGCAACGTCGCCGTGATCCGCTCGCAGGTCTTCACGATCGCGTCGGCGTCGCCGAGCCCTCGACTCGGCACCTGCGCCTTGTAGAGATCCGGCCGGGTCGGCCCCAGCGCCTCGGCCCCGGCGACGATCGCCTCGTCGAGGTCGAAGTCGTCCTCATCCGGCGCGGGCTGCACGACCGGCTCGAGCACCGACAGCAATCCCGCCGTACGGCACACCTCCACGAACTCCTGGGCCATCTCCAGCCGCCGCGCCTGCTCGCCGTCGCGCTTCCAGATCACCAGCAACTTCAGCGCCACTACCCCGCGCGCCTTCGCCGCCGCGAGATCCTCCAGCTGCGCGCGGTCGAGATGGGTGTCGGTGACCGGACCGCCGCGTTCCTGCGTCAGCTGGTCGACCGCCAGAATCAGCCCCGGCTCGGTCGGCGCGTCGTACCCGGCGTCGATCAGGAAGCCGGAGGCCAGCGGCGCCAGATGCTCGGCGACGGCGGCCTTGAACGCTGTGATCGCGGCCGGATCGTCGGGCCGGCCGTGTTCGGCCAGCATCGTGCGCAGGCTTTCGCGCTGGTCCATGGCGACCATCGCGAAAGTCCCGTCGTCGTAGGACAAGGCCTGCAGTGTCACGTCCACCGGTCTCCCTCCACCGCGATCATCCGACCGCTGTGACCACCTTATGGAATCGATCCCAGAAGAATCCATCCCAAGTCCTGGAGAGTGCCTGAGAAATGCGCACCGGGTTCCCTGTCAGGGCCTGCGAACGGCGTCCGCTCACGACCTCCGCGGCCATCAGCGCCGCCCCTTCGGCCGCCACCGCTTCGCCTTCCACCACTGCGAATCCCCGGCCGCCACCGGCCAGCGCCTTGCGCCGCATCCACCCCTCGAGCCGGGTGGGACCACCGAAGGCGATCGTGTCCTGCCAGTCGATCCCAAGCAGCCGCGTCTGCTCCTCGGCCATCCAGCGGGCGTGGAAGCTCAGCCCGTCCACCAGCGCGCGCAGCTCGGCGGCGGGATCGGCGGCGGGTGCGCGTACGTCGTACGAGGCGGTCGGGTCGGGCAGTGGCGCCTGCCGGCCGGTCGGGTACGGGGCGATGACCTGATCGCTCGGCGGCCCCAGGACCTCGAGGACCCCGACGAGCCAGTCGTAGCCGTGGCCGAAGTGTGCGAGCCGCTCGTCGACCAGGCCACCCGCGGCCGCGTGCCCGGACACGGCGACCCCGCGCCGGCCGTCGGCGTACCAGCCGACGCTGATCCCTTGCCTTCGCAGCTCGTCGTCGATGACGAGTTCCGCGCTCGGCGTGATCAC
Organism: Kribbella sp. ALI-6-A; assembly: GCF_001984195.1. Taxonomy (GTDB): domain Bacteria; phylum Actinomycetota; class Actinomycetes; order Propionibacteriales; family Kribbellaceae; genus Kribbella. Next base: position 540,390 of record NZ_MTQN01000012.1, read on the forward strand.
CGCCTCAGAGGTCCCGAGCGAGTCGGCGACCTGCCCAGGCTCGCGGACTCCGGCCGCCCAGGCACCGACGAGGTGGTCATGACCACACAGCACCACTGGTACGCCGGTCGGCAGCGGCCCGGCGATCGTGTGCCCGGCGATCGTCATCGACTCGGCGATCTCGGGCAAGCGGTCCAGACCACCCCAGGCGAGCAGCTCGTCGTCCCAGGTGCGCCGGCGCAGATCGAGTACGCCGTACCGCTGGGCGTGGGTGAGGTGAGTCGCGTACCGGCCGGTCAGCGCGGCGAACACCAGGTCGGGCGCTCCCGCCCAGAGCCGGGTGCGGGCCAGGACGTCTGTGGTGTCAGCCAGCCAGCGCCAGGTGGTCAGCGGAAGCTTCGGGCTGAGCCGCAGACCGGTCCGTGCGTACAGCTCCTGGGGCCCGAACTCGTCTTCGAGGCGCGCGACCTGCTCGACGCCGGGCTGATCCCGCCAGCTGATCAGGTCGGTGAGCGGCTCGTAGTCCGCTCCGAGCGGTGCCCCGGTCTCGGCCATTCCGGCGATGCCGACGCCTTCGATCCGTTCCCCGGCGGCGATCTCAGCCACCAGTTTCAGCGTCGTCGCGACCAGTTCAGCCGCCGTCCGCGGGGTTGTCGCCGACAGCACCTTGGTTTGGGGCCAGAGGCACACTTTGGTGTTGGTGGTACCGACATCTATTCCCAGCCACGTCACCTAACAGAATCTAGACCGGTTGATGCGATAGCGTCCTAGGTCCCCGAAGAAGGAAACAGGTTCATGGGCGAGAGCTCCTCCAAGATCATCGTCGTCGTCCCGACGTACAACGAGCGGGACAACCTGCCGGAGCTGGCCAAGCTCCTGGCCGACCTGCAGCTGCCCGGGCTGCAGATGCTGGTCGTCGACGACAACTCCCCCGACGGTACCGGCGACGTGGCCGACGAGCTGGCCAAGGCCGCGCCGGAGCAGGTCGGCGTACTGCACCGGACCGAGAAGGACGGCCTCGGCCGCGCCTACGTGGCCGGGATCACCCGCGCGCTCGACGAGGGCGCCGACATCGTGATCCAGATGGACGCGGACCTGTCCCACCCGGCGTCGGTCCTGCCGACGATGGTCGAGACGCTGCGGACCACCGACGCGGGCGTGGTGATCGGCTCACGCTACGTCCCCGGCGGCTCCGCGGCCGCCGAGTGGGCCTGGCACCGCCGGCTGCTCTCGGCCTGGGCGAACTTCTACGTCAACACGATCCTGCGCCTGCACGTCAAGGACGCCACCGCCGGCTTCAAGGCCTGGAAGGCCGACACGCTGCGCGCGATCGAGGTCGGCTCGATCCAGAGCAACGGCTACTCGTTCCAGGTCGAGATGAACCACCGCGCCGTCCGCCGCGGCTTCCGCATCGCCGAGGTCCCGATCCGCTTCGAGGAACGCACCCACGGCGCATCCAAGATGAGCCTGAAGGTCCAGCTCGAGTCGGCCCTGATGCCCTGGAAGCTGCTCTTCCGCCGCTCCTGATCCCGCCGGGGCTCGTTGAGCCCGGTGCAGGTGGTTTTGCGCGCCCGCATGTTCCGGTACGGCGTACCGGGGTGTGCGGGCGTTTCGTCGTGCTGGGGTTTGCGGGCGGTCGTCGCGCGGGGGTCTACGGGCAGTCGTCGTGCTGGGTTTTGGTGCCCCGGCTCAGTCGTACCCGAGCTCGTGCAACCGAGCGTCATCGATCCCGAAGTGGTGCGCGATCTCGTGCACGACCGTGATGTTCACCTCATCCACCACATCCTCGACCGTCTCGCACATCGCCAGCGTCGGATTGCGATAGATCGTGATCCGATCCGGCAACACCCCGCCGTACCAGTTGCCGCGCTCGGTCAGCGGAATCCCCTCATAGATCCCAAGCAACCCCGGGTCACTGGCCGGCGCGTCGTCCTCCACGAAAATCGCGACGTTGTCGATCAGAGACGCCAACTCAACCGGCACCTCATCCAGCGCCTCGGCCACCAGCACCTCGAAGTCCGCCCGGCTCATCTCGATCACGGCCCCAGCCTAGTGAGCCCCACCACACGCCTACCCGTCGACGCGAAGCCGCAGTCGGCCGCGCACAACCCCACCCAGCCCGCACGCCACCCAGCGGCGCCCCCTCCTGCCCGCAAGTCCCCACCGCCACCTACGGCCCCTCCACCAGCGGCACGCCCACCAGCCCCTCATTCGCCGATCGCCCAAGACCACAGCTCAGCCACTCAGCAACGTCACCCCGGCAGCCAGCCCTCCCAGCACCCACCCCCACCCCCATCCCAGGCCCTTCCCAGGCGGGCCACCCCCCGTCCCAGAACTCGTTTTGGACCCTGGCCAAGTCTCATCTATGCTTACGGCTGTCCCTGGAGCTTCGGCTCCCGCGGGTCCGAGTCCCCATCGTCTAGTGGCCTAGGACGCTGCCCTTTCAAGGCGGTAACGCGGGTTCGAATCCCGTTGGGGATACGGTCGAAAGGCCGATTAATTGAACAGTTCGAAGATGGTGTACCATCGTCGAGCATCCTGGCCCAGTAGCGCAGTTGGTTAGCGTGCCGCCCTGTCACGGCGGAGGTCGCGGGTTCGAGTCCCGTCTGGGTCGCCAGGAGAAGGCGGCGGATGTCCAAGCATCCGCCGCCGCCTTTTCTCCCCGGTCAGGTAGCTCAGCTGGTAGAGCGTCCGCCTGAAAAGCGGAAGGTCGGCGGTTCGAGACCGCCCCTGACCACACGAACCCTCTCCGGCTTCCGGGGAGGGATTTTCTTTCCCACGCGAGCTACGCAGCCGCCTTCCGTCGCTCCGCTCCTCCAGGCACCAGCTACGCGCGCTCCCGCCCACCCTCCGGCTTGGCGCCGGCGGAGGTTGCCTGCTTATCGCAGGCGTTGCCCGGCTGGCGCCGGGAGTATCCGGCTACCGCCGGGCTGTGGGCTTATCGCCCTCCGTCCGCGCGCTTATCGCGCGTGTCAGCTCCCAGGCGCCGACCTCCCCCGTCGACGTGATCGTGCTCACCTCGCCGTACGGGCAAGGCGGCTCGCGACTGAATACAAGCCCCGCGCCTCCGACCGTCGAGACCTCACTCAGGCAACGGCTCCAGCCGGTGCACCGGCGAGGAAGATCTCCTGACCTGCCGCGGTCACGGTCAGCCAGTATTGCTCACGCGGTGGACGGCCGGCACCGAGCCAGGCGTCATGTGCGGCCTCGACGTTGTCCCAGACCACGCCAGGACCACCCTGCACCACCAAGCCGCCGACGAACCGGGCCCAGGAACCCTCGGAGTGAAAGGCGATCGGAACACCATCGATACTCATCGTGCGGACATCGGGATTCGTCAGGTCGAGCCAGAACCGGGCCTCGTTGTCTCGGTAGATCGATATGTCGAAGCGATATGGCCGGCTGACGCCGACACCATTCACCGCGAGCTCGATCAACTCACCGATCGCCGCCGGCTCCGGCTGATGCCGTAGCGGCATGAAGTACGCCGAGTTCGGCAGGAACTGTCCTGCCGCGTCGTTGCCTGTTGCTCCCTTCCGGAGTACGGCAACGCCGGCTCCCAGTGGGAGTGACGACGACCCCGCCCGACCGAAGCTGGCGAAGCCAGGCGTCCGGAACGTAGTCGAGCCGACAGGTCGCGATGACAGCGTCGTACGGCCCGCCGGCCGGATAGCCGTCCACGCCATCGGCGACCGCTGGCAGCGGCCTGTAGCCCGCCTCTCCGAGCCTCATCCGAGCTTGTGCGACCAGGTCAGGATCGATGTCGACACTCGTCACCCGATCAGCGCCCAACCTCTCCGAGAGCAACGCCGCGTTGTATCCAGTCCCCGTGCCAATCTCGACAACCCGCTCGTCGCCGTTGAGCTCGAGCGCTTCGAGCATGCTCGCCATCAAGCTCGGGGCGGTCGAGGAAGATCTGACGTCCTCAGTGGTGACCAGATGGATGTCGGAGTAGATCGTCGACAGCCACTGCTCTGCGGCGGCCGAGTCAACGACCGAGCTGCCGTGCTGGTCGTTCCGACAGAACCGGGGCACGAACAAGTGCCGCGGCACTGCGCCGAAAGCGGCCTGCCAGCGCGGATCAGGGATGTTGCCGTTCACAACAAGTTCACTGACCACTTTCTTCAGATCTGTAGCTGCCTGGCGTCCACTCATCGGCAACTGCTCTCCAGGAAATCGGCGATCGCGCGGGCGATGGGACCCGTAGCTCGGGGATGTAGGCCCATTGCCCATTGGGATTGGCTTCGAGGAAGACCCATCCGCCATGGCCGACGGGCTGTGGAGCCAGACCGCTTCGGGCAGGCTGCTCAGAACTCCAGAGAACCCATGCCTCGCCCGGGAACGAGCAAACGCTTCCTCGCTGGTCGTTCCACCACGCGCGAGCCGGAATTCCGACGGCCGGCGGTAGTAGATGGCCCGAAGCGATTGCAACTCGATCTCTCGAGGTGTGTCAGAGAGGTGGCCCTCCCAGGCGATCCCGCCTGGATCGAGCCTCGCCGTGAGACAAAGGTCGGCCCGGATCGCAGCGTAAGAACGGTATTCCCCTGGCGTTGAGCTGGTGCAGGACGACCGTTGGGTCGTCATCGTGCGTCAGCACCAAGATCTGCGGAGGTTCGGTCATCGGCATGAGTCCGCCTACTTGTCGTCAGCCATCCAGTCCACGGTCAGAACGTCCTTGCCGTCGGACTCCGTGTGCGTCATGGTCGCCGCAACCGGCATGACTTCGGTCGCCACTCGTCCGTCCACGAGGCCGATCTGCCGTTCCCGGCAGAGCGTCACGTTCGGGCGACTGAACCGCGGGCGCCCCGGCGAGTAGTCGACGAAGCGCAGACCGAAGGGGCGAACGAACTCCTGCACGGCGATCACCGGAACCTGAGTACTGCTGAGCGAAAAGCGGTCCTCGTCTTGCCACATGGGTTCTCCTGACGAACTTGAGGATCAGAGCACGGTCAACGGCCAGAGCCGTTGCTCGGACGGAATCGGAGGGTGGTCTGGGACATGGTCTGACTCGGTGCGTGCTGTGGGCGGCAGCGGCTCGTTGCTGATGCGCAAGTCTGCGAATCGGCGCTCCATGGCGGCGGCGTACCGGTCGGCGAGCTGGCTCTCGCCGACATAGGTGGCGATCACATGGCTGCCGAACCACACTTGCACCTTGCGGCGCTCAGAAGCCGTCATCGACGGTCTCTCAGATCACGCAACACGTCGATCGCCATCGCCAAGGCCAGCACAGCGGTGACCAGAGCAAGGACGCCCACCTGTACGTTCACGTCAGCTTCCACAGCCTTCCTGATCCAGGTACGCCTGGCCGATCCTCGACCCGGTTCTGCCGCGCGAGGTGGCGCGAGCGTGTTCTGTGGCGAGCGTAGTGATCTGGATCGGATTCGCTGCCGACTACTTCTTGCGGCGGGGACTCACCCCAGCAAGAGCCGGTTTGTTCTGGCCACGTTGCCGACTTGCTGGTGTTCTGGTGTTGCCTCTTCTGCGGGCGTTGCGGACCGCTACAGCGCTTGAGCGGCTTGGGCAAACCTCGACGAGCTTGCGGGGGCAAACCTCACCCATGCCGTAGGGACTGTTGGTTTGCTGGGGTTTGTCGCTGCTGTTGCTGTTCTCGATGCCGAGCGCTACAGCGAAGGAGCGAACATCACGTTGTTCGGCGTTGCGCTTGCCGGGAACATCACAGCCGCTCTGCCCTCGTCGTTCGTCGTACATGTCGGCATCGCGGAGAAGGCCGAGGCGAAACTGCAGGGTCAATGCGAGCCTGACAGCAGAGTAGAGCGACGCACCGGTGATTGACGGAGGACGAGGACGCTTCACGCATCCAGCGACAACAGCGAGCGGTGCCGCCGAGTCGTCAGCTGGGTCGGACACTGGCGCTCACTCAGGCGATGGCGGACCCGTCCAGATCGATTGAACGGGCCCGCCGTACGTCGTAATGCTCGGGTGGTCTCAGGGGCGGAGTTTTCCGAACAGCAGCCGGCTCAGCAGTGCGACCAACACGAATGCGATCAGGCCTGCGACAGCGACCACCGAGACCACGCAGGCTGCGTTGGTAGCCAGTGTCAGCTTGGGGGTGGTCTTGGTGAAGCCTTCCGTCAGCAGTGCGAGCGCGGCGAGCATCAGGAAGCCGGCGGCGGCGAACCCCAGCACGACGAGATGGTGCCCGCCGAGTGTGGCGGTGGCCGTCAGCCGGGATGACTGGTCCAGCCACGGGCCAAAGGTGTGCATCCAGACAACCGCCATCAGGTCCGCGGCCATCAGGGCCCACATCCCGAAGACGGAACGAGAGGCAATGTATGTGGCTGTGTTGTGCCGCGGCATGCGTTGCAACATGGTCACCACCTCCGAACTACTTCCACGGAGACTCCAGCTCCCGGCAGGGTGATCTCGCGGTCTCGACGCTGAGGACGAGCTGTCGCCTGGCGGTGCTGGTCAGTGCAGACGTGCGGACCATCGAACGCTGACAAGCCAGCGTCGGTATGGACTTGGACGGAGGCGCCACGAGAATGGCGTCGCTCGAGATTCAGGGTGGCCTGCGGGCGGATGTGCGGACGGATCCCAAGAGCGCTCGCACGTGGCTGTTGAGTCCCGTCGTCTCCTCTACCGTCAATCACTTACTTCACCGTGAAGCCAGTGGATGATCTGTAATTACAGTATAGCGCCGTGTAGTTCAGGGCAATACCGTGAACTCGCTTGAGCTGAACCGTAACCTTTCGCTCCCGTGAGTCGTTGAGGTTTCCGGAGCGATCGACGGATGCTGTGTACTACAGGTGATTTCAGGTGTAGACATGTATACGGTTACCGGACGCGTGGGCGTGTCGGTCGACGACACCCGGGAGTGAGTGATCTTGGCCCCCACACCAGAGGCCGCACGACTTGCGAGGAAACTTCGCGACCTCCGTACGTCGCATGAGTCGAAGCTGACTCAAGCGGATCTGGCGCACGCGTTCGGGCTTTCGGTGGCGGCCATCAGTTCCTGGGAGTCGCGGACCAACCCCAAACCTCCGCCGGCCGACCGGCTCCGCTCCTATGCGCTGTTCTTCTCCTCAGATCCAACGAGAACTGAGCCCCCGGTCACCGAAGACGATCTGACCGCCGACGAGCGAAGCCGCTTCGAGGATCTCCACGAGGAGCTTGACGCATTACGCGATGCGGTCAATGCCCCGAGCAGCCCAGGCGAATCCGCGCCCAGCGAGCTCTCGACCTGGACCTTCGACGGCGATCCGATCACGATCATCTGTCCCGAGGCACCGTTGGCCGAGCGGCCTCCGATGGCGAACGAGAAGAACCCGAACTACACACGGATGTTCCGGTACGCCGATCTGGATGCCCTCATCGAACTGTGGGGGCACATCCGTGCGTGCAACCCCACCGCGAGCGTCGTTCATCGGCTTCCTTCTGAAGTTGTGTCTGATGATCTGTCCGGCCACGTAGTGGTGCTGGGGGGCGTCGGCTGGAACCGGGTGATGCGGCGCATGCTCAAGACTCTGCGCGAGATGCCGGTGTCCCAGGTCGAGGTCGACGATCTGAAGACCGGGGAAATCTTCCGCACCAGCGGTGCTGACCAGCGCGAGTACCGGCCGGTCTGGGACGACGAGGCGGACAGCGGCCGTGAACTGCTCGAAGACGTCGCCCTGCTGGCCAGGGTTCGAAATCCTTACAACCACAGCCAGACTCTAACCATCTGCAACGGCATTCACAGTCGCGGCGTCGTCGGCGCGGTCCGGGCTCTGACCGATACCGCCGTACGGGAAGGCAATGAGGCATTCCTCGCCAGCCGTTTCCCAAGTGGAGAGTTCGCGTTGCTGCTGAGGGTGCCGGTCCTGAACGGCGAGGCACTCTCACCCGATCTCGAGATCGACTCGAACCGGCTCTACGAGTGGTCTCCGAAGGACGAGGCCACCTCCGCATGAGCAACGGCACCAAACATGTGGCGTCGCACGCCGCACTCCTGCGCGACGTGTCCGCCGTGGCGCCGTCGCCGACGAACAGCGGACTGGATGCGATCGTCGTACCGGCGTCCCGGCCGAATCTGCAACGGCTCATCGGACTGTCCGCGATGCTGTCCGTACCCCTCGTGGTGCTGTGCAGCCGGCAGGCGAAGGCAGAGAGAGTCGCTGAGCGGGTCGAGGCCACGTTCGGCGCACGGGCGCTGGTCGTCGACGTGCCTCACGATTATCAGCTGCTCAGGCATCACCACCTGACCTCCGACAAACCCTTCTTCGTCGCCAGCGCCGAACGTGTGAGCGACCTGAGCATGAAGCGCAACATCGGTTTGGTGCTGGCCCGCCTTCGCGGCTGGAGCAAAATCCTTTTCGTTGACGACGACATCCACCAGCTCAGTCCACGCGACGTCCTGCGCCTCTCGGGCTCTCTTGATCGGAATCCCGTTGCGGCGATGGCCAGCAGGTACTTTCCCGACAACTCGGTGGTGTGTCACGCGCGGCGCCTCGCTGGCCTCGGGCAGGACGTGTTCGTGAGCGGCGCCGTGCTCGGTGTCAACACACAGCATCCGGCGGTGTCGTTCTTTCCCGATGTCTACAACGAGGACTGGTTCTTCTTCGCGCAGCATGCCGCGGCGCGCTCGTTACCGAAGATCGGAGAAGCACGGCAGGACGAGTACGACCCCTTTGCGGATCCCGAGCGAGCGGCTCGCGAGGAGTTCGGTGATCTCTTGGCGGAGGGCCTGTACGCGTTGTTCAGCGATACGCCTGGGTGGGAGCTGAAAGATCAATTGAAGGTCGCGACCAGCACGCATCATTGGCGACTCTTCATCGAAGATCGGTACGTGATGATCTCAGAGACCCTCCGCCAACTCTCAGCAGTGCAGTACCGAACCGAAATAGCACTGTCTTCGGCACAGAAATCGCTGCGCAGGGCCAAACTGCAACTGGACCAGATCAATCCTGAACTCTGCGTCGACTTCATTCAGCGGTGGCGAGTCGACCATGAGAGCTGGCAGGAGGTCATGCCGCGAAGGGGCACCGTTCTCAGCGAACGCGAGGCACTGAACGAGCTCGATCTCACGACCTGGATTTCCTGTGGCTACGGCAACAGCCCGCGGTCGGCGGGATCGGGAATGCCTTCTTCGGCCAGCTTCAGCCGCTCTTCCGATCGCCCGAAAGCGCCAGCCGGCGTTTGACGCTCGCCGGTGGTTTCGAAACCCAGGTGCTCGTAGACCTCCCGCGCCAACTCGTTGCCGTCGAGGACCCAGACGAACCAGTCGCGGACGTCCGGCTCCAGCTCGACAAGGTAGGCGAGCATCGCCCTGAGGACGCCTTTCTCGCGGTGCTCGGGATCGACCCACACTGATTCGATATGCCTCGAGTACGGCGGCTGTTCGGAATCCTGGTTCGAACAAGCGATTCCGATGACCTGTCGGCCTGTGCGGGCGACCACCCAGACATCCCGCGTGCAACGGCCGCGCCAGTGCGCTTCGTCGCCGGCTCTTCCGGTGTCGGCCTTCGACAAGAATGCGTCCGGCGATTCCTCGAGGGCGCGCAGCCGAAGGTCCTGAAGGAGCTTCCAATCGTCCTCAGTCAGCACTTCGACGTCCAAGATCTCCCCTCTCTTGGCGCAGCGGTCCCAGTCTTGGCCATTCGGAACACACCGGCAATCGCGCACTGAGTGTCGGGCGGGGTTCCAACTTCCGATCACAGCTTTCTCCGGCGGTCAGGGAGGAGGGGTTGGATTCCGGGCGGTCGGTGAGGTTGGCTGAGCGGTAGGTGGCCACGGGGTTCTAGCGGGGCGCGGCAGTGGCCGCGGGGCATGAGGTTTGGGGTCTGGCAAGCTGCGGGGGTGGAGGCGTTGGAGGGGCACGAGTGGTTGTTCGGGTTGGTGGATGGCGATCCTGGGCGGCGGTTGGCTGCGTGGAAACGGCAAGCTGGCCTTTGGGAGGAATGGTCTGACGCGCTGCGGCGGTCGAACGCGTTGTATTTCCAGAATGGGGGGAGTTTTGATTTTTCGCGGTCGATGAGGATGGCGTCGATGTACGAGCAGGCGCAGGCCGACCAGAAGGACGCGATCGATCAGACGCTGCACGGTGTGGCTGGGGAATTCTGTGTGGCTTGCTGGTATCCGGATCGTGACGAGAGGGAAACCGCGCCGTACGCGGTGCTGTACCTGAGGTGTGAAGCCGACTTCCCGGACGAGTGGCGGGCTGCGTCGCCCTGGTCGCCGTGGGGGGTGAAGCAGCAGATTCTGCGCGGGTTCGTCAAGGTGGGACCGGTCGGGCAGGAACGGGCGCTGACCGACCTGGTCGTGGACGCGGTCGGTCGTCCGCAGCGGTGTGAGGATGGCTGGTACGCCGCGTTGGCGCGGCATCTCGACGGGCCGGACTTGCGGAGTCGGCTGGCGGAGGCCGAGGAGTCGGATGATCCGGTGGTGCGGCTGCGGGCGGGCTACGTCTACAGGGTGCTCGACGATCGGAGCATGAAGGTGACTCTGGCCAGCTGGAAGCGCTGGGTCGCGTCCGCTGAGGTGCCGAGAGGAACGGCAGGGTAATCGGCGAGATCGGCTGGGCTTCACTCAAGCATGCCGTCTCGCAGGTGTTGAGGGGTGCGGCGTGGTGGAGTGGCGTTGACGTCCGAGGCCCCGGGCAACGAACGCCGCCAGGAGGATCAAGATGGGGAGCAGCATCCGCGCGCCCTTCCTCTGTAGGGCAGGGGAAGGATAGGGAGCGGAAGGGAACGCGGAGCGAACGGCGCGCGCCGGCCCGGAGGCAGGAGCGCGTCCGGACCGGCGTACGGGCCGTTGATGACTCAGGCAATTCGCCGACTGCCTACGAGCCGAGGACGGCAGGGGTGGAGGCGGGGTCGGCGTACGGGTTAAGACGTCACGCGGGCTCGGGCTGCTTGGCGCCAGGCTCGGGCTGAGTCGTTGAGGGCGTTGTTCTTGTGAAGGTCGTAGGTGGTGACGGCGGAGGTGGCGTCAGTGGGGCATTGGGTGACCCATTGGCCCGCGGAGTTGAGGATGCCGGCGGTGGTTTCCGGGAGGTCTGGGTTGGTGGAGACGGCGAGGCTTAGCCAGTAGTGATTGATGGCGGCGTTGGCGGGGGCTACCGCGGCGACCGCGTCCTGGCCGGCGGTGAGGCCGGTGGTGGCGTAGGAGAGGAGGACGGCGTCCACGTCGCGGCGTACGTAGTCGATGAAGATTTCGGGGATGTGGGCGTCCATGCCTACGGCCAGACCGAAGCGGTAGCCATCGAGGTCGAAAGTGATCGGCTTCGTGCCAGGGGTGTACATGAAGTTGAGCTTGGTGGTGGAGAGGGTTCGTTCGTCGTAGCGGGTGACCCGTTTGCCGTGGTCGTCGAAGACGTAGAGGGAGTTGTGGGGGCGGGCGTCGCGGAGTTGGTGGAGCGATGCGATGGCGGTCCAGATGCCCAGGTCGGCGGAGAGGGCTGCGATGCTTGCCAGTTCGGCGTCGAGGACCGGCCACTGGGCCTTGGTCCAGTCGGCGGGGCCGACCTCGTCGGGGCCCAGTTCGGACATGACGTACTTGCTGGGGAAGCAGAGGGCGCCCTCCGGGAAGTGGACCAGGCGGGCGCCCGCCTTGGCGGCCTGCTTCATCTGGGTGCGGACCTCGGCGCCGCTCTCGCGGAGGGCGGCAGGGTCGGTGGGGTCCTGGCGGACCGTCGACTGGGCGACGGCGATGCGCAGGGTGGTGGGTTCCGGCATGTCTTCTCCTGAGGGAGTCGGACGGAAGTGCCGGAGGGCAGTCGTGTAGGACTCGCCGGTCTTGGCCGCGCGGGCGCGGACCCGGCGTTTGAGATTCCTGTGCGCTGTCATCTGGCCTTCCACGCACTCGTCCGCGATCCCCCAGCGATCCCGTCCGAGGCGGTCGACCAGGACGAGCGGCCCGAGATCATGGATCCCTTTGCCTTCTGAGGGTGGACCGGGCTGGGGCCGGTCGACGAAGGTTGGGCGCGGGCCGCGCCGGAGCCATATCTCAACAGACGACGGGCGGGATCGTCAATCGGCGACTCGCCGGTTCGAGACGTCGGTGATCGGCGTACGGCGAGGTGGTGTTGCGGGCGGCAACGAGTCGGACGCGGGGAAATCCGCGGGACCGGTGGGGCGGGCGCCGGTACGGTTCGAGGGTGGATGGGTCGGGCGTGAGGGTTCCGGTGCTGGTGCTGAGTGGGCCGGTGGGGGTCGGCAAGACGACGGTGGCGCATGAGATGTTCGATCAGCTGAGCGGGCGGAACGTCGCGCACGCGGTGGTCGATCTCGACGCGCTGGGGATCTGCTGGCCGTACGGCGAGGGCGACCCGTTCAACGAGCGGATGGCGCTGCGGAACCTGGCGGCGGTGTGGGCCAACTACGCGGCGGCCGGGGTGGACCGGCTGGTCGTCGCTCGGGTGGTCGAGGCTGCGGAGGACCTGGCGGGGTATGCGGAGGCTGTTCCGGGCGCGGAGATTCGGGTGTGCCGGTTGACGGCTGGAGATGACGCTTTGCGGGAGCGGGTGAAGAAGCGGGAAGTCGGGTCGTCGTACGAGGCGTTGGTACGGCGGTCGGTCGAGCTGGCGGAGAGCCTCGAGCGGTCGGGCCCGGCGGATTTCACAGTGGCGACCGATGGGCGGACGGTTTCGGCGATCGCGGACGAGGTACTGCGGAAGGCAGGCTGGGGCGCGGGGTAGGTTGCTGGGCTGGAGTTGTTCGGGGGTTCTTGGGCGGCGGTGGCAAGGGTTCTGGCGATCGACGCTCAGGACGTGTTGATCACGTTGGTGAGGCCGGCCGATCACGTCGTGCTGTTGCAGAGTTGTTGCTACAGGCAATTATCGGAGCTGCAACCGGCGTCTCGGCCGGTGATCAACGGTTGACGGCCCAGACGCGGAAGTGGTGGAGGGCCTCGGCGAGGTTCGTCGGGCCGCAGGCGGCGTGGAACTTGGCGCCTTCGGTGTAGGTGACGCACCAGTCGTCGTCGCTGCGGTGGACCTCGCGGCGGGTGTAGGTGGTCGGGTCGAGGGCGGTTTCCGCCACGTCGATCGCGACCTGCCAGCCGGGGTTGTCGAGGGTGTCGATCGTGATTCCGTAGCTGTGCTCCCAGTCGCCGTTGCACTGGGCGACGTACCAGGACTGAAGCCAGGTCCAGACGTCGGGGCCGTCCTCGGCGTACGGGAAGTTGTCAGTCACGGGACGAGCGTACGGACGGGCGATCGGTGCCGCTCGGGATTTGTCTCGGGTGGGTGCCGAGGCTGTGGGCACCACCCCGAAGGCGGGTAGGTTTGCGGTATGGCGCGGCGACTTCGGGCAGGGCAGCGGGCTGAGGTTTTTGTGGTCGACGTGCGGACGGGGGTGAGCCGGCTGGTGTTCGCTTCCGACGAAGTGCTGGTCGAGGCACCGAACTGGACGCCGGACGGGAAATGGCTGGTGGTGAACGGCGACGGGTTGCTGTTTCGGCTGCCGGTGAATGGTGGGGAACTCGAAGAGATTCCGCTCGGTGGGGTGCCGGAGATCAACAACGATCATGTGGTGAGCCCGGACGGGGCGACGGTTTACGTTTCGGCGGAGGACGGGCATTTGTACGCCGTACCGATGGCGGGCGGCGAACCGCGGCGGGTGAGCAACGACCGGGGTGACGGGTTCCGGCATTACCTGCACGGGATTTCGCCGGACGGGGAGACGTTGGCCTACATCGGGATGGATGCGGCGCGGACGACGAATGTGTGGACGATTCCGGCCGGCGGTGGGGTTGACGTCCAGGTCACCGATGACGAATTTGCTGATGACGGATGTGAGTTCGGACCAGATGGGTCCATCTACTTCAACTCCGAGCGAGCCTCGACCGCGCCGGGGCATGCGCAGTTGTTCCGGATCGCGGGTGAGACCGTCGAGCAGTTGACCGACGACGAGCGGGTGAACTGGTTCCCGCATCCGGCGCCGGACGGGTCCGCGATCGCGTACGTGAGTTTTCCGCCGGGCACGCTGGGGCATCCGGCCGACGTCGAGGACGTGCGGGTGCGGCTGCTCGAGGGCGGGCGGATCCGGGAGATCGCGACGGTGTTCGGCGGGCAGGGCACGATGAACGTGCCGAGCTGGTCGCCGGACAGCAGTGCGTTCGCGTACGTCGCGTATCCGGTCGAATAACTCCTTCGCGTACGGCGCGGGGCGGGTTGTAGGTTCGCCGCATGGTGTCGGTGGAACGGCTCGGGGCCGAGCACGCGGACGAGCTGCTGCGGTTCGAGCGGGAGAACAGGGCGTACTTCGCGCGGGTGATTCCCGACCGTGGTGACGAGTACTTCGCGGAGTTCGCCGAGCGGCACGCGGCGTTGCTCGCGATGCAGGACGCCGGCACGGACCACTTTCACGTGCTGGTCGACGACGGACGGATCGTCGGGCGGGTCAACCTGGTCGACATCAAGGACGGCTCGGCCGAGCTCGGCTACCGGATCGCGGAGTCGGCCGCCGGGCGCGGGCTGGCGACGTGGGCGGTTCGGGAGGTCGTCAGTACGCCGTACGGGCTGAGGCAGATCACCGCGCGGACCACCGTCGACAACGTGGCGTCCCAGAAGGTCCTCGCCCGCGTCGGCTTCACTCGCACCGGGGAGGTCGAACTGAGCGGAAAACCTGGTTACAGCTACGTCCTGCCGATTGATCCTGTGGACAAGCTAGCGCACCAGGGTGCGGCTAGCGGTTAATCTGACGTCATGACTGCGCAGCCGGTTCAGGGACCCGGGGACGACCCCGCGGAGATCCTCCGCGTGCTGCCCCAGCGATGGCACGAGCAGTTCCTGAGCGAGTACCACCAAGCGCTGGACGCGGCACACGAGGTCTGGCGGTTCCGCCAACTGCGTGACGTGCTGCACTTGTGGCACCTCAGAGCGGTCGCGTATTCACAGCCGGAGTTCGACGAGGCGGCGGCCGCTGCCCGGGAAAGCCGGGACGAGGAGTTCGTTCCCGCCGAGAAGGTCCTGCCGGGCTGGGCCGACAGGACGTGACTTATCGCGTGGAGTTCCACGCGACCGCACTCGCTCAGCTCGACGGACTCCCGACCGAGGCCTTCGACGCTCTGGTGCGGCGCGCGACCGAACTGGTCTCCGCTCCCTGGGACAGCCTGCCGCTGAGCCCCGAGGAACCGGCATTCCGGCAGACCACCTTCCATCCTCTCGGTCTGCTCTCCTTCTACCTCGACGCGGACCGCGAACTGATCCGAATCTTCGACGTCACCTGGGTGGGATGACCACCGCCCCATGACCGTGCGTGGTGTCATGGACCGCATGGGTGTCGTGGACGAAGTACTGACCAAAGGTTTCGGGCGGCCCGAAGGAGCCTGGGGGCGCTTCGGTGGGTGGTTGATGGCTCGGATGAACGGAGCGACCGAGAAGTACCTGGTGCAGATGGCCGGGTTGCAGGGCAAGGAGCAGGTGGTGGTGCTCGGGCCAGGGCCTGGGGTGGGGTTGCGGGCCGCGGCTCAGTACGCCGGGGTGGTCGTCGGGGTGGATCCCTCGCAGGAGATGTTGCTGGCGGCCAAGCGGCGGTGCCGGGAGCTGGTGGAGTGCGGGAAAGTGGAGCTGATTCACGGCGAGGCGGCGGACACGCATCGGCCGGAGCGGTCGGCGAGTGTGGTGATGTCGGTCAACAACGTGCACCTGTGGCCGGATCGGGCGGCTGGGTTCGCGGAGATTCACCGGATCCTGAAGCCGGGTGGGCGGTTGCTGATCTCGGTGCATGCGAAGTGGGCGCCCGACGGACTCGCGGAGGAGGTCGCCGCGGCGGGGTTCGGGGACGTGGTGAGCAAGCAGTGGCGGCCGCCGGCGCGGGGTGCCGGTACGGCGTTGATCGTGAAGGCGCACAGGTCAGAGCAGTAGTTCGGCGATCCGGTCGGCGAAGTCGATGCCGAGGCGGGGCTGGTTGTGCAGGCGTTCCCAGAGGGCCGAGCTGACGGCTCGGGCCTGGGTGGCCCGGCGGGCGAGCTGAGGGTCCACCTCGGCGGCTTCGCTGAAGGCGTCGAGGCGGCGGTGCAGCACGGCGGCGAGATCGCCGGCGAGTTCGTCCGGGCGGTCGCGCACGATGGTGGCCGCGTCGTACGCCGCACTGCCGGCCAGGCCTTTCGGGTCGATCGCGAGCCAGGGCTCACGGTCGGCGCGGAGGATGTTGGCGCAATGCAGGTCGCCGTGCAGCATCGTGTCGGTGGGGTCGTCGGCGAAGACGTCGATGGTTTCCAGGGCGGCGTCGATCACCCTGCTTGGCAACGGATTGCCGAGCTCTTTGCTCTGAGCAAGCATCTGCTGCCGCCAGCCCGGCGAGAGGGAGGACAGCCGGGTGATCTCGGGAGGAGCAGGGACGGCGAGGCGCTGGGCGAGACGGCCCGCCACCGTCCACACCTCCGTTGCGCTGGACAACGTTTCGTGCGACGCACGTTCCAGCAGCACCACAAAGGCGTCGTCGTCGCGCTCGAGAAGGCGGATCGCACCCCGCCCGTTCCACGCCGCCAGAGCGAACGGCTCGCCACGATTGCCAGGATGCGGAAACGACAGCTTCAGTACGACGGACGCTCCGTCGCGCGTGGCGGGCACGATCAGCGCGACCTGGCCGTGCAGCGCCGGACCGTCCGGGACACAACGCCATCGCCCGAGGTAGTGCTCGGTGAGGCCGGGGAGTTGTTCGATCCAGCTCCGGCCCGGAGCACCCTCTCGGGCGATGGTCTGCGTGGCGAAGCTGGTGGGGATCACCGCGCCACGCTAAGCGACTCGGGTCACGCAGCGGCGGCGGCCTCCGCGAGCTGCTCGGCGGTGGGCTGGATCTGCGGGGTCACCATCGTGACCACCACGTTGGCGACCGCGAACAGTGCGGCGATCAGCATGCCGCGCTGGAAGCCCTCGACCAGCGCCTGCTGCTGGGCGATCCCCTGGGTCAGGGCGTCCGTCGTACGGGTGACGGACAGGGTGGTGACGACGGCCAGCCCGAGCGCGCCGCCGACCTGGTACATGGTGGTGACGGCACCGGACGCCGCGCCGGCCTCGTGGTGCTCGACCTCGGAGACGGCGGCGATCTGAGCCGGCACCCCCACGCCGATGATGCCGACGCCGAACAGGATGAGGCCGGGCAGCAGCTCACTCGTGTACGCGCCGCCGGCGTCGGCACGGGACAGCAGGAACAGCCCCACCAGGCTGAGCACCGAACCCCCGAGCTGGACGGTCCGAGTGCCGACCCGCTGGACCAGTTGCGACGCGGCGACGGCACCGATGATCGCGGCGAAGCCCATCGGCAGGAAGTGCACGCCCGCCTCGAGCGCCGAGTCGCCGCGGACCTGCTGCAGGTAGATCGCGGTCAGGAAGAACATCGACAGGAAGCCCGCGCCGTTCAGCGCCAGCGAGACGCTGGAGACGCTCAGCGCGCGGGACCGGAAGAGCCGGAGCGGAACCAACGGTGCCTTCGATCGCGCTTCGACCAAAACGAAGGCCGCGAGCAGGACCACTCCCCCGATCAGGAAGCCGAGCACCTCGACCGAGCCCCATCCCTTCGGCTCCGCCCGGACCACGGCGTACACGATCGCCAGCAGACCGCCTGTCCCGAGAACAGCGCCCGCGGTGTCGAAGCCGCGCGGCCGGTCCTGGTTGTGCCGGGTGTCGGGCACGAAGACCGGGATCAGCGCGACCAGCGCGAGCACGATCGGCACGTTGACGAAAAACACCCACTGCCAGCTGAGCTGGTCGACCAGTACGCCGCCGGCCACCACCCCGAGGGTGCCGCCGAGCCCGGCCAGGCCGCCCCAGACGCCCATCGCGATGTTGCGTTCGCGGCCGTGCGCGAAGGTCATCGTGAGGATCGCGAGCGCAGCCGGGGAGAGCAGAGCACCGCCGAGCCCCTGGACCGCGCGGGCCCCGATCAGGAAGCCGGGCGACGTCGCCAGCCCGGCGATCAGCGAGGTGACGCCGAACAGCAGCAGTCCGGCGACGAAGACCCGGCGCGGACCGAGCAGGTCGGCCATCCGCCCGCCGAGCAGCAGGAAACCGCCGAAGAGCAGGGTGTAGGCGCTGATCACCCACTGCAGGGAGTCGGGCGAGAAGCCCAGATCGGCCTGGATGTCGGGCAGCGCGACGTTCACGATCGTGACGTCGAGCACCACGATGAACTGCGCCAGGGCGAGCACCGCCAGGGTGGCCCAAGGACTGCGTCGCATGGCGACTACCTCACAAGTCTACGTTGTATGTATACGTCGTAAGCGGACGCCGTAAACGTACGGTCTACGGTGTAAACTTGTCAATATGCCCACGCTCAGCAAGGAGAGTTCGCGGCGGCTCGACCCGGCCAAGGTCGTCGACAGCGCGTTGCAGGTCGCCGACACCGAAGGGCTCGACGCGGTCACCCTTCGGCGGATCGCGCAGCTGCACGACGTCACGCCGATGGCGCTCTACCGGCACTTCAGCGACAAGAGCGAGCTGCTGGCCGCGCTCGGCGACCGGCTGCTCGCCGACATCCGCCTGCCGGAGCCGTCGGACCGGCCGTGGGACGACCGGCTGCGCGAGATGCTGACCGCCTTCGTCGATGCCCTGCGGCCGCATCCGAGGGTCGCCGGACTGACGTTGACCCGGATCCTGATCGCTGAGCCCGGCCTGGAGCTGGGCGAGCGGACGATGGAGCTGCTCGTCGAGGGCGGCTTCGAGCCGAACTTCGCGGCCGAGGTCGGGCGCCAGTCGATCTGCACGCTGATCACGCTGGTCACCGCCGAGCCCGGCGCCGGCGAGAGTCCCGAACCGGCCGCGCGCGAGCAGTCCCTGCGACTGAAGCGCGCCGCGCTCGGCGCTCTCGATCCGAAGCGCTATCCCCTGATCACCAGCACCGCGGATACCCTGATCTGCCCGACCTCCACCGACCAGTACTACGCCCTCGGCATCGACCTGGTCGTCGCCGGCATCCGTGGCGTACTGACCACTCAGGACTCATGACCACCTCCACGCTGACCTACCTCGAACAGACCAGTCCCGCGGACCTGCGCCCGGCGAAGGAGCCGCAGGAGCCGGTCGACGTCAGACGAGTCGAGGAGGTCTCGCCGGAGTTCGCCCGGTTCCTCTACGCCTCGGTCGGCGGCGACTGGCACTGGACCGAGAAGCTCACCTGGACCTGGGACCGCTGGATCGAGCACCTGACCCGCCCGGCCTTCGAGACCTGGGTCGCGTACGCCGGCGGCGTACCGGCCGGCTACATCGCGCTGAAGGGCGAGGGCAGCGAGATCGAGGTCGAGAACTTCGGGCTGCTCCCCGGCTTCTTCGGCCGGGGCATCGGCGGGCATCTGCTCACCGTCGGGCTGCAGCAGGCCTGGTCGTTCCCGGCGCGGCACCCCGAGCTCAGCGAGGTCACTCGCGTCTGGCTGCACACCAACACCCTCGACGGTCCCAACGCACTGGCGAACTACAAGGCCCGCGGCATGCGGCCCTACAAGACAGAGCAGGAAGAGCGCCCGGACGCCGATGGACCGCCGCCGGGTCCGTGGCCAGGGGCCAACCGTTCAGCTGCTCGGTGAGCTCGGCGAGCTGATCGGCCAGGACCAGCGGCCGGTCGGCAGACAGTCCGGCGGGCGGACGGTCTGACCCGAGCAGACGACTTCCGACGGCAGGGCACCCGCGAGGGTCCCTGCCGTCCGTCGTCGCAGCTCAGTTGCCGAGCTCGAAGACCACCTCGCGGACCTCGACGCCGAGGCCCTCGATCCCGGCGTCCGGGATCATCGCCGCCAGTTCCTCGGCCCGCTCGCGGGACGCGCAGTCCAGCAGGTAGTAGCCGGCCAGGAACTCCTTCGCCTCCACGAAGGGCCCGTCCGTCACGGCCGGTACGCCGTCGCGGACCTTGACCACCGAGGACTTGGCCGGCTCGGCCAGCGCGACCGTGCTGTGGAACTCACCGGACTCCTGCACGGTCGCCAGGAACTTCTCGTGCCCGCTGAAGATCGCCTGCTGCTCGGCCTCGGTCAGGGCGTTCAGCACGTCGGGATTGATGTTCAGCACCACCAGGTACTTCACGGTGTCTCCTCTGGTCCCGGCTCCCCCGATGGGAACCGCTCGTCATCAGTACGGAGCCGTCCCGTCCGTCTTGACATCGCGATGCTACGAACTCTGGCGGCCACTGAGGCGTTGTGGGACGGTGAGGTCTCGGAAAGCCGGTTGCCGGGGGGAACCGCGCACGGCTTGGGGGAGTGCTCATGCGTCGCGTCGTTTTGTCCTGTCTGGTGCTTGTTGCCGCGGTTCTGGTTCCGGCCGGCCGGGCGCAGGCCGCCACCATCACCGTCACAACCACCGCGGACGTCGTCAACGGCGCCGACGGGTTGACCTCGCTGCGGGAGGCGGTCAGCGCGGCCAACGCGGCCGGCACTCCCACGACGATCACGCTCGCGCCGGCCGCGTCGTACGGGCTGAGTCTGTGTGGTGACGACGACACCAACGTCGCCGGCGACCTGGACAGTACGTCGGCGCAGCCGCTCACCCTCGACGGCAACGGGGCGACGATCGACCAGAACTGCGTCGGCGAACGCGTGCTCGACACGGTCGACTCGGATGGCTCGATCGCCTTGCAGGCAGTCGTTCTGACAGGCGGGGACGACGTCGACGGGGCCGCGCTGCGCCACAACGGCGACGCCTCGCTCACCGGTGTCACGGTGACCGGCAACAACGCCGGAGCCGGCCGAGTGCTTGCCAGCCCGCTCGGTGGCGCAGTGCTCGACCTGACCGACTCCACCATTCACGCCAACACCGGTACGGGCGTCGGGCTGTCGCTCGGCACCGTGCACGTCACCGGGACGACCATCTCGAACAACACCGGTCGCGGAGTCGGTCTGACCGACGGAGCCCTGACGGTGACCGGGTCGACGATCAGCGGCAACGGCAGTGACGGCGTACGGACGACTGGGCAGGGATCTGGGCTGTTCGCTCTCACCGGTACGACGGTGCACAACAACGGTGGCACCGGCGTCATCTGCTCGGCCTGCGGCGACCTCACCATCACCGGCTCGACCATCACCCACAACCACCCGGCGGGAACGAGTCAGGGCGGCGGCGTACAGGTGCTGTTCGACCAGGACGAACCTGACGACCAGCCGGTCGTGACGGTGACCGAGTCGACGATCTCCGGCAACTCCCGGACCGGTGCGGGCGGCGGCCTCGCCACCGGCATCATCGAGAACAGCGGCGGCCCTCCCCCGGCGCAGATCGTGGTCGTCCGCTCCACCATCAGCGGCAACTCGGCCGCCGGTGTCGCGGACAGCCAGGGCGGCGGCATCGCCGCGCTGACCGGCGAGGTGCGGGTCGACAACTCGACTGTGACGGGCAACAGCGCCGACGCGGCGGGCGGCGGCATCTACACGCTCGAGCACGACGTACATCTGCGCCACGCAACGGTTTCCGGCAACACCGCGGGCGGCGTGGGACGCAACGTCGCCACCAATGCCGGGCTGCACACCTTCGGCTCGATCCTGGCCGGCGGTACCGGCTCCAGCGACTGCGGCATCGAGCTGGCGACCACTTCGACCGGCTACAACCTGGACGGCGACGGCAGCTGCTCACTGGCCGGTCCGGGCGATCAAAGCAACGTCGGCAGTCCGCAGCTGGCCGCGCTGGCGAGCAACGGCGGTCCCACCCAGACCATGCTCCCGCTGGCCGGCTCACCGGCGAACGGACTGGTCCCGGCAGCCGCGTGCACTGTACTTACTACGGACCAGCGCGGAGTGGCTCGGCCACAGGGAACCAACTGCGAAGCGGGAGCTGCCGAAGTGGCCGAAGCGCCACCAGCTGTTGCCTGCACCCAGACCGGTACGAACGGAAACGACCTGCTGATCGGTACGCCGGGCAACGACGTCCTGTGCGGCCTGAACGGCGACGACCTGTTGATCGGTGGCGGCGGCAAGGACGTCCTGCGCGGCGGCAAGGGCAAGGACCTGCTGATCGGCGGGACCGGCCAGGACGTGCTCGACGGCGGGCCGGGAAAGGACCTCTGCCTCGGGATCGGAGACACCCGAATCTCCTGCTAGAGCGATAGATTCGGGCCCATGCTGACCCTTGACGACGTACTGGCCGCGGCGGACCGGATCGAAGGGGCGGCGCACCGGACGCCGGTGCTGACATCGCGCACGCTGAACGAGCGGGTCGGCGCCGAGGTGTTCCTCAAGGCGGAGAACTTCCAGCGGATCGGGGCGTTCAAGTTCCGCGGCGCCTGCAACGCGGTCAGCCGGTTGACCGCGGCCGAACGCGCACGCGGCGTCGCGGCGTACTCGTCCGGGAACCACGCCCAGGCCGTCGCGCTCGCGGCCGCGCTGGCCGGGACGCGCGCGGTGATCCTGATGCCGGCCGACGCGCCGCCGACGAAGGTCGCGGCCACCGAGGGGTACGGCGCGGAGGTGGTCCGCTACGACCGCTACACCGAGGACCGGGCGGCGCTGGCGGCGAAGCTGTCGCAGGATCGCGGGCTGACGCTGATTCCGCCGTACGACCACTACGACGTGATGGCCGGGCAGGGCA
This sequence comes from Kribbella sp. ALI-6-A, assembly GCF_001984195.1. GTDB lineage: Bacteria > Actinomycetota > Actinomycetes > Propionibacteriales > Kribbellaceae > Kribbella. The sequence goes on from NZ_MTQN01000012.1 coordinate 562,810, forward strand.
CGGTGGCGCTCGAGTTGATCCGGGAGGTCGGCCCGCTCGGCGCGCTGCTCGTCCCGGTCGGGGGTGGCGGGCTGATGGCCGGCTGTGCGACCGCCGCGACCGCGTTGTCGCCCGGCATCCGGATGATCGGCGTCGAGCCGGCCGCGGGCGACGACCACGCCCGCTCGCTGGCCGCCGGGCACCGGGTCGAGATCGAGGTGCCGCGCACGATCGCCGACGGGCAAGCGATCTCGTCGCCGGGCGAGCTGACCTTCGCGGTGAACCAGCGGCTGGTCGAGGCGTTCTCGCTGGTGTCCGACGACGAGATCCGGGCGGCGATGGCGTTCGCCTTCGAGCGACTGAAGATCGTGCTCGAGCCGAGCGGTGCGAGCGCCCTGGCGGCACTGCTGGCGGGCCGCGTCGAGGACCTCCCGGACCGCGTCGGTGTCGTGCTGTCCGGCGGCAACGTGGGCCTGCAGAGGTTCCAGGAACTGCTCGGCGAAGGGCAGCCTGAGCACTGACTGTGCGCGTTGTCACACAGAGCAACTTCGTACTGTGACGCAGGTCACAAAAACCGCTCTGCGGCCGCCTGAAAGCCGCTCAGACACGCTCAGGACACCTGATGTTCAGCCGAGGTTGCTGACCCGTCAGAGACCCACTGAGGGGCTTTCAGAAGGGTCTCTGTGGATTTGAGGGTTTGCGTCGTGACCGTCCTGTTATACAGTCGTCGGCGGTTCGACAAATACTTCGAACTGCATGTGTGTCAACGCCGAGCCCTGCCAGGCACACATGTTCCCCTCGAACACCATGGCAGGGGTGGGGGACCCAGGATGTTGGGTCCCGGCTGTGAGTGGCCGGGTCCCTGGGGTGAAGTCCGCGGGAGCGGACCGGGCGATCGACTTCCAGCCCGAACCCGACAGCTAACTCCGCAGGCGTCGGGAGACAACCATGCCCGTCACTGTCCGACGGACAGCGCTTCTGCGCGCCGTCACCACGAGCGAATCCAGTACCCGGCCGACCGGACGGACGCTGGCCAAGCACCGCAAGACCAGCAAGTCCCCGGCCCCGCGGGCCGCGGCCGCCGTCCTCACGGTCGGCCTGGCCGTCTCCGGTGGAGCGGCGCTCACCGTCGTGGCCCCCGCCGACACCGCCCACGCGGGAACCTCGAAGACCACCTCGGCCGCCTGGGCCCGGGGCAACAAGCCGATCAGCACCAAGCCGCTGCTGCGCTACGCCGACGCCGGCTCGGCCGTCCGCTACGTGCAGCGCTCGCTCGACGTCCCGGCCGGTGGCTGGTACGGCTCGGCGACCCGCACCGCGGTGGCGAACTTCCAGCGCCGGGTGGGCCTGCCCCGCACCGGCACCATGACCGTGAACACCTGGCGCTCGCTGTTCTACGCCGCCAACCACGGTCTGCTGCACCGTGGCTCCGGCAAGGCGACGACCTTCCAGGCCAAGGTGCTGCGTGAGGCCGCGAAGCTCAAGGGCACGCCGTACCGGTACGGCGGCACCACCCCCAAGGGCTTCGACTGCTCCGGCTACACCGGCTACGTCTACAAGAAGGCCGGCAAGAAGCTGCCCCGCACTTCGCGCCAGCAGTACAGCGCCACCAAGCACCTGAGCCGCAAGGCCGCCAAGCCGGGCGACCTGGTGTTCTTCAAGAGCGGTGGCGGCGGCGTCTACCACGTCGGCATCTACGCCGGCAGCAACATGCTGTGGCACGCCTCGAAGCCGGGCCGCCCGGTCGCGAAGGCGAAGATCTGGAGCTCGAACGTGGCCTTCGGCCGCGCCTGAGGCTCCAGGCCGGGTCACTCCCGGTCCAGCCCGTCAGCGAGACCGGCCTCCCCCTCCGGTCGCTGACCTGAAACCGGTCGTGCGTCGCCGCCCCCACCCCTCCGGCGGCGCACGGCCGGTTTCCTCTGTGTCCTGACTTCTACTGGTCCAGCAGTCCCGCGTCGTGGGCGAGGATCGCGACCTGGACGCGGTTGGTGGCGTTCAGCTTCACCAGCACCCGGGAAACGTGCGCCTTCACCGTCGCCTCGCTCATGAACAGCGTCTTGCCGATGTCGGCGTTCGACAGTCCGTGGGCGACCGCGGCCAGCACCTCGCGCTCGCGGTCGGTGAGCGCGGTCAGCCGCCTCCGCGCCTGCCGCTGCCGGTCGGTCCGCGGATCCGCCGCGAAGTGCCCGATCAGCCGCCGGGTCACCGCCGGCGACAGCATCGCCTCCCCGTCCGCGACCACGCGAACCGCCTGGACCAGCTCGCGCGGCGGGGTGTCCTTCAGCAGGAACCCGCTCGCTCCCGCCTGCAGGGCCCGGAACACGTAGTCGTCCAGGTCGAACGTGGTCAGCACGACCACCTTCGGCGGATCCGGCAGGGCCTGGATCTCGCGCGTCGCGGCCAGCCCGTCCAGCCGGGGCATCCGGATGTCCATCAAGACGACGTCCGGCTGGTGCTGCCGGACCATCGCGGCGGCGTCCGCGCCGTCCTCGGCCTCGGCGACCACCTCGAGGTCGTCGGCCGACTCCAGAATCATCTTCAGCCCGGCCCGGACCAGCGCCTCGTCGTCCACGATCAGCAGTCTTGTCATCGTTCTCCTTCTCCGCCGTCCGACCAGGGCAGCCAGGCCTCGACCTGCCAGCCGCCGTCCTGCGTGGGCCCGGTGGTCAGCTGTCCACCGGACAGCGTGACCCGCTCACTCAGTCCGACCAGTCCGGCACCGGAGCCCGGGAGAAGTGAACCAGCCGCGACCGGCCGCACGTTCCGCACCCGGACGGTGACGCCCTCGCCCTCGGCGCCGCGGACGAGGACCTCGGTGGTCGCACCCCGGGCGTGCTTGTGCACGTTGGTCAGCGACTCCTGGACGATCCGGTAGACGGTTCGGCCGACCAGCGGCGGTACGCCGTCCGGCAGGTCCAGCTCGCTGCGCACGTCCACGCCCGCGGCTCGCGAGTCGTCGACCAGCCGGGCCAGGTCGGACGCCTTCGGCACCGGAGCCAGGTCGGCGCCGTCCAGGCTCAGGTCGGTTCGCAGTACGCCGAGCACCTCGCGCAGGTCCTCCATCGCCTGGCGGGCGGTCTGCCGGATCAGCCCGGCCGAGCTCTCCACCTTCTCCGGACCGACCGCGGGGTTCACCTCCAGGCCGCCGGCGTGCAGCGCGATCAGCGACACCTTGTGGGCGAGCACGTCGTGCATCTCCTGGGCGATCCGCGCCCGCTCGCCCAGCTTGGCTTGCTCGGCTCGCAGCTCACGCTCGGCCTCGGCCCGCTCGGCCCGGTCCCGCAGGGAGACCATCAGGTCGCGCCGGGCGCCCACGTAGGCCCCGACGGCGACCCAGCTGCCGACCAGGAACGGCCCGGTGAACAGCAGCACGTACGGGTCGGTGTTCTGCTGCCAGGACGTCGCGACGTACGCCGCGTAGCCGGCCAGACTGAGCACGGCCAGCCAGACGTCCCGGCGCCGGATCGCCAATGTCAGCAGCGCCAAACCCATCGGCACGAAGATCTGTGCACTCGCCATCGCCAGGATGCCGATGATGGTCACGGCGATCGGGTAACGCCGTCGCCACCACAGCACGAGCGAGGCGACCACACCGATGCCCAGCACGACCCAGCTCTTCGTGATCCAGCCGGCCCGGCCGCCGGTACCGGCCGCCTGGGCGACGATGGTCAGCAGACTGAAGCCGATGTACATCAGGTCGCGCAGCCGCGGGGCGTGCCGGACGAGCCAGTCGTACCACCGGCGGAACCAGCGGTACGGCCGGCGGAGCCAGGCGAACCACCGGCGCGACCGTTGCACTCCGTCAGCCTAGTCGCGCTGCGTGCTGTCTTTCGTCCCCCTTCCGGGGGTCCTCCCGGCGCGTTTGCGGCGACTTTCGTAGGGGGCCGGTCGAGACGGTCGGTCGATGTGGCGCGGGGGTGCGGCGCGGAACAGTGGTGGCCATGATCACCGTCGAGAACCTGAGCAAGCGGTACGGCAGCACCACGGCTGTCTCCGACGTCTCCTTCACTGTCGAGGCCGGCAGCATCACCGGCTTCCTCGGCCCGAACGGCGCCGGCAAGTCCACCACGCTGCGCATGCTGACCGGGCTGACCCCGCCCAGCGCGGGGACCGCCACCATCGCCGGCAAGCGGTACGCCGACCTGCCGAACCCCGGCCGCGTCGTCGGCGTCATGCTCGACGCGGCGGCCCAGCACCCGGGTCGCACCGGCCGGGAGACGCTGCAGCTCAACGCGAGCCTGCTCGGCGTCCCGAAGAGCCGGGCGGACGAGATGCTGGACGCCGTCGGCCTGACCGGGGCCGCGAAGCGCCGCGTCGGGCAGTACTCGCTCGGTATGCGGCAGCGGCTCGGCATCGCCAGCGCGCTGCTCGGTGACCCGGCCGCCCTGATCCTGGACGAGCCGGCCAACGGCATGGACCCGGAGGGCATCCGCTGGATGCGCGGCCTGCTGCAGGACTTCGCCGCCCGGGGCGGCACGGTGATCCTGTCCAGCCACCTGCTGGGCGAGGTCCAGGCGACCGTCGACCGGCTGGTCGTCATCGGTGGCGGCCGGATCGTCGCCGACGGCTCGCTGGCCGAGCTGCTGTCCGGCAGCGGCACGCTGGTGCGCGGCCTCGACCCGGTCGGCCTGAACCAGGCCCTGACCGCGGCCGGCCTGAGCCTGGAACCGCTGCACGACGGCGCCCTGCGCGTCGACGCCACCGCCGAGCAGGTCGGCCGTGCGGCCGCCGCGGCGGGCCAGATCCTGATCGAGCTGCGCGAGAGCGACAGCGCCGGCCTGGAGGAACTGTTCTTCCAGCTGACCACTCCGACCGCCGTCGCGGCCTGATCACCACTTCCACCGGGAGCTTCTGACATGACTGTCACCGACGTCACCACCCCGACCGCCGCCGGGACGAACCCTGCGGCAGCCGGCAAGCACCGGGCCGCCGTAGGGTCCAGCCTGCCGCCGGCCACGGGCCAGCCCTTCCTCAAGCTCGTCGCGATCGAGCTGCGCAAGTCCGTCAACACCCGCAGCGGCCGGGTGCTGATTCTCGGCATCCTGGCCGTCGCACTGGCCGCGCTGGCCTGGCAGCTGACGCATCTGCCCAACGGCCCGGTCGCCTTCAACGACAACCTGATGGCCGCCTCGACCGGTGTCCAGCTGCTGCTGCCGGTGATCGGCGTGATGGCGATGACGAGTGAGTGGACCCAGCGGACCGCGCTGACCACCTTCACGCTGTCGCCGCGCCGGGTCCGCGTCCAGCTGGCCAAGTTCGTCGCGGCGATCGTGCTGAGCGTCGTCGTCCTGACCGTGACCAGCGCGCTGGCGCTGGGCGCGACCGCCGTCGGCGGTGCGGCCGGTGGCGACGGAGCGACGTACGCCGGACTGGGCGGCTCGCTGGCCGGTGCCTACCTGGCCAACGCGCTGAACGTGGTGATGGGCGCCGCCTTCGGCGCCGTGATCGCACAGACCGCCGTGGCCATCCTGGTCTTCTTCATCGCGCCGACCGCCTGGTCGCTGGCCGGGCCGGCGCTGTTCAAGGACAACGCGGACTGGCTGGACGTCTTCGGCGCCTTCGGCCGGATCGCGGCGCGCGATCTCGGCGGGATGCTGCCCGAGACGCTCACCGCGATCGGGGTCTGGATCGTGCTGCCGACGATCGTCGGACTGTGGGCAAGCTCACGTCGCGAGGTGAAGTAAGCGGCGCTCACGAGCGCAAAGACGCGGTGGGCTCGGCTGGTTCGAGGGGACCAGCCGGGCCCATCGGCCTGTCATCGGAGGTCTGGAAGTGTCCGAGCAGGGGGCGGTGCGTGTGTCGATCCCCGGGGCCGGGTAACCTAGAACCACGATTACTGACGACTGATCCGTGGGCGCCACGCTGCGTACCCGGTTGACTTGTGCGAGGGGGTCGACGCTATGGGGCGCGGCCGTGCAAAGGCCAAGCAGACGAAGGTCGCTCGCGACCTGAAGTACCGCACCTGGGAGACCGACTTGGAGCAGCTCAAGCGTGAGCTGGCCGGTGGGGCCGAGGGCGGTACCAGTTCTGTGAACGGTGACTACGACGCAGACGCCGGCGATGACGCCGACGACTACCACCCCCGTCGGTAAAGCGACAGCAGCTCCAGTGACTGGTCCATGCGCCTGAGGCGCCTGGACCAGTCAGCTGTGCTCGACCCGACGGAGTTCGTCACACCAGTACCGCAGGTCCTGTTGGCCTGCCGTTTTTTCTGCCGCGTTCAGGCGCTGGTGTGGCTCACGAGCCTGTCCGCGACAGGCGGCGCTCACCCGCGGTGAACGCCACCTGAGCGGTCCCGGCTGCGGACCACGAGGCACTGCGTCGTACCCCGGCGCCGGTCAGCTCGCGTAGTCGCCCTGCAGCTCGACACCGGTGGTGCCGGTGCTGACCTCGCCGCAGACCCAGGCGGGGATGTCGCGCTCGGCGAGGACGGCGATCGCGCGGTCCGCGGTGGACGGGTCCAGGACGGCGACCATGCCGACGCCCATGTTCAGCGTCTTCTCCAGCTCGAGCTGCGGGACGTCGCCGAGCTTGCCGACCAGGCCGAAGACCGGCGCCGGCGTCCAGGTGGACCGGTCGATCCGGACCGCCAGTTCGTCGGGGATCACGCGGGCCAGGTTCGCCGCGAAGCCGCCACCGGTGATGTGCGACATCGCGTGCAGCGGACGCTCGCCGTCGGCGTTCAGCGCCCGGATCAGCTCCAGGCAGTGCTTGGCGTAGACCCGCGTCGGCGTGATCAGGGTGTCGCCGAGCGTGCCACCGAACTCCGGAACCTCACGGTCGAGCTGCCAGCCGGCCCGGTCGAAGAAGACGTGCCGGACCAGGGAGTACCCGTTCGAGTGCAGGCCGGACGAGGCCATCGCGAGCACGACGTCCCCGGCCTTGACCCGCTCCGCGCCGAGCAGCTCGTCGGCCTCGACGACCCCGGTCGCGGCGCCGGCGACGTCGTACTCGTCGGCCTCCAGCAAGCCTGGGTGCTCGGCCGTCTCACCGCCGACCAGCGCCGTACCGGCCTCGACACAGGCCTCGGCGATGCCCTTGACGATCTGCGCGATCGTCTCCGGGACCACCTTGCCGGTGCAGATGTAGTCGGTCATGAACAGCGGCTCGGCACCGCAGACCACCAGGTCGTCGACGACCATGCCGACCAGGTCGAACCCGATCGTGTCGTGCCGGTCCAGCTTCTGCGCGATCGCGACCTTGGTCCCGACGCCGTCGGTGGAGGTGGCCAGCAGCGGCCGCCGGTACGCCGTCAGCGCGCTGGCGTCGAACAGCCCGGCGAAACCACCGAGCCCCCCGACCACCTCGGGACGGGTCGCCTTGGACACCCACTCCTTCATCAGCTCGACGGCCCGGTCCCCGGCCTCGATGTCGACTCCGGCGGCGGCGTAGCTCGCGCCCTGGCTCACGGTGTTCTCCTTCGTCGGCGGGACGGCGTCCCGGAAGTTCGCCGGCCGGCGACGGGCGCGGTCGCGTGCGCCGCGGACGTCCACCGGCCGATGTCGCCGGACGCCCAGCCCGGCCGGGGCCCGCGGGACGCGGACGCTGCGGTCGGGAGCTGGGTCATCGGACGAGGGTGGCTACGGGCGGGACAGGGCGTCCGCGGCGCCGGCGCCGCCGGAGACCGACGCCAGGCCGTCGGCGTCGGTGCTGACCGGCACCTCCAGCAGGTGCTTGCCCAGGCGCTCCGGGTCCGGCAGCTCGACCGGGTAGACCCCGTCGAAGCAGGCGCGGCAGAGCTTGTCCTTCGGCACCGTGGTGGCCTCGATCAGCCCGTCGAGGCTGATGTAACCGAGCGAGTCGGCGCCGATCGAGCGGCAGATCTCCTCGGTGTTCAGGCCGTTGGCGATCAGCTCCGCGCGGCTGGCGAAGTCGATGCCGTAGAAGCACGGCCACTTCACCGGCGGCGACGAGATCCGGACGTGGATCTCGGCCGCGCCCGCCTCGCGCAGCATCCGGATCACCGCACGCTGGGTGTTGCCGCGCACGATCGAGTCGTCGACCACGACCAGCCGTTTGCCCTCGATCACCTCGCGCAGCGGGTTGAGCTTGAGCCGGATGCCGAGCTGGCGGATGGTCTGGCTGGGCTGGATGAAGGTCCGGCCGACGTAGGCGTTCTTGACCAGGCCCGACCCGTACGGGATGCCCGAGGCCTCGGCGTAGCCGATCGCGCCCGGCGTACCGGACTCCGGCGTGGCGATCACCAGGTCGGCGTCGACCGGGTGCTCCTTGGCCAGCCGGCGGCCGACCTCGACCCGGGTCGAGTGGATCCGCTGGCCGGAGATCTGGGTGTCCGGCCGGGCCAGGTAGACGAACTCGAACAGGCAGCCCTTGAGGTCCGGCTCGGCGAACTTGGTGGAGCGCAGGCCGTTCTCGTCGATCGCGACGATCTCGCCCGGCTCGACCTCACGGATGAAGCTGGCGCCGACGATGTCGAGGGCCGCGGTCTCGCTGGCGACCACCCAGCCCCGCTCGAGCCGGCCCAGCACCAGCGGGCGGATGCCCTGCGGGTCGCGGGCGGCGTACAGGGTGGACTCGTCCATGAAGATCAGGCTGAACGCGCCCTTGACCTTCGGCAGCACCCGCGCGGCCGCCTGCTCGACGCTCAGGTCCGGGTACGCCGCGAGCATCGAGGTGAGGATGTCGGTGTCGGACGAGGCGCCGTGCTTGGCGTTCGCCTTGGCGTGCTCGACCTCCAGGTCCAGCCCGAGATCCAGGTCGTCGCTGCCGTCGAGCGTGGCCGCGAGGTCACCGGTGTTGGTCAGGTTGCCGTTGTGGGCGAGCGCCACCGACCCGGTCGCGGTGGACCGGAAGGTCGGCTGCGCGTTCGCCCAGACGCTGGAGCCGGTCGTCGAGTACCGGCAGTGCCCGACGGCGATGTGCCCCCGCAGCGACGCCAGCGTCGCTTCGTCGAACACCTGGCTGACCAGCCCCATGTCCTTGTAGACCAGGATCTGGCTGCCGTTGCCGACCGCGATCCCGGCCGACTCCTGCCCTCGGTGCTGCAGGGCGTAGAGACCGAAATAGGTGAGTTTGGCGACCTCTTCCCCAGGAGCCCAGACTCCGAAGACGCCACAGGCGTCCTGCGGACCCAGATCCTGCGGGTCGAGATCATGAGTGAGCCGACCATCGCCACGAGCCACGGGCAACAGTCTACGGGACTGCTGTCACCAGCAAACGCCGCACGCTGCGTGCGGGTCGTCGGACACCGGCGGGTCCTCCCCCGCGACCGCCGAACCGGTCGTCAGCCACGCCGAGCCGGCCAGCAGCCCCGCCGAAACCGCCACCATCAGAAACCTCTTGATCACAGCCAGTCCCCTCCGAAATAATCCGAAACCGTCTACTGAACGCGCTAAATCGACGCACCCTGTATATGGTCGGTTCCCAACAAGCGTTGGAAGGGTGTGGAAAGTGCTGGAACCGCTGGGCCTGGACGAGGCGACCGCTGCGGTCTATGACGCCCTCCTCCGCGCACCGGACAGTACGCCACAGGAGATTGCCGCGCGAGTGAATCGGCCATTGGCCGAGGTTCACCAGCTAATGGACGAGTTGCGCAAACTCGACCTTCTGGTCCCCACCTGGACCGATCCCGGCGTCGAGCACGCCGTGCACCCCCGGGTCGGCCTGGCCGGCCTGGTCGAGCGCAGGCGCAGCGAGCTCAACCGGAAGCTCGGCGAGCTGGCCGAGGCGTCGGCGGCGGCCGAGGTGATGGCCGAGCAGTACAACGAGCTGCTCACCTCCCGCACCAGTGGTGACGTCGAGGTGCTCAAGGGCCGGGCGAACGCCTCCCGCCGGATCGAGGAGCTGGGCGCCAAGGCCCGCGAGAGCTTCTGGGGCCTGATCCCCGCCCATGTCGACGACATCGTCGCCCCGCCCGAAGAGTCCCCCGACCTGCCGCTGCTGGAGCGCGGGATCAAGATGCGCAGCGTCTACCTGCAGAGCATGACGGTGTCCAAGCCCGGTCTCGAGTACGCCGCGTACATGCACAAGCGGGGTAACGAGGTCCGCGCGACGCCCACGCTGCCGCTGCGGCTGCTGATCATCGACCAGGAGATCGCGATCATGCCGCTGGACCCGGCCGTGGAGAGCGCCGGCGCCGTGATCCACCGCAGCCCCGCGGTCGTCGCCCTCGCACTGGCCCTGTTCGACGCGTACTGGTCCCGCGCCACCGACCTGTTCGCCCCCGAGGACCGCGACAACGACTCGCCGCTCACCCCGCACGAGGCCGAGGTGCTCCGCCTCCTGGCCGGCGGCGCCAAGGACGAGCAGGTCGCCCGGCTGCTGGGCATTTCTCTGCGCACCGCCCGCCGGATCACCGCCAATCTCTCGGACCGCCTGGACGCCACTTCTCGTTTCGAATTGGGAGTGGCCGCCGCAAAACGCGGCTGGGTCTGACGCTGCATTTCCGGCAATTCGTACGCCGGGCACAGCGGAATTCTGATCGAGACGGCAAGTCGACCCGCACGGCCTGCATTTCCCGCGGCCGTACAAATCACTCTTGCCGCGCGCTCCGTCATCACGGATTCTCTGCGCCCAGGACGTCGTCGCCGACCGGTCCCGCAGGTCAGCCCGCAGAGCGGCCGACCAGATCCAGCCCGGCGCTCGGCGGAAAACCGCACGTGCCGGCGGCCGCGGCAAATCCAGTGCGGAATCATCTGGACTGGACCGGTTCACCATCTACGGTGGCAAGATTGTGCCATTGGGGTTGTGCTCGCGGTAAAAAAGTGCAAGAGCTACCGGCAATGGCTCCAGGCGGCGCTTCGTGTGGTATTGCCGAGCTAATCGAAGCGGCGGAGTGGGCGCTCCGGACGTCCGCCGGCGCGCTATTCCGCCGACTCCAGCCGGAGGATTCGGCCGGATCTCGCGGGCAGGTCGAGGGCTTCGGCCACCGGCGTGCCGTCACGGCGGATGGTCAGCGTCTGGTCGACCGGGCTGACGTTCAGGGCGCAACCTGGTGGAAACTGAGGGCAGGAGGCAACCGTGGGTGTCGACGTCTTGAGCGAGATCGTGATCGACCGGCCGCTGCCGGTGGTCGTCGACTACGCCGCGAACCCGGCGAACGCGCCGGAATGGTACGTGAACATCGAGTCGGTGCAGTGGCGGACGACGCCGCCGGTCGCGGTGGGCTCCCGGCTCGACTTCGTGGCGCGGTTTCTCGGGCGGCGGCTCGCCTACACCTACGAGGTCGTCGAGTTGGTCCCCGACGAGCGGCTGGTGATGCGGACCGCTCAAGGGCCGTTTCCGATGGAGACCAGTTACCAGTGGTCGGCCGAGTCCGCGCGGAGTACGCGGATGACGCTGCGGAACCGTGGCGAACCGTCGGGGTTCGCCACGGTCGCGGCGCCGTTGCTGGCCGGCGCGATGCGCCGGGCCAACCAGAAGGACCTTGCGCGACTGAAGGCTCTGCTGGAGAGCCGTTAGACCGTCTTGACCGACGCCAGGAGTTTGGCGAGCGACTCGCGGGCGTCGCCGAACAGCAGGGTGGTGCGGGGGTCGTAGAGCAGCTCGTTCTCGATGCCGGCGAAACCCGGGCGCATGGAGCGTTTGAGGAAGATGACGCGCTGGGCCTCGTCGGCGTTGAGGATCGGCATGCCGTAGATGGGGGCGCTGGGCGTGGTCCGGGCCGCCGGGTTGACGACGTCGTTGGCGCCGACGACCAGGACGACGTCGGCCTGCTTGAAGTCGCCGTTGATCTCGTCCATCTCGCGCAGCTGCTCGTACGGGACCTGGGCCTCGGCGAGCAGTACGTTCATGTGGCCGGGCATCCGGCCGGCCACCGGGTGGATGGCGTAGTCGACCTTGACGCCGCGGCCCTGCAGCTCCTCGACCAGGTCGCGCAGGGTGTGCTGCGCCTGCGCCACGGCCAGGCCGTAGCCGGGCACGATGATCACGCGCTGGGCGTAGCCGAGCAGGATCGCGACGTCCTCGGCGCTCCCGGAGATCACCGGCCGGTCGGACGCCGTACCGCCACCGAGCGTCGAACCACCGCGGACCGCGCCGAAGAGGATGTTGAAGACCGACCGGCCCATCGCGTCGGCCATCAGCTTGGTCAGCAACGTACCGGCCGCGCCGACCAGGGTGCCGGCGACCAGCAGCAGCGTGTTGCCGAGCACGTAGCCGCCCGCCGCGACGGTCAGGCCGGTGAACGCGTTCAGCAGCGAGATGACGATCGGTACGTCGGCACCGCCGACCGGCAGCACCAGCATCACGCCGACCGCGAGCCCCAGCAGGCAGAGCAGAACGCCGACCAGGACGCGCGGCTCCGAGACCAGCCAGACCGACACCGCGACCCCGCCGAGCAGCCCGGCCACGAACAGCACCGGCAGCCCGGGGAAGGTGATCGGGCGGGTGGTCATCAGTTCCTGCAGCTTCGCGAACGTGACGATCGAGCCGGAGAACGAGATCGCCCCGACCAGGACCGTGAACGCCGTGGCGATCGCGGCGACGGTCTGGCCGTCCTGGACGTGGTCGAGTTCCATCAGCGCGACCAGGGCGGCCGCGCCACCACCGACACCGTTGAACAGCGCGACCAGCTGCGGCATGTGCGTCATCTGCACCCGCCGCGATCCGACCACTCCGCCGACCGTGCCGATCAGCAGCGCGATCAGGATCGGGACCAGGTTGTCGGGCTTGTAGGCGATGAACGTGATGATCACGGCCAGTACGGCGCCGGCCGCGCCGAGGGCGTTACCGGTCCGCGCGGTCTTCGGCGAGGAAAGCGCCTTCAGCGCGAGGATGAAGCAGACCGCGGCGACCAGGTAGCCGATCTGCGCCCAGGTGCCGATCACTTGTGCAGCTCCTTCTTGCGACCGCCCGGACCACGGAACATCTCCAGCATCCGGTCGGTGACGACGAAGCCGCCGACCATGTTCACCGTCGCCAGTACGACGGCCAGCAGCCCGACGATCACCACCGGCACCGACTCGGCCTGCCCGGTGACGATGATCGCGCCGACCAGGATGACGCCGTGGATCGCGTTGGCGCCGGACATCAACGGGGTGTGCAGGGTCGCCGACACCTTGCTGATCACCTCGACACCGACGAATGCCGCGAGCACGAAGATCGTCAGCAGGGCAATGGATTCGGTCATCAGCTCTGACCTTCCAGAAGTTCGCGGGTCGGCTCGTGCAGGACCTTGCCGTCGTGCGTCACACAGCACCCGGCCACGATCTCGTCGCTGAAGTCGGGATCGAAGGCGGCGTTGCGGGTCATCAACGTGATCAGGTTCGCCACGTTCTGGCCGTACAGCCGGCTGGCCGGACCGGCCATCTGGCTGGGCACGTTGGAACCGCCCCAGACCAGCGCGTTGCCGATCATCAGTTCGGTGCCGGCCACCGAGCCCTCGACGTTGCCGCCCTGCTCGGAGGCCAGGTCGACGACGACCGAGCCGGGCTTCATCTGCTCGACCATCTCCCGGGTGACCAGGATCGGCGCGGTCCGTCCCGGCACCGCGGCCGTGGTGATCACCGCGTCCGCGCCGGCGACGTACGGCGCGAGCAGCTCGCGCTGCAGCTGCGCGCGTTCGGGCGTCATCTCGCGGGCGTAACCGCCCGGGCCGTCCAGCGTGCCGAGCTCGAGCTCGATCGGCTGCGCGCCCATCGACGCGATCTCCTCGGCCGCGGCCGTCCGGACGTCGTACGCCTTGACGACGGCGCCGAGGCGCTTCGCGGTCGCGATCGCCTGCAGTCCGGCGACGCCGGCGCCCAGGACCAGCACCTGGGCCGGCGGCACCGTGCCGGCGGCGGTCATGTTCAGCGGGAAGAACCGGGGCAGCCGCTCGGCCGCGACGATCGCCGCGCGGTAGCCGGCCACCAACGCCTGCGAGGACAGCGCGTCCATCGCCTGCGCCCGGGAGATCCGCGGGATCAGCTCCATCGCGAACGCCGTCAGCTTGGCGCGGGTCGCGGCCCGGACCACGTCCGGCGGGTTCGTCGGCAGGAACGACATCAGCGCGGTGCCGGCGTGCAGCCGCTGCAGGCGTTCGCGCTCCAGCGGCTGGACCGAGACCACCACCGTCGCCGCGTGGTCGGCGCCCCAGGCGACTTCCGCACCGGCCTCCCGGTAGGCGTCGTCGGAGAACAGCGCCCGCTCACCGGCCGCGGGCTCGACGGCGACCTCGTACCCGAGCTGGACGAGTTTGACGACTTGTTCCGGCACCAGCGCCACCCGGCGCTCGGCCGGACGGGTCTCTCGCACGACTGCGATCTTCACTCGCCGAAACCTATGCCAAACTCTGGGTCGCCGGAAAGCCCGCTCGCCCTAACCGGCCAAGTTCTTCAACAGGTGCGCTTCGGCCAGGCAGACCTTGGCGAACTCCGCCAGGTGCAGGCCCTCGTCGATGCCGTGGGCCCGGGTGTCGGGATCCTCCACGCCGGTGACCAGAACGGCGGCCTGTGGGAAGGCCTGCTGGAACTCGGCGATGAACGGGATCGAGCCGCCCATGCCGGTGTCGACCGGCTCGACGCCCCAGGCCTCGGCGAACGCCGTACGGGCCGCGTCGTAGGCCGCGCCGCGCGCGTTGATCGAGCAGGGCTGGCCGAGGTCGCCGTCGGTCACGGTGACCTGCGCACCCCACGGCGCGTTCTGCTCGAGATGGTTGCGCAGGGCCTGCATCGCCTTGGCCGCGTCGTCACCCGGCGCGACCCGCAGGCTGACCTTCGCCCGGGCGACCGGCACGAGGGTGTTGCTGGCGTCGGCGACCCGCGGCGCGTCGATCGCCAGGACGGCGATCGCCGGGCGCGTCCACAGCCGGTCGACCAGCGAGCCGGAGCCGATCAGCCGGACCTGGTCGAGCACGCTCGACTCGGCCCGGAACCGGTCCTCCGGGTAGTCCAGCTCGGCCGCGCGGCTCGCGTACAGGCCGTCGACCGCGACGTCGCCGTTGTCGTCGTGCAGCGTCGCCAGCAACCGGCACAGCGCGGTCAGCGCGTCCGGCACGGCGCCGCCGAACAAACCCGAGTGCACGGCATGGTCGAGCGTCCGTACCTCCACGTAGCAGTCGACCAGGCCGCGCAGCGACACGGTCAACGCCGGCTGGCCGATCGCCCAGTTGCCCGAGTCGGCGATCACGATCGCGTCCGAGGTCAGCTCGTCGGAGTACTCGTCCAGCAACTGCAGCAGCGTCGGCGAACCGATCTCCTCCTCGCCCTCGACGAACACCGTCACCCCGACCGGAAGATCGTTGCCAAAGGCCCGTACGGCGGCCAGGTGCGCGGCGATCCCGGCCTTGTCGTCGGCCGCGCCCCGGGCGTACAGCCGGTCACCGCGCTCGGTCGGCTCGAACGGCTCCGAGGTCCACTCTTCGACGTTGCCGGTCGGCTGGACGTCGTGGTGCGCGTAGAGCAGCACGGTCGGCTTGCCCGCCGGCGCCGGCTTCTTCGCGATCACCGCGGGCGCGCCCTCGCCCGCGCGCACGATCTTCACCGTGAACCCCTCCGCCTCGAACAGCGCGGCGGTCGCCTCGGCCGACCGCTGGACGTCGGCCGCACGGGCCGGGTCCGCACTGACCGAGGGAATCCGGATCAGGTCCTCGAGGTCGGCACGGACGGAGGGCAGAACGCGGTCGATCGCCGCACGCAGGTCGGTCATGCCGCCTACCGTACTGCCAGCCGCCGCCGGTCTACCCGGCTCTCCCGTTGTAGATCACGGAGTTCAGCACGTCGGTCAGCTCCTGCGCATCGCCACGGACCTGGACGCGCAGCAGCTGGTTGCCGGAGACCTTCCGGTACCGCTCCATCACGTCGGCGTTGTCGTTGCACTCGTACTTGAAGGTGATCTGCGGTTGGTCGCCGGCCGGTGTGGTGTCCGTACCGTTGGGGGAACACCCGGTGGGCGCCGTACCGGTGGTCGGCAGGTTGGTCTGGCTGAGCAGGCCCACGAAGACGCCAGAGGTGTTCGCATCGCTCGGCCAGGCCGAGGTGTCCTCGCTGACCAGCAACGCGAACGGCTCGTCCCGGGTGGACTTCTGGTCCCAGCTCCGCGGCACCTCGACCTTGACGTTGCGCTCGACCACCTCGACCGGCCGGCTCATCACCAGCTCGTAGCCGGCGTACCCACCGCCACCGGCCAGCAGCACCGCCAGTACGGCGGCGATCCAGCCGGCTCTTTTGTTCCGGCGAGGCGCAGGCTCGACCCCGACAGTCGCCTCGGCGTCCGCGCCGCCCACGGTCTTGGCGTCGGCCGGAGTCGCCAGCTGGGTCTCCTGGTCGATTCCACCCGGCCCGGTGGGCACCGGCAGTTCCTCGGCCGGGACCAGCCCGGCCGGGATCTTGCCGGTCGTGTGGGCCTCGCGCAACGCGTTGAGAAAGCTGTCCAGGTCGGGCCAGCGCTTCTCGCGGTCCGGCTCGAGCGCGCGGCGGACGACGGCGTCGATCGCGTCCGGCACGTCCTCGCGCAGGGTGCTCATCGACGGCGGCGGCGCATCGATCCGCATCACCGCGCCGAGACTGGCCACGCCGTGCGGCGCCTGGCCGGTGAACGCGGCGTACGCGACGGCGCCGAGCGAGTACAGATCGGCGCGGTGGTCGAGCCGGTCGCCCATCACCTGCTCCGGCGCGACGTAGGCCGGCGTACCGCCCGGCATCGTCAACTGGGACACGGTTTCCAGCGACTTGCCCAGGCCGAGGTCGCCGAGCATCGCCCGGTCGCCGGACGGATCGGTCCGGAACAGGACGTTCGCGGGCTTCACGTCACGGTGCAGGACGCCGCGGGCGTGCAACTGCTTGAGTCCGCTGCCGACCTGGGTGATCACCTCGACCACCTCGGCGACCTCCAGCGGGCCGGCCTTGATCTTGTCGGCCAGCGACCCGCCGTCGGCGTAGGTCAGCACCAGGTACGGCCGGCCGTCCTCGGTCTCGCCGACGTCGTGCACCCCGACCACGTGCGGCGAGTCGACCCGGCGCAGGAAGCGTCCCTCGGCCAGGAACCGGCGCCGGACGTCGTCCTCGTCGATCCAGTTGTCGGACAGGATCTTGACCGCGACCTCGGCGTCCAGCTGCTCGTCCCGGGCCAGCCAGACGGTCGCGAAACCGCCGGCACCCACCCGGCGGACCAGGGAGTACCGGCCGATCCGGGGTGGCTGGTCCATGCCCGCATTATGCTCGATCCCTCCTGCGACCGCGTCGCCGGAGCGAACAAAACACTCAGTTGTGACGTCACACCGAGGATCGACCACCTCGGTCCCACCCTGTCGTGCGCGGGCGCGCGGGGTGCAGCACACTGCTGAGGACCACGACTGTTTGTTAGGAGCCTGCTCATGAGGCAGCTGAACGCGCGACTGACCGTCGTGGTCGCCGCGGTCGCGGTGGCGGCGGTCGTGGGCGGCGGCGTGTTCGCCTACCGGCAGGGACCGCAGGACAGCGACACCAGCGCGAGTCCACTGGGTGGACCGCCCAGCGCGAGTTCGACGCCGACCCCGAAGCCCACGCCGACCCCCACACCGAAACCGTCCGCCACCCCGTCCGGAACACCTTCCGTGACCCCCTCGACACCGGCAGCGAACGGATTCACCGGACCGAAGAAGGTCAAGGTGTCGCTGAGCAAGCTCGACGCGGGCCGAGCGCCGCAAGTGGTGCACGTGCTCGACCGGGTGGTCAGCGGCGGCCCGGACCAGGCGTTCAAGGCGCCCGGCACGAACCCGATCATCGCGGTTGCCCAAGCCGAGGAGACGACGTTCGTGCTGGAGAGCAGGGAGCCCGACCTCGTCCTGGTCCGAACCAGCAACGACGGCCAGAGCAGTGAGGTCCGCAACGTCACCACACTGGTCGGCGCGGTCGACGGAAGTCTCGCGGCCTTCGCCAGCCAGAAGCAGAAGTCGACCGGCGAGCAGCTCGCCGGCAGCACGGTGTACGCCGAGGGCAGCGCCGCCAACAGGTACAAGCTGAGCCTGCCCAATGCCTGGAACGTCCGGGTGATCGCAGTCGCCGCCGGCAAGGTTTTCTACGCGGCCACCCCCAGCGAGTCCGGTGTGCCCAGGCTCTACACGTGGGTGCCTGGCCGGTCCTCGGCCACGGCGGTGAAGGGCATCACCTCGCCGACCGCGGTGTCGGCCGACGGTGAGCTGGTCGCGGCGGCGGAGACGATCGGCGGCGCCGGCAGTTGCTCGAACGTGAGCGAGCTGGCCACCGGCAAGAAGCTGTGGCGGACCTGCGAGTACATGATCGCCGGCTTCACGCCCGACAAGTCGATCGTGATCGGCACCCCGGCATACGGCGACGGCTACGCCCCGTTGAGCTCTTGGCTCCTCGACGGCAAGACCGGTGCCTTGCTGCGGGAATGGACCGGCGTGGCCTTCCGGGAGGTCCGGGCCGAGGACGACCAGCACCTGCTGATGGAGGTCGACGACGGCCCGGAGACCAAGGGCGCGATCATCCGGTGCACGATCAGTACCGGCGACTGCGAACGCGCCACTCCGATCACCCCCGGCGACGAGTTCGGGCTCGGCGGCTGATGGCTGCCGGCAACACCAGACTGGTCGTCCTGGTCTCGGCTGTTGCCGTGGCGGCGGTCGCGATCGGCGGGGTGGTCGCCACCAGTCAGGGGCCCGAGGCGGACGACGACCGCCCTGGTGCCGCCTCGCCGTTGGCGGTCCGGAGCAGCCCGTCGGCCTCCGCTCAACCTGAGTTCACCGGACCCGTGAAAGTCCCGCTGCAGTTGAAGAAACTCAAGCCCGGACGCGAGCCCCAGGTGGCCTACAGCGTCGACCGGGAGATTCGCGGCGGCGCCGGCGGGACGGTCGCCGTACCGGGGTCGTCGTCGCTGCTGGAGTTCACCCGGATGGGTGAAGCGGTGTTCGCCGTGCTGTCCCGCGACGAGTACACCAGCGAACTGCTCGAACTGAAGCTCACCGGCGAGGTGGAGAAGGTGCCGGGCGTGTCCTCGCTGATCGGGACCGATGACCAGTCGGCGGTCGCGTACTCGACGCAGCCGCGGGGCAAGGACGGGATCAACCTGCCCGGCGGCACGGTCTTGTCGCAGGACACCGACGGCAACCTCCACAAGCTCACGGTTCGCGGTGTGTGGGGGATCCGGCTGCTCGCCTACCTCAACGGGACCGTCTACTACACAGCCGCCGCGAGCGACGGCGCCCCGGCGTGGAAGCTGTATGCCTGGAAGCCCGGCGAGACCGCGTCGAAGCTCGTGCCAACTCCCGGCTCGCCGACCGCGATCAGCCCCGACGGCAAGCTGGTCGCGCTGCGCACGGCACCCGGTGAGCATCGGGCCTGCTCCACGGTGAACGACCTCGCCTCCGGCCGGAGTCTGTTGCGCACCTGCGACCACGAGGTCCGCAGCTTCACCCCCGACGGCCGGACCGCGATCGCCACCCCGCCGTACGACGACGGCTGGGCGAGCGCGTCGACGGCCGCCCTCGATGTGTGGACCGGCAACGTCCTGCGCGAATGGACCGGAGCGTTTTTCGTCTCCGCCCGGGCCGAGGACGACCAGCACGTGCTGATGCTGATCGACGACCAGGAGACGATGCCGCGCGGCGTCCTGCGCTGCACGATCACGACCGGCGCCTGCGAATCCGCCGTCCCACTCGGCGGGAAGCGCATCGGCCTCGCCCGCTGAATCGTCTGCCGACAGCAGAGTCACCACCGGTACGGCGGACCGACGGGTCACACTGGTCGGCATGGAACGCATCGCGGTGCTGGCCGACATTCACGGCGTCCTGCCCGCGCTCGAGGCCGTGCTGGCGGAGCCGGACGTGCAGAGCGCCGACGTCGTCGTACTGGCAGGTGATCTCGCGGCCGGCCCTCAGCCGGTGGAGACGCTGGATCTCCTGCAGGGATTGGGCGATCGGGCCGTCTGGGTGCGTGGCAACGCCGATCGCGAGTTGGTGTCGATGGCCCGTGGCGAGCAGCTGGATCCGCCCGATCAGGTGAGCCCGTGGGCCGCGGCGGAGCTCCGGCCGGACCAGGTCGAGCTGTTGTCCTCCCTGCCGCTCACCGTGACGATCGGCGACGTCCTGTTCTGCCACGCGACGCCCCGCACCGACGAGGAGGTCGTGCTGGTCGACAGCCCGATCACCCGGTGGGAACAGGTTCTCGGCGGCGTACCGGACGAGATCCGCACGATCGTCTGCGGGCACACGCACATGCCGTTCGCCCGGCAGGTCGACCGACGGCTGGTGGTGAACGCCGGCAGCGTCGGCATGCCGTACGGCGCACCTGGTCCCAGCTGGGCCCTGCTGACCGGCTCAGACGTCCAGCTGCGACGGGCAGCGGTCGACTTGGACGCCGCCGCCGACCGCGTCGTCGCCGAGTCCGGCTACCCGGACCGGGCCGCCTGGGCCGACGAGTACATCCGCACCAACTACTCCGACACCGAGGCGCTGGCCGCGTTCACACCCCGCGCGAAGGGCTGAGCGGCTACCGTCAAGGCATGTTCGCGCGGCGGCGGAAGCATTTCGGGACTCTGGCTGACAAGGCGACGTATGCCACGTTGCACACCGCCTCGCTGGCCTCGCCGCACCTGCGCGAAGGGCTGACGCCGGTCGCCGCCGGGCGGGCGAGCAAGCACCTGCGGGACCTGCTCGGTACGGCGGCGATCGCGATCTGCGACGCGTCGGGAGTGCTGGCATGGGACGGGGTCGGCGGGGCGTACGAGAGCAACCATCGCGTCGACGCGAAGGCGATCGCGGCGATGACGCTGCGCAGCGGGCGGACCGCCGTACTGGGGGCGCACGACGTCGCCTGTGGGGATCCGCAGTGCCCGGTCCGGACCGCCGTGGTCGCGCCGATCGTGACCGAGGACCGGGTGGTCGCCGTCCTGGTCGCGTACAGCCCGCGCTCGTCGGCCGCGCTGGTACGGGCCACCGAGGAGGTCGCCCGCTGGGTGTCGGGCCAAGTCGAGCTGGCCGAGCTCAACAAGGAGCGGACCCGCGCGATGGAGGCCGAACTGCGGGCGCTCCGGGCGCAGATCAGCCCGCACTTCATCTACAACGCGCTGGCGGCGATCGCGTCGTTCGTGCGGACCGATCCCGAGCGGGCGCGCGAGCTACTGCTGGAGTTCGCCGACTTCTCCCGGTACGCGCTGCGCCGCGGCGGGGAGTTCACCACGCTGTCCGACGAGCTGCGCAACGTCGAGCGGTACCTCGTCCTGGAGCAGGCGCGGTTCGGCGAGCGGCTGACGGTGTCCTTGCTGATCGCGCCGGAGGTGCTGTCGGTGGCGATCCCGTTCCTGGTCGTCCAGCCGCTGGTCGAGAACGCCGTACGGCACGGGCTGGAGGGCACCACCGGCGTCGGGCAGATCACGATCCGGGCGATGGACCGCGGCTCGGAGGCCGAGATCAGCGTCGAGGACGACGGCGCCGGCAGCGACCCCGAGGTGATCCGGGCCGCCCTGTCCGGCCAGTCCGGCAGCGACTCGATCGGCCTCGGCAACGTCGACGCCCGCCTGCGCCAGGTGTACGGCGACGCGTACGGCCTGGTCGTCGAGACCGCGGTGGAAGCAGGGACAAAGGTCAGCTTCCGGGTGCCCAAATACTCCTCAGGGGTGCATGCCTCCATCTAGTGTGTGGCGCATGGCCGACACTCCCCTGCGCGCGCTGGTCGCCGACGACGAGGAGCCGGCGCTGGCCGAGCTGGTCTACCTGCTGTCCCGCGACGACCGGATCGGCCCGATCCAGACCGCGTCGAACGGGCCGGACGCGTTGAAGATCCTGCAGGCCGCCGACATCGACGTGGTGTTCTGCGACATCAAGATGCCGGGGCTGGACGGGATCGACCTCGCCAAGGTGCTGTCGAAGTTCGCCAACCCGCCGCAGATCGTGTTCGTCACGGCGTACGACGAGCACGCGGTAGCGGCCTTCGAGCTGGAGGCGACCGACTACGTGATGAAGCCGGTCCGCGCCGAGCGGCTGGCCGAGGCGGTCCGCCGGGTGGTCAACGCCGGTGGCCCGCAGGTGGTGCACTCGCCGGAGGAGACCGACGACGAGACGATCCCGGTCGAGCTCGCGGGTGTGACGCGGTTCGTGCAGCGGTCGGCGGTTCGCTACGTCGAGGCGCAGGGCGACTACGCGCGGCTGCACACCGGGCAGAACTCGCACCTGGTCCGGGTCCCACTCAGCACGCTCGAGGAACGCTGGCGCGACGCCGGCTTCACCCGGATCCACCGCAGCACTCTGGTCGCGCTGGCCCACGTCGACGAGATGCGCGTCGACGGTGGGCGGTGCGCCGTACGGGTCGGTGACGACTGGCTCCCGGTCAGTCGCCGGCACACCCGCGAGCTCCGCGACCTCCTGGTCCGCTCGACGTCGCTGCGAGGCTGAGATGAGTACGCCGGAAGGTCCGCGGCGGGTTCGGGTGACGAGTCCACGGACGAGCGCGGCCCGGCGGATCGGCGGGCACACCGGGACCCGGGAGATCGACGAGCAGACCCGCGTCGGCGAGGTCTACATGAGCTCGCTGATCCAGTCCCAGCTGCGCCTGGCCCTGGTCGTCATCGCCGGCACCGTGATCGGCCTGGGCAGTCTTCCGCTGTTGTTCTTCCTCGTCCCCGTCACGCGCACGGTCGCCGTCTTCGGCATCCCGCTGCCCTGGGTGCTGCTCGGCGTCGTGGTCTACCCGGTCGTCTACGTCGCCGCCCGGATCTACGTCCGCAACGCCGAACGGATCGAGACCGAGTTCACCGAGTTCGTCGGGCGGCAGTAGATGTCACCGGCGATGAGCCTGACCGCGATCGGTCTGGTGATCGCGGCAACGATCGGCATCGGGTTGTTCGGGCTGCGGATCTCCCGCACCACCAGCGATTTCTACGTCGCCAGCCGCGCCGTCACCCCACGCTGGAACGCCTCCGCGATCAG
Source organism: Kribbella sp. ALI-6-A (assembly GCF_001984195.1). GTDB lineage: Bacteria > Actinomycetota > Actinomycetes > Propionibacteriales > Kribbellaceae > Kribbella. The sequence goes on from NZ_MTQN01000012.1 coordinate 585,593, forward strand.
CGGCGAGTACTTGTCGGCGGCATCTTTCCTCGGCGTCGCCGGACTGGTCCTGGTGAACGGCGCCGACATGCTGTGGTTCTCGGTCGGCTACACCGTCGGCTACCTGATGCTGCTGGTCCTGATCGCCGCCCCGCTGCGCCGCTCCGGCGCCTACACGTTGCCCGACTTCGCCGAGACCCGCTTCGAGTCGGCCGTCGTCCGGCGGATCTGCTCGTTCCTGGTGGCCGGGATCGGCACGCTCTACCTGCTCCCCCAGTTGCGCGGCGCCGGGCTGACCGTGCAGACCGTGACCGGCGCACCGCCCGCGGTCGGGGCCGCGCTGGTCGCGATCATCGTGGTGATCAACGTCGCCGCCGGCGGGATGCGCTCGATCACCTTCGTCCAGGCCTTCCAGTACTGGCTGAAACTGTTCGCCCTGGCCGCGCCGGTTTTTGTCATCCTGATCGCCTGGCGCTCGATGGACCACCCGGTCGGCGTACTGGATTCGCTGCAGGGCGCAGGCTCGGAGTGGGCCGAGCCGCTGTCCACCGCCGACGGCCGCGACCATCCCTTGTACGCGACGTACTCGTTACTGCTGGCCCTTTGTTTCGGGACGATGGGCCTGCCGCACGTGCTGGTCCGCTTCTACACCAATCCCGACGGCCGCGCCGCCCGCCGGACGACGGTCGTGGTGCTCGCGCTGCTCGGCGTCTTCTACCTCTTCCCGCCCGTGTACGCCGTACTGGGGCGGGCGTTCGCCCCGGATCTGGTCGCCACGGCCGCCGACACCGTCGTACTGGAACTGCCCGGACGGATCTTCCCCGGCACCGTCGGGGATCTGCTCGGCGCGCTCGTCGCGGCGGGAGCGTTCGCCGCGTTCTTGTCCACGTCGTCGGGGTTGACCGTCGCGATCGCCGGCGTGATCGATCAGGACCTGCTGCGCAATCGCCTGCACCGGTTGACCGGAGGCGACTACCTGGCCGTCAACAGCTTCCGGATCGCGGCCGTGCTGGCCATGGCCGTTCCCTACGTCGCCTGGAACTTCACCGGCGCGCTGAGTTTGGCCGACACAGTCGGGCTCGCCTTCGCGGTCGCGGCTTCGACGTTCTGTCCGCTGCTCGTGCTGGGTATCTGGTGGCGCCGCATGTCGACGGTCGGCGCCGCCGCCGGCCTGCTCGTCGGCGGAGTCGCCGCGATCTTCGCCGTCCTGGTCAACGTCGTCGGCCCACCCCTGGACGGCTGGCTCGGCGCCCTCGTCGCCCAGCCCGCCGCGTGGACGATGCCGCTGGCTTTCCTCACCGTCATCGTGGTTTCCCGGCTCACGCCGACCCGGATCCCGGCCGGCACCGCCCGCAGCATGGTCCGCCTGCACACCCCTGAAGCGGTCGACGTCGACCGGGGCTTCACGCGCGGGTGAACCTGCAGCACCGATCAACCTCCTGATACGCGGTCGCCGCCGGGCCGCTCCCGCGTGGGCGTGGGCCGGAGCGCTCGGTTGATCGGTGGTGGGCGTCGGCCGTTCGTCAGTGCCTGCCGTCGGTCCGGCCGCCCAGTCCGCTGCAGCGGCTGGTTCGCCGACGGTAGCGTCGGCCGTTCGTCGTGCGGATGCGACCGCTCGTCGCACCTCGGCTTTCCGCCGGTCGAGGGGTGTGGGCCGCTGAGCGCTCGACGCCGGTCGGTGCTGTTTGGGCGGGGTGAGCTGGACCACAGTACGGAGCAGCAACCCGCGCCGGACTCCGCCCGGCCTGATCACGTCTGGAGGTCCCGCGATGAGCGAAACGCGTCGCGCGGGCGACCCGGAGCTCACGACGTACCGAGACGTCCAGCTGTCACCGGACTTCTCCGAACTGCGTCGCCGCTTCCGGCGCTTCGTGTTCCCGATGACCGGCCTGTTCCTGGCCTGGTACTTCCTCTATGTGCTGCTCGCCGACTACGCGCACGGCTTCATGTCCACCCGCGTGTTCGGCAACATCAACGTCGCGCTGCTGCTCGGCTTCGGGCAGTTCTTGTCCACCTTCGCGATCACGATGATCTACGTGCGCTGGGCCGACAAGCAGATCGACCCGGCCGCCGAGCGGATGCGCACGCTGATCGAAGGTGAGGACAAGTGACCGCTCCCCTGCTGCTGCCGCTGGCCACCGACATCGGCAACCCGACGGTCAACATCGCGATCTTCGCGCTGTTCGTGGTCGCGACGCTGGCGATCGTCATCAGGGCCTCGCGCAACAACAAGACCGCGGCCGACTACTACGCCGGCGGCCGGTCCTTCACCGGGCCGCAGAACGGCATCGCGATCGCCGGTGACTACCTGTCGGCCGCGTCGTTCCTCGGGATCGCGGGTGCGATCGCGCTGAACGGCTACGACGGCTTCCTGTACTCGATCGGCTTCCTGGTCGCCTGGCTGGTCGCGCTGCTGCTGGTCGCCGAACTGCTGCGCAACACCGGCCGCTTCACGATGGCCGACGTGCTGTCGTTCCGGCTCAAGCAGCGCCCGGTCCGGATGGCGGCGGCGATCTCCACGCTGGTGGTCAGCTTCTTCTACCTGCTGGCGCAGATGGCCGGCGCCGGTGGTCTGGTCGCGCTGCTGCTCGGCATCGACGGCCGCGCCGGGCAGAACCTGGTGATCGCGGTGGTCGGCCTGATCATGATCACCTACGTGCTCGTCGGTGGCATGAAGGGCACCACCTGGGTGCAGATCGTCAAGGCGGTCCTGCTGGTGATCGGCGCCGGGATCATGACGATCTGGGTCTTGGCCAAGTACAGCTTCAACCTGTCCGGCCTGCTCGGCGGAGCGGTCGAGAAGAGCCCGGTCGGCGAGCGCCTGCTCGACCCGGGCCTGCAGTACGGCGTATCGGGGATCAGCAAGCTGGACTTCATCTCGCTGGGCCTCGCGCTCGTGCTCGGTACGGCGGGCCTCCCGCACGTGCTGATGCGCTTCTACACGGTGCCCAACTCCAAGGAAGCCCGCCGCAGCGTCAGCTGGGCGATCTGGATCATCGGCATCTTCTACCTGTTCACGCTGGTGCTCGGGTACGGCGCGGCCGCGCTGGTCGGCCCCGACGTGATCCGCGCCGCGCCCGGCCGGGCGAACTCGGCGGCGCCGCTGCTGGCCTTCGAGCTCGGCGGGGAGATCCTGCTCGGCGTGATCTCGGCCGTCGCCTTCGCCACCATCCTCGCGGTGGTCGCCGGCCTGACCATCACCGCCAGCGCGTCGTTCGCCCACGACATCTACGGTCAGGTGATCAAGAAGGGCCAGATCAGCGGCGACGGTGAGGTCCGGGTGGCCCGGATCACCGTGCTGGTGATCGGCGTGGTCGCGATCATCGGCGGCATCTTCGCCAACGGCCAGAACGTCGCCTTCCTGGTGGCGCTCGCCTTCGCGATCGCGGCCAGCGCGAACCTGCCGACCATCCTGTACTCGCTGTTCTGGCGGCGCTTCAACACCCGCGGCGCCCTGTGGAGCATGTACGGCGGCCTCGGGTCGGCGATCATCCTGATCGCGTTCTCGCCGGTGGTGTCCGGCAAGGTCGACGCCAAGACCGGCGCCAGCCTGTCGATGATCACCGACACCTCGATCGACTTCAGCTGGTTCCCGCTGGACAACCCCGGCATCGTGTCGATCCCGCTGGCGTTCGTGCTCGGCATCGTCGGCACGCTGACCAGCAAGGAAGGCACCGACGTCGACCGGTTCGCCGAGATGGAGGTCCGCTCGCTGACCGGCGCCGGCGCCGAGAAGGCGGTGAAGCACTGAGCTGCGGGGACGCCGGTCCCGATCACGGGTGACAGCCCGGCGTCCCCGCCCCCCGGCCCTGTCAGGCAGGTCCTGCCGAACCTCCGCGAACCTGCCTGACAGCACCAACCGCCCTCGAAGGGCCCAGCAGCCGGCTGGGCCCTTCGTCGTGCCAGGGTTGAGCGATGAACGACGTCACCGGCGACCGCCCGGCCGCCGCGCAGGGTTCCCGGCCGACGGCCGCGCGAACCATCGCCCTGGTCGGGAGCGCGGCCGGCGGACTCGAGCACCTCCGGCCGCAGCTCGTCGAGCCGCTGGTCGCCGCCGGTCACACGGTCGCGGTCAGCCTCACTCCGACTGCCGCGATCTGGCTCCACCACCTCGGCGAAATTCCGTTGCTAGAGGCAATCACCGGCTTGCCGGTCCGCTGGGCGCCGCGGTTGCCGGGCGAGACACACGGCCGCATCCTCAGGCGGACCTGCAGGCCGTCGTACCGGCTCCGGCGGGCCGGCGTCGAACTCCTGTACGGCGACCACATCTGGCCGCTGGCCGAGCCGAGGTCCACCGTCGATTCCCGGCCGTTGCCTTGGGCAGCGATCTCGGCCGCGTTGACGCGGCTCAGTGGAACCAGCCCGGAAGGTCGATCAGCGGGGTAGGAGTTTCGCTCGGCGTGAGTTTGGCGAGGTCGTCTTCGAGGGCGCGAAGGCGGGTGGCTCCGAGGGTCTTCTTCCACTCGGCGCGCAACTCTTCGAAGATGCGGGCCGACTCGGTGAGGGCAGCTCGGCCGTGCGGGGTCACGGTGAGCAGCACGGCGCGGGCGTCGGCGGGGTCGGGAGTGCGGTCGACGTAGCCGAGGGCGGCGAGTTTGGCAGTGGTTTTGGTGGCGGCCTGCTTGGAGACGCCCAGGCGGCGGCCGAGGTCGGAGACGGTGCAGCCGTCGGCGCCGATCGCCTGCAGGGCGAACCCGTACGCCGGGCGCAGGTCGGGATGACCCTGCTCGGCCAGGCGCCGGTGCAGCTCGTCGATGATCCGGCGGAACGCTCCGGCCAGGAGGAGGGGCAGCTCGTAGCCGTAGCGGTCCATGGCGGTCATTGTCGCGGACCGCTGGACAGATCGACAACCCGGTGTACTATTTCGGCAACCGGGTTGACGATCGACGAGGGGGTAACGATGTATCGCAGGACCGAAACGCCGAACGCCGTGATGACGACGTACGCGTCGCCGACGCAGGGCAGCCGGGAGCTGAGTGTGTGGCGGGTGGAGATGAAGGCCGACGCGCAGGGGCCGGTGCACGTGATGGACAGCGAGCAGGTGTGGACCGGCTTGAGCGGGCAGGCCACGATCACCGTGGGCGCCGAGCAGGTGGAGCTGACGGCGGGTGAGGCGGTGGTGCTGCCGGGCGGGGTCGAGCGTCAGGTGACCGCGACCGGCGAATTCACCGCGATGGTCGCCGGCTACGGGCACGCCAAGGTCAGCGTCCCCGGTGAGGATGCCGACCGCGGGACGCCGCCCTGGATCAGCTGACGCTGCCGCCGCCGATCAGCTGACGCAGGACAGCGAAGCCGGCTCGCGTCAGCTGAAGTCGATTGTCGGCCAGAGCTTCAGGAACTCCTCGCGCGACCTGTCGCCGCGGTACTGCTCGGCGGCGTGCAGCCGGCCGAGGGTGAACGGGTTGCCGCCGTCGAGATGCTGCTGGACGGCGAGCCGGCGCAGGAGGTCCCGGGCGACCACGCTGTCCTGGTGGTCCCCGAGGATCTCCTGGACGTGCTTCGCCCGCTCGACCAGCTCCGCCGCCCGCTCACCCAGCAGCGGCACGGCCGACTCCGCGGCGTACCGGAGGCGCTTGGCCGCCTTGCGGGTCTCGTGCAGCTCGTGGTCCTGCTCGGCGAGCGTCGCCGCGTTCTCGGCCCGCTTCACGCATCGACGCATCCGCTTCAGGTCGTGCTTCAGCAGCTCGGGCACCTGCTTCTTCGCCTTGGTCTCCGCGTCCAGCAACGGCGGCGCGGCGACCAGCCCGTCGAGCGTGTCGAGCAGCCGGAAGTACCGCTCGCTCTCCAGCGCCTCCAGCGCCTGCGTCCGCGCTTCCTTGTAGACGGCGCGCAGATGGTCGTCGATGTACCCGGCGACGCGTCCCATCACCAGCTCCGACGGCTGCTCCGAGACCGCGACCAGGAAATGCTCGCGCAGCACCTCCGCGTCCCGCGCGCCGCCGAGCTCACCGGCGAACCACTTGAGCTCGTCGCGGATTTGGTCACCGACCTCGCGGTCCACCACCGGCCGGTACGTCGCCAGCGCCGACCGCAGCCGCCGGGTCGCCACCCGCATCTTGTGCAACGCGTCGGGCAGGTCCCGCCGGACCTCGGGGTCGCGGAGGTGGATCGCCTGGACCTGCTCGGTCGCGTACGCGCGGAAGAGATCGGCCGTGGTCGGCTTCGACGGCAGCTCCCAGGTCTCCCGCCGCGGCACCCGGTCGCCGAGCGCCCGTGCCAGCTTGCTCGGCCCGGACGCGGGCGTCGCGCCGGCCTCCCGCAGTACGGGCTCGGCGGCCTCGAGCAGCTCGGAACCGCCGTTGACCAGCTCGATCTCCCACTCCCGCCAGGTCGCGGGCTGCTCGCCGTCGACCGTCGCGGTGACGTGGTCGTCGCTGACCTCGGCCAGCACCTCGCCCTCGGCGTCGAGCAGCCGGTGCACGATCCGCCGGGTCGCCAGTGTCACCACCGGCACGAGGTCGTGGTCGCGGACGTGCACCCGGACCGCGCGCAGGACCTGGATCGGCACGTTGCGGACCGCGCGCCCGAGCGGGTGCTGGATCTCCAGCCGGCCGCGCGCGGCCGGCAGCTTGATGTGCCAGCCGTCGTCCTCACCGCCGGTCCGGCGGCGCAGCGTCACCTTGTTCGCCGCCAGGCGCAGGTCGGCGGTGTCGAAGTACACCGCCTCCAGGGCGAGCTCGACCGGCTGCTCGACACGGTCGACTCCTGGCAACTCGTGCAGCGCAGGCACGATCGCGTGCTCATCGACGTCGTACTTGGTCTCGATCTCGAGCTGCTCGGTCGGCGTCATCTCTCTTGTCTACCAGTTGGCTCAAGTCCGGTCAGCGACCGCGCGAAGATCGTCCAGCAGGCGGTCACGATCGCGATCCGGCAGATCCGGCCGTACGCCGGGGTGGCCGGGCGGGCCGGATGGCCGGCGGCGGTTCCACTCCAGCACGACGACGACCGCGGCGACCAGGACGAGCAGCGCGATCATCGCACCCCGACGCCCTTGAAGAACGTGTAGTGGAAGGTGCCGCCGGGCTCGGCGGTGCGCTCCAGGTCGCGGATTCCCTGCGCCCAGGCGGCCGGCGTACTGAGGCCGGTGGCGATCGAGCGGTCGCGGACCGAGCCGACCATCGCGATGAACGTCTTGCGGGTGAAACCGTCGACGAGGTGCGGGACCGTCTGGTCGGCGTACACGGTGCGCGGGTGGGTGACGACGTCGGTGAACCCGGCGGCGGTGAGCAACGGCTGGACCCGCCGGCCGATCAGCGCGTCACCACCGGCCTCGGCCTGGGAGACGTTGAGGCACTCGATGACCGCCTGGGCGGCGGCGCTGCGCGGGTGGTAGATCGCCGAGCCGTGGTCGCCCTCGATCAGCGTGATGGTGCCGCCGGGACGCAGGTACCGCCGAAGCGTGCGCAGTACGTCGGTGGGCTCGGGCAGGTGTTCCAGGACGAAGCAGAGGAAGAGGTGGTCGAAGGAGGCTTCGGCGTACGGGAGGTCGTGCAGGTCGCCGTGATGCCACTCGACCTGCGCGTCCGGCACCTTGACCGCCACGCGGCGTTTGGCCTCGGCGAGCGACTCCTCGGAGATGTCGACGGCGGTCAGTGCGATGCCGGGGCTGCGGGTCAGGAGCTGCACGGTCTGCGCGCCGACGCCGCAGCCGACCTCCAAGACGCGGCTGCCGGGTGCGTAGTGCGTGTCGCCGTGCAGCAGATCGGCGAGGGTTTCTGCCTGCTCGCTGAGGCGGCGGGTCTCGGAGGCGGTGTAGCCGTGCACGTAGTCGGTTCCCATAGCTCCACGGTCGCGCCACAATGGTCCGGTGAGTAGATCCAATCCGGACCAGATTGGCAGGTCCATAATGTCCGGATCCGACTTCCTGCAGCTCAGCGCCGCCGACGCGCCATCCGGCGGCCTGTCCACGTGGCTGGCCGATCAACTCCGCGCCGCGATCGCCGACGGCCGCCTGCCCGTCGGAAGTCGCCTGCCGGCGACTCGGGTCCTGGCCGCTGAGCTGCAGGTCTCCCGAGGAGTGGTCACCGAGGCCTACCAACGCCTCACCGAGGACGGCCACACCACCGCCAACGGCCGAGCGGGCACGACCGTCGTCGCCGCGCCCTTCAGCACGACAACGACCGTTCCGGCGTCGAACGGGGAGTCCCGGTCCGCTGTGGTCGTGCAGACGCCGGGAGACGACATCTTCGACGCACTGCGATCAGCTCCGGCGAGGATCGACCTGACTCCTGGGGTTCCGGACCTGACAGCCTTTCCCCGCGCGGCCTGGCTGAAGGCGGAACGCACCGTGCTCGACCGGCTGTCCGCCTCCTCCCTCAGCTACGGCGACCCCGCCGGTACGCCGGAACTGCGGCTGGCGGTCGCGCGCTGGCTGGCCCGGTACCGCGGCGTCCAGGTCGATCCGGCCGAGGTGATCATCGTCGCCGGGGTCGCCCAGGCACTGAGCCTGACCGCGCAGGTCCTCACCGCCGAGGGCATCCACGACCTGGCCGTCGAGGATCCCGGGTCGCTCGGATCCCGCCAGCACGTGGGAAACCTGGGTCTGCGGACGCCACCGATCCCGGTCGACTCCGACGGCGTACGGGTGGACGCGCTGCGCCGGAGCGGCGTTCGCGCCGTACTGCTCACGCCTGCTCATCAGTTCCCGACCGGGGTCGTGCTCGACGGCGAACGCCGCCGGGAGCTGATCCAGTGGGCCGTCGAGTCCGACGGCCTGATCGTCGAGGACGACTACGACGCCGAACACCGCTACGACCGCCCGCCGGTCCCCGCGCTGCGGGCGATGCTCGCCGATCACGTGATCTACACCGGCAGCGTCTCCAAGCTGCTCGCCCCCGCGCTCCGGATCGGCTGGATGGTGCCGCCCCCGGCGTACCGCGACCGGTTCGCCGCCGCCAAACGCCTGGCCGACCTGGGCAACGCCGCGCTTCCCCAGCTGGTGCTCGCGCAGCTGATGGAGTCCGGCGACCTGGAACGCCGGCTCCGCTACGCCCGCCGCCGCCATCGCCGGCGTCGCGACGCGATGATCGATGCCATCAGCAATCATCTTCCGGCCGCCACCGTGCACGGCGCAGCGGCCGGGCTGCATCTGACGATCACGTTTCCCGATCATTGTCTCGACGACGTCGCGCTCGCGCGCCAGGCACTTGCCGAAGGCATCAAAACCCATCCGCTCAGCTGGCACACCCAGACGCCGCACCCACCGGGCCTGGTCCTCGGCTACGCCGCCCGCACCCCGACCGAACTCACCGAGGCTGTCGCGACACTCGGAGCCCTGCTGCGCCGAACGACGGCAGCCACCAGTTCGCCCGTCCGGCCAGTTTCATGAAGGCCGGCAGCAGCACGCCCCGGATCAGCGTCGCGTCGACCAGAACGGCCACCGCCATCCCGATCCCGATCATCTTGAGGTAGACCACCCCACCGGTCGCGTACACCGCGAAGGACGACGCCAGCACGACCGCCGCCGCACTGACCAGCGGGGCGGACCGTTGCAACCCGGTCGCCACCGCCAGCGCACTGTCGCCGGTGCGCAGGTACTCCTCCCGGATCCGCGACACGACGAACACCTCGTAGTCCATCGACAGCCCGTAGACGATGCAGAACATCAGCATCGGCATGCTCGCCTCGAGTCCGCCGGTCGGCGTGAAGCCGAGCAGGCCGGACAGGTTGCCCTGCTGGAACACCCAGACCGTCACGCCGAACATCACGCCCAGGCTCAGCAAGTTCAGCACCGTCGCCTTCAGCGGCAGCAGCACGCTTCCGGTCGCCAGGTGCAGGACCGCGAAACTGAGCAGCAGAATCACACCGAGCACGAGCGGGATGCGGTCGGCGAGCGCATCCCGCCAGTCGAGCATCTCGGCCGGACTGCCACCGATCACCACGTCGTACGGCGCCGGCACCGCGCGAATCCGGTCGACGAGCGTGGCGACATCGCCTTCGAGCACCGCCTGCGTCGGCGTCACGGTCAGATAGGTCCCGCCGTCGCGGCTGAACCTGTCGGAGGCCGGTGGCACGATCCGCTGACCGTCGACGAAGCCACCAGCCGCCGAGTCGACCTGCGCGACGCCGTCCAGGCGGGACAGCTGCCCGGCGTACTGCGCGAGCGGGCCGGCCGCGTCGGCACGAGTGGCGACCACGTACAGGGCGTCGGACTCCTCCTGCCCGAAACCCGCGCGAATCTGGTCGGCAGTGATCCGGCTGGACGCCTCCGCAGGCAGGATGCGCGCGTCGGGCAGGCCGAAGCGCAGTCCGAGCGCCGGCGACGCCAGGAGCAGAACCAGCGCGAGCACCGCTCCCCCGATCAGCAGTGGCCGCCGCATCACCACTTGTGCCAATCGGAACCAACGACCGTGCTCGACCGGCTGCTCGCGGACCGGTCCGGCGGCGCGGTGACCGAGCAGCGCCAGCCCGGCGGGCAGCACCACCAGCGAACCGAACAGCGCCGAGGCGACCACCAGGACACCGGCGTACCCGAAGGACCGCAGGAACGACAGCGGGAACAGCAGCAGCGCGAGCAGTGAGGTCGCGACCGCGAGACCGCTGAACAAGACGGTTCGTCCCGCGGTCCGGACCGCGATCACCACCGACCGGCCCACATCGTTGCCGTCAGCAAGCTCTTCGCGGTAGCGGGCGATCACGAACAGGCAGTAGTCGACGCCGAGCGCGAGGCCCATCACCAGCGCGAGGTTGGCGGCGAAGGTGGAGACCTCGGTGACCGAGGCGATCAGCCGCAGACCGGCCAGCGCTCCCGCGGTCGCGAGGACGCCGATGCCCAGGGTGATCAGGGCGAGCGCGATCCGGCGGTAGATCAGCATCAGCAGCCCGAGCACCAGGGGCAGGACGATGATCTCCGCCTGGACGAAGTCGGCACGAGCCTGGGCGCCGATCTCGCGGAACACCTCGTCCTGTCCACCCACTTGGACGTGCAGTGGGCCGCGTTGCCCGGCGTACCGGTCGGCCAGTTCGCCGACTCGGGCACGGGACTCGTTCACCTCACCGGGGACTCGGACCAGGACGAGTGCCTGCCGGCCGTCGCGGCTGCGCAACGCGGGGCTGTCGCCGCGGGACCAGTACGAACCGACCTCGGCCACACCGGTCTGGGTTGTGAGCTCCTGCTCCAGCCCGGCGGCAGCACGTCGTACGGCGGTGTCGTCGACGCTCCGGTCTCCCGCATCGACCAGCAGCACCAGGTTGGGCGGACCGGTGTGGAACTGGTCGGCCAGGATCTGGCGCGCTCGATCCGACTCGGACCCGGGCGCGGCGATCCGGGACAGGGACAGCGCCCCCAGCGCACCGGCGGCGACGACCAGCAGCAGGACGGCGAGCACTCCGGCCAGCGAGACCACCAGGATGCGCCGCCGGACGAGCCAAGCCGCGAAGCCGTTGTCTGGATGACTGGTCGGGTCGAGATCCTGCTGCGGCATGGCGGCGCCCCCAGGCTAGACTGAAACACGAGCGATCACTCGCAGAACGAAAATACGAGTATTTGCTCGTATATGTCAACGACCCCGGAGATCTCAGTGACCGAGCAGCCGCGCCGGCAGGCCCGTGGGCAGCGGCGGATGGAGCAGCTGACCGACGCCGCGGCCGTCGTGTTCGCCGAGGTCGGCTACGCGAAAGCGACCACGAACGCGATCGCCCGGCAGGCCGGCGTCTCCCCCGGCACGCTGTACCAGTTCTTCGCGAACAAGGAGGCGCTCGCCGGTGCGCTGGCCGATCGCTACCGGACCGCCCTGCAGGAAGCGCACGCCCGGGCGTTCGACCCGGCTGCCGCCCAGCTTCCGCTGCCCGAGCTGGTCGACCGGATGATCCGGCCGATGGTCGAGGTCAACCTCGCCAACCCCGGTTTCAAGGCGCTGTTCGCCGGGACCGGTCTGCCCGAGCACCTGACCGCTCCGGCCCGCGCGCTGCAGGCCGCGGTCACCGGCAAGGTCGCCGAGGTGATCGCCGCCCGGGCTCCGGGTCTTCCGGCCGATCGCCGGCAGCAGACCGCCGTCGTCGCGACGCAGATCTTCGCCGCGCTGCTCGGCACCGTGCTCGCCGCCCCGGCCGAGGACCGCGAATCCTGGATTGCCGAGGTCAACCGCGCTCTGGTTGGTTACCTGACCCCGGTGCTGAGCGAAGCTCCGGCCTGATCCAGCCGAGGTGGGGCGGCTCGGGCCGAGGGACCACCCGCCGCCGCGTCCCGCGGACGAAGCCGAGCCCCGCCGCCGACCTCGCCGCGACGAAGTCCTCGGGGAGTCACCGGTCCTGTACGAGGTGACTTCGCGGGCGAGGCAGCACCAGCGGCGTGCCGGTCAGCGGGTCCGGGATGACTTCGCAGGCAAGGCCGAAGACGTCTTCGACGACCTCGGGAGTGATCACGTCGGCGGGAGCACCGGTGGCGACGACCGTGCCGGACTTGAGGGCGATCAGGTGGTCGGCGTAGCGGCTGGCGAGGTTGAGGTCGTGCAGGACGAGGACGACGGTTTTGCCGTGCTCGCGGTTGAGGTCCTGGACCAGGTCGAGGATCTCGAGCTGGTGGGCGAGGTCGAGAAAGGTGGTCGGCTCGTCGAGCAGCATCGTGCCGGCGTCCTGGGCCAGGGCGAGGGCGATCCAGACGCGCTGGCGCTGACCGCCGGAGAGCTGGTCCAGGGAGCGGTCGACCAGGTCGGCGGTGCCGGTGGCGGCGAGGGCTTCGGTGACGACGCGTTCGTCCTCGGGAGTCCACTGGCGGAACCACCGCTGGTGCGGGTGCCGCCCGCGGCCGACCAGGTCGCCGACCGTGATGCCTTCGGGGGCTACGGGCTGCTGCGGGAGCAGGCCGAGCTGCGTGGCGAGTTCGCCGCCGGGGACGCGGCGTACGTCGACGTCGTCCAGGTAGACGGTGCCGCCGCGCGGGACGAGCAGGCGGGCCAGGCCGCGCAGCAAGGTCGACTTGCCACAGGCGTTGGCGCCCACGATGACGGTGATCCGGCCGCGCGGAATGCCGACCGACAGGTCGTGCACGACCGGCGTTCCGTCGTACGCGAGGGTGAGGTTCTCGGCGCGCAGCATGGTCATCCTCCTCGGCCGACCCGGTTGGCCCGGGCCATCAGCAACAGCAGGTACGGAGCGCCCAGGAACGCCGTGACGACGCCCACGGGCAACGGGATCGGCGCGAACAACTGGCGCGCGAGCAGATCGGCGGAGACCACCAGCAGCGCACCGATCGCACCGGCCGCGAGCAGTCCGGCGACACGTTCGGCGAGCAGGCGGCGGGCGATCTGTGGCGCGACCAGCGCGACGAAGGCAATCGGTCCGGCAGCCGCCGTCGCCAGCGCGGCGAGGCCGACCCCGATCGCGATCAGGATGCCGCGGGACAGCTCGACGCGACCGGCCAGGGTGCGTGCGAGGTCGTCGCCCAGCTCCAGCAGCCGAAGCTGCCGGGACGACGCCAGCGCGGCCGGGACGAGCACCAGCACGGTGGCGCCGATCAAGGTTGCTTCCGGCCACGACCTTCCGGCCAGGCTGCCGGACAGCCACATCAGGGCGCTCTTGGCCGTGTAGATGTCGGCCAGCGTCAGCAGGTACGCCGTGAGCGAGCCGAGGATTGCGGTGACGCCGATGCCGACCAGCACGAGGCGATACCCCGCGACGCCGCGCTTGAAGGCGAGCAGGTAGACAGTGATTGCTGTTAGCAACGATCCGAGCAGTGCGCCGACCGGTAGCCAGAAGGGACTGGCACCGAGAATCGTGATCACGACGACGGCGGCCAGCGCGGCGCCGGCGTTGATGCCGATCAGGTCGGGGCTGACCAGCGGATTCCGGGCGAGGCGCTGGAAGATCGCACCGGAGACGGCGAACGCGGTGCCGACGCCGAGCCCGACCAGCACGCGGGGCAGACGGTTGTTCACCACTACGTCGGTCATGATCAGCGACCCGTGGCCCGCGAGCGTGTTCAGCACCTGTCCGAGCGGGATCTCGTAGTCGCCGATCGTCAGGGAGTAGGCGCCGACGGCAACAGCCAGGAGCAGCGCGACGAGAGTGACCACGGCGCCGCCGAGATCGATCCGGGCCGAGAAGGGCCCGATGCGCACCGCCCGAGCGGATCCTTTCACAGCTCCGCCAGCCTGCGGCGGCGTACCAGCGCGATGAACAGCGGCGCACCGACCAGAGCGGTGATGATGCCGACCTGCAGCTCGTCCGGACGGACCACCAACCGGCCGAGCACGTCCGCGAGCAGCAACAACGCCGGTGCGAGGACGAGCGAGTACGGCAGGATCCACCGGTAGTCGGCGCCGACGATCGCCCGCGCGACGTGCGGTACGGCCAGTCCCACGAAGGCGATCGGCCCGGCCATCGCGGTCGCCGTACCGGCCAGCAGCATGATCGCCAGCCCTGCGAGCACGCGCACCAGCCCGATCCGGGTGCCCAGCGTGGTCGCGAGTTCCTCGCCCAGCGCCAGCTGGTTGAGCGACCGGCCGAGCGCCAGCGACAAGACGATGCCTAGAGCAACGAATGGCAGCGCCTGGCCGACGATCGAACCGGTCGCGAGCGTCAGCGAACCGACCACCCAGAAGCGGAACTCGTTCAGCGTGGACAGATCCAGCAACGTCGCCGCCGACGTGACAGAGCCGAGCATCGCCGACAGCGCCGCACCCGCCAAAGCCAGCTTCACCGGTGTGGCTCCACCCCTCCCCAGCGCGCCGACGACATAGACCACTACCGTCGCGATCAACGCCCCGCCCATCGCGAACCAGACGTACCCGGTCAGGCTGGTCACGCCGAAGACGCCGATCGCCGCCACCACGGCCACGGCGGCGCCCGCGTTGACGCCGAGGATGCCCGGATCCGCCAGCGCGTTGCGCGTCACGCCCTGCATCAACGCACCCGCCATGCCGAGCGCCGCACCGGCCATCAACCCGGTCGCGGTTCGCGGCAGCCGCAGGTAGCGGATCACCCGGTCCGTGTCGGATCCGGTGAAGTCGGCCGCCGCCAGGTAGACGTCGCGTGGCCCGAACCACTGCGTCCCGGCCAGCAAGGACAACAGCACCGCCGCCAGCAGGACGACGACCGCGAGCACCAGCCCGCCGGTTCTGGTCACCCCGTGCCGCAGCAGCCCGCGCCGGCCGTCAACGACCGGCCCGATCACTTGACCAGGTCGGGATGGATGATCTTCGCGATCAGTTCGGTCGAGCTCGCCCCGCGGACGCCGGCCGAGTGGTGCGCGAACAACCACGGGACGACGTGCTTGTTCTTCACCGCCGTCAGGTTCGCGAACGCCGGGTTCCGCAGCAGCTTGGCGACATCCGGCTGGGCCTGCGCCTCGGTCAGCGTCGCGTCGCAGCAGGCGCTGATCAAGATGTAGTCGGGGTCGGCCTTGAGGAACTCCTCGACGCTGATCTTCACGTTCCGCTTCGACGTCAGCCCGGCGAACGCGTTCACGCCGCCGGCCTGCCGGATCAGCACCGTGCCGAAGTCAGGTCCGCCCGACACCGTCATCCCGCCGCCCTCGAGCCCGGGCCGCACGATCGCGACCGTCGGCCGCTCCGCGTCCTTCACCGCCGCCTCGACCGCGGCGATCCGCTTCTGCTGGTCGGCGATCACCTGCTCGGCCCTGTCCCGCACGCCGAACAACGTGCCGAGGTCGCGCAGATCGGCGTACACGTTGTCCATCGAAACCGTCGACGGGTCGATCGCTTCGTCGCCCTTGCCGTCCGCGCTCGGGCACAGCGGGCTGAAGATCCAGGTCTGCACGCCGAGGTCGGACAGCGACTTGCGGCTGCCGAAGCTGCCGTCGCTGCCGGCCGCGCTGAAGATGTCGTTGAAGCCGGACAGCACGAAGTCCGGGTTCAGGCTGAGCAGCTCCTCGCGGCTCGGCATGTTCTTGTAGTACTTGCGATCGCGCTGCGCCGCGGCGTACTCGGGCAGCACCTCGGAGTCCAGGAACGCCGTGCCGACCAAGCGATCGGACAGGCCGAGCGCGTGCGCCAGCTCAATGGCCGGTTGGTACGCCGCGAACACCCGCTCGGGCGGGCCGTCGACGGTGACGTCGAGCCCGCAGTTCTTCACCGTGGTCGCGGTCGGGCTCGGACCGGCTTCGGCGGTACCGCCGCAGGCGGCGACCAGGGACAGCAGGACGGCAGCGAGCACTGCCTTGGGTACGACGGCCATGGCGACCGTTCCTCCAACACCTCGTGGACGGGACGCGTCGTGGCCGGTCTCCTGGCTGACGGGACGACCGCATCCGTCGAGCTGACCTTCCCAGTCCGGCAGGGACCAGTGGTCTCACAGCACGTGAACGCTCGTCGGACAATCCCGATCACAGTGGCGAGGGCCGCGCCGGTTCCACACCGGCTTCCCGAACACCACGACGCCCACACGGTAGCTCACCTTGCGACGCGGTCGCAGCACCTGGTCCGGCCGCCAGGACGCCGTCAGCGCGTGTAGAGCGGGGAGATCGCGAGCGCGAAGGCGACCATGTCGTCGGTTTTCACCTTCGTGCCGGGCAGCGGGACCAGATCGGCGATCTTGTCCGTGCCGACCCGGATCGTGCCTCGGCCGGTGGCGGTGTCGACGTAGCCTTCGTCGCCGAGCGGAACCGACTGGGACGTGGGCGCCTTACGGACCGTCGCCATCGCCGCTTCCGCGTCCGGGACCCGGCGGGCGGTCGTGGAGAGCACGCTGGTCGCCGTGATCCAGCCGCAGACGACGTCGCCCGCGGGCGTCTGGCTGTCGCGGCGCGCCATCGCTTCGGCGCCCATCACCTTGGCGGCGGCCGACGTACCGCGCTCGCACTCCGGCCGGGTGATCAGTGGCGCGGCCTCCGGCAGCCCGGCTGCCTGACGGGCCGCCTCCTGCGCCAGTACGACGTACTTCGTCTGGGTCGCGGCCGGCCCTTCGACCTTGAACAGCCGGTTTCCCAGCAGGAAGACGGCGAACTTGCTGGTCACGTAGCCGCCCTGGCCGGCCGCGAGCGTGCGTGGCGGCTCACCCTTCGTCGCGACGTACGCCTGCCGGGCCGCGGACAGGTCGGCCTTCGTCGAGGGCAGCACCGAGACGCCGAGCCGCAGCACCGGGCCGCTCGGGTTCGTGCTCAGGGCGAGCTGGCAGATGTCGAAGCTGGGCAAGCCGATCTCGGCCGGCACCGCCTTCGGCTGGATCGTCACCACCGGTACGGCGAGCGTGGTCCGCACCAGCGACTGGTTCATCCGGACGCAGAGCGTGTCCGCGACCTTGGCGGTCGGCGGCGGGCTGGGCGTCTCCGAGGGCGTCTCGCTCGCGGTCTCGGTCGGCGTCGTACTGACCGAGACCAGCGGCGGCACGTTCGGCGCCGACTCGCCCGACCCGCCGCCACAACCGGCCAGAATCAGTACGGCGGTGGCAGCGGTGACGGTGACCGAGACCCGCATCCGAACTCCTCGTGACTGCTCGGTGACAAGGTCTCCGACTGTAGACGCTGCCACCGACGGCCCCAACCGCGGACCTAGCCGGCGGGCGCGGGCTCCCAGTGCACCACCTTCAGCTGACTCATCTCGTCCAGCAGCTCGGGGCCGTAACCGAATCCGGCACCGCTGGCCCGCCGGGGCTGCGCGGCACCACCCGGCGCACCACCGAAGACCGCGTTGATCTTGACCGTCCCGACCGGCAGTTCGCGCCAGGCGCGCTGAGCGTTGGCCTGAGATCCGGTCAGCACGGTCGCGGCCAGGCCGTACTCGTCATCGGCGGCCAGTCGTAGGGCCTCGTCGAAGCTGTCGACCACTGTCACCGGGGCCACTGGTCCGAAGGTCTCGGTGCGCATGACGTCCAGTTCAGGGCTGCAGGAGGTGAGCACTGTGGCGGGGTAGTGCGCGCCGGGCCCGTCCGGCAGCTCGCCGCCGGTGAGCAGCTCGGCTCCGTTGTCGACGGCCTGGCGGACCTGTTGGTGCACGGAGTCCCGGTGGCGCCGGTCGACCAGCGGGGCGACGACGCGCGACTGCGCTTCGGCGACCAGTGCGGACAGGAAGGAATCGGCTACCGCGCGATGTACGTAGATCCGCTCGACGGCGACGCAGATCTGGCCGGAGTTGGCGAACGATCCGAGCGCCGCCTGCCCGGCCGCCCAGACCGGGTCGACGTCCTCGTCCACGATCAGCGGGTCGTTGCCGCCGTTCTCGAGCAGAGCCTTGGCGCCGGTCGCGGCGGCGGCCGCGGCGATCGACCGCCCGGCGGCGGTACTGCCGACGTGGGCGATCACGTCCACATCGTTGCGCGCGGCAAGCACCGCGCCGACCGATCCGTCGCCCTGCACCGTCTGCAGAACTCCCTCCGGCAGCGCCTCGGCGAGCAACTGGCCGAGCCGCGCGCCGGTGTGCGGGCAGCGCTCGCTGGGCTTGTGCACGACGGTGTTGCCGGTGACCAGGGCCGCGCCGATCAGCCCACAGGCGACGGCGACGGGATCGTTCCAGGGCGTCAGCGCGACCACGACGCCCCGGGGTTCGGGGACCATCAGGTCCGTGGCGTTGGGATCTCCCAGCAGAGTGCGTCCGCCGCGCAGCGGTCCCAGTTCGGCGTACTGCTCCAGCGTGCCCGCACCGGCGAGGATGCCGCCCAGACTCTCGTCGACCGGCTTCCCCGTCTCGGAACAGTTGAGCCGCGCGAGCTCGTCCGCCGAATCCCGCAGCGTCTTCGCTGCTGCCCGCACCGCGGCTCCGCGCTCAGCTGCCGGCGTCCGCGCCCAGTCCGTGCTCTGCCGCCGCGCCTCGACGACCGCCGCGTCCACCTCGGCGTCACTCGCCATCGCGACCGTTCCGACCCGCGATCCGTCGGCAGGGTCGAGAATCTCCAACACACGCTCAGTACCGGTGATCACCCTCTGCACTCCTGTCCGGAAGGGGCCGCAACCAGCGCCCGGTTCCCCGGCGGGTGCGTCTCACACCTCCGGCTTCAGGGAGTGTTCAGTGCTTGATCGAGCGACCGCCGAAGATAGTCCATGGTCCTGTCGAGATCGGCCGCGAAGGCCGGATTGACCTGAGCCATTCCGGCGAACCACAGGCCGAACGCCACGTCCCGCGTAGCGACGAAATCGTCCAGGTACGTGAGATCGGGCAGCGCGCGCAGCTGACCATAGCCAGCGAGCAGCGCCTCACGGATCGCGGCGTGCTCGGGGTGCGTCCGGTACTCCCAGAGGGGCACCGCGAGGTCGTAGAGCCAGTAGCCGAGTCCACAGTCGTCGAAGTCGATCAGCCGCACCGCGTCACCGTCGAACAGCGCGTTCTCCAGATGCAGGTCGGCGTGGATCAGGCCGAAAACCTCCGGCGCCGATCCCAGCTCCGCCATCACCCCCCGCATCCGGCGTGCGACCTCGTCGAACTGCGGACGGACCGGCGCCGGCAGCAGGTCCCAGCACCCGGCCGCCGGCACCCCGCCGTACTCCATCGTGTTGCCGAAGAAGGTGTCCCAGTCCCACCGCATCCGGACGAACCCCGGCGGCGGATCCCATCCCGAAGCGTGCTCGTGCAGCCGGGCGAGGATGCCACCCAGACGCCGGAAGTGCACGGGACGCGGATGTGCCGCCTGCATCCGCCCGTACTGCCAGCCGAGCAGCGAGCAGACCCGTCCGTCAGCGACCGCGGTCCACTCCCCGCTGCGCGCCCGGACCGGTGCCGGCACGCTCAACTCCGTGTCTGCCTGCAAGGCGGCCAGCCAATCCAGCTCCGACCCGACCGCGACCCGCGAGTCGACTCCCGGACCGTGCCGGTTCGGCCGATGGACCCGCAGCAGGAACCGGCCGTCGCGGGAGTCGACGCGGAACGTGGTGTTCTCGCCGTGCGCGATGAAGGTGAGCCGCGGTTCGTCCACCGGGTAGTCAGCCAGCGCCCGCACGGCCGTACGACGCAGCCGGGCCACCTGCGCGCGCTTCGACACGAGTTCGGGCATCCCGCAGCGTATCCACCGACGTCAGGGCTGGAACAGTTTCCAGTTCCCCTCGGAGACGACCTCGACGACGCCGTCGGCCACGCTCACGGCGGTCTCGTCGTCGATCGCGTACGTCGGTGCCGGAATCCGTGCCGCCCATTTCTCCGCGTTGGCCGGCGAGGCGTCGAGGTGGTGGGGATGCTCGAAGTGCGGAATCACCCCGAAGTCGACCAGACCCGCGCCCTGGCCCGTGACCAGGATCCGGTCGAGGTCGCCTTCGGGCGTGGAGAAGACGACGTCCTCGGTCTTCTGCGGTTCGTCGGTGCCGCGGGGCGGTTCGGTATAGGTCTCGACGAAGGTGGAGGTCGCCGCGATGCTGCCGGCGCTGACGCCGACGTAGACCGCTTCGGAGCGCAGCGTCGGCAGGAGATCGGCCAGTCCGGAGCGACGCATCCAGTTGGCGAGGAACAAGGGGTCGCCGCCCCCGACCAGCAGGACATCGGCGTCGCGGACCGTGGAGACCCACGTCGCCTGCTCGACGCTCGGCAGCACCGACAGCTCCAGAATCCCCAACGACTTCCAGCCCAAGCCACACAACGTCGACGAACGAGGGCCGGCGATCGTCTGCCACACCATGCCGGGTCCACCAGGAAAGGGATACAGGGCGGTGGGAACGAACAGGGCGTTGGACTCGGCGATCGGTTTGCCCAGCAGGGCGACCAAAGCGTCCTGGATGCTGCTGTTCGTGATCCCGGACGACGTGAGAAGAGCTCGCATCACCCCACCCTCTGATCTTTCGCTGTTCTTCGCTAGCCCGCGGACCTCAGTTGGCGTTCGCGGACGGCGTGTTCGTCGGTGCGGGCGTCGTAGCGCCAGAAGTCCTTCAGCCACGCGGCCGTGACAACAACGCCGGCGACACACAGAACGCCGCCGCTGACGATCGACGTACGGACGCTGGTGAGGTCGGCGACCAGGCCCGAGCGCGATTGGCCGCCCAGCGGGCCGAGTGAGTACGACAGCATCTCGATGCCCGCCAGGCGGCCGCGCATCTCGTCGGGGATGGTCTGGTTCCAGATCACCGCGCGGAACAGACCGGAGATCATGTCGGCGCCGCCCGCGACGGCGAAGAACGCGATCGCGAACCAGATGTTCGGCGCCAGGCCCGCGATGCCGACCGACGCGCCCCAGGTGATGGTGGCGAGAACCACCGCGCGGCCGTGGTGGTGGACGTGGCGGGCCCAGCCGCTGGTGAGCGTGGCCAGCATCGCGCCGACCGCCTCGGCGCTGTAGAGCAACCCGAGCAGCTTCGGCTCCTTCAGCACCTCGGTCGCGAACGCCGGGAACAGCACGATCGGCATCGCCAGGAACATGCCGACCATGTCCACGGCGTACGTGCCGAGCAGGTCGCGGCGGCGGAAGGCGTACTTGATCCCGTCCCCGATCGCCCGCAGGCTCGGCGGCGTACTGTGCTCGCTCGGCTTGTACGACCCCAGCAGCAGGAACAACAGCGTCGCGGCCACCAGCCCGACGAGCTCGACGGCATAGGCCCAGGTCACCCCGGCGGTGCCGACCAGTACGCCGCCGAGTGCGGGCCCGGCGAGCTGGCCGACCTGGAGGGTCAGCGAGTTGAGCGTGACCGCGGCCGGCATGTCCTCGTGCCGGACGACGCGCGGGAACAGCGCCTCGCGCGACGGCCGCTGCAGCGACGATGCGATCGCGTTGAGCGCGCCGCAGACGTAGATGACCCAGACCTGCGGACTGGCGAGCAGCGTGTTGGCCAGCAGCACCGCGCAGACCGCGACCTGCGCGATCCCGGTCAGGATCAGCATCTTGCGCCGGTCGACGTGGTCGGCCAGCGCGCCGCCGTACAGGCCGAAGACCACCAGCGGGACGATCGTCACCAGGCCCATCGCGCCGACGGCGAAGTTGGATCCGGTCAACTGGTAGAGCTGGAACGGCAGCGCGACGTACCCGACCATGCCACCGAGGAAGAACACCGAGCCGGAGATCACCAGGATCCGGAAGTCGCGAGACGCCCGCCACGGGGTCAGATCGACCCGGAGCCGGGTCAGGCGCTCGCGGAAACTTGTTGCCACTGGCACATGGTTGCACCCGGTCGCGGGCCGCGACGACCCTATTTCGGTCCTACCGTCGGCCGCGTGCCCGGTCTGGACCGCAACCAAATCGCCGGGCACGGCGTCAACCACGACGGCGTCGGCGACCGACCGGCGCGTGAATCACCGACGGAGAACCAGATGATCTCAACCACGACGGTCCGAACCCGGGCCCTGGCCCTCGTCGCCGCGGGCGCCACCGTGATCGGTACGGCGCTGCTGGCGCCGGTCGCCGCCGGCGCGGCCCCTGCGAGCACGGCGGTCGCCGCCGCGCCGGCGCAGGTGCGGAGCGGTGTGCCGTTCACGCTCAAGCCCGGCGAGATCCTGCGGCCGGGGCAGTACCGCCGCTCGTGGAACAACAAGTACACGTTCATCATGCAGAAGGACGGCAACGCCGTGCTCTACCAGGGCAGGACCGCTCTGTGGTCCACCGCCACGAAGGTCAAGGGCAGCTCGATCGCGCTGCAGCGCGACGGCAACCTGGTGGTCTTCCTGAGCACCCGGGCGATCTGGCACAGCAACACCGCCGGCAAGAAGCCGTCCGGCCTGGTCGTCCAGGACGACGGCAACCTGGTGATGTACGACACCGCCAAGCGCGCTTACTGGTCGCGCTGGACCGTGATCGAGACGCTCGCCCCGGGCCGCACGTTGAAGACCGGCCAGCTGCTCTACTCGCGCAACGGCATGTACCGGCTGCAGATGCAGGCCGACGGCAACCTCGTGCTGGTCAAGGCCGGCAAGACCCCGCTGTGGTCGACCCGGACCACCAAGAAGGGCGCCTTCGCGATCATGCAGACCGACGGCAACCTGGTCGTGTACGTCGGCCGCACCGCGCTGTGGTCCAGCCGGACCACCAGGAAGGGCTCGATCCTGCAGATGCAGGGCGACGGCAACCTGGTGATCTACTCGGGCCGCACCCCGGTCTGGTCCACCGGTACCGCCGGTCGTTGAGCCGGTTCGTCAATCGCTGACCAGCGGCAGGAGCGCACTCAGATCGGTGCGCTCCCCGCTGGCCCGCAACTTGCCGCTGTCCCGAGCCTCCGGCCAGCCGATCCGCCCGGTCGCCAGGTCGATCCACAGCTCCGGCGGCATCTCCACCACCGCACCCGGCGTCCCCCTGGTGTGCCGCGGACCCTCGATGCACTGCACCGCGCCGTACGGCGGGACGCGCACCTCGACCGCGTGACCGGGCGCCTCCGCGACCAGCAGCTTCAGCAGTTGTTTCACCAGGAGTTTCAGATCGGCCCGCTCGGCTTCACCTGCTCGGTACCGGCGCAGCGCCGCATCGAAGTCCACGACAGGCCAGCGTAGCGGCGGTTTCGCCGACGGCCCCCTCGTGGTCGATAATCAACGGCGACGACAAGGATTGCGGAGGTCCGGATGCTCACGCCCAGGCACCAGGCGCTGCTGGCGACACTGGCCGGGATGACCGTCGGCGTGGCCGTCTTCGGCACCGTGCTCGCGATCAACAGCGCGACCGGGCAGGACTCCGCCCAGACCGTCGTCACCAGTCCGACGTCGACGCCCACGCCGATCGCGAGCGACGGGCTGCAGCCCGATGCCTTGCAGTTCGTGGCCGAGACCTTCGGCACCGAGCGCGAGCCGATCACCGCGGAGGTTCCGGCGGGCTGGAAGTCCAGCCAGACCGGCACCCGGCCACGGTACGTCGACCCGACCGGCGTCTGGCAGATCAGGTTCGACGCACGGGGCAGCAAGCAGACGCCCGACGCGCTGCTCGAGGCTCGCCAGGGCAGCATCGACGAGCCGGACTACAAGGTGATCAGCACCGACAACACCACGCTGGTCTACACCTACACCGACCAGGAGCGCGGCCCGCGGATGGGCTTGTCGCGCTGGATCGCGGCCGGCGACAGCGACCGGTCGGCGCTCGAGATCACCGTCGGCGGCCGCCCGCAGGACCAGGCCGGGCTGCGCGCCGTACTGGAGCGGGCGACGGAAACGCTGCAGCTGTCAGGCGAGTCCGACGACCGGCCGAGCTGACGCCAGTACGTCGTACTGGGGTCAGCACTCGATGTCGGTCGCCGGCGCCGAGCCCTGCAGCAGGTAGCTCTCCACCGCGCTGTCGACGCACGGGTTGCCGGCCTTGTAGCCGGTGTGGCCGTCGCCGTCGCGAGTGATCAGTACGCCGCTGTCCAGCTGCCCGGCCAGACCGACGGCCCACGCGTACGGCGTCGCCGGGTCGCGGGTGGTGCCGATCACGACGATCGGCTTCGCACCGGTCGCCTTGATCGGGTGCGGTTTGCCGGTCGGCTTGACCGGCCAGTTCGCGCAGGCCAGCGAACCCCAGAGCAGGTACGGGCCGAAGCGCGGGGACTCGGCCGTGTACTTGGCCAGCTTCGACTTGGCGTCCGCGACCGACGTGATGTCCTGGCGGTCGAGGCAGTTCACCGCGTAGATCGCCTCGTTCTGGTTGCCGGCGTAGCCGCGCGGCGTCCGGTCGGTGAACGCGTCGGCGAGCGCCAGCAGCTTGGCGCCCTTGCCCTCGAGGCCGTTGGCCACCGCTTCCTCGAGCTGCGGCCAGGCTTCCTTCTGGTACAGCGGGAAGATCACCGCGAGCACCGTCAGCGCCTGCGTCAGCTCACGGTCGCCGCCGGTCGGCAGCGGCTTGGCATCGGTCTCGGTGAGCAGCTTGTCGACCGCGGCCAGCACCTCGGTCTTGCTGCCGCCGAGCTGGCAGGACCGCGCGGCGCAGTCCTCGGCGAACGCGTCCAGCGCGACGTCGAAGCCCTTCGCCTGGGCGATGTTGTTCTGCTCGGCCGTCTTCGAGGGGTCGACCGCGCCGTCCAGCACCAGCCGGCCGACGTTCTTCGGGAACAGCTCGGCGTACGTCGCGCCGAGGAACGTGCCGTAGGAGTAGCCGAGGTAGTTCAGCTCGGCGTCGCCGACGATGCCGCGCAGGACGTCGATGTCGCGGGCCGCGTCCTCGGTCGACACGTGCGGCAGCAGATTGCCCGAGCGCCGCTCGCAGGCCTGCGCGAACGCCTTGTTCTCGGCGTTCAGCGTGCTGATCTCGGTCTCGTCGTCCGGGCTGCCGTCGGTCGCGAGCAGCTTGTCCTGCTCCTCGGTGTCCAGGCAGCGCACCGGCGTCGAGTCACCCACGCCGCGCGGGTCCCAGCCGATCACGTCGAACTTGCGCAGCAGAGCCGCGCCCAGGCTGAACGGCGCCGACGAGGCGAACTGGACACCGGAGGCGCCGGGACCACCGGGATTGATGAACAGCGTGCCGATCCGGCTTGACCGGTCGCGGGCCGGGATCCGGCGGGCGCGCAGCTCGATCGTGTCGCCGGCGGGTTTGGTGTAGTCGAGCGGGACGGTGATCGTCGCGCACTGGCTACCGGAGCCGCAGCGTTCCCACGCGGGCCGCTGCTGGTAGAACTTCTCCAGCCCGACGGGGATCGGCCCGGCCGGAGCGTTTGTCGGGTTGCCGCCGGTCGGACCGCTCGGGCCTTCGGCGTCCTGGGCCCGGGTGGCGACTCCACATCCACCGACGAGCGCGACGACCAGCAGCCC
The DNA here is from genome assembly GCF_001984195.1 of Kribbella sp. ALI-6-A. Lineage (GTDB taxonomy): Bacteria > Actinomycetota > Actinomycetes > Propionibacteriales > Kribbellaceae > Kribbella. The sequence continues at coordinate 611,074 of NZ_MTQN01000012.1, forward strand.
TGCCACAACCCTGCGCGTCTTCACTACGAGCCGTCTCCCGTGTTGTCGTCCGGTCCAGCGGTGGTGGGCCCGGTGTCCGTCGACGAGTCGCTCAAACGCCGCCGACGGCGTGGCTTGCGGCGGCGGGGGGCGGACTCCCCGGCAGCCGGCTCCTGGGTGGTCTGCTCGGCCGCAGGGTCCGGGGTGGTTTGCTGCTCGGGCTCCTGAGTGCGCTCCTGCTCAGCGATCCGCTCCCGGGCGGGCTCCTGCTCAGCCGACCGGGCGGTCGGGGTCGGGAGGCTCACCGGGGCGTCCGGCGTGGTGGTGCTGCTCGCCTCGTACTGCTGGCGCGGCGAGCACACGTCGGCGCGGCTGCAAGCACACCGGCGACCGGACGCCGCCAGCCGTACGACGACGGTGTCGCTCGGCACGTTGTGCCCGACGACCACGCCGTCCCCGGCGGGCGTCTCGACCGGCGTACCGACCGAGGGTGCCTTGGCGTTGAACTCCTGGTACAGCGGGTGCTCGTACTTCAGGCAGCACATCAGCCGGCCGCAGGCGCCGGAGATCTTCAGCGGGTTGAGCGGCAGGTCCTGGTCCTTCGCCATCCGCACGCTGACCGGCTCGAAGTCCTTCAGGAACGTCGCACAGCACAGGTCCCGCCCGCACGGTCCGATCCCGCCCTGCAGCCGGGCCTCGTCGCGGGCACCGACCTGCCGCAGCTCGATCCGGGCGCGCAGCCCGCGGGCCAGGTCGCGCACGAGCTCGCGGAAATCGACCCGGTGCGGCGCGGAGAAGTACACGATCACCAGCTGGTCCACGTCCGGCCGCCGGTCGACGAAGTCGATGCCGACTACCTTCATCGGCAGCCCGTGCTCACGGATCAGCCGCTTCGCGATCAGCCGAGCCTCGGCCCGGCGGTCGCGGTTGTGCTCGTCGCGTTCCAGGTCGGCCGGGGTCGCGACTCCGGCGCACAGCGGAAGGCCGCCGATGTCCTCGGTGACGTACTGCGGCGCCCACACGCACTCGGCGACTTCCGGCCCGTCGTCGGTCGGAACCAGCACCTTGTCCCCGACCCGCGGCCGGTGCGGGCCGGGGTCCAGGTAGTACAGCCGTCCGTAGCGCTCGAACGACACCGCCATCACCATGCCCACGCGGCCAGGGTATGGCATGACCGGTGATCGGTTTGGGCGGCGGCGCCGACGTCCACCACCGACCAACCTCTGCCTGCGGTCGACGCCCGAGCGTGGAGCTGCCGCCGGCGGGGAGGTTGATCGGTGGTGGGCGTCGCCCGCGACCGGGGTCAGGCGGCGCGGCCTCCGGCGGCTGCGGCGATGCGGGTGAGCAGCGGCGGGATGTCGTCGATGCCGGTGTGAACCTCGAGGAAGACCAGTTGGCCCTTCGCGGCGTCGGCTTCGGCGAGTGCCGTCTCCAGTTCGGCCGGAGTGCGCGCCGAGAGCAGCAGGGCGCGGTCGCCGGTCATCGCCGCGGCGACCGCGGACCAGTTCCACGGCGCGATGTCGTTGTACGGCGCGCGCGGGCCGTTGATCGCCCGCTCGATCGTGTAGCCCTGGTTGTTCACCAGCACCACGATCGGACTGACGCCGTACCGGACCATGCTGCCGAGTTCCTGGACCGTCATCTGCGCCGCGCCGTCGCCGATCAGCAGCACACCCCGTCGCCGGTCGTCAGCCAGTTGCGCTCCCAGTACGGCGGGCAACGCGTACCCGATCGACCCCCACAACGGCTGACCGATGAAGCCCGCGCCGGCAGGCAACGGCTGCCCGGACATCCCGAAGAACGCCGTTCCCTGGTCGGCCACGACGAAGTGGTCGCCGCGGAGAAACGCCGTCACGCGGCTCCACAGTTCCTCCTGGCTCAACGGCAGATCAGCGTCACCAGCAACCACCTGGTCGGCGTCCTCGGTCTCGACCGCCTCGAACCGCGGCAGATCCACGAAGAGCTTGGCCAGACCGGCAAGAGCCGCCTTGAGCGGTACGCCGACGTACGCCGTACTGCCGATCCGCGCGCTGCCGGGCTGCAGATCGATCACCTTCGCCTCGTCGATCTGCTGGCTGAAGAACCCGCTGGTGGTGTCGGTGAAGCGCACGCCGGCCTGGATCAGCACGTCCGCGCCCTCCACGGCCCGCTGCGTCGCCGGCCGGCTGAACCCTCCGACGTACGTGCCGACGAACCGGGGATCCGACTCGTCGACCAGGCCCTTGCCCATCGCCAGGTCGGCGTACGGCAAGTTGCTCTCGGCAAGCAACAGGTCGAGCTCCGGCTGGGCGCCGAACCGGTCGACCAGATGATCCACCAGGACCACGGCGGTCCGGGCGTCGCCGAGCAGCTTCAGCGCGTGCTCCAAGAACGCCTGCAGGGCCGTTTCGTCCACCGCGGGCGATGCCAGCCGCAGAGGACCCTCGGCCGCGTCGATCGGCGCCGTGGCCACGTCGGCGGGGATCCGCAGGTAGACCGGCCGGCGGTGCTCGACAGCGGCGAGCAGCACCCGGTCGATCTCGCGCGCGGCGTTTTCCGGCGTGAGCGTGGCGAGCGCGCAGCTGACGCTCTCCTGCGCGCGGGCGAAGCGCTCGTAGTCGCCGTCCGCGGCGGTGTGGTGGACCGCAGCGCCGGTGCGCTCGAACGCCGAGGAGGGGCTGCCGGTGATGTGGACGACGGGCAGCAGCTCGGCGTAGCTGCCGGCCACGCCGTTGATCGCGCTGAGCTCGCCGACGCCGGAGGTGGTCAGCAGCGCGCCGATCCCGCGCATCCGCGCGTAGCCGTCGGCGGCGTACGCCGCGCCCAGCTCGTTCGCGGTGCCGACCCACGCGATGGCCGGATGATCGACGACCTGGTCGAGCAGACGCAGGTTGTAGTCGCCGGGTACGCCGAACAGGTGGCGGACCCCGAGTTCCGCCAGCCGGTCGAGCAGGTAGCCGGTGACCGTCGTCTTCGCCATCAGGTGAACTTCCCTCCGTACGGGCCGAACCATCGCCGGTCCTGTGTTATACACAGAACCGAAGAGCAGTCTTTTTGATCAGATCCATTTTGTGCCGGAGCCTCAGCGCGCAACCAGAGCGGAACCACGAGTTCCGAGACGGGTGCTTCGGTGATTCCCCAAGGAGTGGTGTGGTGGCCGGTGAGCAGCAGGACTGGAGCGAGGTGGCCGCGCTGTCCCGGTCGATCGAGGCCGAGCTCCCCCAGGTCGCGGCGAAGATCGCCGAGCACATCCGCGCCGAGGTGCCCCGGTACGCCCAGATCCCGCCGGAGAACCATGTGCTCGGCGTACTGGAACAGCTGCGCGACATGGCTCAGGGGCTGGCGACCCGCCAGGCGCCCAGCGGCGAGCAGATCGAGCGGGCCCGGGCACTGGGCCGCACGCGCGCCGAGGAGGGCCTTGCGGTCGAGGCGATGATCAGCGCGTACCACATCGGCTACCGCGACTTCTGGGAACTGCTGCTCGCGCGCGCCCAGAACAACCCCAAGTTGAGCACGCAGCTGGTCGAGGTGGTCTCGCTGTTCTGGACCTGGATCCGGCTCAGCAGCGCGGCCGCCGACGCGCACGCCGAGGCGATCCGTTCACTGCAGGCGACCCAGATCAACCTCACGCATCGGTTCCTCGGAGCGCTGCACAGTGGCGACGCCGGTTCCGACGAGGCGATCCGGCTCGCCCGCGCGCTGGGCTTCGACCCCGACCACCTGTTCCAGGCGGTCTGCGCGCCGGGCGGCGCGTGGGCGGAGGATCAGCTGGACGACCTGCAGCGTTCTCTCCAGTTCGCGCGCGGAACCATTCGCGCCGCCACTCGCGGACCGGTGACGGTGATCCTGTGTCAGGACGTCACGCCGGACGTCGTGGTCTCGACAGTGCATCGCATCCGGCCCGGCCTCCCGCTCGGAATCGGTCTGGCCCGCCAGGGACTGGGCGGCGCCGAAGCGGGGCTGCTCGACGCCGAGCAGGCCCTGCGCGTGGCCGAGCTCCGTGGTGGTGTCGTCAGGTTCGAGGAGGACTGGCTGCTGGCGGTCGTCGGGACCCATCGGCAGCGGCTGTCGCCCTTGCTGCGCGGCGACGAGACGATCGGGCGGGACCATCCGCACCTGGCCGACGCCGTCCAGGCCTTCGCGAAGAACGGCTTCTCGGCGGCGGCCGCCGCCCGTGCGCTCACCATCCACCCGAACACGATGGCGTACCGGCTGGACCGCTGGCACCAGCTGACCGGCTGGGATCCGCACACGACCAAAGGCCTGGTCAGCTCGCTGCTGCACCTCGCGCTGACCGAGTGACCCCGACCGGCACGCTCAGCGCTTGCTGCCCTTGACGGTGCTGTCCAGCTCGTCGCCGTACGGGCCGTAGACCGTGCAGTAGATGTTGCGGTCACCGCTGTTCCAGCCGGCCCGCTCGGGGAACCAGGCGACCGGCTCCAGTTCCGAGTCGTCGACGTCGATCCCGACGTACACCGCGAACTTCTCGTCGCAGGCCGCCTCGCCGAGCTCACTGACCTTCTTGTCACCCGGCCAGGGCTGGGCCGGCAGTGTCACCACGGCGTACAGCTCTCCGTCGTGACCGGTGGTGCAGGACCGGCGCTCGACCTCGTCCTCGTCGGAGGCGTCGTCGAAGCACTCGCCGACCACCAGGGCTTCGATGTAGACGCCGGTGGAAGCGTCCGAGCCGGTCGACGAACCGTCGGAGTAGTCCTCGTCCGGCAAGGTGGACCCGAGCGCGATCAGGCCGATCACCACGGCCGTGATCAGCGTGATCACGGAGCCGGCGATCAGTCCGACCACCGCCTGCGGGGTGCCGTTCTGGTTGCGCCGCTTGATCTGGACCAGCGCGGCGATGCCGAGCCCGATCGCGACCGGCGCGGCGACGAAGAACACGATGCTCGCCAGTCCGGTGACCAGCGCGGCGGTCGCCAGCCCGTTCGTGGGTCGCGTGGTGCCCGAGTAGCCGTAGCCGTACGGCGCGGGCGGCTGGCCGTAGGCCGGCGGGTACTGCTGGGCCGGGTAGGGCGGGAACTGCTGCTGGGGAGGCTCTTGCGGCGCCGAGTACGGCGGCACGAACGGCTGGTGCTGCGGCGGCACGAACGGCGGTGGCGTGTCCTGCGGCCGCTGCTGCTCGGTGTAGGAGGGGAAGCTCCGCGGCCCGTCCTGCGGCCGGTTCGGGTCGTACTGGTACGGCGGTTGCGTCATCTCGGTGTCCCCCAGGCCCTAGCGCTGCGCCCCGCGCATGGAGCCCACCAGGCGTTCGCCGCCCACCATGCACAGTACGTTGCCATCAGCAACAGCTTGATCTTCCAGTACGACGTAGTACATGTCCAGACCCGACTGCTCGTACGGCTTGCCGACGAACTCCTGGAACGCGGTCGCACAGTGCTGGGTCGCCGAGGTGTTCTTCTGCTCGGTGGTCAGCCCGGTCATCGCCGCCTTCACCTTCGCGTACGCCTCGCCCGAGTGCGACGCGCCGCAGTCGGCGATGGTGACCGTGCGCAGGGTCTCGGCCGCCAGGTCGGCGTGGAAGCACTGCAGCACCCCGACCTCCGCGATCGGCACCGACCGGCCGATGCCCGCCTGCCGTTCGCCGTACAGGCCGAGTCCGGCGGCGACGGCGATCGCGATCACCCAGCAGCCGGACAGCGCCAGCGCGGCCTGCGCCATCCGCCGGCCGCGGTGACCGGAGCGACGGATCCGCCGCAGTGCCACCAGGGCCAGCGGGATCCCGGCCGGGATCAGGCCGGGCAGGCTGAACGCCAGCGCCGCGACGGCGAACCGGTCCAGCCGTCGCTGGGTCGGCGCCGGTACTCCCTCCAGCCACGACTCGGCCGGCGGCAGCGATCGCGCGGGCTCGATCGGCCGAGTCGGGTGGGTCATCCAGTTCCTTCGCGACGGGCCGGTGGCTGGATTCCCCAGCCAGCCAGCACATCGGCCCGGTCCGTACCTTCGTTACATCGAGTCCGCACCTCAGACTCGTGTCTCACGCCTCGAACAGGCGGCGAGACCCGAGCCTGCTCCGGCGGGCCGATCAGCCCTCGAAGAGCGCGATGGTCATCGCTTCCAGGGCGAGCAGCGGGGCGACGTTCATCTCGATCGCCTCCCGGCAGGCGGCCAGCGCGTCGATCCGGCGGATGGTCTGCTCGGGCGTGGTGCGCTCGGCGAACTGGACGATCGACGTGTGCAGCTCGGCGTTGATCAGCTCACTGCCCGCGCGCGTCTGGACCACCAGGACGTCGCGGTACAGCGCCATCAGGTCGACCAGTGACCGGTCGAGCACATCGCGTTCCCAGCGTTTGGCGCGGGCCTTCTGCTGCTCCTCGAGATCCTTCACCGCGGCCGCGGCCTCGCGGGGCTTGGCGCCCTTCGTGCCGACGCCGAGCGCCTGCTCCAGCGCGGCCCGTTCCTTCTCGTCGACCGCCGCGGCGCTGCCCTTCGCCTCTTCCTTGGCCGCCTCCGCCAGTTGCTGGGCCGCCTTGAGACAGGCCCCGAGATCGCGCAGCGCGAACGGCACCTCCAAGACCTTGGTCCGCCGCTCCCGCACGGTCTCGTCCCGGGCCAGCGCCCGCGCCCGCCCGATGTGCCCCTGCGCCGCGCGCGCCGCGAACCCGGCCAGCTCGGCGTCGACCCCGAGCGTGCGGCTCAGCATCTCGGCGACAGCGGGGACCGGTGGGGTGCGCAGCACGAGCAGCCGGCAGCGCGACCGGATCGTCGGTACGACGTCCTCGACCGTCGGCGCGCAGAGCACCCAGATGGTTTTCGGCCCCGGCTCCTCGATGCTCTTCAGCAACGCGTCGGCCGCCTGCTCGGTGAGCCGGTCGGCGTCCTCGACGACCATCACCTGCCAGCGGCCCTGCGTCGGGCTCATCGCCGCCCGCCGGATCAGCTCGCGGATCTCGCTGACCCGGATCGACAGCAGCTCGGTCCGGATCAGCGACACGTCCGGGTGGGCGCCGCTGAGCGCCGTACGGCACTCGTTGCACTCGCCGCAGCCCTCGTTCGCACACTGCAACGCGGCGGCGAAGGCTCGGCCCGCGTTCGACCGGCCGGATCCCGGCGGGCCGGTGATCAGCCACGCGTGCGTCATCCCGGCGGTCGCCGCGCCGCTCTCACCGCGCAACCGCGCCGCGGCCCCCGAGACCGCCCGCTGCAGGATCCCGACCGCGGGCTCCTGCCCGACCAAGTCGTCCCAAACACTCATAGGTCCACCTTCGGGAGCATCGGGAGCAACCTCGCCTGGATCTGTTCAGCGATCTGTTCGCGGTCCTGGGTGGCGTCGACGACCAGGTAGTGCTGCGGTTCGGCCGCGGCGAGCTCCAGGAAGGCCGCGCGGACGCGCTCGTGGAAGTCCGCCGACTGTGCCTCGATCCGGTCGCGCTCCTCGAAGCGGCCGAGACCGCTCTTCGGTGGCAGGTCGAGCAGCACGGTCAGGTTCGGCCGCAGATCGTCGGTGGCCCAGCGGTTCACCCGCTCGACGTCCGACACGTCCAGGTCGCGGCCCGACCCCTGGTAGGCCAGCGCGGAGTCGACGTACCGGTCGGTGATCACCACCGAGCCCGCCTTGAGGGCCGGCTTGATCACCGAGTCGACGTGCTCGGCCTTGTCGGCGGCGTAGATCAGCGCCTCGGCCCGGTGCGAGATGTCGCCGGTGGCCGGGTCGAGCACGATCTGCCGCAGCGTCTTGCCGAGATCGGTCGCGCCCGGCTCGCGGGTCAGCAGCACGTGCTGGCCGCGCTCCTGCAACCACTTCACCAGCAGCGCGGCCTGCGTCGACTTGCCCGCGCCCTCGCCACCTTCCAGCGCGATGAACAGGCCCGTGGTCGGATACACCCCCGGAGTCTTGCCGAAACTGCGCCGTACGTCGCGCCAGAACGGCACGCCCGGCCGGTCGTCCATCTGCTTCCAGGCGACCAGGCCGATCACGCCGGCCAGCACGGCCGCGATCAGCATCGTCAGGGCGGCGCCGTTGTAGCTGATCGAACGGTCGCCGATGCTCCAGGTCTGCCGGCCGATCGCGCCGGCGGCGAACGGCGCCACCGCCAGCGTCACCGCGAGCACGGTCCGGACCGCCGACTGCACGAACGCGAAGGTCCGGCCGCGCACGTTGTCGGGCACCTCCAGGCCGAGCAGCGTGTAACCCGACACCCAGGACGCGCCGGCGCAGAAGCCGAGCACGATCGCGATCATCGTGGCGATCTCGATCTGCTGGATCAGCGCCAGCCCGGCCAGCCCGATGCCGGAGCCGACCAGCCCGGCCGCGAACAGGCGGCGCCGGCTCAGCCCGGAGAACAGCCGGGGCGCGAACCCCATGCCGAGCGCGAGACCACCGAAAACCGCGCCGAACAGCACGCCGTAGCCGGGGTCGCCGGCGTCCAGGTCCTCCACGTACGTGCGGCCGAGGCCGATCACGACCGCACCGGCCGCGAAGGCGCCGGAGATGCCGACCACCAGGCCGCGCACCACCGGCGTGCCGGTGACGTAGGACCAGCCCTCGACCATCGTGCGCCACAACGTCGGGTGGCTCTCGTGCTCGTGGGCGCCGGCCCGGCCGATCTCGGCGACCGAGATGATCGCGAAGCCGGAAACCGCGAAGGTGGCCGCGTTCACGTAAACCGCGAGGTCGATCGCGAAGTCGCCCAGGCCGCGGGCGACCAGCGTGATCGCGGTGAAGATGACGGCGGCCGGCAGCGCACTGCCGTACGTCGTGATCAGGCTCAACTGGTTGGCGGCCTCGAGCCGGTGCCGGGGCACCAGGTTCGGCACGCTGGCGTCCTTCGACGGGCCCCAGATCAGGCTGACGATCTCGATCAGCACGGTGGCGACCAGCACCCAGGTGAGCGTGCCGACGATCGGAATGCTGACGAAGAACGCCGCCCGGATCAGGTCGCCGACGATCATCGTCCAGCGCCGGTCCAGTCGGTCGGCGATCCAGCCCGCCACCGGTCCCATCACCAGCGCGGGCAGCACCCGCAGGAACAGCACGCCGCCGATCGCGAAGTTGGCCGCCTGGTAGTCGTCACCGGCGAAGTTCTTGGCCATCGCGGTGAGCGCGAGCAGCCCGATCCAGTCGCCGAGGCTGGACAGCCCGAAGGCCACCCACAGGCGCCGGAACGCCCGGATCCGCAACACCGCCCGCAGGTCATGCGCCGGTGCAGGATCGGTCAACGGGTCATACACCTCCGGCACACCCCAGAGCCTAGTCGGCCGCACCGACGAACCCGGCCGGCCGCCCCTCGCGTAGGCGGTCGAACGCGCTGGGTGATGTTCAGCCGATCACTCCGGGAGGCCCAGGCCCGCATTGACACAGGCTTGGACCAATCGGCGGACCGCGGTCGACTCGGTGTCGGCCCGCCAGACCAGGACCAGTTCGCTCGGCGGCAGGTCGACGACCGGGACGATCCGGACGCAGGCCCGGGCCAGCACCGGAGCGTTGCCCTCAGCAAGCAGTACGACGCCCTGGCCGTCCGCCACCGCCTCGTACGTCGTCTCGACGTCCGCCACCACCCCACTGATGACCGGTGGCACCCCGCCTCGCTGCTCGACGGCCAGGAAGTGGTCGCGCAGCGGCCCGGCCGACGCGGGCAGTGCGAGCATCGGCTCGCCGGCGATCTCCGCGAACGTCACCGACTCCTGCCCCGCCAGCGGGTGCTTCTCCGCCAGCGCGACCATCCGTCGCTCCCGCGCCAGCGTCACCCACCGGTACGCCGACGGCTCCGGCAGCGGCAACCAGCAGAACGCAGCCTCCGTACTCCGGTCCGCCAGCCCGCAACTGGCGTCGGCCCACGACACCTGCCGCAGCTCCAGCTCGATCTGCTCGGGCAGTTGCGCGCGGATCCTCGGCAGCAAGTTCCGGCCAGGGCTGGTCTGCAGTCCGACCACCACACTGTTCGCCTGCCGAGCGAGTGCGTTCTGGGCCTCGTCCCACCGAGCCACGACCTCGCGTGCGTGGGGCAGGAAGACCGCACCGGCAGGAGTCAGGCAGATGCCCCGGTTGTCCCGGCAGAGCAGCGTCTGCCCGAGACTCTTCTCGAGTGCGCGGACCTGCTTGGACAGTGCGGGCTGGCTGACGTACAGCCGCTCGGCGGCCGCGGTGAAGCTCGCGGCCTCGACCACCGCCAGGAAGTAGCGCAGGTCTCGCACGTGGGCGTCCATAACCATCGGATGTACCAGCAGGTCTTGGACCCGGCCGCCGGTCCGCCCGGAGGCTGGACGCATGACCGTTCCCAGCGCGATGCGCGCGCTCGTCTTCGATCCTCCCGGCCTCCGGATGACGAAGGTCGCCGTGCCCGAACCCGACCCTTCCGAGGCGCTGGTCGCCATCCGGTACTCGAGTCTCAACTGGGTCGAGGTGGCCCGCACCGAGCTCGTGCACCAACCAGGTGACGTGATCGGGCGGGACTCGGCCGGCACGGTGGTTCGCGCGGCGGCGGACGGATCGGGTCCGGCGGTGGGAGACCGGGTGGTGGGGTTCCGGGCGCCTGGTGCGTGGGCGGAGTACCAGGCCATCGGCACCGAGGATCTGGCCGTCGTACCGGATTCCGTGGAGCTTGCTGCCGCCGCGGCACTACCCGGTGCCGCAGTGAGCGCCCTGCAAGCCGTACGCCGGCTCAGCGCGCACCTGGCAGAGTCGCTGACAGGGCTGCGGGTGCTGGTTACCGGGGCGTCGGGTGGCGTCGGGCGCGCAGCGACTCAACTAGCCGCCCTGGCGGGAGCGGAGGTGATCGCAGCGGTCGGTACGCCGGAGCGGGGGGCCGGTCTGTCCACCCTGGGAGCCGCAGAGGTCGTCACCGACCTGGCCCGCGTCGGCCCGGTGGACGGCGTGCTGGACATCGTCGGCGGCCAGACGCTGACCACGGCGTACGGGCTGCTGAAGCGTGGCGGGCTCGCACTATCCATCGGCAGCGCGGGTGGCGCGACCACGAGCTTCGACTTCGAGGCCGCTCGGCTGCGCGGTGGGCGCCGCGCGGTGGAGGCGTTCGCTGTCAGTTCGCCGTTCGGTCCGGACCTGGAGCACCTGCTCGGCTTGCTGGTCGCCGGCCGGTTCGACCCGCAGATCGGCTGGCTGGGCTCGTGGCGGCAGGTGGACGAAGCCCGCACCGCCTTGCTCGACCGGAAGGTCCTGGGCAAGGCGGTGCTGGAGATCGACTGACTCAGCCGAACGGCGGCCGCGCGCCGGTCACGTCGTACAGCTGGATGTCGCCGGCGACGAAGGCGATCCCGGTGTCCGGCGCGCTCGCGACCTTCCGCCAGGCGTCCAGGGTCTCCTGCGACTCCCAGCGCTCGAAGAGGTTCACCCGCGCGGGGTCTGCGGAGTCGGCCGTCATCGCGAGGTCGAGGCAGCCGGGCGCCGAGCGGGCCCGCCTGACCAGCTCGACGTGCGCGTCCACGTACTCGTCGCGGCGTTCGGGGTCGACTTGGGCGTGTCCCGCGATGATCAGCATGTGTTCCTCCGTCAGGTGGGTGTCAACCTACCGACGAAGAGGCTGACCGCGATCGGACGCAGCTCATCCCCGGGCGGCCCAGGGGCCCTCCCCGGTGATCTTGTGGGGCGTGACCCGCGCGATCACCGTGGTCGGCGACAGCCGGTTCTCGAACGGGTAGTCCGTCCCGAGATAGCGCTGCGCCTGCTTGTCCATCAGGTCCGCCCACCGTTGCGCGATGTCCGGCCCCTCGACCTCGGCCGTCCCGCGGACGACCAGGTACTGCGTGAGCCCGCGCCGGCTGGGCTGGTCGTCCTGGATCACCACGGTGACCCGTGGATCGCGGCGCAGGTTGCCGGCTTTGCGCTGGTAGCCCTCCATCCCGATCAGGATGTGGTCGCCGTCGCGCTCGGCCCAGACGAGCGACGCCTGCGGCGAGCCGTCCGCGTCCAGCGTCACCAGGACGGCGTGGTTGTCGGTCTCGAACAGCCGGTGGGTGGTTTCCGGCAACGGGATCGCTGGCAAGGCAGTTCCTCTCCCTCGGGGTCGGTCCGACGGTAGCCAGCGCCACGGGAACCCCTGGGTACCCTTGGACGCCGTGAACGGCATCGGTGGCGGCGACGTGTTCCTGGCGGACTGCCCGGCCCGGCTGGCGATCGAGGTGATCGCGGACAAGTGGGCGGTGGTCACCCTGTGGGGGCTCAGCGAAGGCCCTCGCCGGCACGGTGAGCTGGTCGAGCTCATCGGCGGCATCTCGAAGAAGGTGTTGACGCAGACACTGCGGCGGCTGCAGTCCAACGGACTGGTCACGCGGCACGACCACGGCGGCGTACCGCCGCGGGTCGAGTACGACCTGACCGAGCTCGGCAGGTCACTGATGGAGCCGATCCGGCTGCTGACCTCCTGGGCGGCTGAGAACGGCGACGCCGTGCTGGCGGCCCAGGAGGCTCACTGAGAGCGCCTCACTCCAGGCGCGCCGGAGTGAGGCGGCAGCTCAGCCGCGGAACTGCAGGGAGATGGACGCCGGAGCGGTGTGCAGCTTGTACTTGTCCGCCAGCGCCGGGCCGCAGGAGTTCGAGCCGATGCCCGCCTGGGCCAGATCCAGCGTCACGTACGTCGTGTCGCCGGCCCGCACGTCGACCGTGTGCTTGGCGTCCTCCAGGTCCTTGCTGGTCCAGTCGCGCACGGTCAGCCCGAACAGGTCAGGCGCCGCGTCGATCCGCAGCGTGCCCTGCGCGCCGGTCAGCACGGCCCAGCGGGTGTCGATCCGGTGGCCGTTCTCCTGCGGACGCACGTACGGCGTCTGCAGCTGCGCGACGGTCGCCGAGTATTTTCCGACGGCAGCGGCCGAGCGGGTGTCGACGTACGCCTCGTTCGGGCCGGTGCCGAACCACTCGACGGTGTCCACCTTCGGCAGCTCGAAGGTGATGCCCAGTCGCGGCAGAGTCGCCGGGAACTGGCCCTCGGGCGTGATGGTGAGGTCGAGCTGCAGCCCGTCGTCCAGCTGACTCCAGACCCAGGTCGAGAGCAGGCCCCACTGCAAGGCGGGCGGTGCCGTCCGGGTGACGACCTTCCAGCCGGTCTCGTGCGTGGTGGTCGAGACGACGCGGTGCTGCACCCGGTGCAGTCCGGCCTCGCGCCAGGCCTCGGCGACACCGGGGATGGCGTCGTTGTCGGTGGGTGCGCGCCAGACGTCGAGGCGGGCGTTGGTCACCGGACCCACGGTGATCCCGTGCACGCCCGCGACACCTTCGGCAGGCCCATGTGCGACGAGTGCCGCGGCCGCAACGGTGTCGTCCAGCCGGACCTGACCCCAGGCGACCCGATGCCCGGCCTCCGCCCACGCCGTACCGTCGGTCAGCTCGGCGCTGACCGTGACCCACGCCTCGGCCTGCTCGGCGAACTCCTGCACCGACGACGGCAGCTCCACCGACACCGTCTGGCCCGGCGCGATCGCCGGCACCGTCAGGTCACCGCCGGCGACCCGCTCGCCCTCGACCTCGACGACGTACCGGAAGGTCAGATGGCTGGTGTCCAGCACCTCGTACCGGTTGCCGACCGCCACCTTGTCCTTGCCGTCGGCAACGATGCGGAGCGGCTCGATCACCTTGACGTACTCGAGCATGCCCGGCGACGGCGTCCGGTCGGGGAACAACAACCCGTCGCAGACGAAGTTGCCGTCGTGAATGGTCTCGCCGAAGTCCCCGCCGTAGGCGTAGAACTCCTCGCCGTTCTCGCTCTTGCGCAGGCCGTGGTCGATGAACTCCCAGATGAACCCGCCCTGGCAGCGCGGGTACTTCTCGAACAGCTCGCGGTAGTCCAGCAGCCCGCCCGGCCCGTTGCCCATCGCGTGCCCGTACTCGCACAGGATGAACGGCAGCCCCCGGTACGACGTGGCGTCCTCGCCGATCTTCGCGACGTCCTCGGGCGAGGTGTACATCTGCGAGTAGACGTCGACGAACTCCGCCTCGGTGTCCCGCTCGTAGTGCACCGGCCGGGACGGGTCGAGCTCCTTGGCCACGTCGTACATGGCCTTGAGGTTGTCGCCCATGCCGCACTCGTTGCCGAGCGACCAGATCACGATGCTCGGGTGGTTCTTGTCCCGCTGGACCATCCGGCGCATCCGCTCGACCAGGTCGGGACGGAACCGCTCGTCCATCACCGGGTTCGGCAGGTCCGGCGGCGTCGGCTCGTAGCCGAAGCCGTGGGTCTCCAGGTCGCACTCGTCCACGACGTACAGGCCGTGCAGGTCGCACAGGTCGAGGAAGTGCGGGTGCGGCGGGTAGTGGCTGGTGCGGACCGCGTTGATGCCGGCCCGCTTCATGATCAGCACGTCGTCGAGCATGTCCTGCTCGGTCAGCGCGCGGCCGCGGTCGGGGTGGACCTCGTGCCGGTTGACGCCGTTGAACAGGACCCGGTTGCCGTTCACGGTGAGCACGCCGTCGACGATGGCGACCGTGCGGAAGCCGATCCGCAGCCGGACCTCGCCGCCGTCGGTGCGCACCACCGCGTCGTACAGGCGTGGCACCTCGGCACTCCACGGCTCGACGCTGTCGATCCGCGTGTGCTCGCCGGTCGGCACCTCCAGGCCCAGCTCCGGTACGACGACCGTGCCGGGAACGTCGGACTCGACCACCAGCGTGCCGGCGCCGTCGGTGTGGTCGTACGCCGCGCGGACCGACACGTCGGTCGGCGCCGACGGCTTCAGCGCGAGCAGGTTGACCTCGCGGAAGATGCCGGACAGCCACCACATGTCCTGGTCCTCGACGTAGCTGCCGGTCGACCACTGGTGCACGCGGACGGCGATCCGGGCCTCCTGGCCCGGCGTCACCAGCTCGGTGACGTCGAACTCGCTCGGCAGCCGCGACCCGGACGACCAGCCGACCCGCTCGCCGTTCACGTACACGGCGAACCGCGAGTCGACCCCCTCGAACCGCAGCACGATCCGCGCACCGGCGAAGTCCTCCGGCACGGCCACGGTCCGCACGTAGTCGCCGGTCGGGTTGTCGGTCGGCACGAACGGCGGCTCGAGCGGGAACGGATACACGATGTTCGTGTACGCCGGGGCGCCGTGCCCCTGCAGCTGCCAGTGACCGGGCACGCTGATCGTGTCCCACCCGCTGGTGTCAGGGTTTTTCAGATCGTCGGGCGCGTCCGCCACACTCGGCGAGAGCCGGAAGCTCCAGTCACCGGTCAGCGAGACCCGGCCGGAGTCGTCGTCCAGCCAGGCCCGCGCGGGCAGCGTTCCGGCCGCCGGGGCGAAGTCTTCGACATAACTGTGGTCGTAGGTCACGGACGACGAGCCTACGGGGCTTGTCTTCACATATCCACACTGATGAACAGATATGGACAGCGACGCACGGGCCGAAACCGGACACCCGGCGCCGGCCCGCGGCGAGTGTGTCAGTCGGCGCAGTCCGCGCAGATTCCGACCAGGGCGACCTGCTCGGGGGCCAGCCGGAAGCCGAGGTCGCGTTGCAGTTTGCGGCGGGTCGGGTCGAGGGTGTCGCCGGGGGCGTCCAGCACCGTGCCGCATTCGGAGCAGCGCAGGTGCAGGTGGCGGGGCGCCAGCTCGCCGGACAGGTGGTACGTCGTACCGGCGCGGCCGAGGTGGACGTGGGTAACCAGCCCGAACTCGCCGAGAGCGTCGAGCGCGCGGTAAACCGTCGCCCGGTGGATGCCCGGGCGGAGCTGCTCGGCGCGTTCGCCGATCTGCTCCGCGCTCAGGTGCTCGTCGGTACTCGCCAGGACCTCGACCACGGCGAGCCGGGCCGGCGTGACCCGCTCGCCCCGCTCCCGGAGCCGCAGCGCGGTGACCTCGGCCGGGCCTTTCGCGACCGAACCCTTCGGAGATGGCGCCATGTTCCAGTCTGACCTTTCTACGACTTCTTCGCAGCGGCCTTCGTGGTGGTCTTTTTCGCCGTCGTCTTCTTCGTCGTGCTCTTCGTGGCGGCCGCCTTCTTCGCGGTCGCCTTCTTGGCCGTCGTCTTCTTGGCCGTCGTCTTCTTGGCGGCGGTCTTCTTGGCCGGGGCCTTCTTGGCGGTCTTCTTCACCGGACCGCGCGCCCGCTTGTCGGCCAGCAGCTCGGCCGCCCGAAGCAGCGAGATGGTGTCGACCGAGTCGTCCTTGCGCAGCGTCGCGTTGGTCTCCCCGTCGGTGACGTACGGACCGAACCGGCCCTCCTTCACCACCACCGGCTTGCCGGACTCCGGGTCCTCGCCGAGCTCCTTCAGCGGCGGCGCGGCCGCCCGCCGGCCCCGTTGCTTGGGCTCGGCGTAGATCTTCAGCGCCTCCTCGAGGGTGATGTCGAAGATCTGGTCCTCGGTCTGCAGCGACCGTGAGTCGGTGCCCTTCTTCAGGTACGGCCCGTAGCGGCCGTTCTGCGCGGTGATCTCGTCACCGGACTCCGGGTCCTTGCCGACCACCCGCGGCAGCGACAGCAGCTTCAGCGCGTCGTCCAGGGTGACGGTCTCCAGCGTCATCGACTTGAGCAGCGAACCGGTCCGCGGCTTCGCGCTCTTCGGCGCGTCCTCGGGCAGCACCTCGGTCACGTACGGACCGAACCGGCCCGCCTTCGCGACCACCTGCAGCCCGGTGTCCGGCGTCGCGCCGAGCTCGATCTCGACGCCCGAGGGCTGGCTGAGCAGTTCCTTCGCCTTGTCGACGGTGAGCTCGTCCGGCGGCAGGTCCTCCGGCACGTTCGCGCGGGTCTCGTCCGGGCCCTCGACGTACGGGCCGTAGCGGCCGACCCGGACCACGATGCCGCTGTCCGGCGGGCCGACCGGGAAGGTGGACATCTCCCGGGCGTCGATGTCGCCGAGGTCGCTGACCATCGACTGCAGGCCCTCGAGGTCGTCGTCGCCGAAGTAGAACCGGCCGAGCACGCCCTCGCGCTGCAGGTTGCCGGCCGCGACGTCGTCCAGCACGTCCTCCATCGAGGCGGTGAACGCGTAGTCGACCAGGCGGGTGAAGTGCTGCTCCAGCAGCCGGACCACGGCGAAGGCCAGCCACGCCGGGACCAGCGCGTTGCCCTTCTTGTAGACGTAGCCGCGGGCCTGGATCGTGCCCAGGATCGACGCGTACGTCGACGGCCGGCCGATCTCGCGCTCTTCCAGCTGGGCGATCAGCGTCGCCTCGGTGAAGCGCGACGGCGGCTTGGTCTCGTGCCCGGAGGCGATCACCTCGGTGGCCGGCAGTACGTCGCCTTCGGCCACGTCGGGGATCTGGGTCTCCCGGTCGTCGGTCTCGTGCGACGGGTCGTCCGCGCCCTCGACGTAGGCCTTCAGGAAGCCGTGGAAGGTGATCACCCGGCCGGACGAGGTGAACTCGCAGTTCTCTCCGCTCGAGGCCTTGGCGTCGATCTTGATCGACACGCTGTTGCCGGCCGCGTCCTTCATCTGCGACGCGATCGTGCGCATCCAGATCAGCTCGTACAGGCGGTACTCCGCGCCGGACAGCCCGGTCTGCGCCGGGGTCTGGAACTGCTCACCGGCCGGACGGATCGCCTCGTGCGCCTCCTGCGCGTTTTTCACCTTGGAGGTGTAGACCCGCGGCTTGTCCGGCAGGTACGACGCGCCGTACAGCTCGCGGACCTGGGCCCGGGCGGCGGTGATCGCGGTGTCCGACAGCGTGACCGAGTCGGTACGCATGTAGGTGATGTTGCCGTTCTCGTACAGCCGCTGGGCGATCTGCATGGTCTGCGAGGCGGACATGCCGAGCTTGCGGCCGGCCTCCTGCTGCAGCGTGGTGGTCCGGAACGGCGCGTACGGCTTGCGGGTGTACGGCTTGGACTCGATCGAGCGCACGGTGAATCGCGAGTCGCGCAGCGCCGCGGCCAGCGCGGTGGCGGTCGGCTCGTCGAGGTGGACCGTGTTCTGGCTCTTCAGCTCGCCGGTCGGCGCGAAGTCGCGGCCCTGGGCGACCCGCCGGCTGTCCACCGAGACCAGCCGGGACGGGAACAGCCGGGGCGTCTTGCCCTCGCCGGCGTCCAGCGTGGCGTCCAGGTCCCAGTACGACGCGCTGCGGAACGCGATCCGCTCCCGCTCGCGGTCGACCACCATCCGGATCGCGACCGACTGAACCCGGCCCGCCGACAGCTTCGGCATGACCTTCTTCCACAGCACCGGGGAGACCTCGTAGCCGTAGAGCCGGTCGAGGATGCGCCGGGCCTCCTGGGCGTCGACCAGCGCGTCGTTGATCTGCCGCGCGTTGCCGACCGCGTCCTGGATCGCCTTCGGGGTGATCTCGTGGAAGACCATCCGCTTGACCGGGATCTTCGGCTTCAGTTCGTCCAGCAGGTGCCAGGCGATCGCCTCGCCCTCGCGGTCCTCATCGGTGGCCAGGTAGAGCTCGTCGGCGTCCTTCAGCAGGTCCTTGAGCTTGCGGATCTGCGCCTTCTTGTCGGCCGGTACGACGTACAGCGGGTCGAAGTGGTCGTCGATGTTGACGCCGAGCCGGGCCCACGGCAGTCCCTTGTACTTGGCGGGGATCTCGTCGGCCCCCTTCGGCAGGTCCCGGATGTGGCCGAAGCTGGACTCCACCACGTACCCGGCGCCCAGGAAACCGGCGATCATCCGCGCCTTCTTCGGCGACTCGACGATCACCAGCCGGCGACCGGTGCCCGCTGCCGCGGTTCCGGACGATGTCTTGGTCCCTGCTGCCCCTGCCACTGCGCTCCTTGCTGTCTACGACCCGTACGACCGACCAACGTCTGCGGCCGGACTGCTCATTCCCCGTGAGCACACCCCGAGCACCGGACCTGCCCGAAGACAGAGTACGGCCGACAGCAACGCATTTCTCAACGCACGGTAACCGGTCGCGCCGCCACGAGCCGCATTCGGGTGACGGAAAGCACGGGAAAGCCCCGGCCCGGAGCAGTTCCCGCACCTCCTGTTCCGCCCGCACGTGACGCGCGCACGTGCGGTCCCGCATGCCGAGACGGATCCGCTCAGCGCACGAACTGCACATCGGGGTGTCGCGGCGATTCTTTCCGCAGCAACGCCTGCGGCCGGCCCTTCAGGAACTGGTCGAAGTACGCCGCGAGGTAGGCCCGCTGGGCGCGGACACTGCGGGCCGGGTCGACCGTGCCGAGCAGCGAGTCGACAACCTCGTCCGGCACTCCGGCGTGCTGGGCCAGCCCTGGCACGGAGAACTGGTAGTCGGCGAACGAGCCGTGCGTTCCCCGCGGCAGGCTCAGGTCGAGCTTCCAGCCGCGCTGGTGCTGCCAGAAGCTGGTCCAGGACGGATCGTTCCACGGCGCGCCCGGTTGGGGCAGGTGCGAGTGCCCCTGAGCGCCGAACAGCAGGAACGGCCGGTCCAGCCCGCGCTTGGCCGACTCACTCAGCTCACCGTCGGGCCCGAATCCCATCGTGCCGTCGAGATTGGCGCCGGCGTCGATCCGGCGATCGACGAGCATCGTCTCGGCCGCGGCGAAGCCGCCGAGGCTGTACCCGAACATGCCGGTCCGGCGAAGGTCCAGCGCGTGGCGCAGCCCGGCCGGCAGCGGCCGGTGCTCCGCGTCCGGGTTGGCGCCCGCCGCCAGCCGTCCGAGCTGGTCGAGCACGAACCGGGTGTCGGCGACGCGGACGCCGAGCGCCTTCTTGATCGCGTCGTGCGACACGACCGCCGGCGTGACCCGCCCGCCCGGGAACCGCACCGGCGCTTCGCCGGTGTGATCGATCGTCACCACGACGTAGCCGCGGCTGACCAAGTCCTCGACGTGATTGGTCCCCATCAGGCGCGAGGTGCCGAAGCCCGGTGAGTACAGCACCACCGGATGCCTCCCGTACGCCGGTACGCCGGTCCGCGCGTGCGACCGCACCCCGGCGTAGTCCAGCTGCTCCGGTGTCAGCTCGAACAGATCGGTGAGGTCCCGCGCCAGCGTCCTCGCGATCTCGGCGGGTACGTACGGCGCGCGGGGCCCAGCGGTGGGAACAGCCGGATACCAGACGCCGGCCATCAGCTCGCGCGGCCGCGCGCTCCCACTCCAGGGATCCGTGCGGCTGCTGTCGACCAGATGCAGCTCCGTCGTTCCGATCGCGTGCCGACCGGTCGGGCGCGGCAGCTCCGGCCGGTAGGCGGTGGTGGTGGCCACCGGCTCCGGCGGCCCGGTCATAATGTTGCCTGAGGCAACTGCCGCGCCGGCCGGAGTGAGCAAGAGCGTGGTCGCGGCCAGGGCGAGCAGAGATCTGCGTCGTACGGTCATGCTCCGACTCTGCCCGCCGGCTCGCCGTCGCGGATCAACCCAGCGAGGGAACGGCCTCCCCCGCGAGAGTGAACTTCAGCGGACGAAACCGACGGCCGGGAACTTCCCGGACTCCTTGCGCAGCAGGGATTGCGGCCGGGACCGCAGTGTCTGGTCGAAGAACGCGGCCAGGTACTCGCGCTGCGCCGCGATCGCCTGCGCCTCGTCACCCCGGCCGACCAGTTTGCCCACCGCGATCGGGATCAGGTCGTCGTCCCCGTAAACGTGGTGGAACAGCTGGGCGAACACGAAGCGGAAGTCACAGAACGCGAAGTGCTCCGAGTCCTTCAGCTGCAGGTTGAGCTTCCACCCCTGGTGGGCTGCCCAGAACGCCGCCCAGGACGCGTCGTAGTTCGGCGCCTTCGGATCGAGCCGCTGGGTGGTGTCGGAGCCGAAGAGCAGGAAGGGCCGATTCAAGCCCTTCCGCGCGACCTCGCCGACCAGTCGTTCGGTCTTGCTGTCCGACAGCGTCCCGTCCAGGTCCGCCCCGGTCCGCACGCGCCGGTCCTGCAGCATCGTGTTCGCCGCGGTGTAGCCGCCGAGCGAGTAGCCGAACATGCCGGTACGCCGTAGATCGAGGCTGTCGTGCAGCCCGCGCGGCAGCCGGCGCCGTTCGGCGTCCGGGTTGGTGCCGGCTTCCAGCTGCTCGAGCTGGTTCAGCACGAACCGGGCGTCGGCGGTCCGGGTGTCCACCACGTCGTGGATGAGCTCCGCGGTCGGCGCTTCGTCCGGATCGTGTCCAGGGACGAACCGCCCGTCGGGAAACTGCACCGGCGTCTCACCGGTGTGGTCCATGGTGACCACGACGTATCCCCGGCTGGCCAGGTCCTCGGCGTGCTGGGTGTTCAGGAACCGGCTGAACGGATAGCCCGGAGAGAACAGCACGACCGGGTGCTTGCCCGGCCGGACCGGTACGCCGACCCGCGCGTGCGTGTCGGTGTTGGCGAAGTCCAGCACGGTGCCCGGCAGCCAGAAGGCGTCGGACCACTGGCGCCCGACGTACTCCGCCGTCTTCTGCGGCATGTACTTGGCCAGTGGGGCGTCGCCGCCCATCCCGGCGGCCGGGTACCAGATGCTGACCATCAGTTCGCGTTTTCCGCTGGGCGCCGTGGAATCCTGCCGGCTCCGGTCGACCAGGTGCAGCTCGGTGGTGCCGAGGTCGGAGCGCCCGGTCGGCTCGGGCAGGTCGAAGGTGACCGGGGTGTAGTCGGGGTCCTGGGCCGGCCGCGCCTGCGCGGTGAGTGGCGCCGTCAGCAGTGCGGCGGCCACCAGTCCGGCGAGGACGCCGGTCAGACCACGACGGTTGATCCTTCGACAGTTCGCCATGCGCATCATCGTCGCCGCCCGGCCGTCGCCGGGGATCCTCCGTCCCGTGGAGAACCGGTCTCAACTTCGTGACGACGGCCGGTCTGTGCCGAGCGCAACAACCAGCGGTGTGTGGCAAGGTGCACACCGATCCGCGCACCGCACCCTCGCCGGGAATGCCCTTTCGGGCCGGCCTGACCGTGGCGAAAATCTGACAGCGGCGTGGCTGCCCACCTCACCAGCGAGCACATCCGTCTTTCGGCTGGACTTTCCCTGATCCGGCCCCCGAACCCACCGGCCGGGACTCCAGGGTGCGGCACAGGTGGTTTCCGGTGGCAGCGGGGCCCTCCGACGTGACACGCTTCGTGCTGGCACGGCCGTGGCCCCCTCCCATGGTGGTGCCAACGCCACCATCCAAGTGGTGCCAACACCATCAGTTCTGGTCCTCGCGACGGCTAGTTTCGAAGCAGACGAAAGCCGTCGGGGGCAGCTGTTTCAGAGAGGGCGCGTGGGAGTCATGGTTGCGACATACCTGAAGAAATGGGTCGGCAGCCGGCTGTTGAACAGAACCACCCGCAAGGGTGGTCTGGACCTGTCGAAGATGAAGATGTTCCCTCGCCAGGTGTCGATGCCGTTGCGCCGCGAAGGTCTCGACCCGGTGCCGGAGATGGAGAAGATCCGCGAGATCGAGCCGGTGCACAAGCTGGCCCATCTGTTCGGGCTGAACGTCTGGATGGTCAGCGGGTACGCCGAGGCCAAGGCCGTGCTGGCCGACAGCACCAACTTCAGCAACGACATCCGCCCCCTGGTCGGCTCCGACCCGAACAAGCCGTCGGAGGGCATCGGCGGCCTGGGCTTCACCGACCCGCCGGACCACACCCGCCTGCGCAAGCTGCTCACGCCGGAGTTCACCAAACGCCGGCTGGCCCGGCTGGAACCGGCGATCGAGAAGATCGTGAACGACCAGCTCGACCTGATGGAGGCCAAGGGCCCGGTCGCCGACATCGTCGCCGACTTCGCCTTCAACGTGCCGTTCCTGCTGATCGCCGACCTGCTCGGCGTCGAGGAGGACGACCGCGACCGCTTCCGCGCCCTCGGCCCGGCCCGGTTCGACCTGTCCGGCGGTGGCATCGGGGTGTTCGGTTCGGCCAGTGAGTCGCGCGACTTCCTGTTCGAGATCGTCCGCAAGCAGCGCAAGGACCCCGGCGACGGCCTGATCGGCTCGATCATCCGCGAGCAGGGCGACACGATCGACGACATCGAGCTCGGTGGCCTGGCCGACGGCGTCTTCCTCGGCGGCTACGAGACCTCGGCGAGCATGCTCGCGCTCGGCACGCTGGTGCTGCTGCGCGACCCGGACAACTTCGCCCGGATCCGCGAGGAGCCCGGCGCCGTCGACGCGATCGTCGAGGAACTGCTGCGCTACCTGACCGTGGTCCAGGTCGCCTTCCCGCGGTTCGCCAAGCACGACCAGGAGCTGTTCGGCCACCAGGTGAAGAAGGGCGACCTGGTCGCGGTCTCGCTGTCCGGCGCCGACCGGGACAAGGCCGTCTTCGGCCCGAACGCCGAGCACTTCTGGCCCGAGCGGGCGCCTGCCGCGCATCTCGCCTTCGGCCACGGCATGCACCGCTGCGTCGGCGCCGAGCTGGCCCGGATGGAGCTGCGGGCCGCGTTCACCGCGCTCGCCCACCGGTTCCCCGACCTGTCGCTGGCGGTCGCCGAGGAGCAGCTGCGCTTCCGCGACTTCTCGATCGTGTACGGCGTGGAGTCGCTGCCGGTGCAGCTGCACGCGACGGCGGGCTCCCGCCAGGCGGCCGGCTGAGCGTTCGCTCTCCCTCTGGTGACGCGGTGGAACCACAGGACTGCGTCAAGTCAGCCCCGGAGATCTCGCCGACCTCGTGACAGCGCGGTGACTCAGGTCCACAATGGGCGGTCCGGCTCAACCCTGCGAGCTGGTTCAGACCAGGAAGGCCGAGCAGCACCATGGGGATGGACGGGGGCCCGCTCACAGCCCGGATCGCGGCGGCGATGACGCTGGCGCAGACCGGTGGCCACCACGCCGCCGCCGCGGAGATCGAGGCGATCCGGGCCGAGCTCGGTCCGGAGCCCAGCTACGCGCTGGCCGCCGCGGAGTACGTCCGCGGTGTCACCGCCCACCACGCCAGCGACGCCGACGAGGCGCTGGCCGCGGTGGAGGCCTGCCTCGAGGTCGCCCGGGCGATCGACGAGCCCGGCTGGGAGGCCAACGCCTTCCCGATCCGGATCATCAACCTGGCCCGCAGCGGCCGCGGCGGCGACACCGTGGCCGACCTGGTCGCGGCCGAGGCCGCCCTGAGCCGTACGACGGACGCCGGCCTGGCCGCCTGGGCCCACACCGGCCTCGGCTACGCGTACGACGTGCTGCGGTTGTTCGAGCTCTGCATCCCGCACTACGAGGCCGCCACGCAGACCGACGCCGACGTGTTCGAGCTGGCCGAGTCGCTGGCGATCGACCGGCTCAACCTGGCCGAGACGCATCTGCGCTGGGCCCACGAGCTCGAGCGGCTCGGCGATCCGTCGTACCAGCAGGAGATCCGGGAGCGGCTCTCGTCGGCGGCGTACTGGGCCAGGGACGCGGAGCGGGTCATCGTCGACGACGAGAACCAGGAGTACTGGCGGTTGAGCGCCCGGCTCTGGCTGGCGGCGGCGGAGACCGACAGCGACCCGACGGCCGCTGTCGCGGAGCTGACGGAGTGCCGTGACCAGATCAGCAAGGTGGGCGAGACCGAGCGGCTGGCGATCGCAGGCGCCTATCTGGCAAGGGCTTTGCAGCGCTCAGGTGAGCTGGACAAGGCTCAGGCGGCCGCTGCCCGTGCGGCCGACGACCTGATCCCACTGGCCGATCCGTCGACGCAGATGCTCGTCCTGCAGACCAAGGCGCAGCTGGCGGCGCTGGCCGGCGACCCGGGAGCCTCGACCGGGCTGGACTACGCGCACTCGGTGGCCCGTGCCTGGTGGAAGGAACGGCGACGCGCGCTGAACGCCGTACGGCACGCATTGGACACGCACGACCTGTCCGCGCGGCACGACGCCGAGTGGCACGCGGCCCGGCAGGACCCGCTGACCGGCATCGGCAACCGCCGGGCGATGGACGAGCGGCTGACCGCGGCCCGCGACTCGCAGCGCGCGGTCACCCTGCTGGCCATCGACGTGGACAACCTGAAGATCGTCAACGACACCTTCGGGCACGCCTGCGGAGACGAATTGCTGCAGGTTGTTGCAAACCTGCTGGTAGAACAGGCCCGTTCGACCGACGCCGTGATTCGATCGGGCGGCGACGAGTTCTTCGTGGTGCTGGACCAGCCGGACGCGAAGGGTGGCTACCAGCTGGCCGAGCGGATCCGCGCGGCGGTGTCCGGGATCGCCGCCGGAACCAGCAAACCCTGGCTGGCGAAGCTCGGCCTGAGCCTCGGGTACGCGGCCACCGCCGAGGGCATCCCGGTCGACCGGCTCGTCCCGGTGGCCGACAGCCGCTTGTACGAGGACAAACGCCGCAACCGCTGACATGCGGCGGAAGTGGCAGTGAGAGTGGAGGAGTGGGTGCGGGAGACGTCGGGGGTGACCGCGCGGATCGCTGCGGCGATGGCGCGGGCCCAGTCGGGCAGTCCGGCCGAGGCGATGCTCGACATCCGCCGGTTGCTGGACGACCTGGGCCCGGAGCCGACGCCCGAGCGGGCAGCGGCCGAGTACGTCCGAGCGGTCGCGGCGCACCACGGCACCGACGCCGAGGAGGCGCTGGACGCCGTCGACGGCTGCATCCGGATCGCCCGCACGATCGACGAGCCCGGCTGGGAGGCGAACGCGCTGGCGCTGCGCATCGTCACGCTGATCCGGACCGGTGAGGGCGGCGACTCGGTCACCGACCTGGTCGCGGCCGAGAACGCCCTGTCCCGCACGTACGACGCCGGACTGGCCAGCTGGGCGCACACCGGCCTCGGCTACGCCTACGACCTGCTCAGGCTGTTCGAGCTGTGCATCCCGCACTTCGAGGCGGCCGCCGCCACCGCCAGCGACCCGCTCGGACTGCCCGAGGCACCGGTCATCGACCGCCTCAACCTGGCCGAGTCGAATCTGCGCTGGGCGCACGAGATGGAGCGGCTCGGCGACTCGTCGTACGACAAGCAGATCCGCCACCGGCGGGTGGAGGCGCGCCGCTGGGCGGCGGAGGCGAACGACGCCATCGTGCGGGCGGACCTGATCGGCTACTGGCCGATGGCCGGCCGGATGTGGCTGGCGGCGAGCAACTGGGACGCCGAGCCGGCCGAAGCGGCGGTGGTGCTCAAGGACTGCCGCGACCAGCTCGCCAAGCTCGGTGACCTGGAGCTGACCGCGATCGCCGGGGCCTACCTGGCCAAGACGTACGCCGCTCTGGGCCGGCTGGACGACGCGCTCGAAGCGGCGGGACAGGCGACGACCGACCTGCCGCCGACCTCGGACCCGCCGGTCGAGGCGCTGGTCCGGCACACCGCCGTACAGATCTCTGCTGACTCCGGTGACGCCGGCGCCGCGGCCGGCCTGCAGTACGCACGCGCCATCACCAGGGGCTGGTGGGCCGAACGGCTCCGCGGCCTGTACGCCGTCCGCAGCGCGCTGGCGACGCACGAGCTGTCCATCCGGCACGACGCCGAGTGGCGCGCGGCCCGGGAGGACCCGCTGACCGGCGTGGGCAACCGGCGCGCGCTCGACGAACGGATGAGCGCGGCGCTCGACTCCGGCCGCTCGATCGCCGTGATCGCGATCGACGTCGACAACCTCAAGGTGGTCAACGACAACCACGGCCACGCCTCCGGCGACGAGGTGCTGCGCCGGGTCGCCCAGCTGCTCACCGAGCAGTCCCGCGCCGAGGACGTCGTCGTCCGGGCCGGTGGTGACGAGTTCGTCGTCGTCCTGGACAACCCGGACGAACGTGGCGCGCGTGAGCTGGTCGAGCGGATCCGCAACGCCGCCGAACGCATCTCGGCCGGAGCCGCCGAGCCTTGGTTCGCCATGCTGCGCCTGAGCATCGGCCAGGCCTCCAGCACCGACGGCATCCCGATCACCGAGCTACTCGCCGAGGCCGACCGCCGGATGTACGCCGAGAAGCGCGACCGGCGTCGTCAGTAGTCGAGAAAGCCCTCGACGACGAGCCGGCGGATCTCCGGCAGGTACTCGGCCTGCAGGTCGTCGCGGTCGAGCAGCGTGGCCAGGGCACCGAGGATCTGGCCGACGGTGAGGTCGCCGTCGCAGGCCCCGACGAATCCGGCGAGCACGGTGTCGGCCTGCTCGGCCCGGCGCATGCCTCGCTGGCGGCGGAGCACGATGGTGGCCGGGTCGTCGGCTCCGGGCGGCCCGGCCGTCTCCTGGACCACGTCGTCGGCCAGCCGGAGGTACAGGCCGGTCAGGTCGTCGGGGACGGCCTCCTGGCGCTGGAACCGTTGCAGGACGTGCGGGCCGATCGGCTGCTCGATCTCGTACGGCCAGGCCTCGGCGTCCGTCGTACCGGGGACGTTGTGCAGGTTGATCCAGCCCATGCCGATCGCCTCGACCTGCTGGTCGTCCAGCCAGGCCAGCCACTCGTCGTACCGCTGGGTGTACCCCGGCCGGCCGTGCAGCCCCGCATCACGCAGCCACAGCTCGACGTACTCCGCCGGGTCGAGCTGCTCGCGCTGGACTGCCCAGGCAGCCCGGTCTCCGGTCCAGCCGGCGATGCGGTCCTGCCAGTCCTGGCCACGTACGCAGGTCCAGTTCGCCAGCAGTTGGCACCAGCCGCCTTCGGTCAGGTGCTGCGGCGCCTGCCGGACCAGCTGCTCCACCACGGCGTCTCCGGCGAACCCTGTCTCGCGGTAGGTCAGTTTGCCGTCGCTCGGCGGCGCGATCACGTACGGCGGGTTGCTGACGATCAGGTCGAACCGCTGGCCCGCCACCGGCTCGTACAGCGAGCCGTCACGCACGTCCAGGTCGATCCGGTTCAGCGCAGCCGTCCACCGCGTCAGCTGCAGCGCACGTGGGTTCACGTCGGTGGCGACGATGTGGTTCGCCCGGTCGGACAGGTGCAGGGCCTGGATGCCGCAGCCGGTGCCCAGGTCGAGGGCGCTCTCCACCTTCAGCGGCACGGTCAGCTTGACCAGGCTCAGGCTGGCCGGTGCGATACCCAGCACGTAGTCGGGCCGCATCGGCGCCCGCCGGCCGTCCAGCCCCGGCGTCGGGTCGGCGACGACCCACCACGCGCGCTCGTCCTCGGCGTACGGGCGGATGTCGAGCACGGCGAGCACCTCGTCGCCCCGCGCGGTGACGATGCCCTGGGCAAGCAATTCGGTCAGGATCTCCTTGTCCAGCAGGGATCCGGGCACCGGGCGCTGCAGGAGGAAGAGGCGGATCAGAGTGTCGAGCGCGTCACCGCCACTGGTCTGCCGGTACGCCAAGGTGGTCTCGTTGCGCGCCAGTGCGGCGTTGGCCCGGCTTCCCAGGCGCTCGGCGACGCCTTCGACGGTGTAGTCCGCCGTCTCGAACAGTCCACGCAGCCGGTCCACCAGACCACTCGACAGGTCACTCATGGCCCCATCCTCGCCTAGGCGGCACGAGCGGTGCTGTAGAGGATGGTGCCCGACTCGACGAAGTCCTCCGGGGACAGCTCGGCCAAGGCCCGCTCGGCCGCCGCCAAGCACGCCGTACGACGCTCGGGCGGCAACAGGTCGAGCCGCCGGGCCATCGACCCGATCACCCGCGAGTGGGCCAGGAACTCCGCGGCTGTCGGCTGGTGGCGGAACCGCTCGACGGTGATGTCGACCTGCCCGAAGCCGGCTGTCTCGAGCGCAGCCGCCAGCTTCACCGGGTCCGACGTCACGGCGTTCGACGGCATCTGCGGCGACGGATCGGCCGGAGCGTCGTGCTCGTCGATCACTCGCACCCACACGTCGTACGCCGGGTGCGGGTCGTGCCCGGACCAGGTGACCGCGGCGAACGAGCCACCGGGCGCCAGCGAGCGTCGTACGGCGGAGAGGGCCAGTGGCAGGTCGGGCAGGTGGAACAGCACGAACGGCATCACCACGGCATCGAGCGACTCCGCGGCGAACGGCAGAGTCTGTACGTCGGCCACCACGCGCCCGTACCCGGCTGGAGCGCGCCGGATCATCTCCTCGGTCAGGTCGGCGCCGATGACCTGGGCCTGCGGCGCCAGCGTGGCCAGGTGGTCGAGCAGGCGACCCGGGCCGCACCCCAGCTCGGCCACTCGCCGGGCGCTGGCGAGCGGCAGCCGGTCGGAGACGGCTCTGGCATGCACGGCGAGCACGTCGGCCCACGCGCCGTCGTACGTGGCCGCGACGCGAGCGTAGTTGCCCCGGATGTCCTTGGTGATCACAGGAAGTACGGCGTCGCCGTGCGGAGCACATCCGCGAGCTTGTCCCGCACCAGCTCACGGTGCGGCACCTGGACGACACTGTCGTTGAACCGAACGCCCCGGTCGACCAGGACGTAGAGGACTCGGAGAGTGCGCAGCGTGTTGCTGACCTCCGGGCGGATGCCGTCGTGCGGGCGGTTGACCAGCACCCGGGCGGCCGGGTCGAGCCAGTCGGTCGCGTCCGCCTCCAGCAGGTCGGTGCGCGTCAGCGTGGCCGCCAGGGCGTAGCCGAGCCGGTCGTCCTCCAGGTCGCGCAGGACGTGGTCCGTCGGCGTCAGCATGCGTCCGATGCCGAGCCGGAGCATCTCGACCGGCTCGACCGCGGGCAGGCGCCCGAGAGTCCCGAGGAGGTCGGCCCCGTGCGCGACGGCGTGCAGCCAGCCGAGCTCCGCGTCGTACCCGCGCAGATCCTCCTCCGCGACGTACCAGCGCTCGAACGGCGGTACCCAGCTCGGCTCGAACACCCCGGCCGAAACGATCGCGTCCAGGATCAGCGGCGCGAACGCCCGCGTCTGGATCTCCGGGTCCACGAACCGCCCCGTCATCTCGTCCCCGAGCTCCCGCAGCAACTCCTCCCCGAGCACACCCTGGCCGATCCAGGTCGCCAGCGTCGCGTAGGCCTGCCCGTCGCGCACGACCGGATCCGGCGACCGCAACATCCCGGACAACTCCGCCACCAACTCGGGCACCGGCCGATCGGCGGGAACCACAAAACCCTCAGCACGTACCCGCGCCCAGTCGGTCATGCCGGAAACCTAACCACTCAGCTACCCAGGCCGCCACTCCGGCCGCGAAGCCCCGAACGAACGAAGCGGCCCGTGGAGCGTCCGCCGGAACGGACACTCCACGGGCCGTGGCGGCCAGGACCCCTCAGCCCGGCCGGGTGGTGGGCCGCCGGGTCCCCTGATCCGGCGGCCGTCTGTGGGTCAGGCGTCGCGCTTGCTCGCGGTGAACAGCGCGATCACCAGCAGCGCGACACCCCAGGCCGCGAAGTACGCGAGCGCCCACCACGGGGACAGCCCGGTGTTGGCACCGGCCGCCTCGGCGCCGGCCAGGCCCATGTCCTGGCCACCGTTGATGAACTGGTTCGCGTTCGTGAACGGCGACCACTTCTGCAGGTCGTCGCCGATCCGCGGGATCAGCGGCAGCAGACTCTCGACCAGCAGCGGCCACAGGATCAGGATCGCGATCGCCCCGGCGCTCTGCCGGATCAGGATGCCGACGGCGACCGCGAAGATCGCGGCGATGCCGTAGACCAGCGCCTGGCCGCCGATCAACCGCCACTCCGCCGACGTGTCGATCGCCATGTCGGCGGTCCCGGCCAGCAGGTAACCGACCGCCCACGAGCCGAACGACGCGACCAGGCCGACGAGCGCCGCGAGTCCGGCGACGACGACGGTCTTGTTGAGCAGCAGCGCGACCCGCTGCGGAACGGCCTGGAAGCTGGTCCGGATGGTGCCGAACCGGTACTCGGTGGTGACGGCCAGTGCGGCCATCACCATGATGACCATCTGCCCGAGGTTGACACCGAACTGCGACATCGCGGGGGTGACCCGGGCCTCGTCCGCGCCGCTGGCCAGACCGGTGGCCAGCGCGGCCAGGCCGATCGAAAGAGCCGCGGCGATGATCATGCACCACCACGGCGACCGGGTGGAGAAGAGCTTGATCCGCTCGACGTTGATCAGCGACATGTCAGTTGTCCTCCTGCGGCCCGGCGGCCATCTCGGCGGCGGAGACCGGCGGCACACCCGGTACGGCCTGCGCGCCGTCCTGCGCGTGGTACTGGACCGAGTCACCGGTCATCTGCATGAACGCCTGCTCGAGCGAACCGCGCTGCAGGGTCAGTTCGTGCAGCACGATCTGCTGCGACGCGGCGAGCTCACCGACCTGGTCGGTGGTGACGTTGCCGTCGACGTACAGCACCTTGGTGTGGTCGTCGGCCTGCTCGACCCGGGTGATCAGTTGCTGCTGCTGGAGCAGCGTGTCGAACTGGTCGAGCTGAGGGCTGCGCACCCGGATCGTGCTGCCGCTGGCGCGGTCGACGAACTCGGCGGTCGAGCTCTGCGCGATCAGCCGGCCGCGGCCGATCACGATCAACTCCTCAGCGGTCAGCGCCATCTCCGACAGCAGGTGGCTGGAAACCAGCACGGTCCGGCCCTCGGCGGCCAGCCGCTGCATGAAGGTCCGGATCCAGACGATGCCCTCGGGGTCCAGGCCGTTCACCGGCTCGTCGAACAGCAGGATCCGCGGGTCGCCGAGCAGGGCGCCGGCGATGCCGAGCCGCTGCGACATGCCGAGCGAGTACGCGCCGGCGCGCTTGTTCGCGACCTCGGTCAGGCCGACCATCTCGAGCACCCGGTCGACGTTGGCCTTCGGCAGCTTGTTCGAGGCCGCCATCCAGGACAGGTGGGCCCGGGCGGACCGGTTCGGGTGCACCCACTTCGCGTCCAGCAGGGCGCCGATCTCGGTCAGCGGCTGCCGCAGATCGCGGTAGCGCTTGCCGTCGATCCGGACGTCGCCGGAGGTCGGGGTGTCCAGGCCGAGGATCATCCGCATGGTGGTGGACTTGCCGGCCCCGTTCGGGCCGAGAAAGCCGGTCACCTTGCCGGGTTTCACCTCGAAAGACAGGTTGTCAACGGCAACGGTTGCGCCGTATCGCTTGGTGAGGCCTTGTGCCTCGATCATCGCCGTACTCCTCGTTCGGTAGCGCGCCGGATGTCAGGGCGGGCAGTCCACCTCAGTATCGAGGCGAGGCCACCCGGTCGCATCGGACCCGGGACGGATCCGGTGTGTCCACCTGGGGATGGAGTCTTCCGCCTCCACCGGCCCGGCAGCCATCGGGCAAGTCCCTGACCGTCCCCTTGAGCATCCCGCACCACAGGGTCGTGCGGCATCAGCCGAAAGTCGGCGCGCCGACGACGAAAGAGGCGGGAGCCACTGCCAGTTGACGGCGAGCCCCGAACTTCCAGAGCCCTTTCAGGCCGGCAGCTTCGGCGGGTGAACGCACAACGGCCCGCCGGAGAACTCCGGCGGGCCGTTGGGGTGGTGCGATGGATCAGGCGGCGATGTTGGCTGCCGCCGGGGTGTCGGAGATGACCGACTCGCGCCGCTTGGACACGATCACGGCCGCCGCGATGACGGCCACCGCGACCAGCGCGATGATGATGCGCAGCGGGGTGTTGGTGTCCTCGCCGATGCTGGACATTCCGACGACGGCCGGGGCGATCAGCACCGCAACCAGGTTCATCACCTTGATCAGCGGGTTGATGGCCGGACCGGCGGTGTCCTTGAACGGGTCGCCCACGGTGTCACCGATGATGGTGGCCTCGTGCGCCGGCGAGCCCTTGCCGCCGTGATTGCCGTCCTCGACCAGCTTCTTCGCGTTGTCCCAGGCGCCACCGGAGTTGGCCAGGAACACCGCCATCAGCGTGCCGGCCGCGATCGCACCGGCCAGGTAGCCGGCCAGCGCCGACGCCCCCAGACCGAAGCCGACCGCGATCGGGGCCGCGATCGCGAGCAGACCGGGAGTGGCCAGCTCACGCAGCGAGTCCTTGGTGCAGATGTCGACGACCTTGCCGTACTCCGGCTTGCCGGTGCCGTCCATGATCCCAGGGATGTCGCGGAACTGGCGACGGACCTCGTAGACGACCGCGCCGGCGGCCCGGCCGACGGCGTTGATCGCGAGACCGGAGAACATGAACACGACCGCGGCACCGATGATCAGGCCGACCAGGGTGGACGGGTCGAAGACCAGCGCGTCGGCGTTGAACGCGGCGTCGCCGGCGTCGTTCAGCACCGAGTAGATCGAGTCGGTGTAGGACCCGAACAGCGCGGTCGCGGCCAGCACGGCGGTGGCGATCGCGATGCCCTTGGTGATCGCCTTGGTGGTGTTGCCGACGGCGTCCAGCTCGGTCAGGATCTGGGCGGCCTCGCCGTCCACGTCGCCGGACATCTCGGCGATGCCCTGCGCGTTGTCCGAGACCGGGCCGAAGGTGTCCATCGCGACGATGACGCCGACGGTGGTGAGCAGACCACAACCGGCCAGCGCGATCGCGAACAGCGCGACCACGCCGCCGCCACCCACCAGGAAGGCGCCGTACACGGCGGCGGCGATCACCAGCGCGGTGTAGACGGCCGACTCGAAGCCGACCGAGATGCCGGACAGGATCACCGTGGCGGCACCGGTCAGCGACGTCTTGCCGACGTCCTTGACCGGCTTGTCCTCGGTGCCGGTGTAGTACCCGGTGATGGCCAGGATGACCGCGGCCAGCACGATGCCGATCAGCACCGAGACGGTGGCGATGACGCGCGGGTCGCCGTCGTTGGCGGCGATCGCCTCGGTGGCGTTGGTCAGGTCCGCGAAGCTGCCCGGAAGGTAGACGAACGCGGCGATCGCACACAGCACCGCCGAGACCAGGGCCGAGATGTAGAAGGCCCGGTTGATCGTGCGCAGTCCGTTCTCACCGACCCGCGGACGGGTCAGGTAGACACCCAGCACCGCGGTGACCGCACCGATGGCCGGCACGATCAGCGGGAAGACCAGGCCCTGCTCGCCGAAGGCGGCCTTGCCCAGGATCAGCGAGGCGACCAGCATGACGGCGTAGGACTCGAACAGGTCCGCGGCCATACCGGCGCAGTCACCGACGTTGTCGCCCACGTTGTCGGCGATGGTCGCCGCGTTGCGGGGGTCGTCCTCGGGGATGTTCTGCTCGACCTTGCCGACCAGGTCGGCGCCGACGTCGGCGGCCTTGGTGAAGATACCGCCGCCGACCCGCATGAACATGGCCAGCATGGCGGCGCCGAAGCCGAAGCCTTCCAGCACCGTCGGGGCGTCCCCCTCGAAGAACAGCACCACCGCGGCGGCGCCGAGCAGGCCGAGACCCACGGTGGCCATGCCGACGGTGCCACCGGTGCGGAAGGCGACGCGCATGGCGGGCTCGCGTCCCTCGCTACGGGCGGCCGCGGCGACACGGACGTTGGCGCGGGTGGCCAGCCACATGCCCAGGTAGCCGATGCTGGCCGAGAAGCCCGCTCCGACCAGGAAGAAGATCGAACGCCAGATCTTCAGTGTGGTGTCGTTGTCGCCGTCACTGTGCGCGGGCAGCAGGAACAGCAGCAGGAACGCCGCCAGGGCGAACCAGGCCAGTGTCTTGAACTGCCGGGACAGATAGGCGGAAGCGCCTTCCTGCACCGCCAGGGCGATCGTCTTCATGCTCTCGGTGCCGTCGTTCGCGGCAAGCACCTGGCTGCGGAACACCATCGCGATGATGACCGCAAGTAACGCGATCACTCCGACGACGACCACCAACATGGTGTTGCTCGACGACAGATCCACCGCTTGTACAGCAAGCTGCGCGGACATCCGTCCTCCTTGTAGGCAACCCTCAGGGCGTGACGGCCCCCGTCCTGCCGCAACCGAGAGGGTTGGGGAATACGAAACAACGCCAATCACCTGGCGCGGTGGGTCACTCTAACCGGTCCTCGACCAGACCTGACGTCAGGGTGGTCTGGGAATCTCGCGTGTCCACAGGCGTGATGTCACCGACGGTAGTGACAGCAACACCTGGCCGGACGGTTTCAGATCGCCGAGGCGACGTCCGGGTGAATCTCGAAGACCTTCGTCAGGCCGGTGATCCGGAAGATCTTCAGCAGTCGTTCCTGCGTGCAGACCAGCGACAGCGACCCGTCGTGGGTACGGACCCGCTTCAGCCCTCCGACCAGTACGCCGAGCCCGGTGGAGTCCAGGAACTCCACTCTTTCCAGGTCGACGACGAGGTCGTAGTGCCCCGCGTCCACCAGCGAGACGATCGTCTCGCGCAGTTTCGGCGCGGTGTAGACGTCGATCTCCCCACCCACCTCGACGACGGTGCGCCCGCCCTCCGGACGCGTCGTCAGCGACAGATCCACTTCGGCCTCCGATCCCGTGAACCGTTGCATTCAACCATGTACGGACCGTGAGTAGGGCCGCGTGCAAAACTCTTTCATCCCGGCGCGTGCCGCGTCGACCTGCCTGGTCAAAAAGCCGTGTGCATCCGCATTTGCAGCGGCTGCGCGCATTCGGGCGTGCACCGCTTGATGGTCTGGACCGGTTGCCGATCGTGGCCGGGCCGGCTTGTCCACGCGGGGCGTTAGGGTCGTTGCCATGAGTGGTGAGGCGGCGATCGTGCTGAAGCGGCTCGCCGCCGGTCCCGGCCGGTCGGAGCGGCTGACACACGTCGAGTCGGTGCCGCCGCGCGCCGGCCGGACGGCGGAGTGGCCGCGCTGGGTTCCGTCCGAGGTGCTGGGCCAGTTGGCCGATCTCGGCATCACCAGTCCGTGGAGCCACCAGGTCGCCACCGCCGAAGCGGCGTACGGCGGCAAGCACGTTGTGGTCGCCACCGGTACGGCGTCCGGCAAATCGCTGGGATACCTGCTGCCCGCGCTGACGACGCTGAGCATCGCGCATGCGGCCTCACCCCATCGTCGGGCGGCATCGGTGCTCTACCTCTCACCGACCAAGGCACTGGCGCACGACCAGCTGCGCGCCCTCACGCAGTACAAGGTGGACGGACTGCGCGCGACCACCCTGGACGGCGACTCCGAGCGGACCGAGCGCGACTGGGCGCGCGACCACGCCACCTACGTGCTGAGCAATCCGGACATGCTGCACCGGTCCCTGCTGCCGAATCACCAGCGCTGGGCCAGGTTCCTCGGCTGCCTGCAGTACGTCGTGGTCGACGAGTGTCACCACTACCGCGGCGTCTTCGGCGCCCATGTGGCCGGCGTACTGCGTCGGCTCCGGCGAATCTGCGCCCAGTACGGCGCGCACCCGATCTTCGTCTGCGCGTCGGCCACGGTCGCCGAACCGGCGGTGTCCGGCGAGCGGCTGACCGGGCTGCCGATGGTCGAGGTGATCGACGACGGCTCCCCCCGCGGCGGCATCGAGTTCGGCCTGTGGGAGCCCCCGCTGACTTCGCTCCGGGGCGAGAACGGAGCGCCGGTACGACGATCGGCCCCGGCCGAGGTCGCGGATCTGCTGACCGACCTGGTGGTGTCGGGAGTTCGCACCGTCGCCTTCGTCCGCTCGCGGCGCGGAGCGGAAACGGTCGCGATGACCGCCCGGGAGAACCTGGCCGAGGTCGACCCGGCCCTGGCCGAGCAGGTCTCGGCGTACCGGGCGGGTTACCTGCCGGAGGAGCGGCGCCGGCTGGAGAGCATGCTGCAGAGCGGCGAGCTCACCGGCGTCGCCGCGACCAACGCACTCGAGCTGGGCATCGACATCGCCGGGCTGGACGCCGTCCTGCTGGCCGGCTGGCCGGGGACCCGCGCCTCGCTCTGGCAGCAGGCCGGCCGGGCCGGGCGGTCGGGTGGCGACGCCCTGGCGCTGCTGGTCGCGCGGGACGACCCGCTGGACACCTATCTGGTCCGGCATCCGCAGGCGATCTTCGGGCGGCCGGTCGAAGCGACGGTGTTCAACCCGGAGAACCCGTACGTGCTCGGCCCGCAGCTGTGCGCGGCGGCGCAGGAGCTGCCGCTGACCGAAGCGGACTACGAGGTCTTCGGTTCGACCACGTCGTCGGTGATCAGTCAGCTCGTCCGGCAGGGGCTGCTGCGCGAGCGGCCGCACGGCTGGTTCTGGACGCGGCGGGACCGGGCGGTCGACGCGATCGACATCCGGTCGGCCGGCGGCAAGACCGTGCAGATCGTCGAGGACCAGACCGGCCGTCTGCTCGGCACGGTCGACGGCGGCTCGGCGCACGCGTCGGTGCACGAGGGCGCGGTGTATGTGCACGCCGGCGAGTCCTACCTGGTCCGCACGCTCGACCTCGAGAACCACGCGGCGATCGTCGAACCGGCCTCGCCCGACTACACAACGTTCGCCCGGGACGTCACCGAGATCGGCATCCTGGCCACCGAGGCGTCCGAGGCCTGGGGGGCCGCCGAGCTGTCCCGCGGCTGGGTCCAGGTGACCAACCAGGTGGTGTCGTTCCAGCGCAAGCAGCTCGTCACCGGCGACGTCCTGGACGAGCAGCCGCTGGACCTGCCGGAGCGGACGCTGCGGACGAAGGCGGTCTGGTGGACGATGCCGGACTCCGTCGTCGCCGCGCTCGGGCTGGACGACGTACCGGGAGCCGCGCACGCGGCCGAGCACGCGTCGATCGGCCTGCTGCCCCTGTTCGCGACCTGCGACCGCTGGGACATCGGCGGGGTCTCGACCGCCAAGCACGCCGACACCGGGCAGCTCACCGTCTTCGTGTACGACGGCCATCCGGGCGGCGCGGGTTTCGCCGAGCACGGGTACGCCGCCGCCCGCGAGTGGCTGACCGCGACACGGGAAGCCATCGCCCACTGTGAGTGCACTGAAGGGTGCCCATCGTGCGTACAGTCACCGAAATGTGGGAACCAGAACAGCCCACTCGACAAGAGCGGCGCCGTGGCGCTGCTCACCGCACTACTCGGCAGTGAGGCCTGAAGGTTCCAGCACCTGCTGCTGGAGGAGAGGCAGCAAACCATGGCCGTTCTCGGCATCGTCCTGATCGTTCTCGCCGTCCTGCTCGGACTCGGCGTGGCGGTCTCGTCCACCGCATCGACCACGATGGAGGTGTTCGGGGTCGACTTCGGCGTCCTCGTTCCCACCATCTTCTTCCTCGGCGCCGCCGCCGGGGCCGTCCTGATGCTCGGCCTGTGGCTGACGAAGAAGGGACTCGGCCGGGGCTACCGCCGGCACAAGGAGGTGAAGGAGCTGCGCCAGCAGGCTGCCGTCACCCCCGACGCGTCGACAACGACCACCACGACCACCACCACCGTCGGCGAGGACACCACACACTCCGGCAAGCACGCGGCCGACGTCCCCGCCGACGTACCGCCGGCCGGCGAGCGGGAGGGAACCGGTGGCCACCCGGTGGGCTCCGACCGGCTCGCCGAGGACCGGCACACCGTTGCCGACGGCCCGGACACCCGACAGCCGCGCTGAGCCGGCACCTTCCCGGGAAGCGAACCGGCTTCCCGGGAAAGGTGAGGCCTCCCTCCGAACGACGTACTGTCTCGATCGGGGCACGGCGGTCGCACGACCCGGACACGGATCCGGCGCGGCGACATTTCGATGCTCTATGCAACAACCTCCAACTGGCAGTTAGTTGCCATTGGCATCAAGTGACGGCTTGCCGCCGTCACCACCTTCCAGACGTCTGTGCCTTACTGGTCGTGGCGTCAACGTCGCGTTGAGTGATGATCGGCTCTTCGCGCCACGGGGTCTCGACGACCTGACGCGAGCCGGCACGACCTCTGGAGGTTGTCTTGATCGTCCGTAGATTGTTCAGTCGCACCGGTGTGGCAGTCCTGGCCGTCAGCGTCGCGCTGGCCACCGCACTGCCGGCCCGCGCCGCGGCCCCGGTCCCGACCGAACCCGCACCCGGCGTGGTCGAGGTCGGCGCGGTGAAGCAGATCGCGAGCAGCGCCGACACCCGGTACTGCCTGACGTTCGTGGCCGCCGAGAAGATCCCGATGGCGGTGATGATGGCCTGCGCTCCGGGCAAGGAGGGCAAGACCCAGGAGTGGGTCTACACCGAGAAGGGCCAGCTGCAGGTCGCGATGAGCAAGAGCGTCGGTGGCGCCGTTGCCAAGAAGGGCGCCTGCCTGGACACCGGCGCCGACCTGGTCACGGTTCCGAAGAACGCACCGGTGCTGGTGCTGCCGTGCCGTGACGGCGACGGGCAGAAGTGGAACTACGACGAGGCGACCGGATCGTTCGTCAACGCGGCGAGCGGACTGGCACTCAACTCACTGCTCGGCAAGGGCAAGGCGAAGCAGGCCCAGCCGACCGGTACGTCGGCCGCCGTGGGCGCGGCCAACCAGGGCTGGAAGGCACTCCCCCTGCCCGGTCTCGACTACCTGGGTGCGCAACTGGCACTCGTGAACGCGCTCCTGGCGTCGATGGGCCTGGCCCTGCCGGCGCCGATCGCGAACGCCGCCGGCCTTCTGCTCGGGCTGCTCCAGGGCCAGACCCTGGTGCCGGCCGAGATGTCGGTGATGCCGAAGCAGATGATGCAGCTGGCTCAGAAGTAGCAGCCCGAGGCACGAAGAAGGGCGGCCCCGACGATGTCGGGGCCGCCCGTTGTCCTTTCAGCTCGAGTGTTGGCCTGGAGATCCACTCCGGCGGGCCGGGGAAGTTTCCGCTGCTTGCGCGTCAGCGGAGATTCCGGTCACCGCCTGGGCATCACCACCAGCAGTTGTGCCAGTGATGCCAGTGGTGCCAGTGGTGGTGGTGGCCCCCACCGAGAAGGTCGTGCAGTAGCTCGCCGAGCATGTCCTTCACCTCCGTTTCCAGTGATCCGAACGCCGATGACGCTACCTCCAATTCTCACGTTCTGTATCTAGCCAGCTACTCTTTGAGACAAGACCGCGAGCGAGCTTTAACTCTTCCGCAATGCGTCCCGGTGGTACCGGATTTGACGGAACTGCCGCCTGACTGGGATGGCGACACCAGGTAGCCGCAGGCAACGATCGGTACGCCACCCGGGCACAGGTTGGAAATTGGCAACGTTTTACCCTGCGATGGGCAAAAGTCTTCACAAAGTCTTCTCCGAGTGCCAAGGTGATCCGGCAGTTTCTCCCCCGCAAGCCCTGCAAGGAGTCCTCCTGATGCGATCCATCAAGCGTGTGATCCCGCCGGCCGCCCTGGGCGTGGCCGCTGCGCTGCTGCTGTCCGGCTGTCTGGGGTCGTCGGACTCCGGCGGTACCGACCAGGACGCGAACCGCAACGCCGACGCCAAGAAGGTCGAGCTGGTGATCGGCGCCAACTCGGTCAAGGGTGGCAAGAACAGTGCCGGCGCGACCTTCACCTCCGACGTGCTGATCCCGAAGTTCGTCGAGGCGCAGAAGGCCAAGGGCGTCGACGTCACCGTCCGGTTCGAGGGTGACGGTTCCGACGACGAGGTCTACAAGCAGAAGCTCGCGCTCAGCCTGTCGAACAAGGCCGGCCCCGACCTGATGAACATCGACGGCATCTGGGTCGGCGAGTTCGCCCAGGCCGGCTACGTCAAGCCGCTCACCGACACCGTCGGCGACGCGGCCAAGGTGGACGACTGGGACGGCTGGAAGCAGATCCCCGAGTCGGTCCAGCAGCTCGGCAGCTTCGAGGGCAAGCGGTACGGCGTACCGGCCGGGACCGACGGGCGGGTGCTGTACTTCAACAAGAAGCTGTTCGCCCAGGCCGGACTGCCGGCCGACTGGCAGCCGAAGTCGTGGGACGACATCATCGCCGCCGGCCAGAAGCTCAAGCAGCTGCCCGGCGTGACCCCGATCCAGATCAACGGCGGCACCGCGATGGGCGAGGCCACCTCGATGCAAGGCGTACTGCCGCTGCTGGTCGGCACCGGCGCCACCGTCAACACCGATGGCAAGTGGCTCGGCAACACCGCCCAACTGCGCCAGGTCCTCGACTTCTACCGGCAGATCTACAGCGGCGGACTGGGTGACCCGGTGCTGCAGCGCGAGGCCAAGGGCCGGGACAAGTCGTTCGCCGAGTTCGCCGCGAACAAGATCGGCATCCTGGCCGAGGGCGACTACTTCTGGCGCAGCGTGGTGGAGCCCAAGGAGGGCGTCGCCAAGATGGCCGACCGCGACGCCGCCGTCGGCTACGCGCTGATCCCGGCGATCAAGCCCGGCGCCGGCGTCAAGGGCCAGGACTTCGTCTCGATGTCGGGCGGCGGTGTGGTCGCGATCAACCCGAACACCAAGTTCCCGCAGCAGGCCTGGGAGCTGCTGCAGTTCATGAACTCCGCCGAGATGGTCGAGGCGGGCCTGAACGGCGCCGCGAAGATCACCCAGCGCACCGACGTCAACGCCAAGGTGCTGGCAGGTGACCCGATGCTGAACTTCGTCGCCACCAAGGTGCTGCCGCTGACCCAGTACCGGCCGGGCCTGGCCGAGTACCCGAAGATCTCGGCGGCGCTGCAGCAGGCCACCGCGGACGTGATCGGCGGCAAGTCCACCGCCGACGCGGCCAAGGCGTACCAGACCGCGGTCGAGTCCGCCGCGGGCGGCAAGGACAAGGTCACCAGCAACTGATGGCGGGCACCAGTGAACCCGTGCCGGGCCGCCCGGCACGGGTCCGCGGGCCGGCCCAGGACGTCGCGGGACTCGGCGTCGGCCGGGCCCTCGGCTTCGTCGCGCCGGCCCTGCTGCTGATCGGGGCGTTCCTGGTCTTTCCGGCGGTCTGGACGATCTACATCGGCATCACGAACTACCGCCTCACCGGCGTCGAGGCCGTGTCGCCGTCGATCATCGGCCTGGAGAACTACACCAAGGCGCTCAACGACGCGCTGTTCCACAACGCGCTGTGGCTGACGCTGCTGTTCGTGCTCGGCTCGGCGATCATCGGCCAGAACATCCTCGGCTTCGCGCTGGCCTGGACGATGCGCAAGGCCCGCCCGGCGGTCCGGCGTACGGTCGAGGGGCTGGTGCTGCTGGCCTGGATCCTGCCGTCGACCGTGGTCGCGTACCTGTGGATCGCGTTCTTCGACCGCGACACCGGGACGCTGAACAGCATCCTCGGCCAGCAGGGCACGGCCTGGCTGATCGAGTACCCGATGGTCTGCCTGGTGCTGTTCAACACCTGGCGGGGTACGGCGTTCTCGATGATGCTCTACTCGTCGGCGCTGCAGGCGGTGCCGCCGTCGCAGCTGGAGTCGGCCCGGATGGTCGGGGCATCGGGCTGGCAGACCCTGCGCGACGTCGTGTTCCCGCACATCCGGGGCCACGTGCTGACCAACACGCTGCTGATCTCGCTGTGGACCGCGAACGACTTCTCGCCGTTCCTGCTCACCAAGGGCGGCCCGAACCACGAGTCCGAGACCGTGCCGGTCTACATCTACAACGTCGCGCTGCAAGGTGGTGAGCTCGGCTACTCCTCGGCGATCTCGTTCCTGCTGCTGATCGCGAACCTGCTGGTCGCGCTGCTCTACCTGCGACTGCTGAGGAGGCGCTCGTGAACCCGGCGTACGTCGTACGGCGGATCGGCTTCTACGTGCTGATCTGCGCGATCACGCTGTTCTTCGCGGTCCCGATGCTGTGGATCGCCTCCGCGCCGTTCGACGCCTCGCCCGGCCTGGGCGTGCGCTGGCCGGACTGGACGCTGGACAACGTCCGCAAGACGCTCGACCACCCGTACGCGCTGCACTCGATGGTGAACTCGCTGCTGATCTGCGTGACGACGGCCGTCGCGGTGACCGCGTTCGCGGCGCTGGCGTCGTACGCGCTGTCCCGGGTGCGGATCCCGGGCCGCGACGCCTTGCTGTACGGACTGCTGCTGCTGTCGTCGGTGGTCACCGGGACGGCGGCGATGGTGCCGATCTTCGTGATGATGTTCCAGCTCGGGCTGATCGACTCCCGCTTCGGCGTCGCGCTGGTGATGACCGGCGGGTTGTTGCCCGCGGCCATCTTCATCCTGAAGGACTTCGTCGACGCCGTACCGAAGTCGTACGAGGAGTCGGCCCGGGTGTTCGGCGCCTCGACCGGGCAGATCCTGCGCGACGTGGTGCTGCCGGTCGCGCGGCCCGGTCTGGCCACCATCCTGGTCTGGGCGTTCGTGAACTCGTGGGGCAACTTCCTGGTGCCCTTCCTGCTGATCCGGTCGATCGACAAGCAGCCCGGCGCGGTGCTGCTGCAGACCTTCACCGACGAGGGCGGCAGCGCCAACCTCTCGGTGATCCCGGTCTTCTCGCTGCTGTTCTCGATCCCGGTCGTCGTGCTGTACCTGTTGGTGAACTCGAGGTACGGGTTCCGCTTCCATGGAGGAATCAAGAGCTGATGGCCGGCATCGACATCGAAGGTCTGGCAACTGTCTACCCGAACGGCGTGCGCGCGGTCGACGGGCTCGACCTGAGCGTGGCCGACGGCGAGTTCTTCGCGCTGCTCGGCCCGTCCGGGTGCGGCAAGACGACGCTGCTGCGCACGATCGCCGGTCTGGAGAACGCCTCGCAGGGAACGGTCCGGATCGACGGCACCGACGTGACCCGGCTGGAGCCCGGCAAGCGCGGCGTCGCGATGGTCTTCCAGGACTACGCGTTGTTCCCGCACATGACGGTGTCGGAGAACATCACCTACCCCTTGAAGGTCCGCCGGGTCGCCGCGGCCACCCGGACGTCGGTCGCGGAGCGGACCTCCGGCGAGCTCTCGCTGCAGGGCCTGCTCGAGCGTCGGCCCGGGCAGCTGTCCGGTGGTCAGCAACAGCGGGTCGCGCTGGCGCGGGCGATCGCGTCGGAAGGCAAGGTGCTGCTGCTGGACGAGCCGCTGTCGAACCTCGACGCC
This sequence comes from Kribbella sp. ALI-6-A, assembly GCF_001984195.1. Taxonomy (GTDB): domain Bacteria; phylum Actinomycetota; class Actinomycetes; order Propionibacteriales; family Kribbellaceae; genus Kribbella. The sequence continues at coordinate 654,209 of NZ_MTQN01000012.1, forward strand.
CGGCTGCGGCTGGAAGCGCGCACGTTCCTGAAGAAGCTCCAGCGCGACCTCGGGATCACCACGGTGTTCGTCACGCACGACCAGGCCGAGGCACTCGCCCTGGCCGACAAGATCGCGGTCATGCAGACCGGCAAGCTGGTCCAGCTCGGCTCGCCGCGGGAGGTGTTCGCGCGGCCGTCGAACACGTTCGTCGCGAACTTCATCGGCTCGACGCCGATGAACCTGCTGGACGGAGTGGTGGGAGCCACCGACGGCGCGGCGGCCGACGGCACGTCGTCCGGGGTGGTGGAGGTCGCGGGCGGTCGGTTGCCTGCGGCTACTGGTTCGGTCCCGGCCGGGGCGAAGGTCACGGTGGGCGTCCGCCCGGAGTACCTGGTGCTGTCGACCGGCACTCCGTCCGGCCCGTCCATCCCCGGCACTGTGGTTGTCGCGGAGAACCTTGGTACGTCGTCCCTGATCTCCGTGGACTGCGCCGGCACACTGATCGGCGTCACCGTTCCCGAGGAAGAGGAACCGGCCCCCGGCACCCCGGTGATGCTCACCGCGCCGATCCAGCGTGTCCTCCTGTACGACACGGATTCAGGTGAACTCCTCGCTCGTCAGCCCAACGCGGTGCGTGCTTGATGGCTGTCACCTCCTTCACGCGCCGGTGGACTCTGGACGACCGGGCGGAGTCGGTCTGGCATTCGCTGCCGGTCGACGTACCGCCCGGGTGTGAGGGTCTGCTGGTCACGCTGACCGTGCCCGATATCGACGGTGTGGTGATCGACATCGGCTGCGAGGGCGCTGACGGCTGGCGCGGTTGGTCGGGCGGCGCGCGGCGAACGTTTGCGATCACCCCGAACGCCGCGACGCCCGGCTACCTCGCCGGTGAGCTCGAGCCGGGGACGTGGTGGGTCGTGCTCGGCCTCCACCGGCTTCCGGTCGAGGGCGCCGAACTGGTGGTCGAGGCAATGACGGGTCCGGTCTCCGTCGTACCGGGACTGGCCGAGTACGCCGCCGCCACAGAAGCGGTCGTCGTACCGGCTCGGCCGCCGCGCCGAAACCTGCCGTCAACTGACGGCCTTCGCTGGGTCACCGGCGATTTCCATGCCCACTCCCTCCACTCCGACGGCTCGACCCCGATCGCGAACCTGGCGGCGCTGGGCGTGTCAGCAGGATTGGATGTGCTCGCCTGCACGGACCACAACACCGAGGCCCATCACCTCGAACTGCCCTCGGTCGGCCGGCGCTTCGGCATCGGACTGATCCCGGGCCAGGAGGTGACCACCGAGTCGGGCCACGCGAACGCGTTCGGCGCCATCGGCGTGATCGACTTCCGCCGCCCGGCCGCGGAGTGGGTGAAGGAGGTCGCGGGCCGAGGTGGTCTGCTGTCGATCAACCATCCCTTGGGCGGCGACTGCTCCTGGCGCCAACCACTCGGTACGGCGCATCCGCCGCTCGCCGAGATCTGGCACTCCTCCTGGCTCGACCGCCGCTGGGGCGGTCCGATCGCGTGGTGGGAGGCGTGGGGCCTGTCGACGACGACCCCCATCGGCGGCAGTGACTGGCACAACCCGTCCTCGCTGTCCTTGCCCGGAGCACCTACCACGTGGATCGCCGTCGACGCCTCCGCCGAAGGCCCGGACGAGCTGGTGCCCGCCGTACTGGAGGGGTTGGCGGCTGGTCGTACGTCGGTGTCGGCCGGGTACAACGCGCCGGTGCTGCTGCGCAACGGCGACGAGTTCGTCGTACTGGGTGCGCCGAACACCGTGCTCATCGCGCCCGACGGCAGCCGCCGCGCAGTCCGCTCGGACGCGGAGACGCTGCCGGCCGAACAGTCAGGTGGCCACGTGCTGGCGACCCACACCGGCGAGTTCGTCGCTGTATCGCACTGACGTCCGGGAGGGCGACGGGGTGGGTGGGTCGCGATCCGGTCGCAATCTGGTAGAGATACCGCGTTGATCTGGACGCCGTCCGCCGGACGGATCCATGATCTTGCACCGAAGTCCTGCTCATCCTCCCGGACGCACTTCCCCGGCGCCCGAACGGAACACCGGAGGCTCGTTTGCCCGACCGCATCCGGCTGCTGCTGGTCGACGACCAGATCCTCAGCCGAGGCGTCCTCAGAAGCGGCCTGGAACGCGAACGGGACCTCGAGATCGTCGCCGAGCTGAAACGCTCCGACGACGTCGTCGCGGCCGCCAAGCACCACCGCGCGAACATCGCCCTGCTCGACGCCGCCGGTTCGGTCCACGACAGCATCACCGTCACCACCCAGCTGCGCACGTCGATGCCCGAGTGCCGCGTCGTCATGCTCACCACCTACGGCCGCCCCGGCCACCTGCGCCGCGGCCTCGAAGCCGGCGCCAAGGGCTTCGCCCTCAAGAACAGCCCCGCTCCCCAACTCGCCGACGCCGTCCGCCGCGTCCACCTCGGCCTGCGCGTCGTCGACGCCAACCTCGCCGCCGAAACCCTGCACTACACCGAAACCCCGCTCACCGAAGGCGAAACCACCACCCTGCGCGCCGCCCGCGAAGGCGGCACCGTCGCCACGATGGCCGAAAAACTCGCCGTCTCCGAACGCGTCGTCCGCACCCGCCTGTGGTCCGCCATCGGCAAAACCGGCGCCCGCACCCGCGCCGACGCCATCAAAATCGCCGAACACAACGGCTGGCTGTACGACTGATTCGCTGCTGGGCTCGGGGGCGTTGGCCACGGGGCTTCGGGTGCGTTCACCGCCGACCATCGGGTGCGTTGACCGCCGGTGCAGTGTCAGCCGGCCCGGCTGATCACCACGCCCGTACTCAACGCGAACAGGTACGAACAGCGATAGGCGAACTCCCGTCCTCCTGGTTATTGCCGGAACGGGTGTCCTGTGTACGGCGGTCACCGCGATCCAGCTGGTCTGGCGGCCCCGAGGCCTTCGCGCCCGCCTATTCGCCCTCGAGGCGGGAATGGAGCCAGTTCGGGCCGGTGGTGGCGGCGCCTAGGGGTTCTACTCGGGCTCGGAGGCCTCGGTCGGCGGTGACTACGGTGATCTCGCGGGTGGGGATTTCGGCGAACGCGGCGGCTACGGCTTCGACGATGGCGTCGTCGCCGGAGTGTGGGGCTTGGACGATCTGGAAATTGGTCGTGGGGGTGACGGCGTCGGCGGCGGGGCGGGCTGCTCCTTCGAGGATGACGGTGATGGCGGTGGCGGCGCCGGGGCCCTGGTGGTACTCGGCGAGGGTGGTGAGGAGGCGTCGGGCTGCGCCGGCTCGGTCCCTCCACCAGCCGTCGGGGCGGGAGCCGATGACATTGGCCGCGTCGACGACCATCAGGGGGCGGGAGCCCGACTGCTCGGGAGAATCGAAGACCGGGGGCTGGAAGACGGGAGTGGTGGGGTCCGGGGTCGTCACGTGATCAGTTTGCTCCTTCGGCGGGCTCGTCGGTGGGCCCTGCGCGGGCTGTGGTGGTCAGGGTGGGGGCGCCCAGGACTCCCAGGTCCAGGTGGACGGCGACCTTGATGGTGGCTGTGTCGAGGGTGAGGGTGCAGGTCGTCAGGGAGGCCTGGTTGGCGGTGGCTACCCGTCGGCCGACTGCGCAGGGATCTGGCGAACCGGACTGAATGGCCTGCGCGGTGCTCAGCGCGGTGAGGTCTGCGGCTGCGTTGGCTCGGTGCGTGGCGAGTGAGATCGCGGACCAGAAGGTGGCGAGGGTTCCTGCGGCGAGAAGGAGCAGAGCGGTCCACAGGACCAGAAGGGTGGCACCGCCTTGCTCGTCGGAGGGTCTGGTCATTGCTGTCCTGGTTCGGTCTGGAGGGTGGCCTGGGCTTTCAGCGGGATGGTGGGCAGCGCGGCGAAGAGCGGCCAGTCGAGGCTGCGGTCGGCTTTGACGGTTACCTGGACCTCGCCGTCGGTGGTGAGGATGTCGATGATGGCGTCCTTCGGGGCAGCTCGGCGGCCGATGGTCTGGGCTGTGTCCTCGGTTTCTCCTCGGGCGACGGCCCGCGCCACGTCGCGGGCGGCGTCGATGCAGCGGATGTTGGTGATGACGAGACCGACGGCCCAGACACCGGCGACGATCGTGGCCATCAGGACGGGGAAGAGCAGGGCGAGCTCGGCAGTGACGGTGCCGTGTTCAGTACGTCGGCGGGTACGGGCTGTGGGATCGGCACCTCGGCGGGACGGGTTCATGGGATCGGGGTGGGCGAGCCGGCCCGGACCTCGTGGTCCGGGCCGGTGCGCGTCAGACCTGGACGCCTTCGACGCCGGCGGACTGCAAGGCCCAGTTGATGATTGCCTTGAGCACCGACATCATCGCGTCGGACTTCAGCAAGGTGATCAGGATGCCGCCGAATCCGCAGGCGGCGACCATGCCGACGGCGTACTCGGCGGTGGTCGCGCCGCGCTCGGAGCGTCGGCGACGGAGGGCGGCAAGCTGATGGGACATGAGGGGTTCTCCTGATCTGCGACCGGACTGTCCGGACGGCTTACTGACAAGATGCCGTGGCGGGAAGCCTTGTACAGAAGGAGTTTTGAGGCTGGGGACAACTCAGCCAACGGCATCGAGACGAGCGAGTTGGACGTCGGTCAGGCGCAGCGCAGCGGCCGCGGTGTTCTCGACCAGGTGGGCCTCGGAACTCGTCCCAGGGATCGGAAGGATCACGGGCGAGCGGTGGAGGAGCCACGCCAGCGAGAGTTGCGACGGGGTGGCGCCGGCTTCGGCAGCGAGTTCCGCCAGCAGTGGCGAGGGATGGGCGCCGCCCGCGATGGGAAGCCAAGGAATGAAGGTGATTCCCTGCGCTTCGCAGTACTTGAGGACGTCGTCATGCGTGCGATCGGTCAGGTTGTAGCGGTTCTGGACGCTGACGACGTGGATGTGACGACGGGCTGTTGTCAGTTGCTCGACGGTGACCTCGGACAGGCCGATGTGGCGAACCTTTCCCTCGGCCTGGAGCTGCGCGAGGGCACCCAGTTGATCGTCGAGTGGAACCGCCGGATCGATGCGATGAAGTTGCAGCAGATCGAGACGGTCCACGCGGAGGCGGCGCAGTGACAGTTCGGCCGCTTGGCGGAGGTACTCGGGACGGCCGACGGGCTTCCACTCCCCTGCTGACGGGCGGGTGTGGCCGATCTTGGTGGCGATCACCAGGCCGTCGGCGTACGGGTGAAGGGCTGCGGCGAGCAGTTCCTCGTTGGCACCGAGGCCGTACGCGTCGGCGGTGTCGATGAAGTCGATGCCGAGCTCGACGGCTCGGCGAGCGACGCGGATCGCCGCGCTGCGGTCGGCGGCGGGACGGTAGCCGGTGAGTCGCATCGCGCCGAAGCCGAGGCGCCGGACAGTGAGCTCGCCGACGCGAGTGGTCGGAGTGGTCATCTGAAGTGTCCTCCCATGCTGTGGTCGGTTCAGGGTGCGGCGGTGCATGGGTGGTGCTGAAATGATTTAGGCAGGGCTGAATCGAGGGAATCGCTTGCTGACGATCACCTTTACCGTCGAGGACTTGGCGCGGACGCGGCTGGCGGTGTCGCCGCTGTGGGAAGTGGTCGCGAGCGTGCGGCTGCTGAAGACTCCGCGCGCGCAGCACTTCCATCGGCGGTGGGCAAGGGAAACCGCGGCACGGATCGCACGCGAGCGGCTCGAGCTGGGGCTGCTCTTCGACCTGGTCGATCCGGCGAGCTGGTACACCCCGGACTTCCTCACTCCCTCGCCTGCGGCTCCGATACCGGATCTGGCGGCTGACCTCGGGACGTTGTCACGGGTCGCCGCGGAGCAGGTTCGGGCGGATCTCGATGTGCTCGCGTATGCGCGGAGGCATCCCGTCGGGTCGCTGGCCGACGCTGCCGTGCCACGGAGGTTGCAGCGGGCACGGGCGGCGGAGTTGCCGTCGGACGACGTGCGCTCGCTGTACGCCGAACCCGAGGCCGGGATCGAGCGATTGGCCGAGCAGGTGCAGGCGTACTGGGACGTGGCGATCGCGCCGTACTGGGGGCGGATCCGGGCTTTGCTGGAAGGAGATCTGCTGTATCGCGCGCGGCGGTTGGGACAGGGCGGACCTGCCGGATTGTTCGAGGATCTGGACCAGGCGGTGCGGTGGAAGCAGGGCGCGTTGCGGATCAGGCACCGGCGGTTCCACGGCGTACGGGAGCTGGCTGGTGAAGGGCTACTGCTGACACCGTCGGCGTTCGTGTGGCCGTCGGTGTACTCGAGCACCATCCCGCCGTGGCAGCCGTCGTTGACCTATCCGGCCCGTGGAGTCGCGGCGATCTGGGACGAGTCGGTACGGCGTGCGCCGGCTGGGGTCGTGGGGGTGCTGGGGCGGTCTCGGGCGGAGGTGCTGGTGCAGCTGGACGTTCCTCGGTCGACGACGGAGCTGGCGGGGAGGGTCGGGCTGACGGCGGGTGGGGTGTCGCAGCATCTCGGTGCCTTGCGGGCGGCCGGGTTGGTGACGGGGCATCGGGTGGGGCGGCTGGTGTTGTACGCGCGAACGAGTGTGGCGGAGGCGTTGCTGGTCGCAGGCGATGGCGGGTAGCGGGGTGGGCTACGGGCTCAGGTCGGTGAAGACGTTGGTGAACGTGGTGGCGATGGTGGGGACGACGCCGAGCAGGACGAAGGCGGGGAGGAAGCAGAGGCCGAGCGGGAGGACCGAGCGGGTTTCGACGGCGCGGGATTGTTCTTCGGCGGTCCAGCGGCGGGACTGGCGGAGGTCGGTGGACTGGGACTCGAGGGTCTTCGCCAGCGGGGCGCCGGAGCGGAGGGCTCGTTGCACGGCGCGGGCGAAAGGGGCGCAGGTGGGTTCGGCGCGGAGGACGGACCAGGCGTCGATGGGGTCGGTGCCGAGGTCGAGGCGGTGTTCGAGCTCGGCGAAGAGGGCGGCCAGGGGGCCGTCGATGGCTTGGCCGACGGTGGCGATGGCGGCTTGGGGTGGACGGCCGGCTCTCAGACAGGCGGCCAGGAGGTCGACGGCTAGCGGGAGGTCTGCGGCTAGCCGGGCGTTGCGCTTGCGGGTGGCGGCGGGTTCGAGGCGGCTGAGCAGGATCGGGATGGCTACGTAGATCGCGACGGCGGGGACGGCACTCCAGGGGATGGGGAGGAGGAGCAGACAGGCGGCTGCGGCGAGGGTTGCCGCTAGGCGATGGAGGCGGCGGGTTCGGGTCGGGACTTGGCGGGGTTTCAGGCGGCTGGTCAGGCGGCGGTAGGGCGAGTGGGTGTGTGTTGGGTGCTGCCGGAGACGGCGAGGGCCGGGGCGTCCGCGGGTGAGGAGGGCTGCGGCGAGGGCTGCGCAGATGGCGGCCGTCGTCGGTGAGGGCGTGAGTGGGGTGAGCATGTGACTCCGTGGAGGTGGCGGGCCTTGTGGTTATGGGGACTCGGCGAGGTGGTTGGTCCAGTGGAGGCCGGTGAGGGAGAGGGCCAGGCCTGCGGCTAGGCAGGCGGCGCCTGGGACGGTGCTGGTGAGGAAGGTCAGCGGGTCGGCGCCCAAGGCGTAGCCGAGGAGGGTGCCGAAGAGGGGGAGGGCCGTGAGGAGGCGGGCGGTGGTTCGGGCGCCGGCGAGGTTGGTGGTGATCTGGCGGTGGAGGGCTTCTTCGGCGCGCAGGGATGTGGTGAGGCGGTCGATGATGGTGGCCAGGGCGGCGCCGGAGTGGTCGGCGACCTGCCAGGCGGCGGCCAGGGGTTTGAGGGGTTCTGCGCCGGGGGTTTCGGCGGCCAGGTGGAGGACGGCGGGGACGTCGCCGCCCAGGCGGGCGGCTGCGGCTGCGGGGCGGAGGTCGGGGCACGCTTCGGCGGCGCCTTCGAGGGCTTCCTGGGGTGGGCGACCGGCGGTGAGGTCGGCGGCGAGGATGTCGCAGGCCTCGATGATCTGGAATCGCTTGCGGTTGGTTTGCGCCTGATGGCGGGACTTGGCGCGTTGGGTCAGGACGACGGTGAGGATCGTGGCCGCGCCGACGGTGGTGACGACTGCGGGCGGACCGAAGGAAAGTCCGATGCCTAGGGCAACGATTGTGCCGAAGGCGAGTGGGAGGAGTCTGCGACGGGCTGATCGGGCCAGGTGCGCGGCGCTGGTGGAACCGCGGGACGGCGTGGTGAGGCGATGCAGGGCGCGGCCTTTGCGGGGGAAGACGGTGAGGACGGCCAGGAGGGTCAGCGCGGCGGAGGCGAGGGCGTGGTTCATGCTGCGGCGCCTGACAGGAGGTGGGTGAGCTGAGGGGCGCCGGTGTCGAGTTCGACGGTGCCTTGGCGGGTGAAGTGGACGGCGGGGTGGGTGGTGACGGAGCCGTTGGGGCTGCGGGCGATGACTCGGATCTCCGCGATGCGGCGGAGGCCGGTGCGGTCTCTGGTGAGGTGGATGACGGCGTGCAGGGCTGAGGAGACCTGGCTGTGGACGGCTTGCGGGGTCAGGCCGGCCAGGGCGCCAAGGGCTTCCAAGCGGGCGGGGACGTCGGCGGCGGAGTTGGCGTGGACGGTGCCGCAGCCACCTTCGTGGCCGGTGTTGAGCGCGTTGAGCAGGTCGATGACTTCGGCGCCTCGCACCTCGCCGACGACCAGGCGGTCGGGGCGCATGCGGAGGGCTTGGCGGACCAGGTCTCGCAGGGTGATTTCGCCGGAGCCTTCGACGTTGGGAGGACGGGACTCCAGGCGGATCACGTGCGGGTGGTCGGGACGTAGCTCGCTGGCGTCTTCGACGATGACGAGGCGTTCCGTGCTGGCGGTCGACGACAGCAGTGAGTTGAGCAGGGTGGTCTTTCCGGTGCCGGTTCCTCCACTGATGAGGAACGCCAGGCGGGCGTCGAGGAGGTCGCGAAAGACGGCGATCCCGGTGGGCGGAAGAGAGCCGGCGGCGACGAGGTCCTCGAGGCGGAGGACCTTGCGGGACGGGACGCGGAGGGACAGGCAGGTGCCGGGGGAAGCGATCGGAGCCAGTACGGCGTGGAAGCGCGTGCCGTCGGGGAGCCGGACGTCGACGTACGGCGTGGAGTCGTCGAGGCGACGGCCGGCCGCGGCGGCCAGGCGGGTGGCGAGGCGGCGGACGGAGGCTTCGTCGCCGGTGCGGAGATGGATGCGTTCGAGGCCGGTTCCTCGGTCGACGTAGACCTCGTTGGGGCCGTTGACCAGGACGTCGGTGATCCCTGGTTCGGTGAGCAGGCGGTCGAGAGGACCGGCGCCGATCGCTTCGCGGCGGAGGGCTTCGACGACTTCAAGCACAGTGGAATCGCCGAAGACGCTGCCGTCGGCGCGGAGGGCTGCCGCTACGCGGGCGGGGGTCGGCTCGGCGCCCTGCGCGGCGAGCGTGCCGCGGACGCGGTCGAGCAACTCTGTCGAGACGGTCATGCTGGAGGCAGCCCTTCGGGAGCGTCGCGGGGGTCGGTCGAGATGGTCATGGGGCGGGTCATCGGTCGTGACCGGAGTGGGGCGATGGGGTCATGCCGCGAGGAGTCCGTAGAGGCCGAAGAGGTCGAGTAGTTCGCCTGCTGTGCGGCCGAGGGCGCCGCGCGGGCGGGGGTCGAAGCGGCCTTGGTCCATCAAGGCGGGGAGTTCGCGGTCGAAGCGAAGTTTGGCGGCCAAGGGCAACGACAGGTGGTGGGCGACGTCCACTGCGGAGAGTCCGCCCAGGCCGGGTTCCCGGGCCACCACGCGCAGGTCGGTGGCGACTTCACGCAGCGGTCTGACCAGGCGGGCGGCCGCGGCGCAGGAACGGACGTCGCGGGGGACGACCAGGAACGTGGCGGTCGAGCGGACGAACGCCTCCTCCGCGGCGGGGTCGGCTCGGCGGGGGAGGTCGACCACGACGAGGTCGCTGCTGCGTTGGGCTGCGCCGAGGACGGATCGCATCGCCTCCGGCGGCAGGGTGGTGACGTCGGAGCGGTCCCAAGACAGGACGGCGAGACCGTCGACGGTGGGCAGGGCGGCGCGGAGGGCGGCGGCGCTGACTCGGCCGGCGGCGTTGAGCAGGTCCGGCCAGCGCGCACCGCTGCCCGTCTCGCTGCCCAGTGCGAGGTCGATGCCACCGCCGAGCGGATCGCCGTCGATCAGCATCGTGCGGACTCCGCGACGGCTTGCGGTGACCGCGACGGCCGCGGCCAGGGTGGTCGCGCCGGCGCCGCCGCAGCCGCCGACGAAGGCGAAGGTCGCCGCGGCTCGCACTCCCCCATCCAGGGTGTCGGCGAGACGGTCACCCAGTGCGGCTTCGTCGCCCGGAAGCAGGTACACGCCTTCGGCACCGATCGTCAGGGCTCGGCGGAAGATGGTGCCGTCATCGACGGTCTGGACAGCCGAGCGGTCGCGCTGCTCCGTTGAGGGCGCTAGCGGCGAGCGGTCACGCGGCACCGAAAAGGCCGCTTCGGAACCCGCCACGATCACCCCCGGGCGGCGTACTGGTTGGGTGCGGGCGAAGGGTTCGACGAGGTCTTGGCCTACCACCACCAGGGTGGCGGTCTGCCAGTGCCGGCGTAAACCGAGCAGGTCTTTTTCGACCTGCGGGGTCACCTCGGCCGCAGCGGCCAGGCGGAGCAGATCGTCGAGCAGCATCTCGTCGGCGGTGGCCAGCAGTACCGGCGCCGGTGGCAGTGAGGTCTCCATGCCTACAAGGTGCCGGGAAACCGTGGGTGCGCCGGAGGTAACCGGGATCGCTGTGGACAAAGGGGTCTGGCGGGTTTCCGTCAGCAGCGGCTATCCGCCAGCACGAGCCGGAGACCGGCGGCCCGGCAGGAGTTACCGTTCCTTTCGAAGCGTCTTTAACTAATCGCCCCCAGACCGCTTCCCGCTGGACACCCGTGCACTGCCTCAGCTCCGGAGGACCGCCCATGAGTCGACTGCGAATACTCGCCACCACGGCGACAGTCGCCGCCACCGCCCTGATCGCCGCCGCCGGGATCTCGGTCGCCACCGCGCAACCGCCCGCCTCCACCACCGCCGCACCGCAGGCCACCAGTGGTGGCGTCAAGACGGCGTACTTCGCCCAGTGGGGGATCTACGCGAACGCGTTCTACCCCAAGAACCTGGCCACCACCGGCGCCGCCGCGAAGCTGGACTTCGTCAACTACGCGTTCGCCAACATCCACCCGACCAGCCACACCTGCTTCATGGCGAACAAGGCCGCCTCGCAGAACGAGAACGACCCGAACGCCGGCGACGGCGCGGGCGACGCGTTCGCCGACTACGGCAAGTCCTACGGCGCCGACATCAGCGTGGACGGCGTCGGCGACGTCTGGAACCAGCCGATCCAGGGCAACTTCAACCAGCTGAAGAAGTTGAAGGCGCGCTACCCGAACCTGAAGATCCTGATCTCGATCGGCGGCTGGACGTACTCCAAGTACTTCTCCGACGCGGCCTCCACCGACGCCAAGCGCAAGGCGTTCGTCAGCTCCTGCGTGGACATGTTCCTGAAGGGCAACCTGCCGGTGGTCGACGGCTTCGGCGGCCCGGGCAGCGCGGCCGGGATCTTCGACGGCATCGACATCGACTGGGAGTACCCCGGTTCGCCGAACGGCCACGTCGGCAACCACTACAGCCCGGCCGACAAGCAGAACTTCACCCTGCTGCTCGCGGAGCTGCGGTCGCAGATCGATGCCTACGGCAACAGCGTCGGGCGGAAGATGTGGCTGACCGCCGCCACCCCGGCCGGCCAGGACAAGATCGCCACGATCGAGACGAACAAGATCGGGCAGTACCTGGACTACAACAACGTGATGACGTACGACATGCACGGCGGCTGGGACGCCACCGGGCCGACGAACTTCCAGGACCCGCTCTACCCGGCACCGGACGACCCCAGTACGCCGATCCCGCCGGGCACCGCCAAGTACTCGATCGACGGCGCGGTGAAGGCCTGGACCACCGGCGATCCGGCGTACGGCATCCCGGGCGGCTTCCCGGCGAACAAGCTGACGATCGGATATCCCTTCTACTACAGGGGATGGAAGGGAGTTCCGGCCACGGCGAACGGCAAGTACCAGCCCGCCACCGGTCCGGCCGACGGCAGCGCGGCGAGCGGCAACGTGCCCGGCGTCTCGTTCTACAAGGAACTTGTCGGCTTCGTCGACAACCCGGCGTACAGCTTCTTCGACGAGACCACGAAAGCGTCCTGGTTCTATCGCAACGGCACCTTCTGGACCGGTGACAACGCCCGGTCGATCAAAGCGAAGGCCGACTACCAGCACTGCAACGGGCTGGCCGGCGCGATGATGTACTCGATGGAGGCGCTCGATCCGGGCGTGACCTTGTTCAACGCGGTGGTCGACGCGGTCAACGCGAGCACCCCCGGCTGCAGCGGCCCGAACCCGACGCCCACGCCGACCCCGACACCGACGCCTACCCCCACGCCGACCCCGACTCCCACGCCCACGCCCACGCCGACACCGACGCCGACCCCGACGCCTCCGACGGCGACCCCGTGGGCTCCCGGTACGGCGTACGCCACCGGCGCGCTGGTCTCGTACAACGGCGTCACCTACCGCTGCATCCAGGGCCACACCGCCCTGTCCGGCTGGGAACCGCCCAACGTCCCCGCCCTGTGGGGAAAGGTCTGAGGAGCATCATGAAACCCAAGCGTCTTTCGATCGCACTGGCCGCCGCGGCGGCAGTCGTCCTGTCCTTCCTCGTCGCCCCGACAGCCCAAGCCGCCCCTGTCACCGCGTCGTTCACCAAGGTGTCCGACTGGGGCAGCGGCTTCGAGGGCAAGGTGACCGTCACCAACGGCACCAGCAGTCCGCTCAACACCTGGTCGATCGCCCTGGACTTCCCGTCCGGCTACTCGGTCAGCAGTTCCTGGGACGCCCAGCGGACCAGTAGCGGGCAGACCCACACGTTCACTCCGCCCAGCTGGGCCGGGCCGCTGGCACCGGGCGCCAGCGTCACCTTCGGCTTCAACGGCAGTCCGGGCAACTTCCCAGGCCTGGCAGCGTGTCGGCTCAACGGCGGCTCATGCAGCGGCGGTGGCGGCGGCACGGTCCCCGGCGCACCCAGCGGCCTCACCGGTACGCCGTCCGCCTCGTCCGTCAGCCTGTCCTGGTCCCCGGTGGGCGGCGCAACCAGCTACAACGTCTACCGCAACGGCACGAAGGTCGGCAGCCCGACCGGTACGTCGTACACGGACTCCGGCCTGACCGCGAACACGACCTACAGCTACCAGGTCAGCGCGTCCAACAGCATCGGTGAGGGCGCCAAGAGCGGCACGCTCTCGGTCAAGACCACCACCGGCGGCGGCAGCGAGAACCCGGCCCGCCGCGCGGCGCCGTACCTCTACATGGGCTGGGGCAATCCGCCGAGCCCGACCACGGTCATGAACGCCACCGGCATCAAGTGGTTCACGATGGCCTTCATCCTGTCGTCCGGCGGCTGCAACCCCGCCTGGGACGGCGTCCGTCCGCTGCAGGGCAGTGTCGACGCCACGGCGATCGCCCAGATCCGCGCGGCCGGCGGCGACATCGTGCCGTCGATCGGCGGTTGGAGCGGCAACAAGCTCGGCCCCAACTGCAGTACGCCGGAAGCCCTGGCCGGCGCCTACCAGCAGGTGATCAACGCCTACAACCTGAAGGCGATCGACGTCGACATCGAGAACAGCGACGAGTTCGAGAACGAGGTCGTGCAGGACCGGATCCTGACCGCGCTGAAAATCGTCAAGCAGAACAACCCCGGCATCCAGACGATCCTGACCTTCGGCACCTCGACCAGCGGCCCGAACTACTACGGCAACCGGCTGATCGAGCGGGCCGCGGCACTCGGCGCGAACATCGACGTCTTCACGCTGATGCCGTTCGACTTCGGCAGCAGCAACATCGCCAACGACACTTTCAACGCCTCCGTCGGACTGAACAACAAGCTCAAGGCCGTCTTCGGCTGGACCACCGCGCAGGCCTACGCCCACCAGGGCATCTCCGGCATGAACGGCCTGTCCGATCAGCAGGAGATGACCACCACCCAGACCTGGCAGACCATCACGAACTGGGCCAAGAGCAACGGTCTGGCCCGGCTCGCGTTCTGGTCGGTCAACCGGGACCGCGGTTGTGCCGGCGGCGGGGTCGTCGCGCACTGCAGCGGTATCGCCCAGCCGGACTGGGAGTTCACCCGGATCACCGCCGGGTTCTGACCGGGCCGAGCAGACCGTTCCGCACCGGGGCAGGAGAACAGGCATTCTTCTGCCCCGGTACGGCGGTCCCGGCCGGGCCTGATCTGGGGAGACCGCGTGCCCGGCCGTGCTCAGGTGAACCGTCCCGCCAGCCTCACAGGACCCGGTACCGGCGGCAACGGTCTTGCAGCTTCCTGCGAGGCGAGAATCTGCCTTTTCGGAACCCCGGCGGCTGGCCCGCCGTGGCTACGCTGGCTGACATGACACAGATCCACCTGCGGTACTACGGCGAGCTGGCCGCTGACAGCGCCGGTACGACAGACGAACGGTCGCCGCTGGTACTACTGCACGGGCTCGGCTTCGACCGGCGCCAATGGGGTCCGCTGCTCCAAGAGCTGGCAGTGCTCGACCCTGGCCGCCGGACCGTCGCCTTCGACCTGCCGGGCCACCTGGACTCCCCCGGACGCTCGTCGTACGACCTCAGCGACGTCGCCGACGTCCTGCACCAGGCGGTTGTCGAGGCCGGGCTCGCCAGCCCGCTGCTGGTCGGCCACTCGATCGGTGGAGTGCTCGCGACGATCTACGCCGCCAAGTACCGGACGAGTGGTGTGGTCAACATCGACCAGCCACTCCTGGTCGGCCCCTTCAAGGACGTGCTGGCCAAGCTGGAGCCGACGCTGCGCAGCCCGGCGTACGGCGAGGTGTGGGAGACCATGCTCGCGGGGATGCACATCGACCAGTTGCCGCAGGAGGCCCAGACGCTGGTCCACGCATCCACCCGGCCGAGTCAGGAGATCTTGCTCGGCTACTGGCGTGAGGTGATGGAGACTCCGGCCGACGTGCTCCGGGCCGCGCGCGAGGCGGACCTGCAGGCGATCGACGTGCCGTACGACTACGTCACGAGCGACGAGCCGAGTCCCGGGTATCGGCAGTGGCTGGAGACGCATCGGCCGAACACCAGGATCACGGTGCTATCTGGGAGCGGGCACTTCCCGCATCTGGCTCACCCGGGCGAGCTGGCGAAGTTGCTGGCCGGCTGAGCCTCGACGAACGACCGGAACCGCTCAGCTGCCGGTGACAGCGTCCCGTGCAGCCGCCAGCTGAGCCCGATGTCCCGACGAGCCCGTACGCCGGCCAGCGGCACCGGCGTCGCTCCGCTCTCCGTCCCGCGCACCGCTCCCCCGGGCAGGACAGCGACGCCGAGTCCCGCACCGACCAGGCGGTCGATGGTGGTGAGGTCGGTCGACTCGAACGCCACTGACGGGGTGAACCCGGCGGCCTGACACAGCTCGTCGGTGAGCCGCCGGAACCCGAAGTCCGGCCGTAGTCCGATGAACGGCTCGGTCGCCGCCTCGGCCAGATTGATCCGCTGCCGCCCGGCCAGCGCGTGGCCCGGCGGCACATACAGACACAACCGCTGACGCTGGAGCAGATGCCACCCGAAGCGCGCAGCATCCGGCCGTGGCCCGGTGATGGCCAACTCGGAGTCGCCGGACTCCAAGTCGTGCACGATGTCGTGCGACGCCTGCTCCCGCAGCGCGAACCGGATCGCCGGGGCGACCGCGCGGAACGCCGTCAGCAGATCCGGTACGACGCCCGTCGCGACCGAGTGCAGGAACGCCAGCCGCACGGTTCCCGACTCGGGGTCGACCAGCGCGTCGATCCGCTGCCGCGCCGCGTCGACCGCCGCCGTACCGGCCCGGGCCGCCTCCAGCACGATCCGGCCGTACGGGTTGAGCCGCAGTCCCCTGTGCTCGCGCTCGAACAGTGGGACACCGAACGCCGCCTCGACCCGGCGTAAGGAGCGCGAAAGGTTCGGCTGACTCGTGCCTAGAGCCGCTGCGGCCGCTGTCAGGTGCTCGGCCTCGCCGAGCACCACGAACCACCGCAGATCATCCACATGCATGCACAAATCGTATCGATCACCACCGAGGCAGACATTTTACGTATGTCAGAACATCTGGCACCGTCGAAAGCGTGCAGACCTCGACGGTGACGGGCCATCGCCCCGGCAGTGCCGGGTACCGCAGGCTCTCTGTCGCTCTGTTCGCCGCGGGTCTGGCCACTTTCGCGATGCTCTACAGCACCCAAGCTCTACTGCCCGAGCTGGCAACAGCCTTCGGCGTCTCCGCGGGCCAGAGCGCATTCAGCGTGTCGTTGGCCACACTCGGCCTGGGCGTCGCCCTCCTGGTCGCCGGCCCGGCCTCGGAAGTGCTCGGCCGGACCAGGCTGATGCGCTGGTCGGTCGTGGCCGCCGCGGCCATCGCGGTCCTGTGCGCGCTCGCTCCGAACTGGCCGACCCTGCTCGCACTCCGCGGCATCCAGGGCGTCGCGCTGGCCGGACTCCCCGCCGTCGCGATGGCCTACCTGCGCGAAGAGGTGCACGAGGACAGCCACGCCCGAGCCAGCGGCCTCTACATCGCCGGTACGGCGGTCGGCGGCATGACCGGTCGCCTGATCGCCGGAGGCCTCGCCGACCTGGGCGGATGGCGTACGGCGCTCGGTGGGATCGCCGTCCTCGGGGTGGCCTGCGCGGTGCTGCTGATCGCGCTGCTCCCCGAGTCCCGGAACTTCACCGCGACGCCCGCCAACCCTCGCACGCTGCTCCACCAAACCAGCAAGGTGCTCAAGGATCCGGCCTTGCTGATGCTCTACGCGATCGCGGCGACCGCGATGGGCGCCTTCGTCGCCGTGTACAACGCGAGCGGCTTCCGGCTCGCGGCGGCGCCGTACGATCTCGGGCCGGGGCTCGCGAGCCTGGTCTTCGTGGTCTATCTGGTCGGTTCAGCCGCGTCCGCCACGGCCGGACGACTGGCGGACAGCTACGGCCGGCACCTGGTCGTTCCGATCGGCTGTCTGGTCACACTGGCCGGTGTGGCGATCACCCTGACGCATCAGCTCGCCCTGATCGTCCTGGGACTCGCGGTGATGACTGCCGGGTTCTTCGCGGTCCACGGCGTAGCCAGCGGGTGGGTCGCCGCCCGGGCACACGCGACCGGCGGCGGGACCGCGCAGGCCGCCAGTCTCTACCTGTTCGCCTACTACCTGGGTTCGTCGGTCTTCGGCGGCCTGGCCGGAGCCGCCTGGACACATGCTGCCTGGCCCGGCGTGACCGCGGAGGCGGGAGCGTTGTTCCTGCTCACACTGCTACTCGCCCTGATGCTTAGGCGCCGGGTGCGAAACTAGCTGGGTGACCAGAGCTACCGAAGCGGCCGACACCCTGGGACTGGCCTACGAGGAGACCCGGCACGGCCGGGTGAACTCGCTCGAGGAGGCCGCCGCCGCGCGCGGGATCGAGCCGGCCAAGCTGATCAAGACGATCGTGGTGCGGCTGGCCGACGACGACTACCGGTTCGTCCTGGTGCCCGGCGACCGGGAGATCGCCTGGCCCAAGCTGCGCACCCTGCTCGGGGTGAACCGGATCTCGATGCCCAGCGCGGACACGGCGTTTGACGTGACCGGGTACGTCCGCGGCACGATCACCCCACTCGGCAGCACGCACGACTGGCCGGTCATCGCCGACGAGCGGATCACCGGGACGATCTCGATCGGCGGCGGCGACCACGGCGTCGGCCTGACCGTCGACGCCGACGCCCTGCTCAAGGCCGTCAACGCCACGGTGGCCGACGTCACGGACTAGGAGACACGCCCTGGTTCAGCAAGCCTCGCTGACCCGCCCGCAGGCCCGCCTGGAAGCGAGTGGTCGCGTCCAGCGCCTTGAGGATCCGCTGCATCCGTCGCTCGACCGTCCGCTGCGCGACGCCGAGCCGCCGCGCGATCGCCTGATCGGTGAGCCCGGCCGCGGCCAGTGCCAGCAGCTGCTGATCGTCGGCCGACAGGGGTCCGTCGGACGGCTCGAAACTCAACGGCGTCGCCTGCTGCCACAACAGCTCGAACAGTCGCAGCAGCCCGTCCAGCAAGCTCGACGGTCCGAGCTCGACCATCACGTCGGGCCCGGACTGCAGCAACCCCGTACGCCGGTCCGCCACGACCAGCTTCAGCGGTACGTCGCGCAGCATCCGGCACGACGTCCCGCCCGACCGAGCCGCAGCCAGCTGAGCCGGGTCGGCCAGCGCGCCCAGGTCGTAGACGACGCGGTACTCGACGCCGGTGCTCCGTCGCGACTCGACCGGCAACCCGGCGGGCATGCCCAGCACCACCACCTCGGTCCGCGCGACCTGCTGCGCCTGCTGGTAGCGCTGCGCGATCGCCTCGGCGCCACGGATCACCGTGAACGGCCCGGACTCGGTCGCGGCGCGGAACTCCGCGGTGAGTACGGACGCGCCCAGCCGGGCCTCGACGATCGCGGCCTGCCTGCGCAGCGCCAGCAGCTCGACCGCCGCCTCTGGCACGGCCGGGGTGTAGCGGGCCGGGCGCCCCGGCGTACGAGAGGCCAGGCCGAGGCTCAGCAAGGACCTGAGGTGGCGGGTGACCCGGGCAGCGGGCCAACCGGTCAAGCCGGTCAGCTCGGTCGTGGTGGCTTCCGGCCGGGCCAGAAGCGCCCGGTAGAGCTGCTCGTCCTCCGAGCAGACACCGAGCGCCTCCAGCACCGGAGCGGGGCGGTAACTGTGCATCAGGGCAGCGAGTGGACGTGCGCGCCGACCTGGTTGGAGAACTGGTTGCCGTTGCTCGCGTCCCAGTTGGTCGACCAGGTCATCGCACCGCGCAGCGTCGGCCAGGTGGTGCTCGGCTTGAAGCTGCCGCAGTTGGTGCCCTTGGTCAGGCAGTCCAGCGCGTTGTTGACGATCGTCGGCGAGACGTACCCGCTACCCGCGCCGCGCGTGGACGCCGGCAGCCCCAGACCGACCTGGTCGGGCCGCAGCCCGTTCTGCAGCATGATGCAGGCCTGCGCGGTGATGAAGTCGACCGAGCCCTGGGAGTAGACCTGGCCGTTGCAGCCGTTCATCGCGCCGGAGTTGTAGTACTGCACGTTGACCACGGTCAGGATGTCCTTGATCGCCAGCGCCAGCTTGAAGTACTCGAACGCCGGGGACTGCATGTCGATCGTCTGCGGAGCCATCGCGATGATCAGCCCGGTGCCGAACTGGCTGTGCAGGCTGCGCAGCGCCTGGCCCATGTACTGCGCGTTGACGCCGTTCTCCAGATCGATGTCGATCCCGTCGAAGCCGTACTCGCGCAGCACCGACAGCGCGGTGTTCGCGAAGTTCGTCGCGGCCGTCGCGCTGCCGACCGAGATCGTGCCGCGCTCACCGCCGACGGACAGGATGACCTTCTTGCCGGCTGCCTTCTTCGCGGCGATGTCGGCCTTGAACTGCGCCACCGTGTAGCCGTTCAGTCCGGCACTGTCCAGGTTGAACGTGATGCCGCCGGGACGGGACGGGTCCGCGTCGGCGAAGGCCACCGCGATCAGGTCGTAGGCCGCAGGCACGTCGGAGATCCGCTGGACCGCCGCACCGTTGTTGAAGTTCTGCCAGTAGCCGGTGAGGATGTGCTTCGGCAGCGACGACGGCGGCACGGTCGGCCCGCTGGACGTCGTACCGGAAGCAGCAGCGCCGTACGGCGAGCAGTTGCCGGACGGGTCGCAGGCCCGGACCTTGAAGCTGTAGCTGGTGCTCGGCGCCAGGCCGGTGGCCGTCCAGCTGGTCACGTTGCCGACGTTCTGCGCGGCCTCGCTCCCCCGGACCACCTCGTAGTGGTCGATCCCGGAGGCGTCGGTCGCGGCGGACCAGTTCAGCCGCAGCGAGCTGGAGGTCGGGCTGCCCACGGTCAGTCCGCCCGGTGTGGTCGGCGCGGTGGTGTCCGGCGGCGGCCCGGTGCCACCCGGTCCGTCGAGCACCACGTCGTCCGCCTGGTACGCCGGTACGCCGTACCAGCCGTGCAGGTAGATCGTGGCGGTGCTCGCGTTGGCGCCGGTCGTGAAGGTCGTGGTCAGCTGGGCCCACGACGAGCTGGTGGTCCAGGTGCTGGACCCGCCGTCGGAGCCGAGGTAGACGTTCGAGCCCTTCACCCAGGCGGACAGGGTGTAGGTCGAGCTGGGCCGGACCGAGACGGTCTGACTGCACCGGGCGTTGTCACCGGCGGTCGGGGTGCCCTGGAGGGCGTAGGTACCGGTCCGGGCCGAACCGCTGACGGCGGCTCCGGTCCCGGCCGAGCAGGACCAGCCGGCCAGTGAGCCGGTTTCGAAGGTCCCGTTGGTGACGAGGTTGGTCGCGGCCGAGCTGGTGCCGGGAATCAGCAGCAGGCCGAGCAGGGCGGAGAGGACGGCGGGGATGATCGCGGCCTGGGGGCGGCGGCTTCGCGAGCGGGTCATGTGACACAAAGTGTGACGGCGCAACTACATTGTCAAGACCCTGCATAAAGTGGGAACGCTCTCACGCTCAGCAAAAGTGAGGAACTTACCGATTTCTCACGAAAGAGCCCGATCCGGGCAACATTTTCGACGCCAGCCGCATCTAGGAATCGGGGGAGACCTGCGTCAGGAAAGGCGACGGCCCCCGGCGGGGGGGTGACCGGGGGCCGTCTTCGGCCACGGGCTCGGGGGGAGGAGCCGGGGGCCGATCAGGAGGCGACAGTCTGCCACTGTCGAGGAGTATGTACCCCCCGAAACCGGCGTCCACACATCTCAGTTGTGTTGCAACCGAGCGCGTCTTCCCCGGGCGCCAGGGCCCTTGGTGAGGGCTCCAGGCCAGTGTCACTGTCACACTGCTCAACAGTCTAACGGGAGACCAGGCCACACGAAAGGCCGGGCCCTCGGCGTTTCGCCGGAGCTGTGAAAAACCGCCCCTAAACTCGACGCATGGAGCACCTGCGGACCCCGCGCCCGGCCGCCTTCTTCGATCTCGACAAGACCATCATCGCCCGCTCCAGCACCCTGGCCTTCTCCCGGCCGTTCTACGCCGGCGGGCTGATCAACCGGCGGACCGTGCTGCGCAGCGCCTATGCCCAGTTCGTCTACCTGCTCGGTGGCGCCGACCACGACCAGATGGAGCGGATGCGGGAGTACCTGTCCGCTATGTGCACAGGCTGGGACGTCCGGACCGTGCAGTCGATCGTCGCCGACACCCTGCACCACATCGTCGACCCGATCGTGTACGACGAGGCGGTGACGCTGATCGAGCAGCACCACGCGGCCGGCCGGGACGTGGTGATCGTCTCCTCGTCCGGCGCCGAGGTGGTCGAGCCGATCGGTGAGCTGCTCGGCGCCGACCGGGTCATCGCCACCCGGATGGTAGTTGCCGATGGCAAGTACACCGGCGAGATCGAGGAGTACGTCTACGGCCCGCACAAGGCGACCGCGATCGAGGCCGTGGCGGCCGCGGAAGGCTATGACCTGCAGGCTTCCTACGGTTACTCCGACTCGATCACCGACGAGCCGATGCTGGCCGCGGTCGGCCATCCGTTCGCGGTGAACCCGGACAAGGCGCTGCGCCGGCTGGCGATCTCCCGCGGCTGGCCGGTGCTCGACTTCAGCAAGCCGGTCGCCCTGACCGAGCGGACCGGGCGCTTCCGCGGCGTCCGCGGGCCGGCCGTCGCGGCCACCGCGATCGGCGCCGGACTGGCCGCCGGGGCGCTGCTGTACGCCGCCCGCCGGCGGTCCCGGACCGACGAAAACTGAACCTCACAGTAAGTTTCTCAACTTGATCAAGGCGCCCCAAACTCTTCCGCTGAAGGGGTTCGGGGAGTACAAAGGAATCAGCACAGGGACTTCGGTCCCACCGAGTAAAAGCGCACGGCAGTCAGGTACCCACGCGGCGACCAGCCCATCCCAACCGGGCAGCTCGACCCAGGCTCGATCCTGTGGCGGCAGACAAGGTGCACGCCTGGTAACCGGAATGACGTGCCAGGAACGGCGCTCTCGTCAGAGGGCGCCGTTCGCACGTCCGGCCCGAATCGCCTTACTGGGCAGAGAAGTTGAGCGGTGAACGTTCTGCCGCCAAAGCGATCACCTCGCACTCCCGCAACAGCCAGCTCTGGACCCCGGTCACTCCGCGTACGGCGTAGTCGGTCAACGCGCCCGGGTACGACGCTCCCAGTTCGAGGTGACCGACCTCCGGCACCGTGACCGCGACCTGGTCGATGCCTCGGGCAACCAACAGGACGCGCTCGGCGGCCCGGGCCACCAGCCCGTTCGCGGTCGGGAACGGGCGCAGCACCGCCAGCTCGGCGTGCACGATCGCGGCAACGACCAGTCCCGGCGCGGTGGTCGGAGCGGTCAGCGCCTTGGCCAGTCCGCTCAGCCGCTCCCACATCTCGTCCGCGGGCGGCGCCGGCGGCAGGCCGGGGATGTCGTCGGGCAGCGGCTCCCGACTGGTCCGGAGGTGTCCCAACTGGTCTGCCGGGCCGAGCTCGGCGGCCGCCAACTGGTGCAGTCTGGTCCAGACCTGGATGGGCGCGGTGCCGGCCTGCGGCGCGAGCCCCATCAGCTCCCCCGTCATCCGGACGGCGCCGGACGCGAGCGCGTCGCCTTCTCCACGCCGTACCTGCTCCAGGGTCGATGGACTGCCCGCCAGCGCCGCGGAGGCATGGGCGCCGCGCAACAGCGCCTCGGCGGTCGTGTCGGACCCGACCCGCCGCAGGCCCCGGTCCCGCAGCAGCACGTCCACCGCGTCCCGAGCCGCGCGAGCAGCAGACCCGACACCCTCCAACGCCGCCAGCGGAGCGAACACATCAGCCGTCATGACCTAGACCCTAGGATGGCGTCCCATGGCCGCCAGCACCGACTCCGCTCCCCGGTTCAGCATCGTGGTTCCGTGCCACAACGTGCGGCCGTGGCTGCGGCTGTGCCTGGACTCGGTGCTCGGGCAGTCGTTCACCGACTTCGAGGTGATCGGGGTAGACGGTGCCAGCACCGACGGGACCGGCCGGATCCTGGCCGAGTACGCCGCGGCCGACGCCCGAGTGCGAACGATCTCGCTGACCGAGGACATCGGGCTCGGCCCGACCCGGAACGCGGGGCTGAAGCAGTGCCGCGGCGACTACGTGCTCTTCCTGGACGCCGACGACCTGTACACCCCCGGCTCGTTGCAGGCGCTGGCCGAGCGGATCGACGCGACCGGCCGGCCGGACCTGGTGATCTTCGACTACGAGCGGATCTTCTGGGACGGCCGGGTGGTCCACAACCAGCAGCACGACGCGTTCGCCCGCGACGGCGACGGTGTCTTCACCGCCGCCGAGCGCCCGGTCTTCCTGACCTTTCTGGAACTGGTCTGGAACAAGGCCTGCCGGCGCGACTTCCTCACCCGGCACGGCTTCGCCTTCACCGCCGGCTACTACGAGGACGCGCCCTGGACGTACTCGACGATGCTCACCGCCGAACGGATCGCCACCCTCGACCGGGTCGTCGTGCACTACCGGCAGCACCGCACCGGCGGCAACATCCACGCCACCCGGACCCGGCGGCAGTTCGACATCTTCGACCAGTACGACCGGGTGCACGCGTTCATCACCTCCGACCCCGAGCTGGCCGGCTGGCGCAAGTTCGCGTTCGACCGGTCGCTGGACCACATCCTCGCGGTGCTGGCCAAGCCCGAGCGGCTGGCGCCGGAGGACCGGGCCGAGTTCTTCCACACCGCGCACGCCTTCGCCAAACGCTGGAAGCCCGAGGGGTACGCCGCCGACCGGACCAGCCGCGGCTTCAAGCGCTGGATGCTGATCCACGACGACTACGCGACGTACTCGACGCTGAAGCTGAGCTCGAAGGTGCTGCACGTACCGAGCCCGCGCAAGACGGTCGGCAAGCTGCTGCACCGTGGCGAGCCGGACCCGAACCTGGCCGTGTACGGTGCCTACTGGTTCAAGCAGTACGCCTGCAACCCGCGCGCGATCTACGAGAAGGCCGCCGAGCTGGTCCCGCAGCTGCGCGGGGTCTGGGTGATCGACGCCGACCACGTGGAGGCGATCCCGGAGGGCGTCGAGTACGTCGTGGCCGGCTCCCCGGCGTACGAGAAGCTGGTGCACCGGGCCAAGTACTTCGTCAGCAACATGAACCTGCCGAAGGAGCTGGAGAAGCGGGACGGGCAGATCCACGTGCAGACCCAGCACGGGACGCCGCTGAAGACGATGGGCACCGATCTGCGGCACTACCCGCGGGCGGCCAAGGACCTCGACCTGGAGGAGCTGATGCGCCAGGTCGACCGGTGGGACTTCAACATCTCCTCGAACCGGTACTCCTCGGAGATCTGGGAGCGCACCTACCCGGCGTACTTCGAGGAGCTGGAGACCGGCTTTCCCCGCAACGACCGGCTGCTGACCGCGACGCTGGACGAGGTGCGGGCGATCCGGGCCGGCTTCGGGTTCGACGACTCGCACCTGGTCGTGCTCTACGCGCCGACGTTCCGGGACTCCCAGGACGCGGTGCGGACGCCGTCCGGGCTGATCGATCTGGGTGGCGACGGGATCCACGTCGACCTGGACCGGCTGGCCTCGGCGGCCGGCGAGCACGGACGGGTGCTCGTCCGGACCCACTACTCGCTGTCCAAGGGCGCGCCGAAGACCAGGTCCGACCGGGTGATCGACGTGTCGCAGCACCCGCGGGTCGAGGACCTGATGCTGGCGGCCGACGTACTGATCTCGGACTACTCGTCGATCAGCTTCGACTACGCGAACCTGGATCGCCCGATCGTGCTGCTGGTCGACGACCTCGGTTTCTACGACACCACGCGCGGGACCTACTTCGACATCACCGAGTTCCCGCCGGGGCTGGTGGCGCGGTCGGCCGAGGAACTGTTCTCGGCACTGCAGACCGGCCGGTTCGCGGCGGCGGAGGCGGCCAAGCACCGCCAGCTGTTCCGGGAACGGTTCTGCGAGTTCGACGACGGGCGCGCGGCCGAGCGGGTGGTCCGCCGGGTGTTCCTGGGGGAGACGAAGCTGCCGCCGATCACGCCGCTGGCCGATCGCCATCCGGCTCCGTCGGCACATCGCCGGTAAAGGCGGGGCGGCACAGCTCCCCCGGCGTGCATAATGGTCCCCATGTCGACGAGCCCGGTGACCGCGCGCGGTCGCTTCGGCCTGCGACGACGACGCACTGTCTGAACACCTCGACCCCGTTCCAGTGCCTCGTCTTCCCAAGGACCTCTCATGTCCGTTGTCGCTGTCCTGTCCGCGCGGCTGACCGCTGCCGCCTCCACCGCCTTCGGCCTGTCCGGAGCCGCCGCTGACCCCGAGCTGCGGGCCGCGACCAAACCCGAGTTCGGCCACTTCCAGACCAGCCTCGCGCTCCGGCTGGCCAAACAGCTGAACCAGCCGCCCCGGAAGATCGCCGAGCAGCTGGTCGCCCACGCCGACCTCGCCGACCTGTGCGCGCCCCTCGAGATCGCCGGGCCCGGCTTCGTCAACCTCACGCTCCTGCCGAGCACCCTGGCCGACGGCGTCAACAACCTGGCGCGGAGCTTGCCGAGCAACGGCCGGCGGGCCGTCGTCGACTACTCGCAGCCCAACGTCGCCAAGCAGATGCACGTCGGCCATCTGCGGTCGACGGTGATCGGCGACGCCCTGTGCAACGTTTTGCGGTACGCCGGGTACGACGTCGTCCGGCAGAACCACGTCGGCGACTGGGGCACGCAGTTCGGCATGATGGTCGAGCAGCTCGTGGACGAGGCGACCCGGGCCGAGTCGCTCGACCTCGAAGAGATGCAGCAGCTCTACCAGCGGTCCCGGCGGCACTTCGACACCGACCCGGCGTTCGCCGACCGGTCCCGGCGGCGGGTGGTCCTGCTGCAGTCGGGTGATGCCGAAACCAGGGGCATCTGGCAACAACTGGTGGACATCTCGCTGACCGAGTTCGACCGGGTCTACGCGTTGCTCGGCTCGCCGCTGACGCGGGACGACGTGGTCGGCGAGAGCGCGTACAACGCCGACCTGCCCGGGATCGTGGCCGAGCTCGACGCGGCCGGGCTGCTGACCGAGTCGGACGGGGCGCAGTGCGCGTTCCTGCCCGGGTTCACCGGTCGCGACGGGTCGCCGTTGCCGGTGATCGTGCGCAAGTCCGACGGCGGGTTCGGCTACAGCGCGACCGACCTGGCCGCCGTCCGGCACCGGGTCCGGGACCTGCACGCCGACCGGATCGTGTACGTCGTGGACCACCGGCAGTCGCTGCACTTCCAGCAGATCTTCGCGCTCGCCCGGGCCGCCAACTGGTTGCCTGAGACAACAACAGCCGAGCACGTCGCGTTCGGCACGGTGCTCGGCCCGGACGGCAAGCCGTTCAAGACCCGCGACGGCGGCACGGTGTACTTGGTCTCGCTGCTCGACGCCGCGGTCGACCAGGCCGCCGCGCTGCTCGCCGATCGCACCGGCATCGACACCGCGGCGGTCGCGCGGGCCGTCGGCATCGGCGCGGTCAAGTACGCCGACCTGTCCAGCGACCGGACCAACGACTACGTCTTCGACCTGGACCGGATGGTCGCGATGACGGGCAACACCGGCCCGTACCTGCAGTACGCGCACGCCCGGCTGACCCGGCTGCTCACCAAGGCCGGCCCGACCGGCGACAAGGTGACGGTGCTCGAGGACCCGGCCGAACAGCGGCTGGCCCTACTGCTCGCCGGCTTCGGCGACGCCGTCCAGCAGGTCGCCGAGACGCTGCAACCGCACCGGCTCTGCACCTACCTGTACGACGTGGCGACCGCGCTGTCCGCCTTCTACGAGTCGTGCCCGGTGCTCACCAGCGAAGGCGAAACCCGGACCAGTCGGCTCGCGCTGTGCGGCGCGACTCGCGACGTACTGCGTGACGGGCTGTCGCTGCTGGGCATGACCGCGCCGGACGCGATGTGACGGTCAGAGCTTGCGCAGCGTCTGCAGCGCGTCGATCGCGTGGGCGACGAGCTCCTGGTCGGTGAAGCGTCGCTCCTGCTCGGGCAGACCGGACCACTCGATCGCGAGATCCTCGACGTAGGCGAACCAGGCGTGCACCCGCATCCGCTCCGGCGCCGCCGGCTCGCGGTCCGCGCCGGAGACGTCGAGCAGGTCCAGCACCCGGTCGGCGAGCGTGTCGCGGGTCTGGGCGTAGACCTCGACGGCGTACTCGTCACCGCCGGCCGCGCCGCGGACGAAGGAGATGTAGGCCCGGCGCCGGCGGGAGATGAACGCGACGAGCGCGAGCAGCATCTCGCGCAACTGCTCGTCCCGCGGCCGTGACGCGTCCGGCTTGGTCAGTCGCAGCATCCGGCGGCCGGCCGCCGAGATGACCGCGAGGTAGTAGTCGTGCTTGCTCGGGAAGTACTCGAACAGCACGCTGCGGGAGACGCCGGCCTCGCTCACGATCGCGTCGATCGACAGTTCGTGGATCGGCTGCGTACGCAGCATCATCAGGCCGATCCGGACCAGCTGCTTCTTGCGGTCCTCCGCCGACAGTGCGTGATCCATTCGTCGAGCATTGCTCAGCAGGTGGGGCAGATCAAGACAGGCACGACGAGGTTGACCAGTAATTAAGGTGCTGCGACATCATTGCCACCTCTACCTTCGTGAGCATGGGTATCGACGAGGGGTGGCCGGCCGGGCTGACGGCCCGGCCGATCGGCAAGGACGACGCGGTCGCCTGGGCCGAACTGCTGGCGGCCAAGGAGAAGGTGGACGCCGAGGGGGAGAACTACGACGCCGACGACCTGATCGAGGAGCTGGCCGACCCGAGCCTGGACGCGGCCCGGGACACCATCGGTCTGTGGTCCGGCGAGCAGATGATCGGGTACGGCGTCGTCCGCGCGCCCGACGAGGTCGTGGACGTGCACCGGGTCCGCACCGAGGGCACGGTGCATCCGCAGTGGCGTGGTCGTGGCATCGGCAGCGCGCTGGTGCCGTGGCTCAACCGTCGCGCGGCCGAGCTGCACCACGAGCGGCAGCCGGGCGCCCAGGGTGAGATCAACACGGGCACGATCGACACGAACACCAGCGCCAAGGAGTTGCTCGCCGATCTCGGTTTCGAGAAGTGCCGCTACTTCTTCTCGATGGAGCGCGACCTCGGCAAGCCGGTCGAGGTGCCGGCGCTCCCGGCCGGAGTCCGCCTGGTCCCGTTCACCCCGGCGTACGACGAACCGCTGCGGCTCGCGCACAACGAGGTGTTCCTGGACCATTGGGGCTCGACACCGAAGAGTCCGGACAGCTGGAAGACCTGGTACACCGGGTCGCGGGCGTTCCGGCCCGCACTCGCGTATCTGGTCCTGGACGGTGACGAGGTGGTCGCCTACACGCTCGGCTACGAGTACGTCGCCGACACCGCGGCGACCGGGATCCGCGAGGTGTACATCGGCCAGGTCGGGACCAAGCGGTCCCACCGCGGCCAGGGGCTGGCCGCGCTCGCGCTGGCCAAGGTGATGGCCGAGGCCGCGGCCGCCGGGTTCCAGCGGGCGTCGCTGGGCGTCGACGCGGACAACCCGACCGGTGCGCTCGGTCTGTACGAGCGGCTCGGCTACACGACAAAGAACACCTGGATCACCTACCGACTGCCGCTGGACTGAACGCCCACCACTCACCAACCGCCTGCCAGCGCCTGATTCCAGGCGGTGGCAGGCGGCCGGACGAGTGAATGACTCGGCTTGGTGAGTGCTGGACGTCCGGCTCAGAAGTGCGAGTCGACGGCCACCGGCTCGACGGCGGCCGGTTCGGTCGCTGTTCCGGGCTTGACCGCCCTGCGGCGAAGCCACGGGCGGACACCGAGCACGATCACCAGCAGCGTCAGGCCGGCGTAGACCGCCGAGCCGATGAAGGCGGCGTGCACACCGTCGGTGAGGATCTCGCGCGCCGCGTCGACCGGGTTCGCCGCGGACGAGGTCGCGTTGCGGGTCGCCGTGCCGAAGACGGTGACCAGGATGCCGAGGCCGAGGGCGCCGCCGACCTGCTGCAGAACGTTGAGCAGACCCGACGCCGCTCCCGCGTCCTCCGCCGGTACGCCGGCCAGCGCGCGCCCGGTCAGCGGGATGAAGATCAGCCCGGCGCCGGCGCCGAACAGGATCAGCGGGCCGACCACGCCGCCGAGGTAGCTGCTGTCCAGCGTGATCCGGGTCAGCCAGAGCATGCCGGCCAGGACCGAGACCGCACCGGCGATCATCATCAGCCCGTTGTCGACCCGGCCGGTCAGCCGCGGCACGATCCGGGACGAGGCGAACAGCAGACCGGTCATCGGCAGGAAGGCCAGGCCGGCCGCCAGCGGGCTGAACCTCAGCACCCCCTGCAGGAACTGGGTGAGGAAGAAGAACATCCCGAACATCGTGCCGACCACCAGCAGCATGGTCAGGTACGACGCCACGCGGTCGGCGTTCGCGAACATCCGCAGCGGCACGATCGGGTGGCTGACCCGGCGCTCGACCAGCACGAAGACGACCAGCAGCGCGACACCGGCCGCGAACGACGCGAGCACCTCGGGCGAGCTCCAGCCCGCCTCGGCGACCCGGATGAACCCGTAGACCAGCGCGGTGATGCCGACCGTCGAGGTGAGCGCGCCGGCCACGTCGAAGCGGCCCTGCTCGCGCGGCGTCTCGGTCAGCACCCGGCGGGCCGCGATCACCAGCGCGATGCCGATCGGGATGTTGATGAACAGACCCCAGCGCCACGAGACCCAGTCGGTCAGCATGCCGCCGAGCACCAGGCCGATGCTGGCGCCGCCGGAGGAGACCAGGCTGTAGAGACCGAGCGCCTTCATCCGCTCCGGCCCCTCCTTGAAGGTCAGCATCAGCAGGGTCAGCGCGGCCGGTGCGGCGATCGCGCCGCCGATGCCCTGCAGGACCCGGGCGGCGAGCAGCAGCTCCGCCGTGGGGGCCAGACCGCCGAGCGCCGAGGCGAGCGTGAACACGCTGACGCCGGTGATGAAGACCCGGCGGCGGCCGAGCAGGTCGCCGGCCCGGGCGCCGAGCAGCAGCAGACCACCGAAGGCGAGCGCGTACGCGTTCTGCACCCAGGACAGGTTGGCCGGGCTGAAGTCGAGAGCGGTCTGGATCTTGGGCATCGCGATGTTCACGACGGTGCCGTCGAGAATCACCATCAACTGGGTGATCACGATCACCGCCAGGACGACACCGGGGCGCCGGGCGGGACTGGAGGGCTCGGCGCCGGTGAGCGCCGCGGAGGTGGCCGACATAGGAGGAACTTGCTCCTTCCCCGCGAGGGGCTAGAGTTGGATTCAGGCGAAAGTGGAGTCTTCCTCCGGATACGATACGGAGGGTACCTCCGCTTTTTCAAGTGCTTTGTCCCGCTCGCGTCGAAGGAGGTTCGATGAGCACGTCCGCCCAGGCCTCCGCCCGGCCGTCGCTGCCCGACCTGCGCCCCACCAGGGCCGACGCCCGGCGCAACTACGACCTGCTGGTCGCGGCCGCGCGTGAGGCGTTCGCCGAGACCGGCACGGACACCTCGCTGGAGGAGATCGCCCGCCGGGCCGGCGTCGGCATCGGCACGCTGTACCGCCGCTTCCCGAACCGGTGCGCCCTGCTCGAGGCGGTCTACGTCGACGAGATCCAGTCGGTCTGCGACCGGGCGTACGGCTTCCACGAGCAGCTCGGCCCGTTCGACGCGCTGGCCGCCTGGATGCGCAGCTTCGTCGGCTACAACGTGTCGAAGAAGAGCCTGGCCCACGAGCTGACCGCCGCCCTGGGCAAGGACTCGGAGTTCTTCAAGGCCTGCAAGATGAACGTCAAGGACGCCGGCGAGCTGCTGCTGGACACCGCCAAGCAGGCCGGCGCGATCCGGCCGGACCTGGAGCTGATGGACGTGATGCGCCTGATCGGCAGCATCTCGTCCCTGCCCGGCATCGAGCCGGAGCAGGCCGAGCGGATGCTCGACATCGTGCTGGCCGGCATCAAGCCCCAGGCCTGAGAGCTACAGCGTTCGCCGATAGTCCGCGAGCGCTTCGCGCCAGTCGCGCATGGTGATGCCGGCCGCCTCGAGCGCCGACAGGTCGAGTGCGCTGTTGCTCGGCCGCGGCGCGATCGTCTTGCCCCGCGCGTACTCCTCGGAGCTGATCGGCCGGACCTTGCAGGAGCTGCCCTCGAGGATCGCGGTCGCGAAGTCGGCCCACGACACCACGTCGCCCGCACCGGTCGCGTGGTACGTGCCCGACGGCGCACCGCTGTCCAGCAACGCGACCAGCGCCGCCGCCAGGTCCACCGTGTACGTCGGCCGCCCGTACTGGTCGTCGACCACGGTCAGCTCGTCGCGGTCCGCGCCGAGCCGCAGCATCGTCCGCACGAAGTTCGGCCCGTCGCCGAACACCCAACTGGTCCGCACCACGTAGTACGTCGGAGCCAGCCGCGCGGCCAGTTCCCCGGCCGCCTTCGTGATCCCGTAGACGCCCTGCGGGTCGATCCGGTGCTCGGCGGTCAGGAACCCCTCGCCGTCGCCGAACACGTAGTCGGTGCTGACGTGGACCAGCGGGATCTCCAGCCGGCGCGCGTGCCAGGCGAGGTTCGCGACGCCGGTCGCGTTCACGTCCCAGGCGCTCGGCGTACTGTCCAGGTCCTCGGCCTTGTCGACCGCGGTCCACGCCGCCGCGTTCACGATCGCGGTGATCCCGGCCCAGTCGAAGGCGTCGAGCGCCTCCCGCGAGGTGATGTCCAGCTCGGCCGACGTAACGGCCCGGGCCGCCGGCAACTGATTCACCAGCGCCCGCCCTAGCTGCCCACCTGCGCCGGTGATCAGGATGGTCATGTGAAATCCCAGTCCACGCGGATCGGTGCCACGTCCTCGAGCATCGGGTGGCCCGCGTCCTTCTCGCTGTAGATCAGCTGGTCCTTCGGCAGCGGCCACGGGACGTTCAGCTGCGGGTCGAACAGGTTGACCAGCGTGTACTTGGCGTCCGGCGACCAGTGCGCGTTGACCAGGTAGTTGTAGACCGTGTTCGGCTCGAGCGTGCAGAACGAGTTGCCGCAGCCGCGCGGGACGTAGAGACCCTGCCGCGGCGTCAGCTCGAAGGTCTCGAGCCGCCCGAAGCCCGGCCCCTCCCGCAGGTCGACGATCGCGGTGAACACCTTGCCGTACGCCGGGGAGATGTACTTGTCCCACGGCTCGGCGTGAATCCCCCGGGTGACGCCGATCTCGGCGTTGAAGGAGACGTTGTTCTGCACGACCTCCAGGTGCGGCAGGCCGAGCTTCTCCAGCTTCTCGGCCTGAAAGCTCTCCTTGAACCAGCCGCGGCCGTCGTCGAAGACCTGCAGCTCGACGTGCAGCAGCCCCGGGATGCTGGTCTCGGTCAGGGTCGGTCCGGTCATCATCCTGCCTTGGTGAACTCGTAGACGGCGGCACTGCCGTTGCGGTACCGCTCCTTCGCGAACGGTTCGAGCGTAGCCGCGTGCGGGCGGGTGAACTCCACGTAGATCCAGCGCACGCCGAGGTCCTTGAGCTGCTGGGCCTTGGCGGCGTCCGGCTGGGCGACGAAGCTGTCGTTCAGCTGGAGGATCTCCGGCTTCCAGTAGTCGACGGTGATCGAGTCGCGGCCCTCAGGACCACGCCGGTTCGCCTCGACGGTCGGCGTCCAGGCCTCGACCAGCATCTGCCGCTCGGAGAACGCGCCGACCACGAATCGCCGGCTGTCGCACTTCTTCGGCTCGATCGGCGTCGTGCAGTGCCGGTTGGTCATCACCAGGTCGTTGACGTCGGAGTGGTCCCGGATCCACCGGGCCGCGGCGATCTGCTCGGTGCCGACCGCCAGGTACGCCGTGGACTTGACCGGCTTCAGCGGCAGGACCGGCGCGGCCTCGATCTGGACGCGGGTCACCATCGTGACGCCACCGGCCAGGATCGCGACCGTGATCGCGGCGAAGAACGCGGTGAGCCGCATCCGCGGGGTGAGGAACCAGGCGATCGCACCGGCCACCACCAGTACGGCCAAGCCGACCGCGATCATCTTGGTCGCGTGGATCAGGCCGCCGTGGTTGGGCTGAATCACCCCGATCGTCCAGATCGGCAGCAGCACGAAAAACGGCCCGAGCACCAGGCCGACGGCGACCGCGCGCCACCAGCGGCTCTTCAGCTCGCGAACCATGGTGAGCAGACCGACCGCGGAACCGATCGCGAGCAGCGGGCCCGCCGTCCGGGCGAAGTAGTACTGGCTGGAGCCCGGGTGCGCGAACACCGCGACCGCCGCCGCACCGGCGAAACCGCCGCCGAGCAGCAGCCACGCCACCGGGTCGCGACGGCCCTCGGCGGTCTTGAACCGCCAGAGCAGGCCGGTACCGCGGGCGAAGATGCCGAGCACGGCGACGATCGAGGCGAACGCCATCGACGTGGTGGTGAGCTCGCCGACCCGGTTGATCGCCGGCGTCGACATCGCGGCGTCGTGGAACTGCACGTGCAGCCCGGAGTCAGAGCCCTGGAAGACCACCACCAGCGCCACGATCAGCGCGCCGGCGGTCAGTACGCCGTCCAGCACCAGGCCCTTGAGGCGGGAGCGGTCGAACAGGATCATCGCCACGAAGGCCAGGCCGACGCCGGCCACGACCAGCGGCATCGTCGAGCCCTTGGTGCCGGACGCGGTCAACGCCAGCAGGGGAATCAGCAGCAGGCCGACCCGGCCCATCTGGTTGCGCCAGCGGAAGACCAGCAGGATGACGATCGCGATCAGCAGCGGCACGGACGGCGCGAGGCTCGGCGACAGCGGAGCCATCGGGTAGCCGAGGGTGGTCAGGCCGAACAGGTTGAGCTCGCCACCGGCGATGCAGAGCAGGGCGGCGACCGGACCGGTCCACGCCACCCCGGTGATCCGGACGGCGGCGATCGCGACCACCAGCACGATGGCCAGCGGCATCAGCGCCGGCATGAAGCGGAACAGCACCTCGTCCAGACCGGCGCCGGAGACGGTGGCCACCTGGGCGATCCACGCGTGGCTGAACCAGTGGTAGGCCATCGGCGCGTTCTCGACCCAGGGGAAGCTGATCGGGCCCCGGTGCTGCAGCTGGCCGGACATCGCCAGGTGCAGGTACGCGTCGATGTAGGGAGCGCGGAAACCGCTGGTCCACTCGAGCGGCTCACGGTTGTAGTACTGCCGCAGGTCCTGCAGGCCGAACAGCGACGTCGCCGCCACCGCGGGCATCCACCACAGCGGAAGAGCGCTGGTCCGTACCCGGCGGATCCGGGCGCGGGTCCGCGGGATCGCCAGCAGGGCGACCGCGAGGGCCACCGGCAGCGCGGCCGACAGCCACGGCCACTGCAGCAGACCGGCCACGATCTGGGCGCCGATCGCCAGCATGAAGCCGACGGCCAGGCCCATCATCACGTCCTCGATCCACCAGCCCCGGTTCGGCCGGACGCACCGCCACACCAGCACACCCGGCAGCAGCTGGGTGACCACCAGTCCCAGCAGGGCCAGGACAGCCGCGCCGGCCGGCAGATCGGCCCGGACCGCGGTGGTCAGGAAGAAGGCCACGGACAGCAGGAGCACCACCGCACTCACCGCCGTCGAGGGCCAGCGGCCGAAGCGCGTCCCGGTCGTCGGTTCCGGAGGTGTCGTCGCGACAGGTGACGACAACTCGGCGGTCTGTGACATCGGATCTCCTGACGAACGGGATTACGCACAGTGCACGGGCCGGGGCGCGGCGGCCGGGTCGGGCAGCAGCATAGCGGCGTCACCAGGGCAGCCGGACGCCCGTCGGGGGGCAGATCACCCGATGCGCTGGTAGGGTGACCCGCTGATGCGCGCACGGCGCACGCTTCCGAGGAGAGCTATCTTGTCCGACGATCCCCTCGCCCAAACCCCGCAGAGCGGCGAGCCGGACGGCACGTACGTGTCGAACTACTTCGAGACCCGTCTGGCGCACAACGCGAACCGCACCAAGATCTGGCAGCACCTGTGCAACTACCTGCAGCGCTGGATCTCCACCGACGCCGAGGTGCTCGAGCTCGGAGCGGGCTGGTGCGACTTCTCGAACAACGTCAAGGCCAAGCGCGTGGTGGCGATGGACCTCGACAGCACGGTGGACCGCGCCGCCGCCGCGCACGTCGAGCCGGTGATCGGTGACTGCACCGACCTGGGCAAGTTCGAGGACGGCACCTTCGACGTCGTGTTCGCCTCCAACCTGCTGGAGCACCTGGACCGCGACTCCTCCAACCGGCTGCTCGCCGAGGCCAAGCGGGTGCTGCGGCCCGGTGGCCGGCTGATCCTGATGCAGCCGAACTTCCGGCTCAACCCGGGCCGGTACTTCGACGACTTCACCCACGTCGCGATCTTCACCGACCAGTCCCTGCAGGACTACCTGGTCGCCGAGGGCTGGAAGATCGACGCGGTGAAGGCCAAGTTCATGCCTTTGACGCTGAAGTCCAAAGGCGGCAACCTGACCTTCGTGGTGCCCTGGTACCTGCGTTCGCCGATCAAGCCGCTGGCCGGGCAGATGCTCGTCGTCGCGTCCCGCTGACCGGCTCCCCACACCCCGATGACACAGATCCGATAGGTGCACAAGCGTGTTCAACGGTAAAACACTGTCCGTGGTCCTTCCGACCTACAACGAGAAGGACAGCATCGCCGACGTCATCCGCCGGTTCGACAAGCTCGGCGTGGTCGACGACATCCTGGTGATCAACAACAACGCGGCGGAGGGCACCTCGGAGGAGGTCGCCTCCACCAACGCGCGGGAGATCATCGAGACCAAGCAGGGCTACGGCGCCGCGATCCAGCGCGGGCTGCGCGAGGTCGACACCGACCTGGTCTGCGTCTGCGAGCCGGACGGCACGTTCAACCCCGAGGACCTGCTGAAGCTGCTGTCGTTCTCGGCCGAGTGCGACGTGGTGGTCGGCTCCCGGACGGTCTCCAACTTCATCTGGGACGGCGCCAACATGGGCTGGTTCCTGCAGTTCGGCAACTGGGCGGTGGCCAAGATGCTCGAGGTGCTGTTCAACACCGCCTCGATGAGCGACGTCGGCTGCACGTTCCGGGTGATCACCCGCGAGCACGTCAAGACGATCGTCGACCGGGCCACGCTGGACGGCTCGGCCTTCGGCCTGGAGATGCTGCTGATCTCGGTCGTCACCCGGGCCCGGATGGTGCAGATCCCGGTGAACTACCACCCGCGGGTCGGCGTCTCGTCGGTGACCGGCGACTTCGGCAAGACCGTCACCCTCGGCCTGGAGATGATCCGGCTGATCCTGAAGACCCGGCTGAAGACGATCGGCCGGCGTCCGCGCCGCGCCGGTGCGGCGGCGAACGCCTCCGTCTGATCTGCGCACGCCCCATCTCGTAACGTCCGAAGAAGCCGAGGCTATTGCCTCGGCTTCTTCGGACGTTACGGGGTCTTCGCCGACGCCAGCAGGCGGTGGGCGAGGGTTTCGAGGGCCGTTCTGAGTTCCGGGGGCTCGACGACGTGCCACGGCTCGCGGACGAACGCCAGGCGCTCGGCGTACCACTCGGGGTCATCGGTGCTGCCGACCAGCCGGCACCGGTCCGGGCCGAGCTCCTCGAGCCGGCCCAGGCTGCCCGGGATGCAGCGGGCGATCTGCTCGGCGCTCGCCTCGAAGACGATCTCCACCTGGTGGCGCCAGCCCGAGGAGAGATGGTCCTGGACGGCCTCGGCCGGGTCGATGCCTGATGGCGGGGCGAAGGTCTCCGGCAGCGGCTCGGCCGAGACGATCCGGTCGATCCGCAGCACCCGCTGGGCTTCCCGGGTGTGCGACCAGCCGAGCAGGTACCAGCGGCCGTGCCGAACCGAGACGGCCCACGGGTCGACGTCCATGCTCAGCGGCTCGACGTCGCACTCGCCTCGCCGGTAGCCCAGCCGGAGCCGGTGGCGCTCGGTGCAGCCGCGGACGACGGCCGCGGTGATTTCCGGGTCGGGCATGGCCAGTCGCGACGACGGGGTGATCATCGCGCGAATCGCGTCGGCCGGGCCCGCGACCGCGGTCGGCAGCACCCGGACGAGCTTGGCCAGCGCGCTGCCGGCCGGGTCGGTCACGTCGGAGACGTTGTGGTGGCCGCCGAGCGCCGCCATCATCAGCCCGAGCGCCTCGGCGGTGGAGAACATCAACGGCGGCAGACGGTACCCGCGGCCGATCCGGTAGCCGCCGTACCGGCCCGAGGTGGACTCGATCGGGATGCCGGCCTCGCGCAGGATCCCGACGTACCGGCGAGCGGCGCGGTCGGTCACCCCGAGGCGGCGGCCGAGCCGCTCACCGGTGATGCCCGGGCTGTTCTGGATCAGCTCGAGGGCCAGCAGCGCCTTGGCTGTCGGGCTCGCGTCTTCCATCCCGTCCCCTGAGTTCCCGGACGCGGTCCGTCCGCGAATCCAGGTTAGCGCGTGACCGGGCGGTGGGTGTCGAGCTGGGCCAGGTCGGCGGCGGTGAGGCCGGCGTGCCAGCCGGCGCCGTTGGTGATCCGGGTCCGGCGGGTGACGGTCTCGGGGAAGAGCTTGGTGAACAGGGCGTCGACCTGCTGCTCGCGGCGGCTGAGCACCGGCAGCAGCCGGTCCTGGTCGGCCTCGGGGACGGCGGACCGGGCAGCGTCGGCGGTCGCCTGCAGGCGTTCGCCGATCCGTTGCGCGTAGGCTATCAGGAAGGACTGCCGGAACGACCTGGTCCGGGACTCGCCGCGCCGGCCGAAGTGTTTGCCTGCGGCAAGCATCGCCCGGTTGGCCTGGACCAGCAGCGACGTGGCCAGCAGTTCGGTCAGCTGCAGGTCGAGCTCGCTGCCGACGATCGTGACGACGGCGAGCTCGTCCATCGTCACGGTCCGGCAACCGTTGGCGTGGGCAACAACTCCGACGAGCTGCGCTTTCGCTGTGACATAAGGGGTTTCGACCCAGATCCGGCGGGCGCCCGAGTCGTCCGGCAGGTCGAGCTCCGGGCCGGCGTCGAGCAGCGCGTGATCCAGCGAGAACTTCGCCATCAGCTCCTGCGCCTTGCCGGACAGGGCCTCGGCCTCGTCGGGGAACTCCGTCGCCTCCGCCTTGGCCAGCAACGCCCGGACGCGGGCCAGCATCTTGCGGTCCGTCGCCTGATCGGTCCGCTGCGTCGCGCTCTTCGGCGTCGGCCGGGCGGTGCCCGGCAGGGGGAACAGACGGGCCAACGCCGGCAGGTGGAAGAGGAACCAGGCCAGCGACGCCACTCGGTGCAGCGCCAGGTAGCGCCCGAGCCGGTGTTCGGCGGACCAGGCGGTGAGATCCAGATCGGCGTACGGCGGCTCGAGGCCCAGCTCGGCCAGCTGGTCGGACCAGCGCGCGTCGAGCGTCTTCGGCTTGTACGCGCGGTGCTCGGCCGCGATCACCGCGAGCAGCAACGGCTCCGCCCCGGGCTCCAGTTGCCGCCGCGCGTTCTGGACGACGTCCGCGGGTGCCCAGCCGCGTTCCCAGGTCTTGCGCATCAACTCAATCAGGAACTGGCGGATCACCCGGTCGACCAGCTGCTGGTCCTGCTCGTCGTACCGTCCGAGCTCCGCGAGCTGGTGCTCGGGGTCCGCAGCGATCGTCACCAGCTGCAGGACCCGCAGCACCTCCGCTTCACTCACGTCCTCCAGTGTCTCAGGCTTCCGGTAACCGGCTGACCGGCAGCCCGAAAGCGGCGAACAGATCCGGCCGATGGAAGGCCATCACCGCCGCCACCCCGGCCTTGGTGAGCGTGAGTACCTGGATCGCGTATCCGTGCAAGAGACCGTCGCGTCCCCGGATGTAGACCCCGAACGCAGGCTGACCGTTGGCCGAGGTCTCGACCATCCGGCGACGGCCCGCACCGGTCGGCAACTTCGCCGCCAGCAGCCGTAGGACGTCCGGCCGTCCGGAGAACCAGGTGGGTACCGGCGGCATCTCCCAGCGGGTGTCGGCCGTCAGGAGCCCTTCCAGCGCGACCAGGTCGCCCTTCTCGAAGGCCACGGCGTACTGGTCGAGCAGGGCACGGCGTACGGGCTCGTCGGGCTCGCTGTACTCGTCCTCGGCCGGGGAGAGCCTGGCCAGCTCGGCTCTGGCCCGCTGGAGTGAGCTGTTGACGGCGGCTGTCGTCGTTTCGAGCAGGTCCGCCACCTCCGCCGCGGGCCAGGCCAGGACCTCCCGCAGGATCAGTACGGCGCGCTGCCGGGGCGGCAGGTGCTGCAGCGCGGCGACCATCGCCAGCCGGAGGGTCTGACGGTTCCCCACCACCAGAGCCGGGTCCAGCAGGTCCGGGAACGGCTCGAGCCAGCTGATCTCCAGGGCCTGCGCCTCCAGGTCGTTGGGGTCGTTGCCCGGTGCGCCGATCGCGGACGGGACGACCCGGCGGCTGCTGTGCTGCAGCGCGTTGAGGCAGACGTTGGTGGCGATCCGGTAGAGCCACGTCTTGACCGATGACCGCTGCTCGAAGGCGCTGAACCCCTTCCAGGCGCGCAGGTAGGTCTCCTGGACGGCGTCCTCCGCATCGTGCAACGAGCCGAGCATGCGGTAGCAGTGCGCGATCAACTCGCTCCGGTACTGCGCGAACTCGTCCTCCAGGTTCATGCCCGCACCTCCACGGTCCGCCGGGCGCTGATGCCGAGCCCGGCCAGTGCTCCGGCCAACGACAGTACGCCGCAGACCACCATCGCGCGGGTGATACCGGCGCTGAACGCCGTGTAGCCGCCCGCTCCGGCGAACGCGGCCGCCGCCACGGCCACACCGGCGACGCCGCCGAGCTGGCGGAGCATGGCGTAGACACCGGACGCCGTACCGACTGATGCGCGGGGCAGGGAGGCGACTCCGGCGCTCTGGGCGGCGGGCATCGCCATCGAGACGCCGCAGCCGGCGACGATCAGCGGGAGCACCAGTTCGGCGTACTGGATGTCGGGGCGGGCGATCAGGGCGATCCAGAGCATGCCGAGGCCCTGCAGGACGAGCCCGGCGACCACGAAGGGCCTTTCGCCGTACCGGTCGACCAGACGGCCGGCCACCGGTGCGACGAGGAAGAGCGTCACTGTCCAGGGCAGCAGCTGCAGACCGGCCTCCAGCGGGCTCGAGCCGAGCTGGACCTGCAGGTACTGGTTCAGGAAGAAGACTGCTCCGAGCAGCGCGGCGCTGAGGAAGAAGCCTGCCGCGTTGCCCGCCGAGAAGGCGTGGTTCCGGAAGAGCGCCAGCGGAACCATCGGCTGGTCGGTGCGCGACTCCCAGGCCAGGAAAGCCAACAGGAGAAGGGATCCGGCCAGCAACGCGCCGATCACCTCGACGCTGGTCCAGCCGGACGCTTCACCCCGTACGACGCCCCACACGAGGCCGAGGATCGCCAGCGTGGCCAGGACCGCGCCGAGCGGGTCGAGCCGGCGTACCGCTCCCCGGCTCTCCGGGATCCGGCGCAGCACCAGCGGTACGGCGAGCAGCCCGACCGGCACGTTGATCCAGAAGATCCACTGCCAGGCGAGTCCTTCCGTGACCGCGCCGCCGATCATCGGCCCGCCGAGAACGGCCAGACCGGTGAGACCACTGAAGATGCCGATCGCCCAACCGCGGCGTTCGGGTGGGAAGGCGGCGCTGAGCAGACTCATCGCCAACGGCATCACCACCGCGGCGCCGACCCCCTGCAGCGTGCGGGCGGTGATCAGCCAGGGCACCGACGTAGCCAGCGCGCAACCGATCGAGGCGACCGTGAACAGGACCAGACCGGCCGCGAAGGTCCGTCGGCGTCCCCAGCGGTCACCGAGCGCCGCGGCGGTCAGCATCAACACCGCGAAGCTCAGGCTGTAGGCGTTGACGGTCCACTCGAGCTGCTCGATCGACGCACCGAGGTCCTGCCGGATCGTGGTCAGCGCGGCCGCGACCACCAGTACGTCCAGGGCGACCATCACCGACCCGACCGCGGTCAGGCCCAGCACCCAGCGTTGCTCGCCCGTCGTCATCTGCTGTCTCACTGCGTCCTCCAGGAACTGTCGCTGTCACTCGTACTGACAGCTCCCGGCCCCCGGATTCATCGCGGCGATGAGTTCCGGCCTCCGCGCCGGTCTGTACCGGCGAGAACACTCACCTCAGGAGGAACCCATGAGCAGCACAGTGATCCGCTACCGAACCAAGCCGGACGCCGCGGACGAGAACCAGCGACTGATCGAGAAGGTCTTCGCCGAACTGGCCGAGGCCCGGCCCGACGGCCTGTCCTACGCCAGCTACCGCCTGGACGACGGTGTCACCTTCGTCCACGTGGTCAACGGCGAAGGTCTGCTGGACCTGACCGCCTTCCAGGAGTT
Organism: Kribbella sp. ALI-6-A; assembly: GCF_001984195.1. GTDB lineage: Bacteria > Actinomycetota > Actinomycetes > Propionibacteriales > Kribbellaceae > Kribbella. Next base: position 695,263 of record NZ_MTQN01000012.1, read on the forward strand.
CCAGCGCGACCTCAGCGACCGTCTGGAAGGCACGCCCGACCGCGAGCCGGCAGCTCAGCTCGGCCGCTACCCCGTCTGACTACCCGCGTCACGGGGCGGGCCGGCGGCCAGGCGGTCCCGGACCTGCTGCATGCGCTCCGGACAGTGGTGCGGCATCTCCCAGCGGGTCTCCAGCCACCAGGTGGCGCCGGCGTCCGCCCACGGCTTCACCGCGGCCGCAGCCGCGGTGGGGTCGTCCGCCGGCGTCTCCCCCTCCGCCAGGACGTCCAGGTCCGGGCGGGCGCCGCGCTCGGACAGCCAGCCACGCATCGCGGCCAGCTCGGCGGGCGACCCCTCCCCGGCGTACTGGGGGAGGACGCCGTCGCAGCGCAGGGCGCGGCGCATCGACTTCGGCCGCGGCCACGCGCCGACGACCCAGAGCGGGATCCGGTCCTGCACCGGCCGGGCGACCACGGTCAGGTCGTCGCGGACCGACTCGTAGGTGTAGTGGCTGCCCTGGTAGCGCAGCCCGCCGTCCCAGAGGGTGCGGATCAGGTCGATGCCCTCGTCCATCATCGCGGCCCGGGTGCGCAGGTCGACCTGCTCACCGGTCGACGGCAGGTCCGTTTCCAGGGCGCCGAGGCCGACGGTCAGGATCGCCCGCCCGTTCGACAGCTGGTCCAGGGTCGCCACCTGACTGGCCACCTTCCACGGCCGTCGGAACGGCAGCGGAGTCAGCATCGTGCCCAGCCGGATCCGCGAGGTCCGGGCCGCGATCGCACTCAGCAGGCTCCACGCGTCGACGCCGTACGCGGCTTCCCAGACGAAAACGCCGTCCCAGCCGGACTGCTCCGCGACAACCGCCTGCTCCAGCTGCTCGGCAGCGGTGCCGCCGGGCAGGATCATCCCGTATCTCATCCGTTGTTCTTATCGCGAATCGGTGGTTGCCTGAAAGATGCCCGGGAGGGACCCGCGAAGGGCGCGGGGGGACACCCGCAGTGACGGGCACTCAGGGGGTTGTTCGCATGACGCAAACCGCGGAGCGTGGAATCGGGGAGTTACGGGCGGCTGTCGGTGGGGCAGTGATCGCTCAGGGTGACGACGGGTACGACGACGCCCGGCGGGTGTGGAACGCCGAGGTGGACCGCCGACCGGCCGTCGTGGTGCGCTGCGCGAGCGTCGAGGACGTGCAGGCAGCGCTCCGGTACGCCGTGGCTGCCGGGCTCGAGGTCTCCGTGCGCGGCGGCGCCCACAACGCGGCGGGGTCCGCGGTGGTCGACGACGGCCTGGTGATCGACCTGAGCCTGCTCAACCAGGTGTCGGTGGATCCGGAGGCCCGGCGGGCCCGGGCCGGCGGCGGCGCGTTGCTGGGCGACCTGGACGCGGCGACGCAGGAGCACGGCCTCGCCGTACCGGCCGGGATGATCAGCCACACCGGCGTCGGCGGGCTCACGCTCGGGGGCGGCATGGGATGGCTGACGCGGATCGGCGGGATGAGCATCGACAACCTCGTCTCGGTCCAGGTCGTCACGGCCGACGCCCGGGTGCTGCGCGCGGCCGAGGACGAGAACGCGGACCTGTTCTGGGCACTCCGTGGCGGTGGAGGCAACTTCGGGGTCGTCACCGAGTTCGAGTTCAAGCTGTACGCCGTCGGCCCGCTGGTGCACTACGGCCTGCTCTTCTGGGGCGTGGACCAGGCGACCGATGTACTGAAGCTGGCGCGTGAGGTGATCCCGACGCTGTCCCGCGAGTTCAACGTGGTGATCGCGGGGCTGAGCGCACCGCCGGCGCCGTTCGTGCCGGAGCAGTTCCACTTTCAGCCCGGGTACGGGCTGGTCGTCATCGGCTTCGGCTCGCAGGAGGGCCACGCGGAACTGCTGGAGCGGCTGCGGACCGCGTTGCCGCCGCTGTTCGAGTTCGCCACCCCGATGCCGTACGTCGCGCTGCAGCAGATGCTGGACGAACCGAACGCCTGGGGCCACTACGTCTACGAGAAGAACTGCTACCTGGAGGAGCTGACCGACGAGGCGATCGCGGTGTTCGCCGAACATTTCGCGCGCAAGCAGTCGCCGCTGTCGGTGAACCTTTTCTACCGGCTGGACGAGGCGTATTCCGAGGTCCCCGACGACGCCACGGCGTTCGCGGGTGGGCGGTCGCCGCGGTACGCGACGTTCGTCGTCGGGCTCGGCCTGACCGCGGAGCAACTGCCGGCCGAACGGGAGTGGGTCAGGTCGTTCTGGACCGCTCTGCTGCCGCACACGGTCGGCGCGGGCTACGTCAACGCACTCGGCGAGGACCTGCCGGACGACAAGGTCCGCCAGGTCTACGGCGACAAGTACGACCGGCTGGCCAGGATCAAGACCGAGTACGACCCGGCCAACGTCTTCCACCGCAACGCCAACATCAAGCCGGCCTGACCGAAGGAGCGAGGCTCGGACCCGACCCGGCGCCGGGCCCGAGGGCCACCGAGACAATCAGGGGCCCGAGTTCCAGCGTGCGCCACTGCCCGGCGAAGTCCGCCGGGACGTCGAGGCCGTGCTGGGGCCACCAGGCGAGCATCGGGACGTCGGCGAGTTTGCACAGGCACTCGGCGCGGGTCCAGCGCTGCCAGAAGGCGTCGGTGCCGAAGCGGCGGGCCAGGGGGTCCGGGACCACCTGGTCGGCGTACTCGGCGTCGATGACGACCGACCAGCCGGCCGGCGGTACGCCGTACCAGCCGACGCAGCGGAAGTCGGGCAGGTGGGAGCGGGTGAGGGCGTCGCGGACGTCGTCGACCGAGCCGACGCGCAGGTGCGACTCGGCCTGGTCGAGCAACTGACGGACGCGCGGGAGCGGGTCGGAGACCGGCTCCCGCGCGCCGGGGTGGTCAGATGCCGGCGGCACCATCGATGACGATCGCCTGGCCGTTGATGTTGGTGTTGTCCAGCAGCAGCATCCGGACCACCGGGACGACCTCTTCGGGCTCGGTCAGGTGCCCGGTCGGGGTGCGCCGGACGATCTGGTCGAGCTGGGTCTGGCCGAGCACCGCGGACATCTCCGAGGCGAAGAAGCCGGGGGCGACCGAGTTCACCAGGATCCGTCCGCCGAGTTCGCGGGCCATCGACCGGGTGGCCGCGTCCATACCGCCCTTGGTGGCCGAGTACGCGACCAGGCCGGGGAAGCCGCGCTGGGCGCAGATCGAGGTGATGTTGACGATCCGGCCCTTGAGGCCCTTGGCCATCATCCGGCGCAGCACGAACCGGGTCAGCACCAGCGGCGCGGTCAGGTTGGTCTGGATGATGTGCGCGATCTGGTCGGCCGAGGTGTGCACGTGCAGCGAGTCCTGGCCGACCGCGGCGTTGTTGATGATGCCGTCGACCGGACCGAGCTTGGCCTCGACCTCCTTGACGAACGCCTGACCGGCCTTCTCGTCGTTGATATCGAGCGCCCCGACGTGCACCTGGTCCGGATACTTCTCCGCCAGAGCGGTCAGCTCAGGGGTCAGCGACCGGGCGAACGCGGCCACCTTGACGCCGTGGTCGATCAGGTCGTTGACGAAGGCCAGGCCGAGGCCACGCGATCCGCCGGACACCAGCACGACGGTCGACGGCGGGACCAGAGTGGGTTCAGACATCGCTTTTCAGGGTCTCCTTCTGGGGAATCTCGGCCAGGAACCGGATCCGGCGCGGTACGCCGTAGTCCGGCAGCCTGTTCGTGCACCACTGCACCAGGTCGGCGTCGGTGACCGGACCGAGGTCGGGATTGAGCACCACCTCGGCGGCCACCATCCGGCCGACCAGCGGGGCCTTGCGGGCGAACACCCGGGCCCAGGCGACGGCCGGGTGGGCCATCAGCACGTTGCGAACCAGGCCCGCGGACACCTTGGACCCGCCGACGTTGATCTCGTCGGTGTCCAGCCGTCCGGTGATCAGCACCCGGTCGCCGACGAACTCGACCCGGTCGCCGGTCCGGTGCGCGCCCTCGAGCCCGGCACCGTGGTGCGGGGAGGCGATCACCAGCTCGTCGCCGTCGACCGACAGCACCGGCCGCTCGGAGGCGGGGTCGGGGTCGCGGTCCAGCCAGGCCTTCGGGAAGCCGGCCTTGCCGTCGTGCACGACGATCGAGGCGCCGACCTCCGAGGAGGCGTAGATCCAGGAGATCCGGGCCTGCGGGAACAGCTCGGCCAGCTGGTCCAGGATCGCCTGGTCCACCGGCTCGCCGCCGAGCGTGATCTGCTCGAGCGGGACCTTGGCCAGCGCCTCGGAGTCGCGGAAGATCGTCTGCCGCCAGAAGGTCGGCGTACCGGAGGCGGCGGTGACGCCGTGCTCGGCGGCGATCGCCGGCCAGGTCTCCAGCTCGGACGGCTCGATCACGACCAGGCCCTGGTCGGCCTGGGTCAGCGAGATCGTGATCACCTGCCACCAGGCGTAGGTGCCCGGGGAGTACGGGACCAGCCAGGTGCGCGGCTGCTGCTTGCCGCGGACGGTGGTCAGCGACTCCAGCGTGTGGCCGATCCGCTTCGGGCGGCCGGTCGAGCCGGAGGTCAGCAGCCAGACCCGGCCGGACTCCTCGACCCGCTTCAGCTTCGCCGGGGTGACCGAGTGCTCGTCACCGTTCGCGAGCACGACGGCGAAGCCGGACTCGCCGAGCTCCTCGCGCATCGCGAGGTCCACCCGGGACGAGGTCGCCACCAGCAGTTCGGTGCCGTGCACGGCGTGGTGCCGTACGGCGGCCAGCGCGTCGGCGCCGTTGTCCACCAAGACGGCGGCCGGCGACGGCAGCTGGGGAAGCTTGTGCAGCGTCCGCCAGGTCAGCGTCTTGCCCCCGACGACGACGGTGTTGTCGTCGCCGATCAGGGCGGTGCTGCGACGGCGGCCGCTCACGCCGACTGGAGCTGCTCGATGAAGTCGAGGACGTCGCCGACCTTGGCGATCTGCCGCAGACCGGGGGCGTCGAAGTTCAGCTCGTCGCCGATCTCGTCCTCGACCCGCAGGGCCAGCTCGGAGAAGTCCAGGGAGCGGAAGCCGATCTCCCGCAGGTCGGCGCTGTCGTCGCTCGGCAGTTCCTTGCCCTGCGCCTTCATCACCTCGCCCATCAGGTCCCGGATCTGGGCGCGCGTCAACTCACTCATGGGCCAAGACTCTAGCCGTTCGGGGTGGGCGGGGACGATTCGCGGGAGGTTGTGGGTGGCTCAGGTCACGTCGGCGGGCGTTGGCTGGATGGCTGAGGGTGGCGGGGGCTGGGGGCGAGCAAGCTCGCGGGGTGGTGTTCGGCAGCTGGTTTGCGCGGGGTTTCGGGGCCTGAGGGTGGGTTCGCCTGGAGTGGGGTCGGCGGCGGGGACTTGTGGCCCGTGGAGGGTCACGGATGTGTGGTTCGGGGTGGGGGCTTGTGGTCCGGGGAGGTGACGGGGCTGGGTGGTTCGGGTGTGTGGGTGACGATTCGAAGGCGACTACGGTTGGATCGGAACTTTTCACCGCTCACGGTCCTCTCTCCGTGTGCAGGGACCACGGAGGGGAGCACGGGGTGAGCCGACCGGGCCGGGCGACGACGGTCGCGGCGCTGGCGAGTCTGCCGGTGCTGCCGCTGGGGTGGTTCGTCGGCCTGCAGGCGCACCCGCCCTGGGTCGCGGCGGCCTACCTGGGTTATCTGCTCGTGGTGATCGCCGTGCCCGGCACGATGTTCTGGCGCCGCCTCACCGGTGGGACCGGCTGGTTCGCGGTCGACGCCGTGCTCGGTACGGCGTTCGGCCTGGCCTGCGAGGCTCTGATCTACCCGCTGGGCCGCTGGCTCGACATCCCGCTGATCGCGCTGGTGATGCCTGCCCTGGCGCTCGGGCTCTTCCTGGCCGTTCCAGGCCGAGCGGGCACGGCCACCAAGCCGACGCCCTGGTGGGCGGTGGCCGGGGTGATGGTCGTGGCCGGGGTCGTCGCGGCCTGGTTCGTCCGGGTCGGCTCGCGGCTCATCCCGCTGGACGGACCGGCCGCCCTGAGGCCCAACTCGGACTCCCCGTTCCAGCTGTCACTGGCGGCCGAGCTGACCCACCACTTCCCGCCCCAGGTCCCGTACGTCGCCGGCGAACCGCTGAGCTACCCCTGGATGGCGTACAACCACATCGCCTCGGCGCACTGGATCACCGGCATCGAGCTCGACGTGCTGACCCAGCGGGTGGTCCCGTTCGCGTTCCTGCTGCTGACCGCGCTCGGCGCCGCCGCGGTCGGCATGGTGCTGACCGGCCGGGCCGTCGCCGCACCGATCGCCGCCGGGCTCACCGTGCTCGCCGGAGACCTCGGCCCGTGGGGCTGGACGGTCACCCACACCCTGTACCACGACAGCCCCCTGTCGCTGGGCCAGATGATCAGCCCGACCCAGGCCTTCTCCACCGTGCTGATGCTGCCGCTGATCGCCGTGACGGCTCAGCTCCTGCGGCGCCCGCCGGGCCAGACCAGGAAGCAGCTCGCCGGCCTCTTCCTGGTCGCCGGCATCCTGATCGGCGTCCTGGCGATCAGCAAGGCCACCGCCCTCCCCGTGTACGGCGCCGGCCTGGCCGCCGCGTGGATCTACCTGACGATCAAGGCCCGCCGCCTCAACCTGCGCGCGCTGGTGCTCGGCCTGACCGTCGCCGCGACGTACGCCTTCAACTTCTTCGTCGTGCTGCGCGGCGCGAGCCACGGCATGCAGTACAAGCCGGCCGGCACCTACCGCACCATGCTCGACGGCATGCTGCGCGGCGTCGACCCGTCCGTGCAGCCGGGGCGCTCGGTGCTGCTGATCGTGGTCGCCGCGGTGGTGACCGGCTGGCTGATGCCCGCGGCCGGCGCCCTGCTGATCCGGCGCCGGCTGCCGCGCGACCCGATGGTGGTGATGCTGCTGGCCGGGCTGGTCGGCGCGGTCGTCGCCGCCAGCCTGCTCTACCACCACAGCCAGGCCCAGGTCTTCTTCGCCCGAACCGCCTTCATCTACGGGGTTCTGCTGGCCGCATGGGGTCTGGCCTCGTTGGAGCGCCGCCAGTACGTCGTGGTCGGTCCGGCCCTGGCCCTCGGGGCGGCCGCGATCTACATGGGCCGCGCCCAGACCAACACTCTGATCCGCGACTGCCGGACCACCGGCTGCCTGGAGAAAATCTTCACCGAACCACTTGTCGCCGCGCTGATCCTGACCGCAGCGGGCATCGTCGTCTTCGCGCTGAGCATTCGCACCCGGTCGCCGCGGACCTGGGTGGTGATCACCGTGTGCGCGCTGCTCGGGCTGACCGTGTCGCCGACGGTGGTCGGTCTGCGGCAGTTCGCGTTCCCGCCGCAGACGGCGTACGACTCGATCGCGCCGGGTGGGATCGAAGCGGCCCGGTTCATCCGGCGGCAGTCCGCGCCGGACGACCTGATCGCGACCAACATCCACTGCCACGCGCCGACCGGGCCGCGCTGCCACACCGGTTCGTTCTGGATCCCCGGGTACGCCGAACGCCGGGTACTGGTCGAAGGCTGGTCCTACACCGCGAAGGCGAACGACGTGCGCACCTCCACCGAGGCGTCGTACGGGCCGTTCTGGGACCAGGAGAAGCTGAAGGTGAACGACGAGGCGTTCACCAACCCGACCCGGGAGGTGCTGGACCGGCTGCGCAGCCAGTACGGCGTCCGCTGGCTGCTCGCCGACGACCGGGTGAACCCGGTGCCGGAAGAGCTGGAGAAGCTGGCCGAGCTGCGCTTCCAGTCCGGCACGGTCCGCGTCTACCAGCTCTACCCGCCCCGGGTGAGCAAGGGCTCGGCCCCGATCAGCTAGCGCGCTGCACGAAGTCCACGACCGCGTCGGCGAAGGCCGCCGGCTCCTCGACGTGCCCGAAGTGGCCGCTGTGCTCCAGCATCACCAGCTCGGCGCCGGGGATCAGCTTGGCGAGCTCTTCGGCCCACCGGGGGCCGCAGATCACGTCGTACCGGCCGCCGATCACCAGCGTGGGCTCGATGATCCCGTTGAGCACCTCGCGGTCGTCGATCAGATCCGGTACGCCGTGCTCGTCGAGGCTGGAGATGTGCGAGCCGCTGACCCGGGCACGCAGCGGGGCGAACTCCTGCTCCCGCCCCCAGTAGTCGGCGAAGTAGGACGGCATCAGGCCGCGGATCGCGGTCACGAACTGCTCGTCGTTCGAGATGCTGCCGGTGGACTCCAGAGCGGCCAGTACGGCGGGCAGCTCGGGGTTGTCCGCGTTCCTGGCGGCGAACTCCCCGACGTTGCGCATCGCCTCGGCGATGTGTTCGGGGCCGGTCACAGGAGCGCTCTCGTAGAGGATCACGCCGGCCAGGCGGCCCGGGTACTTGAGCGCGAAGTGTTGGGCCACGAAGCCGCCGTACGAGTGGCCGAGCAGGTGGACTTTCCCGGCGCCGAGGTGGTCGATCACGGCGGCGACGGCGTCGGCGTACCGGTCGCGGGTGTAGCCGTCCGGGTGGGACGGGAGCCGGCCGGAGCCGCCGGTGCCGAGCGGCTCGAGATAGACGACAGTGAGGTGCTGCTCGACGGCCGGCATCCGCAGGTACGCCCAGTCCACGCCCGGGCCGCCCGAGTGTGCGATGCAGATCGGTCCGGTGCCGTGCACGTGGAAGCGCTGGGCGATGCCGCCGACCTCGATGGTGTGAGTGGTCATGCCGACAAGACGGGGAGCGAATCGACTAGTTCACGGACTCCGCTGTGAGGCCGGACACACTCGCCGGGTGGAACAGCCGGAGCTGCTGGACCCGGCCGTCGCGCAGGGACATCAGCCAGGTGACCGCCGGCGGGCAGTGCTCCGGGTCGTCGGCCGGGTTGAGCATGTCCATCTCCCAGATCGCGATGTCCCGGCTGGCCACCACGTGGGCGACGCGCTGGTGGACACCGGCCGACAGATCGCTGTCCATGCCCCGGTCGAGGAAGTCGTGCCCGACGATCGGCTCCGGACCGCCGAGCAGGGCCACCTCCGGCGACCACCGCTCGTCCAGCACCGCGCTGAACTCACCACGCTCTGCGGCCGCCAGCGTCTCCCTCGCCTCCTGCTCGCTGGCCGCCACCAGCGCCCTGGCATCGCCGTGTGCCGAGTCGGCCGTCGCCAGCAACGCCTCGGAGAGCCGGGCCCGGCCCAAGCTGAGCCGGCTCCGGACCGTGCCGATCGGGACACCGCAGGCCGCGGCGATCTGCTGGTACGACGTGACGCTGGTGCTGAAGTGGCGCAGCATGATCGCGAGCCGGGTCTGCGGCGGCAGCTGCTCCATCGCGTGCCAGATCCAGTCCCGCAACGCGTGGTGATCGAGCTGCTGCTCCGGGGTGAGGTCCGGTGCGACCAGGGCGAGCTCGTCCACGGACAGCGGGTAGGTCATGCTGCGCAGCCGGGTCCGGCAGGCGTTGCGGACCACCATCCGGAGCCAGGCACCGACAGCGGACGGGTCACGGACGTCACCGATCCGCCGGAGGGCTGTCAGGGCGGCGTCCTGCAGCACGTCGTCCACGTCCGGGCTGTGCCCGAGCAGGCTGAGCGCTACCGCCCGCATGCCTGCTTGGTGCCTGACCAGCAGTGTCCCGAGAGCTGTGACGTCCCCAGCCTGGGCACTGCGGGTCAGGTCTGCGTCCACGTCCTCCAGTATTGCTCGGCTCAGCGAACGACGGCCGCGGGCAGCGGGACGCTCTGGTTCCAGCCGCGGTCCAGTGCGGTGACCAGGTACAGATAGTGGCGTCCGGCAACGGCTGTGGTGTCGACGTACGTCTGCTGACCGCCGGTGGACCGCATCGTCGCCAGCAGGTTGCGCGCGTCGTTGTCGGCGCACCAGTCACCGGCGGTCAGGTCACGGCGGTAGACGGCGTACGACGTGGTGTCCTTCGAGGTCGCACGCCACTGGAGCTCGACGCCGCCGGCGGTCCGGGCGGCCTTGAGGCCGTGGACCGGCAGCGGCGGCCGGGCGTCGAGCGACGGCATCGCCGGGACCAGCGCGGGCCGGGTGTACCAGGTGCTGTTGAGCAGGGAGGTGGCACCGAGCCGGTCCGCGCGCACGTCCTTGGCGGAGAAGTAGATGTCGCCCTTCACCTCGGGGATCGTGCTGTTGAAGGCCAGGTGGTCGCTCAGCTCGGCCGGGTCGGACCAGTCGGGCGACTGCGTCGACGTACCGACCTTGTAGGTGGCCTGGCCGATGTAGAGGTGCACGTCGGTGCCGCGGACCTGCTCGGCCCACCAGGGCACGATCTTGTTGTAGTCCGCGGGCGCGAACCCGCCGGCCCAGTAGACCTGCGGCACGATGTAGTCGATCCACTGCTCGCGGACCCACTTGCGGGTGTCGGCCGCGAGGTCGTCGTACGTCTGCACGCCGGCGGTGGTGTCGGAGCCGAGCGGGTCGGTGCCCTTGTTGCGCCAGACCGCGAACGGCGAGATGCCGAACTTCACCCAGGGCTTGGCGGCCTTGATCCGCTGCTGCAGCTCCTGGATCAGCAGGTCGATGTTGTTGCGCCGCCAGTCCTGCACGGTCGCGAAGCCGGCGCCGTACTGGGCGTAGGTCGCGGCGTCGTCGAAGACCTGACCGGCCACCGGGTACGGGTAGAAGTAGTCGTCGAAGTGCACTCCGTCGATGTCGTACTTCGACACCGCGTCCATGATCGCGTCCTCGACCAGCTTGCGGGCCGCGGGGATGCCGGGGTTGTAGTAGAGCTTGCCGCCGTACGTGACGACCCAGTCGGGGTGCTGCCGGGCCGGGTGCGTCGGAACCAGCGCGTTGAGGTCCGTGCCCATCGAGAGCCGGTACGGGTTGAACCAGGCGTGCAGCTCGAGGTTGCGCTTGTGCGCCTCGGCGACGGCGAAGGCCAGCGGGTCGTAGCCGGGATCGCCGCCCTGCGTGCCGGTCAGGTAGCGCGACCAGGGCTCGATCGCGGACGGCCAGAACGCGTCGGCGGTCGGACGGACCTGCAGTACGACGGCGTTGTGGCGCTGCCGGACCGCGTCGTCGAGCCAGCCGATCAGCTCGGCCTGCTGCTGCGCCGGCGACAGCCCGGTCCGGGACGGCCAGTCGATGTTGACCACCGACGAGACCCAGGTGGCCCGGAACTGCCGGAGTGGAGTCTTCGGATCCGGGGTGCATCCACTGGCAGGTGCTGCGGTCGCCGTACCGGCGCTGGTCAGACCGCCGACCAGCAGACCCACCGCGACTCCGAGGACTCCGACCACACGCCAGACTCTCATGTCACTCTCCGACTACTCTGTGGGACGAGATCGAAAGATACTTACACATCGCGGCTCAGCTTTGAAGACGTCGGCCCGTCGGCCGCTACGCTGCGCCGAATGCGTACTCTCGCCACGGCGCTCGGTCTGATCGCACTCCTGGTCGGCACCTGCGTCACCGTCTTCTTCGGCATCCTGGCCCTGACTCCGACGTCCCCGTGCACCGGCGGCGCGACCAGCGGCTCCTGCGCGTACGGTCAACTGCCGTTCAAGCTGGCTCTGTTCGGGCCGCTGCTCACCCTGCCGGTCGCCCTGCTCGCGACCTTCCTCCGCTCGCACGGCAAGCCCCGCCCGGGCTGGCTGTACGCCGGTCTGGCCGCCGTCGTCGCCGAACTCGTGATCGCGCTGCAGATCGCCGCCGACTGAGGCCATAACCGGCCGTGATCGGTCCACACGATCCACGTCTGGCGACCGGATCGCTCCCGGTGGTGCGCAGCCGGTACCGTGGTGGCCGGATCCAACCGGTGAACCGAAAGGGCGGGACAGGTGCTGCGCACGGCCACGGACGGCGACGTCGACATCATCCGGGACCTGCGCAACCAGCAGCCCAACCGCGACGTCAGCATCAACTCCCACGAGATCGGCGCCGACGAGCACCTGGCCTGGTGGGCCAAGGCGAGCGTCGACCCGACCCGCCGGGTGCTGATCTACGAACGCGACGGCGTGGTCGCGGGCGTGGTCAACTTCTTCGACCTCGAGCTGGACGCCAGCCCGAAGACCGGGGCCTGGGGCTTCTTCCTGGACGCCGAGGGCCTGGCCGAGCGGGGCGAGACCCTGCCGGCCTGGATCGAGGTGATGAAGGACGCCACGGCGTACGCCTTCGACGAGCTCGGCCTGGACGACCTGTACGGCGAGGTGCTCGAGCACAACACCGTGGTCCGGCAGATGAACCGGCGGTTCCGGTTCGTCGAGGGTGAGCCTGAGACGCGCTACTCCGACGGCCGGGAGATCACCGTGCTGCCGATCAGCCTGAACAAGTTCAACCGGCGCAAGCCGAAGGGAAACTCATGAGTGCCAAGACCATCAACTTCGGTGACGTCCCGGTCGGGCCGGAGCACCAGCCGTTCGTCATCGCCGAGATGTCCGGCAACCACAACGGCGACATCGAGCGGGCCAAGGACATCGTCCGGGCGATGGCCGAGACCGGCGTCCAGGCGCTGAAGCTGCAGACCTACACCGCCGACACGATCACCCTCGACGTGGACCTGCCGGCCTTCCGGCTGCCGTCGGAGCACGAGCTGTGGGGCGGCGCGCGGCTGTACGACCTGTACCAGGAGGCGCACACCCCGTGGGAGTGGCACGAGCCGATCTTCGAGCTGGCCAACTCGCTCGGCATGCTGGCCTTCTCGTCGCCGTTCGACCCGACCGCGATCGACTTCCTGGAGAAGCTGAACGTGCCGGCGTACAAGGTCGCCTCGAACGAGATCGGTGACCTGCCGCTGGTCCGCGCGATGGCCGAGACCGGCAAGCCGATCATCATCTCCACCGGTTCGGCCACGCTGATGGACATCGACGCGGCGGTCCGCGCGGCGCGCTCCACCGGCAACGAGCAGATCGTCGTGCTGTCCTGCACCGCCAGCTACCCGGCCCCGCCGGAGCAGTCGAACCTGCGCTCCATCCCGGTCCTGCGCGACGCGCTCGGCGTCCAGATCGGCCTGTCCGACCACACGATGGGCATCGGCGCCGCGATCGCCGCCGTCGCGCTCGGCGCCACGGTGATCGAGAAGCACGTCACGCTGTCGCGCGCCGACGGCGGCGTCGACTCCGCGTTCTCCCTGGAGCCGCACGAGGTCAAGGCCCTGGTCGAGGGCACGAAGGTCGCCCAGCAGGCCCTCGGCGAGCCCGTCGTCGGCCCGAAGCAGGCCGAGCAGAACGTGCTGCGCTTCCGCCGTTCCCTCTACGTCACCCGCGACGTCAAGGCCGGCGAAAAGGTTGCCCCCGACAACGTCCGCTCGGTCCGCCCGGCCGGCGGCCTCCCCCCGGACGCCTTCAGCTCGGTCGAAGGCCGCGAGTTCCGCCAGGACACCCCGAAGGGCACCCCGCTGACCTGGGACGTGCTGTAGGACTCAGCCCCGTCGAAGGCCCCGGACCGCAGGTCGGTCCGGGGCCTTCGTCAGTTCCGGGTGCGGGACAACTTCTCGGCCGACCGACGCATCGACTCAGGCGTGGGACGCGTCGCGGAAGGTCCAGAAGCGGTGGAGCAGGTACGACGCCACCGGGACCAGCAGGATGACCAGGGCCTGAGCGAGCAGGACCGGTGTGCCGAGGAGCTCGATCAGCAGCGGCATGCCGACCAGGGAGCAGCCGAGGCCGAACAGGTAGACGGTGTAGAACTTGGCGAAGCCCCGCGGCCAGCTGGTCCGCGACTGGAAGACGAAGGTCCGGTACGCCGGGTAAACGGCCAGCGCGGTGGTGAAATTCGCCAGGGCCGTGACCAGCAGGTACGGCAGGGTGCCCTCGAAGACGTGCCAGCCGAGCCAGAACAGGCCGAAGTACAAGACGTTCGTGCCGGCGCCGACGAGCAGGTAGCGGACGCGGTGGTCGCCGAGCAGTTTGGCCGGCAGTTGCGCGACGACGGCAAAGTCGACAGAAATGGCGGTGCCTCTCAGCAGTGGGATAATCACGACGGCGGAAGCACCCAGGCCGCCGCCTCCGCAGCGTCACCTTCCGAAGGGCAAGCAGTGCTCGTCTCCGTCGTCGTGCCATGTTATCGGTCCGCCAAGACCCTGCCGCGCCTTGTCGAGGACCTGTCGCACGTCCTGCCCGAGGCCACCACCGGGTTCGAGATCGTGCTGGTGGTCGACGGCAGCCCGGACGACACCTGGCAGGTGGCCAGCGAGCTGGCGAACAAGTATCCGGAGACCCGCGCCCTGCGCCTGGCGCGCAACTACGGCCAGCACAACGCGCTGATCGCCGGCGTGCGCAGCGCGCGGTACGAGGTGGTCGTCACGATGGACGACGACCTGCAGCACCCGGCCGACCAGGTGCCGCTGCTGCTCCAGGCCCTGACCGACGACGTCGACCTGGTGTACGGCGTACCGACGGAGGAGGAGCACGGCGTCGTCCGGTCGTTCGCCTCCCGGCTGGTCAAGGCCGCGATGGCCTCCACGCTGTCGGTGCAGAACGCGAAGTCGATCAGCGCGTTCCGGGCGTTCCGGACCTTCCTGCGGGACGGCTTCGACGGACTGGACGGGCCGCACGCCTCGGTCGACGTGGCGCTGTCATGGTCCACCACGCGGATCGCCCAGACCACGGTGCGGATGGAAGACCGGGCCGAGGGCCGGTCGAACTACACCACCTGGATGCTGATGAAGCATGCCCTGACGCTGATCACCGGCTACTCCACCGAGCCGCTGCGCCTGGTTGGCTACCTGGGCTTCATCTGCGCGGTCTTCGGCGTCGGACTGTTCGGCGTGATCATCTACAAGTACGCCGTCGGCGCGACCACGGTCGCGGGCTTCACCACGATCGCGTCGATGGTGGCGCTGTTCTCCGGCGCCCAGATGCTCGCCCTCGGCGTACTCGGTGAGTACGTCGGCCGACTGCACTCCGGCTCGATGGGCCGGCCGACGTACGTGATCCGGGAGCGGACCGACGGCGACGCCCACCCGGACATCACCACCGAGACGGACTGACGTGTACCTGCTCTTTCCCGGTCGGCACCATGTGCTGACCCGCTTCCAGGCCGAATTCCTGACCCAGGCCGCGCCGGCCGGTACGACGGTCGTCTGGGCGGTGACGTCGGCGAACCACCACACCACCAAGCGCAACCCGATCCCGTACCACCGGCGCGAGGCCGCGATCGAGCGGTTCAGCGTGGCGACCGGCCTGCGGTCACTGGTGGTCGGCGTGGTGGACACGCCGCCGACCGACGACTTCGCGGAGGTGACGGTGAAGGCGATCGAGGCGGGCACCGACGACCAGGTCCGGCTGGAACCGGGCAACACGGTGGTCGCCTGCTCGACGCCGGAGGTCGCGAAGCTGTACGAACGCCTTGGTTTCCAGGTGATCGGGGTCGAGCCCGAAGGCCAGGCGCGGCCGTGGGACGTCCTGCTGATGATTGCTGCGGGCAACGATGGGTGGCGGACGCTGGCCCACCCGGCGACCGTCGACGTGTTCGACCGGTACCACCTGGACGCGCAGGTCCGGCGGTGCGTCAACGACCCGGTGGTCGGCGACGACGGCGGGCTGACGACGACCCGGGACTACAAGACCTACGCCGACGCCTTCGAGACCGCGGCGGACCGGAAATGGTCGCAGCTGAAGGACTTCGTCCGCCCCGGACGCATCCTCGACATCGGCTGCGCGACCGGCGCGACGTTGCAGCTGGTCGACGCCGACCCGCGTTTCCACGAGTCCGACCTGATCGGCGTGGAGGTCGCGCGGCACCTGTACGCCGAGTGCGTGCACAAGAAGGAGCAGGGGTTCTTCAGCAATCCCAACGTCTACTTCTACCAGCGCAACATGCTCGGCGCGGCCGTCTTCCCGCCCCGCTCGATCGACACCACGCTCACCCTGGCGCTGACCCACGAGATCTGGTCGTACGCCGACGGCTCACGACGGGAGACCGTCCAGCGTTTCGTCGACCGCCTCTTCGCCCACACCGCGCCCGACGGCGTCTGGATCAACTCCGACGTCTGCGGACCGGCTGAGCCGGATCGTCCCGTCGTACTGGCGCTGGACGACTCCGACGGCCTCAACCCCGACGAGCCGGTCGACCTCGAGTCCCTCGCCGACCCCGCCGCGCACGTCAGCGCACTGTCCACCCGGGCCCGCTTCTTCCAGTTCGCCCAGGACTTCCGGCGCAACGCCCGCGTCCCCTTCGAGTACACGATCCGCGCCGGCCACCCGGTTTTGCGGCTGGCGGACGCGATGGACTTCCTCACCCGCAAGGACTACGTCGACAACTGGCTGAGCGAAACCCACGAACAGTTCTGCGGCCTGAGCTACCCCGACTGGACCACCATCACCGAGTCGGCCGGCTTCACCGTCGACCCGTCCTCGAAGCCCTGGCGCAACGACTGGGTGATCGAGAACCGCATCGCCCCGGTAGCCACCCTCACCACCCCCGACGGCACACCGGTCGACTGGCCGGACACCCACCAACTCCTGATCGCCCGCCGCTGACAAACAACAGCGTCCGAAGAAGCCGAGGCTGTAGCGCTCGGTCCTTCGGACGCAGTTGAGGTGTCGCGGGTTATCCCAGCTTCTCGCGCAGCTGGCGCTTCACGCGGCGCTTGACCTTGCCGGCGAACTTGCGGGGGTTCCGGATCTGCGCGGCCCTGCGGATCAGCGTGACCGCCGAGTACGCCCGCGAGTTCTTCAGCTTGGTGCGCTCCGCGTTCGCCTTCTGCACCTGCGTCCGCATCTCCCGCAGGCGCGTCTCGCGCGTCTTCAGCGCCTTGTCGCGGAAGCCCAGCGTGCGCTCCAGGCCGAAGATCTGCCCCTTGAGCTCGTGCACCTCCTGCGCGGCGCGCTCGGCGTCGGCCAGCGCGGTCCGCAGGTCGGGCGTCTGCGACGCGTCAGCCGGTACGCCGAGCGCGGTGGCCAGGGCGGTCGCCAGCTCCTTGCCCCGGGCAACCTGTGCGACGGAAACCGACGGGGTGTCCGGGCTGGTCGCCGGGGTCTGCGCCGGGGCGTCGATGCCGGACATCGCCAGCCAGGCCGAGACCAGGTCGTCGCCGACCATCCACGGCGGCCACGGGTGGCGGCGGTGGGCGCCGATCAGGCGCTCGTGGAAGCGCGCCCAGGCGGCGGCGAGGCGGTCCTGCTCGGTCTCCTCGGCGACGGTCACCCAGGCCGAGGGGCCGAAGGCGAAGCTGTCGCCGTCGACGACCACGTCGTCCCAGCGCGGCAGCACCCGGCTACCGGTCTGCGAGCGAGCCCAGTCCCCCAGCCGGCCGGCGAGGTCCCGGAAGCCCGGTACGTCTTCAGCGGCGGCCAGACGGAACAGCAAGGTCTCTGCCGTCACACCGCCGGGCACGGTCGAGGGAACGACCGAGGCGTCGAAGGACAGCAGCCCCGCGACGGCCGCCTGCGATGCGGCGGAAGAGGCCGCTGCCTGGTCGGCGCCGGCTGGCGCCGGAGATTCTTCGGACGAGACCGCGGTGAGTGCGACCGACCACTTGTCCCCGTCGGGGTCAGCGGTCAGCACCGCCGGGTGGCCCGTGGTCTGGGCGTACACGGCGTGCTTCGGCGCCGCACCCCGTACGGCGATCCAGCCGGTCGGCGTCGAAGCCAGCAGTCCGGCGCGGGCGGCGGCGTCGGCGGCTTCGGCGATCGGGGCCAGCAGCGGGACCACGGCGGAGGCCGCCTCGAGGGCTTCCACCGCCAGGCGGGCGGGGAGCTGACCGGGACGCGCCGCGGCGGCAGCGTCGGTCGACACCAGCGCGTGCGGAGTCTCGGCGACCGAGAAGGCGGCGTACGCCGTGGCGCCGGTGAGGCCGACGCGGTCGAGCTCGGCGACCAGCTGGTCCGTGGAGACCGGCCGGGCCGGGTCGTCGTGCAGCGGGCGCCACTCGTCGTCGCCGTGACGCTGGTCGGCTGGGCGGCGGTCGAGCACAGTGGTGAGGGAGAACTCGTTCTCCAGGCCCAGCACCACGACCGCGTCGGACGACGTGACGGCGGCCAGGGCGTCGAGGCGCTGGGGCCAGGTCAGGTCCGGGCTGTCGTAGCCGATCACCCGGTCCAGGCCGTCCGCGGCCACGACCACGTCGTACGCCGGACGCCCGGCCTCGGCGAGCCCGTCCAGCGCGCCGGCAACGACCTGCAGGCGGTCGCCGAAGGTCTCGGCCAGCTCGCCCGCGTCGGAGACCGAGCGGACCAGCAGCGTCGCCTCGGACGCCTTGGCGACGACCGCCTCGATCAGGTCGGCGCCGTGCGGACCGACGATCAGGGTGCGTGCCCCGTCGGGCAGGACGTCCGCGAGCAGCGCGCGCAGCGCCGGTCCCTGGACAGCCCCCCGCTTGCCGGAGTAGTCGCTCCACGGCTGCATCTCGCCGCGGACGACCTCGACGGCCAGCTGGTTGTCAGACACGCTCTCTCCAATCGAACAACATGCGCAGTTCCGCGGGCGGCATCATCCACGGCACGCCCAGTTCCAGGTCGGTGGTCGCCCGGGCGGCGTCCATGTCCAGCTCCTTGCCCAGCATCTCCGGCCACAGCCGCGCGATCCGGCTCTGCCCGCCGAAGAGCGGGTTCTCGCCTTCCATCTCCATCGGGTCGCCGTACACCGCGGCCTCACAGCCGGCGGCGATCCCGTAGAAGATCGCGGTCGACAGCCGGTTGGCCGCCACCCGCTTGTGCTTGCGCAGCTCGGCCAGCTGCTTGTAGAGGAACTTCGGGTCGGTGCCCTCGTAGGAGAACCCGCGGCGGCCGAACGAGACCACCCGGAACCCGGCGTCCTCGTAGGACTTGCGCACCTCGGGCCGGTCGTACTCGGTGTAGTACAGGCTGAAGGTGACCGGGCCGGGCTCGGTCTCGCGGATCTCGTCGATCAGGCGCTTGTGGTCACCCTGAATCTTGCCGCCCTCCCAGCCGTGGAAGAGGAACCAGAGCGTGCCTTCGCGCTCCTCCTCCGCGACGGCGCCCAGCTCGGGCTCCAGTTCCTGCAGGTACAGGAACGGCGCTCCGATGCTGTGGTAGTTGCGCCGGCCGAGCGCGTGGCCGCGGCGCCGCGGTCCGTCGCTCCAGGTGAACCGCCACGCGCCGTCGTAGAACTCGTGCACCGGGTTCCAGCCGTCGGCGATGTTCCAGCCGTGCTGCAGGTAACCGCGCAGGCGGGGCGGGTACTGGTCGTCCAGGCCGGCGTACCGGGCCAGGATGTGGGCCTGGCCGTAGTAGTGGTTGTGGTGATGCATCAGCGGACCTCGAGGTGGAGTGTGCCGGCGTGCGGGCGCAGCGCGGCGGTGTGACCGGACTGCTCGACCTCGATCGGCAGCCGGCCGGACAGGAACGGCTCGCACTGCACCGCGTGCTCGGCGCCGTCCGGACCGGTCGCGAACAGGATCCAGTCGGCCAGGCTGGCCAGCGGGTCCGAGGAGTTCACCACGAAGTCGGTCGGGATCAGGTCGGCCACGTCGGCGACGGCGGTCCATCGGCCGTCCTCGACGGTCAGCCGGCAGACCACGTCCGCGTGCTCGTCGGAGTCGTCCAGGTAACGCCGCCAGTTGAACGTGTAGCCCTCGCCGGCCAGCACCGGCCCGTCGATCCGCAGCTCCACGCCGTTGCTTCCGGCAACCAGATTGGCGTGCTCGGCGGGCAGCCGCAGCGGGGCCTCGTGCAGGTTGACGTAACCGCCGGTGGAACGGGTCAGCGTGACCATCCGGCCGTCGGCCAGGTGGTGCACGGCCTGCGGCGGAGCGGTCCACAGCAGCAGCTTCGAGTCGTTCGTACCGACCATCTTGAACGCCCAGGTGGTGCGCTGGGTGAACGGGTCGTCGGGGTTGGTGTCCTCGATGATCGGCCGGACCGGGATCCGCACGGTGAAGTCGCGGCCGTCGCCGCCGAAGGTCAGCGGCAGCTCCTGGTCCTTGCCGGCCAGCGGCCGGGTCACCCGCAGCTTCGGCTCCTCCAGCGTCGCGGGGACGCGGCCCTGCAGCACCAAAGCGTCCGCGGTCTGGCTGACCGCGGTGAGCCGGGTCGGGTCGACCATGCGCCGCAGCACGAAGGCGCCGTCGGCGCCCGGGCCCGGCTGGATCCAGCTGGCGCTGTCGATCCAGGCGCCCGGCGGCCAGCCCGGGCTGCCCGGGCGCTGGCCACGCAGCTTGCCGTGCCGGCGCAGGCGTCCGGAGCGCAGCCGCACCATGAAGTGCGCCGGGGCGCCGGTGCCCTTGATCTTGCCGAGCAGCGTCTTGTCGAGGCGGACCTCGAAGCCGACCAGGGCCGGGTCGCCGTGGGTGTCGATCGCGTCGTAGCGGCGGACGGCCAACGGGGTCTCAGCCCCGCCGACGACCAGCGCGATCCGCAGGTTGGACGACGTCTTGGTCTCCAGGTGCCGGATCTCCGCGGTGCCCTTGACCGACAGCGACCCGTCGTCGAGCCAGCTGACCTCGCGCACGCTGGTGGCCAGCGTCAGGTCCTTCATCGGCAGCCGGTACAGCTCCCGCGAGACCGACGGGTTCTGGTCCTGTACGCCGGGGTAGTTGTGCTCGAACTGCCACGGCCGGCCGGGCCGGGACAGCGCCCGGGCGCCGCCGCGCAGGCCGCCCTCGTTGCGGAAGTGGGCCAGCCGGCGGAGCAGGTCGACGTCACCGGCGGCCAGCGCCGAGTGCTGGATTCGGTCGTAGCTGTGCGCCCGGGCCAGGACCGAGTCGTCCAGCCGGTCCATCAGCCGGCGGGCGAGCTTGAGCAGGTTCTGCTCCTCCTCGGCCGGGGCCGCGCCGAAGGCCATCATCAGCGTGAGCAGGTCGATCTGGGTGAAGTGCCCGTGCACCCGGCGGCGGACCTCGCGCAGGGCGTCGCCGGTCTCGACCAGGTCCATCACCATCTCGGCGGACCGGACCCGGTCCTCCATGTTGCCCAGCTGGAACTTCTGCTGGGTGATCGACTCGCCGGACTCCCGCTCGCGCCAGTAGTAGACCGGTACGGCGAGGGCGTCGACGGTGACCGCGTCCAGGTGCGCCTTCAGCGTCACCGGGTAGTCCTCGTAGCGGATCGCCGGGAACTGGTAGCCGTACTCGTCCCAGAACGACCGCCGGTAGACCTTGTTCCAGGCCATCCGGTCCAGGATCAGGTCCGGGGTCTCGATCACGTGGGTGGCGATCCGGTCCCGGGCGAACGGCAGCCGGTGGATCCACGACGGCCGGACGCCGGAGCTGTTGTTGAACCGGCGCGCGTTGCCGCCGGCGAACGACGAGCCGCTGCTGTCCAGCGTGCGGATCAGCTTCTCGAAGCCGTGCCGGGTGACCAGGTCGTCGCTGTCGACGAAGGTGAGGTACTCACCCTGGGCGTGCCGGACGCCGGTGTTGCGCGCCGGGCCGAGACCCTGGTTCTCCTGGGTGACGATCCGGAACCGCTGGTCGCGGTCGCAGAACTCCTTGGCGATCGCGGCGCTGTCGTCGGGGGATCCGTCGTCGACGAGGATCGCCTCGAAGTCCGTCCAGGTTTGCCGCGCGATCGAGTCCAGACAGTCCCCGATGTAGTCGCGGACGTTGTAGAAGGGCACAACGACACTCAGCCGCGGCGTCACAACGGCAAATCTCCTCGGCTCAGTCGGCGGTCGGTCGACATCCTGGTCGGCACTACCGCCTGACCCGATGCTGCCTGGGCACACAGCGCCGGAGCAACCAAGGTCCGGGCGGCGACCAGTGATCCATCGCCGGTCATGTTAGCACCGCTGAGTAGTCGTCCGAGCGGTCCGCGGAAGCCCTGGGAATCTTCTCAGAGATTTTGTTTTTCATTCACCAGATGCACGGTCAGCAGGGTGTGCACCGGTTCGAATCCGTACCGCGCCCAGGCCCTCTGGACCCCGGTGTTGTGCCCCTGCGTCGAGATCACCAGCCGGCGGGCCGTGCTGGCGTCCTCCACCGCTGCCAGCAGGTGCGCGTACCGCCCACGCCCCTGCTCGGCCGGTACGACGCCGGCCAGCTCGATCTCGGTCCACGACGCCTGCTGGTCGACGGTCGCCAGTGCGAGCACCCGGCGGTCCGGCCCCCGCAGTACGACGGCGCCCTGGGCCGCGATGCTGCGCCGGGCCCACTCCTGGTAACCGGCCAGCGCCAGCGCCCGGTCGAACAGCGGGTTGGCGCAGTAGTGGTTCCCGTAGTCGCCGAAGATGTCCCCGACCAGGTCGTCGACCAGGTCGTCCTCGATCGCCGTCTCGAGCCCGGCGGTGAACCCGGCCAGCGGCGCCGGACGACGGCCCTTGCCGACCGGGAGCGACCAGTAGACCAGCGAGTCCGCCAGCACCGCCGTACGACGTCCTGCGGCCAGTGCGGCGAACCAGGAGACCTCCCGGGCCGGGTAGCGCAGCACGACGACGTCGGCCGTCGACTTGTCGACCGCGGCGAGCACCTCCTCCAGCGGCGTACCGGCCGAGGCGGAGACCGTCACCCGGTCGACGGAAACGCCGAAGCGCTTCGTCTCGTACTCCGAGGGGCTGCTGGTCAGCTCACCGGCCTCCAGCGCGTCGTACCAGCCCATCTCAGATCGGGTAGGAGAGCAGACCGTCGATCACGCGGGTCTGCTCCTCCTCGGTCAGCTGGCTGAACAGCGGGAGCCGGACCAGCTGGCCGCTGATCCGCTCGGTGACCTCGCAGCCACCTGGGCCGACCCGGCCGTACCGCTCGCCGGCCGGAGCCGAGTGCAGCGGCACGTAGTGGAACGGCGCGGTGATGTTGCGCTCGCGCAGGTGCGCGATCAGGCCGAGCTGGTGCTCGTGGGTCGGCATCAGCAGGTAGTACATGTGCGCCGGATGCACGCACTCGGCCGGCACGGTCGGTACGCCGATGCCGTGCGCGGCGGCCCAGTCGGCCAGCTCGCGCTCGTACCGGTCCCAGATGGCCAGCCGGGGCGCCTGGATCTGGTCGAACCGCTCCAGCTGGGCGGTCAGGAACGCGGCCAACGGGTCGGCCGGCAGGTAGCTCGAGCCGATGTCGACCCAGCGGTACTTGTCCACCTGGCCGCGGAAGAACGCGCTGCGGTTGGTGCCCTTCTCGCGGATGATCTCGGCCCGGTGCAGCAGGTCGGTGTCGTTCACGACCAGGGCACCACCCTCGCCGCAGTGCACGTTCTTGGTGCCGTGGAAGGACTGGGTCGCCATCAGCCCGAGCGAACCGAGCGGCCGGCCCTTGTAGGTCCCGCCGAGACCGTGCGCGTTGTCCTCGATCACCACCACGCCGTGTTTGCCGGCGATCGCGAGGATCTCGTCCATCGCCACCGCGACCCCGGCGTAGTGCACCACCACGATCGCCTTGGTCCGGTCGGTGATCGCCGCCTCGACCTGGGTCTCGTCCAGGTTCAGCGTGTCCGGCCGGACGTCGACGAACACCGGAACGGCGCCGCGCAGCGCGTAGGCGTTGGCGGTCGAGACGAAGGTGAACGAGGGCATGATCACCTCGTCGCCGGGCGACAGGTCGAGCAGCAGCGCGGTCATCTCCAGCGCGTGCGTGCACGACGTGGTCAGCAGGGACCCGAGCCCACCGGTCAGCTTGGTGACCAACTCGGTCGCGCGCGCGGTGAACGGCCCGTCACCGACGACCGCGGCCGAGGAGAAGGCCTGGTTCACGTAGGCGAGCTCGTCGCCCGCCAGGTAGGCCTTGGAGAAGGGGATGGGGTCCGGCATGAGGACGGAGCCTACCGCTGCTCGGGCTCGCTGGATTCGAGCGCCTCGGCGTACGTGTGGTGGCCTGGATCCTCCAGGCTGTCGTAGCCGACCAGGAACTGTGGGCGCTTCTGGCTGGACTGGAACAACCGGGCGACGTACTCGCCGAGCAGGCCGAGGCAGAGCAGCTGGATCGCGCCGATCACTCCGACGGCCAGCACGGTCGACGTCCAGCCCGGGATGCTGCGCCCGGCCAGCTTGATCACCAGTGCGGCGACCACCACCGCACAGGAGACCAGCCCACCGAGCAGACCGAGCCAGGTGGCCAGTCGCAGCGGCGCCGCCGAGAACGCCGTGACGCTGTCGAAGGCGAGCCCGACCATCTTGCGCAGGTTGTACTTGGTCACTCCGGCCGCCCGCTCGGCGCGCACGTACTTCACCTCGGCGCTCGGGAAACCCAGCCACGGGATCACCAGCCGGAACACCCGCCCGTCCTCGGGCAGCGCGTTCACCGCGTCCACCACGCGCCGGGACACCAGCCGGAAGTCACCGGCGTCGAACGGGATCTCCCGGCCGACCAGCCGGCACATCAGCCGGTAGTACATCCGCGCGGTGGTCCGCTTCAGCCAGGTGTCGCTGGACCGGTCGGAACGTACGCCGTACACGACGTCGACGTCGGAGTCCCGCGCGGCGGCCAGCAGTTCGGCGATCACCTCGGGCGGGTCCTGCAGGTCGGCGTCGATCGTCACCAGGTACTCGCCGCGGGCCCGGCGAAAACCCGCCGACAACGCGGCCTGGTGCCCGGAGTTGCGCAGCAGCCGGACCAGGCGGAGCTGTGGCCACGTCTTGCTCGCGTCGGTCACCAGAGCGCCCGTCGCGTCGCGGCTGCCGTCGTCGACGACCACCACCTCGTAGCTGATGCCCAGACCGTCCAGCAGCGGGCGCATCCGCGCGAAGAAGATCGGCAGCACGTCCTGTTCGTCGTACATCGGGACGACGACGGACAGCACGGGTGAAGCGGACTTGGCCACTGCCGTTCCGTCGGCTCGCATCGGCACCTCCTCCCGTGAGGCCCAGTGTGCCCGGTGACCCCGGCTAATCTTCCTCCGTGCCAACCATGACGCTCGGAGCGCCCAGCTTCCCAGGTGCCCCGCCGCGTCACGAGCCGAAAACCGTCCCCTGGCGCGCGGTGCTGGGCGTCGTGCTCAAGTTCGCGGCCGGTGCCGTCCTGGCCGGGGTGCTGATCTGGCTGATGGCCGGGCACGCCTCGCAGGACAGCATCGTCCGGCTGCTGCGGTTCTGGATCTTCGGCATCACGCTGCCGGGCACGATCCTGTGGCGGCTGGCCAGCCCGTTCCGGCACAACCTGATCGAGGACTTCGCCGCCGGCTCACTGGTCGGCGTCTCCGTGCTCCTGCTGGTCTACATGGCCGTGGCGCCGCTCGGGCTGCAGCAGTGGGCCTGGCTGTGGGTCGCACCGGTGCTGATGGTCGCGGTCGCCGTACCGGCCTGGCGCCGGCGCTGTCTGAGCCGGGTGGAGCGTCCGGTCAACCCGCTGACCGCCTGGCTGATCGCAGGGGCCTGTCTGCTGCCGATCTACGCGACCGGCCGCTACCGCAATCTGCTCCCCGCGCCGTACACCGACGCCCGCTCGAACTCGCCGGACATGGCCTTCCACCAGGCGCTGGCCGCGAGCGCGAAGTACGACTTCCCCCTGCAGGCTCCGTACCTGCAGGGCGAGCAGATGGACTACCACTACTTCTGGCACCAGTTCACCGCCGCCACCTCGTGGGCGACCGACGTGGACCTGACCGACCTCGTCTACACGATCGGCTGGATCCCGCTGCTGCTGGCCGGGTGCGCGCTGATCTTCGCGCTGACCGACCGGATCGCCCCGGGCTCACGCTGGGCCGGCCCGCTCGCGGTCGCCGTGGCCGGCATCGGCGGCACGATCAACGCCTACCCGACCGTGACGCTGCCCGCCGAGGGCCTGACCAACTACGTCTGGGGCAGCCCGACGCAGAACCTGGGCGGCGGTCTGCTCGCGCTGATGGCCCTGCTCGGCATCGACCTGCTGCGCGGCCGCAGCGCGCCCGGCACGTGGGTGCTGTTCGTGCTGATCGGCGTCGCGGCATCGGGCTCCAAGGCGACCGTGCTGCCGCTGATCATCTGCGGCCTCGGGCTGGTCCTGTTCATCCGGCTCTTCTACCGCCGCTTCGCCACCGGGGCGCTGGTGCTGATCGGCGTGCTGAGCGCGGTCTTCCTGGGCGCGATCGTGGTCGTGTTCGGCAACCACTCCTCCGGGCTCGCGGTCCGGCCGTGGGTCACCTTCGCCAAGATCGGCGTCTACCCGCTGGTGGCCAAGGAGGTCGGCTGGGGCGAGTACGACCACGGCGCGATGTGGATCAGCGGCATCGTGGTCTGCCTGTCGCTGCTGCTCGGCTCGGCCGGCCTGCTGGTGCTGGTCGGTACGACGGCCCGCTGGTTCCGCGACCCCGGGATGATCTTCCTGGTCGGCATCGCGATCGCCGGGTTCGGCGGGATGGTGCTGACCGACCAGCCCGGCACCAGCCAGATGTACTTCCACCGCACCGCCGTACCGGTGATCGCCGCGCTGGCCGCGGCCGGTGCCTGGATGCTGGTCTTCTGGTTCGCCGACCGGCGGTCCGGGATCGCTGTGCTCGCCTCCGTGCTCGGCGGCGCGGGCGCGACGTTCCTGGCCCGGGCGATCACGAAGGCGAACCCGGGTGAGGGCAAGCCGTTCCGCCGTCCGGACGGCACGCTGACCGGTCTGGTCGCGCCCTGGGTGTGGACGATTCTGCTGCTCGCCGTGGTCGCCGGCCTGGTCACCGGGCTGTGGAAGCTGGCGAAGCGCCGCGGCCGGCCGAGCCGGATCGCGATGGCGTCGTTCGTGCTCGCCGGGATGGGTGCCGGACTGCTGCTGCCGGTCCAGACCATGCTCAACTACCGCCCGGTCGAGCTGCAGCCGCTGAGCGACAAGTACACGCTGGGCCCGACGCAGACCCAGACCGACGCCGCGCACTGGCTGCGCGACCACACCTCGCCGACCGACCTGATCGCGACCAACGCGCACTGCGCGATGAAAAACGCCTCCGGCTGCGACGTCCGGCACTTCTGGATCTCCGCGCTGTCCGAGCGGCACGTGCTGGTCGAGGGCTGGGGCTACACCAACACCATCAACGACCTGGTCGCCGCCACCGGCAAGAGCGCGAACGGCCTGCCGTTCTGGGACGAGCAGAAGCTCGAGGACAACGACCGGGCGTTCGTCTCGCCGACCCGCGAAAACCTGCGGCTGCTGCGCACGAAGTACGGCGTGCGCTGGCTGTACGCCGACCCGACCCAGACCGCCGTCTCGCAGAACCTGAACTCCCTGGCGACGCTGCGCTACGCGGCACCGGACGCGCTGATCTACGAGTTGCCGTGACCACTCATCGTGACGGCGAGGTACCTCTTCGTGGTCCGGCCCGATTAAGGTGACGCGCATGTCGAAGGCGAGGCGGCGCGGGCCGAGAGAACGCGGCGCCGGCTCTCTCGCGGGCCTGCTCGCCGCCGTACCGATCGCCGTCCTGACGCTGGTGATGATGGACCGGCACGCTCCGGTGCTCGACGTGCTGAAGTTCACCGCCTTCGTTCTGCTCGGCGTCGGCCTGCCCGGCCTGGTGCTGTGGCGGCTGATCGGTGCCTACCGCCGCAACCTGGTCGAGGACTGCGCAGCCGCCTTCGCCGTCGGTACGTCGGCGCAACTGCTGGTCTATCTGGCCAGTTCGTCCGTGGGGCTCCAGCGCTGGTCCTGGCTGTGGGCACCGATCGTCCTGGTCGTCGGAGTGATCGACAGCGACGTCCGGGCTCGGGTCTGGCGCCGGGTGGAGGCCCCGCTCGCGCCGCTCACCGCCTGGCTACTGGCGGCGTCCGCGGCGCTGGTCCTGCTGCTGATGTACGCGAAGGGACCGGGGCGCTACGCACCGGCGTACACGGATCCGAACGTCAGCTTCCCGGACATGGCGTTCCACCAGGCGCTCGCGGCGAGCGCGAAGAGCGACGTACCGATCGTGCCGCTGTGGGTCTTCGGCGAGCCGATGAAGTACCACACCTTCTTCCACCAGGTGGCCGCGGCGACCTCCTGGTCGACCGGCATCGACCTGACCAACCTGCTCTACTCGCTGCTGTGGGTCCCGCTGGCTCTGGCCGGCTGTGCGCTGGTCTTCACCCTCACCCAGCGCTTCCTGGTGAAGCCCGGTGAGGAGCCGCACCCGGGTGCGGTCTGGGCCGGGCCGTTCGCCGTCCTGCTCGCCGGAGTGGGAGGCACGCTGCAGCCGCTGCACGACATCTCGCTGGGCAACATCTCGATGGCCTCCAGCCAGTACCTGAGCCCGACGCAGAACCTGGGCATGATGCTGGCTCTGCTGCTCGCCGTACTGGCTGTCGATCTGCTGCGGGCCCGGCCGGTGCGGAGCCGGTGGATCCTGTTCGTCCTGGTCGCATTGGCGTCGTCGGGGGCCAAGGCGACGATCCTCCCGCTGGCGGTCTGCGGGTTCGGCCTGGTCTTCCTGGCCCGGCTGGCGACCCGGCGCTCGACCGGGCGGGCCCTGGTCGGCGGACTGATCGTGCTGGTGATCTTCATCGCCGCGGCGATCGCTGTGTTCGGTGGTGAGTCGTCCGGCCTGCAGATCAAGCCCGGACAGCTCTTCATCCAGCTCCAGCCGTACGCCGCGCTGCGGCACGGCACCGGGGTGGACCGGGCCGCGCAGCTGCTCAGTGCGGCGACGACTACCGCCGCCTGGGGTCTGGCGGTGGTCGGAGTGCTGTTCCTGCGCAGGTTCTGGCGTGATCCCGGAGTGGTGTTCCTGGCCGGTGCGGCGATCGGCGGCTTCGCGGCGAGCGTGCTCACCTCGCAGCCCGGGGTCAGCCAGGTCTACTTCTACCGGACCGGTTTTCCCTTTCTGGCGGTGCTTTCCTGCCTCGGGCTGGCCCGGCTGGCCGACAAGCTGGGCGACCGGCGCAGCGGCGTACTGGTGGCTGCGGCGGCCGGTCTGGGTCTGCTCGGCGCCGGACTGGCCAGGGTGGCCTCGGAGGGCGTAAACGGCGTGAAGGTGCCGTTCCTCCTGACCTTGCTGGCTTTGCTGGTGGCCGGACTGGTCGTGGCCATCGCGTGGAGACTCGGACGCCGCAGCGGTGGTCTCGTCACAGCAGCCCTGGCGTCGCTGGTCGCCGCCTGTATGGCCGGCTCGACCTCACTGCCCCTGCTGACGCTGGTGTCCGACCAGGCGACGCTGGTCATCTACGGCAAGGTCTCCGGCGGCGGACCGACTACAGCCGAGGCCGACGCGGCCCGCTGGCTGCAGGCGAACACCAGCCCCGACGACCTGGTCGCGACCAACGCGCACTGCATCGTCCAGCGCGGCGACGTCTGCGACAGCCGCCACTTCTGGATCGCCGCCTTGTCCGAGCGGCAGCTCCTGGTCGAGGGGTGGGCGTACACGAACCGCGCCAACCGCATCTCGGTCAGCCAAGGCGGCAACCCCAGCCTGCTGCAGTTCTGGAGCCGCGAGGTCCTGGCCACCAACGACGCCGCCTTCAGCTCCCCCTCCGCACCGGTCATCGACCGCCTCCGCCGCTACGGCGTCCGCTGGCTGTACGCCGACCACCGCGCCGGCGGCGTGTCCCCCGACCTCAAGCAGTACGTCCGGCTCCGCCACGCGACGCTGGACGCGACGATCTACGAGATCAGGTAGTCCGGGCCAGCAGCTCGAAGAGGTGGTCCGCCACGCGGACCCGGCCCTGGCCGTCGACCAGCTGCCATCCGGCAGCGGCCAGGCGGGCGCGCTCGGCCGGGTCCTGCAGCAGCGGACCGAGTACGGCGGCAGCGGCTGAGGGGTCGGCCTTGAGGTCCGAGAGGACTCCTACGCCAACGGCCGCGCCGGTGGCCACCGTGCGCTCGTAGCCCATCACCTGGTTGTCGACGACGCAGACCAGGCCGGCCGTCGCGCCGAGGCACAGCAGCTCCCAGGTGGACGTGCCGGACGCGCTGATCACCAGGTCGGACGCGACGACCGCCTTGGCCAGCTGGGACGTCGGACCGATCACCTCCACGTGTTGGCCCGGCTGCAGGTGCACTGCTCCGATCGCCTCGGCCAGCTCGTCACCCGGTGCGATCACCAGCGCCTCGAACGGCACACCGGTCGCGGCGAGCGCCTGGACGACGTACGGGCCGGCGCCGAAGGCATCGGTGCCGCCGAAGAACGCGAAAACCTTCGGTACGCCGCCGCTGCGCGGTGCCGGCGGCTCGGCGGGACGCAGCTCGAGGATCTCGTTGCGCAGGAGCACGTAGTCGAGCCCGGCCAGCCGGATCGCGCCTTCGGGCAACTCCGGGCTGTCCAGCTCGGAGCCGAGGTTCTGGTCGACCAGGATGTCGGCCACCGCGCCGCCGTACCCGCCGTCGACGATCGCGAGCGACGGCAGCCCCGACGCCCGGACCGCGGCGAAAACGGCCGGGTCGAGGTCGTAGGAGTCCCACACCACCGCGGTCAGCCCCAGCCGCCCGAACAGCTCGAGGTGCTGCTCAGCGGTCCAGACCGCCGGCTCGACCGCGATCCCCCGCCCGCGGATCTGCTCGTCGGCCCACGGCACCGTGTGGCTGTCGCACACGAACACCACCTCGGCACCCCGCCGGACCAGCTCCTCGGCCAGCGCCAGACTGCGCATCACATGGCCGATCCCCCGCGTGGGGCCCACGTCACACCTGACACCGATCCGCACAGTCACGCCCAGACCGTACCGAACGGCGGAAACGTTCTGGGACGGCGGCGAACTTCTGGGGCTGCAGGGGCGTCTGTCCAGGGGCGGGCCAACCGGTGATTGAGGCTTCCGAACCGCGGCCCGCTATCGTACGGAGTTGCTGCTCAGCGGGTATACGCTCCGCGGCTGTCCGGAACTGTCCCCTCAGAAGGGTCCTACTCGACGTGTCCATCCTCACCGGCTCCGACATCCTCGTCACCGGAGGCACCGGCTCCTTCGGCAAGGCGTTCATCCGCTACGCGTTGGACAACCTGGACCCGCGCCGGATCATCATCTTCAGCCGCGACGAGCTCAAGCAGTGGGAGGTCCGCCAGCTGTTCGGCGACGACCCGCGGCTGCGGTTCTTCATCGGCGACATCCGTGACCGCGCCCGGCTGAACCGCGCCATGCACAAGGTCGACTACGTCGTGCACGCGGCGGCGCTGAA
This sequence comes from Kribbella sp. ALI-6-A, assembly GCF_001984195.1. Taxonomy (GTDB): domain Bacteria; phylum Actinomycetota; class Actinomycetes; order Propionibacteriales; family Kribbellaceae; genus Kribbella. The sequence continues at coordinate 725,947 of NZ_MTQN01000012.1, forward strand.
GCAGGTCGACACCGCGGAGTACAACCCGTGGGAGTTCGTTCAGACCAACGTGGTCGGCTCGCAGAACGTGATCGAGGCCTCGATCGACTCCGGCGTGAAGAAGGTCGTCGCGCTGTCCACCGACAAGGCCTCCAGCCCGATCAACCTGTACGGCGCGACCAAGCTGACCGCCGACAAGCTGTTCATCACCGGCAACCACTACGCCGCGGCGTACGAGACCCGGTTCTGCGTGGTCCGCTACGGCAACGTGATGGGCTCGCGCGGCTCGATCATCCCGAAGTTCCGCGCCCTGCACGAGGCCGGCCAGTCGCTGCCGATCACCGACCTGCGCTGCACCCGGTTCCTGATCACGCTGCCCGAGGCGGTCCAGTTCGTGGTCGACTCGTTCGAGCAGATGCAGGGCGGCGAGCTGTACGTGCCGCGGATCCCGTCGATGAAGATCACCGACCTGGCCCAGGCGATCGCGCCGGGCGCCAAGATGCACGACATGGGCCTGCGCCCGGGCGAGAAGCTGCACGAGGAGATGATCAGCCCGGAGGAAGGCCGCCGCGCGCTGGCGATCGGCGACCGCTACGTGCTGCAGCCGGACCTGGCGACCTGGGGTTACACCCCGCCGGCCAACGGCGTCCCGGTCGCGGACGGCTTCCACTACACCTCGGACAACAACGAGGAGTGGTACACGATCGAGGAGATCACCAAGATTCTCGAGAGCGACGTCTGAGCCGATGCTGCCCTACGGACGCCAGTCGATCAGCGACTCCGACATCGAGGCGGTCAGCGCGATCCTGCGCGGTGACTGGCTGACCACCGGCCCGGCCGTCACCGCGTTCGAGAACGCCATCGGCGAACTGGCCGGCGGCCACCGCGCGGTCAGCTGCACCTCCGGCACCGCCGCCCTGCACATGGCGTACGCCGGTCTGGGCGTCGGCCCGGGCGACGAGGTGGTCACCACCCCGATGACGTTCGTGGCGACCGCCTCCTGCGCGGCGATCCTGGGCGCGAAGGTGGTGTTCGCCGACGTCGAGGAGGACACCGCCCTGCTCGACCCGGCCGCCGTCGAGGCGGTCGTCACCGACCGCACCAAGGTGATCGCCGCGGTCGACTACGCCGGTCACGCCGCCGACTACGACGCCCTGCAGCCGATCGCGGACCGCGTCGGCGCGAAGACGCTCGGCGACGCCGCGCACTCGATCGGCGGCACCTACAAGGGCCGCCCGGTCGGCGACCTGGCCGACGTCACCACGCTGTCGTTCTTCCCGACCAAGAACCTGACCACCGGTGAGGGCGGCGCGGTCGTCGCCAAGGACCCGGCGGTGGCCCAGCGGGTGCACGAGTTCCACCACATCGGCGTGGTCCGCGACCCCGAGCGGTTCGAGCACACCGATGAAGGCTCCTGGTACTACGAGGTGCACGAGCACGGCCTGAACTACCGGCTGACCGACATCGCCTCCGCACTCGGCCTGTCCCAGCTGAAGCGGCTGGACGCGTTCAAGAAGCGCCGGACCGAGATCACCGCGCGCTACAACGAGGCGCTCGCGGGCGTCGACGGACTCCGGACCCCGACCCAGCGCGACCACGTCGACCCGGCTTGGCACCTGTACCCGGTCCGCATCCTCGGCGGCCGCCGCCGCGAGATCTTCGACGGCCTGCGCACGGCCGGCATTCTCGTCCAGGTCAACTACATCCCGGTCCACTGGCAGCCGGTCTTCGCGAACGCCGGTTACCAGCGCGGCATGTGCCCGAACGCGGAACAGTTCTACCGCGAGGAGATCTCGCTGCCGATGTTCCCCGACCTGACCGACGCGGACGTCGATCGGGTGATCGAGACGCTGACGAAGCTGGTCTCCTAGCCCCACCTGTGATCACGTTCTTGGTGGAGAATCAGAGAATTGACCACTGTGACATCTGACCAGTCCCCGGAACAGCCTGCTTCGGAGGGCGTCGGCAGTACGCCGAGCGCCCCCACGCACGACCCCGGCATGACGTCGCTGGCCGACTCGGACAGCCCGGGCCGGGCTCAGACCGACGGCGAGGCACCGGCCCGTTCGGTGATGATCGCCGGCGAGATGCTGAACTGGTCCGACCTGCACCCGACCGACGGCCGCCCCGCGGTCTCCGGCCCGGTGCCGGCCGAACTGCTCGCGGCCGTCCTCCGGCCGACCGACTCCGTGCTCGTCGCCGGTCCGCACGCGCTGGACCTGCTCGAGCAGATCGCCAAGACGGTGGCTTCGGTCGACGTTCTGACCCGTTCGGCGCCCGACGCCGAGGAGATCGCCGAGGCGCTCGGCGTCCGCGTCTTCTGCGGGTCGCTGGACCACTTCGGCCCCGAGCACGGCGAGGCGTCGTACGACGTGGTCGTGGCGCTCGACGGGGTGCCGAGACTGGTCGGGCCCGATACTCTGGTGATGCCGTGGGCGGACGGGCTCGCGACGCTGAAATCCCGGCTCGCCCCGGGAGGACGGCTGCTGCTCGGCGCCGAGAACAGCTTCGGCATCGAACGGCTGGTCCAGCCCGACCCGACGATCACCGTGCCGCGGGACGCCGACTGGCCGGCGGACGTGCGCGGCGACACCTTGGCGCCCGCCGGGCTGAAGGCGGTGCTGGCCGCGCTGGAGGCTGCCGAGCTGAGCGTGACTCGGACCTACGCGCTCTACCCGACGCTGGTCGAGGCTTCGATCGGCCTGAGCCCGGTCGACGGGCCGCTGGCGGCCGCGGTGGTCGCTCGCGTGGTCGCGGCCCGGTTCAGCGGACCGACGCTGACCGACCCGTACCGGACGACCCAGGAGGCGCTCGCCGCCGGGCTGGGGAGCGAGCTGGCTCCGGGCTGGTTCTTCGTGATCGGCGCGGACGCTCCCGCCGTACTGCCTGACGGCGCGGTTCCGGCCGGGCCGGGTGTGTTGCTGGAGGAAGAACTCTTCGCCGCGCTGCGGGTCGACGACCAGGCGGCGATCCGGCGTACGGTCCCGCTGTACGTCGAGTGGCTGCGGGCCCAGGAGCCGTCGGTCGCGGCCGTCGCTTCGGCCGACAACGTGATCAGCGACGGTACGGCGTACCGGGTGTTCGGCGACGCGGAAGCCGTCGAGGTCCGCGGTGACGCACTGGTGGTCGCCCACCTCGGGCGCTTCGTCCGGCGGTCGCTGGAAGCGGGCTCACGGCAACCATGGGCGGTGGGCAGCGGTCCGCGTGAGCTGACCGCGCGACTGGCCTCGACGGCCGGGATCACCGTCACCGACGGGCTCTGGGCAGCGGTTGCCGAGAACAACGAGATGGTCCGGCCCCAGGGCAGCGCCGAGCAGCTGCAGACGATCGCCCGGCTGGCGCAGGAGCTGGCCGACGCGAGCGCGCAGGCGACCTGGTTCGAGGGGCAGCTGAAGGGGATCCGGCGGTCCAAGCCGTACCGGGTCGGTCAGGCGGTGCTCAACCCGGCCCGGGTCGTGGTCAAGCGCGTCCGCCGCGTGGTGCGCTGATGCATCACGCCAACCACTTCTACGGCCACGCGCACATCATGGCCCGGTACGCCGGGCTGCCGGCCGGTGATCCGCCGACCATCTGGGGCTACCTGCAGCACGGCTGGAACATCCTGGACGGCTTCGCGTACAACACCGCGTTCGTGCCCGGGATGCCGAAGTTCGTCTGGTCCGACACGGTCCGCCGGCGCGGCTGGTCGATGGGCCTGCGCGACTACGCCGTGATCGGCGCGGCCTGGCTCTACCTGCTCGAGCTGCACCCCGAGCTGGCCGCCCCCGCACCGGACGCGGCCGGCACGATCTTCTACCCGTTCCACGGCTGGGAAGGCCAGAACGTGCTCGGCGACCACGCCGAGATCGTTGCCTCGATCAACGAACACGAAACCGGGCCGGTGACGGTCTGCCTGTACTGGAACGAGTTCGGCAACGAGGCGATCCGGCAGGTCTACACCGACGCCGGCTTCCGGGTGATCACCCACGGATACCGCGGCCTGCACTGGCAGAAGACCGACGCCGACTTCCTGCTCAAGCAGCTCAAGGAGCTGCGCAAGCACCGCCGCGTCGCCTCCAACCGGCTCAGCTCCGCGGTGCTCTACGGTGCGTCGATCGGCCTGCAACCGGGCGTGTACGGCGACCCGATGCTGCTGGAGAACGAGCATCCGTCCTTCGGTGGCCAGGCCCGGATCCGGCGGCTGTGGCCGGAGCTGAACCAGCCGTACGTGCCGCTCGACGTGGCCCGCGCGTTCACCGACGCCGAACTCGGCGTCGAGCACCTGGCCGGACCGGCCGAGATCCGTGACCTGTTCCGCTGGAACCACGACCCGGCGACCCTGGTCGACCCGAGAACTGCGAAGGTGTTGTCATGAAGATCGGGATCATCACCCAGGCCCGCGCCACCAGCACCCGGCTGCCGGCCAAGGTGCTGCTGACCGCCGGTGGCCGCACGTTCCTGCAGCACCACCTGGACCGGCTGGCGGCGACCGGCCTGCCGGTGATCGTGGCCACCACCACGAACACCGACGACGAGCCGATCGTCGAGCAGACCACCGCGGCCGGGTTCCCGGTCTTCCGGGGCAGCGAGCTCGACGTGCTGTCCCGGTTCGCCGGCGCGATTCGCGAGCACGAGCTGGACGGCGTCGTCCGGGTCACCTCGGACTGCCCGCTGATCGACCCGGCGGTGGTCACCGAGGGTGTCAACCGCTTCCGCACCGAGGCCGCCGAGAACCTCTACGTCTCGAACTGCCTGGAGCGGACCTACCCGCGCGGCATGGACTACGAGGTGTTCTCCGCCGAGCGGCTGCTGCGCGCCGACGCCGAGGCGACCGTCCCGGCCGACCGGGAGCACGTCACGTCGTACCTGCACCAGAACCGGACCGGCGACATGCGGCTGGTGAACCTGCCCTGGGAGGGCGGCGACGCCTCGCAGTACCGGCTCACGCTGGACACTCCGGACGACCGGCGGCTGCTCACCACGCTGATCGAGGACTTCGGCGCGGCGGAGCTGAACTGCGCGGATCTGGTCGCGATCATGGGCAAGCACCCCGAACTGCACGCGCTGAACGAGCACATCGAGCAGAAGAAGCTCGGCGAGTAGGCCCTGCGCGCCGGGCGGCGGGCGGGGATTGGCGGACACGCACTACCGCGCGCCCTGACATCGCCGGGCGCGCCTACGGCATGATTTACGGTGATGACCACCGACGATCCAGGACCTGAGCGCGCCCGCTCCTTCGGCGCCGTCGCGGCCGCGTACGACGCGGGCCGTCCGACGTTCCCCGTCGAGGCGCTGGCGTGGGTGCTCGGCCAGGCATCGGTGCAGGGCCGTCGGCAGGTGCTGGACCTGGGCGCCGGGACCGGCAAACTGTCCGCCGTGGTGGCCGCGCTCGGTCACGACGTGGTCGCGGTCGACCCGTCGGAAGAGATGCTCACGGTCTGCCGCAAGATCCCCGGCGTGGACACGATGGTCGGCGCGGCCGAGTCGATTCCGCTCGCGCACGGCTCGGTCGACGCCGTGATCGTCGGGCAGGCCTTCCACTGGTTCGACCACGCCCGGGCCCTGCCGGAGATCGCCCGCGTCCTGCGGCCGCACGGCGTAGTGGGGCTGCTGTGGAACCACTACGACACCGTGGTGCCGTGGGTCCGGCGGCTGCACCGGGCCATCCTGGGCGAGGACTTCCTGGCCGGCGCCGACCAGTTCGACCCGATGCCGATCCTGCTGCAGTCCGACCTGTTCGGCCCGGTGGAGACCGGCCGGTTCCGGCACTGGCACGACCTGGACCGCGGCGGCCTGCGGCAGCTCGCGCTCTCGCACTCCCGCGTCTCGGTGCTGACCGAGTCCCGCCGCGAGTCGGTGCTCGAGCAGATCGACGCGATCTACGACGGCACCGCCCGGCCACCGGAGCCGCTGCGGATGCCGTACTTCACCAACTGCTACCGCACCTGGCCCAGCGACCTGGCCAACTACCAGCGCACCCTCGACGCGCCGGTCGCGCCACCGCTCTGAGCCCTCGGCAACTTTTTGGTCGCGGTGGGTCACAAACGCCGCTGTGAGGGCTACCGTGCATCTGTTCGTTCCCGACTGAGGGGTGCAGATGGAAGACGACGCAGTGCGTGAGCGGGACGCCCGCGCCTACGAAGTGGTGCACGAGGCGGCCGACTTCACCGAGCTGAAACGCCGCTACAAGAACTTCGTGGTGCCCTGGACGGTCACCTTCATGGTCTGGTACCTGGCCTACGTGGCCTGCAACAACTGGGCCCGCGACTTCATGAGTACGCAGGTGTTCGGCCACATCAACGTGGCGCTGATCTTCGGGCTGCTGCAGTTCGTCTCCACGTTCGTGATCGCGTTCGTGTACGGGCGGTTCGCGAACCGCAAGCTCGATCCGCTGGCCGCCGGGCTGAACGCGAAGTACAAGAGGGAGCGTCGTCGGTGAACACTCTGCTCATCCCCCTGGCCGACGCCGAGCCCGGCAACCAGGCACTGACCATCTCGCTGTTCACCGCCGTGGTCGCGGTGACGCTCTACATCACCTGGTGGGCCTCGCGGCAGAACAAGACCACCGCCGACTACTACGCCGGCGGCCGCTCCTTCAGCGGCGCCCAGAACGGGCTGGCCGTGGCCGGCGACTACATGTCGGCGGCGTCCTTCCTGGGCATCTCCGGCCAGATCGCGCTCTACGGGTACGACGGCTTCCTGTACTCGATCGGCTTCCTGGTCGCCTGGCTGGTCGCGCTGCTGCTGGTCGCCGAACTGCTGCGCAACTCCGGCCGGTTCACGATGGCCGACCAGCTCGCGTTCCGGATGAAGCAGCGGCCGGTCCGGACCGCCGCGGCGTCCTCGACGATCGTCGTCTCGATCTTCTACCTGCTGGCCCAGATGGTCGGCGCGGGGTCGCTGGTCGGGCTGCTGCTCGGCGTGACGAGCGAGGGCCTGAAGGCCGGCGTGATCGTGCTGGTCGGCGCGCTGATGATCGTCTACGTGACGATCGGCGGCATGAAGGGCACCACCTGGGTGCAGATCGTCAAGGCCGTGCTGCTGATGACCGGCACGCTGCTGATCACGTTCCTGGTGCTGCTGAAGTTCGACTTCAACCTGTCCAAGCTGCTCGGCGCCGCCGCGGACAACTCGGGCAAGGGCGAGGCGTTCCTGCAGCCCGGCCTGCTCTACGGCAAGGACCTGATCGGCCAGATCGACTTCCTGTCCCTCGGCCTGGCCCTCGTGCTCGGTACGGCGGGTCTGCCGCACATCCTGATCCGCTTCTACACCGTGCCGGACTCCCGGTCCGCGCGGCGTTCGGTGCAGTGGGCGATCGGCCTGATCGGCTCGTTCTACCTGATGACGCTGGCACTGGGCTTCGGGGCCGCGGCCCTGCTCGACACCGGCAAGGACAGCGCAGTCGCCGCCTCGAAGGGCAACACCGCCTCGGTCCTGCTGGCCGAGATGGTCGGTGGTGGGCCCGGCTCGGTCGGCGGCGCGATCCTGCTCGCGCTGATCGCGGCCGTCGCGTTCGCCACCATCCTGGCGGTGGTCGCCGGACTCACGCTGACCTCGGCCTCGTCGTTCGCGCACGACCTGTACGTGAACGTGATCGCCAAGGGCAAGGTGACCGAGAAGAACGAGATCCGGGTGGCCCGGTTCGCCGCGATCGGCATCGGCGCGGTCGCGATCGGGCTGGCGATCCCGGCACAGAAGCTGAACATCGCGTTCCTGGTCGCGCTGGCCTTCGCCGTCGCCGCCTCGGCGAACCTGCCGGCACTGCTGTTCAACCTGTTCTGGAAGCGGTTCAACACCTCCGGCGCGACCTGGAGCATCTACGGCGGCCTGGTCTCGGCCGTCGTGCTGGTGATCTTCTCGCCGGTCGTGTCGGGCTCACCGACCTCGATGATCACCGGCGCGGACTTCTCCTGGTTCCCGCTGTCCAACCCGGGCATCGTCTCGATCCCGCTCGGCTTCCTGCTCGGCGTGATCGGCACCCTGGTCGGCAAGGACCGCTCGAGCGAACTGCGCTACAACGAGCTGTCCGTGCGCGCCCTCACCGGCGCGGGCGCGGAGGGCGCCGGCAAGCACTGACCGTCAGATCCGGAAGAGCTGACTGAAGCGGGTCAGCTCGGTTTTCGGCCCGTTGATCCCCACCAGGCCGTCCGCCAGCGCTTCGGCGGGCGTGACCGTGCCGTCGAGCAGCGGGGTCAACGGGCCGAACGCCTCGATCACCAGCGTCGGCTGGTCCGCCGCGCCCGGGTGCACGGCCAGGTCGTCCCGGTCGACGATCGCGTGCACCACCACCTCGCCGAACCGCACCTCGTACGTCGCTTTCGCCCTGCTCGCCGCCGGCTGGAACGTCGACCGCAACGCCATCACCAGGATGTCGGCGTCGGCGATCTCCCCCGGCCGCAGCTCCCCGAGCGAACGGGCCCCCCAGCGGCCCAGCTCCAGCACGACCGCGTCCAGCGCCTCGCCGTACGGCGTGAGTTCGTAGACGATCGCCCGGGACGGGCTCGGCTCGATCCGGCGGCTGACGATGCCGGACGCCTCGAGCTCCTTCAGCCGGGTCGCCAGCACGTTGGTCGGGATCTTCGGCAACCCCTTCTTGAGATCGGTGTAGCGCTTGGGGCCGACCAGCAGGTTGCGGATCACCAGCAGGGCCCAGCGCTCGCCGACCAGCTCGAGCGCGCGGGCCACCCCGCAGTACTGCCCGTACGTCTTTGCCGTCATGCGGCCACTCTACTTGACAGACTTTGCTTGTTTTTATGAAGCTTGCTTCATGGCGACCATGAGCAAGCAAGCGCGTGAGGAATTCCTGGCCGGCCCGCACGTGGGGGTGGTCAGCGTGAGCGGCGCGGACGGGCAGCCGCCGACCAGCGTTCCGACCTTCTACGCCTACGAGCCGGGCGGACTGATCACGATGTTCACCGGCACCCAGCGGCGGTCGCCGAAGCGGATCGAGCGGATCAAGGCGGCCGGCGCGGTCACGCTGGTCGTGCAGCGCGACGAGCCGCCGTTCGCGTACGTGACGGTCCAGGCGGAGCTGGTCGAGATCGGCACACCGACCGCCGAACAGCTGGTGACGATCGCCCGCCGGTACATGCCGGAGGAGCACGCGGTCGGATTCGCGCAGAGCGAGCTGGGCGATCCAGGCAGCCTGATCACGTTGTTCACCTTCCGCCCGACCCGGTGGTTCAGCTCGGACACGTCAACGGACTGACCGGTCACGAACCGTTGACGCTCGCGCAGCGCTGCCGTAACAATGAGCCAGCGCTGCGCAAGAACTGGGCAAGATCAAGCAACTTCTCAACACTTCTTGGCAGCGGCTGTCCCCCTCACCCCCGCCCATCAGGAGAGGCCGGATGCCATGAGAACCAGAGCCGGAAGGTGGCGCCTGCTCGCCACCGTGCTCGCCAGCAGTCTGCTGTTGTCCGCCGGACCGGTTGCCGGTCTCGCACAGGACGGCGCGGCCGGTACCACCGCCGCCGCGGCCGTGCTCGCCGGTCCGAACCTGGCGGCCGGCAAGGTCGCCGCGGCCAGCACGAGCACCCAGAACTACGCCGCGTCGAACGTGACCGACGGAAACCAGAGCAGCTACTGGGAGAGCGCCAACAACGCCTTCCCGCAGTGGGTCCAGGTCGACCTGGGCGCGTCGGTCAGCACCAACCAGGTCGTGCTCAAGCTGCCGACGTCCGGCTGGGGCTCTCGCAACCAGACCCTGGCCGTCCAGGGCAGCACCGACGGGCAGAACTTCAGCGACCTGTCCCCGTCGGCGTCCCGCGCGTTCACCGCGCCGGGCAACACCGTGACCATCGACTACGGCGCCGCGACCGTCCGCTACGTCCGGATCCGGATCACGGCGAACACCGGCTGGCCCGCGGGACAGCTGTCCGAGCTGGAGGTCTACGGACCCGCAGCCGGTGACACCCAGGCTCCCACCGCCCCGGGCAACCTGTCGTTCACCGAACCCGGCGCCGGCCAGATCCGCCTCACCTGGACCGCGTCGACCGACAACGTCGGCGTGACCGGCTACGACCTGTACGCCAACGGCCAGCTGCGCACCAGCCTCGGCGCCGGCGTCACGACGTACACCGACACCCAGCCGGCCTCCGCGGCAGTGACCTACTTCGTCCGCGCGAAAGATGCCGCAGGCAACCAGTCGCCGAACAGCAACAGCGTGACCCGCGGCGGCAGCTCCGGTTCGGGCAGCAACCTCGCGCTGCGCAAGCCGATCACGGCCTCCGGTTTCGTGCACACGTTCGTCGCGACCAACGCCAACGACGACAACGTCACGACGTACTGGGAGGGCAATGGCAACCCGGCCACGCTGACCACCGAGCTCGGCTCCAACGCCGACGTCAGCTCGGTCGTCGTCCGGCTCAACCCCGACAGTGCCTGGGGCAACCGCACCCAGACCTTCTCGATCCTCGGCCGGGAGCAGAGCGCGACCGGGTTCAGCACGATCGCGGCCTCCGCGGCGTACAACTTCAGCCCGGCCTCGGGCAACACCGTGACGATCCCGGTCAGCGCGCGGGTCGCCGACGTCCGGCTCAACTTCACCGGCAACACCGGCGCCCCGGCCGGCCAGGTCGCGGAGTTCCAGGTGATGGGCGTGCCCGCCCCGAATCCGGACCTGACGCTCGCGAACGTGTCCTGGACCCCCACCTCGCCGGTCGAGACCGACACGATCACGGTCCGCGCGACGGTCAGCAACACCGGGACCGCCGGCTCCCCGGCGAGCAACGTCAACTTCTACCTCGGCGAGACCAAAGTCGGTACGGCGAACGTCGGCGCGCTCGCGGCCGGTGCCTCGGCCACCGTCAGCGCGGCGATCGGCAGCCGTGACGCCGGCAGCTACCCGCTGAGCGCGAAGGTCGACGAGGCGAACACCGTCGTCGAGCAGAACGACGCGAACAACTCGGCGAACAGCGCGTCGCCGTTGGTGGTGACCCCGGTGGCGAGCTCCGACCTGGTGGCGGGCGCGGTCACCTGGACGCCGGGCAACCCGTCGGCCGGCACGAACGTCGCGTTCTCCGTTGCCATCCGCAACCAGGGCAGCATCGCGTCGGCCTCCGGCGCGCACAACATCACGCTGACGCTGCTCAACGGCAGCACGGTGGTCCGCACGCTGACCGGGTCGTACACCGGCACGATCGCCGCGGGTGCGACAGCTCCGGCCGTTTCATTGGGTAGCTGGCCCGCCGTCAATGGGCGGTACTCGGTGCGCGTCGTCCTGGCTGACGACGCGAACGAGCTGCCGGTCAAGCGGACCAACAACACCAGCGAGCGGCCGTTCTTCGTTGGCCGCGGCGCGAACATGCCGTACGACCAACTGGAGGCTGAGGATGCTGCTGTCGGCGGCGGGGCCTCGGTGGTCGGGCCGAACCGGACCATCGGCGACCTCGCCGGCGAGGCGTCCGGGCGGCGTGCGGTCACGCTGAACAGCAACGGGTCGTTCGTCGAGTTCACCACCCGGGCCAGCACGAACACGCTGGTGACGCGGTTCTCCATCCCGGACGCGCCCGGTGGCGGCGGGATCAACTCGACGATCAACGTGTACGTCAACGGCGCGTTCCACAAGGCGCTGCCGCTGACCTCGAAGTACGCCTGGCTGTACGGTGCGGAGGCGAGCCCGAACAACTCGCCCGGCTCCGGACCGGCCCGGCACATCTACGACGAGGCGAACCTGATGCTGGACGGGACGTTCCCGGCCGGCACGAAGATCAAGCTGCAGAAGGACCCGGCCAACAGTACGACGTACGCGATCGACTTCGTCAACACCGAGCAGGTCGCGCCGATCGCCAACCCCGGGGCTGGGTTCGTGACGCCTGGTGGGTTCACGCACCAGGACGTGCAGAACGCTCTGGACCGGGTGCGGCAGGACGCTTCGCTGCAGGGGGTCTACCTGCCGCCGGGCGAGTACCCGACGTCGAGCAAGTTCACCGTGTACGGCAAGGCCGTGAAGGTCGTCGGCGCCGGGCCGTGGTTCACCCGGTTCGTTGCCCCGGTCAACCAGTCGAACACCGACGTGGGCTTCGACGCGCAGTCGTCGGCGAACGGGTCGACGTTCAGTGGGTTCGCCTACTTCGGCAACTACGACAGCCGCAACGACGGCCCGGGCAAGGTGTTCAACTTCGCCGGTACGTCGAACATGACCATCGACAACATCTGGGTCGAGCACCAGATGTGCCTGTACTGGGGCGCGAACACCGACAACTCCACGATCCGCAACTCACGCATCCGCAACATGTTTGCCGACGGCATCAACATGACCAACGGGTCGTCCGGCAACACGGTCAGCAACAACGAGGCCCGGGCCACCGGTGACGACAGCTTCGCTTTGTTCAACGCCACCGACAACGGCGGCGGCGAGGTCCGCGACAACGTCTTCGAGAACCTCTCGTCGACGCTGACCTGGCGAGCGGCCGGCTTCGCCGTCTACGGCGGCACCAACAACATCTTCCGCAACCTGTACGTCGCCGACACGCTGGTCTACAGCGGCATCACGATCAGCTCGCTCGACTTCGGCATCCCGATGAACGGCTTCGGCGCCACTCCCCCGACCCGCTTCGAGAACATCTCGGTGGTCCGCGCCGGCGGCCACTTCTGGGGCGCCCAGACCTTCCCCGGCATCTGGATCTACTCGGCCACCAAGATCTTCCAGGGCATCCGCCTGACCGACGTGGACATCGTCGATCCCACCTACTCCGGCATGATGTTCCAGACCGACTACGTCGGCGGCAGCCCACTGTTCCCGGTCGCCGACACCGTACTCACCAACGTCACGATCTCCGGCGCCCGCAAGTCCGGCGACGCCTTCGACGCCAAATCCGGCTTCGGCATCTGGGCCAACGAACTCCCCGAACCCGGCGAGGGCCCGGCCCGCGGCACCGCGACGTTCAACAACCTCACGCTGACCAACAACGCGGTGGACATCAGGAACACCACCACGACGTTCACGATCGTCCGCAACTGATTCGATCACCAAGAACGGCCGCCGACTTCTGGTCGGCGGCCGTTCCTACCTCGCACAACGCGGACCCGGCTCGTCCACCGTCCGGTGGGCTGCCGGGTCTACTTCCGAAGGACTCGTGTCCTTGGCGAGTCCACTGTCTCTGGTCGAGCTGCTCAGGTGGAGGGCAGATTGGGATCTGCCCCGTGGCGTTTGCGACGGCCGACCAAGTAGGCGGCGCCGGTGAGCGCGGCGAGGGTCAGGCAGGTGTAGCCGGCGTAGCGGCTGAATTCGGCGTCCGACTTCTTGGACTGGGTGGCTCCGGCCGGGCGGGCCTGGGTGGGGTTGGTGATGACGTACTCGACCTCTTGGATGCCGCCGGGGTCGGGGACTCGGGATTCTTCGACGCGATCTTCGGCTTTGACCCTGGTGGTGACTTCGTGACCGTCCCCAGCGGTGAAGCGGACTTCGAGGTAGCGGTCGCCGAAGCCGCCTGGGCCGTCGTCGTAGCGGAGGATCTGGGCGGTGGCGGTGGCCAGAGGGGCCTCGAAGGCACCCTGGTCGGCGGAGAAGTAGCCATCGGCGAAGCAGACGGCGGCCATCAGGGCGAAGAAGGCGACGAGGCTGCCGGGGATCAGCGGTTGGCCTCGGCGGCGCCATTCCAAGGTGTCCGAGGTGGTGGCGGCATGCTTGGCGGTCGAAGGGGCGGTGGGGAGGACACCGGGGACCGCGGCGGGGCTGATGCCGCGGATCCAGAGGACCACGAAGACGAGGCACGCGTAGACGGCCCACGCGGTGACGGTGCCGAGGCCGGCCATCGCGCCGGTGAAGAAGTAGTCGCCGACGGAGGCGCCGACGACGACGGCGATCAGCGCGAAGACACCGCCGAGCGCCGCGGCGAAGCCGAACAGGCCGAAGAGGAAGGCGAAAGGGACGGCACCGCCGGTCGCCTCGCCGAGCAGGTAGAGGCGGCAGGGGCCGACCCAGAAGATCAACCTCAGCAGCCGACGCATGCCTGAGGATCTCAAACCGCTGGGGTCGAGGCCTGGCCCGGCGCGGCTGGGCTACAGGTCGTCCGCCACGCGGTAGAGGATCTCGCCGGCCTCCAGCACCTTCGCGCGGTCCTCGGGGGTGAGGTTGGCCAGGATGGTGGTGAGGGCCTCGGTGGCGTCGGCGCGCATGTGGGCGACGGTCTCGGCGCCCAGCTCGGTCAGCTCGACCGCCGTCGCGCGTCCGTCGAGGGAGTCGGCGCGGCGGCGGACCAGCCCGGAGCTCTCCAGGACGGCGACGGTGGTGGTGGCGGTCGGCTGCGAGCAGGGCACCCGGTTGGCGATCGTGCCGATCCGGACCGGCTGTTCGCGGGCGATCACCAGCAGGGCGATGAACTGGGTCGGGTGCATCGATGTCGACATCGCGGTCCGGCGGAGGTGCCGGACGATCCGGTGCATCGCCACCATCAGGTGGACTGCCTGCTCGTCCAGCACGATCACCCCGTCGGTTCAGGCCGCCCGGATCTCGGGACGGTAGATGTCCAGCCATGTTGCCAGTGAGAGCAACTGTTCCAGGTTCTGCCGCGGAACGGCACCAGGTTCGGCCGTCAGAGTCTGGTCGACCTTGGCCCGGTCGGCCAGTTCGAGCACCGGATGGTCGTCGGCCAGCAGCTGCCGGGCCTGCTCGGACAGCGCCACGACGTACGCCGGGTCCTGCGTCTGCGGGTACGGGCTCTTCGTCCGGGTGGCGACCGACTCGGGCAGCACGTTGCGCGTGGCGGCCCGGAGCAGGCTCTTCTCCTGCCCGTCGAAGGTCTTCAGCGACCACGGCGTGTTGTAGACGTACTCGACCAGCCGGTGGTCGCAGAACGGCACCCGGACCTCCAGCCCGACGGCCATCGACATCCGGTCCTTGCGGTCGAGCAGCATCCGGACCATCCGGGTCAGGTGCAGGTAGCAGATCTTGCGCATCGTCCACTCGTGGTCCGATTCGCCGTCCAGCCGTTCGATCTCGCCGACCGCGTCGGCGTACCGGTCCCGCACGTACGACGGCAGGTCGAGTCGCCGCAGCAGGTCGTCGCGCAGCACCCCGCCCGGGCGACCGCGGAAGCCGCGGAAGGCCAGCCACGGGAACGTCTCGGCCCGCTGCACCTCCGGGTCGTGGAACCACAGGTAGCCGCCGAACAGCTCGTCGGCCGATTCCCCCGACAGCGCAACCGTGGACTGCTCCCGGATCGCCTTGAACAGCAGGTAGAGCGAGCTGAACAGGTCCCCGGCCAGCGGCGCGTCGTTCGCGCGCACGACGGTACGGCGTACATCGGGATCGGTGAGCGTCGCGTTGTCCAGCACGATGTCGGAGTGCTGCGACTTCACCAGGTCGGCGACGTCGTGCACGTACGGCGTGTCCGGCGTGCTGCGCAGCTCGCTGGCGACGAAGTTCTCGGCCTGGCCGGCGAAGTCGACCGCGAAGCTGCGGACCTTCTCGCCGTCGACCGCCAGCTGTTCCGCGGCCAGACCGGTGATCGCGCTCGAGTCGAGCCCACCGGACAGCAGCACACAGCGCGGCACGTCGGCGACCAGCTGGCGACGGGTGATGTCGTCCAGCAGCTCGCGGACGTGCGCGACGGAGCTGTCCTGGTCGTCGGTGTGCGCCCGGGTCTCGAGCCGCCAGTACGTCGACTTGCGCACGCCGTTGCGGTCGACGGTGACGACCGTGCCCGGCGCGACCTCGAACATCCCCGCCCACAAGGAGTGTCCGGGCGTCTTGCTCAGCGTCAGCAGCTCGCGCAGCCCGTTGTCGTCGACGGCCGCCCGGGCCAGCGGGTTGGCTAGGATCGCCTTCGGCTCGGAGCCGAACAGCACACCGTCGTCGGTCGGGTAGTAGAAGAACGGCTTGATCCCCATCCGGTCGCGGACCATCACCAGCTTGTCCTCGCGCGGGTCCCAGATCGCGAACGCGTACATGCCGTTCAGCCGTTCGGTGAACGCCTCGCCCCACTCCAGGTAGGCGTGCAGCACGACCTCGGTGTCGGAGTCGGTCGCGAACCGGTGGCCGCGCGAGCGCAGCTCGTCCTTGAGCTCCAGGTAGTTGTAGGCCTCGCCGCTGTAGACCATGCCGACGGTCGTCGTGGCGCCGCCCGGGGCCGGGACGTCGACCGTCATCGGCTGCTCGCCGCCCTCCAGGTCGATCACCGCCAGCCGCCGGTGCCCGAGCGCGACGTGCGGGGCCCACCAGGTCCCGTGCGCGTCCGGGCCTCGGCAGGCCATCGTCTCGGTCATCGCTTCGACAGTCGCCTGCTCGGCCACCAGGTCACGCCGGTAGGCCACCCAGCCGGTGATTCCGCACATGCTGCGCCTCCTGTCGTCGGAATACATTTGTGTCCAATGTATTTCGTACCCAGGGTGACAACAACAGTGCTTCAGGTGAGCAACGTCATGCCCGCCGTACGCCGAGCAGGGCGCCGTGATGCCGTGGCGTGTCGATCTCGTCGAGCAGGGCGATCGCCAGATCGGCGTACGAGATCCGGCTCGCGGCGTCGCCCGGGGCGAACCGGTAGGAGCCGGTGCGCTCGGGGTTGTCGTGGTCGAAGTCGCCGCAGGGGGTGATCGAGACCCAGTCGGCCGGGGAGCCGGCCAGCAGGTCGACCGCGGCCTGGTGGGCGTCGTAGAAGGACCGGTACTCCTGCGGGTAGCCGGGGGTGTCCATCAGCAGCGTGCCGTTGTCGTCGGCAAGGATCGAGGCGAGCCCGACCCAGACCAGACGGGTGCCGCCGATGCCGTCGGCAAGGGCCTTGCCCACTCGCGGGAAGAAGTCGGTCGGGTCGGCACCGCCGTCGTACACGGCGGCGATCACCGCGTCGTGCTCGGCGGCGAGCCGGGCGACGGCCTCCGTGCTGGTGACATCACCGGCCACCACGTTCGCGCCCAGCTCGGCGTACTTGCTCGGCGTCCTGACTGCCGCCGTCACCTCGTGGCCGCGGCGCACAGCCTCGTCGACCGCCGCGCGGCCGGCGCGTCCACCGGCGCCGAAAACCAGGATCTTGCTCATCGGTCAGTCCTTTCTCGTCGTGTGCGGCGACGGTAGAAGAACCGGTGGTTACCCGCCGGATACTGGCTAGGCTGGCCCGATGGAGCCGTTGCGCGCGGACATGTTCGACGAGATCTGCCCTTCGACGCTGAACCCGTTCCGCTTCGGGCGGGACAAGTGGGCAGCCCTGGTGATCGCCTGCCTGGAGGACGGCCCGCGCCGGTTCTCCGAGCTGCGGGTGCCGCTGCACCGGGTGACCCCGAAGGTGCTCACCCAGTCCCTGCGTCACCTGGAGCAGGACGGCCTGATCAGCCGCACCGAGTACGCCGTACCGGTGCGCCGCGTCGTCTACGAGCTGACGCCGCTCGGCCGCAGCATGCTCGGACCGATCCGCGCCGCCTGCGCGTGGACCGCCGACCATTGGGACGAGCTGCTGGACGCCCGCGAGGCCGAGATCACCAGGTAGGCAGCTGGCCGCGCACCGCCGCCCGCGTACGGCGGACGCGGCGTTCACGGCTGTGCACCCGGCGCCGCGCCGCCCGGGAGATGCGGCGGTCGACCCCGGCGAATGGGTGGTCCGCCGGGAGCCGGCCCGCCACCGGCTGAGCGGCGTACTGGACCGGCTGAGGGGCGTGCTGGACCGGCTGGGCGGCGTACTGGGGCTGGGCGGCGTACTGGGGCTGGGGGCTGTACTGCTGGTGCATCGGGGGTATCTCCTGGCGGTAGGCGACACGGATCCGATGCATGCCGCCGCCGTGCGGTTCCCACGACGGGGAACCGGCGGCCGATGTGACCTCGTTCACTGAACCTCCCGTTCGGCGCAGATAGAGGTCTGCTCGGCGAACCACCAGTACCGCGCCTGGTCTGGCGTTGGTAGAAAGGGGTCGGCGCCCGGGCGCGCCGACCGGCTATCGACGAGGAGTCCGCGACCGTGACCAGTTCCGAGCCCCAGTCCCCAGCGCTGTCGAACTTGATGCACGAGGAACGGCGCTTCGACCCGCCGGCCGAGCTCGCCGCGCAGGCGAACGTGAAGGCCGACGCCTACGAGCGGGCCGCCGCCGACCTGGAGGGGTTCTGGGCCGAGCAGGCCAAGCGGCTGACCTGGGCGGTCGAGCCGACCCAGACGCTGGACTGGAGCAACCCGCCGTTCGCCAAGTGGTACGCCGACGGCAAGCTCAACGCGGCGTACAACTGCGTCGACCGGCACGTCGAGAACGGTCTCGGCGACCGGGTCGCGTACTACTTCGAGGGCGAGCCGGGCGACACCCGCGAGATCACCTACGCCCAGCTCAAGGACGAAGTCAGCAAGGCCGCCAACGCGCTGCTCGAGCTCGGTGTGCAGCCCGGTGACGTGGTCGCCATCTACATGCCGATGATTCCCGAGACCGTGGTCGCGATGCTGGCCTGCGCCCGGATCGGCGCCCCGCACACGGTGATCTTCGGCGGGTTCTCCGCGGACGCGCTGAAGGGCCGGATCCAGGACTGCGACGCCCGCGTCGTGATCACCTCCGACGGCGGGTACCGCCGGGGCGCTCCGGCCGCGCTGAAGCCGGCCGTCGACGCCGCGCTGACCGACTGCCCGGACGTGCGCAACGTGCTCGTGGTCAAGCGCACCGGCCAGGAGACCGCGATGACCGACGGCCGGGACCTGTGGTGGGAGGACTTCGTCGGCAAGCAGTCGACCGAGCACACCCCCGAGGCCTTCGACGCCGAGCACCCGCTGTACGTGATGTACACGTCCGGCAGCACGGGCAAGCCGAAGGGCATCCTGCACACCACCGGCGGCTACCTGGTCGGTACGGCGTACACGCAGTGGGCCGTCTTCGACCTCAAGCCCGACACCGACGTCTACTGGACCGCCGCCGACATCGGCTGGGTCACCGGCCACAGCTACATCGTGTACGGCGCGCTGGCGAACGCGACCACCTCGGTGCTCTACGAGGGCACGCCGGACACCCCGCACCAGGGCCGCTGGTGGGAGATCGTGCAGAAGTACAAGGTCTCGATCCTGTACTGCGCGCCGACCGCGATCCGGACCTTCATGAAGTGGGGCAAGGAGATCCCGGCCAAGTTCGACCTGTCGACGCTGCGGGTGATCGGGTCGGTCGGCGAACCGATCAACCCCGAGGCCTACATCTGGTACCGGGAGAACATCGGCGGCAACAAGGCGCCGGTGGTCGACACCTGGTGGCAGACCGAGACCGGGATGCACATGATCTCCCCGCTGCCCGGCGTCACGTCCGGTAAGCCGGGCGCGGCGATGCGGGCGATCCCGGGCGTGAACGTCGACGTGGTCGACGACGCCGGCAACCCGGTGCCGGACGGCTCCGGCGGCTACCTGGTGATCACCAAGCCGTGGCCGGCCATGCTGCGCACGCTGTGGGGCGACGACGAGCGCTTCAAGGAGACGTACTGGTCCCGCTTCCCCGGCATGTACTTCGCCGGCGACGGCGCGAAGAAGGACGAGGACGGCGACCTGTGGCTGCTCGGCCGGGTCGACGACGTGATGAACGTGTCCGGCCACAGGCTGTCCACCACCGAGATCGAGTCCGCGCTGGTCTCGCACCCGAAGGTGGCCGAAGCGGCCGTCGTCGGCGCGTCCGACCCGACCACCGGGCAGGCGATCGCGGCGTTCGTGATCCTGCGCTCGGAGGCCGGTGACGGCGGCCCGGACGTCGTCCAGGAGCTGCGCAACCACGTCGCCAAGGAAATCGGCCCGATCGCCAAGCCGCGCCAGATCATGGTCGTCGCGGAGCTGCCGAAGACCCGCTCGGGCAAGATCATGCGCCGCCTGCTGCGCGACGTCGCCGAGAACCGCGAGGTCGGCGACGTCACCACGCTGGCCGACTCGACCGTGATGGACCTGATCAAGTCCAACCTCGAGTCCGGCAAGGCCGACGAGGACTGACGCAGGGTTGGCGAGGGGCCCGGGCAGCTGACTGCTGTCCGGGCCCTCGTGGCCTTCACGGCCGGTGAGCCGGGCGAACCCCTAGCCTGAGGCGGTGCGCAATCTGGAGACGCGGCGGATCGCCAAGACCAACGACGAGCGGGCGGCGGTGGCCGCGCGGCGTGGGTGGGAGATCCGGGTCGACGCACCCGAACTGCTGGACCGGTGGCGGTATGCGCTGCCGTTCTGCCTGCGCGGCCGGCAGGAGCTCGCGTTCGGCGCGGTGAGCGGGCGGCACCAGGGGCTGCGGTTCACCGCGTTCGACTACTACCGGCAGGATCCGGTGAAAGCGGTGCGGGACGCCTGGTCGGACACGGTGCTGCGCGAAACCGGCGCGGAGGCGATCAACACCGTCTGGGCGATCGACTTGCCGGCGCGTGTGCCGTGGTTCCAGATCGTCGACAACACCGATCCGGCGTACGACGTCACGGGGCTGCCGAAGCCGATCACCGCGGACCCGACGTTCGACCGCTGGTACCGGCTGGTGAACACCGACCCGCAAGTCGCCGCGCAGGTCCTCCATCCGGAGCTGGCCGCCTTCATGCGCAGGACCAAGCTGCACACCTGGGCACTGATCGAGGAGCATCTGATCTTCACCACCTACCCGATCTTCGGCCGGACGAAGCCCGACGAGCTGCTCCTGACCCTCGACCATCTGGTGGCGATGACTTCGTTGCTGCCGCTCCCGATCCTCGAGCAGTACCGATGACCGCCCTGGTCGCCGTCCTGCACGCCGGCCTGGCGGCCGCGTGGGTGGGCGGAATGGCCTACTCGCTGTTCGTCGTCCAGCCGAAGTTGGCGAAGTTCTACGCCGCCGACCTCGAAACCCGCGAGGCCCTGACGGCAACGATTGCCTCAGGCAACCGCTGGAAGGTGCTCGGCCTGATCGGCGTGATCGCCGTCAGCGGCCTGGTGCTGCTGGTCGCCGACACCGACCACTGGGGGCTCCACCTGGTGAAGGCAGTCCTTCTGCTCGCCGCGACCGGGATCTTCTGGTACGTCTCGTGGCGTCACTGGCCGCGCCGGATCTTCGCCACGAAGGCCGAGATCCCGGCTCACCACGCGCGGCTACGACTGCTCGCCACGATCATGCTCGGCCTCGCGGGTACGGCGTTCGCGCTCGGGGTACTGGCGGGCCGGCTGTAGGTCGATCGTTTGATACTTGATCACAGACCAATTGATCGTCAGTGGTCAGGTAGTTCGGTAGGCCACGGTGATGTCGTAGCGGTCCGAGCGGTACGTCGAGCGGCCGCATTCGATGACCTCGCCGGAGGCGGTGCGGGGGGCCGAGGTGATGACCAGGCAAGGGGTGGTCTCGTCGATGCCGAGCAGGGCGGCGTCCTCCGGGGAGTCCGGTGGGGCGGCGACGATCGAGGCCGAGACGATGCCGAGCGAGACGCCGTAGCGGGCGCCGAGTTCGCCGTACAGGGAGAGTTCGTCGAAGGCGAGTTCGTCGAGGCCCGGGTAGCGGCGCAGTGACAGGTTGGTGCGTTCGATGGCCATCGGCTCGCCGTCGGCGGTGCGGAGGCGGACCAGGTGGAGGACGGGGGTGCCGACCGGCTCCTCGAGTTCGGCGGCGAGGGCTTCGTCGGCGGTGCCGACGCGGTGTTCGAGCACCTTGGCGCCGGGGGTGATGCCGCGGTCGCGCATGTCCTGGCTGAACGACGACGCGAGCAGCCGATTCGGGCGCGGTTCCGCGACGAACGTGCCACCGCCGGGACGCCGGGCGGCCAGGCCGTCGGTGACGACGCGGTCGACCTCCTGGCGGACCGTCATCCGGGCGACGCCGAAGCGCTCGGCCAGGACCCGCTCCGACGGCAGCACCGTCCCGGCGGGCAGGCTGCGGGTGAGGCGCTCCAGGATCTCGCGGATCTGGTCACCCTTCGGCCGGTCGGTCCGCAGCTCGGTGGGGAGCTCGGCGAGGTCGCCGGGGTTGTTCCTTGGGCGGGCCATGACGTCGTATCCCTGGGAATCTGGCCGGCAAACCGGTTGCCGGGGCGCGGAGGTCGTCTCGTTCCGGTCGGTCGACCGCTCACCGACAGTACTGGCCGGAGCCCCAGGACGGCCAGCGATCATCTTCCCGCACCGCCGGTACGGCGTCGAGCCGTACCGGTGTGATTCCCACCGGAAACCCCTTGCCCCGGCGCGTCCCGGCGCCGACGCCCGCGTCACCCAGGGTCAGGCCAGGACGAAATACCGCAGCCACAGGTACGGCGCGGCGACGACGATCGTGATCGCGGTCATCACGACGCCCTTGCGGGTGAACTCCCAGAAGCTGATCGGGTGGCCGGCGCGCAGGGCCAGGCCGATCACGACGACGTTGGCGCTCGCGCCGACGGCGGTCGCGTTGCCGCCGAAGTCGGCGCCGATGGCCAGGGCCCACCACAGCGCCTCGGCCTGGGTCGGGTCCGGAATGCCCTTGGTCAGTTCGAGCACCACCGGGCTCATCGTCGCGACGTACGGGATGTTGTCGACGATGCCGGACAGGACGGCCGAGACCCCCAGGATCAGCATCACCGCGAACAGCGCCTTGCCTTCGGTGAGCTGCTGGACCTGCTGGGCCAGCTCGCCGATCACGCCGGTCTTCACCAGCGCGCCGACCATGATGAACAGGCCGGCGAAGAACAGCAGCGTCTGCCACTCCACGCTGCTCATGTAGTCCTTGGTCGCGACGCCGGAGATCAGCACCAGCACGCCGGCCCCGAGCAGCGCGACCACCGAGGGCTCGACGTGGAAGATCGAGCGACCGACGAAGCCGGCGAACACGCCGAGCAGCACCAGGCCGCACTTGATCAGCAGCATCCGGTCCTCGATCGCCTCCTTCTCGTTCAGCCGCATCACGTTGTCGACCTTGTCCGGATCGACCTCGAACGAGCCGCGGAACAGCCAGGGCACGACCAGGCAGAACACCACCAGCACGATCAGCACCAGCGGCGCCATGTGGATCAGGAAGTCGTTGAAGGTCAGCCCGGAACGGCTGGCGATGATGATGTTCGGCGGGTCGCCGATCAGCGTCGCGGCGCCGCCGATGTTGGACGCCATCACCTCGGCGATCAGGAACGGCACCGGGTTGATGCCGAGCCGGTCGCAGACCAGCAGGGTGACCGGGGCGATCAGCAGCACCGTGGTCACGTTGTCGAGCCACGCCGACGCGAACGCGGTGATCATGGTCAGCAGCAGCATCACCCGCAACGGTGAGCCCTTGGCCCGTTTGGCCGCCCAGATCGCGATGTACTCGAACACACCGGTCCGGCGCAGGATGCCGACGATCACCATCATGCCCAGCAGCAGGAAGATGACGTCCCAGTCGACACCGGTCTCGTGGGAGTAGAAGGCGTGCTCGGAATCCGTCACGCCGAGCGCGAGCAGCACGGCGGCGCCACCCAGCGCGGCCAGCAGCTTGTGGGTCCACTCGGTCGCGATCAGCACGTAGGCGACCACGAACACGATCACCGCGATGACGGTCATCGGGCCACCTTCCCGGTCAGGGCCGGTGGGCCGGGGATCAGTGCGGCGTGACGACCAGTTCGAGCAGTCGGGACGCCGTGATCGCGCCGATGATCTGCCGGTCCTTGGTCACCGCGACCAACGGGCAGCGCAGACGCGCCATGATCGCGGCGACCTCCAGCACGGTGTCGTCGTGGTTCACGACCGGCAGCTCCGCCGGCTCGGACGGCATCAGCTTGCGCACCGTGACCCCGGCCAGCTTGTCGGCGACCTGGTCGGCCAGCGACTCGTCGATCACCCGCGCCAGCGACGGGTCGTCCTGCACGTAACTCGGCACCAGGAAACGGACCACCTGCGAGGCCGGCAGTACGGCGTACGGGCTGCCGTTGGGGTCGACGACGATCAGTCCCGGCAGCCGCCGCGAGGCGAGCAGTTCGACCGCCTCGCGCGCGTCGCTGTCCAGACCGACGACCGGGAACTGCTCGCCCATCTGCTCTGCGTGCACTCCCGCAGCGTGCGCGCTGCGGGTCCATCGGCGTGAGCTCTCTCACAGCCTGCTGCCCGGACTCGAGCCGTGCCACAGCGCCTCCAGGAGTCGTCGATCGGCCCGTACCCCGCCTGGGGACGGGCACTGCCGACCAGACTTCCCGGCGCACCAGCGGTAAGCCTCCCTCATCGACGAGCCGCACGCAATCACCGTCGATCGCCTAGACTGGGTGCCGAACGCAACACGGTGTGCCGGGAAGCCTGGTCGGCGATGTGTCCGACCGACCCCGGATCGAAAGGCTTCTCATGCCCCCAGTCGTCCGTGTGCGCCGCCGCCGTGCTTTTCCCCGCGTTCTCACCACCGAGCGAGCCTTTCTGGCCGACACCCTGCGGGCCGAAACCACCGGTGGCCTGCTGCTGCTCGGGGCGGCCGTCGTCGCGCTGATCTGGGCGAACTCTCCGTGGCAGGACGCGTACCACCACCTGCGAGAGGCACAGCTCGGTCCGTTGACCGTCGAGGCCTGGGCCGCCGACGGCGCCCTCGCACTGTTCTTCTACCTGGCCGGCGTCGAGCTCAAGCGCGAGCTGGTGGTCGGCACGTTGTCGAAGCTCGGTGAGGCCGTCGTCCCGGTGGTCGCGGCGCTGGCCGGAATGGTGCTCCCGGCAATCATCTACCTGCTGGTGAACCTGACCGCGGACAACGGCCGGACCTCGGGCTGGGCGGTGCCGACGGCGACCGACATCGCGTTCGCGCTCGCGGTGCTGGCGATCGTCGGCTCCTCGTTGCCGGGCGCGCTGCGAGCGTTCCTGCTCACGCTGGCGGTGGTCGACGACTTCGGCGCCATCCTGGTCATCGCGGTGTTTTTCTCACACGGCTTCCACCTGATCGAGCTGCTGGTCGCGCTGGCGCTGATCGGGGTCTACTTCCTGCTGCAGCGCTTCCGCTTCACGTCTCCGCTGTTGTACGTGCCGGTCGCACTCGGCGCGTGGTGGTTCATGCACGAGTCGGGAATCCACGCCACCATCGCGGGGGTCGCCCTCGGGCTGGCCACCCGCGTGGTCGCCGACCGGGGCGAGAAGCACGCCCCGGCCGAGCGGATCGAGCACCGGCTGCGACCGTGGTCGGCCGGGCTGGCGGTGCCGCTGTTCGCGTTGTTCGCCGCCGGGGTGACGTTGAGCGGTGGCGCGGTGCGGGAGATGCTCACCGATCCGGTCGCGATCGGCATCGTGGCCGGCCTGGTGGTCGGCAAGTTCCTCGGCGTCTTCGGCGGGGCCTGGCTGACCGCACGGTTCACCCGGGCCGAGCTGAACTCCGACCTCGCCTGGCGCGACGTCGCCGCGGTGTCGGTGCTGGCGGGCATCGGCTTCACCGTCGCGTTGCTGATCGCGCAGCTGGCGTTCGGCGACGACGTCGCCCAGACCGAGCGCGCCAAGGCCGCCGTACTGATCGCGTCGCTGCTGGCGGCACTGCTGGCGGCCGGACTGCTGTTCCGGCGCAACCGCGTGTACGCCGACTGAGCTGAGCAGGTGCGGGGTACCAGCTGTTCGCAGTACGCGGCGGTAGGGTCGGGGCACGGACGGAAGGAGCGCCATGTCGATGGGGCAGGACCGTGACACCAACACGGACGAGCCGACGGTCGGGCAGCTCGTCGCGAACGCCAGCCGGGATCTGTCCAGCCTGGTGCGCAGCGAGATCGAGCTGGGCAAGGCCGAGCTGAAGAAGACGGCGGTGGCCGCCGGGACCGGGGCCGGGATGTTCGGCGGGGCCGCGTTCCTCGGGCTGCTGGCAATCATCCTGTTGTCGATCGCCGCGGCGTACGGCGTGAGCGCGCTCGGGCTGCACCCGGCGTTGTCGTTCCTGATCGTGGCCGTGCTCTACCTGCTGATCGCCGGCGTGCTCGTGCTGGTCGGCAAGAGCCAGCTCGGCAAGGCCAAGGGCGCGCCGCGGACCATCGAGACCTCGAAGGAGTCGGTCGAGGCGCTCAAGGCGATCGGGAAGGGCGACTGAGCCCCGCCGGCGTCTCCGACCTGCTCGTCGACGGGCCGTGGTCGCACGCCTTGGTGGCGGCCAACGGCGCCCGGTTCCACGTCGCCGAGTGCGGTGCGGCGGACGATCCCCTGGTGCTGTTCCTGCACGGGTTCCCGGAGTTCTGGTGGGCCTGGCGGCATCAGCTGCCGGTGGTCGCCGAGGCCGGGTACCGGGCGGTGGCGATGGACCTGCGCGGGTACGGCGCGAGCGACAAGACGCCACGCGGCTACGACCCGTTCACGGTGTCGGCCGACGTGTCCGGCGTGATCCGCTCGCTCGGCGCGTCGGAGGCGGTGGTGGTCGGGCACGGCTGGGGCGGATTCGCCGCCTGGTCGGCCGCCGTCCTGGCGTCGCGGCAGATCCGGGCGGTGGCGGCCGTGTCGGCCCCGCACCCGTTGATGCTGCTGCGCTCGGGCCGGCCGCGGGCGGCCGCGCAGGTCGGGTGGTTCCAGCTGCCGATCCTGCCCGAACGGCGACTGCTGGCGCACGACGGCATTCACATCGAGCATCTGCTGCGGGCCTGGTCGGCGCCGGGCGGTGCCTTCCCGGATGCGGAGGCCTCGCGGCGCTACCGGGCCGCACTGCAGGTCTGGCCTGCGCCGCACTGCGCGCTGGAGTACCACCGCTGGTTCGTCCGCTCCCGGCTGCGCAGCGACGGCCGGCGGTACTCCGCGCGGATGCGTGAGCCGATCGGCGTACCGGTGCTGCAGCTGCATGGCGGCCTGGACGGCGCCGTGGCATCGACGAGCTGGATCACTCCACCGGCGCTGATCACGGCGCCCGTGCGGCACGAGTCGCTCACCACGGTCGGGCACTTCCCGCACGAGGAGGCGCCGGAGCAGTTCAACGCTGTGCTGCTCGACTGGCTGGGCGGGCTCTAGGGACCCCCTCGACCTGCTCGACCGGCTTCAGGAGACCGCCTCGGGGCCGACGGTCCCGGTGACCTTCCAGGTGCCGGCCTTCTCGTCGAGGCGGAAGGTGAGCCACCGCGCGGCCAGGCAGCCGCGCCAGACGCTCGCGTCGACCTCGACATGACCGGCCCGCCGGACGATCGAGCCCACCGTGACGAACGGGCCGCCCGCGTCCGGCGCGCACGGGTCCGCCAGTGGCGGCCGCTTGGCGATCCACTCCAGCTTGGTCGTCGTGGCCAGCAGACCTGTGATCGCGGTCTTCTGGGCATCGGTGAAGGGCGTACCGCGCGCTGTGCTGCCGTTCTGGTGGGGAGCGTCCAGGACGTAGTACGTCGTACTGCCGGGCTCGCGCGCGATGATCGCCTCGATCGCCGCCGCCCAGATCCGGATGTCCTCGGTCAGCGCGAGCGCCTCGCTCGGCCCGGGACCTGCGTGCGCGGTCGTGGTGGCGGCCGGAGCCGGTTCGGCGGTGGGTGGCGTGAGGTTCTGCCGGACGACCACCCCGCCGCCCAGCACGAGCACGACAGCGGCGGCGGCCGCGAGCACCGGAGCGAAGCGGCGGCGGTTCCGGGACTTGATTGCTGCAGGCAAGCTGTCGGCCTGGTTCTCCTGGCTCGCAAAGGTTTCCCGCAGCAGCTCACCGAGCTCGTCGTCCGACTTGTTCATCCTTCAGCTCCTAGCTCGGCGCGCAGGGCCGCCAGCCCTCGGGCCGCGTTGGACCGAACCGTGCTCGCCGTACAACCGAGCACCGTCGCGATCTCGTCGTCGGGCAGATCTTCGTAGTACCGCAGCACCAGTACGGCGCGTTGCCGGCGCGGCAGTGTCGCGAGCAGCCGCCAGGCCGTGTCCCGCTCGGCCTGCCGGCTGCTCACGTCCTCGGTCGTCGGGGTCTCGTCGAGTTCGGCCAGCGGCAGCTCGCGGTTCTTCAGCCGGCGTCGCCAGCTGAGGAACTCGTTCACCAGCATCGTCCGCAGGTACGCGTCCGGGTGCTCGAGGCCGCCGATCCGGCCCCAGCGCCGGTGCGCCCGGGCCAGGACCGACTGCACGAGGTCCTCGGCGGTGTGCGCGTTGCCGGACAGCATCAGGCCGATGCGGAGCAGGCGCCGCTCGCTCGACCGCACCACCTGGTCGAACGAACTGGTCGCCGCACTGGTCATCGTCACACCCTCCCAACGCCGCGGACCGCCCGATCCGCTGCATCGCCGGGAGAAAAGCTCAGGTGCAGGTGCGGGTCGAGACTTCCTTCGTGGCCCGGGCGCCCTCGGCGGCGGCGTCGGCGACCTGGGTGGCGGTCAGCACGTAGCCGGTGCGGTTGTCCTCGACCGAAGCCGCGAAAACCACGCCGTACACGGTGCCGCGGGTGGAGATCAGCGGGCCGCCGGAGTTGCCGGGGCGGACCGAGGCCCAGATCGAGAAGGCCTTCCGGGTGACCGTGCGGTCGCCGTAGATGTCCGGGCCGCGCAGGCGTTCCTCGGAGCGGATCCGGGCCGGTTCGGAGTTGAACGGACCGTTCTCCGGGTAGCCGAGCACGACCGCCGCGGCGTCGGCCTTGCCGCTGTCGTCGAGGGCCAGCGGCTGCGCGGTCAGCTTCGGCACGTACAGCACGGCGACGTCGATCTCGGGGTCGAACAGCACCACGGTCGCGTCGTAGGACTGCCGGTTCACCTCGACCTTCGGGTTCGCGACGCCGGCGACGACGTGCGCGTTGGTCATCACGCGCTGCGGGGCGAAGACGAAGCCCGACCCCTCCAGCCCCCGCGAGCAGTTCGCCACGCCGGTCACCTTGGCGATCCGGTTGTACGCCGCGCGCACGGCCGGCGTCCGCGCGATCCCGCCGTCCGGCGGCTGGGTCTCCCGGATCCGTTCCGGCACGAACGGGTCGAGGAAGCGCGGGAACAGATCGGTGTTCACCACGTCGTTGAAGGCCTGCAGGGCCTGGTCGGCGCCGCTCGGCAGCACCTCGTCGACCTTGGCGAGCACCTGCGAACCGCGCACCGCCGAGGTGACGTCCGGGATCCGCGCGCCGCTCACCGCGACGCCGAGGACCCAGGAGACGACCAGCACCGAGGCGGCCGCCAGCGCGGCACCGCCGAGCGCGTCGACGGCCTTGACCGGTTTCCAGGAGATCTTGTTCCTGAGCTTGGAGCCGAGCAGCGCGCCGATGGTCCGGCCGATCGACGCGAGCAGGATCACCAGCACCAGCGCGGCGAACGAGACCTCGACGCTGGGCGAGAAGTTGTCCAGGACCTTCGGTACGCCGTACACGCCGACGGCGGCACCGGCGAGCAGGCCGAGCGTCGCGCAGGCGCCGAGCACGAAGCCCTCGACGTACCCGGAGACCGCCACCAGCAGCGTGACTCCGATCAGGATCCAATCCAGATAGCTCACTCCACACCCTCCGGACGCCCCAGGTCGTGCTCGATGGCAGTCAGCCGCCGCTCCTCCTGCGACCGCTGCCCCTCACTCCGCCAGGCCGCCTCGACCAGTCGGTCGGGCAACGGTACGACGTGCGCCGGGTCCCAGTCGCGCGCCCAGCCGCCGAGCAGCAGCAGTTTGTCGAGCAGACCGGCGGTGAAACCCCAGACGAACAGGTCGCCGACGACGAACGCCGGTCCGGTGAACCCGGACGGGTGGATGCAGCTGACCCGGTTGGCCGGATCGGCCAGCGCGGACAGCGCGACGCGATGCACCGAGGCGACCTCGGCCGGGTCCACCACCGCCACCGGCGACGGCTCCCGCCACCAGGCCAGCACCGGGGACACGCCGAAGTTGCTGACCGGCACCCAGAGCGCGGGCCAGATCGCGAACACCTCGACGCCGGTGGGATCCAGCCCGGTTTCCTCCTGGGCCTCGCGCAGCGCGGTCCGGATCAGGCCGTCGGTCCCGGTGCCGTCCTCCTCGTCGCTGCGACCGCCGGGAAAGGCCATCTGACCGGCGTGCGAGCGCAGGGTCCAGGAGCGCTCGGTGAGCAGGACGTCGGGCCCGTCGTCTTCGTTGCCATCAGCAAGCAAAATGAGCACGGCGGACTCACGCACCGCCGGGTCGTCGGGCGGCAGGAACCGGGAAAG
This sequence comes from Kribbella sp. ALI-6-A, assembly GCF_001984195.1. Classification (GTDB taxonomy): domain Bacteria; phylum Actinomycetota; class Actinomycetes; order Propionibacteriales; family Kribbellaceae; genus Kribbella. The sequence continues at coordinate 755,750 of NZ_MTQN01000012.1, forward strand.
CTCCTTGGGATCAACGGTTTTCGAGGCCGTCAGCAACGGATGCAGCCAGGCCGGCAGCTCGACGTCGAAGGTCGTCGCGGTCACAGGGTCACCCCCAGCTTGTCCTTCACCAACTGATCCAGCTGCTGCTGGGACTTCAGCACGCCGCGGTGAACGTAGACGACGGCGCCGTCCTGATCGACGAACGCGGTCAACGGCGGGCCGCCGATCTTGAGCGGCTGCCGGACCGACTTGTCGGCGTCTTTGAGGTGCGGGTAGTCGAGCCCGTGCTGAGCAGCGAACTTCACCGCGAGCTCCGGCCGGGGGTCGGCGTAGTCGATCCCGAGCAGCTTCACCTTGCCCGCTGCCTTCTTCTGCAGCTCGGCGAGGTACGGCGCTTCGTCGCGGCACGGGCCGCACCACTGGGCCCAGACGTTGACGACGAGCGGTCCGCGCAGGTCGGCGAGGCGGGTGTCGGGGCCTTCGCCGAGACAGGGCAGGGTCACGTCGGGCAGCCCGTTGGTGGCGGGCGACTTGGACGGCGTACTCGGGCAGGCGACCACAGTCGCAGCCGCACCCGGGGCGCTCGGCGTCGAGGAGCCCTCGCCCTTCTGGTCGCCACACCCCGCGAGAAGCAGCAGACTGGTTAGTCCCAGCACGAATGCGCGGCGGGGGCGTCGCGGGGCAGGGACGAGGCGGCGAAGCCGCGAGGTGGAGTCGACCGGGGGCAGTTCGGGCGCGACGCGGCGGAGCCGCGAGCTGGCGTGGGCTGAAACGACACCTCCTCCGGGGGCGAGGCGGCGGAGCCGCGAGCCCGGGTGGAGGGGCGGATCCTGGCTCACACCGGGACCTTGACGAGCTTGGCGGCCAGCTCCGGGTCCGTCGGGCCGGTGCCGAAGGACGGGCACCACTGGGCGATCGGGCAGGCGCCGCAGGCGGGCTTCTTGGCGTGGCAGCGGCGGCGGCCGTGGAAGATCAGGCGGTGGGACAGCATCGTCCAGTCCTTCTTCGGGAACAGCGCGCCGATCAGGTGCTCGACCTTGACCGGGTCTTCCTCAGTCGTCCACCCAAAGCGGCGTACCAGGCGCCCGAAGTGGGTGTCGACGGTGATGCCGGGGACACCGAAGGCGTTGCCCAGGACGACGTTCGCCGTCTTCCGGCCGGTCCCGGGCAGCTTGACCAGTTCCTCGAGCTTGCCGGGCACCTCCCCGTCGTACTCGTCGACGAGCGCCTGACCGAGCTTGAGCAGGCTGTTGGTCTTGGCCCGGAAGAAGCCGGTCGGCTTGAGGATCGCCTCCATCTCCTCCCGGTCGGCCTCGGCGTACGCCTGCGCGGTCGGGTACTTCGCGAACAGCGTCGGCGTCACCCGGTTCACCGTCACGTCGGTGGTCTGCGCCGACAGGATGGTGGCCACCAGCAACTCCAGCGGATTGGTGAAGTCGAGCTCGCAGTGCGCGTCCGGGTAGGTCTCGGTGAGCACCTTGTGCATCTTCCGGGCCCGCCGGACCAGCTGCGTCGGCGTCTCCTCGGCGTACACCGGAGCCTTCCGCGGGAGCTTCACGGGCGGGTTCAGGACCGGGGGCGGGACCGGGTGCGGGTTCGGGTCCACGGCACGCTGGGTGGGCATGCAGGCCAGCCTACGTGCGGCGCCCCACCCGGGGACCGCGGCCGGGCTCGTGGTCGCGGCGGGACGGTGGCGGTGGCCTTCCCGGCGCGTCCCGGCGTACCTACGTGGCGGTTGGGTGACCCGAGGAAGTACCGTTTTGGGGCGACGGGGTGTGATCCACCCGGTCGCCGGGCGGGCTCGCGGCCCGTCCGAAGCTCGTGGTCAAGGTCCGAGGAGGCCCAAACGTGGACGCCGCAGTGCTCCGACAGGCACCGCTGTTCAGTCAGCTGGACGACGAGGCAGCCGACGCGCTGGCCGCGTCGATGACCGAGAACCGGCTGCGTCGCGGCCAGGTGCTGTTCCACGAAGGCGACTCCGGCGACCGGCTGTTCGTCGTGGTCGAGGGCAAGGTGAAGCTCGGCCGGACCTCGGCGGACGGCCGGGAGAACCTGATCGCCGTGCTCGGCCCGGGTCAGATGTTCGGCGAGCTCTCGCTGTTCGACCCCGGCCCGCGCTCGGCCACCGTCACCGCCGTCACCGACGCGTCGATGATGTCGCTGACCCACGACGAGCTGCTGCGCTGGCTGGCCGGCCGGCCCGAGGTCGCCCGCGGCCTGCTCCTGCAGCTCGCGTCCCGGCTCCGCAAGGTCTCCGACGTGGTCGCCGACCTGGTCTTCTCCGACGTCCCCGGCCGGGTCGCCAAGGCCCTGCTCGACCTGGCCAGCCGCTTCGGCCGTACGGCGGACGACGGCGTACACGTGCACCACGACCTGACCCAGGAGGAGCTCGCCCAACTGGTCGGCGCCTCCCGCGAAACCGTCAACAAGGCCCTCGCCGACTTCGCCTCCCGCGGCTGGGTCCGCCTCGAACCCCGCTCGGTCGTCCTGCTCGACATCGAACGCCTCCAGCGCCGAGCGCGCTGACCCCCGCACCACCAGTACCGTACCAATGGGCCCACCTCACATCCTCGGCCGCCCGCCCTCGGTGGACAACCCTTGAGCCGTACGCCGAGACTCGGTGCCCTCAGACCTGTCCTGTCCCGGCTCCCCGCCTCCTCCCACCGCTGGGCAATTTGGTGGGTCGACCCAAGGGCTTGCCCGTTGGCCCACCGAATTCCGAGGGGCCAACGGGCAATTTGATGGGTTAACCCACCAAATGCCGTACGACGGGATGGACGTCGTACGGGGAAAGGCCGTCCGGCGGCGGGTAACCAGGCGGCGCGGTGATCAAGCGGCGCGGCGGCCGGCTCGGGTGAAGGCCTGGCGGATGTGTGCCGCGACGCGATCCGGTGACTTGAGCTCCGACCAGGTGACCCGGACGACCTCCAGGCCGAGCCCGCGGAGCCGATCCTCGCGGCGCTTCTCGCTGACCAGGACCTCGGCCGACCCTGCGGCGTACTTCGTCAGCCCGTCGAATTCGACCACCGTGCTCATCTCGGGAAAATAGAAGTCGACCCGCCCGATGAATCCCGCCCCATCCTCGAACGACGCCTGCAGCACGGGCCGCGGGAGGCCCTGCTCGTGCATCTGGACTCGCAATCGCGACTCCCCGACCGACTCGGCCGACGGATCACTAAAGGCCAAAGCCCGGCGAGCCGTCGTACTGCCTGGCCAGAACTCGGTGACGTCCAGCAACCGGTCGAGGTCCGGGCCGCAGTTCTCGTGGCTTCGGCGGACCGCGTCCATGGCGACGACAGCCGCCTCGAAAGAAGCCGTGCACGCCGCTTCGACGACAGCTCGTGGCGGGGTGGTGGTGAGAATGCCATCGACCAACGTCAGATCAGCAGGATCGAGTATGCCGCGATGATGCCGTACGCCGGCTGCCGGGCCGCTGCGCTGGTCGCTCAGCCGGGTCAAATGCGCCTCGGTCAGACCCAGACCCCAGATCGGAACGTCGTGCAGCACCAAAGCCGATTGGTGGCTCACGGCAACGCTGCCGGATCGCATCGAGTTCACGGCCGCGTACACCAGACGTCGGTGCCGGATCAGTTCCCGGTCCCACGGAGGTGTCGCGCTCAGGTCGACGGCAACGGCGTACTGACCGTGGCGGATTCGTTGCCACCGTCCGTCGGCCAGCCGGTAGGCGATCTGGCGCGGCGTGTAGCCGCAGGACAACGCCTGGCGACGGCTGAAGACACCTCCTTGGCGTCTCGCCAGGCTGGTCAGTTGCGCATCCACCACCCCCAGGATCGGCGAAATGCGCCGACCCTGCTGGGCCTGTCGCCTTCCCTGTGGATGACGGCCGGTCCGCTGACAGGTGGGCCACCAGATGAACCGTTGGTCGACCGAATTCCGGTGGGCCAACGGGCCATTTAATGGGTTAACCCATCAAATAGTCGAGTTGGGCGCGGACGCTGCGTTCGGCGGCGGGCCAGAGCGTGCGGTCCACGTCGGCGTAGACGTGTTCGACCACGGCCTGGGGGGTGGTGTGGCCGGCGGCGACGGCTTCGCGGACCTGGGCGAGGCGGTCGCGACGGTGGTCGATGTAGTAGGTGAGGACGGCGGTCGGGTCGTCGATGACCGGGCCGTGGCCGGGCAGCAGGCGGTCGACGCCGGCCGGTGAGTTGGCGAAGGCGCGCAGGCTGTCGAGGGACTCCAGATAGGGGCCCAGGGCACCGTCCGGGTGGGCGACGACCGACGTACCGCGGCCGAGCACGGTGTCGCCGGTGAGCAGCGAACCGTCTTGCGGGAGCCAGAAGCAGACTGAGTCGAGCGTGTGGCCAGGCGTTGGCAGGACCTCGATCCGCAGGTCGCCCGCGCCGATGACATCGCCCTCGGACAGGCCGTGTGCGTGGTCCGTCGGGATCCGGTACGCCGGGTCGACCGCGCGGACCGTGCAGCCGGCCTGGTTCGCGAACCAGGCGGCGCCCTCGGAGTGGTCGAAGTGGTGATGGGTGAGCAGCACCGTCTCGACCGTCGCCCCGGACGCCGTCACCGCGTCGAGGACGGCGCGCAGGTGTTGCTCGAGCATCGGGCCCGGATCGACGACCACGGCCCGGTCGGAGTCCGGGGCGCGCAGGATCCAGGTGTTGGTGCCGTCCAGCGTCATCGGGCCCGGGTTGGCGGCGAGCACGCGGGCGGCGTACGGGGTGACCTGCTCGACGGTCATCGGTGCTCCTGACGCTTCATAGGGTCTCCAGGTAGGCCTGGTCGTTGTCCACCCGCACGGTCGGCAGCACCGGGGTGATCCGGCGGTCCGCCGAGGAAGCCAGTACGGCGGCGACGTCGGCGTACGGGGTGAGGTCGCGGCAGCACAGGTACGTCGGGGGCAGCATCAGCATCTCGCCGGCGTCGACGGCCGCGACGGCGTCGGCCGGGCGCATCCAGGCGACCTGGTCGGACTCGCTCGTCACGTCGCGGGTGACCTGACCGGCCGGGAGCGCGGCGACGAAGAACCGGGTGTCGTAGCGGCGCGGCTCGAACTCCGGGGTGATCCAGTGCGCCCAGGGGGCGAGCAGGTCGGCCCGCAGGACCAGCCCGCGCCGGTGCAGGAACTCGGCGAAGCCCAGCGAGCGGCCTTCGAGCGCGACCCGGTCGGCCTCCCAGTCCGCGCCGGTGGTGTCCGAGACGACGGTCTCGGTCGACGGCCCGGCCAGCAGGACGCCGGACTCCTCGAACGTCTCCCGAACGGCGGCCGCGACGTACGCGGCGGCCGTCTCGCCCGAGCACCCGAGCCGCTCGCCGAACCACTCCGGCGAGGGGCCTTCCCAGGAGTCGGCGATGCTGGAGTCCGTCGGGTCCACGCGGCCGCCTGGGAACACGGTCATTCCTGCCGCGAAGGCCATCGACCGCTGCCGCCGGAGCAGGTAGACCTCAGGCCCGGCCGGGCTGTCCCGCAGCAGGATCACGGTCGAGGCGGGCCGGGGCTCTGCGGGGGTCCGTCCTTCCCGCACGTGAGCCAGCGCCGCCTCCGCCATCCGCCCGGACAACAACTCGGACCGCAGATCGCGAACCACAGAACCTCCAGGGACCGGGGGTGGGGGCGAGCCGCCAGGACGAGCCGGACCAGGGCGGGCGGTGCGCCGAGCCGACCGGTGCATTTGGTGGGTGAACCTGCCAGATGCACCGTTGGATCGCGAAAATACTGTAGGCCAACGGTCGATTTCGCGGGTGAACCCACGAAATGCGCGGCGGCGAACTGCACGACGGCGACCCCGCTGGGGCGCCGGGCGAACGGGGCGGGCCGCCGGCCAGCTCGGTGAGCTGGCGCGCCGGAAGGCGGATTGCGCGGGCCTTCGGGCTGGAACGGTCGAGCCGGGCCGGCGAACCCGGTAGGCAAGTGGATCGCGCAGGCCCTTGGCCCGGACCGGCCGAGCCATACTGAGGGTGGGGAGGCGCCGCGCGCCCACGACCGCGTCGGCCGGGGCGGTGGGCAGAAAGCCTGACCCACCACCGACCGGCGTACGGGTCAGGCGACCTCGACGATGAGTTCTACCTCGACGGGCGCGTCCAGCGGCAGGACCGGGACGCCGACGGCGCTGCGGGCGTGCTGGCCGGCTTCGGCGAAGACCTGGCCGAACAGCTCCGACGCGCCGTTGGCGACCTGCGGCTGGCCGGTGAAGTCGGGCGTGGAGGCGATGAACGCGACCGCCTTGACGACCCGCTTGACGTTGGCCAGGTCACCGATCTCCGCCTTGACCGCGGCCAGGGCGTTCAGCGCGCACTGCTGGGCGCACTCGGCGGCCACCTCGGGGGTGACCTCGGCGCCGACCTTGCCGGTGGCGATCAGGGCGCCCTCGCGCAGCGGCAGCTGGCCGGACGTGTAGACGAGGTTGCCGGTGCGGAGCGCCGGGACGTACGCGGCGACCGGCTTGGCGACCTCGGGCAGCTTCAGGCCGAGCGCGGCCAGGTTCTCCTCGGGGTGGCTCATGACTCGGTGATCTCCCGCTTGAAGTAGGCGACCAGGTTCTCCGGGTTCAGGCCCGGGACGACCTGGACCAGCTCCCAGCCGTCCTGCCCGAAGTTGTCGAGGATCTCCTTGGTCGAGTGGACCAGGAGCGGCGCGGTGAAGTACTCGAACTTCTTCATGAGGTGGACTCTAACGGGCTCGCGAGCGGTGTGGTGTGGGGCACGTCCTACGCTGGGGAGCATGGCGAGGCTGCATGTGGTGACCGGCAAGGGCGGCACCGGGAAGACCACGGTGGCCGCTGCCATGGCGCTTTCCCTGGCCGACCAGGGCAAGCGGGTGCTGCTGGTGGAGGTCGAGGGACGCCAGGGCCTGGCCCAGCTCTTCGACGTCCCGCCGCTCCCGTACGTCGAACGCAAGATCGCCGTCGGGCCGGGCGGCGGTGAGGTGTTCGCGCTCGCGGTGGACGCCGAGGCAGCGCTGCTGGAGTACCTCGACATGTTCTACCACCTCGGCCGGGCCGGGAAGGCGCTCGACAAGGTCGGCGCGGTCGACTTCGTCACCACGATCGCGCCGGGGCTGCGCGACGTGCTGCTGACCGGCAAGGTGTACGAGGCGACCCGGCGCAAGGCGCACGGCCGGCTCGCGTACGACGCGGTGGTGCTGGACGCGCCGCCGACCGGCCGGATCGGCCCGTTCCTGAACGTCAACCACGAGGTCGCCGGGCTGGCCAAGGTCGGCCCGATCCGCAACCAGGCGGACGCGATCATGGGCATGTTGCGCTCCGACGTCACCCGGATCCACCTGGTCACGCTGCTGGAGGAGATGCCGGTCCAGGAGACGCTGGACGCGGTCGAGCAACTGGAGACGCTGGACCTGCGGATCGGTTCGATCGTGGTCAACATGGTCCGGCACAGCCCGCTCGACGACGAGTCGCTCGCGCTGGCGGTGAAGGAGAAACTGCCCACGGCCGAGCTGACCAAGGGGTTGCGGGCCGCCGGGATCTCGGCGAGCAAGCAGATGGTGAGCACGCTGGCCGCCGAGGCGCGCGACCACGCCGTACGGATCGGCCTGGAACGCGAGAACCGCGACCGGATCGATGCCCTGGGCAAGGAAGTGACCGAGCTCGGGCTGGTGCCGGACGGGATCGACCACGGAGCGTTGTTCGACCTCGCCGAAGACCTGCGCTCGTGAAGGAGAGCCGCTGATGACCGCCCTGGACCTGGACGCCCTGATCGACGATCCGACGACCCGGATCATCGTCACCTGCGGCGCGGGCGGGGTCGGCAAGACCACCACCGCCGCGGCGCTCGGGCTGCGCGCGGCCGAGCGGGGCCGCAAGGTAGTCGTCCTGACGATCGACCCGGCCCGGCGGCTGGCGCAGTCGCTCGGGCTGACCGAGCTGGACAACACCCCGCGCGCGGTCAAGGATGTCGACGGCGCGAACGGCGGCAGCCTCGACGCGATGATGCTGGACATGAAGCGGACCTTCGACGAGGTCGTGCTGGCACACGCGACGCCGGAGAAAGCCGAGCAGATCCTGGCCAACCCGTTCTACGTCGCGCTGTCGTCGTCGTTCGCGGGGACCCAGGAGTACATGGCGATGGAGAAGCTCGGCCAGCTGCACAAGCAGGCCGAGAAGACCGGCGAGTGGGACCTGATCGTGGTCGACACCCCGCCGTCACGCTCCGCGCTGGACTTCCTCGACGCGCCGGAGCGGCTGGCGTCGCTGCTGGAGGGCCGGTTCCTGCGGCTGCTGCTCGCGCCGGCCCGGGGTCCGCTGCGGCTGATGTCGGCCGGGGTGAACCTGGCGATGTCGGTGATGAACAAGGTGCTCGGCGCGCAGGTGCTGACCGACGTACAGACGTTCGCGGCGGCTTTCGACACGTTGTTCGGCGGGTTTCGGGAGCGGGCCGAGAAGACCGTCGCGCTGCTGAGGGAGCCGCACACGGCGTTCCTGGTGGTGGCCGCGCCGCAGAACGACGCGCTGCGCGAGGCGTCGTACTTCGCCGACCGGCTGCGCGAGGAGCGGATGCCGCTGGCCGGCGTCGTACTCAATCGGGTGACCACCACGCACGCTCCGGACCTGTCGGCGGAGCGGTCCCTGGCGGCCGCCGAAAAGCTCACCGATTCGGACAAGTCAGCCCTGACCGCCGCCGTTCTCCTGCTGCACGCCGACCGGATGCAGCAGGTCGTCGGCGAGGCCAAGCGCGCCGACCGCTTCCGCCGCGGCCACCGCTCGGTCCCCACCGTCGACGTCCCCGCCCTCCCCGACGACGTGCACGACCTGGCCGGTCTGCGCCAGATCGGCGACCTGTTGACCGCCTGATTTTCACCGTCAGCGAACGCCTACACCCTCGGGAATGACCAGGTCACGTCCACCGTTGAGCCTGTCAGACTCAATCTTCAAGTGAGGGTGTGACAGCGTGACTGAGACGTTGAATCTTCCTGTTCTGCCGCTGGACGACGTCGTGGTCCTGCCTGGCATGGTCGTGCCCGTGCGGCTGTCCGACACCGAGGCGCGGGCCGCGATCGACGCGGCGCAGGCCTCCGGCCAGGACAAGGTGCTGCTGGTCCCGCGGCTGGACGGGAAATATGCCAAGGCCGGAACGCTCGGCGAGATCGAGCAGATCGGCCGGCTGCCGGGCGGCGCCCAGGCGGCCGTGATCCGGGGTACCGCCCGGGTCCTGATCGGCGCCGGGACCACCGGTCCGGGCGCGGCCCTGTGGGTCGGCGCCACGGTGCTGAACGAGATCACCGACGCCCAGTCGGCCGAGCTCGCCCGTGAGTACAAGACCCTGGTTACCAGCGTGCTGGAACGGCGCGGCGCGTGGCAGGTGATCGACTCGGTGCGGCAGGTGAACGCGCCGGCCGAGCTGGCCGACCTGGCCGGTTACGCGTCGTACCTGAACGACGCCCAGAAGCTGGAGCTGCTGGAGAACGCGAACGTCACCGAGCGGCTGACCAAGCTGATCGGGTGGGTTCGCGACCACCTGGCCGAGCTCGAGGTCTCCGAGACGATCCAGAAGGACGTCCAGGAGGGCATGGAGAAGCAGCAGCGTGAGTTCCTGCTTCGCCAGCAGCTGGCCGCCGTCCGCAAGGAGCTGGCCGAGCTGGACGGCAAGGCCGACTCCGAGGAGGAGGACTACCGGGCCCGCGTCGAGGCGGCCGACCTGCCGGAGCACGTCCGCAAGGCCGCGCTGGCCGAGGTCGACAAGCTGGAGCGGACCGCGGAGCAGTCCCCCGAGGTCGGCTGGATCCGGACCTGGCTGGACACCGTGCTCGAGCTGCCGTGGAACGAGCGGACCGAGGACAGCTACGACATCCGGGAGGCCCGGGCCGTACTGGACGCGGACCACTCCGGTCTGGACGACGTCAAGGAGCGCATCACCGAGTACCTGGCCGTACGGCGCCGCCGCGCGGACCGTGGTCTCGGCGTGGTCGGCGGACGCCGCAGTGGCGCCGTACTGGCACTGGTCGGTCCTCCTGGTGTGGGTAAGACCTCGCTGGGCGAGTCCGTGGCGCGTGCGATGGGCCGGAAGTTCGTCCGGGTCGCGCTGGGTGGTGTCCGGGACGAGGCCGAAATCCGTGGTCACCGGCGGACGTACGTCGGTGCGCTGCCGGGCCGGATCGTCCGGGCGATCACCGAGGCCGGTTCGATGAACCCGGTGGTGCTGCTGGACGAGATCGACAAGGTCGGCGCGGACTACCGGGGCGACCCGACCGCGGCGCTGCTGGAGGTCCTGGACCCGGCGCAGAACCACACCTTCCGCGACCACTACCTGGAGGTCGAGCTGGACCTGTCCGACGTGGTCTTCCTGGCCACGGCGAACGTGCTCGACTCGATCCCGGCTCCGCTGCTGGACCGGATGGAACTGGTGCAGCTGGACGGCTACACCGAGGACGAGAAGGTCACCATCGCCCGTGACCACCTGCTCCCGCGCCAGCTGGAGCGGGCCGGCCTGACGACCGACGAGGTGGTCGTCGAGGAGTCCGCGCTGCGGTTGCTGGCCGGGGAGTACACCCGCGAGGCCGGCGTACGGCAGCTGGAGCGGTCGATCTCCCGGGTGCTGCGCAAGGTGACGGCGAAGATCGCCCTGGGCGAGGACGTCGGAGAGGTGACCATCGGTTCGGGTGACCTGAAGGGCTACCTGGGGTCGCCGAAGTTCACGCCGGAGTCGGCGGAGCGGACGGCGCTGCCGGGAGTCGCGACCGGACTGGCCGTGACCGGCGCCGGTGGTGACGTGCTCTTCGTCGAGGCCTCGCTGGCCGACAAGGAGACCGGTCCGACCGGTGTCACGCTGACCGGTCAGCTGGGTGACGTGATGAAGGAGTCGGCGCAGATCGCGCTGTCCTACCTGCGCTCGCACGGCGCGGAGCTGGGACTGCCGGTCGGCGACCTGGCCGAGCGCAACGCGCACATCCACGTGCCGGCCGGAGCGGTCCCGAAGGACGGGCCGTCGGCGGGTGTCACGATGACCACCGCGCTGGCGTCGCTGCTGTCCGGACGGCCGGTCCGCTCGGAGGTCGCGATGACCGGTGAGGTGTCGCTGACCGGCCGGGTGCTCCCGATCGGTGGCGTGAAGCAGAAGCTGCTCGCCGCCCACCGGGCCGGGCTGACCACGATCCTGATCCCGAAGCGCAACGAGCCGGACCTCGAGGACGTGCCGGAGTCTGTGCTGGCCGAGCTGACGGTTCACCCGGTCAGCGACGTCCGCGAGGTGCTCGACCTGGCCCTCGTCCCAGCTCAGGTCGACGCCCGGCAGTACGCCGCCTGAGGTAGTTCCGGCCGATCCGCCAGTCCGGTGGATCGGCCGGGCCCCGGCCCTTCGCGGGCCGGAATCGCTGGAATCCCCTGACGGCCGGCGGAACCACCTGTCCCGGTGGGTCCGCCGGCCGTCCTCCTTTTGGATGATTCTTCGCCGGGTACTCGCCTGCGGTCGGCGTACCAGGTGCTCTGCCGCCGCTGGGGACGCCCGAACCGCGCTGAGGTTGACGTGACTTAGATCACATGCTCGGCTACGGCGTGGCTCGGCGATCCCGTAGGCTCTGACGCATGCGCGTCAGGGAGAAGGGCGACCGCGGCGTCGTCCAGTCGGTGGTTCTGTTCCTCGGAGTGAGCGTGCTGTCAGGAGCGCTCGCGGCCGGTCTCGCGATTCCGTTCGCAGGCCTGGCCGGTTACACGACCGAGAAGACACACGAGACCCTCCAGGACCTGCCGCAGGAGCTGAAGACCGTTCCACCGGCGCGCACCAGCAAGATCGTCGCCGCCGACGGATCCCTGGTCGCGTACCTGTACGAGCAGAACCGGCAGCTGGTCCCGCTCGCCAAGGTCAACCCGATCATGCGCAAGGCGATCGTCGCGATCGAGGACGACCGGTTCTACGAGCACGGCGCGCTGGACGCGAAGGGCACGCTGCGCGCGATGCTGCGCAACCAGTCCGAGGGTTCGGTGCAGCAGGGTGGTTCGAGCATCACCCAGCAGTACGTGAAGCTGAGCCTGATCGCGAAGGCGAAGACGCCGGAGGAGTACCAGCAGGCCACCGCCTCGACGTACCAGCGCAAGATCGCCGAGCTGCGCTACGCGGTCGCGATCGAGAAGGAGTTCTCCAAGGACGAGATCCTGGAGAAGTACCTGAACCTGGCCAACTTCGGCGACGGCGCGTACGGCGTCGAGGCGGCCGCGCGGCACTACTTCTCCACCACCGCCGCCAAGCTGACCCTGCCCCAGGCCGCGCTGCTGGCCGGCCTGGTGAAGAACCCGACCGGCTACGACCCGACGAACAACGCCAAGCGGGCCAAGGACCGTCGCGACGTCGTGCTGCGCCGGATGCAGGAACTCAACGTGATCACCGCCAAGCAGGCCAACGACGCGATCCGGACCCCGGTCTACGACCCGAAGAAGGTCCAGGAGGTCCCGAACGGCTGCGCCTCGTCGAAGTACCCGTTCTACTGCGAGTACGTCGTGTCGAAGCTGCTCGAGAACCCGGCCTTCGGGGCGGACGAGAAGGCGCGGTCGCACTACATCAAGACCGCCGGCCTCACGGTGAAGACGTCGTTGGACCCCAAGATCCAGGCCGCGGCCGAAGCATCGATCAAGCAGCACAGCCGCCCCACCGACCAGGCGGTTGCGGCGATCACGATGGTCGAGCCCGGCACCGGCCTGGTGAAGGCGATGGCGCAGAGTCGCCCGTACGGTGGGAACAAGAAGAAGGGTGAGGTCTCCTACAACTTCAACGTCGAGAAGTCCTATCCCGGCGGCTACGGCGGGTTCCAGAACGGATCGACGATGAAGGCCTTCACGATCGCGGCCGCGATCCAGAAGGGCTTTCCGCTGAACCACCGGATCAATTCACCGCGGCAGATCGACCTGACCCGGGTGAAGTTCAGTACCTGCAACGGCGTCACGCAGTCGTTCGACAGCTACCGGCCCAGCAACTCGACGGCCGCCCAGGGCAACCTGACGATGATCGACGCCGCCCGCGCGTCGACCAACACCTACTTCCTGCAGCTGTCGAAGCAGACCGGGTTGTGCCCGATCGCGACGATCGCGCGCAATCTCGGCATCGTCGACGCGCAGACCCTTCAGCCGCTGCAGCAGGTGGTCTCGTTCACGCTGGGTAGTGCCGGTCTGGTCACCCCATTGATGCTGTCGAACGCGTACGCGACGTTCGCCGCTCGAGGGAAGTACTGCGTACCGCAGCTCATCACTCAGATCACCGGCAACAACGGCAAGCCCGTTCCGACCCCAGGCCGCAGCTGCCGGCAGGCGCTCGAGCCTGCGGTCGCCGACGGGGTGAACCGGGTCCTGCACGAGGTGATGGAGCCGGGCGGCACCGGCGACTCGTTGAAGTTCGGCCCCAGCGACCTGGCCGGAAAGACCGGAACCATCCAGGAGAACAAGGCCGTCTGGTACGCGGGTTACTCGACCCGGCTGGCCGCCGCGTCGGTTGTCGCCGATGCGGACGTGCCGTACAAGAACCTGATCGGTCAGACCCTCGACGGCAAGAAGATGTACGACGCCTCCGGCTCGGGAACGGCCGGTCCGGTGTGGGAGACCGCGATGCGGAAGGCGCTCGCCGGCACCCCCGAGACCCACTTCGTGCCGCCGAACGACAAGACCGTCCGCGGCGACGTGAAGAACCTGCCGTTCGTGAACGGCATGTCGGTGCAGGACGCCACCAACAAGCTGCAGGGCGAGGGCTTCCAGGTCACCGTCGCCCCCGGCACGGTCAACTCCGAAGAAGCCGCCGGCACGGTCGCCTACACGACTCCCCGCCAGCGCGACGGAGCCCCCGAGGGGTCGCTGATCACCCTGCACGTCTCCAACGGCAGCAACAGCCAGCAGAACCCGCCCCCGCCGCAGAACACCGTCCAGCCCCCGAACCCGCCGAACACCAGCAAACCCGGCGGCAACCCGCAATGCCCGCCGTGGCACCCGAAGTACCCGAACTGCGGCGGCGGGGGTCGCTGACTCCAGCACTAATCGAGAGGGCCTTCCCGACCAGGGGAGGCCCTCTCGGCGTTGCAGGCTGCGCTGTCAGGGTGAGCCGCGACCGACGAGGAGGCGATCCGATTTGACGCCCGCCGAGCAGACCACGGTCGACCGGCCGGACACGCGCCGACGGGACGGGACCGAGATGACCTTGCTGGTCGTCGCCGGGGCGGCTGTGTTGCCGTTCGGGCTGGCGAGCCTGACGTTCGGCGATCGTCTGGCTCAGGTGGATCCCACCTCCGTCGCCGTGGACCGGATCCGGCCTGGGGAACCGATCGACCTCCTGTGGATCTGGCTCCTGATGTACGCCGCGGCGATCGTGGTCCTGCTCGCGGGAGTTCCTCGACCAGGTCCGCTCTGGTCGGCGAGGGGCTCCCTGCGAGGCGCCGTCGTCCAGGCGGTCGGCGGACTGGTCGTCGCCGGCGAGACGTTTGCGGTGCACTACGCCGGCTTCTACTTCGGCGACTGCACATACGCCGGATGCTGGCCCTGGACCGAGCAAGCCGCAGCCTTGGCCGCACCAGGAGTCTCGGCCGGTCTGGCGATGCTGGTGATGGCGGTACTGGTTTGTGAAGTGCCGTGGTGGGTCCGGGCGGTCGTGCCGTTGGTGGTGTTCCTGACGACGCTCACCGTCCAGTACGCAGTCTGGGACGCGTACCTGGTACCGATCTTCCAAGCCCCACCACGATGACGCTGAAGGATGCTGAAGGCAACCAAGCACCGTAGAGGTGGAAGGTCGCCGGCGCTGGTGTGGGTAGCAGCCGTGGTGTTCCAGTACGTCGTACTGGCGCCACGGCTGATCCCGTTCTTCGAAGGACCGCCGGCCTGATCAGGCGCCGAGCTGGCGCTTCACCTCGGCGGAGACCGCGCCGCCGTCGGCCTTGCCCTTGACCTTGGGCTGGAGGGCGCCCATCACCTTGCCGATGCCGCGGGGGCCGAGTTCGGCGGCGCCGGTGGCGGCGATGGTCTCGGTGACCAGGGCGGCGATCTCCTCGGCGGTCAGTTGCTCGGGCAGGTACTCGGCGAGGATGTCCGCCTCGGCCTGTTCCTTGTCGGCGAGCTCGTCGCGGCCGGCCTCGCGGTAGGCGACGACGGACTCGCGGCGCTTCTTCGCCTCGGAGGTGAGCACGTCGAGCACCTCGGCGTCGGACAGCTCGCGGGCCTCCTTGCCGGCCACCTCGGCCTTCGTGACGGCCGTCAGCGCCATCCGCAGGGTGGACTTGCGGATGTCGTCGCGGGCCTTGAGGGCGGCGGTCATGTCGTCGTGCAGGCGCTGCTTCAGCTCGGAGTTGGACATAGCAGAGATTGTGGCAGGCTGGAGCAATGAGTTTCCGGGGGCTGGCCACAACGTCGTTCAAGACCGCCGGCGTGATCGGCGCGCTCGGCGCCGCCTGCGTCGGGTACGCGGCGGCGATCGAGGTGCGCTGGTTCACGCTGCGCCGGTTCACCGTCCCGGTGCTGCCGGTCGGCGCGGAGCCGGTCAAGGTGCTGCACCTGTCCGACCTGCACCTGATGCCGACCCAGGAGAAGAAGATCCGCTGGGTCAACGACCTGGCCCAGCTGGAGCCCGACCTGGTCGTCACCACCGGCGACAACATCTCCTCCGCCGACTCGGTCCTCCCCCTGCTGCGCGCGTACGGCGCTCTGCTCGACCTGCCCGGCGTGTTCGTCTTCGGCTCCAACGACTACTGGAAGCCCCGGTTCAAGAACCCGGCGAACTACCTGCTGCCCGCGCAGAAGCAGCGGCACAAGCCGCACGGCCCGGACCTGCCGTACGAGGAGATGCGCAGCGCGTTCGTCGAGGCCGGCTGGGCCGACCTGAACAACCTGAAGACCACGCTCAAGGTCAACGGCCTGCGCCTGGACTTCGCCGGCACCGACGACCCGCACATCAAGCGCGACCGGTACGACGAGGTGGCCGGCGAGGTGGACCCGGCCGCCGACCTGTCGATCGGCGTCACGCACGCGCCGTACCAGCGGGTGCTGAACGCGTTCGTCGACGACGGCTACCCGCTGATCCTGGCCGGGCACACCCACGGCGGCCAGCTCGCCGTGCCGCTGTACGGCGCTCTGGTGACCAACTGCGACCTCGACACCTCCCGGGTCAAGGGGCTCAGCACGTGGGGCCACGACGGGCGTCAGGCGGCGCTGCACGTGTCGGCCGGACTGGGCACGTCGCCGTACGCGCCGGTGCGTTTCGCGTGCCGCCCGGAGGCGACTTTGCTCACCTTGGTGCCCCGGGTTCACGCCGGTGATTAACCCGATTTCGTCCCAGGCGGGACCGCATGTAAGCTGACTCCGGCTTCGGGCTGTGGCGCAGTTTGGTAGCGCGCGTCGTTCGGGACGACGAGGTCGCAGGTTCAAATCCTGTCAGCCCGACAGAAGAGGGCGGTGACTCATCGAGTCACCGCCCTCAGTCATGTCCCGGCCCGTTGGACGACCTCGCTGAGCGGCCGCCAGAAGTACGCGAAGTCCTCCCGCGGCCCGGCCACCCACCGCTGCGAGAACACGATCCCGATCAGGTCGCGGGACGGGTCGACCCACGCGCTCGTGCCCGACCCGCCGAACCAGCCGTACCGCCCGGGCGACGTCCACGGCTCGGTCACGTCGGTGGTGACGGCAACGCCGAGGCCCCACGACAGCCCCGGGCCGCACAGCTCCGTCACTCCGGCCCGCAGCTCACCTGGCAGCTGGTCTGCCGTCAACTGCTCGCGCAACTCCCGCGGCAGCAACCGGTCGTCGGCCAGCGCGGCCAGGAACGTCAGGTAGTCCTCGACTGTCGACACCAGCCCACCACCGAAGCTGTCGAAGACCCTCGGCTGCTCGAAGGACCGGGCGTACTCCTCGTAACTCTCCCCGTCCTGGTAGACCGTCGGCAGCGGGTCACCGTCGGACTGGAAGCTGGTGGCCCGCATCCCCAGCGGATCCGTCACCCGCTCCCGCAGTACGGCGCTCAGCGGCGCACCGGCGACCCGGCCGAGCAGGACGGAGAGCACGTCCATGCCTGCGTGGTAGAGCCAGCGAGTGCCCGGCTGGTACGCCAGCGGCACGCGGGAGAACCGCTCCATGAACTCGTCCGGCGACATCAGCGGCGGCAGCGGTCCTTGGTGCACCCGCTCGACGTACGCCTTGGCCAGCGGCGAGTCAGCCGGCAAGGCGCCCTGCCCGAGCGTCAGCGTCAGCAGGTGCCGGACGGTGATCGGCCGGTCCGCCGGCACGGCCTGGTCCACCGGCGCGTCCGGCCTGACCAGCACTCGCGGTTCGGCCAGCTCGGGCAACCACTGGGCAACCGGGTCGTCCAGCGCGAACAGGCCGTCGGCAACCATCGACAGAGCGAGCACTGCGCCGACGGGCTTGCTCAGCGACGCGATCCGGAAGCGGGTGCCGGTGCGCATCGGCTGGTCGGAGTCGAAGGCCAGCGTGCCGGTCGCGTAGTACGCCGGCTCCCCGGCGTACCGGATGGCGGCGGTGAAGCCAGGAGCCCAGCCGGCCGCGACCTGCCGGTCCAGGGAGCGCCAGACGGGGTCGAAGTCAGTCATAACCGTCACGCTAATGCGAGCGACCTACAGTTGACGGCGTGAGCGAGCTGCAGCGGGTGGACCTGGGTGAGGTCGAGTACGAGGTCGCGGCGAAGGACATGAAGACCTGGGTCGAGGAGCGGCAGGACGGGACGGCGGGCGACCGGTTGTTCCTGCTCAGCCATCCGCCGGTGATCACCTACGGGCCGCGCACGTCGCTGGCCGACCTGCCGCCCGAGACGGCGGCGATCCCGACCGTGGCGGTCGATCGCGGTGGATTCGCGACCTACCACGGGCCTGGGCAGCTGGTCGGCTACCTGGTGATCGACCTCAACCAGCGCGGGCCGGTCGACGTCGTCCGCTGGGTCGAGAACGGGCTGATCGCCGCGCTCGGTGAGCTCGGCTTCCCGCTCGTCCGCCGGGAGACGCCGCGCGGCGCGAGCAGCCTGGTCGGTGTCTGGACCGAGGACCACCGCAAGCTGTGCTCGATCGGGATGCGGATCCGGCGCGGCGTGACCAGCCACGGGTTCTCGATCAACGTGGATCCGGCGATGGACGTGTTTCACACGTTCACGACCTGCGGCCTGCACGACGTCACGATGGTCTCGCTGGCCGACCTCGCCGCCGAGCAGGGCCGGCCGGCCCCCACCGACGCGGAGGTCCGCGACGCCGTGGCCCGCAACCTGGGTGCCTCCTGACGCAGTAGCCTGCGCGCATGGACGACGAGGACGAGGTGACCACAGCCGACCACCGGCGGTTCACCACTCCTCCGCTGCCGCCGGCGCTCGTACTGGCCGTCGTCGGTCTGCTGGCCGGGTTCGTCACGATCGGGATGGTCTGGCTGAGCGAGCGGGGCTGCGAACGGTTCCGCGACACGTCGAACTGCGGCGCCTGGGGATTCCCGCTGCTCGTGCTCACCGTGGTCGTCACGATCGTGCTCGGCGCGCTGGCCCTGAGCCGGCTCGCGATGCCGCATCCGCGACTGGTCGCGTTTCTCGGCGTCGGGTTCATGCTGCTGGTCGTGCTCGCCTTCCTCAGCGAGAACCTGTTCACCACCTGGACCCTGGTGGTCGTCCCGGTCCTGACCGCCGTTACCTTCCTGCTCGCCCACCTGCTCGCCGGACTGCTGGAGCGCGCCGATGTCTGATCTGCCCCGCTACAAGGCCCACCGCACCACGACCCCGCCGCCGATCGACGGCACGCTGACCCACCCGGCCTGGGCGGAGGCGGCCTGGACCAGCGACTTCGTCGACATCCGCGGCGACCAGCCGGCGCCGCCGTACCGGACCCGGGCGAAGCTCCTGTACGACGACGAGTACCTGTACCTCGGCGCGGAGCTGGAGGAGCCGCACGTCTGGTCGACGATGACCGAACCCAACACGTTCCTGTACGAGGAGAACAACTTCGAGCTGTTCCTCGATCCGGACGGCGACCGGCAGAACTACTACGAGTTCGAGATCAACCCGCTCGGCACGATCTGGGAGCTCACCCTGCCCAAGCCATACGCCGACGGCGGCGTCGCGGTGGACCCGACCAACCTGCCCGGCCTGCGGACCGCGATCCACGTCGACGGCACGCTGAACGACCCGAGCGACGACGACGCCGGCTGGCGCGTCGAGGCGGCCTTCCCGTGGGCGGAGCTGAGCCGGCACGCCAAGGGCTCGATGCCGCCGGCACCGGGCGACGAGTGGCGGATGAACCTGATGCGGGTCGAGTGGTCGCACGACGTCGTGGACGGGGCGTACCGCAAGGGCGAGCAGCAGGACTTCTGGGTCTGGTCGCCGCAGTACGCCGTCGACATGCACCGGCCCGAGCACTGGGGTGTACTCGAGTTCTGACTGGGTACCCGACCCCCGCCCGCGACCCACTGAACCCGGCGGGGTGACAATGAGTGATGTGGAGTTCCAGGGGAGCGGGTACGACGCGGACCTGTCGTACCTGATCGACCTGGTCGAAGGCGCCGATCCGTTGCGCTCAGCAACCAGCTCGTCCCGGGCGGGGGCCCGGTCCGCCGCCGAGGGCGACCAGGTGGTCGCGGCGATCGAGCGGGCCTGCGAGAGCGATCCACGGATGGCGCTGCGGCTGGTGGCCGGGCTGTCGAGCTACTGGTGGTCCCGGGGCCTGCAGGACGAGGCGGCCGCAGCGGCTGAGCGGGTGCTCGGCATGCTGGGCCGGACTGTGCCGGCCGGAATGGACGAGGAGTACCTGCTCACCGTGCTGCACGGAGCCTCGTCGGCCGAGCAGGAGCAGCTGGAGCTGGCACAGCAGGTCGTGCTGGACGCCGTGGGCCCGTTCAAGTACCCGGTGACGGTGCTGCTCTGGGCGCTGGTGTTCGGACCCTTCGAGTCCCGTACGACGGTCGCCGAGGTGCTCGCTCGGCACGAGCGCAACGGCGACGCGTGGACCCGGGCCGCGGTCGAGCTGTGCAAGGGCTACCCCGGTTTGGTCGACATCAGCCCGCTGGACGCGGAGCAGTCGCTGCGGATCGCGCTGGCCCGCTTCCGGATGCTGGAGGACCGGTGGGCGATGTTCCTGGCGCTCACCGGGCTGCGGCAGATCACCGACGACCTGCTGCCGGTGACCAGCGAGGCGATCGAGCTCGCGGAGGAGCTGGGACTGGAGGAGGAAGCCGGGCTCCTGCTGTGCGAGCGCGGTGAGCTCCACCTGCGCGCCGGGGAGCTGGACGCGGCCCGGGCCGACTACCGACGGGCGCTCGAACTGGCGGACTCCATCGAGAACGTCGAAGCCGTGGCCGCGGCTCACATCGGGCTCGCCCGAACCGCCCGGCACGGCGGCAACCTGGTCTGCGCTCGCGAGCACCTCGCCGCCGTCCTGGCGGAGTCCGCCGACGAACTGGCCGACGCCCGCGAGGAAGCCGCCCACGAACTGCGCCTGCTCTGCTCCGCGGAGGCGACGGCCTAGCCGGACAATCTCCGGGTCACGGCGAAGCCGCGCAGCTTCGCCGGTGGCCCCGGAGCCGGGCAGCTCCGAGGCGACGGCGCAGCCGGCCGGCGGGACACCCGCCTCCCGCTCACTCGCCCCGCGCCTCTTCCACCCCGCCCGCGCCGCGCCGGAGGCGCGAGGCGGGCGGGGGACGAACGGAATGGGGTCATGTGGCGGCCCCACAGCGTGGGGTGTGGCGGCGTGGCACAGCGGCGTATCGGCTGTGGTTTCGCCCACAGCGAGTAGACCTCGCCGGGAGCGTGGCGGCTGGTTAGAGTCGAGCCCAACGAGGGCCCTCGATCTGCAACGGAGCAGCCGGATGGACAAGACGTACGAGTCGCCGCAAGCCGCGGTCGACGACATCGGCGACGGTGCGAGCCTCGCGGTCGGTGGCTTCGGGTTGTGCGGCAACCCGATGCAGCTGATCGAGGCGATCCATGCCAAGGGGGTGAGCGGGCTGCGCGTCGTGTCGAACAACTGCGGCGTCGACGACTGGGGCCTGGGCATCCTGCTCGCCGACAAGCGGATCGCGAAGATGACCTCGTCGTACGTCGGGGAGAACAAGGAGTTCGCCCGGCAGTTCCTGTCCGGGGAGCTGGAGGTCGAGCTGACCCCGCAGGGCACGCTGGCCGAGAAGCTGCGGGCCGGCGGCTGCGGGATCGCCGCGTTCTTCACCCTGGCCGGCGTCGGCACCCAGGTCGCCGAGGGCGGGCTACCGCAGAAGTACAACACCGACGGCTCGGTCGCGAAGGCCTCGGAGCCGAAGGAGACCCGCGAGATCAACGGTACGACGTACGTGCTGGAGGAGTCGATCACCACCGACTTCGGCCTGGTGCACGCGCTGAAGGGCGACACCCACGGCAACCTGGTTTTCGACCGGTCGGCGCGCAACTTCAACCCGCTGGCCGCGATGGCCGGCCGGATCACGATCGCGCAGGTCGAGGAGCTGGTCCAGCCTGGTGAGCTGGACCCGGACGAGATCCACCTGCCCGGCGTCTACGTCCAGCGTGTGGTTGCCGTTGGCAAGGACATCGAGAAGCGGATCGAGAAGCGTACGGTGCAACCCCGCGAGGCCTACCAGGCCCAGCGCGAGAAGCTGGAGGCCTGAGATGCCGCTGACCCGTGAGCAGATGGCCGCCCGGGCCGCCGCCGAGCTCGAGGACGGCTCGTACGTCAACCTCGGCATCGGGCTGCCGACGCTGGTGCCGAACTACATTCCCGACGGCGTCACCGTCGTACTGCAGAGCGAGAACGGGATTCTCGGCGTCGGCCCGTACCCGGTCGAGGGCGACGAGGACCCGGACCTGATCAACGCCGGCAAGGAGACCGTCACGACGTTGCCGGGGGCATCCTTCTTCGACTCGTCGCTGTCGTTCGGGATGATCCGCGGCGGCGCGATCGACGCCGCGATCCTGGGTGCGATGCAGGTTTCGGCGACCGGTGACCTGGCGAACTGGATGATCCCCGGCAAGATGGTCAAGGGGATGGGCGGCGCGATGGACCTGGTGCACGGCGCGAAGAAGGTGATCGTGCTGATGGAGCACGTCGCCAAGGACGGTTCGCACAAGATCCTCGAAGAGTGCGACCTGCCGTACACGGGCCGGGGTGTGGTCGACCGGATCATCACCGACCTGGCCGTGCTCGACGTCACCGACGACGGGCTGCAGCTCGTCGAGCTCGCCGAAGGCGTCACCTTCGACGAGCTGCAGAGCAAGACCGGGGCCCCGATCAAGCGATGAACCGGACGTCCGGGTGCCTCGGCGAGTTCTGCCAGGTGCCCGGACGACCGCGCAGGTGCTGGTCGAAGAACGCCGGCAGGTAGGTGTTCAGCGTGGCCAGGATCCGGCGCGGGTCGACGGTGCCGACGGTGT
The DNA here is from genome assembly GCF_001984195.1 of Kribbella sp. ALI-6-A. Taxonomy (GTDB): domain Bacteria; phylum Actinomycetota; class Actinomycetes; order Propionibacteriales; family Kribbellaceae; genus Kribbella. The sequence goes on from NZ_MTQN01000012.1 coordinate 778,007, forward strand.
TCGCGACCAGCTCCGGCGGCACGGTGAAGAACCGCTGGAACCACGGGATCAGCGCCTGGTGGTCGATGAACGTGTAGTGCTGCCCGGTCGGCACGTTGAGATCGCGCTTCCAGCCGGTCGAGTGCTCCCAGAACAGGCCCCAGGACCGGTCGGTGCGGTGCGTCTGCGGCCCGCCGTCCGGACCGGTGCCGCCCGCGCCGACGAGCAGGAACGGGCGATCGAGGCCCTGGGCAACGACCGGGCAGTCGGCCGGATCGTCGTACCCGTAGCCGAGGGTGCCGTCGAGGTCGATCCCGGCGGCGACCCGGCGGTCGACCAGCATCACGTCGGCCGCGGTGATGCCGCCGGCGGAGTGACCGTAGGCGCCGATGCGCCGCAGGTCGAGGATGGCGCCGAGACCGGCCGGCTGGCGCCGGTGGTCCGCGTCCGGGTTGTGCCCGCGGGCCAGCTCGGCGAGCGCGTCCAGGACGAAGCGCACGTCGGCGATCCGCGTGGCGCGAGCCAGGTGCGCGTACGGTTCCGGCGGCAGCGTCTGTACGGCGACCCGCCCGCCCGGAAACTCGACCGCCGCGGCTTCGTAGGTGTGGTCGACCGTCGCCACGACGTACCCGCGGCTGGCGAGCTCGGTGACCATGATCGACGCCAGCCCTCGCGGAACCCCGAAGCCCGGCGAGAAGACGATCACCGGACGACGGCCCCACGACCGGCTGACCGGCGCGCCGAGTCCGGCGTGACTACGCGCGCCGACCCAGTCGACGGCCTCCACCGGCTGCTGCAAGGCGATCGAGGCGCCCTCGGCGTAGACCTGGGCGGTGAGCGGCGGGAGGTACGGCGCGCGCTCGGCGGCGGCGCGGGAGGCCGGGTACCAGACGCTGATCATCAGCTCCCGGGGACGGCCCGGGACGAACGGGTCGTCCCGGCGCGGATCGACCAGGTGAAGCTCGGTCGTGCCGACCGGGAAGAGCCCGGTCGGCCGGGGGAACCGGAGCTGCACCGGCCGCCGGGGTACCGGGGTCGTCGCGGTGGCCGTCGCGATGGCAGGAACGGTGGCGGGGGCGAGCAGGGCGGCCGCGGTGCCGCCGAGCAGAAGGCGTCGAGTGAGCATGTGCCGACCCTGCCGCTCCGGCCCGGCGACCCACCTCCCCCGAACGCCATCCCCACCCCCTGCCGAAAGTCAGTTGCTGACCTGCTCGAAGTGGAAGGAGCGGATGAAGCAGTCGCGAGGCTGATTGACCGCGAACAGCACACAGTCGACCACCGACTGCGCCGTCAGCGCGGCGCCGGTCTCCCGTGGACCGGTCTGCACGAAGTCCGGCGGGAACAGCGAGATCACCCGGATCCCCTCCGGCCGCAGTCGCGCCGACAGGATCTCGGCGTACCCGGCCTGGGCGTGCTTGGCGGCGTAGAACGCCGGGTGCGCCGCCGACCGGTGCTGTCCGGGCTCTCCCGTGGCGGAGATCAGGTTCACCACGTCCGCGCCTCTCGATGCCCTGAGCAACGGAAGCACACGCTCGGTGAGCAGGACCGTCCCGGTCGCGGCACCGCTCAGCGTGTTCGCGATGTCCGCCGGCGAGGCGTCGCCCTCGCCGAGGTACCGAGCCCCGCTGTTCACCAGGACGTCGAGCCGCTCGAGCTCCAGACCGGCGATCGACTCCGGCGACGCGAGGTCGACAACGGCAGCCTCCGCCGATCCACCGGCCGCACGGATGGTGGCGACGGTCTCGTCCGCCGCGGACGCCGTACGGGCGGTGGCGATCACGTGCGCCCCGGACGCGGCGAAGGCGACGGCGAGCAGCCGTCCGGTGTCCCGGCCGGCGCCGGTGATCAGTACGTGTTTCATGCCGGGCAGCAGATCACTTCAAGAGCACTCGAGGTCAACCCCTTCTGGGGCTTGTCCGGGTCGGTGACGATGGGTCCATGGACGTGTTCGTGATCGGCGGCGTGGGCATCGACACCGTCGTGCGAGTTCCCGGCCTGCCGTTGCCGGACCGGGAGACCATCCACGTCGCGCCGGTCGAGTCGTACATCGGTCACACCGGTCACGGCGTCGTCCTCGGCTGTCACCGGCTCGGCCTGGATTCCGGCCTCGCCGACGTGATCGGTGACGACGCGGCGGGCCGGCGGATCCGTGCGGTGTACCAGGAGCTCGGCCTGCCGCTGAGGGTCGCCGTGCACCCCAGCGGTACCCGGCGCAGCGTCAACCTGGTGTCGCCGGACGGGAGCCGGGTCTCGCTGTACGACGGACGCCACCCCGCGGGCCTGCGGGTCGACCCCGGCCTGTGGCGCGGGTGGATCGAGCGCGCCCGCCACGTGCACGTCTCGATCGTGGACTTCGCGCGCCGTGCGCTTCCCGACGTCCTGACGGCCGGCCGCACGCTGTCGACGGACCTGCACGACTGGGACGGCGACGACGAGTACCACTGGGACTTCGCCCAGTACGCCGACATCGTGTTCGTGTCGACCAGCGCGCTGCGCGACCAGGCGATCGACTGGATCTTCACCTGCGGCCGCGCGTGGGTCGTGGTCGCGATGGCCGGCGCCGACGGCAGCTATCTTCATGTCCGCGGCGAGGAGCCGATCCACCTGCCCGCGGTCGACCTTCCGGGCCGGCCCGTGGTCGACACCAACGGCGCCGGCGACGCCTACGTGGCGGCCTTCCTCACCACCTGGCTGGACGGCCGTTCGTACTACGAAGCCGCGGTGGCGGGCACCGTCGCGGGCGCCTGGGCCTGCGGCTCCCCCGGCACTCACACCGACCTCATCACCGCCGAACAACTGATGCTGCTCACCCGTTAGCCGCGCGTCAGCGGCGGATGCAGGGTGGTCGCCGTACCGCGGCGGAACAGCTGGGCCGGGCGGCCGCCGTCGCGGGTGGTGGTGGCGCCGAGCGGGACGACAAAACCTTCCGTGCGGGTGGCTTTGCGATGGAAGTTGCGGGGGTCGAGCGGGACGCCCCAGACGGCTTCGTAGACGCCGCGGAGCTCGGAGATCGTGAACTCGTCGGCGCAGAAGGCGGTCGCCAGCGGCGAGTACTCGAGCTTCGCGCGGGCGCGTTCAACCGCGTCGGTGAGGATCCGGTGGTGGTCGAAGGCGAGCCGGCCCGGATCGGCGAGCACCTCGGCGACCGGGATCCAGGACGCCGACGCCGCGTCCGAGCCGGCCACCGGCGCGGGCAGGTCCGGGACCAGCGCGAGGTAGGCCACGCTGATCACCCGGCCGCGGGGATCGCGCCCAGGTTCGCCGTACGTCGCCACTTGCTCGAGGTGCATCCTGGGCGTGCTCGAGCCGACGCCGGTCTCCTCGGCGAGCTCTCGCCGCGCGGCGTCCTCCAGCCCCTCGCCGGCGCGGACGAAACCGCCGGGCAGCGCCCAGCGACCGCGGTGCGGAGCGATGCCGCGGCGGATCAGCAGCACCTCGAACGAGCCGTCCTGGACGGTCAGGATCACCAGGTCAGTGGCCACACCCATCGGGTCGAAGTCCATCACACCACCTTAATCGTCACCTTGACGAAAAGCCATCCGACCCCTTATCGTCAAAGTGACGACAAAGCAGGCCGGAGTGTCCGGCCGTGAGGAGACAGCGATGGCAGACATCACCCGGTTCCGGTTCATCAGCCACCTGCGGGCGAACCCGACCACCCACGTCCGGCACCTGCGCAACGGCAAGCTCGCGCACGACGGCGCCGGCCAGGCGTTCTGGTTCCGGGCGCTGAACTCGTCGCTGAGCGAGGTGCCGATCGACGACCGCGAGCAGCCGCTGCTCTTCCACGGCCGGACCGTCGACTTCCAGGACGTCGCGGTGCAGGCGACCGTGACCTACCGGGTGACCGACCCGGCGCTGGCCGCGACCCGGCTCGACTTCGGGATCGACCCGGACACGGGCCGCTGGCGGGCCACTCCGCTCGAGCAGCTCGGCGGTCTGCTCACCGAGCTCGCCCAGCAGACCGCGCTCGACCTGCTGGCGCGGATGACGCTGACGCAGGCACTGTCCGAGGGGATGGCGTCGCTGCGGCAGGCGGTCGGCGCCGGGTTGCGCGAGGACCAGCGCCTGACCGGGCTGGGCATCGGTGTCGAGGACGTGCGCGTGGTCGCCGTACGGGCGGAGAGCGATGTGGAGCGGGCGTTGCAGACGCCGACGCGGGAGATGGTGCAGCAGGCGGCCGACAAGGCGACGTACGAGCGGCGCGCGATGGCGGTCGAGCGGGAGCGGTCGATCGCGGAGAACGAGCTGCAGAACCAGATCGAGCTCGCGCGGCGCGAGGAGCAGCTCGTCACGCAGAAGGGGCAGAACGAACGGCGCCGGGCGACCGAGGCCGCAGCGGCGGGGCGGATCGAGACCGAGGCCGCGGCTGCGCGGAGGCGCGCGCTGAGTGAGGCCGAGGCGGACGCCAAGCGGGTGATCGGCGCGGCCGAGGCGTCGGCGGAGAAGGCGCTGCTCGACGCGTACGCCGAGATGGACCAGGCGACAATCCTCGCCCTGGCGATCAAGCAGGGCGCCCTGCCGGAGATCGGCACGCTCAACCTCACGCCCGACCTGATCACTCCGCTGCTCAGCAAACTGACGGGTGGACAGGAATGAGCCTTCCTCCCCGGGCGGTGCTCGTGCACCGGGCGACCGAGCTGTCCGAGCTGGTCGCCCGGCACGGGACGCGTCAGCAGGCCGGCTTCTTCCTCCAGACCCGCGGGCGGGACCTGGCCGAACTGGACGAACGGCACCACGCCCAGCAGCAAGCACTCGCAGCGGTCTCGGCGGCGATCCCGCTCGACTGGCGGCGGGCCGTCGCCGAGCGCGCCGACCTCGACCGGTTCGTGTTCGGGCCGGAGGACGTGGTGATCGCGGTCGGCCAGGACGGGCTGGTCGCGAACGTCGCCAAGTACCTGGACGGCCAGCCGGTGATCGGGATCAACCCGGAGCCGGCCCGTAACCCCGGCGTCCTGGTGCCGCACGCGCCGGCAGCGATCGCCGACCTGCTGCACGAGCAGCACGTCGAGCACCGCACGATGGTTGCCGCCAGCACCGATGACGGTCAGCGGCTGCTCGCGCTCAACGAGGTGTACGTCGGGCACCGGACGCACCAGTCCGCGCGCTACCGGCTCGCCTCGCCGGAAGGGCTGGAGGAACGGCAGTCGTCGTCCGGCCTGCTGGTCGGCACCGGGACAGGATCCACGGGGTGGTGCCGCTCGGCCTGGCAGGAACGCCGTAGCCGCCTCGCGCTGCCCGGTCCGACGGACCCCGCGCTGTGCTGGTTCGTCCGTGAGGCTTGGCCGTCCCCCGCGACCGGCACGAGCTGCACCGAGGGCGTGCTCACCGCCGGCTACCACCTCACCGTGACAGCCGAGGCCGACCTGGTCGTCTTCGGCGACGGCATCGAGGCCGACTCCCTCACGGTCACCTGGGGCCAGCGCCTCGAGATCGGCGTGGCGCAGACCCGCCTGCGCCTGGTCCGCTGAGGCCCCGGTGGGTCAGACCTCCTTGGCCGGTTGCACGACGACCCGGGTCAGATTGACGTTCCGCGGCCTGGAGACGACGAAGGCCAGCACCTCCGCCACCTCCTCCGCGCTGATCGCCGGAAGCGCGGCAGCCAGCTCCGCGGCCGGCCCCTGAAGCTCGGCCGGGAAGGGTTCCATCAGCTCGGTCCCGCCCGTCATGCCCGGCTCCAGGTTCGTGATCCGGATCCCCCGCGTCGCCAGCTCGAACCGCAGCGCACGGGTGAAGTAGCTCACCGCCGACTTCGTCGCGCCGTACGTCGCCATGCCGTCCATGAACCGGTCGGCTGCCACCGACGAGACGTTCACCAGGTCGGTCGTCCGGGTCTCGGCCGAGCGCAGCAGGTCAGGCAGGAAGGCGTGCACCGCGTTCAGTACGCCGTTCACGTTCACGTCGACCAACTGCCGCCACTCCGGGACCGGGTAGGCGCCGAAGGGCGCGAGCTGCATCAGGCCGGCGTTGTTCACCAGCAGGTCGACCGGCCCCAGCTGCTCTCGCACGGTCGCGGCCGCCCGCGCCATCGAGTGCTCATCGGTGACATCGGCCGGTACGGCGAGCGCCGTACCGCCTGACTCGACGATTTGGGCGGCGAGCTTCTGCAGCCGGTCCTGGCGGCGCGCGAGCAGCGCGACCGCGGCGCCTTCGGAGGCGAGCCGGACGGCGATGGCGGCGCCGATCCCGCTGCCGGCGCCGGTGATGACTGCTGTACGAGTTGTCATGCATCCACCGTCGGCCCGTCTTGCCGGCCGGACCAGATCCGAGTGAACCGTGGGTCCGGCAGTACCACCCAGTCGTCGAACCGGTCGGGGATACTGGGGAACGTGACGGTTCGCCCTCAGCTCGGTGAGTTCCTCCGCAGCCGGAGGTCGCGCGTCCGGCCGTGCGACGTCGGGCTGCCCATGGGCAGCGACCGTCGCGTGGCCGGCCTGCGGCGCGAGGAGGTCGCCCTCCTGGCCAATGTGAGCGTGGACTACTACGTCCGCCTGGAGCAGGACCGCGCGCCGAACCCGTCCGCCGCCGTCCTCGACTCCCTGTCGTCCGCACTCAAGCTGACCGAGGCCGAGCACGCGCACCTGCGTCTCCTGGCCGCCCCACCGGCGAAGCAGCGCCCGGAACCGGCCGTCGTCCGGCCCACCGTGGTCGCGATGATCACCGGCCTCACCGAGACACCGGCCATCGTGCTGGACCGGCTGAGCAACGTGATCGCCTGGAACGCCGCCGCGGCCGCGCTGCTCACCGACTTCGGCGCCCTCTCACCGGCCGAGCGCAACCTGACCAGGCTCTACTTCCTCGACCCCGCGGCACGGGAGCTCTACCTGGACTGGAAGACCGTCGCCAAGGACGTGGTCGGCCACCTGCGCCGGACCTCCGCCGAGTACGCCGACGACCCCGAGCTCGGCGCACTCGTCGAGGAGCTCAGCACCCGCTGTCCCGAATTCGCGACCTGGTGGCAGGGCCACGACGTCAGCATCAGCGCGCACTGCCCGAAGCGCCTCGACCACCCGGTCGCCGGTCGTCTGGATCTCGACCTCGAGGTGCTCGAGCTGCCCGGCGACCACGGCCAGCACCTGATGACCTACACGCCCTCCGACGGCAGCACCCGCGTCCGGCTGCAGGCGCTGATCAGGAGTCACACCCGAGAGGCGTGGTCCGCGTAGCCGGGACCGGAGCCCGAAGTATTCCCCGTGATCTGCACGGATGGTGACCACTCGGGTGAGATGTGTGCTGACAGCGGTGTCAGGTTCTGCATAAGGTGCGTTCACCACAACGGCCCTGTCGAGGGAGGGCCGAGGTGCTCCACTCACCGCCCACAGGGGAGCAGAACCGCATGCGCAGATCTCGATCGAGCACGGCCTTTCGCACTTCGGTGGCCTTGCTCGCCACCGCGGCACTGGCGCCGATCGCGTCGCTGACCGCGACCGCCGGCCCACCGAGCAAGCCGTTCGTGCAGGGAACCCGGACCGTCGCCGCCTACGACTACGACAACGCGATCCACGAACGCGTCGAGGTCGAGGTGCCCGGCGTCGACGGGGACGCGAACGGCGTCAAGGACCGGGTCACCGTCGACATCGTCCGGCCCGGCGAGGCCGCCCAGGCCGGGATCGACATCCCGGTGATCATCCAGGCGTCGCCGTACTACGCGGGTGACCCGAAGAACTACTTCGACGCCGACGGCACCCGGCAGGTGTACGGGAGCTGGCTGGACAACTACTTCGTGCCCCGCGGGTACGCCGTGGCCTTCGTCGACATGCCGGGCACGTTCCGCTCGACCGGCTGCAGCGACGTCGGCGCGGATCTGGAGGTGCTCGGCACGAAGGCCGTGATCGACTGGCTGAACAACCGCGTCCCCGGCCACACCCCGGCCGGCGCGAAGGCGAAGGCCGACTGGTCGACCGGAAAGGCCGGCATGATCGGCGTCTCCTGGAACGGCACGATCGCCAACTCGGTCGCCAGCACCGGCGTACGGGGGCTGCAGACCATCGTGCCGATCGCGGCGATCTCGTCCTGGTACGACTACACCCGTGGCTTCGGCGTGCCGTTCTACGACGAGTACATGGGCTTCCTGCACGACTACGTGAGCAACGACGCCTCGCCGCGCTGTGAGGAGCTCACCAACATCATCGAGCAGGACTCCGACACCCGCACCGGCTCGTACAGCAAGTGGTGGGACCCGCGGAACTACCGGCTCGACGCGAGCAACGTGAAGGCCAGCGTGTACGTCGTGCACGGCCTCGGCGACGAGAACGTGAAGACCCGGCACTTCGGCGAGTGGTGGGACGAACTGGCCAAGCGCGGTGTGCCGCGCAAGATCTTCCTGCACCAGGGTGTGCACCTGGACGGCTTCAGCTTCCGCGACGAGTGGGTGAACAAGCTGCACCCGTGGTTCGACTACTGGCTGCAGGGCCTGCAGAACGACGTGATGAAGACCCCGCAGGCGACCGTGCAGCGCGAGGACGGTTCGTTCGTCGACGAGCCGCGCTGGCCGGCGACCGGCGTACGGAACACCAAGCTCAGCCTCAGCAAGCCGCTGGACTCCAAGACCGGCGGGCTGTCGATCGCGGCCGCGTCGTCGGACCCGGTCAGCTTCACCGGAACCAGCCAGCCGTCGGCCGACACCGTCGTACTGGATCCGACCGCGCAGCGGACCGACCGGGCGGTGTTCCTCAGCAACGACCTGGAGCAGTCGGTGCGGATGTCCGGCACCGGCAAGGTCACGGTCCGCGTGAAGGTCGACAAGGCCGCGGCGGGGATCAAGGCCCGGCTGGTCGACTACGGTACGGCGACCCGCTACCGCGACGTCACCAACGTGCCGAACACCAGCGTCTGCTGGGGTGACGGCAACACGCTCGACACCGGGTGCTACGCCAAGACCCAGATCAACACGGCCGTCTCGGACGCGTCGATCGCGGTCCGCACGCTGGCCGACATCGGCCACTACAAGTCGCTGAACCGCAAGGAGTCCCTGCAGTCCGGCAAGTGGTACGACCTGACCTTCGAGCTGAACGCCGACGACGTCGTCTTCACCGCCGGCCACCGCCTCGGCCTGGTGCTGACCGTCGAGCCCGACAACCCGTCGATCCCGTTCACCGGCGCGACCGTCACGCTCGACCCGACCCGGTCGTCCCTCACCCTCCCGCTGACCAGCGCCCCCGACCTCGCGACCACGGACACCCCGCGGTCCCGGATCGCGGCGAACTCCCTGGCCCAGCCCGAACCCTCCAACGACCCCGTCGAACTGATGCGTCAGTTCGTCGAGGCCAGCCGCTGACCTGAAACGACCAGAACCCCGGATCCAGCACGGATCCGGGGTTCTGCTCATCCAGCCGTACGCCTGCGGACTAGAGCGTGATCGACCAGGAGTTGAGATAGCCGGTGTCGGCGGAGGCGACGTCCTGGACCCGGAGGCGCCAGGTGCCGTTGCGCACCTCGTTGGTGACGTTCGCGGTGTACGTCGTGTTGATGTTGTCGCCCGAGTCGCTGCCCGAGTTCTTCAGCCGGTACGACGAACCGTCGGGAGCGAGCAGGTCGATGACCAGATCACCGCGGTAGGTGTGCACGATGTTGACCGCGACCCGCGCCGACGACGTGCTGCCGGTGCAGCCGGTCGCCGTGACCGAACTGGTGACGGCCGCACCCCGGTCGGGGATGGCCACGTCGGTGTTGTTGGTGAACGGTCCACAGGCCGGGCCGGTCCCTCCCCCGAGGTTCGCGGCCGCGGCGGCGATGGCCGACGCGAACGTGCTCACCTGGGTGTAGACGCCGGGCGCACTCGGCCGGGCACAACCGTCGCCGTGGCTGACGATGCCGACCTGGATCCACGCGTTCGCGTTGTCCCGCCGGAACATCGGTCCGCCGGAGTCACCCTGGCAGGTGTCGACGCCACCGGTCCCCATCTGCCCGGCGCACAACTCGGCCGCGAAGATCAGGTTGCTGTAGTACGGACCGGCGTTCCGGCACGTCACGTCGTCGACGTACGGGACCTGCGCCTTGAGCAAGTACCGCTGCTGCGCGCCACCCTCGGTCGCCGCACCCCAGCCGGCCACCGTGAACGTGCCGGTGTCGTACGCCGTAGTGGTGGTGATCGGCAACGTCGGTACGCCGGCGATCGGGCTGGCCAGCTTGATCAGCGCCCAGTCGCCACCGGTGCTGGTGCCGTAGGTGGGCGAGCGGTGCACGTACGTCGAGCGCACCTTGGTCGCCGACGTGTCCTGCAGGTCGACCACGCCGACCGTGGCGGTGATCGAGGTGTTGTTGCCGGTGGAACCCACGCAGTGCGCGGCGGTCAGCACGAGCTGATTGGTGTACATCGAACCACCACATCCCATGGACAGCCTCACCATCCACGGAAACTCCCCTTGCAACGCGCGGGTTCCACCGACGACTCGGGGCTCGGGCTCACCTTGGGCGGAGGTGGAGCCGGCGCTCGCCGAGTGGGCGGGCACGATGACCAGGGCGGCGGTCATCGCGCACAGAGCGGCGGACTTGAACAGCGTTTTCAACGACTGGCGATTCAGAAGCATGGGCGGTGCCTCCTCGAAAACTGCCTCGGTTGCACAGTTTGTACACCCTTCGGCACAGCCGGTGATGGCACGGGAGTGCGAGGGCACCGATGCGCCGGGATCGAGACCCAACCGAAACGGGTGGCGCTGCCTCGGCCACGAACTCGGGCCAGAATTGGAACAGCAGCCCGGCGGCGCTCAGGTGGTCCGTCGCCGGGCTGCTGGACCTCAATTCTCGCTCACACATGCGCGGAAACGGTGGCCAGATGGTGACACGGCACAATAATGCTGACAGGACAACAATCATCGCTGACCGCAGTGACCGCAGCACGGACAGCACGATCCGGCCGGCGCGGATGGTTCTACCCTGGTCTGGCGGTTGCCCATGGTGACCGCGCACGGGAGGGAGGGGACGGCGATGGGCTCGACCGATACGGAGCGTGCCGAGCACCTGCGGGTGCTCGGGCTCAACGACGACCAGATCCTGATCTACCAGCACCTGCTCCGGGCTGGACCGTCGTCGGTCAGCGAGCTGGACGCGGTGGTCGCCGGTCGCGAGGCCGGAATCGAGGACACGCTCGGCGGCCTGGTCCAGGCCGGGCTGGCCCGCCGGTCCGGGTCGGACCACTCGCGGTTCCTGCCGGTGCCTCCCGACGCCGGGCTGGAGGCGCTCACGCTGCGCCGGGAGTCCGAGCTGAAGCAGGCGCGGATCGAGGTGCTCAACGCCTACGACGAGTTCCGCCGGACCGTGCACAACGAGTCGACCACGCACCTGATCGAGGTGGTCACCGGGACGGCGATCGTCGAGCGGATCAACCAGATCAAGGGCAGCGCGCAACGCGAGATCCTGGCGATCGACTCCCCGCCGTACTACCTGGGCGCGGGACCGAACCAGATGGAGATCGAGCAGCTCAACCGCGGCGTCGCCTACCGGGTGGTCTACTCGCCGGAGTCGGTCGAGGTGCCCGGCTATCTGACCGAGAACATCCTGCCCTGCGTGGAAGCCGGTGAGCAGGCTCGCGTGCTGCCCGACGTCCCGGCCAAGCTGACGATCATCGACGGCTCGATCGCGTTCGTGTCGATGTCGGTGCGCGACACCGACGTGAACCGGTCCCTGCTGATCATCCGGCCGAGCAGCTTGCTGACGGCACTGATCGGCATGTTCGAGCTCTGCTGGCGCAACGCCCTGCCGCTGCACGCGTCCGTCGGCGCGGAGGACGACCGGCTCGAACCGATCGAACGGCGGTTGCTCGCGCTGCTGGCGACGGGGGCTGCGGACGACACGATCGCCCGGACGTTGGGCATCAGCCGGCGTACGTTCTTCCGGTACTTGGAGCGGTTGATGAACCGCACCGGCGCAAGCACGCGCTTCCAGCTGGCCTTGCACGCGGCCCGCGAGAACTGGCTGTAGGTCGCGAGGTCTAGGTGGACATCCGGTAGACGACGAAGCCGGTGTCCACCGCGACCTTGTCGTACAGGAGCCGGGCGGCGCGATTGGTCTCATGAGTGTGCCAGTACAGGCCTTCCGCGCCCGCCTCGGCCGCACGCTCCCGCACCGCGTAGATCAGCGCCCGCCCGACCCCGCGCCCCCGAGCATCCTCGGTGGTGAACAGGTCCTGCAGGTAGCAGGTCGGTGCGAGCTGGATGGTGTTGCGGTGGAACAGGTAGTGCGCCAGGCCGAGCAGGCCGCGCTCGCTGTCCGCGACGAGACCATGCACCGGCTCTGCCGGATCGAAGAACCGCGACCAGGTCGCGGCGGTGTTCTGCTCCGGCAGGGCCGTGGCGCCGGCCCTGCCGTAGAAGGCGTTGTAGCCGTCCCACAAGGGCCGCCAAGCGGTCAGGTCGGCCGGTTCGACCGGCCGGATCACGACCGGCTCGCTCAAGCGGCGAACTCCTTGGCGACGACCTCGGCAATCTGCGCGGTGTTCAGCGCGGCGCCCTTGCGCAGGTTGTCGCCGCAGACGAACAGTTCCAGCGCCTGCGGGTCGTCCAGCGACTTGCGGAGCCGGCCGACCCAGGTCGGATCGGTGCCGACCACATCGGCCGGGGTCGGGAACTCGCCCTCGGCCGGGTTGTCGAACAGGATCACGCCCGGCGCGTCCCGCAGCACCTCGCGCGCCTCGTCGACGTCCACCTCACGAGCGAACCGCGCGTGCACCGACAGCGAGTGCGTGGTGATCACCGGCACCCGGACACAGGTCGCGGACACCTTCAGATCGGGCAGGTTGAGGATCTTGCGCGACTCGTTGCGGACCTTCAGCTCCTCGGACGACCAGCCGTCCTCCTTGAGCGAACCGGCCCACGGCACGACGTTCATCACCAGCGGCGCCGGGAACGGGCCGAGCGCGTTGCCGATCACCCGGCGTACGTCGCCGGGCGTCGTACCGAGTTCGCGATTGCCGGCCACCTTCATCAGCTGGTCGTACAGCGCGTCGATGCCTTCCTGGCCAGCGCCCGAGGCCGCCTGGTACGACGCGACGACCAGCTGCTCCAGCTCGTAGCGGTGGTGCAGCGCGCCCATCGCGACGATCATCGACAGCGTCGTGCAGTTCGGGTTGGAGATGATGCCCTTCGGGCGGTTGCGGGCCGCCTCGGCGTTCACCTCCGGCACCACCAGCGGGACGTCGGGGTCCATCCGGAACGCGCCGGAGTTGTCCACCACGACCGCGCCCTTGGCGGCCGCGATCGGCGCCCACTGCGCGGAGATCTCGTCCGGGACGTCGAACATCGCCACGTCGATGCCGTCGAAGGCGGCCTCGGAGATCGCGACCACCTCGACCTCCTCGCCACGGACCTTGAGCCGCTTGCCCGCGGAACGCTCGGACGCGATCAGCCGGATCTCACCCCAGACGTTCTGCCGGGTGGAGAGCAGGGTGAGCATCACCGTGCCGACGGCGCCGGTCGCCCCGACCACCGCCAGCGTGGGCAGGCCCGCCCGCTCGTCGATCGTGCCGTCCGCAGCGTTCACCGGGGTCACCGTCCTGTTCCTCCGTAGACGACGGCCTGGGTGTGCTCGTCGTCAAGGTCGAATGCGGTGTGCGCCGCGGTCACGGCGACGTCCACCAGGTTCTCGTCCACGACCACCGAGATCCGGATCTCCGAGGTGGAGATCATCTCGATGTTCACGCCGGCGTCGGCGAGCGCGGAGAAGAATTTCGCGGACACGCCCGGGTGCGAGCGCATTCCGACACCGACCACCGAGACCTTGCCGATCTGGTCGTCGTACAGCAACTGCTCGTAGCCCACCGCGTCCTTCATCCGGGCCAGGGCCGACATCGCCCGGGCGCCGTCGACGCGGGGCAGCGTGAAGGAGATGTCGGTGCGGTTGGTCGCCACCGCCGACACGTTCTGCACGATCATGTCGATGTTGGTCTCGGCACCGGCCACCGTCTCGAAGATCCGGGCCGCCTCACCGGGCTTGTCGGGTACGCCGACCACGGTGATCTTGGCCTCGTTGCGGTCCTGGACCACGCCGGAGATGATCGCCTGTTCCATCTGATTCAGTTCCTTCGCATCGACGACCCAGGTGCCTTCCTTCTGGGAGAAGGAGGAGCGCACGTGGACGGGGACGTTGTAGCGCCGCGCGTACTCCACGCAACGCAGGTGCAGGACCTTGGCGCCACAGGCGGCCATCTCGAGCATCTCCTCGTAGGAGATCTTCGGGATCTGCTGGGCGGCCGGCACGATCCGCGGGTCCGCGGTGAAGATGCCGTCCACGTCGGTGTAGATCTCGCAGTAGTCCGCCTCGAGCGCGGCGGCCAGCGCCACCGCGGTGGTGTCGGAGGCACCGCGGCCCATCGTGGTGACGTCCTTGGTGTCCTGGGCGACGCCCTGGAAGCCGGCCACGATCGCGACGTGGCCCTCGGCCAGCGCGTCCTCGATCCGGCTCGGCGTGATGTCGATGATCCGGGCGTTGCCGTGCGCCGAGGTGGTGATCACGCCGGCCTGCGAACCGGTGAACGACCGGGCCTCGTAGCCCAGGTTCGCGATCGCCATCGCCAGCAGGGCGGCCGAGATCCGCTCACCCGAGGTGAGCAGCATGTCGAGCTCGCGCGGTGGCGGCAGCGGAGAGACCTGCTGGGCCAGGTCCATCAGTTCGTCGGTGGTGTCGCCCATGGCGGAGATGACCACCACCACGTCGTTCCCGGCCTTCTTCGTCGCGACGATCCGTTGGGCCACACGCTTGATGCAATCGGCGTCAGCGACCGAAGAACCGCCGTACTTGTGCACGACGCGTCCCACAGCTGTGTCTCCTCAAAGCTTGGTCCCCAGCGAGCAACACTGGTTGCGGTACGCCGTGCGGCGCTGCACCAGGCGTGTTCGTTCGCCTCATTCTAGCCGTGACCAAGTCGTTGTCTCCTGCCTGACCAGGACCTGGGCGACCCGTTCGGCGGCCGGCCGCGCCGCGCGCAGGAACACGGGTCCCGGCGGGCCGGCGCCGAAGACCTTCCGGGCGACCGGCCACTTGTTTATATAAGTCATCACTGAAATACTGGGGTCATGCACGCCTTCGACATTCTCGGCGACCCGGTCCGGCGCCGGATCCTGGAGTTGCTCGCCGACGGTCAGCTCCCGGCCGGGCAGATCGCGGCCACGATCGGGAGCGAGTTCGGCATCAGCCAGCCGGCCGTCTCCCAGCACCTGCGCGTGCTGCGCGACAACGGTTTCGCCACCGTGACCGTCGACGGGACCCGGCGTTTGTACGCCGTCGACACGGAGCCGCTGCGGGAGATCGACGCGTGGCTGGACCGCTACCGCAAGTTCTGGACGAATCGCTTGGACGCCCTCGACACGGAACTGCGCCGAGGTCGCCGCGCTGCTACCCGGGAGACTCCTGATGCCTGACCTCGATCTGGTGCTCGGCTCGACTGCGCGGAGCATCACGCGCATGCCGACGACGGACCACGACACACGCTCGGGCGGCTCGGCGCCCGCCGACACGTACTCCGTCGTACTGCGCCGGAGCTACGACGCCGACATCCAGGACGTCTGGTCGGCGTGGACCACGCCGTCCCGGCTCAGCCGCTGGCTCGGCGATCTCACCGGCACGCCACAGGTCGGCGGCGTCGTCCAGCTGACGATGTCCCCACCGGACCAGGACGTCGCCACCCTCCACATCACCGCGTGCGTTCCACCCACTCAGGTCCGAGCCCGCTGGACCTGGCCAGACGAACCCGACTCCACCGTCGAACTCCTCCTGGAGCCCACCGGCACGACCACCGAACTCACCCTCACCCACTCCCGCACGACGGCGGCAACAGCGGTCCAGTACGGCTACGGCTGGGAAGACTTCCTCAACCGCCTCACCGAGCTCCTCGCCGGTCGCGATCCCGCGGCAATCTCCTGGGCCGACGCGCAGCTCCACCTGCAACCACTCTGGACGGAACTGCTGGAAAAAGCTTGACCTGGAGCGCACTCCAGGTAGCAAGCTGACCGCATGATGCAGGAGGAACTGGCAGAAGCCGTCACCATCGGCGAGGCCTCACGAGTCTCCGGCCTCCCGGTGGAGACCTTGCGGTACTACGACCGGGAGGGCCTGTTCGGCGATCTCCCCCGCGACTCCGGCGGCCGCCGTCGTTTCACCCCCGACGCACTCGGCCTGCTCGACATCCTGCTGCGCCTCCGCCGTACCGGCATGCCGGTCGAACAGGTCCGCGAGTTCGCCGAACACGTCCGCGCCGGCGACCACCTCCGCGCCGGCCGCCTCGCGCTGCTCCGAGCTCACCGCGAACGCGTCGCCATGGACCTGGCCCAGCTGGAAGCTGACCTCGAGGTGATCGACTGGAAGATCGCCGCGTACCAGGCCGCCGAAGACGGCAACGACCCGCCACCCCGCGACTGATCCCAGCCCAGAGGGCGTTCGGCGTACAGGCGGAAGCCGCCGGCGGCGGACCACCGGTCAGGCGACGGCGACCTCTTCGACGGTGATCTCGTCGTCGGCCGGGCGGTGGGGTGGGATGTGCAGCAGCGACAGCGTCGCCATCAGCGTCAGGACTGCGGCGAGCAACCAGACGTACTTCACGCCGAAGGTCTCGACGACCACTCCCGCGAGCGCCGAGCCCAGCGCCCCGCCGATCATCGCGCCGCTGCCCATCCAGCCGAAGATCTCGGTGCGGACCGAGTCCGGCGTCATCGCGCCGAGCCGCTCGTACAGCGCACCGACGGTCGGCGCCAGCACGCACCCCGACAGCAGCAACGCGATCCCCAGCGACACCGGCGACCAGGTCGCGAACACGCACGCCAGCATCCCGACCGAGACCAGCAGCGCCCGCCGCCAGACGAACGAGTTGCGCCGGCCGGGCAGCGTCCCGACGATCAGCCCGCCGAGCAGGCTGCCGACCGCCCAGACCGTCTCCAGTACGCCGGCGATCAACCGGTTCCCGTGGTCGTCGGCGAACGCCACGATTCCCAGCGACACCGACGCGAACGCCGTGACGCAGAACGCGAACGCCAGGATCAGCGGCAACCGATACCGATGCCAGAGCAGCTGCGGCGCGGTCAATCGCTGGACGGACTCGTCGTGCCGCCTCGCCGGCTGCTGCTGCATGCCGTACCACCAGACCGACACCAACGCGACGGCCGCGGCCGACAGGACGCCGGCCCGCGGGCTGACGAAGCTGACCACCAGCGCGCCGAGCATCGGCCCGATCGCGAACAGCACCTCCTGGGCGGTCGCGTCCAGCGCGTAGACCGCGCGCAACCGCGATCCCTGGACCAGCCGCGGCCAGGCCGCGCGCAGGGTCGCGGTGATCGGCGACACGAACGCGCCGGCGAGCGCGGAGACCAGGGGCATCGCCCGGTACCACTCGTTCGGCAGGAGGGCTAGCGCGAACATCGCCAGGCTCCAGGCCACGCCGGTCCAGATGACGACCCACTTGCCACCTCGGCGATCGGCGAGCCGTGACCAAATCGGCCCGCCCACCGCCGTACCGATCGAGTACGCGCCCGCGACGACGCCGGCCCAGCCGAAGCTGCCCGCCGCGTCCTTGGCCAGGAACGACACCGGCACCATCGACGCCATCACCGGCAGCCGGGCCACCAGGGCCGACGCCAGCAGTGACGCCACCCCACGAGTTCTCCAGAGCGCGCGGTACGCCGACAGGTCCATGGACCGCATTCTGTCCTGTCACGCCGACACCCCGCCTCCGGATTTCTCCCTAGTCGGAACGAATCACATCCCTAGCTCACGGTCACAGTGTATGCGAACATGTGTTCGTGTCCCACTCCGGCGCGACGATCCTGCACGCCGACCTGGACGCGTTCTACGCGTCGGTCGAGCAGCGTGACGACCCTCGCCTGCGCGGCCGCCCGGTGATCGTCGGCGCGGGCGTCGTGCTCGCCTGCAGCTACGAGGCCAAGGCCCTCGGCGTGCGGACGGCGATGAACGGCGGCCAGGCGATGCGCCTGTGCCCACAGGCGATCGTCGTCCAGCCCCGGATGGCGGCGTACTCCGAAGCCAGCAAGGCCGTCTTCCGCGTCTTCGAGGACACCACGCCGCTGGTCGAGGGCCTGTCGATCGACGAGGCGTTCCTCGACGTCGGCGGCCTGCGCAAGATCTCCGGTACGCCGGTCGAGATCGCCCGCCGGCTCCGCGCCGACGTGCTCGCCAAGGTCGGCCTGCCGATCACCGTCGGCGTCGCCCGGACGAAGTTCCTCGCCAAGGTGGCCAGCGGCGTCGCCAAGCCGGACGGCCTGCTGGTCGTGCCGCCCGACCAGGAGCTCGAGTTCCTGCACCCGCTCGCCGTCGAGAAGTTGTGGGGAGTCGGCGAGGTGACGGCGAGCAAGCTCCGGTCCCGCGGCCTGACGACGGTCGGCGACGTCGCGATGCTGCCGGAGGCCGCGCTGATCGCGATGCTCGGCCGCGCGTCCGGCCGGCATCTGCACGCGCTGGCCCACAACCGCGATCCGCGCCCGATCGAGGTCGGCCGGCGCCGTCGCTCGATCGGCTCGCAACGCGCGCTCGGCCGCTCACCGAAGTCGGCCGAAACCCTGGACGCCGTACTGGCCGGCCTCGTCGACCGGGTGACCCGGCGGATGCGGTCGGCCGGGCGATCGGGCCGGACCGTGACGCTGCGCCTGCGCTTCGACGACTTCACCCGCGCGACCCGGTCCCATACGTTGCCCCAGGCAACAGATCACACGCGCACGCTGCTGATCACCGCCCGGGCGCTGATGGCCGAAGCCCGGCCGCTGATCGAGAAGCAGGGCGTCACGCTGGTCGGTATCGCGGTCGGCAACCTGGAGAACGAGTCGACCGTGCAACTCGCCCTGCCGTTCGACAAGGCGAGCAACAGCGAGCTGGACAGCGCCCTCGACCACGTGCGCGACAAGTTCGGCACCAACGCGATCACCCGGGGCAGCCTGCTCGGCCGCGACCAGGGCCTCAGCGTTCCGATGTTGCCGGACTGATCAGCGCACCGGCGCGGGATCCTCGAGCTCGTCCCGTACGGCGCCGGTCCGCCCCGTCCCGGCCAACGCGACCGCCACCGTCACCAGGCCGAGCACCGCGAGCGCCGCGCCGATCCACCCGAGCGCGCGGTATCCCGCACCGGCGTCGATCGCTCGTCCACCGAGCCACGGCGCGACCGTGATGCCGACATTGAAGGCGGAGATGTTGATCGCCGCCGCGAGCGTCGGAGCCCGGCCGGCGAGGCTGAACACCCGCGTGTTCACCGCCGGGTTGGTCGCGAAGCCGGCTGCGCCGAGCAGAGTGATCGCAACGACGGCGACCACCGGCTGGCCGGCGCCGAGCGCCAGCGCGACGCAGAGCACGACCACGGCCGCCAGACCGGCGAAGAGCGTGCCGAACGGTCGCCGGTCCGCCGTCCGGCCGCCGATCGTGATCCCGACCAGCGCGCCCACGCCGTACAGGGCGAGCACGGCCGGCACCCATTCGGCGGACAATCCGGACACCTCGACGAGCAGCGGCGCCAGGTAGCTGAAGACGACGATCAAGGCGCCGACGGACAGCGCCGTCGTCGAGTAGGCCAGCCACAGCTTCGGGTTCACCATTGCGCGGATCTCGTCACCGAGGCGGGGAACACCGGCCGCGGACCGGCCGCCCGGCACCGTCGCGATGACGCCGGTCATCGCGATCGCGGACAGCGCCGCGACGACCCAGAACGCCGCGCGCCACCCGAGGTGCTGACCGATCACCGTGCCCGCGGGCAGGCCGACGATGGTCGCCACGGTCAGTCCTCCGGCCAGGATGCTCATCGCGCGCCCTCGCCGATCGGTGGGCACCAGACCCAAGACGGTCACCGCCGCGACGGCCCAGAACCCGGCGTACACGAACGCGCCGACGATCCTGGACACGAGCAGGACTTCGTAGTTCGGCGTCAAAGCCCCGGCCACGTGGGCCAGCACGAACACGGCGAGGAAGCTCAGCAACGCCGTACGCCGAGGCCAGCGCAGCGTCACGACCGCGAGCACCGGAGCGCCCACCAGCATGCCGATCGCGAACGCCGAGATCAGCAGTCCCGCGGTGGGAACGGACACGCCGAGGTCGGCTGACAACTCGAGCAGCAGGCCGGCGAGCATCAATTCGGACGTTCCCTGCGCGAAAATCGCCAGGCCCAGGACGTAGACGGCAGGCGGCATCGAAACTTCTCCTCAGGAAGGTCGGAACAGGGCGGTCAGGACAGGGCGGTCAGGACAGGGGGTTCAGGACAGGGCGGTCAGCGCGGTGTCGGCGACCGCCGCGAGCTCGGTACGGCCGGCGCCGCCGCGAGCCAGCACCCGGAGCCCGCTGATCGTCGCGACGACGAACTGCGCCAGGTTCGCGGCATCCTTGTCCGGCGCGATCTCCCCGGCGCGTTGACCGGCCTCGATCGCCGTCGTCAGCGCGGCCAGGCGCACCTGCGCGTCCGCGCGCAACTGCGCGGCGATCACCACGTCGTGCGGCCCGAGTTCGATCAGGGAGTTGACCACCAGACAGCCCGGCGGCTCGTCCGCGGGCGGGTCGACAGCGCCGTACAGGATCGTGCGGAGCTTCTCCGCCACCGGAAGGTCACTGGCCAGCAACTCCAGCGTGCTGCCGGTCTTCCGCTCGATGTAGCGCGCGAGCGAGCGCTCGAACAGCTCGTGCTTGCCCGCGAACGTGTTGTAGATGCTGCTGCGACCCAGCCCGGTCGCATCGCACAAATCTTGCGTCGACGTCCCCTCGTAGCCGTTCGTCCAGAAGGCACGCATCGCCGCGTCGGTCGCGGCGTCCTCGTCGAACGTTCTCGGTCGGGCCATGTGACCGATGTTAGCAGGGTTTTGTATCGATCAGTTCAGAACGTGGATCAGCTGCGTGGGTAGCCGATCTCGGCGATGTCGTCCTTGAGGTCGGCGAGCCGGCGGCTGCGGTTGAGCGAGGTGACGACGTACTCGGTGAGCGGCATCAGCGCGTAGACGTGCCGGACCGCGTCCAGGTCCAGCGCGACCTCGTAGTTGTCCTCGGCGAAGGTGAGATACGCGTCGGGGCCCTCGGTCAGCAGCCCGAACAAGCGCTCGGCGCCGTCGTCGCCGTGCGGCTCGACCGGCCCACAGACCCAGCCCTCGTCGGCCGGCGTACGCCAGAAGCAGACCGTCGCATTCAGTACGCCGTCCTCGTCGTCCCGAAAGGCCGGCTCGTCGCGCGCCGCGTGCAGCTCCGCCGGGACCCCGTCGAGCAGGCCGGGCCACAACTCCCCGTGGTTGCTGTACGGAGACATCGGCGACTCGTGCGCCAGCCCCCGGGCGAAGACGCCGTCGGGCGAGAACACCAGCGAGTACTCGTCACCGGTCCCGTCGACCATCAACGCGGCCTCCTCGGTCGCGGACCAGCGCGCGTCGAACGAGTAGTACCGGTAGGCCGGGTCCTCGCAGACGATCAGGTCGAGCACCGCGAGCGCGCGGCTCACCCGCAGGACGGTCGCGACGTCGGGCAGCCGGGCGATGAGTTCATGAACGGACACCCGGCCATTCAACCGGTTCGGTGCCGCGGCTCCACCACCGGCCGCGTGGCTCCCCAACGGGCCGGGTGGTGGTGCTGGTGGTCAGCGGCGCTGGACGACTTCCTCGGCCACCTCGACCAGCTCCCGATCAGACGCCTCGGTCTCCGGGTCGTGCGCCGGCTCCAGCCGGTCGTGAGCGATGAGCGACTGGATCGCCCGCAGGACAGCGCTCGCGGCCGCGCCCCAGGTGGAGACGTAGGAGAACTGCCACCACCACAGCGCCTCGATGATCCGGCCGGACTGGTAGTGGGCGAGCCCGTGCACCAGGTCGTTCGCGATCGCGGTCAGGTCGTCGGAGAGCCGGTTGACGGTGATCTCCGGCGGCGCGGCGTACGGGTCGAAGACCTCGGCGTACTCGTCGAGCCCTTCGAACAGCACCGCCAGCCGGTCGCGCATGGCGTCCAGGTCCGGGTCCGGACCGGCGTCGCTCTCGAAACGCTCGGCCGGTACGAAGTCCTCGAACGCGCCCAGCCGGCCACCGGCCAGCAGCAACTGGCTGACCTCGAGCAGCAGGTACGGCAGCGAGGCGAGACCCTCGTCGACACCGTCCTCGTCCGGCTGCGCCGCGATGTCGCGCACCGAGATCAGGAAGCTCTGCACCTGGTCGGCGATCTGTTCGGCGAACTCGGTCAGGTCCTCGTTGTCGGTGTCCAACGCGCGTTCCGCAATATCGGTTGAGTCAGTCATCGATCGATCGTCGCCCTTCAAACGCCCGTCCGAGTGTGACCTCGTCGGCGTACTCGAGATCACCGCCTACAGGTAGTCCACTGGCCAAACGGGTGACGCGCAACCCCATGGGCCGGAGCAACCGGCTCAGATAGGTGGCGGTCGCCTCACCTTCGAGGTTCGGATCGGTGGCGAGAATGATCTCCGTCACCTCGCCGCTGGCCAGCCTTTGCATCAGTTCACGGATCCGCAGCTCGTCCGGTCCGATCCCCTCGATCGGCGAGATCGCCCCGCCGAGCACGTGGTAGCGGCCCCGGAACTCCCGCGTCCGCTCGATCGCGACCACGTCCTTGGCCTCCTCGACCACGCAGATCAGCGCGAGGTCGCGGCGCGGGTCACGGCAGATCCGGCACTGCGTCTCCTCGGAGACGTTGCCGCAGATCTCGCAGAACTTGACCTTCTCCTTGACCTGCACCAGCACGTGGGCCAGCCGGCGGACGTCGGTCTCGTCGGCGGCGAGCAGGTGGAACGCGATGCGCTGCGCGGACTTCGGACCGACGCCGGGCAGTCGGCCGAGCTCGTCGATGAGGTCCTGGACGGCCCCTTCGTACACGTCAGCCCGGGTTCTGACCGGGCTGACCGCCCGGCCGGGTGAACCCGATGGGGCCCTGGTCGTTGCCCGGCAGAGCGTCCGGACCTCCGCCGAGTCCGGGCAGACCTCCACCCAGACCACCGGCCAACGGACCCATCGCCCGGGCCGCAACCTCCTTGGCGTTCTCCGAGGCGTCCCGTACGGCGGCCACGATCAGGTCGGCCAGCGTCTCGGTGTCGTCCGGATCCACGGCCTTCGGGTTGATCGTCAGGCTGAGCAACTCACCGGTCCCCGACACCATCGCGGTCACCAGGCCACCACCCGCGGTGCCCTCGACCTCCTGGTTCTCCAGGTTGGCCTGAGCTTCCATCAGCTGGTTCTGCATCGCCTGCGCCTGCGCCAGCAGCTCGGACATGTCGAAGCCGCCGCCCTGCCCACCGCCACCGTCGAACACCGAGATCTCCCGTCGGACTGTTCCGCTTGCCCCTGAGCCTAGCCGGTCTCCCCGACAACCCCAGCGGCAGGCAACCACCGAGCGGAAACCGATAGGTGTCCACAAGGTGTGGACCCGGGTTATCCACAGGATGTGGAGAAGATGTGCACACTTAGGCGGGTTCGGCGGCGGGGGTTTTGTCCACAAATACACAGAGGCGCTGTGGACAACCTGTTGAAATCCGTCGTTGAAGGGTCGGCTGTACGCCGGGACGCCGTCCATCCGCCTTGACTGGGTCGCTTGTGCAATCACGTCTGGTGCATCGGCCGGACCGGTGTGCCACCCCGCATCCGCGGCCGGCGCCGACCTCGCGCAAGTCGACGGCTGCGGGACCAGCGGTGCGGACGTGGACGAGTCACCGAGCCCGGGGTGCCTGCTGTACGCCGCCTTCGGCGTGACGGCGGCCCGAACCGGTGCGGACGCGTGCCATTCGGGTCGCGTCGGCTGTTCTCATTTCCGCCGCCGGCGGTGTCGTGCCGGGTCGGCGTCTTCTCCGCCGCCGGCGGTGTTGTGCCGGTCGGCGTCCCGCGCGTGCCTCCCTCGGGTGGCGCCTGGGCCCGGGCATGCCGAAGCCACCTGTCCACAGACAGGCGGCTTCTTCAATGTCAGCAGCCGAGAACTGCCGTCGATCAGTTCGGCTCTTCGGTGATGATCTGTGCCCCGAGTGTCTCGCGCAGCAGATCGGTGTGCGAGCGGGAATCCTCTTCCAGCACGATGTCGTCCTCGCCGATCGCCTCGGCTTCTTCCTCGGGCGTCAACGGCGCTTCCTGCACCGTCGGTGCCACCGCGGCCTTCCGCGCCTGCTCCGCCGCGACGGCGGCCTCAGCCGCTCGCCGCTTGCTGGCAGCCTGCTCGCGCCGATCCACCTCCGGAGCTGCCGAGGGCGCCGGCGGTCCACCCGCCTGCTGATCCCCCTGAAGCGGCCCGCGAACCGCCGGACTCGCGCCACCCGGCGCATCCTGCACGGCAACCGCCGCTCCACCGGCGCCTGTGGATGCATCCATTTCACCGCCGGGCCCGTTGCCGGAACCGAAGGACGGCCCTGCACCAGCAGCAGCCTCAGGACTTCCGGCGCCCGCCCCCGGACCAGCCGCTCCATCACCCCAGTCCGACCCGGAAGTTCCCGACGGAACGCCGTGCACACCCGACGCTGCGGAACCTGCCCCAGGACCACCCGCTCCGGCACCAACTCCACCGCCGGCACCAGCCGGACCGGTCAAACCGCCGGGACCACCCACACCGCCGGAACCAGCAACACCGCCAGAACCAGCGACCCCGCCGGAGCCCGCCGCACCGCCGGAGCCCGAACCAGCAGCCCCACCCGGCCCAGCCGCGCCACCAGGACCTCCAAGCCCTGCCGCACCGGCACCTTCACTTCCAGCCGCACCGGCAATCGCTGTACTAGCGCCCGCTCCGCCCGAGCTGCCAGGACCCGACACCCCTGCCCCGGACACACCCCCGGCAACACCCGCCGCCCCGCTCGCAGGACCCGCCGCGTCATACCCCGGACCACCCGAGCTCGCAGAACTTGCCGCGTCGTACCCCGGACCACCCGGGCCCGCAGAACCCGCCACGTCGTACCCCGAACCACCCGGCCCACCCTGCCCGGCCGCGCCTCCCGAAGCGTCATACGCCCCAGCACCACCCGGCGCCCCGCCCGTGGAGCCCGCGCCACCGCCGTACGAACCACTCGCACTCGACACCCCAGGCTGATTGCTCGCCGAAGCCCCCTGATCCCACGACGAACTCGGCGGCGCCGACGGCGCAGGCGCAGCACCCGTCCCGGCCCCCGGGTCGGTCGACGGATCGACCACGGCCTCGACCCGCCGGCTGATCCCGATCGTGTCGATCATCGCCTGCCGCAGGATCTCGTCACTGCCCGACCGCGCGAAGCTCTCCCGAGCGCCCGCGTTCACCAGCCCCAGCGTCAACGTCTGGTCGTCAATGGCGATGACCTGCGCGTTCTGGCTCAGCATGATCCACGCGAACCGCCGCTTGGTCTTCACGGCCTCCAGCACCTGAGGCCACAACCGCCGAACATCCGCCAGCCCCACGGAACCGGTCGAGATCGGCGCCGCAGCAGCCGGAGCCACCTGAGCAGCCGCCGGCGACTGCGAACCCACACCTGACGCCGAACCGGACTCATCAGCCCAAGCCCCAGTGCGATTGCCACCACCGGACGCCAGTCCGCCAGCGCCGCCCGAACCCGCCTGCCCACCGGAAGCGCCAGCACTACGCCCGGAGCCAGCACCAGTCGCCGCGGACGAACCACCCGCAGAGCCCGCCGTACCCGAAGCGCCTGCTCCACCTGCAGGGCCTGCGCCAGCGGAGGAGCCGGCTCCACCCGCCGGAGTCGCCGCCCTCGCCGTATCTGAGCCACCTGCCGGACCAGAAGCAGCCGCCGCACCCGCGGCCGAGCCGCCGGATCCCTCCGCCTCACCAGCTCCGCCATCAGCCGGAGCCCCGCCACCAGCAGCCGCCGCAGGCCCGCGCCCACCACCGGCAGCTCCAGCAGCGCCACCCGGCCCAGCCACAGCCACGTCAGCTCCACCAACCGCACCACCCGCAGGCGCACCACCGCCCACTCCACCCGCAGGCGCCGCGTCCGCCGTACCGGCAGGCACGCCGATCGTCAGCCGACGCTCCATCCGGTCCAACCGAGCCTGAATGCCGTTGGTCGAGTCGTCCGCGCCGGGCAGCAGTACCTTTGCGCAGATCAGTTCCAGCTGGAGCCGAGGCGCCGTCGCTCCCCGCATCTCCAGCAACCCGGCCGCGACGATGTCAGCGGCACGCGTCAGCTCAGCCGGCCCGATCCCAGCCGCCTGGGTCTGCAGTCGCTCGCCCTGGTCCTCCGCCGCCTCGATCAGTCCGGAAGCGACCGCGTTCGGCACCGCCGACAGAATCACCAGGTCACGCAGTCGCCGCAGCAGGTCCTCCGCGAATCGCTTCGGGTCCTGCCCGGTCTCGATCACCTTCTCGATCGTCTCGAACACGGCTCGGCTGTCGTGCGCCGCGAATCCGTCCACGCACGCGTCCAGCAGCGAGTCCGGCGTGAACCCGAGCAGCGCGACGGCCAGCTCGTACGTCACGCCCTCCGGCCCCGCGCCGCCGATCAGCTGGTCGAGCACGCTCAGCGAGTCACGCACCGACCCCGCACCGGCTCGCACCACCAGCGGCAGAGCGGCCGGGGCGATCGCAACACCTTCGGCCTCGCACAGCGTCGCCATGTAGTCGCCGAGGGTCTTCGGCGGGACCAGGCGGAACGGGTAGTGATGGGTGCGGGACCGGATCGTCCCGATCACCTTGTCGGGCTCGGTGGTGGCGAAGATGAACTTCAGGTGCGGCGGCGGCTCCTCGACCAGCTTCAGCAGGGCGTTGAAGCCCTGCGTCGTGACCATGTGCGCCTCGTCGATGATGTAGATCTTGTAGCGGCTCTCGACCGGCGCGAAGAACGCCCGCTCGCGCAGGTCGCGCGCGTCATCGACGCCACCGTGCGAGGCGGCGTCGATCTCGATCACGTCGATGCTGCCCGGCCCGCCGCGCGCCAGGTCGGTACAGGACTTGCACACCCCGCACGGCTCGGCGATCGGGCCCTTCTCGCAGTTGATCGCCCGGGCCAGGATCCGCGCACTGGTGGTCTTGCCACAGCCGCGCGGTCCGGAGAACAGATAGGCGTGGTTCACCCGGTTGTTGCTCAACGCGTTGCGCAGCGGTGCCGTGACATGGTCCTGCCCGATCACCTCGGCAAACGTCTCCGGGCGATACCGGCGGTACAACGCAAGAGGTGCTTCCACGACCGCAACCCTAGCGCCGAGCCCCGACATTTCCTCCCCAACCCACAACCACCCGTCCCGAAGCGGTCACCGCCCCCAGCAGGTCACGACCCCCATCACCTCGTACGCCGTACGCACGCGCGTGCGCACCGGTCGGCACGAGCACCTCATCGATCCGCCACCCCGGCTCCGACAGCTCCCGGCTGGTCACGGCACTGATCGCGGCCGAGTCCCAGTAGTAGGTGCGGAACTCCGTGACCAGGCCGTCGCGGACCCGGTTCAACTGCACGATCGACGTCTCCAGCGCGCGCCCGGTGGCCCGCGCCGTGAACCTGACCTGGAGGTGCACCGCGACCTGCTCCCCGTCGGCGACCTTCGACGTCGAGAGGATGTCCAGCTCCGACCAGGTCGCACTGAACTCGCGAGGAAGTTCTCGATCCCTTCCCGGCCACGCCAGACACCGCCGTACGGCAGGCCCGGCTGCGTCCAGAGGCAGACGTCGGGATGCAGCACCGCCGCGACAGGGCCGAAGTCGCCCCGCCCACGTCCTCCGGCGGCGACGTACTCCGCCTCGGCTTGGTAGAACCGGTCCAGAATGTCCTCGGCTGCTGTCATGGCACGAAACCGTAGTTTCGGTCCCCCGACGTGTCTGGCGAAATCGCGCCGCCGCCGACCAGCGCGGAAGCCCCTCTCCGCCAACCAGCCGGCCAGCCCCGCGGCCCGTGCCCGTCAGCCCGGCGGGCCCTCGTCCGTCAGCCCTGGGGCCTTGCGCGCCAGCCCTGCGGGCCTTCGTCCGTCAGCCCTGCGGGCCGTCGTCCGTCAGGCGTGCGGGCCCTCTTCCAGCAACCCGTGCAGGTACGTGCCGTAGCCGGACTTGGCGAGCGTGTCGGCACGCCGCAGCAGGCCCGCGTCGTCGATGAACCCGCGCCGCCAGGCGATCTCCTCCGGGCAGCCGATCTTCTGCCCCTGCCGCATCTCGACCGCCCGGACGAACTCCCCGGCCGCCATCAGCGAGTCGAACGTCCCGGTGTCCAGCCACGCCGTACCGCGCGGCAGCACCTCGACCTGCAGGCGCTTGGCGTCCAGGTACACCTCGTTCACCGAGGAGATCTCCAGCTCGCCGCGGGCGGAGGGCTTGATCTCCTTGGCGATGTCGACCACGTCGGCGGAGTAGAAATACAGCCCCGGTACGGCGTAGTTGCTCTTGGGCTCCTTCGGCTTCTCCTCGATGCTCAGCGCCCGGCCCTCGGCGTCGAACTCGACCACCCCGTACGCCGTCGGATCCGCG
This sequence comes from Kribbella sp. ALI-6-A, assembly GCF_001984195.1. Taxonomy (GTDB): domain Bacteria; phylum Actinomycetota; class Actinomycetes; order Propionibacteriales; family Kribbellaceae; genus Kribbella. The sequence continues at coordinate 806,285 of NZ_MTQN01000012.1, forward strand.
ACCCGGTAGGCGAACACCACACCGCCGTCGACGTCGTTGAAGGTCTGCAGGTGCACCCCGAGCCCGGGCCCGTAGAAGATGTTGTCACCGAGCGCGAGCGCGACCGGCTCGTCCTTGATGAACTGCTCGCCGATCAGGAACGCCTGGGCCAGCCCATCAGGGCTCGGCTGCACGGCGTACGAGATCTCCATCCCGAACTGCGAACCGTCCCCGAGCAGCCGCTGGAACTGCGGCGCGTCGTCCGGCGTGGTGATGACCAGTACCTCGCGGATGTTCGCCAGCATCAGCGTGGACAGCGGGTAGTAGATCATCGGCTTGTCGTAGACGGGGAGCAGTTGCTTGCTCGCTGCCATCGTGATCGGGTGCAGTCGGGTGCCGGAACCGCCGGCCAGGATGATCCCTCGCATGCGACCGCACCTTACCGACGTTGGCGGTCCATGCCACATCGAGCACTGGTCCACTGCCGGCAGAGCTCACCGTTCACTCCATGTGATACTCCGCGAACCGGGTCCGCAGGTCCTTCTTCGAGAACTTGCCGACCGACGTCTTCGGCACCTCGTCGATGAACTCGACCGCATCCGGCAGCCACCACTTCGCGACCAGCGGCTCGAGGTACGCCAGGATCTCCTCACCCGTGACCGACTCGCCCTCCTGCAGCACCACACAGGCCAGCGGCCGCTCGTCCCACTTCGGATGCGGTACGCCGATCACGGCCGCCTCCTTGACCGCCGGGTGGGCCATCAACAGGTTCTCCAGCTCCACGGAGCTGATCCACTCGCCACCGGACTTCACCAGATCCTTCGTCCGGTCGACCAGCCGCACCGATCCGTACTGGTCGATCGCCGCGACGTCGCCGGTCTTCATCCAGCCGTCCTCGGTGTTCAGCTCGACGCCCGCGTCCGGCCGGTAGTACTCGGCCGCGATCCACGGCCCGCGGACCTGCAGCTCGCCGGTCGCCTCGTCGTCCCACGGCAACTGTGTGATCGATCCCGGCTCCACGATGCGAACCTCGACGCCCGGCAACGGCAGTCCCTGCCGGGCCCGCAGCTTGGCCTGCTCTTCCTCCGGTAGCTCCTGATCGCGGACCGGCACGTGCGAGGCCGTCGCAACCGGGCTGGTCTCCGTCATGCCCCACGCCTGCAGGATCGGCTTGCCCAGCTTCTCGCGGAACGCCTCCGACAACGCGAGCGGCACAGCCGAACCACCACACGGGATCCGCCGCAGCTTCGGCAACTCGACGCCATCGAGCAACGGCAGCAGTCCCTGCCAGATGGTCGGTACGCCGGCGGACAGCGTGACCTCCTGCTCCTGCAGCAGTTTCAGGATGCCCTGCGGCGACATGTCCGGCCCCGGGAACACCAGATTCGCCCCCGCCATCGGCGCCGCGTGCGCCAGCCCCCACGCATTCGCGTGGAACATCGGGACCACGGGCATCACCGTGTCGGTCTCGTGCAACCCGAGGCCCGCATTCGTCAGGACGCCGATCGAGTGCAGCCAGGTCGAGCGGTGCGAGTAGACGACGCCCTTGGGATGGCCCGTCGTCCCGCTCGTGTAGCACATCGCGGCCGCCTGGTTCTCGTCCTCGACGTGGAACTCGACCGGCTCCGCGGCCGCCAGCAGCTCCTCGTAGTCGTGGAACCGGTCGTCGTCCGGAAGCTCCACGGCCGGAGCGCCGGCCGGCAGGTCGTCCATCACGACCACATGCCGCAGGAGCGGCAACCGGTCCAGCAGCGGGAGGAAAAGCCCCAGCAGCGAGCGGTCCACGAAGACGACCTCGTCCTCGGCATGGTTGGCGATGTACACGACCTGATCGGGGAAGAGCCTGATGTTCAGCGTGTGCAGGACCCGGCCTGTGCAAGGCGCGGCGAAGTACAGCTCGAGGTGCCGCCCCGAGTTCCACGCGAACGTGCCGACGCGACCGTCGGCGCTGATGCCCAGATTGTCGAGCACACCGCCGAGGCGCCTGGTCCGCGCGGCCCACTCGCCGTACGTCATGGTCGTGGGCGCCGGGCCGCCGGTGTGCACGGTCTTGTCCGGGAAGAACTGCTCCGCCCGGCGGAAGATGGTGTCCAGGGACAGCTGGTAGTCCTGCATCAGACCCTTCATGACCCCACTGTGCCAGTTCCAGTGGCGCCTTGACCATGACCTCATCAGGCACTCAGTACGCACTTTTCAGGAACTCATCCCATCGGGTCAGATAGATGTCACAACATACGTGTCGTGTAATCTATTGCGGGTGAAGCCGGCGGAAGAGCTGCGATACCTGGTGCTCGCGATCCAGCGCGAGGGAAATCGCCTGCTCGCCGCCGATCTCCGCCCGCTCGGCATCACCCCGTCCCAGGCCGAAGTACTGCGGGTTCTGCGCGACCACGGCCCGCTGACCCTCAACGCGCTCGGCGGTCTGCTGGTCTGCGAAACGGGCACGAGCCCCAGCCGCCTGGTCGAGCGACTGGTCGGCCAAGGACTCGTACGGCGCGAGATCGACAAGGTCGACCGGCGTTATCTCGCGCTCAGCCTCACCTCGCGCGGCCGTCAGCTCTGCCGGCGCGTCGTCACCGCCGAGGAGCGGCTGCACCGGCGGATCGCGGAGCTGACCGCCGGACTGCCCGTCGACGAAACCATCAGCACGCTGCGAGCCGTCGCCGAGGCCTTTCCCGCCGGTGCGGCCCTGGCCCGCCGGCGCGACACCGTGAAGGAGAAATAGTCATGGAGTACGCAAGCTCGACGATCCCCGCTTCCCGCACCGCGATCCGGCACGCGCTGCTCGACGCACGCGCGCTGCCCGAATGGAACGAGGCCTTCGTCTCCGTCGACGGACCGGCCACGCCGACCGTCGGTACGCCGTACGCGCTGCGTGTGCGTCCGCGCTTCACCGGCCGGCTGACGTACACGGTGATCGAGCCGGACCGGGTGGAGTTCGTCTGGGAGGTGCCGGGGTTCCACGAGACCGCCAGCTGGATGATCGGGCCGGACGGCGAGGTGACCCACGGGTTCAGCCAGTCCGGCCCGCTCGCCGCCGTGCTGCGGCCGGCGTACCGGGGAATCGCCGCCGTCCGCCTGGGCCGCCTCACCAACCGCCTCAGCCAGCTGGCCCGCGCCGCCTGATTCCTACTGGAAGTGCGCCCCCGGCTTGCGGTAGCCGCGGAGCAGATCGCGGGAGATGATCAGCCGCTGCATCTCGTCGGTGCCCTCGAAGATGCGCCACAACCGGACCTCACGGAACCACCGCTCGATCGGTAGCTCCTTGGTGTACCCCATGCCGCCGTGGATCTGCAGGACCCGGTCAGCGACCCGGTTGACCGTGTTGGTGCCGTAGAGCTTGGCGATCGCGCTGTCGTGCTGCGGGTGGCGGCCCTGGTCGACCACCCACGCGGCGTACAGGACGAGCCAGCGGGCCGCCTCCAGCTCGACCTCCGAGTCGGCGATCATCCACTGGATCGCCTGGTTGTCGGCGATCGCACGGCCGAACGTCTCCCGGCTGTTCGCGTGCTCGATCGCCAGCTCCAGCAGGCGCTCGCAGGCCCCGATGCCGCGCGCGGGAATCAGGAACCGCCCCTTCATGATCCATCGCATCGCCAGCTCGTACCCCTGGCCGATCTCGCCGAGCACATGATCGGCCGGCACTCGCACGTCGTCGAAGTTGAGCGTCGCCGGAACCGCCTGGCCCATCGTCACGATCGGGTCCGACGTCCAGCCGCGATCGCGATCGACCAGGAACGCGGTGAACCCGCCTTTCGACCCCAGCTCCGCGTCCGTCACCGCGATCACGATCGCGAAGTCGGCCTCGTTGCCGCCGGTGATGAACGTCTTTTCGCCGCGGATCACCCACTCGTCACCGTCGCGCCGGGCCGTCGTCCGGATCGCCCGTGTGTCCGACCCCGCGCCCGGTTCGGTGATCGCGAAGCAGGACCTGCGCTCGCCGGAGATCGTCGGCAGCAGGTACTCCTTGCGCTGCTGCTCGTTGCACTCGTAGAGGATGTTGTCGGCCTCGCCGCCGAAGGAGAACGGCACGAAGGTCCGGCCGAGTTCGCTGGTGATCAGCGCCTGGTCGACCGCCGACAGGTTCATCCCGCCGTACTCCTCGGGTGTGCTCAGCCCCCAGAACCCGAAGCTTTTCGCCTTCTCCCGCAGGGCTTTTACGGCCTCGGGCTCGACGCCGGGCAGGCCCTCTCGCTCCCGCCGCAGGACGTCGTTCTCCAGCGGCATCAGCTCCCGCCGGACGAACTCGCGAGTGGTGGCCCGGATCGCCTGCTGTTCCTCGGTGAGCGAGAAGTCGACCATGCAACGCCTCCTGCGTTCTGCGTCCGGAAGAATGCCTGAAGAGTGCCTGTTGAGTTCCTTCTTTGCCACCCTAGGCCGATCTAGCCTCGATCACATGCTGACCGAGATTCGCGGAACTCGCCTGTACGTCGACCAGCGGGGTGCGGCCGACGCGCTGCCTCTGCTCTACCTGCACGGCGGCCCCGGCGCGGGGTCGTTCGACTTCCTCGCCTTCCAAGGGGATCGACTGGCCGAGCGGCTCCGGCTGATCGGCGTCGACCAGCGCGGTGTCCAGCACTCCGATCCCATCGACGGACCTGTCACCGAGGACATGCTGATCGCGGACTTCGAGGCGCTGCGGGAGCACCTCGGGTTCGCGCGATGGGCCGTGCTCGGCCACTCGTACGGCGGCCGTCTCGCGCTGCGCTACGCGGCTAACCATCCGTCGTCGGTGAGCCACGTGATCTTCGAGAATCCACCGTGGGACATGGTCTTGGCCACTCGCACCCTGGTCGAGTCCGCCCTGCCCCTGCTCACGGAGTTCGGCCTGCGGGACGCGGCCGACGAACTCTTGGGCTGGTCGGGTCCCGCAACCACCGAGATGTGGATCGAACGGACGAGTCTGCTGCACCAGCTCGGGGAACGCCGGATGGAGATCTACCTCGGCCCGGCGTCCCATGACCTCAAGCTTCCGTCCGGCGATCTCCCCGACGAGATCCAGGACCGCGCGGGCTACTTCGCGGAGACCATCACCCACACGGCCGGCTTCAACGAGTCCCTACTCCCGCTGCTGCACCAACTGTCCGCGCCGGCCCTGCTCGTCAAAGGCGAACACGACCCCGTCACCAGCCCTGAGGAGATTCACCATTTCCAGACTGATGTTCTCCACGGCACCTATCAACTCTTCACAGGCGCGGGCCATTTCGTCCACGCCGAGCAACCCGAGGCGTACGCCGCTGCCGTCAGCGACTTCCTTCTCCGGTGAGCTGAGATCAGACCGCGATGGGAACGGCTCGCTTGTGCGCGGTGCGCCGGTGCGTGGCGATGATGATCTCGGCGGCCTCGGCGTCGATCTCGCGGCCTTCGAGGAAGTCGTCGATCTGGTCGTAGGTGACACCCAGAACGGCTTCGTCGGGAATGCCCGGCCGGTCGGACTCGAGGTCGGCGGTGGGGACCTTGCCGGTGATCTCGGGCGGGGCGCCGAGGCGTTCGCCGATCGTGCGGACGCGGCGCTTGTTCAGCCCGGACAGCGGCGTCAGGTCGCACGCGCCGTCGCCGTACTTGGTGTAGAAGCCCATCACGGCCTCAGCCGCGTGGTCGGTGCCAACGACCAGTCCTCCGCGGGCACCGGCGACGGCGTACTGCGCGATCATCCGCTGCCGTGCCTTGATGTTGCCGGCATGGAAGTCCGCCCGTTCGCCGAGACCGGCATGCGTGACCGCGGCAACCATCGCGTCCGTCGCGGGCTTGATGTCGACCGTCAGCGTCTCGTCCGGCTTGATGAACTCGAGCGCCCGCTTGGCGTCGTCCTCGTCGTGCTGCACGCCGTACGGGAGCCGCATCGCAACGAACCTCGCGTCGCCGCCGTCGGCCCGGACCCGCTCGACCGCCAGCTGGCACAGCCGCCCGGCGACGCTGGAGTCGACGCCACCGCTGATTCCCAGCACGTACACCGTCGATCCCGCCAGCCGCAGCCGATCGGCGAGGAAGGCCACGCGCCGCTCGATCTCCAGATCAGCATCGAACGACGGCGACACGTCGAGCTCAGCGATGATCAGTTCCTGCAGATAGCGACGGTCCTCGCTCATCGATCTCCCTCACCGGTCGAATCCTGGTCTCCAGTATCAGGTGCCCATTCCCCCGACCCTCACGCCGACCCGCGGGACGAGATGCGGCAAGCGGCCGCGACGCGGTGCCGCGGCTGCCGGCCGGGCACTTGTGACCTGGCACGGCAGTGTCGGACGGCCAAGTGCCGCGCGGGAGGAGGCACGTTCCTGCGCAAGTACGAGCGGCGCCCGCTCCGGGAGCTATGCATCGGCGGCGGGTTGAAGTCGACCATGACCGGCGCGCCGGGAGCTGCGCAGCGGCAGGATCGCCCAGCCCACGCGGTTGTGCCGACGCGGCGTACGACGTACGGACTGGCCGGGGCCGGACATAAGGATTCCCCGCGCACCCGGAAGAGCTCACTTACCCTTGCTGCCTTCCGGCCCTGGGGGAGTTGGGCGAGATACCGCCACGCGGGGAACCAGCAGAGAGTGTACGGGATTGCGGGGTGGAACCGGGAATCGACCCCCAGGCCGACGGACGGCGTCTGCCGCGCTCGCCGAGCACCCCGCGACCGAACAGGGACCCGACCTCCAGCTAGGACGCGCGACCTAAAGTGGGCGCCGTGACGAAACTCTCGTTCGGGCCGTTCGGGATCACCACTGGGTTGACGAGTTCGCCGGAGTCGATCGAGGCGGCTCGGGTAGCTGAAGAGTTGGGCTACCCGGCGATCTGGTTGTCGGGTGGACCGTTGCCGGGACTGCAGACGATCCGGGACCTGGTCGAGGCAACGAACAGGATCAGGTTCGTGAGCGGGATCCTGTCGGTCGACTCGTACGAGCCGGACGACGTCGCTGCGACGTACTCGGCTCTCGAGGCCGAGGCCCCGGGGCGGTTCACCGTGGGATTGGGTGGAGCGCACGGGGCTCGGCCCGTGGCCACGGTCAGGGAGTACCTCGACCGGCTGGGCGCCGTACCGGAGGAGCACCGCCTGCTCGCGGCGCTCGGGCCGCGCATGCTGGAGCTGGCTCGCGACCGGACTGCCGGGGCGTACCCGTTCCTGGTGACCTCGGAGTACACGGCAAGTGCTCGGGCGATCCTGGGAGCTGACAAGCTGCTGGCGGTGAGTCACCTGACGGTGGTGGAGACCGACGCCGAGCGAGCGCGCGCCATCGCTCGGGAGCCGATCAGCTTCTTCGTCACGCTGCCCGGCTACGCGGCAAACCTCCGGCGGATGGGGTTCAGCGACAGCGACCTGGCCGAGCTGCCGGATCGCATGGTCGACGCGCTGACGGCATGGGGCACGCCGGAGCAGATCGCCGACCAGTTGCGCGAGCACCTGGAGGCCGGCGCCGACCACGTCGCCGTCAACATTCTGACCGGGGTGACCGGGCCGCAGCCGATCGAGCAGTGGCGCGCGCTGGCGCCGATGCTGCTTTAGCGGCTGCGTTCGCCGACTGGCCGAGGACCGAACTCAGCCTCTGGTCGAAGACCGAACTCAGCCTCTGGTCGAGGAGCGAACTCAGCCGCTCTGCCGAGCGCGCAGGGCCGGGATCCAGTGGTCGCCGTACCGGTCCTGTAGTTCCGGGCGCTGCCAGTCGGATCCGGTGATGACGCCACGGCAGAGGTCGGAGCCGCACGAGCACCTCATCTGCCAGTCCTCGACGCCTGTGCTTGTACCGTAGTCGCTGGTGACCTCCTCGCCGGCCACGATGTCCCGGCGGGCGGTCAGGGTGACGGCGTCGGTCCACCAGGTGTTCGGGTCGCAGCTGTGGTTGCCATAAGCAATGACGGGACGCGGATCGCCGGGCAGGACCAGGTGCAGGTCGTCCTCGAGCGTGATCGTGTCGACCGGCGGATGCTGCAGCAGCTCGTTCAGTTCGGCGGTCGACACCTTGCGCCCGGCCAGCACCGCGACGACCTCACCCGCGGCGATCGGCGCGGTGGCGAACAGCCCCTGCCCCGCGATCCCCGATTCCCCTACGGCGAGGTGCGGGTGACTCCAGCAGAGCGGCTTCTCGTACAGGCGAGCGGTCGAGGTGAGCTGGTCGTACTGGTACGGCTTCGCCTCGCCCGTCGGCTCGAACCCCTGCCGAAACCAGAACGGCGCGGCCTGCTTCGCGTTCGTGTCCACGACAGCCAGCCGAAGGCGCCGTACCTCGGGCCAGGTGTTCTCGACGAACCGCTCGACCAGCCGGTACGCCGTACGCCCGATCCCGCAACCCTGGCGATCACCCCGCACCTGGAGCAGCCCGATGAACGCGTACGACGGGTCCGGGTAGCCGCGCAGCAGATCGACCAGCGCGACCAGTTCGTCGCCCTCGAAACCACCGAGGACAACCTTCGCCTCCTCGGCCAGCATCTCGGGCCGCATCATCAGCAAGCTCTGCGCATCTGCCGGACCAGGTGGGTAGCCCGTGATGCGCTCGGTGTACCCGGGGTCGGACTCGATCAGCGCCTGCACGGCGTCGACGTCCGCCGGTTCTATCGGGCGGAGTTCCATGCGGCCTCCAGCTCGTCGATGCTGCCGGACATGATCGCCGGGACGTGCTTCGTGACGAGTTCCGCCGGCCAGTCCCACCAGGCGACCGCGAGCAGCCGCTCGACATCCTCGTCACTGAACCGGCGCCGGATCACCTTCGCCGGGTTGCCCCCGACGATCGCGTAGTCCAACACGTCGTCGACCACGACCGCGCGGGACGCGATGATCGCACCGTGCCCGATCCGCACCCCCGGCATCACGGTCGAGCCGTACCCGAACCACACGTCGTTGCCGACCACCGTGTCGCCACGTCCCGGCAACCCCGTGATCAGGTCGAAGTGCTCCGCCCAGTCCCCACCCATGATCGGGAACGGATACGTCGAGGGCCCGTCCATCCGGTGGTTGGCCCCGTTCATCACGAACGTCGTACCGGTGCCGAGCGCGCAGTACTTCCCGATCCGCAACTTCTCCGGCCCGTAGTGGTACAGCACGTTCCGCGTCTCGAACGCCTCCGGATCGTCCGGGTCGTCGTAGTAGGAGTAGTCCCCCACCTCGATCAACTCCGACCGCACCAGCGGCTTCAGCAACACCACCCGGTCCGCCCCCACCACCGGCCGAACAACATCAGGATCAGGCACTCCAACCATGCCCCCGACCCTAGAACCCCGCCCCGGCCCCCAGCCTCCGATTTTCCCTCCCCCAACCCCCGATTTCCCCCCGCCCGGCCAGCTCGCGTATCCTCTCCGCTTGGAGGATTCGCCTAGAGGCCTAGGGCGCACGCTTGGAAAGCGTGTTGGGGGCAACCCCTCACGAGTTCGAATCTCGTATCCTCCGCCAGCTTCCTAGAGGCTCCAGGAGTCACGTTTCCGCAGGTCAGAGCGTGATTCCCCCCTCTAGAGGCGAGAACGACAGAGGGGCCGGACGCTCAGCGCCCGGCCCCTCTTTTCGTCCCAGGGTCTCAACGAGGGTCTCAACGACACTTCTCAGGCGGGTATCGGAAGCCCAGCCGAGCCGTCGTCACCGCGTCCCTTTTTCCGCTTCTTCCCCTTTGACTTCTTCCCGGCCTTGCCCTTCGGCTTGGCCCAGATGAACCCGCCCACCCGTTCAGCGATGTCCATCCGGACCGGCGCGGTGATGTGCTGGTAGCGCTTCACCATCGAGGATGACGACCAGCCCATGACGTCCATCACAGCGCGCTCGGGCACTCCGAGCAGAAGGAGGACGGTCGCGGCAGTGTGCCGGGCATCGTGCAATCGACCCTCACGGATACCGGCAGCCGCCAGGATGTCCTTCCACTCCCGGTAGTCCATGTTCGGGCTCAGACACTCACCGGTGCGCTTCGCGAACACCCAGCCCTCCTCCTTCCAGAGCTGCCGGGCAGTCACCCGCTCGACAGCCTGCTCCTCCTTGTGCTGACGAAGAATCTCGGTCAGCTCAGACGGCAGTCCGATCGTGCGTCGGCCAGCGCGCGACTTGGTAGGCGAGGTCTGCGACCGCGAGAGCTGCCGCTCCTTGCAACGTCCCGGGCTGCGCCCGCAGGAACCATCACAACCGTGCTTGTACTTCGGACGATTCAGGCTCCGCCGAACCTTCAGGACGCCGCTGTCCAGGTCGATATCCGACCACTTCAGCCCCAGCGCCTCCCCCTGCCGCAATCCGAGTGCGAGCGCGATCGCCCACCGCACGTGATTCCGGCGCTTACCCGCCTCCAGCAAGATCGCCTGAATCTCCTCCAGGCTGTACGGGTCCACCTCGTCCTCTTCCTCCAAGTCGAGGCGCGGTGCATTCGCTTTCTCCGCTGGGTTGTCAGCCGTCAGCGCCCCACGTTTCTCAGCCTCTCCCAAAGCCGTACGAATGGTGCGGTGAGCCTGATGCGCGGTACCTGCCGAGGACCCGTTCTCCTGCATCTTCGTGTAGAAGCGCTCTAGGTGTTCGGGGAGCAATTTGTTGAGCTTGTGAGCGCCCAGGCCAGGAATGAGGTGCACCCGGACCGCAACTTCGTAGGCGTCGTAGGCACCGTCCCGGAGGTTCGGCCGGACGATTGTCAGCCAGTGAGTGAGCCATTCAGCAACGGTCCACTTCTTCGTCGCGGTACGGCGCACCTTGCCGCTGTCGCGCTGCTTCTCCAGTTCCGCGACCCGCGCGACAACATCATCCTTGTCCCGGCGCTTCACGTGCGGCCGATCGGGCGTCCCGTCATCCTTGACGCCCATCGTGACGCGGCCATGCCAATAGCCATCCTTGCCGAGGTAGATGGTCGACCGGCCATCGGGATTCTTGTGACGCTTCCCTTTGTCATCGCTCACTGAGAATTCCTTCCTAGGCAGCCTGGTTCTCACGGGCGGCGGCCCGGAGGCGGTCGATGTATTCGGTGATGCACTCCGCCGGAATGCGCCGGAGGCGACCGAGCGGGATCGATTCGAGTTCGCCGGACTTCAGCAAGGCAAAGACGGTCGTGCGGCCGATGCCGAGCTGGTGCGCGGCCTGTTCCACCGTCAGCAGCAGCGGCCCGGCGGTGGTGATCGAGGCTTCGGTGATGCTCATGAGAAGAGATCTCCTTCGGTGCAACGAGTTAAGTGGGACATCTGGGACTGGACCGGCTGGCGGCTGTCCCAGGCGTTTGCGCAGGTCAGATGAGGTGCTGGGACTCTGGGACACCTGGGACAGTCCCGGTGTCGGGTGGGAAGTAGCGGCCTCCGTCGCGGCGGCGTAGCTGGCCGTCGTCGGCCATCCGTCCGCAGGTCTTGCGGATTGCTTCCCGGTCTTGTCCGAGCGCGTCGGAGATGGCTTTCGGGGTCGCTCCCGGCGACTGTCGGAGGTACGTGAGGATCGCGGCGCGGGTGCTGTGCAAGGTGTGGTCGATCGCTGCCCCGGCCAGCAGCTCCCACGTGCCGGTGCTGGCGTCGAATCGCATCGCGCGTTCGGCCTCATCCACATCGCGGCCCGTGATGTGCAGAACGCCGTCTGCCTCACCACGAGGCCGCTTGAGCGCCATAATCGTGTCGGCCGCGCCAACGATTCCGTTCGTGCCGGACAACTCGGCAGTGAAGTCATCGGCCGCCATCTTGCGCAGGTGATGCACGAGCACCACCGCGATGCCGTAGGTGTCCGCGATGCTCTTCGCGCGCCCCATCGCGAGGTAGTCAGCGTCATACGGCGAGATTCCGGATGGCGTTGCGCCGCGCATCTTGGCGAACACGTCGATGACGACCATGCGGGCGTTCGGCCGGTTATCCAGCCATCCCCGGATGGCGTCAGCGCCGCCGTCGGGCAGGGTCGGGAACTCAGTCAGCAACGTGAGTCCGGCCGGTGCCGGACGGTCACCCAAGATCTTGCCCATACGGCTCTGCAGCCGACGCGGCGTGTCCTCCAACGCCAGGTACAGCACGTCTCCTGGGTCCACGGTCACCTCTCCGAGCACGGGCGCACCGGCGGCGATGCCGAGCGCGAGGTTGAGCGACAGCCACGACTTCCCGGCCTTCGGCGCTCCGGCCAGCAGCGACAACCCTTCGGGAATCAGCCCGGGAACGGCCCATCGCGGCGGCGCGAACTCTTCGGCCATCAGCCGATCGGCCGTCCAGGCGTTCGCGAACGGATCGGCCTTCGCCGGTCGCGCCGGTTCGGGCTCGGACCGTTCCTCGAGCGGCGGCAGCCAGTCGGGATAGATCACCTCTGCCATCCGGTACGTCTCGTCCGGATCGGGCTCCCACGCGTGCTCCATCACGCCGCCACCTGACGCGGGCGCTTCGCCCCGGCCCGCAGCCCGGACGAGATCGTCTTGTCCGCCTCCCACGCCGTGTACGCACCGGCCGCGACCTGTGCCGACGCGGCGTTGGTCAGGACGGCGCGCACGTCGATCTCAGTCAAGGAGCCACCGGCGACCAACTGCCCAAGAGCTACGGACGCCTTGTACAGCGAGAGATTCCGCTGCCCTTCCCCTGCGGTCAGCACGCGTTCGGTTTCGGCCCGGATAGCCGCGTCCAGGTAGCCCGACCGGCGACCAGTTGCCAGCTGGAGCGGCGCGGCCTGCTGAACGGGTGCGGGGGCGGGCTTGAGCGCCTCTGTGAGCCACTGGGGAAGCGGCGCGGGGCCAATGTCGTGGACGGTGCGGTAGCGGCGTCCAGCGGCCACGGACGCAGCTCCGACGACGTACCCGCCATGGGCGCGGGTGTCGATCAGCCAACCGAGCCGGGCCTGCGTGTTGCGCAGCTCGATCCCAGCAGGCGAAGCGAAGTACAGGTGTTCGCCGCCGCGCCCGGTCAGAACGGTGTGGGTGTTCCACGGGTACGGCTCCCCGGCCGTGTCGGCGCAGTCGGCGAGCACGTCAGCTCCGCAAGTGATGCCGGGCCTGGCCCACGCCTCTGGGGCCGTCTGGCCGGGCTTGGGCTGGTCCAGGTCGATCACGACCAGACCGGACGGCCCGCAGGCGATGCCGACGCCGTACGGGCCAGCCGACCAGCAACGCTCGATCCGGGCCGCGTCGGTGGTGGCGCGGTGTTCCCAGTCGTCGACGGCCGGGCGCTTGCCGTCCGGGACGAGAGGGAACACATGCCAGCCGTGGGAAGCGGCAGTGAGGGCGGCGGTCAGCAAGTCGTTCATCGGTAGTTCCTTCCTCCGAATGGGTCAAGCTGCGTAGGAGTAGTTGGCGGCGTCGATGCAGTCGTTGCACCGGCCATCCGCGGTGGGGATGCAGTAGGTCTGTTCGCGGCGGCACTGCCCGCAGGTCCGGCGGGCGCGCATGGCCTTGTCCAGCGCGTTGAGCACGGCGGGTGTGGCGCGCCGCGATGGCTTGGCGAGATCGAGCCGGTAGAGCCATGCCCAGCGCTTGCCCTTGCGCCACGCGAGGACGGCGTACGGCTCGTGTCCGCCTGGGCACATGTGCATCGCGCGGAGCTGGCGGCGGGTGGCGAGTCCTGCGGGCGCCCAACCGAACCGGAACACCGGCGTCCCGTGGTAATCCCAGCCGAGGGCGTGTTTGCCGTTCCACAGCTCGATCCACACCGAGCGGGCCGGGTGCAGGCTGACTCCGAGTTGGGCGGCCATCACTTGCTGCCCTTGCTGGTGGAGTTCTGTCCGGCGCCCCGTACGGCGCGGATGTGGTTCACGACGTGGCGGCCGACGCGGACCCGCAGACCGGACCCGTCGCACTTGCCGCAGTGGCGGTAGGCCTTGCCGAACGGGGACTTGAACTTGCCCGCGCCCTTGCAGCGGCGGCACTTCCCGAACGGCCAGATCAGGCAGCTCAGCAGGTAGAACCCCACGGCGATCGTCACGACGAGTAGCACGGTGGCGACCTGTCCGGCGGTGTGGAGGGCGGCGGTGAGGGTAGCGGCAGCATCAGCGTGACCGCTACCGTGGGTAGCGGCGGGAAAGGTAGAGGTAGCGGCGCGGGACAGCATGGGAAGCCTCCAACGGGCTGTTTTTGGGCGTCAGGAGCCGTGGCCGCGACCTGCTACCTGCGCAGATACGGCCTGGTCAGCTATGAGATTCGAGGTAGCGGGGTGGGGTAGCGGTGCCGCTACCGGTAGCGCTCAGCGCGCTACCTTCGGCCGGTCACCACCCCACCCGCTTCAGTGACGGTGTGTTACGGGTTGCGGCGGTCGATCGCGGCGCGGATGTCCACTGCGCGGCAGCCCTTGCGGTTGACGCCGTCGCGCTTCACGTCCCGCGATGGCACGTTGAGCGCGCGAGCCTGCGCCGAGATCGCCTCGGGTGTGGTGCCGTCGTACTGCTCGGGCATCTGCTCCGCGAGCCGTCCGGCGATCGCCTCCCAGTGCGCGGCGGTGTCGGCGCCCAGCACGGTCAGGATGTCGGCCAGCACGTCGCGGGTGTCGCGCTCGATCTGCTCCCCGGCCGCCTGCCCGGTCAGGGTGCCGAGCCGCTCGCGGTGCTTGCGGGCGGCGTCGAGGATCTTGTCCGCGTCCTTGCCGTCGGCAAGGAACGACCGCACGGTTGGCGTCTGGTCGGCCGCGCCGTACAGGTAACCGATGCCCCGGAACTTGTCCCCCACCGGCAGCGACGACGCGTCGTAGCCTTCCTGGTAAGCGTCTCCGCCCAGCACGGCCATGGACACGTCACGATTACCGCACCGCAGCGCGTAGCGGATGGTGTGGTTGTCGCGGAACCGGTTGAACAGCCGCTGCACGTCACCCGCGCCCACACTCGACGGCTTCTGCGAGGCCGACACGAGGACCACACCGGCACTAGGGCCAATGGCAAGGATCTTGGACAGCTTGTCCGCGATCTGCTTGTTGACCTCCTGCGAGGCAGTCTCGAAGTACACCTGAAACTCCTCCATCACCAGCACCATCACCCGAAGCTCCGGGTAGCGGCGGTCGCGCGACAACGCAGGCGTGAGCTTGCCGTCCGGGCACTCATCGACCGGCAGGGACGTGAGACGAGCGTTGACCTTGTCGATGTGGTCGAGGACTTCGTCCAGCACGGCCAGAAGGTGAGTGATCGGGTCGTCGTCCAGCGGGTTGGGCAGCTCACCGAACACCATGCGGTGCGCGACCTTGCGGAACCCGAGCCAGTCCGGAGACTTCTTGCCATCGACAACGATCAGCTTGACCCACGGGTCCAGCGCGGCGTGCAGGGCGATCAGCCGGGCAAAGAACGTCTTGCCCTTGCGGGGCTGGGCGCCGATCAGCAGCGAGAACCACATCAGCGACAGCTCAACGAGACGGTCGCGCTCGTCACGGCCGATCTTCATCGGCTCCCAGATCGAGCGCTGCTTGCCGTCCAGCAGATCCGTGCGACCGGCCGGGACCGCCAGCGGATCCGTGTCGGCCACGAATAGCCGGTGACGGCGGCTGGAGGTGTCGTCCTCGGTCAGGAACACCTGACGCACGTGCACGTCGAGACCAGACGCGATCTTCTCCCGCGACTTCAGCACGTCGCTCCAGGACTTGCCCCAGGGCAGATCGATCGTGACCTCAGTACCGGTATCGGAGGCGTCGCGCGACATGATCGAGCCGAAGGTGACCTGCTGGTCGGTCTTGTCCGGATTGCCCAAACCCGCAGCGTAGTAGGCACGCAGAACCACGTCCGAGGTGAGTTTGCGGTACCGGGGCGCGACGACCGCAGTCCCGATCAGGGTCTGTCCGGCCGGGCGTCCGTAGTGCGCCAGCCCACCAGCCGCGATCGCGCCCGCCGCAACCAGAGCCGCACCCGGCGCCGATGCGTAGGCGATCGGAGCACCGATCAGCAGACCGAGGTTCTGCGCGGCCAGCACGCCACCGCGCCACATCCGGGTCGCCTTGAGCTGGCGGTGGATCTTCTCCCACTCCTTCAGCTCCCCGGCATCGGCGGCCTTCTGCTCAAGGGCAAACGAGTTCGGCACCCACCACCAGTTCAACTGGTTCCGCACCAGCCGCGCGAGGCCGCGCGCGGCGAACCAGCCGAACTTGACGCCGTACCAAGGCGCCCGGACGGCGTGGAAGGCCGTCACATGGCCCGTTCGGATCAGCGCGCGGCGGATCGTGCCGCGCAGGTTCCCCGGCCGCAGGTGCACCGGGATGATCGGCAGCCGGGCGCCCTCCTGCACCGGCAGCATGAGGCCGGGCGTGTCCACCGGCACCAGCACGTTGCCGGTAGCCGGGTCGTCGTCGGAGTCGCCGTCCAGAGCGATCTCGTACGCGGTGTCCATCGACTCCACCTCGCGCGGCGACAGCGGGACGATTTGGCCGGCCTGCTCGTCAGGCGTGCGCGAGTCGTCGTCGCGGCGGGTGCGGTGGGCGTCCAGGTCGATCGGGTCGGGCAGCTCGTTGTTCATCGGCTCGGTCATCGGTTGCTCCCCTCGCGGGTAGTGATCAGGTGGGCCAGCGCGGCGCCCATGCCGAGTACGGCAACGGGCAGGCAGGCAACGGCGGTGGTGATGGGCCACGGGGCCGACGTGACGCCCTGGGCCTCTAGCAGGTGGTAGGCGACCTGCCCCAGCGCTCCGAGTGCGAGTGAGGCGAGGGCGGACACCTTCGCGAAGGTGCGGGCCTTGGCCGGGACGCGGCCGGACAGCCACACTCGCAGCGCGAACGCGGCGTAGGTCTCGACACCGATGGGTAGCGTGATCGCTGAGTTGATCGTGAAGCCGTCCGCGATCCCGGGCAGCGGATGCACGACGCCGAACCCGGTCAGCTCACCGAGACCGACCCAGCCGGACCAGACCGCGACGAACGCTGGCAGCGCCAGCAGCAGCACCGGCCACGACCGCACCGGGCGCACGTCGGACTCGGGCTCCGGCTCGGTCTCCGGGGTCGTCTCGGCGGCCGGGGAGATGCCCCCGCGCCACGGAAGCCGCGGGACCCACTTTCCCCAGCCCGACCGAACCAGCGGAACCGGGACTACGGGCGCCTTGACCTGCACAAACTCCTGCGAAGCGGGCTCGGGAGCCGTCTCGGTCGGCTCGGTCTCGGTCGCGGTCTCGACGGTGGCCGGGACGGAGTGAAGGTGGCTCTCCGGGCGGGTGCTGGCGTGCTCGGAGGTGAGGGCGGCGTGGACGGCCTTGGCCTTGTCCTTGCCGACCCGCAGGTGTTTCATCAGCCGGTTCTGCGACGGGATCTCGCCCAGCTCGGCAGTGAGGCTGCGTGCGGCCGGAATCAGGTCTTCCACCGGGACCGGGTACGACGTACGAAGCGGCGTACTCATGCCACGACCTCCGCACCAGCGGTCGGGATGGCCAACTCGCGGGCGATGTCCTGCACCCGGCGCTCCGCGCGGCGGATGCGGCGGCGGTCGAAGTCGGAGACGTTCTCACCCGCGTTGTCGAACGCGATCTCGGCTTCCAACAGGTCCTGCTCGGCCGCGATCAACGGCCACTCCAGCTCGATCGCCGCCAGGTCGGCAGCGGTCGGCTCGTCGTCCCGGAGCACTGACAGGTGGATGATGTCCATTGGGCATAGCTCCTGTTCGTAGTGGGACTGGTGCGGCCCTGACGCCTCGGCGGTTGCACCCGCCGGGGCGTCGCTCTTGTGAGCCGTTCCAGAACTCGAAGCGATACTTTGTTTCGGAACACTGTATTGCTTCAAATGCAGTTGCGCAAGCGAGGTTCGATACACTGGTTTGGTGACTGACCCACGTGAAGCGCTCTCGGCTGCGACCAGCAGGTATCGAGAGACCGAATCCGCCCACGAAGAGGCGCGGCATGCAGTACTGGCGGCGGCATTGACCGCGCTGCGTGCGGGAGTGAGCCCTACCGAGGTTGAGCGGCTGTCGCCGTTCACGTCGGCGTACATCCGCAGGAAGGCGCGCGCCGAGGGCGTACCCCCAGCACCTCCCGGTCCCAAGCGGGCCGGTTCCTGAGTGGTCGGTTCGTTCATGGCAGCAGCCTCACGGCGAAATCCGCGACCGGAGTGCACTTGGAAGGCTGCGCACTTTTGTGCGCATTACCCGGGTGGGTACGCGGTTCACTAGAGGGACCAGATCAACGAGGGGAAGTGCAGATGCACATCGGTGAGCGCATCGGGGCGTACCGCAAGCGACGCGGGATGTCGCAGGACGCCCTAGCTGGCCTCGTCGGAATGTCCCGGTCGTGGCTCTCCCAGGTAGAGCGCGGAGTCCGGGGCGTAGATCGCCTATCCACCCTGAACGACCTAGCCACCGTCCTACGCATCGACGTCGCCGACCTCATCGGCCGCGACTGGGTCCTAGCACCCGATGCCCCCGAGCAGGTGGCCGCCGTCGACGCCATCCGAAGCCAGCTCGCGAGCTATCACCACCTGCTGGGCGAGGAGACAACTCCGTGGCCCCTCCCCCAGCTCCGGATCGGCGCCGTGCAGGTCCACCAGGCCTACCAAGCCGCGGAGTACCACCGCGCAACCGAGATGCTGCCCGCGCTGATTGAGGCGGCCGACGCGCTCGACGGTTACCAAGGCCGGGACGACCGAGAGACGCACCTTGCCCGGTGCTCGGTCTACGTCGCAGCCGCCAAGATCCTCACGAAGGTGGGCGAACACCAGCTCGGCTGGCTGGCCGCCGACCGCGCAACCCACGCCGCAATCGCGGCCGACTCCAAGGCCGCCCAGGGCATGGCCGCCTACCAGATCGTCATTGCGCTACTGCGCAGCGAGCGAATCGACGATGCCGAGCGAGTCGCCATCCGCTCAGCCGAAGGCCTCATGCCGTTGATCGGCTCCGACAAGCCGGACACGGTCTCGCTCGCTGGATCGTTGTGGCTCATCTCGTCCGTCATCGCTGCCCGCCGTACCGACCGCGCCACAGCCTCCGAGCGCCTGAACAGCGCCGGTGACCTCGCCGACCTGCTGGGCCACGACGGAAACCACTGGTGGACCGCCTTCGGACCCACCAATGTCCAGATCCACCGCGCCTCGGTCGCATCCGAGTTCGGCGACCCCTACGACGTACTTCGGGCCGCAACCGAGATCGATACCGGCGCCTTACCGGCGGGCCTCCAGGGCCGCCGCTCCCGCCTCCACATCGACCTCGCATGGGCACAGACACAGGCGAAGAACGACATGGAAGCGATCCTTCACCTCCAGCAAGCCGAGCGCGTGGCGCCCGAAGCCATCCGCTACCACACCATCGCCCGCGAGATCGTCCGCGAGCTCCTCCGCCGCTCCCGCAAACCCACCCCAGCCCTAACCGCCATCGCGACCCGCGCAGGAGTCCTAGATTGACCAGCAAGACGCTCTACATCGTCGTCTGCGGCGCCCCGCTCGCCTCCCGCGCCGGTGACGGCGTACGAGCCGCCCGCCAACACGGCTGGGACCCCTACCTCATCCCCACCGACGCCGCTATGTCGTGGCTAGCCGACCAGGACCTAGGGGATGCCCCCGTCATCACTGGCAGCCGCAACCCGAACCAGCTGCGGCGCACCCCACCGGCCGATGCCGTTGCCGTCGTCCCGATGACCTTCAACACCCTCAACGCCTGGGCGATCGGTAACGCCAACACCTATCCGCTTACGACGCTCTGCGCTGCGCTTGGCTCCCGTACGCCAACTGCCGCGGTCCCGTTCGCGAAAAACGACCTGGCCGGGCACCCCGCTTGGCTAGCATCACTCGCGGTTCTTCGCTATGCGGGCATTAGGGTCATCAACCCGCACGACGGCTCGACGACGTCGGTCGATCCGCTCGAATCCGGCACGGGAGACCAGGTAGCAACAAACTTCCGCTGGCAATGGGTTCTGAATCAACTAGAGCCACAGATCCGCTCGTCGTGACACACTCTGGATCGTGGCTTATCTCCCTACTCCAGGCGACCGCTTAGATCCGACTGAGATCACGGCCGAACATCGCTCGGCGTCCTCAGCACTCCTTGCAGAACTCTGTTCCGCAGTAACTTCCGCGGCCGATGGCAAAGCAGACCGCCATCTGCACGTTCGCGTGGGACATTACGAGCAGCCGGGCTTCTTAAACCCCAAACTCTACGGATTTTGGCTGTTACCTGTTAGATCTGGCGAGGCCGAACGGCATGTCATCCCAGGCTTGGACAGACTGGGGATGGACTGGGCAATCGAGCAAATGGCTGACTGGACCACACCCGAAGCGCTCGACTCGATACTCAACGGGACCGGGGTGGCAGTTCAGTCACCCAATGACAGCTCCGAGGGCACGCCGTCAGTTTGGGCCTGCGTCATAAATTCGGCGATAGAAACACAAATTGAGTCCACTTTGACGGCCCTCGCTATGTTACTGGCACGTCAATCTCTCGTCCAAGATATGACCGCCGAACAGAAAGTCGCTTCCATTCCAGAGGTAGCGGCGCGCGTGGACGAAGAAACCACGCGACTCACTAGCGAGGAAATTCGAAATAACGGTTGGCAAAGCGCATGCCGTGCGATTCGCTCGCGCGCCGCAGCCAGTGGCTTCGCATTACACGTGGAGTATCGAAGTCCGTTGCTCGACGCTGAGCAAGTTCGCTCGCGGATGCCTCTTACGCGACACGTATATAACGCAAGTCCTATCGCAAGCACCGCAATCGACAAGATTGTAAGCGTCCTCACGCAAGGCTGGACCATTGTTGGACCCGGCCCTGAGCAGATCTTGCAGAAGACTCGCGATATGCTGGAACTCAGTGGAATACCCGCCTTGACGGCTCACGCCGTCCGAGACGGATTCGTTTGCGGGATGGGGGTCCTGTCATTGGAGTCGGTCCCCATCAAGAATCCTTGGCTGATTCGCCCCGAGGAAATATTGGAGCTTACCTCGGACTACGTCATAGTGGAACGCGAGCACGGTCGCGATCAAATCAGCCCGATTCTCCCAATGAAGGGCGGCATACAAATCGGCTCCACACTTGGCCTTAGCATCCTCGAACCATTAGTGATCACTACGGCCACTCGGGAAACATTCCTGCACACATTACTGTCGGCGAAAGTGATGCAGAACACCCCGGGCGCACGTGCGCAGGTTGGAGACTGGCCAGAGAGGTCACATGCTCTGGCTGAGCGACAATTAACAGCTTTGGCGAAGACGTTCGAAGAAACCTTCAATCCAGCAGCGCTACGAATGCCAGCGCCGAAGTCTGCGCTATATTCTCCGGGGATGGAGCTTATGCGTCCCGCTGTCGCCAGTATTTCAATCGGGGGATAGGGGTGGTGCGCCGCCTGCGGTCTAGTGCTGATGATGGTCATGCCCGCCTCGTCGCGTCATCTCTGAGGCTTCCCGATTCAACAAGTAGACGAACCCTTCTAACTCGGACTGCCGTCGGCTTCCTGAGGTCGGTCAGCCGCCACATCGTCGCAGCCTCTCTTAGAGGACTCGGTGTCCTCGACTATATTTCGCGTGATGAGCGTCGACCGTTGCCGAGCATCGTTAACCGATTGACGGCCTTCTTAGCCACTTCAAGTGGATCCTTTGACAGAAGCAACCAATCTACTCTGATCGCCGCACTCGGCTTCAATGGGCTCACCTTTCGAATCCTGTCGGGTCGTCCATCACGTGACGGATCTGCGCGCCAACTTCTCGAAGACATCGCTGAACTGCCGGTTATACTCCGGCCCGCTGGAGCTAAGTGGCTTATCAATCAGGAACGATTGAATCAGGACTTACCCCATGCAATATATGAGGCCCTGGTACTAGACGGCCCTGCCGGTCTCGGGGGAGATCTACTCGACCTCGTAATCCTTCAAGTTCAACGAGTCGCGCCAGGGCTTCCAGAGAAACACGCAACCGATATCCTCAAGAAGCTCTGGAGCCTAGCGAGCGTTCCCCTTGATCCGTATGACTCCAGATCGAGGAGACCGGCAGCTTCAGCCGCAATCGTGAACCTCGCTGCGAATCGTCCAGAGGTAGAGATGCAGCTCGCTGAAATGTGCAAGTCTCTGAGCGGAACAAAACGCGCCGATGCACTCGATCTGTTAGCGAGAAGTGTTCGCAGCAAGGGTGCTGAATCCGCCGGTTCATTCGTCGACGTCAGTAGCCGCCTATCGCTGACCAGGCAGGAGTTCGAGCGATTTGCCGATGTAGCCGATTCGTCACGTCGGACTGCGCCCGCCCTATCAACGATAGGATCGGGTCGCCGTACTCACTCCTGGACCGGATTCGTCGCTACCGGCGTCCGTCTTGTGGCGATCGTCCTGCCCGCCCCAGCACTCGTTATCACAGCAATCAGCGAGTTCCGTAGGTCCGACTGGGAGTGGTTGAAGCACGTACCACTTGCAGCAATGCCACTGGAGGGCGCGATCGCGATCGTCGCCCTCATTGCGACAATCAACGTATTTACGGTCCAATTGTCAACGCAGCGACTGCCGGGGTCCGTCTCGCGCGTAGCAGGTCAGCCCTGGCAGCTCGCCGGTGCTTATGCGGCGGCGTTATCATTGCTGTTCGCTACCGTCTATACACCGTCACCCACTCCGAAAACATGGGCGTGCCTTCAGGCGATCCTTCTCCTGATGTCGGTTGGCTGGATGGCCGGTGCGATGACAAGGATTTTCCACCGCACGGATCCTGCCGAGGCATGCAAGTCGTACGTGGACCGGTACATTCGTGCGTGGATTCGCGCTAGCACCAAGTTCGGGGCCACGCAATGGCGAGGCGCACGGTTATGGAAAGACATAGAATCTCTGCCATTCACTGGCACTGGCACGCGCCACATGATGGGGCATGACGTCATGCAGATCCACGCGCCAACACGTGGCATGCTGATGCCGAGTCGTAGGCGCGCCCGGAAGATCCTATCCAACGACATATTCGCCGACGGCGGCTACATTCAATTCGGTTCATCATTCGGGCTATTGGTCTCGGCCGGTGATACGACTGCTTACGTCCGTCCGCCAGCCTCGCGTCGGTTGCCGGTAGCTTTGGCGAATGATCTGCGCAGATGGTTAAAGCCTGCAGAGGCTGGTGCGATTGAGGATGTGAGCACCCAAGCGGTCACATTAGCCTCACTGGCTCTAACTAGCGCCGGAGGCGGTGACATCCGCCTCGGTGAGGCTATAGCAGAGCAGGCGAGTCGTATAGTTGCGGATCACATTCTCCGCGCAAGATCTGAACGGGCGCGACTCCGGCGCAAATACAATCAGGACGATGACGCACGGTTCGACGCTACGCGAGCCGATCTCTACCCTTTGAGTCCGGTATTGCGCGATATTTTAAGCCTCATCGTTAGCGCGACAAAGAACGCCGATGAGGGCGTGGGCAAGGCCGCTGATGTGCTATTCAATCGATGCCTCGCCGCATCCGGCCCGGAAGAGCAGACGCCGATGATGTTCGTCTCTATCCTCGCTGGCGCGGATATTCGCCAATACAAGGTTGAGCGCCTCACGACCTGGTTGAGACGAGCTGGCGTGACTGCATTGAGCCTTGGCCAGCGAGATGCGTTCGGGCTAGTAGTTGGCAAGCTTCGCGAGATGGCACGCGAGCCCGCTTTCGAGCTCCTCAGTGTACGATCCCTTGCTGCACTCGGCGCGGCCTGCGTCCGACTCGACCCTCAACAGTTCGGCACCGCCTGGTCGTCAATTTCGGACTGGGCGTCGACAACTACTGATTCTGTTGAACCCGTTCGCTTAGCCATGCAAGTTGGTGCCGCAGGACTTGAGAGCGGGTCCTTCGCCGTCGCCTTCAGTTGTGCCGAGTCTATCGTCGATCAGGGATCGTTACCTGTGCTCCAGAAACTTACAGATCTTGATCACGTATTCGGCGAGGCTACGGCTGCGCAGCTTATGGACGCCGATCTGGGGCACGTTCCGACAGATGCTCTCGAAAGGTTTCGCGACTACGCAGCGATGCTCTAACCTGGCGCACACTTGAGCCGACTCAGCCACGTTCTCCCCAATTACTCCGCATGCGACAGGCTTCGCCTCGCGGCCGCAAAGACCCCCGCCGCCTCCTCTGTCGATAACGTCTGTTGACGGCGCCACTGTATGGCGTTGTAAAACTGGGGGCGGAAGGTCGGCGGTTCGAGACGCCCCTCAGCGTGACGGCTGCTAGTTGTCTCCGATTCGTGTTCCCAAGCTGCGACTGTCCCAGGTGTCCTACTGTCCCAGTTCTCGCGTTGACCTGCGCAAACACCTGGGACCGCACGCTTTGTCCTCTGTCCCAGGTGTCCCACTGGGGTTCGGCTGCTGCCAACTCAGGCGGACCCGAACTGCCCCGTGTTCCAGCAGAAGAGCGGGCTGAAACATGGCGGCGTGGCGACGGCGAGAGGGTCTCAAAGTGGGTCTCAACCGCCATCGTCCAGCACCGTCCGCGACAGTCCGACCGGCAGGAACTCCACACCTAAACGAGGGCAGCCGGTCACCCCCGAATTTCGGATGACGGTCTTGGAAAGCGTGTTGGGGGCAACCCCTCACGAGTTCGAATCTCGTATCCTCCGCCACTCTCCGGGTGGCCACCCGATCAGTGTTTCCGCTGGTCAGCGCAAGACCTGGTCACACGCAGGGGACGAACACCGGATGGGCCGGTCGCGACAGCGACCGGCCCATCTGCGTTGTCCAGGGCTGGGACGAGGGCGCAGGTGCGGCCGTGGATCGCAGGCGTCCGGCGGCAGGGTGGTGTTAGGTTCGCGGGATGGCCGAGCAGATCACGGCGGGGCGGTTTCATGCGGCTGATGGTGTCGAGGACTGGCGGTCGGTCTATCACCTGGTGTCGGCTCATTTTCGGACCGGATCGTTGGCTGAGGGGATCGCGCTGGTCGATGCGATCGGCGAGCTGGTCGGGGCTGCCGAGCAGGAGTACGTGAGTGTTGACCTGCGGGCTGCCGGGGTCACGGTTTCGTTGGGGCGGCGGGATGTCGCACTCGCTCGGAAGATTTCGGCTGCCGCCGCGCAATTGGGCGTTGCCGCAGACCCGGCCGCTGTTCAGGTCGTGAACGTCACGCTTGATGCGCTCGTCGGCGCCGCGGTGTTGCCGTTCTGGCGGGCGGTGCTTGGTTACGGGCAGATCGGGGACGACTACCTGTTCGATCCGTTGCGGCGTGGGCCGGGGTTCGGGTTGCAGATGATGGACGTGGCGCGGACGCAGCGGAATCGGATGCATCTTGATGTTGCGGTCCCGCACGATCAGGCGGAGGCCCGGGTCGCGGCTGCCTTGGCCGCGGGCGGCCGGCTGGTCTCCGAGGAGCACGCGCCGAAGTGGTGGGTGCTGGCTGATGCGGAGGGTAATGAGGTCTGCGTTGCGACCTGGGTCGGCCGGGAGTAGCACGCGCGCGCTCAGCCGGGCCTGCCCGGACAAGCGCCACCGCCGACCGGTGGAGACCATTTCCATCGGTATTTGCTGAGAATTCTTCGGAATTGTTGAAGGGATAGCAACTGCCTTTTCGGGCAGGTCGGTGCTCGAAAAGGTGAGCCGGCTAACGGATCGCCCCTTTCGATGTGAATGCAAGTGTTTGCTTGAGTGCCGGGACAGTCCTACGTTCGTCACGAGGGTTCAGTGAC
Source organism: Kribbella sp. ALI-6-A (assembly GCF_001984195.1). Taxonomy (GTDB): domain Bacteria; phylum Actinomycetota; class Actinomycetes; order Propionibacteriales; family Kribbellaceae; genus Kribbella. The sequence continues at coordinate 831,622 of NZ_MTQN01000012.1, forward strand.
GTCTCGGTCCCGCCCGGGCCGGCATCGGGGAGGGCAGATGGAGGGGACGGATCGGATTCAGGTGAGTCTGCTGGGGCCGTTGGTCGTACGGCGGGGCGGACAAGAACTCGACGTGGGCGGGCGGCTTCGGGCGCTGCTGGCGGTGTTGGCGCTGGAGGCTGGGCGGCCGGTGTCGGTGGAGCGGGTGGCTCGCGGGGTGTGGAGTGACGAGCTGCCGGTGCATGTGCGGAAAAGTGTGCAGACGCAGATCATGCGATTGCGGCGGCAGCTGGGCACTGACCGGATTCGCACCGAACCGGGCGGATATCTGCTCGACATTCGACCCGATGACGTCGACGTCGTGCGTTTCGAAAGGCTGATTTCCGCGGTTGCCGCGGAAACGGAGGTCGAAGAGCAGCGGTCGCTGCTGGCGGAGGCGTTGACGATTTGGCGCGGGGCGCCGTTCGAGGGCGTGGGGTCGCGGTGGCTGGACGAGGTCGAGGCGGAGCGGATGGTCGAGCTCTACCTCGGGGCGCAGGAGCGGTGGGTCGATCTGGAGCTCGCGGTCGGGCGGTACGGCGCGGTGGTGGCCGACCTGCGCGAGCTGACGGCTAGGTTCCCGTTGCGGGAGGCGCTGTGGTCGCGGCTGCTGCTGGCGTTGCGGCACAGCGGGCGGTGCGCGGAGGCGCTCAGCTGCTACGAAAGCGTCCGGGTGATGCTGGCGGACGAGCTCGGGGTTGATCCTGGACCGGAGCTCAAGCGCCAGTACGGCGAACTGCTGCAGAACGACCCCGTCGAGCAAGGCCCGGCCGTTCGAAACGAAGGCACGCCGGCCCCGGATGAGCCCGAGAGCCACAGCCCTCTTGACCAGCTCAGTCACCGGAGAGGCGTAGTGCCGCAGCAACTGCCGGCAGCCCCAGGCCTGTTCGTCGGCCGACCCAAGGAACGGCAGGCTCTCGACGACGCCGATCAGGAAGCGATCGTCGTCCTTCACGGGCTCGGCGGCATCGGCAAGACGGCCTTGGCGCTCAACTGGGCGCACCAACACCGGCACGAGTTCCCGGACGGACAGCTGTTCATCGACCTGCAGGGCTACGGCCCCGGCGACCTGATCACCACCAGCGCGGCACTCCGCAGCCTCCTGCTCAGCCTGGGCCTACCTGAAGCGCAGATCCCCGACGACGTCGAAGCCCGCTCCTCGATGCTCCGCACGATGCTGGCCAGTCATCGCTGTCTGGTCGTGCTCGACAACGCGCTCGACGCGGACCATGTGCGCCCCCTGATCCCCGGTTCGGAATCGCTCGCGGTGGTGACCAGTCGCAGCGAGCTGCGCGGCCTCGCCGTACGGGAAGGCGCCCGACGCATCGACGTCGGCCAACTGACGGCCGAAGAGTCCACCGAACTCCTGCACGCCAAACTCCACAGTGAGCAAGCCGGCGACGACGACGTTCTCAACGAGCTCGCCGACCTGTGCGGTCACGTGCCGCTGGCCCTGTCGATCGCCGCCGAGCGGGCAGAGGACAGCGTGAAACTCGTGGTGGACGAGCTCCGCGATCTGCCGCGCCGGCTGGAAGCGTTGGCGGTCGGCGACGAGAGCGGCGACCTGCGGGCCGTGTTCGATCGGTCGTACCAGACGCTCGCGCCCGACGTCGCACGAGCGTTCCGGCTGCTCGGGCTGTACCTGTACGACGAGTTCGACTCGTCGGCCGCGGCCGGGCTGCTCGGTACGTCGGCCCGCGCGGCGAGCTCGGTCCTGGACGACCTGGCGGACCAGCACCTGCTCTGCCGGGCCGGCGCACGGCGGTTCGAGTTTCACCAACTCGTCCGCGCCTATGCCGTGGAACTCACGCACGAGGGACGCCGTACGGCCAGGGACACGGTGTCCCTGGCCGCTCGGAGAACCCCTGCCTACTGGAAGAAGCCCTCGATGCTCTGGGCGTGCGACCAGCAGTAGTGGTGGAAGCTGACCGACCCCCACGGGCCGACCCACTTCGTCTGGTCGGTGTCGTTGTCGCCCAGGGCCCAGCAGTCGACGTGGAAGTGCGCGTACCGGGCCTGGTCGGTCTGGTTGTAGCAGGTGACATAGGCGTTCGACGTACCGAGGCCGCTCTGGTCACACCAGTAGCCGTCGGCCTTGCTCGGGCCCGGGGCCACCTTGGTGGTGGTCTTGCCTGCTGCGTCCGGGGTGGCCGCAGCAGCCGCTCCGGTGCCGACCACCGGTACGACGAGCATGCCGATCGCCGCGACACCCATCAAGGTCTTCCTCATAGTCTGACTCCCTCTTCGACGGTTCAGCTTGATGGCACCAGGCAATCAGCGCCGGGCTCCTCGGCGGCTTCGGATCGGCGTCAGTCCGGCGTCACACCGGCAGCGGGTGGCAGGTCCCGGACATCCAGGGTTGAAGGCCGGTTCACTGCGCACACTGACAGTGACGATCGCTTCTGCTGGGGAGAGAGACCGATGAGCTACACGCCGCAGTACGCCTGGCAGCCACCGCCTCCGCCGCAGCCGCCGGCCGTGGTGACGCCTGATCCGCTCGCGGTCGCGGTCGGCAACGCGTCGCTGCTCGGGGTCGGGTACGTACTGATGAAGCGCTGGGGTTTCGCGATCCTCAACCTGATGCTGGTCGGCGCGCTGCTGATCTTCCTGCTGGTGCTGAAGAAACCCTGGTGCGAGCTCGCGCTGGTCGCCTGGTGGGTGATCAGCATCCTGCACGGCTTCTTCCTCGCGAACGCCGCGCCGCGCAAAGCCTCCGACCTGCCCAAGCGGGTGGTCGCGTTCGCGATCACGATCCCGGTACTGCTGACGGTCGGCCTGCTCCGGTACGACGCCGGCCGGACTGCGGGCGAGGTCGCCGAGGCGCGGGCGGCCGGGGACTGCACGAAGCTCATCAACACCCAGGACGAGGTGTGGCTCGGGCATCGGGTCGTCGATGCGCCGGGGACCGCGCAGGGCGATGAGGACGTCGAGCTGTGCGACCGGCTGGGGCGAGCCAAGGGCGAACTGGCGATCGGGCTCACTGGTGACTACACCGCTTTGCAGGACGGGTTCGACGTACTGGGCTCGGTGCTGGCCGAGCCGGGGCACGAGAAGACCGTCGACGTGACGCTGAAGGGCTGGCTCGACGACCTGCCGGTGAAGGACCCGTGCCGGACCGTCCGGGTGACCGACTGGCTTCGGCAGCGCAAACCGACCAACAACGTGCTCGATCAGTCCCGTGCCGCCGTGACGAAGACCGCGCCGCCGGCGATCGCGGCGTGCGCCGATCGGCTGATGAGCCAGAAGAACTGGGCGGCCGCGCGGTCGTCGTACCAGCAGCTGATTTCGCAGTACCCGAAGGACGCGCGGGTGGCGAAGGCGCGGGCCGGGATTCGGCAGGCGACGCTGGCGATCGAGCTGACGCAGGTGCGCGATCTGCTGGCGCGCAACGCGTACTGCGACGCGCCGGCGAAGTTCAGCGGCGCCCGGCCGTACCAGCGTGGGTTCAACTCGGGGCTGTTCGAGGGCGACGACGAGATGACCAAGCGGCTGCCGGCCTCGTGGCGGGCGAGCGACGCCAGCAACGCCGTCATCGTCGTCTGCACGGAGGACGCGGAGGACGGTGCGGCGGCCCGGACCTGCCCGTACCGCAGCGAGTCGAACCCGCAGAACGTCTCCGACGTGACGTTCCACAAGATCGCTGTCCCGGTGAAGGTCTACGAGCTGCGCACCGGCCGGCTGGTGTCGAACACCCGCGTGCAGATCAGCGGCACGGCCTGCCCGAGCCGGATCACCTACACCACCTACTTGACCGGCTGGGACTATCCGCCGTCGACCCAGCCGGTCGTGCCTTCTGCCGCGACCATCCAGGCCGCCTTCAGGTACCTGTTCCTGCGCTGACTCTCAACCACTCCGGAAGGCTGGGAGGTCAGAGCAGAGGGATGAGCGCGGCCTCCTCCGTGTCGAGGTGCGTGACGACCTCGTCGATCAGGCGGTCGACCTCGGGCAGTACGACGGCCGGGCTGCCGGTGCTGACCAGTTCCTGGAGCTCCTCGAGCAGCAGGGCGATCTTGTCGTGGTCCGCCTGCAGTCCGGCGATCGTGGCTGTGAGCTCGGGATAGCGATCGAGCAGGGCGGGGAACATGCCCTTGCTCTCGCCGGTGTGGTGGAAGTGCAGGCCTTGGCAGAGCGTCAGGCAGTTGATCCGGAGTTGCGCGCCCAGGCCGACCATCGCGTTCGGACCGTCGGCCGCGGCGGCGATTTCCTTGCGGATCAAGGCCAGTTCGCGCCGGAGCACGCCGTGAATCAGGCGGAGCGCCTCGCCGAAGGAGGAGGCGTTCGGCGGACCACCGTCGATCTGGGTGAGCGCGACGACCGGGATGGTCCGGGTGGTCTTGCGCTGGTACTCGCCCCAGCCTGCGTCGGCCTCGACGAGGCGGGCGAAGATCTGGTCGCGCTCGTCGCCGTCCAGGATCGTGGCCTCGGCCTCGTACGTGAAGACGCCGGTCTCGACGGTGGCACGGGGATTGGCGCGGAGGTTGTAGTACCAGTCGGGGTTCTTGGAGCCACCGCCGGCCGAGCCGACGACGAGGACTCGCTCGGCAGTGTCGGGGTAGTAGCCGAGCACGGACGTGTGGGGACGGCCGGAGCGTGTGCCGGTCGTGGTGAGCAGGAGCAGGCGCGCACCCTCGAACGGGCCGCCGACCACGCCGTTGTTGGCGCGGAACTGCTCGATGAGCTGCTGGGTGAAATCGTTCATTCAAATCCTTTCGGGCAAGCCAAACTGGGCATGACGCAGTGGCCCGCGGGGACGCGCGGGCAGGAATCTGTCCGGGACGGAGGAGAGGTGATCGACCAGAAGGCGCGGCGGAACTCACGCGCCGATCAGTGAAAACAGGCGGGCCGCGATCGACCCTCGCCGCGCTCAGAACGCGGCCGGGAACCCAACTCGTACTTGGCTCGAAGCCGACCCGGCAGTCACGGTGGAAAGCGTACGGCACAACAGGTGCAGGAAAACAGGCTCTTCGTACGGGAGAATGCTCGCGTGGACGAGATTCCGTTGCGGGAGCGGCTGGTGGTGGCGGGTGTCGAGCTGCTCGAGCAGGACGGGGCGGCGGCGTTGTCGTTGCGGGCGATCACTCGTCGGGTCGGCGTTTCGCATGGTGCGCCGCGGCGGTACTTTCCTACTCACAACTCGTTGCTGGCCGCGATTGCGGCGACCGGGCTGGCTGATCTCGCCGCGCGGCTCACCGCGCCGGCGACTGGGGAACCTCGGGCGCGGCTGGTGGAGCTCGGGCGGCGTTATCTGGCGTTCGCCGCCGAGCGGCCGGCGATGTTCGAGCTGATCTTTCGGCACGATCTGCTGGAAGGTGCCGGGGGCAACCTTCGGGCGACGACGTTGCCGTTGACCGAGACGTTGACCTCGGTGGTGGCCGCCGCTGTTCCGGAGGTACCCGATGCGGCTGAGCGCACTGTCGGGCTGTGGACCAACCTGCACGGTCTGGCGGTTCTCCGCGCGACCAAGACGCTCGACCTGATTCTCGAGGACAGTCAGTTGGACGCCTTCGTCGTTCGCGCCGTGGACGCGCACCTCAGCTGAAGTCGATGTCGGCGGTCAGGCCGTAGTGGTCGCTCAGGGGTGGGTCGACGCCGATCAGGGAGGCTGACGTGACGGTGGCCGAGGCGACGAAGATGTAGTCGATGCGGCGGTGGTGGATGGGCTGGGCGATCAGCTTGGCGATCTCCTCGCGGGCCAGCGGGTTGTCGGTGGTCCAGGTGTGGCCCGGGCCGTAGCCCGCGATCGTCCAGGCGTCGTGGAAGTGGGTGCTTCGGCCGTCCAGTGACTGGAGGCCGGAGAGGAAGCGGATGCTCGCCGCGTCCGGGGTCGCGTTGAAGTCGCCGGCCAGGATCGTCGGGAGATCGTGCCGGGCGTGCAGGGTGGCGATGTCGAGGGCCTGGCGTTCGCGGGCGTACTCGTGGTCCAGACGCCACGGAGTGGTGGGGGTGATCGCCAGGACTTCGCGCTCGCCGAGGTCGAGGCTGACCGCGAGTGTCCACCAGTGCGGGTCCGTCGTCGGGCTCTCCAGTACGTCGGTGACGCGGTGCGGCCGGCGGGTCGCGATCGCCGTGCCGTCGTGCTGGAACAGCTCGGGCAGGTCTGGCAGGTCCGGCAGTACGTCGTACTGGTGGGTGCGGTGGTTCAGATCGGTGCCGTCGAGCAGCTCGGACAGCTGGTCGTGGCCGCCGGACGGGTAGCAGACCTCCTGCAGCATGACGACGTCCGGCGCGAGGCGGCGGATCTCGGCGTTGATCAGCGCGAAGCGACGCGGGTCGCCCACGTCGTTCTGCACGTTCAGGGTGAGGATTCGCATCGCGTTTCAACGTGCCCGCTCGGGGGCCGCGGCAATCAGGTGAGCTCGAGGCCGCCGTCGACGGTGAGAACCTGGCCGGTGAGCCAGCTGGTGGCCGGGTCGGCGAGGTGGAGGATCCAGCGGGCCACCTCGTCGGGAGTGCCACGCCGTCCGAGGGGGACACGGGCGGACTCGTCGGCTTTCACCTGATCGACCAGCTCTGCGGGCAGGCCGGCGGCAGCGAGAGCTTCGGACTCGGTCGGGCCGGGCGCGACGGCGTTCACGCGGATCCGGTCGGGGGCGAGTTCCAGCGCCCAGCTTCGGGTGAGTTGCTCGATCGCGGCTTTGGCGGCGGCGTAGTGGGCCGCGCCGGCGAGCGGGCGGTGGCCGAAGGTGCTGGAGACGTTGACGATCGCGCCTTGCCCCGCTCGCAGGTGGGGCAGCGCGGCCTGCGCCAGCAGGCTCGGAGCGGTGACGTTCACCGCGAACAAGGCGTCGATGCGCTCGGCGGACAGCTCGGCGAGTGGCATCAGGTCGAAGATCCCGGCGTTGTTGACCAGGGCATCGACGCGTCCCCAGCGCGCGTCGGCCGCGGCGACCACCGTCGCCGGCGCACCGTCGGCACAGAGATCGATCGACAGCGCCGCGATCTCTCCCTCAGTGGCGTCCACGGTCTCCTGAAGCGCATCCGCCCGGCGACCAACAGCCAGTACGGCGGCGCCCGCGGCCGCGAAGGCCTGCGCCGCGGCACGGCCGATCCCCGATCCCGCTCCGGTGACGATCACGGTCCGGCCGGCGAAAGAACTCACGATGCTTCCCTCCTGGTCGCCGGCGCAGACCGGCGAATCGTTCGATGTTCGTAGAACGTCGAACAAGCTATCATCGACATCATGCGCGCTGCCGAGCACCCCGACCTCACCGAGATCGGGCTGACCGAGGTGATGGCCGCACTGAGCGATCCGATCCGGGTCGGCCTGGTTCGCGTCCTGGCCGATGGCGAGGAGCGCGGGTGGGGCGAACTGCGCGCCCCGATCGCGAAGTCCACGCTGAGCCATCATTTGCGCGTCCTGCGCGACGCCGGCCTGACCAGAACGCGCAAAGAAGGCACGCGCTGCTGGGTGACGCTGCGTGGCGACGACGTCGAGGCGAGGTTTCCCGGTCTGCTGTCCGCCGTACTGACGGCCGCCCAGGCCGACGGGACCGGTCATCAGGTCAGCGTGGACACCGACTGATCGTCACACAGTGTGAACGCGCCCTTTCGGAATGCGATAAATTCGCCTTTCTGACCCGGCCGGACTGAAATCGTTCGGGATTCCTCTGAAAAAGGTGAGGAAATGTGTAACGCACCTCACCTTGGGACGATAAAGGGTTCGAGCGGCCTGGCCGGGGGGCTGGACGGACGCTCCGGTGTTTCTTCGGGACCACCGGTTTGTGGAGGGGGCCCCAGCAGGTGCTCGCCCGGGGCGGGGCGAGCACCTGCGAAGGGGAACCCGCCGAAATGGGGGGCGGTAACAAGGGGGGAACGGGGAACTCTCTGGGGGGCCTGAGAGCGAACCACGAAAGAGCCGGCGTCGACCACGTGGGTCGACGGCGGCTCTTTCGCACGTCCGGGCTCAGCCCTTGATGCCCACGTTCGCCATACCTTCGACGAAGCGCTTCTGGGCGAAGACGAACATCACGATCATCGGCAGGGTCGCCAGCGCGGTACCGGCCATCAGGTAGGGCCACTGCACCTCCGCCGGGTTCTGGGCGAAGATCGCCAGACCCAGCTGCAGCGGTCGCATCGAGTCCGACGTGGTGATCATCAGCGGCCAGAGGAACCCGTTCCAGGCCGCCTCGATCTGGAACACGCAGATGGTGATCAGGGCCGGCTTGATCAGCGGCGTCATGATCCGCCAGAAGATGCCGAACTCGCCGAGACCGTCCACCCGGGCCGCCTGGGCCAGCTCGTTCGGGATCGACACGTAGAACTGCCGGGCCAGGAACGTGAACAGCGGCGCCGCGCCGAGCGGGATGATCAGGCCCCACCAGGAGTTCAGCCAGCCGATGCCGCCCTGACCGAGGATGTTGTTGCCGCCGAACAGCGGGACCGACTTCACGATCAGGAACAGCGGCACCAAGATGATCTGGAAGGGCACCAGCAGCAGCAGGATGAAGTAGCTGAGCAGGGCCTTCGCGCCCCGGATCGGCAGTTTCGCCAGCGCGTAACCGGCCGTCGTGCAGACCGCCAGCGTGAACGCGGTCTCGCCGACCGCGATGATCAGGCTGTTGCGGAAGTAGCGCAGGAACGGCGCCGTCTGCATCGCCTCGACGAAGTTGCTCCAGCGCAGCTCGCCGGGCAACCAGGAGAACTTGGTGATCTCCAGCTCGCTCTTGAACGCCGTCAGCACCATCCACAGGAACGGCGTGATCATCAGGATCGCGCCGACCGTCAGCGCGACGTACAGCACGATCCGTCCGGTCCGAACCGTCGACTCCTTGGTCTGGCCGACCACGGACACCGTTGCGCTAGTCATTGACATCCGCCCTCTGCAGCAGGCGTCCGAGGCCGATGAAGATCGCGATCAGGATCATCATGATCACCGTCTCGGCGGACGCGTAGCCGAGTCGGAGTGCCTGGAACGCGTTCTGGTAGATCTCCAGCACCAGCACCGTGGTCTCGGTGCCGGGACCGCCCTTGGTCATCACGTAGACCAGGTCGAACACCTGGAAGGTGCCCACGATCGACGTGATCAGGACGAAGAACTGGACCGGGCCGAGTGCGGGCCAGGTGACGTGCGCGAACCTCTGCCACCGGCCGGCGCCGTCCAGGGACGCCGACTCCACCAGGTCCCGCGAAACACCCTGCAACGCGGCCAGATAAATGATGATCTTGGTCCCCAGGCCCTGCCAGATCCCCACCACCATCAGCGACGGCAGCGCCGTCCCGGGGTCGGACAGCCAGGCGCTCGGGGCGAACCCGAACAGGCTCAGGAATCCGTTCGCCAGGCCGGAGCCCGGGTTGTAGATCCACAGCCAGATCGTGGCCACCGCGACCGTCGCGGTGACAGTCGGGATGTAGAACGCGGTCCGGAAGAAGCCCAGGCCGCGAATCTTCTGGTTCAGCCCGAGCGCGATCAGCAACGACAGCGCCATCGAGATCGGGATCACCACGACGGCGTACAGGATCGTGTTCACCAGTGCGGCACGGAAGTCCTGGTCGTTGTACAGGTCGACGTAGTTCTGGAAACCCACCCAGGCCCAGGAGTCGCCGAAGCTGTAGTCGGTGAAGCTGAGTCCGATCGCGAACACCACCGGGATCACGATGAAGATCCCGGAGTGCAGCAGGGCCGGGGCGATCAGCAGCCAGCCGGCCCGGACCTGGCCGCGGATCAGCCTGCGACTGTCCTTGCCAGGGGCAACCGTACGGGGCGTGGCGAGTGCGGGACCCGGGCGTTCGAGAGTGGCGCTCATCGGGACTGTCCTGCCAGGTTGGCCAGCACCTTGGCGGGATCCTTCTGACCGAGGACCGCCTGGGTGAGCTGGGAGTCGAAGTTGAACCGCATCTCCAGCCAGTTCGACGGCGGGCTGTTCTCGTTGGCCGCGTACGGCAGGCCTTCGGCGACGAACTTGCTCAGCGGGTTCGACTTGGCCTGCGGCGAGTTCGCCGCGTCCTTGTAGGCCGGCAGCTTCTTGTTCAGCTTGGCCATCGCGTCCAGGGTGCCCGGCCGGGTCAGCGACTCGATGAACGCGAAGCCCGCCTCCTTGTGCCGGCTGCGCGACCCGATCGAGGCGAGGTCACCACCGACGTACTCGATCTCCTTGCCGCTGTTGAACCGGAAGAACTTCAGGTCGTCGCAGGTGGCCTGACCGAGCCCCTTCTCGGAGCAGTCGATCGCGCCGCCGACGATGCCCATCGCGGCCTCGCCGCTGTAGACCAGCGGCTGCTGGGCGGCGTTCTGCTGCCCGTACGGCTGGACGTTGTTGATCATCGACTTGATCCAGTTCAGTACCTCGAGGCCCTTGTCGTTGTTGAAGTTGGGCTCGTTGTTCACGTACAGCGGCGTACCGGTCGAGGCCAGGAAGGTGACGAACGGCTGCCGGAAACTGGTGGCACCGGCCAGATCGAAGCCGCTGCGGGTGATGTTGCCGTTCTTGTCCCGCTTGGTGAGCTTCTCGGCCGCGACCTTGATCTCGGCCAGCGAGGTCGGCGGGTCGTTCGGGTCCAGACCGGCCTCCTTGAACGCGCTGATCCGCAACGCGACGGCGCGGGCGTCGGCCAGCAGCGGGTAGGCGTAGATCCGGTCCTGGTACGAGACCGCCGGGATCAGCGCCCCGACGCTCTTGGTCTTGATCACGTCCGGCGTCACCCCGAAGTCGCCGAGATCGGCGAAGATCCGCTTGGCCGCGAACGGCTGGACCCAGCCGACACCGGTCACCATCACGTCGTACGGGATGCCGGCCGCGATCGAGGTCGAGATCTTCTCGTTCAGGTTGTTGTACGTCGCGAAGTCCGGCTCGACCTTCATCTTCGGGTACTTCTTGTTGAAATCGGCCGCGACCTTCGCGAACTCCTTGCGGCCCTCGTTGCTGGCCGGGAACGACGGGAGCAGCACGCGCAGCGTCCCGGTCGCCTCGGCCGGCGGGACACCGTCCGTACTCTTGTCGATCACCCCGTTGCCACAGGCACTCGCGACCAGTCCGACCGCGGCCACGAGCACCGCCAACCCAGCACCACGTCTCACAGGGGAACTCCTTCGCTGCCGTGTGCGCCAGTCGGGTCACGACCGATGCACCGAGTGCAGCGAAAGTATGGGAAAGGGCTTTCCGCGTCAATACCTGGCGCTCGAATGATCAAATTCGATCAACCGGAGCGCCCGCCGATGGCCCGAATCTACGGCGCCACGCGTTGGCGCGCGGTCAGCGCGCCGCACGAGGACCGCACGCGCAGCTCGGGCAGCAGGCTCAGGTGCTGGGTCGCCGAGCGGCGGCCCGGGCCTGCCTTCAGTTGGCGTAGGAGCAGCTCGCAGGCGGTTTCGCCGAGCTGGAGTTTGGGCGGGCAGACAGCGGTGAGCGGTACGACGGCGAGGGCGGCGGTCTCGTCGTTGTAGGCGATCACGGCGAGGTCCTCGGGGACGCGGAGGCCGCGTTCCATCGCGCGTTCGACCAGGCCGGCGGCGTGTTCGTCGGAGTGCACGAGGACCGCCGCGGCGCCGTGGGCTTCGCACTCGGCCAGAAACGCGTCGAGCTGTGCGGCCGTGTCCGGATCCTCGCCGGTGGCGGGCAGGGCGACGGGCGAGACGAACACGTCGACGCCGAGCGTCGCCGCCGCCTCGGCGATGCCCTGCCGCAGCCAGTACGCCGTGACGCTGGCGTTCAGGTTGATGCCGATCCGGCGGTGGCCGAGCCCGGCCAGATGCCGCAGCGCGAGCAGCGCGCCGTACGCGTGGTCGGTGCGGACGTGGTCGTACTCGCGGTCCACGTCGGGGAAGCCGAAGGCGCGTTCCATCAGCACGACCGGGACGTCGATCGCGTCGAGCCGTTGGCCCACCTCGGCGGCGTGGCTGTCACCCAGCGCGGTGGACAGCAGCAGGCCGGCGACGCCGAGGCCGAGGATCTTGTCGATCCGCTCCTGCTCGACCTGGACGTCGTACCCGGAGACGCCGAGCACCAGGCGGGCGCCGTACCGGTCGGCCATCGCTTCGGCGCCGCGGATCACGTCGGTGTAGTAGAACGTCGAGCTGGGCACGATCAGGCCGACCGTGAGCTGGCTGCCGGTGGTGATCGCGCCGGCCACGCTGGTGCCGACCGCGCCGCCGTGCACCCGGCGGAGCAGTCCGGCGGAGTCCAGTTCGGCCAGATCACGGCGTACTGTGATCGCGGAGACGCCGAGTTCGGCGGCCAGCTCGGCCACCCGGAGCCGGCCGTGCCGGCGCAGGCTCCGCAGGATCAGCTCGTGGCGCTCCGGTGCAAGCATGCGACTCGGCCCCCAACACTGTGCGCTGTGATCTGCTTGTGATTGTTTGTGATCATACGATCATCCGCGTGCCGAGGAACCAGGAGGAACCGGTGTGAGCGAGGCCAGCAGCCGGACCAACGTCGTGATGTCGAAGCTCTCGCTGGTCGGCGACCTGCTGATGCTGCAGCTGGTCTTCCTGCTGTTCAGCGTCGGCATCGTCACGCTGTTCCCGGCCGCGTTCGCGCTCCAGCGGGTGCTGCCGTACGCGATCGGGCAGGAGCATCCCGCGCTGCTGCGCCGGTTCTGGGGCGAGTTCAAGTGGTGCTTCCGCCGGTTCTGGCCGGCCGGGCTGGCCCTGTACTTCGGCGGCGTGGCGCTCGCCTTCGGCCTGTTCTTCTGGGCCTCGACCAACGGCCCGATCCGTATCTTCGCGCTGGCCGTGCTGATTCCGCTCAGCGGGATGATCGTCGGGCTGTACCTGAGCGCACTGGCCGTGCTGCCGCAGGCCGACGACGATGCGACCAGCCGCACCGTGTTCCGTACGGCGAACCTCTTCCTGCTCCGGCGATCGCTGCCGGTCGCGGGCGGCGTGGTCGGGCTGGCCACCTGGTTCCTGCTGGTCGGGCGGCTCCCGACGCTGTTCGTGATCGGCTCCGGACTGGTCCCGGCGCTGATCGCGTACTGGATCTCCCGCCCGCCGCGGACGCGGGCCGAAAAAAGTCCGGGCAGCGTGTCAATCTGAGCCGCTCTGGTTCGACGTAGGGGTGTAAGCAACCTACGGACCAGAGGAGAACCAGCATGTACGCGACCACCGAATCCCTGGCGACGACGCCGGCCGTGCAGGGCAGCGGCAGGTCCCGCTGGCTCGCTCTCTACACGCTCTGCGCGGGCATGCTGATGATCGTGCTCGACGTGACCGTCGTGAACGTCGCGCTGCCCGCGATCCAGGACGACTTGGGCTTCACCAGCTCCTCGCTCGCGTGGGTCGTCAACGCCTACCTGATCGCCTTCGGCGGCCTGCTCCTGCTGGCCGGGCGGCTCGGCGACCTGCTCGGACGGCGCAACATCTTCGTCGCCGGACTGGCCGTGTTCACCGCCGCCTCGGTGTGGTGCGGCTTCGCCGGCTCGCAGGAGATGCTGGTCGCGGCACGGTTCCTGCAAGGCGTCGGTGGCGCGCTGACCTCCGCGGTGATCCTGGGCATGATCGTGACGCTGTTCCCGGAGCCGCGCGAGCAGGCCAAGGCGATCGGCGTCTACGCGTTCGTCGCCTCCGCGGGTGGTTCGATCGGTCTGCTCGCCGGTGGCGTGCTGACCCAGGCGATCAGCTGGCACTGGATCTTCTTCATCAACCTGCCGATCGGCATCGCGACCGCCTGGCTGGCGATCCGGCTGATCGAGAAGGACAAGGGCCTCGGCATGGGCCGCGGGACCGACGTACCGGGTGCCGTGCTGATCACCGCCGCGCTGATGGTCGGCGTGTTCACCATCGTCAGCCCGGCCGCCGAGCTCGGCTGGACCGCGCCGCGGACGATCGCGCTCGGTGCGCTGACGCTGACCCTGCTGGCTTGCTTCGTCGTTCGCGAGTCGACCGCCGCCACCCCGCTGGTCCCGCTGCGGATCTTCCGCTCCCGCACGCTGACCGGGGCGAACCTGGTCCAGGCGCTGTCGTCGTCCGGGATGTTCGGCATCTTCTTCCTCGGCTCGCTCTACCTGCAGCGGGTGCTCGGGTACGACGCGCTGGAGATCGGGCTGGCGTTCCTGCCGACCACGCTGGTGATGGGCCTGCTGTCGGTCCGGTACTCCGAGAAGCTCGTGATGCGCTTCGGCCCGCGCCGGCCGCTGATCGCCGGTCTGCTGCTGATCGTGATCGGCCTGGTGCTCTTCACCCAGGCGCCGGTCGGCGGCAGCTACGTCGTGCACGTCCTGCCGGTGCTGATCCTGCTGGGCCTCGGCGGCGGCATCTGCTTCCCGGCGCTGATGGGCCTGTCGATGGCCGACGTGAAGCCCGAGGACGCCGGCCTGGCCTCCGGCCTGATCGGTACGACGGCCGAGGTCGGCGCCGCCCTCGGCCTGGCCGTCCTGGCGACGCTGTCCGCCACCCGCACCGAGTCCCTGGCCACGGCCGGCAAGCCGGTCCTGGACGCTCTGACCAGCGGTTACCACCTGTCCTTCGCGGTCGCCGCCGCCATCGTCGCCGCCGCGGTCGTCATCGCCTGCACGCTGATGCGGCCGAAGTCCACCGAGGCCACCGAGCCCGCAACCGACGAGGTGCTCGAAGCCGCCTGAGCGTCGAGTTCACCGGCCCGTCGTCCACCCGGGCGGCGGGCCGGCTCATGCGTGGCGCTTGCGGTCCAGATAGGCGGCGAATGCGCCGAACGCCATCCCGGCTGGGACTCCGACCAGCACACCGATCCGCTGACCGAAGACAGTGGACAGCACGACGAACGAGCAGCCGGCCATCCCGGCAACGATCAGAGCCGCGCTGAGGACGACGTGGCGACGGCTCCATGCGGCGAAGCGTCCGTCGTACAGGCCGCGCGGCGCGAAGACGGTGACGGACATCAGTCCGCACAGCGTCACCGCTGTCACGTAGTCCCCCACATCGTCGTGATCGAAGATCAGCGAGACGATGAACAGCAATCCCATCAGCGCGGCCCAGACCCGCATCCAGCGCGCCGGCCGCCCGCTCTGCCCCACCCAGAAATTCCCCATCGATCCCCCCAGGTCAGCCCGGATCATCGCCGAGCGCGAGCTGGTTGTCCACAGACTGGGGGGCGGGAGTCGCCGTTCGTCGGTGGGATGGGGAAGGATGTGGGCGGCAGTCAGTTGGACGTAGAGGGGAACGGCACAGTGGTTTTGCAGTCGATCGAGCAGCGGATCGCCGACGAGCTGGAGGTCGGGGTCGGGCAGGTGAAGGCGGCTGTCGGCCTGCTGGACGAGGGCTCGACGGTCCCGTTCATCGCGCGGTACCGCAAGGAGGTCACCGGGGAGCTCGACGACGCGCAGCTGCGCGCGCTCGAGGAGCGGTTGCGCTACCTGCGGGAGCTGGAGGAACGCCGGCAGACCGTGCTGGAGTCGATCGAGAGCCAGGGCAAGCTGGACGACGCGCTGAAGGCTTCGATCCTGGCCGCGGAGACCAAGTCGCGGCTCGAGGACATCTACCTGCCGTTCAAGCCCAAGCGCCGGACCAAGGCGATGATCGCGCGTGAGGCCGGGCTGGAGCCGCTGGCCGACGGGCTGCTTTCCGACCCGTCGTACGAGCCGCTGGCCGCGGCAGCCGTGTTCGTGAACCCCGAGGCCGGCGTCGCCGACCCGCAGGCCGCGCTGGACGGCGCCCGGGCGATCCTGGTCGAGCGGTTCGCCGAGGACGCCGACCTGATCGGCGAGCTGCGCGAGCGGCTGTGGACGCAGGGCCGGCTGGCCTCCAAGGTCCGGGAGGGCAAGGAGACCGACGGCGCGAAGTTCTCCGACTACTTCGACTTCGACGAGCCGTTCACCAAGATGCCGTCGCACCGGATTCTGGCGATGTTCCGCGGCGAGAAGGAGGACGTGCTCTCGCTGACGGTCGAGCCGCTGCCGGCCGGCGTCGAGGTGGACGGGCCGACCGATTACGAGACCACCATCGCCCGCAAGGTCGGCATCGAGAACCAGGGCCGCCCGGGCGACAAGTGGCTGATCGAGACGGTCCGCTGGGCCTGGCGGACCAAGATCCTGGTGCACCTGGGCATCGACCTGCGGATGCGGCTGCGGCAGACCGCCGAGGACGAGGCGGTCCGGGTCTTCGCGGCCAACCTGCGCGACCTGCTGCTGGCCGCGCCGGCCGGGACGCGCGCCACGATGGGCCTCGACCCGGGCTTCCGGACCGGCGTGAAGGTCGCCGTCGTCGACGCGACCGGCAAGGTCGTCGCCACCGGCGTGATCTACCCGCACGTCCCGCAGAACCAGTGGGACAAGTCGATCGCCCAGCTGGCCGCGCTGTGCGCCGCGCACCAGGTCGACCTGATTGCCATCGGCAACGGTACGGCGTCGCGCGAGACCGACAAGCTGGCCGCCGAGCTGATCGCCAAGCACCCCGAGCTGAAGCTGACCAAGGCGGTCGTGTCCGAGGCCGGCGCGTCGGTGTACTCGGCGTCGGCGTTCGCCTCCCAGGAGCTGCCCGGCATGGACGTCTCGCTGCGCGGCGCGGTGTCGATCGCCCGCCGGCTGCAGGACCCGCTGGCCGAGCTGGTGAAGATCGACCCGAAGTCGATCGGCGTCGGCCAGTACCAGCACGACCTGCCGGAGAACTCGCTGTCCCGCTCGCTCGACGCGGTGGTCGAGGACTGTGTGAACGCGGTCGGCGTCGACCTGAACACGGCCTCCGCGCCGCTGCTCACCCGCGTCTCCGGCATCACCCCCGGCCTGGCCGAGAACATCGTCCAGCACCGCGACCAGCACGGGCCGTTCGCGACCCGCTCGGCGCTCAAGGACGTGCCGCGGCTCGGCCCGAAGGCGTTCGAGCAGGCGGCCGGCTTCCTGCGGATCCCCGGCGGCGA
This sequence comes from Kribbella sp. ALI-6-A, assembly GCF_001984195.1. Classification (GTDB taxonomy): domain Bacteria; phylum Actinomycetota; class Actinomycetes; order Propionibacteriales; family Kribbellaceae; genus Kribbella. Next base: position 848,403 of record NZ_MTQN01000012.1, read on the forward strand.
CGACCCGCTGGACTCCTCGAGCGTGCACCCGGAGGCGTACCCGGTGGTCCGGCGCATCCTGGACAAGACCGGCTCGGACCTGAAGACGCTGATCGGCAACACGGCCGCGCTGCGGTCGGTGAAGGCGGCCGACTTCGTGGACGAGACCTTCGGTCTGCCGACGGTGACCGACATCCTGGCCGAGCTGGAGAAGCCGGGGCGCGACCCGCGGCCGGCGTTCAAGACCGCGACGTTCGCCGAGGGCGTCGACAAGATCGCCGACCTGAAGCCGGGCATGCGGCTGGAGGGCCAGGTCACCAACGTGGCCGCGTTCGGCGCGTTCATCGACATCGGCGTGCACCAGGACGGGCTCGCGCACGTCTCGGCGCTGTCGAAGAACTACGTCAAGGACCCGCGCGAGGTCGTCAAGCCCGGCGACATCGTCAAGGTGAAAGTGCTCGAGGTCGACATCCCGCGGCAACGGATCTCGCTGACGCTGCGGCTGGACGACGAGATCGGCGCGCCGACGTCGGGCCGCTCGGGCGGCGGGCAGAACCGTGGCGCGGGTCAGGGCGGGCGTGGTCCTGGTCAGGGTGGCGGTCGCGGGCCCGGTCAGGGTGGACGAGGGCCGGGCGGGCGCGGTCCTGCTGGTCAGGGCGGCGGACGCCCAGGTCAGGGCAGCAAGCCGGCGGACACGCCGATGGACGAGGGCTCGCTGGCCGACGCGTTCCGCAAGGCTGGTTTCACGGTGCGCTGAGCGCCGGTACGACGTACTGACGACGGCCCGGTACCCCTCGATTGTTGGGTACCGGGCCGTCGCCGATGTGTGGGATGTGTGGGCGAGGACGTCGGCGGCCGCGAAACCGGCGTTGGGTCTCGCCCGCTGCGCAGCACCAGCACGCGCCGCGGATCAGGTGGTGAACGGGCGGGTGGTGCGCCGCGCCCACGGGTAGTACAGCGCCGCGGTGACCGCCAGGCCGACCAGCCAGGAGATGTCGGCGCCGCCGAGGGACTCGGTGATCGGGCCGGTGTACAGCTTCTGGGCGAGGAACGGGATCTGCACGGCGATGCCGACGGCGTACGAGACCAGGGCGACGACGTTCCAGCGGCCGTAGCGGCCGTCGGGGTCGTAGAGCGCCGCGACGTCGACGCGTTCGCGGGAGATCAGGTAGTAGTCGGTCAGGTTGATCGCGCTCCACGGCGTGAACACCATCAGCAGCACGAGCACGAAGTTCTTGAAGTTGTCGAGGAAGTCGGCCGAGGCGAAGATCGCGATCAGCACCGAGACCAGCAGGAAGCACCCCGTGTACGCCGCCCGCGCGGCCGGGCCGATCCGCGCCGCCCGGGTGAAGGCCGAGACCGTGGTCAGCAGCGTCATCGAGCCGCCGTACGCGTTGAGGCAGTTGACGGCGAGCTTGCCGACCACGATGACCAGGTAGATCAGCAGCGCGATCGCGGCCGGGCCGGCCAGGTCGCCGAGGTAGCCGACCTGGTCGGCGAGAAAGCCTGCTCCCCCGGCGGCGACCAGCGCGCCCAGGGTCATCGACCACTGGGAACCGATCACGCTGCCGAGGAACGTCGCGAGGAACGTGGTCCGCTCGGGGGTCTCGGCCGGCAGGTAGCGCGAGTAGTCGGCGACGTACGGGCCGAAGGTGAGCTGCCAGCCGGCACCGAGGGAGACGGCGAGCAGGAACGTGACGATGTCGAAGGGTTTCGCGCCGAGCAGGGCGCCGACGTCCTCGGTCACCAGCAGGCGGATACCGAGGTAGGTGAAGCCCAGGATGCCGAGGACCGTGGCGACTCGCCCGAGCAGGTGGATCCAGCGGTAGCCGAGGATCGCGATCACCGCGGTCAGCAGGCCGAACACGACGATGCCGACGGCCGCGGTGTCGACGTGCAGGATCTCGTTGACCGCTTGGCCGGCGAGCACGGTGCCGGTGGCGGCGAAGCCGAGGTACATGACGACGACCAGGACGAGCGGCACGACCGCGCCGTACACGCCGAACTGGGCGCGGCTGGAGATCATCTGCGGCAGACCGAGCCGCGGGCCCTGGGCCGCGTGCAGGGCCATCACGATGCCACCGAAGACGTTGCCCAGCAACAGACCGACGATCGCCCAGAGCGCGTCGGCGCCGAAGACCACGGCCAGGGCGCCGTCGACCACGGCGGTGACCTGCATGTTCGCACCGAACCACAAGGTGAACTGACTGACCGGGGTGCCGTGCCGCTCCGCCGCCGGTACGACGTCGATGCTGCGTCGCTCGATTGCCTCTGCCATGGTCATCAGGTTGCCCCTGACAACTGTTTTCTAACCCAGTGGGCGGGCCCGACCACCTGCCTTCCGGCCAGCGCGTGAGGTCGAGCAATGTGGTGCCCAGGGCGTTGGCCAGGCGAGTGAGGGTGGGGTGAAGATAACCTCGATCGAGTGAGCATCTGGGGGAACCGGGACTTCCGGCTGGTCTGGTTCAGCGGGACGGTGTCCGGGGTCGGCTCCTGGTTGCTGGTCGTGGCGATTCCGTTCCACGTGTTCCAGCTGACCGGATCGGCGGCGGCGACGGGGCTCACCCTGGCGCTGGAGGCTTTGCCGACTTTGCTGTTGGGGCCCTGGGCCGGCGCATTGCTGGATCGCTGGGATCTGTCGCGGGCCATGTGGGTCGCCGATCTGGTGAGCGCGGCGGCGGTCGGGCTGATCCTGTTCGCGGATCGACCGGAGCGGTTGTGGATGATCTATCTGGCCGTGCTGGTGGAGAACTCCGCGACCACCGTCTTCAGGCCTGCCTCCCGGGCGTTGCTGCCGAGCGTGGTCGGAACCGGACCGGAGCTGGCGACCGCGAACGCGCTGCGGGCGTTCGCAGGCAGCGTGACCCGCTTGGGCGCTCCGCCGCTGGGCGCCCTGCTGCTCGCCGGCCCAGGAATCACCTTCGTGCTCGTCGTCGACATCGTCAGCTATCTGTTGTCAGCAGCAACGATTGCCGCGATCAGGACCCGGCCGGAGCGGGCGCCCCACCAGCCGCTGCAACCTCTCGCGGGGCTCCGGTACGCCGTACGGTCGAAGCCCCTTCGTGGCCTGCTGACCGGCAACGGCGTCTTCCTGACCGCGAACGCCGGACTGACCGCGCTGCTCGTACCGCTGATCGTCGAGCGGCTCGACGCGCCGGGATACACGGTGGGATACGTGTTCTCCGGCCTCGGCGCCGGCTACCTGCTCGGTGCCGCGATCAGCGTGAAAGCCCTGTCCTGGTTGGGGATCCGTGACCTGATCGCCACCACCCAGCTCGCCACCGGCGCCGCGTTCTTCGCGCTGGTGAACGCGCCCGGCGTCCCCTGGGCGATCGCCGCCGCCGTACTGATCGGCCTTCCCGGCAGCGTGCTGCTGATCACCACCGAGACGACCGTGCAACGCGTCACGACGCCGACCATGCTCGCCCAGGTCGGCGCGCTCTTCTTCGCGGTCGACGCGCTGGCCGCAGTGGTCGGCGCACTGACCGCTCCCGCGCTCACCCTCGTCGCCGATCTCCCGCTCACCCGCAACCTGCTCGCCGCGGTCGCTGTACTGGCTGCGCCGATCACCCTGTACGCCGTACCGGGTCATCCCGCGCAGCTCACCAGACAGCCCTAACGCAGGTCGTCCAGGTGCCCGCCCGGATCGCCCAGGTGGACGGCGGTTGCCTTGGGCAGGTACCCGAGGCGGCGGTAGATCCGGTCGGCGCCGTCGTCGCCCGGAGTGAGCCACGCGAGATCAGCGCCGGCCGACTCGAACGCCTGTTGGGTCGCGTACGCCGTCGCGAGGGCACCCAGGCCGCGGCGGCGATGGGAGTGCACGGTCCCGACGCCGGCCACCTCGGTGACGCCGTCGGCGATCGCGGTCCAGGAAGCGGTGGCCACCGGGACTCCGTTGTCGCGAATCAGGATCGCACCCCCATTGACGGGGTCGGGCTGGAAGGTGGTGACGACGTCTTCGGTCTCGTACGCGTCGGCGGCGACCGCGTTCGACTCGGCGTGGTCCTCGGGTGTCGTGACAAGCGACGCGGTGATGCCGTCGGGAAGCTCAGGCCGCAGCAGATCGGCGGGCTCGACGGCGAGCAGTGGCGGGCGGGAGCGGATGATCATGCCGTGTTCGGTGAGGGCTTCGGCGAGGCCGGGGTTGGCTTCCTCGACCAGCTCGCTGTGCAGCCAGCGGCCCTCGGCGGCAAAGGCCTGGCGGACCGTCTCGAGTGCCCACGACACCTCGTCGGGGTCGAACGGCTTCCCCGGCTCGGCGGCCACCATGACGGACAGGAACCAGACGTCCTCGTCGTGCAGCAGCCCGGCCAGCGGACCGGCCACGATCTGACGGCGGCTCCGGGTGAGCCCTGACAACTGAGCGGCTGCGATCCGCGCGGCGATCCCCATTGCTCGACCCTAGCCCGGCGCCGCGGCCTCAGACCGGCGCGCCCTCCACCGCCGCGCGGGTGTCGTAGGCGGCGCGGGCGGAGGCGATCTCGTTCTGGTGGGTCTCGGTCCAGGTGACCAGGGACTGGATGGTCGCGTGCAGCGTGACGCCGAGCGGGGTGAGCTCGTAGTCGACGCGCGGCGGCACGACCGGGTGGACGGTACGCCGTACCAGCCCGTCGCGCTCCAGCTGGCGCAGCGTGACGGTGAGCATCCGCTGGCTGATCCCGTCGATGGTCTTCTTCAGCTCGGTGAACCGCAGGCTGCGGTTGTCGAGCAGCGCGATCACCAGCAAGGACCACTTGTCGCCGATCCGGTCGAGGATCTGCCGCACCTCGCAGTCCTCCCGCGTGTCCCACTGGAACGCGTCCTCGGTGCAGCAGGAGTAACCCGGTTCCTTTGAAGTGCCTTCTTCCATACTTCCTGATGGTTCCGCACGATGGTCTCAGTTACAAGAGATAACCGACCCAACGATGGGGAACCTCGATATGTCTACGACAGCTGCACCCGACCGTCTCGGCGCGAAGGCCTGGGCGGTGCTGCTGGTGCTGTGCGGCGCGATCTTCCTGGAAGGCATCGACATCTCGATGATGGGCGTCGCACTGCCGTCCATCCGCGCCGAGCTCGGTCTGTCCACCAGCCAGCTGCAGTGGGTGGTCAGCGCCTACGTGCTCGGGTACGGCGGCTTCGTGCTGCTCGGCGGCCGGGCGGCGGACCTGCTCGGCCGGCGCCGGATGTTCGTCGGCTGGCTGGCCGTCTTCCTGGTCTTCTCCGGCCTGGGCGGACTGGCCGACGACGGCTGGGTGCTGATCCTCGCCCGCTTCGTCACCGGCGTCGCGGCCGGCTTCATGACCCCGGCCGGCCTGTCCATCATCACGACCAGCTACCCGGAGGGCAGACAGCGCAACAAGGCGCTGCTCGTGTACGCCGGGATCGCCGCGGCCGGCTTCTCTCTCGGCATGGTGGTCGGCGGCCTGCTCACCGCGATCGACTGGCGCTGGGTGTTCTTCGCCCCGGTGGTGCTGTCCGCCATCCTGCTCCCGGCCGCGCTGATCCTGCTGCCGCGCGAGGAGGTCAGCCCGCAGAAGAAGGTTTTCGACTTCGGCGGCGCACTCACCCTCACCGCCGCGATGATGCTGCTCGTCGCCACCGTCGTCCGTGCGCCCGACGTACCCGTTGCCCAGACCCTGGCCACGCTCGCGGCGGGACTGCTTCTGCTGGTCGTCTTCGTCGCCATCGAGCGTCGTACGCCGGCACCGCTCATCCGCTTCGGCATCCTGCGCAACGCCGGGCTCGTCCGGGCCAACCTCGGAGCCGTTCTGCTGGTCGGGTCGTTCGTCGGGTTCCAGTTCGTGGCCGTGCTCTATCTGCAGGAACTGCGGCACTGGTCGGAACTGGAGACCGGTCTGGCCCTGATGGTGATCGGCATCGACTCGATCCTGGCGCCGACGCTGACCCCGTGGCTGGTCAACCGCTTCGGCAATGGGCGGGTCGTGCTCGGCGGATTCGCGTTCGCCGCCGCGGCGTACGCGCTGTTCCTGCCGCTCGGCGCGGACTGGACCTATCTCGCGATGCTGCCGACGTTTCTCCTGCTGGGGCTGGCGTTCTCGCTCGCGTACGGGCCGCTGACGATCGCCGCGACCGACGGAGTCGCCGAGGAGGAGCAGGGACTGGCCAGTGGCGTGCTGACCACTTCGTTCCAGTTCGGGTCGGCGCTCGGGCTCGCGGTGGTCGCCGCCGTACTGGCCGCGGCGGACGAGTTGACCATCGCCGACTTCCGTACGGCGCTCGTCGTTCCGCTGGTCGCCGCGGTGCTCGGACTAGCCGTCAGCGCGCCGGATCTGGTACGCCGTACGGTGGCCGCCTGATAGCACTGAGTTACCAGGACGCCCGACAATTCAGCGCTCACGAAATGGGACCGGCCGGCGGCCGAATCGTTATCGGTAAATCCCTGCGAACAATCTTGACAGGGCCGACCCGGACGAGTCGCCGGAACCGGTCCCATGCTGGCCTGACCAGGGGTTTTCCTGCGCCGTCAGCGGCGGGCGTAAGGCCTCTGTAAAGGTCCCTGCCGGTCTATTCCCGGCGCACCGCTTTATGAGGTGTTCTTTCCTTACCACCCGTGGACACGTGAGATGGATCACCGGCTTCCTCACTGTCGGCAACCAGGTCCGTGCCCACGGTTCCGTCCCCTCGAGGCGCCCGAGCGTCCACTCGGCACCTCACGCACCGAAGGAAACGCCCCCATGACCGAGTCGCTGGAGATCCCCGCAGAGCAGCGCCGCGTGCGGGTCTGGTTCGGCGCTCACCCGATCGCGGACCACACCGCGACCGCCGACCAGGCAGCGCAGTACGAGGAGGCCATGCGGCGGCGGTTCGCCTCGCTGCGGGTCACCAACGAGCCCGCCCTCGTCAGCAGCGGCCCGGTCCGATGACCACCCGCCCGACGTTGCTCGGCTACGTCCGCGCCGACGCGCTCAGCTGCGCGGAGGAGCTCGCGGCGGCGACCGACGCGCTGGCCGCCTTCGCCAGTGCCGAGGGGTTCACCCTCGGCACGGTCTACACCGAGCGGGACGCCGCCCAGTCCGCCGCGTTCAACGCGTTGCTGGACGAGGCGAAGCGAACCGACGTCCGGGCGGTCGTGGTCCCCACGCTGCAGCACGTCGGTGCGGTCGGATCGCCCGGCGCGACGCAGCACCTCGAGTTCCACCAGGCCCAGACCTGGGCGGCGAGCCCGAGGTAACCCGAAGACAAGCGGAGCCGGCGTCTTGACCCCTGCATCGGCGCCGGTTCCGCTCTCCAACCTCCACAGCTGCACCGGGAGTGCCCGGGTGGTAGTGGACCAATCAAGGCCCCACCGGCTGCTACCGGTGGGGCCTTGTCGTTGCCCCGAGCAACTATGATGTCGAGGGGTTCCCGGCGCGCGCGGCGGCGAGAAGCGTGACAGGTTGGTACGTACGAGGAACGCAAAGTTTTCGCTCCGGAGTAGGTGTGACCTCGGGGCGGTGGGGTACGAGTAGAGATGTCCCGCGGTTCAGTCAGTCCCATTCGGGCATGGGTGAGGCTCACCGAGCCGCGAGTTCTCCCACTGAGGGGCGGGAGAACGACCGAGGAGGACGGGCGCATCCCACGGTGCGCCCGTCCTCTGTGTTTTTTGCCTCGCCTCCGGCTCGGCGGGTCCTGGGGCCTTGGTTCCCGGTCTTCCCTCGTCGGTCGGTCGCTGCGCTCCCTCCCTCCTCAGTCCAGACCGGGAGGCCCCATGACCTTTGTGCGCTGCTCGGACCATGGGTGAGACAGGGGAGGAGGTGGCTTTGATTCCCGTTCACCGGGCGCCGATGCGGTCTCGCCGGGAGGACGTGCCCGTCGGGCTCGCTGTGGATCGGGCCTTGGAGTTGAACGTCTGCGGAGTTGGCGGCGTGCTCGTGCCGCCACCGCGCAGCCTCGACGAGGCTGTCGAAGGTCTGGCAACGGCGTACGACGACCGCACTGCCCGGCGACTCCGGCGGTTCTCGGAGGTCCCCGACGGCGCCTTCGTCTGGACTCGCGAATCCGACGGTCTCTACCGGCTCGGGCGCCTCGCCGGTCCTTGGGAGTACGACGCGTCGCCCGGTGCTGTGGCTGCCGATCTGGTGCATGTCCGCCCGTGTGAGTGGGCCCGGAGAGCCTTTACCGAGAACGACGTGCCGGCTGCGGCGGCGTACTCGTTCTCCCGCGGTGGCAGGAACTTCCAGCGTATCCGCGATCCGCGGGTCGAGTCCGCGACGCTTGCGCTGTGGCCGGGCTCAGAGGGCTGAAGCCACGAACAGGTAGCGGTTGAGGCTGAAGAAGTAGCTGTCGCCCTGGCTTCTCAGATCGTCGGCCCAGGCTTCGGCTTCGGCGGAGGTGACGCCGGCGTGGCCGGGGACGAAGGCGGCGACGATGTCGATCAGGCCGGCGCTGTAGGTGCGGTGGTCGAAGCCGACGTTGAGCAGTGGGATGACCTGCAGGTGCGTGCGGGTGAACCCGGCCTTGTCGAGCGCGTCGCCGAGGGTGCGGGGCAGGTGCGGGTCCTGCAGGTGGTCCTCGAACGCGGTGAGCACCCTCGCCATCCGCGCGTCGTCGCTCGAGCGCCACACGATCGAGCCCCAGTCGGTGTCGAGCAGCACGACGCGGCCGGCCGGGCGGAGGACGCGGCGGATCTCGGCGAGCGCGCTTGGCACGTCGTCGACGTACTCGAAGACCTGGGTGGAGACCACCACGTCGAAGTCCTGCGCGCCGTACGGCAGGCGGTCGACGGACGCGGCCTCGAGCTCGATCCGCGGTCCACCGGGGACGGCGGCCCGGGTGCTCGCGATCGCCAGCATGCTGTCGCTGATGTCGATGCCGCAGATCCGGCCGTCCGGTCCGACCTCGGCGGCCATCTCCGCGGCCAGCAGGCCCGGCCCGACGCCGACGTCCAGCACCCGGTCCCCCGGCCGTAACGCCAGGGCCGTGCGTACCACTCGCCGCTGCTCGATCACGTCCGGCGTCGTGTACATGGCCTCGATCTGCCGCGACACCTCCGGATCGAACTCCAGACTGCTCATGACCGTTCCGTCCGCACCATGCTGCTCATCATGGTCCGCGGGGTCAGCGCTGAAAAGGAGTCGGCGGTCAGGTGCTTCGCGGCTACCGTCGTGGGGTGATCGAGCTGCCTCAGTCATTTCTGTACATGCCGCGCTGGTGGAGCGAGGGCGCCGACTGGTTGGCGGCGTTGCCGACGGCGGTGGAGGAGCAGTGCTCGCGGTGGGGGCTGACGATCGCGGGCCCGGTCGCGCACGGGTCCAACGCCGTGGTGCTGCCGGTCGAACGCGACGGCGTCGGGATGGCATTGCGGATGTCCCCACCGGGCGACGAGGTGGACGAGCAGGCACGGGCGCTGCGGTGGTGGGACGGACGGGGCACCGTCCGCCTGTACGACGCCGACGCCGCTCGCGGGGCGATGCTGCTCGAGCTGCTCGGGGAGTCGTTGTCGGCAAGGCCGATCGGCGAAGCGGCCGAAGTGCTGGGTGGGTTGATGCGGCGGCTGGGCATCGAGGGGCCGGAGGCTGCGTTGTCCACACAGGAGATCGTCATCGGTCGAGTGGCGGAGCTGGAAGGGCAGTTGGCGGGGCAGCACGGGGCAGTTGAGCCGCGCTACCTGGTGGCCGCGCTCGACGTCGCCGGGACGCTGGCGGCGTCGACAGCGACGGCTGCGGTGAACGGCGACCTCCACTCCGCCCAGGTGCTGCGCGGGCAGCGGGAGCAGTGGCTGGTGGTCGACCCGGTGCTGTACCGGGGCGACATCGAGTTCGACCTGGGACGGGTGCTGTGGACCCGGCTCGACGAGCTGGCGGACGACGCCGAGATCCACCGGTGCTTCCAGACCGTCGTACGGGCTGCGGCGCTGGACGAGCAGCGGGCCCGGGACTGGGTGGTGTTCCGGACGGTGAGCTACTGGTTGTGGGGGTTGAGCGTCGGCCTGACCGAGGATCCGGTCAGGTGCCGACGGCTGCTGGATGCCTTTCTCGACTAGCAGGCGGTGACGATGTCGAACCGTTCGAGCAGCTCGGGGCCGGTGTCCGGGCGACCAGCGGTCAGTGCGCCGGGGCGAAGTCCAGGAAGCCGATCACCGAACGGATCCGGCCGTCCGGCCCGACCGTGACGATATCGGTGCCTCCGGCAACTGCCTGCTGGCCCTCGGCGGCCAGTTCCCAGGTCCAGCGGATCCGGTCGTGGTGCGCGTCGGGGGTGCCGGTCGGCCTGAACCGCAGCCCGGGGAACATCTGCTGCGCGGTCGCGATCATCGCGCTCAGCTCCTCGTACCCGGTGGCCTCGAAGCTCGGGTCGACGAAGGTGCCGTCCGGCGCCCAGGTCGCCTCGAGTGCGGCGCCGCGGCGTTCGGCGTCGGTCTCGTTCCAGATCGCCAGGTACTGCTCGGCCAGGGCGGTCGGGTTCAGGGTGTTCGTCATCGGGTTCTCCTCGGAATCGGTGGTGATGAGCACAACCCTGCCGCCGGCCGGCCGATCCGGCGATGACCTCGGAGGTCATGTGGGTGAGCACCTGGGCGGTTACCGTCTGGGCATGACGATGATCGCCGAGGAGACCTTCCAGCGGCCGGTGGGCGAGCTGTTGCGCGGCTGGCGTGAGCGCCGGCGGCTCAGTCAGCTCGACCTGGCCAACCAGGTCGAGGTGTCCACCCGCCACGTCAGCTTCGTCGAGAACGGCCGGTCCAAGCCGAGCCGCGCGATGCTGCTGCGGCTGGCCGAGCATCTCGACGTACCGCTGCGGGATCGCAACCAGCTGCTGCTGGCCGGCGGTTACGCCCCGATCTACAGCGAGGCCTCCCTGCACTCGCCCGCGATGCTCGCGGTCCGCGAGACGCTGCGCCGCCTGCTCAAGGCCCACGAACCGTTCCCGGCGCTCGTGGTCGACCGCTGGTGGAACATCGTCGAGACCAACGCCGGCGGCGCGCTGTTCACCGAGGACGTCGCGCCGGAGCTGCTCGCCGCACCGGTCAACGCGCTGCGCCTCACCCTGCATCCCGACGGACTCGGCCGCCGGATCAGCAACCTGCCGGAGATCCGCGCGAGCGTGCTCAGCACGTTGCAGCGCCAGATCGCGAGCACCGCCGACCCGGACCTGCAGGACCTGTACGACGAGCTGCGCGGGTACGGCGTACCGGGTGATCGGGCGGAAACCGCCGCGCCGCACGAGGTCGTCGTCCCGATGCGGCTGCGGCGCGGGGATCGCGAGTTGTCGTTCCTGACGACGATCGCGACGTTCGGTACGCCGCTGGACGTGACCGTGTCGGAGCTGATGATCGAGCAGTTCTTCCCGGCCGACGAGGCCACCGCCGAGTTCCTCGAGGAGCTGTGATGCTGCCGGACCAGACCATCGGCGATCCGGTCGAGCTGCCGCTGGCGTGGCTCGACTACTACCGGGACACGGTGGAGCGCAAGCTGACCGGGCTCTCCGACGAGGAACTCCGGACGAGCCGGCTGCCGTCGGGGTGGTCGCCGCTGGAGTTGCTGAAACACCTGGTGTTCATGGAACGGCGGTGGTTGCGCTGGGGATTCACCGCCGAGCAAGTCGAGCAGCCGTGGGGTGACAGCGACGCCGAGAAACGGTGGCGGCTGGATCAGGGCGACTCGCTGGAGAGTTTGCTCGCGGCGCTTCGGTCGGGTGGTGAGAAGACCCGGGAGATCGTGTCGCGCGTGGGCGCCGCGGAGGCTGCCGTGACCGGGGTCGGGGTGGTCGGGGTCGGACCGCTCGCGGTTCGGGCGAAGGAGGGCGGGCGGTTCCGGGCCGGAGAAGTGAAGCCGACGCTGGGGTGGATCTTGTTTCACGTGCTGCAGGAGTACGCGCGGCACGTGGGGCAGCTGGACGTCGTACGGGAGTTGGCGGACGGAAGCACCGGAGAGTGAAGGGCCGCAGCTGATCTCGGTGTGCATCAGCTGCGGCCCTGGCAGATCACGCGATTTCGGGTTCGCGGATCCGGGTCTGTTAATCACCCCGTCACCGGAGTGAAGGGAAGGGCAACTACCGGTAAGTCGGCAGCGCGGCGGGCCGCTCGGTGGGGAGGGGAATGCTCGGCGTGGCCGGGAGCGACGGCTTGCCCGTCGGCAGCGGGAGGGACGGCTTGCCGGGCAGGGACGGCTTGGCGGTCGGCAGCGACACCGTCGGGACCGGCGGGAGGCTGGGTTTGCCGGTCAGGGACGGCTTGGCGGTCGGGAGGGACGGCTTGCCCGGGACCGACGGCAGCGTCGTCGGCACGTGGACCGGGGGCTTGGTCGGCACGTGGTCAGTCACGCACGGCGGCAGGGTCGGCGTGGCGGGCAGCGACGGCTTGCCCGGCACTGACGGCTTCGCGGTCGGGACCGGTGGCAGCGAGGGCTTACCCGGAAGGGACGGCTTCGCAGTCGGCAGCGACGGCTTGCTTGGGAGCGACGGCTTGGTGGTCGGCACCGGCAAGGACGGCTTGCCCGGCAGCGACGGCTTGCCCGTGGGCAGCGCGGTCGGCAGGGACGGCTTGCCCGGCAGGGAAGGCTTCGCGGTCGGCAGGGAGGGCTTGCCCGGCAGCGACGGCTTCGTGGTCGGCACCGGCGGGAGCGACGGCTTGCCCTTCGGCAGTTCGCCCTCGACCGTCACCTTGACCGACGCCTCGACCTTGACCTTGACCTTGCTCGGCACCTTCGGCAGGCAGGTCGGGTCGACCGACGGGATCGCGCTCGGCGTACCGGTCGGGAGCTCGACCGGGACCGGGGGCTTGCCGCCACCGGCCAGCAGGTTGCGGACGTCGGACGGTCCACCGACCGCGGCCGACACCGTGGCGACCGTGCCGGCGACGGCCGTCACGCCGGCCGCGGCCAGTCCTCGGCGAATCCAGGCGAACCGCCGGCCCCGGCGCATCAGGGCGGCCGGGTCTGGCTGCCACGGCTCCAGGTCGTACTCGAGCGCGTCGCGCACCCGCTGCTCGTTGCTCATCTTGTTCCTCCAGCTCCGGTTTCGATCAGGTCGGGTGCCAGACGCAGCTTGGCCAGCGCCCGGGACGCGGTGCTCTTCACCGTCCCGGGGGCCATGCCGAGAAGCTCGGCGGTCTCCGCTTCGGAGAGGTCCTGCGAGTAGCGCAGGGCGACCACGGTCCGCTCGCGCACTGTCAGCCCACCGAGAGCTGACAGCACGGCCTCACGGGTCTGCACCTCACCGGCGAAGTCCGCCACCGACCGGTCGTCCCAGCCGTTGTCCACCGGATCGCTGGGTACCTCGTTGGACCAGCGCCGGCGAGCCTGCGAGAGGAACCGGTTGACCAGCACCCGCCGGACGTAGCGAAGCCGGTCGCCGTCCAGCCGGTGCCACTTCGGGTAGGACCGCATCAGCGCCTGCTGGACGAGGTCCTCGGCAGTGTGCCGATCGCCGCACAGCATCTCCGCGAAGCGCAGCAACGGCGTCGACTGTGCCATCACGAACCGCTCGAAGTCGGCGTCCGCGGCCCGGGTCATCGATTCTCCTCAGCCTCTGTCACACCGGTCCAAACCCGCTGGGTCACCGGTTGGGTTCTGTCCGTTTCGAAGAAATTTATTCACGCGCTGTACAAGGGTGGCGTTTGTTTGTCACGATCAGTGCGCCGGGTGTCGCACCCGGTGACAGCGTCCTCACCGCCCCGGAGGTATCGCCATGCGTATCACCCGAAGGTCCGCGGCCGCACTCTGCGTCGCCACCGCCCTGGCCGCCGCACCACTGGCTGCCGTCCTGCCGAGTTCGGCCGCCGGCACCGACCCCGTGGGAGTCGCCGCCCGGCCGGCCGAAGGCTCCACCAACGTCCAGGCCGACGGCCGCCGGATCATCCTCGGCGACGCTTCCGCCCGGATGGGCTCGGCCGAGATCAAGCAGCGGTCCGGCATCGGCAACCTCGATCCGGTCCGCTTCCCCGCCGCGACGTCCGCGGTCGTCGTCGACTACACCACCGGTACGCCGGCCGGCTCGACCGCCGAGGTCGACGTCCGCGCGATGGTCAAGGACAGGTGGTCGGAGTGGACCCCCGCCAAGGCCGGTACGCCGACCGCGCTGCCCGGCGCGAGCGACCTGGTCCAGCTCCGCATCATCGTCAGCGCGCCGCCCACCGGCGCCAAGCCGTGGGTCGGTGATCTGCGCGTCCAGCCGACAGACAAGGCGGCGACCAGCCAGATGGCGATCCAGGCCGCGCCGCTGAAGTCGCGCGTGTTCGCCACCCGGGAAGGCCTGGTCGGCGGTACGACGGCCAACGGCCACGTGATCGTCAACCGGGACCACTTCGTCGCGCTGCCGTCGCGGCGCGGACTCGCGAACAACGGCTCGGGTAACTACTCGGTCAAGGTGTGCACGACCACCGGCACGATCCGCTGCGCGTTCGAACCGGTCTGGGACGTCGGCCCGTGGAACACCAAGGACGACTACTGGAACCCGAGCTCGATCCGCGAGATGTGGAAGGACCTGCCGCAGGGCCGGCCGCAAGCCCAGGCGGCGTACCAGACCGGCTACAACGGCGGGAAGGACCAGTTCGGCCGCACGGTCGCCAACCCGGCCGGTATCGACCTTGCCGACGGCACCTTCTGGGACGCGCTCGCGCTGACCGACAACGCGTGGGTCGACACCACGTACCTGTGGACCGGTGACGGCGGCCGCGGCACGGTCGCGATCACCTCGGGCTACCTGAACGTCCGCAACACACCGAGCTCGACCGGTGCCGTGGTCGGGATGGCCGGCAAGTCCGCGCAGGTCACCGTCGAGTGCCAGGTCACCGGGCAGAGCGTGTCGGGATCGCAGGGCACCTCGAACGTCTGGCTGCGAGTGCACACCGGCATGTACGTCGCGAAGGCGTGGGTCAGCGCCGGGTCGTTCGGCGCCTGCTGACCCGGCCGCGTCCGGAGAGTCCTCGGGCGGGACTCTCCGGACGCGGTTTCCTCAACGAACGCAGGGGTTTTCCGGTAGTTGCCCTTGGCATGAATCGGCGGTCCGGCGCTTTCGGTCAGTGCGGCTGCACGACCGGCCTGGGCAGCGTGAGCCGGGCCAGGTCCGCCGGGAAGCAGTCGGCGGCGGCGCGGACCCGGTCGCGGCCGGCCGCCTTCGCGGCGTACATCGCCCGGTCGGCGCGGAACAGCAGCTCGTCGACGGTCTGGCCGTCGGAGGGGTAGACCGCGATCCCGATCGACACGGTCAGGTGGAACGTGTCGGGATCGAGCTCGGGATCGTCCAGGACGCCGGCGCACATCGCGGCCAGCGGGCTGGCGGCGACCGCCGTGCGCAACCGGCCGGCCGTCACGGTCGCGTCGGCCAGGTCGGTGTCCGGCAGCGCGATCACGAACTCCTCGCCGCCGAACCGCCCGATCACGTCCTTGGCCCGGATCGCGCTGCGCAGGATCGTCGCGACCGCCCGCAGCGCCTCGTCGCCGACCAGGTGCCCGTGCCGGTCGTTCACCTGCTTGAAGTGGTCGATGTCGATCAGCAGCACGGCCATCGGTTCGCGCTGGGTCCTCGACCGGCGCAGCATCTCCTCGGTCCGCCGGCGCCACCAGTCGACCCGGCCGAGACTGGTCTTCGGGTCGGTCTGCGCCTCGGACTCCAGCTGGCCGAGCAGCAGCGCCCGCTGGGCGGTCAGCGAGATCGGAATCGCCAGCAACGCGAACCACGGGCTGACCAGCGCCGCCGCCGCGAGCAGGCAGCCGAGCGTGGCGGCGGTCACGTCGACACACAGCTCGTCCTTGCTGCCGATCGCGTCCTGCCGGCTGCTGCCGGGCACGATCAGCGTGATCGCCAGCCCGCAGAGCGCCGTGTCGGTCGCCATGTAGGCGAACGCCGCCGCGGCCATCGCGACGACCAGGCCGGGCCCGGAGTCGCCGGTCAGATCGCGGATGCCCACGAAGGTCGCGTGCGCCGCCCCGACACAGAGCACGTGCACCGCCGTACTGAAGGCCCACCGGTACGGGATGCAGCGGCCGGCCCGGACCCGCCACCAGACCCGGAGCAGGACGGCGACCAGGATCGCCAGCGCCGGATGCAGGACGAGGGCCGCCGCGATCATCCAGGCCGGCGCGAGGTCCTTGTGCAGCGCGCCGCCGGACTTGCGCCGGCTCTCGACCCGGCGGGCGCCCTCGACCGAGATCAGCGCCGACACGGTCAGCGCGAGGACGAGGTCGAGCCCGTGCCACGACGGCAGCTCGGCGAACGAGCGCACGCCGTACCCGATCGCCAGCAGGTCGACCAGCGCGACCAGACCGAACGCCGGGACCGTCAGGGTCCACAGCGCCCAGTTCCGTACCGCTCGCCTACTCTGCGCAACCATCGCTTCTCACAGTACGACGAGTGACGGCGTGGTCCCAATCCGCGACGGCGTGCTGGACGTAAGGATTTGATCAACTATCGAATGGGGTTCGCACCTCGGCGCCAGGGCTGTCCGCTCAGCGCTTGCGGCGCGCAGCTCCGAACAGCCCCCGAACGATCTCCCGCCCGGCCGACCGGGCGAACTGCTTGAACGCCGACGACCCGATCACCTGCTGCACCACGGATTTCTCCTGCTTCTGGGCCCGCGGCTTCGGCGCCTCGGCCTGCGGCTGCTCGGCCTGCGCCTCCGCCTC
Organism: Kribbella sp. ALI-6-A; assembly: GCF_001984195.1. Classification (GTDB taxonomy): domain Bacteria; phylum Actinomycetota; class Actinomycetes; order Propionibacteriales; family Kribbellaceae; genus Kribbella. The sequence goes on from NZ_MTQN01000012.1 coordinate 864,923, forward strand.
GGCCTGCTCCGCCCCCGCCTGCACCTTCGCGGCCAGCTTCTCGTACGCCGACTCGCGGTCCACCACCTCGGTGTACTTGGCGTTGTTCGGCGACGCCGCCACGGTCGCGGTCAGCTGCTCGGCCGACGCGGGCGCCATCAGCGACTGCGGGGCGCGCAGCCGGGTCCAGGCGACCGGCGTCGGCGCACCCTTTTCGTTCATCACGGTCACGACCGCCTCGCCGATGCCGAGCTGGGTGAGCACCTCGCCCAGGTCGTACGACGAGTTGGGGAACGTCGAGACGGTCGCCTTCAGCGCCTTGGCGTCGTTCGGGGTGTGGGCCCGCAGCTGGTGCTGGACCCGGGAGCCGAGTTGCGCCAGGACGTCGTCCGGCACGTCCTTCGGGGTCTGGGTGACGAAGAAGACGCCGACGCCCTTGGACCGGATCAGCCGGACGGTCTGCGCGATCGAGTCGAGGAACGCCTTCGACGCGTCGTTGAACAGCAGGTGCGCCTCGTCGAAGAAGAACACCAGCTTCGGCTTGTCCACGTCGCCGACCTCGGGCAGGTCGTGGAACAGGTCGGCGAGCAGCCACATCAGGAAGGTGGAGAACAGGGCCGGCCGGTCCTGCAGGTTCGGCAGCTCGAGCAGCGAGATGACGCCCTTGCCGTCGCGCTGCTGCAGCAGGTCGGCGGTGTCGAACTCCGGCTCACCGAAAAACGCCTCCGCGCCCTGGTCGGCGAACCCGATCAGCGACCGCAGGATCACCCCGGCCGTCGCGGCGGACAGACCGCCGAGCTCCTTGAGATCGCCCTTGCCCTCGTCGCTGGTCAGGTGCGTGATGACCGCGCGCAGGTCCTTGAGGTCCAGCAGCGTCAGGCCCTGCTTGTCGGCGTAGTGGAAGATCAGGCCGAGCGAGGACTCCTGGACGTCGTTCAGTCCGAGCACCTTCGACAGCAGCACCGGCCCGAACGACGTGATGGTGGCCCGGATCGGTACGCCGGCGCCCTGCCCGCCGAGCGCGTAGAACTCGGTCGGGAAGCCGGTCGCGGTCCACTCCTGGCCGATCGTCCTGGTCCGGGCCAGCAGCTTCTCGCTGCTCTCACCGGGCTGCGAGACGCCGGACAGGTCGCCCTTGATGTCGGCGGCGAACACCGCGACGCCCGCGGCGGACAACTGCTCGGCCATCAGCTGCAGGGTCTTGGTCTTGCCGGTCCCGGTCGCGCCCGCCACCAGGCCGTGCCGGTTCACCATCGAGAGCGGGATCCGCACCGCCGCCTCGGTGTTCGGCGTACCGTCGACCAGCAGCGCACCGAGCTCGATCGCCGGACCCTCGAACGCGTACCCCTGCTGGACGGTCTGCACGACGTCCGGTGTCTCGGCCATGGTGACGCTGCCTTTCGCGCGACGGTTTTACCCCTGCGCTCGGCATGCTAGTGCCCCGCCTCCGCAGTTCGGTGAACCTCGGAGGCGGGGCACGCGGCCGGTGTCAGCGGACGACGACGACCTTGGTCGAGCTGGTGGTGAAGTTCCAGATCGCGTCGGACATCGACTTCTGCACCCGGATGCAGCCGTGCGAGGCCTTCTTGTTGGTGCCGAGCAGCCAGTCGCCGTGGATCTGCGCGCCGTTGCTCTTGTACGTCGGAATCTGGTGGAAGCCGATCCCGCACGGCGCGAACCGGACGAAGTTGTTCAGGTAGAGGCTGGCGCCGTCGGTGTTGCGCTTGATCCGGGCCGCCCGGCCGCACTTGGAGCCGGTCGAGTAGGTCCCGGGCTTGAGATAGCTCGGGTTGTCGATGATGCCGCCCTGGCGGACCACCTTGCCGGCGGCATCGATCAGCCACAGGTAGTTCTGGCCCTGGCTGATCACGATCCGCTTGCCGCCACCGCTGGCCGGGACCGCCCGGACGTCGCAGCGCTTGGCCGAGGCGGCCAGCAGTCTGCTGTACGTCGTACCGGCGAGCGAGCCGTTCTGGGTCATCTTGTTGGCCGCCTGGAACCGGATCGTCGCGGCCTGGGTCATCTGGCCGATCTTGCCGTCCACCGGGCCGGCGTAGCAGCCGAGCTTGTTCAGGCGGGTCTGGGCCGCCTTGTTCTGGGCGATCGTCAGTGCGTCGGCCGGCAACGTCGTTCCCGCGATCGCGACAACCATCGTGGCCGCCCCCGCCGCCAGCTTGGTCAGTACCTTCATCTCTACCCCCTGATAGGTCCCTGTGCACTGTGGACGTCTCGCAGCGCCAAAAGGTTGAGTCTTGGTATCGACCTTTCGCGGTGACATTCCCGACCTCTCCGGAGACCTCCGGCCCCGCTAGACTTCGGTGGGTGATCTTCAAGCGCGTCGGCGAGGAGCGGCCGTACCCCGATCACGGGTACAAGGCCAAGGACTGGTCCGTGCTGCCTCCACGGCAGATACGGCTCGACGAGCTGATCACCACCAAGGGCACCTTGGATCTGAACGCCCTGCTCGACGAGGACTCCACCTTCTACGGTGACCTGTTCGCCCACGTCGTGGAGTACAAGGGTGAGCTCTACCTCGAGGACGGCCTGCACCGGGCGCTGCGCGCGGCCCTGCAGCAGCGGCTGGTCCTGCACGCCCGGGTCCTGGTCGTGAACTAGATGACCGCCCTGCACCCGCAGCCGAGATCGCACCGCCGGCTGCACTGGCGTACGCCGATCACCATGGTCGTGCTGCTCGGCATCCTGTTCGGCGGCTTCTGGTGGGGCTGGAACTCGCTGACCAACAGCAGCGCCGAACAGAACTGCGTCGAGCAGAAGCTGCCCAACAACCGGCTCGTGCCCAAGCAGGTCGTGCTGAACATCTACAACGGCGGCGCCCGGGCCGGCAGCGCGGCCCGGATCGGCGAGGAACTGAAGAAGCGCGGCTTCAACGTCGGCAAGATCGCCAACGAGCCCAAGGGCGACAAGATCGACGTCGTCGAGGTCCGCGGCGCCACCACCGACGGCCCCGAGGTGAAGCTCGCCCTCGGCCAGCTCAACCAGAAGGCCAAAACCGTCGCCGACGCCCGCCCCGACCACACCGTCGACATCGTGCTCGGCATCGGCTTCACCAAACTCAACGCCAAGGGCGTCCCGAGCATCGCCGTCCCGGCCGACACCGTCGTGTGCCTGCCGGTGGTCCGCCCGTCGCAGCCGATCCCGTCGGGCCAGAACCCGAACTGATCAGCAGAAACAGCCAGGGGTTTCAAGGCTCAGAGCAAAGAACAAAGACAGAAAAGACTTGGGCTTCTTGCCGTTGATCGGCCGACCGGTGGCGTCATCCGGTGATGATGGTGGACACCCTCGGTGCGAGTGCAAACCGCGTTTTCCCATGTCGCTCCCGGCCCGTCGGGAACCGGACGCCGCACCAACAGGTGACGTCAGCCAGGCACTTCCTACTCTCTCTTCTCTTCTTTGCTCTCTTGTCTCTTGTGTTTGCTCTGACACGTGGTCTTGGTACACGCCGTGTCCTACACCTGTTCGCGGCCTCGTTCGCCGAACCAGCCCGCCAGGCGGCCGGCTCGGCTGACGGCTCGGAGGCGGCGGATGGTTTGCTCGCGGCGGGGAGTGGGCGTGACGACGAGCATCGCGTCGCCCGCGCGGAGGACCGTGCGGAGGTCGGGGACGAAGGCCTGGTGAGCCCGGACCACCAAGGACACCGAGACGCCGGCGGGCAGCCGGAGTTCGCCGATCTCGACGCCCGCCAGGCGGGATTCGCTCGGGATCTGGACCTGGAGCATGTCCGCGCCCAGCGACTCCAGCGGTGCCACGTCGATGTCGACCTCGTGAGCGGCGTTGTCGTCGAGCACGTTGAGGCGGCGGGCCAGCCATGGCAGCGACGGGCCCTGGAGCAGCGTGAACAGCAGGACCAGGACGAACACGACGTCGAAGATCCGGTCGGCCTGGGGAACGTGTTCGGCCAGCGGGATCGTCGCCAGGACGATCGGGACGGCGCCGCGCAGCCCGGCCCAGGCGATGAAGGTCTGCTCGTTCCACGGCATCCGGAACGGCGTCGCCGACAACCCGACGGCCGCGAACCGGCCCACCACCGTCACCGCGATCCCGATCACCAGCGCGACCCCGACGTCGTCCATCCCGATCCGCCCCGGTGACGCGAGCAGGCCGAGCATCACGAACAGCCCGATCTGCGCCAGCCAGGCGACGCCGTCGACGAACGACCGGGTCGCGATCCGGTGCGGCAGCTCGGCGCGGCCGAGGATCAGGCTGGTCACGTACACGGCGGCGAACCCGCTGACGTGCAGCAGGACCGCGCCCCCGGCGTACGAGATGAAGGCGAGCGACACGATCGCGAGCGGGTACAGACCGGCTGATCCGAGCGCGACCCGGCGGAGCAGGCCGACGCTCACCCAGCCGACCAGGAAGCCGAACAGGGCCCCGCCGATCAGCTCGTAGAGCACCAGCCCGCTGAAGTGCAGCAGACCCTTCTCGCCGATCGCCCCCGTGCTGACCAGGGTGACCAGCAGAACGGTCGGGGCGTCGTTCAACCCGGACTCCGCCTCCAGCGCGCCGCGCAGCCGTGGCCGGATCGGCACCTTGCGCAGGACCGAGAAGACCGCCGCCGCGTCCGTCGGCGACGTGACGGCTCCGAGCAGTACGGCGAGCTGCCAGTCCAGCCCGAGCACGTAGTGCGCCACACAGGCGACGACGCCGATCGAGACGCCCACGCCGAGCGTCGCCAGCACGATGCCGAGCGGCATCACGGGGCGGACCTCGTTCCACCGGGTGGTCAGGCCACCTTCGGTGAGGATGATCACCAGCGCCGCGAACCCGAGCGCGTGCGCGAGCTGCGCGTCCTCGAACTGGATCCCGAGCGCGGACTCGCCCAGCAGCAGCCCCATGCCGAGGTAGATCAGCAGCGAGGGCAGCCCGAGGCGGCCGGACAGCCGCACGGCGACGATCGCCACCAGCAGCACCGCGGCGCCGGCCAGCAAGATCCGGTCGAGTTCGTGCACGTCCACAGGCTCGGCCCCTCGGGGTCGGGGGCTGCAGCTTAATTGACCCCTGCCTCGGGCAACGAATCATCTCACCGGGGCGCGGCGCACCGGAAAAGACGAGGACCCTGACGCATCACACAGCATCAGGGTCCTCGGCGTTACTACCACCCGAAGGTGGTTGGCGGTGGCGGAGGGATTTGAACCCTCGGAAGGGGGGTACCCTTCACGCGCTTTCGAGGCGCGCTCCTTCGGCCGCTCGGACACGCCACCGCCGCAGAGGCTATCAAGACCTGTGCCGAATGAAGAAATCGCGGAGCCGGGCGCCCGCTTCGTCGGCCATCACACCGCCGATCACCTCGGGCCGATGGTTGAGCCGGCGGTCCCGGACGACGTCCCACAGCGACCCGACCGCGCCCGCTTTTTCGTCGTACGCCGCGAAGACCAGACGGTCCAGCCGGGACAGCACGATCGCGCCGGCGCACATCGTGCAGGGCTCCAGCGTCACGACCAACGTGCAGCCGGTCAGCCGCCACTCCCCGACCGCCTGGGCCGCCGCCCGGATCGCCAGCACCTCGGCGTGCGCGGTCGGGTCTCCGGTCGCCTCGCGCTCGTTGTGGCCGCGGCCGATCACCTCGCCGTTGGCGTCCACGACGACCGCACCGATCGGTACGTCGGCGCTGCCGCGGGCCTGCTCGGCCTCGTCCAGCGCCAGTTCCATCAGCCGGGACCAGGCCCGGCGCGCCGGGTCAGCCAACGGCCTCGATCGCCTCGTGGAACTGGTTGCCGAAGCCGAGCGCGTCGGCGATCTCCTCGAGCATCTCCTCGGGATACAGGTCGACGTCGTCGATCAGCGCGCCGAGGTCCATCGCGCTCATGCCCAGGTCGGCCACGATCGCGAGGTCGCCGGCCGGGACCTGGTCGTCGTCGTCCTCGGCCAGCGGGATGTCCAGCTCGTCGATCACCTGCTTGGCCAGCGGCCACTCGGTGGCGGCGGTCACGTCGGACAGCAGCAGCCGCGCGCGCCCGCCGTCCACCCGGATCACCATGAAGAAGTCCTCGTCCACCGAGACCATCCCGATCACCCCCGCGTCGCCGGGATAGCGCCGCAGCGCCGACACCAGCGAGGACAGGTCGGGCTCGCCGCGCAGTGGCAGCGGCGTGACGGTCCAGACCCCGTCCTCGATGTAAGCCGCGAGCGCGAAGTCGAGCTCGGTGGTCGTCATCGGCCCAGCCGTGGGATCAGACACGGCCTCATCGTCGCAGAATCACGCGTCCGGTGGGAGGGATCCCCGATCTCGAGCCGGTATCGGTGCCCCGGCAGTTACCGTACGACGACGCCGCGCGACCTCCTCAGGCCCGCACGGTGAACGGCCCGTGGACTCTACGGCTGCACGCTGAACGGGCCGAAGACACCGGTCGCGCTGCTGGCGGTCGTCGGCAGCTTGGTCGGGTAGGTGAGCATCACCTGGAAACTCTGGCCGGGCTGAACGGGTACTCCCCACCGGGTGTAGAAGTACCCGCTGACGGACGTCCGTGCCGCGCCGACCATCCACCACGCGGCCTCCCCGACCGGCCGGACGTGCACCTCGACCACCTGGTTGCCGACCGGGCCCAGTGTTCCGTCGGCCCGCCGGTACTTGAGGTTGCCGAAGGTGGACATCGTCGAATCCCGGCGGATCGGCAAGCCGGCGGTCGGCGCGACCACCGATCCGACGAAGTACGTCGGTGACTTCGGCAGCGCCGTCACCTTGACGCTGACCTCGCGCGACGGCGAGTTGTCCACCCGCTCGCCGCGCACCCACACCCGCAGCCGGTGGGTTCCGGCCTTCGTCGGCATCCAGTAGCGCGAGTAGACGCCGTTGGCCGGGATCGGCCCGTACGACGGGGTGGTGACCCAGGCAGTGCCGTTGAACACCTGCAGATCCGCGTGCAGCTTGCCCGGGTACGCCGACCCGGAGACCTTCCACCAGCCGTTCACGTATGCCGTGGGCAGGGCGCTCAGGTAGCTCATCGCGATCAGCTTGTGCGCGGTGCGGTAATCGGTGAGCTCCGCGACGTAGTTGCCGCTGGCAGCGGTGGATGCCCTGAGCGTGGTGTTCTGCGTGAACGCGACGGTCGTCCGGAAGCGCCCGGCCGCGTCGGTCGTCGCGGTGGCGATCAACAGGTCCTTGGTCTGGTGCAGGAGCCGAACGGTCGTGTTGGGCGCCGCGACGAGCGCGCCGGTGTTCGAGTACCGCCGCAGCTGACCGGACAGCGTCGTGCGGGCTGTCCCGCTGGTCCGGGCCGGCTGGTCGAGGGTGAGCTCGCTGCCCCGGTAGACGTGGAACGGAAGGTTGGTCTGCAGCTCGTTCGCGCCGTGCGTCACCTTCGTGACCACCCAGTCGCCGCCGCCGGTCGCGGCGGTGAGCGGGAGCCACCCGTACCAGGTCCAGCTCGGCGGCATGCCCCGCCCGCCCTGCTCCGTCAGCGCGACCGTCTGCTGGTTCGAGCCGTCGGCCTTGCGCACGTGCGCGACCATCCCGGCACAGTCGAGGCTGTCGCGGTACAGGTGCATCTCGATCGGCACCCGGACCGACGCCTTGAGCACGATCGTCTCGACCGGTGAACGGTCCTGGCTGATCGAGGGCTGGTTGTAGAGACACTCGTCCTCGGCGGCCGCGGCGGCGACCGGCGGGACCGCGACGGCGACCATCACGGCCGCGAGGAGTACTACGAGACGTCGGCGCATGGCCGCACCTTTCCGAGCGAGGAGGATCCTTGCTCAGCCAGATGCACGCGGGGGCCGGAAAGTTAGTGGTGGTACGTCGCCCGCCGCATCGCGGCGCGGATCTGCCGGACCTTCGCGCGCCGAGGAGCGATCCGGTCGCGCAGCGCCTTGGCCTCTTCGAGTTCGCGCAGGAAGGCGGCGCGGCGGCGCAGGCGGTCGAGTTGTTCGGGCGACTTGCCGGCGTTGTCGGTCACGGGCGCGTCCGTTCGGTCGGTTGAGGTAGACACCCTGGGGCGGGCGGGTACGAACCAAAATCGACTGCGTGAAAACCGTAACAGCGGGCGAGGTTTCGGGAGAGGAATCGCCGACGGTAGCGTTCCGGCCATGCAGATCCTCGTCGTGGACCACCCGCTCGTCGCCCACAAGCTCACCGCGCTGCGGGACCGGGTGACGGACTCGCCGACGTTCCGGCGGCTGACCGAGGAGCTGGTCACGCTGCTGGCCTACGAGGCGACCCGCGACGTCCGCACCGGCCCGATCACCGTCCAGACGCCGGTGGCCGAGGCCGACGGCATCAAGCTGACCTCGCCGAAGCCGCTCGTCGTACCGATCCTGCGGGCCGGGCTGGGCATGCTCGAGGGCATGACCCGGCTGCTGCCGACGGCCGAGGTCGGGTTCCTCGGCATGATCCGCAACGAGGAGACCCTGACCGCCTCGACGTACGCCGAACGGCTGCCCGAGGACCTGCACGGCCGGCAGTGCTACGTACTCGACCCGATGCTGGCCACCGGCGGCACGCTGGCGGCGGCGATCCAGTTCCTGGTCGACCGCGGCGCCGACCACATCACCGCGATCTGCCTGCTGGCCGCGCCGGAGGGCGTCGAGCGGATCGAGCGCGAACTGGCCGACCTGAACGTGCCCTGCACGCTGGTGATCGCCGGCATGGACTCCCACCTGAACGACAAGGGCTACATCGTGCCCGGCCTGGGCGACGCCGGCGACCGCCTGTACGGCGTCGCCCAGTAACCGGACTCAGACCAGCTTGGTGTTGCAGAAGAAGTTGGCCCGGCGGTCGCCGGCGACGCCCGACGCGAAGCCGAAGCACAGCCGCGCGGTCGCGTCGGTGCCGCCGTACACGGCGATGCCCTCGGCCTCGCGGTGGATCAGGTCCGCACCGGCCGGAGTGAGGAACGAGTCGACGATCCGGCCTTTCTTGAGGTCGTAGCACCACAGCTTCGAGTTGATCTTGCTCGGGTCCGGGGTGCCGCCGGGATAGGCCTCGCCTTCCCAGAAGTACACGTACGAGCCGTACAGCGCCCAGCCCTGGAAGTCGATGCCGGGGGTGAACGCCGGTTGCTTGAAGCTGGCCAGGACCGTGCTGAAGTCACCGTTCTGGGCGGCGGCCAGCGAGTAGATGTTGATGTGCATGCCGTCGGCCAGCGAGTAGCGCACGCCGAGCCGCCCGTACCGCTGGTCGACGGCCGGAGTGAACACCGCGCCGTCCGCGACCGGCTTCCACTTGGTCAGCGACGGCGAGTCCTTGGTCAGCGTCGCGCCGTCCTGCCACGGGAAACGGCAGATCTGCCGGCCTCGCCCGTTGGCGGTGTCGACATCGGTCTCGGTCCACAGGTACGACGTACTGCCGACGCCCTGCGCCCCGATCGAGACGCCGTGACCGAAGCCGGTCAGATACATGCGGCCGAGCACGTTCCCGGCGAAGTCCAGCCGGCTGAGCGTCAGCGTGCCGGTACTGGCGGCGGTCCCGGACTTCAGCTGCGCGGTGAACAGCCGGTGGTTCGGGGTGTCGAAGGCCATCGACTGCATCACGGTCGTGTCCGCCAGCGGCTTGTGCTGGAAGAGCGCGTGGGTGGGCGCGCTCAGCTTGAACCGTTTGGTGTGGCGCAGGGTGTCAGGGCGGGCGGAGGCGGTGATCGGCACTTGGGCGACCCCGGCGGCGAGCATCGCGCCGAGCAGTCCACGGCGGGTGAGAGTCATACGGGTGAGACTAAACGCCTTATTTCACACTTTCAGCAGTTCGCTTCCCAAGATTTTCTGTTAGAAACTCTCCGGGAGGTCCGCTGCTTCGAGCACGCTGAGCTGATCGGCGCTGGGCGCCGGAAGCTCGGCCAGCCGGTGCGCCTGGCGTTCGGTCATCTGCTGGAACATCTGCCGGGCCGACCGGCCGTTGCCGAAGCCCTCGTCGCGGGGCATCACCTGGAACAGGTGTGTCAGCGCGGCCCGGGCGTCCGGGCTGAGCCGGTACTGGTGCTCACCGGCGTGGTACTCGAAGATCGCGACCAGCTCGTCCGGGGTGTAGTCGTCGAACAGCAGCGTCCGGGTGAACCGGGACGACAGGCCGGGGTTGGAGCCGATGAAGCGACCCATGTCGCCCGGGTAGCCGGCCACGATCACCACCAGGTCCTCGCGGTGGTCCTCCATCATCTTGACCAGCGTCGCGACCGCCTCGGCGCCGAAGTCGTTGCCGATGCCGACCGGCGCCAGCGAGTACGCCTCGTCGATGAACAGCACGCCGCCGAGCGCCTGGGTGACCGCGGCCGTCGTCTTCGGCCCGGTGTGCCCGACGTACTCACCGACGAGGGCGGTCCGGTCGACCTCGATCAGGTGACCCTTGCGGAGCAGGCCGAGCGCCTTCAGCACCCGGCCGTACAGCCGGGCGACCGTCGTCTTACCGGTACCGGGGTTGCCCGCGAACACCAGATGCCGGCTGAGCGGTGGCGCGGGCAGCCCGGCCTCCTGCCGCATCCGGACGGTCTGCATCAGCTTCACCATCGACTGGACGTCCCGCTTCACCCGCTCGAGGCCGACCTGCTCCTCCAGCTCGGCGAGCACGTCTTCCAGCGACTCGTCCGCCGGCGGCATGCTCTCGTCGAGCGCACCCGTGGCCGTCGCCGGAGCGACGGCCGGCGCCCCCGCGGCCGCGGCAGCCGGTACGGCGGGAGACAGCGGTACGCCGTCCACGGTGCAGTCCTCGAAGACCGGGTTCGCCCCTTCGTCCTCACCGGCGGCCCCCGCGCAGTCGCGAATCCGCAAGTGCTTCAGCACCGGCGCCGAGTCCTTGCTCAGGTGCAGCGCCGGGTACTCCGTGCCGACCAGGTCGCAGTCGGTGAACGTCCCCGCGCCCTTCTCGGCCAGGTAGATCCCGTTCTTCGCCACCTGGGCGACCCGCAGCGCCTGGACGGTCGGCGCCGCTCCGGACCAGACGACCAGCCCGGACCCTTCGCAGTGCTCGACCGTCGTGCTGAGGATCTCAGCGTCAGCGCCTGCGCCGACCACGATCCCGGCCGCCTTCGTCCGGCTGACACGGAGACCGTCGAGCTTGCCGATGCCCGCGACCTCGACGCCGGTCCCGCTCGTGCTGGTCACCGAACTCTGCAGCACCGTGCCGGTCACCGACGACCCCAGGTGAATCCCCGTGGCACCCCCGCTGATCCAGCAGCCCTCGGCCTTCAAAGTCGCACTCTCCACGGCCGACAACCCGGTCATGCCGGTGTCCGTGATCCCGCACGCGGCCAGCTCGACCACGGAGTCGCTCGTCGCATGGACGCCATGCTCCGAGCCGCCGCGGATCAAGCAGTCGGTTAGCGTGCTCGTCGCCCGGCCGGTCAGGTGCACCGAGCTGTACGCCGACCGGTCGATCCGGCTGTCGGTCAGCTTCGCCGAGGCCGAGTCGGTGATCAGTACGCCGTTCGCCCCGACGTCGGTGATCGCGCAGCCCTTGGCGACGACCTCCGCCTCGTCCTGGACGACAAGACCGCTCGCCACGGCGTTCTGCAGCCGGCAGTCGGTCAGCTCGACCTTCGACGACCCGGCCGCGTGGATCGCCGCCGCACCGGCCGCGTCGACCCGCAGGTCTTCCAGCGCACCGGACGCACCGTCCTCCAGCAGCAACCCGGCCATCCCGGTACGCCGTACGACGGAGTCCGCCAGCCGCAGCCGGCTGTTGCCCCGCAGCCGAATGCCGTACCCGACCGTGCTTTCCAGGCGCAGCCGGGTCGCCTCCAGCGACGCGGCACCGGACAGCACCACGCCGATCCCGTCGATCGTCGCGATCACCACGTCCTCGGCCTGCGCCCGGACCCGGCCGGACAGGTGGATCGCCGCCAGCCGCGCGCCCTCGACCCGGGACCGGCGCAGCACCAGCGTGGTGGTGCCGTAGCCGGCCAGGTCGGATCCACCACCGCCGTCTTCGTTGCCGCGGGCATGGATCCGGCCGCCGGACACCACGCAGTCCTCCAGCAGCAGGCCCGCACCGGCGGAGAGCCCGATCGCCGGCGTGCCGCTCTCGTCGGCCGCCTTGACCGTCAGCCCGCGCAACGCGCACTCCAGCCCGTCGACCATCACCGACGGCTCGCCGGAGCCCGGCGTACCGGTGATCACGACGCTGCCCTGGCCGTGCTCGGCCACCACCGAGACCGAGCGGTCCAGCCGCACCTGCTCGGCGTACGTGCCGGGGGCAACCATCACGACGTCACCGGGACCGGCCGCGCGGATCGCGTCACCGATCCGGCGGTACGTGCCGCGTCCCTTCGCAGCGACCACCCGTGTCGTCACGACGCTCCTCCCGTCCCGGCCGGTAGTACCAGACCCGAAGCATGCGGTACCGGCGGCGGGATCGTCACACCGGGTGGCAGCGCCAGCAGCGACGCGGCCGGGGGTTGGTTCGACGCGTACCAGTCCGGGTTGATCGAGGCCCGGTACGCGCTGGTCAGGAAGATCCCCTGGATCGACTTCTCGAACACCCGGAACGGGAGCTGCAACCAGAAGTCCGCGAAGCCCTGCCGGTGGAAGAACCGGCTGCCGCCGAACCCGGTCGCGACGGTTTTCACCAGCGCCGTACTGACGCCGGTGGTGAGCGACGCGAGCGCGTTGATGCCGCCGTCGCCGACCGCGTCCCAGCCGGACAGCTTGACCGACTGCCCGTCGGCGGTGGTGATGCCGAAGATCGACGCGTTCATCGTGCCGTTCACGAAGCCGGACAGCAGTGACGGGCCGAAGTTGAAGCCGAAGTCGTAGGTCCCGCCGCGCCACCGGGTGGCCGACTCGTTGCCGGTCCACTCGTTGGTCCACAGCCGGTCGTGGTTCAGCGGCCGGCGGTTCCAGTGCTTGCCGGCGTCCAGGTTGACCTGACCCTGGCGGAACGTGCGCAGCGCGCCGCCCAGCTTGGTGTCGTTGATCGCGGTCCCGAGCCCGGTCTTGATCGTCGACGAGACGCCGGCGTTCATCAGCGCCTTCAGCGCGTCCTTGCCGGTGAACGAGCGGCCCTGGGCCTCGGCGACGATCGCGTTCACGATCAGGTTCGAGGTGAACTCGAGCAGGAACTCCTGGCCGAACTCGATCAACGCCTTCTGCGCCACGCTCTTCAGGTACGGCGCGTACGCCGCCTCGCGCAGCGCCGGATTGCCGTCCGGCAGCAGCGTCGTGCCACTGAAGGTCCAGTCGCCGTCGTGCAGCCACGGTGCCCGCTGCGGCTCGCGCAGCCGGCGGCCCCAACCGCGCATCTCGGTCAGCGGCCCGCGGAAGTCGTACTCGCTTCCCGTCAGCGTGAGCCGATCGCCGCGCAGCTCGAAGACCAGTCCGTCGTGCCCGCGCTCCCCGAGCACGCGACCGTCGGCGTCGTACAGCTTCCACTGCCCGCGCCAACTGTCGGTCTCCAGGTAGTTCTGCCCCGACAGCTTGCGCTCCCGGACGACGGCACCGTGGTCGAACTCCTTCCACTGCCCGTACGCCGGCTTGCCGGTCCCGTCGAGCTGGTACTCACGGACCCGCAGCGGGCTGTCCTTCAGATGCAGCGGCACCTCGCGGAACACCTCGTCGCCGGCGGTCCCCATTCCCGGCCGAACGTCGCGGAAGTGATCGGAGCCGCGGACCCAGCCCTGCTGCCACTCGTCGCCGGTGCTCCACAGCCGAACCAGATCCTTGTCCCCGGCCACTCGCACCCCGAGCTTGTCGAACTCGCCGCTGCGCCAGTGCCCGTTGGGCAGCTGCCAGGACTCGACGTACCGGCCACCGTCGAGCATCCGGCGGTCCCGCACCAAGTTGCCGGCGGCATCGACATCGCGGAACGAGTCGTCCCAGGACAGCGACTCGTCGGTCGAGCCGCGGAAGAACAGCCGATCGCCCTCGCGGCCCGGGATCGCGACGCCCTGCGCGTCGAGCTCGTACCAGCGCCAGTGGGCCGAGTCGGCCGCGCCGCCGGCGACGACGTACCGCTGGGCCGACCCGGACGTTCCCGGCGCCTTCGACGACAGTCCGGACAGGTTGCCGTGCGCGTCGCGGTCGAACCAGATCAAACGATTCTGGTGGTCGGGGTACTCGCGCACGATGCCGCCGGCGAAGCTCTCGCGGACCTTGGCCCAGTTGCCGTTCACGTGGGTGACGTCGGTCCAGCTGTCGCCCTGGGTGATCCGCCAGCCGCGGGTGGAGCCCGCTTCCCACGGCGTACCGCCGTCGGGGTGCGGGACCGTCGGCGGCGTCGCGTGGTCGCCGACCTTGAGCGTGGTGCCGTCGGACAGCTTGCCGGTCGAGCGGACGAAGCTGCCGTCGAGCGCGACGTCGACGGTCGAGCCGTCCGCGCCGACGTACCGCATGCCGCTGCCTGGGTTGGTGCCGGTCTGCTCCCAGCGGAAGAGCTGGAACCTGTGGTCGTCACCGAGGTGGGCGACGACGCCGACCGGGCGCTCGTTGCCGTAGATCGGGCTCTCACGGATCCAGACCGGCGGCCGCTGCTCACCCTGGCGGACAACCGTCAGCAGACCATTGCCGCCGACGGTCTGGGCGCCACCGGACTCACGGCCCTGGCGCGACAGCTGCTCCCACGTGCCCGGCCGCTGGAGTACCCCGTCGGCGTTCCGGACCAGGGTGAACTCCTGGTACTGGCCGGCCGTCGAGGTCCGGTGCCACATGCCCCACTTCTGCTGGGCGACCTCGGTCACCTCGCCGGCCTCGGCGCTACGGGTGTAGGTGTCCTTCCAGCCGTCGCCGACGGCCTCCCGCACTCGGACGCCGTCGGCGATCTGGTTGCCGTGGTCATCGAACTTGTACCAGTGCCACTCGTCGCCGTTCTTCGTGGCGAGCACGTGACCGGTGGACGAGTGGTACTTCTGCAACCCTTCGCGATACTCCCGGATCGGGGTCTGACCCTGCACGTCCTGCCAGCCCGAACCGGTGGTGTCGAAGCGGCGCTGCCCCCAACCGGTCAGCGTCCCGTCCGGCGCGTACGTCGCCCAGGTGGAACTCCGCTCGAACTGCCCGAACCCGAGCGTGTCCGTCCGCCGGAAGCTGTCCAGCAAGGTTCCGTCCGGCAACAGCCGCCGCTCGAACACCTCGACCGGCTTGCCCGTCGAGCTGAGCAGCTTGATCCGCCCGTTCTCCAGCGCGGCGACGTCCACCTTTCCGTGCAGGAACGCGCCGGTCGCGTCGTCGCCCGTCCTGGACCAGGTCCCGCTGATGTGGTCGACGACATACAGGTACGGCGTCGGCCGCCCGTTCCGCACGACCCGGAACCCCTGCTCCAGCAGATCTCCGGTGTGCGCGAACTTCTCGAACCCACCACGCCATTCGACCGTGATCCGGCCGGTTGCCGCGTCCACCGTGACCGTTCGCCCGGGCACCGGAGTGCCCTGGGCATCGACGAGCTGATGGGTGGTGGACAGGCCGTCGTTCTCGGTCCGGACGATCAGGCCGCCTGGGAGCCGGGTGTCGATCAGGTCCTGCGGCCAGGACGACGGCCGGGGCAGCGGGACGAACTCGTCGCTGTCGTGCAGGATCGTGCCGCGCAGCCGGGCCGCGAGGTCGCCGAGCTCCGTGCTCTTCCACGGGCGCTTGGTCAGGACCCGGTCGCCACCGGCGATGTTCACCGAGACGGTGTCGCCGACCGGGTCGCGGCTGATCGTGACCGTGAGCTCGTCGGCCGATCCCGGCCGGGTCACCGTCAGCGTGGTCACCGTGTTGTCCGCGTTCGTTGCCGACCGCACCTGTGCGTGCTTGAACCCGTGCCAGTTGCCGATCGCCTGCTGGTCGAAGGCGCGGACCAGATCGCCGTACGCCGTCTCGATCGGCAGGCCCGGCCAGGGCTCCTTGACGAACTGCTTCAGCTGGTTCGCCGGGATCTGCTCGGCCCGGACCGGGATCACCTGCAACTCGGTGCCGTCGACAACAATCGTCTTGTTCGGCCCGGTCCGGACCAGCGTGGTCGGCGCCAGCGTGATCTCCGACTGCGACTGGTTCAGCGGCGGCGGCGCGGTGTCCAGCTCGCGGTACCCCGGCGGGTACGACATCGCCAGCTTGCCGTGTCCGGCCGGGACGTCGATCTCGAACACGTAGGTGTTGTCCGGCAGCCCCTTGCGGGTCCACTCGACCTGGAAGCCCAGGTCCTGCGAGGTGGAGCTGGGCAGCCGTTCGACGAAGTCGTTGGCCGCGGCCGACGCCTTGTCCATGTCGACGCTGCGGTACACCGTGATCGGCCCGTCCGGGCCCTTGAACAGCAGGTCTCCGGTGGCCCGGTGGAAGAACTCGGTGTCCTCGATCAGCTGCTTGGTCGGGTTCTTCACGAACCCGCCGTACCCGCGATGGCCGGTGAAGCTGCCGGTCTGAACCTTGCGGATCAGCGCGTGGATGCCGTTCGTCTTGTCCAGCGCCTCGGTCAGGTGCAGTCGCGACACGTGCGCCGCGTTCAGCCAGCGCTGTGCGTCCCCGGCGAAGTTGTCCGGCAGCACGGCGGTCGGCAGCTGCCGGGTCGGCTCGGGGCCCAGGTAGGTGCCGTTGAGCTCGTACCGTTGTGGCCCGAGCGGCGTCGCGACCACGACGGTGTTGTCGATCACCCGCGCCGGCCACTGCCGGCCTGCGGCGTCGGTGACGAGTCCGGCGTCCGGCACATCGCCCTTGCGCATCAGCAGCACCGGCCGGCCGTCGAACGTGCCGCCGGCCAGCGGGAAGCCGTCACCGACGTGCCGCATGCCGCGGCCCATCAGCGGCTGGAAGACCCAGCTCTGTGCCGCCCCGCCGCCGTCAGGAGCCATCCGATGCACGACGACGTTGCCGTCCGGGGTCAGCTCGGCGCGGAACCTCTCGGCACCGGCGCCTTCCAAGCTGATCTCCCCGTCGTTCAGCGTGACCCTGACCTGCTCGCCCGGCACGTCCGCCGTCCTGGGCCGCCCGGCGCCGACCAGCCGCGGACGGTCGTTGACCGACGTGGTGAGCAGGTCGTCCAGCTGCTGCTGCAGTCCGTCGACCTGGAGCCCGTGCTTGACCTCGAAGGCCTGCTTGGCCGCGGTCAGTTGCTGCTCGGCGGCGTGCAGGTCCAGCCGCGCCTGCTCGCCGACCGACGGACGGCTGGACGAACCGTCGAGCCGCTGACCGTTCAGGTCGAAGTTCGCCTTCGCGGCGTCGAAGTCCTGCTGGGCGCGCTGGACGTCGGTGAAGTCGTCCATCCGGGCCGCCACCACGTCCGCCGGCTCGCCGGGCCGCTGGAAGACCTTCGTCCGCGCGGCCAGATCGGAGTCCCAGGCGTCCCCGACGGCCTGCTTCGCCGCCCACGACTTCGGTACCGGCAGCGACATGAACAGGTCGTTGTTGTGCAGTACGCCGCCGCGCAGGTCGGTGGCCAGGCCGGAGAACCCGGTCCTGCTCCAGCTGCGGTCGAACACCTTCGCGCCGTCGGCCGTCATCGTCACCGAAACCGCGTCCGCATCCGGGTCGCGGGTGATCGTGATGACCAGCTGGTCGGCCTCACCCGGCCGGCTGACGTGCACGGTGTTGGTCAGCCCGTCGGCACTGCGGGCCGCCCGGGCCGACACGTCCGACAACCCCTCGAACTGCCGCAGCTTGTCCGTCGTCAGCGCCTTCGCGAAGTCGTCGAACGCGGTCTCCGACGCCAGACCCTCCCACTTCGCGCCGATCACCTGGTCGTAGCTCGACACCGGGATCTGCTCGGCCCGGACCGGGATGATCGTCAGGCCGTCCTCGACCCGCGTCGGCCCGGTCCGGACCAGGGTGGTCGGCGCGAGCGTGACCTCCCACTGGTCCTGGTTCCACGGCCGGGCGTCGTTCGCGGTGATCTCGTACTTCGGCGGGTAGGCCATCGCCAGCTTGCCGTGCTCGGGCGGTACGTCGATCTCGAACACCACCCGGTTCGACCGGACACCGTTCGCGGCCCACTCGTGCTGGAACTCGATCCCGTTCGAGGTGGAGATCGGCAGCCGCTCGACGAACTCGTCGGCCTGCGCGGCCAGCGGGTCCATCGAGACCCCGCGGTACACGGTGACGTGGTCGAGCGGACCCTGGAACCGCAGCTCGCCGGTGATCCGCTCGAAGGTCCGGACGTTCTTCAGCAGGCTGCCGTCGGCCAGTGCCGACGGATTGACGAACCCGCCGTACCCGCGCTTGGACGTGAACGAGCCGCCGAGCACGCTCTTCATCAGGTTCTCGACACCCTTGTCGGTGCCCGCCACCGTCAGGTGAGTGCGCGACAGGTCGACCGACGCCTGCCAGCGCGCCGCGTCGGTGGCACTCAGGCCCGGCGGCGGGACCGGCGCCGGCAGATGCCCGGCCACTCCGGGATCGGCGGCCTGGAAGGCACCGGTGCCCTTGTCGTAGACCAGCGGGCCCTGCGGCGAGGCCACGGTCAGGGTGTCGTCGCCGACCCGAACCGGCCAGCGGGTGCCGTTGCCGTCGAGCACGTGGCCGGTGTCGAACAGCCCCATCTTGCCTTCGAGGCTGACCGGGCGTCCGTCGAAGACCCCGCCGCCCAACGGGAACGACTCACCGACGTGGTTGACCCGGCCGCCGAACCCGACGCTGTACTTCCAGGAGCGTTCGGTCACGGTGCCGGTCACGGTCAGCGTCGTACCGGACAGGTTCGCGGTGAAGCGCTCGGCGCCCTCGCCGGTCAGCGTGACCGACCGGCCCTGCACCTCGAACCGGACCGTCTCGCTGCCCGGTACGCCGACCGACTTGTCCCGCCCGGCACCTCCGACCAGCCGCGGCCGGTCCTTGAGGGACTCCATGAACGCGTGGTCGAGCTGAGCCGAAACCGTGTCCGGGTCGAGCCCGTGCCTGGCCCGGAAAGCGTCCTTGGCCAGGTCCAGGTGCTCCTTCGCGGCGGGGTGGTCGAGCCGCGCGAGCTCACCGACCGACAACCCGTTCGACGGCCCGTCGGTGCGGCCACCGTGGGTGTCCAGGTGCAGCTTGGTCGCGGCGAAGTCGTCCTGGGCCGACCGCACGATCTGCCAGTCGAGCATCCTGGCCTCGACCGTGGCGGCCGAGTCGCCCGGCGTACGGAACACGTCCTCGGCGGTGAACCGCTGCTCCCACGCCTTCGGCACGGCCAGCGTGTCGAAGGTCTCGTTGGCGTGCAGGGTCCCGCCGCGCAGGTCCCCGGCCAGGGTCCGGAAGCTGGTCCCGCTCCAGGTCTGGTCGAGCCGGGTCACGCCGTCGCTGGTGACCGTGACCCGGACCGAGTCGGCTTCGGGATCCCGGGTGACCGTGAAGACCATCTCGTCGGCCGAACCGGGCCGACCGACCCGTACGGTGTTGACCAGCCCGTCCGGGCTGAGCGTCGAGTGCGCGCCCACCTCGCCGAGCCCCGGGAACATGCGCAGCGCCTCCGGCTGGAACGCCTTCGCGAAGTCGTCGAACGCGGTCTGCGACGACAGGCCCGGCCACGGCTCGCGGACCAGCTGCTCGACCGCGCCGGACGGGATCTGCTCGGCCCGGACCGGGATGATCGTCAGCCCGTTCTCGATCCGCACCGGCGCGTCGGTGCGGACCAGCGTCGTCGGGCCGAGGGTGACCTCCCACTGCGCCTGGTTCCAGCCCTTGGCCTCGCTGCCCGACGGGTGATAGCCCGGCGGGTACGACATCGCCAGCTGCGGGTGGCCCGGCGGCACGTCGATCTCGAACACGACCCAGTTGTCCTGGGACTTGCCCGCGGCCCAGGTGTGCTGGAACTCCAGGTTGTTCGAGGTCGAGATCGGCAGCCGCTCCAGGAACCGGTCCGCCTGCGCGCTCGCCGGGTCCAGGCCGACCCCGCGGTACACGGTGGTCCGGCCGTTGGGGCCCTGCAGCATCAGGTCCTTGGTGACCTCGTCGAACCGGGCCAGCTTGTCCAGTACGCCGTCCGCGATCGCGTGCGGGTTCACGTAGCCGCCGTACCCGCGCTTGCCGGTGAAACCGCTGGCCTTGATGTCGTCCATCAGCTGCCAGACCTTGCTGCCCGGCGTCGCCGCGGTCAGGTGCGTGCGGGACAGGTCGACCGCGGCCTGCCAGCGCGCGAGCTGGTCGCCGGCCAGCCCGGCCGGTGGGGTCGGCGCCGGCAGCTGCGAGGTCGAGGTCTGACCGAGCCCCTGGAAGTCGCCGGTCCGCGAGTAGACCAAGGGCCCGTCGACGGTGGCGACCGTGATCGTGTCGCCCTCGGCCTTGACCGGCCAGGACTGCCCGGTCAGGTCGTCGACGGTGCCCGTCAGCCCGCCGTTTCCACTGGTCACCGTGATGGTCCTGCCACCGAAGGCGCCACCGGCCAGCGTCAACGTCTCGTCGACCGGCTTCAGGCCGTTGGCCATCATCATCTTGAACGTCCACGTGTGCACGGCCACGTCGCTGCCCACGTCGGCCAGCTTTTGCACGGTCAGTACGCCGTTGGCCGCCGAGGACGTGAACAGGTCGCGGTCAGCGCCCCGGAAGGTGACCACTCCACCGCGCTGCAGGTCGAACTCGAGCCCACCGTGCCCCGGTACGGCGTGCGTCCGGTACGGCCCGGTCGGCCGTGGCGGTTCGTTGACCAGGTCGGCGTTGTCGACCAGCTTGACGCCGACTCCCTCGTCGGGCAGCTGCCCGACCTTCGGCCCGCCGGCACCGAGCCCCCGCGGCCGGTCGTTGACCGAGGCGACGCGCAGTTCCCGCAGTTCGTCGAAGACCTCGTCGACCGACAGATCGTGCTTGTCCTCGAACGCCTGCTTCGCGTTCTCGTACCCCTGCCTGGCGACGTGCAGGTCGAGGTTCGCCTGGTCCCCGACCGGGAGCGCGGTCGAGCTTCCCTCGCCGCGGACGGCCAGTCGGCGCGGGTCGTTGTACAGGTCGATGTAGCGGTCGGCGGCGCGCTGGACCGTGCCGAAGTCGTCCATCCGGGCCTGGACGTCGAAGTCGGAGTCCCCGGACCGGCGGAAGATCGCGACGTGCGCCGCCACGTCCGCGTCCATCGCCTGCTGGATCGAGTGCCCCGACCCGACGGACACGTCGTCTCCCAGCCCGCGCACCGATCCCACCGGCACGTCGTCGACCACCGAGTGCGCCGACCCCATCGACACGTCCGACAGCGCGCGGCCACCCCGCGCCCCGTCGACGCTCATCGCGTCGTCGCTCAGCGAGGTCAGCGACGACATGTCGTCGCCGAGCCCACTCGGCACCGCCGGCGGCGGCACCACGCTCGCGGCCGCCGGCTCCCACCGCCCGGTGACCGGGTCGAACCATCCGTTCGGCAAAGTGGGCAGGCCCCCGGCCGGCAGCTTCGGCAGCTTGGCGACGTCGTCGGCACTGAGCGCGACCGCCGGTCCGCCGTCGTGCGGCCGCTTGACCCACGTACTGGTGATGTTCAGCTTGCTGCCCACCGCCTGCTCGGCGGCACTGCCCTTCGGGAACGCCTGCCCAATCTTCTCGGCCTCGAACCGCACGCCGAGCCAGAAGTCCGCGTCCTTGCGGATGCCGAACTCGTGGTACCGCCGGGCCAGGTTCAGCGCGTCCTTGAGCGGCCGCTCCACCGCGTGCTGGTAGGCCATGTTGGCGGGGTGGGTCATCGGCGTGAGGTTGTTGCTGGTGCCCGGACCGCCGAGGTTGTCGTTCCACAGGTGGCCCTTGATCCACTTGTGGCCGCCGGCCTGGACGGCGTTGAGCTCGTTGACCGCCGTGTTCTGATCGGCCAGCGGCTTGCTGCCGTAGAAGCCCGGCGTGTCGACGCCGGGACCGAGCTCGACCTTCACGTGGGTGGCGCCCGCTCGGGTCTGCGAAGGCCCGAAGTCCTGGTTCCACACGCGCTGGTGCTGCAGCTGGTCGGCCTGGTGCGTCGCCCGGCCGGATCGCCGTACGCCGTCGGCTCCGCCGACGACTCCGCCGACGACCCGCGGCCGGTCGTGGATCGACGTGGCGAGCAGGTCGTCGAGCACCGACTTGTAGTGGTCGGGGTCGGTGCCGTGCTTGGCGACGAAGCCGCTGGTCACGTCGTCCAGGTGCCGCTCGGCGGCTCCGACGTTCAGGTCGGTGGAGTCGCCCAGCGGCTTGGACGACGGGCCGCCGGGACCTGTGAGGTCGAGGTCGCGCTGCACCTTGGCCAGGTCGAACTCGGCCTTGCGGACCTGACCGAAGTCGTCCATCTTCGCCTGCACGGCCGCGTCGGTGTCGCCCGGCTTGCGAAACACTCCAGCGCGGGCGGCGAGGTCCTGCTCCCAGGTCGCGCCGACCGACTGGCCTTCCAGCCGGCCGTTCGCGCCGTAGTTCCAGCTGACGCCGTCCTTGGCGACGACCTGGACACCACCACCCTCCAGCGCCTTGACTGTCAGGTTCTCCGGTACGGCGTCGCCCGCCAGCGTGGTGACCCGGTGCGAACCGTCCGGGCGGACGACCACCACCCGGTCGTCCAGCCGCAGCACACCGTCACCGCGGGTCAGCCGGATGCCCTGGTCCACCAGCTTGCCGTTGGGGTCGAACCGGAACGTCTGCCCGGTCCCGCTGTCGGTGAACCGCACGTGGTCGCCCGGCAGCACGTCCATCCGTCCGTTCGGCCCACCACCGAACATCTGGTACGTCGACATCTTGGGCCCGTGGTCCTCGACCCGGACGAACAGCCCGGGCCGATTTGGAACACCCTGCAGCGGAACGTCGGCCTGCGCGGTACGCCCCGGCGTGGTCGGCACCCCAGCGTCCCCTGGCAGTCCGCTCTTGCCGACGTGGGCCGGGAACGGCTGGTGACCGGGTAGATCAACCGGCTTCACCGGGACGTTGACCGGCTGGTTCGTGACCGTGTGCAGCGGAGCCCCACCGGCCGACCCGGCCCCGGCGATCTCGTCGCCGTGGAACCCGTTGGGCGCCGGCCGACCGGCCTCCCCCGGCGACGGTACGGCGTGCGAACCGGTGTCGGGAGTCGCCGGACGCGTGGTGTGCAGGCCGGTGTCGGGCATAGCGGGCCGGGTGGTGTGCAGCCCGTTGGGCGAGGTGAGCGACTGGGCTCCGGCGGGCTTGTGGTCGACCAGTTGCATCGCGGCGTTCAGCCGGTCGACGGTCGGCGCCTGGACCGGCGTCGTCGACAGGTGGGTGTTCGGCAGGCTCAGGTCGTCCAGGCCTTGCCGGATCTGGTTGGCGATGAAGCCGTGCGTCGTTCCCTCGCCGACCTTGAGGCCGGTCCCGGGCGAGACGGTCGGCGTCGCACCGCGGACCGACGGCGCGATCAGGTCTCCGATACTCGCGGCGGCCGGCGGCGGCAGGTGCGCGGCCAGGTTGGTCACGCCCTCCCCTGGTACGGCGTGGAAACCGACGCCGACGACGTTGGTCCCGGGCAGGTGCGTCGCCCCCGCCAGCGGAGTTGCCCCCGGCAAGTTCGTGCCGGCGGGCAAGACGTTTGCCCCAGGCAAGTGAGTCGAGGTCGGCAGCACCGAGACGTGGGCACCGTGCAGCCCGGTCTGACCGGGCGTCGGGAGCCCGCTGACCACGCCGTTGACCGGGACCGACGTCCCCGCGGTCGCCGGAATGTGCAGACCGGACGCGCTGATCGTCGTACCGCCGGTGACGCTGATGCCGAGATCGCCGGTCCGGACGTCGACGAGGTCGTTGAGCCGGATCCCGTCCAGGCTGTCGATCTGCTTGGCGGCCTGAAATCCCGACGAGCTGACCGAGCCCAGGTCGCCGCCGATCCGGATCCCGCCGAGGTCGAGTGCCGGTGGCAGGTTCACGTGCGACAGGCCGGTGAACCCGTCGCCGATCCCGGTGGGCACCCCGGCCGGGTTGACCGGGATCGCGCTGATCGTCCGGCCGATCGTGCCGGGCAGTGGCGCGCCGAACCGGTACTGACCGAGCACGCCTCGATTGAAGACACCGATCTTCAGGGCGTTCCAGAACCCGTACGCCCGAATCTCACCGGCGTCGACCGGCAGCAGGATCCGGAAGATCTTGCTGCCCCCGAAGTGCACCGTGTAGAAGTTCTTGGAAATCTGGAACCAGTTCTTCGCTCCCTGCCAGCCGGCCGCGAGACCGCTGCCGATCGCGCCGGGCAGCTTGGCGATCGCCCCGGGCAGCCGGGTGAGGCCGGTCAGCGCCAGCCCACCGGCGTTCAGGACGGTGCCGCTGAATCCGGAGAGGTTCTTGATCCCGCTCACCACCAGCAGGCCGGTCTCGCGAATCGCGATCGAGGCCAGCATCGGCAGGTGCGACAGGCCGGGCAGCAGCCTGGAGAACAGGAACTCGCGGCTGAAGATCTGCTTGAACCCCTGGAAGAACGCCTTCGCACCACCGGCCACCGCGCTGCCGACGCTCTTCAGGATGCTGAAGATCGGCAGTGCCTTCGTGGTCGGCGCGATCATGCCCAGTCCGGCCAGGAACAGGTCCAGGAAGCTCGCGTCGCCGTTGGCGAAGTCGACCACGGTCTTGAGGAACAGGGTCAGGTTCACCCCGAGGGCGAGCAGCGCGATCGGGCCGCCGAAGACCAGGGCCGGGATGATCAGGATGATCGCCAGCCACTCGAACGCCTCCCAAAAGATCTCGCAGGCCGAGATCGGCAGCGCGATGTGGGAGACACTGCGGATCCGGCCGGACACCGACCGCCCCTGCTCGGCCTGGTACTCGCCGGCCTGGCGCGCGATGTCCTGCTGCCGCTGCCGCTCCGGGTCGTCCTCGGGCAGGCCGCGGCCGGCGTTCAGCGCGGCGTCGGCGCGGGCCTGCTGCTCGATCACCACGCCGTGCCAGTCGCGCAGGGCACCGGCGGCGCTCTCGAACGCCCAGGCCACGTCCTCGACGTGACCGCGCAGCCGCTGGTCCACCTTGCCGCGCAGCGCGTCGGCGGTCTCGCCGGAGAACACGCTGTCGTCGGCGGAGTTCATCACCGCCTCGATCGCGGCGTAGATCTCGCGGGCCTTGCCGCCGAGGTGCTGGAAGATGTCGACCAGCTGGTTGATGGTGTCGGGGTCGCCGGGGGTCGGGTCGGACGACAGCCCGATCGCGTCCCAGTCACCGGGGCGTGGCATGCCGAACCCTCCTCACCGTGAAGACCCTCCGCGCAGACCACGCACGGGCGCCCGATCCGGTTCACCGCGGGCCGGAATGAACCGGATCGGGGCCTGCGCCGTGGTCGGGGTGGGAACCGACCATCGGCAGGAGGCCACGTGCCGGACAAGCTCAGGATCGACTACAACATCCTCAACGACGCGAAGCGGGACCTGCACGAGCTGGCGGGCAACATCAAGCCGATGCTCGACGAGGGCCTGTTCAACACGCTGGCCAGTCAGGACAGCTCGGCGATCCTGGGCAGCGCCGACGTCGACGCCGCCGTCACCGGTCTGCACGGCAACGCCCGGAACACGCTCGGCCGGGCCCACGACGGCCTGATCGAGCTGGGCAACTCGTTCGGCTCGGTCGGCGAGGCGTTCCTGCAGTTCGACTCCGAGATCGCCCAGGGCATGGGCATCACCGGCAGCAACCTCGGTCTGCAGAACTACCTCAACGACAAGCAGCAGTGGGACTACTACCAGGCCCACAAGGACGAGTGCGTGCCCGGCCCGGACGGATCGATGCCGGACTTCTGCTCCGCCAAGGACCCCGGGCCGCCGCCGCTGGACCAGGTGATCAAGACCGACCGGGGCGAGGTGCACACCCACCTCACGCTGGACGAGAACGACAAGGTGATCCGCGAGGAGTCCACCGTCACCTACGACGGCAAGACCTACCACTCGGTCACCGACTACAGCAACGCCGGCAACACCATCGTCACCAACACCACGTACCCCGACGGCAGCACGGTGAAGAACGAGACGTACCTGAATCCCGACAACGGCAGCGGCACCATGTACACGCGCGGCAGCGACGGGTCGTGGAGCAACTACCACCGCGGCCCCAAGAATCCCGACGGCAGCCCGGCCGAGTGGATCTGGGACAGCGGCAGCAAGAACCCGAACGACGACGGTGGCGGCGACGACCGGCCGCCCCGCGACGTACCGCACAACGACCCGGCCGACGGCGTCGGCGCGAAGATCTGATCCACCCCACCCAACCCGAAAGTGAGCGCACCCCGATGGCCTACGACGGCATCAACCTCGACTACGGCAAGATCCTCGAGGTCACCACGCTGATGACCAACGCGCACGAGCAGATCGTCCCGACGATCGAGAACCTGCGCACCCGGGTGAACAACCTGGTCGACGACGGCATGGTGTTCCAGCAGTCCAGCGAGGTGATCCGCAACACCTACAACAACTTCGACACCTCGCTGAAGTCCGCGGTCAAGGGCATCCAGGACTTCGCCGACATGTTCAACAGCATCAAGAAGAACGCCGAGGAGTTCGACGCCGGCATCAAGAACAGCCTCAACCAGACCAAATAGTCCGGTCCGCTGCCACGCGAAGGGCCCCAGGCGATCCGCCTGGGGCCTTCTGCGTGCCGCCGGATCAGCCGCGCAGCGTGGTGAGCGGAATCTGTACGGCGGACGGCGTCGCAGCCGGTCCGGTGGTCCAGCCGCGGCCGACCCGCGGCGTGGCCCGGACGATGTTCGGACCGAGCCGGACGCCGATCAGCTCGCCCTCGCCGATCTGCCGCGGCTCCAGCAGAACGCCCCGGCGGGCCCGGCGGGCCGACGCCGCCCAGCCACTCATCCCGGACTGGAAACCGTCCGTACTGGCGGCGAAGACCAGGCCCAGCCCGTTGTCCCGGCCCGACACCACGATCTCCTTGAGCACCCGGTCGGCAGCCGGCGACATCAGCAGGTCGGCGTCGTCGATCAGCACAACCTTTGCCCCCGGCAACCGATCCAGGGAGGCCCGGAGCAGGTCCTCGGACGGATCCGTGTCGGTCAGGACGACGGCCTGCGCGTGCCGCTCGAGCGCCCGCAACGGCGAGTCCCGCGGCGTCATCACGACCAGCGACGAGCCGCCGGCCAGCAGCGAGACCGCCAGACACGCCAGCGTGTTGCTCCGGCCCGAGCCGGGCGGCCCGAGCACGGCGAACGACGAACCCGCCGCGGCCAGGTCGACGCCCACCGCTCCGGCGTCGTCGCCGCCGACACCGATCAGGCCCCACTGCGGCCGCCGGTCCTCCGGCGCGACCTTCTCGTACACCTCCGCGAACTCGACCGCCGTCGGCAGCTCCGCGATCTGGAACGGGCGACGCCCGGCCGGCACCCTCGCGTCCCGCGTGCGGGCGTCCGCTGCGATCGCCTTCAACGCCTCGACCTGCTCCGCGCCACCACCGGCCGCGAGCACGGCGACCTGCGTCTCGGTCCCCGACAGCACGTGCCAGCCGCGACCGGCCTGAACCGTCGCGGGCACCTTCTGCAGCCGCAGTCCGGCCGCCTGGTAGTCGGTCCGGTCCGCCTGGCGCAGCAGCAACTTGTGGTCGTTGTGCGACGCGAGCCGCCCACCGAGCAACGACCGCTCGGACGTCGCGACGACGTGGATGCCGAGCCCGGCACCTTCCCGGATCAGCCGCATCACGTCCTGCAGCAGCTGGCCGTGGTCGTGCTCGTCGAGGATGCCGGCCAGCGAGTCCCAGCCGTCGATCAGCACCAGCACGTGCGCCGGCCGCTCACCCTTCGGCAGGATCTTGCGCAGCTCTGGCAGACCGGTCGCGTTGTGCTGCCCGGCCAGGTCCTGCCGCTCGGTCAGCTCGACGTTCAGCTTGCGCAGCAGCCGCGTCAGCCGCTCCATGTCGTGCCGGGAGACGATCGCTCCGCAGTGCGGCAGCGCGGCCAGCGCCGACAACCCGCCACCACCGGCGTCAATGCCGTAGATGTGCAGGTCCGCGCTGCTCAGGTACCTCGCCGCCGAGCCGGCTAGCGTGCGCAGCATCTGCGTCCGCCCGGACCGCGGTGCGCCGATCACGTACAGGTGGCCGAAGGTGTTCAGGTCGGCCCCCGCCACCCGCCGCTGCTGCAGCATCGGCAGGTCCTCCAGCGCATACGGGATGAACATCTCCCGGTCGCTGGTGTCCGGCAGGTCGCCGAGCAGAATCTGGTCGCCCAGCGCCGGCTGCCACGGACTCGGCTGCGGCACGAAGTCGTCCAACTGCGCAGCGGCCTGCTGCAGCGCCTCGACCAGCACCTGCAGGTCGGTCACCGCCGGCTCGGCCGGTCCCTCGACGACCTCATCCGGTACGACGGTGAGCTTCGGCGTCCGCCCGAGTTCGTCCACCGAAAGATCCGAAACCTGGATCTTCGCCGGCGCCGCGACGGCCGCGACCGGTTCGCCGGTCCGGCGTTCCGCGCCGACCCACGCGGTCTGGAACAGGTCCGCGAGCCGGGGGCCGCGCCGGATCAGCGCACGACCGGGCAGGTCGGGTGCGATCGACGCGGCTTCGTTGACGTCCACAACGTCCTGGCTCTCGGACTGGTCGGTCACCCGCAGCGCGATCCGCAGCGTGGTGTTGGCCCGGATGTCGCCGGTCACCACACCGGCCGGTCGCTGGGTGGCCAGGATCAGGTGCAGGCCGAGCGACCGGCCGCGCTGCGCGATGCTGATCAGGCCGGGCACGAAGTCCGGGATCTCCCGCACCATCGTGGCGAACTCGTCGATCACCAGCAGCAGTCGCGGCAACCGGGCCAGCTCCGGGTCGACCGCCCGCTTGGCGTGGTAGTCCGGCAGGTCCTTGGCGCCGGCCGCGGCCAGCACGCGCTCCCGCCGGCGCAGCTCGGCCTCCAGCGACTCCAGCACCCGCTCGACCAGGTGCGAGTCCAGGTCGGTCACCATGCCGAGCGTGTGCGGCAGCCCCGCGCACTCCTTGAACGCGCTGCCGCCCTTGTAGTCGACCAGCACGAAGGTGAGTTCGTCGGGCCGGTTCGCGACCGCGAGCGACGCGACCATCGTCTGCAGCAGCTCCGACTTGCCGGAACCGGTGGTGCCCGCGATCAGGCCGTGCGGGCCGTCACCGACCAGATCGACCGAGAACGTGCCGTCGTAGTCGCTGCCCAGCACGAACGACGTACTGGCCGGCCGGCGCTTCCAGTCCGCGACCAGCTTGTCCGGGTCGGGGGTCTGGTGGCCGATCAGGTCCAGCAGCTTGACCTGCTTGGGCAGACCGGCGTCGTGATCCGGGCTCACGTCGCGGATCGGCGCGAGCGAGCGGGCGACCTGCTCGCACCAGTCCGGCGCGACCTGGTCGGCGCGGACCGACGACTGATCCGGCAGGCCGGGACGGCGTACCGTCAGCCGGTCGCCTTCGACGAGGACGACGCCGCTGCACTCCTCGGGCAGCAGCCGCTCGTCGGTGTCCACGCACACGCTGTAGATCCCGTACGCCGGCCCGTCGGTCAGAACCTGGATGAAGCCCGGCACGTCCCGCAACCGGCGCGACCCGTCGGCGATCACCAGGATGTCGGGGTCGGACAGATCGGGCTTGCCCGACGCGGCGCGCTGCCGTTGCCGGGACTGCACCTGCGAGACCAGTTCGCCGACCCGGGCGGCAGTGGACGCTTCGTCGTTCGCGATCAGCACCGAGGCCGGGCCGTCGGACGGCCGCAGGTGTGGCAACCAGCGCGCCCAGCCCCAGTCCGCCATCCGGTCGTTCTCGGTCAGCAGCACGATCCGCAGCGTCCGCGGCGAGTGCAGAACCGCGGCCTGCAAGGTCATCCAGCGCGCGACCGCCTGCGTCGCCGGGTCCTTGCCCGCGACCCCCAGGACGCCGTGCCCCGGCACCGGGACGGCCACCGGCGCGTCCGGAATCGTCCAGCGGATCGTGCGGTGGTTCTCCTCCCGGCCTTGGTCGTCGAGCTCCTTCAGCGACGGCTGGTCGGCCGTGCCGAGCCGGAGCAGCAGGTGGTCGGGGTCGGTCCGGCGCCGCTCCCACAGCCGGCTGCCGGGCATCATCGCGAGCTGGGCGACCCGGACCGGGTCCGGGGAGGTGACGTTGCGGATGACGCGCTCGCGGGCGACCGCGGCCCGGATCTCGTCCTCCAGCGCGGCCTTGCGAGCGACGTACCGGCGGGTGGCCTCGAGGTGCTGCTTGCGGTTGGACTTGCGGCTGGAGTGCCAGTTCATCACCAGCATCACCGGGCTGAGCAGCGTGAAGACCAGGTAGAAGTAGGAGTGGAAGATGCCGACCATGACCAATCCGAGCACCACCGGCGCCAGGATCATCGGCCACGGGAACGGGCGCTTGCCCTGTGGCACCGGAGGCGGTGGCAGGCGGAGCTTCTCGTCGTCGAGGTGCGGCGCGATCCGCGGCGGCCGGTTGTAGTCGATGCCGAACCCGTCCGCGGACGGACGCACCGCCGCGGTGGTCTCGGTGGACCCGCTCAGCCGCAACAGCACCTGACCGACCGCGAGGTCCTCGTCGACCGGCCACTCGTGCACCCGCGGTACGACGAGTTGCGCGATCTCACCGGCCGCGGCGATCCGGCGCTGCCGGCGTCCGGCGGGTTCGTCCTCGTCCTCGTCGCGGTGCTTGATCGCCGCCGTCGCGGCGTCCTCGGCCGGCGGTCCGATCCGGTGACCGGCGGTCGAGCCCGGCACCACCTCGGTCCGGTGCCACGTCGCCGTACCGTCCGGGCCGACGGTGAGCCACAGCCCTCGCTCCGGTACGTCGGCACCGGTCAGCCGGATCGCGCAGAGCGGGTCCGCGCCGATCTCGTGACTGCCCGGACCGACCCGCCAGACTCGTCCGGCCTGCGGGCCGGAGACCGCGTGCACCTCGACGGTGACCGGACCGGCACCGTCGAGCGCCTGAATCAGGTTCGGCTCGTGGACCGGAGCGCCGAGGCCCAGCACGCCGCCGTCCCGCAGGCCCGAACCGGCCAGCGGGGTCGAGGGGTCGAGCTTCTTCTCGCCCAGGTACAAGGCGTCCGGTGCGCCGGTGAGGCTCTCGGCCAGACCGCCCGCGGTCGCGCCGGCGGGCAGCCGCAGCGCCCGGTCGGTGCGTTCGCCGAGCCGGTCGACGGTGGTCAGGGTCAGGTCCACGAGGGCGCCTTCCGGTCGGTCCCCGCATCGGCCGCCGACCGGGCGGACACGCCGGTCGCGGTGATCCCGAGGTCCAGGTCGTCGAGGTCGTCGGACGTGGCCGCGGCGGGCGCGCCTCGCAGCGGGCCGTCGAAGTCGTGGGCCGGCAGCCGGCGGACCGACCGCGCGACGGCCTTTGCCAAGGGCAACGGATCGACCCGCAGCCAGTCGGCCGCGCCGTACAGCCGCAGGGTGCCGTCGGGCAGCGCCTCGAGCAGGCGTGAGCTGCCGCGGGCGACGCCGAGGCTGATCAGGCGCAGTCCGGCGGGCAGCGGGACGGTCAGTTGCTCGGCGCCGATCACGAACCACGCGCCCAGCCGCTTGACCGCCTCGGGCAGCGTCATCCCCGGATGACCCTTGTGGATGCCGTCGGCAACTTCCACCGCACCGGCCGGGAGCCGGACGTCGAGCTGTGCGGCGATCGACTGGACCATGGCGCGCGCGGCGCGTGGTTCGCCGTACACGGAGACGGTGGTGGGGCCGGCCAGCAGGTCCAGCAGGACTGCCGTCCGGCCGGTGGTGTCGATGCCGACGCAGACCAGCAGCGGTGCCTGCCGGCGCTCGGTCCGGGTGGTGACGGGGTAGCCGTCGAGGTCGGAGCGCTCGATCCACCACAGCCGAGGATCGTGGTCGTCACGGCGCCACGGCGTGGGCAACGGGCTGTCCGGCGTACCGCCGGCGACCAGTACGCCGACGCGGTCCTTGGCGACGACCACGCCGTACGGCTCGGCTTTGCCGGTCAGCGCCGCGGCGTGCCCGATCGCGTGCTCCGCATCGCTCCAGGCGCCCGGTGAGCGCAGCAGTCCGGCGAGGAAAGCGACCCGCTTGCGGTAGCGGAGCCGGGCTGCGACCGGGTCGTAGAAGGCGCGCGCGGCCGAGGTCAGCTCGCGGCGGATGCGCCGGAACAACAGCTTCCAGCCGCCGGTACGCCGTACGAGCAGGTGGATCAGGACAACGAACAGCAGCAGGATCCCGGCGTACCCGAGCCAGCTGGTCAGGCCGCCACCGAACAACCTCATGCGGCGACCCCGACACAGCCGTGGCGAGCCAGCGCGGCCCGTGCCGAGCGAACACCCTTGTGTGTCCGGGACTTCACCGTCCCGACCGGTACGCCGAGCACGTCGGCGACCACCTCGCCGGGATGGCCGAGCAGGTGCACCCGGGCGAGCACCTCGATCTGCGCCGTCGGCAGGGTCCGGAGCGCGTCGACCAGCACGCGGCGATCCGTGATCCGGTCGGCCGGGTCGGGCTCGGTCACCGCGTCGGCGTAGTCGGACGGGCCGAGACCGACGGCGATCGTCCGGCCGTCGCGGCGATGCTGATCGACGACGAGGTTGCGGGCCACGCGGAACAGCCACATCCGCACCGGGCGGTGCTCGAAGTCGAGCCGGTCGGCCTGCTGCCAGGCACGCAGCAACGTCTCTTGCACGACGTCCTCGGCGGAGTGCGCGTCACGACCGAGCAAGCTGGTCACGTAACGCCGGAGGCTGTCCCGCTCGGCCAGGCACAGGTCCATGGCCTGGGACCGGCGGGCACGCGAATCGTCGATGTCACTACCTCACACAGCTCGGGCCAGCCGGGCATGGCATGGCCGAAGGCCGGACCGAAAACGGGACAGCCGATCAAGTTAGTTGAAGACCGCACCGAGTCGCAACGGACGTTCGGTGAACGTCGGCCGACCGCCGGGTCACAGCCCTGAACAGTATGTACACAACGCCTTCCGGGTTTGACTGCGGCGGTCCGAGCAGCGATTCTCGGTTCTGCCCTCTGCCCACCGAGGCCCGTTCTCGGCGCAGCCCGTTGTCCCGCGTCCACTGGAGCCGCAGTGCGATCCGACCGCCCCGACGACTCGTCCGCGCCCGCGAAGCGCTTCGCGGAGACCTTCGCCAAGCGCCCCGAAACCCCAAGAATCACACGGTTTCCGGGCGCACGGGCGTGGGCGACGACCGCTGTGGCCGCCGCCGTCGTGGCCGCGATCGCGCTCAGCGTGCCGCTGCTCGGGCGGATCGGCGGCGGAGGGGACCAGACGACCGTCGCCGCCGGCACACCGATCAGCTCCAGCACCCCCGCTGGAGTGAAGAGCGGCGGTGGCGAAAAGTTGCCATCGGCAAACCCGACCACCACGCCCCCCGGACAGCCGATCAGCAAGCCCGGTACGACGGTGGTGCAGCGGCCAGGGGTGACCGTGACCCAGCCGCCGGCCGTCGTGACGATGCCTGGCAAGCCCGGCGCGACGACGACCACGACCACCACGACGAAGTCCGGGACCGGGACCGGCGGCGGCGGGACGACCAAGCCCGGCACCACCACCCAGCCGCAGAAGCCGCGCGCGGACAGCACCCAGGCGCCGCCCCCGAAGTTGCCGCCGAGAACCACCACGACCAGCAATCCGCCGCAGGTGCAGGACGCGCCCCGGGCCACCGGCGTCCTGGTGCAGAACTTCGGCTCCAACCGCTGCGTCGACGTGAAGGACGCTCAGGGCGGCACGGCCAAGGACGGCACGCCCCTGCAGGTGTGGGACTGCGCCGGCAGCGCGAACCAGAAGTGGACGTTCAGCAGCGACGGTACGGTCCGCTCGCTCGGCCTGTGCATGGATCTGGCCTGGGCCAGTACCGACGACGGCACCGCGATCCAGCTGGTGAACTGCAACGGCGGCTGGGCGCAGAAGTTCACGCTGAACGGCTCACACGACCTGGTGAACCCACAGGCCAACAAGTGCGTCACGGCCGACGGCACCGGCAACGGCGCCCGCTTGACACTGCGGTCCTGCAACGGGACGCCGAGCCAGAAGTGGCGCAAGGCCTGATCTGCCAGGCCTGGCAGATCAGAACGCGTACGGGTACGGCGACCAATCGGCGGGGCGCTTCTCCAGGAACGCGTCGCGCCCCTCGGCGGCCTCGTCGGTGCCGTAGGCCAGCCGGGTCGCCTCACCCGCGAACAACTGCTGACCGACCAGCCCGTCGTCGATCAGGTTGAACGCGTACTTCAGCATCCGCTGGGCGGTCGGCGACTTCGCGCAGATCTTGCGGCCCCAGTCCAGCGCCACCTGCTCCAGCTCGGCATGCGGGACGACCTTGTTCACCATGCCCATCCGGAACGCGTCCTCGGCCGAGTACTCGTCGCCGAGGAAAAAGATCTCGCGGGCGAACTTCTGCCCGACCTGCCGGGCCAGGTACGCCGAACCGAACCCGCCGTCGAACGACGCCACGTCCGCGTCGGTCTGCTTGAACCGCGCGTGCTCGGCCGAGGCCAGCGTCAGGTCGGCGACCACGTGCAGGCTGTGCCCACCCCCGGCGGCCCAGCCCGGAACGACGCAGATCACGACCTTCGGCATGAACCGGATCAACCGCTGCACCTCGAGGATGTGCAGCCGGCCGGCCTTGGCCGGGTCGATCGTGTCCGCGGTCGTTCCCTCGGCGTACTTGTAGCCGTCCTTGCCGCGGATCCGCTGGTCGCCGCCGGAGCAGAACGCCCAGCCACCGTCCTTGGGCGACGGCCCGTTGCCGGTCAGCAGCACGCAGCCGACGTCGCTCGACATCCGCGCGTGGTCCAGCACCCGGTACAGCTCGTCCACGGTCTGCGGGCGGAACGCGTTGCGCACCTCGGGCCGGTTGAAGGCGATCCGCACCACCCCGGCGTCCACCGCGCGGTGGTAGGTGATGTCGGTCAGGTCGAAGCCGTCGACCGCCTTCCAGGCCGACGGGTCGAAGATCTCACTGACGTTCGCGGACTCGGTCACCCGGCCGAGCATATTTCAGTGCTCGCCGGGGCTCTCGCGCAGGACGAGCTCAGCGCTTGCTGGTGCTCTCGCGCAGCACGACCTCGGGGGCGAAGGTCTCGGTCCGCGGGTCACCGCCCTCGATCGCGAGCTCCAGCGCACGCCGTCCCATCTGCTCCAGCGGGAGCCGCACCGTGGTCAGCCCCGGCCATACGTCCCGCAGCGTCGCGATGTCGTCGAACCCGGCGACCCCGAGCTGACCCGGTACGTCGATGCCGCGCTCGCGCAGCGCCGACATCGCGCCGACCGCCATCACGTCGTTCACCGCGAACAGGCAGTCCAGCCCCGGCTCGCGGTCCAGCAACTCGCCGGCCGCGGCATGCCCACCGTCCCGGGTGAACTCGCCCGCCTGCACCGCCACCGGCTCCAGCCCGGCCTCGGCCAGCCCGGCGACGAACCCGTCCCGCCGGTCCCGCGCCGTCGCCAGCTCCTCCGGCCCAGCCAGTACGCCGAACTTGCGCCAGCCCTGCTCGACCAGCTCGCGGGCCAGGTCGGCGGCACCCGCGCGGTTGTCCGGCTCGATCGTGTGCGCCGGCATACCGGACTGGCTGACCAGCGCCAGCCCCGCGCCCGAGGCGAGGAACGCCTCGATCTCGGTCGCCGTACGGGCGAGCTGGTCGGCGTCGGTCCGGCGGCTGCCGATCATCACCGCGGCGCGTGCCCGCTGTGCGCGCAAAGAGGACAGATAGGCGATCTCGCGCTCGGCGTCGCGGAAGGTACTGGCCATCATCACCAGCAGGTGGCGCTCGTCCGCGGCACGCATCACGCCGTTCGCGATCGCGGCGAAGTACGGGTCCTCGATGTCGTGCACCAGGATCCCGACCACGTTGGTGGACGACTTGGCCAACGCCTGGGCCTGCGCGTTCGGCGTGTAGCCGAGCTCGGCGGCCGCCGCGCGGACGCGCTCCTGCAGCTCCGGGCGTGGCACCCGGTCGCCGCCGTTCAGCACGCGGGAGGCGGTCGCGACCGACACGCCCGCCCGCTGCGCGACGTCCAGCAATGTCACCGGCGCTCGCAGATTCACTGGCCACCCACCTTCCGTTGCCTCCCCCCGGGTGGCGGTCACACTATCGGACCTGTGGTGCCGCTCACGCTGCGTGGCGGCCAAGTGGCCTGGAAGTGACCTTCAGGTGGCGCAGAAGCGGTGCGGGAAGAGTCACGCAATGTCGTCAGAGCCTGGCTTCTGCGGCCCGGGTTGACTAGCCTTCCCAGCCATGACGACCGTCAGCGCCAGGGTGACCGTCCTGGCCTCGTCCACCGTGCTCTGCCTGACCACCGCGATCGGCACCGCCACGGCCGCCCCGGCACCCGACGGCTCGCCCGTAGCAGTCCCCGCGGCACCTGCCCCCGCGCTCGAGGCGAGCCTGGCCGGCGGCCTGCCGGACCACGTCGACGCACAGACGAAGAGCACCCGGCCGGTCTACGACTACGCCGGCGCGATCCGCGAGTCGGTCTACGTCGACACGCGGATGGACACCGACTCCGACGGTGTGAACGACGTCATCGCGGTCGACATCGTCCGCCCCCGGGAGACCGACGCGAACGGCGTCCGGATCCCGGTGATCATGGACGCCTCGCCGTACTACTCCTGCTGCGGTCGCGGCAACGAGAGCGAGAAGAAGAGCTACGACGCCAACGGCGTCATCCAGAAGATGCCGCTCTACTACGACAACTACTTCGTACCGCGCGGCTACGCCGTGGTCGGCGTCGACATCGTCGGCACCAACCGCTCCACCGGTTGCGGCGACGTCGGCGGCGAGGACGAGGTCGACTCGGTCGTCGCGGTGATCGACTGGCTGAACGGCCGCAACACGGCCCGTACGTCCGACGGAACCGCCGTGCGCGCGTCGTGGACGACCGGCGCCGTCGGCATGATCGGCAAGTCGTACGACGGAACGCTGGCCAACGCGGTCGCCGCGACCGGCGTACCGGGGCTGAAGACGATCGTGCCGATCTCGGCGATCTCGTCGTGGTACGACTACTCGCGCTCCGGCGGGGTGCCGTACTCGATCGACTACATGCCCTGGCTCGGCGAGTACGTCGGCCACGACACGCCCGCCTGCGACGCCGTACGGGCCGACCTCGGCGAGTCCGACGACGACGAGACCGGCGACTACACGCGTTTCTGGGCCGAGCGTGACTACGTGAAGGACGCCCGCAAGATCAAGGCCTCGGTGTTCGTCACGCACGGGCTGAGCGACTACAACGTGCAGACCAACCACTTCGCCCAGTGGTGGGACGCGCTGGCCAAGAACCGGGTCCCGCGCAAGATCTGGCTCGGGCTGGAGGACCACGTCGATCCGTTCGAGTTCCGGCGGGACGCGTGGGTGGACGAGCTGCACGAGTGGTTCGACTACTGGCTGCAGGGTTTGCAGAACAACGTGATGCGCTCGCCGCAGGCTTCGGTGGAGGTCGCGCCGGACGTGTGGCGGGACTATCCGACCTGGCCGGCCGTGTCGAAGACCGTGGGCGTGCCGCTGGCCGCGGGGAAGTTGGGTGCTTACGGCAAGGGAACGGTGACCGTCACCGACGATCCGTCGCTGACCGAGGACACCATCGTCTCGACGCCTTCGGAGGAGATCGCCGGGCGGCAGATGTTCCTGTCGGCGCCGCTGCCGGCGCCGATCCGGATCAGCGGCACGCCGTCGGTGACCCTGCGGGTGAAGTCGGACTCCACGACGACTCCGGTCACCGCGCGGCTGATCGAGTACGGCGAGGCGGAGCGGTACTCGGGGGTTCGTCGGACCAACACGAGTACGTGCGAGGGTGCCAGCACCGACTACGACGACAGCTGCTACTTCACGGTCGAGAAGACCACCGAGAAGAGCGACCATGGGATTGTCAGCCGGGGTTGGATCGACGCTGCTCACAGTTCTTCCCCCGCCCACCCCAAGCCGCTGACCCCAGGTAAGTGGACCACCGTCACCGTGCCGCTGCGGGCGCAGGACGAGGTCATCCCCAAGGGTCGGACCCTTGGGCTGGCTGTCACCCTGTCCGACACGGAGTGGACGACGCCCAACGACACGGGCGCGACGGTCGACATCGACCTGGCGCACAGCAAGCTCAACCTCCCGGTGACCGCCGGCAAGGTCCCGGCACCGGTGAAGCCCCAGCCGCTCGACGTCGACATCA
Organism: Kribbella sp. ALI-6-A; assembly: GCF_001984195.1. Classification (GTDB taxonomy): domain Bacteria; phylum Actinomycetota; class Actinomycetes; order Propionibacteriales; family Kribbellaceae; genus Kribbella. The sequence goes on from NZ_MTQN01000012.1 coordinate 902,663, forward strand.
CCACACCGACGGAACGGCCTGACCTGCACGATCCGCTGGGGTAGTTCTCCCACGCGGCCGACTACGCCCGCTCCTTCGTCGCGGGCTTCGCAGTCCGCTCCCACCCGCCCGGGTGCGAGCTTGGCGCCCTGGGGTGCGGGCTTAGCGCCCTGACTGACTGCAGGAAATCCCGCCGCGCCGGATCGGATGCGGTACGCGAGTCGGACCATGCCCCGGCGCGTCGATCCGGGCCGACTCGCCCACGGCTGGCGGCCTCGCCCGTTCTGGCTGACGACAGGTGATTCGGTGCGAAGGTCGACGTCGTCCGCGCAGTTGCCGGGGCGGCGCGGAGGCGGACGTGCAGCACTCACCGACCCGTCGCCTTGAGCTGTTCTGAGGCGTGAACCGTCTCGCGACAAGCGCCTAGCGAGTGGTTGATGAGTGGTGCACGTCCGGCTCAACCCGCGTCGAGGGCGCCGACGCCCCACGAGATTGCATTAACCGCGTCGCAGCGCTCAGTCCAGGCAGAACTCGTTGCCCTCGAGATGCACCCGGTTCTTCACGACCTTTGCCCTCGGGGACCCTCTGGAAGAACAGCCGCGGTCCCTCGCCGGTGGGATCGACGCAGGCGAGCGCCGCGCCCTGATCCTCGGCCGGCTGCGCGCAAAAGCCGATGGCCTCTGGACGAGAACGTTCGCATACGTTCCGTAATTACCGATCAGCTGATTGTGACGGATTCCGCTCGGTCGCCTTGCGGTTCGGTTGCTTCGATAACGGTGGGAAGTGATGGCTGCCCAGGCGCAGTGCGCCCTAGTTTCTGCGGTGAACTTCCACGATCACCAGTGAACTGAAGGGTGCACAGAGATGATGAAGACGTTTTTCCGGGCCGCGCTGGCTAGTGCAGTGGTGGCGACCTCGGCCCTGACCGCGGCGACGACGGCCTCCGCGGGAGCGAACGGCTGCGTCTGGATCGGCTTCGACGGCGGCGGTCGCGTGGTGACCCAGCACCAGTCCGGATGCGTCTCCGGGACCTACCACATGGACATCTTCTACCCGGGAGTGCACGACTCCAGCGGTGCGTACTACTGGAACGGCGGGATCAAGCGCACGACTTGGAACCGGATTCCCACCCCTGGCACGAAGGTCTGCGCCCAGGTGTGGCGGCACAAGTCCGACGGCAGCTACGAGAGTGGCGGCCTGCCCTGCGAGACGCGATAGCACCGTGGGCGGCCCGGCCGTCAGGGCCGGGCTGTCCGCCTTCGCCGACGACAGATCGTCTCGGATATAGGAAAGGCTCGCACTGAGCCGTTCCCGGGATCTAGGGTTGGCGGGTGCTCAAGCGTGAGGTGGTTCAGAAGGACGAAACGGGCGGCCGGGGAGCGGGGCGGTTGTGGTACGACGCGCCCGCGGAGCGGTGGTTCGAAGCGCTGCCGGTGGGAAACGGGAACGTCGGAGGGATGGTCTTCTCCGGAAACCACGCCGAGCGGGTTCGGTTGTCCGCGGCCACTGCCTGGTCCGGGGCGCCGGGGGACAGCGACGTCAGCTCGACCGCGTTGAAGTACCTTCCGCAGATTCGGCGGTTGTTGCTGAGTGGCGAGTACGCCGAGGCGCAGGCGCTGGCTGATCAGCATCTGCCGGGGCGGCCGTCGTCGTTCGGGACGAATGTTCCGTTGCCGGAACTGGTGGTCGAGCACCGGGCCGATGGCGAGATCAGCGGATACGAGCGGTCGCTGGAGCTGGACGACGCGATCGTGCGGTCGCGGTTCGTCAAGGGTGGCGTGAGCTTCGAGCGGGAGGTGTTTGCCACCAACGTCGCCGGAGTGCTGGTGGCGCAGATCAGGAGCAGCGCGCCGGTGCAGCACACGGTCGGCTTCAGTGCGGATGCGATTCCTGCTGAGGTGACGGTGGAGGGCGAGACGCTGGTACTGCGTGGGCACGCGTACGAGAGCCTGCACAGCAACGGCATGGTCGGGAGCACGGTCGAGATCCACGCGAAGGTGCTGACCGACGGCGACGTCGAGGCCGGCGAGGACAAGCTGACGGTGAACGGCGCCACCACCGTCACGGCGATTGTTGCTGTAGGCACCGATTGGCGCGGGACAGACCCGACCGCACAGGCGCGGGCGTTGCTCGAGGACCTGCCGGCCTACGACGTACTGAAGCAGGAGCATCGGGAAGACCACGCGGCACTGATGGGCAGAGTCGGAGTGGATCTCGGCTCGAGCGACCCAGCGGTCCGGGAACTGCCGACGGACGAGCGGCGCGAGCTGTTCGCGAAGGGTGGCGAGGATCCCGAATTGGTTGCCCTGTACTTCCAGTACGGGCGGTACCTCACCATCGCCGGCTCACGAGCCAACTCCCCACTTCCCCTTGCCTTGCAGGGATTGTGGAACGACGGCCGCGCCTCGGGCGGCCCCTGGACGAACGACTTCCACCTCGACATCAACACCCAGCAGAACTACTGGGCGGCCGAGATCACCAACCTCGGCGAGTGTCACCAGCCGCTGTTCGGACTGATCGACGGGCTTCGGGCCAGCGGGAGCAAGACGGCCGCCGAGATGTACGGCGCGCCGGGCTGGGTCTCGCACACGGTGTCCAACGCCTGGAGCTACACCGCGCCGGGCTGGGGGCTCGGGTGGGGGCTGCACGTCACCAGCGGGATCTGGATCTCGCTGCAGTTGTGGGAGCACTTCGAGTACCACCGGGACCTGACGTTCCTGGCCGACCGCGCGTACCCGGTGCTGAAGGACGCGGCGCAGTTCTTCCTGGCCTACCTGACCGAAAACCCCGACACCGGCTACCTGCTCAGCGGGCCGTCGGACTCGCCGGAGAACTGGTACGTCGCGCCGTCGGGCGACAAGTGCTCGATCTCGCTCGGCAACACCACCGACCGGGTCCTGATCGAAGCCCTGTTCCGGATCTGCAGCGAGTCGTCGGAGCTGCTCGGGATCGACGAGGACTTCCGCGCGCAACTGGCGGCCGCCCGCGCGAAGCTGCCGCCGTTCCAGATCGGCAAGCACGGGCAGCTGCAGGAGTGGCTGCACGACTTCGACGAGGCCGAGCCCAACCACCGGCACACCTCGCACCTGATCGCGCTCTACCCCGAGCGGCAGATCACCCCGCGGACGACGCCCGAGCTGGCCCGCGCGGCCGAGGTGATCATCGAGCGCCGGCAGCGCGTCGACGGGTGGGAGCAGACCGAGTGGGTCGAGGCGAACCTGATCGCGTTCTACGCACGCCTGCAGAAGGGGGATCTCGCGGTACAGCACGTCCGCCAGCTGATCGCGGACGCGAGCGAGGACAACCTGCTCTCGTACTCCGTCGCCGGCATCGCCGGGGTGGACGAGAACATCTACGCCTTCGACGGCAACTCCGGTGGGACCGGCGCGATGGCCGAACTGTTCGTGCAGTCGACCGGTACGGAGATCGAGCTGCTCCCCGCCCTGCCGGCCGCCTGGCCGACGGGGTCGATCACCGGGTTGCGGGCCCGGGGTGGCTACACCGTCGACCTCACCTGGGCGGACGGACAGCTGGTCAGCGCCGACCTCACGGCGGCCGCCACCTCGGCTCCGCAGCAGGTGCGCGTGGGCGACCAGCTGATCGATCTCGACCTAGGCCCGGGCGAGACGGCCCGGATCAGCGCCCACCGGTAGGACCCCACCGGGTTCTAGCCTGAGCGCATGCGCCACGCGTCGATGGGTCTGACAGCGGTCGTGCTCTGTGCGACCGCTGTCCTGACCGGCTGTGGCCCCCGGCCCGCCGCGGCCAAGGTCGGCATGACCGTCGACGACGCCGGCCGCCCGGTGATCGTGCTGCAGGACTGCAAGGAAGGTGACATGGTCGAGCTGCAGATCTTCGACGAGTCGCGCACTGAGCACCTGTCACCAGGAGTCGGCCGGGAGCTTCCGATCGCCGTCTACACGGCGCGGGAGGGATCCAAGTCGGTCCAGCAGATCCCGGTCGCGACCGGCAGCGCCGACTGGGAGCCGGTCACGGTGGTCCCGGAGTTGCGGCCGGGGACGGCGTACCGGGTCCGCAGTTGGGGTGAGGGCCACGAATCGTTCGGCGGACTAACGACCTTCACGCCGAACGACCTGAAGGCGCTGAAGCCGGGCGAGGTCCGGTACGGCGTACCGCGGACGGTGAAGTCGACGCCCGGGGTGTCACCGAACTACGACGACGAGTACCGGGTGTCCTCGCTCGACGAGTTCACGCCCTCCCAGTGCGACTGACCAGGCGCAGGGGCTAACCCGCGACGAACTGCATCGGGTCGCCGAAGCCGAGGTCGGTGACGCCGGCGGAGTGGAACGCGCCGACCAGCACGCAGCGCCGGTGCGCCGCGAAAGTGAGCACGTGCGCCACCATGCCGCCGTAGGTGAACACTCTGGGCGGTTCGCAGGTGGTGTCGACGAAGCTCTCGTCGAACCGGCCCTCGTCGTTCAGCCTGTTGACCAGGGCAACAAAGCGCGCGCCCGCGGAGGCGTGCCGGTCGCGCAGCTCCGGGATCGGTGTCGTCACCGAGCGACCGCACTCCGGCACCTGGAACGGCCGGTCCTCGACCGAGGCGAGCCACATCTCCTCCTGCCAGACCAGGCGGTCCAGCAGGTACCGGATCGACGTGTCGTCGTCGATCCCCTCGACCGACAGCTCGATCGGCCGGTCCAGCGCCGCGGCGTCGAGCCGGGCACCCCGCTCGATCAGTTCGCCGGTGAGCCACACGTGGTGCTCGACCATCCGGACCAGAACGTCCATCCCTGACACCTTTCTCCGCGCGGGCAGCCGCAACCCCGCTGGTGGCTGGAAGTGCACGCCGCTCGGCGCGGCCAGGAAGAACACCCGGGACGGCTCGCACCGCCAGGCACGCGGCGACATCCCGTACGCCCGCGCGAAGGCCCGGGTGAACGCCTCGTGCGAGCCGTAGCCCGCGTCGACCGCGATCGGCAGCACGCCGACGTCCTCGGCCAGCAGCCGGTACGCCGCTCGCTCGAGCAGCAGCCGGCGCCGGAACGCGCCGGGCGGCTCCCCGGCCGCCGCACTGATCACCCGGTCGAAGTGGAACCGGGACAGGTACGCCCGGCGAGCGAGCGCGTCTGCGCTCACCACCTCCCCGGAGCCGTCCAGGCTCTCCGCCACAGCCGCCACGAACTCGGCGTACACATCCTTCATGTCCCCACTGTGCCGCCTGCACGGGCGGCCGGACTTGATCGAACTTGCGGACCCGTCGGTGTGGGCGATGCGGACTACTGCGGGATGTGTAGTAGTGTGAACGGCAGAGCACCGCCGGTCCGGTCTGAGGGGCCCGGGGCGGCGGTGCGCCGAAGGTGTGGCCGACAGCGGGAGAGGTCGATGGATCCGAGCCAGTTGCTCAAGGGCGTGCTGGACCTGGCGGTGCTCGCCGTCCTGCGCGACGCCGACGGATACGGGTACGACGTGCTGCGGCGGCTGCGGGCCGCCGGGCTCGAGGACGTCGCGGACGCCTCGGTCTACGGGACGCTGCGGCGGCTGTTCGCGGCCGGCGCGCTGACGTCGTACGTGCAGCCCAGCGAGGAAGGGCCGCACCGCAAGTACTACGGACTGAACCAGACCGGACTGGACCTGCTGGCCGAGTCCACCAAGACCTGGAACCACTTCGCCGGCACCATGGCGGGCCTGCTGACCAAGAAGGAGGAGGCGGCGTGAACAGCACCCTGACCGGAACGATCGCGACCTATCTGGCGCAGGTCAAGGCGGAGCTGGCCGACCTGCCACCGGGTGAGCTGGAGGACGTGCTCGACGACGTCGCGAGTCACCTCACCGAGGTCGCGGCCGAGTTCGAGCAGGAGCCGACCGAGGCCCAGCTCCGGGAGCGGCTCGGCACCCCACGCCAGTACGCCGACGAGCTGCGCACCGCGGCCGGCTACCCCACGTCGCCGCGGCCACCGGCGCAGGATCGCGACGCCGCCGAACGGTCGTTGCGGTGGGCAATCATCGCCGGAACGGTGGGACCGTTCTTCATGCTGATCGGCTTGTTCAGCGGATCCAGCGAACCGGCCGGCTTCTTCCTGCTGATCGGCGCGGGCGTGCTGTTCGGCGCGGCGCTGCTCGGCGTGCGCGCCCTCGGCGACCGGAGCCCGCGGATCGTGCTGGACACCCCGCGCGGCGCCCAGGGGGCTGAGTTCGTCCGCGGGCTGATCGCGCAGATCCCGCCGAACGTGCGCAGCGAACTGGTCAGCATCGGCCAGCCGGTCTGGTGGGTCGCTCGCGGCATGCTCGGCGGCGGCGGGTTCTTCGCGCTGTTCGGCGCCGGAGCCGTCGCGGTGGTCGGCGCGATCGCCGGCGCCGGGGTGTCGGTCTGGATCGGACGGCGCAGCCAGCAGGACAGGCGCTGGCTCTGGTACGTCGTACCGCTGAACGTGGTCGCGATCCTGGCCGTCCCGGCGGCGCTCGCGGCCGGCTTCGTCGGAACGTCGAACGGACTGTTCTCGTTCAGCAACTACGACAGCCGCTCGGGCATCCCGCCCTACACGACGGGTCTCGCGCTGGACGGCGAGCCGATCCAGAACCTGTACCCGTTCGACGAGCAGGGACGGCAGGTCAGCGTCCGGCTGTACACGGAGAACGGCAAGCCGCTCAACCAGCCGCTGAACGACTGCAACGCCACCTACGGCCAAGGGGGACCAACGGTCAGCAACCTGTTCCCCCAGGCGGTGATCGAGTCGCACGACCCCGGAGTCGCCGAGCCGGACCCGGCCACGGAGACCTCGCGGCCGGAGCAGTGCCGCGACACCACCAGGGCACCGTTCGTCCCGCCGCCGGTCCCGGCCACGCCGACCCACCCGACGGCCGGAACCACTCCGGCGCCGTCGACGACGCCCACACCGGTACCGTCGGTTACCCCGTCGGCGACGCCGTCCAGCAAGCCGACGACGCCGGGCGTGACGCTGACCGTCACCCCGACCCGCTGACCGCGACGGGCTACAGCTGCGCCGCCCCCACCGGGTGGTAGCTGTAGCCCAGCTTGCGGTACAGCCCGATCGCCGCGTCGTTGCTCTTGTCAACCATCAGCGCAGCGCGCCCGTGCCGCTTGACCAGCTCGGCCGTCACGAACGCGCACACCTGGCGCGACAGCCCTCGTCCGCGCGCCGCCGGCAGCGTCGCGACGCCGGCCAGGAACCCGACCTCCGGCGCGCTGCACGCGTCCGCCGCGACACTCAGCAGCCTCCCGGACTCCGTGTCCGCGTCAGAGATTCCCGCCCAGCGCAGCACGCCGCGCCCACCCGGCCAGGCGTACGACGTCGGCGACGCCTCCTCGAGCAGCTCGGCCACACCCGTGTCGTCCGCGAGCCATCGGGCCGTGACCGTCTCGACCGGCGACTCCTCGGTCTGCATCCAGCCGAACGTCGCCCGCAGGTTCAGCTCCGGGATCCGCTCGACCAGCCCACGCACCAGCTCCTCGTCCCCGAACGGCCGGTACGCCGGACCGACCAGGGCCAGCACGTCCCGAACCAGCGCGGCCGCGTCGTCGAGCGGCCCGCCCACCACGATCCGGTCGTGCCGGTTCAGGTCCGGGGCGACCACCGCGACGGCGTCCCCGGCGTACCAGGCGCGGCTGCCGTTGGTCAGTCCCTGTCCGGCCCACAACACCTTCACGTCCCCGTCGGCGGCCTTGGTCAGGTCTGCCGGGATCAAGATTTCGCGCACTCAATTATTGTCGCCGCAGCCCCTGTCGCCCGGGTCAGCGGTCCATGCCGCGCTGGAGTGCGTACGGCGTGAGGTGGTGGTAGCCGCGCACCGAGACCCGGCGGAGCCGGCGCACCCGGTACGCCGGGTGGCCGTCGAGGGCGGCCGCCAGTTCACGGTCGGCCAGGACGCGTCCAGGTTTGCACTCCGACGTCAGCCGGGCGGCGAGGTTGACGGTCTCGCCGTAGACGTCGCCGAGGCGGATCAGGATGCCGCCGTACGCGAGGCCGATCCTGAGCTCGGGCAGGTCGCCCGCCGTGGCGACCTGGTCCTGCAACGCGAGCGCGATCTCGGCGCCCTGGGCGGCGGTGTCGGTGACGAACAGGACCTCGTCACCGATCGACTTGATCACCCGGCCGCCATGCTGCGCGACGACGTCGGCGGTCATGCCCTCGAATCGCTCGATCAGTTCGCCCAGGGCGGCTTCGCTCAGGCGGCGGGTCAGGCGCGTGTAGCTGACGATGTCGGCGAACCCGACCGCGCGGACGCCGCGGGCCAACTCGTCGGAGCCCGCGACCGCGCGACCGGCAGCGGCTGCCAGATGCCGGCGCCAGACGTAGGTCTGCAGCCGTTCCATGGCGGGCAGCAGCATCCCGGCGACCTCGATCGCCTCGTCCGCGGGCAGCTTCGCCTGCGCGAGGAAGTCGAGGAACATCGCGGACTGCCACGACGCCAGCCGCGACTGCGTCTGCCCGAGCTTGCGCGCCAGTGAGGACTCGACCGCCGGGTCGATGAACCCGTCGTCCTCGAGCGCCGCCACCAGCCGGAGCGCCTCCACGTCGTCCGCGGTGAAGGCGACCTCGTCGTCCGGCACGGTCGCGAACCCGAGGGCCCGCCACATCCGCTCGGCCCGGTCGTGCGAGATCCCGGCCCGCTCCGACACCTGGACCCGGGTGAACTCGCGCTTCCCGCCCAGCAGCGCCCGCTCGAACTCCTTCGCCAGCCCCGCCAGGTCAGGTGACGGACCGGAGGCGCCGCGATCGAAGGCCCGTCCGTCCCTCGATTCGGGGGCTTGGTCCTCCCCCAGTTCGGCGGCCGGGTCAGGCGTTGGGCTGGGGGCCACGGCGTTCGGCGATGGTGGCGTCGATGGCGTCGCGGAAGTTCGGCAGCCGGGTGGTCAGGTCGTCGAACTTCTCCCGGGTGAAGTGCAGCAGCTGCAGCCGGGACTTCGCCGTCACCGTTGCCGTCCGCAACCGGTTCTGCCGGACCGCGACCTCGCCGGCGATGTCACCGGGACCGAGCTCGGCGATCTCCTCGCCCTTGACCCGGACCGACGCCGTCCCGGACAGGATCAGGTACGCCGCGTCCGGCGGCGTCTGCTCCAGGATCAGCGACCACCCGGCCGGCACCGAAACCTCTTCGCCGGCCCGGAAGATGTCCTTGATCTCCCGGCCGGACAGGTCCGCGAACAACGGCAGGTCCCTGGGGGACGTCCTACCAAACGCCACGTCGATCCTCCGAGCCCGCCGGGCTCAGCCCGGCGCCGCAGTCGATGTTTCCCGTCGGTAACTCTAACGTCCGAACCCCCGCCGGGTCACCGGGGAGTCAGCGCCGCGCAGGTCTGCTGCCGCAGCCAGTCCTCCGCCGCGTCCCACGACCACCCGCAGTCACGCACCAGCGTGCGCCACGCCCCGAACCCGAACGACAGCCACAGCACGTCACCGATCCGGTCCACGCTCAGACCGTCCCTGGCCAGGCCGAGCGCGACCACGTGATCGGCCGCTTCCCGCAGCGCCGCCCGGTACGCCGTCGTACTGACGTCCCGGGCCCGCTCGGCCACCTCGTGCGCGCCCAGCGCGGAGTAGATGATGTCGACAACGTCTTGCAGTGCCTCGTTGGCTTGCCGCGTCGAGGCGGCCAGCTCGGCGACCACTCCGTCCAGATCGCGGCTCGCCCGGACACGCTCCAGCGACGCGGCGGCGTCCGACTCCAGCACGCTGCCGCTGATGAGCTCGGTCAGGATCTCGGCCTTGCTGCCCACGCTCGCGTAGACGGTTTTCACCGAAACCCCAGCCGCCGCGGCGATCTCTGTGACCGGCACGCGCGCGTACCCCTGCGTCGCGAACAACCGCCGGGCCGCGGCCACGATGTCGCGCCGGGTGCCGGCGGCATCTTCTTGCCGCCGTGGGGAGTAGTAGGACCGAGGCGTCATCCGTTCAGGCTACGCTGAAGGAAATCATTAGACATACCTTCACCTGAATTGGAGTCACCGTGACCGACCGCACCGAGGGCCTGCGGCTGTACGACGAACTGATCGCGGTGCACACGATCATGCGGCGCAGCACCGCGCTCGTCGTCGACGCGCTGCAGGCGCTGATCGACGGGCGGCCGGTCCGGGTCGCGACGCTGATCAAGCTGATCGACTGGCAGGCCGCGTTCGTCCACCACCATCACGAGAGCGAGGACGAGCTGTTCTGGCCGGTCCTGCGCGACCGCTTCCCCGAGGTGGTCGCGCAGCTGGACGCGCTCTCGGTCGAGCACGACAAGCTCGACGGCGCCCTCGGCCAGCTGTCCACCGAAGCGGCCGCGCTGCGCGGCGTACCGGCGGAGCAGGCGTCCGCCCGGGCTGTGTCGCTGCTGCCCGCGGCGCTCGAGGTCCGCGACGTCCTGGCCGGCCACCTGGACACCGAGGAGCCGGTGCTCGTCCGGCTCTTCCCCGAGGTTCCGGCCGGCGAGATCATCACGCTGCGCAAGGCGATCGTGGCCGGCGCCCCGAAGGCGGGACCGGAATGGGTGCTCGGCCTGATGGAGAACCCGTCCCGCGCTCAGGGCTACGACATCATGATGGCGAACTTCCCGCCGCCGGTCCGGTGGCTGCGTCCGCTGCTGCTGCGCCGATACGCGAAGGTTCGCGGATCACTCGCGGTCGACTGATCGGCCCAGCCGCGCCGAGATCAGCAGCACCGGCGGCCGGCGGCGATGGATGGCCAGGTGGGGGTTGCGTTCCACCTGGCCGAGCGAGGGCTGAGGTTCGCGCAACGCTTCGAGGACGAACCCGCTGGTCAGCAAGGCCTCGACCGTCGAGCCGATGGTCCGGTGGTACTTGACCACGCCGTCGACGAACCAGGTGCGTTGCCTGAGGCCCTCATCGGCGTAGTCGTCCACGACGCAGTCGGCGGCTTCGACCGGTGCCGTGACCACCGGATGCTCGACCGAGAAGACGAACTGTCCGCCCGGGACCAGCCAGCGCCCGATGCGGCCGACCAGGCCGGTGAAGTCCTCGACGTAGTGCAACGCGAGACTGCTCACCACCAGGTCGAGCGACGACTCCGGCAGGTCGAGCCGCGCCAGATCCGCTTGCTGGTAACGGATTTGGGGATGGTGCACAGTCCGGCTCAGCATCGCGGCCGACGCATCCACCGCGACCACCGAAGCACCGGCCGAAGCAAGCCGTACGGCGAGGTCGCCTTCGCCGCAGCCGAGATCGGCGACCCGAAGGCCGCCTGGCGTGGCGGGCAGCAACGCCGCCATCGCCGGGATCTCCAGCTCGTCGTTCAGGCCGAGCCCGGTCCAGCGCAGTTCGCGGTACCCGGCCAGGAACGCCGGGTCGTCGTACAGGGCCATCACAACCACCGGGCCAGGTCGTCGACGTCGATCATCGGCAGCTGCCAGCGCAGCGCGAACTGTTCCAGGTCGGTCGCGTCCGCCATCACGCCGTCCGGCCGCATCACCTCGCAGCACACGCCGACCGGCGCCAGACCGGCCGCCACGCACAACGCGACCGTCGCCTCGGTGTGGCCCTTCCGCTCGGCCAGCAACCCGGGTCGCGCGGCCAGCGGGAACACGTGTCCCGGCCGCAGGAAGTCCTCGGCCACGGCATCCGGTGAGGCCAGCCGGCGGATCGTCGCCGCGCGGTCCGCCGCGCTCACTCCCGTGCCCGGCAACGACGCGAGATCGACCGGCACGTGCATCGCCGTGCCCTGCCGGTCGCCCTCACCGGGCATCGGCGGAATCTCCAACCGCGCCAGGACGTCGGCCGCGCACGGGATCGTCGTGTGCCCACAGACCTGCGTCAGCAGGAACATCATCGCCTCCGGCCGGAACCGCTCACCGGCGAACACGACGTCCCCTTCACCTTCGAGCGTCGGGTCCCACACCACGACCCCACCTCCGGCCGCGAGTTGCGCCACCACCTTCTGGACGCCGACCTCGCCGCTCAGCTGCCCCGCCCACGGCAGCGAGGAGACGGCTCGGAGCAGCTCGGGCCCGTGGCCGGCGCGGGCCATCCGGGTGAGCAGGTCGCTTTCCAGGTTCACGCGGTCGCCGACGGCCAGCGCGCCGAGCGTCGTACGGCGTAGCGTGTTCGGTACGAGTACGACGGAAAAGCGGTCCTTCAGCACTTCGGCGACGGTCAGGCTGACGCCGTTCAGCGCGACCGAGGACTTGGCGACCAGCCGGGCCAGCAACCGGTCGGCCGGCTTGATCCAGACTCGCCGGCCGGCGGGCTCGTCGTCGATCCGCAGCACTTTGCCGACGCCGTCGACGTGGCCCTGGACCAGGTGCCCGTCGATCCGGTCACCGGCCGCCAGCGGTAGTTCGAAGTGCACCCGGGCGCCGGCGACAACCCGGTCGAAGGTGCTGCGCCGGCGGGTCTCGTCGGTGAGCGTGGCGACGAGCGCGCCCGGCTCCACCGTCTGCATCGTCATCCGTACGCCGTCGAGGCAGACCGCGCCGCCCGCGGCCAGCGGGACCTCCGGGTCGACGGTGACCCTGAGCGCCTCGGCGCGCACGTCCGCGACGACCGCGGTCCGCTCGATTCTTCCTGTGAACATGCGTCAACTCCCGCGTCCAGAGATGACCAGGGACCCCGACGGAGTCCGAGCACGTGAGCGGGGTATCACCGCGTGGCCCCGGCCGCACCGGGTCACTCCGCACGCCGTGCGGAGCCGACGGGCCAGGGATCACCTCCCAGCCGTCACACCTTGGAATCGCACCGGTTGCAGTAAACCACGCACTGGGTCCCAGGCCTGGACAACGGGCTGAGCTGAACCGGTCCAGACCTCTAGCATCTGAGCTCCGGGTGCCGTGCGTGCGGCGCTGCAAGCTCAGGGGTGGGCTCATGCGAATGGCTTTGCTGGGGATGGGCAGCCGGGGCGACGCGCAGCCGATGGCGGTGCTGGCGGCGGAGCTGCAGAGCCGCGGACACGACGTGGTGCTGGCGACGTCGTCCGATCTGGTGTGGATCGGTACGGCGTTCGGCGTACGGAGTGTCGATTTGGGGGTGAGTGCGCGGGAGTTTCTCGACTCCGAGCAAGGGCGGCGCTGGCTGGCGGCGGGCGACGTCGCGTCGTACGTGGGTTGGCTGATCGACTACAAGCACCGGATCACGGATCAGTTGCATGCGGCGTTGCTCGAGCTCGTTGCCGACGTCGACGTGTTGGTGTCCGGGACTGCGGCCGAGCTCGAAGGTGTGGTGATCGCGGAGAGCCGAGGGCTGCGGTACGTCGCGGTGCACCATGCGCCGCTGCGGCGGAACGCGGCGTTCCCGCATCTGCTGGTGTCGACCGAGGTGCTGACGCCCGAGCAGAACTTGGCGACGTACGACGAGGTGGAGCGGAACAGCTGGCCAGTCTTCGCGCCGTTCGCGAACTCGTTGCGGGCCAAGCTCGGACTGCCGAGCACGGAGGAGACCAGCGCGCAGCGGCTCGCGCGGATCGGGGCGCTGGAGTTGCAGGCGTACAGCCAGTACGTCGTACCGGAGTTGGCTGGGTGGGATGCCCGGCGGCCGTTGACCGGATTTCTGACTCCGACGCCGGCGCAACGGGCTGCTCTGCACGGGTCGTCGGACGACGGATTGCTGGAGTGGATCGCGGCTGGTGACGCGCCGGTGTACTTCGGCTTCGGGAGCATGCCGGTGCTCGATCCGGAGGCGGCGTTGGCGCTGATCGGCAAGGTGAGCAGCGCGCTGGGGGTGCGGGCGCTGGTCGGGGCCGGGTCGGGCTTCGCGACGGGCCTTTGGGACGACGGCCAGGTCAGGGTGGTCGCCGAGCTCGACCACGAGGCGGTGCTGCCGCTGTGTCGCGCCGCCGTTCACCATGGCGGAGCTGGTACGACGGCCAGTTCGCTGCGCGCGGGGCTGCCGACTGTTGTGTGCTCGGTCTTCGCCGATCAGCCTTTCTGGGGTACGCAGCTGGTCCGCCTTGGGGTGGGCAGGACCATGAGGTTCACCGACCTCTCCGAGCCGGCTCTGCTCGACGCATGCGAACCGGTGCTCACCGATCCGTACCGCCGTCGGGCCGCGGACCTCTCCGAGCGGTTGCTGTCCGAGCCGGCTGCCGATCGAGCGGCGACGGCGATCGAACGCTGCTGAGCTTCCGCCTGTTGTCCAGCCGTTGACCTCGTACGGATCGGCGGTTACGTTGGCGTGAGAAATCGATTTCCCGCGTACCGCCTCCGTCCGCCCCCGCTAGGAGACACGCATGCAGAAGCGTTTCGCCCTGGTCCTGGCCGCCCTGCTCGGCGCCGCCCTACTGCCGGACTCGGCCCCGCCGCAGGCTCAGGCCGCGCCGGTGCCGGCGCCCGCCGTACAGGTCGCCAAGCTGACCGGTCCCGGCTCGATCAACGACACCGAGAACCGATTCGCATTGAAGGCGACCGACCTCGGAATCCTGTGGGACAACGGATCCGGCGAGATCCTGACCGCGTTCGGCGACAGCTACGGCAGCGGCTGGACCGGCCCGGGCGGCGGCGTCGGCGATCCGGCGACCATCGACTGGCGCTGCAACCTGCTGTTCCGCAGCAAGGACCGCACGCTGGCCGACGGGATGACGCTCGACAGCGCCGCCGAGGACCGGCCCGGGCACGCCAAGCAGTTCCTGGACTGCAAGAAGGTCGACCGCGACGAACACACGGTGATCCCGACCGCGGGCATCGCGGTCGGCAAGCGCCAGTACGTGCACTACATGTCGGTCAACTACTGGGGACCGGCCGGCAGCTGGTTCACCAACTACTCCGGCTTCGCGTACTCCGACGACAACGGCGAGACGTGGACCAAGGACCCCAACGCCCGCTGGCAGAACACCGCGCAGTGGGACAACAACTTCCAGATGACCGCGCTGGTCCGCGACCGGGGCTACGTCTACCTGATCGGTACGCCGAACGGCCGCTTCGGCAACGCCCAGCTCGCCCGCGTTCCGGAGCAGCAGGTGCTGACCAAGAAGGCCTGGCGCTACTGGGACGGGCGGGGATGGTCGGCCCGCGAGAGTACCGCCGTACCGATCGCGATCGGGCCGATCAGCGAGGTGTCGGTGCAGTGGAACGCGTATCTCGGCAAGTGGCTGATGATGTACCTGGACGAGCAGCGGGCGTCGGTCGTCCTGCGGTCGGCGACGTCGCTGACCGGACCGTGGGGCGGCGAGAGGATTGTTGCCAAGGGCACTGATTTCCCCGGGCTCTACGGGACGTACATGCATCCTTGGTCGTCCGGCCCGGATCTGTACTTCACGATGTCGCAGTGGGATCCGTACAACGTGTTCCTGATGCGGACGAAGCTTTCGGACGACGGCTCGCCCACCAACCTCGTCACCGATCCGGGGTTCGAGGAGCAGACCGGTACGACGCCGTCGGCGCCTTGGCAGTTGAACGGGCGGGGCGGGATCGACAGCACTGATCTGGGCCACACGGAGAAGAACAACGGCTATCTGCGCGACTCGATCGGCGCGCACTCGCTGCAGCAGAACGTGGCGGTGCAGCCGGGGCACAGGTACCGGTTGTCGGCGTGGGTCCGGACGGCGGAGAACAACCGGGACACGGCGATCGGCGTACGGACGCTGGCGGGCCGGACGATCAAGGCTTCTCCTGGCGGGGCGCATCCGGCGTACACGAAGGTGAGTGTGGAGTTCGACTCGGGGCGGGAATCGCTGGTGCAGGTGTACGCCGGCTTCGTGGGGCATGGGCAGGACGTGTGGTTCCAGCTCGACGACGTGGTGCTCGAGGAGATCCGGTGATCCGGTCAGAACAGCATCTGTGCCTCGACGTATCCGGAGGAGGGCCCACCGGCTACTGAGTGCGGCGGGAGCGGCGGCTGGTGGTTCTGCGGGGGCGGGGCTGGCGGGGGCGGACCGGGCGTCTCGGACCGACCAGGCGGGGGCCGGCGAGGCGGTCTTCGAGGCGGCGGGCTTCTCGGCGGATGGGTTGGGCGACGTACTCGCCGAGGATGACGCCCGAGGCGAGGGCGACGCCGATGGCTACCGCGGTGGTGAGGCTGACGATGCCGATCAGGTTGCCTTGGGCCATCAGTTCCAGCAGGCCCTTGTAGATGGTGAGGCCGGGGAGCAGCGGAATCGTGCCGGAGACAACGACCACCAGCGGCGGGACGCCGGTCCGACGGCCCAGTGAGTAGCCGGCGAGGCCGACGACGAAAGCGGCCGCCGCGGTCGACCAGGCGGGGCCGAACTCGGCCCTGGCCATCAAGGTGTACGCCAGAGAGCCGGCCGCACCGACCAGCGCGACCGGGAGCAGCGAGCGCAGCGGCGCGTACGACGCGTAGCAGAACGCGACGGCCATCAACGCTCCGGCGCCCACCATCACCGGGAGTCGGGCGAGCTGAATCGTCTGCGCCTCGATCGCTACCGGCAGACCGAGTTTGAGGCCGAGCGTGAGTCCGAGACTGACGCCCGCGATGATGCCGCCGGTGAGCAGCATCGCCTCCAGCAGCCGGGCCGATGCGGTCACGTAGTACCCGGTGATCGCGTCCTGAACGGCACCGGTGAGGGCGATCCCCGCCAGCAACATGATGATGCCGGCGGCCACGACCAGGGACGGTTTCACCGGCGCGTGTACGGCGTACAGGATCAGCGCGACGGCGGTCGCCAGGAACGCTCCCGCGACCTGCTGGTAGAACGCGGGCAGCCGTTGCCGGCTGAACCACCGGTTGTTCAGCTCGATCAGCACCGCGGTGAAGACCGCGACCAAGGTGATCAGCCAACCACCACCGAGCAGCAGCGTCGCCCCACCCGCCATCACGCCCCACGCGAGCACCGAACTCCACCGCGGGAACGGCGGCCCGGCGGACACGATCCGGGCCAGCTCGCGACTCGCCTCTTCCCGGGTGACCTCGCCGCGGGCGAACCGGCGGACCAGCCGGTCGACGTCCGTCAGGCGGGAGAAGTCCTGGCTCCGGTAGCGCACGACTCGCATGTGCGTCTCCGGCGCGACGTCCGGCGCCGCCTGGTAGGAGATCGCGATCGAGGTGAACGTGATGTCCACCTCACACCCCCGCAGCCCGCCGGCCGCGGTCACGCCGAGAATCGTCGCGGTGGCGTCCGCCGTACCGGCGCCGCTGGACAGCAGCACCTCGCCGACCCGGAGCGCCAGGTCGAGCGTGCTGTAGAGCTCACGCTGCTCGTCCCGCGCCTGCTGTTCCTCGGAGGCCGAGCGGTCCTCGGCTCGTCGCCCGCCTTTGCGGCGCTCGACGAAAGCCTCCGTCCGATCCTGTACGCCGGGCCGCGTCCCCGCAGGATCGTCGTGGTCGGCTTCGGGCGGCGTGACGCCGTGGATGTCCTGCCCGACCTCGTGGATCTGCCCCACGTCCGGTTCGATGCTGCGGGTCCGCTTGCCCTTGGCCACCCTGCTCCTCTCGTCTCCTGCGACGCTAACGCCCATCCCAGGGCCGTACCGAAACGAACCGCCAGCACTCCATCGCGCGTTCGGCCTGGCGAGGGGGCGGTTGGGGAGATCTGCAACCGATCGGTCACCGCGGGTCAGATGGTCGGCGGGTGGGCGGTTGCTTGGTCCCTTTGCGGGGAGTTGCTTGCCTGGTCTCCCTAGAGGCTGACCGACCGCCAGCACCGACCAACCGGCTGCAACCGTTCAGCTCATGCCTCGGCGGCACACGCGGAGGGGCCCGATCCGGAGGTTGGTGGGGGGTGCAGGTCGGTCGCACCGACCGGGGCGACCGGGGGCGTCGCCGCGAACGGGTGGTCGGGGCGGTCGCGGACCGCCAGCACTCACCAACGAGCCGCTGCCCCTCGGGCTCATGCTTGGGCAGAGCGTGCCCGAGGCCGAAGTGCGGGGTTGGTGAGGTGGACGTCCGCGAGGCAAGGGGTGGTGCAAGGTCGCGGGGACCTGATCGGCCCGCTTCCCCGGAAACGGATCAACGAGTTGCTCGCTACCCGCTGCGAAGCCGCGGGCCCGCCGAGTCGGTGAGCGCTGGGACTCGGGGACCCGTTGGGGCTCAGCGGCCCGGTCCCCGGTGGGGTCCCCGTGCGGGATGAGCCGGGTCCGCCCCTCCCGCGCTGCGCCGGTGCCGGGTAGTCCTTCGCGTACGCCACGGCCGACCTGCAGCACCGACCTAGCCCGGTAGCCGATCCGGCTCACGCTCGGCCCGACACCAATTGAGGCTCGATCGGGAGGTCGGTGGGTGGTGGAGGTCGGCAAACCCGACGGTCCGCTACCCGGCGAGGCCATGGACGGCCAGCACTCACCAAGCCGTCGCTCCTGCTCTGGCTCACGCTCAGCCAGGCGGTGATCGGGGATCGACTCCGAGGTTGGTGAGTGGTGGGAGTACGCAGTGCGAGCGGCCTGTGATGTGGAGGGCGGCGGGCCGTCAGCACCGGGCAGCGGTGGCGGCTTCGGATCAGACTGGGTTGGGCGGTGACTGAGGTCAGGTTCGGCGGGTGCTGGACGTTGGTGGATTCAACGGGGCGCCCCGAGGCGAGTGGTCATCCGCTGATCCTGCCGAGCACCTGGTCAGGAACCGGTCGCAGGTCGCGGCAGCCGTCTCCTCGAGGCGGCGGGTGATCCAGGCCGAGGGAGCGGCGGCTCGGGTTGGAAAGCTCGAAGAATCCGCAAGGGGATCCGCATCCACGACCGGCGACCGGCGACCGTGGATCGGTGGCGCCTGGCGATCGGCGCGCCCGGCCCGGCGATCGGCGTCCGGTGTCCGGCGTCCGGCGTCCGGCGAAAGCCTCCCGGCGCGCCGCACCACCACCCCACCGAGCAATCGCTTTCCGGCCGAAATCGGCAAGCGGTTGACTCGTCGTGACGGCCCACCTAAGGTTGCGATCACGCGCTTGGAAAGCCCTTTCCAAGGCTTGTGGACAGGAGCTGAGCATGTTCGCGCACGACGGTGACCCCGCCGCCGACCGGTCCGGCGGGATCGGGGGGCTCCGCGGGCCGGGCGGCGCGCTCGGCTGACCTCAACGGCGTTTCCGCGACCGCCCCGACCGAACCAGCGCAGCACCCCGCCCCGACCGAACCAGCGCAGCACCGCGCCGAAGAAAGGCAGCAACAGTGAACGAGCGACGCGTCGGCATCGTGATGAACGGCGTCACCGGCCGGATGGGCCTGCGCCAGCACCTGGAGCGTTCCATCGTGGCGATCCGTGAGCAGGGCGGGATTCCGGCCGCCGACGGGTCGATGATCATTCCCGAGCCGATCCTGGTCGGGCGCAACGAGCTGAAGCTGCGCCGGATCGCCGAGCAGTACGGGCTGACCCGCTGGACCACCGACCTGTCCGCTGCGCTGTCCGAGCCGGATGTCGAGATCTACTTCGACTCCCAGCTCACCCAGCTGCGCGAGAAGGGCGTCCGGGCCGCGGTCGAGGCGGGCAAGGCGATCTACTGCGAGAAGCCGATCGCCGAGGGGCTGGAGGCGGCGGTCGACCTGGCGCGGCTGGTGCGGGACTCGGGGCTGAAGAACGGCGTGGTGCAGGACAAGCTCTCGCTGCCGGGTCTGCGCAAGCTCAAGCGGCTGGTGGACGGCGGCTTCTTCGGCCAGATCCTCTCGGTGCGAGGCGAGTTCGGTTACTGGGTGTTCGAGGGCGACTGGCAGGAGGCGCAGCGGCCGGCCTGGAACTACAAGTCCGAGGAGGGCGGCGGCATCGTCGTCGACATGTTCTGCCACTGGCGGTACGTGCTCGACCAGATCTTCGCGCCGGTCACGTCGGTCTACTGCCAGGGCGCGGTGCACATCCCGACCCGCTGGGACGAGCAGGGCAACGAGTACGCCGCCACCGCCGAGGACGCGGCGTACGGCGTGTTCGAGCTGGAGGGCGGGATCGTCGCGCAGCTGAACTCCTCCTGGGCCACGCGGGTGTTCCGCGACGAGCTCGTCGAGTTCCAGGTCGACGGGACCGAGGGGTCGGCGGTCGCGGGGCTGCGGAACTGCCGCGCTCAGCACCGGTCGGCGACGCCGAAGCCGGTGTGGAACCCGGATCTGCCGGCCGAGTACTCGTTCCGCGACCAGTGGGCCGAGGTGCCGGACAACGAGGTGTTCGACAACGGGTTCAAGGTGCAGTGGGAGATGTTCCTGCGGCACGTGGTCGACGACGCGCCGTTCACCTGGGACTTCGTCGAGGGGGCCAAGGGCGTGCAGCTGGCGGAGCTCGGTCTGCAGTCGTGGAAGGAAGGCCGCAAGCTGGAGGTCCCGGCGCTCGACCTTGAGGCCCGCGCATGACGCTCGCGCTGAAGCTCCCCGCCTTCGGCGGGGAGGAGAAGAGTGATGGGGAGAGCGGGGCCGCCCGGAGTGCGCCCGCCGGAGGCGGGGCGCTGGGCGCGGGATCCGTCTCCGCCGGAGGTGCCGCGGGCGGCGCCGGCGGAGCGCAGACGGGTGGTGCTCGGCGTGAGCTCGTCGAGTACAGGTTGACCGGCGAACCCGTCGCCCACGGCAACTACTCCCCTTCGACCAGCCGGTTGGCCTTCGCGGCTGCTCATGTCGTCGCGGACCCGCTCGGCGACAACGCTCCCGGCGCTCCGGCCGTCGTCGACTGGGAGCACACGCTGGAGTTCCGGCGGCACCTGTGGTCGCTCGGGCTTTCCGTGGCCGAGGCGATGGACACGGCTCAGCGTGGGATGGGGCTGGACTGGATCGCCACGCAGGAGCTGATCCGGCGGTCCGCGGCTGAGGCGCCGGACGGGCGGATCGCGGTGGGTGTGGGCACCGACCAGTTGCCCCCGGGAAACCACTCGCTGGAAACCGTGATCGCGGCGTACGAGGAGCAGCTCGCGGTGGCCGAAGACGTCGGCGCGCAGCCGATTCTGATGGCCAGCCGGGCGTTGTGCGCGGCGGCGAGCTCGCCGGACGACTACCGCAAGGTGTACGACCGCCTCCTGGCGCAGTCGACGAAGCCGGTGATCCTGCACTGGCTCGGCTCGATGTTCGACCCGGCGCTCGACGGCTACTGGGGTGCCGGCGACCTCGGCGCCGCGGCCGACGTCGTGGTCGACCTGATCGCCGAGAACTCGGCCAAGGTCAACGGCATCAAGGTCTCCCTGCTGGACGCCGCCAAGGAAGTTGCCCTGCGCGACCGACTGCCCGAGGCAGTCCGGCTCTACACCGGCGACGACTTCAACTACCCCGAACTGATCCGTGGCGACGAGCACGGGCACAGCGACGCACTGCTGGGCATCTTCGCCGCGATCGCGCCCGCCGCCGCGGCCGCGCTCAAGGCGCTCGACGACGGCGACCTCGCCCGGTACGACGAGATCTTCGCGCCGACCGTCCCGCTGGCCCGGCACATCTTCTCCGCGCCGACGCCGTACTACAAGACCGGCATCGCCTTCCTGGCCTGGCTGAACGGGCACCAGCCCGGCTTCGGCATGGTGGGCGGGCTGCAGACCGGCCGCTCGATCCCCCACCTGGCCGAGACGTTCCGCCTGGCCGACCAGGCCGGCGTACTGACGCAGCCGGACCTGGCGGTCGACCGGTTCCGGCAGCTGCTCGCCGTGCACGGAGTCGACGCGTGAACCGCTACAGCCTGAACCAGGCAACTACCAAATACTGGCCCCTCGAGGACGTCGTCGCGGCGAGCGCCAAGGCCGAGCTGCACTGGATCGGCCTGTGGCGCGAACCGATCCAGGAGTACGGCGTCGAGCGCGCCGCCAAGCTCGTCGCCGACGCCGGTCTGCGGGTCTCTTCGTTGTGCCGCGGCGGGTTCTTCACCGCCACCGACGCGACCGAACGCCGCGCGAAGCTGGAGGACAACCGCCGCGCGATCGACGAGGCCGCCACGCTCGGCACCGACACGCTCGTGCTGGTCAGCGGCGGTCTCCCACCCGGCTCCCGCGACCTCGACGGCGCGCGCGGCATGATCCGCGACGGCCTCGCCGAGCTCGCGCCGTACGCCGCTGAGCGTGGTGTGCGGCTCGCGATCGAGCCGCTGCACCCGATGTTCTGCTCGGACCGCTGCGTGGTGTCGTCGCTCGGCGGCGCGCTGGACCTCGCCGAGCAGTTCCCGGTCGAGCAGGTCGGGGTGATCGTCGACGCCTACCACCTGTGGTGGGACGCCGACGTGTACCGCCAGATCGAGCGGGCCGGCGCGCGCATCGCGTCGTACCAGGTGAGCGACTGGGTGGTTCCACTGCCGGCCGACACCCTGCTCGGGCGCGGCATGATGGGCGACGGCTCGATCGAGCTGCGCCGGTTGCGCGAGGCCTGCGACGCGGCCGGGTACACCGGGCCGGTCGAGGTGGAGATCTTCAACCAGGACTTGTGGGACGCACCCGGCCAGGACGTCTTCGACCTCGCTCTCGCCCGCTACCAGGAACACGTTGCTTGAAGCCCCTAACTCCGAAGGAGCACCGCCTCGTGACCGACCGGACCATTCCCGCCGACGGCATCGGCATGCATCTGTACACGATGCGCGACGTACTCACCGAGGACTACCCCGGGACACTGCACAGGCTGGCCGGCATCGGCTACCGGACCGTCGGGGTGAGCGGCCGGTTCGGTCACTCCGCGGCCGACATCCGGCGCTTCGCCGACGACGCCGGGCTGAGGATCGTGCTGGAGCACGTCGGCTACCCGCGACTGACCGACGACTGGGACGGCGCGCTGGACGACGTACGGACCCTTGGCGGGCAGTGGATCGTCGTACCGTCGCTGCCTGCCGAGCTCCGTACGCCGGACGGTTTCCGCGAGGCGGCGGCCGCGTTCAACAAGGCCGGTGAGACCGCGCGGCAGGCCGGGCTGAAGCTGCTGTTCCACAACCACGGGCACGACTTCGACGAGGTGGACGGTCAGGTGCTGTTCGACATCCTGCTGGACGAGGTCGAACCGGACCTGCTCGGCTTCGAGCTGGACCTGTACTGGGTGGTGAACGGCGGCAAGGACCCGGCCGACTACTTCCGCGGGCACCCCGGCCGGTTCCCCGCGTTGCACGTCAAGGACATGGCGGCCGACGGGTCCTGGGAGGACGTCGGGGCCGGCACGCTGGACTTCCCGGCGATGTTCGCGCACGCCGAGAGCGGCGGGGTCGAGCAGTGGCTGGTCGAGCACGACGCGCCGGCCGATCCGTGGGTCTCCGCGACGACGAGCTACCAAGCACTGGCGAACATGCGGTACTGAGCGCGGACGGCGTACAGTCTTCACCGGCAGTATGTGACCGATCACCGCCCGCAGTCAGCACGATCGGGCACCGGCATGCCCGGAGCCGTTGCTCTGCGGGCGTGATCTGTCACTCTGTGAGGGGGCCCTCACCACGGCGGGGTTCCCGTGAGGCCGCCGACGCCGTGACGCCGGAGAAGCGCAGTGCAGAACGAGCCCACCGTACGGTTGACGGCTGTGCGCCGTCTTTACGAGGTGAGCGCCCGGATGGGTGCCGGGCGGAGTCTGGCCGAGACCCTGCAGGCCGTCGTCGACGGGGTGGTCGACGGGCTCGGCTTCGGCATCGCCGTACTGAACCTGCGGCAGCCGGACGGCAAGTTCGAGGTGATCGCCGTGTCGGGCTCGCCGGAGGCGCGCGAGGCGCTGCTCGGCACGGTCAGCGCGGCGGACATCTTCGACGCCGAGTTCGAGATCGCGGACGTCTGGGGCGGACTGCGGTTCGTGCCGCACGAGCGGCTGCCGGAGGGTGAGGTGGTCGGGTGGGTGCCGGACGTACCGATCTCGACGGACCCCGACGCGTGGCACCCGCTGGACGCGTTGTTCGCGCCGCTGCACTCGTCGGACGGCGCGCTGGTCGGGATGCTGTCGGTGGATCTGCCGGAGGACCAACGCCGGCCGGGACCGATCCACCGCGAGCTGCTGGAGATCTTCGCGACCCAGGCCGGCCTGGCGATCGACAAGGCCCGGCTGACCGACCAGCTGCTGGCCGAGAAGGCGCGGCTGGAGGCGAGCGAGACGACGTTCCGGCTGGTCTTCGAAGGCGCCGGGAACGGGATGGCCACGATCGCGCTCGACGGGCGCGACGCCGGCCGGGTGCTGCGGGTCAACGACGCGTTCTGCCGGATCACCGGGTACACGCCCGAGCAGCTGGTCGGCTCGATGCTGATGGACTACCTGGAGGAAGAGAACGCCGGGCAGACCGAGCGGGAGCTGGACCTGCTGACCGCCGAGCACAAGCCGTACCGGTTCGAGCGGACCTTCCGGCGGGCCGACGGCCACGACATCTGGCTCGGCGGGACGGCGGCGATCGTTGACCAGGGCAAGGACCAGCCGCGGATCATCCTGATCCAGATCGACGACGTGACCGCCCGCAAGGAGACCGAGCGCGAGCTGCAGCACCACGCCGCACACGACGCGCTGACCGGCCTGCCGAACCGCCGGTTGCTGCAGCACCGGTTCGCGGCCGCGCTGCAACGGTCCCGGCAGAGCGGTCGCCGCGGGGTGCTGCTGTTCTGCGACCTGAACCACTTCAAGCAGGTCAACGACAAGTACGGCCACGAAGCCGGCGACCAGGCCCTGCGCGAGATCGCCGACCGGCTGCTGTCCGCCGTCCGCAGCGGTGACACGGTCGCTCGCCTGGGTGGCGACGAGTTCGCCGTACTGGCCGAGGAGATCGACGGCGCCGACCTGGCCACGCTGATGCGGCGGATCGAGGAGTCGGTCAACCGCCCGCTGGAGGGCATCGACGTGCCGGTCACCACCAGCATCGGTACGGCGGTCGTCAGCCCCTACACCGCGGACCTCGACGAGCTGCTGCGTATTGCCGACCAGGAGATGTACCAGGCCAAGCAGCGCAGCCGGAGCTGAGGTTCACGAACCGAGTGCCTTCAGGCCGGCGTCGGTGAGGCGGAAGGTCGTCCACTCGGACTGCGGGGTGGCGCCGAGGGCCCGGTAGAAGTCGATGGCGGGTGTGTTCCAGTCGAGGACCGACCACTCGAGGCGTTCGTAGCCGTTCTGGACGCATTCCTGGGCGAGGGCGGTGAGCAGGGACTTGCCGAGGCCGGAGCCGCGGTGTTCGGGGCGGACGAAGAGGTCCTCCAGGTAGATGCCGTGCACGCCGCGCCAGGTGGAGAAGTTGAGGAACCACAGGGCGCAGCCGACCACCTCGCCGTCGAGTTCGGCGACGTGGCAGAAGACCGCGGGTGACGGGCCGAACAGGGCGGTCTCCAGCTGCTCGGCGGTCAGCCGGCAGGCGGCGGGCTCACGTTCGTACTCGGCCAGCGCGTAGACGAGGTCCACGATGGCGGGGATGTCGGCCGCGCGGGCCCGGCGGATCCGGTCGTCGGTGTGCATGGGGCCATCCTGCCCGGGAATTCGGACCTGCCGCTCGGTCACGCCCCACCCTTCGAGCACTTTCGTTCACCTGCGGGTCGTTTCGCGGTCCGGCGGGAGTCATCTGACAACTGGAGGCTGACCGGGACCCCCTCTCCCCGCTCAGGAGGATCCGTATGTCTGTGTCTCGTCGTCGTTTTCTCGGGTACGGCGGTGCTGGTACCGCCGCGGTGCTGCTCGGCACCGGCGCCTGGGACGCCTCGACCACGTACGCCGTACCGGGCCGGGCCGGCAACCCGTTCACGCTCGGCGTGGCCTCCGGCGACCCGCGGTACGACAGCGTGGTGCTGTGGACCCGGCTCGCCCTGGACCCGTTCGCCGTCGACGGCCGCGGCGGGATGCCCGCCAAGCCGATCCGGGTGGAGTACGAGGTCGCCCGGGACGCGCAGTTCCGGCACGTCGTCCGCCGCTCCAGCGTGCTGGCCACGCCGGAGCTGGGCCACTCGGTGCACCCCGAGGTCCACGGGCTGCAGCCGGACCACGAGTACTACTTCCGGTTCCGCACCGGTCAGGAGATCTCGGCGACCGGCCGGACCCGGACCACGCCGCACCCGTTCTCCTCGCCCCGTGAGCTGCGGTTCGCGTTCGCGTCCTGCAACGCGTGGCAGGACGGGTTCTTCACGGCGTACGACCATCTGGCCGCCGAGGACCTCGACCTGGTCGTGCACCTGGGCGACTACCTCTACGAGTCGGGCGTCCGGACGAACCGGCGCGGCGTGGTGACCGATCCGCGGTTCCACACCGAGACGTTCGACCTGGCCCGCTACCGGCTGCAGTACTCGCTGTACAAGTCCGAGGCGCCGCTGCAGGCCGCGCACGCCGCGCACCCGTGGATCCACACCATCGACGACCACGAGGTGGAGAACAACTGGGCCGGCGACCTGTCCCAGGCCGACACCGAGCCGGACCAGGACCCCGCGGTGTTCCGGGCCCGTCGCGCGCAGGCGTTCCAGGCGATGTACGAGAACATGCCGCTGCGGCACGACCAGATGCCCTCCGGACCGGACGTGCGGCTGCACCGACGGCTGCCGTACGGGCGCCTGGCCGACATCACCATGCTGGACACCCGGCAGTACCGCTCCGACCAGCCGTGCGGCGACGGCGCCTCGGCGACCTGCGACGATCGGTTCGACCCGGACAACACCATGCTGGGCGGCAAGCAGAAGGCCTGGCTGCTGGACGGGTTCCGCCGCTCGAACGCCCGCTGGCAGGTACTCGGCAACCAGGCCCCGATGGGCCAGACCGACTGGACCCCCGGCCCGGAGACGCACGTCTGGCTGGACCCGTGGGACGGTTACGTTGCCGAGCGCAACGAGGTCCTCGGCGCGGCCCAGGACGCCGGCGTCCGGAACCTGGTGGTGATCACCGGTGACCGGCACCAGAACTACGCGCTCGAGCTGAAGCGCGACTACGCCGACCCCGGCTCGGCCACGGTCGGCACGGAGTTCGTCGGGACGTCGATCACCAGCGGCGGCGACGGTTCCGACACCACCGACCAGGGCAACCAGTTCCTGGCCGCGAACCCGCACCTGAAGTTCTTCAACTCCCAGCGCGGCTATGTCCGGGTCAGCGTCGACCGGGACCGCTGGCGTTCGGACTTCCGCGTCGTCCCCTACGTCACCACGCCGGGCGCCCCGATCAGCACCCGCGCGACGTACGTCGTCGAGGACCGCACCCCGCACGTGCACGCGGGCTGAGTTCGCCTCGTCCGGCTGGGCGCTGCGCCCAGCCGGACGATTCAGCAGCTGGAGTGGTCACTGCATTCGGATTCTGCTGTTGGATTTCGGCGCGTGGACAGGGGAACTTGGAGGCATGTCTACTTCCAAGAACCGCCGGATCGGTGACGTCGAGGTCAGCGCGATCGGGCTCGGCGCGATGCCGATGTCGATCGAGGGACGCCCCGACGACGAGAGCCGGTCCGTCGCGACCATTCACGCCGCGCTCGACGCCGGTGTCACGCTGATCGACACCGCCGACGCCTACCATCTGACCGCGAACGACGTCGGGCACAACGAGTCCCTGATCGCCAAGGCGCTCGCGTCGTACGGCGGTGACACGTCGAACGTGCTGGTCGCGACCAAGGGCGGCCACCTGCGCCCGGGCGACGGGTCCTGGACGCTGAACGGCTCCCCGGAGTACCTGAAGCAGGCCGCCGACGCGTCGCTGAAGCGGCTCGGGGTCGAGGCGATCGGGCTCTACCAGTTCCACCGGCCGGACCCGAAGACGCCGTACGAGGACTCGGTCGGCGCGATCCGCGATCTGCTGGATGCCGGCAAGATCCGGATGGCCGGTATCTCGAACGCGAACCCCGAGCAGATCAAGCTGGCAGGACAGATCCTCGGCGGCCGGCTGGTCTCGGTGCAGAACCAGTTCTCGCCGGCGTTCCGGTCCAGCGAGCCGGAGCTCGAGCTGTGCGACGAGCTCGGCATCGCGTTCCTGCCGTGGTCGCCGCTCGGCGGCATCTCGAACGCGTCGGATCTCGGCGAGAAGCACCCGGCGTTCCACCGGATCGCCGGCGAGCTCGGGGTGAGCCCGCAGCAGGTGACGCTGGCGTGGATGCTGGCGAAGTCCGAGCAGGTGATCCCGATTCCGGGGTCGAGCCGTCCGGAGACGATCCGCGACTCCTACGCCGCGGTCGAGCTGGAGCTGACCGCCGAGCAGGTGGCCGCGCTCGACGCGGCCTGAGCCCGGAATACCGCCTTACGGCGGGGCGTTGCGGCTGGCACAACCGATGCCGGAGGTGACCAGATGGAGGACATGCGGGCCCTGAGCTACGGGCTGGGACGGCAGTACTTCGACGAGAAGGACTACCGCAGCGCGATCAAGGCTCTCAAGCCGGTCGTCGAGGAGACGCCGGAGGACGTGGGGACGCGGCTGCTGCTCGCGCGGGCCTACTACCACTCCGCTCTGCTCAAGCCGGCCGAGGAGCACCTGAGCGAGGTCCTGACCCGCCAACCGACCGATTACTACGCGCACCTGATGATGGCGCGCACGCTCGAACGGCAGTCGCGGGCCGAGGAAGCCGTCAAGCACCGCCGGATCGCGGCGGCGCTGACAGGCGACGAGAGTCACCTCGAACCGCACCGGATCTGACCGCGCGCCAGGCGGCCCGGACTCCTCGGAGTCCGGGCCGCCTTCGCGTTGCTCAGCGGCGGCGTTGCGCGGCGTACAGATCCGGTACGGCGGGGCGCCGGCCGAGCAGGAACGTGCCGTTTTCCAGGTCGCCCTGGAAGTCGCGGGGCAGGCCGCTCGGGTCCGACGTGAGTCCTTGCAGCCCGACGGCGATGCTGCGCGGGCCGACGTCGGCGAGCTGGATCGCGTACGGGTTGCCGCTGGTGACCCGGACGTTCCAGTGCGCGATCCGGGCGCCGAACAGCGGGCCGGAGGCCGCCGATCCGCCGACGCGGCCGTTGTTCACCAGCGTGATGTCGGTCCGCGCGTTCTCGAACGGCATCGCCCGGTGGGTGTCGAACGTGCCCTCGGCCATCCGCCCCCGGCGCCACACGTTGCCCGCCGAGAGCCCTTCGAGGTTGAGCCCGTGATGCAACGCGCCGGCCGGCAGCGGCACGGTGAACGCCTCGATCTCGAACCCGTCGACCAGGTTGTCGTGCGACTGCATCCGGCAGGCGAAGCTGTGGTGCGCCGACCGGCCGCCGACCACGACATCGGTCAGCGTCACCGCCTTCGTCGTGGTGAAGCCGAAGCCCAGGTCGCAGTTCTCCACCCGGACGTCGTCGGCCCAGCAGTCGTGCACGGCCTGGAAGCACAGGCCGTTCGCGCCGGGATGCCGGTTGTGGATGGTCATCGGCTTCAGCTCGTTGCGGATCGTCAACGACTCGACGCCGACGTCGTGCACGGTCGGCCCGATCTCCCGCAGCCGTGACGGCCAGCTCGGGCGCAGGTCGTACCGCAGCGGCTGGGCCAGGCGGACCAGGCGCTCGCCGAGCACGGCTTCGATGCGGACCGGCCACTGCAGCGTCGCGTACTGGATGTACTGACCGGACGAGCCGGTGGTGAGCTGCGGAGCCTTCACCGGCCAGTCGTAGTCCCGTGTCCCGGGAACGTCGCCCGCCAGATGCCGCAGTACGCCGGCGTCGGCCGGGTTGTCGGTCTCCAGTACGACGAGGTCGCCCGCGCGCAGGTTGCTGGTGTCGGAAACGAGCAGCGTGCGCTGACCGCGAGACGCCGCTCCGACCTCGGCCAAAGTGTCGCCGAGCAGCCAGCCCTCGGAGGCGGCGAAGTCCTCGGCCTCCGACTTGGCCTTGCGTTCCGGCGCGATCACCCAGATCTGGCCGCCGGTCCAGGACCAGCGGCTCTGCAGACTCGGCTGGAGGTTCGGCCGGTAGCTCTGCTCCAGCGGCCGGGTGAAGTGCAGGATCGTGCGGTCCCGGCCGGAGCCCTTCAGGACGACGTTCGACCAGTGCATCCAGACGGGCGAGTCGAGGCGGTAGACGCCCGGCGGGACGAGGACGGTGCCGCCACCGTGCGTACCGGCGTACTGGACGGCGGCGTTGAAGGCGGGGGCCGCGTCGGTGGCGCTGCCGGGGCGGACGCCGAAGTCCGTGACGCGAGCGATCGTGCGTGGTGCTCGGGGGCGTTCGCCTCCGCGGTAGCCGGCGTGGGAGATGTCGGGGATCAGTGGGTGCGCGCCGGGGGCTTCGGCCCACTCGGCGATCAGGTCGGTCGAGGCGTCGCGGGGTCCCGCGCTCTGGACGGCCCGAGCGGGAGCGGCGCTGATCAGACCAGCGGCGGGGATCGCGGCGGCGCTGCCGAGCAGGAGGCGACGGGAAAGCGGCATGGGCGGACTCCTCGGGGCGGTGAGGTTTCGCAGGGCGGGACTCAGTTTCACCGGGCGGACCGAGCCACACAAGAGGTCGAGATGGAATGCTGGTTCCGGAACTGGCGTTATGCCCGCCGAGATAGTTTAATAATGAACTACCAATCCCTGAGGAGGGCAGATGCAGTTCGGCATCTTCAGTGTCAGCGACGTGACGCAGGACCCGACCACCGGGCACACCGTCTCCGAGGCCGAGCGGATCAAGGCGATGGTGACGATCGCGTTGAAGGCCGAGGAGGTCGGGCTGGACGTGTTCGCCAGTGGTGAGCACCACAACCCGCCGTTCGTGGCCTCGTCACCGACCACCATGCTCGGGTACATCGCGGCGCGGACGTCGAAGCTGATCCTGTCCACCTCGACCACGCTGATCACCACCAACGACCCGGTGAAGATTGCCGAGGACTACGCGATGCTGCAGCACCTGGCCGACGGCCGGGTGGACCTGATGATGGGTCGCGGCAACACCGGACCGGTCTACCCGTGGTTCGGCCAGGACATCCGTAACGGCATCCAGCTCGCGGTCGAGAACTACGCCCTGCTGCGCCGGTTGTGGCGCGAGGACGTGGTCGACTGGGAGGGCAACTTCCGGACGCCGCTGCAGGGCTTCACCGCGACCCCGCGGCCGCTGGACGGCGTACCGCCGTTCGTCTGGCACGGCTCGATCCGCTCGCCGGAGATCGCGGAGCAGGCGGCGTACTACGGTGACGGCTTCTTCCACAACAACATCTTCTGGCCGGCCTCGCACACCAAGCAGATGATCGACCTGTACCGGCGTCGGTTCGAGCACTACGGGCACGGCGCCGCGGACCAGGCGATCGTCGGGCTCGGCGGCCAGGTCTTCATGCGGAAGAACTCGCAGGACGCGGTGCGCGAGTTCCGGCCGTACTTCGACAACGCGCCGGTCTACGGGCACGGGCCCTCGCTGGAGGACTTCACCCGCGAGACGCCGCTGACCGTCGGCAGCCCGCAGGAAGTGATCGAGCGGACGCTGGGCTTCCGGGAGCAGTTCGGCGACTACCAGCGGCAGCTGTTCCTGATGGACCACGCCGGTCTGCCGTTGAAGACGGTGCTGGAGCAGCTGGACATCCTGGGCGAGGAGGTCGTTCCGGTCCTGCGCAAGGAGTTCGCGGCGCTGAAGCCGGCCCACGTGCCGGACGCCCCGACGCACGAGTCGCTGAAGGCCGCGGCCGAGCGGGCGCAGTCGATGGAGTCCCTGAGCACGCCGGAGTCGGTTGTCGAGGAGGTCAAGCGATGACTTCGACCCCAGAGCGCACGATCGCGGTGGTGACGGCCGGTCTGACCACGCCGTCGTCCACCCGGCTGCTCGCCGACCAGCTCGCCGCCGCCGTCCGGGACACCCTGGACGGTCGCGGCGTGCCGCGCCGGATCGTGGTCGTCGAGCTGCGCGACCACGCGCACGACCTGACCAACAACCTGCTCACCGGGTTTCCGTCCGAGGCGCTGCGTGAGGTGCTGGAGACCGTGGTTTCCGCCGACGCGTTGATCGCGGTCACGCCGACGTTCAGCGCGTCGTACAACGGGCTGTTCAAGATGTTCTTCGACGTGCTCGACGACAAGGCGCTGGTCGGCAAGCCGGTGCTGATCGCGGCGACCGGTGGGACCGAGCGGCACTCGCTCGTGCTCGAGTACGCGATGCGCCCGCTGTTCGCCTACCTGCAGGCGGTCGTCGTACCGACGGCCGTGTACGCCGCGTCGTCGGACTGGGGACCGCACGCGAACGCGCTGCGCACCCGGGTGGAGCGGGCCGCGACCGAGCTCGTCGATCTGCTGACCAACCAGCCGGCCAGGGCCGCGGTGGATCCCTTCGAGAACCCCACGCCGTTCGAGAACCTGCTGAACGGCTGAAATGTCGAGAGCCGGGGACCGGCCTCGATGTAGCGTCGGGAGGGCCGAACGGCGGCCCTCGGACGTTGGGAACCGAAGATGAAGTACGTCGTACTGATCTACTCCAGCCCGCAGCCGTGGGGACACCCGACCGGCGACTACGTACCCGAGCACCAGGCGCTGCCGCCGGCCGAGCGCAAGCGCCTGAACTCGGCGTTCGAGGATTTGCTCGGCGAGCTGCAGGCCAACGGCGAACTGGTCGGCGGCGAGGCACTCGGCGATCCCGCCAAGTCGCGGCTCTACCGCTGGACCTCCGGCCGCCCGGTCGTCACCGACGGGCCGTACTCGGAGTCCAAGGAACACCTCGCCGGGCTCTTCATGATCGACGTCGAGACGCAGGAACGGGCCGACCTCGTGGGCCGGACGTTCGCGGGGCCCGGCGAGACCGTCGAGGTGCGGCCGATCCACGTCTTCGACAACGCCTGAGCCTTCGCGGGGATTGACGGCGGGTACCTGCGGATGGTGGATGTGCGGGACGGGCGCATCGGGCGTCTGGCGTGGCGGTTGCCGTACCTGGCCGAGCGGGTCGGGGACGGCGCCGCGCGCCGGGTCGCGCATCTCGTCGGGCGGGTCGAAGGGGCTCGGCCGGGTGGGGTGCAGCGGGTGGCGCTGCGGGTTTCACCGCGGCTGGCCCAGCAGAATCCCGGGCTGACGAAGATCTCGCCGGACTGGGCGGTCGACGAGGTCGACGTACGGCGGCAGGGCGTGCGGCTCCGGCTCGATCTGCGGGACAACCTGCAGGCGGTGCTGTACTACGCGGGCCGATACGAACCGGCGACTGCTCGGTTTCTTGCCGGCGAGTTGCGGGCGGGAGACGTGTTCCTGGACGTCGGCGCCAACATCGGGGTTCACACGCTCGGCGCGGCGCTGCGGATGCGCGACCTGAGCTCCGGCCGGGTCATCGCGTTCGAACCGGCCGACGACGCGCTCGCCAAGCTCCAGCAAGCCGCCGAACGCAACGGCCTGGGCGAGCTGATCGAGACCGTGCAGGCCGCGCTCGGTGATTCCACTCGGGACGCCGTCTTGCGCGCCGACAGCCGGTACGACGTCGCGGACACCGGCGTACGCTCGCTGGTCGGCGACGGCGAGGTCGTCCAGCAAGTCCCGGTCGTGCGCCTCGACGACTGGAGCCGGGCGCATGACTTGACCCGGCTCGACGTGATGAAGCTCGACGTCGAGGGCTCGGAACTCGCCGTCCTGCGGGGCGCCGCGCACACGATGACCCGGCTGCGGCCGCGCGCCGTACTGGTGGAGGACAAGCGGGAGGACCAGCGGCGCGAGCTGTACGCCGTACTGGATCGGCTCGGGTATCGGCCGCACGGGCAACTGCTCGACCACAACCGGCTGTTCCGTCGCGACCGCTCCCCCGAGCCGACACCGCAGGGTCACGCCGGCGGGTAGGCGGCCAGTGCGCGGGCTCGCTGGTTCGGTTCGTCGGCGAGGGCTTGGAGCTTCGTGCGGTAGCGGGTTTTCTGGTAGTAGTCGTCGCCGACGCGGACGTGCAGGGTCCAGCCGGCGTGGCGGACGAAGCGATAGAACAGGTGGATGACGAGGCCGACGAGCACGAAGATCGGCATCAGGAGGCAGCCGTTCCCGTCGCCGTCGACCCCGACGTCCACGTCGAAGAAGCCGGTGCGTTCGACGGACGTGCGCACTTCGGGATCGCTCACGGCATCAGTTGGCCGCCGTTGACCTCGACGATCTGGCCGGTGACGTAGGAGCTCATCGCGTCCGAGGCCAGGTAGAGGATCGTGCCGACGCACTCGTGCGGCGTACCGGTGCGGCCCATCGGGATCGTGGCGAGCATGGTCTTCAGCTGCTGCTCGCCGGTGTGGCGGTCGTGGAACGGGGTGCTGATGACGCCGGGCGAGATCGCGTTGACGCGGATGTTGTCGGGCGCGAGCTCCTTGGCCAGGCCGCGGGTGAAGGTGCTGACGGCACCCTTGCTCGTCGCGTACAGGACCGAGCCGCCGCCTCCACCGTTGCGGCCGGCAATCGAGGTGACGTTGACGATCGCGCCGCCGCCCTGCGCGCGGAACACCGGCACGATCCGCCGGCTCATCGCGAACACCGACGTCAGGTTGACGTCCAGGATCCGGCGGAACTCCTCGTCCGGTACGTCGGTCACGGCCGTCCGCCGAACCAGGTCACCGGCGTTGTTCACCAGTACGTCGATCCGCCCGTGCTTGGCCAGCACCGCGTCGATCAGCTCCCCGGCCGAGTCCGGATCCGCGAGGTCCGCCTGGTGCATCGATGCGACGCCGCCGGCCGTGTTCACCGCGCTGACCGTGTGCCGAGCGCCGGCCTCGTTGGCGTTGTAGTGCAGCGCGACGGTCGCCCCCGCCTCCGCGAACCCGACGGCCGCGGCCGCCCCGATTCCGCTGCTGGCGCCGGTGACGAGCACGACCTGGTCGGAGAAGTCGAGAAATCGCATGCGCCCATCCTGCAGGACCCGGCCGAGCACCACCCACCGACCCGGCGGGCCTCCCGGCCGACGTGGCGGGCCTTTCCCCCGCCCCGGCGGGTCTCGCCGCCGCACGCCCGGTCGTACGCGACGCACGCGACCCACGCCCGGCGTACACGACCCGGTCCGAGTCCCACCCAAGGTCATGGGGCCTCCCGCCCTGGACTGAGGAGAGAGGGAGCGAAGCGACCGAACGACGAGGGAAGGGCGGGAGACAAAGCCCCATGACCACGCCGAGCCGAAGGCGAGGCCAAAAGCACAGCGGTAGCCTCAACAGATGGGTTACGACCTTGCGACGCTCGATCTCCGGCGGTGGCGAGTGGCTGACGCGTTGCGCCTGGCCGCGGCGCACGCGGACCCGGACATGGCCAACCAGGGCGGCATCCGGGACACCGCGAGCGCCGTCGACTGGATCGGCCGGGTCGCCGACCTGGACAACGGGCACGTGTACGCCGTCGCGGACGCCGACGACCACCCGGTCGGCTGCGTCGCGGTGACCAACATCGACCGCCACCAGGTCGGCTGGACCTGGTACTGGACGATCGCGGAGGTCCGCCGCCAGGGAGTCGCCCGCGACGCCCTGCGCGCCCTCGCCGACTGGGCCCACCACGACGCCGGCCTGTACCGCCTCGAGCTCGGCCACCGCACCAACAACCCGGCCTCCTGCGGCGTCGCGGCGGGCGCGGGTTTCCTGTACGAGGGCTTGGAGCGCCAGCGCCTCGCGTACGACGGCGCCCGGTACGACGTCGAGCGTCATGCCCGGCTGGCGACCGACCCGCTCAGCCCGCCGCAGCGGCCGGTGACGATCAAAAGCTGACGATCAGGAGTCGGTCGACCCGGCGGCGCCGGTCGCCAGCAGGTGCTCCTTCCGCAGAACCCGGGCGCCGAGCCCGAGCATCGCCGTACAGACCAGCAAGAGGGCGACACACCCGACCAGCAGGTACGGCTCGCCGCTCCGCACCACGACCCAGATGATCACGCCGTACGTCACCGCCGTGAGCGGCACCACGAGCGCCAGCGTGAGGACCAACTGGCGCTTGGTCCAGGCCTGTGGCGGCGACGGCGAGCGGAACTCCTTGACAGCCAGCGCGCCGAAGATCACCACCGGAAAGGTCCGGAACACCGCGGTCCCCCACTGCTGCTCGACCAGCGCGGCGATCAGCGGCGCCAGCCCCACCACTGCCACCACCACGAACACCCAGCGCTTCGCCGTCATGCCGGGATCGTAGATGCTCACCGGCAGCGCTGACAGGCGTTGCGGGAGGCGACCGGGCGCCGGAGCCAATACGGTTGGTGCATGGGCAAAGGCAACCGGTTGTCGTTCTTCTCGATGGTGATCGGTGGTGCGGCGGGGTTCGGGTTGCTGTGGATCACCCGGCGGGCCTGGGACGACTGCGGGGTGAAGCTCAACGGCGTCGGCAACGGGCCGACGCTGCTGTTCGTCGGGCTGCCGGTGGTGCTGGTGGTGAACATCGTGCTGTTCAGCGTGGTCTGGCGGGTGATGAAAAAGGGCGGCGGCGGCAAGTTCCTGATGCCGCTGATCGGCGCGCTGGTCGCGATCGCGATCGCCGACCTGGCCCTGTTCTCCTGGGCCGGTACGCCGGCCACGATGGCCGCTCCGATCTGCCCCGCGAACGTCCCGCCGTGGTGGCCGGAGTGGATCCCGACCTGAGTCAGCGCGCGGGCGGCGCGTAGCTTCGCCAGCGTTCGTCGACGACGTAACCGAGGGCAAGGTTCGCGCCCAGACTCGCGTCGTTGACCGCCGCCCCACCGGTGCCGAAGACGCGGCCCTTCATCCACAGCTCCCGGATCTTCTCCAACGACCCGACCACCCGATGCGGCGCTGGCGTGTACGGGTAGTCGGGCTCAGTCGCCATCTCCACCTCGAGCACCGCTGGCCCCCAACTCCCGTACGACGACGCCCTCCGACCTCCAGTACGGCGCAGCGCGGGTCGTCGGCGCGGACCACCTCGAACGTCATCTCAGCCATTGTCGTCGCCGCGGCACCGACGGCTCAATCGGTGATCCCCAGTCGCCGCGCCAGGCCCTCGGCGTCGAACGGCGCGCGGACCTTCACGTCGTTGTCGAAGTACACGAAAACGTCCCGCTGCCGGCGTGGTGCGGCCGAGCCGACCCGCTGCCCGTTCGTCGGGGTGCGCCCGCCGTGCCAGGTCCTGATCCGCCCGGCCCATCGGTCCAGCGCGTCGTCGTCGTACCCGCTGACGTACAGCTCCTCGGCCCCGTGCAGCCGCACGTACACGAAGTCGGACGCCGTCACGTCGTCCAGCATCGGCCACTTGCCCGCGGTGTCCGCGCACACCAGCCCGATGTCGTGCGCGCGCAGAAGATCAACGAAGGCCGCCTGCTCGTACGACGCATGCCGCACCTCCAGCGCGTGCCGGATCGGCTGCTCGACCGATGCCTCCAGCAACGACCTGTCGGTCATCCGGTCGTCGTGCTTGCGGGCGAGCAGCGCCGCCTCACCTGTTGTCCGAGGCAACAAGTCGAAGAACCGGGCGAGCCGGTCCGCGTCGTACCCGAGGGTCGGCGGCAACTGCCACAGCATCGGCCCGAGCTTCTCCCCGAGCGCGAGCACCCCGGAGGCGAAGAAGTTCGCCAGCGGCGTCTGGACGTCGTCCAGCTTCTTCATGTGCGTGACGAACCGCGGCCCCTTGACCGCGAAGACGAACCCGCGCGGCGTCTCGTCGTACCAGCGCTGGTACGACGAAGGCCGCTGCAGCGAGTAGAACGACCCGTTCAGCTCGATCGAGTTCAGCCGCCGCGACGCGTACTCCAGCTCGGCGCGCTGCGGAAGGCCCTCGGGATAGAAGACCTTCCGCCACGGCGCGTACCGCCAGCCGGAGATCCCGATCCGGTACGGCCCGTCAGCCCACTGGTCCATGCCGGTCCGGTCCCCACCCGGTGAGGCCGGAAAACCCGGGCGTCAGCCCAGCTTGCGCAGCAGCGGTACGACGTCCTCGGTGAACTGGGTCAGGAAGCGCTCCTGGTCGTGGCCCGGGCCGTGCACGACGAAGTGGTTGAAGCCGGCGTCCAGGTACGGCTGGAACTGCTTGACGACCTCTTCGGGGTCCGAGGCGACGATCCAGCGCTTGGCGACCTGCTCGATCGGCAGCTCGTCGGCCAGCCGCTCCATCTCCACCGCGCTGTCCACGCTGTGCTTCTGCTCCGGCGTCAGCGACAGCGGCGCCCAGAACCGGGTGTTCTCCAGCGCGTGCTCCGGGTCGCGGTCGTAGGAGACCTTGACCTCGAGCATCCGGTCGACGTCCTCGAACTTCTTGCCGGCCTTCTCCGCGCCTTCGCGCACAGCGGGCATCAGCTTGTCGGTGTAGAGCTCCATGCCCTTGCCCGAGGTGGCGATGAAGCCGTCACCCGCGCGGCCGGCGTACTTGGCGACCAGCGGTCCACCCGCGGCGACGTAGATCTTCAGCGGCGTCTCCGGGCGGTCGTAGATCGACGCCTCGACGGTCTTGTAGTACGGCCCGTCGGAGCTGACCGACTCCTCGGTCCACAGCGCGCGGATCAGGTCGACCGACTCGCGCAGCCGGGCGAACCGCTCCTTGAACTCCGGCCACTCGCGGCCCGACACGGCGATCTCGTTCAGCGCCTCGCCGCTGCCGACGCCGAGCATGATGCGGCCCGGGTACAGCACGCCCAGCGTCGCGAACGCCTGCGCGATCACCGCGGGGTTGTAGCGGAACGTCGGCGTCAGGACCGACGTACCGATCAGCACTCGCTCGGTCCGCTCGCCGACCGCGGCCATCCAGGCCAGCGCGAACGGCGCGTGCCCGCCCTCGTGCCGCCAGGGCAGGAAGTGGTCGGAGACAGTGACGCTGTCCAGCCCGAGCTGCTCCGCGCGTACCGCGTACTCGACCAGGTCCCGCGGGCCGAACTGCTCCGCCGAGGCCTTGTAACCGATCCGAATGCCCACCGTCTCGCTCCTCCGTCGTAGTCGTTCATCGGGTGACAACCCGCGCACCGCCCGGTCTATGCCGCGTCGGCGTGTCGCCACCGTACTGCGCGGGCCGGCGGTGGCCTGGGAGGAGTCGGGCGCTGGGCGTTCGGGGTCAGCCGGTCTGGCGCCAGATGTCGTTGACGACCTTCTGGGCGGACTGCTCCTGACCCGGCGCCGCGACGGCGGCCGCGCCGGCCAGCCACCAGCGGCCCTGCGAGGAGAAGACGTGGGTCATTGCGAACGTGTACGGCTTGGGGTCGACGGTGTACCAGGTGCGGCCGTCGCGGGGCGTGGCCGGAACCGGCGCCTTGTACGCCGTGGTCCATTCCTGGTCGAACGCCGCCCGGGCGGCCAGGCAGGCCGCCTGGTCGCGGCACGGCTGGACGGCGATGCGCAGGTCGAGCCCGGCGTTCGCGGAGCCCGGGCCGGTGAGCACGCGACGGTAGATCGTCGAGGACGACTCCACCGAG
This sequence comes from Kribbella sp. ALI-6-A, assembly GCF_001984195.1. Lineage (GTDB taxonomy): Bacteria > Actinomycetota > Actinomycetes > Propionibacteriales > Kribbellaceae > Kribbella. Next base: position 941,446 of record NZ_MTQN01000012.1, read on the forward strand.
GTCTTCTGGTCCAGCACCGGGCGGTCGGGGAAGCCGAACTCGAACGGGAGGCCGAGCCCGCGCGCGACCTCGAGTTCGGCGCCGGAGGCGAACACCGCGCCGGCCACGCCGACGAACGGGGTGGCCCTGGACCACGGCACGGCGGTCACCTTGTCGATGCCGGGGACGAGGACGCCGGTGGGCATCGGGCTGGGGCTGACCGGGGCCGGGGGTGGGACGACGGGGTCGGTCTTGGCGGTGGCGCTGCGGACGGCGGCGCCGATCGAGTACGTGATGCTGAAGACCGCGAGCACGAGGACGATCGCGACGAGGTAGAGCCAGGTTTTGGGCTTGGACTTGGCGGGCTGCGCGGGGGGTTGGCCGTTGGTGTGCGCGGCGGTTGCGTCGTTGTGCGCGGCGGTTGCGCCGTCGGTGTGCGCCGCGGGTACGCCGAATGCGTGCGGGGCGTTTGCGCCGGAGGGCTGCCCGGCGGCGATCGGCGCACCCGGCTGCCCCGGCGTACCGGCTGCCCCAGGCGCCTGCCCGTCGACGGGAATCGGCGCGGCGCCGTACTGGGCCAGCTGGTTGCGGACCGCGGCCAGCGATTCCTGGTCGTTGCCGAGCAGGCCGTCCAGCGGGTCGATCAGGCGCTCGGCGCCGGACTGGCCCGGGACGAGCTGGGTCACGGCGTACGGCCTGGTGGCGGTCAGGTTCGCCGCCCAGAGTGGGACCTCCTCGCGGCCGGGACCGAGCGCGGCGGTGCGACTGGCTTCGCCGAGGCGTTCGCGGACGGCGGGATCGGCGGCGCCGGCCTCGCTCAGCACGAGCACGACGACCTCCATCCCGGTGAACGACCGCCCACGCCAGATCTCGGCGAGCGGATGCTCCAGCAGCCGCTGCCCCAGTTCGTACCCGGAGATGACCGGTGCGCTGTTCACTTCGCCTCCCAGATCGCCCGGTCCGCCAGCACCAGCGCGGCGCCCTCGGCCTTCTCCCGCGTCACCGGATGCGCCTCGTAGTCCACCTGGACGACGAGGTCGTCGCGCAGCACGACCACCGAGATCTTCCAGTCCTCCCCGCCGGTCCGGCCCTGGCGGTCGATCCTGGTCGGGTACGGGCGGTCGCGCACGAGCGCGCCCTTCTCCCGGTCGAACGCCTTGCGCGCCACCTGGTCCGGCCGGAACGGCGGCTCGCCCTCGCCGGCGATCTTCCCGCCGTACGGGGTGATGCGGACGGAGACGGCCGCGGCGGTGTATGTCTTCTGGCTCGACTCCTCGGCGAGCGCACGGCAGCGCACCTCACCGGTCCCGGTCTGCGCGAACACCGGCGACGCGTTCTCCGGCAGCATCGCGGAGATGTCCCCGAGCCGCTCGCACAGATCGGCCGGCAGCTTGCGCGCCGGAACGACGTCGTCGGCCCGCACCGGCTCACCGGCCGCGAACCCGATCCCGAGTCCCGCGACCAGCGCGATCGCGGACGCGATCAGCGTCCCGCGCACCACTCCACCAGCCCTGCCCCAGACCCCAGCCACGCGGAGCTCTCCCTTACCGATCACGTTTCCGCCGCCCGACAACGCGTCTTAGACGACCGCGGTCACGGTCCGGTTCCCATCGATTTCGGAGTGTTCTTCGGCTTCTCAGCCGAGCAGCGTCTTGACCGTGCCGCCCGACTCGCTCAGCTTGCTGCCCAGCCCGGACAGCGCCTCGCCGACCGACGCCAGGATGCCGGACAGATCCTGCAGGTTGCCCGCCAGGCTCTCGACCTCGGTCGCCACCCCGCTGACCTGCCCGCTGCCGTCGTTCAGCCGCTTCGCCGCCGCGTCGCCGATGCCCGGAATCTTGTCCAGCTCGCCGGCCAGCCCCAACAGCATCCCCGCCGCGTCCTTCAGTCGATCCTTGGCCGCGTGCATCGTGGTCGCACTCCCGGCCAGCGCCTTCCGCGCGCCACCCTCGCCGTCGTCCCCGACCAGCGCCCCAGCCGCCTTCGCCGCCTGCTCCCCGGCCTCGGCCAGCCCACCACCGATCGTCGTCAGCAGCTGCGGCAGCTTGCCGATGAACTCCAGCGCGTCGTCCGGCAGGTCCTTGACCAGCTTCAGCACCTTCTCGAAGTCGTCGGAGTTCTCCAGCACGAACCCGACGGCCTTCTTCACGTCGTTCAGGTCCCGCCCACCGAGCAGATCACCGATGTCCATGCCCGGAAATGTAGTGCCCGCCCCTCGACCCAACCCCGCTCCCGCGCCGCCCACCGCCTGCCTCCACCCGATTACCACCCCGAGCCCGACTCCATGTATCGTTACTCGTCGTTGCCCGCGCTCGTAGCTCAACGGATAGAGCATCTGACTACGGATCAGAAGGTTGGGGGTTCGAATCCCTCCGAGCGCGCCAAGCAAAACCCCAGGTCACCAGGTGGATGACCTGGGGTTTTGTCATTCCCGGCGCCTGACTTGCCAACAGTTCTGCTGACACGGCGTTAGCGCTGAGCCGAGGCTGGCCGGGATCTGGTCGCGGTCGCGGACGGCGTCGACCAGGCCGAAGAGGAACGGCGCCAAGTGAAGCTGCCGCGCGCGACGAGCTGTTGCGCCGCCAGGTCGACGAGCGCGTCGCGGCGATCTCGTGGCAGGCTGCCGGAGCCCGGCACAACCGAATCGTCGAAGAGTTGCGTGACGAGGCCCTCGGCGTCGTGAGAGCCAGCGTCCAGCACCTCGAGCGCGACCTGCGACTGGCCGAGCTGCAGGACAACCGGCGACCGGCGCCGAGCCACCCAATCCGCGCTCGAACTGGCCGTCGCCGACCCCGAAGGCATCGAGTCCAAGATGCTGACCGACGTCAGCAACGCCCACCCGGCCGAAGCCGCCGTCACCACCGGCAACCACCCCCGGGGCCCGCAAGAGCCGCGGCACCGACGGACCCGCCCGCGAACTCGGAACGGAACGATGACCGACACCACCCCGCAGCCCGACCCGGACGCACCGAGAAGGGGCCGCTTCCTGACCCTGGCCGAGGTCGCTGAGGAGCTCAAGTTCAGAGAGAACCAGATCTACGCCCTGGTTCGTCGAGGCGACCTCTAAGGCGTGAAGATCGGCGGCCGCGGCCAATGGCGCGTCGAACGCGACAAGCTCGAGCAGTACATCCAGCGGCTGTACGTCGAGACTCGCCAGTACATCGAGACGCACCCGCACGCCGAACTCGAGCCGGAAGCGATCGAGAGCGCCGAATTGCTCGCCATGAGCAACCCCCAGCCGCCTCGAGGGGAGCGGTCGAGCGGCCGTGAGACGGATGCTCGATAACCTCCGACAGCCGGAACCGACCGTCTACGCGGCAATGCCGAGGTGAGCTATGAGTGATGACTGGAACATCGTCGAGGTGGTCTCGACGATGGATAGCTTGATCTTTGCAGCGGAACGAAATGGACTGATTGCCGGCGCCGCGGAGGTGCACCCGCCTTGGACAAATCTTGACGATCCTCGGCCGGCCACCCTCGAGATGATCTACGTCGTCCGGGAGTGCCGCTGCACCAAAGGACCAGCCACCCTGCTGGTGAACCACCTGAAGGAGTTGTTCCCTGGACTGAGCCACACCAGTGTCCTGAGCTTGGCCGGCCGGCGCTTCGCGGAGCGCCACGGGATCCCGCCGCTGCCTCAATCGCCGCATAGACGTCGCCGGGGCAGCGGTCAGCGGGAGACCGCCGCGGCCGACGAGGTACTGAGTGAGGAGAAGGCAGAGGAAGTCGGTCAGGCGCTGCTCGCCCGGGCTCGAAGCGGGCAGCGCCTTCCTCCGCGATCCACGAAAGCCGGACGGATTTGAACGGCGTACTACACGGCCGACTGACCGACTTGCTGGAACGGGCGGGGCACTCGTCTGGAAAGTGGACTGCCTGGCCCGAGGCCTGGGGCCATCGCGGTGCCCCAGCGGGCGACGGGACCATCGGCTGGTCGGACCTGAGGGGTGCTTCGAACTGATGCGATTGCCGCCAGCCAACCCAGACCATGCCTGTGCGCGCCACGGACTCGCGCTCCACGCGTTCGTTCACGAGGCGGGCCACGCCGTCATCGCAGCCCACCACGGGATCTCATTCGATTCGGTGTCTGTCGCCCGTGTACTCGGCGAGCCTGATCCGGCTTTTGGAGGAACCCTTGCCGGCGGTCTCGACATGGGACGTGCGGTACGAGAGTGGGTTCCAGAAAGCCCTGCTCGGGCGCTCGAGGTGCTCGCTGCAGGGATGGCGGCTGAGGACGCCCTGCTTGGTCACCACCTCCGCAGGGGGTTCGACGGCGATATCGCCGTGTGGCGGCTAGGCACCGGACTCACCGACGGCTTGATGGAGAGCGAGAATCTGAGCCTGCTTTCGACCGCCCTTGGCGAACCGATCGGCGGGGTCGTGACCCGTAGTCGGGCACTCGTTGAAAACAAGCTTGAACAAGTGGTCACGGTGGCCGCTGCTATCCATGCCTCTCCGAGTTGGCGGCTTGACCATGCGGAAGTTCTCTCCGTTCTTTGACTGGCAGACCCCCGGCCGGGCCCGCGAGGATCCTTTTTGTCATCGGACGGACGATCGGTTGGCGCCGGCCACCGATTCGCACGCCGACGCTGCAAGCTCGCGGGCCGCTGAGCTCAGACTCACGGCGTGTTAAGTAGCGTTATGGGTAGTTGTACCTTACATAACGACGGTTATCGGGCGCGGCCAATTGCCTGGCACTCCGCGAGCAGTGGCTGCTATCGGGGTGCCCTCGGCTCGAACCAACCCCACCATCTGAGCCAGTACACCAGGCCAGGCGGACCGGTCCTGAGCGCTGTATGGTGCCACTTCAACGCCTCGGCCTCGTCTCTGGGAGACCGCCATTTCAGGTGAACGGACAGCTCCCTCATCGCTAAGGCATCTCCGTCCTCAGCGGCCGCCTGGAGACTCTCTCTCGCCCCGTGGATCTGAGGGTTCCGACCCAAGAATTTGGTGAGCTCCTCTCGGTCCCAGGATCTGTTCGTGGACGCGAAGTACTCGTCGTACCAGCGCTTGGCTTCAAAGGCGTCGCCCTGAACTTCCAGTAAATGGGCCAGCTCGAACATCGCGTCGTGGCGACCGTTGGTGGCAGCCATCTGAAGCCACATCGTCGCAGCGCCGATGTGGCGTCGGCCGATAGGCCTCCGGCGGAGAAGACGTCGGGCGAGAAGAAGCATCGCATCAGAGTTGCCGGCGCCGGCAGCTAGCTCGAGCCAGGCTCGGGACCCATCGCTGTCCTCGGGCTCGTTCCAACCCTTGAACCGGTCATAGAGATTGCGCTCCGCTCCAGGATCCAGGATGAGAGCAAGCTGGATCATTCCTACGGAATCTCCCGCCGCAGCGGACCTCTCAAGCCACCACCGTGAGCCCGGGTAGTCAGGCGGGGTTTGGTGCCGTAGCAGAAGCCCAAAGCTCCTCATCGCAGCTGGACTTCCCGCGAGCGCTGCCTGCTCAGACCATTGCCTTGCCTCGTCTTTGCGTGCTGGATCGTACTTGTGGATGTGCTCGCCGAGGAGGCGCATAGCTTCCGTGTTCCCTGCCTTGGCGGCCTTCTCTAGCCAGATCTCAGCAGCGGCAGTATCGACGGGCGGCAAACCGTTTTCGAGGAGATCGGCGAGCTTGATCATGGCGGCGAGGGATCCGGCGTCTGCCGCGCGTTCATACCAGAGCGCGGCGTCGGTCGGCTCGGGCGGTTCGACTTTGCGGGTGACGAGGTCGGCGAGCCTGTTCATGGCGTCGAGGGATCCGGCCTCGGCTGCACGTAGGTACAAGCGACGGGCGGCCTCGATGCTCGGTGGATTCAGCCGGCATTCCAGCAATGTGCCCAGCTGGACTAAGGCCTCGGTGTCGCCCGCCTCGATCTGCTGCGTATACCAGCGGTGCGCGGCCCGCAGGTCGGGATCGCTATGCAGCTCGGCGCCATGCTCTTCCGTGCCTTCGGACTCCTCTTCGCGGTTCTGGAGGGGCAGAGGGTCGCCAGATAGCTGGAGGTCTTCTGAGGGGGTGAATGCCGGAAGCCAGAGTTGATGGAGCCGTTCCTTCGCGCCCTCAACGTCTTTCCGACGGTCGACTTGCGCGGCGGCGAGGTAATGAACCAGTGCTTGGAAGTTGTCCCATCTAGGGACGCGCTGCCCTCGCAAGACACCGTGGATGGTGTCGTAGCTCAGGGTGCCAGTTACTTCTTTGTCGTCTCTGATCCCTTTTTCCATAGTGCGGAGCGTGGGGTACCCGGCAGCGGCGTACAGCTCGTGGAGGGCGAGTACTAGGGCCCGCTTCGGTCCTTCGCGGAGCACATCTTCCGGCGGCATTTGTACGCGCTGTGTCACTGGCACCCTGTCAGTTGCTGTCAGATCTCGTCGGATTCCGCAGTATCGCAGCCTGCGCGCCCACACGTAAGCCCCTCGATAGGGGCCGCGAGCGCCTGCCCGGAGGAAGCCCTAGAACTGTCAGTTCCTGTCCAACGTGGAGCAATTGTGATCAGCCGCGTAGTCGCTGGGTGGTGGCGATCGTCGGCGCGCTAGCTGAGTGTTGTCAGTGGGTTGCAGGGATCCGTCGCAGAGGCTCTTGTCGCCTCTCGACACGAGCAGGGTTGAAGCATTCATTCATCCGCTCGGCGAGGAACCCCAGGAGTGCAAATGCCTAACGTCAAGTTCGATGTCACGATTTCGGGGAAGTGGAAGCCTGACGGCCGGAAGGTTAGGCAAGCACTTGGAGGGATGGTGTGGCTCAGCCTCGGAGCCGGAGGGCTTTGGCTCAGCTCCCAGTGGGGGCTGTTGCCCTCAGACCTGGTAAGTCCTGTGGTCGCACCTGGTTGCCGGACCGCGCAGCCCCCCGCGTTCACAAGGTGCACCGAGGTACGGAGCTAGGACGAAAACGACAGCCAGGCCGGCCTGGGTACCACAGCGATGGCCGGCCTTGCTGTCTCGCCCATCTCAGCTTTGGTGCACCGAGCGTGTATGCGGCCTGACGGTGCTCCACGACCGGTGGAAGACCTCACGTCATAAGATCTGTTATCCGCGACCAACTCACGGGAGTTGCATCTAATGCAAGAACTCCTGCTCTTCAGCGATCCCGGCATCCGCCCGGCCGTACCAGTCGTTCTGGTTCATGGAGGCTGTCGAGACAAGGGCAGCGAGGTGGAGAAGATCCCTTCCGCGGAGGTACGCCGCGGTGTCCCGAGCGTAAAGATCGTCTTTGATGCGGCTCTCGATCTGCTGGACGGCAGCTTCTAGCTGTTGAAGCTGTCGGCGGGAGAACGCGCCGCCAGACGTCAGGCAGGCTGACACAGCTGAGTCAATCTCCTGCGCGCCCGGGTCCTTCCAGAGGAGCAGCTCAGGAAGTCGGCCACGGCGCCAGTAACTCAGTGCATGCAGCGCAGCCTGCTGTGGAGCGCCGTACCAGATCGATGGACCCTGATTTGGGTTCACTTCAGTCTTCCGGGGCTTCCGGTACCCGAGACGTTTCGCCGTACGGCGCTGGCTGGCGTAGCTGCCGAGGTGCTCGTGCCACAGGGCGCGGCTGGTCGCGAGCTGCCCATGGGCACGTAACAGCGCTTGTTCGTCTCGTTGGAACGGTCCAGCCAGCTCCTCAAGAAAGCTGAGCGTTGCATTGAAGCCGATCGGCCGATAGAGCTGCACACAGGACCGCATCGCAGTAACCCGACGCTGGTACGGCAGCGCCGGGTTACGCACGTGATTGGAGAACGCACTGAAACTCACCACTCGAGGGTAGATCCCGGAGGGTTACCGACAGCCAAGCTCATGTTGCTGATCATGTCTGATGGTGGAAATGGTGCCGCACGAATCTGCGAACTCGCCGGCTGTGTGGTCCGTCCCAGGTCGGTCGTTAGGTTGGCGCCAGTAAACCCGCGTCCTCCATCCGAAGTCGTGAACGGGGCAGTAGGCCAGCGCGGTCGTCCGCGTCGACGACGTACCGTGCTCGGGATCCGCGACGGACGCGCAGACCCCGAGCAGCCGCTTGGTCATCCGGCCGCAGACCTCACACCCGACCTTGCCGACCGGATTACCGCCTTGCTCCTGCGCCTTCGGCGCGCTGCCTTCCGACTCGTCACAGCACCGATCCTCACCCGCGCTCACCTCCAAGGCGGGCCGCAACGCTCAGGCCGCGATCCAACCGATGAGATCCAGCAAACCAGCGTCCCCCACGCCTGTCTCGGAACCAAAGGCACCGATGCCGCCGGAATACCGCTGCCGAGCGTGCGACACGCTCAGCCCGCGCATCCAGGGCGACGAAATCGACCTCGACGACTCGTCGACCGACGTCGTCGAGATGATCTGCCTAGCTGCTCACCGGCTGCCGGTTCTGCGCTGCTTCCGCCGCTGCCGCACCATCTGCCGTGCGCCAGCACAAAACACGAAACGCTCACGACCTGCCCTGGCTGCGGAACGTACGCCGTGGCCCAGATCTACCTTGGCAGAACGCGCAGGGCGCGCCGGTTCGGTACGCCAGCTGATCCGCGGCTGCTGCGTATCCGGCCCGGCCCCCGACCGGCGGCATAAGACAGCTTATCGGCGGGGTCCGAAGATCATGGTTCCGCCTCGCAGCGTGCCATCAAGACGCTTGGTCCAACATCGACCATCCGAGTCTGTGAACGTCACTCTGAGGTGGTCCCTCCGCCAGCGCATCGAGGAAACGTCGAGAAGCATCGACACCGTCGTCTGTTGCCCTGGTGCCAAGCTGCCCCAGCCGAGCTCAGTCATCGATGTAGACCGCCACAGCCACGACAGAAAGGGCAGTGCCTGCTGCGTGTTTGAACCGGCAGCCGCGACTCCTGGCCCGAACAGGTCCTTCCGAGGTGTCGGGGGTGGATCCAGACGCCGCCGATCACGGGTTTGAGCATGTGGATTGGGAGCGCGCCGGCGTTGGTGATGATGATCGTGTCGCGGAGGTGCGACGAGGTTTGCCGCGGCTCGGTCTGTACGAGTTGAACGTCGACCAGGCGTGCGTGACGTAGCTGGTGCTCATCTTGGAGTCTGCGCTGCTGGTTGAGCGTGACCGCCAGCGCCACGAAGCCAACTGCGAAGGCGGCGACCGTTCCGATCGCCTCAAAGGAATCTGGGTTCCAGCCCCACGCGTTCGCCATGCGGCAGGTTAGAGCTTCAAACGCCCGGACTCCATGCCATAGGCGCTGAAATTGGCGGCGATCGGGAGTTACATCCCGGCTGTCGTACGGTGTCGGGCATGGGTGCTTGGGACGCAACAGTGTTCGGAAACGACGATGCAGCCGACTGGGCCGGAGAACTGGTCGACGCCGATCAGGAGCAGTTGGTTGCTGATGCGCTGGAGCGTGCGGTGGGGCCGGCCGGTGCCGAGTACTTGGAGGCCCCCCGGGGGGCGGAGGCCCTGGCTGCGGCTGAGGTCGTGGCAGCCGCAGCCGGAGTCCCAACCGATTCGAATCCCTATAACGAGCGAGCGCTCGCGTGGGCGTCTGGTCGCGCCGGGCTGGTGAAGTTGATCCCGGTCGCGATCGGGGCGGTCGACCGGGTGGTCGCGGACGAATCCGAGCTGGCCGAGCTGTGGGCTGAGGCAGGCGATTTGACTTGGTTGAAGGCGATCGACGATCTGCGGGAACGGCTACGGAGCAGGGGCTAAGGCTGGATTGCGGCCGGAGGTGGCCGGCTCGCCAGCTGCGACTCCCCGGTATTAAACACCCGGCGACACCAGGTCGATCGGCGGACACCGCCATGATGACGAAGCGGTCGCCAGCAGAGCGATCGCTGGTGTACGCGTTCGAAGCTGGGGCGGACGCCCGTCAGATCGCGTCAATTGGTCGCTGCACGACTGTTCCGGGCCGGACGTCCCACTACCACTTCTGAACGGTCGCCCGGAGTAGGGGAAGCTCGGTGTACGGCAGAACCTCGGGGATGGCGTTGCGGAACGACGGATCGACCCCGCCGCCCATAGTGGGATCCACCATCCGACCGGTGGGTCGCTGGACGACACCCCAAGGCCGCCAGTCGGGCTGGCCGGCGATGACCGCGACCACGCTGCCGAGCGGAAGATGGAGGCCGGGGTGCTGCACTCGCCATTCCCGCTCGTGCAGCCAATCGGATCTTCGGTAGGGGCTGGCGTCAAGTCGGACCGCCCAGCTCGGTGAGCCTCGCTGAGTTCGTCGAACTGTTGCGATCGGTGAGAGCAGCTCTATGTGGGCGCGAGCTGTTGCAGCCCGGGGAAAGTGATGACCAGCGCACAACGCGGACATGACCCTCGCTCACAGCCAGACTGGTGGCGGTGATCGTCAAGTCGCAACCGCCGCCACCCTTTGAAGCGCAACTGCAGGTGAAATCGGCGCCGACCTTTCCGTTGCGTATCATCAACGCCCGCTTTCCGGGACCCTCGACGAACTCGGTCTTGGCGCCCGGGCGCAGACGGATCGAGCGACCCGGTCGACCAGCGCATCGGCGATCGCGCGGGCATCATCCGATGGTTGTTCCCATTCGGTGTCGGACAAGCGCCCACGAGACCCACTACGTCCACGATCGATAGACACCTTCGCCCCGAGTGCCCGGCCGGGCAGCGACAGAATCGGCCGGGCCGCGGCGCGAGCCGTGGTTCGTGGCCTCGGGCATCGAGCCCGCCGGCCACGGCTGGCCGCACTGTTCCTCAACTGGGCGGGCGCGCTGAGCTGACCGACATGATCCAGCCGGCCCAGGAGCCGCACGAAGGAGCCGACTTCGTCGGCGCTGCCAAGAACGTCGTTTCCTCCCCTCCTGGCTCTCCATCATCACCCGACACGTCCGGGACGCAACGCCCACCTGACGGCGGCCACTTCGTGGTTTCAGCGCTGCACCCCGGCCGCTTTACGGGTGGTGATTCCCGCGCCAGGAGGGGGCGGAAAACAGTCGGCCAAACCAAGGCTGACGGCCCCGTCACCTGGCAGGAACAGGAGTCCTGTCATGACCATCGAAAACACCTTCAACGCCGCCGGCGGGACCAACCTGCGCAACCAGGACCTGAGCGCCCTGGCCCAGATGCTCAAGACCCAGCAGGCCGAGAAGGTCGACTTCGTCGCGCCGGCCCAGCAGATCCGCGCCGACAACGGCCTGGTCGTCATCAACGGGGCCGAAGCCAAGCTCACCGAGCACGGCGTCACCCAGGTCGACGGCAGCTACCGACCCACCTCCGTCATGATCGACGGACTCCCCGCCAAGCTCGGCGTACCGGTCGGCTACCTGAAGAAGACCCACCGCGACCGCCCCGACCTGTTCGACGCCAACGTCAACGGCTGGCTGCACGGCAACCACGCGGGTGTACCCGGCGACGACCGGTCGTTCCTCGTGCGGACCTTCCGAGGCGACCACGGGCCCGGTCTGGGCCGCGCGCTGCTGTCGGACAAGTTCAAGCTGATCGACAACCTCGACGCGCTGACCGCGACCCTCGACGGCGTCCGCGCCGCAGGCGTCCCGGTCGACATCCGCGGCTGCGACCTGACCGAGTCCCGCATGTACGTGCGGATCCAGGCCGAAGAGATCAAGGCCTACGCCCCCACCCTGCTCAAGGGCTACCGGTCTCCGTTCAGCGGTGCCAGCGGCGACGACAACCCCACCGTGTTCGCCGGATTCGTCATCTCCAACAGCGAGGTCGGAGCCGGAGCGTTCACCCTCACCCCGCAACTGGTGGTCCAGGTCTGCGACAACGGGATGACCATCACCAAGGACGTACGCCGCGCCGTGCACGTCGGCAGCCGCATGGACGAAGGCCTCATCCAATGGTCCGACGAGACCCGCGAGCAAGAGATCAACCTCATCCGGTCCCGCACCCGCGACGCCCTGCGCACCTTCCTCGACGTCGGCTACGTCACCCGCCAGATCACCAAGCTGGAGCAGATCGCAGGCAAGCCGCTCGACGGCGCCGCCGACGTGGTCCGGACCGTCGGCAAGAAACTCACCTTCTCCGAGACCCACATTGACGGTGTACTCGACCACTTCATCAGCGGCGGCCAGCGCACCGCCGGCGGAGTCCTCCAGGCCGTCACCGCCTACGCGCAAGTCATCGCCGACGCCGACGTCGCCGCTAACATCGAAGCCCAAGGCATCCGAGCGATGGAACTCGCCGCCGCGATCTGACCGTTTCCGGGAGCGCGGCCAACACAGGCCGCGCCCCTGCGCTGCGCTCCGCGCGGGAGTCGGACCCACGGGCATCGAGCCCGCAGACCCGAGCTGCCCTATCCGTTCGCGCAAATCTCACGACCGCTCGCGCCGGCAGCTCAAGGCTGTTTCCATCGACCTGATCCTGGAGCTGCGCCCATCTGTCGACGTCCATTCCCAACTGTGACGCGACGGTGCCAAACGAAGGCTTCTCACCGGGACCCGGTGACGCAACAATCACAGCGTGATTGCTCTCCGGATCCTGCGTTCGCTGCTCCTGGCAGCATCGGGCGCAGTCATCGCGCTCGCGCAACTGAACTTGCCGAAGGACTTCTGGAACCATCACAGCGGAACGCTATGGACCAGCGTGTCGGTCCTCGCACTACTCGTCCTGGTCGACACCGCCAAAGAGGTGGATCTCTACCTGAGGGCACATCAGATCCGCGAGTACGACAAGGATCTCCGGTCAGCGCTCAGCGGCGCCGCCGGCAGCATGATGACTCTCTTCGGAGTGTCCTGGGATCAAGTCGCGATCAGGTACTACCGCCAGCGCAGCTGGCTACACCGCCGACGTCTCGCACCAGTGAAAGCGATGATGGCTGGAGCAGACGTAGAAGAGTCACACCACTCGATCAAGCCAGGGATAGGGCTCGTCGGAACAGCATTCGAGACTCAGGAGGCCATCGCCATAGAGTGGGCCGAGTTCGTTCGCGAGGCGACCTTCAACAAGCGCGCCGCTTGGGAGACACGCCCGGCTCACGAGCGATTCAACATGAGCTGGGGGCAGTTGCAATCGCACACCGCTCCGCCCGAAGGCATGATCGCAAACCCAACATTCGCCGGCGCTGACGGTGAACCATATGGCTGTGTTTTGATCAGTGGAGCGCTCAAGCTTCCAGACCTTGAGAGTGAAGGAACACGGCGCATACTGGGAGAGTTAGCGAGCGCATTGGAACAGATCGGCCCCCCGCCTCGAGGATGGTGGAGTGCACATGAACGCTGAGCGTCGCCTCAGCAGCAGGCAGCCAGGCGTGCGGCCCACCACGGTATCCCCAGAGTTCACCGACCGCGTCGCTCGTTACGGAGCGTCACCTCGACTGCTTCGGAAGCTCCGCGATGTAACGGCACCAAGCCGGGCTCAAGAGGCGGCGAAAGAAGAGGCGGTTGAGGAGGCGCTGGAAGCTGCCAGGTATGCCGTCCGTGAGACACGTCGGGCAATCGGTGGCGTCAGCCTTGCTACCCGGCTTGGCCCTGACGATGAGTCCGATCACATCCATGATCCTGATCGAGGCAACACACAGTTCTCGGGTCGGCGAGGTCCTCTTTGGGTCGTGCCAGACCACATCCCCGCGGTCGTCCCTCGGTCGAAGCGCTCGACGGAAGCCCGCTGGCTGACGGTCCTTCGTCAACGAATCATCGTGAACGATCTATTCGCGGGTCTCGTGGGCGCTGCAGTCGGTTTGGTGATGCACCTCAATGCGTCCGGCGAGTTTCTCATGTCAGGAATCTGGAGCCTGCTGCTGCCGGGGGCTTGGCTGGGATCTGTAGGGGCGTTGCGGGGATACTCCGACCGGAACCTTGAGTTCGGCTCGCGGAGGTTCGGATCGATCTTGCGGAGCGGACTGTCCATCTTCGGGCTCGCTGGCATTGCCTCATTTGCAGGGGAGCTCTTTCTGCCTCGTTGGCCTGTGATCGTCGCACTCGCGAGCACGATCGGGCTCTCGCTGGTACTGCAGTACAGGACGAGTCGGCAACTCGCACGCGGCCGGTACCGCGGCCGCAATATGCGCCGTGTCTTGGTCGTCGGCCGCGACCGCCAGGCGGAAACGTTGCGTCAGCACCTCGAAAACCGTCCCGCGGACGGGTACCTCGTGGTTGCGGTGTGTCGGCCGGGCGGTGAGGCTCTGCCCGGGGCCGCGGCGTCCGAGCGCATGGACGAGCCTGACATCTTGGCGGCAGTCGACCTGTACTCAGTCGATGTGGTCGCGATCGCTGCCGACCCAGACTTATCCGGCGAGTTGTTGCGCCGATTGTCCTGGGCGCTGGAGCAGCGAGGTGTCGAGCTGATCGTCTCGCCTGGCATCACCGAGGTGTCTGGCTCGCGGATCTCGGTCCGCCCGGTCGACGGGCTCTTGCTGCTGCACGTGGAACGGCCGTCTGTTAGTGCCGGGCCGTACCTAATCAAGGGCACGTTCGATCGTGTGATCGGGTTCCTGCTTCTGCTCGGCCTTTCACCTCTCTTGCTTGTGATCGCGGTGATGGTCAAGCTCACCAGCTCTGGGCCGGTGCTGTTCCGGCAACCCCGCGTGGGCCGCAACGGTGAACAGTTCAAGATGCTCAAGTTCCGGACCATGGTGCTTGACCCGGATCGCCGGCTGATCGACTTGGCTCCAGTAAGCGATGGCAGCGGGGTGCTGTTCAAGCTCCGCGACGATCCGCGCGTCACCAGAGTTGGCAAATCCCTACGGCGGTACTCGCTCGATGATCTGCCACAGCTCTTGAACGTCCTCCGTGGCGAGATGTCACTCGTCGGACCGAGGCCCGCGCTGCCTACAGAAGTCACCCATTACACCAGCAACGACGCACGGCGTCTGCTAGTAAAGCCAGGTCTTACTGGACTGTGGCAAGTGAGCGGACGGTACGACCTGTCCTGGGATGAATCGGTATTGCTCGACCTGCGGTACGTGGACAACTGGTCGCTCCAACTCGATCTCCTGATCCTGTTGAAAACGTTCCGAGCTGTCTTCTCGGGCACCGGCGCTTACTGATGACTCCCTCAAGCACGAGGAGTTGAGCCTGTGCGCGAGTACGACAGACTCGTACGTGAACTCGCCGAGCAAGCCGTGATCGACGAAGCCGAACATGCCGCCGCCGGCCGCCGCCGCATGATTGTCATGCACGGGCTAACGCACGAGCAGCACGAAGAGCTGAACGAGCTGATCGATTTCGTCAACAGCGTCTGCCGGAGGAACAGGATTGAAACCTGGGGTGGGGTCACCACTGCGAACCATCCAGTCAAGCGCGACATCCCGCGGAGGCGATGGACACGCTGGGTCTTCGCTCCGCCCTATGCGTTCGCAGACCTGGCGGCTATAGAGGCTGCCCTCCGAGAACGTCATCCCGATTGGCTCATCGTGACCGACGATGACCTTCTGCCTGATTAGTCCAGTACAGCGCAGGCAGCAAACCTGACAATCGGCGTCCCTCTCGGGAGAGACCAGGTTGTGGCGCGGCGCGTTCGCTAAACGATCGTTCTCGACACATGGCGTGGCTACGCATCGGCCCCCAGTCACCAGCGCGATGGAGTGTCGAACGATCGTGTTTCGCCGCGCAAGTTCCTTGGTCTGGTCTTCTTCTGCGAGGCCTGGCCCGAGAGGCCGCAGCCCGTGACTGAGGGCTCGATCGCGGACTTGCATCGAGACCGCTCGCGGCATGGGCTTCCACCTGCCGGCGCACGAGTCGGGCTATGACGCGATGACCCTGGACGCCCCGGAGCGAGCCGGCCGACGCGATCACCGTCGCCACGAGCCAACTAGTTGACCGCGTCGAAGGCCTTCCTGATATCGGCCGGGACTCGACCCCGATCCTTGACCTGGTAGCCGTTGGCACGGGCCCACTCCTTCACCGTGCGCGCGTCAGCGCCGACTGTCGTCTGCGTGACCTTCTTGCCCCGCCTGTTCGTGATCGGCCGCCCCGCCTCGATGTAGACCGCCAGGACCCTGCGGAGCGCGATGGCGTTCTTGTTGCGGAGATCGATCTCGTACGAGTTGCCGTCGAGCGCAAAGGTCACAGTCTCCCCTTGCCAGCAGGGAGATCGCCGCCGTCCAGATCGTCCGTGAGCAGAACTTCCACTTTCTGAACCACTGGTCGCCTCCTGGTGAGCGGTGAACTTTGCACAGCATGGTGCACCGAAGCGCTGCGCACGTGAACCGACACCGATCCCGCGCCGCCGCGGACGACGAACCCTTCCAAGAAAGGTTGTGGCCGGCCGCTGAACTGCCACAGCCGGTCAGGCCGGGTTCACCAACATCGGGTTGGTCACCCCGCAAGAGCCGAGCGCAGCTTGAACCGTACTGCGACGCCTTGCTGGTCCGACGCCGTGTCAGCGTTCAGCCTTCTTCGCTCAAACGGACCTCACTAGGGTCGATCATGGTTGGCGAGGTAGTCCTGCAGTTCCCGGTGTCGAAACTGATACCCCGTGCCGGCTACGCGAACAAGCCCGGCGCGGTAGCAGGCGTCGAGGAAGTGGGCGAGCGACCAGGACAGCCGATTTCTGCCAACGCGGGTGCACAGCAGTAGTGAAAAGTAGCGCCCACTGATTATCGCGGGATAAAGGCATGCAAGACTCATCAAAACTCCCACTTGGAGTCCGGCGACAACCCCGTACTCTATCCAGCATATGCCCCTAAAGCGACACCGCAGATCATCCCCATCGCGAGCGATACGGCGAGGTCGCGACGGATTATCGATCGTGGACCCGACATCCAGTAGTTCATATCGGACCCGACTAGGAGCACGGATATCGCAAAAACCATCCCGATTAGTACACCTACAATCGCAAGTCTGCTGTTGTATCTGGCGGTGTATGAATACTCAGCCGCAGTCATCATCGCGATGACCAGAGCTATTACAAGTGCATTTGTGCGACTGAGTCGCAATGAGCTGGTGCTCGACCATAACGGGTGCACCCAACGCATCGCGTATGAGCCGTAGGCCAGGAAGCCAACACAAGTCGCTGCGCAGCCGAGCATTATGTATGTCAGAAGAGACGAGGGTATGCGAGTCAAGCTAACGACAAAAGCCGCGAGATAAATCGCAGTGACTAGAGCAGGTATCACGATTCGCGGTCTTCGGTCACCAGCAATTGGCCACAACTCATGCATATGATGTCGGTGCTTGAAAGTCTCCGGGATCCAAAGCGACGGCCTGTACTGGCGTTTTGGTTCAAGTGGCCGGCGAGTGTCGCAAGCCAGCGATGCGTTCGCCCCGGGTCGTATGGCCCGCCTGAGTTATATAGCACTGCCGGAATAAATAGACTTAGTAGGTGATCACGAATTGCGTCCGGGGTGCCCAATTCGTCCGCAGTCAATTGGTCTGGATCTCGCAGGAAACCGGCATTGCCGCGTTGTTCATAGACGGTGACCGCTAGGGTCAGGCGCCATGGCGTGCTGAGTGCGAGCGCGAGCGGGCCGCCGGACGCGCTTGAGATGGTGTCCAAGACGGTTTTCCACCGCTCGCGGTCTATGGTCGCGTCCATGATGAACTTGCTGGCCTGCGCGTCGCTCACTTGACGAATTTCCACCCGGGCGGAGCCCTCGACCCAGGTGAGGTCATTGGTTAGGGCCTGGTAATGCTCGGTCCGGCAGGTCACCATCAGCTCCGCTTTGCTGCGGTATCGCTGGTAGCCATTCAATATTCGCAGGGCCTGCCCGGCGCGAGATGCGTAGCCCGGCTGATCGGTAGCGTCCAGCTCGTCGAGTCCGTCCACTACCGGTACCACTTGACCCGCGGAAACCAATGCCCGTGCCGCTCGCTGCGAGAACCGGTGAACCTTCATCACATGGGCAACCAGCCACATCTCCACCCGCTCTGTGGCGGCGCCCGGTCCCGAGATGTCTTCGTCAAGGTCCAGTGACGACGCCGAAATTCGTACCGGCACTGGATCTCCTAGCGCCCGGTCTTCCAGCAAAGCCATGATCAACTCGACCGCCAGTACGGTCTTGCCTGCACCCGGCGCACCTGTAATCACAAGTCGACGAGGGCGAAGTCGCTTGTAATAGTCAGCCACGTCGCTAAGACGACCGCGGCGCGATGCTCCTCTGGCCTCACGAGCGGGCGCCGGGCGGAAGTTAAACTGCACATCAATGGTGTGCCTCGGCCCTCCCAGTAACTGCGCACGAGCTCGGTCCTCGGTAACGCGGACCGCGTTGTCGCTCGGTAAGTATGCCGGTGTCCACTTGCTGCCACGGCTTCTCGATGATCAGCGTCACGATCCCAAGCAGCACTCCGACCGAGCCAATCGCTGCGCTCAGTGGATCGACATCGCCGAAGTCTATCTGGCGAACTGCCCATACCGTCGTCACCGCGAGCGCGACAGCAACTCCTATTGCGACATACCGAAATCCCCTCACCTGGCCCATCATGTCGAATCGCCGATGCGCGAGTACACCGCCGCGAAGAGTTGGGGCAAGTTCGTTATGGGGAGGGGGACTTAGGAGCGCACACGTGTTCGGTAAACGATCGATTCCCGAACACCGCTCGCGGCCTGGCCCGGCTCGGACGCGCCACGCTGGCGATGGTGTTCGGAAACCCGTTCGGAAACAGCTAGCGTCCGAACCGCTAAACGAACACGTTTGCCGAACGCAAGGAGTGTGCATGGCTCTCGTCGGACTGGTTCGCGTCAGCACCAGAGCTCAGGAGACCGCCCGGCAGCACGATGCGCTCGACCCGATCTGCGTGAAGGTTTTCGAGGAGAAGCTGTCGGGCACGTTGCGCACCGAGGACCGGCCCGAGCTGACCGAGGCGTTGGGCTACCTGCGCGAGGGCGACATGCTGACCGTGCAGGAGGTTGACCGGCTCGGTCGCAACCTGCTCGAGGGACTGATCGTGCTCAACGATCTGTTCCAGCGCGGCGTGGCAGTCAAGGTGCTCGAGGGCATCGCTGCTGGCGAGCACGTCGAGCGGTCCCTGATTCTCGATCTGGCCCTCGCGCTGGCCGAAGACCGGCGTCGCGACATCGCCAGGAAGACCAAGAACGGTCTCGACTCCGCCCGGGCCCGCGGCCGCGTCGGTGGCCGGCCCACCGTGGTCGAAGCCGACAAGCGCCGAGCGATCCTCGCGCGCCGGGCCGAACGCGAATCGCTCCGGACCATCTCCAAGGGCGTCGGCGTCAGCCTGGCCGTCGTTCACCGCGTCGTCACAGAGCACGAGGCCCAACTGGAGCTGAGTACCGCTGAGCCCGGCGAGAAGCAAGTGGGCTGTGCCCCGCTGCCGATGCCCGCACCGCCGACGACGTCGTCCTGTCCCGGCTGCGGCCACCGGCCGAACAGTCAGCGCGACCACCGGTTGCTCCGCGACGCACTCGGAACCGTCTGGCTCCTTCCTGACCCCGACCGGCCGGGCGAAATTATTGAGCACTGGCACTGCGATCACTGCCAACCGCACGGTGCCGACATGGTCATGTGCCCCTGCGGCGGCGACAGCGTGATGACCAGCGCCGAACTGGCCGGCCACGTCGACATCAGCACCAGCGCGGTCACCCGATGGCTCAGCAGCCACGGCTGGATCCGTCATGACGGCACCTGGTACTGCGGCCACCCCTCCTCCCCGCCGGCCAGTGAGAACGACCAGCTCATCACCGGAGCTGGCCGACGAGCTCCTCATTTTGGCTGAGGCCGGGCGGATGTCGAGTCAGCCGACGAACGTGATCGCGTTGCCGTCCGGGTCGCGCACGATGAAGTCGGTGCCACCCCACGCTTGTTTGGTCAGCTTCTGGACGATCTCGGCGTCAGCGGCCAGATATTCCGCGTAAAGGTCGCGTACGTTCGGCGTATCGACGAACGCCATGATGAGTCCTTCTCGTTCCGCGGCACCGGCCGCGAACACCTGCTCGTGGACGAGCTTCAGGTGCAAGGTCGCGCCGTCGCGCGACACCGATGCGTAGAACGGCGGGTTGCCGTGCAAGAAGTCGATCCGGAAGCCGAGCTGGTCCCGATAGAACGTGGCCGCGGCATCGACGTCGGCGACGAACAGCACCGGTTTGGCGCTCGCGACTGCCGTGTCCTGAGTCTTCGGCTGCTCGCTGGTGGGCGGGTCCGCTTCCGTGCTCGCCTTGAGTTCGGCCCAGCTGGCGCAGCCCGCTTCGAGGGCGATGATCTCTTGGGCTTCAGTGAGGGGAAACTTCAGCGCGAGTGCTTCGCGGTCGGACAACGTGCGATAGCGCGCGAGCTGTCGGATGCGACCGCCGATCGAGAAGTTTCCTTCGCGGTGCCAGCGGACGAGCAGTTTCGCCTGCTTCTTGTAGGTTTCGAGCTTGGGCATGGCGCTCCCTCTTCGGTCTTGAAGTAGGTGGGCCTTGCCCTTTCGGCATGCTGTGCCGCTGCGCCCTACGACCGGGTTGCACCCGCGCCTGCGACGTTGAGATTACCAGGCGAATTGGCCGCAGGGCTGCGTGAGCGCCGTCCTTTCTCCGGTTCTGCGGACCGTGGCGCGCTGTCGGGCGGCGTCAGGTCCGATCGCCTGCCGGCGGAACAAACCCTGCTAACACCCTTGCTGACAACGGCCGCGGATGGTCTTGCAGGTGGATGACCTAGGGGGTTTGTCATTCCCGGGTCGGGTGAGCGGGCTCAGCTGGTGGGGTCTGGCTCGACGTAGTCGGGCTCCGGGTCGATGCGAACCGGACCGCGTTGATGGTCGTCGCGCCGCTGAGCCAGGCCTTTGCGATGCGGTGTCCGCCGTCCATCAGGTGCCCGTCGGACGACAGGATCACTCGCCGAGTGCCTTCGGGCGGGCTGTGGGTCGTAGCCTCTCGTCCTGTGGAACTGGATGCGCCGAGGCTCATCGATCGGTGGCCGGTACTCGCCGGCCAGATCCGAGCTGCGCTGATTCGCGACGACGAGACCGAACTGGCGGGCCAGGTCGACGAGCTGCGCGTCCTCGAGATGTGCGCCTGTGGCGACGACTTCTGTCAGAGCTTCTACACCGCCCCGCGGCCCGAGAAGAGTTACCCGATGGACCGGCACCGCAACTGGTTCCCCGAGGATGACGAGCCGGGGTGGGACGGCTATCTGATTCTCGACGTCGTCGACGAACGCATCGCGTTCGTCGAGGTGCTGTACCGGCCGCCGCTCGATTGAGCCGGCACCGCCCGCTGGGTCGATCAAAGCTTGTGGCTGCGGGCTACCGCCGTTCCAAGAGCACTGCTACGCCGTACCCGGCCAGTGCCCCGATCATCGCCGCGATGGGTGCCAAAACGACCGCCGGGTCGGCCCATTCGGAGCCGCCCGCTGCTCGTGCCCATGCCGCATTCGCGATCATCAGAACGACCGCACCGATCACCGCCCACCAGTTGCGACGGCGATAGCGTTCGGGCGAGACCATGCCCGAACCCTACGCCGGTGGCACCATGGCGGCTGTGAGCTCATTCTTCAACGTGACCGAACCGCCCGGCGAGCGCCCGTACGGGTGTCCATGCTGCGGATTCCTCACGCTGGACAGTCGGGGCGGGTACGAGATCTGCTCGGTGTGCTACTGGGAGGACGACGGGCAGGACGCGCACGACGCCGATGTGGTGCGTGGCGGGCCCAACGGGGCGTTGAGTCTGTCGCAGGCGCGGCGCAACTTCCACGACTTCGGCGCTTCGTCGGAGAAGATGCTGCGGTACGTCCGGGCTCCCCGGGACGACGAGCGACCGTGAGGCGCGCGCCTCAGGACAGGGGGCAGGGATGAGCACGACCGCCGTCGTACTCGAGTTGACCGTGCGAGATCTGACTGACGCCGATCTCCCGGCGTGTGGTTTTGCCGGCGGCGAACTTCACCTGACGCAGGTTGCCGAGCAGCTCGGCCGAGCACGGGCCGGGCAGGTCGACTACCTCGCCGTCTGCACCAAGGCCGACCTGCCGGTGGCGATCGGCGGGGTGGACTATTCGCCGTACCCCGGGGCGGGTTCGTTGTGGCAGTTGGCGGTCCACCCGGCGTTGCAGTCGTGCGGGATCGGGACGGTGCTCGTCGGAGCTGCCGAGCAGCGGATCCTCGACCGAGGGCTTGACCGGGCCGAGTTGAGTGTCGAGCTGAGCAACCCGCGGGCGCGGGCGCTGTACGAGCGGCTGGGCTATGTCGCGTACGACGAGAAGCTCGAATCGTGGGACGAGCAAGCGGATGACGGCTCGGTCAGGCGGTACGAGACCATCTGCGCCCAGCTGCGCAAGCAGTTGCGTTAGCGCTCGCGGCGGGATGATGTCGGCATGAGCTGGAAGCGAACCACCGGGCAGGACGACAGCTCCACCACTCCAGCGGAGCAAGCTGACGGCGCCGCGTCCGGTGAGCCGGTGATCTACCCGTCGCTGATCCGCGATCGCGAGTACGTCGACGAGCAGGGTGTTCGTTGGCGGATGCGGCGTGGGGAGCTGCGGTGGAACCGGATCGAGCGGCTGATGAGCGACGCCGGCGTTCGGGTTCTGAAGGTGGATCGGGACGACGTCAGTGACATCGCCGCCGACGACCGAAGCGGGCTGTTGGCAACAATTCGTCCCTATCTGAAGGGCAAGGCGGAGGAGACGGACGGCTACACCGACTTCACCGTGGCGGAGTTCAAGGATGATCGGCATCGCTCGTTGCTCGTTGTTGAGGAGACTTGTTGACGGGCAGCTAGTTGCTCAGTGATGATTGAGTCAATGAAGACTGAGCGATCCAACTTAGCCGCGCGGGCGCGGATTCATGCTGCGTTGGGTGAGCCGGCTCGGCTGGCGATCGTGGACACCCTGATCGCCGGCGACGCAGCGCCGGGAGAGTTGAGCGCTGTCCTGGAGCTGCCCACGAACCTGCTCGCGCATCATCTGAAGGTGCTGGAGGACGCGGGGCTGGTCGCGCGGTCGCGGTCCGAAGGTGACCGGCGGCGCACGTACGTACGCCTGGTGACGGAGGCATTGGAGTCGGTGGCGACGCCGTCACTGGCGGCGCCGCGAGTTGTGTTCGTCTGTACGCGGAACTCGGCGCGCTCGCAGTTGGCTGCTTCGATCTGGGCCCGGCGGAGCCACATCCCGGCGTTGTCGGCCGGCACCGAGCCGGCCGAGCGGCCGCATCCGCGCGCAGTACGGGTCGCTCGGAAGCATGGGCTGGATCCGGATTCGTGGCGCACCGCTCGGGTCGGCGACGTCGTCGAGGCCGACGACCTGGTGATCGCGGTCTGCGACATCGCGTACGAAGGTCTTCCGGCCGATGCCCGGCCGCGGCTGCACTGGTCGGTCGCTGATCCCGCGGCCGTTGACACCGACGCGGCGTTCGAAGCCGCCTTCGCCGAGCTCGCCGGCCGCATCGACCGGCTGGCTCCCGTTCTCTCAGACCAGGACCGCCAGTGAGTGCCCCGCTCTGGCGCCGAGCGTTCGCCGAGGGCCTCGGCACCGGGCTGCTCGTCACCGTCGTCGTGGGCTCGGGGATCGCAGCCTCATCCCTGTCCCCCGACGACATCGGCTTGCAGCTGCTCGAGAACGCGTTCGCCACCGCACTCGGCCTCGCCGTACTGATCCTCATGCTGGGACCGGTGTCCGGGGCGCACTTCAACCCCGTCGTCTCGGTCGTCGACTGGTGGCTCGGACGTCGTACCGGCACCGGTCTGACACCGCGTGACCTGGCCGCCTACCTCCCCGCCCAGGTCGTCGGCGCGATCTCCGGAGCCGTGCTCGCCAACCTCATGTACGCCGAAGCCGCCGTCTCCTGGTCGACCAAGGACCGCAGCTCCGGGCCCCTCTGGCTCGGCGAGGTGGTCGCGACCGCCGGGCTCGTCGTCCTGATCTTCGCGCTGGCCTGGTCGGGGCGCGCCGCCGTCGCACCCGTTGCCGTGGGCGCCTATATCGGTTCGGCGTACTGGTTCACCTCGTCGACCTCGTTCGCCAACCCTGCCGTCAGCATCGGCCGCGCCTTCAGCGACACCTTCGCCGGGATCGCTCCCGGTTCCGTGCCCGGCTTCGTCGTCGCGCAGCTCGCCGGCGCCGCGGTCGGGGTCGGGCTGCTCGCCGTGCTCTATCCCCGCGCCGGGCAGGCCGCCGGCGATGTCGTCACCCCATCCACCGACACCACCGCAGGAGCCTCCTCGTGAGCAAACCCGTCGTTCTTTTCGTCTGCGTCCACAACGCCGGTCGTTCCCAGATGGCCGCGGGATGGCTCCGCCACCTCGCGGGCGACACCGTCGAGGTCCGGTCGGCCGGATCGGAACCCCGCGACCAGATCAACCCGACCGCCGTCGAGGCCATGCGCGAAGTCGGCATCGACATCACCGGGAACACCCCGCAGCTCCTCGAGTACGACACCGCCCGGACCAGCGACGTCATCGTGACGATGGGCTGCGGCGACGCCTGCCCGGTCTTTCCCGGTAAGCGCTACGAGGACTGGGAACTCACCGACCCCGCCGGCCAGCCGATCGAGGTCGTCCGCCAAGTCCGCGACGAGATCCGCGTCCGGATCGAGAAGCTGCTCGCCGACCTCCGCACCACCTGACCGCAAAACCCCGTTGTCCGCGGGTCGAGGGCGGTGGGATCGTCGGACGCATGACGGCGGCGGGGTTGCGCGAGGCGCTCACCCAGGAGCGGTATCCGCGCTCGTCCGCGTACGACGCCGACTGGGTGGTCAGCGCGCCGATGGGCCCGCATCCGCTGTGGTCGGTCGAGGCGCTGATGCAGGTGATGCGCGTCGAGCCCGGGATGCGGGTGCTGGATCTCGGCTGCGGCGCCGCGCTGACATCGATCTTCCTGGCCCGCGAGTACGACGTACGAGTGTGGGCCGCCGACCTCTGGATCGACCCGACCGATAACTGGCAGCGGATCCAGGACGCCGGGGTCTCGGACCGAGTTCATCCGCTGCGGGCGGAGGCTCACGAACTGCCGTTCGCGCACGGGTTCTTCGGCGCGATCGTGAGCGTCGGGGCGTACCACTACTTCGGGACCGAGGCGCGCTACGTCGCCTACTGCACCGACTTCCTCCGGCCCGGCGGGCAGCTCGGCGTGATCGTGCCCGGCATGCGACGCGATCCTGGGCCGGAGCTCCCGCAGTACCTAGCCGAGCGGTGGACGCCGGACTTCTTCACCTGGCTCGATCCGGCGTGGTGGCGCCGGCACTGGGAACGGACCGGGCTGATCACCGTCGACGTCGCCGACCTCGTCCCGGACGGCTGGGCCGATTGGCTGCGCTGGCTGGAAGCCTGCGAACTCGTCGGCAAGGGGTTCGAACCCGACGCGAAGATGCTGCGTGAGGACGGCGGGGAGCTGCTCGGGCTGGTCCGGTTGCTGGCCCGGCGGACGGCCTAGGGTGGCGGGCGTGGAGTACTTCGTCTACGGGCGCGACCGGCCGGGCTCGTTCGGTTTGAAGCAGCGGTTGACCGAGCAGCACTGGACCTTCGTGGACCAGTACGCCGAACAGTTGATCGCCCGCGGCCCGACGGTGAACGACGACGACACCGCGACCACTGGCAGCCTGCACATCGTCGACCTGCCGGACCTCGCGGCGGCCGAGACCTTCGCGTACGACGAGCCGTACTACCAGGCCGGAGTCTTCGAGTCGGTGCTGCTGCACCGCTTCCGCAACCTGCTCGGCCGCACGATGTGGGACTTCACAGGCCCGTACGACGGCACCGACCGCTTCCTGCTGATCGGCCTCGGCGAACCCACCCCTGAGCCGGCGTCGCCCGAGCACCTGATCGTGTACGGCGAACTGCTCGACGACGAGACCCCGATCGGCTGGGTCGCCGCCGTCGACGCCCCCGACCGCGAGACCGCCGCGAGCTTGACCCAGGCCAACCCCACCACCGAGATCCACCCCTGGCGCTTCGGCGGCCGGCGCTGACCCGCTGTACAGCAAGCTAGTCGTCGTCCTCCGCCCGGAACGAGTCCAGCGCCCGCTCGCGCAGCATGTCGAGCTGAATGGTCAGCACCCCGATGACCTCCTCGACGTTCATCCCCTCGGTCTCCCGGAAGGCCCAGCTCGGGTGGCCCTCGTCGTCCAGGCACTTGACCAGGACGATGCCCTCCAAGGCGGTCCAGGCCGGCAGCAGCGGCGGGACCCGGAAGCTGTCGCCCAGGACCTGCCCGATCGGTTCTCCGTAGTCGCTCGGCATGGCGGCATGGTGTCAGGTCGGTGCCCGGCCGTCGCCGTCAGGACGCCCGAACTCCCGCACACGAAGGTTTTTCCCGCGGAAAGCGGTTGTCGGCGGAAGTTTGTGATCGGGCTCACGTACTACGGGTTCTCAACACGCCGTGGGGTCGCGTACGGTTAGTACCACTTGCACACTGGTATACGCCCACCAGAGTTACTGGTATGCGACCGATCACACCGCCGAACAGGGGAATGAGCCGCCGATGACGACCACCGCCAGCCCTGCCCACACCGAGGAAGCGCTCAGCGTCGAGAGCTCCGCCGCCGCGAAGACGTTCGACCTGACCGACGCCCCGACTGAGCACGAGGGCTTGCGGGCCTGGGTCGCCGAGGTCGCCGCCCTGACCCAGCCGGACCGGATCCACTGGGTCGACGGCAGCGACGCGGAGTACACGCAACTCACCGACGAGTTGATCGCGGCCGGCACGCTGGTCCGCCTGAACGACGAGAAGAAGCCGAACTCCTTCTGGGCCCGCACCGACCCCTCGGACGTGGCCCGGGTCGAGCAGCGCACGTTCATCTGTTCGGTCGACGAGGCCGACGCCGGTCCGACCAACAACTGGATGGACCCGGCCGAGATGAAGGCCCTGATGACCGAGCTGTACCGGGGCAGCATGAAGGGCCGGACGATGTACGTCGTCCCGTTCTGCATGGGACCGCTGACGGCCGACAAGCCGATGTTCGGCGTCGAGATCACCGACTCGGCCTACGTCGTCGCGTCGATGCGGATTATGGCCCGCACCGGCGCCGAGGTGCTCGCGAAGATGGGCGCCGACGCGCCGTACGTGCCGTGCCTGCACTCGGTCGGCGCGCCGCTGGCGCCGGGCCAGAAGGACGTCAGCTGGCCGTGCAACGAGGAGAAGTACATCGTCCAGTTCCCCGAGGAGCGGACGATCTGGTCCTACGGCTCCGGGTACGGCGGCAACTCGCTGCTCGGCAAGAAGTGCTACTCGCTGCGGATCGCGAGCGCGATGGCCCGCGACGAGGGCTGGCTGGCCGAGCACATGCTGATCCTCAAGCTGATCTCGCCGGAGAAGAAGGTGCACTACGTCGCGGCGGCCTTCCCGAGCGCCTGCGGCAAGACCAACCTGGCGATGCTCGACCCGACGCTGGACGGCTGGGAGGTCGAGACGCTCGGCGACGACATCGCCTGGATGCGCTTCGGCGAGGACGGCCGCCTGTACGCCGTGAACCCGGAGTTCGGCCTGTTCGGCGTCGCCCCCGGCACCGGCTGGAAGACCAACCCGAACGCGATGCGCACGATCGAGCAGGGCAACTCGGTCTTCACCAACGTCGCGCTGACCGACGACGGCGACGTCTGGTGGGAGGGCTACTCCGAGACCCCGCCGGACCGCCTGACCGACTGGAAGGGCCGCGAGTGGACGCCGGACAACGGCGAGCTGTCCAGCCACCCGAACAGCCGGTTCTGCACGCCGATCAAGCAGTGCCCGATCATCGCCGACGAGTACGACGACCCGAACGGCGTGCCGATCTCGGCGATCATCTTCGGCGGCCGCCGGGCGACCACCGTGCCGCTGGTCACCGAGGCCCGGAACTGGCAGCACGGCGTGTTCATGGGCGCGACGCTGTCGTCGGAGACCACCGCGGCCGCGGTCGGCGAGGTCGGCGTCGTCCGGCGGGACCCGATGGCGATGCTGCCGTTCCTCGGCTACGACGCCGGCAAGTACCTGGACCACTGGCTGACCGTCGGCAAGCAGCACGACGCGGCGAAGCTGCCGAAGATCTTCTACGTGAACTGGTTCCGCAAGGACGAGGCGGGCAAGTTCGTCTGGCCGGGCTTCTCGGAGAACAGCCGGGTGCTGAAGTGGATCATCGACCGGATCGAGGGTCAGGCCGCGGCCGACGAGACCCCGATCGGCGCGGTGCCGACCGCCGACGCGCTCGACGTGAGCGGACTGGACCTGACGCCGGAGGCGCTGCGGATCGCCCTCGACGTCGACGCCGAGGAGTGGAAGGCCGAACTGCCGCTGATCGAGGAGTGGTTCGCCAAGCTCGGTGACACCGTACCGGCCGAGCTGCGGCTCGAGCTGGACGGTCTGCGAAGCAGGCTCGGCGCCTGATCCCCCCGTACGCCGGCGGCTGACCGGAAGCCAGTACGCCGGATCGCGCGAAGCGCCTCGCCCCCACTGCGGGGGTGGGGCGCTTCGCCGTTCAGAACCCTGGTGGCGCGATGCGGTCCAGCGGGAGTCGTGCGGTGAGCTCCTGGCCGTTCGGGCCGTCGTACTGGACGAGGCCGATCCAGCCGTCTCCGCAGTGCAGCCGGCTGATCAGCCAGGCCGCTCGCCAGGCGCCGTCGGCCCAGCAGGCGACGTGCGCCGGGAGCGACAGCTGGAGGAACAAACGGAGATCGTAAACCTGCGGTCGGATCGCTGAATCCGTCACCGCCACCACGCCCTTTCGTGAGGTACAAAGGCTCTTCTCAGCCCGCTCCTCACAACGGCCTCACCCGCCGGGCACTTCCCCAGTTACCCACGGCGAACCTTCGCCACACCCCGCAACGCCGGCTGTCACGAATCCGACGGACAACCGCCGGAAAATGGCTGGAAACCGCCACCGGCGACCGGTCGGCAGGGGTGAGATCTCGCCTATGTTGGGCGGATGAAAATCGGAGTGATGCTCCCGGTCGGCGGCGACGACGGGCCGGACGGACAGATGCCCCGGTGGGCCGACACCCGCGACATCGCCCTCGCGGTGGAGCAGAACGGGCTGGACTCGGTCTGGCTGGCCGACCACTTCTTCTACCGCGACCCGGCCGGTACGACGTACGGAATGCACGAGGCCTGGACGCTGCTCAGCGCGGTCGGGGCGATCACGAGCCGCGTCGAGCTGGGCACGATGGTGCTGTGCGCGTCGTTCCGGGACCCGGGGCTGGTCGCGCAGATGGCCACGACCCTGGACGAGGTCTCCGGCGGACGCGTGATTCTCGGCGTCGGCGCGGGCTGGCACGACCCGGAGTACGAGGCGTTCGGGCTGCCGACGGATCACCGGGTGGGGCGGTTCGCCGAGTGGCTCGAGATCCTCGCGCGGCTGCTCCGGGGCGAGACGGTCACCGCGAAGGGCACGTACCACCAGGTCGACGAGGCGACGCTCGTGCCGATGCCGCAGCGGCGGATCCCGATCCTGGTCGCGGCCCGGCGGCCCCGGATGCTCGACCTGACCGCGCAGTGGGCCGACCAGTGGAACACCGCCTGGTTCGGGGCGGTCGGCGACGACGTCCGCGCCCGGCTGGCCGAGCTCGACGAGGCGCTGGTCCGCAACGACCGGCCGTCCGGTGAGGTGAGCCGGACGGTCGGGATCACCGTCCGGGACCCGGAGCAGAAGCCGGAGGGCGAGGGCAACGCCCTGGCCGGCCCGGTCGAGGAGCTCGCCACCGCGTTCACGGCGTACGCCGACCTCGGCGTCGAGCACCTGGTCGTCGGCCTCGATCCGGTCACCCCGCGCTCGGTCGAGCGCGTCGCGCAGGCCAAGACACTCGCCTTCGAGTGAAACGACAAGAGCCGCCAGCGACTCGCTGGCGGCTCTTGCGTACTGCGGAGGCGGCGGGATTTGAACCCGCGAGAGGGGATTACCCTCAACCCGCTTAGCAGGCGGGCGCCATCGACCGGACTAGGCGACGCCTCCTCCGACGGCCCCTTGCGGGACACGACGACGGCCAAGACTATCCGGCCGGACGCCGTCGGAGCAAAGCGGGCGCCGGACGGCGCCCGACCGCCTCGACCGGACGGCTTGGGAGTGTCGTCCCGGGCCCCTGTAATCTGGCCGAATCGACGGGGGTCGCCTGTCAAGTCAACCGAGGAGGCCGTGACGGCGTCTGTACTACCGGGAAGCTGACCGATCGGGTCGTCAGCCAGCCCTCAGGACCGCCTGGGCGGGGTCCGCATCGCCGCCACGTCGTCGATACCAGGGAACGGAGCCATGTCGCGGAGCACTCGCGCTGCCGGTCGCAGGTCTGCGCCCAAGGGCAACCGGTCACGTCACCGCGCCTACCGGGCCCGGACCGTCTCGAAGGCGATCGGTCTCACCCTCGTCAGCGCCCTGGTCCCCGGGTCCGGCTTCCTCATGGGCGGCCGGACCAAGCTCGGCGCGTTCGTGATGACGCTCAGCGTCGGTCTGCTCGGCCTGGCGGCCTTCGTCGGTCTGACCAAGCGTGACGCGGTGCTGGCGATGGCCGTCGACCCGAGCCAACTGCTGATCGCGACCTCCGCGGTGGTCGTGCTCGGTCTGCTCTGGATCTGGATCGTGGTCGCCTCGCACAAGTTGCTCCGTCCGGTCAGTCTGACCGCCGTCGGTCGGCTCGCCGGCTCGGCGTTCGTCGGCCTGCTGTGCTTCGGCATCGCGGTGCCCACCACGGTGACGGCGCAAACCGTGCTCGCCCAGCGCGACCTCGTCGGCAGCGTGTTCGCCTCCGAGGGCAACTCCAAGAGCGCGACCCGGCCGGACGTCGAGAACCAGAAGGACCCCTGGGAGCACACCCCCCGGCTGAACCTGCTGCTGCTCGGCGCGGACGACGGCGCCGGTCGTGAGGGCACCCGGACCGACACCGTGATGGTGGCCAGCATCGACACCAAGACCGGCGACACCAAGCTGATCTCGCTCAGCCGGAACTGGATGCGGATGCCGTTCCCGGAGGACTCGCCGCTGCACAAGTTCTACCCCGACGGCTTCTACGACCCCAGCCTCGGCAACGTCGAGCAGCCCGAGTACTACCTCGACGCGATGTACCGCAACCTCCCGGCCGCCCACCCCGGCGTGCTCGGTCCGTCCGACAACGAGGGCGCCGACGTACTCAAGGTGTCGGCCGGCGCGGCGCTGGGCCTGGACATCGACTACTACATGCAGGTCAACCTCAAGGGCTTCGAGTCGATCGTCGACGCGCTCGGCGGGATCACCGTGAACATCAACTACCGGGTCCCGATCGGCGGCGACTACAAGGGTCCCGGGTCGTCCGACGACGTGCTGCCGAAGGACTACCTGGAGCCCGGCCCGGACCAGAAGCTGAACGGCCACGACGCGCTCTGGTTCGCCCGCGGCCGCTACGGCCTGGACGACGCGTCCCGGCAGGAGCGCCAGCGCTGCACGATCCATGCGATCGTCAGCAGCGCCAATCCGCGCACGCTGGTGACGAAGTACCAGCAGATCGCCTCGGCCAGCAAGAAGCTGCTGCAGACCGACATCCCGCAGGAGATCCTGCCGGCCTTCGTCGAGCTCGCGATGAAGGTGAAGGGCGCCAAGGTCACCAACATCGACCTGGACAAGAAGAAGAATTTCCCGACCGGCAAGAACCCCGACTACGAGGCGATGGCCAAGATCGTGCAGAACGCGATCTCGCCCAAGAAGCCGGCCACCACGACCACCGCGACGCCGACCAAGAAGCCCTCGAGCGGCAAGCCGGTCACGCCGGCGAAGCCGCCGGCCGGAGGCGTCGAGGACCTCAGCGACGCCTGCGCGTACCACCCGGCCAACCCCTGAGCCGCCGGGTCGGGACCGGGTGAGATCCTGGGCCGATGCGTACGACGTACCGGATGCGGGCAGGGCGGTTCCTCGGAGTCCTGGCCGCCGGGTTGATCCTGCTCGGCGTGGCCGCGATCGCCTGGGCGATCAACCTGCCCGATGCGGTGGTGGCCGTGTTTCTCGCGCTCGGCGGTCTGGTCGTGCTGGCCGGGCTGTGGATCCTGTTCCGGCCGCCGGTGCTGCTCAAGCTCGGTGAGGACCAGATCGAGGTCCGGGGCGTGAAGACCGACTGGACCGACATCACCGAGGTCGGCCGGGTCGAGACCACGCACGGCGAGGCCGTCGTCCTGCGGACCAAGCACAAGGACGGCTCGATCCTGATCCCGGTGCGCTGGCTGGCGCCGGGCCGCGACGTGCAGCTCGCGACCGAGCTGCGGGACCGGCTGAACACGGCGCACGGCTACACCATCTGGGACGGCACTGCCGGTGAGGACGCCGATCGCGCAGAATGATCCAGGTTTGTTCGAACCTGTCCGGATCTGAGCGAGGGAGCCGCGCGTGCTGTCGTTCGAGATGTCTGCCGAGGAACTGAGCGTCTACCAGGGCACCAACCCGCGACCGGACGACTTCGACCAGTTCTGGGACAAGGCGCTGGCCGAGCTGGCCGGGATCGATGCCGAGGAGTCGTTCGTCGACGCGACCGACTTCCCGCTGACCACCGCGACCGCCCAGCACCTGTACTTCAACGGCACCGGCGGCTACCGGGTGCACGCCAAGGTGATCCGGCCGCAGGAGCCGACCGGGCCCGCCGTCCTGATGTTCCACGGGTACGGCGGTGAGCAGCCGCGCTGGGTCGACCTGCTGCCGTACGCGGCGCGCGGGTTCACCGTGGCGGCGCTGGACGTGCGGGAGCAGGTCGGCTTCCGCACCGAGTCCCAAGAGCCGAACAGCTTCAGCCTGCACAACCACCTGGTGCACGGGCTCGACGACGGCCCCGACAGCTTGCTCTACAAGCACGTCTTCCTCGACACCCGCCGGCTGGCCGACATCATCCGCGGCCTGCCCGAGGTCGACGCGGACCGCGTCGCCGCCACCGGCTGGAGCCAGGGCGGCGGCCTGACGCTGGTCTGCGCCGCGCTCACCCCGGAGATCAAGTACGCCGCCAGCGTGTACCCGTTCCTGACCGACTACCAGCGCGCCTGGGAGCTCAACCTGGAGCGCGCGCCGTACGACGAGATCACCACGTGGTTCAAGAAGCGCGACCCCCGGCACCTGCGCGAGCAGGAGGTCTTCACGACGCTGGGCTACATCGACGTGCACCACCTGGCGCCGCGGATCCAGGCCGAGGTCACGCTGTTCGTCGGCCTCGAGGACCAGGTCTGCCCGCCGTCCACGCAGTACGCGATCTACAACAAGCTCACCTCCGCCAAGGAACTGCGCACCTACCCGGACCTCGGCCACGACGACCTGCCCGGCGCGCACGACGACATCTTCCAGCTGATCGGCGCCAAGCTCTGAGCCGGCCGGCGATGACCAGCCTGACCGTTCTCGGCACCGCTGCCCCTTACCCGCTGCCGGATCGCCCGTGCTCAGGCTACCTGTTGCAGGGCGGCGACGCTCAGGTCTGGGTCGACGCAGGCCCCGGATCGCTGGCCGAGCTGCTTCGGCACACCTCGCTGGCGGAGCTCGACGCGATCTGGGTGTCGCACCTGCATTTGGACCATGTCGGTGATCTGCTCAACGCCTACTACGCGTTGGCGTACGGGCTGCTTCCCCCACTGGCGCGGCCGATCCCGGTGTACGCACCGGCAGCGCTGGGGAAGCGGCTGGTCGGCTTCTTCGAGCAGGCCGATGTGGGCTTCGTCAGCGACGTGCTGGGGTTGCGGGAGCTTTCCGATGGTCTGACGGTCGAGCTGAACGGGTTGGAGTTGGTCAGTCGGCCTGTCGAGCACGGGTGCGACGCGTACGGACTACGGGCCACCGCCGAAGGCAGGAGCTTGGCGTACTCCGGTGACTGCGCGCCCTGCCCGGCGCTGGACGAGCTGGCCACGGGCGTGGACCTGCTGCTGTGCGAGGCGGACTCTGGTGAGGAGAGCCCGGTGCACCACACGCCCGAGCAGGCCGGAGGTCTCGCCCGGCGTACCGGTGTGAGGCGGCTGTTCGTGACCCACGTCGGCCCGTCGCTGTCGCCCGAATCAGCTACCGCGCGGGCCGCCAAGGTGTTCGGCGGCCCGACGGTCGCTGCGCAGGTCGGTCAGATCCTCAGCCCCTGGTAGTCCCGCAGCACCCGCCACCACCTGACTGATTGGTGAGTGCTGCGCGTCCGCCGTGGGCGTTAGTTCGCTTCTTTGCCCGCCCAGTAGTGCCAAGTGGGGGATGCGACTGGGGAGCGGGTCAGACCGTCCGGCCAGGTGGCCGGCAGGTCGTGACTCCGGGCCGCGTACAGGATCACCTCCGAGGCGAAACGGTCACCGCGTACGGCGACCCGGGCGGCCGTTTCCGCTCGCATGTCGGCGAGATAGTGGATGGCCGGCAGGAACTCCGCGCTGAGCCGCGGGCTGAGCCGGCCCACCGGTTCGTCGTCCAGCCGGATCTCGACCACCATCCGGTGCCGGTCGTTGATGCCGTCGTCCTCCTCGACCGCGTGCATGGTCGCGTAGGCCCAGCACTCGCCTTCCGGCCGGAAGAACGGCGCCAGCACGTCCGGGTGCACCTCGCTGCCCGGGACCACGATGCCGCTGCCGGGCGGCAGCACGTGATAGCTCCCGGGTGGTGGCAGGTTGATCGGGACCAGCATGTGGGGCTGGCCCAGCGCGACCGCCACGCTGGCGTGGAACTCGGTGCCCTGGTTGCCCCGGCCTTCCCAGTCGGCCGGCTCCCATTCACTGACCCACAGGTGGCACGGCACCTGCGGTTGCAGGCCTTGGGCCACCAGTTCCGACAGCACAGGGTGGTACCGGTGCGCGTCGTCCCTCGGCAGGTAGCCGACCACCTTGCCCTGCACCCGAACGGCGATCGAGCGCGGGTCGAAGCGGTTGTGCGGTTCCGGGACGAGGTCCGCGGTGGTGTCCAGGTCTGCTCCTCGCGCTGGGATCGGGTCGGGAAACAGGCTACGAATCGCCTGCTCGTGCGGGGCTTCCCGCACCACTTCCTGACCGCACCACAGGGCGTCTCCCCACAGACTGAACGGAATCAGTTCCATCAGTTGCCCTCCAGTCCCCGTTGACCGGTGACTCGGCTCATCCCGTCCAGGTGGCCCTGGCCGTTACACCGAGTGAGCGTATGAGAACTAGACTGCCCAGCCGAAGCCCTTTTCACGCATGGAAAATGGACCCGTTGCCCAACGGTGTCCGCTCGTCCGTACTGTGGACCCAGCGTGTCTTGTGCTGCGGGAAAACCGGCGAATCACGTGCAGATGCACGGGAAGGAACGTCATGCAGGGCAGTGAAACAGTCGCTCGGACGACGGTCGGCGCGGCAGCGGTGGAGCAGGCCGTCGGCCGGCTCGACGGGGTCGCGGTCCGGACGCCCCTGCAACGCAATCCGCGACTCTCCGCACGCATCGGCGCCGACGTCTGGCTGAAGCGCGAGGACCTGCAGATCGGCCGGTCGTACAAGCTGCGCGGTGCCTACAACCTGATCGCCCAGCTCGGTGACGTGGAGAAGAAGGCCGGCGTGGTCTGCGCGTCCGCGGGCAACCACGGCCAAGGCCTCGCCTACTCGTGCCACACGCTCGGCGTGCACGGACGCGTCTACGTTCCGCGCACCACCCCGCGCCAGAAGCGCGACCGGATCGCCGCGCTGGGCGGCGACCAGGTCGAGGTGATCATCACCGGCGACTCGTACGACGACGCGGCCGCCGCCGCACTGGCCGAGGCCGCCGCGACCGGCGCGACGCTGGTCCCGGCGTTCGACGATCCGCGGACCGTCGCGGGCCAGGGAACGCTGGCGGTCGAGCTCGTCGAGCAGCTCGGTCATGCGCCCGACGTACTGGTGGTTCCGGTCGGTGGCGGTGGCCTGATCGCCGGCGTCGCGACGTACCTGGCGGAGCGGCATCCCGGCGTACGGATCGTGGGTGTGGAGCCGGCCGGTGCAGCGAGCATGGCTGCGGCGCTGGAGGCCGGCGAGCCGGTGACCTTGCCGCAGCTGGACAGCTTCGTCGACGGTGCCGCCGTACGGCGGGTCGGTGCGGTGACTCTGCCGCTGGTGGCCGCAGCCGGTGTCGAGATGACGTCGGTGCCCGAGGGCCTGGTCTGCTCGGAGATGCTCGAGCTCTACCAAACCGACGGCCTGATCGCTGAGCCCGCCGGAGCCCTGGCCGCCGCTGCCCTGGGCAACGGCGTCGAGGTGAAGCCGGGCGAGACGGTCGTGTGCCTGTTGTCCGGTGGCAACAACGACGTCAGCCGGTACGGCGAGATCCTCGAGCGGTCGCTCGTGCACGAAGGGCTGAAGCACTACTTCCTGGTGACGTTCCCGCAGGAGCCCGGCGCGCTGCGGCAGTTCCTCGACCAGGTGCTCGGGCCGGACGACGACATCACGCTGTTCGAGTACGTGAAGCGCAACAACCGGGAGACCGGCGTCGCGCTGGTCGGCATCGAGATCGGGCGGCCCGGTGACCTGTCCGGGTTGCTGGAGCGGATGGACGCGGCACCGCTGACGATCGAGCGGATCGACCCGGGATCGTCGGAGTTCCGGTACCTGATCTGAAGGTCTTTCGGCCGACCGCCGGATGAGAAATCTGTAATGTTCGGCTCATGCGGTTCTTCGGGAGGGATCGCAAGCTGTGAGCATGCGATCTCCACGCCTGATCTACCTGGCTGTTGCCGTGGTGCTGGCCGTGGCCGGATTCGCGCTGACCCAGTACCTGGCCGACCGCTCGTCGCCCGGACTCGGCGACACGGTCGTGGTCGTCCCGGCCGGCTCCGGTACGGCGGTGCCGCCGTCTCCCTCGGCGTCGCCTTCGCCGTCGCCTTCGCCGACCGTGACGCCGCCGGGCACGCCGGGGGCGGATCCGGTGACGCCGGGCAGCCCGCGCCCGGCCGGCGATGACGACGACAAGGACGACGACGGTATCGACGACGACCTGGACGACGCCGTGGACGGCGATGACTGAGCCCCGGTGCCCTTGCTGAGGCGGCCCGCGACCGGAAGGGCTGGTCGCCGGGGCGGCGTCAGCGCGCGGGTGCGGATCATCGGGTGGATGCTCGGCGTGCTCGCGCTCGCCGTCACCGCGGTCGTCTTTCTCACCTGGCAGGTGCTGTCCGCCCGCTCCGACGCCGCGGCGGACTCCGAGCTCACCCACGAGGCGATCAAGTTCCGCGCGTACGCGGGCTCGGACACCGCCGCACGCCTCGGTACGCCGGAGCGGATGCTGGACTACTGGCTGCAGACCAATCTGCCGGACACCTCCGAGGCGTTCTTCACGATCGTCGACGGCAAGGCCTATCACCGCGACCGCGGCTCACCGCCGGCCCGCCTCGACACGGACGTCGCGTTCGTGCAACGAATCGGCTCGGCCACCACTCCGCAGTACGGGTGGGTCGACAGCACCGCCGGCAAGGTCCGGTACGGCGTGATGCCGGTGCAGATCGGCACGCAGCCGGTCCGTGCGCAGCTGGTGGTGCTGGAGTTCCGGGATCTGCTGGCCCAGCCGCTCGAGGACGCGACCAAGGCGCTCGCGTTGATCGGCGTCGTCACGCTCGCGATGGCGGCCGGCGCGTGCTGGATCGTCGCGGGACGGGTGCTCGCGCCGATCCGTGCGGTCCGCACCACCGCCGAGCAGATCGGGGCGTCCGACCTGCGCCGGCGGATCGATGTCGTGGGCAACGATGATGTCGCGCAGCTGGCCCGGACGTTCAACACGATGCTGGACCGGCTGGAGGTCGCGTTCGTCACCCAGCGGGAGTTTGTCGACAACGCCGGGCACGAGCTGCGGACGCCGATCACGGTGATCCGCGGTCACCTGGAGCTGATGAGCGACGATCCGCGGGATCGCGCGGAGACCCGCGCGCTGGTGCTCGACGAGCTGGCCCGGATGAACCGGATGGTCGACGATCTGCTGGTGCTGGCCAAGAGCGGCCGCCCGGACTTCCTGAAGCTCGAGGAAGTCAATCTGACCGAGCTCGTCGTCGAGGTGATCGCGAAGGCCCGCCCGCTGGCCGATCGCACCTGGCGCGTCGACGAGACGACCGACACCACCATCGTCGCTGACGGGCAGCGGCTTACGCAGGCGCTCATGCAGCTGGTCTCCAACGCTGTTCGGCATACCGGACCGGACGATCGGATCGCGGTGGGTGCGCGGGTTCACGACTCGTTCGCTGAACAACATGTCCCCTCCCGTAGTAGTTTTGCGGAGCCTGGCACGCGCGACGCGGCTCCTGGCGACGCCGGCGGTGACTGCCCGGCCGGTGCTCACGTTCATCTCTGGGTGTCCGACTCCGGTCCCGGCGTGGCTGCGGGCGATCGGGAACGGATCTTCGAACGATTTGCCCGAGGCAACGATCAGGGGCGGACCGACGGTGCCGGGCTCGGCCTGGCGATCGTGCGTTCGACCGCGCAGGCACACGGCGGTGACGTCCGGCTGGTCGACGACGGCCGTCCCGGCGCCCGCTTCGAGCTGGTCCTGCCCCTGACACCCACCGCACATCCGGCGCACGAGGGGACCTCCTGATGAACCGCATCCTGATCGCCGAGGACGAGCAGCGCATCGCCTCGTTCGTCGAACGCGGCCTGCGCAGCAACGGCTTCGTCACCACCGTGGTCGCGGACGGCGAAGCGGCGTACCAGGAAGCGGTCAGTGGTGGCTACGACCTGCTGCTGCTCGACATCGGACTGCCGAAGGTCGACGGGTTCACCGTCCTGCGGCGACTGCGTGAGGCGCGCGTCAGTATGCCGGTCGTCATTCTCACTGCGCGCGACAGCGTGCGCGACACTGTGGCCGGTCTGGAAGGTGGGGCGGACGACTACATCGCGAAGCCTTTCGCTTTCGAGGAACTGCTGGCGCGCGTGCGTCTTCGGCTGCGGAGCGACGGGTCTGGAACCGCTGACGCGACGATCCTGCAGGTCGGGGGTTTGAGTCTTGACCTTCGTACCCGTCGGGCCTCGATCGACGGGCGGACTGTTGATCTGACGGCCCGCGAGTTCTTGCTGGCGGAGGTTTTCTGCCGGCATCCGGATCAGGTGTTGTCGCGGGAGCAGTTGCTGTCGCAGGTGTGGGGGTTCGATTTCGATCCCGGTTCGAACGTGGTCGATGTGTACATCCGGTATCTGCGGAAGAAGCTGGGGGCCGATCGGATTCAGACGATTCGGGGCATGGGGTATCGGCTGCGCACGGACTGATCCGCGGTGCGGCCGGTCGGCCGGGAACTCGCTTGCCGTCCGTGGCCGCCCCGAACAGGATGACCGCATGGATCTACCGCCGGTGCTGACCGACCAGTCGCTGGACGGCATGCTTGCGGCCGTTGCGGACGAGCCTCAAGCGGCGGGCATGGACCTGCGGAGCCGCGTGTTCCGGCAGGGCTGGGAAAGCACCGTGCTGGAAACACCGGACTGGATCGTCCGATTCCCCAGGCGCGAGGACATCGACTTCGCCACCGAGATCTCCGTTTTGGAGCACGTCCGCGGACGCTTGCCGGTGCGGACTCCCGAGGTCGCCTGGGTCGGAGCGCGAACCCGGTGCATGGTCTACCCGAAGATCATCGGAACGAGCTTCACCCCCGCCGCCTGGCACACCGGCAGCGCGCGCGATCGCGAAGCACTCAGCGACTCGCTCGCCGAGCTGTTGATCGCTTGGCGCGAGGCGTTCTC
This sequence comes from Kribbella sp. ALI-6-A, assembly GCF_001984195.1. GTDB lineage: Bacteria > Actinomycetota > Actinomycetes > Propionibacteriales > Kribbellaceae > Kribbella. Next base: position 980,663 of record NZ_MTQN01000012.1, read on the forward strand.
GGCCGACGACGTCGAACGACTGGGAATCCGGCCGATGGGCGGACCGCCGTACCTGGGTCAGTTGTCGTCGACCCTGGCCGGCTTCCCGTCGGCGGTCCGTCCCGGGATCGTTGCCCTGCTCAACCGGTACGCCGAACTCTTCGACCAGGAGCTCGCTGCCGTCGGGCCCGTGGTCCTGCATGGCGACTTCCATCTCGGCAACATGGTGCTCGCCGCGCCGTGTGGAGAGGTGACTGGTCTCTGGGACTTCTCGTGCGTGGCGACCGGCGCGTTGTCGTGGGACCTGCACTTTCTCGCCGGCGCACTCGGGCATCCGCACGCGTCGTCCGAGCCGCCGGGTTCCGGCGCGCACCTGGAGCTGCTTGCTCAGGTGGTCCGGGGGTTGGGTCGCTGCTCCGGGCGGAGCCGGTCAGCGGGAGAGACGAGGGACTTGGCAGCAGTCGATCTCGCGCTGTCGGATCTGATGCTGTGCGCGGAATGGCTCGGCGACCACGAACCAGCCGAAGCGACTCGCTGGCGGTCCTGGCTGGGCGGACTGGCCGACAACAGCCGCTGAACGGCTGCGACGTAGCAGCCACCTCGCCGTTGTGTGGCGCCGCGTTGACGACGATCTGCGCTGAACGGCTGCGACAACCCCGGGCGTACCGAGCCGGCCGGAACCCGCGATGTGAGCGAGACGGCCTGCTCTCCGACTGGTCGCCGACGCTGGGAATTTACTGTCCTAAAGGACACGTTATAGTGTCTTAAAGGACAGTATCTGACTAGTTCGGCCAATCGATCAGGAGCGAGACATGCGGACTTGGTTCATCACCGGCGGCACCCCTGGCGGATTCAGGCTGGTCTTCGCGGACGCCGTGCTGGCGCGGGGCGACCGGGTGGCGATCACCTCCCGCCGCCCGGCGGAGCTGGCCGACTGGGCTGCTCCACACGGCGAGAAAGCCCTCGTGGTCGAGGTCGACGTGACGGACACCGATCAGGTCCGAGCCGGCGTCGCCGCGGCCGAGCAGCAGTTCGGCGCGATCGATGTCCTGGTGAACAACGCCGGCCGGGGCTGGTACGGATCGATCGAGGGCATGCCGGCCGAGGATGTCCGGCGCGTGATGGAGCTCAACTTCTTCGCCGTACTGGAGGTCACCCGCGCAGTCCTGCCGGGAATGCGCGCCCGCGGCGCCGGCTGGGTCGTGAACATGTCGTCGGTGGCCGGCCTGCGGGGCATCGAAGGGTTCGGGTACTACTCGGCGGCGAAGTTCGCCCTCGAAGCGGTCACCGAGGTACTGCGCACGGAGGTCGCCGAGTTCGGCATCAAGGTGCTGGCCGTCGAGCCGGGCGCCTTCCGCACCCGCGCGTACTCGAACTTCGCCGACGAGCCACTGCGGGAGACCGTGGACGCCTACCTGCCGCGACTCGACGACATTCGCAAAGCGATGATCGACCAGCACGGCAACCAGCCCGGCGATCCGGAGCGAGGGGTCCAGGCCGTACTGCAGGCGATGGACCTCGAATCCCCGCCGCACCGCCTGGTGCTCGGCAGCGGCGGCTTCGACGCCGCCGTCAGCACCCTGGAGTCGAACCTCACCGACATCCGCGCCGGCGAAGCGCTCTCGCGCAGCGCCGATTTCCCGAGTTGAATCCGGTCAGCGCGTGTGGTTGCTGAGCCGGTCAGCGCGCGTGGCGATAAGCCGGTCAGCGCGTGCGGTGGGTGAGGCCTTCGCGTCGCATGACCTCGGCGGCGGCGATCGCGTCCGCGGTGAACCGTTTGGTCAGCTCGGTGTACCGGGCGATGTCGCGCGGCGACCAGTTGGCGAGCACCTGGGCGATCATCGCGTCGCCGAGGTCGTAGATGTGGCGCGCGGCTTCCCGCCCCTCCGGGGTGAGGGTGATCAAGGTCGAGCGGGTGTCGTCGAGATCGCGGCCCCGCTCGACGAGACCGGCGGTCTCGAGGCGTTTGAGGATCTTGCTGATGTTCGACGGCCCGGTTCCCATGGCCTGCGCGAGATCGCTCGGTCGCAGCGGCTGGCCGGCGGCCAGATGCCGCAGGGCCGAGTGCGCGGGCTGGTCGATCGGCTCACCGCTCGAGGTGAGGATCTCGCTTTGCAGACCGGGCGACTCCCACAGCAGGATCAGCGCGCTCAAGCTCGCCAGCAACTCCGACCGGTACGGAAAATCCCGCGCCTCGCGGGGCCTGCGCGACGACGACTCGACGGGTGCGACCATCCCCGCAGCGTACCGAACTTTCTGTGCGCGAGCGGAAATTTCTTGTCCCTCGCGACACGTTTTACTGTCCATACGGACATAATCTCGCGATCCATCGGAAGGAACATCATGACTGCAGCTGTCACCGAATCCCTGGTCACCTCGTTCGTCGAGGCCACCAATCGCCACGACGCCGAGGCGCTGGCGGGCCTGTTCGCGCCGGAGTCGGTGGTGATCGACGACAACACCGAGTACCGCGGCGCGGCGCAGATCGCCGGGTGGATCCAGGAGCACCAGATCGGCCCGAAGATCACGCTGACCGTCGTCGACTACGACCAGTCGACCTCAACGCTGACCGCGAACGCGGACGGAGACTTCCCGGGCGGCCCGTTGCCGTTCGCCTTCCGTTTCACCCTGGCCGACGCCATCGAGCGGCTGGAGGTCGCGCCGGCCTGATCAGATCGCTCGGCTCGCCGCATCGCAAGAACCAGCGCACCCGCGGCGGAGGCGTAACCCCGACGGCGATGCCGACGCGGCGCCGATCCCCCGAGCCGCTTGGGAGCAGTGAAGATCTTCCCGCCCGGACAGCCATCGGCCGCCTACCGCGACAACAGCGGTAGGCGGCCGAGTGGTGAATCAGCCGCGCGGTGCGGCGTGCCGGGGGTCCTGATCCGGCGGCGAACCCTGCCCAGGCTGGTTCCCCCGGGGGCTGTCATCCCGTACGGCGGAGCTGCCGTCTCGGTCCGGGATCGCGGAGTCCCCGTCGCGATCCCGCACACCCGAGATTCCGTCGCGATCCCGCCCGCCAGAGATCCCGTCGCGATCCTGCCCGCCGGAGATCCCGTCGCGATCCCGCGAGGCGGAGCTGCCGTCCTGATCCCGTCCGAGGACGTCCCGGTCGCGGTCCCCTGCAACGGAGTCCTCGCCGGCAACCTGCCCGCTCGAAGTGGAGCCGCTCGTGCGACCGGACGTCGTACCGTCCCGGAGGCCGTCGTTCCCGGCCGGGCGCTGACCGACAGCATCGGGGTTCACCTGGTCGGCGGTCGCTCCCTGCATCGGCTCGCCCGTGCCCTCGGACGACGCCTGGGTCTCGCGTCGATCCCGGTCGGCGTGGCGGGCGTGGGCGGTGTCGGTGCCCCAGCTCGCCGTGTCGGGCGAGGCGTCGGCGTCCGCGTCGAGGTCCGGGTGAATCGCTCGGGCCCGCTGTTCGTGGTCGGCCGATTCGGCTCGGGCCTGGTTCGCGGCCTCCTGGCGTTCGGTGGCACCGGCGGAGAGGCGGCGCGCTTCGGCTGCCTTCTCATCGGCGATGGCCTGCGCCTTGCGCGCCCGGGCTTCGACCTCGTCGGCCGCGGCCTGCTGCTTGTCCGCGTGGGCCGCCGAGACCTTGGCGCGCTGCTGGTGCTCCTGCGCCTCCTGCCGGTCGTGCTCGATCCGGCGCTGCTTGGACTTCTTGGCAGCAGCCATCACCAGCGCCAGCAGGATCAGCACGACCACCACGGCCACGACGATCCACAGGACGGTTGTTCCGTCCATCTTTCCTCCTCGGGCTCGATGTCCGCCACCTCCGGTACCCGAGGCCCGCTCCCGACTAAACCTGGCACGGCCCGGCCACGCTCGGCCGGGCCGTGCCGACGCGCCTAGGGACGCACGGTGAAGCGGTACTTTCCGGAGGCGACCGTCATCGCGACAGATGCTCCCTCGTCGACCACTCCACTGACTCCCACCGCGCGATCCAAGGCCCGGCCGCTCTCCGCGACCTGCTGGACACCCTGCGCCGGAATCCGCACCGTGGCCGTCGTGTTCGCCGGAACCTCCACCTCCAGCGCGAACCGGCCCTCAGCGTCCTTGGCCCACCGACTCCCGACCACCCCGTACGGCGTGCGATGGTCGAGCTCCGCCGAGGTGATCCCGTCACCGGGCACCGGCGCGATCAGCACCTTGCGATAGCCCGGCTCGGCCGCCGACACCCCGGCGAGCGTGCGATACATCCACTCCCCGACCGCGCCGTACGCGTAGTGGTTGAACGAGTTCATCCCGACGTCGTTGAAGGTGCCGTCCGGATTGATCGAGTTCCAGCGTTCCCAGATCGTCGTCGCGCCCTTGCCGATCTCGTAGCCCCACGACGGGTATGACGTGTTCTGCAGCAACCGGTACGCCAGGTCCGAGCGCCCGATCTTGGTGAGCACCGGCAGCAGGCCGTCAACGCCGAGGAAGCCGGTCGACAGGTGAGTGTCGCGGCGCAGGATCGTGGCGGCGAAGTGCTGCCCGGCCGCGTCGATCCGGTCGGCCGGCACCAGGTCGCTGGTGAACGCGAGGATGTACCCGGTCTGGCTGTCCGACCCGACCTTGCCGTCGGCCGCGACGAACCGGGTCGCGAACGCCGCCCGCACATCCTCGTACACCTGCTGGTACTTCGCCGCGTCCGCCGGCTTCCCGATCGCCGCCGCCATCTGACTGAGCTGCCGAGCACCCTTCGCGACGAACGACGTACCGATCAAGTCGCCTGGCGTCGGGTCATCCAGGTTCAGCCAGTCGCCGTAGTCACCGCCGCCGCGGATTAATCCGTTCGAGCTGGCGACGAGGTAGTCGACGTACCGGACCATCGAGTCGTAGTGCTGCCGGATCACCGACGTGTCGCCGTACGCCTGCCAGAGCGTCCACGGAACGTTGACCCCGGCGTCGGCCCAGCCCGCGTTGCCCATGCCACCGTCGAACGAGTTCGGCACGGTCGGGGCGACGCTCGCGTAGGCACCGTCCGCGCGCTGGGTGTCCCGCAGGTCCTGCAGCCACTTCGTCAGGAACGCTTGTGAGTCGAGGTTGTAGACGGCCGTCCGGGCGAACACGTTGATGTCGCCGGTCCAGCCCATCCGCTCGTCCCGCGCCGGGGTGTCGGTGGGGATGGAGAGGAAGTTGCCGCGCTGGCCCCAGACGATGTTGCTGTGCAGCTGGTTCACCAGCGCCGAGTTGGTCCGGAACCGGTTGGTCTGCTCGGCGTCGGTGCCCAGGACGACACCGCGGATGGCGCTGGCCGGCGGTGCTGTCGCCAGGCCGCTCACCTCGATGTACCGGAAGCCGTGGAAGGTGAAGCGTGGCTGGTACGTCTCCGGCTGGTCGGTCGCGAACGTGTAGTGGTCGGTTGCCTTCGCCGATCGCAGGTTGTCGGTGTAGAGCGTGCCGTCGGGGTTGAGCACCTCGCCGTACCGGATCTTGACGGTCTGGCCGGGACTGCCACGCAATGTCAGGCGGGAGACGCCGACCATGTTCTGCCCAAGGTCGTACAGGTACACCCCGGCCGTCGGCGACGGGATCGCCCGCGCCTCGAGCTCCTCGGTCACCCGCACCGGCGGATCCGTCTGCGGGACCAGCTTGCTCGTCGCGCTCGGCCGGACCTGGACCGGCGTCCACTCGGACGCCGTACGTCGCGCGTCGTAGCTCTCCCCGTTGAGCAGATCCGCGACCCGTACGGCGCCGGGGGCGGTCTGCCAGCTGGAGTCGGTCGCGAAGACATCGCTCGACCCGTCGGTGTAGATGACCCGCAGCTGGGCGACGAACGCGGTGTCGGTGCCGTACTTGTTCGCGCCGAACATCGCCAGGTTGCCCGCGTACCAACCGGGGGCGAGCTCGGCACCGAAGGTGTTCGCGCCGGACTTCAGCAGCTTGGTGACGTCGTAGCTCTGGGCCTGGATCCGGCGGTTGTAGTCCGTCCAGCCCGGAGCCAGCTCGTGGTCGCCGACCTTGCGGCCGTTCAGGCTGAGCTCGTAGATCCCTTGGGCCGCCGCGTGGATGCGAGCGGTCCGTACTTTCTTTGCCTTGGGCAAGGAGATATGCTTGCGGAACACCGGGAGCGGCTTGCCGGGCAGCCAGAGGTCGGTGTTGCCCTTGACCTGGAGACCGCCTTGCGGGAGGACCGTCCCGTCCGGGAAGGTCTGGTCGCCGGCCGGGAACGCCGTGTCGACCAGCACCTCGCCGCTCGCGCCGGTCACCGTGAGGCTGTGGACGATGCCGCTCTCCTCACCGTTGGTGCGGAAGCCGACGACACCCGGAGCGTTGTGATCCGCGCGGTGGCGTGTGTCGACGTGGACGTCGTCGAGCCAGGTGGTGATCGTCTGGCCGGCAGTGGTGATGCGGAGGTGGTGCCGCTGCGTCAGGTCGGTACCGGCCGGAAGCGGGATCTCGCCGAGCAGGACGTAACCGCCGCCGGGTTGGCGGACGTGTGGGCGGAGCAGGGGTTCGCCGGTGAGCTGGTTGAGTTGCCACATGTAGCCGACTCCGCCGCGGCCGCGGAAGAAGACGCCGAGCGCGTCCTTCACCAGGGTCACGTCCGCGTCGATCGTCGTGTCGGTCCACTCGGCGCCCGGCTGGTTGTCGGCACCGATCCAGTCGCCCTGCCAGTCCGCGGGACTCAGCGGGCCGGTCTCGAACGTGGCGACCGGCGACCAGTCGGAGGCCCGCCCCAGGTCGTCCCAGACGCGGACGGTCCAGTGGTACGCCGTGTACGCGGTCAGCGCGGGTCCGCCGTACGGGATCTCGACGGACTGGCCGGACCGGATCACGCCGCTGTCCCAGACGTCCGGGCGGGAGGTTTTGGCCGCGGTGGTCGCGATGTGGATCTCGTACCGGGTCTGGGTGATGCCGCGGCGCTGACCATCGAGCTGCCAGCTGAGGCGGGGCGGCGTACCGGGGATGCCGAGGGGGTTGGTGAGGTTGTTGGTCTTCAGGTTGAGGACCTGGACCGCGCCGCCTTTCGGGTCCGGTGGTGAGCCGGTCGCGGGGGCGAGTGGGGTGAGCAGGGCAACGGCCACCAGCAGGCAACCGAGACGGGAACGGAACGACATGGGGCGGACTCCTCACAGAGACGGGGCGATCTACAGGGGAGGTGGCGCGGGTTGTAGGGACTTGGGAGGTCGAGCGGACATGGAGGGGCGAGCCGCGCGTGCTGACGCGAGTCGGCGGCTACCGTGCGGGCTGGATCAGAGCAGGCCGCGGTGGGCTGCCCAGACGACGGCTTCGATGGCGGTGCCGACGCCGAGCCGGTCGCAGGCGGCGCGGGTTCGGCGGCGGACGGTGCGTTCGGACAGGTCGAGTCGACGCGCCACCGCCTCGATCGGCAGGCCGGTGGCGATCAGGCGGAACAGCCGCAGGTCCTCGGCGCTCATTCCCCGCGGCAGGACCACCGGCGCGGTCTCACAATGCCGCCCGCACGACGTCGCGGCGCGGGGCGCGGCGTGCGGCGCGGCGTGCGGCGCGGCGTGGGGCGGAAGGAGGTCGTGGCTCCTCAGCTCGTGGCGGTCGAGGGTTTCGTTGTGCAGGGCGGTCATCTGATCACCTGGTTCCGAACACCCGGGACTCGGCGGCGTCCCAGTCGGCCGGTCTACCCTGCGGCGGGTACCGCCGCAGACGATGGGTCGCACGGACCAGCGCGCGCATCGCGCTCAAGTCCGGCAACGGTTCCCTCAGGGCGCGTGCCTGGACCAGCACGTTGCCCAGTGCGGACGCCTCGACGGGCCCGGCGAGCACCGGAACTCCGCAGGCGTCCGCGGTCAATTGGCAGAGCAGCTCGTTCTGCGAGCCTCCGCCGATCACGTGCACGACGTCGATCTCACGGCCGACGATCTCCCGCGCACTGCGCAGCGTCCTGCGGTAGGCCAGCGCGAGGCTTTCCAGCACGCATCGGACAGTCGCCGCACGGGTCGCCGGCTTGTCCTGACCGGTCCGTGCGCAGAACTCGTCGATCCGGGCCGGCATGTTGCCCGGAGCAAGGAACACCGGATCGTCCGGATCGATCAGTACGCCGAACGCGGGCACGTCGGCGGCCTCCTTCAGCAACTGCTGCAGGTCGTCGCTCCCCCAGACCCGCAGGCACTCCTGCAGGATCCACAGCCCCATCACGTTCTTGAGGAACCGGGTCCGCCCGTCGACCCCACCCTCGTTGGTGAAGTTCGCCCGGCGCGCCTCCTCGGTCAGGACCGGCGCGGGCAGCTCCAAACCGGCCAGCGACCAGGTCCCGGACGAGATGTACGCGAAGTTCGCCCCGTCCTCGGCCGGTACTGCGACCACCGACGACGCCGTGTCGTGCGACCCCACCGCGATCACCGGAACCCGCCGCGCGTCCTGTCCCTCCGCGGACGAACCAAATCCAAGCTCCTCCGCAACTTCCGGCAGAACCGGACCGATCACCTGTCCCGGCTCCCGCAGCTCGGGCAAGAGCTCGACGGGGATCCCAACGCGCCGCGCGAAATCTTCGCTCCACGACCGCGTGGTGACGTCGTACAGCTGGGTGGTGGACGCATTGGTCGCCTCCGCGCCCACGACGCCCGTCAGCCAGTACGCGAGCAGGTCCGGGATGAGCAGCAGGCGCTCGGCGCGGTCGAGGGATCGCTCGGCGGCGAGCTGGTAGATCGTGTTGAACGGCAGCTGCTGCAGCCCGGTCACGGCGTAGAGGTCCTCGGCGGGCACCTTGCGCAGGACCTCGTCCATCACGCCCTCGGTCCGCGAGTCGCGGTAGTGCACCGGGTTGCCGATCAAGCGGCCGTCGCCGTCGAGCAGGCCGTAGTCGACCGCCCAGGAGTCGATGCCGATACCGTCGAGCGGTCCACCAAGCGCGGCCTTGCGCAGCCCAGCGAGGGTTTCGCGGTACAGGTGCAGGATGTCCCAGTGCAGCGTGCCCTGGACCTGGACCCCACCGTTCCAGAACCGGTGCACCTCGGTCAGCTCGAGGTTTCCCGCGGCGACGTCGGCCACCATCACCCGCCCACTGGACGCACCAAGGTCCACCGCGGCCAACCGAAGACTCATGGGACGAAGCTCCTTCTCGGACTGATGGGACGGGCTGTATCGGTGCGGTGAGCTCAGGCCGGGTTGACGACCTCCAGGGGGAGATGGAGCAGGCTCGCGACTGCCTTCAGGTCCGCGACCCGGTGGCCGGTGCCGAGGGCCCAGTGGTGGGCGATGCCGGAGGCGGACCAGGCGTCGGTCCACTCGCCGGGGTCGCAGCCGAAGTCGACGCGGCTGGTCGTGTTGCCGATCTGCAGCAACGGGCCGGGCACGACCGTGCCCTCGGAGGCGATCAGCTTGAAGGAGCCGTCGCGCAACTGCCCCAGCCCCACCGCGGTGACAGGACCGTGGGCCACGTCGAACTCGACCGACACGCCCCAGCCACGTTTGCCGTGGTAGACCCCGAGCCCACGCAGCAAGGGTTTCGTGGAACTGATCGCGAGATGTGCCGGTCCGTCGTGCCCCATCTCCACCACGTTGTCGTGGAAGTTCAGTGCCTGCAGCTCGGTGAACGAACCACCCGCACCGAGCTTGTCCATCAGCAGCATCGCCAGCGACGTGCGCAGCTCGTACTCCCCCGCCGCCGGCACACCCCTTGCTGTGAGCAACGATGCACCGAGGATCATGCCGGCCGCGACGCGTTCGTGCATCTCGCCGTCGAGGCCGCGGTGGTAGTAGGCCAGGGTGTCGAGCTGGAAGTCCTCGACCAGCCGGTCGAGCGCGACCGACACCGTCGCACCCCAGCGGAAGTCGTCCTCGACCACCGAGTCGTCCAGTGTGAAGACGTCCTGGGCCACCTTCATCCGGGCCTCGGTCTCGGCCGCGGTCACCTTCTCGACCCGGACCCGCAGGTCGTCGATCTCCAGGACCTCGACGTGCCCGCCGAGCTGTGCGGAGACCAGCGTCGGGTCGGTGACGACGTCCATCATGCCGGGGTAGAGATGCCCGAGCAGGCCGTGCCGTCCGTGCCGGAAGGCGGCGCGGACGCCGGCCGCCTTCAGCCAGCGGTGGATCCTGGCCCAGGCGCGTTCGTCCTCGAGATAGCCGGACACCGACCGGAAGTCGATGCCGCACCGCTCGAACGCGTTCGCCATCTCCGGCAACGGGCAGGCTCCGCAGTAGGCGAGCCAGGCACCGGTGTCGAAACTCGCGTGGTCCATCGCCTCGGTGGGCTGCAGGTTGAGCAACAGCACCGGGGCACCACTGCGCTGGGCGACCGGCACCAGCATCGACGCGGTCATGTAGGTGGTCAGGAACCCGACGATCAGGTCGCAGTCGGCGAGCCGCAGCTTCTCGGCCGCCGCAGCTCCTTCCTGGGCGTCGGAGATGAACCCGACGTCCACGACCTCGCAGTCGAACTCCCCGAACCGCTCGGCCACCCGCCGCGCCGACGCCTGCAACTGCGGCAGCAGCTCCGGGAACTGCGGCCAGTACGCACCGAGTCCACCCGCGACCAGCCCGATCCGCGTCTTGCGCGGCTCGACCCGCGGCAGCAGGCCGCCGCCGTCGACGGACCGCGCGGGATCAGTGCTCCACATGGTGAACCTCCTCGGTCATCAGCAGTTGCCTCAGCGCAGGAACGCGGCGGCCACGCCGGCGTCCACCGGCACGTGCAGTCCAGTGGTGTGCGAGAGCTCGCCGGCCGTCAGCGCAAACACCGCCGCCGCGACGTGTTCGGGCAGCACCTCACGCTTCAGCAACGTCCGCTGCGCGTAGAACGCCCCCAGTTCCGACTCCGGTACGCCGTACACCGCGGCGCGCTGCGCACCCCAGCCCTTCGCGAAGATGCCCGAACCGCGGACCACGCCGTCGGGGTTGACGCCGTTGACCCGGATCCCGTGCTCGCCGAGCTCGGCCGCGAGCAGCCGGACCTGGTGGGCCTGGTCCGCCTTCGCCGCGCCGTAGGCCACGTTGTTCGGTCCGGCGAACACGGCGTTCTTGCTGGAGATGTAGACGATGTCGCCACCGATGCCCTGGTCGATCAGCACCTTCGCTCCGACCCGGGAGACCAGGAAGGATCCCTTGGCCATCACGTCGTGCTGCAGGTCCCAGTCCTTCTCGGTGGTCTCCAGCAGGGGCTTCGAGATCGACAATCCGGCATTGTTGACGATCAGGTCGACACCACCGAAGGCCAGCACCGCCTGCTCGAACGCCGCCTCCACTGCCGCCTCGCTCGACACGTCGGCCCCGACCGCGATCGCCTGGTCCGTCGTACCGATCTCCTTGGCCACCGCCTCGGCCGCCGCGGTGTCCAGATCGGCGACGACCACGCACGCGCCTTCGGCCGCGAGCCGCTGTGCGATCGCCTTGCCGATGCCGGAGCCACCGCCGGTGACGAACGCGACCCGGGTCGCCAACGGCTTCGGCTTCGGCATCCGCTGCAGCTTCGCCTCCTCCAGCGCCCAGTACTCGATCCGGAACTTCTCCCGCTCGTCGATCGGCGCGTACGTCGAAACCGCTTCGGCTCCGCGCATCACGTTGACCGCGTTGACGTAGAACTCGCCCGCGACCCGCGCGGTCTGCTTGTCCTTACCGAAGCTGAACATGCCGACCCCGGGCACCAGCACGATCGCCGGATCCGCACCGCGCATCGGCGGGCTGTCCGGCTCTTTGTGCCGGTCGTAGTAGGCCGCGTAGTCCTCGCGGTACTGCAGGTGGAGCTCCCTGAGCCGGATCACCGCATCCTCGAGCGGGGCGCTCGGTGGGAGGTCGAGCACCAGCGGCCGCACCTTCGTGCGGAGGAAGTGATCCGGGCAGGACGTGCCGAGCGCCGCCAGCTCACCCAGCTTCTCGCGAGCAGTGAACTCCAGAACGACGTCCGCATCGTTGAAGTGGCCGACCTGCGGGTTGTCGGTCGACGCCAGCCCGCGGATCACCGGCGCGAGCGCCGCGGCCCGCTGCCGCCGCTGCTCGGCCGGCAGCGCCTCGAACCCCGGTACGACGGCTCCGAACGGCTCCGCCTGGCCGCGCTCGGCCAGGAATCGCTCGGCCGTGCGGATGATCTCCAGCGAGTTCGCCTCACACTCGGCCGAGGTGTCGCCCCAGGCCGTGATGCCGTGCCCACCGAGAATCACGCCGATCGCCTGCGGGTTGTCCCGCTTCGTCGCCGCGATGTCCAGGCCGAGCTGGAACCCGGGCCGCCGCCACGGCACCCAGACCACCCGATCACCGAAGCACTCGGCGGTCAGCTTCTCGCCGTCGGCCGCCGTCGCCAGCGCGATCCCCGAGTCGGGGTGCAGGTGGTCGACGTGCGGGGCCTCGACCAGTCCGTGCATCGCGGTGTCGATCGACGGCGCCGCGCCGCCCTTGCCGTGCAGGCAGTAGTCGAAGGCGGCGACCATCTCGTCCTCGCGGTCGACGCCGGGGTAGACCTCGACCAGCGCGTTCAGACGGTCCTGCCGCAGGACGGCCAGTCCGGCCGCGGTCAGTGTGCCCAGGTCACCGCCGGAGCCCTTCACCCAGACCAGGTCCACGGGCTGCTGGGTGACCGGGTCGATCGCGGTGCCCTTGGCGGAGGTGTTGCCGCCGGCGTAGTTCGTGTTGCGCGGGTCAGCACCCAATCTGTTGCTGCGGGCGACGAGTTCGGCACTGACGTCCGGGGTGTCGGTCACGGTTCAGGCTCCCCATCCGGCCTGCTGGCCGTCGGCTCGGTCCTTGCTGATCTGCTCGAAGTAGCCGCTGCGCTGGTACGCCGCGACCGGGTCGGGGTCGAGCCCCTGCTCGGTCCGCAGCTCCGCCAGCAGCGGGCGGACGTCGGTGTTGTAGGCGTCCATCAGGGCGGCGTTGGCGCCGAGCACGTCACCGTCCTGCTGGGCCTTGCGCAGCGCGTCCCGGTCGACCAGCAGCGCCTTCGCGGTGGCCTCCTGGACGTTCATCACCGAGCGGATGATGGCCGGGATCTTCGCCTCGATGTTGTGGCACTGGTCGAGCATGAAGGCGATGCCGCGGTCCGGGTCGAGCGCGTCGCCGCGGACGATCTCGTTCATGATCCGGAACAGCTGGAACGGGTCGGCCGCGCCCACCATCAGGTCGTCGTCGGCGTAGAAGCGGCTGTTGAAGTCGAAGGCGCCGAGCTTGCCCACCCGGAGCAGGAACGCGACGATGAACTCGATGTTCGTGCCCGGCGCGTGGTGCCCGGTGTCGATGCAGACCGTTGCCTTCGGCCCCAGTTCCAGGCAGTGCGCGTACGACGTACCCCAGTCCGGTACGTCGGTGGTGTAGAAGGCCGGCTCGAACAGCTTGTACTCCAGCAGCAAACGCTGGTCGGCGCCGAGCCGGTCGTAGACCTCCTTCAGTGCGGTCGCCAACCGGTCCTGCCGGTCCTGGATGTCGTCTTGGCCGGGGTAGTTCGTCCCGTCGGAGAACCACAGCTTCAGATCCCGGGAGCCGGTCGCGTCCATGATGTCGACGCACTCCAGCAGGTGGTCGGTGGCCTTGCGCCGGACCCGCGGGTCGGGGTTGGTCACGCTGCCCAGCTTGTAGTCGTCGTCCTGGAACACGTTGCTGTTGATCGCGCCGAGCCTGACCCCCTGCTCCTTGGCGTACGCCGCGAGCGCGGCGTAGTCGTCGACCTTGTCCCAGGGGATGTGCAGGGCGACGCTCGGCGCGACCCCGGTGTACTTGTGCACGACCGCCGCGTCGGCGATCTTCTCCTCCGGCGACCGCGGCACGCCCGGCTGGCTGAACACCTTGAACCGGGTGCCGGAGTTGCCGAACGCCCAGGAGGGCAGCTCGATCTCCTGCCGACGCAGGGCGGATTTCACGGCTTCGGTCGTCATAGGTCAATCCTTCGCGGGTGGGAGGTGGAAGATCTCGCGGAGCAACAGGAACGACTCGTCCGGGGGCCTACCGTCGATGCCGGTGAAGAACTCGGTCATCTCGGCCTGCCAGCGGGTGTTCACCTCGGTCGCCGCCATCGCCTGCTGGGCCGCGGCCAGGTCCTCGGCCTCGACGTACCCGATCAGCAGGCCGTCGTCGCGGAGGAAGAGTGAGTAGTTGTGCCAGCCGGAGTCGCGCAGCGCGGCCTGCATGTCGGGCCACACGTCACGATGCCGCTCGACGTACTCGTCCAGCCGGTCCGGCTTGACCTGGAGGCAGAAGCAGTAGCGGTTCACAGGTGCTCCAGCTCAGAAGTCGAACTGGTCGATGTTGGCCGCGGTGAACTCGGTCGGTGGGCCGAGCACGATCTCGCCGCTCGCGCCGACGGTGTACTCGCCGAGCTTGCCGGCCTTGAACTTCTCACCCTGGGCGCCGGTGATCTGGCCGGACGCCAGTGCGCCACCGGCGTACGCGGCCAGGTAGCCGATGTCGGCCGGGTTCCACAGCGCGAACTTCTTCACCGTGCCGTCCTTGACGAACTGGCGCATCTGGTTCGGCAGACCGAGACCGGTGATGGCCACCTTGCCCTTGTAGCTGGACGAGCTGACGTAGCGCGACGCGGCGGCGATGCCGACCGTGGTCGGGGACACGATCACCTTGAGGTTCGGGTAGGTCTGCAGCAGGCCCTGGGCCTCGGTGAACGACTTCTGGTCGTCGTCGTTGCCGTAGGCGATCTTGACCAGCTTCAGCTTCGCGTTCTCCGGCTTGGCCAGCTCGGTCTTCATCACCTCGATCCAGGAGTTCTGGTTGGTGGCGTTCGGCGTCGCGGACAGGACGGCGATCTCACCGGAGCCGCCGGCCAGTTCGCTGGCCATCTTCACCAGGCTCTGGCCGATGCCCTGCGTGGTGGCCTGGTTGATGAACGCGTCCCGGCAGGTCTTGGCCGCGTCGGAGTCGAAGGTGACCACCTTGATGCCGGCCTTGCGCGCCTGGTTCAGCGAGGGGCAGACCGCGTTCGGGTCGTTGGCGGCGACCACGATCACGTCCTGCTGCTGCTGGATCAGCGTGTTGATGTAGCTGACCTGCGACGAGGCGCTCGCGTCGTTCGGGCCGACCAGCTTGTACTCGCCCTTGATCTCGCCGACCGCGACCTTTCCGCCGCCGACCTCGACGTCGGTGTAGGGGTTGTTCAGCTGCTTGGGCAGGTAGGCGATCTTCAGGCCTTCCTTCAGCGGCGCGTTCGGGTCGGCGGCGGCCGAGCTGGACGTGCTCGGCGCGGCGGTCGCGTCCCCTGCGGTGCTCTCCTTGGTCGTGCCACCACCGCAGGCGGTCAGCGCGAGGGACAGGACGGCCACCGCCGAGAGCGGGATCGCCGTCGTACGGCGGGACAGGCGGAAGGTCATGAGAGGTCCTTTCTGGACGATGACCGGTGCAGGGACTCGGTGCGGTGCCGGCGGCGGGACACCGCGGCGCGAACGGCGTTCGCGAGGTTCGGAGCCAGGACGGAAGCGATCAGCAGCACGCCGGTGACGACGTTCAGCGCCTCGTTGGACACGTCGGACAGGCGGAGCGCGTTCTGCAGGGAGGCGAGCAGGACGACGCCGGCGATCACGCCGGGCAGCGCGCCCTTGCCACCGAAGATCGACACCCCGCCGAGCAGGACCGCGGCGACCACCGCGAGCTCCAGGCCGGCGCCGTTGTCGGCGCGGGCGCTGGAGTAGCGCAGGGTCCAGAGCACTCCGGCCAGACCCGCGACCAGACCGCTCACGACGTACAGCCAGAACTTCAGCCGGCCGGGCCGGACACCGGCGAACCGGGCCGCCTGCTCGCTCGCGCCGACCGCGAACACCGCGCGGCCGATCGGTGTCGCGTGCAGGACCACGCCGAACACCACGGCCAGCGCGACCACGATGATCAGCACGTTCGGGATCGGGGTGCCGCCGATGGTGCCGGTGACCCAGTCGGTGTAGAGCGCGGGGAAGTCGGCGACCGCGCCGTCGCCGAGCACGACGAAGGCCAGGCCGCGGTAGAGCGCCAGCGTCCCGATCGTCACCGCCAGCGAGGGCAGGCCGAGCACCGTGACGAAGAAGCCGTTCACCGCGCCGAGCACCGCGCCCAGCAGCAGGCAGAGCGGGATGATCGTCTCGATCGGCTGGTTCGCGTTCCACAGGTAGCCCATGACGGCGCTGGACAGGCCGAGCGTGCTGGCCACCGACAGGTCGATCTCGCCGGTCACGATCACCAGCGTCATCGGCAGCGCGACCAGCGCGATGGGCAGCAGGTCGAGGACCAGGAAGCCGAAGTTCTGCGAGGTGCCGAAGTTGGCGACGCTCGCCGAGGCGACGATCAGCACCAGCACGGTGAGGGCGATGATCGCCACGTTCCAGTTGGCGAACCGGCCGGCCAGAGGGCTCGGGCGCTCGGTCACCGACGCGGTCTCAGCTGACATGGGAGCCTCGCTTCTTCAACGACGCGGCGACCCGCGCCGCGACCAGCCGGTCGGCGCCGATCGCCAGCAGGATCAGACCGCCGACGATCGCCTGCTGCCAGAACTGGTTGATCTCGAGCACCGCCAGCGCGCTGCCGATGGTCGTCAGCAGCAACGCCCCGAGCGCCGCGCCCCAGACCGAGCCGCTGCCGCCGAAGACGGCCACGCCGCCGACGACCACCGCGGCGACCACGTTCAGCTCGTATCCCGTGCCCGCCGCCGCGTCGATCGTGCCGAAGCGCGCCGCGAACAGCACGCCGGCCAGCCCGGCCAGCGCCCCGCTGACCAGGAACGCCACGACCGTACGACGACCGACCGCGATGCCGGCGAGTTTGGCCGCCTGCGGGCTGGAGCCCATCGCGTAGAGCTCACGGCCGGCCCGGTAGTTCCGCAGGACGAGGCCGGTGACGACCAGGACCAGCAGCGCGATCAGCACCAGATACGGCACCGACAGCAGGGTCGCGTTGCCGAAGTCGAGGAACCCGGCGGGCAGCTCGTCGGCGTTGATCTGCTGGCCCCCGGCCCAGAAGTACGTGATGCCACGGACGACGTACAGCGTGCCGAGGGTGACGACGAGGGCAGGGACGTTGCCGTAGCGGACGAGGACTCCGTTCAGCGCGCCGCAGACTCCGCCGACGCCTGCGCCCACGAGCAGGGCGACCACGACCGGAAGGCCCGGGTTGTCCCGCAGCAGCGTGCCGACGGTGAAGGCACTCAGGCCGAGCACCGAGCCCACCGAGAGATCGATGTTGCGGGTGATCACCACCACGGCCTGGCCGACCGCCAGAACGGCCAGGATCGCGGTGCCGAGCAGGATGTCGCGGATGCTCTGGGCGGACAGGAACCGCGGGTTCGAGATCGCGGTCACCGCGACCAGCAGAGCCAGCGCGAGCACGATGCCCAGCTCCCGGGCCCGCAGCACGAGATCCAGCGACGACCGGCGCGCGGTCACGCCCGGCAGACCGACGGCCGTCATACCGTCACCTCCTGACCGGTGGCGGCGAACATCACGGACTGCTCGGTGGCTTCGCTGCGGTCGAGCGTGGCGACCAGGCGGCCCTCGCGCATCACCAGCACGCGATCGGCCATCCCGAGCACCTCGGGCAGCTCCGACGAGACCATCAGAACGGCGACTCCCTCCGCGGCGAGATTGGACATCAACCGGTGCACCTCGGCCTTGGTGCCGACGTCGATGCCGCGGGTGGGTTCGTCGACGATCAGCAACTTAGGGGCCATGGACAACCATTTCGCCAGCACGACCTTCTGCTGGTTGCCGCCGGACAATGTGCCGACCTCGTCGCTGAGCCGGCCGTATTTCGTCTTCAGGCGGGTGGTCCACTCCTTGGCCGACCGGCGCTCGCTGCTGCCGGTCAGGAATCCCAACTGGGACAGGGCTCTGGACCGGGGCAGCGTCACGTTGCGCTCGATCGACAGCTCCATCAGCAGGCCCTGCTGGCGGCGGTCCTCCGGGACCAGCGCGACACCGGCGGCCATCGCGGCCCGCGGCGACCCCGGCTTGAGCTTGCGCCCACCGACCTCGACCGTGCCGCCGTCGCGCGGGTCGACCCCGAAGATCGACTGCACGACCTCGGACCGGCCCGACCCGACCAGGCCGGCCAGCGCGACGATCTCACCGGCCCGGACCTCGAAGTCGATGTCGGCGAACACCGGGTCGCGGCGCAACCCGCGGACCGAGAGCACCACCGCGCCCGGCGTGACGTCCTGCTTGGGGAACAGCGCGTCGAGATCGCGCCCGACCATCCGCCGGACCATCTCGTCGACGCTCAGGTCGGCCAGCGGATCGGTGGAGACATGCTTGCCGTCGCGCAGGATCGTGACCTTCTCGCACAACGCGGTGATCTCCTCGAACCGGTGCGAGATGAACACCAGCGCCGCGCCGTCGTCGCGCAGCGACCGGGCGACCGCGAACAGCCGCTCGACCTCCACGCCGGTCAGCGCGGCGGTCGGCTCGTCCATCACCACCACCCGGGCGTCGGCCGACAGCGCCTTGGCGATCTCCACCAACTGCTGGTCGGCGATCGACAGGCCGCGGGCCGGCCGGTTCGGCGCGATCGAGACGCCCAGCCGCGCGAACAGCTGCTCGGCCTGCGCGTGCATCGCGGCCCGGTCGATGGTTTTGAAACGACCCAGTGGCTGGCGGCCCATCGCGATGTTCTCCGCGACGGACAGATCCGGGAACAACGTCGGCTCCTGGTAGATCACGGCGATCCCGGCGGCCTTGGCGTCGGCCGGTGTGGCCAGCTCGATCGGCGTCCCGTCCAGCTCGATGCTGCCGGAGTCCGGCCGGTGCACGCCGGCCAGCATCTTCACCAGGGTGGACTTGCCGGCGCCGTTCTCCCCGACCAGCGCGTGCGCCTCACCGCCGTAGAGGTCGAAGGACACGTTCTGGACGGCGGCGACCGCGCCGAACGACTTCGAAACGTCACGCATCCGTAGCACCGGAGTGTCCGTCGCCATCTCCACCTCCGGGGGTCGCGGCCGAGTGTTGCTGAAAGGTTTCAAGAAGGTTGCCCGAAGTCCAGGGCGGGCGTCAAGAGGCTGATGGGAAGTCTGTGGACAACCACAGCCGAGGCCTGCGGACATCCACAGGTGCGCCAGGTACGCTTCGTGGGCTATCACGTTTCAAGCGGGGAGGCTGCCGTGGCATCATCCAGCGCAGCAGGGCGCGCCGGTGCGCCGGACCCTGCCCCCGACCGCGGGAGCAGCGGGTCGGGCGGTGCGTCTCCGCGCGCTGGTGCAGGTACGCCGCGGAAGGCCTCGCCCGCCGGAACGCCACGGACCGCAGCCGGTACGACGCGGGGAAGCTCCGCCGCCGGACGGGCCGGAGCGGCCTCGACGCGAGGTGCCGCAGCCGCACCACGCAACACCGCAGCGCCGCGTGGTGGAGCGACTGCCCCACGGACCAGTACATCGCCCTCTCGAGGCGGAGCGCCGACGCCGCGTACCGGCAGGACGCCGCGAATCCCGGTCAAACGCGTGCCGGCCACCGCGTCGCGCACCGCCGTACCGGGTGAGACCGCGGCCCCCGGCGCTCGGGTTGCCGGGCGCGGCCGCGGGCGAGGTGCAGCCGGAGTGAAGGACGTGGCCGCGGCGGCCGGAGTCTCGCTCGGGACCGTCTCGAACGTGCTCAACCGTCCGGAGATGGTCAGCCCCGCCACCAGAGCCAAGGTCGAGGCGGCGATGGAGTCGCTCGGCTTCGTCCGCAACGAGTCGGCCCGTCAGCTTCGCGCGGGCAGCAGCCGGATCCTGGCGTACCTGATGCTCGACGCCGGCAACCCGTTCTTCACCGACGTCGCCAAGGGCGTGGAGGAGGCGGCGCGCGAGGCCGGGCTGTCGGTCTTCCTCTGCAACAGCAACGAGGACGCGGCCCGCGAGGCGGACTATCTCGATCTGCTCGAGCAGCAACGCGTCCAGGGCGTGCTGATCACGCCGATCGACCCGCACTCACCCCGGATCACGACCCTGCCCCTGCGCGGTACGCCGGTCGTTGTCGTCGACCGGGCGCTCGACGAAGGTCTGCACTGCTCGGTCGCGGTGGACGACGTCCTGGGTGGCGAGGTCGCGCTGACCCACCTGATCGAGCTCGGCCACGAACGGATCGCCTTCGTCGGCGGCCCGAACACGATCGGCCAGGTCACCGACCGCCGCGAGGGCGCCCGGAACGCACTGGCCGAAGCGGGACTACCCGCGGAGAACCTGATCGAGCTCACCACTGCCGCGCTGACCGTGGCCGAGGGACGCGGAGCCGGTCAGCGACTGGCCGGGCTTCCCGCAGACCGCAGGCCGACCGCCGCGTTCTGCGCGAACGACCTGCTGGCGCTGGGACTCCTGCAGCAATGCGTCAGCCTCGGCCTGCGCGTGCCGGAGGACCTGGCGATCGTCGGCTACGACGACATCGAGTTCGCCGCGGCGGCCGCCGTACCGCTGACGTCGGTTCGGCAGCCACGCCAGCTGCTGGGCAAGACCGCCGCCGAGTTGCTGCTCGACGAGTCGTCCAATCCCGACCACGAGCACCAGCGAGTCACCTTCACGCCCGAGCTCGTCGTCCGGACGTCGACGCGCGGCAAGGGCCGCCGCCCGGATGCGAACTCCGGCGGCGACACCCCGCGCTGACCGTCAGCTGAGGTCGCCGGGCAGACCGCCGGTCGCCACGAGCTCGATGACGTCGTCGGTCGATCGGAGCGCTGCGACAAGTCCGGGATCCGCGGTGGCGAACACGCCGGGGAGGTCGGCTTCGCCCTGGGCCGCGTCGGGTTGGTAGGCCAGCCGCTCCTCGGTCATGGAGAACTCGGTGGTCACACCGGGCTTGTCGCCGCGCGGGTCCTGCCGGTACCAGGTCCCGTCGAGCTGTACGGCGGTCAGGCCGTGCAGGAAGAAGCCGCCCTTGCCGTCGGCCAGGCGCTGGTAGCAGATGCCGGCCGGCACGCCCTCGGCCCGCAGCAGAGCGGTCAGCAGATGGGCCTTGCCATGGCACAAGCCGGCGCCGTGGCCGAGCACCTCGGACGCCGCGACGGTCGGGCGCGGATCGCCGACGTCCATCGAGTGCTTCACCTCGTCGCGGGCGAACTCGAAGGCGGCGCGCGCGAAGTCCGTCGTACCGGGGTGGTCGCGGCGGAGGCGGGCGGCGGTGGCGGTGACGTCCGGATGGGTCGCGTCGATGACTTCGTCCGAGGCCAGGAAGTCGTTCACAGCTTGGAGTCTGACAGAGCGCGTCCATCATGCGAAACCGTTCGTCTCGACTATTGATTGCCAATCTTGACCTGGAGTGCACTCCGGATCAGATCGTCGAGGGCATGACTGATCTGAAGATGTCGCTGGGCGCAATGCTGTTCGGAACGTCGATCGACGAGCGGACGTCGTTCGCTCTGCTGGACCAGTACGTCGACGCGGGGGGCGAGTGGATCGACACCGCCGACTGCTACGCGTTCTGGGTGGACCCGAGCGGGCACGGCGGACAGAGCGAGGAGCTGCTCGGCCGGTGGTTCGCCCAGCGGCCCGGCGTACGGGAGCGGGTGAAGGTGACCACCAAGGTCGGCTGCGAGCCGCTCTGGCCCGGCAGCTTCCCCGAGCACTCGCAGGGGCTCTCCGCGAAGGTGATCGACGACGCACTGGAGACCTCGCTGCGGCGGATGGGCATCGACCACGTCGACCTCTACCTGGCGCACCGGGACGACCTGCAGACGCCGCTGGAGGAGACCGTCGCCGCCTTCAGCAAGCACGCCGCGGCCGGCACGGTGGGCCGGATCGGCCTGTCCAACTACGCCCTCTGGCGGGTGGAGCGGGCCCGCGGTATCGCCGAGCGTCTGGGCGTCACCGGCCCGACCGCGCTGCAGATGCGCTACTCGTACCTGCAGCCCCGCCCGTTCGTACGCAACAAGGCGCACGACCATCGCTTCGGCTGGATCACCGACGAGATGCTCGACTACGCCGACCGGAACCCCGAGCAGGAGCTGTTCGCCTACAGCCCGCTGATGTCCGGCAGCTTCGAACGCTCCGACCGCCCGTTCCAGGAGGCCTTCGACCACCCCGGCACCACCCGGCGCCTGGAGGTTCTCACCGAGGCAGCCGACGAACTCGGCGTCACCCGCAGCGAGGTCGTCCTCGCCTGGCTCACCGGCGGTTCTCCCGCCGTCACCCCCGTGGTCGGCGTCAGCACCCCTGCCCAGCTCGAGAAGGCCCTGTCCGGGGTCCGGCTGGTTCTCCCTGCCGAGCTGCGCACCCGCCTGGACGAGGCGTGGTGAGGGCCGACCGTGTTCGCCGTCGGTTGAGACGGCGCTCAGGTCTTCACGTTGCGTGACGGGAGGCGTAGCGCCCGAACTCATCCGGGCGCTTCCGCCGTGGCTGCTCAGCCGGAGTTGAGCGCTACTCATGAGGGTGCGACGCCGCCCGCGTCCACCGGTCCGGCCGAGATTCTCGTGCCGAGCTCTGCCGGAATTCGAGATGAGGCATCCTCCTGAGCTCGGGTTCGTGACACGCTTTGGGGGTGGACAGCGATGGGTTCTGGGGGCTGGTGGATGCGGCCCGGGAGCAGGTTGACGACACGGTCGCGGATCCGGACGGCGTCGCGGATGCGTTGGTCAAAGAGTTGAGCGGGTTGCCGGCCGAGGAGATCGCCGGGTTCGGAGTACGGCTGGAGCTGTTGATGGGCCAGGCGTACCGGTGGGATCTGTGGGGTGCGGCGTACCTGCTCAACGGTGGGATGGGTGACGACGGGTTCGACCACTTCCGTGGATGGTTGATCGCGCAGGGGCGGGAGACGTGGGAGGCCGCGCTGGCCGACCCGGACTCGCTGGCCGACGTGATCGACGAGGACCTGGACGACACCAGCGACCTGTTCGACGGCGAGGCGATGCTCGCGGTCGGGGCGGAGGCCTACAGCGCGGTCGCCGGGTCGGAGAAGGCGTACTGGGCCGCGGTCGACGCCGGTACGCCGGACTCGCCGGACGTGCCGGGCGGTGAGGAGTTCGACTTCGACGACAAGGGCGAGCTCGCGGTCCGGTTCCCGCGGCTGGCGGCGCTCTACCTGGAGGACTGACCGGCCCTACGGCTGAGCCGGTTCGCCGCCGAGGCGCTCGATGAACGTGCGCAGCGAGCGGCGCCAGCCGGCCTGTCCGGCGTCGGGGTCGGCAGCGGCGAGGCTGACCAGGTGCTGGGTCATCTCGAAACCGGCGACTGCCTCGCGCAGCGCTGTGAGGGTCTCGTCGGGCAGTTGGTCCTCGGTGCTGCCCAGCACTTCGTCGCCGCGGTCGGGCAGCACCTGGTGGGTCGTCCAGCCGCCGAGGCCGCTGGGGACGAGCAGCTCCGGGACCAGCGACTCGTGCGACAGCGAGGCCAGGTCCCGGTTGCCGTTGTCGATGCTGAAGATCGTCGTACCACGGCGGCGGACGTCCTCGATGCGCTCCAGCAGGGTGTCCGCCGGGGTGTCCTCGGAGACCACCAGCAGCGACTCGCCCTTGCCCGAGTCGCGCAGGCGGTCCAGTCCGATCGCCAGGTGGGGCGGAGCGTCCGGCGGCGGCGCCCAGCGGACCAGCGACGGCCGGACGTCCTCCACCCCGGCCCGGTGCAGCTCGTCGTCCAGGTGCGCGGTCAGGTGCCACGGCTCGTCCTCGGGCGGCCCGAACAGCAGCAGGCCGCCCCGACGCGTGGTGTAGCGCCGCAGCGAGTGGGCGAACGACGTGGTCCGCGTGCCGAGCTCGGTGCCGGTCAGCATCTCGCGCAGCAGCGACGCCTTGGTGAGGTCCACTCTCCAAACCTGACACATCCCACCGACCACCGCGACCTGGCGGTACGGCGCCGGTTCCGCAGGCGGT
Source organism: Kribbella sp. ALI-6-A (assembly GCF_001984195.1). Taxonomy (GTDB): domain Bacteria; phylum Actinomycetota; class Actinomycetes; order Propionibacteriales; family Kribbellaceae; genus Kribbella. The sequence goes on from NZ_MTQN01000012.1 coordinate 1,004,267, forward strand.
TGTCGGGCAGCGACCCGATCGCTCACTACCATCGGTGCTTGCGGAATGCCGCATGGAGGAGTGATTCGTGTCCCGTAGACGGGTGATCGTGTTGCTGGCGGTGGCCGTCGCGATCCTCGTACCGGCGTGCGTGCTGACCCGGTGGGACCCGTTCAACCTTCGGTACGCGGGGTTCCTGACCGCCGCGTCGACCGGCCTGACGGCAGCGGCCGCCGCGACCTTGGCAGTCCTTGTCTGGCGACGCCGTGCCGTCACGATCGCCGCGGTCGTGCTCGGCTCTTTGGGATTGGTGATCGCCGGGGGCACCGCGTGGGTGTCCGCCGAGCTGTCGCCGCGTGGGCCGGATCAAGACCGGACGGCGTCACCGGACGGCCGCTACGAACTCGTGCGCGTCAGGGGCGTCACCGGATCCGAGGTGCGGCTGCGACGTGACCGCGGTTTGCTGTCGCAGGAAACCGTTGTCTGGTACGACGACGGAGGCAGCCCCAACGGCCTCGACAGCGGAACCGTCGTTCCGACGTTCCGGTTCGTCGATGCGCGCGCCATCGAGGTGACAACCTTCGAGGGGTGCAGCCACCGATCGGGCTTCGACACCACGACATTGGTACTGAAAGAGCACGCACGGCCGTTCCGTGCGAGCACGTGCTGACTCATGACTGCGCTGTAACCATCAGGCGACAGCAAAGGGCAATCAGCTGCACAGCCGTAACCTCCGTCCATGAGTGTCGCGGTAGAGCTGGCCGGAGACCGGCCCGTACGCCCTCAAGGAGACCAGGCGGGCGGTCCGGATCTGGGCTCGCTCACCTTGAAGTTTTCGACGCACGACGCCCGGGCTTTCCGAGCTATCTACTCCCGTGTCTACCGACTCTCGCCGGATGCCACGGATCGGGCGCCAGGCGGAGATGCGCCATGGGACGCGGGGGCAATGCTGACCCCTGCCTTCTCGAGGGCAGCGATCGCTCTGCTGAGCGCTGCGGGCGCTGATCGCAGCTCGGCCAGAACGTCGGCCGCCCGAGCGGCCGCCTCGGTACGCAGGACGAAGGCGCCAACACCTTGCCGCATTTCGATGAGTCCAACGTCGACCAGCAGGACGGCGGTGCGCGCACCGACCGAACCCGCCGAGATAGCGGAACTGAAACTCGTGCTCCGAAGCGGCGTGTCGACTACCCGGAGGCTGTCCAGCAGCGGCCTGTAAGGGAGCGCGCAGCGCCGCGTGGTCTGTACGGCCGACCGACTCAGCCGTCGCGCTTCTGAATGCCGTAGGCCATGACGATGCCGGCCTGGTTGGTGGGGGTCACGCAGAACACGGACGACTCCCCGAGTCTGCTCGGTGCCTTCCACTGGCCGTACAGCGTCGAGGCGCTCCAGTTGCAGCGGGCCCAGACCCGGTAGGTCCCGTAGCCGGACGTGCACTGCGCCCACGCTTTGACGCGGCGGTCGACGCCTGAGCTGCAGTTGGTCGGCGGGGACGGCTCGCGAGCCTCGGCCGCGGTGGTGGTGCCGACCGTCAGGGACAGGCTCACCGCGGTGAGCAGCAGGACCATCGACGCCGCTCGGTTCGGCATCGACACACTTCGTACGGGCAACTTCACGAACGCTCCTTCGACGGGTCTCGGACGACCCAGGCTACGAACCGCGGCTGTCGTCGCACTGCCCGTACTGCGCCCGTACCTGCGCGCTGTCCAACTGGTCGGCAAGGAACCAGTGCTCGCGATGATCAACGCCTTCCCACACAGAGTCCAGCCAGGCCAGGTCGGAGTGAACCGCGGCTCCTTCGTTGCACGAGCACCGAGCGATCGCGATCCGGGTCGGATCCTGGTTGCGGATCCAGTACCGCGGCGGTAGCAGCTTCCTGGCTCGTGACGAGCGGCGCCTGCGGAGGAACTTTCTGCTGTAATTGAAGATATGCGTGTGACCGTGGTCCGGGCGGCGTTCTACTTGGCGGTGATCTCGGCGGCGGCCGTCGTCTGGGGCTCCATCGGCTGGGTGGCGGGGAGCGCGACACCGAAGAGCGCCTACCAGGTCGGCTATGGCGACCAGAACGACGACTGTAGCGAGAACACCCTGTACCTCAACAAGTTCCAGGGCTCGCAGATGGCCTGCACGGTCAAGCTCGCAACGCCATCGCCGTGGCTGGCGGCCAAGGGCGGAGCGGTCGGGCCGTTCAAGGAAGCCGACGTCAACCTGATCGTTTCCAAGGCCACCGCCTTGGCTGCGGACGGCTCCTTGGACGAATCCGACCGCACCCAGATCGAAGCGATCGTGGACGACCTCCGCCGCAGCCACGGCGAACGAACCGGCCCCCGGTCGCCCTCCCAAGCCCGTGAAGGACGCCTGTACGTCGCCATCGCCACACCCCTGTTGATAGGCAGCCTTCTGCTCCTGACCGCGCTGGGAATCCACAGCCGGCGAGCCCGACAACGCCGCTAGCAGTCCAGCCGGGCGACCCGGCCGCCCCACGGTTCGTGACGTTCTGCTGGCCAGGGCCGAGTTCCATTGGTTCGCATCCGACGCCGCTGGGGATTCGGCCTGGATGTTGCAAAACCATTGGTGAACCGACTTGTTCCGCTGATCTACTGATGTGCGACCGTGAGTTGCCCCGTGTCGGAGGTAGTAGTTGTGACGAGCTACAACGCGCTTGCCGAGGTGTACGAGTGGCTCATCTCGGATGCAAAGCTGACTCCGGCCGAGTTCGCTGCGTCGTTCGACGACGTCCTCAGTCTCCTGCCGCCGAACGCTCACGTCCTCGATTGTTCGTGCGGAACCGGACAGTTGGCGGTCGGCCTCGCCGGTCGTGGCATGCAGGTGGTCGCAACTGACGCCAGCGAAGCGATGGTTCGTCGGACCGCGGAGCTGTCCGACGAATTCAGGGCACCTGTCCGGACAGTGCGGGCGGACTGGCAAGAGTTGCCCGACCATTTCGAGGACGACACCTTCGACATGGTGTTCTGCGTGGGCAACTCGCTGCACCATGCCGAGGGCGCGACAGGCAGGGTTGCTGCTCTGGAGTCGATGTCACGGCTCCTGCGCCGTGGCGGGCGCTTGGTACTCACCTCCCGCACCTGGGAACTGGTGAGGGCCAGAGGTTCCCGCCTGGACATCAGTAACCGTCTTGTCCGCCGCAACGGGCGCAATGCCGTCGTGGTCTACCGCTGGGAAATTGCGTCACAGTGGGAGGAGGAGCACCACATCGAGATTGCGATCGCGGAAGTTGATGCGGCTGGGTCGGTTCTTGTCCGCTCGGAACTGCTGTCGTGCTGGCCCTACCCGTACGACGCACTCGCAGCCGAGTTGCGCCAGGTCGGACTCCGGCCGGAAACGAGCACGTACGACCCTGAGGCCGAGAACTACATGGTGGTGGCGAGCAAGGTATAGACCATCGGCAGACAACCCTCTAACTGGCCTCGGACGGGGGCACGAGACTGCTCAACTGTCGGGAGTTCATCAGGACGTCAGCTGTCAGTCTTTCTCAGCCCCGCGGTTGCGTGACCCGACGGTCAGCGTGGCCGTGAAGAGGCCGAAGAAGGCAGCGGCGAGCGCACCCCACATGTAGCCAGCCGGCCACCACGAGGGCGCCAGCGCTTTGCCGATCATGGTGACGATCCAGAAAGTACCGCCATGGATCAGCACGAGAAGCCACCAAGGAGCTTTCGCCGTCAGGTAGTTGCGCATGCCAGAGTTATAGCCAGAGCACGGGGCAACTCCCGTCACACGAGCGCTTCGAAGCTGAACCGGCCGTCGACCGAGACACCCGCTCCCGGCCAGCACGATCCCGCCATGCAGAACTGGCCTTCAGCGGCCGAGCCTCCGGTCGACGCTACCGCCGGAACAGCAGACGGTCCTCGGCAGCGAAGTCCAGCGGGTACGGCGTGAAGCCCGCGGCGACGGCGAGTTCGGTCAGCGCGGGGGCGGTCCAGCGGTGGACGTGGATGTTCATCGGGTGGCCGCCGTAGCCGGAGGTCTTGTGGGTCGACTCCGAGCCCGCGTGGAACCCGAGCATGAGAACCCCGCCGGGAGTGAGCACTCGGTGGAACTCGGCGAAGGCGGTCGGGACGACGTCGCGGGGCAGGTGGATGATCGACCACCAGGACACGATCGCGCCGAGGGCGGCGTCCGGTAGGTCGAGGGCTGTCATCGAGCCGACCCGGAAGTCGAGCGACGGGTGGTCGCGGCGGGCGACCTCGATCATGCCGGGGGACAGGTCGACGCCGATCACGTCCAGGCCGCGCTCGGCCAGCGAAGCGGTGGTGCGGCCCGGACCGCAGCCGGCGTCGAGAACCGGGCCGGCGCCGGACAGCGACGCCAGCAGGTCGAAGGCGTCCGGTTCGCCGTCGGCGGGGTCGACGACGCGTTCGGCGTACGAGACCGCGACGTTGTCGTAGGACCAGGCGATGTCGGCGAGGTAGTCAGTCACCCGGCCGACCCTAGAGGTGGCCGGGGACAAACCGACCACGCTCAGGAGCTGATCTGGTCGGCCCGTTTCTGCAGGTAGTCGCGCTCCGGCATCGACGTCGTACGCCGGGCCGCCAGCAGGTAGCTCGCCCGAGCGCCGTCCAAGTCGCCGGACATCTCCAGCAGGTGGGCCCGGACCGCCTCCAGTCGGTGGTGGTCCTTCATCCGGCCGTCCGTGTCCAGCGGCTCGAGCAGCGCCAGGCCCTCCTTCGGGCCGACGGCCATGCCGACCGCGACCGCGTGATTGAGCCGGACCATCGGGTTGTCCGAGATCTGCTCCAGCACCTGGTAGAGCGCGACGATCTGCCGCCAGTCGGTGTCCTCGGCCCGCTTGGCCGTTCCGTGCACGGCTGCGATCGCCGCCTGCACCTGGTACGGCCCGAGCTGCGTCCGGGCCAGCGCGTCCGAGACCAGCTGCTCCCCCTCGGCGATGGCCGCCTCGTTCCACTTCGACCGGTCCTGCTCGGCCAACGGGATCAGCGAACCGTCGGGCGCGGTCCGGGCCGGCCGCCGGGCGTCGGTGAGCAGCATCAGCGCGAGCAGGCCGGCCACCTCCCCGTCGTCCGGCAGCAGGCGCCGTACGCCGCGGGCCAGCCGGATCGCCTCGGTGGTCAGCTCGGCGCTGTGCAGGTCGTCGCCGGACGAGGCGGTGTAGCCCTCGTTGAAGATCAGGTAGAGCACGTGCAGCACCGCGCCCATCCGCGCGTCCCGCTCGGCCTCCGGCGGCATCTCGAACGTCGAACCGGCCTGCTTGATGCTCCGCTTGGCGCGGCTGATCCGCTGCGCCATTGTTGCCTCAGGCACCAAAAACGCCGCCGCGATCTGCGCGGTGGTGAGACCGCCGACGGCGCGCAGCGTCAGCGCGATCTGCGAGGCGGGCGACAGCGACGGGTGGCAGCACAGGAACAGCAGGGTCAGCGTGTCGTCCCGCCCGCCCAGGTCGTCGATCTCCGGACTGGGAGCGACGAACTCCTCCGGCGACGCCATCGTCGCCGCGTTCTCCTCGCGTTTGCGCCGCGCCGACTCGCTGCGGAGCAGGTCGGTCAGCCGCCGCGACCCGACCCGGATCAGCCAGCCCCGCGGGTTGTCCGGCACTCCCTCGCCCGGCCACTGCTGGGACGCGGCGAGCAACGCCTCCTGAACCGCTTCCTCGGCCAGGTCGAAGTGCCCGTAGTGCCGGACCAGCGCGCTGAGCACCTGCGGTGCCTGCTCCCGCAGCAGCATCTCGAAGTCGCTCACCCGCTCACCTCGCTTCGCTCCGCCGCGGCGCGATCGAGCGCCGTCCTGCTCACATCTCCAGCCCGGACGCGTCCATCACCGGGCGCACCTCCACCGCGACGTACTCGGCGTCCGGCATGCGCGCGGCGTACTCGATCGCCTGGTCGATGTTTTCGCACTCCACCAGGTAGAAGCCGGCCAGGTGCTCCTTGGCCTCGGCGTACGGGCCGTCGGTGGTGCTGCGGGTGTTGTCGGCGTCCACCCAGATCGTCCGGCTGGTGATCGGGTCGGCCAGACCGGCCGCACTGACCAGCAGGCCCTGCTCGGTGAGTTCACGCGTCAGCTCCTGGTGGGAGCGGGACAGGTCCTCCCGCTGCTCGGCGGACAGCCCCGCCCAGCTCTCCGGGTTGGAGTAGATCAGCAGCATGTACTTCACGGTCACCATCCTGACGGTCAGCGAGGTCTCTGTGACCCCCTCTCACCCGGTACGTCGGAACGGGCGCCGCCGATTCGACAACGGCGGTCATGTCGAGGTGACCCCCTACGGCCCCGACGTCCCCGGTGAGAGCGACGCCCGGCCCGGGCGTCGCGCCGTACTGGAGGACCCATGCAGAACGCACCTGATCCGAGGCGCTGGGCAGCGCTGGCCCTGCTCTGCCTGACCGGTTTCATGATCATTCTCGACGCTTCGATCGTGCTGGTCGCCGTGCCGTCGATGGAACGCGACCTGACCTTCTCGACCGGCGGGGTGCAGTGGGTGCCGAGCGGCTACGCCCTGATGTTCGGCGGTCTGCTGCTGCTCGGCGGCCGGGTGTCCGACCTGCTGGGCCGGCGGCGAGTCCTGATCGCTGGACTGGCCGTCTTCGCCGGCTCGTCCCTGCTGTGTGGCTTCGCCTGGAGTGGTGATGCGCTGGTCCTGGCTCGTGGCCTGCAGGGCATCGCGGCCGCCGTACTGGCTCCCAGTGCGCTGTCCATCGTGATGACCACGTTCCCGGACGGCCCGGAGCGCAACAAGGCGCTGGGCATCTGGGGAGCGACCAGTGGTGTCGGTGGCACGGCCGGATCGCTGATCGGCGGTCCAGTGACGGATGGACTCGGCTGGCAGTGGATCTTCTTCATCAACGTGCCCGTCTGCCTGCTGGTGATCGCACTGGCGCCTGTGCTGCTGCAGGACAGCCGTGGTCCCGGCAAGCGCGGCTTCGACTTCACCGGCGCGCTCACCGTGACCGCTGGACTCATAGTGCTCGTGTACGCCGTGATCCAGGCGCCCGAGTCGTCCGCTGGTCGCACCACGCTGCTGGCTCTCGTCTCGGCGGCTCTGTTCGCCCTGTTCGTACTGGTGGAGCAGCGATCGTCCGCTCCACTGCTACCGCTGCGGCTGTTCCGATCGCGCGCACTGGTCGGCGGGAATCTGATCACGATCGCCTTCGGCCTCGGCGCCTTCGGCCTGAACTTCGTCTACACCCAGTACGCCCAGCTCGCACTCGGTCTCTCGGCGATCCGGTACGGGCTGATGTCGTCGGTTCTGGCGGCCGCAGCGGTTTGCGGCTCGATGGTCGGCCAGAACCTGGTGACCCGGATCGGCACCCGTCCGGTCGCCGTTGGATCGCTGCTGCTGACCGGTGTGGGCGCGACTGGGATGAGCCGGCTGACCATCGACTCCGGCTACTTCGAGCTGGCCTTCTGGGGGCTCGCGATCTTCGGCGCGGGTCTGGGCGCCGGTACGGTCGCCGGGGCCATCGCCGCACTCGGGGACGTGGCCGGGGACGACTCCGGTGTCGCGTCGGGGCTGCAGAACGCCTGCTTCCAGATCGGCGGGGCGGTCGGCATCGCCGTACTGTCTGCTGTCGCTACGGCTCACACCAGCGGCTCCTCGCCGGCTGCACTGACCGCTGGCTACCAGGTGGCTTTCGCAGCGTGCTGGGCGTTCGTGGCAGTAGGACTCGTCGGAGCCGCACTGCTGGTGACCCGCAAACGAGCGCTGGTCGCGGTTTAGGGCGCGGAGAGCAGGGTTTCCCGCAACTCGACGCGGTCGCCGACGACGGCGGAGACCTGCCCGGCGATCTCTTGGGCCCGCTCGTCGGACGTGTCGATCATGAAGAAGCCCGCGATCTGCTCCTTCGCCTCGCCGAACGGCCCGTCGGTGACCACCCGGACGCCGTCGCGGATCTGGACGACCTTGCCGGCGCTGGGGAAGTCGAGGCCTTCGGAGCTGACCAGTTCGCCGGACGCGGCCAGCTCGTGCTTGAGCTCGGTGAGGGCGCGGATCGTCGCGACGTCCTCGCCGGAGCCGGTCCAGGTGGTGTCGGTGTCGCCGAAGATGAGTACCAGGTACTTCATCCTCCGGATGCTAACGAACAGACCGGACCCCGCAAGCCAGTTCGCTTGCGGGGTCCGGTCGCTCAACCGTTCACGGGCCCTGAAGGGCCCGTCGATCAGAACCAGTGTTTGCGTCCCCCGACAGCACGACCGGTCGATCCGAGGAGGAAGAGCACCGCTCCGACCACGAGCAGGATGACCCCGAGCGTCCACAGGATCGAGATCTTCAGCACCAGACCCAGCACGAGCAGGATCAGTCCGAGGATGAGCATGAATTCTCCTTTGTCCGTACGCCGCCCAGGCGGGAAGCGGCCCTCCAGACCAGTGCCCCGGGGTGTGAACCGATCAAACGTCCAACAATCGTTTGAATCAATTCCAGCGGAATCGGGGAGTCCGTTTCCCGGTGAACGCGCGGACACCTTCGGTCAGTTCGCCGCTCGCGATCGTCTCCTGGTACCGCTTGTCCGCGGCCGGTTCGGCGTCCTCACCGGCCAGCAGCGAGGTCACCGTCTCCTTGGCCGAGCGGATCGTCAGCTGTGACCGGGCGACCAGCTTGGCCGCGAACGCGTCCACTTCCACGTCCAGGTCGTCGGCGGCCACGACCCGGTCGACCAGTCCCTTCAGCTCCGCCTGACCGGCCGACAGCAGCTCTCCGCTGAACAGCAGGTACTTCGTGGTCGCCGGCCCGACCAGGTCGAGCAGGACCTTGATCGCGGCCGGTGGATAGACCACTCCGATCCGCGCCGGCGTGACGCCGAGCGTGCTGCCGTGGGCCGCGAACCGGAAGTCGCAGTTGACCGCGATCTCCAGACCGCCGCCGATGCAGTGGCCGCGGATCACTGCGAGCGTCGGCTTCGGAAACTGCCTCAGCGCCGCCTGCGCCCGCAGGTTCGCGGTCCGGATCTCGGCCATCGGGTCGTTCGGATCGGTCCCGGCGACCAGCTCGGTGATGTCCGCTCCCGCCGAGAACGTCGGTCCGGCGCCGGAGACCACCAGCACCTTGACCGCGGGGTCGGCGGCGAGCGGCTCGAGCAGTCCGGGCAGCGCCTCCCACATCTGGCGGGTCAGGGCGTTGCGCTTGTCCACCCGGTCGATCACCAACCGGGACACCTCACCGGTCACGATGCTGAAGCCCTGGTTCATGACTCGCAGTCAAACAGAGCACACGCGCTGCCGCCGCCTGCCAGGTCACATCCGCTGACCGCGCTTTCGAGCGGTACGACGTACGTAATGCGTTAAAACTCGTGCCGAGTTGTGCGACAGGCCGGTTTGTGTGCTTGACTCCTCCGGTCGATAACGTTTTGGTCTCGGCAGATTGGGAATATCAGTGGCTGAAGGACGGCATAGACAGGCACGACATCGTCAACCTCACCGCAAGGTGATCCGCCCCGGCATCGTGAAGGTCGCGGTCCCCGGTGCGGCGGTGGCACTGTTGGCCACCGGGTCGGCAGGTGCTTTCCCCGACCAGGCCCCGACGGTCGAGACCCCGCTCGCCAGCTCTCCCCTGCAGCTGGCGCGTGAGTCCCAGACCAGCCGGGACGCCTACCGCCCCTCGCTCAATCTGAAGCCGAGCACCCCGCCCACGGCCAAGCCGAAGGCGCCGCCGGCCGCCAAGCACCTGAAGAAGCAGGCGCCGATCCCGACCAAGTCGGTGAAGACCCGCGCCGCCGAGACCGTGCAGGCGCTGCCGCCGAAGATCATCGGCAGCAAGTACACCACCACCGATCTGAACGTCTGGACCGCTCCGGAGTCCAAGGGCGCGCTGCTGACCGTGCTGTCCAAGGGCACCAAGGTCTCGGTCACCGGCAAGGTCAAGGGCATCTGGGCCGAGATCGTCCGCAACGGCGCGTCCCGCTGGGTCAAGGCCGAGTTCCTGGCCGCCACCAAGCCGGTCGAGAAGGCCGTCGAGGCCGGCACGGACCCCGAGAGCGCCGACAACGGCGTCTCGTCCGCGGCCTGCAAGTCCGGCTCCGGCGTCGAGGACGGCCTGACCGCCGACGCGATCCGGGTGCACCGCGCGGTCTGCGCGCTGTTCCCCTCGGTCTCGTCATACGGCGGTGTGCGCTCCGGCGACGACGGCGAGCACGGCACCGGCCGCGCGCTGGACATCATGGTCACCGGCTCCACCGGCGACGAGATCGCGGCGTACGTGCGCTCGCACGCCAAGGAGCTCGGCGTCAGCGAGGTCATCTGGGAGCAGCGGATCTGGACCGTGCAGCGCAGCAGCGACGGCTGGCGCGCCATGGAGGACCGGGGTGGCGCGACCGCCAACCACTTCGACCACGTGCACGTCACCGTCTACGGCAACCAGGGCACGGCTTAGTCACCACTCGGGGCCATCGACCGCCCTGCCGCAAGGGCCCGGACATCACGTCCGGGCCCTTTCGCCGTTCTCAGGGTCTGACGTTGTGGTTCAGGCGGAACAGGTTGTCCGGGTCGTAGCGGCGCTTGACCGCGCGCAGCCGGGTGAGATCGGCGCTCGAGTACGCCGTCGCGGCGCGGGCCGGGTCGGCGAGGAAGTTGACGAACGTGCGGCCCGTCGGGCGCAGGACCTCGGCGAGCTCGGGCACCTCCTGGTCGATGATCACCGAGTACGGCGCCTCGCGGTGCGCGACCGGTCCCGCGCCGGGGCCCGGGTTGGCCATCGCGCCGGCCCAGTGCCGGATCTCGACCGTCGGGCCGTCGAGCGTCGCAAGCGCGTCGAGCAGGTCGTCAGGCAACTCGTCGACCAGGTCGAGGTAGCGGGCCGGCGTACCGCCCATCGCGGTCTCGGCGAAGGTGGTCGTGCGCAGCTCACCGGCGACGACCGGGCCGGCCACGGCGTAGAGGGGCTTGAGCAGGTGCTCGGCGAGCTCGGCGTCTCCGCAGTACAGGACCTTGAGGCCGAGCACGCGGCGGCCGTCGAGGGTCGTCAGGGTGACGGCGGTGCTCAGCTCGTTGGGGATCGTCGCGGTCCAGTCGCGGTAGGCCTTCAGGATCTCGGCGGCGGCCTCGAAGTAGACGATGCCGGCGTAGACCTCGTGCACCGGGTAGAGGCGGAACTCGAGCGAGGTGACGATGCCGAAGTTGCCGGTGCCGCCGCGGATCGCCCAGAACAGGTCGGAGTGCTCGTCAGCCGTGGCGGTGACGACTCGGCCGTCGGCGGTGACCACCTCGGCGCGGATCACGCTGTCGGCGGCGTACCCGTACTTGCGGGCCAGCCAGCCGATGCCGCCGCCGAGCGTGTAGCCGGTGACGCCGACGTCGCGCGACGAGCCGGCCAGACCGGCCAGCCCGAACTCCGCCGCGGCGTCGAGCACAGCGCCCCAGCGCACGCCCGGCCCGACCTTCGCAATCCGGCGTTCCGGGTCGATCAGCAGCGAGGTCATCGCGGACGTCCGCAGCAGGATTCCGCCGTCGGCCGGCACCCGCGTCCCGTGCCCGGTCGCCTGGACCGCGATCGGCAGCCCGTACTCGCGGGCCGTGCGCACCGCCGCCTGCACGTCGGTCCGCCCGAACGCCTCGGCCACCACCAGCGGCCGCGAGTCGAACGTCGGCACGATCGCCCGCCGCAGCTCGTCGTACGCCGCCTCGCCCGGCCGGTGGATCGCGCCGTTGAACCCGTTGCCGAGCAGCCCCGCGACGACGTCCGTGCCCGCTGCCTGCTCCACCTGCACGCTCATGCCCCACTCCGTTCTCCTGGTCTCACCGGTACGTCGAGCGAGGGAGAACGAAATCGACAGGGCAGGCGAGCTAGTTTTCCAGGGCGCGCAGCCGGGCGGCGTCGGCGAGGATGTTGATCTCGACGATGCGGCCGTCGCGGACCTCGACCGCCATCACGCCGAAGAGTTCGCCGTTCAGCACAGTGATCACGCCGGGTGCGCCGTTGACTGTCGCCACCTGCGTGTACGGCGACATCCGCGCGAACAGCAGGGCCTGCTCGACGACCTCCCGGGCACCGCGGACCAGCCGGGACGCCGCCAGCGCGTCGGCGGGAACGGCACCCGCGTCGGCACGCAGTACGACGTCCGGGTGCAGCAGGGCGAGCAGGCCCTCGAAGTCGCCGCTGCGGGAGGCCGCGAGGAACGCCTCGATCACCTCACGCTGCCGCCCGGCATCGCCGTCACCTGTCCGCGCACCCTGGACGCGGCGGCGTGCCCGGCTCGCCAGCTGACGGGTCGCCGCCGAGCTCTTGTCGATGATCGACGCGATCTCGTCGAAGCTCACCCCGAACAGGTCGTGCAGCACGAACGCGAGCCGCTCCGCGGGCGACAGCGTCTCCAGGACGACCAGCAGCGCCAGCCCGACCGCGTCGGACTGCAGCGCCTCCTCCTCCGGGTCCAGCCGGCTCACCATCGGGTCCGGCACCCAGGTGTCGATCGGGTCCTCCCGCCGGGACTTGCGTGAGCGCAGCATGTCCAGGCAGACCCGGGAGACCACCGTGGTGAGCCAGCCGGTCAGGTTGCTCACCTCGCTGACGTCCGACCGGCTCAGCCGCAGCCAAGCCTCCTGGACCGCGTCGTCCGCCTCACTGAGCGAGCCGAGCATCCGGTACGCGACCGACCGCAGATGTCCACGGTCCTGCTCGAACCGGCGCGCCAGCTCGTCCTGGTGATCCACCGCCACAGTCTCCGTCCACGAGGTTCCACCAGTCCGACGTACGGGCCGTGACACGCGTGACAGCCGCACCGATGATGGGGTGATGCAGTTCGACGGCACTGAGCTCGACACCACCGTGTGGTCGCCGTACTACCTGCCGCACTGGAGCTCCCGCGCCGCCTCGGCGGCCCAGTACGAGCTGGACGGCTCTCACCTGCGCCTGTTCATCCCACCGGACCAGGGCCTCTGGTGCGCCGACGATCACCAACCACCACTGCGCGTCTCCGGCATCCAGTCGGGCAACTACTCGGGCCCGGTCGGCAGCACGGTCGGCCAGCAGCCGTACCGCGACGGACTGGTGGTCCGCGAGCAGCAGGACCCCTTCTGGGGCTGGACGCCCCACTTCGGCCGCATCGAGCTCCGCGCCCGGGCAGACCTGTCCCCACGCTCGATGGTGTCGCTGTGGATGGTCGGCCTCGAGGACCGGCCCGAGCGCTGCGCGGAGATCTGCGTGATGGAGGTCTTCGGTAACGCGCTGCAACCGGGTTCGGCCGCGGTCGGCATGGGTCTGCACAGCTTCCGCGACCCGTCGGTGCCCGAGGACTTCGAGGCGGTCCGGCTCCCGATCGACGTCGCCGAGTTCCACACCTACGCCGTCGAGTGGACCGCCGAGCAGGCCGAGTTCTTCGTCGACGACCAGCCCGTACGCCGCTGCCCCGCGCCGCCCGCCTATCCGCTGCAGCTGATGCTCGCCGTCTTCGATTTTCCCGACTGGTCGACCGGCTCCGACGACCACCTCGTGCCCAGCTTCACCGTGGACTACGTACGGGGCTGACGCTTGGTTGCTCGGCTGCCAGGTGAGCGAGCAGCTCCAGCTTCTCGTGGGACGGCGTACCGGGCGCAGCGTGGTAGGTGATCAGCATCTGGCCGCCTGTGCCGGGCAGAGCCAGCTTCTCGTACTGCAGGTCGAGCGCACCGACCTGTGGGTGGTTCAGCTGTGTCAGCCCGCTCGTCTTGAGCCGTACGTCCTGACGTGCCCAGAGCATTCGGAACCGCTCGCTGTGCACGCTCAGTTCTCCGATCAGCTCCAGCAGCCGCGGATCGTCGAGCGAGTCGGCGATCACCGAGCGCAGGTAGGCGACAGCCTTGGCGGTCATGCCCTCCCAGTCGCGGTAGAGCTCCCGCATCTCCGGCTCCAGGAACGCCGCTCGCAACGAGTTCACGCCCGGCGCGAAGTAGGGGCTGAGGGCAACAGCCAGCGGATTGGCGGCCAGTGTCGTCAGATAGCGACCCTGCACCAGCGCCGGAGTCGTCGGCCAGCTGTCGATCAGGCTCAGGACTCCCGCACCGACCTTCTCCGGCTTTGGGGCCCGGCGCCTCGCCGGCCTGGCCGGTTCGGCCAGCTTCTTCAAGTAGGACTCGGCATCCGCGTCCAGCTGGAGCGCCCGAGCCAGCGAGCTCACCACCTGGTCCGACGGATGCTGGTCACGGCCCTGCTCGAGGCGCAGGTAGTACTCGACGCTGATCCCTGCAAGCAGCGCGACTTCCTCACGGCGCAGACCGGGCACCCGTCGACGGCTGCCGCCGGGGAGTCCGACGTCCTGCGGCCGCAGACGCTCACGGCGCACCTTCAGGTACTCGCCGAGATTGCTCATGGCACCAGAGTAGGTCGCCGTACTCCGCTCATCCTGTCCCTGCTGATACCAGTGTGAGCAGGGCCTTCTCCGCCGTCCTTCGGCGAGCCAGCCTCGACGCATGACCACCTTTGGATTCAGCACGACCGCCGACGAAGTCCTGGCCGGCGTAGACCTCACCGATCGGCGCGCACTGGTCACCGGAGCGACCTCCGGTGTCGGAGTGGAGACCGCTCGGGCCCTGGCCGCTCACGGGGCCGCAGTGGTGCTCGGCGTACGGAACGTCGAGGCTGGTGAGCGGATTGCGGCCCAGCTGAAGGAGTCGACCGGCAACGGCTCCGTCACCGTCGGCCGGCTCGACCTGTCGGACCTTGGATCGGTTCGCTCGTTCACTGCCGAGTGGGACGGGCCTCTGGACCTGCTGATCAACAACGCGGGCATCATGGCGACACCGGAGCTCACCCGTACGCCGGAGGGCCACGAGCTGCAGTTCGCTGTGAACTACCTCGGCCACTTCGCCCTCACCACCGGGCTGTACCCGGCGCTGGCCCACTCCGGCCGATCCCGCATCGTCTCGCTCAGCTCGAACGCGCACCTGTTCGCACCGTTCAGCTTCGACGACTACGACTATCTGTTCCGCCAGTACGACCCGGTCACCGCGTACGGCGAGTCCAAGACCGCCACTGCGCTGCTCGCCGTCGAGGCGGACCGACGCTGGGCGACCGACGGGATCAGGGCGAACGCCGTGCATCCCGGTGCGATCGCCACCAACCTGCAGCAGCACACCGGTGGGCTCAGGACACCTGCAGAGCGCCGCAAGACCGTCGAGCAAGGCGCTGCGACCTCTGTGTTCGCCGCGGCCTCTCCGTTGGTCGAGCGGATCGGCGGACGGTACTTCGAGGACTGCGCCGAAGCGGAGCTCCGGACCGAGCGCCCGCCGCTGTTCGGAGGCGGCGTGGCACCCTTCGCGCTCGACCCGGCGAACGCCAGCCGGCTCTGGGACCTGGGCGAGCGGCTGCTTGCTACAGTCTGAGCATGTCCGCGCGCCTGAGCAGCTGGTGGCCCGTCTCCTAGACGGCCCCCTTCTGCTGCGCGCTCACCGGCCGTCTCGTCGAGGCGGCCGTTGCTGTATCTCCTCGTCGGGGCGACCCCGCACCCACCGAGGAACCCCATGGCGCTCACCGCTCGACGTACCTGGTCCGGCCTGATCACCGACCTGCTCACCGGTCACGACCTGACGCCGGACGACACTGCCTGGGCCATGGACCGCGTGGTGGCCGGCGAGGCGTCGTCAGCTCAGGTGGCGGGCTTCCTGGTCGCCCTGCGCGCCAAGGGCGAGACACCGGCCGAGATCGCTGGGCTGGCGGCGGTGCTGCGAGCCGCCGCGACTCCTGTGCGGGTCCCGGGACCGCTGATCGACATCGTCGGCACCGGCGGCGACAGGCTGGGTGCGGTGAACATCTCCACAATGGCGTCGATCGTCGTCGCCGCCACCGGGGCGGCTGTGGTGAAGCACGGCGGAAGGGCAGCGTCGTCGAGCACTGGCGGTTCGGCCGATCTGGTGAAGGCACTGGGTGTGCCGCTCGACCTGCCCGCAGCGGAGTCCGTCCGGCTGGCCGGGATCGCCTTCCTGCACGCACCGCAGTACAACCCGGCGCTGCGTCACGTCGGCGCCGTACGCCGTGAGCTGGCGGTCCCGACCGCCTTCAACGTGCTCGGGCCGCTGATCAACCCCGCAGACCCGAAGCACGGGCTGATCGGGGTGGCGGACGAGCGGATGCTGCCGGTGGTCGCTTCGGTGCTTGCCGAGCGCGGCTGCTCGGTCCTGGTCGTGCGCGGCTCGGACGGCCTCGACAAGCTGACCACTACCGGGCCGTCGCGAGTGCTGACGGTCCGGGACGGCGCGGTGAGCTCGGCCGTCTTCGATCCGCGCTCGGTCGGTATCCCGCTGAGCGCCCCGGCGGACCTGTGCGACCCGGACCCGGTGGCCGTCGTACGGCGGCTGCTGGCGGGTGAGCCTGGCGCCGTACGGGACGTCGTACTGCTCAATGCGGCGGCTGCGCTGAGCACACTGCCCGACGGGCGATCGCTGGAGACCTGTCTGGAGCAGTGCGCCGCTGCGATCGACAGCGGAGCAGCTGCGGCGACGCTCGACCGCTGGGTCGGCATAGCCTGACCGGATGGATCAGGAGGCGTTCGGGCAGCTCGTCGGGCGGCTGCGTGGCGAGCTGCACGCGCATTGCTACCGCATGCTCGGTTCGGACCACGACGCCGAGGACGCGGTGCAGGAGACGCTGCTGCGCGCGTGGAACGCCATCGACCGGTTCGAGGACCGCGGCGGGTTGCGGCCCTGGCTCTACAAGATCGCCACCAACCGGTGCCTGACGCTGATCGAGCGCCGAGGGCGTCGGGACGTGCCGGCCGGGGACGCCGTACAGGAGGCGTTGCCGGAGCACCGGCTGGCCTGGACTGCTTCGCTGGACCCGGAGGCGCGGGTCGTGGCACTGGAGAGCGTAGAGCTGGCCTTCGTCGCGTCGCTGCAGCAGCTGTCGCCGTTGCAGCGGGCAGTGCTGCTGCTGCGCGACGTACTGGCGTTCGCGGCGCGGGAGGTGGCCGAGCAGCTCGACACGACGGTTGCTGCGGTCAACAGTGCGCTGCAGCGGGCGCGGCAGGTGGTCGGCGCCGGCGCTACCCAGCAGCAGGTCCTGGCGTCGCTCGGTGAGGACGGGCAGCGCGAGGTGGCCCGCCGGTACGTGGCCGCGTGGGAGGCGCGTGACGTCGACGCGATCGTCGCGATGCTGACCGAGGACGCGAAGTACTCGATGCCACCACTGCCGGAGTGGTACGCCGGGCACGCCGGGATTCGCGGGTTCCTGCTGGACGGGCCGCTGCGGTCGGAGTGGCGGTTCATACCCGCGCGGGCGAACGGGCAGCTCGCGTTCGGCACGTACCGGCTGGTCGACGGGCGGTTCGAGCCGTGCGGGCTGGACGTCGTCACGCTGCGCGGCTCGGCGATCACGGAGGTCGTGTCGTTCCTGGAGGCCGACTTCCCGTCGTACGGGCTGCCGGCTTCGCTGCCGCGATGAGTTTCGGGTCCGGGCGGGGTTCCAGTGCTGACAACCCCGTACGAGAGGACCCGAGATGGACGAGATTCGCGAACTGATCGAGCGCTGGGTCGCCGCGGTACACGCCGGCGACCTGGCCACGGTGCTGGCCGACCACTCCGAGGACATCGTGATGTTCGACGTGCCACCGCCGTACGACGGGGTGCGGGGGCTGGCGGCGTACGAGGAGACGTGGCCGGGCTTCTTCGAGTGGCAGGCCACGGGCGCGTCGTTCGAGCTGGTGTCGCTGGAGATCACCGCCGGTTCGGATGTCGCCTTTGCTTTCGCGCTGCTCAAGTGCGGGATGCCGGACGAGACTGCCGACCGCCGGCTGCGATTGACCATCGGCCTGCGCAAGCTCGACGGCCGCTGGACCGTCACGCACGAGCACCACTCGTTCCCGCACGACGAGATCCCGTCGCCGGTCGGCGAGTCCGCCGTCCGTGAGGTGCTCGACGACTGGACCACGAAGACGGCCGCCGGCGACCTCGACGGCCTGATGGGATCCATCGCCCCCGACGTCGTCTCCTACGAACACGCCGGCCCACTCCAGTACGCGGGCCGCGACGCCGTGCGTGAGGTCTGTGCCGAGGGCCTGAAAACCCCGGCGACCTTCACCACTCCGGACCACACGATCATCGCCCGAAACGATCTCGCCGTTGCCTGGGGCATCGATCACGTCACTGCGGAGACTGATGACGGCCGCGTCGAGTCGGAGTCGAGAGCCACCCGGGTCTTCCGGCACGGGCCCGAGGGCTGGCAGTTGATCCACCAGCACCTGTCGTTCCCGCGGTGACGTCGATCGTTTCGCGCCCTCGGCAACGATCCTTGGCCGGTACGGGCGGAGTACGGGCAGCGCGGTGACAAGGGCCGCTCGTAACGTCGCGCAGTGAAAAGCCGCCCCACGGCCAACCACGCACAACCAACGGAGCTCGAATGGTGAAGAATCTCCTGCGATCGTTTCTCGTGATCCCGGCGCTCATGCTGGGGTTGTCGGCCGGCGTGGCCGGGAACGCACAACCCGCCGCGGCAGCGTCGGTCTATCTGGCGACGAACAACGGCGTGACGTACAGCTTCACGCAGAGCGTCCACAGTCCCGCGTTCAGCAACTCCAGAAGCGGCTACCTGAAGATCCACCTCCAGCGGTCGTGCGCGACCTCGACGGGGAGGTTCATCGTCCGGCTGCAGGAGCGCATCGGGACCAATTGGGTCGTACAAACCGTCACCGAGCCGATCAGCTGCAGCACCACCCGCAGCTACTTCACCCGCGAGTTCTCCTATCTGCCGTCGGGGACATATCGGATCGAGTTCTACTCACTGAGCGGGACCAGCCAGAAGCGCATCCACTACTGGGGCGTCTACCGGTCGGACAACCCCTGACCCTGACCGCAATGAGCTCGAACTGACCAGTGAGCCGGCCGCCGAGGCGGCGGCCGGCTTCGGTCGCTTCCCCCGGTGTCTTCGCAGGTCACAGGCCGTTTCGAGATGCCTTCGGCGGAGGGCGTGGGATTCGAACCCACGATGACGGTCACCCGCCATACCGGTTTTCAAGACCACGGCGCCCTACAACTTCAACACGCGTCTGACCTGCGGAAACCTCCCGCCGATAACCGGATCGAGGGCCCGCCATTGCACGTATTTTGCACGTTGAGCCGAAAACGACGGACCGCAGGACAGAGCACAGCCGCCACTGCAACGGCCCCGTGGCCCGCAGATCGGCAGTCCGCATCCACATATCAAGGTGGCAACTGGCGACCGTAGTCAGCGGCATTCGTACCGCGACGGAGCCGCCGGAGTACACGCCGGCTGAGGGGGAGACGGGGCACTGCAAGATCCGCGCGCATCGTCCGAACAAGCTTCGCGGTTCGATCGTCAACGGCATCCAGTGCGGACGCCATTTCTAGTCTTGCCTCCTCCGTCCGCCCCTCAGAGACCCACGCCAGGACCAGGTTCGTTGCTTCAGCCTGGAGTCGCATGATGGCGAGGACGTCGTCCGTGACGTCCTTACTCCCGTACAACTGCAACTCGCTAAACAGCTTGTCTATCTTCTCCTCGTAGCCCCTGGCCCAATCCAGAGGGCCCTTTCAGATCGGGCGGCGTCTCGCACCCAGTTGCTGTGCTGATTGAAGAGGCGGAGGAACTCGGCGTAGATCGATTCGAGTCGGGCGTGTTGCCGCGCCTCGCGCTGAGTCCTTCTGCCGCCGAAGTAGGTTCCCGCGATGCCGGCAATTCCCAAAGCTGCGGTGGGGATCTGCTTCACCAACTCTTCGGCCAGGCTCATGCGCCGCTCCGTTCCGATCAGGGCTCCAGCACCCGACGGGGCTGTGACGTCGGCTGGGAGCGTGGGGTTCCAAGCTGGCAGCAGGTGCGCACCCAATTCTCGCTCAGGTGGTCGAGTGGTTGAGGATGCCGCTCGTCAGGCTTTCAAACCAGCGCCGGCCCCAACCGGAACTACGGGTTGGGGGCCGGCGTGCGCCCGGTCGGTCAGTTGCCGTACTTGGCGTCAATCGCCTCCATCGCTTGGCCTTCCATGCCGTCGAGCACCTTGGCGTAGATGCGGTTCAGCACCGCACCGGTCTCGCAGGATCGATCTGCCGCACGTCGCGAGCCGGCCGGGGCCCGTGCGCGTTGAACTGCACGTCAAGGTCTGCCTTCACCTGCGAAGCGGCATGCTCGGTCAGACCGTTACCGCGCCAGCCGTTGACGGCGCCATCCCAGACCCCGAAGGTGCCGTCACCGTTTGCCGATGGCCGCACGAAGAAGCGTCCAAGCATGGTTCTACGGTAGCTCAGATCTTCGAACAGATGTTCGATGCTGGTTGGGGGACGTTACTGTCCCCGCTGTCCCCCTGTCCCCCTCAGCGCGCTGACCTGCGAATTTGCAGCCGGTTCAGGGGGACAGGGGCCCGCGTGTGCTGTCCCCCGTACCCTCGGCATCCGGTACAGCAAGCGTGGTGCTCACCGCCTCGATGCCCGGGGGCGAGTTCCCAGCAAGTTCCAGCCTCCGGGTTGCGAGCGTCGCTGGAACATAGGGGGACCTCGCCGGCGCCCGAAGGTTGACAGCGTGGCCCGAACGCTGCCTGTGAAAGCTTGTTCAACAGTGTCCGCCAGCGCCGCGGACGCTGGCATCCATAGGGATGATCCCCGGCGTGGACCCGGCAGACGTGCGCCTTAGCCGTCATCCTCGGGCGGATCCTTCAATATCTCTACCGTGGAACTCCCCAGCAGCGCACGGGCCAGTTTCTCTTCTGCTTGCTGCCAGCTGGTGTTCCTGTCAGTACTACATGCGCACTGTCCACCTTGAGGGGGCGCTCACTGTCGATCACTGGGTCACTCTTAATCCCATATCCAGCCTCTCGCGCTGCCAAAGCGGTGAAGCAGAACAACCCATGCTGCTCGTGCGCCTCAAGGACGTCCAAAGGCACCAAGCCGATCTCCGTCAACTTTGCGCCGGAATAGACGGAGACTTCAGTGTCCCCGGAGGAGGGGAGCAGGGCGGCCGATGACGGAAACCGGCGATTCCGGTTCGCATCGAACGGTGCCTGACTTGGAGGAATCCGCCGATACAGGACGTCACTATCCGCCACGGTCCCGTCGTCGTCAGGCATACGGATTCAGTCGCAGAACTTGCCGATTAGGAGGCTGAGTTCCTTCGCGAGCCGGGCCCGGGGATAGAAGTCTTCCTCCCACTCCCGGCTGCCCTCTTGACACCAGGCCGAGACACGTCCGTCAGCCTCGACATAGACCTCTAGATCAACGCCGGCACAATGCCACTCCAGCTGCAACCCACCATCCGCCGTCGGGACGACATGCGGCGCAATCGAATCAGGCGACATGGTTTCCGAGAGGACGGTGAGCGCCATCTGAAAGGCTTCAGCGCTGACCGGCTCCCCCTGGGCACCATCCCAGCCCTTCTCCAACGCAAGAACGGTCCTAAGCCGCTCAATGACCTGCGTAACCCAATGCGGAATCTGGGTGTCCGACCATACATCGACCTTCGGCCGTATGGCCACCGCGAACAGGTCCCGCGCAAACCTCAGCCTGCCACGGATTAAATCCCAGCCCACAGGCTGCCATTCTGCCGCAATCGTCACTGAGCCCTCCCCCAGTTCTTCTGCGCCTCTGCAGTCGTATTTACCGCGAATGATCGAACGATCTGATCGTGACCTTCGTCTAGGAATCCCATAATCATCTCCAGCATGGATGCACCCGAGGTTCGCCCGCCCGGCTCTCCGCGGTAAGTAAACGTTAGGCGCACCGTGTCGGGATTCGCAGCGAGTGGCTCTCCAGCAATGTGCAGGCGAGCATACTCGACCCCCTCCCCGCTCTTCATAGTGAAGTGCTGAGAAGTGCTCACCATGGAAATCTCCGGCAAAACGCTGACGGCATTTCCTCTATTACGCCCACTCAGGGGCAGCAAGTTTGCCAACGTATCCGGCCGCTCCGTGCCGTCGGTTGGCATGTCGTTGACATAGTTGATCTCGGCCTGAGTGATTGGTAGCTCGTCATGACCAATCTGCGCGCAGAAAGCCTGGAGATTCGCAAGAAAATCTCTTCGGAAGCTTTCGTACCTGGGATACGGAGTTTCATCCTGGACGCGCCTCCAGGCGCAATGGAAACGGTCACCTTGGACCTGGATCAAACTCGATCTATCCTCTGCCAAGAAAACCACCATTGGTATCGGTGGAAAGTCCATGAACTGGAATTCTATTCCGGGCCGGGCTGCGCGACCGAACCGCTCAACCTGGAGCGGAACAGGCGGGTGCTCTTCGACGACGGGATGGGTCTTGACGAACCGTCGCCGCAGCTCGCCAAGGTCGATCGCCCTCACCTTGATGCCCTCAAAGGACACGCCCATGCTGACTTCGGTCACTGGCGGGCGCTCAAACAGCGGCAAGTCTGAAGCCCGCGTATATGACGGTGCTTGTTCGGTCATGCAGCCCACCTGCCCCTCAAGTCAATGCTACGCGTATGTGCTGGTCACCGTACGGTAGCGTGTCAAGGTTCGGTCACCTACAGCATCGAGCTCAGGACCCGGCCCGACCTAGCGTAAGTCGAAGAACGCCTACCGGTTGCAGCGCGATCTCGGCTCACATCGATGAGTGAGACCACCAGACCCACTGTCCCCTAGCGCGGCTGATCGCGGCGGACATCGTCGCCCACCCCCGCCTGTTCCAGCCATATGACCCGACTTGCAAGAGGCTGGAACAGCCGGGGCATTGCACGCATTCTGCACGAGTAGCCGAAACCAGCCGGTTCTCGCGGACGCGATCGGTCACAGCCGGACAGCTGATCTCGCGAGTCGGAGACGCGTGTTCTCGCAGGTCAGAGGCGGTTCTCGGGGGCCTTGGGCGGAGGGCGTGGGATTCGAACCCACGATGACGGTCACCCGCCATACCGGTTTTCAAGACCAGCGCACTCGGCCACTATGCGAGCCCTCCAGGCGAGGTCCGCAGTACGGGCCCGCCGAGGGTCGAGGATAGCGCGTGGGGGTCCAGGGCCCGTCAGGTGCGCTCGGTGAGGCTCTGGATCGGCGCGGCGGTAAAAGGCGTGGAGCTCGGCGGGGGCGGGTTGTTAGGCTCGGCGGCCGAGATCGGAGTGCCTTCTCATGCCTACAGCCACGTCCCTCGGACTGCCCAATGTTCGCGGCCGGGTTCCACTGCTGGTCGGACTGGCCATCGACTCCTTCGGCGGGGGCTGCGCCGGCCCGTTGCTGCTGCTGTTCTTCGTTCGGGTCGCCGACATCCCACTCGGTACGGCGGGGGTGCTGCTGACCGTGGCGACGCTGTTCTCCGTGGCGGCGCCGGCAGCAGTCGGACTGGTGATCGACCGGGTCGGACCGCGCAACCTGGTGACGGCAGCTCAGTTCGCGCAGGGGCTGGCGTTCGTCGGGTTCTTCTTCGGGCGGTCGGAGTGGCTGCTGTTCCTGTGCGCTCTGCTGACCACTACCGGGCAGCGGGTGTTCTGGTCGTCGGTGTTCAGCCTGCTGGCGGATGTGTCCGACCCGGGCGACCGCGACCGCTGGTTCGGGCTGGGCGGGATGATGCAGGCCGGCGGGTTCGGCCTTGGCGCACTGGCGGCCGGTGCGCTGCTGACACTCGACGGGGACCTGCCGTTCCTGCTGGCCATCGCCCTGAATGCCGTGACGTTCTTCGTGGCCGGCGTGCTGATGCTGTGGATCCACCCGGACCACACTGCTCGGCCCACTGAGGACACCGGTCCGGCGCCGCTGCTGCGGCGCGACAAGCCGTTCCTGGTGCTGATCGGAGCCAACACGATCCTGGCGCTCTGCACGATGGTGATGGGCGTCGGGCTGCCGGTCTACGTGAGCGAAGCCCTGCCCGCGCCGAAGTGGCTGGTCGGCGTACTGCTGGCGGCGGTGTCCGTTGTACTGGCGACCGGGCAGACGCTGGTGGTTCGCCATACGGAGAAGCGGCGGAAGATCAACGTGATGGTGCTGGCCGGGCTGCTGTGGACAGTCTGGGGGTTGCTGATGGCCGGTCTGCTGCACATCCCCGCCGGACTGGTCGTACCGGGCCTCGTGCTGGCGACTGCGGTCTTCGCCGCCGGTGACGTGCTGCACGCGGCGACGGGGAACGCGCTGGCGGCGTCGGTGGCGCCAGAGCGGGGGCAGGGCAAGTACCTGTCGTACTGGCAGTACTCCTTCACCTTCGCGAGCGTGCTGGTACCGGTGTTCTTCGCCCAGCTCTTCGTGGTCGGGCACGAGCTGCCGTGGCTGGCGATCTCCGCGCTGGCGCTGGCCGCCGCGGCGACGCTCGTCGCGCTGGATCGGGTACTTCCGGACGCCACGGCCCAGCGCCGCTGACCTCGATTCGAGCGGGTGGCTGACGCGGCTGACCGAGCTGGTGGAACGCCTATCCGGCTGTGAGACTCGGGAGTTGGCGCGTCGGTCGCCAGCTCAGAGACCTCATTGAGGAGCTGCGAGCACCTCGCCGATGGCGTGCCGCGCATCGTTCGCCAGCGCCGGGTTGGTGTCCTTGTGATACGCCAACACGATCAGGGCCTGGGACAGCACGCGCCCGCGTCCGCGGAGCCACGTCGCGTCGTCCACGTCCAGCACCGCACGGAACTCGTCGCGGACGTTCGCGGGCAGTAGGTACCACACGGGGAACAGGTCGCACGCCGGATCGCCGACACCGCACGTCTCGAAGTCGAGCACCGCGGTCAGCCGACCCTCCACCGACACGAGCAAGTTGCTAGGCGTCAGGTCCGAGTGCACCCACACCTCGCGCCCGTCGTACGGCGCCGCGAGCGACTCCTCCCACGACGCCAGCGCTGCGCGAGTGTCGATCAGGCCATCCAGTTCGCCGATCGCCTTCCGCGTCGAGGAGTCCATCGAGGCCATCGGAGCGCGAGTCCGGCGCTCGCCCGGATACGCCGGCGGCCGGTCTGGCAGGTCGATCCGCCGGAACGCGTCGACGAACGCCGCGAGGTCCGTCGCCAGCCCGTGTGGGTCGGCGAGCGCGTCGGGGGACGGGTGCGTACCGCTGAGCCAGTGGTGGACGGACCACTCGCCCGGGAACGCGTCGGTGGGTGAGCCGATCGCCTCGACAGAAGGGATGGCCACAGGCAGAAACGGCGCGAGTGCCGCGAGTTTCGCTTGCTCCCGTTGCACTATGTCTGTGTTCGAGGGGCGGAGCAGCAGCCGTACGGACAGGTCGGGACCGAGGCGGTAGATCGCGTTCACCAATCCACCGGAGTCGACCCGCTCCAGCGGCAAGGCGGCCCACTGCGGGAACTGAGCGGCCACCAACTCGCGGACGAGCCGCGTGTCGATGTCGGTCTGATCGGCGTAGACCTTGCGGGGACTCACGAGCCCCATCGGAGCGGTCGGCCCGTCCGCTGTCAACCCGGTTTGGGGAGTCGGTCAACAGGAGGCAAGCCGGGCGGGCGGCTACGGAAGTGTCACCGCCGAACTGTCACCGATGTCCTGCGACACGACTGTTTGAGGTGTCAGCTTTTGTTGCGTGTCTTCGAACAGGTGTTCTAATGTTTTCCGGGTAGCGCGCGGTACCTCTTTCCAACTCAGACCTTCGTCCGAGCGGCCGAACCTCCCACCTCCGACGTGGACGGCCGTACGGCGATGGCCGCCCGGGGAAGTGAGGTCCCCGGGCGTTGGAGGGACTTTCGTCAGCGGCTGTCGGGTAGAAGGGAAGTGGTGATCCACGAGAGAGGACAAGCCATGTTGCTGGAACATCGCGGCCGGCGACCGGTCGTGCCGGAGTCGGCGTACGTCGCGCCGTCGGCGGTGCTGTGTGGTGCGGTGGTGCTCGGCGAGGGCTGCCGGGTGCTGCACGGCGCGGTACTGACCGCCGAGAACGGCGAAGTCCGGCTCGGGACGAACTGCGTGGTGATGGAGAACGCCCTGGTCCGCGGCCGGGCCGACCATCCCGCGCTGATCGGCGACGCGGTACTGGTCGGACCCCACGCGCACGTGAACGGCGCCACGGTCGAGGACGAGGTCTTCCTCGCCACGGGCGCCGCGCTGTTCCCAGGTTCCGTCGCGGGCACCGGCTCGGAACTGCGGATCAACAGCGTCCTGCACGTCAACTCCCACCTGGCCGCCGGAACGGTCCTGCCGATCGGCTGGATCGCCGCCGGCAACCCCGCCGAGCTCTTCCCGCCCGACCGGCACGAGGAACTCTGGGCTGCCCAGGAACCGCTGGACTTCCCCGGCACGGTGTACGGCGTACCGCGTGGCACGCCGATGCGAGAAATCATGGCGCGCCAGTCGGCGTACTACGGATCCCACCAGGAGGACCGCTTGATCGACGATTCCCCGAGCAACTAGACCCATCGCGGGCGATGCTTGGTCGCCCGGCAGTTGATCCAGCCGAGCCGGTGCGCTGCGCTGGAACGGCGACGTGGTCGGGCTTCGCCGATCCGCTCCGTCGCCGGAACGCCGCGGATCGTGCCTGGTCCGAAGCGTCGCTGACCGGTCCCGGCGCGCTCGGCGGGTCGATCGGCAAGGGACCGTCGCCGACCAGCCCAACTACACCGAGGCTCGCGGCGATCCTGTCCGCAGGAACACCCCAGCGCCGTTTTCCGTTGCGCGCACCCAGTTGTCCAACGGTCGCGTCGCACTGACTGCTGCAGCGCGGGGCCGCTGTCGCGGTGCCGCCGACCGGTGGGTCGGTTCCGCTCACCGCGGCCGAGGCCGCCGTCTTCGCCCCGAACACCGCGACCCGCCGCGATGCGCTAATGCGCCGATCTGCTACGCGCGCTGCCTTCCCGGTTCGGTCATGAGCGTGCACGAGAGCCCTGCTCTGTAAGGGATCTGCACTCGGCACCGCACCGACGTCATACGGTTGACTCCTGCCGTGATCAGCGGCGGCACAAGGCGCCGAGTCGCCGCGTGCATCGAGTTGCTGCTGTGCTCCGGATCGGTGGTTCGCATAACGCCATCGCGGGTTGAGTGCCGCGGTTACGTCGGGCGGGCCTGGGCGAGCAGCTGACCTCCTCGGTCGCGTCCCGGTACCGCGCGGCCTTCGCCGTGCTGCCGTCGCCGGCCCCCGAGACGGCACGGTCGCCGACGCCGATGTAGGTCGGGGACGAGCCTCAGCACAGGCGGGCGTCTTGGCGTCGCGTCGCGCCGTAGGTCGCTTGCATCCCTTCCGTCGTTTCCGGGGGCGAGGTGGGCGGCGCTTGCATCCCTTCTGTCGTTCCCGGGGGCGACGTGGGCGGCGTGTCTGGGCTGGCTGCACTGCTGATGCTCCCGAGATCGTGCCCGCGTCGACCAAGCCCTCTCCTCGCAGGTCGCGGGCGGGGAAGAGGCCCTCGCTGTGCAGGTCCACTCTTGGCGCCGAGTCGGCGTACGACCGATCGGAGCAGGCGCTGGCGTTGCGGAGAGGACTTGGCCGGGGCACGCGGGGCTGGGCCAGGGCCGGCTGTCGACCGTCCGGCAGCTGAGGCCCCGGCCACCCGTCTGAGTGGCTCGGATGAGTCGTTGGCGACAGCTCGCTGAGGGCGCGAACGCTCGTCAGTCGTCGACGACACTCACCAGCCGGAAGCGGCGAAAGCG
This sequence comes from Kribbella sp. ALI-6-A, assembly GCF_001984195.1. Lineage (GTDB taxonomy): Bacteria > Actinomycetota > Actinomycetes > Propionibacteriales > Kribbellaceae > Kribbella. Next base: position 1,031,613 of record NZ_MTQN01000012.1, read on the forward strand.
TCCGGGAGGGCGGGCGGCGCAGGTCATCTGGCCGTCGACGGTGACCATCTCGGATCGCGCGTTGACGGTCACTGTCGAGCTTGCTTGGGGGCGGTCGGGCGGCTTCGAGGTGCCGGCGGCAGATGAGCTGGCGTTGGTGAGTGGAGGGTCACGACGTTGCGTTGAGATGGCGGCGTCGGGTGCCGGGGCGTCACTGGGCTGGGCGGAATCGCTGGCGGACGGTGTTTCGGGGGCGGCGGGCGTGGGGTCGTCGGCGCCTGTGGCGAGAGTGATGGACCAGTGGTCTGGGGATTCTTCGCGGACTGCGATTGGGCGGAGTGCGTCCAGAGACGAGGAGTGGCCGGTCTGTCTGGCGAAGTGTTGGGCGGCCTGGACCGGCGGGGGTAGCGCGCCTGAGCCTCGGTAGTACGTCGGGTTGATGAGGCGCTGGTCGTAGGCCTGGGCGAGCGGGACCGCTTGCTCGGCGGGGACGTGGCCGTAGAAGAGGCTGTGGGGGAGGAAGACGAGGTTGGCGGCGAAGCGGTCGCCGCCGATGTGGCTGCATTCCCAGGTTCGGTCGGGGTAGGCGGCGGTGAGGGCCGCGGCGGCCGGGCGGCCTCGGACGGCGCAGCAGGCGTCGTGGCGGCCGTGGGTGCAGATCAGGTAGATCGGGTCGGTGCTGGGGGTGCCGGGGTCGGCGCCGGTGAGGACGGACAGGAGGTGTTCGTCGGTGGGGAGTTCGCCGGTGCGGATGGATTCCTGGCCGGGGCGGGAGTCGACCAGGAACCAGCGGCGGGGGGTGTCCGCCGTCGCGCGGCCGTGCCGGCGGATGAGGACGGGGCGGCAGCGGAGTTTGGTGCAGAGTTGGGCGAGTTCGGTGGGGAGGTCGTCAGGAGAGGATGGCGGGAGGGCGTCGGGCGGCGTGGTGCGAGGCGGGATGGCGCGGGGCGGCGCGGTGCTACGCGGGTCCCGCTCGGGTGACTTGGAGCGGTGGAGGGCGGTGAGGGCCACACGGGGCCAGGGGGCGTTGAGTTCGATGAGTAGCCAGCGTTCGGCCGGTGGCGCGGAGGCGAACAGCTCGTCGCCTCGGCGTTCGGCGGAGGCTGCGCAGCCGGTTTCGGGGCGGTAGCGGGGCTCGACGGGCGAGCCCGACCGCTGGGGGGCGGCCGGGCTGGGCGGTGAAGTCGCGGTCCGTTCCGGGCGGAGCGGTTCGGGTGGGGTCACGTAGGGCTCTCGACGAGCACGGCTTCTGTCATGAGGCGTCGGGTGAGGACGACCTGGTCCTCAGGAGGCAGGCCCGGCAGGTCACCTACGGCGAACGGCGCACCGGAGCACGCCGCCGCGACCGCGGCCTCGGTCTCCGGCGGGAACGTGATCGTGCGGTCGGGCAGATGCAGGCGCACCGGATTGCCCGCAACCAAATGGTGCTTGAGGCCCGGGCGCACACGGAGCCTCGTACCGACTTTCAGATCGGCGATCGCCGCAGCGTGGGCCAGCGGGGCGAGCGGCGCCGGGCGGTTGCCGGACCAAGTACGGCGACGCAAGCGGTCGGCCAGGTCCTCGGCGGAGGCGGTGTTCAGGTGTTCGGCGAAGAGGGCCACGACCTTGTCGAGTTCGGGCGCGAGCTGAGCCGGGTCGCCGGGGTTGAACCCGAGCGGCAGGGCTGTGCGCAGCTCGACCTCGTTGGCGGCCAGCGCGGCGAGCTCCTGGATCAGCAGGTAGCGCGTCATCGTGTGCAGGCCGACTGTCAGGTGAGCGCTGACGCCGCCGAGTGCCTTCGCCGAGTGCAGGAACCCGCGCGGCACGTAGAGCGCGTCGCCGGGCCGCAGTACGGCGTCGACCACCGGCTGCTGCTCGCGCGCTGCGGCCGCTACGGCCTGGGAGTGGTCGGTCCAGGGCTGGTTGCGGAGCGGGTCGACATGAACGGGTTCGTGAACGGTCCAGTGCTTCTCACCCGCGGCCTGCAGCACGAAGACGTCGTGCACGTCGTAGTGCGCCGAGAAGCCCTGCGACTCCGGCGGCGTGACGTACGCGTTGATCTGGACCGGATGCCCGGCGTCGGACGACAGCTGCGTCGAGAAGTCGACCAGCGCGGGCCAGGTGCGGTGCAGTGCCTGCAGTACGACGGTGTGCCCGCTCGCGAACAGCGCGGCGACCTTGTCGTCGCGGACCTGGTCGCCGATCTCCGCACCGACCCCGCCGGAGCCGGTGAACTGGTTGTCGCCGACCACCGCGCCGTTCTTGGCGATGCGCAGGAACGGCGTACGGAGTCCTCGGCGGGACAGCAGCTCGTCGACCGCGGCGAGGCTGAACAGGTCGCCGAAGTCGGCATCAGCCGAGGAGTCAGCGGCCAGCTCTTCGCGGGGAGAGAGCAGCGCCCGGCGCCCCCAGTAGTGGCTCCCGAATTCTTCCAGGTCTCCGGCGACGCAGCGCCGGAGAGCCGGGCGGCTGTCCGGCAGCGGCCCGGTCTCCGGCACCGCGCTCACCGACTTCCGGAGCTTTCGCCGGCACCGCCGTCCGCGCCACCGTCGACCGCGTTCGGGTCGGCTCCGCCGTCCATCGGTCCCTCACCGCTACCGCCACCGGCACCGCTGTCGGCGCCACCGTCAGCACCGCCGTCGCTGACGCCCGGCGAGGCTCCGCCGTCCGCGGGACCTTCCGAACCGGCGCCACCGTCGGCACCACCATCGGTACCACCCGGCACCGCCCCGCCGTCGGCCGGGCCTTCGCCACCGCCCGCGCCACCGTCAGCGCCGCCGTCACTCACCCCCGCCGAGGCACCGCCGTCGGCCGGGCCCTCCTGCGAGCCGCCGTACCCACCGCCCGGCGTGGCCTGGTTACCGGCACCGCCGTCCGCACCGCCGTCGTTCGCACCAGGGGTCGCGCCCCCATCGGCCAAGCCCTCACCGTCGCCGGACGAGGTGGTCATGTCATCGTCGTTGAGACCCATGATGCTGCTCCTTTCGCGGGTACTTGTGTGCCCACCCTGTGCGCAAAGTCCAGCAGGGGTAAACCCCTGGGCGGATCACAAGCACCCGGCAGTTCGGCGGCGGTTCGCCGATGCCGCGACGGAGGTCAGCCGAGCACGTCCCACCAGACCTTGAGGAACGCGTCGGTCACCGGCTCCGGGCGTACGGCGATGCGCAGCCAGTCGGGGCCCAGGCCTGGAAAGGTGTCGCCGCGACGGACGGCGAAACCGCGCTGCCGCAGCGCCTCGCGGACACGGTCGGCGCCGTCGACACGGACGAGGACAAACGGTGCCCGCGGGACGCCGTACGACAGCGGCGTGGAGCCCGACGTCTCGCCGTACGGCGTGAGCAGGCCGGAGAGAAGGTGAGCGCGTTGCCTCTCGAAGTCCTCGGCGGCTTGGTGCGCTTCGGCTCCGGCGCGCGGGGTGCTGCAGGCGATCGCGGCGGCCAAGGCTGGGCTGGAGACCGGCCAATGCGGCTGTACGGCGGCCAACTGCTCGATCAGGTGCGGGGCGGCGACGACGTAGCCCACGCGAAGCCCGGCCAGCCCCCAGGTCTTGGTGAGGCTGCGGATCACGACGAGCCCCGGAATCGAGGCGGCGACGAGCGACTCGGGCTCACCCGGTACGGCGTCCATGAAGGCTTCGTCAACGACGAGGATGCGGTCCGGGCGGGCCAGCTCGCGCAAGGTGTCGGCGGGGTGCAGCACCGAGGTCGGGTTGGTCGGGTTGCCGATCACCACGAGGTCGGCGTCCGGCGGGACGCTCGACGGGTCGAGCGTGAAGCCGGTGTCCGGGCTGAGGACGACCCGGTCGACGAGGTGACCGGCCGAGCGCAGCGCCGACTCGGGCTCGGTGAACTGCGGATGCACGACAACAGCGTGGCGTGGCCGGAATGCGCGGGCGATCAGCACGAACGCCTCGGCGGCCCCGGCAGTCAGCAGGATCTTGCCGGCGTCGCAGTCGTGCCGGGCGGCCACGGCCGCGGTCGCTGCCTCGGTCCGCGGGTACGCCGCGAGGTCGGTGAGCCCGGCGGTGATCTCCTCGAGCAGCCACGGCGGCGGCGTCCCGGCGCGCACGTTGACGGCGAGATCCACCAGCCCGTCGCCGACTTCGAGGTCCCCGTGATGGTCCAGGTCGAATCCGTCCACAGCCACCCGAGGAGGCTAACCGCCGTCGGCCGTCGCCCGGGCACGTGCCCAAGGAGCGAGCGATCCGGCGACCCCCGCGAGCAGGCGCCGGATGCGGCACCATGGAGGTATGAAGATCGCCGTGGTGCAGGCCGCCAGTTCCGACGACAAGGCTGCCAACCGGGACGCCGTGGTGCGGCTGGTCGCGGAGGCGGCTGCGGCGGGGCCCGATCTGATCGTGTTGCCTGAGGCGATGATGGCCGACTTCGCGGTGGAGGGCGGCTCGGTGGGCCCGCTGGCGGAGGCGCTGGACGGCGAGTTCGTCAGCACGTTGCGCAAGTGCGCGCTCGAGCACGGGACGGCGATCGTGGCCGGGATGTTCGAGCGGAGCTGCGACGAGCACCGGCCGTACAACACCTTGCTGGCGGTCGGCGCGGACGGCGAACTGCTCGGCGCCTATCGCAAGATCCACCTGTACGACGCCTTCGGGTACCGGGAGTCCGACCAGCTGACGCCGGGGGACGTCGCGCCGGTGGTGGTGCGGATCGGCGAGTTCAAGTTCGGGCTGATGACGTGTTACGACCTGCGGTTCCCGGAGTTGTCGCGGGCGCTGGTCGATGCCGGCGCGGACGTGCTCGTCGTACCGGCCGCGTGGGTGCGGGGGCCGTTGAAGGAACACCACTGGACGACTCTGCTGACCGCTCGCGCGATCGAGAACACCTGCTACGTCGCGTCGGCGGCGCAGAACGGGCGGAAGTACTGCGGGCTCAGCCAGGTGATCGACCCGCAGGGCGTCGCGGTCGCGGCGGTCGGTGAGGCCGACGGATTCGCGACGGCGGAGCTGAAGGCCGAGCGGCTCGCGGAGGTGCGCAAGCGCAACCCGTCACTGGCGAATCGGCGGTTCACGGTGACGCCGCGCTGATGACCGGCGCCGCGCCGTTCGATGTCATCGTGCTCGCGGGCGGGGCGTCGCGTCGCTTCGGCGGCGTGGACAAGGCGATGCTCGTGCTCGAAGGGGTTTCCCTGCTCGATCGGGTGCTAGAGGCAACTATCGCCGCGGAGTCGACGGTGGTGGTCGGCCCGCGACGAGTGACGAGCCGGGCGGTGAACTGGACGCGGGAGGATCCACCGTCAGGCGGGCCGGTAGCGGGAGTCGCGGCAGGATTGGCATTCGGTACGGCGCCCGTCGTGGTGCTGGTGTCGTGCGATCTCCCCTGGTTGACGAAGGACGACGTGACGACCCTGGTCGACGGCATCGGCGAGTACGACGGCTACGGCCTGCGCGATCTTGGGGGCCGAGAGCAACCACTTGTCGCGGCGTACCGTCGGGAAGCGTTGACGGCGGCGTTCCAGGCAAGACAAGACCCCAGGGACCAGCCGCTGCGCACGACGTTGGCCGGATTGACCATGCACTGGAGCGAGCCGACGCAGGCCGGTCGAGATGTCGACACGTGGGCCGATCTCGACGATCCCATCCCCGGCGAATAAACCGGTCGCTCATCAGTCGGCCGGCACCTACCGTGACCCGATGGATCATGACGTGGCGGCAATGATGCGCAAAGCCTTGCCGGAGTGGACGATCGCGGAGATCCTGCCCCGATCGGGTGGTCAGTTGGCGACCGTCTTCGAGGTACGCCGCGCCGACGGCGCCGCGGTGATCGTCAAGGTCTACGCCCCGGAATGGGCCTGGAAGCAGGCCAAGGAGGTCTACGTCTACGGGCTGCTGGAGCCGTCACTGAAAGACCTGGTGCCGGCGGTGATCCACGCCGAGCCCGCTGGTGAGACGCACGCGTTCACCGTGTTGTCGATGGTCGACGGCGTGCCGTTGTCGGAGATCACGCCGCCGGATTACCGGCCGATCTACGAACAGGCCGGGGCGTTGCTCGCGAAAATCCACCGGATCCGGCAGCCGGCGTACGGGTATCTCACCGATCAAGTGCTCGAGCCGCTGCCGTCCAACGACTTGTACATGCGGCGGCAGTTCGCGAAGAAGCTCGACGAGTTCCAGGAGCTCGGCGGCGATCCCGCACTGCACGCGCGGATCACCCGGTACGTCGCCGAGCATCCCTTCCCGGCCGACACACACCCGGTCCTCTGCCACAACGACTTCCACGAAGGCAATCTGCTGGTCGACCCGGAGACCTGGCGGCTCACCGGGATCATCGACGTCGAGAACGCGATCGCCGCCGACCCGCTGATCGATCTCGCGAAGGTGCAGTACTACTCGATCAAGGACGACGGCGCGAAGCTCGAAGGCCTGCTCACCGGGTACGGCGAATTGCCGGCCGGCTGGGAGCAACGTGCCACCGGCTACCGCCTGTACCACGCGCTCGAACTATGGGACTGGTTCAAGCTGATAGGCGTCATCGATCCGCTGGAGTCGATCGCCGGCGACCTGGCGGACATCGTGGGGACGGCCGGAGCCGACGCAGTACGGTGAGTCGTATGCGAGCTGTCGTGTGTGAAGGTGCCGGTGGCGTCGAGGTCCTGACGATCGGCCAGATCGAAGATCCGACACCGAACGTCGACGAGGTGGTCATCGACGTCGTCGCGGCCGGGGTGAACCGCGCAGACCTGCTGCAGCGCCAGGGGCACTACCCGCCCCCGCCCGGCGCGCCCGGCACGATCGGGCTCGAGGTCTCCGGCCGCATCGCGGCGGTCGGTTCGGAGGTCGAGGGCTGGTCGGTCGGCGACGAGTGCTGCGCCTTGCTGGCCGGCGGTGGCTACGCCGAGAAGGTCGTCGTGCCCGCGCCGCAGGTGATGCCGGTGCCCGACGGTGTCGACCTGATCAGCGCCGCCGCCCTGCCCGAGGTGGTCGCGACGGTCTGGTCCAACGTGTTCATGACCGCGCACCTCAAGGACGGCGAGACCCTGCTGGTGCACGGCGGCGCGTCCGGGATCGGCACGATGGCGATCCAGCTCGCGGTGGCGCACGGCGCGCGGGTGCTCTGCACGGTCGGCAGCGCGGACAAGATGGAGTTCTGCACCCGGCTCGGCGCGGACGTCGCGATCAACTACAAGGAAGCCGAGTGGGCTTCGGTGGTGCGCGAGGCGACCGGCAAGGCCGGGGCCGACGTGATCCTCGACATCATCGGCGCGAAGTACCTCACCGACAACGTGAAGTCGCTCGCCGTCGACGGCCGGATCGTCGTGATCGGCATGCAGGGCGGCGTGAAGGGCGAGCTGGACCTCGGCCGGCTGCTGGCCAAGCGCGGCACGATCACCGCGACCGCTCTGCGCAGCCGCTCGGTCGAGGACAAGGGCCGGATCGTGGCCGAGGTCGTCGGGCACGTCTGGCCGCTGGTCGAGGCGAAGAAGGTCCGCCCGATCGTGCACGCGACGTACCCGCTGGAGGAGGTCGCGAAGGCGCACGAGGCGCTCGAGCAGTCCACCCAGAGCGGCAAGATCCTGCTGACGCTCTGACGCGGCTCACCTTTCCCGCAGCGTCCGAAGAACCGAGCGCTATAGCCTCGGGTTCTTCGGACGCTGCCGTACGGCGGGGCGGCTCACGACGGCGTGTGGGCGGCGAGCCACTCCGGGTCGGGCGCGACCAGCTGGATGACGTGCAGCCAGGTGCCCTCGGGATCGCGGACGTAGAAGTGCCGCTGACCCCACGGCTCGGTGACCACCTCGGAGGCCAGCTCGACGCCGGCCTCGGTCAGCCGCGCGGCCAGCTTGTCCGCGTCGTCGACGACGAAGCCGAAGACGTTCGAGCTCTCGGTGGTGGCCGAAACCGCGGCCGGGACCGAGGAGTGGCCGCGCTCGCAGATGGCCAGCTCCCAGGACGCGTCGCCCCGACGCAGGCAGACGAACCAGCCGAGATCGACGGTGATGTCCAGATCGAAGTGCTCCGCGTAGAAGGCGGCGACCTTCGCGGGGTGGGCGGTGACGACAGTGGCTCCGAAGGCGGCGGGTTGCATACGCTCTCCTGACTACTACAGCTGTTGTGGTTGAGTACGACATTTGTAGTGGACGACTGCTAGGCTTGTCAACATGCCCCGGAATCCCGAACGCCGCGCCCAGCTCACCGACGCCGGCCTCGCCGTCCTGGCCGAGGCCGGCGCCCGCGGCCTGACCCACCGTGCCGTCGACGCCGCCGCCGGCCTTCCCGCCGGCACGGCGTCCAACTACTTCCGCACCCGCGACGCCCTGCTCGGCGCGCTCGGCGAGCGGATCTTCGAGCGGCTCGCCCCCACCGCGGAGCGGCTGGAACCGCTGGCCGCGCGCGAGCCGTCGGTCGAGCTCGTCGTCGACTACGTGCGCTACATCGTCGAGCGACTGCTCGGGCAGCCCCAGCTCCCGCTCGCCCTGTTCGAGCTGCGCCTGGAAGCCGCGCGCCGGCCGGAGCTGCACGAGATCCTCACCCGCACGCTGCGGCAGGGCTTCGACGCCGACGTCTCGTTCCACGTGAACGCCGGACTGCCCGGCGGCGCGGAGGAGGTCCGCCTGCTGCACTTCGCGGTCGACGGCCTGGTCCTCGACCGCCTCACTCCGGGCATCGGCCATCCGTACGACGTCGACGGCGCGGTCGCCCAGCTGGTCCGAAGGCTGACGCGTAAGGATTGATCGGCGCCCACCCAGCCTGCGCGCCACATGCTTCCCGTGGTTCGTTCCGCCGATCGGCCCACATGTCGTTGCCAAGGGCTACCGTCAGGAGTGTGACTGGGGAACGACGGCGCGGAGCCCACGTGCTGGACGCGGTGCTCGACGTGATCGCCGAGCGCGGCCTGGAAGCCGCGACGATGCGAACCGTCGCGGCGGCGGCCGGGGTGTCGCTCGCGCAGGTGCAGTACTACTTCCGCAGCAAGGACGAGTTGGTCGCGTCCGCGTTCCGGCACGTCAGCGAGCGGTTCGACGAGAAGCTGGCGACGGTCGACCTGTCCGGCCCGCCGCGCGAGGTCCTGCGCGAAGCGCTCCAGCTCTGGCTGCCACTGGACGACGAGCGCGCCTGGGACGCCAGGGTCTGGCTGGCCTTCAGCGCCGCGTCGGTCACCTCACCGGCCCTCGCGGCGATCGCCGCGGCGACCGACGCCGAGCTGCGGGTCGCCTTCGCCCGACTGCTCGACGCCGCGATCGCGGACGGCGACCTGGCCGAGGTGGCCGACACCGAGACGGAGGCGGCCCTGCTGCTCGCCGTACTGGACGGGTTGGTGGTTCAGGGGCTCACGCTGCCGGCCGAGCAGCGCGCGCCGTTCGTGACGCAGTCCCTGAATGCCCATCTGGGCAGACTTTTCGCCTGAAACGTTGCCCTATACATCTACTGTCCTGACGTCCCACCGGCCGCACAGGCAGCGGCGGTAGACGACGAAGCCGGTGCTGACACGGTGGGACGACGCCACCCGCCAGCGATGCCGGTGGACTTCTGGTCTCGTGGTCATGGGCTCATCGTGATGTAATGGCATTATGCATCTCAACCCTTACGGCGCCGACGCCGTGCTGCTGGCCGTGAACCTGGCCACGAACCCGCCCTCCACTCCGGAGGAGCTGGCCGCGCGCTGCGTGGAGAACAAGGTCGACAGCAGCCACGTCCGCGACGGTCTGGTCACCGAGGACGACCTCGCCGCCGTCCGGGTCGCGCTGGACGAGTGGCTCACTGTGGTCGACGCGACCGACGAGCAGAAGCGGGTCGACCTGGTGAACGAGATGCTCGCCAAGTACACCGCGCACCCGCGCCTGACCAACCACGCCGGCACCGGGTGGCACATGCACTACCGGCCCGAGGAGGTCCCGGTCGGCCGCCTGGTCGCAACCCTGATCAGCACCGGTACGGCGCTGCACCTGGCCGGCCGGGGCATCTCCCGGCTCGGCCGCTGCGCCACCGAGGGCTGCGGCAACGTGTACGCCGACCTCTCGCGTGGCGGTCGTCAGCGGTACTGCAGCCCGGCCTGCTCCAACCGCGACGCCGTCCGGCGGCACCGCGCCCGGACCGCCTGACGGTCCGTTCGGCCGCTCCCTGGAGAACCGCGCCCACCCGCCTTCTAGGATGGGAAGATGAGCGAGGAGAGCAGCAACGAGGGCCAGCAAGTCCCGATGGCGGGGGCGCGGACCGAGGACGGCAAGATCCTGATCGTCGGCCCGGACGGGATGGCCGTCGAAGGGCCGCCGCGCGACGCGAACGACGACAACGACGAGCCGAACGACGAACCACGCTCGGTGACCGAGCTGGTCGAGCAGCCGGCCAAGGTGATGCGAGTCGGGAACATGATCCGCCAGCTGCTCGAAGAGGTGAAGGCTGCGCCGCTCGACGAGGCGTCCCGGCAGCGGCTGAAGGCGATCCACGCGGCCTCGATCAAGGAGCTGGAGAGCGGCCTGGCGCCGGAGCTGGTCGAGGAGCTCGAGCGGCTGAGCCTCGACTTCGCCGACGACAGCACGCCGACCGAGGCCGAGCTGCGGATCGCGCAGGCTCAGCTGGTGGGCTGGCTGGAGGGCCTGTTCCACGGCATCCAGACGGCGTTGTTCGCCCAGCAGATGGCGGCCCGTCAGCAGCTCGAGCAGATGCGCCGCGCGCTGCCGGGCGGTCAGCAACTGCCCGAGGGCGGCCAGTTCCCGGGTGCGCCGCAGGCCAACGGCAACACCGACGGCCCGGGCAGCGGCGGGATGTACCTGTAGCAAGTCAGAGACTGAACAACTCCTCGAGGACGGTGGCGACACCGTCCTCGTCGTTTGCCGGGCAGACGTGGTCGACGACCGCGAGCACCTCGGGGTGCGCGTTGGCCACGCCGTACGACGTACCGGTCCAGGCGAGCATCGGCAGGTCGTTCAGCGAGTCGCCGAAGCTGATCGTCTCGGCGGCCGAAATTCCTTGTTCGGCGGCGAAATCGGCCAGCATCGCGGCCTTCGACACCCCGCTCGCGGCGATCTCCACCAGACCGGTTCCGCCGCTGTGGCTGGCGGCCACCCGCTCCCCCACGATCGGCGTGATCCGCGCCAGCAACTCGTCGGAGTGCAGACTCCGGTGCCGGACCAGCAGCTTCGCGGCCGGCTCGGCGAGCAACTCGTCGAGCGCGGCGATCAAGGTGTCGTCCGGCCGGGGCCAGCGGTTCAGGTAGTGCGGTTCCTGTCCGTAGCGGTTCGGTCGCTCAATGGCGAACTCGACCTCCGGCACCGCGTCGCGGATCGCCTGCGCCACCTCGAGCGCGACGGCCGGCGCGATCAGTCTGGTCCGAATCGCCTTGCGCTGTACGACGTCGTACAAAATGGCGCCGTTGGCAACGATTGCGACGCCGTGCGCGCCGACCAGGTCGGACAGGTCGTGCAGCCAGCGCGGCGGCCGGGCGGTGACCATCACGAAGACGGCACCGGCCTCCTGGATCGCGAGCACGGCCTGCTGGGTGCGGGGGGAGATGGTGGAGTCACTACGGACCAGCGTGCCGTCCAGATCGGTGGCTACCAGGCGGGGTGTTCTGCGGTCTGACACCCGCCTACCGTAACGGTTCACGGAAATGCCCTTTACCCTCTCGCCGTCTCATCGCGCAACCACCTGGAGACCGTTTTCCGGGCAATCTGGTTCACCATTGAACAACGTCACCAGACCGTTACGGCAGGATGCTGCAAAGGCAGCGAGTTCCCCTGCGCCGCAGGGTTTGCGCATGATTTCATGCGGAGGCTGGCGGGGAACCAGGGGCGGTTCGCGCGCGTCGTACGCCTTGTTCCGGATCATCGGATCCGGTCCGACCCACGCCGGAAGAACGTCGAAGAACTGGTGCGGAATTGGGTGCAACCAAAACCGGATCGGTGGCGTCAAGAGTTATGGATCGGTGCGCCGTAGCGCCGGACAAACAGGGGTGGGTCGGCAATGAGTGTCGGTCCGTCAGCTAGTGGGCTCGGATGTTCGATCGGGATTCACCGCTCGTTCACACGGGTCCTGGAACTTGGGGAGCCACGATGACTGTCAACACCGCCAACCCACCGGGGACCCGGTCCGCCCGTGCGGCTGTCGACACATCTTCCATCATGGAAGGGGCCATGACCGGCTGCATCGCACGAACGGATATTTTCCAGCACCGCCTGCTGGAGGAGCCGCCGCCCGCGTCGGCGACCCGCCGGACCAGGGAGCGCTACGACCAGCTGGTCCGGGAAGCCAAGACGGTCTGCGCTTCCTGCCCGCTGTTCACCGACTGCCTGTACAGCGCGGTGGCCGAGCACGACGTCAGCGGCTTCGTCGCGGGAACCACCGCGGCACAACGCCGCTCCATGCGGAACCTGCTGGACGTCGAGGTCCAGCCCGACGACTTCGACCAGCTCGCCGGGGCCCGCGGGACCCGGCGGCCGGTCAGCCACGAAGAGGTCCTGCGACTGCGGACCCAATACCCCAACGACAGCCTCGAGTCGCTGGCCATGCGCCTGGGATGCTCGCTGTCGACCGTGAAACGCCATCTGCGCAGGGCCCGGCGCGGTCAGAGCCCGGCCACCAAGGCACCGCGACCCCGTCCGGAGGTCGACGCCGTCCTGGACGCGTTCGACGCCGTGGTGGACCAGGCCTGCCCGGCACCGCGCAGAACCACCCGCGTCGCCTGACCCGGCTTTCGGCCCGCCGGCGGACTGCCGGTCACAGCAAAGGCCCGGAAACCCCGCCACTGCAGGGATTCCGGGCCTTTTGGTTGCCGCGGTGAACTATTTCGTCCAGCCGCAAAGGCTCGACGGCCTCAGAACCACCGGTTGAGCAGGGCGGCCACGCCGTCGTCCTGGACCGACTTGGTCACCTCGTCGGCCGCGGCCTTCACCTCGTCCGGCGCCGCACCCATCGCGACGCCGAGACCGGCGTACGTCAGCATCTCGATGTCGTTGCGGCCGTCGCCGACCGCGAGCAGGCCGGCCGGGTCGACGCCGAGCTTCGTCAGCGCCACCTTCAGGCCGGTGCTCTTGTCGACGCCTTCGGGTGCGATGTCCAGCCACGCGGTCCAGCCGACGAAGTAGCTGACCCCGTGCAGGCCCAGGCGTTCGGCGAGCTCGACGAAGTCGGCCTCCGAGGCCTCGGGGTCGCGGATGATCAACCGGGTCACCGGCTCCGGCGCCAGCTCGGCGTCGGACACCACCCGGATCGCGTCGCCGCCCAGATCGCCGTCCGGGAACGGCTCGGTCACCCGGTAGCCGCCGTCGTGCTCCTCGACCGCCATCCGCGCGTTCGGCGCGTGCTCGCGGACCGAGGCGATCACCGTCGCGGGATCGAACGTACGCTCGTCGACGACCTCGCCGTCCGGATAGCTCATCGTCCGCGCACCGTTGCTCACGACAACAAATCCGCGCTGCAGCCCGAGCACCTCGGCGACCGGCACGGTGGACATCCACGACCGGCCGGTGGCCAGGATCACCGGCACCTGTGCCGCGGCCCGGCCGACGGCGTCGACCACCGCTTCGGAGATCCGTTCGTCGTGGTCGACCAGGGTGCCGTCGATGTCGAGGGCGACGGCCTGCGGCCGCCAGCCGTCGGCCGACGTCATCCGCGAACCGGTTCGATGACCTCGCGGCCGCCGACGTACGGGCGCAGCGCCGCCGGGACCCGGACCGAGCCGTCGGGCAGCTGGTGCGTCTCGAGGATCGCGACGATCCACCGGGTGGTGGCCAGCGTGCCGTTCAGCGTCGCGACGTGACGGGTCTTGCCGTCGGCGTCGCGGTGCCGGATGTTCAGCCGGCGGGCCTGGTAGTCGGTGGTGTTGGACGTCGAGGTGAGCTCGCGGTAGGCGCCCTGGGTCGGCACCCACGCCTCGCAGTCGAACTTCCGGTACGCCGAAGCGCCCAGGTCACCGGTCGCGGTGTCGATCACCCGATAGGCCAGTTCCATCTTGTCGAGCATCTCCTTCTCCCAGCCCAGCAGCCGCTGGTGCTCGGCCTCGGCGTCCTCGAGGCTGCAGTAGGAGAACATCTCGACCTTGTCGAACTGGTGGACGCGGATGATCCCGCGGGTGTCCTTCCCGTACGAGCCGGCCTCGCGGCGGTAGCAGGACGACCAGCCGGCGTACCGCATCGGGCCGCCTGACAGGTCGATGATCTCGTCCATGTGGTACCCGGCCAGCGACACCTCCGACGTCCCGACCAGGTAGAGCTCGGGCTCCTCCAGGCGGTAGACGTCGTCGTGGGCGTTCAGGTAGCCGGTGCCGTCCATCACCTCGGGCTTGACCAGCGTCGGCGTGATCATCGGGGTGAAGCCGTACTCCACCGCCTGGTTGATCGCGAGCTGCAGCATGCCGAGCTGGAGCTGGGCGCCGACGCCCTTGAGGAAGTAGAACCGGGCGCCGGACACCTTCGCGCCGCGCTCCATGTCGATCGCGCCGAGCAGCTCACCGAGCTCCAGGTGGTCGCGCGGCTCGAAGCCCTCCGCGGCGAAGTCGCGCGGCTTGCCAATCTCCTCGACCACCACGTAGTCGTCCTCGCCGCCGACCGGAGCCTCGTCGGAGACCAGGTTGGGCAGCGCGCGGGACAGCTGGTCGAAGCGGCGCTCGGCCTCGTTCGCCGTCGCCTCCAGGGCCTTCACCTCGGCGGCCAGCGCCTTGGTCCGCTCCAGCAGCGCGGTCCGCTCGTCGCCCTTGGCCTGCGCGACCTGCTTGCCGAGCCCCTTCTGCTCGGCCCGCAGCGCCTCGAAGGCGGCGATCGACGATCGGCGCTCCCCGTCGGCCACCAGGATCTCGTCGACCCGGGCCGGACTCTCGCCGCGCTTGGTCAGGGCCGCACGGACGACATCGGGGTTCTCACGGAGCACTTTGGCATCGATCACACGCTCAGGTTAATGCCTGGTGTCCGGGAGCAGGTGTGCAGCTCCGGTGTCCAGGTGGGTGCATCGCAAGGCGGAGGAGGGGAGCGATGCGGAGCATCGTGACCCGACGACAACGCAGCGAGGTGCCCGCCTGGGCGCCGGAGATGTGCGCCTGGTCCCGGACACGAGGCATTTGTCGGGGCGTGTCATGAACGCGGAATTTTATTCGGGATGATGAGCTTGCACCAGCCGGACGGTCGGTCGATTACGGAGGGGGTCACGGGCGGGCGATGAACCACCATCCACCCAGTCACCTCGGCCGTGCGGTCACGGTCGTGCTGGGTGCGGTCCCGTTCATCGTGATCACGCTGCTGGTCTTCGGCGACTGGCCTCCGCTGCGCCGCTGGGACGAGTCGGTGGCGGCCCGCGCCGCGGCGTACGGCGCCACGCGGCCGGCCTGGGTGGACTTCTGGCAGGTGATGGGCGCGGTGATCCTGCCCTGGACCTGCCGGGCGATCGTCCTCGGCGTCGCGCTCTACCTGTGGCACCGCCGGGCCCGCCTGCTGACGGTCTGGCTGCTCGTCTCGGCGGGCGCCGAGCTGGGCCTGGTCCAGGCGGTCAAGCACACTTTCGACCGTTCCCGGCCGCTCGAGAGGCTGGTCGAGAACGACAGCTGGTCGTACGTGTCCGGCCACGCCACGGCCGCCTTCGTGATGGCCGGGGCACTCGGCGTGGTGCTGCCGTCGGTGCGCGGCTGGCGGCGCCGGTTCCGGTTCCTCGTACTGCTGCCGACGATCGCGGTCGTCCTGCTCGCCTCGGCGGACCGGATCTTCCTGAACGTGCACTACGTGTCCGACGTGCTCGGCGGATGGGCGCTCGGCCTGGCCATCCTGACCGCGACGTCGATCGGCTTCGGCCTGCGCCCGGGACTGCGCCGGCGCCGCCGTCGCACCAGTACGGCGGACGACCCCGGCCTGCCGCCGCCACGGGCCGCCGTGATCGTGAACCCGATCAAGGTCGGCGACGGCGTCGCGTTCCGGCGCAAGGTGAACCGCGCGCTGGCGATCCGGGGCTTCGACGACCCGCTGTGGCTGGAGACCCGCGAGGACGACGCGGGCAACGCGATGGCCAAGCGCGCGATCGAGAACGAGTCCGACCTGGTCCTGGTGGCCGGCGGCGACGGCACGGTCCGGGTGGTCACCGCCGCGCTCGCCTACACCGCGACCCCGGTCGGGGTGATCCCGGCCGGCACCGGCAACCTGCTCGCCCGCAACCTGCACATCCCGCTCGACCTGGACGACGCGCTGGAGCGGATCCTGGACGGCCGGGAGCGCCGGATCGACCTGGTCAAGGTGCACGGCGACGGGCTGGACACCGACCGGTTCGCGGTGATGGCCGGGCTCGGCCTGGACGCCGCGATCATCACCGGGGCGCCGCCGATCCTGAAGGCGCAGCTCGGCTGGACGGCGTACCTGGTGTCGGCGGCCAAGAACATCAACCACCCGTCGGTGAAGGTCCGGATCGCGCTGGACGACGAGGAGCCGATCGAGCGCCGGGTCCGGACCGTGGTGATCGGCAACGTCGGGATGCTGCAGGCGAACATCCCGCTGCTGCCCGACGCCCGGCCCGACGACGGCTTGATCGACGTCGTCGTGATCGCGCCGCGCCGGGTGACCCAGTGGCCGGTGCTGTTCTGGCGGGTGATGACCCGGACCAAGCGGACCGACATGTACCTGGAGCGCTTCACCGGGCGGAAGGTGGAGATCACCGCCGCGGTCGACGTGCAGCGGCAGCTCGACGGTGACGGGATCGGGCCGGGCCGCTCGCTGTCCGCCGAGGTCGAGCCGGGAGCGCTCGTCGTACGGGTCCCGAAGCGGCGCTGAGACCGCCGGGCCGGTGCAGCCGGGCTCAGGCCTGTGGCTCGGGCGTCTCCGGCGCGGCCTGCTTGCGCAGCGTCTCGAGGGCTTCCTCTTCCTCCGGCGACAGCTTGACCTCGCTCTCGAACGCCTTGACCTCCTTGGCGTAGGAGCGGGCGTCGTTGCGGCTGTTGATCGAGGTCAGGACGACGCCGTCGCCGTTGTCGTCCAGCAGCGCCACCGACCACGACATGCGGCCGCCCATGTCACCGAAGGCGTCGTACCGGACGACGGCCAGGTGCTGCAGGTTCTGCCGTAGCTGGGTGCGGGCGTCCTGCAGTTCCTTGCCCAGCCGGCGCAGCTCGGCGCCGACCGTGCCCGGCTTGGGCTCCGGCAGCGGGGGCGGCTCCGGCATCGGCGGTGGCGCCAGTGGCGCCGCGTCCTTGCTCTGCCCACGCAGCGCCTGGACGGCGAACACGAGGGCGAGCACCGCCACGAAGAGTGCGGCGATCGCGAAGACACCGGCTAACGTCGAGGACACGCTCGCAGCCTAACGGTTGAGTGGTGTGCCGGACGCTCTCCGTGTCCGCGTGGCTCAACCGGCGGCCTCGAATCGGCGGAACGCGGTGGGGCGACGTAGATTCGCAGCGTGACTCATCAGCCTGATCCCGGACCTCTGCCCGGCGTGCACGATCTCGGTTACGCCCGGCTCGACACCGATCGACTGGAGCGCACCGGCGACGCCGAGGTGGTGTACGGCGCGGGCAAGACGCCGGCCCAGATCGTCGAACTGCTGCGCACCCTGCACGCCACCCACGACGGCCGCGCGGCGCTCGCGACCCGCCTGTCGCCGGAAGCCCAGGAGCTCGTCAGCTCCCAACTGCCCGACGCGGTCGTCGACCCGGTCGGCCGTACGGCGATGCTCGGCACGCTGCCGCCCGCGAGCGGCACGGTCGCCGTCGTCTCCGCCGGTACGTCGGACGCGCCGGTCGCCGCCGAAGCCGCGACGACGGCCCGGGTGTTCGGCGCCGGGGTCGACCTGATCACCGACGTCGGCGTGGCCGGGCTGCACCGGATCCTCGGGGTCCGCGAGCGGCTGGCGAACGCCGACTGCCTGATCGTGGTCGCGGGCATGGAAGGCGCGCTGCCGAGCGTGGTCGGTGGGCTGACCGGCGTACCGCTGGTCGCCGTACCGACGTCGGTGGGCTACGGGGCCTCCTTCGGTGGGGTCGCGGCGCTGCTCGGCATGCTCAACTCGTGCGCTCCGGGGGTGACGGTGGTGAACATCGACAACGGATTCGGAGCCGGGGTGTTCGCGGCCCGGGTCGCGCGGCGCGCGGCCCCGGCGGAGGTGAAGGCACCGTGAGAGTCGCCTGGATCGACTGCTCGGCCGGCGCGTCCGGCGACATGCTGCTCGGCGCGTTCCTGGACGCCGGCGCCGACCTGGCGACGGTGAACGCTGCCGTGGCGGCGGTCGACCCGTCGCTGTCGGTGCGGGTGGAGTCCGCGCTTCGGCACCAGATCGCCGCGACCAAGGCGTCGGTTTTCGTCGACGAGCAGCCGCACCCGGAGAACGACCCGAACGCGGCGTACGCGGAGATCGCTCCGGCGGGCGACGCCGGGACGGAGCCCGCCGAGGCGGGCCATGGGCACGGGCACGGGCACGGGCACGGCGAGTCCGAGCACGACGGCACCGGGCACGGCCACGGGCATGGACACGGGCACGGCGAATCCGAGCCGGACGGCGCCGGGCACGGCCACGACGCCGCGCCGGGTCAGCCGACCCGGAGCTGGGCCGAGGTCCGGCGGGTGATCGAGGGCGCCGGGCTGGACGCGGCCGTCCGGGACCGGGCGCTCGACACCTTCGCCCGGCTGGCGCGCGCCGAGGCCGCGGCGCACGGGGTGGAACCGGACGACGTGCACTTCCACGAGGTCGGCGCGCTGGACGCGATCGCGGACATCGTCGGCGTCGCGGCCGCTTCGGTGTCGCTCGAGCTGGACCGGATCGTGGTGTCGACGATCGCGCTGGGCGGCGGCCGGCAGGTCCGCGGCCAGCACGGCGGGATCCCGATTCCCGGCCCGGCGGTGCTGCACCTGTTGCGGGAGGCCGAAGCGCCGGTGGTCGGCGGCTCCGCGCCGTACGAGATGACCACGCCGACGGGCGCCGCCCTGCTGGCGACGCTGGCCGACGAGTTCGGACTGATGCCGCCGGTGCGGATCCTGCAGACCGGGGTCGGCGCCGGCGGGCGCGACCCGATCGAGGTGCCGAACATCGTCCGCGTGGTGATCGGCGAGTCGATTGCCCAGCCCGCGACCGAGCTGGTCTACGAGACCAACGTCGACGACCTCGACCCGCGGATCTGGCCGCAGGTGCTCGCGCGCCTGCTGCAGGCCGGAGCGGCGGATGCCTGGCTGACCCCGATCCTGATGAAGAAGGGCCGTCCGGCGCACACGCTGTCGGTGCTGGTCAGCAGCCCGAACGCCGAGGTGGTCCGGTCGGTCATCCTGACCGAGACGTCCGCGATCGGGCTGCGCGAGTTCCCGATCCTCAAGCACGCCGCGGACCGCGAGTTCGCCAGCGTCGAGGTCGGCGGCCAGCGGATCCACGTCAAGATCGCCCGGTACGGCGGTCAGGTGGTCAACGTGCAACCCGAGTACGAGGACGTCGTCACCGCGGCCACCGCGCTCGACAAGCCGGTCAAGTCGGTACTGGCCCAGGCCATCGCCGCCGGCCACGACCTCTGGGGCTGATCGCCCTCCCCGGGCGATTTGGTGGGCGGGGCGATTTGGTGGGTCAACCCACCAAATCGCCCGTTGGCCCATCCGATTTCGGTTGGCCAACGGGTCAACTGCTGGGTTCACCCACGAAATGACCCCGGGGGGGTGCGGCGGGGCGTGGTCAGCGGCCGGAGTACGGCGGGGCGAAAAAGACGAGCAGGGCCAGGTCCTCGGTGACGTCGGCGAAGTGGTGCGGCTCCCCGGCCGCCACGAACAGCACGTCGCCGGGGCCGACCGGCTCTTTCCCGTCGGGCGTCACGATCGCGGCCCGGCCGGACGTCACCACGTAGATCTCGTCCTCGCGGTGCGGCGCCTGGTCGTCGACGCCGCCGGCCGGGATCGAGTACGTGCCGACCGACAGCGACTCGGTCCGCAGGTGCTCGGCGAAATGGTTCGGCTGCGCGCTCTGGTACTGCCCTGCCCCCACAAGCTTCTGCATCCGGCAGACACTAGGCCTTCTGCGCGTCCTTCGTCTTGCGCTTCGGCCAGTCGTACGGCCACCACTGAGCGCCGCCGCGCCGGGCCCACACGATCAGCGCGATCAGCACCGCGAGCTCGACCGCCGGGGTGACGGTGTCGCGCAGCCGGGTGCTGAACCACTCCAGCGAGTCCGACAGGGAGGCCGCGACCTGTCGCGCGTTCGGATCGCGGCCGGGTACGTAGGCGATCGCGAGCATCGTCGTCCGGATCACCATCAGCTTGTCGACCTTCGACGCCGCGACCGCGGCCAGTGCGGTCCACGCGATCAGGTCGTACCAGGGCAGCGTGTACATCGCGGTCAGCAACCAGGCGACCGCATAGATAGCGGTGTAGCGGATCGCGGCCGGCGTCGGGTCGTCCGGATGGGTCTGCGGGACCAGCGACTTCGGGAACACCTGCGACAGCAGGATCGCGACGATCACCAGCCCGACCCAGGCGAGGATCCCGATCACCGTCCGGACCAGCGCGCCGGGCAGGAACAGGTCGAACAGGCTGAAGATCACCTTGTGCGGCGTACCGGTCGAGATGAACGACGTCTGGGACCGAGCCTGCTGGAAGGCCTGCAGGCCGACCACGGCGTACAGGCCGGCCATCGCCAGGCCGCCGCCGAGGCAGAACATCAGCGCGCGGCGCCGGTCGGCCCGCAGCGACCAGAGCATCGCGACGCCGACCAGGCCGATCGAGAGTTTGGTGCACCCGGCGACGCCGAGCATGATGCCGGCCGCGAACACGTGCCGGCGGAACAGCACCAGCGCGATCACCGCGAACATGACCGCGATCGCGTCGTTGTGCGCGCCGGCCAGCACCGTCCACAGCAGCAGCGGGTTGGCCAGCGCGAGCATCGCGACCCGGCGGCGGTTCACCAGGTCGGGCCCGACCAGCTTGAGCAGGAGCAGGCCGGAGACGACCAGGCTGACCGCGACCGTCAACTGCAGCATCCAGACGGTCAGCTGCATCGAGTCGCCGCCGACCCAGGAGGAGAACCACTGGATCCAGGTGGCGATCGGGCCGTAGACGCTGCGCGCGCCCTGCCAGGGCCGCTCGGTGGCCGCGATCACCGGGTCGTACCCGAGCCGGATCGTGTCGGCCGGCGCTGTCGTGTACGGATTGCCGCCGAGCGACATGATCCGTCCGTACGCCGCGTAGATCAGCACGTCGCCGGACGCCATCGGCGGGACCAGCGTGATCGCCGCCGTCGTACCGATGCCTAGGGCAACCAATCGCTGAACCCGCGGGGCCCAGCCGTGGCGTAGCGCGCGGGTGGCCAGGAAAACGCCGTAGCCGCCGAGCAGGATGGCGACGTAGATCATCACCGTCACCAGCCAGTCGTTCGGCGTGGTGTCGAACCAGTACGACGGCAGCCAGGCGTGCCGGTTGGTCAGCGTCAGCACGACCACGGACGGTCCGAGCAACCCGACCGCGACGATCAGCGCGGTGGAGACGAGGTAGAGCCCGACCGCACGGCGGCCGTCACGATCAGCACGAACCTTCGCTTGGTCGTCTGTTGAAGTGCTCTGTTCGGTGCTCATCGGGCCGGCTTCCGCGCGGGCAGCGCGCTGCGGGCGGCCAGCGCCCGGCGGACGTGCAGGAACTGGCGGCCCCGGTGCAGCTGGCCGCGCAGATCGGTCCCGGTGGCCCGGTGCCGGACGTCGATCGGTACCTCGACGATGCGGAAACCCTTGCGTCCCAGATCGATGCTCAGCGCGGTCTCCACGCCGAACCCGCTCGCCAGCGGCAGCGCCGCGTCGAAGGCCGCGCGGGTCAGACATCGCTGACCGGACAACGGCTGCTCCGGCGCCCATCCAGTCGCCTGAGCGATCCCGTCCCGCGCCAGCCGGACGACGAACCCGCGCCCGCCGGCCTTGCTGCCGTCGGCGCGGATCTGCGCCGGCAACGTCCCGATCGTCATGTCGGCCTGTCCGTCCTGCACCGGTTCGATCAGCGGCTCGGCACCGGTCGCCGTGTCGGTCAGGTCGGCGTCCAGGAACAGCAGGTGCCGCGCGCGAGCCCCGTCGCGCCGAGCGACCTCCGCGGCGCCGGTTTCCATCGCCGCGGCCTTGCCCCGGTTGCGATCGTGCCGGACGACCACCGCACCGGCCCGCTCGGCCTCCTGCGCGGTGGTGTCGGTGGACCCGTCGTCGACCACGACGACCAGGTCGACACCGACGATCTTGCGGACGGCGTCCACGGTGGCCGCGATCCGCGCGGACTCGTCCTTCGCCGGAATCACGCAGGCGACACCGCGCTGCTGCTCGACCGACGGCTGATCATTCCCGGACACAGCACCGCAGCCTAATTGCTCCTGAGCCGATCGCCGCCCTCCGCACCCACCGGCTGTGGACATCTCGTTCTTTCGAAGGATCGGCTCCGGTTGGCGTTCGGCGCCAGATTGTCGGACAATCAGACAGATTCGTTCTTCCGTACGGCGGGCACCGGGCTGCCGTAGCGTGGACGGCACCGGGAACTGCGACGAGAGGGACTGGCATGACTGAGACGTATGGCGTCGACAGCGAGGTCGGCCCGCTGCGCACGGTGATGCTGCACCGGCCGGGCAACGAGCTGCGCCGGCTGACCCCACGCAACAACGACAAGCTGCTCTTCGACGGCATCCCCTGGGTCGGCCGCGCGCAGGACGAGCACGACGCGTTCGCCCAGGCGCTGCGCGACCGGGACGTCGAGGTGCTGTATTTGGGCGAGCTGCTGACCGAGGCGCTCGCCGATCCCGAGGCCCGGGCCACCGCGGTCTCCGGCGCCATCGAGGATCTCCGGCTGGGCGACACCCTGCGCGACTACCTGCGCGCTGCGTTGACGGCGCTCGACTCCGAGCAGCTCGCCGAGGCCCTGATGGCCGGTGTCCGCAACGACGAGGTCCGGGCCGGCGGACTGGTCACGTCGTTGCTGGCCGACGAGGACTTCCTGATCGACCCACTGCCGAACCTGCTGTTCACCCGCGACTCCAGCGTCTGGATCCGGGACTCGGTCGCGGTCACCTCGCTCGCGATGCCCGCGCGGGTCCGCGAGACCCAGCTGACCGAGCTGATCTACCGCTTCCACCCGCGCTTCGCCGGCGCCGGCAAGGTGTACGACCACCAGCTCGAGCACGTCGAGGGTGGCGACGTGCTCGCACTCGGCCCCGGCGTACTGGCGGTGGGGGTCGGGGAACGGACCACGCCGGCCGGGGTGGAGCGGCTCGCGCGCCGGGTGTTCGCCAAGGACCTCGCGCACACGGTGCTCGCCGTACCGATCGCTCAGCAGCGCGCCACCATGCACCTGGACACGGTCTGCACGATGGTCGACGTCGACGCGGTCCTGATGTACCCGAACATGGCCGAGGAGATGCGGGCGCTCGCGGTCACCGCCGACGGGGAGCACCTGCACGTGGCCGAGCCCGAGCCGTTCCTGGTCGCCGCGGCCAAGGCGCTCGGGATCGACACCCTGCGCCGGATCGACACCGGCCTGGACCCGGTCACCGCCGAGCGCGAGCAGTGGGACGACGGCAACAACACCCTCGCGCTCGCGCCGCGGGTCTGCATCGCCTACGAGCGGACCGTCGAGACCAACGCCCGGCTGGAGGAGTCCGGCATCGAGGTGATCCGGATCTCCGGCTCCGAGCTGGGCTCCGGCCGCGGCGGCCCGCGCTGCATGTCCTGCCCGGTGCTGCGCGCCCCGATCGTTGGTTGAAGGCGCAAGTAAGGTCAGCGACACGCGGAGTGAAATCGGGGGTTGTCGAGGGGCCCGGTTGTGAGTACTCTTCATGCCTAGGCCCAGGCCCTGTTGCTCCCCCGTCAGCAGGACTTGGGCCGTCCACGTACGAAGGACCCCGCACCGTTCGGTGCGGGGTCCTTCGTTTGTCCGGCGGGAGTGCGGACCGGGTCCGGGGACCTCGGACAGGAAATACCGTGTCCGAGGTCCCGCCGGCGTGTACGAAGTTGCGCGAACCGGTCCGAAGTCCCGCGGACGTGCCCGGGGTCCCGGCTGTGCGCAGGTCAGCGGATGGTGAGCTGGCGGCTGGCCAGTCCGGCCTTGGCCGCGCGCTCCTCGGTGCTGAGCAGGGTGCTGGTCTTCAGCGCCTTGTCGAGCGCGGTCTGGAAGTCCGCGGCCGGCTTCTCCAGGTCCGCGGCCTCGGTGTCGGCCGGCAGCTCCCACACCGGCGCGAGTACGCCGAGCGCCCGGAACGAACCGATCAGCCGGCTGCCGTCGACCAGCGCCGACGATCCGGCCGCGTGCAGCCGGGCCAGCGCGTTCAGCAGGTCGTCCTCGCTGTGCGGCATCACCCAGCGCAGGTACCGGCGGTCACCGATCTGCGTCCAGTACGCCGCCTCGACGGACTCCAGCCGGACGGTCGGGGCCGCGGCCTGGTTCGCCCGCTCGAGCCCCGCGGCGACCTCGCCGGTCGGGTCCTCGACGTTCTCGCCGACCCAGAAGTCGAAGCCCTCGTGCACCTTGGCGACGATCGGCTGCGTGGTGTCGATCAGGTCCTGCAGGCGCGGGCCGTCCTTGAGCAGGTCGCCGAGCTGAATCGGGTTGCCCGGCTCGGTCGCCAGCGCCGCGGTGATCGCGTGCGCGACGTCGCGGCTCGGGTCACCGGTCGAGGCGTGCGTCTGCAGGCCGATCCAGATCGACTCGTCGTCGCGGACCAGGCCCGGCATCGCCATCGGCAGCAGCGTGACCAGGTTGATCTTCTTGCCCTTGTGCTCACCGGCCAGCGTCACCTCCGCCGTACCGGCGGGGACGATCTCGCGGAAGGCGATCAGGTCGCACTCGGCCGGCAGGCCCTCGAACGGCCGGACCACGAACGCGTCGGCGGCCTGTGCCCGGTCCTTGCCATGGCACTGCTTGAACCGCTTGCCCGAACCGCACGGGCAGGGCTCCCGCGGTCCGACGTCGGCCAAGTCGGCCGGGTCGAGTTCGACGGTCGTCGTGTTCTTGGCGCGGTTGCGCGACTTCTTTCCCATGGCCGCAGTCTTGCAGGATCTGCCCGCTCGGGGTTAGTCCGCGGGGATCAGAGCGGGACGACGGCGTGCACGGTGCGCTGCTTCTCGGCGGTGCGCACACCCCAGTCGGAGGTAAGCACGTCGACGATCGCCAGGCCGCGGCCGCCGATCGACTCGGGATGCGCCTCGGTGATCCGCTGCGGCTCGGTCTCGCCGCAGCCGTCGGTGACCTCCAGGTGCACGCCGGCCTTGTCGATCCACCAGGCCGCGCGGACGTCGCCGGTGGGCAGCGCGGGCGCGTACCGGATGGCGTTGGAGAGCAGCTCCGACAGCACCAGCTGGGCGTCGTCGCAGGTGCCCCCGGCGACCCGGGCCCGCGTCAGGTACTCCTGAAGGCGCCGGCGCGCAGCCGCTACCGCAGACACTTCGTGCGGTAGGACGACGTCGACGACGCTCACGTCGGCGGGCAAGGTCGCAGAGGACAAGCAGGGTCTCCTCAGTCTCAGCACAGCACTAGCACATCTGCCCATGATCACGACCTTGAAAACACCGGAGAGAGTTCCGTTACACAGTCACGGGCAAGATCACAGCCGTTGTGGGGAAACCGTGACAAAAGCGACAAGAATGAACATCGAAATCACGCACCGCATTCACTCGATCACACCACCGCGGAACAAACTCGGCGCTGATTGTTCAGCGCCGGCGCGTCAGCCGGCGGCGGGTCCGGGGTGACTGCGCCGGGGGCTGGTCCGGGTGCTCGGCCAGCGTGGCCATCGCCAGCTCCGGCCGGTCGCTGATGATCGCGTCGACGCCGAGCGCGTGGCAGTGCCGGACGTCCTCGGCGGTGTTCACCGTCCAGACGTGCACCTGGTGGCCGTGCTTGTGCGCCCGGTCGACGTACTCCGGGTGGGCCAGGACCAGCTCCAGGCTCGGACCGGTGAACGAGACACCGGTCGGCAGCGACCCGTCGCGGAACCGCAGCGGAATCCGGTCCATCAGCAGGACCGTCCGTACGCCGGGAGCCATCGCCCGCATCCGGCGCAGCGACAGCCAGGAGAACGACATCACCCGGGCCGGCGACTCGCTGCCCACCTTCGGGTGCGCCCAGCCGTACCGGTCCAGCGCCTCGATCAGCCGCCGCTCCACCAGCCCGGCGTACCGGGTCGGGTGCTTGGTCTCGATCGCCAGCTCGATCGGCCGGCCGGCGTCACGGACGGTCGCCAGCAGCGTGTCCAGCGTGAGCACCTTGGTCAGGTCCGGACTCGGCAGCTCGGCCTCGTCGTCGAGATCGGCCCAGGGGTTCTTCCACGATCCCCAGTCGAACCCGTCCAGCTCCTCCAGGCTCATCGTGGACAGCACGCCGCGGCCGTTCGACGTCCGGTCGATCCGGCGGTCGTGCACACAGACCAGATGACCGTCGGAGGTGAGCCGTACGTCGCACTCGAGCCCGTCGGCCCCTGCCGTGAGCGCACGCTGGTACGCCGCCAGCGTGTGCTCGGGGCTGACCTCACTCGCGCCGCGATGAGCAACAACGCTCGGGCGTTTCGCCATGCCACAACTCTGGCACGTGCCCCGCGACCGTCCACAATCAGCCACGCCGCCTTGCGGGAAATCGGTTGCCCATTGCGGAATCCCGGACACTGGCCGGTGGACGAATTCCGGAGGTGAACCGCACGGTCGGGCTGGGAGCCCTGTGCTTTTGGCGGGTCCAGCCGGACGGCGGGCGCGCTGCCGTCCGGCTGGGCGACGTACCGCCCGTGCTGCTGTCGGAGACGTACCACGACCTGCGAGTGATCGCCGGAGGGTTCTAAGCCGTCGCCTCCTCGACCGCGAGAGTTCGGCCGGCCGGGCGGGGCAGGCCGTAGTGCTCGCGCAGCGTGGTCCCGGTGTACTCCGTGCGGAACAGTCCGCGCTGCTGCAGGATCGGTACGACGTGGTCGGTGAACGTGGTCAGACCCGACGGCAACACCGGCGGCATGATGTTGAAGCCGTCGGCGGCGCCGGCCTCGAACCAGTGCTGGATGGCGTCCGCGACCTGCTCGGGGGTGCCGGTGAAGGTTCGGTGGCCGCGGCCGCCGCCGAGGCGGCCGATGAGTTGGCGGACCGTGAGGTTCTCACGACGGGCCAGCGTGACGATGAGCGTGTAGCGGCTCTTGGCGCCCTCGATCTCGTCCTCGTCGGGCAGGTCGGCGGGGAGTTGCTGATCGAAGGGCAGGTCCTCGGGGTCGACCCGTAGCGTGCGGGCGAGCTGCTCGCGGGCGTATTCGGGCTTGATCAGGTCGTCGAGCTCACGCTCCAGCGCCTGGGCCTCGGTCTCCGTCGCACCGATGACCGGGACGATGCCGGGCAGGATCTTGATGCCGTCGGGGTCCCGGCCCAGGGCGGCGGTGCGGGACTTGAGGTCGGCATAAAAGGCCTGTGCGTCCTCCAGCGTCTGCTGCGCGGTGAAGACGGCTTCGGCGTACCGGGCGGCCAGGCCCTTGCCGTCCTCCGACGAGCCGGCCTGGACGATCAGCGGATAGCCCTGCGGCGAACGCGGCAGGTTGAGCGGACCGCGGACCTGGAAGTGCCGGCCGACGTGCTCGATCGCCTGGACCTTGGTGTTGTCGCCCCAGACGCCGGACTCCTTGTCGGCGAGTGTGGCGTCGTCCTGCCAGGAGTCCCACAGCTTGAAGGCGACCTCGAGGAACTCCGCCGCCCGGTCGTAGCGTTCGGCGTGCGCGGGCTGGTCGGCCAGGTTGAAGTTCTTGGCCGCGTCCGGGCCGGCCGTGGTGACCACGTTCCAGCCGGCCCGGCCGGCGCTGACGTGGTCGACGCTGGCGAACCGCCGCGCCAGGTTGAAGGGATCGTTGTACGTCGTACTGGCGGTGGCGATCAGCCCGATCCGTGACGTCGCCGCGGCGATCGCCGTGAGCAGCACGGTCGGCTCCAGTGAACCCGCCGGGCGTCGGCCGACGTCGCTGAACAGCACCGGGGAGTCGGCGAAAAAGATCGAGTCGAACTTGCCGCGCTCGGCGGTCCGGGCCAGGTCCCGGTAGTGCTCGACGTCGGTGTTCGCGAACGGGTTGCTCTCCGGCAGCCGCCACGACGCCTCGTGGTGGCCGGTGCTCATCAAAAACGCGTTCAGGTGCAACTGCCTGCTCACAGCGAGACCCCCAGGGCATCCAGTAGTCGGGAACGAACGGCGGCGAACAACGGATCGGCGGCGTTCCGCGGCGGGGCCAGCTCGATCCGTTCCTCGGCGACCAGCCGGCCCTCGTCCAGCACGATCACCCGGTCGGCGAGCACGATCGCCTCGTCGACGTCGTGGGTGACCAGCAGAACGGCGGGCTGGTGTGCGGCGCAGAGCTTGCGCAGCAGGACGTGCATCTTGATCCGGGTCAGCGCGTCCAGCGCGCCGAACGGTTCGTCCGCGAGCAGCAGCGCGGGCTCCCGGACCAGCGAGCGGGCCAGCGCGACCCGCTGCTGCTCACCCCCGGACAACTCGTTCGGCCAGGCGTTCTCACGCCCCGCCAGGCCGACTTCCTCCAGGCTCTTGCGGCCACGCTCGTCGGCATCACGCAGTCCCAGGACGACGTTGTCGAGAACGCGGGCCCAGGGCAACAAGCGCGAATCCTGGAAGACCACCGACACGTTCTCCGGCACGACCAGTTCACCGGTCCCGGTGACGTCGTGGTCCAGGCCGGCCAGTGCCCGCAGCAATGTGCTCTTCCCGGACCCCGATTTGCCCAGCAGGGCAACGAACTCGCCGGGTGCGATGCTCAGGTCGAGATCGTCCAGCACCGCGCGGTCGCCGTACGAGCGGATCAGTCCGCGGACCTCGACGGCCTTGCTGAGTGTCAGTCCGCCAGCGTGCGTCGCCATGACAAAGCCCTCCTCTGGATCAGCCGGACGGCTCCGTCGGAGAGCAGCCCGAGGACGCCGTACAGGACCAGGCCGACGATGATGATGTCGGTCTGCCCGTAGGTGCGGGCCAGCTCCATCATGTAGCCGATCCCGCTGGTGGAGTTGATCTGCTCGACCACCACGAGCGACAGCCACGCGCCGGTCACCGCGAACCGCAGGCCGAGCAGGAAGCCGGGCAGCGCGCCCGGCAGCACCACCTTGCGGATGAAGGTCCAGCGGGACAGGCCGACCGTCTGCGCCAGTTCGACGTACCGGCTGTCGATCGTGCGCAGGCCGTTGTGGGTGTGGATGTAGATCGGGACGAACACGCCGAGCGTGATCGTGGTGACCTTCATCGTCTCGCCGATGCCGAGCCAGAGGATCAGCAGCGGCAGCAGGGCCAGCGACGGGATCGCGCGCTTGATCTGGATCGGCCCGTCCAGCACCGCCTCGCCGATCCGGCTCAGGCCGGACAGCAGGGCGAGCACCGTTCCGAGCACGATGCCCAGGCCGAGGCCGACGAAGGCGCGCTGGGTCGACGTGAGCAGGTTGGACTGCAGCCGCCCGTCGGCGATCAGGTCGCTGGTGGTGGTGACCACGGTCCACGGCGCGGAGAGGATCCGCGGGTCGAGCCAGCCCGCGGCCGACCCGATGCTCCAGATCGCCAGCAGCAGGAGCGGACCGATGAAGGCACCGAACCTGATCGGCTTGCCCGGCCCGAGCCGGCGCCGGCGGCGTACGGGCCGGGTGGTGACTTGCTCCCGCTCAGCCCGTACGCCGCTGAGTGTGGCCGCCTGGCCGCTCACTTGGCCGCCGCCTTGATCGCGTCGACCGCGACCGGCTGGAAGCGCAGGTCGTAGAGGTCGGCGGCCACGATGTCCTTGTTGCCGGTCTCCTTGGACAGCAGATCGATCGTCTCTTGCTGCCGCGCGATCGCCGCGCTCCAGTCGGCGGTGATCTCTGGGTGGCCGGCGTTGTCGACCAGCCACTGGCCGTCGGCGGTGGTCAGGCCCTGGTCCTTCACGTAGTAGCCCTCGATCCATTGCTTCGGGTGCTTGTCGATCCACTCCTGCGCGACGCCCCAGGCGGCGACGTACGCGCGGATCGCGGCGGCCTTGCCGCTGTCCTCCAGCGACGAGGTCAGCGTGTAGAGGTGACCGGCGTCGTCGCGGATCCCGTGCGGGATCGTGGTCGCGCCGTCCTTGCCGTACTTGGTCAGGTAGCGCTTGATCGCGACCCCACCGATCGGGGCGACCTCGACCTGCTTGGCGGCCAGGGCGTTCGGGTAGATGTCGCCGGTGCTGGGCAGCTCGACCAGTTCGACGTCCTCCTTGGTCAGTCCGGCCTTCTTCAGCACCTTGAGCACCAGCGCACCCTGCGCCTGGCCCGGGCTGTACGCGATCTTCTTGCCGCGCAGGTCGGCCAGGGTCTTCACCGCGACGCCGGGCGCGACACCCAGCTCGTAGATCGGGTGGTTCAGCGGGTCCTGGCGGAACTTGGAGGCGACGATCTTCACCTGCAGCCCGGTCCAGGTGGCGTGGATCGGCGGGATCTCGGCGACCGACCCGAGGTCGAGCGCCTTGGCCCGGAACGCCTCGGTGGTCTGCGGACCGCCGCTCAGGTTGGCGAACTGGACGAACTGCGAGACCTTGCCGAGCTGCCCGGACAGTTCGAGCGCCTTCTGCGTGGTGGGATCGCCGACGACGATCTTGACGCCGTCGGGCACGGACGTCGGCAGCGGCGCGTCGAGCGCGAGCTTGCGGCCGCCCCCGGCCTCGGCGGCACCGCCGCAGCCGGCCAGCAGCGTGATCGCCGCGGCGGCTCCGGCCAGTACGGCGAGTTTCTTCTTCAGCATCAGGGTTTCCTCTTCAGTCAGGCGGTCGTCACGTACTGGCCGTCGTGGTAGAGCAGCGGGTCGTGCTCGCGCCGCTCGGCGTGCACGGCCAGGCGGGCGACGACGATGTGGTTGCTGCCGACGGCGAACCGGTGCTCGACCAGCGCGCGCAGGTAGCTCGGGGCGTCGTCCAGCACGGGCTCGCCGGTCCGCAGCCGGGACCAGCGGGTCGGCTCGGCGAACCGGTCGATGCCACTGGTCGCGAACCGGCCGGCCAGATCGCGCTGGCGAGCGTCCAGGAAGTTGATTACCACGCTCTGCGTGGACTGGATCGCCGGCCAGGCGGACGCCGTGGTGGCGATCGAGAACGAGACCAGCGGCGGCAGCGAGCTGACCGAGACCAGCGACGTCGCGGTGAAACCGGCCGGGCCGTGGCCCGCGTCGGCGGTGATCACGACGACGCCGGCGGCGTGCCGGCGGAACACGCTGCGGAACACGTCGGCGTCGACGGTCCGCTCGTCGAGGTGGTCGGGCACGACGGTGAGCCCGGCTCGGGTCTTCTGGGCAGGGTTGAACGCATGGACGGACATGGCGGCACTCCCTCGGGGCAGGGATGAACCCGGCGCGGACCTCTGCGACTACCGCGGCCGGTGTGGGTGGTGGTTCAGCGGACCCGGTGAACTCGGTCGAGGCCCGCGAGGCGGCGGCCCGCAACGGCGGGCCGGAACAGCGGCTGTCAGCGACAGGTCGCGCTGGCCGTGCGCATCTGGTCGATGACGCGGCGGCGGGTGAGCAGACGGGTGGTCAGCACCGGCAGCGCGAAGGGGAAGGCCCCTGCGCGGCTCTGGTGGTGCTGCCCGGTCGTCGTCATGTCAGCAACTGTCTCATCAAAGTCGACTGGAAAACTAGACAATCTCGCCATCCGGGACGGCCGTCCAGCAGCGAGCCGGCTCACACGTCCGTTCCGCCGTGCGTTCTACTGACGTGATGCCTGTGAAGAAGACCGGCCTGCCGCCGTTCCAGCTGCTCGTCGACGAGCACTGGCGCGATGTGGCCCGGCTGGCCCGTGCCCTGGCCGGTCCGGTCGACGGCGACGACGTCGCCCAGCGCGCCTGGGAGAAGGCGTTCGCGGCGTACCCGAAGCTCACCTCGGCGCGCAATCTGCGCAGCTGGTTGCTGACGATCACGGCCCGCTGCGCGACCGATCTGCACCGCGCCCGCAAACCACAGCGCCCGCTGGACGAGGCACCTCCACTCACGGTCGACGGACCCGACGCCACGCAGTGGCCCGATCCAGAGCTCTGGAAGGCGGTGAGCGCGCTGCCCGAGCGGCAGCGGCAAGCCGTCACGCTGAAATACGTCGGCGACCTCGACCACCACGGAGTGGCCGCCGCCCTCGACACCACCCCGGCCGCGTCGCGTCGCCTGGTCAGCGACGCCCTGGCCACCTTGCGTGCCACCCTCGGAGTTGATGATGACTGATCTCGAACGCCGCCTGAGCGGTCTCGACGGACCGCCGGCCCGGCCGCCGGTCCTGCCGGAAGCCGACGTCTCCTACACCCTGCACGACACCCCGATCGGCCGGATGCTGCTGGCCACCGCCGCGGGCAAGGTCGTCGCCAGCTCGTTCGGCGACGAGGAGACGATGACGCATCGGCTGGCGCGCGCGATCTCGCCGCGAGTGCTGCGTCAGTCGGCACCCTTGGACGACGTCCGGCGCCAGCTGGACGAATTTCTTGCCGGCCACCGAAAAAGTTTCGACCTGGCCATCGACCTGACGCTGGCGACGGATTTCCAGCGGCTCGTGCTGGCCGACCTGCCGCACCTCACCAGCTACGGCCGGACCACGACGTACGGCGAACTCGCGGGTGAGATCGAGCGCCCGAAAGCGGCCCGGGCCGTCGGCACGGCGCTCGGCGCGAACCCGTTGTGCGTCGTGCTTCCGTGCCACCGGGTGATCGGCGCGAGCGGCGCCCTCACCGGGTACGCCGGTGGATTGGACGCAAAGCGTTTCCTTTTGAATCTTGAATCGAAAAGCTGAGTTTTCCAACGGGCTCCGGAAAACATTTACACTCGAGCCAGAAAGAAGCAGGTCCCCATTGTGGAGTGGGGACCTGCTTCTTTCATTACCTGACGCGTCAGTTGTGTGGTTGGTGGATTTCCAGGATCAGCCGGCGCCGGCCGTCCCAGTCGCGTTTGTAGACCTGGTAGTCCTTGATCCCGGCCGCCGCGCAGAGCCGGCCGTAGCTCGCCTCGTCGTGAATGAAGTGAATGCTGCTGGAGCCGAAGTGCTCGGTGGTGACGATCCGGTGCTCGGGGCCCTGGCGCAGACCGTTCGCGATCTCCGACGCGGTCGCCGGTCCCCACACCGGGCCCTCGATGACGGCCAGGCCGCCGGGCTTGAGCACGCGGGAGATCTCCCAGATCGCCGACAGCTGCTCGTCCTCACCGAACAGCTCGTGGAACGCCGTCCACAGGCAGATCACCGCGTCGAAGGAGTCCGAGCGGTACGGCAGGTCGGTCATCGAACCGATCGCCCAGTCGACCTGGAGTTCCTCTTCGGCCGCCTTCGCCCGGCCGGCCTCGACCAGGTTCGGGGAGATGTCGAGAGCACGGACGACCTTGCCGGCCTTGCGCAACGGAATCGCGATCCGGCCGTAGCCGCAACACAGGTCGAGCACCGATTCGCGGCCCTCGAGCAGTTCCTCGACGGCTTTCACGACGGCTGCGTCCCGCTCGGGCGTGGTACGCGCGGCCAGACCCTCGGCGCCGAGTTCGGCGTACTCGGCCCGGCTGCGCAGTGCGGAGTTCAGCATTGCGCAAGTATTGCGATTTCTCCGGTCACTGTCTCCTCGAGCGTCCGATCGATCCGAAGGCCACCGCGGCGACCATCGAGACGACGATCGACGTGTACGTCGCACCGAGCCAGCTCGGCACCGGTTCGCCGCCGAACAGCTTCGCCTGCACGTCCAGCCAGAACGGCGACCAGCCGCTGACCGTGCCCGGGTTCACCAGCTGGTAGGCGACGAACCCGAACACCCAGGCGACCGCCGGCTGCCAGCGGAACGGCGCGGTGTCGCTGACGTCCCAGCGCATCCGGCAGACCACGAAGAAGTCCGCGATCGCGACCGCGAACAACGGGATGAAGACCGAGCCGATCAGGTAGAGGAACTGGGTGTAGTTGCCCAGGTCAACGAACAGCGCGAGGCCGGTGGCGAGGACGCCGATCCCGACCGACAGCCAGCGCCGGTCCAGGTGACCGACCAGGTTGTGCGCGGCCATCGTGGTCGAGTAGACGTTCGCGTAGGCCTCGTCCACCTCGTCGACCAGCAGTACGAACAACGCGATCGCGCCGGCCGGCAGGGTGACCAGCGCGGTGATCACGTCGGTGCTGTTGGTCTGCAGGGTCGCGACGGCCAGGACGCCGAGCGCGTAGTACAGGATCGCCGCCAGACCGTAGCCGAGTGACGACCCGGCGAAGGCGGCCTTGTTCGTGCGCGAGTGCCGGGTGTAGTCGGCGGCCAGCGGTGCGAACGAGACGACTCCGGCCGCGGCCAGGTCGACGCCCGGCCAGAAGCCGAACACGCTGTCCTGCGGCAGATCGTGCACCGGCTTGCTGAGCACCTGGACGAACAGGTAGATCGATGCCAGCAGCACCAACCAGACCATGAACTTGCGCAGCAGCTTCACGCTGCCCAGCGGGCGAACGGCCATCGCGGTGGCGATCACGCCGGCCAGGATCACGAACAGCCAGCGCCAGCGCTCGCTGGTCACCGCGACCGCGGCCTGGGAGATCACGATGATCTCCATCGTCGCCCAGCCGATGTTCTGGGCGATGTTCAGCACCGTCGGCGCCATCGAACCGCGGCGACCGAACAGTCCCCGCAGGCTGGCCATCGCGGGCGCACCGGTCTGCGAGCCGAAGACGGCCGCGCCGCCGAGCACCAGAGCCCCGATCCCGCAGCCGACGACGACGGCGAGCAGGCCCTTCACCAGCGATCCGGTGTACGCCGCGACGAGCGCGCCGGTGACCGGGCCGAACAGCGAGATGCCGAGGTTGCCCCAGAGCGTGAACTGGTCGAAGAAGCCCAGTGTTCTCGGCGCATCGGTGGTGAGTACGAGCGGTGCCTCGGTCGTCGTACTGGGTTTGCGGACAGCAGTCGTGGTCATCTGACCTGCTCCCTACGCCGGCATTACCCGGTCAGGTTCAGGCGGTCGGCGACCCGGCTGATGCTTGTCGCCCTCTCAGCCCGCAATCCGGTGCGAGCTCCCGCGGAGGTATGTCGTTATCGCGTCAACGATATCGCGTCATCGAGCTTTGTATACACCGGCTGCCCGGTGGATGAACGCGGCCAGGTCCCGGCCGTTGGTCAGCACCGGCATGTGCGAGCCGCTCGGCAGCGTCCAGGCCTCGCCTCCGGCCAGGTCGGCGACCCGCTGGGCCCACTGCGACGGGCAGAGGCTGTCATGGGGACAGCGCAGCACAACGGTCGGTACGCCGACGTGCGGCATCGCGGCGGCGAGGTCGTAGTGCCGTACGACCGCCTCGGCGCGGGCCATCGCCCGAAACGTCGTGCGGAAGTACTGCTTGGTCAGGGTCGGGATCAGGTACGGCCGCTCCCAGACGGCGGAACGGACCCAGCGGCCGGCCAGGGTCGGCCAGCCGGAGGCCTCGATGTCGCCGGTCGGGCCGAGCAGGACGAGCCCGGAGACGAGGTCCGGACGGGAGACCGCGACCTCGACCACGACGTGACAGCTCGCCGAGTGGCCGACGAGAACCGATGGCTCTTTCAGCTGCGTGGCGAGCCGGTCGGCGAGGGCTTGCACGCGGAGGTCGTCGCCGGGGCTGGTGGGCTCGCCGAAACCGGGCAGGGTGACGACCTCGGACGGGATCTCGAGGTGTTTGCGGGTCGGGCCGTAGGCCTCCGGGCCGAGCCCGAGGCCGGGCACCAGCACGACGGATGCGGTCATTCCCACGGCGGCCTTTCGGGAGCGGGTTGCACGACCGGGTTGGGCACCTCCGGCCTCAACTCGCGGTACCCCAGTGCGAAACCGAGCGCGAGCACGAGCAGCCCGAACCCGCCCCACCCGTACGCCGTCGGCAGGCGGTGCAGCGTCTCGTCGATCGAGCCCATGCCGGTGCTGACGACCAGGCCGAGCCAGATCAGGATCGGGATCAGCGACAGCGCCACCAGGCCGAGGGCGGCGAGCTCCATCGGTTGGAGCTCCAGGCGCGCCTTACGGCGTACCTGGACGTCGCGCAGCCACATCGCCAGCGCGGCGACCCCGACGACGAGGACCAGGAGCTGGCCGATCGTGTCCAGCACGTCGGTGCGGAGCGGGTGGTTGAGCGGGGAGCCGGGCGCCTGCGAGATCTCGCGCAGGGAGACCCGCTGGACCGAGACGACGAGCAGACCGTAGACGGCGGCGATCACCGCGGCCAGCAGGACGACGCGGGCGAGGCGGGGGTCGCGGCGCGGTTCAGGGCCGTAGCTGGGGAGCTGGTGGGATTGCGGGCTGGCGGGCGCGCCGTACGGGTGGCCGGGGCGGTAGTTGGGCGGCTGGGTGTAGCCGTACTCCATGTCGCTCGGCGGCTGGCCGTAGCCGTAGCCCGGCGACTGCTGCTGCTCGGTGGCGTCCGGGGACTGGGTGTAGCTGGGGGCGTCGTGGCCGTACGGGACCGGCTTCGCGTAGTACTGGCTGCGGTCCGGCTCGTCCGGGTCGTCGCCGCGGCCGTAGGTGGGGAACTGGGGTGACGACATCGTGGCTCCCTCGGCTCGGTCTTCTCGTCAGACTCTCACGAGCAGGGGCAGCTGAGCAGGAACCTAGGTCGCTTTCGTCGTCGGCCAGGCGTTGGGCAGGCAGCCGCCGAGGCCCTTGGTCTGCTGCATCATCACCGGCGCCGGGGTGTTCGGCTGGTCGCAGCCGGAGTGACCGTGGCCGAGCGCGTGGCCGACCTCGTGGTTGACCAGGTAGTTGCGGTAGAGCCCGACGTCGCCCTTGTACTCCGGTACGGCGTACATCCAGCGCTTGGCGTTCAGCACGACGCGGTCCTCGACCCGGCAGGAGACCTCGCCGCCGGTCTTCAGCGGCAGGCAGAGCTTGTCGGTCAGGGTCGGCGTCGCGACGATGATGCGCAGGTCGACGTCGGCCTGGTCGGTCCGCTCGAAGCTGACCGGGTGCACCGCCTGCCAGCCCCGCGGGTCGGTCAGCGTCTGGTGCACCACCGCGGCGACCGCGGTGGGGTTCAGCGACAGACCCTGCTCGATCTCGATCCGGTACGTCAGCTTGCCGACGTTCCGGGTGGCCTTGGCCGAGCCCGGGACGATGCTGAGCTTGCCGGTCGAGACCGTCACGTTCGGCTTCGCGCCCTTGGGCGGCCGGGGCAGCGCCGGCGCCGGGCGCTGCGGCTTGGTCAGCGTCGGTGAGGCCGACGGCAGCTGGCTCGGGGTGACGACCGGGAGCACCGGGGGCTGGGCGACGGCGGTCTGCTCACCGAACTGGGCGGCGAGATTCTGCCGGCCGGCGTCCGGGTGCACGACCATCACGGTGCCGAGCACGGCCAGCGCGGTCACCGAGAACCACTGCGCCCGGTACGACTTCTTCCGGGTGTGCCGCCCGGCCCGGCGCCGGCGCGCGGACCTGGACACACGCGTGCCCGTCCGCTCGTCGTTCCGCCGGGTGGTCATGTCCATTCACCCTAGCGACTCACGGGTAATTCCCGAAAGCCCACTCACGTCAGCTTCAGGTCAAGACGGGGTACCGAGGCCGGGTGACCCTTCTCGATCCCCTTGTCGTCGCCCGCGCCGAAGTCCTGAAAGTGGAATTCCTCACCTCGGTCCGGCCGGAACCGGACCCGCGGGTGACGGAGTACTGGGAGAGGTATCGGGAGGTGTTCGCCGGTGGTGGTGACGCGCAGGACCTGAAGGACTTCGCCAACTCCCCGGTCGGCGGGAGTCCGGGAAACATGTCGGTGTTCAACCAGGCGTGGAACGAGCTCGGCGCGGAGGCCGCGGCGGCCGCCGTGCGGGAGAGCGTGAACTATCTGCTGTCCGGCCCCGGCGTACTGGAGGAACGGCTGACCGAGCTGATCCGGGGCCGCCGCGGGCTCAACGGCTTCCGCGAGGCGTTGCTCACCAAGGTGCTGTGCGTGATGTATCCCGACCGCTTCCTCACCCTGCTCAAGTACGCCGGCCGGCTGGGCAAGCAGGGCATCGCCCAGCAGCTCTGGCAGCTCGACCTGCCCGACTCCACCCCGTCGACCATCGGTGAGCGGATCGTCGAGAGCAACGACCTGCTGCTCGAACTGGCCGGCGAAGGGTTCGGGACGGCCCAGCACGCGTCGTCGTTCCTGTGGTGGGCCCGGGACCAGGTCTAGGCGGTGCGGGTGCGGAGGAACTTGCCGAAGTGGGGCACGGTGAAGGCGACGGTGCCGCGTTCGGCGGAGAAGACGAGGCCCTTCTTGATCAGGCCGTCGCGGGCCGGTGACAGGGACTGGGGTTTGCGGCCGAGGGCGCCGGCCACCTCGGCGGTGGGTACGGCGCCGTCGGCGACACCGACGCCGAGCTCGGCCATCGCGCGCATGTACTCACGTTCGGCGGGGGTGGCGCGTTCGTAGCGGGAGCCGAAGAAGCCGACGGTGAGTTCGGCGGAGGCCTCCGGGCCGGCCACGGCGACGTCCTTGACCGTGATCGGGCTGGCCGGCGCGTGGTCCCAGGTGGCGTGCGCGAAGGCCTGGACGAAGTACGGGTAGCCGTCGGTCTGCGCGTACAGCTCGTCGAGCGCCTCCTCCTCGAAGTACACGTCCTCGCTCTCGGCCGGGATCATCAGCGCGCGGTCGCACGCCTCGCGGGCGAGCCGGTCGACCCGGATGTAGCGGAACAGGCGCTCGGAGTACGACTTGCTCGCCGACAGTACGGCGGGCAGGTGCGGCAGCCCGGCGCCGACGACGACCAGCGGCGCGCTCTGCTGGGAGATCTCGTGGCACGCGGCGCACAGCGCGGACAGGTCGTCGGCGGAGATGTCCTGCATCTCGTCGATGAACAGCCCGACCCCGACCGACAGGTCCCCGGCAAGGTCGGCCGCGTCGGCGAACAGCTCGATCAGGTCCATCTCGAGGTCGCCCGAGTCGGCCCGGCCCTTCGCGGCGGCCACGTCGACCGGCGGGTGCCATTTGATGCCCTTGCGATCGTTCTGCGCGGTCCGCAGCGCGAACGCCTTCAGTACGGCGCTGAACTGGTCGACCCGCTCGTCGTCGCGGTGCCGGTGCCCCAGCTCGCGCATCGCGGTGTGCATCGCCTGCGCGATCGGCAGCCGGATGCTCTGGTCCGGCCGGGCCTCGATCTTGCCGGTGCCCCAGGCGCGTTTGATCGCCTGACTGCGCAGTGTGTTGAGCAGCACGGTCTTGCCGACGCCCCGGAGTCCACTCAGCACCAGACTCCGCTCCGGGCGCCCCGCCGCGACCCGTTCGAGCACCACCTCGAACTGCCGCACCTCGGTGTCGCGACCGGCCAGCTCAGGCGGCCGCTGACCGGCGCCGGGCGCATAGGGATTCCGAATCGGATCCATGCCTTTCACTCTATGAGCGCGTCTAGCGTTTTCCTTAGATTTCGCTAGCGAACCCGAGCGCGTGTCGCTGTTCCGTCAATCATCCAGGGATTTCCGGCTGTGCCGGCCGATGGGATTCCTGACCACCCCGAACGGGCTGCGTCGGCGGATGCGCCCTCGCCTTCTCTTGGCCGACGCTGTCGGCTCTTCCAGACGCTTCCACCAGTCGAATCGTTCGACCAGGAAGCGTGCCGGGTAGCACGCGATGCCCGCTGCCGCGAAGGCCGCCAGCGGGCCGTCCCACAGCCAGTTCGGGCGGGTGAGCCAGGCGATCAGGAGGAGCAGGCCGGCTGTCGAGGTGAAGAAGGCCAGCAGGAGCAGGAGCTGGCGACCGTACAGGTCGTCGTTGTCGTCACTCATCGGTCAGCCACGCCGGGATGGACGGATCGGCGCCGTTCGTGGTTCCCGTCATGCCGAGGTGACGGCTCGGGCAAGGGTGCGGCCGAGGTCGCTGTTGGCGGTCACTTCGACTCGGTCGAGGGCGAGCCACCGGGCCATCAGGTCGAGTTCCGCGGCCAAGGGCTCGGCGATGCCGGAGGAGGAGGCGCCGGGTTCGGCGGTGACGGTGGGGACGAGCAGGCTGGAGGTGCGGCGGTCGGCTTTGAGGTCGACGCGGGCGACCAGGCGATCGCCGAGCAGGAAGGGGAGGACGTAGTAGCCGTGCACGCGCTGGGCTGGGGTGTGTAGATGCTGATCCGGTAGAAGAAGTCGAACAGGCGGTGGGTGCGGTCGCGGTTCCAGATCAGCGTGTCGAAAGGCGACAGCAGGGCGCGGGCGTCGATCGGGCGGTCGTCGGCGTCGCGCCAGCGGTAGCTCTGCGGTTTGACGCCTTCCACGCGGACGGGGATCAGATCACCGGACTCCACCAGGTCGTCGATCACCGAGCGAGCCGTTGCCTTGGGCAAGGGAAAATGGCCGTGGGTGGTGCCGCAGAGTTCCTGCGCGGTGGCCACCCCGAGCGAGCGCGCCGAGCTGCGGAGAAGCTCGCGTCGCGCCTCGTCGGCATCCACCTCAGGAGCCTCCAGTACGCCGGCCGGCAGCACCCGCTCGGTCAGGTCGTACAGCCGCTCGAAGTTGCGCCGCCCGGCGATCGTGACCCGGCCCGAACAGAACAGATACTCGACGGCGATCTTCGCGTCCTGCCAGTTCCACATCCGGCCGGTGGTCGGATCAGGGTCCGGATCGGTCGGCTTGCGGCGCTCACCGTCGGGACTCGCCTCGCCGGCCGTGAGCGATCCGCGCTCGACAATCCTCGCCAGTACGTCGGCGACGAGGCCGGGCCGTTCGGCGCTCAGCCGGCGCATTCCCACGACGACCGACCACGGCACCGACAGGTCGGGATCCAGGTCGGCGTTCCAGTCCTGCCGCTCGGCCGCCCGCATCCGCCAGCGCAGCAGCGGGTAGGTGCTCACCGGCAGCAGGCTCGCCTTGTGTCCCCAGAAAAACTCGAACAACTCCCGGTCTGCGCCCCAGCACATCCGGTCCAGCGTCGTCCGTGAGTATGGTCCGAGCCGGGCGAACAGCGGCAGGTAGTGCGAGCGGCACAGCACGTTGACCGAGTCGACCTGCAGTACGCCGATACGCTCGATCGCCCGCCGGAGATGGCGGACGTCGACCCGGCCGGTCGGGCGCGGCTCGGCGAAGCCTTGCGCGGCGAGCGCGATCCGGCGCGCTGTGTCCCGCGAGATCGCCTCGCCGGCCGGACGGCGTACCGGGGTCATGCGGCCGAACTTATCCCGCCCGGGTTCGGTTCGACCGCTTTCTGAGCCTGTCTAGGGGTTTCGCTAGACAGCGCTAGACACGGTGATCGACGGGTAGCGGGTGCACCCGGTGGGCCGTCGCGGGCACTAAGGTCGGCGCATGGGTGGTGGGGTCGAGGCCAGGGACTGGGCCCAGCAGGCGGCGGCGCAGTACGAGCGGATGCACCAGCAGTACGTCGGCGGCGCGCGCAAGCTGGAAGCGCTGATCAACGAGCTGATCGGCGAGGAAGAGGGCATCAACTACCTCAGCGCGACCGCCCGGGCCAAGGATCCGGAGTCGTTCCTGTCGAAGGCGTCCAAGCCGCGGCCCGACGACCCCGACCGGCCCAAGTACGACGACCCGCTGAACCAGATCACCGACCTGGTCGCCGCCCGGATCATCACCTTCCTGGTCGAGGCGGTGGACCGGGTCTGCGAGGTGATCGAGGCCGAGTTCGAGATCGTCGAGCACACCGACATGGGCGCGCACACCCGCGCGCAGGGCGTGTTCGGCTACGCCTCGAAGCACTACCTGGTCCGGCTCAACGCGCACCGCCGCGAGCTGCCCGAGTACGCCGTACTACGCAACCTGGTGATGGAGATCCAGGTCCGCACCGCGGTCCAGCACGCGTGGGCCGAGTTCGAGCACGACATCCGCTACAAGCTGGACATCCCGCCGGACCGCAAGCCCGAGTTCGACCGGCGGTTCCTGCTCGCGGCGGCGCTGATGGAGCTGGCCGACAACGAGTTCACCGAGATCGACCGGCTGTACCGCGAGCTCGCGGCGGCCGGCGACGACGAGGCGCCGCGCGACCTGACCGCGGCGACGCTGACGACGTACCTGACCCGGCGCTACCCCGACGCCCCGCACGCCAAGACCAACCACTACGCGTGGATCCTCGGGATCCTGGCCGATCTCGGCGTGACCACCGAGGAGCAGCTGACCGAGCTGCTGCAGGGCATCGACAGCGCGGCGGTCCAGGCAGCGATGACGCACCGCTTCCCGGCCGGCACCGTACGACGGCTCGACGACGACCTGCTCGCGGCGAAAGGGCAGGCCTACGTCGACCTGTTCCCGTTGGAGGAGCGCCGCCAGAAGATCCTGCGCGGCCGCCTCAAGGCCCTGGCTCGCGCCGGCCTCAGCGAGCTCTGACCAGCTCCTCCGCGACGGATTCGGCCGTCCGCCGGGCCCAGCGGCCGGTGGTGATCAGGCCGAGGACCAGGACGAGCACACCGCAGCCGGCGATGATGTACCAGGCGAGCTGAGCGGCCGGGACGAAGCCGGTCTCGAGCGGGCCGGCCAGCCGGGCGGTCAGCACGGTGCCGACGATCGCGACGCCGAGCGAGGCGCCGACCTGGCGGCTGGTCGAGGCGATCGCCGCCGCGACGCCCGCCTGTGCTCGGGGCATGCCGGAGACGGCCGCGTTGGTGATCGGGGAGTTGAGCATGCCGAAGCCGATGCCGAAGACCAGGTAGCCGCCGAGCAGCAGCAGGGTCGGCGTACGGGTGGTGAGCTGGGCGAGCACCAGTCCGCTCGCGCAGAGCATGCTTCCGGCAACGATCAGCGGGAGCCGCGGTCCGCGGTTGCCGACCAGCCAGCCGGACAGCGGCGCGAACACCACGGTCATCGCCGCCATCGGCAGCGTCAGCAGACCGGCGTGCAGCGCGGTGAACCCGCGGACCTCCTGCAGGTAGAGCGAGTTGAGGAACAGGAACCCGGACAGCGCGGCGAAGCCCGCGACCGCGATCAGCGTCGCCCCGGAGAACGGCGCGCTGCGGAAGAACCGCGGCTCCAGCAACGGCTCGTCCCGCCGCCGCTCGTAGAAGACCAGCCCGGCCACCGCCAGGACGGCGACCGTGAAGCACCCGATGATCAGCGGCGACGTCCAGCCCGCCTCCCGGCCCTCGATGATCCCGTACGTCAGGCCGACCAGCAGCAGGACGACGAGCACCTGTCCGACCGGGTCGATCCGCCGCGCGACCGCGGCCCGCGACTCCGGCACGAACCGCGCGGTCAGCACGACGGCGAGCACCGCGACCGGCACGTTGATCCAGAAGATGTACCGCCAGCCGGCCGAGTCGACCAGGGCTCCACCGACCAGCGGGCCGACCGACATGCTCAGCCCGACCACACCGCCCCAGACGCCGATCGCCTGCGCCCGCTCCCGCGGGTCGGTGAACGTGTTGGTGATGATCGACATCGCCACCGGGTTGAGCATCGAGCCGCCGACCGCCTGCAGCATCCGGAACACGATCAGGAGCTCGACCGTCGGCGCCAGGCCGCACAGCAGCGAGCCGAGCCCGAACAGCACCAGCCCGACCTGGAAGGTCCGCCGCCGCCCGACGCGGTCCGCGGTCGAGCCGGAGATCATCAGCAGGCTGGCCAGCACCAGGGTGTAGGCGTCGATCGTCCACTGCAGCTTGGACACCGAGGCGTCCAGGTCGGCCCGGATCGCGGGCAGCGCCAGATTCACGATCGTGGAGTCGAGGCCGACGATGAACAGGCTCAGGCAGCAGATCCCGAGGACCAGCAGCCGTCGTCGCCTGGCCGGTTCCGGCATGGGCCTCCGATCACTGAAACGTTCCCGCGACGACAGTACAACCGGTCTCCGCACAGCCGGCCGCCGGTCGCGCGGCGGTCTGCCACAAGGTGAAAACGGTTTGAGGGGCCGTCGCCGCAGCGCCTAGTCTGGGCAGGTTCGCCTGGTCAGGTGTCCCGAATCCCTCCTACGCCTCCTGTGAGACGTCATGTCGTTGCGCCTTGTCCCGTTCGCCGATCCCGGGGTACCCGACACCCGGTCCGGTCTCCGACTCATCCTCTGGCTCGAGCACCAGCAGCTGCGCGGACAGCTCGCCGCCGTCGGCTGGGGTCTGCTCTACTTCGGCGGGATCGCCGCCTCCCCGGTCGCGGTCGGACTGGCCGTCCAGGCCGTGATCGACAAGTCCTGGTCCCGGCTGATGCTGGCCGGAGGGCTGCTGCTGGTGTTCGGCGCCGCCAAGTCCGCCGCGGACTCGTACTTCCACCGCGCGGTGGTGACGAACTGGATCAGTACGGCGTCCCGGCTGCAGCAGTTGCTGTTCCGGAAGGCTTCGGAGCTCGGGTCGCTGCTGACCCGCCGGATCGCGGCCGGCGAGGTCGTCGCCGTGAGCAGCGGCGACGTCGAGAAGATCGGCTGGTTCGTCGAGGTGCTGGGCCGGTTCGCGGCCGCCCTGCTGACCTGTTTCACGGTCGTCGTCGGGCTGCTGTTCTACGAGCCGCAGCTCGGCCTGGTGGTCGCGGTGGCAGTGCCGGTGCTGGCGTTCTCGATCCTGCCGCTGATGGGTCCGGCCGAGCGCCGCGCCGACGCGCAGCGGGCCAAGGGCGGCCGGGCGACCGAGCTGGCCGCGGACACCGTCGCGGGGCTGCGCGTGCTGCGCGGCATCGGCGGCGAGCAGTTGTTCCTGGACCGCTACCGCGCGGCCTCGCAGGAGTACCGGGCCAGCGCCGTGCACAGCGCCCGGATGTGGTCGCTGATCGCGGCGCTCCAGGTGCTGTTCTTCGGGCTGTTCCTGGTCGTGGTCGTGTGGCTCGGTGTC
Source organism: Kribbella sp. ALI-6-A (assembly GCF_001984195.1). Taxonomy (GTDB): domain Bacteria; phylum Actinomycetota; class Actinomycetes; order Propionibacteriales; family Kribbellaceae; genus Kribbella. Next base: position 1,076,069 of record NZ_MTQN01000012.1, read on the forward strand.
CGGCTGGTCGTGGCCGGCCGGATCTCGGTCGGCGAGCTGGTCACGACGTACGGGTTCATCACGTTCATGCTGGTACCGCTGCACACGTTCGAGGAGACGGCCAGCGCGTTCATCTTCTCGAAGGTGTCCGCCCGCCGCGCTGCCCGGGTGCTCTCGCTGCAGCGGATGGACGAGACCCGTGGCACCGGCGCGGCACAGGTTCCCGAGGGCGATCTCGTCGATCCGGTCTCCGGGCTGGAGGTTCCGGCCGGGAGCTTCACCGCGGTGGTCTGCGGCAACCCGGACGCCGGTGGCCGGCTGGCCGACCACCTGGGTGGTCACAGCCCCGAGGCGGAGCCGGGTGACGCGTCGGCAATGCTGGACGGCGTCGCGCTCGACGACCTGCCGCTGGAGTCGGCGCGGACGGCCGTCCTGGTGCAGGACAAGGACCCGGTGCTGCTGTCCGGGACCGTGCGGGAGCTGTTCGACGTACCGTCGAGCGGAGCCGTCACCGTCGAGCGAGCGCTGGAGGCGGCGCAGTGCGCGGACATCCTCGACGTGCTGCGGCAGTCGCTGCCGGCGGGCGGTCCTGACGACCCGATGGACGCTGTGCTGACCGAGCGCGGGCGTTCCCTGTCCGGCGGTCAGCGGCAGCGGGTCGCGTTGGCCCGTTCCCTGTACGTCGACCCGGCTGTGCTGGTGCTGGACGAGCCGACCAGCGCAGTCGACGCGCACACCGAGGCCCGGATCGCGGACGGCCTGCGGGCACTGCGGGCCGGTCGCACCACGGTGGTGTTCACGTCGAGCCCGCTGATGCTGGACCGCGCCGACCGCGTCGTGTTCGTGCCGGACGGCCGGGTCGCCGCCGTCGGCGTCCACCACGAGCTGGTGCACACCGACCGCCACTACCGCGCGGTCGTCACCCGTGAAGACGAGCCCACCTTCGAGGAGTCGGCGTGAAGCGCCCCGAGTACGACCCGGCCGCGCCGCAGGAGGCGGCGCGGCTTCCGGTGGCCGGTCCGGCCACGGTGAAGAGCTACCTGAAGACCCTGTTCCGCCGGCACCGCGCGGCCTTCGGCTGGCTGACCGCCGTCAACGCGATCGCCGCACTGAGCGGCATGGTCGGCCCCTGGCTGCTCGGCACCGTGGTCGAGAAGCTGTCCGTCGGCGAACACGACGTCAACCTGCCGTACGTCGTGCTCGGCTTCCTGGTCGCGCTCGCGGTGCAGACCGTGTTCGTCCGGATCACCCGGCTGCGCGGCGCCGTACTGGGCGAGGAGATGCTCGCCGACCTGCGCGAGGACTTCCTGGTCCGCTCGGTGGCCCTGCCGCCGGGTGTGCTGGAGCGGGCCGGGACCGGTGACCTGCTGTCGCGGATCACCACCGACGTCGACCGGCTGTCGCACGCCATGCGCGACGCCGTACCGCAGCTGACCATCGCCGTCGTCTGGGCCGGGCTGCTGATCGGTGCGCTGGTGGTGACCGCGCCGGAGCTGGCGGTCGCGATCGTGATCGCCGCGCCGATCCTGATCATCGGCGGCCGCTGGTACTTCCGGCGCGCGCCCTCGGCGTACCGGTCGGAGGCCGCCGGGTACGCCGCGGTCGCCTCGGCGCTGGCCGAGACCGTGGACGCGGGCCGCACGGTCGAGTCGCACCGGCTCGGCGCACGCCGGATCAAGCTCGGTGACACCCGGATCGGGCAATGGGTCGCCTGGGAGCGGTACACGCTGTTCCTGCGGATGATCCTGTTCCCGGTGATCAACATGACCCACGCGGTCGCGCTGGCGGCGGTGCTGATGGTCGGTGGCGCCCTGTCCATCCAGGGCTGGATCACGGTCGGGGCGCTGACCACCGGTGCGCTCTACATCCAGATGCTGGTCGAGCCGGTGAACATGATGATCCGCTGGTACGACGAACTGCAGGTCGCGCAGGTCTCGCTGGCCCGGCTGGTCGGCGTGCGCGAGATCGAGGCGGCCGCGAACGGCGACGAGGACGAGCCGGAGGGCCGGACCGTGCTGGCCGACGAGGTCCGCTTCGGCTACCTGGAGGGCCGCGACGTGCTGCACGGCGTCACGCTCACCGTCGAGCCCGGTGCCCGGGTCGCCCTGGTCGGGCCGTCGGGAGCGGGCAAGTCGACGCTGGGACGGCTGCTGGCCGGCATCTACTCGCCACGCGCCGGCGACGTCACGCTGGGCGGTGCCGCGCTCGGCAAGATGTCCGCCGAGCAGGTCCGCACCCACGTCGCGCTGGTGAACCAGGAGCACCACGTCTTCGTCGGCACCATGCGGGACAACCTGCTGCTGGCCCGGCCGGGGGCGACCGACGCCGAGCTGTGGGACGCGCTGCGCTCGGTCGACGCCCACGCATGGGTGGCCGGGTTCGAGCACGGCCTGGACACCGAGGTGGGCTCAGGCGGTACGACGCTCACCCCGGCGCAGGCGCAGCAGGTCGCACTGGCCCGTCTCGTGCTGGCCGACCCGCACACCCTGGTGCTGGACGAGGCGACGTCGCTGATGGACCCGCGTGCGGCGCGAAACCTCGAGCGCTCGCTGGCCGGCGTACTGGAGGGCCGGACGGTGGTGGCGATCGCGCACCGGCTGCACACCGCGCACGACGCGGACGTGATCGCGGTGGTCGAGGACGGCCGGATCGTCGAGCTCGGCGGCCATGACGACCTGGTCGACGCGAACGGCCCGTACGCGGCGCTCTGGCACTCCTGGCACGGGGATCGCTGACGCGGCAGGGTGGGTAGGGTCGGCAACATGCTGCCCGCCCTGCTCGCCCTCCCGTATCTCGTTGCCTTCGACATCGACCAGGACGGCCGGTTGCTGATCGGGTACGACGGCAGCGGCGTCCGCCAGCTGCACGAGGTCGGACCGGACGGCGGGTGGCGCACCCTCACCGACCTCGACGAGCGGGTGGTCGCCGCGAAGTACGTGCCGGGAAGTCGCCACGTGGTCGTCGAGCACGACACCGGCGGCGACGAGCGCGGTCAGCTGTCGCTGCTGGACCTGGCCGGATCCGCTGAGCTGCAGCCGCTGGTGCACGACCCGGCGTACTTCCATCACCTGATCGCCGCGCGGCCCGGCCGGGTCCTGTTCACCACCAACCGCCGCAACGAGATCGACTTCGACCTGGTCGCCCGAGACCTCGCCACTGGCGAGGAGACCACGCTGTACGACGGCGGCGGCTACGTCTACGCGGTGGACCCGTCGCCGGACGACCGGTGGGTCGCGGTGAGCCGCGCGGGTGGTCCGGCGAACTCCGTCCAGCTCCTGCTGGTCGAGACCGCGACCGGCCAAGTCAGCGACGTCACGGCGTACGACGACGAGACCTCCCTGTCCGCGGTCTCCTGGCTGCCCGATTCCAGCGGCTTACTGCTCTCCGGCGATCCCGACCGGGACCGGTTCGCGGTGTTCCGCTACGACCTGGCGACGCGCGCGCTGACCCCGCTGGTGTCCGACGACGCGCGGGATCTGATCGGCTGGGCGAGTCCGGACGGCCGGCACGTGCTGGTGGCTTCCAGCGACGACGGCCAGGTCACCTTGGCGCTGCACTCGCCGGACGGCGGGCTGGTCGCGCCGATCGCGCTGCCGCCGGGTGGGTGCGGCGCTGTGCTGGTCGAGTCCGAGCCGCACTGGTCGGCCGACGGAGGCCAGCTGGTGATCACCTACAGCAGTCCGGTCGAGCCGCCGTACGTGTTCCGGTACTCGGTGGAAACGGGTGAACTCGCTGCGGTGCGTGCGCCGGAGCCTGTCGAGCTTCCCGCCTTGAGCCACCCGACGTCGTACCGGGTCGAGTCGTTCGACGGTGAGCAGGTGCCGGTGTACGTGTTCCAGCCCGAGGGTGGTGGCGACGGCTCGGCGGTGCTGGTCGTGCACGGTGGGCCGGAGTGGCAGCACGGGCGGATCTGGGCGCCGCTGGTCGCCGGACTGGTTGCCGAAGGCCACACCGTGCTGGTGCCGAACGTGCGCGGCTCAGCCGGCTACGGCAAGCGCTGGTACTCGCTGGACGACCGGGAGCTGCGGCTGGACTCGGTCCGCGACCTGGCCGCGCTGCACGCCTGGCTGCCGACCATCGGCGTCGACCAGTCCCGCGTCGCACTGTGGGGCGGCTCGTACGGCGGCTACATGGTGCTGGCCGGACTGGCCTTCCAGCCGGAGCTGTGGGCGGCTGGTGTGGACATCGTCGGGATCGCCTCGCTGGTCACGTTCCTGGAGAACACGTCGGCGTACCGGCGGGTGGTGCGGGAACGCGAGTACGGCTACCTCGCCACCGACCGGGAGTTCCTGGAGCTGGCCAGCCCGCTCAGCCGGGTGGACGCGATCGAGGCGCCGCTGTTCGTCATCCACGGCGCGAACGATCCGCGGGTGCCGCTGTCGGAGGCCGAGCAGATCGTGGCCGCGCTGAAGAAGCGGAAGGTGCCGTGCGAACTGCTCGTGTACGGCGACGAGGGGCACGGGCTGGCGAAGCGGAAGAACAAGCTGGACGCGTATCCGAAGGCGTTCGCGTTCCTGCGCGAGCACCTCGGCCGGGCCTGAGCCGGCCGATCAGTCGGCTGTGATCGCGTCGGCCAACCGGGTGATCACCGCCTGCCAGTGCTTGCGTTGCAGCTCCCGCTCGCTCGCGTCGGCCAGCCGCTCCTGGTGGATGACCAGTCGCGCGCGGCCCGGGGCCACCGGACTGACCGTCAGCTGCAGCGTCGTGTCGTGCGACCAGTCCGGCGGTTGCCAGGTGAGCCGGATCCGATCGAGGTCGCGGAAGCTCCGGGTCTCACCGCGCGTGCCGGTTCTGGTCTCGTAGCCCGCGCCCTTCTCCTCGTAGAGCGTGACACCGTCGCCAAGCCAGATCGCGACGCCCGCCGGCGAGGTGACGAAGTCCCACACCTCGTCGACCGGACGCTCGACGGTCTTCGAGACGCCGATCTGCCAGCCGACGTCCCTGGTCCGGCCGACCTGACCGCTCATCGGACCACCGCGGCGATCGCGCTGACCTCCAGCAGGGCGCCGGGCACTCCCAGTCCGGCGGTCACGAGGGCCTGAACCGTCGGCGCCGCACCTTCGAGGCCGGCCGCCGCGACCGGGTAAGCCTCGGTGATGTCGACGCCCTCGACCAGGTAGATCGTGACCGACACCAAATCGTGGACCGTCGCGCCGGCTGCGGCGAGCGCCGTCCTGAGGTTCTTCATCACCTGCTCGGTCTGGGCGGCGGCGTCGTCACCTCCGGTCAGGCGGCCCTGGCCGTCGACGGCGTTCTGCCCGCCGATGTAGATCGTGGTCGCGCCGGGCGGGACGACGGCGACGTGGGTGAACGCCGGAGAGTTCACGAGTCCTTCGGGGCGAAGCAGCGTTGTTGTGGTCATGGAGCCAGCATCACCCACCACCCGGTCGGATACTGTCCGGGTTTGGGGAGAGAATTTCGGGGTGACCACCACCAACCGCCGCCTCGAGACGCTGTCGCTGCTGCAGACGCATCCGGGCATCTCGGCGCCCGCTCTCGCGGCCCGGCTCGGGGTCACCGAGCGCACGGCCCGCCGGGACATCGCCCAGCTGCGCGAGCTGGGCTACCGGATCGACGGCGAGGCCGGGAGGACCGGCGGCTATCGGCTGGCGCACGGACGGGCCATGCCGCCACTGCTGCTGGACGCCGACGAGGTCGCCGCTGTGGCGCTCAGCCTGCGGACCGGGGTGGGCGTCGAAGGGCTGGAGAGCGCCGCCGTCACGGCACTGGCGAAGCTGACCCAGGTGGTGCCGTCGCAGTGGCAGACCCGGCTGACGGCACTCACCGACGTCCAGACGTATCAGGGCCGCAGCCCGCGGCGGGCCGATCGCGACGTACTGGTTCAGCTCGCGCTGGCCTGCCGGGCCGGTGAGGCGATCCGGTTCCGTCACCGGCGGCTCGCGGCCGGCGACACCCACGCCGTCGAGGTGCAGCCGTACCGGCTGGTGACGCTGCGGCGGCTCTGGTACCTCGTCGCCTGCCCGCGGGGCGAGACCGAGTGGAAGGTGTACGCCGCCGACCGGATCTCGCAGGCGCAACCGCTCGGGATCCACCTGCCCGCACCGGAACCACCGGACGACGCCGCGCAGCTGGTCGCCCGGTCACTGGCCCACGGGCGGTGGCGGCACCAGGTGCGGGTCCGGGTGCACACGTCGGCCGACCTGGTCCGCGAGCTGGTCGATCCGAGCGTCGCGGCCGTGGTGGAGGACGGTGACGAGTGCGAGCTGCACTTCGGCACCGACGACCTCGACTGGGCCGCGCGCTGGCTGGCGTACCTGAACCTCGACCTCGACGTCGTCGAGCCGGCGGCGCTGAGCGACCGGCTGCGGAACTTCGGGCGGTGGCTGTCCGAGCGCTACTGACTGGCTGGGGTGCTACTGAAAGGCCGGTTGCAGCGGCTGCAGCGTCGTGTTGGTCGCGTCGAGCCGGACCGGCAGACCGAGCGGTACGGCGAGGTTGAGGTCCTCGTGGCCGATCGCGGCTCCGGAGACCATCGGGATCCCGAGCGGTTCCAGCCGGTCGCGGACGACGTCGGCGACGAGGCCGCTGTCGTCGGCGTCGCTGAAGTCGCCGATCACCAGTCCGGTCACTTGGTCGAACCAGCCGGATCGCAGCAGCTGGGTCACCAGCCGGTCGACGCGATAGCCGTCCTCGCTGACGTCCTCCAGGACGACGATGCCGTCCGGCTTCGCCGCCGTCGGCGTACCGATGCTGGCGGAGAGCAGCGCCAGGTTGCCGCCGAGGAGCCGGCCTTCCGCCGTACCGGGGACGACTGTCTGGGCGCCCTGCGGGGCGAGCAGATCGGTGACGGACTCGGGCTCGAAGAGAAGATCGCGCAGGCGTGCGCCGCCCGCCGCGAGCTGCTCGACGCCGGCCGCCATCGGGCCGTGCACGGTCACCAGACCGCGCGCGTTGAACGCCTCGTGCAGCGCGGTGATGTCGCTGAACCCGACGAAGACCTTCTCCACCGCGGCCAGCTCGTCGAGGTCGAGCAGCGGCAGCATCCGCTGGACGCCGTACCCGCCGCGTCCGCAGAACACCGCGCTGTAGCTGTCGTCCAGCCAGGCCTTGGTGAAGTCGTCGGCCCGGGCCGCGTCAGTACCGGCCAGGTACGGCAGCCGCTCGTCGCGGGCGAGCGCGGACGGCATCACCACGACCTCGAGCCCCCACTCCCGCAGCCGCTCCGTGCCCGTCGCCAGCCGCGCCGCGTTCAACGGTCCCGCCGGCGCCACCACTGCCACCCGATCCCCAGCCGCGAGCCGCCGCGGTCGCCTCACATCCGTCACGCCCGAAACCTATCGGACGCCGTACGCCGTCGAGTTCCTGCTCCTCTCGTCGCCGGTCCAGTCGGTGTTGAAGCCGCCGAGGTGCGGGTGGTACATCTCGTCGCCGTCGTGCTGGGTGAACTCGACCTTCAGCCACAGGGCGTCGAGCGCGAACGTCTCCACGCACGCGTCGATCAGGGCCTGCGCCAGCCGGGCCCTCGTCTCGACCGGGCGGCCTTTGCGGATGTCACACATGATCAGCCCCGAGGGCGTGGGCGGACCGGACTCGTGGCACCGCCAGACCGCGCCGGGGCCGAGGGCGTGCACGGAGACCGTGAGCAGATCCATGCCGACCTGCATGATTTCTGCGTAGACGCGCCCGACACGTTCCGCGAACATTTGCCGGGTGGCTTCGTCCGCGGTCAGCGGCAGGTCGACCTGGATCGAGGGCATGAGGTTCCTTTCGTCAGTCCCGGCTGACTTGCCGGGTGAGTTCGAGGGCGCGGGCGGCGGCGAAGAGCAGGTCTTCGTTGCCCGGCGCGGTGATCAGTTGTACGGCGATCGGCAGTCCGTCGATCCGTCCGGCCGGAACGCTGATCGCCGGCGAACCGGTCAGGTTCCAGGGGCTGGTCAGTGACAGGAGCGCGGCCCGCACTTCGAGGTCGGTGCCGGCTACCGAGAGGCTGCGTTCGCCGATGGCCGGGGCCACGACCGGCACGGTCGGCAGCGCCAGTACGTCGTACGTCGACAGCAACTTGGCCACCACGTCGCGCAGTTCGTGACGTGCCTCGTCGGCCTGGGCATAGCTCCGGCGGGAGATCTCGCGACCCTGGTTCAGTCGCGCCCGGACCTCCGGATCGATGAGTTCGGCGTCCGCGTCGAGGTGGTGCTCGTGCACGCGGAACGCTTCCCTGCCTTGCAGAACGGAGAAGATCTCGAAGAGGCTCTCGGGTCGCTCCCACCGGGGAAAACCCTGGACGACGTCGACGTCGAACCCGGCCGAGTCGACGGCCTGCCAGGTCAGGTGCTCGACGCGCGGATCGGTGACGGCGATCGAACCGGGTGGAATCCAGCCGACCGAGACGCGGCTGGACCGTTTCTCCACCGACCGGTGGCTGATCACCTGGTAACCGATGAGGGCGTCCTCGGTCGTCGCGGCGAAGAGACCGACGTGGTCGAGGGTTGGCGCGAGGGGATACACGCCGTTGCTCGGGACAACGTCGTACGCCGGCTTGAGTCCGATCACCCCGCAGAGCGCGGCCGGCACCCGGACCGAGCCCGCTGTGTCGGTGCCCAGTGCGATCGGCACCAGACCGGCGGCCACCGCGACCGCGCTGCCACCGCTGCTGCCGCCGGACATCCGGCGGGGATCGGTCGGGTTGCGGGAGGGGCCGTGGACCGACCGATCGCCGGTCGCGCCGTACGCGAACTCGTGCAGCGTTGTCTTGCCGATGATCACCGCCCCGGCATCACGCAATCGCCGAACGACCTCGGCATCCTCCGCCGCGACCGCCCCGAAGGACGTCTCCGATCCACAGCTGGTGAGCAGACCGGCCACGTCGATCAGGTCCTTCACCGCCACCGGAACTCCGTGCAGCGGCCCGCGATCGATGCCTGCGGCAAGCTCTTCGTCGGCCAGCTCGGCCGCTGCCCGCGCGCCCTCGTCGTCGATCAGCGCGAACGCGTTGAGGGTGGGATTCAGCTCGTGCGTACGCCGGAGGGCCGCGTCGGTCAGCGCACGAGACGAGGTTTCCCGACGGCGCAGGGCCCGGGCCAGTTCAGCGGCCGTCACGACGCGAATCCAGGCAGCAGACCGAGCGACGGCACGATCACGGCCGTGCAGCCGCTCATCGACGCGACGTTGCCGGTGAAAGGATGGACGGTCTTCGGCAGCCGAGCCGAGATCGCCGCTGCCACCGGCGGAGCGATCAGCGCGCCGGCCAGCGCACCGGCCACGATCGACTCGAAGGTCCCGCCGAAAGCCAGCACGGTGGCCGGCGCGACCGAAACGACCGGCACGAACGTGGGGTAGAAGCCGTGCCTGGTCCACCGCTTCCGCCAGATGATCACACCCGTCAACGCGGTGAGGACCTGTCCGGCGAGCACGGCGTAGAACAATCCGGATCCGTACGACGTACTGGCCGGACTCATCAGGTGGGCGACGACGGCGCCCAGGATGAGCACAGCGCTCGCCCACTCGTTGCCGAAGAACTGCGCCTCGGAGAAGTCGGCCAGCGCACGACGCGGCACCCACAGCAGCGACGATTGGCGGGAGACCGGATCACGCTTCACACGGGTGCGCCAGGCGCCTGGGGCCGGCATCCAACTCAGGCGGGTGCAGACCCAGAACGCCACGAGCGCGGCGAGCCACATGCCGGTGGTGGCGCCGACGACCGGTGGGAGTTCGAGAGGACCGCAGACGTACCCGACAACCAAGATCGAGGCCGGTGGGGTCAGCAGCGCACCCAGAACGGCAGCCGTGAGACCGATCCTCCACCCAGGTCCGTAGAGCACGACGATCGCCGGCGCCACCGACACCAGCGGTACGAACAACGGCTGCCAACTGCCGGATCCGAGGGTCCACCCCCAGGCGACAGTGCCCAGCAGGAGACCGGCCAGTGCACTGCCTGCCACCCACGGCCACAGACCGGTGCCGCAGGCCTGGACGAACCCCTGCCACCGCCACGACCGTCGATGCGCGACGTGCCCGATCAGACCGCCGAGAAGCAGCAACGCACCGGCCGGAGCCACCGCGTAGAACTGTGGTTCGCTGATTGACTCGACCAGCCACGAGGAGAGCCGGCCGAGGTCGGTGTAGTCGCCGTCCCACGGCTGCCAGGTCGCGCCCCGGACGACTCGGGAGAACGTCCAGGCGGCGAGCGCCAGGAGCGCGAGGGCGACCGATCCCGCGCCCAGTACTCCGGCCCTTCCCGGGCCGGCGACACCCGTACTGCGGACTGTCGTCATGACGTCACCTCGGGAGCGGAGCGCGGTCGTTGTAGCCGAGCATCTGGTCGTACAGGTCGGTCCGGCGGTCCCGGTGCAGGTCGTTGAGCTGGTTCCAGATCGGAGCCGTGCGCGCCGCCGTCAGGTCGATGTCGGCGTAGATGATCGTGTCCTCGTCCGGGCCGGCGATCCGGTCGATCGGCCAGCCGTTCGTGCCGGCGATCAGCGAGTTGCCCATGAAACCCGCGCCGCGCTCCTGGCCGATCCGGTCCGCGGTGGCGATGAAGACGTTGTTGGCGTGCGCCGCCGTCATCGTCAGGTACGCCGCCATGCAGACGCCGCTCGCGTCGTACAGGGGTGGCGGGGTCCAGACCCAGCCGGTGGGGACGCAGATGATGTCGGCACCCATTTGCGTGACGATCCGCGCGGTCTCGGGGAACCAGATGTCCCAGCACACCAGCAAGCCGATCCGGCCGATCTTGGTGTCGAAGACCGAGAATCCCTCGTCGCCCGGCGTGAACCACAGCTTCTCGGTGTTCCACAGGTGGGTCTTGCGGTACCGGCCGATGTAGCCCTCCGGGCCGACCAGCACGGCGGTGTCGTAGAGCTTCAGACCGTCGCGTTCGGCCACGCAGCCGACGAGGTAGACGTTCCGCGCGGCCGCGATGCGGGCGAACGACTCCACCGTCGGCCCGTCCGGTACGGCCTCGGCGTGGGCGAAGGCCTCCTCCCGGGTCTCGAACACGTAGCCGGTGGTCGCCAGCTCCGGGAGCACGATCAGATTCGCTCCCGCGTCCGCCGCCGCGATCAGCCGCTGCTCGACGGCGAGCGCGTTCGCCTTGAGGTTCTCGACTCCGACCCGGGGCTCGAACTGCGCCACCGCAACCCGTACCGGGCTCACTCTGTGATCTGCCGCTGCCGTCATGACCTGGCCTCCTCGCTCCAACTGGTTTCAACTTGAAACCGCTTGATCGGGAGCGTAGAGCAGCTGGTTTATACTTGCAACCACTTGACTCCGGGCTTTTCGATCGAGGAGATCCAGATGCCGCAGCGCGTGACCCACGAGACCGCGCAGTGCCCGGTCGCCCGGGCCGTCGACGTGATCGGCGACCGCTGGTCGCTGCTCATCGTCCGGGACGCCTTCGACGGGATCCGCCGGTTCAACGACTTCCAGCGCAACCTCGGCCTGGCGAAGAACATCCTGTCGTCGCGGCTACGGGAACTCGTCACGCACGGCATCCTCGAGATCGTTCCCGCCGCCGAGGGCGGCGCGTACCACGAGTACGCCCTGACGCAGAAGGGCCGCGATCTCTTCGTCATCCTGGTCAGCCTTCGGCAGTGGGGCGAGGACCATCTGTTCGAGGACGCCGAACCGCACTCGGTCCTGCTCGACACGAAGAACAACAAGCCGGTCCGCAAGCTCGAGGTCACCGACGCGAAAGGCCGTCTGCTCGATCCGTCGGAGGCCTTCGTCCGCAAGGTCGCGAGCTGATCCGGAGTGCGGGCGAGATGTCACACCGGGGTCGTGCTGTCCGCTGGGCAGACGCCGGCTATGAGGTCACACCCGCTGTGAAAAGCTGACGGCATGGCTCTCGAGATTGCGTTGATCGATGTGGTGGCCGGCCAGGAAGCCGACTTCGAGGCGGCGTACCGGGAGGCTCGCCGGCAGCTCGAAGGGGCCGGTGCGCGCAGCATCCGGATGACTCGCGGGATCGAGACCCCGACCCGGTTCGTGCTGCTGGTCGAGTGGGACTCGGTCGAGGCGCACGAGGCCTTCCGGGCCAGTGAGGCCTTCGGGGTGTGGCGTGGGCTGATCGGTCCGCACTTCGCCAATCCGCCGCACGTCGAGCACTTCGACGACGTCGACGGCTGATGCGTCGGACGGCTCGGGTCTTCACCACCCCGGAAGGGGCCTACGGCAACGAAGTGTTGGTCGTGCTGGCCGACGAGTTGCCGCCCGTGCAACAACGGCAACAGGTGGCGACCGCCGCCGCCGAGCCCGCGACGGTGTTCGTGGCCGGCGACCTGCGGACCGTGCGGATCCACAACCACCTGCTGGAACGGCGATTCGCGGGGCATCCGTTGCTCGGCACCGCCGCCGTACTGCGGTCGCTCGGGCACGAGCCGTCGGTGTTCACGACACCGGCCGGGGACGTGTCGGTCTGGTCGGAGGACGGCGCCGAGTGGCTGTTCGCTCCCGCCGCCTGGTCGCCGAACGCGCGGCATCGGCAGGCCGAGTCGCCGGCCGAGATCGAGGCCATCTCCGAAGCGCCCGCCGACGAGCCGATCCAGGTCTGGGCCTGGCTCGACGAGCCGGGCGGGGTGGTTCGGGCGCGGATGTTCGCCCCGAGCGAGGGCAAACCCGAGGACGAGGCCTGCGGATCCGCGTCGATGGTGCTCGCCGGGCTGCTGGACCGCGAGCTCACGGTGGTGCACGGGAAGGGCTCGGTGATCCGCGTCCGGCCGGTCCCCGGCGGGGTGAACCTCGGCGGCTACTGCGTTGTGGGCGGTCCACAAGCGAGTTGACGAAGCGCCACACACGCCGCCGGCCGGCGCTGCTCTTCGAACAGGGCCGGCCGGTGGTCGTACGCGGTGAAGCCGGTTACCAGTCGATGCGGATGCGGGTGCTCTTCGTGGTGCCGTTGACGGTGACTGCGAGGTCGACGACGCCGGGGCGGATGGCGGTGAACTGGCCGGTGGCCGGGTCGTAGGAGGCGGCGGCCCAGATGGGGGCGGACTTGGCCGGGCCGATGTCGAGGAAGGGCGAGCCGGTCCAGTCGGCGGAGACCGGGAAGGCGACCGGGACGCGGCGGCCGTCCTGGACGACCGTCGCGGTGGCCTGGGCGGTTTGGCCTCGGCGGATGGTGGCGGGAGCGGTGAGCTCGAGCGCGTCCACGTGCGGACGAAGCTCGACCTGGAACCAGGAGCGCTCCGGAGCCGACCAATGCCGTACGCCGGCGTCAGCCGCGCGAGCTGCCGGGTCGATGCCCGCCAGGGCCCAGCCGGTGAAGCCACCCGCGTCGGGAGCGCCGGCCGGGCTCTTGCCGGAGTTGCCCGTCAGCGGCAGCAGGACGCCGTCCGTCCGGGTCGCCGCGAAAGTCCCCGCGTGCGCCGCCATGTACGCCGCACCCTTGCCGGTCGACGCGCGGAAGTCGGCCAGCCAGCGGACCAGCAGCTCGGCCTCCTTGCGGTCGCCGAGCTGGGAGTTCGCGGTCGGCGACGGGTCGTCGATCGGGTGGTGCGCCATCACCACGACGTTGCGGATCGCCGGGTTCTTCGCCGCGTCGTCGAGCTGGCGGCGCAGGTCGAGGATCTGCGCGAACCCGCCGGCCCGCAGCGATCCGAGCGAGGAGTCCCGCAGCACGAACCGCGTGCCCTTGTGATCGAAGGTGCTGCTCGGTGCGCCGAACACCTTGCTCCACTCCGACAGGTCACCCGGACCGTAGCTCTCGTGGTTGCCCGGCACGTAGTGCACCGGCACCTTGCCGGCGACCTCCTCGTCGATGACCCTTCGGGCCAGCGCGATGTCGTTCGCGAAACCGCGGTCGACGAAGTCGCCGTTGATCACCAGGAACTCAGGGCTCTGCGCGAGCGCCTCACGAATCGTCCGGCGGGCCTGCCGGACGATGTCGGAGTCCGGGTTGTCGGCGGTGAACTGCGCGTCCGACAGCACGGCGAACTTCCAGCGCTTCCCGTCGAGCTTGCCGTCGGCAACCACCATCGGGTCGACCACCTTGGCCGGCGGCTGGACAGTGACCGGCGGAGCGCCCCGGACGGTCAGGTCGTCGACGACGATCCGGCCGGCGTACTGGCGGGTGGGCACGGTCTCGACCACGTAGATCCGCCAGAACCGCAACGGCATCGTCAGTCCCGGCGGGATGTCCGCCTCGACGTACTTCCAGCCGGTCCAGTCGACCGCGGCCGCGAGGTTCAGGGTCTGCGCCGACCCGCCGGCGCCGTCGTACACGTTGGCCCGCAGCCAGGCGCCCTTGCCGTCACCGTGGACCCATGCGCCGAGCTTCTGCGGCTGCCCGGGAAGCGTCTGCTGCGGAGTCATCGACAAGTACGCCGCGCGCGTGGCGGTGCTGCCGGTCAGCGAGTAGTCGAGCGCGATCGCCTGTCCGCCGTCGTGACCCACCGCGGCCGATCGAGAAGCCGTCGCCGCACCGGCCGGTACGGCGTTCGCCTGCCAGCGGGTGAGGTCGTCGACCTCGTCGACCACCTCGCTGCTCAGACCGGCGGTGACGCTGAGCTGGGCGGTCAGGTTGCCGACCTTCGCGGTGACGACGGTGGAGACCGCCTCGGTGCCGACCGCGTTCACCTCGAACCCATTGCCCTTGGCAACTACATTGACGAGTGCGGGGTCATAGGTCAGCTGGACGTCCCGCGGCTCGATCCAGGTGGAGAAACCGTCGGCGTCGTACCCGGTGATGCTGAAGAAGCCCTGGCTGGTGGCGTTGGGCAACGACACCTGCTTGCTCGACGGCGCCAGCCGGGCCGGTTCGCCGAGCACCGTCATCGGGAAGCGGCCGTTCGCAATTCCCTTGGCGGCGGTGATCACCACGTCGCCCGCGCGGCGACCGGTGACGACGCCCTGGCTGGTGACTCGCGCGTTGCTGCCGGCCGACCAGTACGGCGTACCGGCGGCGGGCGCGTAGGTCTCGTCGTGGCCGCGGGCGGTGAGGACGCGACTCAGGCCGGTCAGCACCCTGGCGCTGCGCGTGAGGTCGGCGTCGGCCGGCTCGGCCGTCGTACCGGCGGCTTCGATCCGGAAGCCCTTGAGCTGGCCGGAGCCCTTGACCGGAAGCAGGCCCAGGCCGTTCGGGGTGAGTCGCTCGGAGCCGTCGGACGGCTTGTTGACCAACTCGGGCGTGGCTTCGCCGGGCGAGCGCTTCAGCATCGTCGACGAACCGCCGCCGTCGAGGTTGAGCACGTCGTCGGCGCCGAGGTCCAGCATCAGCCGGGCCAGTTCCTTCTCGGTCAGGCCGCGGGAGTCGACCATCCGGCCGTCGACGGTGAGCAGGATCATCCGGCGGCCGTCGGCGGAGAAACCGATCGCGGTGCGCGGGTGCAGCGCGGTGTCGTCGACGTTCAGGATCTGGCCGTCGCGGGCGAGCTGGATGTTGCCGCTCAGCGCGACCGCCGCGTCCGCGGCGTCGGCCCGCGGGCCGTACTTCACCTCGACCTTGTCGCCGGGCTCGAACGCCGCCAGCGCGGTCGCACCGGCCTCGCGACCGATCAGGGCCTGCTCGTTCGCGGCCAGCGGGGTGGTCGCGGGAGTGGTCGCCGAGGAGACCACGACGCCGTCGCGGAGGATCACCTCGCGCACGGTCGGCAGGCCGTCGACGGTCCGGGTGCGGGCGGCCTCGCCCCACTGCGGGGTGTAGAGCCCGATGCCGCCGGCGTTGACGCTCGGGGAGTTGAGGTTGGTCAGCGCGACCTTGCTCGCGTCGTCGTCGGTCGCCGTGCCCTCGAGGAAGACCTGCGCGATCCGGCCGAGGCCGTCCTTGCCGATCACCGCGGTCTCGTTGTGCCCGGCGGCCGGCCCGTTGACGAACCGGCCGGCCCCGCCGTCGGCGTCCCGCTCGATCCCGATGCCGAGCGGTGCGCCGGTGTCGTTGATGTCGAAGAAGTCGCCGTTGACGCCGGCGATCGCCTGCTTGCGCGCGACCTGCTGGCTGAGAACTTCGCGGCCGGAGACGGTGCCCGGGTTGAGGTAGTCGACGGTGACGCCGCCCTTGTCCAGGTCGGTGACGAGGATGTCGCCGCGCAGCCAGCCGCGCGCGTCGAGCCGGTCGAAACTCGTGTAGTCCACGCCGGGCGCGACCGGGCTGTCGGACCGCCGGGTGACGATGCCCTCCCCCGGCGGCGCGAGCGCGACGTCGGGGATGTCGGACGAGGCCGCGGACGATCCTTGGTGAGCCTCGACCGCCTGGGTCAGTTCGGGGGCCGGTTGGGCGAAGGCCGGTGGAACGGCGGTGGTGAGCAGCAGGCCGCCGGCGACCAGAGCGGTGGTCAGCGCGCGGCGTCGTACTGGGGTGGGCGGGGCAGGCGTGGACACGGAGCCTCCTGGAGATGGACGGGCGTGGCCATCCGATGGGGCGTGTCCTACTGCCGCGTGAGGCGCAGGTGTACGCCGATCGACCGACCGGTGACAAAGTAACGTCTCCGGTGGTCGACCGGAAGATTTCCTACCCAGATTGCTGCAACTACGCAGCGGTCCGGGGTGGTACGCGGGGGATCAGTCGGTGACGACCGGGCGGCCGAAGGACTGCCAGGCGTGCATGCCGCCGTCCAGGTTGATCGCCTCGCGGCCCTCGGAGAGCAGGTACTGGGTCGCGACGCCGGAACGCCCGCCGACCGCGCACACGCACAGCACCTTCTGCCCCAGCGGCACCTCGCCGACCCGCTGCTGCAGCTGACCGAGCGGGATGTGGGTGGCACCTTCGATGTGACCGCTGTTCCACTCGTCCGGCTCCCGCACGTCGAGCACAAAGGCCTCGGCCAGCAGGTCGTCGTCCACGTCGGCGACAACGACGGCGGGGATCATCGGGTTCTGCGTCATACCCCGATCATTGCAGCCTCTCGGACCTCGTCCACTCCCGGGCATGCACTGCAACCGGCCGCGGCCGCACCCGACTACTTGAGCAGCTTCGACAGGCGGCGGTCGGCCAGCGGCTTGCCGCCGGTCTGGCAGGTCGCGCAGTACTGCAGGGAGGAGTCGGCGAAGCTCACCTCGCGGACGATGTCACCGCAGACCGGGCACTTCTCGCCCTTGCGGCCGTGCACCCGCAAGCCGCTCTTCTTCTCCGACTTCAGGTCCTGCGCGGCCAGCCCCTTGGACCGGTCGACCGCGTCGCGCAGGGTCTCCTGCATCGCCGTGTAGAGCACGTGCAGCTCGTCGTCGGTCAGGTTGGACGCCGGCTTGAACGGACTCATCTTCGCCACGTGCAGGATCTCGTCGGAGTAGGCGTTGCCGATCCCGGCGATCACCGACTGGTTGCGCAACACACCCTTGAGCTGGACCCGGCCGGCGTCCCGCAGGATGCCGGCGAAGTCCTCGGGCGACAGCGTGAACGGGTCGGGGCCGAGCTTGGCGATGCCCGGCACCTCGTTGACGTCGCGCACGACGTACACCGCGAGCTTCTTCTGCGTGCCGGCCTCGGTCAGGTCGAAGCCGGACTCGTCGTCGAGCACCACCCGGCAGGCGATCGGGCCCTTGCCCGGCCGGACCAGCGCGGTCGACTGCTGCTCACGCCAGCGCAGCCAGCCGGCCCGGGCCAGATGGATCACCAGGTGGATGCCGGACGCCTCGAGGTCGAGGAACTTGCCGTGCCGGCTGACGTCGTCGATCAGCAGGCCGGTCAGCGCGGAGATCGGCGGGTCGTAGGTCTTCAGCGCGCTGATCGCGGTGATGTCGGCACGCACGATCGCCCGCCCGACGGCACGTTCCCGCAGGAACCCCGCCAGCGACTCGACTTCCGGCAACTCGGGCACCTGACCAGTGTGCCGTACCGCACCGACAGTTCCCAGACTCGCCAGTAGGGGTTTCAGGGCACCTCCCGGCGGAAACCCGGGGGTCGGTCAGGCATTCACCCGAGCGGGTTTCTTGGCCTGAACCGCTACCTTCGAGGGAAGCAGAGAAGGAGGCCCCCGATGGGTTTCGTGAAGACACTGTTCAAGGGCGCTGTGGTCGCGAAGCTGGCGCAGGTCGCCCAGCGCGAACTGAGCAAGCCGGAGAACCAGCGCAAGGCCAAGGAGATGTTCCAGAAGGTCCAGCAGCGGCGCAACGCACGCTGAGGGCCGTGACGAGCTCCGCCCGGCCCGGCGAGCAGCAAGACCTCGCCGGGTCACAGGCGTGCGCTCCGAGTCAGAGCTTGACGGCCTGCAGCGTGTAGGTGCAGGGCAGGCGCTCGGGCCGGTCGGTCAGTCGCCACTCGTCGAAGTCCGCGTCCTTGGTCATCTTGCCCGGCAGCGGCACCCAGGGAGCGCTGTCGTGCTCCTCGAGCGCGGTGAGTTGCAACCCGTGCGCGAACAGAGCGGTCACGATCTCCCCCAGGCCGTGGTTCCACTCGTGAGTCACGTTGTGCTGGAACTCGACCTCGGTCTGCACGTAGGTCCCACCCTCGTCCCAGACCATCGGTTCCTGGGTCTCGAAGTAGGGGTAGTCGACGGTCAGCCGGGTCTCGTCGTCGGTGCCGAGCGCCCAGAGCATCGGGTGCCCTTCGCGGATGAACAGCCGCCCACCCGGCTTCAGCAAACCACTCACCGTCCGCGCCCACCGGTCGATGCTGGGCAACCAGCCGAGCGCCCCGATGCCGGTGAAGACCAGGTCGTACGACGCCGCGCCGAGCACCTCGACCGCGTCGTACACGTCGGCCTGGTGGAAGTCGACCTCCAGCCCGAGCTTGTCCGCGAAGGACTGCGCCTGCGCGACGGCCGGCCCGGAGAAGTCGAGCCCGCTCATCCGCGCGCCCAGCCGCGCCAGGGAGACGGTGTCGGTCCCGATGTGGCACTGCAGGTGCACGCCCCGCAGTCCGCGGACGTCGCCCAGCCGCGGCAGATCGAACCGGACCACGTCGGAGATGAACTCCGGGTCCTGCTCGAACTGCGCCAGCTTGTAGTCCGGGGACGCGGCATGCGCTGCGACACGCTCGTCCCAGCTCTGCCTGTTGACCTCGCGGTAGTCGTCCATGGTTCGTGACTGTGACACAACACCTGCCGTCCCCGCTGCGAATTTCAGCGGGGACGGCAGGCTCAGGCCGCGTGCGGGCGGTGAGACGCGTTCAGCTGCGCACGGCGGAGGTGGGCCGCCGCGGTCGGGGTGGTGACGGGCTTGTGGGTGAAGGGCTTGGCCGACTCGCCGAGGGCGAGCAGGTCGAGCTTGGTCCTGGCCAGGTCGCGGTCGTCAGCGTCCCAGCTGCCGCTCGGACCGTTCCGGAGAGCGGTGGAGTGGCGCCGGTTGCTGACCTCGAGGGCGGCGACGATGGCCAGTGCGAGGACTGCGAGAACTACGATTCCGGTCATGGCAGTAATCCTGCTATCAGGTAGATTCCGCCACAATTGGCACTACTGACCTCCTTCGGCAAATTTCTGCCATACTGGCTCGCATGCTGCGCAAGATCGCTGTGGTGCTGATGGAGGACGTCGCCGTGTTCGAGTTCGGCGTGCTCTCGGAGGTGTTCGGCATCGACCGGACCGACGACGGCGTCCCTGCTTTCGACTTCAAGGTCTGCTCGACCCGCCCGGGCGAACCGTTGCGGACCAGCAGCCATTCCGCCGTCGTCGCGCCGTACGGGCTGGAGGAGACAGAGGACGCCGACCTGGTCGCGCTGCCGGCCACGACCTGGCGCGAGGCGTACGACGAGCGCATCCTCAACGCGCTGCGGGCGGCCGAGGCGCGCGGGGCGATCCTGCTGACGGTCTGCTCCGGCGCGTTCGTGCTCGGCGCGGCCGGACTGCTCGACGGGCGCAAGTGCGCGACCCACTGGCGCTACGCCTCGCTGTTCCGGGAGCGCTACCCCCGCGCCCAGCTCGACCCGGACGTGCTGTTCGTCGACGACGGCAACATCATCACCAGCGCCGGTACGGCGGCCGGCATCGACGCCTGCCTGCACCTGGTCCGCCGCGAGCTGGGCAGCGCGGTCGCGACCCGGATCGCCCGCCGGATGGTCGTCCCGCCGCAGCGCGACGGCGGCCAGCGCCAGTACGTCGACGTCCCGGTGCCCGAGTCGTCCGGCGAGAGCCTGCAGCCGGTGCTCGACTGGATGGTCGCCAACCTGACCGTCGAGCACACCGTGCCCGACCTCGCCCGCCGCGCGCAGATGTCGGAGCGCACCTTCGCCCGCCGCTTCGTCGCCGAGACCGGCACGACCCCGCTCAAGTGGGTCACCACCCAGCGCGTCCTGCACGCCCGCACGCTGCTCGAGCAGACCTCGCTGGGCATCGAACAGATCGCCGCCGAGTCCGGCTTCGGCACCGCCGCGCTGCTGCGCCACCACTTCCGGCGCGTGGTCGGAGTCCCGCCGCAGAACTACCGCCGGACCTTTCAGACCACCTGACAGGCCGGCCTCAGCGCCAGGCGCTCCCGCGGCTGACGGGATCTCACGCGGCCCTCAGGCCTCGTGCTGGTCGGCGTACCAGGGCTTGATGACCGAGTCGATGATCGCCAGGCGCTCGTCGAACGGGAGGAACGCGGACTTCATCGCGTTGATCGCGAACCAGCGGAAGTCGGCCAGGCCGTAGCCGAACGCGTCGGCGAGCAGGGCCAGTTCGCGCGACATCGAGGTGCCGCTCATCAGGCGGTTGTCGGTGTTGACCGTGACCCGGAAGCGCAGCTTGGTGAGCAGGCCGATCGGGTGCTCGGCGATCGAGGTCGCGGCGCCGGTCTGCAGGTTGCTGCTCGGGCACATCTCCAGCGGGATCCGGCGGTCGCGGACGTACGCCGCCAGCCGGCCGAGCTCGACGCTGCCATCCGCGTTCTCGGTGATGTCGTCGATGATCCGGACGCCGTGGCCGAGGCGGTCGGCACCGCACCACTGGATCGCCTGCCAGATCGACGGCAGGCCGAAGGCTTCGCCGGCGTGGATGGTGAAGTGCGCGTTCTCGCGCTGCAGGTACTCGAAGGCGTCCAGATGCCGGGTGGGCGGGTAGCCCGCCTCCGCGCCGGCGATGTCGAAGCCGACCACTCCGGCGTCTCGGTAGGCGACAGCCAGCTCGGCGATCTCCATCGAGCGGGCCTGGTGCCGCATCGCGGTCAGCAGCTGACGAGCGACGATCGGGCGTTCGGCGTTCGCCATGCCGTGCTCGAAGCCTTCGCCGACCGCGTCGACGACCTGCTGCAGCGACAGTCCGGCGGTCAGGTGCTGCTCGGGCGCGTACCGGATCTCGGCGTACACGACGCCGTCGGCCGCCAGGTCTTGCACGCACTCACTGGCGACCCGAGTGATCGCCTCGGCGTTCTGCATCACCGCGACGGTGTGGTCGAAGGTCTCCAGGTACCGCTCCAGCGACCCGGAGTCGGCCGACTCGACGAACCACTCGCCGAGCTCGGCGGGGTCGGTCCGCGGCAACCGGTGCCCGATCTCCTGGGCCAGCTCGACAATCGTCGCGGGCCGCAGGCCGCCGTCCAGGTGATCGTGCAGCAGCACCTTCGGCGCCGCGGTCAACTGCTCGGAACTGATCATCTGGCCATCTTGGCATCCCGCCGTCAGGCCTTGGTGATCTTGAAGACCGGTACGCCTGGAGCGACCGCCAGCAGGGTCTCCAGGGACGAGTTCTTGTCCACGTCGCCCTCGAAGAACGCGCCGACCTCCCAGGCCCACTTCTTCAGGTAGAGCCGGAGGATCTCGGGCTTGTCGGCGTCGGCCAGCTCGACGGCGCGAAACACCTCGGTGGTCCGGCCGAGCCGCAGCCGGGCCTCGGGGTTGGCGCGCAGGTTGCGGACCCACTGGACGTGCCCACGCGGGGCGACCAGGTACGGCTGGCCGTCGAGCGTCAGCAGGTTGACCGGCGTACTGCGCCACTCGCCGGACTTGCGGCCGCGAACCGACAGGACCCGGCTGCCCATCAGGCTGATGCCGCGATTGGTCAGACCGGCGACCAGCTTGTTGAAGACCATCATGCTGCGGTGGCCGGAGGTGACAACGCGGTTCTTGTCGTACTGCTGCTTCATGGCGATCAGCCTTCCGGAAAGCGAGAGCGGCGCTCTCTGTTGTGATCAGTGAACACTGCTCTCGCCGCACAGTCAAGAGCAGTGCTCTCGCTTTAGTGCACTGGTCATGGCAGACTGCGAGCCATGAACGCCGGCCGCACCGCACGCGACAGGGCCCGGGCCGAGCTGACCCGGGAGATCAAGGACACCGCCCGCCGCCAGCTCGCCACCGACGGCGCCGAGCGGCTCTCGCTGCGCGCGGTCTCCCGGGAGCTGGGCATGGTCTCGTCTGCGCTCTACCGGTATTTCCCGAGCCGCGACGACCTGCTCACCGCGCTGATCATCGACGCGTACGACGCACTCGGCGCCGCGGCCGAGGACGCGGCCCGCGGTCAGCAGGAGCCGCGCGCGGCCTGGCTGGCGATCTGCCGGGCGGTGTGGTCCTGGGCCAAGCAGCACCCGCACGAGTACGCGTTGATCTACGGCTCGCCGGTGCCGGGCTACAGCGCTCCGCAGACCACGATCCAGCCGGCATCGCGGGTCCCGTTCGCGCTGCTCGGGGTGCTCCAGCGCGCGCACGAGTCCGGCGTACTGGTCGTGCCGGACGACGCGGTGGAACCCACCGGCGCCTTGGTCGAGCAGGTGAAAGTGCTCGCGCAGGCCGCGCCCGACGTACCGGGGGCGGTGCTGCTGCGAACCGGGATCGCCTGGACGCAGCTGTTCGGGCTGGTCAGCTTCGAGCTCTACGGACAGCTGGTCGGCAGCTTCGACCCGGCCGACGAGCTGTTCGAGGTCGCGATCGCCGAGCAGACGGTCGCGCTCGGGCTAGCTGAACGCGTCCGGCAGCGGTAGCTCCAGCGCTCGGCGGACGCGCCGGACGTACTGCTCGCGCGGAATCGAGATCGCGCCGAGCGTCGCCAGGTGGTCGGTGACCCACTGGATGTCGAACACCCGCTCCGCGGCGTACTTGTCGTCGAGCAGCTCGACCAGACCCGCGACCGCCGCCTTCGAGCCGTCGGTCTTGTGGTGGAACATCGACTCGCCGGCGAACAGCCCGCCGATCGCCACGCCGTACAGGCCGCCGGCCAGTTCGTCGCCGTCCCAGGCCTCGACGGAGTGCACCCAGCCCATCCGGTGCAGCCGCGTGTACGCCGCGATGATGTCCGCGTCGATCCACGAGCCCGGCCGGCGCGGGTCGGCGCAGGCACGGATCACCTGGTCGAACGCCGTGTTCACCCGGATCTCGAACCGCTGCCGTGCCCGGCGCAACGAGCGCGACGGACTGAACCCGGCCACCTCGATCACCCCGCGCTCCAGCGGCGACCACCACAGCAGCGGCCCGTGGCTGTCCGGCATCGGGAACAACCCCCGCCGGTACGCCGCCAGCACGGTCCCCGGCTCGAGATCGGCACCGGCCGCGACGACGTCCCCGCTCCCGGCCACCGCGACCGGCGGGAACTCCCAGACGGAAGCAGGCGGTTCGACAGGCACCCCTCCATCCTCCCGCACGGCTCCACGCCCGGCGCCGGGGGATCGGGGACAGGCCGGGGTTCGTCCCGAGTGGCGTGGTCGCGGGCGGCACGTAGTCTTGGGAGTGCGTCACCCGCGGAGGCCGGGTGACGGGTCCGACCCAAGCCTCGAGGAGAACCGTGGCCGGAGTAGCAAGGTTCGTCGCCAGCAGTCTCGCGCCCGCCGCCCAGCGGTTCGCGCCGCAGGCCGCCGCCGGGATCCTCCGGCAGGTGCTGGAGATCGCGATCGACGGGTATCAGCGGTTCCCGGGCGCGGAGAAGATCGCCGAGGACAAGATGGCCAAGTCCGGCGGCGACGTCGCGGTCGCGATCGAGGCGGTGATCGACCAGCACATCCGGCTCGCCGGGGTGCAGGGGTTCGTCACCAGCATCGGCGGACTGGTCACGCTTCCGGTCGCGCTGCCGGCCAATCTCACCGGCCTGGCGATCGTGCAGGCGCGGATGGTCGCCGCGATCGCGCACCTGCGCGGGTACGACCTCGGCGACCCCCGGGTCCGGACCGCGGTGATCACCTGCCTGCTGGGTGAGGACGGCGTCACCGACCGGCTGAAGAAGGCGAGCTTGCCCACGTCGCCGCTGGCGATCGCGACGGCGCCGGTGTTCGACCCGGAGCTGGATCGGCTGGTGTCCGGCGAGGTGGTCGGCGAGCTGATCGCCCGGATCAGCGGCAAGCGGATGGCCGTGACGTTGACCCGGCGGGTCCCGCTGCTCGGCGGGGTGGTCGGCGGTGGCGTCGACGGCTGGTCGACGTACCGGATCGGCCAGTACGCCGACAAGAGCCTGGTACGGCGGATCCAGCGGCCGATCGAGCCGTGAGCGAGGTCGCCGCGTTCTGGGGTCCGACACTGGACTGCCCGGAGCCGCTGGAGCTGGCGACGTTCTACCAGGCGATCTGCGGCGGGTCGCTCGCGGTGGTGAGCGAGACCTTCGTGGAGCTTCGGCTGGACGGCGCGAGCCTCGGCTTCCAGCGCGACCTGAACTACCGGGCTCCGACCTGGCCGGATCCCCGGGTGCCGCAGCAGTGCCACCTGGACTTCAAGACGCCCGACCTGGACGCGACCGAGACCGCCGTACTGGCGGCCGGTGCGACGAAGACCGTGCTGCAGCCGTCGCCGGACGTCTTCCGGGTCTACCTCGACCCGGCCGGGCATCCGTTCTGCCTGACCACCTGGGGGACGCCGTCCGGCCCGGCGGAGTCGCTGAATTCCCGGTGAAACTGTCGCCGGTCGGTGCGACGATCTTCCGGTGAGCAACCGACGGGCTGAACTCGGCGAGTTCCTGAAGGCACGACGTGCCCAGGTGAGCCCCGCGGCGGTCGGGCTGCCCGCGGGCGGGCGCCGTCGTACGCCGGGCCTGCGGCGGGAGGAGCTCGCGCAGTTGGCTGGCGTCGGAGTCACCTGGTACACGTGGCTCGAGCAGGGCCGGCCGATCAACGTCAGCGGCCAGGTGCTCGACGCGGTGGCGACGACGCTGCGGCTGAGCGACGCCGAGCGCGAGCATCTGTACCGGCTGGCCGAGGCGACACCGGTCAAGCCGCGCACGACCGCCTGCGCGAACGAGTTGGTGATGACGGAGATCGTGACCGCGCTGGACCCGCTGCCGGCGGTGATCACCAACCGGCGGTTCGACATCCTCGGGGCGAACGACGCGTTCGGCGATCTGTTCCACGACTGGCACACGCTGCCGTGCGTCCACAACAACCTGCTCTGGTGCATCGTCACCGAGCCACTCGCGCGCCAGCGGCTTCTGAACTACGACACCGAGGTCCCGTACTTGGTCGCCCGGCTGCGGTCGGCGTACGCCGAACACCTCGGCGACCCGGCCTGGGAGACCGATATCGCCCGGCTGCGCAAGCTGAGCCCCGAGTTCGACGGGTTGTGGTCGCGGCACGAGGTCGCCGAGTGCGAGCCACGGCCCCGGCACTTTCTGCATCCGGTGGCCGGTGAGCTGCGGTTCACGCTGACGGAGCTTGCCGTGCCCGCGCATCCCGACCTGGTGATGTTCGTCGAGACACCGGCCGACGAGCGCACGCGGGAGAACCTGCCGCTCACCCGGCTGACACCGGCTGCCCGGTGAGCGACCGGACTGCCGGCATCGGGTGAGTCCTCGCTAGCCGGCGAGGGCTTGGACTACTCGGCTGGCCGGGGGTTTGCCGAGCTGCTGGGACATCCAGACGCTGGTGGCGACCAGCTTCTCCAGGTCGACGCCGGTGGTGATGCCGAGGCCGTCGAGCTGCCAGACGAGGTCTTCGGTGGCGAGGTTGCCGGTGGCGGATTCGGCGTACGGGCAACCGCCCAGGCCGCCGGCCGAACTGTCGACGGTGGTGACGCCTTCGCGCAGGGCGGTGAGGGTGTTGGCGAGCGCCTGGCCGTAGGTGTCGTGGAAGTGGACGGCGAGCGAGCCGACGTCGACGCCGGCCTGCTGCAGCTCGTCGATCAGCTCGATGACCTGGCCGGGGGTGGCGACGCCGATGGTGTCGCCGAGGGACAGTTCGTGGCAGCCGAGGTCGGCGAGCCGCCGGGTGACCTCGACGACCTGGCCGACCGGTACGTCGCCCTCCCACGGGTCGCCGTAACACATCGAGACGTAGCCGCGGACCGCCAGCCCGGACGCGAGCGCGCGCTCGACGGTCGGCGTGAACATCGCGAACTGCTCGTCCAGCGTCGAGTTCAGGTTCTTCTTCGCGAACGTCTCGGTGGCGCTGGCGAAGATCGCGATCTCCCGGACGCCGGCTTCGAGGGCACGGTCGAGGCCGCGCTCGTTCGGGACCAGGACGGGTGCGCGGACGCTGTCCGGCAGGTCGAGCGTCGCGAGCAGCTCGGCGGCGTCGGCCAGCTGCGGGACCCACTTGGGGTGGACGAAGCTGGTGGTCTCGATCGTGGTCAGGCCCGCGTCGGCCAGCCGGCGGACGAACTCGGCCTTCACGGCGACATCGACGATCGCGTCCTCGTTCTGCAGGCCGTCCCGCGGTCCGACCTCGTAGATCGTCACCTGCTCGGGCAGTCCGTCGGCCTTGCTCCGCTGCGGCTTGCGCATGGTGCCTCCATCCCGGCCCGCCGGTGGGCGGATCCTCGATCGTCGGTCCTCGCTGCGAGCCGCGGAGGGATCTCCTCCAGAATGGCCCGTGATGACAACTCTGGCCGACATTCTGCGCGGGATCGAGCACGGCGTCTTCCCGGCCCCCGATCTGACCACGTCCGTCGTCCCGGCGCCGTCGGCCCGCGACACCTGCGTGATCGGCCTGACCGGCCACCTCGTCGTCGCCGCCGACGTCACGTCGGAGTGGATCGCGAAGCATCTCGATCTGTCGGATCTGGCGGCGCCGCTCAACCCGCCGTTCCTGTACGCGCTCGAGCAACTGACCGGTCGCGAGGTCAACGGCATCGACGCGCTGCTGCTCGCGCCGGCACTCACGGACGAGTCCGAACGCGCCGAACTGCTGGCGCGCCTCACGCCGTTCACGGACGAGTCGCACCCTCGGATCCGGCGGGCGCGGCGCTACCGGGACGACGTGCGCGCGTACGCGACGGCCACCGGCGCGATCGTGCTCACAGGCTTGGGGCTGGCCGGGCGGCAGGAGGTCGCGCTGGAGGTTCCGGACTCGGTGCGCGGCAAAGGCGAGGGCCGACTGCTCGCCCGCACAGCCCGCGCTCTCGTCCCACCGGGAACCCACATCTGGGCCCAAGTCACCCCGGGCAACGCCGCTTCCCTCCGCACGTTCCTGGCTGCCGGCTACGTCCCGGTCGGCTCGGAGGCGCTGCTGGTCCGCTGACCCAGCGCCGGCTCAGGGCCGGTGCGGGGGACGGTGGTACGTCGGGGTCTCGCCGGAGTAGAGGTCGCCGCGGTAGACGCCGTGGATGATTTCGGACTCGTAGCCGTTCAGTTCGGGCATGCCCAGAGCGCGGGCGACCTCCAGTTCCGCGGCGGCGTCGTACGGGACGCGGACGAACTGGATGGAGAACGGGGCCGGGTCGGGGCTGTCGGGCACGCCTTCGAGGATGACGTAGACGGGTGTGATGTCGCCCAGGGAGTTTCCGACGCTGCCGGTGTTGAACAGGGTGCGGCCGAGGTCGGTTTCGCAGTAGGCGTCGTGGGTGTCGCCGTAGCCGACGACGGTGGGGATCGGGCCGTCGCCGGTGGCCGGGGTGTTCTCGAACATGGCGAGGAACTCCTTCTCGTCATGGTCGAAGCGCGTTCGGTGGTGAACCGTGTCGGCGGAGGCGTGGAAGAGGCGGATCTGGCGGCCGCTGAGCACGAAGTCGTGGCAGAACGGCAGCGCACGCAGCCAGGTCCACTGGTCTTCGCGCAGCTCGTTCTTCCACCACCGCATGCCTTCGTTGTCGATGGTGCGGGCCGGATCGGGCAGGAAGTCGTCCCAGTTGCCGAGGAGGTTCACCTCGCAGACCTCCTGGCACCGGTCGACGACCGCTTGGCCGCGCGGGCCCTTGCCGACGTAGTCGCCGAGGTTGAAGATCCGCCGGATTCCCCGGGCCTCGATGTCGGCGAGCACCGCTTCGAGAGCGGTCAGGTTGCCGTGGACGTCGGAGATCAGCGCGATGCGTTCCAGAGGCATGGCACCATCCTCCGTGCTCGTCGGGGTCGCGGGACGGCGGGGATGGGAGGACCGGATCGGGATTCCGCCCTGGGCTGCGGACGTCCACCACTCACCAACCTCGGGATCGGGCCTCGGTCACCGTCGGGCCGAGCGTGAAAGGGCGCTGCCAGCGGGGTTTGGTGAGTGGTGGCGGTCCGGTGGTGGTCGCGTGGCGGGTCAGGGGTTGCTGCCGGTGGGGCCGGCGGGTGCGGGAACAGCGGGGGTGCTGGAGGTCTTGCTGGGTTTGGGTGGGCGGCGGGAGGTGCTCCAGCCTCGGCTCCCGCCGCCCGGGCTCGAGGAGCCTCCGCCACCGGGTTCGCCGGCGGAGTGGGCGGCTGCCCCGGCTAGCGCGCCGCCTGCCTTCTTGGTCTGGCTCAGCGCGGCGCCGCCCGCGGCGAGGCCGACACCGATGGCGCCAGCGGCTGCGCCCTTCAGCCCACCGCCACCGCCACCACCTCCAGCGCCGCTGAGGCCACCTCCACCGCCGCTGAGGCCACCTCCACCGCCGCCTGGGCGGCTGCCGAGGGCGCCGCGGCCGGCGTTGATCGCGCCGGAGGCCAGGCCGCCGGGATCGGCGAGGGTGGCGCCGCTTCCCGCGGCGCCACCGGCGACCGCGGCAGTGACCGGTACGACGAGGCGCAGCATCGCAGGCAGGGCGAAGACCGCGAGCAGCATCATCATCAGGCCGCTCATCGCGTTGACCAGGGTGTTGCCGGACGGCTGGCGAATCCCGGCGTCGGTCATCTTGATCGCCGCGGCGTAGACCAGCGCGGCGGCGGGTTTGTAGGCGACGAACGCGAGCACCCAGCCGCAGTACTTGCGGAACCAGGCCTTGCCGATCTCCGTGTTCGTCGCGGCGGCCGCCAGCGGGAACGTGCCGGCCAGCAGCACCAGCATCGCCGAGCGGATCAGCAGCAGGATCACCTGGACCACCGACGCCATGAAGATGGCGACGCCGAAGAACATGCCTGCGACGAGCGGGAGGTCGGCGGTTGCCCGCGACAGGGTGATGCCCTGGAACAGTGCCTCGCCCAGTGCCTGGTCCGTCGCGGTGGTGTCCAGGTGCGCGTCGTTGATCACGGAGTACGCGATCTCGTCCGAGATCTCCACCAGCAGCTGGATGAACGCCGACCCGGCGCCGGCCACCAGGACCAGGGTCAGGGTGGCCTTGAGCAGTTCGCGGAGCGGTTCGCCGCGCTGCTCCCACGCGGTCCGCAGGCCGGCGACGACGACCGCGATCACGAACACCGCGGCCGCCAGAGCCAGCGTGCGGTCGTGCAGGAACGCGACCGGCTCGCTGGCCGTCCAGCTGTTGCCGTGCTGGGTCGCGATCGGGTCGGGCTGGACCGCGTCGTTCTTGATCCAGAACGTGGAGACCGCGGCGAGGCCGGAGCCGGCCAGTTCACCGATCTTCCCGGCCAGGGTCTCGAACTGGTTGCTGACGACCGAGGCGAAGCCCTCGCTGATGCTGCACCTGAGGTCGGTGACGCTGCACATCAGAGTCCCTTCCAGGTGACGAAGTCGTCGAGGTCGCGGTGCTGGGAGAACGGAGCGCCGACCGGCTCACCCGGTGGCGGGGGGACCACGCGCCAGTCGCCGTGGTGCCAGACGAGGGTGAGGTTGAGGCTCATGTACTCCGACTCGACCGGTACGGCGAGGACGACGGTGACGCGGTCGGTGGTGGCGTCGAGGATGCGGTAACCGGCCAGTTGGACGGCTTCGCTGTCTGTTGGGGATTCGTCGTTGAGCTCTTTGAGCAGGGCGTCGGTGCTGGGGCCGGGGAGCATGAGTTTGGGGACGGTGGCGAGGACCTTGTGCTGGTCGCCGATGGCGGCGATGGCGTTGTAGGCGGCGAAGAGGGCGCCGGTGGGTGAGTGGGCGAAGCAGCGTCGGAAGCCGTCGGGGTCGGTTTTGGCCGGGCCGTGGGTGGTGGAGCGGGGGACGACTACGCGGTTGTTCACTTCCCAGCCGTCTGCTGTGGGGGCGGATGTGGGGATGCTTTGGTCGCCGGTGGGGAGTCCGCAACTGCTGTCATTTTCTGAATCTGTGGTTGAGGCCCCTGGTGATGCGGCCGGTGAGGTTGTGGAAGGCGAGACCGCAGGAGCAGAAGGATCGGAGATGTGTCCTGCGGGAATGGCGTCCGCCGGGGTTGAGCGGTTGGTGAACAGGAGCAGGGCGCCGCAGATGAGGACGGCGGACAGGACGATGGCGGCGGCGATGGTGGCGCGGGTGTGGGCCGGCTGGGTTTCCTGGTCGGTCATCCGGGGACCCCGATCTGCGACGGTGGACGTGACGGATCTAGGCTGGCAAAGATCGCCGGACCGCCGCGGAAGTTATCCACAGGCGGGGCAAGTTACGGCGTACCGGCCGCCTGGTCACGCTCGGAAATCCTTCGATCGTGTCTCGACCTGTAGCCGATAGGTCACCCCGTGTAGCGAAGTGACCTAGTCAGCTAATAGAGTCCGCGCATGACCATCGCGCCTACGCTTAGCTCGCCCCTAGCGCTCGCCGATGCAGAACCCACTCCCGTCGCCGAACCCTGGGAAAGCGACGTGATCACCGCGTACGGCCTGCTGCGTGAAGCAGCAGCCGAACTCGATCATCTGATGCGCCATTCCCTGAAGCGCAGTGGTCTGCAAATGGCAATGTTCGAACTGTTGCTGCGGCTTGCCCGCAGCCACGGGGAGAAGCAGCGTCTCACCTCACTCGCCCGGGAGCTGACCGTCACCACCGGCGGCATCACCCGGCTGGTCGACCGCGCCGAGAACCTCGGTCTGGTACGCCGGGAGCCCTGTCCCGACGACGCCCGCGGTTCGTTCGCGGTTCTCACGGAGGAGGGCAAGCGGCGGCTGCGTGAAGCGCTGCCCGACCACCTCCTGGAGATCGACAGCCTGTGGACGTCCCAACTGGCCGACGAGCGCGAGCTCGTGCTCGGCCGGCTCCGGCGGGTCCGGGACAACGCCCGCCGCTGGCCGAACGGCCGACCTGGCCTCGGCCCCGTCACCTCCAACCGCAACTGACCCGCATTACCCGCTCCTAACGGATGTGGCGCCCGGCTGGTGCCGGGCGCCACCGAGCAGGACAGTTGACCTGTGAACCACCCCCAGGTCCCGGCTCCCGCACCTCTCGCGACCTCCGACCGCCCTGGCGGTCCCGGCGGCAACGGTTCGTCCCGGCTCGCTTCGCGCGGCCGCGGCGGTCTCCACTTCCGTGCCGCTGTCGGCGGTGTGCTCGCCGCCCTGGCCGGACTCGCCGCCGGTAGCGTCGCCGCCGCCCTGCTCGGTACACGCCAGACCCCCGTGGTGGCGATCGGCTCGGCGTTCATCGACCGGGTGCCGCCGTGGCTCAAGGACCTGGCGATCTCGCTGTTCGGCACCCACGACAAGACCGCGCTCCGGGCCGGCATCCTGATCGTGCTGCTCGCGTTCGCCGCGCTCGGCGGGATTCTCGCCGTCCGCCGGTACGCCGCCGGCGCGGCCGTGGTCGTCGTCCTGGCCGGCATCGCCGTTGCCGCGGCGGCGACCCGGCCCGACTCCGGACAGACCGGCTTCGTCCCGTCGATGATCGCCGGGATCACGGCGCTCCTGCTGCTCCGGCTGTTCGCGAAGCGGCTTGCCGACCTGCGCACCGACCCGGACGACGGCGTGAGTCGCCGCGGATTCCTCCAGCTCGCCGGTGGCGTGACCCTCGGCACTGTCGCGATCGGTGCCTTGGGCAAGGTTGTCGGCGGTCACCGGGCCGCGGTCGCCGACGCGCGGGAGGGGCTGAACCTGCCGACGCCGCCGAGCCTCGCGCCGCCGGCCGGCGTACAAGCTCCGGGGGCGGTTCCGTGGGTGACGCCGAACGACGAGTTCTACCGGATCGACACCGCGCTGTCGGTGCCGCTGATTCTTCCGTCGGACTGGCGGCTGCGCATCCACGGCATGGTCGACCGCGAGCTCGAGCTGAGCTTCGACGACCTGCTGAAGCGCGCGGTCGTGCACAAGTGGGTCACGCTGACCTGCGTGAGCAACGAGGTCGGCGGCGACCTGATCGGCAACGCGTTGTGGTCCGGCGTACTGCTGAAGGACCTGCTCGCCGAGGCCGGGCCGTCGCCTCAGGCGGACGCGATCAAGTCGACCTCGAAGGACGGCTTCACCGCCGGTACGCCGATCAGCACGCTGACCGACGACCGGCAGTCGATGCTCGCGTTCGCGATGAACGGGCAGCCGTTGCCGCTGGAGCACGGGTTCCCGGTGCGGATCGTCGTACCGGGCCTGTACGGGTACGTGTCGGCGACGAAGTGGCTGACCGACATCGAGGTGACCCGGTTCGACCAGTTCGAGGCGTACTGGACGCCGCGGGGCTGGTCCGAGCGGGGTCCGATCAAGCTGTCGTCACGGATCGACGTACCGCGGTCGAAGGCGCCGACCGGGCAGGTCACCGTCGCCGGGGTCGCGTGGGACCAGCACGTCGGCGTCTCGAAGGTCGAGGTCCGCGTGGACGGCGGCGCCTGGCAGGAGGCGACGCTGGCCGCGGACCCGTCGACCGACACCTGGCGGCAGTGGCACTGGACCTGGAACGCGCCGCGCGGCAACCACGTGCTGCAGGTCCGCGCGTTCGATGCCAAGGGCAACCCTCAGATCGAGTCGCAGGCCCCGCCGGCGCCGAACGGCTCGACCGGCCTGCACAGCGTCGACGTCAAGGTCGGCTGACCGCCGCCAGCACCATCGGCAGGAACGTGTGCTCCAGCGATCCCGCCGGTACGGCGTCCGGCTCGAGCAGGCTCTGCGACCGGGCGCCTTCGTGCAGGGCCATCACCAGCCGGACGAACTGCTCGGCCGGCACGCTCAGCTGTAGACCGCTGGTCCGGGTGATCTCCTCGACCAGCTCGGTCAGGCGTTGCCGGAAGACCGTGCGCTGACGCACCAGCGCGTCGGCCGCCTCGGGACTGCGCAGCGCGTGCAGAGTGAACTCCGTGGAGATCAGGTGCCACTGCCGCTGATCGGGCGCGGCGTCGTCGAGCAGGCCCAGTACGGCGTCCAGCAGGGTGCCCGGCTGGGTCGCGAGCTCCGGGAGCAGGGCGGCGATCTGCTCCAGCAGGCGGTCGGTGGTCGCCTCGAACAGGGCCAGGACCAGCTCGTCCTTGGAGCCGAAGTTCGAGTAGAAGGCGCCGCGGGTGAAGCCGGCCCGCTCGCAGATGTCCTCCACCGACGCGCCGTGGAACCCACGCTCGGCGAACACCTCCAGTGCGCCTTCGAGCAGGCGGGCCCGGGTGGCGGAGCGGCGGCGCTTCGGGGTTTCCATGCCGAGTAGGATACAGTTCTGTATTGGATACACAAACGTATTGAGTTGAGGACGGGGTCGGAATGCAGCTCAGGGCTTACGCGATCAGCGTGCGCGGTCCGCACGCGCCACTGCTGGACGCGACGTCGCTCGACGTGCGCGACCACGAGCTCGTGCTGCTGACCGGTTACCCCGGACCCGGCCACGTCGCCGCGTCCCTCGCGCTGTCCGGCCGGCTCGCGCCCGACGGCGGTGAGGTGAAGCTCGATGGTCAGAGCGACGGCGCCGTACTGCGCCGCCGCGTGGCGGTGGTCGACGCGCCTGGCATCACCGAGCCGGACGACGCGCTGCCGGTGAAGGCGGTCGTCGGCGAGGAGCTGGCGATCGCCGGGCGCAAGGCGGGCGGCAAGGCGGTCCAGGCCTGGCTGGAGGAGCACGAGGCGGCCGAGCACGCGGACAAGCGGTTCGAGCACCTGCCGGTCGACGTACGGACTCGGTTGCTGGCCGAGCTGACGGTCGCACGGCCCGAGGTGGCGGTGGTGATTCTGACGATGCCGGACCGGTTCGGCGGGGATCCGCACAGCTGGTACGGCGTGGGGCGTGAGCTGGCGTCGCGGGGCTACGCGGTGATCGTCACCTGTGCGGACGCGTCGGCACGGCTGCTCGGCGTACCGGCGGCGCGGATGGGTGCGATCGACCAGCCGGAGCCGGTGAAGGTCGAACCCGTTGAACCCGTGGAAGCCCTGGACGAGGAGACGAAGGAAGAGGAGGAGCAGGTATGACCGCCGTCCGGATGGCGCTGAGTGAACTGCGACGGCTGACCGCCGGGCGGTTGCCGAGGCTGGCGGTGGTCGCGCTGCTCTGCGTCCCGATGCTGTACGGCGGGCTGTACCTGTACGCCAACCACGACCCGTATGGGCGGCTCGACAAGGTTCCGACCGCGGTCGTGGTCGAGGACCAGGGCACCACGCTGTCGACCGGCGAGAAGCTCGCGGTCGGCCCACAGGTCGCCGACGAGCTGGTGAACTCGAAGAGCTTCGACTGGCACCGAGTCGACCGGGCCGAGGCGACGGCGGGGGTGTCGGACGGGCGCTACGAGTTCGCGCTCGTGCTGCCGAAGACGTTCTCGGCGGATCTGGCATCGAGCGCGGAGTTCACGCCGCGACAGGCGATGCTCGAGCTGACCACGAACGACGCGAACAACTACCTCGCGCACACGATCGCCAACCAAGTCGTCGCCCAGGTGACCAAGACCGTCGCGGCGCAGGTGAGCGAAACCGCGGCGAGCAAGCTGCTGGCGGGATTCAGCACGATCCACGGGCAGGTCAGCAAGGCGGCGACCGGAGCAGGGCAACTGCAGAGCGGGTTGACTTCGGCGAACACCGGCGTCGGACAGCTGCAGAGTGGCGCGACGCAGCTCAACTCAGCGCAGAAGCAGTTGTCGGCCGGGGCGACCAAGTTGTCGACCGGGCTGAACTCGGCCAGCAAGGGCGCCGGCGAACTGGCGACCGGCGCCGGGCAGCTGAGCAGTGGGCTCGGGACGCTGAAGACGAAAACGGCCGGACTACCGGCGCAGACCAGGGCGCTGGCCAACGGCGCGGATCAAGTTGCTGATGGCAACGAGAAGATCGCGGGCGTCGGCCGGCAGGTGGCAACGGCGTCCAGCACGCTGCTGAGCGACCTGAGCACGATCGACGCGGGGCTCGCGCAGCGGCTCAGGCAGCGCGGCTTCACCCAGGCGCAGGTCAACCATGTGCTGGCCGAGACCGCCAAGCTGCGGGCTCCCGTCGTCACCGCGAACACCAAGATCCAGTCGACCTCGAAGCAGCTCAACCAGCTGGCGACCGGCGCACGGCAGGTGTCCAACGGCGCTGCCGCGCTCTCCAAGGCCACTCCGGCGCTGACGTCGGGAATCAGCAGCGCCGCGTCCGGGGCCTCGAAGCTGAACACCGGCGCGAAGCAGTTGAAGACCGGTGTCGGACAGCTGCAGACAGGTGCCTCTCAGTTGGCCGCCGGAGAGCGGCAGGCCGTGACTGGTCAGGGGCAGCTGCTGACCGGCGTGAACAGCCTGGCGACCGGCGTGAGCAAGTTGAAGACCGGTGCGACCCAACTGAACACGGCGCTGACCAACGGCGCCAAGCAGATCCCCGACCCGTCGCCCGCGGCCCGCAAGGCCGTCGCGGAGACCCTCGGTGCTCCGGTCGGCCTGCAGAACACGTCGCAGGCGACCGCCGACAGCTACGGAGCCGGACTGGCGCCGTTCTTCCTCAGCCTGTCCTGCTGGATCGGTGCGTACGTGCTGTTCCTGCTGGTCCGGCCGCTGTCGCCGCGCGGCCTCGCCGCCCTGCAGTCGCCGCTCCGGGTCGCGCTCGGCGGCTGGCTCCCGCCCGCGCTGTTCGGCGCGATCCAGGCCGCGCTGGTCTTCACCGTGGTGATCATCGGACTCGGCATCGACGCCACGCACCCGTGGCTCACCGTCGGCTTCCTGATGCTCACCTCGATCACCTTCGTCGCGATCCTGCACGCCCTGTCC
This sequence comes from Kribbella sp. ALI-6-A, assembly GCF_001984195.1. Classification (GTDB taxonomy): domain Bacteria; phylum Actinomycetota; class Actinomycetes; order Propionibacteriales; family Kribbellaceae; genus Kribbella. The sequence goes on from NZ_MTQN01000012.1 coordinate 1,111,833, forward strand.
GCGTGGTTCGGCGCCATCGGCAAGTTCCTCGGCCTGGTCCTGATGGTGATCCAGCTGGTCAGCGCCGGCGGCACGTTCCCCTGGCAGACGATCCCGGCGCCGCTGTACTTGTTCCACCACGTCCTGCCGATGAGCTACGCGATCGACGGCGTACGGCACCTCATGTACGGCGGCCCGGGCCTGTCCCTCGGCAAGGACCTGCTCGTCCTGGCGACCTGGCTGGCCGCCGCCCTGCTCGCCTCCACCCTCGCGGCCCGCAACCAGCGCGTCTGGGTCGCGAAGAAGCTCCAGCCGGAGATCGCGCTGTGAGCACAGCCGAGGGGCGAGACCGTTCGGCCTCGCCCCTCGGCTCACTGGTGGGTCAGACGGTGATCTGCCGCGTCACCGTCGCTGCCTTGCCCCACCCGTCGGTGGTGGTCAGCGTGACCGTGTAAGTGCCCGCTGCCGGGAACGCGTGGGACATGGCCGACGAGGTGCTGGTCGGCGTTCCGTCCCCGAAGTTCCACAGGTAGGTGAAGGTGTCGCCGGTGTTCGGATCGGCGGACCCCACCCCGGAGATGTTGCAGGTCAGGCCGGAGCAGGCCGGCGGGTTGATCACCGGGTTCGGCGCCACGTTCCCGGTCGGTTCGGTGATCGTCACCGTCTGCGTCGCGGTCGCCGTCGCACCCCACTCGTCCCTGGCGGTCAGCACCACCGTGTAGGTGTTGGCGCTGGTGTAGGTCCTGGTCGGCAGCGGGCCGGACCCGGTGCCGTTGCCGAAGTTCCAGGAGTACGTCAGCGTCGTCGGGCTCTCGTCGGTCGAGCTGCGGGCGTCGTACGTGCACACGTTCTGCTCGCACGCGATCGTGAAGCTCGGGACCGGCGGGAGGTTGCCCGGCGGGTGGATCACCGTGACGTGCCGCTCGGACGGCACCGGGGTGACCTGGTCGTGCTGGTCGACGGCCCGCACCCGGACCGTGTACGCCCCCGCCGGGATGACTGGGGTGGTGTAGGAGAAGTTGGACCCCGGCGTGCCCGGGCTGGTCAGGAACGCTGTCCGCCAACTGGCGTTCGTACTGGTGAAGGTGCCCGAGGAACTCATGTACTGACCGAGCGAGTTCACGATGCCGATCTCGACCCGCTGCATCGCCTGGTCGTCCTCGGCCCGGCCGGTGACGAAGATCTTGCCGTCGGTGAACTCGTTGCCCTCGTTCGGGGTCAGCAGCGCCTCGTTCAGCGTCGGCGGATTGTCCCCCGGGTAGATCCGGTACCGCGCGGTCGCGCCGCTGGTCGACGTGTCCTGCTGCCCCGCGGTGTCGTAGGCGAAGGCCGTCACGGACCAGTCGCCCTGCGTCGGCAGGTCGACGGGCAACGACCAGGTCGTGCTGGTGCCCCCAGGTGTGGCCAGCGTTGCCGGCAGCGTGGCGAAGGTGGCCGCCATCGATCCGTTCGGCTGCAGGTAGCGATTGGTGTCCTGATCCTCCAGGGCCACTCGTACCTCGGCCACGCCGACGTCGTCGGTCGCGGTACCGGTCAGGTCGAGGTGCAGCACCTGCCCGCCGGTGACCGTGCCGGTGACCGTCAACCGTCCGTCCGGCGGTGCGTCGCCTGGCACCTGGGCGCTGAGCGTGAGCCGCCCCTGATTGGAGTTCGACGTGGTCAGGCCCAGGTGGTCGGTGGCACGGACCGAGAAGCTGTACGTGCCCGGCTTCAAATTGAACGGTGTCGTGTAGGACCAGTTGTAGCTGGCCTGGTTGAGGTTCTGCGGCGCGACCCGGTACCAGCCGGCGATCGCGTCCACGCCCCAGGTCCCGTCGGCGGCCAGATTCTCCCGGGTGGTGCTGTTCCGGAGCTGGATCTCGACGTTCTGCAGCGACTGCTCGTCGTTCGCCGATCCGGCGAAGGTCAGCGGCTGTCCCGGCGTGACCACCACGGTCTGCACCGTGGTCGGCGGGATCATCGTCACCGGCGAGCTGATCGAGACCGTCGGCGCGACCCCGCTCTCGGTCACGATCCAGGTCCGGTCGGCGGTGTCCAGATCGGACTGACCGGACGTGTCGCTGGCTCTGGCCTGTGCCTGCCACTCGCCCTCGTACGGCACCGTCACCTCGTACGACCAGGTGGTACTGGTCGCGCCGACGACGTCAGGTGTGATCCGGAACGTGTTGCTGGTCGCCGACACCGAGCCGTCGTTCTGCAGGTAGCGGTTGTTGCTCAGGTCCCGCAAGGTCAGCCCGACGGAGTTGACGCCGAGGTCGTCGGTGGCCGAGCCGGTGATCGTGAACGTGAACGAGTTCACCACGCTCTGGTTGGGCCCGGTGACGTTGGTGCTCGGAGTCTCGTCCGCGAGGCCGAACGTCTCGAACTTCTTGGTGGCCTTGGTCGGGTCCTGCACGTTGTTGCCGGCCACCGTTCGCGCCATCACGGTCAGTACCCGGTTCTGAGTCATTGTCAAAGGCAACGACCAGGTGGTCGAGGTCGCGTTCGGCGACGCCAGCGTGGCGTTGATGGTGTTCGGAGTGGTGGTTCCCCAGGTGGTCAGGTCGTCGTTGAGGTACCGGCGGCTGTTGCGGTCCATGATCTCGACCTGGACCCGCTGCACCCCGCTCGCGGCCGAGGCCGTGCCGTTGATCTGGTACTCCTCGTCGACCGGCTTGATCCGGCCCTCGATCGGGTCCGTGATCGCGGTCTCCACGCCGTTCGGCGCGGCGACCGAGTTGAAGTCGAAGAACCCGACCCGGCCGACGTTGTACTCGCCCTTGGTCTGCCCGTCACCGCCGACGAACAGGCCGCGCGGGGTCAGCTCGATGTGTTTGTCGCCCTCGAACGAGTTCGAGCCCGGGTTGAACCCGTCGATCGCCGTACCGTCGACCGGGTTCAGCGCGCCGAGGTGCTCACGCCGGACGACGGCGTCGCCGAGACCGTAGCCGGACAGGCCCTGACCGGTCCCGTAGCCCTGGTCGGTCAGACCCGGCCACGGTTGCGGTGAGGTCGGGGACTCGTGCCACGCGAAGTGGCCACCGACGTAGATCGCCTTCTCGGCGATGGCGATCGAGTAGACGCTGTCGAAGAGCCGGGAGATCCACAGCGGCTGGACGTTGTCGCCGCCCTCCATCGGGTACGCGACGACCGTGTCGTTGATCGGCGGGCGGTCGCCACCGGAACCGCTGGTGACCGCGAAGTACGTGCCGTCGGGAGAGATGTCGCCGCCGTAGATCCGCTGGATGCCGCCGACGAACTGCAGGTTGTCGTCCCACAGCCGGGTCCGCCAGGGCAGCAGCTTCTGCGTCCGGGCGTTGATCAGCGCGACGCCGTACCGGTCCTGGCCGTTGATCTGCCGGCCGGTGTGCACGACCAGCAGGCGGCCGAGGTCCGGGCTGAGCTTCAGGCGCTGCACGGTGAAGTCACCATTGGCGCCGATGCCACCGCTGACGTCGTTGACGAAGTCGGTGCGCACGGCACCGGTGTTGCCGTCGAGCGCGGCGAGCGCGCCGCGCGGGGCGCCGTTGATCGCGGTGAAGCGGCCACCGACGTACACGGTGGAGTTGGTCACCGCGAGCTCCTGCGGCTTGGCGTTCGCGTCGGCCACGAAGCCGGTGACCGGCGCGCCGGTGACGGGATCGATCCGCGCGATGCCCTTGCGGGTCAGGCCGTTGACGGTGCCGAAGTTGCCGGCGATGTAGAGCTTGGTGCCGTCCGGCGACGCCTCGACCGCCTCGACGCCACCGTTGCCGATGACCGGCCGGAAGGTGGTGTCGATCAGGCCGGTGCTCAGGCTGAACGCCGCGATCTGGGCCTGGTTGACGGTGGTGGTGTTGCCGGAGGCGTTGTTGCGCAAGGAGGTGAAGCCACCCGCGACGTACACGCGGTTGCCGACGACCTCGATGTCCCAGATCTCACCGGCACTGATCAGCGGGAAGTTGGTCCGCGGGGTGTCGGGCACGATCCGGTCACCGTGGCCCGGGCCCGGCGGCTGGGCGGCCGCGACGGCCACACCGGTCTTCTGAACGCTGTGCGTACCGTCGCTCACCGTCAGGGTGACCGTCCGGCTGCCGACGGTGGCGTAGGTGTGCGACGGGTTGTCGCCGGTTCCGGTCTGCCCGTCGCCGAAGTTCCAGCTGTAGGTCAACTGGTCGCCGTCGGGATCGAACGACCGGTTCGCGTCGAACTCGCACGTCATCGACGCGCACCCGGTGACGAAGTCCGGGATCGGTGCCTCGTTCGTCGCGGTCGCGTCGGGTCCCGGGTCGAGCACGACCGAGAACATCACCGAGCGGGACACGGCCGAGCTGGTGGTGGCCGTCCGGGCCGCCGCGGTGCCGATCGGCACGCCGGCGTTGGAGTCGGCAACGACCGAGCTCACCTTGCCGGTGCCGGTGCTCGCGGCCGTGGTCCGCGAGGTGACCTCGGCGGGCAGGTTCCAGGTCTGCACGACCGACGACTTCTCGGTCCAGACGTTCACCAGCCAGGAGTTGCCCTTGGCCACCGGCGCGGCCGGGGTGGCGTGACTGCTCGACGACACGTCGACGCCGCGGACCGCGGAGGCGGACACCGTCGCGACTCCGGTACTGCGGTACGCCGTGACGCTGAGCGTCGACTTCGACAGCTCGCTGCCGGTCACGGTCACGTCGGTGCCGGCGTCGGAAGCCGATGCCGCCTTCGTCCAGGCGCGGCCGCGAACTCCGTTGCCGTCACGGGTCTGGATCAGCGTCCAGCCCGGGACCGCGTCGGTGATGGTGCCGGTGGTCGAGTTCGTCACCAGGAACAGCAACAGCCGGTCCTGGACCTGCACGTTCGTGGGGATCCGGACCGAGTGCGAGGACCGGTTGCCCGCCGTACTGGCAGCGCCGACGTACGAGACCTGGCCTTGGGAGACCGCTCCGACTGGACTGATCTGCGCGGTCTCGGTGTCGGTCAGGGTGCCGTCGCTGACGGTCAGCGTCACTGTGCGCGGGCCGTCGGCGGCATAGGTGTGGTTCGGGTTGACCCCGGTTCCGGTCTGGCCGTCACCGAAGTTCCACGCGTAGGTGAGGGTGTTGCCGTCCGGGTCGGTCGACGACGAGGCGTCGAACCCGCAGACCAGCCCGTTGCAGCTGGACACGAAGGCCGCCACGGGCGGCTGGTTCACCGGATCCGCGACCTGGCCGGGGCTGATCACCAGCGAGAACATCACCGAGCGGGACGTCGCCGAACTCGTGGTCGCGGTCCGGCCCGCCGCGGTCCCGGTCGGCACCGCCGCCGCGGAGTCGGCGAGCACCGCGCTGACCTTGCCCGTCCCGATGGCGGCGGCGGTCGTCCGCGAGGTGGAACCGGCCGGCAGCGTCCAGGTGAGGTCGATCGAGGACTTCTCGGCCCAGACGTTCACCAGCCAGGAGTTCTGGTCGGCGACCGGAACGGACGGCGTGGTGTGGCTGCTGCCGGACGCGTCGCTGCCCGCGACCGCCGAGGCGGAGACAGTGGCGTTGCCCGTACTGCGGTACGCCGCGACGCCGATCACCGACTTCAGCGTGTCACTGGTGGTGGCGGTGACGTTCGCGTTGATGTCCGCCGCGGTCGCCGTCTTGGTCCACAGCCGCCCGCGGACGCCGTTGCCGTCGCGCGACTGGAGCAGGGTCCAGCCGGCCAGGCTGTCCGTGAGCGTGCCGACCGTCGCGTTGACGGTGAGGTGGAGCACCAGCGCGTCACCGGCCTGTACGGTCGCGGGAATTCGGACGGTGTGACTCGTCCTGGCCCCGCTGGTACTGGCGCCGCCGACGTACGAGAGCTCGCCCGCTGCCGCGGAGGCCGATGGCGCGAGGACCACCGTCGCGCCCAGGACAGGCACAAGAGCGACCACGACGACCAGCAGTAGGCGCAGAGCACGGCTTCGGCCACGGACGGATCGATCGAAGAGCTGGGACACAGTCACTCACCAACCAGTGTTCGGATAATCGGACGCGCCCGGCCTGCGGCCGAGGCTGCGGTGAATCCGTGGAGATGAGGCGTGCTGGACTTTCGGGCGTTGCGGATCGCGACCGGCCGGAGCCGGCCGGTATCACGCGTGATGATCGTCAACGGCGTCGTCGACCACGACAAAGCTCGTCACCCCCCAGTGACCGAGAACCCACCCGAAAGATCCGCCCCCCGGATCCTCACGGCCGACTGTGGCAGTCGGCCACGCTCTGTGCAAGGGCTTCGGCCCGGAACGGGGGAAATGATCCGCCAACAACTACACAGGGTGTCCGAATGCGATCCGCCTGCTAGCCATCGGCGGCTGTCAGCTGTTTGTTTCGTTGCCGACTACAACCATTGGCGATCGCCGGGGAGGTGGGTCCGGGATGCGCACCGAACCGTGGCGGCGCGAAGCGGTTCGACTTAGCCTGAGACCCATGAGCGGACGAGTCATCGCCTCGAAGGCAGCCAACTACCTGGTCGAGGACGCCGCCCTCCGCGACGGAGCACTCGGCCCGGCCTTCGACCTGCTCGACATCTCCACCAAGCCGGTCGAACAGGTCCTCGCCACCTTCCGGCAGCACTACAACGGCCTGTGGGTCGGTGGCCGCGCGACCCTCACCGACACCGAAGTCACGCTCGCGCCGAACGCCCTCAACCGCTCCATTCACGAGGAGCTCAACGCCATCGAGCTGCCCCTGGCGATGATCACGTCGGTCGAGGTCGAGTTCGGCTGGCTCACCAAGATCATCGCCCTCGGCACCCCGACCCACGTCGTCAAACTCCGCTGCTTCGGCGCCCACAAACTGGCCGGCCGCATCCGCGCCCAACTGCCGTGAGCCGGCAGTTGGGCGCGGTTGGGAGAGCACATCCCATCAGGTCATAGGCGGAGGCGCCACGCCGCCGAGGTGCGGACGCCCGGGCGGATTTCACCTGTGGGAATGACCAGGCCGTTGGCGTGGGGGACGGCTGGGGTGGTGACCTGCGGCGGGCCGGGGAAGTGCCCGGTGACGGTCCATCGGTTGGCGGCGTAGTGGAGGATCTCGGAGTTGAAGCCGGTGTGGTGGTCGTAGGTCCAGGTGATGACGTTGTTGTGCTCGGTCCAGGTGGGGGAACCGGGCGGCGCGGCGTCGCGGAGGGCCGTGTGGTGCTGGATCTTGTTCCAGCGGGTGAGGTCCTTGTCCCCGCCGAGGACCATCAGGCCGTTGCGGGTGGGGTGGGCCTGGCCGGCGGTGACGCAGAAGGGGAGGTCGGGGAGGCGGGTCCAGGTGGATCGGCGGGGGTCGTAGGCGTACGCGTCGGTGTGGAAGCGCCAGGACTTGTCGGCGGCTTGGGAGCGGCCGCTGATCAGGTGGAAGCGGCCCTGGGCGGCGGTGCCGACGGCGACGGTGCGGGGTGGGCCGGGCCAGGGTGGCAGGGCGATCCAGCCTCGGGAGAGGTTGCTGAAGTCGAGGGCCAGGAAGTCGGGGCCCTCGGCAACGAAGAGGGTGGTGCCGACGAGGCCTGCGACGGCGTACGACATCGGGCGTGGCAGGGACGGGAGGTCGCGGCGGTTGCCGTTGGCGTCCAGGACGAAGACGTCGGCGAACTTCTCCGCCGGCTCGAGCGCGGTGCCGTTCGGACCGCCGCGGTAGCCTTCGCCGCCGACCACGACCACGCCGTACGGCGTACTGACGCAGGCGGAGTAGCCGATCGCGTCGGGCAGCTCGACCGGGTCGGACCAGCGGGTGGCGCCGGGTTTCAGCGTGAAGAGCTCGTTCCAGTAGACCTTGCCGAGGGTGGTCGGGCGGTTCGAGGTGAGGGCGGGCTCGGGGAAGTTGGCGCCGCCGCCGACCAGGAGGTGGCCGCGGTGGGAACCGGCGATCGGGCCGGCCAGGCCGAGTTGGGCCCAGTACGGCTTGGAGACCGGGACGGCCGGATGCCAGTCGACGCGGTTCGGTGGGAGGTCGGGCAGGCGCGTCCAGGAGCGGAGGCCACCAGACCCCTCGCTCCCGGGGGGTGTGGCGTGGGCGGCCGAGGCGACGAGCGGGGTGGAGGCGGCGGCGAGCCCGGCTGCGAGCAGACTCCGGCGGGCGGGGGTGGAACTGAGCACGGTCATCGGTCCAGGTCCTTCAGCGGGATCCGGCGGAACGTGATGGTCTCGTTGGCGCCGAAGTCGCCGGTTTCGTACAGCAGGCCGAGGGTGGTGCGATCCAGCGCGACCAGATCGGAGTACGCGGCGGGCAGGCCGGAGATCGCGAGGGACGGCTGCCAGGTGACGCCCTGGTCCTTGCTGACCCGGATCGTCATCGCGGCGCGGGCCGCGGGGTCGGCGGGACCGGAGTACAGGAGCAGTGAGCCGACGGAGAGCACGCTGGCCTGGACGACGGGACCGACGAGCGTGGCCTGCGGGCGGAAGGGCTTGTCGAGCGTCTTGCCGCCGTCGGAGGAGTAGGCGTCGGCGCGGGTGCCGGGGGCGGTGCCGTTGTGCTCGCGGGTGTTGAAGTACACCCGGCCGTCAGGGAGTTCGGCGGCGGTGGTCTCGTTGACGTTGACGTAGTTGTTCGGGTTGTCGTCGACGTACCCGATCTGCCAGGTGCGGCCGCCGTCGTCGGAGTAGAGGCTGTGGCCGCCGTAGTACTTCGCCTCGGCGCCGGTGTCGGTCGAGCCCGCCGGTGGCGCGATCGAGTGGTTGGCGGGGACGAGCAGGCGGCCGGAGCGCAGGGCGATCGCGTGGCCGGGAGTGGTCGCGTACCAGCGCCAGTCGGGCAGCTTGGTCGACGAGGTGATCTCGGTCGGGGCGGAGAAGGTCCGGCCGTCGTCGGTGCTGCGTTGCAGGAAGACCCGGCGAGTGTCCTCGGCGCTCGCCTCGCCGCGGAGGATCTGGGCCTCGGTGACGGGACCGTTGCGCACGCTCAGCAGGACGACGTCGCCGGTGGCGGGGTCGACGACCGGGGCCGGGTTGCCGATCGTGTTCGGGCCCTGGTCGGTGACGACGTGCTGGGGTCCCCAGGTGCAACCGCCGTCGGTGGAGTGGCGGAGCACGATGTCGATGTCACCGGTGTCGGAGGAGCCGCCACGGCGTCCTTCGGCGAAGGCGAGCAGGGTGTTGTCGGCCGCCTTCACGACCGCCGGGATCCGGTACGACGCGTAGCCGGCGACGCCGGAGCGGAAGGGGACGGATTCCTGGCAGCGGTCCTTGGCCGCAGGGTTGGCGCCGGCGGTGAGCGTGGTGGCGAGGGTCAGGGCCAGGGCGAGGGGTAGCACGGTACGGGAGAGCTGCATGGGCGTGTCCTCACAACGTAGGTCTGATATCTGATCTCTCGTCGGACAAAGCTCCGCCCGCCGAGAGGCACAGCACTCTTCAGCCGTCCCGGAGCATGGCGGCCCGGGTCCGGACGTCGTTGAAGTGTTCTTGCATGCGCTGGACGGCGTCGAGCGGGTCCCCCGACTGGAGGGCTTCGACGATGCGGAGGTGGACGGCGGCCCGGCCGCCTTCGACCGGGGCGGGGATCGCGTCGCCGAGGCGGACGAAGATCTCCCAGAACAGCTCGATCAGGTTGTCGACCAGCGGGTTCTGCAAACCCTTGTAGAGCGTGAGGTGGAACGCGCGGTCCACCTCGGTGATCTCCTGGCCGGCGGCTTCCAGCTCGGCCATCTTCCCGGCCAGGCGGGCGCACTCGGCGAGCTCGTCGGTGCCGGCCCCGCGGGCGACGGCGGGCATCAGCCCGACCTCCATCGCCTCGCGGGCGGTGAGGATCTCCTCCAGCGCCATGCCGGGCACGGCCAGGCCGTACGGGAGCTGCTCGATCAGCGGCCGGAAGGAGAACGACGAGACGAACAGGCCGTTGCCGTGCTGGGCCTCGATCACGCCCAGGGTCTGCAGACTTCTTGTTGCCTCACGCAACGAAAGTCGGCTGACCCCGAGCTCGGCGGCGAGCACCGCCTCGGCAGGCAGCCGGTCTCCCGGGCCCAGGCCGCGGGACTTGATGAAGTCGCGCAACTTGACCTGGGCTTCGCGGTAGATCGGGCTCCTGCTCACGACTCATCCCTCCGGAGTGACTGCTCGCCAGGACGCGGCGAGCCGCTCAATCGTGTCATGCGCCGCGGGCGGCAGCGGTCCCCACGGCGTACGGGCGACGCCGGTGTCCGGGCCGCACGCGTTCAGCCACTCCTTGACGAAGCCGACTCCTCCATACCGTCCCGCTTCCGCGGCGACCTGCCGGAACGGCTCGTGCAGCATCAGGGCGTCCGCGAGCCGACCGGCCGCCATTGCGGCCGCGACCTGGTGGGCCTGCGGAGCAAGGGCGTTGTAGAGACTGCCGATCACCGCGTCCGCACCGAACGCGAGCGCGGCAGGCAGCAGTTCGTCCCGGCCGAAGTACACCCGCACCTTCGAGGACACCGCCCGCGTCCGGTCGAACTCGAGCAGATCCTCGTGGGTGAACTTCACGCCCGCGAAGTTCGGAATCCGCTCGACCGCCAGCGCGACCAGCTCGCTCGGCCGGTACGGCGAACCCGTCATCCCGGGAAAGTGGTAGTAGAGGAACGGCGTCGTCGGCGCCTCCGCGGCGACCGCGGCCAGGAAGTCGACCGCCGTCTCGAGCGTGTTCGCCACTCCGAAGTACGGCGTGACCGACGCGATCAGGTCCACCCCGGCCGACTGCGCGTGCGCGGCCAACTCCCGTGCCTCGGCCAGCGTGCTGTGCCCTACGTGGGTCCCGAGCGCGAGTCCGTCCGGTCGCGCCGCGGCCCAGGCGTCGACCAACGCCTTGCGCTCGCCGGTCGTCAGGGCGGGAAACTCCCCCGACGTCCCGCCGACGAACGCGCCGTGCACGCCGTGCGCGAGCAGGTGCTTGCCCTGGTCGGCGACGACCGGCAGGAACAGCTCGCCGTCCGGGCCGAACGGGGTCGGCGTCGCCGCCCAGATCTCCAATGTGCTGGTCAACTCTTGGTCGCTCCTTCGGTGAGTCCGGCGACGATGTAGCGCTGGAGGAAAACGAACGCGGCGATCACCGGCAGCGCGACCACGGCGGAGACCGCCATCAGGTCGTTCCACCGGGTGCCGAAGGCGTTGGTGAGGCCGGCCAGGACGACGGTGATCGGCTGCAGGTTCTCGTCGGCGGCCAGCGCGAGCCCGAAGACGAACTCGCCCCAGGCTCCGAGGAAACTGATCACCGCCAGCGTGATCAGGCCGGGCCGGCTGATCGGCAGCGCGATCCGGGTGAACGCGCCGAACGTCGTACAGCCGTCGACCTTGGCCGCCTCGAGGATCTCGCCGGGCACGGACAGGAAGTACGGGCGCAGCAGCACGATGCCGAGCGGGATCGCCAGCGACGCGTTCGCCAGGATCAGCCCCGCGTAGCTGTTCACCAGTCCGAGGTCGCTGAAGATCGCGAACATCGGCAGCGCGAGATTCACCGCCGGCACCATCTGGACGACCAGGAACAGCATCAGGAACACCGACACTAACCGCAGCCGCAACCGCGCCAGCCCGTACGCCGCGGGCACGGCGATCGCGATCGTCAGCAGCGTGGTGCCGATCGCGATCACGGCCGAGTTGGCCAGGCCCTTGGCGATCGCCGGGTTGCCGAAGGCGGCATCGGCGTACGAGCGCAGGGTCGGGGCCAGCGGGATCAGTTGCGGCGGGGTCGCGAAGATGTCGGCCGGCTTCTTGAACGACGTGTTGAGCATCCAGTAGACCGGGAGCAGGTAGACGAAGGTGATCAGCACCCCCGCGACCGTCATCGGCCAGCGGCGCCTCATGCGGTCTCCTCCTTGCGCAACGAGCGGAAGTAGAACACCGACAGCACCACCGGTACGACGAGCAGCATCGTGGTGGCCACCGCCGCGACGTCGAACTTGTAGAAGCTGAAGGCCAGCTTGTACGCGTAGACCGGCAGCACCTCGGTCGCGCCGCCCGGTCCGCCCTGGGTCATCAGGAAGACGGTGTCGAAGGTCTTGAAGGTGGAGATGAAGCAGAGCAGCACGGTCGTCAGGCTGACCGGCTTGAGCAGCGGCAGCGTGATCCGGCGGAACTGCGCCCACGGCCCGGCGCCGTCGATCCGGGCCGCCTCGTAGAGCGTGCCCGAGATGCCCTGCAGCCCGGCGAGCAGCAGCACCATCGCGAACGGCGCGAAGCTCCACGCCGACGCGAGTGTCACCGCGGCCATCGCCGTACCGGGTTTGCCGAGCCAGAAGATCTCCGTGCCGAGCACCGTGTTGAGCAGGCCGTACGTGCCGTCGAGCAGCCAGCGCCAGACGTTCGCGCTGACCACGGTCGGCAGCACCCAGGCCAGCAGGAGCAGGGCGCGCAGCACGTTGCGGCCCGGGAAGTCGCGGTGGAAGAACAGCGCCAGCGCGAGGCCGGCGACGAACGTGACCAGCACCGTGCCGCCGGTGTAGATCAGCGAGATCCCGAACGACTTCCAGAACTCCGCCCGGCCGAGCTGGTCGGCGTAGTTGTCCAGTCCGACGAACTTCGCGTTGCCGTTGACGATCTGCGCGATGCCGACCTTCTGGAAGCTCTGCACGACGTTGTAGGCGAGCGGGTAGAGCACGGTGAAGCCGACGAACAGCACCGCCGGTACGACGAACAGGTACTCCGCCGCCGTGGTCCGCCGGATCGGCGCCCGCGAGCTCAGCACCCGTTGCTGGGGCACGGTGATCGCCATCTACTTGGCCAACGACTCGTCGATCGCCTTCTGCGCGGTCTTCAAGGCGTCCTCGGGACTGGCCGAACCGCTCGCCGACGCCTGCAGCGCAGCCTGCAGATGGGTCATCACCTCGGACGACTTCGGCGCCAGCTTCTCGTCCGGCGCCCACGCCTCCTCCAACTGCTGGGCGAACACCTTGCGCACCGGGTCGTTCGAGGCGTCCGGTACGTCGTTGCGTGCGGCAAGCTTGTTGCGGACCGGCAGGTAGGCCTGCAGCTCGGCCGGCTGCTGCAACCAGGTGATCAGGTCCCAGGCGCCGTCCGGGTTCTTGCTGGTGGCACCGATCGCCAGGTTCTCGGCGGACAGGAAGGTCTGGCCGGTCTTGTCCTTGGGCAGCAGCGCGACGTCCCACTGCAGCTTCGGGTTCTCCTTGCGCAGGATGTTCACGTAGGTCGCGGAGTTGATCATCATCGCGGCCTTGCCGTTCGCGAACTGGTTCTTCGCGTCCTCCTCGTTCCAGGTCAGCGCACCGGGCGAGATCGAGCCGGCCTTGATCATCCGGGTCAGTTGGTCGAGACCGGACCGGGCCTCCGGGGTGTCGACCTTGTCGATCGAGGCGCCGGCGGCGAGCATCCGGATGATCGGAACGGTCGCGCCCTCGGGGCCCTCGATACCGCTGATCGCGAGACCGGTACGGCCCTGGCCGGTCAGCTTCTTGGCCGTGGCCTCCATCTCCGCCCAGGTGGTCGGCGGCTTCACGCCGGCCTGCTGGAGGAGCTGCTTGTTGTAGTAGACGGCGTACGCGTCGGCGACGTGCGGGATGCCGTAGGTCTTGCCCTCGACCTGCGTCGTCGCCCAACTGGTCTTGAAGTACTTGTCCTGCTGTCCCCACGGCCCGACCCGGTCGCCGAGGTCGCTGATGATGCCGGCCGAGGCCATCGTGGCGGTGTCGAACGCCCCGATCAGCGCGACGTCGGGCAGCTCCTTGGCCGCGGCCGACTGGAGCAGGGTGCGGTTGAAGTCGTCGTACGGGATGAAGCGGACGTCGACGGTGACGTCGGGCTTCGCGTCGTCGTACTTCTTGATCAGGTCGTAGAGCGGCTTGCCGGTCGGGCTGCTCGGGTCGCCGTAGTACTGCCAGAGCGTGAGCGTGCCACCACCACTGGCCTCACCGGAGTCGCTGTCGCCACCGCAGGCGACCACGCCGGCAAGCAGTCCGAACCCGCTGATCGCGGCCACCAGCCGCCTGCGAACACCCATCACGCGCCTCCATCACCAGGGGAATGCAGGCGAAATTAGTCAGATATCTGATATCTGTCAACAGGTTGCGAGTCGAGCGGGTCGAACTGGTCCTCGCCACCTACTGCCGCCAGTACGGCGGCCCGCGAGTCGACGGATCCGCGCCCCACTGCCGTGACTCCGGCGGTTCGTGGGCCCCTCGACTCAGGGCGCGACGGGCTCGCTGCCGGACTCGTTGACCGACTGGTGGTACTCGAACGCCTCGGCCGATTCGGTGAACTCCAGCAGATCGCCGGCGACAGCGGACAACAGTGACCGCACCTCGGCAGGTGTCGCGTAGAAGAACTCCCTGCGCAGATTCACCCGGTTGACCCGCCGGTCCGCCAGCCGTCGGTGCATCTCTGCCTCGACACCCACCGCGTCGTTCGAGAAGTGAATGGCGTGCACGTCGAAGTTGAACGGCACGGAAGCGTCCGAGAGCTCGCGGATCCGATCCAGCGGCTCCAGCCGCCGAGTCATTCCGACCTTGACCATCCGTTCACCGAAGGCACCCAGGTTCGAGATGACGTACACGTATCCGGCGCGGATGTTGGCCGCGCGATAGTCGACGTCCTCGATGGCCTTCTCGATCTCACCCATCTCCGCCCGCAACCGGTCGGCAGCCTCGAGATCGCCCTTGGCTTCGAGAGCAGCCAACGCGTTGGCGTAATGCGCACGTTCACGTTCGAGCTTCCTCCCCAGACGCCGTCGGAGCACAGCGTCCCCCGTCGGGGTAACACTCTGTGTAGCCGAGGACCAGGCTGAGTGGTCACTTTCGAACGATTGACGTGTACGGAAAGTACTCACCGCGGACGATGCGCAGCGTGAGGGATCGAGGTTGGCTGCGAAGCAGCTTTCCGTTGCCGACCGCCGCTATCCTCTCTTCCTCTCTTCCTCTCTTCCTCTCTTCCTCTCTTCCTCTCTTCCTCTCTTCCTCTCTTCCTCTCTTCCTCTCAGCGGTGGATCACGACGAGGTCGGCGTACGGGCCGAGCGGGCCGGTGGTCAGGCGTGCGGCGCCGTCGAGTGGGTTGCCGGCGGGTGGTGTCAGCCGGGCCTGCGGCGGGAGTGCGGCGCGGAGGGGTTCGAGAAGTTGGTCTCCCGCGGCTTCGAAGACGCCGCCGACGAGGGCGACCGGGACGGCGTCGCGGCCGGGGAGCGCGTTGACGGCTGTGGTGATGGTTTCGGCGATGTCGGCGGCGGCTTGGGTGATGATCGCTCGGGCGACCTGGTCGCCGGTGGCGGCGTACTTGAAGACGGTGGGGGCGAAGGCGGCTACGTCGGACACCAGCGTGGGTGAGGCGTACAGGGTGACCGGGTCGAGGGCGGCGGTTGCGAGGGCGGTTGCTGGGCCTCGGCCGTCGCGGGATCGTTGGACGGCGACCAGGCCGGCCCGGCCGATGGCGAAGGCGCTGCCGGCGTCGCCGAAGAGGTAGCCGTGGCCGTCGACCTTGTGGCGGCGGCCGTCCGGGCCGATCGCCAGGCAGACCAGGCCGGTGCCAGCGGCAACTACTACGCCGTGGCTGCCGGCCAGGGCGCCGGCGTGGGCGGTGACGACGTCCTGGGTGAGACGGATTTCCCGGGCCGGGAGCAGCTCGGCGACGGCCTTGGCCAGTTGGCGGGCGACGACCGGGTCGGGCGGGAAGCCGGCGAGGCCGAGGCAGATCGTGTCGATGAGCCCGCGGCGAGGACCGGCTCCGCGCAGCAGGTCGGCGGCGCCCGCGTCGGTGACGGCGGTTTGGATCGCGTCGATGGTTGCGGCCAGGCTGTTCGGTCCGTGCTGGTAGCCGGGGCCGCTACCGGTCCGGCCGTCGGGCAGAACCCGAAGGCGGAGGGTGGACTGGCCGCCGTCGACCGCAAGGCTGATCATGTCGGATCCACCGTCCCCGACGGCCGGGTCATCAGCAGTCCACGGACTCACCGGGACGTTGTGTAGAGCAACTCACGAGTCGTGTGCAGGCGACTCAGCACAGTGGTGAGATCCGGCCCGTAAACAGTCACCGACTCGTCGCACCAGCGGTCGACGATGGGCTCGTTCGCGGTCACCTGGACGGTCAGTTCGGTCAGGTTCAGCTCGTAGAACTGGGTGGCGTTGCCGGTCATGTCGACGATCGTGCGGAGCAGGTCCGCGGCTTGCCGCTCCCACTGGTCGTTGTCGGCGGCAACCTCGTCCGGGCGGATCAGCAGGATGTCCACATCACTGTCCAAGTCACCGTCGCCCCGCGCGGCCGCGCCGTACAGGCTGGCGTGCACAGGCGGCAACGACCAGGTCGCCAGCTCGGCACGCAGGCTGGTGACGAACGTCGTCCGTAAGTCGGCCAGCAGTTCGACCGCCTGAGCCGCGAGGTGCTTGCGGTTGAGGGTGTAGAGCAGCGAGTTGCCCGCCTCGGCGACGTGCACCAAACCGGTCGAGGTGAGCCGCTGCAGCACCAGCCGTACGCCGGCGACGCTGCCCACGCCCGCCAGCGCGTGCACCTGCCGACCGGACAGACCTCGATCGGCGCCCGCGAGCACCTGCAGCACCGCCCCGTCCAGCGACGGTACGACGGTGGCGATCGGTCGGCCGAAGTCCATAGTGCGGTCACCCTAGTGACTATTGTGATCAATCGCCTACTTTCCGTGACATCGCAAGAACCTGCTGATCGGAAAACAAGCACCCTTGATTCTTTTCTGGGTCGGTGGGACGCTCGGCGGGTGGATCTGGACGAGGTACTGGCCGATCTCTGGGCCGAGAACGCCGAACTCGACATGCTCGTCGCCGGCCTCGCCGCCGACGCCTGGACGACACCGACGCCGGCCGAGGGCTGGACGGTGGCGCACCAGATCGCGCACCTGGCCTGGACCGACGAGGCCGCGCTGAGCGCGATCACCGATCAGGACGCGTTCCAGGAGACGCTGCGCAAGGCCGCTGCCAACCCGGCGAGCTACGTCGACGAGGGCGCCGCCGAGGGAGCCGCGCTGCCGGCCGAGCAGCTGCTGCCGTACTGGCGGGAGTCGCGCACCGAGCTGGCCGAGGCGTTGAAGCAGGTCCCGGACGGCGAGAAGATCGCCTGGTTCGGGCCGCCGATGAGCGCCACCTCGATGGCGACCGCGCGGCTGATGGAGACCTGGGCGCACGGCCAGGACATTCACGACGGGCTCGGTGTGACCCGGCAGCCGTCGAGCCGGCTGCGGCACGTCGCGCACCTCGCCGTCCGGACGCGGGACTTCTCCTACCGGCTGCACGACCGGACGCCGCCCGCGGAGCCGTTCCACGTGGAACTGTCCGGCCCCGACGGCCAGACCTGGACGTACGGCGACCCGGCCGCGAGCCAGCGGGTGACCGGTCCGGCGCTCGACTTCTGCCTGCTCGCGACCCAGCGCCGGCATCGCGACGACCTCGCGGTCGAGGCGGTCGGCGCCGACGCCGAGCAGTGGCTGGACATCATCCAGGCCTTCGCCGGACTGCCGGGCAAGGGCCGCGTCGCGGGTCAGTTCGGCTGAGGGGACGGCGATGACGGAACCGGTCCGGATCGGCAACGCGTCGGGGTTCTACGGCGACCGGTTCAGCGCCTTTCACGAGATGGTGACCGGCGGGCCGCTCGACTACGTCACCGGCGACTACCTGGCCGAGCTGACGATGCTGATCCTCGGGCGCGACCGGCTGAAGGACCCCTCGCTCGGCTACGCCCGGACCTTCCTCAAGCAGCTCGAGACCGGACTCGGTGAGGCGCTCGACCGCGGAGTCAAGGTGGTCAGCAACGCCGGTGGGTTGAATCCTGCCGGGTTGGCCGAGGCCGTCCATGGACTTGTCGACAAGCTCGGTCTCACGGCGAAGGTGGCGTTCGTCGAGGGTGACGACTTGTTGGCGCGGGCCGGGAAGTTGGGGTTGGGGTCGCCGTTGACGGCGAATGCCTACCTGGGGGCCTGGGGGATCGCCGAGGCGTTGCGTGCGGGTGCCGATGTCGTGGTCACCGGGCGCGTCACCGACGCCTCGGTGATCGTCGGCCCGGCCGCCGCCCACCACGGCTGGCAGCGCGACCAGTACGACGAACTGGCCGGCGCCGTCGTCGCCGGGCACGTGATCGAGTGCGGCTGCCAGGCGACCGGCGGCAACTACGCCTTCTTCCACGAGCTGCGCAACCTCGAGCGCCCCGGCTTCCCGATCGCGGAGATCCACGCCGACGGCTCCAGCGTGATCACCAAACACGACGGCACCAGCGGCGCGGTCACGATCGACACGGTCAAGGCCCAGCTGCTCTACGAGATCACCGGCGCCCGGTACGCCGGCCCCGACGTGACCACCCGGCTCGACACGATCGAGCTGGCCGACGACGGGCCCGACCGGATCCGGATCAGCGGGGTCCAGGGCGAGCCACCGCCACCGACGTACAAGGTGTCGCTGAACAGCCTCGGCGGGTTCCGCAACGAGGTCGACTTCGTGCTCACCGGGCTCGAGCTCGAGGCGAAGGCCGAGCTGGTCCAGCGGCAGCTCGAAGAGAGCCTGCCGCGCAAGCCGGCCGAGCTGAAGTGGTCGCTGAACTGGACCGAGCAGCCGAACGCGGAGACCGAGGAGCTGGCCAGCGTCCTGCTCAAGTGCGTGGTGAAGGACCCCGATCCGAAGGTGGTCGGCCGGGCGTTCTCCAGCGCGGCGGTCGAGCTGGCGCTCGCGAGCTACCCGGGCTTCCACGTGACCCGGCCGCCGGAGGACGGTTCGCCGTACGGGGTGTTCACGGCGGGCTTCGTCGACATCACCGAGGTGGAGCACGTCGTGGTGCTGCCGGACGGGTCGCGCCGCGTGATCGAGCCGGCCGCCGAGACGCAGAAGCTGGAGCCGGTCGAAGAAGCGGAGCTGCCGATGCCCCTGCCGCAGCTGGTCGCGGCCGGTCGGCCGGCGCGGTCGCTGACACGGGAGGTGCCGCTCGGGCGGGTGGCCGGCGCACGGAGCGGCGACAAGGGTGGCGACGCGAACGTCGGAGTCTGGGTGCGCAACGAGACGGCCTGGCGCTGGCTCGCGCACACGCTGACGATCGGGCTGTTCAAGGAGCTGCTGCCGGAGACCGAGGATCTGCGGGTCACTCGATACGTGCTGCCGAACCTGTGGGCGTTGAACTTCGTGGTCGAAGGGCTGCTGGGCGAGGGCGTCGCGTCCCAGGCACGCTTCGATCCGCAGGCCAAGGCGGTCGGCGAATGGCTGCGCTCGCGGTACGTCGACGTGCCGGAGGTGTTGCTGTGAACGACTTCCGGGACTCCGTACGACGGTTCATGGCGTCCGAGGTGCTGCCGTCGCTGGACGAGTGGGAGCGCGCGGGTGAGTTGCCGCGGGAGCTGCACAAGAAGGCAGGCGAGCTGGGGCTTCTCGGTGTCGGCTTTCCCGAGGCGGTCGGAGGCGGCGGCGGTTCGCTGGCGGACGCGATCGCGGTGGTCGAGGAGATGCACTACAGCGGCGGGTCGGGCGGACTGGTCGCGTCGCTGCTGACCTGCGGAATCGCGGTACCGCATATTGTTGCTGCAGGCAATCAAGCTCAGATCGACCGGTGGGTGCGGCCGACGCTGGCCGGTGAGCTGATCGGGTCGCTGGCGATCACCGAGCCCGACGGCGGGTCGGACGTCGCGTCGTTGCGCACGACGGCTCGACGCGACGGCGATCACTTCGTCGTGAACGGGTCCAAGACCTACATCACGTCGGGGTGTCGCGCCGACTTCGTCACTGTCGCTGTGCGGACCGGCGGCCCGGGTGCCCACGGGATCTCGTTGCTGGTGGTCGAACGCGGCGACTTCGAGGTGTCCCGCAAGCTGGAGAAGATGGGCTGGCTGTGCTCGGACACGGCCGAGCTGTCGTTCACCGAAGCGCGGGTGCCGGTCGAGAACCTGGTGGGCGTCGAGGGCAGCGGGTTCGTCCAGCTCGCGCAGAACTTCGTGGCCGAGCGGTTGACGCTGGCGGCGCAGGCGTACGCCGGTGCGCAGCGGGCCCTCGATCTCACCGTGCAGTGGTGCCGGGCGCGCAAGACGTTCGACCGGCCGCTGATCTCGCGGCAGACGGTGCAGTTCACGCTGACCGAGATGGCACGGCGGATCGACGTCGCGCGGGTCTACGTGCACGACGTCGTACGGCGCGCGGAAGCGGGCGAGGACGTGATCGCCGAGGTCTGCTTCGCCAAGAACACCGCGGTCGAAGCCGGTCAGTGGGTCTGCGACCAGGCGCTGCAACTGCACGGCGGCCTCGGCTACATGCGCGAGTCGGAGGTCGAGCGGCAGTACCGCGACCAGAAGATCCTCGCCATCGGCGGCGGCACCACGGAGATCTTGACCGGCCTGGCCGCGAAGAGACTGGGGTTCACCGGATGAGCAATCGTGAGGCAATGCTGGAGAAGCTCGCCGCGCTGGACGCCGAGCACGCGAAGGCGCTGGCGGGTGGCGGCGAGAAGTACGTCGCGCGCCACCACAAGCGCGGCAAGCTGCTGGCGCGGGAGCGGATCGAGCTGCTGCTCGACCCCGACTCGGCATTCCTGGAGCTGTCGCCGCTGGCCGGCTGGGGCTCCGACTTCACGGTCGGCGCGAGCCTGGTCACCGGGATCGGTGTGGTCGAGGGCGTCGAGTGCCTGATCACCGCGAACGATCCGACGGTCAAGGGCGGCGCGAGCAACCCGTGGACGCTGAAGAAAGCGTTGCGCGCCGACGAGATCGCGCGGGCGAACCGGCTGCCGGTGATCAGCCTGGTCGAGTCCGGCGGTGCGGATCTTCCCACGCAGAAGGAGATCTTCATCCCCGGCGGGGCGATGTTCCGCAACCTGACCCGGCTGTCGGCCGAGGGCATTCCGACGATCGCGCTGGTCTTCGGAAACTCGACCGCGGGCGGCGCGTACATCCCCGGCATGAGCGACTACGTGGTGATGGTCGACGGGGGCGCGAAGGTCTTTCTGGCCGGGCCGCCGCTGGTGAAGATGGCGACCGGTGAGGACGCCGACGACGAGTCGCTCGGCGGCGCCGCGATGCACGCGCGCGTCTCGGGACTCGCGGACTACTTCGCCGTCGACGAGCCCGACGCGATCCGGCTCGGGCGGCAGATCGTCTCGCGGCTGAACTGGAACAAGCTCGGCCCGCCGCCGGCGCCGTCGTACGAGGAGCCGTTGTACGACGCGGACGAGCTGCTCGGCATCGTGCCGGGCGACCTGAAGGTCCCGTTCGATCCGCGGGACGTGATCGCGCGGGTGGTGGACGGGTCGGTGTTCGACGAGTTCAAGCCGCTGTACGGGTCGTCGCTGGCGACCGGATGGGCGTCGGTGCACGGGTATCCGGTCGGGATCCTGGCGAACGCGCGCGGCGTGCTGTTCTCCGAGGAGTCGCAGAAGGCCGCGCAGTTCATCCAGCTGGCGAACCGCACGTCGGTGCCGTTGATCTTCCTGCACAACACGACCGGCTACATGGTCGGGCAGGAGTACGAGCAGGGCGGGATCATCAAGCACGGCGCGCAGATGATCAACGCGGTCTCGAACTCGAAGGTGCCGCACGTCTCGATCCTGATGGGGGCGTCGTACGGCGCCGGGCACTACGGGATGTGCGGACGGGCGTTCGATCCGCGGTTCCTGTTCGCCTGGCCGTCGGCGAAGTCGGCGGTGACGGGGCCGCAGCAGCTCGCCGGGGTGCTGTCGATCGTCGCGCGGGCCGCCGCTGCCGCGAAGGGCCAGCCGTACGACGAGGACGGGGACGCCGCGATGCGCGCGTACGTCGAGGGGCAGATCGAGGCGGAGTCGCTGCCGATGTTCCTGTCCGGGCGGCTGTACGACGACGGCGTGATCGATCCGCGCGACACCCGGACCGTGCTCGGGCTGTGCCTGTCCGCCATTCACTCGGCGCCGGTGGAGGGCACGTCCTCCTTCGGCGTGTTCAGGATGTGACGACGATGATCAACTCGGTGCTGGTGGCCAACCGCGGGGAGATCGCGCGGCGGGTGTTCCGGACGGCGCGGGCGTTGGGGCTGGGCACGGTCGCGGTGCACTCGACCGCCGACGCGTCGGCGCCGTACGTCGGGGAGGCGGATGCGGCGGTCCTGCTGCCGGGGAACGCTCCGGGTGAGACGTATCTGCGCGGCGACCTGGTGATCGCGGCGGCGCGCGCGGCGGGAGCCGACGCGGTGCATCCGGGCTACGGGTTCTTGTCGGAGAACGCGTCGTTCGCGCGCGACGTGATCGACGCGGGCCTGACGTGGATCGGGCCGCCGGTCGAGGCGATCGCGGCGATGGGGTCGAAGGTCGAGGCGAAGAAGCTGATGGCGGCGGCCGGCGTACCGGTGCTGGCGGAGCTGGGGTCGGTGGACGCCGACGACCTGCCGGTGCTGGTGAAGGCCTCCGCCGGTGGCGGCGGTCGCGGGATGCGGGTGGTGCATCGGCTGGAGGATCTGGCCGGGGAGATCGAGGCGGCGTCGGCGGAGGCGTTGTCGGCGTTCGGGGACGGGACGGTCTTCTGCGAGCGGTATCTGGCGACCGGGCGGCACATCGAGGTGCAGGTGCTGGCGGATCAGCACGGGACGGTGTGGGCGGTCGGCGAGCGGGAGTGCTCGATCCAGCGGCGGCACCAGAAGGTCGTCGAGGAGTCACCGTCGCCGCTGGTGGAGCGGGTGCCGGGGATGCGCGCGGAGTTGTTCGCGGCGGCGCGGAAGGCCGCTGAGGCGATCGGGTACGTCGGGGCGGGGACGGTGGAGTTCCTGGCGGACGAGGCCGGGCGGTTCTACTTCCTGGAGATGAACACGCGGCTCCAGGTGGAGCATCCGGTGACTGAGGCTGTGACCGGGTTGGATCTGGTGGCGTTGCAGATGTCGATCGCGGCGGGTGAAGCCTTGCCGGCTCAGCCGCCGGAGCCGGTGGGGCATTCCATCGAGGTGCGGTTGTACGCCGAGGAGCCGGCGCAGGACTGGCAGCCGCAGACCGGCCGCCTCCACCGCTTCGCGCTTCCCGCGTGCGAATTCGAGCCTGGTGGACCACGAAGTGGTGCGCCTTGGGTGCGCGTGGATTCCGGTGTCGTGTCGGGCTCCGAGGTTTCGCCGTACTACGACGCGATGCTGGCGAAGGTGATCGTCTGGGGCGCCACTCGGGACGCGGCTGCTCGGCGGTTGGCTTCCGCGCTGGCTTCGGCGCAGATCCACGGCGTACGGACGAATCGGGATCTGCTGGTGTGGATCCTGCGGCATCCCGCGTTTGGCGCCGGAGACACCGATACCGGGTTCTTCGAGCGGTACGGGGTCGGCGAACCCCTTGCGGACAAGGAAGCCGAGGAGTTGTCGGCGCTGGCGGCGGCGCTGGCGGATGCGGCGCGGAATCGCGCGACGGCGAAGGTGCAAGGCAGGCTGCCGAGCGGGTGGCGGAATCTGCCGTCGCAGCCGCAGCGGAAGAGCTACGCGGTCGGCGATTCGACGTACGAGGTGTCCTACCGGCTGACGCGGGACGGGCTGGTGACCGACGGCGACGTGAAGCTGGTCGAGGCGTCCGCGGAGCGGGTGGTGCTGGACCTGGGTGGAGTACGCCGCGGGTTTGCCGTGGCGGCGTACCCGGGGCTGGTGTGTGTGGACTCGGCGCTGGGCCCGGTGGCCTTGACGCCGGTCGAGCGGTTCCCGGATCCGGCGCGGCAGCTGGCGGCCGGCTCGTTGGTGGCGCCGATGCCGGGATCGGTGATCCGCGTGGGGGTGGCGGTGGGCGACGAGGTGAAGCAGGGACAGCCGCTGCTCTGGCTGGAGGCGATGAAGATGGAGCACACCATTTCTGCTCCGGCCGACGGGGTGGTGGCCGAGCTCACCGTGGGCGAGGGTGAGCAGGTCGAGGTCGGGGCCGTTCTGGCCGTCGTACGGGCAGGGGAGGACGCATGAGCTTCGTCGAGACCGAAGAGCGCCGCGCGCTGCGGGCGGCGGTGAGCGAGCTGGGGCACGAGTACGGGTACGCGTGGTTCACCGCGCGGGCGCGCAAGGGCGAGCAGACCACCGAGCTGTGGCAGGAGGCCGGCAAGCTCGGCTATCTGGGCGTCAACCTGCCCGAGCAGTACGGCGGAGGCGGCGGCGGGATGGCCGACCTGTCGATCGTGCTGGAGGAGTTGGGCGCGGCCGGCTGCCCGCTGCTGATGATGGTCGTCTCGCCCGCGATCTGCGGCACGGTGATCAGCCGGTTCGGCACCGACGGCCAGAAGCAGCGCTGGCTGCCGGGGCTCGCGGACGGCTCGACCACGATGGCGTTCGCGATCACCGAACCGGACGCCGGGTCGAACTCGCACAACATCACCACCACCGCGCGGCGGACCGCTGACGGCTGGTCGCTGTCCGGCCGGAAGGTCTACATCTCCGGCCTCGACGTCGCGCAGGCCGTGCTGGTCGTCGGCCGGACCGAGGACGCGAAGACCGGCCGGCTCAAGCCCGCGCTGTTCATCGTGCCGACCGACGCGCCGGGGGTCGAGTTCCGGCAGATCGAGATGGACCTGATCAGCCCGGACAAGCAGTTCTCGCTGTACCTGGACGACGTCGCGCTGCCCACCGAGGCGCTGGTCGGTTCCGAGGACGCCGCACTGCTGCAGCTGTTCGCCGGGCTGAACCCCGAGCGGATCATGGCCTCGGCGTTCGCGATCGGCATCGGCCGGCACGCGCTCGGCAAAGCCGTTGCCTATGTCAAGGACCGGCAGGTCTGGAAGGCCCCGATCGGCGCCCACCAGGGGATCTCGCACCCGCTGGCCCAGGTCAAGATCGAGCTCGAACTGGCCCGGCTGATGATGCAGAAGGCGGCCGCCCTGTACGACGCGGGCGAAGACCTGGCCGCCGGCGAGGCCGCGAACATGGCCAAGTACGCCGCCGGCGAGGCGTGCGTCCGGGCCACCGACCAGGCGGTGCAGTCGCTCGGCGGCAACGGCATGACGGTCGAGTACGGCGTCGCGTCGCTGGTCGCCGCGGCCCGCGCGACCCGGATCGCCCCGGTCAGCCGGGAGATGATCCTCAACTTCGTCGCCCAGCACTCCTTGGGTCTACCCAAGTCGTACTGATTCGGACACAGTCTTGCCACTCAGCTTCGGAAAGGACCGCCCATGGTGATTCACAGCGAGTTCCCGCCGGTCGAGGTGCTGGACGTGCCGATCCACGACGCCGTGCTCGGCCGCGCCCAGGAGTACGGCGATCGGCCGGCCCTGGTCGACGGCGTGACCGGGAAGGAGATCAGTTACGCGCAGCTGGACGCGATGAGCCGCCGGGTCGCGGCCGGCTTCGCCGAGCTCGGCATCGCCAAGGGTGACGTGATCGCGCTGCACAGCCCGAACACGATCATCTACCCGGTCGTCTTCTACGGCGCGACCCGCGCCGGTGCGACCGTGACCACCGTCAACGCGCTCTACACCGCCGAAGAGCTGCACAAGCAACTCGTCGACTCGAAGGCGACGCTGCTGGTGACGATCTCGCTGTTCCTCCCGGTGGCGACCGCCGCCGTCGAGGGCACCGACGTCCGGGAGATCCTCGTCTGCGACCAGGCCGCGGGCTACCGCTCGGTGATGGAGCTGGTCGCCTCGACCGGTCCCGAGCCGGTGATCTCCTTCGACGCTGCCGAGGATGTCGCCGTCCTGCCGTACTCCAGCGGGACGACGGGCGCGGCCAAGGGCGTGATGCTGACGCACCGCAACATCGCGACCAACATCGCCCAGGCCCAGGCGACCTTCACGATGGGCGAGGACGAGCGGATCATCGCGATCCTGCCGTTCTTCCACATCTACGGGCTGAGCGTGCTGATGAACCTGCCGCTGCGGGCCGGCGCGACCGTGGTGGTGCTGCCGAAGTTCGACCTGGACCAGTTCCTGACCACGCTGGACCAGCAGCGGATCACCCGGGCGTTCGTCGCGCCGCCGATCGTGCTCGCGCTGGCCAAGCACCCGGCCGTGGACGGGGTCGACCTGTCCGCCCTGAGGTACGTGACTTCGGCCGCGGCGCCGCTCGACGGTGAGCTGGCTGAGGCGTGTGCGAAGCGGCTCGGGCTGCACGCGGTCCTGCAGGCGTACGGGATGACCGAGCTGTCGCCCGGCACGCACGCCGTACCGCAGGACGCTGTCGATCCGCCGGCCGGAGCCGTGGGCAAGCTGTTCCCGTCCACCGAGATGCGACTGGTCGGTGCCGATGGCAACGATGTGGGCGAGGGCGAGACCGGGGAGATCTGGATCCGCGGTCCGCAGGTGATGAAGGGTTACCTCGGGCGGCAGGCCGAGACCGACGCCACGATCGACCCGGACGGCTGGCTGCACACGGGCGACATCGGGCGGGTGGACGAGCGCGGCTACCTGTACGTCGTCGACCGGGTCAAGGAGCTGATCAAGTACCACGGCTACCAGGTGCCGCCGGCCGAGCTGGAGGCCGTGCTGCTGACCGACGACCGGGTCGCGGACGCCGCGGTGATCGGGGTGCAGTCCGAGGGCAACGAGGTGCCGAAGGCGTTTGTCGTCCCGATGCCGGGCAGCGGGCTGACCGAGCAGGACGTGATGGACTACGTGGCCGAGCGGGTGGCGCCGTACAAGAAGATCCGGCAGGTGGAGTTCATCGAGGCGGTGCCGAAGGCGGCGTCGGGCAAGATCCTGCGCCGCGAACTGCGGGCCCGGGAGTCCTCGGGTGGCTGAGCCCCTGCGCGCTCCGCAGCAGGACCGGAGCCGGGCGACTCGGCAGAAGCTGCTCGAGGCTTCGGTCGAGTCACTGGCCCAGGTCGGGTACGCCGCGACGACGGTGGCCGTCGTCGCGGCACGCGCCGGGGTGTCACGGGGAGCCGCGCAGCACCACTTCCCGACCCGGGCGGACCTGTTCGAGGCGGCGGTCGAGTACATGACCGAGGTGCGGCTGGCGGAGATCCGGTCGCACGCCGCGTCGCTGCCGGTGGGAGCCGGGCGGACCGAGGCGATCGTGGCGATGCTGGCCGACGTCTACACGGGACCGCTGTTCCGCGCCGCGCTGCACCTGTGGGTCGCGGCGTCGACCGAGGAGCCGCTGCGGCGGCAGATCGTCCGGCTGGAGGCGCACGTCGGGCGGCAGGCACACCGGGCCCTGCTGGAGGTGCTCGACGTGAGCGAGAAGACGCCGGGCGTGCGTGAGACCGTGCAGGGGATTCTGGACATGGCCCGCGGGCTCGGCCTGGCCGACCTGCTGACCGACGACAGCAAGCGCCGCCGGGGCATCGTCCGGCAGTGGTCGAAGATCCTGGACCAGGCGCTGTCAGGCTGAGCGCTGGAGTTCTTCGGGCGCGTTGTCGGATTCCGGGTCGCGGGTTCGTGGACAAGACAACCGGACCGAACAAGCTCCCCGACAGGAGAACCACGATGAACGACCAGGCCAGCCAAGTCACCAGACCGTTCCGATTCGGGGTCGTCGCGCCGATCACGTCCGACCTGCCGACGTGGCGGGACCGCGTCCGCCGCATCGCTGACAGCGGCTACTCGACGTTGCTGATGCCCGACGTTCCCACCTGGCAACCAGCCCTCGGCCCCACGCTGGCGACCGCGGCCGCGCTCACCGACTTGCGGATCGGCTCGTGGGTCTATGCCGCCGCGCTGCGTGACCCATGGAGCACGGCGTGGGAGGCCCACTCACTCTCGGTCCTCACGGAGGGCCGCTTCGACATGGGCATCGGCGCCGGCCGACCAGGGATCGAGGTCGAACTGGGGCTGCCCGCCGTCTCCCTCGCCGAGCGTCGCGAGAGGATGCGCGAGACCGTGGCCGCCCTGCGGCGGTTCGACGGACCGGATCTGCACACGCCGGTGGTGATGGCGGTGAGCGGATCGAAGTCGCAGGCGCTGGCGCTCGAAGTCGCCGACGCGGTCACGTTCGTGCTCCCACCGGACGATGACCGGGTCGAGACCACGAACCGGGTCCACGACTTTCTCGGGAGCCGGGACATCGAGCTCGCTCAGCACGTCGCCGTTGTCGGCGACGGTGTCGCTCCGTTCATGGCCCCGCCCGACCTCGACACCGCGGCGCTACACGCGGCCGACTCGCTCGTCGTCCTGCCGAGCGATCCCGCGGCAGCCGCCGAAGAGATCCAACGACGTCGCGAGGAAATCGGGTTCTCCTACTTCGTCATCGGCGCCGACTTTGCCGACACCCTCGCGCCGGTCGTGACCGAGCTGGCCGGCCGGTAGCACGCGATCGTGCGCCGGAACGACGTTCACCAGTCGGCAGATTCACAACACAGCGAGCTTCTGTTCTCAGCGCTGTTTGCGGCTGGCTGTGCGTTGGTCGACCTTCTCGGCGAGCAGGTCGGGCTCGCACTCGGCCAAGTGGTCGCGGACCAGTAGGTGGATGAAGGCGTACTCGCCACGGCCGGTGCGGGTCAGGACGTAGCGGTCGGCGGCGTACTGGAGGAAGGCGCGGCGGCGCCACGGGAGGTAGCCGGTCCAGCGGAGGAGCAGGCCGTGCATCAGCCGGGACGTCGGACCGGCGAACAGGGGCGGACGCCGGCGCCAGGCCTTCGCGGCGACGACGCCCGCGATGACTCCGAGGATCGCCTCCAGCTCGGTCCAGGCGGGATCGACGCCCAGGGCCAGCGCGACGACGACGGCTCCGGCCACGCCGGCGACGACCCAGAGGTCCATCAGATCGCGGACGTCGTCGTACTGGCGGACCAGGTGGTCCATCGGCAGGGCCTTCACCAGGCGGATGCCTTGAGCAACGATCAGGCCGACGGTTGCTCCGGCCAGGAAGGCTTGGGGCTGGTCGAGCTGGGTCAGCACCAGGGTGGAGCCGAGCGTGACGACGGCCAGCCGGACCAGGAGCAGCAACCGGCGTCGCGGACCGTCGGAGACAAGCAGCTCGACCGCGTACGACGCGACGACGGCTGCGGCCAGTACGAGCAGCGCCAGCCACCTGGGGAGCGCTGCGAAGACGGTGGCACCGGCCAGAGCGGAGCCGAAACCGGCCACGGCTCCGACGGCGGTCATCGCGGCGGCGACCAGGCGGCTCGGCTGGCCGGGGATCTTGCGGAGCGGCTGCCACGGGCGGGGACGGATGTGGACGAGCAGCAGGCTGGTCGCTCCCACGGCGACGCCCGCCAGTACGCCGTACAGGGCGGTGAGGGCGAGAGCTGCTCCGCCGACCAGACCGGCGAAGAGGGCCGGCAGGCAGACCCGGTGGGCCAGGTAGCCGACGCTGGGGAGCGACAGGCCGTACCAGCCGTTGGGGGTGAGCCAGCGCGGTACGGCGGTGCGGTCGCCGGCCCGGGTGCGGGTCCACCAGGCCAGGCACCAGAGCGAGCGGAGGGCTGTGCGAGAGTCGTACTGCCGGCTGGCTGGGCGGGGGCGCGACAGCACCTCGGCGAGGAACGTGTCGAACAGGGCGCGGCGGTGGTCGGAGATGGCGCCGGCTGCGATTTCCTCGGCGGCCCGGCCCTGATAGGCGAGCGCCATCACGTTGAGCATCAGCGGTGAGGTGATCAGGTCCCAGAGATCGTCGTCCTGCTCCATCGCGACCCGCGCGCCGGCCAGCTCCGGGCCGACGGCGGTGAAGTAGTCGAGGACCTGGCGGCGGTTGAGCGGGCGGATGCGGACGGCGCCGTACAGCTTGAGGGGCTGCGGCAGTTGTTCGTAGTCATGGATGCGGCAGGTGACGGCGAGCTGGCCGATCAGGTAGCGCTGCTGGAGCTCCTCGAGGGCAGGGGCGAGTCGGACCCGGTGCTGGAGGGCTATCTCGTCGACGCCGTCGAGCAGGAGAGCCAGGCGGCCCTTGCGGAGCCAGACCCGTCCGACGGCGACGGGGATCTGGTAGCGGTTGTTCAGCTCGCGGAGCAGCCAGCGGACGAAGCCGGCCAGCACCGGGCTGTCGCCGGGGTCGTCGTCCTCGTGGCGGGTGGTGATCGGACCGGTCCAGCCGGACAGGTCGACCATGACGGGGATCGGCTGCTCGGGGTCCTGGTGGGCCTTGGCGGCGAGCGTGCGCGCCAGGTCGAGCAGCAGGGTCGTCTTGCCGGCACCGGGCGCGCCGAGGATCAGGACCGAGTCCTGGAGGTCGTCGAAGGCCTTGGCGATGTCGGCGTTCTCGCGGACCTCGGGGTCGGCGCTGTGCAGCGGCTGGACCAGCAGGTCGTACGGGCGGACGACGGCGTCCGGGCTGGCGTCGAGCGCGAGCGACAGCCGGGTGTACTGCGCGAGCGAGCCGGCGACGCGCTCGGACAGGTAACGGTCGACGTGGGCGAGAGCGTTCGGCCGGTTGCGCGGCTGGTCGGCGAACCGGGCCGAGACGGTGGTGGTCCGGCGGCTGCGCAGCTCCCAGACGCCGGTGACGATCGCGACCAGCCAGAGCACGCCGATGACGGGCCAGGACCAGTCGGCGTACGGCTGCAGGAAGGTAGGGGCGGTGCCACCGGTGCCGACGTTGATCGCGATCGGCAGCAGTACCAGCGTGAGGGAGACCGAGAGCACCACGAGGACGACCCTCAGCACACCGCGCATCCTCACCCACGGAGGGTATCCATCGGTCGGTCCCCGCGCGCGCCCAGCCGGTGCGTTCCACGGGGTGGTTCCGCCGTCGTGAAAAAGTTGTTCGTTCAGTTAGGTTGCTTATGTCATGACTACTGAGCAGACCGACCGGGCGGCCGTCGGGCTTCGGTCCGAACGCGGTCCCATCCTGCTGTCGGTGATGCTCAGCGTCGGCCTGGTCGCGATCGACGCCACCATCCTGGCCACCGCCGTACCGGCCGTCGTCGAGGATCTCGGCGGGTTCACCCAGTTCCCGTGGCTGTTCTCGATCTACCTGCTGGCCCAGGCGATCTCGGTCCCGATCTACGGCAAGCTGGCCGACCTGCGCGGGCGCAAGCCGATCATGCTGCTCGGCGTGGGCCTGTTCGTGCTCGGCTCGGTGCTGTGCGGCGTCGCCTGGAGCATGCCGGCGCTGATCGCGTTCCGGCTGATCCAGGGCCTCGGCGCCGGGGCGATCCAGCCGATCGGGATGACGATCATCGGCGACATCTACTCGGTCGCCGAGCGCGCCCGGGTGCAGGGCTACATCGCCAGCGTCTGGGGCATCTCGTCGTTCGTCGGCCCCGCGCTCGGTGGCGTTTTCGCCGACTACATCTCGTGGCGCTGGATCTTCTTCGTGAACATCCCACTCGGCCTGGCCGCGGCCTGGGTCCTGGTCCGGCGCTTCAAGGAGAACGTCGTCCGGGGTGACAAGCCGCAGATCGACTACTGGGGCACGATCCTGCTCGCGGTCGGCGGCTCGCTGCTGCTGCTCGGGCTGCTCGAGGGCGGCGTGATGTGGTCCTGGGACTCCGTCGCGAGCATCGTGATCCTGGCGGTGTCGGTGGTGCTGCTCGCCGCGTTCGTGCTGGTCGAGCGGCGGGCGCCGGAGCCGGTGCTGCCGCTGTGGGTGCTCGGTCACCGGGTGCTGAACTCGGCGAACTCGTCGGCGCTGCTGATCGGCGTACTGATGGTCGGGCTGTCCACCTACGTGCCGCTGTACGCCCAGGGTGTGCTCGGGACGAGCGCGCTGGTCGCCGGGTTCGCGCTGGCGGCGATGACGCTCGGCTGGCCGATCGCCGCGTCGCTGGCCGGCAAGGTCTACCTGCGCGTCGGCTTCCGGACGACGATGCTGCTCGGCGCGGTGATCGTGGTGATCGGGTCGGGGTTGCTGCTGACGGTGTCGTCGGACAGCTCGGTGCTCTACCTGGCGCTGGCCTGCTTCGTGATCGGCCTCGGGCTCGGCTTCGCGGCGTCGCCGGGCGTGGTCGCGGCGCAGTCGTCGGTGGACTGGCGCAGTCGTGGGGTGGTGACGGGCGCCAACATGTTCGCCCGGTCGGTGGGCAGCGCGGTCGGGGTCGCGGCGTTCGGCGCGGTCGCGAACGCCGTGGTGGCCTCCCGGCTCGGCGGCAGCCACGGGGACCTGGAGCACCTGTCGGGCGACGTACTGGCTCCCGCGATCCACGACGTGTACCTGGGCGCGGCAGGCGCGGCCGTACTGCTGGTCGTCGCGGTGGTGTTCATGCCCAACCGGGTGGAGGAGAAGCCGCGCGACTGACCGGTCAGGCGCCTCGGGACTCGGCGATGCGGCGGAGCCAGTAGCGGAACCAGTCGGGGCCGTAGGGCAGGTAGACACGCGTCGGTACGCCTCGGGTGTGGAGGTCGTCGAGGGCCTCCGGGCGTACGCCGAGGAGCTGCTCGACGGAGACCTGGCCGGTGCTGAGCAGGACGGCTTCGCGCAGGCGTCCGTCGTGGGTGGCCAGGGACCAGGGTGTGCCGGCCGCCGCCAGCTGGTGGGCCAGGCGGAGGAAGGCGACGTCGGTGGGTTCGCCGTACGGGTGGGCGCCGCGGGGCTCGACGTACGCGCCCTTGACCAGGCGGATGTGCACGCCGGCTTCGATCAGGGTGTCGGCGTCGGCCGGAGAGCGCAGGAGATTGGCCTGGAGGGTTGCACCCAGGCGGTCGGCCAGTCCGCGGGCGGCGACATCTCGGACGCAGCCGAGGACCTTGTCGGTCCGGGTCGCGTCCTCGGCGCCGACCTGGATCCGGCGGCCGGGCGGCAGAGCGGCGGCGATCTCGGCGAGCAGATCGGCGGCGCCGGTGGGGTCGACGTCGAGGGCGAAGTGGGAGAGGTCGACCGAGAGCCAGACGTCGGCCGGCGGTGCGGGGAGCCGCTCGACCAGCTCGAGGTAGTCGTCGGCGACGCGGCGGGCTTCCGTCGTACTGGTGGAGAGCTCGCCGAAGAGGTCGATGCTGACGCCGTGGCCCTGACTGAGTGCTTGGGCAGCTCTGGACAAGGCCTCGTCGCGGGTCCGGCCGGCGACGTACCGGGAGGCGGCGCGGTAGGCGCCCTGTTCGCCGCCCGGCAGCGCCTTCACCAGCTGCTCGAATCGCTCGTTGGTCGCCAGCTTGAAGAGGATCGCCCGGTCCGCTCGCATCCGCCGAGTCTGCCGCGCGGGCAGGTCACCGCCGGGCTTCGCTCTAGGTTGGGGGCATGCGCGAGGTGGATTGTGTCGGGGCGTTGATCCGCGACGCCGGGCAGCGGGTGTACGTGCACCGGCGGACGGCTCAGCGGCGGTTGCTGCCGGGGATCTGGGACATCGTCGGTGGGCACCTCGAGGCCGGGGAGACGCCTGTTGAGGCGCTGGCGCGCGAGGTCGAGGAGGAGACCGGGTGGACCGTGCGCGAGGTGCTGGCGCCGGTGGCCGACTGGGAGTGGGAGTACGAGGGGCGCGTACGGCGGGAGCTGGACTTCCTCGTCGCGGTCGACGGTGACCTGTCCGCGCCGCGGCTGGAGGAGGGCAAGCACGACGCGAGCGCCTGGGTCGGGCCGGACGACGTCGAGCTGCTGATGGTCGGCCGGACCGACGGGGACCGGAGGCTGCGGGACATCGTGGCGCACGCCGTACGGATTCGGCTGACCGAGCGGCTGCGGCTGGAGCCGGTGCGGGGACCTGGACCGGCGCTGACCGGACATGCGGCGGACCTCGAGCGGTTGCACGCGGACCCGTGGGTTGCCGAGTGGTACGCCGAGACGTTGTCGGCCGAGCAGGCGGTGACGCGCGCGACCACGATGCAGGAGGCGTGGGAGCGCGACGGGGTGAGCAAGTGGATGGCGTACGAGCGGGTTGGCGGCGCGCTCGTCGGGCGCGGTGGGCTGTCTCGCATGGGCGCTTCGGGGACCGCCGAGCAGATCGCCGCCCTGGTCGGACCGGAGTGGGCGGCGGACCGGCTGGAACTGGGGTGGGCGCTACTGACGACGGCCCGCGGAAAGGGCTATGCGACCGAAATCGGCTCGGCCGGGCTGGATTTCGCCTTCGGGACGCTGGGCGCCCGGGCGGTCGTGGCCTACACCGAGCGGCACAACCGGGCCTCGCGAGCGGTGATGGAACGGCTGGGCATGACGTACGCCGGCGAGATCACCGCCGAGGGGCTGGTCGAGGGCGGCACCGGCGTACGGCCGGACGCGGCTTTCGCGGTCTACCAGCAGCCCGCCGGGCGCGACTGAGACAGCGAAGGTCCGGACCGGCGACAACCGGACCGGAAGCGGACCTGAAACGCTCTGACCTGCGGGTTCTTCGGGTCCGGACGCAAAACAGCTCCGCTGTGTGACCGCCCAGGCGCGGCGGTCACACAGCGGAGCGGGCCACCTGGGGGACGGCTCATGGTGAGGTTCACGAGCCGTCGGTGTCCCGCGCCGGAGGTCTTCTGTCGACAAATCCGCCCGATCCCCGGCGTGGGGCACTGACCCCAGCTCCTGACCCGAGGTGTCGGTCAGGAGTGGTTGGAACGGCTGGGCGGCGGCGACACAGGGATTCAACCGCCTGCCCAGCCGGGCTGGTGGGCGGTGCGGTCCGGAGCTGAGGAGTGCTCCGGACCGCACCTGGGTTGTGTCCGGGGACTGAGGAGTGTCCCGGACCTTTCGGTGCACTGCTCCTGGACGTGAGGAGACTCCAGGCGCAGCCGCTCGGGTCTGAGGAGGACCCGAGCAAGATCAGCTGTCCGTACCGTCCTGCGGCCCGAGGAGGTCGTTGGTGACCCGAAGGCCGGCGAACCGCCTCTTCATGGCCTGCTCGTACCGCGCTGCCAGCGGCGCTTCCGCGACGTACTGCGCGATCACGTGCTCGCCGAACCAGACCCGCACCCGGCGGCGGTGCTGCCTCGACGTCATCTCCGCGACTGTCACTACTTGCTCACCCCGTAACTCTCAGGCCTTGCAACCAGTTGGACTTACTGGTTGTCATGGCAGTAATGGTGCACAACCCGAGCGTGACCGCTCTAGGACCTGAGGCGGACCTTTGCCGGACCTCTTCAGGACCTCTCGCGGACATCTGGGTGACTGCACCTTGTCGTGGGGCATCAGTCGAGACAACGTCTGATCTGACGTGAACGGGAGGAACGATGGCGGGTAGGTATGCGCCAAGAACGGTCCTGGCGCACCTGATCCAGCGCCGGAACCAGACCTACTCCGAGATCGTCGCCGAGTTCGTCGAGCTGGGTGGAACCATCACCGAGCGGCACCTGCGGCGCCTCGCATCGGGCGAGCGCGCAGGGACCACTCCTCAGACCCGGCGCACCCTGCAACGCATGTTCGGCAAGCCGGTCGAGGAACTCCTCGCCCCGTACGTCCCCGAGCAGGCTGCCCAGGTGGTGCCGGCACCTGCCGCGAGTGGACGGATCACGACAGGGAATGAGATGGAGGTACTCGACATGGCTGCCAGCCGTGCGCGGGCGTTCGCCCTCGCGGCCCAGACCGGTCTCGGGAGCGAGGCCATGGAACAGGTGTACGACGACGTGCGTCACGTCGCGAAGGCCTACCCGCAGCGTCCGCTGCCGGAGATCCTCGGCCAGCTGGTCGAGACCCAGGACCTGGTCTTCGCGTTGCTGGAGAGCCGGCAGCGTCCGGAACACCTGCGGCAGCTGTACTTCCTCGGTGGCGTCACCGGCGGCCTGCTGGCCAAGGCCTCGCACGACCTGGGCAACCCGCACGCCGCGCTGACCCAGGCCCGGACGGCGTTCCTGTGCGCCGACAACGCCGACCACCACGGCCTGCGCGCCTGGGTCCGCGGCCTGCAGTCCCTGGTCTCGTACTGGGCCGGCAACCCGCACGACTCCGTCCGGTACGCCCAGCTCGGTGCCGGCTACGCCGAGCAGGCCAACAGCACCACCAGCGTCTGGCTGCCGGTCAGCGAGGCCCGCGCCTGGGCCGCGCTCGGCAACTCCGACGCCACCCGCGCCGCCCTGGAGCGCGCGGAGAACGCGTGGAACTCGGTCCGCAACGACGAGCTCGACGAGATGGGCGGCCTGTGCACCTTCGGGCGCAACCGCCAGCTGTACTACGCCGCCGACGCGCTCGCCTGGCTGCCCGGGGAGATGGAGACCGCCGAGCGGTACTCCAACCAGGCCGTGGACGCCTACACCGACCAGTCGCACCCGGAGTGGGCCTTCGGCGACGCCGCCGGCAGCCACGCCGCGATGGCGATCACCCGGATCGCGAGCGGTGAGCTGGACGGCGCCGCCGACGCGATCGCCCCGGTCCTGGGTCTGCCGGCCGAGCGCCGGATCAACGGCGTGGTGCACTCGGCCCGCCGGGTCCACCAGGCCCTGCGGCAGTCCGGTCGCGCCGACGACGCCCGCGAGCTGCAGGAAGAGATCGAGCTGTTCACCCGGACCCCCATTCAGAGCTTCCCGCGCTGATGGATCCGCTCATCGGTGAGCGCTGCAGGTTGCGCGAGGTCCGGCTCGACGATCTCGACGACTACCTGGCGATCACCGGTGACGACCGGGTCACCAGCTGGCTGTCGTTCGACAGCTACACCAGGGACAGCGCCGCCCGCTCCGTGAGGTCGATCGTCGACCGCTCGGCCCGCGAGGACCGCCCCGACCACCTGTTCGCCGTCACCCGCCTGGACGACGACCGGATGATCGGCTTCGCGCGGCTGGGCCCGACCGGGGTCCAGGCCGCTCACCTCGGTTACGCGATCGGTTTCGACCACTGGGGTCGCGGCTTCGCCACCGACGCCGCCCGCACGATGCTCCGCTTCGCCTTCACCGACCTGTCCCTGCACCGCGTCAGCGCCGCGATCGGCCCGGAGAACCTGGCCTCGGTCGCCGTCGTCAAACGCCTCGGCTTCACCCACGAAGGCCGCATCCGCCACCACGTCTTCACCAACGGCGCCTGGCGCGACTCACTGCTCTACTCGATCCTCGAGCACGAGTGGTCGGGCAAACCGCCGGCGGACCAGCAGAGCTGAGCTCGCAGCGGCACCGGACGGTTCATCTGGTGCACATGTTCGTGTCATCGGACTCCTTGACAGTGGCTTGTCTGCACAAGGAGGGTTCGCGGGATGACCGAAGCGCAACAGGTGCCGGAGTGGGCTGATCCGGAGGTGCCTGAGGAGCGGCTGGATTCGCAGGGGGTTTCCCGGCGGGGGCTGCTGCGGGGAGCCGGGCTGGTGGGTGGGGCGGGGTTGCTCGGAGTTGCCGGCGCTGGTGAGGCTGCGGCTGTGTCCGGGGGCGACCCGGAGCTGGTCTGGCTGGTCGGGGACCACCACGTGCACAGCCGCTACAGCCACGACGCGAAGTACGACTTCAGTCAGCTGGCGCAGCGGGGAGCGCAGTTCGGGCTGGACTGGATGGCGTTCACCGAGCACAGCAACTTCGGGCACGCCGACAAGGGTGCGGTGGCCGAGCAGGCCGAGGTGGTGAAGGCGCGGGCGGAGAACCCGCGGATGCTGATCTTCCAGGGGCTCGAGTGGTACATCCCGGCCGCGGAGCACGGCACCGTGCTGGTCGCGCCGGGGCCCAACGCCGTAGCGCTGCTGCAGGCCTTCGAGCGTGAGTACGACGGCAAGCTCACCAACCGCTCGGCCGACACCGCGGAGAACGAAGCGCACGCGGTGAAGGCCTTGCAGTGGCTGGCCGAGCAGAAGAAGCGCGGGTACGTCGACGACGTCCTGGTGCTCGCCAACCATCCGCTCCGGCTCGGCATCGACGCCCCGCACGAGCTGCGCGCCTGGCGGGACACCGGCGTCTGCATCGGCATGGAAGGCGCGCCCGGATCGCAGGGCGACGCCGAACCGGCCTGGGTTGCCTACCGCGGCGCCACCAACGCGCAGCGCGGCGAGTATGTGAACGCACCCGGCACCGGTAGCCACCCCGGCTACCCGGCCGACGCGTACCGCACGTACGGCGGCTTCGACTGGGCGACCGCGACCGTTGGCGGGCTCTGGGACTCTCTGCTCGCCGAGGGCCGGCTGTTCTCGATCACGTCGAACAGCGACAACCACCGCACCATCTGGGACACGTGGAAGGACGGGGAGTTCCCGCCCGGGCAGACGTTCGACTCGCTCGGCTGGAAGCCCTCGCCGACCGACACCGGCGTACCGCAGGCCGGGAGCGACTTCTGGCCCGGCCAGTTCAGCCGGACCCACGTCGGCGTCACCCGCTACTCCTACCTGGACGTGATGGCCGGACTACGTGCCGGCCGGGTCTGGGTGGACCACGGCCAGCTGGTCGACGGTCTGGACGTCCGGCTAGCGACGGCCGGCTCCAAGAAGCGCGGCGTCACTCTGGGCGGACGGCTCAAGGCTCAGCGCGGCGAACGCCTGGAGCTGCGCGTCACCGTGACCAGCGCGACCAGACCGAACTTCCACGGCGTCCTGCCGCGCCTGGCCCACCTGGACGTCATCCGTGGCGTGGTGACCGGCCCGGTGCGTGACCGCGACAGCTGGAAGGCACCCGACACCAGAGTGGTCGAGCAGCTCGACGTACGGCGCAAGTCGGGCACCTACACGCTGCACATCCCGCTGGGCCGGGCCGAGCGCAGCCACTACCTGCGGCTGCGCGGCAGCGACGGCCGCCGCAACGGTCCGGGCTACCTGGGCCGGGCGATCGATCCGTCCGGGCCGATCCAGCACCCGGTGAACGACGGCGACCCGTGGCTGGACACCTGGCTCTACACCAACCCGATCTTCGTCGACGTCGGCCGGTGACGATGGTCGCGGGCTTGGAGTGGTGGGGAGACTGGGGTTATGACCGCCACGCTGCCGACCAGCCTTTCAGAGGCACTGCTCGATCCGGTGAGGGACGGCCTGGCCCGGATGATCATGACGAAGGTGGCCGGGC
This sequence comes from Kribbella sp. ALI-6-A, assembly GCF_001984195.1. Classification (GTDB taxonomy): domain Bacteria; phylum Actinomycetota; class Actinomycetes; order Propionibacteriales; family Kribbellaceae; genus Kribbella. The sequence goes on from NZ_MTQN01000012.1 coordinate 1,150,200, forward strand.
CGGATCCCCGTGCCGAGCGGAACCGGGTCCACAACACCCCCGGGCCTAGGTGGTTCGCGCCGGACCGCCCGATCCGCCGGGTGCACGGCGACGCGGCGATGTTCGCCGGCGGGCTGCGCGCGCTGCTGCTCCAGTCGCTGCACCCGCTGGCGATGGCCGCCGTTTCGGCGCACTCCGGCTACCGCGGCGACCCGTGGGGCCGGCTGCAGCGGACCAGCTTCTTCCTCGCCATCACCACGTACGGCGCGGAGGCTGACGCGGAGGAAGCGATCGCCAGGGTGAAGGCGGTGCACGAGCGTGTCCGCGGCACCAGCCCGGACGGTACGCCGTACCGGGCCGGTGATCCGCATCTGCTCAAGTGGGTGCACCTGGCCGAGATCGACAGCTTCCTGGCCGCCCACCAGCAGTACGGCGTGGCGCCGCTCGACTCGGCCGAGCAGGACGGGTACGTCGAGGACACCGCTCGCGTCGCGCGCGCACTGGGCGTCGTCGACCCACCGACGACGCTGCTGGAGCTGCGGCAGATGCTGGATTGGTACCGGCCCGAGCTGCGCGGCACCACCGAGGCGCGGCAGGCAGCGCGCTTCATCCTGATCCACCCGCCGGTGCCGTTGGCCGCGCGACCGGCGTACGGCGTACTGACGGCTGCTGCGATCGGCCTGCTGCCGTGGTGGTCGCGCTGGCCGTTGCGACTGCCCTATCTGCCGCTGGCCGAAGGCACAGTGGTCCGCGCAGCCGGAGAAGGGCTCACGCGCACGATTCGCTGGGCGCTGACCTCACCGATCCTGGGAAATGTCGACAAAGCTACGGCCTGACCGGATTGAATGCGCATTCCTGCGCACGTCCGCGCGACCGGCGCGCTGAAACGCCCTTCGCGCCGGTAGTTTGCTCTCATGTCTCCACGCCCGCACCGACCGCTGCCGCTGGCGACGCCGGCCGGAGTCGAGGTGCTGACCAAGATCCTCACCCAGGGCCCGATCCCGCGGGTCGAGATCGCGCGCCGGACCGGGCTGTCCCAGGCGGCGGTGACGAAGGCGGTCGCGCCGCTGATCGAGGCCGGGTTCGTCACCGACCAGCCGGTCGCCGGCCCGGACGAGCCCGTCGAGAGCCAGCTCGGGATCGGGCGGCCGGTCAGTCCGCTGACGGTCGTCGCTGACACCGTCTCGGTGATCGGGGTGAAGGTGACGCCGACCGACCTGATCGGCGTGACCACCGACCTCACCGCGGGGATCCGCGCCGTTCGGCACCATCAGCTGCCGGATCCTTCGGCGGAGACCGTGACGGAGAAGCTGGTCGCCCTGATTCGCGAGCTGATGGAGATCGTCGACGACCCGGCGAACCTGGTGGGGCCGCTGATCGGCATCGGTGTCGCCGTGTCGGGCGATGTCGACGCGGCGCACGGAGTGGTGCGTGACTCGCCGTTCATGGGATGGCGGGACGTGCCGCTCGCGGCCACGCTGACCGAGCAGCTCGAGGTACCGGTCGTGGTGACGAACGACGTCCGGGCGCTGACCGTCGCGGAGCACTGGTTCGGGGTCGGGGTGAACGCCGATTCCTTCGCGGTGGTGACGATCGGGTCCGGGGTCGGGTGCGGGCTCTACATCAACGGCGAGGTGGTGTCCGGTGCGCACGGGGTGTCCGGCGAGCTCGGGCATTTGCCGTTGGCCCCTGGTGAGCTGGTCTGCACGTGTGGGCGGCGGGGATGCGTGGAGACGGTCGCGTCGTCCGACGCGATCCTCGCGCGGACACGGGAGACGACGGGGCAGCCGGACCTGGATCTGTCCGGCGCGATCGAGCTGGCGCACGCTGGCGACGAGCACGCGCGCGAGGCGTTCGACCGGGCCGGTGGCGTGATCGGGTCGGCGCTCGCCGCGATGGTGAACCTGGTCGGGCCCGAGTTGGTCGTGATCGCGGGCGAGGGCGTCGCGGACTACGACCTGTACGAGCAGCGGATGCGCGAGGCCTTCGCCGCCCACGCGTTCGGTGCCGCGGGCGACTGCCAGCTGATGCTGCGCTCGCACACCTTCGACGACTGGGCGCGCGGCGCCGCGGCCACGGTCATTCGTTCTTATGTGCGTGGCGAACCACCTCTGCGGCGCTGAGCTGCAGAGGTGGTGCGATCGCCGGGCTCAGCTGCGGGCCGCGGCCAGGATCTTGCGCCAGACCTTCTTGTACGACTCCAGGCCGTCCTCGGCCAGCGGGCCGGTCGGGCCGGCGGTGATCGAGACGCGCTCGGGGATCGAACCCCAGACCGGGATGTCCTCCTCGGCGTACTGCTGCATGGTCTCCTGGTAGGCGCGCGTGTAGGTGCGCGCCGAGCAGATCACCAGGCCGACCGGCGTGCCCTCCGGCACCAGCTCGAGCACGGCCTTCACCCGGGGCGTCTCGACGCCGCCGACGCGGGTCGGGATGACCACGATCCGGGCCCGCTCCAGCGCCTTGTTGAGCAGGCGTTCGTGCGACGGCGGCATGTCCACCACACCGATGCCCTCCGGTGGCACCTTGTCCAGCGCCTTGGTCAGCAACCGCTCCGTCGGCGCCTCGGCGATCTCGATCCGGGCCAGGTGGTCGTCGTCCGACGTCTCGATCCAGTCCGCGGCACTACCCTGCGGATCGGCGTCGACGAGGGTGGCGGTCCGGCGGTTCGACGATGCCAGCGCGGCGAGGTACACCGACGTGGTTGTCTTGCCGACCCCGCCCTTCAGTGCAGCTGTCACGATGATCATGGAACCGACGCTACCCGGTTTCGTCCGATTTCCGGCGTGTCGTCGGCGTTGCCGAATCGCGTCGTGATAGTTGCCGACGGCGTCGAACTGGTTCAACGGCCCTTCAGCTCGGCCGGCCACCGGTCCAACCGGCAGGCGAAACCCGCTCGCACCTGTCGCCACCAGGCGGGAAGATGCTGAGGTGGAAGCAACCGACGAGTGGTACGCAGAGGGCAGGTACTACGCGTTGACCGTGTTCAGCGAAGTGTCGAAACGCGACGGGCTCGGAGTGGAGCTGGAAGACGTCGCGCCGGCGCCCGGACGAGGGCTCGCGATGGTGATCTTCCGCGACGACTCGACGGGTATTCCTGTCGTCAGCACCACGACGTACCTCGCGGTTCCCGGCGAGGTCGTCACCCGCTTCACCGAGTACGCCCTCCGGAGACTGCTGCCGGAGGACGTACCCGAGTAGTTCGCAGGACTACTTGCCGAGCCAGGCGTCGACCTTCGCGCGGTTGGCGTCGACCCACTTCTGGGCGGCGGCGTCCGGGGTCAGCTTGTCCTCGGCGATGTACTTGGCGACCTGGTTCTGGTCGTCGTTGGTCCAGCTGAAGTTCTTCACCAGCTCGTACGCCGGGCTGCCGGAGTCGGCGAACTTCTTGGACACGATCTTGTCCAGGTCGTAGGCCGGGTAGTCGCAGGCCACCTTCGCCGGGTCGGCGTCGCAGCCGGGGGTGTACTTCGGCAGGTCGACCTTGACCAGCTTCAGCTCGTTGAAGAACCACTGCGGCTCGTAGAAGTAGCCGATCACCGGCTTCTTGTTCTTCTCCGCGTCCCGGAACGCCTGGATCAGCGCGGTCTCGCTGCCGGCGTAGACCACCTTGAAGTTCAGCTTCAGGTTCTTCACCAGGGCCTCGTCGTTGGTGACGAACGACGGGTCGCCGTCGAGAAGCTGGCCCTTGCCGCCGGACTCGGAGGTCTTGAACAGCGAGGCGTACTTGTTCAGGTTCTTCCAGTCCTTGAGCTCCGGGTGCTGCGCGGCCAGCCACGGCGGCAGGTACCAGCCGATCACGCCCTTGTTGCCCGACGGGCCGACCACGACGGCGACCTTCTGCTGCTCGACGTACTTCTTCTTCAGGTCCTCGTGACCCCAGTTCTCCAGCACCGCGTCGACCTCACCGGTGCCGAAGCCCTGCCAGGAGATCTCTTCCTTGAGGTTCTTCTTGTTCACCGTGCAGCCGAGGTCCTTGGTCGCGACGTAGGCGACCACCGCGGCGTTCGCCTCGTAGCCGACCCACGGGCTGACGGCGAGGTTGAAGGTGCCGCACTCCTTACCGCCGGCAGCCGGCTTGTCCGCCTCGCCGACCTTCGCCCCGCCACAGGCGGTCAGGGCCAGCGCCAGCGCGCTCAGCACTCCGGCGGTCCGGAGCTTCTTCGTCACCACAGGTTGTCTCCTCTGACTGTTCCTCGGAACTTCCTCGTACGCCGCGTCATCCGCTGGGCCGTGGCCTGGGTGATCCGGTCGAGCATCACCCCGAGCAGCACGATCGCCAGCCCGGCCGCCAGGCCCTTGCCGTACAGCTCGCTCTGCGCGAAGCCGGCCGCCACGTCGTACCCCAGGGCGCCCGCGCCGACCAGGCCGCCGACGACGACCATCGACAGCACGTAGATCAGGCCCTGGTTGACCGCCAGCGTGATCGCCCGGCGGGCCACCGGCAGCTGGACCTTGCTGATCACCTGCCAGGTGCTCGAGCCGACCGAGTTCGCCGCCTCGACGGTTGCCGTCGGCACCGCACGGATGCCGTCGGCCACGATCTTCGTGGTTACCGGTACGGCGAACACGACCGCCGCCGCGATCGCGGTGAACCGGCTGGTCCCGAACAGGGCCAGGAACGGCACCAGGTACACGAACGGCGGCATCGTCTGCCCCGCGTCGAGCACCGGCCGGACCCACTGGTCGACCCGGCGGTTGCGTCCGGTCCAGACGCCGAGAACGATGCCAACGGCAACCACCACGACGGTGGCCAGCAGGGTCGAGGCGAGCGTGACCATCGCGTCGTGCCAGACCCCGGTCCCGACCAGGAGCACCAGACAGACCGCGGCGGGCAGCGCGGCCCGCCAGCCCCCGAGCACGAGTGCCAGCGCGACCACGACCGCGGTCACCAGCCACCAGGGCGACTCGGTGAGCAGCGCCTCGAGCGGATTGAGCACGCCGAGCGTCACCGCGTCGCGTACGCCGTACGTGAAACCGCCGAAAACGTCCTGGACCCAGGTCGTCGCGTCGGCGGTCGCGACGGCGATCGGGGAGCCGAGGTTCACACCGGTCGGGAACTCCGCGGCCCACAGATAGGTCCGGGAGAACCAGATCGCGACCAGTACGCCGACCGCCCCGGCGCCGAGCAGCACCTTGCGCCGCACGCTCGCGGTCCGCCACGGCCGGTCGCCCGCCGCGGTCGTCACGCGGTCGAGCACGATCGCCAGCACGACGATCGCGAGGCCGGCGTTGAACGCGACTCCGACGTCGAGCGTCTGCAGCGCCTTGAGCACGGTCTGGCCGAGGCCGGGCGCGTCGATCAGCGCGGCGACGGTGACCATCGACAGCGCGGCCATGATGGTCTGGTTGATGCCGACCACGACCGTGCTGCGCGACATCGGCAGCAGCACCTTGGCCAGGGTCTGGGCGCGGGTCGAGCCGAGCGACCGGGCCGCTTCGACGCTCTCGGCCGGCACCGAGCGGATCGCGTGGGCGGTCAGGCGGACGACGGGCGGCGCGGCGTAGATCAGCGTGGCGATGGTCGCCGCGGCCGGGCCGATCGCGAAGAACAGCGTCAGCGGCGCCAGGTACACGAAGGTCGGCAGCGTCTGCATCAGGTCGAGCACCAACGTGGCGACCTTGAAGAACCGGTCCGACAGCCCGGCCCAGATCCCCAGCGGGATCCCGGCCAGCAGCGCGAGCACGACGGCCGCGATCGTGAGCGAGAGCGTGTCCATGCTCTCCTGCCACAGCCCCTGCATCCCGATGAAGGTCAGCCCGGCGGCGGTCAGCAGCGCGACCTTCCAGTTACCGAAGGCCCACGCCAGGAACGCCGCGATCGCGACCACCCCGAGCCACCCGATCACCGGCACCGGCCGCCCGTACGACGGCTGGGCGATCCCGTTCTGGAGCAGGACGACGAGCTGGTCGACGACGACCCGGATCGCGTCCGAGACCGCGTTCCCGCTGCCGACGACGCCGGCCTGCTCGGTCAGCCAGCGGTGGAACGGCGTCGTGTCCTGCCCGCCGAGGGCCAGGGTGTGGACGCCGCGCAGCACGAACCAGAGCGCGAGCCAGACGACGAGCAGGCCGCCGACGAGCACGATCCGCCGCGGCTTGCGCACGTGGAGCTCCAGAGAGCCGGTGATGGAGGCCATTTCAGGACTGCGGAGAGGAAGAGGAACCGGTGGGGCCCGGGGCGAAGGCCGCGCCGGACGGAGCCGCGTCCGCGACGACGGCAAGGATCTCCTCGTCGCCGATCACACCGAGCAGCTGGCCTTCGGCGACGACCTTCACCGGGCGGTCCGACTCCAGCACCAGGCGCGTCGCCTCGCGCACCAGCACGTCGGGACCGAGCTCGGGCCCGTCGAGCTGCTCGCCGTCGCGCGGCGGCCGGACGATCCAGCGCAGCGTGAGCACGTCGGCCCGCGGGATGTCCCGGACGAACTCGCGCACGTAGTCGTCGGCCGGGGCGCCGACCAGCTCGTCGCCGGTGCCGAGCTGGACGGCGGCGCCGTCGCGCATCAGCAGGATCCGGTCGCCGAGCTTGAGCGCCTCGGACAGGTCGTGGGTGACGAACACCATCGTCTTGCCGACCTCGTGGTGCAGCCGGACGACCTCGGTCTGCATCTCGCGGCGGATCAGCGGGTCGAGCGCGGAGAACGGCTCGTCGAACAGCAGCACGTCGGGGTCTCCTGCCAGCGCCCGCGCCAGGCCGACCCGCTGCTGCATGCCACCGGACAGCTGCTCGGGGTACATGTTCTCGTTGCCGGACAGGCCGACCAGGTCGATGACTTCCTGGGCCCGGCGCTTGCGGTCGGGCTTGCTCTCGCCGCGCACCTCCAGCCCGTACGAGACGTTGTCGATCACCTTGCGGTGCGGCAGCAGGCCGAAGTGCTGGAAGACCATCGAGAACTTGCTCCGGCGCAGCGTGCGCAGCCGCTTCTCGTCGGCCGCCCGCAGGTCCTCGCCCTCGAAGATCAGCCGGCCCGCGGTCGGCTCGACCAGCCGGGTCAGGCAGCGGACCAGCGTCGACTTGCCGGAGCCGGACAGGCCCATCACGACGAACACCTCACCGGGCGCGACGTCGAAGCTGAGGTCGCGCACGGCCGCCGTACAGCCGGTGCGGTCGTAGAGGGTGGCCCGGTTGAGCTCGGCGAGCTCCGGACGGCGGGGGACGCGGCCGGCCTTCGGGCCGAACACCTTCCACAGGCCCTGGACCGACAGCAGTGCCTCTGACTCCTGTGGGTCGGGGTACTCGAGCTGAGCGGTCACAGTGATTCACCCTCGCATCCCCGGCGGCCGGGTTCGTCGTGAACCGCGACTTTATCGAATGCCCGAGTCCGCAGCGCCGGTCCGGGTGTCTGACCGCGCAAACATTCACCGGATCCTGACCAAACAGCGACCGGCCCACCCGCCCCCGGCGTACGGCGGACGGGCCGGGGCGCGGGTCACTTGGTGAAGGTCTTGACCTGGTTGTAGTTGCAGCTGACGATGCGGCGGTTGTCCGGGTTGCTGGCCCACTCGCCCTTGCAGAGGAAGCCCTCGAGCGTGACGTTCTCGGCGTACGCGTCGAGCGTGCAGTTCACCCCGCCGCCGCTGGCGCCGCCGTGATCCCAGCACGCCTGCCCGGTCGAGGCGCCCGGCCGGCGAACGAACAGCAGCACCGAGCGGTCGTCGACCTCCTGGTCGTCGACGTGCATCACGTTGCCGGTGTCGGTGTACGAGCCGACGCCGATGTTGTTGCCGGTACTGGTCTCCCACAGCCAGTTGACGTTGACGGCGCTGGCGCTGGTCGCGGTGACGGTGACCAGGGCGGCGGTGGCGGCCAGGCCGGCGGCGGCGCGGGCGAGCATTCGGGTCTTCATCGGCGTTCTCCTCACTGGGGGACCTCGGGGCGGGGTCCGCTGCGGGAAACGCTCGGCGCAAGCAGCCGACCGGCAAATACGTTGCAGGAACCTGCAACGCCGGTCAGCCCGGCTGGTACGGCGGCGCCTCGCCCCAGCCCCAGCGCGGGACCGGAGCCTTCGGCGGCGGGGTCGCGCCGGGCTGGGAGTTGGCCAGGGCGAGCCGCGTGCCCCACTCGACGTACGCGACGAAGGCCGAGCGGAACTCCGGATCGTCGGGCAGCCCCGCCTGATCGGCGCTGGCGGCGATGAGCGCCGCCCACCGCGCGCGCTGCTGCTCGGTCAGGCCGAGGTTCAGGTGGTGCGCGAGCATCGCGGGATACCCGCCGAGCTCGTCGGTGTAGGTGGTCGGGCCACCGAAGACCTCACCCAGCCAGAGCGCGACGTGCTCCCGGTGCCGCGGGCTCATGTGCGCGAAGACGGGCGCGAGCAGCTCGTCGTCGAGCACCCGGTCGTAGAACACCTCGGTCAACCGCCGGAACGCCTCGGCGCCGCCGGCCCACTCGTACAGCGTGGGGGTCGTCATGACGTAATCATGTAATCAATCGCGCGCATCCGGCAAGGCCTGCGCGATCGCGACCTGGACCGGATCGACCCGGCGCTCGCCGCCCTCGAGGTCCCAGAGCACGTTCTGCAGGATCCGGGCGAGGGTCCAGCCGACCGCCCGGTCCCGGTCAAGGGCCAGCGTGTCGGTCAGCAGCGCGAAGCGGCGGCGGATCGCCCGGGGCAGGTCGCCGGTGGCGACGAGGTCGGCCCAGCGGTTGTTGAGCGCGGGGAAGAGCTCGAAGCAGGGATCGCCGGCGAGCGGCTTCGGGTCGATCACCAGCCAGGGCGCGCGGTCGGCGGCGAGCACGTTGTCGTAGTGCAAGTCCCAGTGCAGCAGCCGGTCGCCCGACTCGGGCAGCAACTCGGTCAGGCGCGCGACGCACCGGCGTACGAGGGACTGTTCGTGCGGGTCGGCCAGCCGCGGAATCAGCGCGGGGGCCTCGTCGATCATCTCGGCGCCGATGTCGGCCAGGGTCCGGAGCTTCGGGGGCGCTTCGACGACGGCGAGGCGGCTGAGGAGCTCGGCGAGGATGCGGGTGGCCTCGACGTCGTCCGGGACGGCGCTCAGGGTCCGGGGCCGGAGTCGTTCGAGCAGGAGCGCGGCGTCGGGCTCGTGGTCGTCGAGCACGCGGACCACGTCGGCGTCGTTCCAGGTCCGCAGGCCGAGGGCTTCGGCAGCGTTCTCGTCGTTGCGCGGCTGGAGCTTGAGGATCGCGGGAACACCGTCGGCCCGGCGTACCGGGAGGACGAGGGAGGCGGCGCCGTGCATCGGGGTGCCGTCGACGGTGAGCTGCCAGCGGTCGAGATAGCGCGCCGCCATCTCGGGGAGAGTCCGCAGCCAGCGCAGCGCGTCCTCGTCGTCCGCGTAGGTCTCGTGCAGGGTCTGGGGGATCACGAAGTCGGCCATCGGTCTGCACAGTAGGTCGCCAGGGGTTTGTGTGCTTGGGTTTTCCCGTGAGCGGCGAACTGGCACGACGGCATCGCAAGGTCCAACTGGTCGTGGGGCTGATCTACCTCGGCATCCCGGCACTGACACTGGCCGTCAGTCTGTGGACCGCGTCCTGGACCGGGGCCGTGCTGCCGGCCGCGCTGCTGCTTCTCGGGGCCTTGCTGTTCACCCGGCAACGCTTCCGCCCCCAGCGCTGGCGGATGACCGGCGCCCTCTTCGGCGCGATCGCCGGTGTCTACCTGACGCTCGTCCCGGACAACTTCGGGCTGCTGTTCATCCTGCTGGCCCTGCTCGTCTCGTGGTGGATCGGCGCGGGCGTCGGCGTCGTTCTGGCCGCGTACGCCGAACGCACGCTGCTGGTGCCCGTCGACCCCGAGCTCGCCGGTACGCCGTACGAGCTGGCCTTCCGCCTGCGTGGCCTGTGGGGTACGACGCTCGTCCTCGGCAGCGAGTCGGTGAGCATCCACACCATCCCGCGCAAGCTGCGCGGCGCGAACCCCGAGGACCTGCGCCGCAGCTACCCGTTCACCAAGGTGACCGGTGTCCACGAGGTCTCGCTGACCGGCTCCGAGCGCCTGCGCTTCCCGATCCCTGTCACCGCGGTGCACACCGCCGGCCCGGCCGTCATCCTCCAGGCCGGGGGCGACGACTGGGTGCTGCCCACGAACCTCGCCCCCACTATCACTCAACTGCTCCAGCACCGCGTCGGCGACGCCGCGAGCTGACCCCACGGCCGGCGGTGCGGGACGCCCGTGAGGGTGGAGCTCAGCGAGCGGGCGGTGGCGCCGATTGCGGCGGTGGGGTTCAGCAGGCGGGCGGCCTCAGCGGCCGGCGGTCAGCCGCGGAGTTCGTCCGGGCGTTCCGGGGACGCGGCGGCCAGGGCCTCGCGGGCGGCGGCCGCCGTGAGGTCCGTGCCGTAGATCGGCGTACCGGGCTGCTGGCGCCAGGACTCGGCGAGCGGGCCGGCGTCGACCGGGTCGAAGCCCAGGTCGTCGACGAGCTGGAGGATCTTGGCCTTGCCTGCCGGGTCGTCGCCGGCGACCGGGAGTGCGATGCGGCCCGAGGTGCCGGCGGGCAGACCGTTCTCGAGCAGGTGCCGGGCCTGGATGTTGTTGAACGCCTTCACGACCGGACGGCCGAGTTGCCGCGCGACCCAGGCGCTCTCGGTCAGTCCGTCGTCCTCGATGGCGGCGATGCGGCCGTCGCGCTGGGGGTAGTAGTTGCCGGTGTCCACCACGACGACGTCGTCCGCCGCGTTCGCGAACAGGTTCGCGGGCAGCTGTGGGACGGCCTTCTCCGGAATCGTCACGACCACGATCTCCGCGTCCTGGACCGCCTCCTCGACCTTGACGGCCCTCGCGCCGGTCTCCTGTTCCAGGTCCCGCAGCGATTCCGGTCCGCGCGAGTTCGCCACCTTCACGTCGTGACCGAGCGCGGTCAGCCGCCGGGTCAGCGTGCCGCCGATGTTGCCGCTTCCGATGATGCCGATCTTCATGGGTAGTTGCTCCTCTCAACCACCACAACACCGGACCGGCCGCCGATCATCCAGCGCGCTGATCGGTCCAGCTCATCGCCAGCGCGAACCCGAGATCGTCGTACCGCGCACCCGGGAAGACGCTGACGTACAGCGCGCGGAACGCCGCCCGGCTGAGGTAGACGTCGCTGAGCAGGTGCTCCAGCCACGGCTTGCTGTGCCAGAACCGCAGCTCGAACCACGCGTCCCGCAGCCCGAGCCGCCGGACCGACGCCGGGAACCCGAGTTTGGCGCCGACCGTGTAGACCCAGCGCGGCGGCGTCGGGTAGCGGTCGGAGACGTTGTCGATCACCGCGACCGTGCCGCCCGGCCGGACCAGCGATTTCAGCTGCTCCAGTCCGGCCCGGTAGTCGGGCAGGTGGTGCATCATCGTGTGGCTGTAGACCAGGTCGAACCCGTCGTCGCCGATCTCGAACACGTCCCCGACCCGGTACTCGATGTTCGGCCGGGCCCGGCGCGTGCGGGCGATCTCGATCATCGGCGCGCTCAGGTCGACGCCGAGCACCTGCTGGAAGTCGTCCGCGAGCACCTCGGCCGCGTGTCCTGAGCCGCACCCGACGTCGATCGCGCGTTCGCCTTTCAGTCCGAGCCCTCGCAGCCAGGTCACGCCCTTGCCGGGCTGGAGACCGACGAACCGGTCGTAGTCCGCCGCGAACCTGTCGAACAAGGCCGGATCCACCGCTGCGCTCATACCCGTACGACGCGCGCCGGCCGGGACTTTGTTCGATCCCGCGCCGATCAGACCGGCGGACTGACCGCGGTACGCCGTACGCCGGGTCGTGGCAGAGCGCGAGGACGGCGACGAGGGCCGCGCGGCGACGACCGCCGCACAGCGGCTCAGTCGCCGGCGGCCGCGCGTTCCTGACGGGCGATCTCGGCCTTCTCGGCCTGCCAGCCGTCCTCGTTCTTGCCCAGGCGCCAGTACCCGGACAGCGACACCCGGTCGCGCGGCAGACCGCGCTCAGTGAACAGGTAGCGCCGCAACCGCAGCACGAACCCGGCCTCACCGTGCACGAAGGCGTGCACGTCGTCCGACGGGAAGTCGAGCGCCGTCACCGCCTCGACCAACTGGTCACCGCGGCCGCCGGTGGAGCCCGCGCGATGGAACCAGACCACGTCGACGTCGCCCGAGCCGCTGAACTTCTGCTGCTCCGACTCGTCCTCCACCTCGACGAAGACCTTCGCCTTCGCACCGGCCGGCAGTGCCTCCACCGCGGCGCCGATCGCGGGCAACGCGCTCTCGTCACCGACCAGCAGGTGCCAGCCGGCCGACTCGTCCGGCGCGTAGCCCCCACCCGGCCCGTTGAACCACAGCTTGTCGCCCGGCTGCGCCTTCGCGGCCCACGGCCCGGCGGTCCCCTCGTCACCGTGGTGGACGAAGTCGATGGTCAGCTCGCGGGCCGCCTCGTCCCAGGCGCGCACGGTGTAGGTCCGCATCGTCGGCCACTGCTCGGACGGGAACTGCTCGCGGACCACGCCCATGTCCAGCGGATCCGGGTACTCGACGCCCGGCTGGGGAAACAGCAGCTTCACGTACATGTCGGTCTTGCCGTTGCCGGTGAACTCGTCACAGCTCAGTACGACCCGGATCATGTGCGGCGTGATCCGCTCGGTCCGGCGGACGACGCCGAGCTTGGCGCGGCGACTTCGGGGGGCGGGGGTGCTCACGCGACCACGGTTCCTCTCGGGCGGAGTTAGGTATACCTAACTCACCATAGCCGACCCGGCAACCACCCGCGGATGCACCGGCGATCGGCCCGCTGTTCACCTGATCGTTGCCGGTGGCACGCTTGCGGCGACGATTCTGCCGGTATGGACCCGATCTTCGGTACGCCGCAGCGGCCCGCCATGCCGGTCACCCGGATCGACGCGGCCGGGCGTCCGATCTCGCTGGATCTGCGGCCGCCGGAGCGCAACACCGTGCTGTTCACCGGCGCACCGGGGATGGGCAAGAGTCTCGAGCTCGGCAAGGCCCAAGAGCTCGCGCGGCAGCAAGGATGGCCTTGTGTGCGGGTCGACGCCTCACCGCGGGAGCCGCTGGAAAACCGGTTCGTCCGGGCAGCCACTCGTGAACTCGGCGGGCTGCGAAAGCAGTACGGGTTCCTCGGGCTGCGGAAGCTGAAGAAGACGATCAAGGACCTGACCCAACGGGCCCGCAGCCAGCAGAACGGCGCGGAGGTGCGGGTCGGCGTCGCGCCGGTGCAAGTGGTCGCGAAGAAGCAGTGGGACGCGCCGGGGCGGGACGGGGTCGGTTCGACGCTCGACCAACTGGCGACCGAGCTCGGCGACCTGGCCGCGAAGAAACGGCATCCGGTGATGCTGATGGTCGACAACCTGGACGTCGCGTCAGAGCGCGACCTGGCCGCGCTGACCGAACTGTCGGCGCACCTCGAGCGCAGCGGGCAGCGGGTCTACCTGATCGCCGCGGGCAGCGAGATGGCGATGACGCGACTGATGACCGCGTCCGCCGGCCACTCCGGCGTCGCCACCGGCGTCACCAGCCGGTACGACGTCCGCGAGTGCGGCCCGCTCTCGTCCGACGAGCTGCGGCCGACCCTGACCGAGCCGTTGCGGCAGGCCGGGATCGCGCACCAGCCGGAGGCGATCGACGAGTTGCTGCACGCGGCGGGCGGTCATCCCGGCCGGCTGCGCGACCTGTCCGAGCGGGCGGTCGCGCTGATCGGGAACCGGCCGGACGGGCTCACCGCGGAGGTCTCCAAGGCGGCGATCGCCCAGGTCAACGCGGCGTCGCGGGTGGTCTACCAGGCCGAGTGGAGCTCCTGCTCCGCCGCGGAGAAGGACCTGCTGGCGAAGACGGCGAGCCGCGGTGCGCGCGGGCTGTCGATGCCGGCCGAGACCCAGGCGGCCGGTCCGGGGAACTGGCAGGAGGTCGACACCGCGCGGCAGTTGCTGGTCGCGCGGGGACTGGTCCGGGAGAACCCGAGCGGCAACCGGATCAGCATCGCGGACCCCGGGATGCGCGACTGGGTGGAGATCCGCGTCGGCCAGTCGGCCGCGCACGCCGGCGTCGCGCTGCCCGGTTCGGCGGCGCCGTCGATCACCCCGCAAGCCCGTGGCCGGCACGCCGAGGGTCCGCAGACGGCCACCCGTCAGGTCGGTCAGAGCACCTTCACAGTGAACCGGTAGCCGGTCAGGTGGCGAAGATCTGCGCCTCGTCGGCGAACGCCTTGAACTCCAGGGCGTTGCCGGCCGGGTCGAGCAGGAACATCGTCCACTGCTCACCGGGCTGACCCTCGAAGCGCAGGTACGGATCGATCACGAACGTCTTGCCCGCCGCCTTGAACCGGTCGGCCAGCGCGTGGAAGTCCGGAATCGACAGGATCAGCCCGAAGTGCGGCACCGGGACGTCGTGGCCGTCGACCGGGTTGTGGATGCCCTGCGAGCGGCCGGGGGCCAGATGGGTGACGAACTGGTGGCCGCGCAGGTTCCAGTCGATCCAGGTGTCGGAGGAGCGGCCACGGTCGCAGCCGATGACGGAGCCGTAGAACTCGGCTGCCGCGGCCAGGTCGTCGACCGGCATGGCCAGGTGGAAGCGAGGAAGGGTTTCGGTCATGCCTTCAACCTAAGGCCAGATCGAGGCGACCCACTCGGGGTGGTCGACGAACGGGTTGCGGTTGTGCTGCCAGTTGTCGAAGATCACCTGGTTGCGGCGCTTCTCGAACGCGTCCGGCGGGTCGGCCTGGCTCCACGCCTTCAGCACCGACAGCTTCCCGATGTACGGCGCGGAGCCGTTGTTCACCAGGTTGTTCGGCTCGAGGTCCGCGAAGCCGTCGCCGCCGTCGTACCGGACCGCCATGTAGAAGATCATTCGCGCGACGTCGCCGCGGACCGCCGCCCGCGGCGAGAACGAGTCGCCGTCCACCGCGCAGCCGGAGCACTCCGCGACCGTGCCGCCGCCGTTGTCGAAGTCCAGGTTGCCGCGGATGCCGTTCACCGACACGTCCTCCGGGCGCAGGTGGTGCACGTCGGTGCCGGGCCCGGTCGCGGTGCCGAAGTCGCCGTGCGACTTGGCCCAGACGTGCTCGCGGTTCCAGTCGTTCGGATCGCCACCGTTGCTGGTCTTGCTCTGCGAGCGACCGGAGTAGAGCAGGATCACGTTGTTCGGGTTGGCCGGGTCCTGGTCGGTGTCCTTCAGCGCGGTCCAGACCTGGTCGTAGCTCAGCTTCGTCTGGTTCGAGATGATCGTGTGCAGCGCCGACTTCAGCGCCGGACCGGTCTTGCCGATCGCGTTCGCGTAGTAGTCGGCCGGATCGCCGGGATCACCCGGATCCGCGCCACCCCCACCGCCGAACGCCGTCGCCCCGGTCAGCCCCGGGTGCGAGAAGTACGCCGACAGCGTGCCGGTCACCGTGATCTTCTGGCCGACCAGCCCCGGGTTCGTCCGCAGCCCGTACGACGCCCGGAAGCCGCTCGGAATCTGGACGTACAGCATGCTCGCCGTACTGGTCTGACCGGCGGAGTCCGCCAGCGCCAGGGCGTAGTCGTTCGGGAAGTTGCTGCGGACCACGGTGTTCGTGGCGGTCGGCTGGCCGACGACGTATCCCTCGACGGTGCCGGTGGAGCCGTTCTGCTGCTGCAGCGCGGCCGCGACGGTCAGAGTCGCGTTGGTCGCGGCCGGCGCCGGCGTCATGCCGAAGCCGAGCAGCGCGAGCAGTACGCCGATCAGCAGGACAGGGCGGGCGGAACGAAGAACTGTCACGGCGGGTCTCCCACGGGGCGGTGTGGAACGGCGTCGCAGCTCAGTCTGCCCCGCCGTACCGGTCGGTGAACGTCCCTGCGGGCGAAGTCTGGCGAGCCGTAGGGTGACCGCGACATTGCAGGAAGTTGCCTTCGAGCGGCGAGCGCCCCCGGAGTTCGGCAGACTGCAGGTCGAGCACCTTGCCCGATCATGTCTGGGGAACAGGAGCGATATGCGTTTGACGAGGAGATCGCTGTCGATGGCGATCGCCGCGGTGTCGGTCGGTGCCGGTGGGCTCGCGCTCACCGGTCAGCCGTCAGTGGCCCAGCCGCTCGACGTGGCCGACGCCACGGCACCCGCGGCGGAGGACCCCGCGCTGGCCGCCGCCCGCGCACAGAAGGAACAGGCAGCCGCCACGGCCCCCGACGGGCCGCAGACGGCGCAGGAGAAACAGTTCAGCCAGATCGACGACTACGCCACGAAGGCCGGCGGTCTGGGCGTCTACTACGACCAGGGCACCGGCAAGTACGTCGTCCGGATGCCCCGCACGGCCAAGGCCCAGGCGGCCCGGTCGGTGCGGATCGCCGGGGCCGAGACCACGGTCCAGCCGAGCCGCACCACCAAGGCCGAGCTGACCGCGATCCGTTCGGTGCTGGAGCGCCGGCAGTGGAAGGCCGAGGCGAAGAAGTACCGGTACGCCTTCTACTACGACGCGCAGCGCGACGCGATGTCGGTGACGACCAACGCGCCGGCCGCGACGATGCAGCCGCTGCAGGCCAAGTACGGACCGGTGCTGCAGGCCAAGTACGGCGACGTCGGCCGCGACTCGCGGCAGAGCGACCCGGCGCCGCACCGCGGTGGCGCGTCGATCACCAACGGCTCGTCGGTCTGCACCAGCGGTTTCACCATCACCTCGACGGCCCGCTACATGGTCACCGCCGGGCACTGCTTCTCGCTCGGCCAGCGGGTCTTCTCGACCGGTGGCCGGCAGCTGTGGGGCACCGTCCGGAACCGTCCGAGCTTCCCGTACTACGACTTCGAGGCGGTCGGCGGCGGGACCTACGGCTCGGTCATCTACCGCGGCGGCGCGACCGGGTCGACGATCCTGGTCAGCGGCGCCTCCGACCCCGCGGTCGGAGCCGCTTACTGCCGCAGCGGCCAGACGACGTACGAGCAGTGCTCGCAGGTCGTCACCAGCCTGCACGCCCAGTTCTGCGACGAGGCGGGCTGCACGGTCGAACTGATCGCCTACCGCGGACCGGCCGGCCAGGGTGGTGACTCCGGCGCACCGCTGTTCCAGTACGTCAACGGCACCGTGCAGATCCGTGGCATGCACATCGCCCACGCGGGTGACGATCAGTACGCCGAGCGGTGGACCACCATCCGGTCGGTGTTCAAGGCGAACATCGCGATCAAGTGATCACTTCAGCTCGACCGTCCAGGGTCCGCCCTGGGCCTCGATCGCCGGCTCCGGGCCTCCGTCGGTCGGGCTGAAGCTCTGCGTCGCGTAGAGCTGATAGCTGCCCGGCGCCAGCTTGTCCCCGGTCTGCGCCGCTGCTTGCGTGCAGCGGCGCAGACCGATCGTCGTGATCAGGGTCTTCGTCTCGCCGGGCTGCAGGGTCACCCGCACTCCCATCGACCGGCTCGGCAGCGGCGTCGCCACCACCTTGCCGTCCTGAGCCACCGAGACCTCCGGCCGCTCACTGGTGACCAGGTCCTTCAGCACCGTGTCCGTCCGGTTGGTCAGCCGGACCTCGACCGTGGCGAGGTCCGGCCTTCCGCTGACCGGCCGAACCCCCGGCGCCGCCGACAGCTCGATCGGGGTGTCGGTCCTCGGCTCACCACCAGCGGTTTCGCCACACGACCCGAGGGTCAGCCCGGTGGCCTGGCGAGATCCCGCGACAGGCGTGTCCTCACCCCCGAGATTCGGTACGACGGCCACCGCCGCGAGCGCGATCACCGCGGCCGTGCCCACGCTCGCGGCGCCCATCACCACGGCGTTGCGCCGGCGCCGGCCCTTGATCCGGCCGGCCACCCGCTGCTCGTCCAGGGCGACGGTCTCGCGGCCCTCGTCGGCCACCGCGCCGAGAAGATCCTTCAGGTCCTTCGACGTCATTGCACACTCTCCTCTGTCACGCCGAGCTGCGCGGCCAACCTGGATCTCGCATCGGCTAGATGACGTTTCACCGTGCCCTCGGCGCACCCGAGCTGGTCCGCGATCTCCGGGACCGTGAGGTCCTCGTAGTACCGCAGCACCACACAGGCGCGCTGCTTGGGTGACAGGTCGGACAGTGCCCGGCGGACCGCGTGCGTGGTGGCCAGGTCCTCGCCCTGCGGATCGGGCTCGACCAGCAGGTGCCTGGTCTCGCGCCACCGCTTCGCCCGCCGCCGGTCGTCGACGTACAGGTTCAGGATCGCGCGGCGCAGATAACCTTCGAGCTGCTCGATGTCACGGCCGACCCGGAGCCGGCCGAACACCCGCAGCAGCGCCTCCTGGACCAGGTCGGCGGCACTCGCCGCGTCACCGGTGAGCA
Organism: Kribbella sp. ALI-6-A; assembly: GCF_001984195.1. Taxonomy (GTDB): domain Bacteria; phylum Actinomycetota; class Actinomycetes; order Propionibacteriales; family Kribbellaceae; genus Kribbella. The sequence goes on from NZ_MTQN01000012.1 coordinate 1,168,327, forward strand.
GGTAGGCGTAGCCGCGCAACGCCGGGCCGCGGACCGCGACCAGTTCGTCGAACGTGCTCTTCCAGTCAGCCACCGGCACCGTCCTTCGGATTTCCCTGTCGCCAAGCTAGACGAGCAACGGAACCGGAGCGTTGGGGGCGGAACGGGGAGAAATTTCGGGGCGGCGGAGTTGAGTCGGTGGGGCGGGACAGCGCGATGGTCGGATGACCGCGCTGCTCCGCCCCACCTAGGTGTCCGGGCCCCCATCAAACCCCGGCTGCTACCGGGGTTTGCTTGCCCAGCCACCAGTGAGGCGCTACTGGCGGGCAGCACCTCACCGACCGGTGGGAGGAAGGAATCCGTGCCCTCCTCGGTGGGTGGCGTGGTGCGGACGCCGTAACGGACCGTACTCAGTCGGGAACGGAATGTCCATGGGTCCGGCGAGGCCGTCTCACGGTACTGACCATTAACTGTTTCAGCAGCTGATCGTGTCGGCGTGTGCCCTGCCCGCCGACCGGTACGACGCCACTCGCGCGGCCGCGGCCGACGGGCTGAGCACCTCGTTCTTGGCGTAGTACACCCAGTCGGCCGACTGCGCCCAGACGCTGGTGCCGCCGGAGTGGCCGGTCAGGTCGATGAACCACTGGTTGTAGTTCAGCGTCATCGCCTGCCGCGGGTAGACCGTACGGCCCGCGCTGTCGGTGGTGTGGTCGGCGACCAGCGCGCCGTCGACGTAGTACTTCACGTGCCCGTTGGCCACCGTCGCGACCAGGGTGTGCCAGCCGGCGTGGCTCTGCCGCCGGGCGGTGGTCGCCCGCCAGCCGTCGAACGGGTCGGCCTGGTAGGTGTTCCAGCTGGTGAAGAAGTTGGTCGCCGAGGTCTCGCCCCAGCCGCCGTTCGGCAGGTACTCGGAGATGTCGAGCTCGCTGTAGATCGGGTCCCAGTCGTAGCGCAGCGGCGAGATCGTGTAGAAGGTCTGGTTCACCGTGTCGCCGTCGTTGCCGCTGACCGGGGTGTCGCTGAACTTGAAGCGGGTCGCGTAGGTGCCCTCGAAGAACCGCTGCCGGTTCTGCTGCACCTGGGCGTGCGTCGTACCGGCGGCGGTGCCGTTGGTGGTCGCCCGGAGCTGGAGCGACTTCTGGCCGTCGACGACCGGGAAGCTGATGTTGCTCGCCGACCAGGTCGCACCGCCGACGCCGGGCCCGCCGGCCGACGTACGAATGCTCCAGTCGTGCGCGGTGAACGCCGGGTCGGTGCGGGAGCTGTAGCTGAAGTCGTCGAAGAAGGCTCCGCACGCGGCGACCTTCTTATCGGGCGCCGGCCGGGCCGACGCCGGTACGCCGGCGGTCGCGGCGGCACACGCCAGGACGGCGACGGCCGCGGTGGTCCGGAAGAGGCGGGATCGAGCCATGGTGAACACCTTTCTCGGGGCGGAGAGGGTGTGACCACTGGGTCACTCCTGGCAATCTGACGCGTTCCAGTGGTTAAGTCAAGACCTTGGCTAAACCGTGGAATCGCTCTCACTGGTCAGACCATTGGTAAGCTTCGTGTATGCGCCGGACCGAAGCACGCGACCAGCTGCTGGCCCTGATCGAGACCAGCGGGCCCGGTCAGGTGCTGCCGTCGGAGCGCAGCCTGAGCGAGTCCCTCGGCGTCTCCCGGCCGACATTGCGGGCGGCGCTGGACGATCTCGCCCGGGAGGGCGTCGTGGTCCGCGAGCACGGTCGCGGCACGTTCGTCAGCGCCCGGAAAATCCACCAGGAGCTCGAGCCGACCGAGACCGGCGACTTCGCCCTGCCGCCCGCCGAAGGCAGCCCCTGGCAGAGCCGTCTGATCTCCTTCGCCCTGGAACCGGCCGGCGCGCGGATGGGCCGGCGGCTGGAGGTCTCACCCGGCGCCGAGCTGATTTCCGTCGTCCGCCTCCGCCTCGTCGACGGCCTGCCGATGTGCGTCGAGCGGATCCACCTCCCCGCCGCCCTGGTCCCCGGCATCACCGGCCGGGACTTCGAGACCGGCTCGTTCTACGCCCTGCTCCGCGACCGGTACGGCGTCGCCCCGAAGGACGCCGTCCAGGTCACCGAGCCGACCGTCACCGACCACCAGGAGTCCACCCAGCTCGACGTACCGCTGCACTCGCCGGCCCTGCTGATCGAGCGCACCACGCGGACGGCGGACCGCGCGGTGATCGAGTACACCCGCTCGGTCTACCGCGGCGACCGCTACCGGATCACGACGAAGCTGACCTTTCCGGACTGAAATCATCGGCCTCTCACCGACATAAGAGGGGCATGACGCAGAACAGACACGCTCCACCGGAGGGAGACCGGCTGAAGCGGTTCGAGGGCATGTTCTCGGACTGCTACGACCGCCTCGTCGCCTACTACCTCAGGCGGGCCGGCAACCGCGCCGACGTCGACGACCTGGTCGCCGAGACCTTCCTGGTCGCGTGGCGGCGGCTGGACGACGTACCGGCCGGTCCCGACGCGCTGCCGTGGCTGTACGCCGTCGCCCGCCACACCCTGGCCAACCACCGCCGCCGCGAGAACCGGCGAGCGGCGTTGACCGAGCAGTTGCGGTCGGCTCCGGCCGTCCGCCAGTACGCGACCGGTCCGGAAGCCGCCGCGCTGACCGCCGCGGCCTGGGACGAACTGCCGGAAGCCGACCGCGAGCTGCTGTCCCTGATCGCGTGGGAAGGCCTGGCGGTGGACCAGGTGGCGATCGCCCTCGACTGCTCCCGCAACGCCGTCCGGATCCGCCTGCACCGGGCCCCGCCGCCGCTTCGAGCGGTTGCTCAGAGCGGAGGAGCCGGCGCTCACCCCATCCCTCGGCGCCGCTCACGAAGGAGAACCGGCATGACCGACAAGACGCTGGACAGGATCCGGGCACTCGACCCGGTCACGTGTGACGACCTCCGCTCGGCGACCTCGAACCGCGAGCAGGCCTGGCAGGACCTGCTCGCCCGGACTGCGCACGAACCCACCGCCGCGGCGTCGCCTGAGGCTTTCGCCGGGGCAGCCGCGCAGCCGGCTCGCGGCGAGTGGACGCGGAGCGGACACCGGCTGCGGCGTACGGTGACGCGCCGGGTGATACCGGCGCTGGTGGCGGCGAGCTTGATCGGCGGGATCGCGATCACGGCGTACGAGCGCTCCGGCAACTCGCGGACCGAGGCGCTCGGTCCGGCACTGGCGTTCGCGGACAACGGCAGCAGGGTGACCATCACGATCGTCGATCTGCAGGCGGACGCCGACCGGTTCAACCGCGAACTCCAGGAGCACCGACTCAAGTTCAAGCTGGCACTTCAGCCCGTCACGCCGTCGATCGCCGGGCAGATCACGGCGGAGTTCGGCGGCGACGAGAACGAGCCGGGTGACCTGACGGTGGGCGAGACGCCGGCGGGCTGCGAAGTCGGCGGTCCGGCGCCCTGCCACGTCACGATCTCGGTCGCCAAGGACTACCGCGGCGAGGGCGAGCTTGTGATCGGCCGCCCGCTCCGGCCGGGGGAAGAGGCGATGAGCCACGCCGACCTCGGCGCCAAGGGCGAGCCGCTGGCGGGCGTTCGCTACCAGGGACAGCAGGTCGGGCAGGTGCGGGAGCTGCTGCGGCAGCGCGGGCTGACCGTTCGCGAGTACGAGGTGAGTTCCGCCGATCGCAACGAGACCCGTGCGACGGTCCCGGACCAGTGGATCGTCCGTGGGGGCATGTTGGTCACCGACACCGAGACCCGGTTGATCGTCGGTCCGAAGTAGGCCAGACCGCAGGGCCGGTACGTCGCTCACGGCGTACCGGCCCTTCGTACTGGCTAGCCCTTGACGGCTCCCGCCGCCACGCCCGCCGTGACCCGGCCCTGCAGAACCAGGAAGATCAGCAGCACCGGCAGCATGAACAGCGTCGCCGCCGCCATCGTGGCGCCCCAGTCGGTGCCGAAGGTGTTGCTGAACGACGAGAGCCAGACCGGCAGCGTGCGCTGGTCCTGGTTCTTGATGATCAGCAGGTTCGCGAAGGCGAACTCGTTCCACGCGGTGATGAAACCGAACAGCGACGTCGACAGCAGGCCCGGCGCGAGCAGCGGGAAGACGATCCGCCGGAACGCCTGGAACTGGTTGCAGCCGTCGACCTGCGCGGCTTCCTCGAGCTCGATCGGGATCGCCTTCAGGAACCCGCGCAGCGTCACGATCGTGAACGGCAGCGTGACCATGAAGTAGATCAGCGTCAGCATGGTCAGCTTGTCGAGCATGTCGGTGTCGCGGGCGATCACGTACATCGGGATCAGCAGCGCCTCCCACGGCGTCATCTGGGCGATGAACACCATCAGGATGAACGCCTGCCGGCCGCGCCACTTCATCCGCGCCACCGCGTACGCCGCCAGACAGGCGACCACGAGCGAGAGCAGCACCGCCGTCACCGCGACCAGCGCGCTGTTGCGCCAGAACAGCCAGAACCCGTCGGCGTTCACCGCCGTACCGAAGTGCGCGAAGGTGATGTTGGTCGGGAAGAACGACGGCGTCTCGGCCTGGATGTCCTTGGTCGGCTTGAACGCCGTCAGCACCATCCAGTAGACCGGGAACACCGAGAAGGCGAACACGATCAGGGCCAGCGTGTTGAGCGAGAGCTTCCTCCCGAGTGAGGTCCTCACAGCTCACCCTCCTCCTTGAACATCTGCCGGAAGTAGGCCAGCAGCGCGACCGCGAGGATCAGCACGGTCACCATCGAGATCGCGGCGCCCAGGTCGTAGCGGTTCAGCGACTGGGCCACCTGGTAGGCGTAGACCGGCAGGGTCAGCGTCGCGTTGCCCGGGCCGCCCTGGCTGATCGCCCAGATCTGCACGAAGCACTTGAACACCCAGATCACCTCCAGGCAGAAGATCAGCCCGAACATCGGCCGCAGGATCGGGAAGGTGATCAGCGTGAACGTCTTCACCCCGCCGGCGCCGTCGATCTGGGCCGACTCGTGCAACTCCTTCGGCACGGTCGTCATCGCGGCGTACAGGGTCAGCGCCGCGAACGGCACCGACTGCCAGACGATCAGCACGACGATGATCGCGAACGTCGAGGTGCCGTTGGCGAACCAGGCGTACCCGTCGAACTGCTCGAAGCCGAGCGCCACCAGGACCCAGTTCACCACCCCGAGCTGGGACTGGAACAGCCACTGGAAGACCGTGGTCGCGGCGATCACCGGGATCGCCCAGGCGACCACCAGGCCGCCCATCACGGCCAGCCGCATTCCCTTGCCCAAGGCACCGATCAGCAGCGCGACCAGGGTGGCCAGCACCATGATCAGCGTGACGTTGATCGCGGTGAAGACGAAGGTGCGCAGCACCACCGACCAGAACATCCGGTCGGACAGGATCTGCCGGTAGTTGTCGAACCCGACGAAATCGGCACCGCCCCGGATCAGCTGGGCGATGCCGAACTTCTGGAACGAGATGACCAGGTTGCGGATCAGCGGATAGACCAGCAGGTACGCCGTACCGAGCACGGTCGGCGCGATCAGCAGGTACGGCAGCAGCCGGACCGGCAGCGCGGGCCCCCGCCGCCCCGCGGCCGGCGGACCGGCGTGCGGGGCGACAGGGGTCTCGGGTGTTTCGACGTGGGTGACGGCCACGGCGCTACTTCGTGTTCAGGGCCTGGGTGATGATCTCGTCGGCTGCCTTCGCGGCGGCCGCCGGGTCACCGCCGGTCAGCACCTTGGTCTGGTACTCCTTGATCGGGTTCTTCGCCTCGACCGCGGCCCAGTTCGGCGAGTTCGGGGTGGCCTTGCCGTTGGCGGCACCGGCCGCCATCGCCGCGACGCCCTCGTCGGAGCCGACCGAGCCGGCCAGCGCCTTGCGGTTCGGCACGTACTTCATGGTCTTGGCCAGGTCGGTCTGCCACTGCTCGCCGGCCAGCTCCTTGATGAACGTGTACGCCGCGTCCTGGCCGTCCGAGGCCTCCGGGATGATCAGGTCCGAGCCGCCGGTGAAGACCGCGCCCGGCTTGTCGGCGGTCTTGCCGGGGATCGGGAAGAAGCCCAGCTTGTCCTTCAGCGCCGGGTTCGCCTGGGCGATCAGCTCGGCCGCGCCCGGTACGGCGATCATCTGCGCGACCTTGCCCTGCGCGAAGACGTCGGTCTGGGTCGGCTTGGCCTCGTCGGAGTCCTTCGGGCCCTTGCCGAGCGCCTGGATCTGCTTGTAGAAGTCCATGCCCTTGAGCGCCTCGGGGGTGGACAGCGCGCCCTTCCAGGCGTCGCCCTCCTTGACCGCCAGGTCGCCGCCCTCGTCCCAGATGAAGCCGGACAGCACGTAGAAGTTCTGGCCGGGCAGATAGATGCCCTGGTTGCCGCCGGTGTTCAGCTTCGCGCTGGTGGCCAGCCACTCGTCGCGGGTCTTCGGCGGCGTGACGCCGGCCGCCTGGAACAGGTCCTTGCGGTAGATCACGACCCGGTTGGCGGCGTAGTACGGGATGCCGTACTGCTTGCCCTCGTAGTTGCCCGGACCGGCCAGACCCTCGATCCAGTCGTCGCCCTTGAGGTCGGCCTTCTTGTCGGTCAGGTCCTTCACGCCGCCGGAGGCCGCGTATTGCGCGACCTGGGTGTTGCCGACCTCGATCACGTCCGGCGCGTCCTTGCTGGCCAGCGCGCCGATGATCTTCGGGCCGATCCCGTTCCACTCCTGGATCTGGACGTTCGCCTTGATGTCGGGGTGCTTGGCGGCGAAGTCGTCGGTGAAGCGCTTGAGGAAGTCGTCGGAGACGCTGCCCTTCATCAGCCAGACGTCGATGGTGGTCGGGCCGGACGCGGCGTTGTCGCTGTCGCCGTCGGAGGAGCCGCAGGCGGCCACCGCGGTCAGGGAGAGAGCCGCTACGGCGGCAACGGCAAGGGAACGGAACTTCATCGGATCACCTCTGGCGGAGTAGCCGGACCGGCGCCCGGCTGACTGGTATGAACCTGTCGTTCAGTGGCGTCGAGAATCGCGGAGGTCCGGTCTGCCGTCAATAGTTCAGGAGCTTCCGTTACTAAGTCGTGAGAGCGTTCACAGACACAAAATGGTCAGAAAGTGCTTGATTGACAGCGCTGTCTGCAGTCGGCGTTGCAAATGGCGCAACGATCCAGTGGGTGCGCTGGTCCTGCGCTGAACGAACCAGTTGGTGTTTCCGGGTAATCGCTTGCTGTTACCTACCGAGGGCCGCGATCACCGCGGAGGCGGTCGCGGCGTCCTGGACACCGAGGCCGGTGAGGTCGGCGATCGATCGTTTCGCGGTCGGGATGAACCCGTCGCGCAGCACGGCTCCGACGGACAGATCCACGTCGGCGGCGAGCACGGCCGCCCGGACGGCGTTGCCGAAGTCGCCGTGGTCGAGACACTGCGCGTGGTCGTCGGTGACAACGGTCGCGCCGGCGAAGATCTCGGGCGGTAGTTCGCCCTTGCCCGGCATGTCGGTGCCGACACCGGTGACGTGTACGGCGTCCCTGAACAACTCGAACGGCAGAGCTGAAGTCGCCGGTGTAGTAGCGATTACGCAGGCTGCTCCCCGCCCAGCGCCTGCGGCGCCGAGCTCCGGGGCAGGCCGGGCTTCGATGCCCTCCGCCTTCAGTATGGCCATCAAGTGGGTGACAGCTTCGGGGCGGCGGCCCCAGATTTGGTAGGTGAGGTGAGGGCGGAGGTGGTGGAGCCACTTGGCTTGCAGGCGGGCCTGGTCGCCGGTGCCGAGGATGAGGACTTCTTCGACGTCGGCGGGGATCATCGCGTCGGTGATCAGGGCGCCGGCGGCCGCGGTGCGCCAGGCGGTGAGGCGGCCCTCGTCGGCGAGTACGGCGGCGGGCTCGCCGGTGGCGGCATCGACCACCAGCATCAGGCCGTTGTTGACCGAGGCGAAGGTGCTGGCGATCTTCACCGTGAAGTGCGCCGTGCCGTCGACGTAGCCGGCTTTGACGTGGCAGTCGCCGGACGACGCCGGGAAGTCGAGCACCATCGGCGGCGGGACCTGCGTCCGGCCCTCGGCATGCGCGATCAACGCCGTACGCACCGCGCCGAACACCAACTCCGGCGTCACGACGGACCGGATCTCCTCCAGGCCGACCACGCGCAGCGTCACCGCCGCCGCTCCAACCAGTTGCCCCAGGCATCGATCGCCGGTTCGGGATCGAGCCGGCCGAGCCCGACCCGGAACCGGTCCGGCGGAGTCGGAGTCAGCCGCGACGAGTAGATCCCCGCCGGTAGCAGCAGAACGCCGGCCTGCTCGACCAGCTCGGTGCACATCGCCTCGACGCCCTCCGGACCGGCGTACCGGGGGAAGCAGACGCATCCACCCTGCGGCGGCTCGAACTCGAACAGCTCCGGGTACCGCGCGAAGAACTCCGCGAACACCGGCAGGTTGCGCGCGACGATCCCGCGGTTGCGCTCCAGCAGGCGGTCCCGCGCGCGCAGCGCGATCAGCGCGAGGATCTCGCTCGGCGCCGAGTTGCAGATCGAGGTGTAGTGCTTGGCCCGTTCCAGCCGGTCCAGGACGTCGCGGTCGCGGCAGGCGATCCAGCCGATCCGCAGCCCGGGCAGGCCGTACGCCTTCGACATCACGTTCAGGGACAGCGCGGACGCCGACAAATCAGTTGCTTGCGGCAACGGTTGCCGGTCGAGTTCCAGCCCGCGATACACCTCGTCGCTGAACAACCTGATGCCCCGCTCGTCGCACAACCGCACCAGCCGCGTCCAGGCGGCCGGATCCGGCACCGCGCCCGTCGGGTTGTTCGGGAAGTTCACCGAGACCATCCGCGTGGTCGGCCGCACCGCCCGCTCGATCGCTTCGACGTCCAGCGCCCAGCCGTTCTCGGGCCGCAGCGCGACGCCGGTCACCTCGCAGATGTCGAGCGGGATCGTCTCGGCGGCCTGGTAGTTGGGTGTCAGGACGACGACGTGGTCGCCCGGTTCGAGCAGCACCCGCATCGCCAGGTAGATGCCCTCCTCGGCACCGGCGAAGCACATCACGTCGTCCGCCTCGAGGCCGTCGTACGTGCGGGCGATCTCCTCCCGCAACGCGGGCAGACCGCGCGTTTCGGTGTAGCCCAGCTCCAGCGATTCCCAGCGGCGGCGCCCGTCGTCGTCGGCGAGGGCGAGCAGCTCGGACATCGGCAGCGACTGCGCGTCCGACGCGGTCAGGTGGTACCGCGCGCTGAACTCCCAGCGCGAGAAGTACGTCTCCAGCCGGAAGTCAGGCAGGGTCGGCATGGTTCGTCGCTTCCTTCCGCGCATCGCCGAGCAGTTGGTAGAACGCGGACCGGCTGATCTTCAACGCCCGCGCGACCGTCGGCACCGACCGCCGCTGACTCAGTACGCCGGCCGCTTCCAGCCGTCCGATCAGTTCCAGCCGGTCGCGCCGCGACAACCGATCGACCGGTACGCCACGGTCGCGGACGAAGTCGCCGACCAGCTCGTTGAGCGTCTCGGTCCAGTCCCGCTCGAACAGCACCCGTGGCTGCTGGACCACCGGCGCGGCGAAGGCGGCCAGGATCCGCCCCGCCTCCTCGAACGCCGTCCGGTCCACGTTGACGCACAGCACCAACCCGGCCTTGCCGTCGGCGTCCCGCAGTACGGCACTCACGCTCGACAGCCGTCGCCCGTCCGGCAGCGACTTCGGATAGGGCCCGTAGACGTCCCGGCCGGTCTCCGTCAGCCCATCCAGCTCCCCGAGCAACGAGGGCTCGCCGACTTCCCGCCGCGACAACGGGTTCCAGATCGCCACGACCCGGTCGGTCGCCGGATCGTGCAGCACCACCTCGGCGTGCGGCGACAACAGCCGCGCGATCGCCTCACCCACCGGCGCCAGCCGGTCGACCTCGGCCTTCAGCTCAGAGTTCACGCTTCGGACGATATGTCCACTCAAGACAAAATGTCTACATAGGTAGCAGTGGAATAGATCCTCTTCTGGACCAGTTGGTCCATTCGACAGCAGAAATGGACCGAGCGGTCCAACCCAGACACAGCAGAAGAGGTCACCATGCCAACCGACAACGACACCCTCGTCCGCGAGTTCGTCGAGGCGTTCAACACCAAGGACAGCGGCAACCTGGCGCAGTACCTGCACCCCGAGGTCGTCTTCCAGAACTATGGCGACGCCGAGATCGCCGGCCGCGACGCGGTCCTGCAGGTCTGGACCAGCGTCTTCGCCGCGTTCGAACAGGTCGAGTTCGAGACGCTGCACCAAGCGGTCAACGGCGACGTCGTGCTGGCCGAGCAGGTGCACGGCCTCGGCCTCCCGGGCGGGCCCCTCGCTCCGATCAAGAACGTCGCCGTGTACGAGATCCGCGACGGCATGATCGCCGCCTGGCGCGACTACACCAACCCGGAGTACAGCCGCACGCTGCTGCAGGGCTGACCATCCCCCTCACCCGCGGTGGCCGGTACACCTCCGGCCGCCGCGCGGCTTCGTCAGAAAGAAGGCCATGAAAGCCATCCACATGTACGCGTACGGCGGCCCCGAAGTGCTGCGCTACGAGGACGCGCCGCGGCCCGTCCCGAGCACCGGCCAGGTGCTGGTCCGCGCCGCCGGCACGTCCTTCAATCCCGGTGACGCGTTCGTCCGCTCCGGCGGTATGCGTCACCGGCACGAGTTCGCGATGCCGCAGATCCTCGGCATGGACCTGTCCGGCACCGTCGTCGAACTCGGCCCGGGCGTGAACGCTCCGACGGTCGGCGACCAGGTCATTTCCTTCCTGCCGTGGCCGGCGAACGGCGGCTACGGCGAGTACGTCGCCGTCCCGGTGGAGGCGCTGGCTCCGGCGCCGGTGTCGATCCCGCTCGCCGACGCCGCCGCACTGCCGGTCGCCGGACTCACCGCCTGGCAGGCGATCCACGAGCAACTGCGCCTGGCACCGGGGCAACGCATCCTGGTCAACGGCGCGGGCGGCGGCGTCGGCCGCCTCGCCGTTCAGTTCGCCAAGGTCGCCGGCGCGACTGTCGTCGCCGTGGCCGGACCGCGCAGCGTCGCGACCGCTCACGCCGCGGGCGCCGACGAGGTGCACGACTACAGCAGGCCATGGCACACGGAACCGGTTGACGCAGTCCTGCAGGCCGCCGGCGGCGGCAGCGACCGCCTGGTCGCGCTGATCAAGCCCGGCGGCAGCATCGTCTCGATCACCGCGCCGGTGCCAGTGAACGGACGCGACGTCACGAGCAGCACCTTCGAGCTGAGGAGCGACATCGGGCAGCTGACCGAGATCGCCCGCTGGGTCGACACCGGCGCGGTCACCACGGGAATCACCGAGCGGCTGCCACTGAGCGAGCTGCCCGCGGTCCACCGCCGCCACGCCACCGGCGACCTGCACGGCAAGGTCGTACTGATGCCCTAGCGCTCGACGGTCAGCTCAGCGGACCCGCGGACGCCGTCGACGCGGTCCATGGACTCCGGTCACGACGCAGACCCGTTCCGCCGCCGGCACCGGGCGTTCAGCAACACCCGGTTGCCGGTCGACCGGGCGACCCCCTCTGCTCCGACTTCCGCCTCCATGGACCGCGTCGGCCAAGGACGCGACCACCACCGCCAGCAATGTCTTCGACCCCATCACGCCGCCAGCAGTAACCAGGCCGCGACCACCTCAAACGGCGGCACCGACTTCGCTACCGTTGATGCAAAACTACCTACGTGGTAATTTTGCCAGCATGGTAGAAACGATGCCGCGGCGGCAGCGGAAGAAGGAGCGCACCCGGGAGCTGATCCGGGACACCGCGCTCGAGCTGTTCGCCACCCAGGGCTACCGGGACACGACGATCAGCGCGATCGCCGATCGCTGCGACGTCGCCGTCCGCACGGTCACGTTGCACTTCCCCGCGAAGGAGGACCTGCTCTTCGCCGACGACCCGTTCAGCTACGAATCGTTGAGCGCGTGGCTGGCCGCCAAGCCGGCCGGTACGCCGACGCTCGACGCGCTGCGCGACTGGATGGCGACGACGATGCGCGAGCTCGACGCCACCGGCACGTCGGCCGAGGTCTGGCGCCGGCGGGCGTTGCGGTCGCAGCTGATCGTGGCCGACGAGGATCTGCGGGGCCGGGCGCGCGCGGCGTACTACCGGTACGAGCAAGCGGTCGCCGCCGGAGTCGGCGCCGACCTCGGTCTGCCGGCCGACGCGCTCGCGCCCCGGCTGACCGGCATCACCGTGATCACCGGTCTGCGCGAGCTGTACGAGACGGCCGAAGCGCAACCCACCGGCCGGAGCGACGCTCACGCGCCCGACCCCGAGCAACTGCTCGCACTGGTCGATCGGGTGCTCGACTACGCCCGCGCCGGCCTCGCGCGCCTCACCGACTGAAGGAGAAAACCCCCATGAGCAAGACCTGGTTCATCACCGGTACGTCGTCCGGCTTCGGCCGGTTGATGACCGAGAAGCTGCTCGCCCGCGGCGACACCGTCGTCGCCACGCTCCGCCGGACCGGAGCCCTCGCCGACCTCCAGGCCCAGTACGCCGACCGCCTGGACGTGGTCGAGCTGGACGTCACCGACTCCGCCGCCCTACGCCGGGTCGTCGACGCCGCGTTCGCCGCGCACGAGCGGATCGACGTCGTGGTCAGCAACGCCGGCTACGGCCTGTTCGGCGCCGCCGAGGAGTTGACCGACGAGCAGATCCGGCAGCAGGTCGACACCAACCTGATCGGCTCGATGCAGCTGATCCGCGCGACGCTGCCACACCTGCGGGCCCAGGGCGGCGGCCGGATCGTGCAGGTCTCGTCGGAGGGCGGGCAGTACGCCTACCCGGGCTTCGGCGCCTACCACGCGACCAAGTGGGGCATCGAGGGCTTCGTCGAGGCCGTCGCCCAGGAGGTCGCCGGCTTCGGCATCGAGCTGACCCTCGCCGAGCCCGGACCGGCCGCGACGGACTTCGGCTCCGGACTGGTCACCGCGACCCCGCTCGACACGTACGACGCGACGCCGACCGGCCAGGTCCGCCGCGGGCTGGTGGACGGCTCGTTCGAGCTCCGCGGCGATCCCGAGAAGTTCGTCCAGGCGATGATCGACGCCGCCGGCCAGCAGCCGGCCCCGCGCCGGGTCACGCTGGGCAGCGACGCCTACCGCCACGTCCGTGACGCACTGCAGTCCCGGCTCGACGAACTGGACGCGCAGAAGGATCTCGCCTACGCCACGGACCTGGACAGCTGATCGACGGCGTCGCCGGGAGCCCATGGCCCGCGGAGGTCCGGTGCGCGGGACCGGCAGTGTTTGACGGCGCGCCGAACGGATACCTGCCCGGTCACGTGGCCACGATCCCGCGCGGGAGATGGGTCGCCAGGTCACGCGCGTTGGGACAAGCAGCGCGCGTGACCGCCCCCACTCGGGTGAGAGTTTCAGGATGCACCCGTCGCCGGCGGGCGTCACCCCTTCACACCAGCTCGTCGCCCTGATCCACCGCGGTTCCGGTTCTCGCGGGACGACTCCCTACACCGGACGTCGCGAGTCCGAGGGCAGTTTGCGGGTGGCGAGCAGTTCCTGGGCCACGTCGCGCAGCTTGCGGTTGCTGTCCATCGAGTACCGGCGCAGCACCTCGAACGCGCGGGGCTCGTCGAGGGCGTAGCGCTCCATCAGCATGCCCATCGCCTGACCGACCAGCCGGCGCGCGTTGATCGCTTCGGTCATCGACGCCGAGCTGCGCGCCGACGCGATCGCGGGCGAGCCGTGCTGGGCCAGAATCTGCGCCACGGCCAGGTCGTCGTCGGTGAACGCGTTCGGCTGGTCGCCGTACAGCGACAGCACGGCCTCGGCGCGTCCCGCCACCAGCATCGGCAGGTGCAGCGCGGACCGGAGGCCGGCGGCGAGCGTCCGCTCCTTCCACTGCGCCGACCAGCGGGTGTCGCCCGCGATGTCCGGGATCACCTGGGCGGTGGCCTGCTCGACCGCGGTGATCAGCGGCCCTTCGCCGGCCTCGATCTGGCCGCGGTACAGCTCGGCCAGCCGGGGATCGGTCAGCGCCGTGATCTGCGGGCGCCGCGCCTTCGTGATCAGCACCACCGCGGCGTGCTCGCACACCACCGCTCGCAGGGCGAACTGCACCACCGTCTCGACGGTCTGCTCGACTCCATCGGCTTCGTGCAACTCCGCTGCCAGCCGGCCGAACGCTTCGGCCGACGAATGCTCCTTCGACACAGCAGGGTCCTCCCAACCTGCTCGTGGCCAAGTCCACCAGCAGTCAGGAGTGGACCTGTGTGGCAATCTCGTACCCCGCATAAGTTCGACCTCAAACTTGGGCAACCCGGGGAGGGCGGCTAGGCGGGGACGCGGTTGTCCTGCTTCTGGGCGTGCCGCAGTCCCAGCAGGAGCAGGCCGATGGAAATGACCCCGACGACGGCGTACGTGACGCGGCCGCCGAGGCCGTCCCAGGTGCTGTGCAGGGCGACGGCAACGGCGTACATGCCGACGAAGCCGAGCAGGTGTTTGCCGGTGGGGGCGACGACGAAGCGCCACAGGCCCCAGCAGGTGAGGCCGGTCCAGGCGGCGTGACCGGCGGGGGAGAGCAGCCCGCGGATGAAGAGGGTCTGCTCGGCGGCGCCGACGTTGCCGCCGGACTGGAGCAGGGCGACGAACGCGTACCCCATCGTCTCCAGTACGGCGAACCCGGTGCCGACCGCGACGCCGATCACGATGCCGCCGCCGATGGAGTGCCGGTAGCGGCTGCCGAAGAAGACGACCAGGACGATCGGGACGACCAGCTTGGCGGCCTCCTCGATCAGGCCGACGCCGACCATCGGGAGCGTGCCGAGGCGCTGGATGGCGTCGTACTCGAGCAGTCCGGCGACGACGACGCCGACCACGCCGCCGAACAGCAGCGAGCCGCTCAGCGTGGGTCCGTCGATCAGCCAGCGCCCGGACCGGCCGGCCGCGAACGTCACGAAGGTCAGCGGCACGACCAGCGCGCCCAGCAGGATCATCGTCGGGAACAGGTTCGGGTTGTCGGTGTCGCTGAGGACGGCGAGCACCAGCAGGTACAGCGCGGCACCGACCACGAACGTGCCGAGCCAAGCCCACCTGCGAACGACCTGCTGACCATTCATGAGCAGATCCTGCCCTGGAACGTCGTCGCGCACAGCACATGAATCGGACATGTCGCGTGAACGCTGCGTTACGACGTTCGTGGCGTCCATGCGCCATGTCACAGGAAGGGCAGAGATGGACAGGGCGCAAAGGCGGTGGCGGACCGCACACTCCAAGGCAGAGGAGCCTGCCCCTAGCCTCTGAAGGAGTCCGCCCGATGACATCACAGTCTGCAAGCAAGCGTCGCGCCGCCATCCTCGCGGCCGCACTCGCTCTGGCCAGTACGTCGAGTCTGACCGCCACCGCGGCACCACCAGGCCCGGCGACCGAGCCGTCAGCCGCCGTCCAGGCCGGCAAGTCCCAGAAGGTCACCCTGATCACCGGGGACGTCGTCGAGGTGACCGACGCCGGTGCCGGCAAGAAGGCCGCCACCGTCCAGCCCGCGCCGGGCCGGGAGCGGATCGCGTTCCACACCGTCGAGGTGGACGGCGGTCTGCGGGTCCTGCCGAGCGACGCCGTCCCGTACGTCTCGTCGGGCATGGTCGACGCCGACCTGTTCGACGTCGACGAGCTGCTCGCGGACGGCTTCGGCGACGCGGCCAGTTCCGGCCTCCCCCTGATCGTGCGCTACGCCGACGGAGCCCGCGTCCAGTCCCTCACCGGTACGACGGACGCCCGCCCGCTGCCTTCGATCGGCGGCGCGGCGCTCACCGCGGCGAAGGCGGAGCTGCCCAGCCTGTGGGAGTCGCTCAAGCCCGCGGCGACCACCGCCCGCACCCTCGACCAGGGCGTCGCCAAGATCTGGCTGGACGGCAAGGTCAAGCCGGTGCTCGACAAGAGCGTGCCGCAGATCGGCGCGCCGGCCGCCTGGCAGGCCGGATACGAGGGCAGCGGCGTCGAGGTCGCCGTCCTCGACACCGGTGTCGACGGCAACCACCCGGACCTGGCCGGCAAGGTGCAGAAGGCCCAGGACTTCTCCGAGAGCCCGACCGGCACCGAGGATCACTTCGGCCACGGCACGCACGTCGCGGCGACGATCGCCGGCACCGGTGCGGGCGCGAACGGGACCCGCAAGGGTGTCGCCCCGAAGGCCGACCTGCTGGTCGGCAAGGTGCTCGGCGACGACGGCTCCGGCTTCGAGTCCTGGATCATCGCCGGGATGGAGTGGGCGGTCGCTGAGGGCGCCAAGGTGGTCAACATGAGCCTCGGCGGTGGCCCGACCGACGGCACCGACCCGATGAGCCAGGCCATCAACGACATCACCGCGGCGTCCGGAGCACTGTTCGTGGTGGCCGCCGGCAACGAGGGCGCGGACGAGTCGGTCGGCTCGCCGGGCGCTGCCGCCGCGGCGCTCACCGTCGGCGCGGTCGACCGCAACGACGCGCTCGCGGACTTCTCCAGCCGGGGCCCGCGGGTCGGCGACTCCGGCCTGAAGCCCGAGATCACCGCCCCAGGTGTCGACATCGTCGCTGCCCGCGCGAGCGGCACCGCCATGGGCGCGCCCCTGGACGACCTCTACACCGCGGCCTCCGGTACGTCGATGGCCACGCCGCACGTGGCCGGCGCCGCGGCCCTGCTGGCCCAGCAGCACCCGGACTGGAAGGCCGGCCGGCTCAAGGACGCCCTGACCAGTACGGCGAAGACGACGCCCGACCTGAGCGTCTACGCCCAGGGCACCGGCCGGGTGGACGTCGCCCGCGCGGTCGCGCAGAAGGTCGACGCGACCGGTGTCGCCGACTTCGGCCTGGCCGTGACCGGCAGCGCCCCGACCTCGCGCACGATCACCTACCGCAACGACACCGCCGCGGCGATCACGCTGAACGTCGCGGTCGACGTCGACAACCTCGACACCCACCAGCCGGAGACCGACGCGTTCGGCGTACCGGCGACCGTGACGGTTCCGGCCGGCGGCAGTGCCGACGTACCGCTGGCGCTCGACCCGGCCAAGCTCGAGCGCGGGCTGTTCAGCGGCTGGGTCGTCGCCACCGGCGCGAACGGCGTCAGTGTCCGCACCGCGGTCGGCGCGCTCAAGTCGGGCCCGAAGCACAAGGTCACCTTCCGCGGCATCGACCTGAACGGTCAGCCGACCGGCGTCCCGGTCGTCTCCCTGTACGGCGACAACCCGCGCTCGGACACGTTGGGCTGGTTCGACAACGGCGGCACCTTCACGGCCGAGGTCGAGGAGGGCACCTACCTGATGCACGGGCTGGTGGACAACGGCGACCCGCAGAACGAGAAGGCCGCCCTGATCACCGACCCGAACATCGTCGTCACCGGCGACCGGGAGATCGTCGTCGACGCCCGCAAGGCGGCGCCGACCACGATCCACACGCCGAAGCCGTCGGAGCAGCAGGCGGTGCTCAGCTACTACGTGCACCGCGAGTACCCGAACGGCCGGAAGATCACCCACGGCGTGATGCACTTCAGCACGGTCGACCAGGTCCTGGTCACGCCGACCAAGCCGGTCCAGGGCGGCAGCTTCGAGTTCGCGTCCCGCTGGCAGCTGGTCGCGCCGCTGGTTCAGGCGTCGGTGCCGGGCATCTCCGGTCCGATGGACATCAACCTGCTGCACCAGTCGCCGTCGTACGAGGGCAGGAAGCGGTTCAGCCTGGTTGCTCCTGGCCCTGACCTGAAGGGCGTCAAGGGAGCTGTCGCCGTGCTGCCCTCCAGCGAGGACGGCTGGGGCAACGGCAGCGAGCAGGACCAGATCGCGGCGGCGGCGAAGGCCGGCGCGGCCGGGGTCATCCTGTACCGGCCGGCGGACTGGTCGGCCTGGACGGTCTGGCGTCCGGTCGGCGACCGGGAGCCGATCCCGGCGATGGTCACCACCGCCGCCGACGGCGCCAAGCTGGTCAACCGGGCCAAGGCCGGTCGCGCGACGATCGACCTGACCCTGACCACCTCCAGCCCCTACCTGTACGACGTGTTCCAGGTGTCGAAGGGCCAGATCCCGGCCAAGATCGACTACCGGGTCACCGCGGCGAACAGCGCCCGGATCAACACCTCGTACGCCGACAACGGCGGCTTCGGCTGGGCCAAGGAGCAGCGGTTCGGCTGGCGGCCGTGGCAGGACTACTCCTGGAACGACTCGCAGCGCTTCGTCCAGGCCCCGAAGGTGCGCGAGGAGTGGGTGAGCGCGGGCGACTCCCTGTGGCAGCACCGGGTGCACCACCTCTACACGTGGGACACGATGAACCCGTTGCGGGGCGGCATGACGTCGGTGCCGCGCAGCTACTCGGTGGGCTCGTCGAGCGAGAGCTGGTTCGAGCCGGTGGTCCGTCCGGCGGCCGCACCCGGTGTGGTGTCGACGCGGACCGCTGACCGGTTCTCGCTGCGGGTGCCGTCGTTCGTCGACGCCGCCGGGCACTTCACGGTCGGCGAGACCACGTCCGCGTCCGCGGTGCTCAAGCGCAACGGCGCGGTTGTCGCCGAGCTGCCGGACGCCTGGCAGGACGTGACCACGACCAGCGGCGACGCGGCGTACCGGCTGGAGCTGGCGACCGAGCGGCAGGACGAGGAAGGCGAGTGGAACTGGGCGACGAAGACCCAGACCGCGTGGGACTTCCGGTCGAAGAAGACCTCCGAGGACAAGGCTGCGGCGCTGCCGCTGCTGCAGGTCGGGTACGACGTACCGGTTGACCTGACTGGCCGGGCGCCGGGCCGGGGGCACGTTGTCGGCTTCACCGTGCAGCAGCAGGCGGGTGCTCCGGCGGCGCGGTCGACGTCACTGCAGGCGGAGGTGTCGTTCGACGAGGGCAAGAGCTGGCGGCGGATCATCGCCGTCGGTGCGCGCGGCCACTACGTGGCGGTCGTCCCGGCCGGCAAGGGCACGGTCTCGCTGCGGGTCTCCGCGGCGGACAATGCCGGCAACAAGGTCACCCAGACGGTGATCCGGGCCTACGGGCTCAAGTAGTCGGTCAGTACGGCCCGGGCAGTCGACCTGCCCGGGCCGTACCGCTACAACCACTTGCGCATCGCGGCCTGGTAGGCCAGCCCGGTGCGGGTGTCGACACCCGCCAGCGCCATCATCCGGTCGAGCCGCCGCTGCACCGTACGGCGGCTGATGCCGAGCTGCGACGCGATCGACTTGTCCGGTACGCCGGCCACCATCAGCGACAGCAGGAACCGCTCAGATCCGTCCAGCCCTTCGCCGTCCTCGGCTTCGTCCGGCTGGAGTTTGACCGGTGTGGCTGCCTCCCAGTGGCTCTCGAACAGCGCCAGCAACGCGTCCAGCAGCTGGCCGCGGCCGATGATCGCCGCGGTCGGCTCCCCGATCCCCGCCTCGTCGTCGCGGACCAGCGGGCAGACAGCGGTCGCCCGGTCCACGATGGCCAGCCGGACCGGAAGGTGTGGCAGGGTCCGGGCCTCCTCGCCCCAGCTGATGCCCTCGGCGATGGTGTCCAGCTCGCCAGGCGTCTCCAGTAGGGCCCGCTCGTAGATGGCCCGGTAGCGGACGCCGCGACTCAGTGCGCCGTACTCCTCGGTGTTCTCGGCGCCCTGCATGGCCAATGGGTTCGCCCGGCAGAACCAGAGGATTTCCTCGCGCGCCGACTCCTGCAGATCGCGCAGGCGATCCCGCAGCGCGCCGGCTCCGACGATGACCTCCACCAGGTGGTGCGCGTCCCGGCGGCTCGCGCTGGCCCGGAACTCCTCGCTCAGCGACGCCACGGTCTGCCGGGCCGACTCCAGCGACTCCTGGCGCCGCAGCAGCGTCGTACCGAGGGCTACGTCGGGTGGCAGCGGGCGGAACACCGGGTCGTCGTCGCCCGGCAGCACCGCGACCAGTCCCTTGGCCTGCAGCCGCTGCAGCAGCTCGACGACCTCCTGCTGCGGCAGCTCCGCGACCTCGGCCAATTCGGCGGCCCTGGCGACCGACAGCCCGACCAGCAACCGGTACGCCTGCTCCTCCCGGGCATCCAGCAACGCACCGTCCTGCATCCCGCCCCACCTCCAGTGCTCGAAGCACCACCTAATCAGGCCGTACGCGCAGTGGCGAGCAGGGCGGTCCAGCATCCGGCACAGCTGGGCCACCTGCAGGCCCTGGCACTCCTGGCACGAGAGTGCCATCACGTTCGGGCGCCCGCACCGTCCCTCCCGGTGTAACGCCAATCGCTTCCCGCCCGAGCCCGTTGAGAGAGATCCCCAATGACCGTGACCGACTTCTTCGGAGTCCTCGGCCTGATCGCCGCCGCCCTGCTCGGTGCCTGGATGCTGATGGGCGCCCACACCACCCCACACCGCGGCGACCCGCGCCACTCCACCCCGACCGCCGACACCCGCCCGGCCCGGCACCGGGCGACCTCGGGAGGCAGGCTGCAGCGGATCTTCCGCTAGGCCCGCAGCCCCGCGATCAGCAGTCCGACCAGCCGGCGGGCGTCGTACCGGGGATTGTTGCTGGCGCCCGCGCACAGGCCTCCGACTCCGCGCATGAGCTCGGAAGCGTCCTGCCCGGCGTGGATCTCGCCGGCGTCGGCTGCGGCGTCGAGCAGCTGCGTGCAGACGGGAACCAGCCGTTCGAGGAAGTAGGAGTGCAGCGGGTCGTAGCAGGGATCGTCGGACTGCAGCACGGCGGCGAGGCCCTGCTTGGTGATCACGAAATCGACGAACTGGTCGATCCAACGCTCCAGCGCGGCGTACGGCGTGGCGCTTTTCTCCAGCAGATCGGGACCGGCCGCGGCGAGGCTCTCGACCTGGTGGCGGTAGACCGCGACGATCAGATCCGCGCGCGTCGGGAAGTGGCGGTAGATCGTGGCCGTCCCGACGCCGGCCTCGGCCGCGATGTCGCGGATCGGCGCTTCGACGCCCGAGCGGACGAACACCGCGGCGGCCGCGTCCAGCAGGGTCTGCTCGTTGCGTCGCGCGTCCGCGCGTTTGGGCCGGGCCTGCTTGCCCGCCGCTTCACTGACGTTCACCGCACCGCCCTCTGCCGTGATTGCTAACCGGGACAGTGTCCCATATCGTTAAACGGGACAGCGTCCCGTTTAACGGGATCCGGCGATGGACGGAGCGAGAAGCATGACGACCTACCTGCTGGTGCACGGCGCCTGGCACAACGGACAGAGCTGGGAGCGGGTTGTGCCCTGGCTGGTGTCGGCCGGGCATCAGGTGTTCACCCCGTCGCTCAGCGGCTACGGCGACAAGGCGCACCTGCTCGGACCCGAGGTCGGGCTCGATACCCACGTCGACGACGTCGTCGGGCTGATCGTCGAGCAGGACCTCACCGAGGTGGTGCTGGTGGGACACAGCTACGCGGGGCTGGTCATCTCCTCCGTGGCCAACCAGGTGCCCGACCGGATCGCCCAGTTGGTCTACCTCGACGCGATGGTCCCGAACGACGGCGAGAGCGCGGTCGACGTCATGCCCGTCACCCAGACGCTGATCGACCTCGCCACGGCGTCCGACAGCGGCTGGCGGGTTCCGCCGATGCCCGAGCTGCCGCCACCGTTCGGGCTGTTCGGGGTCACCGACCCGGCGGACGTCGCCTGGCTGCGCACGCTGCTGTCGGACCAGCCGGTGCGCTGCCTCCAGCAGCCGGTCCGACTCGACAACCCGGACGTGCACAAGATTGCCCGGACGCACATCCACTGCACCGTCGCGCCGGAGGGCTTCGAACGGCGCCCGGTCCCCGCGGTGCAACCCAACGGCAGCCCGGCGCAGATCTGGGAGTTGCCCACCGGCCACGACTGCATGATCACCATGCCGGCCGAGCTCTCCGAGCTGTTGCTCAGGCTGGGCTGATCCCGCCGATGTGACAGAGCTCTCTCACCGCAACCCGAGAGCCCGGCCAAAAGAAAAAGTCCCGGTCGGGTGAGACCGGGACTTCGGTGCTGCTTGTGCGCGAGGGGGGAGTTGAACCCCCACGCCCTTTCGGGCACACGGACCTGAACCGTGCGCGTCTGCCTATTCCGCCACCCGCGCGCTGGCTGTTTCCGGCCTCTCGAAGCGCCATCCCCAACCGAGGGAAAACACTAGCATGTCTTTTCACCGACTCTTGCATTGCGGGTTGGGTCGAACCTCCCGATACGATCGATCGTCGTACCGGTGTGGCCCTGCCGACTCGGAGGCCACGACGTACGGCGAGCCTGCCGAAGGCGCCGAACGGCAAGCACGATCGTTGGTGCCGGGCCGACGACCGACGTGGAGGAGGACGCGTGCGACCGCTGCAGCGCTTCGAACGACGCCTGGAGGGCATCGTGAGCGGTGTCTTCGCGCGCGCGTTCAAGGGTGACGTGGAGCCGATCGAACTGGCCGCCGCGCTCAAGCGTGAGATCGACAACACCGCCCGGATCCTGTCCCGCGACCGCCGGCTGGTGCCGAACCACTTCACCATCGAGCTCGGCCCGGAGGACTTCGAGCGGCTGAACGCCTACGGCCGCACCCTGAACCACGAGCTCGCGAACGAACTCCGCGACCACGCGGACATCCAGCGCTACACCTTCTCCGGACCGATCGAGATCGAGTTGACCCAGCAGGACGACCTGCCGACCGGCAAGTTCCGTGTCGTCAGCCAGACGGTCGGGACGCCCCAGCGCTCCCGCCCCCAGCCGCCTCCGCCGCCGGACCCGTACGCCGACGAGGGGCAGACCGTGATGCAGAGCGCGCCGACGCCACCGCCGGCCGCGCCGCAGCCGATCCGCCGCGGCCACCCGCAGGTGATGCTCGAGGTGAACGGACGCCGTCGCCCGGTGAACCCGCCCGGCGTCGTGCTGGGCCGCGGCACCGACGCCGACATCCAGATCAACGACCCCGGGGTGTCGCGCCGGCACGCCGAGATCCGGCTGATGCCGGAAGGCCCGGGCGGTGTCCGGGTCGTGCTGGTCGACCTGGGCTCGACCAACGGCACGCTGGTCAACGGCCGCCGCGCGGCCGAGGCCGAGCTGGTCGACGGATCCACTGTGAGAATCGGGAACACCACGATGACGCTGCGCCTGGCGGACGAGCCGATCGCCCAGCCGCCGAGCAGCGGGTGGTGACTGGCCTTCCATGTCGGAACTGACGCTGACCCTGATCAAACTGGGGTTCCTGGCCCTGCTGTGGATGTTCGTCCTGGCGGTGCTGTCCGTGATCCGCTCGGACCTGTTCGGCGCCAAGGTGGACAGCCGCGCGCTGGCGCCGGCGGCCGCGGCGGCCGGCCGGACCCCGAAGCCGCCCAAGCCGTCCAAGAAGAAGAAGGGCCTGCCGGGTTCGGTGACGATCGCCGACGGCCCGCAGGCCGGCGTCGGCGCCACCCTGCACGAGGACCCGGTGGTGATCGGCCGCGGCTCGGACTGCCAGATCCGGCTCGACGACGACTACTCCTCCACCCGGCACTCCCGGCTGTTCCTGTCCGAGGGCCAGTGGTGGGTCGAGGACCTGGGCTCCACCAACGGCACCTACCTGGACGGCCAGCGGGTGACCCGGCCGGTGCCCGCCGAGATCGGCGGTTCGATCCGGATCGGCCGCACGACGTTGAACATCGCGAAGTAGGCCTGAGTCCATGACCTTGTCGCTCGACTACGCAGCACTGTCCGACGTCGGACGGGTGCGCCGCAACAACGAGGACTCCGCGTACGCCGGTCCGCACCTGTTGCTGCTCGCCGACGGCATGGGCGGCGCGGCGGCCGGTGAGGTGGCCAGCGCGGCCGCCGTCCAGGTGATCCGCCGCCTCGACACCGCGACGATCACCGGCGAGGACATGATCGAGGCGCTGGCCGGCGCCGTGCACCGGGCCAACGAGCGGCTGTCGGAGCTGGTCGAGGAGGACCCCGAGCGCGAGGGCATGGGTTCGACCGTGACCGCGCTGATGTTCGACGGGCAGCAGCTCGGGCTGGCCCATCTCGGCGACTCGCGCGCCTACCGGATGCGCGACGGCCGGCTGGAGCAGCTCAGCCACGACCACACGTTCGTGCAGTCGCTGGTCGACGAGGGCCGGATCTCCCAGGAGGAGGCCTTCACCCACCCGCACCGGAATCTGATCCTCCGGGTGCTGGACGGCCGGCCCGACTCCGACCCGGACCTGCAGATCCTCGACGTACAGGCCGGCGACCGGTTGCTGCTGTGCAGCGACGGGCTGCCCGACTACGTCAGCGACGACGTGATCGCGGCCGCGATGGCCGACGGTACGCCGGACTCCGTCGTCGTCGACCTGATCACGCACGCGCTCGAAGCCGGCTCCAACGACAACGTCACCTGCGTCGTGGCCGACGTGGTGGAGACCGAGCCGGCCAGCGGGTCCAGCGCGCAGCTGGTCGGTGCCGCGGCCGAGCTCGCCCAAGGCGGGACCGGCACCGAGCCGACGATCGCCGTACGGGGTGGGACCGGTTCCGGGGACGGCGCCGGTGGAGCAGTGGGCGACCTCGATCCCGAGGAGCTGCGCTACGCCCCGCGCCCGCCGAAGCGGTTCCTGTGGCTGCGCCGGCTCGGCCTGGCGGTGGTCGTGCTCGCGCTGATCATCGGCGGCGGCTGGTTCGCCTACAGCTGGACCCAGAACCAGTACTACGTCGGCACCGACGGCGACTACGTGGCGATCTTCAAGGGCGTCGACGAGCAGATCCCCGGCCTCACGCTGACCCGGGTGTACGAGCAGAAGACGCTGCAGGTCGACAAGCTGCCGACGTACAACCGTGAGCAGGTCGAGGGCAACATCCAGGCCGACGACCTGGCCGCGGCGCAGGAGATCGTCGAGGAACTGCAGCGCGCCGCGGACGCGTGCGCCGCGCCGCCCCCGAAGCCGAGCCCCACCCCGACGGCGCCGAGGCCGAGTACGCCGCCGGCCAGCGGCAAGCCGGTGACGCCGCCCAAGCCGCCGGCCAGCACCCCGGCGCTCACCCCATCCGTCACGCCCTCCAACGGTTCGGTCGGCCCCGACGACTGCGACGGGGTGCGATGAGTTACGCGTCCACCTCGGTCATCCAGATCATCCCGCGGACCCGCCGCGGGGTGGAGCTGATGCTGCTGATCATCGCGATCGCGGTCTCGGTCGCCGCCTACGTCAACATCGGCCTGACCGTGCAGGGCAAGGTCCCGGCCAGCACCGGGTACTACGCCGCCGGAATCGGCCTGCTCGCGCTGATCGCCCACCTCGCGCTGCGCTACCGCGCGCCGTACGCCGATCCGGTGATCCTGCCCTGCGCCGTGCTGCTGAACGGGCTCGGCGTGGCGATGATCCACCGGGTCGACCTCGGCCTCAAGGCGGCCGCCGAGGCAGCCGGCCGTACGCCGCGTGGCCCGGCGGCACCGCAGCAGATCACCTGGACGGCGGTCGGCATCGTCCTGTTCCTGGTGGTGATCCTGATCGTCCGGGACCACCGCCGCCTGCAGGCGCTCACCTATACCGCCGGCCTGGCCGGTCTGGTCCTGCTGGTGCTGCCGCTCGTTCCGGGCCTCGGCGTCGACATCAACGGCGCCCGGATCTGGGTCCACTTCCTCGGGATGTCGTTCCAGCCCGGCGAGTTCGCCAAGCTCTGCCTGGTGGTCTTCTTCGCCGGGTACCTGGTGGTCAAGCGCGACGTGCTGACGCTGGCCGGGCACCGGTTCCTCGGCCTGGACCTGCCCCGGGCCCGTGACCTCGGCCCGATCCTGATCGCCTGGGGCGTCAGCCTCGGCGTCCTGATCTTCGAGAAGGACCTCGGCTCCTCGCTGCTGTTCTTCGGCCTGTTCCTGTTCCTGCTGTACGTCGCGACCGAGCGAGCCGGCTGGCTGCTGATCGGTGGCCTGCTGTTCGCCGGCGGTGCCCTGTTCGCCTTCTCGACCTTCAGCCACGTGCAGAAGCGGGTCACGGACTGGCAGAACCCGTTCAACGAAGTCGGCGGCCAGGTCGCCAACGCCCTGTTCGGCCAGGCCTGGGGCGGCGTGCTCGGCCGGGGCCTCGGCCAGGGCCGGCCGGAGATCCTCCAGTTCTACGCCCAGAGCGACTTCATCATCTCCTCGTTCGGCGAGGAGCTCGGCCTGACCGGGCTGATCGCGATCATCCTGGTCTACACGCTGATCATCGAGCGCGGCCTGCGGACCGCGCTCGGCTGCCGGGACGTCTTCGGCAAGCTGCTGGCGACCGGTCTGGCGATGTCGTTCGCGCTGCAGGTGTTCGTGATCGTCGGCGGCGTCACCGGCCTGATCCCGCTGACCGGTCTGGCCACGCCGTTCATGGCGCTCGGCGGGACCTCGCTGGTGGCGAACTGGGCGATCGTCGCCCTGCTGCTGCGGATCAGCGACCAGGCCCGCCGGCCGCAGACCCCCGCGGCTCCGGTGTCCGACGAGACGATCGCCATGGCGGTGCAGAAGCAGTGAATTCAGCCATCCGACGACTGGCCGTGGCCGCGATCATCCTGATGCTCGCGCTGATGGCCAACTCCACCTACCTGCAGGCCTTCCGGGCCAGCGAACTGAACGGCCGCAACGACAACCGGCGGGTCCGCGACGCGCAGTTCTCGGTCGACCGCGGCCCGATCCTGATCGGCAGTACGCCGATCGCGCAGTCCAAGCCGGTCGACGACCGGTTCGAGTTCCAGCGCACCTACACGGTCGGGCCGGCGTACGCGCCGGTGACCGGGTACTACTCGTTCCTGTACGGCCGGCTCGGCATCGAGCTGAGCCAGAACTCGCAGCTGAACGGCTCCGACCCGTCGCTGGCCTTCCGCCGGGTGGTCGACGTGATCACCAACCGCAAGCAGCAGGGCGCGAGCGTGTCGCTGACGCTGAACGCCCGGGCCCAGCTGGAGGCGTACAAGGGCCTGGCCGGCAAGAAGGGCGCGGTCGTCGCGATCGAGCCGAAGACCGGCAAGATCCTGGCGATGGTGTCGCGGCCGTCGTACGACCCGAACGAGCTGGCCGGGCACGACCTGGAGAAGGTCGGCGCGGCGTGGAAGAAGTTCACCGAGGACAAGAACAAGCCGATGTCGAACCGGGCGGCCCGCGAGCTGTATCCGCCGGGGTCGACGTTCAAGCTGGTGACCGCGGCGGCGGCGCTGTCCAGCGGCAAGTACAACCCGCAGTCGCAGGTCCGCTCGCCCGCCCAGCTCGAGCTGCCGCAGACCACCGTGCCGCTGATCAACGAGAACCGCAGCAACTGCGGCGGCAGTGACAACGCGACGCTGACCGTCGCGCTGCGGCTGTCGTGCAACACCGCGTTCGGCTCGGTCGGCCTGGAGCTGGGCGCCGACGCGCTCCGCGAGCAGGCGGAGAAGTTCGGCTTCGGCGAGCGGCAGCTGCCCGAGCTCGGTGCCGTGGCCAGCCAGTTCCCCGCCGACCCGAACCCGCCGCAGGTCGCGCAGTCGGCGATCGGCCAGTTCGACGTCCAGGCCACGCCGCTGCAGATGGCGATGGTCGCGGCCGGCATCGCCAACAAGGGCGACGTGATGAAGCCGTACCTGGTGCAGAGCGTGCGGACCGCGGACCTGAAGACGGTCTCGGAGACCAAGCCGGAGTCGCTGCACCAGGCGGTCACCCCGGAGGTCGCCTCGCAGCTGACCCAGATGATGGTCGACGTGGTCGAGAACGGCACCGGCAAGCCGGGCCGGATCAGCGGCGTCCAGGTGGCCGGCAAGACCGGGACGGCGCAGACGGCCAAGGACCGGCCGCCGTTCGCCTGGTTCACCGCGTTCGCGCCGGCCAACGACCCGCAGATCGCGGTCGCGGTGATGATCGAGGACGCCAACGTCCCGCGCGACGACATCGCGGGCGGCAGGCTCGCCGCGCCGATCGCCAAGGACGTGATGGAGGCGGTGATCGGACGGTGACGACGATGCGGAATGATTCCGTGACGGTGTGTCGAACCAGCGGGGGTCCAGTCGTGGCTTTGGCTACGGTGGGCGAATTGCACGTGTTGTGGCCAGGCAAGATCCGCGCAGGTTGGAAGGCAGAGCAATGACATCGCAGGCACGTCTCGTCGGCGGGCGCTACGAGGAAGGCGAACCGCTGGGGCGAGGGGGCATGGCCGACGTCCGCCGGGGCGTCGACAACCGGCTCGGCCGGGCCGTCGCGATCAAGCGGCTGCGGGTGGACCTGGCCAGTGACTCCACCTTCCAGGCCAGATTCCGGCGTGAAGCGCAGTCGGCGGCGTCGCTGAACCACCCCACCATCGTGTCGGTCTACGACACCGGCGAGGAACCGGACCCGAACGGCTCCGGCATCACGATTCCCTACATCGTGATGGAGCTGGTGACCGGCAAGACGCTGCGCGACCTGATCCGCGAGGGCCGCAAGATCATGCCGGAGCGCGCGCTGGAGATCACCTCCGGCGTACTCGAGGCACTCGACTACAGCCACCGGGCCGGCATCGTGCACCGCGACATCAAGCCCGGCAACGTGATGCTCACCCCGCAGGGCCAGGTCAAGGTGATGGACTTCGGCATCGCCCGCGCGGTCGCCGACACCACCTCGGACATGACCCAGACCGCGGCCGTGATCGGCACCGCGCAGTACCTGTCGCCCGAGCAGGCCCGCGGCGAGACCGTCGACGCCCGCTCAGACCTCTACTCCACCGGCTGCCTGCTGTACGAACTGCTCACCGGCCGGCCGCCGTTCGTCGGCGAGTCGCCGGTCTCGGTGGCCTACCAGCACGTCCGCGAGCAGCCGGTCCCGCCGTCGTCGTTCGACCCCGACATCCCGCCGGAGGTCGACGCGGTCGTGCTGAAGGCGCTGGCCAAGGGCCGCGAGGAGCGCTACCAGAGCGCGGCCGAGATGCGTCAGGACATTCACCGCGTGCTCGCCGGTCAGCAGGTCACCGCGCCGATGGCCGCCGTGGCCGAGACCCGCGCGATGGCCGGTACGGCGGTGGCGCCGGCCGCGGCCACCCAGGCGTTCCGGCAGACGCAGGCCAACGACCTGCTCCCGCCGGACGACGGCCTGGACGAGGCCGAGGCGGCCCGGAAGCGGCGGAATCGTGGACTGGCGTACTTCCTGCTCGGCCTGGCGATCGTCGCCGTGGCCGTCCTGGTCTACGTGCTGATCGACAACGGGAACAAGAACGACACCGCGGGCGGCGGCGGGACTCCTGAGGTCACCCAGGTCGCGGTGCCGGACGTCGTGGGCAAGACGCTGACCGAGGCGACCGCGCTGCTGACCGCGCAGGGCTTCAAGATCCAGTCGACCGGTGCGGCCAGCCCGACCGTGCCGAAGAACCAGATCATCCGCCAGAACCCGACCGCCAGCGCGATGGCCGACAAGGGCGCGACGATCGCGGTGGTGGTGTCGAGCGGGCCCACGTCGTTCTCGGTGCCGGACGTGATCGGCAAGAGCGAGAAGGCCGCGCGGGAACTGATCGAGGACGCACCGGGCAACTTCAAGGTCGCCGACAAGGTCAGGACCGAGGACGACGAGTCGGCCAAGGGGACCGTGCTGCAGGTCGACCCCGACCAGACCGGCAAGTACCCGAGCGGCCAGGAGTTCACGCTGACGGTGTCCAGCGGCTCGGTCAAGGTCACCGTCCCGGACGTGACCAAGCAGAAGCAGGAAGACGCGGCGAACACGCTGAAGGGCGCCGGGCTGCAGGTCGGCTACGAGAACGCGCCGCCCGGGTCGAACCAGCCCGAGGGCACGGTCGTGTCGCAGAGCGTCGCGCCGGGGCAGAAGGTCGACAAGGGCACCAAGGTGATCATCCGGATCGCCGGGCCGCCCACGCCGACCACCACCCCCACAGAGTCGCCGTCCGACGACCCGTCGGGTGACCCGACGAGTCCGACCGACAGCCCGCCGCCGACCATCGGACTGCCCGGTGGCGGAGGCGGCTTCACCGGCCGGCAGCCGTAGCACCGAACAGCAGAAGACCGCGGCTCCCCTTGGGGGTGCCGCGGTCTTCTGGTTGCTGTCAGCTGACGACGGGAGCCATCCCGGCCGAGCGCGCCACGGCGTCGGGGTCGCCGCAGGTGGCCAGCCAGTTGGCGAGCATGCGATGGCCGCCTTCGGTCAGCACGGACTCCGGGTGGAACTGGACCCCCTCGACGGCCAGATCCTTGTGGCGGGCGGCCATGATCACTCCGGCCTCGGTGCGCGCGGTCACCTGCAGTACGTCGGGCACGCTGTCCTGGGCGATCGCCAGCGAGTGGTAGCGGGTCGCGGTGAACGGCGACGGCAGCCCGTCCAGCACTCCGGCGCCCTCGTGGAAGACCTGGCTGGTCTTGCCGTGCAGCAGCTCGTCCGCGCGGCCGACCACGCCGCCGTACGCGACGCCGATCGCCTGCAGGCCGAGGCAGACACCGAAGATCGGGACCTGGCCACCGGCCTGCTTGACGATGTCGACGCAGGCGCCGGCCTCCTCGGGCGTGCCCGGTCCCGGCGACAGCAGCACGCCGTCGTACGCGGTGACCTGCTCGGGCGTCACCTCGTCGTTGCGCAGGACCGTGGTGTCGGCCTGCAGCTGCTGCAGGTACTGCACCAGGTTGTAGACGAAGGAGTCGTAGTTGTCGACGACGAGGATGCGCGGCATGAGCCGAGTTTACGGGCCTCCGGGCAGCGGCCCGGAGAGTTGTTCCGCGAAGTGTTCAGCGACCGCTGCTCGACGGGCTCACGGTCGGCGTCTTCGCGAAGCCCGGCACCGTCGCGCTCTGCAGGTCCAGGGTGCCCTCGTAGGCCGGCATCGCGATGTTCGACTCGGTCTTCACCTCGTAGCCGAGCTGGAACTTCACCACGTAGTCCTGGAGGTTCTCGATGTACTTCGAGTCGTCCAGCGACTGCTGCAGCTTGCGCCGGTCACCGATCGCGGTGATCCGGTACGGCGGCAGGTACGGAACGCCGTGCAGGACGACCGAGTTGCCGACGCACTTGATGCCGGTCGTGGAGATCACCCGGTGGTCCTGGATCGAGATTGCGTCGGCGCCGCCGGCCCACAGCGCGTTCACCACCGCCTGGATGTCCTGCTGGTGGATCACCAGCCAGTCGGCGTCGACGTCCGGATTGTCCTTGACCACCTGGGGCGGCGCGTCCTTGAGCGTCACGGTCAGTCCGGGCCCGGTGACCGGCGTGGTGCCGACCGCGACCGACAGGTCCTGGAGCTGCTTGGCCAGCTTCGGCGGGAACGAGCCCTGCTGCGCGCGCAGCTTGTCGATGTCCCCGCTCAGGGCGGCGTGCTGCCGGGTCAGGGTCGCGCTGCGGCGGCTCTGTTCCTCCACGAGGCCCGCGAGCGTAGTGTTACGACTGGGACGCAGGTCGGTGCCACGAGCGTTGGTGGCGCTGGTCGCGAACAGCAGGCCGGCGCACAGCAGTGCCACCGGCGCACCCGCGCGCCAGAGCGAAAAACGCCGCAGCCTGCTCACTCGTGACTCCCATGCTCCCGTCTGCACTACGCTAACCGAGGCCACCCGTCGGTGTGGCTGGTGGACAGCCTCGCGAACCGAGGGACCACCACTCACCTTAGTGTCCGCTACAAGGAGCCCAAGCCGTGCCCGAGTCGAGCAGTCGCGAAAAGAAGAAGAAGTCGGCCGCGGAGAAGCCGCAGAAGACTCCGAAGAAGCCCCGTACCTCCAGCCGCGCCTGGGTGGCGCCGCTGATGCTGGGCTGCTGGCTGCTCGGGCTGATCTGGCTGGTGGTCTTCTACGTGGCCGGTCAGGACATCCCGTTCATGAACGACCTGGGCAACTGGAACCTGCTGATCGGCATGGGCCTGATCGCCGTGGGGTTCGTCGTCTCGACCCAGTGGATCTGAGTTATCCACACCCGTATCCCCAGCTGTGCACAGCTTTCGGCCGAGTTGTCCCCAGGTTTTCCCGAGGTTGTGCACCGATTCAGCCCCGAAATCGGCTGAATCTGTGGATTGTTGAGGTTTGATCACCATGTTGTCCACAACTGGGGAAGACGGCTTCCCGGCGCAGGTCAGCTGAGGTAGCCGGCCAGCAGGGACCCGAAGTGGGCCGGTGGGTGATGGGCGACCCCCGGCAGGTGACGGACGGCCAGGCCGAGGCCGGTGAGCTCCGGGGTCATGCTGGTGACCACGTCGAGCAGATCGTCGTCGGTGCCGATCAGGACGGTCGCGGGGGACAGCGAGTTCGCGGCCGACGGCGGCAGTTCGCGGAGCGCGGGAGCGAGCGCCAGTACGCCGTCGGCCCGCTGCGGCAGACCGGTCAGGGCCCAGTCGAGGGCCGCGCGACCGCCCGCGGAGAAGCCGGCGGCAATCAGCGGCAGGCCTCGCAGCTCCTCGGGGAGCTGAGTGAGCGCGCGGGCGATGTCGTCGCGCGCGGCCTGGCGGTCCGGCCAGGTGCGGTACATCGGGGACATCAGCTGCGAGGACTCCACACAGACCAGGGCGCAGCCGAGCTCGAGCACGCCCGACCAGTCACGGGCCGCGTGAGTCGCACGCTGCCCGGCGCCGTGGAGTGCGACCACCACACGCGTGGGCTGGTCGCCGAGGTGGACCAAGGGTGGCGTCAGGTCGGCGACATGGCGCTGACGACTGAGCGCCACCACCTGCTGGAACTCCGGCAGGCCCTGGAGCCCGGCGAGGTCGTCGTCCTCGGTGAGGATCGGCTCGGCCCACCACCCGCCCGCGTCCGACTCTCTCCGCAGTACCGCGAGCGCTTCCTGCGTCTGGCCGAGTGAGCCGAGCAGGCACGCCCGCAGGTGAGCCAGCTCGGCCGACCACGGCGTGAGGTCGCTGGCCGCGTCCAGCAGGGCGAGCGCGTCCGCCTGCCGGCCGGCGTCGTACAGGGCGGCGACTTCGTCGGTCAGAGCGTCGTAGCGGTCTTCATCGGTCTTCACACCGGGATCTTCGCAGGGCCGGTCCACTTCTACGCAGACATATACGTAGACATCTACGTACGGCATATGTATAGTTCTACGTAGAAGGAGACACCATGCCGAACAAGACGATCTACGTGTCCGACGACGACCTGGCGCTCTACAAGCGCGCCCAGGAGCTCGCCGGCAACCTGTCCTCCGCGATCTCGATCGCGCTCCGGCGCTACGTCGAGATGGAGGAGGGCCGCCAGGAGGGGTACGACGAGATCACCGTGCGGGTCGGCCGGGGCACCGGTCGCAAGCAGCGGTTCTCGGGCGTCCTGCTGGCCGAGGGCGGCCGGTCGAGCAAGGACGGTTACGAGGCCTTCAAGGTCTATCGCAGCCGGACCGGCAAGTTCGTCCTGCACGCCGACCGCCGCAACCAGTTCAAGCAGCAGCAGAGCGACCCGGCGTACGAGAACGGCTGGCGCAGCTGGATCGGCAACTGGAGCAGCGACCAGTCCTGGAGCATGGCGCAGGGCGAGGCCACCCTGCACGTGGCCGAAACGATCGAGGAGCTGCGCGAGCTGATCCCCGACGACCTCTACGCCCTGGTCGAGGAGGCGGCGAACCAGCCCGCCGTCGAGGATCTCGACATCTGATCCCCGCCTGACAACTGAACAGCACCACCCACTCCGGCGGCCACGGGCCGTCCGGCTGGATCCGCACACCCTCCTTCTGACTTCGCGGTCCCCACACCCCACTGGCTCGGCGCGAGCCTGCCCACCAACACCCCATCGTCCCGAGGCGGCGCGAGCCTGCCCGAAAACAAGCGAGGAACCATGACAGCAGCGATCGAGGTCCGCGGACTGCGCAAGTCCTTCGGCGACCAGCTGGTGCTCGACGGCATCGACCTGACAGTTGCCCAAGGCACCATTTTCTCCCTGCTCGGCCCGAACGGCGCCGGCAAGACCACCGTGGTGAAGATCCTGTCCACGCTGGTCACCGCCGACTCCGGCGAGATCCGGATCGACGGCACCGAGCTGACCGCCGCCCCGGACACGATCCGGGCCGCGATCGGGGTCACCGGCCAGTTCTCCGCGGTCGACGGCCTGCTCACCGGCGAGGAGAACCTGCGGCTGATGGCCGACCTGCACCACCTCGGCCGGGCCGCCGGTCAGCAGCGGGCCGCCACCCTGCTCGAGCAGTTCGACCTGGTGGAGGCGGCGAAGAAACCGGTGATGACCTACTCCGGCGGCATGAAGCGCCGGCTCGACCTGGCGATGACGCTGGTCGGCGATCCGCGGATCATCTTCCTGGACGAGCCGACCACCGGTCTCGACCCGCGCAGCCGGCACAGCATGTGGCAGATCATCCGCCAGCTGGTCTCCGGCGGCGTGACGGTCTTCCTCACCACCCAGTACCTGGAAGAGGCCGATCAGCTCGCCGACCGGATCGCCGTCCTGGACCACGGCCGACTGGTGGCCCAGGGCACCGCCGAGGAGCTGAAGCGGCTGGTTCCGGGCGGGCACGTCCGGCTGCGGTTCACCTCACCCGGCGAGCTCGAACTGGCCGCCCGGGTGCTGCCGAGCGGCGTACCCGACGCGAGCGCTCTGGTGCTGCAGGTCCCGAACGACGGCCGCGTGCAGTCGCTGCGGGAACTGCTCGCCCGGATCGACGACGCCTCGCTGGAGGTCGACGAGCTCACCGTGCACACCCCCGACCTGGACGACGTCTTCTTCGCCGTCACCGGTCACTCCACCCTCGACGAGAAAGCGACCACCCGATGAGCACGACGACCCCGACCATCCGTCCGCTGGCCGACACCGCGACCATGCTGCGCCGCAACCTGCGGCACCAGCAGCGCTACCCGTCGATGACGCTGAGCACGCTGATCAGCCCGGTGATCATGCTGCTGCTGTTCGGCTTCGTCTTCGGCAAGACGTTCCAGGCCGGGATCGGCGGTGGCGGCTTCGACTACCTCGACTTCCTGGTACCCGGCCTGCTGCTGGTCACGATGGGCTCGGGCACGGTCTCGACCGCGGTGGCCGTCTGCACCGACATGACCGAGGGCATCGTGGCCCGGTTCCGGACGATGGCGATCTTCCGCCCGTCGGTGCTCACCGGGCACGTGATCGGCAGCCTGCTGCAGACGCTGGTCAGTGTCGCGCTGCTGATCGGGGTCGCGCTGCTGATGGGCTTCCGCCCCACGGCGACCTTCGGCGAGTGGTTGCCGGCGACCGCCCTGATCATCGGCACGTCGATCGCGCTGACCTGGATGGCCGTCGCGCTCGGCCTGACCTCGAAGACGCCGGAGGCCGCGAGCAACGTCGTGCTGCCGTTCAGCCTGATCCTGCCCTTCCTCAGCAGCACCTTCGTCCCGATCGAGTCGATGCCGTCCGGCATCCGCTGGTTCGCCGAGTACCAGCCCTACACACCGATCATCGAGACCCTGCGCGGGCTGCTGATCGGTACGCCGTATCAGGCCTCCGACGGCTGGCTCGCCGCCGCCTGGTGCGTCGCGATCACGGCCGGCGGCTACCTCTGGTCCCGCCGCTCGTACAACCGCGGAACCGCCGCCTGACCTGCACGAACCCAGCCGATGGACCAGGTTTTGAGCGATCGCTCAAAACCTGGTCTATGCTGCGTTCATGACCACTCCCGAGCAATCACCGCCTCCGGTCGTCTGGTCGAAGCGGATTCCTGCCCTGCTGATCGTGACGGCCACCGCCGTCCTCGCCCCGCTGCTGCTCGTCCGGGCCGGCCGGCTCGACACCGCCGCGCTCTTCGTCGGGGCACCACTCGCGATCGCTGTCGTGATCGCCCTCGCCCCGCCGGCCAAGAGCCTGCACGGGCTGACCTTCCGGGTCGTGACGTTCGCGCTGATGATCACGTCGGCGTTCCTGCACGAGGGGGCCGCCTGCGTCCTGATGGCCGCACCGCTCGTGTACGGCGTGGCGCACTTCGTCGCCGAGATCGTCCGGCAGTCCCGTCTGCGTCGTGAGGGTGACCGCTACCTGGCCGCGCTCGCGATCGTCCCGCTCCTGGCCGCCGGGCTCGAAGGCACGGCGTACCGGGTGGATCCGATCCAGCAGGTCAGCGTGGAGCGGGTGGTCGCGATGTCACCGGTCGAGACGGTCACCCGGCTCGCGCGAGGCCCGGACTTCTCGGCCGAGCGGCCGTTCCTGCTCCGGCTGACCGGTTACCCGACGCCGACGACGGCGAGTGGCACCGGCCTGGAGGTCGGCACGCGGTGGTCGTTCCTGCTGGCCGGCGACCCGATCGTCACCGAAGTGGTCGCGCACGACCAGCGGCGGATCGCGTTCGCGGTCGTCGAGGACCAGTCGAAGACCCAGCGCTGGTTGCACTGGCAGGGCGGCTCGATCCAGCTCACGCCGCGGGCCGACGGCACGACCGAGGTCGATCTCACGGTCGAGTTCACCCGCCGGCTCGACCCGAGCTGGTACTTCGGCCCGATCGAGGCCGCGATGGTCGGCGCCGGCCTCGACCACTTCGCCGACAGCCTCGGCCTCACCGCCGGCGCCCGGCCCACCGACTGAGCGGCCACCATGACCGAACTCGTCGTGATCCGCTGGCTCTGCCTCGCGGTCCCGGTGGCCCTCACCGTCGTCCTGTGGCGTCGCTCCCCGGAGCGTGGGTGGGAGTGGCGTCAGACGCCGCCGGCAACTGCGGGGGCCGACGGCAACCGGCGGGCGGGCGCGGCCCTGCTCGGCTTCCTGTTCGCCTTCGTCGCGCTCGGAGTCACCAACCAACTGGCGATGAGCGTCGGGTGGTGGAGCTTCGCGCCGGTGGTTGGCAGCTTCCTCGGCGTACCGCTCGACCTGTGGATCGGCTGGGCGCTGTGCTGGGGCGCACTGCCCGTCCTGCTCTCGGGTCGCCTGCTGCTGTGGGTGCTGACCTGCGCTTGGCTCGATCTGCTGCTGATGCCCCGCCTCGACGGTCTGGTTCAGCTCGGCCCGCACTGGCTGTACGGCGAAGTCGTCGCGCTGCTGCTCGTGCTCGTCCCAGCTCTCCTCCTCGCCCGCTGGACCCTCGAACGCCGCCGCCTGAACGGCCGGGTGATCCTCCAATTGACGACGTTCACCGGACTCGTGCTCTGGCTGCTGCCGTCAGCGGTGATGGATCAGGGCGACGGATCGTGGAGCCACCTGCTCGACGGACCGGTCTGGCGGACGTCGCTGATCGTCCAGCTGATGGCTCTCGCGTCGGTGCCGGCGCTCGCCGCCGTGGTGGAGTTCGCCGTCCGCGGCCGCGGTACGCCGTACCCGTGGGATCCGCCGGAGCGCCTGGTCACCACCGGCCCGTACGCGTACCTGTCGAACCCGATGCAGGCGTCGGTCGTCGTCATGCTGGCCCTGCTCGCCCTCGGCACGCAGAGCTGGTCGCTCGCGCTGGCCACCGTCGGCGTGGTCTCGTTCTCGCGCTTCCTCGCCGATCCGCACGAGCGCGAGCAGTTGAACGCCCGGCAGCCGGAGTGGCGAGCCTACGACCGCGAGGTGCGGCCGTGGATCGTCCGGCGCCGGCCGTACCAACCGCAGGCGGAGCTCTATCTGAGTGAGACCTGCACGATCTGCACGCAGACCAGAGCTCTGATCGAGTCGACCGGACCCCGGGGGCTCACCATCAACCCCGCCGAGACCTATACGGTGGTCGGGCTGCGCCGCGCCTTGTACGTCGGACCTGACGGCTTGCGGGTCAGCGGGCTGGGCGCGATCGCCCGGGCGTTCCAGCACAGCGGACCGGGCTGGGCGTACGTCGGCTGGCTGCTCGGGCTGCCTGTCGTCCGGCCGGTGCTGCAGCTCTTGCTCGACGGTATGGGCGGCGGCGCGCGAGACCTGCCGGCCCGGTCACCATGAAAGGACTGCCGATGGCGAAGACCACCCGCGCCGATCTGCTCGATGCCGCCCTGCGGACGATCGCCGAACGTGGTTTCGCCGGGGCGTCGGCTCGGCACATCGCCACCGCGGCCGGGCAGAACCAGGCGCTGGTGTTCTACCACTTCGGCACCGTCAACGACCTGATCGCGGCCGCCTGCCGGGAGAGTACCGAGTCACGCGTCGCGCTCTACCGCGACCGGTTCGACCAGGCCACAACGTTCGCCGAGCTGCTCGCCGTCGGGCGTGAGGTGCACGTCACCGAGCACGCCGAGGGCAACGTCGCCGTCCTGGCTCAGCTGCTGGCCGGCGCTCGCGGCAACGAGGTGGTCGGCGCGGCGGTCGCGGACGCGCTGAACCTCTGGGTCGTCGAGGTGGAGAAGACGCTGGCCCGCGTGCTGGCGGGCAGTCCGTTGCTCCCGCTCGTCGACCGCGGTGGTCTGGCCCGCGCGATCTCGGCCGGCTTCGTTGGCATCGAGCTGCTCGACGGCGTCGATCCGGCGGGCGCGACCCGTGCGCTCGCGTCGCTGGAGCAGCTCGCCGTACTGACCGAGACGCTGCTGTCCGAGCTCGACAACCTCGGCCCGGTCACCAGCCGCCTGGTGAAGCGGAAGCTGAACGCGCTCACCAACCCGTAGCCGCGGGCGCTCCCAGCTGGTTGGCGCGAGTGCGGACGTGGGCCGGCACGAGCAGATCGCAGTCGCTGTTGCTGATCGGCTCACCCGCGACCACACGCAGCGGGACCACCCCGGTCCAGAACGGCAGGTCGAGGTCCTCCGGCTCGTCGTTCGCCTCACCCACGCGGGTCTTCACCGAAGCCTCGGTCAGGTCCAGCGCGAGCACCGAGGTCTTCGCCAGCTCCTTCTTGTTCGGGGCGCGCGACCCGCTGGACCGGCCCGGCACGAGGTGGTCGACGATGGTCGTCAGCCCGTGCAGCTTCTCGTCCGGATCCGTCACCAGCCGCGGCCTGCCGAGTACGACGGCCGACCGGTAGTTCACCGAGTGGTGGAACGCGGACCGGGCCAGCACGAGCCCGTCGATGTGTGTCACGGTCACGCAGATGGTCTGCCCCGGCGCCGCGACCACACTCCGGGCGGCCACCGATCCGTGCAGGTAGAGCGTCCCGTCCGGCCCCCGGTCGAGGTCCACGCCGTACGCCGTGGGCAGCACCAGCGGATCGCCGTCGACGACCACGCCGAGGTGGCAGAACATGCCGGCCTGCAGCACGTCGTACAGGACCTGGCGGTCGGTGGCGGCGCGTTCCTTCGAGCGGCGCACCTGGGTCCGGGCGGTCGGTGACAAAGGAATCGTGGTCATAAGTTCAGCGTGGCAGAGTAGTGGCATGCCTTCACGGTCCACTTCGCGACGTTTCGAGTAGTCCATTGTGAGAACCTCGCTACCGCTGACCGTGGACCGGAATGCCGGGATCGCGCTGCATCTCCAGCTCGCCGAGCAGTTCCGGGCCGCGATCCGGGACGGCCGGCTCCAGGCCGGTTTTCGCCTTCCGTCGACCCGCGATCTCGCCCGCGACGTCGAGGTGTCCCGCGCGGTCGCGCAGGCGGCGTACGACCAACTGCATGCGGAGGGCTGGATCACCGGCCGGACCGGCTCGGGCACGTACGTCGCCGACGTCGTTCCGCTGACACCGGCCGTTCGCCGACCCACCCGCCCACGCGGGGAGCCCGAGCCGGAGCTGCTGACCCTCCGCCCGGGCATCCCGTTCATCGCGAGCACACCGGATCCCGGCTGGCGGCGGGCCTGGCGTGAGGTCTCCGCGCAGAGCCCGCCCCGCGGGTACGACGAACCCGCCGGCCTCCCCGAGCTGCGCACCGCGCTCGCCGAGCACGTCGGCCGGGTTCGCGGCATCGCCTGCGGTCCGGAGAACCTGGTGATCACCAACGGCACCGTGCACGGTCTGCACCTGCTGCTCACCACCACCCGCTCACCCGGAGACCGGATTGCGATCGAGGACCCCGGCTACGTCAACGCGGTCAACGCAGCCCGGTCGCACCGGCTCGAGGTGGTCGACGTTCCCGTCGACGCCGACGGGCTGCGGGTGGAAACGCTCGGCGACGACCTGGCCGCGGTCTACGTCACGCCGTCCCACCAGTACCCGCTGGGCGGCCGGCTTCCCGTTGCCCGACGCAACGAGTTGATCCGCTGGGCCCGGCGGACCGGCGCGACGCTGATCGAGGACGACTACGACAGCGAGTTCCGGTACGACGTGGCGCCGCTGCCGGCGCTCGCCCAGCTCGACCTCGACCGGGTCGTGCATCTCGGCACGCTGTCGAAGATGCTCAGCCCCTCGTTGCGGCTCGGCTGGCTGGTCGCCTCCACGCCGGTTGTCGACCGGATCGCCGCGCACCGCGAGGACGCCAGCGACTGGCCGGCCTGGCCGATGCAGGCCGCTCTGCTCGCGATGCTGCGCGACGGCTACCTCGACCAGCTCGTCCGCCGCTCCAGCCGCCTGTACGCCGAACGCCGCAACCTCACCTGCCGGATGCTCGCGCCGTACGGGCGGGTGGTCGGCCAGGACGCCGGGCTGCACATCACCCTGCTGCTGCCCGACCACGTCGACGACCGCGCGCTGGCCGCGCGGGCCAGGACCGCCGGCGTCGCGGTCGCCCCACTCGCCGACTACCGCCGCGGCATCAGCGGCCTACCCGGCCTGGTGATCGGCTACGCCACTCCGACCGACGAGGATCTGGTGACAGCGCTGAAGATCCTGGTCGACCTGCTCAGCTGACCAGCTCCGCGGCGTACAGCCAGATCACCACGCGATCCCTGAGGACGTCGAGCAACGGCGGGACCGGTCGTCCCGACCGTTCGCCGACCTCGGTCACACTGGTCACCTCGGTCGCTTGCCAGCCGTGCTGCGCGACCCAGGCGTCCGGCCGGCCGAGCTGGTTGTCCCGGAAGGCGGTCAGCAACAGGTCCCAGGTCGCCTGCTCCTCGGCGTCGAGCGTGTCGTACTCGACGTCGGCCCGCGTCGGCAGCCGGCTGAAGTACTCACCGGCGGTCCGGCTGCCCGCGGCGGACAACCCGGTAATTGCCTCCAGCAACTGATCCGCCTCGGTGCGCGCGAGGTACATCTGCAGACCCTCGACCAGCCAGAACGTCGGCCGCGCCGGATCGAACCCGCCGGCCACCAGCGCGGACGTCCAGTCACCCCGCAGGTCGGCCACCAGCGGCACCCGGCGGCAGGTCGGCTCGGCAGCCTCCTGATCGAGCACCTGTGCCTTGAAACTCAGCACCGGCTCGGTGTCCACCTCGAACAGCACGACGTCAGCCGGCAGGTCCAGCCGGAACGCACGAGTGTCGAGCCCGGCACCGAGCACCGCCACCTGGCGAATGCCCGACCTGACCGCGTCGACCACGTGCCGGTCGTAGAACGGGGTCCGCTGGGTGAAGTAGTACCGCAGCCCGTTCCACGTTCGCGACGTGCCGTCGTCCCGCGCCGGACCGAGCCGCGGCAGCTGCACGCCCGCGGGCACGGGAGCTCGCAGCGCGGCGGCCACGAAGGCCGCCGCGAGCGGCTCGACGAACAACGGCTCGGGCTCCCGGCTCTCCTGAGCACGTCCGTAGGCGGTCAGCAGCGAGGTCCAGCCGACCCCCGCGGGAATCTCGGTCATGGTCTCGATGAGACCACGACGGTCAGCTCACGGACGCGTGGGGTTGTCGCGCAGCGGGGGCTGGACGACGGGGGTGTCACCGTTCCAGGTGAGCTCCGACAGCCACATCGTGCGGCCAGGCGGGTCGGAGCCGACCAGCGCGGGATCCCAGGCGTGGTAGACGAACCAGTAGCGGCCGTCCTTCTCCAGCACCATGTTGTGGCCGGGTCCGGCGGCGTCGTCCGAGGTGGCGAGGATCGGGTCGCCAGACTTCTTGCACGGCCCGGCTGGTGTCGTGCAGAGCGCGTGGCCGACGGCGTACTCGGCCTTGTCGTAGGCGTTGGCGGAGTAGAACATGTGGAACTTGCCGTTCCGCTCGACCATGTACGGCGCCTCGACGAGGTTGCCTTCCCAGGGCAGGTCCTGCTTGAACATCCTGGTCGTCTCGCCGACCAGCTGGAGTCCGTCGGCCGACAGCTTGGAGACGTAGATCCAGGTGTCCTGGCCGACCGCGTTGCCGTCGTTCTTCCAGTACAGCCAGCGCTGCCCGCTGGAGTCCTGGAACGGGCTGGCGTCGATCGAACCACCCTCATCACTCTGACAGATCAGGGGATTACTCGATTTGTCGACATATGGACCTTCCGGCTGTGAGGCGACCGCGACCCCGATGCACTGCCGGCCGGTCTTGTCGTTCGAGCTCGTGTAATACATGACGAACCGGTCAGCGCCGTGCACGGCGACCTCGGGCGCCCAGACCTTGCCGGCCGAGGTCCAGCCCGGCAGCGCCGGCAGCGCGTCGCCGACCTGCTCCCACTCGACCAGGTCGGTCGACTTCAGGGTCTGGATGTTGCCGAGCGGTCCGTTGGTCGCGAACGCGTAGAACGTGTCCCCGGCCGCGATCACCTGCGGGTCGGCGAAGTTGTTGTCGTAGACCGGATTGCTGAATCCCACACTCGCTCCTTCGGACGGCGGGCCGGGGTCGTCGTCGCTGCCGCACCCCGCCAGAACGAGCAGCAGCAACGACAACCCCAGTCCGCGCAGCATCACTTGCTCTCGTAGAACCGCAGGTAGTCGAACGTGGCCACCGGCTTCGGGTTCGCCCCCGTGAACTCGCCGTGCGCGAACAGTCCCAGCCTCGGCGTCTCGCCGGCCGGCAGCACCCACGCCGCGCCCCAGGTCCAGTTCTTGCCGTCGACACTCGTGCCGGCTTGGTAGACGTGCTCGCCGGCGGCGTTCTTGTGGAACGCGAGCCGCATCCACAGGTCGGTCGCCGACCGGCCGATCGCGGCACCGCCGTAGCTGGTCGCGCCGTCGGAGGCCCGGGCGACGAGCTCCCGCCCGTACTCGGTCTGCCGGGTGCGCCAGATCGCGACGTTGCCCAGCCGGGCGAAGTCGTCGTCGTTGCGGTAGGCAATCATCCCGGCCTGCTGGTAGTTGCGGATGTCACCCTCGCCGAGGTCCAGGTGGAGCTTGGTCTCGGCGATCCAGCGGTCGGTGCCGGGCGTCTGGTGGAACAGCAGTCCGGCGTTGTTGCCACCGCCGACCAGGTCGGCGTTCTGCAGCGGCCAAGAAAGCTTGCCACCAGCAACTACCGCCGAAGCGTCCGGGCGGACCCAGGACCAGGCGCCGCCCAGGCCGGAGCCGTCGAACTCGTCACCGGCCAGCAGCTTCCCGGTCTTCGGCTGGGGAGCGAGCTTCCGCACCGGCTTGGCGACCGGGCGGACGGTCAGGTTGTCCAACTCGGCCGAACCGAGCCACCTGACCGGCGCCGACTTCAACCGCAGCTTCGGCACGCTCAGCCGCGCCTCGGCGTACAGGTCACCGAGTCCGGCGTCGCTGAGCCGTGCGGTCACCACACCGTCGGCGACCTGGATGCTCAGCTTGTTCCACTGGGTGCGGTCGAAACCGGCCGGCAACGGCGCCGAGGCGGTCTTGCCACCGGCGACGACGGTCAGCTTGCTGCTGCCGACACTCGCCACCACCGAGCCACCGATCACGGTCGTGAAGCTGCTGCCCAACCGGACGTCGGCCTCGACCCGCAGCGATCCACCGGGCGCGGCCTGCTTAGTGGTTGCCAGGCCACGGATCTGCGCGGTCGGTCCACCCAGCGCGTCACCAGGACGCCGGGTCGCGAGCCGCAGCCCCGAGGCCGGGTCGGTCGAGATGATCCCGGCGCCGGAACCGGTGGTCGGCGCGGGCTGCGGAGTCTCCGACGGACCGGCACCCGCGCGGGTGCGCGGCCAGCCGTCGATCCAGTCGATCCGGTCGACCAGCATCGGCCGCCGGTTGATGCCGAACGGGTCGGTCAGCCACGGCTTCGCGCGGTCGATCGCGTGGTACAGGATGTGGTCCTGGCCGGCCGCGTCGGTGAAGAACGCGTGGTGGCCGGGGCCGATCCACTTGTTGCCGTTCTGGGTGAGCACGGTCGTGCCACCGACCCGGGACTCGTTCATGCTCGCGCCGTCGGCGTCGAGGAACGGCCCCTTGGGCGACTTCGACCGGCCGGCGAAGACGGAGTATCCGGTGGTCGGGCCGGCGCAGCAGTTCATCGACGAGGCCATCAGGTAGTACCAGCCGTCGCGGTAGACGACGTACGAGCCCTCGTAGCGGTCGCCGATGGTGACCTGGGTCGGTTCGCCGACCGCCTGCAGGCCGTCCGGGCTGACCTCGGTGACCGAGATGCCGCCGTAGAAGCCGCCGTAGTACAGGTAGCGCTTGCCGTCGGCGGCGGTCAGCAGGGCCGGGTCGATGGTGCCGAAGTAGCCACCGTTGCCGTCCGGCTTCGGGGTGACGACCGGGCCACCGGTGGCGGTCCACGGGCCGGCCGGGGTCGGCGCGGTCGCGACGCCGATCGCCGGGTCGCCGCCGGGGTTGGCCGCGGTGTCGGTGACGGTGAAGTACATGACGTAGCGGCCACCGAAGTACCGGATGTCGGGCGCCCAGAAGAACGAGCCGGGCGCCGCCCAGGACGGCTTGGTGGTGTCGTCGAAGACGGTGCCCAGGTACTCCCAGGAGCCGAAGTCCTTGGTCCGGGCCATGTGCATCAGGCCGAACGGACCGCCGGAGACCAGCGGGTCGGAGGTGGCGTAGGCGTACCAGTAGCCGTCGCGGCCCTGGATGATCGCCGGATCGGCGTAGGTGTCGGCGAACGGTTTCGAGATGTCGTTCTGGGTGGTGAGCGCCGGCGGCGGGGCCGCCGACGCGGCCGTGGTTCCGGCGGCGACGGCGGCCACGGCGAGCGCGGCGGCAAGGATTCTTCGAGGCACGGGCGGTTCCTCTCGGACGGGCTTGCGAGCAGGGTGGTCAGCCTTTGATGCCGCTGCGGGCGACACCTTCGATCACGTAGCGCTGGACGAACACGTACAGGATCAGCACCGGTACGGCGGCGACGGTCGCACCGGCCATGATCACCGGGTAGTCGGTGGTGTAGGCGCCCTG
The DNA here is from genome assembly GCF_001984195.1 of Kribbella sp. ALI-6-A. Taxonomy (GTDB): domain Bacteria; phylum Actinomycetota; class Actinomycetes; order Propionibacteriales; family Kribbellaceae; genus Kribbella. The sequence goes on from NZ_MTQN01000012.1 coordinate 1,212,857, forward strand.
CAGCAGGCTCAGGCCGGCCGGCAGGGTGAGGCGTTCGGGACTGAACAGCACGAACAGCGGCCAGACGAAGTCGTTCCAGTTCGCCAGGAACGACAGCACCGTCAAGGTGGCCAGCGCCGGCTTGGCGTTCGGCAGGATGATCCGGGTGAAGACGATCCAGGCGTTCGCGCCGTCGATCAGCGCGACCTCCTCGAGCTCCTTCGGGATGGCCAGGAAGAACTGCCGCATGAAGAACACCCCGAACGCACCGGCGGCCCCTGGGACGACCAGCGCCCACAGCGTGTCCAGCCAGCCGAGGTTGTCCATCAGCAGGTAGTTCGGCATCAGGAAGACGAAGCCGGGGATGAACAGCGTCAGCAGGATGAAGCTGAAGATGAAGTTCTTTCCGCGGAACTCCATCCGGGCCAGCGCGTAGCCGGCCATCGACGCCACCACGACGACCAGGGCCGCGTGCAGCGTGGCGGCGGCGAAGCTGTTCAGCGCCCACCGCAGCACCGGGTTCTGGCCGCCGGTGGTGAGCACCTCTCCGAACGCGCGCCCGCTCGGGTCCTGCGGGATCAGCGTCGGCGGGTCGGCCTGCGACTCACCGACGGTCTTGAACGAGGTGATCACCATCCACAGCAGCGGGACGATCACCAGCAGGGTCAGCAGCACCACCATCACCCAGAAGGCGGCGGACGGTCGGCGCCTCATGATTTGCGCTCCCTCATCAGTGCGAACGTGATCAGCGCGACGATCGACAGGCAGATCGCCAGCAGGTAGCTCATCGCCGACGCCTGACCCATCCGGAACTGGCTGAACCCGGTGTCGGTGATCACCATCAGCGCCGTCCTGGTGGTGTCGCCCGGTCCGCCCTGCGTGATCAGCAGCGCCTGGCCGAACATGTTCGCGCTGGCCAGCAAGGTGATCGTGACGATGAAGACGGTGACCGGACGCAGGCCCGGCAGCGTGACGTTGCGGAACTGCTGCCAGGTGTTGGCCCCGTCCAGCTCGGCCGCCTCGTACTGCTCGGCCGGGATGTCCTGCAGACCGGCCAGGAAGATGATCGCGTTGAAGCCGGCCGTCCACCACACCGTCACCGCGACCAGCGCGACGAACGCCCACGGCTGCTCCGTGGTCCAGCCGATCTCCGGGATGCCGAACACCCCGAGGAACGCGTTCAGGATGCCGAAGGTGGTGTCCAGGATGTAGCGGAACATCAGGCCGATCACCGCCACGCCCAGCACGTACGGCGCGAAGTACACCGCCCGGAAGAACGTCCGGCCCGGGAACTTGCGGTTCAGCAGCACGGCCAGACCGAGCGGTACCACCACCAGGAACGGCACCGACGCGAGCGTGAAGATCCCGGTCGCCCGCATGCCGTGCCAGAACGGCTCGGCGGTCGCCGACAGCGGGTCGAACAGGTCCTTGTAGTTCTGCAGTCCGACGAACGGCTTGCCCGGCAACTGGAAGTCCCAGTCGTGCAGGCTCATCCAGATGCCGAAAATGGCCGGCCCGATCACGAACAGCACGAACAGCAGCAGGTACGGCGCGAGAAACAGGTACGGCGTGGCGCGACCGTACCCGCGCACGCCCGTGGAGGCACGGGCACGCCGCCTGCGCAGCGTGCCCGCACTGGCCTCGGCCGCCATGATCAGGCGCCGTACTTCTTGCGGTTGGCCTCCAGGATCTTGTCCGCCCGCGCGGACGCGTCGGCCAGCGCCTTGGCCGGCTCGGCCTTGAGCAGGACGGACTCGTTGACCGCCTTGTTCAGCTCGGCCAGCGCGTCACCGATGCCCGGCACCGGCGGCGGGAAGTGCAGGTCGTCGATCTGGGTGGCCAGCGCGGCCTGCTCCGGCAGCGCCTTGAACTCGGCCGAGTCGCGGACCTGCTTACGGGCCGGCACCTGGCCGCCCTTGGCCCACTCCAGCGACTTCTGGCTGACGTAGTTGACGAAGACCCGCGCGGCGGTGGACTTGTTCTGGTCCGGCGTCTTCAGCTTCGGCAGCACGAACTGGTGCGAGCCGGCCCAGGCCGCCTTGGTCCCGCCGATGTTCGGCAGCGGGGCGACACCCCACTCCAGGCCCTTCTTCTCCTTGAACGTGTTGATGTTCCAGATGCCGTTCCAGACGAAGGCGTTCTTGCCGTTCATCACCGCGATGTTGTCGGCGTCCTGGGCGACGTTCTTCGGGCTGTGGCCGTTCTTCACCAGGTCGGTGAACCAGGTCAGTGCCTTCACGCCGGGCTCCTCGTGCCACACGGCCTTCGAGGAGTCCTCGTTGAACAGGTTGCCGCCGTACTGCCACAGCAGCGCCTGCACGCTCAGTACGCCGGTGAACGGGAACGGCGTGGCCCAGTGACCCTGGATGCCCTTGCCCTTCAGCGCGTCCAGCGCCGCGGCGTACTCTTCGGCGGTGGCCGGGGGCTTGGCCGGGTCGAGACCGGCCTGCTCCATCAGCTTCTTGTTGTAGAAGAACCCGAGCGGGTGCACGTCGAGCGGGATGCCGTAGCGCTTGCCCTCGTACTCACCGGCCTGCCAGACGACGTCGGCGAAGTCCTCCTGCTTGAGGTCGAGCGCCTTGGCCACGTCGTCGAGCGGCTCGATCACGTTGCGTGCGGCGTTGGTGGCCAGCGAGTCGACGTGCATGATCGCGACCGCGGGACCGCGGCCGCTGCTCACCGCGGTGGGCAGCTTCGTGTAGTAGTCGGCCCACTGCATCACGGTCATCTTCACCTTGATGTTGGGGTTCTCGCTGTTGAACTGGTCCACCAGCTTGCGCATGAACGGGCCGTCACCACCGGTGAAGCCGTTCCAGAAGTCCAGCTCGACAGCCGGGCCGTCGTAACCCTTCGCGCCGCCGTCGCCGGTGGCGGGCGCCGCGCCGGGGTTGCCCGCCGAGCCTTCGCCGCAGCCGGCCAGGACGCCTGCCGCTCCAAGTGCGCCGATACCGCCCAGCACGAGTCGCCGGTTGATGGTGTTCACCGTGTACCTCCAGGGGAGAGCCTGATCATGTGCCACGAAGCAGGAGGCAGCGTGGCGCGGCAGATGCCGTGGTCGATTCCGGTCCCGTCGACCGGTCGAGGGACGACCCGGTCCGGCTGGGCGGCTGTGTTCACCGCGGCCCGGTCGTCGTCGGACAAACTCAGATGTTGCGTAACCAACAAGTTCCCGAACGCATGCAGCGGAACCTCCAGGTCGAGCGCGTCGGTCTCGTGGCGGTTCACCACGAAGATCACCACCTCGCCCGTGCTGTCCTCGTACGTCGCCGTGCTCCACAGAGCCGGGACCTCGCCGTACGCCGCGGTCTGCACGGTCGGGCCGGAGACCTCGGTGCGCAGCACGGTCGAACCGGCGTGCTGGGCGGTCAGCGCGAACGGGTGGAACGTGGTCTGCCGCCAGGCGCGGCCACCGGGCTCGGTCCGGATCGGGCCGATCACGTTGACCAGTTGCGCAAGGCACGCGATCTTGACCCGGTCGGCGTGCCGCAGCAGCGTGATCAGCAGGCTGCCGACCACCACCGCGTCGTCGACGGTGTAGGTGTCCTCGATCAGCGGGCTCACCTCGCGCACGTCCAGGCCGAGCTCGCCGGGGAAGTGCTGCTGGTACCAGACGTTCCACTCGTCGAAGGAGAGCGTGATCTCCTTGTCGCTGCGCTTGAGCGCCTTGACGTGGTCGGCGGTCGCGACCACCGAGGTGATCATCCGGTCCATCTCCTCGGCCGCGGCCAGGAAGCTGGCCTGGTCGCCGTCCTTGGGCTCGTAGTACGCGTGCAGGCTGATGTGGTCGACCAGGTCGTAGGTGCGCTCCAGCACCGTGCGCTCCCAGTCGCCGAACGTGGGCATCCCGGCGTTGCTGGAGCCACAGGCAACCAGTTCCAGCCCGGGGTCGACGCGGCGCATCGCGTTCGCGGTCTCCTCGGCCAGCCGGGCGTACTCGTCGGCGGTCTTGTGGCCGATCTGCCAGGGGCCGTCCATTTCGTTGCCCAGGCACCAGACCCGGATGTCGTGCGGTTCCTTGCTGCCGTTGGCGACCCGGCGGTCCGGCAACGCGGTCCCGGCCGGGAGATTGCAGTACGACAGCAGCTCGACGGCCTCCTGGATCCCGCGGGTGCCCAGGTTGACCGCCCAGATCGGGTCCACGCCGGCCTTGCGGGCCCAGGCGACGAACTCGTCGGTGCCGAACTGGTTCGGCTCGATCGCCCGCCAGGCCAGGTCCAGCTTGCGCGGCCGGTCCTCCTTCGGTCCGACGCCGTCCTCCCAGTTGTAGTTGGAGACGAAGTTGCCGCCGGGGTAGCGGACCGCGGTCACGCCGAGCTCACGCACCAGCGCCAGCACGTCGGTACGGAAGCCGTCCACGTCGGCGTCGGGGTGGTCCGGTTCGTAGATCCCGGTGTAGACGCAGCGGCCCATGTGCTCGACGAACGAGCCGAACAGGCGCCGATCCAGGCTCCCGACCACGAACGCGGGATCCACGGCGAGTCGTGCCACTGGCCCTCCAGAGTTCTTTACAACGTTTACCGGGATTTCTACATCGATTAACATCGCCTGTAAAGACCTGACCACCCGGCAACTGGTCCGGTCCACTGCGCACACCGTGGCAGACTGCGGCGAGCACGCATCGGAAGGGGGCCAGGATGGTGACGAGGCTGAGCGACGTGGCGGCACGGGCCGGCGTCTCGGTGAAGACGGTGTCCAACGTCATCAACAACTACCCGCACATCACCTCGCAGACCCGGGCCAAGGTGCAGGCCGCGATCGAGGCGCTCGACTACCGGCCGAACGTCAGCGCCCGGTCGCTGCGCAAGGGCCGCTCGGACTTCATCGCGCTGGCCATCCCGGAGATGGCCTCGCCGTACTTCGCGGAGCTCGGCGCCGCGATCTCGCGGGCGGCCAAGAAGCGCGGCATCACCGTGCTGATCGACCAGACCGAGGGTGAAGCGGCCGCCGAGAAACTGGTCCTGGACGGGATGCGCGGCCAGTTGATCGACGGCATCATCTTCTCCCCGATCACCACCTCACCGGCCCGGATCGGCGAGACCGAAACAGCCAAGCCGATCGTGCTGCTCGGCGAGCGCGACGCCGGCGGCAAGCTCGACCGGGTCGCCGTCGACTCGGTTCAGGCGGCGTACGACGCGACCACGCACCTGGTCTCGCTGGGCCGGCGCCGGATCGCCGCGATCGGCGTCGGCGGTGGCGCGGGCACCGGAACGGTCCGCCGGCGCGGCTACCGCCAGGCGCTGAAGGCGGCCGGGCTCGCGCACGACCCGGCGCTCGAGCTGGCCGGTACCGGGTACCACCGCGAGGACGGCGCGGCCTCGATGCGCGAGCTGCTCGCCCTGCCGAAGCCGCCGGACGCGGTGTTCTGCTTCAACGACTTGCTCGCGCTCGGCGCGCTGCGGACGCTCGCCGAGGCAGGGCTGTCGGTCCCGGACGACGTCGCGGTGGTGGGCTTCGACGACATCGAGGACGGCCGCTTCCACTCGCCGTCACTGAGCACGATCTCGCCGGACATGGAGTGGCTGGCCGACAACGCGGTCGGGCTGCTGCTCGACCGGATCGCCGGCCACGGTGCGGCCGAACGCCGCGACCTCACCGTTCCGCACACGTTGAAGATCCGTGAGTCGACGGGCGGTTAGCAGATGGTGGCGCGGGTGGTGAGGTCGGCGGTCATGCGCGCGCCTCAGGCGACGGTGCACCCTCGGGCCTGACCGCCGACAGCCGCAGCGCCAAGCCCTGCCGGACGGCGGGGACGTGCCCGAGCAGGTGGAGGACGAAGTTGCGGGCCGGGCGCAGGAGCTTGGGGGCGGTCGCGATCCGGGTCAGGCGGTGGGCGAGGGAGACGACGCCGAGTGCCTCGGCGCGCGCCTGGACGGCGTACTGGTCGATGGCCCGCTCGTCGCCCGTGGTCAGGGCGGTGGACAAGGCCTCGCCGAGGGTGAGGGCGTCGCGCAGGCCGAGGTTCATGCCCTGACCGCCCGCGGGGCTGTGCGTGTGGGCGGAGTCGCCGGCCAGCACGACTCGGCCGTTCCGGTACGCCGCGGCGACCCGTTCGTGGATTCGGAACCGCGATCCCCACACCACTTCGGTCACCCGGACGGAGGCGCCGCGGCGCGATGAGCCGTGCCCACCGGCCCCGGGCCCACCCGCCCGAGCGCGGCCGATGGGGGTCGGGCCCCGGGTGTCGAGCAGGTCTTGCGCGTAGGCGACATCGAGCTGTTCGGGCGCCTCCTCCACCTCGGCGACCAGCCGGAACGAGCCGTCCGGGAGCGGGGCGACGACCAGTACGCCTTCGGTCGCCAGGTAGAGCTCGACCTGTTCGCTTCGCAGGCCGCCGTCGACCCGGACGTCGGCGAGGCTGAAGGAGAGCGGGAGTGTGTCGGTGGTGTCGTCGCCGAGGCCGGCGAGGTCGCGAATCCGGCTGTGCATCCCGTCGGCCGCCACGACGTACCGGGCGGTGAGCGTGTCGCCGGTGTCGAGGGTGACGGCCGCGTGGTCGTCGTACTGGGTGATGCCGGTGGCGGCGCACGGGCGGCGCACTGTCCCGCCGAGCTCCTCGAGCCGCTCGAGCAGCACCTTCTCGGTGAGGTGCTGCGGAATCATCAGCGTGTACGGGTACTTGGTCGGCAGTCCGTCGAACGGGACGCCGATCAGTTCGCGGCCGCCGTCCCGGATGCTGAAGCCCGCGGCCGGGACGCCGAGCGCGACCAACCGGTCGCTGACGCCGATCCGCTCCAGCATCTCCAGCGTCCGGGCGTGCACGACGGCCGCCCGCGACGTGTTCGCTCCCTCGGCCAGCCGGTCGAGCACCACGACCTCGTGCCCCGCTCCCGCCAGCACGACACCCACCGCCAGACCGACCGGCCCGGCTCCGACCACCACGACATCCGTCATCTCCGCCTCCCAAGTCAACGCTTGTTGACTCCGACGGTACGGCGCTGCGCTGGCCAAGTCAACACCTGTTGACTAGGGTGTCGCCCATGCGACGCACGGGCGACGAAACCAAGGCCGCGATCCTCACCGCGGCCCGCGAGCGATTCGCGACCGACGGCTACGAGCGGGCCACCATCCGGTCGATCGCGGCCGACGCGGCGACCGACCCCGCGCTGGTGATGCGGCACTTCGGCAGCAAGGAGAAGCTCTTCGCCGCCGCCGCGGACTTCGACCTGCACCTTCCGGACCTGTCGACGCTGCCGAGGGAGAAGCTCGGCACCGCTCTGGTCGACCACTTCCTCCGACGCTGGGAGGAGGACGACACGCTGCAGGCGCTGCTCCGGGCGGCGGTCACCAACGAGGTCGCCGCCGAGCGGATGCGGCAGATCTTCACCGGCCAGCTGGCGGTCGCCGCCACCGGCCTGTCCGACGACGCAGAGCGCCGGGCCGGTCTGGTCGCCTCACAGACTCTCGGCCTCGGGCTGTGCCGGTACGTGCTGAAGCTCGGCCCGCTCGCGGAGATGCCGAGAGCAGCGGTCGTCGCCTGGCTCGCGCCGACGGTCGAGCGCTACCTGACCGCTCCCGATCCGACGGTCTGACGGCAGGCTCGGAGCCGGTACGTCAGGTGCGGGCGCGTTTGCGGCGGCTCTTGGTTTCCTGGAGGAACAGCCAGGCCAGCGCCGCGCCGACGACGAAGCCGCCGAGGTGACCCTGCCAGGAGATGTTCGGGAACGTGAACGAGATGACCGCCGTGATCGCCACGTAGACGAGGATCCAGGTCACGTCCATGCCGCGCGCCTTGCTGATCACCAGCAGCGCTCCGACCAGTCCGAGCACGGCACCGGACGCGCCGAGCGTGGCGCCGATCGGGTTGCTCAGCATCCAGACGGCGACACCGCCGCCGACGGCGGACAGGAAGTACAGCAGGATGAAGCGCAGCCGGCCGAGCATCTGCTCGAGCGGGGGACCGACCTGGTAGAGCATGAACAGGTTGGAGAAGATGTGGAAGATCTGCAGGTGGGTGAACGCCGACGTCAGCAGGCGCCATGGCTCGGTGTCCACCAGCGCCGGGACCAGGACCAGGTCGTTCACCAGCCGGCTGTTGCTGCTGCGGACCGCGATGAAGACCAGCACGTTGACCGCCAGCAGCGTCAGCGTGACGACCTGGGTGTTGCCCCGCGCGACCCCGCCCAGCGACGTCCGGGTCTTCGGCACCGACTTCACGCCCTCGTTGAAGCAGGAGGGGCACTGGAAGCCGACCGACGCCGTGTTCATGCAGGCCGGGCAGATCGGCTTCTCGCAGCGCTGGCAGCGCACGCCGGTGGGCCGATCCGGGTGCCGGTAGCAGACGGTCTCGGTCACGGCCTGATCCTCTCGGTGGATCGCTGACAGATCGCCGAAGTCACGAACGGCCGATCCGGAGATCGGCCGCCGTGGCAACGAACAGTGCAGAAGTGCTGGGTGGTGCCGAAGGTCAGTTGGTGCGGGTCTCGATCTTCACGCTGTTGATCACGATCGGCTCGACCGGACGGTCGGCGGCACCGGTCTTCGCGGTGGCGATCGCGTCGACGACCTTCTTCGACTCGTCGTCGGCGACCTCGCCGAAGATCGTGTGCTTGCGGTTCAGGTGCGGGGTCGGGACCACGGTGACGAAGAACTGCGAACCGTTGGTGCCGCGGCCGAACTGGATGCCCGCGTTCGCCATCGCCAGCAGGTACGGGCGGTCGAACTGCAGGTCCGGGTGGATCTCGTCGTCGAAGGCGTAGCCCGGCGAGCCGGTGCCGGTGCCGAGCGGGCAGCCGCCCTGGATCATGAAGCCGTCGATCACCCGGTGGAAGCCGAGGCCGTCGTAGAACCGCTCGGTCTTCTTCTCACCCGTCTCCGGGTCGGTCCACTCCTGGGTGCCCTCCGCGAGACCGACGAAGTTCTTCACCGTCTTCGGCGCCTGGTTGGGGAACAGCCTGATCACGACGTCGCCCTTCGTCGTCTGCAGGGTCGCGAACAGTTCTTCGGCCACGGGAGTACTCCTCATCGAATAGCAACTGACGCCCTCGATCCTGTCACGACGGATCAAGTTCGCACCGACCGACCGGCCGGGAAAGCCCAGCCGGACCGGCCGGCGGCCCGGGACAACGTTTGCCCACCGGCCCGGCCGCGATCGCGGGTGAACCCGCGCCGGGGCGGCCGGTTTATCGGCTGGGTACGTCGTACGATGCAGATGCAGCCGGATTTGTCCAGAAGCCGTACAGGTCGTCCCACTCCGTCGCTGGGCCGGACCGAGCCCGCGGCGCGGGCGACCATCGAGGAGGAACCGTGGGTTTGTTGAAGTCCAAGGGCCGGGTCGAGACCGCGAAGGACCGGGTCCGGCCGCTTGCCGAATCGGCGTCGCAGAAGGTCGGACCGGTGGCGGGCCAGGTCCGCGACCACCTCGGGCCGGCCGTGGGCACCGCACGGGAGAAGGTGTCGCCGTACGCCGAAAAGGCCGTCGAGCGCGGCGCCTCGATCGCGCACACCGCGGTGGAGAAGGCCGGACCCGTGATCGACGACGCGCTGAGCAAGGTCGGACCGGCCACCGAGCACGCCGCCGAGAAGGCGCGTGAGCGGTTCAACGACGACCTGCTGCCGAAGGTGACCGCCGCGCTGGCCGCCCTGGCCGCGGCCGCGGAGCCGGTGGTCGAGGAGACGTCGCGCCGCGGCAAGGCGACCAAGGCCGCGCTGCGGGGCGAGCTCCAGGTCCCGAAGAAGACCCACAAGCTGCGCAACTTCGCGCTGCTGCTGGGCTTCGGCGCGCTGGCCGCCGCCGCCGTCCGCAAGCTGATGACCCCGCCGGAGCCGGCCTGGCAGTCGACCCCGACCAGCGGCCGCGACTACAGCTCGGCCCCTTCCGGTACGACGTCGCGTCCGTCCGCGGACAAGCCGGCCGCGGACAAGACCGAGACCGCCAAGCCCGAGGCCGCGAAGACCAGCACGACGACGACCGGTACCTCGACGACCGGTACGTCGACGACCGGCGCCACGCCGGCCGGCGGCCCGACCGGCACCTCGACCTCGAACGGCAAGACCGAGACCGAGGCAGACAAGAGCGACGACGCGAAGACCGATGAGGCCAAGGCGGCGTCGAACGGCACCGCCAAGAAGGCCACCCCGTCGGCCCGCAAGCCGGCCGGTGGCGGGAGCCCGGACAGCGGCAAGCCGTCCAACTCCTGACCTGCTCCGCAACGGCGAAGGCCGCGACCCCGACGGGTTCGCGGCCTTCGTGCTGTCCGGGCCTCAGCTGATGGGATCGTCGCGCGGGTCGTCCGCGAAGACGTCCACGTCGTCGTACTCGTCGTTCGGGCCGCGGGTGGTGGAGATCCGGCCGGCCGACAGCAGCTGCGTCGCGTACCGGTGGGTGATGCACGGATAGGTCGCCCCGCAGTGCAGACAGACGGCGTCGTTGCGGTGCAGCCACGGCAGGACGCCGAACCGTTTCATCCTGGTCAGCGGCTCCCGGTCCGGAGCGTGCAACTGGAGCGCCTCCCGCGCGGCGTTCTGGATCTCCGGCGCCGACCACTCCTCGGCGCTCTTGTCCATCAACGCGTGCAGGTCCGGGTGGAGCGGGTCGCCGGTGGTGACCGGGCGATCGGCTGGGGAGTGGCTCATCGTTCGTCTCCGGGCTGAAGGTCGGGGCGGGGTCCGGACCGGTCACACTGGAACGGTTGTCTGAAGCGTGTCAGTCCGGTCGCTCCGAGCGACCTTAGCCGTTCCGAGGGGTGGTTCGGCCACCGCCCGGCGGTACTCCTGAGTAAGGGTTCGGTCAGGTCGCGCCGGGCCGGGCGCTCAGCTCCAGAGGTTCTCGAAGGCGACCCGGGCCTCGAGCTCCAGCAGATGCCGCTTGCGGGGGATGCCGCCACCGAAGCCGACCATCTTGCCGCCCGCGCCGACCACCCGGTGACAGGGCACGACCAGCGGCAACGGGTTGCGGTTGCAGGCGACGCCGACCGCGCGGGCCGCGCCCGGATCGCCGACCGCCTTGGCGACGTCGCCGTAGGTCTGCATCTCGCCGTACGGGATGCGGGTCAGCTGCTGCCAGACCGCGCGCTCGAAGGCCGAGCCGCCGCGCACCGACAGCGGCAGGTCGAAGTCGGTCCGCTCGCCGGCGAAGTAGGCCTTGAGCTGCTCCTGGGTCTCGGTCAGCAGCGGATCGGGAACGGTGGCCGGCTCGATCCCCTCGACCACGCCGAACGACACCCGGCACACTCCGGTGTCGTCGACGGCCAGGGACAGGTCACCGATGGGCGAATCGATCACGGACCAGCGCATGGCTCCATCCTCCGCCCTGCCACCGACAGTTCTCGAGCGGCTGGACGCCCGGCAGAATGGACCGCGGAGCGTGACGCCGGCCACACAATGTCCTGGCGTCGTCACAGTGTGTGTGCTATTTCTGGGTCGCCCGCTTTCCACCTGGCAGCGAGGGGTGTTCGTGTCCAACCAGACCCCTGGCTCCGATCTGCCCCGCTACCTGCCCGGCACCTACCGTTCCAGCACCCCGCCGGCGGACCCGCGGTACGGCGTACCGGAGGCCGGCGGCGCGCATCTGGTGCCGAAGCGGCCGCCGCAGCCGCCGCAGGATCGGTGGTTCACCTCCGAGCACGCGATGGGCCTGGCGGCCTCGATCATGATCGGCGTGGTCACGGTGATGAGCTGGGCCACCGCCTGGTCGGACTGGAACTCCTACCGCACCCTGCGCCGGTACGGCGGCGACCCGAGCCGGATGGACGACGCCGACCTGATCTCCGGGCTGTTCGGCATCATCGCCGCGCTGGCGCTGTTCGTCGCGGCCACGGTGTTCATCGTCTGGCTGTGGCGGGTCCGCTGGAACGCGGAGATGTTCTGCCGCGGCGAGCACCGCTACACCCGCGGCTGGGTGCTCGGCGGCTGGATCGTCCCGGTGGTCAACCTCTGGTACCCCAAACAGGTCGTCGACGACATCGTCGCGGCCAGCGATCCGCGCACGCCCCCGCACATCCCGACCCTGCGCGGCATCCCCGGCACCCGGCTGGTCTGGGCCTGGTGGCTGACCTGGGTGGTCGGGCTGGTGCTCGACAACGTCGGCCAGCGCAGCGTCCTGGACGGCGTACCGCAGCTCGGCGAACTGCGGCAGAACGCCTGGATGGCGACCGTCTCGGCGGTCAGCACGACGGCGGCGGCGGTGCTCGCGATGCTGCTGATCCAGCGGATCAACGACCTGCAGACCCAGCGGCCGTGGACCCCGTGGTGGGCGATCGACCCGGCGAGCGGCCCGGCGCATGGCGGCGCTGGGAATCCTGCGTCGTAAACCAACCCGTCACGCACCGTCCAGTGAGTCGTTACAAGTGGTGATGTCCGTTGGAAAAGAACTCGTTAAGTCGATACCCTCCGTGCTGGGCTCGGCTCCCCACGGGTACTTACTTCGTGGTATCAATGGGGCTCGGTCACGCGGGGGCAGGATTCGACCGAAACGCCGAACAGACGGAGTTCCAGCAACGCGAGGGACGCACGACGTGAGCCACCCGCAAACGGCGGTCTTGTCCGCTGTCGAAAACAACGACGAGTGGCAGCCGCATGCTGCTGAGGAGTTCCAGCAGGTCGGCACCGTCGGCAAGATCGCGATCGGTCTGCTCGGCGCCTCCACCCTCACTCATCTGCTGTCCACCTGGTCGGACTGGAACACCTACGGTGTCGTCAACCAGTACCTGGGCGGCGGGCTGAACGTCGACGACGCGGACCTGAACCGGGCCGACACCCTCTCCCGGCTCACCTCGATCCCGAACGTGATCGTCTCGGTCGCCGCCGCCGTGGTCTTCGTGATCTGGCTGTGGCGGGCCCGGGTGAACTCCGAGGTGTTCTGCCAGGCCGACCACCGCCGCAGCCACGGCTGGGTGCTGGCCAGCTGGTTCTGCCCCGGACCGAACCTGATCTATCCCAAGCAGATCGTGGACGACGTCTGGCTGGCCAGCGATCCGAAGACCCCCGTGTACGCCGACGACCTGCGCCGATTCAGGCCACCGCTGCTGACCCAGGTGTGGTGGATCACCTGGGTCGGCGCGCTCGCGTTCGACGTGGTGGTGCGCCGGTTCCTGATGTGGATGGACCCAACCGTCGGCACGCTGCGCGGCATCGCGCTGGCCGGCACGGCGTCGCTGCTGCTCACCGCGGCGGCCGCGGTCGGCGGCACGCTGGTGATCCGCAAGATCAACGCCATGCAGACCAGCCGCGAGTGGATCCCGTGGTGGGACCAGCGCGAGCCGAAGCTGACCGCCGTCCCGACGTACGCCGACGACGACACCTCCGAGCAGCCGCCGATCACCGAGCCGATCGCGGCACCGGCCCTGCGCCTGGAGCGCTCGCCGGAGCGGCAGACCGGCTACAACCAGCAGCCCCCGAACCAGTACGACGCGCCGGCCGCGAGCAGCCCGCTCGGCGCCGGACCCGGCCTGGCCGGCGGATCGCCGTTCGCGGCGCCCGCAGCGAGTGCGCCCACCCCGTTCGCGGCGCCCGCGGCGAGTGCGCCCACCGAGGACGAGGCGCCGGCCTGGAGCCCGTTCGCGCCGGTCGTGGAGACCTGGCAGGACGGCGGCCCGGCCACCGAGCAGTTCAGCCCGATCGAGACCTGGCAGGACGAGCCCGGCCGCGTCGAAGAGGCCACCCCGTCGTACCAGCAGACCGCGTCCGGTCTGGAGCTGCCGAGCTGGGCGAGCACCACGAGCTACAGCTCGACCGATGACGACCTGCTGTCGACTCCGCTGCCGAGCTGGCAGGCCGAGACGGTCGCTCCGCCGACGCTGGCCGAGACCCAGCCCGACCCGTACTCGTACCAGCCCGAGCCCGCCCCGGCGCCCGAGCCGGAGCAGCCGTCCTGGGCGTCGACCTACGCGCAGGGCTACTCCTACGAGACCACGTCCGACTACCTGACCTCGTCGGCGCCGATCCCCGCGCCCGAGCCGGAGCCCGCACCCGTTGCGCGCGCTGGTCGCCGGGCCGCTCGGGTCGCGGTGGACAGCCCGTCGACGGTGCAGCCCGCGGCGCCGGTCTTCCAGGAGCCGGCGTTCCAGTCGCCGGCCGCGGACGACGACTACCTCACGCCGTCGAAGCCGCTGCCGCCGGTCCCGTCGTACGGGCCGGAGCCGAGCGAGCCGAGCTACGCCCCGGAGCCGACCTACGCGGCGTACGACGCCCCGGCGGTGCCGACGAGCTACGAGACGGCCTACACCCCGGACTACAGCTCGTCGTACACGGAGTCGACCTACTCCGACTACAGCTCCTCCTACGCGCCGGCCGAGCCGTCGTACGAGTCGTACAGCTCGACGTACGACTCCTACAGCGCGGGTTCGTCGGCGAGCAGCAGCTACTCCGACACGAGCTACGACTACAGCCCGAACTACGCGCCCGAGTCGTACGCGCCGGACTCCGGCTCGACCGAGCACTCGCAGCCGGCCGAGTCGCCGTACCAGCAGACGCCGTACTCGTACGAGCCCGCGGAGCCGCCGGCCGACGCCGAGGACACCGGCGAGCACAGCGCCCCGAGAACCCATCCCCGCCGCCGCTGGGTCTGACCCAGCCCCCGGCCCTCCCCGAGAGGCCTGGTCCCGCGTCCGGGATCAGGCCTCTTTTCCATCCTGCGCGGAAAGCGTTTGCACGTTAGGGTGGGTGAGCATGACCCTGGCTTTCTCCACGCTCGGCTGCGCCGGCGATCCGCTCGAGACCGTGCTCGACCTCGCGAAGGCCAACGACTGCTCGGGCCTCGAACTGCGCGCCGCCGACGACGAGTTCACCCACGTCGGGCTGACCCCGGCCGAACGCCGCACGCTGCGGAGCCGGATCGAGGACGCCGGGCTGGAGATCCTCGCGGTCGACAGCTACGTCCACTTGTGCGGCGTCGAGGAGCAGCCCCTCACCGAGCACCTGGAGCTCGCGCACGACCTCGGCGCTCGCGGCGTGCGAGTGTTCATGCGCGACGACCCGAAGGACGACGGCGCCCCCGCCGACTCGCCGACGCCGGGCGAGTTTCGCGCGATGGACCGGATCCAGCAAGCCTCCACCGAGGTCAGCGTGCTGCTGGAGACCCACGACACGCACTCGTCCGGCCGCAGCATCGCCGCGTTCTGCGCACTGCTCGACCGCGAAGTCCCGGGCCACAACGCGAAGGTGATCTGGGACGCCGCGCACACCCGGCGGACCGGTGAGACTCCGGCCGAGTCGCTCGAACTCCTGCGGCCCTGGCTGGAGTTCGTCCAGATCAAGGACCACGACTCCCGGCAGGACTTCAAGCCGGTCCGGATCGGCCTCGGCGACTATCCGATCGGCGACCTGCTGCGCGCCCTGGACGGGACGGACTATCGCCTCTCGCTGGAGTGGGAGCGCAAGTGGCACGCCGAGCTTCCGCCGCTGGCCGAGGCGCTGCCCGCCACGCGCGCGTGGATCGCCGGCCAGAGCGGTTCAAAATCGAACTAATTGGCCTAGGCCACAATTGGGAATCGGTTGTGCCTCGACGCATGACGCCGGGCACTGGTGACTCGTCAAACAGGTGAAGTCCCGACGGGGGACCTTGCAGCAGTGAAGGACATTCGCGATGAGCGCTACGAGCGTGCGGCTGTGGTTCCGGTGAGTCCGCGGGCGGTGGACAAGCGGGCCCGGCCGGGCAACGAAGGTGGAACGCCGGCGACGGAACCGGCTGCGGATCTGACCGGGTTCGGTCAGGCGGAGGAGATCGTCACCGCCGGGGACCCGGTGGAGGCGGACCACACCTGACCAAGGCCGGTCAGCCCCGCAGCATCAGGCAAACGTCGCCGAACTCGTGCCAAAGGTAGTGCTGCTCCAGCGCCGCGTCGTACGCCTGCTGGACGACGGCACCGCCGACGACGGACTCGAGCAGGAGCAGGTGGGACGCCTCGGGCGCGTGCATGCCGGTGATCAGCCCGTCCACGACCACGGCCGGCCGGTCGGGGCCGAGGACCAGCTCGGTCCAGCCGCTCGACGCCGCGACGGATCCGTCCGGTCGCGCTGCCGACTCGATCGCGCGTACTGCTGTCGTGCCGACGGCGATCACCCTGCCGCCGTTGGCCTTCACCCAGTTGACCAGCCGTGCGGTGGGTTCGGATACGGCGTACCGCTCGGGCAAGGGTGGTTCGTGGCTCTCCAGTGACGACACTCCGCAGTGCAGCAGGATCGGCGCGATCAGTACGCCGGCCGCCGCCAGCTGACTGACCAGCTCGAAGCTGAACGGCCTGCCCGCGCTCGGCATCTCCGCCGAACCCGGCTGGTTGGCGAACACGGTTTCGTAGAACCCGAGCGGCCACTGCCGGTCGACGTACTTGTAGGTGATCGGCCGCCCGTGCTTGCGCAGGTACGCGACCACGTCGGCCGCCGGGGGCTGCGCCCGCCACAACCGCGTCAAGCCTGGCTGGTACGGCCCCAGCAGCGTCAGTACGCCGTCCGGCAGCTCCACCTGGTCACCGGTCGACGCGTCCAGCATCGGCGATCCCCCGCTGCGCAGCTCGACCACCCAGGTGCCGTCGTCCAGCGCTGTCGAGAAGTGCACGACCACCGGTGTCACGCCGGCCCCGCTCACCCACGAGCCGTCGACAGCCGCGGCCAAGGTGCCGGACGTGTTCACCAGCAACAGATCGCCGGGCCGCAGGTGTTCGCCGATCCGGTCGAATCGGGTGTGCTTCACGGCCGACCCCTCCGCGACCAGAAGCTTCACCTCATCCCGGGCCAGCCCGCGGGCCTCCGGCGGCTCGACCGCGTTCAGCTCGTCGGGCAGCGTGAATCGGGTCTGTGGATGGACTTTCACGACGTCACCGCCGGTGCGAACTCGGCCGCCCGGTAGCGACCACTCGCCGGCCGGCTGTCCAGCAACCCGAGCAACGCCGGTACGACGGTCGCCGGCTCGGGCCGGTCGGAGATGTCCTCACCAGGGAAGGCGGCCTGGTGCATCGCGGTCCGCAGGTCGCCGGGATCGACGGCGTACACGGCGAGCTCGGGATGCTCCGCGCCGAGCACCGCGCTCGCGTGGTCCAGCGCGGCCTTCGCCGAGCCGTAGCCGCCCCAGCCTTCGTAGGCCTCGACGGCGGCGTCGGAGCTGATGTTGAGCACGATGCCCGAGGCCTTGCTCAGTTCGGGAATCAGCGCCTGGGTCAACGCGATCGGCGCGATCACGTCGACTTCGTACACCCGGCGCAGCTCCTGCAGGTCGGCGCCGGCCAACCGCTGCAAGGGGCTCGGCCCGAGGTAACTCGCGTTGTTCACCAGCAGATCCAGCCGGCCGAGCTCGCCGACCGCCTCGACCAGATCAGCGCGGTGTTCGGCGTCGGTCACATCGCCGGCCAGGGGAACCACATCGGTGTTCGCGGCCAACGTGTCGGCCGCGTCCTTGAGCGCGTCGGCGCCGCGGGCGTCGATGATCAGGGCCCAGCCGCGCTCGGCCAGGCCCTGGGCCAGTGCCAGCCCGAGCCCGGCCGAGGCGCCGGTGACCAGAGCAACGGGACGATTCTGTGAAGAAGTCATGCCCGCCACTCTCATCGTTCAAGTGGACTTGAGGTCAACCCTTCGGTCAGGACGTGTAGATCTCGTACTCCGAGAGCTGACCGGCGGGCCAGCCCGTGTTGCCGGTGAAGGTGAGGCGGACGTAGCGGGCGCCGACAGCGCTGGGCAGCGTGATCGTGGCGGTGTTACCGGTTCCTGGGTCGAAGGTGCGACCGGCCGCCCCGGCGAGCTGGGTGTACGCCGATCCGGTGGTGCTGCCGTGCACCGCGATGGTCTGCGTGCGGGTCGCCCACGCCGCGCTCGGTGGGAGTTTCAGGACCAGCCGCTTGACGTTCTGGGTGCTGCCGAGGTCGACGGTGAGCGACTGTGGCCAGGCGTTGTTCGCGCTTTCCCAATAGCTGTTGGCGTTTCCGTCGACGGTGTTGGCCGGTGTGTAGTTCTGCACCTGGCTGGTCGCGGTGACCGGCTTGCCTGCCGCGAGGTTGCCGGTCGGCTGACCGGGATCGGTGCCGCCGCCGGTCCCGGGCTCGACCCAGGTGCAACCACTCCACGTCGAGTCCCAGCCGCTGTTGCCGGCTCCACGGTTCACTGCGAACGTCCCGCTGGGATAGGCGCAGTTGTAGACGCCGGCCCGTCCGACTCCAGTGGCCCGGACGTTGCTGACCGTCGCCGATCCGGTCGTCTCGGCCTGGAAGGCGAACGTCCCGGCACCTTCGATCGACCCGCCGTCCACGATCACGTTCTGGACCGCCCGTCCGGCGCCGCCACCGTCGACGAACTGGTACGCCGACCACGGGCTGGCGACCAACCGGTTGTTCGTCAGCCTGACCTGGGCGTTGATCGGGCTGTCGTACGCGTCCACCCGGATCGCGCCGTGCGGGTGGTTCTGTCCCCAGTTCGGGTTCATCGACCCGGTCCGGACCAGGGTGTTGCCGGAGACGTTGATCGTCCCGGCCAGCGGGAAGAACGGCGACCCGAACGACTGGTTCGAGATCGCGATGCCGCCGCCGAGCGGGTTGGTGTCCTGGATGAGGTTGTCCCGCACCGTCATGTCGGTACCGCCGTAGATCGCGATGCCGTTCGCCAGGTTCGGCTGCACGATCGTGTTGTTGGCGAACACCGAGCTCCGGTTGGCCGCGTGCAGCGACCAGGCGGCCAGCGCGTCGTCACCGGTGTTGCGCAGGTAGTTGTTCCGCACCTGCGCGTTGTACGCCGTCCCGTTCAGGTTCAGGCCGTCGGCGGTGAGGTCGTAGAAGCGGTTGTTCTCGACCACCAGGTTGTCGTTGTTGCCGGTCAGCCAGAGCCCTACCTTGAGGTGCTGCAGCCACAGGCCGGAGACCACCGAGTTGGGGCCGAGGCTGCCGTTGACGAAGTTGTCCGGCGAGTAGTCGTTCCGTTCGGTCACCTCGCCGATCACGGCGAAGTCGTGCAGCCGCACGTTGCCGCCGCCGTTCGGGCGATCGATCAGATGGTGGCTGAGCAGCGTCGAGTGCCAGCGCCCGGCGCCGCGGATCGTCACGCCGTCGGGGTTGATCGTGCCACCGACCTTGTACCGGCCCGGCGGAATCCAGACCACGCCGCCGGAACCGCGGGCCGCGTCGATCGCCTGCTGGATCGCGCCGGTCGAGTCGTTGGCTCCGTTCGGGTCGGCGCCGCGACTGGTGATCGAGATCGATCCGGCCGGCTGACCGGCCGGCCCGGCGACGTTCTCGAACTCGACGTCGTCGATGGTGTACGGGCCGGCGGTGTTCTCGCCGTCGACCTGGAGCTTGATCTTCGCGCCGGCGTTCACGGTCCGGCCGAGTTGCAGCCGCGCGTGGTCGTAGAGCTTGTGGGTGCGCGACCCGGCGATCCAGCTGGTGTCGAGATAGCTGTACTTCGAGGTGACGGCGAGCTGCTGGGACAGCTTCTGGCCGTCGATGTAGACCGACAGGGTGCCGGAGCGGCCGTCCGGAACGGCGTACGCGACGGTGATCGCGTTGGTGGTGGCCGGCGCGGTGAACTCGACGTACTGGCCGCCGTTGAGCGTGACGGCCTGGCGGTTCGAGGCTTCGGCAGCGAGGGTGCCCTGGGTGTAGCTGGGGCCGATCTTGCTGCCGTTGGTGGCCGAGTGCTCGGCCTCGACGATGGTGAAGGGCAGCGACGCACCGACGGCTTGGACGGCGGCCGGCGTTGTGGGGGCGGCGACGGCGGGGGACAAGCCGATGGCTGCGAGGGCGGAGGTCGCGGTGACGGCGAGCGCGGTGATCCGGCGGCCGGGACGCCTGGGGGCGGGATCTCTGGGGGCGGACATAAGAGGCACCTTCCTCGGGGGCGGAGGGGAGGAATTTCGCCACACCTTAAGGATGGGAACATCTTTCTGCAATAGTTCGACTGCTTTGCGCAACTTCGCGACAGGTGTCGAGTGCTGCCACTATGACGTGCGTGACTGGGCTACGTGAGCGGTGGAACGACCTCCTGCCGGACGCGGCCGCGCTGGCGGACGACCTGGTCGCGCGCTACCGGGTGGACGATCGGCGCGCCTACCGCGAGCAGTACCTGCAGGGAGTCCTGGACGCGCTCGGCGTCCTGGACCAGCTCAGCACCGATCCGACCGCGGTCTACCTCGCCGCCTGGTTCCACCGCGCGGTCCACGAGCCCGGAGGCCGACCGGCCGCCGACGCCGAAGCGTCCGCCGTACTGGCTGAGCAGAAGCTGCCGTCGTACGGCGTGACCTCGACCCGGACCGCCGAGGTCGCACGGCTGGTCCGGCTGACCGTCACCTCAGCGTCTCCCGACGCCGGCCCGAACGCCGACGTCCTGCTCGACGCCGTCAACGCGACCCTGGCCGGCCCGAGCTACGCGGTGCACGCCGCCGAGCTCCGCCGAGACGGCGACGACCGTGTCACGACGGTCAAACAGCGTCACGCCGCGGTCCGCGAACTGCTCGACGGGCCGATCTACCGCACTCAGCTCGGCCGCGACCGGTACGACGCGGCCGCGCGCGCCAACCTCGCCCGCGAGCTCGAGCTCCTGGACGCCGAGATCCCCGCGCCCTGGCGTGGGTGGCGCCGCGCGGCGCTGATCGGCGTCGCGGCGGTCAGCCCGCTCGTCGCGGCGTTCGCTGCCTTTGTGGCGACAGACACGCGGTGGCAGTCTTCGATCCGCGCGGAGTCCGCCTGGCGGCCGGGACTGCTCTGTGTGCTCGCCCTCGTCGCGGTCCCGCTGCTCTTCGCCGGCGCTCGGCGCAGTGATCGGTGGGCCAGGATCGGTACGGGCCTGGTGACTGTCGCCGCAGCGGCGGGACTGGTGGTCGCGATCGTGCTGATCCCGGACCACACCGCCTCGAACGGGCCCGGTGAACGGGTTCCGCTGGTGGTCGTCTCACTCGCCCTGCTGCTGCTCGGCGGTCTCGCCGCGTTCGTCTCGGCGTCGCTGACCGGACCGCTGCCGGCGCCCAACCGGGGTCAGCTCCTGGCCGGCGCCACGGCGGCCGCACTGGTCGTCGCCGCCACCGTCTTCGTCGCGGCCCCGATCGGTCGTGAGTACGTGCTGAGCGCGAACGAGCGCGTCACCGGGACGACCGCGCCCGAAGCCGCGGAGCTGCGGTCGGAACTGACCGGGCGAATCGCCTGGGAGAGCCCGGCCAGTTCGCTGCGGGCCGAGGCCGTCGGCGTCCCGACCCGCTACGGCATCGCCATCGCCCGGCAGACCGGCTCGGTCGAGCTGCTCGCTCCGGGGACCGGCGACGTGCTGTGGCGCTACTCCCGGGCCGACTCCGACGACCGCCCCAAGCTGTCCGTCACGGGTGGCGGCCGGTTCGTGCTCGCGGAGTTCGACGACATCGGCTACCTCCTGCTCGACGCGGCCACTGGCCACCGCGCGGCAGCCTGGCCGCGCGGCACGCGGGACCACACGCTGGAGAACGCCGATCCGCTGCTGACCGGAGAGCAGGTCGCCAAGGGGTCGGACAAGTTGCGTGGCGTGAACGACGACGGTGAGGCGCGCTGGACGTTCGAGCCCGGCCGGTGCACCAGCATCACCGCCACCGCCACCGCGGACACGGTGGTCACGTTCCTCAACCGCAGCTGCGGTGACGCGACGGACGAGATGACCGCGCTGGATCTCGAGACCGGCAAGCAGCTGTGGTCCCGGCCGGCGGACTGGGTCGGCGACACCGAGGTGACGGTCGACGATCTGGTGATCGGTGTGGAAGCGCGCGCCGGCTCCCGCGGGACGCTGGTCGCTCTCGAGGCACGCAGCGGCGAGGTCGCCTGGCGCTGGCCGCTTCCCGCTGCCTGGACCTGCAACAGCAAAGTGGTCTCGGCCGGCCAGCAGGTGGTTCTGCTGAACTGTCCCTCCGCGGCGAGCAGGTCGACCGCGGTTGTCGCCACGGTCGTCGACGCCCGGACCGGGGAACTCGCCTGGCAGCAGACAGTTCCCGGCTTCGTCGGCAAAGACGTCGCGGTCACCACCGACGCGCGGGTCGTCTGGCTCCAGGAGACGGGCAGAGCGTGCGATCTGATGGTGCTCGGCCAGACCGGTCAGCGCCGGGTCACGCTGCCGGAGGGCATTGTCTGCCGGCGCGGCGTCCACGCGGCCGGCAACCAGGTTCTGGTGTCGGGCGAGAACGCGGTCATCGCCCTGCAGTGAGCCTCAGGCCTCGGGCAGCAGGATGCCCGGGCTGAGAATGTTGCCTGGATCAACGATTCGCTTGACCGCGCGCAGACTGCCGATCGCGAGCGCTCCGACCTCGGCGGCGTACGCGTCGCGGTGGTCGGTGCCCACCCCGTGGTGATGCGTGATCGTCCCGCCGGCCGCGGCGATCGCCGTACCGGCTGCTGCTTTCGCCTGCCGCCATTGGTGAATCGGGTCGGCCGCCTGGGCGCAGACGACGGTGAAGTAGAGCGACGCGCCGGTCTCGTAGACGTGCGACACGTGGCACAGGACCAACGGCGGCGTACCTTGCCCGCCGAGCGAGTTCGCCAGCGCTTCGGTGACAGCCGTCTTGAGCGCCGGCAGCTTCGACCAGAACGCGGCGGTCTCCAGCGTCTCCACCAGCGCACCTTCGTCGAGCAGCGGATCACGCAGGTACGGCGCGCGGTACCGGCCCTTGCGCCACGTCTCGCCGGGACCTTCGCCGAGGCACTCGCCACCCGCAGCCGAGAGCACCTCGGCCACAGCGGCTCGGCGTACGGCGGTCGCCGTGCCCTCGAAGCCGACGATCACCTGGACGCCGCTCGCGCTGCCGAGCACGTCGGGGTCGGCCAGGTTGACGGCCGTCTCGGCCTCGTCCGACAGCCGCAGCACGGTCGGCAGCGGTCCGTCCTGCGCGAGCCGGCGCACGGCGTCGAGTCCCTGCGCGAAGCTGCCGAACCGCCAGCCCTCGAAGAACCGCTCGACCGGACGCGGGCGGATCCGCACCACGACCGAGGTGATGATCCCGAGCGCGCCCTCCGATCCGAGCCACAGCTGCCGCAGGTCAGGCCCGGCGGCGGACATCGGCGCCCGGCCCAGCTCGACGGTCCCGCGCGGTGTCGCCACGGTCAGGCCGACCACCATCTGGTCGAACCGGCCGTAGCCCGCCGACGACTGCCCGCTCGACCGCGTCGCGGCGTACCCGCCGATCGACGCGCCTTCGTAGGACTGGGGGAAGTGGCCGAGGGTGTAACCCCGCGCGGCCAGCGCCGCCTCCGCGGCGGTCCCGCGCATCCCGGCCTGCAGCCGTGCCGTCCGGGAGATCTCGTCGAGTTCGCTCAACTGGTCGAGCCGGCGCAGATCCACCGTCACGAACGGTGTGGACGGCGCCAACCCTCCGACGACCGACGTTCCGCCGGCGTACGGGGCGACGGCGAGGCCCAGCTCGGTGCATAGCTCGAGCAGGCGCAGCACGTCGTCGTGCGATCCGGGGAAGACCACGGCCTCCGGCATGTCCGACCGGTCGCCCGCCCGGAAGCGCAGGAGATCGGGGGTGGAGTAGCCGCGCGTGTGCGCCCAGCGGGTCTCGCCGTCGACCTTCACGTACTCGGCGCCGAGCAGGTCGACCAGAGCCTCCGGAACAGTTCCGTCGGCGGGAAGATCTTTCTGCTCGGCTCTAACCGGCCGCCGGACGCCGAGGTGCTGGAGCGCTGCGAGCGCGGCGTCGGGTACGTCGACCGGCTGGTCCGGGTCACCCCAGCGACCGGGCGTGAGTTGCACCACCGGCAGGTCGGACTCGGTCATGCGGAACTCCCCAAAGGTGATGATCGGAGGTACCGTCCGACTGTTCCGGCACCTCACGAGTCGCTGATACACTCTGACGCGTGATGTCTCAGCGTAGCAGCGACCTCAGTGATCTCGGGGCCACCCCGTCCGCCCGGCCCGCGCCGGCGAACGCGATCGGGGAGGAGCGGATCCTCGACGCGGCGTACGAGCTGCTGCTCGCGATCGGCATGCGCCGGATGACGATGGCCGACATCGCCCGGCACGCCGAGGTCTCCCGCGCGACGCTGTATCGCCGCTGGCCGAACGTGCAGGCCGTGGTGGCCGCGCTGATGACCCGGGAGTGGACCACCGCGCTGATGTCCGCCTTCCAGCCCGACGCCGTGGACGGACGGTCGCGGCTGGTCGAAGGTGTGGTCGAGGTGGTCGGCAAGACCCGGACGCACCCGTTGATGCGCAAGATCATCGAGCTCGACCCCGAGTTCCTCACGCCGTACCTGCTGGAGCGCCGGGGCAGCAGCACGGTCGCGCATCTCGCGCTGGTCGCCGAGGGCATCAAGGCCGGGCAGGCCGACGGTTCGATCCGGGCCGGCGACCCCGACTGGCTGTCCCGCCAGATCATCCTGGTCTCGCTGGCCTCGGCGGTCTCCGGGCCGGTGCTCGCCACTCACGAGGAGTATCCCCGCCTCGACGAGGAGCTGCGCGCGATGCTGACCCGCTACCTGGTGCCGGACCCACCGTCATGATCTCGGTCGGCAACTCCAGCCTGAACGCCGCCCGCCGGACCAAGGAGCTCGACTGGCTCGACACCCGGCAGCAGGTCGACGTCCTGGTCGTCGGCGGCGGGGTGACCGGTGCCGGCGTCGCGCTCGACGCGGCCGCCCGCGGTCTGACCGTCGCCCTGGTGGAGAAGCACGACCTTGCCTTCGGCACCAGCCGCTGGAGCTCGAAGCTGGTGCACGGCGGCCTCCGTTACCTGATCTCCGGCCACGTCGGCATCGCCTACGAGAGCGCGGTCGAGCGCGGCATCCTGATGAAGACCACCGCGCCACATCTGGTCCATCCGGTCCCGCAGGTCGCGCCTTGGTTGCCTGAAGCAAGGTTCATGCAGGCCGCGCTGATCCGCTCGGCCTTCCTGGGCGGGGACGTACTGCGCACCGCCGCGCACACCAGCGACGACTACCTGCCACACTCCCGCCGGGTCAGCTCGGCGGAGGTCCTGCGCTACGCACCCACCGTCCGGCCGCACGGTCTGCGCGGCGGCTTCCTGACCTGGGACGGCCAGCTGTACGACGACGCCCGGCTGGTCGTCGCGATCGCCCGGACCGCCGCCCTGTACGGCGCGCGCGTGCTGACCCGCTGCTCCGCCGAGCAGGTGACCGGCCAGGGCGCGGTCGTGGTCGACCAGTTGAGCGGCCGCCGGATCGACGTGGCGGCGCGGATGGTGATCAACGCCGCGGGAATCTGGGCCGGCCAGGTCGCGACCGGCGTAAAGCTGCGGCCGAGTCGCGGCACGCATCTGGTGCTGCCGCAGTCCGTCTTCGGCGACCTGTCGGCGGTGCTCACGGTGCCCGTTCCGGGGGAGCCGCGCCGGGTGGTGATGGCCATCCCCGCTCCGGACGGCCGGGTCTACGTCGGCCTGACCGACGAGGACGCGCCCGGCCCGGTCAGCGACGTACCGCGGGCCAGCGACGCCGAAATCGACTTCCTGCTGGACACGATCAGCGGAGCGGTCCGCCAGCCGATCACCCGGGCCGACCTGATCGGCACGTACGCCGGTCTGCGGCCGCTGCTCGACACCGGACACCACCGAGGCGAGGACAAGACGGCCGACATCTCCCGGCGGCACGCGGTGATCACCGCGCCGGACGGGCTGGTCACGATCGTGGGCGGCAAGCTGACGACGTACCGCAGGATGGCGCAGGACGCGCTCGACGCCGCGCTGAAACAGGCTTCGGTCGAGGTCCGCCGGCCGTGCCTGACGCATCGGATCCCGCTGGTCGGCGCGGCCGACCGGTCCCGGCTGGCGACGGTCGAGGCGCCGGCTCGCTTCGTCCAGCGGTACGGCGTGGAGGCGCCGGACGTGATCGCCGGGGATCCGGCGTTGCTGGAGCCGGTGGCGCCGGGGTTGGCGACGACACACGCGGAGCTGCGGTTCGCCGTACGGCATGAGGGGGCGTTGGACGAGGGGGACGTGCTCGACCGGCGGACCAGATTGGGGTTGTCGGCGGCCGATCGCGAGCTGGCGCTGCCGGCCGTGCGGGCGGCGTTCGCGTCGGTCTGATCGGCTGTTGGCCTGTGGACAACGGTGGGACGGTCCCCGCGCTGCGATAGCTTGTTGGTAGCGGCGACCTGGGGAGGTGGGGATCGTGAGTCAGCCGTATCCAGGTCAGGGTCCGTACCCCGGCAGTCACCCGCAGAACGTGGGTCAGTTCCCCGGTGCGCCTCCGAGTCCACCGGCGAAGTACCGGCCGCTGCGCCGGCTCGCGCTGGTCGCCGTCGCGCTGATGGCCGGGGCCGCGCTGGTCAGCGTCGTCCAGACCATCCTGCTGTGGAACTCGTACGAGGACGTGAAGCGGCTGGTCTACGGGCTGCTGTCCGAGGACGAGTTGGAGCGCGGCGCCGAGGCCGTCATCGGGGCCGGTCCGCTGCTCGACATGCTCGGCTACCTGTTCGCCGCGGCCGGGATCGTCGTCGTGATCTGGCTCTGGCAGGCCCGGGAGAACACCGAGATCCTCAAGCCGCCGATCGCCACGACGTACCAGGGCGGCCACGGCGCGCACCGGCATTCTTCGGGCTGGACGGTCGGGGCGTGGCTGTGCCCGGTGGTCCAGTTCTGGTACCCGCTGCAGATCGTCGAGGACATCGTCCGCGCGAGCGAACCGCCGAACCAGCCGGGCGTCGCCCGTTCCGGCAGGATCCGTGGGCTGCTCTACGGGTGGTGGGCGGCCTGGGTCGGCTTCTGCGTGGTGGCGGTCGGCGGCGGGTTGTTCGCGGGGATCAGCTTCGTCACCTGGGTGGTCAGGCTGGTCGACCGCGCCGACGCGGCTCGCGCGACCGGCGACTACGTCGACATCTACGACTTGCAGGACTATCTGGTCCGGCTGGCGCTCGGGGTCAACATCGCCTTCACCGTCGGGACGGTGCTGCTGATCGCGGCCGGCGTCACGTTCACGCTCCTGCTGCTCCAGATCAGCAGCTGGCACGACGAGCGCAGCCCGCAGTCCGGCGTACCGCTCGGGCCGACGCTGCCGGCGCACTCACCGTCGTACCTGCCGCCGCGGGACAGCACGCCGCAGTACGCTCCGCGGCCGGCTCAGGCTCTTCCGGGTGCTCCTGGCGGGCCTCGGCCTCAGGACGGCGCTGGTCCGGGATATCCCGGCGCGGGTGTACCGGGCGGACAGGGACCGGGCTTCTACGGTCCTGGGGGCTATCAGGCGCCGCCGGCTTCCGGTGCTCAGCCGCCACGCCCGGCCGGTCCGTACGGTCCTGGCGGCTACGGCGGGACGACCGGCTCGAGCCCCAACGGCCCAGGCCCGACGCGTCCGAACGACACGGTTCCGCCGGCACCTCGCGCGGAACCGCCGAGGTCGCCCTGGCCCACCCGGGAGTCCGGGCCACCCGAGTACCCCGCCGGCTCGCGCTGACGGCCGGAGGCCGCCGATGAGGTTGTCGGGCGGGCTGAGCGACCGGCCGGGCGAGAGGCGGCCGACGGACCGGCGGCTGCGGTCAGCGGAGGCGGCCGAGCACGGCGGTCGCGTCGTCGTGCCGTTTGCCCCGGAAGCTGCCGTCCGCGGCCGCGACGTCGTACGCCCGGACCCGATCGATCAGCCCGCGCGGTCCGTGCGCCTCGAGCACCGCGACCAGCTCCTCCCAGGAGTGCCCGTACCGCTCGGAGAACCGCGACGCCCCGTCGGTCATCACCGCGAGCGACGCCACCTCGCCGCGGTCCGTCGTACCGGAGACCGCCTCGTACGCCGCCTTCGGCTCGGTGCTCGCCACCCAGAACCCGCCCGGCTGGTTCCGCGCCTTCCGGACCGCCTCCAGCGTGTACTCCGGCAGGTAGTCGATGCGGTCGTCGGCGATCGTCGTCACCCGGCCGTCCGGCGCCCGCAGCACCACCGGCGAGTCCGCCAGCACAAGGTGCTCGACCGTCTCGGCACCCACGCGCACCATCGCGACTGTGGACGAAGGACTGTCCGGATTGGTCAGATCGCACCCCCCGCCGTGCCCGGCGCCGACACCGACGATCGCCTCCGCGAGCAGATCGGCCAGCGCCGCCCCGGACCGCCCGATCAGCGGAGCGGCCAGCTGCGTCCCGAGCTGCCTGACCAACCAGGTCACGTCGTGCCGGCAGCCCGAGTCCACCCCGGCCGGCGCCGTCGCTCCATCGAGCACGATCACGAAATCCGGCCCTGTGACCACCAGGTCCTCGTTCACTCCCACGAGCCGATCAGGAGCGCCCTCACACACCGACGAGATGTCCACAGGCCCATTCAACCCGGCTGGTGTTCGCGCCCTCCGCACCGGTTGCCATCGGCCACGAAGCGGTGGCCGGGTGTGCTACGCGTGCGCCTGCTGGGACGTCGCCAGCTCCTGCTCGCGCCCGGCCCAGGTGTCGGCCAGCGACTCGTCGAGCGGAATCCGGCAGCTCCAGCCGAGCGTCTCCTCGATCAGGTGCGTGTCCGCCTGCTGCCACGGGACCGCGTCCGCCGACGATCCGGCCCGCCGTTTCTCCTCGGCCACCGTCGCCCCGGTGCCGCTGAGCTCGATCAGCCGCTGCACCACGTCCCGCGCCTGCGCCGCCTGGCCCGACCCGACGTTCAGGACGGGAGGCAGTTGCTCGTCCGTCACTGCCACCGCGACCACCGCCTCGGCGACGTCGCGGACGTCGACGAAGTCACGCCAGGCCTCCAGGGACCCCAGCTGCAGCGTGTCGGTCGCCTGGACCTCCCGCACCACCCGTCCGAGCAGCGTGCTCGCCGGCGAGCCCGGACCACTGAGGTCGAACGACCGGAGCACGACCGCGTCGGCGCCGTTGCGCCGCGTCCGCAGGACCAACTCCGACCCTGCCAGCTTGGTGTACCCGTACGCCGTGTCCGGCCGAGGCTCGAACTGCTCGTCCTGGCCGGTACCGCGCGGCGCGGCGCCGTACTCGGCGGCGGAGCCGATCTGGACGAAGCGCGCGTTGTTCGCGGTCCGCTGCATCGCGGAGAGCAGCGCCTCGACCGCGACCACGTTGCCGCGGGTCAGCGCGACCGGGTCCCCCTCGGTGGTGGCGGCCGCGTTCACGATCACCGTCGGCTTGTACATCGACAGCAGCGCGTCGAGGGCATAGCAGTGCCCGGTGGCCAGGTCGAACCGCTGATGCGGCTCACCCGTGCTCCGAGTCATCCCGCGGTGCTCGATCCCGCGCTCGGTCAGCAGCGCGCAGATTCGGGTTCCGAGGAAGCCGCCGGCGCCGAACACCATCACCCGCTCCGATCCGGTCACCGAACTCATCTTGCCCGCTGTGCTTGTCGATCTCGGAAACGTTGTCCGTCGAGGTCGTCACAATGCTGAGTACGAGGGCCCGCCCCGCGGGACCGAGAGGAGACTGCTGTGGCCGACCGCCTGCACGGGCGCCGAGCGCCCGCGACCGAGTCCACCGTCCGGGACTGGGACGACGCCGACCCGTCCGGCCGGACCTTCACCCGGGTGCTGTTCCTGGACTGTGACATGACCGAGATGGCGAACGTCGGCGGTGTGTTCGAGGAGTGCACGTTCCGCGGCGTGCGGTTCAACGCCTCGACCCACACCGACGCGGCGTTCGTGAACTGCACGTTCGTGCGCTGCTCGTTCTTCGACACCACGCTGACCCGCTGCAAGCTGATGGGCAGCTTCTTCGACGACTGCACCTACAACCTGCTGAAGGCCGAAGGCGGCGACTGGTCGTTCACCGGTCTGCCCGGCGCGGACCTGCGCGGCGTGGAGTTGACCGGCACCAAGTTGCGCGAGGCCGACCTGACCGGCCTGCGCGCCGCGAAGGCCACCCTGCGCAACGTCGATCTGTCCGGCGCGATGCTGCAGCGCGCCGATCTGACCGGCGCCGATCTGCGTGGCTCGGACCTTTCGTCGCTCGATCCGCTCACCGTCCAGCTCCGTGGTGCGATCATCGATCTGCCCCAGGCGATGGCCGTCGCCCAGTCGCTGGGGCTCGATGTGCGGCCGTGACTGTGGACGATGCGAAAGTTATCCCCCGATTCGTCCACAACCTGTGGATAACTTTGTACTCTCCGTGGTGGGGTGAGGAAGCGGACCGCTGATCGGTGACTCAGCGCAGCCGAGCGACCGGCCGGAGCCGATTCGACCGCAGCAGCTTCGCGGGCCGGGTGCTGACACCGGTACGACGGTGCCGCGCCGCCGGCCGGCCACGAACTGCCAGCACCGCGGCGTGCTCCACGACGTACTCCGGCCTGCTGAGCGGCTGGATCCGGAGGAGCGCTTGCAGTCCTGCGACGAGCCCGACACCGACGAAGGCGCCGAAGGTGTTCGCGATCAGGTCGTGCAGCTGGCAGGACCGGCCGAGCTGGGGGATCAGCGCCTGGACGGCTTCGACCGAGGCCGACAGGCCGATGCCCGCCGCGATCCCGTCGGCCGGACGGCCGCTCGCCAGCGTCAGCAGGCCCGCCGCCGGGACGAAGAGCACCACGTTCAGCAGCCCCTGGATCGAGGTGAGCCCGCCGGTCGTGGTCAGGTGCGTACCGCAGGCGCCGAGTCCGCCGAGAGTGTGTGGCGTCGGACTCAGGGTTGCCGCCAGCACCAGCGCGAACCCGGCCGGCAGCGACAGCGATGCCAGCCGGGGAACGGGCGGGTCGGCGCGCCGCCGTACCGCCGAGACGGCGATCGGAATCGCCATCCCGGTGAGAACGAGCCACGTGTCCAGCAGGTGCGGGATACCGCGATAGGTCTCGAGCACCGATCCTCCGTCGTCGAACGGCCCACGCGCGCCCGACCGGACCCCGCGCGATTCACAACGTCAGTGGTTCATTGTGAAACTTTCCTCATCAGACGATCAGGGGACGGCTCGTCCGCTCGCCAGCCCCCTGCGGACATCTGCACGCACCCGCAAGCAAACGGAGGTCGCCTCGTGACAATCCGTGGCCGAAACGTCACGCCATTCGTGGCCCAAGGCAACATCCATCCGGCCGGCCGCCGCGGTCGCGAATCCTGGAACGCTCGGCGCTCGACCGTGGACTGCCGTGATGGGAGGATTTCGGGCGTGACCACCTCGGACGAGACGCAGCGGCTGCGGGACCTCAAGCTGCTGCGCAAGGTCCGCGACCGGATCGACCGGGAGTACGCGCAGCCGCTGGACGTCGAGAAGCTGGCTCGCGGGGTGAACATGTCGGCCGGGCACCTCAGCCGGCAGTTCAAGCTCGCGTACGGCGAAGCGCCGTACGGGTATCTGATGACCCGGCGGATCGAGCGGGCGATGGCCCTGCTGCGGCGTGGCGACATGTCCGTGACCGACG
Organism: Kribbella sp. ALI-6-A; assembly: GCF_001984195.1. Lineage (GTDB taxonomy): Bacteria > Actinomycetota > Actinomycetes > Propionibacteriales > Kribbellaceae > Kribbella. Next base: position 1,243,966 of record NZ_MTQN01000012.1, read on the forward strand.
TCTGCTTCACCGTCGGGTTCTCCTCGCTGGGGACGTTCAGCACCCGTTTCACCGAGCTGGTCGGCATGCCGCCGAGCGTCTACCGCCAGCAGGTCCGGCCGCCGGTCGAGCCGCCGTCGTGCATCACCAAGCAGGTCAGCAGACCGATCAGGAATCGAGAAGCGCCGGTGCCGTGGCCGCCGTTAGCGTGAAGGCCATGGACATCACCATCGACGCAAGCTTCCTGCCGCAGGACGACCCCGAGGCCGCGATCGCCTTCTACCGCGACGCGCTCGGCTTCGAGGTCCGCAAGGACGTCGGCCAAGGCACCATGCGCTGGATCACGGTCGGCCCGCCCAACCAGCCGGACACCGCGATCGTGCTGCACCCGCCGCTGGTCGAGCCCGGCCTCACCGACGACGAACGAAAGACCATCACCGAGATGATGGCCAAGGGCACCTTCGCCACGATCGTGCTGGCCACCAAGGACCTCGACGGGCTGTTCGACAAGGTCCAGGCCACCGGCGCCGAGGTGATCCAGGAGCCGACCGACCAGCCGTACGGCGTGCGCGACTGCGCGTTCCGCGACCCGGCCGGCAACCACGTCCGCATCAACCAGGCCTGATCCAGCCGCCGTACCAGACCGACGGAGCACCGATGACCACGAAGGCCAAGGCCACCAAGACCGCCGCGAAGACCTCGGGGAAGACCTCCGCGAAGAGCGCCGGGCGACCGGCGTACGACGCCGACAGCCACGACATGATCCGTGTGCACGGCGCCCGGGAGAACAACCTCAAGGACGTCAGCATCGAGTTGCCGAAGCGGCGGCTGACCGTGTTCACCGGCGTCTCCGGGTCGGGCAAGAGCTCGCTGGTGTTCGGCACGATCGCGGCCGAGTCGCAGCGGCTGATCAACGAGACCTACAGCACCTTCGTGCAGGGCTTCATGCCGACGCTGGCCCGGCCCGAGGTCGACGTACTGGACGGCCTGACCACCGCGATCATCGTCGGCCAGGAGCGGATGGGCGCCAACCCCCGCTCCACCGTCGGCACCGCGACCGACGCCAACGCGATGCTGCGGATCCTGTTCAGCCGGCTCGGCAAGCCGTACGTCGGGTCGCCGCAGGCGTTCTCCTTCAACGTCGCCTCGATCAGCGGCGCCGGCGCGGTCAAGATCGAGAAGCACGGCCAGACCGTCAAGGAGCGGCGCAGCTTCTCGATCACCGGCGGTATGTGCCCGCGCTGCGAGGGGCGCGGCTCGGTCTCCGACATCGACCTGACTCAGCTGTACGACGACTCGAAGTCGCTGGCCGAGGGCGCGTTCACGATCCCCGGCTGGAAGTCGGACAGCTTCTGGACCGTCCGGGTCTACGCCGAGTCGGGCTTCGTCGACCCGAACAAGCCGATCAAGAAGTTCACCAAGAAGGAGATGCAGGACTTCCTCTACAAGGAGCCGGTCAAGGTCAAGGTCGACGGCGTCAACCTCACCTACGAGGGACTGATCCCGAAGATCCAGAAGTCGTTCCTGTCCAAGGACGTCGAGGCGATGCAGCCGCACATCCGCGCGTTCGTGGAGCGGGCGGTCACCTTCACCACCTGCCCGGAGTGCGACGGGACGCGGCTCACTCCGGAGGCCCGGGCCTCGAAGATCGACGGCATCAGCATCGCCGACGCCTGCGCGATGCAGATCAGCGACCTGGCCGAGTGGGTCCGCAAGCTGGAGGAGCCGTCGGTCGCGCCGTTGCTGGCCGCGCTCGGCGACACGCTCGACTCGTTCGTGGAGATCGGGCTCGGCTACCTCAGCCTCGAACGCCCGGCCGGGACGCTGTCCGGCGGTGAAGCCCAGCGCACCAAGATGATCCGGCACCTCGGATCGCCGCTGACCGACGTCACCTACGTCTTCGACGAGCCGACGATCGGGCTGCACCCGCACGACATCCAGCGGATGAACGAGCTGCTGCTGCAGCTGCGCGACAAGGGCAACACGGTCCTGGTCGTCGAGCACAAGCCCGAGGCGATCGCGATCGCCGACCACGTCGTCGACCTCGGCCCCGGCGCCGGTACGGCGGGTGGCCAGGTCGTGTACGAAGGCACGCTCGAGGGTCTGCGGTCTGCCGGCACGCTGACCGGGCGGCACCTGGACGACCGGGCCTCGCTGAAGCCCGAGGTACGTACGCCGTCCGGCACGTTGGAGATCCGCGGCGCGAACACGAACAACCTGCAGGACGTCGACGTCGACATCCCGCTCGGCGCGCTGGTCGTCGTCACCGGCGTGGCCGGCTCCGGCAAGAGCTCGCTGATCCACGGCTCGGTGGCCAAGCGGGACGGCGTGATCGCGGTCGACCAGGGCGCGATCAAGGGATCGCGGCGCAGCAACCCGGCGACGTACACGGGGCTGCTCGAGCCGATCCGCAAGGCGTTCGCGAAGGCCAACGGCGTGAAGCCGGCCTTGTTCAGCGCGAACTCCGAGGGCGCCTGCCCGAACTGCAACGGCGCCGGCGTGATCTACACCGACCTCGGCATGATGGCCGGCATCACCACCACCTGCGAGGTGTGCGAGGGCAAGCGCTTCTCGGCCGACGTGCTGGAGTACACCTTCGGCGGCAAGGACATCAGCGAGGTGCTCGCGATGCCGGTCGCCGAGGCCGAGCAGTTCTTCGCCGACGGCGACGCCAAGACGCCCGCCGCCCACAAGATCCTCCAAAACCTCGCGGAGGTAGGCCTCGGCTACCTCAGCCTCGGCCAGCCCCTCACCACCCTGTCCGGCGGCGAACGCCAGCGCCTCAAGCTCGCCACCCACATGAGCGAAAAGGGCGGCATCTACGTCCTCGACGAACCCACCACCGGCCTCCACCTCGCCGACGTCGAACAACTCCTGGCCCTGCTCGACCGCCTCGTCGACGCCGGCAAGTCCGTCATCGTCATCGAGCACCACCAGGCGGTGATGGCGCACGCCGACTGGATCATCGATCTGGGCCCGGGCGCCGGCCACGACGGCGGCCACATCGTCTTCGAAGGCACGCCCGCCGAGCTGGTGAAGTCCCGCAAGACGCTGACCGGGCAGCACCTCGCGGACTACGTGAGCGGCTGAGCGACCGCCGCGCGCCGGGCCGGCGCCGACGTGATTCCCGCACACCGCAGGTGGTGTGCGGGAGTCGATGCCCCTGCTGCTCCGTCACACTGACGCCATGGGCCCACCGGCGTTCGCGATCGTGCTCGTGATCGCGCTGATCATCAGCGCCCAACTCGCCGTGATGCTGGACCGCGGTCGCACTCTCTCCCAACGCCTCCGAGACCTCGGCACCGGCGGCGACGCCTTCGGCCTCCTGTACATCGCGATGCTCGTGCTCGGCCCCACCGGCACCCTCCTCGGCAGCCTCCTCGCCCACCCCGGCCCCGGCGCAGCCGCAGGCCTCGCCCTCGCCGTCCTCACCTGGCTCGCAGCCGTCGTACTGGCCCACCGACACCGACCGGGCCCCGGAAGGCACGCCTCGAGCTGACTTACGCGGCGCTGTGAAACCCACCAAGCACTTCGGCGTCTACGCGCTGTGGCGGCAGGATGCGCGCATCGTTCTGGTCCGGAAGGCCCGCGGCCCGTACTCGGGCCTGCTCGACCTCCCGGGCGGCTCACCCGAGCGCGGCGAGTCCGAACTCGTCACGCTGCGCCGTGAGCTGCGGGAGGAGTGCGGGGTGGAACTCGCGCGAGTCCTCGCCGGCACTGCCTTCGAGTTCCACGTCGACAGGGACTCCGCCGGCCGCCCGATCGACTTCACGCACACCGGCGTCATCTCGCACGTGGAGGTCTCGGGCCCCGTCGTCCACGACATCACCGCAGAGGACGTGCGCGGCGCGGTCCTCGCGACCGCGGCCGACTCGGCGCTGTTCTCGCCGCTGGTGCTCCAAGCACTCCGCCATTTCCCCGACCTCATCCCGTGAGCCTCGGCGGTTCACGTGTCGTACTCGAGCCCGTCCCACGGCTCGTAGTACGCGATGAAGTCCCCGGGCTCGATGTTGATCGAGTACTCACCCTCGAACTGCTGGACCACCCAGCCGAAGGTCACACCGCCGACGTCCTCGGCGAACGGCTCGACCTCGATCGGCTCCAGGACGTAGTCGCCGAGCTCCGCCAGCCGGGCAGCGACCAGCCCGTCGTCATCGGCCGGCGCCGCCTGGCCCGGAGGCAGGCCCGCAGGACGCCCGACCTCGTCGATCCGCACCTCGTCGAACGTCCCGTCGGCCTTCCACAGGAACAGCCCGACGAACGCCGACTCCTTGGCGAACAGCTCGTCGCTCAGGAAGAACCTCCGCCCGTCACCGGCGGTCCCGGCGTACGGCACGTGGTAGTCGTCCGGAACGATCGTGAAACGGATTGGTGCTTGGGCCATGCCAACTCCTCCATCCGGGCGGACTGCCTGACATCAACCGCCGCGTACGCTCCGCCACGTGGCGAACCACCTTTGTCGGATCCACCGACCGCCGTTCGTAGCGTAGATGGAGGCGGACAGCGGGTCCGCTCGAGCCGAAGGAGCAGTTATGCCCGAGTACCTTCTCTACTTCAACCAGCAGTGGGTGGGCGACCACAGCGAGGAGTGGATCCGCAGCCGGTCGCCACTCGCGGCGGCGGTCGTGGAAGAGATGAAGGCCGCCGGCGTCTACGTCTTCGCCGGGGGACTCGAGGTGGACGGCCCGATCTACAGCGTCGACCCCACCGCCGACGACGTCATGATCACCGACGGACCGTACGTCGAGAGCAAGGAGTTCCTGGGCGGGTTCACAGTGGTGACCGTGCCGGACGACGAGACCGCGAAGTTCTGGGCGGGCAAGATCGCGGAAGGCTGCGGCTGGCCACACGAGGTCCGCCGCTTCGGACAGCTGCCGGCCGAGTGAGACCGGGCGTGCGCTTGCCGAACACCGCCTGACGATCGACCGCGACCTCATCGGGAAGCGTCTGCCGCTCCAGATGAGGTCGCGGATACGCGGCACTCACCACCGTGAGCCGCTGACGGCCGATCGCACAGGTTCGACCTTCAGGGGATCGATTCCTTGCCCGTGCCGAAGTGCCAAGAAAACACCAAGCGTGGGCTCGACCGGTTGCGCCCCATGAATGACCGGTTGAGCCCGCTGGCACGTTCTCGTTAGGGCACGCGGAGGGCACGCGATGTCCTGACCGGGTCAGGGGCTCGTGGGCCATTCTTCGCGGAGCAATGCGTAGGTGAAGCCGTCGTGCCAAGTGCCATCGCGGTGCAGAGCAGTGGAACGGCTGTGTTCTTCACGGCGCAGACCAAGGCGTTCCATGAGACGCCACGACGCGGTGTTATCGGCGAAGCATCCGGCGTGAATCCGCCGCAGCTTGAGCTGGTCGAAGCACAGTCCAATGGTGGCTCTGACGGCTTCGGTGGCGTAGCCCTGTCCTCCGTATGTCGGGTCGAACATCCATCCAAGTTCGGCCTCCAAGCCCTTGGCGTGGATCGTGACGTCCATCTGCGCCCAACTGTCGCGCGGCATGACCATGATGTGACCGATGACCGTGGAGGCAAGACGAACCATGACGTGCCTGGTGTTGCTCGACTTGTCCTCCATCGCGTCGCGGAGTTCGTCGCGCGTGCGCGGTGCCCAGCCGAGCCAGTGCTGGACCTGGGGGAGCTGTTCGTAGGCCCACAAGGCATCCAGATCGTCTGGCTTGTAGCCGCGTAGAGATAGACGTTCGGTGCTTACTGGCCACTCGATGGGCGTCACCCGGAGAGGTTAGCCAGATCGCGGTGTGTCCGGTCAGTTCGATCTCCACAAGGGGCTAACCGGCGGTCAGACGCCAGACACATCCGTCTGTGGCGGTTGGGATCGCGTGGAAATCGCTAGCCGGGTTGCAGGCGTTGGGAATCAGCCGCTGTAGCTCTGACCTGCGGAAACGTTGCGGTGGAGACGAGGGGACTCGAACCCCTAACCCCTGCCTTGCAAAGGCAGTGCTCTGCCAGTTGAGCTACGCCCCCGTGGGGGTGTTCAGCGGCCCGGGGTGACCGGGTCGACGGCCTCGGCCCAGAGGTCCTGCTCGGCGCGGGCCTGCTGGGACTTCTTGTAGACGAAGTATCCACCGACGCTCGCCAGCAGTACCAGCAGAATCTTCTTCAGCACCGGGACTCCTTGGATCGGCGTCGATCAGGGTGTTGTGGGCCTAACTGGACTTGAACCAGTGACCTCTGCCTTATCAGGGCAGCGCTCTAACCGTCTGAGCTATAGGCCCGCACTCGCGGGGTCGAACCCTCGAACCCCGGAGAGATTACCGTACTCCGGCCCCGAGTCCCAAACCGGTTCCGATCGGGCCTTCGGCAGGCCCGATCGGAGGCGGTCGGACAGCGGCCGGCTGCCGGTCAGTCCTCGGACGCGAGCGTCACTTCGAGGCCCCCGAGCAGCGTGGCGGCGATGTTGTAGAGGAACGATCCGAGCGTCGCCAGCGCGGTGATGATCAGCACGTCCGCGCAGGCCAGCAGGGTGGTGAATCCCATCACCTTGCCGGTGTTGACGTAGTTCTCGATGTCGAACGGCTCGGCCGCGGGGGTGCCGAGCACCTCGGTGACCGTGTTGTTGATGTTGTCGAACACACCGGCCGCACCGATCGCGGACCACACGATGAACACCGCGACCCAGGTCACGATGCCGAACGCGATCGACAGCAGGAACGCCGTCTTCATCACCGACCACGGGTCGAGCCGGGACAGCCGGAGCCGGGCCTTGCGGACCTGACCCCGCGGCCGGGCGACCGGCTCGGTGGTGTCCGTGGGCCGGGTCTTCTCGGCCGCCGCGTCCTTGACCGCGGTTGCCTTCTCGAGCACCGCCGCCTTCGCCGCGTTGACCTTGTCGCCGAAGCTCTCGCCCTGCTTGGCCGGCGTGCTCACCTTCCCGGTCTGCCCGTACGCCGGGGCAGCGGGCGAGCTGGTCGCCTTCCCCGCGGCGCCGGCGGACGGCGTAGCAGCCGTCGCGCCGGTGGACGGGGTGTTCGGCACCCGCGGCTCCGGGCGTCCAGGCGTGCTCGGAGCGGGCACCGGACGATTCGCCGGTGCCTGCTGCGCCACCGGGCGAACCGGGGGCTGCTGCGGCGGCCGGGACGGCGTACCGGGTTGGGCGGCCGGGCGGCCCGCCGATCGCGGGTCGGCCGGGCCGTTCGGGGTCGCCGGTCGCGGCTGCGCGCCGTTGGCACGACCGTTGGAGGCCGGTGTGGCCGGTGGGGTGGACGCGGCCTTCCCTTTGCCGCCTTGCGGCGGCCGCTGGGATTTGGCGCTGTCCGCCCCATCAGGCCAGTTCGGCCTCGAGCGGTTGGTCATCAGATGCCCTCCTGGCCGGCGTCGTCGTCTTCGACGGTAGCCGTGCCCTCGACGTCAGTCGAATGCTGGTCATCATTCTGGACGCTCTGAGGGGCGCTTTCGGTTGTCGCTGCGTCCACATCCTGAACACTCTCGGTGCCCTCGACCTCGCTGCTGTCGACCACGACGCCGTCCAGCGAGCCCGCCTCGTCCTGCACGACCCCGTCGACCACGACGGCGTCGGTGCCCGCCGCGGCGTCCAGCTCGTCGGCCACGGTCAGGTCGGTGTTGCGTGCGATCGCGACCACGGCGTCGGACGCGCCGACCCCGGCGAACCGGACGCCCATCGTGTCGCGGCCCTTGACCGGCACGCTGTCGACCCGGCTGCGCACGACCTGGCCGCTGGTCTTGATCGCCAGCACCTGGTCGGTCTCGACCACGATCAGCGCACCGACCAGCGAGCCACGCTCGTCGTTCAGCTTGACCGCCTTGATGCCCAGACCGCCACGGCCCTGCTGCCGGTACTCCGACACCCGCGAGCGCTTGGCGTACCCGGCGTCGGTCACGGTGAAGACGAACTGCGCGTCCTCGTCCGCGCCGGCCCGGATCACCGACATCGACAGCAGCTCGTCGCCGCTGCGGAACTTCATGCCGGTGACGCCGGAGGTGGCCCGGCCCATCGGCCGCAGCTGCTCGTCGTTCGCGGTGAAGCGGATCGACTGGCCCTTACGGGAGACCAGCAGCAGGTCGTCCTCGGCGGTGGCCAGGTCGGCGCCGATCAGCTCGTCGTCGGCCTCGCGGAAGTTCACCGCGATGATGCCGCTCTGCCGGGCCGAGTCGTAGTCGCGCAGCGGCGTCTTCTTGACCAGGCCCTTCTTGGTCGCCAGCACCAGGTAGTCGGCCTGGTCGTAGTCGCGCAGGGTCAGCACCTGCGCGATCTCCTCGTCCGGCTGGAACGACAGCAGGCCGGCCACGTGCGAGCCCTTGGCGTCGCGCGCGGACTCCGGCAGCTGCCACACCTTGGCCCGGTAGACCCGGCCCTTGGTGGTGAAGAACAGCATCCAGTGGTGGTTCGTAGTGGCGAAGAAGTGCCCGATCTCGTCCTCGGCCCGCATCGTCGCGCCGCGCACACCCTTGCCGCCGCGGTTCTGCACCCGGTACAGGTCGGTCTTGGTCCGCTTCGCGTAGCCGCCGCGGGTGATCGTCACCACGACGTCCTCGTCCGGCACCAGGTCCTGCACGGACAGGTCGCCGTCGGCCGCGATGATCTTGGTCCGTCGCTCGTCACCGAACTTCTCGACGATCTCGGCCAGCTCGTCGCGCACGATGTGCCGCTGCCGGACCGGGTCGGCCAGGATGTCCTCGAGGTCGGCGATGATCGCTTCCAGCTCGTTCAGCCGGTCGATGATCTTCTGCCGTTCCAGGGCGGCCAGCCGGCGCAGCTGCATGTCCAGGATCGCCTGGGCCTGCGTCTCGTCGATGTCCAGCAGGTTGATCAGGCCCTGCCGCGCCTCCTCGACGTCGGGGCTGCGCCGGATCAGCGCGATCACCTCGTCGAGGGCGTCCAGCGCCTTCACGTAGCCGCGGAAGATGTGGGCGTTCTTCTCCGCCTCGCGCAGCCGGTAGCGGGTCCGCCGCTGGATGACCTCGATCTGGTGGTCGATCCAGTGCGTGATGAACAGGTCGACGCTGAGCGTGCGCGGTACGCCGTCGACCAGCGCGAGCATGTTGCAGCCGAAGGTGTCCTGCAGCTGGGTGTGCTTGTACAGGTTGTTCAGTACGACGCGCGGCTGGGCGTCGCGCTTCAGCACGATCACCAGGCGCTGGCCGGTCCGCGACGAGGTGTCGTCACGGATGTCGGCGATCCCGGTCATCTTGCCGGTGTTCACCAGCTCGGCGATCTTCTGCGCCAGGTTGTCCGGGTTGACCATGTACGGCAGTTCGCTGACGACCAGGCTGGTCCGCCCCTTGGCGTCCTCCTCGATGTCGACCACCGCGCGCATCGTGACCGAGCCACGACCGGTGCGGTAGGCGTCGTCGATGCCCTTGTAGCCGACGATCAGGGCGCCGTTCGGGAAGTCCGGACCCTTGATGTTCTCCATGCACGCCGCCAGGACCTCTTCCTGGGTGGCGTCCGGGTGCTCCAGGCACCACTGCGCCGCGGCGGCGACCTCGCGCAGGTTGTGCGGCGGGATCTGGGTCGCCATACCCACGGCGATACCGGCCGAGCCGTTCACCAGCAGGTTCGGGAAGCGGGCGGGCAGGATCACCGGCTCCTGCGAGCGGCCGTCGTAGTTGGGGCGGAAGTCGACCGTCTCCTGGTCGATGTCGCGCACCATCTCCATCGCCAGCGGGGCCAGCCGGCACTCGGTGTACCGCATCGCGGCGGCCGGGTCGTTGCCCGGGGAGCCGAAGTTGCCCTGGCTCTGGATCATCGGTGCGCGCATCACCCAAGGCTGCGCGAGCCGGACCAGGGTGTCGTAAATCGCGGAGTCGCCGTGCGGGTGGTACTGACCCATCACGTCACCGACGATGCGGGAGCACTTGGAGAAGCCGCGATCCGGGCGGTAGCCGCCGTCGTACATCGCGTAGAGGATCCGCCGGTGCACCGGCTTCAGGCCGTCGCGGACCTCGGGCAGCGCGCGGCCGACGATGACGGCCATCGCGTAGTCCAGGTACGACTGCTGCATCTCCGTCTGCAGATCGAGGGGCTCGATCCGGTCGTGGCCCGGGGAAATGGGGGTCTCGGTCATGTGAAGGTCGTCCCGTTCGGTTCAGACGTCGTACGTCGGTGAGTTCGGCGCTGGAGGGCGGCCCCGGTACGCCGTACCGGGGCCGGCACGCTCAGATGTCGAGGAAGCGGACGTCCTTGGCGTTGCGCTGGATGAAGTTCCGGCGCGCCTCGATGTCGTCGCCCATCAGCGTCGCGAACGTCTCGTCCGCGCGGGCGGCGTCGTCCAGGGTGATCTGCAGCAGCACCCGGTTGGCCGGGTCCATCGTGGTCTCCCACAGCTCCTGCGGGTTCATCTCACCCAGACCCTTGTACCGCTGGGTCGCGTTCTCCTTGGGGAACTTCTTGCCCGCCTCGAGGCCGGCCGCGATCAGGCCGTCCTTCTCGCGCTCGGTGTAGGCGAGCTCGTGCGGGGAGTTGCTCCAGCGCAGCTTGTACAGCGGCGGCTGCGCGGCGTACACGTGACCGCGCTCGATCAGCGGCCGCATGAAGCGGAACAGCAGGGTGAGCAGCAGGGTCCGGATGTGCTGGCCGTCGACGTCGGCGTCGGCCATGATCACGATCTTGTGGTACCGCAGCTTCTCCTCGTCGAAGTCCTCGTGGATCCCGGTGCCGAGCGCGGAGATGATCGCCTGGACCTCGTTGTTCTGCAGGACCTTGTCGATCCGGGCCTTCTCGACGTTCAGGATCTTGCCCCGGATCGGCAGGATCGCCTGGAACTTCGGATCGCGACCACCCTTGGCGGAGCCACCGGCCGAGTCACCCTCGACGATGTAGACCTCGCACTCCTCCGGGTTGGTCGACTGGCAGTCCGACAGCTTGCCGGGCAGACCGCCGCCGCCCAGCAGACCCTTGCGGTTGCGGGCCAGGTCGCGCGCCTTGCGGGCGGCCAGGCGGGCACTCGCGGCCGCGGTGGCCTTGCGGATGATCTCGCGGCCCTCCTGCGGGTTCTGCTCGAACCACGCGCCGAGCCGGTCGTTCACCACCCGCTGGACGAAGCCCTTGACCTCGGTGTTGCCGAGCTTGGTCTTGGTCTGGCCCTCGAACTGCGGGTTGCCCAGCTTGACCGAGATGATCGCGGTCAGGCCCTCGCGGATGTCGTCACCGGTGAGCCTGTCCTCCTTCTTCTTGATCATGCCCTGGTCCTCGCCGAAGGAGTTGACCAGCGAGGTGAGCGCGGCCCGGAAGCCCTCTTCGTGGGTACCGCCCTCGTGGGTGTTGATCGCGTTGGCGAAGGTGTGCACCGACTCCTGGAACGAGCCGCTCCACTGCATCGCGACCTCGAGGCTCAGGCTGTCGTCGCCCTGCGCGGCCTCGAAGGCGATCACGTTCTGGTGCACGGTCTCGCGGATGCCGGTCAGGTACTTCACGTAGTCGACCAGGCCGTCGTCGTACTTGAACGACATCTCGACCGGGTTGCCGTCCTCGGTGTGGTCCGGGCGCTCGTCGCGGATGACCAGCTCGAGGCCCTTGTTGAGGAACGCGTACTCGCGGAAGCGGGTGGACAGCGTCTCGAACGAGTACGTCGTGGTCTCGAAGACGTCCGGGCTGGGCCAGAACGTGATCGTGGTGCCGGTGGAGTCGGCCGGACCGACCTCGGCCAGGTCCTCGTCCGGGACACCGATCGTGAAGGACTGGGTGTAGGCCTTGCCACCCGTGCGGACGTCGACCTGCAGCCGGCTGGACAGCGCGTTCACGACGGACACACCCACGCCGTGCAGACCACCGGACACCTTGTACCCGCCGCCGCCGAACTTGCCGCCGGCGTGCAGCACGGTCAGCACCACGGTGACGGCCGGCTTGCCCTCGGACTCGACGATGCCGACCGGGATGCCGCGGCCGTTGTCGACGACGCGCACGCCGCCGTCGGGCAGCAGGGTGATGACGATCTTGTCGCAGTACCCGGCCAGCGCCTCGTCGACCGCGTTGTCCACCACCTCGTAGACCAGGTGGTGCAGGCCCCGCTCACCGGTGGACCCGATGTACATGCCCGGCCGTTTCCGGACCGCGTCGAGGCCCTCGAGGACCTGGATCGCACTGGCGTCGTACTCCCGCTCGACGGCGCTGGACTGGATCTCTGTCAGCGGTGCCTCTTCGGTGCCCGTGCTGTCGGCGGACGGGATGGCGTCGGTCTCGGTCGGCTCGTCGGTCACCGGCTGTTGTCCTCCTCGGACCCCGGGTCAGCGGGGCATCGATGCACAGTGGACGCCGCCCCTGACGGGCCTGTTGCGGGAGATACTGAGGTGAACCTCAGGGCCGTCCCGAGCAGATCCGGCAAGCGCGGCGCTCTCAACCCCTCCAGTCTACCCGTCGAGCGAAGCAGAACCTGCCATGCGGCGGCCGAAACTCGGGTCAGGGCGTCTTTTCTCCCTCGTCACCATGTCCCCTCTCGCGGGTGGGGGCCCGGAAAGCGCTCACGGCCGCTCAGTGCCTTTTGGCCGGACCGCCCCCGGCCGTCTGGTTTCCGAGACCCCGCACGCCGGGACCCCGCGCACCCGGCGGCCCTTAGGATCGTCGCCGTGGAGAGTCTCGACGACGTCATCGACGCCATGATCGCCGACCGGGTGATCCATCGGCACCGGCGGAAATGGCTGATCGCGCTCGCCCTGGTCATCGCCCTGATCGTCGTCCTGCTGCTCACCGGCGGTTTCAAGGAGCACAAGGGCCGGGCGGTCCCGACCTTCGACGCCCCGACCACCGTGCAGGCCGGCCGGTTCGAGTACGGCTTCACCGAGGCCAAGATCATCCGCCGGCCGAAGACGGACTACAGCGCGGCGGAGGCGTGGCTGCAGGTCTACTTCGACCTCAAGAACATCGACACCGAGACCAAGGCCGCCACCTCGATGCAGGGCCGGTTGCTCAGGCTGGTGCCGGGCGGCGGCGCGGAGCTGATCGAGTCCAACGGTGCCTCCTGCCACGACGAACTCAACGTGGTGGTGGTCTACGGCCTGCCCTCGCAGCCCTGCTACGCGAAGTTCGACGTACCGGCCGACTACGCCGAGGACGTGGTCGAGATCGCCGTGCTGGCCGAGGAGTACAAGTCCGACGAGGGGACCATGGGTGCCGACGAGAAGCCGTACTGGCACTCGGCCGGTGTCCCGCACAGCGTCGTCCGGCTCAAGGCCACCATCGAGACGGAGAAGGACGAATGAAGCTGTACCGGCCCGTCACCGTCGCCGTCGGCGTGCTGTTCGTCCTGCTCGGCGGCCTGACCCGGCTGCTGCAGCCCGACTCGGTCTACGAGGACCCGACCCGGATCATCACCCGGGGCGCGATCGGTGAGGACGTGCGCTACTTCGACTCGACCGTGACGGTGACCCGGATGCGGTTCGCCAAGTCGTTCGCCGAGAACAAGGACGACAGTCCCCGGGTCGACACCGAAGGGGTGTTCGTCGCGGTCGAGTACGACGCGGTCCGCGGCACGAAGAACCCGGGCAACAACGACGTCACGCTGACCGCCGACGACGGGTCCGTCTACAAGCCGGTCACCGAGATCATCGAGGCCTCCATCACGTTCGCCGAGCCCGGGTTCGCGCGCAGCGGCGCGCTGGTGTTCGAGGTCAATCCGAGCGACGTCGTCGGCCTGACCCTGGACGTGCACACCACGTCGTTCTTCAACGTGCTCAACCAGGACCTGGCCATCGACCTCGGCGTACCGGACGAGGAGATCGCCCAGCGCTCGATCGAGCAGGCCGAGGACCAGTACGTGATTCCCGACTCCGTCACCCGGGTGGCCTGATGCGTCTGTCCGACCGTGCGCTGCAGCTGACAGCGAGGATCTCCCTGCTGATCGCGCTGGCCTCGCTCAGTGCCTTCCTGCTGGTCCGGACCTATCTGGGCGACCCCGAGACCCTGTACAACCAGGGCACCGTCTCCGAGACCGTCTCCCGAGGGCCGGTCACGATGGAAAAGGTGCGCTGGCAGCTCGGGACGATGCAGCTCTACACCCAGTTGATCGACGAGGACCGGCGCAAGGTCGTCCTGGAGAACAACGTGCCGGGCTCGGTGGTTGTCGCCGTCCACCTCGCGGTGACCCCACTGGACGGGGTCGACCAGCTGAGCGACGGCGGCTTCGTCTGCGACGCCGCACTGCGGGACGACCGCGGCAACGTCTGGAAGAACCAGAACGTCGACACGATGCTCGGCCCGTCGTCGTGCTCCGACGACGACCACCCGCTGAAGCTCAACCAGCCGAACAAGCTGGTCAAGCTCTTCGTCGTACCGGCGTCCGCCGTTCCCCACCTGGTCGGTGTCGAGGTCGGATCGCTGGCGGAGTACCGCCGGGTCCTGATCACCTTCTGAGGGAGGTTCAGACGCCCGCGGTCTGGTCCTGCACCTCGGGCTGGGCTTCGGCTGCTTCGGCCCGGCGCTGGGCACCGACCGAGATGCACAGGTCGAAGGCCGCGGCGAGCAGGGCGATCCGCAGGGTCTCGAAGACGACGTCGCGCAGGCCGCTGGCGATCTCGAAGTTCATCAGGTCCCATTTGTCGCCGTGGATCCCGATCGTCCGCTGAATGGCGATGAAGGTCCATTCGGAGCCCAGCACCCAGAACGTGTAGACGAGGCACACCACGCCGAGGAACACCGGTCCGACCCGGACCAGCAGGCGGAACGCGTTCAGCGTCGGGTAGAACTTCTCCCGGATTCCACCCAGCACCAGATTCGGCGCCTGGTTGGTGAGCTTGACCAGTCGGCTCTGCGCGGGCGCCTCGACGGTCTGACCGCCGAGCCGGCGCTCGAGCCGGGTGCCGCGCAGGACGCCACCGCTGGACAGCACGCGATGACCGAAGACGACCGTCGTGATGGCCAGCCACGTCAGCGGCTCGCCGACGCCGTCCTTGAACAGCGGCCACAGGGTTTCCCAGAAGAAGCCCCACAGCCACTCCAGACCGCCCGGGACCGGGATGTTGATCTTGTCGAAGAACTCCTTGACGCCGTCCCACCAGTCCACCGTGACGAACCAGAAGTTGCGCAGGGACAGCCAGTCCTTCAGATCACCCAGGGCGTGCGGGATCACCACCACGGTGAGCAGCACGAAAAACGCCTCGGCCCAGACCTGCAGGAACTTGGCGGGCCGGCTCGGCCAGCGGTCGTCGACCGCCTCGACCACGCGGCGGATCACCAGCAGGATCACGATCGCCGGCAGGTAGTCCTTCCAGCCGCCGTCGGTCAGGACGAAAAACGCGGCCCCCGGGCCGAGGCCGAGCTCGACGGTGTTGCTGATCGACAGCTCGGCCAGCCGCAGGTCGAGGAACCCCCAGGCCGACCAGACCGCGACCAGCGGCAGCAGCGTGACCGACAACAGCTCCATCAGGCCCTGCTGGGTCGGGTCCGAGGTCTCCTCGTTCTTGTTCGCCGCCGCGTCCCGCCAGCGGTACAGCGAGGTGGCGCAGGTCCGGATCATGCCGACCGAGGCGGCGATCTGGATCAGGACCCCGAAGGCGAACAGACCGACGCCGAGACTCTTGTGCTGGTGCTGCCCGAGCCAGATGGCGCCGTTGATGCTCGCCCGGAACCCGACATAACCGGCCAGGAACCAGGTGGCCAGAGGCAGCAGGTTGCGCCACCACAACCGGAAGGTGTCTCCGATCAGGTGGACCATCTCGCGGAAGCCGTCGACGAGCGTGCGCATCGCGCCGATCCTAGGGGAGGCCCGGGTCGGGGCCGCAACCGATCCGGAGTCGACGCTCGCCGGATGCCGTGCGCCAAGACGCCACCGGCGGCGAGACCCCGGAATTCCTCTGAGAGCGGCGTTGTGAGCGTCCTGGCGGCGTCACCGGCCAGACGTATCGGCGGCTCAGCCGTACGTGTCGCGCGGCCCGCGGCCGCCGCGGACCGTGCGAGGGCCCTTGCGCCAGCTCGGCGCGTGCGGGCCCTGGACGTTCACGTGGGTGACGGTGCCCTCGCCGAGTTCGGCGTTGAGGCGGCGGATCAGGTCGGGGGCGAGCATTTTCAGCTGGGTCGCCCACGCGGTCGAACTGGTGCGGACGGTGAGCTGGGTGTCCTCGTAGCTCTCCGGCTTGCAGTGTTCGGCCATTTCCGGGCCGACGATCGACGGCCAGCGGGCCATCACGCCGTGGACGGCGACGTCGACCTCCCAGCCCTGGTCGCGCATCAGCCGGCCGAGGGTCGCGGTGAGTTTCTGCGGGTCCCGGTCGTCCGGGCGGGCGCCGCTGACCTGGAAGCCGTCGCTCGTCGTCCGGCGGCGCCGCGTACGTCGTACCGGCTGGACCGGGCCCGCGCCCTTGAGCCGGCCGGCCAGCGACTTCGCCAGGTCGAGTCCGTGCTTGTCGTGTTCCGGTTCGTCCGCCGGCAGCGTGGGGGCGTCGTCGCTCTCGTTGCCGCTGTCAGAGGAATTCCGGGGTTCAGGCACGACTGACCAGCCCGTCCCCGACCGCGAACCGCACCCCCGACAGCTCACCCGGTACGTCGGCGCCGACCGCGGCCGTGACCAGGACCTGCCGCGCGGGCGCGACCAGCTCGGCCAATCGGTCCCGGCGCTGCGCGTCGAGCTCGGCGAACACGTCGTCCAGGATCAGCACCGGTTCACCTCCGTCGGCCCGCAGCAGTTCGTACGACGCCAGTCGCAGCGCGAGCGCGAACGACCAGGACTCACCGTGACTCGCATACCCCTTCGCCGGCAAGTCCCCGAGCCCGAGCAGAACGTCGTCGCGGTGCGGCCCGACCAGCGAGACGCCTCGGTCGAGCTCGTCCTGGCGCTTGTCACGGACCGCGGCGAGCAGCGCTTCGGCCAACTGCTCGCGCGACCGCATCCCGGGCTCGAGCGGCACCGACGACTTGTACTCCAGCCGCGCATCACCCTTGCCTCGGGCAACAGCGTCGTACCCGCCGGAGACCAACGGACGCAGGGATTCCAGCAGTTCCAGCCGGGTGGCGAGCAGCTCGGCGCCGGTCCGGGCCAGGTTGGAGTCCCACACCTCGAGGGTCCGGAGCTGACCGTCGGCCGCGGACGAGCGGTTCTGCCGGCGGGCCATCTGGGCGCTGCGCAGCAACGAGTTCCGTTGCTTGAGGACCCGGTCGTAGTCCTGCCGGACACCGGCCATCCGTGGTGTCCGCAGCGTGAGCAGCTCGTCCAGGAACCGGCGCCGCTCGGACGGATCGCCCTTCACCAGCGCGAGATCCTCCGGCGCGAACAGCACCGTCCGGAGCAGACCGAGCACTTCGCGCGGCCGGGGGACCGGCGACCGGTTGATCCGGGCCCGATTTGCCTTGCCAGGATTGATTTCCAGCTCGACGACGACGTCGCGCTCGTACTCGTCACGGATCTCGGTCCGCACGATCGCGCGGGACGCGCCGGCGCGCACGAGCGGTGCGTCGGTCGCGACCCGGTGCGAACCGAGTGTCGCGGTGTAGTGGATCGCCTCGACCAGGTTGGTCTTGCCGTGGCCGTTGGGGCCGACGAAGGCCGTCACGCCCGGGGTGAGCTCGACCTCCGCCTGCTGGTACGACCGGAAGTCGAGCAATCCCAGGGCGGTGACGTACACCTCAGTGCTTGCTGGGCGGCGTCGCGTACGACGGGTCCTCGGCGCCCTTCACCGCGTGCCCGCCGAACTGGTTGCGCATCGCGGCGATCGCCTTCATCGCCGGCGAGTCCTCCTGCCGGGAGGCGAACCGGGCGAACAGCGACGCGGCGATCGCCGGCACCGGTACGGCGTGGTCGATCGCGGCCTCGACGGTCCAGCGGCCCTCGCCGGAGTCCTCGGCGTAGCCGCGGATCTTGTCCAGGTGGGTGTCGTCCTTGAGCGCGTTCACCATCAGGTCGAGCAGCCAGGACCGGATCACGGTGCCCTCGCGCCAGGACTCGAACGCCTCCGGCACGCTGTCGACGATGTCGGCGGCCTCGAGCAGCTCGAAGCCCTCGGCGTACGCCTGCATGATCGCGTACTCGATGCCGTTGTGGACCATCTTGGTGAAGTGCCCGGCGCCGACCTTGCCGGCGTGCACGAAGCCGAACTCGCCCTCGGGCTTGAGCGCCTCGAAGATCGGCATCAGCGTGGAGATCGTCTCGGACTCGCCGCCGACCATCAGGGCGTAGCCGTTCTCCAGGCCCCAGACGCCGCCGGAGACACCGCAGTCGACGAACTTGATGCCCTTCTCGGCCAGCTGAGCGGCCCGGCGGGTGTCGTCGGTCCAGCGGCTGTTGCCCCCGTCGATCACGATGTCACCGGGTGAGAGCAGCTCGGCGAGTTCGGTGATCACCGGGTCGATCGCCTGCACCGGGACCATCACCCAGACCACCTTCGGCTGACCGTCGGCGGTCAGCTTGCCGACCATGTCGGCGGTGTCCTTGGCGTCGGAGATCTCCTGGTTGTGATCCAGGCCGATCACCGTGTGGCCCGCGTTGCGGATCCGCTGGCGCATGTTGCCGCCCATCTTGCCGAGACCGACAAGCCCGAGCTCCATCGTGAAATCCCCTTGTTCTGTTGGCTTTTCCCGTTGGTCTGCTACTGGTCAGCTGTTCAGGCGGACCGGCATCAGCACGTACCGGAACTCGCTGATCGGGTCGCCGTCGAAGTCGGTGACGCCGGTCAGCTCGGCCGGCTTCGTCGCTTGGGTGAACGCCAGATGGGCCACCGGTGTTCCGATCGCGTTCAGCCCGTCCAGCAGGTACGTCGGGTTGAAGCCGACGGTGACCGGCTCGCCGACCACGCGGGCCTCGATCGACTCCGACGCCTGGGCCTCGTCGCCGCTGCCGGCGTCCAAGGTCACCGAGTCCTCGGAGAAGGTCAGCCGGACCGGCGCGTTGCGCTCGGCGACCAGGGCGACGCGCTTGACCGCCTCGACCAGCGTCGCCGTGTCGAGCCGGACGCGGGTGGCGATCGCGGAGTCGGTCGGGATGATGCCGCGGACCTTCGGGAACTCGCCGTCGAGCAGCCGGGTGGTGGCCCGCCGGTTGCCACCGGAGACCTGGCCCTCGAAGCCGACGATGCCGTCGCCACTGCCGGGAGCCGCCAGCGACACGATGATGTCGGTGCCGGTCATCGCCTTCGCGGTCTCCGACAGCACCCGGGCCGGGATCAGCGCGGCGGCCGAGGCGTCGGGGGACTGCGGGTTCCACTCCAGCTCGCGGATCGCCAGCCGGTAGCGGTCGGTCGCCAGCAGCGAGATCGTGGATCCTTCGATCTCGACCCGGACGCCGGTGAGCACCGGAAGCGTGTCCTCACGCCCGGCCGCGGTGACGACCTGGGCGACCGCCTGGGCGAACACGTCGCTGCGGACGGTACCGCTGGCCGCCGGGAGGTCGGGCAGAGCCGGATATTCGTCCGTGGGAAGCGTCTGGAGCGTGAACCGCGAGCTGCCACAGGTGACCTGGGCCTTCGCGCCGTCCACAGCGATGTCCACGGGCTGGTTGGGCAGGCTCTTGGAGATGTCGGCCACGAGCCGGCCGGAGATCAGGCACTTGCCGGTGTCGGCCACCTGGGCCGGCACGGTGACCCGCACGGAGGTCTCGTAGTCGAAGCCGGACAGGGTGATCTGCCCTTCCTCGGCCTCGACGAGGAGTCCGGCGAGGATCGGGACGCTGGGACGACTGGGCAAGCTGCGCGCGGCCCAGGCCACCGACTCGGCCAGTACGTCGCGCTCGACGCGGAACTTCACCGCTGGGTGCCTCCTGATTCGGCTGTGTGCCAGGCAGATCCTGCCACGGACGGATGTGATGTGTGTCCACCGCCCTTGACGCGGCGGTTCGTCACCTTCCACGGACAGCCTGACAGGTTCCGTCGACAGTGCCCAGGAGTGTGTGCACAAGTGTGCCCGGCCCGGGGCCGGAATCGGGCCCGAACGTGGAGTTTTCCCCAGGTTGGGCCGCTCGAACCATTTGTGGACTTGGAACTCTCTAGGGATTCCATAGGGTTCTTCGCACCGGTGGATAGTGTGGAAAAGCCGCAAAACCGCAGGTCAGAGGCCAAATCACCCTGTGTGTGGGGTGTGGACGAAATCGGGCTTGCCTGGGGACGCCTGGGTACGACGCCGGCTGTCCCCACAGGGCTTCCACAGCGAAGTGCCCGTCGTCCACCGGGATACCCACAGTTATCCACAGTGGTATCCCCAACCTGTGAGCTTCCCCGGACCGCGTCGGAGTGCCTGTGCAGGCTGTGGACGACGCGGTCCGCGGTGGTCATTGCTGCTTGGCCTGGTGCTTGATCCGGTTGGTCAGTTCGGTGACCTGGTTGAAGACGCTGCGCCGTTCCGACATCAGCTGCCGGATCTTCCGCTCGGCGTGCATCACGGTGGTGTGGTCCCGGCCGCCGAACTGCTGGCCGATCTTCGGCAGCGACAGGTCGGTCAGCTCGCGGCACAGGTACATCGCGATCTGCCGGGCCGTCACCAGCACCCGGCTGCGGCTCGAACCGCACAGGTCGTCGATCGACAGGCCGAAGTACGACGCCGTCTGGCCCATGATCATGCTGGCCGTCACCTCGGGCTTGCTGCCTTCGGGGATCAGGTCCTTGAGCACGATCTCGGCGAGGCTCAGGTCGACCGGCTGGCGGTTGAGGCTGGCGAACGCCGTGACCCGGATCAGCGCGCCCTCGAGCTCACGGATGTTGGTCTGCACCTTGCTGGCGATGAACTCCAGTACCTCCGGCGGCGCGGTCAGCCGCTCGGTGGCCGCCTTCTTGCGCAGGATCGCGATCCGGGTCTCCAGGTCGGGCGGCTGGATGTCGGTGATCAGCCCCCACTCGAACCGGTTGCGCAGCCGGTCCTCCAGCGCCTCCAGGCGCTTCGGCGCCCGGTCGGAGCTGATCACGATCTGCTTGTTCGCGTTGTGCAGCGTGTTGAAGGTGTGGAAGAACTCTTCCTGGGTCTGGATCTTGCCTTCCAGGAACTGGATGTCGTCGATCAGCAGTACGTCGACGTCGCGGTACCGGCGCTGGAACTGGGACGCCTTGTCGTCGCGGATCGCGTTGATGAAGTCGTTGGTGAACTCTTCGCTGGACACGTACCGGACCCGCGCGCCGGTGTAGAGACTGCGGACGTAGTGCCCGATGGCGTGCAGCAGGTGGGTCTTGCCCAGACCGGAGTCGCCGTAGATCAGCTGCGGGTTGTACGCCTTGCCCGGCGCCTCGGCGACCGCGACGGCGGCGGCGTGCGCGAAACGGTTCGAGCTGCCGATGACGAACGTCTCGAAGGTGTACTTCGGGTTCAGCCGCGCCTCGCCCTGCGCGTCGGTCGGCGAGCCGATCGGTGCGGAGCCGTTCGGGGGCGGGGCGACCGAGCCGAGCGGCTGCTGGTGACCGATGCCGTAGCCGGTGCCCTGGGCGTACTGGTCGTGGGGCTGGGTGTTCTGCTGCTCGTGCTGCTGACCCAACTGCTGGTTGTGCTGCTGCTGTGCGGGCGCCTGGTGCTGCTGGCCGATCTGGTCCGGCGCGGTCAGGTCCGACTGCAGGGTCGGCTGGTAGGAGCCGTCGGTCTGCAGTGGCTGGCTCTGCTGGTGCTGACCTTGCTGGTGCTGGTTGTGCTGCGGGGCCTGCTGGTGCTGGGGCTGCTGCTGGGTGTGCTGCTCGGCCTGCTGGGACTGGCTCCGCTGGTACTGGTTCTGCCCCAGCGGGCTCGGCTGCATCTGCGGCGGGTGCTGTTGCTGGTGCTGCAGTTGCCCAGGCTGGCTCTGGTCGTACTGCTGCCCCTGCTGATGACCGGACTGCTGGCCGGGCCGCAGGTGGTTCGGCGGCTGGTACTGCGGCGCCGGCTGCTGGAACGGGTTCTGCTGCCGGACCGGCTCGGGCTGGGGCGCCGGCTCGCGGAGCTCGGGGTCCAGCGACGGGTCGACGGTGACGGCGATCCGGATGTCGCGGCCGAAGCTCTCGCTCAGGATCCGCTCGAGGTCCGGGCGGAGCCGGGTCTCCAACTGCCCGCGGGTGAAGTCGTCCGGTACGGCGACGATCGCGGTGCTCTCGTGCAGAGTGACGGGCCGGCTGTTGGTCAGCCAGGCCCGCTGGTTCGGGGGCAGTCCGGCGAGCACCCTGGTCCAGGCCTCGTCCAAGTCCTTCACTTCTGCCCTGCCGTCCGCACTGGCGGACTGGTCCTCGACCACGCGTTGCTCCCCGAATCCGTTGCTGCGGTGGCCGGTCCGTCCGGGCAGTGCTGCCCCGGCCGGTGCGACCTCGTCCCGATCACCGGCCACTGCGGGTGCGCCCGGTGGCCGCACGTCGCAATCGCTGGTCTCCTCAACCGGGTTCTCCTCATTGTCCACACGGTTGTCCACAGTTGTGAACGAAGCGCGGAGCAGGTTGGTTACCGGTTGGGGAAAGTGGGACCTCTGGTGTGAAGGGCTGACGCTAACAAGTCCCGTCCCGCTGCTTCAAGCCGTCATCCACAGGCTGTGCACGCCAAATTGGGGGCAACCTGCGGCGTGTCGGGTGGACGCCGGGGCGGTGTTGTGGTGCGTCCATCGCTGTGAGTAGCTGGCCCGCCACCCCGTCACCGGCTACTGACAGAGGGTTTCGTCCACATGTCTGTGGAAAACTCTGGGGACGGCTGGTTTGACCTGTCCACAGGCCGCCACGTACCGTGGATCGGTCGGCGTTGAGCCGGCTGTTTCGTGCTGCGCTCCAGCGGGACCAGGTTGTCTTCAGCTAGTTGACTGGGTTCTGGATCGGTGAGCAGACCGCACCAAGGGACAGATCTACCAGTGGATTTGTCGACAATCGTGATCGAGTAACCGGAGTCATTCCAGTGAGCAAGCGGACGTTCCAGCCGAACAACCGTCGCCGGCACAAGAAGCACGGCTTCCGTCTTCGGATGCGCACCCGTGCGGGCCGCGCGATCCTCGCCTCCCGTCGCAGCAAGGGCCGTCAGCGCCTCGCAGCCTGAGGTCCGCCGACCGACGCGGTGACCACCTCGTGCTGCCCCCGTCGCACCGGCTCCGCCGGTCCGACGACTTCCGCCGCGCCGTCCGATCGGGACGGCGGGCCGGTCGGCGTGCCCTGGTGGTGCACTACCTGTCCGGAACCGGCCTGGCCGGGACTTCGGACGACGCTGCTCGTGTCGGATTCGTGGTGAGCAAGGCGGTGGGCAACGCGGTTGTACGCAACCGGGTCCACCGCCGGCTGCGTGCTGTCATGGCATCGCGGCTGCCCGATCTGCCGACCGGCAGCTTGACCGTCGTCCGGGCACTACCCGCGTCGGCCACGGCGTCGTACGCCGAGCTCGTGGCGGACGTCGACGGCGCGCTGCGACGCGTCCTGGTGGACTCCCGATGAAGTTCGCGCCCGTGAAGTACGGGCTGATCGGGTTCCTCAAGCTCTACCGGAAGTTCGTGAGCCCGATGTACGGGCAGGTCTGCCGGTTCTATCCCAGTTGTTCGGCGTACGCCCTGGAAGCGGTCGAGCGGCACGGCGCGGTGCGCGGTAGCTGGCTGGCGGCGAGGAGACTCGCCCGCTGCCACCCGTGGAACCCCGGCGGCTACGACCCCGTTCCACCCACAGATGTCGACCAGCGCGGAGAGCCACTCTCCGCCAACCAGCCCGGATCGTCGACCGACGCCGGGCCTGTGCAGCGAGGTGCCTGAGTGATCATTCCCCTGGCCATCCCCGAGCTCGCCTTGTGGGACGGGATCGTCGATCTCTTCAACACGGTCATGACTCCGCTCTACTGGGCTGTCTCGGCACTGCTGGTGGGGTGGCACTGGCTGCTCTCGCAGGTGCTGGACCCGAACGGCGGCTGGGCCTGGGCGCTGTCGATCGCCGGCCTGACGATCGTCATCCGGACGCTGCTGATCCCGCTGTTCGTGCGGCAGATCCGCTCCAGCCGGAACATGCAGCTGCTGCAGCCCAAGATGAAGGAGCTGCAGAAGAAGTACGGCCATGACCGGGAGAAGCTCGGTCAGGAAATGATGAAGCTGTACAAGGAGACGGGCACCAACCCGTTCTCCTCGTGCTTGCCGCTGCTGCTCCAGTCGCCCGTGTTCCTGGCGCTGTTCCGGGTGCTCGACGGCGCCTCGAAGGGTGAGGCGCACAGCAGCATCATCGCGCCCCACGTGAACTCGCTGCGGCACGCGAAGATCTTCGGTGCCGAGATCTCGCAGACCTTCCTGCGGGCCAACGGTGACGGCGCGACGAACGTCAAGATCGTTGCCGTCGTGCTGATCATCCTGATGACCGCCACGATGTTCATCACCCAGCTGCAGCTGATGCGCAAGAACATGCCGAAGGAGGCCCTCGAGGGCCAGGCGGCGCAGATGCAGAAGATCATGCTCTACGTCTTCCCGATCTTCTTCCTGATCGGTGGCTTCAACTTCCCGATCGGTGTGCTCATCTACTGGTTCGTCTCGAACGTGTGGACGATGGGCCAGCAGTTCTACGTGATCCGCCGCAACCCGGCCCCGGGCACCCCGGCCTTCGACGCGATGGAAGCCCGCAAGCGCGAGCACAACCGGCGCGCGGGCAAGCCGGAGGACTCCGGTCTGGCGACCGCGGAAGACGACGGTGAGGCCGGTTCTGACCGTCGTCCGGCCAACCGGCAGCAGCCGAAGCGTCAGTCCCGCAGTACGCGGAAGACCGGCGGTCCGACGGCCGGTGCCGCCGGTGCCGCCGGCGCGCAGGACGAGCCGAAGCCGTCGAGCAACGGGCAGCAGCCCGCGACCCCGGCCAAGAAGGCGCCCGCCGCGAAGAAGGCCGCAGCCGGTGGCAAGCGTCAGCCGGCCGCGAAGTCCCGTGCGCAGCGGACGGCCCAGCAGAAGGCCGCGCAGCAGAAGGCCGGCCCGAAGAAGTCCGGCGGCGGAGCGCCCCGCAAGACCGACAGCTGAGCCTTCGGCCGCTGGACATCCCTGCTTTTGTACGCACCGGGTCCCCGTGGGGCGGATCTCGAACTGTGAAGGAGTGGCCGTGAGCGACGGCATGCAGAACGCCGAGTCGGCGGAGAAGTCCGCCGCGAGTGGTGCGGACGAGCGCCTGAAGGCGCTGGAGGCCGAGAGCGACATCGCGGCCGACTACCTGGAGGAACTGCTCGACATCGCCGACCTGGACGGCGACATCGACATGGACATCGACGGCGACCGCGCGGCGGTGTCGATCGTCGGCGCGGACCTCAGCAACCTGGTCGGCGAGAACGGCAAGGTGCTTGAGGCGCTGCAGGAGCTCACCCGGCTGGCGGTCTACCGGGAGACCGGCGAGCGCTCGCGGCTGATGCTCGACGTGTCGAACTACCGCGCCAACCGCAAGGCCGAACTGGAGAAGGTCGGCAAGAAGGCGGTCGAGGACGCGCAAGCGACGGGCAAGCCGGTGCGGCTGGACCCGATGACGCCGTTCGAGCGCAAGGTCGTGCACGACGTCGTCGCCGCGGCGGGTCTGACCAGCGAGTCCGAAGGCGAGGAGCCGCGCCGCCGGGTCGTCGTCCAGCCGGCCTGACGTCGTGTTCTGCTCGTGACAGGTGACGTTTCACGTGAAACCCCGCCGCTCGTGGAGGAGCTCTTCCCCCGGGCGGCGGGCCGGCTCGAGGTGTACGCCGAGCTGCTCGCAACCGAAGGAACTCTGCGCGGCCTGATCGGCCCGCGGGAGGTACCCCGGCTCTGGGACCGGCACCTCCTGAACTGCGCCGTGCTCGAACGCCTCGTGCCGGAGGAGGCCACGGTCGCCGACATCGGCACCGGAGCCGGCCTGCCCGGGATCGTGCTCGCTCTGGTCCGGCCCGACCTCCAGGTGTCGCTCGTCGAGCCGCTGCTCCGGCGCACCACCTTCCTGGAGGAGGCCGTCGAGAAGCTCGGCCTCGACAACGCCGAGGTCGTCCGGGGCCGGGCCGAGGATCTGCGCGGTACGACGTACGACGTGGTGACGTCGCGGGCGGTCGCGCCACTGGGCAAACTCGCCGGCTGGTGCCTCCCTCTGCTCGACGAAGGTGGCCTGATGCTGGCCATGAAGGGGGAGTCGGCGGAGGACGAACTGGCCGGTGCCGAGGGCGAGTTGGAGGCTTTGGGCGCGGAAGTTTGGCACGTTCATCAACTCGGCGTCGAAGAACTGGCACAGCCGACGACTGTCGTGAGTATTGTGGCCGGACGTGCTGCACGGGGATCCCAGCACAGAAGACGCGGGAGGTGAACGGGTTGGTGAGTCACGCCGTCGGATGGCCGGTAAGGACTACCGGGGAACCCCGGACGACCGAAGGAATCGGCTGGCCGACAGATCCCGGTACGCCGGTTGTCCGGATCGAGATCACTCACCTCGCCACACCCAGCTTGGCCCCGTCCGCCGACGTGGTGCCGCCTGCAAACGTGCCCTCTGCGGAGCCCGCTTCGCCGGCTGATGAAAGCCCTGCCGCGATGCCGCCTGCGGCCGACGCCGCGCCTGCAGTTGGCCCGACGTCCCGTGATGCCGAGTCCGCAGAGTCGTCCACCGGTGCGCCTGCGGAGTTGTCCACCAGTGCGTCCACGGAGGCCGCAGCGCCTCGCGATGCGGACCCCGCTGTGGATGCTGCGCCCACCGAGGCCGTGTCTGAGGCGGGAGCGACGGGACCCGAGGCACTGACGCAGGCCCACGGCTCCTGGTCCGAGCCCATGACCCCAGCCACGCCCGCAGCCTCCGCTCCGGTTGAGTTGCACGCACAGGCTGAGCCCGTCGTCCCCACCCAGCCCTTCACTCCGGCCGAGTCCGCGATCGCAGTTGATCCCACTTCAGCCGAGCCCTCACCGTCGGTCGAGCCGTTGACTTCTGTCGAGCCCGCCGATGCGGTGGAGTCCGCCAGTTCGGTGGACTCCGCCGGTTCGGTCGAGTCCACCACGTCGGACCAGCGCCCGGACTCGGCTGAGATCTCGCCCGCTGCTGCTTCGGCGGCTCAGCTCGTCGACGCCGACTCAGCGGCCGACGTTCCCCCGCCGTCGACCGATCCCGCGATGACGGCGGCTGTGGAAAACGATCGGACCGACTCGGGCGATCGCCCGTCGATGCTGCAGGCCGCTGCCGCGCTCGACTTCGGCGGCTCCTCGACGACGCCCCAGGCTGCGCCGGTTTCACGTGAAACACAGCCGACCCCGACGCCTGAGGAAGATTTCCCCGAGTCTCCACGACCTGTGGATGACTACCCTCTGGAGACCCCCTCCCACGCGGGAATTCATCCACAGACCCCTGTGGATGAACCTGGGGAGAAGCCGGCTCCCTCCCCGACCGACATCCTTTTCGGGCCACGTCCCGTACCTCTTGGAATGGGCGCCATGACTGCCGCACAGATCGCCGCGCGGGCCACCTCGGACGAGCTTCAGCGACGACTCCTCGAAACTCCGATCGCCGCCGCCACCGAACGGACCCTGCTCGTGAACGAAGGACGCACGATGGGCCGCGAGTTCCCGCTGCCCGCCGAGACCCGGGTATTCGTCGTTGCCAACCAGAAGGGTGGCGTTGGCAAGACGACCACCACCGTCAACGTGGCGGCCGGCCTCGCCCTCTACGGCGCGCGGATCCTGGTGATCGACCTCGACCCCCAGGGCAACGCGTCGACGGCACTGGGCATCGAGCACTCGGAGGGAACGCCCGGCGTCTACGAGGCGATCATCGAGGGCGAGCCGCTGAGCAAGCTGCTGCAGCCGTGCGAGGAGCACCCGGGCATCGTCGTCGTACCGGCGACCATCGACCTCGCCGGCGCGGAGATCGAACTGGTCAGCATCGTGGCCCGAGAGAGCCGGCTGAAGCGCGCACTCGACGCCCACCTGGCCGAGACCGAGGCCGCCGGCGAGAAGTACGACTACGTGTTCATCGACTGCCCGCCGTCCCTCGGCCTGCTGACGGTGAACGCGTTGACCGCGGCCCGCGAGGTCCTCGTCCCGATCCAGAGCGAGTACTACGCCCTCGAAGGTCTGTCCCAGCTGCTGCGCCATATCGACATGGTGAAGTCGCACCTGAACCCGACACTGGACGTCTCGACCATCCTGCTCACCATGTACGACGCCCGCACGAAGCTCGCGGGCGAGGTCGCCGCGGAGGTTCGGGGTCACTTCCAGGACGCCGTACTGCGCACCGCCGTGCCGCGCTCGGTACGGATCTCCGAGGCTCCCAGCCACGGGCAGACCGTCCTGGCCTACGACCCGGCATCCGCCGGCGCGCTGTCGTACCTCGAGGCTTCGCGAGAGATCGCGATGCGCAACAGCTCCTGATCGTAGATCGAAAGCAGAAGGCCCGGACCACTCGGTCCGGGCCTTCTGTGGTTTCACGACGAACCCTCGGCGCCGTTCCACGTGAAACGCGCTCCGGCGCCCTTCCCTTGTGGTCGAGTCGATGCTCAAGCCACAGCTGCCGCCGGGTGACCCGGGGCGTCGCGCCGCGGGCGTTGGGTTCGCTGCTCGACCCGTCGCGAAGGGTACGAGCCATCGGACCGGATCGCTCCATCCGGCGGAGTTGCAGTGTGCATCCAAGCCGCTCGGAGAGAGCGCGTCGCGTCCACGTGAAACGGGCCTCCGGACTTTCCTGTCGGTTCCACGTGAAACGCCCATCGGCGGCACCCATCACGATCCTCGTTCCACGTGAAACATATGTCGTCGGCGCCGCCCGTCACGTGCTCGACCTGAAACGCTCGGCGGCCGGACGCCTCGCCGATGTCGCCCGTTCCACGTGAAACGCTCCGCAGGTCGATCCGCCTCAGCTTCGTTCCACGTGAAACATGCGCGCGTGACGAGATTGGCGACCCGACAAGGTGGGGTCGAAGATGTTGGCGACGCAGTCACCGGTTACCGTTGCGTTGGCCGAGTCGTGAGGGGGGAGGGGCATTTCCTCTCGCGCCGGCCGGTCGATCCGGCGGCAGCTGACACGAGGAGCGGAATGAACACCAGGCTTGGACGTGGACTCGGTGCGTTGATTCCGAGCAACCCTGCCGCTGGCAGCTCGACGCTCGGCAGCAAGTCGAGCTCGATCCCGGGCGCACCGCCGATCACGCCGGAGATGTCCGCGACTCCGGTGGGCAAGGGCTCGGAGCTGGCCGCAGTGCCGGGTGCGGAGTTCGCCGAGATCGAGGTCGGCAAGATCAGCCCGAACCCCAAGCAGCCGCGCAGCGTGTTCGACGAGGACGCGATGGCCGAGCTGGTGCACTCGGTCAAGGAGATCGGTCTGCTGCAGCCGATCGTCGTCCG
The DNA here is from genome assembly GCF_001984195.1 of Kribbella sp. ALI-6-A. Lineage (GTDB taxonomy): Bacteria > Actinomycetota > Actinomycetes > Propionibacteriales > Kribbellaceae > Kribbella. The sequence goes on from NZ_MTQN01000012.1 coordinate 1,273,036, forward strand.
ACGCCTCGGGGACGACAAGTACGAACTGGTGATGGGCGAACGCCGCTGGCGCGCGACCCAGGAAGCCGGCCTGGAGACGATCCCCGCGATCGTCCGCGACACGTCCGACGACGTGATGCTGCGGGATGCGCTCCTGGAGAACCTCCACCGCAGCCAACTGAACCCGCTGGAAGAAGCGGCGGCCTACCAGCAGATGCTCGACGACTTCGGCTGCACCCAGGAAGACCTGGCGAGCCGCATCGGTCGCTCTCGCCCGCAGATCTCGAACACGCTGCGGCTGCTGAAGCTCCCGGCTTCGGTTCAGCGCCGCGTCGCCGCCGGCGTTCTCTCCGCCGGGCACGCCCGAGCTCTCCTCGGTCTTCCCAGCGGCGACGCGATCGAGCGCCTCGCCCAGCGCATCGTCGCGGAAGGTCTCTCCGTCCGCACCGTCGAAGAGATCGTCGCGATGGGGGACATGTCGGCCGACGACCCCACGCCGGCCCGCCGCCGCAACAAGCCGGTGGCGCCGCGCCTGGTCGATCTCGCCGATCGCCTGTCCGACCGCTTCGAGACGAGGGTCAAGGTCGACCTCGGCAAGACCAAGGGCAAGATCACCGTCGAGTTCGCCTCGATCGACGACCTCGAGCGAATCGTGTCTCTGATGGACCCGAACAAGAAGTCGGAGTAACTGGCCCCTCCCGTACGTCGCTGCCATGCTCGCCGTGCCCGGCGGGTGTGGCAGCGCTTGTTTTCCGGAAGGTGTGTTGGTGCAGCCGGCGTCCACTGGCAGTGCCGACGGCCGTCGGTTCGAGCGCGGCCTCGGTCATCGTGCTGCGTCCACCCGCGCACCGCGTGTTCGGCCGGGATCGCCGCCGCGCCGTCCCCGCTCGAGCACGGCCGGCTTCTACGGGAGCTGACGGAGGACCCGCTGCGCTACGGCACCGCCGAGCTAGCTGAAACAGGACGTGCAGCGGCGGGCGGCGATGCTGAGGAGCCCGCCGAGTCATCAAGCCCTCTGAGGGACACGGGCTCTCATCAGCGGAGCATGCACTACCGAGTGGGCGCTGGATTCAGTTCTCGTGATCGGATCGCCCGGTGGCTGCCAGGCGCTGGTCGCGGCTGGCCTTGTCGGCGCTTCAGGCCCTGGACGGGGCACGCCGGCATACCGACGGCAGGTCCGCCGACTGCAAGCCACCGATCCGGTTGGGGTGATTGGCGCGCGATGTCCTACGGGCGGGCAGTCGACGTCTCCGCAGCGCTGCGGTGTTTGCGGCAGGCAGCAATTGGTGTCAGGCCGATAGGCGACCGGGACGGCTCGCTGCGGATGCGGCCTCGTCGGTGTTGTTCCGAGAGCCACGCGGGTTGCCTCATCTCCGCCCTGGACGGACCGACCGGCTGAGCTGCGGCCGTCAGCTCTGCTCTCCATCGCGCCGAACAGAAGGTCGTCACACCCGGCGCGGGCGTCCGTCCGCGGCAAGGGCCAGACGCCGGCGTGATGTCGCACGAGGCGCGTTCACTCGGCGCGGGTGGCCGGAGGCAGCTGTACATGCGTGCCGAAGAGTGCCGGCGGCGACGCGCCGCCGGGGAGGGTCGCGTGCGGGCGTACTGCACACGCGATACCTCAGGTGGCAGCTTGTCTCGCTGCCAGGAACGTCGGGCCACTCGACTGTGGCGCGACCGCGAAGGCGGGCCGGACGTCTTGTGCCCGGTGCGACCGGTGTGGCTGCCTACCGCACCGCGCGTCGTCGCGTCACACCGGCGTCGCGCTGCACTGGGGTCGTTGCGCCACCTGCGGTACGGGTCAGGCCGGCGACCTGGTCCGACTGCGGGCGGTCCGGACCCGCGTCGTCGCCGTGCGACGACGGCGAGCGGCGAGCGGCGAGGGCGAGGGCGATCGGCGAGGGTGAGCGGCGAGGGTGGGCGGCGAGGGCGGGCGGCGAGGGCGAGCGCCGGGCGGCCGCGGGCTGCAGGGCGCAGGTGCGACGCGCGAGACGTTGAGTACATGACTGGCGGACGTGCGCGGATCGTAGTGAGGCGTTCGGGGAACAGCGGGAGAGCCGCGCAACTGCTGTGCACGACCTCCGGCGATCGCACGGGGCGACGCTGGCTGCGAACCAGTCCAGATACCGGCCTATCCACGGGAGTCGAACGGCGGGAGCGGGTCGCGTCCCAGATCGCATTGACGATCACGGGGTGCGCGCTCGCTGCGGCGTCTGCCGACGGTGTGCCGAGTTGGACTGCCGCGTCACCCTCATCTCGGCAAGCTTCTGCGCCAGTTCGGGCGGTCCAGCGGGAGTCACGCGGAGCGGTCGGGCATCTGTCGGAACCGGCGCAAGTCGAACGACAGTGGTGATCCCTAGCTGATTGGACCCCGGTGCGAGTGGCGATGAGTCGGCGGGCGCATCATCCCCTCGGGGGTGGCAGACACATTCATAGGTCGATATGTCGACCATGGACTGGTCTTGCGCAAGCGATCGCGCGGCGCCGGGCGAGCGGTGGGTCAGGCTGGCCTACTCCTAACAAGTTGGCCGCGGGGGGAGGGGACTGCATCGGCTTTGCCTGCCTACCTGCCTGCCATCCGGCCGTCGCCGTTTCGCGCGGACCGCCTTCCCGTGAGCAGGGACCTCTCCTGCGTTCGCACCGGGACGGAACGCTGGGGGTCATTGGCCTTCGCGATCGAGCGGAAACACGTCCGAGTCCCCGTCGGCCCCCGGGGACCGGCCCACCCAAATCGAGGGCTCAGGAGGGCGCTTTGGGAGCGGTTTTGCTCGATCGGCAGCGCCAGAGCGTCGGCGCGAGGCGGCTTAGGATCGCGCTCACAGAACTCTTTGAGGGCCGAAACATCGACCATGATCCGGTCTCGTTCGACTGGTCGGGCGGCGCCGGCGAGGGGCAGCGGGCCAGGCTGGTTGACTGCCCGTTGAGGTGGCGGCGGCGAAGGGACCTCGATCGGTCCTCGTCCGTCGGCCGGCCGTCGTAGTTTCGCGTGGACCGCCGCTCCCGCGATCAGCGAGCCCATGCGCGCCAGGACGGACCGCTGGGGCGGCACTGGCCTCGGTGCCTCGCGATCGCGTGTCGTCGGTCCGGTCGTGGCCGGCCCGGCCGATGGGCGCACCCGGGATCGTGCTCAGGAGGAGGCGCTTCTGGGAGCGGTTTTGCTCGGTTACCAGCGCCGGACCGTCAGTCGAAGGCGGCTTAGGATCGCGCTCACAGAACTATTTGAGGCCTGCCCCACCCAATCCGAGCACGTCGCGATATGTCGACAAATTTATATAGCTGTTTGCGGTGGTTGTTTCACGTGAAACGGGAAGGCCTAGCGGGTGAGGTCGTGGTGGACCTTGCGCTCGGCATAGAAGGACAAGAACGGAATCGTGCCGGCGAGGGCGACCAGGACCAGGCGGGTGAGGGGCCAGCGGACGCGGCGGGCCAGGTCGAAGGAGAAGAGTAGGTAGACGACGTAGAGGAAGCCGTGGAGTGGGCCGACTACGTTCATCACCGCGGGGTTGTCCGCGAAGTACTTGAGGGGCATCGCGACGAAGACCAGCAGGAGGAGCATCACGCCGACGATGTAGGCGATGATCCGGTAGCGGACGAGGGCGCCTCGGGTCGATGCCGGCAGGGTCGGCGTGGGTGAGGGCGTGGCGGGGTCTGCGGGGGAGGTCACGCAGAAACGGTACCGCTTTGATCCTCTTCGTCCGGGGGCTGGTGGTCGGGATCACCCGAGCGGTGGGCGTCGAGCACCATGCGGCCCCACATCCAGAGGGTGAAGGCGGCGAAGATCCACCACTGGAAGGCATAGGCCACGTTGCGCAGGCCGGCGTGATCTGTGGGTGGGGCCGGGGGATCGACGGGAGTGAGCGCGGGTGATGAGGTGCCCGCCGCGGGAGTGCTGGCGTCCGACGCGGTCTGGACTACGAAAGCGTCGTAGATGCGGTAGTCGACCATGTGGACGATGGTGGGGATTCGCAGGGACTTCAGGATGCGGCTCTGGTTGACGTCGCCCGAGGAGTCCTGAGCTTCGGAAGCGGCGATGCCGCCGGTCAAGGTGGCTGGGCCGGTGGGCGCTTTGGCAGCCGGGTCGTTGACGGAGGGCACCCAGCCCCGGACGACCATGACACCGCCGGAGTTCGACGAGCCGGTGTCCTTCAGGAGCAGGGGAGTGACGACCCAGAAACCGTCCCGGCCGTTGTGGGCACGGTCCGAGATGAAGATCTGGTCGCTGGGCGAGGCCCAGGTGCCGGTGACAGTGACGCGTCGCGCTACTGCCGAGGCCGGAAGACCGGAGTCGATCGGGAAGAGCGACTGCAGAGGTACCGGCGGGATCGCCGCCCGTCCCGCGGTGGCCGCCGCGGTCTTGGACTGGTAGACGTCGAGCTGCCAAACCCCCAGCACCGACATCACCGCCGCGATCGCCAAAGCCAGCAGAAACAGCGCCGACCAGCGAGGGGTCAGCGCCGTACGCCAGACAGGACGCTCGGACCGCGGAGGTGAAGCCACTGGTTCGGTGGTCGGTGCTACGGGCATCAGAAACTCAACGGGCAGCGGCCGCGGCCAGCAGATCGCGGCACAGCACACCTAGCTCGATCCCCGCGGCCTCCGCCGCGAGCGGGACCAGCGAGGTCTCGGTCATCCCAGGCGCCACATTGACCTCGAGGAACCACGGCACACCGTCGGCGTCGACGACCAGGTCGGAGCGCGAGAGGTCGCGCAGCCCGAGCGCCCGGTGGGCAGTCACCGCGGCCTCCGCGCACGCAGCCGCCACAGCGGCGTCGAGCCGAGCCGGTACGACGAACTGCGTCGCCCCCGCCGTGTACCGAGCTTCGTAGTCGTAGAAGCCCGAGTCGGGCTGGATCTCCACAGCCGGCAGCGCCCGCGGCCCGTCGCCCGTGTCGACCACGGTGACGGCGACCTCCGTGCCGTCCACGTAGCGCTCGATCAGCGCGACCGGCCCGTACGCGTAGCAGTTGACCATCGCCGACGGCAGCTCGTCGATCGTGCGCACGATCGACGCACCGAGTGCCGAACCGCCACGCGCCGGCTTCACCACGAGTGGCAGGCCGATCTGACCGACGACCGCCTCCATCAAGGCCGCAGCGCCGAGCTCCCGGAAGGTGTCGTGGCCGAGCACGACCGACTCCGGAGTGTGCAGTCCAGCCGACTGGACCATCGTGCTGGCGACCGGCTTGTCGAACGCCGTCCGGCACGCGGCCGCGTCGGCGCCGACGTACGGGACGCCGTAGAGGTCGAGGACCTGGCGCAGGGCGCCGTCCTCACCGGTGACGCCGTGCAGCACCGGGAAGACCGCGTCGGGCGGATCGTTGCGCAGGCGGTCGACCAGGCTCGCGTCGACATCGCGCTGCTCGACCTCGACAGCGACACTGCGCAAGGCGTCCGCCACGCGCCGCCCGGAGCGCAGCGAGACGTCCCGCTCGTGCGACAGACCACCGGCCAGTACCAGCACTCGACCCAGATCACTCATAGAACTTTCCCGATCACTCGTGGGCGATTCCGGCTCGGCGCCGGTCCCGAGGCCCATGGGAACGGTACCGCTACCCGCTCGCGGACCCACGGGCCGCCTGACGATCCCTGCACGAATTTTGCGCTCGACCGGCCGCGCCCGAAGCGACAGTCCGGCCGCGCATCAGCTCAGCTCCGGACCAGGAGCGTCGTAGTCGTGGCCGGCGCCGGGCTGCAGCGGCCCGAAGGTCTGCCGCAGCTCGAGCTCCTCGTTGATCACCGCGGCGAGCCGGGCGACTCCCTCGGTGATTCGCTCCGGCGTCGGATGACAGTACGACAAGCGCATGCACTGCGAGCCGAAACCGTCGGAGAAAAAGGCCGTTCCGGGCACGTAGGCCACCCGGGCCGTCACCGCGCGCGGCAGCATCGCCTTCGCGTCGAGGCCTTCGGGCAGCGTCAGCCAGACGTAGAACCCACCGCCCGGCTTCGTCCACGTCGTTGCCGCGGGCATCTTCTCGGCCAGCGCCGCGAGCATCGCGTCCCGGCGTTCGCGGTACATCTCCTGGAACTGCTTCACCTGGCCGAGCCAGTCGTGCCGCGCCAGGTACGACGAGATCGCCAGCTGGCTGAACACCGGCGGGCACAGCGTCGCCGACTCCTGCGCCAGCACGAGCTTCTCCCGGACGGCGTGCGGCGCGACCGCCCAGCCGACCCGGAACCCCGGCGCGAACGTCTTCGAGAACGAGCCGAGATAGATCACGCCTTCGCGGTCGTCCGCGCGCAGCGCCCGGCGCGGCTCACCGTCGAAGCCGAGCAACCCGTACGGGTTGTCCTCCAGCACCAGCAGGTCGTAACGCTGGCAGATCTCCAGCACGCGGCTGCGCCGCTCGTCCGCGAGCGAGACACCGGCCGGGTTGTGGAAGTTCGGGATCGTGTAGAAGAACTTGATCCGCTTGCCGGCCGCCCGGACCGCGGTGATCGCCTGCTCCAGCGCCTCCGGGACCACGCCGTCGTCGTCCATCGCGACATGCACGACCTCACACTGGTACGCGCGAAACACCCCGAGCGCCCCCACGTACGACGGTGCTTCGCAGATCACCACGTCGCCCGGGTCGCAGAACACCCGGGTGACCAGGTCGACGGCCTGCTGACTGCCGACGGTGACCACCACGTCGTCAGGATGCGCGTCGATGCCTTCCAGCCGCATCACGTCGCAGATCTGGTCGCGCAGGGTCGGATCGCCCTGGCCGGAGCCGTACTGCATCGCGGTCGCGCCGTGGTCGATCACCAGGTCCCGGACGGCGGAGCCGACGACGTCGAGCGGCAGGCCGCCGATGTTCGGCATGCCACCGGCCAGTGAGACCACCTCGGGCCGGCTGGCCACCGAGAAGAGGGCGCGGATCTCCGATGCGGTCATGCCCTTGGTCCGTGCCGCGTACCGGTCGACGTAGTTGTCGAGACGGGTCTGCCGGACGTCGGGCAGGTCAGCACTCACGGAGCGGCTCCAGGGACTCGAGGGGGAAGTCTCAAGGCTACGCCGACGTCGCCGGGCGTGTTCCCGTGCCCGGACTGCCGATCGGCGCTTCCTCTCACTACCATGCCTTATAGGGGCAGGTTCGACCATGCCGCGGACTGGCAGCTGAGACGGCGGCCGGGCCTGACCACACCTGGCGCGACCTGGCGGTACCGCGGAAGGCAGGATCGGAATGAGCGTGGGCAAGGCGTTCGGCTTGGCACTCGGCGGACTGGTTCTCGGCGTGCTCGCCGGGTTCGCCGGAGAGCTGTTCAGACGGCAACCGGCCGGCAAGGTGCAGCAGCGGTACGTCGCACCGCAGGCCGCCGAGACCCCCGACGCGCGTACCCCGGCGCCGGCGGCCCGATGACCCCCGAGAGCACCTGGCACCGGAGCAGCTGATGTCACGCCGGCTGGAACCGCTGACGCTCGCCAACCTGGACGAGGTCCCAGCGCCCTGCCGGGCCTGTGTGTTCTGGGAGCTCGACCCCGTCGCCGCGCGGAACGCGGCCCGGACCGGCGACACCGAGCTGGAGAAGGAAGCCTGGCTGTCCCAGCTGCTGCTCGACTGGGGGTCGGCCGGATTCCTGCTGTACGTCGACGACCAGCCGGCCGGCTACGTGATCTACGGCCCGGCCGCCAACCTGCCGCGGATCCAGGCGTTCCCGACCGCGCCGGTCAGCCCGGACGCCGTGGTGATGGCGACCGGGCGAATTCTGCCGCGCTACCTCGGCATGGGACTCGGCAAGGTGCTGGTCCAGGGCGTCGCGAAGGACGTGCTGAAGCGGGGATTCCGGGCCGTCGAGGCGTTCGGCGACTCCCGCTGGGACGGGCCGGGCTGTGTCTGGCCGACGGACTTCCTGCGCGCGGTCGGCTTCGGCGTCGTACGAGAGCATCCGCGTCATCCGCGGTTGCGGCTGGATCTGCGCTCGACGGTGACGTGGCGCAGCGAGATGGAGGCCGCCGTCGAGCGGGTACTGGGAGTCATCCGGCCCGAACACTCACCGCCCCGGCCGGTCACGGTGCGCGAGGTCCTGCCTCGCGAGCCGCAGCGCCTCCGGCACGGCGCAGCGCCGAGCTGACCTGAGCAGAGAAAGGCCGCCCCTGATGGTGTACCGATGGCTCGCCGACGCGGTGATGGTCTTTCACGGCGCGTTCCTGCTGTTCTTCGTGATCGGCGGCTTCCTGGCCTGGCGCTGGCGCAAGCTGATCTGGGTGCACCTGGCAGTCGGCCTGTACAGCCTGTTCAACGTGATCATGGACTTCGCCTGCCCGCTGACCGAGCCGGAGAAGTACTTCCGCCGTCAGGGCGGCGAGCAGGCCTACGAGGGCGGGTACATCAATCACTACCTGGACGGCACGCTCTGGCCCGAGGGCGCCACGCCGACCGCCGAGAAGGTCGGGTTCGCACTGCTGATCATCTCGTACGTCGGCTTCTTCGTCACCGGCCACCTGCGCAAACGCCGGACAACCAGGGACGGATCAGTGGTCACCCGGACGTGATCCGGGCGCCGAGTCGCCATACTGGTAGCCGTGTCCATCACCACGCAGAGTCCGGTCGACGTCTACATGGCCGACCTGAACCGCGCTCTCAGCGGTCCGCGCCGGCGCCGGGCCGACCTGATGGCCGAGGCGCGGGACAGCCTCGAGGACGCCACCGAGGCGTACGAAGCGGACGGCCTCGATCGGCTCGAGGCCGAACGACGCGCGGTGGACGATTTCGGCGATCTGGTTGTGGTGGTGCCCGGCTACCGGGCCGAGCTGGGCATCGCCCAGAGCCGCCGGACCGCCGTCCTGCTGTTCCTGGTGATGATCGCCCAGCCGATCGTCTGGCAGGAGGGCGCCTGGGCCTGGACCCAGCAGCCGAACGAGACCACACCGCTGCTCGAGTTGCTCAACCGATCGGTGATGGTGACCGGCTCGCTCGCCATCGCCGGCGCCGTCCTGGCCGTCGTGGGCACCGGTCTGGGCCTGCGCTATCCGTGGCTGCGGGACCATGTGGCACGGGCGACAGCCCTGTTCGCCCTGGTCAGCGCCGGAGCGGTCGCGGTGATCGCGACCGGTATGGGCCTGTTCAGCACCGAGCTCGAGGGCTCCAACCTGGCGGGTCTCAGCGTCGTCGGCGGGTTCGTGCTGCTCCCGATGCTGCTGGTCTCGTACTCCGCGCAGCGCTGCCTCCGCCTCGTCTGAGCGGCGCGGTCAGCTCGTCCGGGGGCGCAGCACGCCCTCGATGACCGTGCGGAACGTCTCCCACTCACCGCGCCCGTCCGCCAGCATCTTCTGCCCGGCCGACGTGAGCTGGTACGTACGGCGCTTGCGCCCGCTCACCGTGCTCCACTCGCTCGCCAGGTAGCCGGCGCGCTCGAGCCGCCGCAGCGCGGGGTAAAGCGTGCCGGTCGGCAGGTCCACCGCGCCACCGCTGCGCTCCTGCAGCGCCTCCATGATCGCGTAGCCGTGCAGGGGCTCGTGCTCCACGACCGCCAGGATCATCGGGTCGAGGTGTCCACGCAGCGCATCCGCCTTCATGTAGCCAGTCTACCCATAGACCTGCTACCGTCGACAGTGGATAGGTAGAACGGCTACATGTAGCAAAGCGAGGCAGAAACCGATGAGCGTTCGAACTCCCGCCAAGCCGCACACGGGCGGCAGCCCACCCGGCCTGCTGGCGCGGATCGCCGGCTGGGCCCAGCGGCACGCCGGACCGGCGGTCGCCCTGTGGCTGCTGGCATTGATCGCCGTGACCGCGGCCTCGACGCTGGTGGGCAGCGCGTACAAGAACGACACGTCGCTCCCCGGCACCGACTCGCAGCGGGTGATCGAGGTGCTCGACCAGCACCAGCCCCGCGGCACCGCCGACACGGTGCAGATCGTGGTCGCCGACCAGCAAGGCCTCAGCCGGCCGGCCACCAAGTCCCGCGTCGACGCGATGCTGGCGAAGGTGGGCGACCTGCCACACGTCGCCCAGGTCGAGAGCCCGTACGCCGGCCGAGCCACCCTCTCCGACGACGGCCGGACGGCGTACGCGACGGTGACGCTGGACGGGACCGACGTGGACCCGGAGGCGGTTCGCGCGATCATCACCGAGGCGCAGGCAGCCGCGGGCGACGGACTCCAGGTCGAGCTCGGCGGCGACGCGGTCCGGGCGGCGGCCGAAAGCGGCGGCGGTGCGGCCGAAGGGGCGGGAATCCTGGCCGCGCTGGTGATTCTCGTCTTCCTCTTCGGATCGTTGCTAGCGGCAACACTTCCGCTGCTGACCGCACTCTTCGCCGTGGGCAGCACGCTCGGCCTGCTGGTGCTGGCCTCGCACGTGTTCACCGTGCCGAACTACACCGCGCCGGTGATGATGCTGGTCGGGCTCGGCGTCGGTATCGACTACGCCCTGCTGATCTTCTCGCGCTACCGCAGCGAACTCCGGCACGGTGTGGAACGCCGCCGCGCGGCCGAGATCGCCCTGGACACCGCGGGCCGCTCGGTGATGTTCGCCGGCTGCACGGTGGTCATCGCGCTGCTCGGTCTGCTGGCTCTGGGACTGGGAGCTCTGCAAGGTGTCGCGCTCGGGGTCACCCTGACCGTCCTGATGACGATGCTCGCCGCCGTGACGCTCCTGCCCGCCCTACTCACCCTGTTCGGCAAGCGGATCGAGCGCAGCGTGCTCAAGCACGCCGCCAAAGCCCGCCGTACGCCGGGCGACGGCTGGCGCAAGCTCGCCGGAGTCGTGCAGCGCCGGCCCTGGACGCCGCTGCTGCTCGGCACGGTCGCGCTCGTCGTCCTCTGCCTGCCCGCGCTGGATCTGCGGCTCGGCTTCGCGGACGCGGGCACCGACGACCCGGCGAAGACCACCCGCAAGGCGTACGATCTGCTGGCGCAGGGATTCGGCCCGGGCTTCAACGGTCCGCTGATCGTCGTGTCCGAAGGCGATCGCGCGGCGGCCGAGGCGCTGAACCGCGAGCTGGCCACGGATTCCGGCATCGCCGCGGTCACCCCGCCGCAGGTCAGCCCCAACGGCGCGGTCGCCACCATGCTGGTCTTCCCGACGTCGGCGCCGCAGGACGAGGCGACGAGCCAACTCGTCGAACGCCTGCGCGACGAGACGTTGCCGGCGGTCGCCGCGGACACCAAGGCGACGTACCTGGTCGGTGGATCGACGGCGGCGGCGGACGATTTCGCGGCGGCGGTGAGCAGCCGGCTGCCGATCTTCGTCCTGGTGGTCGTCGGCCTGTCGGCGCTGCTCCTGCTGGTGGTCTTCCGGTCCGTACTGATCCCGCTCAAGGCGGCCGTGCTCAACCTGCTCAGCATCGGCGCCTCGCTCGGCGTCATCACACTGGTCTTCCAGCAGGGCTGGTTCGGCGCGCAGCCGGGACCGATCGAGGCGTTCGTGCCGGTGATGATCTTCGCGATCGTCTTCGGGCTCTCGATGGACTACGAGGTGTTCTTGATCTCCCGCATCCACGAGGAGTGGCGGCGGACCGGTGATCCGATCCAGGCGGTGCGCGAGGGCCTGGCCAACACCGGCAGCGTGATCACCGCCGCGGCCGCGATCATGATCGTCGTGTTCGGCGCGTTCCTGCTCAGCCCGGATCGGATGCTGCAGCAGTTCGGCCTCGGGCTGGCGACCGCCGTACTGATCGACGCGTTGCTGATCCGGTGCGTCATCGTCCCGTCGGTCCTGCGGCTGCTCGGCAACCGTGCCTGGTGGCTGCCGCGAAGCCTCGAGCGGGTCGTCCCGACGGTCGCCCTGGAGCGCGACCACCGATCAGAAAACTGATCAGTCCGGCAGAAATTAAACCACCCACCCGCCTGAGCAGGCGGGTGGGTGGTGTGCGTTGAAGGGTCAGACAGTCAACTGGCCGAAGCGCAGCATGCCGGTGGCGGCGTCCTGCTCCGGCGGCAGGTAGACCCGCTGGATCGCGACCACGATCGCCTCGGCGACCACGTCGCGGAAGTCGGGGTCGGCCAGCCGGGACGCGTCGTGCGGGTTGGTCACGTAGCCGATCTCGAGCCGGACGGCGGGCATCTTGGTCCGGCGCAGCAGGTCCCAGGTCTTCTGGTGGGTGCGGCAGTTCAGCAGGTCGGTCCGGGCGACGATCTCGCGCTGGACCAGCCCGGCGAACTGCTCGCCGACACTGGACGAGGCTCCGTGCAGGTCGGTGCCGTAGTAGTACGTCGCGACGCCCTGGGCCTCGGGGTTCATCGAGCCGTCGGTGTGCAGCGAGACGCACAGGTTCGCGTCCGTGTCGTTCGCGAACGCCGCCCGGGCGAGCTCGTCGGGACCCTGGTCCCGGCCCCGCGACAGATAAGCCCGTACGCCGGTCGCGCCCAGCCGGCCCTCGATCCGGGCCGCCAGGTCGTAGGCCACGTCGGACTCGCGCAGGCCGAAGCCTTCCCAGCCGTAGTCGAAGCCGCCGTGACCGGGGTCGATCACCACGGTCTTGCCGGACAGCCGCGGACCCGCCGCCCGGACCGCCTCCGCGGACCGCAGCGCGTCCGGCCGGCCGCCGGTGGCCATCGGGCGGATCCGCTGCAGCGCCTTGAAGGTGGACGGGCCGCACGTGCCGTCGGCGGGCAGGCCCATGTTGCGCTGGAACTCGGTCACCGCGCGCTGGGTGTCGGCTCCGAAGATCCCGTCCACCCGCGCCACGGCGAACCCGAGCTCCTGCAGCTTGGCCTGCAGCGCGACCACGTCGTCCCCGGTCATCGGGTGCGACACGACGAACGTCAGCAGCCGGTCGCCCAGCCGCCAGCGGGCGTCGTCGATCGCCCGGTACGTCTGCGGGCCGACGATGCCGTCGATCATCAGCCCACGCTGCTGCTGGAAGCCCCGCACGGCGCGGGCGGTCTCCTCGTCGTACACCGAGCGCGGGGCCGCGTCCAGCAGGCCGAGGCGCTGCAACTTGCCGATGATCTCGGCCACGGCCTCGCCGCTGTCACCGATCCGGTAGATCCGGGCGCCGTTGGGGGCTTCCATCAATGCTCCTTGCCGTGCGGCGGTCGGCGCCCCGGTGAGGGGGCGCCCAGGCAGTCTGTGTCAGCCGGTGAAGTCGGCCAGTTCCTTCAGCAGCGCCGCCTTCGGCTTCGCGCCGACGATGGACTTGGCCAGCTCACCGTTCACGTAGACGTTGATGGTAGGGATACCGGTGACGCGGTAGTTGCTCGGGGTGACCGGGTTCTCGTCCACGTTCATCTTCAGGAAGGTCAGCTTGTCGCTGTGGTCCTGCGCCAGCTCCTCCAGGATCGGGGAGACCTGGCGGCACGGGCCACACCACTCGGCCCAGAAGTCCACCAGCACCGGCTTGTCGCTCTTCAGCACGGTCTGGTCGAACTCGGCATCGGTGACAGCGTTCATCTTCTCGCCCACGGCGAACTCCTTCGGTTGTTTCTCGAGTAGGTGTCAGACGGAGACAGGCTCGGTGGCCGCGGCCGCCGCGGCGGATTGGCTGTCGGCGAAGTCCAGCGTGGCCAGGTAGCGCTCCGCGTCCAGCGCCGCGGAACAGCCGGTGCCGGCCGCGGTGATCGCCTGGCGGTAGGTGTGGTCGACCAGGTCGCCGGCCGCGAAAACGCCCGGCAGGTTGGTGTTGGTGGTGCCCGGCTGGACCAGCACGTAGCCGTCCTCGTCCAGGTGCACCTGGCCCTTGACCAGCTCCGAGCGCGGGTCGTGGCCGATCGCGATGAACAGACCGGTCACCGGCAGCTCACGCGTCGCACCGGTGACGGTGTCGGTCAGCGTCACGCCGGTCAGCTTGTCGTCACCGTGGATCTCCGAGACCGCGGAGTTCCAGGCGAACTCGATCTTGTCGTTGCCGAACGCCCGCTCGGCCATGATCTTCGAGGCCCGCAGCTCGTCACGACGGTGCACGATCGTCACCTTGTCGGCGAACCGGGTCAGGAAGGTCGCCTCCTCGATCGCGGTGTCGCCACCACCGACCACGGCGATCTCGTGCTGCTTGAAGAAGAACCCGTCACAGGTCGCACACCACGACACACCACGACCGGACAGCTGCTCCTCGCGCGGCAGGCCCAGCTTGCGGTAGCCCGACCCCATCGCCAGGATCACGGTCTTGGCCCGGTACTGGGTGCCGGCCGAGTCGGTGACGACCTTGAGGTCACCGGTCAGGTCCACGCTCACGATGTCGTCCGGGACCAGCTCGGCGCCGAAACGCTCGGCCTGGTCGCGCATCTCCGACATCAGGTTCGGGCCCATGATGCCCTGCGAGAAACCGGGGTAGTTCTCCACCTCGGTGGTCGTCATCAGCGCGCCACCGGCGGTCACCGACCCCTCGAACACGAGCGGCTCCAGCTGCGCGCGCGCGGCGTACACCGCGGCGGTGTAGCCCGCCGGGCCGGAGCCGATGATGATCACGTTGCGAACTGCGTCGCTCATGAAGGCGTTCCTCGTTGTCGTCGAGACTGGACGTCGTACTCAACGGATCCTAGAGGCCGACCATTCCCAAGGTACCCACCGCGCCCGCCCAGCAAGCCAGGGGCTCACCGAGCGGTCTCAGCGGTTGCGCAGCGTGACAGTCGTGTCGTAGAACGGCGTCGCGGGACCCCCGGAACCGCTGCAACCGGTGACCACGAACACCTTCACGTCGCCGGCGGAGCCACCCGGCAGCCCGATCACCGTCGACCGCTTGCCGTCGACCGTGGCGGGCTGGACCAGCTGTAGCTCCGAGTCTGGCTGGGTGGTCGCGAACTGCCGGGCACAGTCGATCTCGGCCGCTTCACCGTGCAGGATCGGGCCCTTGGCGCCCTCCAGCCAGCGCTGAGCGTCCGGACCGACCTGCTCGGTGGTGATGCTGGGCACGGACGTCGGGCTGCCGATGCCGGCGGCGCCGTCGGTGCTGTGATCGGCCGTGGCCAGCACGACGCCGACCACGCCGGCTCCGGCGACGACGACCACCGCGGCCGCCGCGAGCAGCAGCTTCGGCAGGTGCCGGTGGGGCTCCTCGCGGAGCTGGACCAGCGAGTGCACGCCGACCGTCGAGGCACGCAGCACGGACTCCGACGCGATCACGGCGTTCAGGTGCTCGGCCACGTCGGCCGGCATCGGGATGTCGGTGCGGCCCTCGTCGGCCAGGTCCTCGGTCAGCTGCAGCAGGGCGTCGTACGTCTGCTGGCAGTCCGGGCAGGCCTTCACGTGCTCCCGGGCGCGGTGCGCCTCCGGAGCGGGCAGCAGGTTCTCGATCAGGTCGGCGATCGTGTCGGTGTCGAGGTGCTCGAGGTGCTCACTGGTCGGCAGACCGGCGTCGGTCATCGGGGATCCGCCCCCTCGCGGGACGTGCCCGTGGTTGTGCACAGTGTGGTCATCGGTGGAGTGCTCCGGTCGGGATGCGCTGACTGATCGCGGGTGGGCGACTCCGCTTCGACGGGCGACCCGGTCATTCGGTTCCCCCCGTTCCCGAACTCGTTGCGGCGGCCGTCGGAGCCGTCTGCCGCGCCTTCGCCGGTACGTCGTCGGCGCTGCCGCCGCGGGTGGTCTGCCAGTGCCGCAGCAGCGGCAGCAACTTGGCCCGTCCCCGCGCGCAGCGGCTCTTCACGGTGCCCGGAGCGCAGCCGAGGATCGCGGCCGCCTCCTCGATCGAGTACCCCTCCATGTCGACCAGGACCAACGCGCTGCGCTGGTCCACGTTGATCTGCTTCAGTGCGTTCAGTACGTCCAGCCGGCGCTCGCGCACCTCGGCCGGGTCGTCCTCGGCCGGACCGGCCAGCTCGGCGGCGCGGTCCTCGTCCTCCGGCAGCGGATCCGCGGCCCGGACCTGCCGGCGGCGGATCCGGTCCAGGCAGGCGTTCACCACGATCCGGTGCAGCCAGGTGGTCACCTTCGCGTCACCGCGGAACGAGTCGGCCCGGCGGAACGCCGAGATGAACGCCTCCTGCAGCGCGTCGGCGGCCTCCTCGGGCTCGCCCAGCGTCCGGATCGCGACCGCCCACATCCGGTCGCGATGCCGTTTGACCAGATAGCCGAACGTGTCGGGATTGCCGGCCACGTGCAGCCGGAGCAGCTCGTGGTCGTCCATCGCCTCGTAGCCCTGCGGCGGCACAGGACCCGCGCCCGGGCTGGGGGGCGGACCGATCCGGGTGATGTCGGAGGTCATTTCTGGATCTTGACCTCCGAGATCTCGCCGCGGTAGCCGCTGCCTTCCTTCGGCAGCTTCGTCAGCCAGACCAGAACGTACCGCGACTCGACCGGCGCGGGCGGCTTCAGCGTCGCCGACTCGCCCGCGTCCTCGGCCTTGGCCACCGACTTCCAGCCACCGACGGTGGCCGGCGACTTGGCCGGGTCGGACTCCGGCACCATCAGCTCGAGGTCGGTGCCCTCACCGACCAGGTCGACCGTCACCTGCGAGACCGGGGTCACGTCGCCGAGGTCGTAGACGATCCCGACGCCGGGCTTGGTGCCGCCGAGGTCGGGCCGGTTCTTGTACGACATCGTCGTCCAGGTCGTGCCGGCCTTCTTGTCGTAGGTGTTCGGCACGTCCTCCGGGTGCTCCTCGCCGTTGCCCTTCGGCTCCGGGTCGAAGTCCTTGGCGCCGGTGATGGTGACGGCCTCGTTGGTCGGCGCGGCCGGGCCGGTGGTCTGCGGGACCTCCGGCGTCGCGTCGCCGCTCTGTTCCTTGTTGATCGCGCCCTTGACCAGGAACTGCGCCATCAGGATCACCGAGAGCAGAGCCAGGACCGCCAGCAGAATCAGGATGCGGCCGCCCCAACCGCCACCCCGGCGCGGCTCGTCGGCCGGCGGGCGTCGCCGGCCGTTGCCGTTCTGCGTCGGCTGGCGGCGGATCGGCTGAGTCTCCTGGGCCTGCGCGTACGTCGACTGGACCTGGCCGTTGCTGGAAACACGGGGAGGAGTCGGGTCGAGCGCGGGCGGGGGCGAGGCCGGCACGATCTGGGTGGCGTCGTCGATGCTGCCGTTCTGCCGGGCGACCGCGACCGTCTCGTCCATCTGGCTGGGCGGCTCGTGCGAGCTGCCGACGACGCCGGACAGGGCGGCCGAGAGTCCCGCCGCGCTGGTGATCGGTGCGGCGTGGTGCCGGGGCGGGTCGCCGAGCAGCCGGTCCGCGATGTCGTCGAGCGAGCGCGGCACACCGGCACGCACCTGACGCGGGCTCAGCAGCCGACCGTGCTCGACCGGAGCGGGCTGCAGCCCCCAGGCCGGGCCCGGACCGGGCCAGCGACCGGTCAGCGAGGCGTAGAGGATCTCACCGAGCGCACGGACGTCCTGCTCCGGCGTACCGGGACCGGTGGAGCGCAGTGCGGCCTCGGTGGCCAGACCGACGACCTTGATCGCTCCGGCGTCGGTGACCACCACGGTGGCGGGGCTGATCGATCCGTGCGAGTGACCGGTGCGGTGCAGGTTCTCCAGCGCTTCGGAGACCTCGCGGGCCAGCCAGCCGGCCTGCTGGCCGGTCAGCGGTCCGGCGCTCAGCATCCGCTCCAGTGGGCGACCGCCCGCCCACTCGCGCACGCAGTAGGTGACGCCTTCGAAGACGTCGCAGTCGAGCACCCGGAGAAAGCGGGGGTCGTTCGCGGCCGCGGCGCGCCGGGCCGCGTCGAAGAGCACGTTGGTCCGCGGGTCCCCGACCGGGAGGACGTCCACGACGACCGCTCGGCTGAGCACCTCGTCCACTGCCCGCCACACCCGCGCACCGTCGATCTCCGCGAGCAGCTCGGCGATCCGGTAGCGGCCGGCGAGCAGGGCACCAGGACTGACGGTCTGGTTCGACACGGTGTCTCTCGCCCTCCTCGATGCACTGGTCGGCCTGCGTCTCCCGCTCCGGTCGGGCGGCAGCCAGATCCGGTCCCTACAGGCGGTCGCGAGCGGATGGCGGTCCGATCGCAGCCCCCATGCTAGTGCCCACCCCCACCCAACTGGCGGTACGAGTGCACAAGCGGGCCGGGGGTCAGGAGCGGCGGGCCCTTCCGGGCAGCTTCGATGTGACCATGGACACCACGTCGGTCACTTCGTGGATCCGCAGCAGCCGGGCCACCCCGAGGTAGACGGGCAGCATGACGACGGCGCCGATGCCGAGCTGGAGCACGGCGGCCAGCGGGCCGCTCCAGTCCAGCTGGGCGTTCACGACCTCCAGTACGCCGCGGCCGAGCCCGGCGCCGACCACCGCGGCGATCACCATCGCCAGCATCGGCAGTCCGATCCCGGCGCCGTGCACCCGCGGCACCTTGCGGGACAGCACCCGCCGTGACAGCACCACCGCGACCAGGTAGGACAGCGCGTACGCCGCGCCGAGTACGACACCGCTGTAGCGCAGGTGCTTCTCGTCCAGCAGCACCCGTACACCGACCACCGCGGCGGTGATGTTGGTGGCGGCGATGGCGACCTGCAGGAAGAACGGCGTCCGGGTGTCCTCGAACGCGTAGAACGTGCGCAGCTGGAAGTACTGCACCGTGTACGGCACCAGGCCGAGCGCCAGCGTCATCAGCGTGTACGCCATCAGCGTCAGGTTGTTCTTGCCGGACCCGTAGCCGGCGATCACGGTCACGATCGGCTGCGCGAAGGCCACCATCGCCGCCGCGGCCGGGACGACGATCGCCAGTGTCTGCCGGATCGACCGCGCCGACAGCCGGGCCACCTCGGTCACGTCGCCGTCGGCGGCCAGCGAGGACATCTGCGGCATCGCGGCCGTCGCCAGCGACACCGTGACGATGCCGTGCGGGACCAGGATGATCAGCATCGCCGTGCTGTACGCGAACAGACCCGCCTTCGCGCCCGGGTCGTTGTTCGCGCTACCGGCGATCGCGAGCTGCGTGACGACCACCAGCGTCACCTGGTTCACCGCGACGAACAGGACCGTCCACATCCCCAGCCGCGCCGTGTGACCCAGACCGGTGCCTCGCAGCCCGAACTTCGGACGGTAGTGGTGGCCGCTGGCCCGCAAGTACGGCAGCAGCACGAGCAGCTGCACGGCAATGCCGACGGTGTGGCCCAGTCCGAGCAGCAGCTCTTCGCCGTGGCTGTACGTTGCCGGGTTGTCACCGGTGCGGTAGATCAGCAGGAAGGCCACGATCGACGCGCACGCGACGATGTTGTTCGCGATCGGCGCCCACATCATCGGGCCGAACCGGCGCCTCGCGTTCAGTACCTGGCCGACCAGCACGAACGCGCCGTAGAAGAAGATCTGGGGCAGGCAGAGCCGGACGAACATGATCATGTTCGCCTTCTCGGTCGCCCGCGACGGGTCGTGCAGCTCCTTGGGCAGGTACAGCTCGGCGATCGCCGGCGCCAGCAGCACGCAGCCGACGGTGACCACCGCCAGGACGACGAAGCCGAAGGTCAGCAGCCGGTTGGTGAAGTCCTGCCCGCCGTCGTCGTGGTTCTTGATCGCGCGGACCAGCTGCGGCACGAGCACGGTGTTGAAGACGCCACCGGCCAGCAGGATGTAGAGGCTGTTCGGGATCGTGTTCGCGGCGGTGAAGATGTCGCCGCGCAGCGCGGTGCCGATGGCGGCCGCGAGCAGGGCGATCCGGACGAATCCGAGCAGGCGGGACAGGACCGTTCCGGCTGCCATCACCGCCGCGGAACGCAGGGTGCGGTCAGCCATCCTTCGACCCGACTCCTTCTTTCAGACTCTCGGGGGTGACGCGCAGCGGCTCGACCGGCGCCAGCGGGTTGGGTTCGTCGGGGTGCGGACCGTCGGTCGCCGCGTCCGCCGGCAGGTCGGCGGCCAGCGCGGACGGGTCGATCGGAGCGGGGTGCAACGGGTCGTCGCCGGGCTCCGGCGCCGGGTTACGCCGCTCCGAGCGCACCCGCCGGTAGATCCGGACCGCCGACGTACCGAACAGCAGCGCGACCGCGGAGCCGACCAGGATCCAGCCGACGCTGCCGTACTGCGCGGCCTGGATCACCAGCTCGCGCGGATTGCCGACCGGCAGCTCGTCGACCGACATCACCTGGGCCTCGGCCCGGATCAGGCCGTTCTGCTCGGCGCTCGCGTTGATCTGGTACGTCGCCTTCTGCCCCGGCGGCACGATCTTGACCTGCAGCGGCTCGATCCGCAGGTCGGTCCGGTTCACCGACCGGACCACGACCCGGACCCGGACCGAGACGTTCAGCTCGTTCGCGATCGTCAGCGGGAACGTGCCCTTGCTGCCGGACAGGTTCACCTTGAGCTCGCGGTGCGCGCCGCTCGTGCCGCCGGAGTTCGTCACCAGGTGGACCTTGCCGAGCTGCCCGTTGACCGAGTTCAGCTCGGCGTTCGCGAACCACTGCGACTCGTCCGGGAAGCCGCGCCAACTGGTCGACGTACTGCGCAGCAGGGCGCGGCGCAGGTTCTCGTCGGCGCGCTCGCGATCGCTCAGCAGTGAGACGAACGTCGTGGTCGCGGTGGCCAGCGACTTGATCTGCTGCAACTGGTTGCCGGTCAGGCCGGGCGTCGACCGGGGCACGGTCGGGCCCTTGGTCCGCACCGGCTTGGGCTGTGGGTGCTTCGGGTCGTTGCGGTAGAACACATCCAGCCCGACCGGCGTGATCCACGGCAGCGACAGGCTGCCGGCCAGCGCGGTCGTCGACCGGCCGGTCTCGTCCCAGCCGCGCGGCGGCAGGGCGACCACGGTGATCGGGGTCTTGCCGGTCGAGGCGAGCAACGCGGTCTCGGCCGCGAACCGCTGCTGCACCTGGATCGGATCGTTCGCGGTCGCCGGGTCCGGGCCGCCGGCGGTCAGCGCCGAGTCGGCGATCACCGTGCGGACGCTCTTCACCGGGCCTTCGGGCGTCACGATGTCGTACATCGGCGACGGGGACAGCGCCGGGCGGGTCTCGGGCGTCCACGAGGAACTGGGGACCAGGTTCACGTCGTCGGGCTTCGTCCCGGCGTACCCGGTGGAGCCGGCGGCGAGGGTGCGGCTGCTGGCGACGCCGCTCTCCAGCCAGAGGCCGGACTGGAAGTACTGCGAGCCGCCGAGGTTGTACTGCTCGGTCGCCGTCCGGGCCTGGCCGACCAGGTCGCGCAGCGGGCTTCCGCCGTCGATCAGGCTGCCGACGTCCGGGTCGCCGTACGGGAGCAGGACGACGGGGTTGCGGGCGCGGGTGGCGGTGAAGGCGCTGTACCAGGCGGCGGCGAGCTTCTGCCCCTTGCCGGCGCGGGTCTGGCCGCCGTCGATCACCCGGTAGCCGGCCGCCATCCGCTTGACCTCGTCGATCATCGCCGGGTCGACCAGCCAGGTGACCTTGCGCTTCTTGCCGATCTCCAGCAGCCGGCCGAGCTCACCGGTCGGCGCGAGCGCGTCGGCCAGGGACTCGTTCGTGAACCGGTCGCCGGTGAGCAGAGTCGGGCGGTGCCGCAGCGGGACCACCAGCGCGGTGGTCACCTTGCGGGCGGTGGGCTTGCCGGAGACGACGGGCATCAGGGTCCGGGTCAGTCCGGCCGAGATCCGGCCGGTCGTGCCGGTGTCCTCGTTGCGGTAGTCGCCGCGGAAGCGGACGCCGACCGTGTAGACGCCGGGGCGGCCGGTGACGCCCCAGTCCTTCCAGGGCACCACCAGCCGGAACGGCACCGAGGCCTTCGGGACCAGCGGGGCGGCGTACTCCTGGAAGCTGGTGGAGTCGGAGTTGTTCAGCCCGACGCAGTCGTTGCGCCCGTTGACCGGCTCGTCGGCCTCGGTCGGGATCGAGGCCAGCTGGGCGCGGGTGGTCAGCCTGGTGTCGTCGATGCAGACCGCGGCCTGGGTGTTGGTCAGCGTCGCCGAGCTGGTGTTCGTGACCCGGCCGGTGATCACCACCTGGTCGCCGGGTTTCGGGGCCGACGGCGCGAACGAGTCGATGGCCACCTCGACCACCGGGTCCTCCGCCGAGGGGCTCGCGACCGCGTCCGGGCCCGGCTGGGCCGCCACCGACGCAGCGATCACCAGGCTCGCGCCCACGCTCGCGCAGAGCCTCAGTCGCCGTCTGAACACGCCGTCACCGTAACCTAGTTCCCCGTGTCTCCTACTCCCGACCAGTCGCGCTCCTCCGGATCACTGTCCGCCGTCCAGCGGCAAGGGGTCCAGGCGTTGCTGAAGATCGCCCCGGTGGTCGACGAGCTGGGTGCCCGCTTCGACGCGGCCGGCCATGAGATCGCGCTGGTCGGAGGTCCTGTACGCGACATTCTCCTCGATCGTGGGAGCAAGGATCTCGACTTCGCCACCTCGGCCCGGCCCGACGTCGTCCAGCGGCTGCTGGCCGGCTGGGCCGATCACGTCTGGGACATCGGCAAGGCCTTCGGCACCATCGGCTGCCGCAAGGACGACTGGGTCCTGGAGATCACCACCTATCGCTCGGAGTCCTACGATCCCACCTCGCGCAAACCGGAGGTCGCCTACGGCGACACCCTCGAGCAGGATCTGGCGCGCCGCGACTTCGCGATGAACGCGATGGCCGTGCTGCTGCCGTCGCACAAGTTCGTCGACCCCTACGGCGGGCTCGAGGACGTCGCCGGCAAGGTGATCCGGACCCCGGGCACCCCGGAGGACTCGTTCTCCGACGACCCGCTGCGGATGATGCGGGCGGCCCGGTTCGCGGCGCAACTGGCGTTCACGCCGGACCCGGCGGTGGTGACGGCGATGACCGCGATGGCCGAGCGGATCACGATCGTGTCGGCGGAGCGGGTCCGCGACGAGCTGGAGAAGCTGGTCTGCGCGCCGTACCCGCGAATCGGGCTCGACCTGCTGGTGTCGACCGGGCTGGCCGACCACGTGCTGCCCGAACTGCCGGCGCTGCGGCTGGAGCTGGATGAGCACCACCGGCACAAGGACGTCTACCAGCACTCGCTGACCGTGCTCGACCAGGCGATCGACCTGGAGCCGCGGCTGAAGAAGGACGGCATCGAGGCGCCGGACTTCGTGGTCCGATTCGCCGCGCTGATCCACGACATCGGCAAGCCGAAGACCCGCAAGTTCGAGGGCGACGGCAAGGTCACCTTCCATCACCACGACGTGGTCGGGGCGAAGCTGGCCAAGAAGCGGATGCACGCGCTGCGGTTCAGCAACGAGCAGATCGAGGACGTCCGCAAGCTGGTCGAGCTGCACCTGCGGTTCCACGGCTACGGGACCGGCGAATGGACCGACTCCGCCGTCCGCCGGTACGTCCGCGACGCCGGCAAGCTGCTCAGCCGCCTGCACGTGCTGACCCGGGCCGACTCGACCACGCGCAACAAGCGCAAGGCCGAGGCGCTGCGCTCGGCGTACGACGATCTGGAGGAGCGGATCGACCGGTTGCGGGAGCAGGAGGAGCTGGACTCGATCCGCCCCGACCTGGACGGCAACCAGATCATGGAGATCCTCGGCATCGGTCCCGGCCGCGAGGTCGGCGAGGCGTACAAGTTCCTGATGGAGCTGCGGATGGACCAGGGCGAGATCGGCGCCGACGCGGCCCGGGAGGCGTTGCTCGCGTGGTGGGCCGAACGGAATCCACCTGGTTCCGCCTGAGTTGTACACAGCTCTGTCCACAGGGGGTTAACTTCTGTGGATGGAGTGGTTGCTGGCCGCGCTGGGTGGTGGTGGAGTCGCGCTGCTGGGCCGCTACGTGTGGGACCGGCGCACCGCGCGGCGTACCGACGCCGAGGAGCTCGACCAGATCCGCCGGCTGGCCAACGAGGACATCACGTTGCTCGGCGAGGAGCTGCGCCGGCTCGACGCCCGGGTGACCGGCCGGGAGCTGGACGCCGACGCGCAGGTCGACTTCCAGGTGGCGCTCGACGCCTACGAAGCGGCGCAGCGCGCGGTCAAGGGAATCCGGTCCGCGGAGGGGATCAGCGCGGTGACCGACGCGCTGGCGACCGGGCGGTACGCGATCGTCTGCGTCCAGGCCCGGGTGGCGGGGGAGCCGATTCCCGAACGGCGGGTGCCGTGCTTCTTCAACCCGCAGCACGGACCGTCGACCACCGACGTGGTGTGGACCCAGCCGAAGTACGGGACCCGGACCGTGCCGGCGTGTGCACAGGACGCCGCGCGCGTGCGAGCCGGCGACGATCCGGAGGTGCGGTACGTCCGGTACCGCCTCAGGCGGGTGCCGTACTGGCAGGCCGGCGACGCGGTCACGCCGTACGGGCAGGGGTACTTCGCGCTCGGTCCGTGGACGAGCTACGTTCCGCTCACCGGCTTCGAGAAGAACCGCGACGGCGGAACCGACACCTGATCGACCGTTCCACGTGGAACAAACAGCAGTCCAGACGAATCGCTGGTCTACTCTCTGGCCGTGGACTTCTGGAGCATCATCGGCTGGGGCGGATCGGCCCTGGTGGTCGTGTCGTTGCTGCAGACCCGGATCCTGCGCCTGCGCCTGCTGAACCTGGTCGGCTGCGTGGTCCTGGTCGCGTTCAACCTGGCGATCGGCGTCTGGCCGATGGTCGGCATGAACGCGGTGCTCGCGGTGATCAACGTCGTCCAGCTCTACCGCCTGCTCCGGCACCGCCACGACATCGCCGAGTACGCCGTCCTGCAGGTCGGCTCCGACGACACCTACCTGCGGCACGTGCTGGACGCCCACGCCAAGGACATCGCCCGCTTCAACCCCGGCTTCACCACCGCCACCGGCCCGTACGCCTTCCTGGTCCAGCGCGGCGAACGCACCGTCGGCGTCGTCCTCGCCCACGACGCGGGCCAGGGCCGCGCCCAGATCGACCTCGACTACGTCCTGCCCGAGTACCGCGACTTCACCCCTGGCGAGTTCGTCTACCGCCGCAGCGACGTCTTCACCGACCACGGCTTCCGCCAGGTCCTGGCTCCCCGCCGAATGCGCGAGTCCGCCTCCTACCTGAACAAACTCGGCTTCCACCGCGTGGGCGCGGACCTGGTGCTCGACCTGGTGTGAATGTGCAGGTTGTAGAACTGCATTTATAATAAGTACACTTCTATATCATGCAGAAGCCTTCCTGGATCTTCGCGCGCGACGCCGAGTGGCAGCATCTGGCGCGGTTCGCCGCAGGAGCGCCTGAGCGTCCGCGGCTGGGCGTGGTCAGTGGCCGTCGCCGGCAAGGCAAGACGTTCCTGCTCCAGGCCCTGGCCGAGCAGGCCGGTGGGCTCTACTTCGGAGCGACGCAGGCGACCGAGACGGAGTCGCTGTCGCTGTTCGCCGCTGCGCTCGCCGCACACACTGGAGCCACCTCCCCGCCGAGGTTCGACGGCTGGGACGACGCCGTCCGGTTCCTGTTCGCGCTACCGCCGTCGACCGGTCCGCTGGTGATCGACGAGTTCCCGTACCTGAGCAAGATGTCGCCGTCGCTGCCGTCGATCCTGCAACGGGAGTTCGACCGGGCCGTGCCGGCGGGCCGCGCGACGCAACTGCTGCTCTGCGGGTCGGCGATGTCCGTGATGGGCGGACTGCTGTCCGGTACGGCGCCGCTGCGCGGCCGGGCGAACCTCGAGTTGATCGTCAAGCCGTTCGACCACCTGCTCGCCGCCGAGTTCTGGCAGGTGGGGGATCCGCGGCTCGCGGTCCTGCTGCACTCGGTCGTCGGCGGCACTCCGGCGTACCGGCGGTTCGTCGACGAGGACAGTCCGCAGTCGGTGGACACCTTCGACGACTGGCTGCTGCGGACCGTGCTCAGTCCGGCCAGTCCGCTCTTCCGCGAGGCGCGCTACCTGCTGGAGGAGGAGACCGACGTCCGGGACACCGCCCTCTACCACTCCGTGCTCGCAGCAGTGGCCAACGGCAACGGCACTCGGGGTGGGATCGCCAACTACATCGGCCGGAAGGCAACCGACATCGGTCATCACCTGCTGGTGCTGGAAGACAGCGGGCTGCTCCGACGGCAGCAGGATCTCTTCCGGTCCGGCCGGTCGGTGTACCAGGTGGCCGAGCCGCTGGTCGTCTTCTACCAGGTGGTGATGCGCCCGCAGTGGGGTCTGCTGGAGAGCGGACGCGCGGAGAACGTCTGGTCGGCGGCCCGGCAGCGGTTCGCCTCCCAGGTCGTCGGGCCACACTTCGAGCAGCTCTGTCGCGAGTACGCGATCACCGCACCACCCGACCTGTACGGCGACCTGCCGGGCGAGATCGGCGCGGGCGTGGTCGCCGATCGCTCCCGGCGGTCCCAGATCGAGATCGACGTCGTCGTGCTCGCGCCGGCCCAGCCGGGAGAGCGACGGCGAATCCTGTCGCTCGGTGAGGCCAAGTGGGGCGAGGTGATGGGCCGCCGTCACATCGCTCGCCTGGAACGCGCCCGGGAGTTGCTCTCTAAGGACTACGACACCAGCGGCACGGTCCTCGCTTGCTACAGCGGCGCCGGCTTCGAACCCGACCTGGATCCCGCAGTGCTCACCATCGGCCTCGACGAGCTCTACCGCCCGCTCAACTGAGGTGTTTGGCGAAGCAGAGCGAGGCGGGTTCGTGTTCGAAGGGTGGGTAGGCGGGGATCGGGTGGTAGCCGTGGCGGGTGTAGAGGGCAATGGCGGCGTGCTGTTCGGGGCCGGTTTCGAGGCGCAGGGTGGTCAGGCCTTGCGCGCGGGCCTGGGTTTCCAGGTGGGTGAGCAGCAGGCGGGACAGGCCCCAGCCGCGGGAGGACGGTTCGATGTACAGGCGTTTGATCTCGCCGGTGTCGGCGGTGACCGGCTGGAGGCCGATGCAGCCGACGGGGGTGTTGTCGACGAGCAGCAGGGTGAAGGACGTGTCGGAGTGCGGGGTGACCAGGGGCTGGTCGTCGCCGTAGAGCGCGGCCAGCTCTGACTGCTGGGCTGTCGTGAGGGCGAGCAGGGCCGGATCGGTGGACTCGACCGGGTGGAGAACTGCGCCGTCGATCATGCGGCGGACGCTAGCAAGTAGGCGTGACGGGGTTGTTTCCGGAAACTCTCGGGCATCGACGGGTGGGTGTGAGGTCGAGGTGCTCCGGTCCGCCTTGACCTCAAGCGAGCTTGAGCGCCCAGGATCCTCGGCATGGTGATGACGTTGCGGGTCGAGGTGTTCGCGTGGGACCTGGAGGCGGCCGGTGAGTTCTACCGCCGGGTGCTCGGCTTCGAGGAGCTGAACCGCCGGCCGGGCTACCTGTGGATGGGCCGGGGGACGGCACGGATCGGGATCGGCGAGCGGCCGGAGGTGGTCGACCCGGCGTCCCGGCGAGTGCCGGCCGGAACCGAGCTCGTGCTCGAGGTGGACGACCTGGATGCGGAATACGCGCGGGTCGTCGCCAGTGGGTGGCCGGTCGAGAGCGAGCCGCGGACGCAGGAGTGGGGACTGCGTGACTTTCGCCTGTTCGATGCCGATGGTTACTACCTGAGGCTCACCAGCCGTGGCAGAACGGCGGCCGGCATGCTCTGATTGGCCGGGTGCTTTCGCTCGAGGAGATCGCTGCCCACGTCCGTTCCGGTCAGCTCGAACCGGCCGAGCTGGTTGAGGAGGCGCTCTCGCGGGCGCGCGCCGCGGCCGCGCTGAACGCCGTCGTTCACCTGGACGAGAACGGCGCCCGCGCCGCCGCGGCCTGGCACGACCGGAAAGGACCGTTGGCCGGCGTCCCGGTGCTGGTGAAGGAGATCATCGAGGTCGAGGGGCTTCCGTACCGCTGCGGCTCGGCGGCGATGGACGAGCTCGGCCGGCACGACGCCGACGTCGTTCGCCGGCTGCACGCCGCGGGAGCGATCGTGATCGGCCTCAGTCACTCGCACGAATTCGCTTACGGCTGCACCGGTACGTCGAACCGCGCCGGCCCGTGCCGCAACCCGCACGACCCCGAGCGGATGACCGGCGGTTCCAGTTCGGGCGCGGGAGCGGCTGTCGCGGCCGGCGTCGTCCCGCTCGCGATCGGGACCGACACGGCCGGCTCGGTGCGAATCCCGGCAGCGCTGTGCGGAGTGGTCGGCTTCAAGCCGGCGTACGGGACGTTGCCGACCGACGGGGTGTTCCCGCTCGCGCAGAGCCTCGACCATGTCGGCGTTCTGACCGAGACCGTCGCCGATGCCGCCTACGCCCTGGCCGCGCTGACGAACTCGATGCCCACGGCACCGTTGGCGGCGCCGCCGCGGCTCGGCATCGTGGCCGGCCGGAGCGAGTACGACGCCGAGGTCGCCGAGGCCTGGTCGGCCGGGCTCGGGCGGTTGCAGACGGCCGGAGCGACGACCGAGCCGGTCAGCCTTCCCGACGACATCACCCGGACCGCGATCGACCTGCAGGGCCCGGAGGCGGTCGCGAACCATGCCGGGCGCAGCACCGACACGTACCAGCCCGACGTTCAGCTCCGCCTGAAGGAGGCGGCCGAAGTCCCTGCCTGGCGGTACGTCCAGGCCCGCCGGGACACCGAAACGATCCGCGCCCAGGTGAAGGCTGTGCTGGATCGCCACGACGCCGTCGTGCTGCCGACCGTCCCGCTCGTCGCGCCGCCCATCTCGGCCGTGGCGGACCTGAGCGGATCGACCGCCGTCCGGGCCCAGCTGATGCGCAACACACGCCTGGCCAACCTCACCGGATTTCCCGCGATCACCCTGCCGTTGCCGGTCCGCGGCCTGCCGGTCGGTCTGCAAGTGATTGCCAAGGACAACGAAACCGCGGCCGCCACAGCCGGCTGGATCGCCGGTCGGCTGGCGGCCGCGAAGGGCTGAGGCCGGCCCCCAGGGCAGTGGGGGCCGACCGGTCCGTCAGCTGTAGACCCGGACGTCGGCCAAGGTCCACCAGTGGTCGCTCGCACTCGTCGAGGTGATCCGCAGGTAGCGGGCCCGCGTCGGTGTGACGTCGACGTTCGTGAGCTGACCGTCGGACGTGCCGGTCTTCAGCGGCCGCCACGTCGTACCGTCGTTGCTGTAGGACAGTTGCCAAGTGCCCGGGTAGTCCCCGAGGTTGCCACCGCTGTCGAGCGCGACCCGGCGGACGGTGCGCGCGGTGCCGAGATCGACCTGCACGTACTGCCCGGAGGTCAGCGCCTGCTTGCTCTGCCACAGCGTCGAACCGTCCGCGTCGATCGCCAGCGGAGCCAGCTCCGCCCCGACCGAGGCCATCGCCCCGGCAAGCGGCACCGGCTTGTACGACGACGGAAGCTCCCGCGCCCAGACGAACGTCCCGATCGCGCCACCGGGCAGCGTGTACTCGAAGGACTGATCGCCGACCGCGACCGCGAAGCTGCGCGGCTCGTCGTTCTCGTTGTGCACGAGCAGCGCCGTCGACCCGTCCCGGTTGCGGAACGCGGACGACATCAGCTGCCCGTTCCATCCGGTCGTCCCGTACGACGTGGAGGCGATCCGCTGCGCGCCGGGCTTCACGAACTTCGACAGGTGGCCGATCGTGTAGTACTCCGCGTCGGTGCTGACCGAGCCGTCCGGGTGCCGGGTGACCAGACCGGTGCAGGTGTCGCAGCCGCCGTTGTGCGGACCACCGTCGGCGTTCAGCGCGATGTTCCAGTTGACCACCGACTTCGCCCAGTTCCGGGTGGTGCCGAGCATCAGCGTGCGGGCGTGCCAGGTGAGCGTGCCGCGGAAGATCTGCGGCGGGGTGTCGTTCGGTCCGTGCGAGCCGGAGCACTCGGTGAACCAGATCCCCTTGTCCGGGAACGCCTGCCGCAGCGCCGACTGGGCCGCGGGCGTACCGGAGTAGCAGTGGTACGCCGTACCGGCGATCCAGCGCGCCGCCGGCGAGCTGAGCAGCTGGTAGGGGTAGTCGGTCTCGGGATCCTCACCGGGCGGGGTGTTGGCGACGTCGCCCGGGTGGGTGGTCCAGTTGTGGTCGTAGCCGAGGATCTTCGTCCGCGGGCTGGCCACGCGCAGCATCGGGCCGAGCTGCTCGATCACCGCGGCCGCCTGGCGGACCGGCAGGTCGGTGCCGGGGTAGCCGCTCGGCGTCCGGTTCTGCGGCTCGTTCTGGATCGAGAGGAAGTCGACCGGTACGCCGGCCGCGGTGTACGCCTTGACGAACTTCACCAGGTAGCGCGCGTAGGCGTTGTAGATCGCCGGGTCGTCCTTCAGCCGGCCGCCGACGAGCGAGTCGCCGGTCTTCATCCAGGCCGGCGGACTCCACGGCGTCGCCATCACCTTGAGTTCCGGGTTGAGCTGCTTGGCCCGGCGCAGCAACGGCAGGATCTGCTTGTGCTCGTGCGCGATGCTGAAGTGCCGCAGGCCAAAGTCGGTCTGGCCGGCGGGCATGTCGTCGTACGTGTAGTGCTCGGTCTGGGCGGTGAAGTCGGACGAGCCGACGACCTGGCGCAGGAAGCTGACGCCGATGCCCTGCTTCGGGTCGAACAACTTGCGCATCGTCTTCTCGCGGTCCGCGGTCGACAGTTGGTAGAGCACGGCGGCCGAGGAGTCGGTGATCGAGGCGCCGAAGCCGTCGATGGTCTGGTACGTCGTACCGGGGTCGACGGTGATCGTCGTCTGCCGGCTCGAGCCCTGGGCGAACGCGACCGGCGCCCGCTCGTGCAGCAGTTCGGCGCGGTCGGGGGTGGTCACCCAGACGCGGGCCTGGGTGGTCGATCCACCGCCACGACCGTCGCCGGTCGCCTCGGCCGACGGGACCAGGCCGGTCGCCAGCAGGGCGGTGGCCGTGACGGCGGCGCCCAGCGTGTGCCTTCTCATGGACGGGCTCCTTACATCGGGCGGGATGTAACAAATGAAACAAAGAACAACGCGCGTGGGGACAGAAAACGCTCGCTCTGGCCAGCTGTCAAGACTGGAGATAGAGTCCGGATGTGAAACAAAGCCGTGTAACAAATGCCTAGGCGGGTCACCGTCCGGGACGTCGCGGCGGAGACCGGGGTCTCGATCGCGACCGTCTCGCGGGTGCTCAACCAGGCGGGCAACGTCTCGCCGCGCACGCGCGAGCTGGTCGAACAAGCGGTCCAGCGGCTCGGCACGGCCGCACCAGGCCCCCGCGGCGGTACGCCGAAGCCGGCGGCGGGCGCGGTCTACGTACGCTGCCCGTACCTGCTGACCGACTACTTCGGCCTGATCGTCTCCTCGATCGCCGAGTCCCTCGACCGCCACGCCCGCCAACTGATCCTGAACGCCGGCCAAGCCGTCGCAGCCGACGCGACGCTCGGCAACCGGCCAGGTGTCGGCGGGGCGATCCTCATCCTTCCCCCGGAGTCGGCGGACGACCTGGTCCGCCTGCGCGAGCGCCGCTTCCCGTTCGTGGTCGTCGATCCGCGCACCCCGCTACCCCGGGACATCGCCTCCGTCTCGGCCGCCCACTTCTCCGGCGCCCGCCAGGTCGGCGCGCATCTCACCGAGCTCGGCCACCGCCGGATCGGCGTCATCGCGGGCCCGCGCGAATGGCTGGCCAGCGACGCCCGACTGAGCGGCCACGCCGCGGCACTCGCCGACGCCGGATCCCTCCCCGACCCCTCACTGATCCGGTACGTCGAACCGACCATCGACGAGGGCTACCGGGCCGCGGGCGAACTGCTCGATCTTCCACACCGCCCGACCGCACTCGTCGCGTTCAACGACAAGGCAGCCGTCGGCGCACTGCAAGCCGCCGCGCAGCGCGGCCTACGAGTCCCGCACGACCTGTCGATCGCGGGCTTCGACGACATCGACCTGAGCCGAGCCACCTCACCCATGCTCACCACCGTCCGCCAACCCCTGCAGGAGATGGGCCGAATGGCCGTCAGCCTGCTGATCCGCCTGCTCGACCACCACGAG
Source organism: Kribbella sp. ALI-6-A (assembly GCF_001984195.1). Classification (GTDB taxonomy): domain Bacteria; phylum Actinomycetota; class Actinomycetes; order Propionibacteriales; family Kribbellaceae; genus Kribbella. The sequence continues at coordinate 1,304,522 of NZ_MTQN01000012.1, forward strand.
GTCGAAGCTTTGCACGTCGAACTCGCCACGGAACTGGTCGTCCGCGAATCCACCGGCCCTGCTACCGAAGAGAGTTGAGTCCCGCCAGCGACTGGTCCACCAACTCTTCCGCGGAGTACGGTCGCTCGGCCGCCGGGAGGCCTGACCACTCGATGGCCAGATCCTCCACGTACGCGAGCCACGCGTGCACGGTGAGGCGAAGTGGTGAGCCGGGCTGGTCCTCCGTGGGCTGGTCGAGCAGGGTGAGCACCCGGGCAGTCAGGGCCGCGCGGGTCTCGGCGTAGACCTCGACGACGAAGACGTCACCGCCGGCGGCGCCGCGGACGAAGGAGATGTAGGAGTCGCGCCGCCGGGCGACGAAGGCGACGAAGGCGAGCAGCATCTGCCGCAGTTGGTCCTCAGGGGGCAGCGACGCGTCGGGTGTGGTGACCCGCAGGAGCCGGCGCCCGGCCGCGCGCATCACCGCGACGTAGAAGTCCCGCTTGGTCGGGAAGTAGTGGAACAGCAGCCCCCGGGAGATCCCTGCCTCCGCGGCCACGGCGTCGATCGAGAGGTCGTGGATCGGCTGGGTGCGCAGCATCGTCAGGCCGATTCCGACCAGCTGTTTGCGCCGGTCGTCCGCGCTCAGCCGTCGCCGCGCCGGCGCTGCCGCCGCCTCGGATCCGCCCTCGACACCCACGCTATTGAGCATTGCTTAGAACCTGCGCTACGGTCAAGAACCGTCGATCGTCCAGCACGAGGAGTGGTGATGGGGTTCGAACCGTCCGCCAGGGCGTCGGAGCTGATCGAGCAGGTCGACCGCTTCCTGCGGACCGAGATCGAGCCGGTCGAGGCCGAGTTGCACGCGGCGACGAAGGCCGCCGCCGATCCGTGGCAGCCGCAGCCGGTGTTCAAGGAACTGCAGGCCAAAGCCCGCGCGCAGGGACTGTGGAACCTGTTCCTGCCACCGGCCGAGCCGGGCAACGAGCAGTACGGCCAAGGCCTCAGCAATCTCGACTACGCACCCATCGCCGAGCTGACCGGCCGGTCCTTCCTCGCGCCGTACGTGTTCAACTGCAACGCCCCGGACACCGGCAACATGGAGGTCCTGCTGCGCTACGGCACCGCCGAGCAGAAGAAGCGCTGGCTGGAACCGCTGCTCGACGGCACGATCCGGTCGGCGTTCTGCATGACCGAGCCGGACGTCGCCTCCTCCGACGCCACGAACATGGCCGCGACCGCCGTCCCGGACGGCGACGAGGTGGTGATCAACGGCCGCAAGTGGTGGAGCACCGGTGTCGGTCACCCCGACTGCGAACTGCTGATCTTCATGGGCCTGACCGACCCCGACGCGCACCGCTACGCCCGCCACACGATGGTTCTGGTCCCGCGGGACACCCCCGGCGTGAAGGTCGAGCGCCTGCTGCCCGCCATGCACCGGTACGACGAACCGCACGGCCACGGCGAGGTCTCCTTCACCGACGTCCGGGTCCCCGCGGCCAACATCCTGGTCGGCCCCGGCCGCGCCTTCGAGATCGCCCAGGGCCGGCTCGGTCCGGGCCGGGTGCACCACTGCATGCGGCTGATCGGCCTGGCCGAGCACGCGCTCGAGCTCGCCGTACGCCGTGGCATGAGCAGGACGGCGTTCGGCAAACCGCTGGTCAACCTCGGCGGCAACCGCGAGCGCATCGCCGACGCGCGGATCGCGATCAACCAGGCGCGGCTGCTCGTCCTGCAGACCGCGCACCTGCTCGATACCCAGGGACTGGCCGGCGCGCTCAGCGAGGTCAGCCAGATCAAGGTCGCCGTACCCCGGATGGCGCAGGACGTGATCGACATGGCGATCCAGTTGCACGGTGGTGGCGGACTGTCCGACGACTTCCCGCTGGCCGCGGCCTGGACCGCTGCCCGCGCGCTCCGGCTGGCGGATGGGCCCGACGAGGTGCACCGTGGAGTGGTCGCGCGGATCGAACTGGCCAAGTACAAGGAGTCCGAATGAGCAGGGTCCTGGTCACCGGTGGAGCGAGCGGGCTCGGGCTGGCCCTGGTCGAGCGGTTCGTTGCTGAGGGCCACCAAGTCCTGAGCACCGACGTGGCGGACGAGATGACGCCGCCGGCCGGCGCGACGTACCGGCAGCTCAACGTACGCAGTGTCGAGGACTGGGACGCGACGGTCGAGTGGGTCGAGCAGACCTGGGGCGGGCTGGACATCCTGGTGAACAACGCCGGGATCGCCACCGGCGGCCGGATCGACGTCGAGACGCTGGCCGAGTGGGACCGGGTCGTCGACATCAACCTGATGGGCGTGGTCCGCGGCTGCCGGGCCTTCACTCCGCTGTTCAAGCGGCAGCGCTCCGGCCAGATCGTGAACACCGCGTCCGCGGCCGGGCTCGTCCACCCGCCGATGATGAGTTCGTACAACACGGTCAAGGCCGCCGTGGTCGCGCTGTCCGAGACGCTCTCGCACGAGTTGCACCCGTACGACGTGAGCGTGTCGGTGGTCTGCCCGTCGTTCTTCAAGACCAACCTGGCCGACTCGCTGCAGGGCGCGGACACCGCGATGGGCGAAGCGGCGCGACGGCTGATCGAGAAGTCGCCGCGGACCGCGGACGACATCGCGGTGGCGGTGCTCGCCGGGATCAAGAAGAGGCAGTTCCTGATCATCCCGGATCGCCCGGCCCTGCTGGCGTACCGGACCAAGCGGTTCGCCCGGCCCCTGTACGACCGGCAGATGCGCAAGATCGCCGCCCGCGCCCGCCGGCGCGCGGAGGAAACCCCGGCGAGCGGAGACCAGGTGCCGTCGGCGGAGACCGGTAGTGGCCGCTGACGCGGTCGAGGGAGCTCGCGCCGTCCGCGACGAGGACTCCTTCGACGTGCCTGCCGTCGACACCTGGTTGCGCACGCACACTGAGTTGCCGGCCGGACTGCCGGAGGTGCGCCAGTTCTCCGGCGGCGCGTCCAACTTGACCTACCTGCTCCGGTACGCCGATCGCGACCTGATCCTGCGCCGCCCACCGGCCGGCACCAAGGCGAAGAGCGCGCACGATATGGGCCGCGAGTACCGGATCCAGGCCGGGCTCGCGCCGGTGTTCCCGTACGTACCGAAGATGGTTGCCCACTGCACCGATCCGGACGTGCTCGGCTCGGACTTCTACGTGATGCACCGGATCGCCGGCACGATCCCGCGCCGGTCCGAGCTCGGCGTGGACCTGACGCCCGAGCAGACCCGGCAGCTCGGCTTCACCTTGGTCGACACGCTGATCGCCCTGCACCGGGTCGATCCCGAGGCGGCCGGCCTCGCCGATCTCGGCCGCGGTGACGGCTACGTCGAGCGCCAGGTGCACGGCTGGTCGGAGCGCTACCGCAAGGCGAAGACCTGGAACGTGCCGGGCGCCGAGAAGGTGATGGCCTGGCTGGAGGCGAACCGTCCGGCCGACGTCGGGACCTGCGTGATCCACAACGACTTCCGGCTCGACAACGTCGTGCTCGATCCCGATGACCCGCTGCGGGTGGCCGGCGTACTGGACTGGGAGCTGGCCACGATCGGCGACCCGCTGATGGATCTCGGCAGTGCTCTCGCGTATTGGGTGCAGGCCGACGACGACTGGGCGTTCCGGCGGTTCCGGCTGCAGCCCTCGGACGCGCCGGGCATGATCGGCCGCGACGAGATCGTTCGCTACTACTGTGACCGGACCGGCCTGGACCGGGGCGACTGGGTCTTCTACGAGGTGTTCGGTCTGTTCCGGCTCGCGGTGATCGCCCAGCAGATCTACTACCGCTATCACCACCACCAGACCCGGAACCCGCGGTTCAAGAACCTCTGGCTCCCGGTCAACCTGCTCGAACGCCGTTGCCGACACCTCATCCGGAAGGCCTGAATGGGCGCCATCTACCTGATCCGGCACGCGCAGGCGTCGTTCGGCAAGAGCGACTACGACCGGCTCTCGCCGCTCGGCGAGCGACAGGCCGTCCGGCTCGGCGAAGCCCTGGCCGACCGCGGCGTGAAGCCCGATGTCGTCGTCACGGGTGCGATGCAGCGGCATCACCGGACGGCGGCGCTCGCCCTGGCTGCCGCTGGGCTGCCGGCCGACGTCGAGGTGGACGAGGGGTTCAACGAGTTCGACCACGATCAGGTGATCGTCGCGCACAAGCCGGCGTACAAGCGGCGGGCGGTGCTGCTGGCCGACCTGGCCCGGATCGGGCATCCGGCGCGGGCGTTCCAGGAGATGTTCGCGGCCGCGACCGAGCGCTGGACACTGGGCGGCGACGGGTACACCGAGAGCTTCAGCGCCTTCTGCGATCGCTCCGAGTCGGCGGTACGGCGTACGGCCGAACGGGTGGGTAAGGGCGAGACAGCGCTGGTGTTCACGTCCGGCGGCCCGATCGCGGCGGTGGCCGGGCGGCTGTGGTCCGGCGGGGACGACCTGTGGTTGCGCCTGAACCCGGTCACGATCAACACCGCGATCACCAAGCTCGTCACCGGCCGCAGCGGGTTGACCGTGGTCAGCTACAACGAGCACGGTCACCTCGACGGCACCGACGAACTGACCTACAGATAGGGCGGCGATGCGACGCAACATCCTGATCACCGGCGCGAGCTCCGGCCTCGGCGCGGAGATGGCCCGGCAGTTCGCGGCGAAGGGCCGCAACCTCGCGCTGACCGCCCGGCGCGAGGACCGGCTGGTCGAGCTGCGGGAGGCGTTGCTGGCCGCCCATCCCGGCATCACGGTGGTCACGCACCGGCTCGACGTCACCGACCACGACGCGGTGTTCGCGACCTTCCGCACGATCGACACCGAGCTGCCCGGTGGGCTGGACCGGATCGTCGTCAACGCCGGGATCGGCAAGGGCGCGCCGCTGGGCACCGGCAGGTTCGACGCGAACCTGCAGACCGCCCAGACCAACTTCGTCGCCGCTCTCGCCCAGGCCGAGGCGGCGATGGAGCTGTTCCGCGCCCGCAACGCCGGCCACCTGGTGCTGGTGTCGTCGGTCGCCGGAGTCCGCGGCTTGCCCAAGGCGGTCACCACGTACGCCGCCACCAAGGCCGCGATCGGGTCGCTGGCCGAGGGGCTGCAGCTGGAGCTGCTCGGCAAGCCGATCAAGGTCAGCGCGATCTTCCCCGGCTACATCCACTCCGAGCTCAACGAGCACGTCGCGAAGACGCCGTTGATCGTGGGCACCGAGGTCGGCGTGCGCGCGATGGTGGCCGCGATCGAGGCGGAGAAAACCCGCGCCTACGTGCCAACCTGGCCGTGGGTGCCGTTGGCAAGGGTGATGAAGTTCGCGCCGCTACCGCTGCTGAAGAGGTTGATCTGATGCGTTGGGGACTGACCGTTCCGTTGACCGGAGTGCCGCTGCGCGAGCACAAGGCGCTGGTCGGCGAGCTGGCCTCGCTGGGGTACACCGACCTGTGGTCCGCGGAGGTGGCCGGCGCGGACGCGTTCACGCCGCTGGTGCTGGCGTCGCAGTGGGACGAGCAGTTGCGGCTCGGGACGGCCGTCGTACCGGTGCACACGCGCGGGCCGGCCGCGCTGGCGATGAGCGCGGCGGCGCTGGCCGATCTCGCGCCCGGGCGGTTCGTGCTCGGCATCGGGGCGTCCTCGGAGACCATCGTGACCGGGTGGAACGGGATCGCCTACGACCCGCCGCTGGCGCGGACCCGCGACGTCCTGCGATTCCTGCGGCAGGCGTTCGCCGGCGAGAAGGTGGACGGCGAGTTCGAGAGCTTCACGATCAAGCGGTTCCGGCTGGAGAAGGCGCCCGACGTACCGCCCGCGATCATGCTGGCGGCCCTGCGGCCGCAGATGCTGCGACTGGCTCGGCGCGAGGCGGACGGCGCGATCACCAACTGGTTGTCGGCCGAGGACGTCAAGCAGGTGCGGGCCGAGCTCGGCGACGCCAAGGAGCTGGCGGCGAGGATCTTCGTCTGCGTCACCGAGGACGCCGAGATGGCCCGCAACATCGGCCGGTTCCTGATCGCGACGTACCTGACCGTGCCCGGCTATTCGGCCTTCCACGACTGGCTCGGGCGCGCCGAGCTGCTCGCTCCGATGCGCTCGGCCTGGGCCGCCGGTGACCGGAACGCCGCGATGGCCGCCGTACCGGTGCAGGTGATCGACGACCTGGTGGTGCACGGCTCGGCCGACGACTGCCGCGCCAAGATCCAGGCGTACGTCGACAACGGCCTGGACACGCCGATCATCGCCACGCTGCCCACCGGCGCCGACCTGCTCGACACCGCCCGGGCGCTGGCTAGGACGTCCCCACGTTGATCACCCTGACGCAGGGCGCCGCGCTGGTGTCGACGAGGACCACACCGAAAGCCTGCTTCCCCTTGGTCGTGCCGCTGAGGTGGTAGACGAGCGTGGGCTCGGACCCGGACTGCCGGGCGACCACCAGGTGCGACGGTGGGCCGATCATTCTGCCGATCAGTGACGGCACGAAGGTCTTGGTGTCCACGCAGGCCAGCGCGCCGGCGGCCGCGGGACGGTTGGCGTTCAGATGCGCCACGAACGTCTTGGTCAGCGCCGCGGCCTGCGCCGGCTTCGTCACCGGCGCGGGCGGCCTGGCCGTCGTGGGCTTGGCCGTCGGCCTGGCCGTCGGCCTGGCCGTCGGCTTGGCCACCGGCTTGGTCGCCGTCGGCTTCGGCTTGACCGGCGTCGGCTTCGCGGAGGGCGTGCTGACCGGCATGCCGTCGGTCCGCTCGGTTGCCTTCGGCGCGTTCCCGCGATCACTGACCAGGTCGTAGGCGATGTAGCCCGCCGCGCCCACACACGCGACCACCACGCCGATCAGCAGCGCGATGATCAGCCCGGCCCGGTTCTTCTTCGGCGGCCCGCCGTACGGGGTGTAGTGCAGCGGCGGCGGAGGCGGCGGGTAGCTCACGGCTCAGTGTCGCAGCGACTCCCGGTCAGCGGAAGGTCCTTCGGGTGGACGGGCGGGCAGGCGGATGGTGAACGTGGATCCGTCGCCCGGCCGGCTGGTGGCGGTGATCGTGCCCTGGTGGGCTTCGACGAGGTGCTTGGTGATGGCCAGGCCGAGGCCGCTGCCGCCCGTGGCACGCGAGCGGGAGTGCTCGACCCGGTAGAAGCGGTCGAACAGGTGGGGCAGGTGCTCGGCGGCGATGCCCGTGCCGTTGTCGGTGACGGTGAGCAGGTAGTCGTCGCCGGAGCGGCGCACGCCGACGACGACGCGGCCGCCGTCGGGGGTGAAGCGGATCGCGTTGGAGACCAGGTTGCCGAGGGCTTGGCGGATCCGGGCGCTGTCGACGACCGCCGGCGTGGGCCCGTCGGTGGCCGCGGTCAGCGTGACGCCCGCGGCCTCCGCGGCCGGGCGATGCGCTCCGACGACCTGACCGGCCAGCTCGGACAGATCGCGCGGCGCCGGGTGCATCCGGAGCATGCCGGCGTCGGCCAGCGCGAGGTCCTGCAGGTCGGCGACCAGGCGCTCGAGCAGACCGGTCTCCTCCAGCAGTGAGGTGACCAGCTCACGATCGAGCGGTACGACACCGTCCTCGGAGGCGACCAGGTAGCCCTTGATGTTGGCCAGCGGAGTGCGCAGCTCGTGCGCGACGTCGCTGACCATCGCCTTGCGCTGGTGGTCGTGCTGCTGGATCGACTCGGCCATCGCGTTGAACGCGTGCCCGAGCCGGGCCACCTCGTCCTTGCCCGAGACCGGGACGCGGGCCGCGTGATCGCCGTTCGTCATTCGCTGCGCGGCCCCGGTGAGCGCGAGGATCGGCCGCACCAGGCGGCGTCCGGCGAACACCATCACCAGCGCCGCGATCAGTAGTACGCCGAGCGCCGTCGCCGCCGTACGCAGGAGTCCTTCGGTGGAGAACACGTTGAACGTGCTCTTCGACCCGAGGTAGAGCCGCGCCTCCGGAGCGACGTACGGCGCGAGCGCCTCGGCCCGCGCGTTCGTCGCACACTCGGCGAATTGTTTTGTCAGCGGTACGTCGCCCGGCGGTAGGACCGTTCCCAGCCCGTCCTGCTTGGTCAGCTTGTACGGCTCGCCGGCCGCCCGCAGGCAGCTCTCGGCCCGCCGGACCTCGTCCGCGTTGACCTGAAGGGCTTTGGCGCTCGGCGCGTACAGTCCTGGTGGCAGGCACGGGTCGGTCGTGGCGGCCTCGCCCGGTGCGAACGCCAGCACGGCCACGCCGTCCGGCGTCCGGCTCTTCTCGACCATCAGCTGCGGCGCCAGGCCGCCACCGCCGGTCACGGTCACGTTCTTGCCCTGGGCGCGGTAGCACTCGGCCGCCTGCTCGGCGAGCTGCTCGCGCTCGTGGATCTCCTCGTCGGTCAGGCCCCAGGCCTTGTACCGGCCGAGGCCGACGGGCAGGGGGTCCACCGGTTTGCTGACCGTAGTGGACCGGACCGAGACGCCGGCCACCGCCTGGGTCCGGAGCAACGCGGCGCCGCCCTGCTCCCGGGCGTTGATCGTTGCCGCCGGCACCGATGGTAGGTCCGGCGCGGCACCGAGCAGCTCGGCCGAGTCCGCGATCACCGAGCCGTCGGGCGCGGTCAGCGCGACCCGTCGCCCGGTCTGGTCGGCCAGCTGGTTGACCAGCGGGTCGACGCCGCTCCAGGACGCGTGGTCGCTCGCGTAGTCGCTGAGGTCGGCGAAGATGCGGGTGTCCACCTCCAGCTGGGAGATGTTCGTGTCGATCTCGCCCTGCAGCTGCTCGGACGTGCTGTAGGTGGCGATCACCGCGGTCGCGATCACCGCGCCGAGCGCGACCGCCAGCGACAGGCCGAGGAACCGGATCAGCACACTACGACGCATCGGAGACCACCTTGTCGGCCAGCTTGTAGCCCACGCCGTACACGGTGCGCAGGTACTTCGGGTTGCCCGGCGCGGCCTCGATCTTCTTGCGCAGGTTCATCACATGCACGTCGATCGTCCGGTCGAACACGTAGTGGTCGAAGCCGAAGGCGTGCTCCAGCAACTGCTGCCGGGAGAACGCCCGGCCCGGCGACGCCGCCAGGCAGGCCAGGATCTTGAACTCCGCCGGCGTCGCCTCGATCAGCTCGCCGGCCAGCCGGACCTCGTGGCGGGCCGGGTCGATCTCCAGATCACCGACCCGGTACACCTCGCCCTCGGACCGGATCCGCGTCCGCCGTAGCACGGTCCGCACCCGGGCGACCAGCTCGCGCGGGTTGTACGGCTTGGTCAGGTAGTCGTCGGCGCCGAGATCGAGGCCGAGCAGCAGGTCGTCCTCGGTCGAGCGTGCGGTCAGCATGATGATCGGCACGTCGGCGCCCTCGCCCTGGCCGGCGCGCAACACCCGGCAGACGTCCAGGCCGTCGACCTTCGGCATCATCACGTCGAGCACCAGCAGGTCGGGGCTGCGCCGGCGCGCCTCGTCGATGGCCGCCCGCCCGTCGTGCACCACGACCGTCAGGTGACCCTCGCGCTCGAGGTAGCGCCGGATCAGCTCCGCCTGCTTCCGGTCGTCCTCGGCGACAAGAATCCGGGCTGGCATGTCACTGACGATGACTGATCTTCATGAGAATCCGATGAAGATCGGCTGAGAGCATCAGGTGCTGATCGGTCCTTCACAGGTTCTTCACCGCCGCCCCGCCACGCTCACTGCCATGAAGAACTCACGCAAAGCACTGTCGCTGATCGCGGTCCTGGCCCTGGCCGGTTGTGGAGCGGTCAACTCCCCGGGTGCGGACGAGAAGCCGGTCGAGAACGACGACAAGAGCCCGCTCGCGGAGTACATGGGCGAGGGCTTCAGCAGCGGCAACGGCGGGATGATGCGGGCGACCCGAGCCGTCGGCGGCCCGGAGTCGAGCGAGGAGCAGCTCGCCAAGCAGCGCAAGATGGAGGACGCCACCGCGGCCTGCATGAAGGCCGCCGGTTTCGAGTACGTCGCGGTGCCGCCGGAGGCCAACCCGAAGTCCAAGTTCAACGACGCCTTCGACCTGCCGCCGGACAAGTTCGCCGAGCAGTACGGCTACGGCATCAGCACGATCGACTGGTCGAAGCCGGACGAGGACACCGATCCGAACGCCAAGATCCGCAGCGCGCTCTCGCCGACCGCGCAGAAGGCCTACGACAAGGCCCTGAACGGCGAGCTGGCAACCAATGGCGGCGCGATCCAGGCCGCTCCGGCCGACGGCAAGCGGCCGGCGCTCAAGGATCTGGGCTGCCGTGGCAAGGCCGGCGAGGAGGTCTACGGCAAGTCCGAGGACAAGCTGGCCGACTTCAGCAAGTTCGAGTCGTTGTTCAAGGACCTGGAGGCGCTGCGCAAGCGGATCGACAGCGACCAGCGGGTGGTCGAGGCCACCAGCGCCTGGTCGGACTGCATGGCCGACGCCGGGCACGCCGGGTTCACGAAGGTCGACGACCCGCGCAACCAGATCTCGAGCAAGCTGGACGAGCTGACCGGCACGAAGAAGCCGACGAAGGACGGCCCGTCGGTCGTGATCGCCGCTCCGTCGCTGGACAAGGTCGACGCGGCCAAGCTGGCCGACCTGCGCAAGACCGAGATCGAGCTGGCCAAGGCCGACCAGGGCTGCAAGGCCAAGACCTACGACGCGCCGTACAAGCAGGCGAGCACCGAGCACGAGAAGGAGTTCGTCGAGCAGCACAAGGCCGAGCTCGAGCAGTATCGCGACACGATGGCCGAGCGGTGAACGCGTCACCCAAGTCGCGGCGGCGGGTCCTGATCGGCGTGTCCACGGTGGCGGCGATGTCGCTCGGGGTCGGCGTGGCGGCCGGCAGCCGGATCCAGTCGCCGGAGGACGCGGCCGCGAAGACCGCGCCGCCGAAGGCGTCCCAGATCACCGTGCCGGTGGAGAAGAAGGCGTTGTCGAGCAAGGTGGTCAGCCGTGGTGACACGTCGTTCGACGGCGCGGTGAACGTCCGGGTCGAGACGAGCGGGCTCAAGACGCCCGCGGTGGTGACCGGCAAGGTGCCGGCCGTCGGGTCGTCGATCAAGGAGGGCAAGGTGCTGCTGGAGATCGCCGGGCGACCGGTGATCGGCTTGGCCGGAGTCCTGCCGATGTACCGGTCGCTCAGCCCGGGCAGCCGCGGGCCGGACGTGCTCCAGCTGGAGCAGACGCTGAACCGGCTCGGCTTCGACCCGGGCACGGTCGACTCGAAGTACGACGGCGGGACGGCGTCCGCGGTCGAGCAGCTCTACGAGGCGGCCGGCTACGAGCCGCCGGAGGCCGACGAGCAGCTGATTCAGGCGGTCGACGGTGCCGACAAGGCGGTCGACCAGGCGAAAAACGCGCTGCGGCAGGCGAAGGCCGCGCTCAAGCAGGCCAAGGCGACCCCGGGCAAGAAGGACTTCACCGTCGAGCAGGGCCAGGTGGACGACGCCACCGAGAACCTGAACGACGCGCAGGACGAGCTCGACGAGGCCGAGTTCAAGGCCGGTACGCCGTTGCCGGTCTCCGAGGTGGTGTTCGTGAAGTCGCTGCCCCGCCGCGTCGACGACGTCAAGGTCGAGCGCGGCGGTGTCGTCAACGGCGTGGTGATGTCGGTCAGCGGCGCCTCGCTCGTGGTCACCGTCAAGGTGGACGCGCAGACCAAGGAGCAGCTGAAGACCGGCATGGCCGCGAGCTTCGACCTCGGCGACGGCACGATCATCGCGGCGACCGTCCGGCGGATCACCCGCAACGCCGACCAGTACGACGTCGTGGTCGCGCCGAAGTCGCTGACCGCCGCCCAGCTGGAACGGCTGCGCGAGGCGAACGTCCGGGTCACGATCCCGGTGAAGAGCACCAAGGGCAAGGTGCTCGCCGTCCCGGTCGCCGCGCTGTCCGCGGGGTCGGACGGCTCGTCGCGGGTCGAGGTGCTGCGCGACGGCAAGGTCGAGCTGGTGCCGGTCAAGGTCGGGCTGTCGGCGGACGGGTTCGCCGAGGTCACCGCGACCGGCGACGCCAAGTTGACCGAAGGCGACCAAGTGGTGGTGGGCACATGACGACGGACGCAGCGCGTCTGGGCGGTGTGGCAACGGCTGTCGCGCTGCCGGCTCCGGTGGTGGAGATGATCGGCGTCCGCCGGTTTTTTCCCGGGCCGCCGGAGGTGCGCGCGATCAAGGGCATCGACCTGACCATTCGGGAGGGGGAGTACCTGTCGATCGTCGGCCCGTCCGGGTCCGGCAAGTCGACGCTGCTGCACCTGCTCGGGCTGCTCGACAACCCCAGCGACGGCGTCTACCGGCTCGACGGGGTGGACACGTCCAGCCTGCGCGAGCGGCGGCGCGCCGTACTGCGGGGGGAGCGGATCGGGTTCGTCTTCCAGTCGTTCCACCTGCTCGACCACCGGACGGTGCTGGAGAACGTCGCGCTCTCGATGGTGTACGTCGGGGTGCCGCGGCGCGAGCGGATGGCGCGTGCCCGGGTCGCGCTGGAGCGGGTCGGGCTGGCGCACCGGATGGAGTTCGGACCGCGGACCCTGTCGGGTGGTGAGCGGCAACGCGTCGCGATCGCCCGCGCGCTGGTCGCCGAGCCGAGCCTGCTGCTGGCCGACGAGCCGACGGGCAATCTCGACAGCGCCAACGCGGAAGCGATCCTCGAGGTCTTCGACGAGCTGCACGCCGAGGGCATGACGCTGGCCGTCATCACCCACGACGACCACGTCAGCCGCCGGGCCCAGCGCCAGGTCCGCATCGTCGACGGGACCCTCCAGTGGTGACCCCCAGAACCGGCTCCCCGGATCCCGCCGGCGAGCCGTCCACGTCCGGCGGCACTCCGCCGGTCTCGGCCCGGCCGACCTGGTCGGCCCGCAGCCGGCTCCTGACGGGCGGGCTGATCGGCCGCCTCGCCGCCTGGCGTCCGCGCCGGCGCGCCGCCGATGATCCGCCGGGCAGCTCCGGCCCGCGTCGCGGTCCACGCCGGAGGCGGGTGAACCGCGGACCCGCTGTGCGGGATCTGCTCGACGAGGCGTTGGCCGGGGTTTCGGCCCGGCCGACCCGGTTGGTGCTGACCACGCTCGGGACCGTGCTCGGGATCGCCGCGCTGGTCGGGACGGTCGGGCTCGGGCAGACCGCGGCCGGGCAGATCACGCAGCGGTTCGACCTCGCCGCGGCCACGCGGGTCGTCGTCCAGCCGGACGACAAGGCCGAAGGCGAGGCGGCGACGCAGTTGCCCTGGGACGCGCCGGAGCGGATCAAGCGGCTGAACGGCGTCGATGCTGCCGGGACCTTCAGTCTGCTGGACGTCGGCGACGACCGCGTGCGGAGTGTCGCGGGGATCGGTGGACAGAAGGACGGCTACGCGCTGCAGGTGATGGCCGGGTCCGCCGGGCTGTTCGACGCGGTGCGTGCGCAACTGCGGACCGGGCGGTTCTTCGACGCCGGCCACGACACCCGGACCGACCGAGTTGTTGTCCTGGGCAAGCATGCCGCCGAGAAGCTCGGCATCAACCGGGTCGACTCGCAGCCGGCCGTGTTCATCGGCGACCAGGCCTACACGGTGATCGGCATCCTGGACGGCGTCTCCGGCCGGGCCGAGCTGCTGGACGGCGTGATCATGCCGAACGGCGCGGCCAAGACGGCGTACGAGCTGGAGGCGCCGGACGCGCTGGAGATCAGGACCCAGGTCGGAGCGGCTCAGCTGATCGCTGGTCAGGCGCCGGTCGCGATCGACCCGAACAACCCGAGCGCGCTCAAGGTCGACGCCCCGCCGGTCCAGGGCGGTGTCCGCAAGGGCGTCGAGTCCGACCTGAACGCCCTGTTCCTGCTGCTCGGCGCGGTCGCCCTGCTGGTCGGCGGCCTCGGCATCGCGAACGTCACGCTGCTCTCGGTGCTCGAACGCGTCTCCGAGATCGGCCTGCGCCGGGCGCTCGGCGCCGCGCGACGACACGTCGCCGTGCAGTTCCTGGTCGAGAGCGTGATCGTCGGGTTCCTCGGCGGCCTGCTCGGTACGGCGGTCGGCGTGCTGCTCACGATCGGGGTGTCGTGGTTCCGGGACTGGACGCCGATCCTCGACACCGGTCTCGCGGTCGGCTCGCCCCTACTGGGCGCCCTGATCGGGCTGCTCGCCGGCACCTACCCGGCCTGGAAAGCCTCGGCCATCCAGCCGATCACCGCGCTGCGGGGCACTTAGCCGCGCGTAGACCACGGCACTCACCGCGAACCCGAGCACGATGAACGCGAGCACCGGGTACGACTTCCCGTCGTCGGGCAGGATCAGCGCGCCGAGCGCGGCCGCCGAGACCTGCCCGACGTTGAAGATCATGTCGTACAGCGAGAACACCCGGCCGCGGTAGACGTCGTCGACCTGCGTCTGGACCAGGGTGTCGACACTGATCTTCACGCCCTGGGCGCAGAAGCCGGTGAGGAACCCGGCGACGACCACCGCCGGCTGGGTGTAGAGGCCGCCGGGGAACGCGGTGATGACGGCGGCGGCCACGAACAGGACCGTGATCCAGCGCCGCAGCGTCAGCGCCCGGGTCGCCCAGGGAGTGACCAGCGCGGCGAGGAAAAGACCCGCTCCGACCGCGCCGGTGGCCAGCGCGAGCGCGCCGAACGCCTGGTCGAGCTGGTCCGGGCCGTAGAACTCGTTGCGGTAGAGCAGGATCATCGCGACCGTGATCAGGCCGAAGAAGAACCGCAGCGACCCGATCGCGGCCAGGCCGAGCGCGGCCTGACGGCGTGCGCGCAGATGCCGGCCGCCGTCCACGAGACCCTTCGCGATCCCGCGGATCGCCTCGGCCACACCGGGTTCGTCGCCGGTGAGGTCGGGCCCGAGCTGCCGCCGGCCGAGACGCAGTGCGAGCAGGGCCGCGACCAGGTAGACGGCGGACGTCGTACCGAGAACGGCGAGATCGGAGTCGGACAGCAGTTTCACACCCGCGCCGGCGCCGCCGCCGACGAGGAAGGCGGCGGTGCCCGACGTCGGCGTGACCGCGTTGGCCATCACCAGTTCGTCGGCGTCGACGACGTGCGGCAACCCCGCAGACAGGCCGGAGAGCAGGAACCGGTTCACCCCGAGGGTGAGCAGCACAGCCAGGTAGAACGGGAGACCAGCGTTGCCGATAGCAACGATCGCCGCGACGACCAGCACCAGGACGGCGCGGGTGACGTTGGCACCGAAGAGGATCTGCCGCCGCGACCACCGGTCGAGCAGCACGCCGGTGAACGGCCCGAGCACCGAGTACGGCAGCAGGGCGACGGCGAACAGCCCCGCGATCGCGGCCGCGTCCGGCGCCCGCTCGGGCGAGAACAGCACGTACGCCGCGAGCGCGACCTGGAACACGCCGTCGCCGAACTGCGAGCTGAGCCGGACGGCGAACAGCCGCCGGAAGTCACCCCGCCGCAGCAGCCTGCCCAGATCCCGGATGAACTGCACGCCTGCACTGTAGCCACAATGATTTTCGCCGCCGGTGGACCTCTGCTCTTGGGACACTCGAGCCACTGACCTCACAGGAAGGCCGATCGGTTGAGCCAGCAGACGAACGCCACCCCAGCGGTGACCGGTGACCGGGTGACCCGGAAGGTCCGGCGGCTCGCCGCGGAGTTCCCGGAGCTCGGGCGAGTGCGGCACGTCGAGGCCAATCCGCCGTCGCCGAAGGCGTGGGCGGTCACGCTCGGCTTCGTCGCCTTCTGCGTGATCGGGGCCGCCATCGGCAACGCCACGGTGGCCGGTGCGCTCGGCATGCTCCCGATCTGGTTGGCGATCTGCGGGGGAATCCTCTGGTACTACGGCGGGGAGAAGGTCGTCGTCTTCGACCGCGGGCTGCTGATCGGGTCGTTCGCGCCGTTCCTGCGGCCTCACGTGGTGCCGTTCGCCCAGTTCGCCGTCGGCTCGATCACGGCGGTGCGACCGGCGTGGAAGCTGGCTGCCATGCTGACGCCGCGGACCTCGCTCTTCACGGGCCGGAACACGATCTGGGCGTTCAACGGGGTGGCCTTCGTCGCGGTGTTCGGTCCGGTCGCACGGCGCAAGTACGTCGACGCGGCCGGGACCTTCAGCGGTCACGGTGCGCGGCCGAGCACCGCTATCGTCTGGTGGTTCGCCACCTGGCGGCAGCCCGATCGTCTGGTGAAGGCGCTGGAGGCGGCCCTGGTGGATCTCGGCCACCCGGTGGTCGGCCTCTCGCACCACGTGCTGCCGCTGGTCCGGATCAGCGGGAAGCCTGCCGACGCCGCCACTCAGGTTCCCCGGCTGGTGGCCGCGCTCGAGCAGTCGTTCTGAGCGTCGTACCGGGTCAGCGCGCGAGCCGTTCGGCCGCAGTGGCGCCGCGGCGGCTCACCGGGACGACGCCGGCCACCGTGCCGAGGCCGAGCAGCGGCATGTTGCCGTAGATCGTCTCGGTGTGACCGGCCGGCACCACGAACGTCTCGTGCCAGATGCCGACGGCGCTGCCCTGGTAGGACTGCTTGTAGAACTCGACCCACGCCGGGCGATGCGTGCGCTGTGCGTCGTTGGCGAACGCCTGCAGCTTCTCGGCCGATTCCCAGTACTGCACCATCGTCACGCTGCGCAGCCCAGGGAACGTGCGGAAGCCGAGCAGACCACTGTCCGGGTCGGCGCTCAGTTCGCGCAGCATCGGCCCCATCGCGCGGGCGACCGGGAGCCAGCGGCGCAGGGCACGCAGTTTGTTCACCCGCATCCCGATCAGGAAGACCACCAGGTCTCCGTCGTACGCCGCCGTTTGCCGTCCTTCGATCATCATCGCACCCCTTGGATAGTTCCGATACCCAATATTGGAGAGTGGTACTCTCCAAAAGTCAACAGGAGGACGAATGTGGATCGCGGAACTGTCCCGGCGGACCGACGTACCGGTGCCGACGATCAAGTACTACCTGCGCGAGGGCCTGCTCGCGCCGGGTGAGGCCGTCGGCGCCACCCGCAGCCGGTACGACGAGTCGCATGTGCGTCGGTTGCGGCTGATCCGGGCGCTGGTCGAGTCGGGCGGGCTGTCGCTGGCGCGCGTCCGTAGCGTGCTTGCCGAGGTGGACGAGGAGTCCCGTGACGTGCACGAGGTGCTCGGCGCGGCACACGGCGCGCTGATCCCGGACGACCTCACCGCGACGGTCGAGTCACGGCTGCGCGTCGACGAACTGATCGCGGAACACGGCTGGCTGGTCTTCGCCGAGTCGACCGACCGCATCCTGCTCGCCGGAGCGCTCGACGCGCTGGAGAAGGTCGGCTACCACCTGGACGACGACCTGCTGCAGGTCTACGCCAAGGCTGCGGCCGAGATCGCCGACGCGGAGGTCGCGCATCTGCCGTCAGGGGATCGGCAGAGCATGGTGGAGGCCACCGTGCTGGTCACCGCCCTCGGTGGACCCGTGCTGCTCGCCCTGCGGCGGCTGGCCCAGCAGAGCGCCTCCGCCAAGCGCTACGGCAGCTCGCACCTACCCGGCTGAGGTCTGCACCAAGAGAAGGAAGGTCCGCGCGTAGGTCAGGTCGTCCACCGGACGAGGCCAGTCGAGCTCGGCGATCGCCGCACTGGCCGTCTCGTGCATCTCGCCGTTGACCCGGACCTCGGCCGTCTCAGAGCCCTCGCGACCGCCGAAGAAGACCTTGATGCCGACCAGTTGCCCGCCGGTGAGCTGGAGATCCTTGGTCAGCACCGGTGCGAGGACCGGGGCGAGCAGATGGTCGCGCGCCCACAGTTGCGCTGCCTGGTGCTCGGCGCCGGTGCCCCATCCGACGATGCCGCCGTGGATCAGATGCCAGCCGGGGAAGCCGCCCGGGTCGTCGGCGCCGAAGTGCCCGGCGAAGGACCCGTCCTGGATGAGCAGCTCGAACACCGCGCTGCCCGTCGTACCGAGCCAGAGGTCGATCGCGCGGTCGACCGAGTCCTCGACGGAGTCGCCGTACCCGGCCACGCAGTCGGACAAGGTGGTCGTCTCGGGCCGGTCCAGGTTGAGCACGAAGTTCAGGTCGAGATGGCCGGCGTCGCCGCTGTGGTCCTCGCCGAGCGTGACGCCGACCGTGCCGGGGCCGCGCACCACGTCGCCGTCGACGCGCCACTCACGCCCCGAAGCCGCCGCCAGTTTCGCGGCCAGCTTGTCGAGGATCACGGGGTCGGGCAGCCGATCGGTCATGCCGCGACCCTAGTACGCCGTACTCGGGCCGCCGCGGTACGCCGTGTCCGGCCCGCCGTGGTCCGCCGTACTCACGCTTGCGCGCGGGCCGCCTGCCGGGCTCGCAGCCGGTCGCGCTGCTCGACGAACCGCGACGCCTGCGCGTCCAGGTCGGTCATGAACTCGGCCAGCTCGTCGCGCGCCTTGGCGCCGTCGCCGCTCAGGTCGTCGCGCTCGAACACCTTCCACATCCGCAGGATCGGCGCGACCACCTCGTCGTGGTGCAGCCGCAGATCGTAGATGCCGGCCTTCGCGATCGTCACCGAGTTGCGGGCGAACCCCTCCATCGTCGCGCCCGGCATCGAGAAGTCCGCGACCTCGTTGGTGACCGCGCGCATGGTCTCGTTCGGCGCGATCTCGAACGCGGCCGAGACCAGGTTGCGGTAGAAGATCATGTGCAGGTTCTCGTCGGTGGCGATCCGGGCCAGCAGCTGGTCCGCGATCGGGCAGCCGGTCGCCTTGCCGGTGTTGCGGTGCGAGACGCGGGTGGCCAGCTCCTGGAAGCTGACGTACGCGACGGCCTCCAGCATGTTCTTGTCGACCTGGTGCCCGGCGGTCATGTGCGCCATCCGGGCCACCTCGAGCTCGACCGGGTCCACGCCGCGGGTCACCACCAGGTAGTCGCGCAGCGCGATCCCGTGCCGGCCCTCCTCGGCGGTCCACCGGCCGACCCACGTCCCCCAGGCGCCGTCCAGCCCGAACTGGGTGGCGATCTCCCGGTGGTACGACGGCAGGTTGTCCTCGGTCAGCAGGTTCGTGATCATCGCGACCTTGGCCACCGGGTCCAGCCGCGACTGCTCCGGCGCCCAGTCCTCGCCCCCGAGGAACGCGAAGTCCCGGCCCTCGCTCCACGGCACGTAGTCGTGCGGGTTCCAGTCCTTGGTGATGCTCAGGTGCCGCTCGAGGTTCTCCTCGACGACAGGCTCGAGCTCGTGCAGCAGGTTCGTGACCAGCTTGTCGGACACCAGGGGTTCCTCTCGTCGGCGTCCCCCTACCTTACGGCACCGTAAGTTACGGGACCGTAGGTTGTGCTGGATTATCTTTTTTGTAGCGTTCCAGCAGGTCGGCGAGTTCGACCGGGTGTCCGAGCATGGGGAAGTGGCCGCCGCTCACCTCGTCAGGTGTGATCCCCAGCCGCTCCTCGGTCACTCGGCGGAGGAAGTCCGGCGGGAACAGTCGGTCGTCGCGTGCGATCACTGCCCGCGTCGGCACCTTCGGCCAGGCGCGGAGCGGGCTCGGCTCGACCATCGGCGCGCCCGACTGCGGCCGCAGTTCCCGCAGCGCCTCCTGCGCCAGCTCCGGCGGCAGATCGTGGAAGAAGGCGTCGATGGTCTCGTCCTCGCTCCACGGATAGTCCGTGTTCACCCACCACTGCTCCGCCGACTCGCCCGGCCGCGGCACCATGCCGGCCACCAGGACCAGCAGGTCCACGTCGATCCGCTCGCAGACCAGCGGCGCGGTCATTCCGCCGAGCGAGTGCGCGACCAGCGTCACGTCGCCGGCGTCGCCGATCGCCTCGATCACCACCTCGGCGTACTCGGCGAAGCCGGCGGTCGGGTGGTCGCACGGGAGGTCGACCGCGATCACCGAGTGCCCGCGCCGGCGCAGTTCGTCGGTCAGCGGGTGCCAGTGGTACGGCGTACAGCCCGCGCCGGGAATCAGCACGTACGTCATGCGATGCACCTTATGGTGGGCCGGTGGACCGGTCCGTCTTTCCGCACTTCCACGCGATCACGACGCGGTGGAAGGACAACGACGTGTACGGGCACGTCAACAACGTCGAGTACTACAGCTTCTTCGACACCGTGATCAACGAGTTCCTGATCCGGTCCGGCGGGCTCGACATCCACCGCGGGCCGGTGATCGGGCTGTGCGTGGAGTCGCAGTGCACGTTCAAGGCGTCGCTGGCGTTCCCGGACACGGTCGACGCGGGGTTGCGGGTGACCAAGCTGGGGAACTCGAGCGTGACCTACGAGATCGGGCTGTTCCGCGCGGGCAGCGACGCGCCGGCCGCGCTCGGGCGGTTCGTGCACGTGTTCGTGGACCGGGAGAACCGCCGGCCGGTCCCGCTGCCCGACGAGTTGCGCAGCGCGCTGGAGGGAATCGCCGGATGATCGTGCAGGGTGCCGTACTGCGGGAGATGGGACTGCCTCAGCCGTACGCCGAGTCGCGGCCGCTGCGGATCGAGGAGGTTGAACTGGCCGCTCCCGGACCGGGGGAGCTGCTGGTCAGGGTGCGCGCCGCCGGGTTGTGCCACTCCGACCTGTCGGTGATCGACGGATCCCGGCCGCGGGTGATGCCGATGCTGCTCGGGCACGAGGCGACCGGCGAGGTGGTCCGGTCGGAGTCGCCGGCGTTCGCGCCGGGGGACACGGTCGGCTTCGCGTTCGTCCCCGCCTGCGGCGTCTGCGGGCCGTGTGCGGAAGGACGCGCGGCCCTGTGCGAACCGGGCGCGGCCGCGAACACCGCCGGCACGTTGCTCGGCGGCCCGCGGCGGCTGGACGGCGTCCACCATCACCTCGGCGTCTCCGGATTCGCCGACCACGCGGTGGTGTCGGCCCGGTCGGCGGTGAAGATCGATCCGTCGCTGCCGCCGGAGATCGCGGCGCTGTTCGGGTGCGCGGTGATGACCGGCGTCGGCGCCGTCGTGAACACGGCCCGGGTCCAGGCCGGGCAGAGCGCGGTCGTCTTCGGTCTCGGCGGCGTCGGGTTGTCGGCGTTGCTCGGCGCGGTGCTGGTGGGCGCGCACCCGATCGTTGCCGTGGACGTCGTCCCGGAGAAGTTGCGCCTGGCCGAGTCGCTCGGTGCCACCGTGGCAATCGATGCCCGCGGCAACTCTCCGGTCGAGGCCGTACGGGAGGCGACCGCCGGCGGCGCGTACTACGCGTTCGAGACGGTCGGCAGCGCCGCGGTCCTGGAGCAGGCGTACGCGGCGACCCGCCGGGGCGGGACGACCGTCACGGTCGGGCTGCCGCATCCCTCGCAAACGTTGAGCATTTCGGCGGTCTCGCTGGTCGCCGAGGAGCGCACACTCAAGGGCTCCTACCTCGGATCAGCCGTTCCCAGCCGGGACATACCCCGCTACATCGCGCTGTACCAGGCCGGCCGCCTGCCGGTCGATCGGCTGCTCAGTTCCACCGTCGCGCTCGGTCAGCTGAACGAAGCCTTCGACGAACTGGCCGCCGGTACTTCGATCCGCCAGGTCCTCGTGCTCTGACCGAAGTTGCTCTCGCCTGCCAACGTGTCGGGAAAGGTAAATTCCGCGTCAGGACCGTATACAACGCGGCAACCTCTGGGGCAGGCTACGCACCGTGCGGATACGCCCACCGCACGTGAGGCAGGGACCGTTCGAGCGCCGCCCGCGCACGCACGGTTCCCGAGGAGTCCCTGAGGAGGACCCCCCATGCAGAGCAGGATCCGTCGTACCGGCGCGCTCGTCGGAGCCGGTGCCGTCGTCTTCGGCGCGCTGGCCGTCGTGGCCGGCAACCAGGCCGACGCGCAGCAGTCCGCCCCCACCCCGCTGGACCAGGTGATCGGAGAACAGCTCCAGGGCAAGGCCGCGCTGGGCAAGCTCCAGCCGCGCCTGGCCGAGCTGGCCGAGCGCAACGGGATCGCCGAGCAGAAGCTCCAGCAGATCCTGGCCACCGACAAGACCAGCTGGCTGGACAAGACCGGCAAGCTCTTCTTCCGCGAGCCGATGGCGACCAAGGCCGAGCGGACCGCGACGGCCGCGTCCCCGCGCTGGGCCGCTGCTCCCGTCCGCTCCGCCGTCGCGGCCGGACCGGCGTTCGAGCTGCACAGCAAGCCCGGCGCGAACCGGGTGATCTACCTGGACTTCGACGGTCACACGATCACCGGCACCGCCTGGAACTCCGGCGGCAGGCCGAGCACGGTCAACGTCGCGGCGTACGACACCGACGGCAACACCGCCAACTGGAGCACGGCCGAGCAGGACGTCGTACGGGACGTGTGGGCCCGGATCGCCGAGGACTACGCGCCGTTCGACGTCGACGTGACGACGCAGGCGCCGGCGGAGTCGGCGATCACGCGGTCCGGATCGTCCGACCAGCAGTACGGCACGCGCGTGCTGATCGATCCCGGCACCTGGTACCAGTCGGGCTGCGGCTGTGGCGGTGTGGCGTACGTCGGTGTGTACGACGAGGCGAGCCGGCACGCGTACTACCAGCCGGCGCTGGTCTTCACCAAGGGCGTCGGTACCGGCGCGAAGAACATCGCCGAGGCGGCGTCGCACGAGGCCGGCCACAACATCGGCCTGAGCCACGACGGCACGGCATCGGTCGGGTACTACCAGGGCCACGGCGCCTGGGCCCCGATCATGGGCGTCGGCTACTCCAAGGCGATCAGCCAGTGGAGCAAGGGCGAGTACACCGGCGCGAACAACAAGGAAGACGACTTCGCCGTCGCCGGCCAGAACGGCCTCGCGCTGCGCGCCGACGACCACGGCAACTCGACCACCGACGCGACGACGCTGGCCCTCGGCGCCACCGCCAACGGCGTCTACGCCAACGACAGCGACGTTGACGTGTTCCGCGTCGCCAACCTGGCCGCCGGCCGCTACACGTTCACCGCGAACGCCGCCGCCAGCGGCGCCGACCTGGACATCAAGCTCCAGCTGCTCAACTCGGCCGGCACCGTCGTCGCCACCGCCGACCCGGCCGCCGGCCAGACCAGCGCGAGCACGCCGACCGGCCTGAGCGCGAGCATCACCCAGGAGGTTGCCGCAGGCACCTATTACCTGCGGGTGGACAACGTCGGCTACGGCAGCCCGCTGAACACCGGCTACTCGACGTACGGCAGCCGCGGCGCGTACTCGGTCCGCGTCACCGCCGGCTGACCTCCCGGGCCGCCGCCTCCTCTGGTGAAGGCGGCGGCCCCGCTTCCCTGGGCGCCACCCACGACCCCCAGCTGAACCTCCCTGATCGGGACTGCGGCCGCGGCGCGGCCAGGCGTCTGAAGCACCCACCCCTGAACCCTGCGGCAGGCCGCCCTCTGGCGGGCCGGCCACCCGCAGGCGCCGTCCCCCGAGCCCGTGCTCGGGGGACGGTTCTTTGCCTGGGTGGACAACACACTGCGGATCGCACTGCTCGCCGCGGCCTTCGACCTGTGCATCTCGGTCGCGCCGGGCCGAGGCAGCGGTGCTCGCCGAGCCGCCGCGGGAGAGGTACTGGTGGCGGCGCAAGACCTCAGCGGAGACGCTCAAGCTCGGGCTGCACGAGGTACCAACCGACGCCCACGGCGAGGAAGCATCCAGCAGCCGAGCCGCACAAGCCGGCACATCGAGCCACCTGAGGTGACACACGTGCGGCACGCCGTCCTGACCGTCACCACCACCAGCTCTCGGGCCGACCCGGGAACTGGTCCAGCGCTGAACTCCTGCCGGGCGGTAAGTCCGCCAGCCACAAGGCTTCCTTCTTCGGGTCCTGCGAGTGCCGACCACGTCGCCGCCGGACGTGGCTCGTACGTGCGCGGTTCGTGCGCGCGACTCGCGTGAACCGTCGACGGGTCGGCAGCGGATCTGCCGGCCCGAACCCCGGGGGAGCGGTGCCCGCCGACTCGGGCTGACGGCGGACGCCCTCCCCCGGCTCGGTGGAAAGGGGCGGGTCGAGCCGCAGATCGCTGACCCGGACAGTGCGTCGTAGCCGCTCCGCTGTGACCTGTCGCCACACCGCAACCAAGCACTCGATCAGCCGGGGGCGTCATCGGGTCAGCTCCAGTTCGTCGTCGGGGGAATGGCGGGCGCGCTCCTGTGCGCGCGGGAAGGCGTTGGTCAGGCGCGCCAGGTCCTGGTCGAGGGTGGTGAGGGCGGCGTGGAGGGTGGACCGGGAGCGGTGGGCGGCGAGGTCTTGGGGAAGGAACTGGAGGACCTCGAGGGACTGGAACGCCGTGCGCAGGTGGGATTCGAGGTGGTGGCGGACTTCGGGCTCCTGGAGGGGAGGGACTCGGCGGGGGAGCGTGGTGGAGCGGTAGAGGAGGTCGACGACCAGCGGCCATTGGCCTTCTGTGGTTTGGCGATTGAGCAGATGCAGGGTGTTGCCTGGGGGTTGGGAGCGGCGGTGGTCCAGGTAGTTGGTGAGGGCGAGGGTGGCCGGGACGTACGACTGGTACGACGGGCGGGTGGCGACGTGTTCGATGCCTGGGGCGTGGTGGGGGATGGCGAGGTGGTGCAGATAGGCGTCCAGGTGGGTGTGGGACCAGGCTTCGGCCACGCCCTCCTCCAAGGCCTGAGCGCCCAGGGTGTGGAAGGCCTGGCGGGCCGCCTCCTGGGTGGCGCCGTGAGGGCCCAGGAAGTGGGATTGCTCGTGGAGCAGAGTGAGTAGGGCGTCGCGGTAGCGCGCGAGGGTGGTGGTCGGGCGGGATTCGCCGGCGCGGGCGTACAGGTCGTGCAGTGGGGCGAGGATGAACTCGCGGTCGAGATGGAGCGTGCCGTCCCAGTGGGCCAGGCCGAGGATGCCGTCGCCGGCCTCGACGATCTGGCCGTTCCAGGCGGACTGGTCGGCGCCCGACAGCGACAAAGCGGCTCGGGCGTGCTGGGTCAGCAGCTCGGGCAGGGTGTGCGGAGCAGCGGCGGGGATGACGCGGCCGGCGTTGTGGTGCTGCAGGGCCGACTGGATCTGGTCGACCGTCATGGGCGCAGGGACGTGGCGAGGCGGACCAGGGCGTCGGCGGAGCGGTGCAGGTTGGTGCGCTCGTGCGGATCCTCACAGCTGTCCGCGCGCTGGCGAAGCTCGGCGATCAGCCACTCGGTGCGGGCCAGGCGGTCGCCGTACGGCTCGGTGGTCTCCATGGGGGTCCTTCCAGGCGAAGTGATGTCTCGCCAGGGAAGGTATGGAGAAAGGGCCCGGGATCAGAGGTCGATCAGCAGGCTGTGGAAAACCCCGGAAGCTCAGCGCGAGTGCTCGAGACCGTCGGCCAGCATGGCCAGCGGTTCGGTCATCTTCAGCAGCGTGAAGCGTTCGCCCGGATCCTCGACCCGGTCGGCCAGCGTCCGGATCTTCTTGATCGCCCGCTGCGCCAGCTTGATCCGCTCGGTGACCGGTCCCTGCGCGGCCTTCGCCTCCGCGGTCAGCGCGGACGCCTCCTGGAACGCCTTCTCGTACGCCGGTGAGGCCGGCGGCGGCGCGCTCCGGCGGACGATCTCCAGCAAGTCGGTCAGCGACGCCAGGTCGGCAGCGGCGTCCTCGCGCTCGGAGCGGAGCTCCACCTGGTCGGCCAGCACCGCCAAACGGCTCACTTCGGCGGCCAGGCCGTCCACGTCCAGCCGCGCGTCGAGGCACGCCTGCTGGACGGCGTCATACGCAGAGCGGAACTCGTCGTACCTCACAGTGAACAAACCTAGGGCACAACGGGCGTCCGCGGCGAGACACGAATGTCGCCCTGGTTGAACCTCTGGCGAAGAAAACGGATCAGAACAGCGTCGGCGGGGTGGTCTCCACCGGTTCGGGCAGCGGCTCGAGCTCCGGAACCCGGGCCCGGACGTCGTCGTGGAACCGCCGCGCCAGCCCGAGCGCCAGCGCGTTGTCCGGGGTGTGGATGAAGATCGTCGGCGAACGCCCCTCGCGCAGCCACCCGGCGGTCAGGTCGGCCCAGCCCTGCCATCCCGCCGCGGTCTCCTCCGGGTCGTCCCGCCCGATGTACCGCACGATCGGGCGGTCGGTGAGAGCACGCGTACGCCGGCGAACGCGCGGCTTGTTCATCCACGCCTCGCGCTCCACCAGGCTCGTCGCCGGCCGGCCGAACAGCGTCGTCGTGTCGAACGGAACCCACTCCGATCCCGTCCTCGCGAGCACCTGCTCGAGCTTGCCCGCCGCCCGCTCGTCGTCGAAGAACTCGCGGTGCCGCACCTCCACGGCGTACCGGTGATCGCGCGGGAGCTTGTGCATGAATGTCGCGAGCGCGCCGAGATCGCCCGGGCCGAAGGACGCCGGGAGCTGGATCCAGAAGGCGTGGGCCCGCGGGCCGAGCGGTTCCAGGGCGGAGAGGAAACCGGCCAGCTCGGCGTCGGCGCTGCGCAGGCGGCGTTCGTGCGTGATTGTCTTCGGCAGCTTCACCACGAAGCGGAAGTCCGGCGCGGTCTGCGCGGCCCAGTTCTCGACCGAGCCGCGGGACGGCGTTGCGTAGAAGGTGGTGTTGCCCTCGACCGCGGTGCACCAGGTCGCGTACGTGCGCAGGCGGTCCTTGGATCCGAGGTCCCAGGCCGCATGCGTCCACATCGCGCAGCCGACATGAAGTCGCACGGACAAAACCTTAGGGGGTGTCTGATGATTCCCCGCCTACTGCGCGGCACTCGGCACGGCACCTCGCCGCACTGGCGCGAAGGGCACGATGCTCCGCATCGCACCCTCCGCTCCAGCACGCCGAGCCACCGCACCGAGCACCTGCTCGCTACGGCGCGGAATCATCAGACACCCCCCGCGGGCCCCCACGACAAATCGTGAGGGCCCGGCCAGGTCAGGACGACGCGATCAGCGCTCGACCTCGCCCTTGATGAACTTCTCCACCAGGTCGCGGCAGACGTCGTCGGCGTACTGCTCCGGCGGCGACTTCATGAAGTACGACGAGGCGGACAGGATCGGGCCGCCGATGCCGCGGTCCTTGGCGATCTTCACCGCGCGGATCGCGTCGATGATGATGCCGGCCGAGTTCGGTGAGTCCCAGACCTCGAGCTTGTACTCCAGCGACAGCGGCACGTCGCCGAAGTTGCGGCCCTCGAGCCGGATGAAGGCCCACTTGCGGTCGTCCAGCCAGGCCACGTAGTCCGACGGGCCGATGTGCACGTTGCGCGGGTCGATGTCGTCGACCAGCTGCGAGGTGACCGACTGGGTCTTGCTGATCTTCTTGGACTCCAGCCGGTCGCGCTCCAGCATGTTCTTGAAGTCCATGTTGCCGCCGACGTTCAGCTGGTAGGTCCGGTCGACGGTGACGCCGCGGTCCTCGAACAGCTTGGCCAGCACGCGGTGGGTGATGGTGGCGCCGATCTGCGACTTGATGTCGTCGCCGACGATCGGCACGCCGGCCGCTTTGAACTTGTCGGCCCACTCCTTGGTGCCCGCGATGAACACCGGCAGCGCGTTGACGAAGGCGACCTTCGCGTCGATCGCGCACTGGGCGTAGAACTTCGCCGCCTGCTCCGAACCGACCGGCAGGTAGCAGACCAGGACGTCGACCTGCGCCTCACGCAGCGCGGCGACGACGTCGACCGGCGCGGCGTCGGACTCGGTGATGGTCTCGCGGTAGTACTTGCCCAGCCCGTCCAGCGTGTGACCCCGCTGCACCGTGACGCCGGTCGGCGGCACGTCGCAGATCTTGATCGTGTTGTTCTCGCTGGCACCGATCGCGTCGGCGAGGTCGAGGCCGACCTTCTTGCCGTCCACGTCGAACGCGGCGACGAACTCGACGTCGCGGACGTGGTAGTCGCCGAACTGGACGTGCATCAGACCGGGGACGCGCTCGTCGGGCTTGGCGTCACGGTAGTAGTGCACGCCCTGCACGAGCGAGCTGGCGCAGTTGCCGACACCGACGATCGCTACGCGGATCGAAGTCATCTGGAACTCCTTAGTTGGGGGGTGGAACAGGCGGTGTGTGGTCTGGGGGCCGCTGCTGGCGCCGCTCGCCGTCGATCAACTCGTTCAGCCAGCGGACCTCGCGCTCGGCCGACTCCAGGCCGTGCCGTTGCAGCTCGAGGGTGTAGGCGTCGACCCGCTCCGCGGTCCGGCTCATCGCCGCCCGGAAGTTGGCCAGCCGCTCCTCCATCCGGGCCCGGCGGCCCTCGAGGATGCGCAACCGGGTGGCCGGATCGGTCCGGCCGAAGAACGAGAACCGGACCCCGAAGGTGTCGTCGTCCCAGGCCGACGGACCC
Organism: Kribbella sp. ALI-6-A; assembly: GCF_001984195.1. Taxonomy (GTDB): domain Bacteria; phylum Actinomycetota; class Actinomycetes; order Propionibacteriales; family Kribbellaceae; genus Kribbella. Next base: position 1,332,435 of record NZ_MTQN01000012.1, read on the forward strand.
GCGTCGTGCATGGCGTGCGCGAAGTGGTCCTTCCCGTCGGCGGTGATCGAGTAGACGATCTTGGGCCGGCGGCCGTCCGGCGTACCGGCTTCGGTCGCGATCAGGCCGGTGCGGAGCATCGCCTTCAGGCACGGGTAGAGCGACCCGAACGACAGCACCCGTCCCCACCCGAACTGGGCGTTGACGCGCTTGCGGAGCTCGTAGCCGTGCATCGGCGCTTCGTGCAGCAGGCCGAGTACGGCGAGCTCCAGGACCCCACTGCGGTTTCCCATGACCCACCTCCCTCAACCCAGTTTGTCATGACCTGATGTATCGACTCGATACATCGTGCCGCCACTGTAAGCAGCTCGCTGACGGCGCGACAACTCATGACAAAGTCGATCTTTGTCAGCATCGCGGGCGACGCGCGCCGGGAAAGCTGTTACGTCAGGCGCTGATCTGCGTTAATCACGTGACACACAGCGTCGTGGGTCAAGAGCGGAGGGTCATGACCGAGACTCAGGGCAAGCACGCCCGGCACGGCACCGAGGGTGAGGGGCCGCTGGCCCGGACCGCCCTGCGGTTCACCGCGTTCACCGAGAAGTGGCTGCCGGACGCGTTCGGGTTCGTGCTGGTCGGCACCTTCGTGGTGCTGCTGTTCGGGCTCGTCACCGGTGAACCGCTGCTGAAGCGCCCCGACGATCCTGCCGCGACGCACGGCTACGGCCTGGTCGACGCGTGGGGCCTGGGTTTCTGGAGCCTGATCACCTTCACGCTGCAGATGGCGATGATCATCATCGGCGGGTACGCCGTGGCGACCAGCGGCCCGGTGGCCCGCCTGATCGCCCGGCTGGCCCGGATCCCGAAGACGCCGCGCGGCGCGGTGGCCTTCGTCGCGGCCGTCGCGATGTTCGCGTCGTACCTGAACTGGGCCTTCAGCCTGATCTTCGCCGCGATCCTGGCCCGCGAGGTCGCCCGGAACGTGCCGAAGGCGGACTACCGCGCGCTCGGCGCGATGGCGTTCCTCGGGCTCGGCACGGTCTGGGCGCAGGGACTGTCCGGCTCGGCCGCGCTGCAGGTCGCCAGCCCGAGCAGCAGCCCGGAGCCGGTGCAGGAGGTGATCCGGGCGGGCGGCCACGCCAGTGGGGTGATCCCGCTCAGCGACACCATCTTCACCTGGCAGGCGATCGTCGCGACGTTGTTCGTGTACGTCGTGGGCGTCGCGATGGCCTGGTTCATCGCGCCCGGCGAGAACAACGCGAAGACCGCGGAGCACCTCGGGATCGAGTTGAAGCCGCTGATCGGGCGCGGTTCGCAGTACAACGGGCAGCGGGTGAACGGCGAGACGCGGAGGCCGGGGGACTGGCTGGAGCACTCGCCGCTGTTCACCCTGCTGATCGTGCTGCTCGGCGCGGTCTACCTGGTCCGGTACTTCGACGGCAAGAGCTTCTTCAACGCGCTCGACCTGAACACGGTCAACCTGATCCTGTTCCTGCTCGCGCTGCTGCTGCACTGGCGGCCGTGGCGGATGGCCCGGGCGGTCCGGGACGGCGCACCGGCGGCGGCCGGCGTACTGCTGCAGTTCCCGCTGTACGGCGGCATCTTCGGCATGATCGCCTACACCGGCATCTCGGCCCGCCTGGCCGGCTGGCTCGTGCAGGCGAGCACCCAGTTCTTCTTCCCGCCGCTGGTCGCGATCTACTCCTGCATCCTCGGCGTCTTCGTGCCCAGCGGCGGCAGCAAGTGGGTGATCGAGGCGCCGTACGTGCTGGCCGCAGCGAACGAGCTGAAGGTGGACGCCGGCTGGATGGTCGTCGTCTACGACCTCGGCGAGGCCAGCGCGAACCTGCTGCAGCCGTTCTGGATGCTCCCGACGCTGGCCATCCTGGGCCTCAAGGCCCGCGACATCATGGGCTACACGTTCACGCTGTTCCTGGCCTGTTTCCCCGCGGCGTTGCTCGCTGTGACGCTGCTGGCGCCTCGCGTCACCGGATGATCACTCGGAGTGGCCATTTAGGGGCCGTTACCACATCACCTCTAGTCTGGGTGCCAATGACTTCAGCGAGATCGTCGAGGACTGGACAGTGAGTGAAGCTCGTCGCAAGGCCGCCCCGTCCCGTGCGCACCGGAAGAAGCACTGGGCGTTGCGGGTGGCGGGATGGTTGCTGGGACTGTTCTTCCTCGGGGTGATCGGGGCGGCGGCGACCTTCTTCATCGGGTACCAGACGACCGACATCCCGGACCCGAACAAGGAGTTCCAGACCAACACGACGACGGTCTACTACTCCGACAACACCACGGTGCTGGGCGCGTTCTACGACCAGAACCGGAAGTCGGTGCCGCTGAGCCAGATCCCGAAGACGGTGCAGGACGCGGTGATCGCGGCCGAGGACCGGACCTTCTGGACCAACCCCGGGGTCTCACCGTCCGGCATGGCGCGGGCGGCGTTCAACATCGCGCGGGGCAAGCAGCTCCAGGGTGGTTCGACGATCACTCAGCAGTACGTGAAGATCATGTATCTGACCCAGGAGCGGACCTTCTCCCGGAAGTTCGCCGAGCTGTTCATCGCCACGAAGCTGAGTCGCCAGACGGACAAGAAGGAAATCCTCGAGGGCTACCTGAACACCATCTACTTCGGTGAAGGTGCCTACGGCATCAGTGCCGCCGGCGACGCCTACTTCAGTGAGCCGGATCCGAGGAAGCTGTCGGCGGAGAAGGCCGCCTTCCTGGCCACCGTGCTGAACAACCCGAGCTACTTCGACCCGGACAAGCCGGAGGCCCAGCAGCGGATCCTCGACCGCTACCGGTACGTGCTGGACGGAATGCGCCAGGGTGGCACGATCACCGACGCGCAGTACGCGACGATGAGCAAGAAGGTGCCCCCGCTCAAGAAGAAGGTCAAGAGCCCGCGGTTCAAGGGAACGAAGGGCTACCTGCTCGCGATGGCGCGGGACGAGCTGGAGACCCTGGGGTACACGCCCGAGGAGATCAGTGGCGGCGGCCTCCGGGTGGTCACCACCTTCGAGGTCGGCAAGCAGACCGAAGCCGTTCGCGCGGGCACCACCGAGTTGCCCAAGAAGAACCGGGGCAACCTGCACGTCGGCATCGCGTCGGTGCGTCCCGGCACCGGCGAGCTGGTGGCCATGTACGGCGGTGTCGACTTCGTGAAGAGCGAGCTGAACTGGGCCCGGCTGCGGGCTCGTCCTGGCTCGTCGTTCAAGCCGTTCGCCGTCGCGGCCGCACTGCGGGACGATCGAAGCCTGTACGACATCTTCCAGGGCAACAGCCCGATCGAGGTCCAGGGCAAAGAGCTGAACAACGAGTTCGACAACGACTACGGCGACGTCACGTTGCTGAAGGCCACCAAGCTGTCGATCAACACCGCGTTCTACGACCTGGTCGACAAGCAGATGGAGGACGGCCCGGCCAAGGTGGTCGACGCGGCCGAGGACGCCGGAATCCCGAAGACCCAGGCGCTGGAGAACGACCGGGACAACCCCTCGACCGTGCTGGGCCCGAACGCCTACGCCTCTCCGATCGACATGGCCAACGCCTATGCGACCTTCGCCGCCGGCGGCATGTACACGCCGGTGCACACGATCAAGTCGGTCACCTCGCCGGGCAACGGCAAGAACTTCAAGCAGGAGGACAAGTACAAGTCGGTCCGGAAGTTCGACGAGGAGGTCGCTGCCAAGGTCAACTTCGCGCTGATGAGCGTGACCGAGGACGGCGGCAGCGGCGAGCGCGCCCAGAAGCTCGACCGTGAGGTGGCCGGCAAGACCGGTACGGCGGGTGGTGTCGCCGTGGAGCACCGGGCCAAGAACGCCGCGTGTGACGGCTGCCTGGACGGGGACGACACACTGACGTCCTGGTGGACCGGGTACACCCCGCAACTGTCGACCTCCGTGCTCTACCGCGCGGGCAAGACCGGTGAAGGCGACCTCGACCCGTTCAGCGACGACCAGGCCTTCTTCGGCGGCAACTGGCCGCTGCGTACCTGGCTGGCCTACATGGAGCCGGCGCTGGGCAGCTCGGAAAAGAAGACGTTCGAGGAGCCGGACCCCGACTCGATGGACAGCCCGACCCCGACGTACACCCCGTCGCCGACGTTCACGCCCAGCGACCCGCCGCCGACGACCAAGCCGACCCAGAGCCCGTCGGACCCGCCGACCTCGCCCACCTCGACGAAGCCGACCAGGACCAAGCCGACCGAGTCGCCGTCGGATCCCCCGAGCGACCCGCCGACGACCGATCCGACCAAACCGACGCGGCCGCCGATCACCTTCCCCACCGACCCGAACGACCCACCTGGTGGCGGGCAAGGCGGCGGCAACGGTGGCGGGAACGGGAACGAGGAGCAGTAGCCCGGGCAACGCGCCCGCCGACCGGAGCGGAGCCGGTTCGGCGGGATGGGGCACGATGGGGGTGTGTTCGAGCGAACGGCTGGGGAGCGGCCGAAGCGGGGGCGGCGGGCTCGGGAGACCGGTCTGGCTGGGATCCGCCAGTGGTTGCCTGACCAGCTGAGTCGCGAGGCGCTCGGCTGGTGGTTGGTGACGCGGGCGGGCATCTTCCTGCTCGCGCTGTCCGCGCCGCTGCTGTTCAACCGCGGCGACACCTACCCGAACGTGTGGCGGGCCTGGTGGCAGTGGGACGTCTGGCACTTCAAGGCGATCGCGGAGTTCGGCTACGCGAACGGCGAGCCGTCGGGCGCGCCGCTCGCGGCGTTCTTTCCCGGCCTTCCGGTCCTGATGCGCGCCGCCAGCTGGCTCGGCATCGGGTACGTCGGGGGCGGCATCCTCGTCTCGGCGATCGCGAGCGCGGTCGCGGGGGTCTGGCTGGCCAAGCTCGCGCAGTACGAGTTCCCCGAGCTGCGGGACTTCGGTCCGACGGCCGCGCTGGTCTGGTTCGCCGCGCCGGTCGGCGTGTTTCTGGCCGCGCCGTACACCGAGGCGTTGTTCTGCGCGTTCGCCTTCCCGGCCTGGCTGGCGGCCCGGCAGGGGCGGTGGGCCCGGGCTGCGGTGCTGGTCGCGCTGGCGTCGACGGTCCGGGTCTCGGGCCTGTTCTTGATCTTCGCGCTGGCAGTCGAGTTCATCACCTCGAAGAAGCGCGACTGGCGGTCGCTACCGTGGCTGGCTCTGCCGGCCGTGCCGGTGCTCGGCTTCATGGCGTACCTGAAGCAGATCCACGGCTCCTGGTTCGCCTGGCAGGACGCGCAGGAGAAGGGCTGGGCCCGCGAGTTCACCTGGCCGTGGACGTCGATCGTGCACACCTTCGAGGCCGCCACCAAGGGCCACTTCCCAGGCGACCGGACCGACTGGACCTGGATGTTCCGCGCCGAGCTGGTCGCGCTGGCGATCGGACTGCTGCTGCTCGTCTGGCTGCTCTGGCGCCGGTCGTGGGGCGAAGCGGCCTGGGTCGGGGCGACAGTGGCCGCGTTCGTCACGTCGTACTGGGTGTACTCGCTGACCCGGGCGACTCTGCTCTGGTGGCCGTTGTGGATCGGGCTGGCAGTGCTGCTGCACCGGAGACCGTGGCTGGGCCGGGTCTACCTCGGGGTCGCGATACCACTGGCCGCCATCTGGGCCGCGGCCTTCTTCACCGGCCGTTGGTCGGGCTGAGTAGTTCTGCTCAGGACTGCGGTGCCGGCCCGGCTTAGCGTGAGGCCATGGCGAAGCCGACGATTTCCAGAGCCGTCCAGGTCCTGGCCGCCGGTCTGGCGGGTCTGACCGCCCTGGCTGCCCTGGTCGTACTCGAGGCCCCACTGTGCCCGCCCGGCTCGGAGACCTGCCGGGCCGACGAGTGGAGCGCCACCGCGCGGGCCTACCTGACCAAGTAGGCGAACCGCTGCGGCGCCGTCTCCCCGTACGGCGTGACGACGGCGACGGCGAGTTCGTGCGCTCCCGGCGTCAGGTCCAGCGCCCACTCGGCCGCGTCGACGGCGCCGGAGTCGACGTGCAGCCGGATCCCCACGCCGTACGGGTGGAAGTGCTGGAACCGGACCACCGGTCGCTCGACCGTCCCGCCGAGACCGGTCGCCAGCGCGGACAGCCGTGGGTACGCCGGTTCGCCGTCGCGGACGAGTCGTGGCGTCTCGATCACCCGTGAGCCCTGGAACACCGGTGCGAAGGCCTCGCCCGTCCAGGTCACGCCGGTTGTGGTCGCCGACGCGAAGTACGTGAACCAGGCGGCGGCCTGTCCCGGACTGACCGCCCCGGGACCGACGAAGCGCGGAGGGTTGTCGAGCGCCTGGAGCTCTCGCACGCCGAGCGGCGTACCGGAGTCGTCGACCCAGTACGAGCCGTTCTGGCCGTCCAGCACGACCCACCGGTCGAGGTCGTCGATCCAGGCCTCGCTGACGACGTGGCCGCGCCCGACTCCCGCGTGGTGCGAGCTCTGCCGCAGGTCGACGCGTCGCGCCGGGATCCGGACGGCGTTGAGCGCCTGGCTGAGCACGATCGAGTACTCGACGCAGGCGAACCGTTCGCCGGCGTCGACCCGTTCGAGCACCGTCAGCGCGTCCGGGTCGTCCACATGGCCGTTGGCATGCCGCCAGGAGCTGTGTACCCACTCGAGCAGCTGGACGGCAGCAGTCCAGGCGGAGCCGGCCGGCACGGGCAGACGCTCCAGCAGTCCGTCCAGCCGGTCCGGTGCGATCGTGTAGAGCTCCAGCGGGAGCATCGGCTCGGCCTCGGGCCAGTCGGTCAGCTCCAGCCGCGGCAGCGGGACGTTGCCGAGCATCCGGCGCTCCAGCGACGGCCAGCCGGCCTCAGCTCCGAACACCTTCTCCAGCTCGCCGTCGAACAGCTCAGGCTGGCTGAACCCACCCGCCACTGCCTCCTCGAGCAGCTGCCACGCCTCCGAGGAGCCGAGGTGGCGAGCGGCCAGTGCGGCACCGGGCGCCCACAAGTGGGTCCACCACTCGACGTCACTCCGGAGCGACGGCAACAGCTCCAGCAACTCCTGGTGGCGGTCGTCCCGTAAGCACTGCTCCGCCTGGAGCCGCAGCTCGGCCAGCTCCCGGGGCACGTGGGGCATCCCGCCTCCATCTCGCGATGTGGACTCTTCACCGACCGGGCAACCTATCGGGCAGCTCGATCGTCAGTACGAGTGGTAGGGGTGGCAGTCCGGGCGGGGACGCCACCCCTCCCTTCACCTTCACAGCCGTCCGGCGGAACCTCTCAGGGGCAGGTTCCGCCGGAATTTTGTGTGGGCACGGCGCCAAGAGCGGCTACCACTCTATTCAGCTTTACCGGTAGCCCGCGCCCGCCGGTTGGCGGTGAGGCGTCGCACCTTCACGCTCGTCCCGCAGTCTGCCATGGCGCACCAGCGCCGCGACCCGTTCCGGCTGTGGTCGAGGAACAGGAATCCGCAGCCGCCCTGCTCGACCGGGCACTCCTTGAGCCGGCTGGAGTCGGCGGTCAGGAAATCCACGACGATCCGCGTCAGTCGGTCCGCGATCAGCTGCGCCGGAGTGGTCCCCACCTGGAGCCGGACCGAGGCGCCGTCCCGCACCAGCACCGACCGAGCCGAAGCGGCCGCCCAATGCAGGTTGAGCGTCCCGATCGCCACGCTCGAATCCAGCGTGCTCTGCGCCGCCGGCACTCGGTCCGCAAGAAGCGCGTACGCCGCCTCCCGGACCTCGCGCACCACCCGAAGCGCCTGCTGGTCGGCGCCCGGTGCAGCGTGCCAAGCCGCCGCGACGGCGGCCGCCTCGGCAGCATCGACCAGCTCGACCCGCTGGGCCCACTCGAGCAGCTCCACCGGTTCGCCCAGGTACTCGTGCTGCTCGGGGCCGGCCGGGCGCCGAGGGGCGACGGTGTTGACCAGGTCGAGAGCCAGATGACCTCCGACGATCCGCAACTGGGGATTGTCCCGGGATGTCATACCTGCGATGCTACCAGTGTAAAGACCGATACTGGAATCAGAGACCAGGAGGCGGCCATGCCGACGCAGTACGACACCCGGCGGGCGAACTCGGCACTGGCCGCGCTGGCGGTCGGAGCCTTCGTCTACGTCACCAGCGAAGTGCTGCCGATCGGCCTGCTCACCGTGATCGCCGACGACCTCGGCCGATCCCGGTCGGAGATCGGTCTGCTGGTGACCGGATACGCCGCGGTCGTCGTCCTGATGTCGGTGCCGATGACCCGGGCCACCCAGCGCGTCCCGCGCCGGTTCCTGATCACCACGAGCCTCGGTCTGCTCGGCCTGGGTCTGGTCGCTGCCGCGCTGGCGCCGAACTTCGAAGTCCTGCTGCTCTCCCGCCTGACCTCCGCGCTGTCCCAGTCGCTGTTCTGGTCGGTGGTCACCTCGACGGCGACCGGACTGTTCCCACCCGAGGTTCGCGGCCGCGCCATCGCCCGCATGGGGATCGGCAACGCGCTGGCCCCGGTGCTCGGCGTACCGGTGGGGACCTGGCTCGGCCAGCAGGCCGGCTGGCGGACGGCGATGCTGGTGATGGCCGGCCTGACCCTGGCCACCGCGGTCGTGCTCGGGGCGTTGCTGCCGTCGACCGCCCGCAAGGACGACGCGGTCACGCGCGGCTCGATGCCCGACGGCCGGCGGTACGCGCTGCTCGTCGTGGTCACGGCGGTGGCGGTGTCAGGAGCGATGACCACCTACACCTACGTGACGCCGTTCCTGCTCGACGTGAGCGGCTTCCGGCCGCAGTCACTCGGCCCGCTGCTGGCGGTGATCGGGGTGGCCGGCGTCGTCGGCACGCTGGCGGTCGGCAGATTCCTCGACCGCTCTCCGCGCGCAGCGCTCGTTGCCGCGGTCGGACTGATGACCACGGCACTGGCCGGGCTGGCGTTGCTGGGCTCGGTCCAGCCGGCGGCTGTCGTTCTTCTCGCGATGATGGGCCTGGCGTTCAGCGCCTTCGCGGCCGCGGTGGGGCACAGGACCTTGCTGATCGCGCCGGGCAGTACCGACCTGGCGTCAGCAGGGACCAGCTCGGCCTTCAACGTCGGCATCGCGGCGGGGTCACTGCTCGGCGGGCTGCTCATCACCCACCAGGGCACCGCGAGTGTCGCGCTGGTGGGCGGTGCGCTCGCAGCCGTTGCGCTCGCCGGACTGCTGGCCGAGCCGCGGCTGGTCGCGAGGCGCACCGCCTCGTGCCGGTGTCCGGCGGAGCCGCAGGTCAGCGGCTCCGCCGGATCCGATCAGCCGTAGTTGCGCTCGATCGAGGCCGACGGCGTCGGGGTCGGCTTGGACTGTGCGACCCGCTGCTCGCTCGGGTGCTTGCCCGCCTCGATGCCCTTCAGCGTGCCGAGCAGCTCCAGCTCGGACAGCGTCAACCCGGTCGCCCCGGCCGCAGGCGTCAGCACCAGCCGGTACTGCGTGTACGACTTGGGCTGGGCCACGCTGAACGACCGTGTGTACGACGGGAAGGCCCAGGTCTGGCCCGACCGCTTGTCGACGGTCGTCCACTTGGTCCCGTCGTTCGATCCCTCCAGCGTCCAGCCCGAGGGCGCGGCGCCGGTGGCTCCACTGGTCAGCGTGTACATCGTCACCGGACGCCCCTGCTGCAGCGTGACGGTCACCGTCGGCGCGGCGCCGGTGAGCGTGACCTGCTGCTTGGAGTCGTTGTCGGTCAGGGCCGACACGTCGACCCCGCCGGCCGCGGTGACCGCACCCTCGTCCTCGGTCGAGTCCCGCCAGGTCTTCGGGTCCTCACCAGGCGTGGTGATCGACGGCGGCGCGTCGTTGCGGCCCGAGCCCCAGGTCGCCGGCTGGTCGGTCATGTCGAACTCGATCTTGCCGCCGTGCGCGATCAGGTCGTGCGGCAGCGCGGTCGAGGTCCACTTCTTGCCGTTGACCTTGACGCCCTTGACGTAGACGTTCTTCGCGCTGTTCTTCGGCGCGCTGACCACCAGCTTCTTGCCGCCCGGCAGGTTCACCGTCGCCTTGGTGAACAACGGCGACCCGATCGCGTACGACGGCGAGCCCACCTGCAGCGGGTAGAAGCCGAGCATGCTGAACAGGTACCAGGCCGACATCTCGCCGTTGTCCTCGTCGCCCGGGTAGCCCTGCCCGATCTCCGAGCCGAGGTACAACCGGCTCAGCACCTCGCGCACCTTCGCTTGCGTCTTCGCCGGCTGACCGGCGAAGTTGTACATGTACGCGATGTGGTGCGACGGCTGGTTGCTGTGGCCGTACTGGCCCATCCGGACGTCACGCGCCTCGAGCATCTCGTGGATCGTGCCGCCGTACCCGCCGACGTGGGTGGCGTCCTCGGGGGTGGAGAAGAACTCGTCGAGCTTCTTCGCCAGACCGTCGCGGCCGCCGTACAGGGCGGCCAGGCCGGCGCCGTCCTGCGGGGTGGAGAAGGCCATGTTCCAGGCGTTGGTCTCGGTGTAGTCGTGACCCCAGTCGCGCGGGTCGAACGTGCTCGGCGAGTGGCCCCAGACGCCGTCGGCGTCCTTGCCCTGGAAGAAGCCGATCGCCGGGTCGAACAGCGTGACGTAGTTGCGCGCCCGGTTCAGGTAGTAGTGGTAGTTGTCCAGGTACTCCTGCTTGCGCGGGTCGCTCTTCTTCGCCGCGTCGTACAGCGCCTTCGACATGTTCGCGATGCCGTAGTCGTTGATGTAACCGTCCATCGACCAGCTGAAGCCCTCGGCCGTGCTGTTCGCGGTGTAGCCGTTGAAGGTCGACCGGTCCAGGCCCTTGCGGCCGACGTTCTCGGTCGGCGGGCGGACGGCCGCGTTCTTCAGCGCCGCGTCGTACGTCGCCTGCACGTCGATGCCCTTGATGCCCTTGAGGTAGGCGTCGGCGAAGGCGACGTCCGAGCTGGTGCCGACCATCAGGTTCGCGTAGCCCGGCGAGGACCAGCGCGAGATCCAGCCGCCGTCCTTGTACTGCTGGACGAAACCGTTCACCAGGTCGTCGGCGGTGTCCTGCGAGAACAGGCTGTACGCCGGCCAGACGGTCCGGTAGGTGTCCCAGAACCCGTTGTTCACGTAGGTCTGCCCGGCGACCAGCTTCGAGCCGGTCGTGGTCGGGGTGTCCGCGCCGACCTTCGGCGAGACCGGCGAGGCGTAGGTGATCACCGGCTTCTTCGCCGTACCGGTGTTCTCCGAGCCGTTGTTCGGGTAGAGGAACAGACGGTACAGGTTCGAGTAGAGCGTGGTCAGCTGGTCCGCGCTGGCGCCCTCGACCTCGATCGTGCGCAGCTTGGCGTCCCAGAGCTTCTGCGCCGCCGACTTCACCTTGTCGAACTTGCTGTCGGCGCCGAGCTCGAGCTCCAGGTTCTTCTTCGCCTGCGCGGTGCCTATCAGTGAAGTGGCGATCCGCAACTGGACCTGCTGCACGTTCTTGCCGAAGCTGAAGTAGCCGCCGACGTTCGCGCCGCCGCCGTCCGCGAGCTTGCCGGAGGCATCCACCTTCTGGTCGACCACGCCGTACACGAACAGCCGGCCGGCGCCGGTGGACAGGCCGCTCTTCACGTCGCTGAAGCCGGTCACCACTCCGGTCTCCGGGTCGAGCGTCAGCCCGCCGTTGTTGTTGGCGTTGTCGAAGACCAGCGAGGCGTTGCCGTCAGGGAAGCTGAACCGCAGCATCGCCGCGTGGTCGGTCGGAGCCACCTCGAGCGCGTTGCCGTTGTCGAAGGTGACGCCGTAGTAGTACGGCCGGGCGATCTCGTTGTCGTGGCTGAACGCCCAGGCGCGCTTCTTGCGATCGGCGGTCGGCGTCGCGGCGGTCGACGGCATCACCTGGAAGGTCTGCCGGTCACCCATCCACGGGCTCGGCTCGTGGCTGATCGACAGCGCCTGGATCTCCGGCTTGTTCTGCTCGTTGTTGCCCTTGGCGTAGTCGTACAGCCAGGACGTCGAGCCGGCGTTCGTGACCGGGGTCCAGAAGTTGAAGCCGTGCGGTACGGCGGTCGCCGGGATGTTGTTGCCCCGCGAGAAGCCACCGGTCGCGTTGGTGCCACGGGTGGTCAGCGCCAGATCCGACGGGTGCTTGGCCGCGGTCTTGCGCGCCGCCTCGTCCGGGTTCTCGGCCTTCGCGATCCGGACGTCGTCGATCCAGCCACGGAAGTCGGCCGGGCCCTCGGGCTTGTCGTAGCCGACCAGGATCCGCTGGATCGTCTTGCCGGCGGCGTACTTGCCGAGGTCCGCCTCGATGTTGTTCCACTGGTTGGTGGACAGGCCCTTCGCGTCGCCCTGGCCCCGCGGACTGAGCTCGAAGCCGTGGTGGTCCTTGGCCTTCAGGTCGCTCAGGTAGGTGCCGTCGGAGAACGCCAGGTCGAGCGCGGCGTACGTGCTCGGGTAGCTGAGATCGCCCTCGACGTGCTCGGGGAAGATCTTGTACGACAGCCGGGTGTTCTTGCCGACCTTGAGGTCGACGTCGGCGATCTTGTTCCAGGTGTAGCCGCGGCCCTCGGCGGTCTGGTGGCCGGCGTACCGGAAGGACTTGACGCCGGTGAAGCCGGTCCGGGCCCGGGCGTTGTAGGCGCTGGTCGGGCCGGAGTCGAGCCGCGACTCGGCGACCTCGCCCGGAGGCGGCAGCGGAGCGCCGTTGGACAGGTACCAGTCGGCGAGCTGGACGATGTTCTCGCCGTGGTTGAGCGTGACGTCGAGCTTGAAGTAGGTGTACGCCGTCTCGTTCGCGACGGTGTACTCCTTGGTCTGGAAGCGGTTCTCGAACGACTCGCCGGTGCGGGTGTCCAGCGTGGTCCAGGTGGTGCCGTCGGTGGAGCCGGACACGGTCCAGTTCTGCGGGTCGCGGCCGTCGGCGTCGTTGGCCGAGGTCAGCGCGTACTTGCGCAAGGTGACCGGTGCCGACGTCCGGTAGACCAGCCAGCCGGTCTTCGCGAAGACCAGCCACTTGGTGAACTTGTCCCCGTCGGCGGCGTTGGTGGCGATCTCGCCACCACCGGTGTTCTCACCGCTGGCGGTCACCTGGGTGACCTTGTCCATCTCGCTGCCGCCGATCCCGGTCGGCGTCGGTCCCCGGACACCGTCGGTGCGCGGTTTCCCGTCCGGCCCGGTCTCGACCGCGTCGGTGTAGCCGGGCTGCGGCTGGCCCGGCTCGAAGGAGGTGAAGTAGGAAGCCCCACTCACCACAGGCTGCGGGCTCGCCTGGGCGGAGGTGGGAACGGAGGCGCTCGCTGACGTCATGGCAGACATTGTCACAACAAGCCCCAGAGACGTGACGAGCCCCAGTGGGCGGCGGAGTTTCATCTCGGCTCCTAGCACGGCAGAAGGTGCCCGCCGAACGCGAGCACCCTGATGGTCACGCGGCCCCGATGACAAGGTTGTCAGCCCGCGTTCCGCAGTGATCCTCCCTACCGCGTCACGCCCGGTCAAGACTTCGTCGCAGTCAGTTCGGAAGTTGCCGGTCCGGTCAGCGGGTCGCGGCCACCAGCAGCGTCGGCAGTACGGCGAGGAACCGGTCGCGCCGGGCCCGGTCGGTCTGCTCGGCCAGCCAGCCGTCGGCGTCGTCCCGAGTGATCAGCGCCTTGTCGACCGCCGCGTCGGCGGCCAGCTCCAGCTGTTTGACCATCACGTCGTGGCCGGTCACGACGCGGTTGTGGACCACCACCTCCGGGTCGTGGAAGCCGGTGTCGAGCAGCCAGTCGCGGAAGCTCCGGGCCGCCCGCGGCGCGACGGATCGGGACTCCAGTCCGAGCAGGATCACGTCGGTCAGGTCCTGGTCACTGCTGTCGATCAGCAGGAACCCGTAGTCCTGGCCGGCAAGCACCGCGCGGCCGCCGGGCCGGAGCACCCGGTAGGCCTCGGCCAGCGTCGGCAGCGGGTCCTCGAGCAGGTGGAACAGCCGGACCGCGCGGTAGCCGTCGACGGAAGCGTCCTCGAGCGGCAGCCGGTCCGAGGGCGCGGTGTGGAAGACCGCGCCCGGCGTACGGGCTTCGGCGACGGCGACGGCGGCCGGGTCGGCGTCGACCCCGATCGTCTTCAGTTGCTGTTCGACGAGCTCCGCGGCCGCGTGCCCGGCACCGCAGCCGACGTCGACCACGGTATCGCCGGGCGCGAGCCTGAGCAGCCGGTACGACGCGGCCCGCAGCTCGGCCGCCCCTTCGGTCTGTTCGATCCGATCCAGGAACGTTGTCTCTGCCATTCCCTCACGGTCCAACTTCAGGTGCACCTGAAGTCAAGGGCGGCTCAGTCCATCGACACCTTGTCGAACACGGTGGTGGTGTAGCGGACGTCGACACCGACCTCGTCGCCGACCGCCGGCGGGGCCACCGACGACGGCAGGAACAGCATGCTGGCCTGCATGTGCGGCGGCTCGGCGAACCAGCGCTGCTTGCCCTCGATGGTGAACGGCGACAGCGCCATCCCGGCCGCGTCGAGGCTGCCCTTGGCCACCGCGATCGCACGCTGCCGAACGCTGGCGGCAGCCGTCGGCGCCTCCAGCCCGACGCCGTGCGCGGTGCCGCCCGAGACCACCAGGATGTGGCCGTCGCCGCTGACCCGGCGCTGCCGGTATCCGACCCGCTCGCCCCGGCGGACCGAGTGCACGTCCAGCACGGTCGCCCGCACGCTGAACGCACCCCGGTCGCCCAGCCACAGGCCGGTGCCCATCCGCAGCTTCACGTTCTCGCCGATGTCGGCCAGCTTCTGGGCCGGCACGTGCGACACCCACAGCGGTCCCTGCCGGACCGCGCGGGCCGCCTTGCCGAGATCCTGGGCCTCGCGGATGTTGGCCGACGTACCGCCGGCGCCCATCGGGAAGTGCAGGGACCAGCCCTCGAACTTGATCCGGTCGAGCGCGTTCAGCAGCATCGTGTGCCGCAACTCGCGGGCACCGATGCCGTGCCGGCGCATCGAGGTCTGCACCTCGATCAGCACCCGGCTGCCGGCCGGGATCGAGACCAGGTCGGCCAGCCGGCTGACCGTGTGGATCACGTTCTTGCCCTGCGGGACCTCCAGGAACGAGCGCCACGGCGAGAGCACGACGACGTCGTCCTTGTAGTCCGGCGGGACCTCGTTGTAGGTGCCGACCGCGACCGTCTTCGCGCCCAGCGCGCGCGACTCGGCCAGCAGCCGCGGGTTGCCCACGCCGTACCCGTTGCCCTTGGCCACGGGAATGATGTCGGGGTTCCAGGTCGACCGCAGGTGGTCGCGCCATCGATCGGAGTCGATGTGCAGGATCAGGGGCATGGTGTCAACGCCGTCTCATGTAGAGGTCGAATGCGGTGTAGAGCGCCTTGTTCAACGGCAGATCCCACTCACCGACGTACTCGACGGCTTCGCCGCCGGTGCCGACCTTGAACTGGATCAACCCGACGTGCGGGTCGTTCGGGTCCAAGGTGTCGGTGATGCCCCGTAGGTCGTACACGGACGCGCCCGCGGCGAGCGCGTCCGACATCATCCGCCACTGGATCGCGTTCGATCCACGGACGTCCCGCTTGGCGGTCGAGCTGGCTCCGTAGGAGTACCAGGAGTGACCGCCCACCCGGACCCAGATCGTCGACGCGACCAGGTCCCCCTCGTGATAGGCGTTGTAGAGCCGGAAGTCGCAGACGTCGGCCGGCTGGTGGGCCATCGCCGCCTGCATCTTGACGAAGTACGGCAGCGGCCGCGGGGTGAAGTGGTCCCGCTCGGCCGTCTCGACGTACAGCTGGTGGAAGGCCTTCAGGTCCTCCGGCGTACCGAGGGTCACCTCGACGCCGAGCTTGTCGGCCTTCTTGATGTTGCGCCGCCAGAGCTGGTTCATGCCCTTGAGCAGGTCGTCCTGGGTGCGGCCGGCCAGCGGCACCTGGAAGACGTACTGCGGCTGGCCGGCGGCGAAGCCCTCGCCGACCCGTGGAGCCTTCCAGCCGAGCGCGCGCAGCTGAGCCGCGACGGTGGCGCCGGACGGCTCGATCACGTCCGGGCGGACGTCGCCGAGCTTCGGCTGCTGGCCACCGGCGATGGCGTCCTTGATCGTCTTCGCGGTCCACCGCCGGGTCGCGACCGGCGGGCCCATCCGCAGCCCGAACGCGCCCTGCTCGTGCGTGTGCGCGGCGAGCGGCCGCAGGTAGCGGCCGAGGTCGATCGCGTCCCAGTCGATCACCGGGCCCTCGGGCAGGTAGGCCAGGTAGCGCTTCACCTTCGGCATCTGCCGGTAGAGCACCAGCGCCACGCCGACCAGCTCGCTCGGGTTCGCCGGGTCGAACCAGCCGAGCGACTCCGCCTTCCACTCGCTCTTCACCGCCGCCCAGCCCGGGGTCTGCAGGAAGCTGGCCGAGGGCTGCGCCGCCAGGTAGGTGGCGTGCTCGTCGGCCGAGATGGTCCGGATGCTGAAGTCACTCACGGTCGGTCAGGTTACCGGGCGGGAGCGCCAGACCGTAGCCGAGCGGAGAGTCCGCGACTACGGCAGCGCTCCCACCCGGTACGCCGGGTGAACTTCGCGCCTGGCGCCTCAGCCGATACGGATCAGCCGGGAGCCGTGCGCGGGCACGTCCTCGGCGGTCCAGCTGCTCCAGGAACGGCCGAGGTCCTTGCGCGCCACCAGGTCACGCACGCGCTGGAAACGGCCGGTCCCCAGCGCCTTGAAGTCGACCGTGATGTCGGCCGGCGTGGAGCCGAGGTTGTAGACCGCGGCGTACGTCTTGCCGTGCACGACCTTCTTCCAGACCTGCAGGTCGCCACCGGTGACGCGGGTCGGCAGGACGGCCGACTGGTCGAGGGCGATCAGCTCAGGGTTGGTCAGGATGTCGACGGCCTGCTGGTCGATGTGCTGCAGGTCACCGCCGACGTACAGGGGAGCGGACGCCATCGACCAGAACGTCATCACCGACTGCCGCTCGACGTCGTTGATGCCGTCCTGCAGCCCGGCGCCCGAGTTGTTGTTGATCGGCATCGAATCCAGATCGGCCAGGTAGTCGGGGCGGAGGTGCTGCAGCCAGTTCGGCAGGTCCTCCCAGCGGTTGTCGACCGAGCTCTCCCAGGTCGCCGTCGTCTCGCAGTAGCACTCGACGTCGGTGTCGATCCGGACGCCGTTCAGCCACGGCCGCAGCCCGTCGGCGGCCGCGATGTCGACCGGCCAGGCGCTGCCGCTCAGCCAGATCTTCCGGCCGGTCTTGTCGATCGCCTTCGAGTAGGCCCGGATCTCCGGCACGCTCGAGGCGAGGATGCCGTCGATCTTGAGGAAGTCGATGTCCCACGAGACGTACTTGGCCACGATCGAGTCGATGTAGGCCTGCGCGCACGGCTTGGTGTAGTCGATCATCCAGTTGTCGTCCCACTTGTTCGCGTGGGTCAGCGGCTGGACGGTGATGTCCTGGACGGTGCAACTGGTGCCCTTGACCGGCACGTTGCGGTCGTAGATCTTCTTCTCCAGCCCGATCGCACCGTAGATGCCGAGCTTGAGTCCCTTGCGGTGGACGTAGTCCGCGACACCCTTGATGCCGCTGGGAAAACGGCCCGGATCGGCGCTGGGGATGCCGTACTCGTCGCTGTGGAACTGCCAGTCCATCGTCGCGCTCCAGCCCGCGTCGAGGTTGATGTAGCGGTAACCGGCCGGTTTGAGCTTGGCGGCCATCGTGTCGGCGGTCTTCTTGATGTTGGCCTCGGTCAGCCAGTCGGTGCCGTAGCCGGGCGCCTTGGCGGAGCCGATGCTCCAGCTGCTCCAGCCCATGAAGGGCTGCGGGTGCGGTGACTTCGCCTCGGCCGGCGCCGGGCCCGCGGGCGGCAGCACCGCCAGTAGCGGAGCGAGCAGCGCGAGGCTGAGTGCACGTCGGGAGATCATGGGCGGCGTTCCCTCCGTCGAGATGCGTGAGAGATCGAACCTACGATCATTACTTAACTCTGGCAATAAATACCCGCCTGTCGGTTCTCCTTAGGGTGGCGGGCATGAGAGTGGCTTTGGTGACCGGGTCCGCGTCGGGGATCGGGGCCGCGACCGCGCGGCGGTTCGCGGCGGACGGGATGACGGTGGTCGTGCACTCGCGAACCAGCCGGGACGCCGGGGAGGCGCTCGCGGCCGAGCTCGGTGGGAGTTACCTGCAGGCCGATCTGGGTGACGACGAGCAAGCGGCTGGGCTCGTCCCCGCCGTACTGGCGGAGTACGGGCGGCTCGACGTACTGGTGAACAACGCGGGGATCAGCTGGCCGGTGCCGCACGCCGAGCTCGACGGGCTGAGTGCGGCCGACTGGCGCAAGCTGCTCGACGTGAACCTGATCGCGCCCTGGTTGCTGTGTACGGCGGCAGTCCCGGCGCTGCGGGAGACCGGTGGCTGTGTGGTCAACGTGACCAGCCACGCCGGCGTCCGGCCGAAAGGCAGCTCCATCGCGTACGCCGCGAGCAAGGCGGCGCTCAACCACGTCACCAAGCTGCTCGCCGCCGCGCTCGGACCGGACGTCCGCGTGAACGCGGTCGCTCCCGGGCTCGTCGACACCCCGCTGACGGCGACCTGGACCGATGCCCACACTCTGTGGAAAACCCGGAGCCCAATGGGACGCGCCGCGCGGCCCGAGGACGTCGCCGACCTGATCGCCGCGGTCGTCGCGAACAGCTATCTGACCGGCGAGGTCATCCTGCTCGACGGCGGTCTCAACCTGCGCTGACGTTGTGTCGGTGGGCACTTCTACGATCGCGGGATGCCGTTGCTGGGGTCGTCGCTGGGTCCGGATTTCCGTCGTCTCTGGCTCGCCTACACGGTGAGTGCCGCGGGCAGCGCGGTGGGCTTCGGCGCGCTGCCGTTGATCGCGGTGCTCGTGCTCGACGTCAGCACCTTCCAGGTCGCGATGCTGGCCGCGTTGTCGGCGATCGCGGGTGCGGCGCTCGCGCTGCCGATGGGCGACTTCATCGAGCAGCGGCACAAGCGGCCGGTGATGATCGCCGCCGACCTGGTCCGGTTCGCCGCGCTGATCAGCATCCCGGTCACCGCCGCGCTCGACGTTCTGACCTACGCCCAGCTCTGTTTCGTCGGCATCCTGCACGCCGCCGCGCTGATCGCCTTCACCGCGGCGAGCGGCGCGCACCTGAAGGCGCTGGTGCCGGCCGAGCAGCGGACCGAGGCGAACGGCCGGTTCGAGCAGACCACCTGGATCACGCTCAGCGTCGGGCCGCCGATCGGTGGCGCGCTGATCGGCCTGATCGGTGCGACCTTCACGCTGGCGATCGACGCGATCTCCTTCCTGCTCTCGGCGTTCGGCATCAGCCGGATCCGCCGTCCCGAGCCGGCGCCCGCGCAGCGGACCGACAAGCGCGACATCACCGCCGGCTGGCGCTACATCTGGCGGCAGCGCGGGCTGCGGATGCTCTTCCTGAACTCGCAGCTGTTCGGCGGCCCGGTGATGATGACGTCACCGCTGCTCACGGTCTTCATGCTGCGCGACCTCGGGATGCCGGCCTGGCAGTACGGGCTGGTGCTCGGCCTGCCGTGTGCCGGCGGCGTACTGGGCGCGTGGTTCGCGCCGCGGCTGACCCGTCGGCTCGGGCTGCACCGGATGCTGCTGATCTTCGGCGTACTGCGGGCGCCTTGGCTGCTGTTGTTCCCGCTGGCGACACCGGGCATCGATGGGTTGCTCCTGCTGATCGCGGCAGACACCGGACTGATCGTTGCGGCCGGGGCGTTCAACCCGTCGTTCGCCACGTACCGGATGGAGGTGACCGAGGACGCCTACATGGCGCGGGTCTTCACCGCCTGGTCGATCACCTCGCGCGCCGTGCAGCCGGCGTTCATGGCGCTCGGCGGGGTGCTGGCCGGACTGGTCGGGCTGCGGACATCGTTCCTGATCGCGGGATGCTGCTGCCTGCTCAGCGCGGTCGTGCTGCCCTGGCGCAGCGCTGCCCGATCGGAGCCGCTGCCGGAAACGGTCTGATCGATTGCGGTACCGTCCCGCGCATGGCCGAACCGCGCACCGACCGCACCGCGACGTTCTACTGGGTGTGCTCTGCGCTGACCCTGGTGGTCGGGCTCTTCCTCGCCGCGGACATCGCCGACTCGAACAGCCGGTACAACGCCACCGCGTGGACCGGCGTCGTGCTGGCCGCGGTGCTGATCCTGGCTCTGGCGGTCGTGTACGCCGGGTGCGCCCGCGGGCAGCTCTCGATGGAGCAGGTCGTGATCGGCAGGTTCACGCTCTTCCAGGCCTCGACCATCGCGGTCGTCGCCGCGGTCGGTGCCGACATCCTGATCCCCGCGCGGGACACCGGCTCGCTGGCGCTGCTGCTGCCGTGGGGCATCACCTACTGGCTGCACAACCTCAAGCCCGCCGAGCCCAAGCCGTAGTCTCCCGGCTCAGCTGAGATTCGCCCGCAGGTAGTCGAGGTCGGCCTTCTGCCCGTTGTCCGCGTTCGGAGTCTCGACGACGACCGGCGCTCCGGCGGCCTTGACCACCGCGACGATGTCGGCCGGGTCGATGTGCCCCTGCTCGAAGTTGCTGTGCCGGTCGGCGCCCGAGCCGAACTCGTCCCGCGAGCCGTTGGCGTGCACCAGGTCGATCCGCCCGGTGATCGCCAGCACCTTCTCGACGATCGTCGGCAACTCCTCGCCCGCCGCGTGGAAGTGGCAGGTGTCGAGGCAGAACCCGACGTTGTCCAGCCGGTCGTTGCCGGACGCCTGCACGGCTTCCCACAGCCGCTCGATCCGCTCCAGCTGGCGGGCCATCGCGTTCTCTCCGCCGGCCGTGTTCTCGATCAGCAGCGGCACCGGCAGCTCGGCCCGCTCGATGCACTTGCGCCAGTTGTCGAAGCCGGCCTCGGGATCGTCGTCGTCACCGACGTGGCCGCCGTGCACGATCACGCCCTTGACGCCGATCTCGGCGGACTTGTCGAGCGTCTGCTGCAGCAGCTTGCGGCTCGGGATCCGGATCCGGTTGTTCGTGTTCGCCACGTTCAGCCGGTACGGCGCGTGCACGTACAGGTCGACGCCCGCGGCGGCGGCGCGCTCGCGCAACGCCTCCTCGCCGTCGGCGTACGCGAGCTTCGGCGCCTTGTAGTCCTGCGGATCGCCCAGGAAGAACTGCACCAGGTCGGCGCCCCGGTCGGCCGCCTCGGCCAGCGGGTCTTCCTGATCGACGTGCGCACCCAGCTTCAAGCTCATGTCCTCACCCTAAGACCGGCCACCGACAGATCGGGCGTCAGGACCAGCCCTGCGAGCGGGTCACCGGCCGCGCCCCCGGGAGCGGCGGCTGCACCGGCCGCCCCTCGAACTCGGTCGACAGCACCACGTGGGTGTTCATCTCACCGTGCTCGCCGAGCCGCTCGAACAGTCCTTCCAGGTGGCGCATCGAGGTCACCCGGACCCGCAGCATCGCGCACGAGTTGCCGCTGAGCTTGTGCACCTCGAGCACCTCCGGATAATCCTCCGACCGGGTCGTCTTCAGCAGACAGCGCCCAGTGGTGCAGCGCATCTGCACGAACGCCGACAGCGGCTGCCCCGCCCGGGCGGCGTCGACCTGGGCCCGATAGCCGACGATGACGCCGGACTCCTCCAGCCGCCGGACCCGGTCGGCGACCGCCGGCGGGGAGAGGTTCACCCGCTTGCCGAGCTGGTTGTACGACAGCCGCCCGTCGGCCTGCAGCTCGGACAGGATCTGCCAGTCGGTGGCGTCCAGCGTGCGCTCCTGAAAGGTCATCTCCCCAGAACACCTTCGAGATCGCTGCCCGGCAAGGCCGAACACCTTTCATCGGCCATTCTTCGCGAGCGCCGGCCTTCCTAGCGTTGACGGCATGCTGATTCCTGTCGTCGTCGCCGCGGCCCTGATGAACGCCGCGATGGTCGCCGCGAGCGCGGTGAGCACGATCCTGGTCGCCGAGGAACTGTCGCCCGGGCTGGCCGGACTGCCGAACACCGCGGGCGTCCTGGGGACGGCCGCGGGCGCTGTCGCGGTCGGGCGCTGGAGTGCTCGCTTCGGCCGGGCTCAGGCACTGAGGTCCGGCTACGGCGTCGCGGTAGCGGGCGGTGCTCTGACAGTCCTGGCCGCTGTTGGAGCACCGGTCGCCCTGCTGTTCGTGGGCATGTTCCTGCTCGGTGCGGGCAACGCGGCCAGCCTCCTGTCCCGCTACGCCGCAGCCGACGCCGTCACCCCAGCTCGTAGAGCAGCAGCCATGGGAACAGTCGTCTGGGCCAGTACGGCGGGCGCCGTCGGAGGGCCGTTCCTCTTCGAGCCGTCCGAGGCCCTCGCCGCGTCGACCGGCCTGCCGGCGCTGGCCGGCCCGTTTCTGCTCGCGGTCGCCGCGGCGTTCGCGGCTCTGGTCGCCGCCAGCCGCATCCGCCCACAACCCGTCGAGGGGCCGGAGCAACCGAACGACTCGGAGTCTCAGGCAACGTCACGCCGTACGCCGGTCGTCGCGGCCGGGGTGATGCTCGTCGGGCAGTTGGTGATGGTGGCGATGATGACCTCGGTGCCGGTGCACGCCCACCACCACGGGCAGAGCCTGGGGGCACTCGGACTGATGCTGTCGTTCCACACGCTCGGCATGTTCGCCCTGTCGCCGGTCACCGGCTGGTGGATCGACCGATCGGGTCCTCGGCCGGCGATGCTGGCCGGACTGGTGGTCCTGGTGGTGTCGGCGCTGGTGGTCGCGGTGCCCAGCGGGGCGTCGTTCACCCCGGCGCTGTTCTTCCTCGGCTTCGGCTGGAACCTCTGCTACCTGGGTGGCAGCGCGTACCTCCTTCAGGCCGCCCGGGCTTCCGAGGCGGCGCGGGCGAGGCTCGAGAGCCGGGTGGAAGCGTGGGTCTGGGCGGTGTCCGCCGTCGCGACCGCGGGCTCGACCGCGCTGTTCGCCGAGGGCGGGTTCCTGCTGCTCTCGGCGGTGTCCGCGGTCCTCGCACTGCCGTTGCTCTTCGTCACGGTGCGCACACCCAAGGTGGTTGCGGCCGCAGCGACTGCCCAGTGCGCGCGCGGCTGAAGGCCTGTGGATGATGGTCAGGGCAGGGTCCGCACGCTGGTATTCTTCTGCCGTGGCCCGGTCCATCGACCGGGCTGCTTGCTTGGGTTCGGCGGCAATTGCCGATCCCGGGTGTTTCGCATCGCCCTCCTGCCACGGAGAGACCGTGGCCGCCAAGTCCGAAGGAGGTGGAGTTCGCGCATGCGTCGTTACGAAGTCATGGTGATTCTCGACCCTGAGCTCGAAGAGCGCACCGTTGAGCCGTCCCTCGACCAGTACCTGAACATCGTCCGCAAGGAAGGTGGAACGGTCGAGAAGCTCGACATCTGGGGCCGTCGCAAGCTCGCTTACGACGTGAAGAAGAAGGCCGAGGGCATCTACGCCGTCATCGACCTGACCGCCGAGCCGGCTGTGGTGAAGGAGCTCGACCGTCAGCTCACGCTGAACGAGTCGATCCTGCGCACCAAGGTCATCCGGCCGGACCAGCACTGACCCCTGGGGTCGTCAGCAGCATCGGTACTGTCGGCGCAAGCCGCTACTGATAGCTGTGGACACAGTCACACCCGAATGCAGGAGGAACGGTAATGGCAGGCGAAACCGTCGTCACACTGGTCGGCAATCTTGTCGACGACCCTGAACTGCGGTTCACCCCGTCCGGTGCCGCCGTCGCGAACTTCCGGGTCGCGTCGACGCCGCGGACGTACGACCGGCAGTCCGGTGAGTGGAAGGACGGCGAGTCGCTGTTCCTGAGCTGCTCCGTCTGGCGGCAGGCCGCCGAGAACGTGGCCGAGTCGCTGCAGCGCGGTATGCGCGTGATCGTGCAGGGCCGGCTCAAGTCGCGCACGTACGACGACCGTGAGGGCCAGAAGCGCACGGTCTTCGAGATCGACGTCGACGAGGTCGGTCCGAGCCTGCGCAGCGCCACCGCCAAGGTGACCCGGGCCTCGCGCTCGGGGCCCGGCGGCGAAGGCGGCGGCGGCAACTTCGGTGGTGGCAACTCCGGCGGTGGGTTCGGCGGTGGCGGCAATCAGGCCCCGCAGAACGACCCCTGGGCGTCCCCGCAGGGTGGAGGTGGCGGCCCGGCCGCCGCTCCGCAGAACGACCCCTGGGCCAGCCAGGGCGGCGGCTCGATGGAAGAGCCCCCGTTCTGATCCGTCCAGGATCACAGCACTGACCCGACGACCATTCCGGCACTCGTGCCGGGCTCTGCTAGGAGGAGAGCACCACAATGGCCAAAATTATCCGGAAGCCGAAGAAGAAGGTCTGCGGCTTCTGCAAGGACAAGGCGACTTACGTCGACTACAAGGACACCGCGCTGCTGCGCAAGTTCATCTCGGACCGCGGCAAGATCCGCGCCCGCCGGGTGACCGGGAACTGCGTGCAGCACCAGCGCGACGTGGCCACCGCTATCAAGAACGCTCGTGAGGTGGCCCTGCTGCCGTACACGAGCACGGCTCGCTGAGGGAGGTCTGAGACATGAAGCTCATCCTGGCGCAGGAGGTCGAAGGCCTCGGTAACCCCGGCGACATCGTCGAGGTGAAGGACGGCTACGGCCGCAACTACCTGGTTCCGCGTGGTCTGGCCATCGGCTGGACCCGGGGCGCCGAGAAGCAGATCCAGACGATCAAGCGGGCGCGCGACGCCCGGGCGATCCAGGGCAAGGAGCACGCGAGCGAGGTCAAGAACCAGCTCGAGCAGCTCGGCGTCACGCTGAACGTGAAGGCCGGCGAGACCGGCCGCCTGTTCGGCTCGGTCACCCCGGCGGACGTCGCCGGTGCGATCAAGTCGGCCGGTGGCCCGCTGGTGGAGAAGCGCGCGATCACGATCGGCTCGCCGATCAAGACCACGGGCAAGCACCAGGTCTCGATCCAGCTGCACCCCGAGGTGGCCGCCACGGTCCGCCTCGAGGTCGTCGCGAGCTGACGCACCACCCCGTAGTACTCGCACCACCAGCACGGCCCGGGCTCCCAGAGCCCGGGCCGTGCTGTTCTGCGTTCGGTTACTCCTTGTTCGGAGTCGGCCAGCTGAGCGGGCGCGGGTCACTGCCCTGCCCGGCCTCGGGTGGGGCAACCGTCGGCAGGCTGACCGGCTTGGGGTCCGACTGGCTGAGGGAGCCGGTCGGCTTGTCCACCGTCGGCCAGTTCGTCGGCTTCGGCTCGTCGACCCGGCCGGCTGCTCCCGCGAACGCCGGCAGGCACGCCATCGTGATCGAAACGGCCCCGGCCAGCAGCCACCGCCCAGCCGGCCTCACTTCTTGTCCAGCGCGTAGAGAACGGTGCCGTGGACAACGATCGCGCGGTTGCCGGCGATGCCCCACGGACGGGCGGCGTTCTTGGGCAGTGCCGTGACCTTGCCGCCGCCGGGCACGATCGAGGACAGGTTGCCGCCGCTGTTGGCGTAGATCGTCGTCCCGGTGACCGAGAGCGGGTCGAAGTCCTCGAGCAGGGTGGTCTTGCGGCCGATGAAGTCGATCACGCACTCGCCGTACGCCGCGACCTTGCCGCCGGCGTCGGGCACCCACTTCCAGCTCTCCACCCGGCGCGGGTTCACCGCCGGGCAGGCCGCCGCGACCGAGCCGTCGGCGGTGGAGCTGACCGTCGGGATCACCTCGTCGGCCTTCTTGGTGTTCCAGATGACCATCGCGCGGCCCGGGCTGGCCATCGCGATGTGGTTGATCCCGGTCGCGCCGGACGGCGGCTTCAAGGTCAGCTGCTGCAGGTCCTTGCCGGGCTGGCTCCAGTACAGCGGTCCGGCGTACCGGGCGATCAGGGCCTTGTCGCCCTCGGCAAGCAACACGGTGGAGAACCGCGGCTGCTTCTCCACCGTGTGCAGGTCGCCGTTGCTGACCACACTCGCGTCCGTGTTGCCGAACGTGATCAGCGGGGAGGTGCCGAAGAACTGCACGTCCGCCCCGTCCGGCAGCTCGATCTCGGTCGGCTCGATCCCGTCGCCCGGGTAGTACCGCAGGCTTTTCGGCGTGGCGATCGCCAGCACCGGCTTGGAGTCGATCGTGGTGTAGACCGGATCGCTCGCGTTTTTCGGCACCTCGTCCTGCCAGAGCACCTTGCCGCTGCTGTCCAGGACGACCAGCTTCTGGTCCTCGGTCAGCACCGCGACCTCGCTGCCGTCGGGGGACACCACCGGCGCGGAGTTCTCGGCGATGTCGATGGTCCAGCTCGCGTTCGTGGTCCAGCCCGGCGGGGCCGGCCGGGCGATGAACTGGTCCGGCACGATCTTCGGCGCCGGCAGTTCCGGCAGTTTGTTCGCCGCCGGGGGCTTGGGGGCCTTGGGCTCACGCCCCACCAGCAGGTACGTCGCGGTGCCGCCGACCAGCACGATCGCCAGCCCGGCGGCCGCGATGATCGGCCAGATCGGCTTGCGCTTCGGCGCCACCTCGATCGCCTCGACCTGGCCGTCCGGGTGGATCACCAGCGGCCACGACGAGCCGTCGGAGTCGACCGCCGTCGCCTTCACGGCGCGCCCGAGCTGACTGGCCCGTTCGGCGACCAGCGCGATCGCGGCCTGCCGGGGGTCGTGGTGGTTCACCGGGTGGCTGCGCCCGGCGATCTTCACCTCGGCGTTGTGGTCGTCGTACAGCCGAATCGTGACCTTCGGCCAGGACGGGATGCCCTTGTCAGCCACGGTCACCACTCATCCACGCCACGGAACTCCCTCGATCGTCGGCTTCACGGGATCTCGTTCTAGCATGGCGACCGCCCGGACCAGATGCTGCCGCCCAGGCATACCAAGCCCCGAGCCGTCCGGCTCGACTGACCCCGACAAGGGGGTAGAAACATCCTCGCCTGTGGATGGGTCAAACGCGCGTACCCGGATAGCGCGACAATACTGTGGGCGACAGCCCGTGACACGCCGCGAGAGGAGGGGCCATGACGCAACCGCAGCAGAACCCGTGGACGACGCAGCAGCCACTGCCACCGGGGGGACCGCAGCCGGTGCCGGGTCCCCCGTCGCCGCTGCCCGACCTGTCCGCGCGCGGGCCGTCGGCGCCTCAGCACGGCGTGCCCGCCCCGGCCGAGGACCAGCGCCTGCCGAAGTTCGCCATCCCCGCCGCCGACACCCTGTGGTGGGTCGGCGTGCACGGTGGATCCGGCGAGTCGACGATGTCCCAGCTGCTGCCGGGCACGCGCGCGTCCGGTCACCGCTGGCCGATTCCGCCGCCGCCGGTGCCGACTCCGGTCGTGCTGGTCGCGCGGACGCACGGATCGGGCCTGCGCGCGGCGCAGCGGGCGGCGATCGAGTGGGCCTCCGGGGTGGTCCAGGGCGTCGCGGTGCTCGGCCTGGTGCTGATCGCCGACGCCCCCGGCCGGCTGCCCCGGGTGCTGGACGACTTCGCCGACATCGTCGGCGGCGGTGTTCCCCGCGTATGGGACATCCCCTGGATCGAGGAGTGGCGAAGGGGGGAGGATCCCACGCCCGACAACACCCCTGACGAGGTTTTCGAAGTTCTCGAATCCATTTACGCTCTGCGCGCGTCAAATCCAGCGGACTACCCCGCCCCGTACTGAGAGGCTCTGTTCATGTTGGTCAAGCACCTCCACCTCCTCGTCCCGCTCGTCGAAGACCTGCCCGACGAGGTGACCGGCAAGGTCGACACGGTGGTCAGCTGGGTCACCACGATCGCGATCGCGATCTGTGTCCTCGGTGTGATCGTCGCCGGCGCCATGATGGCCATCGGCCAGCGGCGTGGTGAGGGCGGCGAGCACGCGGCCCGCCTCGGCTGGGTCCTCGCGGGCTGCATCGTGATCGGTACGGCGTCGGCGCTGGTCAACACCATCGTCGGATGACCACCACGCCGCGCACCGCCCCGCACGGTTCATCCAAGGGCTGAACCACGATGGCCTGGTTCAGTGGAGGCGACTCCTCCGGTTCCGACGACGACGCCCCGGCGGCTTCGATCTGGGAGAGCCGCGGATTCGTCGCTTCGGCGATCGTCGTCGGGGCGGTCGTCGTGTGCCTCGTGGTCTGGCTGGTGGCCGGGGGCGGCAACGGCTCCCCGTCCACCCAGCCGACCCCGTCGGCCACGCCGACCGCGACCGGCGGCACCGACGAGCCGACCGACGACGCCACCGAACCACCGGCCACCCCGGACCCCACGACCACCACGGCCCCGACCGTGCCGGTGACGCCGAGCGGCACCGGCGGCTGCCGGGCCAAGAACCCGCCGCAGCGCGTCCCGCGCGAGGCGCCGGCCGCCGTCAGCTGGCAGTTCGAAACGAACATGCTGATCCCCCTGCAGGCGCAGGGCGGACCGGCGATCGAGGACGCCAACGGCTTGCGGCACTGTTTCGCCCACTCGCCGACCGGGGCCGTGCTGGCCGCGATGGTCACGCTCGGCCAGATCCGTAACCCCGAGCTGACCGAGTCGGTGCTGCGCAAGCGGATCGCGCCGGGCGCCGGGCGCAACCTCGCGCTCAAGGCGGTCCGCACCTCGCCGACCCCGCGCAACACCGGCCAGACCTCGCAGTTCACCGGCTTCAAGGTGATCGACTACCTGCCGAACCGCGCGATCATCTCGATCGCGGTCCGCCTCGACAGCCAGAAGGTGGCCGGTCTGCCGGTCACCCTGCTGTGGGTCGACAACGACTGGAAGCTGGTCCTGCAGCCCGACGGCAGCTTCAACGGCGCGGTCGCGCCGGACGTGCTGCAGTCGCTGCACGGCTACGTCCGGTTCGGGGGTGCCTGATGATCCCGCTGGGGTGTTCCTGGGCGCCGTGGGACTGGGGCGACTGTATCGCCGAGAAGCTCGGGGACGCTCTCGAGTGGGCGATCGGCAGCCTGTTCGAGCTGATCTTCGACGCGATCAAGTTCGTGATCGTCAAGGCGGTCGAGCTGGTGATGGACTCGCTCGGCACCCTCTGGATCGACGTCAAGACCCCGGAGCTGGGCGAGAACAGCGCGATCGCGTTCCTCCAGGAGCGCACGCTGTGGATCCTGGTCTTCGTCGGCACCATCGCGATGATCGTCGGTGGTGTCCGGATGGCGATCTCTCAGCGCGGCGAGGCGGTCCGCGACATCATCAAGAGCCTGCTCACGATGGTGGTGGTCTCGGCCGGCGCGGTCGCCTTCGCCGGAGCGCTGATCGAGATCGCCGACTGGTTCGCGAAGTGGATCATCGACCAGGCGATCAAGGCCGGCCCTCAGCCGGAGCTGGTGCCCGGCGAGCCACCGCCACCGCCGGCGACCTTCGAGACCCGGATCAACGACATCCTGGTCGACCCGCTGAAGGACGGCGGCGTCGGACTGATGCTGGTGATCGTGATCGGCATCCTGATGGTGATCACCTCGCTGATCCAGCTGGCGTTGATGGTGATCCGGTACGCCATGCTGATCCTGCTGGTCGGGGTGCTGCCGCTGACCGCGGCGGCCACCAACACCGAGGCCGGGATGATGTGGTTCAAACGGTCGGTGGCCTGGCTGGCCGGGTTCATCCTCTACAAACCGATCGCGGCGATCATCTACGCGGCCGCGTTCACCCTGATGGGTACGCCGGCAGGCGCGGCCGACCAGACGCTGACCGTGATCACCGGCATCGCGATGATGATGCTCGCCGTCGTCGCGCTGCCTGCCATCCTGCGTTTCGTCTCACCGAAGACCGGGGGCTGACATGCTGGCGCTCCTGTGCGACGACGGTTGGGACGCCTGCATCCGCGACTTCCTGCTGGATGCCCTCACCCCCGCAGTCGAGGCGTTGATTAAGTTGATCTTCGATCCGATCTTCACTGAGCTGAGCACGGCCATCGGCAAGGTGATGGCGACGATCGGCACCTTCTGGGTGTTCGTTCCCACCCCGCCGGTGGGCGACGCGCAGGGCCGGCCGGCGGTCGCGTCGGTGGGCTGGTTGTGGGAGCACACGAGTTGGCTGGCGATCTTCGCGGCGACCATCGGCGTGATCGTCGGCGGGGCCCGGATGGCCTGGTCACACCGCGGCGACGCGGCCCGTGACCTGCTCAGATCCCTGCTCACGCTGGCGGTCGCCTCGACGTTGGCGGTCGGCATCGTGCAACTGCTGATCTTCGTCGGCGACAGGTTCTCCGAGTGCATCATCTTGACCTCGCTGAACACCGGAGGGAGCGGCTGGACCTGCGACCCCACCGAAGACGTCAATCCGGCGAGTTTCGGCACGGCGATGACCGCGCTGCTCGGGCTCTCGACGTTGACCGGCGGCGTCGGGCTGATGATCACGATCGCGGTCATCACCCTGCTCGCGTCGGTGATCCAGGTCGTGCTGATGGTGATCCGGTACGCGATGCTCATCCTGCTGCTGGGCGTGCTGCCGCTCGCGGCGTCGGCCACCAACACCGAGATGGGCCAGGCCTGGTTCAAGCGGATCCTCGGCTGGCTGGCGGCCTTCGTGCTCTACAAACCGGTGGCGGCGCTGATCTACGCCACCGCGATCAAGCTCACCGGCGCGGCGTTCGAAGTGGGCCACGAACAGGGCCCGCTGGCCTTCAAGGAGCAGGACCCCGGGACGCAGATCATGAACATGGTCACCGGCGTCACCATGCTGGTGCTCGCGCTGTTCGCGATGCCGGCGCTGATGCGGTTCGTCGTACCGATGGTGTCCGCGACCGCGGGCTCGGCCGGGGCCGGCGGGATTGCGGCGAAGCTGATCGGCGCGGACAAGATCACCAGCCGGGCGAACTCGACCACTTCCAGCGAGAGCGACGGGCCGAGCGGTGCCCGGACCGTGGGCCGCTCCAGCAGCAACCCACCGCCGCCCCCGCCGAGCTCCGGCCCGCGCGGCGCGCAGAACTCCGGGTCGGCCGGCGGTAGCGGCGGCGCCGGAGGTGGCCGCACAGGCGGTGGAGGTCGCGGTGGCGGCGGTGCAGGTGGTGGCTCAGGCGGCGGTGCCGGGGGAGGCGCCGGCGGAGGTGCCGGGGCCGGGGCTGGATCAGGCGGTGCGGCCGGTGGCGGCGCGGCAGCCGGTGGTGGCGCGGCAGCAGGAGGCGCTGCGGCCGGTGGCGGTGCGGCGGCAGGTGGTGCGGCGGCCGGTGGTGCGGCCGCCGGTGGTGGTGCCGCGGCCGGAGGTGCGGCCGCCGGTGCGGGTGCCGCGGCCGGCCCGGTCGGTATCGCGGTGGTCGCCACCGCGGCGGCGGTGAAGAAGGGCATCGACACCGCCAAGGACGTGAGCAACGAGGCGATCGGGGACGACAGCGCAATGGATGAGGGACCAAGTGGCAGCGGCTGACAACGTTCGATCGGCTCCCAGGACGTACGGCAACTGGCGGGCGCCCGCCTCGGCGGGCATCGCCGGGATGGGCACGCTCGGCACCGCGATCATGATGTTCGGGCTGGTGATCACGATGATCGCCACCCTGTCCGGCGGGATCACCGGCGCGCTGGTGTCGCTGGTGATCGTCGGCTCCGTCCTGCTGTTGCTGATGACCAAGGACAAGCACGGGCACTCCGCCCTGCAGCGGCTCTCGACCCGAATTGGATGGCAGCGAGCGAAGATGGCCAGGCACAACGTCTACCGATCCGGACCTCTCGGCCGTACGCCGTGGGGCAAGTTCCAGCTGCCCGGCCTCGCCGCGGCGTCCCAGCTGAGCGAGTACCAGGACTCCTACGGCCGGCCGTTCGCGTTGCTGTTCTACCCGAGCACCCGGCACTTCACCGTGATGATCAACGCCGAGCCCGACGGCGCCTCGCTGGTCGACGAGGACCAGGTCGACGCCTGGGTGGCGCACTGGGGCCAGTGGCTGGCGTCGCTGGGTCACGAGCCGGGCATCGTCGCCGCCTCGGTGACGGTGGAGACCGCGCCGGACACCGGGATCCGGCTGCGCCGCGAGGTCTCGCAGAACATGCAGGACGGGACGCCGGCGATCGCCCGCGCGATGCTCGCCGAGGTGATCCAGACCTACCCGGAGGGTTCTGCTTTGGTGTCGGCCCGAGTCGCGCTGACCTTCAAGGGCACCGACCGCAGCGGCAAACGCCGCAAGGAAGACGACATGGGCCGCGAGCTGGCGTCCCGGTTGCCCGCGCTCACCCAGAGCCTGAACTCCACCGGTGCCGGGGCCGCCCGCCCGGTGACCGCGCAGGAGTTGTGCGAGACGATCCGGATCGCCTACGACCCGGCCGCCGCGGTGCTGATCGACGAGGCCCGCAGCCAGGGCATCGCGCCGGAGCTGCAGTGGACCGACGTCGGCCCGGCCGCCGCGCAGGCGTTCTGGGACAAGTACCGGCACGACAGCGCCTGGTCGATCACCTGGCAGATGACCCAGGCGCCGCGCGGCGAGGTGTTCTCGTCGGTGCTGTCCCAGCTGGTCGGACCGCACCCGGACATCGACCGCAAGCGCGTCACGCTGCTGTACCGCCCGCTGGACGCCGCCACCGCGGCCCGGATGGTCGAGGCCGACAAGCGCAACGCGTCGTTCCGCGCCACCGCCTCGGCCCGTCCGTCGGCCCGGTCGATCGCCGAGGCGAGGGCGGCCGACCGCACCGCGCAGGAAGAAGCCCGCGGCGCCGGCCTGGTCAACTTCGGGATGGTCGTCACCGGCACGGTGATGACCGCCGAGCAGCTGCCGGACATGGTCGCAGCGATCGACAACCTGGGCGCCACCGCGCGGGTGCTGCTCCGGCCGGCGTACGGGTCGCAGGACTCGGCGTTCGTCGCCGGGCTGCCGCTCGGCATCGTGCTGCAGAGCCACCTGTCGGTTCCGGCCGGCCTGCGGGAAGCGCTGTGAGTCAACGGGAGAGCTCGTGAGCAAGAAGAAGAAGCCGGTCGACCCGACCCGCGGCGGCCGCCGCCCGATGCCGCGCGGCTGGCCGGGCATGGGCGGTGGCTACTCGACGTACTTGCAGGCCCCGGCCGAGTGGCGCGGTACGACGGTCCAGGTGTGCGGCATGTGGCCGTTCTCGGCCGGCACCGGCAGCCCGATGGTCGGGGTGCCGATCGGCCGCAACATCCTGTCCGGCGCGACCATGTGCTGCGACCCGATCAGCTGGTTCATGCGGGCCAAGCTGATCTCGAACCCGTCGATGTTCGTGCTCGGCAAGCCCGGTCTGGGCAAGTCGACGATCACCCGGCGGATGGCGCTCGGCTTGGCCGGGTACGGCGTGATGCCGCTGGTCCTGGGCGACCTGAAGCCGGACTACAAGGACCTGATCGAGGCCCTCGGCGGCCAGGTGATCCAGCTCGGCCGCGGCCGTGGCCACCTGAACGTGCTCGACCCGGGCGAGTCCCGCAAGGCCGCGCTGCGGCTGACCGGGTCGGCCCGGCAGGCGATCGAGGCCGACGCCCACGGCCGTCGGCAGACGATGGTCTCGGCGCTGATCTCGATCATGCGCTCGGCCCCGCCGACCGACCGCGAGGAGACCATTCTCGACGAGGCCCTCAAGGTGCTGGACGAGCGCCACGACGGGACGCCGGTGCTGCGCGACCTGCTCAAGGTCGTGCAGGACGCGCCGGACCGGGTCCGCAACGTCGCTCTCGACCGCGGCAGCCTCGACCGCTACCGGCAGATCACCGAAGGCCTGGAGGCGTCGCTGATCGGTCTGGTCGGTGGTGGCCGGCTGGGTGAGATCTTCTCCGAGCAGACCGACCAACCGATGAAGCTGGACCGGCCGGTGGTTTTCGACGTGTCCAACATCGACGACTCCGAGACCAACCTGCAGGCCGCCGCCCTGCTGGCCTGCTGGTCGTACGGGTTCGGCGCGGTCGCGGTCTCGCAGGCCCTGGCCGACGCGGGCCTGGAGCCCCGGCGGCACTACTTCGTCATTCTCGACGAGCTGTGGCGGGTCCTGCGGGCCGGCCGTGGCCTGGTCGACCGCGTCGACGCGCTGACCCGGCTGAACCGGCAGCGTGGCGTCGGGATGGCGATGATCTCGCACACCATGTCCGACCTGCTGGCCCTGGAGCACCCCGAGGACCGGATGAAGGCCAAGGGCTTCGTCGAGCGATCCGGCATGGTGATCTGCGGTGGCCTGCCGCGGGCGGAGATGGAGAACCTGACCGCCGTTGTTCCGCTGTCGGGTGAAGAGCAGAACATGCTGATCGGCTGGCAGGACCCGCCCGCGTGGGACCCGGCCACCGGTGAGGAAGCCGCACCGCCCGGCCGAGGCAACTTCCTGGTCAAGGTCGGTGGCCGGCCGGGCATCCCGGTGCACGTCGGGCTGACCTCCGTCGAGCGCGAGATCAACGACACCAACAAGCTCTGGAAGACCGGCGCCGACGGCCGCCCGCTCAAGGTGGAGATCGCCGACGACGGGACCGAGGAGGTGGTGGCCGAGTACACCTTCGACGACCCGGCCCAGCTGCCCCCGCCCGACCCGACCACCCGGGTGGTCGCCCGAAGCGGAGTTGACGACTGATGGCACAGGGACGCAAGAGCACCGGCGGCGCGGCGATCTCCCCCGAGGCGGTCGCGCTGTTCGCCGTCATCGGGCTGATCGCGCTGGCCTCCTTCGGGACCTGGATCGCGGCCTCGGTCGGCGCGGCGATCAGCGGCGGCAAGAAGCCGGGCGGCAACCCGTTCTCGGTGCTGGTCGAGCTGATCACCGGCGAGTACGAGTGGCCGGGCGCGGCGACCGGCGTACTGATCGCGGAGGTCGTCGTCCTGGCCGCGATCGTCGCCGGGGTGTTCGTGCTGCTGCGCCGGCGCGGCGGCAGCAAGTCCCGGGTCGACCGGCACGCGCTGCTGATGTCCGGCCGCAAGGACCTGCGCAAGATCTCGCGCGAGGGCGCCCAGGAGACCGCGAACCGGCTCGGCGCCGGGCACGCCGGTCCGGGTGTTTTCATCGGCCGGACGGTGCGCGACGACCTCGAGCTGTTCGGCTCGTGGGAGGACATGCACATCGACATCTGGGGCCCGCGGACCGGTAAGACCACGACCCGCGCGGTGCCGGCCATCCTGGACGCGCCTGGCGCGGTGATCGCAACCTCGAACAAGCGCGACATCGTCGACGCCAGCCGCGGGCCGCGCAGCGCGAAGGGCCCGGTCTGGGTGTTCGACCCGCAGGGCGTCGCCGACGAGGAACCGACCTGGTGGTGGAACCCGCTCAGCTACGTCACCGACGAGGTGAAGGCCCGGCAGTTCGCCGACCACATCGTCAACAGCCAGCGCCGGGAGGGCGCCCGGTCCGACGCGTACTTCGACACCGTGGCGACCGACCTGCTGTCCGGCCTGTTGCTCGCGGCCGCGTTGGCCAAGCGGCCGATCAGCCAGGTCTACCTGTGGCTCAGCGACCAGCTGAACGACGAGCCCGCCCGCATCCTCGACAACACTCCGGGCTACGAGCTGGCCGCGCAGCAGATGGCCAGCCTCTACAGCCTGCCGGACAAACAGCGCGCCGGTGTCTTCGGCACCGCCCAGCCGAACGTGCAGTTCCTGCTGAACCGCCAGGTCGCCCGCTGGGTGAACCCGAACGGCCCGGTCGACAACCGGCCGCAGTTCAACCCCCACGAGTTCATCCGCGGCGGTGGCACCCTCTACAGCCTCTCCAAGGAGGGCACCGGTACGGCGGGCCCGCTGGTCGCCGCGCTCACCGTCGCGATCGTCGAGGCCGCCGAGGAGTACGCCAAGACCTGCCCGATGGGTCGCCTGCCCACCCCGATGGTCGGCGTACTCGACGAGGCCGCCAACGTCTGCCGCTGGAAGGACCTGCCCGACCTCTACAGCCACTTCGGCTCCCGCGGCATCGTGCTGATGACGATCCTGCAGTCGTGGGCGCAGGGCGTGGAGTGCTGGGGCGAGCAGGGCATCGAGAAGCTCTGGTCCTCGGCCAACATCCGCGTGTACGGCGGTGGTGTGTCCGACTCGAACTTCCTGGAGCGGCTCAGCAAGCTGATCGGCGAGTACGACATCGCCTCCAACACGGTCTCGTACGAGGGCGGCAAGCGCTCGCACAGCAGTCAGGTGCAGCGGCACGCGATCATGGAGGTCTCCGACCTGACCTCGATGCCGCCGGGCCGCGCGGTCGTCTTCGCCTCCGGTACGCCGGCCACGATGATCAAGACGATTCCCTGGATGGCCCGTCCCGACGCCGCCGCGGTCCGCGCGTCGCTGGCGCAGTACGACCCGGGCGCCGCGTCGACCGCGGGCCCGGCCGGCGCCGCGTCGAACCCGTGGATCGCCGCCGGGCAGAAGGCCAAGCACAACCCGCTCGGTCCGGCCCAGGCGACCTGGCCGGCCGCCCAGGAATCCCAGCAACCGCCGCAGCAGCAGTGGGGTCAGGCGCAGTGGAGCCCGCCCAACCCGAACGACCGCCGCGGGTGACAATGTGGTCGGAACAAGGCGGTGCGACCGCGGTGGCCGCACCGTCCGGCCGGTTTGGTAGCCCTGGGCAAGGAGTGGAGTCATGGACGACGACGCGATGGAGCTGTACTACCCGCACGTCGCGGCGTTCGTCGAGGACCGGCTGGTGTACCTGTACGCCCGCCGGCTCGGGCAGACGTTCGTCTGGTGCCCGGAGTGGTTCCGGCACGCCGAGGCGCTGAGCCGGCTCGACTCGATCTGGCGCGCCTGGGAGCATCTGCGGCTGGACCCGGCCACCGGGATGTCGATCTGGTGGCGAGACCACGCCGATCCGCACATGGCGGTGCTGCTCAGCCCCGACGGTCCGTTCGCGGGCTGCCGCGGAGCCCACAGCGAGTACACCGCCCGCCCGCTGGCGACGGTGAAGCCCCCGGAGGGCTTGTTCTACGACCAGCGGGAGCCTCACCTGCGCAGCATCTAGTCGCACCGCCCGTCCCCGGAGCCTCGGTGCACGACCGGGTGCGTGGCTCTGGGAGAATGGGCTCATGGCTATGGAATCCGCACGTCCGGTGTCGCTGACCGGGATCAAGCCGACCGGCGACCCGCACCTCGGCAACCTGATCGGCGCGATCCGGCCGGCCCTGCAGCTCGCCGACTCCTACGACGCGATGTACTTCATCGCCGACTACCACGCGCTGACCGTTCTGCGGGACGCCGAGCAGCTGCGGCACTACACGCGCTCGGTGGCGGCGACGTGGATCGCGGCGGGTCTCGACACCGACCGGATCACGATGTACCGGCAGTCCGACGTACCGGAGACGTTCGAGCTGCACTGGGTGCTGTCGACCGTGGCCGCGAAGGGCCTGATGAACCGGGCGCACGCGTACAAGGCGGCCCGCGACAAGAACGCGGAGGCCGGCAAGTCCGACCTGGACGCGGGCGTCAACATGGGCCTGTACAACTACCCGGTGCTGATGGCGGCCGACATCCTGCTGATGGACTCCGACGTCGTCCCGGTCGGCAAGGACCAGTCCCAGCACGTCGAGTACGCCGCGGACATCGCCGGCACGTTCAACCACCTGTTCGGCGAGCACAAGCTGAAGGTGCCGCGGCTGGTGCTGCCCGAGGACGACGCGGCCAAGACGCTGCCGGGCATCGACGGCCGCAAGATGAGCAAGAGCTACGGCAACACCATCCCGCTGTTCGCGCCGGAGAACCAGCTGAAGAAGCTGGTCCGCCGGATCGCCACCGACAGCACGCCGGTGGAGGAGCCGAAGGACCCGGACAGCTCGTCGGCGTTCCTGATCTACGAGCAGTTCGCCACGCCGGAGCAGCTGGCCGACACCCGCAAGCGGCTGGAGGCCGGCGGGATGGGCTGGGGCGACCTGAAGAACGAGCTGTTCGAGGTGATCAACGCCCAGATCGGCCCGCTGCGCGCCCGGTACGACGAGCTGATGGCGCCGGGCAGCGAGCTGGACGACCTGCTCGCTGCCGGTGCGGTGCGGGCTCGTGCGCGGGCCAAGGTCGTGCTGGACCGGGTCCGCGACGCCGTCGGCATCGTCTGATCTCTGCTGTAGCCGGTGCGGTCAGCGGACCGCACCGGTGACCAGCCACGCGTCCCGGCGTTCGCGAGTGACCAGCGTCAGCAGGCGGAGCAGCATGAACCCGCCGAACGCCCACCACAGCGCCACCACTCCGCCGTCGAACCAGATGACGCTCAGCGCGAGCGGGACGTAGAGCACCAACGCGATCACGCCCGCGACCGCCAGGTACGGTCCGTCGCCCGCGCCGATCAGTACGCCGTCGAGCACGAACACCACCCCGTTGACCGGCTGCCAGAGCGCGGCGACCAGCAGCACCGCCGAGAGCGAGTGCCGGACGGCAGGGTCCTCGGTGAACCAGGGCACGTAGATCGTGTGCAGCCCCCACAGGGCGAGGCCGCCGACCACACCGGACCAAAGTCCCCACCACATCATCCGCCGGGTGATCGCCCGCGTCCCCTCGACGTCACCCGCGCCCAGCGACCGGCCGGTCAGCGCCTGCGCGGCGATCGCGATCGCGTCGAGCGCGAGGGCCAGGAACGACCAGAGCGTGAAGGCGACCTGGTGGGCGGCGACGGACGTCGTACCGAGTGAGGTGGCGACGAAGGTGGCCAGGATGATCGCGACGCGCAGCGTGAGCGTCCGGACCACCAGGGGTACGCCGGCCTGGGCCGAGGCGAGGATGCCCGGGCGGTCCGGGCGCAGCTTGGCGCCGTCGCGCCGGGCGCCGCGGACCACGACGACGACCAGGGCGATCCCGGCGGCGGTCTGGGCGAGCGCCGTACCGAGTGCGGAGCCGGCGATGTCCAGGTCGAAGCCGTAGACCAGCACCAGGTTGAGCACGATGTTGACCAGGTTGGCGGCGATCGCGACGACCATCGGGGTCTTCGTGTCCTGCAGACCCCGCAGTACGCCGGTGGCCGCGAGCAGCAGCAGCATCGACGGGATGCCCAGGCAGGAGATCCGCAGGTAGACCACGGCGTGGTCGGCGACGTCCGGCGAGGGGTTGAACGCGCCGATCGCGGCCGGAGCCAGCAGGACGCCGGCGACGGCCAGGGCGAGGCCGAGCAGCAGGGCGAGCCACAGTCCGTCGATGCCCTGGGCAAGCGCGCCCTTGTGGTCGCCGGCGCCGATCCGCCGGGCCACCGCCGAGGTGGTGCCGTAGGCGAGGAACACGCAGATGCCGACCAGCGTCTGCAGGATCGTGCCGGCGATGCCGAGCGCGGCCAGTTGGGGAGTGCCGAGGTGGCCGACGATGGCCGAGTCGGCCAGCAGCATCAGCGGTTCGCTGACCAGTGCGAAGAAGGCCGGCACCGCCAGCCGGAGGATCTCCCGGTCCTGGCTGCTGGTAAGGCGCATGGGCCTCATTGTGCCTGGCGGCGGCTGTGCACAACGCACCGGACCGAACTGTCTCGAATCTTTTTCTCCTCCACACCTGTGGGTTGGCAAAACCGCAGGTCAGCGCGATGTTGTGGATGTTTTCCCCCAGATATCCACAGGGTTGTTCCCAACCTGTGCACAGGCCGTCGCGGGGTTTCCCACAGGTGATCCACACCCCCTGTGGACACTCGGCTACCAGGCAGCGGCGGTTCGGGCGTACCGTCGCGTGACTGGCCACGCCCGCCCGACTCGGGGGTCCTGGTGCGGCCGGGAAAACTGTCGGCGACGACGGATACGGTTCGATCACGTGTTCGATCCGTGGCCGCGCGGGTCGTTGGGCGACGAGGAGGACGGGCGAAGTGAGCGTTGCGGAGTTCCGCGGGGGGCCGGACGGCGGGAACGAGGAACGCAACCCGGCGATGGGCTTCGACCGTACGCCGCCGCAGGACCTCGCCGCCGAGCAGTGCGTGCTCGGCGCGATGATGCTGAGCAAGGACGCGATCGCCGACTGCATCGAGACCCTGCGCGGCACGGACTTCTACCGCCCGGCGCACGAGTCGGTCTACGACGCGATCACCGACCTGTACGCCCGGGGCGAGCCGGCCGACGCGATCACCGTCGCCGCCGAGCTGACCAAGCGCGGCGAGATGGCCCGGATCGGCGGTGCGCCGTACGTGCACACCCTGGTCGCGTCGGTCCCGCTGGCCGCCAACGCCAGCTACTACGCGCACATCGTCCGGGAGAAGGCGATCCTGCGCCGCCTGGTCGAGGCCGGCACCAAGATCGTCCAGCTCGGCTACGCCGGCGAGGGCGAGGTCGACGACGTCGTCGACGAGGCGCAGGCCGAGATCTACCAGGTCACCGAGAAGCGGACCACCGAGGACTACGCGCCGCTGAAGGACATCATGGAGGGCGCCCTCGACGAGATCGAGGCGATCGACTCCCGCGGTGACGCGATGGTCGGCGTACCGACCGGGTTCACCGACCTCGACGAGCTGACCAACGGTCTGCACCCGGGCCAGATGATCATCGTCGCCGCGCGTCCCGCGATGGGCAAGGCGCTCGGGCTGGACACCCCGCTGCCGACGCCGTCCGGCTGGACGACGATGGGCGAGGTCGTCACCGGCGACGTGCTGCTGGACGCCGACGGCCGCCCGACCCGGGTGGTCGCCGCGACCGACGTGATGTACGACCGGCCGTGCTACCAGCTGACCTTCAGCGACGGCACCACCCTGGTCGCCGACGCCGAGCACCAGTGGGTCGTCGAGGACGGCGGCCAGCCCGTGGTCTGTACGACGCTCGACCTGCACAGCGCCCTGTCGGCGTACCCGAGCTTCACCCCGGCGATCCCCAAGTCCGCGCCGCGCGAGATCGCCGGCCACGGCGTCACCACCGGCGTGCTCGGCGAGCCCGACCGCCGGATCGAGCGGGTCGAGCCGGTCGCCTCGGTCCCGGTGCGTTGTGTCGAGGTCGACAACCCCGACCACCTGTACCTGGCCGGCAAGACGATGGTCCCGACCCACAACTCCACCCTGGGCCTGGACTTCGCCCGCTCCGCCTCGATCAAGCACGGCCTGACCTCGTGCATCTTCTCGCTGGAGATGAGCCGCAACGAGATCACCATGCGTCTGCTCTCGGCCGAGGCGAAGGTCCCGCTGCACCACATGCGCAACGGCAAGATGACCGACGAGGACTGGGCCCGGCTGGCCCGCAAGATGGGCGAGGTCTCCGAGGCCCCGCTGTTCATCGACGACTCGCCGAACCTGACGATGATGGAGATCCGCGCCAAGGCCCGCCGCCTCAAGCAGCGCCACGACCTGCGCCTGATCGTGATCGACTACCTCCAGCTGATGACGTCGGGCAAGAAGGTCGAGTCCCGCCAGCTCGAGGTCTCCGAGTTCTCCCGCTCGATCAAGCTGCTCGCCAAGGAGCTCGAGCTCCCCGTCGTCGCGATCTGCCAGCTCAACCGAGGCTCCGAGCAACGCTCCGACAAACGCCCAATGGCCTCCGACCTGCGCGAATCGGGTTGCCTGACCGCCGACACCCGGTTGATGCGGGCGGACAACGGTGCCGAGGTGTCGCTCGGCGAATTGCTGGCCGCGGACGCTCGGGACATCCCGGTGTGGTCGCTGGACGACCGGCTGAAGCTGGTTCCTCGCACGCTGACCCACGCGTTCCCCAGCGGGGTCAAAGAGGTCTTCCGGCTCAGGCTCGCTTCCGGCCGGGAGATCAATGCGACTGCCAATCACCCGTTCCTGACCTATGACGGCTGGAAGCCGCTGGGTGAGCTCACGCCCGGCGCGCGGCTCGGGTCACTGCGCCACGTGCCCCCTCCGCTCGAGGTTCGGCCGTGGGACGAGGACGAGGTCACGCTGCTCGCGCACCTTCTCGGTGACGGGTCGTTCGTCCGGCGGCAGCCGATCCGTTACGCCAGCATCGACGAGCACAACCTCGACGCCGTGGCGTCGGCGGCGAAGCGGCGGTTCGGCATCACCGCGGTGCGGGACGAGTACCCCGCGGCGCGAGTGACCACCCTCCGCCTGCCGGCGCCGTACCGCCTGGCCCGCGGCAAGCGGAACCCGATCGCCGCCTGGCTGGACGAGCTGGGCCTGTTCGGGCTGCGGAGTCACGAGAAGTTCGTTCCGGCCGGAGTGTTCGCCTTGCCGAAGGAGCAGGTCGGAGACTTCGTTCGGCACCTGTGGGCGACCGACGGGTCGGTCCACTGGGACAGCAAGGCCGGTCAGGCGCGGATCTACTACGCGTCGACGAGCCGTCGTCTGGTCGACGACCTGGCCCGCCTGCTGCTCCGGTTCAACATCTTCAGCCGGATCAAGGTGGTCCGCAAGGACGGCTACCGCGACGGCTACCACCTGTACATCTACGGAGCCGAGAACCAGCTCCGCTTCTGCGACGAGATCGGTGTGCACGGCGCACGTGGCCTGAAGGCGCTCGAGGTCGCGACGATGCTCCGCGACATCCGCGGCAACACAAACCTGGACACGGTGCCGAAGGAGGTCTGGACGCGGGTCCGCGCGGTGCTGACCGAACAGCAGGTTTCCCACCGCGAGTTCGCTGCGGCCATGGGCACCCAGTTCTCGGGTTCGACGCTGTGGAAGCACGCGCCGAGCCGGCAACGCCTCGCCAAGGTCGCTGACGTACTCGGCGACGCCGACCTCGAAGTGCTCGCCACCAACGACATCTTCTGGGACACCGTTACCTCGATCGAGAGCCTCGGCGAGCAGGAGGTGTACGACGCAACAGTGCTCGGCACCCACAACTTCGTTGCCGAAGGCATCGCGACGCACAACTCGCTGGAGCAGGACGCCGACGTCGTCATCCTGCTGCACCGCGAGGACGCCTACGAGCGCGAGTCCACCCGCCCCGGCGAAGCCGACTTCATCGTCGCCAAACACCGCAACGGCCCCA
This sequence comes from Kribbella sp. ALI-6-A, assembly GCF_001984195.1. Classification (GTDB taxonomy): domain Bacteria; phylum Actinomycetota; class Actinomycetes; order Propionibacteriales; family Kribbellaceae; genus Kribbella. The sequence goes on from NZ_MTQN01000012.1 coordinate 1,374,760, forward strand.
CCGCCGACGTGGTCGTCGCCTTCCAGGGCCACTACTCCCGCTTCGTCGACATGGCCCACGACGGCTGACGTCGTTCGGTACGCCGCCGAGGAGCCGCGGAGCGTTGGAGGTCCTGGAGCCCGGCAGTTGCGCCTTGCCCTCGACGAGTTCATGGTCATCGTGATAGCCGTCGACGTCGCGGTGACCGTCGACGTCAGCTGATCGCCGACTGGCCGGACACGCCGGACGCAGGTGTCCAACCGGGCTCGGGCCGTTCACACCACCCGGCCCTGTGTGCTTCACTGTCGCACCATCACGCCTCGACGAGGAGGTTCGAGAATGTTGCGCAAGGGCATAGGTCGCGTTGCTGCCATCGCGGTGGCGAGTGTTTTGTTGGGGTTCGGGCTGATCGTCGCTCCTGGGGCAGCGCAGCTTCCCCGTGCTCACGCTGATGGGAGCTACTTCGAGGACTGCTCATACGACTGGCTTCACTGTGGAACCGCCGTACAGGTCGACCTCACTTCTGACCAGGTTCGCGCACGCACTGACTTTTGTCTGTGGGACAACAACGGCGGCAGTCATCCGAACGCTGCGGTGTGCATCAAGCGGGACGCGGACGTGGTCTTCGTGCGGGACACTGACAGCGACGGCAGATCAGCACTCGGGCAGGTCGGCTTCACCGTCGCCAACATCTACGTCTGCAGGAACGCGCACGGCTCCGGGACGTGGGCGCGATGTGACTTCCAATGGCCGGAGAACAACGCTCGCCTTCGCACGATGGACTGCGACTTCGACAATGCGCCGATCAGGTTCGGGTCGTCCGAATGCACCACGTCGGAGCGCTACGTCGAATTCGTGGGGTGACACGGGTCCGCCCCCCGGGTGCCTCGCCCTGGGGCCACTCGGCTCTCGGCCACCTGGCTGCAGGTCGGTGAGAGCAGGAAGAGTTGCTGCTCGTCTTGGCCTTCTACCGATACCTGAGCTGTCGACCGTCGCCGCGGTCAGCCTTGGACGGTCGGGCGGATGGTGAGTTCGCCGATTTCTACTTCCCAGGGCTGGTCGATGGTGTACTCGACGGCGCGAGCGACCGCGTCGGGGTTCAGGGCGAAGGTCGCCATGCCTTGGCCGATTTCGGCGCGGATGGTTGGGTCGGTGACCGAGTTGGCGAACTCGGTGTGGACGTAGCCAGGGGAGATCGCGGTGGTCTTGATCGTTCCGTCGGTCGACTCCTGGCGCAGTCCTCCAGCACGGTGCGGACCGCGTTTTTCGTCGCGCCGTACACGGCCATCGTCGGCGTGATCTTCAGGCCGGCGGTCGACACGATCGTGACGAAGTGGCCGCGGCCCTGGGCCTCGAAGATGGGTAGGGCCGCGTCGATGCCGTGCAGTACGCCGCGCAGGTTCACGTCGATCATCGCGTCCCAGTCGGCGGCGCGCCGCGCGGCCATCGGTGAGATCGGGCCGATGCCCGCGCTGCTGACCAGGACGTCGAGCCGGCCGAAGTCCGTGACGGCGGTCTGCACGAGACGGCGTACGTCGTCGGGGTCGGTGACGTCGATCGCCACCGTCGCGGCCCGTCCGCCGGCGGCGCGGATCTCCTCGGCCAGGGCCTCGAGCCGGTCTTTCCGCCGGGCGCCGAGTACGACGGCCGCCCCGGCGCGGCCCAGCCGGCGCGCGGTCGCGGCGCCGATTCCGCTGCTGGCGCCGGTGATCGCGATGACCTTGTCGTCGAGCGTTGCCATGACTAGTCTCCTTCAGTGAATCGGACAAAGTGTCCATTTCATTGAAGCGGACATTTTGTCCGTTTACAACCCAGGAGGCACTCGACCGTGCGAAGCGACGCGTCCCGCAGCCGGACCGCCATTCTCGAGGCGGCCCGTGTGCTGATCGCCGAGCCCGGTGAGCTCAAGCTCAGTGCGGTGGCGAAGAAGGCCGGCGTCGGGCAAGGCACGCTGTACCGCCACTTCACCACCCGCGACGAACTGGTTGCCGCCCTCTACACCGGCGAGATCGACGAGCTCGTCGTGGAGGCCAACCGGCTGCTCGAGCACCACGAGCCCTTGCCGGCCCTGGAAGTTTGGCTCGGTCGGTTGGCGGCGTACGCGCAGGTCAAGCGCGGGGTGATCGAGGCGGTCGACTCTTCGGTGTGGGCCGAGATCTCGGCTCAGACCCACACCAAGCTCGGGCAGGCGTTGGGCGCGCTGCTGACCGCCGGCGCTGAGGCCGACGTGCTGCGGGCGGACATCGAGCCGCGCGACGTGATCCTGCTGTCGTGGTTCCTCGCGCACGTGAAGCCGGAGGAGTGGGACGACCGCGTCCCGCGGCTGCTCGACGTTCTACTCAAAGGGCTGCGGCCGACCGACGCGCGGTGAGCCAGGCTGGCGCCGTGCCGCGAGGCGCTGTCTAGCCCCGCCAGCGAGCGGCAGAGATGGATTCCTGGGCCAGCAAGCGAAGCGACGAGATCAGCGTCTCGCCGAGAATGGTGCCGATGACAACCGATTCGGCGATCTGGTCCGGTGAGGTGCGTTCGGTGACCGCGGCCACTTCCAGGGCGGTGAACTTCTCGATCGCGTCGGCGTAGGAGTCGAGGAATGCGACCAGGTGGTCCTGGTCGAGGCTGCGCAGCGCGGCGACGGTTTCGATCAAGGTCGTGAGCGCGGGCGCGTCGGGCTCGACCGTCCAGTCGCGGCGGGCGATGAGGTCGTTGACCTGCTGGGTCGCGGCGGTTCGCGCGTCGGTCGTGGCGGTCGGCGTACGGGTCGGCGTGATCGCGCGATGTGCGCGGCCGATCTGTTCGTGCAGGGTCATCGAGTCCGAGTCCAGGCCTTCGAGGATCTCCTTCACCCTGGCGATCGGGACCTGACCGAGGTCGACGAGCGCGCGGATCAGTCGCAGCCGGCGCAGGTGCACCTCGCCGTAGCTCGCCTGGTTCGGGCTGGTCAGTTCGCCCGGCGGGAGCAACGCCTCCCGTAGGTAGTACTTGATCGTCGGCACCGGGACACCCGACTGCCGGCTCAACTCCGCGATCCGCATAACCGCCTTGCCTTCCCTTGAGTCGTGATGGATAGTAGCAGTATCCATTAATGGATAGTCGCACTATCTACCAAGGAGGGACTTCGATGACCGTTGCTGTTCTCGTTCTCGCCACGCTGGGGTTCCGCGGGCTGGGAGCGCTCGGCGTCCGCCGGTTCGCCCGCTGGCCCGTGGCCGCCGCGCATGGACTGGCCGTGATGCTGGTGCTGACGGCGAGCGCACACTTCGTGCCCGCCGAGGTGACCGTGATGCCCAACCACACCGACCTGGTCCGGATGGTCCCGCCGTTCGTCCCGTACGCCGGCGCGATGGTCTACCTGACCGGCGTCCTCGAACTGCTCGGCGCTCTCGGATTGTTGCTGAAAGCGACTAGACGAGCCGCGGGCTGGTCGCTCGCGGCGTTGTTCGTGGCGCTGCTCCCGGCCAACATCTACGCAGCCGTCGAGCAGGTCCCGTTCGCCGGCGGCGAGGCGTCGCCGCTGTGGCAGCGCATCCCCGAGCAGGTCGTCTACCTCGCGGTCGCCGTCTGGGCCGCCCGCTCCACCCGTACGCCGTCCACCCCCGATCGCGAGCTCGTCCACCAGTGAAGGAGCACACCTGATGTCCGATCCGTCCCGGATCATCGCCGGCGTCGTCCTGCTGACCATCGTCACGATCGAGTTCGGCGGCTGGTTCCTGACCAAGATCGTGCGCGGTCAGGTGCCGATGACCGACTTCCAGAAGGCGTTCGCCCGGGCCGGCCACGCCCACGCCGGCGTCCTGGTCATCCTCAGCCTGGTAGGCCTGCTGTACGTCGACGCGACCGGACTGAGCGGCGCGTGGTTGTGGATCGGCCGGCTCGCCCTGCCGGTGGCGGCGATCCTGATGTCCGGCGGGTTCTTCGCGTCGTCGGCAGGCGCAGGCCGCACCCAGCCGAACCAGTTCCTCTGGGTGCTCTGGCTCGGCGCCGCCGCCCTCGCCGTCGGTGTTCTGACGTTGGGAATCGGCCTGATCACCGCCTAGCTCGACGCCAGCCGGCTCCCCACCGAGTGGATGATCGCTGCGGTCTCCGGCGGCGCCTCGAGCGTGAAATCGGCGCCCAGGGCAACCACTCCGGCGACGTACTGGATCAGCAGCTGGGGCGAGTCGGCGCTCAGTGTGACAGTGCACGAGTCCGGCCCGGTCGGTACGACGGTGCCCGGCAGCCACCGGCCGTAGAAACCTTCGCGAACCTCCTCTTCCGACAGCCGAACGTGCAGAACCGCCGAGTGCCGGTACGTCGCGGCCGCGAACGACTCCGCCAGGTACGTCGCCGCATCGGCCGCGGGGATGTCCCGCGGAGTGAACCGGTGCCGGCTCGGCCGTACGTCGCTGATCCGGTCGACCCGGAAGCTGCGCCAGTCGTCGCGGTCCGGGTCGAAGGCCAGCAGGTACCAGGTCCCCACCAACGCCACCAGCTGATGGGGTTCGACCCGCCGGTCCGTGGTCTCACCCTGGCGTGATTCGTAGCTGAAGGCAACGATCTCGCGATCCCGGCAGCAGGCGGCGAGCACGGCCAGCCGACCGGGATCGAGCTGTGGAAGATCGGCCCGCGCGACCACCGACGCGGCGCCCACCGCCGCCACCTGTGGACGAAGCCGCGGCGGCAGCACCTGGGACAGCTTCGCCAGCGCGCTCATCGAACTGTCGTGCAACCCGCTGATCCCACCACTGCCCGCGCCGGCCAGGCCGACCGCGACGGCCACCGCCTCGTCGTCCGACAGCGCCAGCGGCGGCATCGCCCGCCCGGACGCCAGGCGGTAGCCACCGGCGGTCCCCGTCGTCCCGACCACCGGGTAGTCGAGCGAGCGCAACCGGTCGACGTCGCGGCGGATGGTCCGGTCGGTCACTCCCAGCCGCTCGGCCAGTTCGGCGCCCGACCACTCCCGCCGGCTCTGCAACAGCGACAGCAGCCGCAGCAGTCGTCCCGGCAGGTCGTTCATATCCACAAAGATATCCACAGCTTGAGGACAACTTCTGTCCGGAAGGCGTTCTACGGTCGGCGCCATGAGGACATGGACCCCCGAAACCGACGGCTACGACGACCAGCGCACCGGCTTCCAGCGCCGCGATCCGCACCGGCCCGCGCGGATTTTCGGCGCGACCAACGCGCACGACATCCAGAAAGCGGTGCGCTACGCCCGCGACCACAACCTGCGCCTCGCGGTCCAGGCGAGCGGGCACGGCCACACCACGCCGACCGAAGGTGTGCTGCTGACGACCAGCGGCTTTGCCGGCGTCACGGTCGACCCGGCGCAGCAGACCGCGACCATCCAGGCAGGTGCGACTTGGCAACAGGTGGTCGCCGCCACCACGCCGTACGGGCTGGCGCCGCTGTCCGGCAGCTTCCCCGGCGTCGGCGCGATCTCGTACACGCTCGGCGGCGGCATCGGCCTGATGGCCCGCAAGTACGGCTTCGCCGCCGATCACGTCCGGCGGATCGAGCTGGTCACGCCCGACGGCGAGCTGCGGTCGGTGACGCCTGACGACGAGGAGCTGTTCTGGGCCGTGCGCGGTGGTGGCGGCAACTTCGGCGTCGTCACCGAGCTGGAGATCGGCCTGTTCGAGGTCAGCACGATCGCCGGCGGCAGCCTGTACTACGACCTCGCGATCACGCCCGACGCACTTCAGGTCTGGCGCGAGTGGACCGCGACCGTGCCCGAGGAGATCACCTCGGCGGTCTCCGCCTTGGTGATCCCCGACCTGCCGATGGTCCCGGAGCCGTTGCGTGGCAAGCACATCGCGCAGCTGCAGCTCTGCGTGCTCGCCGACCTGGCCACCGCGGAGCAACTGATCGCGCCGCTTCGCGCTCTCGGCGAGCCGGTGATGGACACCTTCGGAGAACTCCCGTACGCCGAGTCCAGCCGGATCTTCGCCGAACCCGAGCAGCCGCACGGCTACCGCGGGCGCAACCTCCTGCTCGCCGAGCTCGACCCGGTCGCGCTCTCGACCGTCCCGGAGCTGGCCGGACCGAAGGCGCCCGCGATGTGTGTCGTCGGCATCCGCCACCTCGGCGGCGCGCTGTCCCGCCCGCCCGCGATCCCGAACGCCGTCGGCCGCCGCGAGGCGCAGTACGCGCTGACCGTGCTGTCACCTGGTGACGAGGACTTCTCCGCTCTGCACAGCAGCGTTCTCGAGCCGTGGACGTCGATCGGCCGGCAGCTCAACTTCAGCTTCGGCCCGCTCACCCCGGACGAGATCGCCGAGGCCTACGAACCCACCGACTTCGAACGACTCAGGAAGCTCCGGCAGCAGCTCGACCCCACCGGCCTGCTCCAGCCGAACCACGCGATCTGAAAGTCACGCCAACGCGGCGGTGACATCGATCTCGACGCGCTGACCGGGGAAGCCCAGCTGGGCCACCCCGAGCAGCGTGCTCGCGGTGGTGAAGGCCGGGGCCAACGCCGACTCGTTGAGCCATGTCCACACCGCCGCCAGCTCGTCCCGGTCCGCGCTGGCCACGTAGATCACCGTCCGAACGACGTCCTCGGCCCGGGCGTTCGCGGACTCCAGCGCGGTGAGAATGTTGCTGATCACCTGCGCCGTCTGCCCTTCGAGCCCACCCGCGGCCAGCTCACCGGCCGGGTCCAACGGACACTGGCCGGCCAGAAACACCAGCCGCGCGGCCTCGACAGTCGTCACGTGGTGGTACCCCGGCGTCGGATGCAGCGCCGGAGGATTGCTGCGCTCGATGCTCACCAGCCCAGCCAAGTGCACCGCCGGACCCGGGTCAATCGGATTTCACCGCGTTGCCCGGAGATCCGGCGGAGTCAGCCCTGCGCTGTCGGCCGGACGACCAGTTCGTTGACGTCGACCTCAGCGGGCTGGCTGATGGCGTACTCGATGGCGGCGGCGATCGCGTCGGCCGGCATCGCGACCGCCATCATGGCGCGCACCCCTTCGCGCACCGCCGGATCGCTGATCCCGTCACCCAGCTCGCTCGCCGTCAGCCCCGGACTCACCACCGTGACGCGGATGTCCCGGCTCTCCTGCCGCAACCCCTCCGACAGCGCCCGGACGGCGAACTTCGTCGCGCTGTACACGGGCCGCCGTCGGATCGACCCGCAGCCCGGACACCGACGACAGATTCACCACGTGCCCGCCGCCCTGCTCGCGCATCACCGGTAGCACCACCGCGAGCCCGTGCAGCACCCCGCGCAGGTTCACATCGATCATCTGGTTCCACTCGTCCACCTTCAGGTCGGCCAGCGGCGACAACGGCATCACGCCCGCGTTGTTCACCAGCACGTCCACCCGCCCGTACGCCGCCCGCGCCGCCGACACGAACTCGCGCATGCTGTCCAACGAGGTCACGTCGAGCACGTGGTGCCCCGCCCCGATCTCCGCGCCGAGCTCCGCGATCCGATCCGCCCGGCGTGCGCCGAGCCACACCTCGTGCCCAGCCCGTGCCAACCGGCGAGCTGTCGCCGCCCCGATGCCGCTGCTCGCGCCAGTGATCACAACAACCTTCTTCTGCATGCCGTTCACCCTCGTCGCCCGGCGCCGCGGCAACCAGGACGCGATCCCCTGGGTGCGCGGCACCTAGGATCGAGAAGTGAGCACCGAACTGGGCGAGTTCCTCCGCGTCCGCCGGTCGCAGGTGGAGCCGGCCGACGTCGGCCTGCCCACGTACGGCGTACGCCGGGTGCCCGGGCTTCGGCGCGAGGAGGTTGCGGTCCTCGCCGGTGTCAGTGCCGACTACTACACGCGGCTGGAACAAGGCCGCGAGCGCAAGCCCTCCGGCCAGGTCGTCGATGCGATCGCCCGGGCGCTCGGGCTCTCCGACGAGGCGCGCCTGCACGCGTACCGGCTCGCCGGATTGTTGCCGAAGCCCTCGGACGGTCCAGGTGACGCGGTCGATCCCGCACTGCTGCAGCTGATGGACGCGTTCCCGTCGGCCGTTGCCTACGTCATCAACCGCCGCCTCGAAGTGCTCGCCTCGAGCGAGCCGGCCAAGGCGCTGCTGGCCTCCCTGGTCGACCGGCGCAACATGCTGCACACCCTGTTCCACGACCCGGCTGCCCGTGAGCTGTTCGCCGACTGGCCGCAGGTCGCCCGCGATTCGGTCGAGGCGCTCCGGCTGGCCGACGGCCAGGACCCGGGTGTCCGCGCGGTCGTCGACGAACTGCTTGCCTCAAGCAATGAGTTCGCCACGCTCTGGAACGAGCACGGCGTCAGCAGCCTGGGCAGCAAGACCAAGACCTTCGACCACCCGGAACTCGGCCGGATCACGCTGACCTACCAGACGTTCGACGTCCAGCATGCTCCCGGCCAGTTCCTCCTGGTCGGCACGGCCGCACCGGGCTCGAGGGACGCGGACTCGCTGGCACTGCTTGGCTCGCTCCACCCTGCCAAGCGCCGGCCCTGAAATCACCGCGGCCCCGAAGCGGTGAACCGCTTCGGGGCCGAGTGCGTAGTACGTGTCGAGCCACTAGGCCGTACTACGGGTTGGTGGGAGGAGGTCAGGCGGTCAGCCGCTCCTCGGTGGACGTGGAGAACAGGTGCAGCTTGCCGGGCTCCGGGGCGAGGTGGATGAGCGCGCCCTGCTCCGCGCGGGTCCGCGTGCCGATCCGGGCGATGATGTGCTGGCGCTCGTCGGTGTGCTCCGCGTTGCCGTACAGGTAGGCGTCCGAGCCGAGTTCCTCGATCACCGAGACGCGGACCGGCAGGCCCTCGTCGGCGACGTGGAAGGCCTCCGGGCGGATGCCCAGGGTCAGCGTCTTGTCGTCACCGGCCTTGGCCAGCAGCGCGCGCTCGATCGGTACGACGTAGTCGCCGATCTTCGCGCCGCCCTCGACGATCTCGGCGTCGATCAGGTTCATCGCCGGGGATCCCATGAAGCCCGCGACGAACTTGTTCTTCGGGGCGTCGTACAGGTTCAGCGGGGTGTCGACCTGCTGCAGCAGCCCGTCCTTCAGGACCGCGACCCGATCGCCCATCGTCATGGCCTCGATCTGGTCGTGGGTGACGTAGACCGTCGTGACGCCCAGCCGGTGCTGGAGTTCGGCGATCTGGGTGCGGGTCTGGACGCGGAGCTTGGCGTCGAGGTTCGACAGCGGCTCGTCCATCAGGAAGACCTGCGGGTTCCGGACGATCGCGCGGCCCATCGCGACGCGCTGGCGCTGACCACCGGACAATGCCTTCGGCTTGCGGTCGAGGTACTCCTCGAGGCCGAGCAGCTTGGCGGCTTCGAGGACGCGCTTGGCGCGGTCCTCCTTGTGGATGCCCTGCATCTTCAGCGCGAAGCCCATGTTGTCGGCCACGCTCATGTGCGGGTAGAGCGCGTAGTTCTGGAAGACCATCGCGATGTCGCGCTCCTTCGGCGGGCTGTTGGTGACGTCCCGGTCGCCGATGTAGATCGACCCCTCGTTCACCTCTTCCAGGCCGGCCAGCATCCGCAGCGCGGTCGACTTACCGGAGCCGGACGGGCCGACCAGGACCATGAACTCGCCGTCCTGGATGTCCAGGTCGAGCTGGTTCACGGCGGGAGCATCGGTGCCCGGGTAGATCCGGGTCGCGCCCTTGAACGAGACAGTAGCCATCACGCACTTCCTTCCTTCGCCGGCAGGAACGTGCCGGACGATCCTTCGCAAAGGCCCCCAGGTCTGGGTGTCCGCGCCTTGTTGATGATGTATCACCAAGGTGATTCTGATAACGCCGGCGGGCGGTTCGGCATTCCTAGAACCGGGTGCCGCCGGGGCGGACACTGTCCGCCATCAGATCCAGCAGCGCGGCCACCGCGCGGCTCGGCGGACGGCCACGCAACGTGATCGCCGACAGCGTCCAGGTCAGCTCGACGCCGGTCAGGCGCAGCCGCGCGATGCCGGGCAACTGCCCCGGATCCAGATCCGGTACGACGGCCACGCCCAGCCCCGCCCGGACGTACTCCGGCACCGTCGTCAGGTCCGGCACCTCGACCCGCACCCGCCGCGGCAGCCCTGCGGCGTCGAAGGCCCGGTCGACGTTCGTCCGGTTGCCGAAGCCGGGCAACATGTCGACGAACCGTTCCCCGGCCAGGTCCTCCAGCGACACCACGGACCGCTCGGCCAACCGGTGCGTCAACGGCACCAGGACGACGAACGGCACGGTGGCCAGCTCACGCGCCTCGAGCCCCGCGAGGTCGGCCCGCTTCAGCCCGACCAGCGCGACGTCCAGCCGGCCATGGCGTACGTCGTCCGCCAACCCCGACGATCCACTCGGTGACGTCGTCACCTGCACATCGACCAGCGGATAGCGCTGGTAGAACGCGCCGAGCAGGTCGGCCAGATCGACCAACCCGAGCCGAGTCATCGTGCCGATCCGCACCGACCCGCGCAGCCCGGTCGACGCCTCCTCGACGGCAGCCCGCGCACGGTCGAGCGCCTCCAGTGCGACCTTCGCTTCGGGCAGCAGCGCCTGCCCGGCGGCCGACAGGCTCACCCGCCGGGTCGACCGATCGAACAGCGTCGTCTTCAGATCGCTCTCCAGGCTTCGCACCGCCGCGGACACCGTCGACTGGACGGTGAACAGCCGCTGCGCCGCGCGCGTGAAGCTCAGCTCCTCGGCCACCGCGACGAAGTACTCCAGCTGGCGTGAGTCCACGGCAGTAATTATCGAGGCAGTCGATAAGACTGCGCAAGAAGATTCGTTTGCTTCGATGGATCTGCGGGGTGAACCTGAAGACATGACAACTCTGACCGGACCGCGGGCGATCGACACCGTCGGGACGCGGGTCCGTTTCGCCCACGGCCCGGGGTTCTGGGCGATCGCCGCCGCCTTCCTCACCACGATGGCGTTCTCCACCGTGCCGACGCCGCTCTACGCGCTCTACCAGCAGCGCGACGGCTTCCCGACCTTCCTGATCACGGTGATCTTCGCCGCGTACGCGGTCGGCGTGATGGCGAGCCTCTACCTCGCCGGGCACGTCAGCGACTGGCTCGGCCGGCGTCGCGTCGCGCTGGTCGCCGTACTGGCCGAGGTGGTGGCGGCGCTGATCTTCCTGTTCTGGCGCGACGTTCCCGGGCTGCTGCTCGCGCGCTTCGTGACCGGCGTCGGGGTCGGCATTCTCACCGCGACCGCGACGGCTCACTTGTCCGAGCTGCGCAGGATCGCCCGGCCGGACGAGGACCCGAGCCGGTCCGCGCTGATCTCCACCGTGGTGAACCTCGGCGGTCTCGCGATCGGGCCCTTGGTCGGCGGCCTGCTGGCCCAGTACGTCGGTCAGCCGCTCGACCGTCCGTACGAGGTGTTCCTGGTGCTGCTCGTGATCAGCGCGCTCGGTGTCGCGCTCGTGCCGGAAACGGTCGAGCGGCGGGAGACCCGGCCGGCGTACCGGCCGCAGCGGGTGGCGTTGCCGGCGGCCGCGAAGCCGCAGTTCTTCGCGGCGGCGGTCGGTGCCTTCGCGGCGTTCGCGATCTTCGGGCTGTTCACGTCGCTGGCGCCGACGTTCCTGGCGGGCACCCTGCACCACACGTCCCGGCTGCTGGCCGGGGTGGTGACCTTCGCGGTCTTCAGCGCCGGCGCGGCCAGCCAGGTCGTTTTCGTCCGACTCTCCCGGGCCCGGCAACTGCAGCTCGGCCTGGCGTTCATGTCGGCCGGACTGGCCGGGATCGCGGTCGGCGGACTCACGCCGAGCCTGGCGCTCTTCGTCGTCGGCGGGGTGATCGCCGGCGCGGGCGTCGGCCTGGTCTTCCGCGCCGCGGTCGCCACCGCGGCCGGTCTCGCCGACGCGGACTCGCGCGGTGAGGTTCTCGCGGCCCTCTTCCTCGTCGCGTACGCCGGCCTCGCGCTCCCGGTCCTCGCGATCGGTCTGGGCATCGCGCTGCTGCCCGCAGAGCTCGCTCTCGTCCTGTTCGCCGGGATCATCCTGGTCATGGTCAACGCCGCCGGGCTCCGCATGCTGGCCGCCGACCGCCGCTGAACCCCGTGCCTGCCTCGCGTCAGGGCGAGGCAGGCACGGTAGCTTGCGCACATGGGTGAATACGTCTCCGTCGGAAGCCTGACCGCCTACCTCGCAACCGGCCGCAGCAACGGCCCCGGCATGCTCCTGCTCCCGATGATCACCGGCATCGGCGAGCAGGTCCGCGACGGGGCCGACGAGCTCGCCGGCCGCGGGGTGACCGCGCTGACCTGGGACGCGTTTCACGGCCGCAGTACCGACAACTCCACCGTCGACGAGCTGTCCGAGCTGCTCGCCAAGTTGGACGACGACGCGGCCCTCGCCGAGCAAACCCAGCTCCTGGACCACCTGCTCGGCGACCTCGGCTGCTCGAAGGCCGGCGTGATGGGCTGGTGCATGGGCGGCCGCTTCGCCCTCCTGCTCGGCGCTCGCGACCACCGTCTGGCCGGCGTCACCGCGTTCCACCCCACCGTCCCGTCCCAGCTCCGCCCCAACCAGACCCACGACGCGATCGCCGACGCTGCGGGGATCGCTGCTCCGGTCCTGGTCAGCTATCCCAGCGCCGACCACATGGTCACCGCCGCCGACTTCGAGGCCCTGCAAACCGCGCTGCACTCGCGCCCGTCCGGCGCCACCTTCTCGCTCTTCCACCCCGGCGCCGACCACGGCTTCACCAACCGCGACCGCCACGACAAGCCCGCCAACGCGGCGGCGTTCCAGCTCGCCTGGCCTCAGGCGCTCACGTTCATCGACACCACAACGGCGTCAGCGACAGGCTGATCAGGCGGCGGTCGTGGCCCGGCGGTGGGCCGTCGGGTTGGTGCCGCGAAGACGCTTGAAGGCCACCGAGAGAGCGAACGCGTTCGCGTATCCGACGCGGCGGGCGATCGACTCGACGGTGTGGTTGGTCTCGCGCAGCAGGTCGGCGGCGAGCGTGATGCGCCAGCCGGTCAGGTAGGCCATCGGCGCTTCGCCGACCAGCGCGGTGAAGCGGCGGGCCAGGCTCGCGCGGGAGACGCCGGTGCGGTTGGCGAGCTCGACGACCGACCACGCGTGGGCGGGATCCTCGTGCATCAGTCGCAGCGCGAGACCCACCACCGGATCGGCCTGTGCCTGGTACCAGCCCGGCGCGTGGGACTCCGGCCGGGCGAACCACGCCCGTAGCGTGGTGATCAGCGCAAGATCGAGCCAGCGGTCCAGCACGCTCTGCTGACCGGGCTCGTCGCGCTGGATCTCGCCGAGCACCATCTCCATCACCGGGCCGGTGACGTCCTCGGCCGGCACGACCAGCACCGGCGGCAGCGCGGTGAGCAGCCGCCTGCTGACATCGCCCTCCAGCTGATAGGTGCCGCTGACAACCATCGCCTCACCGTCGGGCCGGCCGCCGTGGGTCCGGACGCCGAGCCGCGCGCTGTAGTCGATCGGTGCTCCAGGCAACGGCTCGCAGACCCCGCCCGGGTGGATCCGCAGCTGCGGCTCGGTCTGCGGGGTGTCCGCGACGACGTACGGCTCGGGGCCGCGCAGCACCGCGACGTCCCGCTCGTTCAAGCGGACCGGCTCCGACCCGTCGCGCAGGATCCAGGCCGAGCCGCGCACCAGCGTGGCGAGCGCGAGCGGTGCCTCGTCGACGATGTGCAGGCCCCACGGCGGGTCGAGCACGGTCAGGTTGAACACCCCTCCGCGCGCCCGGGTGCCGGCCAGCAGATCGTCCAGAACATCCATGCGGCTACCTTAGCTGAGACTCTCAGACATCGAAATGCGCCGGGCAACCATGGTTTGTCTCACTCGACAACGATGAACTACACCCATGACAAACACACCGATTCTGATTCTGAGTGGTTTGGGCAAGACCGGCCGGCGCGTGGTGGAGCGACTCGCGCAGCGCGACGTACCGGTCCGGCTGGCCTCGCGGTCCAGCGAGCAGCGCTTCGACTGGTACGACGAAAGCACGTGGTCCGGGACCGTGGCCGGCATCGACACGGCGTACCTGGCGCCTCCGGTCGGGCCGACCGGGCTGGCCCAGGCCGGACGCTTCGTGAAGCAGGCGGCGACCGAAGGGCTGCGCCGGGTGGTGCTGCTCTCGGGCCGCGGCGTCGGCAGCCCCGAGCGCGAGTTCGCGGTGTACGAGAGCAGCGTCGAGCTGGAGAACGCCGTACGGGACAGCGGCGCCGGTTGGACGATCGTCCGGCCCGCGTGGTTCATGCAGGGGTTCAGCGAGGACTTCCTGTGCGAGCACGTGCTGGCGGGGGAGCTGCGCGTGTCGGCCGGGACCGGCGCCGAGGCGTGGATCGACACCAACGACGTCGGTGACGTGATGGCGACCGTGCTGCTGGACGAGGCGCACACCGGGCAGACGTACTCGGTGTCCGGCCCCCGTACGTTGACGATGGACGAGGTCGCAACCGAGCTGTCCGCCGCGACCGGGCGCGACATCCGGTACGTCGACCTGCCGCCGGAGCAGCACGTCGAGGAACTGGTCGGCATCGGCCTGGATCGCGAGGACGCCGAGTCGGTGCGCGACCTGTTCGCGGTGATCCGGCACCACCGGTCGGAGTACCTGTCCGACGACGCCGTCCGCGAGCTGCTCGGCCGTGCCCCGCGGGACTTCACCGACTGGGCGCGCGAGACCGCGCGGACGGGAGTGTGGTCGGCATGACCAAGATCCTGACTGTCGGGGCGCTGCTCGGCAGCGCCCTGATGGCCGGCCTGTTCTTCGCCTTCGGTACGGCGGTGATGAGTTCGCTGCAGCGGATGCCGTCCGGCCAGGGTGCCGCCGCGATGAACCTGATCAACGTCCGGATCCAGAACCCGCTGTTCCTGCTGGTCTTCTGCGGCACCGCGCTGATCTGCCTGGCCCTGCCCGTCTTGGCGTTGGTCCAGGACACCCCCGGCAAGTGGTGGATCGTGGCCGGCTCCGTGCTCTACCTGGCCGGCGTGATCGTGCTCAGCTTCGCGGTCAACATCCCGCTGAACGACGGACTCGCCGCCGGCACCACGGACTGGACGACGTACCTGGCCAGGTGGAACCCTGCGAACAACGTGCGAGCGGTCGCCGGTGCGCTCAGCGTCGTCGCGTTCGCCGTCGCGCTGATCGGCGTGGAGTAGAGGAGCGGTGATGACCGAGCAACTCCTGCAGGTGAACGGGGTCGAGCTCTGCGTCGAGACCTTCGGCGACCCGGCCGCTCCGCCGGTGCTGCTGATCCACGGCGGGTCGGCGTCGATGGACTACTGGGAGACCCCGTTCTGCGAGCTGCTCGCGGCCGGGCCGCGGTACGTGATCCGCTACGACCACCGCGACACCGGCCGCTCGGTCAGCTACCCGCCCGGCAAACCGGCGTACGACGGGATCGATCTCGTCCGTGACCCGGTCGGCATCCTGGACGCGCTCGGCATCGACCGGGCGCACGTGGTCGGACTCTCGATGGGCGGCGGCATCGCCCAGCAGCTCGGTCTCGACCACGCCGACCGGGTCCGCAGCCTGACGCTGATCGCGACCAGTCCGCTCGGCGACGACCTGCCGCCACCGACCGACCGCATCCGGGCGAGCTTCACCAGCGCGAAGCCGCCCACCGACTGGTCCGACGCCGAGGCCGCGATCGACACCCTGATCGCCGACGAGAAGCTGTACGCCGGCACCCTCCCGTACGACGAACCCGCCCGCCGCGAGCTGCTCCGCGCGATGATCGCCCGCACCACCAACCTCGAGTCGGCCGTCACCAACCACTGGGTTCTGCCCGACGACGACTCCCCACCCCTGCGTCCGCGCCTCGGCGAACTGACGATGCCGGTCCTGGTCCTGCACGGCACCGAGGACCCGCTCTTTCCGCCGGCTCATGGCGAGGCCCTGGCCCGGGAGATCCCCGACGCCCGCCTCGTCCTGCTGCCCGGCGCCGGCCACGAGCTGCCCCGCCCGGTCTGGGACATCGCCGTGCCGGCCATCCTCGCGATCACCGCGAGCTGACCTGCGCTGACTGCGGGGGTAGAGCTGGCTCCACCTTCGATCCGGGCACGGACGGGATGGGGCCGGACGGCGCGAACCGGAAGGGTTGGGACTACCAGAACCCGACTCTCCGGAGGACTTCCGATGAAGCGAAACAGCCGTGTCGCCGCCGCCCTGACGGCTGCCGCTCTGCTCGGCACCGCCGCGTTGCCCGCGGCAACCGCAGTGGGTGCCCCGGCGCACAGCGCGGTCGCCGCGACCCAGCACCACGTCACCCAGAACCCGGTCCCGGCGCTCAACCGCGCGGCGTACCCGCTGCTGTCCACCAAGGCGACCGGCCAGCTGTACGACCTGCGTCCGCTGGTCCGCATGGTCGGTGACGCCCAGGTCGTCGGGATCGGTGAGGCGACGCACAACTCCAGCGAGTTCTTCACGCTCAAGCACCGGATCTTCCGCGCGCTCGTCGAGCAGCGCGGCTTCACCGCCTTCGCGCTGGAGGCGAGCTGGAGCACCGGCGTCGCGCTCGACCGGTACGTCGTAGACGGCATCGGCGATCCGCGGGCGATCATGCAGCACGAGTTCCAGGGGTCGTACGAGTTCTGGAACGCCGAGGAGTACCTCGACCTGATCGAGTGGATGCGCTCGTACAACCAGACGCACACCCGCAAACTGCACTTCGTCGGCGACGACCTCGGCTACGTCTCGCCCGCGACGCTCGACCTGGTCACGTCGTACGTCGGCAAGGTCCGCCCGGCGCTGGTCCCGCAGCTCACCACCCGGTACGCCGGAATCCGGTCCGACGCGAACGCGGCCGACTTCCTCACCGGTCTGGTCGCGAAGCCGGTCGCCGAGCGGCTGAAGCTCGAAGCGGCGACCCGCGAGGCGCTGGCCCTGGTCGAGTCGCTGCCGAAGAGCAGTGAGCAGACGTGGGCCGTGCAGCACGCCCGCGCGATCTGGCAGGTGGCGAAGTTCGTCTCGTACGACATCCAGGACCCGAAGGTGCTGCCCTCGGCGATGCGGTTCCGCGACCAGGTGATGGCCGAGAACACGCTGTGGTGGACCCAGCAGACCGGCGCCAAGACGGTGCTGGGCGCCCACAACGGTCACATCGCGCTGACCTCGTCGATGCCGGCGCAGTACCCGAAGATCCAGGGCGAGTTCCTGCGTGAGGCGCTCGGCCGCAAGTACGTGCCGATCGGCCTGAGCTTCGACCACGGCTCGTTCAACGCCCGCGACACCAACGACCCGAACGGCGCGATCCGCGCGTTCACGATCGGCGCCGCCCCGGCCGGCAACAACGAGAACACGCTGGACAAGGTGGTTTACCGCGACTACTTCGTCGACCTGCGGACACTGCCGCGCGGGACGAAGACCTGGCTGCAGACCAAGCGGCCGACCAGGGACATCGGCACCGCCTACCCGTTCCCGGACTCGCCGGTCGCGCTCGCCGCGTCGTACGACGTGCTGATCCACCTCAACCAGGTCACCGCCGCCCACCTCCGCTGACCGCAAGCCCGAACGTCCGAAGAACCGTGCGCTATAGCGCACGGTTCTTCGGACGTGCGAGAGGTTCAGTCGGCCGACCGCAGCATTGTGCGGATGCCGACGGTCAGGCCGAGGGCGGCGGTGACGATCGCGGCCACGAAGCCCCAGAGCACCGGTGCCGCCCACACGTCCCCGGCGAACAAGGTGCGCTCGGCATCGACCAGGTAGGACAGCGGGTTGAACTTCGACGCCACCCGCATCCACTCCGGCCCGGTCTCCAGCGGCAGCAGCATGCCGGACAGGATCATCAGCGGGAACAGGAACGTCTGCTGCACCACCCAGAACATCCAGTCCTGCTTGCGGACGGCGATCGCCAGCGCGTAGCTGAACGAGCCCAGCCCGATCCCGAACGCCGCGAGCAGCGCCAGCCCGACCACCGCGCCGTCCAGGTGCAACTCGAACCCGAACGGCACCATCACCGCGATCACGATCACCGCCTGCCCGAACAGCGGCACCATCTCCTTCAGCGCCCGTCCGATCAGCAGCGACGAGCGGCTCAGCGGCGTCACCAGCATCCGCTCGTGCGCGCCGGTCTGGAACTCGAAGAGCAGGTTCGACCCGGTCGCCGATGTGCCGAACAGGGTGGTCATCACCAGGATCGCCGGCACGAACCACTGCCAGACCCCGCCGTCCAGCGACCCACCCATCGAGCCCGCCAGCAATGGCCCGAACAGGCCGAGGAAGATCAGCGGCTGGATCATCCCGAACAGCAACGAGAACGGATCCCGCAGCACCGGTTTGAGCTCGCGAGCCATCACGATCCGGATGTCGCGAAAGAGGCTGCGGTCCGGGGACGTGGCGGTGGGCAAGTTCACGGTGGAGGCAGTGAGGGTGGTCATGCGGCGGCCTTTCCGTTGGAGTCGCGCAGGCTGCGACCGGTGAGATTGAGGAACACGTCGTCGAGCGTCGGGCGGTGGACCTGCGCGGCAGCCACCGGTACGCCGTACTGCTGCGCGGCGCCGAGCAGGATCGGCAGCGCGGCCGGCCCGTCGGTCACCCGCAGGCTGACTTGATCTCCGGACGTCTCGAACTCCTTGGCCCCCGGCAACTTCTCGGCCAGCTCACGAATCCGGATTTGGTTGTCAGGAGCAACTACCAGCGCGAGTCGGTCACCGGCGAGCCGGGTCTTCAGCGCCTCGGCGGTGTCGTCGGCGATCACCTCGCCGTGGTCGACGACCACCACCCGCTCGGCCATCGAGTCCGCCTCGTCCAGGTAGTGCGTGGTGAGCACGATCGTCATCGCGTACTGCTCGCGCATCCGCAGGATGTGGTCCCACAGGTTGGCCCGGTTCTGCGGGTCGAGGCCGGTCGACGGCTCGTCCAGGAAGAGCAGACCGGGCGCGTGCACCAGGCCCATCGCGACGTCCAGCCGGCGGCGCTGACCACCGGACAGCTCGGACACCTTGCGTTCGGCGAGGTCCTTCAGCTCCAGACCTTCCAGCAGCTCCGAGGCCCGGCGCTTCGCGGCGCGCCGGTCCATGCCGTAGATGACGCCCTGGCCGTGGAGTTCGTCGCCGACGCGGTGCGAGTGGCCGGCGCCGTTGCCCTGGCCGACGTACCCGATCTGCCGGCGAACCCGCGCCGGCTCGGCGGTCACGTCGTACCCGGCGACCGTCGCGGTGCCGGAGGTCGGGGCGATCAGGGTGGTGAGCATCCGTAGCGTGGTGGTCTTGCCGGCGCCGTTCGGGCCGAGGACCGCGACGAGCTCGCCGGGTTCGACGTCCAGGCTGATGCCGCGGACCGCGTGCACGGTCTCGGTGCGGCTCACCACGAAGTCCTTGGTGAGCTCTCGGGTGCTGATCACGGTTGTCTCCTTCGTCGGGGTGGCTGAGCACGACATTTCCAGCAGAAGAGGACAGGTTCTGGCCGTTACTTCTGGCAATCTGACGTCATGTCCGAGACCTCCGCACGACTCCTCGCGCTGCTGTCCCTCCTGCAGGCCCGCCGCGACTGGCCGGGTGCGCTGCTCGCCGAACGACTCGAGGTGAGCCCGCGCACCGTGCGCCGAGACGTCGACCGGCTGCGCGACCTCGGCTACCCGGTCCGTGCGAGCAAGGGTCCGGACGGCGGCTACCGCCTCGACGCCGGCGCCGACCTGCCGCCGTTGCTGTTCGACGACGACCAAGCGATCGCCGTCGCGGTCGCGCTGCAGACGGCGACCACCACGGTGACCGGCATCGAGGAGGGCGCGCTGCGTGCGCTGGCCACGGTCCGCCAGGTGATGCCGGCCCGGCTGCGGCAGCGCGTCGACGCATTGCATGTGACGACCGTCGACCGCTGGGCCGACTCGAAGCGAACGAAGGTCGACTCGGAGCAGCTGATCGCGATCGGTACGGCGGTCCGGGCGCGCGAGGTCCTGCGCTTCGACTACGCCTCGCCGGGGGCCTCCGACGAGGAGTGGGTGCCG
Organism: Kribbella sp. ALI-6-A; assembly: GCF_001984195.1. Taxonomy (GTDB): domain Bacteria; phylum Actinomycetota; class Actinomycetes; order Propionibacteriales; family Kribbellaceae; genus Kribbella. The sequence goes on from NZ_MTQN01000012.1 coordinate 1,394,559, forward strand.
CCGCGCAAGGTCGAGCCGCATCACCTGGTGACATGGGGAGGCCGCTGGTACCTGGTCGGCTGGGATCTGGACCGCAACGACTGGCGCACCTTTCGCGTGGACCGGATGCAGCCGAAGACGCCGACCGGTCCGCGCTTCACGCCGCGCGAACTCCCGGCGCCCGACGTCGCGACGTACATCTCGTCCCGCTTCTCCGGGCGAGGCGACTGGCCGTGCCGGGGTGAGGCGATCCTGCAGGCGAAGGCGGCCGACATCGCCCGCTGGGCCGGCCGCGACGCCGTCGTCGAGGAGATCACGCCGACGAGCTGCCGGCTGATCCTGCCCGGCTGGTCGTGGACCGGGCTGGCCGCGAACTTCGGCATGTTCGAGTGCGACCTGGAGTTCGTCGGTCCGGAGGAACTCAAGACGGCCGCCACCCAACTGGCGGCCCGCTACACCGCCGCGGCCTCGTGAGGAGTTCCTCGATGGAAGAGCACACCGTTGCCGATGTCGCCGCCTGGCACGACTGGCTGACCGACCATCACCAGACCTCGGACGGCGTCTGGCTGGTGCTGGCGAAAAAGGGCACGACCGAGCCGACGAGCCTGAGCTACGACCAGGCGCTGGAGGAGGCGTTGTGTCACGGCTGGATCGACGGTCAGCGCGTCGGCCGCGACGAGCGCACCTTCAAGCAGCGGTTCACGCCGCGGCGGCCGCGCAGCAACTGGTCGCTGCGCAATGTCGGGATCATCCAGCGGCTGCGGGACGAGGGCCGGATGCGACCGGCCGGGCTCGCCGAGGTCGAGCGCGCGCAGGCCGACGGCCGCTGGGACTCGGCGTACGGCGAGGCGACGATGCGCGAGGTCCCCCGCGGATCTGGCCGCGGCGCTGGCCGCGTCGCCGCGAGCGGAGGCGATGTTCGCGATCCTCACCCAGCAGAACAGGTTCGCGATCCTGTACCGGCTGTACTCGGCCAAACGCCCGGAGACCCGCACGAAGTGGATCACCCGGTACGTCGAACAGCTCAGCCGCGGCGAAACGATCTACCCGCAGAAGCGCACGCTGGACTAGGGCGTGCCGGCGTACCCGGCGAGGGCCTGCTTGACCAGGTCGGCGACGTTCGTGCTGCCCGCGCCGTGGCCGGCGTCCTCGACGATCTTCAGTTCGGCGTCGGGCCAGGCCTGCGCCATCAGCCAGGCGGTCTCGACCGGGCTGCTGAAGTCGAGCCGGCCGACGATCAGCACGCCGGGGATGCCCGTGAGCTTGCCCGCGTCGCGGACCAGCGCCCCTTCCTCCAGCCAGGCGGCGTGACCCCAGTAGTGCGTCACCAGCCGGGCGAACCGCAACCGGAACCGGGGATCCTGGTAGCGCAGGCTCGGCTGGATGCCGGCGCCGTGGGTGGCGACGTGCGTGTCCTCCCAGTCGCACCAGTTCCGCGCCGCGCGATCGCGCACCGCCGGATCCGGGTCGTGCAGCAGTTGGCTGTAGGCCAGCGCCAGATTCCCGTCCCGCTCCGCCTCCGGTACGCCGTCGCGGAAGCGCCGCCACTCCGCCGGGAACACCCGTCCCATCTCCCGGGTCAGCCACTCAACCTCCCGCCGGGTCGTGTTGGTGACGCTGAACAGCACGATCTCCGAGACCGCCGACGGGTGCTGCTCGGCGTACGCGAGTCCCAGGGTCGCTCCCCACGACGCACCGAGCAGCAGCCACCGGTCGATGCCGAGGTGCTGGCGCAGCAGCTCCATGTCGGCGATCAGGTGCCAGGTCGTGTTCGCGCTCAGGTCGACCTCGTCGTCACCCGCGTCCGGCGTACTGCGGCCGCAGTTGCGCTGGTCGAACAGGACGACCTTGTACTCGGCGAGGTCGAAGTAGTTCAGCCAGGACGCGCCGGCTCCGGAACCCGGCCCGCCGTGCACGACCACCGCCGGCTTGCCGTCCGGGTTGCCGTGGACCTCCCAATGGACCCGATGGCCGTCTCCGACCTCCAGCCTTCCGTGCGCGAGCATGCGGCCGTCCCTCCTAGATGTAACAGTGCTGTTAGAGTCTAGTCGTGGACGGCGCGATCGGCATCCGGTTACGGCACCTGCTCGACCAGCTCGACGGCGACGTCGCGAAGCTCTACCGCGACCTCGACCTGGCCGACTACCGGCCGCGCTTCTCGCCGATCGTCCGCACGCTGGTTGCCCAGGGCCCGCTCTCGGTGCGCGCACTGGCCGACGCGGTCGGCGTCACCCACTCCGCCGCCAGCCAGACCGTCGCCCAACTCACCAAGGCCGGCTTCGCCACCCAGGAACCCGGTCCGGCCGACGCCCGCCAACGCGTCGTCCACCTCACCGACCGCACCCGCTCCCTGCTGCCCCTGATCGAAGCCGAGTGGGCCGCCACCACCGCCGCCATCACCACGCTCGACAAGGAACTTCCCGTCCCTCTCGAAACCTTCCTGACCGAACTTCAGACAGCCCTCACGCGACGCTCGTTCCACGCCCGCATCACCGAGCACGCGGGCGACCTGTCAGGCGGCGTCGTGAAAGACCAGGCCGAGGGTGTGGCGAAGCCCTGACCGCACGGTGCTCACCCCGTGCCGCACCGGCGCCGTCGACCACCCGCGGGTCGAGCGCACCGGCCGGTCGCGGGTCGTTAAGATCAACCCGTGCCCTTGCGGCAGCGACGTCACCGTCCCGCGCGACTGAGCCCGCGGGCGCTGCTCCACCAGCAGGAACTCCCCGCCGTCGTAGTCGATTCCGGGCCGATCCAGCCCGATCACGACCTGCAGTGGAAACACGAGGTCGCCGTACAGGTCGCGGTGCAGGGCGTTCCAGTCGCCGGCCTGGTATCTGAGCAGGATCGGCGTCGGCCGCTCCTGCCCGGCGCGATGGCAGTCGTCCAGCCACTGCTCGAACGAGTCGGGCCAAGGCGCGGGCTGCCCGAGTTTCTCCGCCCAAGCGCGTGCGATCGGCAGCAGGTGGGGAAAGAACGACGCGCGCAGCTCGGCGATCACCTCGGGCAGGGGATACGCGAAGTACCGGTACTGCCCGGAGCCGAAGCGGTAGCGCGCCATGTCGATCGTCGCGCGGAAGCGCTCGGACTCGTCGTACCAGCCGCTGATTTCCCGGCACTGCTCCGCGGTGAGCAGCGGCGGGGTCAGCGCGCAGCCGACGTCGTCGAGGTCTTCGGTCAGCTGGTCCCAGTCCATGCCGGTAGAACGGTTCGGCCGGTCAGAGTGTGAGGACGCCGGTGTAGGTGAGGGCGAACGTGGCGCAGGGGATCAAGAACAGACTGGCGAGCACGATGACCTGGCGGAAGGTCTGGCCGGGGCCGATCAGCCGGTGGTAGGCGACAACGAGGACCGGGACCATCACCACCTCGAGGATCAGCATGCTGCGGGGGATGACGTGGTCGAGGGCGGCGAGCAGGACCGACAGGGTGGCGGCGGCGATCCAGGCCGCGTACCCGATCCGGTACGTCGTGCCGGCGCCGAGGCGGACGGCGATCGTCCGGTAGCCTGCCGCGCGATCGGCGGGCAGGTCGGCCAGCGTCGTCGGCAGGTAGAGGCCGATCGCCGCGAGCGTGCCCTGCAACGCCATCACCCACGGGAAGTCGCCGAGGTCCGGGGTCACCGCAGCCCATCCCGCGAGCGGGCCGAAGGCGCCGAGGGCCAGGGAGTTCGACGCGACGTCGAAGCCCGCGCGGGTCTTGAGCCGCAGCGGCGGCGCGCTGTACGCCCAGCCGAGCAGGAGCGCGAACAACACTCCCGCGGTGAACACCCACCCGACGAACGCGCCGACCAGCAGCGACGCGACTCCGGCGTACGCCGCCAGCTTCTTCGCCTCGGCGACCGTGACCCGACCGTCGAGCAACGGCGACTTCGACTTGCGTGGGTTGAGCAGGTCACCCGGCAGGTCGTGCGCGTCGTTGATCGCGAGCACCGCGAGCCAGAGCAGTGGGCCCATCACCACCGCGCCGAGCGCCAGCCGCGGCCACAGCTCGAACGGTGGTACCAGCCGGTGCGTGGCCAGCAGGATTCCCACGTAGTACGGCACGACCGACACGATCCAGAACGCCGGGCGGCCGACCAGAAGCACGTCCCGCAGCCGGGGACGAGGGCGAACCGGCGCCAGTGTGGTCACAGCTCCACACTGCTCCTCGGCACCAGTTCGCACCTCCCTCCAGCGGGTGAATCACCTCACTCGTCAGGGTGAACGTGCGCAACGACACCCCGCTCGAGCGCCACCCAGACCGATCCGTCCGGCGCGACCGCCAGCCCGTGCGGCTCGGAACCGTCGCCGAGGGCAACGGTCTCCCGCACCGCACCCGACGCGTCGAGCCGCACCAGCGACCCCGCGCCCCACAGCGTCACCCAGCATCCGCCGTCCGCCGTCGCGGCCACCGCGTGCGGCTTGGCGCCCCGATCGGGCAACGGCATCTCGGTGATCACGCCGTCCGAGTCGATCCGCCCGACCTGGCCCGCGAGGATCTCCACGAACCACACGCCGTCCGGCCCGGCGCCGATGCCCACCGGCCCGGCTCCTTCGGTGGGCAACGGGTAGGTCGTCACGACACCGTCGACCGTCATCCGCCCGATCGCGTTCGCGGCGTTGAGCGTGAACCACAACTCGCCGCGGTAGCTGGTGATCATCGCCGGGAATCCGCCGCTCGTCCCGATCGGGAACTCACTCACGGTCCCGTCCGCGCCGATCCGTCCGATCACGTCCGCATCCATCACGGTGAACCACACCGCCCCGTCCGGCCCGGCACACACCCCGTACGGCGAACCGCTCGGCACCTCGATCGCCGACCCGGTTTCCCCGTCGTACCGGCCGATCGTGTTGTCACCGGAGCGGGTGAACCACAGCGTGCCGTCCGGCCCGGCGGCGATCACGCTCGGGCGGCTGCCGGGCGCGCCGAGGTCCACGCGGTCGACCGTCCCGTCGGCGAGCCGCGCGACGGCGCCGGCGTGGACCAGCGTCGTCCACACCTCCGCGCCGCGCAGCGTCACGCCGTACGGGCCTTCGCCGGGATCGCCGACCTGGAATTCAGTGACTGACAAGAGAGCCCTCCTCGATCGTGTGGATCTCGCCGCGCCAGCGGGAGATGAAGCGGCGGTCGTGGGTGACCACCACCAGCGCGCCCGGGTAGTCGTCGAGCGCCGCCTCCAGTTCCTCGACCAGCACCAGCGACAGGTGGTTGGTCGGCTCGTCGAGCAGCATGCCGTCGTACTGCGACGTCAGCAGGCGGGCGAGCGCGAGCCGGCGGCGTTGCCCGGTCGACAGCGCGCCGACCCTGGTCTGCAACTGGTCCTGCCGAAACAGGCCGAGCCCTGCCGCACCGCGATGCCGCGCGAGCGCCGTCCGCAAGGTCTCGTCCGGCCGGGCCTCGGTCACCTCCTGCGCCAGATAGCCGAGCCGCCCCCGCCGCTCGACCTGACCTCGGTCCGGCGCCAACCGCCCGGCCAGTACGTCGAGCAGCGTCGACTTGCCCGCGCCGTTCGCGCCGGTGATCAGCAACCGTCCACCCGCCGGAACCTCCAGCGACATCGGCCGCAGCCGGCCCTCGACGGCGACCTCCACCGCCTCCACCAGTACGCCGGCCGCAGCGCCCGCCGTGCGCAGCGACGCCGTGAAGTGCAGCGGCTTGGCCGGCACCGGCGGCGGATCCGCCTCCAGCCGCCGCAGCCGCTCCTTGGCGTTGCGGATCTTGCTGCGCTCGGCCTCGTTCACCCGACCGGTCGCCCGGTCGTAGGCGACCTTGTTGTTGTCCTTCATCGGCCGCCCGTACGCGACCCGGTCCGCGGTCGTCCGCACGGTCGCCTTCATCGTGGCGACCTCGTCCTCCCACAGTTGCCGGGTCTGCTCGGCGCGTGCCCGCTCGGCCGCCTTCTCGGCCAGGTATCCGGCATAGCCGTTGCCGTACCGCGTGATCCGGTGCGTGTCGCCGTCCACCTCGAACAACGTCGACGCGACCCGCTCCAGGAACGCCCGGTCGTGCGACACCACGACCGTCGTACCGGAGCGCGACCGTAGATGGTCCTCCAGCCACACGGTCGCCGACAGATCCAGGTGGTTCGTCGGCTCGTCGAGCAGGAGCACCTCCGGTGAGGCAGCCAGTACGGCGGCCAGATGCAACCGCGCGAGCTCGCCCCCGGACAGCTCGGCCAGCCGTCGATCGCCTGGCAGGTCGGACAGTCCGAGGCCGTGCATCGCCTTCGCGAGCCGGGCGTCCGCGTCGTATCCCTCGCGTGCCTCGAAGGCGTGCTGCACCTCGCCGTACTCGGTCAGCACGGAAAGGTTGCCCTCGGCAAGTGAATGCTCGAGCTCACGCAGCCGTGCCTCGAGCGCCCGGAGGTCGGCGAGGGCATGGTCCGCGACCGCGGCGACGTCGAGGTCGAGCGGCAGCGGATTCTCCTGCGCGAGAAAGCCGAAGCCGCCGTCGGCGACCAGCGTGACCGACCCGTCGTCGGGACGTTCGACGCCGGCGAGCAGCCGGAGCAGCGTGGACTTGCCGGAGCCGTTCTCGCCGATGAGCCCACTGATCCGCCCCGGCGGGAACGCGCAGTCGACCTGGTCGAGCACGAGCCGGTGGTCGTAGGACTTGGAAAGGTGGTGCACCGACAGCTGGGTAGACATACGTGTCCTCCTGACGCGCGGGTTCGCACGGTGGACCGGATGCGGCCACCGGAACATCGGCGGGTCAGAGGATCACTGGCTACTCCTAAATGCGACGGCTGTTGCATTAAGATGAAACCATGACCGGCCTCGCGGACGCAACCCCCTTCTCCGGCGACGGCTCGGGGACGGCCGTTCGCCGCCCGGGCGGACGGACCGCGCGGGTGCGAGCGGAGGTGCTGAGCGCGGTCGAGGAGGAGTTGGCCGAGCACGGCTACGACGCGTTGACGATCGACGGCGTCGCCGCGCGGTCCGGCGTCCACCGGACGACGATCTACCGCCGCTGGAAAACCGTCGACGGTCTGCTCGTCGACCTGCTCGAAGCCGGCCGCGACGACACCTGGGCGCCGGCCGACACCGGCAGCCTGCTCACCGATCTGGTCGCGCTCAACCGCGAAGTCCGGTCCGCACTGACCGGTTCGGCGTCGCCCGCGGAAGGGCGGGCTGACTCGGCCGACGCGCCGGCTGGGACCACGGTGACCACCGCCGTGATCGCCGCCTCGTTCCGCTCGCCGGCCGCCGCCGAGGCACTCAGCCGCTTCTGGGAAGACCGCTACCGCCGCAGCGGCACGATCATCACCCGCGCGATCGACCGCGGCGAACTTCCCGCCGACACCGACGCCGACCGCGTCCTGATGGCCGCGACCTCACCTCTTTACCACCAGTTCATCCTCCGCCGGGCGCCGATGACCCTCGCCGAGGCCGATCACTGGGCCCGCGCCACCGCGGCAGCCGCTACCGCCGGCCTCTACCGCCGGACCTGACTCCACCCCTCCGCGGCCGGCGTCGACCGCCTCCCTGACTCCAGCCCTGCAGCCACCCGCCGGATCGGCTTAGGCTGCCTCTACACCGATGAAGGAGGCTGGAGTGGCTGGACGTCTGAGCGGCGAGGTCGTGCTGGTGACCGGAGCGGCGCGCGGGATCGGGCGAGCGATCGCCGTCAAGGCCGCCGAGGAGGGCGCCGCGGTCGGGTTGCTCGACATCCTGCCCGACGAGCTCACCGCGACCGCCGAGGAGATCGCCGGCACCGGCGCGAAGGTCGCCGCCGTGGTCGGCGACATCACCAACGAGGCCTCGGTCCGCTCGTCGGTCGACGACCTCGTCGGCACGCTCGGCGCGATCACCGTCCTGGTCAACAACGCCGGCAAGAACGCGTACGCCGACGCCACCGCGATGACCGTCGAGGAGTGGGACAGCGTCTTCGACGTCGACCTCAAGGGTGCCTGGCTGATGGCCCGCCAGGTGCTGCCCGCGATGATCGCGCACCGGCACGGCGCGATCGTCAACATCGCCTCGATCCACAGCAACCTGACCACCGCCGGCATGTTCCCGTACGCCGCGGCGAAGTCCGGCCTGGTCGGCATGACCCGAAGCCTCGCCCTCGACGTCGCCCCGCACGACGTCCGGGTGAACGCGGTCAGCCCGGGCTTCATCGCCACCGACCTGCTCGAGGAGTTCTTCGACACCATCCCCGGCGCCCGCGACACCGCCCTGGCGGTGCACCCGCTCGGCCGGATCGGTACGCCGGAGAACGTCGCCGAGGTGGTCTGCTTCCTCGCCTCCACCGCGGCCGCCTTCGTCACCGGCGCGAACTGGACCGTCGACGGCGGCCTCGGCGTCCGCTACGCCTGACCAGCCGCCGCGATCGGCCACCGGGCTCGGCCGCCGGGATCGGCCACCGGGCTCGGCCGCCGACCAGCGGCCGATCACCCACCGCTGACCCGCCGGTCCGGCGATGCTGTCCCCATGAACGGACAGGTCCTGGACCGGCGTGCCCTCAACCGGGCCACTCTCGCCCGCCAACTCCTGCTCGACCGCCACCGGATCCCGGCCGTCGAGGCCGTGCACGCCCTGGCCGGCCTGAACGCCCAGAGTGCCAAGGACCCGTACATCGGCCTCTGGGCCCGACTCACCGACTTCCACCCCGACGAGCTGGCCGATCTCCTGCACAGCAAGCAGGTCGTCCGCTCCTGCCTGATGCGCTACACCCAGCACCTCGTCACCGCAGGCGACTTCCAGGTCTTCCGCCCGGTCCTCGGCCCGATCCTCGCCCGGGTCCAGCGCAGCGGCTGGGGCAAACGCACCGAAGGCGTCGACCTCGACGAACTGGTCGACCTCGGTACGGCGGCCCTCCGCGGCACTACGCTCACCCGCCCGGAACTCGGCAAGAAGCTCCAGGAGCGCTGGCCCGACCACGAGGCCACGGCGCTCGGCTGGACCTTCCAGTACCTCGCCCCGGTCGTGCACCCGCCGCCGGACGGGTTGTGGGGCCGCAAGGGTGGCGCGACTCCGTTCGCCCTCGCGGAGGACTGGCTCGGCGTACCGCCACAAGCTCCCGATCCCGCCGGGCTGATCCTGATCTACCTCGCGGCCTTCGGCCCGGCGTCGTTGCGCGACATTCACGCCTGGTCCGGCCTGAGCCGGCTCGGGGACGTCGTCGACTCATTGCGGCCACGCCTGGTCAGCTTCCGGACCGAGTCGGGCGTCGAGCTGTTCGACCTGCCGGACGCGCCGCGACCTGACCCGGAGACGCCGGTGCCGGTGCGGTTCCTGCCGGAGTACGACAACCTGATGGTCGGCTTCCACGACCGGTCCCGCGTGATGACGAAGGAGCAGCAGGCCCGCGTCTGCGTCGGTGCGTACATCGCCTCGACTCTGCTCGTCGACGGCTTCGTGCACGGGATCTGGAAGGTCGAGCACACCGGCGGCAGCGCCGTTCTCGACGTCGAACTCTTCGAGCCCGTGCCGGATCCACAGGCTGTGGAGTCAGAAGGTCTCGAGCTGCTGAAGTTCGTGGCGCCCGACTCGGCCGACCACCGAGTTCGGCTGACCTAGCTCGGGTGGTAGGCGCACGAGTCGGCCAGGTCAGCCGGGTCGGCGCTCGGCTTGGTGGTCGGGGTGACCGGGCTCGACGGTCGCGGCGTCGCGGCCGGCTTGGCCGGCTTGGACGGCTTGGACGGCGTACCCGCCAGGGCCTTGGCGACGATCGTGCGCATGCCGGCGTAGTTCGGGTCGCGGCCGTTGGGGAAGTTCTTCTTCTTGTCCAGGTCGATGTTGCGGATCTTCGCGGTTTTCACCTTGGCGCCGAGACCGGCCAGGTCGCCGAGCAGGGTCTGCGGGATGTCGGTGCGGATCAACTGCTCGCCGGCCGCCGCGATCTCCTTGTAGTGGGTCAGCACGTTCTGCGGGGTCGCGCGCTCGACGATCGCCTTGATCGTGCAGCGCTGCCGGGCCTGCCGCGCCAGGTCGGCGCCGGGCACGCGGTACCGGCCGCGGGCGAACCAGAGCGCGTCGAAGCCGTTGAGCTGCCGGTTCGGGCCGGGTTGCAGCCAGCGGCCCGGCGGGATGTTCTTGTCGTCGTCACCCCCGACCGGGACCGGGTAGTTGATGTTCACCGTGATCCCGCCGAGCGCGGTCACCATCTGCTCGAACCCGGCCAGGTTGATCTGCACGTAGTAGTGCAGCTTCAGCCCGAGCGCCTCGCCGACCGACAGCTTGAGCACGTCGGCGCCGGGATTGTCCGTCTCGCCGAGCAGTTCGCGGTACTTCGGTGGAATGTTGCGGTACATCGCGTCCAGGTAGTAGTCCGGCTGCTCCTGGCCGGGCCTGGACGGGTCCCAGTAGCCGGTCGGGAACTCGTCGTGCAGCGGATGGTCCTTCGGGAACGGCATCCGCATGAAGTTCCGGGTCATCGAGATCAGCGCGGTCTCACCGGTGTGGGTGTCGATGCTGGCGACCATCACCGTGTCGGTCCGCGTGCCGTCGCGCCCCTCGCCGTCGTCCGCGCCGAGCAGCAGCAGGTTGAGCCGGGGCAGGTTCGCCCACGGGTCCTTCTGGTCGATCGCCGGCCGGGTCCCGCTCTTCGACTTCTCGCCGGCGAACACCTTGGTCACCAGGCTGCGCTGGGCGACCAGATTCTGCGCCCCCAGCGCCGATCCGGACGCGATCGAGAAGCACACCACCCCGATCACCAGCGCTCCACCGAGCCGAGTGAGCACGCCGGTCTGCAACGGCCGCAGCATCTTGTACGACGTCACCAGCACGACGACCAGCGACAGCGCGACGACGGCGAGCCCGACGATCATGCCGAGCAGCACGTCGGGGTCGAGCGCCCACTGGATCACGTCGTCGCGACGCACCAGCACGACGTACGCCGCACCGCCGGCCAGCAGGACGCTCAGCGTGGTGATCACCGCGCCGAGCCGCTTCCGCCCGGCCGCCAGGTACGCCGTACCGGGGACGAGGACACCGAGAACCGCGATCACCAGCGCCGCTCCCGCACGGCGCCGGCGACTCGTCCGGGGTCTGGCTCGACGGGCTCTCGATGCGCTCGGGGACATGGCTCCACTCGGTGCTCGGCGGCAGGGCGGTGGGCGCTGCCCCTGATCAGCTCCCGCTGGTTCGAATCCGCCCGGCACCGGAAAGTTCGGCACAATCTCCCGGGTGACCGAGATCGAGGTACGCCGGGCCAAGCCGGACGACGCCGCAGCGCTGGTGCACCTGCGCGGGCTGATGCTCGAGGCGATGGGAATGGACGTCGGCGGCGAGGACGCACCCTGGCGCGAGGTGGCGCTGCGCTTCTTCACCGAGCAGCTCGCGGCGCCGGAGCGATTCGCGGCGTTCGTCGTCGACGACCCGGCGGTCGGCGTGGTCGCCAACGCCGTCGGCCACGTGAACCCGCACCCGCCGAGCCCGACGGACCTGTCGGCCCTCCGGGGCACGCTCTACAACGTCAGTACCGAGCACGGCTTCCGCCGCCGCGGCCTGGCCCGCGCCTGTGTGGTCGCGCTGCTCGACTGGTTCCGCGACGAGACCGACGCCGGACAGATCGAGCTGCACGCCACCCAGGACGGTGACCAGCTCTACCGCTCCCTCGGCTTCGTCGACAGCCACTACCCGTCCCAGCGCCTGCTGATCACTCGCTGACCCACGTCAGCACCCGCCGGTACGCGGCGTCGTTCAGCATGTGCCCACCGGCGTATTGGTAGCTGCTCGCATGAGGGATAGCGGACGCCAGGTGTGCTGCCTGCCGACCACCTCGTTCGTCCGCCGAGCCGCACCAGAGACTCACCGGCACCTCGATCCCGCCGAGTGCGAATCCCCAGTCCCGGGCGAACGCCAGATTGTCGTCGATCCACCCGTCATGGCTGTCGACGAACGTCGCCCGCAACCGCGCCATCGCGTCGGCGTCGTCGCGCGCCGGCGGCCCGGCCGTACCACCCTCGGGGGAGTGCGGGTCCGGCGGAAACTCCGGCCCACCCGCGGCGATCAGGGCCATGATCTCCCGCGCCGTCTCCTCGACCTCCGGCCGCAGCGCCGCCTCACCTCCATGAGCGGCGAGCCAGGACGTGCGGTTGCGCCGCGGATCTTCCTCGTCCTCGCTCGGCTCCGGCCCGTCGACCAGCGGGGGAGCGATGCCGCTCACCACGGCACATCGCGTCACGCTCTCGGGCAGCAACGCCGCACACGCCAACGCATGCGGTCCGCCGCCCGAGCCACCGGCGACAGCGAACCGGTCCCACCCCTGCGCCTCAGCGAGCAGCCGCACGTCAGCGACCACGTCGGCAACGCTCCGGCCGACCTGCCGAGTCGATTCGCCGTACCCTGGGCGGTCGAACGTCAGCAACCGGATTCCGCACTGCTCTGTCGCCCGGACGACGTCCGGCCGCTTCCACCGCGTGCTCGGGGAGCCGCCGTGGAAGACGACCGGTACGCCGCCGGGTTCGCCGTACAGGCTGTAGGCCACGGTTCGCCCGTCCGGCGTACTGATCGTCGCGGTCACACCTGATCCAACCACCACCGGTCGGTGCTGCGGGTGTCGCGCAGCGCGTTGGTCGCGCAGTGCACCTCGCCGCCGCCGAGGTGGGACCAGAAGAAGTTGTCCACCCAGTGCACCCGCACGCCGGTACGCCGTAACGCGCGCTCCGCGGACGCCTTGAAGACATCAACGCCGTGCACCTTCGGACCCTGCGGATCCGGCGCCGCGAACTGACGATCGGTCAGCGAGAGCCCGTTCACCAGCCCCGGCGTCATCGCGCGCAGCCCGGGCAGCACGGGGTGCGACTCGAAGAGCACCGGCAGCCGAACGAGCTCGTCGCGGCGCAGTCCGGTTTCCCTCAGCAGGACCGCGAGCTGCTCGTCGATGTGTTCGGCCGCCTGCCGGTTGGCCGCCAACTGCTTGCTGTCGGCAAGGACCTGGTCGACAGTCGGCTTGCGCGGCGAGTTGGTACCGGCGAACAACCGCTGCGCACCGGCACCCTTGCGCTGGACGTCGCGCAGCAACTGCTCGGCCAGGAGCGGATCGGCGACAGCCAGGGTCCACCCGCGAGCGTTGTTCGCCCGGACGACGTGCGTGGTCTCGTCCGCGTGCCCGATCGCGAGCCAGGAGGTGTCGATCCGCAGCGGGGCCTGGAAGCCCTGCCCGGTGACGAGTTCGAGGAAGCCGGGATCGGGCTTGCGCTCGCCGGCGCCGTAGAGGACACGCCCGTTCGGGTAGCCGGCATACGGCGGGAGGGTCTCGATGTTGCCGCCCATGTTGAGCAGGTCGTCGATCACCGGCGAGGCCGTCGGGCTGAGTTCCTGGACCATGCCGACGTCCGGGCCGCGCAGGTCGCGGTAGAGCAGTCGTCCGGCCGGGCGCGGTGTCGGCAGCGGATCCCCGGCGGTGCCGAAGTCCCAGACGTTGCCCGAGCGGATCAGCACGCGCATCGTGTGGCTGCCGCCTGGCGCCGGCATGCTCGCGGTGGCCGGCTCGAAGGTGTCCTGCAGCCACATGTCCTTCCAGCCGCCCGGCGTACCCTGCACGAACTGCAGCTTCGCGCCGCTCGACCGGGTCGCCTGGCCGAGCGTCTTCCCGAACGGTTCCCACTCACCCGGCACGCCCGGCGGGTACGGCGCCTCGCCCGGCCAGCCGACGCCTTCGTTGGGCTTCCCGGCGAGCACGGTCTCGGCGCGCTGCAGGTCGTTCTGCAGCATCAGCGGGGCGACGCGGAGCTTCACGACGTCGGTCGCCGTCCGGCCGCGATCGGTGACGGTCAGCGTGACGGCGACGGTGCCGTTCCACCGGGAGCGGTCGCGCAGCACGTCTCGGCCCTCCAGGCCCAGTCGCACTCCGCGACTCAGTTGGTTGGCGGTCAGTTGGGTGACCGCGCGGCCGGTGGAAAGGTCGAAGATCCGGGCTTTGTCCGCGGGGGCGAGGTCCAGGCGGCCGGTGGACGATCGGCTCAGGTCTCGGTGGCCGGGGACGTCGAGCGGCGCCAGGTCGACTCGGTCGCGGAGGCCGTTGATCCGCTCGTCCGCCGCGTCGTTGCATGCGGCAAGCTTTTCGTCGACGGCGGAGCCGGGCTGCTCGAGCTCACCGGGGTCGACCGTGCACCGCCGCTCGTCGTCGTCGACATTCGCGAGAAAGATCGCCCCGCGCCGCGTGGACCAGGAGTCCTCGCCGGTGGTGTCCGCCCACGTCACCAGCCCGTCGCGGTTCACATCCGCTCGCAAGTCGGCCCGCAGGCCCGCGTGCGCGCCGGCCCGCCCGTCCGGGCGCAAGTCGGCCCGCAGGCCCGCGTGCGCGCCGGCCCGCCCGTCCGGGCGCAAGTCGGCCCGCAGGCCCGCGTGGCTCGGCGCACCCGCTCCCCAAGCCACCGTCGCGGGCGTCGTCCCCACCAGCACCGCGGCCGTCGTCAGAGCTGTCGTCCAGCGCTTCATGTCCACTCCCCACGTATTTGACACATCCGTGCTGTTTCACTGCGAAGCTAACACGCCCGTATCAAAACCGGCAGGTGGATTTCCGATCTCCACCCCGCGGTGGACGGCGCCGAGAAGGGCGCGTGCCCGAAGAGGCAAGAACAGGTGAGGACGCGCTCACCCCGGGCGCGGTGAGGAGTCCAGCTGATGCGCAAGGTGAGGATCGCCGGTCTGGGCGCGGTCGCGGCACTCGTGGTGGTCGGGCTGTTCCAGCTCCCGGCCAGCCCGTTCGACCGGCACGACCTGCCCGATCGCGCTCCCAGCGTGGCCGCCGACTCGGATCAGCTCGGCGACCCCGCCACGCACGACGGCGACCCAGCCGACGAGCCCTCCGCCGACGGTACGCCGAACCGCCAGGCGACGGCCGGCGCGAACAAACCCGGCACCAGCGCGAACAAGCCCCGCGCCGCCGTGACCAAACCCGGCTCACCCACGCCCGGCCCGGTCATCACCTACCCGCGGCGCGGCAGCGTCTCCTACACCGTTCTCCCCGGCGCCCCGGAAACGATCGGCACCGCCGGGCGCCTGCTCACCTTCGAAATCGACATCGAAAACGGCATCAAAGGCATCAATCCGGCCGAGCTGTCCCGCTTCGTCCGCGCGACGTACGGCGCGCCACAAGGCTGGACCGCCGGCGGCAAGTGGCGGTTCCGTCAGGTCGGCCCCGGCCAGAATTCCGACTTCAAGCTCATGTTCGTCACTCCCGCGACCAGGGATTTGATCTGCGGCGGTGGCTACGACCAATACACCAGCTGCCGGATCGGCGAACGCGTCGTCCTGAACATCGCCCGCTGGGTGCACGGCGTCCCGAACTACGGCGCCTCACTCACCGAGTACCGCAAGTACATGCTCAACCACGAGACCGGTCACCGCCTGGGCGAGGCCCATGAGCTCTGCCCCGGCCCCGGTCAGCCAGCGCCGGTGATGCAGCAGCAGACGCTCGGCCTGCACGGCTGCATCGCCTATGCCTGGCCCTTCCGCAACGGCCGACGCTACGAAGGCCGGCTGGGCAAGTACGACGATCCGATCCCCGCGTCCTGATCCGTCTAGTTGTTCAGAGCCGGCGGAACCACCTGGTTGACCCTGGCCGTCACCGCGGCGGTCTCCAGCCCGTCGGCCACCGTGTGCAGCAGCCGCACCAGGTGCGCCGCGTCGGTCGGCCCCAGAATCCCCGTCACCACATCCAGCACCCGGACGGTCAGCGCGTCGAGCTGTGAGAGCCGCGCCTGACCCAGCCCGGTCACCGCGAGCGCCGGCTCGGTCTTCACCAGCCCGAGCCCGACCAGCTCCGCGATCGCGAGCTCGGCCTCGCCGGTCGTCGTGCCGACCTGCTCGGCCACGGCGGCCGCCGAGTCCCGGCCGTTGGAGATCGCGCTGAGCACCAGCGCGGCCGGCATCTTCATGCCGACGGCGTCCTGCAGCCCCAGGATCAGCGGGTGCGCGTGGCCCCGGACCCGCTCGACCGCGTCCAGCAACCGCAGCGCGTCCCCGACGTCACCGATCAGCTGCTCGGTCTGCACCGTCGCGATCCCGGTCAACGGCACGTCCCGCTCGGGCACGGCCAGTGCCCTGGTTTCCGTCTCTTCGATGGTCACTCTTCCAGCCTACGGATCGGCGCTGACAGTTCGGCGTGTCGTTCCTGAGGAAACGCTGTGAATTCGGTCCGGCGGAACACTCGATCACGTGTTCGACCGTCGAGCTTGCGCAGGAACCGGCCGAACTGCGGGTCGAACTGCCCCTGGCCGTCGGCGATCTCGTCCCGGTCCCACCATCGGATCTCCGCGAACTCGCCCGAGGCGTCCACCACCGGCAGGTCCCGCCGCCAGGCGAAAACGAACCACAGACTCACATCGGTGTGCCCGTTGTCGATCCCCACGGTGTCGGTGACGGTGAGGAACGCCGGCTCGCGATCGTTGAACAAGGCATCGATCCCCAATTCCTCCCGGACTTCCCGCGCCGCGGCGTCGGCGGGATGCTCGTCGACCTCCACGTGACCACCGGTCGGCAGCCAGCGCCGCGCGTTCACGTGGTCGACGAGCAGCACGCTGCTGTCGGCCGGGTCGACGACGACGGCGTACGAGACCAGGTGTGGCGAGGGCGTCGCCGGCTTGACCCGGCGCCAGATGTCGTCGGTGCTCGCGAGCCAGCGCAGGGTCCAGTCGCGGTCGGCGGCCTCGTGTTCGTCGGCCGGCTCGAGGGCGGCGACCAACTGGTGGACGGAACGCACGGACGATCGCATCGCCGCAGCATCGCACCAGTCGCCGACAATTCCCGCGCAAATCTCAGCGATTCAACAAAACAAGGGAACAACTGTTCGATCGAAGTGATCAGAAAATCCATCTTTTGTGCACAGAAATCGCGAACCGGGCGTGACCTCCGATCCCGGTCGTGCGTTGCACCTGACGTGACGGTGAACACACGGCTAGCCGTCATCGCGCTCGCTCCGCGTTCACAGGCCGACCACCCCTCAGATCTGCCTCAGGAGGACCAGTGACAACCGCCACCGCCACCCAGACGTCAGAGCGCCGACGCGTCCGAGTCTGGTTCGGTGAGCACGTGATCGCCGACTACAACGCCGAGCCGGCGTTGGCCGAGCGGTACGCCCAGGCCATGAGCCGTCGCTTCGCCGGACTCCGGGTCACCAACGACCCGATGCCCGCCGTGGACCGGCTCCCCGACCCCCTGCCCGGCGAGCGCATGTGGGATGTAGCCCCGCGCTGAAGCCCGACCCGCCGTACTGCGGCACTCCCTGTTGCCGCAGCACGACTTGATCGACCCAGTGCGAACCACGAGTACGACGACGGACCCGTCCGCACCACGGCCCACAAGGCCGGGTGCGGGCGGGTCCTTGTGTTCCGGCCGATCCCGTGTCGAGCCCCGGCCGCCGGTTCCGACGTCCCCGGCGTGACCGACCCACGACCCGAGGAGAACCCGATGGACCGGCCCGTTCTGAACAGCATGCTGCTCGGCAGCACCGACCCCGACCGGCTGAAGACCTGGTACCGCGACGCCTTCCACGCCCGCGTCGACGGCTACGGCAATCTCGACCTCGGCGGGTTCGGCCTGGTGATCGAGCACCGCGACGACGTCGCCGCGACCGCTCCCGAGCCCGGCCGGTTCATCGTGAACTTCGCCGTCGAGGACATCGAGGCCACCGCCGGCCACCTGCGCACGCTGGACGTCGACTGGCTGGTCGAGCCCGAGGACCGCGGCATCGGCAAGTTCGCGACGCTCACCGATCCCGACGGCAACTACGTCCAGCTGATCCAGATGAAACCCGAGTACTACGCCAACCGCTGACCCACCCCCGCCTCCCCCGCATTTCGATGGTTGACCGTCGAAATGGGGGACGCGGCGAGTGGCTGTCAGGCCGGGAGGATGTTCTGGTTCAGATGGAACACGTTCGCCGGGTCCCACGTCGCCTTCAGCGCCCGCAGTCGCGCCAGCTTCGCCGCCGGGAACGCGCGCCGGACCGGCTCGCCGTTGAGCGTGTTCACGTACGCGCCCCCGGCGTACGGCGCGAGCCCGGCGGCGTACTCGCGCACGGTGGCGATCCGGTCGGTGTCCTCGGCCGGATCGTCCCACCGGGTCGCGGTGACGAACTCGAACACCGTGTCCCGATGACTGAATGCCGCGTCCGCGTCCGGTACGTCGGCGATCGCGCCGCCGTAGGCCTGCAGGCTCGCACCGACGCCCGGATTCCGCAGCAGCGCCCGGATCGCGTCGTCCGGCAGGGTCTTGAAGTAGTGCCCCTTCCAGTACCGCCGGTACCGGTGTCCCTGCACGTTGTCGTCCCGCGTCTGCAGGGTCAGGTACGGCATCTCCTCGACCGATTCCGCGACCACGGTCCCCAGCGCGCGGAAGGCGGGCAGCAGCTTCGCGCCGTCGGCCGGGTCCCCGACCCACACGAAGCCGACCCGGACCTCGTCCCCGACCACGTTCGCCGTGAACGTCGCCTCGCGCGGCGCCGTCGCGTTCAACGATCGCCACCCGGTCAGTACGTCGAACCCCTCCGTAGCCGCGAACTCGAACTCCGCCACCAGCGTCCGCGTCCCAACCTCGTGCAACCGGAACTCGAACTCCGTCACGATGCCGAAGTTGCCACCGCCACCCCGCAAGCCCCAGAACAGCTCGGCGTTCTCCTCCGCACTGGCGCGCACGATCTCACCCTCGGCAGTCACCACCTCGTACGACGCGACGTTGTCGCAGGCCAGCCCGTGCTGCCGAGCCAGCCACCCCATCCCGCCGCCCAACGTCAGCCCGCCGACGCCGGTGTGCGAAACGTTCCCGGCCGTGGTCGCCAACCCGTACTGCTGCGCCGCCCGATCCAGCTCGCCCAGCAACGCCCCGCCCTGCACCCACGCCAGCCGCCGAACGGGATCGACCCGTACGCCGCCCATCGGCGTCAGGTCGATCATCATCCCGCCGTCGGGCACCGCGAGGCCGGCGATGTTGTGCCCGCCGCACCGCACGCCGATCTCCAGCGACCGGCTCCGTGCGTGCCGGACGGCGGCGGCGACCTCCGCCGTACTGCCGCAGCGGGCGATCACGGCCGGGCGGCGATCGACCATCGCGTTCCACACCGTGCGGGCTTCGTCGTACCCGCTGTCGCCGGCCTGCAGCAGCACCGGCGTCTGGATCTCGATCGTGGTCATCGGCGGACTCCTTCGCTGAAGTGCTGGTACACAAACCCTGACAGCGCCCCGGCGCGCGGATAAGGTCCAATTCCATGAGCCGTTCCAGGACCGGTTCCGGTACCGGTGAGCTGCTGGTCGAGATCCAGCGGGACAGCACCGTGCCGCTGCACCAGCAGCTGGAGACCGGGATCCGGGAGCGGATCCGCGAGGGCCTGCTCCGTGCGGACGCCGTCCTGCCGTCGTCCCGCGCGCTCGCGTCCGACCTGGGACTGTCGCGCGGCGTCGTGGTCGAGGCGTACCAGCAGCTCGTCGCCGAGGGGTACCTGGTGAGCCGGGCCGGCGGCTACACCCAGGTCGCGCAGGCGGCAGCGCGCAGCCTGCAGGCGGCTCGAGCCGGTCAGAAGGTCGCCGGACCGCCGCGGATCGACTTCCGGTACAGCCATCCCGACGTCACGCAGTTCCCGCGCGCGGCCTGGCTGCGGTCGTTCCGGCGGGTGCTGAACGAGACGCCGCACCGGACCTTCTCCTATCTCAGCGGACAGGGCGCGCTCGAGCTCCGCGAGGCGCTGGCCGACTACCTCAACCGGGTCCGCGGGACGTCGGCCCGGCCGGAGAACATGCTGATCTGCCACGGGTTCGCGCAGGGTTCACGGCTGCTCTTCCAGGTGCTGGTCGCGGCCGGCTACCGGCGGATCGCGCTGGAGGACCCGTCCGACAACGACGTCCGCGACGTCGCGGTCACGGCCGGGCTGGAGACCGTCGGCGTACCGGTTCTGGACTCCGGCGTGGACGTCGAGGCGCTCGACCGGTCCGGTGCGGACCTCGTCCTGGTCACCGCCGCTCACCAGATGCCGACCGGCGCCGTCGCGTCGCCCGAGACCCGGACCGCGCTGGTCGAGTGGGCCGTCCGCCGGAACGCGCTGATCCTGGAGGACGACTACGACGCGGAGTACCGCTACGACCGCGAACCGATCGGCGCCATCCAGGGTCTGGCTCCGGACCGCGTCGTCTACGCCGGTACGGCGAGCAAAACGCTCGCGCCCGGGCTCCGCCTCGGCTGGCTGATCCTGCCCGACGCCCTGGTCGAGCCGCTCGCGGCCGCCAAGCTGACCGACGACCGCGGCTCGTCGGTCCTGGACCAGCTGACCTTCGCCGACTTCATCGTCCGCGGCGAGTTCGACCGCCATCTCCGCCGGATGCGTCCCCGCTACCGCAGCCTCCGCGATCTCCTTGTCGAGCAGCTCGCGGACCAGTTGCCCGACTTCAAGCCGGTCGGGATCTCGGCGGGCCTGCACGTGCTCGCCTGGTTGCCGCCCGACCTCCCCGCCGAAACCGTCGCCGAGGCAGCCCGCACCCGGGACGTCGGCGTCCACCCGCTCACGCCGTACTGGTTCAACCCGCCCGGTCCACCCGGTCTGGTGTTCGGCTACGGCGGTCTGACCGAGCAATCAGTTGCTGAGGGCATCAGCCTTCTCGCCGGCGCCGTCCGTACGCTGGAGCCATGATCGACGAGTTCCGGATCGCCGTTCCGCAGGAGGACGTCGACGACCTCCGCTCCCGCCTGCGCCGGACCCGCTGGCCGCGCGTGCTGCCTGCCGCGGACGACTGGTCCCGCGGCGTCCCGGTCGAGGTCTTGCAACAGGTCGTCCGGCACTGGCTCGACGACTACGACTGGCGCACGTGGGAAGCCCGGCTGAACGCGTTCCCTCAGTTCGTCACCATGATCGAAGGCCAGCCGATCCACTTCCTGCACGTCCGCTCGTCCGAACCGGACGCGCTCCCGCTCATCCTCACGCACGGCTGGCCCGGCTCGATCGCCGAGTTTCTCGAGATCGTCGGCCCGCTCACCGACCCGCGAGCCCACGGCGGCGATCCGGCGGACGCGTTCCATCTCGTCGCCCCCTCGGTCCCCGGCCACGGCTTCTCGATCCCGCTCAACGACGCCGGCTGGAACCATCTGCGCATCGCCCACGCCTGGGCCACCCTGATGGACCGCCTCGACTACGAGCGGTACGTCGCCCAGGGCGGCGACACCGGCTCGGTCGTCTCACCCCTGCTCGGCCGCGTCGCCCCCGGCCACGTCCTCGGCGTCCACATCAACGGCGGCCTCGCCCACCCGTCCACCGATCCCGGCTACCGGCCCGGCGACTTCGACGACCTCAGCCCGAACGACCAGGCCAAGCTCACCTTCGCCGACCACGTCCGAGCCACCGGTACGGCGTACGCCGAACTCCAGGGCAGCAAGCCGCAGACCATCTCCTTCGCCCTGAGCGACTCCCCGGTCGGCCAACTCGCCTGGATCCTGGAGAAGTTCCACGACTGGTCCGACCCGTCCCGGCCGCTGACAGACGTTGCCCTGGGCCACATTTTGACCGACGTCTCCCTGTACTGGTTCACCAACACCAGTGCTACGTCGGCCAACCTCTACTACGAGCCCAGCACGCCCCCGCCCGAGCCCTCGTCCGTGCCCACCGGCGTCGCCGTCTTCCCCACCGACCCCGCGATGCGCCACATCCTGTCCCGCACCCACCACCTCACCCACTGGACCGAACACCCCCGAGGCGGCCACTTCGCCGCCCTGGAGGCACCCGACCTACTGGTCGAGGACCTGCGAACCTTCTGCCGCCGTTTGCGCTAGCAGTACGCCCGGCAGCCGCGGTCGACCCCGTACGCCGTCTTCGCTCGCTCGACCATCGCCGCCGGCGAGCTCGGGTTGCCGGTCTTCAGCCCGGCCAGGAACCGCTGCGGCGGCACGATCCCGCGCCGGATCCACCACCGCCCGGCCGGGGTGGGCCAGCTGATGCCGAAATGCAGATGCGCCGGAGTCGATCGGGCACTGCCGGTCCGCCCGGTCAGCCCGAGCGGTTGACCCGCGCGGACGGCGAGGCCCGGACGGATCCCAGCGGTGATCGCCGACAGGTGCGAACCGTAGTACCGGACGCCGTCCCGCCCGACGATCGAGACCGCCAGTCCGCCGCGATCTGCGGCGACATTGGTCTTCGGGCTCCAACGGTCGACCCGGATCACCTCGTCCACCCGCCCGTCGACCGGTGCGACGAACCGGCATCCAACGCGGGTGAAGATGTCGGCCGCCGGGTAATCGTGATGCGCTTGCGACGCGGAGGCTGGACAGCCTTGGACCGGGAAGACGTACCGCAGCGGCGGGCGGACCGAGATCTTCGGCGTCGCGCGGGTCGTCGCGGTCGTGCGGCCTGTCGGGGTGGCCGTCGTCCTGGGGGTCGGGCTGGCGGTCGGGACGGGCACTGCCGCGGGTGACGAGCTCACCGTCGAAGGAGACGCCGGGACCGGCGTGACCGTAGCCTGCGCGCCCGGTCGCTCAACCGCCGCGCGATCCAGCACCCCCAGCGCCGACAACACCCCGAGCCCCACGGCCGTCACCCCGACGACCGCCGCCCCGAAGATCCCCGCCGATCGACCTCTCACTGGCGCCAGAACGCGTTGACGACCACCGCGGAGTACACCGTCTCGCACGGAATCCCGTTGCCGTCGGCATCCATCCGGGTGGGCATGCCCGAGTACCACCAGTAGGTGACGGACTCACCGTACGACGCCCCCATCGCGACCAGGTCCCGGCAGAACAGGTTCACCGGCACCGAGGCCACGGCCCGCACCTCACGTCCCCGCCAGTACTGCCCCACATCGCTGCGCGCGTAGACCGTCTCGCACGGAATTCCGTTGCGGTCAGCATCCATCTGGTTCGGCTGTCCCTCCCCCCGCCAGTAGTCGACGGCGGCGACGTAGCTGTACCCCCGCGCCTTCAGGTCCCGGCAGAACAAGCCACCCGGTAGCCCACGCACATCCCCGGGCCGCGGCACCGTCGCGGTCGGCCGCGGCGCCACCGTGACCGTTGCGGTCGGCGGCACAATCGCAGGCGCCGACGCCGCCGCCGGTGGCGTAGAGTCCCGAGCCGGCGCGCTGCTGTCCCGCACCGGCTCAGCCTTGTTCATCGTCAGCACCACCAACCAGGTGAGCAGTACCGCGATGACACCGACGGCAACTCCGGCGAGTGCGACCAGTGTTGTACTGCCGTCGTCGGTGAAGCGTTTGATCACTTTCTGTGGCGTTTGCGCCATGGTCTTCCCCCCACGGCCCATCAAGTCATCACCGTTCGTGTTTGTCCAGGGGTGGGGCCGGACTCACTGCTGCCAGAACTGGTCGACGGCCGGCGGTGCGTACTCCTCCTCGCACGGAATTCCGTTGCCGTCAGCATCCATCTCGGGTGGTCGGCCGTACGCGCGCCAGTAGCCCACCACGCCCGCGTACGTGTAACCACGCGCGACCAACTCCTCGCACCGCAGCCTCACCGGCGTGGCCGGGGCGCCGGCGGGTGTCGTGCGGGCCGCCGGGGTCGGCGCGTTGGCCACCTTGGCGGGTGCGCCGGTTTCGTACGTCGCGCGCACGACCGCGAACGTGGCCAGTATGGCGAGTACGCCGACCGCCATCCCGCCGCCAACGGCGCGCAGCGCGGCGGCACGACCGGTCCCCGGTTGTGGTGATCTCCCCATGATCTTCCCCCCACGGTCCAGTGAGGCACCGCGGTGCGGGTTTGTCCAGGGGTGGCGGCAGTGGTTCACCCGGACAACACCTGCGCGTCATCCGGAAAGGCGATGATCGCGCCGGATTCCGCCATCCGAGAGGACGCACGATGGGACACTCCCACGACCACAGCGATCACGGCCACGGCCACGGGCACGGACACGGCCACGGGCACGACCACGATCACCACCACCCGAACGCCGAACTGGACGCCGCGACGCTGGCCGCGCTGGACGAGTCGATCCCGGACTCCGACCTTTCGCCGACCGAGGTGAGCCGCCGGTCGCTGCTGCGGTCCGCCGGCATTCTCGGAGGCACGGCGGCGCTGGCCGTCACGGGTGCGCAGGCGGCCGCCGCCGCGGCGCCGAAGAACGTGCCGGGCTGGATCTTCCAGCAGCACAAGCGGCCGAACGTCTGGCTGGCCGGCGACCACCACATCCACACCCAGATGAGCTCCGACGGCCTGTACCGGGTCATCGACCAGGCGCGCCACGCCGCGGCATACGGGCTGGACTGGCTGGTGATCACCGACCACGGTGGCGCCACCCACGCGCGGATCGGTGTCGACCTGGTCAACCCGCAGATCAAGGCGGCGCGCAGCGAGCTGAAGAACACGCTGATCTTCCAGGGCCTGGAGTGGAACATCCCGTCCGCCGAGCACGGCACGGTGTTCGTCGCGCCGGGCAGCCGCGAGGTCGAGGTGCTCAAGCAGTTCGAGAACAGCTACGACGGCAGCGTGAAGGGGGCCAGCGGCAACAGCCCGGCCAACGAGGCGCTGGCCGTCTCGGGCATCCAGTGGCTCGGCCAGCAGGTCGACCGGCGCCGCGTCCAGGACGCGCTGTTCCTGGCCAACCACCCGGCCCGCAACGGCATCGACAGCCCGCACGAGATCCGCAACTGGCGCGACGCCGACCCGCGGATCGCGATCGGTTTCGAAGGCGCGCCGGGTCACCAGGCCGCCGGTCTGCCCGCGCCGATCGGTGGTGCCCAGGCCCGCGGCTACTACGGCAACGCCCCGGGCGCGAACTCGTTCCCCGGCTACCCGCTGGAGTCCTACCGGACCTGGGGCGGCTTCGACTGGATGACCTCGACCGTCGGCGGCCTGTGGGACAGCCTGCTCGCCGAGGGCAAGCCCTGGTGGATCAGCGCGAACTCCGACAGCCACGTGAACTGGAACGAGACGGCCCGCCGTCCGGACGGTTCCGACCAGGCGCAGTTCGACCGCGACGGCCGCTACATGGACCCGGTCTACGGCAACACCGTGAACCGGACCGCGGGCGACTTCTGGCCCGGCTACTACAGCCGCACCCACGTCGGCGCCGACCGCCGCGACTACCTGTCGGTGATGGAGGGCCTGCGGGCCGGCCGGATGTGGGTCGACCACGGCATGCTCGCCAAGGGCGTCGAGGTCGAGGTCCGCGAGGTCGGTCAGCGGTACGGCGAACCGCTCGGCGGCGCGCTCACCGTACGCCGCGGCCGCGCGGTCGAGCTGGTCGTCCGGATCACCACCCAGACGATGCCGAACTGGGCGAACTTCGTGCCGAAGCTGAACCGGGTCGACGCGATTCGCGGCGCGGTCAAGGGCACGGTCAGCAACCGCGACACGTTCACCGCGCCGGACACCAAGGTGGTCCGGCAGTGGGACACCTCGGGCAAGCGCGGCACGTTCGAGCTGGTCTTGCCGCTGGGCCGGGCCGAGGAGCCGTTCTACGTCCGGGTCCGCGGCACCGACGGCAACCGCAGCCAGCCGGGGTACCTCGGTGCGGCGATCGACCCGGCGGGCCCGCAGCTCGACGTGGTCGGCGACGCGGACCCGTGGTCGGACCTGTGGTTCTACACGAACCCGATCTGGGTGCTCCCGAAGAAGTGACGCCGACCCGATGATCATCGCCGTCGACGCGGCCAGCCGCGACACCGCCGAGGCCGAGCACGTTCTGCACGAACTGCTCGCCCCGGCGGCGATCCCGGTGATCGCGTGCACCCACGCGATCACCGGGGGAGACACCCCGCACCTCGCCGTCTCGATCGCCGCGGCGACCGACGAACTCGAGGCGCACGTCCGCAGGTGGTGCGCCGACCACGGCGCCGGCTCCGCGTTCACCCGGTCCGGTGCGACCGCTCCGGACCTCGCCGGACCGAGCCCGCTGGTCCGCGGCGCGTACGTCGCTGCCGTGGAGAGCGCACTCGGCGCCGGCCGCCTGGTCCGCTGGCCCGGCTGCGAGCACGCGTACGGCGTACAGACCGCTGCCGCTCTGCGCGCCAAGGCAGGCATCGACTACGTCGAGGCGCTCGGCGGCCTACCGGTCACCGACGACACGGTGATCGACACCCGAGACTTCGTCCGCCCGGTACGCCGCGAAGGCCAGGTCATCCTCCAGGTCCAGCCCGCCGCCGGCGGCGTCCTCATCCCCTTCGAGGCCGAACACCAGCACAAGTGCTGCTCGGACCATTAGGGCGTGTCTCCCAATTCCCCGCCTACTGCGCGGCACCCGGCACGGCGCCTCGCTGCACGGGCGCCAAGGGCACGATGCTTCGCATCGCCACCCTCGTCTCCCGCACACCGAGCCACCGCACCGGGCACCTGCTCGCTACGGCGCGGAATTGGGAGACACGCCCTAACGCCGGACATCCCAAGCGTCCGAATCCGCCAGCACCTCGGGCAGTTCGCCGATCACGCCGAGGCGCTGCGTGCAGCGCGTCAGTGCGACGTACAGGTCGCGCAGGCCTCGCGGTGACTCGAGCATGATGCCCTCGGGGTCGACCACCAGCACCGAGTCGAACTCAAGCCCCTTGGCGCCCGCGACGGTCAGGACGGTCACGTCGGCCAGGTCTCCGACTGCCTCCTGCACCAGCTCCAGCCGCAGGCGCGAGGTGATCACCCCGACCTGCCCGTGCTGGACCTCCTCGCCGGCAACCTTGCTCACGTACGCCGCCTGCTCGGCCGGCGCGACGTCGACGTGCCACGGCTTCACGCCGGTCGACCTGACCGACTGCGGCGCCTTCGCCTGCGGGTCCACCAGCTGCAGCACCTGACCGGCGAGCTCCATCACCTCGGCCGGTGTGCGGTAGTTCATCGTCAGCTCCGCCAGCCGCCAGCGATCGCCGAAGGTCGACGCGAGCGCCTGCCGCCAGCTGGTCCCGCCGCCGGCCGCACTCGTTTGCGCGACGTCGCCGACCAGCGTCATCGACCGCAGCGGGCAGCGTCGCGCGATCGCCCGCCAGGCCATCGGCGACAGCTCCTGCGCCTCGTCGACGATCACATGCCCGTACGTCCAGCGGCGGTCCGCCGCGGCGCGTTCGGCCAGCGTCCGGTCGTCGTCGGCCTCGAACCGCTCGGCCAGCGCCTCGGCGTCGAGGATGTCCCGGGCGGTCAGCACCTCCGACTCGTCGTCCTCGTCGAAGTCGGTCGAGCCCGACCCGGACAGTACGTCGAGCGAGCCCTGCGCGTAGGCGATCGCCCGCGCCCGCTCCGCCTTCAACCGGGCCGCCTCCTGGCCGTCGTCCCCGAGCAGCTCGGCCGCTTCGTCGAGCAGCGGCACGTCGGCCGGGCTCCAGTCGTCGCCGTACCGCAGTAGGTGTTCGCGATCCAGTTCGCTCAGCTGCGGAGCAGCCGCCGCCAGCCGCTGCTCGTCGCCGTACAGGTCGACAAGGAGTTCGCGGGGGCTCAGGTTCGGCCAGAGGCGATGCAGCAACTCCTGGACGGCCGGCTCGGCGATGACCTCCTTGCGCAGCTCGGCGAGGTCGTAGTCGTCGAGCAGGTTCTCGCCGCCGAGCGGGTCGGCGCCGATGATCTCGGCGTACTGCTCGGTGAGCGTGTCGACGATCTCGGTCAGGAAGAACGGCCGGGCCTGGTTGTGCGTCAGCCGCCGCTCGCGCGCCCTAGCGCGTGCCTCCTCGGCGACCACCGGGTCGAGCCGCAGCACGGTCCGGTCCACTGTCACTTCCAGCGGCTTCGAAGGAACCCACTGACGGTTGGCGACCGCCTGCGCGATCACGTCGGCCATCACCGCCCGGCCCTTCACCTCGGCCGCCTCGGCGGACTCCGGCCGGGTCGCGGTCAGCCCGGGGTAGAGCTCGGCCAGCGTGACCAGCCGGACGCCGTCCTCACCCAGCGACGGCAGCACCTGCCCGATGAACTTCAGGAACGTCGGATTGGGGCCGACGACAAGAATTCCGCGCTTTTCCAGCTGGTCACGATGGGTGTAGAGCAGATAAGCGGCCCGGTGCAGCGCAATGGCGGTCTTTCCGGTCCCCGGACCACCTTGAACGACCAGAATCCCCGGCAGTTCGGACCGGATGATCCGGTCCTGGTCGGCCTGGATGGTCTGCACGATCGACTCCATCGTGCCGGTCCGCCGGGCCTCCAGCGCCTTCAGCAGGACGGCCTCGCCCATCACGCCGGTACCGAGCCGGGACTCGCCGGCCGCCGTCCGCCCGAGGTCGAGCTGCTCGTCCTGGACGTCGATCACCCGCCGCAGCCGGCTCTGGATGTGCCGGCGCCGGACGACGCCCTGGTTGTGCACCGCGGTCGCGACGTAGAACGGCCGCGCGGCGGGAGCACGCCAGTCGACCAGCAGCGGTTCGTAGTCCTCGTCGTGCAGGCCGATCCGGCCCAGGTGCAGGACCTCGCCGTTGCTGTCGTCCAGGCGGCCGAAGTACAGGCCTTCCTCGGCGGCGTTCAGCCGGGCCAGCCGGGCGTTCAGGTCGCGGACCCGGCCGTCGCGCTGGTGCAGGGCCTGGGCATTGCGCGTCCCGGCCACCTGTTCGCCGCGGCGACGGGTCTGAGCCTGCTCACGTTCGCGGTCCAGTGCCGCGTAGAACGTGGTCAGGTGAATCTGTTCCGACTGCACCGGATTCTGCAATTCCAGCCCCTCGTGATAAAATGCACCGCGTTGGCTCCCGTGACATTTCTTCCGGTCGCCACAAATCCTCGATTTTACGGCATTTCGCCGCTTTCTCCACCGGCAGCTTGACCTCAAGTGTTGTTGAGGTACTACCGTCGCTGGACGTGACCGTTCATCCGCTCCGTCTCGCCCTGCTCGTGCGTACCGCGGAGGCCAGCCCGTTCTGCCGAGCGCTGATGACCTGGTTCAGCCGGCAGGTCGACGGCCGGGACGACTTCAAGCTCGACCTGGTCGATCTATCGATCGCCGGCGACCTGCCCGCGCGGATCGCGGAGGCCGACGCGATCGTCGTGCTCGCGCCGGAGTACAACCACGCCTATCCCGGCGACCTGAAGACCGCGATCGACTCGGTCCGCGAGCCCTGGTACG
Source organism: Kribbella sp. ALI-6-A (assembly GCF_001984195.1). Lineage (GTDB taxonomy): Bacteria > Actinomycetota > Actinomycetes > Propionibacteriales > Kribbellaceae > Kribbella. The sequence continues at coordinate 1,423,407 of NZ_MTQN01000012.1, forward strand.
GCAAACCCGTCGGCTTCGTCGTGTACGGCGGCCGCTCGCGCGGGCTGCGGGCCGCCGAGCAACTGCGGCTCGTTTTCGGCGAGCTGCACGCGGTCACCATCCGCGAGACGCTCAGCTTCCAGCAGCTCCCCGGCGCCGTCGACACCGCCGAGCTCGCCGACCCCGCGACGGCAGTAGCCGCCACGACCATGCTCGACCAGCTCGCCTGGTGGGCCCGTGCACTGCGGGACGCCCGCACCACCACGCCGTACCCCGCCTGATTAGCTAGACCCTCGTGACCCAGGTAGTCGACGTCACCGCGTTCGGCGCGGACAGCAGCGGCGTGAAGGACAGCACCCCGGCAGTCGTCGACGCGATCGCCCACGCGCGGAATCTCGGCGGCCCGGTCCGGCTGCTCTTCCCCCGAGGTATCTACCAGTTCTACCCGGAGCAGGCGATCGAGCGAGAGTTCTACATCTCCAACACCGTCGGCGCCGACCAGTCCCACCGGCACAAGCGTTTCGCGTTCCTGCTCGAAGACCTCGCCGACCTCACCGTCGACGGCGACGGCTCCACTTTTCAGCTGCACGGCCTGCTGGGCCTGTTCGCCGTAGTGCGCTCCGAGCGGGTGACGATCAGCAACTTCGCCTTCGACCACTCGGCGCCGAAGGTCGTGGACGTGACGGTCGCGGAGACCGGTCCGGCGTACCGGGTGCTCAGCGTTCCGCCCGGCAATCCCTACCTGGTGGGCGATGACCAACTCACGTTCCTCGGCGAGACCAGCCCAGCCACCGGTACGCCGTACTGGCGGCACAGCACCGACGAGCTCTGGTACTGCCAGATCCACGACCCGGTGGCGCAGCGGATCTGGCGGGGAGACAACCCGCTGTTCACCGGCGTCGCGCGGCTGACCGATCTCGGCGATCACCGGATCCGCGTCGACTATCTGTCCGAGCTCACGACCGAGGACCAGGGCCTCGTCTACCAGCTGCGTGAACCGACCCGCGACACCGCGGCCGGATTCATCTGGGAGTCGTCGCAGGTCACGGTCACGAACCTGAAGGCCGGCTACCTGCACGGTTTCGGCATCGTCGGCCAGCTCAGCACGGACATCACCGTGGCGGACAACGAGTTCCACGCCGACCGTTCGATCGGCCGCAGTACGGCGGCGTTCGCGGACATCCTGCAGATGTCGGGGGTCCGCGGCACGGTGACGATCACCGGCAACCTGTTCGACGGCGCGCACGACGACCCGATCAACGTGCACGGCACCTATCTCGAGGTCGTCGACGTCGCGGGCGACCGGGTTGGGCTGCAGTACATGCACCCCGAGACGGCGGGTTTTCCACAGTTCCACCCCGGGGACCTGGTCGAGTTCGTCGACAAGCTGACGCTGGCCGGGGCCGGTCAGGCGACGGTGGTCGCGGTCGACGGACCGACCGGGACGGACAGCAGCAAACCGCTGACCACGATGACGATCACGCTCGACCGCGCCGTACCGGAGACTGTCGAGTCTGGCGCGTACGTCGTCGAGAACGTGAGCTACACCCCGTCGGTGCGAATCGCGGGCAACACCTTCCGCAACATCCCGACGCGGGGCGTGCTGCTCACCACGCGGGGGCCGAGCGTGATCGAGCACAACGTGTTCGACCAGCTGTCGATGGCGAGCATCTACGTCTCGGCCGACGCGCACCAGTGGTACGAGTCGGGGCCGGTGCGCGATCTCGTCGTCCGCGGCAACCAGTTCCTGCGGCCGGCGACGCCGGTGATCTGGTTCGATCCGACCAACCAGGTCGAGGGTGAGCCGGTGCACCGCGGCGTACTGATCGAGGACAACGAGTTCCAGCTGGCCGGCGACGGTGAGGTGCTGCGCGCGAAGAGCGTCGGGGGACTGGTCTTCACCGGCAACCGGGTGGTCGGCGGCGAGCCGGCGTACTCGATCACGGGCTGCACCGACGTCACGGTGGAATAGGAATCCGTTCCCGGCGGTTGCGGTTGTACGTGACGAGTGAAGCGATGCCGCTGTCCGTGCTCGACCTGTCCCCGGTGCCGACCGGGACCAAGCCGTCGGAGGCGTTGCACGAGACGCTGGAGCTGGCGAAGACCGCCGAGGCGGCCGGGTACCACCGCTTCTGGCTCGCCGAGCACCACAACATCCCGAGCGTCGTCAGCTCGACGCCCGAGGTGATGATCGCGGCCGTCGCCGCCGTCACGTCGACGATCCGGGTCGGCTCCGGCGGCATCATGCTGCCGAACCACTCCCCGCTGAAGGTCGCCGAGACGTTCCGCGTGCTCGCCGGTCTGCACCCCGGCCGCATCGACCTCGGCATCGGCCGCGCTCCCGGCACCGACCAGCGCACCGCGCTCGCGCTGCGCCGCAGCCGCGAGGCGCTGTCCGCCGACGACTTCCCCGACCAGTACGCCGAACTGCGCGCGTACGCCGAGGGCTTCCCGGCCGGCCACCCCTTCGCCCCGATCACCGCGCAGCCCGACGACGTCCCGCTGCCGCCGGTCTGGATCCTCGGCTCCAGCACGTACGGCGGCCAGGCAGCCGCCGCCCTGGGCACCGGCTTCGCGTACGCCGGCCACTTCGGCACGCTCGACCCGTCCGGCGTGATCAGCACCTACCGCGAGCAGTTCCAGCCCTCGCCCGACCAGTCGCAGCCGCACGCGATCCTCGCCCTGGCCGCGATCGTCGCCGAAACCGAAGAACGCGCCGAGCAGTTGGCGCTCGCCAACGCCCTCTCGATCCTCCGCCTGCGCTCCGGCCGCCCCGGCCCGATGCCGTCGCCGGAGGAAGCCGCGGCGTACCCGTGGTCCGAAGGTGAGAAGGCCGCCGTCGAGGAGTGGTCCGGGCTGGTCTCCGTCGGCACCCCCGACCAGGTCACCGCCGATCTGCGCCACCGCGCCGAGTCCGCCGGCGCCGACGAGCTGATCATCACCACCTCGATCCACGACCCGGCCGAACGCCGCCACTCCTACAACCTGCTCGCGGAAGCCTGGGGCCTGAAGCCCCGCTGACCCGCGGTTGTCCACAGGCAGGGGATAACCCGAGAGTTATCCACAGGGGCCTTTCACGCCCGGACGTGCTCGAAGATCAGGCTCGTCTCGGCGTGCACCACCGCGGGATCCGCGGTCAGGTGGTCGAGCACGAAGTCACGCAGCGCGTCGGGTGATTCCGCCGCCACGTGCAGCAGGTAGTCGTTCGCGCCGCTGACGTGGAACAGCGACAGCACGCCCGGCAGCCGCGGGACCATCGCGCGGAAGCGGTCGATCTCGTCGCGGGAGTGCGCGCCGATCCGGATCGCCACCATCGCCTGGAGCGGGCGCCCGAGCGCGGCCAGGTCGACGTCGGCGTGGAAGCCGCGAATCACGCCGCGCTCGCGCAGCGCCCGGACCCGCGCCAGGCAGGTCGACGGCGCGATCCCGGTCGCCTCGGCCAGCGCGTTGTTCGGCATCCGGCCGTCCACGGTGAGCAGGCGGACCAGTTCCAGGTCGACCTCGTCGAGCCCCGCGGGAACCGGCCGGGGCGCCGGTCCAGGGGTCCGACGATCCTTCGGCATGACATCACTGTAAGGGCCATCCACAGAATCCACAGCGTGTGGACAGACCTGTGGACGAATTTTCTTCGGAACTCTTGCCGGTCTCTCGCAGAAGATTTCATCCTGTCCGCACCGCAGACGGACCGAAGGAGGCCCGATGACCGTGTCGGACACCCGCGCCGTGCACACCGGCCGCGACGACCTGACCGCCCTCGGGGTGCACGTCCCCCCGATCGACCTCAGTACGACGTACCCGCTGTCCGGCACCACGGCAGGCGGTGCGGCGTACGACCGGCTGGCGGGCGGGGGCGACCCGGGCGACGGCAGCCTCGTCTACCAACGCCTGTGGAACCCGAACGTCGCCCGCCTCGAAACCGCGCTGGCCGAGCTGGAGAGCGCCGACGGCGCAGTCGCGTTCAGCTCCGGGATGGCCGCGCTGACGGCGGTGCTGCTGGCAACCGTCGCCGCGGGGAAGCCGCACGTGGTCGTCGTCCGCCCGCTGTACGGCGGCTCCGACCACCTGTTGTCCACAGGTTTGCTCGGTGCGACGGTCAGCTGGGCGACCGCGCAGACCGTCGCTGAGGCGATCCGCACGGACACCGGGCTGGTGCTGCTCGAGACCCCGGCCAACCCGACCGTCGAACTCACGGACATCGCCGATGTGGTCCGCCAGGCGGCTGGCGTACCGGTGGCTGTGGACAACACCTTCGCCACCCCGGTGCTGCAGCAGCCCACTCGGCACGGCGCCACGCTCGTGCTGCACTCGGCCACGAAGTACCTCGGCGGTCACGGCGACCTGATGGGTGGCCTGGTCGCCGGGACGACGGACTGGGTCGCGCGGCTCCGCCAGGTGCGTGCGGTGACCGGAGCTCTGCTCTACCCGCTGGCGGCGTACGAGCTGCACAGGGGACTGCAGACGCTGCCGATTCGCGTTCGTGCGCAGCAGGCAGGTGCGGCGAAGGTGGCTGACTGGCTGAGCACCCATCCGGCTGTGGACAAGGTGCACTACCCCGGATTGCCCGAGTGCGATCCGCGTGGGCTGGTCGGTCGGCAGCAGGCCGGTCCGGGCGCCGTACTGGCGTTCCGGACGACTCGGGCCGACCAGTTGCTGGCCAAGCTCGAGCTGATCACGCATGCGGTGTCCCTGGGCGGTGTGGACACGCTGATCCAGCGCCCGGCCGCACTGACCCACCGCCTGGTCGCGGACGACGCCAAGCCGGACCAGCACCTGCTCCGACTCAGCATCGGCCTCGAAGACCCCGAGGACCTGGTCAGAGACCTGGACCAGGCGCTGGCCTAGCGACCACCGGCGCCCGCGCCTCGGGGGAGCGGGCGCCGGCTCAGACGCTGACCGGCTGGGTCAGCACCCGGTCGACGATGCCGTAGTCGAGCGCCTGCTCCGGCGTGAACCAGCGATCCCGGTCGAAGTCCGTGGTGATCCGGTCGACGCTCTGGCCGGTCCGCTCGCTCAACAGCTCGGCCAGCTGCTTCTTGGCCAGCAGCGACTGCTCCGCCTGGGTCTTGATGTCGCTGGCGGTGCCGCCCATTCCGCCGGACGGCTGGTGCATCATGATCCGCGCGTGCGGCAGGCTGAACCGCTTGCCCGGCGCACCGCAGGCCAGCAGCACCTGACCCATCGACGCCACCAGCCCCATCGCGTACGTCGACACGTCGTTGCTGATGAAGTTCATCGTGTCCAGGATCGCCAGCCCGGCCGACACCGAGCCGCCGGGCGAGTTGATGTAGAGCGAGATCTCCGCCTTCGGGTCCTCCGCGTTCAGCAGGATCAGCTGGGCGCACAGCGCGTTGGCGTTCTCGTCCTTGATCTCGTCGCGCAGGACGACGATCCGCTGCCAGAGCAGTCGCTGGTAGATGTGCTGGTCGAGGTCGGTGGTTCGCATGGTGTCGCTCATGCTCCCCAGCCTGACCGCGACCGGGCCCGGCGTCGCCGGAATCTGCCCGTGGCAGATCTGCCCACCGCAGACCCGGCCGGGATGGCACACTCGGTACAAGGACCACGCGAGTCGAGGAGGACCGGACGTGCTGCTACGCCAGGTGATCGGGAACGTGTTCCGCCGGCTGCGGCGCGAGCGGGGGATCACCCTGCGCGAGCTCGCCGAGGTGGCCCAGGTGTCGGTGCCCTATCTGTCCGAGATCGAGCGCGGCCGCAAGGAGCCCTCCTCGGAGATCCTGGCCGCGATCTGCCGGGCGCTCGATCTGGAGCTGTCCGACTTGCTGGCCGAGGTGCAGTTCGACCTCGCCACTGCCATGAGGTCGACGCTGCCGGTCCGCCTGCAGACGGCGGCCATCCGGGTCCAGGAGTCGGCCCCGCAGCGGATCGGGACCTCCTCGCCGCAGACGTACTCCACCTCGGCCCAGGCCTTCGCGCTGGTCGCTTAGGAGTGCTCTACCGCTCCGGCACGGCCCGTTCATCGCAGCCGCGTCCGGCGCCCGCCGAGGTGCTGGCGTTCCACCAGAGCCTGGCCGACTACGCGCCGACCCCGCTGCACGACGTACCGGCGCTGGCGGCTGAGCTGGGCGTCGGGCGCGTCCTGGTCAAGGACGAGTCGCAGCGGCTCGGTCTGCCGGCGTTCAAGGCGCTCGGCGCGTGGTGGGCGATCCACCGCGCGCTGCAGCCCGACACCGAGGTGCTGGTCACCGCGACAGACGGCAACCACGGCCGCGCGGTTGCCCGCCGTGCTCGCATGCTCGGCCTGCGCTCGCACGTCTTCATCCCCGACGTGGTCGGTGCCGCGGCCATCGAGGCCATCCGCTCCGAAGGAGCCACCGTCTCCGTCCTCACCGCCTCGTACGACGAAGCAGTGGCGGCCGCCGCCGACTCGGTGACCGCTGGGCGCCTGCTGATCCAGGACTCGGCCTGGCCCGGTTACGAGGTGATCCCGCAGCTCATCGTCGACGGCTACTCGACGCTGTTCCACGAGCTCGACATGGAGCCCGATCTGCTCGTCGTACCGATGGGAGTCGGCTCGGTCGCCCAAGCTGCCGTCACCCATTGCACCAGCGTCCTCGGAGTAGAGCCCAGCAGCGCGGCCTGCATCACCAGCAGCCTGCTGGCCGGTCACCCGGTGACAGTCGAAACCAGCAGCACCGTCATGGCCGGCCTGAACTGCGGTACGCCGTCCAGCCTGGCCTGGCCGGTCCTGCGAGACGGTCTGCACGCCTCGGTCACTGTGGACGACGCGGAGGCGCTGCAGGCCGTCGAAGACCTGACGGCGTTGGGCATCTCGTCCGGGCCGAGTGGTGCGGCCACGCTGGCGGGGTTGCGTGCTGCGCGCGACTCGCTGGACCTGTCCGGCGACAGCACCGTCGTACTGATCAGCACGGAGGGGCGCTAGATGGAGCTGCGAGTTCGATTCCCTGTCGACGACGAGGTGCTCTCGGCCTTGCATGCCTTGGCTTTCGGGTCGTCACCGGGCACCGTCGAGCCCTGGGCCACCCGGCTGGAGCGGCACGCGCTGACCTGGGTCGGTGCCTTCGACAACGACACGCTGATCGGCTTCGTGCAGGTCTGCTGGGACGGCGGCGCCCACGCCTTCGTGCTGGACACCGCGGTGCATCCCGACCACGGTCGCCAGGGGATCGGCGCACAACTGGTCGCCCGAGCCGCCGACGAGGCGCGGGCGGCGGGCTGCGAGTGGCTGCACGTCGACTACGAACCGCACCTCGCCGGCTTCTACGTCGACGCGTGTGGCTTCACCCCCACCGACGCGGCGCTGCTCAAACTCCGCTGATCGCCGTCAGCCGCTCGGTGGACACGCAGGAGATCAGGCAGCGCTCCTTGGCATCACCCAGCAGGTCAGCCGTCCACCGGGTGAAGCCACCGTCGCCCAGCTCGTTGCCGTCGACGCCGATCCCGATCGCGGTGCCGGCGTAGTAGCCGGCGCCCTGGGTCCGCCCCGCATCCTCCTCGAGCTTCACCGGCAGCCCCGGCCGCACCGTGTCGTCGATCCGCTCCCGGACCGCGCTCGGCGCGAACGTGGTGAACGTGAACTCCGCCCGCTCACCCAGTACGGCGTACCAGTAGCGCAGGTGATCCAGCAGCAGCTCCGCCTCCGTGCGGCCCGACCCGGTGTCCCGGGCCGACGACACCAGCGCGAACAGCTGGAAGTGCGCGAACATCCCCGGGCCGTCGTTCAGCTGAGCCCGGACCACGCGCTGGCAGGTCGCCAGGTCGACCCGCTCGGCCCCGGCACGACGCCGTACGGCGGCTTCGAGGGCGAGCTCGTTGGTCGGGTCGCTGGCGACCTCGGTGTTGCGCACGGTGGTGAGGACCATGTTCTGGTGGATCGTGGCGACGGCTGAGCACGTGCCGAGCGGAGTGACCGGCGACAGCTCGACACCGGCGAACCGCTCCGGCAGCAAGTCCCAAAGGCGAGCCTGGGTCCGGACCAGCGCCCGTGGGTCGACCTGCGACGGCTGGACGAAGCGATCCTTGCGCCAGCGGTCCATCAGGCGGGCCGGAGTCACCTTCGCGGCCCGCTCCCGGCTGACCTCCAGCAGCGCACTCTGCAGGTCGGACGGGCTCAACCCGTCGACCAGCGCCTCCCGGCTGCCCGCGGGGAGCTTCGCCCAGATTCGATCGCTCATGACTCAACCCTGACCGAAAGGTGGGATCGGCGCGCGGCAATTTCGTCTGTACCTACTAGTATGTTCGGGACGCTGACCGAGAGGGGACCAGGCCGTGTACGCGATGCAGTACGAAGTGACCTTGCCGGCGGACTACGACATGGGGATCATCCGGCGCCGGGTCCTGGAACGCGGCCGGGCCACCGACGACTTCGAAGGCCTTGCGCTGAAGGCCTACCTGGTCCAGGACCAGGCCCACGGCGCCGCGGTCAACCAGTACGCGCCGTTCTACCTGTGGAACGAGACGGCGGGCATGGCCCGGTTCCTGTGGGGCGGCGGGTTCTTCACCGGCATCTGCCAGTCGTTCGGCAGGCCGGCCGTGCGGCACTGGACCGGCGTGGACTCGCTGCCCGGACCGGACGTCGACCAGCCGGCCGTGGCGGCGACGAAAAACACGCTCTTCCTGCCGCCGGACGTGGATCCGGCCGGCCCGGTGGCCGAGGCTGTGGAAAACCTGCGCGACACCGCCCGGCTGCCCGGCGTGCACAGCTCGGCGATCGCGATCGATCCGTCCCGGTGGGAGCTGGTGCAGTTCACGCTGTGGAGCGGCGAGCCGGGGATCGTGCCCGGGACGCGGTACCAGGTGCTGCACTTGTCCACACCCGGCACAAAAGAGCTGCTCGCCGAGCCCGTGGCCGGGTAAATTCAGGGCATGAGACTTTCGAGCCCGTTCCTTTGACGCCCTGACCGCCTCTCGGTCCGCATCGTCGCCTACGAGGCGCTGCAGGACCTGATCCCGCTGTATCCGCTGTACCAGTTGCTGTTCACCGATCATGGGTTGTCGTCCACCCAGATCTCGACGCTGTTCATCATCTGGTCGGCGACGGCGTTCGTGCTGGAGATCCCGTCCGGTGCTCTGGCCGACTTGTTCTCCCGCCGCAAGCTGTTGATGCTCGGCCCTGCCCTGACCGGTCTCGGCTACGCGGCCTGGATCGCCTGGCCGTCGTACGGCGCCTTCGCGCTCGGTTTCGTGCTCTGGGGTGCGGGCTCCGCCCTGATCTCCGGCACCTACGAAGCCTTCGTGTACGACGAACTGGCGGCGCGCGGCTCCACCGGCAAGTACGCGGGCCTGCTCGGCAAGGCCAGGTCGGCCGCCCTGCTCTCGAACCTGACCGCCACGCTGCTCGCCATCCCGCTGTTCGCCTACGGCGGTTACCTGCTGGCCGGGGCGGTCAGCGTGTTGAGTTGCCTCGCGCAACTACTTGTCGCCGCGTCACTCCCGGAAGCAGCCCGGGTGGCCTCTGCCGACGAAACAGCCGATGACCTCGAAGCCGCCGACGGGGCTACAGGTGGTGGTTGGCGGGGTGCGCTCGAGCGATACCTGGCGATGCTGCGCGCCGGACTCGCGGAGGCGGCCACCAGTCCGGCGGTGCGAAAGGCCGTGCTGCTGGTGGCACTGCTCGGTGGGTTCCTGGCCTTCGACGAGTACTTCCCGTTGCTGGCCAGGGGAGTGGGCGCGTCGAACGCACTGGTGCCGCTGCTGATCGCCGGGACGGTGGCGGCGCAGGCGATCGGTGGCGCGCTGGCCGGACCGGCGTACCGGCTGGCGGCGTCGGTGTTCGCGGTGGGCCTGGGCGCGACGGCGGGGTTGATCGCCTGGGGATCGCTGAGCGGCACGGCGGCGGGCTTCGTCCCGATCGCGCTCGGGTACGGCGTGATGCAGCTCGTCATCGTCGTCGCGGACGCCCGCCTGCAGGACACGATCGAAGGTCCGGCCCGCGCGACCGTGACGTCGGTGTCCGGCTTCTTCGCCGAGGTCTTCGCGGTCGCGGTGTATGCCGGGTTCGCGCTCGGCGCAGTGTGGGTGAGCCTGCCGATCCTCGTCGCCGGGCTGACCGTTCCCGTCCTGCTGACCGCACTGATCACTCCGACAGCCCTGCCACCACCACCGATGAAGGAGGACGACCGCACAACCGGCGCTCTGCCCGGTCCCGCCGACAGTTGGTGACTCACACAACGGCGCCGCCGTCCGTTCCCTGAAGGGACGGCGGCTTCGGCGCCGGCCGAAGTGTTCCGGACCTACAGTCGGCGGATGGCCGACGAAACGAGGTGTTCCCGATGACGGACCGGCGACAGACAGTCCTCGCCGCAGGCGCGGCTGCCGTGACCATCGTGCTGTGGGCCTCGGCGTTCGTCGCGATCCGCCACGTCGGCCACGAGTTCTCCGCCGGCGCGCTGTCCCTCGGCCGCTTGGTGATCGGCAGCCTCTTGCTCGGCGGCCTCGTCTTCACCCGGCCGCGACGCCTGCCCGCCAAGCGGGACTGGAAGCTGCTGGTGGTCTGCGGCCTGCTCTGGTTCGGCGTCTACAACGTGGCGCTCAACGAAGCGGAGCAACGCCTCGACGCCGGGACGGCCGCGATGCTGGTCAACATCGGCCCGCTGCTGATCGCGGTTCTCGCCGGATTGCTGCTCAGCGAGGGATTCCCGCGCCGCCTGGTGATCGGCAGCGCCGTCGCGTTCGCCGGCGTACTCCTGATCGGCACGTCGTCGTCCGGCGGTCAGGCCGAGACGTGGGGAGTGATCCTCTGCGTTCTCGCCGCCGTCGCGTACGCCGTGGGCGTGGTGGCCCAGAAGCCCTTGCTGGCCAGGCTTCCCGCGCTGGAGGTCACCTGGATCGCCTGCACGATCGGTGCGATCAGCTGTCTGCCGTTCGCGCCCACGTTGCTTCGCGAGACCGCCGCCGCGCGACCTTCGACGATCTGGTGGGTCGTGTTTCTCGGCGCGTTCCCGACCGCGCTCGCCTTCACGACCTGGGCCTACGCGCTGGCCAGGACGAGTGCCGGCCGGATGGGCGCGACGACGTACCTCGTACCGCCGCTCACGATCTTCCTCGGTTGGCTGCTGCTCGACGAGTCACCAGCACCACTCGCGTACGCCGGCGGCGCGCTCTGCCTGCTCGGCGTCGCGATCTCACGGCTGAAGAGCGGTCAGCGCACGGTCGACTCGATGCCGTTGACCAGCACCGTCAACGCCGACTCGAAGCCGCTGTCGAAGTCGTAGTGCAGCCCCTCGCGGCCGAGGCTGCGCACGACGCGGGTCAACGTCGGCGCCTGGCCGTCGGGCAGTTTCTCCACCCGGTCGACCAGGTCGGGCGCGAGGTCGAAGGTAGCGGCGCGCACCGAGAGCTCGCCGAGCAGGAAGCCGTGCACGAAGTCGACGATCGTGTTCACCGACTCGAAGATCGCGCGCGGCGCGAGCCCGCCACGGTCGAGCGCCCGGTAGAACGGCTCGACCGTCACCACCACGACGTCCGACACGGCGGACGGATCCGAGAGCACCTGCAGCGCCAGGTTGGGGTGCGCTCGCAGTGCGGCCCGGTAGGCCCGGGCCGCGTCCTTCAGTTCGTCCTGCCACGACAACCCGGGCTGCGGCCGCACTGACTCGAGACCCGCGAACACGACCTCGGCCAGCCCGGCGAACACGGCCGCCTTGTTCGGCAGATGGTGGTAGATCGACATCGGGTTCACGCCGAGCGTGCCGGCCAGCCGGCGCATCGTCATCGCCTCGACGCCCTCGTCGTCGACGATGCGCAGCGCGGCCGCCAGGATCGCGTCCCGGCTCAGCCGCTCCGCCCCGGCCCGCGGCCGGCCGGGCTTGCCAGCAGTATTCATACATCGTATGGTAACGGAATCGTACAACGTATGGTTTCAAGGAAGGTGCGGGTATGAGCAAGCCGCTGGAAGGCAAGGTCGCGCTGGTCGCGGGTGGCACCCGAGCCGCCGGACGCGGCACGGCGATCGCCCTGGGAGAAGCCGGGGCGACCGTCTACGTGACCGGCCGGACCACGCGCACCCAGCAGTCGGAGATGCAGCGGCCGGAGACGATCGAGCAGACCGCCGAGCTGGTCGACCAGGCCGGCGGGCACGGGATCGCGGTGCAGGTCGACCATCTCGAGCAGGATCAGGTCCGCGACCTGGTCGCCCGGATCGAGCGCGAGCAGGGCGCCCTGCACCTCCTGGTGAACGACATCTTCGGCCTGACCACGATGGAGTGGGACAAGACGGTCTGGGAGTCCTCGCTGGACATCGGGCTGCGGACCTTCCGGCTCGCGGTCGAGACACATGCGATCACCAGCCACTTCGCGCTGCCGCTGCTGATCAAGCAGCCCGGCGGCCTGGTGATCGAGATGACCGACGGTACCGACGAGTACAACGCGACCAACTACCGGGTCTCGTTCTTCTACGACCTGGCCAAGGCGGCGGTGAACCGGATGGGCTTCTCCCTCGCGCACGAGCTCGCACCGCACGGCGCCACGGCGCTCTCGCTCACCCCCGGCTGGTTGCGGTCGGAGGCGATGCTCGACGAGTTCGGCGTCACCGAGCAGAACTGGCGGGACGCGACGGAGCGGATCCCGCACTTCGCCATCTCCGAGTCACCCCTGTACGTCGGCCGCGCAGTCGCCGCACTCGCCGCCGACCCGGACGTCGCGCGCTGGAACGGGCAGTCCCTGTCCAGCGGTCAGCTCGCCCAGGTCTACGGCTTCACCGACGTCGACGGCAGTCAGCCGGACGCCTGGCGCTACATCGTCGAGGTCCAGGACCCGGGCAAGCCTGCCGACACCACCGGCTACCGCTGATCGCAGCTCAGATGCGCAGCCTCGACCCGCACACCCAGTTCGGCGGCAAGTCGTAGTACCTCGCGCCGGGACGTGACAGCCACCGCAGGCTCCCGCTCGTACACGTAGACCAGCTCAGGCCATCGGGCCTGAGCTGGATGCACCAGCACGTCCCCAGCCAGCAGTGCTCGATCGGTCAGCACCGACTGGTGCCCTGGAGTGTGCCCGGGCGTCGGCAGCAAGGTGAGCCCGGCCACCGACACCTGTCCGTCCACCGCCCGCAGTTGCGATCCGAGCGGCTCGATCAGGTTCCGGTACGTCGTACTGTCCCGCGCGTGGTCGAGCTCGGCCTGCTGCACCACGTACGTCGCATTGCGGAAGCGCGGCTGGTCGCCATCGGTGTTCCAGCCCGCGTGGTCGAGATGGACATGGGTCAAGATCACCGTGTCGATCTCCGCAGCGCCAACCCCGGCTGACTCGAGCAGCCCGGGTAGTCGGCCCTCCGTACCGAGCCACTGGGCCGCCTCGCCGCCGGCGGGTCCGATGCCGGTGTCCACGAGTACGGCGTGCCGGTCGGTCGTCACCAGGTAGGAGTGGAAGTGCAGGAGCCAGCCGCCATCGGATGCGACGTTGCCCGGCGCCTGCGACTCGGTCCAGCTCTGGTGCTCCGCCGACCAACCGGGCAGTGCATCGCCGATCGGCTCGGGGAACACTGCCACGGCGTCGCACAGCACGGTCACGTCCATCCGGCCATTGTTGGGGCTCAGGGGATCAGCATCCAGGCGCCCAGTGCGGTCATCACCACGGCGATCCCGCCGTCGAGGAACTGCCAGGCGCGGGCCCGGGCGAACACCGGACCGAGCTTGCGCGCGAAGTAGCCGAGCGAGAAGAACCAGAAGAAGCTGCCCGCCACCGCGCCGATTCCGTAGAGCCAGCGGCCGTCCGTGCCGCGCTGGTTCGCCAGGGAGCCGAGCAGGACGACGGTGTCGAGGTAGACGTGCGGGTTGAGATAGGTGAAACCCAGGCAGGTCAGCAGCACGCTGCGCAGGGCGGCCGGGGCGTGATCCGCCGCGGTCAACGTGCTCGGCCGGAACGCGCGGCGGGCCGCGACGGCGGCGTACCCGAAGAGGAACAGCGCACCGGCGTACTTGGTGATGGCGAGGGCCGTCGGGTTGCCGGTGAGCAGTGCGCCGAGGCCGGCGATGCCGCCGGTGATCAGCAGCGCGTCGGACAGCGCGCAGATCAGCACGACCGGCAGCACGAACTCGCGGCGCAGCCCCTGGCGCAGGACGAAGGCGTTCTGCGCGCCGATCGCGACGATCATGGACAAGGTCGTGGCAAAGCCGGCCAGGAGGTTCACACCCTCGACGGTAGGCAGATCGGCGCCGGTAAACCAGCTAAAGATTCTTCAGTGCCATTAGCATCGCTTCATGCAGCTCGACTCCTCCCAGCTGGACACCTTCGCGGCGGTGATCGAGGAAGGCAGTTTCGACGCGGCAGCGCGGCGGTTGCGGATCACGCCGTCCGCGGTCAGTCAGCGGATCAAGGCGCTGGAGAGCCGGGTCGGGCAGGTGCTGATCCAGCGCGGCAAACCGGCCCGGACCACGGCCGCGGGCGACGCGTTGCTGCGGCTGGCCCGGCAGGTGGCGCTGCTCGAGGTCGAGGCGATCGCGGCGATGAAGGGCGCGATGGAGGGCCTGCGCGTGCCGATCGCGGTCAACGCCGACTCCCTCAACGGCTGGTTCCTGCCGGCGCTGCTCGCCGTACCGCGTGAGCTCGTGACGGCGTTCGACCTGCGGCAGGAGGACCAGGACCACTCCGCCGAGTTGCTCCGCGCCGGCGCCGTGCTCGCGGCCGTGACCGCCGACCCGCGACCGGTGCAGGGCTGCCGGGTCGTGCCGCTCGGCCGCATGCGCTACCTGTCGATCGCCACCCCCGAGTACGCCGACCGTTGGCTCACCGGCCGTCCACTCGCCGACGCGCTCGCGGAAGCACCGCTGCTGGTGTTCAACGCGAAGGACATGCTGCAGCACCGGCTGATCCGCAAGGTGACCCGGCGGCGGCTGGATCCGCCGGTGCACTCGATTCCCGCGCCCGGACCGTTCGTCCGGGCGATCCGGCTCGGCCTGGGCTGGGGCATGATCGAGGAAGAAGTGGTCGAAGCCGATCTGGCCGCCGGCCGGCTGGTGGAAGTTGCCCAGGGCAAGTACGTCGACGTGCCGCTGTACTGGCAGTACTGGAAGCTCGACTCGCCGGTGCTCGAGGCGCTGACGGCGGCGGTCCAGCAGGCCGCGGCCGACGGGCTCCGGACCGCCTGAACACGCGTACCAGACGCTTGTCCGAGGCGTCGCTAGGATCGCGGCATGGGTAATCGCGAGGCCTTGCTCGAGGGCGCCAAGCTCTGCCTGCGGGACAAGGGCTACACCCGGACGACCGCACGGGACATCGCGAACGCGGCCGGGGTCAGCCTGGCCGCGATCGGGTACCACTTCGGCTCCAAGGACGCCCTGCTGAACGAGGCGATGCGCCAGGCGCTCGGCGAGTGGAGTGCCGAACTGGGCCGCACGATGAGCGCAGAACCGGCCGCCGGGGGCGCTCCCCAGGATCGCTTCGCCGCGACGTGGGCATCGGTGATCGACACGTTGTCCGACCCGGTGAGCCGCGCGTTGTGGACGACCCAGTTCGAGGTGCTCAGTCAGGGATCACAGCTGCCCGATCTGCTGCAGGCAGTCGCCACTTTGCAAGGCGAGGCACGCGAGAGCCTGGCCACGCTGTTCGGCGTGGCCGAGGAATCCGGTGAGGCGAGCGCGCAGCGGGTCGGATCGTTCCTGCAGGCCCTGCTGCTCGGAGTGGTCGCGCTGACGATGTTCGACCCGGAGCGGGCTCCGCGCGGTGAGGACATCGCCGGTTCCATCCAGCTGATCGCCGCCAAGCTCGCCCGCTAGGCTCACCCCACCCCGGTCGAAAGGTCGTCCCGCTGTGAAGAAGATCGTCGCGATCGCGTTCGGTGTGCTGCTCACCGTCGCCGGCGTGATCTGGACCCTGCAAGGCCTCGGCTACGTCGGCGGCAGCTCGATGACCGGCAGCTCGTTCTGGGCCATCGCCGGTCCGATCGTCGCCGCCCTGGGTGTGTCGCTGCTGTACGTCACCTTTCGCGGGCCTCAGAAACGCTGACCAGTTCCGCCGCGGGCCACCGCAAGGCCATCGGATTGTCGGCTGGGATCAGCCCCGAGGTCATCAGTGTCTTGCTGACCGGGCGCACCAACCGCTCGAGCTGCTCGGCCTTGTCGTCACCGAGCGCCTTCCACCCCTGCTCGGCCAGCCGGTCCGTCGTCGCCTCGACCTCCCGCCGTACGGCGGCCCCTCGCTCGGTCAGCTCGCCGTCGGCACCGAGCAGCCCACGCTCGCGCAGATCTTCCGCGGCTGCGTCCCACTCGTCGTCGCTCCAGCGCCGGTCGCGCTGGTACACGTCCTTCGACGGTCCACCCGACGCGGCGATCGTCAGATTCGCCTGGCACGGGCTGAGCCCCGCGGCGACCAACGCCGCCACATGCCCGTCGCCCCGCGACTCCCGCAGGATCGTCGACGCATGCCACAGCACCAGATGCGCGTCGTTGGGCCAGTCCAGCGCCGCGTTGGCCGCGCCCAACGGCCGGCCGGCAACCGGTGCCTTCTCCGCCGCCTCCCGGCTCACCTCGGCTGCCCGCTGGACGTCCGTACTCGCGACCCAGTCCGGCAGCATCCGCCGCACCGCCGTGTCGACCGCCTGCAGGCGCGCGGCCAGCAACTGTTCCGGCGAGGCGTAGCCCCAGACGTCCGGGACCGCCCGCGCCACCATGCTCGGGTGGAAGTTGTAGAACACGGCGGTGACCACCCCAGCGCCTACCGTCCCCAGTGGGGCCGCACGGCAGCCGAAGTAGCTCATCCACCCGCCCCGCAACCCCAGCTCGTCGGTCGCCCGCCGGGTCTCCGGCGCGAAGTAGGTCACCGCGTGAATCGGCTCCAGCACGCGCCACAGCCGCCGCGCCCGCGTCTCGGTCATCTCCCGATCCAAACACGTTCCTCGTCGCCGCGCGCGGATGCCGTGTCCGGACGGGCTACGGCTGGGGAGTGGACAGCGGGCGGTGCATCACGTGCAGGCCCACGTAACCATGGGTAGGGTGGTGGAAGGCCTCGGGAACGGTGCCGACGATGCCGAAGCCGAGGGACTGCCAGAGGTGGACCGCGGCGGAGTTGGTCTCCACGACGGCGTTGAACTGGATCGCCCGGAAGCCCTGCTCGGTGGCCCAGGTGATCATGTCCGCACAGAGCGTTCGCCCGACGCCCTTGCCGCGTGCGCTGGAGGCGACCATGAAGCTGGCGCTGGCGACGTGGGAACCCGGGCCGGGACGGTTGGGGTACATGTTGGCGCTGCCCACAATGGTGCCCTCGGCATCGATCGCGACGCTGGTGCGGCTGTTGACCGCGCTGGACGGCGACATCCACAGGTCGCGGGCCTGCTCGTCGGTCAGGGCCGGGTCGTAGGCGTAGGTCTCCCCGGCGTCCACGATCTCGCGGAAGAAGGGCAAAATCGACGGCCAGTCCTCGGCGCGGGCGTCCCGCACCCGGATCGTCGTTGTCCCGCCGGCCGATGAAACCGTCACCTGTTCCGCCTTTCCTGGTGGTGATCCCGGGCAGGGATCGATGCGAAAAGCATCACGGTGTGGGCGGCGGATGCCAACTCCTTTGTGCGGAACCGAATAGAATCAGCGGGGATGACGAACTCCACGGTCCACGGGTTGCCGCGCTGGAGTCTGGCCGTGCCCCCGCTCGCGCTCGTCGTACTGGTGCTGTCCTGGGGGCGGGATCTCGGGGCGGTCCTGCTGGTGCTGGTGTGCGCCGGGCTGGGCGCGGCGGTGATCGCCGCGGTGCACCACGCCGAGGTCGTCGCGCACCGGGTGGGTGAACCGTTCGGCACGCTGATCCTCGCGCTGGCCGTGACGGTGATCGAGGTCGCGCTGATTGTCACGCTGATGGCCTCCGGCGGTGACAAGGCCGCGTCGCTGGCGCGCGACACCGTGTTCGCCGCGGTGATGATCACCTGCAACGGGATCCTCGGGTTGTCGCTCGTGGTCGGCTCGCTGCGGCACCGGACCCAGCAGTTCCGCGTGCACGCCTCGGGCAGTGCGCTGGCGGTGATGACCGCGCTGGTCACGCTCAGCCTGGTGCTGCCGACGTTCACCACCAGTACGCCGGGCGCGACCTTCAGCGGGGCGCAGCTCGCGTTCGCCGGTGTGGTGTCGCTGGTGATGTACGGCGTGTTCGTGTTCGTGCAGACGATCCGGCATCGCGACTACTTCCTCCCGGTCGAGCACGCGACGGACAGCGATTCCGAGGTCGCCGTGGAAGCCGTGGACCAGGAGGACGACGAGGAGGCGCACGCCGCCGCACCGAGCGGCAGGGTGGCGCTGATCAGCCTGGCGCTGCTGTTCGCCTGCCTGGTCGCCGTGGTCGGCCTCGCGAAGACGGTGTCACCGAAGCTGGAGGCCGCGGTCGAGTCGGCCGGGGCTCCACTCGCCGTGGTCGGTGTGGTCATCGCTCTGCTCGTGCTGCTGCCGGAAACCGTCGCCGCCGTCCGGGCCGCGTTGCGGAACCGGCTGCAGACCAGCCTCAACCTGGCGCTCGGCTCCGCGCTCGCGAGCATCGGGCTGACGATCCCGGCGATCGCGGTCGCGTCGATCTGGCTCAGCGGTCCGCTCGTGCTCGGTCTCGGCGGCAAGGAGATGGTGCTGTTCGCCCTGACCGTGGTGATCAGCCAACTCACGCTGGCGACCGGCCGGGCGACCCTGTTGCAAGGCGCCGTCCACCTGATGGTGTTCAGCGCCTTCCTCTTCCTGGCCGTCAGTCCGTGATCCAGCCCGGGGAAGTTGCCCGCAGCAACTTTCAGGGCGCCTGCATCCACCACTCGGTGAACTCGTGCGCCCGCCCGCTACGGTCCAGCCGGACCACCCACAGATTGCTGAACTCGGTCGGCGGATTGGTCAGGTACGTCGTCCAGCCGCGAACGAACCCGACACCGTCGCCGAACCCGAGCACCTCGTACTCGAACGTGGTCTCGCCCGCCGCGTCGGCGACCTCCAGCCAGGCGCGCACGATCTCGTCCCGCCCATGCACCGGCTCCTCGTCGGGCCGCCGGTAGAACACGGCGTCCTCGGTCCACAGCGCGGCGATGTCCTTGGGGTCGTTGGTCTCCCAGGCCCGCCGGTACCGCCCGACCCACTTGTCCAGGTCCTTCTCCCGCATGACTGCATCCTGCCTCGGTCGGCGGTGATCCCGCACGACCACCGCGTTGCCGAGTTTCACTCGCCGGTGCGGCCGTCGATGCGTTCGCGCAGCAGGTCGGCGTGGCCGTTGTGGCGGGCGTACTCCTCGACCATGTGCAGGTAGAGCCACCGCAGCGAGAGTTGTTCGCCGCCGCGCGGGCGGGTGAAGTGGTGGTCGAGGTCGTAGCCGCGAGCGATCGCGTCCGACTCCGCGACCACCTGGTGGAACGTCGCGACGTCGGCTTCCGCGTCCGCGGCCGACACCAGGTCGAAGTCACCGTCCGGGTGCTCGTCCGTCCACAGCTTCAACGCGTCCGCCCGCCCGTCCAGGCAGAGCTGGAACCAGTGGCGCTCCACCTCGGTCAGGTGCCGTACCAGTCCGAGCAGGCTCATCCCGGACGGTTCGACCGCCGGCCGAACCAGGTCGGCGCCGCTCAGCCCGGACACCTTCCAGAGCAGGGTGCCGCGGTGGAAGTCGAGAAATCCCTGCAGCATCGCCCGCTCGTCACCGGTCGACGGGGGATCGGTACGGAACGGCGCGGAGTCGTCGGTCGTCACAGCCAGGACGGTACCGCGACGGACGTCACAAGGAAGGAGAGCCGCGATGCCGTATGCTGGTTGTTGACGGTCCGCCCAGTTCTGCCTCGGACCATTTGGCAGTCGACCCCCCACGCGCCGCGGCCCACGATGCCGCGCCGGGCAGGACGACCTTTTCGACTTTCTTGGAGTACCAGATGGCGGTCAGCCGCCCCATGCCCACGCCCGCGCCCGAATCCAGCTCCGCCCGTCCGGACGGTTCGGCCCGCCCCCGCCGCCGCCGCCGTACAGGTGCCGCAGGCAACCAGTCCGCGGCAGCCGCCCAGCCTGTTGCGCAGAGCAACGACGGCCGCACTCAAGGTGAGCGCCGGCGGCGCTCCGGCGGCGGCAAGAAGCCCGCTGCCGCGCAGCCCGTCGAGACCAGCACCGAGGCGTACGACGACGTCGCGCCACTCGTGGTCCCCGACGACCTGACCTTCACCGACCTCGGTCTGCCCGCCGAGCTCGTCGCCGCGCTGGCCCAGGCCGGCGTCACCAAGCCGTTCCCGATCCAGGCCGCCACGCTGCGGGACTCGCTGGCCGGCCGGGACGTGCTCGGTCGCGGCCGGACCGGTTCCGGCAAGACCTACGCGTTCGTGCTGCCGCTGATCGCCCGGCTCGCCTCCAGCGGCACCCGCCGCCGGCCGAACCAGCCGCGTGCGCTGATCCTGGCGCCGACGCGTGAGCTGGCCACCCAGATCCAGGCCTCGATCACGCCGCTGACCGACGCGTTCGGTCTGCGCACGATGACCATCTTCGGCGGCGTCGGCCACGGCCCGCAGATCACCGGGCTGCGAAAGGGCGTCGACATCGTCGTCGCCTGCCCGGGCCGGCTCGAGGACCACGTCAAGGCCGGGCACGCGAAGCTCGACGCGGTCGAGATCACCGTGCTCGACGAGGCCGACCACATGGCCGACCTCGGCTTCCTGCCCGCCGTCCGGCGGCTGCTCGAGGCGACGTCGGCCGACGCCCAGCGGCTGCTGTTCTCGGCCACGCTGGACGCCGGTGTCGACGTGCTGGTCAAGCGGTTCATGCGCAACCCGGTCACGCACAGCGTCGACTCGGCGCAGTCGCCGGTCTCGAAGATGACCCACCACGTTCTGCACCTGCAGGCCGACAGCCGGCTCCCGGTGCTGGTCGACCTGGCCGCGGCTCCCGGCCGCACGCTGGTCTTCACCCGCACCAAGTACGGCGCCAAGTCGCTCACCAAGAAGCTGATCGCCCAGGGCGTGCCCGCGGTCGAGCTGCACGGCAACCTGTCCCAGGGCGCCCGCACCCGGAACCTGGAGGCGTTCTCGGACGGCTCCGCCCGGACGCTGGTCGCGACCGACATCGCGGCCCGCGGCATTCACGTCGACGACGTCTCGCTGGTGATCCACGCCGACCCGCCGATCGAGCACAAGGCATACCTGCACCGCTCCGGTCGTACGGCGCGGGCCGGCGCCGAAGGCACCGTCGTCACGCTGATGACCGACGACCAGGTCAGCGACGTGCGTGACCTGACCCGCAAGGCCGGGATCTCGCCGAAGGTGACCAAGCTGCGTGTCGGCGACCCGCTGCTGGCCGAGCTCGCCCCGGGTGAGCGGATCTTCGTCGAGCCGCCCGCCAAGTCGGAGAACGACCAGGTTCGCCGTACCGGTGGCGAGTCGTCCGGACGGGGACGTGGCGGCCGCGGCCGGCGCGCGTCCGGGCCGGGCCAGTCCGCCCCCGCCGCTCGCGGCGGATCGAACGGCGGCGGCCGCGCATCCGGCGGCGGAGCTCGTAGCGGTGGCGCACGCGCCGGCTCCGGTGGCGGCGGCCGCGGCGGTTCGGGCGGCCGGAGTGGCTCCGGCGGCGCACCGAAGAGCTACACCACGACCACGCCGGGCACCAGCAGTCGCCCGGCCGGTGCGGCGGCCTTCTCGGCCGGCACCCGCGCGGGCGGCGCCCGCCGCGGTCGCTGACCCACTGACCCCACAGACCGAGCCCAGGCAGCCCATGGCAGCCTGGGCTCGGTTACGTTGAGGGGAGAGTGTGGATGGCTGTCGTACGGACTGTGCTGGGGGATGTGGCGCCTGAGGAGCTCGGCGTCTGCAACTCCCACGACCACCTCTTCTTCCGCAGCGTCATGCTGCCCGGGCAAGAGCTGGACGACTTCGACGCCGCTGTCAGCGAAGCGACGCTGTTCGCGGAGGCCGGCGGACGGACGGTCGTCCAGTGGACTCCGCACGGGCTCGGCCGGCGCGCTGACCTGCTGCCCGAGCTGTCGCAGCAGACCGGTGTTCACGTGGTCGCCGCGACGGGACTGCACCGAGCCGAGCACTACCCAGCGCTGCCGGAGCAGGACCTGGCCGAGCTGTTCGTCCAAGAGCTCACCCAGGGCATCGGCGACAGTGAGGTCCGGGCCGGGCTGATCAAGATCGCCGGCGGCTTCCATGGGCTCGACCAGCACGCCAGGTGGTTCCTCGACGCCGCCGCGGAGGCGCAGCAGGCGACCGGCGCGCCGATCGCGATCCACCACGAGCTGGGGACCGGCGCGGACGCCGTACTGGATCGCCTCGAAGGACACGGGGTCGCGCTCGACCGGATCGTGCTCGGGCATCTGAACCGGTTCCCGGACCATCAGGTGCACCAGGAACTGGCGGCCCGCGGCGCGTTTCTCGCCTTCGACGGACCGTCGCGGGCCAACCACGCCACCGACTGGCGGATGGTGGACTGCCTCGCCGCACTGGCCGAGACCGGGTACGCCGACCGCCTGCTCGTCGGCGGTGACACGACGACGGCCCGCGCCCGCGTCGCGACCGGCGAAGGGCCGGGCATGCCGTACCTGCTGCACACCCTCCGCCCGCGGCTCACGCGACGCCTCGGGCCGGACGTCGTCGACCTGATCTTCGTCGCCAACCCGGCTCGAGCCTTCGCCACCACGTGGACATGACGGCGCGGACTCGCGCGCAGCTCACCGGATGGACCGGCTGCTGAGCGGTACCGTGCGCAGATGAACACCGTCGCGCAGCTCTTCGTCGGCCTGGCCGGCGTGCTGCATCTCGTCTTCTTCGCGCTGGAGAGCCTGCTGTTCCACAAGCCGAGCGTGCAGCAGCGCTTCCGGGTCAGGTCCGAGGCGGAGGCTCAGGCGGCGCGGCCGTGGGCGTTCAACCAGGGCTTCTACAACCTGTTCCTGGCGGCCGGCGCGATCGGCGGCCTGATCGCGGGTGGCGACCGGGGCCACGCGATCGCGCTGTTCTCCAGCGCCTGCATGCTCGGCGCCGGTCTCGTGCTGATCGGCTCCGATCGCCAGATGGCCCGGTCCGCGGCGATCCAGGCCGTACCGCCGCTGCTTGCCCTGGTGCTCGCCGCTGTCCTGTGATCAAGACTTCGAAGCCGCCGGGTTGACTTCAAGTGCACTTCATCTCCGACGCTACTCGGCATGACCACGACGACCACGGCACCTCGTCCGCCCGGAGTTCTCGCCCCGCAGTACCGCGCGCTGACCGTCGGCATGGTGGCGCTGATCACCTTGGTCGCGTTCGAGTCTCTCGCGGTCACGACCGCGATGCCGACCGTCGCGCAGGCCTTGGACGGCCTGTCGCTGTACGCGCTGGCGTTCGGCGGACCGCTCGCCTCCGGAGTCGTCGCGATGGTTGTCTCCGGCACCTGGTCGGACCTCAAGGGGCCGACCCGGCCGCTCTGGCACGGCACGGGCTGGTTTCTGGCCGGTCTGGTGATCGCCGGGCTCGCGCCGACCATGGAGGTCCTGGTTGTCGGCCGGGTGATCCAGGGATTCGGCGCCGGGCTGCTCACTGTCGCTCTGTACGTCGTGGTCGGCCACCTCTACCCGGCGGAACTGCGGCCGCGGATCTTCGCCGCCTTCGCCACCGGATGGGTCGTTCCGTCGCTGGTCGGGCCGGCGATCGCCGGGCTGATCGTCGAGCACACCGACTGGCGGATCGTTTTCCTCGCCGTACCGGTGCTCGCTGTCCCGGCGGCGCTGATCATGCGGCCGGGGTTGTCCAAGGGTGAGCACGTGGCCCGGTCCGGCAAGCTCTGGAGCCAGCAGGCCTGGTACGCCGTGGGCGCCGCGCTCGGTGTTGGTCTGCTGCACTACGGCGGTCAGCAGCACGGTTCCGTTCAGCTGATCCTGGTCGCGGTCGGCCTGGCGGCGGTGGTCGCGTTCGCGCCGAAGCTGTTGCCGAAGGGCACCTTCACGATCCGCGCCGGGCTCCCGTCGGTGATCGCGCTGCGCGGCCTGGTCGCGGCGGCCGGCTTCGGCGCCGAGGTGTTCCTGCCGTTGATGCTGACCCGGGAGCGCGGTCTGTCCCCGGCGTTCGCGGGGCTGGTGCTGACTGTCAGCGCGCTGAGCTGGACCGCGGCGTCGTGGTACCGGGGCCGGCCGAACCAGCCGTTCGAGCCCCATGTCTTCCTGCAGGCCGGCATGGTCTCGATCCTGCTCGGCATCGCGATCGCGGCCGCCACGCTCGACGACCGGGTGCCGGTCGTGGTCGGCATCCTCGGCTGGGCGCTCACCGGCCTGGGCATGGGGACCGTCTTCCCGACCTTGTCGGTGCTGGTCCTGGAGCACTCCAGCCTGGAGCAGCAAGGCGCGAACAGCTCCGCGCTGCAGCTGAGCGACTCGTTGCTGACAGCAACAGTGCTGGCGATCGGCGGTTCGCTGTTCGCGGCGATCGAGCCGCACGCGCCGACCACCGCATACCTGACCGCCTTCGGCCTGCCGGCCGCCCTGGCGCTGCTCGGCGTGCTCGCCGCCCGGCGGACCCGCGGCTGAGTGGCGACCGTCGTCGCGGCGTACCTGATCGGTTACGCTGCGTTGGTGGATCGTCGCACCCAGGTCACCTCCCCGGCGGAAAGCGCCGCCGCGTGACCACGTTGACCCTGGTCGCCCACGCGCTGACGCCTGGCCTGCGCGGACTCGTTCTCGGTGGCGAGCCCGCGCCCGACCAGGCGAGCCTGGAGACCGCCCGGGATCTGAAGATCACCGCGGACCTGGCGTACTCGGGGCCGGAGCCGGCCGCGATCCTGACCGCCGAGGCGGTCGGGCTCCAGCCGGTCGTGCTCGGCGCACTCCGGGACCGCGAGTACGGCGAGTGGACCGGCCGCGACCTGGAGGACCTGCTGGCCACCGAGACCGATGCGGTCTCGGCGTGGCTCGAGCGGCCCCACACGGCGCCGCCGGGCGGCGAGACGGCCAACGACCTGATCGCCCGCGTCGCCGACTGGCTGGGCGACCTCACCACGGACGCCGACCACGCGGTACGCCGTACGGTCGTCGCCGTGGTGCACCCGGCCGTCGTGCGGGCGGCGGTGCTCTACGCGTTGGAGGCTCCCGCGGAGTCACTGCGGCACGTCGACGTCCGGCCGCTGGCGAGGGTCACCCTTTCCGCGCACGCCACCTCCTGGTCACTCAACCTGCACTGATTCCTCCACGCCGGGACGCTGCCGAATGGCACCCGGTCCGGTTATCGTTCGGCAAAGCATCCCGACGCCCTGAGGATGACGATGACCGACGCGGAACCGCAGTTCGACCAGTTGGTCGCGCGGGTGGCGAGCCTGCCGCCCGCCAAGGCGGCCCGGGAGGTCCGGGCCCACTTCAGCACGCTGCCGGAGCCGGCGGCCAGGGCGCTCGTGACCAGCCGTACCGATCGGCTCGGCGGGCTGGACGGCGTACCGGCCGAGCTGCGGTACCAGGCCAACCACCTGCGACTCGTCGCCGCGCGGGAGAGGCTGCGTGACCGGATCGCCGGCGGACGGGCGTCGCGGGACGAGGTGCTCCGCTTCAACACGCTGACCGAGATGCTGCAGCCGGTCGGTCAGCGGCTGGACGTCGATGCCGAGGGCAACCGGATCGTCGTACCGGTGCACCGGCAGTTCCTGCTGGTGCAGCCCGAGGGACAGGGCCGGATGGTCGAGGTGCTCGGCGATCTCGCCCGGGCCGAGCAGGTCGCCGTCCTGGTGCCCGGGATGAACAACGACCTCGACAAGGTCCGCTCGCAGCTGGCGCGGGCCCAGGACCTGCAGACCGAGGCCGGACCGGGGTCGGCGACCATCGTCTGGCTCGGGTACGACGCTCCGCTCGGACTCGAAGCCGCGATGTCGAAACAGCGCTCGATCGAGGCGGCGCCACTGCTGGCCCGGTTCGCGGCCGGGCTCGACACCGAGGTGGCGCCCGGCACCGACCGGACCCTGATCGGCAACAGCTACGGTGGCCAGGTGGCCGGCCAGGCGATGCTGCGCGAGCAGGTGCGCTTCGACCGGGTGATCCTGACCGGCTGCCCGGGCATCGATCCCGGCGTCCGCAGCGCGGCCGACTTCGTACCGCCCGGCGTACAGCTGTTCGTCGCGCGAGCACCCGGCGACTACATCTCGTACGCCGAACCGCACGGGCCGGACCCCGCGTCGTTCCCCGACGCGATCCGGTTCGAGACCAACGACGGCACGGTGGCCGTGCGCGGACACCTGAGCTACTTCGAGTACGACAGCGAGTCGCTGCGGAACATCGGCCGGATCATCCGCGGCGACCTGGCGGCGGTGACGCGGACGAGCACCACGGCGGAGGAGGAGAGCCGGGTGCTGCCGGGCGTCTCCTGGGCCGAGCCGCTGCGCCAGGCGGCGGCCAGTCCGGCCGCCGTACCGCTGGCCAAGGTGTTCGACGGCGTACGGGCGCTCGGGAAGATCAGCAGCCCGCCGCCGCGGCCTGTCACCGACGGAGTCCGGGCGCGGCGTGCACCGGGCCCAGGAGTCAGCAAACGACCGGAAGGACCCACTCGATGATCACGCTGACGCAGGCCCGCGACCTGTTGCGCGAGGAACTGCTCGCGGTGGCCGCGGCCGCCGTACCGGGACACAACGGCGTCGTCACGCACGACGTGGGGCCGGTGAATCCGCGGGTGCTGGAGGACGGCAGCGGGCCGGCCACGGTCTGCCTGATCACGGTCGAGAACGGCGATCCGGCGGTCGTCGACCCGCAGGGCCAGGTCGCGGCGGCCGTTGCCGCGCTGACCGAGCGCGGCTGGCAAGCGAAGGTCCAGCCGGTCGAGAGCGGGCACCACCGGGCGTCGGCGAACCGCGACGGCTTCGGCATCGTCGTGCACGGCTGGGACGGCGAGTGGCGCCTCACCCTGTCCGGTCAGACCCCGGAGATCACCGGCTAACTGGTGGCTGCGCGTTCGGCGGCCGATCGCAGCACGCAGAACTCGTTGCCCTCCGGGTCGAGCATCACCACGAAGCCGGTGCCGTCGGGCTCGCGGTGATCGTGCTCGATCGTCGCGCCGAGCCCGACCAGCCGCTCGACCTCCTGGTCGCGCGGGATGTCCGGCTCCAGGTCGAGATGCACCCGGTTCTTCGCCCGCTTCTGGTCGTGGTTGCGCTCGAACAGCAGCTTCACCGTTCCGGTGTCCACCGCGGCGTACTTGTCGTCCGGGGCGTCGTCGGCCGGCCGCTGCGCGTCGAACACCTGCAACCAGAAACCGGCCAGCCCGTACGGGTCGGCCGCGTCGAACGTCACTGTTCTCACCGTCGAGGTCATGTCCTCGACGATGCCGTACGGCAGTCCGCCCCGCCACCGGAAAATCGGCGGCGGGGCGGTAACGACGGCGGACGCCGGACCGGCTGGGCGGGCAGCCGGCTGCGGATCAGGCCTGGCGGAGCGTCTGGCGCTGCTTGCCGAGGCCCTGGATCTCGCACTCGACGGTGTCGCCGGGCGCCAGGTACGGGAAGCGGCCGGACAGCGCGACGCCTTCCGGCGTACCGGTGTTGACGATGTCGCCCGGGTCGAGCGTCATGTACTGCGACAGGTCGCGGATCAGCGCGGCGACCGAGAAGATCATGTCGCGGGTGTTGGAGTCCTGCCGGGGCTCACCGTTGACCCAGGACTTCAGGTCCAGCGCCTGCGGGTCGACGACCTCGTCGGCCGGGACCAGCGCCGGGCCGAGCGGGTTGAACGTCTCGCAGCACTTGCCCTTCGACCATTGGCCGCCGGACACCTCCAGCTGGAAGGCGCGCTCGGAGACGTCGTTGGAGACCGCGTACCCGGCGACGCAGGCCAGCGCCTCCTCGTCCGAGGACAGGTAGCGGGCGGTCTTGCCGATCACCACCGCGAGCTCGACCTCCCAGTCGGTCTTGCGGCTGTCCCGCGGCACCAGCACGTCGTCGTACGGGCCGACGACGGTGTTCGGGTGCTTGAAGAAGACGATCGGCTCCTTCGGCGGCTCGGCCCCGGACTCGGCGGCGTGGGCGGCGTAGTTCTGGCCGATGCAGACCACCGCGGCCGGCTTGGCGATCGGGGCACCGACCCGCAGGCCCTCGACATCGGCGGCCGGCAGCGAGCCGGCCTCCAGCGCGGCGCGGGCCCGGGCGATCCCGTCGGCGGCCAGGAAGGTGCCGTCGATCTCGGCGGTGACGGAGCTCAGGTCGTAGGTGGTGCCGTCGGTGCCGCGCACGTAGGGGCGCTCCGCACCGACCGCGCCGAGGCGCAGCAGTTCCACGAAATCTCCTTCAGAGGGGGATCACTGTTGGTCGAACACCGGACGCAGCCGCGCCCGGGAGGCTTCGATGTGCGAACGCATCGCGGCGGCGGCCTGCTCGGGGTCGCCCTTGCGGACCGCGGTGACGACCGCCTTGTGCTCGCGCAGCGCCTGGGTGGCGATGCCGCCGCCGTAGTACAGCCGGAACAGGTGCAGGTGGCAGTGTGTCCGGGCGAAGGACTGCCGGGCCGTCTCGTTGCCGGACAGCTCCAGCACCAGGTCGTGGAAGCGCTGGTCGTGCCCGGCCATCGCCTTGTACGAGTCGTAGTCGGGCCGCTCGGGGACGTCGGTGTAGCTGAGCATCTCGTCCTTGAGCCGGACCAGGTCCTCGGCGGAGCTGCGCTCGGCGGCCCGGCCGGCCGCCCACGGCTCGATGTGCAGCCGGTACTCGAACAGGTCCTCGAACTCGGCCCGGGTCAGCGTCGAGGAGACCCGGTAGCCGCGCAGCGGTTCCTTGATCACCAGGCCGTCGGACTCCAGCCGGGCCAGCGACTCGCGGATCGGGGTCTGGGAGATACCCAGCTCCCGGGTCAGCGCGTCGATGTTCAGCCGGGTGCCCGGCGCGACCACGCTGTCCATGATCAGGCCCTTGACCGTCTCGTAGACGTCGTCGCTCAGTACCTGTCGCTGCGGCAGGCGCGTGAGCTGCCCCGCCAGACCCACATGCGCATCCGTCACCGTCGCTCCTCCCGAAGCCTTCATTCTGCCCGCCCGGCAGGTCGTGCTCAGTCGTTACCCGGGCAAGGGTTGACGCCACCAGTGTGAAGGGGCAGCATCAGGTTCGCAATATCCTATAGGATCTTTGAGGGAGCGCCCCATGCCCAAGTCCGCGTTGTGGTACCGAAGGACAGCCGTCGCCGGCCTGGCCGTGGTCGCCCTGGCCGTCAGCGGCTGCAGCACCAAGAGCTCCAACGACAGTACCGCCGATCCGGCCGGCGACGACGCGTCGACGGGCTCGAGTGGCGGTCCGGTCACCCTCAAGGACGGCTCGAGCGTGAAACTGGCGCTGATCCCGGGCGGTGCGCACCCCTACTTCCAGCCGTGGAAGGCCACCGCCGAGCTGGACAAGACCGAGTTCAAGCTCGGCGACGTCACCTTCGACGAGACCGGCGAATGGGACCAGAGCAAGCAGAACAACGTGATCAGCTCGCTGGCCGCGCGGGGCTTCAACGCGTTCGGCATCTTCGGCGTGTCGCCGACCGACATCAACACCACCTTCGAGGACCTGAAGGCCAAGGGCTTCGCGGTCGGCTCGCTGGCCTCCTGCCCGGCCGGCAACACCAACTCGGCCGACTTCTGCCTGTCCACCGACGTCGAGGCCGCGGCGTACAAGGCGGCCAAGGCGACCATCGACGCGATCGGCGGCGAGGGCACGATCGTGCACCTGACCGGCAACAACGTCGACTCCAACACCCAGCGCCGGATCGCCGGGGTGAAGAAGGCGGTCGGCGAGACCGGCGGCAAGGTGACCGAGCTGCCGGTGGTCACCGACATCGACAAGGACCTGCAGACCGCGCAGAAGGCGGTCGCCGACCTGCTCGCCAGCAAGGGCAAGGAGATCAAGGGCATCGTCACCACGGCGTACAACCCGGCGGTCGCGGCCGCCGACGGCGTGGCCGGCAGCAAGCTGCCGATCAAGGTGGTCGCGATCGACGACGACGCGAAGATCCTGGCCGGGATCAAGTCCGGCGGGGTCTCGGCCACGGTGGCGCAGAACCCGGTCGGTCAGGCCTACGTCGGCGGCTGGCTGCTCGCGCTGCTGGGCTCCAAGCAGTGCACGATGAAATCGCCCGGCGTGATCGTGGACTCCGGCTCGTTCGTGGTCACCAAGGACAACGTCGACACCTACGACGACGAGCGCAAGACCAAGACCAAGGAGCTCCAGACCGAGTTCGCGAGCCAGCTGAGCTGCCAGTGACCGGGCCACTCGTCACCAGGGCCGAGGCGTTCCTGGTCGACCTCGAGGTCGAGACGGTCCGGACCGACGCGGTCCAGGCGTTTCTCAAGCAGGAGACGATCTTCGTCGAGCTGGAGACGTCCGACGGCGGCACCGGACTCGGTTACTCGTACACGATCGGCACCGGCGGTACGGCGGTGCTGGCGATGCTGCGCGACCACTTGCTGCCGCGGCTGGTCGGTGCGGACGCGCGCAACGTCGAAGGGCTCTGGTTCGACCTGTTCGCCTCCACCCGGGCGACCACGGTCGGTGCGATCACCTCGCTCGCGCTGGCCTCGGTCGACACCGCCCTGTGGGACCTGCGCTGCCGCCGGGCCGGTGAACCGCTCTGGCGGCTGGCCGGTGGGTTCCGCCGCAACGTGCCGCTCTACGACACCGAAGGCGGCTGGCTGCACCTGTCGACCGACGAGCTGGTGGCGGGCGCACTCGCGTCGCAGAAGGCAGGCTGGCCCGGCGTGAAGCTCAAGGTCGGCAAGCCGCGGGTGCACGAGGACCTGGAGCGCCTGCACGCCGTACGGGATGCGGTCGGTCCGGCGCTGGACATCATGGTCGACGCGAACCAGTCGATGACCTACCCGGAGGCCAAGCGCCGCGCGCGGGCCTTCGAGCCGCTTGACCTGAGCTGGTTCGAGGAGCCGCTGCCGGCCGACGACCTGACCGGGCACGTCCGGCTGGCCGAGTCGACGTCGATCCCGGTCGCGGTGGGCGAGTCGATGTACTCGATCTCCCAGTTCCGCGAGTACGTCGCCGCGGGCGCGGCCGGCATCGTCCAGGTGGACGTGGCCCGGGTCGGCGGGATCACGCCGTGGCTGAAGGTGGCGCACCTGGCCGAGACCTTCAACCTGGCGGTCTGCCCGCACTTCCTGATGGAGCTGCACGTCAGCCTGACGGCCGCCGTACCGAACGGCCGGTACATCGAGCACATCCCGCAGCTGCGGGCGATCACCCGGACCGAGATGGAGATCTCCGACGGGCACGCGGTCGCGCCGGACGAGCCGGGGCTGGGCATCGACTGGGACCGCGACGCGATCGACGACCGGCGGATCTCGTGAGTGCTCCGGTCTCGGAGACCGCCACCGCGGCCCTCCAGGAACCGGACCAGCCACCTGCACAGCGAGGCGGCAAGACTCCCTGGTGGGCCAACCAGCGGATCGGTCTGCTCGTGCTGGTGGTGCTCCTGGCGACGTTGTTCGGCGTACTGCGGCCTGCGTTCTTCAACCAGCAACTGGTGGTCTTCCCGCTGTTGCGCGACATCGCGATGTTCACGGTGGTCGGCCTCGCGCAGCTGTGCGTGCTGTCGATCGGTCACATGAACCTGGCCGTCGGGCGGATGGCCGCGTTCTCGATGATGATCACCGGCATCTCCTACGACCTGTGGCACTTCAGCCTGTATGCCGGTCTGCTGGTCGGCCTGATCGCCGGCGCGGCGATCGGTGCGCTGGCCGGCTGGGTGATCGCGCGGACCGGGGTCAACTCGTTCGTGGTCACGCTCGCGCTGGACTTCCTGCTGCTCGGCCTGATCCCGCTGGTCTACACCGGGCTGACCGACAACGCGGCGTTCGTCACCAAACCCGACGGCATGCGGGAGATGCGCAACTACTCGCTCGCCGACATCTGCATCGGCAACGTCTGCGGTTCCCCGGCGGTGCCGCAGCTCGCGCTGTTCGCGGTGATCGCGATGGTCGTGGTCGGCTGGATCTACAGCCGGACCAAGCTCGGCCGCGAGCTGCTGATGACCGGTACGTCGGTGAAGGCGGCCGAGCTGTCGGGCATTCCGACCGCGCGGCGGGTGATCACCGCGCACGCGATGTCGGGCTGTCTGGCGGCGCTGGCCGGGTTCATGCTGGCGGTGAGCACCGGGTCGATCAAGGCGACGATCGGCGAGGAGTTCATGCTGCCGTCGTTCCTCGGGCCGATCCTCGGCGGCACGTTGCTGGCCGGTGGGTTCATCTCGGTCTGGGGCACGTTGCTCGGTACGGCGCTGACGTCGGTGATCCGCAAGGGCCTCGACCTGCTCGGGGTCGGGCTGGAGAGCCTGAACATCTATCTCGGCCTGATCCTGCTGGTTGCCTTGAGCACCGATCGGATCCGGACCGTGCTGTCGGAACGGCAGGAGGTGCGACAACGATGAGGCGCTTCGTGAAGACGACCGAGATGACCTTGCTGGTGATCTGCGTGGTGTTCTTCGTCTTCCTGGTGATCGCCTCCGGCGGCGACCTGGTCGGGGCGAATTCCCTGAAAGTGCTGCTTCAGTTCCTTGCCGTGCCCATCCTGATCGGGTTGGCTCAAATGGTGGTCCTCGCCGTGGGCCAGCTGAACCTGGCGGTCGGCGCCGTCGGGGGATTCGCAGCAGTCGCGATGGGGGTGATGATGGCCGATCACGGAGTTCCGGTGCCGCTGGCGTTGCTGATCGGCTTCGTCCTGGCCTCGCTGGCCGGTCTGGCCAACGGGCTGCTCGTCGTGCTGACCCGGATCAACGGGTTCATCGTCACGCTGGCGACGATGACCGTGCTGCTCGGCGTGCAGTACCGACTGGTCGGCACGCGCACGGTCGACGCGTATCCCCAGGGCCTGAAGAGCTTCGGGTCGTACGCCGTGTTCGGTGTCCTGCCGCTGATCTTCCTGGTCGCGCTGCTGGTGGCCGGGCTGCTGTCGGTGATGCTGCGGCGGACCGTGCCGGGGCGGCAGTTGCTGGCCTCGGGGGGAAATCCGATCGCGGCCCGGCTGTCGGGCATCTCGAACGACCGGTCCGTGGTCCTCGCGCACACGCTGTCCGGAGCGATCCTCGGCGTGGCGGCGATCCTGACCGTCGCGTCCTCGCCGGGCGTGAACAAGAGCATCGGCGGCGACTGGCTGCTGCCGTCGTTCGCGGCGCCGATCATCGGCGGTGCCCTGCTCACCGGCGGGTCCGCGGTGGTGCTGGGGACCGTGCTGGCGGCCTTCATCGTCCGGTTCGTCGACACGGCACGAGCTGAGTTCTCGCTCGAGCCGAGCTGGGTGAACTTCGTCGTCGGCACGGTGGTGCTCGGGTCGGTCGTGCTCGGACAGGTCCGGACCCGCCGGCAGTCGCGCCGTACGGTCGTGAAGGCGCCCGACGCGGCGGTGGCGGGACGTGTGTCATGACGTTGTTCGTGGCTGAGCGGGTGGACAAGCTGTTTCCCGGCGTCCGGGCGCTCGACGGGGTGACGCTGGCGCTGGAGGCCGGATCCGTGCACGCGCTGCTCGGCGAGAACGGCGCGGGCAAATCGACGCTGATCAAGGTGATCACCGGGCTCTACCGGCCGGACGGCGGCAAGCTGCTCCTGGACGGGTCGGAGGTCGCCTTCGGATCGCCCCACGAGTCCGCGGCGGCGGGCATCGGCGTGGTGCACCAGGAGCGCAACCTGATTCCGGGCTTCACCGTCGGGGAGAACATCCTGCTCCAGAAGCTGCCGACCTCCCGCGGGCTGGTCGACCGGGCGGCGATCCGCTCCGAGGCCTCCCGGTGGCTGGCGGAGCTCGATCTCGACATCGATCCGGATCAGCCGGTGACCGAGCTGTCGGTCGCGCAGGCACAGCTGGTCGAGATCGCGAAGGCGCTGTCGGTGGAGAGCCGCGTGCTGCTGCTCGACGAACCGACCGCGTCGATCACGCCGAACGAGGCCGACCGGCTGTTCCGGGTCGTCGACAAGCTGAAGAACGACGGGCGCGCGGTGCTGTTCGTCAGCCACAAGCTCGAAGAGGTCTTCCAGATCTGCGACACCGTCACCGTGCTGCGCGACGGGTCGTCGGTGCTGGAGTCCGGCGCGCTGGCCGACCTGACCCGCGACCAGGTCGTCGACCTGATGGTCGGCCGGGTGCACGAGGCGCTCAGCCTGCCGCCGCGGACCGTCGACCGGTCGGTCGATCCGCTGCTGGAGCTGTCCGGCGTCTCGACCGCGACGGGTCACGCCGACATCGACCTGGCGGTGCGGCCGGGCGAGATCGTCGGGCTGTACGGACTGGTCGGCGCCGGCCGCAGCGAGCTGGCCAAGGCCCTGCTCGGGCTGGACCGGATCACTGCCGGCGAGGTGCGGATCCGCGGCCGGGCGGTCCGGATCAAGAACGTGCGCGATGCGCTGCGCAATCACAAGATCGGCTACGTCACCGAGAACCGCAAGGAAGAAGGCGTGTTCCTCGAGCAGTCGGTCAGCCGCAACATCGCCGTCACGATCTGGGACCGGCTGAGCAAACTGCTCGGCTACGTCCCCGCCAAGGCCGAGTCCGCCCTCGTCGCCCGGTACGTCGAACAGCTCGGCATCCGGATCGCGTCGCCGGCCCAGCTGGCCGGCACGCTGTCGGGCGGCAACCAGCAGAAGGTCTCGCTGGCCAAATGGCTCGCCGCGCAGACCGAGATCCTGATCATCGACGAACCCACGGTCGGCATCGACGTCCGGACCAAGGACGCCTTCCACACGCTGATCTGGGACCTGGCCGCCAACGGCCTGGCCATCCTGCTGATCACCTCGGACCTGCCCGAGATGATCACACTGGCCGATCGGGTGGTCGTGATGCGCGACCACCGGGTCCAGGGCGAGGTCGCCAACGACCACGACTACGACCGGATGAGCCAGCAGGTCATCCGCCTGATCCACGCGGAGAGGGCGGTCGCATGATCGGTACGAGAGGTGAAGGAGCCGCATGAGCAGGGTCGACGCGCATCACCACGTCTGGGACCTGGGCGTCCGGGAGCAGAGCTGGATGGCCGGCTCCGCGATGGACCCGATCCGGCGCGACTTCCTGATCGACGACCTGGCTCCGCTCGCCGCGGCCGCCGACATCACGCAGACCGTGCTGGTCCAGACCGTCGGCCTGGCCGCCGAGACCCCGGAGTTCCTGGCCATTGCCGAGAGCAACGACTTGGTGGCCGGGGTGGTCGGCTGGGTCGACCTGACCGCCGACGACGTCGAGGACGCCCTCACCGGTCTGCTGAACCGTCCTGACGGCGAATGGCTGAAGGGAATCCGCCACCAGGTCCACGACGAGCCCGACGTCGAGTGGCTCAACCGTCCCGACGTACGGCGTGGGCTGGCGGTGGTCGCGGAGGCCGGCTTGGTGTACGACCTGCTGACGAAAACTCCGCACCTGCCGGCCGCGCTGGACACGGTCCGCGCGCTGCCGGAGCTGACCTTCGTCGTCGACCACATCTCCAAACCGGAGATCGGCGGCGACCTGGAACCCTGGGCGAGCGGCATCCGGGTTCTGGCCGCCGAGCCCAACGTCACCTGCAAACTCTCCGGCATGGTCACCGAAGCGTCCTGGACCGACTGGACGGTTGCCGACCTCAAGCCGTACGCCGATGTCGTGCTGGAAGCCTTCGGCCCGGATCGCGTGATGTTCGGCTCCGACTGGCCGGTCTGCTTGCTGGCCGCGACCTATGCGGAGGTGGTCCAGGCCGCCGAAGACCTGACCGCCGGGCTGACTCCAGCCGACCGCGATCAGATCTTCGGCGAAACGGCCCGCCGGACCTACCACCTGTAGGCCAGGTGACTCAGTAGCCCGGGAAGACCCGTCGGAGGTCGTCGAGGGTGACCGTTTCGCTGGTCAGGGTCACCGACGACGGGGTGTGGGCCGGAGTGTGGCGGCCGGTGAGCAGGCGGACGACGTACTCGGCCGGGGCGGTCAGTGTGCCGTCGTCGGTGGTGGGCGCGTCGACCAGCTCGACCGAGTCGGTGATCGCCAGGCCGAAGGTCCGGGTGGGATCGGTGGTGTGGACGGTGAGGGTCGCCTTGCCGTCCAACTGGTCGGCCTTGCCGGCCCAGCCGAGCAGACCGCCGACGCTGTCGAGCAGGAGGTCGACGGCCTCGGGGGCGACCGTGGCGGCGGGGTCGAGCGCCACGCGGACGTCCCAGCTGTGCAGGGCGAACTCGTTCAGCCGCATGCCCGCGGCAAACGCGACGTCGACGGGCTCCGGCGTGAAACCGAGGTCGATGCGCAGATCGGCGAGCTGTGCGTCGTCCAGGCCCTCGTACCGCTGGATCAGCTTCTCGTTGGCGGTGAGGAAGTTCGCTGCCTGGTCGGCGGGCGTCATGTTGTCCCAGCGGGCCCAGACCGAGGTGTTGAAGTCCGGCGCGGCCGCACCGCTTCCGTCGATCGCCCGCTCGAGCGCGGCCAGGTTGATCTCGGCGCCGCTGCCGAGGTGGCTGAGCACCTGCGCGACGGTCCAGTCGCTCGCGGCCGACGGGCCGACCAGGTCGTCGGGCCGGAGCCCGCCGACGATCCGGGCAAGGGTGTCATAGCCGGTGCGAAGGGCGCCGATGGCGCTTTCGGCCTTGCTGGTCATCAAGTGTCTCCCGGTGCTGGACGAAGGATCGAGTACTACAGCACCGGAACGGGCGGATTACTTCCTGTTTCCGGGGGAATCTTGCCGTCCGCGCGATCCGGGAGACCTGGAGAGGTCGATCAGGGAACGCGTGCGTAGCCCGCGGTGGCCTTGTCGGTGATCGCCTGCAAGGCCGCCAGGTCCTCAGGGCGGCCGGCGGCGGCAACCTCGAAGGCGGTGCTGGTCGCGTCGTCGACGGTGACGAAGCGGTTGACCACCAGCCGGGTGCCGCGGGCGGGATCGGTGTGGGTGTAGGTCAGCGTCGTCTGCTGGAAGGTGAGACCGGCGAAGACCGGGCCGGCCGCCTTCACCGAACCCTCCACGCGGGAGACGAGGCGGAAGCCCGGGGCGGTTCGCAGCTCGCCGAGCTTCTTGGTGACCACGGCGGCGCGGGGCTGCGGTTCGTTGATCACGCCGTTGACGCGCAGGGTCCACAGACCGTTCGGGCTGGTGAACCGCGACTCGAAGGTCGACAACCGAGTCATCGTCCAGGTGCTGGGGATCGGCACGATCACACCGAGCTCGGTCTTCGGGTCGCCCCACGGACGGGCGGCGTACGACAGGCCTGCGGTGGTCAGCGGAGGCTCCGCGCGGCGAAGGACCTGCGATGGAGTGGGGCTCGAGATGGGCTGCCCCGGAGGAGGCGCGGCGTCAGGTGCTGCCGTCGAGTTGCTCGGTTGGATCAAGAACAGTGCGACGACGGTGCCGACCACGACCAGACCGGCAACAGCGGCAAGGGCGAGCGGCGTCCGGGAACGACGGGCGGAAACGGTGCGAGGCATGGCCGCCTTTCCGAGATGGTGGCGGCGGTTTGATGCCGGGAGGGCCCGGAAAGTTCGGGTCAGGTCGCGGGCGGTGGCGCGAACTCCGCGCGGACCCCGAGCAGCCGGACCGGGCGGCGCAGCTCGAACTTCGCCAGCACGGTCAGAGCCGCGTCGGCGACGACGGCGGGGTCCTGCGTGGGTGCGGGGAGTTTGCGGGACTTGATCGGCGTGTAGAAGTTCACGAACCGCAGCTTCACGTGGACCCGCTGGACCCAGCGGCCCTCGGCGACGACCGACCGGGTCAGTTCTTCGGCCATCTCACGGACCTTCTCCTGGATCTCGAGCGGATCGGACAGGTCCTCGGGATAGGTGACCTCGTGGCTGCGCGAGACCGGCTCCCGCGGTACGTCGGTGACCTCGGTGTCGCCCAGGCCCCGGCCGAGCGCCAGGTACCAGGTGCCCATCTTCGGCCCGAACCGCTCGCGCAGCAGGTCGCCGTCCGCGGCGGCCAGGTCGGCGACGGTGTGCAGGCCGAGCTCGTTCAGGTTCTGCGACATCCGGGCGCCGATGCCCCACAGATCGCGCACCGGGCGGTGGTTCATCACCTCGGCCCAGTTCGCCTGGGTGAGCCGGAAGGTCCCGCCGTCGCCGGCGCGCTGGTCGGGACCGGGTTTGGCGAAACCGGTCGCGAGCTTGGCCCGGACCTTGTTGTCGCCGATTCCGATCGAGCAGGTCAGTCCGGTCCGTTCCACCACCGCGGCCCGGAGCTCGCCCGCCAGTTGCTCCGGATCGTCGGTCGTCGCGCCGACGAAACACTCGTCCCAGCCCCACACCTCGACGACCACCGGGAACGACCGCAGCGTGTCCATCACCTCCGTCGACGCCGCCTCGTACGCGGCCGGATCCGACGGGAGGAACACCGCCTCCGGACACTTCCGGTACGCCGCCTTCAACGGCATGCCCGAGTGCACGCCGAACGCGCGCGCCTCGTACGACGCGGTCGCGACCACCTGCCGGGCCTGCTGTGGATCGCCCGACCCGCCGACCACCAGCGGCACCCCGCGCAGCTCGGGCCGCCGCCGGATCTCCACCGCGGCGATGAACTGGTCCATGTCGACGTGCAGCAACCACCAGCCGGGTGCCTCGCTCGCCGCGGCACTCGGGCGAGCGGGCGTCAGCTCCGGTTCGGGTGCGGCTTCCGACGCTCTCATCGGCGGCTCCTCACGGTTGATCCTCGGCCTGGCGGCGGGGTCAGAGCTGTTTGCGCATCATCTGGCTGACCGTCTCGAAGCCCAGGGACTCGTACAGGCTGATCGCGGGGGGATTGTTGCTGAAGACGTTCAGGTCCAGCTGGGCGTAGCCGCGCCGACGGCACTCCTGCTCCGCGGCGAGCATGATCGAGCGGCCGTAGCCCTTGCCGCGGTGGGCTTGTTCCACCTCGACGCCGAACACGAACGGGACCGGTGTCCGCACGCTGATCCACAGGCTGCCGACCGCGGTGCCGTCCGCGCCGAACGCGGTCCACAGCAGATGCTTGTCGGTACCGAGACCGTCCGGGAGCAACCGGTCGACCTCGGCGTGGGCGACCTCGATCGCCGCCTCGCCGTCGAGTCCGCGCAGCGGGCCGATCCCGGCGGCGAACGACCGGGCGTTGCGGTCCTGCCAGCCGACGTACTCGGCGTCGGTCATCGTGCGCAGGGTCACCGGGGGCGGGGTGCTCATCCGCCGACGATAGTCCCCGGGCGGCGAGATGGCGATCGTGTTGCGGTCGGCGCTCTGTTGCTTCACAGCCTCCGAGGTCACCGACAGTGCTCATACAGTGTCTGCCGAGGTAGTTGCCGTTGGCCACCAGGAGGAGCACCCGTGCGCGTCTCACCCGTACGCACCATGGCGGTCGGAGGACTGGCCGCCGCCGTCGCGGTCGGCATCGGGCAGCTTCCGCCGCGCAAGGCCGTCGCCGACATCACTGGCGTACCGGCAGCCGGGGCGACCGCCGCGGTTCCGGCCACAGGACAGACGCTTCCGGCCGGCCTGCACTCCGACGAGCTGGCCAACCCGCTCGAGGAGAAGCGGCGTGAGCTGCGCGAGGCGGCGCTGGCCGGCGTGCTCGGCGGCTCGGTGAAGGCCGAGCAGCGGGGGCCGAGCAAGGTGGTCAAGGTCGGCCGGCAGGTCGCCGTACCGGCGACGCGGGACAGCCGCGGCCGGATCAAGATCGCCGAGCACCGCAAGGCGCAGTACGTCGAGCTGGCGCGGGAAAAGACCGACAAGATCTTCGTCATCCTGGCCGAGTTCGGCACCAAGCGGCACCCGGACTTCCCCGACCGCGACACCGATCCCGACACCCCGGGCCCGACGACGTTCGCCGGTCCGCTGCACAACGCGATCCCTGCGCCGGACCGCAAGACCGACAACTCGACGGTCTGGCAGGCCGACTACTCCGCGCAGCACTACCGCGACCTGTACTTCGGGTCCGGCGAGTCGGTGAAGACGTACTACGAGAAGCAGTCGTCCGGCCGGTACAGCGTCGAGGGCTCTGTGTCGGACTGGGTGAAGGTGCCCTACAACGAGGCGCGGTACGGCCGGTCCAACGGCTCGCCGTGCGACGGTTCGATCTGCAGCAACACCTGGGCGCTGATCACCGACGCGGTCGCGCAATGGGTGAAGGACCAGCGGCGGGCCGGCCGGACCGACGCGCAGATCCGGGACACGCTGCGGTCCTACGACCAGTGGGACCGCTACGACTTCGATGCCGATGGCAACTTCAACGAGCCGGACGGCTATCTCGACCACTTCCAGATCGTGCACGCCGGCGGCGACCAGGCCGACGGCGATCCGCACCAGGGCGAGGACGCGATCTGGTCCCACCGCTGGTACGCGAACCAGAACACCACCAGCGGTCCGGCCACCAACAAGCTCGGCGGGGTCCAGATCGGCACGACCGGTCTGTGGATCGGCGACTACACGATCCAGCCCGAGAACGGTGGGCTGAGCGTCTTCGCGCACGAGTACGGGCACGACCTCGGACTGCCGGACCACTACGACACCTCCGGGCAGCCGAGCCAGAACCCGGTGAACTGGTGGAGCGTGATGGCGCAGTCGCGGTCCGGCGCCAAGGGCGACCTCGGCATCGGGCTGAAGCCGCAGGACCTCGGCACCTGGGACAAGCTGCAGCTCGGCTGGCTCGACCACGTGAAGGTCGAGGCGGGGCAGACCAAGACGATCGAGCTCGGCCCGCACGAGTACAACTCGAGCAAGCCGCAGGGACTGGTGATCTCGCTGCCGAAGAAGAAGGTGACCAAGCAGCTGGTCGCTCCGGCCGCCGGCGCGAAGTCGTGGTGGAGCGGGACCGGTGACAAACTCGACAACACGCTGACCCGCAAGGTGACGCTGCCGGCCGGCAAGGCGTCGCTGACCTTCCAGGCGAACTGGCGGATCGAGGACTGCGGTCCTGACGCCTGCGACTATGCCTACGTCGAGGTGAACGACGGGTCGGGCTGGAAGGCGATCCCCGGCAGCATCACCAAATCCGCCGAGGCGAACGGGATCGACGGCGACTCCGGCGGCTGGAAGCCCGCGGCGTTCGACCTGTCGGCGTACGCGGGCAAGACGGTAGACCTGCGGCTGCGGTACGCGACCGACGGCGCGACGCACGGACTCGGCTTTTTCGCCGACGAGCTCAAGCTGACCGCCAACGGCCGGGCCGTCTTCACCGACGGCGCCGAGAGCGGCGCGGGCGCCTGGACGGCGAAGGGATTCCTCGCGGCGGGCAAGACGGTCACCACCGAGCACGACCACTACTACCTGGCGTCGAACTACACCTACAACTCGTTCAACCGCTACCTGCAGACCGGGCCGTACAACTTCGTCGGCAAGCCGCGGCCGAACTGGGTCGAGCACTACCCGTACCAGGACGGCCTGCTGGTCTCGTACTGGGACACCTCGCAGTCCGACAACGAGACCGCTGTGCACCCCGGCCAGGGGCAGTGGCTGCCGATCGACGCCAACCCGGGCCTGCGGCCGAACCCGGCCGGCGGGTTCTGGAAGAGCACGCTGCAGAGCTACGACTCGACGTTCGGGCTGCAGGCGTCGGACTCGTTCGACCTGACCATCAGCGGCAAGAAGAACCACTTCGCCGGGGCGGACGCCGTCGCGGTCTTCGACGACCGGGCCGAGTTCTGGTCGGCGAAGGTTCCGTCGTACGGGGTGAAGGTGCCGCACGTCGGGGTGAAGATCAAGGTGCTCAGCCAGCGCGGCACCAACGTGCGGTTGCTGGTCAGCCCTTAAGGCGTGTCACCAGGGGTTCGGCAGGGCCCGACGTTTGCTGTCGGGTACCTATGACGGTGCCGCGGTTGTGAGGACAGCCGCGTGGAACCTGACCGAGCCGAGGTGACTGCTGATGGTTCACCTGCTGACGCGGTGTCCGCCGAGGGTGGGCGGATGAGCCGCCGCAAACCGCCCGCCGGGGCGGTCACCAAAGCACCCGACGGACTGCCGTCCGCGATGATCGAGAACTGGGAGTGGCAGGACCACGCCGCTTGCCGGGACGTGAATCCCGAGCTGTTCTTCTCCGCCGAATCCGAGCGGGGCATGCGCAAGCACGCCCGCGAAGTGCTCGCCAAGTCGCTGTGCGGCACCTGTCCGGTGCGGCTCAAGTGCCGCGAGCACGCGTTACTGGTCGGCGAGATGTACGGCGTGTGGGGTGGCACGACCGAAGAGGAGCGCGAACCCGCGCTCCACGGCCGGCACCGCTGACGACTCAGTCGAACAGTTCGTCGAAGAACGACTTCTTCTTCTTGCGGTGCGGGTACTGCTGCTGCGCGTACTTGTTGCGGTCGTCGTAGCGCCGGTCGTCGTAGCGCTTCTCCTCGTACCG
Source organism: Kribbella sp. ALI-6-A (assembly GCF_001984195.1). Classification (GTDB taxonomy): domain Bacteria; phylum Actinomycetota; class Actinomycetes; order Propionibacteriales; family Kribbellaceae; genus Kribbella. The sequence continues at coordinate 1,465,455 of NZ_MTQN01000012.1, forward strand.
CTTCTCCTCGTACCGGGGCTCCGGCGCGCGGGTCGGCTGCGGGCCGTTGTAGGCCACTTCGGCGTCCACCAGCTTCTCCAGCTCGCCCCGGTCGAGGAAGATGCCCCGGCACTCGGTGCACTGGTCGACGGTGACGTTGCTGCGCTCGTAGGTCCGCATAGCGCCCCGGCACTTGGGGCAGATCAGGCTCTCCATCACACCACCCTAAGTGACGAAAAGGCCGTCGTACCGGTAGTTCAGCCAACTCTCAGGAACCCGGACGGCCCCGGCCGGAAACTCTCAGGATGAGAGGATGCAACCCGGTCGGTGACGAGGAGAGTGGGTATGGCGGAGCAGTCCGCGGGGCTGCTGGCGCGGCGACGCGCTCGTGGTCTGTGGGTGCGTGGGGCGCGGCAGCTGGGGTTCGCCAAGGCGGGGGAGGAGGCGGCGACGCCGGACAAGCCGGCCGCGCTGGAGTACTTCACCAAGGCGCTGGAGCTGGACCCGGGCATGACCGACGCCTGGCTCGGGTTCCACGCGGCCGGCGGGGACGCGGACACCGCGCTGGACAAGCTGGTCGCGGGACTCGGGCGGTTCGGTGAGGAGCGGGACGCCGACAAGCGGCGGCTCAGCTCGTCGTTCCGGGCCGGCTGGTGGTTCACGCACTCGCTGGAGACCACCGACCACGTCTGGCACGCGGAGGCGCTGCGGCGGCTCAACGCCGGGGACACCGCCGGAGCGGCCGAGGCCACCGGCAAGGTGATCGAGGACCTGCGCCGGAGGTTCCTCGAGGCCGCCGTCGCGATGCACCGGCTCGAGTTCGACACCGCGATCGACATCCTGCGCCGGATCCCCGCCGACGGTCACCTCGGCGTCGAGGCCCTGCTGCGGCTCGGCATGCTGCTGGCGACCGTCGAGCAGTGGAGCGAGGCCGAGACGATCCTGCGCCAGGCGGCCGGTCAGCAGCTGAACTCGTTCGTCGCGCTCGACGCGGAGTACTACCTCGGCTTCGTCTACCGCGGCACCAACCGCGAGCAGAACGCCATCCGCCAGTTCGAGTGGGTCTACGAGCGGGACAACTCGCACCGCCAGGTGTCCGCGGCGCTGGCCGACTCGTCGGTGAAGCTCAGCACCCGCCGCACCGAGCGCCGTACGGCGTCACCCTCGCCGGTCGTCCGCCGCGGCGCGCCCTCCGCGCCGGCGCTGCACCGGCAGCCGGACTGGGCAGCGGTCCAGGGCATCCTCAACGAGCTCGACCGCAACGTCGGCATGGAGGACGTCAAGCGGCAGGTGTCGGCCGTCGCCGCGCAGGTCCGGGCCGGGCTGATGCGCGCCGAACGCGGCCTGCCGACCGCCAAGCTCGGCGGCCACCTGATCTTCGCCGGGCCACCCGGCACCGGCAAGACCACGGTCGCCCGCGTGGTGGCCCGCCTGTACTGCGCGCTCGGGCTGCTCGCCGCGGACACGGTGATCGAGACCGACCGGTCCGGCCTGGTCGCGGAGTGGATCGGCCAGACCGCCGTGAAGACCAACGAGGTGGTCGACTCCGCGCTGGACGGCGTGCTGTTCATCGACGAGGCGTACGCGCTGAGCAAGAAGGGCACCGCCACCAACGACTTCGGCACCGAGGCGATCGACACGCTGCTGAAGCGGATGGAGGACGACCGCGACCGGCTGGTCGTCATCGTGGCCGGCTACTCCGAGCCGATGGCCGAGTTCCTGGAGGCGAACCCGGGACTGCGCAGCCGCTTCTCGACCCGGATCGACTTCCCCCGCTACACCGCCGACCAGTTGCGCGAGATCGCGATGCGGCTGGTCGAGAGCCGGGGCGACCACATCACGCCGGACGCCGCGGCCGGCCTGACCGCCGTACTGGACCAGGTCTGTTCCACCGGGCGGATCGACGAGCTCGGCAACGCCCGCTTCATCCGGACCGTGCTCGAAGCGGCCGGCAAGCATCGCGACCTGCGGCTGTTCCACTCGCCCGGGCTGCCGACCGACCTCGAGCTGATCACGCTGGACGGCTCGGACCTGAAGTCCGCGATCCGGGAGATCCTCAGCTTCTGAGACGCACGACGGCCGCCTGACCCGGGATGGGGAAGGCGGCCGTCCTTTGTGTGCAGGGGCCTACCGGAAGCGACCGAGGAAGTTCTGCACGATCGGTCCGGCCGCCTTGCCGCCGGACTCACCGCCCTCGACGATCACCGCGAACGCGACATCACCGCGGAAGCCGACCATCCAGCCGTTGGTGATCACCTTGCCGTTCGACACGACCTCGGCGGTACCGGTCTTGGCCGAGACCACGCCGCTGCCCGCCAGCCCACGCGCGGTGCCGCCGGTGACGGTGGTCCGCATCATCGTGCGCAGCGCGTTCGCGGTGGCCGGCGGCAGCGGCTCGGCGGCCGGACCGGCCGGGTCCTTGCCCATCACCAGGACCGGCTTCATCGCGGTGCCGTGCTTGACCGTGGCGCCGATCAGCGCGACGCCGAGCGGGCTGGCGGTGACCGTGCCCTGGCCGATCATCGACGCGGCCTCGGCGACGTCGTCCTTGGGCGCCGGCACCTCACCGCCGTACGCCGGGACCGCGGTCTTCAGCTCCTGGCCGAGCCCGAACATCGCCGCCGCCTTGGTCATCCCGTCGGCCGGCAGCCGCCCGTGCTGGGAGATGAACGCGGTGTTGCAGGACTCGTTGAACGCCTTCTGCATCGTGCCGTTGCCGTACGGCGCCAGGCCGTCGTAGTTCTTGAAGGACTTGCCGAAGACGTTGATCGTGTTCGTGCACGGCAGTGGGGTGTTCGCGGTCAGCCCGGCGCCCATCAGCGCGGCCGACGTGACGATCTTGAACGTCGAGCCGGGCGCGTAGTGGCCCTGGAAGGCCCGGTTGTAGTTGGTCGCGGTCGGGCCGTTCGCGGCGGCCAGGATCTGGCCGGTCGAGGCCTGCACGGCGACCAGCGACGCGGGCAGCTTGCTGGTGGCCAGCGCGGCCTCGGCGGCGCGCTGCAGGTTGGTGTCCAGCGTGGTGCGGACCGGCGTACCGGCCTTGCCCTCCTGCTTGAACACCTCCTTGATCACCATCTTGGTCTTGCCGTCGCGCAGGTTCACCTGACCGCCGGGGGTGCCGGCCAGTTGCTGCTGCATCGCGTACTGCAGACCGGTGGTGCCGACCTGGTCCTGGCTGGAGGCGGTCGGGCCGGCGTTCTTCAGCGTCTCCGCCGTGGCGGTTTTCATCGTGCCGATCACCGACCGCGCGAACGTCGGGCTCTCCGGCAGCGACTGGGTACCGCCCATGGTCAGCAGGCCGGGCAGGTTGCCCATCTTCGGCCGGAGCTTGTCCCACTCCTCGGCGCGGATCGTGATCGCGTCGACGAACTGGCCGGGCGGCGCCGCCTTCGCGCGGTTCCACAGCTTGGTGCCGTCGACGTCGAGGTTCTTGGTGAACGCCGCGTACGTCGCCGCGGTCGCCTTGTTGCCCGACGCGACGCCGACGATGACGACCGGGCGGTTCGTGGTCAGCGGCTTGCCGGTCCGGTCCAGGATCGACGCCCGGGCCGGCAGCGTGCGGACCCGCTTGAGGTAGTTCGCGTCGCCGAGCCCGGGGTAGATGGTGTCGCCGGAGGCCTTGATCTTCCAGCTGTCGCCGGTCTTCACCGCGGTCGCCGTACTGGTCCACTTCATCGTGCCGATGCCGCGCAGCACCGCCTCGACCGCGAGCTCCTGGGTGCAGGTGCTGTCGTCGGAGCAGTTCGGCTCACCCTGCGGGGTGACGGTCGCCGACTGCGCGACCAGCGCGGTGTCGACGTCGTCCAGCCGCGGGCCGAAGGTGGCCGGGTTGTCGGTCAGCGCGGCGGCCTCGGTGGGCTTGCCGTCCGGCGCCCAGGCCTTCACCCAGCCGGCCGCGAACGCCTTCACCACCTCGGCGGACGCCTGCTTCTCGTCGTTCGGGTCCGGCTTGCCGCCGTCGCCGGACTTGCTGTCCGAACAACCGGCGGTGACCATCAGGGCACTCAGACAAACGATGGCAGCAGTTCGCTTCACGATCTCCACTCTCGCACGGCGACGGTTTGACACTCCGAACAGTCTTCGGCGTGTGCCCAGCCTGCCACGAGAGGGGAAATACTCAGGCCGGCCACAGGAGTACGACGCCGTGGCCGGCCGATCGGTTGGTTCGTGGGTGAGTTCAGACCGAGAGCTGGATCACCGCGAAGACCGCCGACTCCGGATCGGTCAGGACCGCCATCCGGCCGAAGTCGGTGTCCAGCGGGTCCGCGGTGAGGCGCCCGCCGGTGCGTTCGGCGCGGGTGACGGTCTCGTCGAGGTCGGCGGTGGCGAAGTACGGCAGCCAGTGCGCGGGTGTCTCGGGCGGCATGTCGGGGTGGAACTCGCCGGTGCCGGCGACCGGGCGGCCGGCGGCGTAGAGGGCGGCGTAGCGGGCGTCGGCGTACTGCTCGCCGGGGCCGCCGAAGTCCTCGGTGACGCCGATCTCCTCCAGGCGGTAGCCGAACACCTTGGTGTAGAACGCCTTCGCCTCGTCGTACCCGCGGCTGAGGGCCTCGCTCCAGACCAGCATGCCCGGCGCCGAGCCGCGGTCGGTGCCGAGGTGGTCGGTGGTCTGCCAGAGGCCGAACAGCGCGTCGTTGGGGTCGGTCGCGATCGCCATCCGGCCCTGCGCGGCCACGTCGGTCGGTTCGAGCACGAGCCGGCCACCGGCCGCGGTGATCGCCGCCGCCGTCCGGTCGACGTGGTCGGTCGCGAGGTAGGTGGTCCAGCGGCTGGGCAGGTCCTCGGTGCCCGGCTGCTTGCCGCCGATGCCGGCGACATCCTCGCCGTCCACCCGGCAGATCCAGTAGTCGCGAGTGCTGTCCTGCGCGCACTGCCAGCCGAACAGACCGGTGTAGAACCGCGCCGCCGCGCGGGGGTCGGTGGCGGCCAGGTCCACCCAGTTCGGCGTACCGGCAGGCCAGGGGGCGGTGCGATCGGCCATCGGCGCTCCTGCGGGAATCGGTTACCGGAGGCACATAACCTGCCAGTAGCGACACGTCACGTCGAGACGACCGCCGGGGGATCGGGTAACGGTTCGGTCACTGCGGGGCGTATTCTGCGGCCTTGTGACCCGCCTTGCCCTGCACAGCCGGCTGATCGCCGGCACCGAAGAGTCCTACGCGATCGAGCACGCCCGGGTCTGGCCCGAGCTGATCGTGGTGATGAACAACGCCGGCATCACCGACTGGAGCATCTGGCGCAGCGGCCGCGACCTGTTCCACCTGGTCGAGTGCGACGACTTCGAGGCCGCGGTGGCCCAGCTCGCCGACGACCCGGTCGACCAGCGCTGGCAGCAGCACATGAGCCAGTTCGTCGAGGGCTTCGCGGACAACGGCCGGCCGTTGCAGCACGTCTGGACGATGTCGGAGCAGACCGCTTAGGTCATCTCCCAGACCAGGATCTCGGCGGGTTCCGCTCCGGCGGTGACCCGCTGGCCGTCGGCGCCGGTGATCCGGACCGCGTCGGCCTCCTGGAGTTCGCCGGCGCCCTCGAGCGTGACCGAGCCGAGGGCAACGAACAGGTGCACGTACGGTGCCACCGGCAGCTCGACCACGCCGTACGGGGGCAGGCGTGCGACGGACATCCCGGCTGCGCGCTGGTTGATCTTCACCGCGGTGGTGCCGGCGTGCTTCGGCAGCCCGGAGGCGATCGGTGTGAGCTCTCCGCTGCCGAGGTCGACTTCGGCCTGCTGGTACGACGGCGTGAGGTCGAGCTCGTCCGGGCGGACCCACATCTGGATGTAGCGGACCGGTTCGCCCGCGTCGTTCTTCTCCGAGTGCCGGATCCCGCTGCCCGCGCTCATCCGCTGGGCCAGACCCGGATACACGACACCGCTGTGCCCTTCGGAGTCCTGGTGCACCAGCGCGCCACGCAGTACCCAGGTGACGATCTCCAGGTCCTGGTGCGGATGCGTGTCGAACCCGGTGCCCGGGGCAACTGTTTCGTCGTTGTGCACGAGCAGCGCGCCGAAGCCGACGTTGTCCGGGTCGTAGTACGGCCCGAACGAGAACGAGTGCCGCGACTCCAGCCAGTCCTCACTGGTCTCGAACCGGTCCGCCGCCCGTCGTACGTCGATGCTCACACCGCTAGTAATACCCCTTCTCGCCGTCGAGCAGCTCGCGGATGGTGTCGAGATGCCCGACGTGGCGAGCGGTCTCCTCGATCATGTGCAGGATCATCCACCGCAACGTCGCCTGCGCGGACCTGAACTCCGGGTGCGTGCCGGTCTCGTCCAGCGAGTGCGCCGCGATGATCTCGTTGGACCGCTCACACTGCGCCTCGAACTCGTCGAGCAGCTGCTTCAGCGGCACGTCCGGCGCCATCATGTCGGCGTCCTCGGGCAAGCTCTCGTCGAACTGCGGGTTCGCCGCGGCCGAGCCGTTCAGGAACAGCACCTCGAACCAGCAGTGCTCGACCCAGCGCAGGTGGTAGACCAGCCCGCTCATCGTCATCAACGGCGACGTCGGCAGCACCACCCGCCTCTCGTCCTCCGCGGCCAGCCCTTCGCACTTGAACCTGACCAACGCCCGCTGCTGATTCAGCCACCCGACCAGCTGAGTCCGTTCATCGGCAACAAAGGGCGGCCGCTCCCGAGAAAACGTCATGCCGGGACGGTAGCGAGCCGGTGCGTGCCGCGCACCGCAATAACAACGGGACTCCGGCCGCTCGGTGGGCGGCCGGAGTCCCGGATCGTGGGTGGGTGCCGGGGGAGGAGGGGCCCCCGGCACCGGGTGTCACCCCGTGGGGTTGCCGTTGTCGGAGCCGAGTTTGGCCTTCACTGTCTGGCCGGTCTGGCTGCCGCGGTTGTAGGTGATGGTGACTTCGTCGTCCGGGCGGTGCGAACGGACCGCGGCGACCAACGCGTCCCCTGACGCGATCGCCTTGCCGTCGATCGCGGTGACCACGTCACCGCTCTTCAGGCCGGCCTTGTCCGCCGCACCGCCGGACGTCACCTCGCCGAGGGTGGCTCCCTGTGTGAGCCCGTCGGAAGACCGCGCGTCGCCGACCGTCACTCCGAGCCGCGCATGGGTGGCCTTGCCCTTGGCCACCAGCTCGTCGATGATCGGCTTGGCCTGGTCGATCGGGATTGCGAAGCCCAGGCCGATGTTTCCGCCTTCGGATTGTCCCGATCCTCCGGCGGTTTTGATCGCGCTGTTGATTCCGACCACCTGGCCGGCGAGGTCGATGAGGGCGCCGCCGGAGTTCCCCGGATTGATCGCGGCGTCCGTCTGCACGGCTGGGAAGACCGTCGTACTGTCCTGCTCGTCGCCACCCGAGGTGACCGGGCGGTTGAGCGCCGAGACGATCCCACTCGTCACGGTTGCATCGAGGCCGAACGGCGAACCGATCGCGACCACACCCTGCCCGACCGCCAGGTCCCCGCTCTTGCCCAGTACGGCGGGCGTCAGGTCCTTGGCGTCGGCGCGGATCACCGCGAGGTCGGTCAGCGGGTCGGTGCCGACGACGGTCGCCGGCACGGTCCGGCCGTCGTTCAGGATCACGCTCAGCCGGCCGCCGCTGCCGGCGCCCGACACCACGTGGTTGTTGGTGACGATCAGCCCGTCCTTGCTGATCACGATGCCCGAGCCGGTACCGGCGCCCTGCGAGGTGGCGACGGCGATCTTCACCACGCTCGGCAGCACCTTGGCGGCCGCGGCCTGCACCGAGCCGTCCGGCGCGGACACCGGCGCCGCCTGTCCGCCGGTCAGCGGAGCGGTCACCGACGGAGTCGCGCTCGTGTCGGTCGTCGCCGAGTACACAGCCGCACCACCCACACCGCCGGCGGTCCCGACCAGCAGCGCGGTGGCTGCCACCAGAGCCAGTCCGCGCCGCTTGGGCTTCGGAGGCTCCGGCTGAGCCGGCTGCTGCGGGCCGAACGGCCAGTTGGTACCCGGCGACGCCCCCTGATGCGTCCCGGCCGTACCGAACTGACCGCCCTGGTAGCCCCCGGTCCGCGCCTGCCCCTGCGGCGCGAACTGCTGCTGCGAGTGCTGGCCGTAGCCGGTCGTCGGCAGCTGCTGGGTGCGCTCCTGCGGAGTCGAGCCGTACGCCGGCGGCGTCCCCTGCGGAGCCTGGTTCCCGTACGTCGAACCCTGCGCCGGGGTGTCGTTCCCCGGCTGGTTCTGCGGCTGGTGCGGCTGGTTCTCGGTCATGGGTCAACCATGCGGGCCGGACCTGAGAGAGCCCTGAAGATCCCGTCAGAGCAGCCAAAGAACTCCTTGAGGATCCGCTGAGGGACCTGTGAGGAAGCTGTGAAGGAGATCAGCGCGACTGCGTGGCCGCGTGCGGCAGCCACAGCGTGAACTGCGCGCCGCCGCCGGGAGCGTTGCGGGCGTAGATCATGCCCCCGTGCTGCTCGGCCGCGTGCTTGACGATCGCCAGGCCCAGCCCGGAACCGGGCCGGCTGCGCGCCTCGCTGGACCGGTAGAACCGCTCGAACACGTGCGGCAGGTCGGCCTCGGCGATACCGGGCCCACTGTCGGTCACGGTCAGGACGCCGTCCCGCAGCCGCACGATCACCCGCGCCGGCGGCTCACCCTCGGCGGGCGGGGTGTCCGGCGTGCTGTACTTCGCGGCGTTGTCGAGCAGGTTGGTCACCGCGCGACCGAGCAGCCGCTCGTCACCCCACACGGGGAACGGGGCCAGCTGCACGTCCCACTCCAGGCCAGGGGCGCGGCGGCGTACCTTCAGCACCGCGTCCTCGACGACGTTCGCCAGCTCGATCAGCTCGGCGTCGCGAACCTGCGGGGTGTCCCGCGCCAGCTCGGTCAGGTCGCCGATCAGGGTGGTCAGCTCGTCCATCTGAGCCCGTACGTCGTCCAGCACCTGCTGCCGGTCCTCCGGCCGCAACCCGCCGCGCTTGTCCGCCTGGGCGAGCAGGTCGAGGTTGGTCCGGATGCTCGTCAACGGCGTACGCAGCTCGTGTCCCGCGTCGCCGACCAGGCGTCGCTGACGGTCTTGGGATCTGGCCAGCGCCTGCAGCATCGCGTTGAACGCCAGCGCGAGGCGGGAGATCTCGTCGGAGCCGGTGACGGGGATCGGCCGCAGCTCCTCGGTCCGGGCGACGTGCTCGGCGGCGCCGGTCAGTCGGACCAGCGGCCGCAACCCGGACTGCGCGATCGCGTTGCCGGCCAGCGCGGCACCGATCACGCCGACCAGGCCGAACGCCCAGAGCACGATGCCGAGGTTGTGGAGTGTGCGGTCGATCGGGCTGAGCGATTGCGCGACCACCAGCGCGGCGGGCTGCAGCGTGCCGTTGTCGGGAGTACAGCCGACTCTCAACGGGCAGAACTGGGCCGGTACGGCGACGACCCGGAAGTGCTCGCCGTTGCGGGATCCGAAGGTGCGCACGCTGGCTTCGTCGCTCGGGTTCTGAGCGATGTCCAGCTCGGTCGGACCCATCGGTGGCAGGTAGCTGTTGGCCGCGCCGACGCGCTGGCCGGTGGCCAGGTAGACACCGAGCCGGATGTCGCTGAGGCCGAACGCGTCGGTCGGGATGTCGACCAGGTTGGCCTCGGTGGTCAGTACGCCGTTCTTGGCGGCCTGCTGGGCCCGGTCGACCAGGCTGTTGTCGAGGTTCTGGTACATCTGCTGGCGCACCGTCACGTACGCCGAGACGCTGACCAGCGCGACGGCGAAGCCCACCGCCACTGCCGCGAGCAGCGTGACGCGGGCGTGCAGGCTGAGGCTGTGCAGCTTCTCCTGCCACCAGCCCTGGGTCTGGGCGGCGGTCGCCGCCATCCGGCTGGTGCCGTAGCCGGTCGGCCGGAGCCTCGGTGCGTTTCCCGGGCCGGGACCGCCGATCCCGGGACCGCCAGTCCCGGGACCGCCAGTCCCGGGAGCGCCAGAGCCAGGCGCGCCAGCGCCGGGACCGCCAGCGCCGGGACCGCCAGTCCCCGGACCGCCAATTTCGGGACCACCAGTCCCCGGACCGCCAATTCCGGGACCACCAGTCCCCGGACCGCCCGCGCCGGGCTGACCCGCACCGGGCGAACTCGGCCGCGGGCTCGGCGTCGGGGGAATCCGACCGCCGGCGTACGACGGGAAATCAGGGGGTTGCGAGGTCACGGCGGAGTGTCCCGGAGCACGTAGCCGATCCCGCGCACGGTGTGGATCAGCCGGGGCAGGCCGTTCACCTCGGTCTTGCGGCGCAGATAGCCGACGTAGACCTCGAGGGAGTTGGCGGTGGTCGGGAAGTCGTAGCCCCAGACGGCGTCCAGGATGACCGCGCGTTCGAGCACCCGGCGCGGGTTGCGGATCAGCAGCTCGAGCAGGGAGAACTCGGTCCGGGTCAGCTGGATCGGGACGTCGCCGCGGTGGACCTCGTGGGCGTCCACGTCCACCACCAGGTCGGCGTACTGCAGCACCTCGCCGCGGGGTCCACCCTCGCCCGCCGTCGCGCTGCGGCGGAGCAGGGCGCGCAGGCGCGCGAGCAGCTCCTCCAGCGCGAACGGCTTGGTCAGGTAGTCGTCGCCGCCGGCGTCCAGGCCGTCCACCCGGTCGGCCACCGCGTCTCGCGCGGTCAGCACCAGGATCGGCACGTTGTTGCCCGCGGCCCGCAGTGCCTTGGTGGTCTCCAGCCCGTCCAGCCGCGGCATCATCACGTCCATCACGACCACGTCGGGGTCGACGTTGCCGATCACGGCGAGCGCCTCGGCGCCGTCGGAAGCGGTCACCACCTCGAAGTCGTTGAACTCCAGCGAACGGCGCAGCGAGTCCCGGACCGCCCGGTCGTCGTCCACCACCAGTACCCGCATCGTTCGCTCCCCGCTCGTGCCTCGTGTGCTCTGCCTGTCGAGCCTAGGCCGTCTGTTTGAGAATCGGCTGAGAACCCGCTGATCGGTCGCGAAGGCCGATCACCAGGCGTAGCTTTCCCCCGTGGACATCGTCGAATTCACCCCGGACGCCGAGCAGCTCACCTGGACCTTCGGCGGTGCCGCCCCGATCCGCAGGGTCGCCCCCGGCAGCCTGCTGCGGCTGTGGACCGAGGACGCGTTCTCGGGCCGTCTGCGCAGTACCGAGGACCTGGCGAGCGCCTCGCTCACCATGCCGTTCGTGAATCCGCAGACCGGCCCGTTCTACGTCGAGGGCGCCGAGCCCGGCGACACCCTCGCGCTGCACTTCGTCGAGCTGACCCCGGCGCGCGGCTGGGGAGCGTCGGCAACCATCCCCTTCTTCGGCGGTCTGACCAGCACCGACAAGACCGCGACGCTGCAGGACCCCCTGCCGGAGCGGACCTGGATCTACGAGGTCGACACCGACAAGCAGACGGTCGGCTTCCAGGCCCAGGGCAGCGACCTGGAGCTGGTGCTGCCGCTGGAGACGATGCTCGGCACGGTCGGCGTGGCCCCGGCGGCGTTCGAGGTCCGCTCGTCGCTGGTGCCGGACTACTTCGGCGGCAACATGGACACCCCGGAGATGAAGGCCGGGACCACCTGCTACCTGCGGGTGAACGTCGAGGGCGCCCTGTTCTCGGTCGGCGACGGCCACTACCGCCAGGGCGAGGGTGAGTCCTGCGGTACGGCGGTCGAAGGCGCGATGAACGTCGTCATGCTGGTCGACCTGATCAAGACGCCCGGCCCGGCCTGGCCCCGGCTGGAGACCGACGACCACCTGGCGGTGGTCGGGTCGAGCCGCCCGCTGGAGGACGCCTGGCGCGCCGGTCAGGTCGACATGGTCGGCTGGCTCGGTGAGCTCTACGGCCTGGACAAGCTAGACGCGTACCAGCTGCTGAGCCAGATCAGCGAGGTCCCGCTGGCCAACGTCGTCGATGCCAACTACAGCGTCGTCACCAAGGTCCCCAAGCGCCTCCTGCCGCAGGTCGAGGTGTACGGCGGCATGCACGCCCACCTGCGCGGCATCAAGCCCTAGCCGCGGACACCCGCTCCCGAGTCCGGCCCCGCGAGCGCGAGACCGCCACCCCGACCAGACACAGGGCTCCGCCCACGATCGCCAGTCCGGCAGGGGTCTCGCCGAGCAGCAGCCAGGCCAGCAGGATCGCGACCAAGGGCACCAGGTACGTCGTGGCGCCCATCCGGCCGGCGGTCGTGTGCCGCAGCGCGAAGGCCCACGTCGTGAAGCCCAGCGCGGTGGGGAAGGCACCGAGGTAGACGACCCACCAGATGGCGGCCGGTCCGGCTTCGCCGAGTTCACGGATCAGTCCAGGAGCAAACGGCAGACAGGCGACCGTACCGATCGAGCAGGCGAGCCAAGTGACCTGTGCGGCGGGCAGGCGACCGAGCAGCGGCTTCTGCGTGACCACGCCGACGGCGTACGAGATGGCCCCGGCGACGCACAGGACGACGCCCCAGGTCTCCGCCCGGCCGGTCGACGTCGAGCCGCCGATGAGCAGTACGCCGGTGAAGGCGACCGCGCTGCCGATCACCAGTTGACGCGGGAAGCCTTCGCCGAGCGTCAGGCCGGCGAGCAGGGCGATCAGCAGCGGGGCGATGTGGACGAGCATGGCCGCGGTTCCGGCGTCCAGGCGGCGCTCGGCCGCGCCCAGCGCGACGTTGTAGGCGCCGAACCAGAGCAGCCCACACCCGAGCAGCAGTGGCCAGTCGCGATGTTCAGGTCGCTGCCAGCGTTGCCGGCCAGGGCGCAGGAACAGGAAGGCGCCGAGCAGCAGACTGCCGATCAGAAGGCGGGCCAGCGCCATCGGACCCGGCGAGAAGTCGGCGCCGACGTACCGGATCGCGACGAAGGAGGAGGCCCAGAGCAGGACGGTCACAGCGGCGGCGGCCGGGGCGAGCAGGTTCTTCACTCTGATTAGGCTAGGAAGGAATCTGCCGACGCCCCATGCAGGAACGAACGGAAGAGGCACGAAGTGGTTACCGAAACGAAGGTGAATGGGCTCGATGACCTCAATGTCCGCATCCTCACCGAGCTGACCGCCGATCCGCGGTTGCGGACCACCGAGCTCGCGCGCCGGCTCGGGGTGTCCGCGCCCACGGTGCGCGAGCGGGTCACCCGGCTGGAGGAGTCGGGCGTGATCCGCGGCTACCGTCTCGACCTCGACCCGGCCGCGCTCGGCCGGCCGGTCGCCGCCTGGGTCCGGCTCAAGCCCGGCCCGGGCCAGATCCCGCGCATCGTCGAGCTGGCCGAGCGGACCCCGGAAGTGGTCGAGTGTCACCGGATCTCCGGTGAGGACTGCTTCCTGATCCGGGTGCAGGTGCCGGCCATCGACGCCCTGGGATCGCTGCTGGACAAGCTGAACGTGCACGGCTCGACGAACAGCTCCTTCGTCGTCGCGACCCCGGTGCCGCCTCGCCCGGTCCCGCTGCGCTGATCAGCCGCCGTACTTGCGGGCCACCACCGCGAAGGACTGCTTCGGCTCGCGCCGTGTGAGGTCGTGCGCCGGGATCTTCACCACCCCGAACCCGGCCATGTCCAGGTCGAAGAGCGGATCGCTCCAGTGCGGGAAGTCCGCCATCGCATAGGTGTAGACGAAACAGCCGTGCACGCCGGCCGCGTCGTACAGGTCGATCAGTTCGCCCAGGTACGTCGCTTGCGTCGCCTCGTCGCGGCGGTGGCCCTCCTTGATCCGCGGCGGCGACGCGAACCAGTTCACGATCAGGAACGAGCCCGGCCCGCGCCGGTCGGCGCCGACGAACGAACCGCAGCCGAACTCCGTGATCACCACCGGCTTGCTCGACGCGGCGGTCAACGCACGCAGCCGCCGCTCGTACGCCGCGGCGTCGGTGCCGAACCGGTACAGGTTGACCCCGATCAGGTCGAAGTCGGACCAGTCGACCTGCTCCCAGTACCCGGCCGCGTAGCTGATCGGCCCATGGAACTCCTGCCGAGCGACGGTGAGGGCGTCCCGCAGCAGGACGGCGAGCTTGCGGGTGATCCGCCGGTCGAAGAACCGCCGCCACCGCACCAGCACCTGGACCCGCAGGAACATCCGCGGACCCGGGATCATGCCCGGCGACGTCAACGAGAACTCGCTGCCGACCAGCAACGTCACTCGCCCCGGGAACCGCAGCCGCATCCGCTCGGCCATCTCCGCCGTGCGCTCCAGATGAGCCAAGACCTCAGCGTGCGGCCGATCCTCGACGTACGGGCGGACGTAGACGTCGAGACCGAGCTCGAGCGCGTACTCCGCCGCCGCGTGCAGTTGCTCCGGATCGGACTCGATCAGCATCACGGTCGTGCAGTGCAGGTCCTCGGCGATCGCCCGCAGATCACGCCGTACGACGTCCGGCTCGGCGGCGGGAACGTAGGAGATGCCACGAATTTGCAAGGTCACCTCCGCAGTCTCGCGGCCGTGCCGGGCGGGGCGACAGACCCGCGGCGCGGCCGAAGACCGAAGTCGTCCGGACGTGTACTTCGGTCGCCGGTGTCCGGCTGGTGGGCCCCGACCAGCATCGGAAGTGGTCTGCCTCACTACGCTGGGAGCGACTTCAGCGACCTTCGGAAGGACCCTGACCCATGGCTGCCGACAAGCCTGTCCGCAGAGTTGCCCTTCTCACCGCGGGTGGGCTCGCGCCCTGCCTGTCGTCCGCCGTCGGCGGACTGATCCAGCGCTACACCGAGGTGGCGCCGGACGTCGAGATCATCGGATACCTGAACGGCTACCACGGTCTGCTCAGCGGCCGGCACGTCGACGTCACGCCCGAGGTGCGGGCCAAGGCCGGTCTGCTGCACAAGTTCGGCGGCAGCCCGATCGGCAACAGCCGGGTCAAGCTGACCAACACCGCCGACCTGGTCAAGCGCGGCCTGATCGCCGACGGGCAGAACGCCCTGCAGGTGGCCGCCGAGCGGCTCGTGGCCGACGGCGTCGACGTGCTGCACACGATCGGCGGCGACGACACCAACACCACCGCCGCCGACCTCGCGGCGTACCTGCACGAGCACGACTACGACCTGACCGTGGTCGGCCTGCCGAAGACGATCGACAACGACGTGGTGCCGATCCGGCAGAGCCTCGGCGCCTGGACGGCGGCCGAGCAGGGCGCGATCTTCGCCCGCAACATCGTCGCCGAGCACAGCTCCAACCCCCGGATGCTGATCGTGCACGAGGTGATGGGCCGCAACTGCGGCTGGCTGACCGCGGCCACGGCGCTGGCCTACCGCGACTGGTTCAAGCAGCAGGAGTGGAACCCGGGCATCGGTCTGAGCGCCGGCCGCTGGGACATCGACGCCGTGTACGTGCCGGAGGCACCGATCGACCTGGATGCCGAAGCCGAGCGGCTCAAGGCCGTGATGGACCGCGAGGACTGCGTGAACATCTTCCTGTCCGAGGGCGCCGGCGTGCCGTCGATCGTGGCCGAGATGGAGGCCCGTGGCGAGGAGGTCGGCCGCGACCCGTTCGGGCACGTCAAGCTGGACACGATCAACCCCGGCGCGTGGTTCGCCAAGCAGTTCGCGGAGCGGATCGGCGCCGAGAAGACGATGGTGCAGAAGAGCGGGTACTTCAGCCGTTCGGCCGCGGCGAACGACCGCGACCTCGCGCTGATCAAGCAGTGCACCGACTACGCCGTGGACGCGGCGCTGCGGGGCGAGTCCGGTGTGGTCGGCCACGACGAGGAGCGCGGCGACGAGCTGCGGGCGATCGAGTTCCCGCGGATCGCCGGCGGCAAGGAGTTCGACCCGTCGACGGACTGGTTCGTCGCGCTGAAGGCGGAGATCGGCCAGGCCTGATCACGAGGCGTCCGAGGAGCCGTGCGTCATCACGCACGGTTCTTCGGACGCGAGGATCAACGGGTGAGGCGCGCGACCCAGGTGTCGGCGGCCTTCTCGATCTGGTCCAGGACGTCGTCGAAGCCGGCGTCCTCGCCGTAGTAGGGATCCGGGACGTCGATCTCCGCGAACAGCTCGACCGGTACGGTGAGGTCCGGACCGCCGCGGCGGAGCAGCGCCGACAGATGACCGGAGTCCATCGCCAGCACCAGGTCGCGCTCGGCGAACCAGCTGCTGCGGAACTCCTGAGCCCGGTGCGCGCTCCCGTCGTACCCACGTCGCCGGAGAGCGGCCGCGGCGCGGGAGTCCATCGGGTCGCCCGCGTGCCAGCCGCCGGTGCCGGAGCTGGTCACCACCACGTCGTCCACGCCGGCCTCGGCCAGCTTGGCGCGCAGCACCACCTCACCGATCGGCGACCGGCAGATGTTGCCCGTGCAGACGACCTCGACGCGCCTCACTGCCGCCGTCATCTCAGCGGATCTCCGCCTCGTCCGGCAGGACGGCGTTCAGCAGGACGCCGACCAGCGTGATCACCAGGGAGCCGAGCAGCGCGGCGACGAACCCGTCGACGTGGAACTGCACGTCCAGCTTGCCGGTGATCCAGGAGGTCAGCAGCAGCATCAGGGCGTTGATCACGAAGATCAGCAGTCCCAGGGTCAGGATGATGAACGGCAGCGAGAGCAGCTTGGCGATCGGCTTCACCACCGCGTTCACGAGGCCGAAGATCGCCGCGACGATCAGCAGTGTGAGCACCTTGCGGCCGGTGGACTCGGCCTGGAGCGTGATGCCCCCGACAACCCAGGTCGCCACCGCGAGCGCCGCCGCGTTGGCCAGCAACTTGATGATCAGGTTCTTCATACGCCGATCCTGCCACCCGCGGGTGCGCGGCACCGTCCTCCCGCTCCGGAACCGGGGGAATCCCAGGGGCCCGCCCCCACCGCTAGAACCCAGCCGTCGTCCCCCTGGGCCATTTCGTGGGTGAACCCATCAAATGGCCCGTGGACCCACCGAAATTCCCGAGGCCAACGGGTCACCTCGTGGGTCAACCAGCCAAACGCGCCGTGGGGATCAGGAGTGCGGCATGGCAATGGCTTCGAGCAGGGACTCCTCGGCGCCGGCCAGATGGCGACGGAGCTCCTCGACGCACTCGTCGAGCTCACCCCTCTCCAGCAGCCTGATCAGTTTGCGGTGCGAGGCGACCTGCTGCTTCGCGTCCTGACGCAGGGCGTCGACGCGGGCCAGTGCGAGCCGGGCCTCGCCGGTGATCGAGTCCGCGGTGGCGATCAGGCGCTCGCTGCCGGTGAGGGCGACCAGGCTCCGGTGGATGGCCAGGTGGGTCTCGGTCATCGCCTCGGGATCGGCACCGTCCTTGGCGGTCGCGGCGAACTCCCGCATCGCGGAGCGGACCTGCTCGCGGGCCGACTCGTCGGCGTCGTACCAGGCCTTGATGCCGGCCGACTCCAGCACGAACCGGGCGCGGCAGATGTCGGCGACCGCGGCCGGGTGCAGGATCGCGACGCTGACGCCCTTGTTCGGCTCGCGCACCGCCAGGCCCTCGGTGACCAGCATCGTCATCGCCTCGCGGACCGTGCTGCGGGCGACGCCGAGCGCCTCGGCCAGGGGCTGCTCGCGCAGCGGCGTCCCGGGTTCGAGGTCGCCGGCGAAGAGGGCGGCGCGCAGCGCGTCCACGACCCGGTCCACCGTGGTCGAGCGATCCACCCGCAGCCGTTCGTACATGGGGAGGATTCTCGTCCAGTCAGCGGCCGTTGTCGCGTACGGCGCGGCGCCGGACCCGACCTGTGGACAACTCCCGACCCGATGAACCACTTTTCGGGCAGTCTGTTACCAGCCGACCACGGCCGCCCACTCTCCGCCCGGAGAGCCGCTGATCGACCCAGGAGGACGCGATGGAGGGGAAGGCGTTACCAGCGCTGAGCGCCGTCGGGCTCATCCTGGTCCTGCCGTTGCTGATCGTCCTGGCGATGCTGCTGACCTCGATGGGGTCGCTCGGCCAGGCGGCCGAGTGCACCCCGACGACCAGCAGCGGCGCGGCGTTCGGCTGGCCGACCGAGCAGCACGAGGTGTCCCAGGGCTACGCCGAGGAGAACCCCAAGCACACCGGTGTCGACTTCGCCGTCGCCAAGGGCAGCAAGGTGATGGCCGCCGAGGACGGCACCGTGATCGACACCTCCGGCGACTGGATCAAGATCAAGCACTCCGACGACGCCGTCCAGACCTGGTACCAGTTCTTCGAGTCCAAGAGCGTACGGGTCGGCGACACCGTCACCCGCGGCCAGGAGATCGGCAAGTCCGGCGCGGGCGACGAGGCCGAGCCCGGCCTGGACGGCGAGCACCTGCACTTCGAGCTGCGGATCCGCAGCGGCGCGGAGGGCCGCGGCGCCCTCCTGCCGGAGGACCCGACCGACCAGCTCGGCGACGACAGCACCGAGTCGTCCGGAGACTGCGGATGCGGCGGCCCGCTGGTCGGCTCCAACAACCAGCAGAAGGCCTTCAACTTCTTCACCGCGAACGGGTACAGCAAGGAACAGGCGGCCGGCATCGTCGGCAACATGATCCACGAGTCCGGCGTGGAGCCGGCCCGGCTGCAGAACACGCCGTCCGGCCAGGTCACCCACGCCAAGGCCGCGGTCGACAGCCCGCTCGGCTGGGGCATCGTGCAATGGACGCCGGCAGGCAAGATGATCCGGCCGTCACTGACGGCCACCAACGGCGACGAGGCCAAGGTCGAGTCGCTGGAGTGGCAGCTGGAGTTCCTGAAGAAGCAGCTCGACGGAGACCCGCCGCTGCCCGAGGGCGGAGCCGGCCAGCAGCTCAGGGCGACCAAATCGGTCGCCGACGCGGCAGTGGCCTTCGGCCGGTACTTCGAGCGCTTCGCCGGCTCCGAGGACCTGAGCAACCCGCGCTACGCGCAGCGCAAGACTGCCGCCCAGCAGGTGTTCGACCACTTCAGCGGCGCGCCGGGTGCCGTCGGCGGGACCGACGGGGCCGCCGGCGGGTGCGGCGCCGGCAACGGCGACATCGTGCAGACCGCGATGGCGCTGTCCTGGCCCGACCGCGACGAGTCCCGTGGTCCGAACAAGGAGGACGCCAGGCCGTCGTACCAGGAGGCGATGCCGAAGTACAACGGCGCCACCACCTTCTACCCGTACACCGACTGCGGCGTCTTCGTGGCGACCGTGATGGTGATGAGCGGGGTGGACAAGGACTACCAACGGCGCGGGACCGGCAGCCAGCGTGACTACGTGAAGGGTTCGCCGAAGTACGAGACGTTCGACAACTTCACCGACATCAGCCAGTTGAAACCCGGAGACATCCTCGTCAACGACGGCCACACCTTCATCTACACCGGCCCGTTCAAGGACCCCGCCGGCAAGACCTGGACCGCGATGTCCGCCTCGCTCGAGACCGGGTCCGGCTACGGCCGGGTTCCGCAACCGTCGCAAACTGTTCTCCAGGACGGCAACGGCAAGTACACGGTCGCCCGGATCAAGAAGTAAGGAGTCGAACCGCCGATGGAAGAGAACCCCCGCAGCCTCGTGGTGGGTGGCGTGGTCGTGCTGATCGTGCTCGTGCTGGTCGGGGGATTCCTGGTGTTTCGTGGCGCGCCGGAGCACAAGGTCACGGTCCGCTCGGTGCCGAACGATCTCACTCTCACCCTGGACGGTACGCCGATCGCCGCCAACGGCGAGGTGAAGATCAAGGAAGGCACGCACACGCTGGTCGGCGAGCGGAGCGGCTTCAAGTCGCACACCCAGACGCTCGAGGTCCGCGGCGACACCTCGGTGCGGATGTACCTGTTCGCGAACAGCGCCGAGGGACGGGCCTGGGAGAAGGAGCACCCCGACCAGGCGCTGGAGGCCGAGGCCGAGGCGGGCCGCCGCTATCAGGAGCTGACCGATCGGCTCGAAACCAAGTACCCACTGCTGCAGCAGCTGCCGTACGTCGGCCCGGGCTTCGACGTCTCCTACGGCAACTCGAAGAAGAACCCCGACGACCCCGAGATGATTGCCTTCTACGTGACCATCTCCGACTCCGAGGGCAAGGCCAAGTTCCTGGAGTGGATCCGGGGTCTGGGTCTGGACGTCGAGAAGCTGGAAGTCGTCTACAAGTAGTTTTCCGGCGGTTGTCGGATCCGGTCCGCGGCGTTCGTAGCAGTCTCAGAGGCGGCCGGACGCAGGGCGCCGGGGACAAGGGGTGAAGAGATGACGCAGTACCTGATCTCGTTCGAGGACGGCGCGATGGACGTCACCGAGGAGGAGCTGCCCGAGGTGGCCGACGACGCCCACGCGGTGGTCCAGGAGGCCAAGGACGCCGGGGTTTTCGTCTTCAGCGGTGGGCTGGACTACTCCCGGCGGCACGCAGTGGTGGCGACCGACGGCGGCGTCGTCACCGACGGACCGTACCCGGAGACCAAGGAACTGATCGGCGGACTGATGGTGGTCGACGTCCCCACCTTCGAAGCGGCGCTGGAGTGGGCCGCGAAGGTCGCGGCCGCGTGCCGCTGTGCGCAGGACGTTCGGGAGTTCTTCCCGTTCCGGCGGCCTGAGCTGGAGCGGCCGCGCTGACGCGCTAGCCGCCGTGCGCGCTGACCACGGGCGCCGTGTTGACGGCGCCCGGGCTGATCTGCACACTGACTGATTGTCGGACAATCAGAGGATCCGTCGATCACGGATCAGAGCGCGAAGAGGTGCTTGCATGGGTCAGCCGCTGGGATGGGGTCGCCGTCACCTGATGGTCCGGCCGGACCACTACCGGATCGACTACGTGATCAACCCCTACATGTCGACCCAGGACCAGCCCGACCTCGAGTTGGCCGGCAAGCAGTGGGAGTCGCTGCGGCAGGCGGTCGTCGACGCCGGCGGCACCGTCGAGGTGCTCGAGCAGCGGCCGGACTCGCCCGACATGGTCTACGCGATGAACCTCGGCCTGGCCACCGCCGACGGCCGGGCGATGCTGTCGCACATGCGGTTCGAGCCGCGCCGCAAGGAGTCGCTGTCGGCGGCGGAGTGGTTCACCGCGCACGGCTTCAAGCTCACGCGGACCGGTACCGACGGCGTCGGGCCGCACTTCGAGTCCGGTGACGCGTTCGTGTTCGGTGACAGCCTGGTGGTCGGCTACGGGCACCGGTCCGAGGCGCTGGCGCTGAAGCACCTGGCGACCGAGTGGGACATCCGGGTTCGCGGCCTGCGGATCGCACACGAGGGCATGTACCACCTGGACCTGCCGTTCTGCCCGGTCGACAGCACCCACGCGATGGTCTACCCGCCGGCCTTCGACGCGGCGAGCCGGGCCGCGCTCGAGCAGATCGTGCCGGAGCCGATCGTGCTCACCGACGAGGAGGCGTTCGCGTTCAGCGGGAACTCCGTCGTGGTCGGCGAGACGATCCTGATGCCGGACTGCTCGCCGCGGCTGCGGGAGATCCTCACCGGTCTCGGGCTGCGCGTCGTCGTGCTGGACCTGTCGGAGTTCCACAAGGGCGGCGGCTCGGCGCGCTGCCTGACCAACCCGCTCGATTTCGACCTTTCCGGGATCAGCGTGCCCGGCGGAGAGGTCATTCTGCCGGACTGAGGCCGACTTGCTGGACAGTTTGTACAGTCGCGATGCAAGCTCTTCAACCCCGGTGACGGAAGCCTTAGCCTGCGCACATGACCGCACAGGATGAGGTCCGCTTCCGCTCCTGCCTGGACGACGTCGCGGCTTACAAGCCGGGTCGTCCGCCGGAGCGCACCGACGGCCGGCCGACGTACAAGCTGTCCAGCAACGAGAACCCGTACCCGCCGCTGCCGGGTGTGCTGGCCGCGGCGACGGCCGCTGCCGAGGACATGAACCGGTACCCCGACCACGGCGCGGTCGACCTGCTCGAGGCGCTGTCCGAGCGGTTCGGCGTACCGATCAGCGACCTCGCCGTCGGAACGGGCTCGGTCGCGGTGCTCTACCACCTGCTGCAGGCGGCCTGCACGCACGGCGACGAGGTGGTCTACGCCTGGCGGTCGTTCGAGGCGTACCCGATCGCGGTGCAGCTGACCGGCGCGACGTCGGTCCAGGTGCCGCTGACCGAGGACGCGCGGCACGACTTCAAGGCGATGGAAGCCGCGATCACCGACCGGACCAAGGCCGTGCTCGTCTGTACGCCGAACAACCCGACCGGCCCGGCCGTCCGCCGCGACGAGCTGCTCGCGTTCCTGGACGTCGTACCGCCGAACGTGCTGGTGGTGCTCGACGAGGCGTACCGCGAGTTCGTCCGCGAGCCGGAGACCGTCGACGGCGCCGAGCTGTACCGCGAGCGCTCGAACGTCGTTGTCCTGCGCACCTTCTCCAAGGCCTACGGGCTGGCCGGCTTCCGGGTCGGCTACGCGATTGGTCACCCACCGGCGATCGCCGCGATCCGCAAGTGCGCGCTGCCCTTCGGTGTCAGCCAGGTCGCCCAGGCCGCCGCGATCGCCTCGCTGCGCGCCGAGCAGGAGCTCCTGGAACGGGTCGAGGCCCTCGTCGCCGAGCGGACCCGCGTCGTCGGCGAACTCCGCGCGGCCGGCTGGAACGTCCCGGAGACGCACGCCAACTTCGTCTGGATGCCGCTCGGTGACCAGACCGTCGCCTTCGCCGAGGCCGTCCAGGCCGAAGGCGTCTCGGTCCGCCCGTTCCCCGGCGAGGGCGCCCGCGTCACGATCGGCGAACGCGAAGCCAACGACCTGTTCCTGAAGGTGGCCTGCGCCTGGCGCCGGTGATCCCGGCCGGCGCCGTGGTTAGGTGTCGGCGTGGTCCGACAGACGCAGGTGTGGATTTCAGGAGCCTCGACAGGTATCGGTGCCGCGCTCGCGGCTGCCGTGCCGTGGAACGCCGTTCGGGTGATCGACCTGTCCCGGCGCGGTGGTGGGCCGGCGGGGGAGCACTTCGCTGTCGACCTCGCCGACCCGTCGCAGTGGCAGCGGGTCGAGCAGCACTTCGTGGACGAGCTGGCGGGATTCGACGGTGAGCGGGTCGTGTTCGTGCACAACGCCGGGACCGTGGTGCCGATCGGGCCGGCCGGTGAGGTCGATGCGGCGGCGTACGCGCGGGCCGTGCTGCTGAACTCCGCGGCACCGCAGGTTCTCGGGCGGGCGTTCCTCGCGGCGACGGCCGGGCTGGAGTGCGACAAGCACCTGGTGATGCTCACTTCGGGCGCCGCGAAGAAGGCGTACGCCGGCTGGTCGGCGTACAACGCGGGCAAGGCGGCCGTGGACCACTGGGTCCGCACGGTCGGCCTGGAGCCGAACGGCTGCCGCGTCGTCGCGGTCGCACCCGGTGTCGTGGACACCGCGATGCAGGCGGAGATCCGGAAGGTCGACGAGCAGGCGTTCCCGTCGGTGGAGCGCTTCCGGGAGCTGAGCCGGACCGGCGGACTGAGCACGCCGGAGCAAGCTGCGCGGGGGATCTGGTCTCTGCTCGACCGCCCGCTGCCCAGCGGCTCGGTCGTCGACCTGCGCGACCGCTGACCGAGAACTCCTGGACACACAAGAACGGCACTGGGAAGTAGTGAGGCTTGCTTCCCAGTGCCGTTCGAGGTGGTGCTACCGAGTCAGTCGCCCCACCGAGGCGACGGGTTCGGGTCCTGCATCACTGACCAGGGAGGGTCAGTTGATCTGGATCGCTGACCAGGGAAGGTCAGCTGTTCTGGCCGACTTCCTGCTCGCAGGTCTCGAGCTTGTCGACGCCGTTGTCCTCCTGGTCCAGACCCAGCAGGCCGGTCAGGTCGTTCACCGGCACCTGGACACCCAGGACGTTGACCGGAACGTAGTTGTGGCAGACCTGGAACGGGCCGACCTTGTTCTCGCTGACCGAGATCAGGCCGCTCTCCTCGGCCCGGTACCACTTGCCGTGGTTGCTGTTCTGGCCGGTCTCCTGCTCGCAGGTCTCGACCGCGGTGGCGCGGTTGCCCTCCTGGTCCAGGCCGACGATGCCGACGATGTCGTTGACCGGAACCTGAACGCCCAGGACGTTGACCGGGACGAAGTTGTCACAGGCCTGGAACGGGCCGATCTTGTTCTCGTCGATGGCGATCAGGCCGCCGTCCTTCTCCACCGCGTACCACTTGCTCAGCTTCTTGCCGTGGTCGCCGTAGCCGTCCTTGCTCACCTTGGAGGCCGCGTCAGCAAGTCCGCTGCCGGCCTTCGAGTTGTCCACCATGTTGGCGCTCACAACGGTGGCGAGGCCCAGCGTGGCGACGGTCGCCACAGCAGCGGCAGCGGCAATCTTGCGTGTTACCTGCATTATGCGAGGTTTCCTTTCGGGTCTGACGGATTCGTCTTAGTTGGTAACGACGCCTGGTCACCCCGGTTACAAACTTTTTCGCCGAGTTTTGTTTCGGATCTATGTCAGCCAGATCGCGGCCGGTGACAGACCAGTGGATCGCTGACGCGGCAACAACCAGCCTCTGAGCAGGCAACTTGCCGGTAACTGAGTGCGCAGCGGCTTTCCTGGGCCGCCGCCGGAAACTCGTTCCCGCGAGTTCGGGGTCATCCCGTAACCGATGCCGGATTTCCTCGTTGTGTCATCGCGGGAGACGGATCGCCCGGTGATTCATGGAAGATTTTCGGTGGGCTCGGTGGCCGTCGAATCGGCAATACCATGATGAATCGGTATGTCGTCGCACTATTGCCGGAGTATCGCGCCGTGTTTTTTCGGGGCACAACGCGACCGGCAACTCTGGACCCGCTGCCGCGCGCATCGGCAGCGGTGGGAGACCCGGGCACCCCATGGGAGCCCGGGTCTTTCCTATTGCCCCTCCGCGCGGTCTACGCGGCGGAGTCGCCCTTCGCGGGGGCGGTAACCGAGGTGGCCGCCACCGTGGGCCGCCGCTCGGCGGTCACCACCAGTGCCACCCCCAGGACGACGACTGCCCCGCCGAGCAGGATCGTCGTCGTCACGTGCTCGCCGAGGATCAGCCAGCCGAGCAGCACCGCGACGGCCGGGTTCACGTACGCGTAAGTGCCGATCAGCGAGATCGGTGCGTTGGCCAGTAAGTAGGAGTAGGCCGTGTACGCGAGCAGCGAGCCGAAGACGACCAGGTAACCGAGCGCGAGCCAGCCGTCGGTGTCGACTGCTCCGAGTTGCAGCCGTCCGGGCTCGCCGCGCAGCGCGCCGATCGCGATCATCGCGGTACCGCCGATCGCCATCTCGTACGTCGTCGCGACCAGCGGGTCCTTCGGCAGCCCGAGGCGCGGGGAGAAGCGGGAGCCGATCGCCCAGCTGATCGTGCCGAGCACCAGGATCGCGACCGAGAGTGGCTTCGCGGTGGTGTCGCCGCCGGAGATCGAGAGCAGGGCCGCGCCGGCGAAGCCGATCAGGACGCCGATCCAGGTCAGGACGCGCGGACGTTCACCGCCGCCGACGCGGAGCAGCATCAGCCACAGCGGTACGGCGGCCACCAGCAGCGCGGCCAGGCCGGACGGCACCGTCTGCTCGGCGATCGCGACCGCGCCGTTGCCGAAGGCCAGCAGGAGCAGTCCCACGACGCCCGTGCCGAGCAACTCCCGCCGCGTCACCTTGAGCCGGCGGACGCCGGAGCGCAGGGCGAGAAAGGTTCCGAGCAGCAGCGCGGCGGCGAGGAAGCGCGCGGCCATCCCGAGCATCGGCGGGATCTGTGCCTCGACCACGATCCGGATCGCCAGGTACGTCGAGCCCCAGACCACGTAGACGACGGCCAGCGCCGACCAGATCATCGCGGGCGACGCGGTCCGGGCGCCGGGCAGCGCCGGGACGGCGGGTGCGGAGGCGGTCATCGAACTCCTCGGAGCGTCATGGGTAAAACTGCAAGACGATCCTGACGCTAGTCGTCGCTGGTCCCCGGCGGCAAGTGGATTCCTGCCACCCTCCGACGGTTTCCTGCCGGGTTCACGCGGCGGACAACCGGCCGTCATCGGCTGCCGCGATCGTGACCGCCGGTGCCGTGCCCGCAGGCCCGGCCGAGCGTGAGGAGAAACCAGATGCGCTACACCAGGGTCCTGATGGCTGGGGTGCTGGCTGCCGCTGCGGTGACCGGGCCGGCGGCGGCCGCAGTACAGAACAGAGGACTGACCGAGGTGACCGCCGTCGCCGAGACCGCGCCCAACTGGGACGACGAAGCGGGCGGAGACGCCAACGCCGACGATCCGGCGATCTGGGTCAGCCCCACGCGGCCGGACAGGTCCGTCGTGCTCGGGACGCTCAAGAACGGTGGGCTGACCGCGGTCGACCTCACCGGCAAGCAGCTGCAGCACATCGCCACGCCGCCGGCTCCCGAAGAGGGCCAGGAGCCGGGGCGGTTCAACAACGTGGACTTGGTGCAGGGTGCAGTCCTCGGTGGACGCCTGCGTGACCTGGCTGTGGTGACCGACCGCGGCCGGGACCAGCTTCGGATCTACAGCGTCGACCGCCGCGGCGCCGACGCGAAGAACAAGGTGCTCACCGACGTCACCAGCCCGAAGGCGCCGCTCGTCTTCAGCACCGACACCGCCGAGGTGCAGGACCAGCGCACGGCGTACGGCGTCGCGGTGATCGCGGACCCGCACGGCCCGCTGGTCGCCGTCACCCGGCGCAACGAGGCCCGCATCGGGCTGTTCCGTCTCATCGCGGACGGCGCGAACGTGACCTACACGCCGGTCACCCGGTGGGACTTCCCGACCAGCTTCAAGCTCCGCGACGGCAGCACCTGGGCGCCGTGCGAGGAGCCGGGGGACCGCCCGCAGTTCGAGGGCATGGTCTTCGACCGAACCACCCGCACCCTGTACGCCGCCCAGGAGGACGTCGGCATCTGGCGTGTCCCCCTCACCGGCCGGCCCGAGCTGGTCGAGAAGGTCCGCGAGTTCGGCCAGCCGGCCGCGTACGACGAGGCGACCGAGGAGTGCGCCCCGACCGGCGCACCGGCGCCGGACGCCGGCCGGCACCTCAGCGCGGACGCCGAGGGCCTGACCATCGCCTACCGGAACGGCACCCGGACGCTCTACGCCTCGAGTCAGGGCGACTCCACCTTCGCGGTCTACCGGCTGAACGCACGCGGCCTCACCTACCGGGCCGGCTTCCAGGTCGTCGACGGGCCGGCGGCGGACGGCGTACAGCACAGTGATGGGGCGGCCGTGACGACCCGGTCGCTCGGCGCCCGGTTCCCGCACGGACTGCTCGTCGTGCACGACGGCGAGAACACCCCGCACGACGCCGACCGGGAGGGGACCAATTTCAAACTGGTCCGGCTCGAGCAGTTGCCCTGATCGTCACCCAGTTGTGACACAAAACACTCGGAGCGGGCGAATGGCGTCACAAAGCCCGCTCCGAGCGTGCCGACGGGCCCGGAGATGACCACCTGTCGGACTGGTGTCTCAACGCGGCACGCGTTTCGGTACCGGCGTACGAGTTGGCGTCCAGACAGTTAGCGGATCAACGATCTGCTCGGTACGGTGTCCGGCAAGATGGGCAGTGATACCAGTGAGGAGGTTCACTGCCGGACGGTGCATCAACCTGGATCCACGCGGTCCTGTCTGCGAGGCCTCACCCGGCCGGTCAGGCCGGCAGCGTGCAAGTTGCGGTCGCGGCGATCCCGCGCTCGAACCCCGAGGAGTGCATGTGAGTGAGTCGGTGCCGGGTCTGACCCCGGAAGTGTTCGCGCCCGTCGAGGCGCCGGTGAGTCCACCACAGGCCTCCGAGGAGGTCGAGTTCGTCCAGCTGCTGACGCCCGAAGGTGAGCGCGTCGAGCATCCCGACTACTCCTTCGACCTCGACGACGAGGCGATCAAGGGTTTCTACCGCGACATGACCCTGGTCCGCCGGATCGACACCGAGGCGACCGCGCTGCAGCGCCAGGGCGAGCTGGGCCTGTGGGCCTCGCTGCTCGGCCAGGAGGCGGCCCAGATCGGCTCCGGCCGCGCGCTGAACTCCAAGGACATGGTCTTCCCGACCTACCGCGAGCACGGCGTCGCGTTCTGCCAGGGCGTCAACCCGCTGAACCTGCTCGGCCTGTTCCGCGGTGTCGACCAGGGCGCCTGGGACCCGCGCGACAACAACTTCCACCTCTACACGATCGTGATCGGCGCCCAGACGCTGCACGCGACCGGCTACGCGATGGGCCAGCAGCGCGACCACGCGGTCGGCGACCCGGAGACCGGTGAGGCGACGATCGCGTACTTCGGCGACGGCGCCAGCAGCCAGGGCGACGTGAACGAGGCCTTCATCTACGCCTCGGTCTTCAACGCGCCGGTGGTGTTCTTCTGCCAGAACAACCAGTGGGCGATCTCCGAGCCGATCGACCGGCAGACCCGGATCCCGCTGTACCAGCGCGCGGCCGGCTTCGGCTTCCCCGGCGTCCGGGTCGACGGCAACGACGTACTCGCGACGTACGCCGTCACCCAGCAGGCGCTGAAGCGGGCCCGTGAGGGCAGCGGCCCGACCCTGGTCGAGGCCTACACCTACCGGATGGGCGCGCACACCACCTCCGACGACCCGACCAAGTACCGGCTGTCGGAGGACCTGGAGTACTGGAAGCTCAAGGACCCGATCGAGCGGGTCAAGGCGTACCTGGCCCGGCAGGCCGGCGTCGACCACAACTTCTTCGACGAGGTCGAGGCGGAGGCCGACAAGGTCGCCGCCGAGCTGCGGCAGGGCTGCCTGGCGATGCCCGACCCCGAGCTGACCGACTTCTTCCAGTACGCCTACGTCGACATGCCCGACGAGCTCGCCGAGCAGCGCGACCAGTACGCCGCGTACGCCGCTTCCTTCAACGCAGAGGGCGAGGGCTGAGCCAGATGACGAAGATCAGTCTCGGCAAGGGCATCAACGCGGGCCTGCGGGCCGCGATGGAGAACGACCCCAAGGTCGTCATCATGGGCGAGGACATCGGCAAGCTCGGCGGGGTCTTCCGGGTGACCGAGGGCCTGCAGAAGGACTTCGGCGAGGACCGGGTGATCGACACCCCGCTGGCCGAGTCCGGCATCATCGGGACCGCGGTCGGACTGGCGCTGCGCGGCTACCGGCCGGTCTGCGAGATCCAGTTCGACGGGTTCGTCTTCCCGGCGTACGACCAGATCATCAACCAGGTCGCCAAGATGCACTACCGCTCGATGGGCAAGCTGCGGATGCCGATCGTGATCCGGATCCCGTTCGGCGGTGGCATCGGCGCGGTCGAGCACCACTCGGAGTCCCCGGAGACGCTGTTCGCGCACGTCGCCGGTCTCAAGGTGGTCGCCTGCGGCGACCCGGTGGACGCCTACTGGATGATCCAGCAGGCGATCAGCTCCGACGACCCGGTGATCTTCCTGGAGCCCAAGCGGCGCTACCACGAGAAGGCCGAGCTCGACGAGAGCGTGCCGCCGGCGTACCCGCTGCACCAGGCCAAGGTGGTCCGTGAGGGCACCGACGCGACGCTGTTCTGCTACGGCCCGATGGTGAAGACCTGTCTGCAGGCGGCCGAGGCCGCGGTCGAGGACGGGCGCAACCTGGAGGTCGTCGACCTGCGGACCATCTCGCCGCTGGACCTGCGCACGATCTTCGCCTCGGTGAAGAAGACCCGGCGCGCGGTCGTCGTGCACGAGGCGCCGTTCTCGCTCGGCCCGGGGGCCGAGGTCGCCGCGCGGGTGACCGAGGAGTGCTTCTACCACCTGGAGGCGCCGGTGCTCCGGGTCGCCGGGTACGACACTCCCTACCCGCCGTCGCGGATGGAAGAGGAGTACCTGCCCGACCTGGACCGGGTGCTCGACGGCGTCGACCGGGTGATGGGGTACTGATGGGCATCCAGCAGTTCCGCCTCCCCGACGTGGGCGAGGGTCTGGTCGAGGCCGAGATCGTCAGCTGGAAGGTCAAGCCCGGCGACACGGTGAAACTGAACGACACGGTGGTCGAGATCGAGACCGCCAAGTCGCTGGTCGAGCTGCCGGTGCCGTTCGCCGGTACCGTCGCCGAGCTGCTGGTGCCGGAGGGCGAGACGGTCCCGGTCGGTACGCCGATCATCGCCGTCGAGACCGCCGACGCCACTCCCGGCGACCTGACCCCACCGGTCACGTCGGGGACGCCGAAGGAAGACCTCGTTCCCGACATCGAGAACGGCGGCACCGGCCGCACGGCGGTCCTGGTCGGCTACGGCCCCCGGACGACGGAAGCCAAGCGCCGCCCCCGCAAGGGTGGAGCCGGCTCGGCAGGATCCGCAGTCGCCGGGGCTGCGCAAGCAGCGCCCGCGCCGCAGGCCGTGCCCGCACCGGCACCGGTCGTCCCGGCACCGCCGCCCGTAGCGGCTCCCGCTCCCACCCCCGCCGCGGCAGCTGTTGCCTCCGGCAACGTGCACGTGCTGGCGAAGCCGCCGGTCCGCAAGCTGGCCAAGGATCTCGGCATCGACCTCACCACGGTGACACCGACAGGTCCCGGCGGGATCATCACCCGCACCGACGTGGAGAACTACACCGCCACACCGGTTGCCACCGCGCCCGCTCAGCCGTACGCCGTACAGCCCGGTCAAGGCGACACCCGGATCCCCGTCAAGGGGGTGCAGAAGGTGATGGCGCAGGCGATGGTGGCCAGCGCGTTCACCGCGCCGCACGTGACCGAGTGGATCACCGTCGACGTCAGCGCCACGATGGAGCTGGTCGAGCGGCTCAAGCAGGACAAGGCGTTCCGCGACCTGCGGGTCTCGCCCCTGCTGATCGTCGCGAAGGCGGTCACGCTCGCGGCGCGCCGGACGCCGATCGTCAACGCGGCCTGGGACGAGGCGAACCAGGAGATCGTGCTCAAGGGCTCGGTCAACCTCGGCATCGCCGCGGCCACCCCCCGCGGGCTGATCGTGCCGAACATCAAGGGTGCGGAGTCGCTCACCCTGCCGGACCTGTGCCGGGCCCTGAACGACCTGGTCGCCACCGCCCGCGAGGGCAAGACCTCGCCGGCCGACCAGGCCGGTGGCTCGTTCACGATCACCAACGTCGGCGTCTTCGGCGTCGACGCCGGAACGCCGATCATCAACCCCGGCGAGGCCGCGATCCTCGCCTTCGGCGCGGTCCGCAAGCAGCCGTGGGTGGTGAACGACGAGATCGTCCCGCGCTGGATCACGACGCTGGCGCTGTCGTTCGACCACCGCCTGATCGACGGCGAGAAGGGCTCGATCTTCCTCGCCGACGTGGCGAGCATCCTGGAGGATCCGGCCCGCGCGCTGATGTTCTGACCAGTACGACAAAGCGGCCCGGGTGCGTGAGCACCCGGGCCGCTTCGTTTGCTGCTACCGCGTCACCGGATGCGCGTGACCGCGTCCAGGGCGTCGGCGATGCCCTCGCCGTAGAAGGCGTTGTTGGCCGTCGTGCCGGTGCAGCGCGGGTCCGGCGTGGTCGGGCAGGCGGTGTCGTCGGCCTGACGCTGCAGGGCCTTCTCCAGTTCGCGCGGACCCCACCACGGGTGCGCGGACTTCATCAGCGCGGCGACGCCGGCGACGTGCGGGGACGCCATCGAGGTGCCGCTCTTCGTGCCGTAGCCGCCAGGAATCGTCGACAGGATGGCGCTGCCGGGGGCCGCGACGTCGATCTTGCCCAGGCCGAAGTTCGAGAAGCTGCTCTTGACCCGCGCCTGGGTGGTGCTGGCGACGGTGATCACGCCGGGCAGCTCGGTCGGGATGTCCAGGCAGTCGTTGTTGATCTGCCGGGTCACCGCGGTGCTGTCGTTCGGGCTGGAGGTGTCGGTGGTCTTGTTGGCCAGGTCGTAGTTCGAGTTGCCGGCCGCGGCGACCGACAGGACGCCCTTCTTGGTCTGGTAGTCCATCGCGCGGCGGACCGATTCCTGGACCGCGCCCTGGTCACCGTCGTCGTCACACCAGAACATCCACGGATCGATGAAGTAACTGTGGTTGGTGACGTCCATGTGGTGCTGCGCGGCCCAGATGAAACCGCAGATCGCGTACTCGGGGTAGATGTAGCCGTCGTCGTTCACGACCTTCACCGAGGCGATCCGCACTCCCGGCGCGACACCGACGATGCCGACGCCGTTGCGGGCCGCGGCGATCGTGCCGGCCACGTGGGTGCCGTGGTCGCTGGTGGTCTGGCGCCAGCCGCCCGGCGTGGTGTCGGCAACGCCGTTGCCGGTGCAGTTGACCGAGTTCTTCGCGTCGAAGTTCGGCTTCAGGTCCGGGTGCTGGTCGTCGACGCCGCTGTCGGTGACACCGACCAGGACGCGCTTGGAGCCGTCGGTGACCTGGTGGGCCTGGTCGGCCTTGATCTGGACCATGTCCCACTGCTTGGACTCGTCCGGGTCCGGAACGACCGTCGACTCACCGGCGTTCAGCCCCTTGGCGGCGGCCTGCTTGGCGGCGCCGACCGGGCCCTCGGACACGGGCGCGGTCCGGGTCGCGCCGACCGACTGCACCTCGCGGCCGTTGCGGCCGGCCCGGACGTCGGTCCGGAAGTTCGGGTTGGTCGACTGCGCGATCACCACCCCGATCTCGTCGTACGACGCGACGACGGTGCCACCGGCGGCCTCGACCGCCTTCTCCACCCGGGCCACGTGGGGCTTGGTGGCCTTGGTGTTCACCACGTAGTTCATCAGGATGCCAGGCTCGGCCGCGGCGGTGGTGCCGCTCGAGGGTGCGAACGGGGCCGCCTGGGCGGCGGTCGCGGCGCCGGCGGTGGTGAAGGCCAGGGCCGCCACCGCCAGGCCGGCGCTCAGCCGGCGGGTACGTGAGCTTCGGGACACACTCTCTCCTCGGTACACAGAGCGAAACGGAACGGCAACGCTGCGAGCCTAGAGCGGTTTGCCCTCGCCAGGCAGGTATTTGCTCAGGTCAGGGGGAATCCCGCAGGTTATCCACACGTTTATCCACACCATGTGGACGCAAACGGCTGATTGAACGCCGGTGCTAGGATAGATACAACAGAGATACCAGTCGTAGTTTAGGAGAGTTGTGGACGGCGGGGTGCCCGGCGATCAGCCGGTGCTGGGGGACGAGACAGCAGAGATCGCTCGTGTGGTGGCGGAGGCGGCGCCGGGGGTGGAGAAGATCCCGGCCGCGGAGCGGGTCTACGCGTACGTGAAGGCCGCGATCCTGGACCGGGTCTACCCGGGCGGGGAGTTGCTGACCGAGGGCGAGTTGGCGACGGCGGTGGGCGTGTCCCGGACGCCGGTCCGCGAGGCGCTGCTCCGGCTGGAGGAGTCCGGCCTGGTCAAGCTGTACCCGAAGAGGGGCGCGCTGGTCCTGCCGGTGCTGCCGCAGGAGATCAACGACGTGCTCGAGGCACGCGAGCTGATCGAGACGCACGCCGCCAGCAAGGTCTGGCCGCGCCGCCGGCAGCTGATCGAGGTGCTGACCGCGAAGGTCGACGAGATGCGCGCGCACCGCAAGGCCGGTGACACCAAGAGCTTCCTCGAGGCCGACCGCGCCTTCCACGAGGCGATCGTCGGCGCCGCCGGCAACGAGATCCTGGCCAAGCTCTACAACAGCCTGCGGGACCGTCAGGTCCGGATGGGCGTGCCGGGCATCGAGGTCCAGCCGGCCCGGATGGACAAGTCGATCGTCGCCCACACCGAGATGATCGAGGCGCTCGGCGGCAACAGCGTGAAGCGTTTCCGCGACCTGGTCGTGTCTCACATCGAGGTGGCCGCGGCGGATCTGCGAGGGGTGCGGTGACCGAGCTCCTCTTCCCCCTGGGCGGTCGGCGAGCCTGGGCGGTGTGGGCGGCTGCCGTCTTCACCTACCTGATCACCGTGCTGCACCGCGGCTCGATGAGCGTCGCGGGCCTGCAGGCGGCCGAGCGCTTCGACATCTCGGCGTCCGCGCTGGCCAGCTTCACCGTCGTCCAGCTCACCGTGTACGCCGCGATGCAGGTCCCGGTCGGCATCCTGCTCGACCGGTACGGCTCGAAGCGGCTGCTGATCACCGCGTCCGGCCTGCTGTTCGTGGCCCAGTCGGCGTTCAGCCTGGTCGACTCCTACCCGGCGGCCCTCGCGGCCCGGGCGGTGCTCGGCATCGGCGACGCGCTGGTGTTCATCAGCGTGCTGCGGGTGGTGATGTCCTGGTTCCCGGCGCTGCGGCAGCCGGTGATGTCGCAGGCCACCGGCATGCTCGGCGGCATCGGCGCGATCGTCTCGACGGTCCCGATGGCCGCGGCGTTCCACCACTTCGGCTGGACCGGCACGTTCGCGGGCGCCGCCGCCCTCAGCCTGCTCACCGGCCTGGCCGTCCTGTTCCTGATCAAGGACACCCCGTACGACGAACCGCTGCACCGCACGAAGCAGTCGCTCGGCGAGGTCCGGCACAACCTGCGCCGCGCCTGGCGCGAGCCCGGCACCCGGCTCGGTCTGTGGACCCACTTCACCACCAGCTTCTCCGGGTCCACCTTCGGTCTGCTCTGGGGCTACCCGTTCCTCGTCCGCGGCCAGGGGCTCGCTCCAACCACTGCCGCCGCGCTGCTGATCGTCCCGGTGCTCGCCGGTCTGTTCTACGGCCCTCTGGTCGGCCGGTACGCCGCCCGCTTCCCGTTCTACCGGTCCTGGATCGTGCTGGCGGTGATCAGCGGTTCGGTGCTGATGTGGACCGTCGTCCTGCTCTGGCCCGGCCAGGCACCGATGCCGGTGCTCCTGCTGCTGATCGTCGTCCAGGCGGCCGGCGGTCCGGGGTCGATGCTCGGGCTCGACTACGCCCGGACCTTCAACCCGTCGACCCGGTTCGGCGCCGCGAACGGCATGGTCAACACCGGTGGCTTCATCGCCACGCTGATCTCCATCGGTGTGGTCGGGATCCTGCTGGACGTGTCGTCCGGCGGCGCTCCGCAGGAACTCGGCGACTTCAAGTTCGCGCTCGCGTTCCAGTACGTGCTGTGGGCGATCGGCACGCGGCAGATCCTGAAGTACCGGCGCAAGGCCCGCGGCAACCTGGCCCGGTACAACCCGGAGGCCTACCAGGCGCTGCTCGCCAACCGGATCATGCCGCTGAAGGGCTGAGACAGCGCGCTGGCACGGGCTACCAGCCCAGTGTCAGGGCGGTGCCAGCGCACCGGTGGACGGTGGTTCCCGAAGACACGAAGTCATCGGGAGGAAGCAGATGTCCACAACGAACCGGCCCGCCATCGTGGCGGAAGGCCTGGTCAAGAAATACGGGAGCACGACCGCACTGGACGGCGTGGACCTGACCGTGCCGACCGGCACGGTGCTCGGCGTGCTCGGCCCGAACGGCGCGGGCAAGACGACCGCCGTCCGGATCCTCGGCACGCTGCTGACGCCGGACGGCGGGCACGCCGAGGTCGGCGGGTACGACGTGGTCAGGGAGGCCGGCCGGGTCCGCGAGATCATCGGCCTGACCGGGCAGTACGCGTCGGTCGACGAGGACATGTCCGGCCGCCGCAACCTGGTCATGATCGGCCGGCTGATCGGTCTGTCCCGCCAGCAGGCGCGGTCGCGGGCCGACGAGCTGCTCGAGCGGTTCGAGCTGACCGGCGCCGGTGACCGG
This sequence comes from Kribbella sp. ALI-6-A, assembly GCF_001984195.1. GTDB lineage: Bacteria > Actinomycetota > Actinomycetes > Propionibacteriales > Kribbellaceae > Kribbella. Next base: position 1,500,589 of record NZ_MTQN01000012.1, read on the forward strand.
GTCGCCAAGACCTACTCCGGCGGTATGCGCCGGCGCCTCGACCTGGCCGCGAGCTTGGTCGGCAACCCGAGCATCCTCTACCTGGACGAGCCGACCACCGGGCTGGACCCGCACGCCCGCAACGGCGTCTGGGACACCGTCCGCAACCTGGTGCTCGACGGTACGACGGTCCTGCTGACCACGCAGTACCTGGAGGAGGCCGACGCGCTGGCCGACTCGATCATGGTCTTCGACCAGGGCAAGGTGGTCGCCTCCGGGCGGCCGGCCGAGCTCAAGGCCCAAGCCGGCAAGCAGTCGCTCGACGTCCGCCCGGCCGAGCCCGGCCACCTGGAGCGGGTCGCCGCGATCGTCGCCGAGTCGGTCGGCACCCGGCCCACCGTCGACGTCGTCAACGCGCTGGTCAGTGTCCCGGTCAGCGACGGTACGTCGATGCCGGTCGTCGTCCGCCGGCTCGACGAGGCCGGGATCGCCGTCACCGAGCTGTCCCTGCGGCTGCCCAGTCTCGACGAGGTGTTCCTCGCCCTGACCGGCCACGTCGCCGAGCAGGAGTCCACCGCGGTTCTGGAAGGAGCGGGCCGATGAGCACCGCCGCGTTGTCCCCCACCGGCCCGGCCGCGCAGCACGCCGTACGCCGTAACCACCCGTTCGCCTGGGTCCAGCAGAGCCTGACGCTGGCCTGGCGCAACATCGTCCGGATCAGGCAGAACCCCGAAGCGCTGGCCGACGTCACGTTCCAGCCGATCATCTTCCTGGTGCTGTTCCTGTTCGTCTTCGGCGGCGCTGTCTCCGGAGGCGGCGGCTGGCGCGACTACCTGCCGTACCTGCTGCCCGGAGTCCTCGTACAGTCGGTGGTGTTCTCCACCCTCGGCACCGGGGTCGCCCTGAACGACGACTTCGCCAAGGGCGTCTTCGACCGGTTCCGCAGTCTGCCGATCGCGCGGGTGTCGCCGCTGATCGGTGCGGTGCTGGGCGACGCGATCCGCTACCTCACGTCGATCGTGATCCTGATGGTCACCGGCTTCGCGCTCGGCTTCCGGTTCGAGAACGGTGTCGGCTACGGACTGCTCGCGCTGCTGCTGGTGCTGGCGTTCGCACTGTCGCTGTGCTGGGTGTGGGTCTGGCTCGGCCTCAAGCTGAAGACCGCGCAGGGTGTCCAGGGCGTCGCGTTCCTGGTGATGTTCCCGCTCACCTTCGGCAGCCCGATCTTCGTCCAGGCCAGCACGCTGCCGGGCTTCCTGCAGACCTGGTCGAAGATCAACCCGATCAGCTATCTGGTCGACGCGATGCGCGGCCTGATGATCGGCGGCGACCTGCAGAAGCCGCTGCTGGTCACGCTGGCCTGGATGGCCGGCCTGATCGCGGTGTTCGCGCCGCTGGCGATCCGCGCGTACCGCCGCCGCACCTGACGGCGTACCGCCAGAACGCGAGGGCCGGAGCGGACCGCTGCGGCCCTCGCGTCGCCGGGTCGGCCACTGCTTCCCAGGGTGCTGACAAGACCTTGCTCAGAGTGACTAAGATGAGCGAGTCACGCACGGGGTAGCGACAAGAGGTGTTATGAGCGATCCCTCCGTGCGCCGGTACTCCGGTCGTTCGGTCGACGAGTGGAAGGCCGCCAGGCGGGAGCGCCTGCTGGACGCCGCGCTGGAGCTGTTCGGGACCGACGGCTACCCCGCGACCTCGGTGGAACGCCTGTGCACACAGGCGAAAGTGTCCACCCGGCACTTCTACCACGAGTTCCAGAACAAGGAAGCCGTGCTGCTCGCGGTGCACGCGCAGGTGATCGAGCTGGCGGTGCGCAGTACCGGCGAGGCACTGGCCGCGACCGCGGACGCACCGGTGCGGGAGCGGATCACCGCGGCCGTCGACGGCTACCTGCACACGATCATGACCGATCTGCGCCGGGCCAGGATCTCGTTCGTCGAGGTGGTCGGGGCCAGCCCGGCGGTGGAGGAGCAGCGGATCGCGTTCCGCGAGCTGCTGATCTCCAGCGTGATCACGATCGGCGAGGCGGCGGTGGCGCGCGGCGAGATCACCCGCAAGGACTTCCGCTTCATCGGGTTGTGCTTCATGGGGGCGGTGAACACGGTCGTTTACGACTGGATGCTGACCGACCCGCGTCCACCCGAGCAGCAGGTCCAGGAGGCCCTGCGCGAGCTGGCCGTCAACCTCATGACAGGAGGCCGGGAAGCCGATCCGGCGGTGGGCTGAACCGCTTGCCCAGTTCGGCCATCGCGTCGTCGTGCCGTAGCCCCGCCGCGGACTGGAAGGCGGCCTCGTAGCGACTCTCACCGAGCGCCGCCACGGTGTCCTCGACGGTACGCCGTACCGAGGCGTCGGGGATCGTGCGCGCACCGCGCAGCGCGCTGGCCAGACCGAGGGTGCGGGCAGCCAGTTCCGCGTCGCCGGCCAGCAGGTCCACTGCCGCCACGACCTCGATCACGCTCGACGCGATCGGCATGTCCTCGGTGATCAGCGCCAGCCCAGCGGCCTGGCCGACGGTCCGGCGCGCGTCCTCAATGTTGCCTCTGGCAACCATGATCCGGGCCAGTTCGGCCAGCGCCATCGCTTCGCCGTGCGGCGCCATCCGCTCGGCCTTCGGATCGAGCATCGTGAGTGCCTGCTCGGCCAGCGCGAGCGCCTCGTCCAGCCGTCCGGACATTCGGTGCAAGGCGGCCATGCCCATCAGCGCGAAGCCCTGACTGCTCCGCCCGCCGGTCTCGTCGGCCAGCCGCCGTGCTTCGTGCAGGTCGGCCCAGGCGCCGTCGAGGTCGCCCAGCTCGGCGCGGCTGCGCGCGGCCTGGCCGAGCAGCTGGGGCAGACCTTCGCTGGTGCCCAGCTCGCGGACCAGTCGCAGCGCCTCGGTCACCGCGTCCAGCGCCTCCTGATGATTGCCGTGGGCCGCCGCGTGGGAGGACAGGCCGCGCAGCGCGAGCGACGTGCCCCACCGGTCGCCGAGGGTGCGGAAGCCGTCGAGTGCGAGCTGCAGGTCGGCGGCCATCTGCTCGACGTCGCCCTCGTTCTCGCGGAACATCGCCGACATCATCACGGCCATGTTCCGGGTCCAGGCGTCCTGGCTCGTCCGGGCCTCTTCGAGCTGCCGGAAGGCGGTCGCCTTGTCCCGCCGGATCGCGGCCCAGGCCGCGTTGGTGAACCAGCCGATGGCGGACTCCCGGACCTCTTCGTGCCGCCGGCCGAGCAGCCGGACCTCGGCCAGTCCACGCATCGCCCGGGTCACCGAGTCCGACGGGTCCGTGCCGTTCGACAGTGAGCCGATCGAGTACAGCATCACGGTCGTCGCACGCGCCATCGGCTCGGTCGATCCCGGTACGGCGAGGGCGGCCTCGAACCACGCCACCGCTTCGGACGGACGGCCACGCATGTTCCAGTACTCGCCGAGCGTGGCGACCAGCCGCAGCGACTCGTCGGCCCGCCCGGAGTCGATCGTGGTCCGCAACGCGTCCAGCAGGTTCTCGTTGTCGGCGTCCATCCGGGCCAGCCACTGCAGCTGCTCGCCGGTCCGCAGCTTCGGACCGCCCTTGCGCAGCAGGTCACCGAAGTACGCCGCGTGCGCCTGCCGAACCTGGTCGACCTCACCGGCGGCGGCGAGCTGCTCAGCGCCGTACGCCTTGACCGTCTCGAGCATCCGGTAGCGGACCGATCGGTCGTCGGCAGCGGCCTCGACGAGCGACTTGTCGACCAGCGACGCCAGTACGCCGAGCACAGCTTCCGGTGGCAGACCCGGTCCGCTGCAGACCTGCTCGGCCGCCTCCAGCGTTGCGCCGCCTGAGAAGCGCGACAGGCGCCGAGCGACTGCCTGCTCGTCGGGCTCCAGCAGCTCCCAGCTCCACTCCACGACGGCGCGCAAGGTCTGATGCCGCGGCAACGCCGTACGGCTGCCGCTGGTCAGCAGGCGGAACCGGTCGGTCAGCCGGTCGACGATCTGCGGCGGGGTCAGCGCTCGGAGCCGGGCCGCGGCCAGCTCGATCGCCAGCGGCATGCCGTCCAGCCGGCGGCAGATCTCCGCGATCGGCTCCCGGTTCGCGTCCGTGACGGCGAAGTCCGGCCGCACGGCCCGGGCTCGGTCGACAAACAGCCGCACGGCCGGGTAGTCGTCGTCGGTCGCACCGGCCGGTGGCAGGTCGAGCGGTCCGACCTGGTGCAGGTGTTCGCCGGGGATGCCCAGCGGCTCGCGACTGGTGGTGAGCACCCGGAGCCGCGGGCACTCGGCGAGCAGCGAGTCGACCAGTCCGGCGACCTCCTCGACCAGGTGCTCGCAGTTGTCGAGTACCAGCAGGATCCGGCGATCGGCGATCACCTCGACCAGCCGGTCCGTCGCGGCGCGACTGGTGGGGAATCGGCTGGGCGTCAGCGTGGTCTGCAGGGTGTCGACGTACTCGCTCGCGCCCAGCGTCGACAGCACGGCCGGAGCGACGTCGGCCGCATCCGCCAGCGGAGCCAGCTCGACGAAGTAGATGCCGTCACCGCTCTGACTCACCAGGGTCCGGCTGGTCTCGGTCGCCAGCCGCGTCTTGCCGGCACCCCCGGGCCCGACCATGGTCACCAGCCGGGTCCCGTCGCTCAGCTGGCGCGACAGCTCGGCGACGTCCTGCGCGCGCCCGACGAAGCTGGTCAGGGGAGTCCGCAGGTTGTTCCGCGGCTTCGCCGCCGGAGCCGGTACGGCGGCAGGAGCGGGTGGGGGCGGCGGGTCGAGCGTGTCACCCCGCAGCACCGCCAGGTGTACGCCGCGCAGCCGCGAGCCGGGGTCCGCGCCGAGCTCCTCGGCGAGCGTCGTACGGACTCGCTCGTACGCCGCGAGCGCCTCGGCCTGACGCCCGTCGGCGGCCAGCGCGCGGATCAGCAGCTCGTGCGGGCGCTCCCGCAGCGGGTGTGCGAGGGCGAGTCGCTCCAGCTCGGCCACCACGTCGCGGGCGTGACCGGTGGCGATGCCTGCCTCGGCCAGGTCCTCCGCGGCGCCGAGTCGCAGCTCGCTCAACCGGTCCGCCTCGACCTGGGCGAACGGCAGATCACGCAGGTCGGCCAGAGCCTCGCCCCGCCACAGCCGGTCGGCCTGAGTCAGCAGCGTGCGGGCCTGGGCCGCGTCGCTGGCAAGTAGTTGCCGCCCGCGCCGAGCCAGCTCCTCGAACTGGACCGCGTCGACGCAGTCGGGTCCGATCGTGAGCGTGTAGCCGGCCGGGCCGGACTGGACCGAGATGCTCGACTCGGTCGCGGGCAGACTGGCCCGCAGCCGGGAGACCAGCGACTGCAGCGCGTTCGCACTCGGCGGCTCGCTGCCCCAGAGCCCGTCCACCAGGGTGTCGACCCCGACCGGGCGACCCGCGCCGAGCGCGAGCCTGGCCAGCAGTCCGCGCAGCCGGACGCCGCGGACGTCCAGCGGTGAACCGTCGGCCGCCCACATCGCGAGTGGACCGAGCACCGCTATGCGCACCCCTCCAGCCTCCCACAGCACCCGCTCAAACCCCCTGCCGTTTGTCACAGCCTTTCCCCTAGAGTCAGCAGGCGTGACCGACATCGCCGCGCAGACCCAGACCGCCCTCACCCGGATCCTCACCGAGCGTCAGACCAAGGGCCGCGTGCCGGGTCTGGTCGGCGCGGTCGCCCGCGGCGGGAAGCTGGCCTGGTCGGGAGGCGTCGGCTCCGCCTCGCTGGACAACCCCGGCGTGGCGCCGACCGCCGACACGCAGTACCTGATCGCCTCGCACAGCAAGATGTTCACCGCGGTCGCGATCATGGCGCTGCGCGACGAGGGCAAGCTGAGCCTGGACGACCCGATCGAGAAGTTCGTCCCGGAGAGCAAGCACGCCGGTATCACCGTGCGGCAGATGCTCAGCCACGTCAGCGGTATGCAGCGCGAGCCGGTCGGCGACGTCTGGGACGTGATGAAGTTCCCCGACCGCGCCGAGCTGGTCGCGGGCTGGAACGAGGCCGAGCGGATCGGCAAGCCGCACCACCGGTTCCACTACTCCAACCTGGTCTACTCGCTGCTCGGCGAGATCGTCGCGCGGCTGGACGGCCGGTCCTGGTACGAGTCGATCCAGGACCGGATCCTGCGGCCGCTGGACCTGCGCCGGACGACGGTCGGGATGGATGGCGGCCCGGCCGCGTCCGGGTACTACGTGCCGCCGTTCACCGACGTACCGGTGCCCGAGCCGCTGCTCTCGCTCGGCGCGATGGACGCCTGCGGCGGACTCGCCAGCACCGCCGAGGACCTGGCCAAGTGGATGGCCTTCCTGGCCGACCCGACCGACGAGGTGCTGTCGAAGGACACGCTGGAGGAGATGTGCCAGCCGCAGATCATGGCCGATCTGGACCGCTGGCAGCTCGCCTTCGGCCTCGGTTTCATGCTGCTGCGCGTCGGTGAGCGGGTTTTCGCCGGCCACACCGGCGGCATGCCCGGCCACATCACCGGCAGCTTCGTGCACCGCGCCTCCGGCACCGCGGGCATCGCGCTGATGAACACCACCGCGGCCCCGTCCCCGGCCGCCCTGGCCACCGACCTGGCGATCAAGGTGCTCGACGACGACCCGGTCCTGCCGCCGGCCTGGACCCCCGGTACGACGGTTCCCGCCGAACTCGCCGGCGTACTCGGCACCTGGTTCACCGAGGGCGCGCCGTTCGTCTTCTCGGTCCGCGAAGGCCGTCTCGAAGCCAAGTCTCCCGCGGCCGCGGACTACACCGCCCCCGCGGTCTTCGAGAAGATCTCGACCGACGTCTACCGCACCGTCTCCGGCCGCGAGACCGGCGAACTGCTCCGCATCACCCGCGACGCCGACGGCACCCCGACGAAGTTGAACTGGGCGACCTACCTCTGCACCCGCGAACCCCTGGCCTTCGGCCAGCACTTGTAGAAGAGACGACGCGGGGAGTCGGCCGCACGAGGACGGCTGCGCCGAGCGCCGGCTGCGCCGAGGACCGGTACGGGCCGCCTCCGGCGCAGCCGTCGTCCTGCTGCTACTCCGTGTACCCGGTGCGCCCGTCCAGCAGTTCCCGGATGATGTCGAGGTGCCCGACGTGCCGGGCGGTCTCCTCGATCATGTGGCACAGCACGTACCGCAGCGAGGCGGCTCCGCCCTCACGGACGGTCGGTCCCTGCTCCAGAGCGTCCAGCGACAGTGAGGCGACGATCACGTTCGACCGCGCGCACTCCTCGTCGTACTCGTCGAGCAGCTGCGCGAGCGGGACGTCGTCGACGAACATCTCCGCGTCGACATGCCCGCCCTCGGTCCACGGCGTCTGCCCCGTATCCGGTACGCCGGCCACGTTCAGCTGGAACCAGGAGTACTCGTTCCAGCGCAGGTGCGCCACGATTCCCGCCATCGTCATCAGCGGCGACGTCGGCAGCACCTTGCGGTGCTCGTCGGCAGGGCTGAGCCCCGCGCACTTCATCCGGACGAAGGACCGCTGCAGGTCCAGCCAGCCGGTCAGTTGGGTTCGCTCGTCCGCCGTCAGCGGCGGACGCGTCACTACAGTCATTCACGACTCCACAGTGGATCTGGAGCCACCGCTCAGTCGCGGGTACGACGAGCCGGCGGCACGAAGGTCTTACCGGACATCGCGCTCACCTCCCTCTCGTCTCGGACCAGACCCTAGCGGTCCCCAGCTCCGGAGTTCAACAGGATTGCCTTCACCTCGGCCTTGAGCACCTTGCCGACCTTGGAGCGCGGCAGCTCGGTCCACACCTCGATCTGCTTGGGGGTCTTCACGCTGCCCAGCCGGCTCTTCACGTAGTTGCGGACCTCGGACTCGGTCACGGTCAGCCCGGGATGCAGCTGCAGGACCGCGGTGACCCGTTCGCCCCACTTCTCGTCCGGCAGCCCGACCACCGCGCAGTCCTGGATCGCGGGATAGGTCATCAGCGTCTGCTCGACCTCCGCCGAGTACACGTTGAACCCACCGGTGATGATCATGTCTTTCGCCCTGTCCACGATGTAGAGGTAGTTGTTCTCGTCCAGGAACCCGATGTCCCCGGTGTGGTGCCATCCGTACGCCGACGCGGCCGCCGTCGCGTCGGGATCGGCGTAGTAGCCGGCCATCACGAGCGACCCACGGACGACGATCTCCCCGCGTTCGCCGTGGTCCAGCAGTCGTCCGTCGTCGGCCATGATCGCGACCTGCGTGAGCGGACTCGGCCGCCCGGCCGATGCGAACCGCTCGACCGCGGGTGACCCGTCGGCGCGGAAGTGGTCGGCCGGTGCCATCGTCGCGATCATCATCGGCGCCTCGCTCTGGCCGAACAGCTGGGCCATCACCGGCCCGATCCGCTGCAATGCCTCCTCCAGACGAGCGGCCGACATCGGCGCGGCGCCGTACCAGAAGCACTGCAGGGAGCTCAGATCGCTGCTGGGCAAGGATTCCTCGGCCAGCAGCATGTAGATCAGTGTCGGCGGCAGGAACGTGTGGGTGACCCGATGCCGCGCGATCAGCTGCAGGAACTCCGGCAGGTCCGGCTTCGGCATCACCACGATCTCGCCGCCGAGAGTCATCACCGGGAAGCACAGGACGCCCGCCGCGTGCGTCAGCGGAGCGAGCGCCAGGTAGACCGGCCGGCCCTCGAACGGGTAGGCCATCAGCGTGATCGCCGACATCGTCTCCAGGTTCCGCCCGGTCAGCATCACCCCCTTCGGCCGTCCGGTGGTGCCGCCGGTGCCGACCAGCATCGCGACGTCGTCCAGCGGATCGGCCTGCCACGGCTCCGCCGGTACGCCGTTCAGCCACTCCGTCAGACTGGTTGCTTCAGGCAAGGAGTCGTCCAGGCACACGGCCAGCCGGAGCTTCGGCAGCTCGGGCAGAATCCTCTGCACCAAAGGCGCGAAGGCGCGCTGGAAGATCAGCACCGAGCAGTCGAACGCGTCCAGCAGGTCACGGTTCTCGGCCGCTTCGTTGCGCGGGTTGACCGGGCACCAGACCGCTCCGGCCCGGGAGATGCCGAACACGCAGGCGAACGCGATCGGGTTGTTCGCCGACAGGATCGCGACCTTGTCGCCCGCCCCGATCCCGGACTTCGCCAGCGCCCGCGCGACCTGGTACGACAACTCCTGCACCTCGGCGTAGCTGAGGCTGGTCCCGCCCATCGTCAGGCAAGGCGCGGCCGGACCGAGCGACGCGCCCTTGTCCAGGTAGTCGTACAACCGCACGCGAACTCCTCGCCGGGTGGAACAGACGCGGGGGCGATCCCGGGGGGTTGAGGGGGCACCCCCGCGTCTGGGTCAGTGGTGAACGGTCAGCACCGGTTCGAGCACGAGGCCGAAGCTCCGCAGTACGCCGAGCAGCTCACGGTGCCCGAAGGCCTGACAGGCCGAGGCGAGCCCGGTACGACGCGGCGGTTGCTGCAGCAGCGAGTACGCCGCGTACGCCTGCAGCGCGCCGGTCTGCTTGTAGTTGCTGTTGCCGTAGATCACGCAGTGCGCGCGGCCCAGCGGCCCGGTCGCGTAGACCGAGTCCAGCGAGGTGTTGATCCGTGGGTTCTCCCGCGGCGGCATGCTCGCCTGGACCGACGCGGCGACATCGGCGAGCGCCGCTTCCTGCTGGTCGGCGGGCAGGGTCTTGATCTGCGTTTCGACCATCTTCACGGCCTCGACGACCCCCTGCATGACGGTCCGGTCGAAGACGCCACCGGCGACCTTCACGTTCGCCACCCGCGGGTCGTTGCGGAACCAGACCGGATGGCTGGTGCCACCCCACGGCAGCGCGAGCGCGGACTCGTGCTGGCCCGGCACGTTCACCTCGAAGGTGGTCAGCGGGTCCCACTTCACCAGCTGGTTCTGCTCCAGGTAGTGCCAGTCGGCCTTCAGGATCGTGAAGATCGTCTGCGTCGACGCGTACGTCGGGAAGCCCTTCCAGAGCACGAGGATGTCGAGCGTGTCCAGGCCGGGCGTCTCCAGGCAGATGTTCGCCGCGATCTCGCCGGTGGTGTACATCTGTGCGATGCCCGGACCGAGCAGCAGACCCTGGGCGGCGAACTTGTCGCCCCAGTTCTCCTGCGCGGCCAGCATCCAGTCCTGCTCGCCGGTGGTGTCCAGGTAGTGGCAGCCGGCCGCCAGGGACGCCTCGACCACCTCGGGCCCGTACTTCACGAACGGGCCGACCATGTTGCTGACCACCTGCGCGCCGCTGAACAGCTCGGTCAGCGCACCGACCTCGTGATCGACCTCGACCACCTCGTGGTCCACGGTCTCGATCCCGGGCACCTTGTCGAGCACCGCCTGGATCCGGTCCTTGTCCCGGCCGGCCGCGATGAACGGGACGTGGTACTCGCGCAGGTACTCGCAGACGAGCCGGCCGGTGTAGCCGGAGGCGCCGTACACGACGACGGGTTTGGTCATCTCACATCCCCATTCCGCCGTCGACCGGCAGCCCCGCGCCGGTGATGAACTTGGCCGCGTCGGAGGCCAGGAAGACCACCGCGTCGGCCATGTCGCCGACCTCGCCGAGCCGGCCCAGCGGGGTCAGTCCGATCACGTCACCGACGGCGGCCTCGGCCGACGGCCACAGCCCGAGGGTGACCATGTCGGCCGCCAGCTTCATGCCCATCTCGGTCGGCACCAGTCCGGGGTAGACGCAGTTCACCCGGACGCCGTACCCGAGCTTGCCGGACTCCATCGCCGCGACCCGGGTCAGGCGGTCGACCGCCGACTTGGTCGCGGAGTAGCCGGCGATGCCCGGGAACGGAATGGTCGCCGCGACGCTGGAGATGTTGACCACCGAGCCGCCAGACCCCGCCGGTCCGCCCGGGCGCATGGCCCGGAACGCGTGCTTCACACCGAGTGCGGTGCCCAGCACGTTGATCTCCAGCATCGCGCGTACGTCGTCCGGGTCGAGGTCCACGACCAGCCCGGACAGCTCCACGCCCGCGTTGTTCACCAGGATGTCGAGGCCGCCGAGCTCGCCGACGGTCGCGGTGATCGCGGTCTCCCACGCGGCGTCGTCGGTCACGTCGAGCGGTACGAACGCCGCGGTCGCACCTGTCTGCTTGAGCTCGTCCGCGGTCTTGCGGCCCAGCTCCTCCTGGATGTCGGCGATCACCACGGCGGCACCGGCGGCGGCCAGTGCCTGCGCCATCCCGGCCCCGAGGCCCCGGGCACCTCCGGTCACCAGCGCCTTGCGTCCGGTCAGGTCGTACATGGCAACTCCCCTCATCCGGTGCGGATGCTTTGACGCCGCGGTCACCGGTGAGGCGGTGACCGGGCGGTGACCTCAGCGTCACGGAACTTTGGACACTCGTCAAGACTTCCTTGGACAACTGTCAAGAAAAGCGGTCCGGGCGGGTACGATCGTGTTCAGGAGGCTCGCCGATGACCGAGGTGACGGACCGGATCTCGCGCCGGCAGGTGGACAAGTTCGCGGAGCGCCGCGCACAACTGGCCACCTCGGCGCTGCGCACGCTGTCCGAGCTCGGCTACGCCCGGACCAGCCTGCGCGAGATCGCCCAGAACTCCGAGTTCTCGCACGGCGTGCTGCACTACTACTTCCGCGACAAGGTCGAGCTGATCACCGCCTGCGTCAAGCAGTACAAGGCCGAGTGCGTCACCCGGTACGACCAGATCGTCGTCACCGCGAAGACCGCCGAAGGCCTGCGCAAGGACTTCGCCGAGGCGCTGGCGACCACCTGCCGCGAGGACGCCTCGATGCACCGCCTCTGGTACGACTTGCGCAACCAGGCCCTGTTCGAGGAGTCGTTCCGCAAGGACGTCCTGGAGATCGACCAGACGCTGGAACAGATGATCTGGCGTGTCGTCACCACCTACGCCGACCTGGCCGGACGGCCGCTCGCGGTCACCCCTGGTACGGCGTACGGGCTGCTCGACGGGTTGTTCACCCAGGCCCTCCTGCGCCACCTGTCCGGCGTCCCCGGAGCCACCGAAGACCTGGCCGCCGCCGCCCACCAGACGCTGCCCAAGCTGCTCGACGCCTGATGGACCCCCGCTTCGACGTCCCTACCTACACTCGCGCCGAAGTCGCCCTCCACCTCGGCCTCCCCCTGACCACCCTCGGCGCCTGGCTCCGCTCCGGCGCCCTGGAGGCGCCGACCGCCCCGGCCCGCGGCGAGGTGACCATCACGTTCGCCGGCCTGGTGGAGACCCACATGCTTCGCGAGCTGCGCCAAGCAGGCCTTCCCCTGCAGGCGATCGAGGACGCCGCCGTCACCCTGCGGTCCAAGCTCGACCGCCATCACCCCCTGGCCTGGCAGGGCCTCGCCCACGACGGCCGCGACCTACTGATCGAGCTCGCCGCCGACGGCCAGGACCCCGCCTGGGAGCGGATCCGCGACAGCCAAGGCGGCCTGCCCGGCCTCGTACGCCGCGGCTCGGAAGCCGTCACCTGGGCCCCCGACGGTTACCCGAGCAGCCTCCGCCTGGTCGCCTACACCGACGTCGCCGTCCAGATCGACCCGCTTCGCGCCGAGGGCCGTCCCATCGTCGAAACCCCCGACGGCCGCGAGATTCGTGTCGAGGATGTCGTCGACCAGGCCCGCGCCGGTACGCCGTACCGCACGATCGCCGGCAGGAACGGCCTCGAGGCGACCGAGATCGAAGCCTTGGTCCGCCCGCACATCAGACCCCCGACCGTCCACCGGCGCCGCAAGTCCACCGACGACGTGCTGCTCTAGAGGTTCCGCCGGTCGTTGATGCGTTTCGCCTTGCCCAGTGAGCGTTCCAGGGCGTGCGGAGCGACGACCTCGACGGTGGCGGTGACGCCGATGTGGGTCTTGATGCGGTGGGACAGTTCACGCGCGGCGGGGTTGTGGTCGGCCAGGCCCGGGGCGGCCTCGACCTGGACGGTGAGTTCGTCGAGGCGGTTCGGGCGGGTGAGCACGCACAGGTAGTGCGGCGTGAGGCCCTCGACCTGCAGGATCTGTTCCTCGATCTGGGTCGGGAAGACGTTCACGCCGCGGACGATCATCATGTCGTCGGTGCGGCCGGTGATCTTCTCCATCCGGCGCATGCCGGGCCGGGCGGTGCCGGGCAGCAGGCGGGTCAGGTCGCGAGTCCGGTACCGGAGAACGGGGAAGGCCTCCTTGGTGAGGGTGGTGAAGACGAGCTCACCTTCTGAACCGTCCGGCAGCACCTCGCCGGTGACGGGATCGATGATCTCGGGGTAGAAGTGGTCCTCCCAGATGTGCAGCCCGTCCTTGGTCTCGATGCACTCCTGTGCGACGCCCGGGCCCATCACCTCCGACAGGCCGTAGATGTCGACCGCGTGCATCCCGGTGCGCAACTCGACCTCGGTCCGCATCTGCTCGGTCCACGGTTCCGCGCCGAAGATCCCGATCCGCAGCGCCGTGTCCCGGGGATCGATGCCGCGGGCATCCATCTCGTCGAGGATCGCCAGGAAGTACGACGGGGTGACCATCACGATCTCCGCGCCGAAGTCGCGGATCAGGTCGACCTGCCGCTCGGTCATCCCACCCGAGACCGGGACGACCGTGCAGCCGAGCCTCTCGGCACCGTAGTGCGCGCCGAGCCCGCCCGTGAACAGCCCGTACCCGTACGCGACATGGCAGACGTCACCCGCGCGACCACCGGCAGCGCGGATCGACCGCGCGATCAGGTCGGCCCACCGGTCGATGTCGCCGCGCGTGTAGCCGACGACGGTCGGGCGTCCCGTCGTACCGGACGAGGCGTGCACCCGCACGACCTCCGAGCGCGGCACCGCGAACATCCCGAACGGGTAGTTGTCCCGCAGGTCCTGCTTCCCGGTGAACGGCAACCGGCTCAGGTCCGACAGCTCCCGCAGATCGCCCGGTGCGAACCCGACCTGGTCCAGCGCGGCCTTGTAGTGCGGCACGTTCTCGTACGCCGCGCGCACGGTGGTCTGCAGCTGCGCGAGCTGCCGCGCCCGGAGCTCGTCGACGGACAGCCGCTCCCCGGCGTCCTGCAGGTCGGGCGGGCACGGTTCACCGAGGAATCGCTCGGTCATCGCAGGACCTCCGAAATTTCGTGGGTTCACCCACCAAATCGCCCGTTGACCCACGATAATCCGGTAGGCCAACGGGCCATTTGAGGGGTCAACCCGTCAAATGCGCGGTCAGGGGCGCGCCAGCAGGGTGGCGATGCCCTGGCCGACGCCGATGCACATGGTGGTCAGCGCGTACCCGGCGTCGCGGTGGCGAAGCTCGAGGGCGGCGGTGAGGGCGAGGCGGGCGCCGGACATGCCCAGGGGGTGACCCAGGGCGATGGCGCCGCCGTTCGGGTTGACGTGTTCGGCGTCGTCAGGCAGGCCGAGCTCCCGCAGCACCGCCAGGGACTGCGAGGCAAAGGCCTCGTTGAGCTCGATCACGTCGACGTCGGCGAGCGCGACGCCGGTCCGGTCGAGCACCTTGCGGGTCGCGGGCGCGGGCCCGATGCCCATGATCCGCGGCGGTACGCCGGCCGCCGCGGTGCCGACGATCCGGGCCAGCGGGGTGACGCTGAGCTGCTCGACCGCCTCGCCGCTCATCACCAGCAGCGCGGCGGCGCCGTCGTTCACGCCCGAGGCGTTGCCGGCGGTGACCGTGCCCGGGTCGCGGAACGGCGTCTTCAGCCCGGCGAGCGCCTCCAGCGAGGTCTCCCGCGGGTGCTCGTCGGTGTCGACCACGGTGACCGCGCCGCGCTTGCCCGGCACCTCGACGGCGACGATTTCCTCGGCCAGGCGGCCGTTCGCGATCGCCTTGGCCGCGCGCTGCTGGCTGCGCAGCGCGAACAGGTCCTGGTCCTCACGGCCGATGCCGAAGTCGGCCGCGACGTTCTCCGCGGTCTCCGGCATCGAGTCGATCCCGTACTGCGCCTTCAGGACCGGATTGACGAACCGCCAGCCGATCGTGGTGTCGAAGATCTCCGCCGACCGGGAGAACGCACTTGTTGCCTTAGGCATCACAAACGGGGCCCGGGACATCGACTCGACGCCACCGGCGATCACCACGTCGTTGTCCCCGGCAATGATCGACCGGGCCGCCGAGGCGACCGCGTCCAGGCCGGAGCCGCAGAGCCGGTTGATCGTCGACCCCGGCACGCTGTCCGGCAGCCCGGCCAGCAGGGTGGCCATCCGGGCGATGTTCCGGTTGTCCTCGCCGGCCTGGTTCGCGCAGCCGAGCAGCACGTCGTCGATCGCCGCCGGGTCGAGCGAGGGGTGCCGGGCCAGCAAGGACCGCAGAACGTGAGCCGCGAGATCGTCCGGCCGGACCGCCGCGAGCGCGCCGCCGTACCGGCCGATCGGGGTGCGAACGCCGTCGACGAGATAGGCGACGCGATTCATGAGTCCTCCTCCTGGATGACGGTGCCGGGAAGTTGGCGGCTGCGGCCGCGGAACTCCGCGACCACCTCGTCGCCGCGACAGACGGTGACGTCGTAGATCGCGTTCCGGCCGAAGACCGTCCGTTCGCGAGCTTCGGCGACCAGGACGTCGCCGCGCCGGGCCGCCGCGACGAAAACGATGTCGCACGCCTGCGCGACCGTGACCTGGTTGCGCGAGTTGCAGGCGAAGGCGAACGCGGAGTCGGCGAGGGTGAAGACGAAGCCGCCGTGGGCGATACCGTGGCCGTTGACCATGTCGTCGCGCACGGTCATCTCCAGCCGGGCGGTGCCGGTGCCGACGGCGAGCAGGCGCATCCCGAGCCCGGCGCTGGCGGCGTCGCCGGCCCACATCGCGGCCGCCACGCGGGCAGCCAGATCATCACCCATGGTTGTTACACCCTATCCGCGATCTGTCCAGCGACTGTAACATCAGGTCCGTCGACCACCTCAGCTTGGAGCGCACCCCATGACATCGACCGACTGGCTCGCCACTCACCGCGACCGCCTCGACGGGGCGCTGGCGGCGATCCGCAGCCGTGGTTACTTCTCCGCCTTCCCCGAGTCGCCGAGCCCGCGGGTGTACGGCGAGAACGCGGCCGCCGACGGCAAGGCCGCCTTCGAGCAGCACCTCGGCAAGCAGTACGCGCTGCAGACCCCGGGCGCCAACGGGTCGGTCGTCACCGAGCAGTCGCCGTTCGGTCTCGAGCTGAACGTCGAGTACCCGCGCACCACCGAGAACGGCCTGGACGAGCTGCTCGCCGCCGCTCAGCAGGGCCTGGCCGACTGGCGCAAGGCCGGGATCGACGGCCGGACCGGTGTCACGCTGGAGATCCTCGACCGCCTGCACAAGCGCGTCTTCGAGCTGGCCAACGCCGTGCAGCACACCAGCGGCCAGGCGTTCGTGATGGCGTTCCAGGCCGGCGGCGCGCACGCGCTGGACCGCGCGCTGGAGGCGGTCGCCTACGCGTACGAGGAGATGAGCCGCTACCCGGCCGAGGCGGTCTGGGAGAAGCCGGCCAAGGGTGACCCGATCCGGATGACCAAGAACTTCACGGTCACCGGCCGCGGGGTCGCGCTGGTGATCGGCTGCAACACCTTCCCGACCTGGAACTCCTGGCCCGGCCTGTTCGCCTCGCTCGTCACCGGCAACGCCGTCGTGGTCAAGCCGCACCCGCTGGCCGTCCTGCCGCTGGCGATCACCGTCGAGGTCTGCCGTGAGGTGCTCACCGAGGCCGGTCTCGACCCGAACCTGGTCACCCTGGCCGCCGAGCGTCCGGAGGACGGCCTGGCCAAGCCGCTCGCGCTGCGGCCCGAGGTGAAGCTGATCGACTTCACCGGCGGCAGCGAGTTCGGCGAGTGGCTGGAGCAGAACGCCACCCAGGCGACCGTGTTCACCGAGAAGGCCGGCGTCAACGCGGTGATCGTCGACTCGACCGACTCGTTCAAGGCGCTGTGCGGCAACCTCGCCTTCACACTGTCGCTGTACTCCGGCCAGATGTGCACCACCACGCAGAACCTGTTCGTCCCGGCCGGCGGCATCGAGACCGACGAGGGGCACAAGTCGTTCGACGAGGTCGGCGCCGGTATCGCCGCCGCGATCGGCAAGCTGCTCGGCGACGACGCCCGCGCGGTCGAGATCCTCGGCGGCATCGTGAACCCGGCGGTGATCAACCGCCTCGAGCTGGCCACCGAGTACGGCGACGTGGTGCTGGAGTCCCGCGCGATCAAGCACCCGCAGTACGAGGACGCCGTGATCCGCACGCCGCTGCTGGTCGCGATCGACGCCGAGGACGAGGGCGTCTACGGCCGGGAGTGCTTCGGCCCGGTCTCGTTCCTGGTCCGGACCGGGGACACCAAGCAGTCGATCGAGCTGTTCCGACGCACGGTCGCCGAGGGCGGCGCGATGACGGCCGGCGTCTACTCCACCGACGAGGGCGTGCTCGAGCTGGCCCGCGACACCGCGCTGGACGTCGGCGTCGCGCTGTCGGAGAACCTGACCGGCCAGGTCTTCGTGAACCAGTCGGCGGCGTTCAGCGACTTCCACGGCACCGGGGCCAATCCGGCCGCCAACGCGACGTACACCGATGGGGCCTACGTGGCGAGCCGCTTCCGCGTCGTTCAATCCAGGCGGCACGCCTGATCCGGCGCGCTTAGTCTGGTGGGCATGCCCAAATCTGTGGACGACCAGACCCTGAGCGAAGTCCTCGCGTACTACGACAGCTGGCTGGCCTTCAACCAGCGCTACCGGCGGATCCCCGGGATCCAGGCCGCCGTGTACGCCGGGGACCGGGTCGCGCTGTCCACGGCGTACGGGCTGGCGGACGTCGAGTCGGGGGTCGCGCTGAGCACGGAGCACCTGTTCCGGATCGCGTCGCACTCGAAGACGTTCACCGCGACGGCCGTGCTGCAGCTGGTCGAGCAGGGCAAGCTGCGGCTGGACGACAAGGCGTCGGCGCACGTCACCGAGATCGTCGGTACGCCGCTGGGGGACCGCACCCTGCGCGACCTGCTCAGCCATGCCGCCGGGGTCACCCGGGACAGCCTGGAGGCCGACTTCTGGCAGCTCGCGGCGCCGTTCCCGGACCGTGAGCACCTGCTCGACGTCCTGCGCGCGGACACCTCGGCGGTGATCGAGGACAACGACCGGTTCAAGTACTCCAACATCGGCTACGGGCTGCTCGGCCTCGTGATCGAGGCGGTCACCGGTACGCCGTACAACGAGCACGTCCAGACGGCGATCGTCGCGAAGCTCGGCCTCGGCGACCTCGGTCCGGAGCTCGATCCGAGCCGGAGCACCCAGTACGCCGTGGGCTACAGCGCCTACGCGTATGCCGACCGCCGGGTGCCGATCGAGCACGTCGACACCCGGGCGCTGGCGTCCGCGACCGGTTTCTACGGCACGGCGCACGACCTGGTCACGTACTGGTCGGCGCACCTGCCGGGGGACGAGCGGCTGCTGACCGACGGCTCGAAGCGCCAGATGCAGCACCCGCTCTGGAAGACCGCGGAGGAGGACGGGCCGCGGTACGGGCTGGGCCTGATGGTGAACGAGGTCGCCAAGCGGGACGTGTTCGGGCACGGCGGCGGTTATCCCGGGCACATCACCCGGTCGATGGTCGACCCCGGCCGGCGCGTTGCGGTGTCGGTGCTGACCAACGCCATCGACGGGCCGGCAACCGAGCTGGCCGAGGGCGTGCTCAAGCTGATCGACCTCGCCGAGTCCAAGGACCGCGGGGAGGGTGAGCTGTCCCGCTTCACCGGCCGGTTCGCGAACCTGTGGGGTGTGTACGACATCGCTCTGCTCGGCGGCCGGCTCTACGTGCTCGACCCGACCGGGGGCGATCCGACGGCCGAGGCGATCACGCTCGAGCCGGACGGCGACACGGCGCTTCGGGTGACCAACGGCTCCGGCTACGGCGGCTACGGCGAGCAGTACCGGTTCACCTTCGGCGCCGACGGCCAGATCGAGTCGGTTCGCGTGGCCAACGGCCTGATCAGTCACCCCATCGAGCACTTCTCTTTGCCCGATCAGGTCACCGTACGGTAGTGGCATGACCATCCACGGGGACCATCCGTTTCTGCCTGCCGAGAGTGACCGGAGTCCGGTCCGGCGCTTTCGTGGGCGGCTGGCTTCGCCGGTCGGGCTCTGGACCAGCGAGTACGCCGGTAAGCGGGCCGGGCTGACGGTCTCGTCGATGGTCGTCGGCGACGGCGACCCGGGGGTCGTGGTCGGGCTGCTCGACCCCGACTCCGACCTGTGGGAAACGTTGCGCAAGGCAAAGACCGCCGTGGTCGCGCTGCTCGGTGGACCGCACCAGCAGCTCGCGGACGCCTTCGGCTACGTGGCTCCCGCGCCCGGCGGTCCGTTCCGGATGATCGAGTGGACCGACACCAACTGGGGTCCCGCGCCGGTGGGCGTGAGCACCTGGGCGGGCTGCCGGCTGCTCACCGAGGACCCGCCCGAGGCCGGCTGGTCGGTGCAGGTCCAGCTCGCGATCGAGCACGTCGAGCTGCTCCCGGACGACGTACCGCCGCTCGTCCACCGGCGAGGCCGCTACACCGTCCTCTGACGCCTAGCCCCGCGCCCGGATCCGCGCGGCCTCCGACTCCTGGAACTTCGTGCCACGCACCAGGAAATCGTGAATGACCTCCAACTCCGCGCGCGTGTAGCGCTCCAGAATCGCCTGCCCTGCTGGGCGAATCGGCCCGTACACCTGCTCGACCCGTGACTCGGCCAGCGGTGTCGGCCGCACCAGCACCCGCCGCCGGTCCGCCTCGTCGCGCGTCCGCACGGCGTACCCGGCGCCCTCCAGCCGTTCGATCGCCGCGGTGGTCGCGCCAGGACTGAGTTGGGTCCGCTCGGCGAGCTCGCCCGCGGTCAGCTCACCGAGCCGCAGCAGCAGACCGATGCACGCCAGGTCGGTCCTGTTCACACCCAGCTCGATCGCCGCCGTCGCATCGACCTGGTCGGTCGCCTCCTGGAACACCACCACCGCGGTGGTGATCGCCTCGATCAGCTCGGCCCGGGTTTGTTTCGACACTCGAAATACTTTAGCATCGGTTCAGTTGTTTCGACGATCGAAACAATTGACCTCAGGGAGGGTTCGATGGCGTCCACCACCGCGTTGCCCGGCTGGCTTCCGTTCGCCAACCGGGTGGTGAAGTTCCTGCACCGGCTGGGCCTGCCGCTCGGCACGATCCAGCTGCTGTCCGTGCCCGGCCGGTCGACCGGCGAGTTGCGCACCACGCCGGTCTCCCCGTTCACCGCCGGAGCTCACCAGTACGTCGTGAGCCCGGTCCCGAAGTCCGACTGGGTTCGCAACGCCGGCGCAGCCGGCTGGGGCATGCTCCGGCGCGGCCGGGTCAGCCGTCGGGTGACCCTCGAGACCGTCACCGACCCGGCGGAGAAGGAGGCGGCCCTCAGGGCGTTCCCGGATCAGGTGCCGAACGGGGTCCCGTTTTTCGTCAAGGTCGGTGCCGTCACCAGCGCGTCGCCGGACGAGTTCGCCGCCGCGGCGCCCGGTTGCGCCGTCTTCCGGGTCGGCCCCGCCTGATTTTCGCCGTCCCGTCGCGACCCCACCCGGGCCGGCCGAATGTCCGGACCTATGCTGCGAGCATGCGAGCCACCACGATCCACGCCCCGTTCGACGTCCGGCTCAGCGAGGTCCCGGACCCGGTGATCACCGCCCCGACCGACGCGGTGGTCAAGATCGTCGCCGGCTGCATCTGCGGGTCCGACCTGTGGCCGTACCGGGGCGAGAACAAGATCAAGCCGGGCAGCCGGATCGGGCACGAGTACGTCGGCATCGTCCAGGAGGTCGGCGCCGAGGTCCGGACCGTGAAGCCGGGCGACTTCGTCGTCACGCCGTTCGTGGCCAGCGACGGCACCTGCCCGAACTGCCTGGCCGGGTACCAGTCGGTCTGCCAGAACCTGGTCGGCATCGGCAGCGACAAGGCCGACGGCGGTCAGGGCGAGTACGCCAAGGTCCCGTACGCCGACGGCACGCTGGTCGCGACGCCCGAGGTCCCGGACGACGCGTTGGTGCCGTCGCTGCTCACGCTGTCCGACGTGATGGGCACCGGCTGGCACGCGGCTCGTTCGGCGCGCGTGAAGCCCGGCGACACCGTCGTGGTGGTGGGCGACGGCGCGGTCGGGCTGTGCGGCGTACTGGCAGCGGTGCGGATGGGCGCCGAGCGGGTCGTTGCCCTGTCGCGCCATCAGACGCGGCAAGAAGTTGCCAAGAAGTTCGGTGCGACGCACATCATTGCCGAACGGGGTGACGGCGCCCGGGACGCCGTCCTGGAACTGACCAACGGCGTCGGCGCCGACGCGGTTCTGGAGTGCGTCGGCACGGACCAGTCGTTCCAGACCGCGTTCGACATCGCGCGGGCCGGGGCGACCGTCGGGTTCGTCGGCGTACCGCACGGGGTCGAGGTGCCGATCCGCCGGATGTTCAGCAAGAACGTCGGTTTGGCCGGAGGTGTGGCGCCGGCGCGGGCATACCTGCCGGAGCTCATGGCCGACGTCCTGGCGGGCGAGATCAACCCCGGACTGGTGTTCGACCAGACGCTTCCGTTGTCCGAGGTGGCCGAGGGCTACCGTTCCATGCACGAGCGCCGCGCGATCAAGACCCTGCTGCTGCCGCAGCGCTGACCCGGCCGCCGCCACGCCTGGCCGAACCGGCTTGCACGAGCACGATGTGTGCGCTCTCATACCAGATGCGCACACGGCATCACGTCTGCGCAACGCGCCTGCGCGGAACGTTGACACCTGACCAACCCCGTGACCACAGTTGGGCGGTCAAGGGGGCATTCGTTGTCACAGCTCGATGAGCTGATCGGAGAGTGAAATCATGCGTGGTGGTTGGAGCAAGACCGTCGCGGTGCTGGGTGCCGCGGGTCTTCTCGCGGTCAGTGCCTGCGGGAACAGCGACGACGGAGGCAGTGGGGACGCGTCGGCGAGCAAGGACGTCACCGTCTTCACCTGGTGGGCCGACGGCGGCGAGAAGGCCGGCCTGGACGGGCTGGTCTCGACGTTCGCCACGGAGTGCAAGGACTTCAAGTTCGTGAACTCCGCGGTCGCCGGTGGTGCCGGCTCGAACGCCAAGCAGGTGCTGGCGAACGACCTGGCCGCGGGCAAGCCGCCGTCGACCTTCCAGGCGCACGCCGGCGCCGAGTTGGGTGACTACATCAAGAACGGCCAGGTCGACGACGTCAGCGACCTGTACAAGGAGTTCGGGCTCGACAAGGCCTTCCCGCAGAGCCTGATCGACAACCTGACCGTCGACGGCAAGATCTACTCGGTGCCGGCCAACGTGCACCGCGCCAACGTCGTCTGGGCCAACCCGACGGTGCTGAAGAAGGCGAACCTCGACGCCACCAAGGCCCCGGCCTCGGTCGACGCCTGGATCGCCGACATGGACAAGCTGAAGGCGGCCGGGGTCAAGGCCCCGCTGGCCACCTCCAAGGGCTTCGCCGAGGAAATGGTGATGGAGGTCGTGCTGCTCGCCGAGCTCGGCCCGGACAAGTTCACCGGCCTGTGGAACGGTCAGACCGACATGGCCGGCGCCGACGTCACCGCCGCGCTGGAGAAGTTCAAGAAGATCTTGTCGTTCAGCAACGCCGACCGCGAGGCGATCGACTGGCCGGACGCGCTGCAGTACGTGAACAAGGGCCAGGCGGCGTACACGGTGATGGGCGACTGGGTCGCCGCGCAGCAGCTCGCCGACAAGGTGCCGGACTCGGCGTACACCTACTGGCCGGCGCCGGGCACGGGCGAGACCTTCCAGTACCTGGCGGACTCGTTCACGCTGCCGACCAACGGGCAGACCCCCGAGGGTGCGAAGTGCTGGCTGAAGGTCGTCGGTTCGGCCGAGGGCCAGAAGGCGTTCAACACCAAGAAGGGCTCGATCCCGGCCCGGTCGGACGCCGTCGCCACCGACTACCCGAAGTACCAGCAGGCCGCGATGGCCGACTGGAAGTCGAAGAAGATCGTCCCGTCCTGCGCCCACGGTGCGGCCTGCACCCTCGGCCAGAACGACTCGATCCTGTCGGCGATGGGTCAGTTCAGCAGCGGCATGGACGTCGCCACGCTGCAGAAGGCACTGGTCGCCGCGGCCAAGCCGAACTGATCCGCACGTAGTTCTCCCTCTCTGCCGGCCGACAACGATTCGGAGTCCTGAGTCATGCACGGAAGGATCCGTACCTGGGGACCGGGGGCGCTGGTACTGCTGCCCACCGTCCTGCTGCTCGGGTACTTCGTCTACGGGCTGATCGCCTGGACGTTCAACACGTCGCTGACCGACAAGCACAACGCCCGGCCGGTGCCGACCAACCACGTCGGCTTCGAGAACTACGTGAACCTGTTCGGTGAGGAACGGTTCCTCAACTCGCTGAAGAACCTCGGCGTGCTCACGGTGGCGTTCATCGTGGGCACGCTGATCTTCGGCCTGATCTGGGCCCTGCTGCTGGAGAAGGGGGTCCCGGGCGAAGGCATCTTCCGCTCGGTCTTCCTGTTCCCGATGGCGGTGTCGATGATCGCCTCCGGCGTCGTCTGGGGCTGGTTGCTGAACCCGTCCCAGGGCGACGACGCGCGCGGCCTGAACCGGCTGTTCTCGATCCTGCACCTGAACTTCCTCGAGAACCCCTGGTGGACCGGGGGGTCGCGCTGGACGACGATGGCCTCGATCGCGCTGCCCGCGGTCTGGCAGCTGTCCGGCTACATCATGGCGCTGTTCCTGGCCGGGTTCCGGGGCATCCCGCCGGAGCTGCGCGAAGCGGCCCGGGTGGACGGCGCCAGTGAGTTCAAGCTCTACCGGTACGTGCTGTTCCCGCAGCTGTCCCCGATCGCGCTGTCCGCGCTGATCATTCTCGGCCACATGTCGCTGAAGCTGTTCGACCTGATCTACGCGATCACCGGGCCGAACCAGTTCCGCACCGAAGTGCCGTCGGTCTACATGTGGAACACCCTGCTGCGCAGCGACATGGCGAAGGCGGCCGCGATCGCGATCGTGCTGCTCGCCGTCGTCGCGGTCCTGGTCATTCCGTACGTCGCCTACACCGTCCGGCAGGAGAACGAAGAATGAGCGTCGTCGAGGCCGGCCAAGCGACCGGCAAGGCCGCGGCGGCCGTCGCCAACAAGCCCCGGCGCAGCGCGGTCAACGACGGGTCGACCCGCAAGAGCCGGACCGTGCGCTACATCCTGCTGCTGCTGTTCCTGTTGTTCGTACTGACGCCGGTGTACGTCGTACTGATCACCAGCTTCAAGACCTCCAGCGACACCACGGCCGCCGCGCAGTGGTCGCTGCCGCAGACCTGGACGCTGGAGCCGTGGCGCAAGGCGTGGGACGTGCTGCAGCCGTACATGGTGCGGTCGCTGTCGCTCGCCGTACCGGCGGCGATCCTGGCCTCGCTGATCGGCTCGGCGAACGGATTCGTGCTGGCCCGCTGGCGCTTCCCCGGGGCGAACCTGGTGTTCGCGTTCATCCTGTTCGGCATGTTCATCCCGTACCAGGCCGTGATGCTGCCGCTGCGGCAGACCTACCAGGACCTGGACGTCACCCGCGGCATCCCGACGCTGCTGATCACCCACGTCATCTACGGCATCCCGATCTGCACGCTGATCTTCCGCAACTACTATGCGACCGTCGTACCGCACGAGATCATCGAGTCCGCGCGGGTCGACGGCGCCGGACTGGTCCAGACCTACGCGCGGATCATCCTGCCGATCTCGATCTCCGGCTTCGTGGTGACGCTGATCTGGCAGTTCACCTCGGTCTGGAACGACTTCCTGTTCGCGCTGTTCCTGACCCAGCAGAACAACGGGCCGGTCACCCTCGGGCTGGCGGCGCTGGCCGGTGGGCAGAAGGTCGACTACGCGGCCTCGATGGCCGGTGCGTTGATCACCTCGTTCCCGACCCTGCTCGTCTACATCGTGCTCGGGCGCTGGTTCATCGGCGGCCTGATGGCGGGTGCGTTGAAGGGCTGACAGTCGTCCTGCTCCGGCCCGTGCCCGTCCTGCTGGGGACACGGGCCGTAGTACTTACGTGACCGCGTGTCGTAAAGGTTGTCCACAGGACTCGCGCAGCACCCTGCGGCTGGGCGGGCTTCGGCGGTAATCTCGCCAGGGTGACCAAGTCACGAGGGCGGGACGGGCGCGGCAGTCATCTGCGGCTGGTCGACTCCTCTTCCGGCCCCAACCCCCAGCCCCCGGCTGGTGTCGCCGACACCGACACCACGCCGAGCGTCGCTGTGCTGGACACCCTGCAGGAGACCTTGCTGCTCGATCTGGCCGCGGCGCCGCCCGCCCTGCACCCGGTGATCGCCGAAGCCTCCGTCGCCCGCTCCGCCGCGCTGCTCGCCGACCAGCTCTGGCCGGCCGGACGGCCCGACGAGATCGGCGAGGTCGAGCGGTTCTTCTGGGCCGACGCCGCCCGCGTGCTCGGCGAACGCCGCGACGTGGATTCCTTTGTCCTGCTGACGAGTCTGGCCCGCACGGTCGGACCGGCCGGACGGCTGCCGCTGCAGCGGGCGCATCTGTCCCGCGCGCGCACGCAGTTCGGTGTACCGGACTGGGTGTCGCGGATCGCGGGCTTCCGGCTGACCAGCGCGATCGTGTCCGAGGACGTGACCGGTGACGGGCTGAGCGTCGTACTGGACTACGACGACGACCAGCATCCGCACACGGTGGTGGTTTTCGTCGACAACAACCTGGGCGCGATCGCCAAGGACGCCTTTGTCGGCCCGCCGGTCGACCGGGTGGTCGAGGCGTACCAGCGCGGCGGGCGAGTGACCGTCCGGACCGTCCGGCCTGCGGCGGCGGCCGGAATCATCCTGCAGGCGCTCGGCGAGACGCACGACCACGACGAACCGCCGGTCACCGAGGACTTCGAGTTCTTCTCCGGCCTGCTGGTGAACCGCCTGACCCAACTGCCCGAACGCCCGATCCGGCCGCCGATCCGCCCCCTGCTGTCGCCGCGCCACCGCGAGCAACTGGTCGAGGAGTTCCTCGACTCCCGGTACGCCGTCGGCCTGCCCGACGACGCCGGCGACATCGCCCGCCTCTGGGTCGACCACGCCCTGGACCGCACCGTCGGCGGCCCGCTGCGGGTCAGCGCCGTCCTGGTCGAGCTCTTCCTCGCCTCCTGGCTGCCCCGCAAGGTCCTTGCCGACAGCACCTACTTCGGTGCCGTGCCGGTCGTGGTCAAAGCCTGGCTGGAGTTCGCCGGTGACCGCACCCAGCTCGACCTCGACGCCATCGCCGAGGCCGTCGACGCCGTCGACGTGTGGACCCCCGCCCTGGAAGCCGCCGCCCTGGACGACCCGATCGGCTCGACCTCCGGCGAACGCGTCTTCCTCGACGAAACCAGCACCGACCTCGACGAGGCCTACCGCACCCTGTCCGGCCTGGGCTCCCCGCCCCGCCCCGACCTCGACGGCCTGGACAAAACCCAAGCCGCCACCCTGTCCGTCCTGGCCCCGCACGCCTGGCTCCTGGCCGGCGAAACCCTCGGCATCGCCTACGCCGCCGACGCCTTCGACATCGCCGAACGCCTGGTCCGCGAGGCTCCTGACCTGCTCACCAAGGCCCGCCTGTCGACCTGGCCCAGAGCCATCGTCTGGCACCTCGCCCACCACCACCGCCTGGTGGGCCCGGGTGAACCCCTCACTCCCCACTCCCTGGCCAACGACCTGGCCTCGTCGGCCCCCACCCTCCGCAAAACCACCAAGCTCCTCACGGACACCCTCGTCCTGCCCCGGTAGCGCCGTCCGGTGAAGGCCGCCGACGATGAGCGCGGACCGAGAACGCACTGTGATGGTTGATGTGCAACCCTGCCGTCATGGAAGCTGTCGGCACGTTCGCGATCGGCGTTGACCTGCGGTTCGTCTCCACAGCCGACGGTGGCCGGGCGACTCCGCTGCGCGGAGGATCCGCGCCCGAGCACCGCTTCAGCTACCGGCCGAACTGGGGACTGCCCGGGTGGGGCGACGGTGAGCAGACGGCGGGGCCGGTGCTGGGGTTCTCGGCGGTGGACATCCAGCCGGGGGACACGGTGCGTGCGGTGCTGGTGCCGACGATTCCCGACCATCTCGCCGGGTGGCGCGCGGTCCGGCCGGGTGACGTCCTGCGGATGTACGAGGGGCCGCGGATCTGCGGGTTCGGGACGGTGGCGTGGGTGGAACCGGCAACCTGGCCGATGCCCGCCGACGAGCGGGAACACTTCACCGGCTGGCTGCTCGGCGACGAGCGCCGGCCGGCATCTGCCGATCTCCACCACTGATCAACCACCCGCCGCGGGCTGCGGGAGGCGCGGTCTGAGCGTGGGATGGCGCTGGATGATCGGGTTGATCGGTGGTGCACGTCGACGTCTGAGCTTGACGCGACCGGTCTCGGTGGGCGGGAGGCGCCGAAGACGCGGGTTGGGCCGGGGCGGACAATGGACGCATGCATGTGCGCGCGCCGGAACTCAAGGGTCGGGGATGGTTGAACACCGGGGGGCAGGAGCTTCGGCTGGCTGACTTCCGCGGGCGGTTCCTGTTGCTGGACTTCTGGACGTTCTGCTGTATCAACTGCCTGCACGTCCTGGACGAGTTGCGGCCGCTGGAGGAGAAGTACGGCGACGCGCTGGTCATCGTCGGCGTGCATTCCCCGAAGTTCGCGCACGAGGGCGAAGAGGCGGCGGTCAAGGCCGCGGTCGAGCGATACGAGGTGGGGCATCCGGTGCTGGACGACCCGGAGTTGGTGACCTGGCAGAACTACACCGCCCGGGCCTGGCCGACGCTCGTGCTGGTCGACCCCAACGGATACATCGTGGCGCAGTACTCCGGAGAAGGGCACGCGCACGCGTTGGACGCCCAGCTCGAGGAGCTGATCGCGCAGCACGAAGCGGCCGGGACGCTGACGCGCGGCAAGTCGCCGTACGTCGCGCCGGAGCCGGTGGCGACCGAGTTGTGGTTCCCGGCCAAGGTGATTGCCTTCGGCAAGGGATTCCTGGTCGCGGACGCGGGCAACCACAGCGTGGTCGAGCTGGCCGACGACGCGACGACCGTCGTCCGGCGGTTCGGGACCAAGCAGCGCGGGTTCCAGGACGGGACGTCGGAGGCGACGTTCTCCGAGCCCAACGGACTGACCCTGCTGCCCGACGAAGTGGCCGCCCAGGTCGGGTACGACGTGGTGGTGGCCGACACCGTCAACCACGCGCTGCGCGGGATCACGCTGAGCACGGGTGAGACCCGCACCCTGGTCGGGACCGGCAAGCAGTGGATGGACGGCGACGGCACGGACGTGCTCAGCTCTCCGTGGGACGTCGCCTGGTGGCAGGGCAAGGTGTGGATCGCGATGGCCGGTGTGCACCAGTTGTGGACGTTCGACCCGCTGACCGGCGTCACCGAGATCGCCGCCGGTACGACGAACGAAGGGCTGCGCGACGGCGAACCGGCGCAGGCGTGGTTCGCGCAGACCAGCGGCCTGGCGGCGGACGGCGACCGGCTGTGGCTGGCGGACTCCGAGATCTCCGCGCTGCGCTGGATCGACACCGAGGTGCACACGGCGGTCGGGACCGGCCTGTTCGACTTCGGGCTGCGCGACGGCAAGGCCGACGAGGCGTTGCTGCAGCACCCGTTGGGCGTCACGGTGCTGCCGGACGGTTCGGTGGCGATCGCCGACACCTACAACGGCGCGGTCCGCCGGTACGACCCGCGGCAGGGTCTCGTCGAGACGATGGCGACCGGGCTGGCCGAGCCCAGCGGAGCGGTTGTCGTCGGCAACGAATTGCTCGTGGTCGAGTCGGCGGCGCACCGGTTGACGCGGGTGCCGCTGGGCGCTTCGGCGCAGGTCGACGAGTTCAGCACCCGTACGCAGCGGCCGCCGATGGAGATCGCCGGGGGCGAGGTGACGCTGGAGGTGGTGTTCACGCCGCCGCCGGGCCAGAAGCTGGACGACCGGTACGGACCGTCGACGCGGCTGCTGGTGTCGTCGACGCCGGAGAACCTGCTGCGCGAAGGCGCCGGGGACACCACCGACCTGAAGCGCCGGCTGGTGATCGACGAGCGCGTCGGCGACGGGGTGCTGCACGTCGCCGTACAGGCTGCGTCGTGCGACGACTCGGCGGCGGTCGAGTTCCCGGCCTGCCACATGCACCGGCAGGACTGGGGTGTGCCGGTGGTCGTCACGGCCGGCGGTGCGCCGCGCCTGGAGCTGGTGCTGTCCGGCGCGAGCAGCTGACCGTACGCCGGCCACGTGAACGGCCGGTCGTCATGGCGCCCACCTGAGCGTCAGAACGACCGGCCGCGGTCTACGGGAGCGACTATTCCTTGATGTCGCGGTGGTGCTCCTCGACGACGCGGTACTCCTCCTCGACCGCAGGGTCGATCGCGTCGTTCGGCACCCGCCGGCGGCGGTTCGTGATGTAGAAGGAGAGCACGATCCCAGCCACTCCGGCGAGCAGCAGGATGTACCCGACGGCGGTCAGGTCGACCGCCTCCCAGGAGTCACGGACGGCGAACGCCAGGATCGCGCCCACCACCATCAGGAAGATCCCCACACCGATGCTCATCCGAGCCTCCTCGTGAAGTCGTTCGACACCTTCGACGCTACTCCGGCCTTCGGGCGGAATCCATCAACGAAGCGTGTCGATCACGCCACTTGCGAAGGCCAGGTACCCGGTGTCAAACCTCAGGAGCCGCGGGCGGTGAGCTCGAC
The DNA here is from genome assembly GCF_001984195.1 of Kribbella sp. ALI-6-A. GTDB lineage: Bacteria > Actinomycetota > Actinomycetes > Propionibacteriales > Kribbellaceae > Kribbella. Next base: position 1,530,076 of record NZ_MTQN01000012.1, read on the forward strand.
GTCGCCGGAGACCGTGGTGGCGCGGATCGTGTGGTCGGCGGTCGAGGTGTCGCCGAGTTCGTTGTCGACCTCACCGCTGCGGGTCTCGGTCTCGATCCGGTAGGCACCGCTCGGCGCGCTCACCTCGACGTCGCCGCTGGTCACGTCGGCGGTCACGTCGTTCGGCTCGGCCAGGTCGACGTTCAGGTCCCCGGACGTCGTCCGTACGGTGACTGGGCCACCCTTCAGCCCGCTCGCCTCGATGTCGCCGGAGGTGGACTGGACCTCCAGCCGCCCGGTCAGCCGGTCGACCTGCACGTCCCCCGAGGTCAGGTCGAGCTTCACGTCGCCGGCCACGTCGGAGACCTCGACCTCGCCGGAACGCGACTTCAGGTCGATCGCGCCGGTGCCGCTGATGCTCAGGTCGCCGCTGCCGTTGTCGCCGGTGACCTTCGTGCCGCGCGGCACGGTCACCACGTAGTCGGCCCGGCAGTGCCAGCCGCAGTCGCCGTCGAGCTTCAGGGTGTCCCCGTCGACGGAGAAGCCGGTGTCGCGCTTCAGCAGCCAGTACTTGCGCTTCTCCTGCACGGTCGTCTCGGAACCGTCGCCGACCTGCACGGTGACGTCGGAATCCGGCGAGTCCAGCCGCAGGGTGGAGATCCGCTCGCTCACCTCGTGGGTGTCGTCGGACTGCTTGTCACCCCACGTCCAGATCCCCAGGCCGATCCCGGTCACCAGCAGCAGCGCACCGACCTGCTTGACGTCAGCCATCGTCCGTCCAATCCTCGTCCCGCTCCGAACCGTCGCCTCGACAGTAGGTCGGTACGACGGTCCGCCGGATCAGGCGCCGACCCCCACCGGCCCCTGATCACCGGCTCAGGGACCGCTCAGGAACAGCCCGGCCGGGAACGTCAGGACCGGTGCTGACCGCGCATCACCGCGGCCGGCAGATCGTCGGTCAGGTTGCCGAAGAACGTCCGGGCCCACAGGTCGTCCCCGTGCCAGTACGGGCCGTCCTCGCCGGGCAGCGACTTCGGCGCGGTGCCGCGCTTCAGCGCCTGCCGGCACTCCGCACACAACGGCAGCGGCACCGTCGTCCCGTCGCTCTCGACCTGTGTCGGACGCCCGGAAGCCCTTCCGTGCAAGGGATTGAAGGCACACAGCGGCGGCACGGCGTCCACCTTCCGGCCGGCCGCGATCGCGACCGCCTGGTCGTACTCGCGCCGGGCCTGGTCGAGCAGCACCATCGCGCCGACCAGGTCGACCAGGTCGCGGGACGCGTCCAGCACCTTGCCCGCCGCGTGGTGCGCGTCGAGCGCGGCCTGCTGATGCTTCAGCCCCGCACCCTCGGTGGAGGGCAGCGCGGCCAGCTCCGAACCGAGCGTGGTCAGCTCGGCGGTCGTCTCCTGGGTCAGCCGGCGACGGCGCTCGGTCGCGACGGCCTGCGCGACGTGCGGCGGAATGCTGAACGCCTTCTCCCGCCGCGGGCGACTCGACCCGCCGCGACGCCGCAGGCCGATGATCAGGCCGAGCACGACCAGCAGTGCCACCACCGCGATCACGATCGCAGTCACCGTCGACCCGTTGCCCTCGTCGGAGGACCCGGACGACGACGGCTGCCGGACCGGGGTGTTCTTGCGGTCGACCGGACCGAGCACGGGTCCGGCGAGCAGCTCGTAGAACCGGGCGACCACCTCGGTCGGCCCGGCGTCGTACCCGGTGTCCTCGAGCGCGTGCGACCGGGCGTTCCGCAGCCGGTCGTCGTCGGGATCGGCGAGCTGCGGGACGTCGTTCGCCTTGTAGTACGGGAACCGCTGGCCGCCGTCGGTCACGACGTACAGGCCGGGTTTGCGCAGCGCGTCGATGACCAGGGTCAGGACGTTGGTCTCCTTGCCCTGGAACACGTCGCTCGGCGTCAGCGGCAGCACGATCGTGTAGACCGGGTACTCGAGCGCCTCGCCCTTGGCCCGGACGGCGTCCCGCAGGTTCTGCGGCAGCCCCGACTTGTACGCCGGATCGATGTACAGCGGGTCCTTGGCCAGCGCGGTCGCGATCTCCCGGGCCCGCTCGGCCGGGGTCTGGTCGGCTCGCGCCGGCACGACCGCCAGCGAGAACACCATCGCCAGCAGAACCGTCAGCCCCGAGCGCATCAGCCCGGACTTCCCCATCAGCGCCTTCACGGCCGTCCTCCCCGTCGTCCGGCGACCAGCGCCGCCAATCCCAGCACGATTCCGGCCAGCAACGCGCCGCCCATCAGTCCGAGCACCGCGCCCCCGATGCCGTTGCCGATCGCCTTGCCGACAGTGAACCGCTCGGGCGGGGAGTCGCGTTCCTCCCGGGGCGGCAACGGTACGGTCCGCGCGGGTTTGGCCTTGTACCGATCGCCCGTCTCCACCTCGTCGAGGTACGAGCTCAACTGCTGCGACTTCGGCTCCTTGGAGCGTCCGTAGCCGCGGGCCGGCGCATAGACCGGCACCAGGTGTTCCACGCCGGTGGTGAGGTAGTCGTCCATCACCACGTAGATCCCCGGCTTGCCGTTCGCGGCGGCCAGCCAGCCGGCCAGCAGCGCGGTGTCACCCTTCTCCTGGAACCAGGCCCCGGTCGGCACCACCGCGACGTACACCGGCACGTCCATGGTCGCGATCCGGGCCCGCATCGCGTCCAGCTGGTCGTCGCCGTACTGCGACAGGTACTGCGGGTCGACGTAGACCGGCTGGTCCTTCCAAGCCGCCACGGCGGCCGCGATCCGCGGGTCCGCCGGAGTCGCACCCCAGGCGGTCGTCGGCAGAACCAGGACGACGGCCGCGAGCGCCAGCGCCGACGCACGGCGGAGAAGCTTGATCATCGGACCCCTCCGTAGACCAGCTCGACTCGTTCGGCCAGGTCGTCCGAGAGTGCGCCGCAGCCGGTCGCGACCATCGGGTTGTCCTCGGGGTCGAGCGTCCAGTACGGGACCGTCGTCCGGTCGACGCCGAACAGCCCACCCTTGGCCGCCACCCGCAGGCCACGCGGAGTCTCGCCCCGGCCGACGGTCTGCGCGCAGGTCCGGCAGGCCGGGACCTCGGTGTCGTCGGACCACTCGGCCAGCTCCGTGCCGGACGGATGCGTGGGATCGAAGAAGCACGGCGGCCGCAGTTCGTCCCCGACGGCCACTTGATGGGCCTGCCGGGCGAGCACGAAAGCGCCGGCCAGCGCGAGCACGTCGTCGGGCTCAGCCTTGCGCAGCGTTCGCGCCGCGTCGAGCCGGTTCCGGGCGTCGTCGCGCCGGTCGAGCTGCTGGACCGTGGGCGCGCGCAGCTTCTCCAGGCCGCGCAGCGCGCGGGTCGCCTTGGGGATCCAGCGGTCCGCCTGGGCGCGGACCGTGGACAGCGTGACCTCGCGCGGCGAGCCGGACGTCCTGACGCCGTCGGCCGGCCGCCACTTGCTGACCCGGCGTCGGCTCTTCGAGCGGGTCGCCAGGAGCACGAACACGAACCCGAGAATCCCGCCGACCCCCATCCCGGTGTACGCCGACAGGTCTTCCTTGTCCGTCACCGACCGGCCGGTCCGGCTCCTGCGCTCGGGCTCCAGATCGGCGGCCGGGATCGGCGGCAGCGCCCGCCCGTCCAACGCCGTACCGGCCTGCTGGATCGTGCGGACGATCTTCGGCGCGGGCCGGTCCCGGACGATGTTGTTGTCCGCCTTGTCGTCCCCCTGCACACTGGCGAGCTGGCGACCTTTCAGCCCACCGGGGCGGAACAACTGCTCGGTCCCGCTCCAGTACTCGTCCGAGACCGTCCAGACCAGGTACAGCCCCGGCTTGCCGACCCGGGCCTGCAGCAGGGTCGTCAGCTCGCTGTACTGCTTGACCGTGTACGGCGTGCGCGGGATCAGCGCGACGAAAACGTCGAAGCCCGCCGCCGCCGACGCGGCGCGGATCCGGTCCAGCTCGGACTTCGGGAAGGCCGGGCGCATCGCCGGGTCGACGTAGATCCGGTCGGTGCGCCAGGCGGCGGCGATCTGGTCCGGGAGCTCCGGCGGGGCGGCATGGGCGGCGCTGGCCGGGAGCAACGCCACAACGGCGAGCAGCGCGGCCAGAACGCGGAAACGGGCGGACATCGCGCTCACCTTACGACGACCTGGTGCCTTCACGCCTGCACTGACGTGCATCAGCGGCGTCCGGTTCCGGAACCGAGACGGCCCTGGCTCGGACAGGGGAGACCGAGCCAGGGACGGGTGGTGCTCAGAGCGGAAACTTTGCTACAGCTGCCCCGGATCCGGCAGGGCAGATCACGGGGCAGATTGCAGGGCAGATTTCGGGCCGGTCAGAAGGCCGACTCGGGCAGGTCCATCACGTCGAGGTCGGTCAGCTCGGCCTTGACCCGCTCGGCGCGGACCGTCGGCATCGTCGAGCGGACGAACCAGCGGGCCGCGGCGACCTTGCCGGAGTAGAAGTCCTGGTCGGCCGGCGACAGTTCGCCGCCGAGCCGCTCCAGCGCCACCTCGGCCTGCCGCAGCAGCAGCCAGGAGCAGACCACGTCGCCGAGCACGTAGAGCAGGCGCGACGTGTTCAGCCCGACCTTGTAGATGTTGCGCGGGTCGCCGTTCTCGGCCTGCGGGTTGCTGGCCATCAGCGCCTGGCCCATCAGCCCGAGAATCTTCTGGGTGTCCTCCAGGCCCCTGGCCAGCAGGTCGCGCTCCTCCTTCAGCCGGCCGTTGCCGGCCTCGGAGGCGACGAAGCCCTGGATCTGCTCGGCCAGGTGGCCGAGCGCCTGGCCCTGGTCCTTGATGATCTTGCGGAAGAACAGGTCCTGGCCCTGGATCGCGGTGGTGCCCTCGTACAGGGTGTCGATCTTGGCGTCCCGGACGTACTGCTCGATCGGGTAGTCCTGCAGGAAGCCGGACCCGCCGAAGGTCTGCAGCGACTCGGTGCCGAGCAGCGTCCACGACTTCTCCGAGCCGTAGCCCTTGACGAGCGGCAGCAGGAGGTCGTTGACCCGCTCGGCCAGCTCGTCGCTCTCCCCGGCGTACCGGGCCTGCTCGGCGCGGTCCTGGTAGGTCGCGGTGTACAGCACCAGCGCGCGCAGCGCCTCGGCGTACGACTTCTGCGTCATCAGCGAACGCCGGACGTCGGGGTGGTGGGTGATCGTGACCCGCGGCGCGGTCTTCGCGGCGTTGGTCAGGTCGGCGCCCTGGACCCGCTGCTTGGCGTACTCGAGCGCGTTCAGGTAGCCCGACGACAAGGTGGCGATCGCCTTGGTGCCGACCATCATCCGGGCGTACTCGATCACCTGGAACATCTGCGCGATGCCGTCGTGCACCTCACCGAGCAGGTAGCCCTTGGCGGGGATGTTCTCGCCGAAGGTGATCTCGCAGGTGGTGGAGACCTTGATGCCCATCTTCTTCTCGACGTTCGTCACGAAGGCGCCGTTGCGCTGTCCGGTCAGCTCGCCGGTCTCCAGGTCGAAGTCGTACTTCGGCACGATGAACAGGCTCAGCCCCTTCGTGCCCGGGCCGCCGACGCCCTCGATGCCCTGCGGGCGGGCCAGCACCAGGTGCACGATGTTCTCGGTCATGTCGTGCTCGCCCGAGGTGATGAACCGCTTGACGCCCTCGATGTGCCAGCTGCCGTCGTCCTGCAGGGTGGCCTTGGTCCGCCCGGCGCCGACGTCGGAGCCGGCGTCCGGCTCGGTCAGCACCATCGTCGCGCCCCAGCCGCGGTCGATCATGTGCTGGGCGATCAACTTGTCCCGATCGGTGCCGTTACGCCACAGCACGTGCGCGAAGTTCGGCCCGGCGGCGTAGATGTGCACGGCCGGGTTCGCGCCGAGCACCATCTCGGCCGCGGCCCAGCGCAGCGAGGGCGGCGTCGGCTGGCCGCCCAGCTCCGGCGGCAGCTCGAGCTTGTACCACTCGGCGTCCATGTAGGCCTGGTAGCTCTTCTTGAACGACTCCGGCATCCGCACCTCGTGGGTGGCCGGGTCGTAGACCGGCGGGTTGCGGTCGGCGTCCTCGAACGACGCGGCCAGCTCGTTCTTGGCCAGCCGGTCGATCTCGCTCAGTACCTCGCGCGCGGTGTCGACGTCCATCTCGGCGTACGGGCCGTGGCCGAGCACCTCGTCGCGGCCCAGCACCTCGAGCAGGTTGAACTCGATGTCGCGCAGATTCGACTTGTAGTGGCTCACTGGTTCCCCTACCTCGTTGTGCGTCAGGTACGCCGTACCGGCCGGTAACTTGAGTATATACCGGCCGGTAACGAAGGCAAAGCGAGAATCCGCGGGGGCGTGGCGGGGCGACTCCGGGGTCAGGGGGTGTAGACCGCGTTGCTGCCGTAGAGCGGGTTGGTGAAGCTGGAGATGTAGCCGGCCGAATTGGTGCTGCCGAGGTCGTAGGTGAGGAAGACGCCGTAACCCTCGTTCTTGGTGCGGGTCGCCAGGGTGGCGGCGTTGGTCGAGACGTTGATGTGGACGGCGGCCGGCGAGAGCCGGGCCTTGTCGCTCGGGCCGCGCGGGATCGACCAGGTGCCGTAGTACGGGTTCCAGGCGTAGTCGAAGGTGTTCGCGATGCTCTGGCCGTTGTAGGTCAGGCGTTCCGCGCTCGGGCCGATGTCGTAGAGCGTGATCAGCTTGGTCGGCAGCTTCTGGCGCAGGGCCGAGACCAGGTAGAAGAACGAGCTCGCGTTCGGTTGGCCGGTGCCGTTGACGCCGTACTCGGCGTACTCGTCGTCGAAGTCGATGCCGTCCAGGCCGTACCGGTTGACCGCGTCGGCCAGCTCCTGGGCGAACGCCGAGGCGGCCGCCTGGGACGGGAAGTTGGCGAAGCCGGCGCCCTGGTGGTTGCCCAGGATCGACAGCAGCACCTTGATCCCCTTGCGCTGCAGCGGGCGGACCTCGGTCTCGACGTTGTCGAGCACGCGCTGCACGTTCTCGTTGAAGTGCAGGTAGGCCTTCGTGCCGTCGTAGTTGATGTTGGCCGCGAAGATCACCGCGACGTCGAAGACCTGGGCGCCGCTGTTGGCGAGGGTGTACTTGCCGGCGTTCAGCATGCTGTGGTTGTTGACCTCGACGTACACGACCGAGATCGGGCCGTTCTTCGCGGCCGGCTTGCAGGGTGCGGCCGAGGCGGTCAGCGGGACGCCGGTCGCGACCGCCGCACCTCCGGCGGCCAGCAGGGACAGCAGGGTCCTGCGACTCAGGAACTCGTCTTTCATCTCTACCTCTTTCAGGGCGGGTACGGAGGGAGATAAACCGGTATAGCTCCCCGATCATCAAGTCGCGGTGCATGCTGTGTCAAGGCTCGGCCACGCCCAGTGACCGACCATCAGGCGGTACGCCGACTCGCGGTCTGGGAACTCGTAGACCAAGATGGACGGGTCAATGGGAGGAAAGTTACCGGGGGCGAGCGGGAGAGGACCCGATGAGCAGCTCTGCAGGGACCCCGACGGTCGACGTCCGGCGGCACCGCCGATCGCTGGTGGCCGGGACGGTCGGCAACTTCGTCGAGTGGTACGAGTTCGGTGCCTACGGCTTCTTCGCGACGGTGATCGCGGCGAACTTCTTCAGCAGCACGTCCACCAGTGACGCCGAGAGCCTGATCAAGACCTACGCCTCGTTCGCGCTGGCGTTCTTCTTCCGGCCGATCGGTGCCGCGGTCTTCGGCCGGGTCGGCGACCGGATCGGGCGGCGGCCGACGCTGATCCTGGTCCTGCTGCTGATGACGCTGTCGACGACACTGATCGGCCTGCTGCCGACGTACGCGACGGTGGGGGCGGCGGCGCCGTGGCTGCTCACGCTGGTCCGGGCGTTGCAAGGCCTGTCGGCCGGTGGTGAGTTCGGTGGCGCGGTCGCGATCATGACCGAGTTCGCCCCGCGCACCAAGCGCGGCCTGTACGGCGCCTGGCAGTCGCTGACCGTCGCGCTCGGACTCCTGGTCGGTGCGGGGTTGGCCGCGATACTCGCCACCGTGCTGAGCAACGAGGCGCTGCACGACTGGGGCTGGCGGATTCCGTTCCTGCTCGCGCTGCCGTTGGGACTGGTCGCGTTGTGGCTGCGGCTCCGGCTGGACGAGACGCCGAACTTCGCCCGCGTCCAGGAAGCCTCCGAGCGGGTGCCGGCCGGTGCGGGCGAGGTGGCGAAGGCCATTGCCCTCGGCATCGGCCGGCTGATGGGGTGGTCCGCGGCCGGCTACACCTTCCTGGTCGTGATGCCGTCGTACCTGCAGTCGACGCTCAACGCGACCTTCCAGCAGGCACTGGTCGCGACCGTGCTGGCCAACCTCGGGTTCGCGGTGTCGATCATGCCCGCGGGCTGGATCAGCGACAAGGTCGGCCGCCGTCCGGTGATGGTCACGGGCGCGGCGCTGGTCGTCGTCCTGGCCTTCCCGTTGATGAATCTCCTGCAGGACAAGGAGAGTTCGACCGCCGCGAAGGGCGCCGCGGTGTTCGTCGCCGGCCTGGTGGTCGGGCTGATGGCCGGACCGGGACCTGCGATGCTGTCGGAGATGTTCACGACGCGGGCGCGCTACACCGGGCTCGGGCTGGCGTACTCGCTGTCCAACGCGGTGTTCTCGGGCTGCGCGGGGCTGATCATCACCGAGCTGATCAAGCGGACCAAGAACGTCGACATCCCGGCCTGGTACGTCGTGATCACGTGTGCGGTCAGTGTCGTCGCGCTGATGACCCTGCGTGGCGACGACCACCGGCGCGAGCTGAGGGACTGAGATGCGCGTCATCGGGTTGATGTCAGGGACGTCGTACGACGCCATCGACGCGGCGGCCGCCGAGCTACGGCTGGACGGCGACCAGCTGGTGCTGCAGCCGCTCGGGATGCTGAGCCGGCCGTACTCGTCGGAGCTCCGGACCGAACTCGCCTCAGCGTTGCCTCCGGCAAGCACTTCGCTGGCTTCGGTGACGCGGCTCGACACGTTGATCGGGCAGGAGTTCGCGGGCGTCGCCGAGCAGGCCGTGGAGCAGCTGTGTGGCGGTCAGGCGGACCTGATCGTGTCGCACGGGCAGACGGTCTTCCACTGGGTGGAGGACGGTGTGGTCCGCGGGACACTGCAGATCGGGCAGCCGGCCTGGATCGCCGAGGCGACCGGGACGACCGTGGTCTCGGACCTGCGCTCGCGGGACGTCGCCGCCGGTGGGCAGGGAGCGCCGCTGGTGAGCCTGTTCGACGTGCTGTGGTTGCGGGGCCGGGGTGGGACGCCGGTCGCGCTCAATCTCGGCGGGATCGCGAACATCACCGTCGTACCGGGTGACGGCGATCCGGTGGCCTTCGACACCGGACCGGCCAACGCGCTGATCGACGCGGTCGTCGGTGAACTGACCGCCGGGCGGCTGGCGTTCGACGCGGACGGGTTGATGGCGGGGCGCGGGAAGGTTCATCCGGAGCTGTTCGACCGGTTGCTGGCCGAGCCGTACTACGCACGGCCCGCGCCGAAGAGCACCGGCAAGGAACTCTTCCACCTCGCCTACCTGGCCGAGCGGATGCAGGGCCTGCCGGAGATCCCATCCGACGACGTGGTCGCGACCGTGACGGCGCTGACCGCCCGCACGGTCGCCGACGCGGTCAAGACCTACGGCGGCACCGAGGTCGTCGCCGCGGGCGGCGGCATCCGCAACCCGGCCCTGATGCACCGGCTCGCGGAGGAGCTCGGCGACCTGCCGCTCCGCAGCACCGACGAACTGGGCCTGCCGTCGGCTGCCAAGGAGGCCTACGCCTTCGCCGTCCTGGGCTTCCTGACCGTGCACGGCCTCGCCGGGACGGTTCCGAGCTGCACCGGGGCGCGCCACGCGTCGGTGCTCGGCTCGATCACGCCCGGTCGGGGGACGCTGAGTCTGGCACCGTCCGCCGAGGTGCCGACCAGTCTTCGGCTGGAGACCGTCGGCTGACCTGGGTGGGGTACGCCGATGCTGAGCAGTCCTAGGCCTTGACCCAGTAGAGGATCTCGCGGGCCGCCTCTTCCGGCGTACCGTCGCCCTGCACCGAGGGTGGGACCAGCATGCGGAGCTCGGCCGCGTCGTGGATCGCGTCCGCGATCTCGGTCTCCGACCAGCCGCGAGCCGTGAGACGGCGACGCCGTACGTCGTCCGGGCAGTCCAGGTGGAGCCAGCGGCCCTCCGGGAGCTGGCTCGGGGTCAGCGGGCCCAGCAGGAGGACCGGGATGCCCGAGCGGCGGATCAGCTCGGTGATGCGCAGCCAGAGCGTGTTGTACGCCGGCCAGTGCGGCGCCGCGGCCTGGTCGGCGATCGTGATCCCAAGCAGGCGCCCGTCGTCGTCGAGCAGCTCGTCCATGTCCATCACCACGAGCCCACCCTCGTTGAGCCGCAGCAGCTCCGGCACAACAGTGGACTTCCCCGCCCCAGGCGCTCCCGCCACCACGAACAGCCTCGACACGGAACCATTGTCCCTGTCCGGCCCGGGTGGCGCTCATTGACCTTCGAGTTGGCTGAAGGTGTTGGATCGGGGGTGTGGTGGACGACCTGGTGAGCATCAGCGCGTTCGCGCGGCGGGTCGGGCTGACGCCGAGCGCGCTGCGGTTCTACGACGACTGCGGGGTGCTGCGGCCGGCGGTCGTCGACGAGGGCAACGGGTATCGGTACTACGCGCCCGAGCAGGAGCCGCGCGCCCGGCTGCTGCGGGATCTGCGGGAGATCGACCTGCCGCTGCCGGAGGTGCGGCGGGTGCTGGACGGCGAGCCCGGGGCCGCGGCGGCGGTGGTCGAGGCGCATCTGCGGACGGTCGAGCAGAAGGCGGTCGCCACCCGCCGGGCGGCGTACCGGATTCTGGCGAGTCTCTCCAGTACGCCGGAACCGGTCGCCGGCGGATCGCCGCGGGTGAGGTTGGGCGGGCCGGAGCTGGCGAGTGCGATCCGGCAGGTGACGCCTTCGGCCGCGCGGCCGGGGGAGCAGGGCTTACCGGCGTTGGCGTGTGTGCGGATCGAGTTGAGCGAGGCCGAGGTCACGCTGGTCGCCACGGATCGGTACCGGCTCGCCGTTCGCAACGTGCGTCCGCAGTCGTTCGAGGGCACGCCGGGCGCAATCCTGGTCCCGGCGCCGGCGTTGACCGAGCTGTCCCGCTGGCTCGCCGCGGCCGACACCGTCGAGCTGCAGGCGGGCGCCGAGCTGACCATCACCAGCCGCACCGAGACCCGGACTCTGCCGTTGCTGGACGCCGAGTACCTCGACTACCAAGTCGTCCTGAACGGTCTGGAACCGCCCGCCTGCCGCGTGATGGTCGACCGCGCCGGCCTCGCCGAGCTGCTCGGCACCGATGAAGTGGTTGCCCTGAGCATCGACGCTGCCACCGTCACGATCGGCGACCGAAGCATCGACGCGATCACCACCGGACCCCCACTCCGGATCGGCTTCACCACCCGCCTCCTGGCCGAGGCCCTCGCCACCGGAGTCGGCCCCGACGTCCTGCTCGAGATCCGCGCCCCCGACCGTCCCGTCGTGATCCGCTCGGCGGACCAGGGCACGTTCACCACCCTGGTGATGCCGCACCGCCTGGACTAACCGAAGTCGATCTCGAACGTCGGGTAGTCCGGCTCGTCGACGTGCACCACCGACCAACCTCGGCCCCTGCGCCAAGTTCACGCTCAACCGGCAGGGTGGAGGCGGCGATCCGACGGGTTGGTCAGTGGTCGGAGTCGCTCAGCGGTGGACCGCGGTCACCAGCACGGCGTGGTGGTGGGGAACACCCGCCCGGCAGCGACAAAACACCACTGTGCAGCAAGATCTCACTCCTCGACGAGGAGCCGGCTCATGTTCCACGGGAGCCGGTCAGGTACGGCGTGAGCACCAAGTCGAGCTGATCTCGCACGAAGTCGGTCAGGGTCCCCCAGCCGTTGACCGCCCAGACCTGGAGGGCGCCGTTGAAGCAGACCAGGGTGAGTCGGGCCAGGGCGTCCACGTCCGCGTCGGGCGCCAGCTCGCCGGCGTCCTGGGCGGCGCGGAGCAGGCGTGCGGTGGTGTCGACGATCGCCGCCGAGCGGGCCAGCGCGTGCTCGCGGAACTCCGGATCCGCGACGTCGAGCTGGACGAAGCCCAGCCCGTTCCCCAGCTGCTCGCGCCGCTCGATGTGGGCGACGCTCGACAGGGCGAAGTCGCGCAACGCGGCGAGCGGCGAGGTGTTGCGTGCCTCGGCCTGCTCGGCGGCGCGGATCACCATCAGCGGCGAGCGTGCGGCCGACGCGAGCAGCAGGCCGCGCTTGGAGCCGAACCGCTGGACGAGCGTCGGTGCCGACAATCCGACCCGCGCGCCGACGGCCGCGAGGGTCAGTTTCACCGGGCCCAGCTCGGCCAGGACGACGCGGGTCGCATCCAGGATCGTGTCGTCGTCGATCAGGCGTGGGCGGGCCACGGCGTACCTCTCGTGGTTTATAAATGGGCGTTCACTAACCGGCCGAGAGTAACTGATCGCTTCCCGATCAGTTATTGGTCAACGACGGCCGACCTCTGCCAATGGCTAGGGTCTGTGCCGGTCGGTCCTCCGCTCGGACTCGACAGGTCGTACAACGGGAGCCCCACTCATGCGTTTCGTCCGCGTCACCCTTGGTCTGCCACTCGCGCTGGTGGGGGTGGTCGTCACGCTCGCCGGGGCAGCCTCCGCGTTCTGGCTGGTCGGTCCGGACAGCACCGTCGACACCGGAGAGCAGCGGCTGACCAGTCGCGGCCTGGCGGTCGCCACGGCGCCGAACCTGCTCGACCGGCACGGCTTCACGCTGCACGTGACCGCGGCGAGTTCCCGGCCGGTGTTCGTTGGCGTCGGCCACGACCTCGATGTCAGCAGCTACCTCGGCCGATCGGCGTACACGCGAGTGGTGCGCTTCGATCTGCCCTCGGACTTCGCGACGCAGGAGATGAAGGGCGCGACCGGCCGCCTCAATCCGCCGACCGGGCTCGATTGGTGGCTGGCGGACGCCGCCGGGCCGGGCGAGCGGTCGGCCGAATGGGAGACCGAGGACGGCGCGTACGACGTGGTCGTGATGAACGCCGACGGTACGCCGGGCGTCGACGCCACGGTCACCTTCGGGGTGGAGCTCAAGGGGCTGTTCGGAATCTGTCTCGTCGTTCTGGGGGTCGGGCTGATCCTGCTGTTCCTGGGCGTCTGGCTGCTGCTGCCGCGCAGGCGTCAGCCGGGGGCGACCAGCACGCCGACTCAGCAGCAGACGACGCCGTACGCCGGTGCCGGCGTGCAGTACCCGCTGGTCCCGCAGGCGCCGGTGTCGCCGCCGCCGGTCAAGCCGGTCGAGGCGCCCGAGGAGGAGCGGCAGCCGGTCGCGCCGCCGCCCGTGAAGCCGGTCGGGGCGCCGGTCGGGAAGGAGCAGCCGGAGCCGGACGAGCCCGAGGACGAGCCGACGCGGCGGCCGGAGCCCGTGCCGGGCATTCCTCCGCAGTACCAGGCGCCGGCGTACTCGCCGCCGCGGTTGAAGCGGGTGGGCGGCCTGCTCACCGGCGGGATGCTGTTGCTGACGGCAACTGGCTGTGTCGCGATCCCGCAGCAGAACACGAGTTCCGGACCGGTCACCCGCGCCGCCGTGACGGTCGCCGACGGGCTGGTCGCCGTACAGAAGTACAACGAGCTCAACAACCGGGCCAACCAGGCCCGCGACGCCAAGCTGTCCGAGGCGATCGAGACCGGCCCGACGCTCGCGATGACCCGCGCCGGCTACCAGATCGGCCGGAAGACCGACGAGGCCGGCAAGGACAAGGTCAAGCCGTTCACGTACACGCAGCCGAGCATCGGCGCCCCGCAGTACGGGTCGTACCCGATGCGGTTCGTGGTGGCCTCCGGGGTCTCCACCAGCCCCGACAGCAAGCAGCTCGGCGTCTGGGAACGCGCCACCGCCGGCGACCCGTGGACGCTCAAATACTCGGTCTACCCGAGCGCGTCGATGAAGCTCCCGCCACTCGAAGGCCTGCGTACCCCGACCAAGGCCGACATGAGCAAGCTCGCCAGCCTTCCCCAGACCGCCGCCGCGAACCTCGCCGCCTACCTCACCGGCGGCCCGCAGTCCCCGCAGGCGGCGCTCTTCACGCCGTCCCCCGGCACCGACAGCCTGCTCAACCAGCGCGCCAAGGACAAGATCGCCGACACGAAGAAGCCGTACATCGCCACCGCCATCGACACCTTCCGCCCGTCCGGCGATCCCCTCACCTTCATCACGCCGAACGGCGAGGCCCTGGTCTTCCTGGCACTCACCGAGCAGTACCTGCAACACATCGAGCCCGGCTCGAACGCGTACTGGACCAGCGGCCCACCCACCGCGTTCAGCAGCTACGTGAAGTACACCCAGACCCTGCACCAGGACTACTTGCACCAGCTGGCCCTGGTCATCCCGGCCAAGGGTCAGGGAAAGATCCAAATCCTCTCCCTCGACGGCCAACTCGTCGGCGCCGGCGGCAGCTGACGCCGACGACGGTGTGTGGTGTGAGAGCTAGCGCAGTACGGCGGTGATCGTGGCGCCGTGGAGTTGGTGGGTGGTGTAGGTGAGGCGGGTGCCCAGCAAGGTGTGGGTGACCCGTACGGCGGGGTTCGGGGTGGTCAGGGTGAGGCGGCGGCCAGGGATCGTGATCGTGATGGTCGGGCGCGTGAACGTGGGATCGGAGACGGCGACGGTGACCTGTGGGCCTGACGTGCGGACGACCGTCGAAGCAAGCCCGTCGACGATCAGGCCGGGGAGAAGGTGGGGGCCCGCGGCGAACGTGTTGGCCAAGGTGAGGTTGAGGGCTGCGTGGTGGATCGCCTGGGCCCGGGTGGTGTTGGTGAGGATCCGAGGCGGGCGGTGGGAGTGCAGCTGGGGGCGGGTGGCGTTCGGCAGCAGTGAATAGGCGTGGGAAGTGAAGGCGCCGGCGGGCTGGTCGAGGGTCAGGGAGAAGACGTTGCGGGTGACCGCGGTGTCGGGATTCGACGTACGGACGACTCGGCGGCTGCGGATGACCGGGGCCAGGTCCACGCGCGTACGGGCGGGCTGGTGGAAGTAGTAGCCGACCGATTGAGTTCCGTTCGTGTAGTGCAGCCAGCGCAGGTCGGCGACGCCGGAGCCTGACCAGCGGCGGCCGCTGCGCAGGACGCCTTCGATGGCGACGGGACCGCGGGCAACGACGGCCGGGCGTCGACGGTGGTGGTGACGGCACGATCGGCGTCGCCGACGCCTGCGGCCAGGACGACGATCTCGTCGTCCAGCAGGAACCAGGACTTGGTCGCCGACGCGTTGCGGTAGACGACGAAGTCCTCGGGCAGCTTCGCCCGCTGCGCGTACGGGTAGTCGTCGGACTGCACCCACCCGACCGCGCCAAAGGTGTCGAGCGTCGCGCCACCGGAGTACTGGTTGGTGCCGCGCGGGAAGTACACGTAGGTGTTCTGCGACTCCGACGACGCGGTGAAGTTCAGCGGATGCGCCGGGTTGTCGTAGAACGCCTTCCCGTACAGCTCCGGGATCGTGCGCCGCTGCTCGACCGGCGCGGTCACGCCCGCCAGCCCGTACGGCGAGACCGTGGTGAAGTAGTCGACCCCGTACGCCTGGGTCTGGTCCTGCCCGGCCAGGTAGAGGTAGTACGCCCCGTCGCCCTGGAACCACGGCAGCAGGTTCTCGCCGCTCATGTACTCGTACTTGCTGATTCGCGCCGAGCTCCGCGCCAGCGCGAACGCGTAGCCGGGCCGCCGGTGCACGGTCTTGTCCATCGCGTTGAACGCGACGCTGCTCGCCGCCGGGTTCAGGTCCGCGGCGACGACCGCCGGATCGCCGACGATCTCGTGGAACCGCGCCACGCTGACCGGCGACACGAAGCTGTTCGGGTTCAGCGTCGGCCGCGCGGTGAACTTCACGTACGACCGCAGCAGCGCCGCGTCCTCCGCGGTCGCGTAGTCGGCCAGGTCGACGACCGCCTCGATCACCACCGCGACGTCGTCGTACCCGGTGCCGGGCCGGGAGACCGCGCGGCCCTTGACGATCTCCATCATCCAGCCCTCGAAGATCAGCGGCGCGAACCCGGTCTCGACCCAGCCCTGCACCACCTTCACCAGCCCGTCGCTGGTCGCGTACGCCGTACCGTCGAGCAGCTTGACGGTCTGCACGACTCGGCTGAGCAGCGCCTTGCCGTACGAACCGGTGTAGGCGACCGAGCTGTGCTGGATGAACGAGCCGTCGGCGTAGTACCCGTCGGTGACCCCGTGCCGCAGGTCGTACGGGTCGATCGTCGCGAACACGGTGAACTGGTCCTGCAGCGCCTTGCGGATCCGGGCGTCGTCGCCGAGCAGCGCGCCCTGGACGATCCGGTTGGTGGTGATGTCGGCCAGGTTCGCGCCGGTGTGGAAGCGCGAGTCGAGGTTCACGTCGCCGTCGGTGCCGTTGCGCAGGTAGGCGTCCATCGACGCGACGTACGTCGTGACCAGGTCGCGCGGCGCGTCGAGCAGTGCCAGCGTGCGGCCGGCGTACGTCGAGATGCCGATCTCCCAGGTGAACCAGTTGCCGTAGTACCCCTTCGCCTGGTCGCCGTAGTAGTTCGCGTGCAGCCAGGCCAGCTTGTCGAGCACCTTGGCGCGGATCGCCGCGTTGCCCTGCAGCTCGGAGGCCGGTCCGGGACGCCGGACGGCGAGCGCGATCTCGTAGAGGTGCTGGTACGACGCGCTGAGGTTCGGATCGCTGGTCCCGAGAGGCAGACCGGCGAACGCCTCGGTCGCGCCCGCGCGATCCATCGCGGTCAGCCAGGTCCGGGCGGTTTGGTCGAGCGCGGCGAGCTTCGCGGCGACCTCCGGGCGCGCGTTGGACTCGGCGGTGCCGGTGAAGATGCCGGCCAGGTTGGCCAGCAGTTGGGCGGGACCTTCGACGGCGGGAACCTCCGTTCCCGTGGTGGGGCCGGCCGCGGACGCCGGCGCGGGATGGACCGCGGTCAGCAGGGTGGCGGCAGGGACGAACGACAGCAGGCGGCGGCGACTGAGCTCCACAACAACTCCCGGGCGGAAGGGAAGAACCTCACCGTTCGAGTCAAGCAGCAGAAACTATCTTTCGGCAACCGCTTACCGCCGACTTTCTGCTCCGCCGGAACAGATGGGTGCCGGCGGTGGTTGCCTGTTTTCGGTGCTCGCGGCGATCGGCGCCGGGGCGAAGGGAAGAGGTGAACGACGCGTGGCCGAGGTGCTGGTGGTCGGAGGAAGCGGAGGACTGGGGCTGGCGATCGCCCAGGAGTACGCCGGACGCGGTGACTCCGTGGTGGTGACGAGCCGGACCAAGTCGGGAGCCGACGAGGCCGCGGCGCTGGTGGGCGGCTCGACCCGCGGGCTGGCGGTCGACCTGACCCAGCCGGAGACGATCGAGTCGGCCCTCGCGGAGATCACCGCGGTCGACCACCTGGTCATCACCGCGAACCTGCCGGGCGGCAACACGATCGCGGGCTTCCACCTCGGCGACGCGATCGCCGCGGCGACGGTGAAGCTCGTCGGGTACGCCGAGACCGTGCGGGTGCTGTCCGACCGGTTCCGGCCGGGCGCTTCCGTCGTACTGCTCGGTGGTCTGGCCAAGGACCGGCCGTATCCGGGATCGACGATGGTGACCACCGTGAACGGCGGCGTCTCCGCACTCGCCCGGACACTGGCGGTGGAACTCGCGCCGCTGCGCGTGAACGTGCTGCACCCCGGCGTTGTCGGCGACACCCCGAAGTGGCAGAACGCCGAACTGTCGCAGGTGGTTTCCCGGACGCCGATCGGCCGGACGGTGAGCACTGCCGAGGTCGTCGACGCCGTCGACTTCCTGCTCCGCAACGGCGGTGTGAACGCCGTCGACCTCGAGCTCGACGGCGGTGCCCGGGCGTCCTGACCAGAACTCACCGGACGATCCGAAAACGCGCGGTTTCTCCCGCTGGTCGGTGCCTGGGGCATGCAATCGGCGGGACTACCCGCTGAGTGACCGGTCAAACGCGGACGTCAGTTGATCTTCGAATAGGCCGTGTCGCGGCCGTGGCAGAAAGCGAAAAGGCGCCTCCGGAAATTCCGGCGGCGCCTTCGTGCTGGTCAGGACATGAGCCCTGGCGTGGAGCGGGTGACGGGAATCGAACCCGCACTGTCAGCTTGGGAAGCTGATGTTCTGCCATTGAACTACACCCGCACGCTCACAACGCGATGGATCATACCTGGTTCCCGGGGCGGTTTGCACGGGGGGTGAGTGGGCAGTTTTCCACAAAGCGCGCCCAAGGACTGGGCACAGCGCCCGAACTCTGGCAGATTAGAACGCGTTGCCGGGGGCAACAATGGACGCAACGTGAGGATGCGGTCCTGACCAGGACCGGACAAGATGGTTGCGGGGCAACTGCAAAGAAGGGGTGAAGAGGTGGCAACTGACACTAACGACGCGCTGGACAACCTGGAACGGGAGCTCGTCACGATGGCGCGCCGGCTGCGAGGTCTGCAGCGGACACTGTCCGACGAGGCACACCCGGATCTGGAACCGGCCCAGTACGCGTTGCTGAACCACGTCGAGGAGCTCGCTCCGGTCCGGATGGCGGATCTGGTCGCGGCCCTCGAGGTGGACAAGGGTCCGGTCAGCCGGGCCTGTGCACGGCTGGAGGAGGAAGGTCTGCTGAAGCGGGCCGCTGACAAGTCCGACGCCCGCGCCACGCTGCTGACGCTGACCGCCAGTGGCAAGCGCAAGCTCGCCGCGGCCCGCAAGAAGCGGCACAAGGTGATCGAGGACCTGCTCAAGGACTGGTCGCCGACCCAGGTGAAGACCTTCGCCAACCAGGTCTCGAAGTTCAACAAGCTGGCCTGACCGAGCCGGCGAAGCTGTTGCCGACGGCCCGCAGGTGAGCCCCGTTCCGGAGAGCTGAGGGGTCCGGACCGGAGCACCACCAGTCGACGGGGAGCGACCAGGGCCGTCGTCAGTACGTTGTTGTGAGCGGCACGTGGGTGTCCGGCCTGCCCTGTGACGGCCGGGCTGCGG
Organism: Kribbella sp. ALI-6-A; assembly: GCF_001984195.1. GTDB lineage: Bacteria > Actinomycetota > Actinomycetes > Propionibacteriales > Kribbellaceae > Kribbella. The sequence goes on from NZ_MTQN01000012.1 coordinate 1,548,973, forward strand.
TACCGTGCCTGCGTGCTGCTCTCCGACCGCGACATCCTGGCCGAGCTCGATGCGAAGCGGGTCCAGCTGGATCCGTTCGACGCTGCGATGGTGCAGCCGTCGAGCGTCGACGTGCGCCTGGACCGCTACTTCCGGGTCTTCGAGAACCACAAGTACCCGCACATCGACCCCGCCGAGGAACAGCCCGACCTGACCCGCACGGTCGAGCCCGAAGGCGACGAGCCGTTCATCCTGCACCCGGGCGAGTTCGTGCTCGGCTCGACGTACGAGCTGGTCACGCTGCCCGACGACGTCGCGGCGCGGCTGGAGGGCAAGTCCTCGCTGGGCCGGCTCGGGCTGCTGACGCACTCGACCGCGGGGTTCATCGACCCGGGTTTCTCCGGGCACGTGACGCTGGAGCTGTCGAACGTGGCGACCCTGCCGATCAAGCTGTGGCCGGGCATGAAGATCGGCCAGCTGTGCTTCTTCCGCCTGTCGTCACCGGCCGAGCACCCCTACGGTTCGGCGAAGTACGGCTCGCGCTACCAGGGCCAGCGTGGCCCGACGCCGTCGCGCTCCCACCTGAACTTCCACCGCACCGACATCTGAGCCGTACGACGAACCGCCGTAGGACGAGCTGATCCAACGACAAGGGCCCGGCGCGGATCTCCGCGCCGGGCCCTCGTGTCTGCTCAGGCGATCAGCCGATGGCCTTCTGGACCACCAGGATCTTCTCCGTCCCCGGCGGGGCGTTGTTGGCGGTGTCCTGCAGGTACGCGCTGCCGTACTTCGACACCATGTCCGGCGACTTCGGCTGGCCGTAGAGCAGCGAGGTGTCGCCCCAGCCGCCGCGGCTTGGGAGGCTGGTCGGGATGTCGCTCGGCGACGTCGCGTCGCCGGGGCTCTCGCCGTCGCTCGGGCTCTCGCCATCGCTCGGGGTGCTGCCGTCGGACGGTGTCGCACTCGGCGCCGCGACGATGTCCTGGCCCGTCTTGGCGTCCAGCAGGACCGCCTGCTGGTCCGCGTATCCGTACACGACGCCGTTGTAGATCGCGGTCACCAGGGGGACCACCCGGTTGGCCGCGGTCGCGTCGTAACCCCAGACCTTCTTCCCGGTGGTGTCGTCGAAGCCGGTGACGAGCAGCGGTTGCGACATCGCCGTGGCGCGGTGGCAGACCACGGAGCTGACGTGGTCGGAGAAACAGGACGTCGCCTCCGGGCGCTGCTCCGAGTTTGGGAATTTGTTGTCCACCACGCTGCCGGTCGCGATGTCGACCGCGTAGATCGAGCTCACGTGGTGACCGGGGTTCTTCTGGTACCCGTTGCCGACGAAGTAGCCGTGCTTGCCGCCGCTCCCGACCGGGAACAAGTAGTGGGCCGTCGGCACCGGGATGGTCTTCTTCACCGTTCCGGTCACGCCGTCGACGTGCACGATCGCGGCGTTGGTGGCGTGTTCGACGTTGTCGCCCTTCGCGCCGACGACCATGCCGTCGCGCACGCCGCCCGCGGTCACCGACGGGATGGTCGTCGCCTTCTTCGTGACCGGGTCGGCGAACACCGACAGTTCGTTGATCTTGGCCGTCCGGTCCGGCGACTGGACATCGACGCCGACGGCGATCTGGCCGGTGGCGGCGTCGTAGGCGGCCGGCGAGAAGCGGTGCACGCCGTTGCCCGGACCGAGCAGCGCGCTCAGGTCGGCGACGACTTCGACGAGGACCTTGCCGTCGGCCGGGTCGATCCACTGGACCTTGACCTGACCGTGCGACTTCTGCGTGCCGCTGCCTTGGACGGTCTGCGCGTACGCCACCGCGATGACCTCCTTGCCGTCCAGCTGCACGGGCACCGGCTCGGTGAAGTCGCTGGTCGCCGTGGTCGGGTCGTCCGAGGACGGCACCTCCCACGTGTTCTCGCTGAGCGTGTAGCCGGTCAGTCCGCGGCGCAGCGCGTACAACGCGGTCGGGCCGACCATGCCGGCCCTGATGTTGAACGCGTTGTTCGTTCCGTCGGTCGAGCTCTGCGCCAGCGCCGAGACCGCGGTGAACGCCTTCGGTGGATCGAACGTGGCCAACTCCGGCGTGGTGGGCGTCGACGATGCCGACGGCGTACCGTCGGCCGGCGCCTGCTCGGCGGACTTGCCGTCACCGGAGTTGCAACCGGCCAGCAGGACGGCGGCGACTGTTGCCGTGATCAACGGACGCAGCATTCGATGGTCTCCCATGGGTCAGCCGACCGCCTTCAGGACCTGAAGGATGCCGGCGGAGTCGGTGGTGGACATGGTGTCCTCGCGCACGTACACGCCGCCGAACTCGGACACGCTCTGCGGCGACATCGGCGTGAAGTCGGGCTGGGCGGGCGTCGGACCGTCGGTCGGGCTGACCTCGACGGACGACGTGCTGCCGTCCGTCGGCGTGCTGCCGTCGGTCGGCGTACCGGCGTCGGTGGGGGTGGTGCCGTCAGTGGGGGAGACCGCGTCGCTCGGCAGGGTGCTCGGCGACGGCGTCGGGATCGGGACGTCCTGACCGGTCAGCGCGTCGACCAGGACTGGCTTCTTCTCGACCATCGCGTAGACCAGGCCGTGGAACACCGCGGTCACCCGCGGCACGACCCGGCCGGGGCTCTTCTCGGTGTAGCCCCAGAGCTTCTTGCCGGTGGTGTCGTCGAACGCGACGATCTCCGCCTCGTCCGCGCCCTCGCCCGCGGTGCAGACGACGGTCTTCTGCCCGTCCGCGCGGCAGCCGTAGTTGAGCAGGTACTGGGTGTCTTTCACCGCGGACTTGGTCTGGACGACGGTGCCGGTGGCCGGGTCGACCGCGTAGATGCTGCCCACGTAGTCGCCGGTGCCGAAGGAGCCGATGCCCTTGGTGTACTTCTGCCCGTACAGGTACACGTACCTGCCGCCGCCGCCCGTCGGGTTGAGGCCCTCCAGACCGCGCAGCAGACCGGACTTGGTCACCTTGCCGGTGGCGGCGTCGACGAGCGCCAACGAGCGCCGGGTGTTGTCCTCGCCCTGAGCGCCGACCAGAACGCCCTGGCTGATCCCCGCCGGCTTCATGAACGGGATGGCGACGCCCTTCTTGGTGGCCGGGTCGCCGATCACGGTGATCACGCCGGATTTCGCGCCGATCAGGCTGGTCGGCGCGACGCCGATCGCGAACTGGCCGGTGGCCCGGTCGACGGCCTGCTCGGTGAAGCCGCCGGGCAGACCGCTGTTGACCTCCTGGTCACCCAGCAGCGGGGTGGCGTCGACCGTTGCCTCGGACAACAGCTTGCCGTCGGTCGGGTCGAGCCACCGGAACAGCACCCGGACGATCGGCTTCGACGTGCCGCCACCCTTGACCCGCTGGTAGTAGGCGACCGCGACGGCCGGCTTGCCGTCGACCTGGACGGCGACCGGCGCGCTCACGTCCTGGGTGACCACGGTGCCGTCGGTGGTGTCGGTGGACGGCGTCCGCCACGTCGCCGCGGTTCCGTTCATCGTCTGGCCGAAGGCGCCGCTGTGGCTGTTGGCCACCGCTGTCGTACCGACCATGGCGACCGGCGGGACGAACGTGGTGTGGCCCTTCTCCTCCGGCAGCGCGGTCGCGGTGACCGCTGCGAACGCCTTCGGGGGGTCGTACGGGGTCGGGGCCGGGACGCTCGGCGTACTGGGGGTCTGGCTCGCGCCGTCCGTCGGGTTGCTGTCAGCCGAGGACTTGTCGTCCCCGCTGTTACACCCGGCCAGCAGCGCGACCGCGGCCGCGGCAGCGACTACCTGACGTAACATCCTTGCTTCTCCCCGAGTCCGGCACCGATGACCAGCGGAACGCTAGCAGCGGGAACGGGCCGTCGATCGGCGTGTGCCGGGACCGGGAGATTGCAGCTTCCTGCAATGTTGCTGACTCGTCAGCGGACCACGGACAGGCCGGTGCGGCGGTGCCGCGGTTGTGGCTCGAGGCGGTCGGCCAGCCGGCGCAGCACGCCGGCCAGCTCGCGCCGAGGAGCGTTGACGCCGTACGCCGCCTCACGGTCGGCCCGGTCCTGCTTGCGCAGCGCTCGCTGCTCGGCCTGCCGCAGTTGCTCGGCGACCTGACACCGTGCGATCTCTTGATGTTCGGTGATCATCGTGCTCGTCCCCTCGGTCGTCCCCGCGGTTGTCTGATGGCCTCAGGCCCGGACGACGGTGATGTCGCCGGAGACCGTGCGCGCCCGCAGCATCAGCGAACGCTCGCCCTCGGCCGGCTGCTCGCCGGGCTCCAGGTCGCACCGGATCCGGCCGGTGACCGTCTTCAGGTCCAGGTACGTCGGCACGCCGTCCGGTACGCCGATCTGGACGTCACCGCGCGCGGTCTCGGCCCGTACGCTCGGCCCGTCGGCCAGCTCGACCCGGACGTCACCGGAGCCGGAGGTGGCGACCGAGTGGTCGCGGATCCGCTCGATGATGATGTCGCCCGAACCGACCTTCACGGTGGTCGGCCCGTTCGCCTCGCCGACCCGGACGTCGCCCGACCCGGTGGACAGCCCGGCCAGGGCGTCGGCCCGCTCGATGTCGATCGACCCGGAGCCGGTGTTCGCCCGGAGCTGGCCGGCCGCGTGGTCGACCCGGATGTCGCCGCTGCCGGTGCCGGCCGCGAGCGTGCCCTCGACCCGCTCGAGCCGGATCTGGCCCGACCCGGTCGACAGCCGGGCCTCGCCGAGCGTCGCCCGGGCGGAGATGTCGCCGGAGCCCGTTTTGATCCGGGCGGCCAGCACGTCCGGGGTCTGGATCCGGATCCGGACCTCCGGCCCCCGCCGGTGGTTCTTCGTGGTCTCGACGATCAGCTCGCTGCCGGACAGCTTGTAGCGCACGTCGTCCTCGGTGCCGTGGTCGACGTCGATCTGGACCTGGGTCCGGTCGCCGTCGGCCGGAACGATCTCGACCCGCCCGGCGCCGATCTCGATCCGGACCCGGTCGACCTCGCCGGGCTCACCGATCAGTTCGGTGCTGAAGTCGCTCATTGGGCCCATCCCGTCATCCGCTGGCCCGGTCCGCGTCCACCGCGGCCGTGACTGTGTCCACGCTCGCGGCGGTCGCCGCGTTCGCCGCGCTCGCGCCGGTCTCCGCGCCGTCCGTCACCGAACACGCCGTCCGGGCCGAACGGTCCGTCCGGACCGAACACGCCGTCGGGGCCGAAGACCCCGTCGGGACCCAGCGGTCCGTCCGGCCCGAGCGGGCCGTCGGGGCCGAACACTCCTCCGCGCGGCGGGCGCGGTGGGCGGGGCGGCCGGGGGCCGCGGCGGCCGCGGTCGCCGGTCAGGGCGGTCATCACGGTGCGCATCAGCCACGCGTTCGAGGAGATGCCCTCGGCGGTGGCGGCTTCGTCGACCTTGTTCTTCACCGAGAGCGGCAGCCGCAGCGTGATCCGCGCGGTCGGCTCGTCGGCGTCGGGCGCGAGGTCGGTCGCGCCGGAGTCCTGGGTGTCGTCGGTGTCGTCGTCGTCCAGGTCGTCGTCCGCGCCGGTCAGATGACTCGGGGCGGGAGTGACGACGAACTCGGGACGGCCGCCGGCCATCCTGAGCTCGACCGATCCGGGCGACAGCTCACGGCTGATCTCCCCGGCGGCGTCGGACAGGGCTGAGATGAGGGCCAGGCGGCCGGCGTCATCCAGCGTGGCTCCGAGGCGTTGCGCCACGGAGCGGGTTTGGTCGTCGGCCAGCGCGGTGGCGTTCTCCACGCTACGGCGGACCGACTCGAGGTAGTGGTCAAGTTCCATGACAGCAAGCATGACGTCATCATGACGTCATTGTCAACACCCAGTGATGTCATCGTGGTGCCGACGTGCTGTCACCGGCACAATGGAGGCAGTCAACGAGAGGGGACCGCAGTGTCCAGAGGAGTGCTCGTCACCGGAGCGTCCCGCGGGGTCGGAGCCGAGGTGGCCAGGGTCTTCGCCGCAGCCGGCGACCGGGTCGTGCTGCACTGCCGGGGAGCCGTCGACCGCGCCGAGGCGGTCCGCCGGGAGCTCGCCGGCGAGGGGCACGGAGTGGTCTCCGCCGATCTCGGCGACCCGGCCGAAATCCCTTCCCTGGTGGAGAAATCAGCCGCTGTGCTCGGCCGGATCGACGTCCTGGTCAACAACGCCGCGCTGTACGTCGACGAGCCCGTCGCCGGATCCCGCCGGCTCGGTCACCCGATCACCGAGACGCCGTACGACGAATGGGTGGCGGCCTGGCGCCGGACGCTCGCGGTCAATCTCGAAGGCGCGGCCCATCTCACCTGGTGCGTCGCGCGGCAGATGATCGACCAGGAGCCGGCCGACGGCGTCCGGCGGGGTGCGATCGTCAACGTCGGGTCGCGCGGCGCCTATCGCGGTGAGCCCGACGTCCCGGCGTACGGCGCCTCGAAGGCGGGGCTGCACGCGTTCGGGCAGTCGATGGCGGTCGCGCTGGCACCTCATGACATCACCGTGACGTCAGTCGCGCCCGGTTTCATCGCCACCGACATGACCGCGCAGATCCTGGACGCGCCCGGAGGCGACGCGATCCGCGCCCAGAGCCCGTTCGGCCGGGTCGCCACCGTCGAGGAGGTCGCGGCCGCCGTCCACTGGCTCGCGTCTGCAGAAGCCGTGTGGTCGTCAGGGGCCGTTCTCGACCTGAATGGTGCATCGCATTTGCGCTGACATATAGGTCGGACGACCGTTCGGCGATTTCTGCTGATTTACCCCTTGCGGGACCGGACGTTTCTTGTCACGCTCGCGACTTGGGGCCAACGGGGACGAATTCTGGCGGTACGCCGATCCGGCCCGGCGAAAAGATCGATCGGCGACTCTGCCGTCATGTCTTTTCAAGGGGGAATTCCGAATGCGCTGCAAACCTGCGATCGTCGGTCTGGTGGCGGCGGCGTCCGCCGCTGCCGGGCTGGCCACGACGGCCCACGCCGAACCAGCCGCACGCGCTGACGTGCGAGTCGTCACCCAGGCGATTCCGTGGGGCCAGTCCGGGGATCTGCCGGTGCCCCGCAACTACGTGGGCGACGGGAAGGTCGATCTGGCGGTGTTCCGGCCGAGCACCGGGACGTGGTACGTCCGGGGCGCCAGTCCCATCCAGTTCGGCCAGGCCGGGGACATTCCTGTTCCCGCCGACTACGACGGCGACGGTCGCGCCGAGCTCGCATTGTTCCGGCCGTCGAACGGTTACTGGTACATCAGGGGAATCGGTCAATTCGTCTGGGGCGAGACCAATGACCTGCCGGTTCCGTCGGACTACATCGATGACATTTCCGCCGAACCGGGGATTTTCCGGCCGTCCACCGGTACCTGGTACATCCCGGACGTCTTCTCGCCGATCGTCTGGGGTGCTGCCGACGACGTGCCGGTTCCGGCCGACTACCTGGCCGACGGGCACAGCGACATCGCCGTCTATCGGCCCGCCACCGGGCAGTGGTTCGTCCGGGGTGCCGCAGCACCGATCGCCTGGGGACTGACGGGCGACGTCCCGGCGCCGGGCGACTTCGACGGTGACGGCAAGGCCGAACCGACCACGTTCCGGCCGTCGACCGGTGTGTGGTTCGTCCGGGGCGGCACCAACGTCACCTGGGGCCTGGACGGAGACGTGCCGCTGCCGGCCGACTACCTGGGCGGCAGTGCCGACGACCACGTGGTCTGGAGGCCGTCCAACGGCATCTGGTACCTCCACTCCGACGATTCGGGTACGCCGGCTTCGTAGCCGCCCGTCCGGCAGCGAGGTTCCTGCCGATCCGGTCGGTCGCCACCAGCGCGACCGGCCGGATCGAATCAGCCGCCGTAGACCTCGAGCTCGACGATGCGGGAGTAGGTGTTGCCGTTGCCCGCCAGCGCGAGGATGCGCACGGCGTCGGCCGCAACAGGGGCGAAGGTCGAGGTGACGTGGCCGAGGGTGTTGCCGCGGACCTCGGCCACCGTGCGCCAGTCGTTGATGCCGGAGCGGACCTGGACGTCCCAGTCGCGCAACCCGTTCGACGCGGCCGGGTACTTGGCGGAGTCGAGGGTGTAGAGCTCGACGCGATTGATGGTCGTCGAGGTGGCGAGCGCGACGTCGTAGGTGTCGGGGAACACTGCCCGGGTGCCGTCGTTCCAGCCGGTGAGGGTGTCCCAGTGCTCGGAGTCCTTGTCGCCGTCGACCGCGCCGCAGACGGCGAAGTTGCCGTGCGTCGAGGAGGCGGTGGCCTGCTCGCCGAGTGCGACGTTGCTGCCGGGCGTCTTCGGCGGCAACGGCTCGACCTGGACCGGGACGGAGACCTTGGTGCCGTCGGCCTCCAGGTCGATCCGGTACTGGCCGGGCTGGGCGTCCCGCGGGACCCGGACCTCGACCGGCGCGCTCACCGGCTGGTCGGGATCGGTGGCGGGAAGGTACGACGAGAAGACCTCGCGGGACAGTTGCAACGGACCGGTCGGGGTGAGCGTCAGGTCGGCGTACCGGCTGTCGGGTTGGGTGTTGGTCATGGTGAGGTCGAGCCGGGCCGGGAAGCACGGCAGACCCACGAGGCTGAGCTGCTGCGGGTTGGCCGTCACCTGGACGCCGCTCGGCCGGCCGGCCGGCGAGGTCGTTGCCGTGAGCATCGAAAAGGTGGTGGCGGCGACCACGGTCGCGGCGACCGTGGCGGTCAGGGTGAGGGCGGTGCGGGACATCGGGGTCTCCTCAGACAGTCTGGATTCCGGGGCGGCCGTCCTCGACGAGGAGTTTCGCGCGGGTGCTGACGGTGCCGTTCGGGACCGTGACGCGGTCCACCACGCGGTAGTCGGAGATCCACTGCCGCGGCGTGATCGTGCAGCTGACGTAACCGCGCTGGAAGTTGCCGAACTTGATGTGCGGGTTCTCGCGCAGCAGCGTCAGGCCGCCCGCGTCGTTGTCCATACCGTCGAGCCCGGACGTGATCGACGTCCCGACGAACTCGCTGCCGACGGTCGGGGAGTCCGGGTCGGCGAAGTCCAGCTTGAGGTCGGAGGCGACGCTGCGGTGCAGGTCGCCGCCGATCGAGACCAGGTTGCGGACCTTGCGCCGGTACGCGCCGCCGAGCACCCGGGCGCGGGAGGCGGCGTACCCGTCCCAGGTGTCCATCGGGACCAGGATCTCCGGCCCGTCCTTCACGTCCAGCTGGGCCAGGGCGTTCTGCTGGGCGAGCACGTTCCAGCGCGCCCGGGACGCGGTCCAGCCGTCGAGCAGCCAGCGTTCCTGCGCGTCGCCGGTGAGCGTGCGGGCCGGGTCGAGCGACTCCGGGCCGGGCGGCTTCGAACCGTCGCCGTACGCCTGGTCCGAGCGGTACTGCCGGGTGTCGAGCACGCTGAACTCCGCCAGCCGTCCGTACCGGATCCGTCGGTAGAGCTGCATGTCCGGGCCCTTGGGCAGCTGGGCGAGCCGCAGGGGCATGTGCTCCCAGTACGCGCGGAAGGCGTTCGCGCGGCGGACCAGGAACTGCGCGGGCGGCGCGCTCGGGTGCGCCTCGTCGGCCCAGTTGTTGACGACCTCGTGATCGTCCTGGGTGACCACCCAGGGCGCCGACGCGTGCGCCGCCTGCAGATCAGGATCCACCTTGTACGACGCGTACCGGTTGCGGTACTCGTCCAGCGTCACCGTCTCCCGGGTCACGTAGTCCTCGTTCGAGTGCGGCCGGACGCCCCGGTCGATGCCGAACTCGTAGATGTAGTCGCCGAGGAAGAACACCACGTCGTGCTCGCGCCGCGCCAGATCGGCGTACGCCGTGTACCAGCCCTCCCACCACGCCTGGCAGGAGGCGAAGGCCATCGTCATCACCGGGACGCTCGCGTCGTACGCCGGGGCGGTGCGGGTCCGGCCGGCCGGGCTGTAGTGGCCGGCGACGCGGAAGCGGTACCAGTAGTGCCGCCAGGGCCGCAGTCCGCGGACGTCGACGTGCACGGAGTGGCTCGCCTCGGGCCGGGCCTGGGTGGTGCCGTGCCGGACGACGCGCCGGAAGTGCTCGTCCTCGGCGACCTGCCACTGCACCTGGACCGGTCGCCGGTCCATCCCACCGAACGGCGCCAGCGGCTCGGGAGCGAGCCGGGTCCAGATGACGACCGCGTCCGGCAGCGGATCACCGGACGCGACGCCGAGCGTGAACGGGTCACGCCGGTCCGGCCGGCCGGTCGCGCCGGCGTCGGCCCGCTCGATCTCGGGCAGGGACCCGGTCAGCGCCAGGGCGGCGGCCGCACCCGTCACGGTCAGGAATCCGCGCCGGGTGCTGCCCAGCAGCTCACTCGTCTTCACGGGATCACCTGACCAGGTGCGGTGATCGCACCCGTGTCAGGTAATCGACGAACCGGCGAACCGGGGACTACGAAAGATGTTGACTCAGTTGACGACGTTCTTCGCGGCCGGGGCCTTGATCGCGACCGGGGCCGTCGTCGGGTCCATGGTCATCACCATGCTCATGCCCATCAGGTCGAAGGAGAACCGGCGGGCCATCTTGTCGTCGTCCATCCACATCGAGTACGTCACGGTCGTCGGCACGCCGGCCGGGACCTTCTTGCCCTGCGCCTTGAGCGCCGCGGCCGCGTCGACCGTGACGGCGTACCGGTCGAGCTTCACCCCACCGATCGTCTCGGACTTCACGAACTTCACTCCCCGCAGCGCGCCCTTGAAGGACTTGAACGTCTTCGTCGGGTCACCGCTGCCGGCCAGCTCGCCGAACTGGGCCATCGACGGGTCGGATGAGTCGATCTTGACGTACTTGCCGGTCGGCGTCGCCCCGGGCAGCGACATGTACAGCGTTTTGCCGACCAGCACGATCTTGGCCGTCTTGCCCCCGAACGCCACGCCGGTCATCGACATCGACATCGCCGGCGGCGTGGTCTGCTGGACCCCGGTGGTCGTCATCAGCACCTCGCCACCGGCCGTCATCCTGCCAGTGATGCGGTAGCTCTTCTGCTTGGCCAGCGCGGTGTTCATGGCCGGCAGGAACGTCACGCGGTTCAGCCGGACCGGCGCCGGCACGACCTTCTGCGGGGCGGCCGACGGGGTGACCGACGGCGTGACGACCGGCGTGGGCATGCTGTCCGTCGTCGCGGTGACCGCCGAGTCGTTCGAGCCGGCACCGCATGCGGTGGCGCCCAGGATCAGCGGCAGGGCGGCGACAGCGGCAGCCGCCCGTGAACGAAACCTCACAGTGTGTTTCCCCTCCCAGGGTGAATCGAGACGCCGGATCCTACGGGGCTCGACGACACCCTGGGAAGGGAGTTGCAGCTAGTGGCAGTCAGCTCTCGCCGCGCTTGACCGAGGCGAGCAGCAGCTGGGCGACGTCGTTGACCTCGACCTCTTCGCGCGCCGTTCCGTCGGCCTGCTTGGCGGTGAGGCCGTCGGACAGCATCACCCGGCAGAACGGGCAGCCGGTGGCGATCTTGTCCGCGCCGGTCTCGACCGCCTCGGTGGTCCGGTTCACGTTGATCCGGCTGCCGATCTTCTCCTCCATCCACATCCGCGCGCCGCCGGCGCCGCAGCAGAACGACTTCGTCTTGTTGCGCGGCATCTCGGCGTACTCGGCACCGGGGATGATCTCCAGCAGTTCGCGCGGGGCGTCGTACACCTGGTTGTGCCGGCCCAGGTAACACGGGTCGTGGTAGGTGATCTTCTGCCCGTTGAGCGTGCTGTCGGCCGGTGCGACCGGGGTCAGCTTCTTCTCCCGGACCAGCCGGTTGAGCAGCTGGGTGTGGTGGATGACGTCGAGCTCGACGCCGAGCTGGGAGTACTCGTTCTTCAGCGTGTTGAAGCAGTGCGCGCAGGTGGAGACGACCTTCTTCGCGCCGGTCTCCTTGAACACCTCGGCGTTCTGCATCGCCAGCTGCTGGAAGACGAACTCGTTGCCCGCGCGCCGGGCCGGGTCGCCGGTGCAGGTCTCGCCGTCACCCAGGACGGCGAAGCTGACGCCGGCGATGTTCAGCAGCTCGGCGACCGCCTGGGTGGTCTTCTTCGCCCGGTCCTCGAAGGCGCCCGCGCAGCCGACCCAGAACAGGTACTCGACCTCGGCCAGCGTCTCCACGTCGGTGCCGACCTGCTTGACCTCGAACGGCAGGTCCTTGGCCCAGTCCATCCGGCCGGACGGGTTCATGTTCCACGGGTTGCCCTTGTTCTCCAGGCCCTTGAACAGCCCGTTGAGCTCGGACGGGAACGACGACTCGATCAGCACCTGGTAGCGGCGCATGTCCATGATCGCGTCGACGTGCTCGATGTCGACCGGGCACTGCTGCACGCACGCGCCGCACGACGTACAGGCCCACAGGGCGTCCTCGTCGATCACCGCGACGTCGGGCGAACCGACCAGCGGGCGCTCCATCTCGGCCTGGACCAGGTCGGGCAGCGACTTGCGCTCCTCGTCGGACGACGCCAGCAGGTACGGCGCCTTGGTGTAGGCGTTCTCCCGCAGGTTCATCACGATCAGCTTCGGCGACAGGGGCTTCTCGGTGTTCCAGGCCGGGCACTGCGACTGGCACCGGCCGCACTCGGTGCAGGTGGTGAAGTCGAGCAGGCCCTTCCAGGTGAAGTCCTCGACCTTGCCGACGCCCAGCGGTGAGTCCTCGTCCAGCTCCTCGATGTTCTCGAAGTCGATCGGCTTGCCGCTGACGCTGATCGGCTGCAGCGCGCCGAGCGCCGTCCCGCCGTCGGCCTTGCGCTTGAACCAGATGTTCGGCCAGGCGGTGAACCGGTGCCAGGCCACGCCCATCGTGGCGTTCAGCGAGATCGTGATCATCCAGGCGAACGAGATCAGGATCTTGATCATCGCGACCAGGTAGATGCCGTTCTCCAGCCGCGACTCCGGCCACCCGGCGACCGCCTCGCCGAGGAACCAGGTCAGCGGGAAGTGCCAGCGCGAGGCCTCACCCAGTTGGGAGGCCAGGCCCCACTCCAGCGCGCGCAGGGCGAGGATGCAGATCACCACGCCGAGGATCGTGTACTCGACGTAGTACCCCTGCCAGGTCCGCGAGCCGTAGAACCGGCTGTACCGGCCCTCCGGCCCGGTCGGCCGGTGCCGCAGCCGGATCACGATCAGCCCCAGGATCGTCAGCAGGCCGGCCCAGCTGAGGATCTCGGTGACCCATTCGAACACCACCCAGTGCCCGAGGATCGGCAACGCGAAGTGCGCGTCGAACAGCTGCCCGAACGCCGTCACCAGACTGAGGATCAGGCCGACGAAGCTGGCCGCGACGAACCAGTGCAGCACACCGATGTGACTCCACTGCAGCATGCGGGTGTGCCCGAGGGTCTCCCGCAACATGGTCACGGTCCGCTGCCCCGGATGGTCGGTCCGCCGGGCCGGCTGCCCCAGCTTGATCACGGAGACGATCTGTCCGATCGTCCGCCCGAACAACGCGACTCCGACCGCGGCGATCGCTAGCGAGACGACGATGGCGAGGATCTGCATACCAGCGATGTTATTGGTTGGTTACCGGCGAGTCATGTCGGTGAGGGGCGCATCACGCGCGTGTTCCGTCTCACTCTGGTACCGAACTGTCCTCAGTGGTGAAGATGAGGTCAGCAACCGAGGGGGGATAGGCGGCGTCCCAGACTCTGGCGTAGGCGCCGGCGACGAGCGGCCAGATTTTTTGCAGGCCGTCCTCGGCCGATTGGATGTCGTCCGCCAGGTCTCCGAACAGGACGAACTCATGGGGGATCACGCGGCCGGCCGCATCTTTGCGTCCCAACGGATCTGGGAAGCGCAGGGCGCCCGCCCCAACGGCACGACGCCATGCCGCCGGCTCGTCCTCGAGACCCACGAAGCTGCGCTCATAGTCGGGAAGCGGGTCGGACCGCCCTCCGTCGAGGAGGAACCGAAATCCCCAGGCTCGCCCTCGGGTGGCCCAGATAAGACTCGCGGGCAGGATCTGAGCGCTCACCTGAGGCTCTTGATCAGCAGCTTGTCCTTGACGCCTTGCTCCAGGTCCAGCTTGAACTGCGTGAGCGTCGCGGTCAGGAAGTCCTTGTGTTCCCGCGCCTGGGCGTTCATCTCCCTGAGTTGAGATCCAGCCAGCTTGGCGGCTGCAATGAGGGCGGGAAGGGCCGCCTTGCTGACGAGAGGGCCGATCTTCGGCAGCTTCGACACCAGTTGGCTGACACCGAAGCCCTTCTCGTCGGTCAGGACTGAGGCCAGCGTCTCGGCGCCGTCCGCCAGGGTGTCCAGTACCCTCCGCGGGATCTCCATCCGCTCATTCCACTGGACCCGGCGCTCCAGGGGAAGCATCGAGGCCACCGGCAAGATGAGATCAAGTCCGACCCGTTGGGTCACATCGATCTCCGTCGGCTCCGCGCCGGCTGCCGAGAGCTTGAACTTGGCCGACGAGAGCAGCATGAAGTCCTCGCCCACCGACAGTGCCTCCGGTGTGTCCACGAGGTCCTGGAGCGTAGAGCGCAGGTCGTCGAGGTGACCGGCAGCCTTCTCGATCACCAGGTCGCGAAAGGAGTGCACGTTCCAGGCCGGGAAGAGATCCGCCTTCGAGAGCGCGACGATCCAGATCCGGGGGAATTCGGTCAGACGGTCCTCGTCGGTCAGCAGTTCGTCTTTGAGCCGCAGAACCCCTTGACGGAAGTTCGTCAGGAGTGACTTGAGGTACCGCTCCTCCTCGCCCGCGTAGTCCAGCAACTTCTGACCATCCACCAGCAGGAGCGCGACGTCGGAACCCAGCAGTGACCGGAACGTGTCGACCCGACGGCCGGCCTCTTCCCCGCTGCTCGGCGATTCTTCGAACCATTCCCCCGGGTAGTCGTGCCACGCGAGTCGCAGAGAGTCGAACGGCCGCTGCTTTCCTGCCGCGTTGTCCGCGCCCTTGAGCTTCACCGAGAAGTAGTAGGTCGTGGCCGCGAACCGGGTCGGCAAGGGCGTCTTACCCCGGTCTCGCATGCCGAGGTAGTTCTGGTAAAGCCGGTTGCCCTGCCCGGTGTCGTCCGCTACGAGGTCCCAGAGATCGTTCGAGTACGAACCCTCCTGCGTCGGGCCGAAGAACGAAGAAACCAACACAGTCTTCCCGGAGCCGCTCTCTCCGAAAACGGCGACGTGCTGCTCGCGGATCCTGGGATATTTCGCCATGGCGGGAACGTACCGCACTCTTCGGCGCAACCGCTCTGTCGTACAGGAGGAGGATCGCAGTTCTACCTGTGGCGGCGGTTGATCTTCATGTCTTCGAGGCAGGTGGCTGTGGTTCGCAGACGGTGATGGTCCAGGCCGGCGGTGGAGAGTAGTTCGAGGGCGACCAGGGCGCCGGTGTCGGCGGCTTCCTGGTCGGGGCGGTCGGCCGGCTGAACGACCTGGCAGCGGATGGTGAACGGGCGCAGTTCGGCGTCGTAGCTGAGGGTGCCAGTTTCGGTGTAGTCCGCCAGCAGCAGGTCGTGCTGATCGACCTCGGCGCGAAGCTTCTCGCGCTGGGCGTCGGTCAGATTCTGGAACTCGCCGCGGGTGACGACGCGGTAGGTGCGGACCTCTGAACTCATGCCGGGACTGTAGTAGCAGGCCCCAGCTGGATGCCCGCGATTTTTCGGCAGGCGACGGACAGATGCGCGCCGACACCAACCATCCGCCAACCTAACTCTGTCTTCTGTCTTTCCCTGTGTTTGTCTTTGGTCCTTGCTCTCTTGTCGTTCGTACGTCGAAGGGCCCGGCCGATGGGATTCGGCCGGGCCCTTCTTCTACCTGCTGGGTGTTACTTCGTACCGAAGACCTGCAGTTCCGTCATGTCGGTGAACTGGCAGCCGCCGTAGGCGCCGGCCGGGCAGTTCGTGGCGAAGTCGGGGACCTGCGGGCTGAGCATCCAGAAGCGGACGTACTGGACGTTCGTGGTCGCCGCGGACGGGGTGAGTTCGGTGTACTTGCCGCGGTTGGCGGCGGTGAACTCGCCCTCCTGGGCGGTGGTCCAGGTGGTGCCGTCGGGCGAGGTCTCGATCCGGTACTTGCCGGTCGAGGCGCTGCCCGGGTCGCCGCAGGTGTTCGACGGGTCGACCGAGAACTTCGACACCGTGACCGCCGACGGCAGCTTGATGTCGATGTGCTTCGGAATCATCACGCCGGTCGGCGTGCCGTTGTCGTCACCGGTGGTGCTGCCCCAGCCGGTGCCCTGGCTGGAGTCGATCGCGTACGCCGGGCCGCAGGCCGGGGTGAAGTCCGGGCCGTTGAACTTGACGACCGAGCCGCCGCCGGAGGCCGCCGCCCAGTTGCGCCGCGGCGCGAAGTTCGCCGTGGTGCCGCCGGCGGTGACCGTCAGCGGATTGCCGAGCAGCTCGTAGCCCGCACCGGACACGACGAACTTGCCGTACTTGCCGGGGAAGACGTTGTCGATCGCGTAGCTGCCGTCGGCCTTGGTGACGGCCGAGTAGTCACCGGCGTACCCCGAGGCGTGACCGCCGATGAAGACCAGCGCGCCGGCCACCGGAGCGCCGGTGTCCTTGTCGGTCACCTTGCCCTTGATCGTGGTGGTCGTACCGGTCGGCGGGAGGTGGAAGTCCTCGACCGGGTGCGCGTCGCCGCCGTCCAGGACGCCGGCGAACCAGCCCATGCCGCGGTTGGCGAAGACCTGCCAGATGATCTTGGCGTTCTTGCCGCCGGAGGCGATCAGGTCGGCCTGCACGATCGCGTTGCGCATGTCGAGCATGGTCGGGTCGTTCGCGGACAGCTCCATCGCGCGGGTGATGATGCTCAGCGCGTAGGTCCGGCCGAAGCGCTCGCGCAGGTCCCACAGGGTCTGCGCCCAGACCTCACCGGAGGAGTGCACCTCCGGCGTACCGCCGATGGTCGGGAAGTCGCCGTAGGTGTAGCCACCCTTCGAACCATCGATGCCGACGCAGGCCGGCGCGACAGCCCTCACCCGGCAGTCGTTCGCCTGGGTCCGGATGGTGCCGCCGCCGGTGACGTACTTGCCCTCCAGCACCTCGCCCGGAGCGGTGGTGTCCTTCTCCAGACCGTGCGAGACCAGGTAGTCGAGCGCGTAGAAGTCGCTCCACGCCTCACCCATCGAGCCGGCCTGGATGCTGTTCAGCGTCGAGTTGCCGGTCGCGTCGACGACCAGGCGGTTCGACAGGCCGTGGGTGTACTCGTGGTACAGGATGTCGGCCGCGTTCGAGGAGCTGCTCGGCACCGTGGTGTTGTCGCCGGCGGTTCCGAACAGGTACATCTGCATGGTCGGCGGGGTGCCGTCCGGCGGGGTGTTCATGTTCGCGTTGTTGACGTGGTTGCCGTCCGGGCCGCCGTCGGCACCGGTGGCCGCGCCGTCCAGCGCGTTCAGCAGCACGGGGTCGCCGCCGGCGGTCTCGAAGTTGCCGGCCGCCGCGGTGAAGCTGATCGGCGGCTTGGCCAGCCAGTCGTGGAAGTTGCTGGCCAGGTAGAAGCCGTTGGTGACGTCCTGGTTCATGTTCGTCTTCCAGGAGTCCGGCTTGGCCGGGTCCCAGGTGCAGACGAACGTCGCCGAGCACAGCGGGTTGGACTGGAACGGCACCAGCTTGTACTGCGACGAGGTCGGCGTCCCGGGGACCTTGACCGTCTCGCCGGCGTTCGGCTGGTTGTCGTCGTTCACGTCGGCCCAGGCCGCGACCGAGGTGCCCTCGAGCAGCGTCTTGGCGTTCTTCGGCAGCCACTTGTTGTAGATCAGGTTCTCGGTGCGCTGCGTGCCGCCCTTGGCCGCGCCCGGGTAGTTGTCCTGCACCAGCGCGTCGCCGACACCGTTGCTGGACAGGTCGCGCCGGTACAGCAGCGCGCCGGTCTGGGCGTCGATGACGTGGGTGTAGATCAGCGAACCACCGGCGTTGGTGTACGTCGACCAGCCCTTGCGCAGGCCGTCGGCGGTGTGGAACCAGACCGGCTTGGCCCAGTCGCCGTTGCTCCAGGTCGTGGTCGCGCCCGACGCCTTGGCGGTGGCGCTCTTCGCGGTCCCGCCGATGTCCTCGGCGGCGGCGCTGCGGGCCGCGGCGGCGGTCAGCTTCGCGGCGGCCTTGCGCGTCTGCGCCTGGGCGACCAGCCCGGCCACCGGCGCGCCCTGGACGGAGACCAGCTTGCCGTCCTTGGTGACGTTGGCCTTGACGCCGTTGCCGAACACCTCGAGACCGTCGACCACCTGCACCCAGGAGATGTGGTGGGTGCCCAGGTCGTCGACGTAGTCCTTGCGGAGCTTGAGGGTGCCCAGGTCCGACTCGGACAGCTTGAAGACCTCGGGGTGCGCCTTGATGTAGTCCAGCGCGACCTGGGTGGCCTTCTTCGAGCTCGCGGGGGTGAGGAAGCCGTTGAGCTTGGTCACCTGCGACGGCGTACCGGTGTTCTCGTCGATGCCGACGACGCCCTGGCTGCCGAGCGAGTCGCGGAACTTCTCCGCTGCCGGGGTGTCCTTGCCGACCACCTTCGCGGCGCGCGCGATGCTGGCCCGCGAGCTCGGGGTGCGGGCGTCGAAGTTGCCCTTGCGTTCCTTCGAGGCGATCGACGGGCTGTGCTCGTCGCCGGCGTCGGGGGTGGCGGTGGCGGCCGAGGCGCCGCCGCCGGCGGTCACGGCCAGTAGGGCGGTGGCGGACACGGCAGAGACTGCCAGGAGCCCCCGCCCTTTGCCTGAAACTTTCACAGCAACGCTCCATGAAGTTGTCTGCGCGAGTCGCCCTCCACGACTCGTCCGGGCCGACCCTAAGCGTCCGCCCGGCCGGGCGGAAGAGAATTGGGCACAAATATGTCGAGACGAGGGTTGTCCTTCGTGTACGCAGCGGAACGGGCAGTAACCGCATTCGTCGCACTGCGCAATCACGCGAGAGCGCAGGGTGTTCACCTCTACGCTGAACCGGTATCGTCGCCGAACGCCTGCGAGGACCCTGGTGCTGCGTTACCCGCTGATCCATCCACCGTTGCTCGGGGCCCTGGCCCGGGCCGGCCACGGCTCCGTCGTACTGCTTGCTGACGGCAACTATCCGTACGCCACCGCCGTCGCGCCGGCCGCCGAGACGATCTGGCTCAACCTGCGGCCCGGGCAGATCCCGGTGGACGACGTGCTGGAGACGCTGCTCGGCGTCGTACCGGTGGAGGCGGCCCGGGTGATGGCGACCGAGACCGGCGAGGAGCCGGACGTCTACGAACGTTTCCGCGAGCTCCTACCCGGTACGCCGCTGCAGCCGCTGTCCCGCACCGACTTCTACGCCACCGCCCGCGGCCCGGAGCTGGCTGTCGCCGTAGCGACGGGCGAGCAGCGGTTGTACGCGAACATCCTGCTGACGCTGGGAGTCGTCAACGCGTCCTGACGAAAGCAAGAGCGGACCTCGTCAGGCCCGCCCTTGCTTGTTCGCTCAGAAGGCGCCGGCGCCGTTCGGCGTACCGAGGCCGGTCGGTCCGTCCCAGCCGGTGCGAGCCGTGCACCACTGGGTCGTGGGACAGGTCCCGTTGCTGCCGCTGGTCACGTCGAACAGCGCTCCTGGGTTGGTGTACGGAATCGAGTTCGGGTAGCCGGCGGTGTTGCCGGACAGGGCGTAGACGGCCGCGATGATCGGAGCCGACTCGCTCGTGCCGCCGAACTGGGCCCAGGTCGAACTCGACTTGGTGGTCGGGTAGTAGATCGCCATGCCACCGGTGTTCGGGTCGGCGGCCGCGGAGACGTCGGCGCCGGCCCGCTTGGCGCACCCGGTGTCGTACGACGCGGCCACGGTGAGCGCGCTGTTGTACGCCGAGCAGCCCGAGCCCGCACCGCTCCACGCGGTCTCGGTCCAGCCGCGGGTGGTGCTCGACCGGGCGAGCGACGTACCGCCGACGCCGGTCACGTACGCCGAGGCGGCCGGGTACGGCGCGCCCTGATAGCCCTTGTCGCCGGTCGAGGCGGTGATCGCGATGCCCGGGTGGTTGTAGTACGAGCCGTAGGCGGCGTCGGAGACGTCGCCGCCGCTGTAGCTGTTGGAGATGGCGACCACACCGGGCTGCTTGGATGCGGTCACGACGGCGGTGCCCAGGTCGGCGAAGCTCGCGCTGTTCGCCTGCACGACGAGGATCTTCGCGTCCGGTGCGGTGGCCGACACGGCGTCGACGTCGAGCGCCTGCTCACCGGCCCAGCCGGCGTCGAACCGCGGCGCGGTCGTCCCGCCGGTCTGGTTGATGACGCGCAGGCAGCCGTTGGCCGTCGTACAGGCTGGGAGGCCGAACTGGGCGCGGTAGACGCCGAGGTCGCGTTCCAGGTTCGGGTAGCCGTAGGCGTCGACGATGGCGACGGTCCGGCCGGCGGCGCTGAGGCCGGTCAGCTTGTACGCGTCGCGCAAACCGGCTGGTGTCAGGCCGGTCGCGGGTGGGGTGGTGGTGGCCGGCGTGACGCCTTTGTCGTCCACGAGCTTGAGCGCGTTGCAGGTCGCGGCGTGAGCGGAGGCCGGGGCCGCGCACAGTTCGGTGGCGTGCTTTCCGGCGGTGTACGGGGAGGGCGCGGCGGCCGCCCCGGTGAGCTGGACGGTCAGTCCTGCGACGGCGAGTGCTCCGGCGCCCAGGGCGGACACGAGAATCCGTTGTCTCAACAGAACTCCTCGAGCTGGGGGTTGGTGCCCGAAATCGTCCGCCCGCTCACACTGCGGGATCCAGCGATCACAGCCACGACAAATGTCATGGGTGGGCTGCGCGCGAGGCCTCCGTGACGTTCGTTTTTCCGCGGAAGCGCGGTGATTTTCCGGGTTCCATCGGGTGCCGAAGGATTCCCCCTGACTTCACCTGTACGGTCGATCCATGCAGCTCACCGACCAGGCGGCCGCGCTTCAGGCCGAAGCGTTCCGGCTCCTCGACCAGCTGGACCTGGCGACGGCCTTTCCGGGCTACGGCCCGCCGCAACTCATCGGCAGCGCGAGGTCCGGGCTGCTGGTGCTGCGCGATCTCGACGTCATGTTCGACGCGCCGGGTGCAACGACGAGCGGCGTCCTGGCCGGGCTGGCGGCGCTGGCCGAGCGGTGTGAGCTGCTGTCGGCCGACGTGCGTGACGAGCGCGGTGATCGCCGGCCGACGCCGCGACCGACCGACGAGCGGTTCTACGCCGTACTGCAGGTGGGGGAGTGGAAGGTCGATCTGACCTTCTGGATCCACGAAGTGGACCGGCCCCAGGTGGCGGACGCGGTGCGGTTGCAGCGGATCAGCGGCGAGCAGCGCGAGGCGATCCTGCGGCTCAAGCACGAGTGTCCGGGATATCCCGAGCTGATCGGCGGGACCGACATCTACGCCGCCGTACTGGAGCACGGCGTCCGGGCGTAGAAGAGTGCCGGCCGTCCGGCAACGCCACCGGACGGTCGGCACTCGCTTCAGAGGAGTCCGAGCTCCCTCGACTCCTGGTCGTTGAACAGGCGGGACCTGATCAGGAAACGCACGCCCTCGGGCGCTTCGACGGAGAAGCCGCTGCCGCGGCCCTTGACCACGTCGACGGTCAGGTGGGTGTGCTTCCAGTACTCGTACTGGTTGGCCGACATCCAGAAGCCGATCGGCTTGTCCAGGCCGTCGACGGCCAGGTCGCCCAGGTGGACGTCGGCCGCGCCGGTCCTGAACTCGCCGTCGGGGTAGCACATCGGCGAACTGCCGTCGCAGCAGCCGCCGGACTGGTGGAACATCAGCGGCCCGTGCAGCTCGGTGAGGCGGCGGAGCAGGTCCGCCGCCGCCTCCGTGTACGACACCCTGTCGACCATCACGCGGCCTAGAAGAATCCGGCGCGGTCGGGCGAGTAGCTGACCAGCAGGTTCTTGGTCTGCTGGTAGTGGTCGAGCATCATCTTGTGGTTCTCCCGGCCGATGCCGGAGTTCTTGTAGCCGCCGAACGCCGCGTGCGCCGGGTAGGCGTGGTAGCAGTTGGTCCAGACCCGGCCGGCCTGGATCTCCCGCCCGGCCCGGTACGCCGTGTTGATGTCGCGCGACCAGACCCCGGCGCCCAGTCCGTACAGGGTGTCGTTGGCGATCTTCAGCGCGTCGGCGTAGTCGTCGAACCGGGTCACCGACACGACCGGCCCGAAGATCTCCTCCTGGAAGATCCGCATCTTGTTGTCGCCCTCGAAGATCGTCGGCCGGATGTAGTAGCCGCCGCTCAGGTCGCCGCCGAGATCGGCCTTCTCGCCGCCGGTGATCACCTTGGCGCCCTCGGCCTTGCCGATGTCGATGTAGGACAGGATCTTCTCGTACTGGTCGTTGCTGGCCTGCGCGCCCATCATCGTCTCGGTGTCCAGCGGGTTGCCCTGCTTGACCGCCTCGGTGCGCGCGGTCGCGTCGGCCAGGAACTCGTCGTAGATGCTGCCCTGGATCAACGCCCGCGACGGACAGGTGCAGACCTCGCCCTGGTTGAGCGCGAACATCGTGAAGCCCTCGAGCGCCTTGTCGTAGAAGTTGTCCTTGCTCGCGGCGACGTCGGCGAAGAAGATGTTGGGGCTCTTGCCGCCGAGCTCCAAGGTGACCGGGATGATGTTCTCCGAGGCGTACTGCATGATCAGCCGGCCGGTCGTGGTCTCACCAGTGAACGCGACCTTGGCCACTCTGTTGCTGGAGGCAAGCGGTTTGCCGGCCTCGACGCCGAAGCCGTTGACGATGTTCAGCACGCCCGGCGGCAGCAGGTCGGCGATCAGCTCCATCAGCACGTGGATCGAGGCCGGGGTCTGCTCGGCCGGCTTCAGGACGACGGCGTTGCCGGCCGCCAGTGCCGGGGCGAGCTTCCAGGTCGCCATCAGGATCGGGAAGTTCCACGGGATGATCTGGGCGACCACCCCGAGCGGCTCGTGGAAGTGGTAGGCGACCATGTCGTCGTCGACCTGCGAGATCGAGCCCTCCTGGGCCCGCAGCGCGCCGGCGAAGTACCGGAAGTGGTCGATCGCCAGCGGCATGTCGGCGGCCAGCGTCTCGCGCACCGCCTTGCCGTTGTCCCAGGTCTCGGCGACCGCGAGCAGTTCGAGGTTGTCCTCGATCCGGTCGGCGATCTTGTTCAGGATGTTCGCCCGCTCGCTCGGCGACGTCCGGCCCCAGCCGGGCGCGGCGCCGTGCGCGGCGTCCAGGGCGGCCTCGACGTCGTCGGAGGTGCCCCGGGCGATCTCGGTGAAGTTCTCACCGGTCACCGGCGTCGGGTTCTCGAAGTACCCGCCCTTGACCGGTGGGACCCATTCACCACCGATGAAGTGGTCGTAGCGGGACTTGTAGGTGACCGGGCTGCCTTCGTGCCCGGGAGCGGCGTAGATCGTCATTGGTCCTCCTGCTCCTGCGGTGCCGGTGCTCCCGCAACCTACGCACGGCGACGTTGCATCAACGTTGCACGCCGCGGCCTTGAACGGCGTGCCGATCCGGGCGAGGGTTGAGTGTGGACGCACCGGACCAGGCCCGGCGGCTGAGCGAGCTCTACGACGAGGTGCTCAGCGGCGGTCGCGTACCCGGTGCTCCGCGGCCGCTGGTCGCCGAGTCGTGGCAGCGCTCGCTCGCCGCGCTGGTCGACCCGGAGCTGGACGCGCCGCCGGTTGTGGTATCCGGCGACGAGCTCGCCGAGCTGCGCGAGCAGCATCCGCTGCACGCCGTCCTGCCGGTGCTGCGCCAGACGCTGACCACGATCGCCGACGAGGCGTCGCACATCATGATCATCACCGACGCGCGCGGGCTGATCCTGTGGCGCGAAGGCGCGGCCGACGTACGGCGGCAGGCCGACCGGATCGCGCTGTCGGAGGGAGCGATCTGGTCCGAGGACCAGATCGGGACCAACGGGATGGGTACGGCGCTGGCCGCCGACCAGCCGGTGCAGATCCATTCGGCCGAGCATCTGGTCCGGCGGATCCACGCGTGGACGTGTGCGGCCGCGCCGGTGCACGACCCGGACACCGGGAAGCTGATCGGGGCCGTCGACGTCTCGGGGCCGTTGCGGACCGTGCATCCGGCGATGATGGCGCTGGTGACCGCGGCGGCCGGACTGGCCGAGGGCCAGCTGCGGGTCCGGATGGCCGCGGCCGACGAGGTGCTTCGCGCCCGGAACATGCGCCATCTGATCGCGCTCGGGGACGCACCCGGCGCGCTGCTGACGCCGACCGGCCGGGTGCTGGCGGTCCAGCCGCTGGCCTGGCTGCCGGATCGGCTCGACGTACCGGCCGGCGCTGATCGGATCGACCTCGGCGACGGGCGCGAGGGGGTGATCGAGCAGCTGGACGAGGGCTACCTGCTGCGGTTGCCCGGCGCGGTGCGGAGTCGCCGTACGTCGCTTCGGCTCGAGCTGCTCGGCGCGCGGCAGCCCGTCGCGGTGGTCGGTGGCCGGGAGATCGCGCTGACGCTCCGGCGGGCCGAGGTGCTCGCGCTGCTCCTGCTGCATCCGGCGGGGCTGACGGCCGAACAGTTGATGCTGCAGCTGTACGGCGACGAGGGGAACCCGACCACCGTGCGGGCCGAGATGCACCGGCTGCGCAATCTGCTCGGGGCCGGTGTGCTCGACACCAAGCCCTACCGGATCCTCGCGGACGTCAGCGGCGACGTGACCGACGTCCAGGCCTTTGTCCGGCGAGGTGAGCTGTCCCGAGCGCTCGACCTGTACGCCGGACCGTTGCTCGTGCGCTCGGATGCGCCGGCCCTGCGCGCGGAACGGGACGAGCTCGACGCGACGCTGCGGCGCGCGGTCCTGGACTCCGGGGACGCGGAGCTGCTCTGGCGCTACGGCCAGACCTCGATCGGCGCGGAGGATCTCGAGGTCTTCGAGGTGCTCGCGCGGTGGCTGCCCGCGGACGACGCGCGCCGGGCGGCGGTCGCGGCACGCATCCGCCGGCTGACCGCGGAGCTCACGATGTGAGATCGGCGATTAAGTCAACCAGATTAGTCTAGTTTGGCCGGGTGGATGCAGGGGCTCGAAGGTCGTCGTCACGCCGGTGCGGGCGGGGCGGCGACCGAGCCGCGCTCGATCAGGATCGGCTCGACCGTGGTCCGGCGGACCCGGCGGTTGGTGTCGACCGCGGAGGTGACCCGGGCGACGACGTCCTGAACCAGATCGTCGAGCGGCCAGCGGAACGTGGACAGCGGCGGGGTCAGCAGCTGGGACATCGGCTGGTCGTCGTAGCCGAGCAGGGACAGCTGGCCGGGGATCGTGATGCCCAGCTCGGTCGCCGCGGCGTACACGCCGAAGGCCATCGAGTCGGCCAGGGCGAGGATGCCGGTCGGGCGTGGCGTCCGGCGCAGGATCTCGCAGGCGACCTCCGTGGCGCCGGTCAGGTCGTGCGGGCACGGCACGATCTCGGCGGTGAGTTCCAGCTCGGCCGCAATGCGCTGGGTGATCTCCTCGGCCGGCCGGTCGGTCTCGAAGCGCCGCGACGGGGTGAGCACCACGACGTCGCGATGACCTGCCTCGGCCAGCCGGCGCAGCGCCGTACTGATGCCGAGTTCGTTGTCGAACAGCACCTCGGACTTCGCCTTCGCGGCCGGCAGCGCGTCGCCGATCGCGATCACCGGCACCTGCTGGGCGATCGGCGCCCAGCCCTTGGCGGCCGGGTCGATCGGGATCACCACGATCGCGTCGGCGCGGTGGTCGACCAGGTGCTGGGCGAGCTCGAGCTGGCGGTCGGCGTCGCCGGCGGAGTCGATGATCCAGGCGTTGCGGTCCGGCGCGAGCAGCTCGCGGCCGAGCGCGGCGGCGAGGCGCTGCTGCCACAGGTCTTCCAGGGAGGCGCACAGTACGCCGACCGAACCGCTGCGGCCGGACGCGAGCGCGCGGGCGACCGGGTCGGCCTGGTAGCCGAGCCGCTCCGCCGACTCCTGCACCCGCTGGCGGGTCTCGGGCGTGCCGTGCAGACCTCGCAGCGCGTAGGAGACGGCGGCCATCGAGAGACCGGTGTCAGCCGCGATGTCCTTGAGGGTCGGCCGTCGGCCAGTACCGGACATGAGCACGAGCCTATGTGCTGGGTCGGACAAAAACTTGACAAGAACCGCTTTGAAGCGCTTCACTCCTCCTATCTTGAAGCGCTTCAAACAGCGGAGCGGGAAGGAGTGAGGCGATGATCGACGTGCACCAGCACCTGTGGCCGGCCGAGTTCGTCGACCGCCTCCGCGCCCGCACCACCGCGCCGTACCTGAACGGCTGGACGCTGCACACCAGCGGCGAACCGCCGTACGACGTGGACCCGGCGGCGCACGCCGTCGACAAGCGCGTCGCGCTGGAGCTCGACGCCGGGACGTCACTGGCCGCGGTGTCGTTGTCGAGCCCGCTCGGGATCGAGCAGCTCGGTGACGCCGCTCTGCTGGACGCCTGGCACGTCGGCGCTGCGGCATTGCCTTCGCCGTTCCGCGCGTGGGCGGCGGTTGATCTGCGCGAGCCGGATCTTTCCGGGCTCGCTGGGCTGCTTGCCGATGGCTTCCTCGGAGTACAGCTCCCGGCGCACGTTCTCGGTACGCCGGACGCGTGGGCCGAGGTCGCGCCCGTGCTGGCCGTTGCCGAGCAGGCGGACAAGCCGGTGCTCGTGCACCCGGGCACTGCCGGGGCGGGCAACTCGGGGCAGACCGGGGCAGATCAGCTCCCAGGTTGGTGGGCCCCGGTCGTTGACTACGTGAACCAGTTGCAGGCCGCCTGGTGGGCGTGGCACGCGTACGACGGCCGCGGCTCGTTCCCGTCGTTGCGGGTGTGCTTCGTCGCCGCCGCCGGATTGGCTCCGGTCCACCACGAGCGGCTCGCCGCCCGCGGCGGGCGCCTCGGCACGATCGACCCGCGGCTGTTCGTCGACACGTCGAGCTACGGACCGCAGGGCATCGACGCGGTCGCCCGCGTGCTCGGCATCGACCAGGTCGTGCACGGCACCGACCGCCCGTACGCCGGGGTCACCGAACTCCGGCAGGGCGAGGCCGCCACCGCGGTGATCCGCTACGACAACCCGCACCGGTTGCTGTTCGGCACGTCACCACCGCAGAACGATCCGGACCGCCTCGGCTTCGGCCGCGGCGCACCGTCGTACTGAAGTCTTCCCGGCGCTTTGCCGTGCCGGGCTGTCCTGCTCGCCGCTGTCCGGCGGTCGAGCCCGAACCAAAGCCGGCAGTGCCGGCGTCCTCCGAGAGGGGAGTGCAGTGACTGCTCAGCCCGTATCCGACGCACCCGTCGTTCCCGCGCGCCAGGCCAGCCGGCTCGTGGAGCTCAACGACTGTCTGTCGCTGGACAACCTGCCCGGCCGTGACCTCGACCCCGCCGAACTGGCCGAGCTGGCCGGCGGACTCGCCGCGCAGCCGCACCTGTGGGAGGACAAGGTCGCCTACAGCGACGAGGAGCGCGTCTTCGCCTCCCTGCACCGCGACGCCAACGTCGACGTCTGGCTGATCTGCTGGACCCCGGTCAACGACACCGGCTGGCACGACCACGACGTCTCCTCCGGCGCCGTGGCCGTTGCCCGAGGCAAGCTTGTTGAACACAACCTGGCGATCGGCACCGAGTCCATCGAGACCGAGGTCACCGCCGGCGACGTCTACGGCTTCGGCCCCGACCACATCCACCGCCTCACCGGCCTGGACAAGGGCTCCGTCACCATCCACGCCTACAGCCCGCCGCTGTGGCGGATGGGCCAGTACTCGGTCCGCGACGGCGTCCTGCGCCGGGTCTCCGTCTCGTACGCAGACGAGCTCCGCCCGATCGACTGACGTCAGGCGCCGACGCGCTCGAGGATCGCGTCGACGACTTCGCCGATCGGGCGGTCGGTGTCGACGACGATGCCCTCGGGCACACCTGCCCTGGTGGCATGAAGGCGAAGAATGAACGCCTTCTGCTCGTCGTTGCCGCCCCAGTCGTCGGCCTCCCGATCAGCCAGTCGCCGTTCGAGCGTCCCGGCGTCCACGTCCAGCACGAACACCTCGTCGAAGACGTCCAGGAACTTCCCGAAGTTCCGCGAACCCCCGCAGAAGAACACCACCTCCTCTTCGTTGCTCGCGGCAATCTCCCGGACCTTGTCGACGTCCCAGAGGTGGTACTCGTACCGACCGGGACCTTGAATCGGCACCCCGGTCTCCGGATCGCCCTGGTACGCGATCTCGTTGTCACCGTCGACGGCCCGGTACCCCCGCCGCCGAAGCTCGCGACACACCGAACTCTTCCCCGTCCCCGACCCACCCTCGACAAGGACATTCCGCTTCGCCATGCGCGGCAGCGTAGCCAGCAACGCGCCGTACGGCGTCTGAATTTGTGCCCGGCCTGGGTGTCGTCTCGTCAGCCTTGCCAACGTCGTGCTTGTGGATTCCAGGTTCCGGTGGCCGACGTTGCGAGAACGGGGTCGAGGCACCCGCCCACCACAACGAGTGCGCCGTCGAGGTTTCGCAGGCCGGCTTCGAGTGGGACCGTTCGGACTGAGTGCGCGTATCCCGCTTTCCATTCGGGGCCGGGGCTTGTGATGCGCGCCGGCAGGGTGCAACCGCGACGGGCGGCCTCGACGGTGATCGCCCGGCTGGTGAGGGATGCGTCGAGGTGGCTCGTGGTGATGATGAGCACGAGATCGACCAAGTCGCGGTAGCGGGTGGAGGGCCCGCGACTCGCGCCGTACCGGCTGTACATCGCGCACAACTTGTCGGCGACCTGGTCGGGCAGGGGATAGAGGACGAAGCGGGGTAGCGGGTCGGCGCCGATGAGATCGATCACCGGGCGGGGCCTGATCCGGTCGACCTTCGCCACCAGTTGGCTTCGGCTGGACACATCGATGGTGAACCGCTCGAATGGTCTTGCTCCGATGAAGCAGTTGACGCGCAGCAGAGCGACGGAGTGCTCCTCGGTCGATCGGGCCACGGTGTCGACGACGAAGGTGAGCTGGTCACCGGCGTCGACCGCGACGGCTGATCGCAGGGCATCGACGGCCTCGGTGAGATCGAAGGCAGTCGCCGGGACCACGAGGTCGACGTCCTTGCTGTCGCGCGCTTGCTGAATCCTGATCAAGAGGCCGGCGCCGCCTTTGAGGACCCAGCGGCTGTTCGGCTCTGCGAACACTCGACCGAGGAATCGCTGGAAGACGAACTCGCGGCGTACCTCGGCTGCAGGGCGGCCGCGACGCCTCGCCTCTGCTCTCAGGCGGTCGCTCAACGAGCGGTGGACTGTCGAAGGGATCGGTGGCTGGCCCCGCGTTCTCACGACGCTCGCCGAGCAGGAACTCGGTGGGTGTCGTTGACGAGGTCGACCGTCCGTTGGATCGCCGCCGGTACGCCGGACTCCTGGAGCAGGCGGGACAAGAGCGCCTCCCCGTCGCGGTGTCGCGCCCCGTAGCGGGCGGCGTACGGGCTGATGGCGGCGGCCAGCTCGTCGACATCGACATGGCGGACGGTCAGTGCGTCGCGGACCACGCCTGCGAGGTGGCCGCCGTCGGTGTGGGTCGCGGCGAGGTCGGTGACGGTTCGAGTGATGGTTGTGCACGGCAACCCGTCGACGATGGTCCAGTCGGTGCTCACCAGCGTCGCTTTGTGGAAACGAACGTCCAACCGCCGGCTCTGCCGCCGCCCCGAGACCGTGAACTCGTGGCGATCGGCGGCCAGGTCGCCGAGTCCGTGCAGGACGGCGGCCGATCGATGGGAAACCACCTCAGGAAGGGCGTCACGGAGGCGGTCTCCCGCGGTGCGGCTCGGATCGAGCCCGAGCCAGGCGGCCCGGAGATCGTCGAGTGGGTCCGAGGGTGCTCCGGTCACTCGGTAGACGCCCTGTGCGAGACGCTCCAGGAGGCCGGTCTGCGCGAATCTGCCGACTGACTTGCGGCTGGTTCCGGTGGCCTCCGCCTGGGCGGTGGTGACAAGTCCCCATTGCTCAGCGGCGATGTCGGCGAGCCCGGCAAGCGGCATGGTGACCTCCTTGGTTCTGCGATTGTACCTATTGATGAGACAAACGCAGTATTTCGAGCGATCGGCGTCAGGCACGCTGGCCCACCGCGAAGAACTGGGAGCTGGCCGGAAGAAGTTCGGGAAAGCGGTCGGCGATGCGGGAGCAGGTGAGGGCTGTGTGCAGCGGGTCCGGGTCGGTGAGTGTGGCCGGTGGTTGCTGGTTGCGGAAGTGCGCGTCGAGGGCGACGGTCAGCCAGCCGCCGGGGCCGGTGAGGCCGTGGACGGTGATGGAGCGCAGGCCGTGGCCGGTCATTTCCTGGCGGAGTTGAGAGACGGTGTGGTACGTCGTTTCGGCCATGCGGTCGTTGGCGGGGCTGAAGCCGGTGTCGAGGATCTCCTGGACGACGGGCATGCGTTGCTGGAGTTCGTTGGCGAGCATGGCGCCGAGGAGGTTGGCGGTTCGGTTGATGGCTACTACCGCTACGAAGCCGCCGGGGCGGGTGACGCGCGTGGCCTCCTGCAGCGCGGTCAGACGGTCCTCGACGCGGGTCAGGTGGTACAGCGGGCCGGCCATCAGTACGGCGTCGAAGTACTCGTCTTCCCAGGGGAGTTTGCGGGCGTCGCCGATGGTTGCGTCGATGCCGGCAGCTCGGGCTGTTTCGATGTGCTGGGGCATGGGGTCGAGCAGTTCGACGGAGTAGCCGCGCTCCTGTAGCCAGTTGGCGTGGGTGCCTGGTCCGCCACCGATGTCGCCGACGAGTGCAGGTGGTTCCGGCAGGTATCTGCCCATCAGGTCTTGCATGCGGGCCAGTTCCAGACGGCCTTTCAGGGGTGAGGTCAGCCGCAGGCCCTCGTCCTGTCCCAGGTATTGCGCTTCGAGCGCGCTCTCGATCAACATGCCTCGACTGTGGCCGCCGGCCTCGGTATGTCAGGAGGGCTGATCGAGGGGCGTATCAGGGCAGATCGTTTCCCCGCACGGAGGCCCTCGTTGAGACGAGAAGGGGGCGGCGGACCTGTGGTGAGAGTCGACAGCAACCATCTGCAACCCACCTAGTTCTTGTTCTTGTTTTTCCGTTCTGGTTCTTGCCAAGGCCTGTTGCACTCGCCTCTACGGGTGGCGCAGCACACCCAGCAGGCCGTGCGTCTCGTCGGCGATGCCCGCGGAGAACCAGATCGCGTCGGTGCCGCCGGTGGTCGCCGTACCGGGGGTCAGGGCCCAGAGCCCGGGGATGACCAGCGGGCGGCCGGTCGAGTTCTTCAGCTGGTCGAGGCGGCCGTGGGAGTCACGCCGTACGACGTTCACGCGGCCGTCACCGAAGTTGCCGATCAGGAGCGCGCCGGCCAGCTTGCCCCAGGACGCGGGAGCAACCGCCAGGCCCCACGGAGCGTTGAGGTTGCCGCGCGAGGCGATCCGCGCGACGAAGTGGCCCTCGGGGGTGAACTCGGTGACGTAGCCGTTGCCTCGGGTGTTCACGCTGCGGCCGGTCTTCGGGTCGGCCTTCGCGTAGCTGACGAAGACCCGGTGGCCGAGCGTCTGCACGTTGAACGGCGCGAAACCCTTCGGCAGTGCGAAGTCGCGGAACGACCACCACGGCTGCTTGACCTGGGCGAAGGCGTTGTCGAAGACGTCGATCCGGTTCTGCGCGAAGTTCGCGGCGTACAGGCGGTCGGCGGTGGGCGAGATCGCCAGGCCGGTGTACGCCGCGCCCGGCACGGTGGCCTTCATCTGCGCGGCGCCGATGAGCGGGCTGACCGGCGGGGCCCAGGCGGCGATCGAACCGGTGAGGGTGGAGAA
Organism: Kribbella sp. ALI-6-A; assembly: GCF_001984195.1. Lineage (GTDB taxonomy): Bacteria > Actinomycetota > Actinomycetes > Propionibacteriales > Kribbellaceae > Kribbella. The sequence goes on from NZ_MTQN01000012.1 coordinate 1,580,405, forward strand.
GATGAAGCGGGCCGGCGCGCTGGCGGTGCCGTTGCTCAGGACGAAGCCGGTGCCGGGGTTCGCGACCTGACCCGACGGCGCGGGGACGTCCACCCGGACGGTCGGGACCTTCGTCGCCGTCGCGGCGCCCGGCGCGGACGAGTACAGGGTGGACGACGAGGTGCCCGCGTTGGAGACCCAGAGCGGCGACGTCGCGCTCAGCGCGAGACCCCACGGGTTGACCAGGTCGGGATCGAGCAGAGCGGCCTGACCCGGTACGTCGGACACGAGGTTGACCTGCTGTACGGCGAGTCCGTCGCGCGACGTGTGCGCGTCGGCGGCGGTCGGGGCGACCAGGGCGAGACCGCCGGCCAAGGCGGTGGCCAGTGCGATCGTTCCGGTGCGGGGTGAGCGGCGGGGTCGGCGCAGCGTCATGTCACAGTCCTTCGGGTCGGGTCGGAAGTCGAACACCTCCCACACGGATGGTTCGGCTGGCCGGTTCAGGCCCGCGCAGGGTGGACAATGCGGTGTCCGTACCGAAGGTGGGGGAGAACAGCCAATGACCGAGCTCGCGATCACGCCGCTGAACCCGGCGATCCTGCCGGCCGCGACCGGGAACTACACGCACGGCGTCGAGGTGACCGGCGGCCGCCGGATGGTGTTCGTCAGCGGGCAGGTGCCGTGGGGCGACGAGCAGGGCCGGATCCCGGAGGACTTCGAGGACCAGTGCCGGATGGTGTGGCGCAACGTGCTCGCCGTGCTCGACGAGGCCGGCATGGGCGTGCGGAACCTGGTGAAGGTGACCACGCACCTGTCCGACCGGCAGTACCGGGCGGCGAACTCGAAGATCCGCGAGGAGGTGCTCGGCGACCACGCGCCGGCGCTGACGATCTTCATCTGCGACATCTACGCCGAGGAGTGGCTGCTCGAGATCGACGCCATCGCGGTGGCCTGAGCAGGCCAGTCGTCCGGAACTGGTTCTGGTTCCCGGTGGTCGGTGGGCCCTAGCGTCGGGCACATGCGGATCAGAATCGTCGACGCGTTCACCGACCGCCCGTACGCCGGGAACCCGGCCGGGGTCTGTTTGCTGCCGTCCGGCCCGTGGCCGGACGAGGGCTGGATGCAGCAGGTCGCCGCGGAGGTGAACCAGGCCGAGACGGCGTTCGCCCGGCCGACCGGGGGCGAAGCCGAGGCGGACTGGGACCTGCGCTGGTTCACACCGACGGTCGAGGTGAACCTGTGCGGGCATGCGACGCTGGCGACCGCGCACGCGCTGCGGGCGGACGGCGCCTGGGCAGCGCAAGACGCGGGAGCAAGCGTCCGGTTCGCGACTCGCAGTGGGGTGCTGATCGCGAGAGCCGGAAACGGCGCGTCGATCGTGCTGGACTTCCCGCTGGCTCGGCCGGTGACGGCCCAGGCGCCGGCCGAGCTGGCGAAGGCTCTGGGCGTCGAGCCGGCGGAGGTCCACGCGACGGGGGCACTGGGAGACCTGCTCGTGGTGGTCGACAGCGAGGACGTCGTCCGGGGACTCGAGCCCGACCTGGCGGTGATGGCCGGGCTCACCAGCCGGGAGAACCTGCGCGGCGTGATCGTGACCGCCGCGAGCGACGAGTACGACTTCGTGTCGCGGTTCTTCGCGCCGGGGACGGGGATCGCGGAGGACCCGGTGACCGGGAGCGCGCACACCGCGCTGGCGCCGTACTGGGCGCAGCGGCTCGGGCGGGAGCGGCTGACGGGATTCCAGGCGTCGCGCCGCGGTGGGGTGGTTCAGGTCGAGCTGCACGGTGACCGCGTCCACCTGATCGGGAACGCGGTCACCGTGATCGACGGCGAGCTGACCGGCTAGGCCGGCGCGCGGAGCTGGACCGTCAGGCCCAGGTCTCCGCGTGGGTGACGACGCCGTTCGGCGCGCTGATCTCGGTGATCACGTCGTCGGCGTCGGCCTCGAGCGGCTCGAACGGGTACTCCGGTACCACGTACGCGCGGGCCCCGGCGACCAGGTCGACGCCCGGCAGCTCGAACCACGCCTCGCCGGTCTCCCGGCTGATCTCGTAGATGGCCTGCTCGGCGGTGTCGACCGGGTCGCGGTCGCCGGACTCGTCGAGCTCGACCGGGTGCCGCTCCTGGGCGGTGCGGCCGGCCTCCAGCAGTGCCTCCAGGTCGACCACCTTCAGGTCGAACCGGGACACCACGCTGATCAGGTGGTCCTGCTCCTCGGGCTCCTCCTCGTCGAGCTCCTCGACGTCGTCGTCGAGCAGCAGCGGCGTGGTGCCGGTGAGTTCGAAGACCGCGTCGTTCCAGCCCTCGACGAGCTCCTCGAGCTGGGCGTTGTGCTCGTCCAGCACCGACTGCTCCTCGTCACCGGTCATCGCGAGCAGGGCCTCGGTGTGGGCCTGCAGGCGCTCGGCGAGCAGCCGGCTGGCCTCGGCCAGCGCCTTGCGGGACTCGTCGGAGAAGAACTGCTCGGAACCCTGGGCGGGGAACTGCTGGTCGTCCACTTCAGTCACTGCGTTCTTCCCTAACTGTGCGAAGACTTCTCATTGCCAGGCGTAAGTATGTGGGCTCGAGCCGTCACGGCGAAGTCGTGCCCGGAACGTGCGCGTGTGAGAGCACCGTGAGAGCTGTCCGGGCCGGTGTGAGAGGGCTGCGAGAAGACTGCTGACGGGGCAGCCGGCGGTGTGCAGTGAAGGCATGAGCACAACTACCGCCGAGAACCTCGCCGGTCTGGTGATCGGCGCGGCGCTGGTCGTCTACCTGGTCGCCGCGCTGATCTTCCCCGAGAGGTTCTGATGTCCGACACCTCCGCCGGCCTGCTCCAGGTCGGCCTGCTGGTCCTTCTCTTGGCCGCCGCCTACCGGCCGCTCGGTGGGTACCTGGCCAGGGTCTACACCTCCGACCGTGACACGCGGGTGGAGCGTACGACGTACAAGCTGCTCGGCGTCGACGCGAGGGCCGACCAGACCTGGGCCGTCTACGCCCGGTCGGTGCTGGCCTTCTCCGCCGTCGGCCTGATCCTGCTCTACCTGTTGCAACGCCTCCAGTCGTACCTGCCGCTCTCGCTCGGCCTGCCGAACGTCGAGCCGTCGCTGGCCTTCAACACCGCGGCGTCGTTCGTGGCGAACACCAACTGGCAGTCGTACTCGCCCGAGGCGACGATGGGCCACCTGGTTCAGTTCGCCGGCCTCGCGGTGCAGAACTTCGTCTCCGCGGCCGTCGGGATGAGCGTGGCGATCGCGCTGGTCCGCGGTTTCGCCCGGTCCCGGACCGAGCGGCTGGGCAACTTCTGGGTCGACCTGACCCGGACCGTACTGCGGGTGCTGCTGCCGCTGGCGATCGTCGGCGGCCTGGTCCTGGTCGCGACCGGCGTCGTACAGAACCTGTCCGGTCCGCACGAGATCACCACGATCACGGGCCAGACCCAGTCGATCCCCGGCGGTCCGGTCGCCAGCCAGGAGGTGATCAAGGAGCTCGGCACGAACGGCGGTGGCTTCTACAACGCGAACTCCGCGCACCCGTTCGAGAACCCGAACGGCCTGTCGAACCTGGTCGAGATCTTCCTGATCCTGCTGATCCCGGTCTGCCTCACCCGGACCTTCGGTCTGATGGTCAAGGACAAGCGGCAGGGCTACGCGATCCTCGGCGTGATGACGACGCTCTGGGCAGCGTTCACCGCGGCCGCCACCGGGTTCGAGGTGAGCGGTGCCGGTACGGCGACGCGGGCGGCCGGCGCGGCGATGGAGGGCAAGGAGACCCGCTTCGGTGAGTGGGCGTCGGCCTTGTTCGCCTCCTCCACGACCGGTACGTCGACCGGCGCGGTGAACTCCGCGCACGACTCGTTCACCGCGTTGGGTGGTGGGACCGCGTTGTTCCACATGATGCTGGGTGAGGTCAGCCCGGGCGGTGTCGGCAGCGGTCTGTACGGCCTGCTCGTGCTCGCGGTCCTGGCAGTGTTCGTCGCCGGGCTGATGGTCGGCCGGACGCCGGAGTACCTGGGCAAGAAGATCACCGCGCGCGAGATGAAGCTCGTCGCGCTCTACATCCTGGCGACGCCGTCGCTGGTGCTGGCCGGCGCGGCCGTCGCGATGAGCTCGGCCGGTGCGCGGGCCGCGATCTTCAACACCGGCAGCCCGCACGGCTTCGCCGAGGTGCTCTACGCGTTCACCTCGGCGGCCAACAACAACGGCAGCGCGTTCGGTGGGCTGAGCGCGAACACCACCTTCTACAACGTCGTGCTGGGCGTCGTGATGCTGCTCGGCCGGTTCGTCCCGATGGTCCTGGTGCTCGCGCTGGCCGGGTCCGTCGCCCGTCAGCAGCCGGTCCCGGTGACCAGCGGCACGTTGCCCACCCACAAGGCCCTGTTCGTCGGGCTGCTCGTCGGTGTCGTGCTGATCGTCACCGGCCTCACCTACTTCCCTGTTCTCACTCTCGGACCCCTCGCGGAGGGACTGTGACGCAACTGCTGCTCACCTCGCTGCCGGACGCACTGCGCAAGCTCGATCCGCGGGTGATGGTGAAGAACCCGGTGATGTTCGTCGTCGAGGTCGGCGCGGTCGCGTCCACGGTGCTGGCCTGCCTGAACTCCAGCGTGTTCGTCTGGTGGATCGTGGTCTGGCTGTGGCTGACGGTGCTGTTCGCCAACCTCGCCGAGGCCGTCGCGGAGGGCCGGGGCAAAGCCCAGGCAGCCACGTTGCGCCGGGCCAAAACCGAGACCACTGCCCGCCGGCTCGGCGAGGACGGTTCCGAGCAGGAGATCCCGGCGGCGCAGTTGCGGCTGGGCGACCGAGTCGTGGTCGAGGCCGGTCAGATCATCCCCGGCGACGGTGACGTCGTCGAGGGCGTGGCCAGTGTCGACGAGTCGGCGATCACGGGGGAGTCGGCGCCGGTGATCCGCGAGTCCGGCGGTGACCGGAGTGCGGTGACCGGCGGGACACGGGTGCTGTCGGACCGGATCGTCGTGAAGATCACCACCAAGCCCGGCGAGAGCTTCATCGACCGGATGATCGCGCTGGTCGAGGGTGCGTCCCGGCAGAAGACACCGAACGAGATCGCGCTGAACATCCTGCTCGCCAGTCTGACCATCGTGTTCCTGCTGGCCACGCTGACCCTCCAGCCGTTCGCCCGGTACGCCGGGGTCGACCTCAGCCTGGTCGTGCTGGTCGCGCTGCTGGTCTGCCTGATCCCGACCACGATCGGCGCGCTGCTGTCCGCGATCGGGATCGCGGGCATGGACCGGCTCGTGCAGCGCAACGTGCTGGCGATGTCCGGCCGAGCGGTCGAGGCCGCCGGCGACGTGAACACGCTGCTGCTGGACAAGACCGGCACGATCACCTTGGGAAACCGGCAGGCGGCCGAGTTCATCCCGCTCGCCGGGATCAGCGAGTCCGAGCTGGCCGACGCCGCGCAGCTGTCCAGCCTGGCCGACGAGACCCCGGAAGGCCGGTCGATCGTCGTACTGGCGAAGAGCCGGTACGGGCTGCGGGAGCGGCACACCGGTGAACTGCCGCACGCGACGTTCGTGGAGTTCACGGCGCAGACGCGGATGAGCGGTGTGGACGTCGACGGCCGGCAGATCCGCAAGGGAGCAGCCGGTGCGGTGAGCACCTGGATCCACGGCCAGGGCGGCACTGTGGTGGCCGAGCTGGGCGAGCTCGTCGACGGCATCTCGGCCTCCGGCGGTACGCCGCTGGTCGTTGCCGTCAGCAAGGGAGATGTCGCCCGGCCGCTCGGGGTGATCCACCTCAAGGACGTGGTCAAGCAGGGGCTGCGGGAGCGGTTCGACCAGCTGCGCGCGATGGGCATCCGGACCGTGATGATCACCGGCGACAACCCGCTCACCGCCAAGGCGATCGCCGAGGAGGCCGGCGTCGACGACTTCCTGGCCGAGGCGACGCCGGAGGACAAGATGGCGCTGATCAAGAAGGAGCAGGAGGGCGGCCGGCTGGTCGCGATGACCGGGGACGGCACCAACGACGCTCCGGCGCTGGCCCAGGCCGACGTCGGCGTCGCGATGAACTCGGGCACGTCGGCGGCCAAGGAGGCCGGCAACATGGTCGACCTCGACTCCAACCCGACCAAGCTGATCGAGATCGTCGAGATCGGCAAGCAGTTGCTGATCACCCGCGGCTCGCTGACCACGTTCTCGATCGCGAACGACGTGGCCAAGTACTTCGCGATCCTGCCGGCCCTGTTCGCCGGGGCCTATCCCGGCCTGGACAAGCTGAACGTGATGCGGCTGGACTCGGCGGAGTCGGCCATCCTGTCGGCCGTCGTCTTCAACGCCCTGGTGATCGTCGTGCTGGTCCCGCTCGCGTTGCGCGGCGTGCGGTACCGGCCGTCGTCGGCGTCGGCGATGCTGCGCCGCAACCTGCTCGTGTACGGCGTCGGCGGGCTGATCACGCCGTTCGTCGGGATCAAACTCGTCGACCTGCTGGTCTCGGTCATCCCGGGCATCGGCTAGAAGAAGGCTACGGACATGATGACTCCCGGAAGAAGCCCGTTCGGTCAGGTCGGTGTCGCGCTGCGCGCGATGATCGCCGCCACGATCCTGCTCGGTGTGCTGTACCCGCTGGCGATGACCGGCGCGGCCCAGGTGCTGTTCCGTGGCAACGCGAACGGCTCGATGGTCCGGGTCGCCGGCCACGAGGTCGGGTCGGACCTGATCGGTCAGACCTACACCCGCGACACCGGCCAAAAGGATGCCGAGGGCAACGCGATGATGGCGCCGGACCCCCGGTGGTTCCAGAGCAGGCCGTCGGCGGTCGACTACGACGCGATGGGCAGCGCTGCTTCGCAGTACGGGCCGAACAACCCCGAGCTGCTGAAGCTGGTCGAGCAGCGGCGCGCGGAGGTGGCGAAGCTGGAGGGCGTGGATCCGGCGCAGGTTCCTCCGGACGCCGTGACGGCGTCGGGCAGTGGGCTCGACCCACACATCAGTCCGGCGTACGCGGCGATCCAGGTACGGCGCATCGCTCGCGAGCGGGGACTGAGTGTGGACGAGGTCCAGCGGCTGGTCGAGCGGAACACCACGGGCCGGACGCTCGGCTTCCTTGGTCAGCCCACGGTGAACGTGGTGACCCTGAACCGGGATCTGGCCGAGGCGAACTGACACTATGGGAGGTATGGCAGGTCGCGGGCGGCTGAGGATCTACCTCGGCGCCGCGCCCGGTGTCGGCAAGACGTACAAGATGCTGGGCGAGGCACAACGGCGGCGGGAACGCGGCACGGACGTGGTGGTCGGCTTCGTCGAGACCCACGGGCGCGAGCACACCGCCGCGATGCTCGACGGCCTGGAGGTGCTGCCGCGCCGGATCGTCGACCACCGCGGCGCCAGTTTCACCGAGCTCGACCTGGACGCGCTGCTGGCCCGCCGGCCGGAGGTCGCGCTGGTCGACGAGCTCGCCCACACCAACGTCCCGGGCAGCCGGAACGCGAAGCGCTGGCAGGACGTCGACGAGCTGCTGAGTGCCGGCATCGACGTGATCTCCACGGTGAACATCCAGCACCTGGAGTCGATCAACGACGTGGTCGAGAAGATCACCGGCGTACCGCAGCGCGAGACCGTGCCGGACCGGGTGGTCCGGGCCGCGGACCAGATCGAGCTGGTCGACATGGCCCCGGAGGCGCTGCGCCGCCGGATGGCGCACGGCAACGTGTACGCCGCGGACAAGGTGGACGCTGCCCTCGGCAACTACTTCCGGGTCGGCAACCTGTCCGCGTTGCGCGAGCTGGCCCTGCTCTGGCTGGCCGACCGCGTCGACGCCGGGCTTCAGCAGTACCGCGAACAGCACCAGATCGACGCCACCTGGGAGGCCCGCGAGCGGGTCGTCGTCGCGCTCACCGGCGGCCCCGAGGGCGAGACGCTGATCCGGCGCGCGGCCCGGATCGCCGCCCGCTCAGCGGGTGGCGACCTGCTCGCCGTCCACGTCACCCGGTCCGACGGCCTGACCGGAGCCGATCCGGCGCGGCTGGCCGAGCAACGCCGGCTGGTCGAGAGTCTCGGCGGTAGCTACCACCAGGTGGTCGGTGAGGACATCCCGGACGCCTTGCTGGCATTCGCCCGCGCGGAGAACGCGACGCAGCTGGTGCTGGGCGGCAGCCGGCGGACCTTCCTGTCCACGATGCTCACCGGCCCGGGCATCGGCGCGACCACCATCCGCGAGTCCGGCGACATCGACGTCCACATCGTCACCCACGCGGAGATGGGCCGCGGACGGTTGCCGCGCGCGCAGGGAAGTCTGTCCCGGCGCCGGCTCGGCTATGGATTCGCGCTGGCCGTCGTACTGCCTCCGGCGCTCGCGCTGTTGCTCGGCCTCGGCGGAGACACGCTCAACCTGACCAGCAACGTGCTGGCCTTCCTGTTCGCGGTCGTCGTGGTCGCGCTGGTCGGCGGGCTGTGGCCCGCGATGCTGACGGCGGTCGCCGGGACCGTCGTGCTGAACTTCTTCTTCACCCCTCCGACGAGGACCTTCACCATCGCCGAACCGAACAACGCGCTTGCCCTCGGCATCTTTGTCGCGGTCGCCGCGCTGGTGTCCTCCGTCGTCGACCGGTCCGCCCGCCGCACCCGGCAGGCCGCTCGAGCCGCAGCCGAGTCGGAGACCCTCGCGACGTTGGCCGGCACGGTGCTCCGGGGTGAGACGGCGCTGCAGGCGTTGCTGGAGCGGGTGCGCGAGGCGTTCGGGATGACGTCGGCCTGTCTGATGGAGCGGATCGACTCCGACGAGCTCAACGAGAGCTGGCGGCCCATCGCCTCCGCCGGTACGCCGACCTGCCGGCGGCCCGAGGACGGCGACGCGAAGATCCCCGGCCGCGAGGGTCTGGTGCTCGTGCTGCAGGGCCGATCGCTGGCCGCCGACGAACGCCGCCTGGTCGGCGCGTTCGCGGCGCACGCCGCCGCGCTGGTCGATCGGGCCCGGCTCAGCGAAGCCGCCGCCGAGGCGAAGCCACTGGCCGAGGCGGACAAGCTCCGGACTGCGTTGCTTCGCGCGGTCGGCCACGATCTGCGCTCGCCGCTGGCGTCGGCGAAGGCGTCGGTGACAAGCCTGCGCAGCTCCGACGTCGACTGGAGTCCGGCCGAGCGGGACGAGCTGCTGGAGACCGCCGACGAGTCGCTCGATCGGCTGAGCCGACTTGTCGACAACCTGCTCGATCTGAGTCGGCTGCAGGCCGGCGTCCTGCCGGTGTTCACGCGGCCGACCGCGCTGGACGAGATCCTGCCCGGCGTCCTGGGTGAGCTGGATGACGACGGCGCCGGGGTGACGGTCGAGCTGCCGCCGGGGTTGCCGCTGGTCGAGGTCGATCCGGCGCTGCTGGAGCGGGTGCTGGCGAACCTGCTGGCCAACGCGATTCGCTACTCGCCGGCGGGGCACGGGCCGTTGCTGACCGGCAGCGCGTTGGGTGACGTGGTGGAGATCAGGGTGATCGACCGCGGCCCGGGAATCCCGGTCGAGGACCGCGACCGGGTGTTCGCGCCGTTCCAGCGGCTCGGCGACACCGACAACACGACCGGCGTCGGGCTCGGGCTCGCTCTGGCACGCGGGCTGGCCGAGGCGATGGGTGGTTCGCTGCGCCCGGAGGACACGCCCGGCGGTGGGCTGACCATGGTCGTCTCGATGCCCTCGGCAACAATGAACGACGCACCGGTGCCTGGCCGGCTGGAGCGGGGAGGAGCCCGATGAGGGTGCTGGTGGTCGACGACGAACCGCAGATCGTGCGCGCGCTGCAGATCAACCTGAAGGCGCGCCGGTACGAGGTGCACGTGGCCGGCAGCGGCACGGCCGCGCTGAAGGTGGCCGCCCAGTACCCGCCCGACCTGGTCATTCTCGACCTCGGTCTGCCGGACTTCGACGGGGTCGAGGTGATCCGTGGGCTGCGCGGCTGGACCGAGGTCCCGATCCTGGTGCTGTCCGGTCGCACCGACAGCACCGACAAGGTCGAGGCGCTGGACGCCGGCGCCGACGACTACGTGACCAAGCCGTTCGGGATCGACGAGCTGCTCGCCCGGATGCGCGCCGTGCTGCGGCGCAGCACCGTCGCCGCCGAGCAGCCGGTCGTCACGGTCGGCGACGCCGAGGTCGACCTGTCCGCCAAACGCGTGACGCTGGGCAACGGCGACGAGGTCCGGCTCACGCCGACCGAGTGGCACCTGCTCGAGGTCCTCGTCCGGCACCCCGGCAAGCTGATGTCGCAACGCCAGCTGCTCACCGAGGTCTGGGGCCCCGGCTACGAGAACGCCGGCGGCAACCTGCGCTTCTACATGGGCCAGCTCCGCCGCAAGCTCGAGGCCGACCCCGCCCGCCCGAAGCACCTGCGCACCGAACCCGGCATGGGCTACCGCTTCGAACCGTGACGCGTGTCCGATTCGTGCAAGACAGCGGGCAGCGGAGTTGGCAGGGTGACGGCATGGACATTTTCGAGGGTGGACGGGAGTTCGTCCGGCGGGACGGGCGGCTGGTGGAGCGTCGGCTGTTCGCGACCCTGTTCGAGGGCACCGATCCGGCCGGCGTGGTGGACGCGCTGCGCGGCTACCGGAACGCCGACGGTGGGTTCGGGCACGCGCTGGAGCCGGACAAGCGGTGCCCGGACAGTACGGCGCTCGACGTGGAGGTCGCGTTCGACGTCATGCTCGCGGCCGGCGTACGGGACGAGGAACTGATCGGCGCGGCGTGCGACTGGTTGCAGTCGGTTGCGACGCCAGAGGGTGCCGTGTCGCTGGCGAGTCCGGCGATCGAGGGATATCCGCGGGCCGAGCACATGTCGGAGTGGACGTACGTGCCGGGGCTCAATCCGACAGCAGGGTTGGTCGGGAGGCTGTACCGGCTGGCGTTCGAGCACCCGTGGCGTGACCAGGCCGCCGAGTGGTGCAAGGCCGAGCTGGCCAAAGGCCTGCCCGACGACGGACACGCGATGCTCGAGGCGCTGCAGTACCTGGAGCACCAGCCGGACGTCGAGCTGGACAAGATCCGCGAGGCGCTGCCGAAGCTGTCGACGTACCGCGCGGACGCCGCCGACCCGTCGTACGGGGTGACGCCGCTGCACCTTGCGCCGACGCCGGACAGCCTGTGGCGGCAGCTCTTCACGCAGGAGCAGATCGACGGTCACCTCGATCGCTTGGTCGCCGACCAGCAGGCCGACGGTGGCTGGGCGATCACCTGGGAACCGCCGGGTGAGGCCGCCACGCTGGAGTATCGCGGCGTTGTCACCGTCGCCGCCCTGCAGAGCCTTCAGCAGAACGGCCGCCTGTCAATCGACTGACCGACGTCACCAGCTGTGGAAGAATACGGCCGGTGAGGACGACACTGTGACGCTCGGCGGAGGCTGGGTGCAGTCGCTCTTCGCGACGGTCGCCATGGTCGCCTCCACGCTGCCGGGTGCCACCGGGCCGGTGGCACCGGCCCGGGTCGCACCGGCGGACGGCTGGGTCGCGAGCTGGGGTGTCGCCGTCACCCAGGCCGGCTCGTCCGGGCCCTCGGCGACCGGCGTCCGCAACACCACCATCCGGCAGGTCGCACACCTCTCGCTCGGTGGCGGCATGATCCGGCTGCGGCTGTCCAACCGGTTCGGCAAGCAGCCGCTGGTGGTCGGCGCCAGCTCGGTCGCACCCCGTAAGGGCGGCGCCGGTACGCCGAACCTCGAGCTGCTCAAGAGCGTCCCGGTCACCTACGGCGGCCGCGCGACGGTGACGATCCCGGTCGGCGCGGAGACCGTGTCCGACCCGATCGACCTGCCGATCGACGACGACAGCGACGTCGTGATCAGCACGTACTTTCCCGGCCCGACCGGACCGCTGACGCAGCATCCGGCCGGCTACGCGACGGCCTTCACGGCTGCGGGCAACCAGACCCGCGCGGGCGGTGCGCCGTACCGGAAGATTCCGGGGATGGCCCGGTTCGTGGTGTCCGGCGTGGACGTGAAAACGCGGGCCGAGGGTGCGCTGGTGGTGTTCGGCGACTCGATCACCGACGGCGCCTCGTCGCCGATCGACCAGAACCTGCGCTACCCCGACCAGCTCGCCGATCGCCTGACCCAGCGCCGGTACGCCGTGGTGAACGCCGGCATCGGCGGCAACCGGCTGCTCGCGAACGGCGGGGTCAACGGCGAGGCGGCGATCGCCCGGTTCGAGCGCGACGTGGTCCGGCGGACCGGCGTCCGCGCGGTGGTGATTCTCGAGGGGATCAACGACATCCGGGCCGGCAAGGGCGCGATCTCCGGCGCGCAGCTGATCAACGCGCACCGCCAGCTGATCGCCCGCGCGCACGCCGCCGGGCTGAAGGCGTACGGCGCGACGCTCACGCCGTACTGGGCGGCGCAGTACTACAGCGTCGGCGGCGAGGTCGCCCGGCAGGCGCTGAACCAGTGGATCCGCACGTCGGGCGAGTACGACGGCTACGTCGAGTTCGAGCACGCGGTGCGCGATCCCCTGCAGCCGTTGCGGATCCGGCCGGGCTACGACAGCGGCGACCACCTGCACCCGAACGCGAAGGGCTTCGCCGCGATGGCCCGCGCGGCCGATCTGGACCTGCTGACCAGCTAGCGGGCACTTCGCCGCAAAGACCCGACCGTTCACCGACCGTAGGGTTGCGGTCTCGCAGAGTGCTGCGTGGAATCGGAGCTACGTGTCCGTCCCACGAGAGGTGATCCCTCATGCGCCCTCTGCGCAAGCTTGCCGTCACCGCTGCTGCTCTGCTCCTCGTCCCCCTCGCCCCTGCCGCCGTTCCAGCCGCCGCTGATCCATCCTCCAAGCAGGACTGGGTCGGCAGCTGGGCCGTCGCCGTCACTCCCCCGGGTACGTCGGGCCTGTCCGCGACCGGCGTCACCGACACCACCCTGCGGCAGGTCGCGCACCTGTCGGTCGGCGGGTCGGAGCTGCGGCTCAGGCTCTCCAACGTCTACGGCACCAGCCCGCTCAAGGTCGGCAAGGTGACCGTCACTCCGCGATCCGATGCGCTCGCTGGTACGCCGACGGTCGATCCGGCCAAGCTGGTCCCGGTCGCCTTCGGTGGCCGGCCGTCGGTCACGATCCCGGTCGGAGCCGAGTGGGTCTCCGACCCGGTCCGGCTCGACGTCCCCGACGACACCGACCTGGTGATCAGCACGTACTTCCCGGGACCGACCGGGCCGTTGACCCAGCACCCGGCCGGGTACGCGACCGGCTTCTCGGCGGCCGGTGACCAGACCGGCAGCGCCGGTACGGCGTACGCGACGATCCCGGGGATGGCCCGGTACGTGATCGAAGGCGTCGACGTGAAGAGCCGGGTGCGCGGATCGGTGGTGCTCTTCGGGGACTCGATCACCGACGGCGTTGTGTCGCCGGTGGACAAGAACCTGCGCTACCCGGACCAGTTGGCCGACCGGTTGCTGGCGCAGCCCGGCTGGCGTGAGCTCGGGGTGCTCAACGCGGGCATCAGCGGGAACCGGCTGCTGGCGAACGCCGGTACGGCGGGAGACTCGGCGCTGGCGCGCTTCGACCGGGACGTGCTCGGACAGACCGCGGCACGCAGTGTCGTCCTGCTGGAGGGCATCAACGACATCGGGAACAGCCGGGGTGCGACCGATCCGGCCGACCTGATCGCGGTGCACCGGCAGTTCATCCAGCGCGCGCGGGAGGCCGGGTTGAAGGTGTTCGGGGCGACGCTCACGCCGTACGAGGGAGCCGGGTACTACTCGGTCGAGGGAGAGGCGGATCGGCAGGCGCTGAACCACTGGATCCGGACGTCGGGCGAGTACGACGGCGTGGTCGACTTCGACAAGGCGGTGCGCGACCCGCAGCAGCCCGGCCGGATGCTGCCGGCCTACGACGTCGGCGACCACCTGCACCCGAACGCGGAGGGCTTCAAGGCGATGGCCGCGGCGTTCGACCTGAAGGCGCTGAGCTAACCCGCTTCGGCGGGGTGCTCGACCTGGCGGTCGCCCCATTGGGTCATCAGGCCCCGGGCGATCTCCAGGTCGTCGCGCAGTGAACGGTCGGCGAGGGCCGGCGGGAGTGCGACCAAGGCGTCGGCCAGCCAGGGGCCGATGGATGCGGGAGCGAGATCGTCGGGAGTGATACCGGCCAGGCGGATCGCCCGCACGGCGGTGACCAGTTCGCAGGCCAGCACCTCCCGGAGGGCGTCGAGCAGTTGGGTGGTGAGAACGGCCGCCTGTGGGGCGAAGCTGGCGTGGTGCTCCGCGCCGCGCGAGAGGGTGGCCGTGCCCAGGGTCGCCGGTTGCGCGGTCGAGCGGACCGCGGACAACGCGTCGTGCGCGACGTACTCGATCATCATCACGCCGGAACTCGCCTCGGCGCCGCTGGCCAGGAAGCGGGACAGGCCGGTGAAGTCGGGATCCACCAGGTTGGCGACGCGGGACGTGGACAACGTGGCGACGCTGTGCAGGCTGAGTCGCAGCGAGTCCAGCGCAAGCGCGATCGGCATCGCGTGCCAGTTGCCGTTGTGCAGGACGGTGCCGCCGGCCACCAGCGGGTTCTCGGCCGAGGCGTTGATGTCGATCCGCAAAGCGTTGCCCAAGGCATCTACATGGTCGACGGCCGGACCGAGTACCTGGGCGAAGGCGCGCAGGCCGAAGGGGTCCTGAATCCGCGCGGCCGCGAGCGGCAGCCCTGCGAGCAGCCCGCGCATCCGGGTGGCGACGCGCACCTGACCGGGCTGCGGTCGCGCCTCGTGCACGCGGACGTCGTACACCTCGGCGTTGCCGCGCATCGCGACGTGGGACAGCGCGCCGACCAGGGGAACGACGTTGATCAGCGTCGACGCCTCGACGTACGCCAGGCAGCACTCCGCCAACGTGATCGCGTTGCTCGACAGCAGCGGCAGCGCGCTGGTCCCGTCGATCACGTCGCCGAGGGCGAGGCCGAGCTCGGCGAGCGGTCCGAGATCGCCGGTACCGATCGCGCCGCCGCGATGCAGATCGGGCAGGTCGTCCTCGTTGAGCAACGTGACGATCGCCTCGGCGACCTCGGGCGCGAGTCCCGAGCCGCCGGCCGCGAGCTGGTTGACGCGGATCAGCAGACCGAGCCGGACGACGTCCCGCGGGTACGGCGTGGTGCCGGTGGTCGAGTGCGACGCGAGCAGGCGAGTGCCGTGCTCGGGGTCGGTGGTGAGCACGTCCCGGTTGGCGCCGACGCCGGTGGTCCGGCCGTAGACGGGTTGGTGCCGGGCGATCTCGGTGACCGCCGCGGCCGAGTCGGCCATCCGTTTGCGGGCGACCTCACCCAGGCGGACCGGCGTACGACGCTGGCCCAGGGCAACGGCCGTCAACGGCGTCAGTCCGGCCCCGGACAGCTCGATCGGCTCCACAGCCACAGTGTGGGACCTGGGAGCCGTCGCCGCGTAGCACCTTCGAACGGTTCTTGTCTCGAATCCGAGACGCGTCAGCCGAACCGAGGGATCGGGATCGCGACCACCTCGTACGGCGGTGCCGCCGCCTCACCCTTCGCGAACTGCCCGTTGACCACCAGCAGGCGTTCGCCGTCGGTGGCGAGCGTCGTGGGGGTGTCGAACGCGGGATCGGTGTGCCGGCCGAGGTGAGTCGCGGCGCGGCCGTCCGGCGACAGCTCGAGCGCGGCCAGGAAGAACTCGGCGGTCGCCAGGGTGTCGCCCTCGTTGCAGACCCCGATCAGCGTGCTGCCGGTCAGCAGCAGGCCGTCGGCAGCGAATCCGGTGGCGAGCGCAGTTGCCGACAGGTCGGCCAGGTCGAGCCGCCAGAGGACCTCGGTGCCTTGGGCGGCGATCAGCAGGGCAGTGCCGTCGGCGGAGACGACGATCCCGTTGAGATAGGCGTCCGGGCCGGCGGCGGGGAGGTCCAGCGCGGTCGGTGGCGCGTCCGAGCCCAGGTCGAAGCACCAGACGACCGGCCGCGAGGAGTCCGTCGCATATGCGAGGTCGCCGATCACGCAGACGTCGTTCAGGTAACCGTCGACGTGCCACCGGAAGACGAGCGCGCAGCTGTTGACGTCGTACGTGAACAGATCACCGGTCTTGCCGCCGCAGACGACGAGCAGGCCGCGGGAGGCGAAGGTCAGGCCGAGGGCGACCGTCCGTCCGCCCGCACCGGCCGGGGACCAGATCTCGGCGACCGCCGCGTCGAGCGCGCAGCGGTAGAGCGTCCCGTCCGCGCTGCTGCCGGCGAAGAACGTGCCGTCGGGGCCGACAGTGATGCCTTCGGGCCGGACACGGCCGCCGGGCAGGTGGTACGCGGTGGCGGGCATGGCCGCACGGTAGTGCGCGAGCGCTTCCTTTGTCCCGGAAACAGACGTTCCGGGACAAAGGAAGGCCCGCCGATCCTGGGGGAGGGAGATCAGCGGGCCGGGGTGGCAGCGGCCGCCGGGTCGAGCGGCGACCGTGCCTGGTTCTAGGGGGGCGCGGGTTGGTCGAACCCGCGCCCGGGGTCCTACTTCTGGCCGTAGCGCTTCTTGAACTTCTCGACGCGGCCCTGGGTGTCCATCACGCGCTGCTGACCCGTGTAGAACGGGTGGCTCGCGGACGAGATCTCGACGTCGACCACCGGGTAGGTGTTGCCGTCGTCCCAAACGACCGTCTCGGAGCTCTCGCGGGTGGAACCGGTCAGGAAGCTGAAGTTGCCCGACTTGTCGCGGAAGACGACCCGACGGTACTCCGGGTGAATGTTCTGCTTCATGCAGCGGTACTTCCTTCCAGATAAGGGGCGAACGGGTCGGTCAGGCTTCTGGCCTCTTCGTCCGCACGTAGGACACAACCGTTCAGGCGGCGTTCTAATTCCCAGACGTCGAGGCCGACGCCGGTGAAGGACAGGTAGCTGGCGCGGTCGCCGTGCTCCGGATGCCACTCCAGCGCCGATCGCGCCCGATGACTGCTGCTCACCTCCGGCCAGCGGTCGGCCGGGAGGTCGGCGAGCCAGCGGCCGAGTACGCCGATCGAGATGTTTGTGCCGAAGCTGTCCCAGCCGAGACGGGCCTGCGGCTGGGTCGCGAGCCAGACGGTTCCCTTGCCCCGCGCCGACTTGTCGACCAGATCCTCCAACGCGTCGTACAACCGCTCCGGGTGGAACGGCCGGTCCGACGACCAGGTGAACGTCCGGACCGGGCCGGTTTCTTCCCGCAGTGGCGCGCTGATCGAACCGGGCTCGATCCGCGCCCGCGCGACGGCCGGATCGTGCAGCCGTACGCCGGCGAGCTCACGCGGGTGCGCCACGATGAGGGCCCGAGGGTTGAGCGCTCGGGCTAGTGCCTCAGCGGTCTCTTCCGAAGCGTTGACCAGTACGGCGTCCGCATACTCCACCTGATGCACGATGGCTTCGGCGAGCGCCCGGTTGTCCTCGGCGGCGGTGGGAATCCCCCGATCGCGCAGCAGGTCGTCGCCGGTCGCGTCGGTGACGAAGCTGCCCGCCTCGACGACCGCCAGGACCGCGCTGACCTGCAGGTCTTCGGCCGCGTCCCGCGCGATCTCCTCGGCCAGCGTCTGCGGGTCCCCGGCGCCGGGCACGTTCACCACGGCCGCGGCGTACCGGTCGACGGCGGCGATGTCGCGCAGCAGCGCCACCAGCGAGCCGCGCATCGCGCAGGACACGCACGGGTGGCCCATCCGGATCACCTCGCGGTCGATCGTCGCGGTCGTCGTGCGCGCGATCCGGACCACCGACCCGGCGGCCAGCCCGCGGACGTCGTACTCGACCAGGACGGTCCCCGGCAGCAGCAGTTCGGCGGCCGCGGCGTCGCGGGCCGGGGTGTCGACCCCGGTGACCAAGGTGACCGGCAGCATCCGTACCCTCTTTCTCGACGCTTATTGAAAATGATTACCAACTCAACCTACACTCCGGGGACCGGAATAGACAGCCGGACCCCCGGCGTTCACGGTAGCGAGTCCTACGGCGCGAAGGCGCCCAGAAAGGTTGGTCGATGGCCAAGCACAACGACATCCGTCCGATCGTCAAGCTGCGGAGCACGGCCGGAACCGGGTTCACCTACGTGACCCGCAAGAACCGCCGCAACGACCCCGACCGGCTGACGATCCGCAAGTACGACCCGGTCCTGCGCCAGCACGTCGACTTCCGCGAAGAGCGGTAGGAGCCGGTGGCCAAGACCAGCAAGATCGCCAAGAACGAGCAGCGCAAACGCATCGTCGCGCTGTACGCCGAGCGCCGGGCGGAGCTGAAGCGGATCATCGCCGATCCGTCGACCGACTTCGCGGCGCGCGGCGAGGCGCAGCTGAAGCTGCAGAAGCTGCCACGCGACGCGAGCCCGATCCGGGTCCGCAACCGCGACGCGGCCGACGGCCGGCCCCGCGGGTACCTGCGCAAGGCCGGCATCTCCCGAGTCCGCTTCCGCACGATGGCCCACCGTGGGGAGCTCCCGGGAATCACCAAATCGTCGTGGTGATCCCTGCGTAGGCCCGGCTGGAACCAGGTGGATCCAGCCGGGCCTACGCCAATCGTCATTCAGCCGCGGAGGCGGCGGGTGAGGGCGTCGGCGGCCTGGCGGACTCGGCGGGCCAGGAGGGAGCGTTCGCCCGGCGTGACCGCGTCGCTGCGGAAGGAGATGCTGATCGCGGCGGCGGGGTGGCCGGCGTGGTCGACGGCGGCGCTGGCGACCGAGGTGACGCCGGCGGTGACGTGGGACTCCTCGATCGCATAGCCCTGCTGGCGTTCGTCGGCGAGCAGGCGGCGGAGCTGGCTCAAAGTCTGTGGGCCGTGGTCGGTGCGGCGGACGAAGGTCTCGGGTGTCGGGAAGAGGGCGCGGACCTGCGCGGGCGGTAGAGCTGCGAGCAGAGCCCGGCCGGAAGCGGTGAGTGTCGCGGGGAGGCGGACGCCGACGTCGGTGACCAAGGTGACCGGGCGAGGGGGCTGTTCCTTCAGCAGGTAGACCAGCTCACGCCCGTGCAATACGCCGAGATGCGCGGTGTGACCGACCTCGGCGACGAGCTGGGCCAGCAACGGACGCGCCAGGCGCTCCAGCGGATCGTGCCGCAGATAGGCCGAACCGATCTCGAACGCCGCGACGCCCAGCCCGTAGCGCTTGTCCTCCGGCAGGTGCACGACGAAGCCCTCGTCGATCATTGCCCGCAGCAAGTGGTACGTCGACGAGCGTGGCAGGCCGACCGCGGAGGCGATGCGCTCCATCGGTACGGGGCCGGGCTGGGTGGCCAGGAAGGTCAGGACCCGCAGGGTCCGGGTCGAGGCGGGAACGTTGCCGCTCACAACTGCGAGCGTAGCGGCCCTGTCTCAGACTTCGGACGATTGACCGCTCCGGGCGCGGCCGCGCCGCAGCCGGGCCCGGACCAGCTCACCGGCCAGGGCGATCGCGAACAGCCCGCCGGCCAGCCGCCAGTCGAACGTCCGGTCCGCGCCGGACAGCAGGAACCCGACCGCGGCCGACAGTACGGCGAAGAACGACAGCGACCTCACGAGCTTCTTGTTCACAGCGTCTTCTCCGCCGTCCACGACGATCCGGCCGGCCGGTAGCCGAGCCAGTGGTTGACCGCGAGCATCGGCGCGTTGGCCGCGTCGTTGCCGGTCGACGCCGTCTCCAGCCCGGCCAGGTGAGCCCGCCGCAACGCGTGCGACTTCACCACCTTCGCCAGCCCACGCCCCCGGTACGCCGGCACGGTGCCGGTCAGGTTGGACCAGATCACCCGCCGGTCCGGATCGGCCGCCGTGGAGACAAACGAGGCCACCTGGTCGCTGTCGAGCAGCGCGACGCTGAGATCCCGGCGCAGGTCCGGGTGGTTCCACTCCGCCGCCACCCAGGCCTCGTACGGCGGGACGTTCGACAGCCCGCTCGGATCTCCTCCCACGACCGCGGCCGTCGCGGCCCACACCTGGCGCGGGTCCAGTTCGTCGAACGTCGTCACGCGTAATCCGGCCGGTGGATCGACCGGGTCAGGGCTGTCCGCGAGCTTGGCCAGCGACTGGCTCAACCGCCGGCCGATGACGAAGCCGCGCCGCTCGGCGAACGCCTTCGAGGCGTCCTCGTCGTTGACGACGGTCAGGAACGACGCCGCGCCGGCCTCGGTCCCGAGCCGCTCGACCTCGTCGGCGAGCGCCCGGCCGGCGCCGTGTCCCCGATGCTCCGGGAGCACATGCACGGCGATTCGCACCCGCGGCGCGACGGCGGCCGGGTCGGGGCGGAAGACGTTGCCGAAGCCGACGACCGCTCCTGCGTCGACGGCGACCAGCACCACCCGCGCCGTACTGGCCCGCAGTTCGGCCTCGATCCCTCGTGCCGTTTTCACCAGCTGGGGCAGCGAGGCCGCGTACACCGCCGCGATCCCCACCCCGTCTCCCGGGGACGCCGGGCGTACTTCGACCATGCCCGCACCCTAAACCGCGGCGGGGTCGCGCGAAGTGTCTCGAATCCGAGACGAATCGTAGGGTGGCGGTGCTGTCGGTCCGGAGACGGGCGCGGTGCAATGGGCGGGTGGAGACAGCCGAAGTAGTGGTGGGCACGGGCCCGATGGCCGCCGATGACGTGGTCGCGGTGGCCCGGTACGGCGCGGCGGTGCGAATCGACGACCACGCGCTGGAGGAGATCGCGAAGTCGCGGGCGGCGATCGAGGCGCTGGCGCACGCGGACACTCCGCACTACGGGGTGTCGACCGGGTTCGGTGCCCTGGCGACGCGGCACATCGCGCCCGAACTGCGGGCGCAGTTGCAGCGCAGCCTGGTCCGGTCGCACGCGGCGGGTTCGGGCCCCGAGGTGGAGGCCGAGGTCGTGCGCGCGCTGGCCCTGCTGCGACTGTCGACGCTCGCCACCGGGCGGACCGGCGTGAAGGTCGAGACAGCCCAGGCGTACGCCGGACTGCTGAACGCCGGGCTGACGCCGGTCGTGCACGAGTACGGCAGCCTGGGGTGCTCCGGCGATCTCGCGCCGCTGTCCCATGTCGCGCTCGCGGTGATGGGTGAGGGCAAAGTCCGCGACCGCGACGGCAACCTGCTCGACGCCGGCGAGGCGCTCGCGGCCCACGGCCTGCAGCCCGTCGTGCTGGCCGAGAAGGAAGGCCTCGCGCTGATCAACGGGACCGACGGCATGCTGGGCATGCTCGTCCTCGCGCTCGCCGACCTCGACCGGCTGCTGAAGACCGCCGACATCGCGGCCGCGATGAGCGTCGAGGGCCAGCTGGGCACCGACCGGGTGTTCGCCGCCGACCTGCAGGCGCTGCGCCCGCACCCAGGACAGGCCGCCGCTGCCGCGAACCTGCGCGCCGTACTGGCCGACAGTGCGATCGTCGCCAGCCATCGTGGTCCGGACTGCAACCGGGTCCAGGACGCGTACTCGTTGCGTTGCTCCCCGCAGGTGCACGGCGCCGCGCGGGACACCGTCGCCCACGCGGCGACCGTCGCCGGCCGCGAACTCGCCGCCGCGATCGACAACCCGGTCGTGCTGCCCGACGGCCGGGTCGAGTCGAACGGCAACTTCCACGGCGCCCCGGTCGGCTACGTGCTGGACTTCCTGGCGATCGCCGTCGCCGACGTGGCGAGCATCAGCGAACGACGGACCGACCGCTTCCTCGACGTCGCCCGCAACCACGGGCTGAACGCGTTCCTCGCCGACGACCCGGGCGTCGACAGCGGCCACATGATCGCGCAGTACACCCAGGCCGCGATCGTGTCCGAGCTGAAGCGGCTCGCCGTCCCGGCCAGCGTCGACTCGATCCCGAGCAGCGCGATGCAGGAGGACCACGTGTCGATGGGCTGGTCCGCCGCCCGCAAGCTGCGCCGCGCGATCGACGGCCTGGAACGCGTCCTGGCCGTCGAGATCCTGACCGCCGCCCGCGCCCTGGACCTGCGCGCGCCGCTCGAGCCCGCGCCCGCCACCGGCGCCGTACGGCGTGCGCTGCGTGAGCACGTCGAGGGCCCGGGCACCGACCGCCACCTGGCCCCTGAGATCGAGCACTCCGTCCGGCTTGTTGCCGACGGCACCTACCTGTCCGCCACCGAGGCCGTCACCGGCCCGCTCGCCTGAAAGGCTGGATCACCCATGTCCGGACCCCGTCCCGTACGCGCATCCCGCGGCACCACTCTGACCGCCCAGGGCTGGCCGCAGGAAGCCGCGCTGCGGATGCTGCAGAACAACCTCGACCCCGAGGTCGCCGAGCACCCCGACGAGCTGGTCGTGTACGGCGGTTCCGGCAAGGCCGCGCGGGACTGGAACTCCTTCGACGCGATGGTCCGCACGCTGACCACGCTGAAGGACGACGAGACGATGCTGGTCCAGTCCGGCCGCCCGGTCGGCGTGATGCGCACGCACGAGTGGGCGCCGCGGGTGCTGATCGCGAACTCCAACCTGGTCGGCGACTGGGCCAACTGGGAGGAGTTCCGCAAGCTGGAGGCGCTCGGGCTGACCATGTACGGCCAGATGACGGCCGGTTCGTGGATCTACATCGGGACCCAGGGCATCCTGCAGGGCACCTACGAGACGTTCGCCGCGGTCGCGGAGAAGAAGTTCGGCGGCACGCTGGCCGGGACGATCACGCTGACCGCCGGACTCGGCGGGATGGGCGGCGCGCAGCCGCTCGCGGTGACGATGAACGACGGCGTCGCGATCTGCGTCGACGTCGACGAGTCGCGCATCCAGCGCCGGATCGAGCACCGCTACCTCGACGTCCGGGCCGACTCCGTCGACGACGCGCTGCGGCTGGCCGAAGAGGCGAAGAAGGCCCGCCGGCCGCTG
Organism: Kribbella sp. ALI-6-A; assembly: GCF_001984195.1. Classification (GTDB taxonomy): domain Bacteria; phylum Actinomycetota; class Actinomycetes; order Propionibacteriales; family Kribbellaceae; genus Kribbella. The sequence goes on from NZ_MTQN01000012.1 coordinate 1,603,023, forward strand.
TCGATCGGTGTCCTCGGCAACGCCGCGGTGATCGTGCCGGCACTGCTGGAACGCGGCGCGCCGATCGACATCGTCACCGACCAGACCTCGGCGCACGACCCGCTGATGTACCTGCCGGTGGGTGTGGACTTCGAGGACTGGGGCGCCGCGCGGCAGAAGGACCCGGCAGGGTTCACCGAGCGCGCGCAGGCATCGATGGCCCGGCACGTCGCGGCGATGGTCGGCTTCCAAGACGCGGGCGCCGAGGTGTTCGACTACGGCAACTCGATCCGCGACGAGGCACGCAAGGCCGGCTACAACCGGGCCTTCGACTTCCCGGGCTTCGTGCCGGCGTACATCCGGCCGCTGTTCTGCGAGGGCAAGGGCCCGTTCCGGTGGGCGGCGCTGTCGGGCAACCCGGCGGACATCGCGAAGACCGACCGGGCGATTCTCGAACTCTTCCCGGACAACGAGCACCTGACCCGGTGGATCAAGATGGCCGGTGAGCGGGTCGCGTTCCAGGGGCTGCCGGCCCGGATCTGCTGGCTCGGGCAGGGCGAGCGGGACAAGGCCGGCCTGCGGTTCAACGAGATGGTCGCCTCCGGTGAGCTCGAGGCGCCGATCGTGATCGGGCGGGACCACCTGGACACCGGCAGCGTCGCTTCGCCGTACCGGGAGACCGAGGGCATGCTGGACGGCTCGGACGCGATCGCGGACTGGCCGCTGCTCAACGCGCTGGTGAACACCGCCAGCGGCGCCTCCTGGGTGTCGATCCACCACGGCGGCGGGGTCGGGATGGGCCGGTCGATCCACGCCGGTCAGGTGTCGGTTGCCGACGGCACCGAGCTGGCGCGGCAGAAGCTCGAGCGGGTGCTGAGCAACGACCCGGCGATGGGCGTGATTCGGCACGTCGACGCCGGGTACGAGACAGCGGCGGAGGTCGCGGCCGAGCAGGGTGTCCGGATTCCGATGCAGGAGTCCTGACGCCCCTCCGGCGGCGGGTTGACGAACGACACAGTGCGACCGCGGCAATCCCCAGCGCTAAGGTGCACTTTCCCGAGGACTGAGAAAGCTGCTGATCGCGTGGCTGGGGGCCGTCGGTCCCCTAGGATCGAGTCCGCGATCGCCGACCAGCGCGAAGGGGCGCCATGATCGAGTTCGAATCCGTCACCAAGCAGTACCCGGACGGCACGGTGGCCGTCGACACCCTGAGCCTGCGGATCCCGAGCAACGAGATCACCGTGTTCGTCGGCCCCTCGGGCTGCGGCAAGACGACCTCGCTGCGGATGATCAACCGCACGATCGAGCGGACCAGCGGCCGGATCTCGATCGACGGCGAGGACATCAACGCCGGCGACCCGGTCACGCTGCGGCGCGGGATCGGCTACGTGATCCAGCACGCCGGACTGTTCCCGCACAAGACCGTCGTCGACAACGTCGCGACGGTGCCGAAGCTGCTCGGCTGGGACAAGCGCAAGACCCGGGCGACCGCGATGGAGCTGCTGGAGCGGGTCGGGCTCGACCCCAAGCTGGCCGAGCGGTACCCGGCCCAGCTGTCCGGTGGTCAGCAGCAGCGCGTCGGCGTCGCTCGCGCGCTCGCGGCCGACCCGAAGATCATGCTGATGGACGAGCCGTTCAGCGCGGTCGACCCGGTCGTGCGCCACCAGTTGCAGGAGGAGCTGCTGCGCCTGCAGCGCGACATCGGCAAGACGATCGTGTTCGTCACCCACGACATCGACGAAGCGATCAAGCTCGGCGACAACGTCGCGGTCCTGCGGGTCGGCGGCAAGCTCGCCCAGTTCGCGCCCCCGGCGGAGCTGCTGGCCAAGCCGGCCGACGAGTTCGTCGAGGGCTTCATCGGTCAGGATCGTGGTTATCGCGCGCTGACCTTCGTCACGGCGGAGAACCTGCCGCTCGGCCCGGTCCCGGCGGACCTCGCGATCGGTGCGGACGGAAAGCCGGCCGGCTGGCGCAAGGACGGCGACACCTTGCCGGTCGGCGCGGTGTTCCAGCGCGGCGACTCGCTGCGGGCCGCGATGGACTCCGTGCTCACATCGCCGATCGGGCAGGGCGTCTGCGTCGACGAGGCAGGCAAGCCGGTCGGCGTGATCGACTACACCGGCCTGACCGGGGTGCTGCGCCCATGAGGTGGGTCGACGACAACAGCCTGCTGATCTGGGAGCAGTTACGCGAGCACCTCTATCTCGCGCTGATCCCGATGGTGCTCGGACTGCTGATCTCGGTCCCGCTCGGGTACGTGGCGACGCGGTACAGCTGGCTGGCCAACCCGCTCGTCGCGCTCGGCGGCGTGCTCTACTCGCTGCCGTCGATCGCCCTGTTCATCGTGCTGCCGGCGCTGATCGGCACGAAGGTGCTGTCGGCGGCGAACATCATCATCGCGCTGACCATCTACGCGGTCTCGCTGCTGATCCGCAACGTGATCGACGGGTTGCGCTCGGTGCCCGAAGAGGTGCTGCAGGCCGCGGTGTCGGTGGGCTATGGAACGCTGCGCAGGGTGATGACCATCGACCTGCCGATCGCGGTCCCGGTGATCTTCGCCGGGCTGCGGGTCGTCACGGTCGCGAACATCTCGATGGTCAGCGTCGGCGCGATCATCGGGATCGGCGGCCTGGGCGAGCTGTTCACGCTCGGCTTCCAGCAGGACTTCCTGACCCCGATCGTGGTCGGCGTCGTCCTGTCGCTCGCGCTGGCCCTGCTGGCCGACGTCGCGCTGGTCGGTCTGCAACGCGTGCTCACGCCGTGGGCCCGGGTCAACACCCCGAAGGAGGCCTGACATGGTGCAGGGATTCCTCGACTTCATCAGCGACCCGGCGAACTGGTCCGGCGCCGAAGGCATCGGCAACCGGATCCTGCAGCACCTGGCGTACACGTTCCTGTCGCTGGCGATCGCCGCGCTGATCGCACTGCCGATCGGCCTGCTGATCGGGCACACCCGGCGCGGCGCGTTCCTGGCGATCAACACCGGTAACGCGGCCCGCGCGCTGCCGACGCTGGGTCTGCTGACGCTGATCGTGCTGCTGATCGGCATCGGCCGGGTGCCGGTGATCATCGCGCTCGTCGTGCTGGGCATCCCGCCGATCATGGCCTCGACGTACGCCGGGGTGTCCGGCGTCGACCGGGCCACGATCGACGCCGCCCGCGGGATGGGCATGACCGGCCGGGAGATCCTCACCAAGGTGGAGATCCCGATCGCGTTGCCGCTGATCATCTCCGGCCTGCGCAGCGCCACCCTGCAGATCGTCTCGACCGCGACCGTGGCGGCGTACGTCGCCCTCGGCGGGCTGGGACGGTACGTGATCGACGGGCTGAGTCTGCGGGACTTCCCGCAGATGCTGACCGGCGCCGTCCTGGTCGCCGTACTGGCGATCCTGCTCGACCTGGTCTTCGCCCTCGCCGCGCGGTACGCCGTCTCGGCCGGGCTGACCGGCCGGCTGCGGCGCAACACCGACACCAAGACTTCCACTGCTCCGGCACCGGCCGGGGTGCAGTAAACGGACCTCTGGAGGATCCCGTGTTCAGAAGAACCTTCATCCGCAGCGCCATCGCCGCGACGGCCGTGTTCGCGCTCGCAGCCTGCGGCGGTGGTGAGGACCCGCTGAGCGGCGGCGGCGACAACGACGCCGGCGGCGGCTCGGCGCCCGACAAGGTCGACTCGCTCACCGTCGGCTCGGCCAACTTCGCCGAGAGCCAGGTGCTGGCCGAGATCTACGCCCAGGCGCTGGAGGCCAAGGGCATCAAGGTCAACCGGAAGCTGAACATCGGCGCCCGGGAGCTCTACATGGCCGCGATCCAGGACAAGTCGGTCGACCTGCTGCCGGAGTACACCGGCGCGACCCTGGTCTACTTCAAGAAGGACGCCACCGAGAACGAGGCCGAGGCCGTCTACAAGGCGATTCCGGGCGTCCTGCCGGCCGGGCTCGAGGTGCTGAACAAGTCCGAGGCGGCCGACGAGGACGCGATCGTGGTGACCCAGGAGACCGCGCAGAAGTACTCGCTGAAGTCGATCGGCGACCTGAAGGCGGTCAGCAAGGACATGGTCGCGGGCGGTGGCCCGGAGTTCAAGACGCGGACCGCGGGCCTGGCCGGCATGAAGGAGAAGTACGGCGTCGAGTTCAAGGAGTTCAAGACGCTGGACGCCGGTGGACCGCTGAGCCTGAAGGCGCTGAAGGACGGCACCATCCAGGTGACGCAGTTCTTCACCACCCAGTCGGCGATCAAGGACAACAACCTGGTCGTGCTGGAGGACCCCGAGCACATCCACCTGCCGAACAACATCGTTCCGCTGATCCGGACCGACCACAAGAGCCCTGACGTCGAGACGACGCTGAACGCGGTCCAGGCCAAGCTCACCACCGACGGCCTGACCGACCTGGTCAAGCGCGCCGAGGGTGGCAGCGAGTCCGCCGCCGCCGTCGCGAAGGACTGGCTGTCGAAGAACCCGCTGTCTTGACCGACTCCTTCGAACAGATGTGGACGGCCCTGTCCGCCGTCGGCCGTGACCCCTCCACCGGGGGTTACCGCCGCGGCGGCTGGACCGCCACCGAACGAGAAGCCACGCGCTGGTTCGTCGACCAGTGCGCGGCGCGGGACCTGACTCTGGAGTCCGACGGTATCGGCAACCTCGTCGCCTGGTGGAACCCTTCCTCGTCGTCCGAGAAGGGGGTCGTGACGGGCAGCCATCTGGACTCGGTGCTGGACGGCGGCGCTTTCGACGGACCGTTGGGTGTGGTGTCGGCGCTGGCCGCGGTCGACCAGTTGCGGGCCGAGGGTTTCCAGCCTTCGGTGCCGGTGGGTGTGGGCGCCTTCGTGGAAGAGGAAGGCAGCCGGTTCGGGATGCCTTGTCTGGGATCCCGGGTTGCTGCCGGGGTGCTGGCGCCGGAGAAGGCGTTGAAGCTGCAGGACCGGAACGGGGTTCTGCTGGCTGACGCTCTGGAAGGCGCCGGGATCGACCCGGCCGGCGTAGGACCCTCGCCGCTGCTGGAGCGGATGGGGACCTTCGTCGAGCTGCACGTCGAGCAGGGCCGGGCCTTGACGGCGCCGGTGGGTGTGGCGAGCTCGATCTGGCCGCACGGGCGGTTCCGGTTCACGTTCGGCGGCGAGGCCAACCACGCCGGCACGACGCTGATGGAAGACCGGCACGACCCGATGCTCACCTACGCGATGACCGCGCTGGGGGCCAACAAGCAGGCCCGGCTGGCCGGCGCTCGCGCGACCTTCGGCCGGCTGTCCGTCGAGCCGAACGGGACCAACGCCGTACCGTCGCAGGTGACCGCCTGGCTCGACGCCCGCGCGGCCTCGACCGAAGTCCTGGAACAGTTGCTGGCGGCAATCACCCGGCAGGCGACGGAGCGGGCCGAGCGGGACGGAACGACCGTCGAGGTCGTCGCCGAGTCGGTCTCCCCGGTGGTCGACTTCCCGGCGGGACTGCGCGACCGGCTGGCCGCCGTACTGGATGGTGCGCCGGTGCTGCCGACCGGTGCCGGGCACGACGCCGGAGTGTTCTCCGACGCCGGGATCCCGACCGCGATGCTGTTCGTTCGCAACCCGACCGGGATCTCGCACTCCCCGGCCGAGCACGCGGAGATGGACGACTGTCTGGCCGGCGTCGACGCGCTGGCGGCGGTGCTGAAAGACCTCGCCCGGTGACGGCGTACTGGTGCGCCCGGGCGGTCCTGCCGTCCGGGGTCGCCGACGGCGTGCTGGTCACGGTGGAGGACGGGCGGATCACTGCGGTCTCGTCCGGTGCCGCCCAGCCGCCCGGCGCGGTCAGGCTCGACGGCCTTGTCCTCCCCGGCCTGGCAAACTGCCACAGCCACGCGTTCCACCGGGCGCTGCGCGGTCGTACCCAGACCGAGCGCGGGACCTTCTGGACCTGGCGCGAGCAGATGTATGCCGTCGCGTCCGTGCTCACGCCGGACAGCTACTACCGGCTCGCCCGCGCCGTGTACGGCGAAATGCTGCTCACCGGCATCACCGTGGTCGGCGAGTTCCACTACCTGCACCACGCCCCCGGCGGCCGCCGGTACGACGACCCGAACGCGATGGGCGAGGCCCTGATCGCGGCCGCCCGCGACGCCGGCCTGCGGATCGCGCTGCTCGACACCTGCTACGTGGCCGGCGGCATCGACCAGCCGCTGAACGAGGTGCAGCAGCGGTTCAGCGACGGCGACGCGGCCGGCTGGGCCTCGCGCGTCGGACGGCTGCGCGGGTCGGACGGTGTGGTGATCGGGGCGGCCGCGCACTCGGTGCGAGGTGTCCCGGCCGATCAGCTCGGCGCGGTGGCCGGCTTGTTGCCTGAGGCACCTTTGCATGTGCACCTGTCGGAACAGGTCGCGGAGAACCAGGCCTGCGTGGCGGCGTACGGGCGGACGCCGACGCAGGTGCTCGACGAAGCCGGCTTCCTGAGCGCGCGGACGAGTGCCGTGCACGCGACGCACCTGACGCCGGTCGACGTCGGACTGCTCGGCAGCTCCGCGACGTACTCGTGCTTCTGCCCGACGACCGAGCGCGACCTGGCCGACGGGATCGGTCCGTCGGTCGCGCTGCGTGCGGCTGGATCGACGGTGACGTTGGGGTCGGACAGTCACGCCGTGGTCGACTTGTTCGAGGAGATGCGGGCGGTCGAGCTGGACGAGCGGCTCGCGTCGCAGGAGCGCGGTCACTGGTCGGCGCCTGAGTTGCTGGCCGCGGCGACGGCCGACGGGCATCGATCGCTGGGGTTCGCCGATGCCGGGAAGATCGAGGTCGGGGCGCGCGCGGATCTGGTCGCCGTACGGACCGACAGTGTGCGGACGGCGGGGACCGGGGCGTCGGTGGAGACGGCCGTGTTCGCGGCGTCCGGGGCCGACGTCACCGACGTGGTCGTCGACGGCGTTCATCGTGTTGCTCAGGGCAATCATTCGACATTCGACGTGGCAGCCGAACTGGCGGCCGCGATCGCGGAGGTGACATGAGCTCGTTGCTGCTGACCGGGATCAGCTCGCTGGTGACCAACGACCCGCAGCACGGACCGCTGCTCGGCGAGTTGCACGACGCCGCGTTGGTGGTCGAAGGCAACAAGGTTGCCTGGGTGGGACCCCGCACGGCGGCTCCCGCGGCGGACGCCTCGATGGACCTGGGCGACCGGGCCGTCGTACCGGGCTTCGTGGACTCGCACGCGCACCTGGTGTTCGCCGGTGACCGGGCCGAGGAGTTCGCGGCGCGGATGACCGGGCAGCCGTACAGCGCCGGCGGCATCCGGACGACGGTCGCCGCGACCCGCGAAGCGGCCGACCAGCAGCTCGCCGCGAACGTCGCCCGGCTGGTCGCGGAGATGCGGCGGCAGGGAACGACGACGGTCGAGATCAAGTCGGGCTACGGGCTGACGGTGGCCGACGAGGCGCGCTCGCTGGCGGTCGCGGCCGACTTCACCGACGAGACGACGTACTTGGGGGCGCACGTCGTACCGGCTGAGTTCGCTGACGATCCGGGCGGTTACGTCGACCTGGTCACGGGGCCGATGCTCGACGCCGCGGCCAAGCATGCGAAGTGGGTCGACGTCTTCGTCGAGCGCGGTGCCTTCGACGCGGACCAGGCCCGGGCGATTTTGCGCGCCGGACAGGCGGCTGGTCTGTCGGCACGGGTGCACGCCAACCAGTTGGGCGAAGGGCCCGGCGTACAGGTCGCTTGCGAGGTCGGCGCCGCGGCGGCTGACCACTGCACGTTCCTGACCGACGCCGACGTGGACGCGATGGCCTCCGCCGGAGTCGTCGCGGGGTTGCTGCCGGCCATCGAGTTCTCCACCCGCTCGCCGTACCCCGACGCCCGCCGCCTCCTGGACGCCGGCGTCACCGTCGCGCTGGCGACGGACTGCAACCCCGGCTCGGGCTATTCGTCGTCCATGCCGTTCTGCATCGCGCTCGCCGTCCGCGAGATGCGGATGAGTCCCGCCGAAGCCCTCTGGTCCGCCACCGCCGGCGGCGCCGCGTCTCTGCGCCGTACCGACGTCGGCCATTTGGGCGTCGGCGCTCGCGCCGACCTGGCCGTGCTGGATGCGCCGTCGTACGTGCATCTCGCGTACCGGCCGGGCGTCCCGCTGGTCACCAAGACCTTCATCGGTGGCCGCCCGGTCATCTGAGCGAACGCCCACCACTCACCAAGCGCACCTGCCGCCGATCCGCGCAGCGTGAACCGCTGCTCAGGCGGCCGTCGGAAGCCGGTTGGTGAGTGGTGGAAGTTCGAGCGCCCCGCGCACTGCCTCCACGATCCAGTCGGGGTCGTACATCACGTCCTCCCAACTGAACCGCAGCACGAGCCAGCCCCGCAGGCTGAGGTTGACAAGTCGACGGCAGTCGCGGGCCAACGCGACCCGGCCGCCGTGGTGCTCGAATCCCTCCGCCTCGAGTCCGATGCGTCGATGCCGGTGTCCCAGGTCGAGCCGGGCGCTGAACCCGGAGCTCAGTACTTGGACCTGCGGTTCGAACCCCTCGATGCCGGCCTCGAGGAGGATCGCTCGAAGGGCCGACTCCAGCACGGACTCGGCCCTTCGGTCCGCGAGGCCGACAACCCGCTGGATCCGCAGGTGGTGCGGCCCGGACAGCCGGGCCGCGGCGTCCAGCAGTTCGTCGTGATCGACCAAGCCCAGGTGAAGAGCCGAATCAGCGACGGCGAGCGCCTCGGCCAGCGGCAGCGTCCGGACGCAATCGAGCACGGTCCGGACCGGCGTTGTCACGTCGTCGATCACTGGTACGTGGGCCCAGTGCAGTACGCAGGGAAGTCCAGCCCGGCGCCGCAGTCGTCCGGGGCGAAGGGTCACGTGGGGGAGCGACGGTGCCGAGAGGACTCCCATCTTCCAGTGCTGAGCAGCGCTGAGGTGTGAGACCGCACCACCGTGACTTCGTGCCGCGGTCAATGCCGGCGGCGCCTCCGGAAGCGCGTACACCCCTTTGGCGACCCGGCGAATCGTCCCGGCGATGAGTGCCGCGCGAATCGCGCGTGCGGACACGACGGCCAGCAGTTCGGCGAAGGTCGCACTGCCACCACGCCGAGCAAGCACCTCACCGACCTCCGCCATTGCAGCAGCTTGACGGATTGCCGCGGCCTGCGGCGGCGATTGTCCACAGGTGCGGACGCCCAGCACTCACCAAGCGGAGTTCGCGGTCGAGACACGGGGTTGTCTGAGCGTGGAGGCGGGGTCGCCGCGGCGGTTGATGAGTGGTGGACGTCCGCATGTGAAACCGTGGAGCCATGAGTCGCGTGGTGATCGCCCGGAGCATTGCCGGTCAGCTGCCCTACTTCCCGAGTGCCATCCGGCTGGCGGACGGGCGCGTGCTCGTCGTGTGGCGGGAAGGGCTCGGGCATGTGCGCAGCGTGGGGCGGATCGTCGCGGCGGAGAGTGCGGACGACGGGCGGACGTGGTCGGAGCCGCGGGTGGTCGTGGACACGGTCTACGACGACCGGGATCCGATGCTGGTGCAGCTCTCGGGTGGGGACATCCTGCTGAGCTGGTTCCAGATCGACTGGTCGGTGCGGCCTTACACCTGCCCGGCGGTGCTGGTCGCACGATCCGTGGACGGCGGTGGGACGTGGGGCGAGCCGGTGACAGTCGGGTCGACGATGGTGGACCACGAGACCAGCGAGGTGTGGCACAGCTTTCGGGCGGGGCACATCGTGGCGCACGGGCAGATTCTCGAGCTGCCGAACGGGGATCTGCTGGCTCCGGTCTACGGGGTGTTCCCGGGCGACGCGCGGCATTCGGCGAGCGTTGTGCGGTCGATCGACGGTGGACAGACCTGGCCGGCCTCGAACGAGGTCGTGCTGGGGCGGAAGCCGGAGCGCGAGTACCTGGAGCCGGTGCTGACGTTGTTGCCGGGTGGGCAGGTGGTCGCCTTGCTGCGGACTGATGAAGAGGCTGAGCTGGTGCGCTCCGACGACAACGGGCTGACGTGGTCGGAGCCGGAACTGTGCGGGTTGCACGCGTCGTCGGCGGACACGCTGACGCTGTCGGACGGCGCCGTGCTGCTGGCGTACGGCGATGTGTCCAAGCGGTTCAATCCGGGGCGGCCGACGGTGGCGACGATCATCCGCGATCCGCTCGGGCCCTGGGACCAGGATCCGTTGCGGGTGGTCATCGACGCCGGCCAGAACACGGTGGACCAGGCCAACCCCGCGGTCGTCGAGCTGCCGGGCGACGAGCTGCTGGTGATCAGCTACGACATCTTCACTCGCGAGATAGTTGGAGTACTGGTGCCGCGGTCCGCGCTGCAGTAGATCCAGTGCCGCGGTGCTCCGGCGTGGCGCTGCGGTGGGTGCGGTGCGTCTGCGGTGCTCGGGCGTCATGCTGCAGTAATTCCGGTGCGCCCGCGCGGTTCGGCCGTCACGCTGGGGGCGTGTCCAGGTCAGCGGTCCACCAGCAGGCCGACGGCGGCGTCCGTGGGCGGCTGCGTGCTGCCCACCGCTGGCGGCAGGACCGTGTGGACCGCTGGGCGTCGGCCGACCTCACCGGCTGGTGGCGGGACGCCGAGCTGCTCCGCGACCTCGGCCCGGCTCTGGCCGGCCTGTACGACGAGACGCCGACCGTTGTGGTCGGGCCGGTGTCGCGCGGCGCCATGCTCGGCGCGCTGACCGCGGCCGCGCTGGGTGTCGGCTTCGTGGAGGCGCGCAAGGAGATCGCGCAGGCGACCGACAGCGACCGCTGGGTGCGCCGGACGACCGGGCCGGACTATCGCGACCGCAACCTGGTCTTCGGCTTCCGCCGCGACCTGGTGCAGTCGGGCGACCGGGTCCTGATGGTCGACGATTGGGCGGACACCGGCGCCACCGCGCGAACCATCCGAGCTCTGGTGGAGGACTGCGGCGCCCAGTTCATCGGCGCGGCCTGCATCGTCGACGGCCTGCTGGACCCGCGGCTGCGGCACGAGCTGCCGGTCCGCGCGCTGCTTGACGTACGAACGCTCTAGCCGGGGCTGTCGGCGATCTCGCCGCGCAGGCGAGCGTCGCGCTCCTGCTAGCTCAGCTCCTTCGACAGCATCGCGCTCGTCGTGCCGTCCGGGCGCTGCAGCTTGCCGACCTCGACGAAGCCCCGGGCGGCGTGCAGGGCCAGCGACGGGATGTCCGGCGGGTCCGACTGGACGCGGCAGACCAGGCGGTCGAAGGGCTTGGCGGAGCGTTCGACGGCGCGGTAGACGGTTGTGGCGATGCCCTGGCGGCGGTGCGCCGGGGCGATCACCAGGCGGTCCAAGTAGAGGTAGCGGTCGGCGTAGGTGTCGGCGAACCACTGGAAGTCCAGCCCGTCGTACGCCGAACCGGGGGCGAAGGTGAGCACGAAGCCGGCCACCTGGCCGTCGACGTCGACGACGGCGGCGTGGGCCGCGATCAGGCGGAGCCAGTCCAGGCGGTCCGGGCCGAGGGGGTCCAGGTGGGACTCGGCGGCGTTGAGGGCGAGCACGGCGGGCTCGTCGACAGTGGACAGGGGGCGGAGTTTCACCTGACCACCCTCCCACGGCAAGCGCTTTCAGCGGCAGGGGTGGACTCAGGGCCTGACGGGGGTGATCCCGGAAATCCGGGGGCCGGGGTTGGGAATGACCTGGCGGTGGTGCAATGTTGAGCCAGGTGTACTCAAGTCTGCCGGACCAGCTCCGGGGGCAACTTGAATTACCGGTCTCGGATCGGCAACATTGAGTCTGCATCACTCAACTTCGTGGAGGTAACGCTAATGGCCCGCGCGGTCGGTATCGATCTCGGTACGACGAACTCCGTCATCGCCGTACTGGAAGGTGGCGAGCCCACCGTCATCCCCAACGCCGAGGGAGCGCGCACCACGCCCTCGGTGGTCGCCTTCGCCAAGAACGGCGAGGTCCTGGTCGGCGAGGTGGCCAAGCGCCAGGCCACCACGAACGTCGACCGCACGATCCGTTCGGTCAAGCGCCACATGGGCGAGGACTGGAACGTCTCGATCGACGGCAAGAAGTTCACCCCGCAGCAGATCAGCGCGTTCGTGCTGCAGAAGCTGAAGCGCGACGCCGAGGCGTACCTCGGGGAGCAGGTCACCGACGCGGTCATCACCGTGCCGGCCTACTTCTCCGACGCGCAGCGCCAGGCGACCAAGGAGGCCGGTGAGATCGCCGGCCTGAACGTGCACCGCATCGTCAACGAGCCGACCGCGGCCGCGCTGGCCTACGGCCTGGACAAGGGCACCGAGCAGACCATCCTGGTCTTCGACCTCGGTGGCGGCACCTTCGACGTCTCGCTGCTGGAGATCGGCGACGGCGTCTTCGAGGTGAAGGCCACCAGCGGTGACAACCACCTCGGTGGTGACGACTGGGACCAGCGGATCGTGCAGTGGCTGGTGACCCAGTTCAAGAACAAGAACGGCACCGACCTGTCCGGCGACAAGATGGCCATGCAGCGGCTGCAGGAGGCCGCGGAGAAGGCCAAGATCGAGCTGTCCAGCGCCGCCGAGACCAGCATCCACCTGCCGTACCTGAGCCTGACCGACTCCGGCCCGCTGCACCTGGAGGAGAAGCTCTCCCGGGCGGAGTTCCAGAAGCTCACCAACGACCTGCTCGAGCGCGCCCGCGCGCCGTTCAAGGCCGTGATCAAGGACGCCGGCATCGACGTCAGCAAGATCGACCACGTGATCCTGGTCGGTGGTTCGACCCGGATGCCCGCGGTCGCCGAGCTGGTCAAGGAGCTGACCGGTGGCAAGGACCCGAACAAGGGTGTGAACCCGGACGAGGTCGTCGCCGTCGGTGCCTCGCTGCAGGCCGGTGTGCTGAAGGGTGAGGTCAAGGACGTCCTGCTGCTCGACGTGACCCCGCTGAGCCTGGGCATCGAGACCAAGGGTGGCGTGTTCACCAAGATCATCGAGCGCAACACCACGATCCCGACCAAGGGCTCGGAGATCTTCACCACCGCCGAGGACAACCAGCCGTCGGTGATGATCCAGGTCTACCAGGGCGAGCGCGAGATGGCCCGCGACAACAAGTCGCTGGGCAACTTCGAGCTGACCGGCCTGCCGCCGGCGCCGCGCAACGTGCCGCAGATCGAGGTCACCTTCGACATCGACGCCAACGGCATCGTGCACGTCAACGCCAAGGACCTGGCCACCGGCAAGGAGCAGCGGATGACGGTCACCGGTGGCTCCGCGCTGCCGAAGGACGACATCGAGAAGATGGTCCGCGACGCCGAGCAGTACGCCGAGGAGGACCGCTTGCGCCGCGAGGCCGTCGAGTCCCGCAACCAGGCGGAGGGCTTGGTCTACCAGACCGAGAAGTTCCTGTCCGAGAACGAGGACAAGGTCCCCGACGACGTCAAGACCGAGGTCAAGGACGGCGTCGCGGAGCTGAAGAAGGCGCTCGAGGGTGACGACGCCGACGCGATCAAGGCCGCGTCGGAGAAGCTCGCCCAGTCCAGCCAGAAGATGGGTGCCGCGATGTACGCGAACGCCCAGGCGGCCGGTGGCTCGGAGGAGGGTGCGCCGACCGACGGTTCGAGCACCAGCAACGACGACGACGGTGTCGTCGACGCCGAGATCGTGGACGAGGACCGCCCGCAGGACAGCAAGCCCGAGGACACCAAGTGACCGATCGTCCCACCGACCCTGGAAGCGAGTTCGGCGACGGCGAGCCCGTCGTCCGGGACAAGCGCCGGATCGACCCGGAGACCGGCAACCTGCGGGAGTCCGGCGAGGCCACCTCGTCGGCCCCCGCGGGGGGTGCCGCGCCCGGGATGCCGGGCACCCCGGGCGCGCAGCCACCGCGTGACCCGTCCGATCTGGTCGGGCCCTCGGCCCAGGAGGCTCTGTTGACCGAGGCGCTGGCCGAGCGTACGGCGGACCTGCAGCGCCTGCAGGCCGAGTACGTGAACTACAAGCGCCGGGTCGACCGGGACCGCGAGGCCAACCGGGAGCAGGTGATCGGCTCGGTGCTGACCGAGCTGCTGCAGACCCTGGACGACATCGGCCGGGCCCGGGAGGCCGGCGAGCTCGAGGGCGCGTTCAAGGCCGTCGCCGAGTCGGTCGAGCGGGTCACCGAGAAGCTCGGCCTGGTCAAGTACGGCGAGGTGGGCGATCCGTTCGACCCGCGGATCCACGAAGCGCTGCTGCACAACTACTCCGACGAGGTCGACGGACCGACCGCGACGCTGGTCATGCAGCCGGGGTACCGGCTGGGCGACCGGATCCTGCGGGCGGCCCGGGTGGCGGTGTCGGAACCGACCGAGCAGCTGCCGGCCGGCGCCGAGAACGGGGCTGAAGGCAACGATGACGACAACCAGGCCGCAGACAAGCCTGCGGAGTAACCGGGCGGAGGAGGTGAGGCGTCGATGAGTACCAAGGACTGGTTGGAGAAGGACTTCTACAAGGTGCTCGGCGTCTCCAAGACCGCCGAGGCCGACGAGATCAAGAAGGCCTACCGCAAGCTGGCGCGCAAGTACCACCCGGACTCCAACGCCGGGGACGCGTCGGCGGAGGCCAAGTTCAAGGAGGTCTCCGAGGCCTACGACGTCGTCGGTGACGCCAAGAAGCGCAAGGAGTACGACGAGGCGCGCCGGCTGTTCGGCAGCGGTGGCTTCCGGATGCCCGGCGGCGCCGGTCAGGGTGGACAGGGCTTCGGCTTCGACGTCGGTGACCTGTTCAACCGTGGCGGCGCCGGCGGTACGGCGGGCGGCGGTCTGGGCGACATCCTGGGCGGCATGTTCGGCGGTGGTGGGCGGACCACGACCACCACGTCGACCGCGCGGCCGCGCCGGGGTGCCGACATCGAGACCGAGGCGACGATCGAGTTCGGCGAGGCCGTGAACGGCGTCACCGTCGCGCTCCGGATGACCAGCGACGAACCGTGCAAGACCTGTCGCGGCACCGGCGCGAAGTACGGCACCGTGCCGAAGGTCTGCCTCAAGTGCGAAGGCACCGGCATGCAGACCTCGGTCCAGGGTGGCGTGTTCGCGATGACCGAGCCCTGCACCGAGTGCAAGGGCCGCGGGCTGGTCGTCGACCAGCCGTGCGAGACCTGCCACGGCTCGGGCCGCGGCCAGTCGAGCAAGACCATGCAGGTCCGCATCCCCGCGGGCGTGCAGGACGGTCAGCGGATCCGGCTCAAGGGCAAGGGTGCGGCCGGCGAACGGGGTGGCCCCGCGGGCGACCTCTACGTCACCGTGCACGTCAAGCCGCACCGGATCTTCGGCCGGCAGGGTGAGCACCTGACCCTGTCGGTGCCGGTGAGCTTCACCGAGGCCGCGCTGGGCGCCGAGATCAAGGTCCCGACGCTGGACGGCCTGCCGGTGACGGTCCGGATCCCCGCCGGTACGGCGAACGGCAGCAAGCTGCGGGTCCGCGGCAAGGGTTCGGTCCGCCGCGACGGGACCAAGGGCGACCTGCTGCTCACGCTGGAAGTGCAGGTGCCGCACGAGCTGACCGACGAGCAGCGCGAGAAGCTGCGCGAGTTCAACTCGGCGTCGGACCAGCCTGATCTGCGGGCCGGGTTGTTCGGGAGCGCGTGATGGGCATTCCGTTCAGCCAGGTGCCGACCTGGGACGACCGCACCCCGATCTACGTGATCTCGGTGGCGGCGCAACTGGCCGGCATGCACCCGCAGACCCTGCGCCAGTACGACCGGCTCGGGCTGGTGGTCCCGAGCCGGGCCAGCGGCCGGGGCCGGCGTTACTCGGCGTACGACGTGGCCAAACTGCGGTACGTGCAGCACCTGTCGCAGGAGGAAGGCATCAACCTGGCCGGAATCCGGCACATCCTCGAGCTGCAGTCCGAGGTCGAGGAACTCCGCCGCCGCAACAACCAGCTCCTGGCGGAGGTCCAGCGTGGCGTCGGCGTCTCCCGCCGCAGCACGTCCAGCCGGGTCTTCTCGGCCGGACCGGCCGGCGACGTCATCGCGATGGGCCGCCAGCAGACCACCACCCGCTGGATCCGGACGCAGCCGTTGGAGATCGGCCCGAGGTAACCCCGAGAAGCGGGCGGCTGAAGCCGTCTGCCGACCAGCCGAAGCCCGGCGCACGCGAGGTGCGCCGGGCTTCGGCGTACCGGTTGTTCATCTCGGAAGCCTTGTGGGGCTGGACCAGCGGTTTACCGTGGAGGGGTGACGGTGACTCTGGAGACTGAGCGGCTGTTGATTCGGGAGTGGGTCGAGGGGGACGCGGAGGCCGCGCTGGAGATCTACGGGGCGGCTGACGTGGCGCAATGGCTGTCGCCGGCGATCGAGCAGATCGCCGACGAGGCCACGATGAAGGTCGTGCTGCACGCCTGGATCGAGGCGCAGCCGAACTTCGTCGTGCCGGCCGGGCGCTGGGCGATCACCCGCAAGGACGACGGCGAGGTGGTGGGCGGGTTGCTGATCCGGCTGCTGCCGCCGTACGAGGAGGATCTGGAAATCGGCTGGCAACTGAAGCCGGCCGCCTGGGGGCAGGGATACGCGACCGAGGCGAGCCGGGCGTTGATGGGCTGGGCGTTCACCGACGCCGACACCGACGAGCTGTACGCGGTGGCGCGACCGAACAACCATCGGGCGATCGCCACCGCGAAGCGGCTGGGGATGGAGTGGGTGGGGGAAACCGACAAGTACTACAACCTCAACCTGCAGGTGTACCGGATGCGAGCTGCCGACTTCGTGTCCTGAGCGGCGCCGCCTGGCTCAGCAGGAACGCCACGCCGATCAGCACGTACGCCGAACCGGCGACGTGCTCCAGCAGCGACCAGTCGCGCCCTTCGGCGGGCAGCAGCGTGTGCGGCCCGACGGTGAAGACTGCGAGCGGGATCATTGCCCAGGGCATCCACCGTACGGCGAGCAACGTCGCCGGCGCGATCCACACCCAGTGGTGCGACCAGCTGACCGGTGAGGCGAGCAGGCCCCACACGGCGACCACCAGCAGCGCCGTGACGTCGTCCCCCTCGGCTCGGCGGCGCCAGGCGGCCAGCCAGGCCAGGGCACCGCTGGTCGCCACCAGCGCGACCCAGAGCGCGGTCCGCCCGGCCCCTTCGTCCATCACCCGCGCCAGCACCGCCTGGAAGCACTGGTTGAACGCGTACGTCGCTCCGCCGATCCGGTCCGGGTCGAAGAGCACTCCGAACCAGTAGTCCTGCGAGTCCCCCGGCGCGAGCCACCAGGCGAGTCCGGTGAGCCCGGCGAAGCTCAGCGCCGACACCGCCGCGGACCGGTAGTCCCGGCGTACCAGGAAGAAGACCACGAAGACCGCCGGTGTCAGCTTGATCGCGGCGGCCAGGCCGACCAGGAGGCCGCGGGGCCAGGGCGCACGGGGCAGCAGGCAGTCCAGCGCGACCAGGCCCATCAGGATCAGGTTGACCTGGCCGAAGCCGATCGTCGAACGCACCGGTTCGAGCAGCATCGCCAGCAGCGCGCCCGACAGGCCGATGACGACTGTCCGCCGGTTCCAGCCGTGCAGACGGGCGCTGACCACCAGCAGAGTCGCGGTGAGCCCGGCGACGCCGGCCGCGTTCATCACCAGCTCGGCGACGGCGAAGGGCACGGCGTACAGGGTGGTGAAGAGGATGGCGGCCAGCGGTGGATAGGTGAACGGCAGCCGGATCCCGGGGACGAGGTCGGCGAAGCGCTCGGAGTAGAGGCTGATCCCGTGGAGCCAGGCGTAGCCGCCGGTCCGGTAGACCTTGAGGTCGAGCGAACCGGCGTACCAGGTCAGCAGCACCGGCAGCAGCGCCAGCAACCCAACCAGGACGGCGATGCGGCGGTCACGCAGCACGGGTCAGCCTCCGGCGGAAGCCGTAGAGCGCCAGACCCAGTACGGCGACCCCGCAGAGCGCGTACGAGTTGCCGACGACCAGCTGGATGCCGTGATGGGTGTACTCCTTGTCGCCCAGGTGCGGCGAGTGCCACGGCAGTCCGAACGCCATCGTCACCAACCAGGCGAGGGCGAGCCCAGCCAGTACGCCGCGCCGAGCGCTCCGGGCCTGCAGCGTGTGGTGCACCAGCACGGCGCAGATCGGCAGCGCCCAGACCCAGTGACCGGTCCAGGAGATCGGTGAGACCAGCAGCCCTACAACGGCAGCCAGCAGCACGGATTCGAGCACGAGGCTCCGCTCGTAGGCCCGCCGTACCGCCAGGAAGCCCAGCGTGCAGGTCAGCACGACCGCCAGCAACCAGTACGGCGCGATGCCGTCGATTCCGCCCGCGACCCGGGCGAAGACCCCGCGCCAGGCCTGGTTGCTGATGAAGTGGGTCGCGCCCGGCCGGCTCGGGTCGAACATGTACACGCCCCAGAACTGCCGGGACGCCTCCGGCATCGCGATTGCCCCGGCCACCATCGTGCCGGCCGTCGCCGCGGCAGCCGTGGCCGCTTCCCGGTAGCGACGGGTGACGAGCAGGTAGACGATGAAGATGCCCGGCGTCAGCTTGATCCCGGTCGCCACTCCGACCAGTACGCCGCGGAACCGGTGCGGCAGGTGTCCGAGCAGATCGACCAGGAGCAGCGCGGTCAGGATCAGGTTCACCTGGCCGAGGTCGAAGGTGGACCGGACCGGCTCCAGCGCCACTCCGGCCGCCCCGATCGCCATACCGATCGCTGCGACGCGGTAGCGCGACCACTGCGGCCTGAGCGCACGCAGCGTCACGATGCCGATGGCCAGCAGCGCGGAGGCGTTCAGCAGCGTCATCAGGACGCGCCCGCCCGCCGTACCGAGCAGGGCGACCGGTGCGAAGAGCAGCGCGGCGAACGGCGGGTAGGTGAACCCCAGCGCCATGTCCTTCGGGTAGGCCAGGTGCGCGGTGTAGATGTCCTGACCGTGCAGGAACGCCTGGGCCGATACGACGTAGACGCGGAGGTCGTACTGGAGGGCGTTCGGCGGCCAGTGCCAGAGGCAACCAATCAGGAACAGGGTGGCTGCGGCAACCAGCAGCCGGGGGCGGCGCCGGGTACGGACAGCGGTGCTGCCGGCCGGGCGAACGGAGGGACTGATCGTCATGCTCTCGACCCTCGCGGCGGCGCCCCCTGCGCCACATCGCCGCCGAGAACCAACCTTGCTCGCCGGTTCGAGTGACCCGCCCGGCCGACGAATCACTCCAAAGAGTGACGGCCTGGAACCCGCCAGCCCACAGAATGGCATGGTGACCGCAGACGTGACGATCGCCTTGCTGGGCAGGCGGACCTTCCCGCTGGAGCAGAAATGACTCGCGTCAGGCAGTTCTTCGGTACGCCGTACTCCGACCTCGTGCTCGCGCTCGTGGCCCTCGCGGTCACGCAGATCCTGCTGCTGCGGTCCGCGGACGACTGGGCGTGGGCCACGCTGATCTTCACCCTGGCCGTGGCCCTGGCGCCGGTCCTGATCGCGCTGGCCGGGACCGCGCCGGCCTGGGCTGCGGTCGGGCTGGTTGCCGGGGCTTTCCTCTCGATGTCGCTCGGCCGGACGAACTGGTTGCTGATGGCGGGCTGCTGCCTCGCGCTGGTCCGGCTGCCGCGACGGGTCCCGGCGCTCACTGCCGTGCTGATCGTCGGTGTGGTCGCGGCGATCCCGATAGTGCTGAACGCGGTCCGGGACCGGATCGTGTCGCTGATCTACCCGAACGTCCACTACGAGCTCACCCACGCCGACGGCACGATCGAGACCCGGCTCGGCCTCGCGCAGCACCGGTTCGACCAGATCTGGGTCGCGAGCTGGCCGTGGTGGCAGTCGCTGCTGCTGGTGGGGGTCGGTATGGGCGCGGTGGCATGGGCCTGGTTCGTCCGCAAGGAGCCGCGGCGCCGGATGGTGACCGGGCGGGAGTCCTTGGCGGCGTTGCTCGGCGACCCTCGCCATCAGTGGGGTCTGGACGCGCTGTTCGCCGTCGCGATGTCGTCCGTGCTGCTGATCGACCTGTGGCGTGATCGGGTTGCCGACGGCAACTGGTGGAGCGCGCCGGGATGGATGCCGTGGGCGATCGCCTACTCGGCCCTGGTCCTGCTCGTACGGCGCCGCCGGCCGGTGCTGCCGGTCGTCGTACTGGCTGTCAGCGCGCTCGTCACCTACTGGCAGTCCCCGCAGAGCTGGGCGGTGCTGGTCGCCCTGGCCGTGGCGCTCTTCTCGCTCGCCGCAGGCCGGACGAAGGTGCGCTGGGTGCTGATGTCGTCGGTGGCGGTGCTGGCCGCGCTGCCGCTGATCGCGTGGCGGATCCGCTACCCGCAGCTGTCGCTGATCTTCCCGAGGCTCAAGACCGAGTCGTTCGAATTCGACGGGGCTCTGCGGAACTTCACGTACGACGGTTTGGTCAACCACAAGTGGCCGGTGTCGCTGTCGCTGCTTCTGCTGCTCCCGTTGTCGCTGGGATTCCTCGCCAAGCTGTACCGGCGCAACCGCGAGGCGTACCAGCGCGAGGCCGCGCTGGAGCGCGTCGCGGCGGAGCAGGACGCGGCGCAGGTCGTACTGACCGAGCGGTCGCACATCGCCAGGGACCTGCACGACGTGGTGGCGCACGCGGTGAACCTGATGGTGATCCAGGCCGAGACCGGACCGGACCTGATCGCCCGCGGCGACCAGGAGGTGCTGGCGGGCTTCCAGCGGATCGGTGACGCCGGACGGCGGGCGCTCGGTGAGCTGGACCGGATGTTGTCGGCGCTGCGCGACGCGGAGGGGGTGCCGGACCCGGAGCTGACCCCGCAGCCCGGGCTGTCCGACCTCCAGCGGCTGGTGAAGGACGTGGCGCACGACGGGCTCGCCGTCGAGCTCGACGTGCAGGGAGACACCGAGCTGGCGCCGGCGGGCCACCAGCTGGCGGCGTACCGGCTGGTGCAGGAGGCGTTGACCAATGTGGTGCGGCATGCGGAGGCGACGAGGGTGGTGGTGACGCTGCGAGTGCTGGCCGACGAACTGCGCGTCGAGATCAGAGACGACGGGCGCGGGTTCGACCCGGAGGTGGCGCGGAGCGGTGGACGGCACGGACTGGCCGGGATGCGGGAGCGCGTACGGATCCACCACGGCACGCTGACGATCGACTCGGCGCTCGGCGCCGGGACCAACGTCGCGGCGCGGATTCCGTTGACCGCCGAGGTGCTCCGGTGATCAAGGTGATGGTGGTCGACGACCAGGACCTGGTCCGGGACGGGATCTCGATGATCCTGGGCGGCCAGCCCGACATCGAGGTGGCCGCGCAGGCGGTCGACGGCGCCGACGCGATCCGGCAGGCGGCCGCGCTGCTGGACCTGCGGGTGGTGCTGATGGACGTCCGGATGCCGGTGATGGACGGGATCGAGGCCACCCGCCGGCTGGTTCAGGGCCCGAACCCGCCGAAGGTGCTGATCCTGACCACGTTCGACCTCGACGAGTACGTGTACGACGCGCTGCGCGCCGGGGCCAGCGGGTTCCTGCTCAAACGGTCTTCGCGCGACGAGCTGATCAACGCCGTCCGGGTGATCGCCGACGGTGATGCGTTACTTGCGCCGCCGGTCACCCGGCGGCTGCTCGACCGGTTCGCCCGCAGCCGGCCCGACCCCGACGAGTCCGGCCGGCTGGACGAGCTGACCGCGCGCGAGCGTGAGGTGCTCCGACTGGTTGCCGAGGGCAACTCGAATGCGGAGATCGCGGCGGCACTGCACCTGACCGAACACACGGTGAAGACGCACGTCAGCCGGATGCTCACCAAGACCGGTTTGCGCGACCGGGTGCAGGCGGTGATCCTCGCCTACGACACCGGGCTGGTCGCACCCCGGCCGCTTGATCAGCGGGGGCCGTAGGCCGGTTTCGGGGGCTGAGGGGGCTGGGCGTCCCGGGTAGTGGCTGGGCAGTACGTCGTACGGGTGACGCGAGGGCCTGACCCAACCTCGCTGCGCCTGCTGCCGCCCTTGGTCAGGGCCGGGCGATCCGCACCGGGCGACCGAGCTGGTCTGCAGCCGTGAGCAGATCCCCCTCATGATGGCGGCGGGCGACCAGTTGCAGGCCGACGGGTGATCTCGCCGCGGTGAAGCCGGCGGGCAGGCTGATCGCCGGATGGCCGCTGAGGTTGAACGCCCAGGTCAACGCGACGCTCATCGTGTCGCCTGGGCCCTCGTGCGGGTGGGGAGCGTTCGGCGTGGTGGGCGTGGCGATGAGCTCGACCCGGGTGAAGACTTCGTCCAGCCGGCGGTCGTTCACCTCGCGGATCCCGCCTGCGCCGGGTGTCGTGCCGGCCTGCCGGAGGGCTCTCCAGGCCGCGGCCGGATCGTGGAGCTGGACCTCGACAGGGCTTTCGGTCAGCGCACCGGTGCCGACCAGGTCGGTCAGCGCTGCCCGAGCGATCGCCGCGATCTCCGGGGCAGTGCCGGCGAATCCGAGATCGGCCGACCAGGTCACGCGCAGTGGACGCGCGTCGGCCGTTGGCACGTCCATGATCGACAACCAGGCGCGCAGATCAGCGGGATCCCGAGCCAGTACGCCGCCGACGCCGAGCCCCGTACGGTCGCCGGTAGGGACCGCGCCGTTCGTCGGCTTCAGCCCCAGCACTCCACACCACGCGGCCGGAATCCGCACCGACCCGGCTCCGTCACTGCCGGTCGCCAGCGGAACCATCCCCGTCGCGACGGCGACCGCCGACCCGGCCGACGACCCTCCCGGCACCAGCGCCGGATCCCACGGGTTCAACGTCGGCCCACGCTCGGTCGACCCCCAGGTCTGCCACGAGGTCCCGCCGCCGGGAACAGCCGTCAGCCCGATCGGTACGGCGCCGGCCGCGCGCAACTGCTCGACCTGCCCAGCGCTCTTGACCGCAACCGGTACGCCGAGCAACGGCTGAGCAGCAGCTCCGGCTGCGCGAACCCGATCGATCGCCCGGGCCATCGCCCGAGCACGCTCCGGCCAGAGCTCGCGGAACGCCCGGACCGAACCGTCCAGCCGATCGACGCGGCCCAGCGCTGCCTCGACCATCGCGAGCGCGGACATCTCCCGGCCGGCGATCGCAGCGCCGATCGCCACCGCCGACAGCTCTTCGTACCGCTGGCCACTCAACGCTTCCTCCCCGCTGCGCTCAGTCGTCGAGCCACTGCCGATCCGGGACAACCCTGGGTTGACCCGGGAGAATTCGCAAGGTTGAGTGGAATGGACTCAACTTTAGGTACGTTGTCTGTAGTGATTGCTGTTAACGAAGCTTGAAAGGCTGGAACCAGATGGACGTTCAGCGGTTGACGACGCTGGCCCGGGACACCCTGTCGGTCGCGATCCGTCAGACCTCCGCGGCGGGCAACCCGACCGTGGAACCGATTCACCTGTTGTCGGGGCTGCTCGCGCAGCCCGAGGGGACCACCGTGGGCCTGCTGGAGGCGGCCGGCGGGGACGTCGACGCCGTACGGCGGCGGACCGCGGAGCAGCTCGCCCGGCTGCCCAAGGCGAGCGGGGGCAGCGTGCAGGCTCCGAGCCTGTCGCAGAAGACGAGCGACGTACTGAACCAGGCGGAGCAGCGCGCGCTCGGGCTCGGCGACGAGTACGTCTCGACCGAGCACCTGCTGATCGCGCTGGCCACCGTCGAGGGCGTGGCGAAGACCGCGCTCGACGTGACGGCCGACGCGTTGCTGCAGGCGTTCGACCAGATGCGCGGCAACCGGCGGATCACCTCGCCGGAGGCCGAGGGGACCACCAAGTCCCTGGAGAAGTACGGCATCGACCTGACCGAGCGGGCCCGTGAGGGCAAGCTCGACCCGGTGATCGGGCGCGACTCCGAGATCCGGCGCGTGGTCCAGGTGCTGTCCCGGCGGACCAAGAACAACCCGGTCCTGATCGGTGAGCCCGGCGTCGGCAAGACCGCCGTCGTCGAGGGGCTGGCCCAGCGGATCGTGGCCGGCGACGTCCCGGAGTCCCTGCGCGGGCGGCGGCTGATCAGCCTCGACCTGGGGGCGATGGTGGCCGGCGCGAAGTACCGCGGCGAGTTCGAGGAGCGGCTGAAGGCCGTGCTGACCGAGATCAAGGAGTCCAACGGTCAGGTCATCACGTTCATCGACGAGCTGCACACGGTCGTCGGCGCGGGTGCGTCCGGCGAGGGCGCGATGGACGCCGGCAACATGCTGAAGCCGATGCTGGCCCGCGGAGAGCTGCGGATGATCGGCGCGACCACGCTGGACGAGTACCGGACCCGGATCGAGAAGGACCCGGCGCTGGAGCGGCGGTTCCAGCAGGTGTTCGTCGGCGAGCCGAGTGTCGAGGACTCGATCGCGATCCTGCGCGGCCTGAAGGAGCGCTACGAGGCGCACCACAAGGTGGCCATCTCCGACAGCGCGCTGGTCGCGGCGGCGACCCTGTCGAACCGCTACATCTCCGGCCGTCAGCTGCCCGACAAGGCGATCGACCTGGTCGACGAGGCAGCGTCCCGGCTGCGGATGGAGATCGACTCCTCCCCGGTCGAGATCGACTCGCTGCGGCGTACGGTCGACCGGCTGAAGATGGAGGAACTGGCGCTGTCCCGCGAGGACGACGCCTCCAGCCAGGAGCGGCTCGAGCGGCTGCGTGCCGACCTCGCCGACCGCGAGGAGGAGTTGCGCGCGCTGGAGGCCCGCTGGGAGCGGGAGAAGTCGGGCCTGAACCGGGTCGGTGAGATCAAGGAGCGGATCGACGAGCTGCGCGGCCAGGCCGAACGGGCCCAGCGCGACGGCGACCTGGAGACCGCCGCCCGGATCCTGTACGGCGAGATCCCCGAGCTGACCAAGGAGCTCGAGCAGGCCGCCGCCGAGCCCGAGGTCACCGACGGCCCGGACGCGATGGTCAACGAGGAGGTCGGCCCGACCGAGATCGCCGAGGTGATCGCGATGTGGACCGGCATCCCGACCGGCCGGCTGCTCGAGGGCGAGACCGGCAAGCTGCTCCGGATGGAGGACGAGCTCGGACGCCGGCTGATCGGCCAGCGCCAGGCGGTCAAGGCCGTCAGCGACGCCGTACGGCGGGCGCGGGCGGGCATCTCCGACCCGGACCGGCCGACCGGTTCGTTCCTGTTCCTCGGCCCGACCGGTGTCGGCAAGACCGAGCTGGCCAAGGCGCTGGCGGACTTCCTGTTCGACGACGAGCGGGCGATGGTCCGGATCGACATGTCGGAGTACGGCGAGAAGCACAGCGTCTCGCGGCTCGTCGGTGCCCCGCCCGGCTACGTCGGCTACGAGGAGGGCGGCCAGCTGACCGAAGCGGTTCGCCGGCGGCCGTACTCGGTGATCCTGCTGGACGAGGTGGAGAAGGCGCACCCCGAGGTCTTCGACATCCTGCTGCAGGTGCTGGACGACGGACGGCTGACCGACGGCCAGGGCCGCACGGTCGACTTCCGCAACGTCATCCTGATCCTGACCAGCAACCTCGGTTCGGCGTACCTGGCCGACCTGACCATCGACGACCAGGTCAAGCGCGACCAGGTGATGGCCGTGGTGCGGCAGTCGTTCAAGCCGGAGTTCATCAACCGGCTGGACGAGATCGTGCTGTTCGACGCGCTCGGCAGCGAGGAGCTGACCCAGATCGTCACGCTGCAGATCACCGCGCTGCAGAAGCGGCTGGTCGACCGGCGGATCACGCTGGACGTCGGCGAGGACGCGCTGGAGTGGCTGGCGATGACCGGCTACGACCCGGTGTACGGCGCCCGTCCGCTGCGGCGGTTGGTCCAGTCGGCCATCGGCGACGAGCTCGCTCGCGGGCTGCTGTCCGGGACGGTACGTGACGGCGAAACCGTGCACGTCCACCTGAACGAGGCGAAGGACGCGCTGGAAGTCAGCTGACCTTCGAGCATCGGGTGCCCGGGATCCTGCGTGGATCCCGGGCACCTTGCTGTTTCAGCTGAGCGCGGCCGCGAAGTCCGCTCGGTGCTTGGTTGTGTGGTCGTGCTCGCGGCGCGACCAGGCGATGCGGTCGGCGATCTGTTCGGCCGTGGTGTCGATGCCACCGGCGGGCAGCTCTGCCCAGAAGCGGACGTTGCGGCTCTGGCGTTCCAGCATGGCGTCGACCAGGACCGCTCGCTCGGACGGCGTGAGGCCGTAGGCGTCGGCGAGTACGCGGACCTGCGCGGCCTGCGCTTGCACTGAACGAGCTTCGGGCTTCGAGGAGACGCACCACAGCCAGGCCATGTATCCGACGTCCTCCAGCGGGCTGCCCGGCGCGGCCAGGTCGAAGTCGATGAACGCGACCGGCAGGTCGTCCTGGAAGACGGTGTTGTTGGGGCCCAGGTCGTGGTGGCACACGACCTGGTGTGGTCCGGCAAGGAGGCTGCCGCGCGTGGCGTCGTGCAACGCGCGGGCCAGGGCGCCGGCGGCGGCGACCTGCGTATCGGTCCAGGGCCGCAGTTTGGCGGGGACCCAGCCTGGTAGGTAGGTCAGCGTGTCGCGGCCGGAATCGTCGTGGCCGAGGTGGCGCGGTGCTGCGGTGAACCCGCGTTGCTCGAGGAGAGCGAGCAGAGACGCCGCGAATGGGGAGGGTGGTCTGCGGACCGTGTCGCCGACGCGGACGACGCCGCGGGTGAGGCGGCCTCCCCGCATCGCGGCTTCGGGCATCAGTTGCGGGTGACGACGTGGTGGGGCGTGATGCGGACGACGACCCGCTTGACGTGCGGCGGGAGTTCGGCGTACTCGGCGGCCGCGTCCGGGCCCTCGTATTTGATGGCGAGTGCCTGGGCGACCGCGCGGTCGGAGTCCGGGGTGATGGTCGCGGTGCCGCGGATCTCGGCGTACCGGAGCGGGTCGGTGGCGTCGATGACGATCAGGCTGGTGCGCGGGTCGGCCTCGAGGTTGCGGATCTTGCGCAGGCCCGCGGTGGAGGAGATCAGGACGTCGGTGCCGTCGCGGCCCACCCAGATCGCGGAGGTCTGCGGGCTGCCGTCGGCGTTGACGGTGGCGAGTACGGCGAGGTTGGCGCCGTCGAGCAGCGCGCGGGCCTGATCGGGCAGTTCGGTGGTCATCGGCGCAGTGTAGGTGTGGACGGGTTGGGTGATCTGGGAGGATCGGGGGCAACCAGCGGAGGACACCCACTCAGATGAGCGATCACCCCGGCGGCCCCCGGCCGCACGACCCCGACGACCGCAATCCGTCCGACCGGCCGCCGACCGAAGGGCCGGGTTCCGGGTCCGGGGCGGTCGGAGGTCCGGCTGCAGGTGGACCTGCCGCAAACGGCCCGGTCGCGGGCGGATCTCCCGCAAACGGGCCGGTCGCAGACGGACCTGGCGCGAACGGGCCGATCGCGGGCGGACCGGTTGGTGGGCCTGGCGTGCCGCCCGCGGGTGAGCGACCCGGGCCGTATCAGGGCGTCTTCGGCTCGACCGGTCAGGCGCCGCAGAGCAGTCCGCAGTACGACGCGGGCGCGGGCGCCGAGCGGCCCGGACCGTACGGCGGAGCCTTCGGACAGCCGCCGGGTGGCTTCAACGCGCCCGGCGGATTCAACGCCCCTGGTGGTTTCAACGCCCCCGGCGGGGTCAACCAGGGCCAGCCCGGCGGGCCGAACCAGCCGGGCTGGGCGCCGTACGGCTATCAGCCGGCCCCGGTGGCGCCGCCGAAGCAGGTGACGATCGCGTCGGTGATCTCGTTCGCGCTGGGCGGGCTGTGTCTGCTGCTCGGGCTGTTCGCGCTGACGTCGGCCGGTGAGCAGATCGCCGAGACGCTGACCGGGGACGCCGGGGCCCGCGGGCTGGTCGCCGCGGTGATCCTGATCTGCGCGGCGGCGTACATCCTGCCGGCGATCTTCGTCCGCAAACGCCGGCCATGGGCGCGCGTGATGCTGATCGTCGTCGCGGCGTTCGGGATCATGGGCGGCGTGACCGCCCTGCCCGGCAGCCTGCTCGGCCTCGCGCTGCACGTCGCCCTGCTGGTGATGATGCTGCAGCAGCCGACCAAGCTCTGGTTCACCCACCGCTGATGGAGATCTGGATCAACCCGGCCTGCTCCAAGTGCCGCGCCGCCACCGCGGCGTTCGACGAGGCCGGCCTCGACTACACCGTCCGGCGCTATTTGGACGACCCGCCCACGGCCGAGGAACTCGAGGAAACGCTGCAACGCCTCGGCCTCGACCCGTGGCACCTCGTCCGCAGGAACGAACCGGCCGCCGCCCCACTCAAGTCAGTCCCCAAGGACGCCGAGCACCGCGACCAGTGGATCGCCGCGATGGTCGCCGACCCGATCCTCATCCAGCGCCCGATCATCACCGCCGACGACGGCACCACCGCCGTCGCCCGGGACCCGGAGACCTTGTCGCGCTTCCTGCCGAAAGTGTGAACCTGGACCAGTCGTGCCGGCGATCGGGAACGGCGCGGGCCGGTCGCACGTCCGAGCGGCGCGGGGGTGGGCAGTCCTGCCCGAGCCCCCGGGCTGACTCGGAAGGAAGTTCATGCGCAGATTGATTCTGTCCGGTGCGTCGGTGGCTGTTGCCGCGGTGGCCGGGCTGGTCCTCAATTCCTTGCCCGCGACGGCCGCGGTGGCCGACGTACCGGCTGACTGTGGGGTGTACGCATCCGCGTACCGGTCGGACGGCCAGCGGTTGTCGTACGGGTACGCCGGGAGCAAGACGAGCGTCACGGCGTACGCCGGCGACAAGCTCGCCTGGGTCCCGTCGGCGCAGCAACAGCTCGGCGGGGCCGGTGACACCGATCTGTTCATCAGCACGGAGGTCGCGGCGCACCCGACGGACGGCTATCTGTACCGGCTGGACCGGCGAGGTGTGCGGACCGACGGCGTCTGGAAGATGACGCAGAACACCGCGACCCGGCTGAAGTCCGGCTTCGCCAACACCCGAATCCTTGCCAGCGGCACCTATCTGTACCGGGTCGCCGGCACCGCGCTCTACCGCTACCAGCTGACCTGGCCGAACGGCGTACCGACGCTGTCCGCGCCGACGACGCTGAAGACGACCGGGTGGGACTCGGTCAAGACGCTCACCTACGAGCGCACCGAGGGCACCGGCGCCGCGGCGGTCGACGTACTGGTCGGCACGAAGACCAACGGTGAGCTGAAGGAGTGGCGGATCAACCTCGCCACCCCGACGACGATCGGCTCGACCGTACTGCGGGCGAGTGGGTGGAGCTCGTTCGCCAGCCTGAGCACCGGCTACTGCAGCAACCACCCGGCCGGGCGGCCGATGCTTGCGATCACGGCTGCCGGTTCGGCGTCGGTGTACTTCGACGCCAACCAGACCGACCGGCTCGGCACCGACATCAAGGGCGGCTCGCTCGGTGCGCTCGGCTGGACGGCGAAGGCGTACGGGCAGTAGTCAGAGCTTGGTGAGGCGGTTCAGGGCCTCCTCGAGGACCTCGCGCTGCTTGCAGAACGCCCAGCGGACCAGCGGACGGCCGGCGTCGACGTTGTCGTAGAAGACCTGGTGGGGAATCGCGACGACGCCGGTCCGCTCCGGCAGCATGCGGCAGAACTCGACGCCGTCGGTGTGCCCGAGCGGGCGGATGTTGGTGGTGACGAAGTACGTGCCCTGCGGGCGGTGGACGCCGAAGCCCAGGGCCTCCAGGCCGTCGCAAAGCAGGTCGCGGCGGCTCTGCAGGTCGGCGCGCAGGCCGTCGAAGTAGTCGTTGCCTAGGGCAAGCGCTCCGGCGACGGCGGGCTGGAACGGGGCGCCGGAGACGTAGGTGAGGAACTGCTTGGAGGTGTTCACCGCGGTGACCACTTCCGGCGTACCGGTGACCCAGCCGATCTTCCAGCCGGTGACCGAGAAGGTCTTGCCGGCGCTGCCGATCGAGACCGTGCGCTCCGCCATTCCGTCGTACGACGTGAGCGGGCGGTGCTGCAGGCCGTCGTAGATCAGGTGTTCGTAGACCTCGTCGGTGATCACGACCAGGTCGTGCTCGACGGCGAGAGCGGCGATGCCGCGCAGCTCGTCGTCGGTGAGCACGGTGCCGGTCGGGTTGTGCGGGGAGTTGATCAGCAGGACCTTGGTCCGCGGGGTCACGGTGGCGCGGAGTTCGTCGAGGTCGAGCCGGAAGTCGGGGGCGCGCAGGGTGACCGGGACGCGGCGTCCGCCGGCCATCGCGATGCAGGCGGCGTAGGAGTCGTAGTACGGCTCGAGGGCGATCACCTCGTCGCCTGGTTCGACGTACGCGAGCAGGGCGGCGGCGATCGCCTCGGTGGCGCCGGTGGTGACGAGCACCTGGGTGTCCGGGTCGTACTCGAGCCCGTAGAACCGCCGCTGGTGGTCCACGATCGCCTGCCGGAGCGCGGGGATGCCACGACCGGGCGGGTACTGGTTCGCGCCGGCCCTGATCGCGGCGATCGCCGCTTCCAGCACGGAGTCGGGCCCGTCGGTGTCGGGGAAGCCCTGGCCGAGGTTCACCGCCCCCGTCCGCACCGCGAGCGCCGACATCTCGGCGAAGATCGTCGTCCCGAGCCCATCCAGCCGCTGAGCATGTGCACGCATGCCTCGACCCTAGTACGACGGTGCGCCGCGCCGCCTGGGGTGTCCAAGGCGGCGCGGCGACGATCGTCAGTTCCAGGGGGAGGGCGGCGGCGGGGGCACCACCGGCGGGCGGTCCTCGCACCACGTGGCGCCGGACCAGCCGCCGTCGTTGCCGGTCAGCAGGCGGACGTCGAACTCCGGTGGGCCGTTGAAGTGGAACGTGCCGCAGTTGTTGACGAACGGTGCGCCGACGTTGCGGGCGTCGACGTTCTCGAAGGTGGCCCAGCCGCCGACGCGGGCGTTGACGACGTTGGTGCCGGTGCCGTCCACCTTGATGTTGCGCACGGCGACGTTGGTGATCGAGTGCTCGTCCTTGACCGGCCAGTCGACGACGAACAGGAATGCGTTGTACGTCGAGTCCAGGAACGAGCTGTCGGTGATCTCGATCCGGCCCGCCATGTCGGACTGCAGGGCGTAGAGCCAGATCGCGCCGAGGCCCAGGTCCCAGTTGAGGTCGCGGGGTCCGCCGCGAACCGTGGTGTTGCGGGCGAAGGTCAGCGTGCCCTCGAACGGCGTGGAGCCGAAGCGCGAGCCGGCGTGCAGGGTGCTGCCCTCGCGGATCGGATCGGCGACCAGGTTGTCGGTGACGGCGTTGTCGCGGCCGCCGTAGATCGCGATGTTGTTCGCGAGCACCGGCGTCTGCACGGTGTTGTGGTCGTAGACGTTGTGGTGGTTCACCAGGCCGGCCGGATTGGCTTCCGACCACATCGCCAGGCCGTCGTCGCCACTGTTGCGGACGAAGTTGTTGGTCGCCCGGACGTTCGAGACGCCCAGGTGCAGGTTCATCCCGTCGGCGATCTGGTCGACGATGATGTTGTCGCGGATCAGCAGCCCGTCCATCGGGCCGTCCAGCCAGATCCCGACCTTGGTGTGGTGCAGGTACAGCCCGCGGATCGACGAGCCGCCGCCGATCGCGCCGCCGATGCCGTTCACCTGGTCGGTGTCGATCCGCTCCCGGACGTCGCTCTCGATCGCGAAGTCGGCCAGGTGCACGCCGGTGCTGCCGCCGTCCTCGGCGTACTTGCCGTAGAAGCCCGGCGCGCTGTGCACGGACTTGTCCGGCGCGGGTTCCGGCAGCGGCAGCACCTTGCCCTTGATGATCGACCACCAGTTGCCGGCCCCCTGGATCGTCACCTTGTCGACGATGATGTGCCGGTTCACCTGGAAGGTCCCGGCCGGGATGAACACCGACCAGCCGAGCTTTTTCGCGGCCGCGATGGTCCGATCGATCGCCGGTGCCGCGTCCCGCCGCCCGGTGGGATCGGCGCCGAACAACCGGATGTCGAGCGATCGCGCCGGCTGCCGCTTCGGGGCGGCGACCAGCTCGAAGTCGGCGACGTCGAGCACGTACCAGGACGCCGGGGTGTGGCGGGGGATCTCGAAGCGCACCCGGTCGCCGGCGCGGTAGGTCTTGCCGAGCATCAACCGCTGTTCGTCGTAGAAGTGGTTCGGGCGGAACGGCTTCGTCACCGGGTCTGGTTCGGGCTTCCACCAGCCCGGGTTCGGGTCGACGTCCGGATCGTTGGAGAAGGGGTACATCCCGTACAGCCAGGCGTACTCCGACGTCAGCGTCATGGTCTGCTTGCGCTTGCCGTTGACCGTGACGTCGAGCGGCGCGCGCAGGCCGCCGCCGGACGGCGTGTCCGGGATGCTGTAGCGCAGGGTCAGCGCGTTCGCGGGCCGGGTGAGCGTGAACTCGACGTACTGGCCGCGCTCGGTCAGCCGTACGGCGGTGCGCCCGGAGGCCTCGGCGGGCAGCGTGTACGCCTCGCGGCTCGGGCCGATCCGCTCGCCGTTGGTCCAGGCGTTCTCGGCCTCCTGCTCGACGAACGGCACGGTCGCACCCCGGCCCTGGACGAGCGCGGGGTCGAGGCCGGCCCGGGTCTCCCGTGGCGCGGGCCGGACCGGTTGGGCGGAGGCGGTCAGGGCTGAACCGGACAGCAGTGCGCCGATCACGACGCCGGTCACCGCCAAGCGGCGACGAAACCTTGGGTGGGACACGGAACCCCCTCGGACGTTGGTGCCCGGACAGTACGGCTCGTTGACGGCGGTCTGCAAGATCTCGACAGCGAAAAGAAATATCCGGGCAATCGAGCGCGGTGGGAGACTGTGCGACGGTGAACGCCACAGCTTTGTCTCTCGTGCTCGGTGCCGCCGTCCTGCACGCCGGCTGGAACTTCGCGGCCAAGCGGGTCCGGCGGGGCGGCGCCGTTTTCGTCTGGGCCTACTACACGGCGGCGAGTGTGGTGCTCCTGCCCGCTCTGGTGGCCGCGCTGATCTGGTCGGACGCGCGGCCGACGTGGATGTGGCTGGTCGCGGCGGGCGGCAGCGCGGTGCTGCACATCGGGTACGGGATCGTGCTGCAGCGTGGGTACGACGTGGGCGACCTGTCGGTGGTCTATCCGGTCGCTCGCGGGACCGGGCCGTTGCTCGCGGTCGCCTTCGCGGTGCTGCTGCTGGGCGAGCGGCCAGGGGTGCTCGGGCTGATCGGGGCCGGGTTGATCGTCGCCGGCGTACTCGGGATCGGTAGTGGCTCGCGGCAACCATCCGCCCGCGGCGGGGTGAAAGCCGGCATCGGGTACGGCGTGGCGACGGGCGCGCTGATCGCGGCGTACACGTTGTGGGACGCGTTCTCGGTGACGACGCTGGCGGTGCCACCGCTGATCTACTTCGCGACGGCGTCGGTGTTGCAGAGTCTGCTGCTTGCTCCGCAGGTGGTGCGGCGGCCGGAGCAGCTTCGGCTGCTGTGGAAGGAGAATCGGCGGGAGATCGCCGTGGTGGGGTTGCTGTCGCCGATCGCTTACGTGATGGTGCTCTACGCGATGCGGCTGGCGCCGGTGAGTCTGGTGGCGCCGGCGCGGGAGGTGAGCATCGTGCTGAGTGGGTTGGCCGCTTGGTTGGTGCTGGGGGAGGCCGGGGCGCGGCGGCGGTTGGTCGGGAGTGTGGTTGTGCTGGTGGGGATTGTCGCTATTGCCTTGGCTTAGGTCGGTTGCCTCGCAGGAGCTGCCTGGGGAGGTCAGTCCGGGGTCGGGAGCGCGACCTGCGGGTCCGGGCGGAGGGCTCGGAGCCAGAGTTCGGTTTGGGCGATGTGGGCCGAGGCGGCGGTGGCGGCGGCGGCCGGGTCGCGGTGGGTGATCGCGGACAGGATCGCCCGGTGGCCCAGGTCGCTGGTGCGCTTGATCGCCTCGAAGTCGGCGCCGGGGGCGAAGATCCGGTAGTGGCCGCCGCGGCCGCGGATGACGCCGGTCAGGGCGGTGACGGTGGGGTTGCCGCCGGCCTCGCAGATCGCGCCGTGGAACTCCGCGTCCAGGGCCTGGATCTCGGCCGCGTCCGTGGTCGCCTCCAGGCGGTCCAGGATGTCGCCGAGGCGCTCGGTCAGGGCCGGTTCCTGGCGGGCGGCGGCGGCCGCGGTGGCGTGCGCCTCCAGGATCCGCCGGACCTCGAGCAGTTGCAGCACACCCTCGAGCGGGATCAGCTCGACCGACAGCGAGAAGCGGCTGATGATCTCGGCCGGGTCGAGCGCCGAGACGTAAGTGCCCGAGCCGTGCCGGGACTCGATCACCCCGAGCGCGGCCAGTGACCTGGTGGCCTCTCGCAACGAACTGCGCGACACCCCGAGGTGGTCGCACAACTCCGGCTCCGGCGGGAACTTCGCCCCCGGCCCGAGCTCGCCCGACGCGATCATCCGGCGCAGGCCGGTCAGGGCGCGATCGGTTGCTGCCACGGTCGCCTCCTCCCGTTCCGGCTGCCGGACCGTTCCGGCGTACCTGATGTTAAGTCCTCAGACCACTTACGGTCACATCTTCGGCAAGTTCTTGTCCACCCCGCGCGAATGTGGTTAATGTGCGGACAACGATCGACCAACTCGTCTGATGTCCCCCTCTCCTGGCCCACATCCCCTGAGGAGAAGCGCCATGCGTCACCGCAAGATGCTCGCACCACTGACCGCCGCGTTCGCCGCCGCCACGCTGGCGCTGACCGCATGCGGTCCCGGCCCGGCCGAGAAGGCCCAGAGCGGGGGTGAGGTCAAGCTCCAGATGGTCGAGAGCCTGACCAACCCGACCCGTACGGCGCTGCTGAAGAAGCTGATCGCCGACTTCGAGAAGGCCAACTCCGGCATCAAGGTGCAGCTGATCTCGCCGCCGACCAACCAGGCGGACCAGAAGATCCAGCAGATGCTGCAGTCCGGCAAGGGCGTCGACGTGCTCGAGGTGCGCGACACCACCGTCGGCCCGTTCTCCACCAACAAGTGGATCTACGACATGGCGCCGGACCTCAAGGACTGGGACGGCCTGCAGGCGCTCACCCCGAACGCCCTGGCCGTCACCCAGCAGGGCGGCAAGTCGTACATGGTCCCGTACGGCTTCTACGGGCTGTCGCTGTTCTACCGCAAGGACCTGGTCCAGCAGGCCGGATTCACTGGCCCGCCGAAGAGCTGGCCGGAGCTGGTCGAGCAGGCCAAGAAGATCAACGACCCGGCGAAGAACAAGTACGGCTACTCGTTCCGCGGTGGGCTCGGCGGCGCCGGCAACGCGATCGCGGTGATCTCCGGCTACGTGATCGACGACATCAACAAGGACAACGCGTTCAAGCTGACCAACGGCAAGACGATCTTCTCGTCGCCGAAGGCCGTCGACGCGCTGAACCTGTACGTCGACCTGTTCAAGAACGCCTCCCCGCCGTCGTCGGTGAGCTGGGGCTACCCGGAGATGGTGCAGGGCTTCACCTCCGGCACCACGGGCTTCCTACTGCAGGACCCCGAGGTGATCGCCACGGTCCGTGAGTCCAAGACCATCAAGGAGGACCAGTGGGGCACGGCGCCGCTGCCGGTCGGCCCGACCGGCAAGGCCGCGCAGCCGCTGGCCAACGCCGGCTGGGGTGTCGCGGAGGGCAGCGAGCACAAGGCCGAGGCGGTCAAGCTGGTCAAGTTCCTCACCTCGGGCGACGCGGCGATGACGTTCTCGAAGGAGAACAGCCTGGTCCCGATCCTCAAGTCGGCCGCCGAGGACCCGTTCTTCAAGGACGGCCCGTGGGCGTCGTACGTCGCGATGAACGCCTCGCCGGAGACCTACGTGGTGGTCACCCAGCCGCGTGGCGTGCCGTGGTCGACCGAGTGGGGCAACAAGTCCGACGCCGACGTGCAGAAGCTGATCACCGGCAAGGCCCAGCCGGCCGAGATCCTGAAGAGCTGGGACGAGTACTGGACGAAGAAGTGGGCCGGGAACTGACCTGATGGCTGTCACCGAAACCAGGCCGGCCGCGAGCTCCCGCCGTACGGCGGGCTCGCGGCCCCCGGCCGGACGACGGCGGCGGTTCAGCGGCCGGACGGCGCTGGTGCTGCTCGCCTTCATGATGCCCGCGATCGTGTTCGTCGGGCTGTTCACCTACTACCCGTTGCTGAACGGCATCCAGATGGCGTTCCGCAACTACAACCTCAACGACCTGTCCGACACCTCGTGGGTCGGGCTGCAGAACTTCCGCACCCTGCTCGGCGACGAGATGTTCCGCGGCACGGTGAAGAACTCGGTCGTCTGGGTGGTCGGGTCGCTGGTCCCGCAGTTTCTGATCGGCTTCACGATGGCGCTGTGGCTGCGGCGCAAGTTCCGCTTCCGGGGTGCGTACCAGGCGCTGGTGTTCTTCCCGTGGGCGGTGTCGGGCTTCCTGATCGGCATCCTGTTCCGCTGGATGTTCAACGGCGAGTTCGGTGTGGTCAACGACCTGCTGATGAAGGCGCACCTGATCGACACGCCGGTGCCGTGGCTGGCCGACGCCCGCTACGCGATGGTCGCGGTGATCAGCGCGAACGTCTGGTACGGCGTGACGTTCTTCGCGATCATGATCCTCGCCGCGCTGCAGTCGGTACCGGACGAGCTCTACGAGGCCTCCGCGATCGACGGCGCCGGCAAGGTCCGCACGCTGTTCAGCATCACGATCCCGTCGATCCGGACCACGCTCGCGCTGACCGTGCTGCTGCGGGTGATCTGGACCTTCAACTCCCCGGAGCTGATCTTCGGCATGACCGGTGGTGGTCCCGCCAACGAGACGCACATCGTCACGTCGTACATGATCCAGGTGACCCAGGAGGGTGACTACGGGCGCGCCTCGGCGATGGGCGTGATGGTGGTCTTCGTGCTGCTGCTGTTCGCGATCTTCTACCTGCTCGCGGTCCGGACCCGGACGCCGCGACGGAAGGCGGTGGCCCGATGATTCTCGATCAGAGCCTGGCCGGCAAGGTCGCGAAGTTCACGGGGCTGGGCATCTGTCTGGTGCTCACCGTGTTCCCGCTGTACTGGATCCTGGTCACGTCGTTCAAGGACCCGGGGTCGATCTTCGCCTATCCGCTGAAGTACTGGCCGTCGGAGTTCTCGCTGGCCAACTACACCGGGTTGTTCGAGCAGTCGAACTTCGGGGTGTTCATCGGCAACAGCCTGATCGTGTCGCTGGTCGCGGCCGCGCTGGCGACGGTGGTGTCGCTGCTGGCGGCGTACGTGCTGGCCCGGTTCGAGTTCGTCTCCAAGGGCGCGGTGATGGGCGCCTTCCTGGTCACCCAGATGATCCCGGGCTTCATCGCGCTCGGCTCGCTGTACATCCTGATGACCAGGCTCTACCTGGTCGACAGCCGGGTCGGACTGGTGCTGGTGTACGTCGCGGTGTCGATCCCGCTGTGCACGGTGATGCTGCGCGGCTTCTTCGAGAACGTCCCGGCCTCGCTCGAGGAGGCCGCGATGGTCGACGGCTGCTCGCGCTTCTCGGCGCTGTTCCGGGTGCTGGTCCCGGTGATGACGCCCGGCATCGCCGCGTCGTTCATCTTCAACTTCGTGAACTGCTGGAACGAGCTGTTCCTGTCGGTCACGCTGCTGAACTCCGACAGCAACAAGACCGTGCCCGCGGCGCTGAACGGCTTCATCTCCAGCTACAACATCGACTGGGGCTCGATGTCGGCCGCGGCCGTGCTGTCGATCATCCCGACGATGATCCTGTTCGCCGTCGCCAGCCGCTACATCGTCCAGGGGCTGACCGCCGGAGCCGTCAAGGAGTGACAGACTGGGGTCATTCACCGACGGAGGGACAGAGGCGTGGCGACTGCGCTGGTGACGGGACCTACGGCGGGGATCGGGCGGGCCTTCGCGGAGAAGCTGGCGCGGGAAGGTTACGACCTGGTCCTGGTGGCCCGGGACGAGAATCGGCTGCGGGAGGTCGCCGACGAGATCAGTGGGCTGTACGGCGTGCGGTGCGAGGTGCTCGCCGCTGATCTGACCGATCCCGAGCAGCTGGCGCGGGTCGAGCGGCGGTTCTCCGACGGGCCGGTCGAGGTGCTGGTGAACAACGCCGGGTTCGGGCAGAAGAAGCCGTTCTGGGCGAACACGATCGAGCAGGAGGAGCGGCAGCTCGACCTGCTGGTCCGGGTGGTGCTGCGGCTGACGCACGCGGCGGTGCTGCCGATGATCGAGCGTGGGTCCGGCGCGGTGGTGAACGTGTCGTCGGTGGCCGGCTTCATGCCGCGCGGTACCTACAGCGCGCACAAGTCCTGGGTGACGAACTTCTCCGCCGGGCTGGCGATCGAGCTGCACGCCAAGGGCGTCGCGGTGATGGCGCTGTGCCCGGGCTTCGTGCACACCGAGTTCCACCAGCGGATGGGCATGGACAAGACCATCGTCCCGTCGTTCCTCTGGCTGGACGCGACCGACCTGGTCGAGGCCGCCTGGTCGGACCTCATGCAGGGCAAGGCGATCTCGATCCCGACCTGGCGGTACAAATTGATCTCGGCCGGCGCGCGCCACGTGCCGCGCGCGCTGATCGCCCGCTTGTCGACCCTCGGCCTCGACGGACGCCGCCGCGGTTGAAGGTCCTCAGCTGGAACCTGTGGTGGCGCTTCGGCCCGTGGCAGCAGCGCGCGGCCGCGATCCTCGCCGTCCTGCGGGAGGCGGACGCGGATCTGATCGGCCTGCAGGAGGTCTGGGCCCGCGACGACGAGAACCAGGCCGGCCTGATCGCTGCCGAGCTGGGCCTGCACTGGGCGTTCGCGCCGCTGCGCAACCCGGAGCCGTGGCAGCGTCGCGGTGGAGACCCATCGGTTGCCGTAGGCAACGCCATCCTGAGCCGGTGGCCGATCGAGGAGTCCGCGGTGCTGGATCTGCCCGGCGCCGAGGGCCGCAACGCGCTGCACGCCTTCACCGGCGGGGTTCCGTTTTTCACTGCGCACCTGGAGGCGCCGCTGGACGCCTCGGCGATCCGGTGCGCGCAGGTCCGCGCGCTGGCGCAGTTTGTTGCCCAGCGCCCCCATTCGCATCCGCCGGTGGTCACCGGAGACTTCAACGCGGTGCCGGACTCCGACGAGCTGCGGTTGTTCAGCGGTGTCCGGACGGCGCCCGCCGTACCGGGACTGGTGCTGATCGACGCCTGGGAGTACGCCGACGGCCCTGGCGCGACTTGGGACGCGACCAACCCGTACGTCGCTGCGACGTTCACCCCGAGTGCCCGCGTCGACTACATCCACGTCGGTCCGCCGGGACCGCAAGGGCTCGGCCGCGTGATCGACGTACGGCGTACCGGTGACGAGCCGGTCGACGGGGTCTGGCCGTCCGACCATGCGGCCGTCGTCGCGGTGATCGGGAACTGAGACAAAAAACCGGCGGAAAATCCGGAGCCAACCAAACGCCGGTCGCTAGCGTCCATCTGATCGAGGCAGTGCCGAGCAGAAGGTGGACGACATGTCCGTACGGGGATGGAAATACGCGGCCGGACTGGCTGTCCTGCCGTTGGTGCTGGGGGCATGTGGCAACGACACGCCGGGCTCGGACAGCCCGGCTCCGCTGACGACCGAATCACCCGGTCCGTCGGCCAGCGTGACGCCGACCGGGACACCGACTGGAACGCCCTCGGCGGATCCCAGCGTGACGCCGACCGGCACTCCGACCGGCGTACCGACGCCGACGAAAACCCCGGGAAGACCAGTGGAGACACCGAGCCCCGTCAAGCCGATCCGACTGACCAACTCCATGCTGCTGACCGGCGCCGAAGTGGCCAAGGCCGACCCGAAGCGCGGCTGGGCCGCGACCGGCGGCAGCGCCAGTACGCCGATCTGCGGGCGCGGCTCGACCCGCGGCGACGGGGTGCTCGGCGCGCTCAGCCGCAACTACTCCAACGGGCTGGACGCGTCCGGCGGTCAGTGGCTGACCCGGTACAAGGACGCGCAGGCCGCCGGTGCGGCGTACGAGTCGATCCTGAAGACGATCGCCTCCTGCAAGGCGGCCCGGCCGGCGCCGACGCACGCGCGCAAGATCACCGAGGACCGGGCGGTCGCGCTCGGCGACGCGACCCGGATCGTGCGCTGGTACGACTACCCGCTGCCGTCGGACCCGGGCAGCGAGGACGGCGGCTTCCCGTACGCCGTGACGCGTCAGGGCGCGGTCGTCTCGGTGGTCGCGTTCCGGGAGATGGGCAAGGGCATCAAGCCGGCCAACTTCGAGGCGATCGCCCGCTCGGCGGCGGCCCGGCTGGGCTGACCCACAGACCTGGGGGAAGGGGGATCCGCGAGCCTCGGCTCGCGGATCCCCCTTTGTTTTCGGCGGTTCTGGTCAGCTCAGCGCGGCCCGGATGGCGTCGGCGAGCGGGGTGGTCGGGCGGCCGGTCAGGCGGGACAGGTCGCCCGGCGTACCGGCGAGGGCGCCGCGGGAGATCGCGTCGTCGACATCGGCCAGCACGGCGGCGAAGGCCTCGGGCAGACCGACCTGGACCAGCAGCGCCAGGTTGTCGTCGTGGCTCAGCGACGTGTGGACGACCGGCTTCCCGGTCTGCGCGGCCACCTCGGCGGCGAACTCGTCGAACGTCCACGCGACGTCGCCGCTCAGTTCGTACGCCTGGTTGAGGTGCCCGTCGGTGCGCAGTACGACGGCCGCGGCGGCGGCGTAGTCGTCGCGGGTCGCCGTGGCAATCCGGCTGCCCGGCGCGACGCCGTTCACGACCGCGCCGCGCTCGGCGATGCCGGCCAGGTCGTTGAGGTACATCTCGGTGTACCAGTTGTTGCGCAGGAACGTGTACGGCAGCCCCGAGTCGAGGATCGCCTGCTCGGTCCCGTGGTGGTCCGCGGCGAGCAGGAAGTCCGCCTTCGGCCCGCCGAACACCCCGGTGTAGGCGAGCTGCGCGACGCCGGCCTTCTTCGCCGCGTCGATCACGGCCTGGTGCTGCGGGATCCGCCGCCCCGGCTCGCTGCCCGAGATCAGCAGCACGCGGTCGCCGGCGTCGAAGACGTCGTCGAAGGACTCCGGCTGGTCGTAGTCCGCGATCGCCACCTGGACGCCCTGCTCGGCCAGGTCCGCCGCCTTCTCCTTGCTCCGTGCGACGGCGATGATGTCCCCGGCCGGGACCCCCGCGGCCAGCAGGTCCTGAACGACCAGCCGGCCGAGTGCTCCGGTCGATCCCGTGACGACGATGCTCATCAGTGTGTTTCCTCCGGTTGAGTGCGTGTAGCACTCACCGTAGCCGGGGTACTAACTATACGAAAGTACCCACTTTGAAGTAAGGTACTAGTCTCTGAGTGAGGAGGTCCGCCGATGACCGCTCTGATGCCCGACGTGAACCGCGTCGGCTGCCCGTCCCGCGTGATCCTGGAACACGTCACCAGCCGCTGGGGCGTCCTGGTCCTGGCCGCCCTGCTCGACCGCTCGTACCGCTTCAGCGAACTCCGCCGGCACATCGAGGGCGTCAGCGAGAAGATGCTCGCCCAGACCCTGCAGGCGCTGGAACGCGACGGCTTCGTGCATCGGGTCGCGCAGCCGGTCATCCCGCCGCGGGTCGACTATTCCCTCACGCCACTCGGCACCGAGGCCGCCACCCACGTCCAGGCGCTGACCCACTGGGTCGAGTCCAAGGTCCCGGAGGTCTTCCAGGCGCGTGAGGAGTACGACGCCCGCGTCTGATTGCGGTCCGGCCACTGCGCCGCCGACGATGTGCAGGTGAGCACCGCCCCGCCGTTCGCGCTCCTGCTTCGTCACCACCGAGCCGCCACCGGCCTGACCCAGGAGCGCCTGGCTGAACGATCAGGCCTCAGCATTCAAGCCATCAGTGCTCTCGAAAGCGGACGCCGCCGGCGCCCGCGCCCGACCACGATCGCGCTGCTGGCGGACACTCTGGGCCTGTCGCCTGAGGACCGGCGGGTGTTCGCTGCCGCTGCCCGGCCTTCGGCAGGGGGTTCCGTCCGGCGGTCAGCACCGAAGGTCGTCGGGAGAATCAACGCGTCGGGCCGGCTTCCGTCACCGCCGGCGGACTTCACCGGGCGCTCTCAGCAGCTCGACGAACTGACGACGTTGCTGCGGGCACCGTTCCGGGCAGCTCCTGGCATCGTGGTGTCCGTCATCGGTGGCATGGGCGGGGTCGGCAAGACGGCACTGGCCGTGCAAGCCGCACACCTGGCGATCGACGCGTCGCCGGACGGACAGATCTACCTCAATCTCGGCGGCGGTACGCGTCCGTTGACGGTCGAGGAAGCACTCGCCGCGCTGCTGCAGCTGCTCGGCGTACCCGCGGACGGATCAACGGATGTCGAGACGGCCGCCGCGAGGTACCGCAGCGCCCTGGCCGGCCGGCAGATGCTGATCGTGCTCGACGACGCGGCGAGTGTGGAGCAGGTGACGCCCTTGATGCCGGGAGTCGCCGGCGTCGTCGTACTCGTCACCAGTCGCCGACGGCTCACCGAGCTAGCAGGAGCTCGTCATCTCGAGCTCGACGTGATGGACGAGACGGAAGCGATTCAGCTGCTCGGGCGGCTGGTGGGCACCGAACGGATCGACCGGGACCGCGACGCCGCCCGCGAGGTCGTACGCCGGTGCGGCCTGCTCCCGTTGGCGATCAGCATCGCCGGACCGCAGGTGGATCGGATGGCGGGCGGGCTCCGCGAACTGGCTGACCGGCTGGTCGAGGGCCCTGAGCGTCTCCGGATTCTGACCGGGCCATCCGGTGGAGTCGACCGAAGTATCTCGCTGTCGTTGACTGCTCTCGCCGCAGGGACTTCGACCGACCGAGCAGCGGCGGAGGTGTTCGCGATGCTGTCGGTCTTCGAAGGCGACCGATTCCCGCTGCGCGCGGCCGCAGCCGTGCTCGGACGACGCCTCGACGAAACCGAGAATCTGCTCGAACGGCTCGTCGACAGCCACCTGCTGGAGACCCCGGCGCCGCATCAGTACCGGATGCACGACCTCGTCCGGGTCGTCGCCGCAGCGCAGGCCGAGCGTAGGTTCGACGCCCTGGCTCGGGAACACCTGCGCCGCCGGGAGACCGCCTGTTATCTCGCGATGCTCTGGCGCTTCGACGAGCTGATGGGCCGTCCCGACAAGTACGGATCGAGAGGCGAGCAAGCCTGGTCAGCAGGCGCCGAGGACGTCAGCGACACCGCAGTCGCAGCCGAATGGCTGGACGCCGAGTTGCCGAACCTGGTGCGGCTCGTCCGTCGGTCGGCGCAGGGTGACAGCGTCGAGCAGGTTTTCGCGGTACGGATGGCCCTGGGCATGCCGAACCTGGCGGGCCGGCTGATGCGCTTCGGCGAGACGCATCAGGCACTCGAGCTGGTGGTGGATCTGCCGGTGGAACTGGATCTCCGCCTCGACGTCGGCCGCAAGTACCAGATGGGTTTCTCGTACAGCACTCTCGGCCTGTACCGCGACGCCGTGCCCTGGCGGGAACGCGCGCTGCCGCTGGCGCGGAGGCTCGGCGATCCCTGGGCGCTGGCCGCCGTTCTGATCGATCTCGGGTACAACCTCGGCCGGTCGGGGCGGGCGGCAGACGGCCTGCCGTACGCCGAAGAAGCGCTCGTCGTGACCGAGCAACCGCAGGCCGCCAAGCTCAGAGTCGGCGCGCTGGTGGGTCTGGGGGCGCTGGCCGGTTGGCTCGGGGACGTCGATCGGCAGCGGATCGCCTTCGAGGAGGCGATCGCGAGAATGCCGGAGAGATCCAGTCCCGGGGCGGACGCCGTCCACCGGAACCTGATCGGTCATGCCCTCACCGAGAGCGGTCAGCACCACGCCGCGGTGGAAGTACTGACGGAGAATCTCGGCAAGGTCCGTGAGCTGGGAACGGAAGTGATCGAGAGCGACACCCTCGAGGTGCTCGGCCTTGCCTGGTTGGCGCTCGGGGACCATGCGCGGGCGCGGAAGGTG
This sequence comes from Kribbella sp. ALI-6-A, assembly GCF_001984195.1. Taxonomy (GTDB): domain Bacteria; phylum Actinomycetota; class Actinomycetes; order Propionibacteriales; family Kribbellaceae; genus Kribbella. The sequence goes on from NZ_MTQN01000012.1 coordinate 1,646,478, forward strand.
CTGGCGGACGGCGTGAAGATCGCCGTGCGCTACCCCACGGATCACCGGGAAGGGCGGCTGCGTCATTACCTGGGCCGGGCGTTGGCCGGTCTCGGGCTGGTCGATGAGGCTCGCCGGCAGTGGGAGTTGGCGTTGATCCAGTACCAGTTGGTGGCCGACGTACGGGTTGATGAGGTGCGGAGGCTGCTCGCGGAACCCTAGAGATCCGGTGTTTGCGCCCCCGTGCCCGTGGCCGCAGGATGAGCCGGTGAACCGCCCTGGATTCGGTCAGCTCCTTCGCGCGTACCGCACCCGCTCCGGCCTGACGCAGGAGCGGCTGGCGGAGCTGGCTGAGGTCAGTGTTCAGGCTGTCAACGCGCTGGAGGGTGGACGTCGGCAGTTCCCGCGGCCTTCTACCGTCACGCGGCTGGCTGAGGCCCTGGGGTTGGAGAACGAAGACCGGGAACGTCTCGACGCGGCAGCGCGGCGGCCGAAGGGCGGGGACGTTGACGGCGTGCCACGGCAGTTGCCGCCGGCGATCGGGGACTTCATCGGGCGGGACGATCAGCTCGGGGAGCTCGTTGACCTGCTGCGGTCGCCGTTGGCCGCGGCGCCGGGGATTGTGATTTCCGCGATCGGCGGAATGGCTGGGATCGGGAAGACCACGCTGGCGGTTCAGGCTGCTCATCAGGTGCTGGAGGAGTTTCCGGACGGGCAGATCTATCTGAACCTGCGCGGCGGGGGTAGCACGGCACTGCCCACCGCGGATGCGCTTGCTGCTTTGCTGCAGTCCCTTGGCCTACCACCAGCCGGTACCGCGGGCGACGTCCAGGCCACCGCGGCGCGGTACCGGACGGCGTTGGCTGGGCGGCGGATTCTCCTGGTCCTCGACGACGTGGCCGGCGTCGAGCAAGTGTCTCCACTGATGCCGGGGACACCGGGAGCAGTCGTCGTCATGACCAGCCGGCAGTCGCTGTCGGCGTTGCCCGGCGTCCGGCATCTGGGACTCGAGGTGCTGTCCGAGGACGACGCCGTTCAGCTGCTGTTCGAGGCGATGGATACCGGCGTGACGGGCACGGATCGCGACGCCGCACTCGACATCGTGCGCAAGTGCGGCTGCCTGCCCCTGGCGATCCGGATCGCCGGTGGTCGAGCGCGAACGTGCGGACTGCGTGAGGTTGCCTCCAGGCTGTCCGAGCAAGCGGGGCGCTGGGAGATTCTGACCGGGCCCGCGGCGGAGGTGGGCCGCAGTATCGGCCTGTCGCTGGACCACCTGGCGGGCGGCGGCCCCGTCGATGCCGCGGCCGCGGATGCCTTTGCGGTACTGGCGCTCTTCGACGGCGACCGGTTCCCGTTGCGCGCTGCCGCCAAGGTGCTCCAAGTCTCACTGGACGACGCCGAGGACCTGCTGGAACGCATGGTCGACGTACACCTGCTGGAGACACCGGCGATCCACCAGTACCGAATGCACGACCTGGTACGGGAGACAGGACGGGTGCTGGCCGGACAGACCCTGCCCGACGCGGTCTTCACGCAGGCACGGCGGCGTGAACTGGATTGCTACCTGTCGGTGCTGTGGCGATGGGACGAGCTGCGAGGCGGCCCGGACAAGTACGGCTCGAGGTCGGATGTGCCCTGGTCGACCGGCGCGGAGGACTTCGAATCCGCCGATCGCGCGCTGGAGTGGATCGAGGCCGAGTTGCCGAACCTCGGCAGGCTGGTCCGATCCGCCGCCGAGGGTTCGGGTGACGAGCGGCTCACCGCGATCCGGATCGCCGTCGGCATGTTCGCGCCGGCGATGACCCTGATGAAGTTCAGCGAGGCCAAGTCGGCGGTGACCTTGGCAGCGGCCATCCCGGCCGAACTACCGGTCGAGTTGGAGATCGGGCGGCGTGTGCAGGCCGGCGGACTGTGCGGTGCGGTGGGCCTGTACGACGAATCGCTGACCTGGCTGAGATCGGCGCTCCCGATCGCTCGCCGTCACGGTTCACCGGCCGATGTCGTCGCGTGCCTGATCGACATCGGCTACGGGCTGGGCATGGTCGGCCGCCCGACGGAGGGCCTGCCGTTCTCCGTGGAAGCCCTGCAGCTCGCCGTGCGCTGCGAGGTCACGCGCTTCGAGGTCGGCGCCAATGTCGGTCTCGGCGCGCTCGCCGGCCTGGTGGGTGACCTGGAGCTGCAGCGTGCGGCGTTCGACCGCGCGTTGGCGCTGATGCCCGAGCGGTCCAGACCCGGTGCGGCCACGGTGCACACGAACATGATCGGCCGGTCGTACCGGGAGAGTGGGCAGTACGAGCTGTCCGCGTCGATCCTGCGGAGCAACCTGGAGGCGATCCGGGCGCTGGGACACGAGGTGATCGAGGCCGATGCCCTCGAGGAGCTCGGTGCCACGTTGCTGGCATCCGGAGAGCTCGTCGAGGCCGAGCAGATCCTGCGCGCCGGCGTCGGGATCGCTGCTCGATTCCCCACGGAGAACCGGGAAGCGCCGATGCGGACTCTGCTGGGACGCGTGCTGGTGGAGCTGAACTCCCGGGACGAAGCGTCGGAGCACTGGCGACGAGCGGTGGTCTTGTACGAGCGGGTGGCTGATCCCCGGGCCGACGACGTACGGAAGCTGCTGTCAGAGGTCTAGCTGTGCGGCGGTTTCGGCGAGCGTCTTGAGGGTTGCGGTGACCAAGGGATGGTCGGCCCGGGCTCGCCGCGTGGCGACCAGGACGCGGCGGGTCGGCGTCGGAGGAGCCAGCGGGCGGATCACCGCGGGGGTGCTCGGCGGGAGGGTCAAGCGGGGGACCAGCGAGACCCCCGCGCCGGCCGCGGCGAGGGCAGCGACTGAGCGGAAATCGTCGGAGGTGTGCACGACGCGCGGCTGGAAGCCGGCTTGTTCGCAGGCCAGGAGGACGACGTCCCGGATGGGGTTGCCGATCGAGGTCATGATCCAGTCGTCGGTGGACAAAGCGGTGAGGTCGACCGATTCAGCGGTGGCCGACGGGTGAGTCGGCGGCAGGACGGCCACGAACGGTTCGGCGTACAGGGGTGTGAGGACCAAGCGGTCGTCGGCCGGGCGGGGGGAGCCTCGGTGTTCGACGGTGATGGCCAGGTCGACCTCGCCGTCCAGGAGTTGGGTGACCGCTTGGTGGCCTTCGGCGTCCTGGACGACGAGGTGCAGGCCGGGGGTGGACTCGCGCAGTGAGGCCAGGGACGGGGCGACCAGCAGGCTGATCGCGGTGGCGAAGGCGGCGATGCGGAGTTCGCCGGTGGCGCCGTCGGCGTACAGGCGCATGGCGTCCTCGGCGCGTTCGACCTCGGTGAGGATGGTGTCGGCGTGGCTGAGCAGGAGGCGGCCGGCCGACGTGATGGCGACCCGGCGGCCGCGGCGTTCCAGCAGCTCCTGGCCGACCTCGGACTCGAGGGCGGCCAGTTGCTGGGAAACGGCCGACGGGGTGAGGTGCAGCACCTCGGCGGCGGCCGTCACGGTGCCGTGGTCAGCAAGGGCCCGCAGCACCCGCAGCCTGCGCACTTCGATCACGGCTCTCAGCTTCGCACACGGCCTCCCGCGGGCGGGACGAGCGCCAGGTCCAGGCGATCCGGGAGCGCAGCGTACGGCGGGGAGGCAGTTCCTCGTGCGGTACGACGGGCGCGTTCGGCAGGGCGGACTGGGCTTCGCGGCGGACCTTCTCCATCGCGGTGGTGGGAACGACGTACACGGTGATTCCTTTCGTCTCTTCGACGGTAGGTTCGGCCGTGTTGATGCGTCCAATGAAAGTTCTGGTACGACTTCATGCTCGTGGTGCATGATCTGGAGCATGGAGCTTCGCCAGTTGCGCTCGTTCGTCGTGGTCGCGGAGGAGCTGAACGTCGGCCGGGCCGCGACCCGGCTGCATTTGACCCAGCCGTCGCTGAGCCGGCAGATCGCCGCGCTGGAACGCGATCTGGGCGTCGAGTTGTTCGCGCGGATCAAGAAGCGGTTCGTACTGACCGCGGCCGGTGAGAGTCTGCTGGCGGATGCGCGCGAACTGCTCCGGCGGGCCGACGACGCGGTCCGGGACGCGCAGCGCACGCAGCGCGGTGAGCTGGGGACGTTGCGGTTGCGGTTCGTGCAGTCCGCGACGTTCGAGACGCTGCCGAAGCTGCTCGGAGCCTTCCGCGACAGCCATCCGCACGTGGTGCTCGACCTGGAGGCGATGACGACGCTCCGGCAGCTGGAAGCGCTGAAGGACGGCCGGATCGACGTCGGCCTGCTCCGCCTGCCGGGCTCGGAGCAGCAGAGCAAAGGGCTGGAGTCGCGGGTCGTGTCGCGCGACCCGCTGGTCGCCGTACTGCCGGCGAAGCATCGGCTCGCGCGGCGGCGACGGGTGAGCCTGGCCGAGCTGGCCGGCGACGACTTCGTGTTCTACAACCGCCCGAGTGGCCCGGCGGTGTACGACCGGATCACCGGCTACTGCCGCGACGCCGGGTTCACCCCGTCGATCACCCAGTACGGCGCCGACGTCCAGACCATCGTCTCGCTGGTCGCCGCCGGCCTGGGCGTGTCACTGCTGATCGCGCCGACGCCGCGCACGGACCCCGAGGCGGTGGTGTACCGCGAGCTGTCCGACGACCTGCCCCCGTGGGAACTGTCCGTGGCGTGGTCGCCGGACAACCGCTCACCCGTCCTGCTGCGCTTCCTGCAGCTGGTGTGATCAGCCGAAAACGTCGGGGTCGCCGCCGGTCCGCCGGCCGGTCTCCAGGTCGGCGATCGCGGCCATGTCCTCGTTGTCCAGGGTGAAGTCGAAGACGTCGATGTTCTCCGCGATCCGCGCCGGGGTCTTCGACTTCGGGATCACCACGTTGCCCAGCTGCAGGTGCCAGCGGATCATCACCTGGGCCGGCGACTTGCCGTGCTTGCCGCCGAGCTCCTTCAGCACCGGGTGGTCGATCAGCTCACCGGAGGCCAGCGGGCTCCACGCCTCGGTCACGATGTCGTTCTCGGCGTGGAACGCGCGCAGCTCGTCCTGCGGCAGCTCCGGGTGCAGCTCGATCTGGTTCACCACCGGGTGCACGTCGGTCTCGTCGAACAGCCGGCGCAGCGCCGGGATGTGGAAGTTCGACACGCCGATCGACCGGACCCGGCCGTCGGCGTACAGCTTCTCCATCGCCTTCCAGGTCTCGACGTACTTGTCCTGCCGCAGCGACTGCCAGTGGATCAGGTAGAGGTCGACGGTCTCCAGCCCGAGCTTGCCGAAGCTCTTGTCGAAGGCGCGCAGGGTGGAGTCGTAGCCCTGGTCGCTGTTCCACACCTTGGTGGTGACGAACAGTTCCTCGCGGGGCAGGCCGGCGTTCGCGATCGCGCGCCCGACGCCCTGCTCGTTGCCGTAGATGGCGGCCGTGTCGATGTGCCGGTAGCCGGCCTCGAAGGCGGCTTCGACGACACCGGTGACGATGTCGTTCTCGACCTGCCACACGCCCAGGCCCAGCTGCGGGATCTCGACGCCGTTGTCCAGAGTGATCGTGGGGACTGTGCTCATCTGCCTATTCCACTGGGCCGAGGGGCTTCAGCCCAGTCATCCGACGTGTGACAACAACCTCATCCACCGGCCGTAACCACCTCGTGGGTCTTCGCATCGGGCTCCAGGAAGCGCACCAGCGCCTCACCTTCGCGCTCCAACGCGGCCTTGGTGCGCTTGAGTGTCCGGCCGAACGGCGTCAGCGTGAGAGTTGCCACAGCCCGCTTTTTCTCGGCCGTCCACAACCCCGCGACCTGCCCGTCGACGAGGTAAGTCGCCTTCACCCGCAGGTTTTTCGTGAACACGGCCGGACGATAGGCGTCGGCTATCACCCGCTCACGAGTGGCGTACGCGAGCAACAGGTTGTCGAACTCGGGCAGGAACCGTACGGGCGTGGGGGTTTCCGGGTCGGGCCGCGGAGCATCCGGTACGTCGTACAGCGTGCGGCCGGTCGCGTCCTCGAAGCGTTCCAGCTCGAGCGTGTCGAAGACCGCCTTCGCCCCCGGCAGTCCCGACCAGGTCTGGAAGTCGGTCGGCGTCGCGGGCCCGAAGGCGTCCAGATATCGGATCACCAGTTCCTCCGGGACGGCGTCGAGCAACGGTTCGCGCCCGAGCCACTGCTCCGCGAGCGTGAACCGGGCGTTGGCCTGGTAACCCCAGCGGGTCTGCGACGGATGGATCACCAGCGGCACCATCATCCGCGTGCAGAATCCGAGCGCGCGATCGTTCACCGCCGGGAACTGCTCCTGCAACGCGTCCCGTATCTCGGTGAAGGTCAGCGGTCCCTTCTGCAGCAGCTTTCGTGCCGCCGCGACCACCTTGTCCGGCTCCAGCCCTTCGGCGCGATCCTTGAGCATCCGCAGCCCCGCCTCGAGCACGGGCGCCAGCGTCGTCCGGAACCGCAGGTAGTCCTCGGCGGTGACCAGGTGCAACGTGCCGCGGTACAGGCTCGCCCGCACCACCTCCCGCGCTTCTACCGCCGCGGTCAGATCGGTGTCGGCGAACCTGCTCAGCCGGGTCCACAACCCGACGTACGGATGCTTGGGCTCCTGCCCCTGCATTCCCGCCAGCCGCCGTACTGCCTCGACCGGCCCGACATCGGCTCGCTCCAGCAAGAGCTGCCGACTCAACGTCGCCCGGTTGACCGCCTGCGCACTCAGAACCGCCATGACGGCATCCTGCCGCACGGGGTCAGCTGTAGTCGTCCTCGTTGTACTTCGGGAGGCCGAGCTGTCGTCTGATCTCGGCGGCCGGGCTGGTTCCGCCGGTGGCGCGACGCAGGTGGGTGGCCATCTCGTTCAGGCTGCCGGACGCGGCGATCTTCAGCCAGTGCGGGCGGGCGGCGGCATTGGCACGGGCGAGTGCCTTCATCTTGCGGTCCACCACGGCAGGCCAGGCGATCGCCGACAGTTGCCGTGACTCGGCCAGGTTCGCCGCGGCCACGGCGCGGGCGCGGGACTTCAGCGTCTTGACGGACGCGCCACTGTTGGCCGCCTTCTCGAACCGCTCCAGCGCGACGTTGTAGGGCCGAGTCACCGCCAGGTACCGAACGCGGGCCTGGGTGACGGTCAGACGGACCGGTGCCGGCTTGGTGGGTGTGGCCGTCGGGCGGGGCGCGGCTGTCGTCGTTCGAGGTTGTGCCGAGGCCGCCGTACTGGGCGCGACCACGGGCACGGGGTCAGGTCCGTCGTCGGCATCGCACCCGGTCGCCAGGAAAGCCAGGACCCCGGCCACGACCAGTACTGCGCGCATGCTGCTCCTCACCCGGACGAATCGGCACAGCCTAGCGCCGGGGTGAGCATGGTCTGATGTGAGCCGTGACCGCGGCTGACAGGTCAGGCTTGCTCGACTCGGGTCTGGGCGACGTGGTCGGCATAGGTGCGGCGGTTGCGGAGGATGGCGGCTGCTTGCAGGCCGATGGCCAGGTAGGCGCCGGCGGCAAGGACCGCGCCGCGGCGGGTGTTGTCTGCCCGGAACTCCCAGACGGCCTGGTGGCCCAGCTCCCAGGGCAGCGCGGTCTTGGCAAGGGTGCGGACCAGCGCCTGCGGGAACGTTGGCGGGCGGGGATCGGAGTCGTCACGGACGGTGAAACCCAACGCTCGTTTACCGGGTGAACCGCCGGCTGCTTCGGTGGCGGCCAGGGCCGCGCTGAGCGGCATGGTCAGGCCGACCCCGACGAGCACGCGAGCCTTGGCGGGAGAGACGTCGGGCAGGGCGGAGCCCGGCCGTAGGCGCCGCCGGACCAGCACGATCGCGGCCAGGGCGCCCAGTGGAGCGGCCATCGCCGCGTAGTCGATGGCGGTGGCCAGACCTCGTCGCGCAGTCAGCATGGCCGAAGGCTACGCCACGCCCTCGACTGGACAAATTCAGATACCACGAACAGTGACTTTCAAACGGTCATTTACCGCCATTCTTCAATGTCGATCGAAACGGTGGGCATAGTTGATTGTTTGCTTGGATTTTCCTTGCCTCGTTGACGATCTGCTGACGAACATGAGCAGAACGAAAGAAGTTCTCGCCGCCCGAGAATTGTTCTGTTAGCCTCATTCCCGGCTGGGGAGCCTGAATTCGACGGTGTTCGTTCGGCGAGTTCCATCTGTTCAGGAAACGCATCCGAAAGGCAGGTTCCCGTGCCCACCGAGACCGCCCCGTCCCGGCCGGAACACGTCGTCGCGGCCACCGCCACCGTCCAGGTCGGCGGCGTCCGGAAGAGCTTCGGCAAGGTCGACGCCCTGCGCGGCGTGAGCCTGGAAGTCCTTCCCGGACAGATCTACGGACTGCTCGGCCCGAACGGCGCCGGCAAGACGACCCTGCTGCGGATCCTGCTCGGCCTGGTCCGCCCCGACGAGGGGTCGGTCAGTGTGCTCGGTCGCCCACCCGGTACGCCGGAGGTGCTGCGCCAGGTCGGCGCCCTGATCGAGACTCCCGCCTTCGTCCCGCACCTGTCCGGCCGGACCAACCTGCAGGTCCTGGCGAGAGCCAAGGGACTGCCCGACACCGAGGTGGACCGGGTCCTCGAGGTCGTCGAGCTCGAGCAGCGCGGGAACGACCGCTTCACCGGCTACTCGCTCGGCATGGGGCAGCGGCTCGGCGTCGCGGCCGCGTTGCTCGGCGGCCCGAGGCTCCTGATCCTGGACGAGCCGACCAACGGCCTCGACCCCGAAGGTGTCGCCTCGATGCGCTCGCTGGTCCGGTCGCTCGGGGCCGGTGGGACGACCGTGCTGTTCTCGTCCCACCAGCTCGGGGAGGTCCAGCAGATCTGCGATCGCGTGGTCGTGATCGACCGCGGAGTGGTGATCGCCGACGACACCGTGACCGCGATCAGGGACCGGCCCGGCAGTGTGGCGCTGGACCTGTGGGTGACCCCGGCCGTGCAGGCCGGCTGGATCCTCGCGGAGTACACGGGGCAGACGCCGATCGAGGCCGGCGACGCGGGGGATCGGCACTGGCAGCTCGAGGCGGCCCCGGACGACATCCCCGGCCTGGTCCGCGCCTTGGTTGCCGCAGGCATCGATATTCACGAGATCCGGCGCGAGCGCCAGAGCCTGGAGGGCGTCTTCTTCGCCCTCACCGCGCACGACGACGAGCCGACGGAGGAGTCATGATCGACGCGGTCGCCGCCGAGAGTCTGCTGCTGCGCAAGCGGATGGCTCCGGTCGTCATCGGGATCGCCTGGATCCTGATGGTGGTCGGCTTCGCCTTCGTCGTGCCGTACATCATCTACAGCGTGCTCGACCCGTCCGACGCGGGCCGGGCCGAACTGCTCGACATCCTGCTGCCGAACGCGGTCGCGTCGACCTCGCTGAGCAGCTACCCCCTGTTCGGCGGCGCGATCATGCTGATCCTCGGCGTGCTGGTGACCGGCTCGGAGTACCGGTGGAACACCTGGACCGCTCGGCTCAGCCAAGGGCCCGGCCGGGTGCAGGTGCTGCTGGCCAAGCTCGTCGTCGGTGCGATCGCGACCACCGTGATCGCCGTGGCAGCTGCGCTTGCCGCGGTGGCTGCGTCCGCGATCATCGCAGCGGTCGAGGGCCGGTCGGCCGACTGGCCGTCGGCCGCCGCACTGGCCGGTTCGCTCGGAGCCGCAGCGTTGATCTCGGCCGCGTGGATGAGTGTCGGGGCCGCGCTCGGCGTGGTCTTCCGCGGTACGACGGTGGCGCTGGCCGCCGGCCTGCTGTGGACCCTCGGCCTGGAGAACGCGCTGTCCGGGCTGGCCGGCATCCTGCCCGGCCTCGAACCCGTCCGTTACGTCCTGCTCGGGTCGGCCAGCGGTTCGCTGGTCGGCGGCCTGGGCGCACCGACCCAAAGCGACGGCGGGACTCCCGGTGTTGTCGACTACCTGACCACTCCGGCGGCCTGCCTCGTCCTGGTCGCCTACATCGTCGTGAGCACCACCGTCGCCGCCCTGCTGATCCGCCGCCGCGACATCAGCTGACCCGTTCCGCCTTCTTCCGCCCGAGGAGCGACCGTGACCAACCCGCCCGATGAACTCGTCCGTCCGCGGATGCGCCAGGACGTGGCCTTCCTGGAGACGCTCGACGGCGTCTACGTCCGTGGTGCCGACGGCCCCTTCGTGATCCGCGGTGCCGGCGCGTACCGGTACCTGTCGGCCTTGCTGCCGCACCTCGACGGCAGCAACTCACTGGCCGAGATCGTTGCCGGTCTCCCCGAAGCGCACGTCGGCGCGGTGAAGTCCCTGCTCGGCACGTTGGCAGGCCGTGGGGTCGTGCTCGACGGCCCGGGCGCCGCGGTCGACGAACAGGTACGTGCCGGCTTCCCGAGCCAGATCGCCCTGCTCGAGCACTACGGCGACGACGGCAGCGGCTTCGCCCGAGTGGCAGCCGCCCGGGTGCTCGTGACCGGCGAGGACAACGCGGCCGCCGCCACGCTCGCATCCGCGCTGATCGCCAACGGCGTCGGATCTGCGGTGGACGGTTACGTCGAGGTCGGTACGGCGGCGTCACCCGATCTGGTCTGCCTCCTGGCGCTCGACGGCCCGTCGCGCGAGCTCTTCTCCCTGGCCGAGCAAGCACGACAAGCCGGTACGGCGTTCCTCCCGGTGCTGCGGGTGGGCGACCAACTGGTCGCAGGCCCCTGGCAGGGACCGGTCTCCATCCAGTCGGCACTCCTGCGGATGAGCGACAACGCCCTGTCCGGTACGGCGGAGCTCTGGCAGGCGGCGGTCGCGGGCCCGGCGACGGCACCGGCCAGATCCGCGTTGCCCGGCGTGGCCGCCACCATGCTGCTGAACGTGGTCGGCTTCGAGATCTTCAAGCAGCTCTCGGGGACCATGCCCTCGGACCTGGACGAGACCGTCGTCCTGGTCGATCCGGACCGGCTCACCGTCCACACCGAGCACGTGGTCGCGCACCCCGCCGTCGAGCAGCCCGCGACCGGTGCGAGTGCGGGACCGGCGGACAGCGTCGAGACCGCGTACCGCCGGTTCGACTCGGTGGTGGCCGACACCGTCGGGCTGATGCGACGCTTCGACGACGACGCCGTACCGCAGATCCCGGTGAAGACCGCGGTCCTGCTGGCGCCCGCCGCCGACGCCGCGCCGCTGGTGACCTTCGGCGTCGAGACGGTGCTGGAGGCCAGGCTCGCCGCGCTGGAGGCGGCGTCGGTGCAGTACGCGCTGAACCTCCATCGGCGCTGTCAGCTGCTGGAAAAGCCGGCAGCAGACGCGGAGTACGTCGTACCGGAGCTGTTGGAGACCTGGCTCGGAGTCGGGCCGTCCCGGCCGGTGCCGACGGCTGCGACCGAGGTCGGAAGCAACAGGCCGCTCGCTGTGGACCGGGCAGCCGTTCTGGCTGGACCACTGGACTGGAACGCCGCAGAGTTCGAGCCCGATCTCGGCGGCCTCGCCGCGGCCCCGACCCTGGCCGAGGCGACCTCCCGTGCACTCGTGGCAGCGGCCGGTTCAGCCGCGGTCGCCGCCGCCGCCCGCGGCGAACTGCCCGTGACCGCGGTGCCGGACGAGCTGATCGGGCAGGCGCTCGACCCGCAGCAGCACCGCCGTCTGATGATCCTGGTCAACGAACTGACCGCCGCCGGGGACCGCGTGTCCTTCCAGTTCGGCCGGGGCGCCGTTCCTGTCGCGATCGTTGCCATTAGCAATGGATCGGGCACGGTCAGGCTGGCCCGCGCCGCGAGCTCCTGGGTGGCCGCCGCCGAGTCGGCGCTGCTCACCGCGGTCGGCGAACGCCAGCTCGCCGGTACGCCGTTCGACCGCGCCGACCGCCGCCTCGGCCTGGATGCCGACCTCACCGGCCTGCGCTCGGCGGGCCCGGAGGCCGGGATCGCCGACCTGACCCGCGCCGTCACCGACGACGAGCTCGTGGCCGGCCTCGCAGGCCGTCGAGCCGCTGTCGTCGACCTGACCCCACCCGACCTCGCCGGTGTCACCGCCGTCGCCCGGGTGCTGCTCTTCCGCTCGTCCGCCCCCGTCGCGAAGGAGTCGTGATGACTGATCTGACCACCGAACTGCTGTCGCTGGAGACCGCCACCTTCGAGGTCGAGGAGATCGCCGACGTCGGCGCGGACTCCGCGAGCTGGTGCAGCTCCAGCACCAGTACGTCGAGCTGTTCGTCCTGCAGCACGTCCAGCTGCTGCGGGTGCTCCAGCTGCAGTTGCAGCAGTACCAGCTAGCGCGTGTCTGGTACTGCCTCCCCAGGTTCCGCCGCCCGACCGGGTGGCGGCCCCACCCGCCCAGGAAGGAGGTGAATCACCATGGCGCTTCGCGAAGAGCTGCTCGTGCTCGAGACGGCGACGTTCGAGATCGAGGACATCATCGACCTCGGCCAGGACGCGGCCGGTTGGTGCAGCTCGAGCTGCTCCTGCTCGAGCTGTTCGTCCTGCAGCACGTCCAGCTGCTGCTCGACCAGCACCAGCACCGGGTGCGGCGGCGGCTGACCGCCGTCCGTCCACCCCAGCGGTACGGCGGGCCCAGTGCGCCGCCGGCACGGTACGACCCGCTCCGCCCAGACGCGGCTGACCAGCCGCGCAGCAAGAGGAAAGGAAGACCGCTATGAGCACTCAGTCGCTCGGCCTCGAACTGCTCGACCTCGAGGCCGTCACCTTCGAGGTCGACGAGATCACCGACCCGTCGCTCGACCTCGCAGCCACCAGCTCGTCCTGCAGCTGCTCCAGCTGCTGCTCCTGCAGCACCTCGAGCTGCTGCTCGACGAGCACCAGCACCTCCAGCTGCGGCTGACAGGTGTGCTCGTGAGCTGAGTGCTGCGGACCAAGGGCCCTGGTCCGCAGCATGTTCACCCCCTCCCGCCACCCGCCCGGACCGCGAAGGAGCAGCATCCAGTGACGACCTTGGAAGACCACCCGCCCTCCCCAGCCGCGGATCCCGCCGCCCTGGTCACAACGGTCGGTACGGCGATCGCGGCGCTCCTGCCGCCCGGTCCGGTGCTCACGCTGGACGTCGCCGTGCTCGGCCTGCCCGGTCAGGAGGAGCGGACCACGATCGGTCCGCAGGAGACCACCGCCACGGTCAGCATCCGGATCTACGCCGGCACCCTGGTGGTCGCCGCGACCCCCGGCGGCACCGGGCCGTGCCCCACCTGCTTCGACCGGCGCTGGGTGGTCTGCCGCCCGACCATCGAGCGCCGCATCCTGGACCACCCGCACGGCGTACTGACCACCGCGGCGATCACTCCGGCCCACCATGCGCTGGCGATCGCCGCCACCCTGAGCCGGATCGCGAGCGAGGCGAGCACCGACGGCCCGGCGTACCCGGTGTGGGAGATCGACACCCGGACGGCGCGGGTCGAGCGCTACGGGCTGATCCGCGACTCGTCCTGCGACGTCTGCGCCGAGCCCGAACCCGACACCGCCGAGGGCGCCCGGATCCGGCTGGTCTCCACGCCGGCGTCCGGTCCCGGCAGCGGCCGGTCGCGCAAGCCCGAGGACCTCGAGCTGCCGATGGACGCCCTGGCGAACCCGGTCTGCGGCATGCTCGGCGGCCCGGCGATCCGCGCGTACCACGCCACGGCGACCGCGCCGGCGAGCGGGCACTTCGAGGTGCGGAGCAAGTACGGCCTGCACGAGATGTGGTGGAGCGGCCACGCCGAGAGCTACCGACGCAGTGAACTGCTGGGTGCCCTGGAAGGCCTGGAACGCGATGCCGGCCAGAAGCCGCGCCGCCTCGACGTGGCGCTGCGGGCGACGCCCGCCGAGCTGACCGTCCCGTACGTCGAGATGGAGCAGTGCGGGCTCTACACCCCGGACTTCTACGTCGACCACGCCGACAAGTACGTGCCCTGGGCAAGCAATCCGAAAGTGCCGTGGGTCTGGGGCTGGTCGGTCCGCGACGACCGCGCGCTGCTCGTGCCCGAGCAGATCGTCTACTACCTCGACCATCGCGAGGATCACCGCAACACCGTGCAGGAGTGCTCGAACGGGTGCGCCTCCGGCAGCTCGGTGACCGAGGCCGTGCTGCACGGCCAGCTCGAACTGATCGAGCGGGACGCCTTCCTGATCAGCTGGTACTCCGGTCTGACGCCGGCCGAGATCGACCTGGACACCGTGGACAACCCGCTGGTCCGCCAGATGCTGGCGCATGTCGACCTGCTCGGCTATGACCTGCGCTGCTTCGACATCCGGGTCGACCTGCCGGTGCCGGCGGTCGGAGCGGTCGCCGTACGGCGTGACGGTGGTCGGGGCACGCTGTGCTTCGCCGGCGGCGCCTCGCTCGACCCGGCGGACGCCGTACGGGCTGCTGTGTGTGAGGTGGCGTCGTACGTGACCGGGTTCGAGGAGCGGGTGACCGAGAGCCTGGACGAGGTGCGGCCGATGGTCACGGACTACCGCAACGTCGGTGAGTTGGCGCACCACGCGCTGCTGTTCGGGATGCCGGAGATGGCCGAGCACGCCCAGCACTGGCTGCGGCAGACCGAGGTCACCGCGCTGGACGACGTGTTCGCCGACTGGACCACCGGGCGTGCTCCGGCCACCGACCTGCGGGAACCGGTGGAGGAGATCGTCGCGCTGTTCGCGGAGCGGGGCATGGACACCGTCGTGGTGGACCAGACCACGCCCGAGCAGCTCGCGATGGGGCTGCGCACCGTCGCCACGATCGTGCCCGGCCTGATCCCGATCGACTTCGGGTGGCGGCGCCAGCGGGTGCTGACCATGCCGCGCACGCTGTGGGCGCCGTACGCGGCCGGGCTGACGACCCAGCCGCTCACGCCCGAGCAGCTGCACCGGGTGCCGCATCCCTTCCCCTGAGCCCGCTTTCCAGCCGTCCGTCGTCTTCCGTAGGAGTTGAGCGCAGGTGACCAGCCAGATCGATGCGACCGCCGGGCCGAGCCGCGCGGAAGTCGCGATGGACTACGCACGCCGGATGTTCGAGCGGCAGCGGGTACCACTGCCGCCGCTTGGCTTCCAAGTGGACTGGACCGACCAGCCGTCGAGGCACAAGCTGTACGTCGACGCGCCCAAGCTGCCGCTACCCGTGCCGTTCGCCAACCTGCCGTCGCTCGGAGTGGAGGAGGCTGCGGCTCGGGTGACCGGCCCAGCCGGCGACGGGATGCCTTCGCTCGACGTACTGGCTTCGGTGCTCGGCTGCTACGGGCTGATCGACCGGCGTACCGGGCTGAACTGGAACGAGGACAGCGCGACGAAGCTGAAACCCGCCGCGCCGGTCTGGGCCCGGCCGACCGCGTCCGGCGGCGGCATGTACCCGGCCGAGAGTTACCTGGTGGCCGGTAGCCAGGCGCCGTTGCGGGCCGGGGTCTATCACTACGACACGGCTCATCACAGTCTCGACCGACTGTCCTCGGCCAACCGCTGTGCCGAGCTGGCTGCGGCGACGGGCGTCGATGCCGGGCTGTATCTCGTGGCGACGTTGAAGTTCTGGAAGAACGCCTTCAAGTACAACTCGTTCAGCTATCACGTCGTGACCCAGGATGTGGGCGCACTGCTCGCCTCCTGGCGACTCGTCCTCGCGGCAGCCGGGTATTCGGTCGAGCCGGTGCTGTGGTTCGACGAGGGGCCGGTCAGTACTGCGCTCGCCGTGGACGGGCGCACCGAAGCGCCCTTCGTGGTCGTGCCGCTGGGCTCTCGCCGGGCCGTGACGTCCGAGGCCCACCCCGGTACGCCGCCGCAGCTGCGGGTCTGGGAGAAGTCCGAACGCGTCCGCGACTTCGAGTTGGTCGAGCGCGTCCACGCCGCAGCCCTGGTCGGCGACCAGCCCCGCCCGGCCCGGAGCGCGGCCGCTCCTGTGGCAATCGCCGGCGACGACGTACCGCTGCCTCCACCCGGCCCATCGACGAAGGACCTCTCCGCCAGCTTGCGCACCAGGCGATCCAGCTTCGGCCTGTTCTCCGCCTGGCCCAAACTCTCCACCGCCGACCTGGGCTCGGTACTGGCGACCACCGCCCAGCTGACGCGCGCCGGGTCCGACGTCGAGCCGGCGCCACGGCAGGACCCGTGGACGCGTCTTTGGGTGCTGCCGAACTCCGTCGAAGGACTGGACCAGCGTGCCTACGCCTACGACCCGGCCGCCCACCGACTCATCGGTGCCGGTGAGTTCGACTACCGGGAAGTCCAGCGGCACTACGCGCTGACCAACTACAACCTCAGCGAGGTGGCCGCCGTACTGGTGATCACCGGGCGGTTGGAGGCGCTGGTGGAGGCCTACGGCGCCCGCGGCTACCGCATGCTGAGCGTCGAGGTCGGCCAACTCGCCCAGACCAGCTACCTCGCCGCGACCGCCCGCGGTCTGGGCATCGGAGCGGTCCTCGGGATCGACAACCTCGCTGCCGACGAGTTCCTCGGCCTGGAGGAGACCGACGAGCGCAGCATGCTCTTCCTCCTGCTCGGTCACGAACGCGCCGGCCGGGCCGGCTACGACCACGGCCTGCACCACCGTCCGGCCCAAGGAGACCTCCGATGACCGACGTCCTCTCGAACCCCTACAGCCCTGAGACCGGCACGGCGTCCGGCTGGCGGCTCGGCTCCGGCTTCCTGCTGCGGGTCGCCGGTCAGCCTGCCGAGGCAGTCGCCGTACTGCGTACTCCGGCCGCCGTCGCCTGGACCGAGCAGGTACTCGCCGCCGAGGCCGTCCGGGACGCGCTGGCCAGCGAACTCCGCGAAGCGCTGGAGACCGACCTGGCGGCGCGCGCCCCGGAGGATCCGGAGCGGGTCGCGCTGATCAACCTCCGCCGGGACGCCTTCAACGGTCGCCGGCCGCGGCCGGCCACGGTGAGCCGGGCCGAACCGTTGCTGCCGGACCCGGCCCGGACCCTGACGTACCAGTGGATCGCGGCGATCAACCGGGTCAGCGAGCTTCTCGACCAGGGCGTCGCCGTCCTCGGTGAGGACCTTGCGGCGGCTCGCGCGCGGGCCAGGGAAATCCTCGCCGACGACAAGCTGCGCAGTGCCGTCCTGTTGCAGTCCGAAGTCCTCGAGAAGAACATGGACCGCTATCTCGATCCGGCCAGGAAGGTCGACAAGCACGGCCGGCAGGTTGAGCGGACGCTGCTGGAGCTGCTCTACCGGGCGGCGCTCAAGACCAGTCCGTTCAGCACCCTGACCTCGGTCGGGCTCGGCCGCTTCAGCGACACGGCCACCCGGCCGCGGCCGGAGCCCGCCTCGCTGGAACAGCGTTCGACGGTCCGGCTGAACGTCGCGGTGCTGGCTCGCCTGGCCGCCGTGGTGCTGGCCGATCCCACCCTGCGCTCCGGTCTGCGGGTCAGCCTCGCGCCGGGCGCCAGCTCCGACGGCGAGACGATGCGCTACGTCCGCCGCCGCACCGCCGCCGGCAGCGACCCCGACGCAGTGGTTGCCATCGACAACGTTCACGAGAACCTGTTCTTCCTGCCCGGCGGTCCGGCGCTCGACGACGTGGTGGAGCTGACCCGCGAGGCCAGGCCGACGCTGGCCGAGCTGAGCAGGCAGGTCGCCGCCCAGGCCGAGGAGCGTTCACTGGCCGAAGCCGACCAGCTGATCGGCCACCTGCTCCGCCTCGGCTTCCTGCTCGCGCCGGACCTGCAGATCGACCTGCGGGCCGGCGATCCCGCCAAGGTCTTCGTCGCCGCTCTGCAAGCGCAACATCATCCGACGCTGCAGCAGCTCGCCGCCTCGCTGCAGGCGGCCGTGGACCTGATCGACGCCTACTCCGGTACGCCGGCCCGCGGTCGCGCGGCGGTGCTCAGCGGCGTCCGCGACCGGGTCCGCGCCTGCTTCGAGCAGCTGGGTGCGTCCGAGCAGCTCGTACCGCGCACAGTGATCTACGAGGACACCACGATCACCGGCGACGGCATGGAGGTCGACCGCGAGCTGTGGGAGCGCACGCTGCTGCCGGATCTCGCCGACCTGGCCGATCTGCTGCCCGCGTTCGACCTCAACGTGTCCAGACGCCTCACTGCCAAGGGTTTCTTCAAGGCGCGCTACGGCATCGGTGGCGACTGCCAGGACGTCGTCCGGTTCTGCCACGAGTTCCAGCGCGACTTCTTCGACCCCTACACCCGGCGCTCGCTGCGCCGCCGGCAGTTCGACGACGACAACGCGTTCGTGCCGCAGGAGAACTGGTTCAAGCTGCCGGACATCGTCGCGGTCGACAAGGCGCGCGAGGCCGCGTCGCTGCACCTGCGTGACCTGCGCGCGGCCGATCCCCGGCCGGTCGAGGAGATCCGCCTCGGCCCGGACTTCGTCGACGCCGTACGGCGCGAGCTGCCGCCCGCCGAGCAGGTCGCGCAGCCCTGGTCGTTCTTCGTCCAACTGGCCCGCGCAGACCGGGAACCCGGGCGGCTGATCCTCAACCAGGCCTACGCCGGGCTGACGCTGATGTTCTCCCGGTTCGCGCACAGCCTCGACACCGAGGGCACCCGGGCGCGCGACCTGATCAGCGAGATCCTGCGCGACTACGCACCGGACGGTGCGGTCCTGGCCGAGCTGCGCGGTGGTTACGAGACGACGAACCTCAACGTGCACCCGGCCGTCACGCAGTACGAGATCGTCTGTCCCGGCGACGCGAGCACCCGTCCGCAGGACGAGCAGATCGCACTCGACGACCTGTTCCTGGTGCACGACGCCGCGGCCGATCGGGTGCGGTTGATGTCGAGGCGGCTGGAGCGCGAGGTGGTGCCGGTCTACCTGGGCTTCCTGATGCCGATGGCGCTGCCGGAGATCCAGCAGATCCTGCTCTGCTTCTCGCCCAGCGGGATGGCCCAGATCGACCTGTGGGCAGGGACCGGCGATCCGGTTCCGGTCGACGGCATCCAGTCGTACCCGCGGCTGGTGCTGGGTGACCTGGTGCTGCAGCGGCGGATGTGGAAGCTCAACACCGCGGACTTCCCGTTCCGCGACGCGCGGCACTCGGACGCCGAGCATCTGCTGCGGGTCCGGCGGTGGCGGCTGGAGCACGGGCTGCCCGCGCGGCTGTTCGCCCAAATCGACAACGCGGCGGCGAAGTCCGCGGTCGACGACGGCGCCGCGCCGGACACCCCCGAGACATCCGGGGGCGAACGCAAGGCCGGCCGCAAACCGCTGCCGGTGGACTTCGACAGCTGGATGTCCCTGCACCTGCTGGAACAACTGGCCCTGGGCGCCTCGGCGCGGATCGTGCTGACCGAGGCCAACCCGGACACCGACGAACTCTGGCTGACCGACGAGCACGGCCGGCCGCACGTCTGCGAACTGCTGCTGGAGCTCTACGACACCGGGAGGGACAACGATGACGAATGAATGGGTGGCCCTGCACGTCTTCTACGCCAGTGACGCCAATCCGATCCTGGTCGAGGCGGTCCGGCCGCTGGTCGAGGAGCTGCGCGAGGAGGAGCTGATCGACCGCTGGTTCTTCATCAAGTACTGGATGGAGGGTCCGCACCTGCGGATCCGGTTCCGGCCGTCCCGGCCCGAGCTGCGCGAGCAGGTGACCGAGCGCGCGACGACGGCGATCGAGGCGTTCCTGGCCCGGCGGCCGGCGCTCTACGACACCGACGTCGAGGGCCTGGCCGACATCTACAAGAAGATGTACGTGGCCGAGTACGGCGAGCAACGCTTCGTCGAGCAGTACGGCGTCGACGGCGTGATGCCGTTCCGGCCGAACAACAGCATCGCGCTGATGGACTACGAGCAGGAGTTCGACCGGTACGGCGGCCCGGTGGGCATGGAGCTCGGCGAGTGGCACTTCGAGGCGTCCAGCGACCTGGTCGCCAAGCTGCTGGCCACGTCGAACACCCACGTCCGGCCGGTCCTGCTCGGGCTGGCGACCCAGCTGTCGCTGCTGACGGCGTACTCGTTCCTGGAGACCGACGAGGCGGTCCGGCAGTTCTTCCAGCGCTACCGGGGGTTCTGGGAGACGTTGTACCAGGAGCCGTCGGACGACTACCACGAGTCCTTCGACAAGAGCTTCGAACTGACCCGGGCGTCGCTGACCGAGCGGGTCGACCGGATCCGGACGATCAGCGCGGGTGACTCCGGGCAGCACCTGTCCGGGATCGAGCGGACCTGGCTGACGCACTGCCGCGAACTGCGCCAGAAGCTGGATGCCGAGGCCGACCGGTTGGTCTTCCCGAGCCGGACCGGTGGCACCGGGCGCGAGCCGATCGCCGATCCGGTGGCCCGCGCGACGGTGCTGCTGAGCTCCTACATCCACATGACCAACAACCGCCTCGGCGTGGCCATCCTGGACGAGATCTACCTGTCCTACCTGATCGAGCGGGCGCTGGAGCCCGCCGCGGCCACGGTATGACGACCGTCAGCGACCCCGCGGCCGGCAGTTGGCTGGCCGAGGCCCGGCCGGCCCTGCGCGCCACGGTCCGGATCGGTCCTGGTCTGCTCAAGGGGCCTTCGACCGTTCACATCATCGGCGACCGGGAGACCCAGGCCTTCCTGAAGGTCGGTCCGCGGGAGGCGTTCCTGATGGCGCAGCTCGACGGTCGACGGACCCTGGCCGAGATCGGCGTCGCCTATGCCGAACAGTTCGGGAAACGGCTGGGCGAGGCGCACTGGCAGCAGCTGCTCGGTCTGCTGCATTCCCACGCGCTGGTCGAACCGGCCGTTCCCGAGCAGTTGGACGCCGTACGGGAGAAGGCCGCGGTGGCCCGTCGAGCGGCCGGGCGGTCCCCGCTGCTGTGGCGCCGGCCCGTTCCGGGCGCGGCGGAGCTCGCCGTACCGCTGGCGCGCAAGATCGGTTGGCTGCTCAGTCCGTGGGCCGCGGTGCCACTGGCGCTGATCGGCTCGCTGGTGGCGGTCCTGGTCCTGCTGAACTGGTCGACGTTGTGGTCGGCCGTCGCCGACTCACCCTCGCGGTGGACCGCGACCCTGCTCGGGTTGACCGTCGGCTGGCTGGTGATCGCCGGGCACGAGTTCTTCCACGGCATCGCGTGTGTCCGGTACGGCGGCCGCCCGAGCGAGATCGGGGTGATGTGGCGGTTCCCGATGATCGCGCCGTACTGCAAGGTCGACGACGTCGTCACCTTCGCGCGGCCGGGCCAGCGCGTGGTCACGTCGTTCGCCGGGATCTACGTCAACCTGATCGCGCTGATCCCGTTCGCCGCGCTGTGGCGGTGGGGACCGCAGACGGGGTGGTGGCAAGGCCTTGCGGCCGCGCTGCTGCTGTTCGGCGTGGTCGCCGCGGTGGCGAACCTGGTCCCGGTGCTGAAGCTGGACGGCTACCACATGCTCGAGCACGCCACCTCGACGTCGAACCTGCAGGGGGAATCGTTCCGCTTCGCCGGTGCGTTCCTGCGCCGTGGACCGGCCGGGATCGCCGGGTACCCGCGCCGGGCCAAGGCGATTTACACCGGGTACGCCGTCCTGGCGACCGCGATTATCGGTCCGGCGATCGTGCTGCTGGTCCGGAGTTGGTATCTCACGCTGGCCGACTTGTGGAGCCCGGGCGTGGCGGTCGCCGTACTGGTCGGCGAGGCCGTGGCGGTCGGCGGGTTGCTGCGCTGGGCCGTGGTGTGGAGACGGAAAGCGACGGAGGCCGCCTGATGGAGATGCTGCAGACCCTGCTCGGGGTCTTGTTCGTGCTCGGCCTGAGCTGTGGTGGCTGGCTGATCTGGGGTGCGACGCAGAGCCGGCAGCGCAAGCACGAGCTGGCGCTGGCCCGGGAGCGTGAGCTGACCAAGCGCGAGCAACTGCGGATCGAGTCCGAGGAGCGCGTTCAGGAGCGCGCCGACCGGATCTATCTGGATGCCGTGCAGCGCCACACCGGCGAACTCCCGCCCCCAGCCGAGGACGGGAACCCGTCGAAGTCCACCTAGGCCAGCGCGGCGCGGGCCTCGATGAAGGCGGCGACGGCGCGCTCGACGTCCTCGGTGGAGTGGGCCGCGGACAGCTGCGTGCGGATCCGGGCCTTGCCGTGCGGGACGACCGGGTACGAGAAGCCGATCACGTAGATCCCCAGCTCCAGGAGCTTGTCGGCCAGGCGGCCGGCTTCGGCGGCGTCGCCGATCATCACCGGGGAGATCGGGTGGTCGCCGGGCAGGACGTCGAAGCCGGCTTCGGTCATCTTGGTGCGGAACAGCGTCGTGTTGGCGGTGAGCTTGTCGCGCAGGTCGGACGAGCCGCCGATCAGCTCGAGTGCCTTCAGTGAGGCGGCGGTGACGGACGGGGCCAGCGAGTTCGAGAACAGGTACGGGCGGGAGCGCTGGCGCAGCACCTCGACGATCTCGCGGCGGCCGGAGACATAACCGCCCGACGCGCCGCCGAGGGCCTTGCCGAGGGTGCCGGTGACGACGTCGACCCGGTCCTTGACGCCGAACAGCGACGGCGTACCGGCGCCGTCCGGGCCGACGAAGCCGACCGCGTGCGAGTCGTCGACCATCACCAGCGCGTCGTAGCGCTCGGCCAGGTCGCAGATCTCGTCCAGCGGGGCGACGTAGCCGTCCATCGAGAACACGCCGTCAGTGGCGATCAGCCGGTACCGCGCGTCGGCGGCGTCCTTGAGCTGCGCCTCCAGGTCGGCCATGTCGCGATTCTTGTAGCGGAACCGGCGAGCCTTCGACAGCCGGATCCCGTCGATGATGCTGGCGTGGTTCAGCTCGTCGGAGATCACCGCGTCCTCGGCGCCGAGCAGCGTCTCGAACAGACCGCCGTTGGCGTCGAAGCACGAGCTGTACAGGATCGTGTCGTCGGTGCCGAGAAAGGTGCTGAGGGCACCTTCCAGGTCCTTGTGGATCTCCTGGGTGCCGCAGATGAAGCGGACCGAGGCCATCCCGAAGCCCCACTGGTCCAGCGCGTTCTTCGCGGCCGCGATCACCTCGGGGTGGTCGGCCAGGCCGAGGTAGTTGTTGGCGCAGAAGTTCAGCACCTCCTTGCCTGAGGCAACGGAGATCGCGGCGTTCTGCGGCGAGAGGATCACCCGCTCGGACTTGTAGAGCCCGGCGTCCCGGATCTCGCCGATGGTGGCTGTCAGGTCGTCCCGCATCCGGCCGAACATCAGTGCTTCTCCTCGTACGTCGGGGTGGTCCAGTCCATGATGACCTTGCCGCACTGCCCGTGCCGGGCGGTGTCGAAGGCCTGCTCGAAGTCGGCGTAGCCGAACCGGTGGGTGATCACCGGGCCCAGGTCGAGACCACGCTCGAGCATCACCGACATCGAGTACCAGGTCTCGAACATCTCCCGGCCGTAGATGCCCTTGATGGTCAGCATGTTGAGCACGACGGTGCTCCAGTCGATCGCGATCTCGTCGGCCGGCA
Source organism: Kribbella sp. ALI-6-A (assembly GCF_001984195.1). Taxonomy (GTDB): domain Bacteria; phylum Actinomycetota; class Actinomycetes; order Propionibacteriales; family Kribbellaceae; genus Kribbella. Next base: position 1,669,603 of record NZ_MTQN01000012.1, read on the forward strand.
GCCCGAGCATCGCGATCTTGCCGCCGTGGTTCATGTTGGCCAGCATGTCGCGCAGCGCGACCGGCTGCCCGGACATCTCCATCCCGACGTCGAAACCCTCGCGCATGCCGAGCTCGCGCTGGGCGTCGGCGATGCTCTCCTCGCCGACGTTGACCGCGCGGGTGACGCCGAGCTTGCGGGCCAGTTCGAGCCGGTACTCCGACAGGTCGGTGATCACCACGTTACGCGCCCCGGCGTGCAGGGCGACGGCCGCGGCCATGATGCCGATCGGACCGGCGCCGGTGATCAGCACGTCCTCGCCGACGACCGGGAACGACAGCGCGGTGTGTACGGCGTTGCCGAACGGGTCGAAAATCGCCGCGACGTCCAGGTCGACCGGGTCACGGTGCACCCACACGTTGGTGGCCGGCAGCGCGACGTACTCGGCGAACGCGCCGGGGACGTGGACGCCGAGGCCGCGGGTCTTGATGCACAGGTGCCGGCGGCCGGCCCGGCAGTTGCGGCAGCGGCCGCAGACCAGGTGACCCTCGCCGCTGACCACATCACCGACCGCGACGTCGCGGACGCCGGCGCCGATCTCGACCACCTCGCCGCAGAACTCGTGCCCGGTGACCATCGGGACCGGCACGTTCTTCTGCGCCCAGGCGTCCCAGTTCTGGATGTGCAGGTCGGTGCCGCACAGGCCGGTCCGCAGCACCTTGATCAGGACCTCGTCGGCCTCGACGCTCGGCTCGGGAACGTCCTGGAGCCACAGACCGGGCTCGTTCTTCGCCTTCACCAGCGCCTTCACGCCATCCTCCTCCGCCGGCGCCGTCTGCTCGACGACCGCCGTCCACATCGTCGTCCCCGGCAACCACCGGCGTCCATCGACACGTCGTACACAGGCTTTGCAGTCGATCTGCATACTGGTCGCCATGACGCGCCGCGGGGTGATCAGGACTGCGGGAGTGCTCCTGCTGGTCGCGGGGCTCGGGCTGCTCGGCTGGGTCGGCTGGCAGTACGTCGGCACCGGCATCACCGCGAACCGGACGATGGACCAGCTCGAGCAGGACCTCCGTGACCGCTGGAAGTCGCCCGCCACGGCTGACGCCGAGCCACGCACCGGTACGGCGATCACGCTGCTGCGGGTTCCGAAATTCGGCGCCGACTGGGAGAAACCGGTGGTCGAGGGGGTCGGCAAGGACGAGCTGGCCCGCGGCATCGGGCACTACCCGCAGACCCAGCTGCCGGGACAGCCGGGCAACTTCGCGATCGCCGGGCACCGGGTCACCCACGGGTCGCCGTTCCGCAAGCTGCTGGAGCTGGAGCGCGGCGACCAGGTGATCGTCGAGACCGCGGACGCCGTCTACACCTACGAGCTCGACGGCTCACCGAAGGACCTGACCGTGAAGCCGTCCGACACCTGGGTCCTCGACCCGGTCCCCGGCAAACCCGGCCGGACCGCGACGAAGCCGATCCTGACGCTGACCACCTGCCAGGACCTGTTCCACTCCCCGGACCGCTCGGTCGCCTTCGCCCACTTGGTGAGAACCGACCGCAAGCCCTGACTTAAGCTGAGGCCTCATGAGCGCTGATCGCGATGCCCTGCTGGACCAGGTGAAGAACAAGGCCGTCGTGCACGGGAAGGTGACGCTGGCCTCCGGCAAGGAAGCCGACTACTACGTCGACCTGCGCCGGGTCACCCTGGACGCCGAGGCGGCGCCGCTGATCGGGCCGCAGCTGCTCGAACTGACCGCGGACCTGGAGTACGACGCCGTCGGCGGGCTGACGCTGGGCGCCGATCCGGTCGCGCTGTCGATGCTGCACGCGGCCGCGTCGCAGGGCCGCAAGCTGGACGCGTTCGTGGTCCGTAAGGCCGAGAAGGCGCACGGGCTGCAGCGCCGGATCGAGGGGCCCGAGGTGAAGGGCCGCCGGGTGCTCGCGGTCGAGGACACCTCCACGACCGGCGGTTCGGTGCTCACCGCGGTCGAGGCTTTGCGTGAGGCCGGTGCCGAGGTGGTCGCGGTCGTGGTGATCGTCGACCGCGCCACCGGCGCCAAGGAAAAGGTCGAGGCCGAGGGCCTGGAGTACCGCTGGCTGTTCGGCCTGGACGACCTCGGCCTCAGCTGATGGTGCTGCTCCCGCCGTACGTCTGGCGGGACTACGCCGGCGTGGAGCCGCGCGACTCCTGAGGGCGGTCCAGCTCGACGTGCGGGCGGGACTGCCACAGGGCCCACTCGGCGCTGACGTCGCCGGCGGTGCGAAGCAGGAGCGGCAGGTAGTCCGTCAGGAGCTTCTCGGTCGACGTCTCGGCGGCGTGCACGGTGACGTTCATAGCCGCTTGGACTGTGCCGGTGCCGTCGCGGACCGGAGCAGCAACCGACCGTACGCCGGGCGCCAGCTCCTCGTCGGCCAGCGCCCAGCCGCGCGCGCGGATCTCGGTCAGCTGCTCGCGCAACTGCTCCGCCGACCGGCCGATGTACGCCGGGAGCCCGGCCCGGCTCGGCTGCGCCAGGGATTCCTCCAGCTCGTCGGGGGAGAGCCCGGCGAGCAGCACCTTGCCCTGCGACGTCTGCGCGGCCGGGAACCGGGTGCCGATGTCCACCCGCAGCGCGATGATCTTCGGGACCGACACCCGCGCCACGTAGACGATGTCCGACCCGTCGAGTTGTGCCATCGACGACGATTCGCCGGTCCGGGCGACCAGCGCCTCCAGGTGCGGCCGGGCGATGTCCCAGAGTCCGAGCGCGCCGACGTACGCCATGCCCAGGGTCAGCACCTTCGGGGTGAGCTGGAAGGCGCCGCCGGTCGAGCGGACGAAGCCGAGCTCCTCCAGCGTCAGCAGCAGCCGGCGCGCGGTCGGGCGGGCCAGTCCCGCCGCGGCCGCCACCTCGCTGAGCGACATGCTGCGGTGGTCGGCGTCGAAGCAGGCGAGCACGTCCAGACCGCGAGCCAGCGACTCGACGAAATCGGGACCCGCTCCTCGTCCTGCCATCGGTGCCTGCCTCCGCTCCTGCCGTGGTCCACGGCGCGGACCGGTCGTCGCCGACGAGCCTAAGGCCACCGGCGGGTGGGGTGCCGTCAGGTGGCCGCGCCGCGCTCGCCGAACATGCTGCCGCGGGCCTCCCGCGTCGACTCCGACTTGTACTCGGTGTACTGGTACGGGTTGTCCAGCACTTCCTCGTCGGGCAGGCCGGGGTTCATCCCGGCGAGCCACGCCTCCTCGCCCAGTGACGAGCGCAGGTACTCGACGGTCGCCTCGACGGTGCGCCGTACGGCGGGCAGGTCGGCGCCGACCAGCCGGTGCTCGTGCTTCACGACGCGGCCGTTGACCAGCACGGTGTGGACGTCGCCGCGCTGGGCCTGGAAGGCGACCTGGCCGTACGGGTTGAGCAGCGGGAAGGAGACCGGCGAGGCGTCGTTCTTGATCAGCACGACGTCGGCCTTCTTGCCGGGCTCCAGGCTGCCCAGGTCGTCGCGGCCGAGCGCCCGGGCGCCGCCGCGGGTGGCCCAGTCGACCACCTGCTCGGCCCGCAGGTGCACGTGCGTGACGGTCTCGCCCTTGACGTGGGCTTCGAGGTGCTCGCGGGACCGGTCGGCGCCGAGCGTGGTTCGCATGGCCGAGAAGAGGTCGCCGCTCCACCAGACGCTGGTGTCCATCGACAGCGACACCCCGATGCCGTACCGGCGGACCTGCCAGGTGGGCGGATAGCCCTGACCGGCACTCTGCTCGGACTCCGTCGACACCGAGATCGAGGCGCCGGCCGCGGCGATCCGCTGGTAGGAGTCGGAGGTCAGCGTGGCTGCGTGCACGAGAACGGTCTCCGGCGTCATGAAACCGTTCTCGTGCATCAGCCTGATGCCGTCGTCGTTGGTCGCTCCCCAGACGCCGGCATGAGTCGTCACCGGCAGCCCGAGCTCGCGGGCCACCTCGAAGGCGGCCCGCTCCGGAAACGCCGGGTCGCCGGTCACGTCGAAGGCCAGTTGAACGCCGAACAGGTCGTCGGCCCCGGTCCGGCGGCGCTCCAGGAACGACCGGACCGCGGGATCGGCGGTCCACTCCCAGGGACCCGCCTGAATGTTGCCGTAGGCAAGTACGAACCGGCCGGGCACGGCCTGCAACGCGTCGGCGGCGGCCTCGGCGTGATCGACGGTCTGCAACCCGTGCGACCAGTCGACGGTGGTGGTGACGCCGGCCTCCAGCGACTCCCAGGCCGACAGCAGATTGCCGGCCTGGATGTCCTCGGGCCGGAACACCTTGCCGTGCTCGAGGTAGTACCAGACGAAGTACTGGGTGAGCGTCCAGTCGGCGCCGTAGCCGCGCATCGCGGTCTGCCACATGTGCCGGTGGGTGTCGATCATGCCGGGCATCACGATGCCGCCGCGGGCGTCGATCTCGGTGGTCTGCTCGGGCACGTCGAGCGCGGGGCCGACGGCCGCGATCCGGTCGTCGACCACCAGCACGTCGGCGTCGGTGAGCACGGTGTGCGCGTCGTCCATGGTCAGCACGGTGCCGCCGCGCAGCACGACCGGCCGGCCGGGTGCCGGTGCCTCGGATGTGGTCATCAGTTCTCCCCGGGGACGGCGGACGTTCGTCCGTATGACGGTCAGCTCACTATCGAAGCCGCGCTCCTGCCTGTCAAGAGCCCGGCTCAGAGTCTTGACAGTGCAATCCTGAGGCGCAGAGACTGCGACAGCAGGGATCAACGGACAACTGTCCGCGTCGAGGGGAGTTGACCGTATGACCGAGGCCCGCTCCGGTCCGCTTGCCGGGTTGGTGGTCGCCGACTTCTCCCGGATCCTGGCCGGGCCCTACGCGACCATGCTGCTGGCCGACCTGGGGGCCGAGGTGATCAAGGTCGAGTCGCCAGGCGGGGACGACACCCGGTCGTGGCAGCCGCCGGTCCGGGACGGCATCTCGACGTACTACCTGGCGGTGAACCGCAACAAGCGGTCGATCGCCCTCGACCTCAAGGACTCCGGCGACCTCGCCGTGGCCCAGGCGCTGGCCCGGCGGGCCGACGTCCTGATCGAGAACTTCAAGCCCGGTGGACTGGCCCGCTTCGGGCTCGACTACGCGACAGTTGCCGAGGGCAACCCCGGCGCGGTCTACGCGTCGATCAGCGGATTCGGCAGCGGACCGAAAGGCGCCGCACTGCCCGGGTACGACCTGATCGTGCAGGCGATCTCCGGGTTGATGAGCCTGACCGGCGACCCCGGCGGCGAACCGTTCCGGGCCGGCATCTCGGTCTTCGACGTGATGGCCGGCATGCACGCCACGATCGGTGTCCTGTCGGCGCTCAACGCCCGGCACGCGACCGGCCGCGGCCAGCACGTCGAGGTGAACCTGTTGTCCTCGGCGCTGTCCGGCCTGGTCAACCAGTCCAGCGCGTACGTCGCGGGCGGCGTCGTCCCGTCGCGTATGGGCAACAGCCATCCCAGTCTGTTCCCGTACGAACCGCTGCCCTGTTCCGACGGCGACCTGATCATCACGGCCGGCAACAACGGCCAGTTCCGCAAGCTGGTCGAGGTGCTCGGCGTGCCCGAGCTGGCCGACGACCCGCGGTTCGACCGGAACGAGAAGCGCACCGAGAACCGCGACGTGCTGCGCCCGCTGCTGGTCGAGCGGTTGCAGACCCGGACGAAGGCGGAGTGGTTCCACGCGATCATCGCCGCGGGCGTGCCGTGCGGACCGATCAACACCATCGACGGCGGGATGGCGTTCGCCGAGGAGATCGGGCTCGATCCGGTGGTGGCGGTCGGACCGGAGGGTCACGCCGTACCGAGTGTGCGCAACCCGATCACGTTCTCGGAGACGCCGGCGGACTACCTGTTGCCGCCTCCGGCGCTCGACGAGCACGGGGACGAGATCCGGCAGTGGCTCGCGGCCGAACGGCGTACGGAGGAAGGAACGGTATGAGCGAAGCGCCCAGCTTCCCGACCTCGCTCGGGACGTCCACGGCCGACGAGATCCGCCTGCTCGGGCAGGACCTCACGGCCGACCTGATGGGCAAGGTCGGCTTCGGGGAACTGGCCTTCTGGCTGGTCGCCCTGCGTCGTCCGACGCCTTCGGAGGTCAGGGTCTTCGAGGCCGTGCTGGTCGCGCTGGCCGACCACGGTTTCACGCCGACCGCGATCGCCGCGCGGCTCACCTACCTGTCCGCGCCGGACTCGCTGCAAGGCGCTCTCGCGGCCGGTCTGCTCGGCGGCGGCTCCCGTTTCCTGGGCGTCACCGAGGACTGCGGCGCCTTCCTGCACGACGCGCTCGAAGCAGTCGACGGCGAGTTGCCGGACGACGACGAGGGCTGGGACGCCCTTGCGTTGACCGTGGTTTCGGAGGCGAAGGCAGCCAAGCGGTTCGTGCCCGGGCTGGGCCATCCGGTCCACAAGGTGAGCGACCCGAGGACGCCGGTACTGATCGGCATCGCCGAGGAGGAAGGGCTCCGCGGACCGCATCTGAAGCTGTTCGAGGCGATCGGGCGGGTGCACGAACAGGTCCTCGGCCGCCGGTTGCCGTTGAACGGCGCCGGCGTCTGCGGCGCCGCGCTGGCCGACCTCGGGCTTCCGATCGAGCTGCTGCGTGGCTTCGCCCTGCTGGCCCGCGCCGCCGGTCTGCTCGGGCAGCTCGCCGAGGAGCATCGCCGCCCGATCGGCATGGACGCCTACCTGACCGTCGATCGCAACGCCGTCTACGTCGACCCCACCGCCTGAGACCCCGAGGAGCACGTCATGGCCCAAGTCGTCGCGGTCATCGCGTCCACGCACCACCCGTTCTACTACCGGGCCAGCACGGCCACCGGTGCCGACCGGCCGCCGTTCGCGGACGAGTGGGTGGCCAAGATCGAGGCGTTCCGGGAAACCCTGACCAAGGCCCGTCCGGACGTGCTGGTGATGGTCGGCAGCGACCACTTCCACCAGCTCTGGCTGGACAACATGCCGCAGTTCCTGGTCGGCAAGGCGCCCTTCTTCGACGCGAACTTCTCCAACGAGGAACGCGAGTTCGGCCTGCCCCGAATGACCCTGGCCGGCCAGGAGGACCTGTCCGCGCACATCCTGCGCGACGGCCTGGACGCCGGCTTCGATCTTGCCTTCAGCAACGAACTGCGGATCGATCACAGCATCACCTGCCCGATCATCACGCTGCGTCCCGAGGCCGACCTGCCGATCGTGCCGATCTACACCAACATCTTCGCGCCGCCGCTGCCCCGGCCGCAGCGGTTCGTCCAGCTGGGCCGGACGATCCGGCAGCTGGTCGAGTCCTGGCCGACCGACCAGCGGGTGGCGATCATCGGCACCGGCCATCTCTCGCTCGAGCTCGGCGGACCGCGCCAGTTCGGTGCCCACGGCCCCGATCCGGAGTTCGACCGGAAGGCGGTCGAGTGGATCGCAGCAGGTGACATCGAGGGTGCGCTGTCCGAGGTGACGCTGGACAGCCTGCACCTGCCGGGCAACGCCACGCACGGCTTCATGGACTTCCTGCTGATGATGGGCGCGGCCGGCGACGGCGCGAAGGCCGATCACGTCGACTCCCTCGACCTGTTCCACACGATGGAGGCCTACTTCACCTGGTACCCGAACGGAGCGCCGGCATGAGCAAGTACCTGCTGGACAAGTTCCTCTACACCGTCGACCGCGACCCCGAGCTGGTCGAGCGGTACCGCGAGGACCCGGCCGGAACCGTCACCTGGTGGGAGGCGGAGATGGCCAACAAGCTGCTCAACTGCACGGCGGACGAGCGGACGACCTGGCTGGCCTTCACCGAGGAGGAGCGCTCCGCGCTGCGCACGCACGACCATGTGGCGCTGTTCGGTCTGGGCGCCCACCCGTTCCTCACGCTGACGCTGTTCATCGCGATGTTCGAACGCGACCACGGCCCGCTGGAGTACCAGCTGGCCTACGCCAAAGCGATGGAGCACATCAGCCTGCCCTATCCCGACATCGCCACCTGACCTGCGAGGAGACGTCGTGCGAGCAGCCGTTGTGGGCATCCTGGGCGAACCGCCGTCGCTGGCCGAGCACCCGGACCCGGTCCCGGCCGAGGGATGCAGCCTCGTTCGGGTCGCCGCGGCGCCCGTCGTACCGCTCGATCTGCTGTGCGCCTCCGGTACGTCGTACTTCGGTGCTCCGGCGGTTCCCTACGTGCCGGGTGTGCAGGGCGTCGGCGTGGTCGAACAGTCGGCGGTCATGGCGGCCGGGACCAGGGTCTTCTTCGCGACGTCGGCCGGGATGACGGCCGGCGACGGCAGCTTCGCCGAGCGCTGCGCGGTCCCGGACTCCGACCTCGTCGCGCTGCCGGACGACGTACCGGACACGGTGGTCGCCGCGCTCGGGCTCTCCGCAGTGGCGGCGTGGATGGCGCTGACCTGGCGGGCGCGCATGCAGCCGGGGGAGCGGGTGCTGGTCCTCGGCGCCGGTGGAGCGGTCGGCCAGATCGCCATCGGTGCGGCGCGCGCTCTGGAAGCGAGCCGGGTGACGGCGCTGTGCCGTTCCGACGCGTCCCGTCAGCGTGCGTTGGCTGCCGGCGCGGACGACGCGCTGATGCTCAGCGCGGACGTCGACGAACTGACGACCCGCCTCGCCGAGGCCACCGGCGGTGATGTCGACGTGGTGGTCGATCCGGTCTTCGGTCCGGCGGCCACCGCGGCCTCCCGGCTGCTCGCGCCCGGCGGCCGGCTGGTGAACCTCGGGGGAGCGTCGGGTGACGAGGCAACGTTCTCCTCGTCCGTCCTGCGCAGCCGCTCGGCCAACATCCTGGGCTACACCAACAACTCGCTGACGCCGGAGCAGCGGGCGGAGGCGCTCACCGCGGTCCTGCGGCACGCCGCGGCCGGCCGGATCACCGTCGCGCACGAGACCGTCGGCCTCCCGGACGTCGCGACGGCCTGGTCACGCCAAGCGGCTGGGCAGATCGCCGGCCGCCTCATCCTGACGGTCGAGCACCACTAGCGCTGCGCCCTGGCGGCGGACCCAGCGAGGACTAGAGTCACCGGGTAACCGACACCGGGGAGCAGGGAAATGACCGCAGTCATCATCGTGATCGTGGCGCTCGTCGTGATCCTGGCGATCGCGTTGATCGTCTCGTACAACCGCTTCGTCAAGCAGCGCAACCTGATCCAGGAGTCCTGGCGGCAGATCGACGTCGAGCTGCACCGCCGCTACGACCTGATCCCGAACCTGGTCGAGACCGTGCGCGCGTACGCCGCGCACGAGCGGCACGTGTTCGAGGAGGTCGCCCGGTTGCGCACCCAGGCGGTCGGCGCCGAGGGCGCCACGCCGGAGCAGCGGGCCGCCGCGGAGGGTCAGCTGTCGGGCGCGTTGCGGCAGATGATGATCTCGGTCGAGGCCTACCCGCAGCTGCAGTCGAACCAGAACTTCCTCGGTCTGCAGCGCGAGCTGACCGACACCGAGGACCGGATCGCGGCCGGCCGCCGGTTCTACAACGCCAACGTCGGGGACTACAACACCCGGATCGAGGCGTTCCCGTCGAACCTGATCGCGAGCAGCTTCAAGTTCGAGAAGGCCGGTTACTTCGAGGTCAAGGACGAGAGCGTCCGGTCGGTGCCGCAGGTGTCGTTCGGAACCATCGGCTCGGTCGACGGTGAGCAGGCGCCGCCGCAGATGCCGGCCGGTGGGCACAGCTCGGGCCAGATCCAGCCGCCGCTGCCGGGTGACCAGCAGGGCTACCAGCAGCAGGGCGGCTACCAGCAGCTTCCGCCGCAGAATCAGGGTCAGCCGCCGGCAGGTGCGCCGCGTCCGCAGGACGGTCAGCCGCCGTTCACCGGGGCCTGACCCCGGCCGGACAAATTCAGGCCCGGGGTTGACGGTGATCAGTCCGTCATCCCCGGGCCTGCCCTCCCCCCGGTACCTGCGTCCAGACTGCCCGGCACGCATACATCCGGCGTACATCGGCGCGTACATCGGCGCGTCCACCGCTCGGCACAGGCTTCCCGGACCGTCCCCGGGATGCCACCATGGGGCCGCGTGCGGAATTAGTTGAGAGGGCAGCCAAGTGGACGGTCTGAGGTACGAGATCCTCGGTCCGCTGCGTGTCGCCAACCTGTCCAGCCAGCAGCTCCGGGCCAGCAAACCCCGCCAGCTGCTCGCCACCCTGCTGCTGCACCCGAACAGGTTCGTCTCCACCGACCTGATCGCCGACGCGCTCTGGGAGAACGCCCCGCCGCGGTCCGCGACGGCCAACATCCGTACCTACGTGCGCGCACTGCGCGGTGCCCTGCAGGACGCCGGACTGCCCGCGCCGATCGATACCTCTGCGGCCGGCTACAGCATCGCGGTCGGTGTCGACGAGTTGGACTCCAGCAGGTTCGAGTCGCTGCTGGCCGAGGGGGGTCACCTGCGCGACGCCGGGGACACCCGTCAGGCGATGCAGGTGCTGTCCGGGGCGTACTCGCTGTGGCGCGGCCATCCGCTGGCCGACCTGACCATCTCCTCGGCCTGGGAAGGCTCGATCAGCCGCCTGGAAGCGCAGTACCGCGGCCTGGTCGACACCCTGCTCGACCTGCGGCTGGAGCACGGCGACGCCGCCGGTGCCGCCGTACTGCTCAGTGGGCGGCTCACCGAGGACCCGTACGACGAGCAGCTGTGGCGCAGGCTCGTCGACACGCTGCTGGCGGCCGGTCGTACCAGCGAAGCGCGGGCGGCGTACAGCAAGGCCGTGCGGACCCTCGCGGACGAGCTGGGGGTGGAGCCCGGTCCGGAGCTTGAGGCAGCCGGTGCGCGCGCCCACAACGGCCACACCGCGAACTGGCCCGAGCCGGGTATCCCCACAGTCCGTACGCCGGAGCCGGAGGCCGTCGAGCCACCCGGTCCGATGGCCGCGCCCGCTCTGACCGAGCCGCACAAGCCGCCGAGCCAGCTGCCGCTCGACCTGCCCGACTTCAGCGGCCGGGACGAGTACCTGGAGAAGCTGCGGGACCTGGTCTGCGGGCATGATCCCGTCCGGCCGCCGATCGCGGTGATCTCCGGGGCGCCCGGAACGGGCAAGAGTTCGCTGGCTGTTCGGCTGGGCCATCTGGTCAGGGAATACTTCCCGGACGGGCAGATCTACCTGGACATGCGCGGCGCCACCGACCCCAGGGATCCCGGCGGCGCGCTGACCGATCTGCTGCTCAGCCTGAACGTGCCGGACTTCGCCGTACCGGCTGATCCGGACCGCCGGTCGGCGATGCTGCGGTCGGAGCTGGCCAGCCGCCGGGTGCTGATCATCCTGGACGACGTGGCGTCGGCCCGGCAGGTCGCGCCGCTGATGCCGGGCACCGGGGCGTCAGCGGTCGTCGTGACCAGCCGCAACCGGCTGATCGACCTGGCCGGGGCCGACCCGATCCCACTCGACACCTTCGACGACCGTGAGGCGACCGAGCTGCTGCTGCGCGTCGCCGGCACCGGCCGGATCGACCGAGGCTCTCCGGCGGCGGAGGAGATCCTGCTGGCCTGCGGGAACCTGCCGCTGGCGATCCGGATCGTGGCGAGCCGCCTGGCCCAGCGGCCCGACCTGAGCCCGAGCGAGCTGGCCCGGCGGCTCCGGGACGAGACCCACCGACTGGACGAGCTGAGCATCGGCGAGCTGGCCGTCCGGACCAGCGCAGACCTGAGCTACGGCTCGCTCAGTCCGGAGGAGGCCAGGCTCTACCGGCTGATCGGCCACTTCGCGGTCGGGGAGTTCTCGGCGCGAGTGCTGGAGCCGGTGGCCAGTCCGGCCGTCGTACGGCGCAGTCTGGACCGGCTGATCGAGGTCAACCTGGTGCAGATCAGTTCGATCGACCCGACCGGCAAGGCGCGCTACCGGGTGCACGACCTGCTGCGGCTGCACGCGATCGGTGTCGGCGACGAGAACCAGAAGGCCGATGCGCTGAAGGACCTGGCCACCCTGCTCGACGCCCTGCTGGCCAAGGTACGGCGAGCTGCCGCGGCGCTGCCGTTCGGCTACTTCGGCACCCTCGACTACGAGGGCCCGCTGCGGTCACCGGATCCGCAGCCGTTCACCGACACGGATGCGATCGCCTGGTTCGACAGCGAGCGCAGTAGCTTCGTCCCGGCCATCCGGGCCGCAGCCCAGAACGGTCTGCACGAGCACGCCTGGCGACTGGCCGCCGCCTGGGGCCCGTACCTGGACATGCGCGCCGGTTTCGACGACTGGAACGAGTCGCACCAGCCCGGCCTGCTCAGCGCGATCGCCTGCGGGGACCGGCGCGGCGCGGCGATCCTGCACCGCAACCTCGGCCAGCTCGCGCTCTACAAGGACGACTGGGACGCGGCCTGGCACCACCTGACCAGCGCCGCCGAACTGTTCGCCGAGGTCGGCGATCGGCAGGGCGAGGGAATCGCCGCGGTCGGTGTCGGGACCTGGCTGCGCGAGCGCGGCCGCCCGGACGAGGCGCTGCCGCACTACGAGAAGGCTGTCGAGGCCTTCGTCGAGGTCGGCGACACCAATGGCGAGGCAGTCGCCCGCAGCGCGGTCGCGTCGATCTGGCTGTCCCGCGACGACACGGTGACGGCCGGGCGCTACCTGGCCGAGGCGTTCCTGCTCGGCGTACGCCGGGGCGATCGGCACCGCGAGGCCAAGGTCCGGCGGCGGATCGCGGCGTTGCGGATCCGGCAGGGCCGCTTGGAGCAGGCGGTCCGCCAACTGCAGGCGTCGCTGGCGATCTTCGGCAAGATCGGTGACGACCACTGCGCGGCGTACGCGCGGGCCGAGCTGGGGAAGACGCTGATCGCGGTCGGTGACGACGCGGCCGCCCGGAAGATGCTGCTGGACGCGATCGAGATCGGCCACCGGCTCGGCGACCGCAGCGTCGAGGGCCAGGCGGCGTACGACCTGGGCCGGCTGCACGTGACGACCGGCAACGTCGACTTCGCCCGGCGGTACCTGAGCCGCGCGATCCGGGCCTGGCAGCAGATCGGCAACGACGCGCGGGTGGCCGAGGCCCGGGCGCACCTGACCGAGCTCGGCGCGGATCTCGCCGTCAGCTGAGTCCTTGGCGTTCGGGCAATGTACGGCCGCTGTATCTGCGCCGGTGATGCTGAGATTGCTGGGCGTGAGGCCGGTTTACGGGGGCAGGGAGCCGGGGGAGGGTGCGGTGGAGCACCAGATGGCAGACCGGGTGGGGAACCCGCGGGACACCGAGTCGGCGCTGGACTGGCAGTTGGAGCGCGTCGGCTCGACGGCCTGGCAGGAGTGGACGCTCAAGTTCCAGCGGTTGGCCTTCGGCTACGCCCACGACAGCGGCTGGCACGACTCGGCCGACGCGTTGCAGTGGCTCGACCACCACGCCCTCCTGCACGAGGGGGCGGCGCCACGGGGAGCCCTGGTCTGGTACCAGGCGGTGGACCGGATCCGGGTGGCCTGCTCACTCGGGTCCGGTCAGGTGATCGGTCCGTTGCCGGCCGGCGAGGTGGCCGTGGCCGGGCTGCTCACGCTGAGCACCGACTTCGTCTGGTCGGACCCGTGCTTTCCGTTCGCCCACTGAGCCGCCGGCGAAGCGGCGTCAGTCGTTGAGCTTCTCCATCACCGCGGTGCGCTCGGCTTCGGTGTCGTAGCGCTCGTCGCGGCCCAGACCGTTGTCGTGGGCGCGCTCGCGGCGCTTGGCCAGCACGAACTCGACCACCATCGGGATCACCGAGATGATCACCAGCAGGATCAGCGCCGACTCCAGGTGCGCGTGGATGAAGTCGATCCGGCCGAGCAGGTGGCCGAGCAGGGTGACGCCGGTGCCCCAGAGCACGGCGCCGATGCCGGTCCAGTAGAAGAACTTGCGCGGGTCCATCCGGCCGGCGCCGGCGGTCACCGTGATGAACGTGCGCACGATCGGCACGAACCGGGCCAGCACCAGCGCGCGCGGGCCGTACTTGTCGAAGAACGCGTGCGTCTGGTCGATGTACTTCGGCTTCAGGAACTTGGCGTCCGGGTTCTTGAACAACGTCGTCCCGAGGGCGCGGCCGATGTAATACCCCGACACGTTGCCCAGGAAGGCCGCGGCGGTGAGCACCAGGCAGGCCAGCCAGAGCGGTACGTCGATCGTGCCCAGCGCGATGAACAGACCGACCGCGAACAGCAGCGAGTCACCGGGCAGGATCGGGAACAGCAGTCCACACTCGATGAAGATCACCGCTGCGGTGCCCCACAGAGCCCAGTCCCCCAGCCAGTTCAGCAGAAATTCCGGGTCCATCCAGTTCGGCATCAGCATCGCCATCTGTAAGAGCACCGGGACAGGGTAGCGTCCCGACCTGTGCAACCGGCGAATCGTGACAGTGCCACTGAGATCGGCCGCGACCTGGTCGGCGCCGATCTGGTCGGCCCGGCGGAGGTCGGCGTCGGCCCGTGGCAGGGCGATCCGCCGGACGATCCGCGGCTGGACCCCGAGCTGCTCGCGCACGGCGACCGCCGCAACGTCGTGGACAAGTACCGGTACTGGCGGCTGGAGGCGATCGTCGAGGACCTGGACCGGCAACGGCACCCGTTCCACGTCGCGATCGAGAACTGGCAGCACGACCTGAACATCGGCTCGGTGGTCCGTACGGCGAACGCCTTCCTGGCCCGCGAGGTGCACATCGTCGGCAACCGCAAGTGGAATCGCCGCGGCGCGATGGTGACCGACCGCTACCAGCACGTCCGCCACCACCCCCAGCTCGCCGACCTCGCCGCGTACGCCGAACAGCACAGCCTCCCGGTGATCGGCATCGACAACCTGCCGGGCTCGGTCCCGCTGGAGACCTACGAACTGCCCGAGGCGTGCGTGCTGCTCTTCGGCCAGGAGGGTCCCGGGCTGACCGAGGCCGCGCACGAGATCTGCACCGACGTACTCAACATCGCCCAGTACGGCTCGACGCGTTCGATCAACGCCAGCGCCGCCGCGGCGATCGCCATGCACGCCTGGATCCGCCGGCACACCTTCCACCAGAAGCCGTAGCGGCCCGGCCCGTCAGTGAGCGGGTGCCGACACGCAAACCATGAGGGTGTCCTCGAGGGCCTCGACCACTCCAGGACGGCGTCGTCGCCGATCGCCGAGCTGAACCTGCGAGCCCGCGAGGGCGTGTCAGGCATCCGAACCTCCCGTTGTGTGGTCAGGCGTCGAGCGCGTCGGTCAGACCGTAAAAGCTCACCGCTGGTCGAGGTCAAGCGCACTGCGTCGAGTCCCCGCTGAGAAGTTCCTGTGATGCGGCCGTAACTCCGGCGCACCCCGATCCGTTGGGTGGGTGGAGAAAGTCAGTCCCAACTCGGGAGGGGACGGCGTGCGCTGGTGCATGCCGTACCGGGGTTTGCGACGACCTGGGGGTACGACGTGAGTTCTGGCCTGTACGCGCATCGACCGGACGAACTGGACGGCATCGCGGTGGTTCCGCCTGCCCAGCGGGCGGCGATGCGGGAGACCGCGCAGATCTGGCACGACCTGATGCACGAGCTGGCGACCGTCCGGGCGCTGACCGCGGCGGCGCTCGGCGCTTCCGACGAGTCGGCGCGGGTCGCGATGCTGATGCTGATCGAAGCCGAGGCGAACGAGGCGACCGCGTTGGTGCAGCAGCTGCAGCCTGATCACCATGCCGCCTGAGCAGCGATAGTCCGGCGGCCAACCGGGTACGGTCACGGCATGGAGCGGTGGACCGAGCACGCGATCTGGTGGCACGTGTACCCGCTGGGGTTCACGGGGGCCGAGCCGTCCCTCGACGACCCGGCCGGGGAGCCACGGCACCGGCTCGGCCACCTGGAGAACTGGCTCGACCACGCGATCGAGCTCGGCTGCTCAGGCCTGCTGCTCGGCCCGGTGTTCGCCTCCGAGACGCACGGCTACGACACGATCGACCACTTCCGGATCGATCCGCGGCTGGGCACCGACGAGGACTTCGACCAGCTCGTCGCGGCCGCGCACGCGCGCGGTCTGCGGGTCGCGCTGGACGGCGTGTTCAACCATGTCGCCCGGTCGTTCGCCGGCCCGCACGAGTGGTTCCGGCGTACCGGTGACCAGCTCGCGGTGTTCGAGGGCCACGACCAGTTGGTTGCCCTCGACCACGATCAGCCCGCCGTCCGCCGGTACGTCGTCGACGTGCTCACCCACTGGCTCGCCCGGGGCGTCGACGCCTGGCGGCTGGACGCGGCGTACGCGGTGCCGGCGGAGTTCTGGCACGAGGTGCTGGCCGAGGTTCGGGCGCAGTACCCGCAGGCGTGGTTCTTCGGCGAGCTGATCCACGGCGACTACGCCGGCTACGCGCGGACCAGCAGCCTCGACTCGATCACGCAGTACGAGCTGTGGAAGGCGATCTGGAGTTCGCTGAACGACGGCAACTTCTACGAGCTGGCCTACGCGCTGGAGCGGCACGAGCAGTTGCTCGGCACGTTCGTCCCGCAGACCTTCGTGGGCAACCACGACGTCACCCGGATCGCCAGCAAACTCACCGACGAACGGCATCTGGGGCATGCCGTCGCGATCCTGTTCACCGTCGCCGGCATCCCGAGCGTGTACGCCGGTGACGAGTTCGGCTGGCACGGCGTGAAGGAGGACCGGATCGGCGGCGACGACGCGATCCGCCAGCAGTTCCCCGACAAGCCCGGCGAACCCAACGCGACGTACCGGCTGCACCAGGAACTGATCGGCATTCGCCGGCGCAACCCGTGGCTGGTCCGGGCCCGCACGACCGTCGAGCACCTCACCAACGAGGCCGTCGCGCTCAGGTCAACGGCTGACGGACACAGCCTCGTCCTGCTGCTGAACGTGAACGACGAGCCCTACCACTTCCCGCTCGAGGTGGCCGAGCCCGTCGTCGAAGCCCACAGCTGGAAGGTGCTGACGGACTAGCGCGGACCGAACAGCCGCCACCGTCGTCGCCGGGGCGCCACCGGTGGCAGCGGCGGCCGCGGAGCACGTGCCGGGATGGGGTTGCTCGCGAGGTGAGCTTCCAGGGAGTCGGCGCACGACGGGCACAGCGCCCAGTCGCTGGAATCGGCCATCACCTGCGCGACCCACTGGTCCGCCATGTTGAAGTCGCTCAGCCCGAGTCGCTGCGCCACGGCATTGCCGGACGCGATCGCACCGGTCGGCCGGAATCCGCTGGCCGCGGCGGCCTTGACCGCCTCCGCCGGGTAGCGGGTCCCGACGCACTCGTCGTTGCAGAAGTCGCAGATCGCCATCAGATGCCCTCCGTTCGACCCGACCAACCTACGGGTGCCGCGGAGGGTGCGGCACCCGTTGGCAGGTTGCGGTCAGCGGCCGAGGATCGCCGCGAACGCCTGCTGCAGCGCCTCGGCCGGATCATCCGGTACGCCGGCCGCCCGGTACGCGATGTGCGCGTCGGGCCGGACCACCAGGCAGCCGCTGTCGGGAATCTCGCGCAGCCGGGCCCAGTCGCCGTACAGGTCCTCGAGCTCGCGGCCGGGTCCGATCACCGCGGCCTCGATCGGCAGGCCGAGCGACTCGGAGACGGCCTGCGTGGCCTTCACCCAGGACTCGCCGCCGATGCCGGTCAGCACGGTGAAGCGGCCCTTGCCGACCACGTCCAGCGTCGAGACCGTCTCGGTGCCACGGGTCAGCCAGCAGTGCGGAATGCGCGCGCCCGGCCACGTGGTCGGGTGGTAGTACAGCTCCGGATCACGGTCGTACGCCGGCTCCGGCGTACCGTCCGGGACGACCGCGCCCGAGGTGTAGCGCTGACCGAGCTCGACGCCGTGCGCGTTGAACTCGTAGTCCTTCAGCTCGATCGCCTTGCGCAGTTCCTCGCGCTGCGCGACGCCCTCGGGGGTGTCGTCCTTGCGGGACTCGATCGTGCGCCCGGCCGGCGCGTCCGGCGTCATCCCGAGCGCGGCGAAGATCTGCCCGAACTGGGTCCGGCTCTTGTTGGCGCGCTCGACGATCTGCCGCGCGATCGGCACCCGCTCCTCGTCGTACGACGCCAGCAGCGTCGGCGAGGCCTGGCCCTTCAGCACCAGCGACAGCTTCCAGGCCAGGTTGTACGCGTCCTGGATCGACGTGTTGGAGCCAAGCCCGTTGCTCGGCGGGTGCCGGTGGATCGCGTCGCCCATGCAGAACACCCGGCCGGCCGAGGCGCGTTCGGCGTACATGTGGTTGACGCTCCACACCGAGGTGCCCTTGAGCTTCACGTCGATCGTGTCGTCACCCACCAGGTTGTGCACGATCTCGGTCGCCATCGCCTCGTCGACCACCGGCGGAGGCTGATTGATGTCGTAGCCCCAGACGATCAGCCACTCGTTCCACGGCCGGACCATCCGGATCAGTCCGGCGCCGATGCCGCCGATCTGGGCGCCCGGCTGCAGCACCCAGTACAGGACGCTCGGCCGGTGCGCGACGTACTTGGACAGGTCGGCCTCGAAGACGATGTTCATCGAGCCCTCGACGTCCATCTGGCCGGCCATCGGCAGCCCGACGTCCTGCGCGACCTTGCTCCGGCCGCCGTCCGCGCCGATCAGGTACTTGGCCCGGATGTCGTACTCCGAACCGCTCAGCCGGTCCCGGACGTGCGCGGTGACGCCGTCGGCGTCCTGCTCCAGCGACAGGTACTCGGTGTCGAACCGAACCCGGGCGCCGCGACTGGCCGCCGTACTGACCAGGATCGGTTCGAACAACGTCTGCGGCAGGTCGCACGGCAAGGTGGGCGACGCCTCGGTGTAGTCGGCCAGCCGGCGCGGATGCGTTCCCCAGGTGCGGATCCGGCCGATCTCCTCACCGGCCAGGCTGGTGCAGAACGCGGTCTGGCCCATCAGCGCGTGCTCGGTGCCCTGGTCGGTGATCTGGTCCTCGATGCCCATGTCACGCATCAGCTCGACCGTGCGCTGGTTGGTGATGTGCGCCCGCGGGGTGTTCGCGGTCCACCGGTAGCGGGTCAGGACGACGTTGTCGACGCCGTAGCTGGACAGGAACAGCGACGCGGCCCCTCCGGCCGGGCCGCTGCCGACGATCAGGACGTCGGTCTCGAAGGCATCTGTCACAACGTCTCCTCGGTGGGGGCGAGTACCAGGTCGTAGTGCACCGACGCGTACGGCTGGCCGAGCTCGCGGCCGTCGGGCGCGGTCCCGGCCGGATGCTCGGTGAACTCGGCGATCAGCGAGTCCTTCACGCCGAACACCGCGTCGTTGGTCAGATACTCGTCGCCGGCCGCGAACACGTGGGTGATCAGGCGGGCGTAGCCGGGCGCGGTGACCATGAAGTGGATGTGCGCCGGGCGCATCGGGCCGCGGCCACCGGCTCGCAGCAGTTCGCCGACCGGACCGTCGTCGGGGATCGGGTAGGCGACCGGCCGGACCGACCAGAACGAGAAGTTGCCTTCGGCATCGGTAGTGAAGTGGCCGCGGTTCTGCGGGACGCCGAGGTCCTTCTGTACGTCGTAGAAGCCGTCCTCGTCGGCCTGCCAGGTCTCCACCAGCGCGCCGGCGACCGGTTCGCCCTGAGTGTTGAGGACCCGGCCGCTGACCAGGCACGGCTGCCCGGGCGCGCCGTTGGCGATGTCGTCGCCGAGCCCGTACGCCGGTGAGCCCTCGACGAAGAACGGGCCGAAGACCGTCGCCGCGGTCGCTTCCGGGGGGAGTTTGGTGTCGAGCCCGACGGTCAGCATCGACAGACCGAGCACGTCGGCGAGCAGGACGAACTCCTGCCGGGTCTCGGTCGAGATCTGACCGGTCCGGGTCAGGAAGTCGATGCCGCGGAAGTACTCCTGCTCGGTCAGGCCCACCTCGCGGGCGAACGCGTGCAGGTGCCGGACCAGCGCGCCCATCACCTCCCTGGTCCGCGGGTCGGCGCTGCCGTCGAAGCTCGCCACCACGTCCTCGGTCAGGTTGTCGCTCATGTCGCTCCTCATGCCTCGATCACCATCGCCAGTCCCTGGCCGACGCCGATGCACAGCGTCGCCAGGCCGTAGCCGCCGCCGCGCCGCCGCAGCTCGTGCGCGAGGGTGGTCAGAATCCTTGTCCCGGAGCTGCCCAGCGGATGGCCGAGGGCGATCGCTCCGCCGTTCACGTTGACCTTGGACCGGTCCAGGTGGGGCCATTCGCCGAGGCAGGCCAGGCTCTGCGCGGCGTACGCCTCGTTGAGCTCGACCAGCTTCAGGTCGTCCCAGCCGATGCCGGCCTTCGCGAGCGCCTTGCGGGCCGCCTCGACCGGCCCGATCCCGAAGTACTGCGGCTCGACGCCGTGCACCGCGCGGCTGACGATCCGGGCCAGCGGGTCGATCCCGAGCCGGCGGGCGGTCTGCTCGTCACCGATCAGTACGGCGGACGCGCCGTCGTTCAGCGTCGAGGCGTTGCCCGCGGTCACCGTGCCGTGCTCGCGGAAGGCAGGCTTCAGCTTGGCCATCACCTCAGGCGTGCCGCCCTCGCGGATCGACTCGTCGCGGGTCAGCGGCTGGGCTGCCTTGGGCAGGATCGGCGCAAGGTGCTCCCACGGGACCACTTCCCCGTCGAAGGTCCCCGCCGCCCAGGCCTTGGCCGCCTTCTCGTGCGACTCCAGCGCGAACAGGTCCTGCGCCTCGCGGGTGATTCCGTAGCGCTCGGCCAGTTGCTCGGTCGCCTCGCCGAGCGAGACCGTCCATTCCTTCGGCATCCGCGGGTTGACCAGGCGCCACCCGAGCGACGTCGACTCCGCCGTCATGCTGCCGTGCGGGAAGGCGCGGTCCGGCTTCGGCAACACCCAGGGCGCACGGCTCATCGACTCGACGCCGCCCGCGATCACGAGGTTCGCGTCCCCGGTCTCCACCGCTCGCGCGGCCTGGATCGCGGCTTCCAGACCTGATCCGCAGAGCCGGTTGACCGTCGTACCGGGGACGCTGGTGGGGAAGCCTGCGAGCAGGGCCGCCATCCGGGCGACGTCCCGGTTCTCTTCGCCGGCGCCGTTGGCGTTGCCGAGGAAGACGTCGTCGAGCTCCGCGGGGTCGAGCCCGGGGTGGCGGACGAGCAGCTCGCGCAGGGTGACTGCGGCCAAGTCGTCCGGCCGGCCGCCGGACAACGCCCCGCCGAGCTTGCCGACCGGCGTACGAACTGCGTCGAAGACGAACGCGGACTTCATCGCGCAACTCCTTGGCTGCCGCGCCCGGCTGCGCCGGGCGGATAGGTGGTAGAGGAGGAGGGGCCGTGCTCGGCCGCCCGCGGGCGATCGCCCGACCAGGCGGAGAGGAGGAGGTCGGTCAGCGCCTGTTCGTCGATCGGCACCACGTTCTCCACCCCGCTCGCCGCGAAGCTGTGAGCGGCGTCCTTCGCCTGGTGCTCGGTCAGGCCCAGGGACTTCAGGCTGGTCGGGACGCCTGCGGTGGTGAACAGATCGAACAAGCCGACGGCCAGGTCGGTCGTCTCCAGCGCGGCTTCGAGGCGTGCCTTGGCGCGGGGGACAGCGGAGGCGTTCAGCCGGGTCACGTGGGGGAGGACGGCGGCGTGGGTCTCCGCGTGGGGGAGACCGTAGGCGCCGCCGAGCAGGTGGCAGAGTTTGTGGTGCAGGCCCGTCCCTGCGGACGCGAGGGCGGAGCCGGCCAGGCCGGCGCCGTACAAGAGGTTGCCTCGGGCATCCAAATCGTGGCGATCCTCGATGACCGCGAGCAGGCCTTCGCGCAGGGCTCGGGCGCCCTCGACGGCGGTGACCTCGGTGATCGGGTCGGCCTTCGGCGTCCAGGTCGCTTCGACGCAGTGGGCCAGCGCGTTGGCGACGCTGGCCGCGGTGATGGCCAGCGGAAGGCGCGAGCTCAGCACGGGGTCGTAGACCACCGTTCGCGGCAGTACGGCCAGGTCGGTGCCGGTGGTCTTCATGCCGTCGGCGGTCTGGCCCCACACCGGTGTCATCTCCGAACCGGCGTACGTGGTCGGTACGGCGAGGATCGGCAGTGCGGTGGTCAGCGCGATCGCCTTCGCCAGCCCGATTGCCGAACCGCCGCCCAGCGCGACGATCCCGTCGGCGCCGACCTCGGCCGCCTTGGCTCGCGCGGCCTCGGCGCGATCGACCGGTACGTGCTGCCGCACCTCGTCGATCCGGCCCGCGAACCGATCACCCAGCGCGAGCTCGATCAGATCGGCCGACTCGCGTACGGAACCGGTGGAGATCAGCAGCGCCCGCGAGATGCCGAGCAGCTCGACCTCGCCCGCCACCCGATCCAGCGAACCAGGCCCGAAGACGATCCGGCTCGGAAAGCCGATGTGCACAAAGGATTCAGGCATCGGACGCCTCCCGGTTGCGGAGCCCACGCAGCGCGGTGAGCTCGGCGGTGGTCGGCGCCGGGACCTCTTGGATGCCCTCGGCAACTTTCAGTACCCACCCGGTCGTCGCCACCGCCTGCTCGACCGTGACGCCGGGATGCAATCGGGTCAGCGTCAGCTCGTTGGTCGACGGATCCGGTTCCAGGACGCCGTGGTCGGTGATCACTCGCGTCGGGCCCGCACCCGGTGCGACCCGCTCCCGCCCGGTCGGGCCGTAGCCGACCGACGACACGAAGTCGACGGTCTCGACGAACGTGCGCGGCGACTGCTTCACGATCACGATCACCCGGCGGGCCGCGGCCGCGATCTCCGGCGCACCGCCCGCGCCGGGCAGCCGGACCTTCGGATGCGCGTGGGCGCCGATCACGGTCGTGTTGATGTTGCCGAACCGGTCGATCTGCGCCGCGCCGAGGAACCCGACGTCGATCCGGCCGGCCCCGACCCAGAAGTTGAACATCTCCGGCACCGACACCACTGCGGTCGCCGTCGCGGCCAGGTCGTCGTCCCCGATCGACAGCGGCAACCGGCGCGGCTTGGCGTCGATCGCGCCCGACTCGTAGACCAGCCGGCAATTCGGCGCGTGCGTCCGGCGGGCCAGGTTCGCGGCCAGGTTGGGCGGCCCGACGCCCACCAGGCAGACGTCGCCATCGTGCAGTTCCCGCGCCGCGGCGACGTTCATCATCTCGGCGCTGTCCCACTCAGGCATCCGCGCTCTCCTTGAGATCGTTGTCGGCCGCCCAGGCCAGGAACGAGTCCCGGTCCCGCGCGATCGCGTCCCAGCGCTGGTAGAAGTCGTTGTCCCGGACGGAGTAGCCGGCGGCGTACGAGGGCCAGGCGCCGTTCGGGACGACGCAGACCGCGCTCAGCACCCAGTTCGGCAGGATCACCGCGCCGGTCCGCTCGGGGAACTCGTCGACGACCTGCTCGACCGTGACGATCGCCCGGTCCGCGGCCAGCACGGCTTCGCGCTGGACGCCGGTGATGCCCCAGAGCATCACGTTGCCGTCGCGGTCGGCGAGCTGCGCGTGGATCACCGTGACGTCGGGGTTGACCGCCTTCACCGCGGCGAGCTCCTCGCCGGTGAACGGGCAGGTGACGCTGGAGATGATGTCGCGCTGCCGCTCCAGGTCGGTCCCGCGATAACCCCGCAGTACGGCGAACGGCAGCCGCGCGGCGCCGGCGGAGTACGCGTTCGCGAGCCCGGCGTGGCTGTGCTCCTGGACGGCGAGCGGATGCGGCCAGGAGTTCTCCACCGCGTCGCGCAGCCGGTGCAGCGAGCCGACGCCGGGGTTGCCGCCGTACGAGAAGACGAGCCGGTCGGCGACGCCGAGCCCGATCAGCTGGTCGTAGACGAGGTCCGGCGTCATCCGGACCAGGGTCAGGTGGCGGCGGCCCTGGCGCGCGATCTCGTGCGCCGCGGCGAACGGGATCAGATGCGTGAAGCCCTCGAGTGCGACCGTGTCCCCGTCGTGCACGTGCTCGGCGATCGCTTCGGACAGCGCGGTGATGGTTCCGGGAGGGGCTGGACTCGGCATGAAAGCTCCGCTAGGATTTCGCTGAGCGAAAAGTTCTTCTTTCAACGAAAAGGCTAGCCGATGTCCGGTGAGGCGTCCACAGGTACGTTCCTGCAAGGGCTGGAGCGTGGGCTGGCGGTGATTCGCGCGTTCTCGGCGGAGACACCGTCGCTGACGCTGAGCGAGGTCGCCCGCGACGTCGGCATCACGCCGGCCACCGCGCGGCGGATCCTGCTGACACTGGAGCAGCTCGGCTACGTGCGGAGCGACGGCCGGCGGTTCGCGCTGACGCCGCGGGTGCTGGCTCTGGGCTGGGCGTACCTGTCGTCGCTGGACCTCGGGGACATCGCCGGTCCGTTCATGGAGGAGCTGAGCGCGCAGACCCGCGAGTCCTGCTCGATCGCGACGCTGGACCTGCCCGACATCGTGTACGTGGCGCGGGTGCCGACCAGCCGGATCATGACGGTCGCGCTGGGTGTCGGGGCCCGGCTGCCGGCGTACGCGACGTCGATGGGCCGGGTGCTGCTGGCCGGGCTGCCTGATGACGAGTTGGCGGCGTACCTGTCGTCGGTGGAGACCGAGCAGCTCACCGAGCACACGGTGACGTCACCCGACGAGCTCCGCGAGGTGATCAAGCAAGCCGGCACCGACGGCTACGCGGTCGTGGACCAGGAGCTGGAACTGGGACTCCGCTCGATCGCCGTACCGATCCTGGACTCGCGCGGCCGGGCGACCGCCGCCTTGAACGTGTCGGCCCACGCCTCCCGCAGTACGCGCGCCGCCCTCCGCGCCGAGGTCCTGAAGCCCCTGCGGGAATGCGCGGACCAGATCGGCACAGCCCTCCGCCGCCGCGGCCGGATCTGAGCACGAAAGAGCCGCCGCTCCCCGGAACCTGGGGGAGCTGCGGCTCTTGTTGTTCGTGGTGAAAATCAGTCGGTCTGGGTGACCTTGCGGAGACCACGCGGGGCGTCCGGGTCCAGGCCGAGCTTGCGGGCCAGCGCCTCGATGGCGCGCTGGGCAGGGATTACCAAGGCCAACGGCGCAAGGGTCTCCGGCAGATCGGGCCCAGCGAGGTTCACGTCACACAGGGAAGCGAACTTCGCGTCCCCACCGATGCCGAGGATCTTGCTGCCCTTCTCGCGCACGATCGACGCCAGCTCCGTCATCCCCGGCAGCGCCGGACCGTCGGCCGCCGCGACGAGAATCGTGACGAGATCCGCGTCGACCACCGCGATCGGGCCGTGCTTCAGGTCGGCGTACGACAGACCGCGGACCGGCTGCAGGCAGGTCTCCTCCAGCTTGAGCGCCACCTCCAAGGTGGTGCCGAAGGTGAGACCCCGGCCGCTCGACAGCACGTCGTGAGCACCGGCGAGCAGCTCCGCCGCCGCGTCGACCGAGCCCTCCAGCATCTTCGCCGCGGCCTCCGGGACGCGCGCGATGTCCGCGTCCAGCGTGCCCGGCTTCTGCGCCAGTGCGTCGACGGCGACGGTGATCGCGGCCAGCTGCGTGGTGTAGGTCTTGGTCGCCGGGACGGCCAGTTCCTTGCCCGCCTGGGTGATCAGCGCGACGTCCGCCGTCGCGGCCAGCGGGCTGTCGGCGTCGTTGGTGATGCCGACGATCGCGGCGCCGTTGCGCTTGGCCCACTCCGCGGTGTCGACGATCTCCTGGGTCGCGCCGGACTGGCTGACCGCCACGACCAGCGAGTTCGACAGGTCGAGGTTCGCGCCGTACAGCGTGGCCACCGACGGCGCGGCCAGCGAGGCCTGCCGACCGGCGTGGATCTCGGTCAGGTAGCGGCCGTAGACCCCGGCGTTGTCCGAGGAGCCCCGGGCGACGAAGATCACGTGCCGGCGGCCGGCCGCGAGCCGGGTGACGTCGTGCCGGCTGGGCAGCACGTGCTCGAACGTGGCGGCCAGGGCGGCCGGCTGCTCGGCGATCTCGCGCGCCATCTGGGTAGCAGGGGCGGGGACAGACACCACTGGGATCACTGGTCCTATCTGGTCTTAACAGGTATGCTGCGCACGATAGCAGTGAGCGGTCGTCTCGGGCACCCCCCGCGGCAACGCCGAAGGTCTGGAGGATCGAGATTCGATGGTGGCTACCAAGCGGGCCCAGGTCCGGTCGGTGCTGGAACGGCTGATCGACGTCGAACTGCACCCCGGCGACCCCATCCCGTCCGAGCGTGCCCTGGTGGACAAGCTGAACGTCTCCCGGGTGACCGTCCGGCAGGCGATCAGCGACCTGGTCGAGTCCGGCGCGCTGGAACGCGTGCACGGCAAGGGCACGTTCGTCACCGGACCGCAGGTCGACTCCCAGCTGCACCTGACCTCGTTCTCCCGCGAGATGCGGGCCCGGGGTCTGGAGCCGGGCACGGTGGTGCTGTCGGCCACCGAGATCGAGGCCTCCGACGAGACCGCCAAGGGACTGCGCGTCGCCAAGGGCACGAAGGTGATCCGGGTCGAGCGGTTGCGTACCGCCGACGCGTCCCCGATGGCCTACGAGGTCGGGTACTACCCGTCCGCGCTGTTCCCCGGCCTGCTCGGCCGCGAACTCGGCACCCTGTACGACGTCTTCGCCAGCGAGTACGACGTCGTCGTCACCTCGGGTGAGCAGACCGTCCGGGCGGACAACGCCGACGGTCATGTCGCCCGCGTCCTCGGCGTGGCCCGGCGGGCACCCCTGCTGGTCCTCGAGCGGACGACGTTCGCCGGCCGCAAGGTCGTCGAACTGTCCTGGTCGGCCTACCGCGCCGACCGCTACCGGTTGCACATGGCCCTCACTCCCCGCGGCCCGCGCTCCGGATCGTCCACCTGACCCCGTGGCGTCCGAAGAACCCGAGGCTGTAGCGCACGGTTCTTCGGATGTTGCAGACCGACTGTTGCCTGTTGTTCGCTCCCCGGTCATCCTGACCGGCTCAACAGGTGGGCCACCACGGACGACGAGGTCCGCGATGGCGATACTGGAGCTCAACCCACATGAACTGTGCTGTGAGGAGTACCGCGAGACATGCCTATTGCCACCCCTGAGGTCTACGCCGAGATGCTGGACAAGGCCAAGCAGAACCGCTTCGCCTACCCGGCCATCAACGTCAGCTCCTCGCAGACGCTGACCGCCGCGATCCGCGGGTTCGCCGAGGCGGGCTCGGACGGCATCGTCCAGGTCTCCACCGGCGGTGCGGAGTACCTGTCCGGCTCGACGATCAAGAACATGGTCACCGGTTCGGTCGCGCTGGCGGCGTACGCGCACGAGGTCGCGAAGAACTACAACGTGAACATCGCGCTGCACACCGACCACTGCCCCAAGGACAAGCTGGACGGGTTCGTCCGGCCGCTGCTGGAGATCTCCGCCGAGCGGGTCGCCCGCGGCGAGAACCCGCTGTTCCAGTCGCACATGTGGGACGGTTCGGCGGTTCCGCTGGACGAGAACCTGGAGATCGCCAAGGACCTGCTGGCCAAGGCGCACGCGGCCAAGATCGTGCTGGAGATCGAGGTGGGCGTCGTCGGTGGTGAGGAGGACGGCGTCGCGAACGAGATCAACGACAAGCTGTACACCACGGTCGAGGACGGCCTGGCCACGGTCGAGGCGCTCGGCACCGGCGAGAACGGCCGCTACCTGACCGCGCTCACCTTCGGCAACGTGCACGGCGTCTACAAGCCCGGCTCGGTCAAGCTGCGCCCGGAGATCCTGAAGGAGATCCAGGACGCGGTCGGCGCGAAGGTCGGCAAGGACCGTCCGTTCGACCTGGTCTTCCACGGCGGCTCCGGCTCGACGCTGGAGGAGATCCGCGCCGCGGTCGACAACGGCGTGATCAAGATGAACGTCGACACCGACACGCAGTACGCGTTCACCCGCCCGGCCGCGGCGCACATGTTCAGCAACTACGACGGTGTGCTGAAGGTCGACGGCGAGGTCGGCAACAAGAAGGCCTACGACCCCCGCGCCTGGGGCAAGGCCGCCGAGGCCGGCATGGCCCAGCGCGTCGCCGAGGCCTGCGAGCACCTGCGCTCGACGGGCACGTCGCTCAACGCCTGACCCAGCACCACCGCTGAGCCGCCGGCTCCCGCATCACCAGGCGGGGATCGCGGCTCCGCACTCGCACCACCGACGGACCCGCTGCGCCAGCAGCGGGTCCGTTCGTGCATCCAGGGACGACGAATGCCGCGACGACAGTTCCCCTTGCTCCACCTCGTGCCCACCGAACTGCGCGACATCGTGCTCGACTTCGTCTGGAACGCCGATCGGCTGCGCGAGCTGGACCTACCCACCACAACCGTGCCCGTCAGCGAACTCGACTGGCACCTCAACCTCCCGTTCTGGGCGGTCGACGACGTGCCGTTCCAGGTGACACCCCGGCAGATCGCCACGGAGCCACACCGGTTCTCGGCGCAGTACGAGCGCATGCTCGCCGCGGATCTGCAGTTCCCCTTGGACGTGGTCGTGCGCACGGACCAGATCGCGGTGCGGGCCCTGCCCTGGGACCGGCTGGACGACATCGCTGGGTGAGCCGGCTCGGAATCATCGGACGGAGAGTCCTCCCCAGTCAGGGGCGTAGAACGGGGTGATGGACTGACAGTCGGTGATCGGCTCGTCAGCCGGGGTGAAGCCCCAGAGCCAGCCGAGGCGGTCGGTGCGGCCGTCCTTGAGGGAGAACGAGACCGGCTTGCCGACCAACTGCGGGGCTGAAAGGGACTTGGTGACGACGCCGGTGGCTACGGCGACCGGACCACCAACAGCCAGGCAGGTGATCCGTCCCTGGAAGTCGGCGACGACCTGCCCGTCGGGTTTGTGGTGGGTCACGTGGAATCCGCCCTTCACCTGCAAGGCGTTGTCTCCGGGAGCAATCCGAGCGGCAAGGGCGAAGCGCAGTGGATCGCCGACGAACGGCGGCGACTTGCTGGTCCCGCCCAGGACCGCGTAGATCCGGGAGCCGGCCGCGTCCGACTGCACGTCCACCTGGGCAGCGGAGGACCGCTGATCCGGCCCGCCTTCAACGCGGAAGTCACCCCAGCTCACGGCGAAGTGCGGAGCAGTGCCCTGGACGCGGCTGACCGGCGCGCCGAAGAAACCCCAGACCCAGCCGATCCGATCCGATGCCCGCGGAGCAGACCCGCGCGGCCGGCCGCTGTCGTACACGGTGAGCGCGATCTTCTGACCGGCCATCTCCAGCGGCAGCCCGGGATGCTCGGCCTCGTCGATCACGCCGGTCAGCGTCGCGACCTCGTCCACGGCGTACAGGCTCGTCACCTTGCCGCTGAACTCGGCCAGCAGTCGCCCGTCCGGCTTGCGATGGACGACGTGGAACGTTCCGGTCGGGTTCAGCGGATCGACGGCTCGCGCGTCGACCTCGAAGCTGACCGGGTCACCGGCGTAGTCACGCCACTCCGGGCCGAGCGCACCGCCGGCTTTTCCGGCGACCTCCATGACGTGAGATGCCGCTGCGGCGACGGGCGTCGGTGGGCTCGCGGCCGACGGCGCTCCAGCCAGTACGGCGGCAACGCTGACGACGGCGATTCCCAGCGCTCCGGCGCGGAGAATCCTTCGGCGGTTCATGGTGTGCACGTGTGCCTCAGCTCCTTCGATTGGTACCACCACCGTCGCCAGTGCGGCCGCGCAGCGGATCCCTCCAGCGAACGAAGTGACTAGCTCTGACGGGTGATCGGACCCTGAGTGCTCAGCTCGGCCGAACGGCGCGCTCGACGGGCTCGACGGGCGGGATCGAGGGTCCTGACCGCGGTCGCACGGTGCGCTCGGGCGAACGTCGTGCGCACCCGCTCGGTCACCTCGACCGGATCGTCGAGATCGGCCCAGGAGATCCAGCAGTAGCCGGCCGGCGACGGATCGACGGGCAGACCTGGCCGCGGGACACCGAACGCTCGGTCGGCCGCCTCGGCGAGATAGGCGGCGAGCGCGGGCGCGCCCTCGTCGGCCGCATCGGTCCAGTACGGGCGGTACGGCTCGAACTCGACGACGGTCCGCTCGGCGGGAAACCACAACGAACAGCCGAGCTGGTCCGCGTCGACGCCGGGCGGCGGGGACGAGGACGGCATGGGCAGCCCCGCGTCGGCCAGAATCACGCGCAGCCGGGACTCGGCGACCGACGCCGACTCAGACGTCGCCCGAGTCACGATGCTCCGAGCCCGTTCGGCCCCCTCGATCAGATGCTCGGTGGCTTTCCGCAAAGCGGCCGTCGTAGTGAGCCCCGAGTACAGGCTGGCATCCGCAACAGCCTGCGCAGGCGCGGGTGGACAGGTCGCCGCCACCTCGGCGACCGTGCGCGGAGGCGACGTCAGGCGCACCCCGTTCCACGCCACGACGCCAGGTCCCACAGGGCTCCGCACATGCCGTACGACGTCCGGCTTCGCCACCACCCGCCCGCGCAGCACCCCGGGAATCTCCTCGGGAGCCGCGAGGGTGAGATGCACCTCGGACAGGTCGAGCCCCCACAGCGGAAGCCCGTGCAGGGCCGCCGCCGACTGGTGGCTGGCGATCCGGCCCGAGGACTCGCGCAGCAGCTGGAACGTCCGGCGTACGTGCAGGGTCTCGTCGGTGACCAGGGTCAGATCGCGAAAGGCGGCGTACCGGCCGGGGCGGATCCGGCGCCAGCCGCCGGTGCTGAGCAGGGTGTCGATGTCGGGATCGGTGTAGCCGCAGGCGCGGGCGTCGGCGCGGGTGAAGACGCCGCCGCGGATCGCGCGCAGCACGCTGAGGGTTGGGTTCACACCTCAGAAGATGCCGCGATCACCACCACCGGCGAGCACCTCGTCGTGAGCCTGTGGACGACCCTGGAAAAGGGCATAAAAAAGGCCCGTCATGTCTCTATGACGAGCTCGGCGCGGGTTGGTACCCAGGGTTGCCACAGCAGGGGCATGTTGGCCTCGGACGGCGTCCGGTTGCCCTTCCGCTCGTTGCAGGCGGCATGGGCGGCGACCGCGTTCAGCCACTCCGTGCGGCCGCCTCTGGACCTGGGTTGGACGTGGTCCATGGTGTCGGCGTTGTCCAGTCCGCAGTAGGCACACCGGAACCTGTCCCGCCGCAGCACGCCGTGCTTGCTGTACTTCATCCGGCCGGCCGCGTACCGCCAGTGGGTGACGACGTAGCGCACCAGCCGGAGCACCCGTGGCACTGGAAAGGGCCCGATGGTCCGTTCGCCGTGCGCCTCTTCGACCACCGCGACCTCACGGACCAGCATCCGGATGGCGTGCTGGATCGAGACGGTGTGCAGCGGCTCGTACGACGCGTTCAGGACGATGACGCTCATCCGGTGCCTCCTTTCCGGCCGTAGCTGGGAACCACGGCGGTACGACGCAGGGTCTCAAGCATCCGTGGCCGGTACGTGAACGGTCAACGGATTTCGCCAGACGGTCACGTGCCGCAACGGCTGCGTGATCGGCGAAGATGTGCCTATGGAATTGAACAATCTGCTGAGTGGTCCACCCGAGACCCTACTCCCCGAGGACCCGGCCGCGGCGGAACTCGCCGCCGGGCTGCCGGCGGTGGAGGCGGCCGCCAGGTTCCCGACCTCCTCGCTGGCCTGGTCCGAACTGGCCGAGGAGGCGTTCGCCGGCGGCCGGACGATCGAGGCCTACGCGTACGCCCGGACCGGTTACCACCGCGGGCTCGACCTGCTGCGCCGCAACGGCTGGAAGGGCCACGGCCCGGTCCCGTGGGAGCACGAGCCGAACCGCGGCTTCCTGCGCTGCCTGGCGGTGCTGGGCAAGGCAGCGGCCGCCATCGACGAGAAGGACGAGGCCGAACGCTGCGCCACCTTCCTGCGCGACTCGTCGCCCACCGCGGCCGACGTCCTGAGCTGACTCCTCCGGGTGCATTTGGTGGGTGAACCCGCCAAATGCACCGTTGGCCCACCGGAATTCGACGGGCCAACGGGCCATTTCATGGGTTGACCCACGAAATGCGTTGTGGGCCGGGGGTCGGAGGGACAGGATCTGCGGGGTGACCAGCCCTTACGACCAGTCCGGGTACCGGGTCGGCTTCGACTGGAGCCCGGCCGGCGCCACGGCGGTTCCCGGTGCCCTGGTCGCGGTCGTCGACGTCCTCTCGTTCACCACCTCGGTGACGGTCGCCGCCGACCGCGGCATCACGGTTCTGCCCTACCGCTGGCGCGACAGCACAGCCCGCCAGTACGCCGAACAGCACGCCGCCGCGCTCGCCGTCGGCCGGTCCGAGGCGGGCCCGGACGGCATCAGTCTGTCCCCGGCCACCATCCGTCAGGCCCGCGACGTCGAGCGACTGGTCCTGCCGTCGCCCAACGGCTCCACCATCTCCCAGCAACTCGCCGACAGCGGCTCCACGGTCCTGGCCGTCTCCCTCCGCAACTACCAAGCAGCCGCGCAGTGGGCAGCAACACGAAACACCACCGTCGTGGCGATTGCTGCCGGCGAACGCTGGCCCGACGGCTCACTGCGCCCTGCGGTAGAAGATCTCTGGGGTGCCGGCGCGTTCATCGCAGCCCTTCAGGACCTCAGCGTCGGCCCGCTCTCACCGGAAGCCCGGGCCGCCGCGGCGGCGTACCGGGAGGTGGCGGGGGAGTTGCCGGAGCTGCTGAAGGAGTCTGCTGGTGGGCGGGAGCTGATCCAGTACGGCTACCCGCAGGACGTGGCGATCGCCGCGGAGGTCGGCAGTAGCCGGTCGGTGCCGATCCTGCGCGCTGGTGCGTTCGCGGTACACTGATGCCGATACAGACACCTCGATGTTCTGCCCGGTGACAGAGCCGGCAGGCGGCGTGCGTCCCCGCTTCCTGCCGAAAATGGACGGTTGTTGGCGGCACTGACGGACCGATGAAGCTGGACGCCCACGGTCAGATCACCGCCCCACCGGGTAGCGAAAGGCATTGCCGTGCCGGCACTCACCGGACGGATCAGCACGCCCCGCACCAGCTACGGCAGCGTCCTCGCGACGCCGGGAGCGTGGAAGTTCTTCCTCGCATCGGTTCCAGCGCGCATCGGCATCGCGATGACCGGCCTCGGCATCGTCTGGCTGGTGCACGGCTCCACCGGCTCGTACGCCGTGGCCGGCACCGTCACCGGTGGCTTCGCGGTCGCCGAAGCCCTGGCCGGACCGCAGGTCGCTCGCCTGATCGACCGCTACGGCCAGACCCGCATGCTGCCGATCATCCTGCTGCTCCATGCCGCCGCAGTGGCCCTGCTGATCACCCTCACCACTACTAACCAAACCCAGTGGCAGCTGGTCCTGGCCGGCGTGCTCGCCGGAGGCACGCTGCCCCAAGTAGGAGCGCAGACCTCCGCCCGCTGGGCCCATGCCCTTCGTGGTCGGCCAGGACTGTCCACTGCGTTCGCCCTGGAAGCCCTGAGCACCGGCGTCGCCTTCATGGTCGGCCCAGCACTCATCGGCACAGTCAGCTCGCTGACCAGCCCAGTAGCCGGCTCAGCTCTGGCCACCAGTCTCCTGATCGCAGGCGGCCTGGCCCTGGCAGTTCAACGCAGTACGGCGCCGCCGCCCGCCTCGGCCGATCGCCGGGAGAGCTCGGCGCGTCTGCTCACCCGCGGCTTCCTCATACTGGTTGCCACCACGATCGGCATCGGCCTGTTCTTCGGCAGCATGCAGGTCTCGGTCACGGCCTTCGCGGTCGACAGCGGCAGCCCCTCGCTGGCCGGACCGCTCTACGCGATCACCAGCCTGGTCAGCCTCTTCGCCGGATTCGCCTACGGGGCGAGGCATTGGCCGATGCGGCCGTCGAAGCAGTTCGTCCTGGCCCTGGCTGCTCTGACCATCAGCACGATCCCGCTGCTGCTGGTGAACTCCCCACTGGCGCTCGGACTCGCGCTGGCCCTTCCAGGCTTGGCGATCGCTCCCATCCAAACCCTGTCGGCCGTTCTCGCCGAGTCGGAGGTCGCACCCACGGTCCTCACGCAGGCCTTCACCTGGCTCAACTCCGGCAGCGCCGCCGGCGTCGCCCTCGGCGCAGCCTTCGCGGGCCGCGCGGTCGACGGCCACTCGGCCCAGTACGGCTTCGCGATCGCCCTGCTGGCCACCGCGACCGCCATGGCAGTCGCGCTGTTCCGTCAGCGGTAGGTGATCTGGCGTTCGGCAGCGGTGCGGGCGGCGTAGTCGCTCGGGGTGAGGCCGATCTGGTCCTTGAACTCGCGGGCGAAGTGGGCCTGGTCGAAGTAGCCGAGGGCAACGGCAAGGTCTGCGAGCTCGGTCACTTTGCCGCGGGCCAGGAGTTCGGCGCCGTCGTGCAGGCGGTAGCGGCGCAGGACCCACTTCGGGCCGACCCCGACGTAGCGGCGGAAAAGGCGTTGCAGCGTGCGGATCGGTACGCCGAACCGCTCGGTGAGCTGGTCCACCCGGGTCACCGAGCGGTCCTCGGCCATCGCCGCGACGATCCGCCGGACCAGCTCGTACGACGGGTCGTCGGCGACCAGGTGGTCGGCCAGGTAGGCCTCGACCACCGCGCGCCGCCGTACGTCGGACTCCTCGGCGAAGACCAGGTCGGCCAGCCGGTCGGCGTCGGGGAAGACCTCGGTCAACGGCAGCACCTGGTCGCGGAACGACGCCACGTCGCGGCCGGTCACCGCGCCGAAGCCGCCGGCCCAGAACTTGATCCCGAAGACCCGGCCGCGGCCGACCAGTCCACGTTCGAACTTGCGCGTGCAGACGCCGTTCAGGAACGCGCCGCCGGGCTGCTCGAAGGTCACGTTCACGCTCGGGTACGGCAGCACTTCGGCGACGTACGGCTCGGCCAGGTCCCACTCGACGATCCAGTACCACTCCACGAACCGGCCGGCCGCCGGTCCGGGCGCGAGCCGGCTCAGGCTGCGGTGCCGGGCCTGCTCCTGCGGGTGCAGGATGCCCTTCTCGCTGTCCGGCGGCTGGGTCACGGTGCCTGTCGCTTTCTTCCAAGACCCGGCGGGCCGGTCCGGCGTTGACTGTTCGGCATGACGACGAACACGGTAAACCCCATCCCCGACGGTTATCACTCGCTCACCCCGTACCTGGCCGTGGCCGACGGGCCAAAGGCGATCGAGTTCTACACCCAGGTGTTCGGCGCCGAGCTGGTCAGCCGGCAGGACATGCCCGACGGCCGGCTCGGGCAGGCGGAACTGCGGTTCGGCAACTCGATGCTGCAGCTCAGCGACCAGATGCCGCAGATCGGCCTGCGGGCCCCGAACGGCGAGTGGGTGCACTCGTCGCTGGTGCACTACGTGCCCGACGTCGACGCCACGTTCGCGAAGGCGATCGAGTACGGCGCCCGGCAGGTCGAGCCGGTCTCGACGTTCATGACCGGCGACCGCTACGGCACGGTGATCGACCCGTTCGGGCACCGCTGGGCGATCCTGACCAAGGTCGAGGACGTCTCCCGTGAGGAGGCCGACCGACGGGTCAAGGAATGGCTGGCGTCGAACCCGGAGGGCACAGGCGCGACGGAGGCCTGAGGCAAGGACCGCGGTCAGGGCACAAGGAAGCGGCCCGCCGGAACCGTCCCCTGCGGCAGTTTCGGCGGGCCGCTGACTAAGAGTGTGCACGTGATCACGGAAAATGGCAACCCCGTACGGGCGACCGAGGTCACCTGGACGCACCCCCATCGCGGCCCCCGGGTCCGGTAGGCTTCGGTCGTAAGAGCCTGGAACGCACGCCGGATGAATGTTCGGTGAACGCGTCCGGGCTTCACCGTTTCCAGCGGCCGGCCACGCAAGGCGAACAGGCCTTCGGCCGACGCGTTGAAGAGGAGGGCTGAGATGCCCGCAATCGTGCTCGTCGGCGCCCAGTGGGGCGATGAGGGCAAAGGCAAGGCAACCGATCTGCTCGGCAACACCGGGACCGCGATCGACTACGTGGTGAAGTTCAACGGCGGCAACAACGCCGGCCACACGGTCGTGATCGGCAGCGAGAAGTACGCGCTGCACCTGCTGCCGAGCGGGATCCTGACGCCGGGGGTCACCCCGGTGATCGGCAACGGCGTGGTGGTCGACCTGAGCGTGCTGTTCGAGGAGCTGGACGCGCTGCAGGCCCGCGGCGTCGACACCAGCCGGCTCGTGGTCAGCGCGAACGCGCACGTCATCCCGCCGTACAACCGGACCCTGGACAAGGTGGCCGAGCGGTTCCTCGGCAGCCGCAAGATCGGCACCACCGGGCGCGGCATCGGCCCGACGTACGCCGACAAGATGAACCGGATCGGCATCCGGATCCAGGACCTGTACGACGAGAAGATCCTCGAGCAGAAGGTCACCGGCGCGCTGGAGCAGAAGAACCAGCTGCTGGTGAAGATCTACAACCGCCGGGCGGTGGAGATCTCCGAGGTGGTCGACGAGCTGCTCGGCTACGCCGACCGCCTGCGCCCGATGGTCGCCGACACGAGTCTGCTGCTCGGCAAGGCACTCGACGCCGGCAAGACCGTGCTGATGGAGGCCGGCCAGGCGACGCTGCTCGACGTCGACCACGGCACCTACCCGTTCGTCACGTCGTCGAACGCGATCTCGGCCGGCGCCTGCACCGGAGCCGGGATCCCGCCGACCCGGATCGACCGGGTGATGGCGGTCGTCAAGGCCTACACGACCCGGGTCGGCGAAGGGCCGTTCCCGACCGAGCTGCTCGACGCGGACGGCGAATGGCTGCGCCAGCAGGGCTTCGAGTTCGGTACGACGACCGGCCGGCCGCGGCGCTGTGGCTGGTACGACGCGGTGATCGCGCGGTACGCGGCCCGGGTCAACGGCGTCACCGACTTCGTGCTCACCAAGCTGGACACGCTGACCGGGCGGGAGAAGATCCCGGTCTGCGTCGCCTACGACGTGAACGGTGTCCGGCACGACGAGATGCCGATGACGCAGACCGACTTCCACCACGCGACGCCGGTCTACGAGGAGCTGGACGGCTGGGACGAGGACATCACCGGCTGCCGCAGCTTCGACGACCTGCCGAAGAACGCGCAGACCTACGTCCGCACGGTCGAGGCGATGAGTGGCGCGCCGATCTCGGCCGTCGGTGTCGGCCCGGAGCGCTCGCAGATCCTGATCCTGGACAACCGGATCTGATCGGAGCCGGCCGGCGCACCGCAGTCAGGTGCGCCGGCCGCAGCGTTCGGTCAGCGGCCGACGAACGGCAGATCGCGGATCACCGGCAGCTCCCGCACGTCGCCGAGCGTAGGGCTGGAGAAGTCGGGCAGCCGGAAGGTGTCGGCGAGCGGAGCCCAGTTCGTGCCGGCGGTGAAGCCCCGGTACGCGAGCATCGCGGTGACCACCAGCAAGGCGATGGACGCCAGCGCGCTCAGCCAGGCCGGCCGGAACACCGTCCGGAGCCCGGCCCGCGCACCCCGCCGCAGCGAGGAACCACCCGGACCACCCCATGCGGTCAGCAGCCCGATGACTGCGCCGACCGCCGTGCTCACCGGCGCCAGCGGTACCCAGTCGAAGCCCATCGCCACCGCCACGATCAGCGTGGTGATCCCACCGACGGTGAAGCCGACGATGACCGGCAGCAGCGCGGCAGGCAGCGACACCAGCGTCGCGCTGGTCAGATGCACCGGGCTGGCGGCAACCGCCACGAACCCGTCCGACTTCCCGCGATAGCCACGGGCTTCCCGCCGCCGCAGCAACGCCGTACTGGACTTGTCGACCATGCGGGCAAGGACAGTCAGGGCTCCGGCGACCAGCATGCCCAGGACCGGCAGTACGGCGATCAGCGCGGCCAGAGCGAGTAGCAGGGCGAAGAGCAGGCCGCCACGGGATGCGGGTGGCAGCGGCGGACCGGACGGGCGCTTCTCGATCGCCTTGTCGTACTGCGGTTTCGCCGGCACCGGGTAGTTGGACGCGGGTGGCTGGGGAGCGTAGATCGGTCCGGTCGGCGGTGCGTAGTTCGGCCCAGTTGCTGGTCCGCCCAGACCAGCGGGCGCCGGCTGGTACGGCAGCGGCATCGCCGGTGGAGCAGCGGCTCCGGGGACCGGGCTGTACGTGGCCGGATGCACCGGTACGGCGGACGCCTTCGCCGCGAGCCGGGCGGCCTTCTGCTCGGCGGCGACGTCCCGCAGCTTGTCGCGGAGCGGCGCGAACGCCGAGAGCGGCGGAATCACCGGTGGCACGAGCTGGGCGACCTCAGCCGGGTCGGGGTCGCCCGGAGCGTCGTCACCCGGCATCACCCGAGTCCCGTCGGGCATTACGCGCGTGCCGCCGTCCGGCATCAGCCGCGTCCCGGCGACAGTCGGCGCGTCCTCCGCCGCGACCTGTGCCATCACGGCGGTCGGCGGGTGCAGCTGGACGGTCTCCTTCGCGGTCAGCACCTCGGCGGGCGGAACCAGCGCGTCCCGGCCCTCGGCGTACCGGTTGAGGCCGGTCATGATCTCGAGCTGCGTCGGCCGGTCCCGCCGGTCCGGCGACAGCGCTGCGGCGAGCAACGGCTTCAGCCGCGGGTCCAGGCCCTCCAGGTCGGCCTGACCGCTGTGGACCCGGCTCAGCACGACCTCGAACGGTCCCTTGCCGAACGGCCGGCGTCCGGTCGCGGCGTACGCCACCGTCGCCGCCCAGCCCCACCAGTCCGCCGACTCGGACACCATCTCGCCCTCGATGAGCTCCGGAGCCAGGTAGCCCGGCGTACCGATCACCAGACCGGTCTGGGTCAGCCGCAGGTCGTCGGCGGCCTGGGCGATGCCGAAGTCGATCATCACCGGCTTGCCGTTGAACATCATCACGTTGCCCGGCTTGAGATCGCGGTGGATCACTCCGGCCGCGTGGATCGCCTGCAGCGACTCGGCCAGACAGCCGGCCAGCGGCAGCCAGCGCTGCGGCGTCAGCGGGCCGCGGTCGTCCACCTGCTCGTCCAGCGGACGCCCCGGGACGAAGCGCGTCACCAGGTACGGCCGGTCACCGCGCAGGTCGTGGTCGAGGATGCCGGCCACACCGGGGTGGTCGATCCGGCGCAGCGTCGTCGCCTCGCGCTCCAGCCGGGCCCGGGCGGTCGGGTCGTGCGCCACGTGCGGGCGCAGCACCTTGAGCGCCACCTCACGCCGTTCCGGCCCTTCGGCCAGGTAGACGACGCCCATGCCGCCCTGCCCGAGCCGCCGGATCAGCCGGTACGGCCCGATCCGTTCCTCCGCCTCCACCGGCTTGTCCACCGGCAGGCCCCCTGTACCCGACATGCCATCTACCGTACGTCGGCACCAGCCCACCCCCCCCGGCTCCGGCGGCATGACCCCGGACGTAATCGTCGCCGTACAGCTTCCCGGCCAGGCTGGTCCCACCAGCACAGATCACCGGGAGGGACCGAGATGACGCACTACGCGATCGCCAACCTGAGCAACGTCCGGATGGGCGCCGAGATCGTCGAGTACCTGGAGCGGATCGACGCCACGCTCGCGCCGTACGACGGCCACTTCATCGTGCACGGGAACCAGCCGGAGCACCTGGAGGGCGAGTGGCCGGGCACGCTGATCGTGATCGAGTTCCCCAGCTACGAGCAGGCCCGCGGCTGGTACGACTCCCCGGCGTACCAGGAGATCCTGCCGCTGCGGACCGGCAACTCCGACGGTGTGACGATGCTCATCGAGGGAGTGGACCGCGACCACGTCGCCACGGACGTGCTCGGTTAGGACGCGGCCGGTGCCTCGGGGCGGTGGGCGCCGGCCGCGTCCTGGTCAGGTGACGGGCAGCTTGAAGGCGAGCAGGCCCGCTCCGGTCGCGTTGGTGATCCAGGGGCCCGCGCCCAGGTGGCCCTGGTAGGTCAGGCCGGTCACAGCCGTGGCCGGGCCCGAGAGCGTCAGCACGAGCTTGCCGCCGGGCTGGTAGGCCACCGACGTCACTGAGACGGCTCCGCCCTCCACCACGAAGTCGGCGTGAGCACCGGCGTCCACGGTCAGCGGATCGGTCGACCGAAGCTGTACGACGAGCTGCGATCCGCCGGCGGTCACAGCCGACGGGTTCGGCGGCGCGACACCAGCGGACGGGCCGCCGTACAGGTCTCTGCCCAGTACGGCGAACGCATGGTCGCCCATCTCCCGATAGCCACCGAGGTACGCGTAGTGGCAGCCGTCGTGGCCGGACAGCCCGTTGGTGGACAGCAGCGTCACGCCGGCCGTGTCGCCGAGCTGCCGCTGGGCCTCGCGGAGGTTCATGTTGGTCGTCGTACCGCAGGGGGAGGTGCGCACCTGGTACACGTAGTACCGGCTGGCCGTGCCGAAGTCGGAGCGCCAGTCCTGCAGCAGCTCGCTGAACCCGGCGACGTGCACCGCGGCGTTGTCGTTGTCGGACTCGCCCTGGTACCAGAGGACTCCCCTGACGTTGCCCAGCACGCCGGCCGCCTGCAGGCGTTGCCGGAGCCGGCCGTAGTTCGAGCCGAGGTCGTTAGGTGCGGCGTCGTTGCGCTGGAAGAAGCTGATCGGCTGACCGCCGTGCGCGCCGTTGAACAGCGCCACCGGCACCTTGTACGTGTCCACGAGCTTGCGGCCCATCCGGATCGCCCACTGGCCGACCGAGCCGGACTGGTTGGTCACGTCACCGGTCGCGTAGTGCCAGACCCGGTCCGCACCGGAGATGGTGCCGTCAGACGTCGGCGTACCGAAGCTGCGCAGGTACGGCGACTCCTCCGCGTTCGCGGCGCCGCTGTACTTGGCCGCCTCCGCGTTGGACTGGCCCTGGACGACCAGCACGTCACCGGCGACCACGCCGTCGCGCCGGGCGACCACCCGGTCGATGCCAGGCCCCGTGGCTCGCAGCTCGAAGCTGTACTCGTGCAGCCCCGCCGTGACCCGCGGGGTGAAGCGGAACGACTTGGAGGACGAGGAGAACGTCTCGGTCCGCCCGTTGCCCGTCACCCGCAGCTGCACTCGCCGTACGCCGGGATCGGTGACCGTGCCCGCCACCGGTACGACGGCGCCGTTCCGGCTGTCGCGGGGGATCAGCTGCCGGTCCTGCGGCGACTCCGTCACGCTGACCAACGCCGTCCGCACGTACGCCGTCAGCCGGCGCTGGGAGTAGCGGCTCGCGTTGTTGGCGAAGGTCCAGTCCGGCTGGCCGGCGTTGTTCGTGCCGATGCCGAGCGACAGCGTGCCGTTGGCGGACTCGGTGAACGTGTTGATCGCGAACACCTGCTTGGCTGCCATGCTCGACGGCCGGTCCGCGCCGATCTGACCGACCTGGAAACGAGCCGTAGCCCAGCGGTGAGGTCGGGTTGTCGTCCACGTCGAAGGTGATCGGCGACGCGTTGGCCACTTGGGTGCTGGCGCTCTCCTGGTACTGGTTCGGCCACATCTCCAGGTAGCCGGTCTGGCCGCTGCCGGTGGTCACGCCCGGCACATTGGACCGGACCTCCAGGTCGCCGACTCGCTGCCGGACGAGCTCACCAGGGCGCGTCGGCAGGCCGATCCGGGTAGCGGTCGCGGTGAACGGCTCCATCGCCGCCCAGACCCACTGCGGTCCGTCCGGCCCGTTCAGCTCGACGCAGTAGCCGACCCGGTCGAAGTTGGAGCCGACCTCACCGGTCCGGTTCAGGCTGTACGGCGGGGTCTGGTTCAGGAAGCTACCGCGCTCCGGCAGGTCGAGCTGGAGCACAGGGATGAAGCCTGCCGCCGCACTGTCGCAAGCCGTCGCGGCTGCAGCGGCAGAGGCGCCGTGCACGGCCGACGCCGGGGTCATCACTGCGTTGAGCGAGACACCGGCGGCCAGCACCGTGGTGGCGACGGCGATGAGCGAACCGGCGTGGGGACGGCGTACCAGGGCGCGGGCGGGCGCGGAACGAGGCATGGGCGGACCTCCGGTGGCGGGATGTCTCCACCATGGGTAGCGGACCGATCACTGTTGGTGCGAGCGCCTTGCGCCCAGCGGTCCTTCTCCTGCGCCCAGTGGCGGTCCGGGCCTGCTGCACCGAGCTGGCCAGATCCTGTCGAAGACCGGCCGCCGGACAGCTGGCCGCGGCTGCCGCCGCCCGTTGGGATGGAGCCATGCGGATCGAGATGCTGGTGTTCGACGGTGTGGACGAGATGGACGT
Source organism: Kribbella sp. ALI-6-A (assembly GCF_001984195.1). Classification (GTDB taxonomy): domain Bacteria; phylum Actinomycetota; class Actinomycetes; order Propionibacteriales; family Kribbellaceae; genus Kribbella. The sequence goes on from NZ_MTQN01000012.1 coordinate 1,711,237, forward strand.
GATGGGCCCGTTCGAGGTGTGGAGCCACGCGGCGGCGCGCACGGACGAGCTGGAGCTCGCACTGGTCGGGCTGGACGGCCCGGTCGAGGTCACTGGGATGCACGGGCTGCAGTTCCGCGCACCGGTCGGTCTGGGGACGCCGAACGCCCTCTTCGTGCCGGGCGGTGGCTGGCTCAACCGGGCCGAGCGCGGCTCATGGGCCGAGGCTCAGCGCGGGGTGCTCCCGGCACGGCTCGCTGAGCTGGCCCCGCAGCTCGACTGGATCGGCTCGGTCTGCACCGGCTCGATGTTGCTGGGCGAGGCCGGGCTGGTGAAGGGCCGGCCGGCCACCACGAACCGCAACGCCTGGGAGGAGTTCACGGCGTACGGGCCGGAGCTGAAGAAGAACCGGGTCGTCGACGACGGCACGCTGGTCACCGCCGGAGGCATCACGGCGGGCATCGACCTGGCCCTGCGGATCGTCGAGCGCGACCTGTCGCACGAGCTGGCCGACCGGATCGCCGCCTCGATGGAGTACACCCGCGACCGCGATCTGTACGTCAGCTGATCACCGCCGCCGCAGCAGTACGCCGCGGCTGCCGCGTTTGCGCAGGTAGGCCCGGCCGCTGACGACCGGCTCGAACCGCGGCGCGGCCAGCTCGACCTGCTCCTCGACACTCCAGCCCGACGGCCAGGACTGCGCTGCGAGCTTCACCGGCTCCATCGCCACGAACAACCGATCCGTCGGGAACCGGTCCAGCAATGCCAGGTCCTGCGCGTAGTACAGCAACTCGATCAGCAGGTACGCCGAGCCGGTGAGCCGCCGAGTGGTCGTCAGGTCCTCGTAGCTGTGCGGGTGCACGCGCAGGTTGCCGGGCGCAGTCACGGTCAGCGCGCGGAGGCGCTCCAGGAAGGCCGGGTTCGGCTCGGTCGCGTCGACCGAGTAGCCCTCGGCCAGCAGCCGCCGGGTCAGCGCACCCTCGCAGGCGCCCACCTCGATCACCCGCCCGGCCGCCGGGTCCAGGTGCGACCGCACCCAGTCCAGCACCGCGTCCAGCCGATCCACCTCGTACGGCGACGTCGCGAACTCCCACGGGTCGGACACCGTCGCGGCGTGCTCGCCCCTGCCGCCCATCACGGCGTACAGGCGGGCCCGCTCGTCCGGAGTCGACCCGAAGAATCGCTCGACCGAGTGGACCCTCGAGGTGAGCAGCGCGTCGTCGTCCTGCTCGTCCAGTCCCAGCAGCGCGGTGCCGTGCGTGTTGACGAAGTCGAGCTTGCTCTCGATCAGCGACGGGCTCAGTCGCTCGTCGATGTCGGTGATCCACTGGAACCAGTGCGCGTCGCCCACCGCGTGCAGCACCGGAGCACGGCGTACGAGGTCGGCCAGCTCGAGACCCCAGCGGCCACGGCGTTCGCGACGGTCGGCCGGGTTGTGGGTCCAGACAGTCGCCTCGACGTCACCGGTCTCCAGGGCGATCGCGTCGGCGGCGGTGCCGGGGGAGAACGGCTTGGCGCCGTCGGAGGAGCCGGCGAGCAGATCGGCAAGGGGAGCCAGTCGGCCGGCCAGGGGAACATCGACCGGCAGCTTGAGATAGGCGCCGCGATCGGCGACGAGCAGGTGGACCTCGCGACCACGGGCCGGGTCGAGCACGGACAGGAAATCGACGACTACATCTTCCGGACGGAGTACCGCGACGACATCGATCACCGAGCCATTTTACGCAAGATCTCTGCGAAATTCCTGTCGGAGCGTGTCGGCTCAGTCCCGCAGTAAGGCCGCGACAGCCTCGGTGACGACCTTGCGCCGGTCGGCCGACGACTTCTGCTCGACGAGGGCGTCGTACTCCGGCGTCATGCTCGCCCACAACGCGGCTTGGTGGATGACCAGGCTGAGCAGCACGATCGGCTCGTACTTGGTGGGGAGCAAGCCTTCGCGCTGGGCCTGCGCGATCGCCTCGGTCTTGTGCCGGTTGCTCTCGATGATCTTGTCCAGTGGCGCGTTGGTGCCGGCGCGCTCCAGCCGGTACCAGGTCGCGAGTCGCTGGATCTCCGGGTGCTGCTCGTAGCCGTCGAACAGGCGGCCGGCGTACTCGGGCAGGTCGGTCGGGTCGATCGGGGTCGCGCTCACCGTGTGGTCGACGATCTCGCTGAAAACCGCGTCGAACAGGCCGTCCTTGCTGCCGAAGTAGTGGTAGATCTGCGCCTTGTTCGAGCCGGACTCGGCGGCGATCCGGTCCACCCGGGCGCCGGCGATGCCGTACGCACTGAACTCCTTGCGGGCTGCCTGCAGCAGTCGCTTCCTGGTTGCCTCAGCGTCTCCGGCCATGTCCCCAGACTACCTTACTAACCAGATAGTTGACGGCGATGATTCTGCGTGCTTCACTTCAACTAACTAGTCAGTCAGGAACGAAAAGAGGCAGCACGATGAAGCAGCAGGTCCTTCTCGTCACCGGCAGTTCGCGCGGTCTGGGCCGCGAGATCGCGCAGGCCGCACTGGCCACCGGACACCAGGTGGTCGCCACCGCCCGCCGGCCCGAGCAGCTCTCCGACCTGGTCACCCAGTACGGCGACCAGGTGCGCGCGGTCGCGCTGGATGTCACCGACTTCGCCGCCGCGCAGGCTGCCGTGCGGGAGGCGGTGGAGGCGTTCGGACGGCTGGACGTGGTGGTGAACAACGCGGGCTACGCCAACTTCGTGGCGTTCGAGGACATCCCGCTGGACGACTTCCGCGAGCAGGTCGAGACGAACCTGTTCGGCGTGGTCAACGTGACCCGCGCGGCACTGCCGGTCTTCCGCTCGCAGGGCGCCGGGTACTTCGTCCAGGTGTCGTCGGTCGGAGGACGCTCGGTCGCACCCGGGCTGTCGGCGTACCAGGCGGCGAAGTGGGCGGTCGGCGGATTCTCGGGCGTGCTGGCGCGCGAGCTCAATCCGCTGGGCATCAAGGTGACCGTGCTCGAGCCGGGTGGTATGAGCACGGACTGGGCCGGATCGTCGATGAAGATCTACCCGATCAGCGAGGCGTACGAGCAGTCGATCGGCCGGCTGCGGGACTACATGACCGGCGGGATCGCCGGCAGTGACCCGGCGAAGGTCGCGCAGGTCGTGCTGCAACTGGCCGACAGTGACGAGGTGCCCGAGCGGTTGCTGCTCGGCAGCGACGCGCTGATCGTCGCCGAGGACTACGAGCGGCAGCGTGCGGAGGAGGGCGCCCGGTGGATCGGAACGAGCCGCTCGACCGACGCCGACGAGACCAGCCCGGCTGAGCTCGACCCGCTCGCTCATCTCTGATCGACCCAGGGTCGCCGCTGTCGCGGCGGCCCGGGAACCCGGGACGGCGTAGGTTCGCGAGCGTGAGGCTCTGTGTGCTGCTGATCGTTGTGCTGGTCGCCGGGTGTGGAACCGAGGTGGCGAGCCGCGGCGCGCCGCCTCCCGCGACCCCGGTGCCGACCGGCGAAGCGACCGGAGGACCAATTCCGACTCCGCCGCCGAAGGTGTGCCCCGCGTCCGGAGCGCAGGTCACGGTCGGCCCGGTCGAGGCCGCGCTCGGGCACCGCGCGGTCGTGCTGACCGTGACGAACTGCCGGCCGGCGACGCTCACGCTCGACGGGTATCCGGAGGTCGCCGTCCTGGACTACTGGCGCAAGCCGCTCGGTACGACGGTCGCGCACGACTCGTCGTACATGGCGATCGATCCGGGGCCGAAGCCGGTCCGGCTGCGCAAGGGCCAGACCGCGCTGGCGGTTGTTGCCTGGAGCAACACCGTGGCGGACGGCGCCGATCCGCAGACCGGGCAGTTCCTGAAGGTCGCGGCGCGCACGGGCGAAAGCCAGGCCGTCTGGCCGGTGGTGACCGATCTCGGCACCACCGGCAAGCTCGAGCTGACGGCCTGGGCGCGGGAACTGAGGAACTAGCCCTTGAGCTGGGCGTACACGTCGGTCAGGTCGGCCGAGGCGGCCTGCTTGGCGCCGCGGGCGGTGTCGTCGGCGAGCACCTCGTGGGCGCCGCTCTCCACGCCGTCGAGCGCGGCCTTGGCGATGTCGGCCGGGTTCTCCTTCGGGGCGGTGACCGCGCTGGTCATGTCGGTGTCGACGTAGCCCATGTGCAGGCCGGTCACGCCGATGCCCTTGCCGAGCAGTTCGAGTCGCAGTGCGTTGGTCTGCGACAGGAACGCGGCCTTCGTCGCGGCGTACGCGCCGTGGTAGGCGACCCAGGACAGCGCGGACAGCATGTTCAGGATGTGGCCGCCCCCGTTGCGCTCGATCGCTGGGACGAAGGCGCGGGTCACGGCCAGCGGGCCGAAGAAGTTGACCTCCATCAGCTGCCGCAGGTCGTCCAGCGGCGTGTCCAGGTAGGAGTTGCCGGGGATGTCCCAGCCGGCGTTGTTGACCAGCACGGTGACGTCGGGCGCGGCCTTGACCAGCGCGTCGATCGAGGCCTGGTCGGTGACCTCGAGCGGCACCGGGACGACGCGCGGGTCGGTGCTCGGCTCGGGCGTGCGGGCGGTGGCGTAGATCTTGGCGGCGCCGCGGCCGAGCAGGTCGTCGACGACCGCCTTGCCGATTCCGCGGTTGCCACCGGTGACGAGGACGACGGCGCCGTGCAGTGAAGTCATGGGAAGCTCCGGTCGAAGAGGGGAAACTGATCTGTTTCGCTTCAAGATATACCGATCGGTTTCCATTCCCAAAACGAGCCGGTACGCTCGACGTATGAAGAGCCAGGCGACATCCCGCGAGCGGCTGCTGGAGGCTGCGAGCGAACTGTTCTACCGCGACGGCGTGAGCATCGGCGTGGACGCACTCTGCAAGGCCGCCGGGGTGTCGAAGAAGTCGATGTACCAGCTGTTCCGGTCCAAGGACGAGGTGATCGCGGAGAGCCTGGCCGCCCGGGGGCCGTACTACAACGCCCTGCTGCTGCCCAGCCCCGACGACGAGCGTCCGCCGCGCGACCGGATCCTCGCCGTCTTCGAGCGCCAGGACGAGCTGGCCGCGAGCGACGACTACTACGGCTGCCCGTTTGTTGCCACCGCCATCGAGCTCAAGAACCCCGAGCACCCCGGCAGCGTCGTCGCCCGCCACTTCAAGCAGGCGCTGACCGACTTCTTCCGCGCCGAACTGATCCGCGGCGGCGCCGACGACCCTGACACCGCGGCCATCCAGCTCACGATGGTTTTCGATGGCGCCAGCTCCCGCAGCGTCGTCCGGTCCCAGCCGCTGCGCGGTGTCGGCGTACAGATGGCCTCGCTCGTCCTCGAGACGGCCGGCCTGCGCGCCCACGACCTGGCCGGCCACGCCCGCTAGCGCGGTCCGTTCCACGCCTTCGCCGCCGTCGCGCGATTAGTTGCCGACGGCACCAATCTCGTACGGACGGCGTGCGCCGTGGCGTAGCAGAAGACGCCGTCCCGCTGCCCGGCCGCGAGCCAGCCGTTGGTCCGCGGCATCGCCATGTGCGGCGCGGCGTACGCGGTGCTGGTGACGGAGGGTAGTGCCGGGACGGCCCGAGCGGCGGTCCCGAGGGTGCGGAACTGGCGTCATCTCATGGGACAAGACCTCACTTCGTTCCAGGCAGTGGGACAAACCAGACTTTTGTTCCACAGTGAAGTTTCTTCGGCTTTGCATATTGACGGGTTCACCCTGCGTCGTCAAACTTCCGAAAAGACCCTGCGGTATTGGGGGAATCGCAGTGTCCTACCGCCCCCGCAGAACAGGACATCCGCCCATGCGCAAGAAGCCGATCCTGCTGGCCGCGGCCTGTGCCGCTCTGGTCGCAGGCACTCTCAGCAGTCCAGCCGTCGCGGCGCCGAAAGCCGAGCCCGCCGCGAACCAGACGCCGTCCGCCGTCCTGGCGCCCGGCACGTTCACCCACCCCGGTGTGGGGGTCAGCAGGCCGCAGCTCGACTTCGTCCGGGCCAAGGTGCAGGCCGGCGCCCAGCCGTGGACGAACGCCTTCAACCAGGCGAAGAACAGCGCGTACGCCTCGCTGACCCGGACCGCGAAACCGCGCGCGGTGGTCGAGTGCGGCTCGTACTCGAACCCGAACTACGGCTGCACCGACGAGCGCGAGGACGCCATCGCGGCGTACACCGACGCTTTGATCTGGTACATCACCCGTGACGATCGTTATGCCCAGAAGGCGATCCAGCTGATGGACGCGTGGTCGGCGACGATCCGCGACCACACCAACAGCAACGCACCCTTGCAGACCGCGTGGGCCGCGTCGTCGTGGCCGAAGGCGGCCGAGATCATCAAGCACGCCTACGGCAACTGGCCCAACCAGGCCCGGTTCGGCACGATGCTGCGCAACGTCTACCTGCCCGAGATCATCAACGGCTCCAACTCCAACGGGAACTGGGAGCTGAGCATGACCGAGGCGATCCAGGGCATCGGGGTGTTCCTGGACGACAAGGCCGTGTACGACAAGGCGATCTCGCTGTTCCGGGTCCGGACGCCCGCGTTCGTCTACCTGGAGTCCGACGGCCCGCTGCCGCGGACCAAGCCGAGCCAGAACCTCGACACCCGCGAGAAGATCGTCAACTACTGGCAGGGCCAGAGCACCTTCGTCACCGGCCTGACTCAGGAGACCTGCCGCGACTTCGTACACACCGGCTACGGCATCTCGGCGATCTCGCACGTGATGGAGACCTCCTACATCCAGGGCGAGAACCTCTATCCCGAGTTCGGTGAGCGGCTGCGCCAGGCGCTCGGATTCCACTCCCGCTGGGAGCGCAACCTGGAGCCGGTCCCGTCCTGGCTGTGCAACGGCACGCTGAAGCGCGGCCTCGGCCCGATCACCGAGGTCGGCTACAACGGCCTCCACACCCGCCTGGGCATCGCGATGACCAACACCCAGGCCCTCACCGAGTCCCGCCGCCCGGCCGGCTCCAACAACCTCTTCGTCGCCTGGGAAACCCTCACCCACGCGGAGAACCCGAGCTAGTCGGTCGGCGTCGTGCCCCGGAGGCCACTTGCTCTCCGGGGCACGACACTTGCCGTACGACGCACGAACCGCGAAGATTCACCGCATGTCCGACCACCGAAAGGGCGATGCCGCGTAGGTCGCCCGGCGCGCTTCGCGCCCAGCATGTTCCGAAGCGGGGCGTCCGCTTCTCCACCGTCGCCGGAGTCACTTCCGCGACCAATGCCGCCATTCGTTCGTGGGAACACCGAAAAGCATGGCCCGGCCTCGTCGCCGGGGCGCTTGGCGACTGTCGGCACTTCCTCGGGCAACCGGGCCGATGGCTGTACCTACCGCTGAACGACTGCCCATGCTGTGACCCGGTGGAGAGGCGTGACCAACTCCAGTGGGCGCTGAGCGGTCTACCGCCTCGTGCCCGACGAGAGCTGGGGCGAGTTGTCGCAGCGCTGGACGAGGAGTTCGAGCGTCGGACTCTTCCGGATCCGCACTCCCCACCTGGCCGCGGCCTGTACGGCGGTGCGTGGTGGCATCACCGGCTGGCCGAACTCACGTGACTGCTCAGACCTGGGCTTCGCCGCGCTTCCAGTAGCCCTGGAAGGAGATGCACTGCTTGGACAGGCCGGCGCTGTCGACCAGGTGGCGGCGGACGGTTTTGATCATGCTCGACTCGCCCGCCACCCAGGCGTAGTCGGCGTCGTACGGGAGAGTCGCGGATTTGAGGGCTTCGGGCAACGACTTCGGGCCGTCGCCGGCCGGGGTGATCCAGGTCAGGTCGACGGTGCCGGCGGTCGGCAGCGCGCGGATGTCGCGCGGGTCGGGGACCTGGACGAAGACCGTCGCGTGCACCGTGGCGGGCAGCTCCTCGAGGATCGCCGCGAGGGCGGGCAGGGCGGTCTCGTCGGCGACCAGGATCCGCTTCCGGCTGGTGGCCGGCGGCACGTAGTCGACGCCGGACTGGAGCAGGCCCTTGGTGCTCGTGGTGTCCACCTCGAACGGCACGATCAGCCCGATCTCGTCGCCGATCTCGGCCGCGCTCACCCAGGCGGAAGCCGGTCCGTTCACGCCGTGCAGCACGAACTCGACGTCCAGTTCGGCGACCTCGGGCCGGACCGCGCGGATCGTGTACGTGCGCATCACGAACCGCTCGTCCTCCGGCGTCGCGCACCACTCGGCGTACCAGTCCGGGCCGCTGGGCAGCGTGAGCTCGCTGCCGTTCGGCGGGCTCAGCAGCACCTTGATCCGCTGGTCCGGTCCGGCCGGTACGACGTCCGCGAGGCGCGGTGCGACGAACGTCACCCGGCGCAGGTGCGGGCTGAGATCCTCGATCGCCGCCACCGTCACGCGCACGGAGTCGAATGTGATGGGCCGCTCGAGCACTGTGGTCATCGCAGGGTCTCCGCAGGGAAAGTAGTGACAAAGCAGGGGTCCCCAGGTGCGTCCCGGGGGCGAGCGGGCTATTCTGAGGCGTCTAGAGGTAAGCCTTACCTAAGAGGATCCCAAAAGTCCAATGCCCTCGCCGCCTGCCGCCGTCACCAGGCCGGCCACCACCAGCCCGAACGCCGGACCGCGGCGCTCGCCGGCCCGCCGGACCACCCTGGTCGCCGGGCTGCTGGCGGCTGTCGCGCTCCTGCTGGTGGTCTGCCTGCTCAGCATCGCCGTCGGGTCGAAACAGATCCCGCTCGGCACGGTGCTCGACGCCCTGCGCCACTACGACGAGACGAACACCGACCACGTGATTGTCCACTCCCTGCGGGTGCCGAGAACACTGATCGGTTTGCTGGTCGGCGCGGCGCTCGGACTGTCCGGCGCGCTGATGCAGGGCGTCACCCGCAACCCGCTGGCCGACCCCGGCATCCTCGGCGTGAACGGCGGCGCCGCGCTCTTCGTTGTCGGCGGCATCTACTGGTTCGGGCTGACCAGCCTGACGGCGTACGTCTGGCTGGCCTTCGCCGGCGCGGCCGCCGCCTCGGTCGCGGTCTACACGCTCGGATCGCTCGGCCGGGAGGGCGCGACCCCGGTCAAGCTCGCGCTGGCCGGCGCCGCGATGACCGCGATGCTCGGTTCGCTGACCACCGCGCTGCTGATCGGCGACGTGGACACCTTCGACCAGTTCCGGTTCTGGTCGGTCGGCTCGCTGGCCGGCCGTGGCTCGGACATCGCCGAGCAGGTCGCACCGTTCATCCTGGTCGGGATCGTGCTCGCGCTGGTCTCCGGCCGCCTGCTGAACGCTCTGTCGCTCGGCGACGACGTGGCCCGCTCGCTCGGTCAGCGGGTCGGCCTGACCCGGGTGTTCACCGCCGTCACCGTCGTCCTGCTCTGCGGCGCGGCCACTGCCGCAGCCGGTCCGATCGGTTTCATCGGCCTCACGATCCCGCACGTCGCCCGCCTGATCACCGGCCCGGACTACCGCTGGATCTTGCCGTACTCGATGCTGCTGGCCCCGATCCTGCTGCTCGGCTCCGACGTGCTCGGCCGCGTCGTCGCCCAGCCCGGTGAGCTGCAGGTCGGCATCGTCACGGCCGTGATCGGTGCGCCGTTCTTCATCGCGCTGGTCCGCCGCCGGAAGCTGGCCGATCTGTGATGACCCAGCTCACCGACCGTACGCCGGACCTGACGCCCGCCCAGGTGATCACCCGGGCCCGCACGGTCCGCCACGCGCGCAACGTCGTCGTCACGGCCGTGGTCGCCGTCCTGGTGTTCGTCGCGTTCTGCGTCTCGCTGTCGCTCGGCGACTTCAAGATCCCGGTCGTCGACGTGGTCAAGACGTTGTTCGGCCAGGGCGACAAGGCGACCGAGTTCATCGTGAACCGGCTTCGCCTGCCGCGGGCGCTGACCGCGCTGCTGGTCGGTGCCGCGCTCGGCATGTCCGGCGCGATCTTCCAGAGCATCGCCCGCAACCCGCTGGCCAGCCCGGACATCATCGGCGTCACGTACGGCGCGAGCGCGTTCGCGGTGTTCGCGATCGTCACGCTCGGGCTGACCGGTCCGGCCGTTGCCGGGATGGCGATCGCCGGCGCGCTGCTGACCGCGTTCACGATGTACGTACTGGCCTGGCGCCGCGGCGTGTCCAGCTACCGGCTGATCCTGGTCGGCATCGGGATCGGCGCGATCGCCACCAGCCTCACGTCGTACCTGCTGACCAAGGCCCGGGTCGAGGTCGCGCAGCAGGCGCTGATCTGGCTGACCGGCAGCCTGAACGGACGGGACTGGTCGCACGTCCGCACGGTGGCGATCACGCTCGTGGTGCTGGCGCCGTTCGTGGTGGTGCTGGTGCACCGGCTGCGGATCCTGCAGCTCGGCGACGAGACGGCGTACGGGCTGGGGCTGCGGGTCGAGGGCTCGCGGCTCGGACTGATCGTGATCGCGGTCCTGATGGCCGCGGTCGCGACGGCGGCGGCCGGGCCGATCGGGTTCGTCGCCTTCGTGGCGCCGCCGATCGCGCGCCGGCTGACCCGGTCGCCCGGTCCGGCGATGATCGCGTCGGCGTTGATCGGCGCGCTGGTGGTGGCGCTGTCGGACCTGATCGCGCAGCACGCCTTCGGCGACACCCAACTGCCGGTCGGTGTGGTCACCGGTGTGGTCGGCGCGCCGTACCTGATGTTCCTGCTGGCCCGGTCGAACCGGGTCGGGAGTGGTGGCTGAGAGATGGAGAACTCTGTGGAGCACAGTCTTGCGGCCGAGCAGCTCGCGGTCGGCTACGACCAGCGCGAGATCATCCACGACCTGTCGGTGCGCATCCCGACCGGCAAGATCACGGTGATCGTCGGGGCCAACGCGTGCGGCAAATCCACGCTGCTGAAGACGCTGGCCCGGCTGCTGAAGCCGTCGAAGGGCGCCGTGCTGCTGGACGGCAAGAGCATCCAGCAGGTGTCGACGCGGGAGGTCGCGACCAAGCTCGGTCTGCTGCCGCAGTCGCCGACGGCGCCGGAGGGCATCACCGTCGCCGACCTGGTCGGGCGCGGACGGTACCCGCACCAGGGCTGGATCCGGCAGTGGACCAAGGCCGACGACGAGGCGGTCGCCGCCGCGATGATCTCGACCGACGTACTGGAGATCGCCGACCGGCCGATCGACGAGCTGTCCGGCGGTCAGCGCCAGCGGGTCTGGATCGCGATGGCGCTGGCCCAGGAGACCAACATCCTGCTGCTCGACGAGCCGACCACGTTCCTCGACCTGACCCACCAGTTCGAGGTGCTCGACCTGCTGGTCGACCTGAACAAGCGCGACGACCGGACCATCGTCCTGGTCCTGCACGACCTGAACCAGGCCTGCCGCTTCGCCGACCACCTGATCGCGATGAAGGACGGCGACATCGTCTGCGAGGGCGATCCCCGCGAGGTGATCACCGAGCAGATCGTCGAGAACGTCTTCGGCCTGGCGGTGAAGATCGTGCCCGACCCGGTCGCCGGCTCGCCGATGGTCGTCCCGATCGGCCGCCACACCACCCGCGAGCCCACCCCGTCCGCGGTACAGGACACCGTCCCCGGCGCCGCCCCGAACCCGGCCGCAAGGGCGCTGGCCGCCAGCGCTCTGGCCAGCAACGTCTGCCGGCCGACCAACCGCTGACCCGCTGGTCACGTGGGTGGTGGACCCAGACGTTGCCTGGTTAACCGTCCAAATGTTGGTGGCGGGTCCGGAAGACGATCAACCCTGCCACCAGAGCACCCAGCGTGCCGAGCGCCAGATCGCCGAGCGTGTCGGTGTACGCCGTCTGCAGCTCGTTGGAGTGGCGGATGAACGCGTAGTACTCGCCGACCTCCCACACCACCGCGGCCGTGGCGCCGAAGCCGAGGGCCACGAAGGCGGTCAGGCCGCGGGACAGCGGACGCGGCGCGAACGCGAGCAGGACGCCGGCGGTGAGGAATCCCCACAGCACGAAGTGCATCGCGTCGTCCCACCAGCTGACCGTGTCGAACAGGTTCAGCCGGTTGCCGACCAGGTCGATCAGCCAGGGCAGCGTCATCAGCAGGTCGGCGGTCCACGGGAACGCCCGGTGCAGCTTGGACCGGGTCCGCCCGTAGGCCCACCACCACAACGGCAGCACCATCGCGCCGATTGGGTAGACGACCAGCCGTGCGGTCGAGGCCTTGCCCTTGATGCCGCTCAGGTCCGGCCAGATCATGGCCGTCAGCAACAGCACGAACAGGGCCGCCTTGGCCGCCAGGGCGGCGTACCGGGTCCAGCCGGCGGTCCGGGTCACCGGATCAGAGGTGGCAACCATCGTCGTCATGCCTTCCAGTCAAACCTGTCCGGGCCGCTGGGCGGATGAGTACGACTACGCAAAAGGCCCCCGGCTGCGTCGATTGTGACGCACCCGGGGGCCGGAGAGCAGGAGGTCAGCTGACGCTGATCAGGTCGACCACGAAGATCAGGGTCTCGCCGGGCTTGATCGCGCCACCCGCGCCCCGGTCACCGTAGGCCAGGTGCGGCGGAATGACCAGCTTGCGGCGGCCGCCCACCTTCATGCCCTGGACGCCGGTGTCCCAGCCCTGGATGACCTGGCCGACGCCGAGCTGGAAGGCAAGCGGCGCGCCCCGGTTGTACGACGCGTCGAACTCCTCGCCGGTGGAGTGGGCCACGCCCACGTAGTGCACGTTCACCCGCGAACCGGCCTTGGCCTCGGCGCCGTCGCCCTCGGTGATGTCGGTGATCTCCAGATCCGCCGGCGGCGGGCCGTCCGGAAATTCGATCTCAGGCTTCTCAGTCATACCCACCAGCTAACCAGATCGGCGGACGTGCACCACCCACCAACCCGGTCCGAACGCGTTCCGCAGGCTGTCGTCACGCCTGACCGACCGGGCGCGGAGGTGGTTGGTGGGTGGTGCACGTCCGGGTTCTCAGGCGTCCAGGACCTCGCGCAGCTTGCCGGCGAACTCCTCCGGCTTGCCCGGCATGCCGTACTCGTCGCCCAGGAAGCCACCGTGGTTGCTCGGGAAGACGACCGGCGTCAGCCCGAGCCGCTCCGCGATCGCCTCGCCACCACGCCGCGCCAGCTGCCGGCTGGACTCCTCACCGACGGCGATCACCAGCCGGTCGGTGGACTTGGCGAGCGCGTCCACGTCCGGCTGGTACGACGTACAGCCGCGCAGGTTCTGCCCGAGCAGCGCGTCGTCGCGGTTGCCGTCGTCCTCGGTCGGCAGGCCGAACATCGCCGGGTCGGGTGCCGGTTGGCTCGTGCAATCGGCCGGGATCTCCCCGTCGTACTGGGTGATCGCGATGAACTTCGCCATCGCCGGGCCCATCCCGTCGCGCTGGTAGGTCTGGTAGATGTCCTCGCACGCGGCCAGCGCGTATTCGGCGTCCGGGACGAGCCCGGCCAGCGGGGGCTCGTGCGCGACGACCCGCCGGACCAGCTCGGGGCGGCGCGCGACCAGGGCCAGCGCGTTGACCGCGCCGCCGCTGCTCGCGAACACGTCGACCGGACCGGCCTCGAGCGTCTCGATCAGCGCCGCGAGGTCGTCGGCGTGCTGCTCGGGCGAGAGCTCACCGCTCCCGTCGGTGCGCTTGCTGCGCTCGACACCACGCGGGTCGTAGGTGACGACCGTACGGTCGGTGAAGTACGACGCCAGCGTGGGGAACCCGCTCGCGCCCATCGGCGAACCGATCAGCAGCAGCACCGGCTGGGTACGGTCCGCGAGGTCGCCGCGGACGTCGTAGGTCAGGACGGCCCCGGGGACGTCGAGAGTGTGGGTGACGAGATCCGGCATGTGAACTCCTCGATTCGGACTTTTCTGGACCCTAATCCCGGCCGGGGTTCCTGAACAGGACTACTGTCGGTGGTCATGCGGAGGAAGCTGGCGATCCTGCTCGCGACGCTCGTCCTCGTCTGCGGTGCTCGGCCCGCGGCCGCGGTGCCGACCGAGAACTACGGTCAGTACTCGCTGATGTTCGAGCGCTCCGCCGGTCAGTACTGGGCCGGCGGTACCGCGGCCGGGCAGTGGGTCTGGACGCCTTTGAGCAAGACCACCTCGGACATCTCGTGGGGTGACCCGAAGGCCTGGCCGCCGAAGTCGGCCGAGCGGTTCGTGCGCGAAGGCGACTGGGTCCTGCTCGACGGCTTCAACGACGGCGCCGGTCGCCCGCTCACCCAGGTCCAGCGCGTCACCTCCGAGAAGATCGGCGACGCGACCTGCGCGGGGATGCAGCCGCTGCCCTCCACCGGTGGGCGCCAGCACTACGTGAAATGGACGATTCCCAGCGCGGGCTACTGCCTCGACGCCACCGGCACCATCAAGCCGCTCGACGGCGCCACCGCGGTGAACTTCCGCCACCTGCAGAAGTGGCTGCCGCCGCACCCGTGCTCCAACCCGACGTTCGCCAACCAGACCTGCATCACCCAGATCGAGCAGTGGTGGGACGACAACAAGCACCCGTACTCGCTCCAGCTCTCCCGCTCGATCGAGCTGGCCCGCGGGCTCGGCATGGCCTTCACCAACCGCACCACCGTCCCGCTCATCTGGAACGCCGACGGCAAGTCCTACTGGCACTACTGACCCCACCCGTTGAACGCGCAGCGTGACGGGCGGCAGACTGGCTCGGTGAGCGATCAGGGGGAGTCGCCGGACGCGGACCGGATGCGGTCGAGTGTCGGCAAGCCGGCGCGCGACCTGATCCGCCGGATCGACGAGCTCCGGACGCGGGCCGAGGCGCTGGTCGGCAAGCCCGAGGCGCTGCGGGAGCAGGCCCGCGAGCAGCTCGCCGTACTGACCCGGCGGCAGATCGGCAGCGAACTGGAGAACCTGCCGGTCACCGCCTTGCAGGAGGTGATGGGCAAGCGGGTCAGCACGCTGGAGCAGGCCGGCTACCGGACCATCGGGCGGCTGGCCGGAGTGTCGACCGCCGAACTCGTCGCGCTGCCCGGGATCGGGCCGAAGACCGCCGAGAAGATCACCGAAGCGGTCCGGGCCGTCGTGGCCGACGTCGCGAAGTCGGCACGCTTCAGGTTCCAGCCGGACCGGCCTGACGACGAGCAGCGGAACCTGCTGGCGACGCTGACCGCGATCCGGCGGGCGGACCGGGCCGCCACCCAACTGATCGGGCCCGTGCGGGAGCTGACGGGCATCACTCATGAGTGGCTGGCCGCCGCTGCTCCCGCTCGGCGCCGGCTGTCGATGTGGTTCTCGGGACGGGACAAGAAGCAGGCGGCGCTGCTGGCGCTGAGCCGGCTCGAGACGATCGACAAGCATCCCCGGACCGGCTGGCTCGCGGGCGAGATCACCCGGCACGAGCAGGCGGTCGCGCTCACCGGCTACACCGACGAGCAGCTCTGGCGCGAGTATGCCGACGACGCCGCGGCGGTGAACGCGACCTTGTCGACGGTCGGCGGAGTCGAGGTCGAGGTCGAGGCGGCGCAGGGATTCATCCCCGAGGAGCTGCGGCAGCGGATCACCGCAATACCGCTGGACCTGTCGCTGATCAAGTCGACGCTGCGCGGGTATCAGGTCTTCGGCGCGCAGTACCTGATCCACCAGGAGCGGTCGATCCTCGGCGACGAGATGGGACTCGGCAAGACGATCCAGGCCCTCGCCGCCGCGGCGCATCTCGCGGCCCGCGGGCAGCAGCGGTTCCTCGTGGTCTGCCCGGCCAGCGTCCAGATGAACTGGCTCAACGAGATCTCCAAGCACACCCGGCTGGAAGCCCACAACCTGCACGGCGCGCACCGCGAGGGTGCCGCGCGACGGTGGCTGCGCGACGGCGGGGTCGCGGTGACGACGTTCGGGACTCTGGGCAGCCTCGAGGTGCTGAAGGGCCACGACCAGGCGCTGCTGATCGTCGACGAGGCGCACTACGTCAAGAACCCGAAGGCCCGTCGGACCCAGGTCGTCGCCGCGGCGGTGGCGGCGGCGCAGCGGGTGGTGTTCCTGACCGGTACGCCGATGGAAAACCGGGTCGAGGAGTTCCGCAACCTCGTCGAGCAGCTGCAACCGGCGACCGCAAGGGGGCTCAAGGCAACGAATGCCGTTGCCGGAGCCAAGCAATTCCGCCGCGCCGTTGCACCGGTCTACCTACGGCGCAACCAGGAGGACGTGCTCACCGAGCTGCCGGACAAGATCGAGATCGACGACTGGGTGCTGCCGAGTCCGGCCGACCAGACGGCGTACGTCGCGGCGGTCCGTTCCGGCAACCTGATGAAGATGCGCCAGGCCGCGTTCGAGGCCCAGGACTCGGCCAAGCTGGAACGAATCGGCGAGATCATCGAGGAGGCCCGGGAGGACGGCCGCAAGGTGATCGTCTTCTCCTTCTTCCTGGGCGTGCTGGACCGGATCCAGCAAACGATCTGCCCCGCAGCCGGCTCGATCCGCGGCGCGGTCCGCCCCGCCGAACGCCAACGCCTGGTCGACGAGTTCACCGCCGCCCGCGACCACGCCGTCCTGCTCTGCCAGATCGAAGCCGGCGGCGTCGGCCTGAATATGCAAGCAGCCTCGGTCGTCATCCTCGCCGAGCCCCACTGGAAGCCGAGCGCCGAAGAACAGGCGATCGCCAGAGCCCACCGCATGGGCCAGATCCGCACGGTCCAGGTCCACCGCGTCCTCGCGAAGGACAGCGTCGACGAACGCATCCGCGAGGTCCAGGAACACAAACGCCTGCTCTTCGACGAGTACGCCCGCAAGAGCGACGCGAAGGACCTGGACCGCCGGGCCGTAGATCCCCTACAGCAACCATCCCGCATCCAGGACGAAGTCCCCCGCCCGCAGGACAAACCCCGCCCCCGCGCCCTGGACGACGAAAACCTCCCCACCGAACAACGAATAGTCCTGGCCGAACAACACCGCCTCGGCATCGCCGCGGAGACAATTCGTCACCAGGACAAGAACTAGCCCCGAGCCCACGGCGGGTAGAACTTCTCCGCACGGGGGAACTCACGAAGGTCGGCAAGCAACGACTCGTGGTCGACCTCGAAGTCGAAGCTGGGTTTCGAGTCGTAGTCGAAGGCTGCCGAGAACTTCCCGTCCCGGTCGACCTCGATGCTCGCACTGAACCAGGCACCCCGATCGCCATTGCTCTCTGCCATCTGACGACGCAGCCCTTCGACTCCGTCGAGCACCTCTTCCTCCGCATCGTCGTCATCGATGTAGTAGCTCTCGACCGCGCCGGATTCGAGCGTGGCATGAGCGACAAAAGCCGTCACCGAACTGATCGTGTTGATCCGAATGCGCAGCGACTCCCACCCCTCCGGCGCCGCCGCCCGGAACGCTTCGGCGATCCCCTCGATGCGCGCCGCGTCTTCTGTCTCCATGAATTCATCCTCCACCTGTCAGTTCTTGAAGCGCTGAACCTGCCAGTCGCCTCCGTCAACGCGGTACCGAACCCGGAACGACGACGGCCGCAGACTATCCGTGGGGTACCGCAGCGCGATGCTCACCTCGACCACCTTCGGCGGGTCGTCGGTGGCCGCTGCCGCCCACCTCTTCTCGAGGGCGTACCAGTTGGCGCTGTCCAACGCGCTCGGCCGGTTCTGAGCGCGCAGCTGGGCCACCAGGTTGATCGCCTCACTCGGTCCCATGAACCGATTTGCGATGAGGTGACCACCATCGTCCTCGGACCGCCGGTCGGTCCCACCCGCCTGGCGCTGGCGGTACGACGATCGATCTTTGGCGCCGATCGCCAGCTTGCCCTCGACGAGCACTACCCGGCTCTTGTCGTCAGTGGTGAACTCGTAGCGTTCGTCGACCAGGTACTTCGAGTTCGGGGCCGGCCGGTCCAGATCCTGGTTCCAGGCTCCCTTCGTACCCGACTGTCGCCGCAACGGCAGCGCGGCGGGCGTTCCCTCGCGTGCCCCGCCCACCATCTGGGTTGCCCACTCCCGGGCCCGGATTGGTGCGAGTGCGGCGAAGTGAGCTGCTTGTTCGCATGCCCTCGCCGCCCCATCCAGGTGAGCCGCAGCCTGCTGTGCTGCTGGATTTCCCGACGAGATGCCGGCCACCAACGCGGCGTGTTGCCGGCACTCCACCGCAAGTCGCTGCAGATAGACGACCATCTGTGGGACTTGATCCAAACAGTCGAGCAGTCCTTGGGCGGCTCGTTGGAGTTCGGACGGCATCCCTGGGCTAGATCTGGTTCGCGTAGCGCGCGCATCCAGCAGCCGCGATCTGCAGCGCCTCGACGGCTTGACCGACTGCCCGGCGGGCGGCGTCCAGCACCTCGCTGATGTCCCGATCTGCTCCGGTCGCGGTGCCTGCGATCAACGCCTGTACCTGGGCACTGCTCTGACCAAAGCTGTTCCTGAACCCGCCGAGACTGCCGGCGGCGCGGTTGGCCTCCAGCGACAGGTGATGGAGCTGCTCCTTGACCTGAGTGACAGCTGACATATGTCGACTCCTCGCTCGTTCGAGCCTCGAGTCAATCGCGCAGAAGCGGCCGCTGGCCGGACAAACTGTCCGGGTACTCTCACGCCGCCAGAAGCCGGTCCAGTCGGCGCAGCAATTCGCTCCAGGGGAGCGGACGTGACGGAGCCGAGGTGCGAGGCTCGCGCAGAGGCCAGAAGTCGTCGCCGTACACGAGATCCACACCAACTGTACGAAGGAGTTGCAGGTGGTTCTCCCATGAAGGCTGGCGCGCGTGCGCGGCGTTGACCCGAGGAAAAACCACCATCGGCGTCACAGCGATGTTCTCGCAGAGCATCGTGAGGGCCTGATTGTCGGCGATACCGAGCGCCAGTTTCGCCACCAAGTTCGCGGTGGCAGGTGCAACAGCTATGACATCGGGTCGGGGATGGGGCGCGCGACTTCCTGGAAGGCGGGGGACAGATCGCACTGGCAGCCCGGTCAGCTTCTCCAGTTCGTCGACCTCGCCAATCGCGTCGAGCCAACCAGCAGCGGTCGGCGTCAGCGTCACCGGCACCTGGTAGCCACGATCGAGCAATGGCTCCACCAGACCGACTCGCAGGTCTTCGACGCCTCCTGCCGAGCTTCCGACCACCGCGACGACCTTCGAGCCGGTCATTCCAGGACGCTGCATCGCTGTGCGAGGCGCGACAGCGCTGGCGATTTCGACGCCGTCGGGGATGAACGGCGGTACATCGTCTTCAGCGTCTCTCGAACGACCGCGCTGTGCCGGACCAGCTCGGGTGCTAGTGCCTCGGCGGCGAGCAGCTCCTCCAAACTGTCGGAGTCCCTGGCGACCATGGACAACGCCCTCGCCAGAGCGATGTGGTACTCGGCCGCCCGCTCCTGTGGAAGGTGAGGCGTCCAGCGCAGCCGGGGCTGGTTGAGAACGGTTTCGACATCGCCGAGCTCCAGTGCCGCGCTCACCCTGTGGAGACGCACGTTGGTCGGGCCGAAGCCGGTCTGCCAGTAGTTGCCGTCGACGCCGAGCTGATCCGCGATCCGTTCAGCCTCCTCGATAAAGCTGGAAGTCGTCGACCGATCCTGTCGCCGGGCGGCAGCGGTGGCTGATCGGAGATACAGCATGCCGAGCAAGCTGAGGGCTGCGGGACCATCGGGTGCTCGCCCTCGTAGCCACTCCGCGGCCCGCATACCCAGAGCCATCGCATCGTCGTACCGGCCGACTGCCAAGAGCGCATGCGTGCCGGCCCTGGCCGCCGACGCCAGCACGAGCGGATCCTCCGATTGATCCGCGGCGGACATCGCCCGTTCGGCAGCCATCCAGGCGAGGTCGGCCTCGCCCACTTTCGCCAGTGCGGTCGCGGCCAGGTGATGAACCCGTGCAGATACGGCCCAGCCGTTGTTCCGTGGGCCGGACGCTGGGCCTTCGACCGCCTGAGCGCCAGTGATCAACGTCGGGAGTACGGACACGACCTTGCCGAGCCTGCCTTTCTGGAAGTCGTTCCAACCGGCCTCGGCCAGCCGCGTCAGATGGTCGACCGGGAGGGCAGGTTCGACGGCCGCGAAAAGAGTCTTCGACAGTCTCCGAGGAGACATCAAGGAGTCTCTGATCGCCGGTATGTCGTCATGCCCGGCGCGATCGGTCCCGACCAATACGGGCTGACCGAGAAGGTCGCCAATCGTGACGCGGAGAGCCCGGGCCAGGTCGGCCAGGACATCGAGTCGCCGGGCTTGGCGTTCGCCGCGCTCGATCTTGCTCAGCCAGTCCTCGCTCCGGCCGACGAGACCCGCGAGCACGGCCTGGGTGAGTCCACGACGACGGCGGTAGAACGCGATCCGCTCACCGACGGTGAGTTGGTCCCCTGCGCCGCGCATGTCGACAACGATAGAAGCAGGTGGACCCGCTACGCACGCCGAAGCGGCCGATCGCGGGGCGAGTCGGCCGCTTCAGGTGGGCGTGCTACTTCTTGACCGTCTTGTTGTACTGGTCGATCTGGGGCTTGATGGATTCGGCGGCGGCCTTCATCGCGGCGGCCGGGTCGGTGCCGAGGACTGCTTTTTCGAGACCGTCCTCGGAGGCCTTGCGGGCCTGGGGCATGACGCCGAGGATGCAGCCCGACGACGCGTTCGACGGCTTGGTGTTGTGGAGCTGGGTGATGGCGGTGGTGAACTGCGGGTACTGCGCCACCCACGCCTTGTCCTCGGGCAGGTCGAGGGCCTTGGAGTTGATCGGGAAGTAGCCGGTGCCGGTGTGCCAGGCGGCCTGCTGCTCCGGTGTGGAGGCGAACTTCACGAACTCCCACGACGCGCGCTTCTCGGCGTCGGAGTGGCCGGGGCCGTTGACCCACAGGGAGGCGCCGCCGATGATCGGGCCGCCGGTGCTGTCGGCCGACAGCTTCGGGAACGGCGCGGTCATCACGGTGAACTTGCCCTTGGCCGCGTCCAGGTAGCCGCGCAGCGAGCCGGTCGACTCCAGGTGCATCGCCGACGTACCGGACTTGAACACGGCCTGCGCGTCGTCGGTCTTCTTGCCGGTGTTCGGCATCAGGCCCTGCTTGACCATCTGCTGGTACCAGGTGGCGACCTTGACGCCCTGCTCACCGTCGAACTCGACCTTCGTGGCCAGGTCCTTGCGGCCGTTCTCGTTGTCGCAGTACGTCGTACCGGACTGCGCGATCAGCTGCTCGACGAACCAGCCGTAGATCGCCGCGTTGAAGCCGTACTGGACGGTCTTGCCGCCCTGCTTGACGGTCAGCTTCTTCGCGGCCGCCATGATCTCGTCCAGGTTCGACGGCGGCTTGTTCGGGTCGAGGCCGGCCTTCACGAAGGCTTCCTTGTTGATGTACAGCAGCGGCATCGAGGTGTTGAACGGCATCGAGTTGAGCTTGCCGTCGATCGAGTAGTAGTTCGCGATGTTCGGCTCGATCGAGTCCAGCGCGTAGCCGTCCTTGTCGGCGAAGCTCTGGATCGGCACGGTCTGCTTGGAGTCGATCATGAACCGCGAGCCGATGTCGTAGATCTGCACGACCGAGGGCGTGTTGCCCTGCTGCACCGAGGTCTTGTACTTCGTGATCGTCTCGTCGTAGTCGCCCTGGTAGACGGCCTGGACCTCGATCTTGCCGGTGTTCTTGGCGTTGAACGCCTTCACCAGCTTGTCGACGGCCTCGCCGTTGGCGCCCTTCATGCCGTGCCAGAAGGTCACCTTGGTGACGCCGCCGGCGTTGTCGAGCGCGCTCGCGTCGGGTGCGTCCTGCCCGCCGCTGGACTCGCCGTCGCCGGAGTCACTGCTCCCGCAACCGGCCGCCACCAGGGCGAGCATCGCCACCAGGGACGCAGCGGTCGCCGTACGCCGTTGTCGGATCGATCGCATGCTCAATACCTCTTTCATCGGATCGCGCCCGCGGTCAGCCCGCGGACGATGAAGCGCTGGCCGAAGATCACGATGGCCAGGGTGGGCAGGATGGACAAGGTGACGCCGGCCAGGATCAGCCCCGGATCGGCGGCCTCGGCGTCGTTCAGCTGGCTGATGCCGATCTGCAGCGTGCGGCGGTCGGCCGAGTCGCCGATCAGCAGCGGCCAGAAGAACTGGTTCCACGCGGACAGGAAGACGTACAGCCCGACCGCCGCCAGGGCCGGCTTGTTCAGCGGGACGAGGATCTGGCGCAGGAACCGCCAGTGCCCGCAGCCGTCGATCGTGGCCGCGTCGCGCAGCTCGGTCGGGAACTGCAGGAACGACTGCCGCAGCAGGAACACCCCGAACGCGTTGGCCAGGAACGGCAGCACCAGCGCGATCATCGTTCCGGCGTACGACGCGGTCAGCCGTTCGCCGCCGAGCTCCCAGCTGGTGATGGTCAGGTAGTTCGGCAGCACGATCGACTCCCACGGCACCATCAAGGTGGCCAGGAAGAGCCCGAACAGCACGGTCCGGCCCCACATCTTCATGAAGACGAACGCGTACGCCGCCAGCACGCTGGTGACCAGCTGGGACACGGTGATGATCGAGGTCTGCAGGATCGAGTTCAGGTACTGCCGGCCGATCGGCGTCCCGGACGACGACGCGCCCTCGTAGTTGCCGGTGAAGATGCCGTGCGGAAACAGGTCCGGCGGGTACGCCGAGATCTGGCCGGGCGACATGATCGAGCCGGCGATCACGTAGTACACCGGGAAGATCACCGCGATCGCCGCGACGATCAGTACGGCGTACGTGACAACCCGGCCGAGAGTCAGTTGCCTCACTTGTAGTGCACCCGCCTCTCCAGTACGCCGAACTGGATCGCCGTGCAGGCCAGCAGGATGACCAGCAGCACGATCGCCTGCGCCGACGCGGCGCCGAAGTCGCTCGCGTTGTTCGCGAACGCGGTGTGGTAGATCGAGTAGACGAGGGTTTTGGTGGACTGCTCGGGTCCGCCTTCGGGGGTGAGGATCTTGATCTGGCCGAAGCCCTGCAGCGACTGGATCGTGGAGATCACCACCAGGAAGAACAGCTGCGGGCCGAGCATCGGCACGGTGATGAACCGGGCCGCGCGCCAGCCGCCGGCGCCGTCCAGGGTGGCCGCCTCGTTGATCTCCTGCGGGATCGCGCCGATGCCGGCCGACAGCACCAGCACGTTGTAGCCGATGCTCATCCAGACCGTGGTGATCGCGACGCTGATCAGCGCCCAGTCGGGGTCGGTCAGCCAGCCGATCCGGTCCACGCCGAACCGGCCGAGGAGGCCGTTGGCCAGTCCGATCGCCGGGTTGTAGATGGTCGCGAAGATGACCGACGCGCTGGCCACCGAGAACGCGAACGGCAGCGCGAAGGCGGTCCGGAAGATCCGGATCCCCTTGATGTGCTGCTCGAGCAGCAGCACGATCGCCAGTCCGCCGAGCACGCCGGGGATCACGGTCAGCAGCACGAAGGCGAAGGTCACCCACAGGATGTGACGGAACTCCGCCGAGCCGAGCATGTCGCGGTAGTGCTGCAGGCCGACGAAGGCGTCGGGGCTGCCGAACAGGTCGGAGCCGTGCAGCGACAGCGAGACCGACTTGCCCAGCGGCCAGACGATGAACAGCGCGAAGATCACCAGGCAGGGGGCCAGCATCAGCCAGGACAGCAAGGACGCCGGGGTGGGCCGGCGCCGCAGCGGCGCCGGTGCGGAACGTGTAGTCAATCGAGTACCTCCAGTAAGCCGCAGTCTTGCACCCACCCAGGGCCGGACGACGCCGGTACCCAGGCGGGTGCACTAGGCTCGTCGTCCGTGAAGGTTCTTGTCATCGGCTCTGGCGGCCGTGAGCACGCACTTGTCTGGGCACTGAGTCAGGATCCCGACGTTACGCAGGTGGTGGCGGCCCCGGGCAACCCGGGCATCGCCGCGTTGCGACCGGCGTACGACGGGCAGACGGTCGAGTGCCGCCCGGTGGACAGCTCCGACCACGACGCGGTCGTCGCGCTGGCCCAGGAGCTCGGCACCGACCTGGTCGTGGTCGGTCCCGAGGCGCCGCTGGTGGCCGGGCTCGCCGATCCGCTGCGTGCGGCCGGCATCGCGGTCTTCGGCCCGTCCAAGGAGGCGGCGCAGCTGGAGGGGTCGAAGGCGTTCGCGAAGGACGTGATGGCCGCCGCGAGCGTGCCGACCGGCCGGGCCTACGTCTGCACGACGCCCGAGCAGGCCGCCGAGGCGATCGACGCGTTCGGTCCGCCGTACGTGGTGAAGGACGACGCGCTGGCCGCAGGCAAGGGCGTGGTGGTGACCTCGGACCGCGAGGAGGCGCTGGCGCACGCGGCCGAGTGCGACCAGGTGCTGATCGAGGAGTACCTGGACGGTCCGGAGGTGTCGCTGTTCGCGATCACCGACGGGACGACGGTGCTGCCGATGCAGCCGGCCCAGGACTTCAAGCGGCTCGGCGACAACGACGAAGGCCCGAACACCGGCGGCATGGGCGCGTACACACCGTTGCCCTGGGCACCGGACAAGCTGGTCGAGGAGATCACCGCGAAGGTGCTCCAGCCGACCGTCGACGAGATGCGCCGCCGCGGCACGCCGTTCAGCGGACTCCTGTACGCCGGCCTGGCGCTGACCAGCCGCGGCGTCCGGGTGATCGAGTTCAACTGCCGCTTCGGTGACCCCGAGACCCAGGCCCTGCTGCCGCTGCTCAAGACGCCGCTCGGCGGCGTCCTGTACGCCGCGGCGACCGGCAAGCTCGCCGACGCCGGGTCGCTGTCGTGGAAGAACGGTTCCGCGGTCGCCGTCGTCGTCGCGGCCAAGAAGTACCCGGCCAAACCGCGCAGCGGCGACGCGATCACCGGCATCGAGCAGGCCGAGGCCGGCGGCGTCCGGGTGTTCCACGCCGGCACCAGCCAGGACGGCGACGAGCTCGTCACCGCCGGCGGCCGGGTACTCGCGGTCAGCGCGACCGGCAAGGACCTCGACGAGGCCCGCCAGCGCGCGTACGCCGGGGTCGGCCAGATCCGGATCAAGGGCTCGCAGCACCGCACCGACATCGCGCTGAAGGCGGCGCGCGGCGAGATCACCGTCTGAGCGCTCGGCGACCGCCGGGTCCGCTCAGACCCGGCGGGCCCCCGGGCGGCCGTCGTCGATCCGGAAGCTCGCCCGGGTCCGAACCGGCGCGCCGGGCCGTGACACGTAGTCCACGGTCCGGAAGTCCGCGGTCCAGCCGGCCGGCGTGACGACGTTGCGGACGTACCCGCGCTCGCGGTTGATGAACTTCAGATGCGGGTTCTCGGCCAGCTGGCGGGCGTCACCGGCGGCGTTGGGATCGCTGTCTCCGCCCGAGCTGATCGACGTCCCGACCAATTCGGTGCCGACCACCGCGGCCGTCGGGTCGTCGAAGTCCGCGGTGATGTCCGAGACGTAGTTCATGTGGACGTCGCCGGTCAGCACCACCGGATTGCCCGCGCGAGCGAGCTGGTCCCGCAGCCGGTCACGTGCGATCGGGTAGTTGTCCCACGAGTCGTCGTTGAACCCCTGCTCGGGACCGACGGTGAAGTCGCGCTGCGAGAACACGACCTGCTGGGCCAGCACGTTCCAGCGCGCGGTCGGTCCGGCGAGGGCGTCGGTCAGCCACTTCTCCTGAACGTCGCCGAGCATCGTCCGGCCGGGCTCGTACCGGCGGGCCGGGCCGACCTGGTCGCTGCGGTACTGCCGGGTGTCCAGCAGGTAGAAGTCGACCAGGTCGCCGAACGTCAGCCGCCGGTAGAACTGGATGTCGGCACCGCTCGGACGCTGCGCACGGCGTACGGGCATGTGCTCGTAGTAGGCCTGGAAGCCGGCCGCGCGGCGGGCCAGGAACTCGTCCACCGGTACGTTCGGGTCCACGTCGGTGCCGGCCCAGTTGTTGGCGACCTCGTGGTCGTCGAACGTCATCAGCCACGGGAACGCCGCGTGCGCGGCCTGCAGATCGGCGTCGCTCTTCACCTGAGCCAGCCGGACCCGGTAGTCGGGCAGCGTCTGGACTTCGCGGACCGGCACGTACCCGCGGCCGATCGTGCCCTGACCGTCCCCGGTGTAGAGGTAGTCGCCGAGAAACGCGACCAGATCCAGGTCCTCCGCCGCCAGATGCCGGTACGCCGTGTAGAAGCCGGCCGGGTAGTTCTGGCAGCTCGCGAACGCGAAGGAGAACCGGTCCAGCCGGTCGGTCGGCCGGGGCGCGGTCTTCGTTCGGCCGACGGGGCTCAGCTCGGCGCCGGTGCGGAATCGGTAGAAGTACGTCGTCCGCGGCTGCAGTCCCGAGGCGTCGACGTGGACGGAGTGGGCCTCCTCCGGGCGGGCCAGCTCCATGCCGCGCGCGACGATTCGGCGGAACGTCTCGTCCTCGGAGATCTCCCAGTGCACCGGGACCGGCCGGTTCGGCATGCCGCCGGAGCCGTCCTCGGCCAGCGGCTCGGGGGCGAGGCGGGTCCAGAGCACCACGCGGTCGGGCAGCGGGTCGCCAGATGCCACGCCGAGGGTGAAAGGCCCACGCACGGGGCCGTGCCCGGTCGTGCCGGCTCGGCTCGTCCCCGCCGAGGCAGGGCCGGGCGACAACGTCCCCAACGCGGCGGCCCCGAGGGCTCCGCTCCACAGCAGGCGCCGCCGGCTCGGCGTCCACGGCGTGGCGGGGGTGACGCTCGGGTCCTGCATGGGGATTCTCCTCGGGTCGGCCGCCACGAGGGCGGGCCGAGCCAGCCGATCACTGCCGCGGCAACGACTTTCCGCCGTGGTGTGAACGCCCGGGGAACGACTGGCGTCCACGCCGGTGGATTGCGCAAGTTCGTCAGTCCAAGACGCCACCGGCGTTCCGGGTGGTCGACTGACGCCATGCACACACCGACGATGTCCGCGGCCGGCGCCGCGGAGCTGATCCGCGCCGATCGGCAGCTGTTGCTGGAGTTGGCCGACGGGCTGTCCGAGGCTCGGCTCCGCGAGCCGTACCGCGTCACGGCAGGACCGCTCGGCCACTTCTGCGACTCGCTGCACGACCTGATCGCGCACATCCTGATGTGGGACGAGATCACCCTCGCTGTCCTGCGCGAGGCGGCCGCCGGTCGCGCGCACTGGAGCCTCGACCCAGGGTGGGAGACAGCGGACGCCGGAAGCGCGCTCAATCTCGGTGGCGTCGCAGCCGGACGGCACGTGTCGTCGGCGCTGCTGCTGCACCGGTTCCGCGCCGGGGTGGACGCTCTGATCGACGAGATCTCCCGGTACGACGAGGACGCGTGGCTGGATCCGGCGACGGGCGGCGGCTTCGACGGCAGCATCGGAGCGCTGGCCGAGTACGCGGCCTCGCCGCCCGACTGGACGCCGTACGCGCATGTCGGCCGTCATCTCGGCAAGCCGGCGCGGGAGATCGTCGCGCGGCCGGGGTTTCGGGCCGAGACCGACGAGCTGCTGGCGCGATTCGCCGCCCAGGCGCCCGGCGAGGAGCTCGACCCGTACGCCGCGCTGCTCCGGGACCGGCAGGAACTGCCCGATCCCGAGCTCGCCGGAGTGGTCGACCTGTCGACCCGGCCGGAGGACCTCGAGCTGCGGCTGCCCGGGCGAACGCTGCAGGCCAGGGTCTACCGGCCGCGGACCGGGGAACCACGGCCGGTGGTGCTCTGGCTGCACGGCGGCGGGTTCGTCGGCGGGGACCTGCGCGACATCGAGTACGCCACCTCGGGCATTGCCACGGCCGGCCAGGTCGTCGTGGTGTCGCTCAACTACCGGCTGGCTCCCGAGGACCCCTTTCCCGCCGCCCTCCACGACGCCCTCGATGCACTCGACTGGATCCGCGAGCACCGCGAGGAGCTCGGCGGCGACGGTCGGGTGGTGATCGGTGGACAGAGTGCGGGAGCGGCCCTGGCTGCCGGGGCCTGTCTGGTCGCGCGCGACGAGCATCGGCCGCTGCCCGATCGGCAGGTGCTCTGCTATCCGTCGTTGGACGACGGCCAAGACACCGAGTCGTACCGGCTGTTCGACGGTGTCTTCCACAGCATCGCTCCCGGCGGCTGGGCCGATGCGCAGTACTTCCCGGCCGGCGACATGCCCGCGGCCGCGGTGCCGTTGCGGGCCAAGGACCTGTCCGGCCTGCCGCGCGCGCTGATCCTCGCCGCCGGCCGCGACCCGCTGCGTGACGACGCCCGGACGTACGCCGACCGGCTCGCGGCGGACGGCGTACCGGTGCGGCTGGTCGAGTACGCCGAGACCATGCACGCCTTCCTCAACTTCCCCGGCGTGCTGTCGGCCGGACGGCACGCGGTCGAGCTGATCGGCGCCGACCTCCGGTCCGTTCCGGCCTGACGGCCGACCTCCACCACTGACCAACCTTCGCGATCACCGCTCAGACCGCCTACGTCACGCTCGGTGCCCGGTTGAGACTGCGGTGAGGTCGGTGGTGGGGGTCCGGCAGGTGAAGTAGGCCCGACCAGGGAGAATGGCAGCGTGCCGAACTCCAGCAAGCCCCGGATCCCGAACGTTCTCGCGTCGCGCTACGCCAGTGTGTCGATGGCCCAGCTGTGGTCGCCGGAGCACAAGATCGTGCTCGAGCGGCAGCTGTGGCTGGCGGTGCTGAGCGCGCAGAAGGAGTACGGCGTCGACGTGCCGGACGGCGTGCTGGAGGACTACCAGCGGGTGCTGGAGCAGGTCGACCTGGAGTCGATCGCGGCCCGCGAGCGGGTCACCCGGCACGACGTGAAGGCGCGGATCGAGGAGTTCAACGCGCTCGCCGGGCACGAGCACATCCACAAGGGCATGACGAGCCGGGACCTGACCGAGAACGTCGAGCAGCTGCAGATCCGGGCCGGGCTGGAACTGGTCCGCGATCGCGCCGTCGCGACGGCGGTGCGGCTCGGTCAGAAGGCCGCCGAGCACGCCGCGCTGGTGATGACCGGCCGGTCGCACAACGTCGCCGCGCAGGCGACCACGCTGGGCAAGCGCTTCGCCTCGGCCGCCGACGAGCTGCTGGTCGCGATCGCCCGCCTGGAGGAGCTGATCGACCGCTACCCGCTGCGCGGCATCAAGGGCCCGGTCGGCACGTCGCAGGACATGCTCGACCTGTTCGGGGGCCAGGACAAGCTGCTCGCCGGCCTGGAGTCGGAGGTCGCCCAGCATCTCGGCTTCCGCCGTACGCTCACCAGCGTCGGTCAGGTTTACCCGCGGTCGCTCGACTACGACGTGATCTCCGCGCTGGTCCAGCTGGCGGCCGGGCCGTCGAGCCTGGCGACCACGATCCGGCTGATGGCCGGGCACGAGCTGGTCACCGAGGGCTTCAAGGAGGGCCAGGTCGGCTCGTCGGCGATGCCGCACAAGATGAACACCCGGTCCTGCGAGCGGGTCAACGGCCTCGCGGTGATCCTGCGCGGCTACGCGTCGATGGCCGGAGAGCTGGCCGGCAACCAGTGGAACGAGGGCGACGTCTTCTGCTCGGTCGTCCGCCGGGTCGCGCTGCCGGACGCGTTCTTCGCGCTCGACGGGCTGTTCGAGACGTTCCTCACCGTGCTGTCCGAGTTCGGCGTGTTCCCGGCGGTGGTGGACCGCGAGCTGGAGCGGTACCTGCCGTTCCTCACCTCGACGAAGATCCTGATGGCCGCGGTGAAGAACGGCGTCGGCCGGGAGACCGCGCACGAGGTGATCAAGGAGCACGCCGTCGCGACCGCGCTCGACCTGCGCAAGGGACTGCCCAGCAACGACCTGTTCCGCCGCCTCGGCGCCGACGGCCGGCTCGGCCTGACCGAGGAGCAGATCGCCGGCATCGTCGGGGAGCCGCTCAGCTTCACCGGCGCGGCCGTCGCGCAGGTCAACGCGGTGGTCGCCAAGATCGACCAGCTCGCCAAGCGCTACCCCGACGCGGCGACGTACGCGCCTGGTGACATCCTCTAGCTCGTGTACGAACCGCTCACCTGGACGCTTGTCGGGCTGTCGCTGGCCGCGATGGTCTTCGCGATCGTGCTGGCGGCACTGGACCGCCGGATCAACTGGACCCTGCTCGGCGTCCTGGGCGTGATCGAGGTCGGGCTGCTCGCGCAGCTCGTCGTGGGAATCGTGCAGCTGGCCGGGACCTCGCGGGACGTCTCCGGACCGTTTTTCGTCGGCTACCTGATCGGCGCGCTGCTGGTGCTGCCGCTCGGCGCGCTGTGGGCGCTGGCGGAGAGCAGCCGGTGGGGCGCGGGCGCGCTGGCCGTCGCGTGTCTGGTGGTCCCGGTGCTCGAGCTGCGCATGCACGAGATCTGGGTCGCGTGAGATGACCGACGCCGCCGCCACGCGGCACGGCCCGGGACGGATCCTGATTCTCGTGTACGGCGTGTTCGCGCTCGCCGCGACCGCGCGGGCGGCGGTGCAGATCGCGACCCAGTTCGACCGGGCTCCGATCGCGTACCTGCTGTCGGCCGTTGCCGCGGTCATCTACTGCCTGGCGACCTTCGCGTTGGCGAAGGCAACCAACCTGTCCCGGCGGGTGGCGACGGTGGCGATCGTCGTCGAGCTGGTCGGGGTGGTCGGCATCGGCGCGTTCAGCTACGCCGTACCGGAGGACTTCCCGGACGCGACGGTCTGGTCGCACTTCGGCCAGGGCTACGGATTCGTCCCGCTGGTGCTGCCGATCCTCGGCCTGCTCTGGCTCCGCCGTACGGCCTGATTCCCAGGCAACTCCCAGCCGCGCGCAGGGACCGCCTCAGGTTGGCCCGACAGCCTGGGTGGCATGCAGAACTCAGGTCGTCCGCGGGTCGAGATCGTCGTACCCGTTCGCAATGAGGAGTACGACCTCGGCCCGAACATCCGGCGGCTCCGGGACTTCCTGGACACCTCCTTTCCGTTCCCGGCCGAGGTCTGCATCGCCGACAACGGAAGCACCGACGCCACCTTCGAGATCGGCTCGCTGCTCAGCACGGAGCTGTCCGGCGTCCGGATCGTGCGGATCGAGCAACCGGGGCGTGGCCGGGCGCTGAAACAGGTCTGGTCCGGCAGCACTGCCGAGGTCGTGGCGTACATGGACGTCGACCTGTCGACGAACTTGAACGCCCTGCTTCCGCTGGTCGCCCCGCTGCTGGCCGGCCACAGCGACGTCGCGATCGGCACCAGGCTGGCGCGCGGGTCGCGGGTGGTTCGGCGGCCGAAGCGGGAGATCATCTCGCGCGGTTACAATCTGTTGCTCAAGGCAACACTCGGGACGCGGTTCTCGGACGCGCAGTGCGGGTTCAAGGCGATTCGGCGTGACGTGGCCGAGGCGTTGCTGCCGCTGGTCGAGGACACCGGCTGGTTCTTCGACACCGAACTGCTGGTGCTCGCCGAACGGTCCGGCCTGCGGATCCACGAGGTCCCGGTCGACTGGGTCGACGACCTGGACTCGCGGGTCGCGATCGCCCGGACGGTCGCCGACGACCTGCGCGGCATCGCCCGGTTGCACCGCACGCTCGGGCGGCTCCCACTGGATCCAGTGCGCAGAGCTTTCGGGCGCCCGGCCGTCGCCGATCCCCGGACGGCGCTCGCCGCGCGAGTGCTGAGATTCGCGAGCGTCGGCGTACTCAGCACGATCGCCTACGCCTTGCTGTACCTGCTGCTGCGGCAGACGATGCCGGCGCAGGTCGCCAACGTGCTGGCCCTGCTGGTGACGGCGATCGGCAACACCGCGCTGAACCGCCGGGTCACCTTCGGCGTCCGCGGCATCCAGAACCGGGGCCGGCACCAGTTGCGCGGCCTCGTCACCTTCTTCATCGGCTGGAGCCTGACCGCGTCGTCGCTGTGGCTGCTGTACACGTCGGTCGCCGTACCGGCCACGGCGGTCGAGGTCACCGTGCTGACGATCGCCAATCTGGCCGCGACGGTGGTCCGGTTCAGCCTCTTCCAGAGCTGGGTCTTCGACGACGAGGCGCCCACCTTGCCCACCTTCGAACCCCCGGCGGTTCTCGACCAGACCCGGAGCCACTGATGAGCACCCTGACCGAACCCGTGACCAGACCTCGCGCAGTCGCCACGTCGTACCGGATCGGCCGGGACAAGGCCCTGTACGGCGGACTGCTGATCCTGACCGCGCTCGCCTACCTGTGGGGACTGTCGAAGAACGGCTACGCCAACGAGTACTACGCGGCCGCCGTGCAGGCGGGATCGACGAGCTGGAAGGCCTGGTTCTTCGGGTCGTTCGACGCGTCGAGCTTCATCACGGTGGACAAGACACCGGCCTCGTTGTGGGTGATGGGGCTGTCCGGGCGGATCTTCGGCTTCGGCGTCTGGAGCATGCTGGTCCCGCAGGCGTTGATGGGCGTGGCGAGCGTCGGCTTCGTCCACGTCTCCGTACGGCGGTGGTTCTCCGCTCCGGCGGCGTTGCTGGCGGGCGGGATCCTGGCGCTGACCCCGGTGGCGGTGCTGATGTTCCGCTTCAACAACCCGGACGCGCTGCTGGTTCTGCTGCTCGTCGCCGCGGCCTGGGCGGTGACGCGGGCGATCGACTCGGAGCGGTTCGCGTGGCGGTGGATGGCGCTGGCCGGCCTGCTGGTCGGGTTCGGGTTTCTGACGAAGATGCTGCAGGCATTCCTGGTGCTGCCGGCGTTCGGGCTGGCGTACCTGATCGCCGGCCGGCCCGCGCTCGGGAAGCGGGTCGTCCACAGCCTGGTCGCGCTCGGCACGATGATCGTCGGTGCCGGCTGGTGGATCGCGATCGTCGAGCTGCTGCCGGCCTCGGCGCGCCCGTACGTCGGTGGGTCGCAGACGAACAGCGTGCTCGAGCTGACGCTGGGCTACAACGGTCTCGGCCGGTTGACCGGCAACGAGGCTGGATCGGTGGGTGGCGGGACTGGCAACCCGGGCTGGGGTGGGGCGACCGGGGTGCAGCGGTTGTTCGGTGGGGAGTTCGCCGGGCAGATCGCGTGGTTGTTGCCTGCGGCACTGATTGCGACAGTGGTGCTGGTGGTCGCGGCCGGTCGTGCTGCGCGGACCGACCGGACGCGGGCGTTCGCGGTCCTGTGGGGCGGGTGGCTCGTGGTCACCGGCCTCGTCTTCAGCTACATGCAGGGGATCATCCACAGCTACTACATGGTGGCGCTGGCACCCGCGATCGCGGCGCTGATCGGCGCGGCCGCGATGGTGCTGTGGCGGCGGCGAGCCGAATGGTTGCCGCGGGTCGTGCTCGCCGGTGGGATCTTGCTGACCGCCGGGTGGAGCTTCTCGCTGCTGTCGTCCGCGACGGACTATCTGCCCTGGCTGCGCTGGACCGTCCTGGTTCTCGGTGCAGCGGCCGCGGGCGCGGTGATGCTGCTGCCGGAGCTCACTTTGCGGCGTACGGCGATGCGGCGGGCCGGGGTGGTCGCGGGAACGTTGCTGGTGGTGACCGCTCTGGCCGGTCCGGCGGCGTACTCGGTCTCAACCGTCGACTCGGCGCACGCCGGTGCACTCCCGACGGCGGGTCCCGCGAGCGCGGGCGGCTTCGGAGCACGAGGTGGCGGTGGATTCCTCGGCGGCGGTGGGACCCGCGGAGCCTCCAGCGAACTGGTCGCACTCTTGCAGCAAGGAGCGAGCGGCTACACCTGGGCCGCGGCCGCCGTCACCGCGAACGGCGCCGCTCCACTCCAGATCGCCGCGAAGGTTCCGGTGATGGCGATCGGCGGGTTCAACGGCACCGACCCGGCGCCGTCGCTGGCCGGGTTCCAGCAACTGGTTGCCGAGGGCAGCATCCACTACTTCGTCGGATCCGGCGGCGGTGGCTTCGGCGGCCGCGGCGGCGGCACCTCGAGCGAGATCTCCACCTGGGTCGAGCAGAACTTCCAGGCCCAGACCATCGGCAGCACGACCATCTACGACCTGACCAGCAACGGAGTGTGACGATGACCGAGAACACGAACAATCCAGTGCCCCCAACCCCGACGCCGGCCCCGGGGTGGGCTGCGGGGGACGGTAGCCAAAGAGGGTTCAAGAAGCCCAGTGGGCTGGCGCTGGCCGGCGCGGGATCGGTGCTGGCGGCACTGGCTTTCCTCGGCGGGACCGCGGTGGGCCATGCCTGGGGGAGTGGATCCAGCGGCACCGAGCAGACGCAGTTCGGTGGGCCTGGTGGTCGAGTGCGGCAGTTCCCCGGCACCCAGCCGGGCACCCAGCAGCAGGACCCGAACCAGCAAACCCCGGACCAGCAAACCCCGGACCAGCAACTCCCCGGCCAGACCCGAACCAGCTGACGAAACACCAGACGGCGTGCCGGTCCACCGCCAACCCAGCTGACGAAACACCCGACGGCGTGCCGGTCCACCGCCAACCCAGCGGACCGGCACGTCGTGCGTTCGGTCCGGCCCCGGCGGGGTAATGATCACCTCGTGGAATGGTCGAACGTCACCTGGTTCCTGACCGCCTTGGGTGCTGTTGTCGTGCTGCTGACGCGGATCCGGCTCGGCGGTGAGAGCGCGGGTGAGCAGAATCGCGCCAGCGGCGTCGCGGGATATTCCTCGGCGCTGTTGCGGCTGCACACGATCGTCGGCGTGCTGACGCTGGTGGCCTGGGTCGTTGCCTTGGTCACCGCTCGCCGGGAGCTCGCGCTCGGAGCCCTGGCCGGCTGGTGGTTGCTGGCGATCATCGGATTGTTGCTGCTGGCCCGTTGGCTGCCGAGCGGCGGCCGGCACGCCGAGGAGAAGGCCGCCGACGCCTGGGGATCGGGCGCCGGACTGTCGTTGCTCGGTCACCTCGGCATGGTGGCCGGCGTTGCCTACTTCACCTTCGTCACCCTCACCGATCGCCTGTAGCCGCCACCGGAACCGGACGAGGGATCAGCCCGCGCAGCGCCCGCGCGAGCGTTTTCGGCTGCGCCAGCAAGTTGGGATGCGCGAGCATCGTCGTCACCCGGGCGAAGTCGTCGTTCAGGCGGGCGTCGTACAGGGACGCGCTGAAGATGAGGCCGGTGAACCACTTGGTCAGCCGGTAGCCGCGCGGGAACGGCCCGTTGACGTGCGGCAGGGCGAGATCGGCGAAGGTGGAGATCTGCCACGCGGCGTCGACCACCACCCGCACGTCCCGCAGATAGCCCCAGGCCGGCTGGTCCAGCGGCGGGTTCGAGCGCAGGTACGCCGACAGGCAGGACGCGTGCAGGGTCGCCGAGGTCATGCCCTGGCCGTAGATCGGGTTGAACGACGCGACCGCGTCCCCGGCGACGATCAGCCCGGCCGGGAACCGGTCGAGCTCGTCGTAGTCGCGGCGCCGGCTGTCGGCCTGGTGGTAGGTGACGACCTCGCCGGCCATCGCGTTGTTGTCGACGACGTGCGAGTACACCCACGGGAAATCCTCGCGGCACCGCCGCTGGAAGTCCTCGAACTCGCGGCTCGGGCGGTCCTCGGCGAACCCGGCCACGAGCACCAGCCACCGGTTGTTCTCGACCGGTAGGACGCCGCCCATCCGCGGCTTCTGCCCGGTTCCGGCCATCGTCTGGGCCGTGGACAGCAGGACTTCGTCGGGCTTGCGGTCGAACAGCGCCGAGGCGTAGTTGAGCTTGATCGGCATCCGCGTCAGCCGCGGCTGCGGCCAGCCCGCGGCGCCGAGCCAGTCGCTCAGCCGGCTGGATCGCCCGGTCGCGTCCACCACCAGGTCGGCGTCGACGCTGACCTTCTCCGTTGATCCGGCCGGCACGTACTGCGCGCTCGTGACCCGGTCGCCGGTGAAGCCGATGCCGTCGGCGCGACCGTGAACCAGCCGTACGTTCGGCCGGGCGAGCGTCCGCTGCCGTACGCGGGACTCCAGGAACGGCCGGGTGCTGATCAGCGTCCGGCTCTCGGTCAGCGGCGGCGGCGTCACCCGCCGTACGCCGTTCACGTACGTGTAGGCCTGGTCCGGCGTCGGCTCGACCAGCCCTTCGGCGATCGTGTCGGCGTAGAAGCCGGGGAACCACCGGTCGAGCTGCGCGGCTCCGGACGGCAGCAGCGCGTGCACCTGCGTCCCCTGCGGTACGCCGGGCCGCGGCTCGTCATTGGCGGGAGTCTCGTCGCGCTCGATCACCAGCACCTCGTCGGCATGGTCGCTGAGCACCCGCGCCGCCATCAGCCCGGCCATGCTCGACCCCAGCACGACGGCTCGGCCGAGGATCACGTCGGTCCGCGCGGGACGCTCCGTCGTGGTGATGGCGGCGAAACGGTCGGCGAGTGACACATGACCCCCAGAGCGCGAAAGTGACAGTGACTTCCACGTTAGAGACGAAATGACGGCTCCGCCTGACTCCGCATGTCGCCGGGGTCAGTCCGTGCGGAAGCCCTCGAGCAACGCGCGGACGGCCCGGCGTACGGCGGCCTCGAAGGCGTGCTCGGACAACGTCCGCCCGGCGCCGGCGACGCGGTCCCAGAGCAGTCCGTCGAGCATCGCGGCGAACGGCCAGGCGACCTGCTCGGGATCGCGGATGCCGAGCGGGCCGAGCAGGCCGGCGAGGTGTTCGCGCAGGACCCGGCCGCCGTGGGTGATGGCGTCGAGCAACTCCGGGCGTCGGCTCGCTTCCAGGGAGAGCTCGTAGCGCGCGAGCTGGTCCTCGGCTCGGTGCCGGATGAGCTGCAGCACCATCCCACTCAGCAGGTCGGCGGTCTGCTCGCTCGAACCGCCGTGGTCGGTCTCGGCGGCGGCCGGAGGCGCGGCGGCGAGGTCGCGTTCGAGCATGCGGCTGACACAGGCGGTGAGCAGGGCGTCCCGGGTCCGCAGGTAGTACGACGTGGAGCCGGGCGGCAGGCCGGCTTCGGTGTCGACGGCGCGATGCGTCAGGCCGCGCAGGCCCCGGGTGGCGACCAGATGAATGGCGGCGTCGGCGATCGCGGCGCGACGGTCGTCTCCGCGTGGGGGGTTCTTCGGCACGGCGCCAACTCTACCCAGCCGGACTCTACAGATGTAGAGTCATGAGCATGAGGACAGCGATCGTGGTGGGTGCGGGCATCGGTGGCGTCGCGGCGGCGCTCGGGCTGGAGCGGTCCGGCTGGCAGGTGACGGTGCTGGAACGGGCGCCGGAGCTCGGCGAGGTCGGCGCGGGCATCTCGCTCTGGCCGTCGGCGGTGAAGGCCTTGCATGAGCTGGGCGTGACCGGAGTCGAGCAGGCGGCTGCGGTGTCGGCACCGGCGGGGATGCGCCGGCCGAACGGGCAGTGGGTGGTCAAGGCGTCGGCGCTGGGCATGGAAGCGCCCGTCATGATTCACCGGGCGCAGTTGCACGAGCTGATCACCAGCCGGTTCGGGGCCGGCGTGACCGTGCGGACCGGCGTCACGGTCGACGGTTTCGCAGGCGGCGCGGTGCTTGCCGGTGGCGAGGAGTTGCGTGCCGATCTGGTGGTCGCGGCCGACGGCCTGCGTAGCGTCGTACGGGATGCTGTCGCGCCGCAGTACGCCGGACCGCGGTACTCGGGCTATGCGGCGTACCGGGGGATCGCGGAGGTGGAGGTCGACGACGGCGGCGGTGAGACCTGGGGGCGGGGGCGCCGGTTCGGCTTCGCGCGGCTGATCGACGGGCGGTACTACTGGTACGCGACGGAGAATCGGGCGGCCGGGACCGTCGGCGACGTCTGGTCGGGCTTCGGCGGGTGGCACGACCCGATCCCGAAGTTGCTTGAGGCAACCAAGCCGGACGCCGTGCTGCAGAACGACATCTACGACCTGACGCTGCCGCTGGTCCCGTTCGTGCACGGCACCGTCGTCCTGCTCGGCGACGCCGCCCACGCGATGACACCCAATCTCGGCCGAGGAGCCTGTACGGCGATCGAGGACGCCGCCGCCCTCGCCCGGCACCTGCAAGACGGAGGCGACCTCACCGCGGCACTGACGGCGTACGACGCCGAACGCCGCCCGATCGCCACCAAGCTGGTACGGCAGTCCCGCGGGATCGGCTGGGTCGGCCAGCTGGACGGCCGAATCGCCAACGCCGTACGCGACGGGCTGCTGGTGACCGGCGGAAAGGTCGCCGGCGTGCTGGCCCGGCGACGGGTCGCTCAGTGAGGCGGTGCGCCCGGATGCCGAGACGGATGGAAGAATCGGCTCGTGACCACACCTCCGCAGGCGGTTGAGATTCCCGGGGCCAAGCATCTGCACTCGGGCAAGGTGCGGGACCTGTACGAGCTCGAGTCCGGTGACCTGCTGATGGTCGCCAGTGACCGGATCAGCGCGTTCGACTGGATCCTCGAGACGCCGATCCCGGACAAGGGCAAGGTGCTCACCGCGATGAGCCTGTGGTGGTTCGAGCAGCTCGGCGTGCCGAACCACATCGTCTCGACCGACGTCCCGGCCGAGGTCGCCGGGCGCGCGGTGGTGTGCGAGAAGCTGGAGATGTTCCCGGTCGAGTGCGTCGCCCGCGGGTACCTGAGCGGCTCCGGCCTGCTCGACTACAACGCCACTGGCGAGGTCTGCGGCATCCCGCTGCGCGCGGGACTGGTCGAGGGCTCGCGCCTGGACGAGCCGATCTTCACCCCGGCGACCAAGGCCGAGCTGGGCGAGCACGACGAGAACGTCTCGTACGACGCGGTGGTGGCCACCGTCGGCGCCGAGACGGCCGCGCGGCTGCGTGACTTGACGCTGGAGATCTACTCCCAGGCGCACGCGATGGCCGAGCAGCGGGGCATCGTCCTGGCCGACACGAAGTTCGAGTTCGGGGCCCGCGCGGACGGCACGATCGTGCTTGCCGACGAGGTGCTGACGCCCGACTCCAGCCGGTTCTGGCCGGCCGACCAGTGGTCGCCGGGCCGGCAGCAGCCGTCGTACGACAAGCAGCTCGTCCGGGACTGGCTGCAGTTCGAGTCCGGCTGGGACCGCAAGTCCGGGGACGCTCCGCCGCCGCTGTCCGACGAGGTGATCGAGCGCACCCGCTCGGCGTACGTGGACGCCTACGAACGCCTGACCGGCCGCACCTTCACCGCCTGAGCCTCAGATCAGCTCGTAGCGCACGGCCGAGAGGAACGTCAGCTTCTCCTCGCTCTCGCTGCCCGGGTCGGCGGTGTAGACGACCAGGTGCTGGGAGCGGTCGGGGCTGTAGAGCGTCTCGCGGTAGAGGTGCACGTCGCCGACCTCGGCGTGCCTGACCAGCAGCGGCGCCGGATCGGTCTCGGTCACCGGGTGCTCGTGCCACAACGCCTCGAACTCGCGGCTGGTGTGCAGCAACGACCCGATCAGAGCGGCCAGCCGTGGCTCGGTTCTGTTCTGGGTGTGCGCGAGCAGCAGATGGGCGACGATCGTGCGCGAGTGCCGCGCGTGGTCCTCGACCGGGAACGGCGCGCGCTCGGCGGCCGGATCGGTGAACCACCGGTACGACAGCGCCCGCCGCAGCCCGGGGAACTTGGTCTGGTCGCCGAACAGGATGGTCGACAACCGGTTCTGCACGACCTTCTCGGTCAGCAGGTTGATCACTTCGGCCGGTGATCCGTCGAGCTGCTCGAAGATCCGCCGTACGCCGGGCGTGAGCCGGCCGTGGTCCTCGACCTGCAGCGGCTGGGCGTAGCCGGCGATCCGGAACAGGTGCTCACGCTCGGCCTGCGTCAGCCGCAGACCGGTCGCGATCGCGGCGAGCAGCTTCTCGGACGGCTGTGGTCCGCGCTGTTGCTCGATCCGGCAGTAGTAGTCGGTGGACATCCCGGCCAGGGCGGCGACCTCCTCGCGGCGCAGCCCGGTGGCGCGGCGGCGGCGTGCCCGCGGCAGTCCGACGTCCTCGGGCTGCAGCGCCTGGCGGCGGGCGCGGAGGAAGTCGGCGAGGACGGCCCGGTCCATCTCGGTCTGTCCTTTCGGGCACCACGGCGATGTCTGACACGGAAGCTACTGCGGATCCAGGGTAACCCCTTAGCAGGGTGACGGCGAAATTAGCGATGTGGTCCGGATCACGGGATCGATCGACCCTGTTTCACAGCCTCGAGCCTTGTTTCGATCGACGTCATGAAACGACTTGTGATGATCCTGGCAGCGGTGGTCCCGCTGTCGGCGCTGGTGCCCGTCGCGGCCGGCTCGGCCACGCAGGCGGTCGCCGAGACCGCCCCGCAGGCCTGCTCCACCTTCGCGGTCCCGGCTCCGGCCGGCGCCCGCATCGAGTCCGTCGTGGCCGCGGACCAGGCGGCCGGCGACGTGACCTTCCCGGCCGCCCCGCCGTTCCCCGCGCCACAGCCGGTGCCGGGCGTGCCGGCCCACTGCGACGTCACGGTGACGCTGACCCACGGCACCGACCACGTGAAGGTCAAGGTCCTGCTGCCCACGCAGGACTGGAACAACCGGTTCCAGGCCGTCGGCGGTGGCGCGTACTACGCCGGCGACTTCACCACCAAGCTCTACGCGGGCGTGAAGAACGGCTACGCCGTCGCCACCACGGACGGCGGCCTCGGCCCGTCGCCGATCATCCCCAGCTGGGCGCTCACGTCGGCCGGCAGCGTCGACAAGACCCTGCTGACCAACTTCGCCTACCGCGCGCCGCACGAGCTGGCCCAGGTCGGCAAGGCGGTCACCCAGGCGTACTACGGCCGCGCCGCGGCGTACAACTACTGGAACGGCTGCTCGACCGGTGGCCGCCAGGGCTACTCCGAGGCGCAGCGGTACCCCGGCGACTTCGACGGCATTCTCGCGGCGTCCCCGGCGATCAACTGGGACCGCTGGGCGGTCGCCGCGGCCTGGCCCGCGGTCGTGATGAACGCCGAGAAGACCTACCCGACCAGCTGTGAGCTGGCCGCGTTCAACACCGCCGCTGTCGCCGCGTGCGACACCAACGACGGTGTTCGCGACGGCGTCATCGACGAGCCCGGCAAGTGCGACTTCGCGCCGGAGTCGCTGGTCGGCAAGACCGTGCTGTGCGAGGGGCAGCAGGTCACGATCTCGGCCGCAGACGCCCGTGTGGTCCGGCGGATCTGGGACGGCCCGCGCGGCCTCTGGTACGGGCTGAACCGGGGCGCGCCGTTCGGCGGCCTGGTCTCGGCCGGCACCACCGGCGGCTCGACCGGTGCGCCGTTCATCGTGGCCGACAGCTGGATCAAGTTCTGGCTGCAGCAGAACCCGCAGTACGACACCAAGATGATCGGGTACGCCGAGTTCGTGAAGCTGTTCCTGCAGTCGCGGGTCCAGTACAACCAGGTGATCGGCACCGACAACCCCGACCTGTCGGCGTTCAAACGGGCCGGCGGCAAGTTGCTCAGCTGGCACGGCGGCAACGACGAGCTGGTCTTCCAGCAGGGCACGGTCGACTACCGTAAGCGGGTCGAGCGCACCGTCGGCGGCGACGTGAACAGCTTCTACCGGCTGTTCCTCGCGCCGGGCGCGCAGCACTGCGGCGGTGGCGTCGGTCCGGCTCCGACCGATCCGCTGGCCGCGCTGGTGAGCTGGGTCGAGCAGGGCAAGGCGCCGAAGACGTTGCCTGCGGCAACCGCCGACGGCGCGACGCGCAACCTCTGCGCCTACCCGCTGACCGCCCGCTACACCGGCCAGGGCGACCCGAAGCAGGCAGCGAACTTCGTCTGCCGCTGATCCCCGGCGGCCCGTCCGCCGCCGGCCCCCCAGCTGGCTCTCGGCGTCAGAACAGACCGACGCCGAGAGCCAGCGTCACGAAGCGCGCCAGCCGTCCGGCCAGCACCGACAGGCTGAACGTCATCACTCCCATCCGGCTGGCGCCCGCGATCAGTGCCACGCCGTACAGCGGGGGAATCCCGACCGATGCGCTGAGCAACGTCACCGGGATGCCCCAGCGCCGGTCGCTCAACGCGTCCAGCAGCCGCTTGCTCAGATCGCGGTTCCACTGCACGAACCGTCCCCAGCGGCTGTCCAGGTCGACCGCCTTCGGCTCCTTGGTCTTCTTCTTCGCGGTGTAGCCCGGCCGGTACCGCACGGCCAGGAACATCGCCACCTTGCCGATCGTCTGCCCGACCGAGACCCCGACCGCCGCGACCACCGGGTCGAGCGCACCGGAGACCCCGACCCCCAGCACGTACGCCTCGGCGTTCATCACCGGTACGACGGCCGACCCGATCCCGAAGCCGACCGCCAGCACCAACTGCCACACCCACATGCCTCCGAGGCTAGACGTAACGATCAGACCGGTCACGGTCGCCAGCACCACCCCAGGGACGAACCAGGGACCCACCCCTCCGGGGTCCTGGCGCCCTTGACACCGTGCGTACCGGTCACAGGCCCACCGCCGGTACGGCGGGACGACGGCCGCGCAGGATCGCGACCAGCCGGGCGAGCGAGGCGACCTTGACCACGGCAGCCGCGCAGGCGACCACGTACGGGAACCAGAACAGGTGCAACTGGTGCCCGACGATCAGCGAGATCACGACCGCGCCGGTGTTGACCGCCTTGGCCGGCCGCGACCAGTTCCACCGGTAGATCAACTGGTCGACCTTGTAGAAGTAGTTCGGGCTGATCGTGTCCTTCCAGAGCAGGAACGACAGCGACAGCATCGTGTCCAGCACCCCGAACTGGACCAGGTAGATCGCCAGCGGCCCGATCGTCTCGGGGTACGTCGCCATGAACGCCGCCGCCAGCAGGAACGAGCAGGCCCGGTCGCACACGATGTCGAACACCGCGCCGGCGACGGTCTCCTCATCGCGGATCCGGGCCACCGCGCCGTCGAGCGAGTCGCCGAACCAGTAGACGACGTACCCGATGACCAGCAGTCTGAGATCGCCGGTGGCGAAGGCGAAGGTCGCGACCAGCATCGACACCACGGTCCGGACCAACGTGATCCGGTTCGGGATCCCGAGCAGGTGCGCCGGCGAGATGGCGACGTGAACAGTACTCATCAGGCGGCCCTCAGATTCTCGGGATCGAGTGCGTCCCGTAGCTGGTAACGCAAGAGGAATCCGGCCAGCGCCGCCCCGGCCGAGGCCACGGCCCAGCCGAGCACGAGCAGCACCAGTGCGGCGTACAGGGTGTTGATGGGGGTGTCGTCCTCGGTGAAGCCACCGACCAGCCGGGCCAGCCCCATGCACACCCCGGCGACGAGTCCGAGACACAAGGTGGGGCCGGCGGTGATCAGCAACTGGCGGCGGATCACGCGGCGGAGCAGAGCGGCGTCGACGCCGAGTGCGGTGAGCGAGGCGAACTGCCGTCGCTGGTCGACCAGTTGGTCGGCCACGCCGACGGTGAACGAGGCCAGCGAGATGGCGGCGATCAGCAGGATGCCGATCATGCTCAGCGCGAAGCCGGTGAGGTAGAACTCGCGATCGCTCCAGTCCGGCCGGTCGGTGGTGACACCGATCGCGGAGGCGACCAGGGCGCCGATCACGAAGCCGCAGCAGAACAGCAGCGACCCCATCCGGGCCGTGGCCCTGGCGTCCGCGACCAGCCGGGCCCCGGTCAGCAGGCTGACCGGGTCGTCCGAGCGCATCAGTTTTCGCCCGGCCTTCCGGCCCAGCCAGGGAAGGCTGTTCCACCACACTGTCCCCAGGCCGATGATGGTCGCCGCGGAGCCCACGTAGCCGAACAGTGGGGCCGACGCGAGACCCACCAGCAGCAGTACCGCTCCGACCATGACTCGCAGCCGCGCGGGAACGAGGACAGGTTGCTCGGTCGTGCTCCGCAGATCCCCGAGCAGGTAGCCGATCGAGGCCCCGCCCAGTGTGAGCAGCCCGACGATCACGAGCCAGACCAGCACGTCCCACGCGCTCAGGCCCGGGAACAGCCTCGCCATCCGCGGCAGCTGCCCGAAGACAGCTGTCAGCAGCACGTAGAGCGGTCCGGCCAGCAGTCCACCGACGAGCCCGACCAGACCGGCGTCAGCGACCGACAGGCGGCGTACCTGGCGCTCGGATGCGCCGGCGAGGCGGAGTGCGGCCAGGCGGCGTTCGCGGGCGGCGGTGCCGATCCGCAGCGCCTGGAACGCCAGACCGCCGGACAGCAACGCCAGGATGACCAGGATGGCGGCCAGCCCGGAGCGCAGGCCTATCTCGGCGATGTAGTTGCTGTAGACGCTGTTGTCGAGGTCGCCAGGTCCGATCCGGACGACCCCCACGGCGTTGATGACGAGCGCCCCGCTGAACGCCAGCGCCGCCGTGGCCAGCCTGACTCGGCTGCGGTCGGCCGGCGTACGGGTTCTGGCCAGGTGGAGGGTGGTGCTCAGCGGGAGGCTCATCGCAGCGTCACCTCG
The DNA here is from genome assembly GCF_001984195.1 of Kribbella sp. ALI-6-A. Taxonomy (GTDB): domain Bacteria; phylum Actinomycetota; class Actinomycetes; order Propionibacteriales; family Kribbellaceae; genus Kribbella. The sequence goes on from NZ_MTQN01000012.1 coordinate 1,754,900, forward strand.
TGCTGGATCTTGCCGTCGCGGAGCCGGATCTCCCGGTCGGCGCTGGCGGCGAGCAGGTTGTCGTGCGTGACCATCACCAGCGCGGCGCCGCGGTCCCGGGTGGACTGCAGCAGCACCTTGAGCAGGTCCTGTCCGGCCTGGCTGTCGACGCTGCCGGTCGGCTCGTCCGCCAGTACGACGGACGGATCGGTGATCAGCGCCCGGGCGATAGCGGCCCGCTGGGTCTGCCCGCCGGACAGCTGAGCCGGTACGGCGTCGGCGTGGTCAGCGATGCCGACCCGGTCGAGCCACTGGACAGCGGCGGCCCGGGCGGGGTCGCGCCTGGCGCCACCGAGCAGCAGGGGCAGCGCCACGTTGTCGGCGAGCGAGAGGTCCGGCACGAGCTGGCCGAACTGCAGCACGATGCCGATCCGCGTCCGGCGCAGTGCGGAGCGGTCCTGCTCGGCCAGCGCGGACAGGTCCTGGCCGGTGACCCGGACCGTCCCGGCGTCGGGTTCGAGGATGCCGGCCGCGCAGTGCAGCAGCGTCGACTTCCCGCAGCCGCTGGCGCCGGTCACCGCGACCACCTCGCCCGGTGCGACCACGACGGTCACCCCGCGCAGTGCGACGTTGCGGCGGTAGGCGTACTCCAGACCGGTGAGTTCCAGGGCCGGCGTGAGCGTCATCAGCTGGACTCCTTGTCGTCGGTGAGGCGGTCCAGCGCGAGGTCGAGCCAGCGCAGGTCGGCGTCGAGATGGGTGACGAGGTAGGACCGGACCAGGTTCGTCGTCGGGTCGCCGGAGGCTGGTGGCAGCTCCTGCAGTTCGCGAATCCGGCGCAGGTGGCCGGCCCGTTGCCGGGCCAGGAACGAGGTCGCGTCGCCGCCGGTACGCAGCGCGGTGACCAGCTTGCGGATCATCTCGTCGGCCGTGCCCCAGGCGGGCGGGACCGGGTCGGCGAGCCAGTCGTCGAGGTGCTTGCGGCCCTTCTCGGTGATCGCGTACACGGTCCGGTCCGGTCCGCCGCCCGAGGTCTTCTCGGTCACCTCGACCAAGCCGTCGCGCTCCAGCCGCGCCAGCGTCGTGTAGACCTGCCCGAACGCCAGCGGCCGCCCGTCGGGGAACCACGCGTCGTGGCCCCGCTTGACGTCGTACCCGTGCGCCGGAGCGCGGGACAGCAGTCCCAGAACCAGCTCCGCGGTCGCCATGCCGGCGACTATACACTCAATGTATGTACTGAGTGAATAGCCGCCGGACGAGCGTGCGGTGGACCGCCGATGCGGGGACGCTGGGCCCAAGTCGGTAGGATTCGCCTCGTCACCCCGGATCGAAACCAGGAGTAGTCAGTGGCTCGCGTTGTCGTCGACGTCATGCTCAAGCCCGAGATCCTCGACCCGCAGGGCAAGGCGGTGCACGGCGCGTTCGGCCGGCTCGGCTTCGACGGCGTGGCCGACGTCCGTCAGGGCAAGCGCTTCGAGATCACCCTCGAGGGCGAGGCGACCGAGGAGCGGGTCGCCGAGATCCGCAAGGCCGCGGACACCCTGCTGGCCAACCCGGTGATCGAGGACTACACCCTGCACGTCGAGGCTGACCGATGAAGATCGGGGTCGTCACCTTCCCGGGCTCGCTGGACGACGCCGACGCCCGTCGCGCGGCCGCGGTGGCCGGCGCCGAGGCGGTCGCGCTGTGGCACGGCGACGCCGACCTGCACGGGGTCGACGCGGTGATCCTGCCCGGCGGTTTCTCCTACGGCGACTACCTGCGGGCCGGTGCGATCTCGCGGTTCGCGCCGGTGATGGAGACCGTGATCAAGAAGGCCGGCGAGGGCCTGCCCGTGCTCGGCATCTGCAACGGCTTCCAGGTGCTCTGCGAGGCCCACCTGCTGCCCGGCGCCCTGATCAAGAACCACGTGCGCAAGTTCGTCTGCAAGGACCAGCCGCTGCGGATCGAGAACAACCGCACCGCCTGGACCAGCGACTACGACGCGAACCACGAGATCACCATCGTGCTGAAGAACCAGGACGGTTCGTACGTCGCGGACGAGGCGACCCTGGACCGGCTCGAGGGCGAGGGCCGCGTGGTCGCCCGCTACCTCGGCCAGAACCCGAACGGCTCGTACCGCGACATCGCCGGGATCAGCAACGAGCGCGGCAACGTCGTCGGCCTGATGCCGCACCCCGAGCACTGCGTCGAGACCCTGACCGGTCCGAGCACGGACGGCCTGGGCTTCTTCACCTCGGTGCTGAAAGCCGTCGTCGCCTCCTGATGAGCCTCACCCGGGTGCGGCGCACTGTTGCCCGCACCCTGTTCCTGGCCGCGACCGGCGCGCTGTTCGCAGGCGCAGCCGGCCCGGCAGCGGCCCAGCCGCTTGCCGCCGCGGAGGCTCCGGCGCCTTCCTCTTCCTCGGCGCCTTCCGCGCCGCAGGCGCGGGAGGCGCCGGCGGCGAAGGTCGTGGTGATCGGCGTACCGGGCATCACCTGGTTCGACGTGCAGAACTCGCCGGAGCTGACCGCGCTGGTGGGTGAGGCGAACGTCGGGTCGATCACCGTGAAGACGGCCGGCCCGCACACCTGCCCGGTCGACGGCTGGCTCACCGTCGGTGCCGGGACCCGCGCGTGGGGCAGCGTTCCCGACGAGCCCTGCGGCGACCTGCCCGCGGTGGTCGGCGGCAGGATCCAGAACTGGCAGACCTACGTCGACCGGCAGGCCGAGCATCACACCGGCGCCCCGATCGGCCGGCTCGGTCAGGCCGGCTACCCGATCTGCGGCTTCGGGCCCGGCGCGGCGATCGCCCTGGCCCGCACCGACGGCACGGTCACCAACTGGCGTCCCACCTTCACCCCCGCGGCCCTCAGCGGCTGCTCGGACGCGATCGTCGACGCCGGGGCGATGCCGATCCGCGAAGGCCGGACCGAAGCGCGCGAGAAGGTCGCCGACCTGGTCTCCCAGGCGAAGGCGGCCGGCGCTTGGGTTGTGCTCGCCGGGATCAGCCAGGAAGTGGAGTGGGCCCACCAGGAACCTCTTGTGGCCCTCCAGCTCCCGCCCGACGGCGAGCCCCGCTGGCTGACCAGCGACTCCACCCGCCGCCCGGGGCTGATCCAGCTCACCGACCTCACCGCGACGATCCTGCGCGGCCGCCAGGCGGCGAACGTCGACCCGGCCGGCGAGCAGAAGGCCGGTCCGCTCGACGGCACCGCGATCACCGTGACCGGCGACGTGCACACCGACTCGGCCGCGGTGATCGAGGACCGGATGGACACCAACCAGCGCTTCAGGTACCCGCGCCCGATGCTGGTCGCCGTCTCGATGACGATCCTCGCGGCCGAGCTGATCGCGCTCGGCTGGTTCCTGAAGACCCGCAGCCGGCGGTCCCGCGGTGCGTTCACCTTCACGCTGCTCACCCAGGGCGGCTTCTTCGTCGCCGTCTTCCTCTCGACCGCGACCGTCTGGTGGCGCTGGCCCGCGCCGCCGCTCTCGCTGTACTTCGTCGTCCTGGGGATCAGCGCGTTGTTCGCCGGGCTGGCCAAAGTGCTGCTCGGCCGGTACGCGTACGTCGGGATCGCGCTCGCGGCGTACCTGATCCTGCTGGTGGACGGCGTCCTGGGGACGCCGCTGCAGTTCGGCAGCATGTTCACCGACGGGCCGGTGATCGGCGGCCGGTTCTACGGCTTCGGCAACTCGACTTTCGCGACCCTGGCCGTCGCGGCGCTGGTCGTGGCCGGCGTGGCCGCGCAGAAGCTGATCGACCGCAGCCGGGTCCAGGCGGCGCTCGCCGTCCTGGCGATCGGCGGCGCCGCGATCGTCGTCGACGGCCGGCCGGGCTGGGGCACCGACTTCGGCGGCATCATCGCGCTGACGCCGGCCGTCCTGCTGATGGCCTGGCTGACCTGGCGGGGCGGGATTTCGCTGCGCGCTCTGATCGGCATAGGCGTGGCCGGTGTGCTCGCCGTGTCCGCGGTCGCCTACCTGGACTACTTGCGGCCCGAGGACCAGCGCAGCCACTTCGGCACCTTCGTGGCGCGGCTGCTCGACGGTGACGTGGCGGACGTGCTGATCCGCAAGCTGGAGATGGCCGTGCAGTTCTTCTCCGGACCGGCCGGCTGGGCGATGCTGGTCGCGGTGATCCTCGCGATGCTCGCCACCGTGCTGCCCGACCGGGTGCCGTCGGCGGCGTACCGGGAGTTCTTCGCCAGCCGGCCGATGGTCCGGCCCACTTTGCTCGCATTGTCGACCTGCGGTCTGGTCGGCATGCTGCTCAACGACGCGGGCGTCGCCCTGCCCGCGATCATGACCGGCTTCGCCGTCCCGCTGCTGGTCGCCCATCTCGTGGCCTCGCCCCGGCCAGCTACCGTTTCTCCCGAGTCCCATCTAGTTCAGGAGCACTGAAATCGTGTCGACCGACACCGTGAGCAACGCCTCCAGTACGCCGGACGTCGAGCAGCCGTGGGCGGAGCTCGGCCTCAAGCCGGACGAGTACCAGCGGATCCGGGACATCCTCGACCGGCGGCCGACCAGCTGCGAGCTGGCGATGTACTCGGTGATGTGGAGCGAGCACTGCTCGTACAAGTCGTCCAAGGTGCACCTGAAGAAGTTCGGGGACATCCCGCAGGAGACCCCGGCGGGCAAGATGCTGGCCGGCATCGGCGAGAACGCCGGCGTGATCGACATCGGTGAGGGCTACGCGGTCACCTTCAAGGTCGAGTCGCACAACCACCCGTCGTACGTCGAGCCGTACCAGGGCGCGGCGACCGGGGTCGGCGGCATCGTGCGCGACATCCTGGCGATGGGCGCCCGGCCGGTCGCGGTGATGGACCCGCTGCGGTTCGGCCCGCTGGACGCGCCGGACACCAAGCGCGTGCTGCCGGGCATCGTGTCCGGCGTCGGCGGCTACGGCAACAGCCTCGGCCTGCCGAACATCGGCGGCGAGGTCGTGTTCGACTCGACGTACCTGGGCAACCCGCTGGTCAACGCGCTGTGCGTCGGCGTGATGAAGCACGAGGACCTGCACCTCGCGAACGCCACCGGCATCGGCAACCAGATCATCCTGTACGGCGCCAAGACCGGCGGCGACGGGATCGGCGGCGTCTCGGTGCTCGCGTCGGAGACCTTCGCCGAGGGCGGCCCGACCAAGCGCCCGGCGGTCCAGGTCGGCGACCCGTTCATGGAGAAGCTGCTGATCGAGTGCACGCTCGAGCTGTTCGCGGCCCGGCTGGTCGAGGGCATCCAGGACCTGGGCGGCGCGGGCCTGTCCTGCGCGACGTCGGAGCTGGCCAGCGCGGGCGACGGCGGCATGTACGTCTCGCTCGACAAGGTGCCGCTGCGGGATGCCTCGCTCGCTCCGGAAGAGATCCTGATGAGCGAGTCGCAGGAGCGGATGATGGCGGTCGTCACGCCGGACAACGTCGAGGCGTTCCTGAAGATCTGCGCGAAGTGGGACGTCCAGGCCGACGTGATCGGTGAGGTGACCGACACCGGCCGCCTGCAGATCGACTGGCACGGCGAGCGCGTCGTCGACGTACCGCCGCGCACCGTCGCGCACGAGGGCCCGGTCTACGAGCGCCCGTACGCGCGGCCGTCCTGGCAGGACGAGCTGCAGGCCGACGGCGCCGAGAAGTTGCCTCGGGCAACCACCGGCGAGGAGTTGCGGGACACGCTGCTCACGCTGATCGCCTCGCCGAACCTGTGCGACAAGTCGTGGGTCACCGACCAGTACGACCGGTACGTGCTCGGCAACTCGGTGCTCGCGCAGCCCGAGGACAGCGGCATGATCCGGGTCGACGAGACCAGCGGCCTGGGCGTCGCGGTCTCCACCGACTGCAACGGCCGCTTCGCCAAGCTCGACCCGTACACCGGCGCGAAGCTGGCGCTGGCCGAGTCGTACCGCAACGTCGCGACCACCGGCGCCCGGCCGGCCGCGGTCACCGACTGCCTGAACTTCGGCTCGCCCGAGGACCCGGCGGTGATGTGGCAGTTCTCCGAGGCGATCCGTGGACTGGTCGACGGCTGCATCGAGCTGGGCATCCCGGTGACCGGCGGCAACGTCTCGTTCTACAACCAGACCGGCGAGACCCCGATCCTGCCGACGCCGGTCGTCGGCGTACTGGGGGTCATCGACGATGTCACCCGGCGGACGCCGATCGGCTTCACCGCCGAGATGGAAGGCCACCAGCTCTACCTGCTGGGCGAGACCGACGAGGAGCTGTCCGGCTCCGAGTGGGCGCACGTCGTGCACGGTCACCTCGGTGGCCGCCCGCCGGCGGTCGACCTGGCCGCCGAGCAGCAGTTGGCCGACATCCTGATCAACGCCTCCCGCGACGGCCTGATCGACGCGGCCCACGACGTCAGCGACGGCGGCGTCGCCCAGACGCTCGTCGAGTCAGCCCTCCGCGGCGGCGTCGGCGCCCGGGTCTGGGCTCCGGACGGCCTCGACCCGTTCCTGTTCCTCTTCGCCGAGTCGGCCGGCCGCGCGGTCGTCGCCGTCCCGCGCACCGAAGAGGTCCGCTTCACCGACATGTGCACCGCACGCCGCTTCCCGCACGCCAAGATCGGCGTCATCACCGGCGACACGCTGGATGTGCAGGACCAGTTCGAGATCCCGCTGGCCGAGCTGCAGGCGACCTGGAGTGCGACGCTCCCGGCCGCTCTGGGCTGACGGCGAGCAGGAGCATGAGTTGGGCCCTGGCCGATGCCGGCCAGGGCCCAACGCTTGTCACCAGGGGATGACGCCCTCGTCGTCGAAGAAGCCGCCGCGAGGGCCGTCGTCGGGCAGAGTGGCCAGCCGGATCGCGATCGCGGCGCCCTGCTCAGGGGCGCGGGAGCCGCTGAAGCCGGTGAAGTCGGTGGCGACGTAGCCGGGGCAGGCGGCGTTCACGATGACGTTGGTGTCGGCGAGCCGCCGGGCGTACTGGACGGTGATGCTGTTGAGCATCGACTTCGACGGTGCGTACGCGGCCATCACCGGGCCGGTCCGCAAGGTCAGCGAACCCATGTTGCTCGACATGTTGACGATGCGCGGCGAGGTCGCGCGGCGCAGCAGCGGCAGCATCGCGTTCGTCACCCGGACGACCCCGAACACGTTCGTGTCCAGGACGGTGCGGACGACGTCGAGGTCGAGCGTCGTCGGGTCCTGCACGGTGCCGTCGGTCCGGCCGGAGATCCCGGCGTTGTTGACCAGTACGTCGAGCCGTCCCGCCGTCTGCTCGATGGTGGCGGCCGCCGTGGCGACGCTGTCCTCGGACGTGACGTCGAGCTCGACCACGAACGCGTCGACGTCCGCGGCGCGCAGCCGCTCGACCGCCTCCTCGCCCCTGGCCTTGTCCCGCGCGCCCACCGCGACCATGAAGCCGCTCGCTCCCAGCCCCTGGGCGATGGCGAAACCGATTCCCTTGTTGGCGCCGGTGACCAGCGCGATCTTCGTGTCGTTCACGCGCTCCATGCTCGGCGCGCCGCGCGTTCGCTGTCCAAGACCGGTTCGGCACTTGCTGATGCCCTTCAGGTATCAGCAAGTACTCTGCGCTCGTGGACGATCTCGAGACCCGCGAGCTTCGCTACTTCGTCGCGGTCGCCGAGGAACTGCACTTCGGCCGCGCCGCCGACCGGCTCGGGATCGCCCAGCCGGCGCTGTCCCGGGCGATCCGCCAGCTGGAGCATCGGCTCGGCGTCCAGCTGCTCGACCGTGACCGGCGTGGCGCGGCGCTCACCGACGCCGGCCGGGTGTTGCTCCGCGAAGCGGGCGCGGCCCTCGACGCGGTCGCGGCCGCCGCGCGCCGTACCCGACGTGCCGGTGACGAGAAGCGGCCGCTGATGCTGGTCACGAAGGCCGGAGCGTCTCACGAGCTGCTGCAACGACTCCTCGTCGCGCACGCGAGCGCACCCGATGCGGCGCCGGTCGAGGTCGTCCTGTGCGAGGTCGGCGAGCAGGCGCGGTTCCTGCGCGACGGGCGCGCCGACGTCGCCATCATGCACCGGCCGTACGACGATCTCGCCGGGTTCGACACCGAGGACCTGTACGTCGAAGGCCAGGTCGCGCTGCTTCCCGCCGGGCATCCGCTCGCGGCACGCGATCAGCTCACGCTGGCGGAGGTCCGCGACGTACCGGGCCTGCCGATCGCGCGCTGGCCCCAGCTCGACGGGACCTACCCGGACGGGCCCGGTCCCGAGGTGCACACCCAGTCCCAGCTCGCTCAGCTCGTCGCGCTCGGCAAGACGCTGCTCGTCATCCCCGCGTCGAGCCGTGCCTGGCAGTGGCCCGATCACGTCGCCGTACCCGTCGTGGACGCGCCGGAGGTCACCACGGTGATCGCCTGGCCGCCGAGCGGCTACTCACCGGCGGTCGCATCGCTCGTCCGGTCAGCGGCTGGGCTTCACCGCGTCGCGCCGACAAGCTGACCACCGGGACAGCTTCTGAAGACCTTCGTCTGCTTGGGTAGGTGCATGCGTGAGCTGAAGTGGGACGGAGTCGTCAATGCCCGAGACCTCGGCGGACTGCCGGCATCCGGTGGGACGATCCAGTACGGGCGGGTCTACCGGTCGGCTCACCCGGACGCCCTGACCGAGCAGGGTCGGGAAGCCTTGGCGGAGGCGGGAGTCAAGACCGTCGTCGACCTGCGCAACGCCGACGAGCGCCTTGGCGTGCAGGTGATCGACGGAGTGACGGTCCACCACCAGCCGGTCGAGGACCAGGCCGATGCGGCGTTCATGGCCGAGTGGGGTGAGCGGCTGAACAGTCCGGCGTACTACAGCGCCGTACTGCATCGCTGGCCTGGCTTCGTCACCAGCGTCTTCGCCCGGATCGCGGACGCCCCACCCGGCGGCGTCTTGATCCACTGCCGAGCAGGCTGCGACCGCACCGGCATGATCGTCGCGATGCTGCTCACCCTCGCCGCTACGCCGGTGGCCGACATCCTCGACGACTACGAACTCGCTGTCCGCACCTACGCCGAACACGGCGACGACCAGGCCCCGGCGGACCAGACCCTCGACCAGCACTGTGCCCAGGCCTGCGCCGAACTGGTGGGGTTTCTCGGCTCGGTGGACGTGGCCGGGTTCCTCACCGCCAGTGGGCTGAGTTTCGAACAGCTGGACCGGCTGAGAGAGCGGTTGGTCGCAGCAGACTTCGCATGACGTAGGGAGCTGCCGGTCAGGTGAAGATGCCGGCCGTCGCCACCCGCACCCGGTTGCGTGCGGTTCGCTCGTCGTCGCCGAAGCGGTCCACACCCCAGGACAGCGCGAGGGCCAGCTCGTACACCTCATCGGCGGTGACGGTGTCGACCGCGTCGCCTACGGCCTTCGCCGCGTCGAGCAGGACGCCGGTCTGCTCTTGCAGGGTGTTGCACGTGGTGTTCACGGACGAGTCCGGCTGCTCCCGGGCGGTGGCGACGCAGTACGGCAGGTCGTGCCAGATGCGCAGTTGCCAGGTCAGTCGCATCAGCCACTCGGCCAGGGCCTCACGCGGACTGCGGGTGCGGGCCAGCTCGTCCGCCTCAACCAGTGCCGCCTCGATGCTGGTCTGCATGACCGCGGCGAGCAGCTCGTCCCGGGTCGGGAAGTTCCGGTAGAGCGTCGCGTTGCCCACCCCCGCCCGCAGGGCAATGCCGTCGAGCGAGGCGAGCACGCCTTCTTCCTCGAACTTCTCGCGCGCTGCGGTCAGGATCGCGTCCCGGTTGCGTTGGGCGTCGGCCCGCAGCGGGCGCGACGCCTTGGCGGCGGCAGTCACCAGATCGCTCCCTTGCAAAAGTGGGGACGGTCCCCACATACTGGATTCGGGGATAGTCCCCACTTATCCAGGGAGTATAGATGAACCAGTCACTCGAGCACCGGACGCTTCTCGTGACGGGCGCGAACGGTGGTCTCGGGCAGGAGTTCGTGGCCCAGGCACTCGACCGGGGAGCGGCCAAGGTCTACGCCGCGGCGCGTGGCCCCGAGCGGTGGGACGACCCCCGCGTCCAGCCGCTGGCGCTCGACATCACCGACGCCGAGGCCGTCGCCCGCGCGGTCGCAGCCGCACCCGACGTCGACCTGCTGATCAACAACGCGGCGATCGCGCCGGACGGCGACTCGATCGCGGGCCCGGAAGAGGAGCTTCGCCGGATCTTCGAGACGAACTTCTTCGGCACGCTCCGGGTGGCGAACGCCTTCGGCCCGGTGCTCGGCGCCAACGGCGGCGGGACCCTGCTGAACATCTTGTCCGCCGCGAGCTGGATCAACGTGCCGACCGGGTACGCGGCGTCGAAGGCGGCGATGTGGTCGGCCACCAACGCGCTGCGGGTGCACCTGCGGGCGCAGGGCACGCAGGTGATCGGCCTGCTGGTCGGCATGATCGACACTCCGATGGCGCAGCGGTGGGACGTTCCGAAGGTCAGCCCCGCCGACGTCGTCGCTCAGGCGTACGACGGGGTCGCGGACGGCTCGATCGAGGTCCTGGCCGACGAGCCGACCCGGGAGCTGAAGTCGCGGCTGAGTCAGAAGGCCGAGGAGTTCTACCCGTGGCTCGACGAGCAGCTCAAGGGGCTGGTGCCGGCGCCTGCCTGACCGAGCGGACGGCGCAGCGGCTTTTGGCTGACCAGGGGTCTGGCACACTCGAAGGACGCTAGTGGGGAGTGTGTCGGATGGCTGACAGAGACTGGGAACGGCGGCCTGATCTGCGCTCGGGCCGGGCTGGTCAGCTGGGGAATCTGGCGGGGATGGCGGCTGCGGCTGGGCAGGAGGCCCGGGTGGTGGCGGCTCGGCGGCGATTGGCTTCGGTGCGGTTGACCGACGAAGAGCGCCGGGTCTGTTTCGACGAGTTGGCTGAGCAGTTCGCGGTCGGCCGGTTGGACGAGCAGGAACTGCACCGGCGGGTGGACCTGGTGCAGGAAGCGGTGACGCACGGGGATCTGCTGGTGGCGTTCGCGGGACTGCCGGCGCCGGGGTTCTATGCGCCGCAACCGAAGGCGCCCGGGCGCTGGCGGTGGGCGGCGTTCGTGGGAGCGGTGTGGCTGGCGCTGCCGTTTTTCCTGACCGGCTTGGTGTTTCTGGTGTTCGGGAGGGAGATCGCGGCGGCGATCTTCGGGTTGCCGGCGGTCTTCTGGGTGCTGGCGACCTGGCGCTGGGCGTCGGCGCCGAAACGGGAAGCCCGCCGCCGCTGAGTTGGTACGACGGCGGGCCGCCCGGGGCTACTTGTCGGGCGACTCGCCGACGAAGAACACGACCTCGCCGGGAGCGAACGGCGTGACGTCGTGCACATACCAACTGCCGGGGACCGAATCGTGGCCCTGCAGGTTCGGTCCGGGTCCGGAGTTGTAGCCGACGACCTTCAGGCCGCGCGCCCGGAGCTGCGGAAGAACCTCCGCCACCGGCCGGTTCCTGAACTTCAGGCCGGCCATCGGCTCGCCGGGGTCTCCGGCCGAGGACGAACTGTGCCGGTACATCTCCCCGGGCTCGGCGGCGCGGCCGAAGTCGATCTCGGCCCAGCCCTTCAGGTCCTTCGGGACCTCGACGCCTTCCTGGCAGCCGGGGTCGGCGGCATTCAGGGTGCCGTTGCACTTCTCGCCCGGGTCGAGCAGCCGCAATCTCGTTTCCTCGTTGGGCACCGAGTAGCCGGCGAACTTGCCGACCAGCGACGGGCTGACCGGCACCGCTGCCACCTTCACCCTCAGGCCCATCGCCTTGAACTCCGCGTTGTACCGCGCGGGGTCCGCGGCCGGGTCGACGACCCGGACGATGACCGAGTTGCCGGTGTCGGTGAACGACAGCGCCTGCGGCTGATCCTGCCCGGGACTCCGGACGACCGTCGCCGCGACGACGCCGAGGATCAGCAGGCTGAACGCACCGGCCAGCACCAGCCGTGGCCGGGCCGTGCGGCTCGATCGGCTGCGGTCCGGCGTACTGGCTGTGGCCGCCAGCGGATCCGGGGTGGTCCTGACGATGTCGTCGGACAGACGGCTCCAGGTGCCGGCATCGACCTCGGTGGTGGTGCTGGGCTTCAGGGCGCGGGTGGCCGCGTCGATGTCAGACGTCTTCATGGGAAACCTCTCCTCTCACCGCGGCCGGTGGGCGGGTGGTGAGCAGCTTGGCGAATCGTTTGCGGGCGCGATGCAGGCGGATCCGTACGGCGTTGCGGGAGCAGCCGAGCACGGTCGCGATCTGGGCGGTGTCCAGGTCCTCCCAGGCGACCAGCGTCAGCAGTTCGCGGTCCTGCTCGGGCAGGGCCCGGAACGCCCGCGCGGTGGCCGAGTCGCCGTCGACCGGCTCCGGGCTGGGCGTCGAGGTCTCCACCAGTTCGTCGCGGAGCCGGTCGGCCAGCGCGTTGCGCCGTCCCTCACCCCGCCGGTGGTTGGCCAGCACGCGCCGCGCGACGCCGTACAGCCAGGGCTTGGTCTGGTCACCGCCGGGAACCTCGTCGAGCCGCCGCCACACCACCACGAACGTGTCGGCGAGCAGGTCGGCAGCGTCGTGACTGGAACCGGTACGCCGCAGCAGGTAGCCGAGCACCGCCTCCCGATGGGTGCCGAACACCTCCTCGAACCGTTCCCGGCGCCCGTCCCCCGGCGGGTCGTGCACAGCTGCCTCGCTCACTGGCCCGGGATGGGGCCTGATCGGTGTCTGCGTCATACCTCGTACATGTCCGCCACCCTGCTCATCCATTTCACCGCACCGCAGTGTCAGCCCGTGATGACGCCATCGCGGAGCGTGGCAGCTGCAGCTTCCTGCAGTTGCGCAGGCGGAGCGGTGACCGGCGGTGAGTGGGAAACTACTGGGACCGGCCTGGGGTGGCCGCTTGTTCCTGGGGGAGTTCGATGCTCGAAGACGACGACAGCGCGGTCGAGTACAGCGTGCTGACCGCTCTCAGCCGGCAGACGCTGACCGAGGCGGAGCTGGTCCAAGCCGTCGGCGCCGAGCCGCGCCGCCTGGCCCGGCTGCTGCGCGGCCTGGTGCGGGACACCTACGTGACCGAGCTGCCCCAGGACATCCGTGAGCCGGAGTACCAGCTGGCACCGGCGGGGATCGCGCGGCTGTCGCTGAGCAACCAGCTGGCCACCAACGGATCGGTCGGGTTCGGTACGTTCATCGGGATGACGGCGGCGGCTCACGCCGAGGCCGAGCAGGCGGTGGTTCGCCAGCAGCAGTCCAAGCTCCTGCTGACCGACCAGGACCGCAGCGTGTGCTCGACCGCCCTGTCCGAGCAGGTGGGACTCGGCCGCATCGACATGGCCGAGCTGCACCGCCGGACCGAACTCCTGTACGCCGCGAAGACGCGTGCCGACCTCGAGCCGGTCTTCCTGGGTCTGCCTCGTCCACAGCTGCACGGTGAGCAGATCGAGCCGAAGCGCCGCACCTGGCGCTGGGTGGTCTTCGGGGTGGCCGCGGGCATGTCAGTGCCCTTTCTGCTGTCCGGTCTGCTCTTCCTGCTGGCCGGCTCGGACGCGGGCGATCGGGGGTTCGGCGCCTTTCTCACCGTCGGTGCCGTGCTGTGGACGCTCTTCGCGTTCGGCTGGGTCCGGCGAGGGCGCTCCCGGCGGACCTGATCGCCCCAAGCTGAAATAACCTGACGGCGTGACTCCTGTTCAACGGCCGGCGGTGCCCGGTGACGCCGGCGCGATCGCCGAGCTGATGCGTGCCTCGGTCGTCGAGCTGTTCCCGGCGTACTACGACGAGCGGCAGACGGCCAGTGCGGCGGTGCACATCGCGGCGCTGGACCTCGCGCTGATCGAGGACGGCACGTACTACGTGCACGAAGCCGCCGGGGAGATCGTCGCGTGTGGTGGCTGGAGCCGGCGCAACAAGCTCTACAACGGGACCGACGCCGGTGCGGACGCACGGCTGCTCGATCCCGCGACCGAGCCGGCCCGGATCCGGGCCATGTTCGTCCGGGCCGACTGGACCCGCCGCGGGCTGGGCCGGGCCATCCTGACCGCCTGCGTGGACGCCGCGCGGGCGGAGGGGTTCACTCAGCTCGCGCTGATGGCCACGCTGCCCGGCGTACCGCTGTACAAGTCCTTCGGCTTCACCGAGCTCGGTGCGGAGAAGCTGACCATGCCTGACGGCGTCGTCCTGGACGGCATCGCGATGCAACGGTCCGTCGACTGATCGGAGATCCACCATGACCGCTGGAACCACCGTGCTCGCCCCCGACGGCACCGAGGTCGTGCTCGGCGAGATCGGCACCCGGGTGCTGCTGGAGAACCCCCGGGTCCGGGTCTGGGAGGTCGCGCTGGACCCAGGGGAGGCGCAGGGCTGGCACCTGCACCACAACCCGTACGTCGTGCTCTGCCTGTCCACGTCGCCTTGCCACATGGACTGGCTCGACGGCAGCCCGGCCCGGCAGCTCAGCGAGACGGTCGGTGGTTCGGTCTACCGGCCGGTGTCGCCGGTGCACATGCTGACCAACGACGGCGACGCGCCCTACCGGAACCGGCTGATCGAGGTCCTGGACCTCGGCGAGGAGGCGTCCGGTGCGCCGTACGACGTACCGGAGGGTGTTGCCGCCGACAGCGGCTTCGCCGAGGTCGGGGAGGTCCCGGCGAAGGTCGTCGTCGACGAGGACGACGTACGCGTCCAGCACGTGACACCTGAGGCAGGGGAGTCCTACACCTGGCGGACCGGTGCCTACCCCGCGCTGGTGGTCGACCTGGACCTGGCGACCGAGCCGCTGAGCGGTCTGGTCTACCTGGAGCCGGGGGAGTCGTACACGCTCCCCGCCAAGCCCACTCGGACCTCCGGCTACAACCTGGTCGAGCTGCGCTACTACAGCCGCTGACGGACGGCTGCTGCGCTGTCCAGGGTCAGTGCGGTCGCTGCCGCCATCGCAGCGTCGACCGCACTGACCTGACGGAGCTTTGCCTTCACCAGCGGTACCTGCGGCCCGACCGCGCTGAGCTCCTGCACGCCCAACCCCACCAGCAGCGTCGCAGCGAGCGGATCGCTCGCCAGGTCTCCACACACGGCGACATGCACGCCCAGCGGGACCTGACGCACGACGCGATCGATCAGCCGCAGTACGGCGGGATCCAGGCCGTCGGCGAGCGCCGCGACGGCTGTGTTCGTCCGGTCAGCCGCGGTCGTGTACTGCGTCAGGTCGTTGGTGCCGATGCTGACGAAGTCGAGCCCGGCGGCCAGCGTCTCGATCCGGAGCGCCGCCGCGGGCACCTCGACCATGATCCCGACCTTGAGCCCGTCCGGCCGCGGTCCGAGCTGCTGGAGCGCCCAGGCGACCTCCTCGGCCGTCGTCACCATCGGAAACATCACCTGCACAGGGGTTTCCGCCGCGACCTCGCGGATCGCCTCCAGCTGCGTCGCCAGCAGCTCGGGCCGGCGACGGAACGTGCGCAGGCCACGGTCGCCGAGGAACGGGTTCGCCTCGGCGTCCTGCGGGAGGAACCGCAACGGCTTGTCGCCGCCGACGTCCCAGGTCCGGATCGTGATCGGCTTGCCGCCCAGCGCGGCCGCGATCTCCCGGTACGCCGCCGCCTGCTCGGCCGCGGTCGGCGGAGTCCGCCGGTCCCCGAACAGCACCTCGGTCCGCACCAGTCCCGACCCGTCCGCGCCGCGCGCGTCCCGCGCGTCCTGCACCGAGCCGACATTGACCATCACCGGGATCGTCCGCTCGTCCAGCGTCGTCGCGGGCTCGTCGACGGCGGCCAGAGCCACGTCCCGTTCGCCCGTCCGCTCCCGGATGGTCAGCTCGAACGCCCGCTGGTCCGGCTCGACCACGAACGACCCGGTCCGCGCGTCGAACCCCACCGTCGCACCATCCTCGACGGCGACGTCCCCGATCCCGGTGATCAACGGGATGCCTCGCGACCGCGCGACGATCACGCCGTGCCCGGTCGTACCCGCTGCCCGGACGGCGATCCCGGCCACGCGGCCTCCGTCGACGGACGCCGCGGTGGCCGCGTCGAGCTCCGGTACGACGAGGATGCTGCCCGCGGCAGGTTCGACGGGTTCCGCGGCGCCGGTGAGGGCGCGCAGCACCCGGTTGCGCACGCTGCGGACGTCCTGCGCGCGCTCGCGCTGGTACGGATCGTCAAGGCCGTCGAAGGTCTCCGCCAGCGAGTCCAGCGCCTGCTTCCAGGCCGTCGCCGCATCGGTGCCTTGGGCAACTGATCGGAACACCGGGTCGAGCACGGCCACGTCACCGAGCAGGCCGGCCTGCGCGGCGAAGATCCCCGCCTCACCGACTCCGAGCCGCCCGGCGGTCGCATCCCGCAGCCGCAACAACTGGTCCTCGGCAGCGCGTCGGGCCTGTTCGGCACGCTCGCGTTCGACCTCGTGGTCGCCGGGCAGGTAGCCGCTCAGGTCGACGTCCCCGCGGACGACGGCAGCCGGGCCCACCGCCACATCCAGCCCCGACCCACCTGCTAGGGGCGCGACGGCGCTCTCATCCGCGCCGCTCTCGCCTGCGCCGCTTGTGCCTGCGCCGCTTGTGCCTGCGCCGCTCGTGCCTGCGCCGCTCGCGCCGCCTGCGGCGGCCGCGTCCGGCTGTGCGTTCCCCGCGCCGCCGCCGCCGGCGGCCAACACCCCGCCCGGCTGGGCACTCGGCTCCGCCTCGGCGGTGTCGTCGAAGCCCCGATCCGCCAGTTCACGAATCGCCTCGAGCGCCTCAGCGGCCTGCGGACCACTCGCCGCGAACTCCAGCCGATGGTTCTGCTGCGCGTTCAACGTCGCGACCCGGCTCAGGCTGCCGGCGTCGACCGGACCCCGGCCGGTGTCCAGATCGCGCAGCGTCACCACAGCATCGAACTGACCGACAACCCCGACAAGCTTCGCCGCCGGCCGAGCGTGCAGCCCGTGCTCGATGCCCAGGGCAACTTCCAGTGTGAGCTGCTCGGCGGATCCGATCGCGCCGACCTCATCCGGCGCGGCATCACCCAAATGCTCCTGCTTACCGGCCAACCCACGCCCGGCCTCCGCAAGCACAGCATCCAGCGTCGCCCCTGTCGACGCCGTCACGACCGCGGCGACCAATCCCTCGACCAGTGGAGCACTCGACAGCTTGACCCGCTCAGCAGTCTCCGGATCGACGAACTCCAGCGCCATCTCCGCGCTCAGCACCGCGCTGCCGAGATCCAGCAGCACCAGTACGCCGTCCGGCCCGTCCGCCGTCGCGATCGCCTCGGCGACGGCCGCGGCATCGGTGCCGAAGGTCGTCTCGTCCAGCCCGGCCGCCACCGCGATGACCGGACGGTTGTCGGAGGCAACCATTTCCGATGCCAACCCGACCGCGGCGTCGGCCAGGGCGCGGCTGTGCGACACCACCACGATTCCGATCACGGGATCAACCCAGCGTGCGTGCGGCCGACTCCAGCAACAGCGTCGTACTCGTCGCTCCCGGATCCTGATGACCCGCGCTGCGCTCACCCAGGTAGCTCGCGCGCCCCTTCCGGGCGACCAGCGGCACGGTCTCGTCCCGGCCCTTGGCCGCGGCCTCCGCGGCGGCGACCAGCGCGCCGCGCAGATCCGACCCGCCCGCGACAGCCTCGTCGTACGCCGTCAGCGCCGGTGCCCACGCGTCGTACATGGTCTTGTCGCCCAGCTCCGCCTTGCCACGGGCGAGAATCCCGCCGACGCCCGCCTTCAGCGCCTCGCCGACGGTTTCGGCCGTCACCTCGGCGCCGGCCAGCGCCGTACCGAAGCGCAGGAAGAACGTGCCGTACAACGGTCCGCTGGCGCCACCGACCTTGCTGACCAGCGTCATCCCGGCCTTCTTCAGCAGCTCGTCGACCGAGTCGAAGCTGGTCTCGTCCAGCACCGCGACAACCGCCTGGAAGCCGCGGTCCATGTTGCTGCCGTGGTCCGCGTCGCCGATCGCCGAGTCGAGCTCGGTCAGGTACGCCGCGTTGTCGTGCAACGTGTTCGCCAGGTCCCGCAGCCAGTTCGCGAAGTTCTCGACAGCCATGCTCACGCGCCCCAGCGTAGGCCGGGGGTGTTCACGGGCGCGTCCCAGAGCCGTACCAGGTCGTCGTCCACCTTGAGCAGCGTGACCGAGCAGCCGGCCATCTCCAGCGAGGTGATGTAGTTGCCGACCAGCGAACGCGCGACGGTGATGCCTGCCGCGTCGAGCAGTTGGCGGACCTCGTTGTACATCAGGTACAGCTCGATCAGCGGCGTACCGCCCATACCGTTGACGAAGGCAATCACCGAGTCGCCTTGGCTGTAGGGCAGGTCCTGCAGCACCGGGTCGACCAGCAGCGCGGCGACGTCCTTGGCCGGGGCCAGCGGCAACCGTTGCCGGCCGGGCTCGCCGTGGATGCCGATGCCGACCTCCATCTCGTTCTCGGCCAGCTCGAACGTCGGTTTGCCCGCGGCCGGCACCGTGCACGAGGTGAGCGCCATGCCCATGCTGCGGCCGTTGCCGTTGACCTTCTTGGCCAGGTCGGCGACCTCCTGCAGCGACCGGCCCTGCTCGGCGGCGGCGCCGACGATCTTCTCCAGCAGCACGGTCACGCCGACACCCCGCCGGCCGGCCGTGTAGAGGCTGTCCTGGACCGCGACGTCGTCGTCGGTCACCACCGACAGCACCTCGGTGCCGGCCTCGGCCGCGGCCAGTTCGGCGGCCATCTCGAAGTTCATCACGTCGCCGGTGTAGTTTTTCACGATGTGCAGGACGCCAGCTCCGGCGTCGACCTCCTTGGTCGCCGCCATCATCTGGTCCGGCACCGGGGAGGTGAACACCTCACCCGCGCAGGCGGCGTCCAGCATGCCCGGCCCGACGAACCCGCCGTGCATCGGCTCGTGCCCCGACCCGCCCCCGGAGATCAGCCCGACCTTCCCGCTGCGGGGTGCGTCCTTGCGATAGACGATCCGGTTCTCGTGGTCGACCCGGACGTGGTCGGGATGCGCGAGCGCCAGCCCACGCAGCGCTTCACTCACGACATCGGCGGGGTCGTTGATGAGCTTCTTCATGCCCCCCATCTGAGCACACCGGACGCCGCGGCGGGAGTCCCCGGCGGAGGGTCCGGCGGAGAACGTGCGAAACAAGAACCGCCCCGGCAGATGTGCCCGTCCGGGCAGCTCCTGGGGGCAGTGGTGCGGCGGGCGGAGGCCCGCCGCGGTCAGTCCTTCGGCCGCAGCAGCGGGCGGACGACCTCGCGGGCGTCGTGGATGCGCGACTTCACCGTCCCCAGCGGAGCGCCGACCTCGGCCGCGATCTCCTCGTACGACAGGCCGTAGACGTCACGCAGCACCAGCGGCGTGACCATCTGCGGGCGGGACTTCTCCAGCGTCTCCAGGGCCTCGAGCAGATCGAGGCGGGTCCCGGCGATCACGCTGGTGGTGCGTGGGTCCGGCTTGTCCATCGTGTCCGGGTTGTGCGCCGCCTGCGCGGTCCGCTTCAGCTTGCGGTACGTCGATCGCGCCGAGTTGGCCGCGACCGAGTGCACCCAGGTGGAGAAGCTGCTCCGGCCCGAGTAGCTGTTGATCTTCGTGGCGATGTTGAGCAGGGCCTCCTGCGCGGCGTCCTCGGCGTCGGCGGAGTACGGCAGCACGCTGCGGCAGATCCGCAGGACCCGCGGGTGGACCAGGCGCAACAAATCGTCCAGCGCGTTCTTGTCGCCGGCCTGGGCGCGCTCGGCCAGGACTCCGAGGTCGTCGGTCGGGCTGTTGCTGTCGCTCATCTGCGCCTTGTCTGCTCGAATCGCCATGGTCGTGCTCGGGGCCGGGCTCGTGGTGGGCTGGTCGTGGCTCACTGTGTCCTCACGGTGGGCCCGGTTGTCAACCGGGTTGTTCACCGGCCCCGGAGCGCGGAACTCCCAGTGATCCATAATGCCTTGTATGGGGGTCCCATCCAGACTAGGCCGGTACGTCGTGCGCCGACGCCTGGGCTCAGGCGGTTTCGCGACGGTGTGGCTGGCTCACGACGAGCAGCTGGACGCCGAGGTCGCGGTCAAGGTGCTGGCCGAGAACTGGGCCCACGACGACGCGGTCCGGCGGCGGTTCCTGGAGGAGGGCCGGTTCCTGCGCCGGGTCGAGTCCGAGCACGTCGTTCAGGTGCACGACGTCGGTGAGCTGGAGGACGGGCGCCCCTTCCTGGTCCTCACCTACGCCGACCGGGGCACGCTCGCCGACCGGCTGAAGAAGGAGCCGCTCGCGCTGGCCGACGCCGTCGGCGTCGTCGTCCAGGTCGGGCGGGGCCTGCAGGCGCTGCACCGGCGCGGATTGCTGCACCGCGACGTCAAGCCCGCGAACGTCCTGTTCCGCAGTACCGACGAGGGCGAACGGGCGGTGCTGTCGGACCTCGGACTGGGCAAGTCGCTCGACGAGGTCTCCCGGATCACCATGCCCGGCGGCACTCCGTCGTACGTCGCGCCCGAACAGGCGATGGGCGAACGCCTCGACGAACGCGCCGACCAGTACTCGCTGGGCGCCGTCGCGTACGCCGCTCTGACCGGCCGCTCCCCACACCAGGTCGACGGCCTCGGCGCGGCCGGCCGCGTGCACGCTCCGGCGCCGCCGAGCAGCCTCGGCTTCGACATCCCCGACAAGATCGACGAGGCCATCGTCCGGGCACTCGATCCCGACCGGGCCAACCGGTGGCCGGACGTCGCGACGTTCACCCGCGAGCTGGTCGGTGCGCTCGACGAGACCACGCACGGGTTCGTCCCGGCGTCGGTCTCCGGTCTGCCGACGCAGCAGGTCACGGTGGATCGGTCGGCCGTGGACAGTCCCACCGAGCGCCCGCCGTCGGAGGCGCCCACCGAGCTGCCGTCCGCGGAGGCAGTCACCACCCCCGTTCCCGTCGGCGCCGACCCCGAGCCGACCGCCCCGAGCGACGCCAACGCGCCGACGCTGCTGAAGCCCGGCGAAGAGGCCGGCTCGGGCGCAGGGGCCGACAGTGCCCGGTCGCCGGAGTCCGGCTCGGTTCAGGCAGGCGGTGGCGTGGGCTCCGCCGGGGTGGATGCCGCCGCTCCAGGCGCGCAGCCCGCGGCGCCGGCGGCCGGCGCGAGCGCCTCAGGTGTTGCCCCCGCGGCGCAGGCCGCGTCGCCGGCCGGCGGCTCGGCCGTCGCCCCGGCGGCGCCAGGATCCGGCGCGGCTTCGATCGCGCCCCTCGCCTCGATCGCCGCCTCGACGGACGACATAGCCCCTTCCGACCAGCCCGCCAGGACCGGGCGGCGCCGCGGCCGCTGGGTGGTCGCGTTCGTGCTGGCCCTGCTGCTCGGTGGCGCCGCGGGCTTCAGCTACCAGCGCTACGTGGAGCCGCGGACGATGGGTGAGCTGCCCGCTCACAGCACCGTCCAACGCAACTGATTCGTAAACTTTGGTGTCAGGGGGATTTCACAGAGTGCGTCCGGCCGCCTACTCTGCTGCGGCCCCTGTTTCACCGCGCCGCTGAGGAGTTCCCCCGTGCGGGATGTTTTCGACCGGCTTCTGCCGTCGCCAGCCCTGGTTCAGTCGAGTCGTCGCCGGTTCTACCGGTTGCGCTCGGTCGTCTTCCGCACCATCTGGCCGGTCGACGCGTCATAACTCCGAGTCGCTGCGGGTGACGGTGTCCGACGCCCGTTCGAGCACCGCCCAGATCGCGTCCTTGTCCTGGATCAGCCCGGTCGAGCTGATCTCGACAGCGCAGTCACCGGAGTCGTCGAGCGCGACCCAGCGCACCACGACGTACCGCAAGGCCTGCGGGCGTGGGTCGCCGTCCGCGCGGGTCGGGATGAAGGTGTAGGTCAGCGTGGCCGACCGCCCGTCCTCGGTGACCTGCGTGTTCAGGATTCGCAGGTCCTCCCGGCTCGGCGTGTTGGCGAGCATCAGGATCCGCTGCTCCATCGACGCCTGCGGTGGACGCTCGATGGTGAACCCTGCCTCGATGCGCACGTACCGTCTTGCGGTCGGGTCGGTGTAACGGGCCTCCTTCGGCGGATCCGGCTGGGTCATCCGCCAGTTCTTGGGCACCTCGGCCGTCACCCGGGACCGCACCGCTTGCTCCGCGACGAACTCCCGCTCCTTGTACCGCAGCTCGCTGCGCCGCAACGCGGGCGTCGGATCCGGTACGGCGGTGTTCACCGGCTCGACCGGCGTCGGCGTACCGTCGCCTCCGTCAACGTGCAACGGCGCCGCCGAACCGCTCGGCTGAGCCTTCGGCTGGGTCAGATGCCCGATGCCGTAACCACCGGCGCCGCCGGCCAGCGTGATCACGACCAGCCCAGCACTCAGCAGCACCGCTCCGGCGCGTCGCCCGGCCACGGGCATCCCTCCTCCCCGGTCCAGCCCCCGTTGGCTCTTGGACACCGTAAACCGGCGAAAGGTTCGACCCCGCGCGGCCGGTTTCGCCGCGTGATCGACGCGGTCGTCTGCGGTCAGCCGGTCTCGCGAACCGACCGGGACGCCTCGAGCGCCACCGCGTTCAGTCCCGCGGCGTCCTGCGGCAGCCCGGTGATGCTCATCTCCACCGTCGCGACATCGTCCCCGCCGGTGGCGACCCAGCGCACGATGACGTGGCGCAGGGTCTTGATCGGTATGAAGGTGTAGACCAGCGTGGAGACCGTACGAACCTCGCCGTTCGCCTCGAGCTGCCCGTCGGTCTGGGACAAAATTTTCAGGTCGTTCTCGTACGGCTGGCTCGACTTCAGGCCGGCCACGAGCTTGTTCATCGAATCGGTGGGGGACAGCTGATCCGGCAGCGCGGACTCGACCCGGACGGCGCGCTCCCGCTCGGGATCGAGGAACTTCACCTCGCGTGGCATCTTCGGGTCCCGGGTCAGCTGCCAGCCGCGCGGGACCCGGATCGACAGCCGGACCGGCGCACCGGACTCGTCGTGGATCGTGAAGTTCTGGGTGCGGAAGCTCAACTCGTCGGCCTCGAGCGCGGCGAGCGTATTCGGCTCGGGTGTCTTCCGGGGCAGCGGCGGATCAGTGGCCGGCGGGGAGTCGTCGCCCGTGGGGTAGGTGCCGTTCGCGTTCGCAGTCGTCGTGGGCTCGGTCAGGTCCCCGACGACGTAGCCCCCGACGCCTCCGATCACTGCGACCAGTACGACGCCGCTCGCGAGGACTGCGGTTTTCACCCGTGCACCAGATCCCAGAACGCGAGCTCGAAGCGCACCACCCGGTCGAAGCCGAGCTCCATCGCCGGCGTCAGCGGCTCCCGGTCCACCAGCGCGGCCAGTTGGTCGACGTACGCGGCGAACTCCGGGGACGACCAGTTCGCGATGAATCCCGCGTACGGCGTCTCCGGGCCGGTCCGGTCGCGGACCGAGGCCCAGGCGTCGTAGTAGGCCTTTTCAACGGCGTACAGGACGGTGATCGCGACCGGCCAGCCTTCACGCACAGTGCTGAGGAGGTACGCCGAGTAGCCGACGTTCAGCAGGGACGGCTCGACGGCCAGGTCGAGTCCCCGTTCCGCGGCGGCTTTCTCGAACAGGGCGAGCTCCGGCACGAGCGCGGCGATCCCGTTCGCCAGGACCGCGTGGGCTTCGTCGTCGGGGGCGATGGCCCTCAGCTCGCGCAGGTAGACCTGGAACGACCGGACGAAGAAGTAGTCCTCGGTCAACCACCGGTCGAAGGTCTCGCGGGGCAGCGAACCGTCGGACGTCCGGAGCACGAACGGGTGCGCGAGAATCCGCTGCCAGGCGGAGCTCTGCCCGTTCACCAGTTCCTGTGCCGTCTCACCCACCTCGCCATTCTGTCATCCGCCCACGACACCGGGGGCTGCCTGCCGATGGTCAGTACACCTCGATCCGGTCCACGCTGACCTGGGTGCTGGTGGAGGCGGGGTTCTTCTCGCCGGTGACCCGGATCCGGAGCGTGTGCGGGCCGGGCGGCAACGTCGGGCTGACGTAGGTGAGCTGCTCGCCGACCCGGATCGAGCTGTAGTAGTCGACCCGCTGCTCCGGGCCGCCGTCGACCGAGATCGCCGCGATGCCGTTGCCGCGGTCGACGACGCTGAGCAACGCGACCTTGGTCCCGGTGAACCGGATCGTGGCCGACGCTCCTGCGATGCCGGTCCAGTGGTCGTTGCCCCAGAAGCACTGGTTGCCGCAGCCGGAGCCGGAGTTCCACGGGCCGGCGTACTCGACCTGGTTCTGGCCGGTGCCGAGGTCGAAGTCGTTGATCACCGAGGTCGCCGCACCGGGATCGCCGGAGGGCAGTTGCTGGGTGGCGCCGGCAGCGAGTGGGCTGCCGAGGTTCGGCGAGCCGTCGGCGTTCCAGCTGATCTTCTGCACCCGGGTGGTGCGGAACGCGTACGTGTAGGTGCTGGTGTTCTTGCCGTGGTAGGCGATCCAGTCCTCGGTGCCGTCCGGCGAGGTGAAGAACGAGTGATGGCCCGGACCCCAGACGCCGGTCGCGTCGTTGCGGGAGAAGATCGGTCCGGGGTGCTGTACCCAGTTCGCCGCGACCATCGGGTCGGCGCCGTTCGCGATGCTCTTCATCCACAACTGGTAGTCGGGTTTGCCGGTGTCGCAGGTCGAGTACGTGAGCCACGTCCGGCCGTTGCGGTAGAGCGGTGCCGGGCCTTCGCGGACCTCGGTGCATCCACCGCTGGCAGGGATCGCGACGCGGTTGCCGGTCGCCGTCCAGGGATTGCTCATCCGCACGATGTAGAGCTGCGCCGGGCCGCCCTGCCCGCGGCCCGGGCCGGTCCAGACGAAGTACTGCCGGCCGTTGTGCGTGATCGGTTCGCCGTCGATCGCGTACTCGCCGAAGTCCGCGATCTTCGCCTTGAACGTGTACGGCCCGAGCGGGTCGTCGCCGGCCGACTCCAGCACGTACATCCGGTGGTTGGCGTCGACGCCGTCGGAGGCGGTGTAGTAGATGTACCAGCGGTTGCCGACGTGCCGGAACGCCGGCGCCCACATCTGCGTGTTCCGGCTCGGATCGCTGTCCCGGAAGACCACGATCTCCGGCGCGACCAGCAGCGTGGCCAGGCTGGGCGACGACCAGATGCCGATGTGGTCGCCGGTCGTGGTCGCGACGTAGTACCTGCCGTTGTGCCAGATCATCGACGGGTCGGCGCCGGCGTTGACCGGGTTGCGGAAGGTCTGGGCCATCACATTCTCCGTCCTGGCAGGAGATCCGGATGGTTCCGGCGGTACGGCGGCTGAGGCGAGCAGCGCGGAGCCGGCCACCAGCAGCGTGGTCAGGGCGGACGTGAGCAGCGGGCGGGCGAACCTCATGGCGGACCCCTTCGTGGGCGGACGGTACGGATCCCTGCCTCAGTATTACAACGTTGAAGCGGCGACCGGAACCCTTCGCACCCAGATCGAAAGGTGGTCACCCGCCGTAGGCGGCGGGCCGGTCCGCGGCGGACTGCGCGTTGGCGGCCCAGAACCTGTTGCGCAGGGCAATCATCGTCGCGACCAGCAGCTCGGCGCGCGGGCGGACCAGCTCGTCGTCGAGCAGCCTGGTGTCGCCGGAGGTCTCGAACTCGCGGGCGCTGGTGGCGACCAGGTTCAGCAGCTCGGTGTTGCTGCGCAGGGTCAGCCGTTGCAGGGCGATCCGGTGCGCGGCGCCACCGCGCAGTCCGAGCAGCAGTCGCTCGCCGAGCAGGATCTCGGCCCACGCCTCGGCGAGCTGGTGCGACAGTCCGTCGGTGCCCAGCCACGGCCGGACCGCCGGAGCAAGTCGTTGCTGGTAGCCCGCAAGCCAGGGTGAGCAGTCGGCCTCGATCGCCGCGGTCGTGAAGTACGCCGGGGTGGAGCCGTCGCCGACCATCGCCCGCAGCATCGCGACCTTGTCCCGCACGCCGGCGAAGCGCGGCGTCCCGGCGAACAGGTCCAGGTCGTACTCGACCAGGACTCCCAGGCTGCGCAGCACCTGAACGGCGAGGATGAGCTCGCGGACCCGCGCCTGCTCTCCGGGGACTCCGTTCAGCGTGACGTGGACGAGGAAGAGCCCACTGTCCCGGAGCTGCCGGAAGTTTGCCTGCGTCACGTCGGTCGCCGTACAGGTCGTGCTCCACAGGACCTGGCCGAGCAGGCCGTCGTCGGTGAGCTGGGTGACGGCGTCGGAGCCGAAGGGGCGGCCCGGGCGTGCTCGTGCGCAGCGCAGCTTCAGCAGAGTCGCGCCGCCGGTCCGGCCGGTGAACCGGTGTGGCAGCACGACGCTCTGATCAGTATCCATGGTCCCCCCACCGACGCCGATCGTCTCCGTTCAAGGTCCGTCGGTCCGCCGGGGATGTCAACCCTCCGTGATCCGGCTGCGCAGCGTGACGGTTCGTGGCTGTCGGCAACGGTACGCAGCGTGGCTGATCGTCACTACCTGTTGGGCTGGGAGAAAGGGGTTGCCGACCATAAACTTTACGAAGATTTAGGCGTGACGTTCCGACGACGCCGGTCGTTGAGCGGTCAGATACCTCTCACCGATCGGGGTCTCCTGGGGATCCGGAAAGGCCGCCCGTGCATCGCTTCAATTCACCACCCAGCTGGCCCGAGCCGCCGACCGAGTCGTGGCGACCGCCGCTCGGTTGGCAACCCGATCCGGAGTGGCCGGACGCACCGGCCGGTTGGGGCTTCTGGCTCAACCGGCACGGCCGGCCGGCGAGTGGACCGATCGGCGCCTTCGGTGCGGTCGACGCGGGCCGCCTCGAGGTCGCCACGGCCGACCGGTCGTTGCTGCTGATGCACTGCTGAGGGATCCTCTTATCGCTTCCTGGTGTTATGTTACCAACGTAACTAACATCGGGAGGCGGAACTGTGGCGTGGATCGGCCTTGATCTCGGCACGCAGAGCGTGCGCGCCGTACTGGTCGGCGCCGCCGGCGAGGTGCTCGCGCGAGCCGCGCGCCCGCTGACCAGCCACCGCGACGGAGTCCGCCACGAGCAGGACCCGCGGGAGTGGATCACCACCGTCGAGCAAGTCCTCGCCGAGGTGACCCAGGCCGATGACACGCAGCGCTCGCTGGCTCAGGACCGCGAGATCGAGGGCCTGGCGATCTGCTCGACCTCGGGCACCGTTGTCCTGACCGACCGCCAGGGCCGGCCCGCCTCCGCCGCGCTGATGTACGACGACGCCCGCGCCGCCGAACTGCTGCCGCGGGTCGTCGCCGCCGATCCGGAGCGCTGGGCCGCCGCGATGCAGCCGACCTGGGCGCTGCCGAAGATCCTGTGGCTCGGCCCCGCCGACGACCAGCTCGTTGCCCATAGCGCGGACGTCGTCGCGGCCGACCTCGCCGGCCATCCGGTCGCCACCGACACCAGTCACGCGTTGAAGACCGGCTACGACCTCGCCGGTAGCTGGCCGGCCGAGGCGTTCGAAAAGCTCGGACTGCCCGTCGGCACGCTGCCCGAGGTGGTCCTGCCGGGAACCGTCATCGGCGCGGTCTCGAAGGCGAAGGCGCAGGTCACCGGGGTTCCCGCCGGTACGCCGATCGTCGCCGGCATGACCGATGGCTGCGCGGCCCAGATCGCCGCCGGCGCGCTCACCCCCGGCGCCTGGAACTCGGTGCTCGGGACGACGCTCGTGCTCAAGGGCGTCACCAAGGACCTGCTGCGCGACCCGACCGGCGCTGTCTACAGCCACCGCCATCCCGACGGCGACGGCTGGCTTCCGGGCGGCGCGTCCAACACCGGCGCCGGTGCCCTCACCTCGATGCTGCCCGGCGCGGATCTCGACGCGCTCGACCGGGCCGCGGTCGAGCAGGCCCACCGGACCGGGCCGGTCGATGCCGCGATCTACCCGCTGACCAAGCCTGGGGAGCGATTCCCGTTTGTCGCGCCCGACGCCGTCGGGTTCGAGCTGGGTGACGTCCCGGACGATCTGCATCGCTACCTCGGCGTGCTGCAGGGCGTCGCGTTCGTCGAGCGGCTGGCCTTCGAGCACCTGACCCGGCTCGGCGCCGAGCCGCCGCGGTCGGTCGCGCTCACCGGCGGCGCGGTCCGCAGCGAGCACTGGAACCAGCTGCGCGCCGACGTTCTCGGCGTACCGGTCGAGCTGCCGGAGGCCGCTGATCCGGCGTACGGGATGGCTGTGCTGGCGGCGTCCCGCGGTACGTCGGTGGCCGGGACCGCGCGGCGGATGGTCCGGATCAGCCGCGTGATCGAGCCGCGCCCGAGCGAACGCCTCACCGACCTGTACGGCGCCTTCGTGGCCGAGCTGGAGCGCCGGGGGTACCTGCGATGAGGACGACCGTCGTCCTGGCGCGGCACGGGCGGACCGAGTGGCACCACGGGAACCGGTACACCGGATCGACCGACCTGCCGATCGATTCGGTCGGTGTCCGGCAGGCCGAGTTCCTGCGGACGTGGGCGGTCGAGGAGTTCCGGCCGGACGCGCTCTGGTCGTCGCCGATGCTCCGCGCCCGCCAGACCGCCGCACCGACCGCTGAAGCGCTCGGGCTCGAACCGACCGTCGACGCGCGGCTCCGCGAGGTCGACTTCGGATCGGCCGAGGGCAAGATGCTGAGCGAGCTGCCGCCGTCGGTCGGCCAGGCCTTCGAGCTCGACCCGGTCGCGAATCCCTTCCCTGATGGGGAAAACGTCGCGGACGCGGCCGTGCGGGTGCACGGCGCCTTCGACCAGATCGTCCGGCGGCACGCGGGCGGCAAGGTGCTCGTCGTCGCGCACAACACGCTGATCCGGCTGCTGGTCTGCCGGGTCCTCGGCCTCGCGGTCAAGGACTACCGCAGACTTCTCCCGGCACTCGGTCCCGCGGCGCTGGTGCGCTTGCGCGAGCAGGACGGCACAGTGGGTCTCGAAGCCTTCAACGTCCCCGCACTGCGAACGGAGATCCCGCAATGAACGAGATCGACACCGACACCGAGCTGAGCCGCCCCGCGCGCCGCCAGGCCGAGATCGCGGCGTACGTCGTCCAGCACGGTTCGGTGTCCGCGAACGATCTGGTCGAGGCGTTCGGGGTCAGCGTGATGACCGTGCACCGCGACCTCGACGAGCTCGAGCGCCAGGGCGTCGTCCGCAAGTTCCGCGGCGGGGTGACCGCGCAGCCGACCAGCGTGTTCGAGAGCAACGTCGCCTACCGGCTGAACACCGCGCAGTCCGAGAAGACCGCGATCGCCCGGCACGCCCGGACGAAAATCGAGCCCGGCATGTCGGTGATGCTCGACGACTCGACCAGCGCGCTGGCCCTCGTCGACCTGCTCGAGGACATCACTCCGTTGACCGTGGCAACGAATTTCCTGCCCGCGATCACCCGGCTCACGCAGCTGCGCGACGTCACCTTGCTGGCGCTCGGAGGGATCTACTCCGCGACGCACGACTCGTTCGGGGGACTGCCGTGCGCGGAGGCCGTCGGTGCCCTGCACACCGATCTGCTGTTCTGCAGCGTCTCGGCGGTCTCGCCCACGCACGCCTTCCACCAGGAGCAGGAGATCGTCCTGGTGAAGCAGGCGATGCTCCGGTCGGCGCGGACCAAGGTGCTGCTCGTCGACCACGGCAAGCTGCAGCGCACCGCGCTGCACCGGCTCGCACCGCTGACCGACTTCGACGTGGTCGTCGTCGACGAGAAGACGCCCGAGGACCTGGTCCGCGGCCTGCGCGACCAGGGCGCCACCGTTGAAGTAGCACCACTCTAGGAGGCCGCAGTGGAGATCGGTGTCGATGTCGGAACCACAGTCACCAAGGCCGTCGCCTTCGACGACCAGGGTCGCCAGGTCGGCGAGGCGTCCCGCCCGACCCGCCTGGTCCGCCCGGGGCCCGGCCGGTTCGAGCACGACACCGACGAGATCGTTGCTTCGGTCAACGAGGTGATCGCGGAGCTGGTGCACCGCCTGGGTGGCGACAGGGGCGCCGGCCGAGGATCGGACGGCTCGGCGGGCGAAGCACGCCGGTCAGCCGCGGGTGGCGCTGGGCCTACCTCCTCCTCTTTCGGGGGCGAGGCCGGCGCAGCCGGCGAGCCCGTGAGTTTGGTGGCGATCACTGGACAGGGGGATGGGCTCTGGCTGGTCGACGAAGCCGGGCGTCCCGTGCGTCCTGCGATCTCCTGGCTGGACGCACGGAGCAGCTCGATCCTGGGTCGCTGGACCGACAGCGGTGTGGCCGAGCAAGTCTTTCGGCGGTCCGGGAACCGAATGTTCCCAGGGGCGTCCGGGCCGCTGCTGGCAGCTGTCCTGGAAGAGGAACCGGACACGCTGACCCGGGCAACCACCGCCGCGTACTGCAAGGACGTGGTGATGCAGCGGCTCACCGGAGTCCGGGCCACCGACATCTCCGACGCGTCGGCGCCGTTCCTCGACCCGCGAACCGGCGACTACGACGCGGAAGCGCTGAGCGCCTGCGGGTTGAGCGACTGGCGACATCTGCTGGCTCCGGTCGCGCCGGACGGCCCGGTCGGCGAGCTGCACGACGCGAGCATCGGCCTGCCGAAGGGCACCAGGGTTTCCTCCGGCCCGTACGACCTGCCGGCCGCGGCGATCGGCGCAGGCGTGACCGAGGTCGGCGACGCGCTGCTCACCGTCGGTACGACGCTCGCCTGTCAGGTGGTCACGCGAGACCTCCCGGTGGACGGCGAACCGGCCGGGCTCATTCTCGGTACCTGGACCCCCGGCGTCTGGCTGCGGGCCATGCCCGCGATGGTCGGTACCGCGGCGCTCGACCGCGTCCTGCACCTCGTCGGCGCGACCACCGACCAGCTGCAGCAGCTCCTCACCGACAGCCCGCCCGGCGCGAACGGCGTGACTGTCCTGCCGTACCTGTCCGAAGCTGGTGAGCGTGCGCCTTTCGTCGACACCAACGCCCGCGGTACTTTCGACGGCATCTCCCTGTCCACGACCCAGGGTGATCTGCTGCGCGCCACCTGCGAAGGCATCGCGTATGCCGCCCGGCACTGCCTCGAGGCGGCCGGTTGGTCCGGGAAGGTCACCGTGTGCGGCGGCGGTGCCCGCAGCAACGAGTGGACCCAGATCCTCGCCGACGTGCTCGACGCCCCGCTGCACACCACCGAGGCCTCGCAGGTCGCCGCCCGCGGCGCGGTGATCGCCGCCAAGCGGGTGCTCGGCGACGTGGGTGCCGAGTGGATCGCCGAGACCCGCCAGATCGATCCCGATCCCACCCGCGCGGCCTTCTACGCCGAGGGCTACGCGCACTACCTGCGCCGGATCGAGGCCGCCCGCCCGCGCTGGGCGGATCCGGCGCCGGCGTATCAAGCGGCAACGCTCCCAGCCCCGGCCTGACCATCCGGTGCCCGCCCTGACCACCCGACCCCCGCCCGAGCCCCGGCGATGCGTCCCCGGAGCCCCGCCCGACGATTTCAGGAGTTCGATGAGAACCGTCAAGACCCTGCTGGCCGGCGACCACTTCGTCCGCAACGAGCTGCTCGCCGAGGCGCTGTCCGCGCTGCCGGACGTCCGGTTCGACTTCCGCGAGGTGACGCTGCCCTGGCCGCTCACGCCGTACGGGCGGGTGGCCGAGGTGGACGAGGCGAGTGACGTCGAGGACGAGCTGATCGCCGCACTGCCCGGTGTCGAGCTGGCGGTGACGCAGATGGGACCGTTCACCGAGCGGGTGCTGGAGTCCGCGCCCGACCTGCGGTTCCTGGTCTGCTGCCGGGGCGGTCCGGTCAACGTGAACGTGCCCGCGGCAACGAAGCGCGGCGTCGTCGTCGCCTCGACTCCCGGCCGCAACGCGGTCGCGGCGGCCGAGCACGCGGTCGCTCTGACGATGGGTGCCTTGCGCAAGCTTCCCCAGCTGCAGCGCACCCTGGAGCAGGGTGAGTGGCGCAGTGACCTCTACGCCTACGACGAGTGCGGTTCCGAGCTGGAGGGCGCGACCGTCGGCCTGATCGGGTACGGCGCGATCGGCAGCCGGGTCGCCCGGGTGATGCTCGCGTTCGGCGCGCACGTCGTCGTGGTCGATCCCGTGCTCGACGCGGCGTCCCCGCCGGACGGGATCGAGGTGGTCGAGCTGGACGAGCTGCTGACCCGCTCGGACGTAGTCAGCCTGCACGCGCGACTCACCGACGACACCCGCGGCATGATCGGCGCCGACCAGTTGGCGCGGATGCGGCCGGGCGCCGTACTGGTGAACACGGCGCGCGGTGGCCTGCTCGACTACGAGGCGACCGTGGATGCGCTGGAGTCGGGGCAGCTCGGCGCCGCCGCCTTCGACGTGTTCCCGGCCGAGCCGTTGCCCGAGGGCTCGCGGTTGCTGACGGCACCCAATGTCGTGATGACCCCGCATCTGGCCGGTGCGACCCGGCAGACCGCTCAGCGAGCTGCCTCGATCGCCGCTGAGGCCGTCGCGGCGTACCTGGCCGGGCGCGACCCGATCGGGGTCAAGCGATGACTCCGTGGAGGGAACAGGTCAGGGCATGAGGCTGGTGTCCGACAGCACCTGGACCGAGCTCCTCCTGCTGGTGATGGCGTTCGTGCTGTCGACGGTGATCGGGATCGAACGGCAGGTGCACCAGAAGGCCGCCGGGATGCGCACGCACACCCTGGTCGGCACCGGCGCGGCCCTGTTCACGCTGGTGTCGGGGTTCGGCTTCAACACCGTGCTCGGGACGGACGTCAATCTCGACCCGTCCAGGATCGCCGCCCAGGTCGTGTCCGGTGTCGGCTTCCTCGGGGCCGGCGTGATCTTCATGCGGCGCGACGTCGTCCGCGGGCTGACCACCGCCGCCACGATCTGGATGACCGCGGCGATCGGCATGGCCTGCGGGGCCGGTATGCCGGTGCTCGCGGCCGCGGCGACCGTGCTGCACCTGATCGCGGTCGGCGCGTTCGGCCGCCTGGCGAGGTGCCTGCCGTCGCCCGACCGGAACCGGCTGGTCGTCGTCCGGTATCTCGACGGCTCCGGAGTCCTGCGGTCGATCCTGTCGACCGCGACCGTGATGGGCTTCGAGGCGTCGATCCTCGGCACCGACGTCCGGCGCGAGGACGGCCGGCCGCAGGTCCGGGCCGAGATGCGGTTCCGCGGCCGTCCGCCGCTGCAGGACCTTGTCCTCGCGCTCGGAGAGCTGGACGGTGTGACCGCGGTCAGACGGCGCGCGGATGACGATTGATGTGAATTGAGTGAGAAAATCACATCCTAGGACTGTTTGAAACCATCGTTCGGTGATAATTTCACCGGCATGTCCACTCCCGATCCGCGCGACCTGCTCGGCCTGGCGACCCGCCTGGCCCATGCGGCCGGGGCGGAACTGCTGTCCCGGCGGGACGAGGTGTCGCTGGAGAGCGCCCAGACCAAGAGCTCCGGCACCGACCCGGTCAGCGCAGCCGATCGGGCCTCGGAGCAACTGATCGTCGACGGGCTGCTGACCGCCCGGCCCGGTGACGGACTGCTCGGCGAGGAGGGCGCCAGGGAGAGATCCACGACCGGACTGACCTGGGTGATCGACCCGCTCGACGGGACGGTCAACTACCTGTACGGCCGCCCGGACTGGTGCGTCAGCATCGCGGTCCAGGACGCGCGCGGCGCGCTCGTCGGCGTGGTCCACCAACCGACGACCGGGATCACCTGGTCGGCGGTGCGCGGAGCGGGAGCGTCCCGCGACGGGAAGTACCTGCGGATCCGCGACCGCCGCAAGCTCGCCGAGGCGCTGGTCGCCACCGGCTTCTCGTACCTGGCCGAGCGCCGCGCGGAGCAGGCCGAGTACCTGCGCCACCTGCTGCCCGCCGTACGGGATCTGCGGCGGGGTGGGTCGGCGGCGCTCGACCTGTGCTCGGTGGCCGACGGTTCGGCGGATGCCTACTACGAGCACGTCATCCAGCCGTGGGACGTCGCCGCCGGTGGACTGATCGCGCGGGAGGCCGGGGCGCGCACGATCGGCGGGCCGGGCACGTCGTTGCCGGGTGGGTTGCTCGCGGCCCCGCCCGACCTGGCCGAGGCCATAGAGCGTCTGTTGAGCAGGGTGAGGAGACAAGTGGCATGACAGTGGTCGACCTGCCGGCCCGGGCGCACCCGGACGAGGTCCGGCAACCGCCCGGGACCGACGAACGACGGCGGCGCACCCGCCGCGAGTACGGGCTGTTCGCGCTCCTGGTGGCGCCGAACCTGCTGGTGATCGCGGTGTTCGCGTACTGGCCGATCGTCTACAACGCGTGGCTCAGCCTGACCGACTGGAACATGATCGCGGCCCGGCCGACGTTCGTCGGCCTGGACAACTACGTGAACACGCTGACCGACCCGGCCTTCCACAAGACGCTGGGTGTCACGGTCGCGTTCACCGGACTGATCGTGGCCGGCAGCCTGGTGATCGGCCTCGCGCTCGCGGTGCTGTTCAACCAGCCGCTGAAGGGCCGCGGCCTGGTCCGGACGATCTCGTTCGCGCCGCACATCCTGTCCGGGGCGGCGGTCGCGACGATCTGGTTGTTCGTCTTCGATCCCGGCTACGGCCTGATGCGGGCGCTGATCGAGCCGTTCGGCGCCGAGCCACCGGACTGGATGAACAACTCCGACTGGGCGTTGCCCGGCCTCGTCATCGTCTACCTGTGGAAGAACGTCGGGTTCACCGCGCTGATCTACCTGGCCGGGCTGCAGGGACTACCGAAGGAACTCGACGAGGCCGCCGCGATCGACGGCGCCGGCACCTGGACCCGGTTCCGCGCGATCAAGCTGCCGCTGCTCGCGCCGATCTCGTTCTTCCTGCTGATCACCACCGTGATCGGCACCTTCCAGGCCTTCGACGTGATCGCCGTGATGACCGGCGGCGGTCCCGGTGACGCCACCACGACGCTGAGCTGGTCGATCTACAACGAGGGCTTTCAGGCGTTCAACGCCGGCCGGGCCGCGACGTTGTCGATCATCATGTTCGCCATCCTGCTGGTGGTCACCACGATCCAGGCCCGGGTGATGGAAAGGCGGGTGCACTACCGATGAAGGTGCGTGCGGTCCAGTACGTCGTCCTGCTCGGCGTCGCGGCGATCTTCTTGGGGCCCCTGTACTGGTTGATCAGCGCGGCCGTGAAGCAGCCGGCCGAGATCTACCAGTGGCCGCCGGTGTGGTGGCCCGACGACTTCACCTGGGGCAACTTCAAGCTCGCCTGGGATGCGGCGCCGTTCGACCGGTTCTTCGTCAACTCGACGGTGATCACGGTCGCCGGCACGATCCTGAAGGTGGCCAACGCGGTCCTGACGGCGTACGCGTTCGCCTATCTGCGGTTCCCGTTCAAGAAGGTGCTGTTCCTGCTGATCCTCGGCGCGATGATGGTGCCGGGCCACGTGACGCTGCTGCCGAACTACCTGACCGTGGCGTCGCTGGGCTGGATCAACACCTACGCCGGGCTGATCATCCCCGGCATCGGGTCGGCGTTCGCGACGTTCCTGATGCGCCAGCACTTCCTCACGCTGCCCGGTGAGGTGACCGATGCGGCCGCGGTCGACGGCGCCGGTCACCTGCGGACGCTGTGGCGGGTGGTGCTGCCGATGTCGCGGCCGATGCTGGTCACCGTGGTGGTGATCACCGCGGTCGAGGAGTGGAACAACTTCGTCTGGCCGCTGATCGTCACCAACACCGCCGAGATGCGCACGCTGCCGGTCGGCCTGCTGATCCTCAAGGACGAAGAAGGCCTGGCGAACTGGGGCACGATCATGGCCGGCACGTTGCTGGTGCTGGCGCCGATGCTGCTGATCTTCCTGTTCGCCCAGCGCTACATCGTCGGCGGCATCACGCAAGGAGCGCTGAAGGGATGACGATGCGCCGCAGAACTTTCCTCGGCCTGGCCGGTGTGGCGTCGCTGGCGGGCTGTGGGTACCGCTCGCCGGACGCCGAGTACAAGCAGCCGGCCGGCGCCGTACCGAAGCAGTACGCCGGGCGGACCAGAGTCGTGTTCTGGTCGTCGTACGGCGGGACGAACGGCAAGGCGGTCGACAAACTCGTTGCCAAGTTCAACGAGTCGCAGACCGACGTCTACGTCGAGGCTCAGTTCCAGGGCAGCTACGACGACGTCGCGCAGAAGATCGCGGCCGGGCTGATCGCGCGGCAGACCCCGGACCTCGCCGTCCTGTCCGACGTCACCTGGGAACGCTTCTTCCTGAACGACGCGCTGGAACCGCTGAACGGCTACTTCACCGACGGCTTCGGCCCGGCGGTCTTCCACTCCAAGCTGTTCAACGAGTACGTCGTGAAGGGGCAGAGCTGGTGCGTCCCGTTCGCCCGGAGTACGCCGATCCTCTACTACAACCGCGACGTGTTCGCGAAGGCGGGACTGCCCGATCGGGCGCCGCGGACGTGGAGCGAGCTGCGGTCGTGGGGTGCCACGCTCGCGAAGGTCGACGCCAACGGCCGGCCGATGCGGACGCTGGCGCTGGCGAAGGTGGACGGCGACTGGCAGTTCCAGGGCAACGTCTGGCAGTTCGGCGGCGCGTACTCCAAGGGCCTCGACGTGACGATCGACGAGGACGGCGCGGTCGCGGCCGGCGAGTTCCAGCGGCAGTTGATCCACATCGACGGCCACGGTTACATGGCCAGCAGCCCGATGACGGACTTCGCCGGCGGCCTGGTCGCGATGTGCCAGGACTCCACCGGTGGCCTGAAAAGCGCGATGAGCAAGGCGAAGTTCAAGGTCGGCGCCGGGTTCATCCCCTCCGAGGTCGCGGCCGGACTCGCGACCGGCGGTGGCGGGATCGGGATGTTCCGCAACGCGTCGGCCGAGCGCAAGCAGGCGGCCGCGAAGTTCCTCGAGTTCCTGGCCACGCCGGAGAACTCGGCCTGGTGGACCACCCAGAGCGGCTACCTGCCGGTGGTCGACAAGGCCCGCGAGGATCCGGCGCTGAAGAAGCTGGTGGCCGACGAACCCAACTACGGGGTGGCGATCGCCCAGCTGGTGAACGCCCGCCCGCAGGACGCGATCCGGCTCTACGGGCGCAACGCGAACGTCGCGATCTACACCGGCCTGCAGCAGATCTACGCCGACAACGCAGACCCGAAGAAGGTGTTCGCTTCGGTCGCCCGACGGCTGGAGGCGATCGCCGACGAGGTGTCCCGGCTGTACGAAAGCAAGGTGCTGTGAGCAACCACATCGTTGTCGAGAGCAATCGAGTCGAGGAGAACACGCTGTGATCGTCACCGGACACCGAGGTTCGCTCGGATCCGAACCGGAGAACACGATCCGCTCGTTCCGGCGCGCGATCGCCGACGGCTGCGACGAGATCGAGCTGGACCTGCGGGTCACCGCGGACGACCGGCTGGTGGTGTTGCACGACGCGACGGTCGGCCGGACCACGAACGGCACCGGGCCGGTCGAGGAACTCACGTTCGACGAGCTGCGCGCATTGGACGCGGGGCTCGGTGAGCGGGTGCCGACGTGGGCCGAGACGATCGAGGTCGTCGGCGTACGGATCCAGGCCGAGGTGAAGGCGGCCCGCGCCGTACCGCTGCTGGTGGAGTCGCTGCAGGCTGATCCGGAGCTGGCCGCCCGGACGATGGTCACGTCGTCGCACGCGGAGATCCTGCTCGCGATCCGGCAGGCGATGCCGTCCGCGTCCACCGGCCTGATCTTCGGGCGGACGCCGGACGTGGCCGACGTACTGGCTCTGACGCGCGCCGCCGAAGCCGGTACGGCGTTGTGCGGCATCGCGGGGCTGACGGTCGAGGCAGTGGCCGAGCTGCATCGCGAGGGGTTCGACGTCACCGCCTGGCCGGTGCCGGACGCGGAGACGTTCGCGCGGGCGGTTGAGCTGGGAGTCGACGGGATCACCACGGACTACCCCGAACGTCTGGCCGCCGTACGGATCTAGGGAGTGGCCTGGATCACATATTTCAACGTGCGGATTTGTTCTTTCGTGGAACAAAAATGTGTGATTGCCTAGCGTCATGAGCATCAGCATCGGTGTGGTCGGAGCCGGCCAGTTCGCCCCCTCGTTCCTGCGGTTGTGGACCGCGCATCCCGACGTCACGGAGGTCTCGCTGACCGACGTGCTGCCGGACCGGCTGGCCGCGATGGCCGAGAAGCAGGGGGTGAAGGTCACCTACCAGTCGTTCGAGGACATGCTCGCCTCGGACGTCGACGCGGTCGCGATCTTCACCCAGCGCTGGCTGCACGGCGAGATGGCGATCCAGGCGCTCGAGGCCGGCAAGCACGTCTACTCGACGGTCCCGATGGCGATCGAGGCCGACCAGATCGCCCGGATCATCGAGCTGGTCAAGGAAACCGGCCTGACGTACATGATGGGCGAGACCAGCTACTACTACCCGTCGTCGGTCTACTGCCGCGACCGGCTGGCCAAGGGTGACTTCGGCCGGGTCTTCTACTGCGAGGGCGACTACGTCCACGACATGGATCTCGGGTTCTACGCGGCGTACCAGTACTCCGGTGGTGAGGACTGGAAGAAGACCGCGTCGTTCCCGCCCATGCTCTACCCGACGCATGCCGTCGGCAACGTGCTGTCGGTGACCGGGCAGCACGCGACGCACGTGTCCTGCGTCGGTGTGAAGGACGACCGCGGCGACGGGGTGTTCGACAAGGCGGTCAGCCAGTTCGACAACGACTTCTCCAACGCGACCGCGCTGTTCACGCTCGCCGACGGCGGCGTGATGCGGACCAACGAGATGCGCCGGGTCGGCTACCCGTCGCACATCCGCGAGTCGCGCCTGCGGGTCTTCGGCACCGAGGGCAGCTTCGAGCAGCTCGCCACCACCACGGTCTGGCAGACCAAGGAGGGCGTCGAGGACATCAGCCACCTGATGGAGACCAAGCCGTCCGGTTCGCTCGAGGACGACGACCTGGCCAACGTCGACCCCGCGCTGCGCGACGCGTTCCTGTCGGGCCTGTCCCCGGTGCACGACCGCACCCGCCTGCCCGCCGAGTTCGCCGGCCTGCACAACGGCCACGAGGGCTCGCACCACTTCCTGGCCGACGACTTCGTCCGCGCGGTCGTCGACAAGACCCTGCCCCCGGTCAACGCCTGGGTCGCGGCCCGGTACACGCTGCCTGGTATCTACGCCCACCAGTCGGCCCTCCAGGGCGGAGTCCAGCTGGAAATCCCGGACCACGGGGACGCCCCGGCCTGACCTGCGGTACGACGAACGGCCGCCCGCGCTCCGCGCGGGCGGCCGTTCGGTGGTTGAGGGAGGAGAGGCCCCGATCAACTCCGCCTTCCCTTGCACTACCCCTCTCGCCCGGGCGAGAGTTCAGCGGGCGAGAACGCCTTGGCGACTCGCCTGTTCCTGCAGGCGGCGGATGCGGTTCTCCATCGGCGGGTGCGTGGCGAACAGCGCCGCGACACCGCGGCCGGTGAGCGGGTTGGCGATCATCAGGTGACTCTGGGTCGCCACGCTGGATTCGGCGGGCAACGGCAGGGCCGTCGTACCGCGGCTGATCTTGGCGAGGGCGCTGGCCAGAGCCAGCGGGTCACCCGACAGTTCCGCGCCGTCGTGGTCGGCCTGGTACTCGCGGTTGCGGCTGATCGCCAGCTGGATCAGCCCCGCCGCGAACGGCGCGAGCAGTACGGTCAGCAGCGTGGCGATCGGGTTCGGCGCCTCGTCGTCGTCACCGGAACCGAACGGCAGGAAGATCGCCAGGTTCGCCAGCATGCTGACGATTCCGGCCAGGCCGGCGGCGACGCTGGAGGTCAGGATGTCGCGGTTGTAGACGTGCGCCAGCTCGTGCCCGAGCACCGCGCGCAGTTCCCGCCGCGACAGCAGCCGCAGGATCCCGGCCGTCACCGCGACCGCGGCGTGTTCCGGGTTGCGCCCGGTCGCGAACGCGTTCGGCTGCGCGATCGGGCTGACGTAGATCCGCGGCATCGGCTGCCCGGCGCGCTGCGACAGCTCCGCGACGACGGAGTACAGCTCCGGCGCCTCCTGCGGACTCACCTGCCGCGCCGCCATCGAGCGCAGGGCCAGCTTGTCGGAGTTGAAGTAGAGGTAGGCGTTCAGGCCGAGCGACAGCACGGTCGCCACGACCACACCCGTCGGACCGCCGACCAGGCCGCCCACGGCGATGATCAGGGCGGTCAGCAGAGCCAGCAGGGCGGCGGTCTTGACGGTGTTGCCAACGCGTCGAAGACCGGTCATGGTGTCGATCACTCTCCATCGGAGCTAGTGGTTACATTGCTCAGAACATCGCTCTGACCTGCGGTATTCCAGGAAAATCGCCAGTCGTTCACCGCCAGACTCTTGCGGCCGGTAGGCCGCTGACATAGGACAGTGAGCATGACGTCTCGACTTCGCCGGTCCTTGAGCGCGCTCGCCGTGGTGTCGCTCGCCGCCGTTCCCGCAGTAGGCGCCCGGGCTCAGTCCCAGGACGCCGCTGGACTTCCGCTGGGCCCCGCCAACCTCGCCGAGACGCGCCAGACCTCGACCCTGCAGGCCGGCGTCACCCTGACGACGATCACGCGCGGCCAGACCGGTCCCGGCTCGACCTGGACGGTCGAGGTCGCGATCCCGTCGAGCTCGCCGGATCCCGATGCCCCGGCGACGGCCCTGTCGGACAAGGCCGGTGCCGACGCCGCCGCGGCGAAGCTGAAGGCAGCAGGACTGGAGCCGCGCGTCGAGGACGTACCGACGCCGAAGCTGGCCGACGCCGGCGGAAACAACCTCGGGTACCGGGTGCGGCTCGGATCCTTCCCGACGAAGGCCGAGGCGGACGCCCTGCGGACGAAGGTGATCGCCGCCGGATTGAGCGGTTCCAGCATCTACACCGGCTGGGACGGCGAGCCCGACGACGTCAGCGGATCGACCGGTCCGTGGCGCGTCCAGGTGCTGACGATCGACCCGAAGAAGTTCCGCGGCACGCTCGACGCGTCGTACGGGCTGGACCTGGAGGCGCGGGAGACGACCAGCACGCTGGCGACGCTGACCGGGGCCACGGCCGCGGTGAACGCCGGGTTCTTCGTGCTCGACCCCAAGGCCGGCGCACCGGGCGATCCGGCCGGCGTCGCCGTGTACGACGGCCGCCTGGTCAGCGAGCCGACAGCGGGACGGCCCGCGCTGGTGATCAGCGACAAAGCACTCGGTACGTCGGTCGAGCGCTTCCGCTGGCAGGGCGAGGTCCGCGGAATCGGCCGGCCGCTCCCGCTCGACGGGCTGAACCGCGTGCCCGGCCTGATTCGCAACTGCGGCGGCACCACCGACGACCTTCCGACGGCCAAGCCGCTGCACGACGTGACCTGCACGGACCCCGACGAG
Source organism: Kribbella sp. ALI-6-A (assembly GCF_001984195.1). Taxonomy (GTDB): domain Bacteria; phylum Actinomycetota; class Actinomycetes; order Propionibacteriales; family Kribbellaceae; genus Kribbella. The sequence continues at coordinate 1,795,802 of NZ_MTQN01000012.1, forward strand.
CTGATCGCGTACGACGCGTCGTACGGCGTGGCGACGCCGAGCGGACCCGGTGCCGAGGTGATCGTCGATCGCCGAGGGGTCGTCACCGCGATCCGCACGGCCACCCGCGGCGGCGCGATCCCGGAGGGCGGCCGGACCGTCCAGGCGACCGGCGACCAGGTCGCGCGGCTGCTGGCGGCCGCGAAGCTCGGTCAGCGGCTGCGGATCCGGGCCGAGCTGGTCGACCAGCGCGGCCACGATGTCCGGCTGTCACCGAAGACGACGATCGTCAACGGTGGCCCCGAGCTCGTCCGCGACGGGCGCATCACCGGGACGCCGAAGGCCGACGGCATGGCGCCGGCCGACAACGTGAACTTCTACTACGGCTGGGTGCACAAGCGGAACCCGCGCACGATCGCCGGGGTCGACGGCCAGGGCCGGACGGTGCTGATCACCGCCGACGGCCGCAGTACCGCCAGTCTCGGCCTGGGCATCGCCGAGGCCGCGGCGGTGGCGAAGTCGTTCGGGCTGCGCGAGGCGATCAACCTGGACGGCGGCGGCTCCACCACGATGGTGGCCAACGGCAAGGTCATCAACGCCCCGTCGGACGCGACCGGCGAACGCCCGGTCGGCGACGCGCTGGTGATCACACCCCGCCGCTGATAGCCGGACCCGTCGAAGCCCCGGCTACGCCTGGTCGTAGATGCCGCGGAGGCGAACCGACATCGAGTTGATCAGGTGCTGGGTCATCGAGTCCTCGGCCGCGACCGGGTCGCCGGAGCAGATCGCCTCGACCAGGTGGTGGTGCTCGGCCAGCACCTCGGGGCCGATGTCGCGGTCGTAGTGCAGCCGGAAGATGTGCAGGTGGCAGTGGGTCCGCTCGAAGGCGAGGCGGACCTGCTCGCTGCCGGACAGTTCGGCGATCAGCGTGTGGAACCGGTTGTCGTGCGCGGTGAGCGACCGGTAGCCCGCGTAGTCGACCGACGTGGGCTCGACGGCGGTGGACAGTTCGGCGGTGAGACGCTCGCGCCCGATGTCGTCGATCAGTTCGGCGGCCCGGCGCGCGGCCCACGGCTCGATCAGGCGGCGGAACGCGTACAGGTCGTCGAACTCCTCCAGCGTCAGCAACGGCGTCGCCCGGTACCCCTTGAGCGGCTCCTTGTCGGCCAGCCCCTCCGACTCCAGCCGCGCCAGCGCCTCGCGGACCGGCGTGGACGACACCTGGAACTCCCGCGCCAGCCCGTCGATGGAGATCCGCCCACCCGGCCGGATCGTGTGGTCCATCAGCATCGTCTTGATCGCCTCGTAGACGTCGTCCGCGAGCATCTGCCGACGCATCAGCCGCCGGTCGTGCGGCTCCAGGATGTCCGTCATCGGCCTCTCCACACAGTGGTCTCGCCCTTGACCCGGCCGCGTGGATTCGGCAGGGTGGCTGTCGTAATCATGCATCATGCACGATTCGCGGTTCGACCACCAGCACCGAACGGCTTGGGAGAGGTCCACCTGATGCTGAGGTTCGACGAGATCGGCGTTGTGCCCGAGCCGGGCGACAACGCCGCGATCTGCTCCCGCCGGCTCGAGGCCGGGACCGTTGTCGACTTCGGCGGTACGCCGGTGACGCTGCCGCACACCGTGCTCGAAGGGCACCGGATCGTCGTCCGCCCGGTCGCGACCGGCGAGGCCATCACGTCCTGGAACACCCCGTTCGCCCGCGCCCTGCGCGATCTCCGGATCGGCGACTACGTCTGTACGCCGACCAGCCTGGCCGCCGTCGCCGGGCGCGGCGTGGATGGCCTGCCGGCCGAAGCCTCCGCGAGCAACGAGCCGCTCGACCCGTACACGCTGGACGAGAACGCACTGAACTTCGGCCGCCAGGTCACCTCCGTCGAGCAGCCCGGCACGTTCCTCGGCTTCCCGCGCGCGCAAGGCCCGGCCGGGACGCGCAACCACGTCGTCCTGCTGGCAACCAGTTCCCGGTCGAGCGGGTTCGTCACCGAGCTGGCCCGGCGCTTCGACGGCGCGCCGGCCGGCGACGGCGTCGTACCGGTGGCGCACACCGAGGGCGGCGAGGACGGTACGCCGAACAACCTGCGGTTCCTGCTGTCGACGCTGGCCGGCTTCGCGCTGAACCCGAACGTCGGGGCGGTGCTGATCGTCGACACCGAGGACGACCTGGTCTCCGGACAGGCGATCCGGGACTTCATGGCCGAGGAGGGCTATCCGGAGATCCGGGTGCCGCACGCCTACTTCACCCGGCAGGCCGGATTCGAGCAGGACCTGACTGCCGCCGGCGCGCTGATCGAGCCGTGGCTGCCGGTGGTGGACGCGCAGGAGCGGGTGGAGGTCCCGTTGGTCGACCTGCGGATCGCGCTGCAGTGCGGTGGGTCCGACGCGTTCTCCGGGATCTCGGCGAACCCGCTGGCGGGCAACGTCGGCGCCGAGGTGATCCGGCACGGCGGCGCGGCCGTGCTCGCGGAGACCGACGAGCTGATCGGCGCCGAGCAGTACGTGCTGAAGAACGTCCGGGACCTCGCGACCGCGCGACGCTTCCTGGAGACCGTCCGCTCGTTCAAGGACCGGGTCGGTTGGCACGGGCACACCGCGGAGGGCAACCCGTCCGGCGGAAACCTGTACCGCGGGCTCTACAACATCGTGCTGAAGTCGATCGGCGCCGCCCGCAAGCTGCCGCGCGACGTCCGGCTCGACCACGTCATCGGGTACGGCGAACCGCTGCCCGGCACCGGGTACGTCTTCATGGACAGCCCCGGCAACGACCTGGAGTCGATCGCCGGCCAGGTCGCCAGTGGCTGCAACCTGATCTTCTTCACCACCGGCAACGGGTCGATCACCAACTTCCCGTTCGTGCCGACGCTCAAGTTCGTCACCACGACGGCGCGCTACGAGCACCTCCAGGCGGAGATGGACGTCGACGCCGGCCGCTACCTGACCGGTACGCCGATGGACGAGCTCACGGCGGAGACCTTCGACCTCACCGTCCGCGTCGCGTCCGGCGAGCGCAGTGCCGGCGAACGAGCCGGCCACAGCCAGGTCTCCATCTGGCGCAACTGGCGCCAGTCCGGTCCGCGCGAAGGCATCTCGATCACCACCGACGGCCGGATGAGCCGCCCACTGGACGACCTGCCCGCCGAAGACCGCGACGCGCTGCTGCCGGGACTTCCGCTCGACGTACCAACTGTTGAGAGGCAGGCAACAGCAGCCAGGCTTCTCTCCGTCGATGGTCGGCAACTACCCGAAGCTGTTGGCCTCATCCTGCCCACCAGCTTGTGCTCCGGGCAGATCGCCCTCCGCCTGGCCGCTCAGGCCGAAGCCGAGAAATGGGCGGGCGACGCCGTCACCCGAATGGTCGCCCTCCCGCACACCGAAGGCTGCGGGAGCTCCGGCGGCGCCTCCGAGGAGACCTTCGCCCGCACGATGCTCGGCTACCTCCTGCACCCCAACACCCGCCTGGCCCTCCTGCTCGAACACGGTTGCGAGAAGACCCACAACGACTACTTCCGCTCCAAGCTGGTCGAGGCCGGAGCGGACCCCTCGCGCTTCGGCTGGGCGAGCATCCAGGCCGACGGCGGCCTGGACGCGGTGGGCGAGCGGGTCCGCGAATGGTTCGCGAGTTTCGATCTGCCCGCACCGATCGATGTCGAGGGCAACGTCGGCGCACTGACCGTCGGCCTCGAGGCCCGCGGACCCTTGAGCGACCAGACTGCCGAGGCGATAGCGATCATCGGCAGCGAGATCGTCGGCGCCGGCGGTTCCGTCGTCCTGTCGTCCCGCGGCGGACTGCTTGCCAACAGCACGTTCCGTACGACGGCCTTCGGCTCCACCGGCGACGTCGGCCCGACGATCGCCCACGGCCAGCGCCTGGCCGCACCGGGCTGGCACGTGATGCGCATGCCGGGCACCGACTGGATGGAGACCGCGACCGGCTTCGGCGCCGGCGGCGTCCAGCAGATCCTGGCGCATGTTGCCGGCGGCACCTTGTCCGCACAGCGGTTCGTCCCGGTGGTGGAGTTCAGCAGCGACCCGGAGACGGTCGCCAAGTACGGCGACGACCTGGACGCGGTCGCGGCCGGTGGCCCTGCCGACCAGGCGCGCACCGGCCTGGAGGCGATCGCCGCGGTCGCGAGCCGCCTGCAGGTCCCCAAAGCAGTTGCTTCCGGCAACGTAGGTTTCCAGATCACCCGCGGTCTGCTCGGGACCTCGATGTGAAAGGTGAACACATGCACGTGGTCCGATACCAATCCTCCGGCGGCCGTCCCCAGGCCGGTGTGCGCACCGGTGACACGGTGGCACCGGTGCTCGGCGTCACCGACCTGGCCGAACTGCTCCGGCTGACCGCCGAGGAGTTCCGCGCGGCGGTGGCCAAGACCGGCCCCGAGCTGCCGGTCAGCGAGGTCCGGCTGCTGCCGCCGCTCGACGGTCGCGGTGAGGTCTGGTGCGCGGGCGTCACCTACGAGCGGTCTCGCGGCGCCCGAATGGAGGAGAGCAGCGAGCAGGACGTGTACGACCGGGTGTACTCGGCCAAGCGTCCGGAGCTGTTCCTGAAGTCGCCGGCCTGGCGCCTCGTCACCGACGGCGACCCGGTCGGGATCCGCGTCGACTCCGGTCACGACGTACCGGAGCCCGAGCTGGCCGTGGTCGCCAACGCGCACGGCGAGATCGTCGGCTTCACGGTCTGCAACGACATGAGCTCGCGCTCGATCGAGGGCGAGAACCCGCTCTACATCCCGCAGGCCAAGGTGTTCGCCGGGGGCTGCGCGCTGTCCACCGGCATCCGGCCGGCCTGGGAGGTCGGCGATCCGAAGAACCTGACCATCGACCTGGTGATCCGGCGTGGCGGCGACGAGGTGTTCACCGGAACGACGTCGACCGCGCAGCTCGTCCGCGAGCTGCAGGACCTGATCGACGTGCTGTTCGTGCCCAACGACTTCCCCGACGGCGTGATCCTGGCCACCGGGACCGGCATCGTGCCCGAGCTGGACTTCGCGCTGCAGGCCGGTGACGTGGTGGAGATCGCCATCGCGGAGGTCGGCACGCTGACGAATACGGTGGAGGTGGGCCGGGAACCCTTCACCTTCCTGGCCGCCGAGACCCTGGAGGAGAACCGATGACCCCCGACACCACTCCCGCCGAGCTGGAGCAGGCCCTCACCGACGCCGCCGAGGCCGCCGCGCCGCTGGCCGCTTCCGCCCCCGCCGAGCGGGCCGGCTGGATCCGTGCGGTGGCCGACGCGCTGGACGCGGCCGCCGACGAGCTGGTGCCGATCGGGATGCGCGAGACGTCGCTGCCCGAGGCGCGGTTGCGAGGCGAGGTCGCGCGCAGTTCCGGCCAGCTGCGGATGTTCGCCGAGGTGCTCGAGGAGGGCTCGCTGCTCGAGGTTGTCATCGACACCGCCGACCCGAACGCCAAGCCGGTCCCGCGGCCGGACCTGCGGCGCGTGCTGGTCCCGCTCGGTCCGGTGCTCGTGTTTGCCGCGAGCAACTTCCCGTTCGCGTTCAGCGTCTGCGGCGGCGACACCGCGTCGGCGCTGGCGGCCGGCTGCCCGGTCGTCGTGAAGGCGCACCCCGGTCACCCGGAGCTGTCGGTGAAGACCGCCGAGGTGATGATGGAGGCGCTGCGGACGGCGGGCGCGCCGGCCGGGACGTTCGGGCTGATCCAGGGCTACGACGTCGGCGTGAACGCGCTGAAGGACCCGCGGATCACCGCCGCCGGCTTCACCGGTTCGGTACCGGCCGGCAAGGCGCTGCACGAGATCGCGGTGACGCGGCCGGAGCCGATCCCGTTCTACGGCGAGCTCGGCAGCCTCAACCCGGTGTTCGTCACCCAGGCCGCGATCGATGCCCGCGGCAAGGACATCGCGAGCGGGTACGTCGCGTCGTACACGCTGGGGGTCGGGCAGTTCTGCACCAAGCCGGGGCTGCTGTTCCTGCCGGCCGGGCACGGGCTGCAGGAGCAGCTCGTCGAGGCAACCGGTGGGGTCGCCGCCGCGACCATGTTGAACGAGCGGATCGCCGAGGGCTTCGCCTCGGGGCTGGACCGGCTGCGCAAGGTCGACGGGCTGCGCGTGTGGAGCGAAGGCGGCGGCGCGACGCTGCTGCAGACCACCGTGCCGGAACTGCTGGCCCGCTCCGACGAGATTCTCGAGGAGTGCTTCGGACCGGTCTCGATCGTGGTCGAGTACGCGTCGGTCGACGAGCTGGTCGCCGGCGTCGAGGCGTTCGGTGGCAACCTGACCGCGACGCTGCACGCCGAGGCCGAGCCGGACGCCGAGCTCGCCGCGCGGCTGCTTCCGTTGCTGACGGCAAGGGCCGGCCGCGTGCTGTGGAACGGCTGGCCGACGGGTGTGGCCGTCTCCTGGGCGCAGCACCACGGTGGCCCGTTCCCGTCGACGGTCGGATCGATCCACACCAGCGTCGGGGTGACGGCGGCCCGGCGGTTCCAGCGGCCGGTCGCCTACCAGGACACGCCGGACGCCGTACTGCCCGCCGTACTGCAGGACAAGAACCCGGCCGGCATCAGCCGCCGGGTGAACGGGACGATCACCACCGCGGAGGTATCTCGATGACGGACCTGCCCCCGACCAACGATCCCAACGACGTCACGCCCCCGCTCGGCGCGGGCGGGGTCGAAGGCGAGCCGACTCCCGAGAAGACCGGCCGTCCGGCGGGCGAGCCACCGAGTGCGGCGGGTCACGGCGCGACCGGTCGCCGCAGCTTCGACCACTGGTTCGGGGAGAAGGACCGCAACGGGTTCATCCACCGGTCCTGGATGCGGGCGCAGGGATTCTCCGACGAGGTGTTCGATGGCCGCCCGGTGATCGGCATCTGCAACACCTGGTCCGAGCTGACGCCTTGCAACGCGCACCTGCGCCGCCTGGCCGAGTCGGTCAAGCGCGGTGTCTGGCAGGCCGGCGGTTTCCCGCTCGAGTTCCCGGTGATGTCGCTCGGCGAGACCATGCTCCGGCCGACCGCGATGCTGTTCCGGAACCTGCTCAGCATGGACGTCGAGGAGTCCCTGCGCGGCAACCCGATCGACGGCGCCGTGCTGCTGACCGGCTGTGACAAGACCACGCCCGGCTCGATCATGGGCGCCGCGTCGGTCGACCTGCCGACCCTGGTGGTCACCGGTGGCCCGATGCTGAACGGCAAGTTCCGCGGCTGCGACATCGGCTCCGGTACGGCGGTCTGGCGCTTCACCCAGGACCGCAACGCGGGCCGGATGTCGGAGGAGGACTACGCCGCGGCCGAGTCCGGCATGTCCCGCAGCAACGGCCACTGCATGACGATGGGCACGGCGTCGACGATGGCCTGCATGGCCGAGGCGCTGGGTCTGCAGCTGACCGGGTCCGCGGCGATCCCGGCCGTCGACTCCCGGCGGTACTCGATCGCCCAGCAGGCCGGCCAGCGGATCGTGCAGATGGTGCACGAGGACCTGAAGCCGAGCGACATCCTCACCCGCGACGCCTTCGCGAACGCGGTCCGCGCCAACGCCGCGATCGGCGGATCGACCAACGCGGTGATCCACCTGCTCGCGATCGCCGGCCGGGTCGGCGTCGACCTGACGCTGGACGACATGGACGAGTGGGCGCGCGGGGTGCCGTGGCTGGTCGACCTGCAGCCCTCGGGCCGGTACCTGATGGAGGACTTCTACTACGCCGGCGGTCTGCCCGCGGTGATGCGGGAGATTCTGCCGCTGCTCAAGGCCGACGCGATCACGGTGACCGGTAAGAGCATCGGCGAGAACGTCGCCCGCGCCGAGCGGACCGACTGGAGCGGCCAGGAAGGCGAGCCGGCGCACCCGGTGATCCGTCCGGTCGGCAACCCGCTCGGCAGCGGCGCGGGAACCGCCGTACTGAGAGGCAATCTCGCGCCGGACGGTGCCGTGGTCAAGCAGTCCGCTGCGTCGGAGCGGTTGCTGGTGCACCGGGGCAAGGCGCTGGTGTTCAGCAGCATCGAGGAGTACGACAAGGCGGTCGACGACCCGGACCTGGACGTCGACGAGGACACCGTGCTGGTGCTGCAGAACGCCGGGCCGCGCGGCTACCCGGGCATGCCCGAGGTCGGCAACATGACGATCCCGCGCAAGCTCGCCGAGCAAGGCGTGGACGACATGGTGCGGATCTCGGACGCGCGGATGAGCGGTACGGCGTACGGGACGGTGGTGCTGCACGTCGCTCCCGAGGCGGCGGTCGGTGGGCCGCTGGCGCTGGTCCGGACGGGCGACTGGATCGAGCTGGACGTGCCTGCTCGGCGGTTGCACCTGGATGTCTCCGACGAGGAGCTGGCCAAGCGCCGCGCCGACTGGCAGCCGGCGACGGCGCCGACGGACCGTGGCTGGGCGAAGCTGTACGTCGAGCACGTCACCCAGGCCAACCAGGGGTGCGACCTCGACTTCCTGATCGGCCGAACCGGCTCGGCCGTCGCGAGACAGAGTCACTGATGACCGGCTGGGGGCCGTTCGAGGCCATCCGTGGGCTGCGGCCTGAGGGCACCTTGCCTCAGGTCACGCCGGTTCGGCGGTTGATCCCTGATCTTCCGACCGAGACCGACCCGTACGGCGCGGCGCGGGCCGCGCTGGCCGAGTTGCCCGCGGCGATCCAGCCGGGCGCCAGGATCGCCGTGACTGCGGGGAGCCGCGGGATCCGGGACCTCGTGCCGGTGGTGAAGGCGGCCGTGGACTGGCTTCGCGACGCGGGTGCCGACCCGTTCGTCGTACCGGCGATGGGTTCGCACGGTGGCGCGACGGCCGAAGGGCAACGAGAAATGCTGGCGGGCCTCGGCGTGACGCCGGAGTCCGTCGGTTGCCCGGTCGAGGCGACGATGGAGACCGTTGTCGTCGGCAAGCTCGACGACGGCACCCCGGTGCACCACGACGCGATCGCCGCCGCGGCGGACGGTGTGCTGCTGGTCAACCGGGTCAAACCGCACACCGACTTCCACGGACCGGTCGAGAGCGGGCTGGCCAAGATCCTCGCGATCGGCCTCGGCAACCATCGCGGCGCGGCCTCGCTGCACGCCGGCGGCATCCCGTCGCTGGGCGGCGCGATCGAGGCCGCCGCCCGGATCGTCGTTGCCGAGGGCAAGATCCTGGGCGGCCTGGCGATCCTGGAGAACGCCGTCGACCAGACCGCGACCGTCGAGTTCCTACCACCCGACGGGATCGGCGCCGCCGCCGAGAACGCCCTGCTGCAGCGCGCCGGCAGCCTGATGGGCCGGCTGCCGTTCGACGAGCTGGACGTGCTGGTGGTCGACGAGATGGGCAAGGACAAGTCCGGCACCGGGATGGATACCAACGTGATCGGCCGGTGCTGGGTGCACGGGATTCCCGAGTTCGAGCTGCCGTCGATCGCCGCGATCACCGTGCACCGGCTGACGGAGGCGTCGCACGGCAACGCGTCCGGTCTCGGTCTGGCCGACGTGATCCCGGCCCGGATCCTGGAGCAGATCGACCTGCGCGCGAGCTACGTGAACGCGCTGACGTCGGGCGCCGGGGGAGCGCGCCGGTCGCGGCTGCCGATGGTGCTGGAGAACGACGCGGCCGCCGTACTGGCTGCCGCGGCGATGAGTGGGCGGCGGGACTGGTCGGAGCTTCGGCTGGCCCGGATCCGCGACACGTTGTCGCCGCACGAGTTGCTGGTGTCGCCTGCGCTGCTGGAGGAGGCGGGCGACCGGTTCGACCTGGAGATCAGCGGGACAGCGCGAGACCTGACCGACGCGTCGGGCTCGCTCGGGAGCTGGGGAGAGGTATGAAGCTGCAGGAAGCACGCGCGTTGCTGGCCGAGCGGGGATTCGGCGCGGCCGGCGACTCGGACAAGCGGTTCGCCGACGGTACGGCGTACAAGGTGGAGATCCCGAGCTGCGAGGGCCCGGCGGTGATGCGGGCCGTGCTCGACGAGGCGGCCGCGCGCGACGTGACCGTCGACCGGATCTCGCAGGGCAGTGGCGTGATGATGCTGACCGACGGCGAGATCCGCGAGATGGTCAAGCTCGGGGAGTCCAGCGACGTCGAGGTCTGCCTGTTCCTCGGGCCGCGCGGTTCCTGGGACATCGGCGGGCAGGCGAAGGTGTCGGCGGCGGTCGGTGGTGTTGCGCGGGGCAACGAGCTGGTTGCCGCGTCGCTGTGTGACGCGTACCGGGCGGTCGATCTCGGAGTCCGGAGTCTGCTGGTCGGCGATCTCGGGGTGCTGGAGCTGCTCGGGTCCTTGAAGCAGGAAGGTTCGCTGCCCGAGGACCTGGTGCTGAAGACGTCGGTGCTGATGCCGTTGCCCAACGCACCGACTGCGGCGCTGTACGAGCGGCTGGGGGCAACGAGTCTGAACGTCTCGACCGACCTGCCGGTGCCGGTGCTGGCCGAGATCCGGTCGGTGACCTCGGTGCCGATCGACATGTACATCGAGGTCCCGGACGACCAGGGCGGGCACGTGCGGTTCTACGACGTACCGGACGTCGTACGGGTCGCGGCGCCGGTCTATCTCAAGATGGGGCTGCGGAACGCGCCGAACATCTACCCGGTCGGCCTTCACCTGGCCGCGACCGCGGAGGCGCTCGGTCGCGAACGCGTGCGGCGGGCCGAGCTGATCCTGCGTCTGCTGGCGGAGCAGGGCTGATGAGCGGGGACCAGCTGGTCGCACGGCTCAGGTCGGCGCTGGGCGACAAGAGTGTCGTCACCGACGCCGACGTGCTGGACGCTCATCGCAGCGACACCGCGACGTTCTGCACAGCCGGCGTACCGCTGGTGATGGTCCGGCCCGGCTCGACCGCCGAGGTGCAGGAGGTCGTCCGGGCCGCCGGCGAGTACGGCGTACCGATCGTGACGCAGGGCGCCCGGACCGGATTGTCCGGCGCCGCGAACGCGATCGACGGGTGCGTCCTGCTGTCGACCGCGCGGATGAACCAGATCCTCGAAGTCTCGGTCGAGGACCAGGTCGCCGTGGTCCAGCCGGGCGTGATCAACGCGGACCTGTCCCGCGCGGTGCTCGAGCAGGGGCTGTTCTACCCGCCGGACCCATCGTCGTGGGAGATGTCGACGGTCGGCGGCAACATCGCCACGAACGCGGGCGGCCTGTGCTGCGTGAAGTACGGCGTGACCGGCGACTTCGTTCGGGGGCTGGAGGTCGTGCTCGCCTCCGGAGAGGTCGTGCGCACCGGTCGTCGTTCGGCGAAGGGTGTCGCGGGTTACGACCTCTCGCAGGTGATCGTGGGGTCCGAGGGAACGTTGGGCATCGTCACCGAGGCGACGCTAGCGTTGCGGCCGGCGCCCGAGGCTGCACTGACCGCCGCCGCGACGTTCCTGTCCGTGGAGGACGGCGTCGCCGCCGCGGCGGCCGTGATGGCCTCGGGGCTGCGGCCGTCGCTGCTCGAGTTCCTCGACGGCGTCACGGCCCGGGCGATCCAGAACTACCGCGACATGGGCCTGCCGGCGAACGTCGGGTCGTTGCTGATGGCACAGTCCGACCGCGGCCCGCGCGCCGCCGAGGACGTCGCCGCGATCGCGGAGATCTGCACCGCCCACGGCGCGGTCGACGTCGCGGTCGCCTCCGACGCGGAGGAGTCCGCGATGCTGCTGGAAGCCCGGCGGCTCGTCCACTACGCGCTTGAACCCCTCGGCACCACGCTGATCGACGACGTCGCGGTACCGCGGTCGCAACTGGTCGCGTTGCTGCACGGCATCGAGGCGATCAGCAAGCAGTACGACGTACTGATCGCATGCCCGGGGCACATCGGCGACGGCAACATGCATCCGACGGTCGTCTTCGACAAGGACGATCCGGCCGCCGAGGCTCGTGCGCTGGAGGCTTTCGGTGCGGTGATGGACCTCGGTCTGTCGCTCGGCGGGACGATCACCGGCGAGCACGGCGTCGGCAAACTGAAACGCCAATGGCTGGCTCAGGAGCTCGGCCCTGTCGGTCTGCAGTTGCAGCGCAACGTCAAGGCAGCCTTCGATCCGCAGGGTCTGCTCAACCCCGACAAGCTGTTCCTCTGACCGGTCAGCGGAGATAGTCGGCGGTGGCGGCGATCATCTCCGCGGTGATCTCGTGGCCGGTGTCCTGGAAGATCAGCTCAGTCAGAGCGGTCCGCTGCCGTAGCCAGTCGGAGGTGTAGTCGGCGAGATCGGCCGGGATCGCGGTGTCCTGCCCGCCGCGAATGTTCAGCACCGGCGGGCGGGCTGTTCGTAGTTCGTCGTCCGGGCCGGTCAGTTCGGGGGCCATGAACCCGCAAAACTGCACAACGGCGGCGAACCGTCGCGGCGCCGCCTGCAGCAGTTGCAAGGCGGTGGAGCCACCTTGGGAGAAGCCGACCAGCTTGACCGGACCGAAGCCACGCAGGCCGTCGATCCACATCAGGAGGTCGTCGATGACCGCGCGGATCTCGCCGATCGCCGCGCCGTCGTCGGTCCACTCCGGAGCCCAGGCCCAGCGATCACTCCAGGGAATCGGCCCACGCAGCGACACCCCGACCGCCCCGTCCGGCAGCGCGGGGAAGAAGCGCGTCATGTCCTGCTCGGTCCCGTACCGCCCGTGCAGCAACACGACCAGCGACCGGCCGCCCCGCTGATCCTCGTCGGCCGACCACACCATCGCGTCCACGTCGAGCATGCGCCCAGTCTCGCAGCTCCGCCGGCGGTGGCACGGAGTTGCTCGCCGACGGGTTCGCTGACGGCGTACGCAACAACCTCGACGGCACCCTCGCCACCGTACGCCGCGTCCTGAACCCAGGCGGGGTCTTCGCCTTCTCAATCCTGCGTCCGTGCTTCCCCGGCGTCTCCAACGCCTGGCCCTCCGACGGTTCGTACTACGCCGAGCGCTGGTGGTAAGCCGACGGGACCTTGTCGACCCTTCGCCGGCACGGTTTCGTCCTCGACGACCTCGCCGAGCCGAAGCCATCGCTCGACCCGGAGTCGCCCCGCGCCGCCATGGCGGCGTACCCGGTCTTCCTCGTCGCGAGGTTCCTGCGCTAGGTCTCCCTGCCTGGAGTCGAACCAGGGACCCGGCCTTCGGAGGGCCAGGCGTGCATCCGTCACCAGGGAGTCGCCGGCGGCCCGTCCCCTGCGCGGGCCGCCGGACTTCGATCTACTCGTGGACCGTGACCACGCGGACCCAGTCCGCACAGTCCGCTTCACACCAGACGTGATCGCCCGCGTGCGCGATCCGATCCCGCTGCGTGTGCCCACAGGCCAGGTCCACGCGCCGAAGCGCGTGCCCTTGCTGGACCGGAGCACCGGTCCTGCCGCCGGGAATCCTGCGTCGTCTGTTCCTGAGGTCGGCCATGGCCGGTCCTCCTCTCCTTGGTTGGTTGTTGAGTGCAGAAACCTGCCGACAGTTCAGCAAGCCGCTGCCCTTGCCATCAGGCGGACCTCACCTGGACGGACTGCCGCGCCGCGTGAGCGCGACAGTCCGCCTACCTCAGCCCTTGACGCAGATGACCTGCTTCAGGTGCGCGACGACCTCGACCAGGTCCGACTGTGCCGCGATCACCGACTCGATGTCCTTGTACGCCGCCGGCAGCTCGTCGAGCACTCCCGCGTCCTTGCGGGACTCGACCCCGGCGGTCTGGGCGATCAGGTCGTCGACCGTGTAGCGCCGCTTGGCCTCGTTGCGGCTCATCCGTCGGCCTGCCCCGTGCGAGGCCGAGTAGAACGACTGCGCCGAGCCGAGCCCGCGGACGACGTACGAGCCGGTCCCCATCGACCCCGGGATCAGCCCGAGATCACCGAGTCCCGCCCGGATCGCCCCCTTGCGCGTGACCAGCAGCTCGTGACCGTCGATCGTCTCCTCCGCCACGTAGTTGTGGTGGCACGAGATCGGCTTCTCGAACCGGATCTCGTGGTCGAACGACTCCCGAACCGCCTGCATCACCAGAGCGAGCATCACCGCGCGGTTGCGCGACGCGTACTCCTGCGCCCAGGTCAGGTCGCGCCGATAGGCCTCCATCTCCGGCGTACCGGACAGGAACACGGCCAGGTCGCGATCCGGCAGATCGGCGTTGTGCGGCAGCCCGCGAGCGATCCGCATGTGCCGCTCGGCCAGCTCCTTGCCGATGTTGCGCGACCCCGAGTGCAGCATCAGCCAGACCCGGTCCTCGTCGTCCAGGCAGACCTCGATGAAGTGGTTGCCACCACCGAGCGAACCCATCTGCTGCTGCGCCTTCTTCTCCCGGTCCTGCACCCCGTCGTGCAGGCTCGAGAACGAACCCCAGAAGGTGTTCCAGCCCCGGTCGAGACCGAGCTTGCGAACACTCACCGGGTTCTCGTGCGCCCGGAACCCGACCGGTACGGCGGCCTCGATCCGGCTGCGGATCTTCGACAGGTCGTCCGGCAGATCGGCGGCGGTCAGCGAGGTCAGCACGCCCTCCATGCCGCACCCGATGTCGACGCCGACCGCGGCCGGCGACACGGCCTGCTTCATCGCGATCACCGAGCCGACCGTCGCGCCCTTGCCGAGATGCACGTCCGGCATCACCCGGACGCCGTGCACCCACGGCAGGGCCGCGATGTTGCGCAGCTGCTGCAGGGCCTGCGCCCCGACCTCGTGCTCCTGAGCCCACATCAGAGTGGAGCTCTTGGCCCCGCTCAGCGGGACCGGGTACTGACCGTTCATCTCCCCACTCCTGTTCTGCAGTGTCTGAAGCTGCCAGGGCAGGACTCGAACCTGCGGGACCTCGGGTCAGAACCGAGGGTGGGACGCCGACGCCCACCTGGCACCGCTCCGACCGCGGCACCGGATGGGCTCAGGTCAGAGGGCTATCTCCGCACGAGAGGGCACCCAGGGCTGCCACAGCAGCGGCATCCCGGCTTCCTCGGGGGTACGGCACCCCTTCTTCTCGTTGCACGACGCGTGCGCGGCGACCGCGTTCAGCCATTCGCCGCGACCTCCGCGGGACCGTGGAACGACGTGGTCCATCGTGGTCGCGCCCGGCTTGCCGCAGTACGCGCAGATGTACTTGTCCCGCTTGAGGACGCCGGCCCGGGTGTACTGCAACCGGCCGGTCGCGTAGCGCCACTTGGTCACGACGTACCGGACCAGGCGCAGGACGCGGGGGACGGGGAACGGCCCGATGCTGGCGCCGTCGTGCGCCTCCTCGACGACCGCGACTTCCCGGACGAGCATCCGGATGGCGTGCGGGATCGACACGACGTGGAGTTGCTCGTACGAGGCGTTGAGCACGATGACACCGCTCATGGTGGTTCCTCCTTTCCCCAGTGTGCCCGACAGGTTGTTGCCGGGGCGGCTCGTTCGGTACGTCGTACTGCGTGATCGGGGTGTCCGGCGGGGCTCGAACCCGCTTTCTCCGGGGTCACGTCCCGGTGCATCGCCCACTTCTGCTTCGGACACAGCACGCCCGGCAGGATTCGAACCTGCAACCCCCTGCTTCGTAGACAGGTGCTCTGTCCGGTTGAGCCACGGGCGTACGTGGCGCCCGCTCGGCCGGTAGCAGAGCTTCCCGCGGGCGCCTGGTCGAGCTGGAGAGATTCGAACTCCCGATTCCCTCATCCCAAATGAGGTGGCCTGGCCGCTGGCCCACAGCTCGTTGTTTCTGAATTACGGCATGTGTAATTGTCAAGAATGCGAGTCGCCGGCCATGGCCGAAGCGAAAGGTGTTTTCGGGCAAACAAAAAGCCGCCCGGGCCGGGGTGCTCCCGACGGGCGGCTCCTGGGTGATCTGGGATCAGCCGGGAGAGCCGCCGTACGCCGGGCTCAGCGCCGCGTGGCCGCGCTCGGTGGAGTCTTGGGTCAGGGATCGCAGGCAGAACAACGGGTTGTCCACCCGCTGGATCTTCTGCATCGTCCCGAACACTTCGGTCTCCCTGGATTTGGTCGTCGTGGTCCTGCGAGGACAATTCTGACTTAGCCGCACGCCGGCGTCAATACTTTTCTCCGGTAGGTGCATTCTTCGCGAACTGTCGGTGCCGTCTGTTGTGCTGGACACATGACTGTTCTCGTACTCGGATCCACCGGCTCGACCGGACGCCGCGTCACCGACCAGTTGCGGTCCCGCGGCGTCGCCGTACGCCCTGTCTCGCGCTCAGGGCCCGACGTCTTCGACTGGGAACGCCCCGAAACCTGGGCCGGCGCGCTGGACGGAGTCACCGCCGCCTACGTGATGGCCCCGGACGGCGTACCGGTCGACCCCGCCTTCGTCGCGCAGGCCGTCGAGGCCGGCGTCGAACGCCTCGTCCTGCTGTCCACGATGCACCCCGAGGAAATCGGCGACCACCGCCTGGTCGCCGCCGAGGCCACCATCCGCGCCTGCGGCACCGGCTGGACCATCGTCCGAGCCCACTGGTTCAACCAGAACTTCGACGAGGGCTTCTTCCTCCCCGCCATCCAGGCCGGCGAGCTGGCCCTGCCTCTGGCCGACCAGCGCCAGGCCTTCGTCGACGCCACGGACATCGCCGCCGTGGCCGTAGAAGCCCTCCTCGGCGACGGCCACCACGCCCAGACCTACGAGGTCACCGGCCCCGAGGCTTTGTCCTTCGCCGACGCCTGCAAGATCATCTCCACCGTCACCCACCGTGACATCCGTTACAACGGCACCCCCGAGGCCTACCTGGCCACCCCCGGCGCCACCCAGGAGATGCTCGACTACTTCACCAACCAACTCGCGCTCGGCCACAGCACCCCCACCAACACCGTCGAACGCCTCACCGGCCGGCCGGCCATCCCCTTCCACACCTACGCCACCCACGCCGCCCCCGCCTGGACCTGACCCCCACCAATCCGATTCGGAATCCGGCCACCCTTCCCGTTACACTCTTCCCGCGGCCCCCGGGCCACCGCCGCCTTAGCTCAGTCGGCAGAGCGTCTCACTCGTAATGAGAAGGTCGTCGGTTCGATTCCGACAGGCGGCTCCACCAGAACCCCCAGGTCAGAGGACAGGCCTTCACCCGGGGGTTCCGTCGTTCCCGGCCTCAATTCGCTTCCGTGCCCCGTGGTGTCCCCGATATTCCGGGCGGCGTCCCAGACAGAGGTTCTGGTCGATCAGGTGGCCGGGGGGCATCGTCATCGCCGCCGAGGCGTGCCCCAGGATTCGAGGTACGACCTTGGGATCAGCTCCGGATCCTGGCCAGACGGAGCCGGCCGTGTGACGCAGGTCATGGACCCGCAGGTTTGATACGCCAACGGTCCGCCCCTGCGGAGCGTGGAACAGCCAAGCGCCCCGTTCATCTTCACGCCTGCCCTGCGGTCGACCAGCGAGATCAGCTCATCGACCAGGGGACGGTCCGAGCGCGCTTGTTGTCAGGGTGTCTACGAACAGTTCGCCCGACCCACCGCTAGCCAGCACCGCCCGTTGGGGGCCGAGACCTCTACCCGGCACCGGACCCTGTCACCAGCCTGGTCCCTAGCCATCTCATCCCAGCAGAGACCACCCAGGCCGAGGACGAACACCAGCTCGGCGTACCGGCCGCGGCAGGCGTCGGCGAGCTGCTAGATCCGTGCCTCCGTCAGATGCACGCCCTCCCGCCTCGACTGCCCACCAATGGGAGCCTTTGCCAGGGCAGCGACGTTGACTGTGATCCGGCTGTCAGTGATGGCGTAGTTAGGATCGAGCGCAGCGTTGCCAGGTAGCGGGTGACGCTGGATGGACGGCGACCGACAGCGAGCTGCGAGCCGACCCAGCTCGACATCGCAGCGGCCGTGATCGACACGAGAGGGAAGTTGCCGAAACGTGGCGCGATGTGGAGACGCCAGTCGGCTTCATCGGACACACGAGTCCGGCGCTTGCTGAACTGCGGTACTCCAACAGTCCGCTGCAACTGCCGAATGAGAAACCCGCGCACGCTTCGGGTCTGTCCACTCGCCTAGGTGGAGGTTGCGAGTCTGGTGCTGCTCCCAGGCAACGGCGTCGGCTCCGCGGTCGAAAATGCGCGTAGAGACCTCGCGGCCTATGACTTGATCCGGGCTCGCTGCCCACCCTTCGTGTAGCGCTGGACGCTGATCAGGCGGCCTCGACTTCGCGCTGTGCGCCCAGCCAGGCGGCGATGTCTCGCGCATCCCACCAGGCGTCGACCGACCTTGGTCGCCGGGCAAACCGGCCCTCTTTGCGAGCCGGGATCCTCACGCAGAAGTTCAGCGGGGGAAGAGATGCCCTCCCAGTAGGAACTTGCGACTCAGTAGGCGTAGCGCGGATGACCGTGCAGCAGGCGCTCAAGCTTCTCCGCGATGTAGGACTGATCGTGTCCTGGGTCGGCAGCGGCGTTCACGTCCCCGGCCGGGCAGACCAAGCGACCGGACTCCGGCCCCTCATCGAGCAGGCGATTGAGAAGACTCGCGTAACCATCGACTTCGCAGGCCTGACCGGTGAGACCTTGCTCGGTGCCCTTGAGGAGCCGATCGAGCGAATCCGGCGCGGACGACTGACGCCCGAGTCGGTAACAATCCGCCTGCTGCCGGACATGTCCCCAGCCGATCGCCGTACCTCCCGGGCTGGTTCCAAGGCCGGAGATGACCCAGCGGTTCGCGACTGGGTTGCCGACATCGCCCGCCGATCGGCCAGGGACATCATGGAAGCGGTCCGCGAGCTCGCAGAGCTTGTGCCCGTGCAGAAGGTCCACGTGGAAGCCCGCGTTATCCCGCTGCCGATGATGTTTAAGATGTGTCTCCTGAACGAGGAAGAGGAGGCCTTCTTCGGCTTCTACCCCGTCGTTTAGCGTGAGGTCGAGATTAAGGGCAAAGCGTCGAAACATTCGATGCCGTCGGCAACGACACCGTCGTCTTTCATCACTCGGTCAGCGATAACGACCGCCCAACCGGTTCGCAGTACCCTCGACCAGGAGCCGCTGGTTGGACAGCCTCTGGGGAACACTCGGCAGGGCTACGAGCCATGACCGCCGAAGCGCTGACCGCCATCCTGCGCCGAAGCCCAGCCATTCTCCCCGATTTTGACGGCCCGGTCTGCTCTGTGTTCGCCGGATATCCGGCACTCCAGATCGCTGACGAACGGCGCGCACTGGTCATCGACTTTGTCGACGAGCTGCCGCCAGCGCTGAATCTGCGACGAGCCGCACGACTTCCTGGCCATCATCGCCGAGGTGTCTCCCGAGCTTGCCCGCCACGTCGAGGACGCGTTACAGACCGCCGAGATCAAGGCCCCGAGCCGCTTCCGGTGGTATGGCGGTCGAGCTGTCCTGGACCCGAGCCGCGACCAACTCGAATACAAAATGCGGAGACTCGCTCTGTTCGATACCCGTGCAGTGTCCACGCCAGATACGGCAAAATGCTTGCATGACCGACGGCTCAGGTAACTCCGGCGCGCTGTCCCCCCATGATCGGGCGACTCTGCTGGCAGCGACGGGACGAAGTGACCCCATCGACGCGCTCCATTGGATTGCCGAGGGAAGGCCTCTGTTGGGCGGCGCTGACGTGTCGAGTGTGCTCAGGGCTGTGGTGGCCGCTGCGGATGCCGGAGTGCGCGGGGCCGTTTCGGCGCTGCGGGCTGCTGTCCGAGCCGCGCTGCACAGCACGTTGGATACCAGCGCAGACCTAGTTTCCACCGATACGATCGTTCCTCCTCACCGCTATCAGGCGGCACTGGCGAACGTCGCTCGCCGCACGACGACGGGTAGCCTAAGCCACATCAGCAGCGCCGCGGTGCTGGCCGCCCAGGCCGCCGACCCCCTCGTGATCGAGGCACTCGGGTTGGTCGCTGGCTTGAGTTGGCGAGACTTGCAGGCCCGTTCTCAGGCGCGGGGGGTCCCTCTGCCGACTGAAAGCGATAGCACTTGGAACCCTAGCCAGGTCCTGAGTGCCTTCAAGATCATCGACGATATCGTGTGTGGCCGGGTCGAGCCGCAGCTCGCCGGTGCCGTCGCCGCTCGACCGGTAGAGCTGCTCCTCGACGGGGCGACGGGTTGGAGCGAGATTGAGAAGCTGCGCACCGGAGGGGTGAGCTATGGGACGCTTCTTGCTCAGCGCGACGTAGGCAGTGCCTGGAGCGCCCACCGCAACCGCAGCAACAACGAGATCAGCAAGCTCATGGTCAAACGAGTCCTGGCTACTCTCGACGAGGCTGATGTCGGCTACTGGTCAACCGAGGGCGATGCCAGGGTGGCCAAGGTGTTGCTGGGCGCCAATGCCGGCGTCCAGGGTAGGCCACCTGGACAGCTGTCGGTGGTTACCCGTCGAAAAGACGGCACGGCTGGCTACGCGGTTCTGATTGCGATCGCACGAGACGGAGGCACGGCTCGTAAGACGGCCGCTACCCTCCTTCAGCTCCCCCAAAAGCTGAATGTTCCGGCGGTCCTGGTTCTTTTCGGCACTGGGTGGGCTGATCGAGGAGAAAGCGACGATCTCGTGCGCGCGTACAATGGCCGTGTCTACACCGAGCACACCTTGACGGACTTGGCCTTCCTAGCCGCATCTGTCGGTAGCGCCTGACATGCTGGTTCAACGCACGTCACACAGGAGAGGTACATGACGCAACCGATCACCACAGCTACCCGCGAGAGCTCTATCCAGGCCGCTGTCGAGGCCGCCAAGCAGGCCGTCGTCGCCGGCGGCGGAACGGCTGAGGAGCTTCGCTGGAAGGGGAGCAAGCTCATCCTACCCGTGGCCTCGGTTGATTTGGACGTTGTACTGCTGAGCCCGCACAGCCATCGGATCAAGGCCCAACTGCAGTCCCTTCCCCAAGCCGAGCAGGCTGTTGTCGCCACCGATCCATACGGTTCGCACGCCCAGGGCATCATCGCTCGGCTTCTCAGGGATACACCCGGTTACGAGCGGATCAAGAACGCGCTCGCCAACGAGGGCCAACTCTTCCCGGGCGTTCTCACCACTGGCGGCGTACTGGTCAACGCCAACACCCGAGCCGTAGCGTTGCGTGAACTGCGCGGGCAGTACATCAAAGTGATCGTGCTTCCGGCGGACGCCGGACCAAAGGAGATCACCGAGCTCGAGCTGCGGCTGCAGATGGAGCAGGATGTCAAGCAGGAGTACACCTTCACCAGCCAGCTCCTCTTCATCGAAGACCTCATCAATAGCGGGAACTACACGACCCTCGAGATCGGTCGTGCGCTGCGGCCGGCGCTGACCACCAGTAGGCGTGACTCCAAGGCGGCCACCGACCTGGTCGAGGGCGAACTGCGTCTATTGGGGTTGATTCGTGAAGTTGTGAGCGCCAGTGGTGGGGCCATCGACTTTCTGTACTTCGACGACCAGCGCCAGGCTCTCATTGAGATCGATCAGGACTACCAGCGGCTGAAGAGCACGAATCCCGACGAAGCCGCGCGCATTCGCGACGCTCAGCTCGCGGGTATGATCGCCGGCGTCGACTACCGGCGTCTCAGGGAGATCGACTCGACGCTGCTGGATACTTACGTCGCACCCGCTCTCGGTGAGTCCACTACCCTCTCCCCTCATCTCGACGTCCTACTAGCGCATGCCGCAGTGACGCCTCCGGTCGGCGCCGCGCCGGCCGGAGTCAGCGATTTCTTCGGTGACGACGAAAACGCCGACGGCGAAAGTCAGACCGTCGTCAATGGCAAGCCCAGCCTGTCCGTGATCTACACGTTGCTCGCGCAGACTAAGCCCGAGGATGACGTCACCCTTCCGACACCCGAGGGAGAGACGGTCACGCTTCCTCGTGTCGTCGTCGCTACCGAGTTGTTCAGCGGGCTCTCGACCGCGATCGAAAATAAGAAGCGCGACTTCCGGCAGATCGACGATCTGACAGCACCCATGATCCACCTCAAGGAGGCGGCGCGCGTTCTGGATAAGGCCGCGGCAGCGTACGCTGACGTTCAAGGTCGCCCGGGATTTAACAACAGCGCCTTCAGGGCCGCCGTCCAGGAGTACGAGCGGGCCGCGGCGGCGTTCAGCGCGGCAGCGGCCCCAGCCGAGGACCCGCGTGTCTGAGCCTGCTCTGCCTGAGCAGGCACCGTCTGGACCAGCAGTCGGCCTCTCACTCACAGGTGTCCCGCCTGTCGTGCAGGCAACCCGACTCGGTGACGTACCCCACGGGTTCTGGCTGCAGCTCATCGGAGAATGGGGCTCCGACGGTGAGCGCCCCGGCCAACAGGTCGTCCTTCCCCTCGAGCGGCTGCTGAGCAACATGGGATGGCTGCGTACTGCCTGTCAGCGGTACGGCGTCGGTATTGTCTCCACGCCTGAGTTGGACGACATCATCCAACAGACCCGCGCGCAGCGGCGGTTGCTGCAGACCGCCCTCTCGGCCCCCCGCTCCCTCGATGCGGTCGAGGTCGCGCACCGACTTGCCGGAACACGCTTTGCGCGTGACCTGCGGCCGTTCCAAACTCGGGACCTGGGGCGGCTCCTGGGCCTGTCCAACGGGGCGAACTTCTCGGTCCCTGGAGCCGGCAAGACCACCGTCGCTTACGCCGTCTACGAAAGTGAGCGCGCCGCTGGGCGAGTCGAGCAGATGCTGGTCGTTGCCCCGCTCTCAGCCTTTGACGCCTGGCAGAACGAAGTGAAAGTCTGCTTTCCCGATGACGCGCGGCCGGTCGTCGCGCCGCTGGTCGACCAGGCGCCGAGCGACGCCGAGGTACTTGTCGTAAATTACCACCGCCTCGACAGCCGTTACGAGACGATCGCGAGATGGGTTGCCCGGAAACCCACCCTGGTGCTCCTGGACGAGGCGCACCGGATGAAACGCGGCTGGGACGGGATCTTCGGCAGCGCCTGCTTGAGCATCGCATTCCTCGCGGCCCGGCGAGACATCCTCACTGGTACTCCGGCACCGCAGAGCCCCCAAGATCTGATCGCGCTGATGGACTATTTGTGGCCCGGACAAGGCCGCCGTGTCCTACCGGCCGACGCCCTCATCACACCGCCGCCACCCGACGCCGGCGCCCAGGTGGCCGAGGCGATCGCACCGTTGTTCGTCCGGACCCGAAAGAGCGAACTCGGGCTGGACCAGCCCATCATGCGCGTCGTCGAGGTCAACCTCGACCCGCTCCAGGCTGAGATCTACCACGCGCTCCGTGATCGCTACGCGGGCGCTTTCGAGGTGAACATGGCCGACCGGGCAACCTTCGCCAGCATGGGTGACATCGTGATGTATTTGCTTGAGGCCGCCACGAACCCCCAGCTGCTCACGGCCGGCTCGGGAGCTGACGACGCACTCAGCTTCCGCCACCCGCCGCTTGACGTACCTCCTGGCAGCAAACTGTGGGACCTGCTGCAGCAGTACAACCAATACGAGACGCCCGCGAAGTTCCGCCAGCTCGCCGAGATGATCGAAGCGAATGCCGCGCAGGGGCGAAAGACGCTCGTGTGGAGCAACTTCGTGCGGAACCTCCAAGGGCTCGAGCGGATGCTCGCAGTTCACCAGCCAGCGCTCATCTACGGCGGCATCCCCTCCGAGGTTGCCGGCTCCACAGCTGCCCGCACCCGCGAGGGCGAGCTCGCCCGATTCCGCACCGACCCTGCATGCTGTGTCCTTCTTGCGAACCCGGCGGCCATGAGCGAAGGGGTTAGCCTGCACCAGGTGTGCCATGACGCGATTTATCTGGACCGCACCTTCAACGCCGGACAGTACCTTCAAAGCATCGACCGGATTCACCGTCTCGGCCTCCCCCCCGACCAGGAAACGCGGATCACCTTCCTCCTCACCGCCGGCACGATCGACGAGGTGATCGACGGCCGGATCAGGGAGAAGGCCGAGCGTCTCGGCGAGATGCTCGACGACCCCGACATCAGCACAATGGCGCTCCCCTCGGACGAGGACTACGGTCCTGCGCTCGACTCCACTGCCGACATGGTCGCTCTTTTCGCCCACCTCCGCGGGGAACAGTGAACGACGGCAACCACGACCAGCGGTCGGGGAGGTCTACGCCAACGGCCTACCAGTTGCAGGCGGCCGTGCTGGCGGGCCGGGTCCTAGACGCAGGCGGCAATACCGCCGCTTCTCTCGTTGTCAGCTACGACCAACTGGCAACCGGCGGTCTCTACCGCTCCCAGGACCTCCAGGCCGGTCATCGACTTTTGCAGCGAGCGCACCTGGTCACCATTGACGGAAGCAACCACATCCCCACCCCGACCCTATTGCGTCTGTGTGGGCTGCCCGACGATGTCGCCGCAGAGCTCCTCCTCCAGGAGCTACTTGTCGTAGAGCCGCCGCTCTGGCTCTACGCCGCCGTCGTGGACGACGAAGTCCGATGGGAGAATGTCCCGCAAGCCGACCAGGAAGCCCTCGAGCAACTCCTCGATGACGCCGCCCGACGCGAGGCCCTCCTGACGAGTCTTGGCAGGACTTTGGATGCGCAGCAACTGGCTGTGCAAGGTGCCCGTGGGGAGGAATACGTCGTCGGCCTGTGCAAGCAGTATCTCATCGAGCGGGACCGCCCAGACCTGGCCGCGGCCGTGAACCGCGTGAGCCTCCGCAGCGACCAGTTAGGTTACGACGTAACCAGCCCGGACACCACCGGGCACCGCCACCGGATCGAGGTCAAGACGACCAGCAGCGCCTCTGCCGGGCGCGTGGAGTTCTTCCTGTCCCGTAACGAGGCAGCCGTGGGTGAGAGGGATCCGGCATGGTCGATGGTCGCGGTGCGACGCAACCGCGACGACAGCCTCGAGCTAGTCGGATGGTGCTCCGCGGTCAACCTCGTGCCGCACCTCCCGCGAGACGTTTCCGCGCAAGGCAGGTGGACCAGCGTCCGCCTTAGCATCGCCACGACAGACTTCGTCCCGGGTCTTCCCCTCGACGGCCACATCATGACCTACCCGGCCGGCGCAGATCCTTCGCCTGCCGGCGGCGTCGAGAGCCCGCTGTGACGTCGTTTCTGCGGCTTCAGGAACTCGGCATTAGAGACGCTGTCCAAGAACTCGAGCTGCCAACCACTTGCCAGCTCGCCCACCGACAACACGTAATTGGCGACTATGGCCAAGAACTCCTGTTCTGCACCAGCCCCTAGTTCGGGGCGATGCTTCACAACCTCCCGACTCGAAACCGGCACAAGGTCCAAGAGGAGGTCGAGGGTGCAGGCGCGGACATTGCGTTTGGCATGATCGGTCTCGTTCTCGCTATGCACGACAGTGCAGCCAGCGGCGCGGAGTCCCGCGCTTTGCAGCGCTTCGAGCAGCTGCACCCAGGCTTGCGGATCACGGTTGGCGTAGCTGAAGATCAGGTGACCGTCTTCGCGCAGAAGACGGGCGGACTCGCGAAAGATCGACGCCAGCAACGCCGTGTAACTGCCATCAGCCACGAGCTGTCCGGTTGCACGGTTCACAACGGCGTCGCTTCCCGACTCGGGAGCAGCAAGTCCCGCCCACGCTTGCAGCGGCTGGGACAGCTCCGCGTATTGCACATCATCGTGGTAGGGCGGGTCGGTGAGAACCAGATCCACCGACCCGCTCGGCAGAAGCTGACGCTGAGAGCTGCCAGCCACCACCAGCACGTCGGGCCGCTCGAGCGGCCGACCGTCGATGTCCTCACCAAGCAGGGCAGACACAGTAGCCGCGCCCGCATGCAAAGGACCCTGGACCTTCAGCTGTCCGCCGGTGTGCTTTCGGAGCCACTCTGCTGCCTTGACGAGTTGAACCAGTCTCCGCAGAGTGGTTCCACGCCCGCTGGTCGTCGTGCCCCACACGTTCGGCTCGACTGGCAGCGTCGTGAAGTTGAACCGATGGCCGGCCATGGACTCATAGCTCTTGAGGTAGTACCTGTCCCATCGCGACAGGTGGCCGGCCATCTCGGTCGAACCGATGATCGCGAGTCGGAGTGCCGCAACCACCTTCTCATCCGTTGAGCAGCCAGCCGCCAGCTCCAGGAGGCGCTCGACCATAGCTCGCTGCCGGCGCGGGTAAAGATCCTCCCAACGGCTGAAACCGTGACGACGAAGTACCGCTGTCTCTTGGCCAGCGGGAATCGTCCCCAAGCTCATGCGGGGCTGTGCCTGGAGCGCGGTTGCTGCAGTCTTCTCGCCGGCCGTGGGGAGCGCCAGCTCTCGCCGTCCACCGCCGGCGCGCTCGACTAGCACGACTTCCCACTCCAGACTTGAAGCCGAAGCCCTTGCCTCCAAGCGGTCCTGCTCGCCGCACTGACAGGTCACCACTCGCCGAGGCGTGTAGACCTGGTCCGGATCGGTCACTCGGTCGCACGTGGGGCAGGAGGCGATCTGATCACGGCGGCCCTTGAACAGATGACCGTTGGGGCACGCCAGGAAGGCCTCGGGCAGCTTACGTTCTACCCGACTGGTCAGCGTCACCAGGGCGTGGGGAAACATGCGCTGTCGGGCACCGCAATGGGTGCAGGGGGCGACCGCGACACGAAACGTGTGCGTGACAAAACCCGGAGTTCCGTCGCTGAGCACGGTCCCGTACGCCGCCTGGGCGCTCGCGAGAACTCGCTGAGTCAGCGCGGCGATCCCGTCCCTGAGCGCTTCCGGGTCCGGAAGCGCCAGCATCGAGGCGAGACCCGCAGCGGCCCACGGATTCAGATCCTGCGCGTACACGCTGTGCCCGCGCATTACCGCGGCCAATGGAATGACGCCCCCGCCGGCGAACGGATCGCTCACCACCATGCGCCCGGGCTTGTCGGCGCTCACGGCGTCGATGATCGACCCGTTGACAGCCTCAGTGCGACGCGCCCACCACCGGTAGGTACTGACGGGCGGAAGGTGAACCTCCCTATTGCGAACCTCGCGGCGAACGCGCGCGCTGACCTCTTCAGCATCCAGGTGCCGCAACGGACTCTGCAGAGCGAGTTGACCTGACCTTCCGGCGGTATCTGGCTGCGTGGCAAGGGCTGCGCCGTCTGGTCTACTGCGGATGCCAGCCACCAAACGACCCATCTAGTGCGCCGCCTTAGCGCGGTGATTCCGCACGCTGGCTGAGGTGCCCGCATAGTTGCATCCCCCCCCGGGACACCGCTCCCATCCACCAGAACGCACGGCATCGTTGGTGACGGAATGGTCCGCGTCATAGCCATGACCGTGAAGCAGTTGTGCCACCGATCCTTCATAGCGGGTGGCAAGCAAGGCGGCCTCGGCGACCTTGTCGTGCCCCCGGGCGAAGAAGGCTCCTACGGCGACCTGTTCGCCGCAGCCACACCAGCATGCTCCGGTCGGAAGCAGCCGTCCAGGTCCAGCTGTGTTCACCGGATCACTCCTTCGTGGTCGGCACCTTTGATGGCGGTTCTAGAACAGGCATCAAGATATCACCGAGGCGCATGCAGGGGCTGGTCAGAGCCGCGTGGTCGCCGTGGGCATTCTTCTCGAATTTACGATCGGCCGTCTTCGGAGACTACTGGCGCATCTCCCTGGTCCTATGGAGGATCGGGTCGCTAAAGTAGATGGTCGGTTTCCAGAGGTTGAGCTAGTCGCGGCGCGGGATGCCCGCGGACGAGATCTGCAACCACACTGCGCCCACGGAGATCTGGCCGCCTCATGGGTCGCCGAGTGCACTTGCTCCCTATACGGCTTGCTCAGGGGGAGACGTCCCGTACGGACCGCGAGAATGTCGACTGAAACCATGGCCTCGCGCGCCGGCTACTCGGAGCGCCGAGATGGCCGCTTCCCACCTTGACCCAGATGGCCAGTTCAGGCGACAGTCTCCTCGCCCGGGGGGGCTTCGTTCCCCCTCATCGTCGACAGGCACCGCTTCGCTAGCATCCCCCAATGGCGGCAGGATCCTCTTTTCATCCCACGCCCATTCGTACGCACGGAAGGGTTTCGCCGGCTTCACTTCGTCGATGACGGTCAAGAGCGTTGCTATCGCAGTCAGACTGGCGTCTCGACCTCCGTTGAGGGGTCGCCTGGCAGCCGCGACATTAGATGGCAGCGACGCCTGCGTACCGACGCTGTGCGCCCAACCCCAAGCTTGTGGGAGCCGGCACAGGCGTGTCTTCCAGCGTCTGCAGGGCGAACTCCTCTCGCTGGGTGAGGGCGAACCCGTGTGTTTCCAAGGTTCGTTGGTCATCAGCCGGAGGACGATCCGCCGTCCGGTCGCGGCGGTCAGTGCCAGCATGGTCGAGTCAGACCGCCCAAGAGTTCGCATACTGCGGTGATCCGCGCTCCCAGCGCATCTCGCTCCATGCCAGTACGTCGTTTCGGCATGCTCCGCAATCTAATGGGCGGCGACCCTGGCAACGCCGACCGCGTGCTCAACGTGCTCGTCGGAGACCAGGTGAGGGTGGCTGCTGTTATGTCCGGGCAGGTTGTTCGTGGGGCGGGCGGCGAGTCGGTGTGACAGGTGAAGGGTTCGGGTTGGGAGGTGGAGATGTCTAGAAACCGCCTCACGACAAGGCGGCCTTCGTGCCTCACGTTAACGCGACTTTGACCCCGCGGACCCGGTTGCAGCTGGCGCGTCTGATTGTTGAGCAGGCGGGGTGTGTGCGGCCGCGGCGAAGATGTTCATGGTGTCGTCGAGCACGGCGGCCAAGTGGGCCCAGCGCTACCGGGCCGAGGGGCCGGCCGGGATGGCTGATCGCAGCTCACGGCCGCACCGCAGCCCGGCCAAGACGCCACTGGGCCTGGTGCGCCGGATCGTTAGGTTGCGGTGGCGCCACCGCCTCGGCCCGGCGCGGATCGCCGGCTGGCTCGGGATGCCGGCCTCGACCGTGCACGCCGTGCTGGTGCGGTGCCGGATCAACCAGCTGGCCCGGATCGACCGCGCCACCTGCGAACCGCTGCCTCGCTACGAACACGATCGCCCGGATCGCTGATCCATGTCGATGTCACCACGTCCGGTGAGATTGTCATCGAGTGGCAGAGGGCGACGTCGAGTTTCCGCCATCCTCAAACCGCAAGGCGCATACATCTCGTCTCCGATAACACAAGGACTTATGAGCTGATTGAACTGCAGGGGCCGGCAATACCGCTGACCGTTGAGGCTGAACCTCTGCTTCGCCAGATTCATCCGACTTGGCGTACTGCGTCTGGCGAAATTATGAAGCTGGCATTAATACCATACGACAAAGATCAGGAGATGCTGTCGACGATGCGCGAATCGGTGACCGCCGAGGGAGCGTATGTCCGTTGGATGACAGCAGGCCGGGAATCGATCGGCACATGCCGGGGTGACCGTAAAAGAGGTTAAGGACAACGGCCTGAAGGCAGTTGATGATGCAACGGAGACCAGCCCTGACCAAGCTTCGGTAGATTTCAGCTCGTGCGATACGGAGGGTCAGAAGGACCGGATCGGCCGCAAACTCCGAAATCTAACCACGGCGAGAGGCTGGCTGTTTCAGCCCGGAGATTGACGCGTCGCCACCTGCGCCGTCTCCTGAGAGCTGCAAAACCAGGTCGCGCGGCGCACGCCAAGTGTCGAGCTTGCTCGATCCCGTAGGGCCGCGAAGCGCTCTTGACGTGGGTCGTGCTGGCCGGACAATCGAGCGGCCAGTGGAAGGGGCTAGCTGTGCTGTCCAGGGAGGTTGGTGAGTCGGGTGACGGGTGGTTGGCCTCCGATGGCGCTGTGGGGTCAGTGGTGATTGTACAAGTGGAGGCAGCCCGGGGAGGGCCGTTCGGCGTTGGGTTTCTGAGAGGTGAAAGCGGGCGTCGGGCAGCCGTCGGCCGGGGTGCGGTGAAATCTCTCGATTTTGCCGTTGGTTTGGGGCCGGCTTCGTTTCGGGGTGATGCCGAGTTTTGTGCAGTGTTGCGCCAGGCGTGGGGTTTGTAGGCCGGGCCATTGTCGGACAAGACGCGTTCGACTGTGATGCCGTGGTCGGCGTACCAGGCCACCACTCGGCGGAGGACTCCGATCGCGGTGCCACCGGTCTCGTCGGCACAGATTTCGACGTAGGCCAGGCGGGAGTGGTCGTCGATCACGGTGTGCACGTGAGCGGTGCCGATGTTGGCGTGGCGTTTAGCCGTGTAGCCGGTGCGGGGTCCAGGCGGAGCGCTGGGAGTTGAGCCTGCCTTATTTCTTGCCCAGGTATCGCCGCCGCCGTCGGGAATGTTGCCGAACTTTCTTCGCGGCAATCCCGTAGTCGATTCCAAGCGTGGTCAGCGTGGGAATCATTTGCTCCGCTTGGGCTAGTGGTTCCCCGTGAGTTGCTCGACTACTGGGCCCACCCCAGCCATCCGACAGCGTTCGTAGCCGGTGAATCCGAGCCGCGACGAGTTTCTCCTCCGGAGAACGGATGATCTCGACCGTATGCACATTTAAGATTAATCGGACCTGCTCAGGTTCATCGAAGGGTTCGCCTTTAACGCGAACGTCAGGCGCGGTGACCCCATCGAGAGCTAGTGCATCCGCCACGCGTCGAGCCACGCTTGGCTCGAATGTATCCAGGCGGCATGCAACTCGGCCGGTATCCGTAGCAAGCTGAAAACCTAACGAAGAGCCTCATACTCATAAATAACACCTACGAGTGTTACTTCCATCGGAGTTGGCGCGAGCGCGGAGTCGATTTCACCTAACAGATGTCTCACACTAGCGTCGATACAAGCGCGCCTGTCGGTGCGAATGGGGTGATCCGACGGTAAGTGACTCAGAATGTTTGAGGCTGGTGCCGATACTACGAAACGCACCGTGCACGGACCGGGGGATATTGTCCAGGATTTCGTGTTCGGCCGGTAATGACGCAAGTGCATTCGTGACGCGATCCCGTGCCATCGTGTAGCAATCGAGCCATTCGTCCCAGTCGTCGTTGCTAGCCTTCTTTGTTGATCGCCGAAGAACAAGCTTCGGGCGCGTGCTGCCTTCTAGGACCTCAGTAAGGCGGAGGTGAAACGCTTCATTGAAGCCGTCGGGGAGCTTGCGTCGTCCGGATGCTGATCAAGCCAAATAGACTGCGCGACCCGGTAGACCGCCTCCCGGAACCCCATCCCCCACGCTCATAAGCGGACGATAACAGCGGTGACCGTGTGTGATAAGTGCTTCACGGTCGCGTTACCAAGCTGAGACAGGCGATGTCGGAGCTCACCTTGTCCCCGGACCTGCCCGGTGCGCACGAAGTACGCACACAGACGTTGGGACACATGGGTCTCGGTGGATGCGTCGGCAGTGCGGGATTTGATGTTGGCGCAGCCAACCGTGCTCGGATGCACTTCGCAGCAGCCGGGCACCTGGAAGATGGACGCACTGATGATTCCGGCGGCGGCTTCGTGGTAGCAGCTGGGCACGGGGAGGCCTTCCACCTGGTGAGCTCCCATCGAGTCTGTCAGCCCACCCCACACACGAGATCTGCTGTCAGTGGGCCGGGCACGACGCGCGGTTCGGCCGCTTATGCGGGATCCGGATCCCCGTCGGGAAAGCCGCGCGCCAGACCGGTTCGGTAGGCGATGGCGACGAGTTGCGCGCGGTCTCGGGCCTCCAGCTTCGTCATGGCACGCTGCACGTGAGCGCGAACGGTGAAAGGGCTGACGTACATCCGATCAGCGATCTCGAGGTTCGACAGGCCCGTTGCGACGAGAGCAACCATCTCGCGCTCGCGTGGCGTGAGCGCGACGAGCCGCTCGGCATCGCGCGGCGCGGTGTCGATGGGGGTGGCGAGGAAACGGGCGATCAGCGATCGGGTCGCGGCCGGGGACAGGAGGGCGTCGCCGTCGGCGATCGTGCGGACGGCATCGATCAGTCCGTCGGCGTCTATCCCCTTGCCGATGAATCCGCTCGCCCCTGCTCGAAGTGCTTGTGCGACGTACTCGTCGGTCTCGTAGGTGGTGAGGATCAGGACGCGGCTGGCGCGCAGGTCCGGGTCAGCGCAGATCTGCGAGGTGGCGGTGAGTCCGTCCATGCCAGGCATCTGGATGTCCATGACGACCACGTCCGGGTGCGTGCGGCGGGTCAGCTCCACGGCCTCCTTGCCATCGCCGGCCTCGCCGACCACGGCGATGTCATCGGTGCTGTCCAGCAGAGTCCGGAAGGCACCCCGCAGCAACGCCTGGTCGTCGGCGAGGACCACCCGCAGTCGGCGTCCGGCATCTTGGTCGTCGTCCTGTCCGTGGTCGGCCACGTCTCGGATCATCGGCCTTCCCTGTCAGGTGATCCGCCGGTCGTCCGCGCTCTGGACTCGGCGACGGGCAGCGGGAGGTGGGCGGTAACGATGAAGCCCCCTTCGGGTCGAGGGCCTGCTGTGAAGGTGCCGCCCACGGCGGTGGTCCGTTCGCGCAACCCGATCAGACCGTAGCCAGGCGAATGCTCCAGCGGCGTATGGGAACTGACGCCGTCGTCGACGATCCTGATGCCCACCCGCTCACTGCCCCACGTGAGGCGGACGTCGGCGCTACGAGCAGTGGCGTGCTTCGTCACGTTGGTCAGAGCCTCTTGGATGATGCGATAGGCGGTGAGATCCACCGCCGGCGGCAGCGGTGTAGCAGTGCCGTCGTGGTGCACCGACACCTCCAGCCCGGCGAGGCGGAAGGACTCCAGGAGCATCGGCACGTGTGCCAGCCCGGGCGCCGGCTCACGTGACGCAGGTGCGTCGTCGCGCTGACGCAGGAGTCCGACGGTGGCTCGCAGTTCGTCGAGGGCATGGCGCGTGGTCTCGACCACTTCGTCCAGGCTCGAGCGGGCCTTGTCCGGGCTCGTGCTGAAGAGGTGAGCCGCCACGTTCGCCTGGGCGTTCGCCAGCGTGATCTGGTGCGCGACCAGATCGTGCAGCTCGCGCGCAATGCGGATTCGTTCCTCGCCGACCTTCCTGCGTGCTTCGCTGTCCCGGCTCACCTCGGCTCGCAAAGCCCGCTCCTCGACGTACGCCAGATGGGCCTGCCGGTGCCTCGCCAAACGCCCGAGCACGGCCGCCACGAGCGGCGAGGAGGCCACGGTCACCAACCTGCTGGTGTCTTCCCAGGAGAGGTCGTCCTCGAAGAACAGTGTCGAGACGACGAGCAGCGCCGCCGATGTCAGGAGGGCCGCGACGGCGGTACGCCGCTCGGTGCGCATCCCCAGCGTGTAGGCGCTGATGACGGCTGGGGTCATGGTGAGCGGAGTCAGCAGCAGTCCGAGCGGCGCGACGAGCATGCCGAACACTGTCGTGGCCGCCAGTGTGGCGACCGGCGCCCGGTGGCGCGCGAGCATCACCGCCGACGACGTTGCGGCCAGCAGATAGGCCGCTGCGGATGGCGGTGCCACCGTGTCGTCGACCTGCAGCACGCTCCCCAGCAGGCACAGGAGGAATGCCGTGGTCACAATCGTTGCCTCGCCCCAGGACGATCCACCTCTGGGCACGAGCCGGCTACCTCCGTCCGACAAGGTCCGCGAGCCTCACCGGCAGGCTCTGCGGGCCGATGGTCCGCCCCGGCCTGTGATGGGGGGAGATGCCAGCGCCATCGATGTTCACCCGCGGCAGCATCTGTTCAGCGTAGGGCATGGCCACCTCCGGCCGAGGGACGTAGTGCGTCTGCACCAGACGCCGTCGGATCTGGTCCGGTGGCACCAGTACCAGGTTGGTGTTGACGAACGATGTGCACGAAGCGCGTCAGCGACAGGGTTGGTGATGAACCGTCCGGCATGGGCCGGACAGCAATCGCGAGGAAATCTCTGATGAACACAGGCGACGCCATGGATGCGGTCGGGCTGACGAACGTGCGCAAGGTCTATGGCAAACGGGACAACGAGGTGGTGGCGCTCGATGGCGTGACGACGCAGTTCCGTCGTGGGACCTTCACCGCGATCATGGGCCCGTCGGGGTCCGGCAAGAGCACCTTGATGCAGTGTGCGGCAGGGCTCGATCAGCCGACGTCAGGTTCGGTCCTGCTGGAGGGTCACGAGATCAGCGAGCTGGACGAGACCGAGCTGACGAAGCTGCGGCGCGACCGCATCGGGTTCGTCTTCCAGTCGTTCAACCTGCTGCCGGTGCTGACGGTGCGCCAGAACGTCACCCTGCCGCTCCGGCTCGCCGGGCGACCGCCGTCGCGGAGCAGGGTGGCGACCGTGCTGGAGCAGGTCGGTCTGGCGCAGCGAAAGAACCACCGTCCGTCGGAGCTGTCCGGCGGGCAGCAGCAGCGGGTCGCCATCGCTCGAGCGCTGATCAGCGAACCCGCCGTCCTCTTCGCCGACGAACCGACCGGTGCGTTGGACACCAGAACGGCGCAGGACATCCTCGCTCTGCTGCGGCACTCGGCGCAGACGGCCCACCAGACGATCGTGATGGTGACTCACGACCCGGTTGCGGCGTCGTACGCCGATCGCGTCTTGTTCCTCGCGGATGGTCGGCTGGCCGGGGAGC
Source organism: Kribbella sp. ALI-6-A (assembly GCF_001984195.1). Taxonomy (GTDB): domain Bacteria; phylum Actinomycetota; class Actinomycetes; order Propionibacteriales; family Kribbellaceae; genus Kribbella. Next base: position 1,829,860 of record NZ_MTQN01000012.1, read on the forward strand.
TCCACGCGCCGACCGCCGAGTCCGTCGCCGAGCGCATGACTCACCTGGGCGCCTTCGCCGACGATCGACCCCTGCCGCTGCCTCGCCTGGAGAAGTCCCGGGGAGGGGAGCGCCGATGATGCAGCTTGCGCTCCGCACCCTGCGCTTCCGAGCGGGGCTGTTCGCTGCCGCCTTCTTGGCCATGTTCTTCGCGGCGGCCATGATGATGGCCACTGGTGGCCTCATCGAGACCGGGACCCGCTCGGCGGTAGCCCCGCAGAAGCTGGCGTCGGCAGACGTCGTCGTCGCCGGTGACCAGGAGTACCACGCCTCCGGCGGCGATCCGGACGAACCACCCATCCTGCCCGAGCGCGTCCGCATCGACGCGGGCCTCGAGGACACGCTCTCGGCGCTGCCGGGGGTGCGAGAGACCACGAGCTACGTCTTCGAGGGCAAGGCACCGACGGGGACGGTCGATGCGATCGGCGTGGTGGCCGCGCCGGGTACAGACGTGGATGAGCTGCGGAAGCGGATCGACGCTGAGCTGGACGACAGGGCGGTGACCCTCGTCGGAGATCAACGGGGGCAGGCGGAGCTGCGCGAGGCCAAGGCCAGCGCGGTCACCGTGATGGCCCTTGCCGGGGTCTTCACCGCCTTCGCGCTCCTGGTGTCGGTCTTCGGGGTGTCGTCCATGCTTGCCCTGTCGATCACCCAACGGCACAGGGACCTGGCGCTGCTACGGGCGATCGGCGCGACGTCTCGCCAGCTGCGTCGGCTCATCTTCCGCGAGACGCTGATGATCTCGCTGATCGCCACCGCACTGGCAGTTCTGCCCGGTCAGCTCCTCGGCAGGTTCATGTTCGACCTGCTGGTCGATCGCGGTATCGCCGCTGACGGCGTCGTCTTCCACCAGGGTTGGGTCCCCACCGTCGCCGCCATGGCTGTGGCGGTCGTCGCCGCTCTGGCCGGTGCGTTGGGCGCAGGTCGACGGGTCTCTCGCATCAAGCCGACGCAGGCGCTGGCGGAGGTCTCCGTCGACGGGAGACTGATCGGCGGCGGACGCCTGCTCCTCGCACTCGTCGTTCTCGGCGGCGGCATCGGACTGACCATCGTCACGATCGCCGTGATGAGCGGGCCACTCACTCCGGCAACTGGCGCGCCGGCCGTGATTCTCCTTGCCATCGGAGCCGCCCTCCTGGCTCCGGTCCTGACCAAGATCACCACCTTCGTCTGGCAGTGGCCTGTCCGTGCGGTCGGCGGGGTGACCGGCCAGCTCGCCGTCCTCAACGCCAGGGGCCGAAGTGGCCGCCTGGCAGCCGTGATGGCCCCGGTCATCCTGCTGACCGCGGTGTCGACCGGGTTGCTGTACCTGCAGACGACGAGTGATGAGGCGGACCGACGGGCTTTCGCGGACAACCTGGTCGCGGATGCCGTGTTGACCACCGAGACCGGATTCGATGCACGCGCGGTCGAGCAGGTCAACGACTTACCCGGTGTCGCCGGCGCTTCGGAGTACATCGACAGCCTGGGGTTCATCGAAAATCCGAAGGACAGCTCTCCGTTGAACGAGGGTTGGAACCTGCAGGGCGTGTCCCCCGTAGGCGCTGAGGCCACCACGCCCGTGAAGATCACGGCCGGCTCGTTCGCGGACCTGCACGACGACACGATCGCGATCGACGAACAGCATGCCGAGAGGTTGGGCGTCGACCTCGGCGACGCGATCACACTCAGGCTTGGAGACAAGACAGCTCTCGACGTCCGGGTGGCCGCGTTGTTCTCCGCTCCGGATGACTACGACACGCTGTTGCTTCCTGCGGACACCCTCGCTGCCCACACGACGGCGGGCGTCGCGACACGGATGCTCGTCTCGTTCAAGAAGGACACCGACTCGGCGCAGATGGAGACCGAGCTGACCGACTGGGCGTCTGCCCAGGACGGCCTTGCCGTGAGCGGCCGCGACGTTCTTCTCGGTGAGTTCGATGACCAGAAGAGGACCGCGAACTTCGCGATCTACATCATGGTGGTCATGATCGCGGGGTACTCGGCCATCACGGTGATCAACACCCTCGCGTCGAGCATGACAGCCCGCCGGCGGGAGTTCGGCATGCAGCGGCTCGCGGGCTCCACCCGTGGCCAGGTGATGCAGATGGTGGGTCTGGAAGGCGTGATCGTCGCTCTCAGCGGCGTCGTCCTGGGCACCGCTGCGGCTGTCGCGATCCTGGTGCCCGTCAGCGTCAAGCGGCTCGACTCCCTCCTCCCTGTCGGATCGCCGTGGATCTACGTGACGACGGTCGCCCTGACCGTGTTGCTGACCCTGGGCGCGATGCTCTTGCCCGCATGGCGTGCGACGCGGGGCCGACCGGCGGAAGCGGCGCTCGCCGTCGAGTAGTCGCGAGTAGTCGATACCACCGCCTCGGGCGGCCCGTCGGTGTGACTGGTCGTCCGAGCTCGGTGGGCGCTGGCGGATCTACGACGTACGGCCTCTCCTCAGCACCAGGATCGAACGATCCCGCAGGTTGGCGCGCCATCCTTTGATCGCAGCCAACGCTCTGTGCCACCCCGCCAGCGCCCCGATTACAAGATCGCTTCGCTAGCATCGCCCGATGGCAGTGACGGCGTGTGGGGTCTTCCGACGAACCGCGATCGAGCGCTCAGATCAACGAGTGTCCTGGGAGCGAACGGATCAGGCCTTCTTCTCGAGTGGGGCATGCCACGTGCTGGCCTGGGCGTGTAGGGATTTCTATCCCGATCAGGAGATCGCCTTGGCAGCGATGTACCTGGGTGACTCCGAACATCCGGTTCACGTGTACGCCAGGTGGGGCACGTGGGCGTTCGATGCGTCGGGTTGGAACCTCGAGTCCGAACTCCTGCAGGTCAACAGCGACTTCGAGGGTCTCCCCGTCCGCGAGGTGGAGACGATCAGAAGTGACCTTCGGGAGTTCTGGGAGAAGCACGTGCATCGGCAACCGCACCAGTACTGGGCAGATCCGACAGAACGCGCACGCGCCTATGTCAGCCGATACGATCCGCCCTGGCTCTAGGCGCTTCGCTCGCGCCGGATCCCGGCATCCCCGCCTCAGTAGCCGAGCCGTAGCGTGACCGCCGCGGTGGTGCCGTCGCGATATGTGACTCGGACGGGCACGGGATGGAGTCCGTCGAACTCGCTGCCGGGGACCCAGAAGGCGAAATAACCGTTCCGCACGGATGCCTGCACCGGGCCGCGGGTCGGGCTGTTGTAGGTCACCCCGACGATGTCGGAACCGGCCCGGCCAACCGCGGACGTCAGGTACCCGTAGTTGCCACCGCCGCTGGTACCCATCTGGGACGGGGAGAGCTGACGCGGCCCGACGGGGGCGCGGCCGGGGCCGTCGATGGAGCCGTAACCGTGGCGGTTGCGAGGGTTGACGTTCGTCATGCAGGACGCCGCGAACTGGTCGTGCCCGGTCAGGATCACCAACGCCCAATCGCCTCGGCGTTCGACCATCGCCGTCCCCGCGCGGTTGATCTGGTCGTCCTGCCCCATACCCTTCAACGACTTCCGGCACTGCTTGACCGCGTCGGCACGCTCTTCGGCGGACAGGCCGGTCGGCTGCGCGGTCCAGGTTGCGAACGCCAAATCGCCGCTCGGCATCGGGCCGCTCTCTCGCGGCACAAACACGGTCAACCCGGCGACCGCGACCGCAGTGGTGGCAACTGCTACTCGAACGAGCACGCGGCGGCGGCTCCGGTGGGGCCGGACGTTTTCCACCGGGTCGGTGGTGAGGACGCGCTGCAGAACGGCACGGGCCCGAGGGCTGTGCGGATCGATGTCGGTGGTGGCCGGGTCGAGGGTCTTCAGGTCGGCGAACTCGTCCAGGTGCTTCATGACGTCTGCCTTTCGGTGAGACCTGCCGGCGCGGCGGCAGGTGTGGCACGGTGACCGAGCTGTGCACGCAGGGCACGGCGGGCCCGGGACAGGCGAAGCCGGTACGCGACCGCCGAGATGCCCAGAACCGCCGCAGCCTCGCGCGCCGACAGGTCGTCGATCACCGCAAGGGCCAGAGCTTCCTGATGAACGGCAGACACCCGTCCCCACGCCCGCGCCAGATCGACCTGGCGAGCGACGAGGTCGGCGTCGTCCGGCGAGCACGAGGACGTGGCCTCCGCCAGCCGCACGGCGAGCGCCTCCTGGCGCCGTACGCCGCGCTGCGTGTTCAGAATCGTGTTCCGCACGATCCCGAACATCCACGCTCGCGCATCCCGCGGAGCCGCCGGTACGTCGTCCAGCCGCCGCCACGCGACCAGCAACGCCTCGCCCACCACATCCTCGGCCTGTGGCTCCGGCACCCGCCGCTGCGCGAACCGCACCAAATCCGCGTACGTCGCCTCGAACAGCGCAACGAACCGCGCCTCTCGACCAACGCCGCCCACAGGGTTGCTCATATCCCTACCTGTCCAGCACCCGCCCAGATGTATCGCAACAGCAACCGACACCTCACCGATGCTGGAAGCGCCCGCGCCATCCTGGGATCGGCCTCTTGGCTCTGACGGAAGGTCAGGCGGCCAGCATGAGGTCGTGCAGCCAGCGGTCGAGGCGCTCCAACTCAGTCGGGGATCCGAACATCGGCTTCCTTCCCGGTGGTGGCAGGAATCCGACTGCGTCCATCACCAGCCAGTACATCTCCAGCCTGTGGCCGGTCAGCGCTGCGTAGCGCTCCAGGAAGGTCCAAGCGGGATCGGGCCCGAAAGCCAGGGCGAGATTCGTCGCCGCGTGCGCGGCATCCAGCCAGGCGGGACCCGTTGAGGTCTCCACCCAGTCGACAACGCCGGCGATCTCGCCACGGCTCCAGAGCAGATTCCGGTGACTGTAATCCCGGTGCAGGAACGTCGGCTGGTACGAAGGCGGCTCTTCCGCCAGTACGTCGAACGCGCGCTGCCAGGAGCCGGGATGCTTCGTCCAGGCGGGCAGGGTCCTCTTTGCTTCCCACGCCCACGATTCGTAGGTGCGGAAGGGGTTCGCCGGCTTCACCTCGTGGATGACAGCCAGGAGCGTTGCCATCGCAGTCACACTGGCGTCGTCGATCTCCGGTGAGGGGTCGCCTGGCAGGCGCGACATCAGATGGGCAGCGACCCCTGCGTGTCGACCCTCTGCGTCCAACCCCAAGCTCGTGGGAGCCGGCACACACGTGTCTTCCAGTGTCTGCAGGGCGGATGCTTCTCGCTGGGTGAGGGCGAACCCGTGGGTTTTCCATGGTTCGTTGGTCATCAGTCGGAGGACGGTCCGTCGTCCGGTCTCGTCGGTCAGTGCCAGCATGGTCGAGGTCAGACCTCCGGAGAGTTCGCAGATGTCGGTGATCCGCGATCCCAGCACATCCTCGCTCCATGCCAGTACGTCGTTCCGCATGCTTCGCAATCTAGTGGATGGCTACATCGATACCTCGCGACGCCGATCGCGTGCTCAACATGGGCTTCGGAGATCAGGTGAGGCTGGCTAGCCGTTGCTGAAGTGCAGCTCCGCATCGGCAGTCTTCGTCACTACACAGCATGGCTGCCGGGTCATTCACGATGAGCCTGGTCGCGCACGTCAGCACATCTTCGACGCCGACCAGTCGAGCCCGGCAGTCGCCGATGCGAACCTCAGTCGTTACTGGCCTCAACGCAGCTTCGATTTCATCGAACCTGTGGCTTTCGCCTGGGACGTTTGGAAGCTCCGCCCATGCTCCTGGCGCCACCTTGGCGTACCGATAGAACCGGGACCGACCCAGATGCTGCTCAGCAAGGTGAATCGTGGTGTTCGACGTGTGGCCGACGCCTAGGAGCAGTACATGTCCGCCTCGCTCGGCAAGTGCCTCGATAGGTCCGAGCGGCCATTCGAGCCGCTGGGCCTCGATCAGCTGTCGCGCATGGGTTCCGACCGCCAGGAAGGAGAACAGCGGGTGTGTACTCCGCTCGTGCGCAAAGCCCAGCCGCATGGTCTCCGAGACCCGTCCTAGCCAGCGGTCGACCGGCAAGTCCGGCCTGAACGGCACTGCGCTCTCGAGCGCGTCATCGAAGGCTGCCCAGGTGTCTGCGTTGTAGTACGCGTTGTGCGGCCGAACCAGGCCTGGAGGTGCGGGTACGCCGGTCAGATCCCAAGTGCCGGAGGGCATCATCACCGTCCCGCATGTTCCGACCAGAGCCCGGCAGACCGCTTCAGCCCCGTCGGCAACTCGGCCGAATGACCGCAGCGACGCGTGAACGAGCACCGATGATGTCGAGTCCAGACCTAGCCGGCCAAGGCCCTCGGCGATCTGGGCTTCTGTCACAACCGCACGGTCTTCCATAGCACCGCGATCAGAACACTCGTAGGGATGTGGAGTCCACCGCCTTTCTACGATTGAGACCCTGCGTTGCATCCGTAGGCCACGCCTTGTTGCGCGCGGGCCGTACGGATCAGCTCGCCGTCCCCAGCTGGTCGAACTGACAACCGCCCGCCGCACGACCTAGCGGGCCAACGACGCAAGGATGATCTCCTGCGCAGAACGGACCGTGGCCGCGAAGGTGTCAGGGTCGCGGCCGATGCGCTCGGCCGCCGCTCGCATCGCGCCGGACAACAACTCCACCGTGAGGGGTACGTCGTCGACCTCGCGGAACTCCTCGCGGGCGATGCCGTCCCGGACGACGTTCTCCACCTCGGCCACGATCGCGTGGAACGGCCCGACCGGCGCCTTCGCCATCTCGTCGATCAGCGGACCGGCTCCCGGCCGGAACATCGGCTGCAGGGCTTGGTCGGTGGACGCCTCCAGCACCGCCTCGACGATCGCGCGTAGCCGGTCCGCAGCAGGCTCCGTTGTACGCGCGGCGATTGCAGTCACCCGCTCGAGCATCGGCCGGCTCGCTCGCTCGGTCAGTGCCTGGACGAGCGCGGCCTTGTCGGGGGCGTAGTTGTACAGGGTGTTCCGCGCGATCCCGGCCTCGGCCGCGATGTGGCCCAGGTTGATCGAGTCGTAATCGCGCTCCACCAGGAGGCGGCGCGTCGCGTCCGCGAGGTCGGCCCACACCAGCTCGTGGTGCTCCTCGAGGCTGCCGCCGCGAATCCGAGGCATCTATCGTGCCTGTCCTGCCGCAGCGGCACTCGCCAGGTGCGCGTTCTCCTGGTACGCCGCGGTGAGCTTCACGCTGCTGAGACGCCAGCCGTCGGCCGTCCGAACCGCCTCGTTGTCGTAGAACCCGACCACCAGCCAGCGATCGGGACCATCGCCGGCGACTTCCTGGGGCAGCCAGTGCTCGGCGCGGACGTGCGCGTGGATCGTCGCGCGGTCACCGTCGACGGTGACGACGTGCCCGGTGATCGCGTGATGGGTCGCGGTGAAGGCGCCGAACGAGCCGCGGAGCGCATCACCGTAGTCGCTCAACGGAACCGTCATCGGTGGCATCCCGGTGACCGACTCGAAGTCGATGGTCAACGGGTCCGTGTGGACGCGCCGTGGCAGGTCGGTGAACTCCTTCAGATCCGCGATGTCGGCGTACCGCCCGAACAGTTCGATGATCTCGGCACGATCGGTCTCCGCAGTCATGGCGACGCTCCCTTTATCCGACAGTGTGTCGTGAAAAGCAGATTACGACACACTGTCGGATAAACCAAGCTGCGGCCAGTCGGTTGGCCAGGAGTCGAGGCGCCCAGCGGTGAGCGTTCATCATCGCGGCGAGCCAACACCCAACCAGAACTCCTCCGTGGAGCAGCAGCGGGGCATACCGAGAACTTCGAGAAGATGAGGTCATGCGCGAGATCAGGATTGACACGACCGAAGGAAGTGTCGGGGAGCCGGAGCGGTGGTTGCCATTCTTGGCGCGGGAGCTACGAGAGCCGGACAGCTTCGTGATCGTCAGCGACGGGCGACGAGACTCTTATGCCCAGGCGCGCAACGCGGGGCGCACGCTCGAAATGGAGTACCGGGATGGATCGCCGCTGCGTCACTTCCAGGCCCGGGGCGTTGGGCTTGACGATGTGGCCGACTTGTTTGCGCAGTGGATCGAGAAGGAACGCGCCTTCATCGACCGCTACCAGTGGGAGCGGCTGAAGGACTGGGACGACCACGCTGCAAACGGGCAGAAAGATGAAGACGGTGTCGGCACACGGTAGTGGCGGTCAGCGATGCTGTGCCTCGGTAGTGCCCCAAGAGCAACTCCAGGAAGCACTCAGTCCGTGATCGAGTCGGCGGAGGAACTTGTTCGGCTCCGGACCAGTGAGGATCCGGCTGAGCACAACCGCGCGGTTTACAACAAGACGGTCCGCTGGAAATCTCGGAACAGCTTCGGAACGACCTCGACGAACGTGTTCGGTGGATGGTGCAGCAGAAGCGAGCTTGGGCGCGAGCGCATCCGGGCGACACGAATCGGGTTGGCGGTCTGACCAACACGCGTGCGCGAGCGCGAGGACGGAAGATCGACGAAAGGCCCACGGAAGTCTCGTAGCGGTTGTCAGTGGTCGTACAGGTCCATCGTCATCTCCGCGGTCGGTGTCAGCGGCCGGCGGCGACCAAGGGTGCGGAGTTCACTCCGATGAGGGGCGGGCCTGCTTCAGGTTCGACTGGTGGGGGCCGGTGAGCCAGTCCAGATCCAGGCGCGGATCGACCGGGTTGGCTCCTCGGCGTAGCGCGTCGATGTACGCGCGGTCGGCAGCGAGGCGCGCCGCCACCTCAGAGCCCTTGGCGACGGTGCCGTGGCCGGGGATCAGGATGTCGGCGTGCTCGGCGGCCTCGGCGAGGCGGGCGAGGGCTGTCTCGTACGCGCTGACCTGGTCAGGGCGGCGGGGGTCGAGGAGTGGGATCAGCACGTCGGACAGCATGTCGCCGGCCAGCAGGACGCCGCGGTCCGCGAGGAGGACGGCGGCGTGGCCGATGGCGTGGGCTTGGTGCTCGATGAGCTCGCCCGGCATGGGGCCGCCGTCCGCGGGGAGTGGGGTGAGGATGGCGATCAGCTCGAGGGGGATGCCCGACGCGTTCTCAGCGGCCGCTTGTTGCGCTCGTTCGCGGGCTTCGCCGGCGGCCTGGGCGGCGCCGGAGGTGGCGTAGCGCGGTACGTCGCCGAATCGGGAATGCCAGAGCAGGTGGTCCCAGTGGGGATGGGTGGAGAACCCGGCGACGACCGGGATGCCGAGCTGGTCCACGTCGTCGGCGAGCTGGTTCAGGTCGGAACCGTCGATGCCGGGGTCGACGAGGATCAAGCCGTCGTCCCCGCGTACGACGGTGGTGTTGCTCCAGACCCACTCGCTCTGCCGGACCCAGACGCCGTCGGCTACCTGATTCAGCATTTGTTCACCTTGTCAGTCGGGTATGGCGTCGATGCCGTCGTCTCGCGCGATCGTCAGGGGTGTCGACTGCAATGACAGCGGGACGGTCCCAGGATCGAGATGGATGTGAGAGCCATCCGGTGCAGACGAGTCCGACAGCGACAGGCACCATCTGGCCAAGTCGCGCAGACCCGCAGGATCGCCGGAAAGTTCCACGGCGCCGTCCACGACCCGCACGAGCACCGTCCCACCCTCGACGGGTGCGACGACGCCAACTTCTCGACGGTATGCCGGGACCGATAGGGAAAGTTGATTCACCGGCACAGTGTCCTCCCACAGATCGCAAGGGTCACAGGTGGCGGGCGATCTCGTCGAGCATGGTGTTGACCGCGGCCTGGTCGGTCGGCGCGGCTGCGGGGCCGGTGTAGGCGTAGATCAGCTCGGTTCCGTCGGGCGTCGGGGAGAGCGTGATGGTGACCTCCTCGTCGCCGCCGGGGCGCAGTACGACGCGGTGGGGTGGTTCGACGTCGCCGTACTGGACGGTGAAGGGGAGTTCGGACTCGTTGTCGTCGGCAACCATGGTGGCCTTGACCGATCCGCCGGTGCGGGCGTCCATCTGGACGGACTCGGACGGCGTCCGGAAGCCGGGGACGACGAACCACTGGGAGAAGGGCTCCGGTTCGACGAAGAAGCGGAAGACCTGCTCAGGGGTCGCGTCGAAGGTTCTCCGGAGTTGGTAGTGGCTCATCGCGCACCCGCCTCGTACGACAGGACCACGACGCCGGAGGCGAGTGGGCGGACGCCGGCGTACCGCAGGTGGGCGATCAGCCCTTCGGTGTGCAGGCGGTCGTCGGCGGTGCCGACACCGACGAGCGACGGGTGGTACCAGAGGTGCAGCTCGTCCAACAACCCCTCCGCGAGCAAGGTCTTGGCGACCGGGCCGAAGCCGTGCATGAGGATGGGGCCGCCGTCGGTGGACTTGAGGCGGCGGACCTCGTCGGTCAGGTCGCCCGTGAGGACCTCGGTGTTGTCCCACTTCGGGTCGGTGAGGGTCGTGGACGCCACGTACTTCTTGATCGCGTTGATGCGCCCGGCGTACTCGCTGTCGCGGCCGGGCCAGGCGCCGGCGTACACGTCGTAGGTGTGCCGGCCCATCAGCATCGCGTCGGCCGCGGTGATCTGCTCGAGTGTGAGCGCGTCGGAGTCGGCGTCGATGAAGTCGAAGTGCCAGTGGTCCATGTGGTTGATCACGCCGTCCAAGGTGACGAACGTCGAGTTGATGATCTTGCGCATCGGGGTTGCCTCCTGTGCTTGTCCGTGCGTTCATCCTGGGCGAGGATCGGACACCTCTGAAGGACCGATTGCGAGGTCGTGGAGTGGACCACTTGAGGCGACGCCGATGACCGTACGCTGGGCGGGTGTGGTGCCGGAGCTGCTCATCGGACTGGACCGCTCGGGCGCAGAGCCGCTGGGGCAGCAGATCCAGCGGCAGTTGCGGGACGCGATCCGGGGTGGCCGGTTGTCCGCCGGGGAGCGGCTGCCGTCGAGCCGGTCGCTCGCGGAGCAGCTGGGCGTGTCCCGGGGGCTGGTCGTGGAGTGCTACGAGCAGCTGGTTGCCGAGGGCTATCTGATCACCGTGACCGGATCGGGGACCCGGGTCGCGCCGGGTGCTGCCGTACGGCGTACGCAGCCCGCCGAGGTGGTCCGACCCCCGCAGCCGCAGCCGGTCGAGGTGGACTTCGAGTACGGCATTCCCGACTTGGCGTCCTTCCCGATGCAGGACTGGATGTGGGCGCTGACCCAGGCCGGCCGGCTCGGGCCGTCCGCGGCCATGGGCGACGAACCGGACACCGGGTCGGAGCACCTGCGCGGGGTCCTGGTGGGGTATCACCGTCGCGTTCGTGCGGGCGCCGCCGAAGCGGCCCACACGGTGGTCGTGAACGGGTTCCGCCAAGGCCTCAACCTGGTCCTCGGCGCGCTCGCCCGCGGCGGCCACCACAGCGTCGCGCTGGAGGATCCCGGACCTCGTGAGCACGACGAGCTCGCCGTACGGGCCGGGCTCACGCCGGTGGCGGTACCGGTCGACGAGGAGGGCGTGAACGTCGAGGCGCTGGCGCGCTGCGGCGCCCGGGCGGTCCTGGTCACGCCGGCCCATCAGTGCCCGACCGGCGTCGTACTGAGCGGGAGGCGGCGCCGCGACCTGATCGCGTGGGCCGAGGAGGTCGACGGGCTGATCCTGGAGGACGACTACGACGCCGAGTTCCGGTACGACCGGCAGCCGGTTGGTTCGCTGCAGGGGCTGGCGCCGGATCGGGTGGTGGTGCTCGGGTCGGTCAGCAAGACGCTGGCGCCGGGGCTGCGGATCGGATGGTTGCTTGCGCCGCCGCAGTTGGTCGAAGCGTTGACGCGAGAGAAGCATTTGGCAAGCCGGGGCGTGCCCGCGCTCGATCAGATCGCGCTCGCGCTGATGATCGAGTCGGGGCGGTTCGACCGGCATCTGCGGCGGATGCGGGAGATCTACCATGCGCGCCGGCGGGTGCTCGTTGCCGAGCTTGCCGAGCGTGCTCCGCATGTTCGGCTGGAAGGGTTGGACGCGGGGTGTCATGCGCTGCTGCGGTTGCCGGCTCGGCTGGAGGAGGCCGCTGTGGTTGACCGTGCGGCGGCGGACGGCGTACGGGTCTATGCGCTGGGGCGTTATCGGGTGCCTCCGGCGGTGGAGCCAACAGCCTTCAGCCCGGCACTGGTGATCGGTTTCGGGAATGTGAACGAGTCCCGGATTCGTCGAGGGGTACGGGTGCTGGGGGAGGCGTTGGAAGATTGATGCCTGAGGCAACTAACGCCTCGGTGGGTCAACGGCGGGATGTTTTGCGCGCGTTGCGAAGGGTGCGGAGCATGGATTCGCTGCCGGTGTGGCGTCCGATCATGCCGGTGAATGGGAAGTCCGCCGGAGTGACAGCAATTCGGGCGAGTGTCCTGACGGGGTTGGGGTTGACCCATTGGGCTGATTGCAGCAGTCCGGCTGTGGCGGGCTCGGCCGCGAATCCGTCTCGGGGGACGATATAAAGCCAACCGTCGGTCAGCAGTTCCGCGTCCGGCTGGTCGGTGTCGACCGAGAAGAAGTACTGCCGGTGCTGCGTTTCGCCGCGAACCGACCAGGTGCCGTTGCGCGTCGAGCGAAAACCGGGGCCGCGGGCCAGCAGGGCGAACCACATCGCCCACACGGGATCATCGGAGGCGAACACCGCGCGCTGGTTGCCGAACGTCGTACTGTCCTCGGATTCGCGGTCGGGGCGCAGTTCGCTGAGGTTGTCGCGTTTCGTGCCGTGGAACAGGACTCGGCGATGATCTGCGAGCCATTGCAGGTAGGTCGCCGTCGGGCCTGGCGGGTGTAGTTGCGCCTGTGAGCCGGCCGGGTCGACGTAGTTCTTGGTGAACTCCTCGTACGCACGGTGGGTCGCGTGATCCAGTGGTGGTAGATCAGGCAGCCGGGGCAATCCCAGCAACCACCGCAGGCCGGCGCCCGGTATCGACCGCAGGGTGCTTGGAATGATCTGCACCTGGACATCTTCCCGCAGAGCAGGAGATGAGTCTTCATCGCAGAGTGGCGGGTATGGGAGTTCCGTTTTCTGACGCATGCGGCGATCATGGGTCAATGGGTCGATGGGACGAGATGACGTGCCGCTGCGGATGACGGCGTCGATCCCGGACGGGCCGATTCGGGTGACGGGTGCGTTCCTGGCGATCGAGACTCGGATCACCAATGTCGGTGGTTCACTGCTGCGGCTTTCCACCGCGTGGTTCGGTGCGGAATTGTCTGTCCTGTCGGAAGGTGTGGTGGTCAGGCCGCCTGGTTATCGGCCGGACATGGGGCGCACGATCACCCTCGAACCGGGTGAGAGCTTCACCTACGAATCGTCGGTGAATCTGGGCTACCCGAACGAGCCGTCAGGACAGATCTATCCGCTGGAACCGGGGACCTACCAGCTCTATGCCGTGCAGAGCTTCAAGCCGATGCTGGAGGACGGGTTCAGCTCGGAACCCGCGTTCGAGGTGCACGGCGGACCCTGGGATGTCCACATCGGCTGACCCACTGAACGAACTCGATGCGTCCGCCCTGTCGGTCAAGGGCGGTAGTGTCCGCGGCATGCGAGGTCGGGGTGTGCCGATGGTGACCGAGGTGGCCGAGTACGGCGGGGAAGAGGTGCTCGCGGTCTCCTGCACTCAACTCGGTACGGCGTACTCGGCGGCACAGGCGCGGCGCGTGGTCGAGGAGTGGGTCGAGTTCTTTGCAGCGGGGCCGAGCGGGGTCCGTGACCTGGAATTCGTCACGCGGACGCCGAAACGGCTGTTCGCAGCCCTGCGAGGACAGACGCAGCTTCAGCGGCTCGCGGTGAAGTGGGGTGACTACGAGGACCTGTCGTCGCTGAGTGAGCTGGAAAACCTTCGAGAGCTCAGATTGGGAGGAGCCTCCCGCGTCACCAGCGTCGAACCGCTTGCGTGCCTGACCACGCTGAACAGCCTCGTGGTCGAGGGGCTGCGACGAGCTCACGATCTGAGCCCCCTGGGCCGGCTTCGGGGCCTGAAGAGCCTGGAGCTGGGTGGCGATTGGAAGTCTCCGCGTACGGCGCACGTTCAATCGATCGACTTCCTGCGGCATCTCACCCAGCTCGAAGACCTGTTGCTGCACACCATCGTCGCTGACGACTTGGAGTACACGTCGCTCCTGGCGCTGCCGCGCCTGAAGTCCGTCCGTGTGATGGAGGTCCGTGGCATGAACCCGCCTCACGCGACCCTTAGACGCATGCTTTCGTGGTCGGCCTGACCCAACATGTCATCGGTTGCAGGCGTTGCCCGCAACGTCAGGTGGTGCGCTTCAGCAGGTCAGTCAACGGGGTCCTCACGTCAGCGGGGTAGAGACCCAGGCCGTCGAAATCGTCCGCCTCGGCCCAGAGCAGCTCGAAGGTGTTGTCGGGGCGGTGCGCCTGGGCTTCCGGGCCGGACAGGAGCGGCGTTCCGGCGACGTCGGTCATCAAGAAGTACGACGCGGGGCGGCCGTTGTGCTCGCCGGTCCACAGGAGGCGGTCGATTCGGGCGGTGAGGGTGGTTTCCTCGGTCAGTTCGCGGACCGCTGTTGCTTCGGCGGTTTCGCCTTGCTCGACGTGGCCGCCGGGGAGGACTGCGTAGTGGTGGCCGGGGCACGGCGCGTCGTGCCGGCCGGCGGCTTGGCACATGGCGCAATCGCCGGCTGAGGTTTTACGCAGGTAGCGCTTGATCACCAGTGCGCGGCGACCATCTACGACCACCGCGACTGCTCTTGGGATCGGCATGCGGGAGACGATGCCAGGTGGGTCCGACAAGACGCGGATGGAAAGCCAGTGGCGACCGCGCGGCGACGCGGCGACACTGGGGCGGTGCTGTGGGACGTCGTACCGGAGGGGGAGACGCCGACACCGAGCGTGGTCGCGGCGGCGATGGTGCTGGAGCAGTTGCCGACGGAGCGGGTGCCGATGTGGGCGGCTGAATGGCTGGTCCAGGGGTACGACGGTGACGCGCTCGCGGAGTTGGCTGGGCTGAGTGGGCGTGACACGCGTGAGGTGCGGGATCTCCTCCCGGCGGCGCTGGCCGACGCCGGGGTCGATGTCATGTCTTCGGAGCAGGCGGCATTCAAGATGGCGTACGACCACATCGCCACGCTGCACCTCGAGGGGCGGGTCCGGTGGGAGTGGGCCGTCAATCAAGTCGTCGGCTTGGTGTTCGCGGCCGGGCATGCCGACGTGGCCTTCGAGCAGCCTCTTGGTGCGTTGTGGGAGGTTGACGACGATCTCGACGGGCCTTGGAGCCGGACGAAGGACGAGCTCGCCGAGGTCGTTCGGCAGGCGTGCGTGGAGCAGTTGCGGAAGTGACGGCGTACGGCCGCGAACTCACAGGGCGATGTGCAGATGCGCCGTGACCGTGTGGCCCTCTTCCAGGGACTCCGCTTTGCGGATGGCGTCCTTGATCGGGAGCAGGTACTTGCCGTCCTTCGGGTAGAGCGACGTGGTCCACTCGGTGTCGCCGATGCGCGCGGTGACGGGGATCATGCCCCAGCCGTAGCTGACCGACGTCGAGGTTGCCTGGATGTCGGTCGACTCGTCCTCGGGCACGGCGACGAAGTGGTACGGGGACGGGCCGCGCCAGTGGAAGATCTCGCCGGTGAAGTGGACGTCCATGGGTGCAGGATAGAGCCGAGCGGTTCCCTCCCGCAGGTGGTTCTCCTAGCGTCGGCGTATGAGACGTGCGCTGTGGTTTCCGTTGTTCGACGAGCTGGCCGATCCGGTGGTGGTCGCGCGGATCGCGGCCGAGGCCGAGGAAGCCGCGGGAGACGGCGACGCTCGATCGGCTCAGTGGGGGTCGGCTCGTGCTCGGGGTGGGGCTGGGCAGCGACCGGTTCGGGGAGGAGTTCTCGCGGACCGGTGAGGAGCTGGACGACCGGGTGCGGGGGCGGATGCTCGACGAGTCCCTGGAGATCCTCGCCGCCGCCTGGTCCGGCGAGGTCGTGAACCACCGCGGCGAGCACTACACGGTCGACGGGGTCCAGTTCCTGCCGACGCCGGTACGCCGGCACGTGCCGGTCTGGGCGGCCGGGTTCCCCGGCAACAGTCGCCCGAGGCAACGAGCCGCGCGGCTCGACGGCTTCTTCCCGGTCAACCTGAGCTCGCCGGAGCAGTTCGCCGAGGCTGTCGCACAGATCGATGCCCTGCGCAACAGCTCGGCGCCGTACGACTACGTTGCCGAGATCGAACCAGGCCAGGACGGTACGCCGTACGAGCGGGCCGGCGCGACCTGGTTGCTCAGCAACTTCGACCCGGCAACGGTCACTGTCGACCAGGTCCGTGGTGTGCTGCGGGACGGACCGGGCTGAAGAAGTCGCCGACAGCCGCGGCGAAGGCGGCAGGGTCGTCCATCCAGGGGAAGTGGCCGGAGGCCGGCTGGATGGTGAGGGTGGCGTTCGGGAAGAGATCGGCGTACTGAGTGGCGAAGGCGGGTGGGGTGCCGACGTCGGTCCGGCCGGCGAGCACGAGGACCGGGTTGGCGAACGTCGCCAGCGCGGGACGGGTCTCGTCGGGAGTCAGAGCTGAGGCGTAGATGGCGGCTGCCTCCTCGTTCTGCTGGGACGGGGTGGCGGCTTCGAGGGCTTGCGCGGCGGCGTCCCAGCGGCCGTGCGAGAGCGGGCGGATCGCCGGCCAGAGGTTGTCGGCGAAGTTGCCGGAGGTGATGTGCTCGAGCGCCGCGTAGGCGTCGTCGAACCACGGCTCGCCGGCGCGCTGACGGGCGGTCTCGAGCCGCATTTCCGCGGTGATCGGGATTCCGACGGCGAACGAGCTCGGCGAGATCGCGGCGTACCGGCGTACCCGGTTGGGGTGCTTGGCGACGTACAGAGCGGCGAGGTTGGTGCCGGCCGAGTGGGCCAGGAGATCGATCTGGTCCAGGTCGAGATGGTTGCGCAGGGCCTCGACGTCGGTGACCTGGCGGTCGCAGCGGTAGGACGTGGGATCGGCCGGTACGGCGGAGTCGCCGGTGCCGCGCAGGTCGAGCATGACCAGCTGCCGCGGCAGACCGCCGAGATCGCCGAGGTAGGCGGAGGCCTGCATCGGGCCGCCGGGAATGCAGACGAGCGGCTCGCCGTCACCGATCAGGTGGTAGGCGAGCTCGGTGCCGTCGTACGAGGTGAAGGTGGGCATGCCGCCGACCTTGGCAGCGGGGGTGCCGCGGGGCAACCGAGTATCAGTCGGCCCGGGCGAACCAGGAACTCGACAGATTGGTCGCGCCCTCTCGGCGCTCCGGCTGGAGAGGGCCGGTGACGCCGGCTTCGGCCTCGCCCTCCCAGGTGATGCGCGCGCTGTCCCCGGCGGGCGGACCGTCCCACGCGCCCCACCAGACGGTCGCGGTCGCCCGCGCACCAGGCGCCAGTACGACGTACCCGGGCGAGCGCATTTCGAGCGTCACGGCCGTGAGAGTGTCGAGCGGTACGCCGTCGGTGCCGATCGGGGTGACCCCCGGCTTCCCGGTCAGACGTACGAGACGATCGCCGACGTTCACCGCCGTCAGCTCGCCGCGCAGACCGCCGTCGTCGTCCTCCCAGCTGAGCGAGAACGCGAGCTCATCAGGCGCGGCTTCGGGGATCTCGTCCGGCGTCATACCGTCCATCATGCCCCGAGTAACTTGAACCCATGGATGCTGGCGCGTTGCGGAAGATCGAGCGGGACCGGCTGCGGGCCCTGGTGGCGGCGGACCTGGCGGTGGCGGCGCCGTTGCACGCCGACGACTTCCGGATCGCCACGCCGAGTGGGGTGGTGTGGTCGAAGGACGAGTACCTCGGGGGGATCGGGGAGGGGCGGATCGACTACCGGCGGTTCGAGGCGGTGTCGGACATCGAGGTGATGCTGGACGCGGCGCTCGCCGTACTGCGGTACCGGTCGGCGATCGAAATCTCGGTGGACGGCAATCCGCCGGCGCGGTTGTCGGCCTGGCATCTGGACGTCTACCGGCTCGGGCACGACGGGAGCTGGCAGGTTCGGTGGTCCCAGGCCACGTCGATCGACTGATTGTCGGCGGGGTCTGTGAGACTTGGTTCGTGACGGTTGCGGAAATGCTGCGGGGGAGTCGAGTGGTGCTGCTCGACTTCGACGGGCCGGTGGCGGACTTGTTCCCGACGGGGAGCGGGAGCCGGATCGGGGACGCGGCGCGGGAGCCCTTGATGCGGGCGGGTGTCGAGCTGCCCGAGGCGGTCCGGCGGACGGTGGAGCACCTGGTGGTGCTGGAGTTCGCGGGCGCCCACGCGCCGGACACCGTCGAGGACGTCGAGCGGGCCTCGGTCGCGGGCGAGATCGAGGCGGCCGGTACGGCGCCGGTGACGGCCGGGGTGGTCGACTTCCTCGCCGCCTGTGCCGAGACCGGGCGGCCGGTGGTTGTGGTGAGCAACAACTGTGCCCCGTCGATCGTGCAGTGGCTGGAGCGGGAAGGCCTGCAGCAGCAGGTGGCCGGCGTGGTGGGCCGGCCGTTCGGGCAGCCGGGGTTGATGAAGCCCAACCCGGCGCTGCTGGACGGTGTGCTGACGGAGCTGGACGTGCCGGCCGCGAACTGCCTCATGGTGGGTGACTCGGTGAGCGACATCGAGTTCGGCCGCCGGGTCGGCGCGCGGTCGGTGGGTTACGCCAAGTCGGCCGAGCGCGGCGCGCAGCTGGCCGAGGCCGGCGCCGACGCGATCACCAACGACATGGGCCGGCTCGCGGCGGCGCTGCGGGCCGTCGGATAGCCGCCACGCTCGGCGACGCTGCGGGCCGTCAAGCTAGGCCCCGCGTTCGGCGGCGCTGCGCTCGACGCAGAACTCGTTGCCTTCGGGGTCGAGCAGGGTGACCCAGCCCGGACCTTCGGGCGTGCGGTGGTCCTCGTGGACGGTGGCGCCGAGGCCGAGCAGCCGGGTGACCTCCTCGTCCCGCGTCCGGCCCTCGGGGACCCAGTCGAGGTGGACCCGGTTCTTCACGGCCTTGCTCTCCGGTACGGCGATGAACAGCAGCCCGGGAATCGGCGCCGGCGCCTCGATCAGCACCTCGTCGTCGCCGGGGGCGTCGTCGGACGAGACCGGCCAGCCGGTCGCCTGGCTCCAAAAAGTCGCCAGCTGGTAAGGATTCTCGGCGTCGACGGTGATGTGTCGGGGGATCATCGGGTCACCCTAGCCCGCGCTCCCGGAGCCCGCTGAGAATTAGCTCGGCCACCTGCTCGACCGGACCGAACGAACCCCGGCGCGCGGGCATTGGTTGTCCTAGGCAATGACTACGGAGGGGGCTGGCACGGTGACGTGACGAGGTTGCCGAACAACTGTGGGGCTGAGCCGTCGCGCCGGGGTGGTGGGGCGGTCTAGGGTGCGAAGCATCAGGCGGGCGGTTCGGTCAAAGGGGAGTGTGTGATGGCGTCTCGGCTCAATCCTTACATCGCGTTCGACGGCGACGCCCGGGAGGCGATGGAGTTCTACCGCGAGGTGTTCGGCGGTGACCTGGTGATGAACACGTTCGGGGAGTTCGGCGCGCCGGAGTCGCCCGACGCGGACAAGATCATGCACAGCCAGCTGGAGACCCCGAGCGGATACACGCTGATGGGCTCGGACACGCCGCAGGGCATGGACTACAGCCGGGGGACCAACGTCTCGATCAGCCTCAGTGGTGACGACACCGACGAGCTGCACGGCTACTGGGAGAAGCTCTCCGAGGGTGGCACGGTGTCGGTCCCGCTGGAGAAGCAGATGTGGGGCGACGAGTTCGGCATGTGTACCGACCGGTTCGGCATCGCCTGGATGGTCAACATCGGCGCACCGCAGAGCTGATTGAGCACCCTCGAGCTGCCGGACGGCCGGCAGGCGCAGTACTGGGACAGCGGCGTCGGCGCGACGACCGTGTTCTTCCTGCACGGCTGCCCGGACACGCGGCGCGCGGCGTTCCCCGGAGCGGCCGCGGCACGTGAGTACGGCGTACGCCTGGTCGCGGTCAACCGGCCGGGCTACGGCAGGTCGGACGCCGCCGCCTCCGATCACCTGTCGGTCGCCGACGACGTCGCGGCGGTCGCGGACCAGCTCGGCATCGACCGGTACGCCGTACTCGGGATGTCGATCGGTGGTCCGTACGCGCTGGCCTGTGCGGCGAGGCATCCCGATCGGGTCACCCGGGCCGCGGTCGTCGCAAGTCCGGCTAGCGTGCCGGAGCTCGATCCGCCGTACCACCGTGACGACCTGGGGCCCGACCAGCAGGAGTTCTTCACCGGCCTGGCCCAGGCGGAGGTCGAGGAGTCGGTCGAGCGGATCCGCCCGGACTTCGCGCAGTACGTGGCGCGGCTCGACCCGGCCGATCCCGACGACGAAGCGCTCGCCGCGCGATGGACGACGGGGCATCCGCCGCTCGACGCGGAGTGGTTCGCGCTGCAGCCGGCGAGCGAGCTGGCCGCGGCTGCGCGCGAGGCGCTGGCGAACCAAGACGGTTACCTCAGGGATGCCGCGATCTCCTTTCGGACTTGGGATTTCCGGCCCGAGGACGTCACCTGCCCGACCACGGTCTGGCACGGTATGGCCGACCCGCAGGTCTCGATCCGCAACGCGCGGTGGCTGGCCGAGCGGCTGCCCAACGCCGAGCTCGAGCTGCGGTCCACGGCGCACCTCACCACCCTGCACAACCACTGGCCCGAGCTGCTCACTGCGCTGCGTTAAATCAGTTCAGGCCGAACGGGCGACCGGGTTAGCGTCGAAGGTGACGTCGACGAGGGGCTACGCCATGACCAACGAGGTGTTGCTGGACGCGGTCCGGCACAACAACTGGGCGACCGGACAGCTGATCGAGTTCTGCCGGGCGCAGGGGTTCACGTCCGAGCAGCTGGAGGTGACCGGCGTCGGGACGTACGGCGGGATCCTGGCCACGCTGGATCACATCGTGCGCTGCGACGGGAGCCGGCTCGCGCAGCAGGAGCTGGACTTCGTGGACAGCGACGAGCCGGCCGACTTCGACAACCTCGGGCGCTGGAACGAGCAGTGCCGGCTGATCTGGGAGGACGTGCTGTCGAAGCCGATCGAGGTCGAGCGGGTGGTGATCATCGACGACAACACCCGCGGCACCCGCGCCGGGATCTTCATCGCCCAGGCGCTCAACCACGCCAACCACCACCGCGAGCAGGTCAACGCGATCCTGACCGGCTTCGGCATCGAACCCCCGGACACCCAGGCCTGGGAGTACGCCTGGCACACCGGCCGGATCTGGGACCTGGAAAAGGTCGCCGACTGACGCCGTACTCAGAGGTCAGGGTGCTGCTTGACCAAGGTCTTCGGTGCTTGGATTCGCCAGGCGTCGACGAGCAGCTCGCGCAGTTCTGCCTCGTTCACGGCCGCCAGGCGCACCAGGACCGCCGGGTAGCCGTTGTAGTGCGGTTCGGTGAAGAACTTGTCCGGATCGGCGGCGAGCAAGTCCTGTTTGCCGGCCTCACCGGCGACCCGAACAGCCAGTACGCCGTCGTTCGGGACCCGCGGTGCCTTCGGTGCGGAGCGTTCCAGCCAGACCCAGGCGATCCCCTTGGTGCCGACGGAGAACGCGAAGCGGTCGTCGTCCTCCGTCACCTCGGGCAGTTCCAGCGCGAGGCGCCGTACGTCGTCCTGATCAGCCACGCGTCTTTCGTACCAGCTCGGCCGACTCCTGCACAGGCGTCACCGGTACGCCGCGCTCGAACCAGCTGACCAGGTTCTCGACCACGAGGCGGCCCATCGCGTCCCGGGTCGGGATGCTGCCCGAGCCGACGTGCGGCAGCAGGACGGCGTTGTCCAGCTCGAGCAGGCCGGGGTGGACCTCGGGTTCGTGCTCGAAGACGTCCAGGCCGGCGCTCAGGATTGTCCCGGCCTTCAGTGCCTCGACCAGGGCGGCCTCGTCGACGACCGTTCCGCGGGCGACGTTGATCAGGATGCCGTCCGGGCCGAGCGCGGCCAGGACCTCGGCGTTCACCAGGTGCTCGGTCTCGGCGCCACCCGGGATCACCACCATCAGGATGTCGCTCGCGGTGGCGAGCTCGACCAGCGTCGGGTAGTAGTCGTACGGCACGTCCTTGCGGTGACGGTTGTGATAGGCAACAGAAATCCCGAACGCCGCGGCCCGGTGCGCGATCGCCTCACCGATCCGGCCGAGCCCGAGGATGCCCATCCTCCGGCCGCTCAAGGTTGCCTTGGTCAACGGGTAGGCCCGCTCCTGCCAGTGCCCGTCGCGCAGGTAGCGCTCGGCGCGGGACAGCTCGCGGGCCGTCATCAGCAGCAGGCCCATCGCGGTGTCGGCGACCTCGTCGTCCAGTACGCCGGGAGTGTTCGTGACCACGACTCCACGCTCGGCGGCGGCGCTCGCGTCGATCTTGTCGTAGCCGACCCCGAAGCTCGCGACGATCTGCAGGTTCGGCAGCTGGTCCAGGAAGGCCGCGTCGATCGCCGTCCCGCCGGTGGCCACCGCGACCACGTCCTTGGCCCGCTCGGCCAGCACGGCGTCCGGGTCGTCGGCCTCCCACAGCCGGATCACCTCGAACGCGTCGGCCAGCCCGTCCGGCACCGAGCGGTTCATCGGACCGGGCATCAACACGATCGGGCGGGCCATCGGATCTCCCTCGCTTCTTGGGTTTGTCCTGGCAAGCCTATGTGCCGGTCATCTGCCTGACGAAGCAGGTTCATTCGGTGGACGACGCGCGTTCCGGCGTCCGGCGAAGGCTGCCGGAGTCCCCTTTCCTCTCGGAGGTCTCGATGAACAAGCTCCCCGCCCTGCTCGCCGCGTCGACCGTGCTGGTCGCCGCCGCGGTCCCCTCGGTCGCCACCGCCCGCCCGGACGGCGTCTCCACCGCTCGCGCCGACGCCGTCGTCCAGGCCGCCGAGCCGCCGGCGTACTCGGCGACGCCGGTCAAGTCGTTCCCCGCCTTCGACGCCAACCAGGCGGTCGCGGTGGACGCGAAATACTTCTACGCGGTGAACAACCGCACGATCACCAAGCACGACCGGCGTACGGGTGAGCCGTTGCTGCAGTTCGCCGGGGACACCGACGGTCCGCTCGAGCACCTGGACAGCGCCGCCGTGGTCGGCAGCAAGCTGTACGCCGCGCACTCGAACTACCCCGAGTGGCCGATGGAGTCCTCGATCGAGGTGTTCGACACCCGCACGATGCGGCACGTCGGCACGCACAGCTTCGGCATCGAGCGCGGATCGCTGACCTGGCTCGACCGGTACGACGGCGCCTGGTGGGCCGGCTTCGCGAACTACGACAAGCCGCGCGAGGACGACGCCGCCACGCCGTACGGGCAGACCTACACCACCCAGGTGGCGAAGCTGAACGACAACTTCGAGGTGGTCGCCGGGTGGACGATCCCGAAGCCGATCCTCGACCGGTTCAAGCCGATGAGCAACTCGGGTGGATCGTGGGGTCCGGACGGCCGGCTCTACCTGACCGGGCACGACCTCGGCGAGGCGTACGTGATGAAGCTGCCGGTGGCGGGGTCGGAGCTGCGGTGGGTGGCGACGGTTCACCTGCCGGACATCGAGGGTCAGGGCATCGCGTGGGACCGGTCGACGGCGAAGAACCCGACGTTCTGGGCGATCAGCCGGCCGTCCAGGCAGGTCCGGAGCTTCACGATGCCGGTGCGGTCGATCCAGGACCCGGTGTCGGCCGGATGGCAGGTGTTCGGGCCGGGGCAGTTCCGGCGCTGAAGATCGGCGGAGTAGCGGCCGTCAAGTGGCCGCTACTCCCGGCAGGTTGGGACTCATGACCGAGAACAACACCACTGCCACCTTGCACGCCGTGCTCTCCTATCGCGACGCTCCGGCCGCGCTGCGCTGGCTGGAGAAGGCGTTCGGGTTCGAGACGACGATGGAGTTCGCCGACGACCAGGGCGGGATCATGCACGCCGAGGTCCGCTACGGAACTGGTGTCGCCTTCACGGTGTTCACCGACGAGGCCGGGTACGAACGGCCGGCGCGCAAGGGGGAGACGGCGGGCTGGGGCTTGTACGTCGCGGTGGCGTCGAAGATGACGGTCGACGCGGTGCACGCGTCGGCGGTCGCGGCCGGCGCGGAGTCGATCTGGGCTCCGGGCGACACCGAGTGGGGCAACTACCGGTGCCGCGTGGTCGATCCCGAGGGGTACGAGTGGACCTTCGGGACGCATGTCCCCGGGCAGCCTCAGGTCTGGTGAAGCCGAGGGTCGGTCCGCACCCGGCCCTCGGTCAGCGCGCTGGGGTCTCGAGTGACCTGACGAACTGGCGGCAGATGTGGACTCGCTGGAACTCGGCGCGAAGCGTGTCCTCGTGCTCGATCCAGGCGTGGAAGAAGCCGCTGCGGGGCATCAGGTCGGACCGATCCGCGAAGGCGGCTGCCTCTTGCGGGGTCGAGGCGTAGACGTGGAGGTAGCGCATCGCCTCCACGA
Source organism: Kribbella sp. ALI-6-A (assembly GCF_001984195.1). Lineage (GTDB taxonomy): Bacteria > Actinomycetota > Actinomycetes > Propionibacteriales > Kribbellaceae > Kribbella. Next base: position 1,854,043 of record NZ_MTQN01000012.1, read on the forward strand.
ACCCGTGCGCGTCGTACCAGGCGAGGGTGCCGTCGTCGTCGCGGGTCCAGGCGTCGACCTGGAGTGCTCCACGGGCCGCGAGCCGGGTGCAGGCCTCGTCCAGCAGGGCGCGGGCGATGCCGCGGCGACGGTGGTCGGGGTGGACGATCGTCTCGATGGTCGCGTCCGTGCCGTCGATGCTGGCGTCGAGCAGGCCGACCACCTCGTTGTTGTCGATCGCGACGAGTTCGAGGTCGCGGGACGGTTTGCGGGTAGCGACGTCGTCGAAGTACGCCGTGTCGAGGAAGCCGAGGACTCGGCAGCGGAGCCAGCTCGGCTCGTCGGCGGGGGTGTGGTCGCGCAGGGTCCAGGCGGTCATCGGTCGTTGTGCTTCGCGAGTGCTTCGATCAGAGGGACGGCGCGGGTGACGTCGGGCAGGGCGCCGAGTTCTGCCTGAAGGCGCTCGGCCGCTCGGCGGTAGTTGCTACCGGCAAGAACCTCGGTGACGGCGGTGGTGACGTCGTACGGGGTGAGCGTGACCGGGTCGAGGACCTTGCCGAGGCCGAGGTCCAGGATGCGCTGGGCGTTGTGGGGTTGGTCCGCGCCCAGCGGGAGGACGACCGACGGCAGACCATGCGCGAGGGCGCCGAGCACGCTGCCGGATCCGCCGTGGGAGACGACGAGGTCGCAGTTCGGCAGGAGTTCGTCCTGCGGGATGAAGCGCTCGATCCGCACGTGATCTGGCTGTGGGCCGAGGGCCGCGGGGTCGTTGCGTTCCCCGACGGTGACGACCACGTTCGCGGAGACGTCGCGCAGGCCGGCGACGACGCGGGAGAACAGGTCGTCGGTGTCCGGCTGGAACAGCGTGCCGAGGGTGAAGTAGACCGTCGGAGTTTCCGACCGGGCCCGGACGACGTCCGTCGCGCGGTAGGAGAACGTGCCGGCCGGCAGTGGAAACGCCGGATGCCGGAAGCTCGGCGGGAACGGAGACAGGACCAGGTCGCGCTCGAGCATCGTCAGGTCGGGGTCCGGTGCGAGGCCGTGCTCGGCGCGGACCTCGCCGAGCGGACCCGCCAGCAGCTCCCGCCGCAGCAGCGAGCCGGCCGCGAGCACCAGCACCGTCGTACAGGGGATTCCGAGCTTCTCCGCCGCAACGGCAGCACCGAAGTCGGCCTCGTCGCGCACGATCACGTCCGGCCGCCACTCCGCGGCGATCTCCACCAGGGCCGCCGCATGCCGTCGTGCTCCCCGCCCACCGAACGCCTCGGCGAAGTGCCGTTCCTCCGCCGCAGCCTCCACCGGCTCCAACGCCTCAGGAACCGGCGCCGGAGCACCCGCATCCCGCGGCGCACTCGTCGCGAACGCCCGGAACCCCGCCGCCTCGACCACCGGCGTCACCTTGCCCGACCCAGCCACCCGAACCTCGTGCCCGGCAGCCTCCAACGCCCGAGCAACCGGAACCAGCGGCCGGAAGTGCCCACTACCCCCGATGAACGTGCCCAAGATCCGCATCCGCCGCACAGTACCGGCGCACAGGCCGACGACCGGTAGCAACAGCACCTGGTCAGAGCGTCCCCAGGTCCTCGAAGATCAGGGCCGTGCGGGTGCCGAGGACTTCGGGGATGGCCTGGAGTTTTTCCAGGACCACCCGGCGGAGGCCCTCGTTGTCGGCGGCTCGGACCAGGAGGATGGCGTCGAAGTCGCCGCCGACCAGGGCCATGTGTTTGATCTCGGGGATGGTCTGGAGTTGCTCGCGCAGGGCTCGCCAGGAGCTTTGGCGGAGACTCAGCGTGACGTACGCCGACGTGGCCAGGCCGAGTTTGAGGGGGTCGACGGTGGTGGTGAAACCGGTGATCACGCCGGTCGCGGTGAGGCGTTCGACGCGGGCGTAGGCGTTGGCGCGGGAGATGTGGACCTGGTCGGCCAGGGCGCGGATCGAGAGGCGGCCGTCGCGGGTCAGCGCCTCGAGGATCTGGCGGTCGAGCTCGTCCAGCGCGGGGGCGACGACCATCTGTCCAGGCCGCCCGGCGTCGGTCACGACTTCTTCGGACATTTTGCTCCTCAATGACGCTGCGGCGTGGACCGATCGTCTCGCAATTCTGCAGGGTCTGGCAGCGAATGGCCACAAGTACGACGATGAGGCATCAGTCCGTCTCCCTGCAGGAGGGCCCCATGTCCACCGTCGAGGAGCGTCTGCTTCCGTCCGCCGAGCCCGTCCGGCTGATCGACGAGCACGGCGCCGCGCACGACCACGCGCAGTACCAGCTGCCGCCTGCGGAGACCCTGGTCGACGGTTACGCACAGTTGGTCAAGGGCCGCCGGCTCAACGACCAGGCGAGTGCGCTGGTGCGCCAGGGCCGGCTCGCGGTGTACCCGTCGTCGCACGGCCAGGAGGCGTGCCAGGTCGCGGCGACGATGGTGCTGGGCGACCAGGACTGGCTGTTCCCGACGTACCGCGACACGGTGGCGATCGTGAGCCGCGGCGTCGACCCGATCGAGACGCTGACCCTGCTGCGCGGCGACTGGCACTCCGGCTACGACCCGTACGAGCGCAAGGTCGCGCCGCAGTCCACGCCGCTGGCGACCCAGCTGCTGCACGCGGTCGGCGTCGCGCACGCCGCCCGGCTCAAGGGCGAGGACACCGTGGTGATGGCGCTGGTCGGCGACGGCGGCACCAGCGAGGGCGACTTCCACGAGGCGCTCAACTTCGCGGCCGTCTGGCACGCGCCGGTCGTTTTCTTCATCCAGAACAACGAGTACGCGATCTCGGTCCCGCTGGCCAAGCAGACCGCCGCGCCGTCGCTGGCGCACAAGGGCATCGGGTACGGCGTACCGGGTGAACGGGCCGATGGCAACGATCTGGCCGGGCTGCTCGCCGTCCTGGGCGCCGCGGTCGGGCGAGCGCGGGCCGGTGAGGGACCGCAGCTGATCGAGGCGCACACCTATCGCGTGCAGGCCCACACCAACGCCGACGACGCCTCGCGCTACCGCGACGACGCGGAGGTCGCGCCGTGGCTGGAGCGGGACCCGATCAAGCGGCTCGACGCCTACCTGACCGGCGCCGGGCTGCTGGACGACGACAAGCGCGCGGCTGCTGCGTCGGCCGCGGACCAGACCGCCGAGTACCTGCGGGTCGGTCTGATGGAGGACGTGCACCCGGATCCGGCGGAGCTGTTCCAGCATCTCTACAGCACGCCGACGCCGCAGTTGCGCGAACAGGCCGCGTTCCTGGCCGACGAACTGGCTCGTGAGGAGGCCTGAGATGACGCACGTGAAGCTCTCCATGGCGCAGGCGCTCAACCAGGCCCTGCGGGACGCGATGCGGGCCGACGACACCGTGCTGATGTTCGGCGAGGACGTCGGTGCGCTCGGCGGGGTGTTCCGGGTGACCGACGGGCTGACCGCGGAGTTCGGCGAGGCGCGCTGCTTCGACACCCCGCTGGCCGAGTCCGGAATTGTCGGAACGGCGATCGGGATGGCGATGAACGGCATGCGCCCGGTGGTCGAGATGCAGTTCGACGCGTTCGGCTACCCGGCGTTCGAACAGGTCGTCAGCCACGTCGCGAAGATGCGCAACCGGACCCGCGGCCGGGTCTCGCTGCCGATGGTGATCCGGATGCCGTACGCCGGCGGAATCGGTGGCGTCGAGCACCACTGCGACTCGTCCGAGTCGTACTACGCGCACACGCCCGGCCTCACCGTGGTCGCGCCGGCGACGGTGGCCGACGCGTACTGGCTGCTGCGCCGGGCGATCGAGTTCCCCGACCCGGTCGTCTTCATGGAGCCGAAGAAGCTCTACTGGGCCAAGGACGAGATCGACCTCGGCGTCGCCGAGCCGGGCATCGGCCAGGCCGTCGTACGGCGGGAGGGCGCGGACGCGACGCTGATCGCGTACGGGCCGACGGTGCCGGTCGCGCTGGAAGCAGCCGAGGCCGCGGCGGCCGAGGGGCGTCAGCTGCAGGTCGTGGACCTGCGGTCGATCGTGCCGTTCGACGACGAGACGGTCTGTGCCGCGGTACGGCGTACCGGGCGGGCCGTGGTGGTCGCCGAGGCGAGCGGGTTCGCCAGTGTTTCGTCGGAGATCGTTGCCCGGGTCACCGAACGGTGCTTCCACTCGCTGGCCGCGCCGATCCGGCGGGTGACCGGGTTCGACATCCCGTACCCCCCGCCCCATCTGGAGCGGCACCAGTTGCCGTCGGTGGACCGGATCCTCGACGCGGTCGACGACCTGCAGTGGGAGGACTCGTGAACACGTTCCTGCTCCCCGACCTGGGCGAGGGGCTGACCGAGGCCGAGATCGTCCGGTGGCTCGTTGCCGTCGGCGACGTGGTGACGGTCGACGCGCCGATCGCCGAGGTGGAGACGGCCAAATCGCTCGTCGAGGTTCCGTCGCCGTACGCCGGGGTGGTGACGGAACTGCACGGCACCGAAGGCTCGACGGTTGCCGTGGGCAAGCCGCTGATCACGATCGGTTCGGCGGCGGGCGAGGCGTACCGCGAGGAGGAGAAGGCGGGATCGGGCAACGTTCTGATCGGCTACGGAACGCCGGAGACTGCGGGATCGGGCCGACGCCGCAAGCCGCGGGCGAACGGCCGGGTCGCTACGGTGGTTGCCGAGCGCATCGACGGCCCTGCTGGTACGGCGGTTGCCGAACGCACCAACGGCCGGACCGCCGCAGTGGGTGCTGTCCGTCCCGGAGTCCCGCTGGTGATCTCGCCGCTGGTCCGCCGGATGGCGAAGGACGCCGGGATCGACCTGCGGAATTTGCAAGGATCCGGCGCGGGCGGGCTGATCGTCCGCAAGGACGTCGAGGCAGCCATCGCGGCCGCTTCGATGGACACTGTTCACGCTGGGGCACCGGTGACCGGCGAGCGACCGGCCGCGCAAACCGGTGCTGCGGCCGAAGGGCGCGACGCCCGGACCGGCCTTCCCGAGCTTCGGCGGACGGCGATGAGCGGGTTCCGCAAGGCGGTCGCCGCGACGCTGAGCCGGAGTCGCTCCGAGATCCCCGAGGCGACCACCTGGGTGGACGTCGATGCCACCGCCTTGATCGAGCTGCGCGCTTCGTTGCGTACGGCAACCGATCCCGGACCGGGGCTGCTCGCGCTGATGGCGCGGTTCGTGGTCGCCGGTCTGCGCAAGTACCCCGAGCTGAACGGCTTCGTCGACGGCGACGACCTCGTCCAGTACGACGGGGTCAACCTCGGCCTGGCCGCGCAGACCGACCGCGGCCTGCTCGTGCCCGCCGTCCCGAACGCGCACACGCTGACCACTCGTGAGCTCGACGCCGAGATCCGCCGTCTCACCGCCGCGGCCCGCGACGGCAAGCTCACCAGCCACGAGCTGGCGTCCGGCACCTTCACGCTCAACAACTACGGCAGCTTCGGCGTCGACGGCAGCGCGGCGATCATCAACCACCCGCAGGTCGCGATCCTGGGCGTCGGCCGGATCATCGACCGGCCGTGGGTGGTGGACGGCGAGCTGGCGATCCGCAAGCTCACCCAGCTGTCGCTGGTGTTCGACCACCGGGTCTGCGACGGCGGCACGGCGGCCGGTTTCCTGCGCTTCGTCGCCGACGCCTTCGAGAACCCGGGCTCCGCCTTCGCCGATCTCTGAAAGGCGGACGTCCACCACTGACCAACCAGCTTGCGCTCCGAGTCGCCACGCCTGGAGCAGGCTCAGCCGAGGCGCTCGGGGCAGGTTGGTCGGTGGTGGACGTCCGCCTACGTGGCGCAGATGCGCCGGGCGGACCGTGCTGCCTTGGCGGTGAGTGCTGGAGGCCCGCGTGCCTGGCGCAGGTGGTGAGTGCTGGGCGTCCGCCTGCTCGGTGCAGGAGGTGCCGGACGCCTACGACAGGCGGCGTGGACGAAGGCCCACCAGGATGACCCGGAGGCCGGCCGCGAAGCGCGCCTCCGGACCGGCGGCGTCCTCGCGCGACAGGTAGGAGGTCAGGGCACCGGCGCCGACTCCGAGTTGGTCGCCGGCCGCTTCGGCCCAGGCGTTCTCGGCCAGTCCGCTGCGGCGAACGGTCGCGATCCAGGCCGCATCCGTCACGGCGGCGCCCACGACGTAGTGGAAAACCGCCGACACGGCCGCGTCGAGATGCACACCCTTGAACCCGGCCGCGGCGAGGATGGCGACCATGCGCTCGGCGTACGCCTGGTAGTTCGGGCCCAGTCCGGCGTGCGACGCGAGCAGCTGGGGCGCCCAGGGATGCCGGGCGAAGGCGCCGTACGCCGCCTGCGCGAGTGTGCCGAGCTGGTCGCGCCAGTCGCCGTCTTCGGCCGGGACCAGCGCTTCGCCGAAGACCTCGTCGACGGCCAGCTCCAGCAGGTCGTTTTTGGTTGCCACGCGCCAGTAAAGCGCCGAGGTCGCGGCCGTGCCGAGCTCTGTGGCGAGCCGGCGCATCGAGAGTTGCTGCAGTCCGTCGCGGTCGAGGATTTCCAAGGCGGTCCGGACGATGTCCTGGCGCTCGAGCGGCGCGCGCGTCGGGGCCGGCTCCGTCCGCAGCCAGACCGATCCCAAGGCTGTCTTCTCGTCCGCTTCGCGTGGCATGCCGGCACCCTACTGAAACAATGTTCCGTTTTGTGGGACGTCGTGTCATCACTACGCATCGCGGCCGTTCGGTTGTGCAGAGCAACCGTGTGTAAAGCCTTCGGCGAGTCTTGCCGGATCGGCTTGCGTCGTGGGTCCCCGACCTACAAAGATGCGACACGCTGTCCTGTCGGGGGTCGGCGTGGGCGGAGCTGAGGCAACCGCGCAGCCGAACGGCCATCGGCCGGTCGGGGTGGCAGCGAGCACGGCCGCAGTCGGCGTCGCCGATCGGCTGACGACATCGCCGGTCCTCAGCCGGCATCACACAGTGGGGAAGTTTTGTGAACGCATCGAAGGCAGCGCGCGTTCGGGATGCCGTCAAGGCAGCCACCGCGCGGGGCACGACCATGCTGGCCGGCGCGGGGGCTGTTGTTGTCGCTCTGGGTGGCGTCACTGTTCTGATGGCTCCGTCGGCTTCGGCCGACGGCTCGCCGCAGCCGGGCAACCCAACCTGCGCCGAGCTGCTCCCGGGCTCGAGCGAGCTCAAGTTCGACGGCAAGGTGAAGGACGGCTCGATGTCGGAGGGGGACTTGACGGTCACCATCGACGTCCGCACGCTCGCCGCCGACGATCCGGCCCACCCGGGCGACCAGACCGGCAGCCAGGTGGTCGACTTCACGGCCACCGGCGGCACGATCCTCGGTGTCATCGTCAAGGGCGGCCCGACGGCCAACTTCTACAACTACAGCCCGGCCGGCACGACCGCCGGTACGTCGCTGCATGCGCCGGTGAACAAGGCGAACTTCTACGAGCTGAGCCACGTGTCGTTCTGCTACGGCACGCCGACCACCACGCCGACCCCGACCGTGACTCCGTCGGAGACGCCGAGCGAGACCCCGTCCGAGACGCCTTCGCAGACGCCGTCCGAGACTCCGTCGGAGACGCCTAGCGAGACGCCGTCGCAGACCCCGTCGGAGACGCCGAGCGAGACCCCCTCCGAGACGCCGAGCCAGACGCCGTCGGAGACGCCGAGCGAGACCCCTTCGGAGACCCCGAGCGAGACTCCCTCGGAGACCCCGAGCCAGACGCCGTCCGAGACGCCGTCGGAGACCCCGTCCGAGACGCCGAGCGAGACCCCCTCCGAGACGCCGAGCGAAACGCCGTCGGAGACCCCGAGCGAGACCCCCTCGGAGACCCCGAGCCAGACTCCCTCGGAGACTCCGAGCCAGACGCCGTCGGAGACCCCGAGCCAGACCCCGTCCGAGACGCCTTCGGAGACTCCGAGCCAGACCCCGTCGGAGACCCCGAGCCAGACCCCGTCGCAGACTCCCTCGGAGTCCCCGAGCGGCACGCCGTCCGAGTCCCCGTCGCAGTCGCCGTCGGGTACCCCGAGCACGTCGCAGCCGACCGCGACTCCGTCCACGTCGACCCCGGTCGTCGTGCCGACCGAGATCGACGCCGGTGTGGGCGGTTCGCCGCAGCTGACCAACACGTCGGCGAACACCAGCAACCAGAACGTGTGGGGCATCGCCCTGCTGGTCGTCGGTGGTCTGCTGATGGCCGGCGCGCTGCTGAAGGGACGCCTGCGCCCGGGCAAGCACGCGCTCTGACATGACCGTTCAGCCTGATCGTCAGCGCCGCCCCGGCCCTCGCCGGACCGTGGTGGCGCTGGCGGCGGGCGCGGTCCTGGTCGTTGCCGGCGGCTACCTGCAGTTCCGCCCCGACGACGATCCGCAAGGCCGGCAGGCCCCGCCTGCCGGCCCTGTGTCGTCTCAGCCCACCGCCCAACCCACCACGCAGCCGCCGTCCTCGGCCAAGCCGTCGACCCCGGCGAATCAGCCGCCCCGCACGCCGTCGGCCCTTCCGGAGGCCAGCGGCACGCACCGACCGCCGGTAGGCGGTCCGCAGCGAATCGTCGTCCCACGGCTCAAGGTCTCCGCCAGGGTCCTCGGGATCCGGGCCAAGGGTGGCACGCTGATCCCGCCGTCCAATCCCCGCCTGGTCGGCTGGTGGTCCGACGGAGCGCGACCGGGCGCCGAGAAGGGATCGGCCATCATCACCGGGCACACGGTGCACACCGGCGGTGGCGCGTTCGACGACCTCGGGACGCTGCGTCCCGGCGACGCCGTGAACGTTGCCACCGGCAAGCAAACCCTGCGGTACGCCGTGGTCTCGGTCACCACCTACCGCAAACGGGCCCTGGCCAAGCAGGCGGCCCGGCTCTTCGACCAGAGCGTGCCCGGCCGCCTCGTCCTGGTCACTTGCGAGGACTGGAACGGCACCGACTACGAGAGCAACGCCGTCGTCATCGCCCGCCCGGTCACATGACTCGGCGGCCGCCCCTCGGTTGAGGAACGGCCGCCGGAGCAACGATCGCTAGCTGTTGATCTGAGCGGTCAGCGCCGAGGCGTACGTCGCGACCTCGGCGTACACGCCCGGGTTGCCGGCGTCGGCGCAGCCGATGCCCCAGGAAACGACGCCGAACAGCCGGCCGTTCAGCACCAGCGGGCCACCGGAGTCGCCCTGGCAGGAGTCCTTGCCGCCCTCCTTGTAGCCGGCGCAGATCTCACCGTCGGCCACGTAGTCGTAGCCGGCGTACACCTGACCGCAGTAGGAGTCGCCGAGCACGGGGACGGTCACCTTCTGGAAGGTGTCGGCCGGACCAGTGCCCTCGGTGTTGCCCCAGCCGTAGACGACCGGCTGCGCACCGACGGCGTCGGCCGCACGGCTGGTCTCCAGCGGCAGCGTCGGGACACCGGTGAACGGCGTGGTCAGCGTAAGCACCGCGACGTCGTGACCCGGCGCGCGGCCGTACAGCGGGTCCTTCCAGATGCTGGAGATCTTCGAGGTGCGGCCGGTCGTGGTGCTCAGCTTGTCGCGGCCCTGCACGGCGGTGTAGGTACTGCGCGCCTTGGTGACGCAGTGCGCGGCGGTGACGATCTTGTTCGCCTTCACCAGCGTGGCGCCGCAGTACTGGCCGCTCGGCACCGGGGACTGGCTGTTGTTCAGCGCGATCGCCCAGGGTGCCTGCGCGGTGCTGGCCAGGGTGCCGCCGACGATGTTGGTTCCCGGCGCGACCCGGGCCTCGGCGGTGCTGATCGCACCGGCCGACGCGACGGCGACCATCACCGCGACCATCGCCGCACGGGTGAACTTGAGCTTTCCTGTCATGCCTCACACTCCAGGTCTCTTCGGCCGCTTGGGCGGTTGCGGCCTCTGACCGAGAAGAGTCGTCGCATCACGGTGCGTGAAGCAAGCGATTGCTCCGGCACATCGGTGACGGGTCATTGCTGTGTCACCCGATCGCCGGTCCGGCAAGGGGAAACCTCCGGCCGAGGCCGTTCGGCGGACCGGCGGCGCCGAGTTCTCCTGTCAGGCGACGTTGAACTCGTCGGGGTGCGGGCCGGTGCGCTCGCCGCGGTCGAGCTCGGCCAGCGCGGCGAGATCGGAGTCGGTCAGCTCGAAGCCGAAGACGTCGAGGTTCTCGGCGATGCGGGACGGCGTGACGGACTTGGGGATCACCACGGTGCCGAGTTGGAGGTGCCAGCGCAGCACGACCTGGGCCGCGGTCCGGCCGTGCCGCTCGGCGATCGCCTGGATGGCCGGCTCGGCGAGCAGCGAACCGCCCTTGGCCAGCGGGCTCCACGCCTCGGTCGCGATGCCGTGCTCCTCGTCGTACGCTCGGACCTCGGTCTGCTGCAGGTACGGGTGCAGCTCGATCTGGTTGACCGCCGGGACGATCGACGCGGTCTCGGCGAGGTGGTCGAGGTGGGCCGGCTGGAAGTTCGAGACTCCGATCGCCCGGACCAGGCCGTCGGCCTTGAGCTTCTCCAGCGCGCGCCAGCTGTCGACGTACTTGCCGAGGGCCGGGGCGGGCCAGTGGATCAGGTAGAGGTCGACGTACTCGAGTCCGAGCAGGGACCGGCTGCGCTCGAAGGCCTTCAGGGTCTGGTCGTAGCCCTGGTCGGCGTTCCACAGCTTGGTGGTGACGAAGAGCTCGGAGCGCTCGATGCCGGAGTCGGCCAGCGCCTTCCCGACGCCTGCCTCGTTCTGGTACGCCGCGGCGGTGTCGATGCTGCAGTAACCGGCCTGGAGGGCGGCGGTGACCGCGGCGGTGGTCTCGTCGTCCGGCACCTGGAAGACGCCGAAGCCCAGCTGCGGCATCTCGACGCCGTTGTTCAAGGTGACCGTGGGAAGGTCGGCTGCCATGGCTTTTCTGCTCCCGCTAGGTAGTCTGGTGATTAATACCCGCGTCCGCGATAGTTGCACACGCGGACTACTGGCTCATGAAACCACTCGTGGTGGCTGAGATCAAATGGGCCGGCGAGTGAGGAGGAGTTGTGGGACTACCGGACGACGCTGCGGAGGCCCGCGCGCAGGGATGGCGCACGCTGGCGGCGCTGCACGCGCGGATCGAGGACGAGCTGGAGCGCGCGCTGCAGAAGCAGCACGGGCTTTCCGTCAGTGAGTACAGCGTGCTCGACGTACTGGCGCGGCAGGACGACTACCACCTGCGGATGAACCAGCTGTCGAACGCCGTGGTGCTCAGCCAGTCCGCGACCACGCGCCTGGTGAACCGGCTGGAGGACCGCAAGCTGCTCGAGCGCTACCTGTGCCCGACCGACCGCCGCGGCATCTACACCGAGGTCACCCAGGCCGGCCGCGACCTGCTCGAGCAAGCGCAGCCGACGCACGACGCGGTCCTGACGTCGGCCCTCGACGCCGCCGCCGAACTGCCCGAGCTGGCACCGCTGGTCCAGGCACTGGCCAAGCTTTCCCTGCCCGCCAAGGTCTGACGACCGGCCGGGGGCTCAGTCCTGCCGGTTGTTCGCGACGATCGCGGCGATCGGCGGCAGCACCGCGGCGACGGCGCTCATGCCGATCGCCGCGGGCACGGAGAACAGCCGCACGACGAACCAGGCCAGCCCGATCAGCACCACGCAGGTGCCCATGATCCACAGGTACGCCCGCTGGTTACCGGGCCGGCCGGTCATCCGCCACTTCTGATCGGGCACCCTTCCACCGTACGCCGGGCGCCGCGGTCAGACTGGCTTGGTGCCGGGGATGCCCGGCCAGGTCGTGTGCAGGACGTCGACGAAGGCGGCCGCGAGCGGGTCGGCGGTGCCTCGGGTGTATGCCGTGAGCGTGCGGCAGATCGGCGGGTCGGTGCGGAGGACGAGTCCGTCGAAGCCGGGCGGAAGGACGTTGGCGGGGACCAGCGCCGGGCCGAGTCCGGCGGCGGCGAGCGCGGGGGCGGCGGCGGTCTGCTCGGTGCGGACAGCGATCCGGGGCTGGAAGCCGGCTTGGGCACAGGCCTGGTCCAGCAGGTCCGCGAGGCCGTGGCCTGGGGTGTAGTGGACCCAGGCGCGGTCGGTCAGCTCGTCGAGCGAAATGGTGGGCGCCCGGTCCAATGGGGTGGCGCCTGCGCGGCGCCGTGTGGGCGCGAGCGCGTCGTCGGAGGCGAGGACCACGACGAACTCCTCGATCCCCAGCCTGTGGACAGAGCCGGGCCACGTCGCGGGTGACGGGCCGATGGCGAGGTCGGCCTCGCCGGTGGCCATCGCGTCGGCCAGTTCGTCGGCGTGCCGGTGCTCGAACAGGCGGATGCCGACGTCGGCGTACTGGCGGCGCCACGCTTTCAGCGCGGCCGGAAGGATGCCGAGGCTGACCGAGTAGAGCGTGGCGATCTGCAGTTCGCCGGTCTCCAGCCCGGCTGCCTGGCGGGCGGCGCACCGCGCGCGTTCGGCGTCGGCGAGCGCGGCGCGGGCGTGCGGGAGCATCGCGCGGCCGCTCGGGGTGAGCCGGAGATTCTTCGGCAGCCGTTCCAGCAGGGGACCGCCGGCCGATCGTTCGAGGGCCCGGATCTGATGCGACAGCGCCGGCTGCGTGACGTGCAGCAACTCGGCGGCCCGCGTGAAGGAGCCCTGGTCGACCACTGTCACCAGGTACTCCAGCTGCCGCAGTGTCGCCATGAGCCAAGTTTATGCACAGGCTGAGAACGATGCATTGGACTTATCCACAGACTCGCCCACAGGCTGGGGACATGACGAAGAACAAGGCCCTGGTGGTCGGCGCGCGCGGCGTGATCGGCAGCAACCTGGTCGAGCACCTGAACGGACTGCCCGCGTGGGAGGTGATCGGCCTGTCGCGGCGCGGCGGACCCGGCCAGCTCGCTGTCGACCTGCTCGACGCCGACGACACGAGGACGAAGCTCGCCGGGCTGACCGACGTGACGCACGTCTTCTACGCGGCGTACCAGGACCGGCCGACGTGGGCCGAGTTGGTCCCGCCGAATCTCGCGATGCTGGTCAACGTGGTGGACGCCGTCGAGCCGGTCGCGCGCGGGCTGCGGCACGTCAGCCTGATGCAGGGCTACAAGGTGTACGGCGCGCACCTCGGGCCGTTCAAGACGCCGGCGCGGGAGGACGATCCGCCGCACCTGCCGCCGGAGTTCAACGTCGACCAGCAGCAGTTCCTCGAGGATCGGCAGCAGGGCAAGGCCTGGACCTGGTCGGCGCTGCGGCCGTCGGTGGTCGGCGGCACGGCGCTCGGCAACCCGATGAACCTGGCCGTCGCGATCGCCACCTACGCGTCGATCTCGAAGCAGCTCGGCGTACCGCTGCGCTTCCCCGGCAAGTCCGGCGCGTACGACGCGCTGCTGGAGCTGACCGACTCAGGGTTGTTGGCCAAGGCAACTGTCTGGGCGGCGACCAGCCCGGCCGCGGCGAACCAGGCGTTCAACATCACGAACGGCGACCTGTTCCGCTGGAACGAGCTGTGGCCGAAGCTCGCCGCCTGGTTCGGGATGGAGGTGGCACCGCCGCTGCAGATGTCGCTGCAGGACGTGATGGCGGACAAGGGGCCGCTGTGGGACCGGATGCAGACCGAGCACGGCCTCGCCGGTACGCCGTACGCCGACGTGTCGTCGTGGGGCTTCGCGGACTTCGTGTTCGGCTGGGACTACGACTTCTTCGCCGACGGCTCGAAGGCGCGGCGGGCCGGGTTCCACGAGCACGTGGAGACCGAGCAGATGTTCTACCGGTTGTTCGGGCAGTTGCGACAGCGGCGGATCATCCCGTAGGTGTGGCATGCTCCGGCTGTGGCTGGTCAGGGAGCGGGGCGCGTGCTCGGACTGAACCTGCGCGCGCGGCGCGACGAACAAGGCATCTCGTTGTCGGAACTGGCTCGGCGGTCCGGCATCGCGAAGGGCACGTTGTCGCAGCTGGAGTCGGGCGCGGGCAATCCGACGATCGAGACGGTGTTCAGTCTGTCGAACACCCTCGGCGTTCCGGTCTCGGCGCTGCTGAGCGAGCCGCCGGCATCGGACCTCGTCCTCGTCCGGTCCGCCGACACCGACGTGCTCAGCGGTGCGGCGGTCGAGCTGCGGATGCTGCGGCGGCTGGAGAGCCCCGGCAGTCTGTTCGAGGTCTACGACCAGCGGATCCGTCCCGGCCAGGTGCAGCACTCGACCGGTCATCCCGGCACCGAGCATCACGTGATTCTGACCGGGCGCGTGCGGATCACCGCGCGAGATCGCAGCCAGGAACTCGGCCCCGGCGACTATCTGGCTTTCCGGGCCGACGGGCCGCACGAGTACGAGGCGCTGGACGGCGAGGTCCGCTCGGTGCTGCTGCTGGAGTACCCGCCGGACACGATTCCGGCCGGGCTGGAGACCCTGCACCTCGACTGACCGCGGCCGCGGGGCGTTGACCTCGGCCGGGGCACGCCGTACGCTCGAAGCGTTCATTAAAGTGAACGCCGAGTCGATGGGGTCTGCATGCCGGACGTGGTGGTGGTCGGGGCGGGAGTGATCGGTGCCGCCTGCGCCGAGGCGCTGTCGGCGGCCGGTGTCGACGTCGTGGTGATCGATCGGGGGACACCGGCCGGTGGCACCACCGCGGCCGGCGAGGGCAACGTGCTGGTCTCCGACAAGGAGCCAGGCCCCGAGCTCACGCTGGCGATCGCGTCGCGGCAGGAATTCGGCCGGGTGCTCGCGCGGCTGCCCGGGTCCGTCGCCGACGTCGAGTGGGAGGCCAAGGGCGGCCTGGTCGTCGCGACGACCGATCCGGGGCCCCTGGAGAAGTTCGCCGCGCTGCAGCGCGACGCCGGCGTCGACGCCCGGGTGATCAGCCCGGCCGAGGCGTTCGAGCTGGAGCCGTTGCTGACCCGGGCGGTGACCACGGCGGTCCACTACCCCGACGACGCCCAGGTCCAGCCGGTGCTGCTGGCAACGGCTTTGCTGGCCGCCGTACGAGAGCGTGGTGGCCAGGTGCGCGCCGGAGTGACAGCTCTGGCAGTACGGCGGTCTGCCGCCGGGCGCGTGACCGGAGTCGAGACCGACGCCGGGGTGATCGAGTGCGACGCCGTCGTCAACGCGTGCGGCCCGTGGGCCGGCGCGTTCGGCAAGGCGGCCGGTGGACCGATCGAGGTGCTGCCGCGCCGCGGGATGATCCTGGTCACCGCTCCGCTGCCGGAGTGCGTGCGGCACAAGGTGTACGACGCGGACTACGTCGGCGCCGTCGGCAGCGGAGACGCCGACCTGCAGACCTCGACCGTCGTGGAGTCGACGCGGGCCGGGACCGTGCTGATCGGTTCGAGCCGGGAGCGGATCGGCTTCGACGACACGGTCAAGGTGCACGTGCTGCGTGAGCTGGCGCGCAAGGCGGTCGGGCTCTTCCCGTTCCTGGCCGACGTCCCGGTGATGCGCACGTACGGGGGGTTCCGGCCGTACGCGCCGGACCACCTGCCGGTGATCGGCGCCGATCCGCGCGTGCCGGGGCTGTGGCATGCGACCGGGCACGAAGGCGCCGGGATCGGGCTCTCGGCGGCGACCGGGCGGTTGCTGACCGAGCTGTTCATCGGCGTACCGCCGCATCTGGATCCGGAGCCGTTCCGGGTCGACCGGCCGGCCGTGGTGGGAGTGTCGTGAGTCCACATCTGCGGTCGCCCGAAGGAGATCCGGCCGAGCCGCGCTTCGGGCCGGCGGTGCAGGTCACGGTCGACGGCAAGGCGGTCGAGGCGCTGCCCGGGCAGACGGTGGCCGCCGCGTTGATGGCGACCGGGCGGGAGTCCTGGCGGACGACGCGCGGCGCGGGCGACCCGCGCGGAGTGTTCTGCGGGATCGGGGCGTGCTTCGACTGCCTTGTGGTGGTGAACGGGACGCCGGATGTGCGGGCTTGTCAGCGGACGGTTGCGGCGGGGGATCGGATCAGCACGCAGGCCGGAGCAGTGCTTCCCACGGACGATCGGGTCGGTGCGCAGGATGCTTCGGCGGTGCATGCGGCGAGCGAGCCGCGGACGGCTGGGCTGGCGGCGTTCGATGTGGTGGTTGTGGGGGCCGGACCGGCCGGGCTGAACGCTGCGCTGGCGGCGGCCGAGGGCGGAGTTTCGGTCGCGCTGGTCGATGCCGGGCGGGCTGTGGGTGGCCAGTTCCATCGGCAGTTGCCGGAGGAGTTCGCGGCGGCGCGGCCCAGGCGGTTGCAGCACGGGTGGACGGGGTTCGTGCAGCTGCGGGACCGGGTGGCTCGGCATCATCAGGTGACGCACTGGGCGGAGACGTCGGTGTGGGCGATCGAGCGGACCGACGACGGACATCGGCTGTGGGTGCAACGTGGACCGGCAGACACTCCGGGACGCCGCGTCGAGGCAGTCGAGGCGCGGGCGGTGGTGCTCGCGCCGGGAGCTTTCGACCGGGTGCTGCCGTTCAAGGGCTGGGAGTTGCCGGGCGTCTACAGCGCCGGCGCCGCACAGGCACTGGCGAAGGGACAGCGGATCACGGTCGGGCAGCGGGTGGTGCTCGCCGGGACCGGACCGTTCCTGCTGCCGGTCGCCGAATCGTTGCTGGGCGTCGGGTCCGAGGTGGTCGGGTTGTACGAGGCCAACTCGTTGCGGACGGTGGGGCAGGGATGGCTGAGCGACCCATTGGTTGCTCGCGGCAAGCTTCGCGAGGCGGCCACGTACGCCGCGCTGCTGGCGCGCCGGGGGATCCGGCTGCACCACGGGCGGGCCGTGGTCGCGGCGCACGGCGATCGGCACGTCGAGGCCGTCACCGTGGCGAAGCTGGATTCCGGCTGGCGGCCGATCCGTGGCACCGAACAGGTGATTGAGGCCGATGCGGTGTGCGTCGGGTACGGGTTCACGGCGCAGCTCGAGCTGGCCGTCGCCGCCCGATGCGACCTGACGGCCGGGCCCGATGGCGGAGCCGCTGTGGTCACTGACGACCAGCAAGAGACGAGCACGCCCGGGGTGTTCGCGGCAGGGGAGATCGCCGGCATCGGCGGGGCTGACCTGGCGGCGGCCGAAGGTCGGGTCGCCGGAGCGGCGGCCGCCCGCCAGGTCGCTGCCGCGGGTGCTCCCGCTCCCGCTCCCGCTCCCGCTCCCGCCTCAGGCGCGGTGCCGAGAGCCGGCTCCGCACCCGCTGCGGGGGCGCGGACCTTCGCGGGGGCACGCGCGGTGGCGGAGGTTGCTCAAGGCAAGCGATTCGCGAAGGCCTTGGCGGCTGCCTATCCCGTCCGGGACGGGTGGCTGGAGTGGAGCGACGACGCGACGCTGGTGTGCCGGTGCGAAGAGGTCTCACGGGGGGACCTCGCGCGGACGGCCGGCGTACGGGCGCTGGAGGCGGGCCGGAGCTTGAAGCTGGCCGGCCGGGTGGGACTCGGCCTGTGCCAGGGACGCGTGTGCTCGCGGAACGCGGCGTGCGTGAGCGGGGGCCGGCGCGGTGTCGTGCCGGACGACCACAGACGACCGATCGCCGTGCCGGTCCGGCTCGGCGATCTGGCTGATCAGGAGGAACTGTGAGCGAGAAGCTTGATGGCGTCATCGTCGCCACCGCGTTGCCGTACGCGGAGGAGCCGGGCGCGCCGGCGGGACTGCGCCCCGACCTGGACCGGTACGCCGAGCACTGCCGCTGGGTGATCGAGAACGGCTGCCGTGGCGTCGGCCCGAACGGGTCGCTGGGTGAGTACTCGTCGCTGACCGACGACGAGCGGCGGGTCGTCGCCCGGACCGCGATCGAGGCGGTCGGTGACGACGGCATCGTGGTCGTCGGCGTGCACGGGGTCGGCGCGCACCAGGCCCGCGGCTGGGCCGAGAAGGCGGCCGAGGACGGCGCGCACGGCGTCCTGTGCCTGCCGCCGACGATGTACCGGGCCAACCGTGGCGAGGTGATCCACCACTTCACCGAGGTCGCCAAGGCCGGCCTGCCGGTGATGGTCTACAACAACCCGATCGACACCAAGGTCGACCTGACCCCGGACCTGATCGGCGAGCTGGCGCAGATCGAGAACATCGTCGCGGTCAAGGAGTTCTCCGGTGACGTCCGGCGGATCCTGGAGATCCGCGAGCGCGCGCCCGAGCTGACGGTGGTCGCGGGTGCCGACGACCTGACCCTGGAGGCGCTGCTGATGGGCGCGACCGGGTGGTTCGCCGGTTTCCCGAACGTCTTCCCGAAGGAGTCGGTCCGGCTCTTCGACCTGGCCCTGGAGGGCAAGCTCGACGAGGCACGGGCGCTGTACGAGCCGCTGGTCGCCGCGTTCCGCTGGGACTCCCGGGTCGAGTTCGTCCAGGCGATCAAGTGGGCGATGGACTACGTCGGCCGGTACGGCGGTCCCTGCCGCCCGCCGCGCGGCCCGCTCGTACCGGAGCACGTCGCGCAGCTCGAGCAGGACATGAAGCGCGCGGTCGAGTCGCTGGCGTGATTACGCTGGACGCGACCGAGCCGCTGACCGAAGGAGCGCCGGCATGAGATCAGTTCGCACCCTGAGCGCGATCGACTCGCACACCGAGGGCATGCCGACCCGCGTGATCACCGGCGGGGTCGGCGTGATCCCGGGCGCGACGATGGAGGAACGCCGGCAGTATTTCCTGGCCAACCTCGACGACCTGCGGCTGTTCCTGATGAACGAGCCGCGCGGTCACTCGGCGATGAGCGGCGCGATCCTGCAGCCGCCGACCCGGCCGGACGCGGACTGGGGCGTGCTCTACATCGAGGTGTCCGGCTGCCTGCCGATGTGCGGGCACGGCACGATCGGGGTCGCGACCGTGCTGGTCGAGTCGGGCATGGTCCCGGTCAGCGAGCCGGTGACCCAGGTGCGGCTGGACACCCCGGCCGGCCTGGTCGTGGTCGACGTGGCGGTGCGGGACGGGCGGGCCGAACACGTGACGCTGCGCAACGTCCCGGCGTACGCGCACGCGCTGGACGCTTCGGTGGAGGTGAAGGGGCTCGGCACGGTCACGTACGACATGGCCTACGGCGGCAACTTCTACGCGATCCTGCCGCTGGAGCAGTTGGGCATCCCGTTCGACCGGGCGGACAAGGATCGGATCCTGCAGGCCGGGCTGGACATCATGGCGGCGATCAACGAGACCGACCGGCCGGTGCACCCGGAGGACCCGGGCATCTCGGGATGCAAGCACGTGCAGTTCACCGCGCCGGGTCGCAACGGGAGTCACTCGCGCAACGCGATGGCGATCCATCCGGGCTGGTTCGACCGGTCGCCGTGCGGGACCGGGACGTGCGCGCGGATGGCGCAGCTGCACGCCCGCGGTGAGCTGGCGCTGGAGACGGACTTCGTGAACGAGTCGTTCATCGGCACGAGCTTCACCGGACGGTTGCTGGAGACAACGATGGTCGGCGACCGGCCGGGGGTGGTGCCGACGGTGCGGGGACGCGCGTGGATCACGGGGATGGGCAACTACCTGCTCGATCCGTCGGATCCGTTCCCGACCGGGTTCGTGCTCTGAGGCCCTCCGCCGGTGGTCGACCTGCACCACCGACCAAGTCTCGTGATCGGGCTCCCTCGCAGGCGCGTTGAGCGTGGACCGGGGCGTCGGCGGGAGGTTGATCGGTGGTGCAGGTCGCTGCGATCCGGCTACCGGCTGCGGAAGCGCAGTGACTGGCCCGGGCGGAGTTGGGCGCAGGCGTCCAGGTCCGGGGCGGCGACGTAGCCGATCACCGGGTAGCCGCCGGTGACCGGGTGGTCGGCGAGGAACAGCACCGGGAGACCGGACGGGGGGATCTGCAGGGCGCCGAGGTCCATGCCCTCGCTGGGGAGTTCGCCGTCGCGGGCTCGCTCCAGCGGCGAACCTTCCAGCCGGACGCCGACGCGGTTGCTGTTGCTGCTGACGGTGTAGGACTGGCCGGTCAGTGACGTCCAGCCCGCGTCGGTGAACCAGTCCCGGCGGGGACCGGGAAGGACCCGCACGGTCACTTCGCCGCCCGGTGGGTCCGCGACCGGCGCCAGGTCGACGCCGGGCATCGGTCCGTGGTCCTTGCCGAGGGCAATGACATCTCCGACGGTGACGGGCGCCGGGCCGAGGCCGGAGAGCAGGTCGGTCGATCGGGACCCGAGCACCGGGTCGACGTCGACACCGCCGCGGAAGGCGACGTACGTGCGCAGGCCGGTGCGGGGGGTGCCCAGCTGCAGCACTTCTCCCTTGCGCAGGAGGGCCGGGGCGTTGAGGGGGACGCCGGAGCACGGTGCTCCGGTGATCGCGTAGACGAGGTCGGAGTCGGCGACCACCGACAGGCCGCCGAAGGTGACCTCCAGGGCGGCGGCGCCGGGATGGTTGCCGACCAGCCGGTTCGCCAGCTGGTACGACGTCCGGTCGCAGGCGCCGGACCGGCCGATGCCGAGCGCGGCCTGGCCGGGGCGGCCGAGGTCCTGGACGGTGGTGAGCGGTCCGGTCTGCAGGACCTCGAAGCGGGCGGTCATCGCGACCGCCGATCGGACGCGCCGCCGGGATCAGACGCGTCACCGCGATCGGACTCTTGGCCGGGGGCAGACGCGTCGACGAAGCGGACTCGGCGCCCGGGGCTCAGCAACGCCGCGGGATCCCGGTTCAGGTCGAAGACCGCGACGTCGGTGTGGCCGAGCAACTGCCAGCCGCCCGGCGACTCGCGCGGGTAGATCCCGCTGAACTCCCCGGCCAGCGCGACCGAGCCGGCCGGCACCTTCGTCCGGGGTGACGAGCGGCGCGGGATGTCCCAGTCCGACTCGCCGGTGAGGTAGCCGAAGCCGGGAGCGAAGCCGCAGAAGGCGACCGTCCACTGCTCGGCGGTATGGCGACGGACGACTTCCTCGACCGAGCAGCCGAGCAGTTCGGCAACGTCGCCGAGGTCTTCGCCGTCGTACACGACGGGGATCTCGACCAGGTCACCACCGGCCCGGCGGTCCTCGCGCGGGACCGTGTTCAGCAACGCGCGCTCGAGCGCCGCGAGGCTGGTGACGGAGAGGTCGACGACGACCATCACCGTCCGGCCCGCCGGCACGATGTCGACGACACCGGCCGGCGGGTCGGCGCGCAGCGCCGCGTAGTACCCGAGGACCTCGTCGAGGTTCCCGAGCTCCACGAGCAGTGCCGAGCTGCCGCTCGGAAGGATCCGCATCAGGCCTCGCCCACGGGTGAGCAGCCGCACAGCCGCATCAGGCCGCGAACGGGGTGAGTTCGACCCCGGCGTCGGTCAGGCTCTTGCGGACGCGCTGCGCGATCTGCACGGCGCCCGGGGTGTCGCCGTGCACGCAGATCGAGCCGGGCTGCAGCTTCAGCTCGCCACCCTCGACGTCCTTGATCGGGGCGCCGGTCGCCATCGCCACGCAGCGCCGGGCGATCTCCCGTTCGTCGTGCAGCACCGAGCCGGGCAGCCGGCGGGACACCAGCGTGCCCTCCGGCGTGTAGGCCCGGTCGGCGAAGGCCTCGTGCACGACCTTCAGCCCGGCCTCCTCGGCGAGCTTGAGCCAGACCGCGCCCGGCAGCCCGAGCACCGGCAGCGCGCGGTCGTAGTCGGCGACGGCCGCCACGACCGCCGCGGCTTGCTCCTCGTGGTGCCCGATCGTGTTGTAGAGCGCGCCGTGCGGCTTGACGTAGCTGACCTCCGACCCGGCGACCCGGGCGAAGGCGTCCAGCGCGGCGATCTGGTAGAGCACCTCGTCGCGCAGCACGGCCGGCTCGACGTCGATGAACCGGCGGCCGAAGCCGGCCTTGTCGGCGTACCCGACGTGCGCGCCGATCGCGACGTCGCGATCGGCGGCCCGCCGGCAGACCGCACGCATGATGGAGGGGTCGCCGGCGTGGAAACCGCAGGCGACGTTGGCGCTGGTGACGACGTCGAGCAGGGCGTTGTCGTCACCCATCGCCCAGCGGCCGTAGCCCTCGCCGAGGTCGGCGTTCAGATCGACGGTGTTCATGGTTCCTCCTCCAGGCGTCCGGCCGGATCAGTTGAACAGGTCGATGACGGGTCGCACCGAGCGCACCGCCAGGTAGATGGTGAGCAGCCAGGCGGCGGCACCGATGCCGAGCAGCCAGGCCGGGTACTTGTACCCGTTCAGCAGGTCCTTGCGCCGCCATGCCACCCAGAGAATCACACCGATCCCGACCGGCAGCAGCAGACCGTTGAACGCCCCGGCGAACACCAGCAGCGTGGCCGGCGGCGTACCGATCGACACGTAGATGATCGTGGTGACGGCGATGAAGCCGACCACCAGCGCGGTGCGCAGCCGCTCGCTGGTCTTCGTCCGCGAGGTGATGAACGAGACCGTCGTGTACGACGCGCCGATCACGCTGGTGATCGCCGCGGCCCACAGCACGATGCCGAAGACCCGCAGCCCGACCTCGCCGGCGGCGTGCTGGAACGCCGACGCGGCCTGGCTCTTCGGGTCCAGCGCCGCCCCGCCGGCGACGACTCCGAGGATCGCCAGGAACAGCACGATCCGCATGATCCCGGTGATCAGGATGCCGGTCACCGAGCCGCGGGTGATGTCGCGGACGTGCTCCGGGCCGCTCACCCCGGAGTCGAGCAGGCGGTGCGCACCGGCGTACACGATGTAGCCGCCGATCGTGCCGCCGATCAAGGTGGTGATGGCCAGGAAGTCCACCTGCTCGGGCAGCACCACGTTCTTCAGCGCCTGCCCGACCGGTGGGCCGGAGGTGATCGCGATGTAGGTGGTCAGCACGATCATCAGCGCGCCGAGCACGAACACGATCCGGTCCATCGCCAGCCCGGCGCGCTTGGACAAGAAGATGCCGATGGCAACGAGTGCGGAGAGCACGCCGCCCAGCTTCGGGTCCAGCCCGAACATCGCGTCGGTGCCCAGGCCGGAGCCGGAGACGTTGCCGATGTTGAAGACCAGACCGCCGGCGAACAGCAGCGCGGCCATCGCCCAGCCGAGACCGGGAGCGACCAGGTTGCCCAGCTCCTGGGCGCGCCGGCCGGACACGCCGATCACCCGCCAGACGTTCAGCTGCAGGGCGATGTCGACCAGGATCGACGCGGCGATGGCGAAGGCGAACGCGGCCCCGAGCTGGACCGTGAACGTCGTGGTCTGGGTGATGAAGCCCGGTCCGATGGCCGAGGTGGCCATCAGGAACATCGCGCCGATCAACGTGGACCGGGTGCTGGCCTTCATCGAGCCGGTGGCCTCGGAGGTGGGACGGCCGGTACGGCGTACCGGGCGCTGCGAGCCGGGCTTGGTCGGGGGTTTGGACGGCGGCGGGTTGGCCATGGTGCTCTCCTGAACTCAGCAGGCGGGGTGTGAAGGGGACCGCGGCGTCAGCGCCGGACGGCCTTGCCGGCGGCCTCGACGAGGGCGACGGTCTGATCCACGACAGCCTTGCGGTCGGCCTCGAACGCGGGGCTGGTCAGTGCGCTCGCATCGGTGGGGTACTCCAGGGCCGAGATGTGCAGGTGCCCACCCGGCAGTGCCCGGTGCCCGGTGCCCAGCCGCAGCCGGTTGGTCCGGTACATCGACTCGTTCGACAGGTAGTTGCCGCCCGGAGCGCTGGCCGCCCGCGAACCCGGCGACGGGTCCGGCGCGGTGCGCAGCGCGGTCGGGTCGGGGAAGGTGCCGGCCGGCCACTCGGTGATGCCCGGGTTGAGCTTGACCGGCCACGGGCCGGTGCCGGCGTCGATCATCGCCTGGTACGGCAGGGTGGTGTGGATGAACT
Organism: Kribbella sp. ALI-6-A; assembly: GCF_001984195.1. Lineage (GTDB taxonomy): Bacteria > Actinomycetota > Actinomycetes > Propionibacteriales > Kribbellaceae > Kribbella. Next base: position 1,877,497 of record NZ_MTQN01000012.1, read on the forward strand.
GCGGCGACGGTTGCGGCTGCGGCCAGAGCGCGGCGGCCGAGATCGGGCCCCAGTTGATCGACCGGTTGTTGTCCGGCGAACCGCCGCGGAAGCCGCCCGCCCACTTCTCGATGTTCATCTGGCCGCGGCCGGTCTGGCTGATCGTCATCAGCGCGTCGATCGCGCCCTGGTGGCGCGGGTCCTTGCGGTTCACCAGCCACGGGCCGAAGGCGTCCTCGACGATGCCCTGGTCGAAGTCGGTCCAGTTCACCGGGAAGATCACCGCCTGCACGGTGACCGCGCCGTGCTTGGTCTTCACCGTGCGGCCGTCGAGCTGCAGCGCGGAAGCACCGGACGGGTTGGAGTTCCGCAGGCTGGCGTCGAGGCTGTAGGTGTCGAACCCGCTGACCAGCAGCTTGGTGCTGTTCTTCGGGAACGCCACCTGGTCGATGCCGCGGGAGGCGTAGTTGAACTGCCGCAGGATCGCCTGGCGCTGCAGGCTGGTGAGCGGGAACGGCGCCTGCCACTCGCGAACCGCCCGGCTCATCGACGTGCGGGCCCAGTAGAGCGGGCGGTCGTCGTACCGGTCGATGGTGCCGGAGGTGAGCCGGCCCTGCGCGCGGTCGACGGCGGTCTTCCACAGCGCCGCGCCGGCGGCCTTGATCGCCGCGCCGGCCTGGCCGACGCTCGTGTAGCCGCAGAGCTTGGCGGCGAAGTCGTCGACGAGGCCTTCGAAGCCGGCGGCCTCGACGAAGTCACGGGCGGCCGGGGTGGTCCGGCCGGGCAGGCTGAGGGTGGTGCGCTGCTCCTCGACGGTCAGCACCGTGCCGGGTGCGACGCAGGCCGAGGAGGCCTTCGGTGGTGGGGTTTGCGCGGTCGTGGTGCTTCCTCCGGTGGCGGCCAGAGCGGCCACGGTCGCGACGTTCAGGGCGACCAGGGCGGCGGGGAAGAGCTTCGTGCGGATCATCGCAGGCTCCAAGGGATTCGGTGGACGCATTCTGTGGGCGGTCGATCGCGTCTCGTGATTCCCGAGGGTAGATATTGTTCAACAATCCTGCAAGACTCTCGTTCAACGCGGTTTCGCTTCCTGTCCCGGAGTGGGTGATGATGCGAGGGTGTCCAGCTCGAGCGAGATCCGACCGCCGGCCGACCCCGGGACCGACACGTCCTGGCTGCGGGCCGTCGCGGTCGACGCGGCCCTCTTCGACCGGAGCAGCTCGGCCGAGCGGGTCGCCGACGTCCTTCGCCGCCGGATCACCGAAGGCGATCTGCGGCCCGGGACGCAGCTGTCCGAGGAGCTGCTCAAGGAAGCTCTCCAGGTCAGCCGGAACACGCTGCGCGAGGCCTTCCGGCTGCTCACCCACGAAGGGCTGCTGGTGCACCGGATGCATCGCGGCGTCTTCGTTCCCGATCTCACCGAGGCCGACCTGGTCGACCTCTACCGGCTCCGCCGGGTGCTGGAGTGCGATGTCGTCCGGTCGCTGGTGGACCTCCCCGCGGACCGGCTCGAAGCCCTCCGCGAGGACGTCGCCGCGAGCGAAGCCGCCGCGCAGGCCGGTGACTGGGTGGCCGTCGGTACGGCGAACATGCGCTTCCACCGGCATCTGGTCGGCCTGGCCGGCAGCAGCCGGATGGACGAGATCACCGGCCGCCTGCTCGCCGAACTGCGCCTGCTCTTCCACGTCATCGCGACCCCGCAGGCGCTGCACGAGCCGTACATCGCGCGCAACCGTTCCCTGCTCGAGCTGCTCGAAGCCGGCCAGTACCAGCAGGCCGCGGACGAGCTGCACCACTACATGCTCGACTCCGAAGCGGCGCTGCTCGCCGCGTTCCGCGCCCGCCCTTGAGCTGACCGGGCCTGCGGGAGGTCACCGATGAGCCCGTTGCGCGTCGACCTCCGAGTTCCGGTCGGACGGCCCATTCCGGAGCTGGCCGAGTTCGCCGTCCAGGCCGAGGCGGCCGGGCTCGACGGGATCGGCGTACCGGACCATCACCACACCGGGCGCGACGCGTACGTCGTACTGGCGGCGATGGCGTCCCGGACCCGGCACCTGTCGCTCTACCCGGCGACCTCGAACGTGGTCACCCGGCATCCGCTGGTCTCGGCCGCACTGGCGAACTCGCTCGACGAGCTGGCGCCCGGCCGCGCGATGATCACCGTCGCGCCCGGCTTCCTCTCGGTGGAGAAGGCCGGTGAGCCGAAAGCCCGCCGCGACCGGCTGCGCGAGATCGTGCTGGCCCTGCGAGGGCTGCTCGGCGACGGCAAGGCGACGCTCGACGGCCACGATCTCGAGCTGTTCCACCGGCCGGAGACCGGTTCGCGGGTGATCGTGCTGGCCGGCGAGGTCGCCGACGGCGTGATGATGCTGGTCGGGCTGGACCCGGCCGGAGTCGAGGCCGCCCGTCGGCACGTCCGGATCGGCGCGGAGCGGGCGGGTCGTGACCCGGCCTCGATCGAGGAGATCCTGATCGTGCCGTTCGGTCTGGGGGACCAGGTGACCGTCCGGGCCTGGCCACGCGGGTGGTTCCGGGAGGGGCAGCCGTGGCTGCGCTACCCGAGCGCGTCCAACCTGACCTGGCTGCGGCACGCCGGACTCGACGTACCCGATGGTCCGCATGACGATCTCGACGACGAGCTGACCGACCGGATTCTCGATGCCTACGGGCTGTTCGGGACCGCCGAGCAGTGCGCCGACCGGCTGATCCGGGCGCACGACGAACTCGGCACGCGCCGGGTGTTCCTGTTCCCGGCGCACAGCTGGGCCACGACGTACGACCTGCCGCGGGCCGAGGTGGAGGCGTTCGGCACCACCATCGGGCCCGCACTGCGTGCCGCCGGACTGTCCGCCGCCCGGACCTGACTGTGAGGAGCCATCGATGACCACGGACGCCACCACTCCGGCCGGAGCCCGCGCCCTGTACCGCGACGGGCTGATCGCACCGACCACCGGCCACGCGCCCGGCTTCACCCAGGCGAACCTGGTGATCCTGCCGCGCGACTGGGCCTACGACATGCTGCTGTTCGGCCAGCGCAACCCGCAGCCGGTGCCGCTGCTCGACGTCACCGACGCGGGATCGTTCCGTACGACGCTCGCCCCCGACGCGGACCTGCGCACCGACCTTCCGCAGTACCGGGTCTGGCGCGACGGCGAGCTGGTCGACGAGCCGAGCGAGATCACCGGGCTGTGGCGCGACGACCTGGTCAGCTTCCTGATCGGGTGCAGCTTCAGCTTCGAGACCGCCCTGCTCGATGCCGGCGTCCCGGTGCGCAACATCGAGCAGGGCCGGAACGTGTCGATGTATCGGACGTCGGTCGACTGCCGTCCGGCCGGTCGGCTGTCCGGCCCGCTGGTGGTGTCGATGCGACCGATCCCGGCCGGGCTGGTGGCCACCGCGGTCCAGGTCACCGGACGGATGCCGCAGGTCCATGGAGCACCCGTGCACGTCGGCGAACCGGCCGCGCTGGGCGTGCGCGACCTCGCCGTACCGGACTTCGGGGAAGCGGTGGACAGCGAACCGGGCGACGTACCGGTTTTTTGGGCTTGCGGAGTGACGCCCCAAGCTGCGTTGATGGCTTCACGGCCCCCGTTCGCGATCACCCATGCCCCCGGGCACATGTTCGTGACCGACGTGCCGGACGACGTGTACCGACAGCCTTAGGGGAGCAGGGCATGACTGAAGACCGGACCGAAGAGCAGCGCAAGTCCTACCGGCCGATCGACGCGAAGGGGTTCCGCGACGAGATCGGGCGCAACTGGGGACCGGTCGACCGGTCGGTGGTGCTGCCCGAGGGGCTGGCCGAGGCGGCCGCCGAGCACCGGCGCCGGCTCAGTACGGCGCTGCCGGGACGGCGGATCGCGCTCGGGGCCGGGCGCGCGCCGGTCCGGTCGAACGACACCGACTACCGGTTCCGGGCCGACAGCGACTTCGTCTGGCTGACCGGCTGCCAGGCCGAGGGCGCGGTGCTGGTGATCTCGGCGGACGGCGACGCGACGCTGTACCTGCGCGAGACGGCCGGGCCGGACGAGCCGGACTACTTCGCGAACGCCCGGGACGGCGAGCTGTGGATCGGGCCGGTGCCGGGGCTGAAGGACTGGTCGGAGGCGTTGCAGATCGCCTGCCGCCCGATCGAGGAACTGCCCACGGCGCTGCGCGGCGCCGTACCGTACATGCTGTCGGTGCCCGGCGTGGAGCCGATGCTGGACGCGCTGGTGCGGACCTCGCGGGCCGACGGCGACATCCTGCGCCAGTCGATCTCCGAGCTGCGCCGGATCAAGGACGACTGGGAGCTCGACCAGCTGCGCGAGGCGGTCGAGGCGAGCGTGCAGGGCTTCGCCGACGTCGCCCGGGAGCTGCCCGAGGCGATCCGCGGCGGTGGCGAGCGCTGGCTCGAGGGCACCTTCGACCGGCGCGCCCGGACCGCGGGCAACGGCGTCGGCTACGCGTCGATCGTTGCTGCTGGCAACCACGCGCCGGTGCTGCACTGGGTCCGCAACGACGGCGCGGTGCGCGAGGGCGACGTGATCCTGCTGGACGCCGGGGTCGAGACCCGGACGCTCTACACCGCCGACGTGACCCGGACGTTCCCGGCGACCGGTGAGTTCACCGCCGCGCAACGTCAGGTGTACGACCTGGTGCACAAGGCGCAGGTGGCCGCGCTCGCGGCGGTCACGCCGGGTGCGCCGTACCGGGCCTTCCAGTACGAGGCGATGCGGGTGCTGGTCGAGGGGCTGCGCGACTGGGGCATCGTCGACGTCTCGCTGGACGAGGCGCTCGGGCCGGACGGCCAGCAGCACCGCCGGTACGTCGTGTGCGGGCTCGGCCACTTCATCGGCCTGGACGTGCACGACTGCGACGCGGCCCGCCCGGAGACCTACTTCGCCGCCGACCTCGAGGTGGGCATGGCGCTGGCGGTCGAGCCCGGCCTCTACTTCCACCCCCACGACGAGACCGTGCCGCCGGAACTGCGCGGCATCGGCATCCGGATCGAGGACAACGTCGTGGTGCACGCCGACCGCCTGGAGATCCTCACCGAGCCGCTGCCGATCACCGCCGACGGCCTGGAGCAGTGGGTCAAGGCCCAGCAGCCCTGAGTCGTCGGACGGTCACGGAAAATAATCTGGTCACAGGTAGTAACACTCGGCCGGTCGGCACCGATGTAAGGAGCGGGGGAGGGTCGCTTTCGGCTCGGCGCGTGGCAGTGGGGGGCCGCGGCCACGCGCCGGCCGGACGGCCCCGCCTTGGGCCCGGGGGGACCCAGGGGGTGGGAAGTACAGGGGAATGGCGATGAATCTTCGGGTGCGAGTGGTGCGGTGCGGCTGCACCGGGGGGCGGCACTGGTTCGCCGACATCGACGACGCGGACGACCCGCAGCCCGACGATCCGTTCTGGTACGTCGACGGTTGCCTCAGCCAGTCCCAGGCTCTGGAGACGGCGTGCGAGCAGTTGCTGGCGCTGTCCGGGCGGGCCCATCAGGGCGACGAGCTGGCCCGCGTGCTGGATTGACGAACCAAAGCCCCCAACCGTGCGCGGGTGGGGGCTTCGGCTATGTAGCGGGTCAGCCGCGGGTCAGCGTGACGCCGTAGTAGTTCGCGGCGTCCACGACCGGCTGGTAGAACGAGTACGAGCCGGTGGCGTTGCCGCCCTGGTTGAAGCCGCAGTCGTGCCCGTCGTTCGGGCCGCCGGACGTCATGCCCTGGGCGGTCGTGCCGGAGATGTAGGCGCCGCCGGAATCGCCGCCCTCGGTGCAGACCGTCGAGCGGGCCAGGCCGCTGGTGCTGGTGATGCTGCCGCCCGCACCGCCGTAGTTGACGGTCAGGTTGTACTGCTGGATCGTGCCGCAGGTCCAGCCGGTGGTGTTGCCGGCCTTGCAGATCGTCGAGCCGACCGGCGCCTTCGACGAGCCGGTGACCCGGGTGGTCTGGCCGTTGCGGTTGTCGATGTAGCCGCGACCGACGTCCTCGGCGTCGATGTCCATCAAGCCCATGTCGACGCTCGGCGAACCGGTACGGAACCGGCTGGCGACGCCCTTGCCGAGGTGGACCCCGGAGCGGTTCAGCACGTCGGGATTGCCCTCGACGCAGTGCCCGGCGCTGAGCATCACGTTGTTGCCGTTGCTCGTGGTACCCGAGTAGCCGAGCGAGCAGTTCGAGCCCGGCACCAGGTCCATGATCTGGCCGCCGATCACGTCGGCGGTCATCGTCAGCGTGGTGGTGTTGGTCGACACGTCGACGCCCGGGATCGCCTTCAGTTGCTTGACCAGGGCAACGGTCTTCGCGGACTGCCGGCCCGGCTGCAGCACAACCTGCACGCGGTCGGTCGGCAGGTCGGCGCCGATCGTCTGGACCTGGGTCGAGCCGGACTTGTCGGCCAGCGCCTCGACCTTGGTCTGCAGTGCGGCCAGCGCCTTCTCGCCGCGCGCCACGGTGCGCGGCGTCAGGCCGTTGGCCTTGGCAACCTCAGCGGCCTGGGCGGTGTGCACGTTCACGACGAGCCGGCGGGCGGAGTCGAAGAACGCGCCGTCCAGACCGGGCTCGGCGGTGGCGACGCGGGACGCCTTGGCCAGCTGGGCCTGCACTGCTTCCAGCGTGTCGGCCTTGCTGTGCTCGGCGTCCAGCCGCAGCTTGGCCTCCGACGCGGAGACTCCCCAGCTCTTGCCGAGGACGTCGTACACGCCGTCGATCGGGGCGGGAGCCGGCGCGCTGCTCGCGGACTGGATCGGCACCAGGGCGGCGGCGCCGAGCCCGAGCGCCAGCGCTGCTCCGGCCAGGGTCTTGCGGAACTGTCGGGGACGGGGCGGGGAAACAAAGGACATGGTCACATCCGGTTCCTCTGGTGGCCTTGCCTCACAGGGCCACGGTGAGGGAATCGTTGAGGCTACGGACGATGACCACAAGGGAACGGTCGGTAGTGGTTGCCCTGGACACCGGTGGTCAAGGGAAAGCCTTCGGGCGCACCGGGGATCACCCCCTGTCGAACAATGGTCGACCGAGGGTGATCCTTCGTTAATCGGTTTAGCCCTCGGGTGGCACAGCGGGGCAGTGCGACCTGCGGCGCGGCACGCTCAGCCCGACCAAGTAGTCGTCGACCGTCGCTTCCATGCACGGGCTGGTGGTGTAGCTGCCATGGCCCCAACCCCGGTACGTGACCAGTACGCCGTCCCGTCCGAACTGCCGGGCGACACTGCGCGCCGAGCGATAGCCGGTGGCGGGGTCGTGCAGGCTGTTGATCAGCAGCGCCGGCGTTCGCAACAGGTACGGCTTCGGGTCGCGCTGCGGATTGACCGCGCTCGGGAGCCCGAGGCAGGACGTCACCGCCATCAACTGCCCGGGGTATCGCATGTCCGGGTAGCCCTCGGCCAGCCGGCGCAGGTGGCCGGCGAACTCACGGTAGTCACGGACCGGCAGGCTCATGTCGCGGCAGAACACCACGATCGGGTTCTTGGCCAAGCCCGACGGCACCGGCGGCTGCGCGGTCGGCGGGGCGCTCTTCACCAGCCGGTCGAGCGTGTCGGCGAGCCGGGTCCACTGCGGGTCGTACAGCATCCGGAACACCGCGAAGCTCAGCTGGAACTGGTTCACCGGGTACGCCGGCCGCTGCGGATCCGGCAGTTCCCCGCGGCTCGCCCGAGCGAGCAGCCCGTCCCAGACGGCGTGGACGTCGCGGCCGTGCAGCGCGCAACTGGTCGTCCGGGCACACCACTTCACGAACTCGTCGAACGAGTCCTGCGCCGCCCACGCCTGGACGTCGAGGAACTCGCCGGTTGTCGCCGAGCCGTGGTCGAACACGCTCTCCAGGACCAGCGCGCGGACCCGCTGCGGGAAGCGCGCGGCGTACTGCTGACCGAGCAGCGTGCCGTACGAGCTGCCGTGGAAGGAGATCCGGGACTCGCCCAGGGCCGCGCGGATCGCGTCGACGTCCCGGATCGTCTGCAGCATGTCGAGGTGGTCGTAGACCGGGCCGGTGTGCTCGCGGCAGTCCGCGGCGAGCTCGCGGTTGTACTTCACGGTCGCGTCGAACTCGGCCTGGCTGCTCAGGATCGGCGACGGCTGACGGGCGAGCAGCGCGGCCGAGCAGGTGACCGGCGCGCTGCGGGCCACCCCGCGCGGATCGAGGCTGACGATGTCGAACCGGTTCTCGAGGTTCTGGCTGAACCGGCGCATGCCGGACCGGATCCGGTCGACGCCGGAGTCGCCGGGACCGCCGGGTCCGAAGACCAGGACGCCGACCCGTTCGTTCGGCTGCAGCGCCGTGCGGCGCGCGACCGCGAGCTCGAAGGTGCCACCGGCCGGGTTGTTCCAGTCGATCGGCACGGTGATCGTGGCGCACTCGGAGCCGGGCAGGAGCGCGATCTCCTCGGGGGTGTCGCCGGGCTCGGGTTGGCATGGCTGCCAGGCGATCGATCCCGTGGAGGCCGAGCCGGCGGGGCCAACCCAGCCGGCGGGCCCGAGTGCGGCGGAGCCGGCCGGGGCGGACGCCGCCGCAGCGGCTGAGGCTGTCGCCGGTGCCGCAACCATCGCAGTGGCGGCGGCCAGGACCGCGGCCCAGGTGGTCGTTCGTCTGTACACGGGATCTCCTGTCGTCGGGGACACCGTCGATCCTCGGCGGCGTGCGCCCTGATCGGCATCCGGTGCCGACCCCGAGCCGACCCGGGCCGGAAACCGCTGTTGAGCGGCTTGTTAGGGTCGCTGTCTGATGACCGAAACCGTTGCAGCCGTGGACACGCCGGCTGGTTCCAAGCACGCGACCTGGTTCCGCGTCGTGGCGATCGCCGAGGCGGTCTCCTGGACGGGCCTGCTGATCGGGATGCTGTTCAAGTACGTGCTGTCGGACAACGAGATCGGCGTCAAGATCTTCGGCCCGATCCACGGCGGCATCTTCGTGCTCTATGTGCTGACCGTCGCCGTGGTCCGCAAGCCGCTGCGCTGGACCTGGCCGACCACGCTGCTCGCGCTGGCCGCCAGCATCCCGCCGCTGTTCACCTGGTTCTTCGAGCTCTGGGCCGGGCGCACCAACCGCCTGGGCTGATCACCTGCCGCAGTGGCGGCAGGGCTTGCGGGTCCGCAGGTGGTAGCCGTAGGTCGCGGCGAGCAGACCCGCGCCCCAGACCAGGTACGCCGGCACGGCGACCCAGAAGAACGCCTCGGGCAGCTCGCCCCCTTCGAAGGCGGGCTCCCGCCGGAGGGCCGACACGGTCATCTGGAGCAGCCCGACACCGAAGTACGCCGTGATGCCCGCGCCCAGCCCGCCGCCGGGCAGCAGCAGCATCCAGCGGGGGAAGACGCGGCCGAGGCGGGTCACCAGGAGGATCGGAAGCACAACGCCGGTGAGCAGGAAGCCCGCCTCGAACAGGATCATCGCCAGGCCCGCGCCGTACGGCGTGCTGTCCAGGCCGACGGCTGCTTGCGCGCCCAGCCGCACGAGGCATCCGGCGACGGCGGCGACGGCTCCGGCGATCGCCCACCGCGGAGTGGAGGTCACCGGGCGACGCCTGCCGCTGCAACTGAGGCACGTGGGGTCCAGCCCGCGCTGACGAGCCAGCGCTGTGGCTGCGAGAAGCCCGGCGCCGGTGAGCCCCGCGAAGCGAGTCAGCATGCCGGTCGGGTCGAAGGGGATGCCGAGACCGGGCAGCAGGCCACCGACGACGTCCAGCAGAGCAAGGGCGCAGACGGCGACCCACCCGGCGGCAGCTGCCCAGGTGAGCGCGATGGTCGCCCGCGAGACCGGCAGGGCGACCAGTGCCGCGCTGACAACACAGGCGCCGACCGAAACCCAGTAGGGGATCAGCAGGTCGTTGCCGGGCAGCTCCCAGTCCGGTGCGTGCCCGGTCGCGAACCACACCCGCACCACGCCGTACGCCGCGGCCCAGGCGATCGCCGCCGTGGGAGCCCAGCGCATCCACGCGCCCGTCGGGACAGCTGCCGGCCGGACAGTCGTTGTCATGTCTTCAGCTTCTGGCGGTGGCGCCCGCGACGGATCCCCCGGGCGGGGGAAGTCGCTCCCTCTCCGGATTGACGTGCCCCGGGCGTCCGCCGTACCGTCGCGGCGTCAGTACCACCCGCCGTATGAACCCGTGCGGGAGAGACCCGAGCCAGAAGGTGTGACGGACTCGGGCGCCGTAGGAGCAACTCTCCCCAAGAATCTCTCAGGCCCCTTCACCGCACGGGCGAGGCACCTCTGGAAGACACTGCGTCTGACAGAGCGGGGAGGTTAACCAATCGGTCAACGACGACCGGAAGGAATCCTCCACATGGCGATCAGCGTCTTCGATCTGTTCAGCATCGGGATCGGCCCCTCGAGCTCACACACCGTGGGACCGATGCGCGCGGCCCGTACCTTCGCCACCGGCCTGGCCGCCGACGGCCTGCTCACCCGGACGGCGGCCGTCGAGTCGCAGCTGTTCGGCTCGCTCGGTGCGACCGGGCACGGGCACGGCAGCAACAAGGCGGTCCTGCTCGGTCTGGAGGGTGAGGACCCCGAGACCGTCGACACCCGCTCGGTCGAGCGCCGGGTCGAGGCGATCCGCGCGGCCCAGCGGATCCGGCTGGCCGGCGAGCACGAGATCGCGTTCGACCAGAACTCCCAGCTCGTGATGCACCGCCGCAAGGCCCTGCCGTACCACCCCAACGGGATGACCTTCGTGGCCCGCGACGCGGCCGGCGCCGTGCTGCGCGAACGCACCTACTACTCGGTCGGCGGCGGTTTCGTCGTCGACGAGGACGCGGCCGCCGGTGACCGGATCGTCGAGGACCGGACGCCGCTGAAGTACCCGTTCCTGTCCGGTGCCGAGCTGCTCGACCGCTGCCGCGAGTCCGGCCTGCCGATCAGCGAGGTGATGCTCGCCAACGAGCTGGCCTGGCGCGAGGAGTCCGAGATCCGCGAGGGCCTGCTGCGCATCTGGCAGGTGATGCAGGACTGCGTGCAGGAGGGCTGCGAGACCGAGGGAGTGCTGCCGGGCGGTCTGAAGGTCCCGCGCCGGGCGCACGCGCTGCACCAGAAGCTCACCCGCGATCCCTGGTCGGTCGACCCGCTCAAGGTGATGGACTGGGTGAACCTGTTCGCGCTCGCGGTGAACGAGCAGAACGCCGCCGGCGGCCGGATCGTCACCGCGCCGACGAACGGTGCCGCGGGCATCATTCCCGCCGTACTGCACTACTACCGCCGGTTCGTGCCCGGGGCGACCGAGGACGGTGTGGTCCGGTTCCTGCTCGCGGCCGCCGCGATCGGCGTGCTGTACAAGGAGAACGCGTCGATCTCCGGTGCCGAGGTCGGCTGTCAGGGCGAGGTCGGCTCGGCCTGCTCGATGGCCGCGGCGGGCCTGTGCGAGGTGCTCGGTGGTACGCCGGAGCAGGTCGAGAACGCGGCCGAGATCGCGATGGAACACAATCTCGGCCTGACCTGCGACCCGGTCGGCGGCCTGGTTCAGATCCCGTGCATCGAGCGCAACGCGATGGCCGCGGTGAAGGCGATCAACGCGGCCCGGATGGCGATGCACGGCGACGGGGTGCACGTGGTCACGCTGGACAAGGTGATCAAGACCATGCGCGAGACCGGTGCGGACATGAAGGTCAAGTACAAGGAGACCTCACGAGGCGGCCTGGCCGTCAACGTGATCGAGTGCTGACGGATCCTCCACGTGGGCGTTGTGCCCGAGGCCCGGCAGCGTGATCACCGTGTCGTGCAGAGCGGCCAGCTCGGCGTCGGTGTTCATCGGGTCCAGCTCGCCCCGCGCCAGTACGACGTCCGCCCGGGCCTCGCGGAGCAGCCGGCCCATGGCGGGCGCACCGACGCCGAAGGCGCGCGGGTCGAGGGCCAGTCGCCAGCGGCCGGCCTGCTCGCGCAGCCCGTGGTCGACGGCGTCGCTCGCGGGGTCGACGAGTCCTTGCAGGCCGGACACCTTGAGGTAGCGCTGGGCGGCGTCGTCCCGGTTGTCGAACCAGGTCACCGGCTTGGCGGCGAGGGCGGCGGTGCGGGCCAGGTCCTCGTCGGACCAGGTCACCTTCACGCCGAGCGCGATCACGTGGTCGACGCGGACGCCGTACCGGCCGCTGGCCAGTTCGAGCGCGATCACGCCGCCGAGGGAGTGGCCGATCACGCTGACGCGGCCGGGCAGGTTCTCGGCGACGGCGGCGGTGATCGACTCGAAGCTGTAGCTGTCGAGCGGATCGGCCGTGCCGTGGCCGGGGAGGTCAGGAGTGAGGGCGGCGGACCAGCCGTCCCAGACCCGGCGGGTCGCGCCGAGGCCGTGCAGCAGCAAAAGGGTCATGCGTGGCAGTCTGCCCAGTGGCAGCACCGGCAAAAATGGTGAAGATCTTTTCCAAGATCTGTTTGAAACGTGTGTGTACCGCTACTGTGCCAGAACTGTGAGTCTGTTCTCCGAGGAAGAACAGGCAGCACCGCGACGAGCCCTGCTGAGGAGCACGTGGGTTCGCCGTACCGCCGCCTGCATTGCCCTGCCCATCGGCCTGTACGCCGTCCTGGCCGGCGTCGGTCTGCTACCCGCGCCCTGGTCCGGGGCGACCGACGCCGTCGCGCCGGTCGCCGGTCCGCCGTCGACCGAGGCGTCGGACCTGCCCTACCCGTCCATCCAGGGCGATCCCCGGCCGGAGACGACCCCGACGGCGGGGTACTCGACCGAGCCGCCGGGAGTCGGCCGCCGGGAGGTCCAGCCGGACGGTCGCTCCGGCGACGGGTTCGGCGACGGCTCCGGCCGCCCAACTCCCGTCGCTCCGACGACCGGCCCGGCGCAGGACCGGACCCGTCGCGTGCTGCCGACGATCACCGCCAGGCCGCCGGTGCTCCCGACGGAGACTCCGAGCGCGACCGCGCCGCCCTCTCCACCGTCTTCACGTCCGACGACAACCCCGACCTCGTCGCCGCAGCCGTCCGGTACGCCGTCCCCGACGCCGCCGGTCACCGACCCCGACGACCCGACGCTGGTCGACCGCCTCTTCGGCTGGCTGGACGCGCTGGTCCCGTGAGTACGCCGCGGGCGGTCGCCGTACGAGCTACCAGGCGACTGGACCGTGCACGCTCAGGAACTGGCCGGTCGGGCCGTCCTTGCCGACGGTAGCCGCCTGGACGATGATCGCGGCGCCTTCCTCCACCGTCTGGGTACCGCGGTGGCCGTTGAAGTCGGTGGCGGTGTAGCCCGGGTCGACGGTGTTGATCCGCAGGTCCGGCAGGAGGTAGGCGAACTGTGCGGTCAGCATGTTGAGCGCGGCCTTCGACGCGGCGTAGCCCGGGACCGGGATCCAGGACGGGATGGCCCGCTCCTCGCCGCGCGGCACTGCGGCGATCGAGCCCAGCCCGCTGCTGACGTTCACCACCACCGGATGGTCGCTCTTGGTCAGCAGCGGCAGGAACTCGTGCAGCACCTGGGCGGCACCGAAGACGTTGGTCTCGAAGACCTCCCGGAGCGTCTCGGCAGTCAGCTCCGTCGCGGTCGAGGGATGGCCCGGGACACCGGCGCTGTTGACGTGACCGGGGATGCCGGCGTTGTTCACGAGAACGTCGAGCCGGCCCTGTTCGCGCTGGAGCTGCTCGGCCGCGGCGCGGATCGAGTCCGCGTCGGTGACGTCGAGCTGGACGGCCTTCGCGCCGAGCTCATCGGCGGCCCTGCGGCCCTTCTCGGGATCGCGCGCCCCGACGTACACGATGTGGCCTTGGGCAACTAGTTCGCGGGCGGTCTGGAAGCCGAGGCTCTTGTTGGCCCCGGTGATCAGTGTGACGGTCATGGCTTCGACTCTGGCCGGTCGTGCTCGGCACAGGGAGTACCCGCTACAGCCTGGGGAACGGCAGTACCAGGCTGTTGCCGCGCCGGAAGGTGATACTGGGGTGGTGTCCGAACTCGGCAAGACCCTGCATGCCTGGCGCGACCGGGTGACCCCAGCAGCGGTCGGCCTCCCGGTCGGCGGCGTACGACGGGCCCCCGGACTGCGGCGCGAGGAGCTGGCCCAGCTGGCCGGGCTGTCCGTTGACTACGTCGTCCGGCTCGAACAGGGGCGTTCCTCGGCGCCCTCGATCCAGGTCCTGACCTCGCTCGCCCGCGCGCTCCGGCTCACCGACGGCGAACGCGAGCACCTCTTCGCCCTGGCCGGTCAGGCGTCGCCTTCGCCCGGGCAGATCTCGACCCACATCCCGCCCGGCGTCCAGCGGATGATCGACCAGCTCGACGGTGCACCGGTCAGCGTGCACGACGCGGCCTGGACGATCATCAGCTGGAACGCGATGTGGGCAGCGCTGCTGGGCGACGTGTCGGCGCTGCGCGGCCGGCAACGCAACATCATCTGGCGCCACTGCACCGGGAGCAACGGTGGTCTGCTGCCCAACTCGGGCCGGGTCGAGCAGACGCCCGAGCAGGCCCGGCGCTTCCTGGTCGGCATGGTCACCGACCTGCGCGCCGCCGTCGCCCGCTACCCCCGCGACGCGGACCTGCATGCCCTGGTCGCCGACCTGCGCGCGATCAGCCCCGCCTTCGCCGAGGCCTGGGACCAGCACCTGGTCGGTTTCCACCAGTCCGACCAGAAGATCATCCACCACCCCGAACTCGGCGCGATCGCCGTCGACTGCGACATCCTCACCGTCCCCGGCAGCGACCTGCGCCTCGTCGTCTACACCGCCGCCCCCAACTCCGAAGCCGCCGAAAAACTCAAACTGCTCTCGGTGCTGGGCCTGCAGTCCCTCACCTGAGCCGCCGGGCGGGCCGGCGGTCAGAACGCGTCGACGTCGCTGGTCGAGGCGTTGCCGAGCAAGGTGGGTTGCAGGTCGATCTTCCAGGCCTCGTTGCGGCCGAAGCCGTCGTCGAACTTCTGGAAGCTGCAGCCGGCGCTGAACTGGCGGCGCTTGGGGTTCCAGTCGGTGCCGCTCTTGAAGAACACGTGGTACTTGCCGCCGATCCGGTTGATCGTCGCGGTCTTCTTGGCCTGGACGTAGACCAGCAGGTGCGGCTTGCTCGGTGGTTTGCCGTCGGTGACGATCGCGACCGCGACGTCGTCGGTCGTCCCGTTGGTCACCTGCAGCCGGCCCGAGCCGCGTGAGCCGGAGCGGACCAGGACGTCGCCGTTCGACGGGCGCTGGTCGGCGGGCTCCGGGCCGAGGTCCGGCAGCGTCGTGCCGAACTTCAGCCCGAAGCGCCGCAGCGGCGCGATCGCGCCGGTCAGGTCCGCGGTGAGTTTCCGCTGCACCTTCTGCGAGGTGTAGACGACTCCGCCGCACTTCGCGTTCGTGTCCACGTCGTCGGCCTGCGGGCCGGTCAGCGACGCGGCGGCGGCGCGCAGCCGGGTCTGCAGCGTCTTGTGCGCGGCCGCGACGTTCGGCTGCACCTTGAGCAGGGCCAGCTCGGCGGCGGTCGAGTTCAGCGACTCGGCCAGCGTGTCCATCGCGTCGGCGAGGTTGTCGCCGCTCTTCGCGCCGGTCAGGCCGCGCAGGTCGGTCGCGATCTGCTGGTCGACCTTCGCCAGGCTCGCCTGGTACTGCGCGCCGGTGAGCGGGCCCGCCGGTTTCGGCGGTGGCGGCGGCGCGCTGGTGGTCGTCGTACTGGCCGTCGGGGTTGTCACCGCCGACGGACCCGGGTCGGCTTCGCGCGCCGAACCGTCCCCACATGCTGCCGCCGTACCGAGCAGTGCCACCCCGAGCACCACTGAGACCAGCTTCTTCATTTGTCCGCCCCCAGGTCCGTGGAACCCTTGTGGGCAAAGCCTAGGCGCGAACCGGGGCCGTGGCGACCGGAACTCAGCTCCGGGGTGCGGGGCGGACGAACGGGAAGGCCAGCGTGGACCGGATGTTCTGCCCGGTCAGCATCATCACGATCCGGTCGACGCCGAGCCCGAGCCCTCCGGTCGGCGGCAACGCGTACTCCAGCGCGGCCAGGAAGTCCTCGTCCAGCGACATCGCCTCGGGGTCACCGGCGGCGGCCTTCAGCGACTGCTCGGTCAACCGCCGCCGCTGCTCGACCGGGTCCACCAGCTCCGAGTACGCCGTACCGATCTCGGCGCCGAACGCGACCAGGTCCCAGCGTTCGGCCAGCCGGGGATCGGTGCGGTGCCCGCGGGTCAGCGGCGACGTCTCGAGCGGGAAGTCGGTGTAAAAGGTGGGCAGCGTCGTCCGTGGCTCGACCAGTTCGTCGTACAGCTCCAGCACCAGCTCGCCGGCCGACAGCTCGAACCCGGCCTTGATCCCGTGCTCGGCGCAGATTTCCCGCACCCGGGCGACCGGCGTACTGGAGTCGAGGGCGGTTCCGGTCGCGCGGCTGACCGCCTCGTGCACCGAGACGACCGGCCAGTCTCCGGAGATGTCCAGCTCCTCGCCGTCGCGCTGGACGACCGGTTTGCCGAACACCGCGACGGCCGTCTCCAGCAGCAGCTCGCGGGTCAGCTCGCGCATCACGTGGTAGTCGGCGTACGGCTGGTAGGCCTCGACCGAGGTGAACTCGGGGTTGTGGGTGGCGTCGGCGCCCTCGTTGCGGAAGTTCCGGTTCAGCTCGAAGATCTTGCCCAGCCCACCGACGCCGAGCCGCTTCAGGAACAACTCCGGCGCGATCCGCAGGAACAGCTCGGTGTCGTAGGCGTTGATGTGCGTGACGAACGGCCGCGCGTTCGCGCCACCGTGCACGGCCTGCAGCATCGGCGTCTCGACCTCGGTGAAGCCGCGCGCCTCGAAGCCCTGTCGCAGCGCCCGAACGGCGACGCTGCGGTGCCGCAGCATCCGCAGCGAGTCCGGGTTCATCACCAGGTCGAGGTGGCGCTGGCGGACCCGGGCCTCGGGATCGGTGAAGCCCTTGCGCTTGTCGGGCAACGGGTGCAGGCACTTGGCCGCCATCGTCCAACTGGTCGCGGCGACGGACAGCTCGCCGCGGCGACTCGTCACGACCTCGCCGGTGACGCTGACGTGGTCACCGATGTCGACGTACCGGTACCAGTTGCTGAGGTCTTCGGGAGTGCTCGCGGTCAGCATGACCTGGAGCTGGTCGAGGCCGTCCTGCAGCTGGGCGAACGCCAGACCGCCGTGGTCGCGTAGCCGGACGACGCGGCCGGTGACCGAGACCTGGTGACCGGTGTGGTGGTCGGGCGGCAGGTTCTGGTGCAGGGCCCGGATCCGTTCGAGGGTCTCCGTCCGCGGCACCGTGACAGGGTACGGATCGATGCCTGCGGCAACCATCGCGGCAAGCTTGGCGCGCCGGATCCGTTCCTGCTCGGTGAGTTTGCGATCGGGCAGCGCCGGGCGGAGCAGCTCGTCCTCCTGCTCCTGCACGGTGACGGCGAATTTCGCGCTGTTGCCGACCGTGATCGCGTGCCGATCCGTGCTGGTGCTGGCGTCGACCCGGGTCCACGGCCGGGGCGCGGGCAGGAAACCCTCGGCGGTCCCGGCCGCGAGCAGCACCTGCGCCAGCGAAGCGCCGCGCGAATAGCAGATCAGCCGTGGCGACCAGCGCGGCAAGTACTTCTCGTTGCTCTGGTAGAGACTCTCCAACTGCCAGAAGCGTGAGGCCGCGGTCAGCAACGCGTTGGTCAGGCGCAGTACCGGGCCGGCTCCGACCCGTTCGGCGTCGCTGAAGATCTCGCGGAACATCGCGAAGTTCAGCGAAATCCGGTGCACGCCGAGATCGCCGCAGGCGTCCACCAGCGCGGTCACCATGAACTCCATCAGCCCGTTCACCGACTTGGGATCGCGGCGCATCAGGTCGAGCGAGACGCCGCGCACGCCCCACGGCGCGAACGACAGCAGCCCGCGTACGGCGCCGTCGGCGTCCCGCGCGATGACCATCACGCAGCGCGCGTCGGCCGCGTCACCGAGCCGGCCGAGCGCCATCGAGAAGCCGCGCTCGGTCCGGGCGCCGCGCCACTGCTCGGCCAGTTCGACGTACTTGGCCAGTTCGTCGGTGTCGAGATCGCCGTGCCGGACGACCTGTGCGTGGTACCCGGCGCGCTGGGCCCGGGTGACGGCCTGCCGGACCGGCCGCATGGTCCGGCCCTCGAGCGTGAAGTCGGCGACGTCGATGATCGCCTCGTCGCCCATCGCGAGCGCGCGCAGCCCTGCCCCGACATAGGCGCGCGCGGCCTCTTCGCTGGCCGACAGCACGGCGGGAGACCAGCCGTAGGTGCGGGCCTCGGTCAGCCAGGTCCGGATCGCGGCGGGCCAGGCGGCCGGGTCGCCGAGTGGGTCGCCGCTGGCCAGGCTGACGCCGTTGACCACCCGGTAGGCGATCGCGGCGTTGCGGTCGGGGGAGAAGACGACGGCCTTGTCCCGGCGGGTGGCGAAGTAGCCGAGGCTGTCGCGTTCGCCGTACTGGAGCAGGAGGCGGCGGACCTCGAGCTCCTCGGACTGGCTGAGGTAGCGGACCCGCCGGACCGAGCGGAGGAAGATCCAGAACGCGATCACCAGCGAGGCGGCCGAGATGAAGCCGACGGTCAGGCCGACCCACGGGTGGCCCTCGTGGCCCGAGCCCATCCGGGCCCGGCTCTGCCCGAAGGCGGCGAAGACGGCCCAGCCGATCTTCTCCTTCTGGCCGTTCAGGGTGTTGGGGAAGACCTGGGTCAGCGTGATGCTGACCGCGATCGAGACCAGCAGCCCGGTGACCAGGACGCCGATCGCCAGCCGGCGGCTACCGGGTGCCAGCCGGGCCGGAAAGCTGTCGCGGATCTTCCACAGCAGCACGATCATCAGCACCGGCACGACCACGCGCACGATGCCCAGCTCGAGATCCTCGACCGAGGCCCGGCCGAACTCCGCGATCAGGTCGGGATCGTTGGGGTTCGCGATCTGCACACTGATGAAGCCGAGCGCGGCGACCTGGGTGATCAGGGTCAGTCCCTCGAAGACCCACAGCACCCACAGCAGCGCGGCCCGCTTGCCGCGCAGCAGGGCGCTGCCGACCACCGCGAGATAGACCGCGGACAGGAACGTGTGCCCGGCCGGGATGCCGAAGAAGTCGATCACCGCTTCGACGTGCTTGACCACCTCCGGCGCGGCCAGGTGCAACGGCACCGCGACGAACGACCACACGGCGGCGGTGACCACCGCTCGCCCCACCCAGAGGGCCGCCCGCTGCTGCCACTTCGGGATGGCCTGTTGCCCTGACACGCAGTGATCATCCCACTGCCGCATCACGGCTGTGTGAGGGTGTGCGTCCGGTTATGCCGTGGTGGTCATCGCCGGGGTCGGGAGCTTGCGCTGCCAGACCTCGTCCAGCGCCATCCGCATCGCACCGGTGACGACGGCGTCCTCGGCCAGGGCGGACAGCTCCAGCTTCGGATGGTTCAGCGTGAGCAGGCGGAGCTGGTCGGAGATGGCGTCCAGCAGGACCGCACCGGCCCGGGCTACACCGCCACCGATGACCACCGCGGTCGGGTCGAGCACCAGGACGGCGGGGGCCAGTGCACGGGCGAAGTCGCGGGCCACCTGCTGCACGAGCGCTTGGGCGATCGGGTCACGCTCGGCGGCAGCGGCGAACACGTCGGCGGTGTCGAGCTGGTCGCGACCGAGTTCTGCCAGCCGCGACTCCGGGTGGTCGATCACGGCCTGCCGGCCGAGGGCGGCGATCGCCTCGGAGCCGACGGCCCGCTCGAGCGGTCCGCGGCTGTCCTCGGGGTTGATCACGTCGTCGGCCGCCGTCGCGATGAAGCCGATTTCGCCCGCCGCGCCCGTCCCGCGGTGCAGCCGGCCGTCGATCACGATGCCGGCACCGAGTCGCTCGCCCCACTGGACGGCGAGCAGCGTGCCGGTGCCACCGCGGGCCGCCGCGATCGCGAGAGCGGCCAGGTTGGCGTCGTTGTCGAGCATGACCGGGCAGTCGAGCAGGCTGCGGACGTGCTTGACCAGGTCGATCGAGGACCAGCCCGGTACGCTCGGGACCAGCTGGACCCGGCCGATGTGCTCGTCGACGATGCCCGGGCTGGCAGCGACCGCGGCCGCGATGTCCTCGGCCGGCACCTCCGCCTCGGCCAGCGCCTCGGTGATCACCTCGCTGATCACGCCGAGCAGTTCCTGGGCACTCCAGCCCGGGCCGGCCCGGCGTACGAGGGAGAGCTTGCGGCCGGCCAGGTCGGAGACGCCGACGGTGACCCGGTGCGGCCCGACGTCGAGGCCGAGCACCGGCGCCGCGCGACCACGCAGCGACACCCGGATGGCCGGCCGGCCGAGCGAGCGGTCCGCGGAGTCGGGCCCGTGCTGCTGCAGCCAGCCGGCGTCGAGCAGCTCGTCGACCGCTTGCGCGACGGTCGGTCTGGCCAGCCCGGTCCGCTCGACCAGCTCCGCCACGCGCAGCGGTGCCGGGGCCGAGCGCCGGACCGCGTCCAGCACAGCAGCGACGTTGATCCGCCGCAGCATCGTCGTACCGCCGCCGCCGACCGTTCCCTTGCTCATGTCCGACCCCTTGCCTGCCACTCGCCCATCCTATATAGAAAGCGAGCGTTCATAAATTATCAGCGGAATGCCGCGCGCCGCCGCTCCGGCTGGGCGGTCACCCGGAGTTGCGTGCGACGACAACTATCACTGTCCGGCCGCGACACGCCCGAACACACGCACAGGCCACGGGATCAGTCCTGCAACACCGTCCGCGCGAAACTGCTGAGCGCCTCCCGATCCGGCTGCCGGGTTTTGGTCATCAAACTCGCCACGTGCTTTTCCACGGTACGGGGAGAGATGTGCAACCGCGACGCGATCGACTTGTTCCCGATCCGGTCGACGAGGAGCAGGCACACTTCGTATTCGCGGGTGGTGATGCCGAGCCTGCGCAGGTTGGCCGGAACCTGGTCGGACCCGCTGCGCCGCTGCGGAACGGTCTCGCCCCACTGCCTCAGCTGACTCCGGCAGGCGCTGGCGACCGGAGCGATCTCCGCCTGGTGGAACCAGTCCTCGGCCTGCCGCAGCCAGTCGACCGGCGTACCCCAGCCGTCGGCCCAGGCCGCCTCGGCCACCAGCCGCAGGCCGAGGTGCCGGGCCATCGGATAGATGTCCGAGGTGGTCAGCGCCTCCGCGACCTGCTGCGCCGCCTCGTCGCCCTGGCCGGCCCGGCCGAGCAGGATCGCGTGCGCCAGATGGACGAACTGCTTGTTCCACCGCATCTTGCTGGCCGAGGTGGCGCGAACGACCTCCAGGTGCTCCCAGCTGTTCCGCCCGGACAGTACGCCGAGCAGCAGGCCGACGCCGTTCTTTCCCGAGGTGTGGAAGGTGGTCGGGTTCTGCGCGTCGTAGGCCAGCGCCTGCGCCATCTCCGACTCGGCCAGCTCCCGGTTCTCCTCGAGCAGGGCGCAGAACGTGCGGGCCAGCCCGTACGAGTACGGCAGCTCGTACGACGCACGCTCGCCTCCCCAGGTCGCGGCTTCGGCCAGTGCCGACTCCATCGCGGCCCGGTGGCCCTGGTGCGCTTCGAGCATCGCCTTCGTGGCCAGGAAGTACGTCGCCGACCGGCCGATCCGCACCCGGCGGGTGAAGTCCAGGCACTCGTCGATGAGCCGGCCGGCCCGCTCGTGCTCCGACCGCATCACCAGCGCCTGGGCGATGGTGCCGTCCACCTCGTAGGCCAGCGAGATCGCGCCGATCCCCATCGCCTGCTGGCGGGCGCGTTCGAGCTCGACCAGGCTGCCGGTGGCCAGCAGGATCGAGCCGGCCTGGAAGATGTGCGAGCAGACCCGCTGGAAGGTCAGGTTGTTCGCCTCGGCGACCTGACGGGCCCGGTGGAAGTAGTCGATCGACTGGTCCAGGTCCTTCTCACGCGACAAGATGCCGAGCAGCTGCAGGGCGTCGCAGGCCACCGCAGGCAGGCCGGCACGTTCGGCCGCGGCAGCCGCCCGGGAGGCCAGCTCGGTCGCGGACTTGATCCGGCCGGGACTCGTCCGCGCCAGCTCGAGGTGAGCGGCGATCGCGTCGACCGGCGCGAAGTCGGCGTCGCCGGCGTCACTGCCGAGCAGCGACCGCGCCGTGGCGACGTGGGTGAGAGCAGCGGCCCACCGGCCGGCCATGTGCTCGAAGTTCGCCAGCTGCACGTACAGCGAGGCGACCTTGCGGCTGTCCAGGTTGCGGTAGGCCATTTGTTCGATCGTCGCCGCGTGGGCGGCGCTGTTCTCGAACTGGCCGGTCTCGCTCAGCGCGATCAGCAGGTTGCCGAGGATGTCGGCCCGGTAGCCGGTGTCCGGGTCGGACTCGAGCAGCGCGGTGGCCCGCTCCAGGAGTTTGACGGCCGATTCCATCGAGCCGTTGTCGAACGACCGCTGGCCCGCGGAGGCGAACAACCGGCCGGCCCGGAGCAGGTCTCCGCCGGTCTCGGCCAGCTCGGCCACCATCGTGCACCACTCGCCGGGCAGGCCGGGATGCAGTTTCTCGATGGCGTCCGCGCACCGGCGAGCCAGTTCGCCGCGTTCGGTCGGGGTGATGCCGGCCAGCAACGCCTCGGCGGTGAGCGGATGGCGGAACGCGTACCAGTCCGGGACCGGTTCGTCGGGTCCGACCAGTTGGGCCGCCAGCCCTGCCCTCAAGGTGGCCAGCAGCAACCGTTCGTCGGTGTCGGTCGCCTGGCGCACGACGCTCAACGGGAACCGGTGACCGATCACCGCGGCCAGCACCAGGAGGTCTCGCGACTCCGGGCCGAGTTTTTCGATCCTGCTGGTCACACTGCGCACGATCGATCCCGGTACGGCGGTGCGAAGGCCTTCGACGACCTGGATGCTCCCGTTGGGCGCCGACACCAGTTGTCCCGAGCGAGTCGCCTCCTGCAGCAACTCTTCCACCACCAGAGGAACTCCGGCGCTGTCCTGCCACATCCGGTCGACCAGGAGGTCGGGAACCGCCGACGAGGAGACCTCCAGGCAGTCGCCGATCAGTTGGCCCACCTGGTCCCGGTCGAGGGGGCGAAGCTCCACCAGATCGGCCGTCCCACGCTGCGCCGCGATCTGCGCGAGCTCGCGGGCCGGGCACTCCTCCGCGCGCAGCGTGGCCACCAGCGCCACCGGGCCGTCGCTCACGCTGTCGACCAGGTACTCCAGCACCGCCAGTGTTTCCGGGTCCGCGCTGTGCAGGTCCTCCAGGACGAGCAAACAGCCGTTGTCCCGGCCGACCAGTTCCAGCAGCCGAAGGACCGCCTCGCCGAGAATGACCGGCGACACCGCTGCCTGCGGTGTCGCGGTGTCACTCCACTCCGGGATCACCCGGCCGAGCACCTGCCGGTACGCGCCGAGCTCGTCGGGCGACGGCATCTCGCCCCGGCGGATCAGCGACAGAAACGCTTCCGTGAAAGGACGGAACGGGACCAGGGTGCCGAGCGCACCGACACGGCCACGCAAGGTGACCATGCCGGTGTCGAGCGCGATCGTGGTGGCGACCGCGGACAGCCTGCTCTTGCCGATGCCGGGTTCGCCGACCAGGAAAGCGGTGCCGCCGCGGCCCTCACGCGTCGCGGTCAGCAGGTGGTGGAGATGGTTGATCTCCCCGTCCCTGCCGACCAGATGTGACGCGCGGGTCTGCATGCTTGCCAACTTTAACGACGGACAGGCCATGACGCAGTGGAATCGGCAGGTTCCGACCCGCTGACCCGGCCGCCGGTCGCGGTCACTGCTCCAGGGTCGGCCAGGTGCTGCACGCCTCGGTGGCCGCGGCGAGACCGATCGCGCCCATCCCGACCAGACCGATCAGGGCCATGGCGCGTGAGCCGACCCGGCTGCGGGCCGGTGGCAGCGGTGCGCCGAGCGGGTCGGCTTCGTCGGTCTCGGGGCGGTGGTCGTGGTCGTCATGGGCGGTCATGGTGATCTCCTAACGGGAAACGGCTGATCGGCGAACGGGTGGACGCCGTCAGACAACTGGGGGTGGAAAGAGGAACGACGGCACTTGCCGGTGAAAGCCCAGGCGCAACAGGCCGTAGCCGATGCCGGCCAGTCCGTTCAGCAGACCGGACGACGCAACGGATCCGGGCGTCCCGCAGCGTGGGCCGTGGTGCGCCAGCGCGGTCAGGACCATGCCCGCGCGGCGCCGTCGAACCACTTCCGCCGCCGGGTACTGGTCGACCAGCCACAGCAGGGGCTCGAGAGCGCCGAGCTCGCCGTGGCACAGGCTGAGATCGTCCAGCAGTGGGCGGTGCCGGGTGATCGTGAGGTACTCGTCCACGTCGATCGGTTGGCCGGCCGACCACCGGGCGAGAATCGTTCCGGCGTGCCCCGAGCACCATCCGGGCGATGGCGTGTCGCTGCCGAGGCGGGCGGCGACGAGCGCGGCTTCGCGATGCCGCGGGTCAGCGGAGCGATAGCGGCCGAGCGCCCAGGCGATGCCCAGGTGGCCACGGGCGAACCCGAGTCCGTCTGCCGAGTCGGCACCGCGCGACGCCGACTGCTCGACCAACGACGCCAGCTGATCGGCGTACTGGACGGCGAGCGAAGCAGCGGTGTGAACCCCTTCGATCGCCTGCATCGCGGCGAGACCGCCCGCGGCGCCGTCGACGAAGGTCGGAAACCCCGAGTCGGGCTCGACCTGCCCGCACAGCTCCAGTACGTCGGCCAGCCAGGCGGCGGGCGCCGGGTCGTCCAGCAGCCCGGCCAGCCGGTGCAGGCCGTACGCGATGCCGCCGAGCCCGTGCATCCCTACGCCGATCGCCTGTACCGCGGCCGGATCGGTGCGCAGCGACTCCAGCAGAGACGGGACGGGCTGGATCGCGTCCCACGCCAGTTCGCCGTACTTGGACGCACCGGTGAGCTGTCCCACCTGGGCGAGGAACATGGCGGTTCCCAGGTATCCGCTGGTCAGCCCCGCGCCCATCGGAAGCACGGCCCAGTGGTGGTCGTCGAGCAGTTCGAGACCGAGCCAGTTCACGTGTCCGCCGCGATCGCCGACGGCCTGGGCGACGATCTCGTCGGCGATGTCGGTCGCCGAGGCGAGCAGCTGTTCGGGATCTGCTTCGGTCGTGCCGAGACCCGGTCGCGACGGCCTGGCGGTGTGCACGACCGGCCCCGGCCGAGTCGCCAGCGAGGCCGAGATGATCCAGAGCTGACGGTGCTGGTCGACCTCGTTGAGGGCCGCGATCTTGGCCCGGACCCGGTCCAGACCACTCTCGCTGAGCATCCCAGGGATCCGCGTGCCGTCCGCTGCCCAGACATCCGTGCCGCCGGGGCGGGTGACGAACAGCGGTACGTCGCCCGCACGGAGATCGCCGAGCTCGTGCGGGACCAGTCGCCGGGTCGTGGGGTCGGTCTCCCACAGCAGCTCGAGCCAGGCCTCGCGGTTGTCGGCCGTGCGCAGCGCGTTCGGGTGGGTGGCCTCGTCCAGCAGGCTGGTGTAGACGCGGGTCGGGCGTGCGACGTACCGGACCTCGTCGTCGGCGCAGCGCTCGATCGGGCCACCGGGTCCGAGGAGTTCGTCGCGGTGCCGGACGATGGTGGTGTAGGCCAGCCGGAATCCGATCGCGATGCCGAGCTCGTGGTCGCGGGGTTCGGCCGCGCCGCCGTCGAGGTACGGACGGTTCCGGCCGCCGCGGGTCCGGGCCCTTCGCCGGACGAGTCGCATCGTGTCCAGTCCGGCGTCGGCCCAGTCGACGACACTGTGTGGTGCGAGAGCGTCCGCGTCACCGCCCAGCCCGGACAGATCCGCGACGCCGTGCTCGCCGGTCAGCAGCAGTGGCAGCAGCGCGGTGCGGTAGACGGAGTCGCGCAGCGCCGCGTGGGCCGGGTCGATGCCGGTCGCGGTCTGGACCGTCGAGTTCGGGTGGAACAGCGTCTCCACGTCGACGAGCACCGGTTGGTCGCCCGCGGCGATCAGGTTCTCGTAGTGCATGTCGGTGCCGTCGAGCACATAGAGCAGAGCCAGTAGGGCGCCCTGCCGCTGATAGAACCGGCTCACGCCGGCGAGGTCGGTGCACGGGTGGTGGTCGATGTGTTCGAGCCAGCCGTAACCGCTCCGGGCGACGACCCGGACCACCCTGATCGCCAGGCCGGTCCGGTCGTTCATCCACTGCACCAGGTCGTTGAAGTGGACGTGCAGGTCGAGGGGGCGCGGTTTGTAGACGATTCGCCGGTTGCCGGCGAAGGTCAGGATCGCGGTGCAGCGGCCGCCGTGGTGGAGGTCGCCGCCGGGCTCGACACCGGTCAGTGGCCCGGGGTCCTGGCCACCGAGCAGGTCGGCGACCAGGAGCTCACGATCCTCGGCGAGGCGGGCCAGTAGCTCGAGGTGGCCCTCGACGCTCTGTCGGCACGCCTCGCCCAGGACCCGGGCCAATACCGGGTACGCGGCCAGGAAACCCGCCAGCTCGCTCCCTCCTACGAGCCGGTGGGTGAAGTCGGTGAAACGTTCGGCCGGGGTGGCGCCGGCCAGGTCCCCGCGTTGGCGGGCGGTGTTGAGTTCGAGTACCAGAGTGCGGGCCGAGAGCTTGACCAGGCGCAGGCCCAAGCGGTGCAGGAACTGTTCGGTGACCGGGCCGGTGTGGCCGGCGGCGGTCAGGTCTTCGCGGGCTGTCTGGAGCAGGGGGCGAAGGCAACGGACCACGGTCTGTTGCCAGTCGCCGTTCGCCGGTTCCTGGACAGACTGCGCTGCGGTGCTGCCGTCAAGGCTGCGCTCCACGTACGCCGCCCAGCCCGGCATCGGTGACGCCGGCTCGTGCGGAGCCAACCCCGCTGACCACCAGGCTTTCGGCTGGTCGGTCGGGGGCGCCGCGGCGGTCGCTGAGTCGAGCACGCGCACAGCGTCGCAGTCGGCGGGCGAGAAGACATGGGTATCGATCCCCCATATTTCCGCAAGCGTTCGCTTCGGCCTACGTGTCCGACAAACGCTTGTTTTGCTGCTGTCCGCGGGACGATGACTGGGGGTTGACCGCCCCGCGGCAGCAGCGCCTGTTCCGGCCGGCCTCTGGTGGAAGGCTTTCCCGGATCAGGAACTCAGGTGGAACAGGTGACCGTCCCCGGCCCCCCGCTGGTCGTTGTCCTCGTGGCCGGCCTCCCGCTGTCGGTGGATCTGCTGGAACGCCGAGAACGATGCCCGCCCGGCCGCGGGCCGGACAAGTGCCGTGGGCCCCCATCTTTGGGAGCGGGGCACCGGCCGGGAACATGGGGGCGGATCCCCCATGTGGGTCCGGCCTCCAGGTGTCACCGTGAACGGGTGTACAGCGCAGCTCCCGGCCTTCCGGTCTCAGCCCACTCGGTGCTCGACGTCGTGCCGCAGCCGGCCGGGCAGTCCGCCGCCGCCGCGTTGCGGGAGACGGTCGAGGTCGCGCAGACCGCCGACGACCTGGGCTTCCGCCGGTTCTGGGTGGCCGAGCACCACGGGGTCCGCGGGGTCGGCAGTGCGACGCCGGCCGTGCTGGCCGCCGTACTGGGCGCCCGGACCGATCGGATCCGGCTGGGCTCGGGGGGAGTGCTGCTGGGCAACCACAAGCCGCTGCTGATCGCCGAGCAGTTCGCCGCGCTCGCCGCGGCGTACCCGAGCAGGATCGATCTCGGGGTCAGCGAAGGCAGTGTCTCGGCTCCTTGTACCGCGGCCGCTCTCGGCTGGTCCGGTGACGCGCGGGAGGCCTTTCCGCAGCGGCTGGACGAGCTGTGCCGGTTCCTGCGTGACGGTCTGCCCGGACGGACGCCGGTCGGCGACGTCCGCCTCACGCTGGCCGGGCTGCCGCCGCCCGTGTTCGTACTGGCGAACCGGCCGGCCACGGCGCAGCTGGCCGCGGTACGAGGGCTGCCGGTGTTCCTGACCGCGTCGGAGGCCACGGTGGCCGCCGCGGCGGCGTACCTGGACACGTTCGAGCCGACCGGTCCCACCGGCAAGCCGTACCTGGGGGTGTCGGTCGGAGTGGTTGCCGCCGACACCGATCAGGAGGCGCTCAACCGGCTTGCGGAGTACGTCCGGGTGAAGCACCGGCTGGCCAGTGCCTCGCCGCGAGCGACTCCGGCCGAGTTGCTCGAGCTGCTGGAGCCGCCGATCACCGGACGCGAGCGCGGCCGGGCCGAGCGGCTGCTGGGCGACCCGGGGCACATCGTCGGCTCCCGCTCGACGGTCGCCTCCGGACTGGCCAAGCTGGCCGCCGGGACGGGCGCGGCGGAGATCATGCTCGCCCCCCTCGCGTACGACGGCCTGGTGCGCTCGTCGATCCTCCGCACCGTCGCGGCGGCCCTGACCCGGGCCATTCGCACGGTGCCGCGCTCGGCACCGCACTTCGTCGCGACTGCCTAAAGTGGGTACTGCCCCCACCACCATGGAAAGGCAGAACTGATGTCGCGCGAGCAGGAAGTCGTCCAGGCATGTCCCACCGAGCTGTTCATCGGAGGTAAGTGGCGATCGGCCGACGGCGGTAGAACGCTCGCGGTCGAGGACCCGTCCACCGGGACGACGCTCTGCGACGTCGCCGACGCCAGTCCCGCCGACGGCGTCGCCGCGCTCGACGCGGCTGTGGCCGCCCAGGCCGAGTGGGCCGCCACCGCACCCCGCGAGCGTGGCGAGATCCTGCGCCGGACCTACGAGCTGATGACCCAGCGGGCCGACGAGCTGGCGCTGCTGATGACGCTCGAGATGGGCAAGCCGGTCGCGGAGTCCAAGGGCGAGATCGCGTACGCCGCCGAGTTCTTTCGCTGGTTCGCCGAAGAGGCGGTCCGGATCGACGGCGGCTACCAGGTCGCGCCGAACGGGCAGGGCCGGTTCCTGGTGATGCGCCAGCCGGTCGGTCCGTGTCTGCTGATCACGCCGTGGAACTTCCCGGCCGCGATGGGCGCCCGCAAGATCGGCCCGGCGGTCGCGGCCGGCTGCACGATGGTGATCAAGCCCGCCGCCCAGACCCCGCTGTCGATGCTGAAGCTGGCCGAGCTGATGACCGAGGCCGGGCTGCCCGCGGGCGTGCTCAACGTGATCACGACCAGCGACTCCGGCGGCGTGATGGAGCCGCTGATCCGCGACCCGCGGACCCGCAAGCTGTCGTTCACCGGTTCCACGCCGGTCGGCCGGTCGCTGATCGAGCAGTCCGCCGAGCAGGTGCTGCGGACCAGCATGGAGCTCGGTGGCAACGCGCCGTTCCTGGTCTTCTCCGACGCCGATCTGGACCAGGCGGTCGAGGGCGCGATGCTGGCCAAGATGCGCAACGGCGGCGAGGCCTGTACGGCGGCCAACCGGATCTACGTGCACTCCTCGGTGCTCGAGGACTTCGCGGCCAAGCTCACCGAGAAGATGTCCGCGCTGAAGGTCGGCCGCGGCACCGAGGACGGCGTCCAGGTCGGTCCGCTGATCGACGGCAAGCAGCGGGACAAGGTCAAGGACCTGGTCGACGACGCGGTCCAGCAGGGCGCGCGCGTGCTGACCGGCGCGGAAGTTGCCGAGGGCAAGGGATACTTCTACCCGCCGACCGTGCTCACCGACGTGCCGAAGAGTGCCCGGCTGCAGAAGGAGGAGATCTTCGGCCCGGTCGCCCCGCTGACCGCGTTCGACACCGAGGACGAGGCGGTCGCGATGGCCAACGACACCGAGTTCGGCCTGGTCTCGTACCTGTTCACGCGCGATCTGGCCCGCGCGCTGCGGGTCTCGGAGAAGCTCGAGACCGGCATGATCGGCCTCAACCAGGGCATCGTCTCCAACCCCGCGGCCCCGTTCGGCGGCGTCAAGCAGTCCGGCCTCGGCCGCGAGGGCGGCAGCGTCGGCATCGACGAGTACCTCGAGGTCAAGTACGTCGCGGTGAACCTGGACTGATTCAGGGGAGGTCTCGTGCTTCCACGCCTACTGCGCGGCACTCGGCACGGCACCTCGCTGCACGGGAGCCAAGCTCACGATGCTTCGCATCGCCACGCTCGTCTCCCGCACAGCGAGCTACCGCACCGAGCACCTGCTCGCTACGGCGTGGAAACACGAGACCTCCCCTACTCGATCAGCCACTGCTTGATCGTCTCCTCGTCGGGGCGCGGCGAGGTGCCGATCGCGTGCGGGACGAAGCGGGCGTAGTAGTCGGTGATCGGGCCGTCGGACTCGCGGACCATCATCCCGGCCGCGGCGCCGTCGACGATCCAGCTGCCGATCACCGCCTGGTTGCCCTCGTACGACGGCAGCGGGCTCCACTCCTGGTAGACCATCGTCTCGGTCTCGTACGGGCCCTCGTGCACGTGGTCGTCCGCGCCGATCGTGTGGATCCGGATGTTGCTGCCCTCGCGCCCGTGCAGCGGCTTGGCCACCCACTCCAGCAGGTCGCCGGGGTTGTCGAAGTACGCCGGCAGCAGGTTCGGGTGGTCGGGGTAGAGCTCCCACAGCACCGGCAGGATCGCCTTGGTGGACAGCATCGTCTTCCAGATCGGCTCGATCCACTGCACCGGCTCGCGCTCGACGCCGGCCAGGATGTAGCGCCCGAACTCGTCGTCGAGCATGTCCTCCCACGGGTACAGCTTGAACGCCGTCCGGATCTTCCGCCCGCCCCAGTCGACGAACGCGCGCTGCGACGACTCCCAGCCCAGGTCCTCGATCTCGTGCCCGTACGTCGCCAGGCCGGCCATCGCCGCGGTGTCGCGCAGATACGCGACCGTCATCGCCTCCTCGCCGGAGGTCTCCGCGCCGGAGTTGAAGAAGTGCGCCTCGTTGCCCGGGAAGCGCCCGGCGGCCAGCTGCTCGGCCCACCACTTGACCAGCCGGTCGTGCACCGAGTTCCACTGGTCGGCGTCGGGGAACACGTCCTCCAGCCAGTTCCACTGGATCACCGCCGACTCCAGCAGTCCGGTCGGGGTGTCGCCGTTGATCTCCAGCATCTTCGGCTCGACGCCGTTCCAGACCAGGTCGAAGCGCGCGTACACCGACAGGTCGTCGCGCTTCAGCGACTCCTGCACCAGCGGCAGCGTGCCCGGCGCCAGCCCGAGCTGCGCGTCGCTGAACCGGTCACCGGCCGCCATCACCGCCGCGGCGTGCTTGCACATCGCGTACAACTCCTCGGTGACCGCCTCGAGGTGCAGCACCTCGTCCATGGTCACCTCGTACCAGGCGCTCTCGTTCCAGTACGGGCGCTCGGTGCCGTCGGGCATGTCGGTCATCGGGAAGACCAGACCCTGCTCGACGACCTTGTCCCGCCAGTCCGGCCGGGGCTTGATCGCGTGTCGCCACATCAGCCGCCAGAGCTCCCCTTGCCGGACTTGCCGAAGCCGCCCCGAGTGATGGTGCCGATGTCGCCTCCGCCCGGGTTCAGCCCGCCGCGCCTGACCGTCGGGCTCCCGCTGCCGGCCGTCCCGGTGCGGGGGATCGTATAGGTGCCGCTGCCGGCGGTGTACCGGCCTCCGATCGGCGGTACGAACGCGCCGCCCCGGGTGGCCATGTAGAACCAGAAGAACCCGGCGCCGGACCCGTTGTACTCCCGCTCGTCCTTGCAGTTGGCGTCGTCGGTGCGCTCCTCGGTCTGCGGGTCGACACAGATCGCCGCGTAGTCCGGCTGGTCCTCGTCGTCGTTGGAGCACCCGGTCAGCGAGGCCGCGACCAGCGCGGTCAGGCCGAGCGTGATCCCCGCACTGCGCATCCGGCGGTCGCTCATCGTCGTCCCTCCCCCTCGGCCGGCGGTTTCATCGAGAACATCACCGCCGCGCCCACCACCATCGTCACACCCACCACAACCAGCGGCCCGGTACCCACGTCGGCCACCGCCAGTACGAGCACGGTGAGGAACGAGACGGTCGCCAGCAGCGGCACCACCACCCGCTGCACGACCCGGCCGCGCAGCTCGCCGCTGAAGTAGAACGGGACGGCCAGCGCGGTCGCCAGGTAGTAGAGCGAGACCAGGATGGACACCGCGGCGACGGAGTCGGCCAGTACGGCGTCAGAGGTGAGCACGAGCGTCACGTAGACCAGCACGCTGGCGGCCGCGAACACCCAGGTCGACACACTCGGCGTCTGGTACCGCTTGGAGATCCGCGCGAACCGGCCCGGGAAGGCGTCCCGCCGGGCCATCGACAGCATCGTCCGGGCCGTCGGCAGGATCGTGGTCTGGGTCGACGCGAGCGCGGACACCAGGACGGCGCCGATCAGCAGCTTGCCGCCGGCCGTGCCGAGCAGGTCCTCGCCGAGCACAGCCAGGAAGTCGTCGTCGGCGATCTCGGCCAGCGGCCC
Organism: Kribbella sp. ALI-6-A; assembly: GCF_001984195.1. Taxonomy (GTDB): domain Bacteria; phylum Actinomycetota; class Actinomycetes; order Propionibacteriales; family Kribbellaceae; genus Kribbella. The sequence continues at coordinate 1,909,492 of NZ_MTQN01000012.1, forward strand.
GGTCCCGGCGTACGCGACCGCGGCCCAGGCGACCACGACGTACAGGACAACCAGGATCGCGTTGGAGACCAGCGCGGCGATCGCGGGGGTGCTGCGCGGGTTGCGGGACTCCTCGTTGACGCTGAAGGACGAGTCCCAGCCCCAGTAGAGGAACACCGCGACCAGGACTCCGGCGGCCCAGGCACCCTCGCCGGTGTCGGAGAACGCCGGGATGCTGAGGCTGCCGGCCTCGCGGAACGCCGCGACGACGAACCAGATCAGTGCGACCAGCTCGATCGACAGCAGCAGCAACTGGGTGCCGGCGGCGACGCGGATACCGCGGTAGGCGAGCAGAGCCATCACCAGGATGAACGCCGTACCGAGGATGGCCTGGGCGAGCCGGGAGTTCTCCGCGCCGTCCATGCCGAGCAGCGCGTAGGTGTAGACCGAGGCGACCTGGGCGAGGTTGCTCATCACCAGTACGCAAGCCATGACCGTCGTCCAGCCGACCATTCGGCCGACACTCAGTCCGAACGCCTTCTCGGTCCAGGGGAACGTCGTACCGCAGTCGGGCTCGGCCCGGTTGAGCTCACGGAAGCAGAGCGCGACCAGGACGACCGGTACGGCGCTGGCGGCCAGGACGATCGGTGCGGCGGCTCCGGTGTAGGCGGCGAGCAGCCCGACCGACACCGCCAGCGAGTACGCCGGTGCGGTGGAGGAGACCCCGATCGCGGTCCCGGCTCCCACGCCCAGCGCGCCACGTCGCAGGTTACGGCCGCGCGACCGCGACTCGGTCGTCGTCACAGTGCCACCCTCTGGTTGCCGGACATTCTGGTCAGCCCAGAGTGCCACCCCGGCGAGGGCACTGGCATCGGGCTGCCGCTTCTGACGTCCTCAGTGCCCCATCAGTTCCGTCACAGTCACCAGTTCGAAACCCTTCGCCCGGAGCGCCTTGACGATCGGCGGGATCGCCTCGTCGGTGAACGGCGCGTTGTCGCCGCCGTGCATGTGCAGGACGACGATCGAGCCGTTGCGGGCGTGCTGCAGGACCTGGTCGACGATGGACTTCGGCGACTTCGCGAAGCCGTCGGCGCCGGGCACGTCGAGGCCGACCGCGGTGACACCGGCCGGGGCGAGCTCGTGCAGCGCCGTACCGTCGTAGCAGCCGCCGGGGAAGCGGAACCAGCGGGTGGCGTGCGGGTCGAGGCGGTCGAGGATGGTGACGGCGCGGCGGACGTCGGAGAGCATCTCGGGCCGGGGGACGGTGCCGAGCGTGTAGCAGTGCTTGGTGAAGGCCCGGTGGTCGTAGGTGTGGGTGCCGAGCTCGAAGAGGGGATCCGCGGCGAGCTCACGGGTGCGCTCCGGGTACTGCTCCATCCACAGGCCGGTGAGGAAGAGCGTGGCCGGGACTTTCAGGTCGCGCAGGTGCCGGAAGAGCGCGTCGTTGTAGTAGGACTCGACCTTGCCGCTGGTGAGCCGGCGGCGCATGGCCGCGGTCAGGTCGGCGTCGAAGGTCAGCGCGATCCGCGGCTTGTCCCGCGGGCCGTGCTGCACGATCGGCATCAGGTTGGTCTGGTGCGACTGCCCGGGCCGGTCGATCGGCGTCGGCTTCGATGTCGGTGTCGGCTGCGGCGCCGGTGAGGTTGCCGTGGGTGTGGTCGTCGCCCGGGTCTGTGATGGTGGACTGTCTCCACAGCTGACCAGTAGTGCCGCCACGACCGCGCACAGCGCAGCCACCGTCCATCCCCGTGCCCCAGTCACAAGCGACGAGTATGCCTGCGACAGGGGTAACCGCCGGTGAGCTGGGTACCTCCGCCGGATGCCGCCCACCCTGCTGCCCACCCGCTCGACCTGGGCCGGAGTCCTGATCGGCATCGGGACCGCAGCCTTCGTCGACGAGACCGTGTTCCACCAACTGCTGCACTGGCACCACTTCTACGACCGGTCGACCCCGGCCGCGGGACTGGTCTCCGACGGCCTCTTCCACGCCTTCGGCTGGTTCGCCGTCGTGATCGGCCTGGTGATGTACGCCGATCTGCGGCGCCGCGACGGTCTGTCCCGCCGCCGACTGACGGCTGGTGTGCTGCTGGGCGCCGGCGTCTTCCAGCTGTACGACGGCACCGTGCAGCACAAGCTGCTCGACCTGCACCAGATCCGCTACGGCGTCGACCTGACGGTCTACGACTGGACGTGGAACGTCCTGGCCGCGGTGATGGTCGTCGCCGGCGCGCTGCTGCTCCGGCGGCGCGCATGATCGGGATGCACGCCGCGCACTCCAGCGGCTCAGCGGCGGGCCTCGTACCAGCGCTCGCTGTGGCGGTGGCCTACGTCTGGGCAGCGCAGCGGCTGCGTCGGCGAGGTGACAGCTGGTCCGGCTGGCGGACCCTGTCGTTCGTGGTCGGCGTTCTGGCGCTGGGGGCGGTGCTCCAGCTGCCCGATGGCGAGTTCACCGCCCACATGACCCAGCACCTGGTGATCGGAATGCTCGCGCCGTTGCTGATCGTCCTGGCGCGGCCGTTCACCCTGATGCTCCGCGTCCTGCCGCCGAGCTCATCCCGACGGGCCCTGCTCCGCGTCGTCCACTCCCGCTGGTCCGGCTGGCTGATCAGCCTCCCGGTCGTCGCTGTACTCGAGGCCGGCAGCCTCTGGGCGCTCTACCGGACACCTCTGTTCGCCAGCACCCAGCAACACCCCTGGCTCCATGCGCTGGTTCACCTGCACGTCCTACTGACCGGACTGCTCTTCACCTTCGCGATCTGCCAGCTCGACCCAGTACGCCGCCGCTACGGCCTCCTGCCGCGCGCCGCGACGGTCGTGCTCACCGGCGCGGCGCACGCCGTACTGGCCAAGTCGCTGTACGCCGAACCGCCGCCCGGCACGACCTTCACCCCAGCGGACCTGGCTGCGGGCGCCAAGCTCATGTACTACGGCGGCGACGTGGTGGAGATCGCTCTGGCCGTGGTGCTCGCCCTCCAGTGGTACCGGGCTGAGGGGCGTGCCTTGGCCCGCACGCAAGCCGTCTAGCGACCTACGGCCTCCAGGTACCACCGCAGTGCCGCCGCTGGGCTGTCCGGCGACGCCCAGCCGTTCACCACCGCCAGCAGTTCGAAGTAACGCTCCCGCCGTGCATCCGCAGCGAGCACGAGGCGGTCCACGTCCACCGCCCCCACTGCCTCGACATAGGCGGCCGCTTCTGCCGATCGGGGTTCGATCCCCGCCGCGATCGCCGGTCCCACCACCCGCCGGATCACCGCCACGTCGTGCGGCCGCAGCCCGCTCCCGACGTACCCGTCCACCAGTTCTCGCATCAACCCGCCGAACTGCTCGTTCCGCACGAGCTCGACCAGGTCGGCCCAAGCGGCGATCTGCGCGTCGGTCGGCTCGTCCGGCAACTCGGGCACCATCGACCGCCTGGCCGCGGCCAGCGACGGATCGGCCCGCTCGAACACCGCCGTCAGGAACTCGTCGACCAGCGCCGTCCGCTCCGTCTCGGACATCCGAGCGAACCGATGCAGCCTGTCCAGCGCCCCGGCGTCCGCGTCTCGCTCCGCCGCCATCGCGAGCACCACGCGACGCATCCGCAACTGCCGGATCTGGACGTTGAGCGCCTCCGCCTGGGTGGCCGCCACCTCGGTCAACGACCGGCGGCCGTCCAGCACCTGCTGGACGATCGCCAACGGCAGACCGAGGTCGCGCAGCGTGCGGATCAGCTCCAGCCGGGCCAGCGCCTGGGCGTCGTAGCGGCGGTGGCCCGTGGCGGAGCGAGTGCTGGGCACGACCCCTCGATCGGAGTAGAAGCGGATGGTCTTCACCGTCAGGCCCGTCCGCCGGGACAGTTCGCCGATCGAGTAGGTCATGCCGCCAACAATGCGGTCTCCACCCAGGGGAGATTCAAGCCACCAGATCGTTGGCCGAGCGCAGCACCGGTACGCCGACCTCCGCCGGGGCCGACGCGCCGGTCACGTGGAAGGTGTGCGAGTCGCCCGCGGACAAGGTGATCAGGCAGCTGTCGACCGTCGCGGCCGGGTCGAGGCGGTCGGGGAAGAGCGCCACGTCCTTGGCCAGCGCGGTGGCCGTCACCGTCACGTCGTAGCCGCCGTCGACGGCCGTCACGGACGCGGTGTAGGCGTCCCCGGCCAGCTGCAGCGATGTGTCCTCGACGAAGTACCAGTACGCCGTACTGCCGTCCTCGCCGCGCACCTCGACGTACTCCGCGGCCGGATCGCCAGGCGTGGCGATCGACTCCGGCAGCGAGTTCAGCACCGCGGACCGCGGACCGACCTCGAGCGCGAAGGTCTCCTGCGCCAGCACGGCGCCGCCGGCGGACGTGCTGCGGCGCGCGACGGTGATCGACGTCGACCAGGCCTCGTCGGTGTCGTTGTGCCCGGCAACCACCAGGCCGTCCTCGCGCGGCTGCACGGTCAGCAGGCGATCGGCGTACGCGTGCTTGAGCGCGAACCACAACGGCTTGCGGATCCCGTGCCCGTCGACGGCGGCCCAGGAGATCACCGGCCAGTTGTCGTTCAGCTGCCAGACGATCGTGCCGGTGTTCAGCGGGAACAGGCTGCGCCAGTGCTCGATGCCGTAGGTGACGGCGCGGGCCTGGTTCAGCTGGGTCGTCCAGTGCCAGTCATCGATGTTCTTCCACAGCGGCAGGTGCTCACCGAGCCCACGCTCGAGCTTGAGGTTGCCCTCGAACGCCTTCTGGTGCACGAGCATCTGCTCGCCGTACGGGTCGAGCGGCTCGTCGTGCACCACCGAGGTCAGCGTCGACCAGGCCGGCGGCCCCTGGAACCCGAACTCCGACACGAACCGCGCCTTGTACTTGCGGTACGTCGAGTAGTCGACCTGGTTCCAGACGTCCCAGACATGCATCGTGCCGTTGCGCTCGTCGTTGGGGTGGATGAAGTGGTCGTAGGAGTACGGGCTGCCCGGCGAGTACGGCGTGCGCGGGTCGAGCTCCGCGACGATCTTCGGCAGCAGGTCGAAGTAGTAGCCCTCGCCCCACGTCCGGCCCGCGAGCGGCTGCCGCCAGCCCCACTCGACGTAGCCCCAGATGTTCTCGTTGTTGCCGTTCCAGATCGCCAGACTGGCGTGCCGGCTGAGTCGCGTGACGGCCTGTCGCGCCTCGGCCTCGACCTCGCTGCGCAGCGGCTCCTCCTCCGAGTACGCCGCGCAGGCGAACAGGAAGTCCTGCCAGACCAGGACGCCGAGCTCGTCGCAGACGTCGTAGAAGTCGTCGGACTCGTAGATGCCGCCGCCCCAGACCCGGAGCAGGTTCATCTCGGCGTCGATCGCGTCGGCGATGCTGCGCTCGTACGTCGACCGGTTCAGCCGGGTGACGAACGCGTCGTCGGGGATCCAGTTCGCGCCGCGGACGTAGATCGGCTTGCCGTTCACCGACAACACGAACGGGCCGCCGTGCTCGTCCGGTGCGACGTCCATCGTGATGGTCCGGAAGCCGACCCGGCCGCTCCAGCCGTCAGTCTGCTCGCCGGCCCGCAGCGACACCGTCACGTCGTACAGAGGCTGCTCGCCGTGGCCGCGCGGCCACCACTTGGCGACGTTGTCGACGGTCGCCTTGATCCCGGCCTCTTCGGTGCCGGCGGCAACCGTCATCTCGGTCGTGGTGCCGCCGACCTCGACGGTGAGCGTCGCGTCGGCAGTGAACCCCTCGGCCCAGGCCAGCGCGACCTTGGTGTCCAGTACGCCGTGGTCGCCGTCGAGCCCGGCGAGCGGGCGGACGGTGTCGATCCGCACGCCGGTCCAGGACTCGATCCGGATCGGCCGCCAGACGCCGACGGTCGCGACGTCCGGTCCCCAATCCCAGCCGAAGTTGCTGGCCATCTTGCGGATCGCGTTGTACGGGTGCAGGTTCGTGTGCGGCCAGAGCCCGAGCTGCTCGGCCAGCTGGTCCGCGGTGTCCGCCGGGCCGGCGAACTCGATCACCAGCTCGTTGCGCTCGGCAACGAGCAGTGCGGTGACGTCGAACCGGTACGAGCGGTGCTGGTTCCAGGTCTTGGCGATCTCGGTGCCGTTCAGGGTGACGGTCGCGGCCGTGTCCAGGCCCTCGGCCACCAGTTCCTGGACGGCGTGGCCGTCGGGCTGCCAGTCGAACTCGGTCCGGTAGCTCCAGCGGGTCCGGCCGATCCAATGCAGCTTGTTCTCGTTGGCGCCGTCGAACGGGTCGGGGACGACCCCGGCGGCCAGCAGGTCGGTGTGGACCTCACCCGGCACGGTCGCGGCGACCGGCGCGGCCAGGATCGCACTGTGCCGGTCGGGCACCGGACCGTCGACGGCGCGCACGGTCCACGCGAGCCCACCGTCGGTGGTCAGCGGGACATGGCGAGGAGAGCTGAGGTTCACGAGGGGTCTCTTTCGGAAGAGTTACTTAACAGACTCAATAAATTCTAGAGCCCGGGAATCAGGAAAAGACAGTCCGTTGCCAGAGGTCGGCCAGCAGCCGGTGACCGGCGGCCGTCGGGTGCACGCCGTCGTCGGCGAGTGTCTCCGGGCCGACTTCCGCGGCTCGGGCAGTGAACTCGACGTCGGCCGGGACCAGCAGCGCGCCGTACTCGCCGGCCAATCGGCGGACCACCTCGAGCTTGGGGTCCAGATCCTCGCGCCAGCCGCGCTGCTCGTCCTTCACCGGGACGAGGAACGGCTCGACCAGCACCAGACGGACCTGCCGCAGGGGATCGAGCAGCTTGCGGTACGCCGCCTCGAACTGCTCCGCCGAGGTCGGGTCGTTCTCGTCGTACCGGCGCCAGGTGTCGTTGATCCCGATCAGCACCGAGACCAGGTCGGGGGAGTGGGCGAGCACGTCGGTCTCCCAGCGAGCGACCAGGTCGACGGCGCGGTTGCCGCTGATCCCGGCGTTCAGGATCATCGGGCGGCTCGTGCCCAGGTCGTCGTACAGGTACTTCACGTAGCCGTCGCCCAGGCCGGCCGGGTCGTCGCGCCGGCCGCAGTCGGTGACCGAATCCCCGGCGAACACGATGGTTCGCCGGGGATCCAGAAGGTTGTCCGTGGTCACAGAGTGGCCGCGTTCACGTCCCAGTCGTCCGGCAGGACCGGCGACTGCTCGACCGTGCTGGTGACGTCGACGAACGCCCCGGTGTCGATCGACTCGGTGATGGAGGCCATCACATCGACGATGTGGAACGCCAGCGCGCCGGTGGCCCGGTGCGGCCGGTCGGCCCGGATCGCCCGCGCCATCTCCAGTACGCCGGTCCCGCGCTCGGCCGTCGCCTCGGTGGTGGCGACGGTCTCCCAGTCGTCCCCGCCGCGGCGGCGGATCTTGATCTCCCCGTCGAACCGGTTCGGGTCCGGGACGGCCAGGGTCGCCTCGGAGCCGGTGATCTCGACGAACCCGGCCCGCGGCAGCGGCGAGTCGAAGCTGAAGATGCTCTGCGACGACTGCCCCGACTCGAACCGCGCGATCGCGCTGACGTGCGTCGGCACGGTGACGTCGAACTCGGTGCCGGCCAGCGGCCCCGAACCGATCGTGCGCTTGTCGCGCGACTTCGAGCCCAGGCCCGCGACTGCCGCGACCGGGCCGAACAGCTGCACCAGCGTGGTCAGGTAGTACGGACCGATGTCCCACAGCGGTCCGGCGCCTTCCTGGAACAGGAACGCCGGATTCGGGTGCCAGGACTCCGGACCGGGCGACTGCATCAGGGTGAGTGCGGTCAGCGGCGTACCGATGTCACCCTTCTCGATGATCCGGCGCGACTCCTGCAGGCCCGGGCCGAGAATCGTGTCCGGCGCGCAGCCGAGCCGCAGTCCCGCGTCCTGGGCGGTGGCGAGCAGCTTGAGGCCGCTCTCCTGGTCGAGCGAGAACGGCTTCTCGCTCCACACGTGCTTGCCCGCGGCAATCGCCGCCAGTGCCACCTCGACGTGCGCGATCGGAATGGTCAGGTTGACCACGATCTCGACGTCGGCGTTGTTCAGCACGGCCTCGGGACCGCCGTGCGCGGGGATTCCGTACTCCTCGGCCTTCGCCTTGGCCGCCTCCGGCCGCAGGTCGCCGATCGCGACGACGCTGAGGTCGGGGAAGCTCTGCATGCTCTTGATGTAGGCGTCGGAGATCACTCCGGCGCCGATGACGCCTACCCCGACCGGGCTCATGCCTGGTCCTGCCCGGTGAGGTAGCGGAAGCTGCCCTCGACGGCGTCGAAGATCTCACCGGTGAAGTCGTCCAGCTCGACCACGCGCAGCGCGGTCGGCGCCGCGGCCAGGATGTCGTTGACGGCGATCGTGCCGGCGCCGACCGCGACCTGGGCCTTGTTGTCCAGCGTCCCGTCGCCGTCCTTGACGTGCAGCGCCTTCACCCGGTCACCGAGCCGGCCGAGCAGCGCCGGTACGTCGGCACCGCCGACGGCGGCCCAGTACGTGTCGACCTCGAGGATGACCTCGTCGGACAGGTTGTCGGCCAGGATCTCCAGCGCGTGCACGCCGTCGATCACCGACTCCAGCTCGAAGTGGTGGTTGTGGTAACCGACCGTGATGCCGTGCTCGGCACCTTGCTTCGCGGCGGCGTTCAGCCCTTCGGCGATCACCTTGATCTCGTCGACCGACTGCCACCGCGCCGGGTCGGTGTGCGGGTCGATGACCGTACCGATGCCCAGCTTCTTGGCCGCCTCGAAGATCGGCCCGCTGTCCTCGCGCAGCAGCCCCGCGTGCGTGCTCGGCGCCGTCAGACCGTACTTGGGCAGCGCGTCGGCCAGCTGACCGGCCAGATTCACCAGACCGAACGGCTCCACCTTGGTGAAACCGATCTCCGCGATCCGGGCCAGGGTGGCGTCGAAGTCCTCCTCCAGCTTGTACCGCACCGTGTAGAGCTGGAGGGACAGGTTGTCCACTGCGACCATTCTTCTCTCCTCGTCGCCAGGGTCCCTCCGCTGCCCAGAGAACCCCCGGCCTCGCTTGACCGAACCGGTTAAGTACCGTCCGGCAGCCTATCCCACACCTCCCCCCGCCGACCAGGGTCGAATCATCCCGTGGTCACCACCCGGCAACCGCTTCCCGTGGCGGTCCCGGTCTGGACCAGGTGCGGAGATCACACCAAACGGAGCGCCGGAAAGACACAGGAACAAGAAAGAGAAAGAACCACAGTCGGTCCGTCTGCCCAATCCGGTGGGTGCCCCGCTGGCCGCGGCTCGAGGTCGGGGTAGAGCTCTTTTGCTCTTGGTTTCTCTCTTGCCTCTGTCTTTCGGCAGTGGCTTTCGTCCTCTGCGCTGAGTGAAGTTTGATCAAATGGTCGCGCTCGGTGAGGGAGAGCGTTGACCTGCTGACAGGCCGTGGTCGGCGGCGCAGAATGAGTGCCTGCCGAGCCGCCCGTCACGGTTCGGTCCGCCCGTTCGAAGGAGCCGATCGTGGGCCGTGTGACCATCAAGGAGATCGCTCGACGGGCCGGGTCTCCAAGGGTGCGGTGTCGTACGCGTTGAACAACCAGCCGGGGGTTTCGGAGGCGACTCGGGCCCGGGTGCTGAAGGTGGCCGAGGAGCTGGAGTGGATGCCGAACCGGGCCGCCCGGCAGCTGTCGGCGGCGCGGAGTGAGACGTTCGGGCTGGTGCTGGCTCGCACGGCGAAGACGTTGAGCGAAGAGCCCTTCTACATGGGGTTCGTGGGTGGGGTGGAGTCGGTGCTGGGGGAGAAGTCCTACGCGCTGGCGCTGCAGGTCGTGCCTGACCTGCAGGAAGAGATGGCGACGTACCGGAAGTGGGCGGCCGAGCGACGGGTCGACGGGGTGATCGTCGTCGATCTGCGGGTCGACGATCCGCGGATTCCGTTGCTCCGGAAGCTCGAGTTGCCGGCGGTGGTCGTCGGTGATCCGGTGCTCGCCGACGGGTTGACCTCGGTCTGGAACGACGGCCGGTCGGCGATGAACGCCGCGGTCGAGCACGTCGCGTCACTCGGGCACAAGGTCGTCGCCCGGGTCGCGGGGCCGCCGGATCACGGGCACGTGTGGATCCGGGACCAGGCGTACGCCGCGGCCGGCCGGCGGCTCCGCATGCAGCTGCGGATCCGGCACACCGACTTCTCCGGTGAGGAAGGCGCCGCGGCGACGCGCGAGCTGCTGACCGCGGAGCGGCGCCCGACCGCGATCATCTACGACAACGACCTGATGGCGGTCGCCGGTCTCTCGGTGATCAACGGGCTCGGCCTGAAGTCGCCCGACGACGTCACGATCGTCGCCTGGGACGACTCGGCGCTGTGCCGGCTGACCCATCCGACGCTGACCGCGATGAGCCACAACATCGTCGCGTACGGCGCGGAGGTCGCGCATCGCCTGTTCGGCCTGCTCGACGGAGCGCCTGCCGCGGCGCATCTCTACTCGACACCGGTGCTGGTGATCCGCGAAAGCTCAGGCCCGCCCGCGAGCTGACGTCACCCGCACCGGTACGCCGTTCAGCACCGCCGTGCCGCCCACCGCGTCGGTCTCCGCGTCGTCCGTGACGTCGTTGACCGACGCGCCGGCGACCTGCCCGGCCACGCCGAGCCGTACGCCGGGCAGCCCGTGCCCGAACCCGTGCGGCAAGCTCACCACCCCAGGCATCATGTCGTTGCTCTCAGCAACCTCAACGGTGAGCGCACCGGCCGCCGAGGTGACCTCCACCAACTCCCCGTCGGTCAGCGAACGCCCAGCCAGATCGGCAGGATTCATCAGCAGCTGATGCCGGGGCTTGCCCTTCACCAGCCGCGCCGAGTTGTGCATCCAGGAGTTGTTGCTGCGCAGATGACGCCGTCCGATCAGCAGCAGCTCGCCATCGTTGCCAGAAGCAACCGAAGCCGACGAAAGCCGAGCCAGATCGTCGAGCACAGACTGCTGGGCCAGGTCAATCCGCTTGCCAGGTGTCCGCAAAGCCCCCGGCAAAGCAGGCTGCAACGGCCCCAGGTCAATCCCGCCCGGCGACTTCCGCAGCTTGCGCAGCGACAGCCGGTACGGCCCGATCCGCAACCCCAGGTCCACGACCCGCCGCGGCGACAACCGCAACCGCACTCCGGCGATCACCTTCTGCCGCGATCGAGGCATCCGCCGCAGCAGTTCCAGCCCCAGGTCCCGGAAGATCTCCCAGTCGTGCCGCGCCTCAGCGGGCCGAGGCAGCACCGCCTCGTTCCACCGCGCGGTGTTCCGTACGGCGAGCTGGTGGAACGTCAGGTCGTAGTGGTCCCGTTCCAACGGCGGCGTCGGCGGCAGGATCACGTCCGCGTGCCGGGTCGTCTCGTTGATGTACGGGTCGACCGCCACCAGGAAGTCCAGCCCCGCCAGGCCTTCGTCGAGCTTGCGCCCGTTCGGCGTCGACAGCACCGGGTTCCCGGCGACCGTCACCAGAGCGCGGATCTGCCCGTCGCCCGGCGTCAGGATCTCCTCGGCCAGCTCCGAGACCGGCAGCTCACCGCCGAACTCCGGCAGCCCGCGCACCCGGCTCTTCCACACCCCGACATGCCCGCGCCCGATCCCTCGCAACGTGTCGACCGCCGGCCGCGGGATCATCGTGCCGCCGGGCCGGTCGAGGTTCCCGGTGATGATGTTGAGCACCTGCACGGCCCACTGGCACACCACGCCGAACTGCTGCGTCGACACCCCGACGCGCCCGTAGCAGGCCGCGCGATCCGCGCCCGCGAACTCCGCGGCGATCCGCCGGATCGCCTCCGCCGGAATCCCGGTCGCGGCCGCCGCACGCTCCGGCGTCCACTCCGCGACCGCCTCGGTCACCGCCGCCAGCCCGTCCACGTATGCCGCCGGCCGCGCGTTGCCGTCGGCGATCACCTGGTGGATCAGCGCGAGCAGAAACGCCGCGTCGGTCCCCGGCCGGACGAAGTGGTGCTCGTCCGCGACCGCGGCGGTCTCAGTACGCCGCGGGTCGATCACCACCACGCGCCCGCCCCGGCGCCGGATCTCCTTGAGCCGCCGTCCGAACCCCGGCGCGGTCATCATGCTGCCGTTCGACGCGAGCGGGTTCGCCCCGAGCATCAGCAAGTACGACGTACGGTCGATGTCCGCGACCGGAACCATCAACTGGTGTCCGTACAGCAGGTACGACGCCAACATGTGCGGCAGTTGATCGACCGACGTCGCGCTGAACCGGTTCCTGGTCCGCAGCAGCCGCAGCGCGGTCGGCATGTGGGTCATCGCGCCGAGGCTGTGCACGTTCGGATTGCCCAGGTAGACGGCGACCGCGTTGCGCCCGTGCTCCCGCTGGATCGCCGTCAGCCGATCGGCCACCAACGTGTAGGCCTCGTCCCAGCCGATCGGTTCCCAGCCGTCCCGCGTACGGCGTACCGGTGTTGTCAGGCGGTCCGGATCCTCCTGCAAATCCTTCAGCGCAACGGCCTTCGGGCAGATGTGCCCGCGCGACAGCGGGTCCGCCTCGTCGCCGCGTACGTCGGTCACGCGGCCGTCCTCCACGGTGACGAGCACACCGCAGATGGCTTCACACAAGTTGCACGAGGTCCTGCGCACAGTGGCTGCCATCCCGCCAACTTACGCCTCGGTAACCCAGGCGACTAGTCGAACCGCGCTTCGTCCAACCGGCCGAGGATCGCGTCGACGGTCTCGTTCGGGGAGAGGTCGGAGTTGTCCAGCCACAGTCCACGCCGCGGGCTGAACGCGTGCAGCTCGTAGTCGAGCTCGTCGACCGACAGGCCGCCGAGCCGGCGGGAGATCACGTCGGGGCGAGGCGTCAGGACGACGAGGTAGCGCGGCCGGCTCCGGATGCCGTCGAGGAACTCGCGCAGCAGCTCACCGATCACCACGTCCTGCAGAACGACGGTGAACCCGGCCTGGGCGTAGCCGTCGGCGGCCTGGCAGGCCAACCGGTAGCGCAGCTTGAGCTGTTTTTGTGCCTCCGCGCCGTCGTCGGCGCCGGCCGAGGCCTGGCCGCTGACGATCATCCGCCGGAAGACCTCGCCGCGCAGGTGTACGCCGTACTGGAAGCGTTCGGCGAGCAGTTGGGAGACCGTGGATTTGCCGGCCGCCGTGATCCCGCTGACGACGATCACTCCCTCGGTCTGCACAGGGTGGATCGTGCCACGGGGGACAGGGGTTGCGTCAGGTCTCGGCCACCGGTTGGCCGGAGTCTGCCAACGGTGTCAGGGCCGCAGTGACAGCAGGTGCGCCTCCAGCACCTGACGAACCCGGGCCGCGGTGGTCACCTCGGGCTGAAGCGTCACGTGGAAAGAGATGCCGTCGATCAGGGCGTGCAGCCGTTCGGTCTCCAGCTCGAGGTCGAGATCGGGCCGCAGGTCACCGCTGTCCGACAACGCGTGCATCAGCTGGCCGCACAGGTCGCGTAGTCCTTCGTGGACGGGACCGAGGTGCCGGCGCAGGCCGCCGGCGCCGGACTCGGCCTGGGCCTGGGCGGTGAACGACAACCAGACGTCGAACTCGGCCAGCCGTTCCGGGTCGAGCGGGATCACTTCTTCGAGGTAACGCAGCACGATCTCGACCGGCGTACCGGTGGGCTGGAGCTGGGAGACCCGGGCGTGCACTCGCTGAGAGACCAGGTCCATCGCGAAGCTGATCAGGCCGTCCTGGTCGGGGAAGTAGTACCGCACGGCGCCGGCGGACCAGCCGGCTTCGGCCGCGACGGTGCGGACCGACGCGGCGCGGATCCCGTCCCGGCGGACCACCCGCCACAGCGCCTGCGCGATCTCCTCGCGACGGGCGTCGTGATCGACGATTTTCGGCATGCCCCTTTTTAGCACACCTGTGTTACGGTAGTTCTTGTCAACACAGTCGTGCTGAATAAAGGGGAAGGTCGAGATCGTGCTGCTCGCTGTGATCGCCGCGTGTGAGGTCGGCTTCTGGGTCCTGCTCGCCGCCGGCCTGCTGACGCGCTACCTGTTCCGGCTGCCCAAGCTCGGCATGGCCTTCCTGCTGGCCGTGCCGCTGATCGACGTCGTGATGCTGGTCGCCAGCGTGATCGACATCCGGTCCGGCGGCGAGCCGTCGTTCAAGCACTCGCTGGCCGCGATCTTCATCGGCGTCAGTGTCGGGTTCGGGCACCGGACGCTGCAGTGGGCCGACGCGTGGGCGGCGTACAAGCTGGCCGGCGGCCCGCGACCGGTCAAGCCGCGCAAGGGCACGAAGGCCAAGGCCGAGTTCGAGCGCCGCGGCTGGTACCGGCACCTGCTCGCGTACGCCGTGGGTGTCGGCGTGATGATCGGTCTCGGCCTGCTGTCCGGCCAGGGGTACGACGCGCTGCTCGGCCCGGCGTGGACCTGGACGATCGTGCTGGTGATCGACGCTGTCGTCTCGTTCAGCTACAGCGCCGACGTGACCGAGGACGACGACTGCGAGCCGAGGAAAGAGGTCGCGGCCTGAGGCACGAAGATCCCACTGCGGTCCGCCGGCGCACCGTACATTTCGGTCATGACGAAGACCGGTGCGGGGCGGGTCCTGTTCGGGGTGACGGCGCTGGTGGTGGCGGCCGGGATCGTGATCCAGCTGGTCGTCACGGCGACCACCACCGAGGGCTACTTCCCGGACAACCCGGACCGGGTCTTCAACGTGTTCGCCTACTTCACGATCCAGTCCAACCTGCTGCTCGGCGGCACCGCGCTATTGCTTGCCCTCGGCACCGATCGCGACTCCGCGCTGTTCCGCACGCTGCGGCTCAACGGCGTGCTCTGCATCGCCGTCACCGGCATCGTGTACCACATCGCTCTCGCCGGGATCAACGAACTGTCGGCCGCCGGCGAGGTCGCCGACTTCCTGCTGCACACCGCCACCCCGCTGCTCGGCGTACTGGGCTGGCTGTTCTTCGGACCGCGTGGCCGGACCGACTACCGCATCGTCAGCTGGTCGCTGGTCTTCCCGGTGCTGTGGCTGGCCTTCACGCTGATCCGCGGCGAAGCGGTCGGTTTCTACCCGTACCCGTTCGTCGACGTCGGCGATCTCGGCTATGCAGGAGTCTTGGTCAACTGTTTGCTCGTCGCGCTACTGTTCCTGGTTCTGGCGTTCGGGGCGACTCTGCTCGATCGCCGGCTGAACAGGACCGCCGTCGAGAGGTAGACCCGTGCTGGTGACATCTCGCTCGTACGCCGAGTACGAGGCGATGTTCGATCTGTCCGAACTGCCCGACTCCGTGCTCGACTGCTGCGCCGGGGGTGCGGGCTTCACCGCCGAAGCGGCCGCGCGCGGCGTCGATGCTGTTGCCGTCGACCCGGCGTACGAGCTGGCCGCCGCGGAGCTGGTCGACACCGTACGCCGGAGCCTGCCGGCCGGGTCGGGGATCGTCGACCAGTACGCGGGCAGCTTCGTCTGGAACTGGTACGGATCGCCCGAGCGCCGGGACGAGCTGCGCCTCGACGCGGCGGACCGGTTCCTCACCGACGTCGCGGAGGTCCCGGACCGCTACGTGCCGGGCAGCCTGCCCGACCTGCCGTTCCCGGACCAGCGGTTCGACCTGGTGCTGAGCTCGCACCTGCTGTTCACGTGGGCCGACAAGTACGACAAGGACTGGCACCTCGCGGCGCTGAACGAGCTGATCAGGGTGTCCCGGTCGGAGGTGCGGATCTTCCCGCTGGTGAAGATGGGCGCCGGTGAGCCGGTGGAGTTCCTGCCGTCGTTGCTCGAGGAGCTGGACGGTGTGGACACCGAGATCCGCAAGGTGCCGTACGAGTTCCAGGTCGGTGCGGACGAGATGCTGGTGCTCAGCCGCTGACCGCCGACACAGAAAACGGTGGTGCCGATCCGCGATCGGCACCACCGTTTTCTTGTGTCCCCAGGGTCAGCGCAGGAAGCGGCCGCAGACCGGCCACGGCGAAGCGCCGCGCTGGGCGTACAGCTTCTTCGCGCGCATCAACTGCTCGGCCGCCGACGCCTTGGACGGCGTGCCGGTGCCGCCGACGCTGCGCCAGGTCTGCCGGTCGAACTGGAACAGACCGTGGTACTTGCCCGTCGGGTTCACCGCTCGCGGGTTGCCGCCCGACTCGCACTGGGCGACCTTGCGCCAGGCCGCGCTCATCGACACGCTGGTCGAGCCGCGGGTCGACTCCGAGCGGCTGCTGCGGTTCGTGCGCTCGGACTTCACCGGCTTCTTGCGCTCCGACCGGTCGGCCTTCTTGCGCTCCGACCGCTCGGCCGAGGGCTTGGCCTTCGAGCGGCGCTCGGTGACGGCGGCCTTGCTCACGCCGTCGAGTTCGAGCGTCTGGCCGATCAGGATCAGGTCCGGGTTGGCGAGATCGTTCAGCTGGGCCAGCTGGCGCCAGTCGGTGCCGTTGGCCTGGGCGATCTCGGAGAGGGTGTCCCCGGGCTTGACGGTGTAGTCGGTCGCGAAGGCGGCGCCTGCGCCGGCGGCGGTGATACCGACGCCGAGACCGGCGACGGAAAGGGTCCGGGCGATCCGGCGAGTACTTCGCCGAGGTCGGGCGTGTCGAGCTTTGGACATCAGAATCTGCTCCTCATGAGCTGGGCATGGTGAACTTCTCCAGCCCGGCCGATTCAGCCGCGTGCGCACTTTCCCCGAGATCCCGCGGACCGGAAGTGCGGCCGGCCGGCGAGACGATGGTGGTCGTCACCGAGTGCGTGAGGCTCGGATCGTCGGCGCCGATCGCTGCCGGCGCCGTACCGGGCTCCACAGTCTGGTGAGGTACCACTCCCTTCGGGGGGTGCAGGGGACAAGCACTCGAAGCGCTGCGTTCGGTTACGAGACAGCGTCCGAATGGTCACGCGCTGGTAACGGCGCGACCGAGCCATCGTGCGTGACGTCGGCCCGGAACGCAAGTGTTCTGCCGGGATCCGGACGAACTTTTTCTGGCCCTGAGGAAGCGAAAGCCCAACAACAGAACGGTTTCCGGGCGTGTCGCGGCGCGGAGACCGAACGGTTTACCGGCCCGCTCCAGGCGGGAAACGACCGATCGGGCGTGTCATCACCGCGCCTGGCTCGTTGTTCAGTCACGGGCCGGGAGGGCCCGTGGCTGAGGCAAACGATTGATGGGGGCGTCCGGTGATCCGAGTGCTACTCGGCCACCGCGGCACGTTGGTGCGTGGAGCACTGGCCGCGGTGCTGTCCAGAGAGCCCGACTTCGACGTGCTGGCGGACGTGGACCGGTCGGACGACGTGCTGGCCGCCGTCCGGCTGCGTCCGCACGTCGTGGTGCTCGATCCACAGCTGCCCGGCAAGGTCGGTATCGAGGACCTGTGCCGCAAGCTCACCGGTCGCGGCGTCCTGGTGCTGGTCGACCACGAGGCGATCGCCGCGACCAGCATGGCGCTGGTCAAGCAGGCGCCGCGGATCGGGCTGATCGCGACCGACGCGACCACCGAGCAGCTGGTCGAGGCGGTGCGTGACGTGGCGAAGGGGCTGCCGGTGGTCGACGTCCGGCTGGCGGTCGCCGCGCTGCGGGCGGGGGACAACCCGCTCACGGACCGTGAATGCGAGGTCCTGCGTCAGGTGACCACGGGCGCGACGGCGCAGGAGATCGCCCGGACGCTGAGCCTGAGTGCCGGCACGGTACGCAACTACCTGTCCCGGATCCTCACCAAGACCGGCGCCCGGAGCCGGATCGAGGCGATTCGCAAGGCTCAGGACGCCGGCTGGATCTGACGGCTCTCGGTGGGCTGCCAGTGGCCTTGCAGCTCCTGGTAGAGCGGGGAGCTGCTGAGCAGGCTGGTGTGCGTGCCGAGGGTGGCGCGGTTGCCGTCCATCACCAGGATCTTCCGCGCGCGCCGGGCCGAGCTGATCCGGTGAGCGATCACGATCAGCGTGCCGCCGCGGGTCGCGAAGGCCTCTTCGGCCCGGCGCTCGGCGTCGGGATCGAGAAAGCAGGTCGCTTCGTCGAGCACGATCAGCGGGGCCGGCGACAGGTAGGCGCGGGTGAGCGCGATCAGCTGACGTTCGCCGGCTGACAGGTCGTGGGGTTTGACCTGCGCCTGAAGCCCGCCGAGGCGATCGACGAGCGCGCCGGAGCCGACGGCGTCGATCGCCTGCTGGACCTCCGAGGGCGAGGCGTCCGGGAGCAGGTAGTTGAGGTTCTCCATCACGGTCGCGCTGAAGACGTACGCCTCCTGCGGGATCAGCGCCCGGGTCCGCGGGGACACGTCGCTCGCCGGGACGCCGCCGATCAGGACCTGGCCGTGAGAGGGTTCGAGCATCCCGCAGATCAGACCGGCCAGGGTCGACTTGCCGATGCCGCTCGGGCCCACGACGGCCAGATGCTCGCCCTCGGCAACGGTGAGGTCGAGGCCGTCGATGACCGGTTCGGCCGCCGGGCCGTAGGCGAAGGTCAGCCCGTGCGTCCGGATCGAGGACTCCGGTGGAGTCTTCGTCCTGAGCGATCGGTCCGGCACCGCCTGCACGGACAGGATTCGGCTCAGTGTGACGACGTACCGCAGGCCGCTGTCGCCGAGGGCGCCCATCACGGTGTTCAGCGCGGGCTGCAGACCGACGAGCACGTACGTGAGACCGCCGAGCAGCGTTCCGGTGGACACTCCGCGGCCGACGAGCCAAGGGCCGGCGGCCAGCAGAATCAGCAGGGGCGCCCAGCCGCCGATGGCGAAGCAGACAGTACGCAGAGCGGCCACGCGAGCCAGGGCGCGCTCGGCTGCGGCTTGGGCTTTGATCGGTCGGCCGGTGAGATGCTCCGCGAACTCCTCCGTGCCTGTGGCGGTGATGTCTCGTACACCGCTGAAGGTCATCCCTGCCGTGGTGGCCAGGTCCTCGTCAGCCTGCAAGGACGCGCGGACCCGGTCGGCGGCCAGCCCGAGTACCGCCAGCGAGGCCAGGAAGCCCAGCAGAAAAGGCGGTATGACGAACCCGGCGATCGCGGGAGCCAGCGACAGCAATCCAGCCAGTACGCCGACCAGCGTGACGGCGAAGCCGCGAACGACCAGAACCAGACCGGCGAAGGTGTCCCGGACGATCTCGACCTGGCGATTCAGCCGGGCGACGGCCGCCGGATCGCCGGTGCGGAGGGCGGCGCCGACGACACGTCGTACCAGGTCGTCGCGCAGGGGTTCGACGAGTTCGCCCAGGCGGCCGTAGACCTGGTGGGCGCCGGCCGCGCCGAGGCAGGCGGTCGCCACGAGTCCGCCGAGCCAGGCGATGCCCTGCCAGGCATGGCCCGCGAGGAAGCTGTCGGTGGCCCGTGCGACGGCGACGCCGTAGACGGCCGTCGGAAGGATCTCCGGGATCGACCAGAGCGCGAGCTTCAGCGCGGAACGGTTGCGCAGGGCCTCGATGCCGTAGCCGAGCTCACGCTTCATGTGGCGACTCCGCGGTTCATCCGAAGACCTCGCGGTAGTCGGCGCGGTGCCACAGGTCACGGTGCCGACCGGTGGCGCGGACAGTGCCGTGGTCGAGCCAGACGACCAGGTCCGCGCGGGCGGCGGTCGCGGGCCGGTGCGTGACGATCAGGCGGGTCCGGTGGTGCTTGTCCTCGGTGAGGGTGCGGCTGATCTGCATCTCGGTCGCGGTGTCGAGGCTCGAGGTGGCGTCGTCGAGCACGAGCAGGCGGCGCGCCGACCAGGCCCGGGCCAGGCCGAGCCGCTGCCGCTCGCCGCCCGACATGGGGGCTTCCGGCAACGGGGTGCGATAGCCGCGGGGAAGGCGGCTGACGAAGTCGTGGGCGTGCGTCGCGCGGGCGGCCGCCAGGGTCCGGACGGTGCCGAGCGGGTTGGGCGAGATCGCGTCGCCGATGGTCGAGCCGACCAGCGTCGGGCGTTCGAAGGCGCAGCCGACCGCGTGGCGCAGCGACCGGCGGTGCACGGCCTGGAGCGGTACGCCGTCCAGCAGTACCTGCCCGTACGACGGGTCGCGCAGCCGCGCCGCGACGGCGGCGAGCACGGACTTGCCGGCGCCGCTCGGCCCGACCACGGCGACGGTCGCACCGCCGGGCAGGTCGAGGTTCACGTCGTACAGCAGTGTGGTGTCGTCGGCGACGACCGTGACGCCTTCGAAGCGCAGGTGTCCCGGGCCGGCGGGCAACGGCAGAGTGCCGTGCGGCATCGTGTCGATCGCGAAGACCTCGCTCGCGCGCCGGACCCCGGCCTTCGCGCGGGCGATCTCGCCGATCACGCCGGTCAGGCTGCCGAGGCCCGCGCCGAGCACGGCGTACTGGCCGGCGGCGAACAGTTCGCCGGCGGTGATGCGGCCGGCGACGAGTTGCAGGCCGCCGACGGCGAGGACCGCGACGAGAACGAGCGGGCCGACGATCGCGGCCTGGGCGCCGGATCGCGCGAGCACCTTCCAGGTGAGCAGGCCGTGCCTGTGCAGCTCGGGCAGCAGGGTGAGGATGCGGTGTTCCTCGCGCGCGGTCGTCCCCGCGGCGAGGATCGTGCGGATGCCGGTCAGTGCTTCGGTGAGACGGCCGGCGATCCGGCCCTGGGTCTCCTGGTAGTCCAGGCTGATCTGCGCGGTCCGGCGGGCGAACACCCACAGCACGCCGATCACGAGCAGGACGCCGCCGAAGAACGCCGCGGCGAGCCAAGGGTCGATCAACGCGAGCAGCACGAGACTGCCGACCGGTGGCAGGATCGCGGCGAACGCGCTGACCAGCGCGGGACCGGCTTGCGCCGCGTCGACGGCGTTGCCCGAGACCCGGCTGACCAGGTCACCGGTCTCGAACCCGCGCGAGCCTTCCGGACCACCCCGTACGACGCGGCGGACCAGCCCGTGCCGCAGCCAGGCCGTCGTACCGGCGACGCAGGCGGTGCCGGCGAAGACGTCCACCAGCGAACAGATGATGCCCGTGGCCACCAATCCCGCTGCGATCGTGAGCCACTGGTCGTAGCCGTGGCCGGCGACGATCGCGTCCACCGACCGTCCGAGCACCGACGGCAGCGCGAGCGCGACACAGCTCCCGCCGATCGAGGTCAGCCCGATCACCGGCAACCACTTGCCACCGTGCCGGACGACGTCACCGAAGGCCAGACTCATCGCAACTGCCTGTCGAGAAACGCCAGCATGTCGGCGGCCAGGGCGATCCCGCGGCTCGCTCCGCCGGACGCGTGCCCAGCGTCGGCCTCTACTCGGAGCAGCACCGGTCCACTCGTTGACGCGTGCTGCAGCGCGGCGCACATCTTCCTTGCATGCAAGGGATCCACGCGCGTGTCGTTGGCGAAGGTGGTGAAGAGAACGGCCGGATAGCCGGTGCCGGGGGCAACTCGATGGTACGGCGAGTAGCTCAGCAACGTCGTGAGCTGACGCGGATCCGAGGCCGAACCGAACTCCGGCACCCAGCGGGCCCCGAGACCGGTCAACTCGTAGCGCACCATGTCGAGCAACGGCGCCGAGCAGACGGCCGCGGCGAACAGTTCCGGGCGCTGGGTGATCGCGGCGCCGACGAGCAGGCCGCCGTTCGACTCGCCGCAGGCCGCAAGCTGGGACGACGTGGTCCACCCGTCCGCGATCAGGTGTCCGGCCGCGGCGAGGTAGTCGTCGATGACGTTCTGCTTGCGGTCGAGCGTGCCGGCGCGGTGCCAGTCGTCACCGCGTTCGCCCCCACCGCGCAGGGTGGCGGTGACGAAGACGCCACCGGCTTCGACCCAGGCGAGAGCGAAAGCCGAGTACGCCGGAGTCAGGGACTGCCCGAAACCCCCGTAGCCGTAGAGGATCGTGGGACGCGGACTGCCGTCGCCGGGGCCGGCGATGACCAGCATGTCGAGGTCCGTACCGTCGCCGGACCGGAAGGCGACGGGGGTGGCGGTTGCTTCGACGGTGGGAGCCACGCCCGGCGGGTCGGCCCACAGAGTCGTCTGACCCGTCGTCGCGTCGTAGGAGTAGATCGCGGCGGGGGTGACGCTGTCTGTATAGGAGAACCAGACCTCGTGGCCGCCCTCGGGGCGTGGGGTCAGCGAGCCGACGGAACCGCGGCCGGGCAGCGGGACCTCGCCGAGGTGACGGCCGGTGACCAGGTCGTGCACGGCGATCTCGCCGATGCCGCCGCGGCTGCGACCGACGAGGACGACCTTGTCGAGTACGGCGAGACTGCTCAGCGGGGCGTCCGGGTCCGCGGCGACATAGTCGTGCCAGACGAGTGGATTCTCCGGGTCGCCGACGCAGATCCGGCCGGTCGGGGCGTCCTGCGTCGTGACGACGTACAGGCGGCCGTCGGGACCGACCGACATCAGCGTGATCACGTCGTCGGGCACCGGCAGGGGACGCGGTGCGTCGCCGGTGCGGAGGTCCGCGAGCCAGAGGTCGTTGGTGGTTCCGCGGGCCGCGGAGATCGTCAGCCAGCGGCCGTCGGCACTGAGATCGAGCCCGTACGACGCTTCGTCGGTGAGCACCGGCTGGTCGCCACCACCGATCAGATGCAGGACGACTTGCCGGAATCGCACGTAGTAGAAGGATTTTCCGTCCGGCAGCCAGGCGATCGGCGAGTAGCGGCAGCCGTCGATCGGCTCCTCGGCCAACGCTCCGGTCGCCACGTCGAGCACGTGCAGCACGGACTCTTCGGAGCCGCCACGCGAGACCTGGAAGGCGACCAGCGAACCGTCCGGCGAGGGCTGCCAGGAGTCCAGCGTGGTCAGCCCGCTCGGGTCGAGCTTGGCCGGATCCAGCAGTTCGGCGCCGTCGACGGTGAGCACGGCGTGGTCCTGCCGCGGCTCACGGCGGAGAACGAAACAACGGTCACCGCGCCAGACCGGCGCGGAGACCGAACCGACCGCGGACAAGGCCTTCACGCGGCTGCGGAACGTGTAGCGGGTGGGCAGCGTGGCGGCGTAGGTGAGCCAGAGCTCGTCCTGCGCGGCCTGCCACTGCCGGGTCTGCGGGCTGCCGGCGTCCTCGAGCCAGCGATAGGGATCGGCGACGCTCTGCCCGTGCAACTGCTCGACCAGCGCGAGCCGTTCGGCGTACGGGTAGTCCATCACTGCCCTCCAAGAACGAAGCTCGGCCCGGGGCGGGTGTTGCCGCCCGCCCCGGGCCTTGGAAGCCTGAAAGAAGCTGGGCGCCTCGCGCGGAGGCGCCTGGCCCGATCAGTGGCAGAGCACGAGGCTCAGGTTGCTCGGGCGCTGCGAACCGCAGCCGAGCACGGTCAGCGTGGAGCCGCCGTGGTGGTGGCCGCCGTGACCGTAGCCCGGGGTCTCCAGACCCTGGAGGTCGAGAAGTGCCATGTGTTTACACCTCCTTCGGAGGACGTCGTCGGGACAGGGACTCGGACCACTGGGGAGGTCCGAGGAACGGGAGGGACACCGGCCGCTCGTGCAGCGCGGTTCCCAGTGCCAGCAGGACGCCGGCCGATCCGGTGGCCAGGTCCGTCGAGAGCCGGAGCAGCTGGTTGCCGGGGAAGATCAGTCCGCCTTCGTACGGCAGCGCGTGCCAGCCGAGTCCGCGGACCAGGTCGTCGGTGTTCTCGCCGAGCTCGGCTGCGGCGAGCAGCATCCCGGCGCGACCCATCAGAAGGCCGGGCTGCACGTAGTACGAGCAGCGGGTGACCAGCCGGAGCGCGGCCAGCTCGGCGGCCAGCTCGTCGTCCGGTCGGTGCTGCAGGTAGCGGCTGAGGACCAGCGCGATGCCGACGGAGCCCTCTTCCAGGTAGGGCAGCGTGCGCCAGCCCTGGTTCACCTGGAGCATGCCTTCCGGCGTCCTGACGCAGCGCCGCAGGTCTTGCCGGATGGCGGTCTCTGCGAAGTCGAGCAGCCCGGTGTCCCCGGTCTTCTCGTACGCCGTCAGGAAGAGCAGCGCGGGACCGGACGAGCCGTACATGAGCCCGGCCCGCGGCTTCCCTTCGCCGCTCAGCTCCGGTACGTCGGTGACGTCGCCGAGCCGGTCCGCGACCAGGTCGAGCACGCGGGTCGCCGTACTGCGCAAACCCGGCTCGTCGAAGTGCAGCAGGTTGAGCCCGATTCCGGCGAGACCGGAGTGCAGTCCCAGCTCGCGGCTGTCGAGGTCGTCGCTCAGGGTCAGCTCGATCGCGTCGAGCGCGTCCTGCCGGTGCCCGAGTTCGTCGAGCACGTGCGCGACGCCGTGCAGCCCGTCGTACAGGCCGGGGCCGATCTCCGTGGTCCGGGCGTGCTCCCGCAGCCAGTCCTCGTACGCCGGGAAGCGGCCCGCGCCGGTTTTGGCCAGCGCGTAGAGCACGCCCGCCGCGCCGGTCGCCAGGTTGATCCCGCCGCCGGGCCGGAACTGCGCGATGTCGCCGGGGAACAGCCGATCGTCCCGCTCGGGCGTCGCGCTGGCCACGATCGCCTTCGTCAGCGCGGCGCGGACGTCGGTCCAGGGCGCGCGGCCGGGCAGTGGCAGCGACGCCATCGCCGGGTCTTCGGCGACGTCGGGGCCGACGATGGTCCGGACGGCGGTGTCGAGGGTCGCCTTGGGCACGCCGAAGGTCTCGTGCACCATGTCGGCGAGCTGGAACGCCTTGCCAGGATGGAGATGCAGCAGCATCGTTGCCTGCGGCGCGAACAGGCCGAGCGTGATGCAGGCCAGCGCGTACAGGTCGACGTCCGGGCCCTGCCGGTCGCCGGGCGCCGCGTAACCGGGGTGGGCGAGCGCGGACCGGGCCTGGTCCTCGGCCAGCGTCGCGACCTCGAAGTCGATCAGCACGAGGCGATCGCCGGTGCTCAGCAACACGTTGTCGGGGTGCAGGTCGCAGAAGACCACGCCGCGGCCGTGCAGCTCGCCCACCGCCCGCTGGACCTGGCCGACCATGCCGGTCGCCCATTCCGCGTACGCCGAGAGCTCGGCCTCGGTCGCGTCCGGACGGGTCAGCGGGTAGCGCCGGACGAGCTCACGCTGCAGCGGGTTCGCGTCGACGAACTCCTGGACCAGGAAGTGGTGGTCGCCGAGCGTGAAGTAGTCGTGCACCTTCGGGACGACGTCGAGGCCGTCGAGGCGCTGCAGGATGTCCCGCTCGTGCCCGATCCGGGCGACCGCGTCGCGGCCGGCCATGTCGAGCCCGGCCAGCGGGCGGCCCTCCTTGAGCACCACCCGGTCCTGGGTCTCGTTGTGATGGCCGACGTAGACGCCGCCGCCGTTGGAGAACTGGATGACGCCCTCGATCGTGTACGCGAGGTCGTTGGTGGTGACCGCGTTGCGGGCGTCCAGGTGGGTCTGCAGGAACGACGGCAGCGTGACCCACGGGGGCGTGCTGAAGGTCGGTCCGCGGTGGTCCGGGACGAGCCGGCCGTGGTCGTCCTCGATCGCCAGCACGCGCTCGCCGGCCGGGTCGAGCGTGTAGCGGCTGACGAATGCGCCGTACCGGACGAAGAGCGGGCCTTCGGCGTACCGGAGGTCGCTGAGGATGTACGGGCCGCGGACGCCGTCGAGCAGGTCGTCGAGCTCCTTGAGCACCAGTTCGAGCTGGTCCTCGTCGGTCGGGTAGATCGTGACGAGTTTGCCGCTCGAGCCGCGGGGTGCGGACTTCGAGTTCACCATCACCAGGACCGGCTCGTTGCGCAGGAACTTGAACGCGATGCCGCGCGGGACGCAGTAGTCCCAGATCGTGGCCAGCGTGCGCTCGGCGTCGGCCAGGCCGGCCGAGACGTGGATCTTCCAGCCCTGGGCCGGCAGCTTCAGGCCGCTCGGCGCGTAGTGCATCCACATCTCGCCGGGCACGTGGTCCCAGCCGGCCGGGACCGGACGCGAGGCGAGGGCGAAGTCGGGATGGGTGTCACCGCTGGACGGGGTGTCGTAGAACCGCCGGTCGGCCAGGCAGTACAGCTCGTAGCTCCATGGTGGTTCGTCCCCCTCTCGTCGGTGCCCCGGAGAATCTTGGGCAGTGGGAGAGGGGTCGGCGTAGTGCATGACGTCACCAGTCGACTATGAATAATTCACATGCTACGAGTGAGTAAGTAAACACTCTTCGTGACATCGATGCGATTTTGAGCGGGAAATCGCCGTTACATCATGTCGATGCGTGCCGACCAGGTAACAAGCCGTAACTTTGCCTGGATTTGATCGTGCTGTGCTGTCAGCGGGCGTCGCGCTGCTGCTGGCTCGCGAGGTACGCGACCTTCCGGGCCCGCATCACCTCGCCGAGCGGCCGGTGCTCGGCCTTCGCGTTCCAGGGGTCGAAGACCGCCGCCTCGATCTCCTCGGCCAGCGCCGGGTCTGGTTTCTGCCGCGGGAGCGTGAGCCGTCCGACGGTCTCGTACGGCGCGTCCCAGGCGACCGAGGCGTCCTCGATCGGGGTCCGCTGCTCGTCGACGAAGAACTGGACCTGGAAGTCGTAGCCGAGCGGACCGGCGATCAGCCGGTTGAAGATGTCGGCGGCCCAGTCGGTCGCGTCCGGGTCGGGGTCGTCGGCGAGCGCCTTGAGCCGCACGCGTACGGCGTACGGGCCGAAGGCGATCGGTGCGGCGCTGAAGAAGTCCTGGGTGGCGAACCCGGAGAACGGCTCCCGGAGTGCGTCCCTGACCTTCGTGAGCCGTGGCCACAGACCTGGCTTCTTGACCAGCGCCGAGAGCAGTCGTCCCTTGGTCTCACCCGCCAGGGTGACGATCGTGGTGAACTCCTCGCTGGTCGCCGAGCTGAACCGCTCGTGGTTGATCAGCGCGAAGTCCTGGCACACCGCCTCCCCACCGAGCGCCGCCGGCCCGCTCATCCCGAACACCTTGATCGAGAACCCGCGAACGTCCGGCACGTGGTCGGGTGCCCGGTTGAACCCGCCGTTCGACAGCCGCACCCACGCGTCGTACTTATCCGGCACCCGGAACAGTCCCTGTCGTGCGTACTCCGGCAGCTCCGCCGGCACCGTCACCGTCGCCCGCAACGCCGCCACCTGCTTGCGGTGCAACGCCCGCCCGCCCCCGAACTCCGCCGACTTCCGTGCCTGCAGTTCCCCGAACATCTCCGCCTGCCGCCGGTGCCGCTCCTCCTCGTCGGCCCCGACCAGTTCCCGCCATCCGGCACTCGGCACGCTCACGACGCTCCCCATCCGACGACGACCCGGTCCACCCCAGTATCCGCCGATCCCTCCGTTGCGCTAGGCAACAAATTGATCAGCTCGGGTACGTCTGCGTTTCGGTGGCTTTGAGGGTGGCCCAGAGGGGGCGGCCGGGGGTGAGGGCCAGTTCGGCGACGGCGGCGGGGGTGACGTCGGTGAGGAGGTTGGTGGGGGCCGGGGACCCGGGGGCGGGGGACAGGCGGACGCGGACCGTGTGGGCGTGTTGCTCGACGCCGCTGACTACGACGGGCCACGTGTTGCGGGGGCTGCCGGTGGGGCGGTCGGGGTAGAGGCTGATGGCTGACGGCGGGAAGGAGATGTGGACCGGGCCGGTGGCGGGCGTGGCGATGGTGACGGTGCCGCCGGTGGTGAGGTGGACGGTGTGACCGTCGGCGGTGCCTCGGTAGAGGTTGAGGCCTACGAGCTGGGCGACGTAGTCGGTGCGGGGGCGGTGGGCGACCTCGCTGGGGGAGCCCTCCTGGACGACTTGGCCGTGCTCGACGATGACCAGGCGGTCGGCCAGGACCATCGCGTCCAGGGGGTCGTGGGTGACCAGCAGCGTTCGGCCGTCGTAGCGGGAGAGGTGGTGGCCCAGCTCGGCGCGGATGTGCAGGGTGGTGCCGGCGTCGAGGGCGGCGAGCGGCTCGTCCAGGAGCAGTACGTCGGGGTTGGTGGCGAGCGCCCGGGCCAGCGCGACGCGTTGGGCCTGGCCGCCGGACAGGGCGCGAGGGCGAGACTTGGCCTGCTCAGTCAGGCCCACGGTCTCGAGCCAGCGGGCGGCCTCGGTGCGGGCGGCGCGTTTGTCGACGCCGCGGGCGCGCAGGCCGAACGCGACGTTCTCCAGGGCGCTCAGGTGGTTGAAGAGCAGGTAGTCCTGGAAAACGACGCCGATCGGGCGCTGGTCGGCGGACAGGAAGGTGCCCGGCGGTTCGTCCCAGACGGCCCCGTCCAGCGTGATCCGCCCGGCGTCGAGGGGGAGCAGCCCGGCGAGGGCACGCAGGGCGGTGGTCTTGCCGGCGCCGTTCGGGCCGAGGACGGCGACGACCTCACCGGGCTCGACGGTCAGGTCGAGTCGCAGCTCGAAGCCGGTACGGCGTACGTGCAGGTCGGCGCGCAGGGTCATCGCAGACCACTGATCCAGCGCTCGCGCAGACTGGCGAGCACGACGACCGACACGATCAGCAGCACCAGGCTCAGTACGACGGCCACCTCGGGATCGGTTTCCAGCGCCAGGTACACGGCCAGCGGCATCGTCGTCGTCCGGCCCGGGAAGTTGCCGGCGAACGTGATGGTCGCGCCGAACTCGCCGAGCGCGCGGGCCCAGCACAGGACGGCGCCGGCCACGATGCCCGGCGCGATCGACGGCAGCGTGACCCGGCGGAAGGTCAGCCATCGTCCCGCGCCCAGGGTCGCGGCGGCCTCCTCGTAGCGGGGATCGGCGGCGCGCAGGGCGCCCTCGACCGAGATCACCAGGAACGGCATCGCGACGAACGCCTCCGCGACGATCACGCCGGCCGTCGTGAACGGCAGGCTGAACCCGAACCACAGATCCAGCCGCTCACCGATCAGCCCTCGCCGGCCGAGCACCAGCAACAACGCGACCCCACCGACCACCGGCGGAAGCACCAGCGGAACGGTGACCAGTGCGCGCAGCAGACCCCGACCGGGAAGCTCGGAGCGGGCGAGCAGCCAGGCCAGCGGGATGCCGAGGAACAGACAGATGACCGTAGCGACGCTGGCGCAGAGCAACGACAGGCGCAACGCCTGACCGACCTCCGCGCTGAAGAGCCGGGACGGCAACGTCGACCACGGCGCCTCGGCGAGCAGTCCGGCCAGCGGGACGAGCAGGAAGGCGAGCCCGAGCAGGGCGGGCAGCAGCAGGATTAGCGGCAGCCGGCCGCCTGTCCTTCGCCTGCCGCCCGTCCTGCCGCGGACTCGCGCACTCACGGCGCTTCGAAACCCGCGTCGGTCAGGACCTTCCGGCCCTGCTCCGACAGCACGAAGTCGACGAAAGCCTTGGCGCCGTCGGCGTTCGGGGCCTTGGTCAGCGTCGCGATCGGGTAGTCGTTGACCGCCTGCGCGGCTTCGGGAAACTCGATGCCCTCGACCTTGTCCGCGGCCGCCAGTACGTCGGTCCGGTAAACCAGTGCGGCGTCGACCTCGCCCAGGCTCACCTTGGTCAGCGCGGCCTTGACGTCCTGCTCGAGGGTGTCGGGCCGCGGCGTCAGCTTCGCCGCCGCGAACACCTTCTGCGCGGCCGCGCCGCACGGCACCTGCTCGGCGCAGAGCGCGATCTTGCGGCCGGCGTCGGTGAAGTCGGCCAGCCCGGCGACCTTGCCCGGATTGCCCTTCGGGACCGCGATCTGGAGCTGGTTCCGCGCGAACGTCGTCGCGGTGCCCTTGTCGGTCACCTGGTCCAGGTTCTTCGGCGCGGCCGAGGCGAAGACGTCGGCCGGCGCGCCCTGGTTGATCTGCTGCGCGAGCGCCGAGCTGCCGCCGAAGTTGAAGACCACCCTGACGCCGGGGTGGGCCTTTTCGAAGTCCTTGCCGAGCTGGCTGAAGCTGCCGGTCAGCGAGGCCGCGGCGAACACGTTCACGGTGCCGGACACCGAGGCGCCGCCGCTTGCCGAGCCGGCCGACGCGTCGGATCCGCAGGCGGTGAGCGCGAGGGCCGCGACCGCGATCAGCCCGGCGGCGACAGTACGGCGTACGGCCGCTGCGCTGGTACGACGCGACATCTAGCCCTCCGGGATCTCGACGACGACATGGGTGGACTTGATCGAGGCGACCGCGACGACGCCCGGCTCCAGGCCGAGCTCGTCGGCGGCCTCGCGACTCATCAGCGAGACGACCCGGAACGGTCCGGTCTGCATCTCGACCTGGGCCATCACGCCGTCCTTGACGACCCGCGTGACGATGCCGCGCATCCGGTTGCGCGCCGAGGCGGCCGTCGTCGTCCCGGCCTCCGGGGAGTCGGCGAGCTCCTGCGCGAACGCCGCCAGCGCGCGCCCGTCGACCGCCATCCGGCCGCCCTGCTCGGTGGCCGGCAGCCGCTTGTTGTCGATCCAGCGCCGGACGGTGTCGTCGCTGACTCCGAGCAGCGCGGCCGCCTCACTGATCCGCAAATTCGGCATGCTGGCCATCCTAGAGCCGCAAGTGCGGCATGCCACTCCCGATTTCCCTCTGGTTTCGGTAATCCTCGGCATAGGTTGGAGCCATGACCGGGCTGCGCGAGTACTTGGACGGGCCGCACAAGGCCGCACGCGACGTCGTACGGGACGGGCTGGCGAGCCACGCCTCGCTGCTGGACGCCGGACTACGCCTGTCCCGCGACGAGTACCGCGACCAGGTGCTGGCCACGCTGAAGGAGATCGCCGCCGAAGGTCACCCGTCGCGCGGTTTCCCGAAGGAGTACGGCGGCCAGGGCGATCTGGGCGGGTTCATCGCCGGCTTCGAGACGCTCGCGTACGGCGACCTGTCGCTGATGGTCAAGGCCGGCGTCCAGTTCGGCCTGTTCGCCGGCGCGATCCTGCACCTGGGGACCGAGAGGCACCACGAACGCTACCTGTCCGACGCGCTCACCGGCGACCTGCTCGGCTGCTTCGCGATGACCGAGACCGGCCACGGCTCGAACGTCCAGGCGCTGGAGACCACCGCGACGTACGACGCGGAGACGGGCGAGTTCGTCGTGCACACGCCGACCCCGTCGGCGCGCAAGGACTACATCGGCAACGCGGCCCGGCACGGCACGCTGGCAGCGGTGTTCGCCCAGCTCGTGGTCGGCGGCCAGACGCACGGGGTGCACTGCCTGCTGGTCCCGATCCGCTCCGGCGACGGTGAACCGTTGCCCGGGGTCACGATCAGCGACTGCGGCCCCAAGCTCGGGCTGAACGGCGTCGACAACGGCCGGATCGTGTTCGACCAGGTCCGGGTGCCGCGCGAGGCGATGCTCGACCGGTACGCGCAGGTGGATGCCGACGGCACCTACCGCAGCGAGATCGAGAACCCGGACCGGCGGTTCTTCACGATGCTCGGCACGCTGGTCCAGGGCCGGGTGTCGGTCGGCGGCGCCGCGATCAACGCGAGCAAGGTCGCGCTGACGATCGCGATCCGGTACGCCGACGGGCGGCGGCAGTTCGGCGCGCCGGGCAGCGCGGAGGAGGCGCTGCTGCTCGACTACCGGATGCACCAGCGCCGGCTGCTCCCGCTGCTGGCCCGGACCTACGCGCTGCACTTCGCGCAGGCCGAGCTGGTCGACGAGTTCGCGCGGATCTTCGGCCACGACGAGACCGACGCCGTCCGGGGCCGGACCGGAGACACCGCGGACGGCGAGAACGGCCGCGTCGGGCCGGGTGAGCACGACCGCCGGGCGCTGGAGGCGCAGGCCGCCGGGACGAAGGCGCTCGGCACCTGGCACGCGACCGAGACGATCCAGATGTGCCGCGAGGCGTGCGGCGGCGCGGGTTACCTGTCCGAGAACCGGCTGTCCGCGCTCAAGGCCGACACCGACGTGTTCACCACCTTCGAGGGCGACAACACGGTCCTGCTGCAACTGGTCGCGAAGGGACTGCTGACCGACTACCGGGAGTCCTTCGGCAAGCTCGATCCGCTCGGCACCGCCCGGTTCATCGCCGGGCAGGCGGTCGAGATCGCGGTGGAGAAGACCGCCCTGCGGACTCTGGTCGAGCGGCTGCGCGACGTCGTACCGAACCGGTCGGACTCCGCCGACCCGGACGCCGGGCTGCGGGACGACGACTACCACTCCGGCCTGCTGCAGTTCCGCGAGCAGCACATGCTGGCCGGGGTCGCGCGCCGGCTGCGGGCCGGTATCGACGCCGGGGACGAGGCGTTCGAGGTGTTCAACCGGTGCCAGGACCACGTGATCGCGGCCGGCCGGGCGCACGTCGAGCGGGTCGTGCTGGAGGCGTTCCAGCACGCCGTACGGGATGCGCCGGAGGGGGAGGTGCGGGACCGGCTGAAGGAGCTGTACGACCTGCACGCGCTGTCCACGATCGAGAGCGACCGGGCCTGGTTCATGGAGCACGGCCGGTTGTCCGGGCCGCGCTCGAAGGCGATCACCGCGCTGGTGAACGAGCTCTGCGGCCGGATCCGGAGCTACGCGACCGACCTGGTCGACGCGTTCGGCGTACCGGGCGCGGCGGTCGAGGTGCCGATGGTTGTACGGTCGCAGCATGAGTGAGCCGCTTGAGCCCGCCTCCGCCGCCGAGGCCGCCCGCGAACTGGCCAAGGTGCTGCTGGCCCAGGCCGACGCCCTCGACCTGCACGACCTGCGGGCCACGACGGCGATCGAGAACGTCCGGGTGCAGGCCCGGGTGCTGGCCGAGGCGGTGCACGAGCGCGGCTGGGGCGACATCTTCCTGGGCATCGACTCCTACGACCCCGACGAGCTGGACGACGTGCCGCTCGGGCCGGACGACTTCGACGACCCGGCCGACTACCGCGAGCTGGTCGAGGGCGTCGCGGACCTGGACGAGCCGCTGGTCCCGGAGAACGGCCTGCGGCTGAGCTACCAGGCCCGCTACGACTTCGTGGTGACCGACCCGGAGGCGTTCGTCGCCTACGTGCGCAGTCGCGCCGACGAGGCGCAGAACGACGACGTGATCGACGACATCGAGGACGCCCGGTCGGCGTTCGAGCTGCTCGGTTACCTCGACGGGCTCGGCTCCAAGGACTACGACACGGTCGGTCTGAGCCCGGCCGGCGGTGAGGAATCCCACAAGGTGGTCGAGTTCTCGCTGTGGGACATGGACCCGACGCGGCGCGACGACACCTACCCGTACTGACCTCAACCGCCTTGCTGGGCGGGGATCCCGCCCGGTGAGGTGATCAAGCGCACAAGCTTTTTACTTGTTGCGACAGGCAACATCTGCACAGTCGGTGACTGGATGTATACAGTCTGTCGCCTTCTGAAAAGCCAATGCAAATGTTTGATCCAGGGGATGGTCCCGCTCCGGGCCCGCGTGACAACGTTCAGTTGTCGGCGACGGACGGGTCGCCGGCACAGGCTCTTGGTGGAACCCGCGAACTCCCGTCCGCGACCGGAACTGTACCTCCCCTGCCGGCCGCGGAACGAGAACTCGGTCCACCATCCTTCGGGCCGACCGCCCTCTCGGGGCACAGATATACGCCGGTCGTGCCATCCAGGGCGCCGGTCGCCAGTGAGGTGGTGACCGACGCCCGGCACGGCCGGCGTTTTCCTGTCCCGGTGGTACCGGTGCGACTGGGGACCGATACCACCGGGGCAAGGCCCTGCGTGAGCGCGCCGTCACAGGTGAACGACCGGCGGAGGCCGAATTCGGTGATCGTTCATCGCCGACCTCTGGTGTAAGTAGGTTTCGGATTGTTGACTGAGCCGGTCAATCGTTCACGACCGGAGGTCCGTTGTGCCTGCCCTCTCCCGTCTGGTGGCCATCCCGCTAGCGCTCGCGCTGGCCACCCCGGCGCTGCTCCCGGCGTCCGCCGCGCCCGCGGCCGGTCCCGTCGCGGCGCCCACCCAGCTGCAAACCTACGAACGCACCCGTCCGGTGGCGCCCGGAGTGACCGCCGGATCGTTGGAGACGTTCGACGACCGCGGCTGGCAGCAGGGCAACACGTTGTCGGTCGACCTGACCAAGGGCGCACGGATCGACTATCTGTCGTCCGGCAAGGTCAGCGCCACCAAGCCGATCGACCAGCAGGCCAACGAGGCCGGCGCGGTCGCCGCAGTCAACGGCGACTTCTTCGACATCAACAACTCCGGCGCCCCGCTCGGTCCGGCCGTCGCGAACGGTCAGCTGGTGAAGTCACAGTCCGAGGATCCCTACACCGCGGTCGCCTTCGACCCGCAGGGAGTCGGCCGCGTCCTCGAGGTGCTGTTCGAGGGGACCGCGGGTCCCTACCAATTGGACCGGTTGAACAGCCCGGTGCTCCGCAAGGACGAGATCGGCGCCTTCACCAGCCTGTGGGGCAGTTACTCGCGCGCGCACGCGGTCGCCGGCGCGACGAAGGTCGCCGAGGTTGCCGTCACCGGTGACACCGTGACAGCGGTCGGCACCACCGCCGGCACCGGCGACATCCCTGCCGGTACGACGATCCTTCTCGGCCGCGAAGCGGGTGCGGACGAGCTCGGCCAGTTGAAGGTCGGCGACCGGGTCCCGGTCTCCTTCACGCCGCGGGCGTCGGACGGCAGCACGGTCCGGACCGCCGTCGGCGTGCACGCGCTGCTCGTCAAGGACGGCAAGCCGCAGCCGGTCGACGACGTGACGTACGCCGGCCGGACCGGGCTGGGCTTCTCCGCCGACGGCACGAAGATGATCGTCGTCAGCATCGACAGCAACCGGCTGACGCACAGCCGTGGCGCGACGCTGACCGAGATGGGCAAGATCCTGGCCGCCCGCGGCGCCTACGTCGGCGTCGAGCTGGACGGCGGTGGCTCGACGACGATGGTCAGCCGCCGGCCCGGTACGACGAAGGTCCAGGTGGACAACGTTCCCGGCGACGGAGTCGTCCGGCCGGTGCCGAACGGCCTGGCCGTGATGGCGCCCAAGGGCAGCGGCAAGGTCCACGGCCTGTGGGTCGAGACGGCCGCCGACGGCCGGACCGCGCCGGGCGACGCGCCGGTGCCGAGTGGCCGCCCGGATCGCGTCTTCGCCGGTACCACCCGCACCCTGACCGCCACGCCGTACGACGAGGTGTACGGCGCGGTGAAGCAGACGCCGAGGATCAACTGGTCCGCCTCGCACGGATCGATCCGGGACGGCGTGTTCCGGGCCTCGACGCCGGGCCGGGTGACGGTCCGCGCGACCACGTCCGGCGGACGGGGCAGTACCGACCTGGAGGTCCTCGGGCCGGTGCGGCGAGTGGCTCCGACCAGCGCGACGCTGAACATCACCACCACCGGCACCTTCGGACTGGTCGGATTCGATGCCTACGGCAACTCCGCGCCGATCGAGCCGGCCGACGTCCGCCTGTCGTACGACCAGAGCTTGCTGCAGGTGGAGCCGACCGCGGACGGCCGGTTCGAGCTGACCCCGCGCAAGGAGTCCGGCGCCGCCGTGATCACCGCCCGGATCGGCGGCCTCGAGACGTCGGTCGGGGTCTCGATCGGGGTGGAGAAGCGGGTGCTCGACACCTTCGACACCGCCGAGCAGTGGCGGGCCGGCTCCGCGCGCGCCGCGGTGTCGGTGAGCAAGGTGGCCGAGGGGGAGAACGGTTCCGGGCTCAAGTTGAGCTACGACTTCAGCCAGTCGGCGCTGACCCGGAACGCGATCGCGATCGCGCCGCAGCCGCTCGGCGGCACCGAGCAGGCGCGGGCCTTCGGCGTCTCGGTGTTCGGCCACGGCAAGGGCGAGTGGACCGCGTTCGGCGTGGTCGACGCGACCGGCCGGTCGTCCACGATCTACGGCCCGTACGTCACCTGGAACGGCTGGCAGAACGTCGAGCTCGCCGTACCCGAAGGGCTCGCGCAGCCCGTCCGGCTGACCCGGATCTACACCCTGGAGACCAAGGCCGCCGCCCAGTACGCCGGTGAGGTCGTGCTCGACAACGTCTACGTCAAGGCCGCGCCGCAGGTGACCGCCCCGGCCGCGCCGCCGGTCCGCGACGGGCTGGTGCAGACCGCCCGGTCGGTGGACGGGCGGGACTGGCGGTTCGCGGTGATGTCCGACGCGCAGTTCGTCGCCCGGGACCCGAACTCGCCGCTGGTCCAGGCGGCCCGCCGGACGCTGCGCGAGATCAAGGCGGCCGAGCCGGACTTCTTCGTGATCGCCGGCGACTTCGTCGACGAGGCGACCGAGGCCGACTTCCAGCTGGCCAAGCGCATCCTCAACGAGGAGATCGGCACCTCGGTGCCGTACTACTACGTGCCCGGCAACCACGAGGTGATGGGCTCGGCGATCGGCAACTTCACCAAGTACTTCGGTGCGCCGCAGCGGGTGTTCGACCACCAGGGCACGCGGTTCGTCACCTTGAACACCGCCAGTGGAACGCTGCGCGGAGGCGGGTTCGACCAGGTGGCGATGCTGCGGACGGCGCTGGACGAGGCCGCGAAGGACCGCCGGATCGGTTCGGTCGTGCTGATCGAGCACCACCCGCCGCGCGACCCCACGCCGGCCAAGAACAGCCAGCTGGGTGACCGGCACGAGGCGGCGCTGATCGAGCGGTGGCTGGCCGGCTTCCAGCACGACACCGGCAAGGGCGCCGCCTTCATCGGCGGGCACGTCGGGACGTTCCACGCCTCCCGGGTGGACGGCGTCCCGTACCTGGTGAACGGAAACTCCGGCAAGGCGCCGGCGACCGGGGCCGACAACGGCGGCTTCACCGGCTGGTCCCTGCTCGGGGTCGACCAGGTGAGCGCCGGTGAGCAGGCGCAGGCCCGGTGGCGCCCGGACCGCGGCGGACCGAACTGGCTGTCCGCGCAGATCCGCCCGCACGTCGACGAACTCACGGTCTCGGCCCCGGCGACGCTTCGCCGCGGGGCCACGGCGAAGGTCTCGGCGACGCTGACCCAGAGCGGCCGGACCGTCCCGGTCGCCTACCCGGTCAGCGCCGACTGGTCCACCAGTCACAACCTCCGGTACGACGCGGCCACCGGCACGCTCACCGCCATCGGGACCGGACCGGCCACGCTGTCGGTGAAGGTCAACGGGACGGTGAAGACCGTCACGGTGCAGCTGACGCGCTGACCGGCGAACCAACGAGGACGAGCGAGGCCGCCGGTGCGGGGCCTCGCTCGTCGTCGTTGTGCCGGGTGGCGGTCAGGCCAGCTCGAGCTCGCCGAGCGGCCGCTGCGGGACCTCGCCGTACGTCGTGGTGCGCTGGCGGGCCGGTCGGCCGGCGGCGGTGGCCATCGCGGTCAGCTCCTCGATCGACTTGCGCGAGCCGTGCTTGGAGCCGGCCATCCGGCTGATCGTCTCCTCCATCAGCGTGCCGCCGATGTCGTTCACGCCGCCGTTGAGCACCGCGACGCAGCCGTCGGTGCCGAGCTTGACCCACGAGCACTGGATGTTGTCGATCCGGCCGTGCAGCATGATCCGGGCCATCGCGTGCACCGCCCGGTTCTCGTCGTACGTCGGGCCGGGGCGGGCGACGCCGGCCAGGTAGATCGGCGAGTTGGTGTGGATGAACGGCAGCAGCACGAACTCGGTGAACCCACCGGTCCGGTCCTGCACGGCCGCGATCGTGCGCAGGTGCTGGACCCAGTGATGCGGCGAGTCGACGTGGCCGTACATCATCGTCGAGCTGGACGGCAGGCCGACCTTGTGCGCGGTGCTGATCACCTCGATCCAGCTTGCCGTCGGCAACTTGCCCTTGGTCAGGATCCAGCGCACGTCGTCGTCCAGGATCTCCGCCGCGGTGCCCGGGATGCTGTCCAGCCCGGCCTCCTTGACCGAGATCAGGAACTCCTCGATCGACAGCCCGGTGCGGACCGAGCCGTTCACGATCTCCATCGGCGAGTACGCGTGCACGTGCATCTCGGGCACCCGCTGCTTGACCGCCCGGACCAGGTCGGCGTACGCCGTACCGGGCAGGTCGGGGTGGATGCCGCCCTGCATGCAGACCTCGGTCGCGCCGATCACCCAGGCCTCCTCGGCGCGCTGGGCGACCTCGTCCATCGACAGCGAGTACGCGTCCGCGTCGGTGCGCCGCTGGGCGAACGCGCAGAACCGGCAGCCGGTGTAGCAGACGTTGGTGAAGTTGATGTTGCGGTTCACCACGTAGGTCACGTCGTCGCCGACCACGGCCTTGCGCAGGTCGTCGGCGATCTTCGCGAGCTGGTCGAGCGCCGGACCCGTGGCCGTCATCAACGTCAGCGCCTGGCTGTCGGACAGCCCGGCCGGGTCGCGCTCCGCGGCCGCGAGGGCCTCCTTCAGGTCGCCGTCGATCCGCTCCGGAGCTGTGCTGTCGGAGCGCCGGGCAGCCATGTCTTCTCGCAGAACGTCCCAGTCCCCGTACGCCGCGTCGAAGTCCGACCGGGTCTCGGTCCGCCGTCCTTCGGTGTCGATCGCGGTGTGCAGGTCGGTCCGGCCCACGCTGTCCCAGCCGCCGTCAGGCTCCTGCCACGGCAGGCCCTTCGGCATCGCGTCCTCGTTCGCGAGGCCGGTGGCCGGATCGGCCAGGGCTTCGACGTGCGAGATCAGCCGCGGGTCGAGCCAGGGCTCGCGCAGGTACTCCGGGTGGGCGGTCAGGCGCTCCCGCAGGGTGAAGCCGGCGTCCGCGGTCAGCTTGGCCAGGTCGTCCAGGTGCGGCCAGGGGCGCTCGGGGTTCACATGGTCCGGCGTCAGCGGCGAGACGCCGCCGAAGTCGTCGATGCCCGCGGCCAGCAGCAGCTTCGCCTCGTCCAGGTCGACCAGGTTCGGCGGGGCCTGGACCCGGGCGCGCGGGCCGAGCACGACCCGGGTCACCGCGATGGCGGCCAGCCACTCGTCCAGCGGGACGTCGGCGTCGTTGCGCATCGCGGTGTCCGGCTTCACCCGGAAGCCCTGGATGATGACCTCCTGGATCCCGCCGTACTGACGGGCGATCCGGCGCAGCGCGAAGATCGAGTCGGCCCGCTCGGCGATCGTCTCGCCGATGCCGATCAGCAGCCCGGTGGTGAACGGCACGTTGGAGCGGCCCGCGTCTT
Source organism: Kribbella sp. ALI-6-A (assembly GCF_001984195.1). Lineage (GTDB taxonomy): Bacteria > Actinomycetota > Actinomycetes > Propionibacteriales > Kribbellaceae > Kribbella. Next base: position 1,947,935 of record NZ_MTQN01000012.1, read on the forward strand.
CCAGCACCCGGAGCCGGACCGACGGGTCCTTGTCCGGTGAGCCGAAGTGCGGCTGGCCCTTCTCCTCGAACAGCCGGCGCGAGGTGGTCTCCAGCATCATCCCCATGCTCGGCGCGACCGGCTTCAGCCGCTGCAGGTCCTGCCAGGACATCACGCCCGGGTTGAGATGCGGAAGCAGACCGGTCTCCTCGAGCACCCGGACCGCCATCGCCCGGACGTAGTCGAGCGTGCTGTCGTAGCCGGCCTCGTCGAGCCACTGCTTGGCGGCGTCCCAGCGGTCCTCCGGCGCGTCGCCGAGTGTGAACAGGGCCTCCTTGCAGCCCAGGGCCGCACCCTGGCGGGCGATCTCCAGCACCTCGTCAGGACTCAGGTACGGCGACTCGACGCGGCCCGGGGTGGTCGCGAACGTGCAGTAGTGGCACCGGTCGCGGCACAGCCGGGTGAGCGGGATGAAAACCTTCTTGGAGTACGTGACGATCCCGCTGCGACCGGCGTCCTCGAGGCCTTGGTCACGGACCCGCGCGGCGGTCGCCATCAGAGTCTCCAGCGCCTCGCCGGACGCGGTCAGCAGGACCTCCGCCTCCGCCTGGTCCAGGGTCTTGCCGTCGTTCGCGCGCTTGAGGGCTCGGCGCATCGCCGTACTGAGAGTCGAGGTCACGGAATCCGAGCCTAAGCGCTGGAACCGGCTCGATCTCGCGAAATCGGAGGGCAAAAACAATCAGTACGTCTGTCCTGGTAGTTTGCCGTTTGTGCAGGTCAGTGGGGGTGTGAGGACGAACGGCCGGCGCCGCGAGCGCCGGGCACCGAACGGCAGCGACGGCGGTCGGGCGCCAGGTGCGGCGAGCCGGAGCGACGGCCGCCGGGTGCGGGGTGCGCTGCGGCGCGACGAGCTGCTTCGGGCGACCGTGGCGGTGATCGAGCGGGCCGGGGTCGCCGGCGTGAGTCACCGGGCCGTCGCGGCCGAGGCCGGGGTGTCGGTGGCCTCGACGACGTACCACTTCGCGACGCTCGACGACCTGCTGGTCGCCGCGCTCACCGGCGCCGCCGAGGACCTCACGGCCGAGCTGCACGAGCGGGTGACCGAGCTCGGCGCGCGGCCCGCGGACGAACTCGCCAGGCTGATCGAACACCTCCTCGTCTACCGCCGCGGACGCACGCTCGCGGAGTACGAGCTGTACCTGCAGGCGGCCCGTCGGCCGGAGCTGCGGGAGGCGGCCGCGGCCTGGCTGCAACCGCTGACCGAAATCGCCCGGACGTTCACCACCAACCCGCAGAAGGCGAGCCTGCTCGTCGCCGCGCTCGACGGGCTCCTGCTCCAGTCGCTCGTCCGGGCGCGGCCGTTCGCCCAAGCCGATGTCGCCGCTTTGCTGGCGCACCTGAGGTAGCGCGCGCACTACCCGCGACCGGGTGCTGCGGCCCGTGTCGCGCAGACTTCGAGCCGCTTGGCTGGGGGCATGTTGAGGATGTCGCTGGGGGCAGTACGGGATCGGTGGCACCTGTTCGCTGGGGCGTTGGTGGCTGTCGCGTTCGGCGTCGGGCTGGTGCAGTCCGCGTTGCAGGTGATGGCCGCGACGGACCAGCCGTCGTTGCCGCCCGGACTGTCCGGACTCGAACGGTCGCGAATCCGCGACGGGTACGCCGGCGCCGCCACCCTGCTGGGCCTGTCGGTGATGCTCGCCGTCTTCCTCACGGTCTTCGTGGTCAGTACGACGTTCGGCTTCGCCGTGGCGCAACGGCGGCGCGAGCTCGGGCTGCTGCGCCTGATCGGGGCGCAGCGCGGACGGCTGCGTCTCATGTTGTTGCTTGAAGCAACCTTGCTCGGACTGCTGGGGACGGCGATCGGGGTGCCGGTCGGGTTGCTCGGGACCTGGGCGCAGTCGACGGTGCTGATCGAGGTGGGCATGCTGCCGCCGTGGTTCGAGGCGCCCTGGGTGCAGGGCACGGTGTGGGTGGCCGCCTTCGTCGGCGTGGGGACGGCAGTGGCCGGCGCGTCGGCGGCGGCCTGGCGAGCGTCCCGGGTCAGCGCTCTGGAAGCGATCGGCGACCTGCCGAGATCGTTCCCGGTGATGACCGGGTGGCGGTGGTTCTGGGGGCTGTCGTCGGCCGGGTTCACGGTGCTGATGGTGATCGCCGCGCAGGCCGCGGGCGACTTCGTGGCCGCGCTGATGATCGCGCTGGTGGTGATGATCAGCGGATCGGTTGCGTTGAGCCAGTTGAGTCCGATCGTCGTACCGGTGGCCGGGCGGTTGCCGTCGCTGGTGCTGCGCGGGCATGTCGTGACGGACCTCGCCCGGGCCGGCGTCCTGCACGCCGTACGGCGAAGTGCCGCGACCGCGGCGCCGTTGATCGTGCTGGTCGGGCTGCTCGCCGGGCTGTGGGGTGTGTTCGGGTCGCTGGCGAAGGCGGTGGGGGAGGAGCAGCGGCAGCTGATCACGGCGGATCTGGTGGTCGGCGGACGAGTCGCCGACGGGCCGGGCATCGCGGCGACGTCGGAGCAGACGACGGTGCCGGTGACGATCGTGACGACCAGCGGCAAGAAGAAGCGCACGACGTACTCGGAGGCGGTCGGGATCGATCCGGCCGGCTATCAGCGCACGCATGCACTGCGGCCGCGCAAGGGGTCGCTCGACAAGTTGTCGGGGGCAACGATCGCGATCGGGCCGGGGATGGCGGTCGAGGGCTACCAGCTCGGGCAGTCGGTGACCGCGACGATCGGGACCCGGCGGCAGGTGCTGAAGGTGGTGGCGATCATGCCGGAGACCCTGGACGTGACCGAGAACTTCTTCGTGCCGCGCAGCCTGACGACGGGGGTGGCGGGCAGCACCGAGACGATCGTGCGGGCGGCGCCGGGGACCTCGGCGAAGGAGCTCGCCGAGCGTCTCCGCGCGGAGCCCGCGGGCGGGACCGGGGCTGGGACCGGCGAGGCCGGGATGGGGGCCCGGCCCGGCGATCCCGGGGCCGGGCGGGAGGTGCGGACCGTCCAGGAGTGGGCGGAGGCCAAGGCGGCCGACGAGCAGCGCGACGACACCGGGATCTTCGCCGTCCTGATGGGCCTGGCCGGCGTCTACGCGGCGGTTGCCGTGGTCAACGCCGTCGTGATGGCGGCCGCGGACCGGCGCCGCGAGTTCGCCCTGGCCCGGATGGCCGGGCTGACCCGCCGCCAGGTCGTGGGCATTGCCACGGTCGAATCGGTCACCGTCGTCGTGGTCGGCGTCCTGCTCGGCACGGTCGTCGCGGGAGCCGCCCTCGCGGGCATCGCCGCCGGCACCGCGCAGACGTACGGCGTCGTCGTGGTCGCCGTACCGTGGCGGTTGCTCGGGCTCCTGCTAGCGGGCTCGCTGGCCGTCGTCGGCGGCACCGCGGCGATCACCGCCTGGACGACGACCAGGTTCCGCCCGGTCACCGTGCTCAGTGGTCGCGAGTGACCTCGGGACGGTAGGTGAGAAGAGGCGCGCTGAGGATCAGGCGTCGGCCACGGTGACCGCGTCGGCCTCGGCCTTGGAGTGCGCCGACGGCATCCGCAGGTGGGCGAGCGGCTTCCACCCGGTGGCCAGGGCGCCGACCGCGAGCAGCACCGCGAAGGCGCCGACGTAGAAGGGCAGCTGGATGTTGATCTCCTCGCCGAGCTTGCCTGCCAGCCAGGGCGCGACCGCGCCGCCGGAGAAGCGGACGAAGCTGTACGCCGCGGACGCCGTACCGCGTTCGACCGGAGCCGCGGCCATCACGGCCTCGGTGATCAGGGTGTTGTTCACGCCCAGGAAGAGACCGGCGACGACCACGCCGACCGCCAGTACGCCGCGGTGGTGGGCGTAGAGCCCCATCACCGCAAGGTCGGCGGCGAACAGCAGCAGCGACGTCATCACGACCGGCAGCGTGCCGAAGTGGCGCTGCAGCCACGGCGCCGCGAACACCGAGGTGAGGGCCAGACCGATGCCCCAGCCGAAGAAGATCAGGCCGATCTGCCGGGCCGACATGGCCAGCGGGAACGGGGTGAACGCGAGCAGCGTGAAGAAGCCGAAGTTGTAGAGCAGCGCGGTCACGGCGACGGTGGCCAGCGACCGGTGCCGCAACGCCTTCAGCGGTTCGAGGATCGACGTACGGCGTGGGGCCGGAGGAGAGGCGGGCAGCAGGAACGCGGTCGCGGCGAGCGCGATCGTCATCAGTACGGCGACGCCGAAGAACGGGCCGCGCCAGGAGATCGTGCCGAGCTCACCGCCGACCAGCGGGCCGGCCGCGATGCCGACACCCAGCGCCGCCTCGTACAGGATGATCGCCTGGGCGACCGAGCCGGCCGCGGAGTTCACGATGGTGGCCAGCGCGGTCGCGATGAACAGCGCGTTGCCCAGGCCCCAGCCGGCCCGGAAGGCGACGATGGCGCCGATCGAGTTCGACAGACCGGCCAGCGCGCTGAACACCACGATGATCGCGAGACCGATCAGCAGAGTGCGCTTCGCGCCGATCCGGCTGGAGACCGCGCCGGTGATCAGCATCGCGACGCCGATCACGGCCATGTAGCTGGTGAACAGCAGCGACACCTGAGACGGGCTGGCGTGCAGCTGCTCGGCGATCGGCTTGAGGATCGGATCGACCAGGCCGATGCCCATGAAGGCGATCACACAGGCGAAAGCGACCGCCCAGACGGACTTGGGTTGTTTGAGGAAAGAGCTGCTGGTGCTGCTCACCGGGGGGTGTCCTCCGTCGGTTCGAGGGTGAGGATCTTGTGCAGGACGGTGACCGCGGCCTCAAGGGTTCGGACGTCGTCGGCCGGCAGGTGGACGAGCCGCCGTGCGACGGCGTCACCCGCCTCGCGCCGGGCCCGGTCGAGCTCAGCGCGGCCGGCGTCGGTGAGGCTGATCAAGCTGGCCCGGGAGTCGGCCGGATCGGCTTCCCGCCGGACCAGCCCGCTGTCCTCCTGCCGCTGCACCAGCGTCGACATCGTCGGCTGCGAACACCGGTCGGCCTTGGCCAGCTCGCTGATCCGGGTCGGCCCGAGCTCGTCGAGCCGTCCCAGCAACCGCATCGCCGCGTGCGGCAACGCGCTCACGTCCCGGCTGGCCAGCCGGGTGAACCGGGCCGCGGCCACCACCGCGTCGACACCGAGCTGGGAGAGGTCTGTCGCGATCACCCTTCCGAGATTACATAGCACTCCTATGCATCTCCAGCTGGTGAGGCGCGGATCACGCCGCCGCGGACCGCTGCGCCGCGTCCGGCCCGGCGGTCGTCATAGAGTGGCGCCGGAACACCCGTGCACCACCGAGCTGCAGAGAAGGGAGCCGACGATGGCCTCCGAATCCTCCTTCGACATCGTGAACAAGCTCGACCGTCAGGAGGTGGACAACGCCCTCCAGCAGACGGCCAAGGAGATCAACCAGCGCTTCGACTTCAAGGGTGTGGACGCGGGCATCAAGTGGGCCGGTGACGCGGTCGAGATCCAGGCGAACAGCGACCAGCGCGCGCTCGCCGTCCTGGACGCGTTCAAGGGCCGGCTGGTCAAGCGGCAGGTGTCGCTGAAGAACATCGAGGCCGGCGAGCCGCACGCGTCCGGCAAGCTCTACAAGATCACCGTCGAGATGATCAACGGGATCAGCCAGGAGAACGCCAAGAAGATCTCCAAGCTGATCCGCGACGAGGGGCCGAAGGGCGTCAAGGCGCAGGTCCAGGGCGACGAGCTCCGGGTGTCGAGCAAGAGCCGCGACGACCTGCAGCAGGTCCAGGCGCTGATCAACAAGCAGGACTTCGACTTCGCCGTCCAGTTCGTGAACTACCGCTGACCGCTTCGTTGCCGACGGCATCACCGTGAAGCTGGTCGCCAGGTCCGTGCACGGACTGGAGTGGGTCTGCGCGGCCGAGATCGCCGAGTCGCTGGACTCGGCGAGCCGGATCCGGCTGGCGCGGCGGGAAATCTCCTTCGAGCTGCCGGACGCGGATCGGCGGGTGCTCGGCCTGCGGTGTGCCGAGGACGCCTTCCTGGTGGTCGGAACCGTGGCCGGGACCGGCACCACCAAGGCCGCGCTACCGGCGCTGGCCACTCAGCTGGCCGAGCTCGACTGGGACGCCGCGCTGACGAGTGTGCGGGCGCTTCGCGACCTCCGCGGTCGCTTCACCTTCGACTGCGTCGTGAGCATCGAGGGCAAGCGCACCTACAACCGGTACGACGTCGAAGGCGTCGCCGGCCGAGCCGTCGCCCGGCGGGTCGGCGGTGAGTTCCTGCCGCGGGACCCCCAGGGTGGTCTCAGTGGGACGCCCGACCTGACCGTGCGGTTGTTCCTGCGCGGCTCGGACACGATCGCCGCGCTGCGGCTGGCCGCCCGGCCGCTGCACCGCCGGGACTACAAGCTTCAGACCGGTCCGGGAACGTTGCAGCCCCCGGTCGCGGCCGCGCTGGCCGCCCTTGCCGGACCGTTGCCTGGGGCCACGATCCTCGACCCGTTCTGTGGTGACGGCACGATCGCGATCGAGGCCGCCCTGACCTGGCCGACGGCGCGGGTGCTGGCCGCCGACCTCGATCCCGAGCGGGTCGCGAACACCCGCGCGAACGCCGCCGCGGCCGGCGTCCCCCTGGCGATCTCGCAGGTTGACGCCGGGGCGACGGTCGAGGGCCGCCCGCCGCTCGACGCCGTGCTGACCAATCCGCCGTGGAACGTGGCGGTGCAGTCGCAGGGAAGCTTGGGCAGGTCGCTCGACAAGTTCTGGCGCCGCCTGCCCGCCACGCTCGATCCCGCTGCGAAGATCTGCCTCGTCGGTGACGTCGAGCTCGACCTTCCGGCGGTCCTCGAACGGCGCGGCTACCGGCTCGGGCTGCAGACCCAGCTCCGGCTGGCCGGGCGACTGGTCCATCTTGTCCTCGCTCGCGGCCCCGGCGGCGACGTACCGGAGCTGCCGGACGATCTGCGGACCTGGCGGCGGCGAGCGATCCGCGAAGGGGTCGTCACCGACTCCGGTTTCTGACTGTTCACTGGCTGTGCAGGTCTGCAAAGTTGCACGGAAAACAATTTGCACGCACTGCAAGTTCGCGCCTACCGTGGACGGCGTGATGCAGACCGACGACGTCGCGGCCGGTGGCCGGCGCGAGCGCAAGAAGCGGGAAACCCGCCAGGCGCTGGCCGCCGCGGCGTTGCGGCTGGCGGTGGAGAAGGGGCCGGACAACGTCACGGTCGAGGAGATCAGTGAGGCCGCGGACGTGTCCGTGCGGACCTTCTTCAACTACTTCCCGCACAAGGAGCACGCGATCCTCGGGCGCGACCCGGAGGATCTGGAGCGGGCGCTGACCCGGCTGCGGGAGACCCCGGCCGAGTACTCGCCACTGACCACGATGCGCCTGCTGATCACCCGGACGCTGGCCGAGTTCGAGGACGAGCAGGGCGACCGGGCCCGGCAGGTCGCCCTGATCTTCGAGTCGCCGGCGCTGCTGTCGCAGTTCGTTCTGCTCGGCGCCGAGGACGAGCGGGCGCTGTCCGCCGCGCTGGCCGAGCGCATGGGTGATCCGCCCGGCGCGATCGCGCCGGCTCTGATCGTCTCCACGGTCATCGCGGCGATCCGGGTCGCCGCCGAGAAGCTCAAGCAGGCCGGTCCGGAGCTGGCCGGCCGCACGCTCAGCTCACTGGTCGACGAGGCGTTCCTGATGATTGCCCACGGCCTCGATCCCGACTACGACCCGCACGCCCTGTCCCGAATCGACCAGGAAGGTCAGTCATGACAACGACCTCTTCGCCCACGCCGTCCGACGCGGGGGGCGAGGTCCCTGTAGCCACTCCGCCGGAAGAGACCGCCGCACAGGTCGCCGCGCTCACGCCGCGGCAGACCATCCAGGCCATTTCCGGCCTGATGATGGGCATGTTCGTCGCGATCCTGGCCGGCACCGTGGTGTCGACCGCGCTGCCCCGCATCATCCACGACCTCGGCGCCAGCCAGTCGTCGTACACCTGGGTGGTCACGCTCGAGCTGCTCGCGATGACGGCCACCGTGCCGCTGTGGGGCAAGCTCGCCGACCTCTACAACAACAAGCTGCTGGTCCAGCTGTCGCTGGGCTTTTTCGTGGTCGGTTCGCTGGTCGCGGGCTTCGCCCCGAACATCGAGGTGCTGCTCGGCAGCCGGGTGCTGCAGGGCCTGGGCGCCGGCGGCCTGACCGCGCTGGTGCAGATCGTGATGGCCGCGATCATCCCGCCGCGCGAGCTCGGCCGGTACTCCGGCATCTTCGGTGCGATCTTCGCCTCGGCGACGGTCGGTGGACCGCTGCTCGGCGGTTTCCTGGTCGACTCGCCGCTGGGCTGGCGGGCCTGCTTCCTGGTCGGCGTGCCGTTCGTGCTCGCCGCGATCGTGCTGCTGCAGCGCACGCTGAAGCTGCCGACCGTACGCCGTGAAGTGCGGATCGACTGGTGGGGCGCGTTCCTGATCACGGCCGGCGTGAGCACGCTGCTGGTCTGGTCCTCGTTCGCCGGCAACAGGTTCGACTGGGCGTCGGGCTGGAGCTTCGTGCTGGTCGCGGCGGCGCTGGCGGCACTCGTCGCGGCCGTCCTGGTCGAGCGCCGGCACCCCGAGCCGATCATCCCGATGGACCTGTTCCGCAACCGCACGGTGACGCTGTCCATCGTCGCCAGCGCCCTGGTCGGCGTGGCGATGTTCGGCGGCTCGGTGTTCCTGGCGCAGTACTTCCAGATCGCGCAGGGCTACTCGCCGACCAAGGCCGGACTGATGAGCCTGCCGCTGATCCTCGGCATGATGGTCGCCTCCACGGTCGCCGGTGGGCTGATCACGAAGTACGGCAAGTGGAAGATCTACCTGGTGGTGGGCAGCGTGCTGCTCCCGGTCGGGCTGGGTCTGTTCGGCACGATCGACGCGCACACCGGCAAGATGACGCTCTGGGGCTTCATGGTGATCCTCGGCGTCGGCATCGGCCTGGTCATGCAGAACCTGGTGCTCGCCGCGCAGAACGACGTCCCGGCGCGCGAGCTGGGCGCGGCCACCTCGGCGGTCAGCTTCTTCCGCAGCATGGGCGGCACCATCGGCGTCAGCGTGCTCGGCGCGATCCTGGCCAACCAGGTCACCGAGACGCTGAACCCGGGCGGTTCGTCGTCCGGCGGCAGCACCGTGCCGAACATCGCCGAGCTGCCCGAGCCGGCCCGGATCGCCGTCGAGAACGCCTACGGCGCGGCGACCGCGGATCTGTTCATGATGTCGGTGCCGTTCGCGGTGCTCGCGCTGGTCGCGGTGCTGTTCATCAAGGAGAAGCCGCTGCTCACCACCAGCGGTGCCGAGCGCCGCGCCGACGAGGAAGCGGCCGGCCGGCTGCGGCAGGACGACGTCTGAGCCGGCCGGTCACCGCCGGGCTGGTTAGCTGAGGGCATGATCGTTGCCTTCAGTATCAGCCCGGCCGCCGGGGACGAGACCGGTGGCGTGAGCGAGGCGGTCGCCGAGGCGATCCGCGTCGTGCGCGCCTCCGGCCTGCCGAACGAGACCAACGCGATGTTCACCAACCTCGAGGGTGAGTGGGACGAGGTGATGGCGGTGGTCAAGCAGGCCGTCGACGCCGTCGCCGCGGTCTCACCCCGGGTCAGCCTGGTGCTCAAGGCCGACATCCGGCCGGGGTACACCGGGCAGCTGACCGCCAAGGTCGAGCGCCTGGAGCAAGCCCTCGGGGATCAGTGAGGCGTGTTGTTGAGCGTGGTGAAGGTCTGCTCGAAGCGGTTCTCCAGCTCGGAGTTGCGCAGGAACTTCACCCGCTCGACCAGGATCTCGTCGGCGTCGGGCTGGTCGGCGAACAGCTGCACCGACTCGGTCAGGAACTCGTCCAGCGGCATCCACTGCGGGCTCGGCTCGCGGCCCTCGAGCAGTGTGGTCTGCACCGCCGGCGGGACCAGCTCGATCACCTGGACGCCGGTGCCGGCCAACTGGTGGCGCAGGCTCACGGTGTAGCTGTGCACGGCTGCCTTCGTCGCGCTGTAGGTCGGGGTCATCGCCAGCGGCGTGAACGCCAGCCCGGACGACACCGTGACGATCGCCGCGTCCGGCCGGCCGAGCAGGAACGGCGTGAACGCGGTGATCGCGCGAATCGTGCCGAGCAGGTTGATCTCGATCGTCTCTTCGGCCGCGGCCAGGTGTCCGGGATCGCGCAGGTCCTCCGAACGCATGATCCCGGCCATCGCGATCAGCACGTTGGTCTCCGGGTACTGCGCGGTGACGGTCTCGTACGCCGCCTGGATCGAGGCCGGGTCGGCGACGTCCAGCTCGATCGTGCCGAAGCCCTCCTCCGTGGCGAGCTGGTCCAGCAACTGCTTGCGGCGGCCGCTGATGATCACGGTGTTGCCGAGGTCACGGAACTTGCGGGCCAGCCCGAGGCCGATGCCCGAGGTGCCGCCGGTCATGAAGATCGTGTTGCCAGTCGTTTTCATGGCTCCAGCTTTGGCCCGCCGGCCGTCGGTAACCAGGCTGAGCTCAACCACTGCTCGGCAAGCAGTGGTTGAGCCGCCCGGACCCTGCGAACCTGGACCCATGGAGTACGGCGAACTGTCCGACTTCCTGCGCAAGCGCCGGGAAGCCCTGCAACCCGAGGACGTCGGGATGCCCCGCGGCCGGCGCCGTCGTACGCCGGGGCTGCGGCGCGAGGAGGTCGCCGCGCTGGCGTCGATGTCGACCGACTACTACAGCCGGCTGGAAGGGGGCCGAGGGCCACAACCCTCGGCGGAGATGCTGTCGGCGATCGCGCGGGCGCTCCGGCTCACGCTGGCCGAGCGGGACTACCTGTTCGTGCTCGCCGGCCACGGGACGCCGCCCCGGGTGACCCGGCTGGATCACGTGAACCCCGGCCTGCTGCGCATCCTCGACCGGCTGGACGACACCCCGGCGGTGGTGCTGAACCGGCTCGGCGAGACGCTCGCGCAGACCCGGGCGCATGTCGCGTTCGAGGGCGAGCAGACCAACCACGACGGACTGGAACGCTTCGCCGTCTACCGGTGGTTCATGGGTGACAAGGGCAACTACCAGGAGCGCGAGTGGGCCAACCACGGCCGGATCCTGGTCTCGATGCTGCGGGAGGTGTACGCCGCCGACGGCCCGAAGTCGCAGGCCGCGACGATTGTCCACGTGCTGTCGGAGCAGAGTCCTGAGTTCGCGGCGCTGTGGGCTGCGCACGAGGTCGGCCACGCGCACACGCAGACGAAGTGGTTCCGGCACCCGGTGGTCGGTGAACTCGAGTTGCACTGCCAGGTGATGTCGGACAGCGACCAGCAGCAGACGTTGCTGGTGTTCACCGCGACCCCGGGCAGCGAGAGCGCCGAGCGGCTGCGGCTGCTGACGGTGGTGGGGAGTAACGAAGGAAACTTCTGGAAAGGGCTTGCAGACTCTGGACAGGCTTAAAACTGAAAGTTAGTTTAAGTCTTGAAATCGGGCTGTGACCGCCCGATCACCGCGCGGATCGCCCCCGTCCGCGCGGTTCACGGAAAGGACCGCCCCCATGCCTTTCGTCCGACCTGCCGTCATGCCCAGATTGTTGGCCCTGATCATGGGTCTGCTGCTGCTCGCCTCGGTGCCCGTTGCCGAAGCCAGGGTTCAGCAGGACCAGAAGCTTCAGGCGAGCTTCAACGTGCTCGCGTTCTACAGCGGGACCTGGGACGCCGCCCACATCGACTTCGTCAAGGAGGCGAACGAGCGGTTCCCGCAACTGGCCGCGCAGAACGGCTTCACCTACACCCCCACCAACGACTGGAGCCGGCTGAACAACCTCAGCGCCTCGCAGTACCAGGTGGTGATGTTCCTCGACAACGCCCCGACGAACGCCACGCAGCGCGCCGGATTCCAGCGCTACATGGACAACGGCGGCGCCTACTTCGGCTTCCACGTGTCGGCGTACAACGACGCGAACACGCCGAGCTGGCCGTGGTACTACCAGACGCTGCTCGGGACCGGCCGGTTCGCCACCAACACCTGGGGCCCGACCGCGGTGACGCTGCGGACCGAGAACCGCACCCACCCCGCCTTGGCGAACACCGGCGCGACGTTCCGGTCCTCGGTCAGTGAGTGGTACGGCTGGCAGAACGACCTGCGCGCCAACCCGAACCTCCAGATCCTGGCCGCGATCGATCCGGGCAGCTATCCGGTCGGCACCGACCCGAACCAGACCTGGTACAGCGGCTACCACCCGATCGTCTGGGCGCACAAGAACTACAAGATGATCTACGCCAACTTCGGCCACAACGCGATGAACTACCAGACCAACACCCGGCTGTCGTCGACATTCGACAGTGCCGCGCAGAACCAGTTCATGATGGACGCGCTGAAGTGGCTCGGCGGTGGCGGCACCCCGCCGGTCGACCCGCCGACCGGTCAGCCCGAGCCCACCACCTGGTACTCGGCGACCAGCAAGGCCAGCGGCAAGTGCGTCGACGCCCGCGCGGCCGGTACGTCGAACGGCACGGTCGTCCAGCAGTACACCTGCAACGCCTCGACGGCGCAGCACTTTCAGTTCCAGCCGACGTCGGGCGGCTTCACCCGGATCAACAACCGCAACGACTCCACCAAGGTGGTCGACGTCACCAACGTGTCCCTGGCCGACAACGCCGGCCTGCAACTGTGGACCTACAGCGGCGGCAACAACCAGCAGTGGCAAGCTGTTGCCGAGGGCAATGGATACTGGCGCTTCGTCAGCCGGCACAGCAGCAAGTGCCTCACCGTGCCCAGCGCCTCCACTGCCGACTCGGTCCAGCTCGTTCAGTTGACCTGCAACGGGACCGCGTCCCAGTCGTTCAGGCTCACACCTGCCTAGACGGCGGTCCGGCCGGGCAGCGTTTCGTTGCCCGGCCGGACGCCGCGGCGGCTCAGGTAGTAGGCGAAGGCGGCGGTCGGGAAGAACATCACGATGCCGTAGACGGCGACCGGGATCGACATCTCGCTGTTGCCGAGCAGCGACGGGCTGAGCGCGATGGTCAGCGCGAGCGTGGCGTTGTGGATGCCGATCTCCATCGAGCAGGCGATCGACTGGCGCTCGGCCAGCCCGGTCAGCCGCGGTACGGCGTACCCGATGGCGAGGCTGAGCACGTTGAGCAGCAGCGCGATCAGGCCGACCTCGACCAGGTAGTCGAGCACGTTGTCGCGCTCGGTGTAGACCGCGGCGAAGATGACCAGCGCGAGCACGACGATCGAGCCGAGCTTGACCGGTCGCGTCATCCGGTCGGCGAACGACGGACGGCGGGCGCGCACGAGCATGCCGAGCGCGACCGGGACCAGGACGATCGCGAAGACCTGTAGCATCTTGGCCGGTTGCAGGCCGATCTGCCCGTCGCCGAGGAAGTGGTTCAGCGACAGGTTGACCACGATCGGCAGCGTGATCACGGCCAGCACCGAGTTCACCGCGGTCAGCGTGACGTTGAGCGCGACGTCGCCGCCGGCGAGGTGGCTGAACAGGTTGGCCGTCGTCCCGCCGGGGGAGGCGACCAGCAGCATCATGCCGACCGCGAGCGCCGGGGCCAGGCCGAACATCTTGACCAGGCCGAAGCAGATCACCGGCAGCAGCACCACTTGGATGCCCAGGGCAACCAGTACGGCGCGCGGCATCCGCAGCACCCGGGTGAAGTCCTTGACCGTCAGCGTCAGGCCGAGGCCGAACATGATCACGGCCAGGGCGACCGGCAGCAGCACCGAGGTGAGCACGGAGTCGTTCAACGCAGGCCTCCTTGGGGCACGGGTGCTCAGAGTGACAGTGCGCCCGGAGCGGCGGCAAGGGCTCGTGCTCGGCCGGGTGGTGTATTAGCTTTGCCGGTCATGAAGACCCTGCGCATCGCCGCGCTCGCGGCCGGAGTTCTGCTCGCCACCAGTCAACTGCTCCCGGCCCAGGCGGCCGGTGGCTCGGACGGCCACCGGCCGTCGTACCGGTGGGAGCTGACACCGACGGGCAGTACGTCGCAGTTCCGCGGGCTGGCGGCGGTGAACAAGGACGTCGCGTGGGTCGCGGGCAGCGCCGGGCAGGTGCTGCGGACAACCAACGGCGGCAAGGCGTGGCAGAACGTGAGCCCGGCCGGCGCGGGCACGCTGCTGTTCCGCGACGTCGAGGCGTTCGACGCCCGGCGCGCGGTGGTGCTGGCGATCGGGCCCGGAGAGGACTCGCGGGTCTACCGGACCGAGAACGGCGGCCGGAGCTGGACCGAGACGTTCCGCAACACCGATCCGAACGCCTTCTACGACTGCCTGGACTTCAACAACTCCCGGCACGGGCTCGCGCTGAGCGACCCGGTCGACGGCAAGTTCCGGATCGCCGAGACCTCGAACGGCGGCAAAACGTGGCAGATCCAGTCGACGAAGGGCATGCCGGCCGCGCTGCCGGGCGAGTTCGCCTTCGCGGCCAGCGGGACCTGCCTGGTCGCCGGCCCCGGTCGGACGGCGTGGTTCGCGACCGGTGGCGCTGATCGGCCGCGGGTCTTCCGGACCGTCAACGGCGGCCGCACCTGGACGGTGACCGACTCGCCGATGGCCAGTGGCGCGGCGGCCGGGATCTTCAGCCTCGCGTTCCGTGGCCCGCTGTACGGCGTCGCGGTCGGCGGCGACTTCGAGAAGCCGGACCAGGCGGTCAAGGCAGCCTCGGTGACGTACGACGGTGGCCGGACCTGGCGGCTCGTCCCGGCCGAGCAGGCGCCCAAGGGCTACCGCAGCGGATCGGCGTTCGTGCCCGGCACGCTCGCGACGGTGGTCGCGGTCGGGCCGTCGGGCAGTGACGTGAGCCTGAACGGCGGGCACAGCTGGACGCAGTTCTCCGACGCGAACTTCGACAGTGTCGAGTGCGCCGGTCACGGTCCGCAGGCGGGATGCTGGGCGTCCGGTGTGAAGGGGGCCGTCGGCCGCCTGACCCGGTGAGTCGGTTTGTTCAACTCGGCGACACCCGGACGACGTGCCGAGGTCGCACCGGTTCGACCAGGATTGAGGTCATGCGCATTCTTCCCAAGAGCCTGATCGCCGCTGTCGCGGGACTGCTGATGGTGCTGCCGACCGCCGCCGCGGCCGGTCCGCGCGCCGACGACCGGACGCTGACCGTGATCACCTACAACATCCACCACGGCGCCGGCGTCGACGGTGTGCTCGACCTGGAGCGGATCGCGACGGTGATCGAGAAGTCCGGCGCCTCCGTGGTCGGGCTGCAGGAGGTCGACAACCACTGGGGCGACCGCAGCAACTGGGTCGACCAGGCCGCGTGGCTGGCGCGCCGGCTGAAGATGCACTACCGCTACGCCCCGAACCTCGACCTGCCGCCGGTGAACGCGGGCGAGCCGCGGCGCCAGTACGGGACGGCGGTGCTGTCCCGCTTCCCGATCAAGGACTTCCACAACACGCTGCTGCCGAAGGCTCCGGCCGGCGAGCAGCGCGGGCTGGCGGTCGCGACGCTGAAGGTCCGCGGCCAGGAGCTGCGGTTCGCGAACACGCACCTGACCCACAACAACAACGCCGAGCGGCTGCAGCAGGCGCAGAAGGTGGTCGAGCTGCTCGGTGGCTCGAAGCAGCCGACGCTGCTGGTCGGCGACCTCAACGCCGCGGCCACCACGCCGGAGATCAAGACCCTGACCGCGGTCTGGCGCGACACCTGGCCGCAGGTCGGCTCCGGCCCGGGTTACACGATCGAGGCGAGCAACCCGACCGCCCGGATCGACTACCTGCTGCACAGCGCGGCCCTGCGTCCGACGTCCGCGTCGGTGCCGGCGACCCTGGCCTCCGACCACCTGCCCGTGGTTGCCACCTACACCCTGCGCTGACCTTCCCCGCCCGGCTCGTCCCGGCGTCCTCCGCCTCGCGGAGGGCGCCGGTTTTTTGTTGCCTTGGCGACCGGTTGCCGACGGCGCCTACTTCAGGGCGCGTGAATTACAAGCTTGTAGTTTGTCAAGCCGACACGCACGTGCAACAAAGTTATTCGTGTGAAAGCTGTTCCCAATGGGGCTGAAGGCAACTAGTGTCACGTATGAGGTCCAGAAGGACCAAAAGATCGCGAACTCTGGGGAAGGAGTTCGCGACCGGCGGAAGGAAGTACCCGATGCGGACGCCCTCGGGGGCTACGTCGGGCAGATGGGTCGTAGGCACTGGGAAGACCGGTAGAGCCTTGCTCTCCGGAGTGCTCGCGGTTTGTCTGACCGGCACCATGGCCCTGACCACCGTGCCGGCCCAGGCCGACCCTCGGCCACCGGTCATTCCGTCGCAGTCCCAGGTGGACGCGGCGAAGAAGGCCGCCGCCGACAAGGCCGCGCAGGTGGCCGCGATCGAGCAGCGGCTCGCCGGCGCGAACGCCCGCCTCGAGCAGCTCGGCCGGGAGACCGGCATCGCCGCCGAGAAGTACAACGGCGCGCTGTACCGGCTCCAGAAGGCCAAGACCGAAGCCGCCGCGGCCGCGGCCCGGGCGAAGAAGGCCGCCCAGACGCTCGCCGACCAACGGCGCCAGATCGGCCGGTTCGCCGCGGCGTCGTACCAGGGTGGCGGGGACGTCGCGCAACTCGCGCCGCTGCTCAGCGCCGACGGGCCGCAGGCGCTGCTCGACTCGGCCGGCGCGGCCCGGTCGGTGTCGCAGGCGATGCAGGGGTCGTACCTGCGGTTCACCGCGACCCAGGTGGTCAGCAACGCGTTCAAGGTGCAGGCCGACCAGGCCGTCACCAAGGTCCAGGCCGCGACCGACGAAGCGGCCGCGGCGAAGAAGGCCGCCGAGGCCGCCGAGGCGAACCAGGCCTCGGCCGTCGCGGCGATCGGTGCCGAACGCAAACAGCAGATCGGTCTGCTGGCGAGCTTGCGCAACACGTCGTACCAGGTCGCCGACCAGCGGCAGCGGGGACTCGAGGAGCTTGCGCGCCAGCGAGCCGCCGCACTGGCCGCGAAGAAGGCCGAGGAACTGCGCCGGCGGATCGCCGCGAAGGAGGCCGCCGAACGCGCTCAGGCAGCCGCCGCGCGGGCCGAGGCCGCGGCCGCGGCCGCAGCCGCGCAGGCCCGCAAGGAACGCGAAGAGCGCGAGGAGGCGGCCAGGCGGGGCACCAACCCGCCGAAGCCGCCGAAGCCGCCGAAGAAGAAGCCGAAGCCGAAGATCGAGCGGCCGGGCAACGGCGGCGGCACCCCCAGCCGCCGGGGCGCGGGAGCCGCGATCGCGTTCGCGCTGTCCCAGCTCGGCGAGCCGTACGTCTGGGCCGCCGCCGGTCCGGACGCGTGGGACTGCTCGGGCCTGACGATGAAGGCCTGGAAGAAGGCCGGCGTCGACCTGCCGCACTACAGCGTCGCGCAGTACGAGCAGGTCCGGCACATCTCCGAGGACGAGCTGCGGCCGGGCGACCTGATCTTCTGGGCCGAGAACGCCGACGACCCCGGCACGATCTTCCACGTCGCGATGTATCTCGGCGGTGGCCGCATGGTGCACGCGCCGCGCACCGGCCGGCCGGTCACCGTTGACAGCGTCTACTACTGGGAGGACCCGGACTTCTTCGGTCGTCCCTGAACCTTGCAGCGGCGGCGGTCTGTCCCGGCCGCCGCCGCACCCCCGTCAGCCCGCCCCTGACACCGCACCTGAGCCGATGCCCAGCAGAACGGTGGTAGCTGATGACCCGAACCCGCAGCAGAGCCCGACTCGCCGCAGTTCTCACCCGGCGGCGCCCCGCCGCGGCCCCGACACAGGAGGCCGCCAACTGCCCAGGAGAGACCCGGCCGGACGTCGCGCCGGTCGAGCAGCCGGCACCCGAGCCCGAGTGCCGGCAGCCGCGCTCCTACTCGCTCATCGGTTGGTGAGGTAGTCCGGGACGCGGTGAACGCCGTCGAAGCTGTAGCCGTCCCAGCCCCAGGCGCTGGTGCCGCCGATCACGAGGATCGCCACTGCCAGCACGGCGACCGCGTTGAGCGGTACGAGCAGCCACAGCCAGCGCCGGTCGGACTGGGAGAGCCGGCCCAGCTTGATCGACACCAGTGCGCCGACGAGCGCGGCCGCCAGCAGCGGTCCGGCTTCGGTAGTTCGTGCGAGGACTCCGCACAGGGCCACTCCCGCCATCGCGCCGCGCAGCACCCACCACACCGGCTGGCCGATCACCACCAGGTCCCGGCGCAGGCCGGCCGGCAGCGCCGACTGCACTTGGTGCAGGCGCTGCTCGTACCGGATCCAGGCCGGGGTGCTGGTGACGACCGACGGATCATGGTTGCGCAAAGCAAGTAGTCCGAGGATCGCCGGGAGCAGGCCGGCTGCCAGCCAGCCGAAGACGGCGGGCGACGAGTCGAGGTCCCGGGCGAACCACGCGATCAGCAGCGCCGGGGTCAGGACCGTGGACAAGGCGAGCCAGCCGAGCGCCGCGGTACCGCGGTCGGCCGGACCGGCGTTGCTCGCCTGCGGCGGATAACCGGCGGCGGCGCGGAGCTGAGCGGCGTACTGCTGCGGCGTGCCCAGCCGAGCCTCCAGGAGCTCCGGGGTGCGGAGCTCCTGGCTGAGCTCGGTCAGGTGCGCGGTGATGTCGTCCATCACCTCTTCCAGCTCGTACGCCGGCAGGTCGGCCAGCTCGGCGCGGACGCGCCGGAGATAGCCGCTGGCGATATCGGTGGTCGTCACAAAAGCCTCCCGGAGGTGTTCTGCGGTAGAGGCTACTGTGCAATGTGGAATAGCGGAAGGTCACCAGCGCGCGGTGGTCTCCGAAGGGCCTGCGGCTCGGGTGGTCAGGGCTGGGTTGTTGGCCGCGCAGCGGGTGCCGTCGGCGGGGAGGGTGAGATCGAGCAGGTAGTTGTCGGCGGCGGCTCGGGTGCAGGCCGTGCGGGAGTAGACGACGTGCCCGGCGCCTTCGTAGGTGACGAGGACGGCGCCCTTGCCGAGCTGGTGTTTCGCGTTGAGCGCCCAGGCGTAGCCGGTGGCCGGGTCGTGCCGGCCGTTGAGCATCAGGATGGTCGGCGCGCCCGTCACGCGCAGGCGGTGCTGCGGGTTGTTCACGGTGCCGGGGACGCCGATGCAGGAGGTGATCGAGGACAGAGCCAGGACGGACGCGCGCATCCGCGGGGCGACCTTCAGGCTCGTCCGGTACATCGCGTCGAGTTCCTGGAAGCCGCTGACCGGGACCGACCAGTCCTGGCAGAAGTGCGGGCGGACGTCCTCGACCAGCTCGTCGGCGGCGCGGCGGTTCGGGGTGGTGCCGCGGGCTTTGGCGAGCTCCGACTGTGCGCTGCGCAGGGTGGTGGCGGTCGTGCTTCCGCTGTGCAGTGACGCGAGCAGCTGGCCGAGCTGCACCCAGCGGGGACGGTTGAAGTAGAACTGCGTCACGTCGAGCAGCGACCAGGTGTCCACCGTCGAACCGTCCGACGGGTCGACCAGCTTGCCGGCGTCGGCCTTCGCGAGCAGGTCGGCGTACACCGTGGAGACGTTCTGGCCGTTGAGCGCGCAGTTGGCGCTCTTCGCGCACCAGTCGGCGAACTGCTGGAACGAGTCCTCGACGAAGGCGCCCTCGCTGAGCAGGAACGCCCATTTGCCGAGGCTATGGTCCATGTTGCCGTCGTTGACCATGCTGCGGATCCGGTGCGGGAACAGCTCGGCGTACATCTGGCCCATCAGGCTGCCGTACGACGCGCCGTACCAGTTCAGCTTGTCGGCGCCCAGTGCGGCGCGGACCGCGTCGAGATCGCGGGCGACCGAGACCGAGTCGACGTGGTCATACAGCGGGCCGGTCTGCGCGCGGCAGTCCTCGGCGAGCTGCTGGTTGTACTTGGCCAGCGCGGTGAACTCCACGGGCGTGCGCGGCAGGACGGTGAAGCCGGGCTGGTCGAGGGCGGACGCCGAGCAGACCACCGGGTGGCTGCGCGCGACGCCGCGGGGGTCGATGCCGATGATGTCGAAGCTGCGCAGGATCGCCGGACTGAACAGGTTGCCCGCGGTGAAGGCATAGCTCACGCCGGAGCCGCCGGGACCGCCCGGGTTGATGAACAGCGGGCCTTTCGACGACGCCGGGTCGTCGGCAGGTCGCTTGGCCAGCGCCAGCTCGAAGGTCGGCCCGTTCGGGTCGGCCCAGTCGACCGGAAGGGTGATGGTGCCGCAGGAGAACGCTGGGGATTCCGCGCAGGGTGTCCACTTGATGGTGCGCGCCGGCTGCTCGGCTCGCGCCTGGGTGGAGGTCGCGGAGGCCGTGGGCTGAGTGACGAGGCCTGCTAACAGGACGAGCAGGACGGCGCCGGTCGCGGCCGGCCGGGTGAGGCGCTTCCAGTTCATGGTTGCTTCCCTCCGTCGGGCGTACGGACGCAGGGCAACCTACCCGCGACAGGCGGTCAGCGGTCGAACTCTGCAGCTACCTGCAGGAGCTCCCGGAACCTCCTG
Source organism: Kribbella sp. ALI-6-A (assembly GCF_001984195.1). Taxonomy (GTDB): domain Bacteria; phylum Actinomycetota; class Actinomycetes; order Propionibacteriales; family Kribbellaceae; genus Kribbella. The sequence goes on from NZ_MTQN01000012.1 coordinate 1,968,210, forward strand.
CGGAGCGATCGCAAAATCTGTGCTGGCGAGATTAGACATTGCTCGGTGAGGTGTGTAGAGTTCTTCGTGTTGACGGAGAAAGAACAGCGAAGCTGACGTGGACAGCTGACGATCTGTCCGAGAAGTGAAGAAGTGGTACGTCGGCGGACTCCGCCGGGCCGATCAGTGGAAGGGCTCGGGTTTCGCGCCGTGCTCCGTCCAGAGTCGCCGAGGCCAGTGGTTGAAAAAGGTCCGCGGCTTGATGGAGCGAGTAGTTGGTAGTACGAGCAGTTGGTAGTAGGTAGTTCAGTTGCAGTAGAAGTACCAGCAGTTGCAGTACGTAGTCAGTTGCAAGTTGTGGTTGCAGTTCCGTACAGCAGTACCAGTTGTTTGCAGTACCAGCAGTTGAAGTACCAGTAGTTGAAGTTGCAGTACCAGCAGTTGCGGTATCAGTAGTTGCAGTACCAGTAATTGAAGTCAGTTGTCCGCGAGTAAGGAGGATGGGTTCACCGTCAGGGATCGCCCGCCAGTGCCAGTACTTCGCCGGGCGGGTGCCGTAGTTCCATCGTGATGGGAAGGTGGTCTTCGGTTACGCATTCAGCGATCCCCGCAGTGACGGCCTTCAGTTGGCGTGCTGCGGATGTGTTTGACCGGCCTCACGGCCGGAGATGGTGACAAAATCCAACCTCGGGCCCCGGCGCTTCACGCGCCGGGGCCCTTCGACATGGAGTCCGATGATCCTAGATTCACCCACGGAGACCCCGATGAGTTCAGCCCAGACGACCGGGCCGGCACACTTCGACGACGACGACTACCCCGCCTACACGATGGGCCGGGCCGCCGAGATGCTCGGCACCACGCCGGGGTTCCTGCGCAGCCTCGACGAGGCGAAACTGATCACCCCGCAACGGTCCGAGGGCGGCCACCGCCGGTACTCCCGCTACCAGTTGCGGCTGGCCGCACGCGCCCGCGAGCTCGTCGACCAGGGCACGGCGCTCGAGGCGGCGTGCCGGATCATCATCCTGGAGGACCAGCTCGCCGAGGCGCTGCGGATCAACGAGCAGATGCGCGCCAAGGAACAGCCGCCGCAGGCCTAGGCGGCACCACGCCGCAGTACGTCGTCCAGATCCTGGAACGACGAGACGACCTCCGCTGGTCCCAGCGGAGGTCTTGTGCTGTCCCCGGCGGACCCGCCGGGGAGACGATCAGTGGCCTTCGACCTTCAGGCGCTCGAAGGACGCGGTGATCTCCGCCTCGGCGTCGGCGCGGCCGACCCAGGTGGCACCCTCGACCGACTTGCCCGGCTCGAGGTCCTTGTAGACCTCGAAGAAGTGCTGGATCTCGAGGCGGTCGAACTCCGGCACGTGGTGGATGTCGCGCAGGTGCTCCTGACGCGGGTCACCGGCCGGCACGCAGAGCACCTTGTCGTCCGGGCCCTTCTCGTCGGTCATCCGGAACATGCCGATCGCCCGGGCGCGGATCAGGCAGCCGGGGAAGGTCGGCTCGGGCAGCAGCACGAGCGCGTCCAGGGGGTCGCCGTCCTGACCGAGGGTGTCCTCGATGAACCCGTAGTCGGAGGGGTACTGAGTGGACGTGAACAGGGTGCGGTCGAGCCGCAGCCGGTTCGTCTTGTGGTCCAGCTCGTACTTGTTGCGGGTGCCCTTGGGGATCTCGATGAAGACGTCGAACTCCATACGGCAGATACTGTCACGGTTCGGACCGACCAAATGACAGGAGCAGCCTGGTGGCCCGTCCTCTCCGTGCGGTCTTCGTCACGCTGGCCGCCGGCACCGCGCTAGCCGGACTGGTCGGCGGGGCGCAGGCAGTGCCCGCTTCACCGCGGGGCGTCACCACCGGTGCGGCGGCGCCCGTCGTGCTCGCCCCGGCGAAGGCCGAAGGTGTCGTACCCACCGCGGCCGGCGTACGGAAGGTGCTGGCGGCCGCTCTGGCCGACCCGTCGCTCGGCAAGCACTACGGCGCCACCGTGTACGACGCGTCGCGCGGCAAGACGGTCTACTCGGTCGGTACGACGCGCCCGTACGTCCCGGCGTCCACGCTGAAGCTGCTGACCACCGTGGCGGCGCTGGAGACGCTCGGACCGGATCACTGGTTCTCCACCTCGACCGTGCGGAGCGGGAGCTCGCTGATCCTGGTCGGTGGCGGCGACCCGTTGCTGACGCTCAGGCGATCCGGCAACCCGCTGGACTTCCCGGTCCGGGCCACGCTGCAGGACCTGGCCACCAGTACGGCGAAGTCGCTGCGCGAGCAGGGAGTCACCTCGGTCACGCTCGGGTACGACGCGAGGCTGTTCACCGGCCCGGCGGCCAACGCCAAGTGGGAGCCGAACTACGTCCCCGAAGGCATCGCCGCGCCGACCTCCGCGCTGTGGGTGAACGAGGGCCGGATCACCCCGGGGCTGTCGAAGCGCGCCGCGTCGCCGGCCGCGGCGGCCGCCGCGTCGTTCGCGACGCTGCTGCGGACGGCGGGCATCAAGGTCGCCCCGGGCGTGAAGCCGCTGGCGGCTCCCGCCGCGGCCGAGAAGGTGTCCGAGGTCAGGTCGGCGCCGGTCGGCGACATCGTCGAGTACGTGAACCTGCACAGCGACAACGACGGCGCCGAGGTGCTGCTGCGGCACGTCGGGCTGGCCACGGACAACGGCGGCTCGTACGCCGGCGGGATCAAGGGACTGCGGGCCACGCTGACCAAGCTCGGGCTGAACGTGAACAAGGCGCGGATCGAGGACGGCAGCGGGCTGTCGCGGACCAACCAGGTGCCGCTCGACCTGCTCGCCGGGGCGGTCCGGGTCGCGGTGAGCCGCCCGGAGCTGCGGCACCTGATCAGCGGGCTGCCGGTGGCGGGGTTCACCGGAAGCCTGGAGAACAGGTTCGCCGCACCGGGTACGTCGGCCGGGACCGGGCTGGTGCGGGCCAAGACGGGCACGCTGACCGGAGTGCACTCGCTGGCCGGGCTGGTGAGGAGCCGGACCGGGTCACTGCTGGTCTTCGCGGTCGCCACGGACGCCGTACCGGCGAACAAGCCGCTGGAGGCCAGAGCTGCGCTGGACCGGGCCGTCGCCGCGCTGGCCACCTGCGGCTGCGCGGCCTAGCCGGTTCAGCTCCTGCTCCGCCGCTGTCACCCGCGTTCCGGGAGCGCATGTTGGAACATGCCACTAGGGTCGGACTATGAGTACGGCTGAAGGTGGAACCACGGCCGAGATGGTCGATTGGCAGCTGGCGACCGGAGTGGCCCGGAAGCTTCTGCGGCCGGGCCCTGTGGTCAGCCGCGCGGAGGCGGACCAGGTGGTCGCCCAGCTGCGGCAGTTCGCCACGGACTCCGAGCACCACGTCCGGGAGTTCACCGGACTGCAGGCGACCTCGGCGACCGCTCCGGTGGTGATCGTCGACCGGCCCGGCTGGGTGCAGGCCAACGCGGACGGCTTCCGGACCGTGCTGGCGCCGCTGGCCGACAAGCTGCGGGAGAAGCAGGAGAAGACCGGCGGGCTGTCGTCCGCCGTCGGCTCCCGGGTCACCGCGATCGAGGCCGGCGCGCTGCTGGCTTTTCTCTCCTCCCGGGTGCTCGGGCAGTTCGACCCGTTCTACCCGGCCCAGCCCGACCCGGGCCGTCCCGGCCTGACCGGTCGGCTGCTGCTGGTCGCGCCGAACGTGATGCACGTCGAGAACGAGCTGGGCGTCGTACCGCGGGACTTCCGGCTCTGGGTCTGCCTGCACGAGGAGACCCACCGGGTGCAGTTCACCGCGGTGCCCTGGCTGCGGGACCACCTGCGGTCGGAGATCGCCCTGTTCCTGGACCAGGCGGAGCTGGACGCCTCGGCGTACGCGGCGATGTTCCGGGAGGCCGTGCAGCGGCTCGGCCGGTCGGTCAAGGGTGAGGCGGACCTGAGCCTGGTCGACCTGATGCAGTCGCCGGAGCAGCGCGCTGTGCTGGACCGGCTGACCGCGGTGATGTCGCTGCTCGAGGGCCACGCGGACTTCGTGATGGACGGGGTCGGGCCGTCGGTGATCCCGACCGTGGACACCATCCGGTCCAAGTTCACCGCGCGCCGCTCCAGCGGGAACCCGGTCGACCAGCTGCTCAAGCGGCTGCTCGGTCTGGACGCCAAGCTGAAGCAGTACCAGGACGGTGCCGCGTTCGTCCGGCGGGTCTCGACCGGGTCGGCATGGAGGGCTTCAACAAGGTCTGGACCGGCCCGAACACGCTGCCCACCAAGAACGAGATCGCCACCCCGGATGCCTGGATCAGCAGACTTCACGGCTGAGTCCGTCGAGGAGCTGGTGGACAGCAGACGAGGAAAGCTCCATCCGGCGGTCGCGCGCGTCCGTGAGGGCGTCCGGTCCGCGCTCGCCGATCTGCCGGCGGGAACGACGGTGCTCGTCGCCTGCTCGGGTGGAGCCGACTCGTTGGCGCTGGCTGCTGCCACCGCCTTCGAGGCGCCGAAGCTGGGGCTGCGGGCCGGAGCGGTCATCGTCGACCACGGGCTGCAGGCTGACTCCTCGCACGTGGCGGCAGTTGCAGCTGACCAGTGCCGCTCGCTGGGGCTCGACCCGGTAGAGGTGCGGGCAGTAGAGGTCGGTAGCGACGGCGGACCCGAGGGCGCCGCCCGCACAGCCCGGTACGACGCACTGCGTGACGCGGCCGACGCGGTCGGTGCGGACGTCGTACTCCTGGGCCATACCCGCGACGACCAGGCGGAGACCGTCCTGCTCGGGCTGGCGAGGGGGTCCGGTGCGCGGTCCCTGGCCGGGATGGCTTCGGTCGCCGGCCTGCTGCGGCGGCCGCTCCTGGAGGTTCCGCGCGCCACCACGGCTGCCGCGTGCATCGCGTCCGGGCTGCGGCCGTGGCACGACCCGCACAACGACGACCCGCAGTACAGAAGAGTGCGGGTACGGCACGAGGTGCTCCCGGTGATCGAGGAGGCGCTCGGTCCGGGAGTGACCGAAGCGCTGGCCCGGACCGCCGGGCTGCTCCGGGCGGACGCCGACGCGCTCGACGCGCTCGCCGCCGACCTGGCCGAGACAGCGGTACGGCGTACCGGCGAGGAGGTGGTCTGTGACCTCGGCATGCTCGCCGCGGAGCCGCAGGCGATCCGGACGCGGGTGCTGCGCCAGGCCGCGCTGGAAGCCGGTTGCCACGCCACCGACCTGACCGCCGGCCACGTCGCCGCCGTCGACGCGCTGATCACCGACTGGCGGGGGCAGCGCTGGATCGACCTGCCACAAGCGATCCGGGCGATCCGCCGAGGCGGATTCATCCATCTGGCGCGGGGTGTGTCAGGCTAACCGTGTGGACGCGTCGGACATCGAGAAGGACCTGACCGAGATCCTCCATACCGAGGAGGAGATCCTGGCCAAGCTCAACGAGCTGGCGGCCCGGATCGAGGCGGACTACGAGGGCAAGGACCTGCTGGTGGTCGGTGTCCTCAAGGGCGCCGTGATGGTGATGGCGGACCTGGCCCGCTCGTTCAGCCGGCACGTCGAGATGGACTGGATGGCCGTCACGTCGTACGGCTCGGGCACCAAGTCGTCCGGGGTGGTGCGGATCCTCAAGGACCTGGACACCGACATCTCCAACCGGCACGTGCTGATCGTCGAGGACATCATCGACACCGGGCTGACGCTGAGCTGGCTGGTCAGCAACCTGCAGTCGCGCAAGCCGGCCTCGGTGGAGATCTGCACCGCGTTCCGCAAGCCGGACGCGGCCAAGATGGCGGTGCCGGTCAAGTACGTCGGCTTCGACATCCCCGACGAGTTCGTGGTCGGCTACGGGCTGGACTACGCCGAGAAGTACCGCAACCTGCGCTGCGTGGCCACGCTCGCGCCGCACGTCTACTCCTGAGCTCCGCCCGTCCGCTCCTGAGTCGCTCGACGGCTGTTCAGCCCGGTCCAGGCGGGGACTTGGTGACAGGCTGTACAACGGACCGTACCGTCGTCTGGTGACCCTCGTGGTGTGTTGTCTTGTGCGACACGAGACACTTGGGATGGTGTTACCGTCGAAGGCCCCCTCACCCGGGCCTGCTGAGCTAGGAGGGACGGGGCTCGAGCCTCGATCATGGACGTGAAGCGCATCTTCCGCGGACCCCTGTTCTGGATCGTCATCGCCTTCCTCGGCGTCCTGATCATCGGGCAGCTCCTGTCCGGCCCGAACGGCTACAAGACCGAGCCCACCGGCCAGGTCGTGCAGCTGATCCAGCAGGCCACCACCTCGTCGGACAAGACGATCAAGTCGGTGACGCTGATCGATCCCGACCAGGAGATCCGGGTCGAGAAGACCGACGGCTCCAAGGTGCGGGCGCACTGGGTCGACGGCCAGGCCAACACTCTCGGTACGTCGCTGCAGACGCTGTTCCAGCAGGGCAAGATCGAGCGGTACGACGTAGAGAACCCCAAGCCGAGCTTCATCGGCCAGGTGTTCTCGACGCTGATCCCGTTCCTGCTGATCGCGGTCGTGTTCATCTTCTTGATGAACTCGATGCAGGGCGGCGGCTCCCGGGTGATGAGCTTCGCCAAGTCGAAGGCCAAGCTGGTCACCAAGGACACCCCGAAGACCACCTTCGCGGACGTGGCCGGGGCCGACGAGGCGATCGAGGAGCTCGGCGAGATCAAGGAGTTCCTGCAGGAGCCGGGCAAGTTCCAGGCGGTCGGCGCGAAGATCCCCAAGGGCGTGCTGCTGTACGGCCAGCCCGGTACGGGCAAGACGCTGCTGGCGCGGGCGGTCGCGGGTGAGGCGGGCGTTCCGTTCTACTCGATCTCCGGCTCGGACTTCGTCGAGATGTTCGTCGGTGTCGGTGCCTCCCGGGTGCGCGACCTGTTCGAGCAGGCCAAGACCAACGCGCCGGCGATCATCTTCATCGACGAGATCGACGCCGTCGGCCGGCACCGTGGTGCGGGCCTCGGCGGTGGCCACGACGAGCGCGAGCAGACGCTGAACCAGCTGCTGGTCGAGATGGACGGCTTCGACGTCCGCGGCGGTGTGATCCTGATCGCCGCGACCAACCGGCCGGACGTGCTCGACCCGGCGCTGCTGCGGCCGGGCCGCTTCGACCGGCAGATCCCGGTCGACGCGCCGGACCTGCCGGGCCGCGACAAGATCCTCAAGGTGCACGCCCGCGGCAAGCCGATGGCCGAGGACGCGGACCTGACCGCGGTCGCCCGCCGGACGCCGGGCTTCACCGGTGCCGACCTGGCCAACGTGCTGAACGAGGCGGCCCTGCTGACCGCCCGGCTGAACAAGCAGCAGATCGACAAGCACGCGCTCGACGAGGCGATCGACCGGGTGATCGCCGGTCCGCAGCGCCGGACCCGGTTGATGTCGGACAAGGAGAAGGTGCTCACGGCGTACCACGAGGGTGGACACGCCCTGGTCGCCGCCGCGCTGCCGCACTCCGACCCGGTGCACAAGGTGACGATCCTGCCGCGCGGTCGCGCGCTGGGCTACACGATGGTGCTGCCGGACGAGGACAAGTACTCCACCACCCGGTCGGAGATGCTGGACAAGCTGGCCTACATGCTCGGTGGCCGCGCCGCCGAGGAGATGGTGTTCCACGACCCGACCACGGGCGCGAGCAACGACATCGAGAAGGCGACCGCGCTGGCCCGCGCGATGGTCACGCAGTACGGCATGACCGAGCGGCTGGGCGCGATCAAGTTCGGCCAGGACTCCGGTGAGCCGTTCCTTGGCCGCGACCTGGGCAGCCAGCGCAACTACTCCGAGGAGATCGCCGCGGCGGTCGACGAGGAGGTCGGCAAGCTGATCCTGAACGCGCACCAGGAAGCCTTCGACATCCTGGTCGAGAACCGTGCGGTGCTCGACCACCTGGTCGAGCAGCTGCTGGAGAAGGAGACGCTGGACAAGGGCGAGATCGCCGAGATCTTCGCGCCGGTGCGCAAGCGGGAGCTCCGGCCGGCCTGGACCGGTTCGTCCACCCGGGTGCCGTCGGAGCAGCCGCCGGTGATGCCGCTGCCGAGCCGCGGCGAGCAGAACGGTTCGCTGTCCGACGTGATCCCCGGCGGTTCGGTCGGCCCCGACGAGGCGGCCCACGGCCCGAACTACGGCGGCGGCGCGACCCCTCCGGCGGAGTAACCCGGTGACACTGCCCACGTTCGACCACGAGCGGGCCGAGCGGGCCGTTCGCGAGCTGCTGATCGCGATCGGCGAGGACCCGGACCGGGAAGGCCTCAAGGAGACCCCGGCCCGGGTGGCCCGCTCGTACGCGGAGATCACCGCCGGGCTGGGGCTGACCGCGACGGACGTGCTGACCACGACGTTCGACCTCGGCCACGACGAGATGATCCTGGTCAAGGACATCGAGGTGTGGTCGATGTGCGAGCACCACCTGGTCCCGTTCACCGGCGTCGCGCACGTCGGCTACATCCCCGGGCCGGACGGCCGGATCACCGGGCTGTCGAAGCTGGCCCGCCTGGTCGACGTCTACGCCAAGCGCCCGCAGGTGCAGGAGCGGCTGACCACGCAGGTCGCGGAGTCCCTGGTGGAGATCCTCAAACCGCGCGGCGTGATCGTCGTGATCGAGTGCGAGCACCTGTGCATGACCATGCGCGGCGTCCGCAAACCCGGCGCGAAGACCATCACCTCCGCCGTCCGCGGCCAGCTCCGCAACCCCTCCACCCGCGCCGAAGCGATGAGCCTGATCGTCGGCTGAACCCGGTATAGTGGTACCATTTCTTGTACCACTAGGACCGGAGGGTGAAGCATGGCGATCACGGCATCGGCTGCTCGGCGTGACCTCTTTCCACTGATCGAGCAGGTGAACGAGGATCACACCCCGGTGGAGATCACTTCCAAGGCCGGTGACGCTGTTCTGCTGTCGATGGACGACTACCGTGCTCTCGAAGAGACGGCGCACCTCCTCCGGGTGCCGGCCAACGCCCGCAGGCTGCTGGAAAGTCTGGCCCAGGCTCAGCGTGGTGAACGGGAAGAGCACGAGCTGACGTGAGGCTCGTCTTCACCCCGAACGGCTGGGAAGACTACAAGTACTGGCAGCAGACGGAGCGGCAGCAGGTCAAGCGCATCAACAAGTTGATCGATGATGCGCTCCGAGATCCCCAGAGCGGTATCGGCAAGCCGGAGCCTCTGAAGCACATGCTGCAAGGTGCGTGGTCCCGCCGGATCGATTCCGAGCATCGACTCGTCTACCTGGTCGACGGGGACGATCTGGTGATCCTGCAAGCGCGATTCCACTACGGGAAATAGCGACCCTCGAGCGGTCCTTCGGTGTCTGCCGATGGGGCCGTTCTTGTGTTCGATGGGGTTGGGGGCATAGCCCCGAGGGATTCAAGTCGTTGAGAACTCAGAGGCTGTTTCCCATGGACATTCCGTGGCTGAACGTTTACGTTCCGTAGTGGCGTTCCGACTCGGGTGCGGGGCGCCTTCGTGAGGAGGAACGTATGTCAGGGCGTGGCCGGGTGGGCGCCGCAGTTGCCGGAATCGTTGCTCTGACGGCGGCGGGACTGGTCGCGGCGAACGGTGCGCAGGCGGAATCCCGCGCGGGACAGGCGGGCCCGGCCAGCACGGTCGACGCGCAGGACGTCGATCTGCTGCAGCACCAGGAGATCCTCAAGGCCAACGCGTTGGAGACCCGGCTCGGGTCCCGGATCGTCGGCAGTTACCTGGACGACGCGGGTGAGCTGGTGGTCGCCGTCCCGGACGAGGCGACCGCGGAGCTGGTCCGCGCGGCCGGTGCGATTCCGCGACTCGTCCGGTTCACCGCGGCCCAGCTGCAGGCGGTCCAGCGCGACCTCGACAAGATCGCCGTCGGCTCGACCGCCGGCGAGGTGAAGTCCTGGTACGTCGACCCGATCACCGGCACGGTGGTCGTCAGCGTGCCCGACGGCGCCCGGGACGTGTTCACCCAGCGGTTCGTCCGGCGCGCCGAGACGAACGGCGACCGCGTGACGATCCGCAGGACGCCGGGCACGGTCCGCCCGACCGCCGACGACTTCGGCCTGCGCGGCGGCATCCAGGTCGACAAGAACACCGGCTACACCTGCTCGCTGGGCTTCAACGCCCGCGCCGACGACGGCAGCCGGATCTTCCTGACCGCCGGGCACTGTACGGCGGGCAAGCCGTCGTTCTCGCGCAACGGCTATGTGCTCGGCGAGACCCGCAGCTCCAGCTACCCCGGCAACGACTTCGGCACCGTCCGGGTGATCGACGGCTGGGACCAGCGCGGCGAGGTCGAGCGCTGGAACGACGGCGACGTCCGGATCCAGGGCACGACCGGCGTCACGGTCGGCGCCTCGGTCTGCAAGTCCGGCAAGACCACCCACTGGTCCTGCGGCCGGGTGGTGGCCAAGAACGTCACGGTCAACTACGGCGCCAACCAGATCGTCAAAGGCCTGTACCAGCACACCGCCTGCGTCCGGATCGGCGACTCCGGCGGCGCGAACCTGAGCGGCAGCTACGCGCTGGGCATCACCAGCGGCGCGGCGCTGATCAGCGGCGAGTGCCTGCACAAGCACGGCCAGCCCAACGAGTCGTACTCACAACCGATCGGTGAGGCGCTGTCCGCCAGCAACGCCTCATTGGTACTGGGTTAGCAACCCCCGGCAGGCGCTCGGGGATTGATGGGGGCCCGGTACCTAGGTGGGGCAGTTCGATCGGGACCACTACGGTGGTCCAGTGCGAACTGCCCCACCGAGTCATGTTCAGGGACTGCCCACACCGGACCGCGCGCTGGTGATGGGCGTCGTCAACGTGACTCCGGACTCGTTCTCCGACGGCGGGGAGTGGTTCGAGCCGGCCGCGGCGATCAAGCACGGGCGGGAGCTGCTCGCCGAGGGCGCCGACCTGCTGGACGTCGGCGGTGAGTCGACCCGGCCGGGGGCGCAGCGGCCCGAGCCGGCCGAGGAGATCCGCCGGGTGCTGCCGGTGATCGAGGCGCTGGCCGCCGACGGCGCGCTGATCTCGGTCGACACGATGCGCGCCGACGTCGCCGCCCTGGCGCTCGACGCGGGCGCGGTGATGATCAACGACGTGTCCGGCGGCCTGGCCGACCCCGACATGCTGCCGCTGGTCGCCGAGCGCGGTCCGGCGTACGTGTGCATGCACTGGCGTGGCCACTCCGCCGACATGCAGAGCCGGGCCCGGTACGACGACGTGGTGGCCGAGGTGATCGCCGAGCTCGCGGTCCGGCTGGACGCGATCGCCGCGGCCGGGATCGACCTGGCGAAGGTGGCGCTCGATCCGGGACTGGGCTTCGCGAAGAACGCGGACCACAACTGGGAGGTGCTGCGCCGGCTGCGGGAGTTCGCCGTACTGGAGCGGCCGTTGCTGATCGGTGCCTCCCGCAAGGCGTTCCTCGGTAGGCTGCTCGCCGACGAGGAGACCGGCGAGCCCAGGCCCGCCGTACGACGAGACGACGCGAGCGCTGCTGTTTCCGCCCTTGCCGCCGCGAGTGGAGCCTGGTGCGTCCGGGCCCATGCGGTGGCGCCGAGTGCGGACGCGGTCCGGGTGGCGAGCAGGTGGGGAGCGGTATGACCGAAGAGCAGCCGAACCAGGACCAGCCGGGCGCGCAGCAGGGCGCCCGGGAACAGTCGGGCGCGCGCGGCCCGTCGGCCGAGACGAGCGTGCTGACCGCGAACACGGCGTTCTACAACGCGTTCGAGGCCGGTGACCTGGACCTGATGGCGGCGGTCTGGCTGCCGGAGCCGGATCCGGTCTGCATCCACCCGGGCAACGCGGCGATCTCCGGCTACTCGGAGATGATGCGGGCCTGGGCGATGATCTTCGCGAACACGCCGTACATCCAGTTCTTCCTGACCGACGTCCAGGCCCGGGTCGACGGCGACGTGGCCTACGTCACGTGCACGGAGAACGTGCTGTCGTCCGGCGAAGGGGCGCCGGAGGAGGGCTTCGCGGGCGGCAAGGCACTGGCGACCAACGTGTTCCGCAAAACTTCGTCCGGCTGGCGGTTGTGGATCCACCATGCCTCCCCGGTACTGTCGTCTGGGGGGCGAGCGGAGGAGGCGCAATGAGCGGTCCCGTGGTGCCCCCTGACGTGATCGAGATCCGCGGCATCCGGGGCTTCGGCCGGCACGGGGTGTTCGACCACGAGCGGGCCGACGGCCAGGAGTTCGTCGTCGACGTCCGGCTCGAGCTGGACACCCGGAAGGCGGCCGCCTCGGACGACCTGGCCGACACCGTGAACTACGGCGTGGTCGCCGAGCAGGTGCACGCCGCGATCGAGAACGACCCCGTCGACCTGATCGAGACCCTGGCCGAGCGGATCGCCACGATCTGCCTGGCCGACCCGCGCGTCACCGGCACCGCGGTGACGATTCACAAACCCTCGGCGCCGATCACCGTGCCGTTCGACGATGTTGTCCTGACCGTGCAGCGCAAACCCGGAGATACCCCGTGACTGAGACCCCTAGTCCCCACGTCATCGACGCGGACACCCTCAGCGGTGGCCTGAAGCCGATCCGCCAGGTGATCCTGTCGCTCGGCAGCAACCTCGGCGACCGTGAGGCGAACCTGCAGGGCGCCGTGGACGCGCTCCGGGACACTCCGGACGTCGTGGTCGTCGACGTCTCGCCGGTCTACGAGACCGCGCCGATCGGTGGGCCGGAGGAGTCCGGCCCGTACCTGAACATCGTGCTGCTGGCCGACACCACGCTGGCCGTCGAGACGCTGCTGGACCGCGCGCACGCCGTCGAGCAGGCCTTCGGCCGGGAGCGCGGCGTGCCGGGCGCGCCGCGCACGCTGGACGTCGACCTGATCACGTACGGCAAGAAGACGATCGAGTCCGACGAGCTGACCGTGCCGCACCCGCGGGCGCACGAGCGCGCGTTCGTGCTGGCGCCGTGGCTGGACATCGAGCCGGACGCCGAACTGCCGGGCCTCGGCCCGGTCGCCGACCTGCTCGCGAAGGTCGGGACGGCGGGCGTCACCAAGCTCGACGAGCCGACCATCGAGCTGCAGTAGTGGTGTCTGGCAGTCCCGGGCCGGGCCGGGCGCCCGGCAAGGAGCCGCAGCGGCCGGGCTCGGTCCGGCCGACGGCCCGCCGCCTGCTGATCGCGATCGCCGTCCTCGGGGCGGCGATCGGGGTCACCATGGTCAAGGCGATCGAGTCCGGCGGCGGTGTGGCGCCGACGGTGTCGTGGCTCACGCTGGTCGCGTGGGCGTTCCTGGCCGCGCTGCTGTTCGTTGCCGCCCGCAACACTCACCAGCGGGTCCAGGTCCGGCGGGAACGGATCGAGCCGTCGCGCGCGGTCTTCCTGCTGATGCTCGGAAAAGCCAGCGCGTTTGTCGGCGCGTTGTGCACCGGTGTGTACGCAGGGTTCGCGTTATCCTTCCTGGACGCCGTGGGCTCCAGCGGGCCGCGGAACAGGGTGATCACAGCGGGTGTCGCCGCGGTGATCTCAGTGCTGGTCGTCACGGCCGGATTGCTGCTCGAACGTGCGTGTCGTATCCCCGAAGACCCCGACGAGACCACCTAACATGTCGGTCCATGGGGTCAAGGGGTAGCCGCCGTCGAACCAGGACCACCGTTCTCACCGCCGCCAACAGTCTGCTGATCGTCGTCTGCCTGGCCGTCAGTGTCGCGTTGTTCGCCCAGAACGCGTGGATCCTGCGTGCCGCCGCAGTCGTCGCCGTACTGGTCGCGATCGGCTGCTCTCTGCTGATCCGCCACCAGCTGCTGGTCGAACGTCTCGCCCACAGCGACGAACGCGCGCAGGTCGCCCAGGAGTACTCCCGGATCACCAGTGCCCGCGTCGTCGAGAACGCCGAGTTCGTCGACCTGATGCAGCGCCGCCTGGACAAGATCGACCAGCGCCTCGACAAGATCGACGAGGAGGTCGCCACCGTGGTCGCGGCCGGCGACAAGCATTCCCACGCCGACGCCCCGACAGTGGTCGACCTGAAGCTCCGCGGCCTCGCGGCCTCCTGATCCCTCTCAGGGGTTAGCGTCGGGGGCATGCGCCCGCTGCTGTTCCTCGACGTGGACGGCCCACTGATCCCGTACGGCGACCCGCCGTACCCGGCGTACGGCGAGCCTGGTCCTGACGGCAATCCCCTGCTGACCCGGCTCGATCCCCGGCACGGCCCGCGACTTCTGGCGCTGGGTCTGGAGCTCGTCTGGGCGACGACGTGGATCGGGGAAGCCAACGAGGTCATCGCTCCTCGACTGGGCCTGCCGGAGCTGCCGTGCGTCGCGTGGGCTGAGGAGCAGCCGGCTGACGAGCAGATCTACTGGAAGACGCCCGAGGTGCTGGCGTGGGCGGACGGTCGGCCGTTCGTGTGGTTCGACGACGAGATCGGCGAGCGCGAGCAGGCGTGGGTGAGCGAGCGGTCGCCTTCGCCGGCGCTGCTGCATCACGTGGATCCCGGGGCGGGGCTGCGGTCGGCTGACTATGCGGCGGTCGAGGCCTGGGTGCGAGTTGCCGGTTCGATGGATGGAGGTAGTTGATGGGAATCCTGGTACGCGCCGAGTTCGTCGTGAGGGACGGGGTCGAGCAAGAGTTCGCGGCGGCGGTGCGGGCTCTGTTGGGGCGGGTGGCTGAGGAGGCCGGCACGCTGCGGTACGACTGGTTCCGAGGGCCGGGGTACGTCGTGGCGCTGGAGGAGTACGCCGACTCGGCGGCTGTGCTCGCGCATCAGGAGCATGTGGGGGACGTGCTCGCGCAGGTCTTCGAGCTGGCGGAGTTGACAGTGCTGCAGGTGCACGGCGAGGTGTCGCCGGAGCTGCGGGAGCTGTTGGACTCGATGCCGATGGCCGAGGTGTTTCCGCCGCTCGGTTAGGTTGCTGGTACCGACCGCCTGCTGAGGAGACGCCTGTGACCGACCTGCGCCGTTTGCTGGAGATCGCCGAAGGGGCGGTGGCGGTCGCCGCTGACCTGGTGGAGTCGCGCGAGCCCGGCGCTCTGCACTCCAAGGGTGACCGGGACATGGCCTCCGACACGGACATCGCGGTCGAGCGGGCGGTCCGGGAGCATCTGGCCAAGGTGACGCCGGAGATCGCGTTCCTGGGCGAGGAGGAGGGCGCTCGTCCCGGCGAGGGGCAGCTGTCCTGGGTCCTCGACCCGATCGACGGCACGGTGAACTACGTGCACGGCGTCCCGCTGTGGGGCATCTCGCTCGGCCTGGTCGACGGCGACCGGCAGGTGGCCGGCGTACTGGACTTCCCGATGCTGGGGACGCGCTACCTGGCCGCGGACGGTCTGGGCGCCACCCGCAACGCCGAAACGATCCAGGCCAGCAAGACCACCGAGCTGTCCGAGGCCATGGTGATGGCCGGCGACTTCGCGGTCGGTGAGGACGCCGCCGAGAAGAACCGCGCCCGCTTCGCGCTGATCGAGCTCCTGGTCCCGCGCGTCCAGCGCATCCGGATGCTCGGCACGGGCGCGCTGCACCTGGCGCTCGTCGCCGACGGAAGCCTCGATGCCGCCGTCATGTTCAGCAACAAACCGTGGGACACCAGCGCCGGCGCGGTGATTGCCCGCGAGGCCGGCGCGGTCGTGCTGGACCTCGACGGTTCCCCGCACGACGTCGCCTCGAGCGCGACCATCGCGCTGGCGCCGGGCATCGCCGACGAGCTGCTCCCGCTGATCCAGCAGGCCGCCGGAGGCTGACCGCCGGACGGGCCAGGTGCCGACGAACCGAGGACCGGATCGTCGGCACCGCAGGGATTACTGGCCGTAGGCCTTCGCGGTCCAGCCGAGCTGGCCGAGCGAGCCGCCCTTCATGTCCGTGGCGACGCCGTCCTTGCTGTTGGCGTCGAAGTGCACCGAGGCCCTGCCGTCGGCCGTGATGGCGAGCAGCGGCCGCCCGGTGGGGTGCGCGTCGCAGAAGCCGGTGCTGAGGCTGGTGAAGGAGGCCCAGCCGCTCGTCCGCAGCGTCTTGCCGGAGATCTTGGTCGGGGTGGCGCGGTTGATCTGCCACTCCCGGAGCTCACCGTTGACCTTGGTGCCGATCAGTACGTCGACGGCGCTGCTGCCCGTTCCGCGCGTGCCCTCGTACGTCAGGGTGTTGACGCCGCCCCAACCGGTCGCCAGCGTCACCGGCGCCGAGTACGTGAACGCTCCGTTCACGTACTTCTCCTGGTACCGGTACAGCGTGCTGCCCGCCACGCGGTACAGGTACGGCGAGGCCGTCGCGAGGATCCGGGTGTTGGCGAACCCGGTCGCGAGATGGCTGGAGCTCGACGACATGATGGACCAGCTGCCGTCCTCCTGGCGATGACCCTCGCGACTCAGCTTGTACAGCCGGCCGTCGGTCGGGTGGGCGGCGATCTCGGTACTGCGGAAGACGGTGTCGTCACCGGAGCCGCCGAGCTGCTGATGCGCCGTCGGCACCCAGTCGAGGTCGTCGTTGCCGTACTGCTTGGTGCTGGTCCGGCCACCGTCGTAACTGTAGGTCAGACGCTGCCCGTCGGAGCGGTACGCCGCGGTGGAGACCCTGCAGTCCGTGGGGACGTCGCCGATCGCCGCGGTCGCCGACCGGGCCGTCCCGACCAGGCCGGCCACGCCGAGGCCGGTCGCGACGACGGTCAGTGCGGTGGCGGCTGCCACGATGGATTTACGCATCCGGGGAGTTCCTCCAGGGGTCGGGTTCGCGCGGGCAGTCCGCCCGCGCAGGGTGATGCCGTCGGCATCCTTTCCCACCCCGCTGACACACCACTGCCCGTACTCCGCCCGTACCTGTCGCCGTTCTTGTAGGGCCTTCTGAATGTGCAACACTGTTGCCCCGGGCAACTTTCGGAGACGCGCAGGCGCACGACCTGTGAGGAGGCAGTGGTTGCCGTCCGCTGTGGAGGCCCCGGGCTGATCTCCAGACGCTGCCGGGACAGCGCGAGTTACTTGTCGATGTCCCCGACGACGAAGAACATGCTGCCGAGGATGGCGATCATGTCCGCGACGATGGTGCCGGGCAGCATCTCGGGCAGCACCGAGATGTTGTTGAAGCTGGCCGAGCGCAGCTTCAGCCGCCACGGGGTCTTGTCGCCGCGGGAGACCAGGTAGTAGCCGTTGATGCCCAGCGGGTTCTCGGTCCAGGTGTAGGTCTGGCCCTCGGGGACCTTGAGGATCTTCGGCAGCCGTACGTTGACCGGGCCGGCGGGCATCGACGCCAGGCGGTCGAGGCAGGCGTCGACCAGATCCAGGGACACCTTGACCTGTTCCAGCAGCAGCGCGAAGCGGCCGAAGCAGTCGCCGTCGGAGCGGGTGACGACGCGCAGTACGCCGTCGCGCAGCAGTTCGTCGTACGCGAGGTACGGCTCGTCGCGGCGCAGGTCGGCGTCGACGCCGGAGGCCCGGGCGATCGGGCCGGTGACGCCGTACGCCGCGATGAGTTCGGGGGACAGCTTGCCGACGCCGACGGTCCGGGCGCGGAAGATCTCGTTGCCCAGCACGAGATTCTCGATGTCGGGCAGCCGGCCGCGGACGGCGGTGGACGCCGCGGAGGCGCGACCGAGCCAGCCGTGCGGGAGGTCCTCCTTGAGTCCGCCGACGCGGTTGAACATGTAGTGCATCCGCCCGCCGGACAGTTCCTCCAGCACGGCCTGGATCGTCTCGCGCTCGCGGAAGGCGTAGAAGACGGGCGTGATCGCGCCCAGCTCGAGCGGGTAGGAGCCGAGGAACATCAGGTGGTTCAGCACCCGGTTCAGCTCGGCCAGCAGGGTGCGCATCCAGACCGCGCGGACCGGGACCTCGAGCCCCATCATCCGCTCGACGCCCATCACGACGCCGAGCTCGTTGGAGAACGCCGAGAGCCAGTCGTGCCGGTTCGCCAGCACGATGATCTGCCGGTAGTCGCGGACCTCGAACAGCTTCTCGGCGCCGCGGTGCATGTAGCCGATGATCGGCTCGCAGCCGATGATGCGCTCGCCGTCCAGGGTCAGCCGCAGCCGCAGGACGCCGTGCGTCGCGGGGTGCTGCGGCCCGATGTTGAGCACCATGTCGGTGGTCGGCAGCTCGGACCCGGCGCCGGTGCCCCCGCGCTCGTACAGCGGGTCCAGCCCGGCTGCTCCCGCGCCGATTCCCACCACTCTTTCCGCACTCATGCCCCCTATCGTGACAGGCTTGGAGCGTGGACGACCTCTTCGCACCTTCGGATGTCAGCTGGACGCCGGTTTCGCCGAAGCTCGCCGCGGTCCGCCGGGTGACGTCGGCGATCTTCTGCGGCCTGGTCGCCGTGGCCGGCCTGTTCGCCTTCGGGCTGATGCTGAGCTGGCTGTACGCCGGGTTGTGGGTGCTGCTGGTGGCGGCCGGATTCGCCTGGTCGTGGAGCCTGATCGGGCGCAACCAGCGGTCCTGGAAGTACGCCGAGCGCGAGGACGAGCTGCTGGTCAGCCACGGCATCATGTTCCGCCAGCTGGTGGTCGTGCCGTACGGGCGAATGCAGTTCGTCGACGTCGCGGCAGGCCCGCTGGAGCGGTCGTACGGGATCGCCACGGTCGAGCTGCACACGGCGACGCCGGCCACCGACGCGAAGATCCCCGGTCTGCATCCCGACGAGGCGAGCCGGCTGCGTGACCGGCTGTCCGCCCTGGGCCAAGCTCAGGCGTGGGGCCTGTGACCGAGCCGAACGCCCCATCCGGAGCGCCGCCGCACGCCCCGGATCCGGACGCCCCGGCCCCGCCGCCGTACGGCGCGACGCCGGAGCCGGCTCCTCTCGTCGAGCGCGAGGGCGACCGGCTCCACCCGCTGACGCCGTTCGTGAAGGGCTGGGGATACTTCGTCGTCGCCGCGTTCGCGATGGCCAACAACGAAGGGCTGCGCAGCAACCTCAAAATCGCCGGGATCGCGCTGGCCGGCGTGCTGGTCGGCGGCATGCTGCTCGGCGCGTTGTCGTGGTGGTTCACCAAGTGGCAGCTGACCGACGACGCGGTCCGGGTGGACAGCGGGTTCCTGTTCCGCCGGACGCGGATCATCCGGTTCGACCGGATCCAGGCGATCGACGTGGCGCAGCCGTTCGTCGCGCGGCTGTTCAACATGGCCGAGCTGCGGATGGACGTGGCCGGCGGCAGCCGCAGTGACGGCAAGCTGAGCTACTTCACCTCCGAGGAGGCCGCCAAGCTGCGCGGCATCCTGCTCGTCCGGGCCAAGGGCAAGGAGGCCGCCGAAGAGGCGGCGCAGCCGGAGCAGGAGCCGCCACCGCTGCTGGTCGTTCCGACCGGGCGCCTGCTCGGTGCGACGCTGCTGTCGTCCACAGTGCTCGGTAGTCTCGCCGGTCTGATCTGGCTGATCGTGGCCACGACCGTGCTGGAGTTCCACGTCGGTCTGTTCGCCGGCCTGCCGCTGCTGCTCGGTGTGGTGCAGCCGATCTGGAAGCAGGTCGTCGGCAACCACCGGTTCACGCTGGTCGAGAGCCGGGACGGCCTGCGGACCAAGCGCGGCCTGTTCGACCTGCAGCGCCAGACCGTCCCGCCGGGCCGGGTGCAGGGCCTGCTGATCACCGAGCCGCTGATCTGGCGTCGCCTCGGCTGGTCCCGCGTCGACCTGGACATCGCCGGTGTGGTCGGCGGAGTCTCCGGCGACGGTGAGGAGGACCAGAACGGCGTCCAGCTGCTCCCGGTCGGCGAGCGCACCGAGGTGGCCGGCGTACTGGCCCGGGTCCTGCCCGGCTTCGACCTGTCCCGCATCGAGATGCACCGGGCGCCGAGCCGGGTGAAGTGGCTCCGCCCGGTCGGCTGGCGCTACCTCGCGTACGGCGCGGACGACCAGGTGCTGGTCACGCAGCGCGGCTGGGTGAGCCGCAAGACCTCAGTGGTCCTGCATCACAAGACCCAGTCGGTCCGTGTCCAGCAGGGCCCGATCCAGCGCCGCCTCCGGCTGGCCAACGTCCACATCGACACCCCGCAGGGCCCCACCGACGCCATCGCCCTCCACCGCGACCTGGCCGACGCGGCCGACCTCCTGGAAGCTCAGACCACCAGAGCGCGCGAGGCCCGCCGTACGACGTCCGCGCCTCTCCCTGTCCAGACCCAGCCGAACGCGCCGAGCCCGGAGGGGTCCAGCAGTTCAGCGGCCTCGCCGGCGGAGGACAACCCCGCGACGTAGCGCAGGGGATCGCTGCGGGCCAGGTCGTTGCCGGGGCGGTCGGCGGAGACGCCGAGGGTGAGCAGGGCGGTTCGCTGGGTGGTGATGGTGCCGCCGAGCGAGTCCAGGGCGACGTGGGCGGTGAGGTCGCAGCTGCCGTCGGGGACCGGGTCGCATTCGCGGCCGCGGCGAAAACCGGTCAGTGTCCCGTACGGCGGCCGCCCGGCGCGCACATGGCCGTAGTCGATCGCGATCGCCAGGCCGGTCTCCAAGCGGTCGAGGACCCCGGCCCACGCGGCGTCGCGGGTGGTCCCGATCTCGGCGCGATCGCCCGGCTCGGCCAGCGGCCACCACTGGTCGAGCCAGCCGCGATCGTTGCCCTCGACAACTGGACCGAGGGAGAAATCCTCCAGCAGGTAACGCGGAACGCCGTCGTCGTCCAGCTCCGCGAGCTCGCACGGGATGTTGTCGAGCCACTCGTTGGCGACCACGAGGCCGTTGAGCGTGGCCGGCAGTTCGTCGTCCAGCTCGATGCCGGTCACGGTCAGATCGGGGTCGAGTGCCGCGACAGCCTGGCCGAGTTCCCCGGAGCCGGAGCCGATGTCGGTGAGGTGAGTGGCACCGATCGACCGCGCCAGCCGGACCAGCGCGCCCGCGAAGAGCGGGGAGGCGTGCACCGAGGTCCGGAAGTGAGCAGCCGGTCGCTCGCGGCGGTAGAACCCGTCGGCGCCGTACAGCGCCTCGTCCCAGGCCTCCCGGAAGCTACGCACGGGCGATTCAGGGGATGGGCGCGCGCTACACACGAGCACCTAGGGGCACCGAGCCGGTCAGCTGCCAGATGCCGTCGTCGCCCTCCCGCCAGATGGTGAGGTCGTCCAGCCGCACCGCCGGCGGCGGCGACATGGCCAGCGCCTCCTCGGCCGCCGCGACGACCGCCGGACCGCCCTGGCCGGACATGGCGATCGTCAGGTGCGGGTGCGGCTCGAGGTGCTCACCGCCGTACGGCGGGCATTCGGGGAAGGCGAACAGGACCGCGTTGACCAGGGCAAGCACCTCGTCGTACGGCTCGGGCAGCAGCCAGCTCGTCCCGTTCTCGAACTGCCCGGCCGAGTTGAACGACAGGTCGAACGGCGCGACGTCGGCGACCGCTTCGGTCAGGCGCAGCACGTCCTCCGGCGACGGGTCCTGCAGCCAGGGCACCAGCACGGTCACGTGCGGCGGCACCAGCGCGCTGAGCGGCAGCTCGGGCCGGGCGGGCGAGTACGACGCCGAGCGCCACCGATCGGTGAACGCGGCCAGCTCCGGTACGGCGATCGGGATCGCGGTCCGGCCGGTCGGCTCGGGCCAGGGGTCGGCGAATCTGCTCACCGCCTCATGCTCCCACCTGTGACGCACGACTCCACCACGTGCCGCCGATCCGCCGTACGCTGGTCCGCAACCGCACCAATCGTCTGGTACCTCGTGAGAGGACTGGAACGTAGAGAGTGGACATGGAACGTATCGGCATCATCGGAGCCGGTCGGGCCGGCAGCGCCGTGGGAGCAGCCTTGGCGAGCGCCGGACACCCCGTCACCGGCGTCAGCGCGCGCTCACGAGCATCGCTCGACCGGGCCGCCCTCCTGCTCCCGCACGTCCCCGTGCTGGCTCCGGACGAGGTCACCAGCCGCGCGGACGTCGTCGTGCTCGCCGTACCGGACGACCGGATCGGAACCGTCGCGGCCGCGTTGCCGCTGACACCTGATCAGTACGTCGTCCACCTGTCGGGTGCGCACGGCCTGGCGGTCCTTGGTGCCACTCCGGCGACACCGGTCGCGCTGCACCCGCCGATGACGTTCCCGGGCGGTCCGGTCGACCTGTCCGGCGTGACGTTCACCGCCACGGCGCCGGCCGCCGCCACGGACTTCGTCGAGCGGCTGGTCAAGGGGCTCGGCGCCGGCATCCAGTGGGTCGCCGAGGAGCAGAGAGCGCGCTACCACGCCGGTCTGGTGCACGGGGCGAACCACCTGACAACACTGGTCAGCCAGGCGTACGACGTACTGCTGGAGGCCGGAGTCACGGATCCGGTGGCGGCACTTCGGCCACTGCTGTCCGCAACTCTCGACAACACGCTGCGGTCCGGTCATGATGCGCTCACCGGGCCGATCGCGCGCGGCGACGTGGACACGGTGGCAGCCCACCTGGCCGCTCTCCGGGGCCGCACAGCCAGCACGTACGCCGAGCTGGCCCGGGCCACGGTGGAACGGGTGACGCAGGACCAACGGATCGACGCGGCGACGGCGGAGCGCTTCGCTCAGCTGCTCGACGGGCAGCAGGACCGACTGGAGCAGGACCAGCGGCAACAGGTGCTGGAGCGGGACCGGACAGGGGAGGCACCGCGATGAGACTCACCCAGACCAAGGCGGAACTGCGCGCCGCGGCGGCGGTCCGCCCACGCGCGGTGGTGATGACGATGGGCGCGCTGCACGACGGGCACGCCGCGCTGCTGGCCGAGGCCCGCGAACGGGTCGGACCCGACGGCAGCGTGGTGCTGACGATCTTCGTGAATCCGCTGCAGTTCGGCCCGACCGAGGACTTCGACCGCTACCCGCGCACACTGGCCAGCGACCTGGCGATCGCCAAGGCCGAGGGCGTCGATCTGGTCTTCAACCCGTCCCGCGACGAGCTCTACCCCAACGAGCCGTCGATCACCGTGCACCCCGGGCCGCTGGCCGACGAGCTGGAGGGCATGGTCCGCCCGGGACACTTCGGCGGCGTTCTGACCGTCGTGGCGAAGATGCTGCACCTGACCTCGCCGGACCTGGCGCTGTTCGGTGAGAAGGACTACCAGCAGCTCACGCTGATCCGGGAGATGGTCTGCGATCTGGACTGGGACGTCGACATCGTGCCGGTGCCGACCGTGCGCGAGCCCGACGGGCTGGCGCTGTCGTCGCGCAACCGGTACCTCGACGAGACCGAGCGTGACGAGGCACTGGTGCTGTACCGGGCGCTCACCGCGGGGGCGAAGGCCGGGATGAACGGGCCGGACGCCGTACTGGCCGCGGCGCATGCCGAGCTGGAGTCTGTGCCGTCGGTCAAGATCGATTACCTGGCGCTCAGGGCACCTGATCTGGGGCCGGTGATCGGTCCGGGGGAGGCCCGGATGCTGATCGCGGCTCGTGTCGGCACGACCCGTCTCATTGACAACATTTCCATCACTCTCAGATGAAATCCATTGATACGGTCGCGGAATGACTGCTCCCGCCGTTCCGCAACGGCTTGCCGCGCCCGCGCCCGGATGGACCGACACGGTCGACGTGGTGGTGATCGGCTCGGGCATCGCCGGACTGACCGCCGCGCTCAAGCTGCGCGAGTTCGGGTCGGTGCTGGTGGTGACCAAGGACGTCGTCGCGTCCGGCTCGACGCAGTGGGCGCAGGGTGGGATCGCGGCCGCGCTCGGGCCGGGTGACTCGCCCGAGGACCACCTGCAGGACACGCTGGTCGCCGGGGCCGGGCTGAGCGACCCGGCCGCCGTCCGGGCGCTGGTGACCGAGGGACCCGAGGCCGTGCACGACCTGATCGAGCTGGGCGCCCGGTTCGACACGCTGGCCGGCGGCGACCTGTCGCTGACCCGCGAAGGCGGCCACCACCGCAACCGGATCGCGCACGCCGGTGGCGACGCGACCGGCGCCGAGATCGAGCGGGCCCTGGTCGCCGCGGTGAAGCGGGCCGACGACATCCGGATCATCGAGCACGCGCTGGTCCTGGATCTCCTGCTCGCCGCGGACGGCGCGGTCGCCGGCGTCACGCTGCACGTGATGGGCGAAGGGCAGCTCGACGGCGTCGGCGCGATCCGCAGCCGGGCCGTCGTCCTGGCGTCGGGTGGGCTCGGCCAGCTGTACGCCGCGACGACGAACCCGAGCGTGTCGACCGGCGACGGGGTGGCGCTGGCGTTGCGGGCCGGGGCGAAGGTGCGGGACCTGGAGTTCATCCAGTTCCACCCGACCGTGCTCTGGCTCGGCAAGAGCGCGAAAGGCCAGCAGCCGTTGGTGTCCGAGGCCGTGCGCGGCGAGGGCGCGTTCCTGGTCGATCACGACGGCAACCGGTTCATGCAGGGGCAGCACGAGCTGGCCGACCTGGCGCCGCGCGACGTGGTGGCGAAAGCGATCATGCGGAAGATGCTTGCCACGGGCAAGGATCACATGTTGCTCGACGCCCGGGATTTCGGCGACGAGAAGTGGCGGGTGCGGTTCCCCACCATCCTGGCGTCGTGCCGCTCGCACGGCATCGACCCGGTCCGCGAGCTGATCCCGGTCGCGCCGGCGTGCCACTACTCCTCCGGCGGAGTCTGGACCGACCTGCACGGCCAGACCTCCGTGCCCGGGCTGTACGCGTGCGGCGAGGTCGCCTGCACCGGCGTGCACGGCGCCAACCGGCTGGCGTCCAACTCGCTGCTGGAGGGCCTGGTGTTCGCCCGGCGGATCGCGGCCGCACTGGCCGACGACCTGCCAGATCTGCGCGAACCGGCCGACGACGGTAGGGTTCCCGGCTTGGTGAACGCGGACGTCGTACCGGAGCTGCAACGGGTGATGACGGTCGGTGCCGGAGTGATCCGGAGCGCGACCGGGCTCGCGGACGCCGGTGACCGCCTCGGCCGGTTGATCGAGCAGCCCGCGGGCGAGCCCGGGACGCCGAGCTGGGAGGCCACCAACCTGGTCACCGTCGCGTCCGCCCTGGTCGCGGCGGGCACGGCCCGCGAGGAGAGCCGCGGCTCGCACTGGCGTGAGGACCACCCGGATCGTGACGACACCGTGTGG
The DNA here is from genome assembly GCF_001984195.1 of Kribbella sp. ALI-6-A. Taxonomy (GTDB): domain Bacteria; phylum Actinomycetota; class Actinomycetes; order Propionibacteriales; family Kribbellaceae; genus Kribbella. The sequence goes on from NZ_MTQN01000012.1 coordinate 1,992,994, forward strand.
TCGGGCAATCTGGACCTCACACTGGCGGGCGACGGGAACTCCGCCCGGCCTGCCACGGCCTTCGTGGCGCTGAAGGAAGCATCGGAGGGGAAGTAGCGACATGGATGACACGCTCGACAGGCGGTGGGTCGAGGACCTGGTCCGGGCCACCATCGAGGAGGACCTGGCCGGCGGTGTCGATGTCACCACCACGGCCACCGTCGACGAGGCGCAGGTCTCGGTCGCCGAGCTGGTCGCACGCGCCGACGGAGTGGTCGCCGGACTGGAGATCGCCGAGCTGGTGCTGCGCCTGGTCGCGGGCAGCGATGAGATCGAGGTGGAGCACTCGGTCACCGACGGTACGGCGGTCAAGGCCGGTGCCGTGCTGCTGACCGCCCGGGGCAAGACCCGTCAGCTGCTGACCGCCGAGCGCACGATGCTCAACCTGGTCTGCCACCTGTCCGGGGTCGCCACCCTGACCCGGCGCTGGGTCGACGAGGTCGAGGGCACCGGCGCGGTGATCCGCGACACCCGCAAGACGATGCCGTTGCTGCGCTCGCTGGAGAAGTACGCCGTCCGGTGCGGCGGCGGCCAGAACCACCGGATGGGCCTGTCCGACGCGGCGCTGATCAAGGACAACCACGTGATCGCGGCCGGCGGCGTCGCCGAGGCGTTCCGGCTGGTCCGCAAGGCCTACCCGGAGATCGCCGTCGAGGTCGAGGTCGACTCGGTCGACGACGCGCTGATCGCCCTGGAGTCCGGCGCGGACCTGATCCTGCTGGACAACATGCCGGTCGAGCAGCTGCGCGAGGCCGTCGAGAAGATCGCCGGCCGGGCCCGCCTCGAGGCGTCGGGCGGTCTGTCTCTCGACGTCGCCCGCGCGGTCGCCGAAACCGGCGTCGACTTCCTGGCCGTGGGCGCGCTCACGCACTCGGCTCCGGTCCTCGATCTGGCCCTGGACCTCCAGGAAGCCTGATGTTGCTGGCCGTCGCGGTCGAGAACAGCCGCACCCTCGTCGGACTGGTCTTCGAGGGCACCGTCAAGCGGCACTGGTGGGTGGGCACGGACCCCCGCCGTACCGCGGACGAGTGGGCGGTGCTGCTCGACGGCCTGCTCGCCGGTGAGGCGCCGGTGTCGGGCGTCGCGGTCTGCTCGGCCGTGCCGCACGTCCTGCACGAACTGCGCGACGTCGTCTCCCGCTACTACCGCGACGTGCCCAGCGTCGTCGTCGAGCCCGGCGTGAAAACCGGCCTTCCGGTGCTGGTCGACAACCCCCGCGAGGTCGGCACCGACCGGATCGCGAACGCGCTCGCGGCCGTCAACCGGTACGGCGCCCCCTGCGTCGTGGTCGACATCGGGACCGCGACCACCGTCGACCTGGTGAACCCGGCCGGCGCCTTCGTCGGCGGATCGATTGCCCCGGGCATCGAAACCGCGACCGACGCGCTCGGTGTTTCGGCCGCCCAGCTCCGCCGCGTCGAGCTCACCCGCCCCCGCGCCGCGGTCGCCAAGAACACCGTCGAAGCCCTCCAGTCCGGCGCGATCTTCGGCTTCACCGCACTGGTCGACGGACTGGTCACCCGCATCCTCACCGAGCAGTCCCTCACGCCGGGCGCCGTTCCCGTCGTGGCGACCGGCGCTCTGGCTCCGCTGATCGTTCCGGAGTCCACCTTGATCACCCACCACGAGCCGTTCCTGCCGCTGCTCGGCCTCGATCAGGCCTTCACCCGGAACCACTGAGTCCACACTCCCCAGAAGGGCGGCCCACGCGGGCCGCCCTTTTGGTGTTGTCTCAGCGGGATCTCCCCGTCACTCACAGTGTTTTCTTGACTGATTCCAGATTAGCTGCGAAGCTCGGGGCATGACCTCGGTGGATGCGGTGCAGCGGCTACGAGCCGCCGGACTGCGGGTCACCAACCAGCGGGTCCAGGTGCTCACCGCGCTCGACCGGCTGCCGCACCCGGACGTCGACTCGATCGCCGGGGCGGTGCGGGACGAGCTCGGATCCGTCTCGACCCAGGCCGTGTACGACGTACTGCGGGCCTTCGACGAGGCCGGGCTGGTACGGCGGATCGAGCCGGCCGGGCACTCGGCGCGGTTCGAGCCGCGGGTCGGGGACAACCACCATCACCTGATCTGCCGCGGCTGCGGGCGGATCGAGGACGTCGACTGCGCGCAGGGCGAGGCGCCCTGTCTGCACCCGGTCGACGCGGCCGGCTTCGTGGTGGAAGTTGCCGAGGTCAACTACTGGGGACTGTGCCCGTCGTGCGCGACGGCCGATCCCCGCTGAGCACCGCGCGACGTCCAGACGTGCGGTACCGAACTTCTTAGGAGAGTGACATGACCGAGGTCTCGTCCGGTTCGACGACGTCGACAGGTGCACCGGCACCGAGCGACCGCAACTCCCTCACGCTGGGAGCCAACGGCCCGCTGCTGCTGCACGACACGCACTTCCTCGAGCAGATGGCGCACTTCAACCGCGAGCGCGTCCCGGAGCGCAACGTGCACGCCAAGGGCAGCGGCGCGTTCGGTGTGTTCGAGACCACCGAGGACGTCAGCGCGTACACGAAGGCGGCGTTGTTCCAGAAGGGCGCGACGACCGAGATGCTGGCCCGGTTCTCCACCGTCGCCGGCGAGCTCGGCAGCCCGGACACCTGGCGGGACCCGCGCGGATTCGCGCTGAAGTTCTACACCAGCGAGGGAAACTACGACCTGGTCGGCAACAACACCCCGATCTTCTTCATCCGCGACGCGATCAAGTTCCCGCACTTCATCCGCTCGCAGAAGCGCCGCGGCGGCTCCGGCCTGCGCGACAACCACATGCAGTGGGACTTCTGGACGCTGAACCCGGAGTCCGCGCACCAGGTCACCTACCTGATGGGCGACCGCGGCATCCCGAAGTCGTACCGGCACATGAACGGCTACGGCTCGCACACCTACCTGTGGATCAACGCCACCGGTGACAAGCACTGGGTCAAGTACCACTTCCACACCGACCAGGGTGTCGAGCACCTGACCGGCGAGGAGGCGGCCAAGATCGCCGGCGAGGACGCCGACTTCCACCGCCGCGACCTGCACGACGCGATCGAACGCGGCGAGCACCCGTCGTGGACGCTGTCGGTGCAGCTGATGCCGTACGAGGACGCCAAGACCTACCGGATCAACCCGTTCGACCTGACCAAGATCTGGCCGCACGCGGACTACCCGCTGGTCAAGGTCGGCACGATGCGGCTGACCAAGAACCCGGACAACTTCTTCGCCCAGATCGAGCAGGCCGCGTTCGCGCCGTCGAACGTCGTGCCCGGCATCGGCTTCAGCCCGGACAAGATGCTGCTCGGCCGCGTCTTCGCCTACGCCGACACGCAGCGCTACCGCATCGGCCCGAACCACCTGCAGCTGCCGGTGAACCGCCCGAAGGTCCCGGTGAACAGCTACACCTTCGACGGCCCGATGGCCTACGACCACGCCGGCGACCTCCCGGTCTACGCACCGAACACCGCCGGCCGCCCGTACTCCGACCTGACCGGCCCGGCCGAGGACAGCTGGGAGGCCGACGGCGAGTTCGTCCGTTCGGCGTACGAGCTGCGCGCGGACGACGACGACTTCAGCCAGGCCGGCACGCTGGTCCGCGAGGTCTGGAACGACGCCCAGCGCGAGGAGTTCGTCCGCACCGTGGCCGGCCACCTGCTCGGCGGCGTGCACGGTGAGGTGCTCGAGAAGGCCTTCCAGTACTGGAAGAACGTCGACGCCGACACCGGTAAGCAGATCGAGGAACTGGTCCGCGCGGGCAACGGCGAACCCAACCCGGGAACCGAGACCGAGGCCGCCCGGGCCGAGGCTCGCTGACCGCCGTACCCCCTGAAGCCCGCTCCGGCATCCCGCCGGGGCGGGCTTGGTTTTTGCAGCAAAGTGCAACTTTGTTGCCAATCGCAATCCCCGTACTGAAGAATGCGCTGGCTGGGCCGTGGGGGAACATGGCCCCTTCACCGTGGGGACTCCATGAAGCGCCTGTCTGCCGCCCTGCTGCCGGCCACCCTGCTCGCGGCCACCGTCGCCACCCCGGCCCACGCCGCCGAGCCGGCGCCGACGAACGTCACGATCCGGTGGGTCGACGCCACCCACCAGGCGATCCGCCTCACCTGGGACGAGACGTCCCCGCAGCCGAACTGGATCATCCTGCAGGGCAAGGAGAACACGACGCCGATCGGGCAGTTCTGGACCACCGCGGACGAGCCCAACCAGGTGGACATCCCGGCCACGTCGATGTCGGCGGGCGCGCACGACCTGCGGATGGCCGTCGCCGTCGGCAGTAAGGACGGCGGCATCAGTCCGCTGACCGGCAGCCCGCGCTTCGACACGACGCTGCCGCCGATGCCTGAGCTCGTCTCGTCGGCGATCTCCGGCAGCAGCACCTTGACGGCACAGTGGAAGTCCGGCCCCGCCGCCACCGACACGACTCCGGACGACCCGCTGGACGTGACCGGCCCGGCGGTGTTCCAGGCGTCGTACCAGGTCGGTTCGAAGGACCCGGTCACCGTCGGTCCGACCGGTCCGGCGACGAAGCTGACCTTCACCGCTCCCGGCCCGGCCTTCGCCTTCTCAGTTGCCCAGGTCAACGAGTGGGGACCGTCGACGGCCAAGCTGGTCGATGCCGCGGCGAGCGCTCCCACGCTGACGGTGCCGTCGTGGGTCGTCTACGACAACCTGCTCGACCTCACCGGCGAGATCGCCGGCACCGACCCGCGGACGGTGATCCTGCAGGCCCGCAACACCCCGGCCGGCGCCTGGTACACCGTCGCGTCCCGGGTGAACACCACCGGCTCGTACCGATTCACCTTCCAGTCCACCCCGTCCCGCCAGTACCGGGTCCAGGTCCCGAACACCACCGCCGGCGCTCGCGTCTGGTACGGCGGCTACAGCGCGATCGGGACGAACAACGTCCAGCACAAGGTGTACGGCGTGTTTCCCCGCCCGACCATCAACCGCGGCGAGACGGCCCGCGCGGCCCTGACGGTCCACCCCGCCTACAACGGCACAGCAGTCCTCCAGCGCTACAGCGGGACCGCCTGGACCACCGTCGGCCCGGTCGGATTCACCAGCGGCATCGGGAACGGCTATGTCCGCAGCACGGCACCCGGCCGCGTCTCCTACCGCTACTACGTCCCCACCGCGACAGTCGGCGGAGGCACGTACCACGCGGCGTACTCCTCGATCTTTGTCCTCACCACCACCTGAACGGGACCACATGAAGAACTGGCCGGCACTCGCGGTCACGAGCGTGCTCGCCGCCTCTCTGCTCACCGCCGCCCCCGCATTCGCCGGGGGAGTCGCCCCCACCGATGTCGAGATCGACTGGCAGGACGGCACCCTGCGTCATGTCGTGGTGAGCTGGAAGGATCCGGCGCCGCAGGAGAACGTGGTCGTGCTCCGCTACCAAGGGGAGACGGCCGGACTGCGCGCGATCAGCGTGACCGCCGACCTGCCCGACACGGTGAGCATCGACGCAGAGGAAATCGTCGCCGCCGTAGGGACGGGCTCGACGAAGCCGCTCGAGTTCGCGGTGGTGGGTGGGAACCAGGTCCCGCCGGTCGCCGAAGCGGTCTCGGCCGCGTTCGACGCATCGACGCCGTCCGCTCCGGCCTTCGACGGCGCGACCATGTCAGCGACCGGTACGACCACGGTCCGGTGGAAGCCGGCGGCGATGATCGACACGACTCCGGACGACCCGCTGGACCGGACGCTCCCGGCCAGATTCCAAGTCACCTATGACGTCCTCGGGACCGGCAACCGGTACTGGATCGGCGGACCGACGACCGGGACAGGGATCAGCTACACCCTCAAGTCCGAGTACGACCTGTTCGTTGCCGGTGTCAACGAGTGGGGAATGGGCCGGGACGGCGGTCTGGTTCAGGCCCGGAACACGCGGCTGACGGCCAACGTTCCGGCGTGGGCCGTCTACGGCTCCGGCAGCACGCGGGTCACCGGCAGTTACACGCCCACCGACCAGCCGCGCCAGGTCGTCCTGCAAGCACGCAACAGCCAGACCAGCCCCTGGTACGTCGTCTCAGCCGGACAGTTCAGCCAGGGCAGGTTCGCCTTCGCCCTTGGAACCGGCGGCAGCCGGCAGTACCGGGTGACCACTCAGCCGCTGTCGTACCTCAACGGCTCGAGAATCAGCTACGGCGCGTCCACCATCGCGGTCTCCTCGACCACCCAATTGCGGGCCGGTGCGCACTTCCGATCGGCCCAGGTTCCCGTCGGCCAGACCAACGAGGCGCGGCTGGATGTCGCCCCGAAGGTCAGCACCACCGCGACGCTGCAGCGCTGGAGCGGCACGACCTGGACCACCGTCGGCCCCGTCGCGGTGCGGAACGGGTACGGCGTCGGCCGCATCGTCACCGCGAAGCCGAGCCGGGTCGCCTACCGGTACTACGTCCCCGCCACCACGTACGGCGGCCTGCGCTTCGCCGCGGCGTACACCGAAACCTTCGTCAATGTCGTCGTCCCCGCCTGAAAGGCACTTCATGACCAAGTGGCTCGCCGCAGCCGCGTCCGTCGGCCTCCTGGCCGTCGTCCTGCCCACCCCCGCGGCCCACGCTGCCGAACCGGCCCCGACAGACGTCGAGATCAGCTGGAAGGACAGCACTCGTCAATACGTGCACGTGACCTGGCGCGAAGATGCCGACCGGCCGAACCGGATCGTGGTGCGAGCACGCGGCGAGTTGACGGACCGAGTCGTCCGGCACGTTCCGGCCGGCGCCCCGAACGAGATCGACCTGCCGAAGAGCGCCGTTCGGCAGGCGGGGACCGCCTACGAGGTGCTGCAGATCGCAGTCTCCGCCGCGGACGCCGACGGGACGGCCGCAAGTGCGGTCGGGCTCTCTGCTGCCTTCGACATTCTCTATTCCAGTGAGCCCCTCATCGAGGGATTCAGCCCGTCCGGCAGTGCCGCGGTGCGCCTCGACTGGCGGAACTGGCCGCGGCAGGATCGCGACACCCCGGACGACCCGTTGGACGTCGACGCGCCGGTGCTCTTCCAGCCCATGTATCGGGTGGGCACGGCCGCGCCGGTGGACGTCGGCCGGCCGACGACCGCGGCGGGGAGCACCTTCGCCGTCCCGAAGCCGCCGTTCGAGGTTGCTGTCCGGGCGCAGAACGAGTGGGACGCCGGGCCCCCGAGCCAGTGGATCCGCGGCCGGCTGGTCGCGTTCACGACGTCGATCCCGCGCTGGGTTCGGGCGGACGCGCCGACAGTTGTCAGTGGCACTTTCTCCGGCCCGCCGACCGTTCAGGTCACGCTGCAAGCCCGGAACACGGCTGCGAGCGCCTGGTACGTCGTCAGCTCTGCCGACTTCTCCGGCGGCCGTTACCGATTCTCCCTGGCCAGCCGTGGAACCCGTGAGTACCGCGTTGCCGTCGCCAACACGGTCACCTCCACGCCCAGCACAGTTTGGTACGGCGGATACAGCGCGCCAGTCACCACAACCACCCAGATGACTGTCTGGCCGACGGTGTATCGCGAGCCGGCACCGGTGGGCAGCGGCCTGGCACAGATCGGCCTCAGCATCATGCCGGGTATCGATGGCCGCGGCGAGCTGCAGCGCTGGAACGGAAAGACGTGGACGTTGGTGGGCTACGTGTTCACCAAGCACGGCTACGGCGACGCGTATCTCAGCACGAACGTCGCCAGCCGCTTCGCGTACCGCTTCTACGTGCCGACCCACCGCTTCGGCGCGGTCACGGTCGCGGCGGCCTACAGCGCGACCTTCTATCAGACCATCACTCGCTGAAAGGCTTTCTGCCCATGAAGAAATGGCCAGCACTGGCATTGTCCGCCGGTCTGCTCGGCTCGGCGCTGACCGCGACTCAGGCGGTCGCGGCCGACGCCGCGCCGACCGGTGTGACGATCGCCTGGAAGGACTCGACCCACGAGTTCGTCCGGGTGACGTGGACCGAGGAAGGCGATCAGCCGAACAAGGTCGTGCTCCGGACGGGGACTTCGACCACCGTGCTGCCGGTGTTCGTCCCGGCGGGTGCGGCGAACGTGGTGGACTATCCCGCCACCCGGCTGGAACCGTACAGCGGAACACTGCAGTTCGACGTGTCGGTCGGAACGGAGGCCGCAGAGACCAGTCCGGCCGGAGTTTCCCCGCGGTTCGACACGATCGTCGCCGCGCCCGCCGAGCGGGTCTCGGTCACGTTGTCGGGGACCAGCGGCCTGCGGGTGCAGTGGAAGGCCGGGTTCTCCGAGCTCGACCGGACTCCCGACGACCCGCTGGACCTGGCCGGCTCGACCCGGTACACGCCCCGTTTGGTCGCCGGAAGCAAGGTCAGTGACCTCGCCGCCGCGTCCCCGGCGACCTCGGTGACGGTGGCCAGCCACGCGTTGCCGTACCAGATCGACGTCTTGGCGAGCAACGAGTGGGGCACCGTCAGCAGGCGCCTCGGCGGTGCCTCCGCGAGCGGTCTCAAGGCTGTCATCCCGACCTGGGTGAAGTCCGGCACGGCGACGTCGCAGCCCGCGATCACGGGGACCGTTGCCGCCCGCACCGCTCCGGTCTACCTGCAGGCCCGGAACACCGCGACCAGCCCCTGGTACACCGCGTCGTCGCAGCAGGCCGTCAACGGAACCTTCAGGTTCCCGCTCGGTGCGTCCGGCTCGCGGCACTACCGGGTGCTGGCGCCCAACTACACAGACACTGCCGGCATCGCCTACTTCGGCAGCTACAGCGCGGCCGTGGCGACGACAGTTCAGGTGAACCCCTGGGGCGCCCGCTTCACCACCGCCACGGTCCGGCGTGGGCAGACCGCGACCGCTGAGGTTCGCCACTCGCCGACCTGCAGCTACACCGTGGTCCTGCAGCGCTGGACCGGCAACACGTGGAGCACGGTCGGATACGTCAGGAGCAACGTGGGCCTCGCCCGCGGCTACGTGAAGAGTGCCGCCGTCGGACGGGTGGCCTACCGCTACTACCTCCCGGCCGTCACCGTGAACGGCTTCAAGTACGCCGCCGCGTACTCGCCCAATTTCGTGCTCACCACCACTTCCTGAGGATCTCCATGAAGAAGTCCGTGCTCCTCGCGGTGTCCGCCGGCCTGGTTGCCGCCGCTCTGACGGCGACTCCGGCAGCCGCCGCCGATCCCGCGCCCAAGAACGTGAAGATCAGCTGGAAGGACAACACGGTCCAGTTCGTCCACGTCAGCTGGGACGACGACGGCGGCCTGCCGAACAAGGTGGTGACCCGCCGCGAGGCGGGCAGTGCCGAGCTCGGCGTCGTCTACGTCCCCGCAGGCGGTCCCGACGCCGTCGACATTCCGGCCGGCACCTTCAGCGCCGACTCGGAGCTGGAGATCGCGGTGTCGGTCGGAACCGAGGGCGGCGAGACCAGTCCGGCCACGGCGTCACCGCGGTTCGACACCTATCGGGCCCGGCCGTCGGACGAGCGGAAGTTCACGCTGGCTGGTGACGCCACTGTCCTGGTCGAGTGGAAGTACTACGAGGTCACGGACACCGGGACCCCGAACGATCCGCTCGACCGGCCGGGATCGACTCTCTACACGCCGCAGTACCGGTTGCACGAGGGCGACAAGCCGGTGAGCCTGGGCGAGCCTTCCGTGGGAACCTTCATCGGGTTCGGCGCGCCGGTTCCACGCTCTTTGTTCTCCGTCGCCGCCCGGAACGAGTGGGGCGGCTACGCCGGCGTGGATCTGACGATCGGCTACGCCGGCCTGAAGGCGGTCATCCCGGCCTGGGCACAGGTGAACAGTCCGCAGGCCAAGATCACCGGTACCTTCGAGCCGGCCCAGGCCCAGGTCGTCCTCCAGGCGCGGAACTCGGCGAGCAGCCCCTGGTACGTCGTCGCTTCGAAGTTGTTCCAGAACCGGCAGTTCGAGTTCGACCTCGGTGCGTCCGGATCGCGGCAGTACCGGGTCGCGCTGCCCACGATCCGCGACGACGCCAAGAGCGAGGGATGGTTCGGCGGGTACAGCCAAGTGGTCGCGACGACGATGCAGCAGGCCGGGCGGGCAAGCTGGGTCCAGCCCGTTGTCCAGCGCGGTGCGACGGCGAAGGCGCCGCTGATCATCACACCGGGGCTCACCAGCAAGGCTGTGCTCCAGCGCTGGACGGGGACGACCTGGGCAACGGTCGGTTCGGTGTCGGTCGCCAACGGTCGTGGGGAGGGCGTCATCCGGGTCACCACGCCGGGCCGGGTCGCCTACCGCTACTACCTTCCTGCCGCGTCGCTGAACGGTCTTCCCTACGCGGCGGCCTACACGCCCAACTTCGTGCTCACCACTGTCTGAGGACTAGCTCGCCGACCAGCCGGTCCACTTCTCGACGTTCGCGACGACGAAGGGACCGGCTGGTGGGTTCTCGGCGTACTGCGAGTATTTGGCGACCAGCGCCTCGACCGAATACTCCGGTACGACGTCAGCCGTGCAGTCCGCGCGGATCCACCACAGGTGGGTCCAGTCGGGGGAGTAGTGGTCGATCAGCAGCGTGGCCCGCGGGTTCTCGGTCAGGTTGCGCAGACGACGCAGGTTTCGCGTGGTTTTGGGCTTGTGGTCGACGGCGATCAGGACGGTGTCGCCGGTCAGTGCGAACGTGACGGGCACCACATGGGGGCGCAGGTCCAGACCCGTCGTGGCCAGGAACGCACGCTCGGCGCTGGCGAAGCGTGAGCGGCAGACCTCGGTGGGGAGTATCACGATTCGGCCCTCCGGCTAGGCAGTGCGGGGTGTCGGCTGGGTATGGTCAACGCGGTTCCAGGTTGTCCTAGGTCGGTGAGGTGCGATGGGCAGGGTGCGGTCGCCGCTTGCCGTCGTGGCTGTGGTGCTGGTCGCGGGGACCGCCCTGACGGCGTGTACGTCGGACCCGGTCCCGACCGGGGTGACGGTCGGGTGGGACGAGGCGCGGTCCGCGGTCCAGGTGAGCTGGAAGGACGACAACGCGCCGAACCGGATCTCGATCGAGGGCGTGGTGTCCAGCAGTCCGTCGTACGTGAAGTACGTGGCGGCGGACGAGCCGAACACCTGGTCGATCCCGACCTCGGCGTTCCCGCCCGACGGCAACTACCGGATCGCGGTGGCGATCGGGACGTCGCGCGGTGGGGTGACCAGCAAGCCGGCCCGGTCGCCGATGTTCGACACCGACGGGCCGTTGCGGCCGGCCGAGGCGATCGCGCGGACGTCCGGCAAGGACGTCGTGGTGAGCTGGAAGGTGCCGCCGCCGGATCAGGACTTCACGCCGAACGACCCGCTCGACCTGCCGGCCGGGAGCCAGGTCTACACGCCGGTGATCGGCGTCAACGGGCAGCCGTTCAAGCCGGTCGCCGCGGCCACGACCAAGTCGAGCCTGGTGCTGAAGAACATCCGGCCGCCGTACTACTTCCAGTTGCGGACGAAGAACGAGTGGGCCTCGCTGGCCGGCGCCGAGATCGCCGGGCGGACCACCAGGACGACGGCCGCCGTACCGACGTTGTGGACGTTCGGCAAGCAGATGCTGATCCGCGGCCGGACCATCCAGCAGGAGATCAGCTGCGGCGGATCTCGTTGCTCGGTGCAACAGTCGACGTCGGCCGGACTGCCGGTCGTGGTGCTGGCGCAGAACCGCGCGGGCGGTCCGTGGGTCCAGGCCGGCCGGTCGACCACCCAGCCGGGCGGGCACTTCGAGGTCCGGGTGAACACCGGCGGCACCCGCTCGTACCGGGCGTACGTGCCGGTGCACAGCCGGGTCGGCGCGCTGTTCAGCGCGTCGAGCAGCAAGAGCTACCTGACCCGGAGCCGGCTGCTGATCCAGGGCGCGGGCTACGCGGGCGGCAACGTGCACAACCGCAACGGGGTGATCAACGCCGCGGTGGTGGTCCGCCCGGCGCTGAACAGCACCGCGATGCTGCAGTTCTGGAACGGCCGGGCCTGGGGCAACGTCAAGGCGACCCCGATGCGGGGCGGCCGGGCCACGATCAGCTTCCGGGCGACCAGGCCCGGGGTGTTCGCCTACCGCTTCCTGGTCCCCGGTACGACGTACCAGGGCACGCCGGTCTACGGCACGGCGACGCCGAGCCTGGTGCTGCGGGTCCGCTGACCTACTGGGCGTCGGCCGGCGCCGGGCCGACCAGCTCGACGGAGTCCTCGCCGGTACGCCGGCGGTGCCGCAGCTTGTAGACCGCGTACGCCGTGACGGCGGCCGCGGCGACCAGGGCCAGCGCCCAGATCGACAGCTCGCCGAAGATCTTGTCCGCGTTGTCGCCGATGTTGTACGCGACGACACCGATCGTGACCGACCAGGCCAGCCCGCCGGCCGCGTTGGCGACCAGGAACTTCGGGTACGGCATTCGCAGCGTGCCCGCCATCGGGCCGGCGAAGATCCGCAGCAGCGCGACGAACCGGCCGAAGAAGACGGTCCAGACGCCGTACTTGTGGAAGTACCGCTCGGCCCGCTCGATCCGGTCGGTGGAGAAGTGTCTGGAGCGCCGGCCGAGCCGCTCGAACAGGCCGCGGCCCGCCTTGCGCCCGAGGTAGTAGCCGATCGAGTCGCCGACGATCGCCCCGGTCGCGGCCGCGCCGATCACCAGCACCAGGCGCAGATCGCCCTGGGACGCGAGCAGCGCGGCGGCGATCAGCGTGGTCTCGCCGGGCAACGGGATGCCCATGCTCTCGATGCCGATGACCAGCCCGACGACCAGGTACGTGACGACTGCGAGTCCCCCGGTCGGTACCGCGATCGCCAGCGCGTGAAGTTCCCCCATGAAACAATCGTGGCACTGCCGGGCAAGCGTTTTACTGATCTGTGAACTATCCGGCGGACGGAATTTCCGGGCCGGTTCAGGTGTTGACCCGCGACCCAGGGGCGGCCGGGACGGCCGGTGGGCGGGCAAACGATTCGGTTCCGGAGGCGGTCAGTCACTAGCCTTTGCCCTATGACTGAGCCACGTGAGACCCCGGTGACCCCCGACAGCGGGCAGGACGACCTGCCCGAGCAGATGCGGGTCCGCCGGGAGAAGCGTGACCGGCTGCTCGCCGAGGGGGTGCAGCCCTACCCGATCTCGGTGCCGCGGACGCACCTGCTCAAGGACCTGCGCGACCGGTACGACGCTCAGGAGCTCGCGCCGGACACCCGGACCGGCGAGCAGGTCGCGGTGGCCGGCCGGGTCATCTTCCTGCGCAACACCGGCAAGCTGTGCTTCGTCCGGCTCCGCGAGGGCGACGGGACCGAGCTGCAGGTGATGCTGTCGCTGGCCGACGTCGGCGAGGAGGAGCTGGCCCGGTTCAAGGCGCTGGTCGACATCGGCGACCTGCTGTCGGTGCAGGGCGAGGTGGTCACCAGCCGGCGGGGTGAGCTGTCGGTGCAGGCCACGTCCTGGCAGATGGCGGCCAAGACGCTGCGCCCGCTGCCGAACGAGCACAACCCGCTGAGCGAGGAAGCCCGGGTCCGGATGCGCTACGTGGACCTGATCGTGCGGCCGGAGGCCCGCGAGATGGTCCGGACCAAGGCGGCGGTGCTGAAGTCGCTGCGCACGACCTTCGACGACCAGGGGTTCGTCGAGGTGGAGACGCCGGTGCTGCAGCTGACCAACGGCGGCGCGGCGGCCCGGCCGTTCCGGACCCACCTGAACGCCTTCGACCAGGACATGCTGCTGCGGATCGCGCTCGAGCTGGATCTCAAGCGGGCGATGATCGGCGGCGTCGACCGGGTCTACGAGATCGGCCGGACGTTCCGCAACGAGGGCCTGGACTCCACCCATGCCGCGGAATTCTCGATGATCGAGGCTTACCAGGCCTACGGTGATTACGACACGATGGCCGAGCTGCTGCAGCAGCTGATCCGCAACGCCGCCCGTGCGGCCGGCCGGCCGGAGGTCACCGCGCGCGACGGTTCGGTGATCGATTTCGAGCAGCCGTTCCGGCACGCGACGCTTTTCGGGCTGCTGTCGGAGGCGGTCGGCCAGAGTGTGGACCAGACCACCGAGCTGCCCGCCCTGCTGAAGCTGGCCGAACAGCACGAGGTCGAGCTGCAACCGGGCAAGAATGCCGGTGAGATCGCGGTCGACTTGTTCGAGAAGCTGTGTGAGCACACCCTGATCCAGCCCACGTTCGTGCGCGATTATCCCGAGTCGGCCCGGCCGCTGGCCAAGCGCCACCGCGACGCCGACGGGCTGGTCGAGGCCTTCGACCTGTTCGTCAACGGCGTCGAGCTCGGGGTCGCCTACAGCGAGCTGAACGACCCCGTGATCCAGCGCGAACGCCTGGTGGCACAGTCGTTGCTGGCCGCCGCGGGCGATCCCGAGGCGATGGAGCTGGACGAGGACTTCCTGCGCGCGATGGAGTTCGGCATGCCGCCGGCCGGTGGGCTCGGGATGGGTCTGGACCGGCTGGTGATGCTGTTCACCGGGGCCGGGATCCGGGAGACGATTCTGTTCCCGTTGCTGCGTCCGGAGTGAGCCGGAAACGGGCCCGGGAGGCTGTTGCATAGCACAACCAACGGCCATATCCATTCCCGGGTCCATTTCCGCGCCCGGCGCATACGCGGAGTGACGTGAATACCCTTCGTCACGAACAGTGCACGAGATCCCGCCGGGACGGGTGTTTAGTCACATCTTTCCTCCACATTCCGCCTGTTGAATGACAACTCCAGGGTTTGTGCGGTACAAATCAGGTGGAAGCCCGAAAAAGTGGGGGATTGTGCCCGGTGGCGGGCGCGGAAAGGACTGTCATCGATGGCGCAAAGGGTCCAGGTAGTTCTCGAGGACGATCTCGACGGTGGTAAGGCCGACGAGACCGTGACCTTCGGATTGGACGGCACGACGTACGAGATCGACCTGTCCAAGAAGAACGCCGCCAAACTGCGCGACGCGCTGTCCGGATACGTCGGGGTGGCGCGCAAGGTGACCGGCCGTGGCCGGGGCGCCACCGGCCGGGCCGGTCGCAGCCGGGGCCGGTCGGCCACCGACTCGGCCGACATCCGGGCGTGGGCCAAGGAGAACGGCTACGAGGTGAGCGAGCGCGGCCGGATCTCGGCCGAGGTGCGCGCGGCGTACAACGAGGCGAAGTAGCAGCCCCTGAGGATTCGGACGGTCCCGGTGCCTGAAACCAGGCACCGGGACCGTCCGCATTCCGGTTGTTTCACAGTGTGGACACTTCGGTGCACAACTTTCGGGCCGGTGCCTGAGAAGACAGCTATCGCGGCGAATTCGCTGGTGGCGAACACCGGGCGCGCCGGGAACACCGTGGGTACCGCAGAGGTTGTTCCCTTGTGATCCCCAGTGGGCGGCCGGGCGAGAGGTCGTCGCTTGTTCGCTGAGAGCGAGCCTGTCGATGCCGGGGACTAGCATGCATGTACGGGGGTCGGCCTACACGGCACGTCCGACTCCTCTGAGGCAAGGAGCGCTTTGGCGATGTTTGAACGATTTACGGACCGCGCCCGTCGGGTAGTCGTCCTGGCTCAGGAAGAGGCCAGGATGCTCAGCCACAACTACATCGGGACCGAGCACATCCTGCTCGGCCTGATCCACGAGGGTGAGGGTGTCGCCGCCAAGGCTCTCGAGAGCCTGGGTATCTCGCTGGAGGCTGTCCGTTCCCAGGTCGAGGAGATCATCGGCCAGGGACAGCAGGCTCCGAGTGGGCACATCCCGTTCACCCCCCGCGCCAAGAAGGTGTTGGAGCTCTCCCTGCGTGAGGCCCTGCAGCTGGGCCACAACTACATCGGCACCGAGCACATCCTGCTCGGCCTCATCCGCGAGGGTGAGGGTGTCGCCGCGCAGGTCCTGGTCAAGCTCGGTGCGGACCTGAACAAGGTCCGGCAGCAGGTCATCCAGCTGCTGAGCGGATACCAGGGCAAGGAGACGGCCACGGCCGGCGCCGGGGCCACCGAAGGTGCTCCCAGCAGCTCCCTGGTGCTCGACCAGTTCGGCCGGAACTACACCCAGTCCGCCCGCGAATCGAAGCTCGACCCGGTGATCGGGCGCGAGACCGAGATCGAGCGGGTCATGCAGGTGCTGTCCCGGCGGACCAAGAACAACCCTGTCCTGATCGGTGAGCCGGGCGTCGGCAAGACCGCGATCGTGGAGGGTCTGGCCCAGCAGATCGTCCGCGGCGACGTGCCCGAGACGCTCAAGGACAAGCAGATCTACTCCCTCGACCTGGGCGCCCTGGTAGCCGGTTCGCGCTACCGCGGTGACTTCGAGGAACGCCTGAAGAAGGTGCTCAAGGAGATCCGCACCCGCGGCGACATCGTGCTGTTCATCGACGAGATCCACACCCTCGTCGGGGCCGGCGCGGCCGAGGGCGCGATCGACGCGGCGAGCATCCTGAAGCCGATGCTGGCCCGTGGTGAGCTGCAGACCATCGGCGCGACCACCCTCGACGAGTACCGCAAGTACGTCGAGAAGGACGCCGCGCTGGAGCGCCGGTTCCAGCCGATCCAGGTGGCCGAGCCCTCGATCGCGCACACGATCGAGATCCTCAAGGGCCTGCGCGACCGCTACGAGGCGCACCACCGGGTGACCATCACCGACGCCGCCCTGGTCAACGCCGCGCAGCTGGCCGACCGGTACATCTCCGACCGGTTCCTGCCGGACAAGGCGATCGACCTGATCGACGAGGCCGGCGCCCGGTTGCGGATCCGCCGGATGACCGCTCCGCCGGACCTGCGCGAGTTCGACGAGAAGATCGCGAACGTGCGCCGGGAGAAGGAGTCGGCGATCGACGCCCAGGACTTCGAGCGGGCGGCTTCTCTGCGCGACGACGAGAAGAAGCTGATCAACGCGAAGGCCGAGCGGGAGAAGCAGTGGAAGGCCGGCGACATGGACGTCGTCGCCGAGGTCGACGAGGAGCTGATCGCCGAGGTGCTGAGCACCGCGACCGGCATCCCCGTCTTCAAGCTGACCGAGGAGGAGTCCTCGCGGCTGCTGGACATGGAGAAGGAGCTGGCCAAGCGGTACGTCGGCCAGACCGACGCCGTCAAGGCGCTGTCGCGGTCGATCCGGCGGACCCGTGCGGGTCTGAAGGACCCGCGCCGGCCGAGCGGCTCGTTCATCTTCGCCGGTCCGTCCGGTGTCGGTAAGACCGAGCTGTCCAAGGCGCTGACCGAGTTCCTGTTCGGCGACGAGAGCGCGCTGATCAGCCTCGACATGTCGGAGTACTCCGAGAAGCACACGGCGTCGCGGCTGTTCGGTTCGCCTCCCGGCTACGTCGGTTACGAAGAGGGCGGCCAGCTCACCGAGAAGGTGCGCCGCAAGCCGTTCAGCGTGGTCCTGTTCGACGAGGTCGAGAAGGCCCACCCGGACATCTTCAACTCGCTGCTGCAGATCCTGGACGAAGGTCGCCTGACCGACGCCCAGGGCCGGGTGGTCGACTTCAAGAACACCGTCATCATCATGACCACGAACCTGGGCACCCGGGACATCGCCAAGGCCGTCAGCCTCGGCTTCTCCCAGGCCAGCGACACCTCGGGCTCGTACGAGAAGATGAAGGCGAAGGTGACCGAGGAGCTCAAGCAGCACTTCCGTCCCGAGTTCCTGAACCGCGTCGACGAGATCGTCGTCTTCCACCAGCACGGCAAGGAAGAGATCGTCCGGATCGTCGACCTGATGGTCGCCCAGGTGGAGGAGCGCCTCAAGGACAAGGACATGGGCATCGAGCTCACGCCCGCGGCCAAGGCTCTCGTCGCCGAGCGCGGCTTCGACCCGGTCCTCGGCGCCCGCCCGCTGCGCCGCGCACTCCAGCGCGACGTGGAGGACGTCCTGGCCGAGAAGATCCTGTTCGGGGAACTGCGCCCCGGCCAGATCGTCCTGGTCGACGTGGCCCCCGAGGGCACGGTCAGCTCGGACGGGCTTCCGGAGTACTTCACGTTCACCGGAACCCAGAAGAGCACGCCCGACCTGGAGCTCACCGAGATCGCCGGCGGCGGCACCGGTATCCAGGACAGCTGACCCAGTAACTGACGACGAAGGACCCCGCGGACGCTCTGTCCGCGGGGTCCTTCGTCGTTGTGCGTGTGGTCGGCCGACGGCGGGCGTCGTCGGCAGAGGCCGGTGACGGAGGTGTCCTGGCAGGGATGCAACCTGGTGGGTGAACGAGAGCTGGACCGGGCGCGCCGGCGGTAAGGCGTACCGGGGCTCGCGGTCGCTCGGCGCCGAGCCGGCCCCGCCCGCCGACCAGGCGGCGTGGCGACGCGACGGGTCGCCGACCGGCTGGAACCTCGGCAAGACCGACACGGTGGTGCCGAAGGACCAGATCATCCGGTCGACGCCCGGGCGTGGCGAGCTGCTCGAGCTGCCCGGCGCCGCCGACCGGTACGACGCCCTGGGGGCTGGTGGCGTGCCGCTTCGCGAGGTGCTCGCCCTGCCGACGACGCCGGATTGCTGCAGGACACGCCGGCCCCTCCGAAGGTGCGGGCTGCCGCGCTCCGGCTGCTGGCGGGCCTGCCGGGTGCTCAGGAGGTCGAGCAGAACGTGCCCGACCTGCTGGGCCGCAAGGGAACCGCGGTGAAGTTCTCGTTCCCGGCCTCCTGGCTGGCCATCAAGCTGGTCATCGACCCGGCGTCCGGCAAGTTCCTCAGCAGCGAACGCACCGGTGGCAAGAACGGCACCACGGTCGGCCTGGAGTCGGGCTGGACCGACGCGAAGCCGACCGCGCCGGCCGCTGCGCTGCGGTGATCGACTGATCTCTTCAAGCTGCCGGTGACGCATCCGGAGTCGCCGGCAGCTCGCTGCACGTCAGCCCTGCGCGCAGCCGGTGCACCGATCCCGGCGGCGGTAGTAGTACGCCGCGGTGGCCAGGGCCAGGGACGCACCCCAGAGCGGGAACGGGAAGAGCAGCAGGTGTCCGACATTGGTGAGGAGGGACTCCTCGGGAACCCACAGCATGGGGACGAGGGAAACACTGCCGACCAGGAGGAGCGTGGCGGCGGTCGCGGCGGGGATCAGGGCAGCCTTGAGGGCGACCGGCTGGCCGGCCAGGAACGGAACCCAGCGAGGCCAGATTTCACCCCAGGGACGGATCAGGCCCAGGGTGACGATGCCCGAGGTCAGAGCGATCAGCCCGAGGCCGAGCCCGAACAACCGGATGCCTGGTTGGGCCTCCAGATCGGAGGCTTGGACACCGAGGCCGATCGGACTGGGGAGCAGCCAGGTCATCCGGAGCAGGGCGTAGGGCATCGGGCAGAGCGCCGCGACGACGGTGGCCCAGAAGCCCCAGCGACGGGCGAGCTCCGGTTGCGTCCAGCGTGCGCCGGGGCGGCCGCAGCGGGCGCATCGACCTCGGACGTTCCGCAGAGCTCGTACGCCGAGCACGGCCCAACCGGCACCGAGCAGGAACGCACCGAAGACGAAGAGCGGCTGGGAGCCCACTCGCTCCGGCACACTGGCCAGACCCGAACCGAGCCCCTGGAACGCCTTCCAGTCGAACAGCCCGGTGGTGAGTTGCACAGCGGCGGCGAACCCCAGCAGGACCAGCAGAAGTGCTCGGGTGGTCTGCTGGCGCAGGGCACCGGCCACGACGAAGCCCAGAGCCACTGGCACGCCGACCAGGACCAGCAGATAGCCCGCGATGACCACCAGGCTCATGCTCGGGGCCAGCAGACCGAAGAAGATCGCCTCCACGGCAGTGAAAGTCAGCAGCGGCCGGTACGCCGTCGGCGTCCAGCCGGTTCGGAGGTGGCTGAGCGCGGCGGGCACTCCGAGGACGCCGAGCAACGCGACGAGGCCGGCTCCCACCTGCTCGGGCAGGAAGGCCAGCGGCGTGACCTTGTCGCCGTCCGTGCTCGGACCGAACGGGTACCAGTCGGCGCCGAGCAGCCAGATCACACCGAGTACGCCGTACAGGAGGGACAGGGCTGCGACGGCGACTGGTAGTCGGCTGGTGCGCGTGGCCGGGGTGGTGACGGTCATCGAATCCTCCGGTGCTCGTTGTTCTTCCACCGTGCCGCCGGAGGGCGGTGGAGCGCTTCCGTCCTGCGAGGGGTTCGGCTCCCTCTCGCGGGTGAACCGCGTCCTGACCACGGCCGGATCGGCTGCCGTCGGGTCGGACCGCAACCTTTCGGCGAGCCGCAGGAGGTGGTTGAGCACGGGTATCGGTCACAATGAGTGGGCATCCGTAGCGGCTTCGGTGACGGGGCCGGGCTGCAGGACCGTCGAGGAGACCTGGATGGGACGCCGCAAGCATCGGGGCAAGGCGCTGGTCGCGGGGTGGTGGCGAGTGCTGGCGATCGTGAGTGTGCTGGCGGCGGTGGCGGGGTGGGGTACGGCTGTCGTGACGTCGCGGTCGAACGACGCGTCGCCGGCAGAGAGTGGGCCGCCGGCGGAGAGTGGGCCGCCGGCCCGATCGGTGGAGATCACGACGCCACCGGCCGAAGGTCAGGTATCGGAGGTCGAGCGGGTGTCGGGGGCGGTGCGAGACCTGCAGCCCGGCGAAGTGGTGTGGGTTCTGGTGAGACGGTCCGGAGCGGCCGAGCTGTTCTACCCAGCGGCGGGACCGTGCCCGAGTGTGGGCGACACGTGGGCGTGCCCGCAGGTGCGGATCGGCGGTACGGCGCCGACGGGAACCTTCGAGTTGACCCCGGTCATCGTCGACGGTCAAGGGCAGCAGACGCTGGTCGACTACCTGCGCAGCGCCGGCGTGACGTCCAGCGGCCCCGGGCTGGCGCAGCTTCCCGAGGGTGTCGTCCAGGAAGGTCCGTCGATCAGAGTGTCCCGGGCACGCTGAGCGGCTCTGTTTCTTCCCGAGGGTGAGTTCAGAAGTTCTGGCGCAGGCGCCGGACGGCATCGGCGAGTGACTCGGCGTCGGGCTCGGCCGGGTCCGCGTGATTGGCGACCAGTTGGGCGGCGGCGCAGAGGAGCCAGATCAGGCCGGTGACGACGGCTGTCGAGGGGCCCGGCCCTGGCCAGGTGCCGCTGATCGGGCTGGGAGTGGTGGCCTGCCAACCGCCCGCTGCGTAGACCATCGCGACGACTCCGGAGAGGGCGGGCGCCAGCTGACCTGGCCGCAGAAGCAGTGCGAGCGCGCTCACGACCAGTCCGGCGAGCCAAGTGAGCGCCAGCTTCGGCTGGGTCTCGACGCCGAGCTGCCAGACGGACTGCCCGAGGCGGCGGCTGAAGACCCACGGCAGCAGCAGAGCCACCCCAGCAGCCAGTACGGCGAGCAGCGTCGCCCGGCCGAACCACCTGTGCTGCGCGACCGCCTGCCGTCGCTCCTCTTGCTCCAGCCTGCGCGGCAGCAGCTCATCGGGAAGCTCAGCCATCGGCACCCACCGGCAAGATCCGGTACGACGCCGAGCCGCCGGCGATCTTCCGCTGATCGCACCGGGCAGCTGGCTCACCAGCAGCCGGGTAGGACGCCGCAGCGGCAGCAGCGTCGGGGACGACGAGCACCTGGTCCCCACCACCCGGCGCCACCCCCAGTACGACGGATCCGTCGGCCCGAGCCTCGATACTCGCCACACCGGCGACGCGCCCCGGCAGCGGCCGCAGTACGCCGTCCGGTGTGACGACAGCGGTCTCAGAGTTCCCGCCGAGCCAAAGGTTGCCGCCCACGTCGACGGCGAACGCTCCGACCGTCAACGACGAGCTGGCTGGGTCCCGACTCAACGGGCAGCCGGCCGGAGCGACTCCCGTGAGCTGCACAGGTCCAGCGCCCGGTCGCTGAAGGGCAACTCCCCCCGGACCCGTCTGCCGAGCCACTGTGCCGTCAGGCCCGGCGGAGACCGGGGCGCCGGCACCGGCGATCTGGAACTGGTCCAGTCTCATCCCGACGCGAAGTGCTGAAGCCGGGATCCGCCAAGTGCGCGTGCCACCCCAGATGACGATCGAGTGGTCCGCGTTCCGCTGGGTGAAGGCCGGGCCGGTGCCGGTGGCGAGCACCTCGACGCCCGGCGTGACGTAGTACGTGCCGTCGGGGTTCTGGTGGCGCAGGCTGATGTCGGCGCTCACCAGGTCGAGCGGCACGGACAGCACGGCCCACGGCCGATCGCCGGCTCCACCGGCGAGCAGCAGCATCCGCTGGTCGGTGACGCCGAGCAGAGCCGGGGGAGTCGGGCCATGGGCCAATGTGACCTGGGGAAGCGCGACGTCGTCGGCGTACGCGAAGACTGTCGAGCTCTCCGAGCCGGTGCGGCCGAGCAGCCACGTGCCCGGCGTACCGTCGAGTCGGCCGGCGATCGAGTCGAGCGGGTCCGACGTACCGATCGCAACGCGCATGCCCATCGCGTCCTGCAGTTGGCCCCCGTTGAGGTCCAGGAGCCGGTGCGGCGCACCGGCGACGCCCTCCGGCCGGTACGGCGCTGCTGACGCGTCGGGAACGAGCAGTCCGCCGACCAGCCCGAGCGCGGCCGCTGCCGCGACGACTGGGAGCTGTCGCAAGGGCAGCAAGCTGACCACGACCAGCAGGACGCCGAGTGCCAGCGCGATCCAGGCGCCGAGGCCTGGGCGGTAGCCGACGCCGTCCGGGAGACGCGGGGGAAGCTGCATGAGGGCGTACAGCGTGCCGGTGATAGTCAGCGCTCCGGTAGCGGCAGCAGCAGTACGTCGTACTAGCCGGGCGCGGGCAACCAGAGTCGTGAGAGCCAGTACCGCGACGAGCACTGCCCACGGAACCGCAGAGGGAAGTTCCCAGAGCTGTGCGCGGAGCAGACCGGCCTCGGCGCCCGCCGGACCGAGCGCGACGGGGTCGACCAGCTCGCGCCAGGGCAGCACCGTCGAGAGCAAGAGGAGTGCCGAGGCGGCCGCCGGGACGAGGGCCGCGGTCGCTCCTCGAGCCGGCCGAACGGGGACGAGATCGCAGAGATGGACAAAGGTTGCCCGCAATTCGGACTGGTTCAGAGGTTCGTCGGCGACCGATTCGCCGCGGTCCCGCAGGACCCCGCGGGCCGGGAATGGGCGAGTCGCCCAGTGTGCGCAGACCGCCACTGCCAGCGTTCCGCCGACGAGCGTGCCGATCACAGCCGGTGAAGTGGAGCAACCCGATCGGCCCTGAACCACCAGACCAGTCCAGATCGCTGCGGTGAGCACGGCCAGTCCCGGCGCGGCCCAGCCGCGCACTCGGCGCCGTACCGTCAATCGGTCCGCCCACAAGCGATCCGCGAGCACGACGGCGACCAGCGCGACCGGCAACGCGAGCGCCGGACCACGTCCGTCGACTGGTTGGGTGGTGGCTCGCCACAGGTAACAGCCTGTGCTCGCCGAGCCCGGCAGCAGCACCGAAACCGCTGTGACCACAGCGAGTGCGGCCAGCGCGAGGCCGTGCCACTCGGTCCGCCGGATGGCCGCGCGATGCCGCAGCGTCTCCACCTGTAACAGGCCCGCCGCTGCCTGCGATTCAGTGGGAAGATCACGCAACGGCATAAAAAAGAAGCTACCCGTAGCCGGATGTGGCTCGTTGTAAGAGCATGACTGCGCCAAGTGGACCCGGACTGTTGGAGAGGGGGCCGGAGATGGAATCATCTCGTCGCATGGACGCACCGCGTCTGCCCCTGACCCAGGAACCGGTCGTCGACGCCGGTTCCTTTGGCGTGCGGCAAGCGGGCGGCGTCCTGGAGCGCGCGCAGCGGATCGCGGACACCTTGCGCGAGCAGGCCGAGCACGAGAACGACACCGCTCTGCGCGAAGCCGAGCGGGTCCGGGCCGAGGCCGAGCAGCTCCGGACCGAGGCCGAGGCGGAGGCGCGGAAGGTGCGCGCCGACGCGGCGGCGGCCGCCGAGCGCCTGCTCGCTGATGCGGAGCGCCAGGCCGAGCAGCTGCGCACCGAGGCCGAGACCGCCTCCGAGCGGGTCCGCTCCGAGGCGAGCGAGGAGACCGAGCAGCTACGCGCCACGGCCGCCGCCGAGGTCGCGAAGCTGCGCGCCGACGTCGCAGCCGAGGTGAAGCGGCTGCGCGACGAGGCGACGGCTGAAGCGGAGCAGGTTCGCTCCGAGGCAGCCGGTACGGCGGAGCGCCTGAAGGCCGACTCGGAGTCGGCCGCCGAGCAGTTGCGCGCGGAGGTCGCCGAGGAGGTGGCCCGTCGCCGGAGCGAGTCCGAGGCCGCGGCGGACAAGCTGCGCACGGAGACCCAGACCACGGCGGACGAGTTGCGGGCCGAGTCGCAGGCCGCGGCGGCCCGGCGGATCGCCGACGCGGAGGCCGAGGCCGACCGGATCAGGACCGCCGCCGACGAGCACCGCGCCCAGGCCGAAGCCGCCGCGGAGCAGGTCCGGACCGAGTCGGAGGCGACGGCGGAGAAGTTGCGCGCCGAGTCCGAGCAAGCGGCGGCCGAGCTGCGCGCCGAGTCCGAGGCGGCGGCGGCCAAGCTGCAGGCCGACTCCGAAGCCGCGGCGGCCGCGCTGAAGACCGCGTCGGAGGCCGAGGCGCAGAAGCTGCGGGCCGACGCCGAAGCGGAAGCCCAGCAGCTCAAGGCCGCGACCCAGGCCGCGGTCGACCAGCTCACCGCGGACTCCGAGGCCGCGGCCGCGCGGCGGATCGCCGACGCGGAGAAGGAGGCGGCCCGGCTCAAGGCCGAGGCCGACGACCTGCTCGAGCAGGCCCGCGAAGCCCGCGAGGCCGCCGCGCAGAACGTCGAGCGCGCCGGCCGGGAGGCGCAGCAGCTGGTCGCCGACGCCGGTGAGCAGGCCGCGCTGGTGTCGCAGGCCGCCGCCCGCGCCGAGGCCGACCTGATCGCGCGGGCCGAGGCCGAGGCCAAGGAGCTGCGCGACGCCGTCGAGCTCGAGGTCGAGACCGCCCGGGACAAGGCCCGGACCGAGATCGCCGAAGCGCACGCCGAGATCGAGCGGCTGCGCGGCGAGAACCGGGCCGAGCTCGAGCGCCGGACCGCCGAGCTGGAGGAGACCGAGCGGGCCAAGCTGGCCGCGATCTCGCTGGAGATCGACAAGCTGCGGACCGAGGCGCTGGAGGACATCGCGCGGCGCAAGTCCGAGGCCGAGTCGGCCAACGAGCGGCTGATGGCCGACGCCCGGGCGCAGGCCAAGCTGGTCGTCGACAGCATCGAGGCGGACCGGCGTACGGCGACCGCGGAAGCGCAGCGGATCGTCGAGGAGGCCAACAAGACCGCCGAGGCGGCGTTGGCCGAGGCGGAGAAGCAGACCGCGTGGACCAAGAAGACGGTCGACGAGCTGGTCGCGGCGGCCGAGTCCGAGGCGCTGGCGATCCGGGAGAAGGCGCAGACCGAAGCGACCGAGCTGCTGCGCGCCAAGCGGGCCCACCTGCGGCGCGTGATCAGTCGCTCGACCAGCCGGCTGAAGGCCACCCAGGAAGAGATCACCCGGCAGAACGCCGAGCAGACCATCCAGGCAGACGCCGCGCTCAAGCAGGCCACCGCGCAGGCCGAGGCCGCGATGGAGGCGGCCAGTCAGCAGGCCGAGCGGGTCACCGTGCAGGCGCAGGCCAAGGCGGAGCGGCTCAAGGCCAGTGCCGAGGCGGAGGCCAAGGAGATCGTCGAGCGGGCCAACCGCCGGGTCGCCGAGGCCGAGGCGAGCACGCAGGTGCTGCGCGAGCGCGCGGCCAACGACCTGGCCGACGCGCAGCGCCAGTCGCACGACCTGATCCGCAAGTCCCGCGCCGAGGCCCAGCAGCTCGAGGCGCAGGCCCGGGCGCACGCCGACGAGCTGCGCTCGCAGGCCCGAAAACTTCTCGCCGACGCCGAGGCGAGGGTCGCCGCGCTGAACCAGCGCCGCGACGAGATCACCAAGGAGCTCACTCAGCTTTCGGGTGTGATCGAGGCACTCGCTGTACCCGGCTTCCGCGTTGATGGTGGAATGTCCTCCAGCGAGGGTTCCACGGGGGAACCAGGATGAGGACGTGACAGCCAGATCCTTGTCAGTGACAATGTGTGATCCACCCACCCACCGAAGTGAGCATCAGAAGACATGAGCAGTGAAGCCCCAACCCCGTTCCGCACCGTTCTGCGTGGCTACGAGCCTGCCCAGGTGGACCAGCACGTTCGGGAGCTGACCACCTCGCTGACCGCGCTGCAGCAGCAGTCCGAGCAGCTGCAGCGGCACGTCCAGGAGCTGCAGGCCCGGACCGACGCGGCCGAGGCGGCGGTGATTTCCGCCCAGAACGACGACAAGGACCGGACGCCGACGTTCACCGAGTTCGGTGAGCGGGTCGCCAAGATCCTGTCGCTGGCCGACGACGAGGCGCGGGACCTGGTCACCCGGGCCCGCACCGACGCGGAGGCGATCGTCGCCGACGCCGAGGCGCACGCGAAGAAGGTCCGCAAGGAGGCCGAGCAGTACTCCCTGGACTGGAAGAGCGAGGTCGACGCCGAGGCCGCCCGGATCCTCGAGGAGGCCCGCACCCAGGCCGACGACATGCGCGACGAGGCCGAGCGCGACGCGAATGCGCGGCGCAGCGAGGCGCAGGCCCTGTACGAGCAGGAGCGGGCCAAGTCCGCCCAGGCCGCGGCCGCCTTCGAGACCACTCTGGCCGAGCGCCGGGGCAAGGTCGAGCAGGAGTTCGCCGCCCGGACGGCGCTGGCCGAGCAGCAGCTGGCCGCGGTCACCGACCGCGCGGCCCAGGTGCAGCGCGAGGCCGACCGGTCCCGCAGCGAGGCGGAGCGCCTGGCCCAGCAGCAGCTGGCCGACGCGAACCGTCAGGCGCAGGAGATCGTCGCCGCCGCCAAGGACAAGGCCGAGCGGATCCGCGCCGAGTCCGAGCGTGAGCTCGCCGCCGCGACCCAGCGTCGCGACAGCATCAACGCGCAGCTGACCAACGTCCGCCAGATGCTGGCGACGCTGTCCGGCAGCCCGGCGATGCCGCTCGACCTGCTGGCCGACGACGACGACGAGACGGCCACGTCCAGCAGCAAGAAGAACTGAGCAGCCTCACCCCTGCTCGACCGCACCGAGGCCGGCTCTCCCCCAGGGGAGAAGCCGGCCTCGAGCATGCCCGGACTCCACTCGCAGCCCGACCTACCGGCCCGCCGGCTCCGTCCCGCTGGCTCCGACCGCCGCCCCGTCCCGCTGGCTCCGTCCCGCCGGCCCCGACCGCCGCCCGGTCCGGCCAGCTCCGTCCCGCCGGCCCGGCCCGTCGGCCGCGTCCCGCCCCGACCGCCGCTCCCAGACCCGTCGCCTCCCGTCGCGTGCCCGTCCCATCCGGTCGCGTCCCATCCCGTCCCGCCCCCCGTCGAAACGGCGTGGCGCGGGCGGCAGGCGGCGATGCGCGGGGTGGGCGGCTAGTGGGGGAGTCGGTAGCGATTCCGGCGGAGTGGTTCGACGAGTCCGTCGGCGACCAGGCCGTCGAGGGCGCGTTCGCGCTGCACCTGGTCGGGCCAGCTGGCGTCCAGGGACTTCTTGGCCACCGGGCCGGAAGCAGCACGCAGTACGGCCAGGAGCCGGCCCCGGACCTGGCGGTCGGTGCCTTCGTAGGTCTGGCCCTTGCGCGGCGGTCCGTCGTACGGCGGGGAACCGGCCAGGACCCACGCGCACTGCCTGCTGATCGGGCACTCGCCGCACCGCGGGATGCGGGCCGTGCAGACCAGCGCGCCGAGCTCCATCGTGGCGACAGCCCAGCGGGCCGCAGTGGCCTCGTCTGCAGGCAGAGCGGCGACGGCCAGCCGCTGGTCCGCAGCAGTCGGGGAGATGGTCGGCTGCGCGACGCCGGTGAGCGCGCGAGCGAAGACCCGTCGCACGTTGGTGTCCACCACCGCGTGCCGCTGACCGAAGGCGAACGACGCGATCGCTGCCGCCGTGTAGGTCCCGACCCCGGGCAGTGCGAGCAGTGCGGCGTGGTCGTCCGGCACCTCGCCGCCGTGCAGCTCCACGATCGCCCTGGCGGCCGCGTGGAGCCGGAGAGCCCGCCGTGGGTAGCCCAGCCGGTCCCAGGCGCGCACAGCCTCACCAGGCGGCTCGGCGGCGAGGTCACCCGGTTTGGGCCACCGCCGCATCCACTTCTCGTACGCCGGCAGCACCCGTGCGACCGGTGTCTGCTGCAGCATGAACTCGCTGACCATCACCGCCCAGGCGCCGGCGTCCGGCTCGCGCCAGGGCAGCGTGCGGGCGTTGGCGGCGTACCACTGCAGGACGGGGGTGTGCAAGGCGGATGCGAGGGGGAGCGGCGAGTCTGACATGTCGGGCTCAATCCTGACACTAAGGTGCGGACATGAGCAGCCTGCTCCGTCCGGTCGGGCACCTGCCTGCCAGCGTCTACTGGTTCCGCAGGGGCCTGCTGCTCGTCGCCCTGGTGGTCGTGCTGGTGCTGTTCGGCCGGCTGATCGGCGGAGGCGGCGACAAGCCCGAGAACACAGCGGCCGGCGGACCGCAGCAGGGGCAGACCTCCGGAGCCCCGGTCGACCCGACCAGTACGCCGTCCACCGACGAGCAGACACCGGTCGAGACCCCGCGGACCACCGGCAAGCCGACCACGAAAACCTCGGCCAAGCCGAGCACCTCGGAAACGCCGGAGACACCCGAGCCGCCGAAGGACTGCGCCGGACGCGACGTCCGGGTGGCCGTACTGCCCGCCGTCCGGTCCATCGCCAGCGGTGGTTCGCTGAACTTCTCCGTCCAGCTCAGCGCCGTCCGGGGCGAGTGCAAGGCGGCGATCGACCCGGCCCTGCTGTCGCTCACCATCACCTCCGGTGCCGACCAGATCTGGTCCACCACGCAGTGTGAGCAAACCGTGCCCCGGGCAACCTTCCTGGTTGCTAAGGGCAAGCAGTCCACCAGCGTGATCGGCTGGGACGGACGCCGCTCCGCCCCCGGCTGCCTGCCCGGCCAGCCGCAGGCCAAGCCCGGAACCTACGTGGCCAAGGCCGCGTACGACGGCCAGGCGTCGGCCGCCCAGGCCTTCTACGTAGTCGCTTCCTAGTCGGCCTCGACCGTTACCCCTGGGTGCAACGCCTCAGGCAGTTCGCCGCTGAAGCTCACACCCTCCGCTGAAGCACCACCAGGCGCCGCCGCAGGTTCGCCGCCAGCCGCGACTCCATCAGTACGGCGATGCCGCGCTGCCCAGTACCGCGCCGACCTGTCGCGTCGTGTTGTAGACCCCGGCGCCCGCGCCGGCCTGCCGCGTCGTGTTGTATGCGCCGGCCTGGTGGTACGGCAGGTTGCGCGTCGCCGTGGTCCCGATCGGCGCCTACATGAAGCCGTTTTGCCACGCCCAGCAACGCGATCGGCAGCAGCACCTCCCAGCTCGTTCCACCCCCACTATTCCTCGCGACCTATTCCACGTGGAGAACCTCGGTCACTGTGCTGGAAGCAAGTCGGCAGCGTCACCCGGCGGCGGCCCGGCGCATTTGGTGGGTTCACCCACCGCCGCGGCCCTTCGCATTTGGTAGGTGAACCACGCGGCCCTGCGCATTTGGTGGGTGAACCCACCGCCGCCTTGCGTATTTGGTGGGTGAACCCACGAAATGGCCCGTTGACCCACCAGAATTCGGTAGGCCAACGGGCCGGCTCGTGGGTTCACCCACGAAATGCGGAGGAGGGCGCGGGGCGGCGCGGGGGCGGGCGGATGGATCAGGCGGACCAGGCGGGTCAGCCGGATCAGGCGGATCAGGCGGTCAGGCGGTCAGGCGGATCAGGCGGTCAGGCGGTCAGGCGGGACCAGGCGGACACCGGCTGCGACGTCGCATCGTCGACGTCGTCCCGGACAGACGCCGGGCAGTTGGATCTCGTCCGGATCCAGCTCACCACGCTCGTCGGCGGAACCGGGCAGGCGGCTGACTCGAGCGAGTTCGCTCGGTCAGACGTAGCGTTCGAGGATGCTGGACTCCGCCAGGCGCGACAGGCCCTCGCGGACTGTGCGGGCGCGGTTCTCGCCGACGCCGTCGACGGTTTGCAGGTCGTCGATGCTCGCGGCGAGCAGCTTCTGCAGGTGGCCGAAGTGCTCGATCAGGCGGTCGATGACCGCACCGGGCAGGCGCGGCACCTTGGCGAGCAGGCGGTAGCCGCGCGGGGTGACCGCCGCGTCCAGCTGCTCGGCCCCACCGAGCTGCAGGGCCCGGGCGACCTGGCCGATGTCCAGCAGGTCGGTCGGGCTGACCGCGTCCAGCTCCAGCAGTACGTCGTCCGCGGTCTTCGCCTTGCGGCCGGTCGCGGGCGGCAGGTAGTCGCGCACGACCAGCTCGCGCTCGCCCGCGACGCCGGCGACCAGTTCGTTCAGCTGGAGGGTGAGCAGCCGGCCGTCGGTGCCGAGCTCGACCACGTAGCCGTCGATCTCGGTCGCGATCCGGCGGACCATCTCCAGCCGCTGCGCGACGGCGGCGACGTCCCGCACGGTGACCAGGTCCTCGATCTCCAGCGCGGACAGCGTGCCCGAGACCTCGTCGAGGCGCAGCTTGTACCGCTCGAGGGTGGCCAGCGCCTGGTTGGCCCGGGACAGGATCGCGCCGGAGTCCTCCAGCACGTAGCGCTGGTCGTCGACGTACAGCGCGATGATGTGCATCGACTGCGACACCGAGATGACCGGGAAGCCGGTCTGCCGGGCGACCCGGTCGGCGGTCCGGTGCCGGGTGCCGGTCTCCTCGGTGTGGATCGACGGGTCCGGCATCAGGTGTACGGCGGCGCGCAGCATCCGGCTGACGTCGCGGTCCAGGATGATCGCGCCGTCCATCTTGCTCAGCTCGCGCAGGCCGGTGGCGGTGAACTCGACGTCGATCGCGAACCCGCCGGTGGAGATGGAGTCGACGGTCTTGTCATGACCGAGGACCAGCAGGGCGCCGGTGCGGCCCCGCAGGATCCGTTCCAGGCCTTCGCGCAGTTCGGTGCCGGGTGCCACGGCCGCCAGCGTCGCGCGCATCCGGGCATCGGTGCTGTTCTTGTCGGAATTGGGGGCCACGGTCCCTGAGTCTATGCGGGTCGGCGGCGCGGTGTGAGCGAAAGGCCTCCGGAGCGAGCGCTCCGTCCGGGGTGGTTCGCCCAGCGCTTGCAAACGCCCGTGCATCCGAATGTGCACCCGATGCGTGCAACTGATTTTCCCGCGTGAAGCTCCGGCGCCGACGGGTTCGCCGCGCGACCGGAGCGCTCACCGGTCGACGAACCACCCGGCGACCGCCCGGCCGAAATTTCTCACCCCGTACGGCGCGTCACCCCGGTACGGCGCGTCACCCCGGTACGGCGCGTCCCGCAGGCCGGAGCGCCGACGGCCGCGCCGAGCCGGACGAGGTGCTGGTGCGCATCGAGACGGTCGGCGCAGGTCACGGGCAGCGGATGATCTGGCCCGCGTACGACAGACCGCCGCCGAAGCCGAACAGCAGGACCGGGGCGCCGGCCGGGATCTCGCGGCGCTCGATCAGCTTGGACAGTGCGATCGGGATGCTGGCCGCCGAGGTGTTGCCGGACTCGATCACGTCGCGGGCGACAACCGCGTTGACCGCGCCGAGCTTCTTGGCCAGCGGCTCGATGATGCGCAGGTTCGCCTGGTGCAGGACGACGCCGCCGAGTTCCTCCGGGGTGACCCCGCCCTTCTCGCAGACCTCCCGCGCGATCGTCGGCAGCTGCGTCGTGGTCCAGCGGAAGACGCTCTGTCCGGCCTGGGCGAACTTGCCGTCGGGTCCCTCGATCCGGACGGCGTCCGACATCTCCGGCACCGAGCCCCAGACCACCGGCCCGATCTCCGGCTCGTCACTGGCAACCAGTACGGCCGCGCCCGCGCCGTCGCCGACCAGCACGCAGGTGGTCCGGTCGGTCCAGTCGGTGAAGTCGGACAGCTTCTCGACGCCGATCACCAGTGCCTTGGACGCCGCTCCGGCGCGGATCGCGTGGTCGGCGGTGGCCAGCGCGTGGCTGAAGCCCGAGCAGGCCGTGTTCACGTCCAGCGCGGCCGGGTGGCCGAGGCCGAGCCGCGCCGCGACCCGGGCGGCGATGTTCGGCGAGCGGTCGATCGCCGTACAGGTGGCGACCACGACGTAGTCGATCTCGGCCTTGTCCAGGCCGGCGTTCGCGATCGCCTTCTCCGCGGCCCGCCAGGCCATCTCGTCGACCTGCTCGTCGGGCGCCGCGATCCGGCGCTCCTTGATCCCCACCCGGCTCTGGATCCACTCGTCGTTGGTCTCCACCATCGTGGCGAGCTCGTCGTTGGTGAGCACCCGCTCGGGCTGGTAGTGGCCGAGCGCGACAACTCTGGATCCGGTCATGGAAGGCTCCTTCGTGGGCGGCCGCGGGGAGGAGTGGGCCGCCCTCCAGAGTACGTAACGGCCAACCAGGGTGTGGACACCCGTCTCATGGTTGTGAGCGGTACCACAACGTCTTCCGCGGCATGTCAAAGCCGGGGGCACGGCTCCGACCGAGGGGTGTCAGGCAGGACCGGCAGCGCGGATCAGGAGCACACCCATGAGCAAGATCGTCCACTACGTCCACACCTCGCTCGACGGTTTCATCGAGGGCCCGAACGGCGAGTTCGACTGGCCGATGATGGGGCCGGAGCTGTCGGCGTACTCGTTCGGGCTGCACGATCGGGCCCGCACGTTCCTGTACGGGCGGCGGGTGTGGGACATGATGGCCGGCTACTGGCCGGACGTGGAGTCGATCTCGGACGACGCGCACGACCTGGCCTTCGCGCCGATCTGGCGGGAGGCGGCGAAGATCGTGGTGTCGACCACGGTGGACAGCGCCGGCTGGAACACGACGGTGGTCCGCACGGTCGACGAACTCGCCAAGCTCAAGGACCGGGCCGGCAGCGATCTGCTGCTGACGGGTGGGGCGGGCCTGGCGGACGCGCTGACCGAGGCCGGGTTGATCGACGAGTACCACGCCGTGGTGCACCCGGTCCTGCTCGGGGGCGGCAAGCGGCTGTTCGCCGAGGGCCGGGCCCGCCGCCCGCTGCGGCTGGTCGAGACGCGGATGCTGGACAACCGGACCGTCCTGTCGGTGCACGCGCTGACCGAGAGCTGAACCGGACGGCTAAGCCGGCGCCGGGGACCACCCCGGCGTGACCCGAGGGCGGCGCCGGGGACCACCTCGGCGTGACCCGAGGGCCGCGCCGAGGATCTGGCCGGCGAGCGACCGTCGGTCAGAGGATCCCGGCGGCGTGCATCGCGGCCCGGATGTCGCCCGCGGCGAAGACGCGCAGGCCGTACTTCGCCTGCATGTCCAAGGGTTTCAGGTCCTTGCCCCGGTTCGGCACGTCGGCGGGCACGATCGCCTTGGTGAACCCGAGCCGCGCGGCTTCGGCCAGCCGCTTCTCCAGCCCGCCGACCCGGCGCACCTCACCGGCCAGGCCGACCTCGCCGATCGCGATCAGGCCGGGGTGGATCGGCTTGTCGGTGACCGAGGACGCGACCGCGATCGCGACCGCCAGGTCGGCGACCGGCTCGGTGATCTTCACCCCGCCGACGGTCGCGACGTACACCTCGTGGTCGTGCAGCTTCACGCCCGCGCGGTTGCCCAGGACGGCGAGCACCATCGCCACCCGCGACGACTCCAGCCCGGACGTCGTGCGCCGGGGCTGCGGCGCGGACGACGGGCCGACCAGCGCCTGCACCTCGGCGAGCAACGGCCGGCGGCCCTCCATCATCACCGTGACGCAGGTCCCGGCGACCGGCTCGGAGTGCTCGGAGACGAACAGGCCGGTCGGGTCGCTGACCTCGACGATGCCGGTGTCGACCATGTCGAAGCAGCCGACCTCGTCGGACGGGCCGAACCGGTTCTTGGTCGCGCGCACCATCCGGAACCCCGAGTGCCGGTCACCGTCGAACGCGAGCACGACGTCGACCAGATGCTCCAGCATCCGCGGCCCGGCGATCGCGC
The DNA here is from genome assembly GCF_001984195.1 of Kribbella sp. ALI-6-A. Taxonomy (GTDB): domain Bacteria; phylum Actinomycetota; class Actinomycetes; order Propionibacteriales; family Kribbellaceae; genus Kribbella. The sequence goes on from NZ_MTQN01000012.1 coordinate 2,026,646, forward strand.
CGTCCTTGGTGACGTGGCCGACCAGCACGACCGCGATGTTGCGCTCCTTGGCCAGCCGGACCAGCGCGCCGGTCACCTCGCGGACCTGGGTCACCCCACCGGGCGCACCGTCGACCTCGGGGTGCGCCATCGTCTGCACGGAGTCGATCACCAGGAACGACGGCTCGACGGCGTCGACCTGACCGACGACCGCGCCGAGGTCGGTCTCGGCCGCCAGGAACAGCTCGTCGACCAGCGCGTCGGTGCGGCCGGCCCGCAGCCGGACCTGGGCGGCGGACTCCTCGCCGGAGACGTAGAGCGTGCGATGCCCGTTGCGCGCGGACTGGGCCGCGACCTCGAGCAGCAGCGTCGACTTGCCGACGCCGGGCTCGCCGGCCAGCAGGATCACCGCACCCGGGACGACGCCGCCGCCGAGCACGCGGTCGAGCTCGCCGATGCCGGTCGGGCGCGACTCGGCTTCGACCGCGGACACCTGGGCGATCGGCATCGCGGGCGACGACACCGGGCCGGCGGTGATCCGCGCGGCCTTCGGCGCACCGACCTCGACGACCGTGCCCCAGGCCTGGCACTCGCCGCAGCGGCCGATCCAGCGCGCCGCTGTCCAGCCGCACTCCGAGCACTGGAACGGCGATTTGCCCGCTGCCTTCGCCTTGGTCTGCCCCGTCGCCTTCACCATGACCGACAACCTAGGCGAAGCCACCGACAAGTCCGGCGAGCGGACCCGATCACGCCTTACGCCGGCACCCCGTACGCCGGCCGATCGGCCGGCGCGGGTCACCCGTCGCCGAGCCGACCACCCTCGCCAATCACCGCAACCGCCACAACTCGATCCTGCGCCGCAGCCACCCCCCGACCCCTCGCCCCCGCGGCGCGGGCTCCGGCGGCGTAGCCACCGTCTCCGTCCCCGCTTCCAGGTACCGCGCCAGCAGCGGGCTCTCGAACGATCGCAGCACCGCGCTCTGCCTCAGCAGCTTGCACCCGCCGTCGCGATCGCCCGCGACAATCGCCGCCGACCCGAGATGCTGCAGGCACCGGCCCTGCCCTTCCCGTTCGTCGATCTCCGAGTAGTGATGCTCGGCCCGCCCCCACCACTTCACAGCCTCGTCCCGCCGCTCCAGCATCCACGCGGCGACCCCGATCAGCTCGAACGCATGCGCCTGCGCACTCCGGTCACCGGCCGCGGCCGCCCGAGCCGCCGCCGGCTTGAGCAGATCCAGCGCGCCTTCGGCGTCCTCCTGGTAGAGCTGCACGATCGCCAGGTTGATGGAGATCGCCACGTCAGCTGCCAGATCCGGCCCCGGGCGACTAAGCCGTGCATCGTCCAGCCGGCTGCGGGCATGCGCGACGGCTTCGTCCCGCTCGTTGCCCGCCGGCGCGGCGTCGGCCCGAGCCAGATGGACCAAGGCCAGCTCCACCTGCCGACGGGTGTCCAGCGCCGCCGCCGTCCGGCTGTGCCCGCGCCGCGACGGTGCGACGTTGGCCGAAATCCCGATTCTCGCGATCGCGGTGTCCAGTTCCCCCAGCAGCCGGTACGCCGTGGCGCCGCGCGCTGTCGCCAACTCCTCCAGGTCCTGCCGCCCGCATCCCTCCGCCACGGTCAGCAGGTAGTCGCTCAACTCCAGCAGGTCTTCTGGCCGGCGCTGCCGCACGTACCAGGCATCCAGCGCGTCGCAGATCCGGGCCAGATCGTCAGCCGCCGCAGCAACCGGCTTCTCGCTCGCCAGCATGTACCGCAGCCGCGGCTCGTTCTGCTCGAACCACTCCGCCGCAGCCAGGCCGCCCGCCTCCGAGCCGAGTGCCACCAGCCACTGCTCAGCCTCTTCGGCAGCGGCCCGAAGCTCGGACGGCGTACTGGTCGCGCCGGTACCAGTACGCCAGCTCCGGTACTTCCGCTTCACCACCGGGGCGTTGTAGACCGCCCAGATCACGAAGAAGACGATGGTCAGGCTCCACCCGGCCACCTTGATCCAGCCGCCGCTCTCCAGGCTCTGCGACAGCTTCTCGCTCGCCAGTCCGGACAGCAGACCGGCCGCGATCGCACTGATCCCCAGGAAGTCGCCGCGCCGCCGCTCGCCCTTCGGCTTCTCCTCGTCGGGTGGGCTCATGGCCGGCTCCCGATGGTCAGTCCACGCACGACAGTCCGCCAGAAGGTCAGCATCAGCACGGCCGGTACGACCGACGCGACCACCGCCGCCGCGGCGACGGTCCCGGCCGACGTGGAGAACTGCCGCGCCTCACCCCACAGCACCAGCGACAGCGGCGTCGTACCGGCTCCGCTGATCAGGAAGCCGACGATGAAGTCGTTCCACACCAGCACGAACTCCAGTACGGCGACAGCGACCACAGCCGGCCGATAGGTCCGTTGCACAGTCGCCAGTACGGCGCTCTGCCGCGCGGGCCCTTGCAGGGCTTCGGCCACCAGCATGGGCGGAGCAGACGCGAACGCTGACCGCAGTAGCAGTACGGCGAACGGCAGACCAGCCGACGCGTGCACCAGTCCCAGTGCGATCCGCGAGCCGCTGAGCCCGGCTGCGTCGATCGCGTCCCGCAGCGGCGCGGCGTACATCTGAACCGGCGTTACTGCCAGCACTACGAAAACCGACGTCACTACACGTCCCAGCCAGGTCGGCAGACCGCCCCACGCGACCAGGTACGCCGTAGGGACAGCAACGACGAGCAGCACCACCGTGGCGATCGAGGCGATCAGCACGGTCGACAGCAACGCCCGCAGCAATCCGATGCTCGCCGCAGCGTCGAACGACGACAGCCCGAGCCCGTCCAACGACCACCAGCCCCGCAGTCCGGCCTCCCGCGGCGAGTGCAGCGCGGTGGCGACCAGGATCACCGCCGGCAGGATCCAGAACAGGCTCACCACGAACCCGGCAGTCCACCCGATCCGCCGAACTCGCTTGCTGGGCTTGGGTCTGCGCAGCGACGAGTCAGCCGGTACGACGCTCACCGGCACCGCCCAGCGTCGCCGGCGCAGGCCGCGGACACCGATCACCGCCACCGTGGCGACTATGGCGAACAGCACCACACCGAGCGCCGCCGTACGGCCGGAGTTGTCGCCGGAGGACGTCGCGCGCCACCAGTTCAGGCCCAGGACATCGGCCTCGTGCTGCATCGGACCCGGTACGACGATCAGCACCAGGTCGAACACCCGGACAGCGGCGACCACCAGCGTCAGCGTGACGACCCCGGTGATCGGCCGCAGCAGTGGCAGTTCGAGCGCGCGCCAGCGACGCAGGCCGGTCAGACCTTCGGCAGCGATCGTGCGGCTCACGTCGTCCGGGATCGCGTCCAGTCCGGCGCGGAACAGCGACACGACGTACCCGAGCCAGGTCCAGCCGAAGGCGGACACCAGGACCAGCCAGAACAGGCCAGGGCCGAGCCACACCGGACTGGTGCCGAACAGCGAGCTCCACACCGCCGTCACCGTGCCGCGCTCGGGTGCCGGGTCGAAGATCAGCCGGAACGTCGCACCGGACACCAGCACCGACACGGCGAACGGAATCACCAACGCTGGCTGAAGAAACGACGACAGCCCGGGCAGTCGGTAGCTGACGACGGCCAGCAGGAACCCGACGACGACCAGGGCGAGCGCGACCGCCACCCACGCCACACTGTTCCGTACGGCGTGCAGTGCGGCCGGGTCGCCCATCACCGCGAAGTTCCCCAGCCCGAACGACCCGTCCGGCAGCCGGAACGCCGCGACCACGGTGATCGCCACCGGGATCAGCAGCAGACTGCTCAGCAGGAGCGCCGGAATCCCCAGCAAATAAGGGCCTGCCGGTCGCTGCGGCTTGCCGGGTACCGGACGGCCGGAGACTGCCCGCCCCGCGATCTCGAGCGACAAGCTGTTGCTGCTGAGGCCCATCAGCTCTCCACCTTCGCCAGCTCTTCCAGCGCGGACCGCACTGCTTCCGGTACGACGTCCTGCCCGCGGTTGCCGACGCGGACCAGCAGATCGGTCAGCACTCGCCACAGCCCGTTGATGCCGCCCAGCTCGCCCAGCCGGTCGGACAGGTCGAACTGCAGCGAGGCACCTGGCGCCACCAGTTGCTGAGCCAGCCGGTCCAGCTCGGGGGAGTAGCCGGTGGTGCGTCCGTCGACCAGGAAGCCGCCGCTCTCGATCCAGGGAGCAGGAGATGCCGGGGTCGCGAGCCGGTGGAGCAGGTCCCACGCGTCGTCGGTCGCCGGCCGCGGCAGCACCATCACGTCACCGCCGACCACCACCGGCGCGGCCGCTCCCGCAGCGAAGGCAGGGAAGGTGAACAGCCCGACGTCGGACGGATCGGCTGCGAACGAGCGGATCACCGGCTCGGCGAAGTCCGGTGCGGCCACCATCGCGGCCCGGCGATGCCCGAAGACCTCCACGACCGCATCTGGGAACTGCTGCGTCAGCGAGCGTTCCACGCCACCGGCCAGCGTGCCCGGCGCGGCCCAGAGCGTCGCCAGCCGCTGCAACGCGGCTGCGAACTCCGGCACCCGCGAAGCCCGCGGATCGGTCGACACGGCCAGTGCGCGATAGGCACCGGGCGCCGTACCGAGCAGGACGTTCTCCAGGAAGTCGGTGAGCATCCAGCCGTCACCTGCGCCCAGAGCGAGCGGTCTGATGCCACTGGTCGACAGGGCCTTGTTGAGCTCGACCCACTCCTCCCACAGCGCCGGGGGTCGCACACCGGCCTTCCGGAACACCGACGGCCGGTACCAGACCGCCGACTTGTGCGCCGTCTTGAAAGGCACCCCGTACGTCGAACCGTCCTGGGCCAGCAGCTCGTCCCACAGCCGTGCCCGGCCGCGCTCGGCCAGGTCGGCCGGCATCTTCTCCAGCTCCCCGCGGTGCAGCGGGACCAGACCGGGCTGCGGCAACATCACCAGGTCGGGCCGCCGGCCGGAGCGGGCGCCGAAGGCCGTGGAGATGTCGTCGCCGAGCGGGATCACCTCGACCGGGTAGTCGAGCTTGCCGAGTCCATCGAGCACCCGGTGGAAGGCCCGCAGCTCCGGACCACCCCAGCTCACCGCGACCCGCACACTGCGGCTCAGCCCCAGTACGTCGGGAGTGCAGCCGGTCAAGGCCGCGGCAGCAGCACCGGCGAGCACCACCCGACGGCGGATCACGCGTCGAACCCTTTGGCGCGGTCGGGGTCGGTGGTGATCAGCACGACCGCGATGGACCACAGCTCGGTGATGTTGTCCGGCCGCAACAGCGAGCCCCAGGTCGGCAGCCCCGGTGCGTCCTCCAGCACGATCACCGACGGGTTGGACCGCACCGCTCGGGCCAGTCCGGCCAACCGGCGTCGTCCGGGAGTGATCTCGTGCGGATAGCGATGCAGTACGTCGTCCAGGTCGCAGTTGGTCGCGGTGAGCCGGCACTCCTTCTCCGCCGCGTCTCTGGTCACCCGGTGCGCGGCGACGTGGCCGTGCAGGATGTTGCCGAGCACTGTCAGGTGCGGCAGCAGCCCACCCTCGGCAGGGACGAGCCGGACCGGTCCGCTGGTCTCGACCACGGCGTTCGGTGGCGGCTCCTCCAGCCCGGCGATCAGGTCGGCGCACAGCCGGGCTTCGGCCCTTGTCGCGACCACCAGGGAGTGCTGTTGCCCTGCGCCGATCCTCACCTCGTCGGGGAGTCCCGGCAGCAGCCGTTGCAGCAGCAGTCCGTCCATGCCGGTGAGGCGCCTCCCAGGTCGTGGCGAATGCTCACCTTAGGGCGACCGGCGGGCCATCGCAGCGGGCCGCGTGTCGGGCCCGGTCAGTAGGTGCGGCTCCAGAGGTTGATCGCGTAGTCCACCGCGTGTCCCGGGTACGACGCGATGATCCGTTCGGCGATCTGCGGCTGGAACTCGATCCGCACCACCGCCTCGAAGTCGGCCCGGTTCTCGAACCGCCAGCCCATGTCCAGCGGCGTGCGCTGCCAGCCGCGCGACGTCCAGAACCGTTCCACCTCGGCCGGCTTGATCATCGGGTACGCCGCACTGAACCAGCGCCCGAACGTCGACCGGCTCCCGTCGTTGTCGATCACGAACGCCGTACCGCCGTGCCGCATCACCCGGTCCAGCTCGGCCAGCCCCGGCTCGCTGCCCGGACCGAAGAAGTAGGCCCACCGGGCGTGCATCACGTCGATCGAGGCGTCCGGGATCGGCAGCTGCTGCGCCGTACCCTGCTTGACCTCGACGTTGTCCAGCTGCCGGGTCCGGCGCCGGGCCGCGGCGGCCAGCGTGCCGTGCGGCTCGACACCGATCACGTGCGAAGCGGTCCGCGCGAACATCGGCAGGTGGAAGCCGGTCCCGCAGCCCAGGTCCAGCACGGTCGCACCGGCCCAGTCCCGGATCGCCCGCATGGCCGGCTCGATCACACCGTGCGGGTCGACGGCCCGGTTCTCGATCTCGTAGGTCTGCGGGTGGTGCCAGATGTTCGGGCTGGGGATCCCGCCGTCGGCGATGCTCACGGCGCCCCACCCTAGTGAATCCGGTTGAGCCCACCGAGCGGCCCTAGCCGCTCTGCATGCTCAAGCACTGCGCACCTGCTGCTTGGTTAGCGCCGCGGTCACTGCGACAGGGATCAGGAGAAGGCCGCAGAGTACCGCCAGCCAGTGGAAGCCGAGTCCGGCCAGTACCGGGCCGGCCGCCGTACCGGCGATGGAGGCGAAGGCGCCCATCGTCAGGTCGGACAGGCCTTGGGCCGAGGTGCGGATGTCGGTCGGCACCGCGTTGGACAGCAGGGTGGAGCCGGCCACCAGACAGGCCGACCAGCCGAGGCCCAGCAGCACCAAGGAGAGTGCGGTGAGGCCGTGTGCCTCGTCGGGGGCTACGGCGGCGACGGTCATCGCGGCGGCGAGCACCGCCAGGCCAATGCCGATGGTGGGGATCCGGCCGAGGCGGTCGGCGAGCCAGCCCATCACCGGCGACAGGGCGTACATGCCGGCCACGTGACCGCTGATCACGAAGCCGACGACGGTCAGCGAGGCGCCGTGGTGGCGCAGGTGAACCGAGGTCATCGACATCACGCCGACCATCACCGAGTGCGCGGTGGCGATGGACAGCAGCCCGAGCCGGGCGTGGGGGATGGCCATCACCCGGCGCAGCGTGGTGATCAGCGGTTGGCGCTCCACCTTCGTCCGCGGTGTCGAGAGCTGCAGACGCCGCAGCCCGAACCAGACCGTGGCCAGGCTCAGCGCGAAGGCGATCACCGAGAACAGGTACGGCCCGGCCAGCGCCAGGACACCGACCGACGTACCGACCGAGCCGCCGAGGCCGGTGAGGTTGGGGCCGACCACCACACCGATGGTCGTCGCCCAGACCACCACCGACAGGGAGCGGGCGACGTACTTGGGGTCGGCGGCGTCGGTCGCGGCGTACCGGGACTGGAGGTTGGCGGCCGAGCCGCTGCCGAACAGACACCCGGCCAGCAGCAGGAGGACGAGCGAGTCGATCTGCGCGGCGACGATGCTGAGCGCCGCGCCGAGCGTGGCGATCAGGTAGCCGGTCGCCAGGGAGACCCGGCGGCCGTGGGTACGCGCCAGACCGGCCAGCGGTACGGCGAGCACGGCCGCTCCGAGCGTGGTCGACGTGGCGACCAGTCCGGCCATCGAGGTCGAGCCGGAGATGTTCTCCGCGAGCAGACCGGCGACCGCGAAGCCGCTGGCCACCGCGACGCCGCCAACCACGTTGCTGATCACCAGCACCCGCAGGGTCGAGCGCTGGAGGCTGGCGGGGGTCACGTCCTGCGGCACGGGGTCGGCGGTCACCCGCTCAGCCTCTCACCCGGAACGCTGTCGCGGCAGAGAATTAGCAGGGCCCGTAACTGCTCACCACTCGGTCTTGCGCGCAGATCGGAGCGTGGACCGTACCTGTCCCGCGCGGGGGTCGCGCTTGTAGGGTCCTATTCGGCAAGGTTCTTGCCGAAGCGTTCCTCGAGACCTCTTGGAGTCCGGATGCCCGACATCGCGATCGTCCCCGCACCGCGTGAACTCGTCGTCGACGACGGCCGCTGGATCACCGCCGACCCGGCCACCGACGCGGTCCGGACCGTCGTGGACAACCTCGGCGAGACCGAGTACCGGATCGACGTCACCGCGGACGGCGCGCGGCTGTCGGCCGGTTCGGAGGACGCGCTGCGCTGGGCGGACACGACGTACCGGCAGTTGCTGGACGCCGCCGAGCCGGCCGAGGACGGCAAGGTCTCGGTGCCGGCGGTGCGGATCGCGGACGCGCCGCGGTTCGCCTGGCGCGGCATGATGCTCGACGTCTCCCGGCACTTCATGCCGAAGGAGTTCGTGCTCAAGGTCGTCGACGTGGTCGCGCTGCACCGGATGAACATGCTGCACCTGCACCTGACCGACGACCAGGGCTGGCGGGTCGAGATCGAGGCCTACCCCAAGCTCACCGAGGTCGGCGCCTGGCGGCCGGAGTCGATGGTCGGCCGGATGACGCACGAGCAGGCCGAGTTCGACTACGACGGTACGCCGCACGGCGGGTTCTACACCAAGGACGACCTGCGCGAGATCGTCGCGTACGCCGCCGAGCGTGGCATCACCGTCGTCCCCGAGATCGACCTGCCCGGCCACATGCAGGCGGCGATCGCGGCGTACCCGGAGCTCGGCAACCACCCCGACCAGCAGCTCGGCGTCCGCAAGATCTGGGGCATCAGCGAGGACGTGCTGAACGTCAACGACGCGACCGTCGAGTTCGTCCGGACCGTGCTGCGCGAGGTGCTGGAGATCTTCCCCGGCCCGTACATCCACCTCGGTGGGGACGAGTGCCCGGCCCGTCAGTGGCGCGAGTCCGAGGCGGCGCAGCAGCGGCAGGCCGAGCTCGGGCTGACCGAGGCCGGGCAGCTGCAGGGCTGGTTCACCGCGCAGGTCGCGTCGGTGCTGACCGAGCAGGGCCGCCGGCTGGTCGGCTGGGACGAGATGGTCGAGACCGACTGCCCCAAGGACGCCGTGATCATGGCCTGGCGCAGCGCCCAGCGCGGCGAGATCGCCGCGAAGGCCGGCCACGACGTGGTGATGACGCCGTGCGAGTCGGTGTACTTCGACTACTACCAGGGTGACCCGGAGACCGAGCCGCTCGCGATCGGCGGCTTCATCCCGCTGGACAAGGTCTACGACTTCGAGGTCGTGCCCGCGGGCCTGACCGACGAGGAGCAGGCTCGCATCGTCGGTGCCCAGTGCAACGTGTGGACCGAGTACATGGAGGGCCCGGAGCAGGTCGGCTACATGCTGCTCCCACGCCTGTCCGCCTTCTCCGAACGCGCCTGGGGCTCCCCGAAGACGCCGTACGACGAGTTTGTCAGCCGGCTGCGTCCGCACCTGCGGCGGATCGAGGCGCTGGGCCTGAACTACCGGCCGCTCGACCAGTAGCCGAAGAGCCCACTGCTCCCACCGGGCCTGCGACAGTTGGACGGGACCGGCTCCGGCGGCGACGATGAGTTGTCGGCCGGAGCCGGCCGGGAGCGGAGGATCTATGACAGCGGTCGGGCCGCTGGACGCGATGTTCCTGCTCGGGGAGACGCGTGAGCAGGCGATGCACGTCGGTGGGCTGATGCTGTTCGAGCTGCCGGAGGGGGCCGGGCGGGAGTTCGTGTCGCGGCTCTACCAGGAGATGCTCGCCGTGGACTCCGTCAGCCCGATGTTCGCCCGGCGGGTGCGTAATCGCCCGGTCGACCTCGGCTACTGGTCGTGGGAGCAGGACGACGAGATCGATCTCGAGTACCACCTGCGGTTGTCGGCGCTGGCCCGGCCTGGGCGCTACCGGGAACTGTTCGAGCTGACCTCGCGGCTGCACGGCACTCTGCTCGACCGCCGCCGGCCGCTGTGGGAGATGCACCTGATCGAGGGCGTGGAAGGCCACCGCTTCGCCCTCTACACCAAGGTCCACCACGCGTTGCTCGACGGCGTGAGCGCCCTGCGGCTGATGCAGCAGATGCTCACGACCGATCCCGCCCGTACCGGCATGCCGGCGCCGTTCGCCTTGCCGGACAGCCCTCCGTCGTCCGTGCAACGCGATCAGAGTCGGCTCGGGCTGTTCGGGCGGGCGGTCGCTGACCTTGCGGAGCTTCCGGCGGTGGGCCTGAGGAGCGCGGTGCGCGCGCTGCGGGCCGAGCACCCGCCGGGCGCGTTCCAGGCGCCGCGGACGATCTTCAACCAGCCGATCACCGGTTCGCGGCGGTTCGCGGCACAGTCCTGGCCGATGGAACGGTTGGAGAAGGTGCGCGCGCTGACCGGCGCGACGCTGAACGACGTGATGCTGGCGATGTGTGGCGGTGCGCTCCGACGGTATCTGCAGGAGCAGAACGCCCTGCCTGACAAGGGATTGACCGCGCTGGTGCCGGTCTCGCTGCGTGGTGCCGAAGGCAACGGACCGGGCGGCGCGAACTCGCTGGCGACGCTGATCGCCGACCTCGCGACGGACGAACGTGACCCGGGGCGTCGGCTACGCCGCATCATGGACTCGACCAGCCGCGGCAAGCGCACGCTGTCGGAGTTGAGCCCGGTGCAGAACCTGATGATCGGGGCGCTCGGCATCGGCTCCGCGGGCCCGGCCGCGGTCCTGCCGGGACTGGCCGGGCGCACGACCCCGCCGTTCAACCTGGTGATCTCCAACATCCCCGGACCGGCCGAGAGCCCGTTGTACTGGAACCAGTCGCGGCTGCTCGGCATGTACCCGGCGTCGATCGTGCTCAACGGGCAGGCGCTCAACATCAGTGTCACCAGCTACGACCAGCAGTTGCACTTCGGCCTCACCGGCTGCCGGCGCACGGTCCCTCATCTGCAACGGCTGCTGGTGCACTTGGAGCACGCGCTGCAGGAGCTGGAGAAGCTCTAGATCAAGCGCGGCAGGATTTTCCCGTCGCTGTAAACGTGAAGAGCAGCCGGCGGAGCTGCCCGGCGCGCTCACAACCTGATGATGCCGTTCGGGGTCTGGAAGACCGCGGCGTTCAGTCCCGGCTGGCCGTTCGGGCCGACCCAGGCGACGTCGAGGTCGTCGAGCAGGTGGTCGGCCGGGTGGCCGATCCATTCGGTCACCCGGGTCGGGTCGCCGGCGATCTCCAGCGCGGTCAGCTTGATGCCCTTGCCGCCGACCGACGGGTGCTGGGTGAGGTCGTCCCAGTGGATGAAGAACGGCAGTTGCGGGTCGGCCATCAGACCCTTGACGCCGATCTGCCGCCAGGTGATGTTCACCCCGTCCGGCCGGTGCCGGTTGCCCGGAACGGCGTCGCGGCCGAGCCGCTTCTCCATCCGCTCCATGTCGCGGACCGCGACGACCCAGCCCAGCCAGCCGCCGCCGAGCTCCTTGCGGGCCCGGACCGCCTGACCGAACGGCGCCTTGTCCGAGGCCGGGTGGTCGAGCACGTCGACCACCTCGATGTAGCGGTCGTTCTCCAGCGGGAGAATGTGGTTGACGGTCCCGAACCGCGGATGCACGCCACCGTCGACGAAGTCCGCCCCCAGCAGCGCGGACAACCGCTCGACCGTGGCTCGGTACCCGTCGGGTCCGGCCGCGTACGACAGATGATCCAAGCGCATGTCAGTCATTCTGTGCCCTGGCACCGACACTCGCCGATCCGGGGTGTCGTTACGAAGGGCACCCTTACCTGGTTGACCGGGCAGAAACAGGGCACGCTGCGATCATGCGAACAGTCGTCGTCGGAGGCACCGGACACATCGGCACCTACCTCGTCCCCGGGCTGGTCCGGGCCGGCCACCAGGTCACCGTGCTCAGCCGCGGCGCCCGTACGCCGTACCGGTCGAGCGGGGAGTGGCAGGAGGTCGAGCTGATCGAGATCGACCGCGCCGAGGAGGATGCCGCCGGCACCTTTGGGCAACGCGTCGCCGACCTGCGCCCGGACGTCGTGGTCGACCTGATCTGCTTCACCGAGGACAGCGCCCGCCAGCTCGCCGAGGCGGTCAACGGCAAGGTCCAGCACCTGTTGCACTGCGGCACGATCTGGGTGCACGGCCCGAGCGCGAGTGTCCCGACCCGCGAGGACGCGCTCCGCAATCCCTTCGGCGACTACGGCGTCGCGAAGGCCGCGATCGAGCGCTACCTGCTCGACCAGGCCCGGCGTCACGGCCTGCCCGCCACCGTGATTCACCCCGGCCACATCAGCGGCCCCGGCTGGACGCCGGTCAACCCGGCCGGCCACCTGGACCTCGCCGTCTTCGAGAAGCTTGCCCAGGGCGTCGAACTGGTCCTGCCGAACCTCGGTCTGGAGACCGTCCAGCACGTGCACGCCGCCGACGTGGCCGGCGTCTTCCTGGCCGCGATCGCGAACCGATCGGTCGCGGTCGGTGAGAGCTTCCACGCCGTCGCCGACGGCGCGATGACCCTGCGCGGATACGCCGAGGCGGTGGCCGCGTACTTCGGTCAGGAGCCGCGGCTGACGTTCCTGCCGTTCGAGCAGTGGCGCGAGACCGTGGACGAGCGGGACGCGCAGATCACCTACGACCACATCGCGCACAGCCCGCACTGCTCGATGGAGAAGGCGGCCCGGCTGCTCGGCTTCCGCCCGCGCTACTCGGCGCTGGAGACCACGCTGGAAGCGATCGAGTGGCTGGTCGGCGCGGGAAAACTCAGTTAGACGCGGGCAGCATCGGGGAGGCCGGACCCGGCAGCGAGGGGGACGCCGGGTGCGGCAGCAACGGCCGCGCGGCTTCCAGGTGCCGGCGGCAGTACTCCGCCAGGACGTCGTACGCCTTCGGGCCCATCAGCGTCTGCAGCTCGACCTTGCTGGACTCGAAGACCGCCTCGACGCCGATGTGCGCCTCGGTGTTACCGGTGCAGTACCAGTCCAGGTCGTGCCCACCCGGACCCCACCCGCGCCGGTCGTACTCACCGATCCCGACCTCCGTGTACGACGTGCCGTCGGGCCGCTCGACGTCGCGGAACGTGCGCCGGATCGGCAGCTGCCAGCAGACGTCGGGCTTGGTCTCGACGAAGTGCACGCCCTGCTTGAGCGCGAGCCCGTGCAGCGCGCAGCCGGCGCCGCCCTCGAAGCCCGGCCGGTTCAGGAAGATGCAGGCGCCCTCGAAGACGCGGGTCTTGCGGTCGCCCTCGTCGTCGGTCTCGACCCAGCCGTTCTTCTTGCCCTCCTTGCGGAACTGCCAGTCCTCCTTGCCGAGCTGCTTGACGTAGCCCTTCACCCGGTCCTCGTCCTCGGCGTCGGAGAAGTGCGCGCCGAGCGTGCAGCAGCCGTCGTTCGGGCGGCCCTTGTAGATGCCGCGGCAGCCGCCGCCGAAGATGCAGGTCCAGTTGGAGGTCAGCCAGGTCAGGTCGCAGCGGAAGACCTGGTCGGGATCGTCGGGGTCGACGAACTCGACGTAGGCACGGGGGAAATCGAGAGAAACCTCAGGCACCCGAAAAGCCTACGCGCCCCGGCTCCGATCTCCGGCATCGTCGGCCCGACCGGGCCGACGGGTCTGCCTGCCGATCGGTAGTTCGTGGGGCCCTCCCGGTCTGGACTGAGGAGTGGAGGGAGCGAAGCGACCGGAGCGACGAGGGAAGACCGGGAGCCAGGGGCCCCACGATCCGCCGAGCGGAGCGAGGCAGATCGCACAGCGTCCAGTAGCGTGAGGGTATGCGGCTCGGCGTACTCGACGTGGGATCAAACACCGTTCATCTGCTCGTGGTGGACGCGCACCGTGGTGCCGCGCCACTCCCGGCGTACTCGCACAAGATCGAACTGCGGCTGGCCGAGCACCTGGACAAGGACGGCAACATCGACCACTCCGGCGCGGAGAACCTGGTCGCCTTCGTGAAGGAGGCGGCGCAGCTGGCCGAGGACAAGGGCTGCGAGTCCGTGCTCGCGTTCGCCACCTCCGCGCTGCGAGAGGCGCCGAACGGCGAGAAGGTGCTCGAGCGGGTCCGGACCGAGACCGGCGTGGACCTGCAGGTGCTCAGCGGGAACGACGAGGCCCGGCTGACGTTCCTGGCCGTGCGCCGGTGGTTCGGCTGGTCGTCGGGGCGGCTGGCGGTGTTCGACATCGGCGGTGGCTCGCTGGAGATCGCGGCCGGGTCCGACGAGGAGCCGACGATCGCGGTGTCCGTGCCGCTCGGGGCCGGCCGGCTGACGCGGGAGGGCCTGACCACCGATCCGCCGGACAAGGACGAGGTCCGGGCGCTGCGCAAGCGGATCCGGGTCAACATGGCCGCGGTGGCCGGCGACGTCCTGCGGGCCGGCCGCCCGCAGCGCGCGGTCGCCACCAGCAAGACGTTCCGCTCGCTGGCCCGGATCTGCGGAGCGGCGCCGTCCGACGACGGTCCGTACGTGCCGCGCTCGCTGCATCGCGACGACCTGAGCGAGTGGGTGCCGAAGCTGATCGCGATGACCGCGGCCGAGCGGGCCGACCTGCCCGGCGTCTCGATCGGCCGGAGCAGCCAGTTGGTGGCCGGTGCCCTGGTGGCCGACGCGGTGATGGACCTGTTCGACCTGACTTCGCTCGAGGTCTGTCCGTGGGCGCTGCGCGAAGGCGTCATTTTGAACCGGCTGGACCAGCTGCAACCCCGATGAACTCCCACGAAGGCACCTACCGATGAACACCCGCACGGCCGCGAAGATCGGCCTGTCCACCGCGTCCGTCTATCCCGAGTCGACCGCCAGCGCCTTCGAGCTGGCCGCCCGACTGGGGTACGACGGCGTGGAGGTGATGGTCGGCATCGACCCGCTGAGCACCCAGATCGACGCGATCAAGCGGCTGGTCGACTACCACCAGCTGCCGGTGCTCGCGATCCACGCGCCGTGTCTGCTGATCACCCAGCGGGTCTGGGGGACCGATCCGTGGGGCAAGCTCGAGCGCAGCGCCGAGGCGGCCAAGGACCTGGGCGCCGACGTGGTGGTCGTGCACCCGCCGTTCCGCTGGCAGCGCGACTACGCGCGCGGCTTCGTCGAGGGCATCGCGCGGCTGGAGCAGGACAGCGGGGTCGTGTTCGCGGTCGAGAACATGTACCCGTGGCGCGCGCCGGGCAAGGGCCTGCAGGCCTACGCCCCGAGCTGGGACCCGACCGAGCAGAGCTACGCGCACACCACCCTCGACCTGTCCCATTCCTCGACCGCCGAGCAGGACTGCGTCGAGCTCGCGGCGACGATGGGCCGCACGCTCAAGCACATCCACCTGACCGACGGCACCGGCTCCGCGAAGGACGAGCACCTGGTGCCCGGCCGGGGGACCCAGCGCGCCGCCGATCTCCTGCAGGGCCTGGCGAACAACGACTTCCGCGGCCACATCGTGATCGAGATCAACACCCGCCGCGCCTCCAGCCGCTCCGAGCGCGAGGTCGACCTGATCGAGTCGCTCGAGTTCACCCGCAAGCATTTCGTCCGGACCGCCACTGCCCGCACCGGCTTCGCCGTCACTCCGGACGGCGAGGTCTCGGAGCTCACTCCGTGAGTCGCACCGACGAGGACGTTCCGTGAGCCGGACCGACGAGGAGATCGTCCCGTGAGCCGGACCGACGAAACGGCGGGCCGCGGCCGGCGACCGGGCGGTCCCGACACCCGGGGCGAGATCCTGCGCGCCGCCCGGGAGTCCTTCGCCGGCAACGGCTTCGCCGGTACGTCGCTGCGCGGCGTCGCGCGGGCCGCCGGCGTGGACGCGGCGCTGGTGCACCACTACTTCGGCGGCAAGGACGAGTTGTTCGTCGAGGCGATGGCGTTGCCGATCGATCCGCGCCAGGTGGCGGCGACGATCGTCGGCGGGCCGCCCGAGGAGCTCGGCCGGCGGATCGTCACCGTGTTCCTCGGGGTCTGGGAGTCCGCCGAGGGGCAGCAGCGGATGAAGGCGTTGCTGCGCAGCATGGTGAGCAGCGACCAGGTGGCGCACCTGATGCGCGACGGGATGACCCGGATGATCATCGGGCCGGTCTCCGAGACGCTCGGCGTACCGGACGCCCGGCTGCGGGTCGGTCTGGTCGCCTCGCAACTGGTCGGGATCGCGCTGGTCCGCTACCTGCTCGAACTGGACCCGGTCACGACCACGCCGACGGCCGAGCTGATCGACCGGATCGCGCCGGCTCTGCAGCAGTATCTGACCGGCTGACCTCCCCCTGACCTCTTGCCATGGCTTCCCGTCCGTTCTAAATTCATCGCATGATGAAAAACGCGGTGCAGTGCCGGTCGCTGGTGGTCGTCCGCGGGGACCGCGAGGTCCTGCACGGCATCGACTGCGCGCTGGTGACCGGCTCGGTGACCGGGCTGCTCGGGCCGTCCGGCTGCGGCAAGACCACGCTGATCCGCGCAATCGTCGGCCTGCAGGCCAAGGTGACCGGCGACGTCGAGGTCCTCGGCCTGCCCGCCGGATCCCCGAAGCTGCGCGGCCGGATCGGCTACGTCACCCAGGAGCCCAGCGTGTACGGCGACCTGACGGTGACCGAGAACCTGCGCTTCTTCGCCGCTGTCCTCGGCGTCTCCGCGGACGATGTCGATCGCGTGATCGACGCCGTCGACCTCGGCACCCACGCGACCGCCCGGGTCGACCAGCTCTCCGGAGGCCAACGCTCCCGCGCGTCGCTGGCCGCCGCCCTGCTCGGCAACCCCGAGCTCCTGGTGCTCGACGAACCGACCGTCGGCCTCGACCCGGTCCTGCGCCGCGACCTCTGGGACCTGTTCCACCGGCTCGCCGCCGACGGCGCGACCTTGCTCGTCTCCAGCCATGTGATGGACGAGGCGAGCCGTTGCGACCGGCTGTTGCTGATGCGCGACGGCGATCTGCTCGCCGACGACACCCCCGCCGACCTGCTCGCCGCGGCCGGGACCGCCGACATCGAGCAGGCGTTCCTCACGCTGATCGACCGGAAGACAGGTGCCCGATGACACCCCGCGTCACCTTCGCCGTCGCCGCGCGCGTACTGGCCCAGCTGCGTCGCGACCACCGCACGGTCGCGATGCTCGTCGTCCTGCCGACTCTGCTGGTCAGTCTGATGTGGTGGATGTTCACCGACTCGCCGGCCACGTTCGACCGGGTCGGCGGACCACTGCTCGCGGTCTTCCCCGCGATCATCATGTTCACCGTCACCTCGGTCGCGGTGCTTCGGGAACGCTCGACCGGGACGCTGGCCCGCCTGTTCACGATGCCGATGGCCAAGCTGGATTTCCTGCTCGGTTATGCCTTCGCCTTCGCGCTGATCGCCGTCGTGCAGGCGGCCGTGGTGGTCTCGATCGCCTTGTACGCGCTGGATCTCGACATCGAGGGCGCCGCCTGGCAGCTCGGGGTGGTCGCGGTGCTGGACGGGGTTCTCGGGACGGCGCTGGGGTTGTTCGCCAGCGCGTTCGCGGCGACCGAGTTCCAGGCCGTGCAGATGATGCCGGCGGTGATGATCCCGCAGATTCTGCTGTGCGGACTGCTCGTCCCGCGGGAGCGTCTGCCCGGCGTACTGGAGGCGGTCAGCGATGTGCTGCCGCTGTCGTATGCCGTCGACGCGGTGGCCGGAGTTGCTGCGGGCAACGGCTTCGGCGCGGGCGCGGGGACCGACGCGCTGGTGGTCACCGCCTTCATCGTCGCCGCGCTGGCGCTGGGGGCCGCCACGCTCAGGCGGCGTACGGCCTGACGGTGATCGATGCGAACGTGCACCACTCACCAACCTCCGATTCTCGCGGCTCCTGAGGTTCGTCGCCGCCTGAGCGACGGTCCGCGAACGAGGTTGATGAGTGGTGCACGTCCGCGGCCGCAGCGCACCGGGCGCCGCGGCGTACTGGGGTGTGCGCCGGTGGCGAGGGAAGATGAGCAGTATGCGCATCTTCAAGCGGCGGCGATCGGTGGTGGATCCGATCGCGGGGTTCTGGACCTGGTGGGAGGAAACCGGGGCCCAGCTGGTCGCTGACGCGATCGCGCGCAAGGAGCCGGGCAGTATCAGCGGGATGCTGGCCGAGCACGTCAACGCCATTCACGGCGGCCTGGACTGGGAGCTCGGTCCGGGACTGCACGCCGAGCACACTTTGGTCGTCACCGCGGCCGGCGATCCCGCGACCCGGGCGGTCGCCAGGCGCTGGCTACGCTCCGCGCCGCCGTCCGACCACCTCTGGGAGTACGCCGATCTGCGGCGTCCCTCGCCGGAGGTGACGATTCAGTTCGAGGGCATGCCGCCGGTCGCCTCCGACGACGCGCTGGTCACGATCGAGCCGGACGAGCGGGCGGCCGCCGTGCATGTCGGGGTGCATCATCCGGTGTTCGCGCAGGTGTCCGAGGACGTTCAGCGCCGGATCACGTTCCTCCTGCTCGACCTGTCGCTCGGCGAGGAGATGACCGAGACCTGGATCGGCGCGGTCGAGACGCTGGTCGAGCGGCCGGCCGGGACCGTGCCGATCAGCGAGCTGCTGCCGACCGTGGCCGCGTTCGCCGCCGCGTTCACCACCGAGGATGGCAACCCGACCTGGCGGCTGCTGGAGGGATTCGTCGACGGCCAACGGCTGATCGCGACCACCGAGGTCCCGCTGCGCTCGATCCGCCTGCCGCATCTCGACACCCACGTCGGCGTCACCATCGGCTACCCCGCCGGCCGCGAGGACGGGTTGCCCGACGCCGAGATGCTCGACCAGCTCCGCAACCTCGAGGACCACCTCACCAGCCGCCTCGGCGACTCCGGCCGCCTGCTCGCCCACGAGACCATTGCCGGAGCCCGGACGCTGCACTACTACGTCGACGGCAGCACGCCCGCCCCTGCCCAGCTCGAGGCCGCCACCTCCGGCTGGCCGCACGGCGAGGTCACGCTGACCACCGCCAGAGACCCGGGCTGGCAGAACCTCAGCCACCTCGGCAGCTGATCCTTCCGGCCCGGAATCACCCGCGGCAGTGAAGGCCTGGGCGAGCCGCTTGTCCGCCGCCCGGTCGTCCGCCAAGCTGAGGGCGGACCACTCGATTCACTGGTGTGGTCCTGGCCACAGGATTAGGGACGGTCCGGTCCAGGCGCGTAGCCTGCTGACACCCCTGGCATTTGGGGCTGGGGGCGATGAGGAGGAACACGAGTGCTTCGGCGAGTCCTGCTGGGCGTGTCCCGCAGTCCCCAGATCAAGAAGGCTGTCTCGTCGATGCCGGTCTCGAGCGGCATCGTCGCCCGGTTCGTCGCCGGTGAGACCGCGCCCGAGGCCGTCCTGGCCACCGAGAAGCTGGTCAGCAACGGCTTGAACGTGACGCTGGACCACCTCGGTGAGGACACCACCGACCTGGCCGCGGCGACCGCCACCGCCGACGCGTACGTGGAGTTGCTCAAGCAGCTGTCCGAGGCCGGCCTGACCCAGCACGCCGAGGTGTCGGTCAAGCTGTCGGCCGTCGGCCAGGCGCTGCCCGGCGACGGCGAGAAGATCGCCCTGGAGAACGCGCGCACCATCTGCCTGGCCGCCCGCAACGCCGGCACCACGGTCACCCTCGACATGGAGGACCACACCACCACCGACTCGACGCTGAGCATCCTGCGCGAGCTGCGGCAGGACTTCCCCGAGACCGGCGCGGTCCTGCAGGCCTACCTGCGCCGCACCGAGGGCGACTGCGTCGACCTGGCCCACGCCGGCTCACGGGTGCGGCTGTGCAAGGGTGCCTACAAGGAGCCCGAGTCGGTCGCGTTCCAGAACAAGCAGGCCGTCGACAAGGCCTACGTCCGGGCGATGAAGATCCTGATGAACGGCGACGGCTACCCGATGATCGCGTCGCACGACCCGCGCCTGATCGCGATCGCCGGCTCGCTGGCCGACCGCGCCAACCGCTCCCGCGACAGCTACGAGTACCAGATGCTGTACGGCATCCGCCCCGACGAGCAGCTCCGCCTCGCCCGCGAGGGCAACACCGTCCGCGTCTACATCCCGTACGGCGAGGACTGGTACGGCTACCTGGTCCGCCGCCTGGCCGAGCGCCCGGCGAACCTGCAGTTCTTCGCACGGTCCCTGATCAGCAAGAAGTGAGGCGTCTCCCCGACGCTGCTCCAGTACGGCGGCGCCGGGGAGTACGCGCCTGACCCACCGGTGTCGACTGGAGGGGCAGGATCCTTCCCCGGCAGGAATCTGCTCTGGTAGGGCCTCGAACGGCGACGAATGCTGAGGACATGAAGACCTCAGTTTCCTTCCCCAGCGACGGCCTCACGTTGGCCGGCCACCTCTACACCCCCGACGACGCCTCGCAGAGCGCTCCGCGTCCCGCGATCGTCGTCGGTCACCCGATGACCGGCGTCAAGGAGCAGACCGCCGGCCTGTACGCCGAACGGCTCGCCCGCCAGGGATTCGTGACGCTGGCGTTCGACTCCGCACACTGGGGCGAGAGCGAGGGTGAGCCGCGGTTCCTCGAGAATCCCGCCCGCCGCGTCGAGGACCTGAAGAACGCCGTCACCTTCCTCAGCGGCCGGCCCGAGGTCGACCCCGACCGCATCGGCGGCCTCGGCATCTGTGCCGCCGGCGGCTACATCGTCCCGGCCGCCGCGACCGACCACCGGATCAAAGCGGTCGCCACGGTCAGCGCCGCCGAGGAAGGCAGCTGGTTCCGCGACGGCCTCGCCCACTCCCAGGCCCCCGAAGTCCTGCAGGACCTGCTCGACCAGTCGGCCGAGGCCAGGACCGCGGAAGCGCGCGGCGAGCAGGTACGCCGGATGCCGATCCACCCCGAGACCCCGCCGGACCGCGGCGCGGTGAAGAAGAGCCTCACCCGGCACATCTACGACGGCTGGGAGTACTACCGCACCGACCGCGCGTACCACCCGCACACCGAGAACTGGTTCGCGCTGCGCAGCCTCGACCTGCTCGCGCTCTTCGACGGCTTCCGGTTCGCCCATTTGATCGCGCCCAGGCCGCTGCTGATGATCGCCGGCACCGAGGCGGTCAGCGACTACTTCAGCGTCGAGGCGATCGAACGCGCCGCCGAGCCGAAGGAATTGTTCTGGATCGAGGGCGCCGGCCACGTCGACCTCTACGACAAGGACGAGTACGTCTCGCCCGCGGTCGAAAAGCTCGTCGAGTTCTTCGGCGCGCACCTGAGCCGGACGTCCGCGGCGGCCGCCTGATCACCACCCGACGGTCGCGGGCCTGGACCCGGTGCCGGCCCGCGACCCGATCCGGCACGGCCGAACCAGGTGGAACGTAATGATCACGGCCGTTCCCGCTTCCGCGGATCCGCAGCTCGCCGAGCTGATCGACGATGCTTACGTCCGCACGTACGGGAGCCTCGCGAGCAGCGCGACGGGCGACCGCATGCGTCAGGCGACCCTTTGCGTTGACCTCCGCTAGTCCGCCCAACCGGCGTGAGCGTCATCGCATCTGGACGGGAATTTCCACGCCCTCCGCAGCGAACGGTTCCGTCAGCACTCGGTACTGTTCCTCCGACGCCTGGTGGCGTTTGAGGACAGCACGCGTGGCGATGGAGACCGTGCTTTTGACCCGGGACGGCAGCCCTGGGCGGAATGCCTCGAGTTCATCGGCTCGTGGCCGAAGCATCGACCGGAGCGCGTTGTCGAGCGCGGACTGCTCCGACGCGGACGCCTTCACCGCGCGGCTCGCATCACGTCCACCGCTGCGCCACCTCGCCAGCGCCTCGTCGACCACTCGGCCCAGGGCATCCGGTGGCAACTGCGTGGCGGACCGGAGGAACTCGGCAGTCGCGGACTCGAGCATGGTGGTGTCTCCCAGTTGTGGCGGTGGTGGCGACTGAAGGCTACTGAGTAGCCTGACCACATGAGTGCGAACGGTCAGGTGGCCATTCTCGGTGCTGGTGTGATGGGCGAGACGTTGTTGTCCGGGCTGCTCCGGGCCGGCCGGCGACCGGGGGAGTTGCTGATCACCGAGCGGCGCGAGGAGCGGGCCGACGAGCTGCGGGAGCGGTACGGCGTCGACGTGGTGACCAACGTCGAAGCAGCGGCCAAGGCCGACACGCTGGTGCTGGTGGTGAAGCCGCAGGACATGCCTGATCTGCTCGCCGAGATCGCCCCGGCGGTGCGGGCGGACCAGACCGTCGTCTCGCTGGCGGCCGGCATCACGACCGGATTCATCGAGTCGAGGCTGCCCGAGGGGGTCGCGGTCGTCCGCGTGATGCCGAACACCCCGGCGCTGGTCGACGAGGGCATGGCCGCGATCTCCCGCGGTGCGCACTGCGACGAGAGCCATCTCGTGCTCGCCGAAGGGTTGCTGGCCGCGACCGGCAAGGTCGTGCGGGTGCCGGAGAAGCAGCAGGACGCGGTGACGGCGATCAGCGGGTCCGGGCCGGCGTACATCTTCTTCGTGGTCGAATCGATGATCGAGGCAGGCGTGCACATGGGCCTTCCGCGCGGTACGGCGACCGAGCTGGTCGTGCAGACCGTGGTCGGGTCGGCGAAGCTGCTGCGGGAGACCGGCGAGCACCCGACCGTGCTGCGTGAACGGGTCACCTCACCGGGCGGTACGACGGCCGCCGCGGTCCGCGAGCTGGAGGACCACAAGGTCCGGGCCGCGTTTCTGTCCGCGATCGAGGCGGCCCGCAACCGCTCGCGCGACCTCGCGGCGGAGTAACGCTCCCGCCGGAGCGAACCCAGCGAGTAACACCGCACCCCCGCTCGCCGTTACTGTTGTCGTCGCGGTTTCCCGCCACTCCAAGGATGAGACGACTATGGTCCCGCCCATGAACGACCACTCGGTGGACCCGGCTGCCACGGCTCCGGTCGCGGACCGGCCGGTCGCGCTGCCCGCGCTGCCGTGGCGGGTACCCCTGGACCCGGCGCCCTGGTGGGCGTGGGCGCTGTTCGTGCTGCCGTTCGTCGCCGTCCCGCTGCTCAACTCCTGGCTGTGGATGGGCGCCCGCGACTTCCTCGCCGTCGGCCTGTTCACGCTGATCGGCGCGTCGGTGGTCCGGGTCGCGGGCGGCGTCGTGCTCTACAAGGTCGAGATCACCCAGACCGCGCTGAAGGCCCGGACCAGCCTGCTCGTCCGCAGTCTCGCCTGGCAGGACGTCGACCGGATCGAGGTCGCCGAGGGCTCGGTCGTGCTCGGCTCCGGCCCCGACGAGAACGAGATCAACGGCATCAGCAAGGACCGCACCGCCGAGGTCGCGAGCGTGATCGAGGCCGCCCGGGAGGCCGCCGACGGTCGCGCGGTCCGGCGTTCGCGGCCGCGTCCGGGCATCGGCGTTCCGCTGGTCCTGCTCTACCTGGTTCTCGCGGTCGGCGCGTTCCTGATCCGCTGGCACATCATCTGACCTCCCGGATCCGTTCGGCTCCTCCGGCTACGCTCGACACCACCGGATGAAGCGATCGGGAAGGTGCACGATGCTGGGACTGCCCGCGCAGGTGACGGTCTGCCTGTTCGACCTCGACGGGGTGCTGACCGACACCGCCGCCGTGCACGCCGCGGCCTGGAAGGAGATGTTCGACGCCTTCCTCCGGGAGCGCGACGGCGCCTCGTTCACGCCGTTCAGCCAGCACGACTACGAGCAGTACGTCGACGGCAAGCCGCGCGTCGACGGGGTCCGGGACTTCCTCGCCTCGCGCGCGATCACGCTGCCCGAGGGGGCGCCGGACGATCCACCGGCCGCCGCCACGGTGAACGGCCTCGGCAACCACAAGAACGACGCGGTCCAGCGCCGGATCCGCACCGACGGCGTGCGCGTGTTCGAGGGGTCCCGCCGCTACCTCCAGGCCGCCCAGCAGGCCGGACTGCGCCGCGCCGTGGTCTCCTCGAGCGCGAACACCGCCGAGGTCCTCGACGTCACCGGCCTCGCCCAGTACATCGAACTACGCGTCGACGGACTCTCCATCCGCAGCGAGCATCTGCGCGGCAAACCCGCGCCGGACACGTTCCTCGCCGCGGCCCGCGCGCTCGGCGTCGACCCGTCCCAGGCGGTGGTCTTCGAGGACGCGCTGGCCGGAGTGGAAGCGGGCCGGGCCGGCCACTTCGGATACGTCGTCGGGGTCGACCGCGTCGGCCAGGCCGATGCCCTGCGCAAGCACGGTGCCGACATCGTCGTACAGGACCTGGCCGAGCTGCTGGACGGAGACCAGAAGTGATGAAAGAGCGTGCCGCCGAGCACCCCGTCGAGCCCTGGCAGCTGCGCGAGACCGGGCTGGACATCGACCGCCTGGCCCAGTCGGAATCGCTGTTCTCCTTGTCCAACGGGCACATCGGCCTGCGCGGCAACCTGGACGAGGGCGAGCCGTACGCGATCCCCGGCACCTACCTGAACTCCTTCTACGAACGCCGTCCGCTTCCGTACGCCGAAGCCGGCTACGGCTATCCCGAATCCGGCCAGACGCTGGTCGACGTCACCAACGGCAAGCTGATCCGCCTGCTGGTCGACGACTCGCCGTTCGACGTCCGGTACGGCGACCTGCACAGCCACGAGCGGGTGCTCGACTTCAAGACCGGGATCCTGCGGCGCGACGTCGACTGGACCTCACCGGCCGGCAAGCGGATCAAGGTCCGGTCGCGCCGGATGGTGTCGCTGACCCAGCGCGCGATCGTCGCGATCGAGTACGTCGTGGAGGCGATCGACCAGCCGGTCCGGATCGTGGTCCAGTCCGAGCTGGTGGCGAACGAGTCGCAGCCGCGGCTGTCGGACGACCCCCGCGTCGCGGCGGCGCTGGAGAACCCGCTCGAGCCGGTCTCGCAGCACGGTGACGCCGAGGACGTCGTCCTGGTGCACCGCACGCGCAAGAGCGAGCAGTTGATGGCCGCCGGGATGTGCCACGAGGTGGACACGGCGACGCGCTACAAGGTCGACGTGGACATCCGCGAGGACTGGGCCCGCAACACGGTGATCTGCGAGCTGCAGCCGGGGGAGACGCTGCGGGTCGTGAAGTACGTCGCCTACGGCTGGTCCAGCCTGCGCTCGGAGACGGCGATCGCCGACCAGGTCGCGGCCGCGCTGGCCGGCGCGCAGTTCTCGGGATGGGACGGGCTGGTCCAGCAGCAGAAGGAGTTCCTGGACGACTTCTGGGACGCCGCCGACGTCGAGGTGGAGGGCCACGCCGAGCTGCAGCAGGCGGTCCGGTTCGCGCTGTTCCACGTGCTGCAGGCCGGCGCCCGGGCCGAGCGGCGGGCGATCCCGTCCAAGGGCCTGACCGGTGCGGGCTACGACGGGCACACGTTCTGGGACACCGAGGGCTTCGTGCTGCCGGCGCTCACCTACACGATTCCGGACGCCGCCGCCGATGCGCTGCGCTGGCGGCATTCGATCCTGGAGCAGGCCAAGGAGCGCGCCGGCGTACTCGGTCTGAAGGGTGCCGCGTTCCCGTGGCGGACGATCCGCGGTCAGGAGTGCTCGGGGTACTGGCCGGCCGGGACCGCGGCGTTCCACATCAACGCCGACATCGCCGAGGCGGTCACCCGGTACTACTGCGCGACCCTGGACGACCAGTTCATGACCGACGTCGGGCTCGAGCTGCTGGTCGAGACCGCGCGGCTGTGGCTGTCGCTCGGCCACCACGACCGCGACGGCCGCTGGCACCTACCCGGCGTGACCGGCCCGGACGAGTACAGCGCCGTTGCCGACGACAACGTTTTCACCAACCTGATGGCGGCCCGGAACCTGCGCGCCGCGGCGAAGTACGCGGCCAAGTACCCGGCCACCGCCCGCGACCTGAAGGTGGACGCCGAGGAGGAGGCCGCCTGGCGGGACGCGGCCGCCGCGGTCTACGTCCCGTACGACGAGAAGCTCGGTGTGCACCCGCAGTCCGAGGGCTTCACCGGGTACGCCGACTGGGACTTCGAGGCCTACCGCGGCAAGTATCCGCTGATGCTGCACGCACCGTACTTCGAGCTGTACCGCAAGCAGGTGGTCAAGCAGGCCGACCTGATG
Organism: Kribbella sp. ALI-6-A; assembly: GCF_001984195.1. Taxonomy (GTDB): domain Bacteria; phylum Actinomycetota; class Actinomycetes; order Propionibacteriales; family Kribbellaceae; genus Kribbella. The sequence goes on from NZ_MTQN01000012.1 coordinate 2,052,378, forward strand.
CTCGCGACGTACTGGTGCGGCGACGCCTTCACCGCCGAGGAGAAGGCCCGCAACTTCGACTACTACGAGCGGATCACGGTCCGAGACTCGTCGCTGTCGGCGTGTGTGCAGGCGGTCGCGGCGGCCGAGGTCGGGCATCTCGACCTGGCCTACGACTACGCCTACGAGGCCGCGCTGATCGACCTGCTCGACCTGCACCACAACAGCGGGGACGGCCTGCACATGGCGTCGCTGGCCGGTGCCTGGATGGCGCTGGTCGCGGGCTTCGGCGGGATGCGGGAGAAGGACGGCCGGCTGAGCTTCGACCCGGCGCTGCCGGACGGTCTGGCCGGGTTGGTCTTTCGGGTGCGCTGGCGCGGTGTCCGGCTGCGGGTGGAGGTGCGGCACCACGAGGTCGTCTACGCCGTGCACGACGGGCCGCACGCGGAGATCACCTTCCTGCACGCCGGGGAGGAGGTCCGGGTGACCGACGAGGAGCCGGTGACCCGGCCGCTGAAGAAGCGCACGCCGTTGATGCCACCGCCGCCCCAGCCGGCCGGTCGCGAGCCGATGTCGGCCGTTGGCAAGCACCCCCGCGCCAGCCGGGAGAAGCACCTCGCCGGCGAGCTGTAGGTCAGGCATAGGGTCGGTGTCATGGACTTTTCTTTGTGGCCGGCCGCGTCGCGGACCTGGACGGAGATTCTCGAGGGCGCCGAGTACGCCGAACGGACCGGATGGCACGGCGTCTGGATCGCCGACCACTTCATGCAGAACGGGGACGACCTGTCCGTCCCGGTGAACGAGGCGCTCGCGCTGCTCGCCGGCCTGGCGGCGCGGACCGAGCGGGTCCGGATCGGGTCGATGGTACTCGGCAACACCTACCGCCACCCGGCTGTGGTGGCGAACTGGGCCGCGACGATGGACCAGCTGAGCGGCGGCCGGTTCGTGCTCGGTCTCGGTGCGGGCTGGCAGGTCAACGAGCACGAGGTGTACGGCATCGAGCTGCCGCCGGTGAAGGAGCTCCTGGCCCGCTTCGAGGAGGCCTGCCAGGTCGTCCGCGGTCTGCTCGCCGAGCAGCGGTTCACCTTCGACGGCACGTACTACCAGCTCACCGGTGCCCCACTCGAGCCCAAGCCCGCCGATCTCCCGATCCTGATCGGCGCGGCCGGTGAGAAAGTGGCCCTGCGGATCGTCGCCCGGTACGCCGACGAGTGGAACCACTGGGGTCTGCCCGAGGTCGCCCGGCACAAGGGCGAGGTGTTCAGGTCCCACTGCGAGGCGATCGGCCGCGACCCGTCCGAGGTCCGTCGCTCGACCCAGGCGATGATCGAGATCATCACCCCCGGCGACACCGAAGCCGAAGCCCGCCGGGACAAGCTCGTCGCCGCGGGCCGTCCCACCGTGATGGGCACCGCGGACCACGTGCTCGACACCCTCGCGCAGTACTCCGAGGCCGGCATCGACGAGCTGCTGATCCCCGACGCCTTCCTCGGCGCGGGCAACCAGCGCTTCGAGACTCTGGAACGCCTGCGCGAAGAGGTCCTCGTCAAGCTCTGAGTCGCAGCGTGGCGACGACCGGCCAGTGGTCGCTCGGGAGACGTCCGCCCGGCCGGTGACGCGACACCGCGGCCTCCACCACCTGCAGCCCCGTGCCGACCAGGATGTGGTCGATGCGCTCGTCGGCCTCGCCGGTGAAGTCGTGGAAGGTGCCGCCCTCCCCGGGCGGCACCGCGTCCGTCCAGCCCGCGTCGGTGAGCACCTTCAGCGGCGGCGAACCAGGTTCGGCGTTGAGGTCGCCCATCAGGATCCACGATCGGTCCGGTTCGGCCGACGCCCACGCGTCGAGCAGGCGCGACGACTCCAGCCGCGCGACCTCACCCTGGTGGTCGTAGTGCGTGTTGAGTACGCCGACCCGCTGCCCACCCGCCGAGCGCAGCCGGACCAGCGTCGCGATCCGGGTCAGATCAGCGTCCCAGCCGACCGATCCCGGCGTGTCCGGCGCGGCCGACAGCCAGCGGGTTTCGTGCGACTCGATCGACCAGTCGCCCGGCCGCACCATCACCACCGAGTGCTCGCCGCCCGCGACGCCGTCGTCCCGCCCGGCTCCGACGATCTGCCACCCGTCGAACCGCTCCCGCAGATACTCCAGCTGGTCCGGCAGCACTTCCTGCAGCCCGACCACATCGGCCGCCAGTTCGACGATCGCCGCGACGGCCGCGTCGCGCCGTACCGGCCAGGAGTCGTTCCCGTCCGGCGCCGAGGAGTTCCGGAGGTTGAACGTCGCCACCCGCAGCTGCGCACTCACTCCTCGATCCTGCCAAACCTGGGACGACTCCCGGCCGCCACCCCTGTCTTCAAGCCATCGCCGTGGCCCGGCTGGGATTCAGCCCCATCGCGGTGGTTGCCGCGAGCAACAATGGCGCGCTCGCCTCGATCGCCCGGTCCCGGCCGGCGGCCAGCAGCGCGTCGACCGTCGCGGGATCCGATGCCAGTACGGCGTACTCGCGCTGCAGCGGCTCGATCACGCTCAGCACGGCGTCGGCCACGTCGGTCTTCAGCTCGCCGTAGCTTTGGTAGCCCTTGGCAAGCTCTTCCGGATCGCCGTCGACGCAGGCGGCGAGGATCTCCAGCAGGTTCGTCACCCCCGGCTTGCGGTCGGGGTCGTGGCGCACCACGTTCTCGGAGTCGGTTTTCGCCTTCATCACCTGCCGGCGGATCACGTCCGGCGGGTCGAGCAGCCGGATCGTGCCGATCGCGTCGTCGACGTCGGACTTGCTCATCTTCGCCGTCGGCGTCTGCAGGTCCTTGATCCGGGTCGCGTACGCCGCCTTCGCCAGCTCCGGCACGACGAACGTCTCGCCGTACTCGCGGTTGAACCGGATCGCGACGTCCCGGGCCAGCTCGACGTGCTGGTCCTGGTCGTCACCGACCGGCACCCGGTCCGTGCCGTAGAGCAGGATGTCGGCGGCCATCAGGCACGGATAGGTGAACAAGGACACCCGCGTCATCGGTTTGTCCTTGCCTTTCTCCTTGTACTGGATCATCCGGGACAGCTCCCCGACGTACGAGGTGCACTCGAGCAGGTAGCCGAGCTGGACGTGCGCCGGGACCTCCGACTGGATGAAGACCGTGCCGGGCGGTGATCCCGCCGCGAGCATCAGCGTCGCCGTCTCCCGGGTCAGCTCCGCGAGCCGGCGGGGTACGTGCCGCATCGTCATCGCGTGCAGGTTCGCGACGAAGTAGAAGCCGTTTGGATCCGTGAACCGCCGCAGCGCGCCCAGGTGGTTGCCGAGCGTCAGCCGGCCGGTCGGCATGATTCCCGATACCGAAGTCATCTGTGTTCGTCCTCTTCTGTGGGGTGGAGACGCCACCCCGTCCGAGGGCAAACAAAAAGGCCGCCTCGGCGAGGCGGCCTCTGGATGCGTGTGAACGCTGGGGGTCCGCCGTCAGGCGGCCCACCACTGCTGCAAGGTCAGCTTGTTCACAGGCATCAGCATAGATCAGGAGAACATCTCGGCCAACAGTTCCGGGCCGATGACGATCGGCTCGGGACGGTAGCCGGGCGGCTGCTCACCCTTCACCTCGCGGACCAGGAAGTCCCAGCAGCGTCCGCGGACGTAGGCCAGACAGTCGATGAAGGTGTGCTCGGCGCCGGGCACGAGCAGCAGCTCGAAGTCCTTGTTGGCGGCGACCAGCCGGTCGGCCAGTCGCAGCGTGTGGTCCGGGTGGACCTGGTCGTCGAGCTCGCCGTGGCCGAGCAGCAGCTTGCCCACCAGCCGGTCCGCGAGGTCGACGTTGGAGGTCCGGGCCCACGTCGCGGGGTCGCCGGCGCCGTCGTAGGCCTCCACGAAGCCCGGGTTGAAGTGACGGGCGTCGTGCGAGCCGGACAGCGCGACTCCGGCCTTGTAGACCTCGGGGAAGTCCAGCATCGCCCGCGCCGCGGCGAAGCCGCCGCCGGAGTGGCCGAAGACACCCACCCGGTCCAGATCCATCCACGGCCGGGTCTCGGCCAGTTGCCGCAGCGCGGCGACGTGGTCCTCCAGGTTGCCCGCGTCGGCCAACCGGCCGTACGAGGCGTCGTGGAACGACTTGCTGCGCCCCGGCGTGCCCCGCCCGTCCAGCGCGACCACGACGAACCCCAGCGCGGCGAGCGGTTCGGCGTCCAGGCCCATGCCGCCCGGGTCGAAGCACGGTGCGACCCGAGCGACCTGCGGACCGGGATAGACGTTGTCCACCACCGCGTACCGCTCGGCGGCGTCGAACCCGCGCGGCCGGTACAGCACGCCGTAGATGTCGGTCACGCCGTCGGCCGCCTTGACGCGGAAGCGTTCCGGCGCCGTCCAGCCGGTGGCGACGAGCTTGCTGATGTCGGCCCGCTCCAGCTCGACCAGCACCCGCCCGTCCCAGTCCCGCACGCTGGTCACCGGCGGGGTGTCGACGGTGGAGGCGGAGTCGATGAAGTACTGCTGGCTGGGCGAGACCGTGACGACGTGGTCCAGTTCGTCGTCGGTGAGCTTGGTGAAGCCGGTGCCGTCCAGGTTGACCCGGCAGACCGTACGCCGGTACGGATCCTCGTCGACCAGACCCGACGCCGTGAAGTACACGACCCGTGCGGCCTCGTCGACGCGCAGGATCTGCCGCACCGCCCACTGCCCGGAGGTGACCTGCCCGAGCAGCTCGCCGGTGTGCAGGTCGTACCGGTACAGGTGACCCCAGTCGTCCCGCTGGGAGTACCACAGCACCTCGTCGGCCAGCACCTGCACGATCGGCGGCTCGAAGACGAACTGGTTGGGCTCGACGCGGGTGTCACCGGTCTCGCTGAGCACTGTGGTGACCTCGCCCGTGGCCGGATCGAGCCGGTGCAGGGTGAGGGTGTGGAGATCGCGCGGCCGGTCGAGGTAGTAGACGGCCGAGCCGTCCGCGGCCCACCAGGCCCACTTGAGCGCGATCGGCGACAGGTTCGGCATCAGCAACGGCTCGGCCTGCGCCCGTACGACGGTGCCCTCGGCAACGTTCAGGACGACCAGCTCGGCGCGCGGCAGGTTCTCGTCCCCGGCGTAGGCGTACCGCTGGGTGTGCAGCACGGGAGCGCTGCCATCGGCGGGCCGGGCCTCGACGAGGTGGGTCTGCCGCACGGCACGCTCGTCGGTGCGATGGGCCAGCACCTTCTTCGAGTCGGGCGACCAGGCCACCGTCGGCGGCAGGTAGGGCAGGCCGATCTTGCGCAGCAGCGTGCCGTTGCCCGTCGCGGCCGGGCCGGTGCCGTACTGGTAGTCGGCCTCGCCGTCGGTGGTCAGCGCCCACTCGGTGCCGTCCGTCAACGAGCACGCCCACAGGTTGTGCCCTCGCTGGGAGACGGCGAACTTGTTGTCGGGTGACGGCACGTCCAGCGGATTGGCCGGCGGCGTGAACGCGGGCGGCTCGGTGAGCGGCTCGCTGGTGCCCCTCGCCGGGTCGACCATGACCATCCGGTGCGCGGTGCCGTCGTTCACGGCGTACCAGAAGCGGGCGCCGTCGTCGATCCACTGCGGCCGGACCCGGTCACCGACGACCAGCTCGCCAGGGCGGGCGGGACGGCGGAGGAGCTGCTCGGCGGCTTGGTAGTCCTGCGGGGTGGTGGTCATGACTGTGTCCTTTACCGGTGGCGGGTTGCGGTCGAGACGGCCTGACGGCTCAGAGGCTGCGAGCGGTGATGTCGCCCTGGGTCGTGGTCGCACGGATGGTCAGCTCCGGGCTGCTGTCGGCGTTCTTCAGCGTGTTGTTGATCCGGCCGACGGTGGTGCCGGCGTCGAGCGTCGCGGAGACTCCCGCGGCGGCGTCGACGGTGATGTTGCCGGCCTGGGTGGTCAGGGTGAGAGCGCCGCGGTGGGCCTCGGCGATGGTGATGTCGCCCTGGGCGGTGGTGATCTCGGCCGGGCCGTTGAGCCGGCCGATCGCGATGTCGCCGGCCTGCGTGGTGACCTGTACGCCGGTGGCTTCGTCGATCTTGGCCGGGCCGTGAGCGCCGTCGAGGGTGATGTCGCCGAAGCGTCCGACGGCGCGGAAGTCGGCGCTGGCGGCCTTCACCTGAACGGCGGAGCCGGCCGGCAGCTGGACGGTGATCTCGAGCGAGCCGCTGCTGCCGAGGATCTGGTTCTTGCCCTTGGCCTCGATGCGCAGGACGCCGTCGGCGTAGCTGACCGTGGTCTGCTCGGCGATCTTCACGTCGCGGCTCTTGCCGGCGTCGGCCGGCCGGACCTCGACGGTGGCGTCGGCGCGCTCGGCGGCGATGAGCTGCACGCGGCCGGCCGGGATGTCGACGACGGTGGTGATCGGGGCGGTGGTGGCGAAGGTCTGCACGGTGTGCTCCTGAGCTGTGGCGTTGGTGTTTCTGATATCGCAAAAGCTACGTTGCGTTCGCGAATTGCGCAACGACAATGTTGCGTTGTCTTCGTATCTGCGCAGGTCAAACGCCAATAATCGTTGCAACAGTTCAGAATCTAATGCAACAAGGCAAGGGTTGATCGTTGCATTGGATGCGCGGTGAACGCTATGCTCGGCAGATCAGCCGCGAGTGAAGGGAGATTGGCGATGCCGGGAGGCAGATTGACCCAGCAGGACCGCGCGCAGATCGCGCTCGGCCTGGCCGACGGGCTCGCCTATGCCGAGATCGCCCGGCGGCTGGACCGGCCCACCTCGACCATCACGCGGGAGGTGATGCGCAACGGCGGCCCGACCGGCTATCGCGCCGACCTGGCCCACCGTGCCACCGAACGTCGCGCTCACCAGCGCCGGCAGCCCGCTGCCCGGAGCGTCCAGGCGCCACCGGTCGCGCCCGGGCGGGATCCCGAGGCCGTCCGGGAATACGAGGAGGCCTTCACCGACCTGATGATGGCGCAGGGCGTGCCCAGGATGATGGCGCGCGTGCTGACCAGCCTGCTCACCACCGACGCCGGCAGCCTCACCGCCGCCGAACTGGTCCAGCGCCTCCAGGTCAGCCCGGCGTCCATCTCCAAAGCCTGTGCGTTCCTGGAGAGTCAGGGCTTGATCCGCCGGGAACGCGACGACCGCCGCCGGGAACGCTACGTCGTCGACAACGACGTCTGGTACCAGTCGATGACCGCCGCGGCCCGGACTCACGCGGTGATGGCCGAGACCGCCCGCCGCGGCGTCGATGTGTTGGGTCGGCAGAGCCCCGCGGCGCTCCGGCTGGAGAACATCGCCCGGTTCATGGAGTTCGTGGGCGAAAGCATCACCCGCGCCGCGGCGCAGGCCCGCGACCTGCTCGCGGAAGCACCCGCGAGCGCCCCGGGAGCGTCCGCGAGCGCCCCGGAAGCGTCCGCGGATGCCCCGGATGCCCCGAAAGCGCCGGCGGCGAACCACCGATAGCCTTGCTTTCCTGGTATCCAGTATTCGAAGGACCATGGGCATGTCCGCCGTCGCGCCGCTAAGGTCGGGGCATGAGTGGTGAGGCGTTGCTGGTGTTCGACGAGGGCCTGACGGCGTACGACTTCGGGCACGGGCATCCGATGAGTCCGGTCCGGGTGGAGCTGACCGTGAAGCTGGCGCGGGAGCTGGGGGTGCTGGACCAACTGAAGGTGGTCCCGGCGCCGACGGCCGACGACGCGTTGCTGGAGACCGTGCACACGGCGGAGTACATCGCGGCGGTGAAGCGGGCCGGCCAGGATCCCGACGTACCGGATCTCGTGCACGGGCTCGGCACCGACGACACCTACTGCTTCCGCGGCATGCACGAGGCGTCGGCCCACGTGGCGGGCGCGTCGGTCGAGGCGGCCCGGGCGGTCTGGGAGGGCGAGGCGCTGCACGCCGCGAACATCGCCGGCGGCCTGCACCACGCCATGCGCGCGCAGGCAAGCGGCTTCTGTGTCTACAACGACCCCGCGATCGCGATCCAGTGGCTGCTCGACCACGGCGCCGAACGGGTCGCGTACGTCGACGTCGATGTGCACCACGGCGACGGCGTCCAGTCGGTCTTCTACAACGACCCGCGGGTTCTCACCGTGAGCCTGCACGAGTCCCCGACCACCCTCTTCCCCGGCACCGGTACGGCGGGGGAGACCGGCGGCCCGGGCGCCGAGGGGATGTCGGTCAACATCCCGCTTCCGCCGGGCACCGGTGACGCCGGCTGGCTGCGGGCGTTCCACGCGATCGTTCCCGACGTGGTGCGGGCCTTCCGGCCCGACGTCCTGGTGACCCAGCACGGCTGTGACTCGCACGTCGAGGACCCGCTCGCGCACCTGACCAAAACCGTCGACGGCCAGCGCGCGGCGTACGCGGCGCTGCACGACCTGGCGCACGAGGTGTGCGGCGGCAAGTGGGTCGCGACCGGAGGTGGCGGCTACGCGATCATCGAGGTCGTCCCGCGCGCGTGGACCCATCTGCTGGCGATCGTCGCGGGGCACCCGATCGAGCCCACCACCGCGGTCCCGGAGTCGTGGCGCGAGGAGATCAAGATCCGGTTCTCCCGGTTCGCGCCGACCCGGATGACCGACGGCAACGACGGCTCGTACGTCGACTGGTCCACCGGGTACAACCCCGACAACTGGCTGGACCGCTCGATCAAGGCGACCCGGGACGCGTCGTTCCCGCTGCTCGGCCTCGATCCGACGTACTGAGCCGGCCCGGGGCGAGTCACACCAGACACCCTCTTTCCCATTCGTACCATCAGCCACTACCCTCGGTTCATGCACGGGCGGAGGTGCCGGAGGGGAAGCCGGCGCACGATCCGTGCTGGAAGTGCGGTGCGTTATGGCATCAAAGAAGTCCGGCGGTGAGCAGCCGCTTGCCGAGGTGAAGTTCCTGACCGTGGCTGAAGTCGCCACGGCCATGCGCGTGTCCAAGATGACGGTGTACCGGTTGGTGCACTCCGGCGAGCTGCCCGCGGTGCGGGTGGGTCGGTCGTTCCGGGTGTCGGAGGACGCGGTGCACGACTACCTCAAGGGCGCCTTCTTCCAGGCCGGATAACCACGAGAAGCACAGCGGCCGGAATCCCCGCGGGGACCGGCCGCTGCGCCGTGCCCGGACTCAGCGCGTCAGCAGGTCCCGCAGCACCTTGGCGATCTCGGCCGGCGCTTCCTCGGCCATGAAGTGGCCGCTGGTCGTGGTGGTGTGCTCGAGGTCCGGCGCCCAGGCGCGCCAGCGGGCGGCGGCGTCGAAACCGAGCGCGCTGCCCCAGTCCTGCTGGACGACCGACACCGGCATCGCCAGCTTGCGGCCGGCCGCCAGATCCTCCTCGTCGTGCCGTACGTCGACGCCCGCGCTCGCCCGGTAGTCCGCGACGATCGACGGTACGGCGTCCCGGCACGCGTCCAGGTACGCCCTGCGGACGTCCGCGGGGATCGCCGACGGGTCCTTCACCCACAGGTCGAGGAAGTAGCCGAAGAACGCGTCCGAGCTCGCGGCGATCATCGTCTCCGCGAGACCGGGTGGCTGCGCCATCAGGTACAGGTGGAACCCGATGGCGGCGCTCGTGCCCTGCATCACCGACCACATGTCCAGCGTCGGCAGCACGTCCAGGCTGGCCAGGTGGGTGACCGCGTCCGGATGGTCGAGCCCGGCCCGGAACGCGACCAGCGCACCCCGGTCGTGGCCCGCGAGCGCGAACCGGTCGTGGCCGAGCTCCCGCGCCAAGGTGACGATGTCGGCGGCCATCGTGCGCTTGGAGTAGGTGTTCTCGTCGAGCTCGGCCGGCTTGTCGCTGGCGCCGTACCCGCGCAGGTCGGGGCAGATCACCGTGTGGTCGGCGGCGAGGTCGGCGGCGACGTGCCGCCACATCAGGTGGGTCTGCGGGAAGCCGTGCAGCAGCACGATCGGGCTCCCGCTGCCGCCGATCGCCGCGGTCAGCGTGACCCCGTCGGCGACGGTGACCCGGTGGTAGTCGAATCCTGCGATGGTGCTCATCGGTGGTGCCTTTCTGGCAGCTGGTTTCCGGTACGCCGCCAGCCTGGCGCGCGCGGATGAGCATTCGATGAGCGCTAGCGTGGAGCCCGTGAGCGGTGAGCCGAGGTTCGGGGTGCTCGGGCCGGTTGTTGCCTGGGACAACAACGGCGAACCGCTGCCGTTGAAGGGACCCCGGCATCGCGCGGTCCTGGCCCGGCTGATCGTGGCGCGGGGGCGGGTGGTTCCGGTCGGCGTACTGGTCAACGATCTGTGGACCGCTCCGCCGGCCGGAGCGGTCAGCGCGGTGCGGACCTTCGTCGCCGCGCTGCGCCGGGCGCTGGAGCCCGAGCGGGAAGCCCGGGCGAAACCTCGCGTGCTGATCACCGACGGTCCTGGTTATGCGCTGCGGCTGGCGCCGGACGCGGTGGACGCCTGGCGATTCGAGCGGGCGGTCGCTTCGTCGTCCGGGGTCGAGGAAGCGTTGGGGTGGTGGCGGGGACCGGCGTACGCGGATTTTCCGGACGAGGCCTGGGCTCGCGCGGAGCGGTCGCGGTTGACCGAGCTGCGGCTGCAGGCGGTGGAGCAGGTGGCTGCCGAGCGGTTGCGGTCGGGGCGGGCCGCGGCGGCGGTGCCCGATCTGGATGCGCATGTCAGCGAGCATCCGTGGCGCGAGGAGGGCTGGCGGCTGCTGGCGCTCGCGCTGTACCGGTCGGGCAGACAAGGCGACGCCCTGGCCGTACTGCGCCGAGCCCGCGCGCTGCTGGTGGACCAGCTGGGACTGGATCCCGGCCCGAACCTCCGGCAACTCGAAACCGACGTCCTCCGCCAGGCGGCGCACTTGATGGAGCCGACGGTGGTCCCGGGAACGGCTGCGGTGTGGGATCGGGCGGTGGCGGCGTACAACCAAGGTGTGGGACCACGTGCCCGCCTGGAGTCGACCGTGGGGCTGCTGCGGAGTCTCGCGATCACCGGAGGCAGCGGCCTGGTCGCCTCCCGCGAACACCGGCTGGCGGCGATCACCGCGGCGGAGGAGCTCGGCGATCCCGAGCTGACGGCCCGGGTGATCGGCGCGTACGACGTCCCCGCGATCTGGACCCGCTCCGACGACGAGCAACAGGCCGCCGCGGTCGTCGCCGCCGCCGAGCGCACCCTCGCGTCGAGCGACGGGCTCGCGGCACCCGTGCGGGCTCGGTTGCTGGCGACGATCGCCATAGAGTCGCGGGGAACCGGGTCGCCGCGCGCCCGTGCCGCAGCTGTTGAAGCCGTCGAAATCGCTCGTGGGCTCGACGATCCCGGCGTACTGGCCTTCGCTCTCAACGGCCTGTTTCTGCAGACCTTCCACCGCACCGGCCTCGCGCCGGAACGCGACGCGATCGGCGCCGAGCTGATCGCGTTGGCCGGCCGCCACGGTCTCGTTCCGTACGAGGTGCTCGGGCATCTCATCCGCATCCAAGCCCTCAGCGCGCTGGGCGACTTCGAGTCCGCCGACGCGCACGCGGCCGCCGCGGACGACCTTGCGAGCAAGCACGAGACCCCGTTGGTCGCCGTCTTCACCCGCTGGTACGGCGTACTGCGTGATCCCGGTGAGGCTGCGTACCGCGAGGTCGCGAAGCTGCTCGACGGTGCCGGAATGCCTGGTGTGCAACGGGGTTTGCTGCCGCTCGCGGTGCTGACCGTGCGGCTTCGCGAACGGCGGCCGCTGGATCCCGGCGCGGACTACGGGCCGTACGAGCCGTGGGTGCGACCGCTCTTCGACGGCGAAGAGCTCGACGCTGTACCGGACCCGCCGCAGGACCTGCTCCAGGAGCTGCTCTGGGTTCTCGTCGCCGAGGCAGCCCTTGCCTTTGGCAACAAATTGGCGATGGACCGGACCGCCCGGGCTCTCGAACCGGCCCGCGCCGAACTGGCCGCCGGTAGTGGCCTGATCACCCTCGGTTCCGTCGCCGAAGTGCTGGATCGCCTGCGAACCCGGCGTACTGGACACTGAGTCGTATGACGATCAGGTACGGCGGTCCCGGGGTGCGGATCGCGGGGGACGGGCTGGTGCTGCGGGAGTGGGAGCGGGGTGACCTGGCCGCGATGTCCGAGCTGTTCGACGACCCGGAGGTCGCGTACTGGACACCGCTGCGCGCGCCGTTCGACCTGGCCGCGGCCGAGGCGTACTACGACGCCGCGCACACCGACAACGGGCGGCTCCACCTCGCCATCACCACCGACGGCGAGAAGCCGCTCGGCGAGGTGATGGTGAACCAGAAGACGAGCTCCCTCGGGTACGCCGTAGGGCCGGCACACCGCGGGCAGGGGCTCGCGGTGCGCGCACTCGCTCTGCTGACCGGCTACGCGCACGAGGTGCTCGAGCTGCCGCGGCTGATCCTGGAGATCGAGCCGGACAACCAGGCCAGCATCTCTGTCGCCAAGCGCACCGGCTACACGCTCACCGACCTCCCGCCGACCAAGCTGATGGACAAGGGCCGGGACCTGGTGTTGCTGACCTGGGAGCACCTGGCCCCGACGCGCTAAGCAGCGAGCCGGGCCCGGACCGCCAACGCTGCCGGCACGGGGCCGCCGTCCGGCTCGACGACGTGGTCGAGCGCGAGCCCCGCCGCGAGAAACGCGTTCAGGAACTCGGCCAGCGGGATGTGCCGCATCCCGACCGTCGCGCGAATCCCGTCACCGCTCCACCACGCCGACGGCTCGTGCCACCCCGACTGCCGGTACGACGGATGCGCGAGCCGGCCGCCGTCCTCCTGGTACTCCACGTGCGGCCCGTTGAAGCACGGGTGCACGCCGTAGAAGTAGCACAGCCCGCCGGGCCGCAGCACCCGCGCGATCTCCCGCAGGGTCCCGGCGAAGTCGTCGAGATCGGTCGAGATCCACAGCGCCAGCACGTCGTCGAAACTGCCCGCCGCGAACGGCAGCCGCGCCGAGTCGCTCTCCACCAGCGGCACGTCGCCCTTCTCCCGCGCGAACCGCAACTGGTCCGCCGAACGGTCCAGGCCGACCACCCGGCCACTCCGTTGTAACGTGCTCCCATCCCTGGCTCCTACCCCTCACTTAGGTGCGCAAGCACACTTGCGGGTAGGCTTTGCCGACGCTCTCTTTATGTTTGGAAGGTCCAACTGTGGGTTCGGTTATCAAGAAGCGCCGTAAGCGGATGGCGAAGAAGAAGCACCGCAAGCTGCTGAAGAAGACGCGGGTGCAGCGCCGCAAGCTCGGCAAGTAAGCAGTTCGAGCCGCTCTGGTCACCAGAGCGGCTGTGTGGGTTGCTGTCTGGCTGGGGGTCACTCGTGGCACAGGTGGTGATGGTGACCGGCGTCTCCCGGGACGCCGGTGCTCGGTGTGCGCGGCGGCTGGCCGCGGACCCGTCCATCGAGACCGTGATCGGGGTCGACGTGGTCCCGCCCCGGGCCGAGCTCGGCCGCGTCCGGTTCGTCCGGGCGGACATTCGCAACCCCGTGATCGCCAAGGTCATTGCCGGTGAGGACGTCGACACTGTCGTCCACACGGGCGTGGTCGCGACCCCTGGCAGCGCCGGTGGCCGGTCGTCGATGAAGGAGATCAACGTCATCGGCACCATGCAGCTTCTCGCCGCGTGCCAGAAGGCGCCCGGGCTGCGCAAGCTGGTGGTCAAGTCGTCGACCACGGTCTACGGCGCGGGTCCTCGCGACCCCGCGATGTTCACCGAGGAGATGGCTCCGCGGGCGATCCACCAGACCGGGTTGAGCAAGGACGCCGTCGAGGTCGAGGGCTACGTGCGCGGGTTCGCCCGGCGCCGTCCCGACGTGACCGTCAGCACCCTGCGGATGGCCAACTGGATCGGTCCGCAGACCGACTCCCCGATCACCCGGTACTTCGAGCTCCCGGTGGTCCCCACCGTTCTCGGGTACGACGCCCGCCTGCAGTTCCTGCACGAGAGCGACGGCGTCGAGGCGATCCATCACGCCACCGTCGAAGACCTGCCGGGCACGTTCAACCTTGCCGGCGACGGCATCCTGGTGCTGTCCCAGGCGATCCGCCGGCTCGGCCGTCCGGTCGTCCGGCTCCCGTCCTTCACCGCGTCGAGCACGGCGGCCGTCGTCCGCCGGGCGCGGCTGGCCGACTTCTCGCCGGACCAGATCACCTTTCTCACCTACGGCCGCGTGGTGGACACGACCCGGATGCGGACCGAGTTCGGCTTCGAGCCGCGGTACACGACGGCCGAGGCCTTCGACGACTTCCGTGCCGCGCTCGGCCCCGGCGCGGTGACCACCGCTTCCAGGCTGCTGACGGCCGGACTGGGGGCAGTACGTGGCTGACGCCGACGTCATCCCGATCGGCTCCGGCGGACGGCCCGGCCGCGGCAGCGCCCGCCGTACGACGCCGTCGGCCGCGGCGCGCTCGCTGGCCGGCAAGAACTACCAGCGGCCCGAGCCGGACCCCCAGTCCGAGCCGGACGACCTGGTCGACGGTCCGACTGCCGAGCAGCCGGCTGTCGACGAGCTGCCCGACTTCGCCGGCTTCGAGCAGGTGGTCCGGGACATGTTCGGCGACGCGGGGGAGCGCAAGGTCGCGGAGTGGCTGGCGTTCCTGCGGCGGCGACTCACCGGGCAGTACGAGGTCGACGAGTTCGGGTACGACGCCGAGCTGACCGATCAGGTGCTGCTGTCGGGGCTGCGGCCGCTGGCCGAGAAGTGGTTCCGGGTCGAGGTGCGCGGCATCGAGAACATCCCGGACACCGGCAGCGCGCTGATCGTCGCGAACCACTCGGGCACGATGCCGCTCGACGGCCTGATCACCCAGCTGGTCGTTGCCGACCACGCCAACCGCCCGTTGCGCACGCTCGCCGCCGACCTGGTCTTCCGTACGCCGTTCGTCGGTGAGCTGGCCCGCAAGGGCGGTGCGACGCTGGCGTGCAACGACGACGCCGAGCGGCTGCTGCGCGAGGGCAACCTGGTCGGCGTCTGGCCGGAAGGCTTCAAGGGACTCGGCAAGCCGTTCAGCGAGCGGTACAAGCTGCAGCGCTTCGGCCGCGGCGGTTTCGTCAGCGCGGCCATGCGGACCGGCGTACCGATCGTGCCGTGTTCGATCGTCGGCGCCGAGGAGATTTATCCACTGGTCGGCAACATCGCCTCGCTGGCGCGTCTGCTCGGCGTCCCGTACATCCCGGTCACGCCGTTCTTCCCGCTGCTCGGCCCGCTCGGCTTGATCCCGCTGCCGTCGAAGTGGCTGATCGAGTTCGGCGAGCCGATCCGCACCGACGAATTCCCCGAAGGCGCGGCCGACGACCCGATGCTGGTCTTCAACGTCACCGACCAGGTCCGCGAAACCATCCAGCAGACTCTGTACGCGCTGCTCATGCAACGCCGCAGCGTCTTCTTCTGACCGAGCGATGAGCGCCGTCGAGCATCCCTAAACGGGGTCTGATCCGCGCGCTGCACGACGCGATGGCGACGTTCGATCTGCCGTACGTCGGTCACCCTCTCGGGACCCGGGAAGGATCACCGCACTGCGGACACCCTGCCGGGACCGCGGACACGGTACGACCTGTGCGCCGTGACGGTTTCATGTCCGGGGTCCGGAGGCCGACGCGGGCGGAACCCGGCACCAGCGGCCTGCAGACCGCAGTCCCCGAGACAAACGAAGAGCCCCGGCCGTAGCGGCCGGGGCTCTTTGAAGGGTCGTGCTGCTACTTCCAGGGAGGTAGCAGAGTCTGGACCACGCCGGGCAGGTTGATCGTCGGCAGTGGCAGGCTCAGGGTCGGGAACGGCCAGGGCCAGCTCGGCGTTCCCGGGGTGGGCAGGCTCGGAACCGGGGGCCCGGACGGCGTCACCGTCGGAGATCCGGTCGGTCGGTTGCCGGGCGGAGTCAGCAGCTGGGTCGGCTGCGTCGTCGTGTTCCGCTCCTCGACCTTCGTGGTGTCCGGCACCTGGGTCGGTGCCGTACTCGGCTTGGCGCTCGCGCTCGTGCTCGGGCTGGTCTTGGCCGACGGCACGACCGGACCCGACTTGATCGGGTCCTCCGGGTCGGACGGCTGACCGGGCTCGGGCTGCTGCTCCGTGCTCGGCTGGGTCGAGCCCTTCGCCGGCTTGGGCTGGTCGCACTTGGGGCAGGCCAGCGTGGTGTGCCGGGTCAGTTCCTCGATCGTCGCGATCGCTTCCACGGCCGACTTCAGCGACTCGGGCGGCAACTTCGGAGCGAGCTCACCGATGGCCTGGCGGGCGCTGGTGATGAACGTCGTGATCGCCGTGATCGAGCTGGGGTCGTCGTCCTGCTGGTACGACGCGACGAGCCGGGACACACCCTTGCGGGCCTGCTGCGAGAACAGGACGAGCGTGCTGTCGATGGCGGCCGCGTCGCCGCCGTTCGACACCAGCGCGTCCACCTCGGACAGCCTGGTCATCGCGTGCTCGAGATCACGCCGGCCGCGGGAGTCGTCCCCGACGCTGACGTTGGTCGAGACGTTCTCGATGCTGCGTTTCATCCCGTACAGCGTGTCGCCGGGCATCGCCTGCTGGGCGGCGGCAGCGGAACCGATGCCACCTCCGAGCAGGACGAGTGCGGCGGTGCTCGCCACCAGCCGGATCCTCCGGCCGGGGCGATGACGGATCGGTGTCACGGACGCCTCGTCGTCCTCGCGGGGCGGCAAATCCTCCTCGCTGTCCGGCGAGCTGTGTACCACGGTCGGAGTCGTTGCCGCCCGGGCCGCCGCCTGCTCCAGCAGACGGTGCCTCAGTTCGGCACTGAACTCCGGTCGCGGTGCGACTGCCCCGGCGGTCCTCAGGCGCCCGGCCAGTTCCACAGCTTCCAGCAACTCAGGGTCATCGCTCAGTCGCGAAGAGTGACGGGGCCCGTGATCGACGGCGTGCGCGAAAGCATCCGCGCGCGCTCGAGCCCTGGTTAGGTCACTCATGAGTTCTCGTTCTCCTCAATGGTCCAGTCGGGGTCACCGACAGGTCCTCACCAGGCAAACGAGGAAACTCCCTGACTGGTTACGGAAGACATTCGTTGCCATCCGTCTCACCTCAAGTCCTTGGGGATTACCTTCGCCAGGTGCCTGACGGCCCTCAACTGCAGTTGCTTGACCGCGCCTTCGGATTTCTCCAGCGCCTTGGCCGTTTCGGCGATCGACAGACCCGCGAAAAATCGCATGGTCAGGCAGTCGCGCTGCTCGTCCGGCAAGGCCGCGACGGCGTCCCGCAGCACCTCGGCGGTCGCGGCGGCCAGTACGTCGACCTCCGGCCCCTCGGTCTGCCGGTCGTGCGTCTCGATCTCGTCGGTGACCACCTCGAGCCGCACGCGGCCCGACTTGTAGTGGTCGGTGATCAGGTTGCGGGCGATCGTCACCAGCCAGGCACCGAAGTCCCGGCCCTGCCAGCGGAACGAGTCCAGCGCGCGCAGCGCCCGGACGAACGTCTCGCTGGTCAGGTCCTCGGCCAGGGCCGAGGAAGACACCCGCGCGTAGATGTAGCGATAGACGGTGAGCGAGTACTCGTCGTACAGCTCACCGAATGCACCGACGTCTCCAGCCTGGGCGCGATCGACGAGCTCTGCACGTCTCATCCCGTCCGGGCTCGGCTCCGGCGTCGTCAAGATCTCTCCCCGTTTCAACTGACACGTCTACGACTGGCACATCCGCGACTGAGACATCGTTGGATGGCCACAGCGGCTGAGACAGCACCGAGCGTTACGCCTGAAGCACCGGCTGTCAACAGGGCCAGGCGCGTCGCCCTGCGTCCGGTCCGGTAGTCCCGGACCTGCCAGCCGGCCACTTCGGCATGCCGCCGCAGCCTGCTGTCAGGGTTGATCGCCCACGGATTCCCCACCATTTCCAGCATCGGCAAGTCGTTCACCGAGTCCGAGTACGCCGAGCACGCGGTCAGGTCGAGCCCCTCGTGCGCGGCCAGTGCCCGGACGGCTTCCGCCTTGGCCGGGCCGTGCAGAATATCGCCCACGAGTACACCTGTATAGACCCCGTCACTCTGCGCTGCAACCGTCCCCAGCGCGCCGGTCAGACCGAGTCGCCGGGCCAGCACCTGGGCCACCTCGACCGGTGCCGCGGTGACCAGCCAGACCCGTTCGCCGGCGTCCAGGTGCCGCTGCGCCAGCGCTTTGGTGCCCGGCCAGATCCTGTCCGCCATGAGTTCGTCGAAAATTTCCTCGACCAGGATCTTCACTTCCGACACCCGGTGGCCGGCGATGAACGACAGCGCCGCCGAGCGGGCCTTGTCGACCGACTCGGGGGTCTCGCCGCGCAGCCGGAAGGCGAGTTGCTGCCAGGCCTTGCCGGCGATCTCGCCGAAGCTGAAGAACCGGCGCCGGTACAGACCTCGCGCCAGGTGGTACACCGAGGCGCCCTGCAGCAGCGTGTTGTCGACGTCGAAGAACGCGGCGGCGTGGCCGACCGGAGGGGTCGCCAGCGCGGCTTCCAGCTCAGCCGCGGCCGCACTGGCCTCACCGGCCAGCACCGACCGGGCGCGAAGGTCCCGAGTCACCCTGAGGACCTTAACGGGAACATGACAGACTCGCCTGGTGAACTTCAACTTCGCGGATGTTCTTCGTGACACAGCGCGACGTCAAGGGGAGCGTCTCGCGCTGGTCGACGGTGACCGGCGACTGACCTGGAGCGAGCTCGACGAGGCCGTCGAGCGGGCCGCTCAGGGGTACGCCGCGGCCGGTCTGGTGCCCGGGTACCGGGTGGTGCTGCTGATGGCCAACAGCATCGAGTTCGTCACGTCCTACTTGGGATGTCTGCGCGCCGGCCTGGTCGCCGTACCGCTGAACACGGGCCTCACCACGCCCGAGATCGGCAACGTCGTGCAGCACTCCGGCGCCCGGCTGGTGGTCGCCGACGGCGACCTCGCGGCCAAGGTCGAGGGCGTCAAGGTGATCCGTCCCGGCGAGCTCGACGGTCACGCTCCGTTGTCGCTGCGGACCGACCCGGAGAGCCTCGCGGTCCTGCTCTACACCTCCGGCACCAGCGGCGAGCCGCGCGCCGCGATGCTCACCCACCGCGCGCTGGCCGCCAACGTCGAGAATCTGGCCGGCCTCGGCGAGGACCGGATGGGCCCGGAGGACGTCGTGCTCGGCGTACTCCCGATGTTCCACGCCTTCGGCCTGAACGCCGTGCTCGGCTGGGCCATCGCCACCGGCGCCGCGCTCGTCATCGACCAGCGCTTCGACTCCACCGGCACCGTCGACCTGATCAGCCGGTACGCCGTGACGCGGCTCCCGCTCGCCCCGCCGGCCCTGCACGCGCTGCTCGCCCGCGACGACCTCCGCGAGCGGCTCGCCTCGGTCAAGGTCGTGCTCACCGGCGCGTCCATCCTCGACCGCTCGCTGGCCGCCCGGTTCGAGGAGGTCACCGGGCTGTTCGTGCACCAGGGTTACGGCCTGACCGAGGCGTCCCCGGGCGTCACGACCACGCTCGGCGAGGACTCCCCGAAGCTCGGATCCGTCGGCCGACCCCTGCCCGGTGTGGACCTGCGGATCGCCGACGAGCGGGGCGAGGACGTCGAGGGTGACGACCCGGGCGAGATCCTGGTCCGCGGCCAGAACCTGTTCTCCGGCTACTGGCCCGACGGCGCCGACGGGCCGGGCGACGACGGCTGGTACCGCACCGGCGACGTCGGCTACCTGGACGCCGACGGGGACCTCTATCTGGTCGACCGGCTCCGCGAACTCGTGATCGTCAGCGGCTTCAACGTCTTCCCGAGCGAGGTCGAGGAGGTCCTGGTCGGCGCTCCCGGCGTCCGCGAGGCCGCGGTGATCGGCGTACCGTCCGAGGAGACCGGCGAAGCGGTGAAGGCGTTCCTGGTCCCGGCCACCGGCGCGGCGATCGACGTCGACGAGGTCCGCGCGTACGCCGCGCAGCGGCTGGCCCGGTTCAAGTGCCCGGTCGAGATCGAGGTGGTCGACCACCTGCCGCACTCGGTCACCGGCAAGGTCGCGAAGGGCCGGCTCCGGGAGACGGACCGATGAGCGAACCGCGGGTCACCTTGTACGGCAAGCCGGGCTGTCATCTCTGCGAGGACGCCCAGGCGATCGTCGCCGCGGTCTGCGCCGAGCTCGGCGTCGGCTGGACCGAGATCGACATCACGCAGGACCCCGAGCTGTTCCGTGAGTACGGCGAACAGATCCCGGTCACCTTCGTCGACGGCCGCCAGCACGACTTCTGGCGGGTCGACCCGGTCAGGCTGAGGAAGGCCTTGACAACCGCGTGAGTTTCGACGTGACGTCTGTCATGGGCGCCGTCGCCGATTTTGTTCTCACGTTCACAAGCTCCTAGAGTGGGGGTGTCGCCCGCCGTGAGGCGGTGACTCGCGAACCACCTTTCCAGGAGAACTGTGACGCCTGCCCGCAGCCGTCGCCCCGGCGCGCCGACGAGAACCGAACGCGGCATTCCCGAGGCCACTGTCGCGCGCTTGCCGGTGTACCTGCGGGCCCTGACCGCTCTGTCGGACAGTGGTATCGCCACCGCGTCGAGCGAGGATCTCGCGACCGCGGCCGGCGTCAACTCGGCCAAGCTGCGCAAGGACCTGTCCTACCTCGGCTCCTACGGCACCCGCGGCGTCGGGTACGACGTGGAGTACCTGCGCTACCAGATCGCCCGCGAGATCGGCGTCACCCAGGACTGGGCGGTCGTCATCGTCGGGATCGGAAACCTGGGTCACGCGCTGGCCAACTACTCCGGCTTCGGCACCCGCGGCTTCCGGATCGTGGCCCTGCTCGACGCCGACCCCGCCCTGATCGGCGAGCAGATCGGCGACATGGTGGTCCGCGACTTCGCCGAGCTGGAGGAGATTGTCGCCGCCGACCGGGTGTCGATCGGCGTGATCACCACCCCGGCCGGTCCGGCCCAGGAGGTCTGCGACCGGCTGGTCGCGGCCGGCGTGACCAGCATCCTCAACTTCGCGCCGGTGGTGCTGTCCGTGCCCGACGGCGTCGACATCCGCAAGGTGGACCTCTCGATCGAGTTGCAGATCCTGGCGTACCACGAACAACGAAAGTCCGGAGAGGCGGCGCTCCCCGAGGTGCCCGAACTACCAGCGATCAACGGTCTGCCCGGTCTGCCCAGCGTGGGTGGGGGTGTGGGGGCATGAGCTACCTGGTCGTCGGGATCTCGCATCGCAGCGGGGACATCTCGATTCTCGAGCGGGTCGCGCTGGACGCGGACGCGGCGACCAAGCTGGCGATCGCCGTCCAGGACAGTCCCGCGGTCAGCGAGTCCGCCGTACTGGCCACCTGCAACCGGACCGAGGTCTACGCGACCGTCGACCGGTTCCACGCGGGCATGGACGAGGTCACCGCGATCCTGTCCGACATCACCGGCGTCCCGCTGCTGGACCTGGCCGAGCACCTGTACGTGCACTTCGAGGAAGGCGCCGTCGCGCACCTGTTCCAGGTATCGGTCGGCCTGGACTCGATGGTGGTCGGCGAGAGCCAGATCCTCGGCCAGGTGAAGGAGACGCTGCGGATCGGCCAGGACCTCGAGACGATCGGGTCCGGCCTGAACGCGCTGTTCCAGCACGCGCTGCGGACCGGCAAGCGGGCCCGCACCGAGACCGGCATCGACTCGGCCGGCCGCTCGGTGGTCACCGCCGGACTGGACGCCGTCGGTGGCTTCGAAGGCCGTCGCGCGCTGATCGTCGGCGCCGGATCGATGGCTTCGCTGGCCGCGCAGACCCTGCTGGCCGGCGGCGCCGCGAGCGTCACGATCGCGAACCGCAACCACGACCGCGCCGTCGCGCTGGCCGACCGGATCGGCGGTACGGCGATCCCGCTGGCCGGCGTACCGGACGCGCTGGCCGAGGCCGACCTGGTGGTCAGCTGCACCGGCGCTCGCGGCACCGTGCTGACCGAGGAAATGATCCGCAACGCCACCGACGGGCGCCCGCTCGGGGTGCTCGACGTGGCCCTGCCGCGCGACGTCGAGCCCGGCGTCGCCCGGATCCCCGGCGTCACCCTGGTCACGCTGGCCGACCTCGCCGGTACGGCGGGCGGCAGCGAGCACGACATCGACGAGGTCCGCCGGATCGTCGGCGAGGAGACCGGCGCCTTCGAGGCGACCCGGCGGGCGGCCTCGGTCGCGCCGACCGTGGTCGCGCTGCGGACGATGGCCTCCGAGCTGGTCGCCACCGAGCTGGCCCGGCTGGACCGCCGGCTGCCCGGCCTCGACGACCACCAGCGCCAGGAGGTCGCGCGCACCATCCGGCGCGTCGTCGACAAGGTGCTGCACACCCCGACCGTCCGCGTGAAGGAACTGGCCGCCGATCCGGGCGGCCCGACGTACGCCGACGCGCTGCGCGAGCTGTTCGCGCTGGACCCGGCGACCGTCGACGCGGTCACCGCCCCCAAAACCACCACCGGAGGTGAGTCCGCATGATCAAGCTCGGAACCCGCCGGTCGGCGCTCGCGACCGCGCAGGCCAACCACGTGGCCGACGCGCTGCGGAGCCTCGGGCACGAGGTGGAGCTGGTCCCGATCGTCACCACCGGTGACGTGAACCGGGCGCCGCTGGAGCAGATCGGCGGCACCGGCGTTTTCGTCAGCGCGCTGCGCGACGCCCTGGTGGCGCGCGAGATCGACATCGCCGTGCACTCGCTGAAGGACCTGCCGACAACTCCCGTCGAGGGCCTGACGATCGGCGCGATCCCGGTCCGCGAGGACCCGCGCGACGTTCTGGTGGCCCGCGACGGGATGAGCCTCGGCGAACTGCCGACCGGTGCGCTGGTCGGGACCGGCTCACCGCGCCGGGTGGCGCAGCTCGAGGCTCTGGGTCTGGGGCTGGAACTGACCGGCATCCGCGGCAACGTGGACACCCGGATCGGGATGGTGGCCGACGGCAAATTGGACGCGGTGGTCCTCGCGAGGGCAGGGTTGGCCAGGTTGGGCCGGCTCTCGGAGGTCACCGAGATGCTCGACCCGATCCAGGTGCTGCCGGCTCCGGGACAAGGTGCCTTGGGCATCGAGTGCCGCAGCGACGACACCGACGTACTGGCCGCGCTGGCGCCACTGGAGGACCCGGTCACCCGGGTCGCGGTGACCGCCGAGCGGCAGCTGCTGGCGACGCTCGAAGCCGGGTGCACCGCGCCGGTCGGGGCGCTCGCCGAGGTGGTCGAAGGTGAGGACGGTCCGGAGCTGTGGCTGCGGGGAGCACTCGGTCAGGACGGCGGCGGTGTCCGGCGGCTGTCCGCCAACGGGTCGGTCGACGACCCGGCGGCGGTCGGGCGGGCGCTGGCCCACGAGTTGCTGGAGCAGACATGACACCGGCACGGGGAACGACGACGACGGCAAAGACGAGCAAAACAAGGGCGAAGGCGACGGCAGACGTGAGCAGCGCGAAGACAGCAGCGGCCACCCAGACTCCGCAGAAGGTGCCGGCGAAGGCCGCGGCGACCAGCAGCACGGCCAAGCAGACCAGACCGCTCGGCCATGTCACGTTCGTCGGGGTCGGGCCGGGTGACCCGGCGCTGCTGACGCTCGCGGGTCGCGACGTCCTGGCCAATGCCGACGCCGTGGTGGTCGAGGGTCCCGAGCACGACCCGTTCCTGGCGTACTGCCGGCCGGGCGTCGAGGTGATCGACGGCTCCGGCGCCGAGGGCAGCCGGGCGCTGCGGGTCGCGGCCCGTGCGCGGCTGGTGGTGAAGACGGCCAAGTCCGCGGCGAACGTGGTGCGGCTGCTCACCGGCGACCCGTTCACGTTCTCCAGCGGCGCCGAGGAGGCTGCCGCCTGCCGCAAGGCCGGGATCAGCTTCAACGTCGTCCCGGGCGTCAGCGAGGTCAGCGCCGTTCCGACGTACGCGGGCATCCCGCTGACCGTGAAGAGCGAGCGCGAGGTCACGGTGCTCGACCTGGCCGAGGCCAAGCTCGACTTCAGCCGGCTGCACCCGAAGCAGACGCTGGTCCTGCTGAACGCGGTCGACGTGCTGAAGGACGTCTCCGCCGCCTTGGTCGAGGCCGGTTTCGACGCCGGTACGCCGGTCTGCGCGACGGTCGGCGGGACGACGACCGCCCAGACCAGCGTGGTCGGCACGCTCGGCACCATCGTGGCCGACCTGCGCGCCGCCAAGGTCACCGGCGAGGCCGTGATCGTGGTCGGCTCGGTGGTCGAGCAGCGCGAGGCGCTCAGCTGGTTCGAGACCAAGCCGCTGTTCGGCTGGCGGATCCTGGTGCCGCGCACCAAGGACCAGGCCGGCCCGCTGATGGACCGGCTGCGCCGCTACGGCGCGATGCCCGAAGAGGTGCCGACGATCTCGGTCGAGCCGCCGCGCAATCCGCAGCAAATGGACAAGGCGATCCGCGGCCTGGTCGAGGGCCGCTACGAGTGGGTCGCGTTCACCTCGGTCAACGCGGTCAAGGCGGTCCGGGAGAAGTTCGACGAGTACGGACTGGACGCGCGGGCGTTCTCCGGCCTGAAGATCGCCGCGGTCGGCGAGAAGACCGCCGAGGCGATCGCCGCCTGGGGCATCCGGCCGGACCTGCTGCCCTCGGGTGAGCAGTCCGCCGCCGGGCTGGTCGAGGACTGGCCGCCGTTCGACGAGGTGCTGGACCCGATCAACCGGGTCTTCCTGCCGCGCGCGGACATCGCCACCGAGACGCTGGTCGCCGGCCTGACCGATCTGGGCTGGGAGGTCGACGACGTCACGGCGTACCGGACCGTCCGGGCCGCTCCGCCGCCCGCGCCGACCCGCGAGGCGATCAAGTCGGGCAAGTTCGACGCGGTCGTGTTCACCTCGTCCTCGACCGTGCGCAACCTGGTCGGCATCGCCGGCAAGCCGCACGCGTCGACGGTGATCGCGGTGATCGGCCCGGCGACGCTGAAGACCGCCGAGGAGCACGGCCTGCGGGTCGACGCGATGGCCGAGTCGCCGTCGGCCGAGGAGCTGGCCGACGCACTGGCCCGGTTCGGCGCGGACCGGCGTGACACGATGGTAGAGGCCGGTGAACCGGTCACCCGCCCGTCCGAGCGCCGCTCGGGCTCACGCAGGAAGAGCTAGGTCTGTGTCTGGTTTCCCGGGTGTTCGTCCGCGGCGGCTGCGGTCGTCGGCAGCTGTCCGGCGGTTGGTGTCGGAGACCACGATCGAGCCGCGGCAGCTGATCCTGCCGATGTTCGTCCGCGAAGGCGCCCGCGAGCCGATCGCGATCAGCTCGATGCCGGGCGTCTACCAGCACACCCGCGACACCGCGCGCAAGGCGGTCGCCGAGGCGGTGCAGCTCGGGCTCGGCGGCGTGATGCTGTTCGGCATCCCGACGTCGAAGGACCCGGTCGGATCCGGGGCCCTCGATCCTGAGGGCATCCTCAACGTGGCGATCCGGGACGCGGTGTCCGAGGCCGGCGACGACCTGCTGGTGATGTCGGACCTGTGCCTGGACGAGTTCACCTCGCACGGGCACTGCGGCGTACTGGACTCCCAGGGCCGCGTCGACAACGACGCGACGCTGGAGATCTACGCCGAGATGGGCGTCGCCCAGGCCTCCGCCGGCGCGCACGTCGTCGGCCCGTCCGGAATGATGGACGGCCAGGTCGGCGTCGTCCGCACCGCTTTGGACGCGGCCGGCTTCACCGACACGGTGATCATGGCGTACGCCGTGAAGTACGCCTCCGCCTTCTTCGGCCCGTTCCGCGAGGCC
Source organism: Kribbella sp. ALI-6-A (assembly GCF_001984195.1). Classification (GTDB taxonomy): domain Bacteria; phylum Actinomycetota; class Actinomycetes; order Propionibacteriales; family Kribbellaceae; genus Kribbella. The sequence continues at coordinate 2,077,845 of NZ_MTQN01000012.1, forward strand.
GTCGATTCGTCCCTGCGGGGCGACCGCAAGACCTACCAGCAGGACCCCGCCAACGCCCGCGAGGCGATCCGCGAGGTCGACCTGGACATCGCCGAAGGCGCCGACCTGGTGATGGTGAAGCCGGCTCTGGCCTACCTGGACATCATCCGGCAGGTGCGCGACCACGTGAACGTGCCTGTGGCGGCGTACAACATCTCGGGCGAATACGCGATGGTCGAGGCCGCGGCCGCCAATGGGTGGATCGACCGCGAGAAGGCGATCATGGAAACGCTCACCGGCATCAAGCGGGCCGGCGCAGACACGATCCTGACCTACTGGGCTTCCGAAGCGGCGCAGCTTCTTTCCCACCGGTAGAGCTCCCACGCGGCCGGCTACGCGCGCTCCTTCGTCGCGTGCTGCGCAGTCCGCTCCCACCCACCCGGGGCGGGGGCTCCTGGCGTCGCCCGCTTGAGCGACTGAAGGGGTTCGGCCTTCGCGGGGGTTGGTTCGCGTGGGTGGTTCAGCCCCACGCGGCCGGCTACGCGCGCTCCTGCGTCGCGTGCTGCGCAGTCCGCTCCCACCCACCCGGGGCGCGGGCTCCTGGCGTCGCCCGCTTGAGCGACTACAGGCGGTCGACCTTCGCGGGACCTGGTCGGGGGTTCGTTCGTACAGGCGATTCAGCCCCACGCGGCGGCCGGCGACGCGCCAGAGCCGCCTCGGTTGCCCAGTTCATCACGGGACCACCCGGCGTCTGGGTCGCTCACCTGGTTCGGCAAGGCACAGGTGGAGGGATCAGCCTGTCGGCGCCGAACCGGTCGCCGTACGGAAGATGAGTCGACACCGTCAGGGCCGGGTGCTGGGACAGTGAAGGCTGGCACACACTGGCATATCGCGTCCGCGCGGTCATACGAAGTTGAAGGCGTTGCAGTCGTGTTCCGACTGGTGGCCGCTTCGTGGCCGGCGCTGCGACTATTCGTGGAGCCCGTAGCGTCTGAGTGCTGCGTTGAGCGCTGCGCCGAAGCCCCCACTGACGGGCTCGACCGACAGGTCACGAGCGAGAAACTGCCCGGAGGCGTCATGACAGCCCATGAAGTAGTGGCGGCTCTCGCTGTCGGGCATCGTGTCGGGGAAGCGAAGCCGGTTGAACTCGGTCAGCCGTTGGGACCAGCCGGAGTCAAGGACCTCATAGAAGCCGTATCCGGCGGCCGGTACGCCCCAGTAGGCCTCATCATTGGGGTAGCCGAAGATCGACTGGCTGCAGTCCCTGAATGTGGCGAGCGCCGCCGTGGTCGTGCGGTCTGCCGGATCGAAGGCCGTGAACACGACAACGCAGTCGGCCGCCTCCTCCGCGTGGAGAACGAGCGCACCCGCACCGGACGGAGCGGGAATGACGCCGAGATCAAGTTGGCGGAGGCGACCAGTCAGCATGGCCTGATCCTGCCAGCAACCGAGGCCCGATGGTCCGCGGCGTTCGAATCCGCGTAGACCTTCCTCGATGCCCGGCCGCCCGAGCAACGCTGGGATTGATGCTCGCGCAGTAGACCGTACGGGCGAGTGCCCCGCACTACTGTTCACGCTGCTCGTCGGGCACTACCCCCGGCGGGTCGGCGCGGTGGCGGCCGATCGATCGCTCACAGCAACAACGTAACGGCCGAAAGCGAGGCGCTCGTGCCTCGAGGCGACTCGGTCCGGTCCGCGACCTGAGCCACGTACGAGCGATTCAGCCGACCTCGTGATCGAGCACGGTCAGCTCGTCCGCGATGCCGCGACGTTTCAGATCGTCGCTGCGCTTGAAGGCCATCAGAGCATCAGTGCGCACCAGACGATGACGCCCTACGTCCCGGTGCTCGATCTCACCCGCGTCCAGCAGCCCGACGAGATAAGGCTGGGACACGTTCAGCAGGTCAGCGGCCTGCCGCGTGGTCAGCTCCGCGGGAGCAGGGACAACCTTCACTCCCTGGCCGGCCGCGATGTAGTCCAGCGCGCGAGCGAGGAGTTCCACTGCGCTTCGCGGAATCGCGAATGTTTCGCCCGGATCCTCGCCAACGAATATGCGAATGCTTCGTTCCCCGTGGTCGGTCAGATACCGGTGGACTCGCCGGGCGGCGATGCGCGTGGTCGCTATCGCGGCGGCGTCCGGCTGCACGGATGCAGGTTCGGCGGGGCGCATGAGTCCTCTCCTGTGGATCGGCGCCGGCACTCAACAGATCGCCACCTGAACGAGACCTATTGCCGCCCACGCCTGTTTATATGCGAGCGGAAAGCCAACCAGGCAAGGGCTTAGGTGTCAGGTGAGCGCGGTCCTGCCTGACATGGATCTCTACGCCGACGGTTACTCCGTGACCTTCGGATGCTTCGTACTCGCCGCCCGAATCCAGACCGTCCTCTTCGTCGGGTCGACCACGTACCAGATCCGGCCGCCGGCCGTGACCTCGTACTGCCACTGCTCCAGACCGTCGACAGTCCCCAGCGAACCCTTCAGGCGGTGTTGCCGCGGCCTCGGCGGAAACGGGGTCGGCTCGGTGCGAATCGCCTCGTACGCATCCCACAGGTTCGACGATGCTTGCTGGACCAGGTCTTCCCAGCCCTTCGCGGCCTCATTGCTGCCGAACTTGAGAAGCCAGCAACCAGGCTGCGCCGGCGGTGCGACCCGGTCGTTCTTCTTCGCCGGAGTCACGGAGCAACCGGAGGCGCTGCAACGTCCCCGGCGTCCTCGATCACCTGCGATCGTAGGGTCTCCAGCAGTTCGGGGTCGGCGTAGATCTGGGCGGTGTTCCGCCACTCCGTGATCGTCTGCAGGACCGGAGCCGGTGAGCCGACCTCCTCGCCGGCGCTCATCACCTCAATGAGTTCACGGACGAACTCCGTCTGGTCGTCAGTGGGGAGAAACCGGATCCATGGAAAAACCTGCGGCAGGATGTCGAGCAGGTGGGTGGAGCGCATGACCGGATTGCTCACGATGGCACGGAGCAGGCGGATCGCCACGTGCACGACCTCTTCGCCCTGGGCCGCCCGCGACGCGGTCGTGAGGACCAGGTCCTCTTCCGAGCCCCGACGGCGCACGCGCAGAGCGCGGTCCCGGCTCTGCTTCAGCTTCTCGACGGTCTCGTTCGAGTGCTGCAGCAAATCGGTGAACGTCACTTCCTGCAGATCCATACCTCAAAGGTAGCTCCAAGGTCGAGGGAAGACAATTCACGGATGCCCCGCGAATCCACGTCGTGTCGCCCTGAGCAGACCGGATAGCGTCCGTCGGGTGACGCGGGATGAGGCACAGAGCTTGGTGGCGGCGTTGGCTGCCGGGCGGGCGGGGTGGCTGGCGGAGACTGTCCCGAAGCTGCAGGCCGACGGAGTCTGGCTGGTTGGTTCACTGGCCTCCGGAACGCACGACGAGTGGAGCGACGTGGACCTTCTCGTCGTCGGGGAAGAGCGCGCGCTCGGCGAGACGCTGCTGACGCTCGAGATGCCGGGGAACGGGCCGGTCGGCGGAGGCTACGTAGGGGCGATGTACGACGTTGACGGCCTTCCGCTGTGGGTTGACTGGTACTTCTGGCCGTCAGATGCGCCGATTCCCCGAGAGGCTCGGCTGCTGTCCGGCGCAGGTACAGCTGGGGATCTCGACCTCGCGGAGACGCTCGAGTTGGTCGGGCGAGGACTGCCGGGGCCTGCGCCGGATCCCAACGCGTTCGCGCTGGCCATGCTGCCGTTGGCGGCGAAGTACATCGTTCGGGGTGACTTGGAGAAGGCCGCGGCGATGGCGTCGATGCTGGATGCGCCCTCCGACGTCGGAGTCGGCGCCGGGCTGGCCGTCGTACTGTCTCGGGTTGAAGGACACCACGCGGCTTCTGCGGCGGTGCGCCGGTACCTGGAGGTCGTGGAATGCATCGCTGAACCCGAGCGATGGGGACAGGTCGTCGTCGAGTAGGGGAGAATCAGAGGCGTGGCTGCTACCCGGAAGAGTGCTTCGGCGCCGGCTCAGCGGATCACGGCCGACAATCTCGGCGCCTGGGTGGTCAAGTGCAATCCGGCGATCAGCAACCTTCCGGAGCTCATCGCCGGCGGGGTGCGGTCCTGGTGCGTCCGGGAGGGCTACAGGTCGCGACTGATAGAGGCCGGACAGCCGGTCCTCCTGTGGGTCACCGGCGCAACCGGCGCACGCCCGCAGGCCGGGATCTGGGCCGCAGGCCGAACCACCGGTCCGGTGGAGTATTCGGAGCACGGCAAGCTCGTCATGCCTGTCACCATGGACTTCCTGTCGACGCCGGTCCCGCGAGAAGAGATCGCGCCACGCCTCCCGGAGCTGGAAGTCGTCCGCCAGCCGTTCATGAGCAACCCGAGCTTCGCCACGACCACGCAGTACGCCGTACTCGCGGACCTTTGCGGCTTCTAGCTTCAGGCCTTGGCGTCGTACCGGCGGAAGGTTCTGGACGAGGCAGTCAGTACGCCGGCGCCGAGCACACACGTCAGGCCGCCCAGAAGCAGCGCGGGGATCGGCCCGAGTAGCCCGCCGAGCGCGCCGGCTCGCACGTTGCCCAGGTTGGGGCCGCCGATGCCGATCACCAGGTCGAGGGAGCTGAGGCGGCCGAGCAGGTCGTCGGGGGTGTTGGCCTGCAGGATGGTGGCGCGGAAGACGGTGGTGACGATGTCGGCGGCGCCGGCGGTGGCCAGCAGGAGCAGGGCGAGCCAGAGGTGGTTGGTGAGGGCGGCGGATCCGATGGCGGCGCCCCAGACCGCGACCGAGATGAGCATCGCTCGGCCCTGGTGGCGCAGGTGCCCGAGCGGACCGGAGAGGGTGGCGGCGACGATGCCGCCGACGCCGATGGCGGCGAAGAGGTAGCTGACGGTCTGCGCGCCACCGCCGAAGTGGGTGGCGGCGAGCGCGGGGAACAGGGCCGTCGGCATGGCCAGCGCGGTGGCGTTCAGGTCGAGCAAAAAGATCATGCCGATCAGCCGGTGGCGCGTGGCGTAGCGGATGCCTTCGGCGACCGAACGGAGGCCGAAGGTGGAACCGCCGCCGACGGGTGGCATGGGTGGGAGGCGGCGGACGCCGGCCAGGACGGCGACGAACGTGAGGGCGTCGACGGCGTACGCCGCGGCGAGGCCGAGCGACGCGATCAGGACCCCGGCGAGCAGGGGAGCGGCGATGATCGCGATCTGGAAGGACAGCTGGTTGAGCGCCGCCGCGGCGGGGAGCAGCCGGACGGGGAGCACGCGGGGCGGGAACGTCCGGCGGGCCGAGCCGTCGACCGCGGCCAGGGCGGCGGACGTTGCTGTGAGCAAGTACAGCAGCCACAGGTGGTCCCAGTGCAGGAACGCCTGGACGGCGAAGAGCACGCCGATGGCCATCAGTCCGGTGCTGGTGAGCAGGACGAGGCGGCGACGGTCGACGGCATCCGCGATCGAGCCGCCGAACAGGCCGAGCAGGAGGGTCGGGAACAGGTTGGCCAGGCCGAGCGCCCCGACCGCGACCGAGGAACCGGTCAGGTCGTACGCCTGGATGGACACCGCGACGACGGTCATCGTGCTGCCGACCGACGACAGCGACTGCCCGGCCCACAGCCACCGGAACTCGGCTGACTCACGCAGCGGAGTCACATCGGCGAACAACCGTCTGGGCACGAGCAGCGATTCTGGTCCGGCCCGGGTCCGCGAGGCAACCAGGTTTCCGGCGGCGGTGAGCGCCCGCCGCCGGGGTCAGCGGCGGATCGTGTAGTCCGACTGGACGAAGCCCTCGTTGAGCGTCCGGGTCGCGTTGTGCGTCAGCGCGATGTCCGCGTCCAGCGCGCCGAACAGCGGGATGCCTTGGCCGATCAGCACCGGGACCGTGGTGATGGTCAGCTCGTTGAGCAGGCCGGCCCGCAGGAACGTCTGGACGATCCGGCCGCCGTCGGCGTAGATCCGCTTCGCGCCGCGGTCGTTCAGCGTCTCGACCAGGCCGTCGACCGTGCGGTGCACGATGACGCGCTCGTCGACGTCGGTGGGCAGCGTGGTGCTCAGCACCTCGACCTGTTTGCCCGCGTAGGGCCAGAAGCCGAAGGTCAGCACCTTCTCGAAGGTCTTGCGGCCCAGGACGACGGTGTCGATCGCCGCCATGAACTCGTCGTACCCGGTGTCGCCGGCTCGCTCGCCGCGCTCGGTCAGCCAGTCGATCGCTCCGTCCGGCCGCGCGATGAAGCCGTCCAGACTGACCGCGATGAACACCGCCGCGTGAAAACTCACATCGCTCCTCGTTCGTGCGTGGAGCTCCATTTTTCCACGCGGCCGGGTGCGATCAGGAACTGGTGCTCATCGCTTCCTCGACCGAGTCGGCGACGGTGAAGACCTTGTTGAGCTTGGTGATGCGCAGCACCTTGGCGACCCGGGGATGCAGGCCGGCCAGGATCAGCGTGCCGCCCTGGAGCGAGGCCCGCTGGTGGGCGGCGACCAGTACGCCCAGGCCGCTGGAGTCGAGGAACTCGACCTCGGTCAGGTCGAGCACCAGCGGTTCGGCGCCGAGGCCGGTCTGGACCGTGGTCAGGGCCTCGATCAGTGCGGGCGAGGAATCGACGTCGATGTCGCCGGACAGCCGGACGACCGGGTGCGGGCCGAGGTGGTCGACCTGGATGGACAGATCCGCGCTGTCGGCAGCCACGAACGGGTACTCCTTGCTTCGTCGGCGACCCGGGCAACGATCACAGGATGGTCATCGGGGCGCCGGCTGCGACTGTCGTATCCCCGACGGCCGCGATGGTGGGTGGCTCCTGACTGAACCACCGGTCACGAGCAGTATCTCCCGCCGAGCCGGTAGTTCAACCATCCACCGCTCGATGAGACGGTGTTGTCCGCAGAGTGTGCCAAGACGAACACAGTGAGCGACGAAATCAGCCCTTCAAGCCGGTTTGCGCCAGCCCTTCGACGAACTGCCGCTGCGCCAGGACGAAGATCACCAGCACCGGCAACGCACTCAACGTGGCCGCGGCGAGCTGGACGTTCCACAACGCGCCGCCGTAGGCGTCGACGTACTGGGTGAGAGCTTGCGGGATGGTGAACTTGTCCTTGCTGGACAAGAACACGATCGGCTCCAGGAACAGGTTCCAGCTGTGCAGGAAGGTGAAGATCGACACCGCCCCGATCGCCGGCTTCGCCAGCGGCAGCGACACCTGCCAGAACAGCCCGAACCGGCCCAGCCCGTCGACCCGGCCGGCCTCCTCCAGTTCGCGCGGCAGTGTGATGAAGAACTGGCGCATGATGAACGTCGCCAGCACGCTCGGCGCCCCGAGCATCGGGATCAGGATCAGCGGCCAGTGCGTGTTCACCAGACCGAGGCCGTCGAACATCCGGTACAGCGGGATGATCGTCACCTCGTTCGGCACCAGCAGCCCCGCCAGCACGACCACGAACACCACGCCGGACCCGCGGAACGGGATCCGGGCGAACGCGTAGCCGGCCAGCGAGGAGACGACCAGCGTGCCGAGCGTGACCAGGACCGCGATGTAGAGGCTGTTCAGGTACTGCTGGCCGAACGGCTGCAGCGCGAACACCTGCCGGTAGGCGTCGAACGTGACGTCCTGCGGCAGCAACCGGGGCGGGAACGCGAAGATCTCGTTCACCGGCTTGAGCGAGGTCGTCGCCATCCACCAGGTCGGGAAGACGAACGGCACACAGCAGATCAGCAGTACGCCGTACACGAGCAGCTTGAGCCTACGACTCATGGAACACCCACCTCCGGCGCATCCGCCACTGCAGGACGGTGAGCGCGAGCACGATCACGAACAGCAGCAGCGAGATCGTCGCGCCGTAGCCGAAGTGATGGAACTGGAACGCCTGCTGGTACAGGTAGTAGACGAGCACCGTCGTCGACGTGCCCGGGCCGCCCTGGGTCAGGACCGCGATCTGCGCGAACACCTGCAACGACCCGACCACGGTGAGGATCGAGGTGAGCAGGATCGTCGGACTGATCAGCGGCACGGTGACCCGGCGGAACCGGGCCCACGCCGACGCGCCGTCGATCCGCGCCGCCTCGTACAGCTCGGCCGGAACGCCCTGCAGCGCGGCCAGGAACAGCACCATGTTCAGCCCGACGCCCTTGAACAGCTGAACCACGATCACCGAGATCATCGCGGTGCTCTCGCCGCGCAGCCAGTTCGGCCCGTCGATGCCGAGCTGCTGCAGGAAGCCGTTGACGCCGCCGTTGTCCTGGAGCAGGAAGCCCCAGACGATCGTCCAGGCGACCAGCGTCACGACGACCGGCGAGAAGAACAGCGTGCGGAACACGACGGTTCCGCGCAGCTTCTGGTTCAGCAGTACGGCGAGGAACAGCGCCAAGCTGAGGTTGAGCACCACCAGCCCGACCGAGAACAGCCCGGTCGCCTGTAACGCCGGACCCAGTCGCGGGTCCGAGGTCAGCTGCTCGTAGTTGGCGCCGCCGACGAAGTCGAAGGTGCCGGCCAGCACGTTCCACTCGTGCAGGCTGTACCAGACCACCAGCCCGAGCGGCACGATGACGAAGGCCACGATGCCGGCGAGCTGCGGCGTGACCATCAGCCAGCCGGCCAGCTCGTCGCGCCGGCGCATCGTCCAGTACGGCGCCCGCTCCGGCGCGCGGGCCGGCGCCGCGGCGGGCTTGGAGGCCAGGAGCGTCATTTGGCCAGCAGCGGGTTGATCTTGGCGCACACGCCGGACAGCACCGCCTGCACATCGGCGTCGGGCTTCCACAGCGGGTCGAGCGCGGCGCGCACGGTCTGCTGCAGTTCGGCGTACCCGACGTGGCTGGTCTTGATGTCGCCGCGCTCGATGCCGTCGATCACGACGCTCTGCAGCTGGGCGGGCTTGAGCAGCGGGTTCGCCTTGGCCAGGACCTCGGTGGTGAGCTGCGACTTGCGCGGCGGCGGGAAGAACGCGGCGAGCTTGGCCGAGTTCTCCTGGTTGCTGAAGAAGGCGAGGAAGTCCTTCGCGGCGTCGACGTGCTTGCCGCGCTTGAGCACGCCGATGCCGGCCTGCCCGACGACGGCGTACTCACCGGCCGGGCCCTTCGGCAGCGGCACCAGGTCCCACTTGAACTTGGCCTTCTCCAGCAGGGCCGCCCGGCTGATCTGGGTCAGCACCATCGCGGCGTCCCCGGCGAAGAAGTCCTTGGTCACGCCCGGACCGGGCATCGCCTGGTCGGTGAACACCATCTTGTGGATCGCGGTCATCGCGGCGACCATCTCGGGCTGGTCGAACCCGCAGGTCTTGCCGTCCTCGCTCCACGGCCGCGCACCCCAGCCGGCCCAGATCGAGTTCAGTGTGTCCCAGCCCTTGTAGTCGAAGTCGCCGACCACGATGCCGCCCTTGCCGGTCTTCTGGACGGCGGCGCCGGTGGCGACCGCCTGGTCCCAGGTCCAGTTGCCAGCGGCAACTTGCTGCGCGGGTGCCGGTCGTCCGGCCGCCGTCACCAGGTCGGTGTTGACGAAGACACCCAGCGGCGAGGTGGAGAACGGGTACGCGAACAGCTGACCGTCCTGCTCCCACGTCTTGGTGGTGCTCGGCAGCAGGTCGGGGTCCTTGTCGATCGGCGCCAGTGCGCCGGAGGTGACGAAGTCCTGCGCGGTGCTCTCCAGGATCCATGCCAGGTCGGGCACGTTGCCGCCGCCGATCTGGGTGGTCAACGCGGTCGTGTAATTCTCGTACGGGATCGACTCGAAGGTGATCTTGCCGATGTCGGGATGGGTCTTTTTGTACTCGGCGGCGATCTGGTCGAACAGCGCCGTGTGCTTGGCGTTCGCGCTCCAGATCGTCATTCGCAGGTCGACCGGGCCGGACGCGCCGGCGTCGTCGGATCCACCGCCGCAGCCGGTCAGGGCCAGCATCGCCGCGACGACACCGGCCGCGGTCAAGGAACGTAGTCTCATCGCTCAGTCCTCCATCAGTAGCCGGAACTCAGTAACCCGAGATGGCCGGCCAGCTCAGTTCGACGCCCTGGGCGACCAGTCGTGCCTGGAAGTCGCTGAGCAGAGCAGGGGTGGCCCGGACCGCTCGCGGGCTGACCCCGCGGTCCAGGCAGAAGGCGGCGAGCAGTCCGGCGGCCTCGCCGACGTTCCACTCCACCGGGTGCAACCGGTAACAGCCGTTCGTGATGTGGGTGGTGCCGAGGTTCTTGCCGGCGGGCAGCAGGTTCTCGACCCGGCGCGGGATCAGCGCGCCGAGCGGGATCCGGAACGGGCTGCTCGCCACGTCGATGTAGTTGTCCCCGCCGGTCGACGGGTGCAGGTCGATCCGGTACATCCCGATGCCCACGCTGTCGGCGTACTCGACCGCGCCGGCGTCGCCGCGGACGGCCACCGACAGGTCCTGCTCGACGACCGTGTACTCCGCCGCGATCCGGCGGGACTCGCGGATGTACGGCGCCTGGGCGAGCCCGTCGGCCGAGCCGAGCAGGTCGCCGCGCAGGCGCAAGCCCCGGAAGCCGGTGCCGCCGTCGGGTCGGGGCGCCTCGGTCTGCAGCCAGTAGAAGACCGCCTGGGACAGCTCCTTCGCGCCCTGCAGATGCCGATCGGCGTCCGGGACGTCGAAGACGTTGCCCTCCAGGTAGTCGATCATCGGCCAGTTCACCAGGCAGATGTCGCTCGCGTACGTGCCCGGCTGGAAGTGCCGGCGGGCGGCGATCCGGCGGAACGTCCACAGGTTCGTGTCGCCGCCGGTGCGGCGCTGGTCGGCGACCACGGCGAGCGGGTCGTCGTCCGGGTTGGGCGTGAAGGTACGGCGTGAGGTGTTCAGCGTGCGCGGGTCCGGGGCGTTCCAGGACAGCATCCGGTCGCCCCAGAACGGCGGCTGGTAGTTGCGCCAGAACGCGTAGTTGGCGGGCTTGTCGCCGACCTGGTCGCCGTCGACGTGGTCCACCGCGAAGCAGAACGAGACGGCCTGCATGTTGAGCGGCTGGGCCGTCGCCGGCGCGCTCGGCTCCTGGGTGTCGGCCTGGGACTCGAAACCGGTCACGTACTCCGTACCGGTCAGCGGCAGCAGCTCGCCGGTCTCCGTCGCGTCGAGGATGTACGGCGCGGTCAGCGTGAGCTGGTCGCCGGTGTCCCGGTGCTGCACGGTCACGGAGGTGACCTGGTCGCCGTCTGTCGTGGCATCGACCGGCTTGTACGGCTGAAGGATCCGTAGCCGCCGGCTCGCCCGGTACGGCGCGAGCATGGCCTCCAGCACGGCAACCGCGACGCGAGGCTCGTGGCAGAGCTTGGACACGTAGCCCGCGCCCGGGTTGAGCTCCGGGTGGGCACGCGAGGCCTCGGTGAGCGGATAGTGGCGGCGGTAGTAGTCCCGGATGCCGTCCCGCAGCGCGCGGTACGACGCGGTGACCCCGAACTGCTCGACCCAGGTGTGCTCGTCCGGCGGGACGGCCTGGCTGGTCAGCTGGCCGCCGATCCAGTCGTACTCCTCGGTCATCACCACGTCGCGTCCGGCGCGGAGAGCGGACAGGGCTGCCGCCACTCCACCCAGACCGCCGCCGACGACCAGGACTTCGGTATGCATCTCTAGAGACCTCTCGGTGCGGCGAGGGTGCTTCCCTCGACGAGTTCGCAGGGCAGGAGTTGCTGGGGATCGGCCGGTTCGCCGGACAGGATCGACTCGAGCAGCCCGACCGCCTGCCGGCCCATCTCCTTGCGGGGGATGTGGAAGCCGGAATAGTCGGCGTCGCTGGGGATCGGCCGGCTCGCGTCGCCGAGCGCGACGACGGACAGGTCGCCCGGCACGGTCAGTCCACGCCGGCGGGCCGCATCCGCCAGGGCGTCGGCGTCGGCGAGGTCCTCGACGAACACCGCGGTGACGTTCTTGGACAACAGCTCTTCCAGTACGTCGTCGAGCGCGCGGTCTGCGGGCGGTAGGTGCAGTCCGCGAGCGGCGATCCGCCGAAACCCGAGCAGGCGGTCGGCCGAGGACTCGGCCCCTTCGCCCGGCCCGACGAAGGCGACGCGTTGGTGCCCGAGCTCGAACGCCTGCTCGGTGAGCGTCGCCGTCGCCGAGACGTAGTCGGCACCCACGTACGGGACCGGAGGAGAGCTGTCCGGGTTGTCACGACGGCCGACGGAAACGAAGGGATACTGCTCCGCGACCAGACGAGTGAGCTCCTCGGTGGGAATGTGACGGCCGAGCAGCAGCGAGCCGTCGGCCAGACGGAGTCGGTTGTTGGCGTGGAAGACCCGGCGCCGGCCGTCGGTGACCGGAGCACTGGTGAAGAGCAGAAGGTCCAGCCCGCGCTCCTCGGCGCTTTCCTCGATGCCGCTGAGGAACGGATGGTAGAAGTCGGCGCTCGCGCTGGGAAAGACCGACTCGTAGGTGAACACCCCGAGGATCTGGTTGCGCTGCTGTAGCAGCCGGCGCGCCAGCGGGTCGGCGACGTACCCGGTCTCGCGGATCACCTTGAGGACCCGGTCGCGGGTCTCGGCCGGGATCCGCGCGGACGCCTCGGTGCGGTTGTTCAGCACCAGGGAGACCGTCGTCTGGCTCACGCGAGCCAGCCGCGCGATGTCCCGCTGGGTCAGCCGCACTGCCGTCACCTCCGTTGAGTAATACGTATTGCCCAGGAACGGTAGAGCGGCACAAGTGCGCCGTCAAGAGTGGCGATCGAAGGTAATACGAATTAGCACGGCCATCCTCTTGACGAGCCGAGTGGACGCGCCGGACAGTTTCGGTCATGCCACTGACTCGCCGTGCCCTGCTGACCACCGCGGCCGCCGTCGCGGCCACGCCCGCCCTGCCGTCCATGATCCAGAGCGCCCACGCCGCCGAGGGTCCCCTTCCGCTGCTCCAGCCCCTGCCGCCCGGCGCCCCGGACCGCCGCCTGTTCGCGCCGCTCGAACAGCGCTTCGCCGGCTATCTCGCCATCCTCGCCCCGATGAGCAACGACATCGTCGACAGCGACCCCGCGTCGTACGGATTCATGGCCGGCGGCTGGTGGCGGACTCCCGCGCAGCCGTTCAACTCCCGCGTCCAGGAACACGTCTTCACGCTCAGCTGGTTCTACGCCAACCGCCGTCCGTGGAACCCGTACTACCGCGACGCCGCCCTGCTGGCCCGCCTTGACGCCGCCCTCCAGCACTACCTGAAGCTGCAGAACCCTGACGGCTCCTGGCCCGAGTACGCTCCCGGCGAGCGCGGCAAGGCGTCCAGCGGCTTCGGGCTCGGCTACCTGGCCAAGACGCTCGCCAACCTGCGCCAGGCCAACGCCCTGCCGGCCCGCCGCCGCGAGCTGGAAGGCGCGCTGAGCAAGGGCACCGCCTGGTACCTGGACCCGGCGAACACGGTCGTCTGGGACGAACCCTTCCAGTACACCAATCAGGCCGTCGCGGGCGTCGCCGGATCAGCCCTCACGTTGCACCTGATCCCCGACCCCGAGCTGCGCCGCCGGCTCGACGAACGCATCCGGTACGTCGCCCGGTGGTCCCAGAGCCCCGCGGGCTTCTTCTACGACCCGCGCGGCATGGACATCAACTACAACTTCGAGGTCATGCTCCCCGAGATGGCCGAGCTGCACCTGCTGACCAAGAACCCCGCGCTGGTCACGATGACCCGCAAGTTCACCGACTGGTTCGGCTACAACCTGCTCCGCGAACCCGATGGCTCCGGCTGGCTCACCTACTACGCCGTCTCCGACCGCACCGCCACGGCGTACTACGACGACGTCGTCCCGGACCCGGACCGGACCAATCTCGGCAGCCTGTTCGTCCCGGCCGTGCCCGAGCTGGCCGCGTTCTTCACCAGCCGCGAGGACCGCGCCGCGACGCGGGCGGCCTGGGCCGCCGACCCGGCGCCGGTCGCGCCGCTGGCCAAGCAGGACACGTCGCCACGCATCATCGCGCACGCCCCGTACGGCGAAGCGCTGCCGACGCGGGCCGCCAAGCAGGCCGCGATCGCTCGCGTGCCGTACCTGCGCAAGGACACCTTCACCGAGCTGCGCCGTGACGCGGTCGAGAACCAGGACTACCTCTACGTCCGCCGTCCCGGCTTCTATCTCGGCGCCTTCTTCGGCACCCGGCCCGGCAGCGTGGTCAAGGCGGGCACCGGCTTCCTCTGGCACCCCGCCGCCGGCACCGTGATCCACTCCCAGCAGACCGCGACCGGGTGCTGGGCGACGGTCCGGGCCGGCAAAGCCGATGCCGAGAGCAACCTGATCGCCGAGTACCGGTCCCGCGACGAGGTCCGCTACCGCACTCCCGACAACTCCGTCGTGACCGACCTGGTGACGAGTCACGACACCGTCAGCCGCCGGGTCACCGCGACCTCGGCCGCGACCGAGCAGATCCCGCTGGTCCTGCAGCCCGGCGACGAGGTCGTCTTCTCCGACGGCACCCGCGTCCCGTACAACGAGTCCCGCACCGCGACGGCCGACGGCCTGACCGTCAAGCGCGGCCGCAGCACGATCACGATCACCTGGTCCGGCACCCGCCCGGCCTCACTCAGTACGTCGACCCGCACCTACCTGCGCGACCAGCGCCGCCGCGTCCACGTACTGCGCATTCCCCACGACGGAACGCTCGCCACCACCATCCACTGCGACTGACCGGAGACAGCTGCATGGAACCGATCAGCCGTCGGACCTTCCTGACCGTCACCGGCACGGCGTTCGCGGGGGCTGCCGCCTTCGGCATCTCCGGCGGAACGCTGGCCGGTCCGGCCGAAGCCGCCGGCCGCCCAGGGGCCGCGTCGATCATCCGGCGCGGCACCGGCTGGGTCCTCGAGAACGAGGTGCTGCGGATCAAGCTCGACTTCACCGGTGGCGGCCTGCACCTCACCAGCATCCTCAACAAGCAAGCCCAGCAGGAATACCAGGTCACCCGTCAGCCGCTCTTCGCGTACGAGCTGGACGGCACCCGCACGATCACCGCCGACGACGGCTGGACGCTGCTCCAGCCGCGCACCAGTGACCTCCACCTGCACACCATGCAGGGCCGGGTGCCCGTCGGCCGCGAGCTCCGCCTCCCACTCCGCCGCGACGGACTGCACGTGACTGTCGTCCTCGACCTGTACGACGGCCGCTCGGGTCTGCGTTTCCACACCCTGATCCGCAACGACGCCGACACGTTGACGACGATCACCAACTCGACCGTGCTCGCGCTCGGTCTGCCGGATCGTCCGCACCGCCTGCACTATCCGCCGAACATGCGCTGGAAGAGCACGACCGGATCACTGGCACCGACCGCGGAGGACAAGCCGGCCGAGCGGGCGAAGAAGGTGATCAGCGTGTACGCCGGTGGGCACGGCTGGAGCCTGAGTCCCGAGCTGAACTGGAAGACCCAGAAGGGCAAGGGTAACTATCCCTCCGGCTACATGCTCCCGCCGTTCGCGTCGCTCAACGCCTGGCACGGCATCGACCACGTCCGCGTCACCACCAACCCGGAGTCCCTGCAGCTGGTGCTCTTCCCGCACGAGGAGTTCGAGTACCTGTCGGTGAACCTGACCGTGTTCCGCGGCGACGTGATCGACGCGAAGCTGGCCGACGAGCAGCACTTCCGCCGCCGGTTCCGCTACCACTACACCGGCACGCTGTTCAACACCAACGACTGGGACTACCGCGGTGGTCCGGGCAGCACGCTGCCGGACAACTACTACTACTACGTGATCATCCCGAAGGCCGAGCGCGCCGGGTTCGACATGGTGATGCTGGACGACCTGTGGAACACCACCCGCGACTCGATCGAGCCGAGCGCGGTGATGACCAGGTCGATCCGCAGCCTGGACGAGTTCTCCCGCACGATCACCTCCCGCGGGATGCGCTTCGGTCTGTGGTACTCGCTCAGCGGCGGCGGGCACATGGAGGGTCGTGACCTGGCCGACCCGGCGCAGCTCGCCGCGAAGCGGGCCCAGATCGAGACACTGATCACGACGTACCGGATGAGCCACCAGATGATCGACCTGACCGAGTGGTGGCAGAACGAGGCGGTCACGGCGTACTCGCATCCGAGCGACAACGTGTATCGCAAGGCCGTGCTGAGCCGGCGGATGCTGAACGAGCTGGTCGAGAAGTACCCGCAGTACCTGCCGAAGGTGACCAGCGAGCTGGACATCTGGCCGACCCAGGGCGATCGCAACAACGGTCTGCTGCACGTCGCCTACAACGGCTGGAACACCGCCAACGGCGGGATCACCGGCGAGGACCTCTCGCTCCGCACGGCGGTGACCGGCTTCGGGCACCTGCCGATGGGGTCGGCATACATGAACGGCGGGCAGCTCAGCGGGCGGATGGAGGACTACTACTCCTATCTCGCCGTGCGCAACGTGAAGTTCGGCCAGGACCCTGGCAAGCCCGGCACGTGGCCGGACGCCGCGGTCGACCTGATGGCGGCGTTCAACCGCTGGCGCAAGCATCCGCGCGTGACCCGGCTGACCGAGCAGGTCTTCCGGCCGGTCTATCTCGGCAGCGGCTGGGACGGTACGACGTGGAACAGCAGCACCGGCCCGTTCGTCTGGATGTGGACCGACGACGCCCGCCGCGAGGCGCTGCTGATCGCGACCGGCAAGGGCGGCTACGCCTCGACCGTGGTCGCCGACCTGCGCTGGCTGGCGCCGAGCCGGACCTACGCGATCGCCGACATCAGCTTCGACGACGACGGGTCGCACAGCTACGCCTACCGCGGCACCTTCACCGCCGGCCAGCTCGCCGAGTTCCCGATCGACCTGCGGCAGAACACCTCCCGCGGCAAGGCGTTCTGGATTCGCGCGACCGACGGCAAGAACCTGCAGGTCCTGTACGCCGACGAGTTCGTCGACACCGTCGAGCAGCATGGCACGCCCCAGCGGATCGACCTGAAGCTGTCCGGTACGGCGAACGCGTCAGCCGTCGTGGTGGTGGTCGATCCCCGAACCGATCGCGGCCTGGCCAAGAGCGTCCCGCTCGACGCCCGCGGCCGAGCGACGGCGACGATTCGCGCGTCGGAGCTGTTGCCGCCGGCACCGGCGAGCACGGTCTTCGCCGAGCCGGCGTACTACGAGGCCGAGTTCCTCGCCCGCGAGACCAGCAGCACCGTCACCGAGATCAGCGAGCCGAACGCGAGCAACGGCGCCTGGATCCTGGCCGGCCTCACGGCGGTCGGCCAGTCGATCGAGTACACCGTCGACGTCCCGGCCGACGGGTTCTACCACGTCGACGTCCGCTACAAGGAGAACGAGTCCCGCGGCCGCAGCCAACTCACGATCGACGGTTCCCGGCTGGGTCCGGAGGCCGACCACTTCCAGCCGCGGGGCATGTACAAGGGCATCGAGTTCCGCGAACGCCGGCACGGCAACGTCCAGCTGGCCAAGGGCGAGCACGTCGTCCGGTTCACCTCGACCGGTAGCAGTGGCAGCAGCCACGCCGTCGGTGTCGACTACCTCAAGCTCACGCCGACCATCACGCCCGAGCGGCTCGTCTTCGAGGCGGAGGACTCGTTCACCGCGACCAACGCGAGCGTCGTCACCACCGCGGACCCGGCGGCCGCCAAGGGGCGCTGGCACGGGCTCAAGGCAACCGGTCCCGGCGACTGGGTCGACTACACGATCCACGTTCCGTCCGCGGGCCGCTACCGCGTCACGAGCCTGGTGAAGGCCCACGTAGCCAGGGGCCAGGCGCAACTGTCCGTCAACGGCAGTCGGCTCGGCCCGGTCTTCGACGAATACCTCGCACCCGCCGACGGGTCCTACCAGTACCGCGAGATCACCCACGGCGAGGTCGACCTGCCGACCGGGCCGACGGTCCTGCGGTACGTCGTAGCCGGGCGCACCGGTACGGCGTACGACCTGGCGACGGATCAGATCGGCCTGACGCCGGTGCCGCGGATCACGGTGAGCGGCAAGAGCCGGCTCGGCGTCGGCGAGCAGTCGGTGTACACGGTCGGGTACGAGCAGTTCGAAACGTTCTACCGGCAGCATCTGCTCTGGACTGTCGAGCAGGACAGCCTTGTGCTGACCGCGGACCAGAACGGCGTCGTGCACGCCCAGCAGCGGGGCAGCGCCGTGCTCCGGGTGACCTCGCAGCTCGAGCCGACTGTCACCGCGACGCTGGCGGTGACAGTCGGTTGACGGCCGGCTCAGGCGGTGCGCAACCGCAGGGTGATCCGCCCCGGCGACCGGCCGGTCACGTACACCCGCAGCCCGTCCGGAACCAGGCTGCCGTTGAGGTGCGTGTAGCGCTCGCCCGGGTCCATCGCGACCCGCGTCGCGCCGTTGCCCGGGCCGAACTCGATCCGGTCGTCGCCGACGGTGTAGGCGCCGGTGCCCTCGACCAGCTGGTAGTTGCCGGAAGCATCGAGCTGCTGCACGCCGGACAACGTGCCGCCGGGCCGGAAGCACAGCTCGATCGCGAACGGCACCTCGGAGCCGTCCAGCGCGAACGACAGGTCGAAGCCGGTGCCGGTCTCCGCGACGGTGACCGACGTCCGCAGCGTCCGGTAGTGCTTCGGCCGGTGCGGGAAGTCCATCGAGGCGTAGAACCGGCCGTCCGGCGTGAGCGCGTACGCGCCGTCCGCGCGCCGGTAGCGGCGCGGCAGCGGCAGGTGGTACGGGACCTTCACCTCGTCGCCGAGCCGGAACGTGCGCGCCCCGGTCCGGCGCAGGCCGTCGCTGCGGAAGTGGCCGGTGCTGAAGAACTGCGGCGACAGCCGGACCGAGTCCAGGATCGCGGCGCCCTTGCGGAGCTTGAAGAACGTCGGGTTGGTGGACAGTCCGGACGCGATCACCGGGATGTCGTGGAAGTCGGTGCCGCCGAAGACGCTGGCGGTCCGGTCGCCACGGCGGATCCGGGCCAGGCCGTGCGCGCCGTACTCCTGGACGAAGTCGGTCGGGACGGTCCGGAGCGGCGGCAGTACGGCGGCCAGCTCGGGGCGCTCGAGCACCTCGGCGAGGAAGTCGCCGAGCTCGCCGGTCCCACGCCGTTCGATGTCCTTGGCAACCGTCGCGAACCGGCCGTCGCGGTCGTGCAGGGCCAGCTCACGGAACTGGGTCAGGTACCACCAGACGTCCCGGATCCGGTTCTGGTCCTGCCGCCGGGAAGCGATCGTGTCCACTTCGCCGTTGGGTTCGAGCAGGTGCAGGGTCGCTTCGAGATTGCGGCGGACGAAGCCGAGCAGTTCGGGTTTGCCGCGCAGCCAGGCGATCGTCAGCAGGCTCGGGTTGGTCACCTCCGACGCGTACGTCGAACTGCGCTCGCTGTAGATGCCGTCGGGCGTCGCGTCGATGCCCTCGTCCAGCCAGTCGTCGATCCGTGCGGCGTACCGGCGATCCGGGAACAGATGGTGCGTGCGGGCGAGGGCCGCCGAGATCTCCCAACGGTGGTTCGGCGTGTGCACGCCACCGGTGGCCAGCGCCGGGCCGGCCTTGCGAATGATGCGTTCGAGCACCGAGCGATGGACCTGGGTTTCCGGGCTGTCGTCGGCGTCCAGGAGGGCGTAGACGGTGCAGAAGTCCTGGACGGCGAACGCGCTGTCGGGCGGCGAGTGCAGATTGCCGACGTCGTACGTGCCGTCGTCGTGCTGGGTGCTCTCCAGTTTGTCGACCAGGAAACGCAGCGGAGCGAGCACCGTCGGATCGTGGTGATACCGCGAACGGTTCCAGACGAAACCGGCGACCAGGCGGCGGGCTTTGCGCGCGACGGTCCGCACGCTGTCGCCGGCATTCTGGTGGTTGCCGAGCACGAGGGGGATCTGGGTCTCGTTGGCGCGGGTGAGCAGGGCGAGTAGTTCCTCGTCGGCCGGTGCGCTGCCGGCCGCGTTCGCGAGGCCCGGCAGAACCGTGCCCACGGACAGTCCGGCGAGCGATCCGGCCAGAAAGGTACGTCGCTGCATGAGGCCTCCAGAGGCTGGAAAGCGATTGCCAAATGCCCAGTACTGTTCTTCGGCGGCACACCACTGTCAAGACTTCACAGCTGTCCGGAATCGGTCACCGAAAGGTCCGGCGAGGTCTTGTTCGAACCGCTTCGCTGAACTAGTTTGACCGACCTGGGCAAACGCTTTCCGGCACTATTGCATCAGCTTTCCGGAGGAAAGAAAAGATGAGCGCGCTGAGTGCATTGGGCACGCTCGGTCGGAAGAAACCGCCCGGGCAGAAGAAGGACAACGTCGCGGCGTACCTGTTCCTGACGCCGTGGCTGCTGGGCCTGTTCGTGATCACGATCGGCCCGATGATCGCGTCGCTGTACCTGGCCTTCACCGACTACAACCTGATCCAGGCCCCGCAGTGGACCGGCCTGGAGAACTTCACCCGGATGCTGTCCGACGAGCGGCTGCACAACTCGCTGAAGGTCACCTTCACCTACGTGCTGGTGTCGGTGCCGATCCAGCTCGCGGTCGCGTTGCTGCTGGCCGTCGTCCTGGACCGTGGGGTGCGCGGGATGGCCTTCTACCGTTCGGTGTTCTACCTGCCGTCGCTGCTCGGCTCGAGCGTCGCGATCGCGATCCTGTGGAAGCAGATCTTCGGCACCGACGGCCTGCTCAACCAGCTGATCACCCCGCTGGGCTTCGCCGGCAAGGGCTGGATCTCCGACCCCAGTACGGCGCTCGGCACGCTGGTGGTGCTGAACGTGTGGACCTTCGGCGCCCCGATGGTGATCTTCCTGGCCGGCCTGCGGCAGATCCCGGCGATGTACTACGAGGCCGCCTCGGTCGACGGCGCCGGACCGCTGCGCCGGTTCTTCAGCATCACGATGCCGCTGCTGACCCCGATCATCTTTTTCAACCTGGTGCTGCAGATCATCCACGCGTTCCAGTCGTTCACCCAGGCCTTCGTGGTCTCCGGTGGCACCGGCGGACCGTCGGACTCGACGATGTTCTACACGCTGTACCTCTACGACCGTGGCTTCGGCAATTTCGACATGGGATACGCGTCGGCGATGGCGTGGTTCCTGCTCGTGATCATCGGAGTCTTCACCGCGGCGAACTTCGTCGCCTCGAAGTACTGGGTGTTCTATGACGACTGAGACCCTGCCCCGGTCCGTCCCGGCCACCCGGGCCACGACGCCGGTCTGGCGGCGGGTGCGCCCCGCGCTGACCCACGTCGCCCTGGCCGCGGCCGCGGTGGTGATGCTCTACCCGGTGATCTGGATGGTGGTCAGTTCACTGCGGCCCGGCAACGAGATCTTCCGCGAGCCCGGCATCCTGGTCCGTGACCTGCGGATCGAGAACTACCGGCTCGGCTGGAACGCGCTGACCGAACCGTTCACCCGCTACCTGCTGAACTCCGCGGCCGTCGTCCTGGGCGCGATCGTCGGCAACCTGGTGTCGTGCTCGATGGCGGCCTACGCGTTCGCCCGGCTGAACTTCACCGGCAAGAAGTTCTGGTTCGCGATCATGCTGGTCACGATCATGCTGCCGATCCACGTGGTGATCGTGCCGCAGTACATCCTGTTCAGCCAGGCCGGCTGGATCAACACGTTCCTGCCGCTGATCGTGCCCAAGCTGCTGGCCACCGACGCGTTTTTCGTCTTCCTGATGGTGCAGTTCATCCGCGGCATCCCGCGCGAGCTGGACGAGGCGGCCCGGATCGACGGCTGCGGCAAGGGCGGCGTCTTCCTGCGGGTGATCCTGCCGCTGATGGTGCCGGCCCTGGCGACCACCACGATCTTCACCTTCATCTGGACCTGGAACGACTTCTTCAGCCAGCTGATCTACCTGACCGATCCGAAGATGTACACCGTGCCGGTCGCGCTGCGGGCCTTCGTCGACGCCACCGCGAGTACCTCGTGGGGCTCGCTGTTCGCGATGTCGGTGGTCTCGCTGGTGCCGGTCTTCCTCGCCTTCCTGCTCGGCCAGCGGTTCCTGATCAAGGGCATCGCGACCACGGGCATCAAGTAGCTCGTCCCTGTTGTGTTGTACGCCGTACGTCCCTTCAGAAAGGTTCACCCATGAGGCCGCTACCCCGACTGACCGCACCGCCGCGCCGGCGCGTGCGGGCCCTGGCCGCCGTCGCGATGGCCGCCGCCCTGCTGGCCACCAGCGCCTGCGGAGGTGACTCCGGCGGCGGTGGTGGTGACTCCGCCGGCGAAGAGGTCACCCTCCGGTTCAACTGGTGGGGCTCCGACACCCGGCACAAGATCACCCAGCAGGTGATCGACTCCTTCCAGAAGGAGAACCCGAACATCAAGGTCAAGGGCGAGTTCGGCGAGTGGGCCGGCTACTGGGACAAGCTCGCCACCACCGTCGCCGCCAACGACGCGCCCGACGTGATCCAGATGGACGAGAAGTACCTGCGCGAGTACGCCGACCGCGGCGCGCTGCTCGACCTGAAGAAGGCCGAGGGCCTGGACACCGCCAAGTTCGAGCCGGACACGCTGGGCGCCGGGGAGTTCGACGGCGGCCTGTACGGGCTGAACGCCGGCATCAACGCGTTCACGATCGTCGCGAACCCGGCGGTGTTCAAGGCGGCCGGGGTGGCGATCCCCGACGACACTACCTGGACCTGGGACGACTACGCCCGGATCTCGGCCGAGATCAGCCGGAAGCTGAACGGCAAGGGCTGGGGCACCGCGGCGTACGGGGCCAACGACGCCAGCCTGAACATGTGGGCCCGCCAGCGCGGGGAGTCGTTGTTCACCGAGGACGGCAAGCTCGGCGTGAGCAAGGACAAGCTGGCCGAGTTCTACACCAACCTGCTCGCGCTGCAGGCCTCGAAGGCGACGCCGTCGCCGGAGTTCACCTCGCAGGACATGACCGCGCCGCTGGACCAGAACGGGATGGCGACCGGGAAGCTGGCGATGGCCTTCTCCTGGAGCAACCAGCTCAACGCGCTCAGCAAGGCGTCGGGTCAGCAGCTCAAATTGCTGCGGCTGCCGAGTGTGACCGGTAAGGCGAGCGAGAACGGCGCCTACTACAAGGGGTCGATGTTCTGGTCGATCTCGTCGCGGTCGAAGCACCCGAAGGAGGCCGCCAAGTTCGTCAACTACCTGGCCAACAGCGCTGCCGCCGGCAACCTGCTGCTCGCCGAGCGCGGCGTCCCGCCGAACACCGAGATCCGCGCCGCGGTCACGCCCAAGCTGCAGCCCGCCGACGCGGCCTCCGCGGCGTTCATCCAGGCCATCGCCAAGGAGCTCGGCAAGCCGTCGCCGCCGCCTCCGGTCGGTGGTGGTCAGGTCGAGAAGATCATCCAGCGCTACACCACCGAGGTGCTGTTCGGGCGGTTGTCACCGGCCGACGCGGCGCAGAAGTTCATCGACGAGATCAACGGGGAGCTGAAGTAGTGTTGCCGACGGCAACTGATTGCGCATGACCAGCACACCGCCGGCCGGGCGTGCCCCGGCCGGCGCCGCGCCGCGCGTCGCGGTGGTCGGCGTGCACGGCCACGGCACTTGGCACGTCCGCCACTGCGCCGAACTCCATGCGGCCGGCCGCATCCGCCTGGTCGCGGTCGCCGACCCCCAGCTCGCCACGCCCGGCGAGCCCGCTGCCTCCGCGGCTCCGCCTTCCTCCCCGCCCGCCCCCGGCGCAGCCGGGGGCGGGCGGGTTACTCGGGTAGAAGACCTGCCCGCAGGGACGCTGGTGTTCGCCGACCTCGAAAGCTTGCTCGCGGCCACCGAGGTCGACGTGGTGGTGATCAGCACCCCCATCCACACCCACGTCCCGCTGGCCGAGCTGGCCCTCCGCGCCGGTGCCGACGTGCTGCTGGAGAAGCCTCCGGCCGCATCCCTGGAAGAGTTCGAGCGGCTCCAGCGTGTGGTGGAGGAGACCGGCCGCGCCTGTCAGGTCGGCTTCCAGGTGCACGGGTCGAAGGCCGCCCGGACGATGGCGGAGTGGGTGCGCGACGGGCGGCTGGGGGAGATCCGCGGAATCGGCGCCGTCGGGACCTGGATCCGGAACCAGGAGTACTGGCAGCGCGCGCGGTGGTCCGGCAAGCGGAGCCTCGACGGCGTCGCCGTGGTGGACGGCGCGGTGACCAACCCGTTCGCCCACGCGTCGGCGACCGCCTTGCTGGTGGACGGCTCAGGCACCGCCGGGCAGGTCACCACGGTGGAGACCGAGTTGTACCGGGCGAACCCGATCGAGGCCGACGACACCTCGACCGTCCGGATCAGTACCACCCGCGGTACGACGATCGTTGCCGCGCTCACCTTGTGCGCCGAGCCGCCCGGCGGTGATCCGCAGATCATCGTGCACGGCTCCCGCGGACGCGCCGTACTGACGTATCCGACGGACCACCTGGAGCTGACCGTCGACGGCGTCACCACCTCCGCGTCGTACGAGCGGGACGACCTGCTGCTCAACCTGATCGAGCACCGGGAGGACCCGGCCGTCGAGCTGCTGGCTCCGCTCGAACAGCTCGGCGGTTTCACCAAGGTGCTCGAGGCGGTCCGGCTGTCACCGCCGCCGCGGGAGATCGACCCCGCGCTGATCAACTGGCAAGGCGAGGGTCCCGAGCGGCATCCGGTGGTGCACGACGTGAACAAGTGGGCCGGGCAGGCCGCGGAGAGCCTGGCCCTGTTCAGCGAACTCGGCGCGCCCTGGGCCGCCGGCAACGAAGGTTAGAGCAAGCGGCCGGCGGCTGCGCGGAGCTCCGCCAGCTCGCCGGCCGCCCAGCCTTCGGCCCGCGACTCGGTGCCCCGGAACAGCGGCTTGCGGACCAGGTGGAAGTGCAGGTTGGAGATGCGGCCGGCAACGGTCAGCCAATCGATCGCGGCCAGGTCCGCGGGCGCGATCGGGCGGTGCCGCTCGTAGCCTGCCCGGAACGCGTCCCAGTGCGGTGTCGCGGCGACGCCGGTGAAATCGGCCGCGCGATACCCCTCGGCGGACAGGTCGAAGTCGTGCAGGCTCAACCCGTCCGGGGTGATCAGCACGTTGTCGAGCGAGACGTCCCCGTGGCAGACGCCCCGGCTGAGGCCGTCGGCGACCTTGTCCCGAACGGCGCTCGCGAGCGCCGCGACGAGCTCGCCGTCGGCGGCCGGGAGCAGCGGGACGATCTCGGCGGCCGGCTCGTCGAGACTGTGCGACAGGTCGGCCGCGCGACGGTCGAGCGCCGGCGCGAAGGTGTCGGTCGCGGTGTGGAACTGGGCGACGAGCTCGCCGAACGAACGGTAGAGGTCGTCGGTGAACGGCGCCTGCGGCTTGGACCCGTCGACGAACGCGGTCAGCAGGTACGGCCGGTCGCCCTCGGGCATCGCGAGTACGCCGGCCGATGCGCCGTCCCCGAGCGGGATCAGCGGCGGGGTCGCGACCTGGTGCTGGGACAAGTGGATGGAAAGCTCTGCCTCCCAACGGATCTCCGGCAGCGGGCGGACGGCGTACAGCTTGATTACGTAGTCGCCCGTCGCGGTGGTCAGCCGGTAGACGTCGTTGACCAGCGACCGCAGCAGGGTGCACCCGGTGAAGGGCAGCCGGTAGGCCTCCGCGAGGTGGTCGCGCAGGTCGTCCGGACGGGGCAACGATCTCTCGATCCGGACCATGTGATGTCCTTTGCGTGACGTCGCGGGGGTGGCGGGCGTTGGAGAGTACTGAAGCAGTACCAGGGGAGACGATTCCGTACTCGGGGGCCGCTCAGGAAGCGGGTTTTCCTGCGGGACGGCAGTGGCTCACGGGGTAGGACGGAATCGTTGTACGGATTCACCTCCCCTGAACGCCCCGGGAACCGGTAGCCTCGTGCAGCCGCCGCGCACTTTTCCGGGGGACACCCAGAATGGTCGCGGTACGACGACCACCACCGACGAACTGCCGGAGAGCCCAAACCGGTCAGGAGATCCCGTCTTGCAGGAGAACACCACCAGCAGCAGTTCCGGCGAACTCGCGAACGTACCCCTCACAGGTGCGGACAAGGTCGCCTACGCCTTCTACGCCACCGCGGCGACCGCCGCGCTCGTCGGCCAGGTCTGGGCCGGCGTCACCCACATCCCCTGGCCCGACGAGGGCTTCTCGACGTTCCTCAAGATCGCCCTCGTCACCCCGGCCGTCGCCGTCATCGAGCTCGGCGGTGTGGCGACCGCGGCGCTGGCCGACCTGCGCCGGCGCAAGGGGGAGCAGGCCTACGCCTACCGCGCGATGTCGCTGTTCGCGGCGATCGTCGCGCTCGTCTTCAACGTGGTCGGCCACTGGCGGCCGGAGGAGCGGTTCCTGGCCTTCGGCTTCGGCGGGCTGTCCGCGTTCGCCTACGTGCTCTGGCTGATCCACAGCTCGGCGCGGCGCCGTGACGCGCTGCGGGTGTCCGGCCAGATGGCCAACACCGGCCCGGTGTACGGCGTGGTCCAGTGGCTGCGCGAGCCGCGGCTGACCTGGCAGGCCCGGTCGCTGGCGATCGAGCACGGCTACGGGATGTTCGAGAGTCTGCGGGCGGCGCGCGAGCACGTACGCAACGCGGCCCGGCGCAACGCGATCGCCGGCACGGTCGCGGAGTACATCCGCTCGGAGCACCAGGACGAGCGACTGGCCAAGATCGCCGAGACGACCTACGACGCGGACCGGCTGGCCGGGATGCTCGAGGAGCGGATCAACTACGAGGTGGTCACGAACAAGCTGACCCGGGCCATCTCCCCGCCGCCGGAGGAGCCGCCGGCCGAGGAGCGCAACGACCTGCGCGCCGCGGTCTGGGTGGTCGAGGGCACCGCGCTCAAGCCGCAGCAGCTGCGGCCGGCCGACGGTGGCGTGAACATCCGCGACGAGGACGCCTGGGGCGAGGCGATGACCGGTGAACTGATGGCCATCGTCGACCCGCCGGTCAACGCCGAGGGGGTCGCCGAGGCCGAGGTGGTCGAGGACGAGGCCGAGCACGTGGTCAACGGGGTCCGCAAGCCGGTCAAGGCGTCGCCGGTGGTGCAGAAGCCGTCGGAGCCGTCGCCGTTCGCCCCGGCCGACCAGGTCGCGCGGCCCGGCGTGCCGGAGCCGGTGGTCGCCGAGCCGGAGCCGAAGGTCGTCGTCACCGAGCCGGTCGTCGTGACCGAGCCCAAGGTCGAGGCGCCGAAGGCCAGGCCGTCGCGCCCGGAGCCGAAGGTCGTCGCGGCCGAGCCGGTCGAGAGCGAGCCGACCGATCTGGAGAAGCGGCGGATGCGCGCGTGGAACATGCTCTCGGACTGGCCCGAGGGTCACGAGCGCAGCGCGAAGAAGCTGGCCGAGGCGATCGGGTGCAGCGAGCCGATGGCCAGCCGCTTCATCGAGCAGTACGAGGCCGAACTGGTCAGCACCAAGAACTGAGCAGCAACACACTGAGGGCCCGCTTTCGAGCGGGCCCTCAGTGCTGTGCTCAGGCTTTGACGGTGCCCAGGTTGACCGGGAGTTCGGCGAGGCCGCTGACCAGGACGCGGCGCCACTCGAGGTCTTCGGCGGGCTTGGCCAGCGACATCTCCGGGAAGCGGCGCAGCAGCGCGAGCAGCGACTCCTGCAGTTCGATGCGGGCCAGCTGGGCGCCCAGGCAGAAGTGCGGGCCGAAGCCGAAGGACAGGTGCTTGTTGTCCTTGCGATCCAGCCGCAGCTCGTCGGGTTCGTCGTACGCGCGGGGATCGCGGTTGGCGGAGTTCAGCGCGGCCATCACCCCGTCGCCCGCCTTGATCTGTACGCCGTGCAGCTCGACGTCCTCGATCGCGACCCGCAGCTGACCGACCTCGGAGAAGCGGTTGAAGCGCAGCAGTTCCTCGACCGCCGACGGGACCAGCGAGGGGTCGTCGACGAGCCGGGCCCAGTTCTCCGGCCGGCGCAGCAGGGTCGCGACGCAGCTGGAGATCTGGTTCGCCGACGTCTCGTGCCCGGCGACCAGCAAGTTGACGCCGAAGGCAATCAATTCCTCCTGACTCAACCGGTCACCCTGCTCGCGCGCCCGGACCAGCTCGTCCAGCAGGTCCTCGGCCGGCTGGTCGGCTTTCGCCAGCTTCCGGTCGACCAGCGCCTCGATGTACGCCGTCAGCTCGGTCATCGCGTTCTCGACGAGATCTTTCTCCGCCATCCGCATGCTGTAGCCGAGCTCGGTCCACTCGCGGAACTGCTCGCGGTCCTCGTACGGTACGCCGAGCAGCTGGCAGATCACCTGGATCGGCAACGGCAGCGCGACCAGCTGCCGGATGTCGGCGCCGTCACCCGCCGCGGCGACGTCGTTCGCGAGCTGGGCCGACAGGTCGGCCACCCACGGCCGGGTCCGCTCGATCCGCCGGTGCGCGAACGTCGACGACACCAGCTTGCGCAACCGGCTGTGCTCCGGCGGATCCGTGGTGGTCAAGCTGTTCGGCATCGGCTTGGCCAGCGCCACCCGCGGCGCCCCGTGCTTCACCACCGCGGCCCGCGAGAACCGCGGGTCGGCCAGCACCAGCCGCACGTCGTCGTACCGCGTCACCAGCCAGACCTCGGCACCCGCCAGGGTCCGGACCCGCGCGACCGGCCGGTTCTCCCGCAGCTCCGCGAAGGTCGGCGAGGGATCGAACCGGAACGCGTCGTCGAACGGGATGTTCAGCACGGTCTCCGTCATGCTTCGACCCTATGTAGTGAGGTGACCCTTCGCTCGGCCGAGCAGTGTGTCGGTCGGCCGGCTCACGAGCGCTCGGCGATCAGGGCGGCGAGGCCGTCGAGGATGCGGTCGATGCCGAACTGGAGGGCGTTGCCGGACTCGGCGGTGGCGGCCTCTTCGGCGAAGGCGGCGGTGACGGCGGGGAAGCGGTCGCCCACCGCGGCCATCGTCTCGGCGAGCTGTGCGGTGTAGTCGGCGGACGAGCCCGGTGGCGCGAGCTGCTCGACCAGGCTGCGGACGTGCCCGTTGAGCAGCACGATGGTGTCCAGCCGCTCTGCTCCGGTCAGCCCGGTTCCGCCGAGCGCGGTGAGGGCGGCCTCCATCCAGCCGAGTTCGTTGGGGCCGATCGGGCGCTGGCCGGTGGTGAGGTCGATCGTCCACGAGTGCGCGCTGTAGCGGGCGAAGATCGTCTCGGCCCAGAGT
Organism: Kribbella sp. ALI-6-A; assembly: GCF_001984195.1. GTDB lineage: Bacteria > Actinomycetota > Actinomycetes > Propionibacteriales > Kribbellaceae > Kribbella. The sequence goes on from NZ_MTQN01000012.1 coordinate 2,106,636, forward strand.
TGCAGTCCCGCGCGCCAGCCGTCGGCTGCCGGCGGCGGCGGCCCGAGCGCGGTGTCGAGCATCAGCGCGGTCAGTTCGGCCTTGCCGGGGACGTAGCGGTACAGCGACATCTTGGTGAAGCCGAGCCGCTCGGCCAGTCGCTGCATTGACAGGTTCGCCAGGCCTTCGGCGTCGGCGAGCTCGATCGCCTCGGCGACGATCCGCTCCAGCGACAGCGCGGGCTTCGGGCCGCGTCGGGCCCGCTGCTGGGTGCCCCAGAGCAGCTCGACGGCAGTCGGTGCCGGCATCGCGGTCCTCCTCGAACAGCTCCGTTGACGAGGAACTGTGTCTACCATACTCTGATTCGTGTCCATCGGAAACAGTTTCCGTCGGACCCAGTTCCAGGGAGGCGTCATGAGCAGGTCCGTTCTAATCTCCGGGGCGAGCATCGCCGGCCCCGCGCTCGCGTACTGGCTGAGCCGGTATGGGTTCGACGTCACCGTGGTCGAACGCGCGCCGGAGTTGCGGCGTGGCGGTCAGGCCGTCGACTTCAAGGGCCGCACGCACTTGGTCGTACTCGAGCGAATGGGCCTGCTCGACGAGCTCCAGCGGCGCCGGACCGGCACCACCGACACCGTGCTCGTCGACGAGCACGACCACGAGTTGGCGGTCATCTCCGGCGAGTTCACCGGCGGCGATCTGGAGATCCTGCGCGGGGACCTTTCCGAGATCCTGTACGAGCGGACCGCCGAGCGGTGCGAGTACCTCTTCGGCGACTCGATCAGTGCGTTGACCGACTTCGACGACGGCGTCCGGGTCGCCTTCGAGCACGGCCCGGACCGGACCTTCGATCTGGTGATCGGTGCCGACGGCATCCACTCCCGGGTGCGCGGACTGGTCTTCGGGCCGGAGCGGGACTTCGTGAAGCACCTCGGTCACTACTACTGCGTCGCCGGCGCGAACCCTGGTGGCTCAGCCGAACGACAGGTTGCCCGAGGCCACAATGTGCCGGGCAAGCTCGCGGTCACCGGTGGGTCGAAGGGTCAGCAGTTCTACCTGTTCGCCTCGTCCGAGCTCGGCCACGGCCGCGACGACGTCCAGGCACAGCGCGACATCCTGCGCACGGTGTATGCCGACGTCGGCTGGCAGGTTCCGCGGATGCTCGACGAGCTGGACGGGTTCGCCGACTTCTATCTCGACTCGCTCAGCCAGGTCCGGCTGGACGGCCACTACACCCGCGGCCGGGTCGCGCTGGTCGGCGATTCGGCGTACGGGAACACGCTGGGCGGATTCGGCACCGGGCTCGCGATCGTCGGGGCGTACGTGCTGGCCGGCGAGCTGGCGCTTGCCGAAGGCAATCACCTGGCGGCGTACCCTCGCTACGACCGGATCATGAAGCGCTACGCCAAGATCGCGGGCAACGGCAACACCGGCCGCTTCCTGGCGCCAGGAACGGCGACCGGGATCAGGCTGCGCAACTGGTTCCTCGGCTCGCGGATGTTTTTGCTGATGACCAAGTACACCGACAAGGCCGCGAACGACATCGACCTGCGGGACTACCCGGCGCTGGTGGTCGCCTCGTCGCCGAGCTGACCACCAGCGGCGGCGCTGTCTACTTGGTGCCGAAGGAGTAGACCGTCCGGGAGGTGTAGGTCTGGCCGGGGCGCAGGACCGTGGACGGGAAGTTCGGCTGGTTGGGGGAGTCGGGGAAGTGCTGGGTCTCGAAGGCGAACGCGTCGCCCTGCCGGTACGACTTGTTGCCGATGCCCTGGAACGTGCCGTCGAGGAAGTTGCCGCTGTAGAACTGCGCGCCCGGCTCGGCCGTGTGCACGGTGACGGTCCGGCCGCTGTCCGGCTCCCAGAAGCGCGCCGCGAAGCGCAGGCCGTCGCGGCCGGGCTTCCCGCCGAGCACGAAGTTGTGGTCGTAGCCGCGCCCGATCACCAGCTGCGGGTGGTCGTCGCGCAGCCGCTTCCCGATCGCCGTCGGCCGGCGGAAGTCGAACGGCGTCCCGGCGACGGACGCGATCTCGCCGGTCGGGATCAGCCCGGAGTCCACCGGTGTGTACGACGGGGCGTTCAGCTCCAGGACGTGGCCCTCGATCGATCCGCTGCCCTCGCCGGCCAGGTTGAAGTAGACGTGGTTGGTCAGGTTCAGCACGGTCGGCTTGCCGGCCACGGTCGCGTGGTAGTCGATCCGCAGGTCGTCGTCGGTGTCGAGCGTGTAGGTGACGGTGGTGGTCAGTGTGCCGGGGAAGCCCATCTCGCCGTCCGGACTGACGTAGCTGAACGCGACGCCGACGTGCGACGGGGTCTGCACGACCTTCGCCGTCCACACCCGCTTGTCGAAGCCGGTGGTGCCGCCGTGCAAGGCGTTCTCGCCGTCGTTGACGGGGATCTGGTAGCTCTGCCCGTCGATCGAGAACCGGCCCTTCGCGATCCGGTTGCCGTACCGGCCGATGGTCGCGCCGAAGTACGGGCTGAGCTTCGCGTAGTCCGGCAGGTTGTCGAAGCCGAGGCTGATGTTCTCGGTCTGGCCCCGGCGGTCCGGGGTCTCAACCCGCTGGATGGTCGCGCCCCATGTCAGCATCGAGACGGTCACCCGCCCGTTGCCGAAGGTGTAGACGTCGACCTTCTCCCCTTGCGGGGTGGTGCCGAAGGGGTCCTTGCGGATGGACAGGCGGCCGTGGTGTGAACCCATGGACGTGACTGTAGTAGCCGTCGGCTGGGCGCCGGCCGAACTGGTCAGGGCACCGGCCGCGGCGGCGCCGAGGCCGAGCGCTCCGGCGGCGCGGAGGACGTGGCGACGAGGCAGGTGGTCTGGCATGTGCTCTCCTCGATCGGTGGGGGCGGTGGCCGGCGAGAGCGTTCTCACGCCGACCCGGGCACTGTAAGCACCGGCGTCCGGTGTTTGCCAGAGTTCGTCACTGTTCGAATTCGTCCGATGACTCAACGGTGCAGGCGACCCGTGACCGGATCGGTCCGCCTCGGGGCGCGATGATGCCTGGCGGCCGGGCCGTCGTCCGGCGAGGCTGGAGGCATGACACAGACAGCGCTGATCGTGATCGACGTCCAGGAGTCTTTCCGGGTCCGGCCGAACTGGCAGGCCGTGAACCACCCCGACATCGCCGACCGGGTCGGCCGCCTGGTCCGCAGCGCGCGCGACCGCGGAGATCTGGTCGTGTGGATCCTGCACACCGAGCCCGGAACGGGCGGCGTGTTCGACCCGGCGTCCGGCCACGTGCGGTTGATCGAAGGGCTGGAGCCGATCGAGGGGGAGCCGGTGCTCACCAAGACCTCGCACAACGCCTTCACCACCACGAATCTCCAGCAGTTGCTCGTCCAGCGCGGCATCCGTGAGTTGGTGATCAGCGGGATCCGGACCGAGCAGTGCTGCGAGACGACCACCCGGGTCGCGTCCGATCTCGGGTACGACGTGGTGTTCGTGACCGAGGCGACCGCCACGACGCCGTTGCCGCACTGGACGCTGCCGGCCGACGCGTCGCTGGAAGAGGTGCTCGCCGACCCGCGGACGCTGTCACCCGAGGTGATCACCGAGCGGACCGAGTACGCGCTGGCGGGACGGTTCGCCACCATCCGGACGCTCGACGAGCAGGCCGGACTGCTCGTGGGATCCTGACCGGATCATGCGCAAGGTCGTGTTCTTCCTCGTCCCTCGGCTGCATCTGCTCGACCTCGCGGGGCCGGCGCAGGTGTTCTCGACGGCGGCCGATCTCGGATATCCGTACCAGCTGCACTACGTGGCCGAGGCCGGCGAGGTCAGCACCGCGCAAGGTGTTCCGGTCAGGGCGCAGGTGGACTGGCCGGCGCTCGGCCGGGACGACCTGATCGTCGTACCGGGGTGGCGGTCGCCGCGGTTGTCGCCGCGGCCGCCGATCTCGGCGCGGACCAAACAGGTACTGCGGACCCATCACGCGGGTGGTGGATCGGTGGCGAGCGTGTGCTCGGGCGCCGACGCGCTCGGCGCCGCCGGTCTGCTCGACGGCCGGCGCTACACCACCCACCACGACCTGACCGAGGAGCTCGCGGCGCGGTACCCGAAGGCGAGCATCGTGCGCGACGTCCTCTACGTCGTGGACGAGCGGGTGATCACGTCGGCCGGTATCGCCAGCGGGATCGATCTCGCACTGCACCTGGTCGCGATCCAGCACGGCGCGGTCGCGGCGGCCCGGGTCGCCCGCGAGATGGTCGTCTACGCCCGGCGCAACGGCGACGAGCTCCAGGAGAGCGCGATGCTGCGCCACCGGGGACATCTCAGCGATCTCGCCCACCGGGTCCAGGACGTCATCGACAGCCGGTACGCCGAACGCCTGCCGCTCGCCGAGCTGGCCCGTTCGGTCGGGGTCAGCGAGCGCACCCTCACCCGTGTCTTCACCACGGCCACCGGCCTCACGCCGCTGCGCTACCAGCAACTCCTCCGCCTCGAACGCGCCGAACACCTGATCGCCCACGGCTCCACCGTCGACGCCGCCGCGCGGATCGTCGGCTTCGAGGACCCTCGCATGCTCCGCCGGCTGCGCTCCCGGGCTCCCGCCGCCACGGCCTGAGCGGCCGGGGGTGGGGTTAGACCCACCCATCAGGGGGAGCTGCGTCTCCTGAGATTCCAGCGCCGGATCGGCAGGCTCTTGGGTGCGGGCAGAGCGCCCGGGCGGGGTCGTCGAGAGGGCTGGAAGATGAGCAGGGGATCAGTGACCGTTCGGGTCGCGCGGTGGAGCGCCACCCATCCATGGCGGGCGATCGGCTTGTGGCTGATCCTCGTCGCCGTCGCGGTCGGGTTGTCCGTGATGGTTCCGAAGCAGCAGACCAAGGCAGCCGACACCTGGGTCGGCCAGTCCGGGCAGGCCGCCGAGATGATCCAGCAGGCCGGGCTCGGCGACAAGCCGAGCGAAACGGTGCTGATCACCGATCCGGACGGTCGGCTCGATCGGGCCGAGGCGGCCAAGGCCTTGCGCCAGCTCGAGCAGAAGATGACCGGCATCGCCGCGGTGAGCACCGTCGGCGCTCCGATCTGGGCCGAGAACGGCAAGGCGGCGTTGCTGCCGATCGAGCTGAAGGGCAGCGCCGACGACGCCGCCGACAACGTCGACCAGCTGGTCGCCGCGACCGCCGACGTCCAGAAGGAGAACCAGAACCTCAGCATCCAGCAGACCGGCAGCGCGTCGCTCGACGCCGGCATCTGGAAGCAGGTGGGCAGCGATCTGGCCAAGGCCGAGAAGCTCAGCCTGCCGATCACGTTCGCGCTGATGCTGCTGGCGTTCGGCGCGCTGATCGCGGCCGGGATTCCGGTGCTGCTGGCCATCTCCGCGGTCGGTGCCGCGCTCGGGTTCTACGCGCCGCTGTCCTACCTGTTCCCCGACGGCGGCTCGGTCGCGAACGTGGTGCTGCTGATCGGCATGGCGGTCGGCGTCGGCTACTCCTTGTTCTACCTCAAGCGCGAACGTGAGGAACGCCGCCGCGGCCACGGCACCGTCGACGCGATCGAGATCGCCGCTGCCACGTCGGGACACTCGGTGGTCGTCTCCGGCATCGCGGTGATCGTCTCGATGGCAGGCCTGTACGTCGCCCAGGACCCCGTCTTCTCGTCGATGGCCACGGCAACCATCGTCGTCGTCGCGGTCGCGGTCATCGGTTCGCTCACCGTCCTGCCCGCGCTGCTGGCCAAGCTCGGCCACCGCGTCGACCGCCCGCGCGTTCCGCTCCTGTGGCGCCTCAACCGTCGGATCGGCCCCGGCGGGATCAGCCGCCGCCTGCTCGCCCCGGTGCTGCGCTTCCCCAAGATCGCGCTGCTCGTCTCGGTGCTGGCGATCGTCGCGCTCGCCGTCCCGGCGTTCGGCATGAAGACCGAGCCGGGTGGTCTGAGCACGCTGCCGCAGAGCATCCCCGAGGTGAAGACGATGCAGCAGCTGCAGGCCAACTTCCCGTCCCAGGGCATGGCGTACGACGTGGTTGCGCGCAGCAACGACGGCGAGGCGCCGGTCGCCGCGTTGACCGCGCTGCAGCGCACAGCCGTCGCCAGTGGCAAGTTCGTCGTCACGCCGGGCCAGCAGGTCCGGAGCTCGGGCGACACCGCCGTCCTGTCACTGGTCTCGGTCCGGCCCGACACCAGCGACGACGCCAGGATCGCGCTGGGCGAACTGCGCGACGATCTGGTGCCGAAGGCGTTCGCGGCCGGATCGGGCAGCACCTGGGCCGTCGGTGGGGAGACCGCGGACTCGATCGACTACGGGCAGAACCAGCGCGACAAGCTGCCGTACGTGATCGGCTTCGTACTGATCCTGACGCTGGTGATGATGGCCATCACGTTCCGCAGCCTGGCGATCGCCCTGGTCACGACCGCGCTCAACCTGGCCTCGGTCGGGGCCTGCTTCGGGGCGCTCGCGCTGGTCTTTCAGCGCACCTGGGCCGAAGGGCTGCTGGACTTCACCTCGCCCGGCTTCATCGTGTCGTGGATCCCGCTGTTCCTGTTCGTGATCCTGATCGGGCTGTCGATGGACTACCACGTGTTCGTGCTCAACCGGATCCGCGAAGGGGTGCGGGACGGGCTGAGCCCGAAGGAGGCGGTCCGCAAGGGCATCACCGAGTCGGCCGGGGTGGTGACCAGCGCGGCCGCGGTGATGGTCTCGGTGTTCGCGGTCTTCGCGACGCTCGGCATGATCGAGATGAAGCAGATGGGCGTCGGCCTGGCGGTCGCCGTCCTGATCGACGCGACGCTGGTCCGGATCGTCATGCTGCCGTCGATCCTGGTCCTGCTCGGTCGCAGGGCCTGGTGGCCCACCAAGTTGTCAGCGGCCACTGTCGAGCCGACGCCGGAGCGTGAACTGGTCACGGCCTGACAGCAAAACAGCGGGGTCCGGTGCTGCACCGGACCCCGCTGTTCGTCGTGCTACTTCAGCTTGTACGCCGCCGCCAGCTTGGCGATCGCACCGCTCAGGTCACCGCTGAGCGCCAGGTGCTCGGCGTCCGCGGTGAGCTTGGACACCGGCTCGTCCAGGTTCTGGCCGATCTCGTCCTGGGCGATCCAGCGGGCCGCCGCGACAACCGCGTCGTCCTCGGCGAAGCCGTCGACCCGGCTGCGCTGCAACGACTTGCCGGCCTGGCCGAGCGCGACCAGCGCGGTTGTTGCCTGCGGCCCGGACCAGTCCTTCACCCGCAGGGCGATGTCGATCGAGATCGCCGCGACCAGCGCGTTCGGGTCCAGCAATCCCTTGCGCAGCAGGACGGTCTTCGCGTCGACCAACTTCTGCCGGGCCGCCGCCTGCGTGGTCAGACCCCAGCCGTACGGGTACTGCGGGTCGTACGACGCGTCGCCGACGTTGATCGGCTGCTGCGCCTCGGTCTTCGGCCAGGTCACCGGGAGCCGCCCGCTGAACGGCTGCTTGCCGAACAGCACATCCGCGACGCCCGCGCCCTCGGTGCCGGGCAGCCACGAGGCGACCAGCGCGTCGATCTCGCCGAGCTGATCCGCGACCACCTGCGGCCGGCCGGAGACGACCAGGACGACGCACTTCATCGCCGCGCAGACCTTGTCGACCGCGGCCTTGTCGGCGTCGCTGAGCAGCAGGTCGTGGCCGTTGCCGACGTCACCGATTCCCTCGGCGTACGGGCGTTCGCCGACCACGACGACGCCGACGTCGTGGCCGTCGAGCGGCGCCGAGGCGTCCTGGCTGAAGGTTGCCGCCGGCACGTTCTGCCGGATGCCGTCGAGGATCGTCGTACCGGTCGTGGTCGCGCCCGATCCGCCCTGCCAGCTGATGCTCCAGCCGCCGAGCTGGTTGCCCAGGTCGTTGGCGTTGCTGCCGGCCACGTACACCTTCGCGCTGCTCTTCAGCGGCAGCACGTTGCCGTCGTTCTTCAGCAGCACCTGGGACTTGGCCGCGGCCTCGCGACCGACCGCCCGGTGCTTCGCGCCGCCGATCTCGCTCAGCTTGCTGGTGTCGGCGTACGGGTGCTCGAACAGGCCGAGCTTGAACTTCTGCTCCAGGATCCGGCGGACCGCGTCGTCGACCCGGGCCTGGCTGACCCGGCCCTCGGTCACCTCGGTGGTCAGGCCCTGGGTGAACTCCTGGTACCGGGTCGGCACCATGATCATGTCCAGCCCGGCGTTGATCGAGGTCCGGATGTCGCTGGCGTAGTCGCCCGGCAGCTGGTCGATCGCCTGCCAGTCGGAGATCACGAAGCCGTCGAAGCCCATCCGGTCCTTCAGCACGCCGTTGATCAGCTCGGCGTGCCCGTGCATCTTCACCGCGGGCTTGTCGTCGCCGATGATGTCCACGCTGGAGTACGACGGCATCACGGTCCCGACGCCGAGATCGACCGAGGTCTGGAACGGGTCGAGGTGGATCGCCTCGAGCTGCTGCCGGGTCACTTCGGTGACGCCCTGGTCGATGGTGTAGGAGCCGGTGGTGGACGAGCCGTACGTCGTACCACCGTCGCCGACGTAGTGCTTGGCACTGGCCAGCACCTTGGTGTTCTGCTTCAGCTGGCTGCCGTCGGCCTTGCCCTGCATGCCGGTGATCACGGTCGCCATCGCCTTGACCAGCGCCGGGTCCTCGCCGAAGCCCTCGTACGAACGGCCCCAGCGATCGTCGCGCACGACGCAGACGCAGGGCGCGAAGTCCCACGGGATGCCGGTCGCGCGGACCTCGGTCGCGGTCACCTCACCGGTCCGCCGGGACAGGTCCGGGTCGCGGGTCGCGCCCAGGCCGATGTTGTGCGGCAGGATCGTCGCACCGATCACGTTGTTGTGCCCGTGCACCGCGTCGACGCCGTAGATCAGCGGGATCTGCAGCCGGGTGGCCTGCGCGTTGAGCTGGAAGGTGTCGATCATCGCGGCCCAGGACGCCGGGGTGTTCGGGGTCGGCACCGAGCCGCCACCGGACAGCAGCGAGCCGAGCGCGTACGTCGCGATGTCGGACTTCGTCCGGACCGCGTTGCGCTCCGCCTGGGTCATCTGGCCGACCTTCTCGGCCAGCGTCATCCGGCCGAGCAGGTCCTTGACCCGGGTCTTCACCGGGAGCTTGCTGTTCAGGTACGGCAGGTCGTGCGCGTTGATCACGACGACCGGCTGGCTCGCCGGAGCCTTCGCGCCGGTCACGGTCAACTCGACCGGGATCGTCTCGGCGGCCTCGGCCGACTTGTCCTTGCGGGTGACCACCTGGACGGTGTGCGACGTTCCGGACGGCGTACCGGCCGGGAAGGTGAACGCGCCGGAGACCGGGTTGTAGTCGTCGGCGCCCGCCGTACCGGTGCCGCTGCGGAAGTCGACGGTGACCGGCTCCTCCAGCGGGACTGCGCCGGTGGTGGCGACCGACACCTTGACCTGCGCCGTACCGCCCTCGTCGACCGGGTAGACGCCGGCGTCGGTGACCACGCTCGCCTTCAGCGCCGGGTCGGCCTTGCCGAAGACCTCGACCTGGTCGATCGCGAACTCACCGGGCGAGCCGACCGGCATCGTGAACGCGTAACCCCACATCTGGGTCAGGCCGAGCACCTGGTCGATGCCGCCGACCGGCTGGTAGTCGCCGCGATAGGCCAGGTCGCTGAACGGGATCTCGACCAGGTGCCAGCCCTGCCAGTCGTCGGTGAAGCTGGTGTTCCACAGCTCCGACGCCTCGGCGTTCGCGCCACCGTCCTTGATCTCGAAGAAGATCCGCTTGCCCGACCCCGGCGGCAGCGGCGCGGTGTTCTGCCCGTACCACCAGAACCGGATCCCCTTGTACGCCGACCAGTTGCCCGGGTTCTGGTCGAAGGTCACGTCGTGACTGAACCCGCCGTACCCGCTGATGTTGTAGGTCCCGTGCAGGACCTTCTCGCCGACCGGCGCGTCGTCCCGCGCCTGCAGCTGCATCGTCGGCGGGTCGTCGGCGTCACTGCCCCACCCGAAGATCCCCGGGTTCGGCGGCGACGCGAACGGCTCCGCCCCCTCGAACGCCGCCAGCACGGTCGGCTCCGGATCGTCGGCCGCTGCCTGCGACGCCACCCCCAACGGCAGCAACCCCGCCAGCAGCGCCGACACCGTCACCACCACCGTCCGCCGCGACAGACGCTTACCTGGCCACCTGGGCATGGGCGACTCCTAGCTCTCAGCACAGGTGCCTCACACCCGCGTCGGGCCCGATGCTCAGCCCTCCCGAACCCCCGGTCAAGACCCCGCCGGTTCCGGAACTAGAGCGCTCTCACGCACCGAGACCGCCGACCGGGACGACGTGGGTCAGGTATGGGCTGAGATCATCGACCCCATGCCGACCGCATCCTGGCTGCACGGACAGAGAGTCCTGGGTCGATGAGAGTCCTGGTCACCGGTGCCTCCGGGTTCGTCGGATACGCCGTCGCCCGCCGCTTCGCTCTCGCCGGGCACGAGGTGTTCGGGCTGACTCGGGGCGACGCGGCGCTGCCCTCGGGTGTCGAGCGCGTCTTCGGTGACTTGCTGGACGCGAGCTCCGTTCGGAAGGCCGTTGGGCAGGCCCGAGCTGAGGTGGTCTGTCATCTGGCCGCCGCGGTGCGGGTGCGCGAGTCCCGGGTCGATCCGGTGACGTACTGGCAGACGAATGTCGGTGGCACGCTGGCCCTGCTCGGCGCGCTGGCCGACGGCCCGTCGGAGCCCGCGAAGCTGATCATCGCGTCGACCTGCGCCGTCTACGGCGAACCCGCGACGCAACCGGTCCGGGAGGACGCCCGCCCGGAGCCGGGCAACCCGTACGGCGCCGGCAAGCTCGCGGCCGATCGCGCGGCGGCGGACCTGGCGGCGGCGGGGGCGATCGGGGCGATCAGCCTGCGCGCGTTCAACGTGGCCGGTGGCTTGCCCGGACATCCGGATCGTGACGAGTCCCGCTTGATCCCGAAGGCGGTCGCCGTCGCGCAGGGCCGCGCTCCCGAGCTCGTCGTCAACGGCGACGGTACGACGGTGCGCGACTACGTCCACGTGCTCGACATGGCAGACGCGTTCCTCGCCGCGGCCGGTCTCTGCGAGCCGGGCGAATGGCAGGCGTACAACGTGGGCGGCGGTGGTCGCACCACGATCCTCGACGTCATCGAGAGCATCGAGCGGCTGACCGGCAAGCCGCTGCCCGTCCGGCATCAGGCCGGCGCGGCCGAGCCGCCGGAGCTGACAGCGGACTCCACGGCGTTCCAGCAGGCGACCGGCTGGACCGCTCGCCGCTCAGATCTCGACCGGATTATCGGCGACGCGTTGGACGCGGGCGCGTCGGCGTATTCACCGGGCGCGTAGCCGGATCCGGATTACTGCGCGCTCAGTGGAACGGCGACCAGGGTTTCCGGGCGCATGTAAGGCCGGGGTCCCAGGGTGTGGCGGAAGCGGACCAGCTCGGCTGTGTTGACCGTGACCTTGCCGAGGGGGACGTGGCGGTGGGCCGTGACCCAGGCGATCAGGGTGGTGGGGTCGGGGATGGGGGCGGCGAAGTGCAGCAGGTTGACGTACCAGATGTCGCGGATTTCCTCGGCCTCGAGCCAGCCGTCGGGGCCGAGGGCGTCGGCGTACAGCTTCTGGAGGCGGTTGGCGTGGTCGTCGAGGGGGTGGGCGCAGGCCATCACGGTGCCGCGGGTGAGGATCAGGCCGGCGATCTGCGCGGCTTCGAGGGTGAGCTGGTCGAGGCGGCGCGTCAGGGGGCCCGCGGGGTCGGGGCGGAAGACGGTGCTGACAGGCCAGCGTTCGCCGTTCTCGACCGGGGGAGTGTCGACGCCGTGCTGCCCGGCGGCGATCAACGGCGTGGCGGCGGTGAACAACTGGTCGAACCTGGTCGGGTGGATCGCGATCGTCTCCTCGGGTCGGATGGCAGCCGGTACGACGCCGCGTGCGGCCGGGCGGTTCGATTGAGAAACCACGGTGGTCCGATTGAGAAGGAATCCCGTCCGCCAGGTGGTAGACCGGTTCAGCGGGCCGGGAAAGGATGGGGGCATGACCACACGTTTCGGGATTTTTGTTCCCCAAGGCTGGAAGATGGACCTGACCGAGATCGCCGATCCGGTCGAGCAGTGGGAAGCGATGACGAACGTCGCGAAGCGGGCCGACGAAGGTTCCTGGGACTCGATCTGGCTGTTCGACCACTTCCACACCGTGCCGGAGCCGAGTGACAACACCACCTTCGAGTGCTGGTCGGCGACCGCCGCGCTAGCCCGCGACACCAAGCGGGTGAACATCGGCCAGATGGTCGGCTGCAACGGCTACCGCAACCCGGCGCTCTACGCGAAGATCGCCTCCACCGTCGACGTGGCCAGCCACGGCCGCCTGTACGCCGGGATCGGCGCCGGCTGGTACGAGCACGAATGGAAGGCTTACGGCTACGAGTGGACCGACGTGAAGCCGCGGATGGCCGCGTTCCGCGAGGCGACCGAGATCATCTGGAAGATGTGGACCGAGGACAAGCCGGTCTACAACGGCAAGCACTACTCGATCGACGCCCCGATCAACCTGCCCAAGGGCGCCGGCAACACGCGTCCGCAGTTCTGGATCGGCGGCGGTGGCCCGCAGGTCACGCTGAAGCTGGTCGCCCAGTACGCCGACGCGGCCAACATCGGCGGCGGCAACCCGGACGTGATCCGGGAGAAGACGGCGATCCTCAAGGGCCACTGCGACAAGCTCGGCCGCGACTACAACGAGATCGTCAAGTCAACCGGGCTGAACGTGTTCCCGATCGACGCCGGTGACGACCCGCAGAAGGCGACCCAGAAGGCCCGCGGGCCGAAGGACTGGGAGCAGTTCTCGAACGACAACATCATCGCCACCGAGGACGAGATCGCGAACAAGGTCGAGGCCGCGCTCGAGGCCGGCGCCGACTACGTGATCTTCTACGTGCCGGGCGTCGCCTATGACCTCGACCTGGTCGACCGCGTCGAGCAGGTCGCCAAGCGCTTCGCCTGAGCCTCTCCCGCTGTCGCGCATTTGGTGGGTTGACCCCGCAGTTAGGTGGGTTGACCCACCAGTTCGACCGTTGGCCCACCGGAATTCGGTGGGCCAACGGTCAGTTTCACGGGTTCACCCAGGACAAGCGCTTCGCCTGAGCCCTCCCTCTCCCGCCACCCGCGCCTGCCCTCCGCCCCCGCCCTATCTGTCCCGAACTCCCTCGCTGCATTTGGTGGGTCAACCCACGATCTGACCCCTTGGCCCACCGAATTCCGGCGGGCCAACGGGCGATTTGGTGGGTTAACCCATGAAATGCGGAAGCCGGGACGCTGGGGGGAGGAGGGCGTGGGTTGCGGGGCGGGGGAAATCGGGGGCGGGACCCAACCGGGCGGCGGCGGGGCGGTGTGAGACAGCTGTCTCAGTGGCCGGTATCGGCCATGACGGGTTCAGGTCAGCCGGATTCGTGGACCGTGGCCCAGGGCAACTGCCAGGCTCGCCAGCGGTGGCCTCGCGCCCGTCGGGCCCCGGTGAGGAGTCCACGGATGCGGTGGTCACGACGCGCGACCAGCATGTTCTGCTCGGTGATCGTCGGGGCGACGGCACTGACCGTGCCCGCCCAGGCAGCTCGGACCACCGGTGGTGCCGGGGCCCCTCCCGGTTCCCCACCCGGCACCACCGGTCTCGCGCGTCCGACGCCGGGCGCCTCGACGCACCGGATCACGCTGATCACCGGCGACGTCGCCGAGCTGACCACCTCCGCCGACGGCAGCCGGTCGGCCCGGCTCGTGGACGGCGGCAACTACTACTTCGGTGACTTCGACGGCGAGCTCACGCTGGTACCGGTCGCGGCGTACCCGCTGTTCACCTCCGGGCGGCTCGATCGGCGGCTGTTCAACCTCAGCCAGCTGGTTGCCCAGGGCTACGACGACGCCAGCACGGCCAAGCTGCCCGTGCTGCTCGCCGGCGACCACGCACCGGCCGCCCCGGCGAACACGACCCGCCGGATGACCCTGGCCAGCGTCGGCACCACCGCCGTCTCGATCGACAAGTCGCGGGCCAAGCAGTTCTGGCAGGACATCGCCGGTCCGCGAACCTTCGCGAGCACCAGCGGGGTCGGCAAGATCTGGCTCGACGGCCGCACGCGCGCCACGCTCGACCACTCCACCCAGCAGATCGGCGCCCCGGTCGCCTGGCGTTCGTCGTACGACGGGCGTGGGGTGAAGGTGGCGGTGCTCGACACCGGGTACGACGCCAATCACCCCGATCTGCAGAAGCAGGTTGTCGGCGCGGCCAGCTTCATCCCCGGCCAGCCGGTCCAGGACGGGCACGGGCACGGGACCCACGTCGCCTCGACCGTCGCCGGACTCGGTACGGCGTCCGGCGGCAAGCGCAAGGGTGTTGCCCCGGGCGCCGATCTCCTGATCGGCAAGGTGCTCGACGACAACGGCGGCGGCCTGGACTCCGAGGCCATCGCCGGGATGGAGTGGGCCGTCCAGCAAGGCGCCAAGGTGGTCAGCATGAGCCTCGGTGGACTGCCGTCGGACGGTACCGACCCGATGAGCGAGGCCGTCGACCGGCTGTCGAAGTCCAGCGGTGCACTCTTCGTGGTTGCCGCGGGCAACGCGGGGATGGAGGAAACCGTCGGTACGCCGGGGTCGGCCGCGGCCGCGTTGACCGTCGGCGCGGTGGACCGCGACGACCGGCTCGCGTCGTTCTCCAGCCGTGGACCGCGACTCGGTGACGGCGCGCTGAAGCCCGAGGTGACCGCGCCGGGTGTCGAGATCGTTGCCGCTCGTGCGGCCGGGACCGAACAGGGGCACGTGGTCGGCGAGCACTACACCGCGATGAGCGGAACCTCGATGGCGACACCGCACGTTTCCGGTGCGGCGGCGATCCTGGCGCAGCGGCATCCGGAGTGGACGGGGCAGCAGTTGAAGGCCGCGCTGGCGAGCACCGCGGTGCCGGGTGCGGGTGCGACGACTGTGCAGCAAGGGCTCGGGCGGATCGACATTCCGCGGGCGCTGGATCCGAAGATCCAGCCTGATGTCGCCAATGTCTTCTTCGGTGACGTTTCCTGGACCGGCTCCGCGCCGGCGCCGGTGCTCCGAAAGGTTGCCTATAGCAACACTTCGGGCAAGTCGGTGACGCTGGACCTCTCGGTCGCGGCGAAGTCGCCCGCCGGGGTGCGAGCGGGGTTGACGGTGAGCCCGGCGCGGCTGACGATCCCGGCCGGCGGTTCGGCGTCGGCGACGCTGCGGCTCGACCTCGCGAGCACCAGTCCGGCGAAGTACGCGGGGGAGTTGGTCGCCGTGGTCGCGGGACGCGGCGCGGCGAGCGCGGGCGGCGCGGCGAAGACACCGGACGCGCGGAACGCGGGCAGCACCACGGCGGGCGGCACGACGTACCGGACCGGGGTCGCGTTCGCAGCCGGTGGGCGGTTGCATCGGGTCACCGTGAAAGGGATCGGCCGCGACGGCAAACCCGCCGTACCGACAACGGCGGCGAACAGCGGCGTGCAGCTGTGGAACCTCGACACCGGCGACGTCAACGGCACCGTCTTCGACGCCAACGGGCAGCACACGCTGGAGGTACCGACCGGCCGGTACGCCGTGATGGCGTACGTGATGGATTCGGACGAGGCCGAGTGGATCGACGGGGTCACGCTGCTCGGTGATCCCGAGGCCGAGATCCGCGGGGACCGGACCTTCGTGTTCGATGCCCGGCGGGCACACCCGGTGACCGTGAAGACGCCGCAGCGCGCGGAGCTGGACAGTGTCGGGATCGCCTGGCACCGCGCGGCCGGTGAGCGAGAGGCGGTGTCCGGCTTCGGCTTCGACCGCGAGGTGGCCGGAGACGTCTACGTCGGTGAGTTCGGCAAGGTGCGGACCGGGACGTTCCGGGCGGTCCAGCGGTGGGACCTGGCTCAGCCGAAGCTGACCGCCGACGTGCTCGGGCCGGGCGGCTTCCGGCTGCCGAGTCCGCGCGACGGCGCCGAGTTGTCCGGGTACGTCGGGCAGGAGACCCTCTCACTGGTCGACGCCGGTGACGGGCGTCCCGAGCAGCTCAGCGAGGCCCGCGGGAAGATCGCGCTGATCCGCTTCCGGGACTACGACCAGACCTTCGGGCAGGTCGAGGCGGCGAAGGCGGCCGGTGCGAAGGCGGTCTTCATGTACAACGAACAGCCGGGGTTCTGGAGCGACAGTGCGTGGGTGGGGCTGCCGTTCTACCTGTTCCGGCAGGAGGAGGGCGCCCGATTGCTGCAGCTGTTGAAGCAGCGGCCGGTGCAGGTGAAGCTGACCGGGCTGCGTGACAGCACGTACCGGTACGAACTGGCGGTCGGACCGCAGCAGGTGGCAGGCCCCCTGACCTACGACTTCGCGCGGCTGCGCCCGGCGGTGGTGACCACGAACTACCAGCGGATCGACAGCGACTTCCTGCACTACGACAAGCGGGCGGCCTACCTCCCTGGGGTTTCGGCCGGTCTGGGATCGGTCCGGTTGGTCGCCGGCCCGGTGACTCGGACGGACTACCTGGCTTCCGATCAGCCGGACACGACCTGGGACGAGCAGACGCGCGCAGGAGCGGAGAACCTTTCGGGCTACGAGTACAGCGTGGCTCGGAGCTACCGGCCCGACGAGCGGGTGATGCGCGAGGTGTGGGCGCCGATCTCGCGGCCGGCGATCCCGGATGCGCGGGGAAGTGAGGCCGATGGTTTGCCGGTGGCTCGCTTCGAGAACGCGCTGCGGATCGCGATCCCGCAGCACGTGAACGGCGACCGCACGCAGTACGGGTGGAGTGACATGCGCGGTGACCAGACCACCCTGACGCTGACCAGCGGCGGCAAGGAGTTGGGCCGCAAGGACTGGTCGGTCGCGCAGTTCCCGGTGCCGGCCAAGCCGGCTTGGTACGACCTGAGGCTGGACGTTCAGCGGGCGCCGAACACCTGGGCGAAGACGTCGACGGCGACGCGGACCGAGTGGAGGTTCCGGTCGGGGTCGGTCAGGACGCGTGAGGTCCTGCCGCTGGTGCAGGTCGACTACCGGCTCGCCGGCCGGCAACTGGAGCTGAAGCCCGGCTATCAACCGGGCGCGCGCGGCCCAAGCTTCTTCCGTACGACGGCCGAGGTCACCTTCGACGGCAAGACCTGGCAGCCGCTGCGGCTCCGCCCGAGTGGCTGGGGACAGCAGAGCGCCATGATCCCGTCCACCCCGGTCGCCGCGCTCCGGGTCACCGCGACCGATCTCGGCGGCAACCGGATCAGCCAAACCATCGAGCGGCCCTGGACGACAAACTGAGAATTCCTCAAGTAAGCGCTTGACCAGAAAAAGAGGCGACGCCACGGAGCTGGGGGGAGGTGCTCCGTGGCGTCGCCGGGGCGCGCCAAGGGAGGGGTGGGGGCGGCGCGCCGTCTAGGGGGTGGTCAGCTGCCGAGCAGGCCTCCGCCGAGCACGCCGAGCAGTCCCAGCACGGACAGCAGGTTGCGGATCACCTGGTCGACCGCGGCGGTGCCGCCGGTCTGGTAGGCCGTCACGCACTTCTGCAGCTGGTCCTGCGTCGGGCGGGTGATGGTGACCTTGGCCATCTCGCTCTGGCAGTACTGCGTGGCCTTGGTCAGCTCGGTCAGGGTGCTGCCGACGGTGCCGACGATCAGGCCGGCCGCGGTCTGCAGCTTGGCCACGCCGCTCGGCGTGCTCGGCGGCGGGGTGGTCGGCTTGGTCGGCGTCGGCTTGGTGGTCGGCTTCGTCGTGCCCGGCTTGGTCGGCGTCGGCTTGCTCGAGGGCTTCTGGGTCGGCTGGTCGCCCGGCTTGTCCTGGGTGCCGTCACCGTCACCGTTGCCGCCACCGGTCGGCGTCGGCCGCGGCGTGCCCGGCGGGTACACCGGCAGGTCGATGGCCTGCGGCAGATTGTCGTCGGCCGGAGCGTCGATGCTGTCGTCGCCGCGCTTGCCGCCGGCCCGGATCACGCCCTGGTCGTCGGACTCGGTGCCGTTGCCGACCACGATCCAGCTGCCACCGGCGTACGCCTTGGCGATGCTGATCACCAGGTCGGCGTAGGCCTGGGAGTGGTTGTAGCGCAGCACGGCCTGGTTCAGGTCGCCGGCCCGGGACAGGTCGGAACCGCCGGAGCACAGGTAGACGCCGGTCGACATCGCCGCGTCGTCGATGTCCTGCGGGTTCTTCGTGCCGTCGCCGTCACCGTCGACACCCATCGCCTGCCAGGTGGCCGGGATGAACTGCATCGGCCCGACCGCGCGGTCGAACGCGCCGTCGCCGTCGAGCCGGCCGGCGTCGGAGTCGGTGATCCGGGCCGTGGTCACGCCGTCCAGCCGCGGGCCGTAGATGCCCGGCGTGGCGACGCCCTCGGTGGTCAGCGAGTTGCCGCCGAAGCGGCCGTGGTTGGACTCGACCCGGCCGATCGCGGCCACCAGCGTCCAGGGCAGGTGGCACGACGGGTCGGCCTGCGCGAGCACCTGCTGGGCCCGCGAGTACGCCTTCAGCGCGGCGTTCGGAATGCCGTTGCGGGACAGGCCGGACACGACCTGGGTCGGCTCCTCGGTCTTGTCCACGCCGTTGCCGACCGAACCGGGCACCGGCACGTTGGCCGGGTCGCTGATCGGCTTGTTCGGGACGACGACCGGAATGTTCGGTCCGAGGTCCTGGTCCAGTGCCGCGGTCGCGACCGCCGGGTCGTCGGTCGCACTGACGGTGAACGCGCTCGCGAACAACACCAGCGGCACCAGCGGCGCCACCTGACGCCACCCGCCCGCAGTGGCGCGGCGCTTGCCCTTCGCCATCGATGATCCCCTCCGTGACTCATCGACCTGTCCCGCCCCCACGCTGCGGACACGTCTCTTCGTCGTCCCGATAACCGCGTTCACCTCGTCTAACGCCTGGCCCGTGCGTGGGTTACGGGGCGGGCGCGGAGAGTGTCCGAGCGGTCACCGGGTACCCATACTGGCGCGTAACAACGCTCAGCGGAACCCCCGGGCCGCCGCCCGCTCACCGCCGCCGCCGGTTCGTCGGGGAGAATGGCCGCCGTGCCCGACCACACCGCTCGCTCCGCCGCTCTGTTCGACCAAGCCACCGCAGTCACGCCTGGCGGCGTGAACTCCCCGGTCCGCGCGTTCCGCGCCGTCGGTGGAGTCCCACGCTTCATGACCTCTGGTGACGGATGTCACATCACCGACGTCGACGGCAACACCTACCTCGACCTGGTCTGCTCGTGGGGCCCGATGCTGCTCGGCCACGCGCACCCCGAGGTGATCGCCGCGGTCCAGGCCGCGGTCGCCCGCGGTACGTCGTTCGGGACGCCGACCGAGACCGAGGTGCTGCTCGCTCAGGAGATCGTCGGCCGGACGCCGGTCGACAAGGTCCGGCTGGTCTCGTCCGGCACCGAGGCGACGATGTCGGCGCTGCGGCTGGCCCGCGGGTTCACCGGCCGGGACAAGATCGTCAAGTTCGCCGGCTGCTACCACGGTCACGTCGACGCACTGCTGGCCCAGGCCGGCTCCGGCGTGATCACGCTCGGCATCCCGGGCACCCCCGGCGTCACCGAGGCGACCACCGCCGACACGATCGTGCTGCCCTACAACGACCAGGCCGCGGTCACCGCCGCCTTCAGCCAGTACGGCGACCAGATCGCGGCCGTGATCACTGAGGCCTCGCCCGGCAACATGGGCGTCGTTCCGCCGCAGGACAACTTCAACGCGTTCCTGGCCGGCATCTGCCAGGCCAACGGCGCTCTGTTCATCTCCGACGAGGTGATGACCGGCTTCCGGATCACCCGCTCCGGCTGGTACGGCGTGGACGGCGTCCGGCCCGACCTGATGACGTTCGGCAAGGTGATGGGCGGCGGCTTCCCGGCCGCGGCGTTCGGCGGCCGCGCCGACGTGATGGCCCACCTCGCACCGGAGGGCTCGGTCTACCAGGCCGGCACGCTCTCGGGGAACCCGGTCGCCACCGCGGCCGGGCTGGCCACGCTCCGGCTGGCCACCGACGAGGTCTATGCCAAGCTCGACGAGACCTCGGCCACCATCCAGCGCCTGGTCGGTACGGCGCTGGACAAGGAAGGTGTGCCGTACGTCATCCAGTCGGCCGGGAACCTCTTCAGCGTCTTCTTCGTGAACTCGGAGGAGGCAAGCGGGCCGATCCGCGACTTCGCCGGTGCCGGAGCCCAGGTGCTGCCACGGTTCGCCGCTTTCTTCCATGCCATGCTGGACGCCGGTGTCTACCTGCCGCCGAGCGCGTTCGAGGCGTGGTTCGTGAGTGCCGCGATCGACGACGACGCCCTGGCCCGGCTGGAGAGCGCACTCGCTCCGGCCGCCCGCGCGGCGGCCGCCGTACAGAACTGAGAAGGGCTGCACAGGACTATGGAGGGGCAGCGGTGACCGAAACGACGGTCGTGCACCTGATGCGACACGGCGAGGTGCACAACCCGGCCGGCGTCCTGTACGGCCGGATGCCCGACTACCACCTGTCGGAGCTCGGCCGGAAGATGGCCGAGCGGGTCGCCGAGCACGTGGCCGGCCGCGACATCGTGCACCTGGTCACCTCGCCGCTGGAGCGGGCCCAGGAGACGATGGAGCCGATCGCGGCGACCTTCGGTCTGACCCCCGACATCGACGAGCGGGTGATCGAGGCGGCCAACCAGTTCGAGGGCAAGAAGTTCGGTGTCGGCGACGGCGCGCTGCGCCAGCCGTCCGCCTGGTGGCTGCTGCGCAACCCGTGGAAGCCGTCCTGGGGTGAGCCGTACAGCCAGCTGGTCCGCCGGATGCGGGACGCGATCGAGACCGCCCGGCAGAAGGCCGCCGGGCACGAGGCGCTGATCGTGTCCCACCAGCTGCCGATCTGGATCGTCCGGTCTGCGATCGAGAACCGCCGGTTGCTGCACGACCCGCGCAGGCGGCAGTGCAGCCTGGCCAGCCTGACCTCGTTCACATTTCACGGCGACCAGATCGTCTCCGTCGGCTACGCCGAACCGGCCAAGGACCTGCTGCCGGTCAAGAACCCGAAGAAGTTCGTGGGCGGTGCGTGATGCGCCGTACGGCGATCCTGTCGGCCGCGGTCCTGCTGCTCGCCACCGCCTGCGGCTCCGGCCAGGAGACCACCGAGAACCGCAGCGGCCAGACCGGCTTCGTCAGCGGCAGCGGCCGGGTCTCCAGCTTCGCCGCGGCCGAGCGCAAGCCGGCACCTGACTTCGGCGGCGACACCCTCGACGGCAAGCCGTGGAACTTCGCCGACCACAAGGGCAAGGTCATCGTGCTGAACGTGTGGGGCTCGTGGTGCCCGCCGTGCCGCAAGGAGGCGCCCGACCTGGTGGCCGCGCACCAGCAGCTCGGCCCGGACGTGCAGTTCATCGGGCTGAACACCCGCGACCTGGACAAGGCGCCGGCGAGGAAGTTCGTGCAGGAGTTCGGCGTTCCGTTCCCGAGCCTGTACGACCCGAGCGGCAAGCAGTTGCTCGGCTTCCGCGGGCAGATCTCGCCGAGCTCGATCCCGAGCACGCTGGTGATCGACAAGAACGGCAAGGTGGCGTCGCGGGTGATCGGCGAAGTGACCACCCAGACCTTGCTCGGCATGGTGAAAGACGCGAGCTGATGGGTGAGTGGTTCGCCCAGTCGATGACGGGCTCGATGCTGGTGGCACTGCCGATCGCGGTGCTCGCCGGGGCGATCTCGTTCTTCTCGCCGTGCGTCGTACCGCTGCTGCCGGGTTATCTGTCCTACGTCACCGGGCTGTCGGCCGCCGAGCTCGGGTCCGAGCGGCGCGGCCGGATGCTGGCCGGGACGAGCCTGTTCGTGGCCGGGTTCTCGGCCGTCTTCATCCTGACCGGCGTGCTGTTCGGTGCGATCGGCAACGCGCTGATCGTGCACCAGACCCTGATCACCCGCGTTCTCGGCGGAGCCACCGTCGTGCTCGGCCTGATCTTCCTGGGTGGCTTCGGGTTCCTGCAGCGCGACGTCCGGGTGCACCGGGTGCCGGCCGTCGGGATCGCCGCCGCGCCGCTGCTCGGCGTACTGTTCGGCTTCGGCTGGACGCCCTGCATCGGGCCGACGCTCGGCACCGTGATGAACCTCGCCGCCACCGAGGGCAGCACCGGCCGCGGTGCCACGCTGGCCCTGGTGTTCAGCCTCGGGCTGGGCATCCCGTTCATCGTCGCGGCCCTGGCCTTCCGGCGGATGCTCGGCGCGGTCGCCTGGGTCCGCAAGCACCAGGTGCTGGTGATCCGGATCGGCGGCGTACTGATGATCGCGGTGGGTCTGCTGCTGCTGACAGGAGTGTGGGACGCGATGACCGCCGATCTTCGCCAGTGGGTCAGCAACTTCGGGTCGGCGGTGTGAGATGAGCGAAGTCAAGGAGCACGTCGAGACCGAGCCGGTGATGTCCGGCGGCAAGCCACCCGAGCGCCCCGAGCCACCGGCCCTCGGCCTGGTCGGCTGGCTGCGCTGGTCCTGGCGTCAGCTCACCTCGATGAAGACCGCGTTGGTCCTGCTCTTCCTGCTGGCGCTCGGCGCGGTGCCGGGTTCGCTGATCCCGCAGATCCCGGTCGACCCGATCAAGGTTTCGGACTTCTACGAGGCCAACCCGTCGCTGGCGTCCTGGTACGACAAGTTCGGACTCTTCGACGTCTACAAGTCGGTCTGGTTCTCCGCGATCTACCTGCTGCTGTTCATCTCGCTGATCGGCTGCGTGGTGCCGCGGCTGCAGGTCTACCTGAAAGCCCTGCGCGCCCGGCCGCCGAAGCCCCCGCGCAACCTGAACCGGCTGCCGGGGCACCAGCGCTTCGAGACCGACGCGAGCGAGGCCGACGTACTGGCGGCGGCGCATCAGGAGCTGCGCAAGCGCCGCTTCCGGGTCGAGACCTACGACGGCGCGATCGGCGCCGAGCGGGGTTACCTGCGCGAGGCCGGCAACCTGGTCTTCCACTTCTCGCTGATCCTCACGCTGGTCGGGGTCGCGTGGGGTTCGCTGTTCGGTTACCGCGGCACCGTACTGGTTGTCGTCGGCAACGGTTTCTCCAACGCCGTCGCCCAGTACGATGACTTCACGCCGGGCCGGTCGTTTACCCCGGACGACCTGCCGCCGTTCACGCTGACCGTGAACAGCTTCAAGGCGACCTTCGAGACGCAGGGACCGCAGCGTGGCGCCGCCCGCTCGTTCGACGCGGGCATCACCTACCAGGAGACGCCGGAATCGCCCGAGAAGTCCTACGACCTGCAGGTGAACCACCCGCTGTCGATCGACGGCACCAAGGTGCACCTGCTCGGCCACGGCTACGCGCCGAAGGTGACGGTGCGCGACGGCAAGGGCGACATCGCCTTCTCCGGGCCGTCGCCGTTCCTGCCGCAGGACGCGAACTTCTCGTCGTTCGGCGTGGTGAAGGCACCGGACGCGCGGCCCGCGCAGCTCGGGTTCGAAGGGTTCTTCCTGCCGACCGCCGTGATCGACCAGCGCGGGCCGGTGTCGGTCTTCCCCGACGCGGTGAACCCGGCGCTGGTGCTCACGGCGTACTACGGACGGCCGGCCGACGAGACGGGCAAACCGCAGTCGGTCTACCAGCTGGACAAGACCAAGCTGACCCAGTTCGACGACGGCAAGGGTGACAAGCTGCGGTTCCAGCTCGCGCCCGGCCAGAGCATCGACCTGCCGGACGGCCGTGGCTCGCTGACCTTCGACTCCTACGACCAGTGGGTGAAACTGCAGATCAGCCACACCCCTGGCCTGAACCTCGCGCTGGCCGGGATCCTGCTCGCGATCCTCGGGCTGATGGGCTCGCTGTTCGTGCACCCACGGCGTACCTGGGTGCGGGTGCGGACCGAGGACGGGCGTACCGTGGTCGAGGTCGCCGGTCTGGACCGGGGACCGGAGCGTGGTCTCGGTGACGAGCTCGACGCGATCTCGAACATTCTGAACAGGAAGCGGGAGCAGGCATGAACTCGGCGACCCTCGCCTCGCTGTCGAACCTGTTGGTTCCGACCGCGACGGTGATCTACACGCTGGCCCTGCTGGCACACACCGTGGAGTGGTCGAGCGGCCTGCGGGTCCGCAAGCCCGCGGAGCAGAAGGTGCTGGTCGGTGCCGACGGCGCCGAGATTCCGGCCGGCGCGGATGCCGACGGCACGGACGAGCCGGACCGCTCGTCGCGCTGGCAGCAGGCCAGCCGGATCGGTGTCCTGCTCACGGTGCTGGCGTTCGTGATGCACGCCGGTGGGGTGCTGACCCGCGGTCTGGCCGCGGGGCGGGTGCCCTGGGGCAACATGTACGAGTTCGCCATCACCGCGTCGCTCGCGGTCGCGGCGGTCTACCTGTTCCTGCTCACGCGGCAGCGGCTGGAGTGGCTCGGCCTGCTGGTCACCTTCGTCCTGGCCGCCACGCTCGGCATCGCCGTGCTCGCGCTGTACGTCCCGGCCGCCGACCTGTTGCCGGCCCTGCACTCGTACTGGCTGGTGATCCACGTGTCGGCCGCGGCGGTCGCGGGCGGCGGGTTCACCGTCGGCGGACTGGCCTCGATCCTGTACCTGATCAAGAGCCGCGCCGAGGCGCGTGAGGCCGACGGCAAGCCGATGTCGGCCGCGCTGCGCCGCGTCCCGTCGTCGGCCGGCATGGACGCGGTCGCCTACAAGGTGCACGCGTTCGCCTTCCCGCTGTGGACCTTCGGCGTCCTGGTCGCCGGCCCGATCTGGGCGTACTACGCCTGGGGCCGCGCCTGGGGCTGGGACCCCAAGGAGGTCTGGTCGCTGGTCACCTGGGTCGTGTACGCCGCCTACCTGCACGCCCGCGCCACCGCCGGCTGGCGGGGCCGCCGCGCCGCCTGGGTGGCGATCGCCGGCTGGGTCGTCTTCCTGTTCAACTTCATCGGCGTCAACCTGCTGCTGTCGGGTATCCACGCCTACTCGGGGCTGTAGGAGACTGCCGGTATGAAGGAATTCGCTGTCTACACCGGACTGCGGCTGGCGTTGTTCGCCGCCTCGTTCGCGGTGCTGTGGTTCGCGCTGAGCAACTGGCTGGCGGTGTTCCCGTTGCTACTGCTCGCGTTGATCGTGTCGTCGATCCTGTCGATCTTCGTGCTGCGCGCCTGGCGGGACCGGCTGGCGCAGCGGATCGAGACGCGCGCGACCCGGATGTCCGAGCGGCTCGAGGCGGCCCGGAAGGCCGAGGACGAGGACTGAGGTTCTGACCTGCGCGGGCCCCGTCGACAACCTGTCGGCGGGGCCCGTTGCTGTCTGCGGGCGAAGCCGGCTGTTCGGCGTACCAGTGGAGGAGTGGTACGCAGAGTGACCCAGGCCACTGCGGAGTTTCCCGGAAATTCGCTTGTGCATCGCTTCACATGAGTCGTACCGTGGTGGATGAAACGGAACCGTTTCGTTCTATCTGTTGCGTGACGATCACACAGGGTGATGATGACCGAAGTGGCTGAAGCCGGACCGCGATCGCGACCGCGGGTCGAGGGTGGGCGTGAGGAAGAGATCCTCGACGCCACCGTCGAGCTCGTCGGCGAGCTGGGCTACGACCGCCTGACGATGGACGCGGTGGCGACTGCCGCCAAGGCCAGCAAGGCGACGCTGTACCGGCGCTGGACGACCAAGGCCGAATTGGTCGTCGACGCGATCAGCCGGGCCAAGGGCTGCCCGATGCCGGACGACGTCGACACCGGCAGCCTGCGCGGTGACCTGATCGCGCTGTCGTGCAGCGCCGGCGGGTTCACCGACGAGATGCCGATGTCGGTGACGGCCGGTCTGCTCACCGCGCTGCACCGCGACGACGACCTGCAGCAGGCCTTCCAGCAGCGGTTCCTGAAGCCGCGCCTGGAGCTGACCGCTCGGCTCTACCAGCGGGCGGTCGAGCGCGGCGAGATCGCCGAGGACGTCGACGTCGAGCTGCTGTCCCAGACGTTGCCCGCGCTCGTCATCCACCACGCCTTCGTGCTCGGCGTCGAGCCGACCGAAGACCTGATTCTGCGGGTGATCGACCACGTGATCCTGCCTGCGGCGCGGGGGTCGCAGGCGAGCTGACCGGTGTGGGGCCGGTCGGCGACCCAGAAGCCAGTACCACCCAAGAGGGGAAACTCAGTATGTCCGAAGACGTCGTCAAGGCCGATCCGCCGGAAGGGCGACCGACCGACACGGTGGCCGAGCCCGCGGCCCACGGCCACCGCAACCTCGGGATCGCGCTCGCGCTGATCAGCATGGCGCAGCTGATGGTGGTGCTGGACGGCACCATCGTCAACATCGCGCTCCCGCACATCCAGAACGATCTCGGCTTCACCAACGAGTCGCTGCCCTGGGTGGTCAACGCGTACGCGCTGGCCTTCGGTGGTCTGCTGCTGCTCGGCGGCCGGATCGGCGACATCCTCGGACGCCGCAAGGTGTTCATGTTCGGGGTGGTGCTGTTCGGCGTCGCGTCGTTCATCGGGGGCATCGCGCAGAACGAGACGATCCTGCTCGCCAGCCGGATCCTGCAGGGCGTCGCGGCCGCGGCCGCCTCACCGAACGCGCTGGCCCTGATCACCACCACCTTCCCGGCCGGCAAGGAGCGCAACCGCGCGATGGCCGTGTACGCCGCGATGTCCGGTGCGGGTGCCGCGGTCGGCCTGATCCTCGGCGGTGCACTGACCGAGGCGTCGTGGCGCTGGACCTTCTTCATCAACACCCCGATCGGCCTGATCGTCGCGGTGCTGGCGATCCGCTACCTGGGTGAGTCGGCCCGCCAGCAGGGCAAGTTCGACATCCCCGGCGCGGTCACCGGCACGGTCGGTCTGACCGGCCTGGTCTACGGCCTGACGCACGCGGCCGAGAAGGGCTGGGGCGACCCGGTCACGCTGGCCTTCATCATCGGTGGCGTCGCGCTGATCGGTGTCTTCCTGGCGATCGAGGCCCGGTCCCGGCACGCGCTGATGCCGTTCCGGATCCTGGCCGACCGGACCCGCGGGGTCAGCTTCTTCGTGATGCTGATCGTCGGCGCGGCGATGTTCTCGATGTTCTACTTCCTCGGCATCTACATCCAGAACATCCTGGGCTACAGCGCGCTGAAGACCGGTTTCGCGTTCCTGCCGTTCAGCCTCGGCATCGTGGTCGCGGCCCAGATCGCCTCCACGCTGATCGCCCGGATCGACCCGCGCTGGATCGCCGGTGCCGGTGCGGCGCTGGCCGGCGTCGGGATGTGGGGCTTCTCCCAGCTCGAGGTCGACTCGACGTACCTGACCCACGTGATGCCGTTCATCCTGCTGCTGTCGTTCGGCATGGGCCTGATCTTCGTGCCGCTCACGCTGACCGCGGTCTCGGGTGTGGCCAACGAGGACTCCGGTGTCGGCTCCGCGGTGCTGAACACGGTCCAGCAGATCGGTGGCGCGATCGGCCTGGCGCTGCTCGGCACGGTCTCGGCCAACGCGATCAAGGACCGGTTCGCCGAGCTCGCCCCCGGGCTGCAGAAGGCGGCCGAGTCCGGTCAGTCGCCGGCTCAGCTGAAGGAGCTCCAGGGCCAGTTCACCGCGGTCGCCACGACGCACGGGTTCACCCGGGCGTTCACGGTGTCGGCGTTCATCATCCTCGGCGCGGCGCTGATCACGCTGGTGGGGCTGTCGGTCAAGTCCAAGGACCTGGCCAACGACGGCAAGCCGGGCGGCGTCCACATCGGCTGACGCCCTCCTGAACCGAAGGGCCGCATCCCGGGGGCGGGGTGCGGCCCTTCGCCGTTGTTCAGGCTGTGTCGGTCTTGAGCTGCTGCAGGCCGGTGGTCCAGCGGATTTCGCGCTCCTGGTCGGACTGTTCCCACCAGGGAGTGCCGCGCTCGCCGAGGGCGATCTTGGCCGTGTTCACCTGGGCTCTGGCTCGTCGTTCCGCGTCGGGGTCCTTGGCGCGCAGGGCCTGGCCGACAGCTCGGCGGGCCGCCATCAGCGCGTGCTGGAGCTCGCTGCGGATCTCCTCGGGGATCGCGGGATCGGTGGCTCGCCACTTCGCCCCGCGATCACGACGTACCGGCCGTCCGGAGTTTTGGCAGGTCCCTCGGTCGACATGGGACTCCTGTGCCCGCCGGCCCAGCGGCGTACGCCGGGTTGCTTTCTACAGTTGCTTGCGCAGCACGAGTTCGCGGTGGATTCCGTCGGGCATCAGGCCGCCGGACTTGCCGGTCTGGCTGTACCCGTGACGCAGGTAGAGCGCGTGCGCCTTCTCGTTGCCTTCGACAACTGACAGCTCGACGGCGCGAGCACCGGTGTCGCGGGCCCAGGTCTCGACCGCGGTGATCAGGTGGTCCCCGACGCCTCGGCCCCGGGCGGCCGGCGTGATCCACATCGAGACCAGTTCGCGGACGTCGTCCTCGTGGCGGGACGGAAGGCCGCTCGCCATCCCCGCAGGGTTGCCGTCGAGGGAAGCGATCAGGTTGTACGAGCCGGGAAGCGCGAGCCGGGCGCGCCAGCGGTCCTCGTCGGCGCCGGCCCAGTCGTCGTAGCGGGCGCCGAAGGCCGTCGGAGTGTCGGCGAGCGCCGTCAGCCTCAGCTCGCGCCAGTCTTTCCAGTCGTCCGGGGTCAGCTGCCGCAGTGCGATCACCGGCCCAGCATTTCACCCTCCTTGGGCCGCCGGTCAGCGGCGGGTGGTTCGGCCGTGGCGGACGGTGAGGGAGGTGGGGTATCGCTCGAGGAGCGGGGCCACGACCTCCGGTGGGGCGTTGGTCACGACGTCGACCGCGTCGGCGAGGGCGTCGTAGGTGAAGCCGTACGGGTACGTGCGGGCGTCCGGGTGCCAGCGGCGGAGGCGCAGTTCGTCGAGGACCAGGTCGAGCTCCGACTGGGTGTGGCGGCTGCGCGCCACCACGGCTTCGGCGCCACCGAGGTCGACCGGTCGGGCGTTCACGGCGTCCGGGGCCGCCGCGTCCGGAGCCGACGCGTCCGGGGCCGCCGCGTCCGAAGCGGGGGCGTCCGGAGCCGCCGTGCCGGAGTGGTCGGCCGCGAGGCGGATGACGAACGTGCGTGCCTCGCGGTCCCAGCCGTAGCCGAGCGCGGCGTGGTCGGCGCAATAGAGCTGGACGAGTGCGGCGGTTCGCTCGTGGGAGGGCGGGGACGAGGCCGCCTCGGCGCGCAGGGCGTCGAGGTCGACCTCGGACTTCTCCGCCTCGGCCGCCTGCATCCGGGCCAGCTCGGCGCGGTCCTCCGCCGACCGGTCCGGCATGTCAGCGGGGCGGGAACTTGGAGTTGACCCAGTCGCGGACGCCGCCGAGGCCTTCGCCGAGGTCGCGGAGGAACTTGGCCAGCGGGTCCTGGGAGCGGGCGAAGGCGTCGGAGTACGACTTCGCGGCGTTCTTGGCTTCCTGGGTCATCGAGGCGTTCGCGTCGTCCTGGCGCTTGGGGTAGTCGCCGGACACGATCGTGGTGTACTCGCCCTCGTCGACCCAGCGGCGCAGCTCGTGCGCGCGGATGACGGCCAGCGGATGGGTCTGCGCCTCGAGCAGCAGCAGCTTGAGCACGGAGTCGCGCAGGTCGCCGGAGCTCTCGTACTCGGTGCCCTGGGCCAGGAACGCGGTGGTGTCGAGCTGGTCGAGGTGACCGCCGGACGCCAGCTTCATCTGGACCCGCAGCGCGACCGCCGGATCCTGTACGGCGAGCAGACCGGCCCGGTCGCCGGACAGCTCCGCCTTGCGGGACCACTCGTGCAGCGCCGCGATGATCGCCCGGATCCCGAGCGCGCCGATCGGCATCCAGTTGATCGCGCCGGTCAGCCGCATCAGCCACAGCAGCAGCGACTGGTAGAGCGCGTGACCGCTCTGCGCGTGGCCGAGCTCGTGGGCGAGGATGAAGCGCAGCTCCTCCTCGTCCAGGCCCTGCACCAGCGCGCTGTTCAGCACGATGAACGGCCGGTCCATGCCGATCGTGACGGCGTTCCAGATCGGGCTGTTGGTGACGTACAGCTCGGGCAGCTGCCGGACGTCGAGCGTCGTGGCCGCCTCGGTGTAGAGCCGGTGCACCTTGGGGAACTGCCGCTCGTCGACCCGGATCGCCGAGCCGAGGAACTGCAGCCGGAAGGCGCGCTCGTTGATCAGCCCGGACATCTTGCGCAGCACGAAGTCGAAGCCCTTGAGCTGCCGCAGCGCGACCAGCGCACCGCGGTCGGCCGGGTGTTCCCAGGCCCGTGAGCTGATGTCGGTGAGCGTCACCCGCTGGCGGGTCGGCCGTTCGTCGTTGTCGGTCATCGTTCCCCCACGGGTCGGCGTGCTTCCTCCCAACGTAGCGGGCGCGGGGGTCCGGGGCGGAGCAGCCAGGCGGCGACCAGCCCCGGCACCCACCCGAACGGCACCGACCACCAGCCGAGCTCCAGCTGGTACCCGCCGATCATCGTCGCCCAGCTGAGCGCCGTACCCCAGAGCCAGTACCAAAGCCCGTTGCCGGCCGCTCCCCGCCCGCGAACCCGCGCCCGGAGTGCACCGACAGCAGCCAGCGGCACGCTCGCCGGTACCGCCGCAGCGGTCGCCAGCAGCCCCAGTACGACGAGCAGCACGGCCTGCTCGGTGGCCGACAGGTTCAACTCGAAGCCGAGGGGGATCATGCTCCGATCGTGCCCGCGGGCCGGGACGGTTGCAGAGAGTAGGAATACTCAACACCCGCCAAATGGCCCTAGCCTGACCCCCATGAGTGAGGTTGACGGGGGACAGAACCAGCCGCTGGGGTGCAGGGAAGTGGACCGGCGGGACGACAAGCAGCGGGCCTGGGTGGCTGAGGCCGTGCGGGTGGTGGACGCGGACGCCAACCGGAGTGCGGACACGCATCTGCACGTGTTCCCGATGCCGGCGATGAGTGGGGTGGATCTCTACCTCAAGGACGAGTCGGTGCATCCGACCGGGTCGCTGAAGCACCGGCTGGCGCGGTCGTTGTTCCTGTACGCGCTGTGCAACGGCTGGATCCGCGAGGGGACGACCGTCATCGAGGCGTCCAGTGGGTCCACCGCGGTGAGCGAGGCGTACTTCGCCCGCCTGCTGGGGCTCCCGTTCGTGGCGGTGATGCCGACCTCGACCAGCCGGGAGAAGATCCAGCTGATCGAGTTCTACGGCGGCCGCTGCCATTTCGTCGAGCGGTCCGGCCAGATCTACGGCGAGGCGAAGCGGCTGGCCGAGGAGACCGGCGGCCACTACATGGACCAGTTCACCTACGCCGAGCGGGCCACCGACTGGCGGGGCAACAACAACATCGCCGAGTCGATCTTCGGCCAGCTGGCGCTCGAGCAGTACCCGGTGCCGACCTGGGTCGTCGTCGGTGCCGGCACCGGTGGCACGTCGGCGACGATCGGCCGGTACGTGCGCTACCAGCGGCACGCGACGTCGGTCGCGGTCGTGGACCCGGAGGGTTCGGCGTTCTTCCCCGGCTTCGAGGCCGGTGACGGCGACTTCGCCACCGGGCGGCCGTCGCGGATCGAAGGGATCGGCCGGCCGCGGGTCGAGCCGTCGTTCATCCCGGGTGTGGTCGACCGGATGATCGCCGTGCCGGACGCCGCGTCGATCGCGGCGATGCGGTTCTGCTCACGGGTGACCGGGCGCCTGGTCGGCGGCTCGACCGGGACCAACCTGTGGGGCGCGCTGCGGCTGGCGGCCGAGATGCGCCGGATGGGTCAGCGCGGCAGCATCGTCACGCTGCTGTGCGACGGCGGCGAGCGCTACACCAACACCTACTACGACGACGACTGGTTGCGCACCAACGGGATCGACATCAGCCCGTACGAGGAGACGCTCCGCGGTTTCGCGGAAACCGGTCAGTGGCGCGAGGCCTTCTAGCAGGTCTTCTAGCCGCCCAGCGCCAGCCCGACGGCCAGACCGATCGCGTACACGAGCTCGGTCTGGCCCGTCCCCTTGAGCACCGGGATCAGGGCCGGGCCGACGGCGTCGCCGACGACCACACGGACCGCCTTGACGCCCAGCGGCAGCGCGATCAGGCCCAGCAGGGCCCACGGCGTCGCCAGCGCGGACAGCACGGCCAGGATGAACGCCAGCGCGATCAGTACGGCGTACAGCTGCCGGGACCGCGTGGCACCGATGACCACGGCCAGCGTGCGCTTGCCGGTCACGCTGTCGGTCGGGATGTCCCGCAGGTTGTTGGCGACCAGCAGCGCGCAGGCGATCGAGCCGATGGCGACGGCCCCGGCCACGGCCGTCCAGTGCAGCCGCTCGGCCTGCACGTAGGTGGTGCCGAGCACGGCGACCAGCCCGAAGAAGACGAACACGCTGACCTCACCGAGCGCGCGGTACCCGTACGGCGACTTGCCGCCGGTGTAGAACCACGCTCCGACCAGCGACGCGGCTCCCGCGACCAGCAGCCACCAGTTGGACGTCGCACAGAGCACGATCCCCAGCACGGCGCCCACGCCGAAGCAGGCGAACGCCGCGGTCTTCACCGCTCGCGGTGTGGCCACCTTGGACCCGACCAGTCGCAGCGGGCCGACCCGGTTCTCGTCGGTGCCGCGGATGCCGTCGCTGTAGTCGTTGGCGTAGTTCACGCCGATCTGCAGTGCCAGGGCGACGCCGAGGGCCAGCAGCGCCTTCCACCAGACGAAGCCGTCCAGGTAGGCGGCGGCGCCGGTGCCGACCAGCACGGGCGCGATGGCGGCGGGCAGCGTCCTGGGGCGGGCACCCTCGATCCACTGAGAAAGGTTGGCCATGGCCCGGATTGTGTCAGCCGTTGGCTCGGCGAATGAGGGTCGGGGCTACGCTCGACGGAGTATGTCTAGTCTGCGTCTGGTGCCTGGCACGCCCGAGGCTGTCCTCGCCGCCCTGTCCGAGGTGCTGGAAGGCGCCGGGCGGCCGTTCGCGCCGGTGCCCCCGGAGCCGGCCGCGGCAGAGCGCGTACGCCGGGCGGCTGCGCCGGACGAGCCGCTGGAGGACGACTGCGCCGTCGTACTGACCACCTCAGGTTCGTCGGGTGAGCCGAAGGGTGTGCTGCTCTCCAGGGACGCGCTGATCGCCTCGGCGACGGCCACGCACGACCGGCTCGGCGGACCGGGGCAGTGGCTGCTGCCGATGAAGCCCTACTTCGTCGGCGGGCTGCAGATCCTCACCCGCTCGCTCCTGGCCGGTACGACGCCCGTCGTGGCCGATGACCTGACAGCGGCCGCGTCGATGACAGGTGACCGGCGCTACACGGCGATGGTCCCGACCCAGCTCACCCGCTACCTGGACACCGCGCCCGACGCGCTGCGCAGCTTCGACGCGATCGTGATCGGCGGCGCCTCGATGGGCGACGAGCTGAAGGCCCGGGCCGCGGCCGCGGGCGTGACGGTCGTTCCGGCGTACGGGATGACGGAGACCGGCAGCGGCTGCGTGTACGCCGGTCTGCCGCTCGACGGGACCGAGCTGCGGTTGGACGACGGGCGCATTCTGATCAAGGGGCCGACGCTGTTCTCCGGCTACCGCCTGCAGCCCGCGCTGACCAAAGAGGTGCTGCAGGACGGCTGGTTCCGCACGCAGGACCGCGGCCGGTTCGTCGACGGCCGGCTGGAGGTTGTTGGGCGGGTGGACGACGTGGTGATCTCCGGTGGGGTCAACGTGACGCTGCCGGCGGTTCAGGCGCGTCTGCTCGAGCACCCGGACGTCGCGGATGCTGTCGTGCTCGGTGTGCCCGACGAGGAGTGGGGGAGTCGGGTGGTGGCCTTCGTGGTCGGCTCGGCTGCGCTGGACGACGTGCGGGACTTCGTGAGCGAGACGCTGCCCCGGACCTGGGCTCCGCGTGAGCTGGTTCGGCTGGACGCGTTGCCGATGCTCGGCTCGGGCAAGGTCGACCGGCAGCGGCTGCTGCAAGGTGTCCGATGATCACCTACTCGCTCGGCCTCAAGAACAAGTTCCGCGGGATCACCGTGCGCGAGGGCATGCTGTTCGAGGGCCCGGCCGGCTGGGCCGAGTGGAGTCCCTTCCTGGACTACGACGACGCCACCTGTGTCGCCTGGCTCCGCGCTGCCCAGGAGGCGGCGGTCGACGGCTGGCCCGAGCCGGTGCGCTGGCAGATCCCGGTGAACTGCACTGTGCCTGCCCTGGGACCTGAGCGGGCTGCGGAGATCGTCCGCGCCTCCGGCTGCCGTACGGCGAAGGTCAAGGTGGCCGAGCCCGGTCAGAGCCTGGCCGACGACCTGGCCAGAGTCGAGGCCGTTCGCGACGCGCTGGGACCCGACGGACGCGTCCGGATCGACGCCAACGGCGGCTGGTCCGTCGACGAGGCACTGCGAGCGCTGAAGGAGCTGTCGCGGTTCGAGCTGGAGTACGTCGAGCAGCCGTGCGCGTCGGTCGAGGACCTTGCGCTGGTACGACGGCATACCGACGTACTGGTCGCTGCGGACGAGTCCATCCGGCGGGCCGAGGACCCACTGCGGGTCCGGGAGCTGGAGGCGGCCGACATCGCCGTACTGAAGGTGCAGCCGATCGGTGGGGTCCGGGCGTGCCTGGAGATCGCCGAGCAGATCGGACTGCCGGTGGTGGTCTCGTCGGCGTTGGAGACGTCGGTGGGGATCGCTGCGGGTGTCGCTTTGGCGGCAGCGCTGCCGGAGTTGCCGTATGCCTGCGGACTGGCCACCGTGGCGATGTTCACCAGTGAAGTCGTCGCCGAGCCGTTGCTGCCGGTCGACGGCTTCCTGCCGGTGAGGAAGATGGAGCCGGACCGCGCGTTGCTGGCCGCGGCCACCGCGTCACCTGAAACCAGTGCTGTGTGGGAAGCACGGCTGGCCAGAGTCGAAGTACTGAAGGGGAGTGCCGAGTGAACCCGTCCACTGCGTTCGCGACCGTGGTCGTCGACGAGCTGATCCGGTGTGGCGTCCGGGAGGTCGTGCTCGCGCCCGGCTCCCGCAGTGCGCCGCTGGCAATGGCTCTGGCCGCTGCTGACCGTGAGGGCCGGCTCCGCCTGCACGTACGGATCGACGAGCGTACGGCGGGCTTCCTGGCGCTCGGGCTGATCCGGGGGACCGGTCTGCCGGTGCCGGTGGTCACCACGTCCGGTACGGCGGTGGTCAACCTGCACCCGGCCGTGCTGGAGGCGTCGCACAGCGGACTGCCGCTGCTCGTGCTGAGCGCGGACCGGCCGCCGGAGCTGCGGGGGAGCGGTGCGAACCAGACAACCGACCAGCTGAAGGTGTTCGGCGGCGCGGTGCGGATGTTCCACGAGGTGGGTGTACCGCGGCGAGAGGTCGGCCAGGTCGCTTACTGGCGGTCGCAGATCGCGCGGGCAGTGTCAGTCGCGGTCGGCGCTCGCAGCAACGACCCCGGGCCGGTCCAGCTCAACTGCGCGTTCACCGAGCCGCTGGTCCCGACCGAGGGGCCGGACTGGCCCGAGTCCTTGGACGGGCGGGCCACGGGCCCGTGGACGAGCGTGCGCGCGGCCGGTGGACAGCCGTCGTCCCTGTCGCCCGGACCGAAGACAGTCGTGGTCGCCGGGGACGGTGCTTCACAGGCCGCGCGGCTGACCGCGGAGGCGGGGAACTGGCCGCTGTTCGCGGAGCCGTCGAGCCGGGCGCGGATCGGGCCGTCGGTCATCCCGGCGTACCGGCTGTTGCTAGGAGCAACGAATTTGGCGGACGAGATCGAGCGGGTGGTGGTGTTCGGGCACCCGACGCTGTCCCGCCCGATCACCACGCTGCTGGGCCGCCCGGATGTCGAGGTGATCGTCGTCGCGCCGACCGGCTCCTGGCCGGACGCCGTACGGCGGGCCGCGACCGTGCTGACCGGTCTGGAGGTCATCGGGGCCGACGACACCGACTGGCTCGCGCGCTGGCAGCAGGCCGACCAGCTGGCCCGGCCGGCGATCGACAAGGTGCTCGCGGGCGGACTGACCGGGCCGGGTGTCGCGGCGATCGTCGGCGAGGCCGTCGGCGCGGACGGGATGCTGGTGGTGGCGTCGTCGAACCCGGTGCGCGACCTGGACCTGGCGCCCGTCGTACCGATCCGGACGGTGGCGAACCGGGGGCTCGCGGGGATCGACGGGACGCTGTCGACCGCCGTCGGCGCGGCACTGGCGAACGGCGGGGCGACGTACGCGCTGATCGGGGACCTGGCCTTCCTGCACGACTTCACCGGGCTGGTGATCGGGCCGGCCGAGGCGCGGCCGGACCTGCGCGTCGTGGTGGTCAACGACGACGGCGGCGGCATCTTCTCGACGCTGGAGCAGGCCGGGTCGCCCGACTTCGAACGGGTCTTCGGCACCCCGCACGGCACGGACTTCGGTGCCCTGGCAGCAGCGACCGGTACGCCGTACACCCTGGTGACGACGGAGGACGAGCTGCGAGCCGCGCTGGTCAGGACTGTTGCGGGCGTGGACGTGGTGGAGGTGCGGCTGCCGCGGCCGACCACGCTGCACCTGGGGTTGCAGGCTGCGGTGAACGAGGCCGTCGGGGCGCTCTGACCGGCTGGAGAGTGCGGAGCCGGCCGAGCAGGGTGCCGACGACCACGAGCACCAGCGACGTCGTCACCAGGATGGGGATGACCGCACCGCGCAGCGACGAGTTGAGCGGTGCGGCGATCGTCAGGACGAGGCTGACGCCGACCAGTGCCGTCAGCAGCCGCCGACCGGGCCGGGCGACGGCCAGGAACGGCAGGCACCACAGGAAGTACCAGTCGTGCGCGGTCGGCCCGAGCAGGACGACGGCCAGCATGGCGATGCCGACCGCACGTGCTGCTTGATGGATGTGGGAGCGCAGCCCGAGTACGGCGATCAGGCCGAGCGCTGTGAGGATGCCGAGCAGCCGGATGATCTGAAGGGCTTGCTGGGCTGCGTCTTCGGCGCCCAGCCAGTCCAGTACGCCGGAAGTGCCCATGCCGATCAGGTTGGCGATCGACAGCGGGGACCTGACCAGGCCAGGGACGTCCAGCGCGCTGAGCCAGCCTGAACCGACTCCGGTGAGCTCGCCAATGGTGACGAGGGTCAGGACCGCCAGGAACCCGGCGATGGCGAGGCTGGCGAGCCGTTGCAGGGCCCGGCCGGCCAGCGGACTCATCACCGCGGCGATGGCGATGACGACCAGACCACCAGGCGCTTTGACCGCTGCCGCCGTGCCGGCGATGACTGCGGCAGTGCCCCAGTGGCCGGTGAGGGCTACGGCGAAGGCGGAGCAGGCCAGGCCGAGCATCAGCACGTCGTTGTGCGCCGCGCCGAGGCCGTGGGTGATGAGGATCGGGTTGGCGACAACCAGCCAGGTGGCGACCGCTGGGTCGACTCGGCAGGCCACGGCGATCTTCGGCACCGCCCACGCGATCAGGACGAGGCCGAGCAGTGCCAGAGCTCGGTGAGCCAGCATGAGGACGTACGGGTTGTCGGTGAGGTGCGCCGCGAGGCCGCCGTACGCGAGAGGTAGTGGGCCGTACGGCGCTGGGGTGTTCATCCACATCGGGTCGACGGCCTCGACGACGCGGCCGGAGAGCGCGGCCGGGCCGACCGTGTAGGGGTCGAAGCCGTTGGCGACCAGCGCGCCCTGCGCGGCGTAGCTCCACGCGTCCCGGCTGAACAGCGGCGGCGCGAGCAGCAGCGGCAGACTCCACAGGACGGTCAGCCGGATCAGCCGGTGACGGACGCCCGCCAGGACTTCACGGCCCACCTCGAGCCAGGCCCAGACCATCAGCCCGAGCCCGAACACCATGAACGTCAGCCCGGTCATCCGCCCGGCCAACGAGTCCCGCAACGGCATCGACGCCACCCACGACGACGCCGGCACCACCGACGTCACCGTCGCCGAGACGGCCACGACCCAGACCCCCACCACCCCACGAACCACTGGCGAAGGAACCCGCATGGCCGGACCGTAACCGCCTCAGACGACGCCCCGATGAACCCTAGGCAGATTCCTTCCGGAACGTCCGGGCTCCCACGGTGAGACCGACGACCGTGAGCAGGACGACCCAGAACAGTCCCCACAGCGACGAGCTGCTGGCGATGTCACCCCGGAACAGCGCCCGGACGCCGGTGACCACGTGCTTGAGCGGGCTGATGTCCGACAGCCGCTGCAGCCACGTCGGCCCGATCTGCATCGGGAGCAGGATGCCCGACAGCAGCAGCAACGGCATCGCGATCCCGTTCAGCAGTGGGGCCAGCGCGTCCTCGCTCTTGGTGATCAGCGCGACCGAGTACGACAGCGAGGCGAAGGTGGCCCCGAGCAGCGCGACGATCAGCAGCGACAGCAGTACGCCGTCCCACGGTGCGCGCAGCCCCATCGGGATCGACACCACCAGCAGCAGCACGGACTGCACCACCAGCACGACGACGTCGCGCAGCACCCGCCCGGCCATCAGCGCCATCCGCGACGCGGGCGTCACCCGGTCGG
The DNA here is from genome assembly GCF_001984195.1 of Kribbella sp. ALI-6-A. Classification (GTDB taxonomy): domain Bacteria; phylum Actinomycetota; class Actinomycetes; order Propionibacteriales; family Kribbellaceae; genus Kribbella. The sequence goes on from NZ_MTQN01000012.1 coordinate 2,144,756, forward strand.
CCTCGATCACGCCGGCCCGGTACTCCGCGATCAAGCCGAAGCCGACGAACATCGCGCCGAACATGCCGAGCTGCACGATCAGCCCCGGGATGAACACCTGGTAGGCGTTGGTGGTCGCGCCCTGGCTGATCTGCGCGGTGATCGGCTTCAGCAGCGGTCCGAACAGGAACAGGTACATCAGCGGCTGGCTGAGCATCAGGATCGACCACATCGGGTTGCGCAGCGACAGCCGCATCTGCCGGTGGAAGACGATCCAGGTCTCGGTGAGCACGGTCACACCACGACCTCCTTCTGCTGCTCCGGCTCGTCCGCCGGTACGCCGGGGCCGTCGTCGCGCAGCGACCGCCCGGTCATCGTCAGGAACACGTCGTCCAGCGTCGGCCGGTGCACCTCGACGCCGTCCAGTTCGATGCCCACGGCATCGACCTGCCGCAGCAGCCCGGGCAGCACCGAACCACCCCGCGGGATCCGGAAGCTCACCCCGCCGGCGTCGGTCTCGATCTCCACCGCGCCGTCCAGCTCCCGCACGATCCGCGCGACCGCCGGAGCCTGCGCCGGGTCGGACAGACCGAGCCGGACGCCGTCGCCGGAGACCTGCTGCTTCAGGGCTTCGGGAGTGCCGGCGGCAACGATCCGGCCGTGGTCGATGACCAGGATCCGGTCGCAGAGGGCGTCGGCCTCGTCCAGGTAGTGCGTGGTCAGGAAGATCGTGGCGCCCCGGTCCCGCAGGCCCCGGATGTGCTGCCACAGGTTGGCCCGCGCCTGCGGGTCGAGCCCGGTGGTCGGCTCGTCCAGGAAGATCAGCTTCGGGTCGTGGATCAGGCCCATCACGATGTCCAGCCGGCGCCGCTGACCGCCGGACAGGGTCTTGCACTGCCGCCGCCAGAGCCCGGGCAGGTCCAGCTCCTCGAACAGCCGCTGGCCGTCGGCGATCGCCTTCGCCTTGCTCACGCCGTACAGGCGGGCGTGGTCGACGACCTCGTCGCCGGCCACCGCCTCCGGCAGCGTCGACCCGCTCTGCGGCACGTACCCGATCCGGCGGCGAACGCCGACCGGGTCGGCGGCCAGATCGCAGCCGGCCACCGTCGCGCTGCCGTTGGTCGGCTTGATCAGTGTCGCCAGCATCCGCATGGTCGTCGTTTTGCCGGCCCCGTTGGGCCCCAGAAAGCCGACGATCTCACCGTCGGCGACGTCCAGATCCACCCCCTGCACGGCCTGGACCGGCCCCCGTTTGGTCTTGAAGGTGCGGACGAGTCCGCGAGCTTCGATCATCATGCGGTCCAGGGTGACCCAATCAACCTTGAATAGTCAATGTTGAATAACCGGGGAGAATGAGTCCTGAAACAGTGCGATCAGGGGTACATCAGGCCGGCGGCAGGGAGCGCCACTGCTCGGCGGCCTCCGGGCTGGGGATCCAGTCCTGAGGCTCACCCGCGAACGCGTAGGCGCCGGCCCGCACGCGGTCGCGGAAGCCGCGGGTCCACTCGAGTTCGCCGCGGTCACGGGCGGCGGAGATCCGCAGCATCTCGACCACATGGGTCGGCGTCCCAGGGTCGTTCTCGATCTGGCGCTCGTTGAACGGCGCGGCCTTCTCGTGCTGCTCCAGCTGCACGATCCGGGACTCCAGCGCGGCGATCACCTCGTCCCGCCCGAGCGACCACAGGAAGCTCAGCGCCGCCTGCATCTGGCCGGGCTGGAAACCGTCGACCGTCCACAGCGCGTGCCGCAGCAACGAGAAGTACTCGGTCTCGCCGTCGGCCGTCAGCCGGTACGACGTCCGGCCGGGCTTGTGACCCTCGCCCTCCTCGAGCTCCTCCAGAAAGCCGTGCTTGGCCAGCGTGCGCAAGCCGGTGTAGACCGAGCCGGGATTGATGTTCGCCCACTGCTGCACGTTCCAGCTGAGCAGCTCGCGGCGCAGCTGGTACCCGTAGGCCGGCTGGAAGATCCGGACGACGCCGAGCAGCATCAGCCGCGTGGTGGACATGAGACGCAGTGTAATTCGCACGCCTCTGTCGGCGGGCGGGACTAGCGTTACCCCCATGACCACGCGCGTGACCGACGATCCGGCCGAGTTCAGGGCCACGGTGTTTCCCTTCCTGGAAAGGGATCCCGTGCTGCACACGGTCATCCTGAGCAACGTCGAGCAGCGCGCCGAGGGCAGTTCGCGCGCCGACGAAGGTGGCTCGGTCTTCGTCTCGGTGCACGACACCGCCGGCGAGGTGGTCGGCGCGGCGATGCGGACGCCCGGCCGGTCGGTCTACCTCGGCGGGCTCGACCCGCAGTACGCCGCGGAGGTCGCCGACGTCTACGCCGAGCGCGTGCCGGAGGCGGCCGGCGTCGCCGGGACCCGCGAGGCCGCCGAGGTGTTCGGACGGCGCTGGTCCGAGCTGTTCGGTGGCACCGCCAGGCAGATCAAGGGTTTTCGGCTGCACAAGCTGGAGGAGCTGAGCCGGTTGCAGGCCGAGGGCGGTCCGCGCCCGGCCACCGAGGACGAGGCCCAGTTGGCCGCGGAGTGGGTCGCGATCGATTTCGACGACGAGATCGAGGGCAGCAACCTGGTCTGGGCGGAGCGCCGGATCGCCGACGGCGCGCTGTGGTTCTGGGAGGTCGACAGTACGCCGGTGAGCATGGTCGGCCACCACCTGCCGGTCTTCGGCGTCTGCCGGGTCGGCCCGGTCTACACCCCCGACGAGTTCCGCAACAACGGGTACGCCGGCGCCCTGACCGCCTACGTCACCGGCGAGATCCTCGCCGCCGGACACCAGGCCTGCCTGTTCACCGACCTGGACAACCCGACCGCGAACAAGATCTACCGCCTGGTCGGCTACCGGCCGCTGGCCGACTTCGTCGACCTGACATTCGACCGATGACCTCGACCGTCCGGATGACCGGAGATCCGGCCGAGTTCAAGGTGATCGCCTTCCCTTTCCTGCAAGGCGATCCGGTGCTCAACTCGATGCTGATCAGCAACGTCCAGGGCCGGATCGACGGGCTGATGTACGACCCGGCCCCGCCGGTCTTCCTGTCGGTCCACGACGACGACCGAGTGGTCGGCGTGGTCATCTGTACGGCGCTACGCGGAGTCCTGCTCGGTGATCTGGCCGAGGACCTGATCCCGGTGGTACTGCCGGCTCTGGCCGAGTCGGTGCCCGACGCAAAGTACATCGAGGGCACCACGACAGTGGCCGAGCCGTTCGCCGCGCGGTACGCCGACCAACTCGGCAGGCAGCTCACCGACGACCGGGTCACCCGTCTGCACCGGTTGGCCGACTTCGTGCCGCAGCACGCGGACGGCTCGCCTCGCCGGGCGACCGAGGACGACGTGGACGACGTCGCGCGGATGATCGCCGGCTTCGGCGAGGACACCAGCGGGCGCCTCGGCGTCGAGGAAGAGCAGCGCTGGGCCCGCGGCCGGATCGGCGCCGGCCAGCTCTGGCTGTGGGAGAACGACGGTCGTACGGTCTGCATGGCCGGTCAGCACGGCCCGGTCTTCGGCGCCGATCGGATCGGACCGGTCTACACGCCACCGGCGGATCGCGGCCACGGCTACGGCAGCGCCCTCACGGCGTACCTGACCCGCCGGATCCTCGACGGCGGCAACCAGGCCTGCCTGTACACCGACCTGGCCAACCCGACGTCCAACAAGATCTACGCCCGGATCGGCTACCGCCCGGTGACCGACTTCGTCCGCTACCGCTTCAGCTAGGGCGTGCCCTAGATCCAGCCGTGGGCCCGGGCGACGCGGGCCGCCTCGTGGCGGTTCGCCGTACCGAGTTTGCCGGCGGCCGAGGAGAGGTAGTTGCGCACGGTGCCGGGCGACAGGGCGGCACGGCGGGCGATCTCCTCGACCGGGGCACCGTCGGCGGCCAGCTCCAGTACGTCGGCCTCGCGGGCGGTCAGTGGGCTGTCGCCGGAGCTGATCGCCTCGGCGGCGAGCTGGGGGTCGACGTAGCGGCCGCCGGTGTGGACGGTGCGGATGACGTCGGCGAGCACCTGAGCGGAGACCGTCTTCGGCAGGAAGCCCCGCGCGCCGGCGGCGAGCGCCTGCTTGAGGTGCCCGGGGCGACCGTGGCCGGTGACGATCAGCGCGGCACACTCCGGAAGGTCCGTACGCAGGACCTCCACGACGCCGATGCCACCCGTCGCCGCGGTCGCGGTGCTGGGCCCCGGCATCTGCAGATCGAGGACGGCGACGTCGGGCCGGTGCAACCGCGCCATCGCCAGCGCCTCGTCGGCGGACGCGGCCTGCGCGACCACCTCGAGGTCGTCCTCCAGCGACAGCAGGGCGGCCAGCGCGGAACGGATCAGGTTCTCGTCGTCGGCCAGCAGCAGCCGGATCATGAGGCCCTCGGCAACCGGGCCGTCAGGACGAACCAGCCGTCCGGCCTGCTCTCCACGCTCAACGTCCCCGACACCCCCATCAATCGCTCCCGTAGTCCCACCAGACCATGGCCCGTCTCGGTGACAGCCGCGCGGACGCCGTCGTTGGCCACGCGCAGCACTACCTCGTTGCCGACGGCCTCCAGCTCGATTCTGCAGGTGGTGGCGTTGCTGTGGCGCAGCACGTTCGTGGTCGCCTCGCGGACCACCCAGCCGAGGGCGGTCTGGGTCGCGGCGGGCAGACCGGTGCCGTCGCCGATGACCCGGCAGGTGATGCCGGCCGAGCGCAGCACCGACTGGGCTCCGGCCAGCTCGGTGTCGAGGTCGGTGGCGCGGTAGCCACTGACGACCGTGCGCATCTCCTGCAGGGACTCGTGCGCGATTCGGCGTACGTCGAGCATCTGGCCGGCCGCTCCGGCGTCGCCGCGCTCGGCCAGCCGGGCAGCGAGTTCGCTCTGCAGGGCGACCAGGGACAGGTTGCGGCCGAGCGCGTCGTGCAGGTCGCGGGCGAACCGCAGCCGTTCCTCCGCAACAGCCAGTTGCGCGCTGACCTCCCGCGACTTGTCGATCTCCCAGCCCAGCCGCAGCATCCATACCGAGATCCGGCACGTGAACGCCAGCACCCCGATGCCGTACAGGTAACTGAAGGCGGCGGGCAGGTCGTCGGCCAGCACCCCGATCAGCACAGCGCCGCCGAGGACCAGGCCGAGCAGCGCCGAGAGCCAGAGCACCGGGGCCAGCACCACCGTCAGCGCCGCACCTGTCACCACCAGCCCGAGCGCCCACGCAGGCGACACCAGTACGCCGACCGCTCCCAGACCAACGGCGACGGCAACCAGTCGCCGACTCGGCCGCGGGCCACCCAGGTACGTCGCGATCCCGGCCCGCAACAGCAGCAGGCCCGCGACAGCGTGCGCGACCGTCACCAGCAGGAAGCACACCAGCCGAAGCCCCACCGGCTCGGCCGCGGACACCAGCAGCAGCGCGGCGAGCAGTGGCTCGGCCGCCACCATCGCGTACAGCGGCCAGCGCAGGCTGACGTCGAACCGCTCGGCGCGGCTGCGCTCAAGCCACCACTGCCGGACTGACCTCATGGCCGTCAGCCTGTCATCGACGCGGTTCCCAACGGAACCAGCGACGCGTCGCCCACGCTCCGAGAGCCACCCAGCCCAGCAGCAGAAGCACAGCCGGTACGGCGTGAGCAAGGGAACCCGCCAGGCCGACTGTCCCGCCGTCGCGAGTGATGCCGGACAGACCGAGCCGGAGCAGGTCGACGACCGGCGTGAGCGGCAACACCCGTCCGATGTGCTCCAGTGGTCCGGGCAGGTCGGCCAGTGGGACGTACAGACCGCTCAGTGTCAGTAGCACGAACATCACCGGTGCCGTGACCACTTGGGCCACGTCCACCGTCGGAGCGAGCGCCGTACTGGCTGCTGCGAGCAGTACGAAGACGAGAGTGCCCAGGAGAACCGCCACCAGGACCAGCAGAAGGTTGACCGGCGCATCGAGTGTGAACCAGAGCGCCGCAGCCACCGCGGACAAGGCGATCTGCGTCCAGGCGATCATCGCCGACGGCATCGCCGCACCGGCCAGGATTTCCAGATCGGACATCTCTCCGGTTCGCAGCCGCTTGAGCACCAGCTCCTCGCGACGCGCGACCAGAGCGGTCACCAACTGGTAGTAGACGAACAGATCGAGCGCGACCACCGTGACCGCGGTGACGACGGCCGCGCCGCTGCCCTCCCCGACCACGTCCTGCAGCTCGGGCGACGACCGCAGGACGAGAGTCGCGCCGACCGGCAGCAGCAAGGCCGTCAGGATCATCACGGCGTTCCGCCACAGCAGCACGCCCTCGGCCCGGCCCAGCGATCCGATCCGGGCGACGGCGCTCATGCCGCCACCTCGTCGCCGGTCTCGGCGATCGCCAGATAGGCCTCCTCGAGCGAGGCCGGCCGAGCGACCAGCTCGTGCAGCCGTACGCCGCATGCGTCGGCCCAGGCCAGAACGGCGGACAGCGTGCCCTGCAGGTCCTCGGTGTCCAGGACGACGGCGGACCCGTTGACTGAAGCAACTACTCCCGGCAGTGACGGCAACGGTGAAGCAGTTGCGAGCCGGAACGAAATCCGCGCCGGGCGGGTGGCGGCGATCTGCTCCGGTGTCCCGAAGCCGACGATCCGGCCGCTCCGCAAGATAGCCAGCCGGTCGGCGAGCTCGGCGGCCTCGGCCAGTTGATGGGTCGTCAGCAGCACCGTCGTACCGGAGTGCAGCAGTTCGGAGATCAACTGCCAGGTGTGCTTGCGGGCGGCTGGATCGAGTCCGGCGGTCGGCTCGTCGAGGAACAGGACCTCCGGCTGCCCGAGGATCGCCAGCGCCAGGCCGAGCCGTTGCTGCTCGCCGCCCGACAACTGCCGGATCCGGACCTGCCGCCGCGACGTGAGACCGACAAGCTCCAGCACTTCTCCGACCGGGCGAGGCCTGGTCAACGTGCCGGCCCAGGCTTTCGTCGTCTCGGCGACGGTCAGGTCGGCGGCGAACCCGCGGGCCTGCAGCATGATCCCGATCCGGGACCGGATCAGGCGCCGAGCGCGGAACGGGTCGTGCCCGAGCACCTGGACACTCCCGGACGTCGGTCGCGCCAGCCCCGCGAGCACTTCCAGCACGGAGGTCTTGCCCGCGCCGTTGGTCCCGAGCAGCGCGAACAGTTCACCCCGCCGTACGGCCAGGTCGATGCCGCGGACGGCCTCGTGACCGGGCCTGCCGCCGAAGCGGCGGGTGAGCCGCTCGGCCCGGATGACAGCTGATGGATCCATACCCCTCAGCCTGCGGGCGCGAGCGGCTCCCGGCGGATGTGGCTGTCACCAGTAGTGGTGACAAATGTCAGTTGATCTCCAGCGAGTCGCCCGGGTTCAGCCCGAGGTACGGGCGGGAGTCGTCGTCCAGGAAGCGCTTCATCATGCCCTGGCCGATCGGGCTGAGCAGGACGTCGTGGACGCCGACGGTCTGCTGGGCCGGCAGCGCGCGGACGTACTCGACGGCCGCCGGCAGGGCGAACCACGGGCCGGAGATCGGCACCAGATTGGTGTGCACCTGACGGTCCGGCCGGGTGAACGAGTCGCCCGGGTGGTAGACCGCGTCGTCGACCAGGAACCCGACGTTCTGGCACGGAACACCCAGCTCCGGCAGGATGATCGCGTGGTCCTTGCCATAGGCACGGATCGCGAACCCGGCGGCGTCGAAGGCCTGGCCGTCCTCGACGACCTGCACCCGGTCGCCCAGCTCGGTGAGCTGCGCGGCGACGCCCGCGTTGGTGTAGACCGGCGCGTCGAGCGCCTTGATCCGCTCGACGTCCAGGTGATCGGGATGCTCGTGGGTGACCAGGATCGCGTCCGCGGCCTCGAACACCGCGTCCTCGCTGAACGAACCCGGATCGATCAGCAGCACCTTGCCGTCCTTGTCGAGCCGGACACAGGCGTGCGTGTACTTGGTCAGCTTCACGGTCGGAGACTCCCAACGAAAGGGTCGGATTCCAGCGCGTCGGGAATCCTACGCCGGGTGGGAAACGTGAGGTCGTTGATCCGACGGGTCCGCGTGGCCGGGTGGCCGGAGATCTCCGGCATGGCGGCACGGCCCGGCGGCAGCCGAAACCCCCGGCGCTAGCCGGAAGCAACCGGCGGTAGCCGACACTCGCGGCGGAGCCCGCGTGAAACCGGCGCAGCCGGAAACCCCGGCGCCAGCCGGAAGCGAGCGCACGGCGCCGAGCCGGGGGTGGGTGGGAGCGGACGGGAGCGGTCGCTCCGAGGAGCGCAGCGACGAGAGGCGGCCGCGGAGGGAGCGTGGGGCTTGAAGAATCAGATCCCCAGCGCGTCGCGCATCGGCACCAGCTTGGCGTTGGTTTCGGCGAGTTCGGCGTCGGGGTCGGAACCGGCGACGATGCCGGCGCCGGCGAACAGGCGCATCCGGGTCGGGTCGTCCGGGTCGGCCTGGCCGCAGCGCAGTGCGATGCACCACTCGCCGTCGCCGGAGGCGTCCAGCCACCCGACCGGTCCGCTGAACCGGCCGCGGGACATCCCCTCGACCTCGTGGATCAGCTCGCGCGCCACGTCGGTCGGCGTACCGCAGACCGCGGCCGACGGGTGCAGCGCGGCGGCCAGGCCGAGTGCGGAGGCGCCGTTCGCGGCGACGCCGGCGACGTCGGAGGCGAGATGCATCACGTTCGGCAGGTGCAGTACGAACGGCGTCTCCGGCACGTTCATCGACTTGCAGTGCGGTTCGAGCGCCTCGGCCACCGAACGGACGGCGAACTCGTGCTCTTCCAGGTCCTTGCTCGACCGGGCCAGCGACGCGGCCAGTGCGAGGTCGTGCGCGTCGTCTCCGGTCCGGCGGATCGTGCCGGCCAGCACGCGGGAGGTGATCAGGCCCTTCTCGCGCCGGACCAGCAACTCCGGAGTCGCGCCGATCAGGCCGTCGACGGAGAAGGTCCAGCAGTTCGGGTACGCCGACGCCAGCCGGCGCAGCGGCCAGCGCAGGTCGATCGGCTGGTCGGACTGAGCGATCAGGTCGCGGGCCAGCACCACCTTCTCGACCTCGCCGGAAGTGATCCGTTGCACCGCGTCGGCCACGATCGCCGACCACTCGGTGCCGGACCGGGCGCCGTCGGCGAACGCGATCTCGCCGACCGGGGCCGGCTCGTTCACGGTCAGCTCGGGCGGCGCGGCCAGTGAGCTGGCCGGCGAGATCGTGGTCACCCAGGTGGTGTCGCCACGCCGGCCGACGATCACCTCGGGCACCACCAGCCCACCCGGGTCGGCATCGGTGAAGCCGAACGACCCGAAGCAGACCAGTCCCGACCCTGGTACGCCGACGTCGTCGCGCACGACGGCCGCCGCGGTGAGACTTTTCCACCACTGCTGGGCAGTGGCGAACCGGTTGCTCCCGGCAACGTCGAGGCGGGCCGCGACGCCCCAGCCGACGTGCCCGTCGCCCCGCCGTACCCAGGCCAGCGCTCCGTCGGCCGGCAGATGGTCCAGCAGGTGTTCGGAGACGCCCTCGACCGGGTGGCTGCGCACCACCAGGTGGGGGACCGGCTCGGCACCGGGGTGGACCGGGTCAGGCAAGCTCACGACAACGCTCCTCGCTGCTCGGCTCGGTCCCGGGTCACGGTGGCCGATCTGGCTGGTTGACGCTCCCTCACGGCATGCAAGCGTATGCCTGCCCGATGACCGGCCGATTTCGGTGCCGGTCGCGGCCGTGATGAACCAGACAACCCGTCGCCGCTCACCCGGACAACCCGACGTGATCCACTAGACAGGTGACCCGCGCAGATCTCACCAAACAACCGCACGACGTCGCCGCGATGTTCGACAACGTGGCCGAGGGCTACGACCGCACGAACGCGGTGGCGACGATGGGGCTGGAGAAGCTGGTCTGGCGGCCGGCGACGCTGGCCGAGATCGCGCCGCGCAAGGGGATGCGGATCCTCGACCTGGCCGCCGGGACCGGCGCGTCCAGCATCAAGTTGCGCGAGGCCGGCGCCGAAGTGGTCTCGTGCGACTTCTCGGTCGGCATGCTGCGGGTCGGCAAGCGGCGCTACCCCGAGCTCGACCTGATCGCCGGTGACGCGCTGCGGCTGCCGTTCGCCGACGAGTCGTTCGACGTCGTCACGATCTCCTGGGCCCTGCGGAACGTGAACGACGTCACGCTCGCGCTCCAGGAGATGCTGCGGGTGACCCGGCCGGGCGGCCGGCTGGTGGTGCTCGAGCAGTCGCACCCGACCTGGAAGCCGTTCCGGGTGGCCTACCTGGAGTACATGATGCGCGCCGTACCGGCGGTGGCCAGAGTGGTGTCGTCGAACCCCGAGGCGTACGAGTACCTGGCCGAGTCGACCCGCGCCTGGCTGCCGCAGGAACCGCTGGCGCGGACCATCGAGGCGGCCGGGTGGAGTCGTGTGCAGTGGGCCAACCTGACCGGTGGTCTGGTCGCCGTTCACCGGGCTGTCAAGCCGGCGTAATTACGCAACGAAATCGACGCTTAATTCGCTTGCGGACAAGGGTGTCCGGGCCGGTTTCGTGTCCGAGTCAGGCAGTCCTAGACTGTCGGGTGACTGGACCTCGTGAAGCGATTCACGAGGGTCCGGAGACCAACTGCCCCAACTCCAGGCCGGGATGAGATGAGCCAGAGCGTGCCGCACAGGCAGCAGGCCGAGACCGCTGATGTGATCGTCGTCGGCGCCGGGCCCGCTGGCTCGGCCGCGGCGTACCATCTGGCCAACGCGGGCCTCGACGTCCTGCTGCTCGAAAAGACCGCGTTCCCGCGCGAGAAGGTGTGTGGCGACGGCCTCACCCCGCGCGGGACCAAGCAGCTGATCAACATGGGCATCGACATCTCGCCCGAGGCCGGCTGGATCAAGAACTACGGCCTGCGGATCCAGGGCGCCGGGCACCAGCTGCAGCTGGACTGGCCGGACCTGGCCAGCCACCCGAACTACGGGCTGACCCGCAACCGGATGGACTTCGACGACATGCTGGCCCGCCAGGCCGTCAAGGCCGGCGCCCAGCTGCGCGAGCGGACCAACGTGACCGCGCCGATCCTCGACGACAAGGGCTTCATCGTCGGCGTCACCGCCAAGCCGGTCGACGACAACGGCCGCCGGGCCGGCGAGGACATCGAGTTCCGGGCGCCACTGGTGATGGCCGCCGACGGCAACTCGTCCCGCCTCAGCGTCTCGATGGGCCTGCACAAGCGCGACGACCGCCCGATGGGCGTCGCGGTGCGCACCTACTTCACCAGCCCCCGCCACGACGACGACTACCTCGAGTCGTGGCTGGAGCTGTGGACCGACGACCCGAACAATCCCGGCCAGCGCAACCTGCTGCCGGGCTACGGGTGGATCTTCGGGATGGGCGACGGCACGGTCAACGTCGGCCTCGGCATCCTGAACACCTCCGACGCCTTCGGCAAGGTCGACTACGCCGACCTGCTCAAGCAGTGGCTGAAGAACACGCCGGAGCAGTGGCAGTTCCGCGACGAGTTCCAGACCATCCCGATCCGGGGCGCGGCGCTGCCGATGGGGTTCAACCGGCAGCCGCACTACACCCGCGGCCTGATGCTGCTCGGCGACGCCGGCGGCATGGTCAACCCGTTCAACGGCGAGGGCATCCCGTACGCGATGGAGTCCGGGGCGTTCGCCGCCGAGGTCGCCGCACAGGCGCTGCGCCGGCAGCCGAACCAGCGCGAGCGGGCGCTGTCGGCGTACCCGAAGGCGCTCAAGCAGGAGTACGGCGGCTACTACACGCTCGGCCGGGTCTTCGTGAAGCTGATCGGAAACCCGGAGGTGATGCGGCTGTGCACGAAGTACGGTCTGCCGCGCACCACGCTGATGAAGTTCACGCTCAAGTTGCTGGCCAACCTCACCGACCCGCGCGACGGCGACGTGATGGACAAGATCATCAACGGACTCACGAAGGTTGCCCCGGCGGCGTAAAAGCGGCGGGGCGAGTGACGTGAACCACAGCGGTACTGATAACACAGTGCTGACTCGCAACAGGTAAATCAGGCGGCAGGACGACGCAAGAAGGAGGGAGCACCGACCGATGCACCCTTACGTACCGATCCTCGTGCTCGGCGTACTGGCGGCCATCTTCGTGGCGGGCACCTTGGTGACCAGCGCGCTGGTCGGCCCCAAGCGTTACAACCGGGCCAAGCTCGACTCGTACGAGTGCGGGATCGAGCCGACCCCGCAGCCTGTCGGCGGTGGCCGCTTCCCGGTGAAGTACTACATCACCGCGATGCTGTTCATCGTGTTCGACATCGAGATCATCTTCCTCTACCCGTGGGCCGTCGCCTTCGACCAGATGGCGCTGTTCGGGTTGATCGAGATGGTCATTTTCATCGCAACCGTCTTCGTCGCCTACGCCTACGTGTGGCGCCGCGGCGGACTGGAGTGGGACTGACCTATGGGTGTTGAGGAACAGCTTCCGGCCGGCGTACTGCTGACCACCGTCGAGGGCCTGTCCGGCTACATGCGCAAGGCGTCGTTGTGGCCGGCAACGTTCGGCCTGGCCTGCTGCGCGATCGAGATGATGACGACGGGTGCGCCGCGCTACGACGCCGCCCGGTTCGGCATGGAGGTCTTCCGGGCCTCGCCGCGTCAGGCCGACCTGATGATCGTGGCCGGCCGGGTGAGCCAGAAGATGGCTCCGGTGCTGCGCCAGATCTACGACCAGATGCCGAACCCGAAGTGGGTGCTGGCGATGGGTGTGTGCGCGTCCTCGGGCGGCATGTTCAACAACTACGCGATCGTGCAGGGCGTGGACCACGTCGTACCGGTCGACATGTACCTGCCCGGCTGCCCGCCGCGGCCGGAGATGCTGCTGGACGCCTTCCTGAAGCTGCACGACGACATCCAGCACGGCAAGCTCGGCGCGAACAAGAAGGCGCTGCAGGCCGAGCAGGAGGCCGCCGCGCTGACCGCGGCGCCGACTCTGGAGATGAAGGGTCTGCTGCGATGAGCGAGCACCAGCCGGAGAACCTTCCGGCCACGTCACCGGCCGGCGACGCCCAGACGCCGGCGGCCGAGGTCGTCGACCAGCGCGAGGGCATGTTCGGCGTCCGCGGCACCGGTGACACCTCCGGCTTCGGCGGCCTGCGCCGCCAGGTCGCGCTGCCCGGTGGCAGCGCGAAGCCGTACGGGTCCTGGTTCGACGGCGCGACCGAGCGGCTCGAGGGCCTGGTCGGGGACGACGCGCTGGAGAAGGTCGTCGTCGACCGCGGCGAGCTGACCCTGCACGTCCGGCGCGAGCGGCTGGTCGAGGTCGCCCAGCACCTGCGCGACGACGAGGCGCTGCGGTTCGAGTTCTGCTCCGGCGTCAGCGGGGTGCACTACCCGAACGAGACCGGTCGCGAGCTGCACGCGGTCTACCACCTGCTGTCGATCACCCACAACCGGCGGATCCGGCTGGAGGTGTCGGTGCCCGACAGCGACCCGCACATCCCGTCGATCGTCTCGGTGTACCCGGCCAACGACTGGCACGAGCGCGAGACCTGGGACTTCTTCGGCATCATCTTCGACGGGCACCCCGCGCTGACCCGGATCCAGATGCCGGACGACTGGCCGGGCCACCCCCAGCGCAAGGACTACCCGCTCGGCGGCATCGACGTCGAGTACAAGGGCGCCGTCATCCCGCCGCCCGACACGCGGAGGTCTTACAACTGATGACCACTACCGATCCCTACGCCGACGCTCGCGACACCACCGAGGGCAAGGTCTTCACCGTCACCGGTCAGGACTGGGACTCCGTCGTGGCCGGCCTGTCCGACGAGCCCGAAGAGCGCATCGTCGTCAACATGGGCCCGCAGCACCCGTCCACGCACGGTGTGCTCCGGCTGATCCTCGAGATCGACGGCGAGACGGTGACCGAGGCCCGCTGCGGCATCGGCTACCTGCACACCGGCATCGAGAAGAACATGGAGTTCCGCTCCTGGACGCAGGGCGTCACGTTCTGCACCCGGATGGACTACCTGTCGCCGTTCTACAACGAGGCCGCGTACTGCCTGGCCGTCGAGCGGCTGCTCGGCATCGAGGACCAGATCCCCGAGAAGGCCAACGTGATGCGGGTGCTCCTGATGGAGCTCAACCGGATCAGCAGCCACCTGGTCTGCATCGCCACCGGTGGCATGGAGATCGGCGCGCTGACCGTGATGACGATCGGGTTCCGCGAGCGTGAGATGACGCTGGACCTGTTCGAGCTGATCACCGGCCTGCGGATGAACCACGCGTTCATCCGGCCCGGTGGTGTCGCGCAGGACCTGCCGCCGGGTGCGCTGGACAAGATCCGCGACTACATCACCTGGATGAACAAGCACCTGCCCGAGTACGCCGAGCTCTGCAACGCCAACCCGATCTTCAAGTCGCGGCTGGAGAACGTCGGGTACCTGGACCTGTCCGGCTGCATGGCGCTGGGCATCTCCGGCCCGCCGCTGCGCGCCACCGGCTACGGGCTGGACCTGCGCAAGACCCAGCCGTACTGCGGCTACGAGACCTACGACTTCGACGTGCCCACCTGGGACACCGCCGACTCGTACGGCCGCTTCCGGGTCCGGCTGCAGGAGATGCACGAGTCGCTGAAGATCGTCGAGCAGTGCGCCGAGCGGCTGGCCAAGATGGAGGGCGAGCCGGTGATGGTGGCCGACAAGAAGATCGGCTGGCCGAGCCAGCTGGCCGTCGGCAACGACGGGATGGGCAACTCCCTCGACCACATCAAGCACATCATGGGCGAGTCGATGGAAGCGCTGATCCATCACTTCAAGCTGGTCACCGAGGGCTTCCGGGTGCCGGCCGGCCAGGCGTACGTCGCGATCGAGTCGCCGCGCGGCGAGCTGGGTTGCCACCTGGTCTCCGACGGCGGCACCAAGCCGTACCGGGCGCACTTCCGTGACCCGTCCTTCGCAAACCTGCAGGCGATGCCGATCCTGTGCGAGGGCGCACAGGTGGCCGACGTGATCGTCGCCGTCGCCAGCCTTGACCCGGTGATGGGTGGAGTGGACCGCTAAATGGCCGAGAACCACACGACTTCGACCGACATGCCGGTGCCCTACAGCACCGGCGACTCGAAGATCAGCGAGACCACGATCGCGGAGATGCGCGAGCTGGCCGCCCGGTACCCGGTCGGCCGCTCCGCGCTGCTGCCGATGCTGCACCTGGTGCAGTCGGTCGAGGGCCGGGTCACCCCGGAGGGCATCGAGGCCTGTGCCGACGTGCTCGGACTGACCGGCGCCGAGGTCTCCGCGGTCGCCACCTTCTACACGATGTACAAGCGCCGTCCGGTCGGCGACTACCACGTCGGCGTGTGCACCAACACGCTGTGCGCGGTGATGGGCGGCGACCTGATCTTCGAGCGGCTCAAGCAGCACCTCGAGGTCGGCAACGACGAGACCACCGAGGACGGCAAGATCACCCTCGAGCACATCGAGTGCAACGCCGCCTGCGACTACGCGCCGGTGATGATGGTGAACTGGGAGTTCTTCGACGACATGACGCCGGAGACCGCCACCCAGCTGGTCGACGACCTGCGCGACGGCACCGAGGTGAAGTCGCCGCGCGGCGCCACCATCTGCACCTGGAAGGAAGCCGAGCGCGTCCTGGCCGGCTTCCCCGACGGCCGGGCCGACGAGGGCCCGACCGGTGGCAAGGCGACGCTGGCCGGTCTGCGGCTGGCCCGCGAGCGCAACTGGACCGCACCGTCCGGCCAGCACGGCGGTGGCGGTGCGGCGGCCGAGCAGACCGTCTCGCCGGAAGCGGCGTCCGGTCCGCGGCCGGAGGACCAGCCCGGCAAGGAGTCCGGCACGGGCTCCCCGGCGATCCCCGACTCCCGGAAGGAGGACTGACCATGCTGACCCCGGTACTGTCCGACAACTGGGACCAGATCCGCTCCTGGCAGCTGGCGTCGTACCAGCGCTCCGGCGGGTACGACGCGCTGCAGGCCGCGCTGCGCATGCAGCCGGCCGACGTGATCACCGCCGTCAAGGACTCCGGTCTGCGCGGCCGTGGTGGCGCGGGCTTCCCGACCGGTATGAAGTGGTCGTTCATCCCGCAGGACAACCCGAAGCCGAAGTACCTGGTGGTGAACGCCGACGAGTCCGAGCCGGGCACCTGCAAGGACATCCCGCTGATGATGGCCTCGCCGCACACGCTGGTCGAGGGCGTCATCATCTCGTCGTACGCGATCCGCGCCTCGACCGCGTTCATCTACGTACGTGGTGAGGTCCTGCACGTGATCCGCCGGCTGCAGCAGGCCGTCGAGGAAGCCAAGGCGGCCGGATTCATCGGCACCAACATCCTCGGCAGCGGCTACGACCTGGACGTCGTCGTGCATGCCGGCGCCGGCGCCTACATCTGTGGCGAGGAGACGGCGCTGCTGGACTCGCTGGAAGGTCGTCGCGGTCAACCCCGGCTGCGTCCTCCCTTCCCGGCCGTGGCCGGTCTGTACGGCTGCCCCACAGTGATCAACAACGTCGAGTCGATCGCCTCTGTTCCCGCGATCATCAAGAACGGGCCGGACTGGTTCGGCTCGATGGGCACCGAGAAGTCCAAGGGCATGACGCTGTACTCGCTGTCCGGGCACGTCACCCGCCCGGGCCAGTACGAGGCGCCGCTCGGCATCACGCTGCGCCAGCTGATCGACCTGGCCGGCGGCATCCGCGAGGGCCACGAGCTGAAGTTCTGGACGCCGGGCGGTTCGTCCACGCCGCTGCTGACCGCCGAGCACCTCGACGTCCCGCTGGACTACGAGGGTGTCGGCTCGGTCGGCTCGATGCTGGGCACGAAGGCGCTGCAGATCTTCGACGAAACCGTCTGCGTGGTCCGCTCGGTGCTGCGCTGGACCGAGTTCTACAAGCACGAGTCCTGCGGCAAGTGCACGCCGTGCCGTGAGGGCACCTGGTGGCTGGTCCAGATCCTGGAGCGGCTGGAGAAGGGGCAGGGCACCGAGGCCGACCTCGACACCCTGCTCGACCTGAGCGAGAACATCATGGGCCGCTCGTTCTGCGCCCTGGGCGACGGTGCGACCGCGCCGATCACCAGCTCGATCCAGCACTTCAAGGACGAGTACCTCGCGCACTTCACCCACGGCGGCTGCCCGTTCGACCCGATGGCGTCCACCGTCTTCGCGACCGCTGGAGCAAGCGCATGACCATCCAAGCCAACCCCCCTTCGGGGACCGAGGTCGAGAAGGTCGACCTGGTCACCGTGACCATCGACGACATCGAGGTCAAGGTCCCGAAGAACACCCTGGCGATCCGGGCGGCGGAGCAGATCGGGATCCAGATCCCGCGGTTCTGCGACCACCCGCTGCTGGACCCGGTCGGCGCCTGCCGGCAGTGCCTGGTCGAGGTGCCCGACGCCGGCAACGGCCGCGGGATGCCCAAGCCGCAGGCCTCCTGCACGCTGACCGTCGCCGACGGCATGGTGATCCGCACCCAGGTGACCTCCCCGGTGGCCGACAAGGCGCAGCACGGGAACATGGAGTTCCTGCTGATCAACCACCCGCTGGACTGCCCGGTCTGCGACAAGGGTGGCGAGTGCCCGCTGCAGAACCAGGCGATGACCAACGGCGCCGGCGAGTCCCGGTTCCACGAGATCAAGCGGACCTTCCCCAAGCCGATCAACATCTCCGCCGAGGTGCTGCTGGACCGCGAGCGTTGCGTGCTCTGCGCCCGCTGCACCCGGTTCTCCGAGCAGATCGCCGGTGACCCGTTCATCGCGCTGGTCGAGCGGGGTGCGCTGCAGCAGGTCGGCATCTACGAGAAGGAGCCGTTCGAGAGCTACTTCTCCGGCAACACGATCCAGATCTGCCCGGTCGGCGCGCTGACCAGCGCGGCGTACCGGTTCCGGTCGCGGCCGTTCGACCTGGTGTCGGTGCCGTCGGTGGCCGAGCACGACTCCTCCGGTGCGGCGATCCGGGTCGACTACCGGCGCGGCAAGGTGATGCGCCGGCTGGCCGGCGACGACCCGGCGGTCAACGAGGAGTGGATCTCCGACCGCGACCGGTTCGCGTTCAACTACGCGAGCACCGGTGACCGGCTGACCCACCCGATGATCCGCGAAGACGGCGAGCTGCGGCCGGCGTCCTGGCCGGAGGCGCTGACCTTCGCGGCGCAGAAGCTGACCGCCGCGCGCGGCAACGCCGCCGTACTGACCGGTGGGCGGCTGACGCTGGAGGACGCCTACGCGTACTCCAAGTTCGCGCGGGTCGCCCTGGGCACCAACGACATCGACTTCCGGGCCCGCCCGCACTCGCCGGAGGAGGCCGACTTCCTGGCCGCCGCGGTGGCCGGCACCGGCCTGGGGACGACGTTCGCCGACCTGGAGCGGGCCGGTTCGGTCCTGCTGGCCGGGTTCGAGCCCGAGGAGGAGGCGCCGACGGTGTTCCTCCGCCTCCGCAAGGCGGTCCGCAACCGCGGCACGAAGGTGTTCACGGTCGCGGCGCTCGCGTCGCGCGGCGTACAGAAGCTGTCCGGTGTCGTGATCTCGACCACCCCGGGCACCGAGGCCGCCGTACTGGCCGACCTGGGCAACCAGGGCGAGACCGGCGCGGCTGCCAAGGCCGCCCTCGGTCCTGACTCGGTGATCATCGTCGGCGAGCGGCTCGCGACCGTGCCTGGTGCACTCTCCGCGGCGCTGCGGCTGGCGCTCGACACCGGTGCCCAGCTGGCCTGGATCCCGCGTCGCGCGGGTGACCGGGGCGCGCTCGAGGCCGGCTGCCTTCCGGGTCTGCTGCCGGGTGGCCGCCTGGTCTCCGACGCCACGGCCCGGGTCGACCTGCAGGCCGCGTGGGGCGTCGACAGCCTGCCGGCCACGACCGGCCGGGACACCAGCGAGATCATCGCCGCGGCCGGTTCGCTGCAGGCGCTGGTCGTCGCGGGGGTCGAGGTCGACGACCTGCCGGACCCGGCGGCCGCCCTGGCCGCGTTGCAGGCCGCGCCGTTCGTGGTCAGCTTCGAGGTCCGCAGCTCCCAGGTGACCGAGCACGCCGACGTGGTCTTCCCCGTCGTACCGCCGGCCGAGAAGGACGGCACCTTCGTGAACTGGGAGGGCCGTGAGCGGCCGTTCCCGGTCGTGCTCAAGGTGCCGACCGCGATGCCGGACGTCCGCGCCCTGGCCGCCCTGGCTCAGGAGATGGACCGTTCGCTCGGGTTCAGCACCCCGGCCGGAGCCAAGCGCGAGTACGACGAGCTCGGCCGCTGGGACGGCGACCGCGCGCAGGAGCCGACGTACCAGGCCGGTCCGTCGCTCGGTGCGTTCGACTCGACCCGGCTGGCGACCTGGCGGATGCTGATCGACGACAGCCGCAGCAACGACGGTGAGCCGCACCTGGTCGCGACCGCGCGCAAGCCGGTCGCCCGGCTGTCGCTGACCACCGCGCACCGCGTCGGCGTGGCCGACGGCGACGAGCTCGTGGTCAGCACCGACGCCGGCTCGATCCGGCTGCCGGTGGCGATCACCCCGATGACCGACAACGTGGTCTGGCTGCCGACGAACTCGGCCGACTCGCACGTCCGCCGGGCGCTGCACGCCGACCACGGCTCGATCGTGACCATCGCCGGAGGGAACGCATGACGCACATCCCGCTCGTGGCCATGGCCGACACCCCGGACGCGGGCTTCGGCAACGACCCCTGGTGGGTCGTCGGCATCAAGGTGCTGCTGGTCTTCGTCTTCCTGGTCGTGCTCACCCTGTTCAACATCTGGTGGGAACGCCGGGTGGTGGCCCGGATGCAGCACCGGGTCGGCCCGAACGTGCACGGCCCGTTCGGTCTGCTCCAGTCGCTGGCCGACGGCATGAAGCTGATGTTCAAGGAAGACCTGATGCCCAAGGGCGTGGACAAGTTCGTCTACGTCGCGGCACCGGTGATCGTGTCGATCCCGGCCTTCCTGACCTTTGCGGTGATCCCGTTCGGGCCGACGGTGAAGGTTCCGTTCACCGACACCTACACCCGGCTGCAGATCACCGACCTGCCGGTCTCGGTGCTGTACGTGATGGCGGTCGCCTCGATCGGCATCTACGGCATCGTGCTCGGCGGCTGGTCGTCGAACTCGACGTACTCGCTGCTCGGTGGTCTGCGCTCCAGCGCCCAGATGATCTCCTACGAGGTCGCGATGGGCCTGGCGCTGGTCACGGTGTTCCTGTTCGCGGGCTCGATGTCCACCTCGGAGATCGTCGCCGCGCAGAGCTCGCAGCAGTCGATCAGCCTGTTCGGCGCCGACATCCCGATCCCGGGCTGGTACGCGTTCCTGCTGTTCCCGTCGTTCGTGATCTACGTGATCTCGATGGTCGGCGAGACCAACCGGGCGCCGTTCGACCTGCCGGAGGCCGAGGGCGAGCTGGTGGCCGGCTTCCTGACCGAGTACTCGTCGATGAAGTACGCGATGTTCTTCCTGGCCGAGTACATCAACATGGCGACCGTGTCCGCGCTGGCGACCACGCTGTTCCTGGGCGGTTATCGAGCACCGTGGCCGATCTCGATCTGGGACGGCGCGAACTCGGGCTACTGGCCGGTGCTGTGGTTCGTCGGCAAGATGATGTGCTTCATCTTCTTCTACATCTGGCTGCGCGGAACGCTGCCGCGACTGCGCTACGACCAGTTCATGAAGCTGGGCTGGAAGATCCTGATCCCGGTCTCGCTGGGCTGGATCGTGCTGGTCGCGACGGTCCGCGCGGTGGGCCGCGAGGTCGAGTTCCAGCGCAACTACCTGCTGCTGGCGGCCGGTGTGGTCGCGCTGATCGCGGTGATCACGATGTTCCTGCCGCAGAAGAAGACCGAACCCGAACCCGAGACCGACTCCGGCGAGTTCGACGCCTTCGCCGGCGGGTTCCCCGTGCCACCCCCGCTCGTCAACACTCCGAGCCGCAGCGAGACGGACATTCGAAGCAAGGAAGGCAGCCGTGGCTAGCGTCAAAGAATCCCTCTGGGATCCGGTAGCGGGTTTCGGGGTCACCTTCCGGACGATGTTCCGCAAGGTGTTCACCGAGGAGTACCCGTTCGAGAAGAAGCCGACCGCACCGCGCTTCCACGGCCGGCACCAGCTGAACCGGTGGCCGGACGGGCTGGAGAAGTGCATCGGGTGCGAGCTGTGCGCGTGGGCGTGTCCCGCCGACGCGATCTACGTCGAGGGCGCCGACAACGTCGACGACTCGGCGGACGGCTCGGCCCGCTTCTCGCCGGGTGAGCGGTACGGCCGCGTCTACCAGATCAACTACCTGCGCTGCATCCTGTGCGGGCTGTGCATCGAGGCGTGCCCGACCCGGGCGCTGACGATGACCAACGAGTACGAGCTGGCCGACCGCAGCCGCGAGTCCCTCATCTACGAGAAGAAGGACCTGCTCGCGCCGCTCCTGCCGGGTATGGAGGAGCCGCCGCACGAGATGCAGCTGGGTCGCTCGCAGACCGACTACTACCTGGGCCTGACCGGCTCCGCGGTGGTCCCGGAGAGCGCCTCGGTGCACCCGGACAGCTCGCTGCAGGGTGGTGGCGACCGGTGATCGGACTCGTCACCGGCGGCCAGGTCGCGTTCTGGATGCTGGCGCCGGTCATGGTGCTGGCCGCGATCGCGATGATCCTGGTCCGCAAGGCGGTGCACTCGGCGTTGCTGCTGGCAACGGTCATGGTCTGCCTGGCCGTGCAGTACGCGGCCCAGGACGCGCCGTTCCTGTTCGCGGTGCAGATCATCGTCTACACCGGCGCCATCCTGATGCTGTTCCTGTTCGTGCTGATGCTGGTCGGCGTCGACGCGTCGGACTCCCTGGTGGAGACGATCCGCGGTCAGCGCCTGCTGGCCGGGCTGGCCTTCCTCGGCTTCGGCGTACTGCTGGTCTTCGCGGTCGGCAACGCCGTGTACGGCGACCCGATCGGCCTGGCCCAGGCGCAGCCGGACGGCAACCCGCAGGGCATCGCCCAGCTGCTGTTCGGCAAGTACGTGTTCGCCTTCGAGGTGACCTCGGCGCTGCTGATCACCGCGGCGATGGGCGCGATGATGCTGGCCCACCGCGAGCGGCTGACCCGCAAGAAGACCCAGCGCGACCTGGCCGAGGAGCGGATCCGCAAGTACGCCGACAGCGGCGTGCACCCCGGCCCGCTGCCGACGCCCGGCGTCCTGGCCCGGCACAACGCGGTCGACACCCCGGCGCTGCTGCCGGACGGGTCGATCGCACCGACCTCGGTTTCGCGGGTGCTGCAGGCCCGTGGCACCGTGTTCCCCGAATCCGAGGAGCGCGACGAGGTCGAGACGGTCCGCCGGATCAGCGAGGGCGACGCCGGCGACACGGTCCCGTCGGAGCCGGAGAGCACCGACCTGAGCGGCTACGGCGAAGGAGACAAGCTGTGAGCACCGAGCCGTACATCATTCTTGCGGCGATCCTTTTCAGCATCGGTGCTCTGGGTGTTCTCGTACGCCGTAACGCCATCGTCGTCTTCATGTGCGTCGAGCTGATGCTGAACGCGTGCAACCTGGCGTTCGTCAGCTTCGCCCGCCAGCACGGCAATCTCGACGGCCAGATCGCTGCCTTCTTCGTGATGGTGGTGGCGGCGGCCGAGGTCGTGATCGGCCTGGCGATCATCATGGCCATCTTCCGCACCCGTCGCTCGGCCTCGGTCGACGACGCCAACCTGCTCAAGTACTGAGGTAATCACCGATGAGTCATGAGCTCGCGTGGCTGCTGGTCGCGATCCCAGCGGTGTCGGCGGCGATCCTCCTGCTCGGTGGCAAGGCCACCAACGCCTGGGGACACCTGCTCGGCACCGCGGCGTCGCTGGCCTCCTTCGTCTGCGGTGCCATCCTGTTCGTCCAGATGCAGGGGCACGGCGCCGAGGAGCGGTCCGAGACGGTCAAGCTGTTCGAGTGGTTCTCGGTCGGCAGCGTGCACGTCGACGTCACCCTGCTGGTCGACCAACTGTCGATCCTGTTCGTGCTGCTGATCACCGGTGTCGGATCGCTGATCCACATCTACTCGATCGGCTACATGTCGCACGACCCGCGACGGCGCCGCTTCTTCGCCTACCTGAACCTGTTCATCGCGGCGATGCTGCTGCTGGTGCTGGCCGCGGACTACCTGCTGGTCTTCGTCGGCTGGGAAGGCGTCGGTCTGGCGTCGTACCTGCTGATCGGCTTCTGGCAGGACCGGCACTCGGCCGCCACCGCCGCCAAGAAGGCGTTCGTGGTGAACCGGGTCGGTGACATCGGCCTGTCGCTCGCGGTGATGAGCATGTGGGCGCTGTTCGGCTCGTCCGCCTTCGCCACGGTCAACGCCGGGGCCGAGGGGATGTCGTCGACCTGGGCCACGCTGGTCGGCCTGATGCTGCTGCTGGCGGCCTGCGGCAAGTCGGCCCAGGTGCCGCTGCAGTCCTGGCTGCTGGACGCGATGGAGGGCCCGACCCCGGTCTCGGCCCTGATCCACGCCGCGACCATGGTCACCGCCGGCGTCTACCTGGTGACCCGGTCGAGCGCGATCTACGAGCACACCGAGGTGGCCTCCACCGCGGTCGTGATCGTCGGTACGGTGACCGTCCTGGCCGGTGCGATCATCGGGTGCGCCAAGGACGACATCAAGAAGGCGCTGGCCGGTTCGACGATGAGCCAGATCGGCTACATGATGCTCGCGGCCGGCCTCGGCCCGGCGGGCTACGTGTTCGCGATCTTCCACCTGATCACGCACGGCTTCTTCAAGGCCAACATGTTCCTCGGCGCCGGCTCGGTGATGCACGGCATGAACGACGACGTGAACATGCGCCACTACGGTGCGCTGCGTACGTCGATGAAGATCACCTTCGCCACCTTCGCGATGGGGTACCTGGCGATCATCGGGTTCCCGGGCTTCGCCGGCTTCTGGAGCAAGGACAAGATCATCGAGGCCGCGTTCGCGGACAACTTCGTGATCGGTCTGTGCGCCCTGCTGGCGGCCGGCATCACCGCGTTCTACATGACCCGGCTGATGATGATGACGTTCTTCGGCAAGAAGCGCTGGGCCGAGGACGTGCACCCGCACGAGTCGCCCTCGTCGATGACGATCCCGCTGATCGTGCTGGCGGTGCTGTCGGTCTTCGGCGGCGCGCTGTACTTCCTCGGCGACTGGATCGTGCACTGGCTGGAGCCGGTGGTCGGTCACGAGGAGCACCACCCGCCGGTCAGCGCGCTGGTGATGACGCTGATCACGGTCGCCGTGGTCGCCGTCGGTGCCGCGATCGGGTACCTGCGCTACCGCCAGGAGATCCCGCGCGAGGCGCCGGTCAAGGTCTCGCCGGTCACCACCTTCGCCCGCCGTGACCTGTACGGCGACGCGCTCAACGAGGCGGTCCTGATGCGTCCGGGCCAGTACCTCACCCGGACCCTGGTCTGGCTGGACAACCGGGGCGTCGACGGCTCGGTGAACGGCATGGCCGCCCTCTTCGGCGGTCTGTCCGGCCGGCTGCGCCGGTTCCAGACGGGCTTCGTCCGTTCGTACGCACTCAGCATGGTCTTCGGCGCCGCTCTCGTGGTCGTCGCCCTCCTCGCGGTGAGGTTGTCGTGAACATCGGTTGGCTGACGTATCTGTTGCTCCTGCCGTTCGTGGGAGCCCTGGTGACGATGGCGGTGCCCAAGGCCAACGGCCTGCTCGCCAAGCGGGTGTCACTGGTCTTCTCGCTGCTCACGCTGGTGCTGACCCTGGTCATTGCCGTCGGCTACCACCGCAACGGTGCGGCCGACTATGCGGAGTCGCACACCTGGATCGAGGCCTTCGGGGCGCACTGGGCACTCGGCCTGGACGGCGTCGGGCTGGTGCTGGTGGTGCTCACCGCGCTGCTCACCCCGATCGTCCAGCTCGCCTCCTGGAACGACGCGAAGGACGGTCGCTGGAGCGAGAAGTCCTTCTTCGCCTGGATCCTCGCGCTGGAGGCGCTGTCGCTGGGCGTGTTCGCGGCCACCGACGTGTTCCTGTTCTACGTGCTGTTCGAGGCCACGCTGATCCCGATGTACTTCCTGATCGGCGGCTTCGGCGGCGTGCAGCGCTCGTACGCCGCGGTGAAGTTCCTGCTCTACTCGCTGCTCGGCGGTCTGCTGATGCTGGCCTCGGTCGTCGGCCTGTACGTGCTGTCGGCCAAGAGCGGCGACCCGTCGTACCTGCTGACCGACCTGGTCAAGCTCGACATGTCGCAGAACACCGAGCGCTGGCTGTTCCTCGGCTTCTTCTTCGCCTTCGCGGTGAAGGCGCCGATGGTGCCGTTCCACACCTGGCTGCCGGACGCCGCCGCCGAGGCGACGCCGGGCACGTCGGTGCTGCTGGTCGGCATCCTGGACAAGATCGGCACCTTCGGGATGATCCGGTTCTGCCTGGGCCTGTTCCCGAACGCGTCCGAGTGGGCCACCCCGGTCGTCCTGGTACTGGCCCTGATCAGCGTCCTGTACGGCGCGCTGGTGGCGATCGGCCAGACCGACATCAAGCGGCTGATCGCCTACACCTCGATCTCGCACTTCGGCTTCATCGTGATGGGCATCTTCGCGCTCACCTCGCAGGGGCTGACCGGGTCGACGCTCTACATGTTCAACCACGGCCTGTCCACGGCCGCGCTGTTCCTGGTCGCCGGGTACCTGATCTCGCGCCGCGGTTCGGCGCGGATCGCCGACTACGGCGGCGTCGAGAAGGTCGCGCCGGTGCTGGCCGGGACGTTCCTGTTCGCCGGTCTGTCCAGCCTCGCGCTGCCCGGGCTGTCGCCGTTCATCAGCGAGTTCATGGTGCTGGCCGGAACGTTCAGCCGGCACAAGGTGATCGCCGTGATCGCGGTGCTCGGTATCGTGCTGGCCGCGCTCTACATCCTGATCATGTACCAGCGCCTGATGACCGGGCCGGTCCGCGACGGGATCGAGAAGCTGAAGGACCTGAACTTCCGCGAGGTGTTCGCGATCGCACCGCTGGTGCTGCTGATCGTCGGCTTCGGGTTCTACCCCAAGCCGGTGGTCGACATCATCAAGCCGGCGGTGGAGTCGACGATGCAGCTGGTGGGCGTCAGTGACAAGGCCCCTGAGATCCCCGTGACGGAGGGACAGAAGTGAGTGCAGTGCTGACGGCGCAGGTTCTGCCGCTGGCGGACTTCGTCGCGCCCAAGATCGAGTACAACGAGCTGATGCCGTTGTTCGTGGTCTTCGGCGCGGCCTGCCTCGGCGTACTCGTCGAGGCCTTCCTTCCGCGGACCTGGCGGCACCTGGTCCAGGTCGCGCTCGCGATCGTCGGCGTGGTGGTGGCCGGCGTCCTGACCGTGCTGCTGATGGCCGACGAGAAAAAGCTGCTCGCGGCGCAGGGCGCGATCTCGGTGGACGGCCCCGCGCTGTACACCTGGGTGATCCTGCTGGCGCTGACGCTGATCAGCCTGCTGCTGTTCGCCGAGCGCTCGGTCGACGGAGGCCTGTCGGCGTTCGCCGGCCAGGCGGCCGCCGTACCGGGTAGTGAGGCCGAGCGCGAGGGCACCGCGGCGAAGGTCGAGCACAGCGAGGTCTTCCCGCTGACGATGTTCGCGATCGGCGGCATGATGCTGTTCGCGTCGGCCAACGACCTGCTGCTGCTGTTCGTCGCGCTCGAGGTCTTCTCGCTGCCGCTGTACCTTCTCTGCGGGCTGGCGCGGCGCCGCCGGCTGATCTCGCAGGAAGCCGCGATGAAGTACTTCCTGCTCGGCTCGTTCGCCTCGGCGTTCCTGCTGTTCGGCATCGCCCTGCTCTACGGGTACGCCGGCACCATGTCGCTCGGCGGCATCGCCGACGCGCTGGCCACCAAGACCGGTGGCGACGCGATCCTGCTGGCCGGCACCGGCCTGCTCGGGGTCGGCCTGCTGTTCAAGGTCGGCGCCGTGCCGTTCCACTCCTGGACGCCGGACGTCTACCAGGGCGCGCCGACGCCGGTCACCGGGTTCATGGCGGCCTGCACCAAGATCGCCGCGTTCATCGCGTTGATGCGGGTCTTCTACGTCGCCTTCGGCGGGACCCGCTGGGACTGGGCGCCGATGATGTGGATCGTCGCGATCCTCACCATGGTGGTCGGCTCGATCGTCGCGATCACCCAGACCGACGTGAAGCGGATGCTCGCCTACTCCTCGATCGCGCACGCGGGCTTCCTGCTGACCGCGTTCATCGGGCTGGCGCAGGCCGGCAGCGGCGTGCTGAACGGGATCACCTCGACCCAGGCGGTGCTGTTCTACCTGGTCACCTACGGTTTCCCGACGATCGGCGCGTTCGCCGTGGTCACGCTGGTGCGTGACGCCGGCGGCGAGGCGACCCACCTGTCGCGGTGGGCCGGGCTGGGTAAGAAGTCGCCGCTGCTGGGCGGCATCTTCGCCTTCTTCCTGCTGTCGTTCGCCGGGATCCCGCTGACCGCCGGCTTCACCGGCAAGTGGGCCGTGTTCACCGCGGCCTGGACCGGTGGCGCCTGGCCGCTGGTCGTGGTCGCGGTGCTGTGCAGCCTGGTCGCCGCGTTCTTCTACGTCCGCGTGATCGTGCTGATGTTCTTCTCCGACCTGCCGGACGACGCTCCGGACGTGGTGCTGCCCGGGTGGCAGACCACGGCCGCCGTCGCCCTGGGTCTCGCCGCCACGGTGGTGCTCGGTCTGGTTCCCGGCCCGATGCTCGACCTGGCGGCCCGTGCGGGTGAGTTCATCCGTTGAGTAAGACTCCGCAGCCGGCGCAGAGCCTGGGATTCGCGTTCGCCGACGAGGCGCTCGAGTCCCGGGTCCGTGCTGGGCTGGAACGGGTCGAGCAGGCGCTGCGCGACTCCACCCAGTCCGAGGCGCCGTTCGTCACCCAGGCGGCCCAGCACGTCATGGTGGCCGGGGGCAAGCGCTTCCGCCCGCTGCTGGTCCTGCTGGCCGCGGAGTTCGGGCCCCGGCCCGATGCCCCCGAGGTGGTCGACTCGGCCGTCGTGGTCGAGCTGACCCACGTCGCGACGCTGCACCACGACGACGTGATGGACGAGGCCGCGCTGCGCCGGGGAAGCTCCACGGCCAACGCGGCCTGGGACAACTCGGTCGCGATCCTGGCCGGTGACTGGCTGTTCGCCAAGGCGTCCGACCTGGTCGCGTCGCTCGGCCCGGAGGCGGTCCGGATCCAGGCCCGCACCTTCGGCCGGCTGGTCGAGGGCCAGATCCGGGAGACCCTCGGCGTCGGGCAAGGCCAGGACCCGCTGGCCCACTACCTGTCGGTGGTCGCGGACAAGACCGGCTCGCTGATCGCGACGTCGGCGTTGTTCGGCGCCCGGTT
Source organism: Kribbella sp. ALI-6-A (assembly GCF_001984195.1). Lineage (GTDB taxonomy): Bacteria > Actinomycetota > Actinomycetes > Propionibacteriales > Kribbellaceae > Kribbella. Next base: position 2,172,902 of record NZ_MTQN01000012.1, read on the forward strand.
CGCCGGGGCGTCCGAAGAGGTGCAGGAAGCTCTGCGTGCCTTCGGCGAGGAGATCGGCGCGGCCTTCCAGCTTGCCGACGACATCCTCGACGTCACCTCGGAGTCCGGCCAGTCCGGCAAGACTCCCGGGACGGATCTCCGCGAGGGCGTCCCGACCCTGCCGGTGCTGATCTTCCGGGCCCAGGCCGACCCGTCCAAGCCCGAGGACGCCCGGCTGCTCGAGTTGCTCGACTCCGACCTGACCGACGACGCCAAGCTCGCCGAGGCGCTGGCCGCTCTCCGGGCCCACCCGTCCCTGCAGCAGGCCGAGGACGACGTACGCCGCCGGGCCGACGACGCGCGTAAGCTGCTCGCCGACCTTCCCGAAGGCGTGCCGCGGTCCGCCCTCGAGTCCCTCTGCGACCTGGTCGTCACCCGCTCGGTGTGAGGCTGCTGCCTCCCGGCTGTGTCATGCAGTCGGGAGGAGCTCGTTGGTTTCGGGCCGGTCTTCGAAGGTGATCTTCTCCAGCCGATCGGCCTGACCTCTGCTCAGCACGATGGCCGACACCGCACCCGGCACCACCGAGCCGGGATCCTCTGCGGCCTGCTTCACCAGCTCGGGCCAGCGGCGACTGTGCTTGAGCATGCTGCCCGCCCGCACCACTCGGCGCCGATCCTGTTGCCCGCGCCGGGCGATCTCTTCTGGTACGTCGAGCATGATGAGATGCACCGCGAGTCCCGCGCTGCGGGCCGCTCGACCGATCAGCTGCCGGGCCCAGGGCCGCGTCGCGCAGTCGTGCACGACCAACGGCCCGCCACGACGCATCGCCCGCAGTACGAGCACGTAGTACGACAGGTGCAGCACCGGTCGCCACCACGCGTACGGGATGCCGCCGAGCGCCGGCCGCCACCGCTCGCGAACGACCTCGGAGTCGAGCACCCGCGTCGTCTCTCCCGGAAACAGCCGCCGCAACAGCGTGCTCTTGCCCGCCCCGGGAATCCCTGCCAGCACCACCACGGACCCGGCCGGATACCGCAACTCCGACGCCGTCACCCGCCGGGACCCCACCACCATCGAACCTGCCACGGAAGCTCCCTTCGCCCCTTTGCACGATGGTGGCGTACGGCGCTGAGAACTTCCTTGGAATCGACTGAGAGCGACTTTCGCTGGCGGCCGGGAGTAGCGGGCCGGGTTACTGGTCCTCGTGCCGGCTGCCGGCCTTCGCCAGTCCGCGGCTCACCAGGTAGCCGATGGTCAGCAGGGTGACGTAGAACCATGCCCGCTCGGCGCCGAACCCGTCCTGCCCGTCGCCGTTGTCACCGACGACCGCCGCGGCGATCAGGACCGCCAGCACCGCGGCGACGTACGCGATCAGTTCGGTGGTCTTGAACGCCGCCTTGGTCTCCGATCCTCAGCGGCGTTCCGGACCCAGGACGGGACCGCCGGGCGGCTGCGACTGCGGAGCACCAACGGGTGGCTGCGCCCCCCGGTCATTCCCGGCCGACCAGCGTCCCGTTGCCGCAGGCATCGATCTCCGCGGCCGGGTTGAAACGAAGGTGGTGGTCAGCGGGCCTGCCAGGTCGGGCTGTCGACGTAGTGGTTGTCGTAGGTGTCGCTGGTGGTGGCCAGTACGGCGGGGTCGGTGTCGCCGCGGTAGACGCCTTCGAGCAGGCGGTAGTAGTCGAAGCGGGGCTTGGCGTGGGTGAGGACGAACAGGACTTCGGTGGGCTCCTCACCGGCGGCTTCGAAGGCGTGCGGGGTGTTCGGGGGGACGACCAGGAAGTCGCCGGTGTGCAGGGTGATCAGGTCGTCGCCGGTGAGGACGCGGAGGTTGCCGGTGAGTACATAGAACAGCTCGGAGGCCTCGCGGTGCAGGTGCGGGGGAGCGCCTTCCTTGCCGGGCTGGAAGACCGAGCGGTGGCTGGTCAGGTGGCCGTTGGTGGCCGGGGTGTCGGCGAGCAGCGTGACTCCGCTGGCGGCGAGTACTTCGGCGTCGGTGGCGCGGACGAGAACGGTCATGAAAAGCTCCTATTGTTGATGTCGAATGTCCAGAATCGGGGTGCGGAAGAACGCCGGCGAGCCGTTCTCAGGATTTGAGGTTGGCGAACCAGGCGCGGGTGTTGTCCGGCGTCTGCGGGAAGGTCTGCTCGACCTCGGCGACGATGTCGGCGATGGTGCGCGCGGCCAGTTCCCGCCGGTAGACGAGCTCCGCCCGGCGCATCGAGCTCGCGACCAGGCAGGTCTTGCGGTAGTCGGCCAACGGGTCGGCGCCCGGGCCATCCTTGAGGATCTCGGTGCAGCGGAACGCGTCCTCCGCGCCGTCGATCGCGACCACGACGTCCAGCAGCGTGATGTCCTCCGGCCGTCGGGCCAGCTGGAAACCGCCCTTCGGGCCCGAGGTCGACGACATGATGCCGGCCCGGGCCAGCGCCTGGAGCTGTTTGTTCAGGTACGCCGTGGGCAGGTTGTAGAAGGCGGCGAGCTTCTTCGCGGTGACGGTCTCACCCGGGATCCAGCACAGGTTCACGCAGCTGTGCAGGGCCCACTCGACGCCCTCGTTCATCTTCATAACCTAGATATTAGATATCCAGAATAGACATGTCAAGAGAGGCTTGACGACTCCGACGTACCGGACATGACTGAGAACATGAGCTACCCACCGATCGTCGACCGCGCCACCTTCCAGCGGGAGGTGGACCAACTCCGCGCCCGGGAGAAGGCGCACACCAGACAAGGCGACGCGATCGCCGCGGCCCGACGGCGACTGCCGATGGTCGAGGTCGATCCCCGCCTGGAACTGACCGGGCCCGACGGCCCGACCACTCTGCTGGACGCCTTCGAGGGACGTCGCCAGCTGATCGCGTACTACTTCATGTGGCACCGAGGCCACCCCGCGTCCGAGCAGTGCGAGGGCTGCACCTGGTGTACGACGCACGTCGCGGAGCTGTCGTACCTGCACTCGCGCGACATCACCTTCGCCGTCTTCTGCCAGGGCCCGTACGACGAAAGCCGGCGCTACCGCGACTTCATGGGCTGGACGATGCCCTGGTACTCGGCCGATCCCTCGAAGGCCGAGCTGCTGGTCGGCCGGACGGTCGGCATGATGCACCTGGTCTGCTACGTCCGCGACGGCGACCGGGTCTTCGAGACGTACTGGACCACCCAGCGCGGGGTGGAAATCCTGGACAACAGCTACTCGCTGATGGACCTGACCGTCTACGGCCGGCAGGAGGTTCAGGAGGAGTCGCCGGAAGGCTGGCCGCAGCCGTGGGGCACCAACGCCCGTCCCGACTTCCACACCGTTGACGGGCGGCCGATCGCCCAGTGGTCCCGCGTCGAGGCCGGCCGGTCGGACGATCTCGGCACCGCGGGATGAACCGGACCCCGAACAGAAACCGGGGACCTCGGACAGGCTATTTCCTGTCCGAGGTCCCCACGCGGTGTCCGAGGTCCCAGTAGGGCGCCGGGCCGAGCAGAAGGGCCCGGTGTCAGCTACCGACGCGGCCGTTGTCCTTGCGCCAGACGCAGGAGATCGCCGGGCGCGGGTAGTTGTGCGTGTGCGGCCAGGTCGACGACGGCTTCTCGAACGTCGCGTCGTCGGTCTCGCCCGGGTGCTGGACGGCGACGAACGCGGTCTTGTCGTCCTCGCTGATCAGCGGACCGCAGGCCTCGGCCGCGAACGGCACCGACAGGAACTGCTTGACCTGACCGCGCTTCGGCCCGGCGACCGGCACGGTGAAGATGCCGTCGTTGGAGCCGAGCACGTTGCCGTCGGTGGAGATCCACAGGTTGCCGGAGCCGTCGAAGGCGACGTTGTCCGGGCAGGAGATCGGGCTGACCTTCGACTTGTCGTACCCGCCGAAGTAGGTCTCCTGCGCCGCCGGGTCGCCGCAGACCAGGAAGAGCGTCCAGAAGAAGCCGGTCTTGGCCGCGTCGTCGCCCTCCTCGGTGAGTTCCAGGATGTAGCCGTTGCGGTTGCCGGACTGCTCGACCAGCGGACCGCCGAGGGTCGCCCGGGTGTGCGACTTGGCCAGCGGGTTCGCCTCGTCGACCGCGAACGTGCCGCCGCGGTTGGAGTTGTTGGTCATCGCGGCGTACACCCGGCCGTTGACCGGGTTGCGCTCGATGTCCTCGGGCCGGTCCATCCGGGTGGCGCCGACCTTGTCGGCGGCGATCCGGACGTCGATCAGCACGTCGGCGACCGACATGCCGTCGATGAACGACTTCTTGTCCGAGGTCAGCGGAATCCAGGTGCCGGTCCCGTCGTACAGGCCGTCCTCGGCGCCGTCGCCGGTGAACTTGGCGACGTACAGCGTGCCCTCGTCCAGCAGGCCGAAGTTGCGCTTGCGGTTGTCCGGGTCGTACTTGCCGGTCGAGACGAACTTGTAGACGTACTCGCCACGCTCGTCGTCACCGAGGTAGACCGCGATCCGGCCGTCGGCGGTGATCGTGGTGGTGGCGCCCTCGTGCTTCATCCGGCCGAGCATGGTGAGCTTGCGCGGCGTCGCGTGCGGCTCGTACGGGTCGACCTCGACGATCCAGCCGGTGCGGAACGCCTCGGTCGGGTTCTTGGTCAGGTCGAAGCGCGGGTCGACGATGCTCCACTCGCGGGCCGACTTGGTCACCGTCGTCGGTACGCCGTACCGCTTGTAGCTGGTGGTGTACTCGGCCGGGACCGCGCCGCTGACGTCGAAGTAGCCGTTGAAGTTCTCCTCGCCGGACAGGATCGTGCCCCACGGGGTGACACCGCCGGCGCAGTTGCCGAAGGTGCCGTAGGCAACCTTTCCGACGCGGCGGTCGGCGGCGGCCGGGCCGGACACGTCGAACTTCGTGGTGGCGGTGATCCGGCGGTTGTAGCGGCTGCCCTGCTTGTCGCGGCGCCACTGGCCGCTGCGGCCGACGCGCTCGATCTGGACCACCGACATGCCGTGCGCGGCCAGACCGATCTTCGCGATCGTCTTGGCGTCGTACTTGCCGGTCGGCAGCATCAGGTTCTCGTCGGTGTACTCGTGGTTGCAGACGAGCAGCGCCTTCCGCTCGTCGCGCAGCGGCACGATCATCGTGTAGTCGTTGTTGTAGCCGAACTGCTTGGCCTGCGCCTCGGGCGTCTGGCGGTTCACGTCGAACCGCGGCGCGCCGTACTCGACCGGGTCGCCCCAGGCGATCACGACGGCCTGCTCGTAGCCCTTGGGCACGACCAGGTCGTCCTTGCGGTTCGGCGGGACGACGCTGTGCGTCAGCTCGCCCTGCGGACCGCCGAAGCCGGGGAAGGCGCCGTTGCCGCGGCCGCCACTCGCGGCGGTGGAGAAGTCGGCGGCGGCGGGCCGGTTCACGGCCAGCGTGGCGACGCCGGCCACCGCGGCGCTCGCGACACCCGCCTTGAGCATGTTGCGCCGGGAGAACGCGGTCTGCAGGACGGTCTGGATGTGCTCGTTGCCGGATGTGTTCGGCTCGGCGTGGTCACACTGGTTGGCGCACTTCAGCTCGCAGGTACGGAACGACCTGGACCCGTGGCGGGTGCCGATCTGGCTGATCAGCGGGAGGAACTTGGGGCTCACTTCGGACTCTCCGGTGCTCGCAGGAAAGGTTCGGCGTCGCCGCGAGGCTAGGGATCCGAAGCGGAAGCGGGGTGAAGGTCAGATGAACGTCACGAGGCTTAGGTTGACCTCAGTAGCCAACAGCATCCGAACCGTCACACAGCGGAAGCGGCGACGTCCGGGGTGACCACTCGACGGCGGCGAACCAGCCCGTCCCAGGTGAACAAGACCAGTGCGATCCAGACCAGTCCGAACCCGGCCCAGCGCATCGACGACATGTGCTCGTGGAACAGCGTCACCCCGACCACGAACTGCATGATCGGCGCGATGTAGTTCAGCAGACCGAGCGTCGTCATCGAGATCCGCGTCGCCGCCGACCCGAACAGCAGCAGCGGTACGGCGGTGATCGGGCCGCTCAGCAGCACCAGCGCGAGGTAGCCCAGCCCGTGGTCGGTCACCGTCGAGTGTCCCTGCAGCGCCATCACCACGATCGCGATCAGCGCGACCGGCGCCATCGTCGCCGACTCGACCGCCATGCCCTCGACGGCGCCGGCGTTGGCCTTCTTCTTGACCAGCCCGTAGAAGCCGAACGAGAAGGTCAGCGCGAGCGCGATCCACGGCGGCCGGCCGGCCTCGATGGTCAGCCCGACCACGGCCACGAACGCGATCGCCAGCGCGGTCCACTGGATCGCCCGCAGTCGCTCGCCGAGTACGAAGACGCCGAGCAGGACCGTGAACAGCGGCGTGATGAAGTACCCGAGCGAGGTCTCGACCACCCGGTTCTGCTCGACGCCCCAGATGTAGACGCCCCAGTTGACCGAGATCAGCACCGCCCCCGCGGCGAGTGGCCAGCGCCGGCGCGGGTCGGCGAGGATCGCGCGGACCTGCCCGTAGTGCCGCAGTACGACGACCAGCAGGGCGATCGAGATCAGCGACCAGACGATGCGATGGGCCAGCAGTTCGAGCGCGCTGGAGTCGTCGAGCAGTCGCCAGTAGAGCGGGAAGAGTCCCCACAGCACGTAGGCGGCGAAACCCTGGAGGAACCCTCTGCGCTGCTCTGACACGTCCCGAGCCTAAACCCTGACGTCAGGGCCATCCAAAGACTTTGCTCATGACGTGAGATCGGCGCCGGACCAGCGCTGGTGCGATGCGGTTGGATGGACCTGAGCACAGGAGGCGCATGTGGGTGTGAGGACCGGTCTGGTCTCGGTGACGTTCCGCCAGTTGGCCGTCGAGCAGGTCGTCGACGTCGCCGCGCAGGCGGGACTGGCGGCGATCGAGTGGGGCGGCGACGTCCACGTGCCGCTCGGCGACCTGGCCGCCGCCCGGAAGGCGCGGGCGCTCTGCGAGGACCGCGGCCTGGCGATCGCGGCGTACGGGTCCTACCTACGGGCCGGCAGCGTCGACCGCGAGGAGATCCGCAGCGCGGTGACGACCGCGTCCGAGCTGGGCGCTCCCCGGATCCGGGTCTGGGCGGGCACCGTCGGTACGGCGGACGCCGGCGTCGGCGACCGAATGGCAGTGACCCGCGGCCTGGCCGAGCTGGCCGACGTCGCCGCCGGCGCGGGCATCGAGATCGCGATGGAGTTCCACCGCGGCACGCTGACCGACGAGGTCGACTCGACCATCACCCTGCTGCTGGACGTCGGCGCGCCCAACCTCACGACGTACTGGCAGCCGCCGGTGGACCTCGACGACACGACCTGCCTGCAGCAGCTCGAGGCGCTGATGCCCTGGCTGAGCACCGTCCACGTCTTCTCCTGGTGGCCGTCGAACAACCGCCTCCCGCTCTCCGGCCGCGAGTCCCTGTGGCGCCCGGTCCTGAAACGCCTCGCCGCCGAGCCCCGCGAGATCAACGCACTGCTCGAGTTCGTCGCCGACGACTCGGTCACCCAACTCGCCACCGACGCCGCCAACCTGCACGCCTGGGTCTGAGCTGCGGCATCACTTCGCGGGCGTGTAGATCGCGAGGATGAGTTTGCCCTTGGTGGGGGTGCCTCGGGTGATCTTGAGGGTGATCGTCGTGCTCGGGCCGGCCCAGTTGCCGTCGGTGGCCAGGCCCCAGCTCTTCAAGCCGCCTTCGCCGTGACTGGTGTTGAGCATGCTTTGGCTGGTCGGCCTGTCTAGGGTGCCCTCGACGGGTGCGCCCAACGAGGAGCTGCCGTAGGTGATCAGGAAGGGAGTGTCGGCCGGAGTGCGGAGGGAGACCTGCCGGGTGCTGGTCGCGTCGACGGCCTCGATCTCGGCGAGCTGGTACGTCGTTCCCGAATACTCCCGCCGCTCGTCGACGGCCGTGTTGTCGTAGACCCGCTGGGGTCCCTTCTCGTAGACGGCGAAGGCGATGCGGGCGCCGGGGACCTTGACCTCGCGGCCGGATTCATCGGTCAGCGTGGCCGTCACGGTCATGCGTTGCCCGGGCGTAGCGATGTCGCTGAGGCCGGCGCCGCCGGTGCTGCCGACGTCGGTGGACAAGGCGACGCAGCCGGAAATCTTCTCCACGCCTCCGATCACCACCCGCAGGTGGTACGGGAAGCCGGAGCTGGCGTCGTTGGCGGTGCAGAAGGCACTGACCATGATCGGCCGGCCGGTGGCGACGTAGCTGTCGGTGACCTTGCTGACGCCGGGCTCGCCGGACTCCGCGGCGGCCAGTGTGTCGCCGCCAATCTTGGCGCGGAAGAGCAGGCCGTTCTCCTCGCGATCGCCCGGCCCTGGAGTCGGGGTCGCGCCGGTTGCACCCGGCACCGGGTCGCGCCGGCCCGCGGTGTAGATGCCGACGCCGAGCTGGGCGGTGCTCGACTCGATCACACGACCGTCGTTGTCGGTGAGCTGCACGTTCACGGTGGTGGCCTGGTGCAGGGGGACGTCGAGCCAGAGGGCGGCGTCCGGGCGGATCAGCCCGGTGTCGCCAGGGGTGTCGTGGGCTACGTTGCATGGGCCGGTCACGGCGTTGCGGCCGCCGATCCGGACGGTGTACCGGGTCTCGCCCGGCGCGGCGCAGTAGGCGTACACGACGATGTTCTTCGTGGTCGGTGTCCAGCCGAAACTGCCTCGAGTCTCACCGACGGAGCCGATCCAGGCCCGGTCCAGCCGGTCGGTCCCGATGACTCCCTTGAGGGTCACCGAGTCGCGGGTGTAGTCGGGCGGGATGCTGTCGGCCGGCTCGGGAGCACTGCTGGTCAGGCTCGGCGCCACAGCGATGCCGAGGGCAACGATCGCGGCGAGGGCGGTGACCGAGCCGGCGACGCGGCGGCGCTTGGTGGTCCGGATCCGGCGCCGTACGCCGGGCAGCAGGTCGGGGCTCTCCACGGTGTTGGCGCGCTGGGAGAGTTCGTCGCGCAGGTCGGTGAGATTCATCGCGAGGTCTCCTCGTCGGCGAGGTCGGCGGAGCGAGCAGGGGTGCGGACGGCGGAGGCATCGCCGGGCCGGTGGATGGGCTCGACCAGGTTGGGATCGAGGCGGAGCTTGGCGAAGGCCTTGCTGGTCTGGCTCTTCACCGTGCCGGCGCTGCACCCGAGGATCCGGGCGGTCTCGGCCTCGCTCAGGTCCTCGTAGTACCGCAGTACGACGACAGCGCGCTGCCGGCGGGGGAGTTGCTGCAGCGCGCGCCACAGGTCGGTCCGCTCGGCCGCGAGGCCTTCGGGCCCGGCGGACTCGGGCAGTTCCTCGGTCGGCTGCTCCCCGTTCCACCGGCGTCGCCACCAGGTGGAGTAGGTGTTCACCAGCACCTTGCGCACGTACGGCTCGGGATCGCCGCCGTCGATCCGCGACCAGGCGAACCATGCCTTGGCGAGCGCGGTCTGCAGCAGGTCCTCGGCCAGCGCGTGGTCCTGGGTCAGCAGGTAGGCGGTCCGCAGCAATCTGCCGGACCGCGCGAGCACGAACGCGTCGAAACTGTCCACACCGGTCACCGATCGCCCCGTTTCACCGGCACGCACAGTGAGCGTGCTCTCATCGCTGGTCACATCATGGCTGACCAGTCGGCACGAAGGATTGGTTGCCTGTTGGTCAGAAAGTTCCCGCTGAGCTCTGGTCAAGCGGCAGATGATGACGCAAAACTGTCCGTGACAGCGCGCTTACCGCCCCGATCGCGTCCCCGGAGGTTCTCCGATGTCCGTTCGTACCTTCCTGTCCAAACCCCTGCCGAGGATCCTCGCGATCCTGGCCCTGTTCGCGGCCGTCGCCGGTACGGCCATCACCACCCAGGTCGTCACCGCGTCGAAGGCGCACGCCGACGGCTGTTACACCTGGAGCCGCACGCTCAGCGAGGGCGCCAGCGGTGAGGACGTCCGCCAGCTGCAGATCCGCGTCGCGGGCTATCCCGGCTACGGCGGTCACCTCGCCGCCGACGGCGCGTTCGGCCCCGCCACCAAAGCCGCGGTGACCCGGTTCCAGCAGGCGTACGGGCTGGCTGCCGACGGCATCGCCGGCTCGGCCACCTTCAGCAAGATTTACTCGCTGCAGGATGACGACTGCACCCCGATCCACTTCACCTATGCCGAGCTCGACGACGGCTGCGGCGGCTCCGGGTACGACGGCGGCCCGCTGTCCGAGGCAGCGACCCGGGCCAACGCGCTGCAGACCATGTGGCAGCTCGAAGCCATGCGCCACGCGCTCGGCGACCAGCCGCTGACCATCACCAGCGGCTTCCGTAGCTACTCCTGCAACAGCTCGGTCGGCGGAGCCAGCAACAGCCAGCACTTGTACGGCCGCTCGGCCGACCTCGTCGGCGTCCACTCGCTGTGCACGCTGGCCAAGCAGGCCCGCAACCACGGCTTCGGCGGCATCTTCGGGCCGGGCTACCCGGGCCACAACGACCACACCCACCTCGACATCCGGACCAGCAACTCCTGGTCCGCTCCCACCTGCGGGATCTGAGACCGCGTTGGCTCAGCTGGCCTTCACCAGCTGAGCCAACGTGATTCCCGCGGCCCGATCCAGGTGCTCGGCGGTCAGCCCGGCCGCCCGGGCGCCGAGCACGTCCAGCTCGAAGTTGTCGCCGATCATCAAGGTGTCGGCCGGCTGCACGCCCAATTCACGGCAGGTGGCCAGATAAGCCTCGGGCGCGGGCTTGCTGCACCCTAACGTCTCCGTGGTCGCGACGACATCGATCAGCGGCGCCAGGCCGATCGTGGCCAGCTTCGCGTTCTGCTGGACCGTGCTGCCGTTGGTCAGTACGCCGACCCGCCAGCCGTTGCTTCGGGCAACCTCCAGCGCGGGCCGCGCGTCCGGGAAGGCGGCCCAGCTCGCCCGGTAGTGCGCGAGGTAGCCGTCGAAGATCTCGTCGAGCTCGGCCTCCTCGGTCGGCACCGGCCGGCCGAGCACCGGCAGGAAGGCCTGCAGCCGAGCCCGGCGCTGGCCCTGATGGGTCAGCCGTCCCTCGAGCCAGGCGTCGTAGCTGACCCGCTCGATCGCGAACCACTCGGCGATCAGGTCGTCGGACCAGCGCACACCGAGTTCGGGAACCCACTTGGTCAGCCCCGCGATCGCGGACGTCGTGTGGTCGAACAGCGTGTCGTCCAAGTCGAACACGACCGCCTTCACACCGGCACCACCGAGTCGCGGTTGAGCTCGCGGTGATTGGCGTAGCCGGACAACGCCAGCGTGAGATCGAGCTCGGCCAGGAAGCAGCGCAGTACGTGCTCCACTCCCGCCTGACCGGCCAGCGCCAGCCCGTACAGCAGTGGACGACCGAGCAGCACGGCCTTCGCGCCGAGTGCGAGCGCCTTCGCGGCGTCGGCCCCCGTCCGTACGCCGGAGTCGAACAGCACCGTGACCTGCTCGCCGACCGCGTCCGCGATCGCGGGCAGCGCGTCGAGCGAGGCGATCGCGCCGTCCACCTGGCGGCCGCCGTGGTTGGACACGACCAGGCCGTCCACGCCGTGCTCGGCGGCCAGCTTCGCGTCGTCGACCGAGGTGATGCCCTTCAGCACGATCGGACCGTCCCAGTTGTCCCGCAGGAACGACAGCTCGTCCCAGCCGAGCCCGACGTTCGGGAACATCTGCGCCCAGTGCATCACCGCCGCGCCCGGGTCCTCGGCGACCGGCTTGGCCAGCTTCGCCTGGAACGCCGGGTCGGTGAAGTAGTTCGCCAGGCCCTCGCCCTTGAGGAACGGCAGGAAGCCCCGGTCGAGATCGGCCGGCCGCCATCCGATCGTGCCGGTGTCCAGCGTCACCACCAGTACGGCGTACCCGCTGTCCTTGGCGCGTTGCAGGAAGCTCAGGCAGACGTCCCGATCGGTCGGCCAGTACAGCTGGAACCACTTGCTGCCGGCCTCGATCTGCTCGAACGAGTGACTCGCCTGGGTCGAGTGCGTGTAGGTCAGGCCGAGCGCGTCGGCGGCCCGAGCGGTCGCCAGCTCTCCGTCGGGATGCGCCAGCGTCTGTACGCCGATCGGCGCGACCAGCACCGGCGCGGGCATCTTCGTGCCGAGCACGGTGCAGGACAGGTCGCGCTCGGTCGACCCGCGCAGCATCCGCGGCACCAGCCGCCACCGCTCGAAGGCGGTCAGGTTGGCCCGCGCCGTCGAGCCGCTGCCCGCGCTCGGCACGATGTAGCCCATCGCCTCCGCCGACAGCGTCGCGGACGCCTGCGACTCCAGCCGGGACAGATCCGTGGTGAGCTCGGGCCGGGTGCCGGAGAACATGCCCTGCACGTAGATCGCCAGCTGATGATCACCGAAGTTGGCCATGCCGGATGTTTTCACGAACTCCCCGGCCGCGGTACGACGGATTCGGCGGCCGCGGCGCCGGATGTCACAATCAGGTGTGACAAGTTCGATGACTCCTGACACCCGCACTCCGCACGTCGGCGCCGCGTTGTTCGCGCTGGCCATCGGCGGCTTCGCGATCGGGACGACCGAGTTCGTCACGATGGGGCTGCTGCCGCAGATCGCCGACGGGGTGGACATCTCGATCCCGACCGCCGGGCACGTGATCTCGGCGTACGCGGTCGGGGTGGTGGTCGGGGCGCCGGTGATCGCGGCGCTCGGGGCGCGGACCGGCCGGAAGCGGTTGCTGCTCGGGCTGATGGGCGTCTTCGTGCTCGGCAACGTGTTGTCGGCGGTCGCGACCAGCTACGAGATGCTGATGGCGGCGCGCTTCCTGTCCGGCGTGCCGCACGGCGCGTTCTTCGGGATCGGGGCCGTGGTCAGCGCGTCGCTGGTGCCGGCCAACCGGCGGGCCTGGGCGGTGTCGATGATCATGGTCGGGCTGCCGATCGCGAACATCGTCGGCGTGCCCAGTACGACGTTGCTCGGGCAGCGGTTCGGCTGGCAGTTGCCGTTCCTGCTGGTCGCGGTGCTCGGGCTGATCACGCTGGTGGCCGTGTGGTTCTGGGTGACGCCGCAACCGGTCGGCAGCGACGTGAACGTGCGCAGCGAGCTCAGCGCGCTGGCCCGGCCGCAGGTGTGGATGGCGCTGCTGGTCGGCATGGTCGGCTTCGGCGGGATGTTCGCGACGTACACGTTCATCACGCCGACGATGACCGAGCTGGCCGGTTTCAGCGAGGGCGCCGTGACGATCGTGCTGGCCGTGTTCGGCGTCGGCATGACCGGCGGCACGCTGGTCGGCGGCCGGCTCGCGGACCGTGCCCTGATGCCCAGCCTGTACGGCGGTCTGCTGGCGATCACCATCATGCTCGCGGCCTTCGGCTGGCTCGCGCACACCAAGCCGACCGCGTTGTTCGCGGTGTTCGCGCTGGGCTTCTCCTCCAGCATCCTGATCCCGGCGCTGCAGACCCGCCTGATGGACGTCGCGCACGAGGGCCAGTCGCTGGCCGCCTCGCTCAACCACTCGACGCTGAACGTCGCCAACGCGCTCGGCGCCTGGCTCGGCAGCGTCGTCCTGGCGGCCGGCTACGGCTACGAGTGGCCCAGCCGCCTCGGCGCCGGCCTGGCGATCCTCGGCCTGGGCCTGGCGATCACCTCCGGCCTGATGGACCGCCGGACGTCGAGACTCGCCGCGCCGGTCGCTCGTTAGCCGCTCAGGGGAAAACCCGGCGGTTTCCTGACCGCGTCGTCACCGGGGACTTGGTTGGATGGGGACATGGCGACGATGACCCTGAGCGGTCCGGACCTGGTACGACAGCGCGGACTGCGGCAGATGCGGCTGGTCGCGCTGTCCCTGCTCGTGCTGGCCGCGATCGTCTACATCCTGACTCTGCACCGCGACGGCGCCTGGGGCTACGTCAACGCGGCGTCCGAGGCGGCGATGGTCGGTGCGCTGGCGGACTGGTTCGCGGTCACCGCGCTGTTCCGGCATCCGCTCGGCCTGCCGATCCCGCACACCGCGATCGTGCCCACCCGCAAGGACAGCCTGGCCGAGAGCCTGGAGCAGTTCGTCACCGAGAACTTCCTGTCCGAGGAAGTGGTGGCCGGCAAGATGGCCTCCGCCGCGGTGAGCCGCCGGGCCGGGGAGTGGCTGGCCGACAGCAACCACGCGGAGCGGATCGTTGCCGAGGGCGCCCGAACCGTCGGCGCCGTGCTGCCCAAGCTCGGGGACGCCGACGTCACCGCCTTCGTCCGCGGCTCGCTGCTGCCGCGCTTCGCGCAGGAGCCGCTGAGCCCGATCGCCGGGCACTTCCTGGAGTCGGTGGTCGACGACGGCGCGCACCACGCGTTGCTCGACCTGGTCTTCGACGAGGCGTACGAATGGCTGCGCGACAACCGCGACGTGCTCGGCGAAGTGGTCGGTCCGCGCGCGCCCCGCTGGTCGCCGCGCTGGGTGGACTCGCTGGTGATCGACCGCATCCACCGCGAGGCGCTGGCCTGGCTGAGCGGCATCCGCAACGACCCGAACCACGCGGCCCGCCAGGCGATCGACCGGCTGCTCGGCCAGTTCGCCGCCGATCTGCAGCGCGACCCGGAGATGATGGAACGCTTCGAGGCGTTCAAGCGCCGGATGCTCGAGCACCCCGACCTCGCCCCCAGCCTGACCGCCGTCTGGGACGCCGTCCGCACGGCGTTGATCGACGCGATCGCGGACCCGATCAGCCCGCTGCAGACCCGCGCGGTCCAGGCGATCAAGGAACTCGGCACCCGCCTGCAGACCGACGAGCCCCTGCGCGCCAAGGTCGACGCCCGCGCCGCCGAAGCCGTCGGCTACGTCGTCCGTACCTACGGCAGCGAGATCGTCTCGGTCATCTCCGACACCATCGAACGCTGGGACGGCCGCGAGGCCTCGGCCCGGATCGAACTGCATGTCGGCCGCGACCTGCAGTTCATCCGCATCAACGGCACGGTCGTCGGCGCCCTGGTCGGCCTGGTCATCCACACCGTCAGCCAGTGGCTCTAGGAGGCGCGATGTTCGAGCAGACCGAGTTGACGCCGCGGATCGGCAAGGTGGCCACCCGTGAGCTGGCGCTGAACGGCTACACGACGTACGAGCAGTTGACGCAGGTCACGACCAAGGAGTTGCTGGCGATTCACGGGATCGGGCCGAAGGCGATCAGGATTCTCGACGAGGAACTGACGGCTCGGGGACTGCGGTTCGCGGGCGGAGAAGAACCGCGGTGAGCGCCGCGGCGAGTAGGAGGGCGGCGGCGCCGAGGGCTTCGGCCAGCTGGTAGCCGTGGAGATAGGCGGTGGTGGCTGCCGGGTCCTGGGGGCTGTGGCCGGGGGCGCCGCTGTCGGGGGAGCTGTGCCGGTAAACGGCGAGCACGATGCTGCCCAGGCCGGCGATGCCCAGGGCCCCGCCGAGTTCGGCGCTGGTTTCCACCAAGGCCGAGGTGGTGCCGGCGCGTTCCGGGGGTGCGGCCGAGACGGTCAGGTCGGTGGCCATCAGGTAGACGCCGGCGAGTCCGATGGAGAAGACCACGAACCCGGTCACCACGATCCACAGCCGGCCCGGCTGGACCTGGGTGAGCAGGCCGAAGCCGGTCGCGCTGATCAGAAGGCTCCCGGCCAGCCCGTACGCCGTACTGACGCGTGCCGCGACCAGCGGAGCCGACAGCGATCCGAGCAGGTAGGCGATGGTGCCCGGCAGCGAGACCAGACCGGCTTCGAGCGCGGACAAGCCGAGCGCCAGTTGCAGGAGCTGTGCGGTGATGAACTGCGTGCCGTACAGCACGAGGAAGATCAGGCCGAGCACCACCAGCGGCCCGCTGAAGCCGATCGATCGGAACAGCCGTAGCTCGATCATCGGCCGGGCCAGCCGTTGCTGCCGGCGTACGAACCAGACGGCCAGGGCGATCCCCAGCACCAGTGAACCGCCGTACCCCGGTCGCGGGCCGCTCTCGGCGATGCGCTTGAGCCCGTAGACGACGGCAAGGACCGCGGCCAGGGACAGCGCCGCGCTGCCGATGTCGAGCGGCGGGCGATCGGCGCCGCGGTACTCCGGGAGCAGGAACGGCCCGGTCGCGAGCAGCAGAAGCATCACCGGGACGGCGACGAGGAACACCGATCCCCACCAGTACCGCGTCAGCAGCAGCCCGCCGACCACCGGTCCGGCCAACCCGCCGAGCGCGAAACTCGCGGTCCACACGCCCAGCGCCGTCCGCCGTTGGCGGGAGTCGGTGAACATCGTGCGGATCAAGGCCAGCGTGGACGGCATCAGCGTCGCCCCGGCGACGCCGAGCAGAACCCTGGTGGCGATCAGCATTCCGGGACTCACCGCGAAGGCGGCCAGCACGGAGGCCGCGGCGAACATCGTCGCGCCGATCAGCAGCAGGCGGCGTCGTCCGAACCGATCGCCGACCATTCCCATCGTGATCAGCAGTCCGGCGACCACGAACACGTAGCTGTCGACGATCCACAGCTGCTGCGATCCGGTCGGTTGCAGGGCCGCCGTGAGCTGCGGCACGGCGAGGTTGAGCACGGAGGCGTCCATCGACACCACCGAGCAGGGCAGCGCGAGTACCGCCAGTCCGGTCCAGTCCCGCAGGGTCGCGCTCAAACTCATCACCGCTTCCGTAACGCCATGAATGAGTTTCTGACGTTACGACGATCGGCGTGAACATGCAACGCCATGAATGCCTTCAAGGCGTTACACTGCAGGAATGCACGTCGAACCGCTGGCGCCGGAGACCGTCGTGGCGCTGGTCAACGGCTGGGGATCGATCCCGCGCGCAGAAGGTGCGCGGGTCGACTGGCCGGGCGCGTCCGACCTGCCGGACTGGGCGCCGGTCGACGCTGCCGAGCTGCAGCGGATCGCCGACCTGCTGTTTCCGGTCTTCGCGATCCCGGGCACGGCTGACCGCGTCGACCAGCTCGCCGAACTCCTGCAGCGGACGAAAGTCGTGCCGACCGTTCGCGCCGAGGGCGACTCCGTGGCCGCCATCTGGACCGTGCAGAACCCGCGCGACGCGCTGACGGCCGCGGCGGCCCTGGCGCTTCGCCAGCAGTTCGCCGAGCACGATCCAGCCCGCGTCGGCACCTGCGCCGCGGACGGCTGCGCCGACGTCTACATCGACGTGTCGGCCCGCGCCCATCGCCGGTTCTGCTCGGTCACCTGCCAGAACCGGACCCGCGTGGCCGCCTTCCGCCGCCGTACCAAGTGACGGCGGCGGAGAGCGAAGTTGGTGCTAGCCGACGGTCCAGGTGTCGGAGCCGTTGATCAGGGCCTGCAGGTCGCCCGTGCCCTGCGTTTCCTTCGCGGTGTCGACCTGCTGACGGACCAGATCGTCGTACGCCGGCCGGTCGACCTGGCGGAAGATCCCGATCGGCGCCTGGTGCAGTACGCCGGCGTCGGTCAGCCGGGACAGCGCGAACGCGTACGCCGGGTCGTCGGTGTGCGCGTCGTGCACGACCAGGTCGGCCTCGCCGTTCGGCAGGTCGGCGACCTCGCGCACCGCGAGCGAGGCGAAGCCGTCCCGGACGACGCCGAGGTGGCCGTCGGTGCCGAAGCGGATCGGCTCGCCGTGTTTGAGCGGGATGATCGCGTCGTCGCGGGTGTCGGGGTTCTTGAACGCGTCGAAGGCGTTGTCGTTGAAGATCGGGCAGTTCTGGTAGATCTCCACGAACGCCGTGCCGCGGTGCTCGGCGGCCGCCGTCAGCACCGAGGTCAGGTGCTTGCGGTCGGAGTCGACCGTGCGGGCCACGAACGTCGCCTCCGCGCCGAGCGCCAGCGAGACCGGGTTGAACGGGTTGTCCACCGAGCCCATCGGCGTCGACTTGGTCACCTTGCCGGGCTCCGACGTCGGTGAGTACTGGCCCTTGGTCAGCCCGTAGATCCGGTTGTTGAACAGCAGGATCTTCAGGTTCACGTTGCGCCGCAGCGTGTGGATCAGGTGGTTGCCGCCGATCGACAGCGCGTCGCCGTCACCGGTCACCACCCAGACGCTCAGGTCCGGCCGGGCCACCGCCAGGCCGGTCGCGATCGCCGGCGCGCGGCCGTGGATCGAGTGCATGCCGTACGTCGACAGGTAGTACGGGAAGCGCGACGAGCAGCCGATGCCGGACACCATCGCGACGTTCTCGCGCTTGATGCCGAGCTCGGGCAGGAACCCCTGGAACGCGGCGAGCACGGCGTAGTCGCCGCAGCCCGGGCACCAGCGAACCTCCTGGTCGGACACGTACTCCTTGCGGCTCTGCGGCTCGGTCGCGGCCGGTACGCCGCGCAGGCCACCGGGCAGACTCGGCAGACCGAGATCGACCGTGCTCATCGTGCTCCCTCCGACTGATGCAGTTGTTCGCCGTGCTTGAGGTTCGCGGCGTCCAGGCCCAGGTGCCGGGCGTCGTCGTCGATCCCGGCGGTCTCCTCGACCAGGTTGCCGATCACCTCGGCCAGCTCCGCGGCGCCCAGCGGCATGCCGCGGACCTGCGCGTACGAGACGACGTCGACCAGGTACTTGGCGCGCAACAGCATCGCCAGCTGGCCGAGGTTCATCTCCGGGACCAGCACCTTGTCGTACGACTTCAGTACCTCGCCCAGGTTCGCCGGGAAGGGGTTCAGGTGACGCAGGTGCGCCTGCGCGACCTTGCCGCCGACCTTGCGGACCCGGCGCACGCCGGCCCCGATCGGCCCGTACGTCGAACCCCAGCCGAGCACCAGCACCTTCGCGTCGCCGTCCGGGTCGTCGACGACCAGCGGGTCGATGCTGCGCGCGATGCCGTCCACCTTCGCCTGGCGGGTCCGGACCATCAGGTCGTGGTTGGCCGGGTCGTAGGAGATGTTGCCGGTCTTGTCCTCCTTCTCCAGACCACCGATCCGGTGGTCCAGCCCGGCCGTACCCGGGATCGCCCAGGCGCGGGCCAGGGTCTCCGGATCCCGCAGGTAGGGCAGGTACTTCGGCGTACCGTCGTCGGCGGTCGCGTTCGGCTCGGTGGTGAAGTTCGGGTCGATCGTGACCAGGTCCTCGATCCGCGGGATCTGCCAGGGCTCGGAGCCGTTGGCCAGGTAGCCGTCGGACAGCACGATCACCGGCGTGCGGTAGGTGACCGCGATCCGGGTCGCCTCGACCGCGATCGCGAAGCAGTCCGCGGGGGACTGGGCGGCCAGCACCGGCAGCGGCGCCTCGCCGTTGCGGCCGAACATCACCTGCAGCAGGTCGGCCTGCTCGGTCTTGGTCGGCATCCCGGTGGAGGGGCCCGCGCGCTGGATGTCGCAGACCACCAGCGGCAGCTCGAGCATCACGCCCAGGCCGATCGTCTCGGACTTCAGGCTGATGCCCGGACCGGACGACGTGGTCACGCCGAGCGCACCGGCGAACGACGCACCCAGCGCCGCGCCGACGCCGGCGATCTCGTCCTCTGCCTGGATCGTGGTCACGTCGAACCGCTTGAGCTTGGACAGCTCGTGCAGCACGTCGGACGCGGGCGTGATCGGGTAAGCGCCGAGCACCAGCGGCAGCCCGGCCCGCTGGGCGCCCGCCACCAGGCCGTACGCCAGCGCGAGGTTGCCGGAGATGTTGCGGTAGGTGCCGGTGGCCATTTGGGCCGGCTTCACCTCGTACCGGACCGCGAACTCCTCGGCGGTCTCACCGAAGTTGAAGCCCGCGCGGAACGCCGCGATGTTGGCGTCGCGGATGTCCGGCTTGCCGGCGAACTTGGTCTCCAGGAACGCGATCGTCGACTCGATCGGGCGCTGGAACAGCCACGAGACCAGGCCGAGCGCGTACATGTTCTTGGCCCGGGAGGCGTCCTTGCGGGACAGCCCGAACTCCTTCACCGACTCCACCGTCATGCCGGTCAGGTTCAGCGCGACGACGTGGTAGGCCTCGAGCGCGCCGGTCTCCAGCGGGTTCTCGTCGTACCCGATCCGCTTGAGGTTGCGGGCGGTGAAGTCGGCGGTGTCGACGATCAGCGTGGCACCGCGCGGTACGTCGGGCAGGTTGGCCTTCAGCGCCGCCGGGTTCATCGCGATCAGCACGTCCGGCGCGTCACCCGGGGTGAGGATGTCGTGGTCGGCGAAGTGGAGCTGGAACGACGAGACGCCCGGCAGGGTTCCGGCAGGTGCCCGGATCTCGGCGGGGAAGTTGGGCAGGGTCGACAGGTCGTTGCCGAACGATGCCGTTTCCGCGGTGAACCGGTCCCCCGTGAGCTGCATCCCGTCACCGGAGTCACCGGCGAAGCGGATCACCACGCGGTCCAGCTGCTTGACCTCGATGGCCATCTGTTCTGTCATCTCCAAGTCGAGCTTGGGCCCGGCGGCTGCCCTGCGGCGCACCGTCGATCCCCCCAGTCAGGGCGATATCCCAATGTTAGTTCGGCTTTGGGACAGAACCATGCCCGAGGCGTGGTGGTCCAGAGCCTGGGACGGACGGCGAAACCCTCCAGTGTGACGTAGAGCAGTCGCTCGCTTGCCTTCCGCTGTCATTCGCGGCAGGGTGTCGTCACACAGTTGTGATCCACCCCGGGGGCGGCCCGGGTCTCGAGGGAGTTTCTCCATGGGCGTTCGTGCCTTCCTGTCCTGCGGTACGACGCTGGCGGCGGCCCTGCTGCTGGCCGGTTGTGCCGGCACCGTCGCTCCGGCGCAGAGCGCGCTGATCGCAACCGACACGGCGAAAGCAGCCGAGGTGGCCCAGGCGACGCCGGTCCGCTCGGTCAAGATCACCAGCATCCGGACGACCGACTACACCGCCGGCGTCCTGACGGTCAGCGGCACGCTGACGCCCGCGCCGGCGGCCGGGTCGCGCGTCGCACTGCAGCGCTGGGACGCGACGAAGGGCTGGCAGGAGATCGGCCACGCGACGCCGTCCGGCGGCAACGTGACGATCTCGTCGAAGCAGCCCGGCTCGATCCGGACCTACCGGTTGGCGATCGGCCCCCAGGCGCCGTACGCCGCGGCCGCGTCGGCTCCGGCCGGATACTCGCACTACGTCTGGCGCGGCATCTTCAAGAAGCCGCTGCTCGCGTCGGGCGGCAAGGGACACCCGGTGTTCACCGTGCTCACGGCGGCGGACTCGCCGCGGCGGGCCGAGGCCGAGCTGCTCGCCGACAAGGGCGGCGTGGTCTGGGGCGACGTGAACTCGGCCGGCTGCTCGTGGGTGAAGAACTGGCTCGGCAACATCACCGACGGCACCGTCCGCGTCTCGCTGCTGAACGGTTCGGCCGTGCTCGGCACCGTCGACCAGGCCCAGGAGACCGAGACCTGGCTGAACCGGCAGATCCCCGGCGTCAACCGCCTGCGGGTCCAGGTCGCCGACGTGAAGTCCGGCTACGGCCCCCAGGTCGCCCTCGACGCGATGCTGCTCTGCACCAACTAAAGTCGTCCCTGTGTCCGAGGCCTACGCGGTAGTCGCAGCGATCGTCCTGCTCGGCCTCGGCGGCCTGCTCGGCGCCTTCGCGCTCAACCGCGCCCTCACCATCACCTACTCGACCCCCGAGAAACTCACCACGTACGAGTCCGGCGTCGACCCGGTCGGCGAGGGCTGGGCGCAGATCCACATCCGGTACTACCTGTTCGCCTACCTCTACGTGATCTTCGCCGTGGACGCCGTCTACCTGTTCCCGTGGGCCACCGTCTTCGCCACCGTCGGCACCTCGTCGCTGATCGAGATGTTCGTCTTCCTCGCCTTCGTCACCGTCGGCCTGCTCTACGCCTGGCGCAAAAAAGTCCTCAGCTGGACCTGAGCCCGATGACCGCCCGCGCCGCGACCTCCTGGCCGCGCATCACCGGCTGGCTCGCCGAACAGGCTCCGGCGATCGCGCGGCTGGTCAACCCACCGGCGACTCCGGTCGATCTGCGTTATCTCGAAGCGGCGATGAACCATCCGCTCCCGGCGGACCTGGTCGAGCTGCTGCAACTGGCGAACGGCACCGAGCACCGGGCGATCCGCGGCTCGGTGATCCCGTTCCACTACAACCTGGTGCCCGTGATGGAGATGCTGGCGATCCGGCGGATGTGGCAGAAGATCGAAGCCGGTCCGCTGCTCTCCGGCGCAGACGTCCCCCGGTGGCTCGATGGCTACCTCCCGATCGCAGACGCCGCCGACGCCGGAGTAATGTTCGTCGACCTGAGCGACGGGCCGTCGTACGGTGCGGTCTGCGAGTGGTACCCGGAGGGCGGCGGAGGTGCTTCGCAGCAGTGGAGCAGCGTCGGGCAG
The DNA here is from genome assembly GCF_001984195.1 of Kribbella sp. ALI-6-A. Lineage (GTDB taxonomy): Bacteria > Actinomycetota > Actinomycetes > Propionibacteriales > Kribbellaceae > Kribbella. The sequence continues at coordinate 2,194,899 of NZ_MTQN01000012.1, forward strand.
ATGCTCGACGACGTGGCGGGGGCGATGGTCGACCGTCGGCCGATGACGCGGATTCGCGACGTGCCGTACCTGCCGGAGGTGGACGAGGGCTCCCTGCACTGGTTCCAGGTGTACGACTAGCCGTTCACGCTTCGGCGCGGTCGAGCAGTGCGCCGCGGACCCAGTTCCAGCGCCCCGGGTTGATTCCCCGGTCCGCGAGTGGTCGGCTGGCCGGGGACCAACGACTGGGAGAGCTGATGAACGAGTTGCACCACAACGCCGTCGTCGCCGATGCGCACAACGATCTGCTGATGCTGGTGGCGCGGCGGCCGAAGGAAGTGTGGGGGAGCTACTTCCGGGATCGCTGGATCCCGCAGCTGCGCGACGGTGGGATCGACGTCCAGGTGCTGCCGGTGTTCATCGACGACGAGTTCCGGCCCGAGGGGTCCTTGCGGGAGACCCTGCGGATGATCGAGGCGGCGCACCAGATCGCCGAGGCGAACGCCGACGAGGTCGCGCTGTGCCGCAGCGGCGCCGAGATCGAGGCGGCGACCGCGGCCGGCAAGATCGCGCTCGTGCTCGCCCTCGAGGGCTGCCCGCAGATCGACACCGACGTCGAGCTGTTCCACACGCTGCACCGGCTCGGGGTGCGGGTGATCTCCTTCACCCACTTCGGCCGTAGCGCGCTGGCCGACGGTTCCGGCGAGGACGCGGCCGGGAGCAGGCTCACCAAGGCCGGTGTCGAGGCGGTCGGGCTGCTCGAGGAGCTCGGCGTTCTGATCGACGTCTCGCACGTCGGCCGCGGCGGGGTCGAGCACATTCTCGAGCTGGCCACCAAGCCGCTGATCGCGACGCACTCCAGCGCGTACGCGCTCCGCCCGCACCACCGCAACCTCACCGACGACCAGCTCCGGGCGATCGCCGCCACCGGTGGTGTCGTCTGCGTGAACTTCTTCGCCGGTTTCCTGACCGAGGACGAGAAGCCGACGATCCAGCACCTGGCCGATCACGTCGAGCACCTGGTCGCGGTCGCCGGCGAGGACCACGTCGGCCTGGGCAGCGACTTCGTCGCCGAGGTGTTCGGCGAGAAGATCCCGGCCTGCGACCTCCCGGTGATCATCGAGGGGCTGGATGCCCAGGTCTACGTTCCCGGGCTGGAAGGCCCGGCCGGAATGCCGCTGGTCACCGACGCACTGGTCGAACGCGGCCTGTCCGAGGCAGTCGTCCGCAAGGTCCTGGGCGCCAATCTCGTCCGCGTCCTCGGCACCACGGACCGCCCGTAGATGACACAGAGTCACCGTTCGTCGCTCGCCGAGATCATTGCCTGATCGCCGCAAAATCCTTGCATCGGACAACGTTCCCGGGCGTTCGGCCTGGTTTCGTAACGGATTGCGATGGGGCTATCGCCATTCCGTCAGATCAGGCCTATGGTGATTACCAGGGGGAACGGGGCGATTGCAGGGTGGTGGGGAATGACTTGGCAACTCTGGGTATTGATTGCGGTGGCAGGGATCAGCGCCGTGGTCCTGACGGTGGCACGCTTCCGGAAGGCACAGCGGGTTCTCGACGGACTGATCGACACCATCGAGCCGCACGGCGAGACCGCCGGCGATGAGCACCGGCCGAAGGTCGCCCACGAGCGGGCCGAGCACCGCCCGAAGGTCGCGCACGAGCGGGGCGACGAGCTCGCCCGCCGCCGCGGTGCCCGCCAGCTGAGTACGACGCTCGTCCCCCGCGCGGCCCACGGCCACCGCGGCCGGCGTTGAAGGCGTCACGGCAGGTCCGGCCGTCCGCGGAGCGGCCGGACGAGCGTTGAGGGCGCGTCTCCCAATCCCGCGCCTACTGCGTGGTACCCGCCACGGCACCTCGCGGGACGGGAGACGACCTCTAGTCGAGCAGCCCGTCGCGCCGGGCGACGGCGGCGGCTTCGGTCCGGGAGCGGACGCCGAGCTTGGCCAGGATGTTCGAGACGTGCACGCTGACCGTCTTCTCGCTGATGTAGAGCTCGCGGGCCAGCTGCCGGTTGGTCCGGCCCTCGGCGAGCAGCGCCAGCACTTCGTTCTCCCGGGCGGTGAGCGCCGCTGACCCGGCTGGGTCGGCAGCACTGCCCAGCTCGTCCAGCAGCGGCTGGGCGCCGAGCTTTCGCGCGACATCCGCCGCGAGCTGAGCCTGCTCGTTCGCGTCTGCGACTCGCCCAGCGGCCCGCAGCGCGGTCGACAACCGGACCCGCGACCACGCCTGCTCGTACACGAAGCCATAGCCGAAGGCGTCGACGGTCCGCTGCCAGGTCGCGACGAGCTCTTCGGGGGTCGGCGGCTCCACGCCCGCCAGCCACCGCAGCCGCTCCCACTCCGCTTCCAGCCGCGCCAGCCAGGCGATGCCTTCGACCCCGAGCACTCGGCCCGGCGGCAGTCCCTTCTCCGCGGTCGCATGGCCCGCGGCCAGCAGCTCCGCCCCGCGGGCTACCAGTTCCTCCGCCGCCGACGGCTCGATGACGGCCCGGTCGCACAGCACCTGCAGCCCGAGCGTGGAGAATCGGATCTTGGCCATGAACCACTCGGTCTGGAACACGTCCTCGAGCAAAGCCGACACGTCCGCGACCAGCTTCTCCGCCTCCGCGAGCTGGCCGAGCTGCCGGTACGCCTCCACCGCCGGCTGCAGGCCGATCAGCGGCAGCATGACGTCCAGCGACCACCACTTCCGCGTCAGCTGCAGGTCCTCGGCCACCGACGTGTCGCCTCGCCCACTGCGCACCGCGAAATCGACGCTGCGCAGGCCGGCCGCGGCCGCGGCCGGCGTCATCGCATCGGCCCGGGCGGTTTCGGCCGCCTCGTCCCACTCGCCGATGGTGAACTGCGTCAGTGCCAGCATCCGCCGCGCGTCGAACCCGTACGCCGCCCACTGCCGGCCGAGCTCACCGGCCCGCTGCGCGGCGTACTCGAGCGCGGCCTTCGCGCTGGCCAGCTCGCCGAGGTCGAAGTGGTTCGCACCGAGCAGGTATCGGCTGCGGACCTCGGCAGCGGCGTCACCCGCCAGCTGAGCCCGTACGGCGGCCTCTTCCAGCTGCTTGGCGGCGGCGACCGGGTCTCCGGCGCGCTTGCGCAGCTGGGCCAGCGTGATCCCGGCGTCGCCGGCCGCGGACTCCTGGCCGACCTCGCGGGCGATCTGCAGCGCCTCCCGCGCCCAGCGCTCGGCCTCCATCGGCCGGCCGAGCGCGTCCGAGACGCGGGCGTACAGCGCGATCACCTTGGCCTTGAACGCGCTGGCCGGTTCGTCGGCGACCAGCCGGAACGCCTGCGAGGCGGCTTCGTTCGCCTCGTGGTCGTGGTCGATCACCAGCGAGATCTCCGACAGCGGCAGCAGCAGCTCGACGCGCTGCTGGATCGGGGCGTCCGCGGGCAGGTCGGCCAGCGCCTTGCGCAGCAGCTTCGCCGCGCGCAGGTGCTGGGACGACAGCGTCGCCGCCATCGCGGTGTCGACGATCAGCCAGGTCTTGTCGACCGAGCTGCCTTCCTCGGGGAACAGCTCGAGCGCCATCTCGTAGTGCTTCAGCGCCTCCTGCGGCGCCGCGACCGAGAGCGCCTCCTGCCCGGCCCGGACCCGCGCCTCGAACGCGGTGACCAGGTCGTGCGAGCGGGTCGCGTGCCCGGCCAGCTCGGCCGCCGTACCGGGGACGGTCTGGTCCTGCAGAGCCTTCGCGTACGCCGCGTGCTGGCGGACCCGCTCGCCCGGCAGCAGGTCGTCGTACACGGCCTCGGCGAGCAGGGCGTGGCGGAAGTAGTAGCTCGAGTTGCCCGGGTGCTCGATGATGTGCGCGTCGATCAGCTCGCGCAGCGCGGTCTCCAGCTCGCGGTCGGGCAGACCGGCGACAGCGGTCAGCAGCTGGTGCGACACCCGGCGGCCGGCGACGGCGATCACCCGGGCGACCTGGCGGGCGTCGTCGGACAGCGGGTCGAGCCGGACGAGCAGGAGGTCGGCCAGATCCGGCGGTACGGCGTCGGCGTCGCCGAGCGAGGCCGCGGCGACCAGCTCCTCGGTGAAGAACGCGTTGCCGCCGGCACGGTCCAGGATCCGGCGCTCCTCGGCCGCCGGCAGGCGCTCGGGCAGCAGGGCGTTGAGCAGCGCGCGGGACTCGTCGGTGTTGAGCGGGTTGAGGTTGACCCGCCGTACGCGGGGGTTGCGCGACCACTCGGCGATCGGGCGGCGCAGCGGGTGCCGTCGGTGCAGGTCGTCGCTGCGGTACGACACGATCAGCGCGAGTCGCTGGGAGGTCAGCCGGGTCAGCAGGAAACCGATCAGGTCCCGGGTGGAGTCGTCGGCCCAGTGGGTGTCCTCGACGATCACCAGCAACGGCTCGCTGGTCGACAGCGCGGTCAGCGCGCCCAGCACGGCGTCGAACAGCGCGGCGCGGTCGAGCGGCCCGTCCTGCGGGACCGGCTGGGCGCCGATCAGCCGGTGGGTGGGCAGCAGCCGGCCGATCGCCGGGAAGTTGGTGAGCACGCTCTCGACCAGGTCCGGGCGCTCGCCCGCGAGCCGGCCGAAGATCTCGCTGAACGCCAGGTACGGCAGGCCGGCGTCGCCGAAGTCGGTGCAGTGCCCGACCAGTACGCCGAAGCCCCGCTCGTGCGCGCCGGTGGCCACCTCGTCCAGCAGCCGGGTCTTGCCGACGCCGGCGTCACCGGACAGCAGAATGGCGCCGGCGCGGCGGGTCTTCGCTTCGTCGACGGCACTGAGCAGGGCGGCCATCTCGGTCGAGCGGCCGACGAGAGGTGTCGAGGTCCAGGGCACGTCGTCCATCTTCGCCCCTGGAGCCGACACAAATCGACGGCAGCCCGGCCCACGCTTGTCATCTGAGAGCAGAATCCGCGTCTGGTGACCGTCGGCAGAACGTGAAAAGCCGTCCCTGACCGGGGATTGCTGGTCAGGGACGGCGTGCACGGCGGTCACGCGGCCGGAGTGGGTCGCAGGAACCGGCGCGCGTTCCGCGACGGCGTCTTCTGCTGCGCTGGCGCGATGCGCTGCTTGCGGGTGGTGGCCCGGAAGTCGCGCTTGATCCGCTCCTGGCGGTAGTTGTTCTCGGCCTGAATCGACTGCTCGGTGGTGAACATCATCGTGGTGTCCTCCTCTCAAACGTTCCGGGTGAACAGGTGGGTGAGGTGCCGGCGGGTCCGGGTGGCCCGGTTCGCGCGGCTGAAGTCACGGGTGAGGCGCTCCGTGCGGTAGCTGACCTCGGCCTTGACCGACTCGGTGGTGTGCATCTGCGGTGCCTCCTGGGCGGTTGTGCTTCGACTCGTTGTCGATGGCCCTAATCTGCGCGGCTGAGGAGGCCCGGCACATCGGACTTCCTCCCTATCCCTGCGCGCCGCGCTCCCTAGGACGCCGTACGGGGTCCCTACGAGGGCGAACGCACCAGCGCGACCGGGTTCCGGAGAACCTCGGTCGCGCTGGTGGTCGAAGGGGTGGTGGCCGGGCGCTCACATCGCGTGCCGGGCGCGAGCCAGGTGCGGGCGAGGTGCCGGCGTCTGCGCCGTACGGCGCAAGCGCTGGAACAGTCCCGGCCGGTGGAAGAGCTGCCGGTTGCGCTCCTGGCGGTAGGCGACCTCGGCCTGGATGAATTCGGTGCTGGGGTAGAACGACATGCTGTCCTCCGGGAGTTCGTCGATACCCCGACACTCCGCCGGTGAGGTGGCCGCGCACATCGGCACTACTCCCTAGGCGCCGCGCCCCGGAGCCTTAGGGTGAGGCTCGGCGGCCTTAGGCCCCGCCGGAATCCCTCAGGAACGCGTCCAGCTCGGCCCGGGTGGGGCCGGTGGCCGGTCCGCGCCGGGTGACGGCGATCGCCGCGGCCGCGTTCGCCCGCCGGGCCGCTTCGAGCGGCTCGAGTCCGGCGGCGAGGGAGGCCAGGAACGCTCCCGAGTGCGCGTCGCCGGCACCGTTCAGATCCACCGCCTCGACCGCGAATCCCGGCACCAGCTCATCGCCCACCCGGCACCCGTCCGGCCCTAACCGCACGATCACCCCGCGCGGGGCAGCGGGCCCGCCGCCCAGGACCGCCGCCTCCCGCGCGTTGCAGCTGACCCAGTCGGCCCGGCTCAACGCGACGTCCAACGCCTCCGCCGGGATCTGCCCGACCAGCGGACCGGGATCGAAGAAGACCGTGCCGGCCAGCTCGGGAAGCCGCCGGACCAGCGTCTCCCGATTGACCGCATGCAGCAGGCTGTACCCGGAGACGTAGACCAAGTCGCCCTCGTCCGTTTCCGGTACGTCGCTCAGCGTCGCCTCGGCGCCCGGACTGGTGACGAAGGTGCGCTCACCGCCGCTGTCCACCAGGACGACGACGAACCCGGTGTCCAGCTCGGGACGTTGCGGCTGCGGAAAGTCGATCCCCTCCCGGTGCAGATCCACCCGCGCCTGGTCGGCGAACGGGCCGGTCCCGAGCACGCCGTAGTACGACGTCTCGAGCCCCAGCCGGCTCGCCGCCGCCATCACGTTGAACCCGCCCCCGGTCGCCCGATCGGTCGATCCCGCCAGCGCGTCCCCGCCGCGCTCCGGCAGTTCGTCGACCGTCAGCACCAGGTCGACCACGACGTTGCCGAGATGCACGAGCCTCATCCGCGGCGTACCTTCAGCAACTCGCCGGCCAACGAGTCCAGGTCGAGCCCGTTCACCGCGGCGACCGTACGCCGGACGTCGGCCGGAAACGCGTCGACGCCGTGGCACGCGCCGACCACGGCCCCGGCGATCGCCGCGATCGTGTCGGTGTCGCCACCCAGCGAAGCCGCGACCCGAACCACGGTCCACGGATCGTCGCACCCGTTGGCCACCGCGAACGCCGCGGGCACCGACTCCTGACTGGCCAGACTCGTGCCCACCAGCCCGTACAGGAGGTCCGCAGCAGCTCCTGGCTCCAGCGTCGCGCCGTCCGACTGCGTGAGCACCGTCACCGCCCAGCCGATCCGGATGCCCACGTCGGCGCCCGCTACCCAGTAGCCGTGGTGCGCGGCCGATCGAGCCGCAGCGACCGCCGCGGTGGTTGCCTCCGGCACCGTGGCTCCGTCCACCCCTGCACCCACGGCGGCAGCAACCGCGGCCGCGGCCGACAACGCCAGTCCGGTGTTGTGCGTCGGAGCGCTGGCGGCGACCACCCGGTCGACCAACAACTCCACCTCGTCGGCAGGCGTCGCGATCCCCACCGGCGTGATCCGCATCGCGGCACCGTTGGTCGTGCCGTAACGGCCCGTCCGCGTGATATCGCCCCCGGCCAGCAACTCGTCGAGCGCCCGCTTGGTCGACGGCCCGAGCAGGTCGAGCGACCCGCGGGCCCGCATGTCGTCCTCCCACGCGATCAGCCGGCGCGCGAGTTCGTGCCCGTCCACGAGTCCGTTGCCTTCGATCACCAACCTGGCCAGCAGCACGGCCTGCTCGGTGTCGTCGGTGATGGCCCCGGCCGGCATTCCCGCCGCCAGCGGCTGGTCGTCCGGCGCGGGGTGCAACCCGTCGATCACCTCGCCGTACCGCTCGACGATGCGGGCCCTGGGCAACGACTGGGTCGGCATCCCCAGTGCGTCCCCGATCGCCAGCCCGTACAGGGCTCCGGCCGCGCGCGATTCGGCCGACGTCATCGCGGCGTCTCGCTGTAGGTGAGGTTGAGCTCGAAGTGCTTCGGATCCAGCAAACTGTCCACTTGCTCGGCGAACCGGTTGTCGGCCGTCCAGCTCGTCCGGCGGCTGTGCAGGAACCAAGTGTTTTCCGGACGGCCCAGCAGCGTGGCCTCGTCGGCGGTGAGCGGCCGCGCACGCAGCCGCTGCTCGCCTTGGGTCAGGTGGAGCCCGGCCCGCGTCAGTGTCGAGATGATCGATCCGTCGTCGAGCCCGCGCGACGGCAGGTCCCGGAGCTGCTCCACGGCCGGCAGCCGGCTGCGTTCCAGCGAGATCGCCTCGCCGTCCACCAGCGACCGGATGCGTTCGACCACGATCACGTCGGGGGAGTCCAGGTCGAGCTGCTCGGCGAGCTCCGGGTCCTGGTCGAGTTCGAGGCGCAGAATGCGGACCCGGGTTTCGACGCCCTGCTCGGCCAGCGCGTGCGTCCACCCGAGCGGATCGTCCAGCGGCCGCCCGTCGAACAGCACGAACGACCCCTTGCCGGTCCGGGTGGTGATCAGCCCGTCCGCGGTCAGGACGGCGAGCGCCGAGCGGACCGTGTTCCGGCTGACGCCGAACCGCCGGGCCAGCTCCACCTCGCCGGGCAGCCGGTGGCCGTGGCCGACCCGGCCCGACCTGATCTCCCGGGCCAAGATCGAGGCGATCCGCTCGTGCTTGAGGGTGACGCCCGGGGTCACTGGCCGGAACCACCCGCGGAGCGCAGTTGCTCGACGGTGACGATCTCCAGCATCGGCGCGTACAGCCGCATGATGTCGATCGCCTTGTGATGGCTCGCCTCGTCGACCCCGGCGCAGGCGTCCTCGACGACCTGGACGTGTGCGCCGGCGTCCACCGCGGCGAGCGCCGTCGACAGCACGCAGCAATCGGTGGTCACGCCGGCCAGCACCAGCCGCCCGTCCGGCGCGACCGCGTCCGCCAGCTCCCGGCCCCACTTGCTGAACGTCGGCTTGTCCAGTGTCGGCGCACCGCGGAACTCGTCGACCAGCTGGTACGCGTAGGAGTCCGGCGGCTGCAGCGCGAACGGCCACTGCTCGTAGTACGGGATCCAGGAACCGGCCGGTTCCCCGGCCGGCGCGACGAACCGGGTGAAGATCACCTGCGGCGCGAACAGCTCGACCAGGTGCTGGGTCGGCTTCACCACCCGCTGGAAGTCCGGCGTCGCCCAGCCGCTGTCCGGCTCGGCGAAGATCCGCTGCAGGTCGATCAGCGCGAGCACCATCTCAGCTCACCCTCTCCAGCGAGGACTGCGACTCCTGAGCCTGTACGGCGCGGCGCCCGGCGAGCAGCTGGACCACGAACCCGCCGACCAGCGCGACCAGGACGCCGAGGTTGGCGAACGCCCACGACCCTTCCTTGCCGCCGAGGCCGAACGGTTCGAGCAGGTAGCCCTGCCAGGTCAGCCAGTCCGCGTTGCCGTTCGTGACCAGGCCCCAGCCGATGCCGGTGGCAACGAGCATGGTGACCACCGGCAGCCACCGGACGTCGCCGTACCGGCCGCGGCGGTCGAACAGGTCGGCGTCGGCGTAGTCGCGCCGCCGGGTCGCGATGTCGGCCAGCATGATGCCGCACCAGGCCGCGACCGGGACGCCGAGCGTGATCAGGAAGCCGGTGAACTCCTGCAGGAACTCGTCGCCGAAGAACACCACGTAGATCGTGCCGGCGATCATCACCAGACCGTCGACGAACGCCGCGACGTACCGCGGGACCGGGACGCCGAGGGACAGCAGCGCGAGGCCGGAGGAGTAGATGTCGAGCACCGCGCCACCGACCAGACCGAGCACGGCGACGATCACGAACGGCACCAGGAACCAGGTCGGCAGCGCCTCCGCGAGGGCGCCGATCGGGTCGGCGGCGATCGCCGCGCTCAGGTCGGTCGACGAGCCGGCCAGCAGCAGGCCGAAGATCAGCAGCACGATCGGGGCCAGCGACGAGCCGAACGTGGTCCAGCCGACGACACCGCGGCTGGACGCGGTCCGGGGCAGGTAGCGGGAGTAGTCGGCGGCCGCGTTCACCCAGCCGAGGCCGAAGCCGGTCATCAGGAAGACCAGGGCACCGATCAGTTCCTGGCCGGAGCCGCCGGGCAGGGCCGAGACGGTGGACCAGCTGACCTGGTCGGCGACCAGCGCGATGTAGACGACCGTCAGCACGCCGGTGACGATCGTGATGATCGTCTGCATCCGCATGATCAGGTCGAAGCCGAGCACGCCGCAGGCAACGATCAGGGTGCCGACGACAACCAGCGCGACCACCTTCGTGATCGAGCCGCCGCCCCAGCCGAGCCGCTCGAACACGGTGGCCGTGGCGAGCGTGGCGAGGATCGTCAGCACGGTCTCCCAGCCGACCGTGAGCAGCCAGGACACCAGCGACGGCAGTTTGTTGCCGCGCACCCCGAACGCCGCCCGGCTGAGCACCAGCGTCGGCGCCGACCCGCGTTTGCCGGCCAAGGCGATCAGCCCGCAGAGCAGGAACGAGAACACGATCCCGACCAGACCCGCGATCACCGCCTGCCAGAACGAGATGCCGAACCCGAGCGCGAACGCGCCGTAGCTCAGCCCCAGCACCGACACGTTGGCGCCGAACCACGGCCAGAACAGCTGTTGCGGCCGGCCCTTCCGCTCGGCGTCGTCGATCACGTTCAGCCCGTTGGTCTCCACCGCGAGCGCCCTCGGCTCCGGCGCCCCCACTTCCACCCGCTCGGCCACGGCCGTCTCCTGGTCTCGATGAACCTGTTCAGTCCTGTCCAGTCAGGCTAGGTCGGGGGTCGTGGGCGGTCAAGGAAATACCTGGTCTCCCCGGTTGACCTAGAGCGCGCTCTAGCCCGTAGCGTCGGCGCAAGCCGAGCAGAGGGAGTTGTGGTGAGACGGTTCGAGGGCAAGGTCGCGTTGATCACCGGTGCCGCGCACGGGATCGGGCGGGCGACGGCGGTCCGGCTGGCGGCCGAAGGGGCGTCGGTCGCGGTCGCCGACGTCGACACCGACGCGGCCGGGCAGCTCGCCGCCGAGTTGGCCGGCGACGGCGGATCGGCGATCGCTCTCGCGTGCGACATCACCAGCCGGGACTCGGTCGACGCGGCGGTGGCGGCAAGCGTCGACCGGTTCGGGCGGCTCGACGTACTGGCTCAGGTGGCCGGCCACAACCTCGCGAACCGGACCGAGGTCGAGCCCGGTGACGATCAGTGGGCCCGGCAGTACGACTTCACCTTCACCGGCGCGGTCCGCTGCATCGAGGCGGCGCTGCCGCAGTTGGTCGCGTCCGGCTCGGGCGCCGTCGTCCTGGTCGGGTCGATCAGCGGAGTGGTTGCCCTAGGCACCAACCCGTACGCCGCGGCGAAGGCCGGCCTGATCAGCCTGGTCGCCAACCTCGCGGCCGAGCACGGCCCGAGCGGCGTCCGCTTCAACGTCGTCGCTCCCGGCACGATCGCCACCCGTGCCTTCGCGAACCGCCCCCAGGCTCTGGAGGACCTGAAGGCGATCTACCCCCTGCGCCGGGTCGGCCAACCCGAGGACGTCGCCGCCGCGGTCGCCTTCCTCGCCTCGGACGACGCGGCCTGGATCACCGGCATCACGCTGCCGGTCGAAGGCGGCCTGACCACCGGGCCGGGTCATCTCATCGGCTGACACGTAGAGTCGGTGATCGTGCTGATCAGTGCTGCTGTGGACGGGTTCAGGTTGGTGTACGACGTAGCGGGCGACGGGCCCCCTGTCGTGTTGCTGCACGGCTGGCCGGGCGACCGGACCGACTACCGGCGGTTGGCGCCGATGCTCGTCGAGGCCGGGCGCCAGGTGGTGGCTCCGGACCTTCGTGGCTTCGGCGCATCGGACAAACATGCCGCGGACGGCCAGTACGACGCGTTCGCGCAGGCGCGCAGCGTGGCCGGGCTGATCGAGGAGCTCGGGCTGGAGCGGCCCGTGCTGGTCGGGTACGACATCGGGAGCCGGATCGCGCAGGCGGTGGCGAAGACGCGGCCGGAGCTGGTCGGGGGACTGGTCGTCGCGCCGCCGTTGCCGGGGATCGGGAAGCGGGTCTTCGGTGAGCGGGCGCAGACCGAGTTCTGGTACCAGTCGTTCCACAAGTTGCCGGTGGTCGAGCAGCTGATCGACGGCAAGCCCGACGCCGTTCGCGACTACCTGCGGCACTTCTGGACGCACTGGTCCGGGCCGGGACTCGAGCCGGAACTCGACCACCTGGTCGAGGTGTACTCCCCGCCGGGAGCGTTCACCGCGTCGATCAACTGGTACCGCGCGGGCGCCGGCGCGGTGGCGACGTCGGCGGCCGAGGTCGCACCGGCGGCCGGCGACCGGATCGGCGTACGGACCCGGGTGGTGTGGCCGGAGCACGACCCGCTGTTTCCGCGGGAGTGGTCGGACCGGCTGGAGGAGTTCTTCAGCGACGTGACGCTGCGGTTCGTCGACGGTGTCGGGCACTTCGCGCCGCTGGAGTATCCGGAGGTGCTCGCCGAAGAGGTCGGGAGACTAGGCTGAATCCATGGCTGATCACGCGGTCCATCTGCCGATGCCGACGGTGCGGCCGGCTGTGGGTGCGCTGGCGAAGCTCGCCCCCGAGCCGGTGCGGTACCTGCTGAACTGGGGACGCAAGTACTCGCTCTGGGTGTTCAACTTCGGGCTCGCCTGCTGCGCGATCGAGTTCATCGCGGCGTCGATGGGACGCCACGACTTCATCCGGCTCGGGGTGATCCCGTTCGCGCCCGGGCCGCGGCAGGCCGACCTGATGGTGGTCTCGGGCACGGTGACCGACAAGATGGCGCCGGCGATCAAGCGGCTGTACGACCAGATGCCGGAGCCGAAGTACGTGATCTCGTTCGGCTCCTGCTCGAACTCCGGCGGCCCGTACTGGGACTCGTACTGCGTGACCAAGGGCGTCGACCAGATCATCCCGGTCGACGTGTACGTGCCTGGTTGCCCGCCGCGCCCGGAGGCGTTGCTGCAGGGCATCCTCAAGCTGCAGGAGAAGATCGCGGGCGAGAACGTGACCAGCCGGTACGAGCCGTCGGCGCAGGCGCTGACCCGCGGCCTGGTGGAGCCGAAGTGACCGACCGGCCGGAGGCGGGCAACCTGCTGTCCGCGCTGACCGACGCGGGGATCGCGGCGACCGGGTCGGACAGCTTCGGCGTCGCGACGGTCGACGTACCGGCCGAAGCGTGGGTCTCGGCGCACGAGATCCTGCGCGACGAGGTCGGGCTGATCTTCTTCGACTTCCTGACCGCCAGCGACGAGCTGACCGACGGGTTCCGTGTGGTCACGCACCTGGCCGACTTCTGGGGCGGGGCCCACGTCGACCACGTGCTGGTCCGCACACTGGTCCCGCGCGCCGGCGCCGCGCTGCCGACGCTGTCCGAGGTGTACGCCGGAGCCAACTGGCACGAGCGCGAGACACACGAGATGTTCGGCATCGACTTCCCCGGCCACCCGAACCTGGTCCCACTGCTGCTGCCCGACGAGTTCGAGGGCAACCCGCTGCGCAAGGAGTTCGTGCTCGCCTCCCGCGTCGCCAAGCCGTGGCCCGGCGCGAAGGAACCCGGCGAGTCCGACCACGCCCCCGCGGCCGCGAAGACCGGCGCTCCCTCACGCCGCCGGACACTCCCGCCAGGCGTCCCCGACCCCGACAGCTGGGGCCCGCGCCGGCCCGGTTCCCCCGACCCGGACCCGCTGGCTCCCGCCCAGGCGGCCTCCACCCCCGCTCGCCCGCGCCGAGCCGGCGGCGAACGCAGAGCCCGCAAACAGGCCGAACCCACACCGGCGGAGCCCGCTGCGCCGTCCGCCCCGGCGGAGCCCGCCTCCCCGCCTGCTTCATCGCCGGAAGCGGCGCCGGAGCAGCCGGATGGACAAGCCTGAGCGAACCCGCTCAGTTCACCGGTTCGGTCAGGTAGAAGACCTCTTCCCGGGTGATCTGCCCGTCGGTGACCGTGTAGAGCGACAGCTTCGTCGTCTCCGGTTCGTCGCCGGCGAAGTGGAACGTGAAGCGCGCCGCGAAGTGGTCGGTCGAGACCAGCGGCCCGAGGATGTCCACGCCCGTGATCTCGTGCCCCTCCAGCGACCGGGCCGCGTTCTCCATGATCGCGGCCTCCCCGACCAGCTCCCCGTCGTACTCCGAAGGCGCGACCCGTACGACGTCCGCCGCCTGCACCCTGGTCGCCCGGGCGAAGTCCCCGGTCCGGAATCCCTCGACGAACTCCGTCGCCACCTCCGCGGTCGACAGCACCCGGAACGAGTCGCGGTGCTCGTGAACCCACTGCTCGAAGCTGCGACCAGGACGACCGGTGAGTTCCGTGTACGTCGGCACCACCGGCTCGGGATCGTCGACCAGCGACTCCCAGTACTGGATCGCGGGCCCGACGAACGCTTCGTCCGCGCCGGTCGCCAGCATCGCCTGCCGCGCTTGGTCGGCAGTCTGCTCCTCGACCCGGAGCTGTTTCCCGATTTCGGCGCCGATCGCCGCGACCTGCTCCTCCTGGGTCAGCACCCGCGGCCCGGTCAGCACGTACTTCTTGCCGCTGTGCGTCTCGTCCAGCAGCGCGAGCACCGCGACGTCGGCGATGTCCCGCTCGTGGATCAGCGACCGCCCGGCCTGCGGTGCGGGCATCGCGACCACACCACCGTGACGGATCTCGTCCGCCCATTCCAGCGTGTTGGCGGCGAACCCACCCGGTCGCAGGAAGGTCCAGTCGGCGTCCGACTCGACCAGCAACTGCTCCACCGCACCCCAGACACCGTTGTGTTCCGCAGGCTGGCTGTCGTCGACGTTCATCGCCGACAGGTAGACGACCCGCGGCACCTGCTCGGTCAGTGCCGCGACGACCGGCGCCGCGCCGTCCGCCGAGTACGACGGCCAGAGCAGGAACGCCGCCTCCGCGCCCGCGGCGGCCTTCCGCACCGCCTCCGGATCGGTGAGGTCGCCGACGACCAGTTCGACCTCGTTCGGCAGTCCCGCCAGCAACGGCTGCCGGACCAGTGCCCGCACGTCCGCGCCCGCTGCCAGCAGTCCGGCGACGACGTGCCGCCCGACTTTTCCGGTGGCTCCGGTGACCAGAATCATGTCCACTCCTTTGCTCGATGACGACAGCCTCGGACCTGAACGATGGTTGAGGTCAAGTCGGAGTCGGTAGGGTGCGCACATGCTCGAGTTCGTACTGCGGGTCGTCGGCGTGCTGGTCGCGTTCCTGGTCGCGCCGCTGGTGGTCGGTCAGGCCGAGCACAAGGTGATGGCGCACATGCAGTCGCGGCTCGGGCCGATGTACGCCGGCGGCTTCCACGGCTGGGCGCAGCTGGTCGCCGACGGGATCAAGTTCGTCCAGAAGGAGAGCGTCACCCCGGCCGCCGCGGACAAGCGGGTGTTCGAGTGGGCGCCGGTGGTCGCGATCCTGCCGTACATGGCGGCGATGGCCGCGATCCCGATCTCGCCGGTCCTGGTCGGTGCCCACCTCGACGCGGGCCTGTTCTTCGTGCTCGCGGTGATGAGCGTCGGCGTGCTCGGCTCGCTGATGGCCGGCTGGGCCAGCGGCAACAAGTACAGCCTGCTCGGCGGCCTGCGGGTCGCCGCCCAGCTGATGAGCTACGAGCTGCCGTTCGTGCTGTCGGCGGCCAGTGTCGCGGTCGCGGCCGGCACGCTGAGCCTGACCGGCATCGTCGATCAGTGGAACCCGTGGTGGCTGCTCTGGCAGCTGCCCGGCATGGTGGTGTTCTTCGTCGCCGGTCTGGCCGAGCTGCAGCGGCCGCCGTTCGACATGCCGGTGGCCGACTCCGAGGTCATCTTCGGCCCCTACACCGAGTACACCGGCCTGCGCTTCGCCCTCTTCCTGCTCGCCGAGTACGCCGGCATCGTGGTGCTCGCCGCGTTGACCACCGTGCTGTTCCTCGGCGGCTGGAGCGGTCCGGGTCCGGACTCGATCGGCTGGATCTGGTCGCTGCTGAAGATCGCGATCGTCTCGCTGGTGGTGATCTGGGTGCGGGTCGCGTTCCCGCGGCTGCGCGCCGACCAGCTGCAGAAGCTCGCGTGGCAGGGCCTGGTGCCGGTGGCGCTGATCCAGCTCGCGCTCACCGGCATCGGCGTCATCGTCTTCTTCTGAGCCGAAGCTGAGCCGGCTCAGGGCGTCGCGAGCGCCTCGGTGGGCGACAGGCGCGACGCCCGGATCGCCGGATAGAGCCCGGCGACTCCACCGATCACCAGCGTTGCCCCGAAGCCACCCACGACCGCCCAGAGCGGGATGACCGTCAGCCAGCCCTGGTACGCCGCGTAGCCGACGGTCACCGCGCTGCCCAAGGCAGCTCCGCCCAGCCCGCCGAGAGCCGACAACAGCAACGACTCGGTCAGGAACTGTGTCCGGATCTGGCCCCTGGTGGCGCCGAGCGACCGCCGCAGCCCGATCTCCGCGCGGCGTTCGAGCACCGAGATCACCATGATGTTCGCGACGCCGACCCCGCCGACCAGCAGTGCGACCGCGCCGAGTCCCAGCAGCAGACCGGTGAAGGCCTCGCCCGCGGCCTGCTGAGCGGCCAGCGCGTCGGACGGACGCGACACCTGGACCTCGTTCGGCGCCTCCGGGTTGGCCGTCGGCCCGAGCACCGCCCGGACCGACTCCACCTGTCGGTCGGTCGATCGGGTGTAGATCTTGGTCGGGTGCCCGTCGAAGCCGAGCGTCGTACCGGCCGCGGGCCAGCCGATCAGGACGGCGGAGTCGAGCTCGGGCGCCAGCGCGGCCGGGGAGAGGATGCCGAGCACGGTGAACCACTCGTCGCCGATCAGCACCTGGATGTCCGGGCCCGCGCGATTGATGCCGAGGCGTTCGGCCGCGCTCGCGCCGAGCACGGCCGCCGGATAGGTCCCGGTCGCCGCGTCGAGCCACCGTCCGCTGCGAACCGTTCCGCCGATGGTGTCGAGCAGGTTGGTCCGGGCGGCGTACGGGACGATGCCGTTGGTCTCGATCTCCGGGATCTTGTCGCTGCGGTAGACGCCTGCGTCGTCGACCCGGCCGATCGCGGACTGCGCCTGGACCGGCCCGATCCGGTCGACCATCGACTCCGCCGTCAGCGGCAGTTGTGCCTGCTCACCGGTCAGCCGGGTGCCCGGTTCGACCGTCAGAAGATTGGTGCCGAGGGCATCGAGTGTCGCGTCCAGCTCGGCCCGCGACGACGAGGAGATGCCGACCACGGCGACCATCGCGGCGATGCCGATCGCGATCCCCAGCGCGGACAGGAACGCCCGCAGCGGCCGGGTCCGCAGACCCACCGCGCCCACCTTGATCACGTCCCCGGGCCACAGCTTGGCCGGTCGGAGCCCTTCGCCGCGCCGGGCCATCAGTGCACCTCCGCGGTGATCCGGCCGTCGCGCATCTGGATCTGGCGCGGCAGCGAGGCGGCGATGTCGCGGTCGTGGGTGATCACGACGACGGTCGTGCCGGCGGCGTTCAGGTCCCGGAACAGCTGCATGACGCCGGCACCCGACCGGGAGTCGAGCGCGCCGGTGGGTTCGTCCGCGAGCAGGACCGCGGGCTCGCCGGCGACCGCCCGGGCGACGGCGACGCGTTGGCGTTCACCGCCGGACAGCTCGTGCGGCTCGTGGTCCAGCCGATGGGCCAGCCCGACCCGCTCCAGCGCCGCCGCGGCCCGTTGGCGCCGTTGCGCCGCCCGCAGGCCGGAGTACAGCAACCCGTCGGCGACGTTGTCGACGGCCCGTACGCCGGACGCCAGGTGGAACTGCTGGAAGACGAACCCGATCCGGCTCGCGCGCAGCGCCGACAACCCGGCGTCGGACAGCTTCGCGACGTCGTACGAGTCGATCCGGACGCTGCCCGAGGTGGGCCGGTCCAGCGTGCCGAGCACGTTCAGCATCGTCGACTTGCCGGACCCGGACGGTCCCACGATGGCGACCAGTTCGCCCTGGCCGATCCGCAGCGACACCCCGCCGAGCGCCGCGACGCCACCGGCGTACACCTTCGTCACGTCGGTCAGCTCGATCACTTCGGCACCCCTACCGCGAGGCCGGCCTTGATCCCGGAACCGGAGATCTCCACCCGGCCGCCCGCGAACAGGCCGGTCTTCACCGGCACGTACCGGGTTCCGGTGTCGTCGCTGACCTCGACCCCGAAGCCGCCCTCGCTGAGCGCGAGCAGCGCGGCGACCGGCACGGTCAGCACGTTCTTGCGCTCGGACGCGGTGAAGGTCACGTCCACCGAGGCGGTCGGGTAGTTCGCCAGCGCCTTCTGGTTGTCGATGGCAACGATCACCTCGAGCTGGGTGGTCGCCTCCTGGTCCTGCCCGGACGCCGGTACGACCACGGTCGAGACCTTCTCCACCCGGCCCTTGACCGTGCTGTCGTCGGGCAGCGCGACGCCGACCTCGGCGCCCTTCTTGGCCAGCCGCAGGTCGGCCGCCTCCAGCGTGACGGTGACGGCCTTCTTCGTGCCCGTGTATCTGAGCACCGGTTGCCCCGGACCGGTCTGCGCGCCTTCCTGGGCCTGCACGCTCTCCACCCGGACCGGACCGGCCGCGAACAGCACCTGACCCAGCTCGACGCTGCCGGACTCGGTCAGGCCGCGGTCCTCCTGCCACTGCTCGACGGCTTCGGCGGTGTTCGACGTGTACTCGTCGTCGACGGTGAACCCGTCGTACCCGAGCGCCTGGAGGTTCTGCTCGAGCTGGAGCACGTCGGGCCCCTCACTGCCGGTCGCGAGCCGCCGGTACGCCGGCAGTGCGCCGTACATCAAAGTGGTCGGCTTGTTGTCGATCGAGTACAGCGGCTGCCCGCGGTGGAACTGCTGACCGCTCTCCGGCAGCCCGGTGATCGTCCCGGGGGTGCGGGCGGAGGCTGTGCTGGTCGTGCCGTAGCCCAGCTCGCCGTCCGCGCTCTCGGTGTCCTTCAGCGTCTGTTGCGTGACCTTCGCGGTGTTGACGGGTACCGCCGGGCCGGACTTGTCGGCCGCCTGGCTGTTGTCCGTACGGGTGAGCAGAACGGCAGTCAGCACTCCACCCGCGGCCAGCACGGCCACGGCGGTCACAGCGGTCCTGCCGCGACGGCGACGAGGCATCACCGACCTGCCAGGATGCTCTGGCAGGCAGCCTGCGCCTTCTCCAGGTCCGGGTCGCTGCCTGCCTCCTTGTCGATCTGGATGCCGCGCTGGCCGGGCTTGGGGTCCGGGAACTTCTCCACGCCGTTCTCGCGCATGCACGCGGCGAACTTGCGGCCGTTCGCCTCCTGCTCCGGGTTCGGCTTGCTGTCGGCCTGCGGGTTGTACTTGCGGCAGGCCTCCATCGCCTGCTCGACCTTCTCGCGGCTCATCCCGGACTCCGGCCCGAACTTGAGCATCACCCCCTTGCCCGGTTCCGGGTCCTTCACGTCCAGCCCGTTCTCGCGCAGGCACTGGGCGAACTTGACGCCCATCTCGTCCTGGCTCAGGTTCTCCGCCGCGGCGTCGCCGCCACCGGTGCTCGCCTCCGGCTGGGACGTGCCGCCCGAGGCCACCCCCTCGGACTCGGGCTCGGAGCCGCAGCCGGTCAGGGCAAGGGAAGCCGTCAGGACCAGCGCGGCCAGCAAGGACAGTCGTCTCATGGTGTCTCCTCGAACAGGTTCGGTTTCGTCCCAGCCAAGCCAGCGGAGCGTTTCCGCACCGTTTCGGTGTTCGCAAACACCGCGGAAACAGCCGATCGGTGATGATGGGGAGCAACGGCGGAAGGCGGCGAGGCGTGCGGGTACTGGTGGTCGAGGACGAACCGTTGCTGGCGGCAGCGATCGCGGAGTGGTTGCGGGACGAGGCCCACGCGGTCGACGTCGCCGCGGACGGCGCCGCCGCGCTGGAGCGCCTGGACGTCAACGAGTACGACGTGGTGGTGCTGGACCGGGATCTTCCCGTGGTGCACGGCGACGAGGTGTGCCGCCGGCTGGTGGAGTCCGGGTCGTCCACCCGCGTGCTGATGCTGACCGCCGCCGCGGCGGTCACCGACCGGGTCGAGGGACTCGGGCTGGGCGCCGACGACTACCTGACCAAGCCGTTCGCCTTCGCCGAGCTGGCCGCCCGGGTGCTGGCCCTCGGCCGTCGCAGCCGGCCCGCCGATCCACCCGTACTACGGCGTGCCGGGCTGACCCTCGATCCCGCCCGGCACGAGGTGTTCCGGGACGGGCGGTACGTGCCGCTGTCGAAGAAGGAGTTCGCCGTACTGGCCGAGCTGCTGCGAGCCGACGGAGCGACCGTGTCGGCGGAGCTGCTGCTGGAGAAGGCGTGGGACGAGCACGTGGACCCGTTCACCGGAGCGGTCCGGCTGACCATTCTCAAGCTCCGCCGCAAGCTCGGTGAGCCGGGACTGGTCGACACCGTGACCGGCGTCGGGTACCGGATCCCATGAAGCGGCTCACGCGGAAGCTGACGCTCCGGGCCCGGTTGACCCTGATCTACGGCGGGATGTTCGTGGTGGCCGGGATGCTGCTGCTCGGCGTGACGTACGCGCTGTTCAGCCAGCAACTGGGTAAGGAGCAGCGGGTGCTCGTGCGCGGCACGTTCCAGCCGCCACCGGCCGCTGCCCCCACGACGCCGGGTGCGACGCCCTCGCCGGGTGCGACGCGGAACCCAGGCGCGTCGCCGAGCCCGGGCGCGACCGTGCAGCCGAGGCCCAACCAGCTCTTCGTGCTCAACCAGGACGGCGACGTGCTGACCGGCCCGGAGGCCGATCGGGTGATGGAGGAACAGCGCCGGACCGTGAAGGCGGCGGCGACCAAGTCCCTGCTGGTGCAGGGCGGCATCGCGCTGGTGCTGGTCGGCGGACTGGCGGCCGGCTTCGGCTGGCTCGTCGCGGGCCGGGTGCTCGCGCCGCTGCACCGGGTCACTGACACCGCGCGCCGGATCGCCGCCGCACCCGCCGCGGGCCGCGGCCTGCACGAACGGATCGCGCTGGACGGCCCGGACGACGAGGTGAAGAACCTGGCCGACGCCTTCGACACGATGGTCGAGCGGCTGGACCACTCCTTCGACGGGCAGCGCCGGTTCGTCGCCAACGCCTCGCACGAGCTGCGCACGCCGCTGACGCTCGGCCGGGCACTGGTGGAGATCGCGATGCACCGCAAGACGGCTTCCCCTGACGTCCGGCAGCTCGGCGAAAGCCTGCTGGAGATCAACAGCCGCCACGAGCAGCTGATCAGCGGGTTGCTGGTGCTGGCCGACTCGGAGAAAGCGCTGACGGCGGTCTACCCCGTCAACCTGGCCGACGTGATCACCCACGTGGTGGCTCAGCTGACCCGTGAGGCGACCGCGGCCGGCGTACGGGTGACGGCTGATCCGCAGGACGCTCCGACGGTCGGCGACGCGCTGCTGCTCGAGCGGCTGGTGCACAACCTGGTCGAGAACGCGGTCCGGCACAACGTGGCCGACGGGTGGGTGCGGGTGACCAGCCGGACGGTCGCCGGTGAGCGGGTCGAGGTGGAGGTGAGCAACACCGGGCCGGACGTTCCGCCGTACGAGGTGGAGGGGTTGTTCAAGCCGTTCCGGCGGCTGGGCGAGGACCGGATGGTGGGGGCGAAGGGAGCCGGGCTGGGGCTGTCGATCGTGCGGTCGGTGGCGGAGGCGCACAGTGGGACCGTGCGGGCTGTGCCGCGCGACGGCGGCGGGCTGACGATTGTCGTGTCGCTGCCTGTCGATCCGGGCTGAGTCCGTTCGTGTAGTGGGTAGAACACTCACTTGGAGGTCGACATGGCGCAGTACCTGCTCAGCATCTACCAGCCGGACGGCGTGGTGCCGGACGAGGAGTTCCTGGCCCCGGTGATGCGGGAGCTCGCGGTCTGGAACGACGACCTGCGGGCCGCCGGCGCATGGGTCTTCAGTGCCGGGCTGCACCCGCCGGAGTCCTCGACGGTGGTGCAGCAGCAGGGCGAGGAGCTGCTGGTGACCGACGGGCCGTACACCGAGGGCAAGGAGCACATCGGTGGCTTCACGGTGATCGACGTGGAGGACCTGGACCAGGCGCTGGACTGGGCGCGCAGGCTGGCGAAGATCCTGGTCGCCCTGCCGGTGGAGGTCCGGCCCTTTGCCGGCTGATGTAGCGGACGTGTTCCGGCGCGAGCACGGGCGAGCGGTCGCCGTGCTGGCCCGGACCTTCGGCGACTTGGACATCGCCGAGGACGCCGTACAGGAGGCGTTCGCGGCGGCTGTCGAGCGCTGGCCGCAGCAGGGGATCCCCCCGAGTCCGGCGGGCTGGATCATCACCACCGCGCGCAACCGGGCGATCGACCGGCTCCGCCGGGAGGCGGCCCGCGAGGACAAGCAGGCTCAGGCGGCGCTGCTGCACGCCCAGGACGATCCAGTGGAGGAGGGCCCGGTGCGCGACGACCGCCTCCGCCTGATCTTCACCTGCTGCCACCCGGCCCTGGCGCTGAACGTCCGGGTCGCGCTCACCCTCCGCCTGCTGGGCGGACTGAGCACCGCCGAGATCGCCCGGGCCTTCCTCGTTCCGGAGTCGACCATGGCGCAGCGGCTGGTCCGGGCCAAGACCAAGATCCGCACGGCGGGCATCCCGTACCGGATCCCGTACGACGCCGATCTGCCCGAGCGGGTCCGCGGCGTCCTGGCGGTCGTCTACCTGATCTTCAACGAGGGGTACGCCGCGTCGTCCGGTGACGACCTGATCCGCAGGGACCTGTGTGAGGAGGCGATCCGGCTTGGCCGGCTCCTGGTCGAGCTGATGCCAGACGAGCCCGAGGCACTCGGCCTGCTGGCGCTGATGCTGCTCCAGCAGTCCCGTAGTCGAGCCCGCACCGCACCCGACGGCCGGCTGGTTCCCCTGCCCGAGCAGGACCGCCGGCTCTGGGATCAGCAGCTCGTCGCCGAGGGCCAAGAGTTGGTACGCCGCTGCCTCCGCCGCAACCAGCCAGGCCCCTACCAGCTCCAGGCAGCCATCAACGCCGTCCACAGCGACCCGCCCACCGACTGGTCCCAGATCGTCCAGCTCTACGACCACCTGCTCACGCTGACCCCGACACCCGTCGTCGCCCTCAACCGAGCCGTCGCCGTCGCCGAGCTCCACGGTCCGGCCGAAGCACTCGCCCTGGTCGACGCCCTGGACCTCGACACGTATTACGTCTTCCACGCCATCCGAGCCGATCTGCTCCGCCGCCTCGGCCGAACAGCGGAAGCCGCGACGGCGTACGAGAAGGCCTTGGCGCTCACCGGCAACGCCGCCGAACGCGACTTCCTGCAGCACCGGCTCGCCGAGCTCTGAACCTGTCGGTGGCAGGTGCGAAGGTTCACGGCATGACGACGCCGAAGCTGCACGACTGGATGATCGAGGAACGCGAGTACCTGCGGCAGGAGAGCCGTCGCGGCAAGCGGCACGCGTACCAGCACCTCACGCCGGCGAAGACCGCGCTCGTTGTCGTCGACATGGTCCCGTTCTTCTTCACCGACGGGGAGTACGAGCGTGGCATCGTGCCGCAGATCAGCACGCTGGCCGACAGCCTGCGCACGGCCGGCGGGACCGTCGCCTGGGTGCTGCCGGGATCGACCGAGCCGTCGGCGGTCACGATCGAGTTCCTCGGCGAAGAGGTCGCCGCGCAGTTCAACGCCTCCGGCGGGACCGGTCCGCTGCGCGATCGGCTGTGGCACGAGTTCACCGTGCACGACGAGGACCTGCTGGTGGAGAAGACCGCCGCCAGCGCGTTCTTCCCGGGGCGCTGTGACCTGCCCGGGCTGCTGACCGAGCGCGGGATCGACACCGTGCTGATCACCGGCACGGTCGCGAACGTCTGCTGCGAGTCCACCGCCCGCGACGCGAGCACGCTCGGATACCGGGTGCTGATGGTGGCCGACGGTGTCGCGGCCCGTCGGGACAAGGACCTGAACGCGACCCTGCACACCGTCTACCGGACCTTCGGCGACGTCCGGCCGACCGGCGAGATTCTCGCGCTGCTGGCCTCGGTGAGTCAGTAGGGTCTTCGGTCATGGACTCCTTCGAGCTGATCTGCGAGGTGGAGCCGCCGACGCGGCCGGACCTGACCAAGGTCCGGCACCAGATCGGCGTGATGAGTCCGATCGCGGACGGGTTCCTGATCCCGGACAACCACATCGGGCGGGCGACCGTGTCGAGCGTGGCGGTGGCGAACGAGGTGCAGGCGATGGGCGCGCGCGGGATCGCCTGCCTGAACTCGCGGGACCGCAACCTGCTCGGCCTGCGGCGGGACCTGCTGACCGCGGCGGCGTACGGGGTGGAGCAGTTCCTGTTCGTGCACGGGGACGATCCGAGCGAGGGCGGCCGGACCAGCCAGCTCACCGTGCGGACGATGATCGACGAGACCCGCGCGACCAGCTTCCCCGGCCGCGGGCCGTTCCAGGTCGGCGCGACCGCGCGGCTCGGCAAGCTTCCGCGCTGGAAGGCCGAGGCCGACTTCCTCTACGTGCAGGTCAGCTTCGACCTCGACGAACTGCTGCGCTGGCGCGAGAGCGTCGACCTGTCCATCCCCGTGTACGCCGGGGTGATGGTGCTGGCCAGCGCCAAGATGGCGCAGAACCTGGCCGGCCTGTCCCAGCTGACGATCCCCGACGCCCTGGTCGAGGCGGTTGCGCGGGACCGCGACGCCGGGGTCGACGCGGCCTGCGAACAGGTGCTCCGGATCCGCGACAGCGGCGCCTTCGAGGGGGTCCACCTGGTCCCGGTCAGCCGGTACAGGCAGGTCGCGGCCCGGCTCGAACGCGAACTGTGACGCCTGCTCGCGCCGTAATCGGCCCTGACCGGTTAGTGTCAGCGTGTTGCAACTCGCGTTGAATCACGGACGGAGGAGGAGGCGTGGCACTACCTGGCAAGGGTCTGATCGACGGCCTGAAGGTCACCGCGAAGACGCTGTCCCGCCGCGCCGTGACCGAGCAGTACCCGGACGTGCAGCCGGAACTGCCGCCGCGCAGCCGCGGCGTGATCGCCCTGATGGAGGAGAACTGCACGTCCTGCATGCTCTGCGCCCGGGAGTGCCCGAGCTGGTGCATCTACATCGACTCGCACACCGAGACCGCGCCGTCGGTCGGTGAGCAGGCCCGCGAGCGCAGCCGCAACGTGCTGGACCGGTTCGCGATCGACTTCAGCCTGTGCATGTACTGCGGGATCTGCATCGAGGCCTGCCCGTTCGACGCGCTGTTCTGGTCCCCGGAGTTCGAGTACGCCGAAACCGACCTGCGCAACCTGACCCACGAGAAGGACCGGCTGCGGGACTGGATGTGGACCGTGCCGGCGCCGCAGCCGATCGATCCCGGCGCGGCCGTCGTCGAACCGGCCGCCGTCGAACCCGGCGCCGCACCAGCCGCACCAGCCGCCGATACCACCGCCGCACCGGCCGCCGAATCCGCCGCCGCACCGGCCGCACCGCAGACCACGGACGACCCCGGCCCCACGCCCAGCGGGAGCGGCGCGTGACCACTGCGCTCTTCGCCGTCGCGGGAGCGGTGGCGCTGTTCGCGAGCATTCTGGTCGTCACCTCGCGCCGGATCGTGCACGCCGCACTCTGGCTGGTGGTCGCCCTCGGCGCCGTCGCCGGCTGCTTCGGCGCGCTGCACGCGGAGCTCGTCGCGCTGGTGCAGATCCTGGTCTACGTCGGCGCGATCGTCGTCCTCGTGCTCTTCGCGCTGATGCTGACCAAGGCCCCGACCAACCCGCTGCCGGCCCTGACCACCCGCCGCAGCCCGTTCGCGGCGGTCGTCGCCGGTGTGCTCGCGATCCTGCTCGGCACCGGCGTCGTGATTGCCTTCGGCAACGAAAAGATCGGCCCGGTGCCGGACGGCTCGGCCGAGGCGGTCGGCACGGCGGTGTTCCGCACCTGGGTGCTGCCGTTCGAGGTTTTGTCGGTGCTGCTGCTGGCCGCGCTGATCGGCGCGATCGTGCTGTCGCAGCGCGCCCCGAAGAAGGAGGACTGATGCCGCTCGTCCTCCCGCTGCTGCTCGCCGTCGCGCTGTTCTGCCTCGGCGTGTACGGCGTACTGGCCCGCCGCAACGCGATCACGATGCTGATGTCGTTCGAGCTGATGCTCAACGCGGTCAACCTGAACCTGATCGCCTTCGACGCCTGGCGCCTCGACGGCCTGGCCACCGGGCAGACGCTGGCGATCTTCGTGATCACGCTGGCCGCGGCCGAGATCGGCCTCGGGCTGGCGATCGTGCTGCTGCTGTTCCGCGGCCACGGGCACGTCGACGCCGACGCGGCCCGCGACCTGCTGGAGACCGCGGACACGGCGAAGGAGATCGATCGGTGATCGCGACGACCTGGCGCGTGGTCGGCGTCGGCTTCTCGGTGCTGGTGATCCTCAGCGCGATCCTCCTGTACGGCGTGGAACCGCAGGTCACGTCCTTCCCCGGCACCGGCGTAGGCGCGGCGTACTGGACCTTCGACGTGCGCACCGACGACCTGACCGTGCTGCTGCTCGCCGTCGTCGGCGTGGTCTCGGCCTGCGTCCAGGTCTATTCGATCGCCTATCTGCACGAGCGCGCCGCGTCGTACACGGCGCTCGTCACTCTGTTCACCGCCGCGATGGTCACCGTGGTGATCGCCGACAGCCTGTTCCTGCTGCTGATCGGCTGGGAGGTGATGGGCGCCTGCTCGTACCTGCTGATCAGCCACTACTGGGAGCGCCGCGACGCCCGCTCCGGCGCGATGAAGGCGTTCCTGATCACCCGGCTGGGCGACGTCGGCTTCCTGTTCGGCATCTTCGTGCTCGGCCTCGGCTACGGCACCTTCCGGATCTCCGAGCTCGGCGCGGGTGACATCTCGCCGGCGGCGCTGACCACCGGCACGATCCTGCTGCTCGTCGGCGTGGTCGGAAAGTCCGCGCAGGTTCCGCTGCAGACCTGGCTGCCGGACGCGATGCCCGGTCCGAGCCCGGTCAGCGCCCTGATCCACGCGGCCACGATGGTCGCCGCCGGCGTTTTCCTGATCGCCCGCCTGTACGACGTCTTCGTCGCGGCCGAGACCACGTTGACCGTGCTCGCCGTCGTCGCCTGCGTGACGATGCTGTTCGCCGCGCTCTGCGCGGCGGCCGCGGTCGAGGTGAAGCGGGTGCTGGCCTGGTCGACGGTGAGCCAGCTCGCGATCATGTTCGCCGGCCTCTCCCTCGGTACGGCGGACGGCCGGCATGCCGCACTCTTCCACCTGGTCACGCACGCGGCGTTCAAGGGCTTGCTGTTCCTCTGCGCCGGCGTCCTGCTGCACCAGGTCGGCAGCGCGGCCTTCGTCGTCCTGCGGCGCTACACGCGACGCGGCACGCTGCGCAAGGCGATGCCGGTGACGTTCGTGACGATGACGATCGGGCTCGCGGCGCTGGCCGGCGTACCGGGGTTCGCCGGGTTCTTCTCCAAGGACTCGGTGGTCGAAGCCGCCTGGCACCACGCGCGCGACGGGTCGACGGTCGGCTGGTTCGTGCTGGTGTCGGTGTGCCTGACCGCCGTGCTGACCGCGTTCTACTGCGTCCGGCTCTGGCTGTGGATCTTCTTCCGCACCCCCGCGCTGGCCGGCGCGCTCGGCGCCTTCGAGGACGACGACGCGATGGCCGACGCGGAGGACCCGGACTTCTCCAAGCTGCGCGACGGCTCCTGGCTGATGCGCGGACCGCTGGTGCTGCTCGCCATCGGCGCGATCGTGCTCGGGTACGCCGATGGCCTGCACCTGAGTTGGGCGATCGCGGGGCTGACGACGGTGCTCGCGGTGCTCGGCGCGCTTCCGGCCTACTCGCTGTGGCGGCGGGGGGCTGACCCGCGACCGGTGGTGCTGGAACACGAGTTCGGCGCCGACGCGGCGTACGGGAAGGCGGTGGTGGTCCCGGTGCGCTGGTTCGCGAAGCTGGCCGTGCTCGGCGATCGAGACGTGATCGGCGCTTACGTTCGGGCTGCCGGTCGCACCGGGACGCTGGCCTCGCAGGGCTTCCGGCTGTTGCAGACGGGCAACGTGCAGACCTACTTGACCTTCGCTGTCGCCGGAGTGGTCGCCCTGGCGATCCTGGCGGGGGTGATCGGCGCGTGAACGGCGTACTGCTGAGCATCCTGGCCTTGCCGGTGCTCGCGGCCTTGGCGTTGTGGGCGTTGCCGTCGTCGACGGGGGACCGGATCGCGGCGCTCTACGGGTCGGTGATCTCGGGGCTGGTGCTGGTCGGGTCGGTGGTGCTGTGGGTCGGATACCTGCGGCCGGCCGGCGCGATCACTCTGGAGGCCGGTTTTGTCGATCCCGGCGACCGTGGATCGGTGCCCGGGCGGTTGCACGCGTTCGCCGAGACCGACCTGACCTGGATCCCGGCGCTCAACGTGCGCTTCCACCTGGCCGTCGACAGCATTTCGCTGCCGCTGATCATGCTGACCGCCCTGCTGGTCTTCCTGTGCTGCCTGTACTCGCTGCGCATCACCCCGCGGATCGGCCGGACCCGCTCGCTGATCGCGCTGCTGCTGGTGATCGAGACCGGCGTGATCGGCACCTTCGCGGCCGCCGACCTGATCCTGTTCTTCCTGTTCTTCGAGGTCGTGCTGATCCCGATGTGGCTGGTGATCGACATCTGGGGCGACCACCACGACCCGGCCGGCCGGCGGCGCGCGGCGACCACGTTCGTGCTGATGACCGTGCTCGGATCGGCCGTCATGCTGGTCGGGTTCCTGCTGCTCTACCGCGTCTCCGGCACCTTCGACCTGGAGCTGCTCGGCCAGATCCCGGTCACCGGCGGCCACGGTACGGCGCTGGCCGCGGCGATCCTGATCGCGCTCGGCCTGGCCGTGAAGATGCCGCTCTGGCCGCTGCACATCTGGCTTCCGGACGCGCACGCGAAGGCCCCGACGGTCGGCTCGGTCCTGCTCGCCGGCGTCCTGCTGAAGCTCGGCAGCTACGGGCTCGTCCGGGTCCTGCTGCCGGTCCTGCCCGACGCGACCGCGACCATCGCGCCGTACCTGGCGGGTTTCTCGACGGTGGCGATCGTGGCGGGTTCGCTGGCTTGTCTGGCCCAGACCGACGTGAAGCGGCTGATCGCGTACTCCTCGGTCGGGCACATGGGCTTCATCGGGCTCGGCATCGCGACGATGTCGCCGGAGGGTGTCGCCGGAGCACTGTTCGCGAACATCGCGCACGGCCTGATCACCGGCCTGCTGTTCTTCCTGGCCGGCGCGATCAAGGACCGGCACGACACCAGCGACCTGCGCGTGATCGGCCGGGCGCTCTACGCGCGACTGCCGCGGATCGGCGCGCTGCTGACCTTCGCCTGCCTGGCCTCGCTCGGACTGCCCGGGCTGGCCGGGTTCTGGGGCGAGATGCTCGCGCTGATGGGCGCCTATCGACCGGCCGACGGTCTGCCGCGTACGACGTACCTGGTGATGATGGTGATCGCCGGGCTCGGCACGGTGCTCACGGCTGCGTACTTCCTCCGGCTGATCCGCAACCTGAACCAGGGTGACCCGGCCGAGCACCCGGCGACCGCGTTCGCCGTCGACCTGAGCCGGATCGAGCTCGTGACCTGGGCGCCACTGGTCGTGCTGACCGTGGTGCTCGGAGTGTGTCCCTGGCTGCTGCTCGACCACTGGACGTTCCTATGACGATGACCTGGACCGACTGGCAGGCGATCATCGTCCCGCTGGTCCTCGCGATCGGCGCGGTCGCCGTACTGATGGTGGACGCGTTCTGGGGAGCGGGTTCGCGGAAGTGGCGGCATCTGAGCGTGTCGCTGGTCAGTACCGGTGCGATCCTGTTCGGGCTGGGCTACGTGGTCACGCAGCAGAACCAGTTCCGGCCCGGCTTCTGCCGTACTGCGGTCGAGGGACCGGCCGAGTGCAGCCTGATCTTCGAGCCGCTGACCGCCGGGCTGTGGGCCGTGCTGCTGATCGGCGGGCTCGGGGTCGTGTGGTTGTCGGCGTACCGGCTGCTGGACCGGGACATTCCGGTGGGGGAGTACCACTTCCTCCTGCTGAGCGCGCTGACCGGTGCGACCGTCCTGGCCGGGGCACGCGACCTCGCGACGGTGGTGATCGCGCTCGAGGTGGTGTCGCTGCCGAGCTTCGCGATGGTTGCCCTGCGGCGCGATCGGCGTGGCTCCGAGGGGGCGCTGAAGGCGTTCCTCGTCTCGGTCCTGTCGACCGCGGTGATGCTGTTCGGCATCTCGTACCTGTACGGCGTGACCGGCACCCTCTACCTGCAGACCCTCGCCGCGCGCGTCCCGGGTCTCGACCCGGATCTGCGCCGCGTGGCCTTCGCTGCCGCGTTGTTCGTCCTGGTCGGCTTCGCCTTCAAGATCGCGGCGGTTCCCTTCCACGGCTGGCTGCCCGACACGTACGCCGGTGCGCCGGTCGAGGTCGCCGCCTTCCTCGCCGTCGTCTCGAAGTCCGCGGGCGTCGCCGGTCTGCTGGTCCTGGTCGTCTACGGCATCGCCCCCAGCGGCGTCGACCTGCGCATCGCGCTGGCGATCCTCGCCGCGCTCACGATGACCGTCGGCAACCTCGCCGCCCTGCGCCAACGCGAAGCCGTCCGCCTGCTCGCCTGGTCGTCGATCGGCCAGGTCGGCTTCCTGCTCGCACCCCTGGCCGTCGGCGACGCGCAGGCCGTCGTCGCGTACCTGGCGGCGTACGTGGTCGTCACCCTCGGCGCCTTCGGCGCGGTCGCCGTCGTCCAACGCCACCGCCCCGCCGGCCTGCTCACCGACTACCAGGGCATGCTCCGCTCCGAACCAGGCCTCGCCGCCGCGCTGGTCTTCTTCCTGGTCGTCCTCGCCGGTTTGCCGCCGGGCCTCGCCGGTCTCTTCACCAAACTCGCCGCGTTCCAGTCCGTCATCGACGCCGACCTGCTCTGGCTGGCTGTCGTCATGGCCGTCAACGTGATGATCGGCCTCGCGGTTTACCTCCGCTGGATCGCTGAGCTCTTCCGTGCGCCGGCCGAGGCTCCGTTCTCGGTCAACATCGAGAACTCGGCGGTCACGGTGATCACGACGTGCACGGCGGTTGCGGTGGTCTTCTCGCTGCTCCCCGCCACGCTCTTCGCACTCCTCAGCTGATCAGTCGGGAGCACCTAGCCGCGGCGCGTTCGGGTGGTACTGCCGTTGCCGCTCCACCAGTGCGTCGTCGAAGTCCCCGGCGCCGTTGACCACCTCGCCAACGCCCACCTGCAACCCACGCGCCTTCCCGAAGCCCTTGAGCACCGCGCCTCGGTAATCCGGGTCGGGGTGAGTCAGGTCGGCCCCGCCGGCGAGGACGACGTCCTGGGCGGTGATCTGGCCGAGCACCTGGCACCCGGGGCCGAGCTCCGCAGGTGCGATGACCAGGGCGCCGCTGCTCAGGCGGACGCCATCGCCGATCGTCACGTCCTCACCGGAAGCAACCACCCGCGCCCCACCCTCGCCGATCCTGGTGTCGTTGCCCACGACAACCGATCCGCCCGCCTGGACCGAAACGAACGTCCCGGGCAGCAGTGTGTTCCGGTCGCCGAAGACGCACTCGGCGTCCTCGGCGCACTCGACGACCACGCCGGGATACAGAACGTTTTCCTTGCCCAGGGCCACGCGGGTGCCGATCAGCACCGAGTACGGGTCGAGCACCACCGTTCCCGACTCGGCCAGTTCGAGAACCTCGGCGACCGTGCGGAGCCCACGGTCGCGACGCTGCTGGTCTGTGATCACCCGGGGGACTCTAGGGCGTTTTCCAACGCCGCAACCGCCCGGCTCTCCGGCACGAGGCGGACGTGCACCACTGATCAACCTCCTCCAGAACCGTTGAATCGGCTCGATCCACGCCTGGAGAGCTGCGTCGGAGACAGCTTGATCAGTGGTGCACGTCCGCCCTGGCCGGTGAGACGAGCAGCTGAGGTCAGCGTTCCTCGTGCATCGCCGCCTCTTCAGCGCTGAGCCCGCCGGTCGAACCACTGTCGAAGGCGATCTCCGTGCCTTCGTGATCAGGATGTGCGCCCTCGTCGGGCGTCACCAGCCGCCCGGGCTGCTCCTCGATCGCATCAATCACACCGAGCTCGGTCGGATCAGCCACAGTCGGCTCAGGACCATCGAACTCGTCGGAGTCCGTCAGGTCGGCACCCGTCACGTCCACCAGCCCATCACCCGGTGCGCCGGTCAGCGCTCCGTCAGGATCCGGCCCATCGGCATCCGCATCCACGCGGTTCGACTGCTCACCAGCAGCCGCTCCCGAAGCCTCCAGCCCCGCCCCAGCTCCCGGTACGCCGGTGACTTCGGCCGCGCTGCCCTCCGCGAGTTCACCGGGCTCGATGGTGTCGTCACCAGGATCCACCCGGTCGGACACGTTGGCCGGATCGGTCGGGTCGTTCGGATCCGCGGCTTCGGCGTACGGGTCGGGCTCCGGCTCCTCCCGGTCGAGCCGGTCCGCGAGCGGTTCGGCGGTCGATGCCTCGGCAGGTGTCGTGCCGTAGTCGAGCGACGCGACCGGGTGGTCGGCCGGCAGGGCGGCCGGATGCGGTCCGTCGGCGACCCGGGCCGATTCGGTGTCGTCGTACGCCGACGAGTCGTCGTCCGCGGTACCGGGCAGCCCTTCGGCCTCCGGGTCGACAACCGGCCTGGACTCGTTCTGCGCTTCGGACAACGGAACCTCCTGCTGGATGTACGTCGAATTGGTTGGTCTCCACGGGAGCGCTCGAGTTGTAGCGCGACCGCGCTGGGTCTACCTCGGCTGCGCCGGATTCGTCGGCTCGCCGTGCGCTGGGGGATTCACTGCGGGCCCCGGTTCGGCGCCGACGGCCGAGTCGCTGTCCGGTGATCCCGCGACCTCGGGCTTCATCGCGCCGGGCGAGCCGCTGGTGGGTTGGGCGCCGTCACGGAGCTCGTCGCGGCGATGCTCGAGCAGCTCCAGGACGAGGATGCGCTGACCGTGGTTGCGCTCGTACCCGATCAGTTGCTCCACCTGCTGGATGTCCAGCGAACGCACCGCCGCGGCCAGCGATCCGAACGGAATGTGCTCGAACTCGGGTAGCGGCAGCGCGCCCTGCGGCTGGGTGCTCATGATCGCCCGCTCGCCTGCCCGGATTCGTCCGCGAGGTCGCGATCCTCCCCCGCGCCGTCGTCCGGCGCCTCGACCCGGTTGCCGTCGGAGTCCTCGTCGACGCGCAGGGTCTCGCCGGCCGAGTCGACGATCTCCGACTCGCTGGGATCAGCCGACACCCGGACGTGGTCGTCCACCGAGTTGACCGCCATGGCGCTCGGATCGACGTCGTCCACGGTCGGCCGGTAGTCGTTCTCGGACTCGCTCATCGTGCTGCCTCGCTTTCGCTCGACTCGCCTCCGTAGGTCCCCGGTGCCCAGCCCCATCCCGTGAAAACCAGCCGCAACGCCGCGACGAACCCGGCCCGGTGCGTGGTCGCCGCAAGCCGGGCCGCCCGTCGTACCGGGCGTTAGTCTCGGGTGATGATCCAGGCGCTCGACCCCGCGGCCGCGCTGTCGTGCTCGGACGAACTACGGCACGTCTACCGCGCCGCTTTCGGTGCCCCCGGCTACGACGAGGACGCGGCGGCGGCCGAGCGGTTCGCCGCCGAGCAGCTCCCCACCCACGCCGGCCGAGCCGGCTTCAAGCTCGTGGCCGCCCGGGGCCCCGACGGCGAGCTCACCGGCTTCGCGTACGGCTACACCGGCGAACGCGGCCAATGGTGGTCCGACCGCATCGTCGAGACCGCACCAGAGATCGCCGACGACTGGGTCGGCGGTCACTTCGAGTTCGTCGAGCTGGCCGTCGTCCCAGCAGCCCAGGGGCAAGGCCTGGGCGGCGCACTCCACGACGCCCTGATGGCCCACCTCCCGCACTCGAAGGCACTGCTCAGCACGTACGCCGACGACCGCCCAGCACCCCGCCTGTACCGCCGCAAAGGCTGGCAACTTCTCCACCCCGACCTCACCCCGACGTCGGCCCTCTACGGCAAGAAGCTCCGATGAACCGCGACCAGTTGCTCGCCTGGGTGACCGAGCGACTCCACAACGACCAGCGCGTCCGCGGGCTGTGGATCACCGGCAGTACGGCGCGCGGCACGGACGACGAGTTCAGTGACCTCGACCTGCTGGCGGTCGTCACCGACGAAGACCGCGCCGACTTCGCCTCGACGTGGGTCGCGCAGGTCGTACAGTCGATGCCGCTCGTCCACCACCAACTCCTGGACTTCGGCCCGACGGTCGTCGTCCACCACATCGTCGGCGACAACTGGCTCCGCTTCGACCTCACCTTCGGTCCGGCAGAGAACCTCCGCACCCGCTCACAGCAGACGGCCAAAGTCGTCTTCGACCACGACGACCTGAACAGCGCCCTGCCCGCCGAAGCCCCGCCGACCCGCCCGTCGCCGGAGGTGATCGCCCGAGTGGTGCCGGAGTTCCTCCGCGTGGCCGGTCTCCTTCCCGTCGCCGTAGGCCGAGCCGACTATGTCGTCGCCGCGTCCGGTTCGGCGCTGCTGCGGACGCTGCTGATCCAGTTGATGGTCGAGTCCGTCGAGGTGGAGGACCGCGGCGGCGCGCTGCACCTGCAGACCCTGCTCGCGCCCGACCACTTCCGCCTGCTCGAAGACCTGCCGCCGATCGCCGCCACCCGCGAGTCGGCGATCGCCGTCCAGCGAGCGTGCTTCGACGCCTTCGTTCCCGTGGCGCAAGACCTCTGCCGCCGTACCGGCGTCCCCTGGCCGGAGAGCTTCGCCGACGCCGTACGCCGCCGGCTGGCGCCGCTGTGGTCTCAACCGGAGCGCGCGAAGATGCCGCAGCAACGGGGACCTGGCAGGGTAGGGGCATGACTTCGGAGCGGATCTATGTGGGCAGCTACACCAGCCAGGACGGCGGCGGCACCGGGATCGCCTTCGGAACCGTCGAGGAACTGGTGGTCGCGGTCGAGACGCCGGATCCTTCGTTCCTGACGCGTTCGGCGGACGGCCGCTTCCTCTACGCGACCAACGAGCTGGACGCCGGGCGGGTGAGCGCGTTCGCCGCCGCCGACGACGGGTCGCTGGTGTTCCTCAACGACCAGCCGACCGAAGGCGCGCACCCCTGCCACGTCGCGATCGACCCCTCCGGCAACTACCTGCTGAGCGCCAACTACAGCTCCGGCTCGATCGCGATCCACCCGATCGCCGCGGACGGCTCGCTCGGCGAGGCGACCCAGATCCTGCAGCGCGAAGGCACCGGCCCGAATGCCGAGCGCCAGGAAGGCTCGCACTCCCACCAGGTCACCTTCGACCCGGCGGGGGAGTACGTGTTCGACGTCGACCTCGGCTCGGACTCCGTGCACGTCTCGACGCTGACCCAGGACGGCCGGCTCGCGGAGGTCAGCCGGCTCCAGGTCCACCCGGGCGCGGGCCCCCGGCACGTCGTCTTCCACCCGGCCGGCGGGGCGGCGTACGTGATCAACGAACTGGACTCCACGCTGACCGTCTGCAGCTACGCCGACGGCAAGCTGGCCGTCACCCAGACCGTGTCGACCCGCCCGGACGGCGCCTCGGGCGAGAACGCGCCGGCCGAGCTGCTGATCACCCCCGACGGCCGGTACCTGTACGGCTCGAACCGCGGCGACAACACGATCGCGGTGTTCGCCACCGACGCCGACGGCCTCGGCGTCGAGCTGATCCAGACCATCGGCTCCGGCGGCACCTGGCCGCGACACCTTGCCTTCAGCAACGACTTCACCCAGCTGTACGCCGCGAACGAGCGCTCCGACGCCGTCGCGACGTTCACCGTCGACCAGTCCAGCGGCGCCCTCACCGCAACGGGGACGCCGCTGTCCTGGCCGAAACCGGTTTGTGTCCTGCCCGTGTGAGATGACGGCCGGCTACGACGAGCCGAACCGGGGGCAGTTCCACTTCAGCCCCTGGACCGGCTGGATGAACGACCCGAACGCGGCCGGAGACGATCACGCGCAATCCCGGCGCCGCGGGCAGCGTCGAGACAGCCCAGCTGAACGGCCACCATCTACCGGTCACCCCCGATGGAACCCTCACCCTGCGGCTCCTCGTCGACCGGGGTCAGCCGGCGGTCTTCGCCGCCGACGGTGCCTTCTACCTGTGCCACAACGTCGACTTCGGCAGCGAAGCCGCCGGTGACGGGATCGAGCTCGTCACCGACGGCCCGCCGCGGGTGCAGTCCCTGCAACTGCACCGGCTCGCGTCGATCTGGGTCAGACCGTGACGAGCTTCTCGAAGAAGAACTCGTGCTTGAGGAACGACACGTCGTACTCGTGACCGGGCTGCGGCGGCAGCAGCTGCGCGGCCTGGAAGAGCCGCCAGCCGTCCTTCAACGCCTCCAGCCCGCTCGCGTACGGCGGGACGTCGCTGTCGCCGGTGGTCGGCGAGGTCGCGCCGGTGCCGTCGTACGTCGACCAGCCGACCGTGCGCGAGTCGAGCGCGGACGAGGCCAGGTAGAGGACCAGGACCTGCTGGCGGACCGTCGTACCGGTCGCGGTGCTGTCAGGAGCGGTGGTTGTCATGCGGTCACCTTCTTGGCGGCGTGCGGGTTGAGGCTGCGCTGGGAGATCACGCGCTGCGGGCGGTTCGAGACCCGGGTGACCCAGTAGTCGGGGTCGAAGGTGTCGTCGCCGGTCAGCTTCTGCCACAGCTTGACCCGGTTGTAGATCTCCAGCCGGCCGGTCGCGTTCTCGTACCAGGGGAAGGTCTGGCCGAGCTCGGCGGCGACCTGCTCGTCGTACAGGTCGTCGAGGTTCCACAGCCGGACCTGGCGCACGGTCGGGTTGAAGCGGATCTTGAACATGTAGCGGTCGATCGCGCTGTCGTTGCGGCGGCCGCCGTGCCAGATGCCGTGGTGCAGGAAGACGACGGTGCCGGCCGGGCAGGTCAGCCGGGTCTGGCCGAGCAGGTTCTGGTAGCGGCCGGTGTCGGACTCGTTGGTCCGGCGCAGGTGGCTGCCGGGCACGCTCAGGGTGCCGCCCATCTCGAGCGTCACCTCCTGCGGGTAGTACATCAGCTGCACGTCGAAGGCGTCCTCGCGGACGTCGATGATCGCGTCACCGTGCAGGTTCTGCGCCTCGCCCTCGTTGGCCTTGCGGATGTGCACCGCGTGGTGGTCGACGGTCGGCTCGGGCCCGACCAGGCTGTGGATGGCGCCGGCGACCTCGGGCAGCTGCACCAGCCGCTGCACGAACTCGCTGTCCACGAACGCCTCCGACAGCGGGGTGCCGTACGGCACGGCGGGAACGCCGGCCCGCAGGACGTCGAGGGCCTGCTGGTTCATCTCGTCCGGGACGACGGCGTCCATCCGGAGCGCGCCGGTGGCAACGAAATGAGCCATCTGGACCGAGGTGAGCAGGTTCTTGCGATGAGGATGGGGCATGTCTCTCCCTCTCGGGGCGACTGGTCCGTGGTGGTTCCTACTCGTCCAGGTTAAGAAGCAATCCGCTAGTCGCGCGTCGGTCTGAATCACCACTGGTGGTAATTTCTCACCATGCTTCGGCTAGCCTTGGCTCAGCCGCCGGAGGTGGTCAACCTCGGCGCCGGCGTGCACGGGGTGCACCGCAGCCGCGACGTCTTCCAGCTGCCCGACCTGTGGCAGCTGCATCTCTACAGCTACTCGGCCGACCTGACCCTGGACGGTACGACGTACGCGGTGGCGCCCGGCTTCGTCAGCCTGACGCCGGCCGGGATGCCTGTGCAGTTCGACTACCGCGGGCGGTCGGAGCACCTGTATGTGCACTTCCGGCCGCGGCCGGGCGGCGAACCGTCATACGTGCCGTTGGTGCAGGACGCCGGTGCCGCGGCGCCGCTGCTCGCCGAGTTGCTGCGCTCCGCGATCGAGGCGTCCCCGACCGGTTCCGCGCGGATGGTCGCCGAGGTCTGGACCGCGCTGTGGCGCATCGCCCACCTCAACGCGGGCCCGCCGGACCGGACCGGGCATCCCGCGGTCGCCGCCGCGATCGCGTACATCGAGGCGAACCTCGCCCGCCCGCTGACGGTCCCGGAGCTGGCGCGCGAGGCGGGGGTGTCGCACAACCACCTGACCCGGCTGTTCCACGCCGAGACCGGTACGACGGTGATCGCGTACCTTCGGCGCCGCCGCCTGACCCGCGCGCGGCACCTCCTGGTCGCGTCGACCCTGTCGATCCCGGCCATCGCCGCCTCGGTCGGCATCCCCGATCTCCAGGCGTTCAACAAGGCCTGTCATCGCGAGCTCGGCGGATCCCCGCGAGCGGTCCGAAATGCGGTGGCCGCGGGCGGCGGCACGACCTAGCCTCGGCTCCATGCTGATCCCGGTCGCCGAAGCACCCGAACTCGACGACGAGGCGAGCCGGGTCTTCGCCGAGGGCTGGCCGGAGTTCATCTTCCACGACGCCCTCGCGAAGCAGTACTCCGAGCGCCGGGACCAGTACTTTCCGCACTGGAACTTCTACCTGGTGCCGGACGAGGCGTCCCCTGAGTGGCTGCTCGCCGGGTGCTGGGGCGTGCCGATCGCGTGGGACGGCACGGTCGCCGATCTGCCCGGCGGCTACAGCGACGCCCTGGCCCGCGCCGTCACGTCGTACGAGGCCGGGGTCGAACCCAACACCTTCGTCCTGATGGCCGCCGCCGTACGCCCCAACCAGCAGGGCCGAGGCGTCGCCGCCCAACTGATCACCGCGGTGCGCGACCGGGCCGTCGCCCAGGGGCTGGCACAGGTCATCGCCCCGCTCCGGCCGACGCTGAAGACCCGGTATCCGCTCACCGACATCGCGACGTACTTGACGTGGACCCGGCCCGACGGCCTTCCGCTCGACCCCTGGCTCCGCACCCATGTCCGCCTCGGTGCCACCGTGCTCGCGCCGGCGCCCGCGTCGCAGACCATCACCGGTTCGGTCGCCGACTGGGAGAAGTGGACGGGCATCGCGTTGCCTTCACCCGGCACCTACGTCATCCCGGCGGGCCTCTCCACGCTCACCATCGCCGACGGCACCGGCACGTACGTCGAACCGAACATTTGGGTTCGTCACGCGTAGCCAGGCTCAATGATTGCCGGGCCGTCAGGCTGAGTCGGCCAGCGGGAACACCGTGGCGACCGCGGCCGTGCGGCTGGTGACGCCGAGCCGTTCGTAGATGTTCTCCAGGTGCTTGCGAACCGTGCCCTCGGCAACGAAGAGGCGGCGGGCGATCTGGGTGTTGCTGTGGCCGGCGGCGACCAGGCGGAGCAGTTGCCACTGCCGGCTGGTCAGGTCGGGAATCCCGGCCCGCCGGCGTTCGAGATCGCGCCGGATCTCCATCAGGTGCGGGCGCAGCATCCGTAGCAGCAGGCGTTCGCGCTCGCTGAAGTCGCGACCTGACGCCCGCGACAGCAGCATCCGGCGGTCCTCCGCGCCGCGGGCCGGGAACGGAACGCAGATCTCGCTGCGAATTCCCAGCACCCTGAACCATTCGCCGACCGGCGACCTGCCGAGCTGCCGGGCGGACAGGTAGTCCGACGTCTTCCAGACGCTCTCGTAGTCCCCGGTGCGCTGCGGGCGGCTGCAGACCTCCTCGTCCCAGTACGA
The DNA here is from genome assembly GCF_001984195.1 of Kribbella sp. ALI-6-A. GTDB lineage: Bacteria > Actinomycetota > Actinomycetes > Propionibacteriales > Kribbellaceae > Kribbella. The sequence goes on from NZ_MTQN01000012.1 coordinate 2,233,953, forward strand.
GTGCCAGAACAGGTCCTCCCAGCCGTCGAACAGGTCGACCGGAAGCTCGGTGACCTCCTCCAGGCCGAGCACTTGGCGGTCGAGCGGGCGGCTCAGCTGGAAGCTGACGTCGTCGGCCGGTACGAGCTCGCGCAGCGCCCGCAGGACCTCTCGCGGGAACTCCTCGCCCGGCCCGCTCTGCCGGCCACGGTCGATCACGTCGAAGATCCGGCGCAAGTCTCGCTCCGTGACGGTCAGTTGCTCCACCATCGCGATCCCCTCCTCCTGTTTTCAGGCTAGGCCCGTCCGCGGCCCGCGCCCATACGTCGAACGTCGTATGGCTCGGCCGGGTTTACGGCGCCACGGTGGCTGTACGGCGGCACCGCGTCGCCCAGCCTGAAAGGAAAGCTCATGAAACTGCTGTCCCGTCTGACCGCCGTCTCAGCCGGTCTGGTGCTCCCGGTTGTCGCGCTGACCGGCACCGCCTACGCCAAGCTGCCGCCGGAGGACCCGGACACCCGACCCGGCCCGGTCGCTGACGACCCGGTCGCGCCGGTCGTGCAGCTGACCGGCTTCGCGACCTGGCAGGTCGTCGCACTGGTCCTGACCGCCGCGCTCGTCGCCGCCGTACTCACCGCGGTCGCGACGCACTTGCGCCCGGCGTACGCGAAGTAGGGCTCAGGAGACCGCGAGCACGGCCAGTCCGTCGGGCCCGAGGACTCCCCTGAGAATCCGGAGGGAGTCCTCGCGGTCCGGCCCGGTGATCGCCTGCTCGGCCCAGAGCGCGACGTCTTCCAGAGCGCGCGCGTGCCGGTAGTACCGAAGATTCCGATCGTCGATCTCCGTCTCCCCGTAGCCGGTGAAAAACGCGTCGAGCTGCCCCGGGTTTGCCGGCCCGAGCGTCCCCATCCCGCCGAGCACGAACATCAGATCCTGTTCCCGCGCCGCCAGCACCGCGTCGTCCCAGTCGATCAAGTGGACGCTCTCGCCGACGATGACGTTGCCCAGATGCGGATCTCCGTGGCAGATCACCGGCGTACCCCGCGGCCCGTCGACCGGCTCCAGCAGCCCGAGGATCAGCTCCCGATGCTCGCGCCACAACCGCGCGAGCTCCGCCTCGATCTCATCACCCGGCACCTGCCCGGTCAGCCGCTCATCCAACTCCCGGAACAGCCCCGGCATCCGCGCACTCACCGGATTGAGCGCAGGCAACACCCGCCGCAGTCCCTCCGACGGCTCCGCCGAGTGAACCCCCGCCAGCAGCACCCCGTACGCCGTCCACTCCGCGTCGGTCAGCCCAACCTCCGCCGCCCCCCGCCCGTCAACCCAAGGCATCACCGTGAGCCGCCGCCCCTCGCGCACGCTCCACAACTCACCGCCACGAGTCGGCACCGGCCCTGCAACCCCGGCCACCCCCGCAGCCGCCAACTCCGCACTCACCCGCGCCCCGGCATCCGTCCCACCCCCGGACCACTTCACGGCGTACCGCCGCTCCCCGGCCCGCGCCAACCAGACCTCCGCAGCCTGATCAGCACCCCCATGCACCCGCGTGAGTTCAACCACATCAAGCCCGAAGTCCTCGCGAACGAACTCCCACAGCGCCCTCGTCGTCACGCCGCCCACCATGCCCGCCCGCGGTCAGGCCTGCGACCGATTTCCCCAGCCGCCCTCCGCAGTCCCCATCCGATTTGCTGTCAGGGGCACTGTCTGTTGTATCGTCTCTCACGCCGCTCCTCGGAGCAGCACCCCTGGCAGGTTGCCCGAGCGGCCAAAGGGAGCAGACTGTAAATCTGTCGGCTTATGCCTACGCAGGTTCGAACCCTGCACCTGCCACAGGGCCTGAAACAGCCCCTGATCCACGGATCAGGGGCTGTTTCGTTGTCACCAGAGAAACGTGAGTTCCGCGAGGGTGAGCTGCGGGCGGGTGGACGCCCACATATCGAGGCAATCCCGGAGGTCGCGCTCGGCGCCGGCCAGCCCGAGGACTGTGGCTTCGGTGGCTGCGGGTGGGTGGTCGTGGCCGGGGGAGCCGTGGGAGCAATCCGCGCACATCAGGCGGATGCTGGACCAGTCGTCGACGCCGAGGCCTCGAGAGGCGGCGAGGTCGGCGAGGGCGTCCAGGTCGCTGGGGTTGGCGTTGAGTACTTGGGCTTGCCAGGTCGGCAGGCCGGAGTCCTCGAGGCGGGCGAGTTGGTCGAAGACGGCGACCTCCTGATCGCCGAGCCGGCGGGTGCCCTTGGGCTCGCCGTCATGCAGTACGACGTCCCCGAAGCGATGCCCGGACGCCGGCAGCGGAACGCTCGAGATCACCGCGTGGGCGGGGCTTCGGCGCCGGCACCAGACGACCTCGGTGTCGCCGAAGTCGGGGGTCACCTGGTGCGGCAGGCTCGGGCGATCGGGGTTGAGCCGGATCGGCGCGGCGCCGAAGTCCATGTCGATCGGCGCGGTCCCCGCCTCGATGCCGTCGATCCCGTACGCCGTCCAGGCGCGTCGCGCGGTCGCCCAGTCACCGAGGGCGGTCGCGGCGATGCCGAGGTTCCAGGCGGCCGGGTTCTCCCCGTCGTACCCAGCGGCGTCGTCGGGCGTGAACAGGTCGACCGCGCGCTGGTTGCGGACCGCCGATTCGGCCCAGTCCCCGCGGGCCTTGGAGTACATCCCGGCCTCGAACCAGATCTCGGAGAACTGCGGCAGCAGCTCGAGCAGCTCCACCGCCAGCCGGCCCGCCGCCTCGGCGTCCTCGGTGCGGTCGGCCTCCTTCCACTCCGCCCAGACCGTCTTCGGCGAGCGGTCGCTCGTCGTACCATCCCTCTGCGCATCCATGCGCGCATCCTGCCGCACGATGCCGGGGAATAGGCTGCGGGCGAGCTGGGGTTGCTGGTTGTGGACCACCGATCGTGATCGAGGAGAAGAGCGGGCGATGAAACCCACCGAGTTCGTCAAGGTGAACACTCAGTTCTGGGGGGAGCACCTCAAGGGTGTGAGCGACCACCTGCCGACGAGCCACCGGACCGAGTTGCCCGGCCCGCTGCTCTACCCGCGGATGATGGTGCTGACCGAGACCCCGGACTGGAACATCCTGGAGCTGGCCGGCGTCAGCCGCGAGTACCGCTCGCTGGAGGTGCGGCGGCAGAAGGCGGCCGGCATCGACGAGTACTTCGGTACGTCGGCCGGCGCCGGCGCGGTCGTCGCGCTGCCGGACGAGAGCGTCGTCAAGGACGCGACGATCGCCAGCGAGCGCGGGAAGAACGCGCTGTCGGACTGGTTCCCGGCCACGCAGAGCCTGCTCGGCAACGAGATGGTCGGCCCGAGCGACAAGCTGCTGGACTTCGCGCCGGGCAACTACGCGGTGCTCGACCGGGTCCTGCTGGCCCAGTCGTCCGGGCTCGCGGTTCGGCTGCGCTGGAACTTCTTCACGATCGCCATCCACCGCTCCGAGCCCGCGGACAGGTACCGCGAGTTCCTGCAGCGCCTGGTCAACTCCTCGGAGCACCTCGACCCGATCGGCACGTTCGCCGTACCGCGGGGTGAGGCCGTCGAGCGGGCCCTGAAGGCGGATCAGTTCGCCAGCACGTACCTGCACGGCCTCGCGAAGCTGACGACCAGCGAGTTCCTCGCCCAGCACGAGGACGTCCTGCTCAGCGCTTTCGACGCGACCCGCCTGATCGTCCAGCCGGCGCTGGAGTCGTCGGAGGGCACGGTCACTCCCGACTTCATCCTCGAACGCGAAGACGGCACCCACGTGGTCGGCGACCTCGCGCTCCCGCTCCGCGAAACGGGCCAGAAGCACCGTCGATCCCTCGACCTGCCCGCGGGCGCGACCCGGTTGGCGGCGTACCAGAAGTACTTCACCAGCGCCGAGAACCAGGCCTTCGCCAAGACCAAGTACGGCGTCGAGGTCACCGACGCCCGCACCGTCCTGGTCGTCGGCACCCAGGACCCCGCCGCCGACTTCCCCCAGGCCGCGAAGACGGCGTCGTCGGTGGAAGTCGTCGACTACGACACCCTCCTGCGCCTCCACCTCGCGGCGAAGTCAGCCACCCCGGCGACTCCGGCGGACTCCGGTCCGACCACCATCGCCAAGATGCCGTAACTCTCAGCCGTCGCTGCGGACCTTCGTCGAAGCCAACGCGAGAAGGTCCCCAGCGAGGTCGAGTGACTCCGCGCGCCGCCTGGGCTCAGTGGTGGGTGGCAGACAAGTCCAAGCTGCGTGGCGTCAGGTAAAGGACCAGCCCCGCGACGCCCAGCAGCAGAACCCCTCCGGCCAGGCCGAACCACGTGAGGGAGTCGGTGAAGGCGGTCTGGGCGACCGTGGCCAGGGTCGGGTTGTCGAGGGTCAGCGCGCCGGCCAGCGACTCTCGGGCGAGGTCCGGCGCGTCGGCGGGGAGGCCGGCGCGATACACCGCCGCCGCGAGGCTGCCGAGGACCGTGATGCCGAGGGCGGCGCCGATCTCGTAGCTGCTTTCCTCGATGGCGGCGGCGCTGCCGGCCTGGTCGACGGGGGCGCCGGCCATGATGACGGCTGAGGCGACGGCCAGGGGAGCGGTGCCGATGCCGATCAGGGTCAGGGACGCGGCGATCCCGGCGTACGTGAGGGGTTGCGGGACCGCGAAGAGCAGGAGGAATCCAGCGGCTCCGACTGCCAGACCACCGACCAGGACGGTGCGGGCACCGATGCGCTGCGCCAGCGCGGGCGCTAGCGGTGAGCCGATCAGACCTCCGGCGGCCATCGGGAGCAAAGCAACACCTGACGCCAGCGGCGACCAGCCCTTGACCAGTTGCAGCCACTGCGAGATCAGCAGCAGCGCGGCGACCATCGCGAAGCTGGTGATCAACGCGGTGAGTACGCCTGCCGTGAATCCACGCCCGCGGAACAACCTGATCTCCAGCATCGGCTCGTCCGTCCGCAGACACCGCAGCACGAAACCGAAGAGCAACCCAGCCCCCAGTACGCCGACCAGCAGCACCTCGGCGGTCACGCCGTCCTTGCCGAGCTCCTTGATCGCGTAGACCAGCCCGACCATCCCCGCGATCGACAGCACGGTCGCGACAGGATCGAGTCGTCCGGGCCGGTCCGACCGGCTCTCCGGCAGCAGCAGCAACGCGGCGACGACAGCGACGGCCATCACCGGTACGTTCACCAGGAACGCCGAGTGCCAGCTGAAGTTCTGCAGCAACAACCCGCCCAGGATCGGCCCGAGCGCGCTGCCGACGGCGGCGGTCGCACCCCAGATCCCGAGCGCGGTCGCGCGTTCGCGGGCGTCCGGGAACAGCGCCCGGATCAGCGACAACGTCGACGGCATGATCATCGCGCCGCCGACGCCGAGCAGCACCCGAACCGCGATCACGGTCGCCGGGCTGTCGGCCAGCAGGACGCCGAGCGAGGCGGCGCCGAAGATCACGAAGCCGGTCACCAGCATCCGCCGCCGGCCGATCCGGTCGCCGAGCGAGCTGGCGGTGACCAGCAGACCGGCCAGCACCAGCGAGTAGATGTCGACCATCCACAGCAACTCGACCGAGCTCGGCCGCAGGTCCTCGGCCATCGCGGGCAGCGCGAGGTTGAGGATCGTCATGTCCATCACGACCAGCAGCAGGCTGGCGGACAAGACGGCGAGACCGCCCCAGCGCCGCCGGTTGCTCGGTGTCATCGCCGGCCGGACGGGCGTCGTACTGGCGGTCATCGGAAGTCGCCAGCGGTGGTGCCGACGAGCAACGTGGACAGCACGAGCCCGTCGAGGTCGCGCCGGGCGACGTCGCCGCGGCGCAGCGCCTCGCGGGCCGCGATCATCAACCCGTAGACGGTGTGCTCGATCCAGCGGGCCGGAAGATCGGACCGCAGTACGCCGGCCCGCTGCGCCGCGGCGTAGAACTCGACCTCGCGATCGATCAGCACGTTGGTGCGCTCGGCCAGCTCCGGCATCGCTTCCATCCGGTTGTTGGCCAGCGCGTAGGCGAACTCGTCCGCGTTCTCGACGAACCAGCGGACCAGTTCGCGCAGGCACGCCCGGATCCGCTCGGGATCGCCCGACTCGCCGGCCGCGACCATGTCGGTCTCCTGCTGACTCCGGGCCCAGTGGTCGAGCGCGCGCTCACCGATCTCGCGCAGCAACGCGTCACGGGAGGCGAAGTGGCGGTTCAGCGTGGCCCGGCCGATCCCGATCGCGGCCGCGAGATCGGCCATCGAGGTGGTCGGGTCGGAGTTCAGCCGGCGCAGCGCGGCGTCGAGGACCTGGTCACGGGAGAGCATGCCTCCAGTAGACACCTTTGTCCCGAATGAGACAAGTTTGCCTCATTTGAGGCGTTGATCACTCGTCACTGAGGCGACAGCTCCGATCACAGCCTTGCGTTGAGCCGGCGACAGTCCGGCAGTCAGCTCGCCGATCCGATCGGTGTACGCCGAGTGCGCCTCGTCGGCCAGCTTCGTCCCCGACGGCGTCAGCGCGATCCGGCACGCCCGCCGGTCGGCGGGATCGGCTTGCCGCTCGACCAGCTCCCGTCGTTCCAGCCGGTCGACCATGCTGGTCAGGCTCGACCGTTCGATGCTCATGACCCGGCTCAGCTCAGTCATCCCGAACGGTCCGGCGAGCAGCACGCACAGCAGATGCGCCTGCTGCGGCGTCAGCCCGAGCGGGCGACTGGTCTCGGCGTACAGGTCCTGCAGGGTGTGCATCAGCTGGACCAGCGAGCCGACCAGTTCCGTGTCCTGTGCCGCCATGCCTCCATCCTAGTCCGGCAGCTGGAATGTCAGGAGACCAGATATTTCGGTGCACTACTATTTAGACCTACGAACTAATCGGGAGGTCCACCATGACTGTTCGTTTCGGGTACGGCGCCCCGCTGGACGCGCGGGCGATCCCCGATCTCTTGCGGCTCGCCGAGCGCGCCGATCGCGACGGCCTCGCCCACGTCTCGGTCGCCGATCACCCGTACGGCGCCCACGCGCTCGACGCCTACGCCGCGATCGGGTTCGTGCTGGCCCGGACCGAACGGATCGCCGGCCTGGTCAACGTCACCAACCTGCCGTTGCGCCCGGCACCGATCCTGGCCCGTACGGCGTCCACGCTGGCGGCGCTGTCCGGCGACCGGCTCGTGGTCGGCCTGGGCGCCGGCGGAGCGCCGGACCGGATCACGGCGATGGGTGGCCGGCAGCAGACTCCGCGGCAAGCGGTCGAGGCGTTCGAGGAAGCGATGGTGCTGCTCCGGTCGCTGACCACGGCCGGATCCGCGGTGACGTCGGACGGACCGCACTACCCGGTGACCGGGATCCCGCCCGTCGCGGTCCCGCGACTGCAGATCTGGACCGGCTCGAACGGTCCGAAGTCGCTCGCGGCGACCGGACGGCAGGCGGACGGGTGGATCCCCGGTCACGCGGCCGACTGGCTCAGCGAGATCTACCGCACGTCGCGGCCGATCATCGACGCCGCGGCCGCCGAGGTGGGGCGCAAGCCGTCCGACGTCGCGACGATCTACAACTTCCCGGGCGCGATCACCGACCGCCCGCTCGACCGTCCGCGCGACGGGGAAGGCCGGTGGATCGGCGGATCGGTCGACCAGTGGGTGGAGGAGTTGAGCGGCGCGGTGCTGGAGCACGAAGCCGCCGGGTTCACGTACTTCCCGCGCGGCGACGCGTCGTACGAGAGTTCGCTCGGCCGGTGGGCTCAGGAGATCGTGCCCGCGGTGCGCGCAGCGATCTCCTGAGCCTGCGTCAACTCAGTTCGGCCAGTTCCTCCGGCGTGAGCTCGACAGCGCCCGCCGCGACGTTCTCCTCCAAGTGGGCCGGGTTGCCGGTGCCCGGGATGGCCAGCACATGCGCGCCCTGGTGCAAGGTCCAGGCCAGGCGGATCTGCTGTTCGGTGACGCCGTGAGCCGCGGCGATGCGGCGTACGGCGTCGGAGTGGTCGGCGGTGGCGGCGCCCTCTCGGGCTGAACCGGCGATCGCGAAGAACGGTACGTACGCGACGCCGCGCTCGCCGCAGACAGGAAGGAACGCGTCGTCCTCGCGGTGGGTGTCCAGGGCGTAGGAGTTCTGCACGCAGACGACCGGCGCGATCGGCTGCGCCTCGTCGAGGTGGTCGAGGCGGATGTTGGACAGCCCGAGGTGCCGGATCAGTCCGGCGTCCTGGAGTTCGGCGAGTGCGCTGAAACGCTCGGCGACCGAGTCCTCGCCGGGCTTCTTGATGATGCGCAGGTTCACGACGTCGAGCGTCTCCTTGCCGAGCTGGCGAAGGTTGAGCTCGACCTGCGCGCGCAGCTCCGCGGCGGTTGTCGCCTGGTAGAACCCACGCTCGGGATCGGAGCCCGGTCCGACCTTGGTAGTGATCACCAGGTCCTCCGGGTACGGCGACAGCGCCTCGCGAATCAACTCATTGGCGTAGCGGACCGGCCCTTCGCCGACCTGCAGCGTGCCGCCGGGGGAGGCGTAGAAGGCGGCGGTGTCGATGTGGTTCACGCCGAGTTCGACGGCCCGGTGCAGCACGCGGATCGCGAGGTCTCGGTCGGGGTTCGCGGTGATGCGCATCGCGCCGAACCCGAGTCGGTTGATGGTGAAGTCGCCCAGCTTCCAGGTACCCGCGGCGGCCGCGGAGAGGTTTTCAGGCATCCGCCCACCCTATTCCTCGATCGCGCCACCCCTGGCTCGCAAATGCGCCCGGAACGTCAGTCCCGGATCGGCGGCCCGCGCCGCGAGGTACTCGTCGAACCGGACCTGCTCGCGCAGCGACGTACCGCTCGCGACCAGCGCGGCCTGCCGGCGTTCAGTGTCCCGGATCGACTCCGCCAGCGCGATCAGTTCGTCGACGCGGTCGGCCGGGACGAACACGACGCCGTCGTCGTCGGCCAGGACGACGTCTTGGTTGCTCACGGCCCACTCTCCGATGGTTGCCGTCGTCAACGCATCGGCCGGCAGTGGATCGAGCCGCAGCGGCCCGGTCGGTATCGCGCCCAGGCTGTAGACCGGCAACCCGATCGCACGGATGTCAGCCGTGTCCCGGTGCAGTCCCCACACGACCAGGCCCGCGAGCCCGGCCGCCTTCGCCTCCAGTACGGCGAGGTCGCCCACACACGCCTCGTCCCGCCGACCCGCGTTGTCGACCACCAGTACGTCGCCCGCCTCGGCCCGCCCGAAGGCCTCCAGGAACACGTCGACGCTGCCTACGTGCTGAGTCGGCAGGACCCGCCCCGCCAGACGCCCGGGCTGGTCCGCCGTCAACGACACGCAGCGCACCGGCACCTTGGCCCGTACGCACGCGTCCGCGACGTGTGCGGTGGTCAGTGCGGCGAAGCGACTGGTCAACTCGTCCGGCGTCATGCTGGCTCCTCCTGGTCGATTTGCTGTCTCAATTATCAAGACAATTAGTCTCATAAAGCAAGATCTGAGATTAGGGTGAGCGCGAGACAAAGGAGTCCGCGATGAACAACGTCTACACCCACGGCCACCACGAATCCGTCCTGCGCTCGCACCGCTGGCGCACCGCCGAGAACTCGGCCGGCTACCTGCTGCCGCGGCTGCGCCCGGGCATGAGTCTGCTCGACGTCGGTGCCGGGCCGGGCACGATCACCGCCGAGCTGGCCGCCCTGGTAGCGCCCGGCCGGACCACCGCGCTGGAGGCCAGCGAGTCCGCACTCGACATCACCCGCGCGACCTTCGCCGAGCGGGAGATCGAGGTCGACTTCGTCGTCGGCGACGTGCACCGGCTCGACCTTCCGGACGACTCGTACGACGTCGTGCACGCGCACCAGGTCCTGCAGCACGTGGCCGATCCCGTGCAGGCGTTGCGCGAGATGCGCCGGGTCTGCAAGCCGGGCGGCATCGTGGCCGCACGCGACTCCGATTACGACGCTTTCACCTGGTACCCGGAACTGCCGGAGCTCGACGAGTGGCTGGAGCTGTACCAGCGGATGGCCCGTGCGAACCAGGGCGAGCCCGACGCGGGACGCCGACTCCTGTCGTGGGCGCAGGCGGCCGGGTTCGAGCAGGTCGAGGCGACGGCGAGCAACTGGACCTTCGCGAACGCCGAGGACCGCGACTGGTGGGGCGGCATGTGGGCCGACCGCGTGCTGCAGTCCGCGATGGCCGACCAGGCCCGCGCGGCCGGCGTACCGGAGGAGACGCTGGAGCGGATCTCGGCCGGGTGGCGGTCCTGGGCGGCGGCACCGGACGGTTTCCTCAGCCTGCTGCACGGCGAGATCATCGCGACCGCGTGATCACGGTGTCCGCTGAGCAGAAATCCTGTGACGCGGTGTAACGATCAACTCCGGACGCCGATAGAGGGGTGTTGGCGGTACGCCGGCGGGGGCCCTCGGGGGAGGGAAAAGCCGGCGTCAGCACCGCCTCTGATGTCCGAGGGGGACAACTTCATGCGCTACAGATCCGCAGCTCTGGGGCTGGCGGTGGCGGCACTGGCCGCCGTCGGCCTCACCGCGCCGGCCGAAGCCAAGCCGGCGCAGAGCACAGCCGGTACGGCGGTCGCCGCGACCAAGGTCGTCACGTCCGCGATCACCTGGGGACAGAACGGCGACGTCTCCGTCCCGCGTTCGTACGTCGGGGACAGCAGGCTCGAACTGGCGGTGTTCCGGCCGAGCAACGGCACCTGGTACATCCGCGGCTGGACCAACATCAAGTTCGGCCAGGCGGGCGACATCCCGGTCCCGGCCGACTACAACGGCGACGGCCGTGCCGAGCTCGCCGTCTTCCGCCCGTCGAACGGCTACTGGTACATCCGCGGCGTCGGCCAGTTCGTCTGGGGCCAGGCCGGCGACGTCCCGGTCGCGTCGAACTACGTCGGCGACAGCCGCGCCGAGGCCGCGGTCTGGCGCCCGTCATTGGGCCGCTGGTTCATCCGCGGCGCCGCCCAGATCTCGTGGGGCGCCAACGGCGACATCCCGGCGCCCGCCGACTACGTCGGTGACAGCCACAGCGACCTCGCCGTCTGGCGCCCGTCGCTCGGCCGCTGGTTCATCCGCGGCGCCGCCCAGATCTCGTACGGCGTGAACGGCGACGTGCCCGCACCGGCGAACTTCGTCGGCAACGCCAAGGCGGACCTGACGGTGTTCCGTCGAGGCACCTGGTTCACCCGCGGCGGCAGCACGATCACCTGGGGCCAGAACGCCGACCGCCCGCACCCCGGCAACTACGCGGGCACGACCGCGACGGACCACACGGTCTGGCGGCCGTCGAACGGGACGTGGTACCTGCGGTACCAGGTCACGGTGACGCCGCCTCCGCCTCCGCCGCCGAACTGCGATCCTTCGTACCCGACGGTCTGCATCCCGCCGCCTCCGCCGGATCTCAACTGCCCTGACATCCCTTACCGCAACTTCACGGTGATCGGGACTGACCCGCACAACTTCGACGGCAACAACGACGGGATCGGTTGCGAAAGCGACTGACCCTTGCCCCAAGCAACCGGCCCCCGAGTAGCAGATCGGGGGCCGGTTTTTCATGTCCCGGCCAGCACCACCAGATACCCGTCCGGATCCCGCACCCACAGCTCCCGATGCCCCGCGTTCGGATTCGGGTGCACCCCGGTCTGCACATCCCCGGCGTCCACCCGCCGCGCCGCCGCGTCGAGGTCGTCCACCTCGAACCACACCGCGACCCCGTTGCCCAACGGCACCTCCGGATCCCCGAACGTCCCATGGTGATGCCCGACCTCGAGCCGATGCAGCTGCAGGATCAACTCCCCGTCGACAACCACCCGCTCGTACTCCGGCCCACCATGCGCACTCACCCCGCCCAGCACCCCGCAGTACCAGGCGCTGCTCTTCTCCACATCCCGAACCGCCAGCAACGGCTGCGGCCGCACCGAAAGCGTCATGCCACCGACGCTAGGCCGACCCGCCCGCCGAAGTCTTGGACGAATGGGCACGCTGCCGCGCCGCCTCGTACAGCACCGCGGTCGCCGCGTTGGCCGCGTTCAACGAGCTCGCCGCGCCCGTCATCGGGATCCGCACCAGCTCGTCGGCCAGTTCCTTCCACGCCGCACTCAGCCCCGACGTCTCGTTGCCCACCAGCAGCAACGTCGGCTGGGTGAGGTCGAAGTCGAACACGTCGACCGATCCGTGCTCATCGGTGCCCACGACAACAATCGGTACGCCGGCCGCCCGCTGCGCCGCGACCCACTCCATCACCTCGCGCTGCGACGGCACCCGGACGGCGGGCAGCGCGAACAGCGATCCCGTGCTCGCCCGCACCGCCTTCGGGTCGTACACGTCGGCCGCGTGACCGGTCACGATGAAGCCGTCGGCCCCGAACGCGTCCGCGGACCGGATGATCGACCCGATGTTGCCCGGCCCGGTCGGCCGGTCGAACACCACCCCGAGGAAGTCCGGCCCGACCGGAATCCGATCGAGGGAATCCGGCGGCATCGCCACGACCGCGACCACCTCCGCGGCGTCCTTCTCGGTCAGCTCGGCCAGCAGTTCGGGCGCCATCAGCACTCGCTCGGCGTCCCGGTGGCTCTGCATCAAGTCCCGCGCCCACTGCGACAACGGCCGCGACGCGTCCTGGATCAGCGTGTTGATCGTCCACCCGTGCTCGACCGCCAGGTTGATCGGCCGCACGCCCTGGACGATGAACTCCCCGGCTCGCTGCCGCTTGTTCCGGTTGCTCAGCAACGCCTGCCACACCTGGAACCGCGCATTCCGACTACTGACTCGCGTCGCCATCCACTTCCCAACTTCCGCCGCCGGCCGGACTCCACAGTACGAGGAGCCGGACCGCGCCGGTCAGGTGAGGGACTGGATCAGCCCGAGCTGGTTGCCGTCGGGGTCCTGGATCAACGCCAGCCGCTGGCGCCCGCCCGACACCAGCTGCGGATCCGTCGCCGGGATGTTCTGGCCGGACAGCGTCGACAGCGTCGCGTCCAGGTCGTCGACGGTCAGGTTCACCGTCGTACGCCCGGCCCGGTTGGGGTCCTCGAAGACCTGCACCACGCCGAGCTCGCTCAGGTGCCACTCGGCCAGCGAGTCCATCGGCCGGGTGTCCGCCGGGCGGCCGAAGAACCGCTCGTACCACTGGGTCGCCTTGTCGATCTCCGCCACCGGCACCACGGCCAGAACCGCACGCATCGTCACGCTGCCTCCTCAGTCGGTCTCCCGCCGGTGCCCACCTCGCGGCGCGGACGAAACCTCAGGTACCGAGCGTCGACTCCCGGGGAATCAGCTCGGTCGGCAGCTCGAGCAGCCCGGACGATGACGCTCCGCCGATCATTTCCAGCAGCAGCTGGGCAGTACGCCGTCCCAACTGCTCCAGCTGCAGGTCCACCGTCGTGAGCGGCGGGCGGCTCGCCAACGCCATCACGCTCCAGTTGTCGTACCCGGTGACCGCGATGTCGTCCGGTACGGCGCGCCCGAGCTCCCGCAGCCGGTCGCACACTCCGCGCGCGATCTGGTCGCTGCCGCACGAGATCGCATCGACGTCGGTCGTCCGCAGCAGGACGTCGACCGCGTGCCGCCCCCAGCGCTCACTCCATTCACCGTGCAGCGGTTCGGCGACCAACGCGTCGCCGGCCGTCGACACCGTCGCCGCCGCCCGCACCACGGCACTGCGATGCGTCGCCGGCCCGGTCACGTGAGCGATCCGCTGCCGCCCGAGCGTGAGCAGGTGCCGGACCGTCGAGGCGGCGCCGCCGTGGTCGTCCACCATCACCGACGTGTCCGCCGGGTCGGTCGACGGGCTGAACGCGTAGACCACCGGGATCGGTACGTCGATCGGGGCGCGCGGCTCGGTCCGCCGTCCGGTGACGATGATTCCGTCGACCCGCCGGGACACCAGCGACTTGAGGTAGTGCGACTCGCGCAGTGGATCGTCGCGGGTGTCGCACAGCACGAGCGCCATCTCGCCTGCGCTCAGCGCGTCCTCCGCGCCGAGCATGATCGGGATGCTGAACCGCCCGGAGCTGTCGGTGGTGATCAGCCCGACCGTGTAGCTGCGCCCCGACGACAACGCCCGGCCCCGGCTGTCCGGGGTGAAGCCGAGCTGCTCGGCCGCGCGCCGGACCCGCGCCCGGGTCTCCTCGCGCAGCTGGCCGGTGTCGTTGAGCGCTTTGGACGCCGTACTGGTCGAGACGCCGGCCAGGGCGGCGACGTCGGTGATCCGCGGCACCGCCGGTCTCGGTGACGGCATCTGCGTCCTCCCAGCATTTCCGATGTTTCCAGCATGGTAGCCGTCTTGGTCACTACTACCCTCTTGACCTGCCGTGAAAAGGTCCCTAGGTTCAAGGAAAACGTGTTCCGTATGTTTCCGCGAGGAGCCGCCAGATGCCCACTGCCCCGGACCTCTCACCAGCCGCCACGACCCGCGGCCGACTGCAGCCGATCGGTCTGGGCCGCGCCCGGATCTCCGGCGGCTTCTGGTCCCCACGCCAGCAGCGCAACGCGGACGCCGCCATACCGGCCGGCCAGGACCAGCTCGAAGCAGCCGGTAACTTGCACAATCTCCGCCTCGCCGCCGGAATCGGCGAAGGCGAGGCGATCGGTCCGGTGTTCGCCGACTCCGACGTCTACAAGTGGCTGGAGGCCGTCGCCTGGGAGTACGGCCGCAACCCGTCCGAGGATCTGTTGCGCCGTCAGCGCGACCTGACCGCGGTCGTCGCCGCCGCGCAGCGCGAGGACGGCTATCTGGACTCCGTCGTCCAGTTGCGTGAGGGCGACAAGGGCCGCTACCAGCAGCTCGTCTGGAGCCACGAGCACTACTGCGCCGGACACCTGATCCAGGCCGCCGTAGCGCAGGTGCGCTGCACCGGCGACCGCGGTCTGCTCGAGGTCGCGATCAAGCTGGCCGATCACCTGGTCGCGACGTTCGGCGAGGCCGAGGACGGCAAGATCCGCGACGTCGACGGCCACCCGGTGATCGAGATGGCGCTGGTCGAGCTCTACCGCGAGACCGGGACGACGGCGTACCTGGAGCTCGCACGCTGGTTCGTCGAGGCGCGCGGCCACGGGATCATCGCCGACCACGGGCACGAGCCGACGTACTTCTCCGACCGCCGGCCGGTTCGCGAGGCGACAACGGTCGAGGGTCACGCCGTCCGCGCGGTGTACCTGGCGGCCGGCGCGACGGACGTCGCCGTCGAGACCGGTGACACCGCGCTGCTCGAAGCGCTCGAAGGGCAGTTCGCCCACATGTGGTCGACGAAGACCTACGTGACCGGCGGCCTCGGCGCGCGCTGGGAGGGGGAGGCCTTCGGCGACGAGCACGAGCTGCCGCCGGACCGCGCGTACGCCGAAACGTGCGCGGCGATCGGCGGCGTCCAGTGGGCGCACCGGATGCTGCTGGCCACCGGCAACGCCTTCTACGCCGACGCGATCGAGCGCATGCTCTACAACGGCTTCCTCGCCGGCGTCTCGCTGAAGGGCAGCGAGTACTTCTACGTGAACCCCTTGCAGCTCAGGGGAAACGCGCACCCCGACGGCAACCGCAGCCCGGCTCACGGCCGCCGCGGCTGGTTCGACTGCGCCTGCTGCCCGCCCAACATCATGCGCACACTCGCCAGCCTCGACGGCTATCTGGCCACCACCTCGGACACCGCGATCCAGCTCCACCAGTACGCCGAGAGCACGATCGCCACCGACACTGTCGAGCTCCGCGTCGAGACCGACTACCCGTGGGACGGCGCGATCCGGATCACCGTCGACAAGGCGCCGGAAACCAACTGGTCTCTCGAGCTCCGCATCCCTGCCTGGGCCGAAGGTGCGACGGTCAACGGCAAGCCCGTCGACGCCGGTCAGTACGCCCGGCTCGACCAGACCTGGTCGCCCGGCGACACCGTCGACCTGCAACTCCCGCTGACTCCTCGTACGGTCACCGCGCACTCGCGCGTCGACGCCGTCCGCGGCTGCGTCGCGATCGAACGCGGCCCGCTCGTCTACGCCGTCGAGCAAACCGACCAGCAGGCCGACGTCGACGACCTGCGCCTGCTCGACGCGCCGATCACCTCGCGCCACGATCCCGGCCTGCTCGACGGCGTCACAGTCCTCACCACCCGGGGCCGCGTCGACGACGAGGTCGAGATCACGGCGATTCCGTACTACGCGTGGGCCAACCGGGAGATCGGTGCCATGCGGGTCTGGCTGCCGCGTGACTGACCATGCTGACCCGACGGAGATTCCTCGGTACGGCGGTCGCGCTCGCCGGTGTCTCGGGCTGCAGCTCGGTCCTGCCTGAGCCGGACGTGTCGGCGCCCGGCTTCGGCACGGGCGCCACCGGGACGGTCCGGGTCTGGTGCCGGGCCGCGACCCAGTCCGGCCTGACCAGCCTGGTGCAGAAGTTCAACGCCTCCCAGGACCGGCTGACCGTCGAGCTGACCCCGGTGCTCGACGCGCAGTACGTGACGAAGCTGGCGACCGCGATCCGCGGTCGCAGCGTGCCCGACCTGGTCGACATCGACGACATCAACTCGATGCTGTTCATCTACCGCGACGCCTTCACCGACCTCACCGAGGCCCTGGAGGCGCTGGACTTCCACGACAAGCTGAGCCCGGGCCACCTGCGCCTGGCGACCCGGGCCGGCCGCGCGTACGGCGTCCCGTACCTGGCCGACAACTCGATGTTCTGGTTCAACACCGAGCTCTGCGACCGTGCGGACGTCGATCCCGACCAGGCGATCACGTCGTACGACGAACTGCTCGCCGCCGCCCGCCGGCTGCGCAAGCTCGGTGACGACGTCTACGCCTGGAGCTTCCCGGGCAACAGTCCGGGCGCGCTCGGGTTCGTCGTCCAGCCGATGATCTGGGCCGCCGACACCGACCTGATCCGCGGCGAGGTCGGGCAGCAGGAGGGCAACATCACCGGCAACGACGCCGTCCGGCGGATGCTCGAGCTGCACCGGCAGCTCTGGGTCGACGGTTTGGTGCCCAGGGCAAACTTCTCCGACGACGCGTCGCGCTGGGGCAGCGACTTCCGGGCCGGCCAGGTCGGCATCTTCCCGTCCAACTACAGCGTTGTGGTGTCGGCGTCGGACGAGAAGTTCCACGCCAAGGTGACGCCCCGGCTGCTGTCCGGACCGGACGGCGGTTCCGCGTTCTTCGACGGCGGCGACAACATGTGCATCCCGCGCGGTGCCCAGAATCCGTCGGGCGCGTGGGAGTTCGTGCGGTTCGCCCTCGATGTGCCGCAGCAGACCGACCTGCCCGCCGGCGGTTACACGCCGGTCCGCTCCGACGTCGCGACTCCGGCGTTCGCGAAGAAGTACCCCCTCGCCACGCTGCCGCTGGAGCGGATCGAAGAGGGGTACGCACCGACCACCCTGTCGTACAACCTGCTCTACAACCAGCCGGACGGGCCGTGGCTGCAGATGTTCCGCCGGGCCGTGTTCGACGGCGAGCTGGAGGCCGCGATGTCCGAAGCCCAGGAGTCGTTCGACCGGATCCTTAAGCAGGGGCAGGCATGAGCCGCGCGTCGCTGACCCATCCGCCCCGGACCGGCCTGCTGCTGGTCACCCCGGCGGTGCTGTTCGTGGCCGTGTTCGTGCTGGTGCCGCTCGCCTTCGCGGCGATCATCTCACTGACCAACTGGCCGCTGATCGGCGAGGTGAAGTTCAGTGGCGTGAAGAATTACACCGCGATCGTCTCCGACGCCGCCTTCGCCAAGTCCGTGCTCTACACGCTGCTCTACACGGCGATCGTAACCGGCCCGATCCTTGTGCTCGGCTACGCGCTGGCCGTTCTGGTCCGCCGCAAGCGCCGCGGCTCGACGCTGCTGCGCACGGTCTTCTTCCTGCCGTTCGTGGTCGGCCTGTCCACACTCAGCTTCGTCACCGTCCTCGAGGCCCAGCCGGACAGCGGCGCGATCAACATCCTGCTCCGCGGCCTCGGCATCACCGACGGTACGACGGCCTGGCTGGTCGACGGCCCGCTGGCCACCGGCCTGATCTGCGTACTGGTGATCTGGGGCGTCTCCGGGCTGACGATGATGCTGCTGATGGCCGGCATGCAGGCGATCCCGCGGGAGTTCTACGAGTCGTCCGAGCTGGACGGCGCGACCTGGTGGCAGCAGGAGCGCGAGATCACCATCCCCGTGCTGCGCCGCACGATCGCGATGGCGGTGATCATCTCGGTGGTCGGCTCGCTGCTCGCGTTCACGCAGTTCTACATCCTGACCCGCGGCGGGCCGGGCACCGACACCACCACGGTGGTCCAGTACATCTACAACCGTGCCTTCGTGCAGCTCCAGCTCGGCGCCGCCACCGCGCTGTCGATCGTGCTGGTGGTCGTGGTCGGCCTGGTCACCGCGGCACAGTTCTGGCTGCTCCGGGAGAGGGACTGAGATGCGGCTGAAAAACGTCTTCTACGTCGTCGGCGGGACCGGCGCGTTCCTGGTCTTCGCGATTCCGTTGCTGTGGGCCCTGTTCCGCTCGGTCCAGCCGAACGACGTGATCGTCGCCGCGCCGGACCGGAGCACCTTCTTCCAGCTCACCTGGGACAACTTCCGCACGCTGATCGAGGGCCCAGGCAACCTGTTACGGGCGGTCGGCAACAGCCTGGTCGTTGCCATCAGCACCGCCGTACTGACCGCGCTGCTGGCGACGCTGGCCGGCTACGGCTTCGCGAAGTTCCGCTTCCGCTCCGGGCCGCTGCTGTTCGCGCTGGTGGTGGTGTCGATGATGATTCCGTTCCAGGCGATCCTGACCCCGCTCTACCTGCAACTCAACGTGCTCCGGCTGACCGACAGCCTGCTCGGCCTCGTGCTGTTCTACACCACGGTCAATCTGCCGTTCGGCGTCTTCGTGATGCGCAACTCGTTCTCCTCGGTGCCGGCCGAGCTGGAGGACTCGGCGCATGTCGACGGCTGCGGCACGCTCCGGATGATCGGCTCGGTGCTGCGCCCGCTGGTCACGCCGGGCGCGGCGACCGTCGCGTTGTACGCGTTCTTGGCGGCGTGGACCGAGTTCTTGGGTGCGCTCACGTTCCTCACCAAAGACGAGCTGTACACGTTGCCGGTCGCGCTGGTGAACGTCCAGGCCGGCGCGTACGGCGAGGTCAACTTCGGCTCGCTGGTCGCGGGGTCGGTGATCGCGATGATTCCGTGCGTGGTGCTGTACGTCGGCCTGCAACGCTTCTATGTCTCAGGCCTGGCGTCTGGCGCGGTGAAGGGCTGAGTACGCCCCGCTCTTTCCCGCGCAGTGCTACGCCCGCTCCTGCGGCAACCACTTCATGGACCATTCCCGGAACGCACGAGCTCCGCGCTGCCGTTACCAATGACCCTGGCTGATCAGGCCTCGGCGTTCTCGTCGACCGCGAGGCTGTGCCAGATGTCGAACGCCACCGCTGCGGCGCCTTCCGCGTCGCCGGCTTCGATGAGATCGATCAACTGCTCGTGCCGACTGACCGAGACCCGGCCGTCGACGCCGAAGCGCAACCGCTCGGCACGCCGGATCAGCGGATCGAAGCGTTCGATCACCGCCTCGAGAGCCTGGTTGCCGAGCGCAACGACCGGGATCCGGTGCAGCTCCTCGTCCGCGTCCAGAGCGGCACTCACATCGCCCGACGCCACCGCGGCGGCGAACCGGCGGTTGGCGTCCCGCATCCGGTCCACGTCCTGTGCGCTGATCCGCCCCGTCACCTGTCGTACCGCCAACTCGTGCATCGCGGCGACGACGTCCTTCGCGTCCCGCACCGCCTGGACATCGATGGCGCTGACCGTGGTGGATCGGCCCGGGAGCGCCACCACCAGTCCGCTCGCCCCGAGCCGCAGCAGTGCTTCGCGCACCGGGGTCCGGCTGACCCCCAGCCACTCGGCGAGCTCGCCGTCCTTGAGTTGCTCTCCCGGCCGGAACGTCCCGTCGACGATGGCGTCGCGGAGGCGGCGGTAGACGTTGTCGCGCAGAAGGGTGCGGTCTACGGCAGGACTGCCCTGGGGGATCGGCATGGCAACATATTGCACACACCCGACGGCATCCACGAAACTCTGGCGCTCTTGTTCCGATCGCGAGAGTGCAATATATTGCATATCAGAGACGGCGTACGCCGCACTCGTCAAGCAGCCGCTCGGGACCTCCCGGTGCGGGAAGGGAGACCAGAGCATGAGCACCGACCAGGAGATCAAGAACGTCGTACTGGTGCACGGCGCGTTCGCCGACGGTTCGGGCTGGCGGGGTGTCTACGACAACCTGACCGCGCGCGGCTACCGGGTGACGATCGTGCAGAACCCGCTGACCTCGTTCGAGGACGACGTCGCAGCGACCACCCGCGTGCTGGACCGGCAGGACGGCCCCGCGGTTCTCGTCGGCCACTCGTGGGGCGGCACGGTGATCACCGAGGCCGGAGTCCACCCGAACGTGGCCGGTCTGGTCTACGTCTCCGCGCTGGCGCCCGACGCCGGCGAGACCACGAGCCAGCAGTACGAGGGCTTCGCGGCGACGCCGGAGTTCGTGATCGACGTCGGCGAGGACGGCTTCGGCTTCCTCAACCACGACCAGTTCAAGGCCGGCTTCGCCCACGACGCCAGCGACACCGACGCCGCGTTCCTGCGGGACTCGCAGGTCCCGATCAACATGTCGGCCTTCGGCGCGGCGGTGAAGAACGCGGCCTGGCGGGACAAGCCCACCTGGGCCGTCATCGCCACGGAGGACAAGGCCTTCGACCAGGCCATGCTGCAGCACATGGCGACCCGCAGCGGCGCGAAGATCACCACCGTGCCCGCCAGCCACGCCGTCTTCATGACCCAGGCCGGCGTCGTCGCCGACACGATCGACGAGGCCGCGAAGGCCGCCGCGCCCGCCGGTCGCTGAGCCGCTGCGCTGATCGGTCACTGAGGCGCTGCGCCCATCGGTCGCTGAGGCGCTTCGTCCACTGGGCGCTGCGCCGCTTCGCCCGCCGGCCGCTGAAGCGGCGTACGGGCGAAGCGACGAGACGGCCCGCGGGATCTGCTGTTGACGTTGGCCCGGTGCGCCCCGATCGGTGCGCCGGGCCACCTGTCCGGAGGGACGACATGTCGATCACCCCGTTCCAGGTGACGCTCTGGATCGAACTCCTGGCCGCCGGCCTCGGCGGGCTCCAAGGCGCACTCTTCGCCGCCGGTGTCAGGTCCCGCCGCATCGACGTACTCGGCGTCCTCGTGATCGGACTCGCCGTCTCACTCGGAGGAAGCCTGCTCCGCGACATCGTGCTCAACCAGCCGCCGGTCGTGGTGTGGAGCAACTGGTACCTGACCGTGGCCGGTGCCGCGGCGATCCTCGGCATGCTGCTGCAACCCGTGCTCGCCCGAGGGGATTGGTTGATCAGCGTGCTCCTCGACGCCGTCGTGATGGGCCTGTTCGGAGCCATCGGCGCCTCGAAGGCACTGTCCCTCGGCGTCGGCGTGGCCGGCGGTGGTGGTCGGCGTCATCGGAGCCATCGGCGGCGGGATGCTGCGCGATGTGATGCTGGGCCTGTCGTTCTCGTTCCTGCACGTGGGTACCCTGTACGCCGTCGCGGCGGGCGCCGGCACGGGGGTGCTGGTCTTGCTCGCGGGACTCGGTACGCCGATCCCGGTCGCGGGGGTTGTCTGCGTGGTGGTGACGACGCTGGTGCGGTTGGCTGCGGTGCGGTTCGAGTGGACGTTTCCGGAGCAGTTCGTGGTCCGAGGCCGACGCGCAGGCCGTCCGAGGGTCGAGGATGGACGATTCGATGCGGGCTCGGCGGAGGGCACCTGATGGAGGTCGGCACTTCCGCACTCCAGAACCCGCAGCCGCTGCAGCGCGTCGAGCTCGATTCCGCTCGCGCGCATATTCTGCTGACGGACCGAACGGCCGTACGCAGTGCTGACAGCATCCAACGCATCAGCGCCTTGGCTGCCGGCGGAGAGCGGATCGAAGATGACGGAGAGAATGATCAGCGAAGCCGGACATGTGCCCACCGACGACCAGCTCATGGATGCACAGGTGATCTGGGACTATCACCAGTTGCACCACCGTCACAGACCGGTCGACGTCGGGATCGGACTCGGCAGCCACGACCTCGGTGTCGCCACGTTCGCAGCCGAGCTCTACCACCAGGGCTTCTTCTCGACCCTTGTCTTCACCGGAGCCAACAGTCGTACAACGGCTGCACGGTTCCCCCGCGGCGAAGCGGTCCACTACCGCGAGCACGCCATCGCGCTCGGCGTCCCTGACTCAGCGGTACTGGTCGAACGGCTGGCGACGAACACCGGCCAGAACATCGCGTTCGCGCGTGACCTCCTGGCGGAGGCGAAGGTGCCGGTCGGATCAGTCCTGCTGATTTCCAAGCCCTACATGGAGCGCAGAGCTGTTGCGACGTGCCAGAAGGTATGGCCGGAGGTCGAGGTCGTTTGCGCCTCCGAACCGATCGAGTTGGCCGGCTACATCGACAGCATCGGAGACCCCGGTCTCGTGATCCACATGCTTGTCGGCGACCTGCAGCGCGTGATCGAGTACCCGGCCCTTGGCTTCGCAGTCGAGCAGGTGGTGCCGGATGACGTTCGCGCCGCCTACCAGCGACTCGTCGATGTTGGCTATGCCAGCCGCCTGATGAGCTGAGGTCGGCCCTCTCCGGTCTTCACGGGATCCATTCAGGTCGGGATTGCCACGGACACACATCAACCGGGCGCTAGCCCGCTCTCGAATAATGCGAGACCCGGCATTGTGCGAGCGGCAGCAAGCGAGGCGCCGGCGTAGGTGGGCCCGCCGTGCAGGAACCAGACCACGCCCCGCGACCGATCACCCGATGTCGATGAGCGCGGTAGCGCGCGCCGAAGCGGGCGAAGCACGCGCATCGCGTGCGATAGCACGCCTCAACCGGGCGCTAGCCCGCCGCTAGAACAAGGGCGGGAGCCGGCACCGTGCGAGCGCCAGCGAGCGAGGCGCCCGCGTGGGTGGGCACCGGCGTCAGCCGTGCAGAAATCAAACAGGTTCTATGCCGGATCACCCGCAGTCGATGAGCGCGCCAGCGCGCACTCAACAAAGGGTGGGCGGGAGCCGGCCCCGTGCGAGCGCCAGCGAGCAAAGGCGCCCGCGTGGGGCCGGCGTACCTCAAGACCCGGAAAGCGGCGCCGGGTCCGGCCCCATCACGTCGTCGTCCGGGTGCCGCCCGCTCGCGATCGCCGCGTCGTGGCTCAGCGCCGCCCGCCCGCACAGTTCCAGCAGTTCCGGCTCGTTCTTCACGATCTGCTTGGCCTTCGGGCCGAGCTTGACGATGTGGTCGCGGGACTCGATCAGGCGGCGGTAGATCCGCTCGCGCTCGACCGGGTCCTTGGTGTACTCCGAGTCCAGGTACGCCGTGGCGTCGCGGCGGGCGTTGGCCATCGCGGTCTGGGTGCGGCCGCGGGTGCTGAGCAGGGACGCCAGGACGGTGACGATCAGGACGGCGAGGATGACCGTGAGTGAGAGGCCGGTGCTGATCTCGGCGACCTCGATGTGTTCGCCGCCGTTGATGAACGGCACGTTGTTCTCGTGCAGGGCGTGCAGCACCAGCTTCACGCCGATGAAGCCGAGGATCGCGGCCAGGCCGAAGGACAGGTAGATCAGCCGGTCCAGCAGGCCGTCGAGCAGGAAGTACAGCTGGCGCAGGCCGAGCAGGCTGAACGCGGTCGCGGTGAAGACCACGAAGACGTTCTGGGTGAGGCCGAAGATCGCCGGGATCGAGTCGAGCGCGAACATCAGGTCGGTGCCGCCGATCGCGACCATCACCAGCAGCATCGGGGTCATCGCCCGGCGGCCGTCGACGACCGTGAACAGCTTGTCGCCGTCGTAGTTCTCGGTGGTCGGGAACAACCGCCGGCTCAGCCGGACCACCACGTTCTGGGCCGAGTGCGACTCCTCGGTGGACGGTCGCAGCATGTTTCCGGCGGTGATCAGCAGCGTCAGGCCGAACAGGTAGAACACCCAGGCGAAGGTGTTGATCAGCGCCGAGCCGAGCAGGATGAACCCGGTCCGCGCGACCAGCGAGAACATGATGCCGAACAGCAGCACCTTCTGCTGGTCCTCCCGCGGTACCCGGAAGCTGGTCATGATGATCAGGAACACGAACAGGTTGTCGACCGAGAGTGCCTTCTCGGTGACGTAGCCGGCGAAGTACTCCGAGCCCATCGCCGTCCCGCCGAAGACGAGCGTGCCGACGCCGAACAGCAGCGCGAGCCCGACGTACACGCTGGACCAGATCGCGGCCTCGCGCAGCTGCGGCACGTGCGCGCGGCGGACGTGAAAGAAGTAGTCGAAGGCAAGCAGCCCCAGGATGCCGGCAATGGTCAGGACCCAGACCAGCGATGAAACCTCCATGCACGTACTCAATCACGGCCGGGGCGTGCTCAGGAACGTGTCTTGACCAGTGCGACGACGTAACGGCAGACGGTGGTCGCGGGGTTGTGGAACGTGGTCGGCGCCGGGGCGCCGAGTTCCAGACAGTCGCCGGCGTCCAGTTCGTGCACCAGGTCGCCCTCGTGGAACCGCAGCCGGCCGGTGAGAATCCACAGCTGCTGGGTCTTGAAGATGTACGCGTCGGCCGGGTACGAGATCGACGCGCCGGGCGGGAGTTCGACCTCGACCAGCTCGAGCGGGCTGTCGGTGGCGGGAGAGACGGCGCGGCGCCGGTAACCGGTCGCGGGATCCGTCCAGACCGGCTGGTCACCGACTCGGCGTATGCGGCCTTCGTCGCCCTCGGCCCGCTCGGCCCGGGCGACCAGCTCCGACAACGTCATACCGAGTGCGCCGGACAGGCGCCCGAGCAGTACGGCGGTCGGCTGGGCCTCGCCGCGCTCGATCTTGCCGATCATCGCCCGGGAGACGCCGGAGCGCTCGGCCAGCGCGTTCACCGACAGGTCGCGGTCGTGCCGCGCGGCCTGCAGGGTCGCGGCGAGCGAGGCGGAGAGCTGATCCATGCTTGCCACTATAGCGGCTAGTATGGCTACTATGATGACATGTCGTTGACTGAGCAGCGGGTGATCCGGGACGCCGTCGCCGAGGCGGATGCGGCCGCCTGCGCGGCGATCTACGCGCCGTACGTGCGGGACACCGCGATCACCTTCGAGGTGGAGCCGCCGACGGTCGAAGCGATGGCCGAGCGGATCCGGTCCGCGCAGCGCAGGCACGCCTGGCTGGTGCTGGAGGACGCCGGCCGGATCGTCGGCTACGCGTACGCCGGGCCGATGAAAGAGCGGGCGGCGTACCGGTGGTCGTGCGAGGTGAGCATCTACCTGGAGTTCGGGCGGCGGCGTACCGGGGGAGGGCGCGCGCTGTACGAGGCGCTGTTCGACCGGCTGATCGACCGTGGCTTCCGGACCGCGATCGCCGGGATGACCCTGCCGAACGACGCCAGCGTCGGCCTGCACGCCGCCCTCGGCTTCGAACCGGTCGGCACCTATCGCCGGATCGGCTGGAAGAACAACGCCTGGCACGACGTCGCCTGGGCGCAGCGATCCCTTGCCACCGGCGACGATCCGCCCGAGGAAACCTGCTAGCTGTTCGCCGAGGCCTTGAGCGCCGGGCAGTCTTCGCCCGGCTTCACGATCAGCTCGAAGTGCCACATCTCGTTCGACAGTGTCTGGCACAGGCCGAAGCGGGAGCCCTTGCGGATCAGCCAGTCGTCTGCGTCGGTCGGACCGATGTCGACGGCGTTCCCGGTGACGTGGTGCGACTCCTCCGGCGTCGAGACGAACTCCCGCGCCTTCGCCAGGCTGCCGTACCTCTTGATGCCGTCCTCCAGCAGTTGCCGTTGGTAGGCCTTGCTGCGCCAACCGGTGGTCACGTGCATCTTGATGCCTTGGGCCTCCATCGCCTTCGCCGCCTGCTGGACGGCCTTCAGCAGCGCCGGGTCGAGTTTCGCGATCCCGGGCAGCGAGGTGTCGAACGGCGACGCGTTGTCCGGCAGTACGCCGTCCGCGACGCCGGCCAGGCCGTCGTGGTCGTCCGCCGTACCGGAGGTGCTGGAGACGGGAGTCGAGTCCTGTCGGTCGTTCAGCGCACCGCACGCCGCCACGGTGAACGCGACGACGGCGACCAGCGCGGCGAGCGCGGTGACCACCGTCAACCGGCGCTCTTTCTTGCGGGCGGCAACAAGTTCGTCTGCGCTCATGGCCCCCAGTCCACCGGGGCGCGTGTTGCCGTGGCGTCACTGTTTTTGCTTACGTTGTCGATATCCGCCGTCTGCTTCAATGGACGGTATGCGGGTGCTGGTCGTGGAGGACGAGGTCTATCTCGCCGAGGCGATCCGGGCCGGCCTGCGGCTGGAGGCCATCGCGGCGGACCTTGCGTTCGACGGCGACACGGCGCTGGAGTCGGTGAGTGTGAACGCCTACGACGTGGTGGTGCTGGACCGCGACATCCCGGGCCCGAACGGCGACGAGGTCTGCCGCCGGATCGTCGCGCAGGGTCTGCCGTGCCGGATCCTGATGCTGACCGCGGCCGGAGACCTCGACGACAAGGTCGCGGGATTCGAGATCGGTGCCGACGACTACCTGACCAAACCGTTCGAGCTACGCGAGCTGGTCGTCCGGTTGCGCGCGCTGGCCCGGCGCCCGGCCGAGTCGACGCCCACGGTCCTGGAGTACGCCGGGGTGCGGCTCGACCCCTTCCGCCGTGAGGTGTACCGGTTCGGCCGGTACGTGAAGCTGACCCGCAAACAGTTCTCGGTGCTGGAGATCCTGGTGGCCGCGCGAGGTGGCGTGATCAGCGCGGAAACCCTGCTGGAGAAGGCCTGGGACGAAAACGCCGACCCGTTCAGCAACTCGGTCCGGATCACCATCTCCGCCCTGCGCAAGCGCCTCGGCGATCCCTGGGTCATCCACACCGTGCCAGGCGTCGGCTACCGCATCGGCGAACCATGAGTACGCCGGCCCCCCTGGTCGCCTGGCGGCCGCGACTGACCGTTCGGCTGCGGATGACCCTGAGCTACGCCGGCCTCCTGGTCATCGCCGGTGCGGTGGTGGCAGCGGTCATCTACGGCGTGATGCGCTACGTCCCGAACTACCCGCTGACCGCCGCCAACCCGCGCGACCAGACCCCGGTCCCGACCCGCGGCGAACTGCTCGACACGATCGTCACGCTGTCGGCGTACGCGCTGGTGTTCCTCGCGATCGTCGGCATGGCCGGCGGCTGGTACCTGGCCGGCCGGATGCTGCGCCCGCTGCAGGAGATCACCCTGGCCGCGCGCCGGGCCGCGGAGGGCTCGCTCGACCACCGGATCGGGCTGACCGGGATCAAGGACGAGTTCACCGACCTGTCCGACACCTTCGACGAGATGCTCGACCGGTTGCAGCGCTCGTTCGAGCAGTACCGGCGGTTCGCGGCGAACGCCTCCCACGAGCTGCGCACCCCGCATGCGGTGATGAAAACGATGCTGGAGGTCGCGATCGCGGACCCTGAGCACCAGGACGTGCGCGAGCTGGCCCGGCGCCTGCAGGAGACCAACCAGCGGGGCATCGACCTGGTCGAGGCGCTGCTCACCCTCGCCTCGGTGGACAACCGCGCCGTCGAGCTGGACCCGCTCGACCTGGCCACGACGGCCCGGCGAGCGGTCGACGAGCTGCGCGCCGAGGCGACGTCCGCGGGCATCACCGTGACGGCGGACCTCGAAGAAACCCTTGTCATGGGCAACGAAGTGCTGGTGCACCAGCTGGTCACCAATCTCGGCCAGAACGGAATCCGGCACAACACCGGCCCGGGCGGAACGCTGTCCATCAGCACGCGCGACCACCGGCTCGTCGTCACCAACACCGGTCCCGTCGTCACTCCGCAGCAGGCCGGCACGCTGACCGAGCCCTTCGCCAAGACCACCGGCCGCCATACCGGAAGCCACGGCCTCGGCCTCGCCCTGGTCGACCGGATCGTCGCGACGCATCACGGCCGGCTCACTCTCACGCCCAACCCGGCCGGTGGCCTCACCGTCATCGCCGAGCTCCCGGCGGCAAATCTGTAGCTGGTGACCTGACGGCAGGGTGAAGATGGAGAGGTGAGTGACAACACCGTGACCGTCCGCCGCGCGGTCGCCGCCGACGAAGCCGCCCTGCTCGAGATCGAGCTGACCGCCTGGGACGCCACCTCCGGCTTTCCCTCGCTCACCGCGGGGGACCGTACGACGTTCTTCGCCGAGCGCTACGGCCCGGACGCGTTCCTGGTGGCCGAGCTCGCCGGACGGCTGGTCGGCTACATCCGGCTGCAGGACAAGTACCCGTTTCCCGAAGGCGCCGGCGTGCTGTCGATCAACGGCCTCGCGGTCGCGCCGGAGGCGCGCGGCCAGGGCATCGGGTCGGTGCTGATGGACGCCGTCACCGCCGAAGCGAAACGCCGTGGCGCTCGTAAGATCACCCTGCACGTGCACGGTGTGAACACCGTCGCACGGCGGCTCTACGAGCGCCACGGCTATGTCGTCGAAGGAACCCACCCACGAGAGTTCCTGATCGACGGCCAGTACGTCGACGCGGTCGACCTGGCCTTGTTTCTTTGAGCTTTCCCTACGGGTTGACCCCGTGGTCGCGCAGCCACGGCTCCGGGTTGATCTGGTCGGAGCCGCCGAGCAGCACCTCGAAGTGCACGTGCGGACCGGTCGTGTTGCCGGACATCCCGATCGAGCCGATCTGCGTCCCGGCGTTCACCCGGTCGCCGACACTCACGGTGAACTGCGACATGTGCCCGTACGACGTGACCGTGCCGTCGGCGTGCCGGACCTTCACCTGACGCCCGTAGGCGCCGGCGAACTCCGCCTGGACGACCTCGCCGGACAGGACCGAGCGGACCGGCGTACCGATCGGGGCGGCGAAGTCGAGACCGGTGTGGTTGCTGGCCCAGCGGCTGCCGCCCTGACCGAAACGTGCGGTCAGGCGGTACCCGGTGGTCGGCAGTGAGACCCGCTGCGCGGCGGCGGCCCGCTCCTTCGCCTCGGCCCGCTCTGCGGCGGCGGCCTTGGCGGCAGCGGCGGCCTTCGCGGCAGTCGCGGCCTTCGCGGCGGCGGCTGCCTTGGCTGCGGCGGCGGCCTTCTTCTGAGCGGCTGCCTTGGCAGCGGCCAGAGCGGCGGCACGCTTCTGGGTGAGCGTCGCGTTCGCGGCCAGCTGGGCGGCGCGGGCCTTGGCGACCTGAGCGGCCTTCGCCTTGGCGGCGGCCTGCTGGGTCGCGGACAGCGACAGCTCGAAGCGGGACATGTTGCGGGAAGCGAGGTCACGCCGGTCGACGCGGGCGGTGGTCAGTGCCTCGGCCTGAGCTGCGCTCAGGGAGGTTCCGGCCGAGGCCTGGGTGGACGGGGCGGCGGCGAGGCCTGCGGCGGTCGTACCGGCTGCGGCGGCCAGGGCTGCCGTCAGGCCGACCAGGTGCATGCCACGGGCCGGACTTCGCCGGGTGGAACGGTGCTTGGCCACCCGACGGGGAGCAGCCAGGCGACGAGGTGCCGGCCGTTCTGCTTCCGGCACGTCATGGTGAGGGGACACGGGGAGGGGCCTTCCAAGTCGAGTCGCCGCCACGGAATCCCGCAGCGGCCCATCGACCATAACGACGAGATCACGGCGGGCTCAAACGCGGACCGCGACCAGAACGCCGAAAACGGCTACGGACAGTGAATCTGATCTGCCGGACTGTCGCCGCCGAGCGGGCCGGTGACCCGTGAGTAGTTGAAAATCGGAGTGACCGGTATCACGCGCGTCTTGGCGCATACCTGCCCTCCGGACCGGCTATAAGGGCGCCGGCGAGGCGTCGAGGTGCCGCGGATCCGGACCCGAAAATGGTCAAAAGCACTGCCCGGGAGCCGGTATGATTCTCTGGTCGGACAGAGGGGGCAGCACAGCTTCGAACCTCGATTTCACATCGAGGCCCGGGACCGTGTAATCTCTCTCCTCGGCCCGCCCCTTTAGCTCAGTCGGCAGAGCGTCTCCATGGTAAGGAGAAGGTCTACGGTTCGATTCCGTAAAGGGGCTCTGAGAATCGCTGTCCCGCCCGGTCCGCCGGGTGGGGTGACGGACTCTCTGGCGGGGTAGCTCAGGTGGTTAGAGCACACGGCTCATAATCGTGGTGTCGCGGGTTCGACTCCCGCCCCCGCTACCCACCAAACGGCAATGAGTGAGCGTGCGTCGGTGACGCGTGTTCCTGAGAAGAAGAGGCAGCAGTGGCCAAGTCAACGGACATCCGCCCGAAGATCACGCTGGCGTGCACCGTCTGCAAAGAGCGCAACTACATCACCAAGAAGAACCGGCGCAACGACCCGGATCGCCTGGAGATGAAGAAGTACTGCGCTCGTTGCAACGACCACACCGACCACCGCGAGACCCGCTGACCTTCAGCAGACTTCGCGTCAGGGCCGCTCTGTTCACCGGAGCGGCCCTTTCGCTGTGCCCGAAAACCCGACCCGGACCAGCGCCCCGGGCTACTGCAGCCCGCCCCCGCTGATCAGCAGGGTCTGCCCGCTGACCCAGTGCGCCAGCGGACCCGCGAAGTACTCGGCCGCGTCGGCGACGTCTTCGATCCGGCCCATCCGGCCGTCGATCGGGCGCGGGATCATGGTCCGGATCGGATCGTCGTGGGCCGGGGTCTCGGTGAAGACGCCGGCGCCCTCGATCACCGTCGGCAGGATCGTGTTCACCGTCACACCCCGGTGACCCACCTCGAGCGCGAGCACCTCGACCGCGTAGCGCAGCGGCATCTTGCTCGCGCCGTACAGGCCGACGCCGGACAACGGCCGGGCCGTCGTACTGGAGCCGACGCAGATGATCCGGCCCTGGTCGGCGACGTAGCGGGCCGCCTTCTGCAGGGTGAAGAACGTGCCCTTGGCGTTGATCGCGAACAACTGGTCGAACTGCTGCTCGGTCGCCTCGAGGATCGGCTGGTCGACGAGCTCGATCCCGGCGTTGGCCACGACGATGTCGAGCCGGCCGAAGGTGCGCAGACCTTCGGTGAAGACGTTCTCCAGCGCGTCCAGGTCGGAGACGTCGCCCTGGACGGCGATCGCGTCCGAGCCGAGGTCGCGGATCTCCTGGGCGGTGCGTTCGGCGCCGTCCTTGTTGCCCGCGTAGTTGAGCACCACGCGCGCGCCGAGCGCGGCGTACCGCAGGGCGATACCGCGGCCGATACCGCGGGCCGAGCCGGTGATGAGGGCGACCTTGCCGGTCAGATCTGTCATGACTGTTCCTTTGCTCCTTGGGGGATCTACTCCCAGGAGTACGCGGACGGTGGCGCGGTAACCACGGTCGGTCGAGCAGGGGCTCGGCAGGACGTGGGCGGACGAAATCGACCGGGCACAAGGCATTGCATCGTTGTAGAGGTGGCGGTCAGACTGGCGCCGAGGAACCAGGGAGGTCTCGATGGGCAACGACACCGCGGTCACGCCGGAACCGTTGACGGACGAGCAACGCGACGAGGCGGTCGAGCAGATTCGCACCGACGGGATCGTCGGCTTCAAGGGCGCGTTCTCGCGCGCGTGGGTGCAGCAGTTGGGCGAGGACATCGACGTCGCGTTCCAGGAGGCGCTGACCCGGCCCGGGGGAGCGGTCGGGCGCGGCCCGCAGCGGTACTACGTCGAGATCCACCCCCAGCAGTTGCGTGGCTTCGCCGAGCTGGCCGGGCACCCGTGGATCACCGCGGTCGCCGAGGCCGTGCTGGGATCGGAGTACGAGATCGTCGAGGTCGGGTTCGACGTTCCGCTGCCGGGCGCGCAGTACCAGCCGTGGCACCGGGACTTCCCGATGCCGGAGGAGACCAAGACCGAGCAGCGGCTCACGTCGCTGGCGATCAACGTGACCACGGTCGACACCACCGACGAGATGGGACCGTTCGAGATCGCGCCGGGCACGCAGTGGGAGCACGGCGACGGTTTCGAGCACGAGATGTTCCCGCCGAAGTCGGAGTACGACCGGTACCGCGAGCTCGCCGTGCGCAAGTACCCGCAGATGGGCGACATCTCGATCCGCTCCGCGCTGACCATCCACCGCGGCACCGAGAACCGTTCGCAGCTGTCCCGCCCGGTGCTGGTGCTCGGCCTCGACGCCCCGGGCGCCGGCAACGCCGAACGCCACGACCTGGCCATCACCTCGGCGTACCGGGACACGTTGCCGGCGGTGGTTCTCGACCACCTGCACTGCCCGGTGGTGGACGAGCTGACCCCGATCACCCAGAAGCACACGATCGAAGGCCTGGTGATGGGCGAGGCCGAGGGCTGAACCGGCTCAGACCGTGAGGATCGGCCGGCCCGCCTCGTACGCCGCCAGCCGGTCCTCCCGCGGAGTCAGGCAGCAGGAGCCGCACAGCGAGTTCGAGCCGTTCTCGCTGGTGTAGTACAGACAGCAGGTGTTGCGGAGGTAGACGAGTTTGCCGGCCGCCTCGGTGACGTCGCCGAGGCGTGCGAGGCCGCCGGGGGCCTGCGCGACGAAGGTCTGCCAGCGCTCGAGCAGAAAGCCGGGGGAGATCGTTTCCTCTTCGCGGGTCGCGGCGCAGAACCCCATCGCGCACCCGGCCGCGACACCGCCGTGCAGCTGGCGAAGGCCGGCCCGCGTACGGCGGTGCAGCTCGGCGGCGAGAGGGAGCAGGTGCTGCGTCAGCACCACGTCGTACAGGGTGTGCAGGCCGCCGGGAAGGAAGCGGGCGGAGCGGATCGCGACCTCGGCCAGGCCGTGGCCGTCGTGCGGCCGGACCCAGAGGTTCTCCGGCCGGATGTCGAGGACCCTGCCTTCGGTCGCCCAGAGCAACAGCGCGGTCGCGGGGACGCGGCCGGCGTAGAACGAGATCAGGCTGAGTGCGTTCGCGTGCGCCGACGTGTGCCCGCTGGCGTCGTGGTCGCGTTTGAGCAGCTCGGTCAGCTCGGGGCTGTCCGGCTCGAGCACCTGGTCGACGCGCAACCATTCAGAACCGCTCGGCACTCCGATCCGGAGCGCGTAGCGGGGTGCGTACCGGCTCAACGCGGCCACTGCCGTCACAGTCCTGCCCTTCCTGCTTCAGATCCCCCAGTGATCTCGGCGGAGTGGGTGGCGGCACTCGACCGCCCATCCTGCCAGTAGGGTTACTGGACATGACGATCGACGCCACGATGGTCGGCCGGAGCTACACGGCCGCCGAGACCTACCAGGTCGGCCGGGAGAAGATCCGGGAGTTCGCCGAAGCGATCGGCGACCCCAACCCGGCGTACCGGGGGGACGACGCCGTCGCGCCGCCCACCTTCGCGTTCGTGCTGAGCGCGCCCGCTCTCGATCTGTTGCTGGCCGACCCGGACCTCGGGCTGCGGCTGGACCGGATCGTGCACGGCGCGCAGAAATTCAGCTACGTCCGGCCGATCAAGGCCGGCGACGAGGTGGCCGCCACGGCGACCATCACCACCGTCCGCAAAGCAGGTGACGTCGAGGTGATCATGTACGAGACCGTCCTGACCAGCGCCGACGGCGAGCAGCTCGCCACCTCGACCGCGACCGTCACACACAACCGGGCGGACGCATGAAAAACGTGCAGGTAGGTTTCGAGCTGCCGTCGCTGACCGTGACCGTGCGCCGCGAGGACCTGGTCCGGTACGCCGGCGCGGGCGGCGACTTCAACCCGATCCACTGGAGCGACCGGATGGCGGGCGCGCTCGGTCTGCCCGGCGTGATCGCGCACGGCATGCTCACGATGGCCCTGGCCGCCCGCGTGGTGACCGACTGGCTGGACGACCCCGCCGACCTGGTCGAGTACGGAGTTCGCTTCACCAAGCCGGTCGTCGTACCGGACGACGACAAAGGGGCGACGGTGACGTTCTCCGCGAAGGTCGACAAGGTCGCCGACGGCCTCGCGGAGCTCGACATCACCGCGCTGGCCGGCGAGGAGAAAGTCCTCGGCCGGGCGCGAGCGGTCGTGCGGGCCCAGTGAACACCCAGCAGACCGCGGACCTGCGGCTCGCGGACCTGACCACGCTGCGGATCGGCGGACCGGCCGACAAGCTGGTCGAGGTGACCACCGAGGCCGAGCTGGTCGACGTCGTCCGGACGGCGGACGCCGCCAAGGAGCCGGTGCTGCTGCTCAGCGGCGGCAGCAACGTCGTGATCGGCGACGAGGGCTTCCGCGGCACGGTGGTGAGGATCGCGACCCGCGGGATCCGCGTCGACGCGGACGCCTGCTCCGGCGCGATGGTCCACATCCAGGCCGGCGAGGACTGGGACGCGGTCGTGCAGCGCGCGATCGCCGAGCAGTGGGTCGGTCTGGAGTCGATGTCCGGCATCCCCGGCCTGACCGGCTCCACCCCGGTCCAGAACGTCGGTGCCTACGGCCACGAAGTCTCCGAGACGATCGCTTCGGTCCGCGTCTGGGACCGGACCGAGAACAAGCTGCGCACGATCTTCGCCGCCGACTGCGGCTTCGCCTACCGGACCTCACGCTTCAAGGCCGACCCCAGCCGGTACGTCGTCCTGGAGGTCGCCTTCCAGCTGAAGCTCGGCAACCTGTCCGCCCCGATCGAGTACGCCGAACTCGCGCGCGTGCTCGGCGTGGAGACCGGTGCCCGCGCGCCGATGACGGAGGTCCGCGAGGCCGTGCTCGACCTGCGCCGGAGCAAGGGCATGGTGCTCGACGAGAACGACCACGACACCTGGAGCGCGGGGTCGTTCTTCACCAACCCGCTGCTCGACGCGACGGCCGACGTACCGGCGGGTGCGCCGCAGTGGCCACAGCCCGACGGCCGCGTGAAGACCAGCGCCGCCTGGCTGATCGAGCACGCCGGCGTCTCCAAGGGCTTCGCGATCGGCAACGCGGCGGTGTCGTCCAAGCACACCCTCGCGCTGACCAACCGCGGCGGCGCGACCGCGAAGGAACTGCTCGCGCTGGCCGCCCACGTCCGCGGTCAGGTCCAGCACGCGTTCGGCATCACGCTGGTCAACGAGCCGGTGCTGGTGAACTGCTCACTCTGACCGACCCCTGGGCGACGTAGGCGCCGACCAGCACGATCGCTCCGCACCGGCGGACCGCGTGCGCGGACCTCTCGCCGTCGGCTGCACCTCCTCATCCACGACCTCTGCATCGAGTTCGCCGGGTCGTCGCGTGAAAAAGATTTGCACGAAGGGTTGGCAGAAGCAACCCCGCTGGATAATCTCTTGCAGAATTCAGCTGGTCGGCTACCCCGAGGGGGTCGGTGTGAGGATGCGGAACGAGGTGTCCCGGCGGGGATTTCTGGCCGGGATGGCGGCGGTGGGGGCCGCTGCTGTGGTGCCCGGGTGCTCGTCCGGCGGCGGGGCCACGTCGAACGTGCTGCAGGTGTGGGGCGGCGTACCGGCGGCGTCGGGGCCGCAGAAGGTGGTGGACGCGTTCCAGCGCAAGTTCCCGCAGTACCAGGTGAACTACACCCGGTTCGTGAACGACGACCGGGGCAATCTCAAGCTCGACACCGCGCTGCAGGGCGGGGTCGACATCGACGTGTACTTCACCTACACGCAGGCCAACCTCGCGCTGCGGGCCGGGTCCGGACTGGCGGCGGACCTGACCGATCGGGTCGCGGCCGATCCCGACCTGAAGGTGTTCCTGGACACCGATCAGCCGCGGGCCTTTCTCGACGCCGGCCGGATCAAGGCGCTGGCCACCGCGCGCGAGCCGTACTTCGTGCTGTTCAACGAGAAACTGCGCGAGCGGGCCGGGGTCGAGCTGCCGCACGAGTGGACGATCGAGCAGTTCCGCGCGACCGCCCGGAAGCTGACCACCGCGCGGACCTACGGCTGCTACACGATCCCCGACGTCGCCCGGATCAAGCTCGGCCCGAACTACTGGTACGACGGCGACCGGTCGAACTTCGGCGACCCGCACTTCGAGCAGGCGTTCAGGCTCGGCCGGGAAATGATCGCCGACCGGTCCGCCTTTCCCTGGCGCGAAGTGCTCGCCCGCCACCTCGACGCGTACCAGCAGAACTCCTTCCTCACCGAGGAGTTCCACCTCTGGTCGACCGCGCCGTTCAACCTGCGCTACCTGTACGACGCGAAGAAGTACCCGCACGACTTCAAGGTGTCCTTCGCCCCGCCGCCGACCGTCGACGGCGGCGACTGGAACGGCGGCTCGTACAACAACTTCGTGATGGTCAACCCGAAGTCCCCGAAGGCCGACGCTGCCTGGGAGTTCGTGAAGTTCTGGCTGACCGAGGGCTCGGGCCCGATGCTGGCCGGCGGCAAGCTGCCGACGCTGGGCAACGTCACCGACGACCAGGTGGTCACCGGCGTGCTCGGCAAGGAACCGGACAAGTACTTCGACGTCGACTCGTTCCGCCGGGTCGTGCTCGGCGCTGATCCGAAGCTGTCCACCGATACCCGGCTGGCCGGCTTCCCCGAGATCAATCTCGCCTACCGCCAGCAGCGCGACCTGTGCTGGCTGGGCGAAAAGGACCCCGGCCCCGCGATCCGCGACGTCCGGCGACTGGCCGACGCCGCGATCGCCCGTACCGAGAGGAGCTCGTGATGACCACGGCCACTGTCGCCGCGGCGCCCGCGGTCCGGACCGAGAAGGCGCCCGGGATCAGCCCGCGCGGCTGGATCGGCTTCCTGTTCGTCGCCCCCAACCTGCTCGGCGTGGTCGCGTTCACGCTGATCCCGTTGATCAGCGTCGTCCTGCTCGCCTTCACCGACTGGAACCTGGTCTCCGGCTTCGGCGGCATCAGCTTCGCCGGTCTGGACAACTTCGTCGCGATCGCCAAGGACCCCGGCTTCTGGAACGCGGCCGGCCTGACCATGGTGTACGTCGGGGTGAGCGTGCCGTTGACCGTCGTGCTGGGCCTGGCGCTCGGCATCGCCCTCAACCGTCCTTTGCCCGGTCGCGCGATCCTGCGGGCGATCTTCTTCCTGCCCTACATCGTCAACACGGTCGCGATCGGGATGACCTGGCTGATGCTGATGAACCCGCGGGCCGGGCTGGTCAACCAGGTGCTCGGCGTCTTCGGGATCGAGCCCGGCTGGTTCGCCTCGTCGCACTGGGCGTTGCCGGCGCTGATCGTGATGGCGGTCTGGGGCGGCGTCGGCTACTGCTCGCTGATCTACCTGTCGGCGTTGCAGGACGCGCCGAAGCAACTGTACGAGGCGGCCGACATCGACGGCGCCGGGTTGTGGGCGAAGTTCCGCACGATCACCTGGCCATCGTTGCTGCCGACAACCATCTTCCTGCTGGTCACGCTGATCATCGGCGCGTCGCAGGGGTTCGGCCTGATCGCGCTGATCACCGCGGGCGGTCCGGGCGACTCGACCACCACGATCTCGTACTACATGTACCAGACCGGCTTCCAGTTCTACCGGTTCGGCTACGCCTCGGCGATCGGCCTGGTGACCTTCGCCGGCGTCCTGGTGCTGACGTTGCTGACCTGGCGGGCCCAGCGAGGGAGGGCGCTCAATGACTAGCAAGGCGGCCAAGTGGTACTGGGGAATCCCGCTGTGGATCCTGGCGCTCGCGTTTCTCGCGCCGTTCGCGTGGATGCTGTCGACCGCGCTGAAGGCCGACGTGGAGGCGTACAAGATCCCGATGCAGTGGATCCCCGACCCGTTCCAGTGGGACAACTTCAAGACCGTGCTGGTCGGCGAGTCCTCGGTGCTGCCGGCGTTCGGCCGGTCGGTGTTCGTCGCTGTACTGCGGGTCGCCGGTGAGTTGCTGACCGCGACGATGGCCGGCTACGCGTTCGCCCGGATGTCGTTCAAGGGCCGGGACAAGCTGTTCCTGGTGTACCTGGCCACGGCGATCATCCCGGTCCAGCTGCTGCTGGTGCCGCGGTTCATCTACTTCCAGAAGCTCGGTCTCTACGACACGCTCTGGGCGCTGATCCTGCCCGGCATGTTCACCGTGCTCGGCACCTTCCTGATGCGCCAGTTCTTCGTCAGCCAGCCGGCCGAGTTCGCCGAGGCGGCCCGGATGGACGGCGCGAACGAGTGGCAGATCTTCCGCCGGATCTACCTGCCGCTGGCCACGCCGGTGATCAGCGCGCTCGGCATCCTCGCGTTCGTCTGGTCCTGGAACGACTACGAAACCCCGCTGGTGCTGATCAGCAGCCCGGAGAACTACACGCTGCCGCTCGGCCTGACCGACTTCGTCGACGAGCAGGGCTCGATCGCGCCCGGTCTGACGATGGCCGCCTCGGTGGTCTCGATCGTGCCGGTCCTGCTGGTGTTCGTCCTGCTGCAACGCCGCTTCATCGCCGCGATGACCCATACCGGCATCAAATGACCAGGGAGTCCTTTGTGAACGTCTCAGGTGTCTTTCCGGACCTCGCGCAGGTCGGCGACTTCGGCCCGCCGCGCAGCGAACTCGGCGTCGGCTCGCTGATGCCGTGGAACGGGAAGCTCTACGTCCAGAACTACAACTCGCACAAGGCGCGCAGCGGAGCCGGCGTCAGCCTGCGCCGGATCGAGCCGGACCTGACGATGGAGATCGTGCCGGAGACGCTCGGCGTCGACGGCACCTACACCAACCGGTTCGTGCACTTCCCGACCTCGCAGCTGGTGCTCGGCCCGCACGTGATCGACCGCGAGCACAAGATCACCACGATCCCCGAACTGGTCCCGCACCGGGTCTGCGGGACCTCGCGGCACCTGACCAAACCCGACACCCACGTCTACGTGCTGGCGATGGAGGGCGAGGTGTTCGAGCTCGACCTCACGACGTACGCGTGTGTGCAGGTCTTCGACCTCAACGACGAGCTCGGCACCGACGGCGAGATGAAGGTGCACTACAAGGACTGCTACACCAGCTTCGGCCGGCTGGTGGTCTGCTCCAACGAGTACGAGGAGGCCGACTGGGACGGGCGTCAGGCACGCGGCCGGCTCGCCGAGTACGACGGCGAGACATGGCGGATCCTGGCCCGCAAGCCGTTCACCGCGATCGGCGGGCGGCACGAGTTCGGCGGCACGATCTTCGCCTCCGGCTGGGACCAGGCCTCGGCCATTCTCGAGGTGTTCACCGACGCCGACCAGAAGTGGACCCGCTACCGGTTGCCGAAGGCGTCGCACACCTTCGACCACAAGTGGCAGACCGAGTGGCCGCGGATCCGCGAGGTCGAGCACGAGCGGCTGCTGCTGGACCACCACGGCATGTTCTACGAGCTGTCGCCGTGGGCGTACGGCGGCCGGATCTGGGGCGTCCGGCCGATCTCGACCCACCTGTGGGTGCTCGGCGACTTCTGCTCCTGGCGCGGCATGTTCGTCGCAGGCGCGGACAACGCGTCGCCCAGCCACGGGCTGAACCCGACGACGGCCGAGCCGCAGTCCGGGCTGTGGTTCGGCAAGACCGACGACCTGTGGAACTTCGGCAAGCCCGCGGGCTGGGGCGGTCCCTGGTGGGAGACACCGGTCGAGGCCGGGGTGCCGTCGGACCCGTATCTGATGACCGGTTTCGACAACAAGTGCCTGCACCTGGAGAACCTCGGGGACAGTGCGATCACCGTGACGCTGGAGATCGACTTCCACGGCCACGGGCGGTTCGGTGCGTCGGAGTCGTTCACCGTCGAGCCCGGCACGATCCACACCCACATCTTCCCGCCCGGCTTCAGCGCGCACTGGGTCCGCGTCGTCAGCGACACCGACGGCGTCGCCAGTGCCCAGTTCGTCTATACGTGATGATCGCGGAATGGGAAACGACGTGGAGAGAGCTGACACTCCGAGCCCGCTGCAACTGGTGAAACGGGCTCTGCCCGACCTGAACGGCGCGATGCTGCGGGTCGCCGAGCACATCCTGGCGAACCCGGACGACGTCGCGCGCGGGTCGATCACCAAGCTGGCCGAGGCCGCGCAGACCTCGGCGGCGACGGTGTCCAGGCTGTCCACCCACCTCGGCTTCGCCGGCTATCCCGCGCTACGGGCCGCGCTCGCGATGGAGGTCGGCCGCGGCCTGGAAGCCGGCTGGGCCAGCGACATCGGGCTTGCGATCGGCCCGGCCGACCCGCCCGAGCAGGTGCTCAACGTGCTGGCCAGCACCCAGGCCAACGCCCTGCGCAACGCGCTCGCGTCGATCGACCTGGCCGCGGCCACCCGGGTCGCCGACGCGATCGCGGGCGCCCGGCGTACCCACATCTACGGGGAGTGGGGCGACGCGATCCCTGCCCGTGAGCTCTACATCCGCCTGCTCCGGATCGGCATCCCGGTCTGGTTCTTCGACGGGCCGCAGTCGGCGCAGATCGCCGGTGGGCTGCTCGGACCGGGCGACGTCGGGCTGGTCGTCACCAGATCGGGCACCGACGGGACGACGCTCGACTTCGTCCGGCGCGCGACCGCCCAGGGCGCCCTGTCGGTCGCGATCACCGGCGTCGCCGACTCACCGGTCGGGCGACTCGCCGAGGTCACCTTCGACACCGGTACGCCGGTCGGTGGCACCTGGACCGAGTTCTTCGCCGGGCGGGCCAGCGACACGTTGACCGCTGGGCTGCTGTTCGTGCTGGTCGCCCAGCGCGTGCCCGACCACCTGACCGCCAACCACCCGAACGGACCGGGACAACCGGTCGTCCATCCCGACACCTGAAAGGTGGCTGCATGCAGCAGCTCGACGTCCACACCGATCTGACCGTCGTCGGCGGTGGTCTCGCCGGAGTCTGCGCCGCGATCGGCGCCGCCCGGCAGGGCTGCACGGTCGCCCTGGTGCAGAACCGACCCGTGCTCGGCGGCAACTCCTCGAGCGAGATCCGGGTCTGGGTCTGCGGCGCGACCGCGCACGGTGTCCAGCACTTCGCCCGGGAGACCGGGATCATGGGCGAGCTGTTCGTCGAGAACCAGTACCGCAATCCCGAGGGCAACCCGTACTACTGGGACCTGGTCGTGCTGGAGGCCGTCAAGGCCGAGCCGAACATCCGGCTGTTCCTCAACACCGACGTCCGCACGGTCGCCGCCGACGACGGCGAGATCCGCTCGGTGACCGGCTGGCAGATGGGCTCGGAGAAGGAGATCACCTTCCACAGCCCGGCCTACGCCGACTGCTCCGGCGACGGACTGATCGGTTTCCTGGCCGGCGCCGAGTTCATGACCGGGCGCGAGCCGCGCTCGGCGTACGGCGAATCGTGGGCGCCGGAGGTGCCGGACGGCAACACGCTCGGCAGCACGATCCTCTTCTACACCAAGGACGCCGGGGAGCCGGTCCGGTTCGTGCCGCCGTCGTTCGCGAAGGACATCAGCACCACCTCGATCCCGGAGCGGCGGATCATCCGGACCGACGCGTACGGGTGCGCGTACTGGTGGATCGAGTGGGGCGGTGAGCTCGACGTCGTCGACGACAACGAGCGGATCCGCGACGAGCTCCAGGCGGCGGTCTACGGGATCTGGGACCACATCAAGAACTCGGGCCGCTTCGACGCGGACCGTCTGACGCTGGAGTGGATCGGCGCGGTGCCGGGCAAGCGGGAGTACCGGCGGTTCGTCGGCGACCACGTCCTCACCCAGCACGACGTGCTCGGGCAGACCGAGTTCGACGACCGGGTGGCCTTCGGGGGCTGGTCGATCGACCTGCATCCGCCGGGCGGCATGTACGCCACTGAGCGCGGGTCGAAGCACTGGCACCCGGACGGGAACTACCACATTCCGTTGCGCACGCTGTACTCCCGCAACGTCCGCAACCTGTGGATGGCCGGGCGGAACATCTCCGCCACCCACGTCGCCTTCGGCACCACGCGGGTGATGGCGACCTGCGCCGTACTCGGTGAGGCGGCGGGCACCGCGGCCGCTGTTGCCTTGAGCAATGGGTTGACGCCGCGGGAGCTGGCCACCGAGAGGTTCGACCTGGTCCGCCACGCACTGCAGCGGGCTGACGCGTCGGTCCTCGGCGTTGTGGACTCCGATCCCGCCAACCTGGCGTTGACCGCGTCGGCGACCGCCTCGTCGACGCTGCGCCGCCTCGCGGTCGAGGTGTCGGACGGGACCCTTTCGCTGGCCTCGGATGTCGCGATGGTGCTTCCGGTCGATCCTGCGCTGGACGGGCTGGAACTGCTGGTCGACGCCACCGAGGCGACGTCGTTGGCGGTCGAGCTGCACGATCCCTTGAAGCCTCAGAACTACTTGCCGCTGGCTCGGCTCGCCGGGTGTGACGTCGAGCTGCCTGCTGGTGAGAAGCGCTGGGTCTCCGTGCCGCTGTCCTGGCGACCTGAGCAGCCCGGAAATGTCCTGGTCGTGCTGAAGGCGAATCCTGCGGTGTCGGTGCATACCTCGGCTACCGCGCTGCCCGGGACGATCTGCTTCGCGCATCGCGAGCCCGACCCGGAC
This sequence comes from Kribbella sp. ALI-6-A, assembly GCF_001984195.1. Classification (GTDB taxonomy): domain Bacteria; phylum Actinomycetota; class Actinomycetes; order Propionibacteriales; family Kribbellaceae; genus Kribbella. Next base: position 2,275,987 of record NZ_MTQN01000012.1, read on the forward strand.
GAGCGGTACACCGAGCAGTTTCGCTCGTGGAAGCACATCCTTCCGCGCGGAGGTCTGTGCTACCGGGTCGGTGGCGACACTTCGGCGTACTCGCCGTCGCAGGTGGTCGGCGGCTATTCGCGTCCGTACGGCGGGCCGAACCTTTGGTGCTCCGAGGACCTGGCTTGGGATCCGGCGCCTCGGCTCGAGGTGAGGTGGCCCGAGCCGGTCGAGGTCGGGGAGGTTGTTGTCATCCTGGACGACGATGTCGAGGAGGATCTGATCAACCTGCATCACCATCGGACGCCGTACGAGGTGTTGCCTACGCTGCTGCGGGACTACCAGCTGGAGGGCCGGACCGCGGACGGTGAGTGGCAGCACGTCGCTACTGTCGAGGCGAATCGTCGTCGTCGGCAGGTGCACCGGTTGGCCCGGCCCGCGTTGCTGAGTGCGCTTCGTCTCACGGTGACCGCCACCAATGGGGCACGCCGGGCTCACGTGGTTTCCCTTCGCGCGTACTAGTCGGGACGCGTGTTCGTCAGGGAGGCGCGCGTTCGTCGGGGAAGGAGTGCCGCGGTCAGGCCGATTTGCTGGCGGGGGCGGCGCGCCGGCGGCGGGAGCGGCGGCGTGGGGCGGCCTTGCGGATGAACTCGCGGGCGGCGACCTGGATCTCGGCGGCGGCCGGTTCGCTGGTGTAGCGCTCGGTGCGGGTCATCGCGCCGACCTCGCTCATCCGGTGAATCAGCGGCCGGACCCGGAACTCGGCCGGAGTTTCGATGACGCTGGTCAGGGCCGTCAGGGCGCCGTCCAGCTGGCCGAGTTCCAGGTGGGCCTTGACCTGCTGGAGGCGGACCATCCGCTCCGCGCCCGGGTTGCGGTGGGCGGGCGGGGACTGCTCGAACTCGGCCATGCTGTGCTCGGCGTGCTCGAGGGTCTTGCCGGCCCGGCCGAGCGCGAGGTGGGCGTCGGACCACAGGCCCTCCGCGCGGGGCGGCGTACAGAGCAAGGGGCCGGCCAGCTCGTACTCGCCGTACCGCTCGGGCATGCGCTGGGCTGCGGTCAGCGCGGTCCGGGCTTGGTCGATCCGGCCGGTGCGGGCCAGATCGACGGCCAGGGCGCTGGCCAGGAACAGCCGCGACGAGCCGGTCGCGTACTGCAGCCCGGACTCGGCGTACTCGGCGGCGCGGGAGAAGTCGTCCTGCCAGAACGCGGCGGTGTGCTGGGTGGCGCGCACCCAGGCCCGCAGGTCGGCGTGGTCGGCCGCCTCGGCGCAGGCCCACGCCGTACGGGTGTGGTTCTCGGCGAGATCGGGGCGGCCGAGGTCGACCGACATCCAGCCGAGCATGATCAACGCCCAGCCGGCCGCGGTGTAGAGCTCCCGGCTCTGCCCCGGCGACTGCCGCCCGGTCAGCAGCCGGAAGGCCCGGTCGCGCACCGACCGGCTGCGCAGGAACAGGTCCTTGGTCGGCATCCGCAGGTACTCCTGGCAGACCCGGTGGATGTCGGCGTGCAGCTGTTCGACGGTGAGGTCACCGACATTCGACTCCTCGGCGACGCTCAGCATGGTGGCCGACTCGTCGCCGGCCTCGACCAGCACCTGCTCCAGCCCGAGCACCGCGGACGCACTCAGGTCGAGCTCGGCCGGCCCGCTCCGGCCGCCGGGGGAGAAGCCCAGCTCGTTGTCCGTGGCAACCTTCAGCACGTGTCGCAGCCCGGACCGGTAGGCCGCGCCCGGCCAGCGCACGACGCCGCGCTCCAGCTTCGCGATGTAGTGCCCGTCCAGGTCGTACTCGACCCCGGTGGTTTCCCACAGCCACGCACAGACCGCCTCCGCGAGCTCGGCCCTGGACATGTGCTCGCCCGGCGCGCGCCGCGACGGCGTCCGCTCGCGGGCATCCCGCAACAACCCGTTCACCTCCGACATGTCCGTCACTGTAGGAGTGCGAACACGCGCGGTGACCACGAAAACCGCCGCTGTGGATGAACTGCCCCGTGATGCCCCGAGATGCCCCACTGATCTGCCCCACGCAGGGTCAGCGGCCGCGCTTCCACCACGGTTTCGGCTGCTTGGGGACGGCGGCCAGCCAGCTGGACGGGATCTGCCAGCGCTTGGCCTCCAGGGTCGCGAAGTACTGGTCTTTCAGGCTCTCCGGCAGCCAGTACGTCGCGCGCTGGTGGTTGACGACCTCGAAGTACGTCGTACTGCGGGATCGGGCCCAGACCGTTGCCGCCGACGAGCAGTAGGCGAGCCGGGTGTAGTCCCAGCGGGCCTGGTCGTCGTCCACGTTGAAGCGTCGTTCGTGCACCGTGAACGGGCCCCACTTGTCCGGCGGCCGTCGCCCGGACTCCTCGATCAGGCCCTGGACCAGCGCCCGGTCGTCGGTCATCTCGTCCGGCAGCACCAACCGCCGCGGATCGAGCACCGCCTCGACACCCCACGGCCCCGCCACCTGGAGGAACGTCTCCAGCAACGCGAACCCGACCTCGGCCCGCTCGAACCCGTTCAACTCGGCCCGCAACGTGGTGACCGCTTCCTCCGGCACGCTTCCCACCCTAGCGGGCTGGGTACCGCGTGGTCATGAACGACGACGCACAGGCATCCCCCCGGCCGCGGCCCGAAGGAGTCGACGACGACGCGACGGTACTGGCGGTCGGCCGGCTCACCCACGCCCTCGAAACGGTGAACCGCGCCCGCGGCTACCTGTACGGCTTCCACGAGTTGACTGGCCGCGCAGACAACGAGTTGGACGACGTCGTCCAGCGCTTCCGCGACGCCGGCCACGACGAGTTCGCGGACAAGATCGAACGCGAACTGCTCGGCCGCAACGTGATCGACAACCGCTGGACCTTCCAGATCGTCGACGACTACGAGACCGGCTACTACGCGTTGTTCACCGAGTTGGAGCAGAAGGCCCGCGACGAGTTCTGCGGCGGCGTCCGCCACCTCCGCGAAGCCGAAATGAAACGCGACCGCCGAACCCCCGGCCTCCCGGGCCACGAGCTGAAACCGGACCGCGACCACCCGAAATAAGCTGCCCGAGCAGCACGATTCTGAGGCGTGCGCGGTTGGCGGGGCAGACCGGGGCACGCACCTTGGGCGCACCCAATCCCTGCCCCGCTGACCACTGATTCCGACCGGCCGCCATCGCGACCGGCGAGTCGGCGAGCGCGTAGCCGATGGTCTGCGGGCTCTGGTTCATGAACCGGCGGCCGGGGCAGCATCCTCGGCAGGAGCGCGTTGCCCACGCTGGTGCTGACCACGTCCGCATCGGCGCGCACGGGTGGGGCGCGGCCGGTCCGGTTCCAGCGGCGTGCTCGGGACCGGCGTGGCGTCGGGCGCGCCGGTGATCGACGCTCGCCGTTCGCGCTCGCCCTTTCGCGCTCGCCCTTTCGTGCTTGCCTTTGGCGACGGCAGGCGCGCTGGTTCGGGCCGTAGGCCGACGAAGCCGACCTGCATCACCGATCAACCTGCGCCCGCCTGGCCAGACCGAGCGGGTGTACGCCTGCGGAGGCGAGTTGCAGGAGCGTTGGTCGGTGGTGCAGATTCGCCCGGAAGCCCGGAAGCCCGGAAGCCCGGAAGCCCGGAAGCCCGGAAGCCCGCAAGCCCGCAAGCCCGCAAGCCCGCAAGCCCGCAAGCCCGCAAGCCCGCAAGCCCGCAAGCCCGCAAGCCCGCAAGCCCGCAAGCCCGCAAGCCCCGTGCGTCCGCCCGACGACTCGCCGGACACCCGCAGGTCGGCTGGCTTGTCCGCTGCTCACCGGTCGCCGCCCACCGGCCGGTCGCCCGGCGTACGTCCATCTCGACCAGGACAGGTTCACATCCGGACGCAGATCGTCCGAATTGGGCTCTACAGTGCCGATATGACCGAGCTCGGAACGGATTGGCGGGTCGTCGACGGCGTTGCGACGGCATGGTTCGACGCGCCTTCGCTGATCGAGGGGGCTGCGCTGGCCGGGCGGATCGTGGAGCTGTCGGCCGACACCTTGCTCGACCTGCGCGCGACAGGCCTGCGGGTGCGCCTCGACTCGGTCGAGCACGCCGAGGCGGTGTCGGCAGCGGCGCGGGATCTCGGGCTGGCCGCGAATCCTGCCGCTCTGCAGCAGCTGAGCGTGGTGTTCGAGTCCACGAACCCGTCTGAGGTGAGGCAGTTCTGGCAGCGGGTGCTCGACTACGTACCTGAGGAGGACGGCGGTTTGGCGGATCCGTTGCGGCGCGACCCCGCGCTACGGATCCGGCAGTCGACCGAGTCACGGCCGTTGCGAAACCGCATCCACCTCGACGTGGTGCGGCCGGCCGCGGCGGTCGAGCAGTTGGGTCTCGGTGAGCCGTCCGGACCGTACGGGGTCTGCCACTCCGACCCGGACGGCAACGACGTCGACTTGGTGCCGGGCGGGGCGCTTGGCGAGAGGGCTGGGACGGACGACTGGCAGGCGGTGTTCAGCGCGATGGTGTGCTACCGCGTGGGAACGCCGACGCAGCAGCGCGACCTGGCCGCCGCAGCAGCGGCACTGGCCGACGACATGGGCTTTCCGCTGCTGGTCGACCTGCGCCCCGGGCTGGTGATCATCGACAGCGGCAAGGACCAGTGGGAGAAGGATGCCCACGGCCTCGACCTCGACTTCACCGACCTCGCCGAAAACCTCCAGACCGCCGCCCGCGACCTCGGGGCAACTGTTGATCTGGGGCTCCCGCGCTTCACTCAACTGTTCCTCGACGCCGCCGATGTCGCCGCGGTCCGCGAGTTCTGGCTCGCCGCACTCGGCTACACCCCCGACCGACGAACCGGCGCCAGCGACATCCACGATCCGCGGCGGTTGAACCCGGTGCTGCTGTTCCAACAGCTCGACGCCTCGGACACGGAACGACGTCGCCAGCGCAACCGCATCCACTTCGAACTCGCCGTGCCGGCGGACCTCGCGCAGGCGCGCGTCACCACGACCGTCGCAGCAGGCGGCCGGCTTCTTGACGAGGCGGAAAATCGCTGGCGGATCGCCGACCCCGAAGGCAACGAAATGGTGATCGTCAGTGGGGGATGAGCGCGCGTCCGCTGAGCTCCACGCTCGGCGGTTTCCCGTCAACGAGCGGATCTCCCGCCGCACTCGGCACCGAACACGCACGCGACCTGAAGGACAAGCACGCCAAGCTTGAACGCCAGGGACCGCGCGCCGGTCAACGACGGTGATGGTGCCGGCCGACGACTCGGCTCGGGGGAAGCCACCGCTGCCGCCGCGGTCGACAGCGGCGCGTAGACAGCAGCTTGGGAAACCTGGTGATGCAGCAGCAGGCTCAAGAGGCTGACCCGGCTGCTGGACGGGTCGGGCTCGGCCGGTTGCTCCGGCATCGCCGTCTTCGGCACCAGGCCGGTCGCGTCCCACTCGGCCAACCCCTAGCCACCCGGCCGACAGGTCGTCGCAGACAAGCCGTCGCCGGCCGGCCTCGTGCGTCGTCGGAGCCGGGCATGATCGGGATCTTCGACCGCTCGCACTACGAGGACGGGCTGGGAAACGCGCCACCACATCGCACAGCCGATGCGCGGACGTGCACCACTCACCAACCGGCGCCAGCACGAGTCGAGCCAGTCGTCCCCCGCCTGAGCAGATGTGTTGGCGGACGGTTGATGAGTGCTGCACGTCCGCTCGCCCGGCAACAGCGAGTCAACCCGGTCGACTGCGCTGCCGTCGGTGCGCACCCGTCACGTCTTGCTTGGTTGGCCGACCTCCACCACCGAGCAACCTGCGCCCACTTGGCTGCACCGAGTCGGTGTGCGCCTGCCGAGGTGCGCCGGATGCCAGTTGGTCGGTGCTGGAGGTCCGCCCGCTCGCCCGCTGCCCGCTCGCCCGAGCGCCGAGCCGGCTGACCGGGCCGACTCATGCGCCGCTGCCCGCTCCCCGCTCGCCCGCGCCCCTCTCGCGCTCGTCCCAACGCGGCCGGTCTCCACCGCACTGGTACGCGAACAAGTCAGGCGGCCGCGGACCGGCTGTTCCTGATCCCGTTGCGTAGGTGCACCGCGTCAGAGAACGTGTCGCTCAGCACCTCAACCGCCGCAGGAGCGCGACGTCGTCCGTCCGCCAATCGCCAGCATGGTGCCGAAGACCTTTCGGCCGGCTGCCCGTGGTCAACCGCGAGGTGCCGGCAACCGCCGTGGAGGTGTCCGGGACGACGTAGGTGGCGAGGGAGGCCGGGCTCAACCCGGAGGGTGTACGCGGTCGTCATCGACGCGGCCCTCCCGGCCACGCCGCTATCCCAGCCACGCTGCCATCCCGGCCACGCTGCCATTCCGGCCACGCCGCTATCCCGGCAACGGAGCGACACCTCTCGTCGGCCGCTCGACCGAGATGGCCGCCCGGCTAGCTCGACCATCCCGACACCCGCGGCTATCCCGGCATTCGCCGCTATCCCGGGCCATCGGGGCACACGCGGCCATCCGGGCACACGCGGCCATCCGGGGAAACCCGGCCATCCGGCAACGCGGTCGGAGAGGTGGTCAGCGTCGGCGCCGGCGACCTGGCCTACATCGGCAACCTGCTGGAGATGGTGGCCCGGGCGGGCCACGGCGGGCACCCGTACGTTGTACGCGCCTGTCCTCCCGCCAAACGCGGCTGTCCCGGCACGCCGCCCGACCAGCAACGAGCCCGCCGGGGCAAGCGGGCGGGCCGAATCGGATGTGCGGGCTCGGCAATTCGACCGCCGACCGAGAACCCTCTCCGACGACGGCCGGACGGCGTTCGCGACGGTGCGGACCTGATTGGGGAACGTCCGGATGGCTGAACTCGCGGTGGGGCTCGCCTGACAACCTGGACCCGCCCGCTGGAACTGCGCGGGCGGGTCAATGAACCGTCAGTTGACGGCCGGGAGCTTCTCGAGCGCCGCGGCTACCGCGGCCTGGAGGTCGGCGTCGTTCCAGGCTCGGTCGGTGATGGTGCCGGACAGGTAGGAGTCGTAGGCGGCCAGGTCGAGGTGGCCGTGGCCGCAGAGGGCGGTGAGGATGACTTTTTCCTCGCCGGATTCCTTGCAGCGTTGGGCTTCCTCGATGGTGGCGGCCAGGGCATGGGTGGGTTCGGGGGCGGGGACGATGCCTTCGGTGCGGGCGAACAGGACGCCGGCGGCGAAGCACTCGGACTGGGGCTTGGCGATCGCTTCGATCTCGCCGGTTTCGTACAGGTGGCTGATCAGCGGGCTCATGCCGTGGTAGCGCAGGCCGCCGGCGTGGATCGGGTCGGGCACGAAGTCGTGGCCGAGGGTGTGCATCTTCATCAGCGGGGTCATGCCGAGGGTGTCGCCGAAGTCGTACGCGTATGTGCCCTGGGTCAGCGTCGGGCAGGCCTCGGGCTCGACCGCGCGGACGATCGGGGACTGGCGACCGGCCCACTTCTCCCGCAGGAACGGGAACGCCAGGCCGCCGAAGTTGGAGCCGCCGCCGGTGCAGCCGACGATCAGGTCGGGGTTCTCGCCGACCATCGCGAGCTGCATCAGGGCTTCCTCGCCGATGATCGTCTGGTGCAGCAGCACGTGGTTCAGCACCGAGCCGAGCGCGTAGTGCACGGACTCGTCCTGCACGGCCATCTCGACCGCCTCGCTGATCGCGATGCCGAGCGAACCGGTGGAGTCCGGGTTCTCGGCCAGGATCTTGCGGCCGGCCTCGGTCAAATCGGACGGGCTCGGGTGGACGGTTGCGCCGAACACCTCCATCATCGTGCGCCGGTACGGCTTCTGGTCGTACGACGCCCGGACCTGCCAGACCTCGCACTCCAGCCCGTACTGCGCGCAGGCGAACGCCAGCGCCGTACCCCACTGGCCGGCGCCGGTCTCGGTGGTCAGCTTCCGGATCCCGGCCTTGGCGTTGTAGTAGGCCTGCGGGACGGCCGTGTTCGGCTTGTGCGAACCGGCGGGGGAGACGCCTTCGTACTTGTAGTAGATCCGCGCGGGCGTATCGAGCGCCTTCTCCAGCCGGTGCGCCCGGTACAGCGGGCTCGGCCGCCAGAGCCGGTACACGTCGAGCACCTCACCAGGGATGTCGACGTACTGGTCCTGCGACACCTCCTGCAGGATCAGGTCCATCGGGAACAACGGCGCCAGGTCCTCCGGTCCGACCGGCTGACCGGTCCCCGGATGCAGCACTGCCGGCGGTGGTGTCGGCAGATCGTGCAGCACGTTGTACCACCGGGTGGGCAGTTCGTCCTCGGGCAACAGGATCTTCGTCGGCGTCGTCATGCAGCAAAGTTAGGCCCGCGCGGGTTCCCCGGCAATGCACCGAAGAGGAACTCATTGCGCACTTACCGCGCACTTCTCCGGACGCCCCGCGCGAAGCCACACCAGCTCGAAGCCGCCTACCACTGACTCCCATCAGGACGGACCAGCAGCTCGCTCATCACGACCCGCGCCGGCCGGCTGACGATGAACGCGATGGTGTCCGCGATGTCCTCAGCCTCGAGCAACGTCGAATCCGCCCAGGAGTCCTTGTTCGCCTCGAGCACCTCCGCCCGGATGTGGGTGAACAGTTCGGTCGCGACCGGGCCCGGCTCGACCAGTGAGATCCGGACGTGCCGCCCGGCGACCTCCTGGCGCAGCGCCTCGCTGAAGGCCCCGACGCCCTGCTTGGTCAGGCTGTACACAGCAGATCCGGCCACTGGGAAGCGGCCCGCGAGTGAGCTGACGTTGACGATGTCAGCGGTACGGCGAGCGCCCGCAGCCGCAGTGAGCAGATGCGGCAGCGCGGCGTGGGTCGTGTAGAGCAGTCCCTGCAGGTTGATCCTGATCATCCGGTCCCACTCCTCGACCGGCGCGCTCTCGGCCGGGCCCAGCAGCATGATGCCGGCGTTGTTGACGAGCGTGTTCAGGCCGCCGAAAGTCTCGACCGTCTGCTCCACTGCGGCGGTGGCCTGCAGTTGGTCGGTGATGTCCGCCTCGATGGCGAGCGCCGTGCCGCCGTCGGCCCGGATCCGCTCGGCGAGCTCGTCGAGGCGGTCCTTGCGCCGGGCAACCAGTGCGACGTTCGCGCCCTGGGCGGCGAGGGTGAGCGCGGTGGCCGCGCCGATGCCACCACTGGCTCCGGTGACGAGAACGGGCGTGTCGGTCAGCGAGATGCTCATGGTTCCTCCGTGGTTCGTGATCGGTGACCACAGGAGGATGACACCATCGTAAGACTTACGGCAATGTCATGTGACATTGGCGTCATTCTTACGGTGCTGTCAAGAATGGCGCTAGGCTGACTATCGTGACGAGCGACGAGCACCCGACGAGCACCCAACGCCTAGGGGTGGATCAGGCGCCCAAGGGCTTGTCCGTGGTGCAGGACCTGTTGAACACGGCCGGTATGACCGTCGCGCCCTTGCCCGATCTGCTCGCCGACGAGACGACGGCGCAGAGCGCGGTCGATGCGTCGATGCGGACCTGGGGCGAGCAGACCGGGCAGACGCCGGCCCGGATCTCGATCTCCCCGCAGGACCTGCCCGCTCTCCGTGAGCTCCGCGACCAGGTCCGCGGTTGGCTCACCGGCGAAGCCCAGGACAGCGCTCCGTCCCGGCTGGCAGTCGATATCTCGTTCCGTGGAGACCGCTTCGAGTACGAGCCGCAGGGCGGTGGCGCTGCCGCGGTCGCCTCGTTGGTGCTCATGGAGGCATTGCTCGCCGCGCGCACCGGCACGCTCGCCCGCCTCAAGATCTGCCGGAACCCCGCCTGCGGCGCGGCGTTCTACGACCTGTCACGTAACAGCGCGCGGGTCTGGCACGACATGAAGACCTGCGGCAACGTGATGAATCTTCGTGCCTCGCGGGCCCGCCGGAAAGACCCTTCGGCGACCTGACGCATCCGGCGCGCATCAGGCCGGCCGGCCCGAGGGGGGCATCAGGTCGAGCGCCCGGTGAGCCGATCACGCAGCCGGTCCACCAGCCCGACCCCGGGCCCGACCAGCTTGTGGAACAGCGCTGAGTTCGGCGCGCCCGGATGCGGTCGTGTCGGAGCCGCCTGCTTCGCCACCTCCACCTTGTCCTTGAGGCTGACCAGCCGGTCCGCCGGGATGTTGGCTCGCAGCAGCGGGAACTGTTCGCCCTCCTCGTCGCGCACGTGGTCGCGCAGTACGTCCCGCAGCTCGGCGACGGTCTCCATGAACTGCGGGTCGCCGGCGTCCAGGCCTTCCAACCGCTTCATCAGCACCTCGAGCTCGTGGTGCTCCTGCTTGTCGTGCTCGACCGCTTCCTCGCCGTTCGGCAGGTGCTCACGCATCTCCGGATAGACGAACATCTCCTCGGCCACCGCGTGCCGCACCAGTTCGGCGATCAGCTGGTCGGCCGTCTCCCGCCGCTCCGCGGGGTCGGTGGTCGCGCTGAGCTGCGCGACGAGCTGCTCGAACTCCCGGTGATCCGCGGTCAGGACGTCGATCACGTCGTTCCCGGCCCCGGTCTGGCTGGCGTCCATCGTCTTCTCCTCGCAGGTGACGGTTGGACCCCTCGGTACCCGCCCCAGCAGCCAGTACGCCGAGCCGCTCAGCCGAGCTCCGACGCACTCCGCAGCCGCCCGATCGTGCGATCGCCACCCACCACGTAGATCACGTCGGACGGCTGGTCGCGACCCAACGCCTCCGCCGGGCTCAGACCGGCGAGCTGCTTCGCCAGCATCCGCCCGATCATCTCGTGCGACACCAGCAGCGGCCGGCGCGATCCGCTCCGGGCAACAGCGTCCAGCACCCGACCGGCCCGCCGGTCGGCATCCGAGTAGCTACGTTCCACTCCGTCTGACCGTGGCGCGCCAAGTAGACCGCCTCGAACACCAACTAGTACGCCGGAGCCGGCGCAGGTGTCGCGGAAGGCTGGTCCACGCCGAGCCAGTGATCGATGTCGGCCAGCAGACTCTTCTGAACGGCGTCCGGCGCGGTCGAGGCGAGCACCGAACCGCGCGCCAGGTCGGCGATCTCCTCGTCGGTGAAGCCGTGCACCGAGCGGGCGGTCTCGTACTGCTCCGCGAGGCGCGAGCCGAAGAGCAGCGGGTCGTCGGCGCCTAGCGCGATCCGCGCGCCCGCGTCGTACAGGTGGCGGAGTGGGACGTCCTCGGCGCGCTGGTAGACGCCGAGCGAGACGTTGGACGCCGGGCAGACCTCGAGCGCGACCTGCGCGTCGACCAGTCGCTTGAGCAGCTCCGGGTCTTCGACGGAGCGGACGCCGTGGCCGATGCGCCCCGCGCCCAGCTCGTCCAAGCAGGTGCGGACGGTGGCCGGGCCGCAGAGCTCGCCGCCGTGCGGGGCCGCGAGCAGCCCGGCGTTGCGCGCGATGCGGAAGGCCGGGGCGAACTCCGACGTGGTGCCGCGCCGCTCGTCGTTGGACAGGCCGAAGCCGACCACGCCGCGGCCGACGTACTGGGAGGCGAGGCGGGCCAGCGTGCGCGCGTCGAGCGGGTGCCGGGTGCGGTTGGCGGCGATCACCACCTGCACCTCGATGCCGGTGGTGGCGGCCGCGTCGCGGGCGGCGTCCAGGACCAGGTCGGTGAACTCGGTGATGCCGCGGAAGCGGTTCGCGTAGCCGGACGGGTCGACCTGGATCTCCAGCCAGCGGGAGCCGTCCGCGGCGTCGTCCTCGGCGGCCTCGCGCACCAGCCGGCGTACGTCGTCCTCGGTGCGCAGCACGGACCGGGCGATGTCGTACAGCCGCTGGAACCGGAACCAGCCGCGCTCGTCGGCCGCGGACAGGTCCGGCGGCCAGTCGGTCCGCAGCGCGTCGGGCAGCCGGACGCCGTGCTTGTCGGCGAGCTCGACCAGCGTGAGGTGACGCATCGACCCGGAGAAGTGCAGATGCAGATGGGCTTTCGGAAGAAGCCGCAGGTCGCGTGGCGCCATCACAGAAGGTTACCGACCTTCACCCCGGCGCCGGAAACCGGGCGGTCCCCGGACCGCCGAACGGCCCGCCGGAAACGATCCGGCGGGCCGTCGTACAACAGTTGAAAACTCAGCCGAGCAGCTTGGCGATCCGCGAGACGCCCTCGGTCAGGTCGTCGTCGCCGAGCGCGTAGGACAGCCGCAGGTAGCCGGGGGCGCCGAACGCCTCACCCGGTACGACGGCCACCTCGGCCTCGTCCAGGATGATCTCGGCCAGCTCCGCCGAGGTGGCCGGGGTGCGGCCGTTGATCTCCTTGCCGAGCACGCCCTTCACCGACGGGTAGGCGTAGAACGCGCCGGTCGGCTCCGGGCACTCGACGCCGGGGATCTCGTTCAGCATCGACACCATCAGCTTGCGGCGCCGGTCGAACGCGACCTTCATCTCGTCGACCGCGCTCAGGTCACCGGCCAGCGCGGCGATCGCGGCCCGCTGGGCGACGTTGTTCACGTTCGAGGTCTGGTGCGACTGCAGGTTGGTCGCGGCCTTGATGACGTCCTTGGGGCCGATCATCCAGCCGACCCGCCAGCCGGTCATCGCGTACGTCTTGGCGACGCCGTTCAGCACGACGGTCTGGTCGGCGATCTCGGGCACGGCCACCGGCAGCGAGGTGAACTTGGTGTCGCCGTAGGTCAGGTGCTCGTAGATCTCGTCGGTGATCACCCAGATGCCGTGCTCCAGCGCCCAGCGGCCGATCGCCTCGATCGCCTCCGGGGTGTCCACCGCGCCGGTCGGGTTCGACGGGGAGCAGAACAGCAGCGCCTTGGTCTTCTCGGTCCGGGCCGCCTCCAGCTGCTCGACGGTGACCAGGTAGTTCTGGCTCTCGTCGGCCAGCACCTCGACCGGGACGCCGCCGGCCAGCTGGATGGTCTCCGGGTAGGTCGTCCAGTACGGCGCCGGCAGCAGCACCTCGTCGCCCGGGTCGAGCAGGGTGGCGAAGGTGTTGTAGACCGCGTGCTTGCCGCCGTTGGTCACCAGGACCTGGGCCGCCTCGATCTCGTAGCCCGAATCCCGCTTGGTCTTCTCGACGATCGCCTGCTTGAGCTCGGGCAGACCACCGGCCGGGCTGTAGCGGTGGTTCTTCGGATCGCGGGCGGCCGCGACGGCCGCCTCGACGATGTAGTCGGGCGTCGGGAAGTCCGGTTCGCCGGCGCCGAAGCCGATCACCGGACGACCGGCCGCCTTGAGCGCCTTGGCCTTGGCGTCGACCGCCAGGGTGGCCGACTCGGAGATTGCACCAATCCGTGCAGAGATGCGGGAAGCCATGGCCCCATCCTGGCACCACCGGGCGCGCGGTGACATCTCGGTATCGGTTGGTGACACCTCGACCGCCCGGGAGCGGGGAACGATCGCGGGGTGGGTGGCGTTTGTACCCGGTGAAGGCTGTATGGTTCTGCTCGCGGTACGGCGCCCGGCGGGGGTCGTGGCGGGGAGAGCCTCAGTTCGACCAGGTGGCTTCCACCCCGTACACTCTTCTAGTCCGGGCGTAGATGGCCCTGATCCGGCATGCCCTGAAGGATGTCGATCGAGGTCAGCGGCGTCCGGGAGAGATTGCAGAGGGCACTAGCTCAACTGGCAGAGCATCGGTCTCCAAAACCGAAGGTTGGGGGTTCAAGTCCCTCGTGCCCTGCAACTCCTGACCGGCGCAGGGCCGGTCAGGCCGCCGCTAGCGAAAGAGGTAGGTCGTGACGGAGACGCGCACCCCGGCACCGTCCGGCGCCGGTCAGCCTGCGGAAAGCAAGTCGGGCAACCGGCTGCTGCGGTTCTACCGCCAGGTGGTCGCCGAGCTCCGCAAGGTCGTCTGGCCGACGCGCAAGCAGCTCTCCACCTACTTCGTGGTCGTGCTGACCTTCGTGGTGTTCGTCATCGCGATCGTGTCCGTGCTCGACCTGGCCTTCGGCTGGGCGATGTTCAAGATCTTCGGCTGACGTTCCCGCCGAGGCGATCCACCGGCCGAGCGGTCGACCACGAGCTGACCGCCACAGACAACACCCGATGCACAGATGACGGAGTACAACGTGTCCGAGCGTGACGACGAGGTCCTCGACTTCGAGGACGACTTCGACTTGTCCGCTGTCGCCGACGACGATGACGACGTCGAGCTGGATCTGGATCTCGACCTGGACCTCGACGACGACGATGACGAGGTCGTGATCGCCGATGACGACGACGACGACCCGTTCGTCGACGTCGCCGCCGAGACCGAGTACGCCGCCGACGACGAGGCCGAGGACGGCGCCGCCGACTCCGACGACTCCGACGACGAGCCGGTCGTGATCGTGGCGGCGGCCAACGCCGCCGAGGACGACGAGGTGGTCACCACCGCCGACGTCGAGGACGCCACCGAGGAGCTCGGGGCGCAGACCGCCGAGACCGCTCCGGACGACACCGAGGAGCCGGCCGGCACCGACGAGGTCGTCTTCAGCTCCGCCGGTGAAGACGACGACGAAGACGACGACGAAGCCGACGACGCGGACATGGACGCCTTCGCGGCGACCGCCGCCGCCTCCGCCGCGACGGACGACGACGAGGCCGAAGAGGCCGAGCCGGAGGAGCCGGGCGACCCGCTGGAGGAGCTGCGCAGCACGCTGCGCTCGCAGATCGGCGACTGGTACGTGGTGCACACGTACTCGGGGATGGAGAACCGGGTCAAGTCCAACCTGGAGAACCGGATCACCTCCCTGAACATGGAGGACTACATCTTCGAGATCGTCGTGCCGACCGAAGAGGTCGCCGAGATCAAGAACGGGCAGCGCCGGATGGTGAAGCGCACCGTGCTCCCCGGCTACGTGCTGGTCCGGATGGACCTGACCGACGAGTCCTGGTCGACCGTGCGGCACACGCCGTCGGTGACCGGCTTCGTCGGCAACAGCCAAAAGCCCGTACCGCTCAGCCTCGAAGAGGTCGAGAAGATGCTCGCTCCGGCCGTCGTGGCGGCGGCCGAGGCGGCGGCAGCCGAGACGGGTGCCGCACCCACCAAGACCGCGGCCAAGAAGAAGGTCGAGGTCGCCGACTTCGGTGTGGGCGACTCGGTCATGGTGGTCGACGGGCCGTTCGCGACCCTGCACGCCACGATCACGGAGATCAATGCCGACGCCCAGCGGATCAAGGCGCTGGTGGAGATCTTCGGCCGGGAAACCCCGGTGGAACTCAGCTTCAGCCAGATCCAGAAAGTCTAAGGACCCGAAATGCCTCCCAAGAAGAAGATCGCTGCCCTGGTCAAGGTGCAGCTGCAGGCCGGTGCCGCGACGCCGGCACCGCCGGTCGGTACCGCGCTCGGTCCGCACGGCGTCAACATCATGGAGTTCTGCAAGGCGTACAACGCCCAGACAGAGTCCATGCGTGGCAACGTCGTTCCGGTCGAGATCACGATCTACGAAGACCGGTCCTTCACGTTCGTCACCAAGACGCCGCCGGCGCCGGAGATGATCAAGAAGGCCGCTGGTCTGCAGAAGGGCTCGCCGGTCCCGCACAAGGACAAGGTCGGCAAGATCACCAAGGACCAGGTCCGCGAGATCGCCACCACCAAGATGCCGGACCTGAACGCCCGCGACATCGACGCCGCGATGAAGATCATCGAGGGCACCGCCCGCTCGATGGGTGTCACCGTCGACAAGTGAGCCACCGGCTCATCCCGTAGTACCCAGAAAACTTAGGTAGTTGTGGCAGGGCGAAGCGCCGCCCGAGGACCACGCCCCAGAGAGGAACCACTGATGGCTCAGCGCAGCAAGGCATACCGCGCGATCGCGGAGAAGATCGACTTCGACAAGCTGTACACCCCGCTCGAGGCGATCAAGCTCGCCAAGGAAGCGGCCGGCAGCAAGAAGTTCAACTCCACGGTCGACGTGGCGATGCGCCTCGGGGTCGACCCCCGCAAGGCCGACCAGATGGTGCGCGGCACCGTCAACCTTCCGCACGGCACCGGCAAGACGGCACGGGTCCTCGTCTTCGCCACCGGTGAGAAGGCCGAGGCCGCCAAGGCCGCCGGCGCCGACTTCGTCGGCGACGACGACCTGATCAAGAAGGTGACCGACGGCTGGCTCGACTTCGACGCCGTCGTCGCCACCCCCGACCTGATGGGCAAGGTCGGCCGCCTGGGCCGCGTGCTCGGCCCGCGTGGTCTGATGCCGAACCCGAAGACCGGCACGGTCACCCCGGACGTGACGAAGGCTGTCACCGACATCAAGGGCGGCAAGATCGAGTTCCGGGTCGACCGGCACGCGAACCTGCACTTCATCATCGGCAAGGCGTCGTTCGACGAGGCGCAGCTGGTGGAGAACTACGGCGCCGCGCTGGAGGAGATTCTCCGGCTGAAGCCCTCCAGCTCCAAGGGCCGCTACATCAAGAAGACGGTCTTCTCGACCACGATGGGTCCGGGTGTCCAGGTGGACCCCAACGTGACCCGCAACCTGCTGGGCGAGGACGACAACGCCTGAGCTTCGGCTCACTGAAAGGCCCCGGTCTGCTGACCGGGGCCTTTCGCTTGTTCAGACGCGGGTGACGAGGTCGGAAGTCAGCTGCTCGGGGTCGGGGACTCCGACCAGGGCCAGGGCGTGAGCGAACTCCTCGGTCAGCTCGGTGAGCATCCGCGTGACGCCGGCGGCACCACCGGCGCTGAGGGCGAACAGAGCGGGGCGGCCGACGAAGACCGCGCGGGCGCCGAGGGCCAGGGCGGCGAGCACGTGTTCGCCGCGGCGGATGCCGCCGTCGACGTACACCTCGGCGCCGGTCCCGGCGACCGCGTCGACCACCTCGGGCAGCGCGTGCGCGGTGGCGATCGCGCCGTCGAGCTGGCGGCCGCCGTGGTTGGACACGATCAGCCCGGCCGCGCCCGCCGAGACGCACCGCTGGGCGTCGTCGGCGCGAAGCACGCCCTTCACCACCACGGGCAAACCGGTCTGTTCACGCAGCCAGCCGATCACGTCCGGCGTGAGGTCGTCGGCCTTGGCCAGGTCGTCGACGGTGTAGAGCGACTCGTCGATGTTCGCCCGCAGATGTCCGGGCTGCACGGCGTCCCAGACCGTCGGTCCGTCGTCCTCCTTGCGGCCGACGACCGGCGTGTCAGCAGTCAGTACGACGGCCCGCGCGCCCGCCGCCACCGCCGCGTCGAGCATCCGCTTGGTGATGTCGCGGTTGCGGTTCACGTAGATCTGCAACCACCACGCGGCTCCGGCCGCACCGATGTCGGCGAACGTCGTCCCGGCGTTGCTCGACACCCCGAGCACCGACCCGGCCGCCGCGACGCCAGCGGACATCGCCGCCTCGCCGTCCGGATCGGCCTGCCGCTGCAGAGTCGTCGGCGCCACCAGCACGGGACCCATGACGGGAGTGCCGAGCACCGTCGTACCGGTGCTGATCGTCGACACGTCGGTCAGCACCCGCGGCCGGAACCGGTACGACGACCAGGCGGCGGTCGCCTCGCCGGCGCTCAAGCCCCCGGCCGAGCCCTGCCGGAAGTACCGGTACACCGCCTCGGGCAACTTCTCCGCCGCGGCCGCTTCCAACCCGTCGATCCATCGCATGGGCCGATCCTCGCATCCTGGGGAAACGTCTGGGCCGCCTTGTGCGCGACCCGGTAAACTGGTCAGCATGCAGCAGTGCGGGCAGCGATTTCCGCGCCCCGGCCGGCACAGTGGTGCCGACGGGGTGGGCCGCTGCTGCGCTCTCTCCCTGAGGTGACCGCGGCCGGTCGGGGTGTGCGTTTCCCCCGGACCTGCTCATCTCAGGAGACCTTCCCATGGCTGTTCTCAGCACCTCGCAACTCCACGCTGCCCTCGCCCTGCGCGACCTCACCGATCCTGCCCAGGGTCCGCACGCGCTCCAGCTGATCGTCGATGCGATCCGTACGGCGCTCGGCCAGGCCTGGCCGTACACCGAGATCTGGACCCGGCGCGACCATCCGGTCGTTCCGCTCGCCGACAACTACGACAATCTCGGGTACGCCGCCGACGCGGTCACCCGGGACGCCCGCTACACCCGGTACGCCTCAACCGGTGAGGTTCTGCGCAGCCACACCTCGGCGATGATCCCGCCGGCGTTGCGCGAACTCGCGACGTCCAGCTCGACCGACGTCCTGATGGTCTGCGCCGGCATCTGCTACCGCCGCGACTCGGTCGACTGGCAGCACACCGGTACGCCGCACCAGCTCGACCTGTGGCGGATCAGCCGCGACGTACCGCTCGGTGAGCCCGAGCTGGAGGACATGATCGAGCGCCTGGTCAGCACGGTCCTGCCCGGCCAGACCTACCGGACCGTGCCCGCCGTCCACCCGTACACGACGCACGGCCGGCAGATCGATGTCCTGCTCGACGACCAGTGGATCGAGATCGGTGAGTGCGGCGTCGCGTCGCCGGCCGTTCTGCGCCGGGCCGGTCTCGACGCGCGCTGGACCGGCCTCGCGATGGGGCCGGGCCTGGACCGGCTGATGATGCTGCGCAAGGGGATCCGCGACATCCGGCTGCTGCGCTCGACGGATCCGCGGGTGGCCTCGCAGATGCTGGATCTTCTGCCCTACAAGCCGGTGTCCGCGATGCCCGCCGTCCGCCGGGACCTGTCAGTGGTCGTCGGCGCGGACACCGATCTGTCTCCGGAGCTGCTCGGCGACCGGGTGCGCAACGCGCTCGGCCCGGCCGCCGATGTGGCCGAGGCGGTCGAGGTGCTCAGCGAGACGCCGTACGACGAACTGCCGGAGGCGGCCCGGAGCCGGCTTCAACTCACCCCAGGCCAGCGCAACGTCCTGGTCAGGCTGGTCCTTCGACCGGTGGACCACACGCTGACCGATGCCGAGGCCAACCAACTGCGTGACCAGGTCTACCGGGAGCTGCACGAGGGTGAGGTGCTGGAGCTGATCAGTTCGAGCTGATGTGACTTGTGGCAGATCCGTTGACAGCGGGGTCACCGGGCGACAACGCTCGGTGACTCCGTCGCCGTGCGTCAGGAGGATCGCCAGGTGCCCGAGCCGCAGCACCCGGCGATCCAGCTGACGCCGTACGTCTACGGCGGCATCATCGGCGTCTACACCGGCCGCGAGCTACTCGCCTCGATCATGGCTCCGCTGTCCCGGGAGATCGGGCTGAGCACGTTTCAGGTCGGGCTGATCCTGTCCACCTCGGCGCTGGCGATCATCCTGGTCAGCCCGTTCTGGGGCCGTCAGGTGACCCGGTGGGGACATCGCCCGGTGCTGATCGCGTCGATCTTCGGGGCGTCCTTCGGTCTGCTGGGATTCGCCGTCGTGGCTCATCTCGGTCTGCTCGGGGTCCTGCCCGCCGCGGTGACGTTCGCGCTCGCGCTGCTGTTCCGCGCCGTCCTGTACGGCGTGGCCAGCGGCGCGACGCCGATCGCCACCCAGTCGTACGTCGTCGCCGTCACGGTCGACCGGCGGGCGCGGGTCCGCGCGTTCGCGATGATCGGCGCGTCGTTCGGCATCGCGGGGGTCGTCGGGCCGTCGCTCGGCGGGCTGCTCGCGCTCGGAGGGCTGCTGGTGCCGCTCTACGTTCCACCGGTTCTGCTCGCGGCGATCGGCTGCTTGCTCTGGTTCAAGCTGCGGGTGCCGACGCCGGTTCTCGCCGAGACGGGTATCGCACCGGGGCGACTGAGCCCGCTGGACCGGCGGCTTCGGCCGTTTCTCCTGATCGGGTTCGTGCTGTTCTCGACGCTGAGCATTCAGGGGGTGCTGCTCGGGTTCGTCCTGCAGGACCGGCTCGGGCTGAGCGCGGAGGTCACCGTGCACCGAAGCGGTGTCGCCTTCCTCGCGTCGGGTCTGGTCTCGCTGACCGCGCAGGTGTTCTTCGTCCGTCGCTTGGCCTGGCCGCCGGCGTGGTTGCTGCGCTGCGGGTTGCCGCTGTCCCTGGCCGGCTTCGTGGTGCTGGTGTTCGCGGGCAACTTCTTCGTCATCGTGCTGGCCGCGGCGCTGGTCGGACTGGGGTACGCGTTCTCCATCCCCGGCTGCTCTGCGGGCCCGACGCTGCTGATGAAGGACCACGAGCAGGGCAGCGTCGCGGGGCTGACCAGCGCCTTCAACGGCGTGGCGGCGATCGTCGGTCCGACCGCCGCCACGGCGCTGTACGAGGTGTCCGCGCCCGCGCCGTACGCCGCCGGGGCCGTGCTGCTGGCCGCGGCGCTGGTTGTTGCCTGGAGCAACCGCGTGGCGACGTAGCGGGCGGTTGCTCAGACGATCGCCCAGAGCAGCGCGGCCATCGCGAAGCCGGTCAGCGAGAGCACGGTCTCCAGCACCGACCAGGTCAGCAGGGTCTCCTTGACCGTCATGTTGAAGTACTTCGCGACGATCCAGAACCCGCCGTCGTTGACGTGGCTGAGGATGATGGAGCCGGCGCAGATGGCCGCGGCGATCAGGGCCAGATGGGCCTGGGAGTATCCGTCGGCGGTGAGCAGCGGACCGACGATGCCGCCGGTGGTGACGATGGCGACGGTGGCCGAGCCCTGGGCGATGCGCAGACCGCAGGAGATGACGTAGGCGAGCAGCAGGACGGGCAGACCCGCGCTGGACAGGCTCTTGGCCAGCGCGGCGCCGACGCCCGTCGCGGAGATGACGGCACCGAAGAAGGCACCGGCGCCGACGACCAGCAGGATCATGCCGACCGGCTTGAGCGAGTTGCTGCTGAGCTCGCTGAACTCCGCGTTGGTCATGCCACGCCGTACGCCGAGCAGGTAGTAGGCGAGCAGGACCGCGATGAGCAGCGCGACGGCGGGATTGCCGAGGAAGGTCAGGACGCTGAGCAGATCGCGGTCGGGATCGAGAATGAGCGTGCCGAAGGTGGCGCCGAGGATCAGCACCAGCGGGAGCAGGATCACGCTCATCACCAGGGCCAGCGACGGCTCCGGCTTGGCGTCCTGCACGTCCTCCGCGGCGACGAACTCGTCCGGCACACTGACCGGGACGCGCGGCGCGATGTAGAGCGGCCAGAGCACGCCGGCGACGGCGAACGCGGGCAGACCGCAGGCCAGGCCGATGATGATCAGCCAGCCCATGTCGACGTGCAGCAGCCCGGCGACCGCGGTCGGGCCAGGGTGCGGCGGCAGGAACGCGTGGGTCATCGAGAGCCCGGCGAGGACCGGCAGTGCGTACAGGACGAGCGACTTGCCGCCGCGCTTGGCCGCGACGTACACCAGCGGGGCGAGCACGAAGATGCCGATGTCGAAGAAGACCGGGATGCCGAAGATCAGGCCGACCAGGCCCATCGCGACCGGCGTGCCCTTGGGGCCGAACAGCCTGAGCAGCCGGCGGCTCAGCACGTCGGCGCCGCCGGATCGTTCGAGCAGCGCGCCGAGCACGGTGCCGAGGCCGATGATCACCGCGATGTGGCCGAGGATGCCGCCGAAGCCCTTCTCCAGCAGCGAATCGCTGGACTTCAGCGCCGTACCGACGATCGTGCGGACGTTCAGCCCGGCCGCCAGGGCCAGGAACAGGCTGGTGGCGAGCAGCGAGATGAACGGTTCGAGCTTGACCTTGATGATCAGGAACAGCAGCAGCGCGATCGCTACCACGCACAGCAGCAGCAGTCCTGGCGTGCTGGTGTGCAGCCAGTCGATGGCTTCGGACATGGGGGGACTCCGAGGGGTGGGTGGGATGAGAACTGCGTTCGGGACAACGCAGTGCAACCGCCGTACGCGCGCGTACGGCGTGATCGCGCCGGCCTCACAGCGGGCCGGCGCGGTACGGCTTCCGGGCTAGCGGAGGACGGCGCAGAAGGCCTTCGCCTTCTCGGTGATGCCGGCCCACTGGCCGTCGGCGACGTCGGTGGGGGAGACGACGTCGGTGCCGGCGCTGACCGCGAGCGCGCCGGCGTCGAGGAACGCGCGCGCGTTGCCCGCGTTCACCCCGCCGGACGGGACCAGCGCGACGCCGGGGAACGGGCCGCTCAGGTCCTTGAGGTACTTCGGGCCGAACTGGTGCGCCGGGAAGATCTTCACCGCGTCGGCGCCGAGCGCGATCGCGGTCATCACCTCGGACGGCGTGAGCGCGCCGAGCACGACCGGTACGCCGCCCGCCTGCGCCGCGGCGACCACCTCGGCCGCTTCCGGGCCCTGTCCTGGCGTGACCAGGAACTGCGCACCGGCCTCGACCGCCGTGCGCGCCTGGGCCGCGGTCTGCACGGTCCCGGCGCCGACGACGGCTCCGGTGTCGCCGAACGCGGCCCGCTCCAGGTGCCGGGGCAGGTCGGGGGTCGTGAAGGTCAGCTCGATCACGTGGATGCCGCCGGCAACCAGTGCGGAGCACAGGTCACGCGCGTCGCCGATCTCCGGGGCGCGGACGACGCTCAGCACGCGGTCGGTGCGCAGCAGGTCCAGGGTGGTCATGCGGGGTCCTTTCGGTGGGGCGGGAAGATGGGGCCGGGGGGCGGCCGGTGTGCAGGGCAAGGGGGCGAGGTGGTCGTCCGTGCGCGGGTCAGGGCGCACTGGTGTCCGGTCAGGGCGCGCCGGCCGGCGTACGGCGGATCGCGCGGCCCGGCAGCGCGTCGGTGCGCTCGCCGTTCTCGATCACCGGGACACCGCCGACGAGAACCCACGGAATGCCCTCGGCCTGCCGGCGCGGCTCGGCGAACGTGGCGGTGTCCTTCACGGTCTCGGGATCGAAGAGCACCAGGTCGGCGTGGTATCCCTCGCGGATCAGGCCGCGGTCGGTCAGGCCGAGCCGGCGGGCGGGGCGACCGGTCAGGTGGTGGACGCAGTCGGCGAGTTCGAGGACGCCGAGCTCGCGGACGTAGTGGGCCAAGTAGCGCGGGAACGTCCCCCAGGCGCGTGGGTGCGGTTTGCCGCCGACGAGGATCGCGTCCGAGCCGCCGGTGTGGGTCGGGTGCTGCATGATCGCCCGCACGTTCTCCTCGTGGCCGACGTGCTGGAGGATCGTCGTGGCCAGGTTGTCGCGGACCAGTAGATCGAAGTAGACCCAGGACGGCGGTTTGCCGACGTCTTCGGCGAGCTCGGCGACCGTCTTGCCGACGGCGCCGGCCAGGTCGGGGTTCTTCACGCCGCCGATCTCGATGGTGTTCCACTCGGTCACGCAGCCGTGGCAGCCGTCGGTGCCGACCTGCTCCAGCTCGTGGGCGATGCGTTGCCGATCTTCGGGGTTCTGCAGCCGGGCCAGCAGGGCGTCCGGGCCGCCCTCGGCGGTCCAGCTGGGCAGGATCGCGGCGAGAGTTGTTGCTCCTGGCAAGTACGGGTAGGTGTCGGTGGTGATGTCGACACCCTGGGCCAGGCCGTCGTCGATCATCGCGAGCAGGTCGACGCCGCGGCCGCGGTTCGGCGCGAAGTTCATCGTCGCGTGGGTGAGGTGGAGCGCGCAGCCGGAGCGTTCGGCGACGTCGATCATCTCGGCGTACGCGTCGAGGGCGCCCCGGCCGTACGAGCGCTGGTGTGGGCTGTAGTAACCGCCGTACCGGGCGACGACCTTGCAGAGCTCGACCAGCTCGTCGGTGGTCGCGAACATGCCCGGGGTGTAGGTCAGCCCGCTGCTCATCCCGAGCGCGCCCTGCTCGAGTCCTTCCGCCAGCAGCCGTTTCATCTCGCCCAGCTCGGCGTCGGTGGCCGGGCGGTTCTCGGTGCCGACCACCATCATCCGCAAGGTCCCCTGCGGCACCAGGTACGCCGCGTTGCAGGCGATCCCTTGATCCAGCCGGTCCAGATAGCCCTGCACGGAGTCCCAGGAGAAGTCGAAGTCGTCCGGCTCGCCGTTCCACCCGGCGATCTGCCGGCGTACCGCCTGCCGGGTCGGGTCGTCGATCGGCGCGAACGACAGGCCGTCCTGGCCCAGCACCTCCAGGGTGACCCCTTGGCTGACCTTCGCGGTGTGATCCGGGTTGGCGAGGATCTGCAGATCCGAATGCGCGTGCATGTCGATGAACCCAGGCGCCAGCACCAGCCCTTGGGCGTCGATGGTCCTTCGAGCCGGCGCGGCTTGACCGATGACGGTGATCCGCCCGTCGTCGACGGTGACATCGGCGCTGTACGCCGGGGCGCCGGTGCCGTCCAGGACCGTGGCGTTGAGGATCTGCAGGTCGGTCATCAGAAGAACGTCCGGACCAGATCCACGACCACCGGGTCGGCGGCGTCCGGATCGTCGATGACCGGGATCAGGCCCCACTTGTCGAACGCGGTGCAGGGATGCGACAGCCCGACGCGCAGCTCGTCGCCGATGACCACCGGAGGTTCGCCCTCGAAGGTGAGGAAGCCGTGCTGGTCGTTGAGCTTTCTGACGGTCATGCCCGTGAGCGGAGTGGGGGAGTCGCCCTCGGCGCGTGGGCGGAGGAGCTGCGGCTCGGGCATGCCCTCGTCGAAGGGCAGGTCGCGTTTGCCGGCGTCGAAGATGGCCAGGCCTGGTTCGGGTTGCGAGGTGATGCGGACCCAGCCGTGCATCGAGGGGATCAGGCGGTCGCCGTCGGTGCGGGGTGCGGAGCCGAGGGGAGAGATCTGCCGGTAGTAGCCGTCGTCGTGGGCGATGTAGGCGCCGGAACGGAGAACGACCCGGGCGGCGGGAGCAAGGGGACCGAGGACCTTCGCGACCTGCTCGAAGTAGGCACTGCCGCCTGCGCTGACCACCGGAGTCAGACCGTCTTCGTAGAGATCGGTGAGCTTGGCGTGGACGTCGGCAAGCGACCGCAGGTACGCGCGGACGTGCTCCAGCCCGGCCTCGTCGGCGCCGTGAGCGATGGCGCCTTCGTACCCGGCGACCCCGGCGAGGCGGAGGGTGGACGCCGAGGCGATGGCCTGCCCGACCGCGACGGCGGTCTCGGCATCGCGAGCGCCCGTCCGGCCCTGCGCTCCACCGATCTCGACCAGGACGTCGAGCGGCCGCGCGTCCGGCCCGACGTACGCGGATCGCGCCGCTTCGAGCTGTTCGACAGTGCGGACGGAGTCGGCCCAGACCAGCACCTCGAACTCAGGGTCGGCCGCCAGTTCGTCGGCGATCCAGCGCAGTTGCAGCGGGGAGATCACCGCGTTCGCGACCATCACCCGCCGTACGCCGAACGTCCGGGCGACGCCGAGCTGGAACCCGTTGGCCAGCGTGATCGCCCACGCGCCCGCGTCGAGCTGCGCGGCCCACAGCGCCGGCGCCATCGTCGTCTTGCCGTGCGGTGCCAGCTCGACGCCGTGGTCGGCACACCACCGGGCCATGGTCGCGACGTTGTGCCGCATCCCCGGCCCGGACAGGGTCAGCAGGGGAGTCGGCAGCTGCGACAGTCGCGGCCGGTCGGCGAGGATCTCGCGCACGGTCCGGCCCCACCACGCCGGCGGCAACGCCTTGTCCTGCCAGCTGACCGGCTGGTCCGCGAGGGCTGCGACCGCGGCGGCGTCGTAGGAAGCTGACATCGGCTGGTTCCTCCAGAAACTGGGCTGATTGCGTAGAATGCAACGACCGTTGCGCATTCTGACCACTCGGTTGTAGCATCGCGCCAGAACTCCCGTCAACGGACTGCGAGAGAGGACACCTCATGGTCGACCCGGTGCCCCGCGCGGTCTGTCTCGGGGAGGCGATGATCATGCTGGCGGCCGACACCGGTGCGCCGCTCGAGGATGTCGAGACCTTCCGCCGTTCGGTCGGCGGCGCCGAGTGCAACGTGGCCGGCGGACTGGCCGCGCTCGGCATCCCGACCGGCTGGATCTCCCGCGTCGGCGCCGACGGGTTCGGCCGGTACGTGCTGCGGGATCTGCAGGCCCGCAACGTCGACGTCGGCGGCGTCGAGGACGACCCGCTGCGACCGACCGGCCTCTACGTGAAGCACACGCTGGCCGGCCGGACCCGGATGCACTACTACCGCTCGGGCTCGGCCGCCGCCGCGATGGACCCCGGCTTCCTCGACCGCCCGGCCGTCCGCAACCGGCTGGCCGGCGCCGAACTCGTCCACACCACCGGCATCACCGCGGCCATCTCCACCTCGGCGGCCGCGATGCTCGACCGTCTGGCCGCACTTCGCGACACCCTCGGCTTCGTCCTCAGCGTCGACCTCAACTGGCGCCCGGCGTTGTGGCGGGACAAGGATCCCGCCCCGCTGTGGCGATTGCTGCGCGCGGCGGACGTGATCCTGATCGGCGCGGACGAGGCGATGCTCTTCGCCGGTACCAGTGACCCGGCCGAGCTGCGCGCGTTGTTGGGGCCAAGGGCAACCATCTTGGTGAAGTCGGACGCGCACGTCGCGCTCGCACTCGAGCCGGGCGCCGAAGAGCGACGGACCGAGGTGCCCGCCCTGACGGTCGATGTGGTCGAGCCGGTCGGAGCGGGAGACGCCTTTGCCGCCGGCTACCTGGCCGCGACCCTGCAGGGCTTGCCGATGGAGCAGCGACTGCGCTCCGGACACCTGAGCGCCGCCGCGGTGCTCGCCGTGCCGGACGACCACGCCGCACCGCCGGAGCCCGCCGTACGACGGGCGCTGCTGGAGTGTTCGGCACAGGAGTGGGCCGAGACGCGGGTCGGTCCGATGGGTGTCAGTGTCGGAGGTCTGGTGTGAGTCAGAGTCTGGGCCGAGCCCTGCAGATCCTGGTCAGCCTCGGCGAGGGCGACCGGTCGCTCGATCAGTTGGCGACCGAGCTCGACGTGCACAAGACGACCGTGCTGCGCCTGCTGCGCACGATGGAGGCCGAACGCTTCGTACGGCGTGACGAAGCGCATCGCTACCGGCTCGGCTCGCGGCTGTTCTCGCTGGCCGACGCGGCCCGCGAGCAGCACGTCGTACGGGCTGTTGCCGCGCCGCATCTGCGTCAGCTGAACCAGCGGACCGGCCAGACCGTGCACCTCGCGGCGTACGAGAACGGGCAGGTCATCTACATCGACAAGCTCGACAGCGTGCAGTCGGTCCGGATGTACTCCCAGGTCGGCGTCCCGGCGGCACTGCACTGTACGGCGGTCGGCAAGGTGCTGCTCGCGGCCCAGCCGAAGCGCCAGCGCGAGGCGTTGCTCGGCACGATCGAGTACCACCGGTTCACGCCGAACACGATCACCGGACCGGACCAGTTGCGCGACGAGCTGGACAAGGTCCGGGCGCAGGGCTGGGCGCAGGACCGGGCCGAGCACGAGTCGTTCATCAACTGCATCGGCGCCCCGATCACCGAGCGCTCCGGCCGGGTGGTCGGCGCGGTCTCGATCTCGGTACCCGACGTCCTGCTGAACTACGAGCAGGTGCTCGAGCTCCTGCCCGACCTGCTCGCCACCACGGCCGCCATCGGCGTGGACTACCACTAGAAGAGAGGCTTTCCCCCAGATGTCCGACAAGACCGCCGTTTCCACCCCCGACGCGCCCGCCCCGATGCCGGTGTTCTCCCAGGGCGTGCGCAAGGGCAACATCCTGCAGGTCTCCGGCCAGGGCTCGGTCGACCCCGCGACCGGTTCGTTCGTGCACGAGGGCGACGTGAAGGCGCAGACCACCCGGGTGCTGCAGAACATCGAGGCGATCCTGAAGGCCGGCGGCGCGAGCTTCGACGACGTGCTGATGCTGCGCGTCTACCTGACCTCGCGCGACCTGTTCACGCCGATGAACGAGGCGTACGCCGAGTTCGTCGGCGCGCGCACCCCGAGCGGCGTGCTGCCGTCGCGCACGACGGTCTTCACCGGTCTGCCGCGCGAGGAGATGCTGGTCGAGATCGACGCGCTCGCCGTTCTGTCCTGACTCCTGGGACCGCCGTCTCATCAACTGGTTGAAGGTGGGACGATAGGCGGGATGGCCGATCCCGTCAGTCTGTGGAAGATCGCCCCCTCGGTGTACCTGCCGGCCTTGCTGTACGGCATCGGCCAGGGGGCGATCGCTCCGGTGATCGCCCTGTCGGCGCGCGATCTCGGGGCGTCGTTCGCGGTGGCCGGTCTGGTCGTCGCGGCAGCCGGAGTCGGCCAGGTGATCGGCGACATCCCCGCGGGCACGCTGACCACTCGCATCGGCGAACGTCGCGCGATGTTGCTGGCGACCTTGCTGGTGTCGGTCGCGCTGGTCGCGTGCCTCGTCGTACCGAACGTATGGGGCCTGGCTCTCGCGATCGGCGCCACCGGTCTGGCCGGCTCCGTCTGGGGTCTGGCCCGGCAGGCCTACCTGAGCGAAGCCGTCCCGCTGGAACTGCGAGCGCGGGCCCTGTCGACGCTGGGCGGCGTCCAGCGGATCGGCTCGTTCATCGGCCCGTTCCTCGGCGCCTTCGTGATGCGCTTCCTCGGTACCGACGGCGCCTACTGGGTCCACCTCGTCGCCGCGGCGCTGGCCTGCGTCGTCCTGCTGAGCCTGCCCGACATCGAGTCCGTACGCCGGAACCGCCTGGCCCGGCCGGTCGTGGTGCAGTCCACCCGCGCGGTGATCCGCGAGCACCTCCCCGTTCTGCGAACCCTCGGCGTCGGCGCGCTGCTCGTCGGCGCGGTCCGGGCGTCCCGGCAGGTGGTGGTGCCGCTCTGGGCCGAGCACATCGGCCTGGATCCGCAGACCACCAGCCTGATCTTCGGCGTCTCCGGGGCGGTCGACATGTTGCTGTTCTATCCCGCCGGATCGGTGATGGACCGGTTCGGCCGCAAGTGGGTCGCGGTGCCGTCGATGACGGTGCTCGGTGCCGCTCACCTGTTGCTGCCGTTGACCCACTCGGCGGGCGCCCTGACCGCCGTCGCCCTGCTGATGGGGGTCGGCAACGGGCTCGGTGCCGGGGTGATCATGACGCTGGGCGCGGACGCCTCGCCGCCGGTCGGGCGGGCGCAGTTCCTCGGGGCGTTCCGGCTCTTCGCGGACTCCGGCAGCGCGGGTGGGCCGTTCCTGCTCGCGGCAGTGACGGCGGTGAGCGCGTTGGCCCCGGCTATCCTGGTGATGGGTCTGACCGGCTGGGCCGCCGCACTGGCGATGAACCGCTGGATTCCACCCCGCCCGCAGCCGTCGGAGTAACCGATTTGGTGGGACACGCCCGGACAGTTACTCTTGACACTGCCGAAGACCGCTGGTTGTCGCGCCTGATCTGTGTCAGAGCGACTGAAGGTCCCACGAAGGTGGGCGGCCCGCGCAGGTGACTTGGAAGTGTGACAGTTTCGTATGTTCACGCCCTTGCGCCTGCGCAAGGGCGTTTTCGTTTTGTGGGTCGGCGGTGTGGCAGACAAGTCCAACTCTGTCGGAAGACAGAGCGGAAGGAGACCCATGGCGAGGCCGGACAAGGCTGCCGACGTCGCAGAGCTCACTGAGAACTTCAAGAGCTCCAACGGCGCCGTGCTGACCGAGTACCGCGGACTCACCGTGGCGCAGCTGCGGGAGCTCCGCACTACGCTCGGTGACGACGTGAACTACGCCGTGGTGAAGAACACGCTGACCAAGATCGCGGCCAAGGACGCCGGGGTGGAGTCGTTCGACTCGCTCCTGCAGGGTCCGTCGGCCATCGCCTTCATCAAGGGCGACCCGGTGGTCGCGGCCAAGGGGCTGCGTGACTTCGCCAAGGCCAATCCCCTTCTCGTCATCAAGGGCGGTGTGCTGGACGGTAAGGCACTCGGCTCCGACGAGATCACCAAGCTCGCTGACCTGGAGTCGCGTGAGGTTCTCCTCGCGAAGCTCGCAGGCGCGATGAAGGCGGCCCCGCAGCAAGCGGTGTCGCTGTTCGCTGCTCCGCTGTCGCAGGCCGCGCGCCTGTTCGCGGCGCTGCAGGACAAGCTGCCGGCCGAGGACGCCCCCGTGGCGGACGAGGCTCCGGCTGCCGAAGCGGTGCAGGACGCACCCGCCGACGCGCCTGCCGAGGCGAGCACCGAGGAGACCGCGCCGGCCGAGAGCTGACGCGCCTTTCTCACGCAACACCCCATTCAGTGATCATCAGCTAGACGTTTAGGAAGGACCGCCACCATGGCGAAGCTCAGCACCGAAGAGCTGCTCGGCCAGTTCAAGGAACTGACCCTGCTGGAGCTGTCGGAGTTCGTTAAGGCCTTCGAGGAGGAGTTCGGCGTGACCGCCGCCGCTCCCGTCGTTCAGGCCGCTCCGGGGGCCCCGGCCGCCGGTGCCGCCGAAGAGGCCGTCGAGCAGGACGAGTTCGACGTCGTTCTCGAGTCGGCCGGCGACAAGAAGATCCAGGTCATCAAGGAGGTGCGTGGCCTCACGAGCCTCGGCCTGAAGGAGGCCAAGGACCTCGTCGAGAGCGCGCCGAAGGCCATCCTGGAGAAGGTCGACAAGGCTGCCGCGGAGAAGGCCAAGGAGGCCCTCGAGGGCGCCGGGGCCACCGTCACCCTCAAGTGACTTGTGCGGCTGTCAGCCGCACACTCCAGCAGTACCACCGAAGGGCGGTCCCGCAAGGGGCCGCCCTTCGGCCTGTCCGGCTCAAAGTCGCGCGCTGCGGCGGGCCAGGTCGAGAATGCCCCGGCGGGCCGGGACCCCCACGTACCGGTGGGCGCCTTCGGCCACAAACACCGTGAGGCCGATCCAGCCCAGCGCCAGCAGCGCGTTGGAGAGCGTGCCGGCGTGCACCGGGCCGAAGCCGTGCAGCACCAGGGCGTGCAGCAGGAACAGCGGATAACCGATCACGCCGAGGCGAACGAGCAGCGGATGAGCCGGCCAGCGGGGAGCCGGCAGTTCGCGACCGGCCAACGCCATGCCGAGCGTGAAGACCGGCAGCCAGGCCGGCGGGAAACGGTCGAGCGCGATCGAGGTGGTCAGTTGCACCGCGGCGAGAGCGCCGGCGACGGCGAGCGAAACCAGCGCCGCGCGACCGGGAGCCGCCGCGACAACGCGGGCGAGCAGGGGATAGACCAGATAGCAGAGCACCAGCGTGCCGACGAACCACGTCTGGTCGGCGTACACGGCACGCACCCAGTCGCTGCCGTTCAGGGCGCCGAGCATCAGGACGGCGAGCCCGGCAATCACGAAGAGCGGCACGATTCGCGCAATACGGGCCATCGCGTAGCGGCCGATCACGCGGCGGCCGGAGGCGTAGGAGAGTCCGGGGTAGTTGTACGCGAGCACGAAGCCGGAGAGCAGCAAGAAGAACGGCACCGCGGCAAGGGCCGTGACCGTGATCAGGTCCTGCAGGTAGCCCGGCGCACCCCGCCAGACGCCGACCGTCGACGCAACAACCGCCAGCCCGGCCAGACCACGCAGACCGGTCGCCGCCAGCAGCTCAGGCCGCGGATGCGACAGCGCGGCGCCCTCGGTGACGGATGTGAGACCGCTCACGCCGACACCTCTGACTTCGTACGCTCAGTGATCACAGGGCGCGTCCGTGGGACCAGCCGAAGAACGGCCCGTCGAGCCGGGACCTCGATCAGCCGGTGCGCCCCTTCGCCGATCAGCAGGCACAACCCGGCGACCACCACCACACCGGCGTACGGCGCCCAGCCGGCCGGGTCGGCGAGCATGCTGCCGCGGTCCTTGCCGAGGAACGACAGCAACGGCCGATGGGTCAGGTAGACGGCGTAACTGGCGGTACCCAGCGTCACCAGAGCGCGCGTCGCGAAGAACCGCGACAACCACGCGCCGGGTGCCGCCGCCAGCGCCAGCAGCAGGACGGCGAAGGGCACGGTCCACATCGCTCCGTAGAACGCGGGCAGCATCCATCGCGCGTGACTCGGCCCGGCCGCGGCGATCACGAGCACCACCACGACGCACAGTGCCTGCACCCATCCGGCGACCCGTGTGCGCAGCTTGAATCCGCGCAGCAGCAGGAAGGCCAGCGACACCCCGATCGCGAACTCCGACAGCCGCGGCAACGGATTGCGGTACAGCCAGCGATGCCCGGACGACGGGTCCTTCACCGACAGGAACGCCCAGCCCTCGGCCGTGAACAGCGCGACCAGGAACACCTGCACCGCGAACGCGAACGCGATCAGCCCGAGCAACCCGGCCGCGCCGAATCGCTTGGACAGCAAGGCGACCAGCGGCACGAGGAACGGGAACACGGCGTACAGGAAGAGCTCGACGCAGATCGACCAGCCGGGCGGGTTGTAGCTGGCCTGGCCGATCGCGTAGTCGCCCGACCAGGTCTGGATCGCGAGCAGGTGCCGCCACAACGACTCCTGCGGTACGCCGTGCGCGGCGCGCTGCAGGACGAGATAGAGCAGCACGACCCAGTACAGCGGCATCACCCGCGCGATCCGGGCGACGTAGAACCGCCAGAGCCGGCCGGGCGATCCGATCGTCAGTGTCGAGTAGTTCCAGGCCAGCACCAGGCCGGACAGCATGAAGAACAGTGGGACGCCGATGTAGCCCGACTGGACCAGATTGCGCAGCGGCTCCGGCGCCGAGGCCGGTAACCCGATGTGATGAAGCACCACGGCGAGTGCCGCCGCGGCCCGTACGCCGGTCAGCGCTAGGATCTCCGAGCGCGGATGTGGGAGCTGGTCCCCGTGCTGCGGCGAGGTGATCCCTTGCGGCGGCCGGCGTCGCAAACGGTTCAACCAAGTAGCTGACCGCGGCACACGTTCCTCCGGCGACTGGGACTCGACGCCGCCTCGAAGGGCGACCCGCAGGACTGTACCCGACCAGGGCGGTCCGGTCCGGGACCGCACAGCGTGACCGGCGTACGGGCTGTGATCGGAGCGTTACGGGCCGATGGGCAGCTGTTGGTAAACAGGGGTTACGGAAAAAGGTACTCGTGCGTAACCTAGGGCACCGCCCCCTCGTTGGCTCGTTGCAGCGTCGTCGGTCGGGGGCCAACTTTTCCCGTGAGGAGGACCGGTGGGCGTAGAAGTCCGCGTCGAAGGACTCACGAAGTCCTTCGGAAAGCAGCTGATCTGGGGCGACGTGTCGCTGACGCTGCCCGCCGGTGAGATCTGCGTGATGCTGGGCCCTTCCGGTACCGGGAAGTCCGTTTTTCTGAAGACGCTGATCGGGCTGCTCAAGCCCGACAAGGGCCACGTGCACATCGAGGGCGTGGACATCGCCACCTGCCGCGAGCGCGAGCTGTACGAGATCCGCAAGCTGTTCGGCGTGCTGTTCCAGGACGGCGCGATGTTCGGCTCGATGAACCTGTACGACAACGTCGCCTTCCCGCTGCGTGAGCACACCCGCAAGTCCGAGTCCGAGATCCGCTCCATCGTGATGGAGAAGATGGAGATGGTCGGGCTGGTCGGCGCGGAGAAAAAGCTGCCCGGCGAGATCTCCGGCGGGATGCGCAAGCGGGCCGGGCTGGCCCGCGCGCTGGTGCTGGAGCCGGAGATCCTGCTGTTCGACGAGCCCGACTCCGGTCTCGACCCGGTCCGGACGGCGTTCCTCAACCAGCTGATCATCGACCTGAACGAGATGACCCAGGCCACCTGCCTGATCGTCACCCACGACATCAACACCGCCCGCACCGTGCCGGACAACATCGGCCTGCTCTACCACCGGCACCTGGCGATGTTCGGCCCGCGCGAGATGCTGCTGTCCAGCGAGGAGCCGGTGGTGCGCCAGTTCCTGAACGCGCAGCGCGTCGGCCCGATCGGCATGTCCGAGGAGAAGGACGCCGACGAGCTGGCCCGCGAGGCCGACCAGGAACTGCCGCCGCTGCCGCCGATCCCGCTGCAGCAGTTGCCGAGCAGCGGCGTGATCCGCCCGACCCAGCGCCCGCCGGGTGAGTGGTGCGAACAGAACGGGGTGACTCCGCCACCGGGCTCCTTCGCCTCAGACGTGGTAGGCGCCACATGACCGTACTTTTGGCCGCGCCTCCGGCACGGCGGGTCGTGGGGCTTGGTCTCCCGGTCTTCCCTCGTCGCTCCGGTCGCTTCGCTCCCTCCACTCCTCAGTCCAGACCGGGAGGCCCCACGACCTTTCGCGTGCGCCTCGAACCGGACCGGGAGGCGCCGTGACCGTGTCGGCAACTGCGCCCTTGAAGCACGCCGGATCGCTGTTCGCCTTCGCCTTGGACACCGCGCGGGCGTCGGTCCGGCGGCCGTTCCAGTTGCGGGAGTTTCTCCAGCAGGCCTGGTTCGTGGCCAGTGTGACGATCATTCCGACCGCGCTGGTGGCGATCCCATTCGGTGCGGTGATCGCGCTGCAGGTGGGCGGGTTGATCAAGCAGTTCGGCGCGCAGGCGTTCACCGGGTCGGCGGCCGTGCTGGCCGTGGTGCGGGAGGCCTCGCCGATCGCGACCGCGCTGCTGATCGCCGGCGCCGGTGGTTCGGCGATCTGCGCCGACCTCGGCTCGCGCAAGATCCGCGAGGAGCTGGACGCGATGATGGTGCTCGGCATCGACCCGATCCAGCGCCTGGTCGTGCCGCGGGTGCTGGCCACGATGCTGGTGGCGTTTTTCCTCAACGGCTTCGTCAGCGTGGTCGGCGT
This sequence comes from Kribbella sp. ALI-6-A, assembly GCF_001984195.1. Classification (GTDB taxonomy): domain Bacteria; phylum Actinomycetota; class Actinomycetes; order Propionibacteriales; family Kribbellaceae; genus Kribbella. The sequence continues at coordinate 2,310,018 of NZ_MTQN01000012.1, forward strand.
GATGGGCGGTTACGTCTTCAACGTCGTGCTCCAGGACGGCACCCCAGGCTCTTATATAGCGAGTTTCACCGCGCTCGCCCATCTGCCCGACCTGTGGCAGGGCCAGGCGAAGGCCTTGGTGTTCGGCTTCATCGCGGCGGTCGTCGCGTCGTACAAGGGGGTGAACGCCGGCGGTGGGCCGAAGGGCGTCGGTGACGCGGTCAACCAGTCGGTCGTGATCACGTTCATGCTGCTGTTCGTCGCGAACTTCTCGATGACCGCGATCTACTTCCAGCTCGTCCCGCCGAAGGGGGCCTGACGTGTCGGCCCTGGACGTCCTGATCAAGAAGCCGCTGAACTCGCTGGACCGGCTCGGCGAGCAGCTCGCCTTCTACCTGAAGGCGCTGGCCTGGTCCGGCAAGTCGATCACCCGGTACCGCAAGGAGATCCTCCGCCTGCTGGCCGAGGTGACGCTGGGCACCGGCGCGCTCGCGGTGATCGGCGGCACGGTCGGCGTGATCACGTTCCTGGCCTTCTTCACCGGCACCGAGGTCGGCCTGCAGGGCTACTCGGCGCTGAACCAGATCGGCACGTCGGCGTTCGCCGGCTTCGTCAGCGCCTACATCAACACCCGCGAGATCGGCCCGCTGATCGCCGGCATCGCGCTGGCCGCGACGGTCGGCTGCGGCTTCACCGCCCAGCTCGGCGCGATGCGGATCAGCGAGGAGATCGACGCGCTCGAGGTGATGGCGATCCCGTCGCTGCCGTTCCTGGTCACCACCCGGATCATCGCCGGGCTGATCGCGGTGGTGCCCCTGTACGTCGTGGGCCTGCTCTCGTCGTACTTCGCCACCCGGCTCACGGTGACCACGTTCTACGGGCAGAGCACCGGCACGTACGACCACTACTTCCATCTGTTCTTACCGCCGGGCGACGTGCTCTGGTCGTTCGGCAAGGTGCTGGTCTTCGCGGTGCTGGTGATCCTCGTGCACTGCTATCACGGCTACCACGCGACCGGCGGCCCGGCCGGCGTCGGCGTCGCGGTCGGCCGCGCGGTCCGGACGTCGATCGTGGTGATCAACGTGGTGGACCTGCTGCTGTCGATGGCGATCTGGGGGACGACGACCACGGTGAGGTTGGCCGGATGACTGTACTGATGCCTCGCCTCCGGCTCGGCGGGTCATGGGGCTTGAACTCCCGTCCTTCCCTCGTCGCTCCGGTCGCTTCGCTCCCTCCACTCCTCAGTCCAGGACGGGAGGCCCCATGACCAGACGAGTTCTCGGTGTCGCCTTCATCGGCTTCCTCTGCTTCCTGCTCTGGCTGACCTACGCCTTTTACGCCAAGGTGTTCACCGACACCGTCGACGTGCAGCTGAAGACCAGCCACATCGGTCTGCAGCTGAACACCCACGCCGACGTCAAGCTGCGCGGCATCATCGTCGGCGAGGTCCGGTCGGTGTCCACCGACGGCGACGAGGCGACGGTGAACCTGTCGCTGAAGCCCGAGCAGGTCAAGGAGATCTCCAGCGCGGTCAGCGCCCGGATCCTGCCCAAGACGCTGTTCGGAGAGAAGTACGTCGCGCTGGTGCCGCCGCCGGAGGGGCAAAAGACCCGGCACATCCGAGCCGGTGACGTGATCGCCCGGGACAAGACCGCGGTCGGCATCGAGATCGAGAAGGTGCTGAACGACGCGCTGCCGCTGCTCCAGGCGGTCGACCCGGCCGACCTGAACGCCACGCTCAACACGCTGGCCACCGCGCTCGAGGGCCGCGGCACCGAGATCGCCGAGACGCTCACCCAGCTCGACGGCTACCTGAAGAAGCTGAACCCGAGCGTCCCGAAGCTGATGGCGGCGCTGGCCAAGCTCACCCAGGTCTCCCAGCTGTACGGCGACGTGACGCCCGACCTGGTCCGTGCCCTGCGCAACCTGACCATCACCGGCAACACGGTGGTGGAGAAGGAGCAGCAGCTGCAGAAGTTCTTCACCGACGTCCAGACCCTGTCCGGTACGGCGAACGGCTTCCTGCGCGAGAACGAGGACCGGGTGATCCGGCTCGGCGAGGTCAGCCGGCCGATCCTCGACCTGCTCGAGCGGTACTCCCCGGAGTTCCCCTGCTTCCTCAAGGTGCTGACCGACACGGCCCCGATCCTGAACGACACGTTCCGCGACGGCGCGCTGCACATCAACCTTGAGCTGATCACCAACCAGCCCACGCCGTACCAGCCGGACGAGACGCCGAAGTACCTGGACAAGCGCGGCCCGACCTGTGTCGGCAAGAACTACAGCCACCCCGGCGCGCACCCCGGCCCGTACAGCCAGGAGAACCCGGCGCCGTACGTCGTCGCCGAGGACGGCACGATCGGCGACCACAACAAGAACGAGCGCTTCCCGCTGAACCTGCAGCTGAACCGCGCGGCCCCGGGCTTCGCCGTCGACACGGGCCCGGCGGGCAGCCCGGCCGAGCAGAAGGTCGTCGGCTCGGTGGTCGGGCCGGCGATGGGCGTGGCGCCCGGTGAGGTGCCCGACCTCACCACGTTGATGGTCGGTCCCCTGATGCGCGGAGGTCAGGTGAATCTGAAATGAAGTTGCTCGACAAGAAGACCTCGATCGACACCGTGCGGCTGGGCATCTTCGTCGTGGTGACCACGATCGCGACCGCGTTGCTGGCGGTCACCATCGGCAACATCAGCTTCACGCCGACCACGACGTACAAGGCGGTCTTCACCGACGTGGTCGGGCTGAACAAGGGTGACGACATCCGGATCGCCGGCGTCCGGGTCGGGCAGGTGGACAAGATCGCGCTCAAGGACGACACACTCGCTCTCGTCACGTTCAGCGTCGACTCCAAACAGGTGCTCGACACCGGCACCCGGGCGACCCTGCGCTACCGCAACCTGGTCGGCAACCGCTACATCGCGCTGACCGAAGGTGTCGGCGGCGGGCAGCGGATGAAGGAGAACGACACCATCGACCAGGACCGGACCGCGCCGGCCCTGGACCTGTCGGTGCTGTTCAACGGGTTCAAGCCGCTGTTCACCGCGCTCACCCCGGCCGACGTGAACCAGTTCGCCTTCGAGGTGATCAAGGTGCTGCAGGGCGAGGGCGGCACGATCGAGAGCCTGCTGGCCCGGACGGCGTCGCTGACCACCACGCTGGCCGACGCCGACCAGGTCGTCGGTGACCTGATCACCAACCTGACGTCGACGTTGCAGATCGTGTCGCAGCGGCAGCAGAACTTCTCCCAGCTGCTGGTCAACCTGCAGCAGTTCATCACCGGCCTGAGCAAGGACATCCAGCCGATCCTCGGTTCGCTCGGCTCGATCAACTCGCTGAACACCAAGACGGCCGGTCTGCTGCAGCAGACCCGGGTGCCGATCAAGGCCGACCTCGACCGGCTCCGGCAGGTCTCCAGCACGCTGGACGACACCCAGGCGATCTGGGTCAAGACCCTGCAGAAGATGCCGACGAAGCTGAACACGATGACCCGGACCGCGTCGTACGGCTCCTGGTTCAACTTCTTCCTCTGCGGCTTCGACGGCAACGTCACCCTGCCGCTCGGCACGCGCATCCCCGTCTCGTACGACAACAACTCGGCGAGGTGTGACCACCCGTGAAGCCCTTCCGCGAGCAGAACCAGCTGACCATCGGCGTGGTCGGCCTGACGGTGATCGGGCTGATCATGCTGGCCGCGTTCAAGGCGCAGGACCTGCCGCTGATCGGCGGCGGCACGAAGTACTCGGCACAGTTCTCCGAGGCCGGCGGGCTGAAGAAGAACGACGAGATCCGGGTGGCCGGCGTCCGGGTCGGGCAGGTCCGCGCGGTCGAGCTCGAGGGCACCCACGTCCGGGTCGACTTCGTGGTGGACCGGGGCGTGAAGCTCGGCGAGCAGACCGGCGCCGAGATGAAGATCAAGACGCTGCTCGGCCAGAAGTACCTCAAGCTGAACCCGGCCGGTCCCGGCGAGCTGAAGCCGGGCGCCGAGATCCCGCTGGAGCGCACGGTCGCGGCGTACGACGTGGTGGACGCGTTCACCGACCTGGCCAACACCACCGAGCGGATCGACACCGCCCAGCTGGCCCGGGCCCTGGACACGCTGTCGACCACCTTCAAGAACACGCCGGAGGAGGTGAAGGCGTCGCTGACCGGGCTGTCCCGGCTGTCCCGCAACGTGGCCAAGCGGGACGAGGAGCTGAAGACCCTGCTCAAGCACTCCGACGTCGTCACCAAGGTGCTGGCCGACCGCAACCAGCAGCTGGTCAAGCTGATGAAGGACGGCAACACCGTGTTCCAGGCGGTGCAGGCCCGCCGGGCGCTGATCCACCAGTTGCTGGTGTCGACGCAGAAGCTGTCCGCGCAGGTGACCGCGCTGGTCCGGGAGAACCGCAAGGACCTGACGCCGACCCTGCAGAAGGTCAACGCGGTGCTCGCGATCCTGATCAAGAATCAGAACGCACTCGACGCGAGCATCAAGGGCCTGGCGCCGTACGCGCGGGTGTTCACGAACACGCTCGGCACCGGGCCGTGGTTCGACACCTACGTGCAGAACCTCGTGCCGGTCCCGGAGATCCCGGTGCCGCCGTTGCTGCCCGGGTTGCCGCCGATCTTGGGTGGTGGCCGATGAAGGTTGCTTCGTTCTCCCGGTTGGTCGCCATCGGCGTCGTGCTGGTGGTGCTGGCGGTCAGCGTGATCTCGCTCTGGCCGAACCCGGAGCGCGTCAGCGCCACGGCGTTCTTCCCGCGGGCGGTCAGCGTCTACCCGGGCTCGGACGTCCGGATCCTCGGGATCAAGGTCGGCGAGGTCGAGAGCGTCACGCCGGCCGGCCGGACCGTCCGGGTGAAGTTCTGGTGGGAGGCCGAGCACAAGGTGCCGGCGAACGCGAAGGCGGTGATCGCGTCGCCGTCGGTGGTCGCCGACCGCTACATCCAGCTGACCCCGGCGTACTCCAAGGGCGCGGTGATGGCCGACGGGGCGCAGATCCCGATCGAGCGGACCGCCGTACCGCTGGAGCTGGACCAGATCTACCAGAGCCTGAACGACCTCTCGGTCGCGCTCGGGCCGAAGGGCGCCAACGACCAGGGCGCGCTGTCGCGGCTGCTCGACGTCTCGGCCGCGAACCTGGACGGCCAGGGCGCCAAGCTGAACCAGACCATCACCGACGTGTCGAAGCTGTCCCAGACGCTCGCGGGCAACTCCAAGAGCCTGTTCGCCACTGTCCGGCAGCTGCAGACGTTCGTCTCCGCGCTGGCCGCGAACGACCAGCTGGTCAAGCAGTTCAACACCAGCTTCGCCGCCACCTCGACCACGCTGGCCGGCGAGCGCAAGGACCTGGCCGCCGCGCTGAGACTGCTGGCCACCGCGCTCGGCGAGGTCGCGTCGTTCGTCAAGGACAACCGGGCGCTGCTGAAGACCACGATCTCCGGAGCGACCGACATCTCGCAGATCCTGGTCAAGGAGAAGGCCGCGCTGGCCGAGATCATCGACACCGCGCCGCTCGGTCTCGGCAACCTGGCCCGCGTCTACAACCCCCAGTTCGGCACGCTGGACCAGCGAATCAACCTGGCGCAGCTGGACGACCCGGCGACCTTCATCTGTTCGCTGCTGATCCAGGTGAACCAGCCGCTGTCGGCGTGCTCCCAGCTCAAGGGGGTCCTCGACGCCCTGCCGAAGCTGCCGCTGCTCAGCCAGCTCACCGGCGGCGCTCCGACCAGCGGCGGCCCAGCCGGTACGCCGTGGGCGCCCGCTCCGGCGCCGAAGCTGCCGACGCCCGACCCGGTCGATCCGTCGCTCGGCGGTCTGTTCCCGGGAGGTGGCCGATGAGACGACGTCGTACGGCGTTCGTGGCGGGCGTGGTCGCGATGGCCACGCTGCTGACCGGCTGCGACTTCAGCGTCTACTCGCTGCCGTTGCCCGGTGGCGCGAAGATCAAGGGCCCGTCGTACACGGTGACGGTGGAGTTCACCGACGTGCTCGACCTGGTGCCGAAGTCGACGGTCAAGGTGGACGACGTCACCGTCGGCACGGTCGAGAAGGTCTGGCTGGACGGGTTCGTGGCGAAGGTCCGGGTCAAGCTGCCGAAGAGCCTGGAGCTGCCTGACAACGCCCGCGCGACGATCCGCCAGACCAGCCTGCTGGGCGAGAAGTTCGTCTCGCTGGCTCCGCCGACCGGCGCCGAGAAGCCGCGCGGCAAGCTGGAGAACGGCGAGCTGATCCCGCTGTCGCACACGACCAGCAACGTCGAGGTCGAGGAAGTCCTGTCGGCGCTGTCGCTGCTGCTGAACGGCGGTGGCGTGGCGCAGCTGCAGATCATCACCCAGGAGCTGAACAAGGCCCTGACCGGCAACGAGCCGGCCATCCGCAGCGTGCTCACCCAGCTGAACACCTTCGTCGGCACCCTCGACGCCAACCGGCAGAAGATCGTCGCCGCGATCACCGCCGTCGACGCGCTGGCCAAGAAGCTGAACGCGCAGAAGGCGACGCTGGCCACGGCGATCGACTCGCTGCCGAAGTCGATCAAGACCCTCGACCAGCAGCGGGCCGCCCTGGTCAAGACGCTGCAGGCGCTGTCCACGCTGGGCAGCACGGCGACCCGGGTGATCACCGCGTCGCAGAAGGACCTGGTGGCCAACCTCCAGTCGCTCTACCCGGTGCTGACCAAGCTCGCCGAGGCGGGACAGAACCTGCCGAAGTCGCTCGAGCTGCTGCTCACCTATCCGTTCCCGGACGCCGCGGCGGACGCCGTCCAGGGTGACTTCACGAACCTGGTGATCACGCTCGACGTGAACACGCAGAAGGCGTTCCAGGGACTGCTCGGGCTGAACCTGCCGACCGTCGGCCCGACCGCGCTGCCGACGGCGAACCTCAGCCTGCCGTTCCGCAACTCGCCCAAGTTCCCGCCGAAGTCGGGCGGCCTGCCTCCGCTGCCGCTGCCGACCGGGACGGCGACCAGCTGCGTCACGCTGCTCGGCCTGCCGGTCTGTACGCCGACGCTGAACCGCCCGGCCTTCGATCCCGAGCTGGCGAAGGTCCTGATGCCGGGGGTGGCGAAGTGATCTCCCGAACCGTCCGGATCCAGCTGATGGTGTTCCTGCTGATCACCGTCGTCGGCATCGCCTACGTCGGTGGCAAGTACGCCCAGATCGACCAGTTGCTGTTCGACGACGACTACACGGTCAGCGCGAGCTTCGCCGAGTCCGGCGGCATCTTCACCGGCGCCGAGGTGACGTACCGCGGGCAGCCGGTCGGCCGCGTCGGGGAGCTGAAGCTGCTCGACGACGGCGTCGAGGTCGATCTGGACATCGACAACAAGGTGAAGATCCCGAACGACCTGGTTGCCGTGGTGGCCAACCGGTCCGCGATCGGCGAGCAGTACGTCGACCTGCAGCCGCGCCGCGACGACGGCCCGTACCTGCAGGACAACTCGAAGATCGCCCGGGCCGACACCGCGCTGCCGATCGACACCACCGAGCTGCTGCTGAACCTCGACCAACTGGTGAACTCGGTCGACAAGAACAGCCTGAAGACCACCGTCAAGGAGCTCGGCGACGCGCTGCGCGGCAAGGGCGGCGACCTGCAGAAGATCATCGACAGCTCCGGGCTGCTGATCGACGACGCCGACGCGAACATCGCCCAGACGATCAAGCTGATCAACGACGGCAACACCGTGCTGGCCACCCAGGTCGCCAGCGGGGACGCGATCCGGACCTGGGCGAAGAACCTGGCGCTGCTGTCGGACACCCTGGTCAGCTCCGACACCGACCTGCGCACGGTGATCGACCAGGGCTCGGGCGCCTCGGAGCAGCTGACCGGCCTCATCTCGGAGAACCGGGCCGACATCGCGGTGCTGCTGGGTAACCTGCTGACGGTGAACGAACTGACCGCGGTCCGGCTGGACGCCGTCGAGCAGTTGCTGGTGGTCTACCCGGCGGTGGCGATGGGCGGGTACGTCGTACCGGCCAAGGACCAGGGGACCGGGCACTACGACGCGCACTTCGGGCTGGTGCTCGGCTTCTCACCACCGGCCTGCCGGGCCGGCTACAACGGGACGGACAAGCGGGTGCCGCAGGACACGACCGACAAGCAGGCCAACACCAAGGCGTCCTGCACGGCCGGACCGAGCACAGGCGTGAACGTGCGCGGCTCGCAGAACAAGCCGTCGCCGTCGTCGCGGCAGAACCTCAACCGGACCGGGTACGGCGTCGGCTACGACCCGGCGACCGGGCAGGCCGGCGGCACCGGCGGGATGCCCGAGCTGGTGCTCGGCTCGACCGGCGGCCAGGCCGACTACCTGGGCTCGGACTCCTGGAAAGCCCTCATCCTCGGACCGGTGACCGGCAAGTGACTTCTTCCTCGACCCGCAGGGGTTCGCTGATCCTGGCCTGGGCACTGAGCGTGCTGCTGATCGTCGCCCTGGCGGCCGCGACGGTCTCGGTGGTGGCGCTGCGGCGGCAGGACACCCGGTCGGAGGACCGAGTCGGCGCGATGCGCGCCGCGCGGCAGCTCGCGCTGGACTTCACGACGTACAAGTACGACACCTGGGACGCGGACGCGCAGCGGGTGCTGAACGAATCGACCGGGCAGTTCAAGGAGGAGTTCCAAGCCGGGTCCAATTCGGTGAAGACCGAGGTGGTGGCGAACAAGGCGACCTCCAAGGGCGACGTGAAGGAGGCCGCGGTGGTGTCGAACGACAAGGACTCCGCGCAGGTGCTGGTGATCGTGAACGCCGTCGTCACCAACACCGCCGCCAAGGACGGCGTCGAGCGGCGCTACCGGATCAAGCTCGACCTGGTCCGCGACGCCGGCCGCTGGCTGACCGCCGACCTGCAGGTGGTGGGCTGATGGCCCGCAAGATCGCCGGCCAGCGGCGTCGTGAGAAGCCGGTCGCCGTCAGTGACGAGGTCGTCGAAGAGGAAGTACAAGAAGTCCAAGAAGTAGAAGTCGCGAAAGTAGAGAAGAAAGAAGAGAAGGCCGAACCCGCTGCCTCGCGCAGGGTGAGCTCTGTACTCACTGTGAGCTTGGCGGCGCTGATCGTGCTCGTGCTGGCTCTGGCCGGCGTCCTGGGGCTGAAGGCGTGGCGCGGCCAGGAGGCCGAGGAGGCGCGCGGAGCGGCAGCGAACGCTGGCCGGCAGGCAGCCGAGACCGCGCTCAGCTACGACTACCGGACGCTGGACAAGAGCTTCGCCGCCGCCCGGGCGACGATGACGCCGGAGTTCGCGGGCAAGTTCGACGAGACCGCGAAGGTGGCCGGCGAGCTGGCCACCAAGACCAAGGCCACGGTCCGCGCCGAGGTGCGCGAGGTCGGCGTCCGCGACGGCGACGCGAACCGGGTCACGCTGATCATCTTCGTGAACCAGACCACCACGAGCACGATCACCCAGGGCAAACCACGGGTGGATCTGAACCGGACCCGGTTCACGATGGTCCGAAACGGCTCGCGATGGCTGGTCCAGGAGATCGCCGGACTGTAGTCTGCTGGTGACTGAGGACAGGTCGACCGGGTGGCTCGCGGGTGTCTCCCGCTGGAGATCCCGGGTCGGTCCTTGACTGAGTGGGTGGTCCGACGGCATAGTGTTGGACCCCATTGGACAGTCTTGCCCTGATCGGGTAACCTATTGCTTTGCGCTGCCTTTACTCCTACCCCTGGCTCAGGTCAAGACTTGACTAGGGCGGCTCGGCATGCGCTCCCAGCACCGAAGTGCCAGCATTGATTGTTACTTTGCGAGCCCGTGGAAGGACGCCCCTTGGTCGCCTCGCGCAACCCCCAGTCCGACAGTTTTACCGACGTTTCCACTTCCCGCCGCATCTCCTTCGCGAAGATCTCCTCACCCATCGAGGTGCCGGATCTTCTTGCGTTGCAGGTGGACAGTTTCGACTGGCTGGTCGGGAACGAAACCTGGCAGGCCCGGGTGGCCGCCGCCGAGGCAGAGGGACGGTCCGATCTGTCCGGACCCTCGGGCCTGGAGGAGATCTTCGAGGAGATCTCCCCGATCGAGGACTTCAGCGGCACCATGTCGCTGTCGTTCCGCGACCACCGCTTCGAGCCCCCGAAGAACACGGTCGACGAGTGCAAGGAGCGCGACGTCACGTACTCCGCGCCGCTGTTCGTCACGGCCGAGTTCATGAACAACGAGACCGGCGAGATCAAGAGCCAGACCGTCTTCATGGGTGACTTCCCACTGATGACGCGTAAGGGCACCTTCGTGATCAACGGCACCGAGCGTGTCGTGGTGTCCCAGCTCGTCCGCTCGCCCGGTGTGTACTTCGAGCGCACGCCGGACAAGACGTCGGACAAGGACATCTTCACCGCCAAGATCATCCCGTCGCGCGGCGCGTGGCTGGAGTTCGAGGTCGACAAGCGTGACCTGGTGGGCGTGCGGCTGGACCGCAAGCGCAAGCAGAACGTCACCGTGCTGCTCAAGGCGCTCGGCTGGACCGACGCGCAGATCCTCGAGGAGTTCGGCGAGTACGAGTCGATCCGGCTCACCCTGGAGAAGGACCACACCTCCGGGCAGGACGACGCGCTGCTCGACATCTACCGTAAGCTGCGCCCGGGCGAACCGCCGACGCGCGAGGCCGCGCAGGCGCTGCTGGACAACTACTACTTCAACGGCAAGCGCTACGACCTGGCCAAGGTCGGCCGGTACAAGATCAACAAGAAGCTGGGCCGCGACGAGCAGCACGACACCGCCGTGCTGACGATCAACGACATCGTCGCCACGATCAAGTACCTGGTCGCGCTGCACGAGGGCAAGACCGAGCTGGCCGCGCCGACCGGTGAGATCGTCGTCGAAGAGGACGACATCGACCACTTCGGCAACCGCCGTCTGCGCACGGTCGGCGAGCTGATCCAGAACCAGCTGCGCACCGGCCTGGCCCGGATGGAGCGCGTGGTCCGCGAGCGGATGACGACCCAGGACGTCGAGGCGATCACGCCGCAGACCCTGATCAACATCCGCCCGGTGGTCGCGGCGCTGAAGGAGTTCTTCGGAACCTCCCAGCTGTCGCAGTTCATGGACCAGACCAACCCGATCGCGGGCCTGACCCACAAGCGCCGCCTGTCGGCGCTGGGCCCGGGTGGTCTGAGCCGTGAGCGGGCCGGCTTCGAGGTCCGCGACGTGCACCCGTCCCACTACGGCCGGATGTGCCCGATCGAGACCCCGGAAGGCCCGAACATCGGCCTGATCGGCTCGCTGGCGACCTACGGCCGGGTGAACGCGTTCGGCTTCGTCGAGACGCCGTACCGCAAGGTCGTCGACGGCAAGGTCACCGACCAGGTCGACTACCTGACCGCCGACGAGGAGGACCGGTTCGTCATCGCGCAGGCCAACGCCGCGCTGACCGACGACGACCGGTTCGCCGAGGAGCGGGTGCTGGTCCGCCGGCGCCACGGTGAGGTCGAGCTCGTGCTGGTCGAGGACGTGGACTACATGGACGTCAGCCCGCGCCAGATGGTGTCGGTCGCGACGGCGATGATCCCGTTCCTCGAGCACGACGACGCCAACCGCGCGCTGATGGGCTCCAACATGCAGCGCCAGGCCGTGCCGCTGATCACCGCGGACGCTCCGCTGGTCGGCACCGGCATGGAGTACCGCGGTGCGGTCGACGCCGGTGACGTGCTGGTGTCGGAGAAGGCGGGTGTGATCAAGGAGGTCTCGGCCGACCTGATCGAGGTCGCCGCCGACGACGGCACCTACCAGACCTACCGGCTGGCCAAGTTCCGTCGCTCCAACCAGGGCACCTGCATCAACCAGCGTCCGCTGGTCGACGCCGGGCAGCGGGTCGAGGTCGGCTCGCCGCTGGCCGACGGTCCGTGCACGGACGAGGGCGAGATGGCGCTCGGCCGCAACCTGCTCGTGGCGTTCATGCCGTGGGAGGGTCACAACTACGAGGACGCGATCATCCTCAGCCAGCGCGTCGTGCAGCAGGACCTGCTGACCTCGATTCACATCGAGGAGCACGAGGTCGACGCTCGCGACACCAAGCTGGGCCCGGAGGAGATCACCCGCGACATCCCCAACGTCTCCGACGAGATGCTGGCGGACCTGGACGAGCGGGGCATCATCCGGATCGGCGCCGAGGTCACCACCGGTGACATCCTGGTCGGCAAGGTGACGCCGAAGGGCGAGACCGAGCTGACCCCGGAGGAGCGGCTGCTGCGCGCGATCTTCGGTGAGAAGGCCCGCGAGGTGCGCGACACCTCGCTGAAGGTCCCGCACGGTGAGAACGGAACCGTCATCGGGGTCCGCGTCTTCGACCGCGACAACGGCGACGAGCTGCCGCCGGGCGTGAACCAGCTGGTCCGCGTGTACGTCGCGCAGAAGCGCAAGATCTCGGTCGGCGACAAGCTCGCCGGACGCCACGGCAACAAGGGCGTCATCTCCAAGATCCTGCCGGTCGAGGACATGCCGTTCATGGAGGACGGCACCCAGGTCGACATCATCCTGAACCCGCTGGGCGTGCCCGGCCGGATGAACGTCGGTCAGGTCCTCGAGACGCACCTGGGCTGGGTCGCCAGCCGTGGCTGGAAGGTCGACCCGGACAGCCCGGAGGAGTGGGCGCAGCGGCTGATCAAGATCGGCGCCGGCGAGGCCCCGCCGATGACGAACGTCGCCACCCCGGTCTTCGACGGCGCCAAGGAGGAGGAGGTCACCGGCCTGCTCGGCTCCACGCTGCCGAACCGCGACGGCGACCGGATGGTCGACAGCACCGGCAAGGCCCGGCTGTTCGACGGCCGCTCCGGCGAGCCGTTCCCCGAGCCGGTCGGCGTCGGCTACATGTACATGCTGAAGCTGCACCACCTGGTGGACGACAAGATCCACGCCCGCTCGACCGGTCCGTACTCGATGATCACGCAGCAGCCGCTGGGTGGTAAGGCGCAGTTCGGTGGTCAGCGGTTCGGCGAGATGGAGGTGTGGGCCCTCGAGGCCTACGGTGCCGCCTTCGCGCTGCAGGAGTTGCTGACGATCAAGTCGGACGACGTGGTCGGCCGGGTCAAGGTGTACGAAGCGATCGTCAAGGGCGAGAACATCCCGGAGCCGGGTATCCCGGAGTCCTTCAAGGTTCTGGTCAAGGAAATGCAGTCCCTGTGTCTGAATGTTGAGGTGCTCTCGTCCGACGGAAGCCGGGTCGAGATGCGCGACAGCGAAGAGGACGTCTTCCGCGCTGCGGAGGAACTGGGGATCGACCTGTCCCGGCGTGAGCCGAACAGCGTCGAGGAGGTCTGAGCGGGTTGCCGCTTGAGATCAACAGCCAACTCACTCAGACCATTTTTACAATCGGGAGATAACACATCGTGCTCGACGTGAACTTCTTCGACGAGCTTCGGATCGGCCTTGCGACCGCGGATGAAATCCGCCAGTGGTCGCACGGTGAGGTCAAGAAGCCCGAGACGATCAACTACCGGACGCTCAAGCCGGAGCGTGACGGTCTGTTCTGCGAGAAGATCTTCGGTCCCACCCGGGACTGGGAGTGCTACTGCGGCAAGTACAAGCGCGTTCGGTTCAAGGGCATCATCTGTGAGCGGTGTGGCGTAGAGGTCACCCGCCAGAAGGTGCGCCGTGAGCGGATGGGCCACATCGAGCTGGCCGCGCCGGTCACCCACATCTGGTACTTCAAGGGTGTGCCGTCGCGACTGGGCTACCTGCTCGACCTCGCCCCGAAGGACCTGGAGAAGGTCATCTACTTCGCGGCGTACATGATCACCGACGTCGACGAAGAGGCGCGGCACCGCGACCTCGCGTCGCTGGAGGGCCGGACCGACGTCGAGCGCAAGCAGCTCGAGAACCGGCGCGACAACGACATCGAGACCCGGATGAAGAAGCTCGAGGAGGACCTGGCGCAGCTCGAGGCCGAGGGCGCCAAGGCCGACGTCCGGCGCAAGGTCAAGGAAGGCGCCGAGCGTGAGGTCAAGCAGCTGCGCGACCGTGCGCAGCGCGAGATCGACCGCCTCGACGAGGTCTGGACCCGGTTCAAGAACCTGAAGGTCCAGGACCTCGAGGGCGACGAGATCCTCTACCGCGCCATGAAGGAGCGGTTCGGCAAGTACTTCGAGGGCGCGATGGGTGCGGCCGCGATCCAGCGCCGGCTGCAGACCTTCGACCTGAAGGCCGAGGCCGACAACCTGCGCGAGACGATCAAGACCGGCAAGGGCCAGCGCAAGACCCGCGCCCTGAAGCGGCTCAAGGTCGTCACCGCGTTCCTGGCCACGAACAACAGCCCGATGGGCATGGTGCTCGACTGCGTCCCGGTGATCCCGCCGGACCTGCGGCCGATGGTCCAGCTCGACGGTGGCCGGTTCGCCACCTCCGACCTGAACGACCTGTACCGCCGGGTGATCAACCGCAACAACCGGCTCAAGCGGCTGCTCGACCTGGGCGCGCCGGAGATCATCGTCAACAACGAGAAGCGGATGCTGCAGGAGGCCGTCGACGCGCTGTTCGACAACGGCCGCCGTGGGCGTCCGGTCACCGGCCCGGGCAACCGGCCGCTGAAGTCGCTGTCCGACATGCTCAAGGGCAAGCAGGGTCGCTTCCGTCAGAACCTGCTGGGCAAGCGCGTCGACTACTCCGGCCGTTCGGTCATCGTGGTCGGCCCGCAGCTCAAGCTGCACCAGTGCGGTCTGCCGAAGGCGATGGCGCTGGAGCTGTTCAAGCCGTTCGTGATGAAGCGGCTGGTCGACCTCAACCACGCGCAGAACATCAAGTCCGCCAAGCGGATGGTCGAGCGTCAGCGCGCCCAGGTCTGGGACGTGCTGGAAGAGGTCATCACCGAGCACCCGGTCCTGCTGAACCGTGCACCCACCCTGCACCGGCTCGGCATCCAGGCGTTCGAGCCGCAGCTGATCGAGGGCAAGGCGATCCAGATCCACCCGCTCGTCTGCTCCGCGTTCAACGCGGACTTCGACGGTGACCAGATGGCGGTGCACCTGCCGCTGTCGGCCGAGGCCCAGGCCGAGGCGCGGATCCTGATGCTGTCGACGAACAACATCCTCAAGCCGGCCGACGGCCGTCCGGTCACGATGCCGACGCAGGACATGATCATCGGCATCTACTTCCTGACGATGCTGAAGGAAGGCGTCAAGGGCGAGGGCCGGGCGTTCGGTTCGGTCGCCGAGGCACTGATGGCCTTCGACCGCGGCGAGCTGTCGCTGCAGGCGAAGATCACGCTGCGCCTCGACGAGGCGGCCGCGCCGGAGAACGCGCTGCCGCTGGCCAACGGCGGGTTCTCGCTGGAGACGACGCTGGGCCGCGCCCTGTTCAACGAGGCGCTGCCGAGCGACTACACCTTCGTGGACGCCGAGGTCGGCAAGAAGCAGCTGGGCTCGATCGTCAACGACCTGGCCGAGCGCTACTCCAAGGTCCAGGTGGCCAACTGCCTGGACGCGCTGAAGGACCTCGGTTTCCGCTGGGCCACCCGCTCGGGTGTCACGGTGTCGATCGACGACTTCAGCACGCCGCCGAGCAAGCCGGAGATCATGGCTCGCTACGAGTCGCAGGCCGAGAAGGTCCAGAAGCAGTTCGAGCGGGGTCTGATCACCTCGTCCGAGCGGCGTCAGGAGCTGATCGAGATCTGGACCGGAGCCAACGCCGAGGTCGGCAAGGCGATGGAGGAGAACTTCGAGAAGGCCAACCCGATCTGGATGATGGTCCACTCGGGTGCCCGAGGCAACATGATGCAGATCCGGCAGATCGCCGGTATGCGTGGCCTGGTGGCCAACCCGAAGGGCGAGATCATCGCCCGGCCGATCAAGTCCAACTTCCGTGAGGGCCTGTCGGTGGTCGAGTACTTCATCGCCACCCACGGTGCGCGCAAGGGTCTGGCCGACACCGCGCTGCGGACCGCCGACTCCGGGTACCTGACCCGTCGTCTGGTGGACGTCTCGCAGGACGTGATCATCCGCGAGGAGGACTGCGGCACCGAGCGTGGCCTGCCGAAGAAGATCGGCGAGCCGGGTCCGGACGGCCGTACCGTGCACGCCGAGAACGTCGAGACCAGCGCGTACGCACGCACCCTGGCCCAGGACGTGACCGGTCGCGACGGCACCGTCGTACTGACCGCGGGCAGCGACCTGGGCGACGTGTCCATCGCGGCCCTGGTCGAGGCCGGCGTCGAGGAGGTCAAGGTCCGCTCCGTGCTGACCTGTGACGCCAAGACGGGGACCTGCGCGAAGTGCTACGGGCGTTCGCTGGCGACCGGTAAGACGGTCGACATCGGTGAGGCCGTCGGCATCATCGCGGCGCAGTCCATCGGTGAGCCCGGTACGCAGCTGACGATGCGGACCTTCCACACCGGTGGTGTCGCGGGTGATGACATCACCCACGGTCTGCCGCGTGTGGTCGAGCTCTTCGAGGCCCGCCAGCCCAAGGGCAAGGCGCCGATCGGCGAAGCGGCCGGCCGGATCACGATCGAGGACACCGACAAGACCCGCAAGCTGGTGCTCACCCCGGACGACGGTTCCGAGGAGGTCGCCTACCCGGTGTCGAAGCGGGCCCGGTTGCTGGTCGAGGACGGTCAGCACGTCGAGGTCGGTCAGCAGCTGACGCAGGGTACGCCCGACCCGCAGGAAGTGCTGCGGATCCTGGGTGTGCGCAAGGCGCAGGAGCACCTGGTCGACGAGGTCCAGGCCGTGTACCGGTCGCAGGGTGTGGCCATCCACGACAAGCACATCGAGATCATCGTCCGGCAGATGCTGCGCCGGGTCACGGTGATCGAGTCGGGCGAGGCCAACCTGCTGCCCGGTGAGCTCGCCGACCGGATCATGTTCGAGGCGGAGAACCGTCGCGTCGTGGCCGAGGGCGGTACGCCGGCCTCGGGTCGTCCGGTGCTGATGGGGATCACCAAGGCGTCGCTCGCGACCGAGTCGTGGCTGTCGGCCGCCTCCTTCCAGGAGACGACCCGGGTCCTGACCGAGGCCGCGATCCACGGCAAGTCCGACTCGCTGGTCGGTCTGAAGGAGAACGTGATCATCGGAAAGCTGATCCCGGCGGGTACCGGCATGGACCGTTACCGCAACATCCGGGTGGAGCCCACCGAGGAGGCGAAGGCCGCGATGTACTCGATGGTCGGCTACGAGTCGTACGACTACGACTTCGGGCCGTCCGCCGGGCAGTCGGTCCCGCTGGACGACTTCGACCTCGGTTCCTACAAGAACTGAGCCGAAGCCCCACACACCGCCGAGGGCGGCACTCCCACCAGGGGTGCCGCCCTCGCGGCGTTGGAGGCACGATGAGCTATGGCCGAGAACAAGACCGCCCGGACCGATGCGAGTGTCGAGGAGTTCCTCGCGTCGGTGCCGCCGCCGCGGCGGGCCGACGCGCTCGCCGTCAACGAACTGCTGACCGAGGTGACCGGGCTCGAGCCGGCGATGTGGGGACCGGCGATCGTCGGATTCGGTGAACGGCACCTGGTCTACGCCAGTGGCCGCGAGCTCGACTGGTTCGAGGTCGGATTCTCGCCGCGCCAGCAGGCCACGACGCTCTACCTGACCGAGGGTTTCGAGGGGTACGACGAACTGCTCGGACGGCTCGGACCGCACAGCACGGGCAAGTCGTGCTTGTACCTCAAACGCTTGTCTGCGGTGAATTCCGGCGTGTTGACCGAATTGCTGCGACGGTCTGTGGAGCATGTTCGGGGTGGCGGGTGAAAGTGTCCTCCCGATAGGCCAAGATGACTCCATGACGGATCTCCCGCCCTACCTGCGGCCCTTTGTTCTGCCGGTCGCCGATGCCGGGGAGGTGCGGGTGGAACGGGTCGGTCAGGTCGACCTCTACCACCCGGCCGGCACCGCGCGGACGGGCGCGATCCTCTTTGTGCACGGGGGTCCTGGGCCTGCCGGCCTCGAGGTGTCACCTCGGGACTGGCCGGTGTACCAGGGATACGCGACCGCGGCTGCCCAGCGCGGTCTGGTGGCTGCTGTGGTCGAGCACGGACTGATCCGTGGCCTCGACCAGCTGGTGGCCGCTGCCGACGACGTGGAGGCCGCCGTCGGAGTTCTCCGGGCCGACCCACGGGTGGATCCGGGGCGCGTCGCGCTCTGGTTCTTCTCGGGGGCCGGACTGCTCGCGGGGGAGTGGCTGGACAGCCGGCCGGACTGGCTGCGCTGCCTGCTGCTGACCTACCCCCTGCTCGCCACCCCGCCCGGTGTCGACGAACTGGTCAACGCTGCCGAAGTGATCGGCAGGTACGACCAGGGCGGTGGGGCAGCAAGTTCAGACCTGCCGGTGCTGCTGACCAGGGTCGGCCGCGAGCGCGCCGAGCTCGCCGGTCCGGTCGCGGAGTTCGTCTCCGCCGGTGGCGCCGCGCTGGACATCATCGACGTACCGAAAGGGCAACACGGCTTCGACATGCTCGACCACACCGAAGAATCCCGCGCCGCGGTCACCAAGGCGCTGGACTGGGCCATCGCCCACCTGGGCGAGGATCCCACCGCGACCTCCACCTCCACCTCCACCCTCCCGATCCCGACTCCGACCACCACCACGACGTCCCCGGTGAGCCCCGTCAGCTCCCCGGTGGCGAAGGCGACCACCACCGTCACGAAGACTCCGCCGGCCCCGAAGGCACCAGCAGTGGAAACGATCAGCACCGCACCTGACCTCACAGCTGTGGTGGCCACCGCGTTCTCGTTCGACACCCCGGCGACCCGGGTGGTGGACCGGGAGCACGCGACGTACGCGGCGCACGATCTCGAAGCGTTCCTCGCGTTGTACTCGCCGACGGCCCAGCTCCAGTTCGCCGACGGGACCGTGCTGCGCGGACGCCGGTCGCTGCGCGAGCACTACCGGCCGCTGTTCGAGGCGGGCCGGTGCAAGACCGAGCTGCAGCAGCGGATGATGCTGGGAGAGTGGGTGGTGGAGCAGTCCGTCCATCACGACTCCGACCAGGGTCCGGTGCCGACGATCGTGCTGTACCGCGTCCAGGACGGACTGATCGTCGAGGTCCGCTTCCTTGCTTGACCATCTCCACGAGCTCGACCGCACCGCGGCGGAACTGGCGGCGGCGTTCGACGCCGTCGACCCGGCCGCCGCGGTGCCGAGCTGCCCGGGCTGGACGATCGCCGATCTGGCCCTGCACATCGGGGCCGGCCAACGCTGGTCGGCGTCGGTCCTGCTCTCCGGCCGCGAGCAGCGCCGGCCGGAGGTGCTGCGCACCACGATCTCCTGGGCCGACTGGTACGCCGGTACGACGGCCGCCCTGCTCGCCGCCATCCGCGCCGTCGACCCCGACGAACCCTGCTGGAACTTCGCCCCCGTCGATCAGCGCGCCGGCTTCTGGACCCGCCGCCGTCTGCACGAGACCGCCGTTCACCTCGTCGACGCCCTGCAAGCCGCCGACGGTACGACGACCGGCGACGTGATCCCGCCGGAGGTCGCGGCCGACGGGGTCGACGAAGTGTTCGAGGTGTTCGTGCCTCGGGTGCTGGAGCGTGGTTTCGCGCCGGCGGTGACCCGGCCGCTCGGCGTACGGGCGATCGACACCGGGGACACGTGGACCCTCACCCCACGGGCGGAGGGCGAGCCGCCGCAGCTCGAGCGCGGCAACGCCGATGGCGAGGCGGTCCTGTCCGCCAATGCCTCCGATCTCCTGCTCTGCCTGTGGAAACGGCTGCCCGCCGACCGGCTCACCGTCGAAGGTGATCGGCAGGTCGCCGCCGCGTTCCTCGCCGAGCGCGTGACTTCCTAGGTCATCACACCCAGCCGACGCGGCTTCCACCCCGGGAACACCTTGCCCGCTTGGGCTTCGGACAGTCCCAGCCGGCCCATCACGACGTCCGACAGCACGTCGCGGTAGTCGTTCGTACCCGGCACGTCGCCCTGGTCGAGCACCTTCGGGTCGAGTCCCTCCCAGCGGCCGTGCACGCCGCCCTTGACCCGGCCACCGAGGACCAGTGCCACCCCGCCGTGCCCGTGGTCCGCGCCGCTGTTGCCGTTCTGCTCGACCCGCCGGCCGAACTCGCTCATCGTCACGACGGTCGTGTTCTCGAGTTCGGGACCGAGTTCCGCGGTGAACGCGGCCAGCCCTTCGGCCACGGTCTTCAGCGATCTGGTCAGGTCGCCGTTGTCGACGGTGCCGATGTCGGTGTGCATGTCCCACCCGCCGAGGTCGACCGCCGCGACCCGCACGCCGGCCTTGTTCTTGATCAGCTGCGCGAGCGTCGCCAGGCTCGCCCCGAAGTCACCCTCGGGGTAGCCACGATCCTTCGGCTGGGTCTGGATCGCCTGCTGGTAGCCCTGCGCTTTGGCCGAGGCCTGCAACGCGGCGAGTCCCTGGACACCGAGCGGGTGGTCGATCCCGGTGTAGAGCGTCTCCAGCGCCTTCAGCGTCTGCGGCGCGACGCCGTCGATCCCCTTGACCGCGAAGTCCTTCAGCGAGGTCAGCATCACCGGGTTGGTCGGCCCGAGCAGCGACCGCGTCATCCGCGCGCCGATCCCGAGCCCGCGGAACGTCGTACCGGGGCCCAGTTCGGCGATCACCCGGTCGAGCCAGCCGGACTGGACCGACGACCGGGCGGCACCACCACGCTCGAGACAGTCCTGCGCCTGGAAGTGACTGCGGGTCAGGTCCGGCGTCGACACCGCCGGTACGGCGGCCAGCCGGCCCGACGTGATCAGCGGTGTCAACGGCGCCAGCGCAGGGTGCAGTCCGAAGCCGCGCTGGAACGGCAGCAGGGACGCACCCCGTACGGCGATGCCCGGCCGTGCCTTCAGCAGGTCGGGGTCGTCGGCCGGGACGAGAACCGACAGCCCGTCCATCCCGCCACGCAGGAAGATCACCACGAGCGTGCCGGTCGGGTCGGCACCCTCGGCCGCCCAGGAGATGCGCGTCGTGACCAGTTGGTCGGCGACCGCCGCGACGCCGACTCCCAAACCGCCGGCGAGCAGACGGCGACGGGTGAACCCGCGACTCCACTTCTCCCGGCGCTGGTCCACCTCGGTGGAGACCGCGGCCGCCTGTGCTCGTACGGCGGCGTCGGCAGGTGTCGGTCCGAGCCGTTGCCAGTCGGGACAGTCAGGGTGCAGCGACGACAGCGTTTCCGAATGCTTCATTCGAGCAGGACTCCTCCAATAGGAGCGGCCCGGCCGCAGGGGCGGCGCGGCCGAGCCGAGGTCAGCGGGCGAGGAACTGGGGAGAGTCGAGGACCAGGGCGACCACGTGGCCTGCCTGCCACTCCATCCGGCCGAGGTCGACGCGGCTGGTGGTCTTCGCACCGACGAACTGCGCCAGTGCACTGCGCTGCCGCGAGTTCGGGCGCTGCCCGATCAGCCGTACGCCGAGCCGGTCGAACCACTCGCGGTAGGTGTCGCCGGACCGCGGCCGCAGGTCGGCCGGCAGCTTCTCGCGCTTCAGCCCTTCCCACCAGCCGTACGACAGTGCCCGGTGACTCGACCAGCGCTCCAGCATCTGGCCGGCCGACGACCAGGCCGGCGCGACGTCGGGATAGCCGTTCGGTGACGGCCAGGCCAATGGCGCGTGCCCGAGGTTGTTGAGCTGCCAGTACATAGCTTCCAGCCCCTTGTCGCTGGACGGACCGAACGGCACATCGAGAGCGCGCGCAGTCCCGACGACGTCCTCGAGCGGGCGCTTCGTCTTCCGTCCCAAGGAGTTCCAGAACTCGGCACTGCGGAACAGGGCGGTGAGCACCGGGAGGATCGCGGTGTTGTTGCGCAGGTAGACCTGGGCCAGCCGGGCGACCAGCTCCCGCGGCGGTACGTCGTCCACGAACCGTACGACGAGCTTGCGCGCGATCGTCTTCGCGGTCGCCGGGTGCTTGGCCAGGTAGTCGAGGTACTTGTCGCCCAGGGCCAGGCCGCCTCGCGCGGAGGTGTTGGCAGCGGACCAGTCGAGCACCTTGACCCGACCGGTGCGGTGCCGCTCCGGCCGGTACTCGAACAGGCCGTCCTCCGTTGCCCCGCGACCGCTCAGCACGTACGCACTGCCGCGCATGTCCTTCTCGGTGTAACCGGACGAGACCCCGACGGTGTGCAGCTCGAGCAGCTCCCGGCCGAGGTTTTCGTTGACGCTCTCGCGGGTCGAGGTGTCGTTGTCGAGGTAGCGCAGCATGGCCGGGTGCCGCATTGCCGCCTTGAGCATGTCGGCGTACCGGCCGAAGGCGTGCTTGCGGATGACCTGCGTCGCGTACTGCGGTGCGACGTCCCAGCCGCGGTCGGAGGGAGTGGAGACGTGCAGGTGGTTGGCGAACACGTCGACGACCACCTCGAACAGCTGCCGCCGGCCGAAGACCTGCCGGCCGAGCGTCGCGAAGCCGGTCTCGAACATGGCGTCCCAGGCGTACTGGTTCACCGACCGCCGGACCGTCGCCGGATCGGCGCCCGCGAGCTTGAAGGCGCGCCAGGCCTCGTCGCCGGCCGGATCCTTCGTCGCCGGTGACAACTGAGCAGCCAGCCAGCGGTCGATACCCAGCTTCGCCAGGCTCTCCACGTCGGAGGGACGCGGGCCGAAGGTGGCCCGGTTGAGCAGATGCCGCTGGGCCTGAGCGGCGGTGAGCGGGCCCGCCTTGTCGACCAGCAGGCCCGGTACGGTCCGGCCGGCCTTGGCAGCGGCGGCGAACCCGGCGTAGTCACGGGTGGGACCGGTCTTCGCGGGCGGCTTCGGCCGCTGGTCGCCGGCGACGTAGCTGGAGTCCCGGTCGTCCTCGCCGGCCGCCAGCCCTGGACGTTGCGCGACGGCTGCGCGGCTGGTCGGCGTACTGGCTCTGTTCGGTACGCCGGGAGCGGCGGCGACCCGGTTGCGCAGGCTGTCGGGCCGGGACAGCAGCTCGGCGGCCATCCCACCAGCGGCCAGTACGCCGGCGACGGCGCCGATCGCCGCCCGCCGGACGACCGGCGAGCTCTTGGGCGCAGGGGGCGGGGGAGGAGGGGCGGGGACGTGATCCACAGGGTGCTCCAAGGCGCGGCGCAGCGTACGAAAGGATCCCCGTGACCGGGCCGTTACACCCGATGGGCGTGACTATGCCGCAGCGCCCCGGAGGCCGAAAACCGGCGGCGGCGGAGATTTACCCCGATCACACATTCACAGATTCGATGGGGGTGGCTTGGAAGGGGCGCGGGATCCGGTAAACTGATCCTGCGGCCACCTCCCATGCGTGCACGTGATCAGCAGAGTCGATCTGTTTTGACCGTGCTAGAGGCAGCCGCTAGTCTTAACGATCGTGCCTGGGTCATCCTGGGCCGTCATGCGTGCCCCTCGTTTCGCGGGTTTGCGCGCGTGGCACGGGACTTCTGCCGACAGTCAGAAAGATTACGGCTCCGGTACGCCCGTGCGCACGCGACACACCCGACCGCGGGGGTCAGGCGCGCAGCAACCGACCGGACGACAGAAAGAGACCTACGCGGTGCCCACCATTCAGCAGCTGGTCCGCAAGGGCCGCCAGGACAAGGTGTCGAAGAACAAGACGCCGGCCCTGAAGGGTTCCCCTCAGCGTCGTGGTGTTTGCACGCGCGTTTACACGACGACTCCGAAGAAGCCGAACTCGGCGCTCCGCAAGGTTGCCCGTGTCCGCCTCACCAGCGGCATCGAGGTCACCGCCTACATCCCGGGTGTCGGCCACAACCTGCAGGAGCACTCGATCGTGCTCGTGCGTGGCGGTCGTGTGAAGGACCTTCCGGGTGTTCGGTACAAGATCATCCGCGGTTCGCTCGACACCCAGGGTGTGAAGAACCGGAAGCAGGCTCGCAGCCGGTACGGCGCGAAGAAGGAGAAGAGCTAATGCCGCGCAAGGGTCCCGCCCCGAAGCGGCCGGTCATCATCGACCCGGTCTACAGTTCGCCGCTCGTCACCCAGTTGATCTCCAAGATCCTGGTCGACGGCAAGAAGCAGATCGCCCAGAGCATCGTCTACACCGCGCTCGAGGGCACCCGGACGAAGACCGGCACCGATCCGGTCATCACGCTGAAGCGCGCTCTGGACAACGTGAAGCCCAGCATCGAGGTGAAGAGCCGCCGCGTCGGTGGCGCCACCTACCAGGTGCCGATCGAGGTCAAGCCCGGTCGCTCGACCACGCTGGCCCTGCGCTGGCTCACGTCGTACTCCCGTGCGCGTCGCGAGAAGACCATGGCCGAGCGCCTGATGAACGAGATCCTGGACGCGTCCAACGGTCTCGGTGCGTCGGTGAAGCGCCGTGAGGACACGCACAAGATGGCCGAAGCCAACAAGGCTTTCGCCCACTACCGCTGGTGATCCGGGGCCCGATCCGGGCCCCAGCTCACCCTTTTGACGCACCACAGAACCGAGAGGCAGACCACCGAGGTGGCCGTACAAATCACCACCGACCTGGCCAAGGTCCGCAACATCGGGATCATGGCCCACATCGACGCCGGCAAGACGACGACGACCGAGCGGATCCTCTTCTACACCGGTATCACGTACAAGATCGGTGAGGTCCACGAGGGCGCCGCCACGATGGACTGGATGGAGCAGGAGCAGGAGCGCGGCATCACCATCACGTCCGCCGCGACGACCTGCACCTGGAAAGACCACACCATCAACATCATCGACACCCCCGGGCACGTCGATTTCACCGTCGAGGTTGAGCGCTCGCTGCGCGTCCTCGACGGCGCCGTCGCGGTGTTCGACGGTGTCGCCGGCGTCGAGCCGCAGTCCGAGACGGTCTGGCGGCAGGCCGACCGGTACGGCGTACCGCGGATCTGCTTCGTCAACAAGCTGGACCGCACCGGCGCGGAGTTCATGCGCTGCGTCGACATGATCCGTGACCGGCTCGCCGCCGTCGCGCTGGTCATGCAGCTGCCGATCGGTTCGGAGTCGGACTTCATCGGCGTCGTCGACCTGGTCGAGATGCGCGCGCTGACCTGGCGCGGCGAGACCGTGATCGGCGAGGACTACACGATCGAGGAGATCCCGGCCAGCCACACCGAGGCGGCCGCGGAGTGGCGCGACAAGCTGATCGAGACGCTGGCCGAGGCCGACGACGAGATCATGGAGCTCTACCTCGAGGGCGAGCAGCCGACCGTGCCGCAGCTGAAGGCGGCCATCCGGCGGGCGACCCTGGGCAGCAAGCTGACCCCGGTGCTGACCGGTACGGCGTTCAAGAACAAGGGCGTCCAGCCCCTGCTCGACGCGGTCAACGACTACCTGCCGAGCCCGCTCGACGTCCCGGCCATCGAGGGCCACGACGTCAAGGACTCCGACAAGGTCGTGCTGCGCAAGCCCGACGAGAGCGAGCCGTTCTCGGCGCTGGCCTTCAAGATCGCGGCCGACCCGCACCTGGGCAAGCTGACCTTCATCCGGGTCTACTCCGGCAAGCTCGAGGCGGGTTCGCAGGTGCTGAACCCGACCAAGGGCCGCAAGGAGCGGATCGGCAAGATCTACCGCATGCACGCGAACAAGCGTGAGGAGATCGCGTCGATCGGCGCCGGCCACATCGTCGCCGTGATGGGTCTGAAGGACACCACCACCGGTGAGACGCTGGCCGACCCGAGCAACCCGGTCGTGCTGGAGTCGATGCAGTTCCCGGCCCCGGTCATCTCGGTCGCCATCGAGCCCAAGTCGAAGGGCGACCAGGAGAAGCTGGGCGTCGCGATTCAGCGGCTCGCCGAGGAGGACCCGACCTTCCAGGTCCGGACCGACGAGGACACCGGCCAGACGATCATCGCGGGCATGGGCGAGCTGCACCTCGAGGTGCTGGTCGACCGGATGAAGCGCGAGTTCCGCGTCGAGGCGAACGTCGGCAAGCCGCAGGTCGCCTACCGCGAGACGATCAAGAAGAAGGTCGAGAAGGTCGACTACACGCACAAGAAGCAGACCGGTGGTTCGGGTCAGTTCGCGCGTGTGATCATCAACATCGAGCCGACGTCGGTCGAGGCCGGTGGCGAGGGCGGTTACGAGTTCGTCAACGCCGTCACCGGTGGCCGGATCCCGCGCGAGTACATCCCCTCGGTCGACGAGGGCGCGCAGGAAGCGATGGAGTTCGGTGTGCTGGCCGGCTACCCGATGGTCGACGTCAAGGTGACGCTGACCGACGGTGCCTACCACGACGTCGACTCCTCCGAGCTCGCCTTCAAGATCGCCGGGTCGATGGCCTTCAAGGACGCCGCACGGCGTGCCAACCCGGTCATCCTCGAGCCGATGTTCGCGGTCGAGGTCACCACGCCCGAGGACTACATGGGCGAAGTGATCGGCGACCTCAACTCTCGCCGTGGCCAGATCCAGTCGATGGACGAAGGCCCCGGTGGCAGCCGGGTCGTGAAGGCCCTGGTGCCGTTGTCCGAGATGTTCGGGTATGTCGGGGACCTGCGGTCGAAGACCCAGGGCCGCGCGTCGTACTCGATGCAGTTCGATTCCTACGCCGAGGTTCCGAAGAACGTGGCGGAAGAGATCATCAAGAAGGCCCGCGGCGAGTAATCTCGCTCCGGACCAACCCACCCACAGCGCGTCGGCGTACGGCGTAAGTCAACACTTTTCAGGAGGGCCCCAGTGGCTAAGGCGAAGTTCGAGCGGACTAAGCCGCACGTCAACATCGGCACCATCGGTCACATCGACCACGGTAAGACGACTCTTACCGCGGCGATCACCAAGGTGCTGCACGACAAGTACCCGGACCTGAACGAGGCGTCGGCCTTCGATCAGATCGACAAGGCGCCGGAAGAGCGTCAGCGCGGTATCACCATCTCCATCGCGCACGTCGAGTACCAGACCGAGGCCCGGCACTACGCCCACGTCGACTGCCCGGGTCACGCCGACTACATCAAGAACATGATCACCGGTGCGGCTCAGATGGACGGCGCGATCCTGGTCGTCGCCGCCACCGACGGCCCGATGCCGCAGACGCGTGAGCACGTGCTGCTCGCCCGTCAGGTCGGCGTGCCGGCGATGGTTGTCGCGCTGAACAAGTGCGACATGGTCGACGACGAGGAGATCCTGGAGCTCGTCGAGCTCGAGGTTCGCGAGCTGCTCTCGGAGCAGGAGTTCGACGGCGACAACGCGCCGATCGTCCGCGTCGCCGCTCACCCGGCGCTGCAGGGCGACGCCAAGTGGGGCGAGTCGATCATCGAGCTGATGAACGCGGTCGACGAGTACATCCCGCAGCCGGAGCGCGAGATCGACAAGCCGTTCCTGATGCCGGTGGAGGACGTCTTCACCATCACGGGTCGCGGCACGGTCATCACCGGCCGGATCGAGCGCGGTGTCGTCAAGGTCAACGAGACCGTCGACATCGTCGGTATCCGTCCGGAGAAGCAGACCACCACGGTCACCGGTATCGAGATGTTCCGCAAGCTGCTCGACGAGGGCCAGGCCGGTGAGAACGTCGGTCTGCTGCTGCGCGGCACCAAGCGCGAGGACGTCGAGCGCGGCATGGTCGTGATCAAGCCGGGCACGACCACCCCGCACACCAACTTCGACGCTTCGGTCTACATCCTGTCGAAGGAGGAGGGCGGCCGGCACACGCCGTTCTTCCAGAACTACCGCCCGCAGTTCTACTTCCGCACCACCGACGTCACCGGTGTCGTCACGCTGCCCGAGGGCACCGAGATGGTCATGCCGGGCGACAACACCGACATGTCGGTCGAGCTGATCCAGCCGATCGCCATGGAAGAGGGTCTGAAGTTCGCGATCCGTGAAGGTGGCCGCACCGTCGGCGCCGGCCGGGTCACCAAGATCGTCAAGTGATTCCACGAGGTCCGCGAGGGCTCACTCACTGAGCCCCCGCGGACCTCTGCTTTGTGCCTGGTCCGGCACCCCGAACGGGAGTCGGCTCAGGCGTGAAGCCACCTCGATTGGCATTCCGATGCCGATCTCTGGCACAATATTCAGGTTGCTCAGGCGAGGCCGCCGGGGCGCACCCCAGGACCGATTGAGGTCCGGCAGACCGATCAGGTCTGGGCTGGTGCGCCGGACCGGAGACCATGCCGAGGTCTGGTCCGAGACCAGGCCCCGATCTCCATCCCAGGGTCGAAAGAGTTGCTGCTGGCGCACGTATGTGCCCCGTATGCGACACACCCGACCGCGGGGGTCGGAGCAACGCAACGAAGACGATAGAGAAGGACGAAGCGAAGCGATGGCGGGACAGAAGATCCGCATCCGGCTGAAGGCCTACGACCACGAGGTCATCGACAGCTCGGCGCGCAAGATTGTCGACACGGTGACGCGTACTGGTGCGAAGGTTGCTGGCCCGGTGCCGTTGCCGACGGAAAAGAACGTGTTCTGCGTCATCCGCTCGCCGCACAAGTACAAGGACAGCCGCGAGCACTTCGAGATGCGCACCCACAAGCGGCTCATCGACATCATCGACCCCACGCCGAAGACCGTCGACTCGCTGATGCGGCTCGACCTCCCGGCCGGTGTCGACATCGAGATCAAGCTCTGAGGGAACGCTGACCTATGAGCAAGCAGAAGAACACGCGAGGGCTGCTGGGCACCAAGCTCGGTATGACCCAGACCTGGGACGAGAACAACCGAGTCGTCCCCGTCACCGTGATCCAGGCCGGTCCGTGCGTGGTGACCGAGGTGCGTACCTCGGCCAGCCACGGCTACGACGGTCTGCAGATCGCGTTCGGCGACATCGACCCGCGCAAGGTGACCAAGCCCCTGCGCGGCCACTTCGACAAGGCCGGTGTGACCCCGCGCCGGCACCTGCTGGAGCTGCGCACCGCTGACGCGAGCGAGTACACGCTCGGCCAGGAGATCAACGCCGAGGCCTTCACGGCCGGCGAGATCGTCGACGTGTCCGCCACCAGCAAGGGCAAGGGCTTCGCCGGTGTGATGAAGCGCCACGGCTTCCACGGTCTGCGCGCCACCCACGGTGTGCACAAGAAGCACCGTTCGCCGGGCTCCATCGGCGGCTGCGCCACCCCGGGCCGGGTCTTCAAGGGCATGCGGATGGCTGGTCGGATGGGCCACGAGCAGGTCACCACGCAGAACGTGAAGGTTCACGCGATCGACGCCGAGCGCGGACTCATCCTGATCAAGGGTGCTGTCCCCGGTCCCAAGGGCGGCCTCGTGCTGATCCGCAACGCCGCGAAGGGAGCGAGCAAGTGAGCACCGTCGACGTAGTCGTCGTCAAGGGCGACAAGGTCAGCAAGAAGGGCTCCGCCGAGCTCCCCGCCGAGCTGTTCGACGTCCAGGTGAACATCCCGCTGATTCACCAGGTCGTGGTGGCCCAGCTGGCCGCCGCCCGCCAGGGCACCCACAAGGTGAAGACGCGCGCCGAGGTTTCCGGTGGTGGCGCCAAGCCGTACCGCCAGAAGGGCACCGGCCGCGCCCGCCAGGGTTCGACCCGCGCACCGCAGTTCACCGGTGGTGGCGTCGTGCACGGCCCGACGCCGCGCGACTACAGCCAGCGGACCCCGAAGAAGATGATCGCCGCCGCTCTGCGCGGTGCGCTCTCGGACCGGGCCCGTGACGGCCGCGTCTTCGTGGTCGAGTCCTTCGTGGACGGCGACGCGCCCTCCACCAAGTCGGCACTGAAGGTGCTGGCCGAGGTCACCGAGCACGCCAAGGTGCTGGTCGTCGTCGACCGCGCCGACGAGCTGACCTGGCTGAGCCTGCGCAACGTGCCGACCGTGCACCTGATCGCCGCCGACCAGCTGAACGCCTACGACGTGCTGTGCAGCGACGCGGTGGTCTACACCAAGGCAGCGCTCGACGCGTTCGTCGCCGGCGCGCCGAAGGGCAAGTCCGTCAAGGCTGTCGCGACGTCGACCGAAGCCGAGCAGGAGGTAGAGGCATGAGCCACGGAGTCAACAAGGACCCGCGGGACGTGCTGCTGCGGCCGGTCGTGAGCGAGAAGAGCTACGGCCTGCTGGACGAGCAGAAGTACACGTTCGAGGTCGCCCCGGACGCCAACAAGACCGAGATCAAGCTCGCGGTCGAGAAGGTGTTCAAGGTCCGCGTGACCAGCGTCAACACGATCAACCGCAAGGGCAAGCGCCGCCGGACCCGTGCCGGCTGGGGCAAGCGCCCGGACACCAAGCGAGCGATCGTCAGCCTGTCCGGCGACGACCGCATCGACATCTTCGGAGGCCAGTCGTAATGGGTATCCGCAAATACAAGCCGACGACGCCGGGCCGCCGTGGCTCGAGCGTGGCCGACTTCGTCGAGCTCACCCGTTCGACCCCTGAGAAGTCCCTGCTCCGCCCGCTGCCCAAGAAGGGCGGCCGGAACAACTCCGGCAAGATCACCACCCGGCACCACGGTGGCGGTCACAAGCGGGCGTACCGGCTGATCGACTTCAAGCGGTACGACAAGGACGGCGTCCCGGCGAAGGTGGCCGAGATCGAGTACGACCCGAACCGCACCGCGCGGATCGCGCTGCTGCACTACGTCGACGGCGAGAAGCGCTACATCCTCGCCCCGTCGAACCTGAAGCAGGGCACGATCGTCGAGAACGGCCCGGCCGCCGACATCAAGGTGGGCAACAACCTGCCGCTGCGCAACATCCCGGTCGGCTCCACGGTGCACGCCGTCGAGCTGCGTCCGGGTGGTGGCGCCAAGATGGCCCGCTCCGCCGGTGCCAGCGTTCAGCTGGTCGCCAAGGAGGGCCGGATGGCCACCCTGCGGATGCCGTCGGGCGAGGTCCGGATGGTCGACGTGCGCTGCCGCGCCACCCTCGGTGAGGTCGGCAACGGCGAGCAGTCGAACATCAACTGGGGCAAGGCCGGCCGGATGCGCTGGAAGGGCAAGCGCCCGACCGTCCGTGGTGTCGCGATGAACCCGGTCGACCACCCGCACGGTGGTGGTGAGGGCAAGACCTCGGGTGGACGCCACCCGGTGTCCCCGTGGGGCCAGCCCGAGGGCCGGACCCGCACCCGCAAGGAAAGCGACCGCATGATCGTCCGGCGCCGCAAGGCCGGCAAGAAGCGCTGATAGGGAGCCGGACAGATGCCACGCAGCCTCAAGAAGGGCCCGTTCGTCGACCACCACCTGCTCAAGAAGGTGGAGGTGCAGAACGAAAAGGGCACCAAGAACGTGATCAAGACCTGGTCTCGCCGGTCGATGATCATTCCCGACATGATCGGCCACACGCTCGCGGTGCACGACGGCCGCAAGCACGTGCCGGTGTTCGTGACGGACGCGATGGTCGGGCACAAGCTCGGCGAGTTCGCACCGACCCGCACGTTCAAGGGTCACGAGAAGGACGACCGCAAGTCACGGCGTCGCTGACCTCTGGTCAGTTGACGAACGCGTTAGCAAAACCTACGGAGAGATTCGAACATCATGAGCGTTCAAGAGCGTAGGGCCGTCAGTGCCCGTCGCGAGAGCCTGTTGGGCGACGAGCCCGGGGCCTTCGCGGTCGCGCGCTTCGTCCGCGTGACGCCGATGAAGGCGCGTCGCGTGGTGGACCTGGTGCGCGGGATGGGTATCGACGACGCACTCGCCACTCTGAAGTTCGCCCCGCAGGCCGCTGCCGCGACCGTGTACAAGGTCGTCGACAGCGCCGCGGCGAACGCCGAGGGCACCGAGCACCTGAGCCGCGCCGACCTGGTCGTGGTGAAGGCCTTCGTGGACGAGGGTCCGACGCTGAAGCGTCACCGCCCCCGCGCGCAGGGCCGGGCCACCCGGATCGACAAGCGGACCAGCCACATCACCGTGGTCGTCGGTCCGCGCGACGACTCCGAGCCCGCCAAGAAGGCCGATGGCAAGAAGGCCGCTGAGAAGAAGGGCAGGACCCGCTAGTGGGCCAGAAGGTAAACCCGCACGGGTTCCGCCTCGGTATCAGCACGGACCACAAGAGCCGCTGGTACGCCGACAAGCTGTACAAGGACTACGTCGGCGAGGACGTCAAGATCCGCCGTCTGCTGAGCAAGGGCATGGAGCGTGCCGGCATCTCCCGCGTGGAGATCGAGCGCACCCGTGACCGCGTTCGGGTCGACATCCACACCGCCCGTCCGGGCATCGTGATCGGTCGCCGCGGCGCCGAGGCGGACCGGATCCGTGGCAGCCTCGAGGAGCTCACCGGCAAGCAGGTGCAGCTGAACATCCTCGAGGTCAAGAACGCCGAGGTCGACGCGCAGCTGGTCGCCCAGGGCGTGGCCGAGCAGCTGTCCGGCCGCGTGGCGTTCCGTCGCGCGATGCGCAAGGCGATGCAGACCACCATGCGTGGCGGCGCCCTGGGCATCCGGATCCAGTGCTCCGGCCGGCTCGGTGGCGCCGAGATGTCGCGGTCGGAGTTCTACCGCGAGGGCCGGGTGCCGCTGCACACGCTCCGCGCGGACGTCGACTACGGCTTCTACGAGGCCCGTACGACCTTCGGCCGGATCGGCGTGAAGGTCTGGATCTACAAGGGCGACGTGTCCGGCTCCCGCGCCGAGCGCGAGGCCCAGGCCGCGGCCCGTGCCGCCAACCAGCAGAACCGCCGTCCGGCTCGCCGTGACGACCGCGGTGGCCGTGGTGGCGAGCGCGGTGGCGGCGGACGCCGGGACGACCGTCGTGACGGCGGCGCCCGTAACGAGGCCCCGAAGGCCGAGGCCACCACTGCTCCGGCCGCCGAGAAGCCGGCCGAGACGACCGGAACGGAGAGCTGAACCATGCTCATCCCCCGCAAGGTCAAGCACCGCAAGCAGCACCACCCGAAGCGCTCCGGCGCTGCCAAGGGCGGTACCTCGCTGGCCTTCGGTGACTTCGGCATCCAGGCGCTGGAGAGCCACTACGTCACCAACCGGCAGATCGAGTCGGCGCGTATCGCGATGACCCGGCACATCAAGCGTGGCGGAAAGGTCTGGATCAACATCTACCCGGACCGCCCGCTGACCAAGAAGCCGGCCGAGACCCGGATGGGTTCCGGTAAGGGTTCGCCGGAGTGGTGGATCGCCAACGTCAAGTCCGGGCGCGTGATGTTCGAGCTGTCCGGTGTCGACGAGCAGATCGCTCGCGAGGCGATGCGCCGCGCGATTCACAAGTTGCCGATGAAGTGCAAATTCATCACCCGAGAGGCAGGTGAGAACTGATGGCCACCCTGACCGCCGCCGAGCTGCGGAACCTGGGCAAGGACGAGCTTCTGGAGAAGCTCGGCAGCGCCAAGGAGGAGCTGTTCAACCTCCGGTTCCAGGCTGCCACGGGTCAGCTGGAGTCCCACGGCCGGCTGCGCGCCGTCCGGAAGGACATCGCCCGCATCTACACGGTGCTGACCGAGCGTGCGCTCGGCATCACCGAAGAGGTGGACGCTCCGGTCGCCGCCGCCGAAGCCACTGAGGCCGAGGAGACCGCCGACGACAGCGAGAAGGCTGGGAGCAAGGCATGACCGAGAACGTAGCGAAGGACGAGACCGTGAGCACGACGCAGGCGCGAGGCCGCCGCAAGACCCGTGAGGGTCTGGTGCTGAGCGACAAGATGGACAAGACCGTCACCGTCGAGGTCGAGGACCGCGTCAAGCACAAGCTGTACGGCAAGGTCATCCGCCGCACCAGCAAGCTGAAGGCGCACGACGAGCAGAACGCCGCCGGCATCGGCGACCGCGTGCTGCTGATGGAGACCCGGCCGTTGTCGGCCACCAAGCGGTGGCGCATCGTCGAGATCCTCGAGAAGGCCAAGTAGTCCCGGCTTCGAGGTCACGGTTACGCCCAGCTGTACCCAATCGAAATCATTCGTTCCGCAAGGCTCACGTGAGTGAGAACCAGCGAGACAACCAGGAGATCAACAGATGATCCAGCAGGAGTCGCGACTGAAGGTCGCCGACAACACGGGTGCGAAGGAAATTCTTTGCATCCGCGTGCTCGGTGGCTCCGGTCGGCGCTACGCCGGTGTCGGCGACACGATCGTCGCCACCGTCAAGGACGCGATCCCGGGTGGCGGTGTGAAGAAGGGTGACGTCGTCAAGGCGGTCATCGTGCGGACCGTGAAGGAGCGCCGGCGTCCGGACGGCTCCTACATCCGCTTCGACGAGAACGCCGCCGTCATCCTCAAGGCCGACGGTGAGCCGCGCGGCACCCGCATCT
Organism: Kribbella sp. ALI-6-A; assembly: GCF_001984195.1. Taxonomy (GTDB): domain Bacteria; phylum Actinomycetota; class Actinomycetes; order Propionibacteriales; family Kribbellaceae; genus Kribbella. Next base: position 2,343,899 of record NZ_MTQN01000012.1, read on the forward strand.
TCGGGCCGGTCGGCCGGGAGCTGCGCGAGAAGCGCTTCATGAAGATCATCTCGCTCGCTCCGGAGGTGCTCTGACCATGGCAAACAAGTCGCAGCGCAAGCTGCACGTGAAGAAGGGTGACCTCGTCCGCGTGGTCACCGGCAAGTCCAAGGGACTCGAGGGCAAGATCATCTCGGTCCAGCCCGACGAGGAGCTCGTGGTCGTCGAGGGCGTCAACCGGGTCAAGAAGCACACGAAGGTGCAGCAGGCCCAGCGCGGCGGCACCACGGGTGGCATCGTCACCCAGGAGGCTCCGATCCACGTCTCCAACGTGATGCTCCTGGTCGAGGTCGACAAGGACGGCAAGAAGCAGAAGGTGACCACCCGCGTCGGCTACAACCGCGTCGAGGTGCAGAAGCGGCGCCCGGACGGTTCGACGTACACCGGTTTCCGGAGCGTCCGGATCGCGCGGCGTACCGGCGAGGAGATCTGATGACCACCGCAGTGACCGAGGCGAAGTCGCAGCCTCGGATGAAGACCAAGTACCGCGAAGAGATCGTCGGCAAGCTGCAGGAGCAGTTCCAGTTCGAGAACGTCATGCAGGTGCCCGGGCTCACCAAGATCGTGGTGAACATGGGTGTCGGCGAGGCGGCTCGTGACTCGAAGCTGATCGACGGCGCGATCAAGGACCTGGCCGCGATCACCGGCCAGAAGCCGCAGGTCACCAAGGCCCGCAAGTCGATCGCGCAGTTCAAGCTGCGCGAGGGCATGCCGATCGGCGCCCACGTGACGCTGCGCGGCGACCGGATGTGGGAGTTCCTGGACCGGCTGCTGGCGCTCGCGCTGCCCCGGATCCGCGACTTCCGCGGTCTGTCGCCCAAGCAGTTCGACGGCAACGGGAACTACACCTTCGGCCTGACCGAGCAGGTGATGTTCCACGAGATCAACCAGGACCGGATCGACCGGGTCCGGGGCATGGACATCACCGTGGTGACCAGCGCCAAGAACGACGACGAGGGGCGCGCGCTGCTGCGGCAGCTCGGCTTCCCGTTCAAGGAGAACTGACGTGGCGAAGACAGCACTCAAGGTCAAGCAGGCCCGCAAGCCCAAGTTCGCGGTGCGTGGTTACACGCGCTGCCAGCGGTGCGGCCGGCCGAAGGCGGTCTTCCGCAAGTTCGGCCTGTGCCGGATCTGCCTGCGGGAGATGGCGCACCGGGGCGAGCTGCCCGGCGTGACCAAGTCCAGCTGGTGACCGAGCTCTTCAGCACCGAACACTTCTCCACCCACCATCTAGTCACCGTAGGTCGCCGGCCGGCGAAACCACGGCGGGAAAGAGGCCCCAGGCCATGACGATGACCGACCCGATCGCAGACATGCTGACGCGTCTGCGCAACGCCAACCAGGCGTACCACGAGTCGACCTCGATGCCGTACAGCAAGATCAAGCAGGGCATCGCCGACATCCTGCAGCAGGAGGGTTACATCTCCTCCTACCAGGTCGAGGAGCCCAAGGAGGGCACCGTCGGCAAGACCCTGATCGTCGACCTGAAGTTCGGGCCGAGCCGGGAGCGCTCCATCGCGGGCGTGCGCCGGATCAGCAAGCCGGGACTGCGGGTCTACGCGAAGTCGACCAACCTGCCGAAGGTGCTGGGAGGCCTGGGCGTCGCCATCATCTCGACGTCGCAGGGGCTCCTCACTGACCGGCAGGCCAAGAACAAGGGCGTTGGCGGGGAAGTCCTCGCCTACGTCTGGTGACGAAGAACCGGAAGGAGGACCACATTCATGTCTCGCATCGGTAAGCTCCCGATCACGGTCCCGTCCGGCGTCGACGTCACGATCGACGGCCAGACGGTCACCGTCAAGGGTCCCAAGGGTCAGCTCTCGCACGTCGTGGCTGAGCCCATCGTGGTCAACCGGGACGAGGACGGCACGATCGCCGTCGCGCGTCCGGACGACCAGCGCAAGAGCAAGGAACTGCACGGCCTGTCCCGCACGCTGATCGCCAACCTGGTGACCGGCGTGACGGAGGGCTACGAGAAGAAGCTCGAGATCGTCGGCGTCGGGTACCGCGTCCTGGCCAAGGGACCGACCCAGCTGGAGTTCTCGCTCGGCTACAGCCACACGATCACGGTGGACGCGCCGGAGGGGATCACCTTCGCCGTCGAGTCGCCGACCAAGTTCTCGGTGCAGGGAATCGACAAGCAGTCCGTCGGTGAGGTCGCCGCGAACATTCGCAAGCTGCGCAAGCCCGAGCCGTACAAGGGCAAGGGTGTGCGGTACGCGGGCGAGCAGGTCCGCCGCAAGGTCGGAAAGGCTGGTAAGTAACGATGGCGATCGGTTTGCGGCACAACAAGCACGCCGCCAAGAAGACCGCTTCGCGGCTGCGGCGTCAGATCCGCGTCCGGAAGAAGATCAACGGTACGGCCGAGCGGCCGCGCCTGGTGGTCAGCAAGTCCTCGAAGCACCTGTTCGCTCAGGTCATCGACGACGTCGCCGGCGTGACGCTGGTGTCGGCCTCCACGATGGAGTCCGACCTGCGCGGTGCGGAGGCGAACAAGACCGACAAGGCCAAGACGGTGGGCGGCCTGATCGCCGACCGCGCCAAGGCCGCCGGTATCGACTCGGTCGTGTTCGACCGGGCCGGGAACAAGTACCACGGCCGCATCGCGGCACTGGCCGACGCCGCCCGCGAGGGCGGGCTCGGCTTCTGATGACGGCGACAAGGGAAGAAGGTAGTTCGAAATGAGCGGAGGCCAGCAGCGTCGCGGAGGCGGCGCCGGTGGTGAGCGCCGTGGTCGTGACGGTGGTCGCGGTCAGGCAGCTGACAAGACCGCCTACATCGAGCGCGTGGTTGCCATCAACCGGGTCGCCAAGGTCGTGAAGGGTGGTCGTCGCTTCAGCTTCACCGCCCTCGTGGTCGTCGGCGACGGTGAAGGCACCGTCGGTGTGGGATACGGCAAGGCCAAGGAGGTGCCCGCGGCGATCGCCAAGGGTGTCGAGGAGGCCAAGAAGGCGTTCTTCAAGGTGCCGAGGATCCAGGGCACCATCCCGCACCCGGTCCAGGGTGAGAAGGCCGCCGGCGTGGTCATGCTGCGCCCGGCCGCACCCGGTACCGGTGTGATCGCGGGTGGCTCGGCGCGCGCCGTCCTGGAGTGCGCGGGCATCCACGACATCCTCAGCAAGTCGCTGGGCTCGTCCAACGCCATCAACGTGGTGCACGCCACGGTGGAGGCGCTGCGCAGCCTGGAGACCCCGGAGGCCGTGGCCGCGCGCCGTGGCCTGCCGGTCGAGCACGTCGCTCCGGCGGCTCTGCTGAAGGCGCGGGCGGAGGTCGCATCCTGATGGCACGCCTGAAGGTGACTCAGACCAAGTCCGGCATCGGTGGCAAGCAGAACCAGCGCGACACCCTGCGCACGCTGGGTGTGAAGCGGATCGGCGACGTCGCCGTTCACGACGACCGCCCGGAGATCCGTGGCATGGTGCGTACGGTTCGCCACCTCATCACCGTCGAAGAGGTTGACTGACATGGCGCTCAAGGTTCACCACCTGCGTCCGGCGCCCGGAGCCAAGACCGCCAAGACCCGCGTGGGTCGTGGTGAGGGCAGCAAGGGCAAGACGGCCGGCCGCGGTACCAAGGGCAGCAAGGCCCGTAACAACATCCCCGAGTGGTTCGAGGGTGGCCAGATGCCGCTGCACATGCGGCTGCCGAAGCTCAAGGGCTTCAAGAGCAGGAACCGAGTGGAGTTCCAGGTCGTTAACCTGGACAAGCTCGGACAGCTGTTCCCCGAGGGCGGTGAGATCGGTGTGACCGATCTCGTCGCGAAGGGCGCGGTCCGGGACGGTCAGCCGGTGAAGGTGCTGGGTGACGGCGAACTGACCGTGGCACTGCAGGTCTCGGCACACAAGTTCTCGAAGTCCGCCAAGGAGAAGATCGCGGCGGCCGGGGGAACCACCACCGAGGTGTGAGTGCCAGGGCTCGTCCGGCTCGTGCGCTGATATTGTGCGCAGGTCGTCGGACGAGCCCTGGTTCGTCTCCAGCCCAGCTGCTTTGCTAGGCCCCTGCCCTGACCGGGCACGGGAAACATGTGGGAGGACAGGGTGTTAGGCGCCTTTGCCAACGCGTTCAAGACTCCGGACCTGCGCCGGAAGATCTTGTTCGTGCTCTTCATCGTCGTGATCTTCCGGATCGGTTCGGTCGTGCCGGCGCCTGGCGTGAACGTCAAGTCGCTGGACACCTGTTTGCAGCTGTCCCAGCAGGGGGCGAACGCGAACCTGTACAACCTGATCAACCTGTTCTCCGGCGGTGCGCTGCTGCAGCTCGCGATCTTCGCGCTGGGCATCATGCCGTACATCACCGCCAGCATCATCCTGCAGCTGCTCACCGTGGTGATCCCGCGGCTGGAGTCGCTGAAGAAGGAAGGTCAGGCGGGGCAGGGCAAGATCACGCAGTACACCCGCTTCCTGACCGTCGGTCTGGCCGTGCTGCAGGCGACCGCGTTCGTCGCGCTCGCCCGCACCCCGGGCCGGCTGTTCCAGGGCTGCAACGAGCCGCTGCTGCACAGCGACAAGGTGTTCCCGGTCATCGTGATGGTGCTGACCATGACCGCCGGTACCGGCGTCGTGATGTGGCTGGGTGAGCTGATCACCGACCGCGGCGTCGGCAACGGCATGTCGATCCTGATCTTCACCCAGATCGTCGCCACCTTCCCGACCCAGCTGTGGGCGATCCGCAAGAGCCACGGCGTAGCGACCTTCCTGGCCGTGCTGGCCGTCGGTCTGGTCATCGTGGCCGCGGTCATCTTCATCGAGCAGGCGCAGCGCCGGATCCCGGTCCAGTACGCCAAGCGCATGGTCGGCCGGAAGATGTTCGGTGGTACCTCGACCTACATCCCGCTGAAGGTCAACCAGGCCGGCGTCATCCCGGTCATCTTCGCCTCCAGCCTGATGTACCTGCCGGTGCTGGTCAGCCAGTTCCGCCAGGACGAGAAGTGGGCGCAGTGGATCCAGGGCAACCTGGTCAAGGGCGACCATCCCATCTACATCGTGACGTACCTCGCCCTTATTATCTTTTTCACGTACTTCTATGTCTCGATTACCTTCAACCCGAAGGAAGTTGCTGACAACATGAAGAAGTACGGCGGCTTCATTCCCGGGATCCGGGCAGGGCGGCCGACCGAGGAGTACCTCTCCTACGTTCTGTCCCGCATCACGCTGCCCGGTGCGATCTACCTCGCGGTGATCTCGTTGATCCCGTTGATCGCGCTGGTCCTCTTGAACGCCAGCCAGAGCTTCCCGTTCGGTGGTACGTCGATCCTGATCATGGTCGGCGTCGGACTGGACACGGTGAAGCAGATCGAGAGTCAGTTGCAGCAGCGTAACTACGAAGGGTTCCTGCGCTGATGAGAATGTTGCTGATGGGTCCGCCCGGGGCGGGCAAGGGCACGCAGGCAAAGGTGCTTGCGGAGCGTCTGAACATCCCGGCCGTCTCCACCGGCGACATCTTCCGGCAGAACGTGAAGGACGAGACCGAGCTGGGTCTCGAGGCGAAGCGGTACATGGACGCGGGCAACTACGTCCCCGACGAGGTCACGAACGCAATGGTGCGGGACCGGCTGTCCGAGGCGGACGCCGGCGCGGGCTTCCTGCTGGACGGCTACCCCCGGACGCTGCCGCAGGTCGGCACGCTGGACGACATCCTGGCCGAGCACGGCCACAAGCTGGACGCGGTGGTGGCGCTGGTCGCCGACACCGACGTGCTGGTGGACCGGATGCTCAAGCGGGCCAAGACCGACGGCCGCTCGGACGACTCCGAAGAGGTCGTCCGGCACCGGCAGGACGTCTACACCGCCGAGACCAAGCCGCTGCTGCAGGTGTACGCGCAGCGTGGTCTGCTGGTCGAGGTGGACGGCGTCGGCGAGATCGACGAGGTCAGCGAGCGCGTGCTCGCCGCCCTGAAGTCCCTCGGCGAATGATCTTCGGGTCCGTCCGGCGACGTCTGGTCGCCGGACGGACCTTTTGCTTGTCCCAGGTGTCCCGTCCGGGCCACCACCGATGCGGAGTACGGAGTCGATGATCTTCAAGGACCGCGGGATCGAGATCAAGACCCGTGAGCAGATCCTGTCCATGCGCAAGGCCGGCCTGGTGGTCGGCCGCACGCTGGAGCTGCTCCGCGCCGAGGTGAAGCCCGGCATCACCACCGGTGAGCTGGACGCGATCGCCGAAGACCACATCCGCAGCTCGGGCGCGACGCCGTCGTTCAAGGGCTACCACGGCTTCACCGGGTCGCTCTGCACCTCGGTGAACGACGAGATCGTGCACGGCATCCCCGGCGACCGGGTGCTGGCCGAGGGGGACCTGATCTCGATCGACTGCGGCGCGATCGTCGACGGCTGGCACGGCGACGCCGCGATCACCGTCGGCGTCGGCACGGTCGCCGACGAGCTGCTCGAGCTGGCCCGGATCTGCGAGGAGTCGATGTGGCGCGGCTTCGCGGCCGCCAAGCTGGGTGGCCGGCTGACCGACATCTCGGCCGCGGTCGAGGCGCACGTGCGCGCCAACTCGTCGTACGGGATCGTCGAGGACTTCGTCGGGCACGGGATCGGCTCGGCGATGCACCAGCCGCCGAACGTGCCGAACTTCGGGCGTGCGGGCAAGGGGCCCAAGCTGGTCGAGGGGCTGGCGCTGGCGGTCGAACCGATGCTGACGCTGGGCAAGCAGGACAACCACACGCTCGACGACGACTGGACCGTGGTCACCGACGACGGCAGCGCGGCCGCGCACACCGAGCACACCTTCACGCTGACTCCGCAGGGTCCGTGGGTGCTGACCGCCCTGGACGGCGGCGAGGCGAAGCTGGCCGAGCTGGGCGTCACGTTCGGTCCGCTCGCCGACTGACCCGTACGCCGCTCGCCCGCCAGGGCAGACTTCCGGGCAGCTTCGCGTCGTCCACTCTCCGGCTACGCGCGTCCACCCATCGGGGGACGCCGGGCACGCCCCGGCTGAGGCACACTGGGGACATGCCCAGCTCGTACCAGCCCCATCAGCGCTTCACCGAAGCCGATCGCGACAAGATCGCCGGCCGGTTGCGTGACGCCTTCGCGGACGGGCGCCTGGACCAGCCGGAATTCACCCGGCGGCTCGACGACCTGTACGGCGCCCAGACCTACGGCCAACTGGAGCCGTTGGTGCGCGACCTCCCGCCGGTCCGGACCTACCAGACTCCCGCCGGGGTGCAGAGTGCGCAGCCCGCCCCGGCGCCGGGAACCTTCCCGGAGCGGAAGAAGGACAACCAGCCCCAGCGCAACCTGCAGGGCCTGCTCGGCGGCTTCACCGGGGTCGTGCTGATCAACGTGATGATCTGGTTCGTCATCGGCGTCGCCAACGGTGGCCAATGGCCGCACTTCTGGCCGGTCTGGCTGCTGATCCCGTGGGCCCTGATGGGCATGGGTCACCTCGGAAAGCGGCGGTGACCGAGACCGCGCGGCGCGCCGAGGGGCTGCGGCTGCGCCCGGACTGGGCCTGGCAGCTGCGGCAGGGCTCCGCACTGGTTTACGTGGTGTGGTTCCTGGTCGCGGTCCCGCTGGTCGTGGTCGGCCTGCTGGTCGAGCCGCGCTGGGTCGGCTGGCTGGTGCTCGGCTGGTTCCTGGTGCTGGTCGCTCTGACCGCGGCGTTCCGGATCTCCGAGGCCAGGCAGCGCCGGGGCTGGGCCGACATGGCCCGGCAGCTGGGCTGGCAGGTCACCGCCGGCGATCCCGATCTGCTGGACCGCTGGCCGTTCCCGCCGTTCGACGTCGACCCCGCGGCCGAGGTGTACGACGTGACGATCGGCCGGCACCGGGGCCGCGAGCTGATCGCCGGACGGTTCCGCCACAAGGTACGGCGCCGCCAGCTCGGCTTCGACTTCCTGGAGCTGGAGATCGACCGGCCGCTCCCGCCGATGCAGCTGCTGCCGACCTCGCTGGCACCGGTCGCCGCGGCGAGCTTGGTGCCGCTGAAGCTCACGGTGACCGGGCTGCCCGAGAAGTACTGCCTGTTCAACGGGCGCGAGGATCTGGCGCTGGAGGTGCTGCATCGGCGGGCGGTCGACGTACTGGCGCAGGTTCCGCCGTTCGGGTTCAGCTGCGAGGGTCGCCGGTTCGTGGCGATCTTCCCGGCGTACCGGGAGCCGGCGGTCGCGCTGGCCCATCTGGACGCCGCCTGCGACCTGCTCGCGCTGATCCCCGAGCACGTCTGGCAGACCGGCGAGCAGTGGCTGGCTACTCGGCAGTCCTGAGCAGCCGTACGACGGCGGCGAGGTCCTCGTCGCCGTGACCCTCGCGGACCGCGCGGGCCAGCAGGTCACCCATCGGGGCGAGCAGCGCGGGATCGACGCCTTGATCGCGGGACGCGTCGAGTAGGTTCACGAAAGCGGTGGACTGCATCTCGAGGTTGGAGCCGGCCGCACCTGGTTCGGCGCCGTACTCGAGGTCCTTCGCGATCGCGGGCAGGGTGGCGAGCATCGCCGTCAGCCACGGGACGAGGAGCTGCTCGGTGAACTCGGTCGGCGAGATCTTCTCGCTGGAGGTCAAGGCGAGCGCGTGGGCGGCCCCGCCGAACATGCCGTACATCCCGGTGAGCAACGCCAGGTCCTGCAGCGCGGCCAGGCCGGGGTCGCTCCCGACGTACTGGGGACGGGCGGGCGCGGCCAGGTCGGCCTGGTGCCGCTCGAAGGCGGCTGACGAGCCGCTGTAGAGGATGAACGCGTGCGGGCCGCCGATCATCGCGGGAACGGCCATGATGCCGCCGTCCAGGTAGTCCGCGCCCTGCTGGATGGCCCAGTCGGCGGCTCGGCGGGCGTGTGCGGGCGTGCCGTTGGTGAGGTTGACCAGGGTGCGGCCGGAGAACTCGGTGGCGGCCGGTGCCAGCGCTTCCTGCACGGACGCGTCGTCCAGGAGGCAGACGACGATCAGCGGGCTGACGGCGACGGCGTCGGCGACGGTCCGGGCGCGGGTGACACCGGTGAGATCGGGTGCGCGGCCCGGCGTACGGTTCCAGACGGTGGTCGGATGGCCGGCGGTGACGAAGGCCTGGGCGAGGGCGGTTCCCATCGCGCCGAGGCCGAGAACGGTGACTGGTGTCTTCATGACGTCCAGGCTGGGTGCCAGGCGGTAGAGTGGACAAGTACCGACTAAATAGTCGGGTACTTACCTGATGGTAAGTGGGCCTCTGAGGGCCGATTGGGTTTCCGGCCGGTAAGTGGCGTACACTCTTTCCTTGGCTCTTTGTAGCCTCTGGTTGTGCTGCCCAATGCTTGTTCCGGGCCGTGCGACCGTGCGGTACCAATCATTCAGTACGTCGTCTACAGAAGTGCGAGGACATGCCCAAAAAAGAGGGAGTTATCGAACTCGAGGGCACCATCGTCGAGGCCCTGCCGAACGCGATGTTCCGTGTTGAGCTGTCCAACGGGCACAAGGTGCTCGCGCACATCAGCGGCAAGATGAGGCAGCACTACATCCGGATCCTCCCCGAGGACCGGGTCGTCGTGGAGCTGTCGCCGTACGACCTCACCCGGGGTCGGATCGTCTACCGGTACAAGTAACCACAGCCACCTGTCGAAGAAAGAAGCTCGATGAAGGTCAATCCGAGCGTCAAGAAGATCTGCGACAAGTGCAAGGTGATCCGCCGTCACGGCCGGGTCATGGTGATCTGCGAGAACCCGCGGCACAAGCAGCGGCAGGGCTGATCCAAGCCCTACCTCGCGACACGGCACTGTCGCACCACAGCGCGCATGCTCGTCCAGCACGGCAACAGGCTGGACGTCGCCCCCGGAACAGAGGCCGGGGCCTTGCCGGTGAAGGAACGCTCACCGAGGCGGGCAAGGACGCAGCGCGCCACCACACCTCTGCAGACGAAAGGACAACCGCCACATGGCACGCCTCGTAGGCGTCGACCTTCCGCGCGACAAGCGCATCGAGGTCGCCCTCACCTACATCTTCGGTGTAGGTCGTACTCGCGCCCTGAAGACGCTCGAAGCCACCGGCATCTCCGGTGACAAGCGCGTCCACGAGCTGGGCGACGAGGAGCTGGTGAAGCTCCGGGACTGGATCGAAGGCAACTACAAGATCGAAGGTGACCTCCGTCGCGAGGTGACCGCGGACATCCGCCGCAAGATGGAGATCGGGTCGTACCAGGGTCGCCGCCACCGCAGCGGTCTGCCGGTGCGTGGTCAGCGCACGCGTACCAACGCCCGCAGCCGCAAGGGTCGTCGCAAGGCGATCGCCGGCAAGAAGAAGAAGTGACCCGGATGACCGTCGACCAGCCCAGGAGCAACTGACTTATGCCTCCCAAGAGCCGCACCGCGGCCGGCGCGAAGAAGGTGCGCCGCAAGGAGAAGAAGAACGTGGCCGCCGGCCACGCGCACATCAAGAGCACGTTCAACAACACGATCGTGACGATCACCGACCCGACCGGCGCGGTCATCTCGTGGGCTTCCGCGGGCACCGTCGGCTTCAAGGGTTCGCGCAAGTCCACCCCGTTCGCCGCGCAGATGGCCGCCGAGGCCGCCGGGCGCCGGGCGATGGAGCACGGCATGCGCAAGATCGACGTGTTCGTGAAGGGTCCCGGCTCCGGCCGTGAGACCGCGATCCGTTCGCTGGGTGCGGTCGGCCTCGAGGTCGGCACCATCCAGGACGTCACCCCGACCGCCCACAACGGCTGCCGCCCTCCCAAGCGGCGCCGGGTCTGACCCAGGAAAGGTAGGCAGCGAAAATGGCCCGTTACACCGGACCCATGACCAAGAAGTCGCGCCGTCTCGGGGTCGACCTCGTCGGTGGCGACAAGGCCTTCGAGCGTCGTCCGTACCCGCCGGGTATGCACGGCCGCGGCCGTCCCAAGGAGAGCGAGTACCTGCTCCAGCTTCGTGAGAAGCAGAAGGCTCGTTTCGCCTACGGCGTGCTCGAGAAGCAGTTCAGCCTGTACTACAAGGAGGCCTCGCGGCGTCCGGGTAAGACCGGTGACAACCTGCTGATCATCCTCGAGTCCCGCCTCGACAACGTCGTCTACCGCGCCGGCCTGGCCCGGACCCGTCGGCAGGCGCGTCAGCTCGTCGTGCACGGTCACTTCACCGTGAACGGCATCAAGGTGAACATCCCGTCGTACCGGGTCGCGGCCCACGACGTGATCGACGTCCGGCCGAAGTCGGCCGAGATGACGCCGTTCATCATCGCTCGCGAGACCCACTCCGAGCGGGTCGTCCCGGCGTGGCTCGAGGCCCTGCCGGAGCGGCTGCGGATCCTCGTGCACCAGCTGCCCACCCGGGCACAGATCGACACCCAGGTCGCCGAGCACCTGATCGTCGAGCTCTACTCGAAGAACTGATCCGGTTCCCGCCGGCGGCCTGTTCGCCGCCGGCGGGATCGGTCGTTCTTCGTCTCGCGACCTCAAATAGTGGTCGTCGCGAAATCGAAGAAGGAAGAAACACGTGCTTATCGCGCAGCGCCCCACCCTGACCGAAGAGGTCGTCGGCGAGCACCGCTCGCGGTTCGTGATCGAGCCGCTCGAGCCGGGCTTCGGCTACACCCTCGGCAACTCCATCCGCCGCACCCTGCTGTCGTCCATCCCGGGCGCCGCCGTGACCAGCATCAAGGTCGACGGCGTGCTGCACGAGTTCTCGACGGTGGCCGGGGTCAAGGAGGACGCCACCCAGCTGATCCTGAACCTCAAGGACCTGGTCGTCTCCTCCGAGCACGACGAGCCGGTCACCATGTACCTGCGCAAGCAGGGCCCCGGTGACGTCACCGCCGCCGACATCGCGCCGCCGGCCGGTGTCGAGGTGCACAACCCGGACCTGAAGATCGCCACCCTGAACGAGAAGGGCCGGCTCGAGATGGAGCTGGTCGTCGAGCGGGGCCGTGGTTACGTGTCCGCCGTCCAGAACAAGTCCGCCGACGCCGAGATCGGCCGGATGCCGGTCGACTCGATCTACTCGCCGGTCCTCAAGGTGACCTACAAGGTCGAGGCGACTCGTGTCGAGCAGCGCACCGACTTCGACCGGCTGGTCGTGGACGTCGAGACCAAGCCGTCGATGCTGCCCCGCGACGCCGTCGCGTCGGCCGGCAAGACGCTGGTCGAGCTGTTCGGCCTGGCCCGCGAGCTGAACGTCGAGGCCGAGGGCATCGACATCGGCCCGTCGCCGGTCGACGAGCAGATGGCCGCCGACCTGGCGCTGCCGGTCGAGGACCTGCAGCTGACCGTCCGGTCCTACAACTGCCTCAAGCGCGAGGGCATCCACACCGTGGGTGAGCTGATCTCGCGCAGCGAGCAGGACCTGCTGGACATCCGCAACTTCGGCTCCAAGTCGATCGACGAGGTCAAGCTGAAGCTGGCCGAGATGGGCCTGTCGCTGAAGGACTCGCCTCCCGGCTTCGACCTGCGCGCCGCTGCCGAGGCCTACGGTGACGACGCCGAGGACGAGGACGAGAGCTTCGCCGAGACCGAGCAGTACTGACCTTTCGATGGCCTCACGGCCCGTTCCCAAGGTCCGCACCCGGGCCTGAGATTTCTGGAGTTGGACAATGCCTACCCCTACCAAGGGATCCCGCCTCGGCGGCAGCCCGGCGCACGAGAAGCTGATCCTCAGCAACCTCGCCACCTCGCTGTTCGAGCACGGCGCGATCACCACGACCGCGTCGAAGGCCAAGCGCCTGCAGCCGCTCGCGGAGTCGATGATCACCAAGGCCAAGCGTGGTGACCTGAACTCGCGCCGCCAGGTGATGAAGCGGATCAAGGACAAGAGCGTCGTGCACGTGCTGTTCACCGAGATCGGTGAGCGCTACGCCGACCGTCCGGGCGGCTACACCCGGATCATCAAGCTCGGCCCCCGCAAGGGCGACAACGCCCCGATGGTGAAGATCGAGCTGGTCGAGGCGCTGGCGGACTCGCCGAAGGCGAAGAAGACGGCGGCCAAGAAGGCTCCGGCCAAGAAGGCCCCGGCCAAGAAGGCGGCCGCCAAGGCCGACGACGCCGCCGAGGTGCAGGACGAGGTCAAGGACGAGGCGAAGGCCTCCGACGTGACCGCGGGCAAGTACGAGGGTTCGGCCGCTCCGCTGGCCGACGGCTCGGCGCCCGAGGGCTTCGACATCAAGGGCAACGAGAACTCGATGAAGTTCCACACCCCCGACTCGCCGTGGTACGACCAGACCGAGGCCGAGGTCTGGTTCTCCACCGAGGACGCGGCCGTGGCCGCCGGCTTCACCAAGGCCGGCGAGACCGAGGACAAGTAACACCCAGCACCCCGTGGCGCCCCTTCACCCGTTCGGGTGGAGGGGCGCTGCTGCGTTAGATTGCCCTGTGCGTTGGCGGATAGACCTGAGGTACGACGGGACCGGATTCCACGGCTGGGCCAGGCAGGACGGGCTCAGAACCGTGCAGGGCGACTTCGAGCAAGCCCTGCGGACGGTTCTGCGGGCCGAGCAGGCCCCGACGGTGACCTGCGCGGGAAGGACCGACACCGGCGTCCACGCCCGCGGGCAGGTCGCCCACGTGGACCTGGACACCACGATGACCGCGCGGGAGTTGCTTCGCCGGCTCAACGGCGTACTGCCCCAGGACGTCTCGGTGACCTCGGTCGCCGAGGCCCCGGAGGGCTTCGACGCCCGGTTCTCCGCGCTGTTCCGCCGGTACGTCTACCGGATCTGCGACGACCCGATCGGCTGGGATCCGCTGCGCCGGCAGGAGGTCCTGCGGGTCGGCCGCGCGCTGGACGTGGACCGGATGAACGCCGCCTCCCAGACCTTGCTCGGCGAGCACGACTTCGCCGCGTTCTGCCGCAAGCGCGAGGGCGCCAGCACCGTCCGCGCGCTGCGGGACTTCTCGTGGGTCCGGGTCGCGCCGGGTCGCTTGGAGGGCACGGTGATCGCCGACGCGTTCTGCCACTCGATGGTGCGGGCGCTGGTCGGCTCGATCGTCCCGGTCGGCGACGGCCGCCGCGAGGTCGACTGGCCCGCCAGTGTGCTCGCCGCCCGCGTCCGCGACTCGGCGGTGGCGGTGCTGCCCGCGCACGGGCTCACGCTGGAGGAAGTGCGCTACCCGGCGGACGATCAGGTGGCGGCACGCGCCGTGGAGACTCGGCAGGTCCGTGGCGAGGTGCACCGACGTGGCTGACCACTTCTTCTCCGCCGATCCGGCCTCGGCCGACGTACGGCGTACTGTGCAGGCGCGGATCTGGGACCGCGACTACGAGTTCACCACGGCCAGCGGGGTGTTCTCCCGCGACCGGCTCGACCTCGGGACGTCGATCCTGCTGCGGGAGGTCCGGCCCGAGCCGGGACGCCGGACGATCCTCGATCTCGGTACGGGCTACGGGCCGATCGCGTGCGCACTTGCGGTCGAGGTCCCGGAGGCTGAGGTCTGGGCGGTCGACGTGAACAACCGGGCGCTCGAGCTCACCGCGCTGAACGCGACCGCGGCGGGAGTGGCCGATCGGGTCCACCCGGCGCAGCCGGACGACGTACCGGATGACGTGGTGTTCGACGAGCTCTGGTCGAACCCGGCGATCCACATCGGCAAGCCGGAGCTGCACAAGATGCTGCTGCGCTGGTTCGGCCGGCTGAAGCCCGGCGGAGTGGCCTGGCTGGTGGTCGGCAAGAACCTCGGCGGAGACTCGCTGCAGCGCTGGCTGACCGAGCAGGGCTACCCGTGCGAGCGGGTGGCCAGCGCGAAGGGTTTCCGGATCCTGAAGGCGACTGCAACGAACCCGGGCGGAACACCGTCCTGAGGGTATGGAGGCAGCCTTGGCAGAGCCGGTGACCACCGCCCTCGCGCTCGACTTCGAACTGTTCGTCACCGAACGGGCCGACGCGCTGCTGCGGTTCGCCTATGTGCTGACCGGCGACCAGGCGCTGGCCGAGGACGCCGTCCAGGACGCGCTGACGACCGCCTGTGCGCGCTGGGCCTGGGTCAGCCAGGCCGACGACCCCGAGGCGTACGTCAAGCGGATGGTGGTCAACGCGCACATCTCCTGGTGGCGCCGGTTCCGCCGCCGCGAGTCACCGGCCGCCGAGCCGACCCGGACCGCCGCACCCGCACCCGACGGTACGACGGACCGCGCGGAGGCGGAGGCGGTCTGGGAGCTCTGCAAGACCCTGCCCGACCGCCAGCGAGCCGCGGTCGTGCTGCGCTTCTACGAAGACCTGTCGTACGCGGAGATCGCCGTCCTGCTGCACTGCGCGGAGGCGACGGCCCGGTCGCACGTGCATCGGGCGCTCGCCGTACTCAAACAGACGCTGACCAAGGAAGGAGCCGAGGATGCCTGAGTACGACGACCAGGAGCAGGAGCTCGGCCCGACCCTGGCCGACGCCTTCCACACCAAGGCAGATGCCGCGCCGAGCCGGCACGGCAAGTCGATGGCCGACGAGGCCCGCCGCCGGCTCCGGCAGCGCCGGCGGAACCTGATGGCCGCCTCAGCCGCCGTGATCGCCGTTGCGGTGATCGGCGGCGGGGTGTGGACCACCCTGGGTTCGCCGACCGAGGTGGCGACCGGCAGCGCCGGCGCCGACAGCCGCGCCGGCGCTCCCGAGTACAACCACGACGAGCCATCGGCCGCTGGCGCTCTCGGCTGCGAGCCCCAGCCGGCGATCTTCGGCGGCGACGCCGGTCCGTCACCAGCCGTCGGCCTGGATCTCCGCACCCCGGTCTCCAGCCTCCAGGCCTGCCGCTACCGCCTGACCCCCGGCGCCACCGCCCTGATCGGCGCCGGCACCTTTCCCCAGAACATCGCCCAGCAGGTCGTCGACGCGATCAAGGTGCTGCCCGAACGCAATCCCGCACTGCCGGTGTTCAAGTGCACCCCCGAGGCGGCCCGCCCGTCCGAGGCGATCGTCCTGCGGTTCACCACCGCGCAGGACATCCGCGAGATCTGGGTCCAGTACGACGGCTGCGCGACAGCAGGCTTCCTCAACGGCCGGGCGACGTACGGCCTGTTCGCCGGCCCCCTCAAACTCTTCATGACCGGCGCCGTGCGTCCGTCCGGCGGGGTTTACCTCGACCACCTGAAGGGCTGGTAGCTACTCCCGCCCCTGATCAGGCCCCTGCTCCCGGCGGTGCGACAACCGCCGGACATTGCTCGGTACTGCGCTCGCCAAGTCGCTACCGCGATAGGTACTGGTCCGCGGGGTGCTTTCACCCAGGAACTTCCGCAGGTGATCCACCTCGGCGGCCTGCGACGGCTGCTCAAGGACCGCGTTGCGGTACTGGTCCTCCAGCCCGGCGGTCGTCGTGCTCAAGTCGATGACGGCCCGACCGGCAGCCTGACGCCCGCTGTTGGCCTTGGCCGCGGCGGTCAACTGGTCACTCACCTGGGCCGCGGCGGCGACGGCGAGATGGGGGCGCATCGTCCGGATCAGCTGGGTCCTGACCGCCGACCGATCCTCATCCGGCAGTACGTCGGCCAGCCGCTGATCGATCACCAAATCGGCGATCGCCGACCAGCGCTGGGCTCGATCGGCCTGGTCCATCCCGTCACGGACCTGCGCCGGGGACAGACCCGCGACGTCGGCGACACCGCGGACCAGTTCACCGGTCGCGGCCGTGTACGCCGGATAGGCGTCAGCTGAGTCCAGGCCGCGCAGCTCCGGTTGCGCCCGGTCCAGGCCGACGTCCCTGATCACGTCGTCGACGTTCTGGTGCGCCCAACTCTCGGTCAGCCCCTCTTCCAACGCCAACGTGTCCGGAGCGTAGACCGGGGTCGCGCCAGGAGCAGCTTCGTCCCCGAGCGCGTTGGTCAGGTGCTTGGCCTCGTGAACCGCGGTCAGTACGGCGTCCCTGGTATCGATCAGCTCGGTCGGCGTCAGCGGGCGGCCGGCGGTGTAGGCCCGTACGGCCGGTTGGAGAACCAACTGGCGGCTGAGAGTCATCGCGCCGTCGTCCAGAACGCTCCCGGCCACGTCCGGTTCCGTTTCCTCGTACAGGTCGCCGGTCCAGCGGGTCGGACGTCCGGTCAGCGTCTCGACCGAGCGGACGACGTTCTGCACCCAGCGGTACTCGTCGCTGTCGCGCGGGACGAGGCGGCCGACGCTCATCTGGAGGAGCTCTCCAAGTGATACTTCAGTCTCGACAGCGTGCTGTTGAGCCGTCGGATCGCGCCCGCCTCGATGCGCGGTGCCTGGGCCGCGAGCGCCCCGATCTCCCGGATGGCCTGCTCGATCTGCGGGATCCGGGTCTGAGCGGGTTCTTCGCTGTTGATCGCCTGCGCGAACAAGACCTGAGCCTGGTCGAACTGCTCGCTGGTTGCCGGAGGTGGTCCGGCTACGAGACGAGGCAGGGACCCGGCGCGGAAGAGGGCGTGTTCACGGTCACGCTCGTCCGGGATCTGCTCGGCCATCGCCTGCAGCCGGGAGGTCTCGGCCTCGATCAGTTCCGGAGCCGCGCCATCGAGGTTCGCGAGCAGTCGGTGCATCTCGGCCTGGAACGTCGCGTAATCGACCGGCTGGTCGTTCATCGGCTGCCTCCTTCGCTGCGGACCAAACGATAACTGGGTCGCGGGTGCGGGGGCAGGCGGTCAGACTGGGGGCATGGGTCACGTGGACGTCGCCGGGATCGGGTTCGAGTTGCCGGACGGGCGGGTGTTGCTGGACGACATCACGTTTCGGGTCGGGGACGGGGCCAAGGTCGCGCTGGTCGGGGCGAACGGGTCGGGCAAGACGACGTTGACCAAGATCATCGCCGGGGACCTGAAGCCGCACAGTGGCAGCATCGCGCGGTCCGGTGGGCTGGGCGTGATGCGGCAGTTCGTCGGGTCGGTGCGGGACACCTCGACGGTGCGCGACCTGCTGCTGGGAGTGGCGCCGGAGGCGATCCGGACCGCCGCCGCGAAGCTCGACGCGGCCGAGCTGAAGATGATGGAGGCCGACGACGAGAAGACCCAGCTGCGCTACGCCCAGGCCGTCTCGGACTGGGGCGAGGTCGGCGGGTACGACGCCGAGGTGCTCTGGGACGTCTGTACGTCGGCCGCCCTCGGCGTGCCCTTCGAGCGGTGCCGCTGGCGTGAGGTGAAGACCCTGTCGGGCGGCGAGCAGAAGCGGCTCGTCCTGGAGGCGCTGCTGCGCGGTCCGGACGAAGTGCTGATGCTGGACGAGCCGGACAACTACCTCGACGTACCGGGCAAGCGCTGGCTGGAGGAGCAGCTCAACGCGACGCAGAAGACCGTGCTCTACATCAGCCACGACCGGGAGCTGCTGGCCAACACGGCGACCCGGATCGTGACGGTCGAGCTCGGTGCGGCCGGCAACACGGCCTGGACCCACGGTGGCGGCTTCCGCACGTACCACGAGGCCCGGCGGCACCGGTTCGAGCGGTTCGAGGAGCTGCGCAAGGTCTGGGACGACGAGCACGCCAAGCTGCGCGCGCAGATGCTGATGTACAAGCAGAAGGCGGCGTACAACTCCGACATGGCCTCGCGCTACCGGGCCGCCCAGACCCGGCTGCGCAAGTTCGAGGAGGCCGGGCCGCCGGAGGCGATTCCGCGCGAGCAGAAGGTCAGCATGCGGCTCACCGGCGGCCGGACCGGCAAGCGGGCGGTGGTCTGCACCGGGCTGGAACTGACCGGCCTGATGAAGCCGTTCGACCTCGAGGTCTGGTACGGCGAACGCGTGGCCGTGCTCGGCTCCAACGGCTCCGGCAAGTCGCACTTCCTGCGGCTGCTGGCCAACGGCGGGTCCGACCCGGACGTCGAGCACCAGCCGGTCGGCGAGGTGGAGATCCCGTCGGTCGCGCACACCGGTGTCGCCAAGCTCGGTGCGCGGGTCCGGCCCGGCTGGTTCGCCCAGACCCACGAGCACCCGGAGCTGGCCGGCCGGACGCTGCTGGAAATCCTGCACCGCGGTGACGAGCACCGTGACGGCATGGGTCGCGAGCTGGCGTCGCGGAAGCTGGACCGCTACGAGCTGGCGCACGCGGCCGAGCAGAGCTTCGACAGCCTGTCCGGTGGTCAGCAGGCCCGGTTCCAGATCCTCCTGCTCGAGCTGTCCGGCGCGACGCTGCTCCTGCTCGACGAGCCCACCGACAACCTCGACGTGGAGTCGGCCGAGGCGCTGGAGGAGGGCCTGGACTCCTTCGACGGCACGGTCCTGGCCGTCACCCACGACCGCTGGTTCGCCCGCGACTTCGACCGCTACCTGGTCTTCGGCTCCGACGGTTCGGTCTACGAGTCGACCGAACCGGTCTGGGACGAGGGCCGGGTCGAGCGCGCTCGCTAGGGCCGGTCGATCCGGTAGACGACGTGCAGCGGGTCGTCGATCGGGTTGTCCGGCTCCATCGGCCCCTCGGCGACCCGGCGCAGGCCGGCCCGTTCCAGCGCCCGCCAGGAGTTCCGGTTCGCGGCCACGACAGCGACCAGTACGGCCGGCGTACCGGGCAGGTCGGTCCAGGTCCGCTCGACCATGGCGGCGATCATCGCCGTGCCCAGCCCCTGGCCGGTGTGCTGCTCGGCGCCGATGAAGTAGTCGATGATCACCGCGCCGTCCGGTACGTCGGTCAGCTCGGCGAACGACTCCAGTTCCTCGGGATAGTCCGCCAGCCGGCTGCGCTGGATCAGCCCGGCCGGTACGCCGTCCACCAGGAACAGGAAGTCCTCCGACGGTTCGGTGCCGTCGGCGCTCGCGCCGAAGTCGCGCTCGACGGCCTCCGGGCTGGTCTCGTGGTTCCACCAGCGCACGACGTGCGGGTTGGCCAGCCACTGGGCCAGCAGGGGGAAGTCGCCGCGAGTCACGCGGCGAAAGGTCAGGCTGGTCATTTCCGCACCCACCCGTCGGTGTAGGCGTTCCAGTGCTGCTCGGTCGCGGTGAAGTCGACGTAGATCGCGAGCCCGAAGTTCTGCTTGCCGGACGTGCCAAGGCCCAGGCGCGCACCGCGGACCGCGGCTTCGACGGTCTCCGCGTGACCCCAGTGGCTCGGATTGCTCTCCCAGTACGCCGGAAGGCCCATCAGCAGGTCGACACGGCCGGGGGTGACCTCCAGGGCCAGGCTGGTCTGTTGGGCGACGTAGCCGCCGTACAGGGACTCCAGGGGCATGGCGGTGTCGTACGACATCACGGCGATCTGCTCGACCCGGCGCGCCACCTCGCCGAAGTACTCCTGCGACCACCACTTGCCCTCGTCGGCGATCGCCAGCGGCACGGCGTTCAGGTTCCAGAGCGGGTCGATCTGCGCGGCCGCGACCGACAGCGGGACGCCGCGCTGGGCGGTGAGCTCGTGCACCTGCTCCAGTACGGCGAGGAACCCGTGAGACCCGGAGTGCACCGGCTCGAAGTCGAAGTGGATGCCGTCGAAGCCCTGGTCGAGCACGGCCGCCGACGACGCGGTCACCCGGTCGCGCACGGCCTGGTCGTCCAGGTCCATGCCGGGGTTCTTGGCCGGCTGGACGAGGTCGCCCAGCCAGGCCTGCACCCGTACGCCGGGCGCGGCCTTGCTCATCGCGTCGGTGAACCAGCGGGCCTTCGGCGAGACCTCCGCGAGCGGCAGACTGCCGTCGTGCTCCAGCGGCCCGGCGTGGACGTAGAGGTCGCGTACTCCGGTCGTGGCAAGCCGCGCAGCCAGTGCGGTGACGTCAGCGCTGGTCTTGCGGCCGTCCACCCAGGCATGGCCGAGCCAGACGGCGTCCCGGCCGCGGCTGACAGCCTGGGACGACGGGTCGCCGGAGTAGTGCACGCGGAGCGCCACGGCGTACGCCCCGAGCGGTACGGGGACCGCCAGCAGGAAGACCAGCAGCAGGACGACGACCACGCGCCGCCGGCGGGACCAGCGTTGCCAGCGCCGCTTCACGGGCGCGGCCGCAGTCCGTCGTACAGGACTGCCAGCATTCGGTCGCGGACCTCCGCGTCGAGACCGGACGCCGTGGCGCCGCGGGATGCGCCGACCAGCAGGGCGTAGACCTCGGGGAACTGGGCGTCGGCCCGGACGGCCCCGCTGTGCTGAGCCTTGGCGAGCAGTTCACCGAAGGCCTGACGCATCTCGACTCCGGCCTGGCGGGCGTGCTCGCCAGGGGTCGTGCCGGCCGCGCTGAGCGCTTCCGCGATCGCCAACTTGGAGCCCGCCTCGGCGACCACCTGGCCGAAGAACTCGAAGAACGCCGTCCCGGGGTCGCCTGCGCCGGCCAACTCGCGGGCGGTGTCGCGCAGCCGTTGCAGCCGCAGGGTGAGCACCGCCTCCAGCAGCTCCAGCTTGGTCGGGAAGTGCCGGAACACGGTCGCGATCCCGACCCCCGCCAGCTTCGCGACGTCGTCGGTCGAGGCAGCCGTCGACCGCCCGAACACCTGCTCGGCCGCGGTCAGGATCCGTTCGCGATTGTCCCGCGCGTCAGCTCGCACTCGCCCACCCTCCGTCGTCCCGCACAGCGTAGGAGACGCTCACCGGACCAATTCGGTTGTAACCGAAGTCGCCACTCCCTATATTCGGAGTCATCACTTCGCTCAGGGGGAGTCCATGACACCTGCCGAGGTTTTCCTCCGGCTGGTCCACGGCGTCGCCGCCGGTGACTATGCCGCCCTTCCCGACCTGTACGCCGAACAGATCGACGTCCGGCACCCGATGGCGCCCGGCGGCGACCACCCGTTGCTCAGCCGCGACGCGCTGCGCGAGCACTTCAGCGGCACCGGGCCGGCAGTCGCGCAAACCATCGAGTTCCGGCCTGACAACATCCGGATCCACCAGACCGCGGACCCCGAGGTGATCGTCGCCGAGTTCGAGTACGCGGGGGTCCGGCCGGCCGACGGCGCGACGTTCCGGGTGCCCTGCGTCTTCGTGCTGCGGGTGCGCGACGGCCTGATCGTGGAGTCGCGGGACTACGTCGACCATGTCGCGATGGCGCGGGCCCGGGGAACCCTCGACCAACTCTTCGACAGTGCCCGGGAACCGCGCGGCCCGGCCGTCGCGTCGTAGTCGGCAGAAGCGCAGCACGGCCCCGGTCCGCGGCAGTTCTGCCGGGCCGGGGCCGTCCCAATTGCTCAACCCTGTAAGCCTTTCAGGGGCGCGACGGTGAGTGCCTTGGCGGCGATCACCAGTCCGGCGGCCGCCAGTACGACGTCCTTCAGCACGTACTGCGCCTCCAGGGTCGGCGCGCCCGGAAAGAGGTCGCCGAAGAACAGCACCAGCGGCGACATGATGCCGACCAGCGCCATCCCGAGCACCAGCAGACCGGTGCGCAGGAACCTGCCGGTGATCAGCGTGAGCCCGATGAAGCACTCCATCAGCGCGGTCAGCAGGACGGCGTTGCGGCCTTCCACGACACCCAGAGTCAAGGTGTCGAGCGTGCGCATCACCAGCGCCTCGGCCGGACTCGCACCGGGGAAGAACTTCAGCAGGCCGAAGCCGAGAAAGATCAGGCCGAGGCTGATCCTCAGGATGTCGACGCTGCGCTGCCCGAGCCAGTCGGTCAGCCGGTTTCCCTTGTCCAGCAGGGTGTTCATGGTGGTGTCTCCTGTCATGGTCGATGTCCATGACAGCGTCGCGAAATCCACCCCGCGGCCGCGTCGGCCCGGCGGCGGCATCCGCCGTACGCCGGGCGGCGTACGGATCAGGGTCACCCTGAACCCTCAGGGAGCAGGCCGTGGGGACGGCAAAGGCCCCCACGCGATCGCGTGGGGGCCTTGGTCAGGCGAAGCTCAGCGCTCGCCCATCGGGACGTAGTCGATGCCGCGGGCACCGGTGTAGATCTGCTTCGGGCGGGCGATCTTCTGGTCGCTGTCGCCGAGGCTCTCCAGCCACTGCGCCAGCCAGCCCGACGTGCGCGGGATGGCGAACAGCACGGTGAACATCTCCGGCGGGAACTGCAGCGCCTCGTAGATCAGGCCGGAGTAGAAGTCGACGTTGGGGTAGAGCTTGCGGGAGACGAAGTACTCGTCCTCCAGCGCGATCTTCTCCAGCTCGACGGCGATCTTCAGCAACGGGTTGATCCCGGTCACCTCGAACACGTCGTCGGCGGCCTTCTTGATGATCTTGGCCCGCGGGTCGTAGTTCTTGTAGACCCGGTGGCCGAAGCCCATCAGCCGCTCTTCGCCGTTCTTCACGCCCTCGATGAACGACGGCACGTTGTCGACGGTGCCGATCCGGCGCAGCATCTTCAGCACCGCCTCGTTGGCGCCACCGTGCAGCGGGCCGTAGAGGGCGGCGATGCCGCCGGTGACCGCGCTGTACGGGTCGACCTGGGTCGAGCCGATCGCGCGCACCGCGTTGGTGGAGGCGTTCTGCTCGTGGTCGGCGTGCAGGATGAACAGGATCTCCAGCGCGCGCACCAGGCGGTCGTCGGCGGCGTACTTGGGCTCGCTCATCTTGAACAGCATCGACAGGAAGTTCGCCGCGTAGCTGAGCTCGTTGTCGGGGTAGACGTAGGGCTTGCCCTGCGCGTGCCGGTATGCGAACGCGCCCAGCGTCGGCATCTTGGCGATCAGCCGGCGGATCTGCAGCGCCCGCGACTCCTCGTTGAAGATGTCGCGCGACTCGGGGTAGAACGTCGACAGCGCGCCGACCGAGGCCAGCAGCATGCCCATCGGGTGCGCGTCGTACCGGAAGCCCTGCATGAAGGTCTTCAGGTTCTCGTGCACGAACGTGTGATACGTCACGTCGTGCGACCAGGCCTCGTACTCGGCCTTGTTCGGCAGCTTGCCGTTGACCAGCAGGTAGGCGACCTCGAGGTAGTTCGACTGCTCGGCGAGCTGCTCGATCGGGTAGCCGCGGTACTCCAGGATGCCCTTGTCCCCGTCGATGAAGGTGACCGAGGAGCGGGTCGAGGCGGTGTTGACGAAGCCGGGGTCGTAGGTGGCCAGGCCACCGTCTCCGTCGGTAGCGCTGATCTGCTTGAGATCTGCGGCACGGATGGTGCCGTCGGTGATGGCAAGGTCGTAGTCCTTGCCGGTCCGGTTGTCCCGGACGGTGAGCGACTGTTCGGTCACGGGTGCCCTCTTCGGAAGCTGGCGTCATCGCCGGAGCCAGTGAGGGTGATCGTCAGCCGGCGGGACGCGGTTCGGACTTCAATCTTCACCGCTAAACTAGTGCGGTCGGAGTTCGGTTCCAACCCGGGGTCCCCGGGCCTGTTGCGCTCACTTTGACCCCGACGTGTCCCCGCCGGTATTCTGGGCTGCTGTTGTGCGTTCCTGGTTGCACCGGTCCTCGGTGACACCGCTCGCCGACGCTTCATTTTTGTCAACCTCTGAGAAACGAAGGTCAACGACCGTGCGCACGTACAGCCCGAAGCCTGCTGACGTCACCCGTGAGTGGCACGTGATCGACGCCACCGACGTCACGCTCGGTCGGCTCGCCGTCCAGATCGCAACTCTTCTGCGGGGCAAGCACAAGCCGACCTTCGCCCCGCACATCGACGGCGGCGACTTCGTCGTCGTCGTGAACGCGTCCAAGGTCGCCCTGTCCGGCTCCAAGCGGACGGACAAGCTGGCCTACCGCCACTCGGGACACCCGGGTGGCCTGACAGCCACGCCGATCGGCGAGATCCTCGACAAGGACCCCCGCAAGGCCGTCGAGAAGGCTGTCTGGGGGATGCTGCCGAAGAACCGTCTCAGCCGGAAGCTGCTCAGCAAGCTGAAGGTGTACGCCGGTCCGGAGCACCCGCACACGGCCCAGCAGCCGAAGCCTTTCGAGATCACCCAGATCGCCCAGTAGAGCGATCGACGAGCCAGGTAAACGAGGATTTCCAGCGTGAGCGACGTCACCACCACCGAGACCGAGAACGACCTTGAGGTCCCCATCGACACCGAGGGCCCGGTCGCGTACACCTCCGAGACGAACCCGAGCCCGGAGCAGCGCGCCGAGTCCGGCCGCGTCGCGGTGATCAACCCGGCCGGCGCGACCGGTCGCCGCAAGGAGGCCGTCGCGCGCGTCCGCCTGATCCCCGGCACCGGCAACATCACCGTCAACGGCAAGCCGCTCGACGTCTACTTCCCGAACAAGGTTCACCAGCAGCACGTGAACGAGCCGTTCGTGGTCGCCGGTCTCGAGGGTTCCTACGACGTGATCGCCCGCATCAACGGCGGCGGCATCACCGGCCAGGCCGGTGCGCTGCAGCTCGGCATCGCCCGCTGCCTGAACGCCGCGGACGAGGAGGCGAACCGTCCGGGTCTGAAGAAGGCCGGTCTGCTCAGCCGCGACGCGCGGATCAAGGAGCGCAAGAAGGCCGGTCTCAAGAAGGCCCGTAAGGCTCCGCAGTACAGCAAGCGCTGATTTCCTGATGGCGCGTTTGTTCGGCACGGACGGTGTCCGTGGACTGGCGAACGTGGACCTGACCGCGGAGCTGGCGCTCGACCTTTCGGTCGCCGCCGCTCATGTACTCGGCGAGGCCGGTGCCTTCGAAGGGCACCGGCCACGCGCCGTTGTGGGCCGGGATCCGCGTGCCAGTGGTGAGTTCCTGGAAGCCGCCGTGGTGGCCGGTCTGGCCAGCGCTGGCGTCGACGTGGTCAGGCTCGGCGTGCTGCCGACCCCGGCGGTCGCGTACCTGACCGGTTCGACCGGTGCCGATCTCGGCGTGATGCTGTCGGCCAGCCACAACCCGATGCCCGACAACGGCATCAAGTTCCTGGCCCGGGGCGGGATCAAGCTCGACGACAAGATCGAGGACGCCATCGAGGCCCGGATGGGCGAGCAGTGGCAGCGCCCGACCGGCAAGGCCGTCGGGCGGGTGCTCGACGACGGTCAGGGCTTCGAGACCTACGTGGCGCACCTGGTCCGGTCCGCGCCCAACCGGTTCGACGGCCTCAAGGTCGTGATCGACTGCGCGAACGGTGCCGCGTCCCTGACGGCACCGGAGGCGCTGCGCCGGCTCGGCGCCGAGGTCGTCACGTACGCCGCGAGCCCGGACGGCCTGAACATCAACCTCGACTGCGGCTCCACGCACATGGAGGGGCTGCGGCGCGAGGTGATCGGCCACGGCGCGGACCTCGGTATCGCGCTGGACGGCGACGCCGACCGCTGCCTGGCGGTCGACGCCGGCGGCGAGCTGATCGACGGGGACCAGATCCTCGCCGTTCTGGCGCTGGCGATGCGCGACAGCGGGCGGCTGCTCAACGACACGGTCGTGGCGACCGTGATGAGCAACCTCGGCTTCGTCCAGGCGATGGTCCGGGAGCGGATCGCGGTCGAGCAGACCAAGGTCGGCGACCGGTACGTGCTGGAGGCGATGAAGGCCGGCGGCCACAAGCTCGGCGGTGAGCAGTCCGGGCACGTGATCCTGTCCGACCACGCCACCACCGGCGACGGCACGCTGACCGCCGTCATGTTGCTGGCCCGGGTCGCCCAGACCGGCAAGTCGCTGCGCGATCTGGCCGGCGTGATGACGCGCCTGCCGCAGGTCCTGGTCAACGTCCCGAACGTCGACAAGACCCGCGCCGGCACCGACCCGACGGTCCAGTCCGCCGTCACCGAAGCGACCCGGCGTCTCGGCGACACCGGCCGCGTCCTGCTCCGCCCGTCCGGGACCGAACCGCTGGTCCGGGTGATGGTCGAGGCCGAGTCCTCCGACACCGCCCACGAGGTCGCCCACGCGCTGGCCGACGTCGTCGCGGGCGCACTGAAGCTCTGAGCACGAACGCACGCCCCGGCGTACTCCGTACCTGGAGTTTCGCCGGGGCGTTCGTCGTCGTCGCGGCGCTCGTCGCCGCCGACGGGTTCGCCACCGGTCGCCCGGTGATGGCCGTCGCCGCGATCGCCGGCTTCGGAATCCTCGCCGCGATCATGTCCCCGCTGGCCTTCCCCCGCTCGACCACAGCCGCCGAGGCCCAGCGCCGCGCCACCGCCGACGGCCGCCCGATCATCTACTGGCGCCCCGGCTGCAGCTTCTGCCTCACCCTCCGCCGCAAACTCGGCCGCCACGCCCGCAAGGCGCACTGGGTCAACATCTGGTCCGACCCCGAAGCCGCCGCCGTCGTCCGGTCTCTCGCCGACGGCAACGAAACCGTCCCCACGGTCGTCACCCCCGACGAACACCAGGTCAACCCCAACCCGACCTGGGTCCTGAACCACCTCCGCTGAACCGCGGTCAGGGCAGCGGGTCAGCGCCTCACGGTCCCGACGGTCTGCCCCGAGAGTCCCTCGGCATGGCGCCCACGAAGGCGCGCCGAAGGTTGCAGGATCCCCGTCACCGCCTGCGAAGAACTTCGGCACGCGTCCGCGCGTTCTCGATGCGTTCCGGCGTACGCCTGCATTGGGTGACGGAATCGTCAAGCGACGGGACCGGATCGCCGCCGTCGTCGGCAAGCTCGACATCGCGGCGATTGTGGTCGTTGGTACGCCGATGACCAGGACCAAGCAGGAGCGGGCGCGGCGGTGCTGCCTGGAGCGGTTGCTCTACGAGTTGGACGATCTCGGCGTGCGGGAGGTTTGATTGGACTCGCGTCGTGAGGTGCAAGACGGACGGGACCTGGCATTGCTCGACAGCGCACGTGACAAAGGCACGTGTCCGATGTCGTGGTGCACTGTGGCCGGAAAGCGCGAAAGCTGGGGCCCGTCGTTCCGGCGGGGAGCCCAGCTTCACTTCTCTCCAAGCAGCACCTGGGGAGCTGGTTCAAGCCTTGCACATGCGCGGGTGCGTGGTAGCCAGATCAGTGACCTGCCCCGATCCGCACGGTCAGGGGAGCAGCGACACCTGGTAGTGGTTGATCAGCCAGGCGTCCGCGGTCTTCTTGAGCAGCAGGCTGAGGTTGACCGTTTTGGTGGGGCGGTCGGTGAAGGCGAAGTCGACGGTGAGGTAGCCGAGGATCAGGTCGTCGGTCAGCTGCTTGGATTCGAGGATCTTGTATGTCGCGGTCATGCCGAGGGGCTGGGCGGCGTAGTAGGTCGCGACGCCCTGCGGGCCGACGGTGTACGGGTGCAGGCCCTGGAAGATCGCGTCGTCGGTGAAGTTCGACGCGACGCGCTCGGGGTCGTGGGCGTCGACGGCGTCGCGCCACTGGTCGGCGACGGTGGTGAGGATCTCGGTGGTGGTGGACATGGTGAGTCTCCTAGCGGTGAGAAGCGGTGGCTGTGGTGGCTGCGACGGTTACCAGCGCGGCGCCCAGCAGGAGCGGGGTGTGGTAGCCGTGGTGGAGGAACGGGTTGACGGCGAGCGGGCCGAGGACCTGGCCGACGCTGTAGCCGGTGGTGAGGATCGCGACCGAGCGGGCGATCCGCAGGTGGGCGCCGATCGAGAGCACAGTGGTGTTGACGCCGAGGAACGTCGCGCCGAACAGCGTCGCCGAGATCAGCGCCGGTACGACGCCGCCCGCGACGGCCGGCAAGGCGATTCCGACGGCCTGGACGAGCAGGGCGACGACCAGCAGCGACCGGCGCGACCACGTGTGGCTGAGCCAGGCCCAGAAGGCGGACGACGGCAGAGCCGCCAGGCCGACGAGGATCCACGCGCCGGTCCCGGCCCAGCCCGGTGCCGTCTGTTCGATCGCGGCGACGAGGAACGTACCGGCGATGATGTAGCCGACGCCTTCGAGCGAGTAGCTCACCAGCAGGAAGGCGAAGGAACGTCGCGCGGTGGGATCGGGCCGGACCTGCTCGGACCGGGCCGACGAACCACTGGTGTGCAGTGGCCAGGCGAAGGCGGTCAGCGCGGCCGTGAGGGCGGCCGCGCTCCACCAGGCCTGCTGCCAGGTGCCCGTCGCGCGAATCGCCAGTACGGCGGCGCCGGACAGCGCGATCCCGGCGCCGACGCCACCGATCGCCCAGCCGACGGCATGCGGCGGGAGATCGGTGAGCATCGTCGTCGACGCGGAGACGAAGATCATCGCGCTGGCGACGCCCGCGATCAGCCGGAGCGCCGACCACCCGGTGGCGTTCGTTGCTATCGGCATCAAGGCGAGCGTGGCGACGAGGAGGAGGAGGGACAGCCGCAAGGTCGCCCGCGAACGAACCAGCCCCGGTACGGCGATCGCCGCGACCGCGCCGACCAGGTAGCCGAGGTAGTTCGCCGTGGCCAGCCCCGCGCCGAGTCGCGGGGACAGGCCCATCAGCGGGAGGATCGGGGTGTACACGAAGCGGCCGATCCCCATCCCCGCCGCCAGCGTCGCCGCGCCGCGCGCGGCGATCCGCCACGGCGGCACGCCCGTCGCCGGCGCAGAGGTCGGGAAGGCGCTCATCCCTTCCTCCTCCTCTCCCAGCAAGCTCAGTGGCCCGCGCTCTGGCCGCCGTCGACGTGCAGGACCTCGCCGGTGGTGAACTGCGCGTTCTCCAGGTAGAGCACCGCGTCGGCGACCTCCTCGACCGTGCCGATCCGGCCGACCGGGTGCAGGCCGGCCAGTGCCTCGTGCGTCTCGGCCGGGTGCATCGGGGTCTCGATGATGCCCAGGGCAACGGTGTTGACGCGGACGCCGCGCGCGGCGTACTCGATCGCGAGCGACTTGGTGACGGCGTTCAGTCCGCCCTTGGTCAGCGAGGCCAGCGCGGACGGTACGGAGGTGTTGGCGTGGTCGACCAGCGACGTCGAGATGTTGACGACGTGACCGCCGCCGCCGGCCAGCATCGCCTTCACGGCATGCTGGGTGATTTCGAAGAACCCGCGCAGGTTCACCTCGGTGACCCGGTCGAAGTCCTCGTCGGTGTACTCGGTGAACGGCTTGGCGACGAAAATGCCCGCGTTGTTGACCAGGGTGTCGACCCGCCCGAACTCGGCCAGCGCGGCCTCGATCACCCGGCTGCCGACGCCGACGGCGGAGATGTCGCCGGGCACGGTCAGCACCAGCGGATCGCCGGACGGGGTGATGGAGCGCGAGTTGGCGACCACGGCGTAGCCGAGCTTGCGGTACGCCGTCACGAGCCCTTCGCCGATGCCCTGCGAGGCGCCCGTGATGACAACTACCTTTTGTGTGTTGGTGTCCATGTCTTGAGCGTTGCTCGCGCGCGGGCGATTCAGAACGACCGAGTTCCTCTCTGCTGGGAGGCTGCGGCTCCGACCCCCCGTACGATCGGGGCGTGGAACTGCGCCAGCTCCGGTACTTCGTCGCGGTCGCCGAGGAGCTCAACTTCGGCCGGGCCGCCGCGCGCCTGCTGATCGCCGGCCCGTCGCTGTCGCAACAGATCAAGGCGCTGGAACGCGATCTCGGCGTTCAGCTGTTCGAGCGCGACCGGCGGTCGGTGACGCTCACGCCGGCCGGCGAGGCGCTGCTGCCCAAGACCCGGGCGCTGCTCGAGCAGGCCGACGCCTTACGCCGTACGGCGGCCGGTCTGGAGGGCGCGGACTGCGTGCGGCTCGGATATGTGAGCTGGCACCCGAAGGACCTCGTCACCCGGACGACGGGCGTCGCGCACCTGATCGTCGATCCGTGGGTGATGCCGTCGCACACCCAGGCGAGCCGGGTCGCCGACGGCAGCATCGACCTGGCGATCTGCTGGATCCGCACCGAGGACCTCGCCGAGCAGGGGCTCCAGGCCCGGCTGATCGGCGCCGACCGCCTGTTCGCGCTGAGCGTCACCCGCGGCACCAAACCCGTCAGGGCCAAGGACGCCATCCTGCTGGTGGACGCCAACAGCTCGGCCTGGTCGTCGTGGAACGCCTATGCCGAGGAGTTCGCGGCCGCCACCGGCGCCGGGATCGAGCGGATCAACGACGAGGGCATCACCGGTCCGGCGTTCTTCGAGCACGTCCGCCGGCTGCGCCGTCCGGTGATCAGCTCGCCGAAGCGCACGGGCATCCCGCTGCCGCCCGATCTGACCCAACTGGCGGTCGTCGACCCGTCGCCGTGCTGGACCTGGGCGCTGGTGTCGCGCCGGGACGAGACCCGCGCCCCGGTCCTGGCCGCGATCGAGGCCCTCGTCCTGGACGGCGAACGCCACGGCTTGGACGACGACGGCATCTGGCTTCCGGCCGCCGATCCGTTCCGGCGATGACGAGCGCGCGGCCGGCCGCGGATCCGTTCCGCTGACGCCCGAAGTTCAAGCGGGCGTTGGGTGCGGTGTGTTGCCGCGTGATCACGGCCCGGGCAGGATGAAAAGTCCTTTCCTCTTGACCCACCTCGGTGACGTGGGTAACTTTCGCGTTCAGGGGGACGGATGTAATTCAATTACCTGAGGGGTCGGTCATGTCCGCGTTGCGCCGCTCTGCCATCGCCACTTTTGCCTCTGTGACCGCCGCCGCGACCGTGGCCGCGCTCGCGCCCACGGCCGCCGTCAGCGCGCCACCACCCGAATCGGAAGGACTCGGTGCTCCATCGGTGACGGACGCCCAGCTCGGCCGGGTGCTCCACTCCATGTCGCTGGAGGAGAAGATCGGGCAGATGTTCGTCCTGTTCGCCTACGGGCCGGACGCGAACACCCCCGACGCCCGCAACACCCGGTTGTACGGGGTGGGGACGCCCGCCGAGGTGGTCGCGAAGTACAAGCCGGGCGGCTGGATCTACTTCAACGCCCGCGACAACGTGCAGAACCCGACCCAGCTGGCGTCGTACTCCAACCAGCTGCAGTCGGCCGCGCTCAAGACCGGCCGGCACGTGCCGATGACGATCGCCACCGACCAGGAGCAGGGCGTGGTGGTTCGGATCGGTCCGCCCGCCACCCAGTTCGGCGGCAACATGGCGCACGGCGCGGCCCGCAGTACCGCGGACGCCCGGACCGCGGCCGGGATCACCGGGCGCGAGCTGAAGGCGATGGGCATCCGGCAGGACTACGCCCCGGTCGCCGACGTCAACGTGAACGCGCTCAACCCGGTGATCGGGGTCCGTTCGTTCTCGTCGGACCCGCAGCTGGTCTCGGACCTGACGGTCGCGCAGGTGAAGGGCTACCAGAAGGACGCCGGCATCATCGCCACCGCGAAGCACTTCCCGGGGCACGGTGACACCGTCGACGACAGCCACACGGCGCTGCCGACGATCAACCACACCCGCGAGGAGTGGAACACGATCGACGCGCCGCCGTTCAAGGCCGCGATCAAGGCCGGCATCGACTCGATCATGACCGCGCACATCGTGATCCCGTCGCTGGACCCGTCCGGTGACCCGGCGACGCTGAGCAAGCCGATCATGACCGGCGTGCTGCGCAACGAGCTCGGCTTCAAGGGCCTGATCATCACCGACGCGCTGGAGATGGCCGCGGTCCGGGCCAAGTACGGCGACGCCGAGGTGGCGGTCCGCGCGATCGAGGCCGGCGTCGACCAGCTGCTGCTGCCGCCGGCACCGGACGTGCAGTTCCAGGCCGTTGTGGACGCGGTGAAGTCCGGCCGGATCAGTGAGGACCGGATCGACGAGAGCCTGTTCCGGATCCTGAAGCTGAAGCACAAGAGCGATGTCCTGCGCAAGCCGTTCGTCGACCCGGCCGCGGTCGCCACCACGGTCGGTACGCCGGAGCACCTGGCCACCGCGCAGCAGATCGTCGACAAGAGCATCACCCTGGTCAAGAACGACACCGGCACGCTGCCGCTGAGCAACCAGGCCCGCAAGGTGCTCGTCACCGGCTGGGGCGTCAACACCACCCAGGCGCTGGGCGCCAGCCTCACCAAGCGTGGCGCCACCACGACGGTCGCGCAGACCGGCGCCGCACCGACCGACGCGGCGATCGCCGACGCGGTGGCGAAGGCGAAGGCGAACGACGTCACCGTCGTCCTGACCCAGAAGGCGTGGGACACGAAGGTCACCGACAAGCTGGCCAAGCAGCAGAAGCTGGTCAAGGACCTGCTCGCCACCGGCAAGACCGTGATCGTCGTCGCCGTCCGCGACCCGTACGACATCGCGTACTTCGACCAGGCGCCGACCTACGTGGCGACCTACGGCTACCAGGCCGTCTCGATGGAGTCGCTGGCCAAGGTCCTGTACGGCGAGATCGCGCCGACCGGCAAGCTGCCGGTCGACATCCCGGTGGCCGGTCAGCCGGCGACGCCGCTGTACCCGTTCGGCCACGGGCTGTCCTGGTGAGCCGTCCGACCCGGCGTACCGTCCTGGGCCTGGCTGCAGCGGCTGTCGCCGGTGCGGCCGGGCTCCGGCCCGGTGTCGCCGCAGCCTCGAACCCTGGCCGCGCACACGGCTGGGCCACCGCCACACTGGCGCGGATGACGCTGGAGGAGAAGGTCGGCCAGCTGTTCGTCACCTACGCGTACGGCGCCACCGCGACCACCGCCGACCAGCGCAACGTCACCGCGTACGGCGTCGCGACGCCGGCGGAGGTCGTGGCCAAGTACAAGCTGGGCGGCGTCATCTACTTCGCCTGGACCGACTCGGTCGCCAACCCGCCGCAGATCGCCGCCCTGTCGAACGGGCTGCAGCAGGCCTCGCTCGCCGTCGGCGAGAAGGTTTCGGTCCCGCTGCTGATCAGCACCGACCAGGAGCACGGTGTCGTGTTCCGGGTGGGTCCGCCGGCCACGCAGTTCCCCGGCGCGATGGCGCTCGGGGCCGGCCGCAGCACGGCCGACGCCCGGGAGGCCGCGGCGATCGCCGGGGCGGAGCTGCGCGCGGTGGGTGTCAACCAGGCCTACGCGCCGGTCGCCGACGTCAACGTGAACGCGCTCAACCCGGTGATCGGGGTGCGCTCGTTCTCGTCCGACCCCACGCTGGTCGCCGACCTGACCGCGGCCCAGGTGACCGGGCTGGAGAGCGGCGGCGGGATCGCGTCGTGCGCCAAGCACTTCCCGGGCCACGGTGACACCCATGACGACAGCCACACCGCGCTGCCGACGATCGACCACACCCTGCAGGAGTGGACCACGATCGACGCGCCGCCGTTCGAGGCCGCGATCAAGGCGGGCATCGACTCGATCATGACCGCGCACATCGTGGTTCCGTCGCTGGACCCGTCCGGCGAACCCGCCAC
Source organism: Kribbella sp. ALI-6-A (assembly GCF_001984195.1). Classification (GTDB taxonomy): domain Bacteria; phylum Actinomycetota; class Actinomycetes; order Propionibacteriales; family Kribbellaceae; genus Kribbella. The sequence continues at coordinate 2,377,628 of NZ_MTQN01000012.1, forward strand.
GCTGAGCAAGCCGATCCTGACCGGCATCCTGCGCGAGCAGCTCGGGTACGACGGCGTGGTGATCACCGACTCGCTCGCCATGGCCGGCGTCCGGCAGAAGTACGGCGACGCCGAGGTGGCGGTGCGCGCGATCGAGGCCGGCTGTGACCAGTTGCTGATGTCGCCGGCGATGGACGTCGCCTACAACGCCGTCCTGGCGGCGGTCCGGTCCGGCCGGATCACCGAGCAGCGGCTCGACCAGAGCGTCTACCGGGTGCTGCGGCTGAAGCACCTCAACGGTGTCGTGGACGAGCCGCTGGTGAACCTCGCGGCGGTGTCGTCGGTGGTCGGAACGCCCGAGCACTACGCGGCCGCGCAACGCATCGCCGACCGGACCACGACGGTGGTGAAGAACGAGGCGAACCTGCTGCCACTGAGCGCCGGCTCGCGCAAGGTGCTGGTGACCGGGTACGGCGTGGCCACCACCCAGACACTGGCCAACCGGTTGACCGCGCGCGGCGCCACGACAACCGTGCGGCAGACCGGCGCGACCCCGTCGGACACCGCGATCGCCGGTGCGGTCGCGGCGGCACGCGCCAACGACCTGACCGTCGTCCTGACCATGAAGGCCTGGGACACGGCGGTGACCGACAAGCAGGGCAAGCAGCAGAAGCTGGTCAAGGAGCTGCTCGCGACCGGCAAGCCGGTGATCGTGGTCGCCGTGCGCGACCCGTACGACATCGCGTACTTCACCGCCGCGCCGACGTACCTGGCCACCTACTCGTACGCCGACGTCTCGATGGAGTCGCTGGCCAAGGTGCTGTACGGCGAGATCAAGCCGGCCGGCAAGCTGCCGGTCGACGTCCCGGTGGCCGGCGATCCCTCGACCGTTCTCTATCCCTTCGGGCACGGACTGACATGGTGAAGCGGTTCCTGGTCCTGGTCGCCGCCCTGACCCTGCTCGCCGGCGTCACCCCGGCCGTTGCCGATGGCAACGCGCCGGCGGTGCCGCTGCGGGTGGCGACGTACAACATCCACGCCGGCGCCGGGCACGACAACGTGTTCGACCTGGATCGCACCGAGACCACGCTGCGCGCGCTGGATGCCGACGTGATCGGCCTGCAGGAGGTCGACGTGCACTGGAGCGACCGCTCGCAGTGGCGTGACCTGGTGAGCGAGCTCGCCGGCCGGCTCGGGATGCGGGCCGGCTTCGCCCCGATCTACGACTTCGACCCGCTGCGGCCGGGCGAGCCTCGCCGGCAGTACGGGCTGGCGGTGCTGTCGAAGGCGCCGATCCTCGACGTACACAACCATGACCTGACCCGCCTGTCGACGCAGGATCCCGACGCCGGCCCGATGCCGATGCCGGGCTTCCTGGAGGCGGTGATCCAGGCCAAGGGCGCGCGGTTGCACTTCTACGTGACCCACCTGGACTACCGGGCCGACCCCTCGCTGCGGCGAACCGAGGTGGACGAGACCTTGAAGATCCTCGCCGCCGACCCGGCCGGCGCCAACCAGGTCCTGGTCGGCGACTTCAACGCCGAGCCGCAGGCGCCCGAGCTGGCCCGGCTCTGGCCCACCCTGACCGACGCCTGGACCGCGGCGCCGGTCACCACGGGCAACCCGTTGACCTATCCGGCGGCCACGCCGGTCAAACGCATCGACTACATCACCGTGTCGGACGGCGTCGGAGTGCTCCGCGCCGAGGTTCCGGCTTCCCCCGCACTTCTTGCCGCGAGTGATCACCGGCCCGTCGTGGCCGACCTGACGCTCGCCCGTGGATCGGAGGTCCACTCATGACCGTAGGACGTCGTAGTTTTCTGGCCGGCGCGGGTGCCGTCGGCGCCGCGCCGCTGCTCGGGGCCACCGCGGCCCAGGCCACGCCGGACCCGGCCAAGAAGCGCAAGGTGAAGACCGGCGCGCAGGTGCTGGCCGACTCCGGCTGGGCCGCGCTGGCCGGCCAGAAGGTCGGGGTGTACAGCAACCCGACCGGCATCTTGAACGACCTCAGCCACATCGTCGACACCATGCACGCCTCCGGCAAGGTCAACGTGGTCGCGGTGTTCGGCCCCGAGCACGGGTTCCGCGGCAGCGCGCAGGCCGGCGACGCCGAGGGCGACCACGTCGACCCGCGGACCGGGATCATGGTCTACGACGCCTACGGCGCGAACGCGGCCAAGCTGCAGGCCATCTACACCAAGGCCGGCGTGGAGACGGTGGTCTTCGACATCCAGGACGTCGGCGTCCGGTTCTACACCTACATCTGGTCGATGTACGAGGCGATGGTGGCGGCCGCCAAGAACGGCCTCAAGTTCGTCGTGCTGGACCGGCCGAACCCGATCGGTGGCGCTGCCGACGGCACGATGATGCGGCCCGGCTACACCTCCGGCGTGGGCAAGGAGGAGATCATCCAGCAGCACGGCATGACGGTCGGAGAGCTCGCCCGGCTCTTCAACGCCGAGTACCTGGCGCTCGACACCGGCGGACCGGTGGTGCAGGACCTCCAGGTGATCGAGGTCGAGGGCTGGAAGCGCGACCAGCTGTTCGCCGAGACCGGCCTGCCCTGGGTGCTGCCGAGCCCGAACATGCCGACGCCCGACACTGCTTTGCTGTACCCCGGCACCTGTCTGTTCGAGGCGACCAACATGTCCGAGGGCCGCGGCACCACCCGGCCGTTCGAGCTGATCGGCGCGCCGTACGTCGACTACCGCTGGGCCGAGGCGCTGCGGACCAAGAACATCCCGGGCATCGAGTTCCGCGAGGCCTACTTCAACCCGTTGATCAGCAAGAACGCCAACAAGCTGTGCGGCGGCGTCCAGGTACACATCACCGACCCTCAGCGGGTCGAACCGATCCTGGCCGCCACGCACATGATGATCGAGGCCAAGCGGTTGTACCCGGAGTTCGCCTGGCGCGCGGAGAACCCGCCCGGCCGGTGGATCGACCTGCTGACCGGCTCGGACCGGTTCCGGACGATGTTCACCGCCGGCGCGTCGGCCGAGCAGATCGTCGCGGCCTGGCAGCCGGAGGTTGCCGCGTGGACCGAGCGCCGGGCCCAGTACCTGCTCTACAAGGGCACCAACCGATGAGGCGTGCGGCAGCGACCGCGGCGGTCGCTACCCTGATCCTCACCATGGCTACCCCTGCAGTTGCTGACAGCAACCGATCCCTCGGCCGTTTCGACCGCCCGTACGAGGGCTACGCCCCGAAGGGCACGCTGCTGCGCGACGCGACGCCGGTCAAGGCGGGTCTCGACCCCGCGCCGATCGACGCGGCGCTCGCCCAGGTCGCGGGCTGGACCAAGCCGAACGGCACCGCCAAGCCCCTGTACGCCGGTGCCGTCACGCTGCTCGGCCACGACGGCAAGGTGGTCACCCGCGAGGCGACCGGCATGGCCGTCAAGTACGCCGACGGCGCGGGCACCGAGCTGCCGGCCGACCAGCAGATCCCGATGCGCACCGACACGATCTTCGACATGGCGTCGGTGTCGAAGCTGTTCACCTCGATCGTCGTGCTGCAGCAGGTGGAGAAGGGCAGGGTCGCCCTGGACGCGCCGATCGCGCAGTACGTGCCGGAGTTCGCGGCCAACGGTAAGCAGGCGATCACGGTTCGCCAGGCGCTGACCCACACCACCGGCCTGCCGTCGTGGCTGCCGCTGTGGAGCGCGCAGCCCGACCCGGCCTCGCGGATGCAGATGGCGCTGACAGCCAAGCCCACCAGCGCACCCGGGACGACCTACCTCTACAGCGATCTGAACCTGATCGCCCTGGGCGAGGTCGCGCACCGGGTCTCCGGCAAGACGCTGGACAAGCTGGTCGCCGACGGCATCACCAAGCCGCTGCAGATGAAGGACACCGGCTACAACCCGGACCCGAAGAAGAAGCCGCGGATCGCCGCCACGGAGTTCCAGGCCTCGCCGCCGCGCGGCATGGTGTGGGGTTCGGTGCACGACGAGAACGCGTGGTCGCTCGACGGCGTCGCCGGGCACGCGGGCGTGTTCAGCACCGCCGACGACCTGGCCGTCCTGGCGCAGGCCTTCCTGAACGGCGGCAGCTACCGGCACGCCCGGATCCTGAAGGAAAGCTCCGTCACCGCGATGATCACGAACTTCAACCAGGGCTTCCCGGGCAACGACCACGGTCTGGGCTTCGAGCTGAACCAGCGCTGGTACATGGGTGGCCTGTCCGGTCCCCGCACGGCCGGCCACACCGGCTACACCGGGACGTCGCTGGTGATCGACTTCGACTCCCGCTCGTTCGCGATCCTGCTGACCAACCGGGTGCACCCGAGCCGCAACTGGGGCAGCAACAACCCGGCCCGGCGCGCGGTCGCCCAGGGGCTCGCGCTGTCGCTCGGCGTCGCGCCGCGGCACGGCAAGGACGCCTGGTTCTCCGGCACGACCGACGCCAGTACGACGACGCTCGCGCTGCCGGTCGCCGTACCGGCCACGGGGGCGAAGCTGGCCTTCGACCTGTTCGTCGACACCGAGAACACCGACCGGCTGTACCTGGAGAGCTCGACCGACGGCACCACGTGGTCCAAGGTGCCGTTCACCGTTTCCGATCGGGGAGCGGTGGTCGACACCGACGGGTCGGTCAGCGGTTCCGGCGATCGGCACTGGCACCAGGTGTCGGCGGACCTCGCAGGCGGTGACCAGACGCTGCGCTGGCGCTACACCTCGGACGCGCTGTACCAGGGTCGCGGCGTCTATGTCGACGGGGTCCGGATCACCGACGGTCACCAGTTGCTGTTCGACGGAGAACGTCATCCGGAGGCATTTACCGCAACAGGTTGGAGACTTTCGCGTCGGTGACCCCGTCCGGTGCTCGTTCGCCGTACCGTGGCGTCATGACTTCCACGACCTCTCCAGAACCCACGGGGCCGCTGCTGGTCCGGGTCCGCGCGGTGATGCCCGCGCTGGCCCCGGCCGAGCAGCGGGTGGCGAACGCGGTGCTCGCGGACCCGGCCGGCGTGGCGGCGATGACGATCTCCGAACTGGCCGAGGTGGCCTCCACCTCGGAGACCACGGTCATCCGGTTCTGCAAGCAGATCGGCGTCCCGGGCTATCCGCAGCTGCGCCTGCAGCTGGCCGCCCAGTCGGCGCAGGAGATGGTCAGGCCCGAGGTCGGCGGCGACATCGAACCCGGTGACTCGCTCGACGACGTGGTCGGCAAGGTCGCCTTCGCCGACGAGCGGGCGGTCCGCGAGACCGCCCAGCAGCTCGACGTCGAGGCGCTGAGCAAGGTCGTGGCCGCGGTCGCCAAGGCGCCGCGGGTCGATCTGTACGGCGCGGCGGCGAGCGCGTTCGTCGCGCTCGACCTGCAGCAGAAGCTGCACCGGATCCGCCGGGTCGCGTTCGCCTGGTCGGACGTGCACGTGATGCTGACCAGCGCGGCGCTGCTGAACGACGGCGACGTCGCGATCGGGATCTCGCACACCGGCACCACGGTCGAGGTGATCGAGGCGCTGGAGGAGGCCAAGCGGCACGGCGCCACCACGGTCGCGGTGACCAACTTCCCGCGCTCGCCGCTGGCGCAGGCCGCCGATCTGGTGCTCACCACGGCCGCCCGCGAGACGACGTACCGGTCGGGGGCGATGTCGAGCCGGATCGCGCAGCTGATGGTGATCGACTGCCTGTTCATCGGGGTGGCCCAGTCGGTGCTGCCGGACGCCCGCAAGGCGCTCGAGGAGACCGCGACCGCGGTCCGCGGGCACCGGGTGAAGAGTTCCGTCAACGATCAACAGAATTGAAAAACCTTCAGTAGAAAACTAACATCGATGCTGTGATCACTCCCACGGAACAGCGCAATCCCCGGACGCTGGCGATCGACGCCGTGGGGACCCCCGAGATCCTGCGGATGATGAACGCGGAGGACGCGCGCGTCGCGGACGCCGTGGGGGCGGTCATCCCGGCCCTGGCCAAGGTCGTGGACGCCGCGGTCGCGGCGGTGCGGGCCGGCGGGCGGGTGCACTACTTCGGTGCCGGAACGTCCGGACGGCTCGCGGTGCTGGACGCCGCCGAGCTGCTGCCGACGTTCCACGCGCCCGACGACCTGGTCGTCGCACATCACGCCGGTGGCATGCCGGCCCTGCTGCGCGCGGTCGAGAACGTCGAGGACTCCGAGGAGGGCGGCGCGGCCGACGCCGCCGAGGTCACCGGGCTGGACGTGGTGATCGGCCTCGCGGCGTCCGGCAGTACACCGTACGTGGCGGGGGCGCTGCGGCACGCACGGTCGGTGGGCGCGACGACGGCGCTGATCACCTCGAACCCGAACGCCCCGCTGGCGCCGCTGGCCGACGTGCTGATCGCGGCCGACACCGGGCCGGAGGCGATCGCCGGGTCGACGCGGCTCAAGGCCGGGACCGCGCAGAAGATGATCCTGAACGCGTTCTCCACCACGCTGATGATCAAGCTCGGCCGGACCTGGTCGAACCTGATGGTCGACATGGTTGCCACCAACAACAAACTGCGCGGCCGGATGCTGCGGATCCTGGCCGAGGCGACCGGGGCGGACGCCGACGCGTGCGCGGCCGCGCTGGCCGACGCCGACGGCGAGCTCAAGCCGGCGCTCGTGCACCTGCTGACCGGAAGCCCGGTCTCCGCCGCCCGGGAGGCGCTGGCCGAGGCCGACGGCCGGGTCGCGGTGGCGCTCGGCAAGCTCGGGGCGCCGGCCTAAACGGTTGGAGTGTCCGGCGCAGGGGTCCCTACAGTGAGTCGGTGAGCACACCGGAGCGAGTGGACCCGCACGATACGTCTGCCTACAACGCCTGGTACGACGCGTTCAGCGTGGCTGTGAACGACGACCGGCCCTACGCGGTGCTGTGGAGCCGCGACGAGCTGCGGGTCGGGCTGGTGCAGGACAGTGCTTACTGGGCCAAGGAGATCTGGGCCCTGCGCGACGATGCCGGGGAGATCGTCGGCACGCTGTTCGTACAGCTGCCGCTGCTCGACAACGCCTTTCGGCTGAACGCCACGATCGGCGTACTGCGGGAAGCGCGGCGGCGTGGTCACGGCCGGACGCTGGGCCGCCTGCTGGAGGATCGCGCCCGGCAGCACGGCCGGACCGCTCTCGTCGCCCAGGTCGACGTTCCGACCCTCCCCGCCTCCTCCGCTCCCTCGGCCTCCTCGGCGCCCACCCGCGCCGCCGGCGCGATTTCGCGGGTTAACCCGGCAAGTGAACCGTTGGCCCACGAAATTCCGGTGGGCCAACGGGCCACTTCGGAGGTTGACCCACCAAACGCACAGGGGGCAGAGGCGGGCGAGCCGACGGCTGGGCAGGCGTTCGCGACGGCGCTGGGCTTCTCGGCGGCCAACTTCGAGATGCACCGGGTGCTGGAGCTACCACTCGACCCCGCGGTGCTGGAGCAGCTGGCCGCGAAGGCCGCCGAGCGCCACGCGGGGTACGAGCTGCGGACCTGGCGGGATCGCTGCCCCGACGACATGATCGACGAGTTCGGGGCGCTGATGAGCACCTTCGTGCTGGAGGCGCCCCAAGGCGAGCTGGAGGTCGAGGCCGAACGGTGGGACGCGCCGCGCATCCGCGAGGTCGAGGCGCAGAACCGCGCCCGCCGGCGACACTCGTGGACCACCGTCGCGATCGCACCCGACGGCACCCTGGCCGGCCACACGGAGCTGCACGTCGGCGACGACGACCCCGGCAAGGTCTTCCAGTCGGGCACACTCGTGGCCCCGGCCCACCGCGGGCACCGGCTCGGCTTGGCCCTGAAGGCCCGCAACCACCTCGAACTCCAGCGCGTGCACGACGGCCCGATGGTCGTGCACACCTGGAACGGCGAACAGAACACGGCGATGAACGCCGTCAACGCCCACCTCGGTTACCGCCCGGTCGAACGCGTCGAGGAGTGGCAGCGGCGGGACTGAAATTTTGATGAACAGCAGGATCAAACGGAGATTTGACGCGCTGCGGGTTCCCCTTCGGGGGGACCCGCAGTGGTGCTTTTCCTAACCTGTGGCGGCTCGTACGCCGGTTTGATGCGCGATCGAATGTTTGGTTCGTGCGGCTTTTCTGAAGGGTTCGGAAATGCGTTCGGAATCGTATCGCGAAGGGTAGTTGGACCATCACTGTGGGTCCGTAGCGCACGCTGCGTTCCGTGTCGTATCGTCGCGTCATCGCCAGGCCTTGGTGGGGGTGCTGGTGCTTCGAATCCTTTCTTTTCAAGGCGAATCGGAGCCCTGATGACCATGGACGGTGCTGTCGTGGTGCCCGGAACCACCGTGGGTGCCCAATGGGTCGACGATGTACTGCTGGCCGGGCCGGCCGGTGACGTGTGCTTTTCGCTGCCGGCTCCGGTGGACCGCGGAATGCTGCGCAGACTGGTGCGGGACCGGCAGGCCGAACTGGCCGAGTCGGGTTTACGCGCCGGTGGTGCCGCGGCATTGCGTTTACCGCCGTCGTTGGCTTTTGTGACGCATTTGCTGGCCGTGTGGCGCAGCGGTGGGCAGGCGATCCTGCTCGACCACCGGCTGACCGACTACGAGGTCCGGCGGGCGATCGAGCGGCTGGTGCCGCAGGTCGTCGTGTCGCCGCAACGGCCGGTGGCGTCCGGGCTGCGCACGTTCGTCGACGTCGACACCGATGTCGCGAGCTACTCGGGCCATCCGGCCGGGACGGCGCACGCCGTCGTCCAGCTCAGCTCGGGGTCGACCGGGCCGTCGAAGGTGATCGGCCGGACCGCGGAGGACCTGGTCGAGGAGGTACTGCGCTACACCGAGATCGACGGGGTGCCGCAGCCGGGCGAGCGGATCATCCTGCTGCCGTCGATGGTGCACGTGCTCGGGCTCGTCGGCGGGCTGCTCTACGGGTTGCACGCGGGTGTCGAGCTGGTGCCGCCGGCGCGACTGACCGGCGACGCGATCCTGCAGGCGATCGCGAGTGGGACGAAGCCGGCGACGGTGCTCGGGGTGCCGTTCCACATCGGGCTGCTGGCGTCGGTGGAGGATCCGCCGTCGCTGCCGCAGTTCAAGCGGATGACGACCGGCGGGGAGCTGGTCGGGGCGTCGGTGTCGTCGGCGTTCGAGCACAAGTACGGCGTACCGCTGGGCAACATGTACGGGATGACCGAGGTCGGCGTGATCGGCACCGATCTGTTCGGCGCCCACCGCCCGCAGGTCCGGCCCGCTCCCGGCATCGAGGTCCGCGCGGTCGACGGCGAGCTGCAGGTCCGCCGGGTCGAGTCGCCGTACCTGGGGCTGTCGGATCCCGCCCGGTGGTCGGACGGCTGGCTGCGCACCAAGGACGCCGGCGTGGTCGACCCGGCAACAGGTCTTGTCTCCATCCGCGGCCGGCTCGACTCCCAGGTCTCGGTCGGCGGCCTGAAGGTCGACCTGACCGAGGTCGAGTACACGCTGGGCACGCTCCGTGGAGTCGAGGCGGCGGTCGTCGTACACGACGGAGCGATCACCGGGTACGTCCAGCTCAACCAGCCCCGCGAGATCCCGTCCCTGGAAGCCGAACTGGCCCAGCTGCTGGCGTCGTACAAGCGGCCGCGGGCGCTGCGGATCGTGGCTCAGTTGCCGCGGACAACCACGGGGAAGCTGGTCCGGGATCTGACCGTACTGCGCAAGGCGGTGCCCTGATGGAGCACCACCTCGGTGACGCCCCTGGGAAACGCCAACGCCAGCACCAGATCGAGCCGAACGACAACGTGAACCACAGCGACCTCGGGCTCGGACGGAACTACGTGGGCATGGACAGGCAGGTCGCTCCCGCCTGGACCGCGGTCGCCTTCGGCGACCAGCTCGCTCACGCTTCCGTCGGTCAGGGCGGCGGGCATCTCCCGGCGAAGGCCCTGGTTTCTCAGGCCCTGGCCGAGGGCCTTGCCGACGGCTTCCTTCGCGGTCCACAGCTGCAGGAACTTCTCGGGGGAGTCGACCCGACCAGCCTCGGCGGGCGGAAACCAGCGAGCAGCCATCGCACCGACCGGAAAGTCGCGGCGGAGTTCGGCGTCGACTCCGACAGGCCCTGCGTGAGTGGCGGCCACAGCGACGGCGCCGGTGGTGTGGGTGAGGCTCACGTGCAGGCCGTCGACGACCGGGCGGCCGGTGGGGGTGTGGGTCAGCGGGGCGGGGTGGCCGAGGGACGTGGCGAGCTGCCGCAGCAGGTGGTGGGCGGCCTCGCGGGGGTTCTCGTCGGTGGTGCTCACCCAGACGTGCACGGGTTCCGGAGTGGGGCCCGCGGGTTCATTCACAGGGAGAAGGTAACGCGATGAAGGACGAGGTCCGCGAGTTCGTGCTCGCGCAGCTGGCCGACATGAACTACGACGTCGAGGGCATCGACGACGCGACGACGCTCGGGCCGGCAGGGGTGGATCTGGAGTCGCTGGCGCTGGCGGATCTGTCGGTGCGGGTGGAGGACCGGTTCGGGGTGCGGTTCTCCGACGACGAGTCCGAGCAGCTGGCGTTGATGACCGTCGGCGAGTTCACCTCCGAGGTGGCCGGCCGCGCCGCGCAGCAGGTCTGATGACTCAGCCGCACGTGTCCGCTCCGCCGCCGGGGCGAGCCGAGATCGTCGACTGGCTGTCCGGTCTCGGCGAACGCCCGCCCGGCAGCGAGCGGATCGACTCGATGGAACTGGCCTGGCTGGTCCACCAGGTCGAGCAGCGCTACGCCATCGAGCTCGGCGACGAGCAACTCGAGCGCATCCACACCATCGACGACGCCGTCACCGTCCTCGCGGAAGTACTGGCCAGCCATGTCTGAGCGGCGGCCGGTCGCGGTCACTGGCATCTCGGTGATGAGTGCGTTGGGGCGTGGGGCGGAGGCTCAGTTGGCTGCGGCATTGACCGGTACGGCGGCCTTCACGGAGGTCCGGCGCTTCGACACCAGCCAGCGGCGAGTGACAGTGGCGGCAACCGCAACCGGCGTGGGCTCGCTCGAGGAAGAGTTGCTCGACGCAATCGGCAGCGCCTGCGCGGACGCCCGCCTGACACCGGGACAACGGGCGACGGCACCTCTCTTACTCGCGGTGCACGGCCGGTCCGAGGCACGCAGGCTGGCGACCAGAGCACACCGGATCTACACCTCCGCCTGCGTCTCAGCCAGTACGGCGGTCGCCGACGCCGCGACGCTGATCAGCCGCGGCGCCGTCGACCGGGTGATTGTTGCCGCCGGCTACCTCGTCGAGTCGGACCAGTTCGCACTCTTCGACGCCGGTCGCGCGCTGGCGGACGACGGTGTGGTCAGGCCGTTCAGCCGCGATCGCCGAGGCCTGTTGCTGGGCGACGGGGTAGCGGCTGTCGTCCTGGAGGCGGGGCAGGGGATCGCCGAGATCGCAGGCTGGGGACGAGCCGGCGACGCCTACCATCCGTGCCGCCCGGACCCCGACGGCCGAGGACTGTCGCGCGCCATCGAGTCCGCGCTGCGCAAGGCGGGTCTACCGCCCGACGTGGTCGGCTACATCAACGCCAACGCGACCGGCACCACCTTCAGCGACAGCTCCGAGGCGGCCGCGATCAACCGGGTGTTCGCGACCGACGTACCGGTCAGCTCGACCAAGGCCGTGCACGGTCACGCGCTGGAGGCGTCCGGGCTGCTCGAACTGGTCCTCACCATCCAGGCGCTGCGGGAAGGCAAGCTGCCCGTCAACGCCGGCTTCGCCAGCAAGGACCCCGACTGCGCGCTCGACGTGATCGCGGACGCGCCGCGGCAGGCCGGATCGGCGTACGGGCTGACACTGAACGCCGCCTTCGGGGGCGCCAACACGGCGCTGCTGGTGCGTGCCGCATGAAGCTCACGCTCGGACTCCCGGACCCTGTCGTGGTCACCGTCAGTCACTGGCCGCAGCCGGGTGACGACGCCGTGGCAGGTCCGCCCGCGCTGCCGGGCTTTGTCGACTCGTCGTTCAGTCCGCTGGTCGCCGTGGTCGCCGAGCGCTGCTTCGCGCAGACCGCCGCGCGGGAACGCACCGGACTGGTCCTGGTCAGCCGCAGCGGCGACCTGGCCGGCGCCACCCACGTTCGCGAGGCCGTTGCTGAGGGCAAACGAATCGGGCCGCTGCACTTCTTCCAGTCCGTCCCGAACTCGGTCGCGGGCCACGTCGCCGCCCGGTTCGGCCTGCGAGGGCCGGTGGTCTGCATCAGCCCGCAGGAGGACCCGCACCGCGCCGGCCTGGACGAGGCGGCGCTGCTGCTGGCCGACGGCGAGGCCGACCAGGTCCTCATCGTCCTGGTCGAACAAGCAAGGACCGGCGACACCGCAGTCGCCCTGTTGGTGAGTGGGGGAGAACAGTGAGAACAAGCCTGCGCGCACAGCTGGCCGCGGATCCGTCCGTCGGCACCGGCAACGTCCTGGCCACGGTGATCGCGCTCGGCGCCGACCTGTCCGGGCCGGGCCTGACCTTCGACACCGCCGTCGACCACTTCCCGGCCGAGCACCCGCTCACGCTGGGCGAGCTCGACGACCGCGTCCAGGCCCGTACGGCGTGGCTGCACGCGCGGGGAATCGGCCGGCGAGACGTGGTCGCGATCTGGGCGACCGACGCCGCCGACATCGTGCTGAGCTTTCTCGCGCTGACCCGGGTCGGTGCGATCCCCGCGCTGCTGAACGGCAAGATGGCGCCCGCGATCGCCGCGGAGTACATCCGTCGCCTGCGCGTCGACGCCATCCTGGCCGACAGCACACATCGCGAGCTGCTCGACGGCCAGTCGGACCAGCCCGGTTCGTTGCACGGAGCCCCGATCCTGGGCACGCCGAAGGACGTGGGCACCGGCGATCCGGCGAAGGCGCCCGAGCACTACAAGCACCACCGCGACGACCCCGTGGTGATCACCCACACCAGCGGCACCACGGGCGTACCGAAGGCGGTGCTGCACACCCACACCACCTTGTACGCCGCGCTCAAGCACCTGCTGACGATGCCGCAGGCGCAGGGCACCGACAGGATCCTGAACGCGCTGCCGATCCCGCACACCGCGACGATCCTGATGGTCAACCAGGTGCTCGGCAACCGCGCCGAGATGCTGCTGCTGTCCAGCCAGGACGCGCCGGTCGTGCTGGCCGCGATCGAGCGGTGGAAACCGCACGGTGTCTACGGGTTCGCGGTCACCTGGGCCGGGCTGGCCCGCGAGGACCTCAGCCGGTACGCCGTGGAGTCGGTGCGGCTGTGGTTCAACACCGGGGACTGCGCGCACGAGCCGCACATCCGCAAGCTGGTCGCGGCCGGGTCGCGGGAGACCGTGACGCGCGAGGGCCGGGTCACGGTACCGGGCTCGCACTTCATCGACGGGCTCGGGTCGAGCGAGATGGGGCACAACGGGTTCCACGTCACGCACACGCCGGACAGCACGCACTACGGGCGCTGCATCGGCAAGCCGTACCAGTTCGCCGAGGCCGCCGTACTCGATGCTGCGGGCAACGAGGTGCCGGACGGTACGCCGGGCATGCTCGGCTTCCGCTCGCCGTCGGTGTCGCCGGGCTACTGGAACGACTCGGTGAACACCTACCGGTTCCGGCTGAACGGCTGGTTCCTGACCGGCGACCTCGCGTACCGGGATGCGAGTGGGAACTACTTCCATCTCGACCGGGTTCCTGACGCGGTGGCCGGGTTCGACGGGCCGCAGCTCTACACGTCGCTGTCGGAGGAACGGATCCTGGCCGCGGTGCCGGAGGTCCAGGACTGCACGGTGATCGTGATCCCGCAGGGCGAGGGCTTCGTCACGGACGTCCTGCTGGAGCTGAACCAGGAGCCGGACGCCGACCTGGAGGAACGAGTCAGAGCGGCTGTCGGTGCGGAGGTTGCGGCGACGATCCGGCGGATCAGCGTGGTGGGCCAGGACGAGGTTCCGGTGACGGTGACCGGCAAGGTCCGCAAGGTCGCGCTGCGCGAGGACCGGCTGGTGACCTCGTGAAGGCGGTCACCATCACCGGGATGGGCCTGCTGACGCCTGTCGGGCGGGGTGCCGACGAGGTGTTCGACGCCTTGCTGCACGGGCGCTCCGGGATCAGCCGGCCGCCGGAGGGGCACCCGGTCGCGCATTCGATCGAGCTGGCCGGCTTCCTGGCGCCGGTCGACTCCGGCGCGATCACCAAGGGGCCCGACGGCAAGGTGATGGACCGCACGGTGATCCTCGCGCAGCTTGCCGCCGAGGATGCCCTGGCCGATGCCGGCCTGGTCGTCGGGCAGAACGTGGCCCCGGACCGGATCGGCGTCATCATCGGCGGCGTCGGCGGCATGGCCACGCTGGAGAACCAGGTGCTGGCTCGCGCCGAGCGTGGACGGGCCGCGGTCAGTCCCTATCTGCTGACCGGGATCCTCCCGAACATGCCGGCCGCCCGCGTGGCCATCCGCTTCGGCTTCCGGGGCTACACGAGTTCGGTCGGCACGGCCTGCGCGTCCGGCGCGCAGGCGATCGCCGACGCGGTGCGGCTGATCCGGTCGGGTGAGGCGGACGTCGTCCTGGCCGGTGCGAGCGAGGCTCCGCTGTTCCCGACGTTCGCCGAGACCTTCGGCAACGCGCGGGCACTGGCGAAGGGCTGGGACGACCCGACCGAGGCGAGCCGGCCGTTCGACCTGCGCCGGAACGGCTTCGTCCTGTCGGAAGGGGCCGGGCTGCTCGTCCTGGAAAGCGCCGAGCACGCGAAAGCGCGTGGCGCGACGGGTTACGCGGACCTCGCGGGGTACGGCGTCACCGCCGATGCGCACCACCCGACGGCGCCGCGGCCGGACGGCACCGGCGCGGCCGACTGCATGCGCAAGGCGTTGGCCAGTGGCAACGTCACGCCGGACCAGGTCGGCTACGTGAACGCGCACGGGACCAGCACCAAGCTCGGCGACGTCGCCGAATCCACGGCGATCGCCCTGGCCTTCGGCGCCGCAGTCCCGGCGGTCAGCTCCACGAAGGCGCTGACCGGCCACCTGCTCGGCACCTCCGGGGTGGTCGAGGCCGCCGCGAGTGCGCTCGCGGTGAGCCGCGGGGTGCTGCCGCCGACGTACAACCTCGACGATCCGGACCCGGCCTGCCCGCTGGATCACGTCCGGAAGGAACCGCGCGACGCGCGGCCGCAGTACGCGCTGTCGAACTCGTTCGGGTTCGGCGGTCAGAACGTGAGCCTGCTGCTCGGGCGAGCGAGCACGGCGAGCCGATCGAGCACAGCGAACAACCAGTGAGGGGATGGGATGGAGATCTACGGGATCGACCATGTGGAGTTGTACGTCGGTGACGCGAAGCAGGCGGCGTTCTACCTGACGCACGCCTTCGGACTGCAGGTGCACGGTCAGGGGGGACCGGAGACCGGGCTGGCCGGACAGCGGTCGTTGCTGCTGCGGGAGAGCGCGGTCCAGATCGTGCTCACCTCCGGGCTGGCCTCGGACCACCCGGCGGCCGAGTACGTGCAACGGCACGGGGACGGCGTCGCGGTGGTCGGCCTGGAGGTCGACAACGCCGCGGTCGCCTACACCGAGCTGCTCGGCCGGGGCGCCGAGTCGGTCGCCGAGCCGACGACGTACACCGACGAGCTGGAGACCACCGTCGTGGTCGCGGAGGTGGCGGGCTTCGGTGACGTCGTGCACCGGCTGGTCGAGCGGCACGGGCCGCGGCGGGAGTTCATGCCGGGGGCGTTCCAGATCAGTGAGCCGTCGAGCGGACCGGACGAGAAGCTGTTCAGCGAGATCGACCACCTGGCCATCTGCGTGCCGTCCGGGCAGCTGAAGCCGACGGTGGACTTCTACCAGCACGTGTTCGGCTTCCTGCCGATCTTCGACGAGTACATCGAGGTCGCGGGACAGGGCATGGAGTCGACGGTCGTGCAGAGCCCGTCGAAGCACGTCACGTTCACGCTGATCGAGCCGGATCCGAACCGCCGGCCCGGCCAGATCGACGACTTCCTCACCTGGCATGCCGGCGCGGGGGTCCAGCACATCGCCCTGCGCACCAGCGACATCGTCGAGGCGGTCGGCACGCTGGCCGGTCGCGGAGTCAACTTCCTCGGCACGCCATCGGCGTACTACGCGGCGCTGCCGGAGCGGGTCGGCGAGCTGGAGACGCCGATCGAGGAGCTGAAGGAGCTCGGCATCCTGGTCGACCGCGACCACTGGGGCCAGCTGCTGCAGATCTTCACCGAGTCGATGCACGTCCGCCGGACGCTGTTCCTGGAGATCATCGAGCGGCGCGGCGCGATGACGTTCGGCAGCGGCAACATCAAGGCGCTGTACGAGGCGAAGGAGCGCGAGCTGGCAGGAGTCGAGGCATGACGCTGGAGTTCAAGCTGTCGGAGGAAGAGATCGAGCTGCTGCCTTCGGACGAGGACGTTGCCTTCTACAACGAGCACGGCTGGTACCTGTCGAAGAAGCTGCTGACCGACGACGAGACCGACGAGCTGGTCAACGCCAGTGAGCGGTACTACGCGGGCGAGCGCGACCGGACGCTCCCGGTCCGTCCGCCGAAGCTGGCGTACTGGGATCCGTCCAAGGGCGACGTGCAGCGGCACAACGACTACGTGCACTACGAGCACGACGGCCTGGCCAAGATCCTGCGCAAGCCGCTGATCGGCGCGGTCGCGGCGCGGCTGGCGCAGGTGGACGAGATCCGGATCTTCCAGTCCACGCTGATCTACAAGCCGCCGATCTCCGGGGAGCCGTCGAACATCGTGCCCTGGCACTTCGACAAGCACTACTGGTCGTCGTCGTCCTCGGACCGGATGCTGACCGCGTTCATCCCGTTCCACGACTGCCCGCCTCAGATGGGCACGATCACGATGGTCGACGGCAGCCACCGCTGGCGGGAGATCGGCTCCGACGACACCGTGGTCCGGCACTTCGCCGAGCGGGACCGGTCGCAGCTGGAGCAGATGCTGACCGAGAACGCGTCGTACAACGGCGTCGAGGTGGTCAAGGTGCCGATCACGATCCCGCGCGGGCACATGAACTTCCACCACTGCCGGACCTACCACGGCTCCGGCGCCAACGTCAGCGACCAGCCGCGCCGCGCGATCTCCCTGCACCTGCAGGACGGCGGCAACGCCTACCGGGAGTTCCCGCTGTCGGACGGCACGCTCGCGGCCTACAACCACGACGCCGTCGTCCGGCGTACTGCCGACGGGCGGCCCGACTACGCCGACCCGGAGTTCTGCCCCACCCTCTGGGCCGATCGCTAGAAGGAGAACGTCATGTCACGTTACGACTGGGGTCAGACCCATCCCGGTATCGAGCAGTTGGAGAAGGCCGTCACGGCGGCCCGCGACAAGGTCGTGCAGCACCCGCTGTACGCGAACCTGGACACCCACGAGTCGCTGGTCACGTTCATGGAGCACCACGTCTTCGCGGTGTGGGACTTCATGTCGCTGCTGAAGTCGCTGCAGCGCGAGCTGACCTGCGTCACGGTGCCGTGGATCCCGACCGCGCACACCGGCAGTCGCCGGCTGATCAACGACATCGTCATGGTCGAGGAGAGCGACGAGCTCGGCAACGGGTTCATCAGCCACTTCGAGCTGTACGTGAACGGGATGAAGGAAGCCGGCGCGGACACGACCGCGATCGACCAGCTGATCGAGCTGCTGCGCGACGGCGGTTCGGTGGTCGAGTCGCTGCGGGCGGCCGGCGTACCGGAGGCGTCGATCGACTTCGCCGGCACCACCTGGGACATCATCGAGAACGCGCCGGTGCACTGCCAGGCGGCCGCGTTCGCGTTCGGGCGCGAGGACCTGATCCCGGACATGTTCACCCAGGTCGTCGCGGTGAACGAGCGGTCGAAGAAGCTGAACACGTTCGTCGACTATCTCGAGCGGCACATCGAGGTGGACGGCGAGTTCCACACCCCGATGGCGATGCAGATGGTCGCGGACCTGTGCGGCGACGACCAGGTCAAGTGGGACCAGTGCGCGGACACCATCAACACCGCACTGGCCGCGCGCGCCCGGCTGTGGGACGCCATCCTCGCGGCGATCAAGGGCTGAGATGACCGCCGAACATCTCTACCGGACCGTGCGGTTGATCCGGCGTTTCGAGGAGCGGGCGATGGACTTCGTCCGGTCCGGGGAGATCGTCGGCGGCATTCACCCGTACGTCGGGCAGGAGGCGATCGCGGCGGGAGTGTGCGCGGCGCTGCGGCCGGACGACGTGATCACCAGCACCCATCGCGGCCACGGGCACGTGCTGGCCAAAGGGGTGGACCCGGCCCGGATGCTGGCCGAGCTGATGGGCCGGGAGAACGGGCTCAACCGGGGCCGTGGCGGCTCGATGCACGCGGCGGACTTCGGGTTGGGCATTCTCGGCGCGAACGCGATCGTCGGCGCGGCCGGTTCGATCGCGACCGGCGCCGCGTGGGCCTACCAGCGGCAGGGTAAGGACGTCGTGGCCGTCAGCTTCTTCGGTGACGGCGCGATGAACGAGGGAATGTTGCTGGAGGCGTTCAATCTCGCCGTGCTCTGGCGGGTCCCGGTGGTGTTCGTCTGCGAGAACAACGGCTACGCCACCACGATGCCGGTACGGTCGGCGGTCGCGGGCAGCATCACCGGCCGGGCGCGGGCGTTCGGCATGCCGGCGTTCACCGTCGACGGGCAGGACCCGGAGAAGGTGCTGGCGGCAACCACTGCCGCGGTGTCCCGGGCCCGGTCCGGGCGAGGGCCGACCTTCCTGGAGTGCACGACGTACCGGTTCGACGCGCACCACACGTTCGAGCACCGGGCGCGGCTGAACTATCGCAGTACCGAAGAGCTCTCGACTGGGCGGTCGCGGGACCCAGTGGAGATCCAGGGCGAGCGGCTGGCTGCCGACGTACGGGCGGCCGTGGATGCCGAGATCGAGGCCCTGCTCGACGCGGCGGCCGGGGTTGCGCTGGGCGGCGCCCATCCCGACCCGGCCGCCGCACTCGAGTTCCTCTACGCGTCGCCGGAGGTGAACCGCTGATGCCCAAACTCTCGTACTTGAAGGCACTCAACCGGGCGCTCGGTGACGAGTTGGCCGCCGACGAGTCGGTGTTCGTGCTGGGCGAGGACGTCCGGGTGGCCGCCTCGAACCTGACCGCCGGGCTGTTCGACCGGTTCGGGCCGGAGCGGGTGCTCGACACCCCGCTGTCGGAGCAGGCGTTCACGAACTTCGCGACCGGCGCTGCGCTGGCCGGGCTGCGACCGGTGATCGAGTTCCAGATCCCGTCGCTGCTGTTCCTGGTCTTCGAGCAGATCGCCAACCAGGCGCACAAGTTCTCGCTGATGACCGGCGGGCAGTGCCAGGTCCCGGTCACGTACGTCGTACCGGGCTCGGGATCGCGGACCGGCTGGGCCGGGCAACACTCCGACCACCCCTACAGCCTGTTCGCGCACGTCGGGGTGAAGACCGTGGTCCCGTCGTCGCCGGCCGACGCGTACGGGTTGCTGCTGTCGGCGATCCGGGACAACGATCCGGTGGTGCTGTTCGCGCCGGCCGGGGCGCTGGGGATCCGGGACGACGTGGACTACGCGTCCTTGCAGCCGGTGCCGTTGGGCGTCGGGCGGATCGTTCGCGAGGGCGCCGACGTCACGGTCGTTGCCCTGGGCCACTTGGTGCAGGACGCCCTCGCGGCGGCGGATGAGCTCGCCGGTCAGGGGATCTCGGTGGAGGTCTTCGACCCGCGCACGGTCTATCCGCTGGACGTCGACGGGCTCGCCGCGTCGGTCGCGCGGACCCGGCGGCTGGTGGTGATCGACGACTCGAACCGGACCAGCGGGTTCGGCGCCGAGGTGCTCGCGGTCGCGGCCGAACGCTTCGACCTGGACGCGCCGCCGCGCCGCGTGACCCGGCCGGACGGCGCCGTCCTGCCGTTCGCGCCGGCACTCGACCGCGCGGTGCAGCCGGGGCGGGACCATCTGCTGGCCGCGATCCACGGCGTACTGGAGGGGAAGCGATGACAGGACGACCATCGGCGGCGGAGTTGTGGCCGATGCTGCCGGAGCCGGTGCGTGCGAAGTTGCTTGCCTATGGCCACAAACATTGGCAGCACGTCTACGAGGACGTCGCGCTGCAGAACCAGAACTGGATCCCGCTGCGACCCCCGGTCGCCACCCACGCGGCGTACGACGAGATGAACCGGGTGACCCAGCAGGTGTCGCGCCTCGTGCTGGAGTGCTGCCGCCGCCGAGCCCGTACGGCGGGCGAGCTGCGCCGGGTCCTCGGCGTACCGGACGGGCGGATCGAACTGCTCGACGACAGCGAGCCGTTGACCGGGCGGCTGATCAACGCGATCCGCTCCGATCTGCTGCTCGAACGCGGTGTCCCGCGGATGGTCGAGTGCAACGTGGAGAGCGCGCTCGGCGGCGTCCTGGACGCGGACGGTGTGATCAAGCGGTGGATGGAGGTGTACGCCGGAGAGTCGATGTTCCGTGAGCTGAGCGCCGCCGCTCCGCCGTCGGCCGTGGACGCACGGTTCGACGCCATCCGAGCCGATGTCGGGCCGGGCAAGGTGACCGCGATGCTGTTCACCGCGGGCGGCGGCTACCCGGGCGCGGACCGGCCCAACTACCTGATCAACCGGCTGAAGCCCTTCGCGGACCGCGGTCGTGAGCTCGGTGTCGACCTGGTCGTCTACCCGGTCGAGTGGATCGAGCAGGACGCCGACGGGCGGCTGCTCGCGGGTGAGCTCACCCTCGACGCGGTCTGGCGGATGTTCGTCCCGCCGTACGTCGAGGACAGTCCAGGGATGGCGGCGGTCCGAGCAGCGCACGAAGCCGGGACGTTCCGGATGTACCTGCCGAGCGCGGTCTGGCTGCTCAGCAACAAGACGATCTTCGCCTGGCTGTGGGAGGACCTGGACAGCCTGCCCGACGAGGACGCCGAGGTGATCCGCGCGCACGTACCGCGGACCTGGGTGTACGGGCCGGAGTTGCGGCAGCGCGCGATCGACGACCGGGAACGGCTCGTGCTCAAGCCGACCGACGACTACGGCGGGCACGGCGTGTTCATCGGACCGCTCACCTCGGCCGAGGACTGGGCGGCCGCACTCGACGCGGCGACCGGGCCGCACATCCTCCAGGAGCTGATCGAGGCCGATCCGCTGACCATGCAGTTCCTCCAGCCCGCGTCCGGTGACGTGGTCGAGGCCGACGTCTCGTACTGCGTGTCGACGTACCTGTTCGACCGGATCCCCGCAGGCGTTTTCACCCGCTTCTCGCCGCCCGGCGCGGGCGGTGTCGTGAACCTCACCCAGGGCGCGCTGACCGGCGGCCTGCTGCTCGTGGACGAAACGGAGCTGAAGCGATGGACCTGATCTACGACTGGCGGGCCGAGCCGTTCGACGCCTGGGAGAAGGTGCCGGAGTCTTCGCGGGAGAAGGTGATCGCGGCCGGCCACGCGGACTGGAAGCGGGTGTTCGACCGCGTCCTGACCTTCAACCGGTCCTGGCGGCCGCTGCGCCCGGTGCTGATCGACCGCACCCGGTACGACGAACTGGGCCGCGTGATGGACCGGCTGCTCGGACTGATCCTGGAGACCGCGTTGCGCCGGGCCACGACCGCGGGCGAGCTGCGCAAGCTGCTCGGCACGCCGGACGGCCTGATCGAGTACCTGGACGAGGACGAGCCGCTCGGCGAGCACCTGATCCAGTCCGGGCGGCCCGACGTGCTGATCAGCGGCGGGATCCCGAAGTTCGTCGAGTTCAACATCGGCAGCGAGGTCGGCTGTGTCTGGGACACCGAGGGGGTGTCGACGCGGTTCGCGGAGATGTGGCGCAACCACGGCCTGGATTCGCTGCTCGAGGCCGAGGCGCCGCCGTCGCCGGTCGACCAGCGGTACCAGGCGATCGTCGACCTGCTCGGGCTCGAGCCGGGCAGCCGGCTGACGCTGGTCCTGCGGACCGAGGGCGACTATCCGGGCAGCGACAACATCCCGGCGATCCTCAAGCTGCTGGATCCGTTCATCGAGCGTGGCAAGGCGTTCGGGCTCGACGTCGATGTGGCGCCGGTGCACTGGCTCGAGGCCGACGCGGACGGGCGCCTGGTCAACCAGGGCCGCCCGGTCGACTCGGTCTTCCGGCTGTTCGTCTGCACCGACATGCCGCAGAACCCGGGCCAGGCGGCGCTGAAGGCCGCGGTCGAGTCAGGCCAGTCCCGGCTGTTCACCTCGTCGGCCGGCTGGCTGCTGGCGAACAAGCTGCTGCTGGCCTGGCTGTGGGACGACCTCGAGCTGCTGAGCGCCGACGACCAGGAGCTGGTACGCCGGCACGTTCCGTGGAGCCGGTTGATGACGCCCGAGCTGGTCGACCCGGCGATCGAGCGGCAGGCCGAGCTGGTGCTCAAGCCGGCCGACGAGTACGGCGGGTCCGGCGTACTGGTGGGGCACGAGTGTCCGGCCGACGAGTGGCGGGCCGGGCTGGCCGAGGCTGTCGCGGGCAACGGGTCGTTCCTGCTGCAGGACTACGTGCGGCCGGACCGGTTGACGATGGACTTCGTCAACGTCGAGACCGGCGAGCAGCTGCAGGCCGAGGTGCCGTACTCGGTCGGGCAGTACACGTTCGGGCGGCAGGCGGCCGGGTGCTTCCTGCGGGTCGGGTCGCACGAGCACGGCGAGGTGCTGAATCTGAAGCGGGCCGTGCACGTGACCGGCCCGCTGCTGGTCGACCTGGGATGAGTCCGTGGTCAGGCGGTGTACTCGAGCGCGCGTGGTCCGGCTGGTGGGTTGTGGATGCCGGTCCGGCGCAGGCCGGCCGCGGCCGCCAGTTCGTCGTACTGGGCGAGCGTGCGTTCGCGGCCGTGGCCGAGCACCAGGACGATCAGGTCCATCGTGGTGAAGGACGCCTGATGGGTGTCGGCGGCTTCGGCGACGAAGATCGAGCCGCCCGGGCGCAGGGCCCGGCGGCACCGCGTCAGCACGTCGACCGCCTGGTCGTCCTCGAACGAGTGCAGCAGCATCCGGAGCAGGAACGCGTCGGCCTGCGGCAGCTCCAGCTCCAGCACGTTGCCGGCCACGACGTCGCAGCGATCGGTGAGCGCGGCCTGCTCGAACCGCTGCCGAGCGGCGTCGACGCTCGTCGGCAGTTCGATCAGCGTCCCCCGCAGTTGCGGGGTGGCCGTGAGGATCGCCTCCAGCTGGACTCCGGTGCCGCCGCCGACGTCGACCAGGTGCTCGAACCGGCTCCACTCGATCGCGCGGACCAGCAGCACCGCCTCGTTGCGGGTGTTGGCCGCCATCAGCTGGTCGTACGACGCGGCGGCGACCGGGTCGAGGCTGGTCTTGTTCGCCGCCTGCAGAGGTCCGCCGCGCCGTACGACGCCGAGCAGGTCCAGGTGCGCGCGGTCCATCGTCGCGCCGTACCCCTCCTGGTCGAGCCAGCGGCGGGCGGCGCTCGGGTCGTCGTCGAGCAGCCACTGGGCCGTCTCACCCAGCGCGAAGCGGTCGCCGTCGAGCGCCTCGAAGATCCCGCGGGCCGCCAGGTAGCGCAGCACCCGGCCCAGTGCGTCGGCGTCGGCGTCGGCCACGACGGCCAGGTCCTTCAGGTCGAGCGGTCCTTCCGCGAGATGGTCGGCAATGCGCAGAGTCGCGACGGTCCGTAATGCCATCGGCGTGACCAGATCGGTCATCGCCCAGAATTCGAGCAGTCCGAGGGTCGTCACGAAAGGCCTCCCTGAGCTGAATTGGTGTAATTGTTCGCGCGGCGCTTTTGCGCGCCTAAAATGCGAATTGTCTCCGCCGCCGCGACGGCGTCGCTGCGCGCATTTCCGTGCCGGCCGTCACTGGAATACATATCGGGGTCGGTGGACAACGGGTGCGTGGTCAGATGCACGTGGATCGTGCCGTGCCGCTCGGCCAGTGCGCGGGTCCGCTCGGACAGCAGCCGCATGCGCTGGTGGAGGCCGGGCCGGAGCCAGCCCTGGATCGCCGGGCTGGCCGAGACGTCGAACATGCCGAGCGTGATCACGTCGGCGCCGGCGGTCTGCAGCGCGGTGATCATCGCCTCCAGCTCGCGGTCGACCCGGTCCGGGTCGTAGCGGGCGCTGAACGCGTCGTTGCCGCCGCCGACCACGAGCGCCAGGTCCGGCTGAAAGGCCAGGGCGGGGGCCAGCTGCGTCGCGCGGATCTCGTGGGCGCGGAGACCGCTGACGCCGAGATTGAGGTACTCGAGGTCGGGTGCCGCCGCGGTGAGCTCGGCGGCCAGGCGGTCGGCCCACTGGAGGTCGCTGTAGCCCTCGAGCGGCTCGCAGAGGCCCTCGGCCACGCTGTCACCGAGCACGACGAAGCGGCGCCAGGGGTGGCCCGCGAGCAGTTGCGCACTCTCGCCGGGGCGCAGGCAGTAAGGGTCTTCTTGCTCGATCAAGCGGGCTCCTGGGTCTTCTGGGCGCCGAACTGGGGGGTGTCGTGCGGGCGGCGGTACATCTGGACGACCGGGATCAGCGTGGCGAGCAGGAAGAGCCCGCCGGACAGCAGCAGCGCCGGGCGCAGGCCGAGCGCGGAGACGCTCCAGCCGCCGAGCAGGCTGCCGACGGGGATGCCGGCGAAGGTCAGGGCGCCGATCACGCCGAACACGCGGGTCTGCAGGGCGGGGGGAACCCGCTCGAAGAGCGTGGCGCCGATGACCGGGTTGAGCGAGGCGTTGGCGATCCCGCACAGGAAGCTGACCGAGACGACCAGCCAGACCGTGTCCGACAGGCCCATCGTGAGCAGCCGCGGAGCCCCGCCGATCAGCGCCCCGATCACGAACGCCCGGTACGGCGGGATGCGGTCGGCGTACACGGTGAAGATCACGTTGCCGAGCAGCGCCCCACCGGCGAAGCCGCCGAACAGCAGCCCGAGCACGACGGGGGAGCCGACGACCTCCTCCACCCACAACGGCGTGAACACCGCCCCACTGGCCTGCCCGAACACGTTGATGGCGAACGTCATCAGCATCATGCCGATCAGCACCTGGTCTCCCCGGAGGAAGCTGAAACCGCCGCGCAGAGCGGTCCAGTACGGCTCAGTGGTCGGCTTGTCCTCAGCGGGAGATTCAGTGGGCAACCGCACCAGGGTGGCGACCAGCAGCGCGCAGGCGGCGAACGAGACCGCGTCGGCCCACAGGGCTCCGCTCGTCCCCAGCCACGCGATCAGCAGGCCGCCGAGTGGGGCTCCGACAAGCGTGGCGGCTCGGCTGAGGCCCTCGTACAGGGAGGTGATGCGGAGCATGGACACGTCGCACTGCTCGGCCAGCGGACGCAGCATGACGTGCTTCACCCGGTCGCCGATGCCCCGCAGCGACCCACCGACGGCGACGAGCAGCGCGAGCTGCAGGAACGACGTACCAGGCATCAGGATGATCGCGACCAGCGCGAGCGCGCTGCCGGTGTCGGCGACGATCGACGTCCGCCGGTGGCCGAAGCGGTCGGCCAGGGGTGCGGCCAGGACGCCGGTGAGCGCGTAGGGCAGCATCTCGGCGGCCGCGATCACGCCCATCTTCGCGGCGCTGCCGGTCGTGGTCAGGACCAGCCACGGGATCGCGACGGCCGACACCCGCGTGCCCAGCGCGGACAGGATGTCCGCGGTGAACAGGCTGATCAGCGCGGTGCGCGGCGAGGGGCGCAGCGGGTGCCCTCCGGCCCGCGCGGCGGTGCTCATCCCGCGTGCCGAGCGCGCAGGGCGACCTTGTCGACCTTGTGGGCCGACGTCAGCGGCAGCTCGTCCAGGAACTCCACCGTGCGCGGCACCCACATGTCGTTGAACTCGCCGCGCACCACGGCCTGCAGCTCCGCCGCCTCGACCGCGGCTGCGGCGTACCGGACGACGTACGCGTGCGGCACCTCGCCGAACTCCTCGTCCGGTACGCCGATCACCGCCGCCGCGCGGACCCCCGGCTGCGCCTGCAGCAGGTCCTCGATCGGGCGGCAGTAGACGTTCCAGTTGCTGGCGCCGGTGACGATCGTGTCCTGCACCCGGTCGACCACGTACAGAAACCCGTCGGAGTCCAGGTAGCCCAGGTCACCGGTCCGGACCCACCCGTCGACGATGGTCCGCTCGGTCAGGTCGGGACGCCCCCAGTACCCCGCGAAGCGCAGCTTGCTGGTCGCGTAGATCTCCCCGGTCTCACCCGCCGGCAGCGGCTGTCCGTCGGCGTCGCGGATCTCCACCCGCACATCCCCGTACGGTGTACCGGAGGAGCGCAGCCGCTCCGGATGCTCCGGGTCCTCGGTGAGCCCCGGCTGGGCCGTGACGACGATGACCTCGCTCAGCCCGTAGACGATCCGCAGCACCGGCCCGAACCGCGCGATGGCCTGCCGCAGCCGCGACGGCGCCGCCGGTCCCGCGCCGACGTTGAGCATGAACATGCTGCTCACGTCGGTCGTCGCCAGGTCGGGATGGTCCAGCAGTTGGTAGAGCAGTGGCGGCGACACGTACGTCGAGTTGATCCGCTCGCGCTCGATCGTGGCCAGCGCGCGACCGGCGTCCCACTGGTTCTCGACGAACAGCACACCGCCCTGGAACAGGTTGAAGAAGCTGGTGATCTGCCCGCTGGCGAACGCCATCGGCGAGTGCGAGAGATGCCGCAGCACCGGCAGTCCGGCGGCCAGGTAGTCCGCGGCCAGCGTCAGGATCTGCTCGTAGAACGCCTGCCGGTGGTGCACCAGCTTCGGCTCGCCGGTCGTCCCGCTGGTCTGCAGGCAGGTGGCCGGCTCGACCTCGCTGTGCTCGGGGGTGAACGTTCCGGACGGCGGCCGCAGCAGGTCCGGGCCGAGCCCACCGGGACCGAGGCAGTGCACCGGTACGCCGAGCTGGACGGCCAGGCGTTCGCCCAGCACCGCCTTGCTCGTCGCGTCGTACACGAACACGTCCGGCTGGGACAGCCGCGCGAACGCCTCGATCTCCCGGCGGCCGGCGATCGGCGCGATCCACATGCTGCGGGCGCCGACCAGGTGCAGGGCCAGCTGGAGT
Organism: Kribbella sp. ALI-6-A; assembly: GCF_001984195.1. Taxonomy (GTDB): domain Bacteria; phylum Actinomycetota; class Actinomycetes; order Propionibacteriales; family Kribbellaceae; genus Kribbella. The sequence goes on from NZ_MTQN01000012.1 coordinate 2,404,426, forward strand.
GCGGGCAGTTCCAGCGTGTTCCCGGCCAGCACGAGCACGCCGGTGCCCGGCCCGACGCCGCGTTCCTGCAGCGTCGCGGCCAGGTCGAGCACCTGCGCGCGGAGCTCGGCGTAGCTGAGCCGCCGGTCGCCGGCCACGATCGCGGGCGCGTCGCCGTAGCCCGCGAACAGGCCGAGCGCGGTTTTCACGTAGGAATCGGAATGCTCCAGGTTTTCGCCCACCACGAGATCGACCGACATGGCACCCCACCCTTCTCGATCCGGGCAGGACTGTACTTGCCGAATTACCCGGCGGCCAGGTTTCGCCGGAATTCAAATGGGCGATTAAAAGTCTCCGTTGACGTGTCAGGTTTCCGGAACTAGGTTGCCGTCACCGCCACTCGCGCCGGGTATTTCCGATCCGTGCGCGCTTCAACCCAATGGGGGGTTGTTCCATGCGCATTCCCAGTACTGTCCGAACGGCCGCGCTCGCCGCGGCTGTCTCGCTGGCCGGCTCGGCGCTGGTCTTCACCGGCTCCGAGGCCGGCAGCTCGTCCGGGTCGCAGAACGCGTCGGCCGAGGTCCAGAGCGCGTCGACCGGTGGCCAAGAGGGCAAGGCCACGTGGGTCGGCAGCTGGTCCACCGGTGTCACCAAGCCCGAGAGCGCCGGCTTCACCGCCACCGGCCTGAACGACCAGAGCGCCCGGTACGTCGTCCGCCCGTCGGTCGGTGGCGACAAGGTCCGGATCCGGTTCTCCAACATCTACGGCGACCGGCCGGTGCGGATCGGCGCCGCCACCGCCGCGAAGGCGAACACCGCGACGCCGGCGATGTCCGACCTCGACCCGGCCTCGAAGCGCACGCTGACCTTCGGCGGCAAGACCACCGCCACGATGACCCGGGGCGGCGAGCTGCTCAGCGACCCGATCGACCTGCGGATCCCCGACCTGGCCACGCTGGTGATCAGCGTCTACTACCCGACCGCCACCGGTCCGTTGTCGTGGCACGCGCAGTCGTTCCAGGAGAACTACTTCGGCCCGGGCAACCTGACCGACGAGACCACCGGTACGGCGTACACGACCACCCGCGCGTGCTGCTGGACGCTGCTGTCCGGCGTCGACGTGCGCACCGACGACGCGGACGGATCGGTTGTTGTGCTGGGTGACTCGATCGCGGACGGCGTCGGCAGTACGGCGAACGCGAACAACCGCTGGCCCGACCAGCTGGCCGAGCGGCTGGCCGCCGACGACCGGCGCCGGACCGCGGGCGTGCTCAACGTCGGCATCGCGGGCAACCGGCTCAACAGCGACGGCAGCGACCCCATCCTGGGCGCGCCCGGCTTCCAGCAGATCGGCCTGAACGCGCTGGCCCGGCTGAACGAGGACGTCTTCGCGCAGACCAGGCCGGAGACGGTGATCACCCACCTCGGCGTCAACGACCTGTGGATGGACAACGCCTCGGCGGACCAGATCATCGCCGCGCTGCAGCAGATCAACGCCCAGCTGAAGGAGCACGGGATCCGCAGCCTGGCCGCGACCATCACGCCGTACGAGGGCTTCACCACGCCTGGCGGCTGGACCGCGGAGAAGGAGGCGAACCGGCAGGCGGTGAACGCCTGGCTGCGGAACTCGCCCGGCTTCGACGGGGTGATCGACTTCGACAAGGTGGTCCGTGACCCGGCCGCGCCGACGAAGCTGCGCGCCGAGTACGACTCTGGTGACCACATCCACATGAACGACGCGGGCTACCAGGCGATGGCGAACTCGATCCCGCTGCAGCTGGTCCGGTGAGTCGCTGATGACCGCCGCCGCCCAGGTGCTGCAAGGACTGTTCAGCGCAGCGGGTCTCGAGGACCCGTACCGGTACTACGCCGAGCTGCGAAGACACGGTCCGGTCTCCCTCATCGGGGGCAGCAGCCCCTACGCGGCGGTGGTCACCGGGTACGACGCGGTGAACCAGGTCCTGCGCGACCCGCGGGTGCGGGTCACCGACGACGTGTTCGCCGACGAGCAGGCCGGTCCCGGGTGGCGAGAGCATCCGGTGCTGGCCGCGCTGCACAACTCGATGATGTACAGCAACGGCGATCGGCACACCCGCGCGCGGCAGCTGCTCCAGCAGGTCTTCACGCCCCGCCGCGTGCAGGAGTTGCAGCCGGCGATGGTCCGGCAGATCGGGCAACTGATCGACGGCCTGGCTGATCGGCTGGCCGCGGACGGGGAGGCGGACTTCATGACCGAGTTCGCCTACTTGCTGCCCAGCAGCGTGGTTGCCGCGTTGCTGGGGATCCCGGAGCACGACCTGGCGTGGTTCCGGCCGCGGGTTGAGCGGATCGTCGAGTTCCTGGACGTGACCGGCAAGACCGACGAGGTGCTGCGCCGGGCGAACGACGCGACGGTGGAGCTGAGCGACTACTACCACCGGCTGATCGCCGAACGCCGGCGGTCGCCGTCCGACGACCTGATCAGCCGGCTGGTCAGCGCCGAGCACGACGTCTCCGACGACGAACTGGTCTGCAACCTGCTGGTCCTGTTCAACGCCAGCTTCGTGACGACGATCCATCTGCTGGGCAACGGCATGTGGTTGCTGCTCGACCGTCCCGAACTGCGCTCGTGCCCACCGGAACAGTTCGTCGAGGAGGTGCTCCGGTACGAGTCACCGGTCCAGTTCGTCGCCCGGTACGCCGACGATGTGCTCGAGATCGCCGGCACGACGATCCCGCCGAAAGAGGTGTTCCTCGTGATGCTCGGCGCCGCCAACCGCGATCCGGCGAACTTCCCCGAGCCGGACCGCTTCGACCCGGCCCGCTTCGCTCGCGATCCTTACACCCACACAGCGGAACGCCGCGCTGGAGGGAACATGCGGTGGGGGGCGGCTCCCACCGACGGCGCCGCAGGCGCCGGCGGCGAGAACTCGCGGCCGTTGAGCTTCGGAGTCGGACCGCACTTCTGCCTTGGAGCCTCGCTTGCTCGGGCGGAGGCGCAGTTGGCGTTTCCTCTGCTCCTGCAGCGGTTTCCGGGGTTGCGGAAGGTCCGTCCGCCGGTGCGGTATCCGCAACAGTTCCTGCGTGGGTTCGAGTCGATGCCAGTGGAGGTGTGCGATGCCCCTTGATCCGCAAGTAGCAGCGCTGCGTGCCCAGCGCGCGGCGGACGACGTACCGCAGCTCTACACCCAGACGCTCGCCGAGGCCCGGGCCGCCGATCTGGCGTCGATCCGGGCCGCCGGCGGGGAGGTGGAGCCGGTCCACTCGGTCGAGGACGTCTTCGTCGACGACCTCGGCCTGCCGCTGCGGATCTACCGGCCCGAGGGCGACGGGCCGATGCCGACGCTGGTCTACTTCTTCGGCGGTGGCTGGACGCTCGGCAGCATCGACACCGCGGACGGCATCTGCCGCCGGCTCGTCAACGCGGCCGGCTGCCAGGTGATCACCGTCGGGTACCGGCTCGCGCCCGAGCATCCCTTTCCCGCGGCGGTGCACGACTGCCACCGGGCAACTTCCTGGATCGCGAAGGCCCCTTTTGTCGATCCCGAGCGGATCGTCGTCGGTGGCGACAGCGCGGGTGGCAACCTCGCCGCGGCGACCACGTTGCTTGCCCGGGACAACGGCCCCGGGCTGGCCGGGCAACTGCTCGTGTACCCGAACACGCTCTATGGCTCCGACACCGCCAGCATGCGAGCCGGTGACGACCCGTATCTGTTCAACCGTACGTCGGTGAACTGGTACTGGAACCACTACCTCACCGACCCCGCCCAGGGCGCCGATCCGCTCGCGTCCCCGATGCTCGCGTCGTCCCACGCGGGTCTGCCGCCTGCGCTGGTGATCACCGCGGAGTTCGATCCGCTCCGCGACGAAGGCGAGTTCTATGCCGAGAAGTTGTTCGCCGCGGGCGTTCCCACCACCCTGACCCGCTACGACGGGATGGTCCACGGCTTCTTCGCGATGTCCGGGGTGGTGGACGCCGGAGGGCGAGCGATCGAGGAAGCGGCGACGTGGTTGCAGGGAATCTTCGGCAATGACTGAAGCTGTCTGTCTCGCGGACTACGAAGGGCTCGCCGGGTGCGTGCTGGCCGAGTCGGTGCGCGACTTCGTTGCCGGCGGCAGCGGTGCTGAGCTGACCTTGCGGGGCAATCGTCGCGCGCTGGACTCGGTGCGGGTGGTGCCTCGGGTGATGGCCGGCGTGGAAGCGGCCGATCCCGCGTGCCGCTTGGTGGGAACGGCTTCGGCGATGCCAGTGGCGGTGGCTCCGATGGCCTACCAGCGGCTGGTGCATCCCGACGGGGAACTGCGGCTGGCGGAAGCAGCGGCCGGCGCGGGCGTGCCGTACGTGATCTCGACCCTGAGCAGCTACCCGCTGGAAAAGATCCCGGGAGACACCTGGTTTCAGCTGTACTGGTTGCGAGATCGAGGCGTGGTCGAGTCGCTGGTCGAGCGGGCGGTCGACGCCGGGTGCTCCGCGCTGATGGTGACCGTGGACGTGCCGGTGATGGGGCGGCGGTTGCGCGACGTGCGGAACGCCTTCGCGTTACCGGACGGGATCACCGCGGCGAACTTCGAGACCACGACGCAGGCCCACACCGCCGTACCGGGGCTGTCGGCGGTGGCGGCGCACACGGCGTCCGCCTTCTCGCCGGCAGTGTCCTGGAAGGATCTGGAGTGGCTGCGCGGCAAGTGCGAGCTTCCCCTGGTGGTGAAGGGGATTCTGGACCCGCGTGACGCTCGGCACGCTGCCGACGTGGGCGCCTCGGCAGTGGTGGTGTCCAACCACGGAGGGCGGCAGCTCGATGGCGCGGTGGCGTCGATCGACGCGATGCCCGCGGTGCTGGACGCTATTGGCAACGACCTGGAAGTGCTGTTGGACAGTGGAATCCGCAGCGGGACCGACGTTCTGAAGGCGGTCGCGATCGGCGCTTCCGGCGTACTGGTGGGCAGGCCGTTGCTGTGGGCACTGGCTGTGGACCGATGCGACGAAGCGTTCGGCCTGCTGCGGACAGAACTGACCGACGCGATGCTGCTGGCGGGCTGTGCGGACCTCGCCGCCGTCAAGGGACTGACCTGGAGAACCGATGGCTGACCTCGACCTCACCGAGCTGCACGGCGCGTTGACCGATCGCGCGCTCAACTCGATGAACTTCCTCAACGAGGTCGCCCAGCACTACCCGAACGCGATCTCCCTCGCGGCCGGCCGGCCCGCCGAACAGTTCTACGCGGTCGAGGACCTGCACTCCTACCTGGACACGTTCTGCGACTACCTGCGTGACGAACTCGGGTACGACGAGGCGGCGGTCCGGCGGACGATCTTCCAGTACGGGCGGACGAAGGGCATCGTGCACCAACTGGTCGCGCGCAACCTGCTCGCCGACGAGGACATCACCGTCGACCCCGAAGCGCTGGTCGTCACGGTCGGTTGCCAGGAGGCGATGGTGCTCGCCCTCCGGGCCCTGCGCGCGACTCCCGCCGACGTGCTGCTCGCCGTCTCCCCGGCGTACGTCGGGATCACCGGCGCCGCCCGGCTGCTCGATCTTGCTGTCCTGCCGGTTGCCGGTGGCAACGGCGGAGTCGATTTCGACGACCTGGTCGCAGTGATCAAGACAGCCCGGGCCGACGGCCTCCGCCCGCGCGCCTGTTACGTGATGCCCGACTTCGCGAACCCGTCCGGCCTCAGCCTCGACCTGGACACGCGGCAACGGCTGCTCGACGTCGCGGCCGAACAGGACCTGCTGCTGCTCGAGGACAACCCGTACGGACTGTTCCCGGCCGAAGGCATCGAGCGGCTGCCGACGCTGAAGGCGCTCGACACCGAGCGGCGGGTGATCTATCTCGGATCGTTCGCCAAGACCGCGTTGCCCGGCGCACGCGTCGGGTACGTCGTCGCCGACCAGGTGGTCGCGCACCCCGACGGGACCACCAGCCTGCTCGCCGACGAACTGTCGAAGATCAAGAGCATGCTCACCGTGAACACCTCGGCGATCGGCCAGGCGATGATCGGCGGCAAACTCCTGCAGCACGACTGCAGCCTGGTCGCGGCCAACGAGCGCGAGCGAGCGACGTACGCCGAGAACCTTCGCGCGCTGACCGAGGGGCTGGCGGCCCGGTTCCCCGGCGGCGAGGTCAGCTGGAACGTGCCGTCGGGTGGGTTCTTCCTGGTGGTGACGGTGCCGTTCGTGGTCGACGACGCGTTGCTGGCGAAGTCGGCCCAGGAGTACGGCGTGCTGTGGACGCCGATGAGCCACTTCTACGACGGTGACACCCCGATCCACGCGCTCCGGCTGTCCTGCAGCTCGGTGACGCCGGCCGAGATCGAGCCGGCGCTGGACCGCCTGGCCGCGCTGATCCGCGACCAGCTCTGAGATTGGTCCTCTCCACGGCGTACCAACTGGATCTGTCTGCCGGACCGGTTCGTTCCTAGCGTGGAGCCATGACCAGCCTCGCTTGTGAACCCCCCCGTCGCGCTCCGGCCCGAGCGTCTCGTCACGCCGCAGTTCGCCCGGCTGCTGATCGCCACCTTCGGATCCGGCCTGAGCATGTACCTGCTGACCTCGGTCGTACCGCTCTACCTGGCCGCGAACGGCGCCGGCGGGATCGGCGCCGGCCTGTCCACCGGCACGATGATGTTCGCGGCGGTCGCCGTCGAGCTGGTCGTGCCGGCGATGCTGCGCCGGTTCGGCTACCGCGCGACGCTCGCGCTGGGACTGGTTCTGCTGGGAGCGCCGAGCATCGCCCTGGTCTTCTCGGCGTCGATGCCGCTGGTGCTCGCGGTCTGCGTGGTCCGGGGCGCCGGTCTGGCGATCATGGTGGTCGGCGCGGTCGCCCTGGTCGCCGAGATCACCCCCGCGGCCCGGCGCGGCGAAGCTCTGGGCGTGTACGGCGTGGTCGTCGGCCTCCCGGCCGCGCTCGGCCTGCCGCTCGGCGTCTACCTGACCGGCGTAGTCGGCTTCGGCACTCTGTTCGTCCTGGCCGCCGTCTGCTCCCTCGCGGGACTAGCTGCTCTGTCGACGATGCCGGGTCGGCCGGCGGTCGCTGACGAGGAGCACCACGTACAGGTGCTGGGCGGCTTGCGGGGAAGCGGTCTGGTGATGCCGTCGCTGGTCTTCGCTGCCGTGACTGTTGCTGCAGGCATCAGCGTCACCTTCCTGCCGCTGGCCTCGGGCAACCATGCGCTGGTGGCGGTCGCCCTGCTCATCCAGTCGGTCACGGCGCCCGCCGCACGCTGGGTCGCCGGCCGCTTGGGCGATCGCGTCGGACCCGCCAAGCTCCTGCCTCCCGCGCTGGTGCTGGCCGCGATCGGCGCCGCGTCCCTGGTCTTCGTCGGTACGCCGGCCGCGGTGCTGGCGGGCGCCGTCTGCTTCGGGATCGGCTTCGGCGCCGCGCAGAACCTGACCTTGGCGATCATGTACGACCGCTCGCCGCGCAGCCGCTACGGCCAGGTCAGCGCGCTGTGGAACCTCGCGTACGACGCCGGCTGGGGCGCGGGCGCGATCCTGTTCGGCTTCGTGGTCGCGGGCGTCGGTTACCCGACGGCGTTCGGGCTCACCGCTGCCGTGCTCGCGCTGGCGATCGTGCCGGCGGCGACTCAGAGCTTGCGCAGCCGGACCCAGCGCACCGCGTGATCGGCGCCCTTGCGCAGCACCAGCGTGGCGCGGGACCGGGTGGGCAGGATGTTCTCCCGCAGGTTCGGGCCGTTGATGCCGTCCCAGAGCGACTCCGCCTTGGCGACCGCCTCGCCGCGGCTCAGTTCGCCGTACCGGACGAAGTAGGACTCCGGGTTGCGGAACGCCGTCTCCCACAGCTTGAGGAAGCGGTGCACGTACCAGGAGCGGATGTCGTCGGCGGCCGCGTCGACGTACACGGAGAAGTCGAAGAAGTCGCTGACCGCCAGGCCGCTCTTGCCGTCGGCGTGCCGGGGCGCGGGCTGCAGCACGTTCAGGCCTTCGAGCAGCAGGATGTCGGGCTGCTCGACCGTGGTCCGGACGCCTTCGAGCCGGTCGTAGTGCAGGTGGGAGTAGACCGGGGCCTCGACGTTGTCCATCCCGGACTTCACCTCGACCACGAACCGCAGCAGCGCCTTGCGGTCGTAGGACTCCGGGAAGCCCTTGCGCAGCATCAGGCCACGGCGCTCGAGCTCGGCGTTCGGCCACAGAAAGCCGTCGGTGGTGACCAGGGCGACCCGCGGGTGCTCGGGCCAGCGCGCCAGCAGTTCGCGCAGCAACCGAGCGGTGGTCGATTTGCCGACGGCAACCGAGCCGCCGATGCCGATCACGAACGGCGTCCGGGTCGCGCCGTGGCCGAGCGCGCTGTTGCCGAGGAACGCCTCGGTGTCGGCGTGCAGCGCGCGGGCGTGCCGGACGTACAGCGACAGGATCCGCGACAGCGGCAGGTAGACCTCACGCACTTCGTCGATGTCGATCTCGTCGCCGAGACCGCGCAGCCGCTCGATCTCCTCGGCGGTGAGCGGTGACTCGGTCGTCTCGGCCAGTTGCGCCCAGGCGGCCCGGTCCAGCTCGGTGTAGGGAGTCACCTCCCGTGGCGGCTGCAGCATGGGGCCCATTGTTCCCCCATCGGGGCGGGCTACGCTGACCGGCATGTGCGGCGCTGACTCTGCGGGTGTGGTAGTTGTCACATCAGGAACCCCATGATCGTCGGGGTGGGCATCGACGTGGTGGACGTCGAACGGTTCATGAAGACGCTGGAGCGGACCCCCGGACTGCGGGATCGGGTCTTCACCCCGGCCGAGGCGGTCCGGCCGCCGGCGTCGCTCGCGGCCCGGTTCGCGGCCAAGGAGGCGCTGGCCAAGGCGCTCGGTGCCCCGGCCGGGATGCACTGGCACGACGCGGAGGTTCGCAGTGACGACAGTGGCCGCCCGTGGCTGGAGATCACCGGCACCGTCGCGGCCAAGGCGTCCGAGCTGGGAGTCCAGAGTCTGCACCTGTCGCTGAGCCACGACGCGGGCATCGCGTCGGCGGTCGTCGTACTCGAAGGCTGAGCCGGTTCGTTTCTGGGAGGTTTGCCATGCGTCGCGCGCACACCGTCGAGCAGGTCCGGGCGGCCGAGGCCGAGTTGATGGCCCGGTTGCCGGAGGGAACGCTGATGCAGCGGGCCGCGACCGGCCTGGCTGTTGCCATTAGCAACTTCATCGGAGGCGCGTACGGCGCCCGCGTGGTGCTGCTGGTCGGTTCCGGTGACAACGGCGGCGACGCCCTGTACGCCGGGGAGAAGCTGGCCCGGCGCGGCGCGCACGTGGTCGCGGTGCTGCTGTCGGACAAGGTCCACTCCGGCGGACTCGAGGCGCTGCGGCGGGCCGGCGGCCGGGTCGGTGCGTCCGGCGAGATCGCCGGGGCCGACGTCGTCGTCGACGGGATCGTGGGGATCGGTGGGCGGCCGGGTCTGAAGCCCGAGGCGCTGGCGGCGGTCCGGCTGGCCGAGCAGCACGGCGTGCCGGTGGTCGCCGTCGACGTCCCGTCGGGGGTCGAGGTGGACTCGGGCGAGACGCCGGCGCAGACCGGCGCGTCGACGCCGACCGAGTTCGTGCGGGCGGCGTTGACCGTGACGTTCGGTACGCACAAGATCTGCCACTTCGTGGATCCGGCTGCCGCGGCGTGCGGACCGGTGCACCTGGTCGACATCGGTCTCGACCTGCCGCCCGCGGCGGTCGAGGTGCTGCAGGCGTCCGACGTCCGGGCGCTCTACCCGGTGCCGCGTGGGGAGTCGGACAAGTACTCGCGCGGGGTGCTCGGGCTGATGGCGGGCTCGGCTCAGTTCCCGGGCGCGGCGGTGATCGCGACCGCGGGGGCGCTGGCCGGTCCGATCGGGATGCTGCGGTACGTCGGGCCGGACCCGGTCGCGGAGGCGGTGCGCACGGCGCATCCGGAGATCGTCGTGGGCGAGGGGCGGGTGCAGGCGTGGGCCGTCGGGTCGGGGCTCGGCTCCGAGCTGGACGTCGCGAAGGTGCGTGAACTGATCGACTCCGAGGAGCCCGTCCTCCTGGACGCGGACGGGATCAAGGCGCTCGACGACTCCGGTGACCACGCGAACGTGCTGATCACGCCGCACGCCGGGGAGTTGAGCCGTTTGCTGCACGTGGACCGGGCGACGGTCGAGGCCGAGCGGCTGAAGCACGCGCGACTGGCGGCCGAACAGTTCGACGTCACTGTGCTGCTCAAGGGCTCCACCACCGTTGTCGCCGCGCCCGACGGGCGGATCCGGGTCAACACCAATGCCACGCCGTGGTTGGCCACTGCTGGCTCCGGCGACGTACTGGCTGGTCTGTGCGGGGCGTTGCTCGCGGCGGGGCTGGATCCGTTGGATGCGGGAAGTGTCGGTGCGTACTTGCATGCGGCGGCTGCGCGGCTTGCGTCGTCGGCGGGGCCGATCACGGCGATGTCGATTGCCGGGGCTGTGCCCGCGGCGACTCGGCAGATCCTGGAAGACGTGAGGTAGAGCAGGCGCCGCGCCGTCCACCTGTTGCGGGGCTGAGCCCGGGCGGATAGGACGGACTGTGTTGGTGCCCCACCGCCCTGGGAGTCCCCGTGAAGCGTCTTGGTGTTCTGTTCGCCGTTGTCGCGTTGCTCCTCGCGGGATTGCCCGCGACAGCTCAAGCCCGAACCACGCCGTACGTCGCCGACCGGGCGACCAAGATCGACGTGATGGGGGAGTGGGCCCACCCCGACGACGACACCAGCATCATCGGGCCGTGCGGCGTGTGGCATCAGCGGTACGGCGTGAAGTGCGGCGTGATCATGGTGACGCGCGGTGAGGGCGGCGGGAACGCGGTCGGCACCGAGCTGGGCCCGGAGCTCGGGCTGCGGCGGGAGAACGAGGACCGGGTCGCGCACTACCGCTCGGGCACCGTGGACATCTTCAACCTCGACCGGATCGACTTCTTCTACAACCAGAGCGCCCCGCTGACGCAGTACTTCTGGGACGAGGAGGAGACGCTGCGCCGGGTGACGCGGGTGATCCGCACGACCCAGCCGGAGATCTACATCGGCTTCACTCCCACGCTCGCCGCGGGCCACGGCAACCACCAGCAGGCCGGCCGGCTGATCTGGGAGGGCGTGCTCGCCGCCGCCGATCCGACCAGGTTCCCCGAGCAGCTTCGCGGCAAGAACGCGTTGAGCACCTGGCAGGTCAAGAAGGTGTTCTCCGGGGGCAGCACCGCGGGCATCGGCGGTACGACGGCAGCGGCGAACTGCACGACCGGCTTTCGTCCGAACGGGCCCGACACGGTCGCCGGCGTGTGGACCGGGTACGAGTCGCCGTACCGATGGCCGGCCGGCAACGTCCAGGGGCAGCCGGCGGGGTCGGCGAAGATCTGGCAGCAGGTCGCGGACGAGGGGCGCGCGGCGTACCCGACGCAGAGCCGGGTGATGTTCAAGGGCACGTCGGCCCCGGCCTGTCCGCGGTTCGCGATGACGCAGGCGTTCGTGCCGTTCCAGCCGAACGTGCTCGAGGACGGATCGCCCAACCCGGCGGCCGGTCGCGACGACGCGATCCTGTTCGGCGCGGCCGAGCCCGACCCGGGCGGTCTGCCCGCGGGAACCCTGCAGTACCTGACCTTCTCGCGGTTCGCCAACGTCGCCGGCGAACCGTTCCGGGCCACCGTGCATCTGAAGGCCCCCCACGGAAAACTTGCCTCTGGCAACGTCAAGCTGACCGTGCCGCCCGGCTGGTCGGTCGACCGCCCACAGCCGGTGCCACGCCGGGCCGAGGCCGCGATCACCTTCACCGTCACGCCGTCGGCGACCGCGCCGGTCAACCAGCTCGCCAAGATCTCCGCCCGCTACACCACCGCGAAGGCCAGCGGCTACACCGACAACGTGGTCCGTATCGTGTCCGCCACCGAAGGCCGGTTCCAGCGCTGGGGCAACTGGCAGGAGTACGACGAATGGCTGGCGGAGACCGCCCCGCAGGCCACTCGCCTCGGCCGGTCGCCAGCGATCCAGTCGATCGGCGTCGGCCGCACCCTCGACGTACCGGTCGTCGTGCACAACTGGTCGGCCGAGCCGCAGAGCGGCGCGGTGTCGCTGACCCTCCCGCCGAACTTCACCGCCGACGCGACCACCCAGCCGTACGCCGGCCTGGCGCCCGGCGCGGACACCACCGTCACGTTCAAGCTCACCAACACCGACACGACCCTGCCCGCGACGCAGAACGTCGAGATCCCGATCACGACCACGTTCGCCGGCGGCTCCGGCAGCGAGACGCTGACGATGTCCGTCGTACCGACCACCGCGATCGCGCGAACCACCACCGCGCCGACCGTCGACGGCAAGGCCGACCCCGCCGAGTACCCGGGCGCGACGCTCGACCTCGGCCGGATCTGGCAGGGCGCGTCCACCTGCACCGGCATCGACGACTGCGGCGTCTCGCCGACCGGCGACGGCAGTACGGCGAAGGTCAGCTGGTCCGGTGACGCGCTCTACTTCTTCGTGCACGTCCGCGACGACTACCAGTCGTACGCCGTCACGCCGGTCGAGTGCGTCGGCCACTGGCAGGCCGACTCGGTCGAGATCCTGCTCGACCCGCGCGGTACGGCGTCGCAGGTGCTGATGGACACCGCGAACACGTTCAAGCTCGGCATCTTCCCGTTCAGCAACGACGCCGCGAACGGCAACGGGCCGTGCTGGTCGCGCGACGCCGACAACCACCAGGGCTACTCCAGCGGCGCGCTCGACACCGGCAACGCGCCGGGCGTCCAGGTCGCGTCGACCGCGCGTTGGGTCGGCAGCAACGAGACGACCGTGCCGCACGCCTACACCGGCTACGACCTCGAGGTGAAGATCCCGCTCGCCACGCTCCCGGCCGCCGTCGACCCGGCGAACCTCGGGCTGAACATCACGCCGTACGACAACGACGACACCTCGGCGCCGGGCACCACCACGCTGCGGCACATCGACCAGAGCACCCGGCTCGGCTGGTCCGCGCTCGGCTCGGTCCAGTCCGACCCGTACCGCTGGGGCAAGGCGACCCTCCCGGGCTACACCCCGCCCGCGGACCGCCCGACGACCCCGGCGCCGCCCGACGTCTCGAACCCGAACCTGAACGGCGCGCTCTCGCCGCAGACGATCGCCCAGTCGGCCCGCAACCACGTGCCGATCTCCGGTCGCGTCCCCACCGACGACCTCAAGATCCTGTACGCCGGACTGCGGCCGGGCGCGCTGGACATCGTCACGCTGGCCGAGGGCCCGGGTACGGCGCGGCTGTTCCTCACGAGGGGTCAGCTGGCGGCGATCCCGGTCTGGAAGACCAGCTGCACGGACAACCCGCCGCCGGACTACGGCCTCAGCGCCTGTGCCGTGACCGACGGCGGCATCCCGCCGTGGGCGCCGGACATGAGCGGCCACGTGGTCAAGCGGTCGTCGCGTGAGTTGGTGCGTGGCGTTCAGCGCTGGTCGGTGCCGTTGACCGCGGCCGAGCAGACGCGGCTGCGGGACAACGGGCGCTTGCTGCTCTCCTACGAAACTCCGCAGGACGAGGTGCAGGCCTTCGACCTGAAGCTCAGTCGGCGGCCTTGAAGTCGAGGCCGTCGCCGGCGGGCGTCCGGAGCTGCAGCTTGTCGGCGTCGAGGGTGTAGGTGACCTCGCCGTTCAGCGTGGCCAGGACGGTCTTCTCCAGCTCGGCCGCCGGCCCGGAGCAGGCGCGGCGGGTGGTCCCGAGCTCGCCGAAGGTCAGCTTGTCGCTGGTCCGCGCGACGACGCCCTGCAGCTCGTTGCAGCTGGTCGATCCAGTGACCCGCTCGCCGTTGAACGTCAGGTGGACGCCGCCGTTGCCCGGCGTCGAGACGGTCTCTCCGCGGACGACGCTCTCCAGAATCCACTGCGTCCCGTCGAGCGCGACATCGGGCTGCGCGGTCTCGCGGTCCTGCAACTGAAGAACCGTGCCGCCCGACGTGATGGTGAGCCTGTCCGTCTCGGCCTTCCAGTCCGGGGTGCTCTGCAGCAGCTCCACCAGCCAGGTGTCCTGCGCGTGGCGAGGTGCGTCGCAGCCCATCTCGGTCACAGCCAGGTCGTCGACCTGCAGTTTGCCGTCGCTGGTCGCCGCCTTGCCGCTGATCGAGTTGCAGCCCGCGTTGGCGGCCAGCGTGCCGTCGTCCCTGAACTCCAGCCGGATCCGGGTGTTCGGCGCCAGCTTCTTCGGCGCACCGTTTTCGGTCACGGCGGTCGACAGGTAGGTCTTGCCGCCCAGCTCGCTCGAGCCGCCTGCCCCCGGCTCACCACCGCAACCGGCCAGGGCGACCAGGCCCGCGGCCACTACCAGCATCGATGTCCTCACACCCTACGGACGCCGGGGAGCCCGACGGCGTTGCAGTTCGTCAGGCCGGGTTTCCGAGATGGCCGGCGAGGACCTCTGCGGCGCGCGCGACGTCCGCCGTACTGGTGGACAGGTGGAACGACAGCCTGAGGCGGCCGGCCCGGACCGCGGCGACGATGCCGGCGTCGGCCATCAGCTGGGGGACCTTGTCGTCGGCGACGGCGGAGACGATCGCGGACGCGCGGGCCGGGTGGTCGAGGCCGACGGCGTCGCGAAAGGTGGTGGCCAGCGTGGTGTTGTGGCGGTTCAGGGCGTCGATGCCGACGTCGCGGAGCAGTTCGAGCGCCGGGGCGGCGGCGATCCAGGAGTGCCAGGCGGGCGAGAGATCGAAGCGTCGGGCGTCCGCGGCGAGGCGAAGCGGTGAGCCGTAGATGCTGTCCCAGGGCTTCGCGCTGGCGTACCAGTTGGCATTGATCGGGGACAGCTCGTCGAGCAGGTCGGGCTGGACGGTGAGGAAGGCGGTGCCGCGCGGGGTGAGCATCCACTTGTAGCCGCCCGCGACGGTGAACGCGTACTGCGACGCGTCGACCGGCAGCCACCCGGCCGCCTGGGTCGTGTCGAGCAGCACCCGTACGCCGGTCGCGCGCAGGGCGTCGAGGTCGGCGACCCGGCCGTCGGCGGACTGCACGGCCGAGACCGCGACCAGGTCGGTCGTCGGGCGCACCTCGTCGGCCAACTGGTCGAGCGGGACCTCGCGGACGCGGTGCCCGAGCGCGAAGAACGGGAAGGTCAGGCTGGTGAACTCGCCTGCCGCGACCAGCACCTCGGACCGGGCGGGCAGCGACTGCGCGATCAGCCCGACGAAGCCGGAAACCTGGCTGCCGCAGGCGATGAGCGTCGGGTCGACGTTCACCAGTTCGCCGTACGCCGAGCGGGTGCGGTTGAGCGGTTCGTCGTACTGCTGGGGGTCGGCGGTGCCGTTCTGCCAGTCGGTCAGGGCCGACTGCAGGGCCTCGCGGCTGCGCTTCGGCGGGAGGCCGAGCGTGGCGGTGTTGAGGTAGACGACGGTCGGGTCGAACTGGGTACGGGCTTCGTCGATGGTGAGCACGTCTTCATCGTGTCGGCTGCGCGAGCTCCAAGAGAAGTCCGATCTGCTCGGAGCGGCCCCAAGCTAGGCTTTGAACCATGGATCCCCGGCGGCTGCTGATCTTCCGCGAGGTCGCGCGCCTGGGGTCGCTCTCCCAGGCGGCGTCCGCGCTCGGCTGGACCCAGCCCGCCGTCAGCCAGCACGTCCAGCGCCTCGAACGGGACGTCGGGCTTCCACTCGTCCTCCGCTCACCCCGAGGTATCACGCTCACCGAAGCCGGCACCAAGCTCCTGACCCACGCGGACGCTCTCGCCGCCCGCTTGGCCGCCGCGGAGTCGGACCTGCGGGACCTCGCCGACCTGCGCTCCGGCTCGCTCACCCTCGTCGCCTTCCCGTCCGCCGCCGCGGTCCTGGTCCCGCCCGTGCTCGCCGCGCTTCCGGAAAGCCTCGACCTCCGCCTGACCGAAGCCGAGCCGCCCGAAGCCCGCCAGCAGGTCCTCGCGGGAGAAGCCGACCTGGCGCTGGTCTTCGAGCACACTCCACAACCGGACAAGGATCTGGTGGAGGTCGTGCTGTTCGAGGAGGAGTTGAAGGCGGTGGTTGCCGAGGGCTATCGGCTGGCGGGGCGGAAGCGGGTTGGGCTGGAGGAGTTGGCTGAGGAACGATGGATCGCCGGATGTCCTCGGTGCGAGCAGCATCTGCTGGTTGCGACCGCAGAAGCCGGATTCGCGCCCGACATCCGGCACCGGACCGACGACTACGTGGTGGTCCAGCGACTGGTCGGCGAAGGGTTGGCGGTGAGCCTGCTGCCGCAGCTCGCGTTGACGGCCGCGCCGAATCCCAGGGTCCGGGTGCTCCCGATCCGGACGGCACCCACCCGGCGGGTGAGCGTGATCCTGCGGACCGAGCTGGTCGGCCACCCGGCGGTGGCGGCTGCGGTCGAGCAGTTCCGGCTTTTGTAAGGTGCCAACGTGAGAGGGCTCGTGATCTTCGACAACGACGGCGTACTGGTGGACTCCGAGCGGCTGGCCAACACGATCCTGGCCGAGCTGCTCACCGAGGCCGGGTTGCCGTACACGTTCGACGAGGCCGTGCGCGACTTCATGGGCGGCAGCATGGTGTCGATGCGGCAGAAGGCCGAGGCGCGGCTCGGGCGCCCGCTGCCGGCCGACCTGGAGGACCGCTACCACCAGCGCCTGTTCGACGGGTTCGCGAATCTCCAGGCGATCGAGGGCGTCGCGGCCGTGCTCGACCACCTCGAGGCCACCGGTACGCCGTACTGTCTGGCCTCCTCGGGGACGCACCGGCGGATCCACACCGCGCTGACCGCGGTCGGGTTCTGGGACCGGTTCGCGGGCCGGATCTTCAGCGCCGAGGACGTCGCGCACGGCAAGCCCGCGCCCGACCTGTTCCTGTACGCCGCGAGCACGCTCGGCGTGAAGCCGGCCGACTGCGTCGTGGTCGAGGACAGCCCGCTCGGGGTCGCCGCGGCCAACGCCGCCGGGATGACGGTGTTCGGCTACGCGGCGATGACCGACCCGGCGAAACTGGCCTCGGCGGACGCGATCTTCCACCAGATGACCGCCCTCCCGGCCCTCATCGAGGCTGCCTGAGACACTGGTAGGGCTATGGCTGAGTCTGTGGAGACCTCGATGACACGTGCCGAGGCGGTGGTCGATCTCGCCGCGATCCGGCACAACGTCGCCACGCTGCGTGCCCGGCTGAGCTCGGCCGAGCTGATGACCGTGGTGAAGGCCGATGCCTACGGCCACGGCATGGTGCCGGTGGCGCGGGCGGCCCGGCAGGCCGGTGCCGACTGGATCGGTGCGGCCGTGCTGGAGGAGGCGCTGGAGCTGCGCGCGGCGGGCGACAACGGCCCGATCTTCTGCTGGCTGACCACGCCGGGCGAGCCGCTGGCCGACGCGATCGCCAACGACATCGACCTGTCCGCCGGCGCGCCCTGGGAGATCGACGAGATCGCGGCGGGCGTCACCGAGCGGCCGGCCCGCGTGCACCTGAAGATCGACACCGGGATGAGCCGCGGCGGCGCGGTCCCGGAGGAGTGGCCGACGCTGATCCGCGCGGCGCTCGAGGAGCAGAAGACCGGCCGCGTGGTGATCACCGGCATCTGGTCGCACCTGGCCAGCGCCGACGAGCCGAAAAGCCCGGCGAACGAGGCGCAGGTCGAGACGTTCAACGCCGCCATCGACGTCGCCGAGTCGTTCGGCATCGACCCCGGCTTCAAGCACCTGGCGAACTCGGCCGCCACGCTCGCGCTGCCCGAGACGCACTTCGACCTGGTCCGGCCCGGCATCGCGACGTACGGGTTGTCCCCGTTCGGCCACGCGCTTCCGGCGGCGGAGCTCGGCCTTCGCCCGGCGATGACGCTGAAGGCGCGGCTGGCGATGGTGAAGCGGGTGCCGACCGGGGCCGGCGTCTCGTACGGACTGACCTGGACGGCGCCGCGGCCGTCGACGCTCGGCCTGATCCCGATCGGGTACGGCGACGGTCTGCCCCGGCACGCCTCGAACGGCGGGCCGGTCCAGGCGCGCGGCGAGCGGCGTACGGTCGTCGGCCGGATCTGCATGGATCAGTGCGTGGTGAACCTCGAGGACGACGAGGCCGCGGCCGGTGACGAGGTCCTGCTGTTCGGCCCGGGCACCGACGGCGAGCCGACCGCCGACGACTGGGCCGACGCGGCCGGCACGATCAACTACGAGATCGTCACCCGGCTCGGTCCGCGCATCCCTCGCCGCTACGTGAACGAGGAGACCGGCTGATGCCAAAGGTGTCACGCACCGCCGGCCTGATCGGCGCGGCGGTCGGAGTGCTGGCCGCGGGCGCGGCGGCCGGGGTCGCGGTCGAGCGGCAGGTGATCGGTCGCCGGTCCAGCCAGCGGGCGCAGCTGGAGGCCGAGCCGTTCGGCTCGCTGCGCGGCACGCCGCACGTGTTCACCGCGGACGACGGCGTCGAGCTGTACGTCGAGGTGGACGAGCTGAAGCGGTCCCGGCGGCCCGAGCCGCAGCGACGCCGGCTGCGCAAGCAGGCCGACGTACCGGAGGACCTGACGCTGATCTTCGCGCACGGCTACGGGCTGAACATGGACTGCTGGCACTTCGAGCGCCGCGACCTGGCCGGGATCGGCACGATGGTCTTCTACGACCAGCGCTCGCACGGCCGGTCCGGGCGGTCGCCGAAGGAGAACGTCAGCATCGACCAGCTCGGTCGTGACCTGTACGGGATCCTGCAGAAGTTCGCGCCGAGCGGGCCGGTGATCCTGATCGGGCACTCGATGGGCGGCATGTCGATCATGGCGCTGGCCGAGCAGCACCCGGAGCTGTTCGGCGACCGGGTGATCGGCGTCGGGCTGTGTTCGACCAGCGCGGGCGGGCTGGACCGGGTGCCGATCGCGCTGCCCGGCCGGATCGGCATGATGGTCCGCACGCTCGCGACCCCGACCATCGCGGCGCTGGCGCGGATCCCGGACGTGGTCGAGCGCAGCCGCAAGGCCGGGACCGACATCAGCTACCTGCTGACCAGGAAGTACTCGTTCGGCTCCGAGGTGCCGCCGGCCTTCACCGAGTTCGTCAACGAGATGATCGCCGCGACGCCGATCTCGGTGATCGCGGAGTTCTACCCGATCTTCGCGCTGCACGACAAGACCGGGGCGCTGGAGCCGTTGCAGAAGGTGGAGTGCGTGGTGATCGGCGGCGACTCCGACCACCTGACACCGTTCGAGCACAGCGAGGACATCGTCCGGCACGTGCCCGGCGCGGAGCTGGTCGAGGTCCGCAACTGCGGGCACCTCGGGCTGATCGAGCACCACCGTGAGTTCACCGCCGCCCTGCTCGGCATGATCGAGCGGGCCGAACAATCCTTGGGACACAGATGACCGACCTGCACGTGGTGGACGCCACGGCCGAGCACGTGGACGAGATCGTCACCGTGATCCATCACGCGTTCTCCAACCGGCGGACGCTGGATCCGCCGTCGACCGCGCTGACCGAGAACGCGACGACGGTCGGCGCGGCCGTCGGGGCGTACGGCGGACTGCTGGCGCGGATCGATGGGGAGCCGGCCGGCGCGATGCTGTTCACCGTCGACGGTGACGTGCTGGAGCTGCGGCGGGTGTCGGTGAACCCGCGTTTCCAGGGTCGCGGGGTCGCGTCGGCAATGGTCGGGTGCGCGGAGGAAGCCGCCCGGCGCCGGGGGCTCGGGCGGGTGCGCCTGGTGGCCCGGGTCGAGCTGCCGGAGACCTTGGAGTTCTGGCGGCGCCGGGGCTACTCGATCGTCGCGCGGGAGGGGCAGAACCTGATCCACGCGAAGGCGATGCCGATCGAGCTCGTCGTACCGACGGCCGAGGAGATGCAGGCGATCGCCGAGGAGGTGGCGGGTCAGCTGCGGGCCGGCGACGTGCTGGTGCTGTCGGGTGATCTGGGCGCGGGCAAGACGACCTTCACGCAGGGGCTCGGGGCCGGGCTGAAGGTCCGCGGTGACATCACGTCGCCCACCTTCGTCATCTCGCGCGTGCACCCGTCGCTGGTCGGCGGTCCGGCGCTGGTCCACGTCGACGCGTACCGGCTGGGTGGCATCGCCGAGCTGGACGACCTCGACCTCGACGCGTCGCTCGAGGACGCCGTCACGGTGGTCGAGTGGGGTCACGGCCTGGCCGAGACGCTCGCTCCGGACCGGCTCGACCTGACGATCACCCGGGGCGACGACGACGTCGACGAGACCCGGAACCTGCGGATCAACCCGGTCGGCCCGCGATGGGCGGCCTCCGGCCTCCGCCTCACCGCCGCCCACGCGACGGACGTCCCGGCGGCGCTCACCGCACAGCGTTCTGAGGGGAACTGACGTGTTGCTTGCTTTTGACACCTCCAGCGCGGCGGTGACGGTCGCCCTCGCCGACCCGGTGTCGGGGAACGTGCTCGGATCGTCGACGACGGTGGACGCCTTGCGGCACGGGGAACTGCTGGCGCCCGCGATCGCCGAAGTGCTGGCCACGGCCGGCGTCGGGGTCAAGGAACTGACGAAGATCGCGGTCGGCACCGGGCCGGGCCCGTTCACCGGCCTGCGGGTCGGGCTGGTGACGGCGCGCACGATGGCCGACGTGCTCGGGATCGAGGTGGTCGGGGTGTGCAGCCTCGACATCCTGGCCAAGCAGTCGAGTCTCGCGCTGCCGGTCGCCGTCGCGACCGATGCCCGGCGCAAGGAGATCTACTGGGCCCTGTACGACGGGCCCGCCGCGGACGGCAGCCGGCGTCGGCTCGAGGGACCGGCGGTCGACAAGCCCGCCGAGGTCGCGCATGTGCTGGCCGGCCTGCCGGTGATCGGGCGCGGTGCGGTGCTGTACGGCGAGGTGCTCGGGGCCACGGCGACCGGCGCTTCGGCCGGCTCGGCGGCCGGGACGATCGGTGCCGTCGGCGACGAGCCGGAGGTTGTCGAATACCCGTCGGCCGAGGTGCTGGCCACGGGGGTGGTGACCGGCACGCTGCAGGTCACCGCGCCCGACCCGCTGTACCTGCGCCGCCCCGACGTGACCATGTCGGGCGGCCCGAAAAGCGTGCTGCCGAAGTGAACATCCGTCCCGCCGAACCGTCCGACCGGCCGGCCGTCGTCAAACTCGACGCCGCCTGTTTCCCGAAGGACGCCTGGAGCGAACGGTCCTGGGCCGACGAGTTCACCCGGCCGGACCGCCAGGTTCTCGTGGCCGACGCACCGACCGCCGCGGAAGGGGCCGGACGTCTTGCGGGATTCGTGGTACTGCTGGTTCCGCCCGGCGCTGACGACCCGGTGGATCTGCTCCGGATCGCCGTCGATCCGGCCGACCGGCGTACCGGAGTGGGCCGCCGGCTGCTCGCCACGGCACTGGAACGGCACCCCGGCCGCACCGTCCTACTGGAAGTTGCCGCTAGCAACGAAGCCGCGATCGGCCTGTACGCCGGCTCCGGCTTCACCGACATCAGCCGGCGGCGTGGTTACTACGCCGGCGGCGAGGACGCCGTCATCATGCGACGCGCAGGAGAAACCGAATGAGTGAGAACGAGCCGCTGATCCTCGGCATCGAGACGTCCTGCGACGAGACCGGCGTCGGTCTGGTCCGCGGGCACACCCTGCTCGCCGACGCGATCGCGTCCAGTGTCGACGAGCACGCGCGCTTCGGCGGCGTCGTACCGGAGGTCGCCAGCCGGGCGCATCTGGAGGCGATGGTGCCGACCATCCGCCGGGCCTGCGAGACCGCCGGCGTGAAGCCGTCCGACGTCGACGCGATCGCCGTCACCAGCGGTCCCGGCCTGGCCGGTGCGCTGCTGGTCGGCGTGGCCGCAGCGAAGGGCCTCGCGCTCTCCCTCGACAAACCCCTGTACGGCGTGAACCACCTCGCCGCGCACGTCGCCGTCGACACCCTCGAGCACGGTGAACTGCCGAAGGGTGCGGTCGCGATGCTGGTCTCCGGCGGGCACTCCTCGCTGCTCGCGGTCGAGGACATCACCGAGGGCGTCGAGCCGATGGGCAGCACGATCGACGACGCGGCCGGCGAGGCGTTCGACAAGGTCGCGCGGGTGCTCGGGCTGCCGTTCCCCGGAGGTCCCTATGTCGACAAGGCGGCACGGGACGGCGGCGACCGCGCGTACGTGACGTTCCCGCGCGGGCTGACCAGCCAGCGCGACCTGGAGCGGCACCGGTTCGACTTCTCCTTCTCCGGTTTGAAGACCGCGGTCGCCCGCTGGGTCGAGGCGAAGCGGCGCGACGGCGAGGACGTCCCGGTGAACCACGTCGCGGCCGCGTTCCAGGAGGCGGTCTGCGACGTGCTGACCCGCAAGGCGATCGACGCGTGCAAGGACCGCGGCTACGAGCATCTGCTGATCGGCGGTGGCGTCGCGGCGAACTCGCGGCTGCGCCAGATGGCCGAGGAGCGGTGTGCGGCGGCGGGTATCGCCGTACGGGTGCCGCGGCCCGGGTTGTGCACGGACAACGGCGCGATGGTCGCGGCGCTCGGGTCGGAGCTGGTCCGGGCCGGCAAGACGCCGTCGCCGCTGGGGCTGCCGGCCGACTCCTCGATGCCGATCACCACGGTGCTGAACTGATGCGTTGGACCTCGGGTGAGTTCGTCGCCGACGACGACACCGCGCGGATCGACGTCGACGTGGTGCACGGGTACCTGCGGACGTCGTACTGGTCGCCGGGGATTCCGCGGGACGTGGTGCGCAAGGCGGTCGAGGGCAGTCTGTGCGTCGGCGTCTACACGGCCGACGGGACACAGGTCGGTTTCGCGCGGGCGGTGACGGACCGGGCGACGTTCGCGTGGATCGCGGACGTGTTCGTGCTGGACGAGTACCGCGGGCACGGGCTCGGGCGCTTCGTGGTGTCGACGCTGCTGGAGCACCCGGAGCTGCGCGGGCTGCGCCGGACGATGCTCGCCACCGCCGACGCGCACACGCTCTACGAGTCCTACGGCTTCACCCCGCTGGAGAAGCCGGACGTGTTCCTGCACATCGCCCGCGACCCCAAGGTCCTCTACCAGTGAGCGTTCCCGGGATCGATCTGCTCGCGGCGCCGAAGGGCGCTCGTGACCTGATCCTGCTCGCGCACGGCGGGATGGAGAACTCCACCGCCACCCCGCACAGCTGGCGCCCGCCGATGCTGCGGATGTGGCCGTTCGCCGCGGCCGCCCGGACGGCGGCTCCGCGCGCCGCGATCGGCCTGATGCGCTACCGGTACCAGGGCTGGAACGGCAACGCCGCGGATCCCGCCGCGGACCTGCGCGCGGTGCTCGACCGGATCGGGACCCGGTTCGACCGGGCCGTGCTGGTCGGTCACTCGATGGGCGGCCGGGCCGTTGTTGCTGCAGGCAATCATCCGTTGGTGGACGGGGTGCTCGGCCTCGCGCCGTGGCTGCCCGCGGGCGAACCGGTCGTCCGCCTTCGCGGTCCGGTCGCTTTCGCCCACGGCACCGCCGACCGGATCACCTCGCCGGCCGCCACCGCGTCGTACGCTCGCCGGTTGCGGGCCGAAGGGGTCCCCGTCGCGTTGCTGACCCTGGACGGCGAGAAGCACGCGATGCTGCACCGGGCACCCGACTGGAACGAGATCGTCCGGCGCTTCGTCGCGCACGCGGTGTCGCCGGGGGAGTGCCCGCTGATCACGACCGCCGACCGGTCCGATCCCGTGCCCACGCGGCGTCCCGGCGATGCCGCGCCGGCTGCCGTCGCGGACATCGCGCTGAGCCGCCTGCGGCTCCGGGTGATCGACCGCCTCTAGGGCTTGAGCTTCGCGAAGAGCTCTCGCTGCAGGTCGTAGTACTCGTCCGGGGCAGTGCCGCCGAACGCGGTCACCTCGGCGCGGAGCCGGTGCCGGATCAGCTGGACGAGCGTCTCGTCGTCCATCGGCTGAGCCGTCCCGCCCTCGTCGTGGTACCAGTCGACGAACTGCTGGGCCCGAGTGAGGTCGGTCGACCAGTGGTCCCCGAACTCCCGCGCCGCTCCGGCCAGCTCGATCTCCGGGGCGCCGAGCCATGCCTCGTCCCAGTCGATCAGGCCGGTGATCCGTCCGTCGGCGACCAGGAGGTTCCCGTGGTAGTAGTCGCCGTGCAGCGGCTGGGCACCAACGGCCACGCGCTCACCGGCCGGCCATCCACCCGTACGACGGTGGCGCCGCTCGCCGCCGCCAGGGGTGCGACGGCCTCGCCGACCCCTGCCTGCCGCACCTGCTGGGCGAGTTGGTGGCACCACTCCATCACCTCGGTGCCACGTCCCACCGGTCCGAGCCGCACGACCACACCGCCGACCCGGTAGGCCGCGGACTCCTCGCCGCCGGTGAGGCGCTCGGCGATGTCTACCGGGATTCGCCACTCGCTCCGCACCTTCGCGGCGACCTCGGCGGTCCAGGGGATGTCGACGTAGCTCACTCGCCCAGCATCACGCCCGACCGGTGCACCGGTCAGCGGTTCGCCAGAGCGACGACGTGCTCCAGCTGCGGCAGACCGTGCTCGACCTCCGGGTCCGGGAACAGCCCGACGTGCTGAACACCGGCGGCCTCCAGCGCGTCGAGATGCGCCGCGGCGTCGTCGAGCGTGCCGATCGGTCCGATCTCCTGCCACCAGTCGACCGGCATGCTGACCAGCCCGGCCACACCGGACTCGTCGTACCGGCGGACGAGGTCGTCGTAGAAGGGCAGCGACGGCAGCGCCGGATTCTTCTGGTCGAGCTGGGCGGCCAGCCACGGCGCGCTCCACTCGTACGCCGTCTTGCGGTCGTCGCGCACGCAGAACGCGCTGAACGTCGCGACCACGAACCCCTCCGGCGAGCCGGCCTGCTCGACCGCCTGCCGCACGTACGACGGCGAGGCCGGTTCGGCGAGCACGATCCCACCGCCGACCCGCCCGGCCAGCGCGAGTGACTTCGGCCCGCGGACCCCGAGCAGGATCGGCGGCACGTCGGCCGGGGGAGCGTCGAGCTTCACCTGGTCGAGCACGACGTACTTGCCGTCCATCGACACGCTCTCCCCGGCGAGCAGGCGGGTGACGGCGACGGTGACCTCCTCCAGCGCGGTCAGCGGCGACTTCGGGCGGACCCCCATCTGGCCCATCCACTCCTGGACGCCGTGGCCGATGCCCGGCACGAAGCGGCCCGGCGCGAGCGCGCAGAGCGTCGCGATCTCCATCGCCGTGACGGCCGCCGTACGGACCACGGCGGGCAGGATGCCGAGGCCGACCGTCAGCCGCTCGGTGACGCTCAACGCCGCCGCGGACAGGGTCGGGCCGGCCGTGTAGAAGCAGTCCTCGATGATCCACAGCTCGTCCGCGCCCCCGGCCTCGAGGCGGCGGGCGACGTCGGTCACCAGGCCGGCGGGCCAGGTCCGGGGGAAGCACATTCCGAGTGAACTCATACCGAGAACGTAAAGGTCTGCGCCGACAGTCGGGTGGGCAGGCGTACGAGACCTGTGGGCGGGTAGGTTCGGGGCATGGCCCGTCCGCACTACTCCTCCAAGCTGGAGGACTGGTTCAACCTCGGCATCGGGACGCTCCTGCGCCGGCGCGGCTGGCGGGAGCGGATCATCCCGCACGTCGGCTACGGCAACTCCGAGTACGTCCGGGTGCTGGCCCGGGTCGTGCTGAGCCGCGACCCGCGCAACCAGCCCCGGTACGACGAGGACCAGGTGGTGCGGGGCTGGAAGGTGTTCGTCACCGCGCCGGCCACCAAGGTGAAGGTCTCGGTGACGGTGGCCGGGCAGACCTTCGACGCGCTCACCGACCGTGGCGGCTTCGTCGACCTGGCCGTGCCGGTGGTGCTGCCGCCGGGCTGGCACGAGGTCAGCCTCGGCGTCCGCGGTGAGCGGCAGGCCCGCGGCAAGGTCTACGTGCCCGACCCGGACGCCACGTTCGGTCTGGTCAGCGACATCGACGACACGGTGATGCTGACCATGCTGCCGCGGCCGTTGATCGCCGCGTGGAACACGTTCGTCCGCGACGAGTCGGCGCGCCGCGTCGTACCGGGCATGGCGGAGATGTACGCCGAGCTCCTGGCCGATCAGCCGGGTGCGCCGATCTTCTACCTGTCGACCGGCGCCTGGAACACCGCGCCGACCCTGACCCGCTTCCTGGCCCGGCACGGCTACCCGGCCGGACCGCTGCTGATGACCGACTGGGGGCCGACCAACACCGGCTGGTTCCGCAGCGGGCAGGAGCACAAGCGGACGGCGCTGCGCCGGCTGGCCAAGGAGTTCCCGGCGGTCCGCTGGGTCCTGGTCGGGGACGACGGGCAGCACGACCCCCAGCTGTACGGCGACTTCGCGCAGACGCATCCGGAGCACGTCCGGGCGATCGGCATCCGGCAGCTGACTCCGGCCGAGCAGGTGCTGTCGCACGGTCTGCCGGTCCCCAACCCGGACCCCGGCGCCCATGACCCGCAGCGCCCGACCGCCGCGACCGTGCACGGCCCGGACGGGCACGCGCTGGTGGCCCAGTTGCGCGCCGTACTGTCGCGGCCGGAGGCGATGTAGCCGTACCCGGGGGACGCTCCGCGGTCGCGCCTGGCAGGCTTGTGGTGTTCCGACGTACCCGAGGAGAGAACCAACTGTGACCGACAGCGGGAGTGCCAGCCGCACGCAGGTGCTCGACGACCTGGACAGCCGCGGCCTGATCGCGCACTCGACCGATCCCGACGCGCTGCGGGCCGCGATGGCCGAAGGACCGATCACCTCGTACGTCGGTTTCGACCCGACCGCCCCGAGCCTGCACATGGGCAACCTGCTACAGCTGCTCACGCTGCGCCGGCTCCAGCTGGCCGGGCACAACCCGATCGGACTGGTCGGCGGCGCCACCGGGCTGATCGGTGACCCGAAGGAGACCTCCGAGCGGGTGCTGAACCCGAAGGACGTCGTCCAGCAGTGGGTGGAGCGGGTCCGCGGCCAGGTGGAGCGCTTCCTGGACTTCGACACCTCGCTGCCGAACCCGGCGCGGATGGTGAACAACTACGACTGGACCAAGAACCTCAACACCCTCGACTTCCTCCGCGACATCGGCAAGCACTTCCCGGTGAACCGGATGCTCGGGCGGGAAGTGGTGAAGGCCCGGCTCGAGCAGGGGATCAGCTACACCGAGTTCAGCTACGTCCTGCTGCAATCGCTGGACTACCTGGAGCTCTACCGGCGGTACGGGTGCACCTTGCAGACCGGTGGCAGTGACCAGTGGGGCAACCTGACCGCCGGCGTCGAGCTGATCCGCCGGACCGAGTCGGGCAAGGCGCACGCGCTGGCGACTCCGCTGGTGACGAAGGCCGACGGGACCAAGTTCGGCAAGACCGAGTCGGGGACCGTGTGGCTGGACCGGGAGCTGACGTCGCCGTACGCGTTCTACCAGTTCTGGTTCAACACCGACGACCGTGACGTGATGCAGTTGGTGCGCTACTACACGTTCCGGACGGCGGACGAGATCGCCGAGCTGGAGAAGGCGACGGCCGACCGGCCGCATGCGCGGGAGGCTCAGCGGGTGCTGGCCGAGGACGTGACGACGCTGGTGCACGGTGCGACCGACACGGCCCACGTTCAGCTGGCATCGAAGGCGTTGTTCGGGCAGTCCGATCTGCGGGAGCTCGACGGGGAGACTCTGATCGCCGCGCTGAAGGAGGCGCCGCACACGGAGGTGTCCGCCGCGGCGATGCCGACGGTGGCGGACCTGCTGGTGCAGGCCGGCCTGGTGGCGAGCAAGTCGGCCGCGCGCCGGACGGTGTCCGAAGGTGGCGCGTACCTGAACAACGAGAAGGTCAGCGACGCCGAGTACGTGCCGACGACCGACGACCTGCTGCCCGGCGGCGCGTTGGTGCTGCGGCGCGGGAAGCGTTCGTTCGCAGGGGTTCTGGCCGGCTGACGTATCCCACGGGGTCGATGCCGGAGGCAAATTACACCGTTGTGATGCTGCCCACCGGACGCCGATTTGACCGGCAACCTCGAGGCCACGTACTGTTCTTCTTGTTGGAGCGAGGCGCGGGACGCGAAAGCGGCCGGTCGCTCCGAACCCCCCAAAGCTAACGCAGCCGGAACGTGTCTTCGGACCCGGGTCGGCGCCTCTGGCGCGGGGCGGCGGTCAGAAAAAATCGGGTCTTGACTCGGTGGATCTGGTCCGGTAAAGTAACGCAGGTTGCCCCGGAGTCCTGGCTGAGAGGCTGAGGACGCGGTGTGCGCCCGATTCTTGAGAACTCAACAGCGTGCCGAAAGTCAATGCCGAAATTTAGCATTAACCCCCTTTCACGGGTCATCTTTT
>NZ_MTQN01000001.1 GCF_001984195.1 Kribbella sp. ALI-6-A
CCGCCGCGTCCAGGATCGCGCGTCGATGCAGATCCAGGTTGCGGATACGCCGCGGCGGGGGCGGATCGGGAGACAGAGACACGGGGAAAAGCTACCAGCCGCACGCGGGCGGCTTCCTGGACACTGCCCAGCCGCGGAGATACATTGAGCACACTACTATCCAAGTGGTCATTAAGCTTTACTGGATCGTCACCTGGACTGGGTCGGCGCCGGTGCGCGGCCGTCGCGACCCAATCAGGATCCGCCAGACCGTCGGCGGCCACGCCCAAACTAGGAGAAATGATGGACATAGAGCGTCGCACCCCAGAGAACACCGCCATCGTGATGATCGACTACGTCACCGGATTCGCGAATGTCATCAGCTCCCAGACCATCCCGGAGAACGTTGCCGGTGGGCGGGCCCTGGCTCAAACGGCCCTGACCTTCGGGGTCCCCTTGGTCTTGACGATGGGGCCGAAGGACGACCCGCGGGGCGTGCTCTACTCTGAGATCGCCGCCGTGGTCGGAGACCATCCCATCGTGAACCGCGGCCTCTCCTTCGACTGCTTCGACGACGAAGGATTCGAGGCGGCGGTCGAAGAGACCGGACGAAACCACCTCGTGTTCGCCGGCCTCACTACGGAAGGCTGCATCACTCACACGATTCTCAGCGCGCTACGGCGTGACTACGAGGTGTCTCTGGTCGTGGACGCCACGGCGAGCGCCAGCCCCGCCGCACAGGCCGCGTCACTGGCGCGACTGGGTAGCTACGGCGTCACGATGACCACCTGGCTTGGCTTCGCCTCGGAGTTGCAGCGCACGTACGCCAACGAGGCCACCATCGCCGGCTTCCGCGAGATCCAGGCCAATCTGCCGGCATACGGGATGATGAACGAGTCGCTAGCCAACGTCCGCGAGATTCTCGGTTCGCGCTAGCCTGCCCACGCTGTCCGCGCGGCCTCGGTAGAACCAAGATGTACCTACTCAAACCGACGACGTGGACAGCACCCTGTTCAACGCAGCCGCGAGCTATCTGCGACCCGACCCACATCCGAAAGCCTGCGTCCGCACCACCCCGCTGAGACACCGACCGCCCGGGATGGGTACCTCCAGGCTGGGCGGTCGGCTCGGTAAGTCCACCAGGTGGGCGGCCATATCGTCCTCAGCGGGCCTATTCGCGGTGGACTGGGATCGCTTCCATAAGTAGCGCTCGCGAGGCTGCTCAGCCAATGCGTCGACGCCCCATCATCACCTGCATCTCAGCATGATCATCACACTGCAGGAGAACCATGAAAGCGCCAGTCCTCTCGGGCATTCACCACCTCAAGCTGCCGGTTTCCGACATTCCAGCAGGCATCGACTGGTTCGAACGGGCATTCGGGGCCCACCGCATCGAACGGTTCGACCATCGCGACGAGTCGGGAACACTCTTCGCGGTGATTTTGATGCTTCCGGGCCTCGACGTGCCGATCGAGCTTCGGCTGGCGCCCGCCGCGGCCGATGCGATCGTCGGGTATGACCCGGTGACCTTCGGTGTCCCCGACCGAGCGGTACTCGACGTCTGGATCGAGCACTTCGACGCAGTCGGGGTGGTGCACAGCCCGGTGATCTCCGGATTCATTGGGGACTTGGTCGAGCTGGTCACGCCCGACGGCCTCGCTCTCCGGCTGTACACAGATCCAGTGGGCGGGTTCGATGCCGTGGACTTTGCCCCGGAACGCGCGGACCTCGCGTCCGCGCACCTCACACATCGAATCATGCAGCCCCCGTACTCAAACGGCACGTTGTGAGGCCCGCACCGTCGCACCACCACGCGTGAAATTTCTGTCGCATTTCAGAAAATTGCTGCCGCACCAAGTTGGCAAACATTAGCCTTTCTAAGCAAGCAGCTTGGATGCAATTGACTACCCGTGAATGTTCCCGTAGCGTCAAGTGTGTTGTGGGGTCGGGACGCCGAATTGTCAACCCACAATACCGTGGCGCGCCGTGGATCTGCCATGCTCATCTTGATCGGCCATCGTCCGTGCGATCCATGCCGTTACGATTACTTGCCGATCGAATTCAGCGGTAACACCTCGACCCAAGGCGGAAACCAACAAGAGATGAAGGGCTTCAGAATGAAGAAACTAGCTAATGCCGCTCTTTGCGTCGGTACAGCAACGCTCTCCCTTTCGGCGATGGGAGGTACGGCGCAAGCCGTATCCTCATCCTCCACCGCCACCACCGCGGGCGTCCTCAACCTGTGCACTCAAGCAAACTTTGGTGATTGTGTTGATGCGGCAAACTCCTTCGACGCTGCTGGCCGTAACTTTGTCACTGTGTCAGACGCGAGGATTACCAATCGCCAGAATGACAGTATTTCATCCATTGCGAACTTCACAGGTGGGTCCATGTGTTTCTGGGCGGACCCGAATTTCAGCGGACGCAGCATCAGAATCGGGAACGGCGATAGCCAACCCGATCTCAACAATGCGGGATTTCCCGATGCCAGCAACCCCGGAAGCACTTGGAATCCCAATGACCAGATTTCGTCATGGAGGCCGTGCTAACTGACGATAGTTGGCGTCTTGAGGTCTACCAGGTTCGTACCACCTCGGATCAGGGGCGATGGACTCTGCGGTTCGCAAGGTCAGGACGGCTCGGGGCCCGGTTGAATCGCGGGCCATAGGTCAGCACGGCTGGTGGGGCAGGGTGTAGCGATGGCGAGGCCGAGCCCGATCGTCGGGATCGATCTCGACAACGCAGAAGTAACCGCAACGGCCACAGTGCTGATCGCCAGGCAGAAGGCGGCACCACCCATTCGTTTGGGGGTGCCGCCTTCGAATTCCGCGGAGGCAGCCGATCCGTTAGCCGACTGTGGTCCCATCAGGTCGGCGAGATAGAAGCCGCAGCGCGTGAAGGAGATGGTCGCCGAGCACCTGGTTGAGGCCGACGCCAACCCCCATTAGAACTCGTCTACGACTGGACCAATGCCTCCTGCCAGAAGGCTCGGTGCTTCTCGACGCCGAGCGACCTGGCCGAGCTCATCGCTGCGACGCTTTTCTCGGCCGACGACGCCAACGAACTGAAGCTGTGGCGATCCCGCCGGCGGCCGATCCGAGGGCGGCGACCTGACGCTGGAATGGCGATTCAGCAGTCCGGCTGAGAGTTACGAGATCCGACCTCTTGACGATCTTGCAAGTGCGGTGCTGTGGGCCCACTTCGTGAACGCCTCGCCCCCGGCGCCAAGCAGCTTTGTGGTTGACTCCATGACCGGTACTAGCTACTCGACATCGTGTGCCCGTACAGCGCCTCGGGCGGGTTGTCCCAGGGCAGCGGTTCGAGTTTGCCGTTGGTCTGGTGGCCTTCGGTGGTGCAGCCCTTGAAGGGTCCGTCGGGGTCGAGGATGCGGGCCATGTGGTGGTCGGCGTGGTCGCGCCACCACACGCTCATCCCGGTGCCGGGTTCGAGCCGCAGGGCTTCCCAGGACCGCCACAGCGCGTCGAGCCGGGCGGTGACTTCGGGGTGCTTCCACCACTGCTTGCACCAGGTGCGCCGGGCGGCGATCTCGCGCCGGTAGGCGCGCACGAGGAACTTCGAGACGAACTCGGGCAGGGACCCGTAGTACAGCTGCGGCTCGGCGTCCGCGGTGGCCTGGTCAGCTACCGCGTTGAGTTCCGCGTGGGCCGCTGCGGCGTCTTGTTCGAGCTGGTCGTCCTCGAGCTCGCGCAGCGCCTGGGTCACGGCACCGGCCATGCCCGGTACGACGGGCGCGGTGTAGTCGGTGGTCTCGTCGAGAAGGGCGGCGATCTGCGCGTCGGCGGCCTTGTTCAGCCGCGCGGTCAGGCGCCGTTTCGCGGCGGCGACGAGCAGCGCCTGGTCGACCAGCGCGTCGGCGATCCCGTGGGCGTCATCCGATGGCTGTTCCCATTCGGTGTCGGACAAGCTCACGAGGTCTCCCGTCGAGGCGGTAGCACCGCGGCCGCGGTGGTGTCGTCGATGCCGTACGGAACGGCCGCGGCGCCGGGGTCGTACCGGGCCAGGGAGGCGCGGATCTTTTCGGCGTACGGGCCGGCCATCCAGGGCACGGACCGGATCAGGGTCGCACGCGCCCCCGACGAAAACACGATCGCGCGCCCGGCCGGCAGCGCGGCGAGCTCGGCGACGTCGACGATCTGCTCGCGCTGCAGCTGGCGGCTGACCGAGGTGCCCTGTTTGCTGGTCGACGTCGACGAGCGCAGGCGTTCGTGGTCGCCGATGAGTTTGGACAGCCGGTCGAGGAAGGCGGCGTCGGAGACACCGCCGCCGTAGATGCGCCGGTTGGAGGCCGACCAGAGTTTCTCCATGCCGCGCTCGCCCCAGCAGTCCACGCCCTGGGCCCAGGACTGCAGGATCGTCATCAGCACGATCCCGCGGGAGCCGTAGTGGCTGTAGAGGTCGGGCAGGTCCTTCCATTTGCAGACGTTCGCGGCCTCGTCCAGGACGCCGATCATCGGGACGGGGAGCCGGCCGCCGGGGCAGGTGGTGGCGTAGTCCTCGGCGGCTTTGACGACCGCGACGGTGAGCGCGGTGACCAGCGGGCCGGCGTTGCCGGCACCTTCGCGCGACAGGCTGTAGAGGGTGCCGCCGCGGCGGACGAACTGATGCGGGTCGAACTCCGGCCGCGGGGTGGGGCCGGGGTTCACCCAGGCCGCGACCCGGCTGGAGCCCAGGCAGGTGGCCATCTGCTGCGCGGTGCCGAACACGCCGCCGCGCTGCCGCTCCGGAGCGGCGCGGACGGCTTCGAGGCCTTCGGCCATCGCGTCGTCGCGGTGCTCGCGCAGGATCTTCTCGGGCTGGGTGTTGTTCAGGTCGGTCAGCCACGAGTACACCCGGCTGACCGGGTGCCCACCGCGGGCCGCGGCGAGCAGCAGCGCGGCGAGCAGTTGCTGGCCGGCGCCGTCGAAGTAGGCATCGGAGCGGGCGCCGGTCTCGCGGGAGGCGAACGCGAAGTGCTGGGCGAGCTCGCGGGCGCGGTCGTCGTCGGTGACGTAGCTGAGCGGGTTCCACCACCAGGTCGCCGGCTCGGCGGCGACCTGCTGGGGGTCGAAGACCCACACATCGTCGTCGGCTTCGCGCAGGCCGCGGGTGGTGTCGAGGATGTCGCGCTTGTTCGAGGTGACGATCACCGCGCCGGGAGCGGCCGCGATCGACGGCACTTACCGGCCCACCTCCGTCATGATCGACGGACTCGACGGCAAACTCGGCGTACCGGTCGGCTAGCTGAAGAAGACCCACCGCGACCGCCCCGACCTGTTCGACGCCAACGTCAATGGCTGGCTGCACGGCAACCACGCGGATGTACCCGGCGACGACCGGTCGTTCCTCGTGCGGACCTTCCGAGGCGACCACGGGCCCGGTCTGGGCCGCGCGCTGCTGTCGGACAAGTTCAAGCTGATCGACAACCTCGACGCGCTGACCGCGACCCTCGACGGCGTCCGCGCCGCAGGCGTCCCGATCGACATCCGCGGCTGCGACCTGACCGAGTCCCCGCATGTACGTGCGGATCCAGGCCGAAGAGATCAAGGCCTACGCCCCCACCCTGCTCAAGGGCTACCGGTCTCCGTTCAGCGGCGCCAGCGGCGACGACAACCCCACCGTGTTCGCCGGATTCGTCATCTCCAACAGCGAGGTCGGAGCCGGAGCGTTCACCCTCACCCCGCAACTGATGGTCCAGGTCTGCGACAACGGGATGACCATCACCAAGGACGTACGCCGCGCCGTGCACGTCGGCAGCCGCATGGACGAAGGCCTCATCCAGTGGTCCGACGAGACCCGCGAGCAAGAGATCAACCTCATCCGGTCCCGCACCCGCGACGCCGTACGCACCTTCCTCGACGTCGGCTACGTCACCCGCCAGATCACCAAGCTGGAACAGATCGCAGGCAAGCCGCTCGACGGCGCCGCCGACGTCGTCCGGACCGTCGGCAAGAAGCTCACCTTCTCCGAGACCCACATCGACGGCGTACTCGA
The DNA here is from genome assembly GCF_001984195.1 of Kribbella sp. ALI-6-A. Taxonomy (GTDB): domain Bacteria; phylum Actinomycetota; class Actinomycetes; order Propionibacteriales; family Kribbellaceae; genus Kribbella. Next base: position 5,971 of record NZ_MTQN01000001.1, read on the forward strand.
CCACTTCATCAGCGGCGGCCAGCGCACCGCAGGCGGAGTCCTCCAGGCCGTCACCGCCTACGCCCAAGTGATCGCCGACGCCGACGTCGCCGCCAACATCGAAGCCCAAGGCATCCGGGCCATGGAACTCGCCGCCGCGATGTAACCGGCACCCCGGGCGCGGCCAACACAGGCCGCGCCACCGGCGGGCCGTGCGCCCGCGCGGGAGTCGGGTCCGCAGGGCATCGAGCCCGCAGACCCGAGCTGCCGCCCTCCCCAACCCATGCAATCCCGCGAATCGCCAATAGACCCATGACCAAGCAGGAACAGGAGAACCAAGTGAACAACCCCGCCTTCGAGGCCCGCCAGGACGAATTCGGCTGGTACATCTGGGACCTCACACTCGACGTGCTGGTCGGCTACTGGGGCGGCAAGAAAGAGGCCGAGGCCGAGGCCGCAGAGATGAACGGACAGGCCCCTGCCGCGAACCTGCGGATCTTCGAGGCCCGTTACTCCCCCGTGGGCTGGTACGTGCACGACCGCTGGACCGATGACATGGTCGGCGACTACCACGACGACCGCGAGTCCGCCGAGGCAAACGCCAAGGCGCTCACTGAGGAGGCCGGCCACGACATCCCCGAAGCGACGGCCAGAGGGTCCGAGCAGCACCAATCCCACTCGATCGAGTAGCAGTGCGTATGGTCGGCCCCGTCCGTAGCGAGGCCGACCCCTTCACGCTGTCTCTCAGTTACCGATCAGGGCGTGCAGACCTCCAGCGGTCGCAAGGGCGGTGATGCAAGCGGCGGCCAGGCCGCTCAAGACCCCGCTCGTGATCCCAACCCAGAGCTCGGTGGCTTCTGCAACGGCCACACCCGCAGAGATCCCCGCGGCGAGACCGGCCACCAGCCCTATCCCGACCGAGACCAGCGTGATCAGCAAGCTTCGTGCCGATATCAGCGGGGCTTTTCGATCGTCGTCTACGCTCATAGACGTACCTTTCAGACGGTTTGAACGCTGCTCTAAAGGTTCAAGGCGGCTCCCGTGCCAGCGGGGGCCGTCTTCTTTTCGAAGGCGGCCAAGGCCTTGAGGTGACACTCAACCGGCGGCGACTGCTACTTTCCACCCTTCCTTGCGCCCCTGATCGCTTCTCACGCTCACCAGCCTAGAGAGGGTTCCAACTGATCACGCACCGTAACCGATCCACCCTCGGGTCTGTGAAAACCCTCGCAGGAAGCCACCAACTACAAGCTGAGCGTGATCGACCCGGGCTAGAAGGAGTGAGACTCGGATCGGAACCGCAACCGCTCTGCGCCGCCTCTGGACCTAATCGTGGTCGCCATGACTCGCGCCCTCTCCCGACGAAACCGCTTTGGCTGGGTGGAAGATCCGCACGTACCAGCCGTGCCAGATCCTCATTGGAGCGTCGCGGAGGAAGCTGCTGATGAGCTGTGGGTGCTCCTCTTGAGGCCACTCGCTCAGGGCGTTGTCCACCTCCTCTTGCCAAAGCCTGCGGGCATGCGGCGGCAACATCAGGTCGGTCAGTGCAAGGAGGAACCGCTCCGTGCCGCCGCGCTGGCCGAGTTCAATCTGGCCGAGCTCGGTGGCTGCAGTCGCCTTGTCCTTGAAGAACACCACGACGCCTATGCGCCGGCGCGTACCGCGGCCCTCGCAGTTGGAGCAGGGGCGGGTCGCGTAGCTGAACAACGCGTCGTGGCGCTGGCCGGTGCCCCTGCAGCGGTTGCACTTGACATTCGGGTACATGGCTAGCGAGACGACGTAGGCGACGAAGGCGGCTGCCACCAGCAGAAGCAGCATCCCGGTCGTGCCGAGGGCCTCAGCAGGGCCGGTACCGCCGCTCCGCAGCACTAAGCGCACCATCAGACACCTCCGTCGGGGGCCAAGCCGCCGATCGCGTTCCTCTTCGGGCGTCGTGCCCCAGCCAGCGCTTCACTGGCCTTAGTAGCGCCGAGTCCAGTAAGCGCAAAGTACCGGCGCGGGCGCCGCCCGGCCGCATGAGCGACCTCCTCAGACTCTCTACGAGACGTCAGCCAGCCTTCAGCCTCGAGGCGCATCAAGATCGGCTGCGTGGTTCCCGGCAAGAGCCCCGTTTCCTCGGCGAGCTTCCGACCCCATGATTCGTGTGCTGGCTCACGCAGCAGGGCCTGGAGAACCATCTGTGTCTGGAGCGTCATCCGCATGTATGTATTCATACTAGGTATCGCCCCTCAGGGCAAGTATTAACTCTTACTAGCCTGTCCACTGGGGAATCGTGGATCGCCGACTGCATCGAGACGCTGCGCGGCACGGACTTCTACCGCCCGGCGCACGAGTCGGTCTACGACGCGATCACCGACCTGTACGCCCGCGGCGAGCCGGCCGACGCGATCACCGTCGCCGCCGAGCTGACCAAGCGCGGCGAGATGGCCCGGATCGGCGGCGCGCCGTACGTGCACACCCTGGTCGCCTCGGTCCCACTGGCCGCGAACGCCAGCTACTACGCGCACATCGTCCGGGAGAAGGCGATCCTGCGCCGCCTGGTCGAGGCCGGCACCAAGATCGTCCAGCTCGGCTACGCCGGCGAGGGCGAGGTCGACGACGTCGTCGACGAGGCGCAGGCCGAGATCTACCAGGTCACCGAGAAGCGGACCACCGAGGACTACGCGCCGCTGAAGGACATCATGGAGGGCGCCCTCGACGAGATCGAGGCGATCGACTCCCGCGGTGACGCGATGGTCGGCGTACCGACCGGGTTCACCGACCTCGACGAGCTCACCAACGGGCTGCCCAAGCTGCACGCCTGGAGTCGAGTCGGGGTCCTCAGTTGGCCAGAAGAAGCAGGTCAAGGTGATCGACAACGAGCAGTAGTACGACGAGATGCTGATCATCGACCTTCGGTACGCCGGCCGCCTGACAGCGGCCTCACAGCGCTGTCCTGACGGCCTCAAACGGGCGATCTAGGCCAACGTCTGCCCGGAAGTGGGGGCGAGACCGCGCACACTCTTCCTGCCGATCACAAGCTCGAGGCGACGTTAACCGTTCGGGGTGGCTTGACTCGGTACAGACGCTGATCCAGTGGCGGATCGCATCACCAGATGCGATACCGGCGTGAGGTCAGCGACGGCCCCACCGGCGCAACGGTGAGGCCGCCAACAACACCCACGGGAGAGGTGTGCATCGTGGACTGTACGATCCCAGATCGACAAGGGCGGTCGCCGTGCTGACCACCACTGTGATCCTCGCGTTGTCCGTCGCCGGGCTTGCTGGGCTGGCCCCCGTGATTGACCGGATCTTCTTCGGTGCCGCGATCCATCGCGCGATGAGCGCAACCAGCAAGGCTGACCGCGAGCACCGGATCCACGTCCTTGAGGTCGCCGGCAAGAACCGATTGCCGCGACCGATCGTCCTGCAACTGGGCCGTCAGCGCACCCGCGGCGGTGATCAGGGCGTCGAGGCTCCGCCGGACGAAACACCGCCACAAGAGGGCCACGGTGCGACCTGAACGACCGCGTCGTACCGGCGCCCCGATGCGGGCCGGCCCGGCGGCATTTGCTCGCTATCGAGCAGGTCGCGCTGGCGGACGAGTTCTTCGTCGACGTGGCTCAGTGCGTTCGTGCGTCCGTACCGTGCCGGCGGGGATTGCTCTTGCGGTAGCCGGGTTCTCTGCCGACAGCCGGTGAGCTCGGTGTTCGGCAAACGATCGTTTGTTGAGCGGGTGGACAGCGTCTCGTACGAGTCGACGGTGGTCTCGAAGACGTCCGGGACGCCGATCGTGAAGGACTGGGTGTAGGCCTTGCCACCCGTGCGGACGTCGACCTGCAGCCGGCTGGACAGCGCATTCACGACGGACACACCCACGCCGTGCAGACCACCGGACACCTTGTACCCGCCGCCGCCGAACTTGCCGCCGGCGTGCAGCACGGTCAGCACCACGGTGACGGCCGGCTTGCCCTCGGACTCGACGATGCCGACCGGGATGCCACGGCCGTTGTCGACGACGCGCACGCCGCCGTCGGGCAGCAGGGTGATGACGATCTTGTCGCAGTACCCGACGAGCGCCTCGTCGACCGCGTTGTCCACCACCTCGTAGACCAGGTGGTGCAGGCCCCGCTCACCGGTGGACCCGATGTACATGCCCGGCCGTTCCGGACCGCGTCGAAGCCCTGGATCGCGCTGTGTTTGTCAAGACAGATTGGGTTGCATGTTGTTGCAGTATCAACACATTGAGTTACATGCAGGCGCAATATAACGTTCAAGCGCTTACTCACCGCCCAAAAAGGAGTATCGCTAGTGAATGTCAAGCTTGGTCTCAAGTCGGCTCTAGCCGTACCGCTGGCTGCCGTCACCGTCCTGATCGTCGGCGCCGGGTCTGCGCAGGCCGCTACCAGTCCCAGCCCGTCGGTCACCCGCGCGCCGAACGTCATCCAGGCGGTGGGGCTTCCCTACACTATGCGGGTGACTGGATTGTCTGGTGGCAGTGGTGGCGTGCAGAGTCCCGTCTTCGCAACCAACTCCACCGGACAGATCTGCGTCGACCCCGCTCTGGGCAACGAGCGCGACGCTGACAGCGGCGTCAACAACAGCAACTTCCGGATCGAGGTCGTGAAGGACAACTCGATCAGCGACGAACTGCAGCGAACGATCCAGTTCACGCTTGGGAGCCAGCCCAAGTCGTGTGTTAGCGGCTTGACCACCAACCACAACTACTTCATCCGAGTCAAGAAGAACGTTTTCGTCTCAGGTCAGCTCATGGGCGGAACCGTGGCCATCAGCTACTCGTGATTCCAAGCAGCCTTGTTGTTCCGGCAGCCGTGGTGGCACTCGCGTTCCTTGCGTGGGTGCTGCTCCGGCTGGTCCGGCTCACCCAGCAACGCGACGTCGTGCGAGCTACCCGACTCGCTACCGTCTGTGGTGTGTTGTGGGTGCTCGGACTTTTGCTGGTGACCCTCGGAGGCAGGCCTCGAGATGCCACCGGATACGTGCTCTTCAACTGGGTCCCGTTCGCCACTCAGACCGCAGCGTCAACCTCCGAAATCGTTGTGAACTTCCTGTTGTTCATGCCAGCCGGGCTCCTCCTGCCGTGGATCGCGCGCCACGCTTCACGGCAACGGATCACCGTGGTCGCGCTGGTAGGTGCAGCTCTGATCTCCTCAATGATCGAAGTCCTGCAAACCTTCACTCCGCTAGGAACCGCGGGCGACTTCACAGACATCCTGCTCAACACCGCTGGCTGCACGATCGCGACGGTCCTCGCCTCGAACGTTTACTGGTTGATCTCCGAGCAGCCCGTGCGGTCATCAGTAGGAGCCAGACAACGCCTGCAATAGCGCCGGCGAGACCGCTACGAGGTCAGCTGAGCTACCTTCGAGCCGAACCTGATGAGTTGGCTGCGTCGAAGGCTTCCCGGATGTCTGCAGGGACCCGTCCGCGATCCTTGACCTCATAGCCGTTCGCGCGAGCCCACTCCTTCACAGTGCGAGCATCAGCACCGATGGTCGAGCGGGTGACTTTCTTGCCTCGCCTGTTCCTGATCGGCCGCGCCGCTTCGACGTAGGCAGCCAGCACCTTGCGGAGCGCCGCGGCGTTCCTGGTACTGAGGTCGATCTCGTACGAGCTACCGTCGAGCCCAAAGGTCACGGTCTCCCCCTTGCCGGCAGGAAGATCGCTGCCGTCGAGATCATCCGTAAGCAGGATCTCTACTCTCTGAGCCACTAGTCGCCTCTCCAAGTGAACGATGCACTAGTGCGCAGCATTGCGCACTGACGCGCCGCAGGGGCGGATCGACACCAATGCAGCACGGCTCCCTCGTCAACCCAACGACCGCACGATCACCCCGCGAGACCCCAGGTCGGAGCAAGCTGCTCAAAGACCCGCCATGCTGCGCCGCCCCGCCGACGACACAACCCGGCGCGCGAGGTCCTGAAAGAAGCCGCCGGCCGTGGCCGAGGCAGCGGAGACGGGGACGCCGAAAAGTAGCCGTCCTGGTTGCTCCGTCGACCGCGGCGATGATCTTGCACCTGGTCTATCGAGCATGACTTGCTCCTAAGACGCCGTCGCCGTCATTTGTTCTCGGAGTGGCTCTCGCTCTGGAGCGCGCCATTGGGATCCTGCGGCCACAGGAACGACTTGGCGATCGGCGCAGCGGCCCCGATGGCCTCCAGCGAGCCGGAGGCCCGGTACACGTCGCGGACGAACCTGAGCCACAAGGCCCAGCCGACGAGGCGGCAGACGGCCACAACGGCGACGGCCGCCGCGGCGCAGACGAACGGCAGGACAGCGAGCACAGCAAGTCTCCACTCCTCACAGGCCCGGACTGCGAGACTTGGTCGACTCGGTAGTGCTTCGTTTCAGGTGGGGTCCAGCTCGTCAGGGTCGAGGCAACGACCGATCCTTCCCGCTCCGGTGCCGGGCTTGCCGAACCCAACTCCGGCAGACACTGCGAGCGCTCAGACCACACTGACGTTCTCTGAAACTTCGGGCTGAACGTATCCGCTCAGCCCGCCGGCCACGGCCTGGGCCGCAACCGGCTCGCAGTCTAGGACATCTCCCCGCACCGACACGCCGGTATCGACCCGGGCGAGCGTGCCGATCGAACCGACTGTGCAGGAGAGTCCGTTGGCCAAGCAGGCCGCCGCGATCGCCCGCCATGCGGGTCGGGGGCGAAGACGCGACCTCAACTGCCAGCGGATCCAGCCGCACTCTGGGATCAGCCCGATCGGAACCGGCGTCGACGCTGCCGAAGCCCGTTGGGGTTTGCAATCTCATCGAACTGGGTTCGGATCCATGAAACCCGTCAGATCACCACGAAAGCACGATTTTGTGACGTTGCTGGAGACGCAAAGGAGCAGTCGCTGGCCGAGTTCATGGTCAGGCTCCAGCGATTGTTCACCAACGCATGCATGTCTTCCCATGACAAGGCGGCTGGGCCAACCCCGGGCGCCTCGCTGTCAGAAGTCTCAGGTTGCGGTGAGCCCTGGCGAGCCGATCGCCGCCGCCGACTAGTTGACCGCGTCGAAGAGAACCGCGGTGAACGGGGTCGCTCAGTCGGATCGCTGGGCGAGGTTGTGGCTTCCTGGTGTCGCCCGGGGCTCAACTCCGGTAGTTGACCTCGTACCCATTGGCTCGGGCCCCGCTCCTCACAGCGCGGGCGACTCCCATATGCGACCACGAGACGACGGTCCTCCTAGAGCCAGGGCTCCGCTACTTGACCATCATCGGCGAGTCCGAATTTCCGCAGTTGGTCTGCTCCGATGGCGTCGCCAGCTTGTTCAAAGACCTCGGTCAACCCACTCAGCGCATCGGGATCACCGCAGTCGGCAGCTTGGCGGTACAAGCGTTCGGCGGCTGGATGGTCACCGACCTGCATACGCAACCTGGCTAGTTCGTTCAGCGCGGCAGTGTTGCCGTGGTTGGCGGCTTCGCGGGCGAAGCGTTCGGCGCCCGGCTGGTCGCCGGCCTCCGCGCACAACAGGGCCAGTTCTCTCAGCGCACGGCGGTCGCCACCATCGGCGGCTTCGCGGTACAGCCGTTTGGCGCCCGGCTGGTCGCCAGCCTCGTGGCGCGCCTGTGCAAGCTCCAGCAGTATGTAGGTCTGGCCGTGGTTGGCGGCTTCGCGGGCGAAGCGTTCGGCGCCCGGCTGGTCGCCGGCCTCCGCGCACAACAGGGCCAGTTCTCTCAGCGCACGGCGGTCGCCACCATCGGCGGCTTCGCGGTACAGCCGTTTGGCGCCCGGCTGGTCGCCAGCCTCGTGGCGCGCCTGTGCAAGCTGCCGCAGTGTGTAGGTGTGGCCGTGGTTGGCGGCTTCGCGGGCGAGGCGTTCGGCGACCTGCTGGTCGCCAGCCTGCATGATTGGCACCACTAGCTCCCGCAGCGCGTTGGTGTGGCCGTGGTCGGCGGCTTCGCGGGCGAAGCGTTCAGCGCCCGGCTGGTCGCCAGCGATGTGGCACAGCCAGGCCAGGTTTCTCAGCGCGTCTTTGTCGCCGCGGTCGGCGGCTTCGCGGGCGAGGCGTTCGGCGCCCGGCTGGTCACCAGCCTCGTGGCGCGCCTTTACAAGCTCCAGCAGTGTGTAGGTGTGGCCGTGGTCGGCGACTTCGCGGGCGAGGCGTTCGGCGCCCGGCTGGTCGCCAGCCTCCGCGCGTTGCACTGCTAGTTTGTGCAGCGCGTTGGGGTGGCGGTGGTTGGCGGCTTCGCGAGCCACGCGTTCAGCGCCCGGCTGGTCATCGGCTCGCATGCGCAGCTCTGCTAGTTCCAACAGCGCCTCGATGTAGCCGCGGTTGGCGGCTTCGCGGTACAGGCGTTCGGCTCCCGGCTGGTCATCGGCTCGCATGCGCAGCTCTGCTAGTTCCAACAGCGCCTCGATGTAGCCGCGGTTGGCGGCTTCGCGGTACAGGCGTTCGGCTCCCGGCTGGTCACCGGCTCGTAGACGTAACACCGCCAGCTGCCGCAGCGCGTAGTTGTCGCCGCGGTCGGCGGCCTCGCGGTACAGGCGTTCGGCGCTTGGCTGGTCGCCGGCCTGCATGCACAGCGCCGCCAGTTCTTTCAGCGCGTATTTGTCCCCGCGGTTGGCGGCTTCCAGGGCGAGGCGTTCAGCGCCCGGCTGGTCACCAGCCTTGTGACGCGCCTCTGCAAGCTCCCGCAGTGTGTAGGTCTCGCCGCGGTCGGCGACCTCGCGGGCGAAGCGTTCGGCACCCGGCTGGTCACCAGCCTCGTGGCGCAGCCTGGCCAATTCGTGCAGCGCGTAGGGGTGCCCGTGGTCGGCGGCTTCGCGGGCGAGGCGTTCGGCTCCCGGCTGGTCACCGGCTCGTAGACGCAGCACAGCCAGTCTTTGCAGCGCGTCGGTGTAGCCGCGGTCGGCTGCCTCGCGGTATAGGCGTTCGGCTCCCGGCTGGTCACCGGCCCGTAGACGCAGCACAGCCAGTCTTTGCAGCGCGTCGGTGTCGCCGCGGTCGGCTGCCTCGCGGTACAGGCGTTCGACGCTCGGCTGGTCGCCGGCCTGCATGCACAGCACCGCCAACTGCCGCAGCGCGTGGTTGTCGCCGCGGTTGGCGGCTTCGCGGGCTACGCGTTCGGCTCCCGGCTGGTCACCGGCTCGCATGCGCAGCTCCGCCAGTTCGTGCAGCGCGTTGGTATCGCCGCGGTTGGCGGCTTCGCGGTACAGGCGTTCGGCGCCCGGTTGGTCACCGGCTCGCATGCACAGCACCGCCAACTGCCGCAGCGCATAGTTATCGCCGCTGTCGGCAGCTTCGCGGGCCACGCGTTCGGCTCCCGCCTGGTCACCGGCTCGCATGCGCAGTTCCGCTAGTTTGTGCAGCGCGTTGGTGATGCCGTGGTCGGCGGCTCCGCGGTACAGGCGAGCGGCACGTTGGAATCGTCCACGGGTACGGGCCGCAGCTGCGAGCTCAATGAGAATGTGAGGATCGCTGCCCTCAGCGGCGGCGGCCCAAAATGTGCCGGGTGGGTAGTAGCGGGCACGTTCGCTGCGTACCTGTTGTTCGACGTAGTCGGACAACCGCAGACCAGCCTCGTCGATGGACTCACCCGGCAGCGATCTTCGG
>NZ_MTQN01000002.1 GCF_001984195.1 Kribbella sp. ALI-6-A
CAGCCCCGAGGGCCCGTAAACGAACGACGAAGAAGCCGAGCTAGCCGCCCAGCTTACTGCGCCCGCTAGCCTCGCGGACCGCAGCCACCGCAGCGGCGATCCGCGGCGACAGGAACTCGCCGTCGCGTACGATCAGCACGCTCTTCCGGGTCGTGTTGATCCCACGGATTCGGATCCGGCGCAGCGAGGACTCGGGGGAGACCGGAGTGAGCTGCGGGGCGATGGTGATACCCCATCCGATGCTCACCAGGCCGAGCGCGGCACCGAGATCATCAACCACGGCCGCGAGCATAGGGTCGAAGCCGGCTGCGTTGCACAGCGTCACGGTCAGTCGGCCAAGGGGCGTGTGCTGACTGGCTATCCAGGACTCCTCGCTGAGTTCAACCATCGTGCAGCTCTCGCGGTCGGCCAGCCGGTGATCGCTAGGAACGCAGAGGCGCAGTGGGTCAGCACCAAGAGTCCACTCGCGAAGTCCGGCGTTGCGACGTGGTCGAGTTGGGCCGAAACGAGACACGATGGCCATGTCGAGAGCGCCCCGGCGCACTTCTTCGGCCGCCGTGTCGTCGGTCGTCGCCAGCAGTTGAATCTCCAGGCTGGGGACCCGCGACCGCATTTCGGTCAGTGCCTCCCGCATGATCACGGGCCCCTCGCGAAACGGGACGCCGACGCGGAGCAGACCGCCGACGGTCCCAGTTTCGACGTCCAGCATGGCCTCGGCCGCCCGCAACGCGACAAGGATCCGCTCGGTGTGTTCCACCAACGCGTGCCCGATCGGGGTCAGGGTGATCTGATTGCCCTTGCGATCGACCAGGTTGATCCCGATCTCGGCCTCCAACGCGGACAGCTGTTGCGATACGGCCGACCGCGTATAGCTCAGTGAACGGGCTGCGGCGGCTATAGAACCCTCGTCTGCTACTGCGCGCAGCAGTACCAGCTTCCGAACATCCAGCATGCGTCACCCCGACTTACGTCACGCGTCTCGTATCGTCACGCCAGTTTACTTGCCGCGGACCGTCGACAGAATCATCCTGGCCGCTATGAAGGTCACGATCACCGAACTCCAGCGGATCGCCACGAACGGCGCTCGGGCCGTCGAGCTCATCGAGCTCGACGGACTTCGTCTATTGGCGATCCCTCAACTGGCCAAGGACATTCCGGGTCAGCCCCCGGGCATGATGGGGGGAGACAGCAATACTGACGTGTTGCTACTGCGCGAGGTCGGCGGCCGCTACGAACCATTCTCGACGCTGTCCGCGCCAGGGGGCGAGGACGCTGAGTTCTTCACCATCGGAGGCCAGGCTTTTCTCGCCCTGGCCAGCATCCGACGTGGGTCCGGACCTTACGAGTTCAGTGTCGAATCACAGATCATGACCTGGCAGGACGGTCAATTTGTGCCGTTCCAATCGGTGCCAACGTTCGCCGCCAAACAGTGGAAGCACTGGCGTATCGGACAGCGGCACTTCCTCGGGCTGGCCCAAGGCACGATTCTGCCCGGGTTCGAGGATCAGAACCGAGCATCGATGATCTACGAGTGGAACGGCAGTTCATTCGTGGAGTTCCAGGCGATCCCGTCACGCTGGGCCTACAACTGGCACGCCTTCGAGATCGAGGGCACCACTTACCTCGCCCACGCCGACCACGTCGACCCCAGCATGCTCTACCGCTGGAACGGCGAGTCCTTCGTTGTCCACCAGCAGCTGGCCGAGCGCGCCGGACGCGCCTTTACCAGCTTCACCCGCGATGGCGACCTTTATCTGGTCGTCGCCTGCCTCGAGGACGTGTCCCGACTGCTGCGCTGGAACGGCACGACGTTCGTTGACGTTCAGGAGCTGGATGGACTCGGTGCTCGAGAGGTGACCGTCTTCGAGGACGACGGTCAGCTGTTCGTGGTTCGGATCAACATGATTCTCGGAAACCGCTCCGAGCCACGGCCGGAGGTCGCCTCGCAGATCTACGCGTTCGACGAGGGTCAACTGGTGTCCGTGGCCGAGTTCGAGACCACGGGTGGGACCGACGCAGTGGTCAGCAAGGTTGGCGACGACTACCGGATGGTCGTCTCAAACTCGTTAGCTTCAGATGTCCGCTTCGCCAGCGCCACCGTCCTTTACTCCCTCACGATTGACAGGTGATCCAATGACAGCCTTTGAGAGCCCGGAGTTGGTGGACCTGTTCACCACTTACGCCGCCTCCCCGACCAGCATTGCCGCGCACTTCAATGCAACGACGGCTGAAGCGACCCAGGACGAGCCGCTCATCGTCGCTTCCGGAACCGACATTGCGGTCTTCCCAGGAGGCGGACGGCCACCGGTGATCCAGGCCATTCGAACCGGCAGCCGCGGCTTCAAGGAGCTGGCCGGCATCTCCCACCTCGGCCCGGCGGTCGCGTCGCTGATGACCATGAAGGAACTGGAGCCGAACGGCCTGTGGCGTGCCGACGCTGAACGGTTGATCCGCGCCGTGCAGCGCGCCCGCCGGGCGAACTCTGTCGAGCTGTGGCGAGACCAGATCGCAGTGTCGGCGTTCGCCGGCCGGGAGGAGGCGATCGCTTCGCTTGTCGACTATTCGTGCGATCTTACCGAAGCTTACGTAACGCGCGCGTTGACAAATCCCGACTACCTCCGACCCGAGACGCTGCGCAGCGACTACCTGGAAGGGCCATCAGCCTTCGCGCTTCCCGTCCCCTTCAACCGGGTAATGATCGCCACCTTCTTCCTCACCGGCCTCGACATTGCGCATCGCACGATCAGCTGGTTCGACCAGCTTGAGCTGCCGTGGGAACGAACCATGGTGATCATGGTCGGTCGGACCGGAAAGCCGACCGGGGCGGTCACCCGGGAAACCCACAGCATCGCCGGGATCATCGACGATGCCTCCCGCCATCGGCTTCCCGACACGAGTCTCTTGATCGCTCCGCACGTGCCCGTCTTCCCGACCTACGACGGGGAGAACGGCGAGGTGATCGCCACGTTCGAGCAGCAGTACCGGCAGCTCTGGTCGGGCTTGGTCTCGGTGGCCCACCTCGGCCCCAAGATGTTCGACGGCTACCCCGAGTATCACCCACGCCCTTGGGGCGAAACCACGATCGTCGACGGCCAGAAGACCATCAGCGACATGCCGGCCATCAGGGATCCGCAGGATTGGCTCGCTATGACGGCCCGGCTGCGGATCGTGCTGGAGGACCCCCGTCAGCTGCTCTCGTCGGCGATCACCGACTACGCCAGTGGGCAGCTCATCGAGCACGACAACGATCCCAGGGCGGTCACCGTGCCCGGGCTAGACGGCGAGCCTTACCCAGCACAGCCAGCAACTTCCCGCGGTTGACGCAAGTCGGCGATCTGCGGTTGAGAGGATCTAGCGATGGCATCAAGGTGAGCGCCGATCTGGCGGAGATCGTCGCTCACCTAGGCACGGGGCTTGCCAGCCCGGGACCACACCAGGGCAGAGAACGCTTCACATGGAAATCGAGTGGACTGAGCCGCGTCCTGTCCGGCGGCGGAGCCCCCTGAATCGACACCTCGGCGAGCTCTGACCGCACCCATAGGACAGGGGGCGAGAACAAGGCGACCTACTTGTCGGTGGTGATCTCAATGGCCCGCCTCAGGGTGGGTCTCCTGCAGGCAGCCGGTGGCGATCTAGCCTGCAAGTCGATGTGATCGTAGCGTCCCGCCACACTTCACTCCGAGCCGATGATGCCGTCCCGCCTAGTGGGTGAGAACTTTCAGGAGTTTGGGCGCGCCGGTGCGATCGAACAGAGAACCCCTCACGGAGGCGGCAAATGCTGGAGACGAACATTCCCGACGTCGTCGTCGTCGGCGCGGGCCCGGTCGGGCTGTGCACGGCGTTGCAGCTCGGGCGAGCCGGTGTGAAAATCCGTGTGCTGGAACGGCGGACGGCCATGTCCGATCAGCCGCGGGCGCACGTGGTCAATGCCCGCACCATGGAACTCTTCCGGGCGTGGGGCATCGCCAATGGAGTGCGCGAGGACGGGTTGCCAACGGCGTTGAGCTCATCGTTCGGATGGGTCACCGATATGAGCAAGGACGAGTTCGGACGACTGGACTACATCGACGAGACAACGGCCGAGATCTACTCGCCTGAGCGCCTGGTCAGCGTCGCGCAGGACCGAGTTGAGACCCGCTTGCTCGAAGCTCTGCGGGCCTACGGCGGGCAGGTCAGCCTGGAACTGGGACGCACAGTTGTCGGCTTTCGGCTGGTCGCAGGAGGAGCCGAACTCGACGTCCGCGATCACGACGGACGCGAGGAGACGATCACGACCCGCTATGTGGTGGGTGCCGACGGCGCCTCGGGCCAGCTGCGAACGATGGCCGGCATCGACATCCAGCGTTCGCTGCCGCTGGCCAGGCGGCTCAACATCTATTTCCACGCCGACCTCACGCCGGTGACTCGGATGCGGCCCAACATCTTGTGGTTTGTCAACAACGTCCAGACCCAAGGCATCATGATCGCGATGGACGGCCACACCCGCTGGGTCTACAGCGTGGCGATGTCCGATCGCGAGACGGCCGAGGACTACGACAGCGAGCGGTGCCGCGCGCTGGTGCGCGCAGCCGTCGGCATACCAGACCTCAAGCCGAACATCCGGAGCACCATGCCATGGAAGGTGGATATGGCTGTTGCAGACCGGTTTCGGGCCGGCCCGCTGTTCCTGGTCGGGGATGCGGCACACCGATTCCCGCCTGACGGCGGGTTCGGGATGAACAGCGGTATTCAGGACGCACACAACCTCGCCTGGAAACTTGATCTTGTGCTGCGCGGACTTGCAGAGGACAGCTTGCTGGACACCTATGAGGCCGAACGGCGGCCGGTAGCAGTCTTCAACGCCGAGCAGTGCATGATCAACGCCAAGCGCCAGCAAGAGGCCTCGGCCCAGTTCGCGGCTCCTGAGGTTCTTGCCCTGTTAGCGGCACCCGAAGGAGAACAGTTCCGGATCCAGATGGCAGCCGGGCTTGGCGAACTGCGGGAAGAGTTCCACTCGCTGGGGCAGCAATTCGGCCACGTCTACCGCAGCGCGGCCCTCGTCGACGACGGGAGTCCGCGGCGCGACTCGACGATCACCGAGTACCGGCGCACTGCCCGGCCCGGGGCTCGGGCGCCGCACGCGCGGGTCCAGGGAGCCGACGGCCGAGTGATCTCCACTATCGAACTGACGACGGGAGGGTGGACCCTGTTGACGGCCGGCGATGCCGGACCGTGGACGGCCGCAGCCCGTGCGGGCGGGGACAAGCGCCAACTGAGCATCAGGGTGCACGCCATCTGGCCTGAACCACCGGTCAGCGGCTTGAACTTCGGCGACTTCGCCGACGCCACGGACCCGGGGAACTGGCGTGAGGTCTACGAACTCACCACTGGCGGCGCCGTGCTCGTGCGTCCTGACGGTCACGTCGCGGCTCGCTGGGTCTCTCGACCTCAGGACCCCGACCAGGCTGTCGCCGACGTCCTCGACATTGTCCTTGGCCGACGGAGCCACATCTGAAGCCGCTTCGCCGCCCAGCTGGACTGAGCCGACAGCGAGCGCAGGGAGATCTTGCGTTCGGCGGTCACCGTTCGCCGTCGACCTCGCCGGTCCTGTTCGTCGCTCGGCCGCAGCTCGGGCGCTGGGAACCCGCGGCGGAGCATCATCAATGTGGAGTCTGTCCTCGACCAAGAGCGGCGCCCGGTCGGGCTGTCTATGCAGCGACCAAGGCCGCCGTCGACCACCTTACCCGGAGCGGAGGAGACCCGGCGACAGCGCACCCCGCGTCGGCACGGAGCATGACATGGTCGGCGCACTAGATAGCGAGAAAGGTGAGACCATGCCCGATACCAATGAGAGCCGCGAAGCTCTCGTCCGCGAGTACTTCGATGTCGTCGACGGCCGCAAGCTGCGCAACCCGCTCGAACTGTTCGCGCCGGACGCCGAGGTCTACTTCCCCAAGTTCGGCATCGCACAGGGCGCCGAGAACCTGATGAGCCTCGGCCACGGTCTCCACACGATCGTCAAGCGCCTCGAGCACCACGTCGAAAGTTTTCGTCTCCACCATGCCGGCACCGTCGTGATCGTCGAGGGCACCACGCAGGGAGAGACGGTTGACGGCCGGCAGTGGGACGGCAAAGCCAGTATCGGCGGGCGCTTCTGCAGCGTCTTCGAGGTCAATAACAACAAGATCATTCGTATGTACACCTACCTCGATCCCGACTACGGCCACGCCGATGCCGACCGCTACCCCTGGCCCCGCGAGAGGCCCGAGCCGTCCAAGTGAGACTGAGCCGAAGGCCGGCACCTGGCTATCGGGCAAAGTAGCGATCGTAGTTGGGTCCGCCGCCGGCGCGGAGGGGGCTCGCCACTGTCCGATCGGCAGCTGACGTCGCCGGCATCATCAACGTGCGCGGACGCCCTAGCTGCCCACACCGTCAGGCTACTCCGGCGGCGACTGACCAGCGGCATCGCAATCGCCCCAGACACTGACCATCAGGGTGCACCCGATCATTGCCGGTGACTGCGCACACGGCGAGTTGACCAAGCGTACGGCGGCTGACCGGACCGTTGCCTTCAATCACTAGACAGCGGACCGCGGTAGTCCGACGGCCTCGCGCGTTGCATCGCCGACTGCATCGAGTCACCTCGTGGTCTGCCTGTGGTTCCAGAGCCGGATTGGTCATCAGCGCTCGAGAGTCCCTAGACACCACGAAGTGCCGCCCTTACAGTTCTTAATATCCAACTGGTCATTAGCCGGCGTCCTCATCTGAGTCGGCCACTCAGGAAAGAACAACCATGACTGACATGGCCACACCCGCGTCGTCGCACCTGTTCCTCGATCGACTTAGAGACGGCAATCTGACGATGATGATGGGGCTCCGCAGCGCCCGTACCCCCGACGCCGTGCGCATCGCCCGGGCCACCGGGCACGAGGCCGTGATGATCGATCTCGAGCACTCGAGCATGTCGATCGACGTCGCCGCGCAACTCGCGGCCACGGCCGCGGATCTGGGCATATTGCCCTTTGTTCGTATCCCCGAGCGCGAATACGGTGCGATCGGGCGACTGCTCGACGGCGGCGCTCAGGGAATCATCGCGCCACGGGTGGAGACCGCGGAGGAGGCGAGATTGATCGCGCGGGCCTGCCGGTTCGCACCGCGCGGGCAACGCTCACAGTTGGCGATGGTTCCGCAACTTGGCATGCATCCGTTGCCCGCCACCGAGCTGAACCCGAGGCTGGACGACGCGACCGTTGTGGTCATCCTGGTCGAGACACCGATTGGAGTGGCCAATGCCGAGGCAATTGCGGCCGTGGACGGCGTCGATCTGCTGGCCATCGGTGCCAATGACCTGAGCGCCGAACTCGGAATCCCCGGCCGCTTCGACCACCCCAGAATGTACGACGCGGTGGCGACGGTGGCTGAAGCTTGCCGCCGACACGGCAAGCTCCTCATGCTCGGCGGGATCTCCGACGTGACGATCCTCGACACGCTGATGCCGCTGGGCATCTGCCCCCTTCAGCTCACCGGGACCGACAGCGACATCTTGTATTCCGGCGCGCAGTCGCGAGTGGAGCGCATCAGCACCTGGTTCCGGTTCTCCGCTCATGCGACTCGAAAGGAAGACCAGCGATGAGCAGCACTGAGATTCTCCAGACCGCCCCGATGCGAGCGGCGGAATCCAACACGCGTCCGGCGTTCACGATGCCTGCCGGGGCTGTAGATAGCCACTTCCACGTGTTTGAGGCTGGCTACCCGCACGTCTCAGAGCCCCTGTACACCTTCCCCGAGGGCACGCTGGAACAATACCTGCGGCTGTCGGAGTTCCTCGGGTTTGAGCGAATGGTCTACGTGCAGCCCACCTTCTACGGCAGTGACAACAGTCTGGCCCTCGATGTGTTGCGGCGAGTCGGCCCGCAGCGGTGCCGAGCCGTGATTCGACTCGACGAGGGCTTGGACGAGTCTCAGCTGGATACTTACCACGAGCTAGGCGTGCGAGCGATCCGTCTCGACCTATTCGCGCGGGCCAACTGGCCAACGAGCGACATCATCGAGTACGTGCGGCAGATGGCGGTCCGGGTACGACGCCGGCAATGGCATCTACAGTTCTACACTCCGGGCACGATCGTCCGTGATCTGCTGCCGTTCTTCGCTGATTTGGAAGAAACTTTCACGATCGATCATATGGGCTACATGCTTGAGGGCGACGGGCTCACCCCAGACGACTTCGATCGTTTGCTTCGCGTGCTTGAGGGTGGGAACTGCTGGATCAAGCTCTCTGGTCCTTACCGGATTGCCAAAACCAAGCCGCTGTCCTACGTCGAGCCGATCGGTCGGGCCCTTGTGCAGGCTCGTCCCGACCGGTTGATCTGGGGCTCAGACTGGCCGCACCTACCCAATGGGCAGCGCGACACCGGTGAGGTGCTGAACCTCCTGCAGGATTGGGCGCCCGATCCAGCGGACCGCCAGCGCATCTTGGTCGACGGACCGGCGCAGTTGTTCTTCGACAACTAGTTGTCTGGCCGGGCCCTCATTGATCGAGATCGTGGCGACACGAGGTGAAGTGTTTGATGGTCGAGGACCTCCCGCCGTGGTGAGTAGAGCTGTCTAGGAACCCTCCAACGACGGATGCCCCGGTCGGCGGCGGTGTCGAGGAAGATCCGGGCGATGCGGTAGTTCTTTGTCGGACGGGACGCGTTCGACGGTGATGCCGTGGGTGGCGTAGAAGGCGGCTGCGCGGGTCAGGAATGCTGCGCAGGTGGGGCCTTTTCGTCGTCGTGGATCTTGGTGTAGGCCAGGCGGGAGTGGTCGTCGATCGCGGTGTGGACGTAGTCGTAGCCGGCACCGCGTTTGGTGCCGGGCCGCTCGGCGCGGCCGTGGATCTTCCAGCCGCCGCCGTCGGGGATCCGGCCGAGTTTCCTGACGTCGATATGGACAGTGATCCTGGATAGGGTGTTCGTAGCGGTGGCTGTGCGTCGGGAAATTGCGGACGTCAGCGATCTGGAGTTCACCCAGGATGAGCCGCAGGTGCTCGGCCGCACGGGTGCCTCCGAGCGAACCGTAGGACACGATGGCCGCGGCCTTGTTGTTCCACTCCCCGTAGAGGTAATCGATCGCGTTCTTCAGCGAGCCCGAGGTCGAGTGGTTGTATTCCGGCGTTACGAACACGAATCCGTCGAACTCAGCGATCTTCGCCGCCCACCTCTTGGTGTGTTCGTTGGCGTACTGGCCGAAGGACGGCGGCATGATCTCGTCGAGGTGCGGGAGGTTGAAGTCAAGCAGGTCGACGAGTTCGAAGTTGGCGTCGCTGCGCAGCGAGGCCTGTTCGTAGACCCATTTCGCGACCGCTTCGCCGTTGCGGCCGGGCCGGGTGCTGCCGATGATGATGCCGATCTTGGTCATGATGTTCTCCTTGTTGAATGGCTTCGCCCGAGCCAGTGACGGGATCCTCCGATGGAGGTCCGATTTGGGCGGGTAGTTGGACTTCGGGCTGGCGTAGCCCGTAGTAGATCCGTAGCTGACCGGCGATATCGGGACCGACACCGTTGAGTCCGAAGAGGCCACGCGTGAGGCTTCAATCAGGTTGCCCAGGGCAAGCTCGGTCCGAGCCGAGCCCGTTCGCAGATCAACGCCATGACGATGCGCCAGAACAACTGGACGCTTGGCACCTACTGCGAGAGCTACTGCCGCGTTCTGACGATGCACCACACCATCGAAGACGCCTCAATGTTCCCTGACCTTGAGCGAGGCGATCCCCGGCTTCGCCCAGTGATCGACCGCCTCAAGGAAGAGCACCTAGTCGTTCACGATTTGCTCGAAGAACTCGACCGCGCCCTCGTCGCCTTAGTCAGCGAGCCGGATGGACTAGAACAAGTACGAGCCGCCCTTGACGTCCTCAGTGACGCGTTGCTGTCACACCTGGCTTACGAGGAACGAGAGCTCATC
The DNA here is from genome assembly GCF_001984195.1 of Kribbella sp. ALI-6-A. Lineage (GTDB taxonomy): Bacteria > Actinomycetota > Actinomycetes > Propionibacteriales > Kribbellaceae > Kribbella. Next base: position 9,922 of record NZ_MTQN01000002.1, read on the forward strand.
GAACCCCTAGCTCGCCTGACCTAAGCAGGGCACGCGACGCTCCGGGAAGCTATCAATCGCGGCAACACAGACGCCGCCGATTGAGTTACGCGGGACCACGTAAGTATTGCTAACTCACGACGTCATCAACGATCACACGAGCTTGCTTGCGGTGGTCATCTCGGGACCGTTTCATGGACAGCAGCGCATCCTAGATCGATGAAGGAGCAGTAGTGGAGTACGAGTTTGTCGAACGGCCGGGCGGGCGCGTGGCCTACCAGCGCAGCGGACAGGGGGAGCTCACCGTTATCTGGCTCCACGGGCTTCCTCTGGACTCGAGTTCATGGGAACAACAACGCCTCTACTTCGACCAGCACACAGACAACATATGGCTCGATCTGCGCGGCTACGGCCGCTCCGACAAGATCCCGCGCGACACCCCTGACGTCACGGCGCTCTATGTCGAGGACATCGCCGCGCTCGTCGATGCGTTGGAACTGACTCGGATCGCCTTGGTTGGATTCGCCTCCGCCGGACACGTCGCGATGCGCTATGCGGCCATCCACCGCGACCAGGTGGCGAAGCTGATCGTGATCAATGGCTCGCCCCGCTTCCGTCGCGGCCCCGGATGGCCGTGGGGTTTCGACGAGGCTGGCATCGCTCACTTCGTCGACGCCGGGCGGAAGGGTGGGATCGAGGCCATCACGGACGCCGTGCTCGACCGCGACCTAGTCTTTCGCGACCTGTCCCCGGCCGACGCCACGGAGGTCCAGCAATGGTTCCGCACGATGAGCTTGCGGGCTGGCCTCGACACCTTGCTCGGCTTCTTTGAGGGCATTGCCTACGACGACGACCGCCGTTATCTGGCCCTGATAGAGGCCGACACCCTATTGCTGGTCAGCACCATGGGGCAGGAGGTGCCATCCGCTGTTGGGCTTTACCTGCGTCAGCACATCCGCCGATCTCGGCTGGTCGAGCTGCCCTCCGCCGACCACTTCGTTTTCGCCACCCGCCCGCAGCTGACCAATCTACTGATCGCGCAGCACTTGCTCAGTGTCTCGGAGCTGTCCGTGAGCCTCGGTCTTCACGCCTACGCGTGAGGAGCACCAGATGCGCCGCCGCCTATTGGTGCCACCGGGGTCACAGACGCGATGTGGACCGCTGTCCCGTACCGTAGTTCGGGCGCAGCGACGCACCACGAATCGAGCGCCGCGATCCTCTCCGAGCGCGTTCGCCCGGCCTAACGCCGCCTTGAGATCGCGCGCGACGGCCGGCGCAACCGTCGCCGACGGAGTCGCGCCAGCTATGGCGCGGAAATTGAGGAGCGATCCGCCGGTAGTCGACTCGTCGCTACCGCCGCATGGCCCGCATCGGCGCCTCATCAATGGCCGACCGATCTCCTCGCCAAGCCGACTCAGACTCGACGCCACATGAAAGGTGAACGTGATGACAAAGTCCGCGCTCACGCCTGAACTGGATGAGCTGTACCGAGGCTTCAGGCAGCAATGGCTCTCGCCGCTATGGACCGCCGTCGATGACCTGATGCCTGTTCAGCCGACGCCCACAGCCATCCCGCATCGCTGGCACTGGCAAGACCTGCTCGAGCTGGCGGAGCGGGCCGGCGAACTCGTTCCGGTCGGACGCGGCGGCGAACGCCGAGCCATCGCCCTGGCCAACCCGGGGCTGGGCGGGCGCCCGTTCGCGACCCCGACACTATGGGCGGCGATCCAGTACCTGATGCCGGGCGAGGATGCGCCCGAGCATCGGCACACCCAGCATGCCTTTCGCTTCGTCCTCGAGGGCGAGGGCGTTTGGACGGTCGTCGGTCAAGACCCGGTCGCGATGCGGCGCGGCGATTTCCTTCCCCAGGCCGGCTGGAATTGGCACGCGCACCACAACCAGGCCGCCACCCCAATGGCGTGGGTCGACGGCTTGGACATCCCATTCCAGTACGCGGTGGATGCGCAATTCTTTCAGTTCGGGCGCGACTCGGTCAGCGATGCGGAACGGACCACGCCCGAGCGGTCGCGGTCGGAGCGACTCTGGGGTCATCCGGGCCTACGGCCCGTCGCCGTTGATCAGCGCACGACGGGCTCGCCGTTGCTGGCCTATCGCTGGGCCGACACTGACCACGCTCTGCGCGATCAGCTCGAGTTGGCGTCGGAAGGGTTCCCCGGCGTGCTAGAGCCCGGCCATGCGGCGGTCCGGTTCACCAATCCGACTACTGGCGGCGACGTGTTACCGACCATCCGCGCCGAGGTTCACAGGCTCCAGCGCGGCCAGGACACTGCACCGCGGGAGGAGGTCGGCTCCTCGGTCTTCCAGGTCTTCGACGGCAGCGGCGTCGTTACGGTCGGCGATCAAACATGGTCCGTGGTGCGCGGCGATCTGTTCGTCGTACCCTCGTGGACGTCCTATCGCTTCCGCTCCGAAGCCGGCTCCACCGACTCGGATTCCGGCAGCCTAGACCTCTTCCGGTTCAGCGACGCACCAATTTTCGAGGCTCTTCACCTCGGTACCGGCCGACCTGACCTGGAGGTCAACGCATGAAGCTCGCTACCGTCCGCATCGATCGCGACATCACCCGGGCGGTTCGTCTAGAGGGTGAGTCCCTCGTCGACCTCGGCCTCGCCGATGTCGACGAGGTGCTCCGGCAACCGAATTGGCAGGAGGCGGCGCACAGCAAGAACCACGGCCGCTACCCGCTGGCCCAGGCCGAGTTCGCTCCGCTCGTCAGCCGCCCGGGCAAGATCATCTGTGTCGGATTGAATTATCGGACGCACATTTTGGAGATGGGGCGCGAGATCCCGTCCTACCCGACCTTGTTCAGCAAGTACCGCGAGGCCCTGATCGGTGCAAGCGACCCAATCCTGCTTCCGCCCGAGAGCGACGCGGTTGACTGGGAGGCCGAACTCGCCGTCGTCGTCGGCGCCGCGACCAGGCGGGCGACGACCGCGGAGGCGAGCGCAGCCATCGCCGGATTCGCCGTACTCAACGATGTGACGATGCGCGACTGGCAGTACCGGACTCCGATGTGGTTGCAGGGCAAGACCTGGGAGTCGAGCACGCCGTTCGGTCCGTACCTAGTCACGCCCGACGAACTGCCCGGCGGCGTGCGTCCGGCGCTTGACATCAGCTGCGAGGTAAATGGTCAGATCGTCCAGAAGACGAACACCTCCGACCTCGTTTTCCCCCCCGTCGCGCTCATCGAGTACATATCTACGATCGTGACGCTCGAGCCGGGCGATGTGATCGCGACTGGTACACCCGGCGGGGTCGGGCACGCCCGCAAGCCGCCGGTGTACCTCCGCGCCGGGGACATCCTTACCACCCGCATCGCCGGGCTCGGTCACGCGGTTAATCCCACCATCGCAGAAGCTGGTCGGTCGTGACCGCAAACCCGCCGGCACCTCACCGCATGAGAACCCGCCAGTGGGTCACAGCCGGCACAAGGCTTCTGGAGAAGACTGTGGCCAGCCTGGACGACGAGGAGCTCGACGAGCCCAGCCGACTGCCCGGGTGGACCCGCCGACACGTCATCGCACACCTGGCTGCGAACGCCGACGCGTTAGGTCGGCTGGTCAGCTGGGCCCACACCTCCGTCGAGCAACACATGTACGCTTCGGCCGACCAGCGGGACGCCGAAATCAAGCTGGGTGCTTCCCTGCCCACATCGCAGCTGCGGACCTGGTTGCAGAGTTCGGCCCAGGATCTCGAGGCTGGAATGGATCAGCTATCGGACACCGAATGGCATTGTCTCGTCATCACCGGACAGGGACGAACCGTGCCTGCCGACGAACTACCCTGGCTGCGCAGCCGCGAGGTCCTGGTCCATACCATTGATCTCAACGCAGGTCCGGAATTCTTCGACCTGCCCGCGGCCTTTTGCCGGGCTCTAGCCGTTGACATCTGCGCGAAGAGGTCGTTGGAGGGCAATCCCAACGTAATCATCGACTCCGTCGACCGGGGCGAGGAGTTCCAGCTGCGCATCAGCGGCAAGGGACCAGTCGTCGAAATTGAGGGCCCACTCTCCGAAATCACCGCTTGGCTGGCCGGACGATCGACGGCCGCACGACAATCATCCTGGCCTCGGCTACCGGCCTGGCTGTGAACCGACGCGATCAGACTGCGGGGACAAAGCTTAGTTCACAGGCCGACTTCCGTCTGCGGCGATGGTACGTCCGTTCGGTCCAGGTCACGATCGCGATCCGCCGTTTGTCGTCGTTGACTAGGTTCGCCGGGCGAGGGCGTTGGTCTGGCAGGCGCGAAAGAACTTTCCATGGCAGCGTTTTCGCCCACGGCGCCGACCCGAGGCTGATCTCGGCAGCCGCGGCAACCGGCCTGGCCGTGCGCTGCTCGTCTCGGCGGCGGCCTGCGCGATCCGCGCCGCCTCGGCCTCGGCGTGTAGACCTTGGCCTGCTCGGCCTGGGGGGCGCGCTGGTCGGCCTCTCGCCCGGCGCCGCTCCTGCTCACCGCGCTGCTGCTCCGCCTTGGCCAGCTGCGCCCGATGCTCAGCCTGCCGCTGCTGCAGCTCGGCGGCCAGCGCGTCGGCGTCGGCGAACTTCTCGACCGTGCCCGCAATGTCCACCCACCAATGAGCTGGGGATCGAACTTCACGTCGACGAAGAACTGGTAGTCCTCACCCGGCCCGAGGACATCCTTCTCCACCGACGATGACGGGTTGTCGTACCCGGGCGCCACCAGAAGTCCCAGTTGCCCCGGCCCCCAGCAACCGGGTGCGCGAAGAACTCCAGCCGGGGATAGAGGATCGGCTCCGTACTCAGATTGCGGATGGTCACCCTGATGTCGCGAATGTCATTGCTGTGCAGTTGCCAGTTCTCGGGGTCTTCGAATCGGGCCTCCACCGTGACCATGCTCGCTGTGGCGAAAGTCTGCAGCTCGAGTTCTCACTGCTGGCGCGCAGCTTCCGATCGCGCCGTCCCACCTCGTACTCCACAGCGCCACCACCACGGCGCCGACGGTGCCGACAGCACCGAGCCAGTCGCCGATCACCGACCACATCGCGATGCTGTACACCAGGATCCTGCGCACGATGAGTTGCTCCTCCAGCACTAGCTGTGGTGTCCAGGGAGGTTGTCCCGCCTTGCGGCGGTCAAGTTCCTCGATCTTCCCGTGGTGCTCGTTATGCGCGGCGGCGCCCCGGGGGGAGCCACCAGGCCTCCGCAGCGCCGGCACACCAGGTGGGCCTGGCTCGTAGCCACGCTCCGTCGGTCGCCGAGGGGTCAGGGCTCGGGTTCTCGGTCTGCATCTTCGGCATGGCATCGACGCTACGCCGATCAAGGACGGTGTCGGGTGGATCAGGCGACTACTGGCGCCGGCCGACCTGGAGCTGGGCGATGAGCTGTCGGTCGGTACCGGGCCCGCGACCAGGTCGACGATGGCCAGATACGCCGCCGCCGACGTCGACGGGCCGGGCGATCACGCGGAAGGTCTGGCCGGCCGTGGCGAACAGGCCGTCGTTGACGCATTCGTCGGCGCCGTACCGATGCGTCCGGGGGGAACCCGGCGCCACCAGTTGTCGTCGAGGACCGGCTGCAGCCGGGCGCGGACGGCGGCGCGTTCGGCGTCGATCCGGGCCTGGTACGCGGCGTGCTGCTCGGCGACCGCTTCGGCTTCCCGGGCCTGCTCCTGGACGCGGCGGGCGATGTGCTCGGCCAGCAGCGCCGCGACGGTGATGGCGGTGCGGAAGAGCGCGTTGACCTCTTCGTCCATCCCATCGCCTTGGTCCATCAGGTGTCAGTCTCCGATCTCGGTGTCGTTGCCACCGCGCCCGGCCGGGGTCGCCCAGGCAGCGCACGGTCACGGCTCGCGGGCTTGTCAATCCGATTGGGCAGGGGCGAGAGCGCAGCGGCCTCGAGGGCCTGCCGGCTGGCTGCGCGCAGGGTGTCGAGGCCCGCCTGCGCGTCCGGAGCGACGTTCGCCGACAGGGATCGCCTTGCCGTCGGCGACGAACATGTCGAGGCGCCACGTCGTCACCTGGACGTCGAACTGAGCGGTCGTGAACGGCCGCCACTCGTAGGCGCGCGGACGGTCGTGACCGCGTCCAGACCGTCGGCAGTGAGCTGCTCGATCCGGGTCTGCAGCGCCGGCCATGCCGGGTCGGCGCGCCAGCCCTCGGCGACCTGGGCACCAACCGCGGACACCACGGTCTGCGCCGCGACCAGCTCCTCCCCCCGGCTGGTCCTGAACCACGCTGGCGACCTGCTCGGGACGGTCGCCTTGGCCGTATGACACGGTCTCGCTCGTGCCCGCGGTGGTCGGGCGGTCGTCGGCAGAGTGTTCATGAACTCACCCAGCTGGCCGCGTGGGTGGCCGCCAGGACGAGTGCCTGCTTCATCTCGCCGCGCGCGACGTGCGCGTCGTGGATCGCCTTCAAGGTGTTGGCGAGCTGCCGCCATCACCAGGTTGGCCGCCGGGCGGCGCCGGTTCGTCGCGGTCAGCACGAGCAGCGCAGTGCCAGACAGCGCCGGCGCCGGGAGGTACTCGGGCGCGGTGGCCGCTACTGGATCTGCGCTCTCCGGGCGAGCGCGTCTGCGGTCGCCGGCGAGCGGCCCAGGCCGGGGTCCGGTGCGTCGTGACCCGGCAGGCGCTACGGGGTGCGGTGTGGAGGCACGGGTGAACTGTCGATATGACGTGGTTCTCCTTCCAGGCGGATCGTTTTGAGCAGGCGGGATCTAAGGAGCGTTTGCTCCAGTTGATGGATAGCTGGCTGCGGCCCGAGTGGGTCGGGGCTGCGGATGTCGTATCTCTCGCGGTATGCAGCGATGTCGCGAACGATCGTGGTGTGTTCTGCCTGCGGACGGTCCGCGAGTTGCTTAGCGAGTGCCCCGTACCAGGCCGGAGCGAGCTCTTCGGCCCGCTCGGCCAACCACACGGCCCGCTGGGTGATGAGGTTTTCCAGTTCCCGCAGTGGGGCGACGAAGGTCGGGTCGGTAATCGCGGTGGATGGCTGGATCAGACCCGCGACCCGTTGGAGAGGTTGTCTGCGGCGACGCTCGTTCCGTAGGACGACGCGCTCGATGCGCGCGTGGAGGACTGCGGCAATGTCGCGGGCGTGGGCTAGGGATGGGCGCTCGACGACACGACGCAGGGTCACGTTGGGGTCCAGGCCGGCGGCTTCGGCGCGGCGTAGGGCGGCGAGGAGGGGGCCGTAGGCGGCGGATGCTCGGACGGCGGCGCGGTCGGCTGGGTCGAGGCCTGAGTTGTCGATGGTGGAGCGGTATTTCTGGCCGGCGGCGATCTGGCAGAGGTGTTCGTGGATGGGGACGAGGTAGTCGAGGCGGGTGGCGTTTTCGAGTTCGGACTGCATGATCTCGTGGGCTGATCGCTCGGTGGTGTCTTGTTCGAGGACGTCGTGGAGGACTTCTTCCCTGGAGCGGGTGATGTGTGGTTCGTGGAGGTCGCCGTCTGGTTCGTGGGTGGCGACGTAGGCGTTGTTGGTTTCGCGGCCGCGGGTCATGCCGACGTACAAGAGGGGTCTGGTCATGCGTTCGGTGACGATGAGGTGGGCTGTGTCGACGGTGGAGCCTTGGGCGCGGTGGGCTGTGGTGGCGTAGGCGAGTTCGACGGAGTTGGCGACGTAGTCGGCGGGGAGGGTGATGGTGTTGAGGTCGGCGTTTTGGATGGTGAGGGATCCGTCGTCCCAGCGGCGGAGGACTGTCCAACGGTTGCCGTTGCGGATGAATTGGTTGGGGCCGTAGGTGAGGTGGCGGTTGTTGAGGCGGGTGACGATGTGGTCGCCTACGCCGGCTTGGGTTCCGTCGTGGAGTGGTGTGCCGTTTGGTTCGACTTCGCCGGTGAGGATTCGGTCGAGGCGGGCGCGGTTGTTGAGGCGGGTGACGGTGGCGTTGTCGGCGGCGATGAGGAGGCTGGTCAGGCCGGCGCGTACGTCGTTGAGCCAGGCGGTGTAGGCCTTGGTTTCGCATTCGTCAGGTGTGCCGGAGGTCAGTCGATCGTGTGCCTGGTAGATGTCGATCACGGATTCGTCGCCGTTGCGGAGGGCGAGACTGGCTTTGCGTTCCCAGGCGTGGTTGAAGCGCCAGACTTCGGTGAGTTGGGCGGCTTGGGTTTCCTTGGCGATGAGGCGGAAGGCGCCGCCGGTTTCGATCGCTCCGAGTTGGGCGTCGTCGCCGACGAGAAGAAGTTTCGCGCCTGCCTTCGAAGTCTCCCGGGCGAGGGTGGCGAGTTCCATGGTTCCGGCCATGGAGGCTTCGTCGATGATGACGAGCTGGTTCTCGCGGAGGCGCCATCGGTCGGCTTCCGCGCGTACGGCTGCTAGGTCGCCGAGTAGGCGTTGCTGGTGGCGTCTGCGTTTGAGGTTGGCGGCAAGGTGGGCGGCTCGTTCGAGGTGTGCGATGCGGCGCTGTCGCTGTTCGGCGCCCAGTCCGACGGCCTCGTGGATCCACTTGGCGAGGTTGTCGGTGGTCACCCCGAGGCTGTCGGACAGTACTTCTGAGGCTGCGCTGGATGGAGCGATTCCGACGACGCTTCCGGGGCCGTGGGTCTGTTCCCAGGAGGTCCTGAGGGCCGCGAGGAGGCTGGTTTTGCCGGTGCCGGCGGGGCCGACGAGGGCTTCGAGGCGTTGTCCGCTGGTGGCGATCCGGTGGAGTACTTGCTGACGGTCAGGGCTGAGTCCGGGCGATGGGACGAGCGCGGTGGGGGCGATGGCTGGTCCGGTCAGATCCTTGGCGAGGTCGAGAAGCAGGCTCTCGGCTCCGAGCACGACTGGTGAGGTGAAGATCTGGCCGTTGTGGATTCGGTAGACGCTTTCGCCGTCGAGTCGTTCGCCGGGCAAGTTCACTAGATCGCCTGGGGTGAGGCTGATCGAATGCTGTTCGGCTCGGTCGGCGATGGCGTGCAGGACGGTCATGCGATCTTCGGTCGTGGCCAGCCGGAGCAGTCGGGTTTGACGTGCGGCCTCGGCGCTGATGTTCCAGCGGTTCCAAGTCGCGCGCTTGCTCTGCAGTGCGAGCACGACGATTGCGCCGTACGCATCCAGCGTCTCCGCGCTGAGATCAGCCGAGGTGAGGATGCGCTCCGTGGATTGCTCCAGGCATTTCGCGAGACCGGCTCGGGCGTCATCGCCGAGGGCATTGTCTGCTCGAGCCTGCCATTGGGACATAAGGACCGACAGCGGCTGAGCCAGGTGCTTGGGTGGCCGATTCATGAGGGTGGCTTGTTGCCGTAGGACGTACATCTCGCGCCGTGTCGGTGGTTGGTTGCGATGAGCAAGGAGTGCCGCGAGGTTCGACTCGATCTGGTCGCTGCGTGACGAGAACTCGCGGATCAGTTCGTCCGGTACGCCGGTGATCTCGAACGCGGGGTTGCGGCGTTCTCCGCGGTCCCGGAGGTCCCAGTCGACGCCGAGCCGGCGGGTGAGATTGTCGGCCAGCAGCACGTTGTGGATCTCGGAGAGCGCCACCGCTGCCCGGAAGAGCACTTTGCCGTCGAGAGTTCGCCACTTGCCGTCCGTGCCCTGGACGCGGTTCGCGACTACGAGGTGGGTGTGGAGTTGGGGATCGCCACTGCGGGTGTCCCAGTGGTCGAAGGCGGCGGCGATCACGCCGTGGACGTCGATCTGGGCGATGCCGCCGTCGCCGGTTCGGCTGAACGCAGCTTGCCGTTCGACGATCGCCAGGACGTCCTCGACCGCCTCGTAGTGTGCCGTGGCGACTTGTTCCTTGGTGCCGACGTCGGCCGTCGCCCACAGCGCTGATACCGACTTGGCAGGGGAGAAGGTGATGTCGAATCCTGCGACTGCTTGACGTGGCTTTTCGCGTGATTCCGCTCGACGGATCTCGTCGATGGCTGCCTCTCGCTGGTCGGCGGACAAGGTGGGATCGAGCGACTCGACACGCTTCGCGACTCGCTCCTCGAACGACTGGTACACGCGGAATGGGTTGCCGAGGTGCTGACCGGTCACTGGGTCTTGGGCTCTTCCGAAGAGCGCAGCCATCTGTTCTTCGGTGACCTCGTCGCCGCGTTTGAGCTGTCCGTCGGCAAGTCCTGGAAGGCCGGCACCCAGCCATCGGCCGGGTGGGTAGCCGTCGGCAACGTAGTACGCCGTGAGTGGGGTTGCCATTCGCCGATCGACGTCGGCTGCCGCTATGTGCTTGAGCAGATACTTGTATCCGTCGCCGGCGCTGAGGCGGTGGATGCTCAGCACGAAGACCTGCGAAAGTCCTTGGCCAACTGCTCCCGCAGAAGCACGTTGTGGGTCTGGAGGCTCTGGGCGCCGGTCCGGATCTCGGCAACCTGGTGGAGCACGACTTCCAGCCCATCGCGCTGACACTGCGACTGGGATTCGCAGTGGTCCAATATCGCGACGCGGAGTTCTTCGATCTGCTGGAGGAGCGCCGTGTCGTCTTCTGACGTAGCTGGTTGGATCGTGCGGCGGCGACGCCAGCTCCGGACGCGGCACGGGTCCGAGCAGAAGCGGCGAGTCGAACGGTGACGGATGAAGGGCGCCCCGCACTCGAAACAGGTGCCGGTCGGGCTCGCGGATGAGGTAGCTGGCGGGGTCGTCGCGTCGCGCATACGCCTTTCAACGCCGCGGGCACTGAACCCATGACCTGCCGTATCGGCAGCTGAAACGCCTTGAATGCAAGAAGTGTGTCGGTGACTTCCGTTCCGACCGGAACGGGCTCTCGTCAACTCGCCGATGCGACGACCTGACTCGACAACTCCGCGTGTCGGCAGATGTCGACCGTGCAGTTGGCTGCAGCGACAGCCGTTGAGCAGAGGAACTCGGTTCTTGGGCCGCGCAGGGCGCGGGCGCAGCCCGCGCGGCGTACGGTCGGCGCGGCGAGTTATCCACAGATTTCCGTGCCGCGGCCGGCGTCCCCACGAACCGTCGAATCCTGTTGGTGACGAAAGGGGAGCACCTTGAACAACACGATGATGCCGGGTGGCGAGGACCGGACCCGTACGGATGTCGTCGACCTGGTGACTCGCGCTGAGGCGAGCATCGAAGCGCTGGAGACGAGAGAGCCTAACGGCTCCTGGGCGATGACCGCCTTCAGCCGTTACCGCGTCTGCGAGCTCGTGGGCGTGACGCCGTACGCGCCGTACCTCGGGGAACTGGCTGACGACCCGGCCGCGCTCTTCGACGAGGCGGCCGGCCTGGTCGATCGGTTCGAAGTGTCGATCGAGGGGCTGAGCTGGCGGTTGGCGCTCGCGGACGCATTGCGGTCCGCGGCGAAGGACATCCGGATGGTCGCGGATGCGCGCGACGTATGAAGGCCTCCTGACCGTCGCACACCGCCGTGCGGTCGACTCCGCCGGCCGCGTCAGCACGGATCCGGACCAAGTCGCCGCTGGGTGGGCCGCTGTCCTGGCGGCAACTCGTCGCCAGATGGCTTGGCTCAAGTACGAGCTGGAGATCCCGGACGTTGGGCAACCTGCAGCTCATGGCGATCCGGCGTTGATGGCCGTGGCTCAACCGCTAGGTGCTGCTGCGGACCTGCTGGCGGTTCAGGATGCTGTCACGGCTTCGGTGCTCGACGACCGGGTGTCTCTCGTCGCGGCTCGTGCTGCGGTGGCAAACATCGCATCGATTTCGGCGCGCTCGGCCTTGAACGCGATGACGTCAGTCAGCAGGCGTCGTCGCACAGTCGAGCAGCGCTCGCTGGCAAGACATCTGCGATTCGCGAGAAGGGAACTGGAGCCGATCGTCGCACAGGAGAGCAACGGTCCGTTCCTGGGCGCTCTGGGAGGGTTGGCTGCGAGCATGCCGGCCGCGAGCACCGAGACCTACGAGCGAATCGCTCACGCGGCAGCGCACTGGCAGCGTCTGCACGAGGAGATCCCGGCCCAGAGCCTTCTGACACGAGACCTTCGATCGATCACCGCGCAGGTGCGCACTGCGGCGGGCCACGGTCGCTATCTCGTCAGGGCGGTCGGTGCGTCCGCACAACGCTTGGGATTCGGAGGCCCGGCGATCTTGCGACTGAGGAAGGCGAACACAGCTCTGCGTCGGACTGATGCCAGCGCGATTCGAACTACGGCCGCCTGGAATCGGCACGTCTCGGACTTGGGCGGCACCACCTCGCTGCCGGGAGAGTTCGCCTTCCGTGAGTTGCACGAGGCCGTACGGGGTACCGTCGCTCTACCGAGTGGCGCACTGCGGTCGACTGCGGAGCTGATTCCTGATCGCTGGACAGCAGATGCTGTTCTCGAGGCAGTTGACGAACTCGTCCACTCAGCACATCAAGTTGCGGTGATGCAGCAGCGGGCGGTGTTCGACCTCGTCACCGCGGGAAGGCTCTTCGTTTCCCGCAGCCAAGCCATCCGGGCCGATCCCGCTTACCAGCAGCTGACGGTCGCACCAATCGGGAGGCGCCAACGGAGCTGGGTGCGGGTGGAGCGGATCGACTTCGTGCCCGAGCTCACCGAATCTCTCGCTGCCGGTGTCGACCTCCTAGGCGAAGCCGCACTTGCGTGCCGTCAACTCGCCCACACGGACGTGCAACGCCGACCGACACGGCTCGAGTCCCCGACGAGGATCGCCGGCCCGGATCCAAAGCGGCGGCCTCGCAAAGCTGTTGCTCAGCGCCCCGATCAACCCGACCCGACTCCGGCCGTTGAGCTGCCATGAACGTTGCAGACTCAGGAACTTCGGAGCGCTCCACGTCGGCGGTGGATGCGCTGTACGAGATGCTCGTCGACGAGATCCGCAAGCTCCGGACGGCGGACGACTGGAAGCGATGGCTCAGGACGGCGTCGGCCTTCCACGAGTACAGCTTCCGGAACGCAGTACTGATCGCGGCGCAGAGGCCGGACGCAACGCTCGTCGGTGGTTGGAACACGTGGAAGCACCTGGGGCGTCGCGTGGTGAAGGGGCAGAAGGCGATTCGGATCTTCGCGCCGGTCTTCTCGAGGTCGAACAAGATCGTCACAGGTGAGAAGGAGGTCACCCGCCGCACCGACCACGAGTTGGCCGATGACTCGGAGACAGCGAAGGCGCGGCCTGGGCGTCAATTGGTCGGCTTTCGGGTCGCCCATGTCTGGGATGTGTCGCAGACGGCCGGCGAGCCGCTGCCGAAGCCGCCGGGCTCTGCGCGCCTGGCAGGTCCGGCGCCGGCGGGGCTGTGGGAGGGATTGGCGACAGTTGTCGAGGGTGAGGGGTTCCGGCTCTCGGTTGAGTCGACCGGGCGGTTGGGCAGGGACGGCTTCACCGACTTCGAGGCGCGCCGAATCGTTGTCTCGGATTCGCTGGGGGAGGCGAGCGCGGTCGCAACGCTGGCCCACGAGGTCGCGCACATGATGATGCACGACCCCGACGCTGTGGCTGCGTCAGGCAGTGTGATGTGCCGGGGGATGAGAGAGGTTGAGGCGGAGTCGGTCGCCTTTATCCTGCTGGCGCATCACGGTCTGGAGACCGACGGGGAGAGCTTCCCGTACGTCGCCGGCTGGGCTGCCTCGGTCGACAGCGCGGAACCCGAGCGGGTGGTGCCGAGGACGGGCGAGCGAGTTCTGCGGATGGCGCGCGAGTTGATCGACCTCACCTCACAGCGCGCGGACGCTAGGGGTCGAAGGACGCCGGCGAGGCATCTGAGCCTTGTGCCGGAAGTAGCCGCGCCGACGCCGGACGGTCCGGGGTTCTGAGGATGGGTGGGAGCGAGAGAGTCGCGGCGCTGAAGAGAGCACGGCAGCGTCAGGCGCGGATCGAGGCGGCGACGGGACGCGCGGTGCGGGCACGAACCGCGCTGGAGCGAGCGAATCGGTCACGGGAACTCGCGATCGAGCGCCACGACGAGAAGGTTGCGAACGCCGAAGCGACGTCAGTGCGGGAAGCAGCCGAGCTGTCGAAGGTATGCGGCTCAGCAGAGGCGGCAGCGGAAATCCTTGGCCTGTCGCTTCGGGACATGCGTCGGCTGCTGAAGTCGGACGGCGGGGAACCGACGTCCCACGCGAACGTAAAAGCGCCACGCCGTAGTGGTCGGCGTGACGCTACGACCGCTGGGAAGGGAGGTGAAGATGAGCGAGTCGAACCATGAACCGCTCTGGGACATCGAGCGCGTTGCGGCGTACCTGAAGATTCCGAAGTGGACGTTGTACGGGTGGCGGACCAGGGGTTATGGGCCGCCGGCGAGCCGGATGGGACGCCACCTTCGGTACGACCCGGCCGACGTCATCGCCTGGAACGAGAAGTTGAAGAGTCCGGAGGCTGAATCGGAGTGATCAACGGAGGACCCTCGCGAGGATCTCCGGCCAACCGCGCGAGGGTGCGTCGGCTGCGTTCCAGTCAGTGGTTCGGAGTACGGCGCGGATGGCGTTGGTGTCCTTGCTCGGCCGCCAACCGGTGAGGTGTGGCGGGACGAGCCATCGGTAGACGTCTACGTCTTCGCCCTCGGTCCCAGGTGCCGGAACCCAAGCGGACGGGCCGGCGGTGAGGTCGCCACCAACGGCAGCGGCTTCGGCGTACTGGAGTTCTCCCGGGGCAACAAAGAACCGCCATTCACGTGTCGCTCTGCAGATGGCCGTCGGGCACGCGGTGCCGAGCACCTGGTGGACGTGAGCGCCGTACGCGGCAGGCAGACGAAGGACGTTGTAGTGATGAGTGACCAGTGCTATGCCCCAGCCGTAGTCACGCCACAAAGGTTCAGCGTCACGAGCTCGGGTGATGAGGAGTGGCGGACGAAGCGTGAGGTGAGGTTCGATGCAATCGCGGATCGGACAGATGCACTGGCCGCCACGGCGTACAGCGAGTCGGGCCACAGGCCATTTGTTGGCGGCGAACCGCGCAGCTTGTCGGGGAACGTCATGCCGGGTCGCGAATTGGACGAGACTAAACACGCCGCGCCACCCCGAGGAGCAGGGAACTGGGGTGCGCGAGGTCGGGGAGCTCATCTGCCATCCGACTACTGGTCAAGGCTGTCTGCAGCGGGTCGTGCTCGGCCAAGCTCAGTGGAAGGTCGCTGTCACTGAAGTACGAGTCGACCAGGACAGCCAGCCAACCGCCTGGGCCGGTCAGTCCATGGATGCCGATCGTCGACACCACCTCTGACAACTCGCTCCGCAGTTGCGCGACCGTGTGGTACGTCGTGTTCGGCATCCGATCGTTGTCGTCGCTGTAGCCTGTGGCGAGGATGGCACGGACGATGTTCTGCCGCTGGTGCAGCGTGTTCGCGATCGCGGAACCGATGAGAGAGGCAGTCCGATTGATCGCGACCACCAGGAGCAGGCCGCCGGGACGGAGAACCCTGGCCGCCTCCTGAAGTGCGAGGATCCGGTGTTCCCGCACGCTCAGGTGGTACATCGGGCCCGCCATCAGGACGGCGTCGAAGCTCTTGGCTTTCCAAGGAAGCTCCCGGGCATCACCCAGAGTCGCCGAGATGCCGGCCTCCCGCGCCTCGTCGACGTGACGTTCGACTCGGTCGAGGAGTTCGACCTCGTACCCCTCCTGCGTCAGCCAAGTCGCGTGGACACCGGGACCGCCGCCGACGTCGGCGATCTTCGCCGGAGCGGACGGTAGGTACTGAGCCAGGAACTCACGCATGCGTTGGCGTTCGAACTGACCGCGGACGGTCGAGCTCAGCCGCTCGACCTCGTTGTGGAGGTTGGTGTAGTAGCGCTCCAGCTCGTCGAGCGTTCTGGTTGGTGTCACAGCTGTCCTTCATTGAGGCGGCCGTACGGGATGGCCGCAACGGGTGGGTTCCGGCCCGAGCGGCCGGCGTACGAAGTTGGAACGGCGGGCGAACGCGGGCAGGGATCACACGTTCGCCCGCCGGTCTGGCGGATCTCTCAGCCATGGGCGCGTTGGGGAGTACGGGGACCCAGCGGCTGAGAGACCCGGCTTGCGGTGGCGGGATCGGCGATCAGGCGGTGAGGAGGACACCTGACGGAGGGGCCACCGATCCCGCCAGCTCTTCGGGTTGTGGTTAGTCTTCGTCCATCCAGCGGCGGAAACGCGAGCACAGCCTCTCGAACCAGGCTTCCCACAGCTGGCCGCACCGGCGTCGCAGCCGGATCAAACGACGACTACCGAGGCGTCGGGCGAATCGGCACACAAGACACCCGACAGCTGGCGAACCGGCGACCCATCGACTCTGCATAGCGCTGGGCGGCCTCCGGAGCGGCGGTGTAGTCGGCGATCGGGTGATCTCCGAACCACACACGCACCCGCAGCTTCGTGTCCGTGTCGCCGGGCGGCCTGAGGTCGTTCACTGTTCACTCCCAACTCCGATCGCCGACCCTTCGTCGACGTAGCCCAAGACTGCTCGTGGCGGTGAGGACGTCGATACTCTGAGTTGGGACGTCTTGGGACGTTTTGTGTTAGCCTCGATTGGGACGTTTAGGGACCTCCTGGGCGTCTCCGAATCGGGGAGATCGGGTTGAACGAGGCACTGCGGCGAGCGATGTATGCGGCCGGGCTCAGCGAGGAAGACATTGCAGCGCGACTCGGCGTGGACCCGAAGACAGTTGGGCGTTGGGTGGACGGCAGGTTGCCGTTTCCGCGCCACCGCGGGCCTTTGGCGCGGCTACTCAGTCTGGAAGAACCGGAGCTGTGGCCAGAACTTCTGACGCTGCGGGGCGCGGGCAAGACCTCGGCCGAGGTCGTGGCCGTCTATCCGCAGCGGAACCTGGTCACGAGGGAGGCTTGGATCGGTCTCTTCCAGTCCGCGGAGCACCAGATCGACATCCTCGCGTACGCCGCGTTGTTCCTGGCGGAGGACAAGCGCCTCGTCGGCCTCCTGACGTCGAAGGCGAATGCCGGCGTCTCTGTCAACCTTGCCTTAGGCAACCCGAAGTCACCGGAGGTCGCCCAGCGAGGATCAGCGGAGAAGATTGGTGGAGCGCTACCGGCCAAGATCCGAAACGCGCTCGTGCAATTCGGACCTCTGCTCGAACGGCCCGGCGTGACGCTTCGGTTGCACGACACCGTGCTGTACAACTCGATGTACCGGGTCGACGACCAATTGCTGGTCAACCAGCACGTGTTCGGCCTGCCGGCCGCACAGGCTCCGGTCTATCACCTGCGCCGACTCGAGGGCGGCGAGATGTTCGATCTCTACCTGGAGAGCTTCGCCGAGGTCTGGAAGGCTGCGCATCCGGTGGATGGCGTGCCCGACTAGTTCGGTGGCTGCATGCCCAGCCAGTGAGGGTCTCGGGCGGGGCGCACCAGTTCAGGCCGGGCTAGGCTCGACGTCGAGCGGCCGGTCCTTGGTCTCCTTCAACAGCAGCAGGCAGCAGGCGCTCACCAGCGCATTGGCCGTGAGGAAGTAGCCGATGCCTTCGCGGCCCCAGCGTGCGATGAGGTCGTCACCAATGACCAGCGGCAGCGCACCGCCGAGCACGCCGGCGAGGTTGTAGGCCAGGCCGGCGCCGGTGTAGCGGTAGCGCGCCTGGAACTGCTCTGGCAGGTAGGCCGCCATCGGGCCGTAGCTGACGCCGAGGACGATCAACAGCAGGCACAGCGCGAGGACGTAGAGACCGAAGGACCCGGGCTCCATGGTGGCGAACGCGATGGGGCCCGCCGCGAGTGCGACGACCATGCCCGCCATGAGGACCCGCTTGCGGCCGATGACATCGGAGAGGATCGCCGAGCCGATGACGGCGACCGACATGACCACGCCCGCGACGATGAGGGCGACCAGGATTTGGTTGAAGGTCAGGCCGAGGACCTGGATACCGAAGCCGGGGAGGAACGCCACGCCGGTGTAGAAGGCGGCGAAGACCGTCGACATGATGCCCGCGCCGAGCAGGACCTGGACCCACTGCTCCTTGATGCAGTCACCGAACGGCAGCCGCACCTCGGCGCGCTGTGCCTTGACCTTGGCGAAGGACGGGGTCTCGGCGACCTTGAGCCGCACCCACAGGCCGACGCCCACCAGCACCAGGCTCACCAGGAACGGCAGCCGCCAGGCCCAGTCGGTGAAAGACTCCGCGCCCAGGGTGTTGAGGAAGAGCAGCATCACGCTGGCGGCCAGGATCAGTCCCACGCTCGGACCGAGCTGGGGGAACATGGCGTAGGCGCCGCGCTTCCTGTCTCCGGCGTACTCGGTCGTGAGCAGCGCCGCCCCGGCCCATTCGCCGCCGAGCGCGAAGCCCTGGAGGGCGCGCAGGAGGACCAGCAGCACGACCGCCGTGACCCCGATAGAGGTGGCGCTCGGCAGGAGGCCGATGGCGAACGTCGAGAGGCCCATGATCAGCAGCGTGGTGACCAGCGTGGCCTTGCGGCCGATCCGGTCGCCGAAGTGGCCGAAGACGATCGCTCCGAGTGGACGGAAAACGAAGGCGACGCCGAAGGTGGCGATCGACGCCCAGGTGCCCTCGGCCCCGCCGTAGTCGGGGAAGAAGATCGCGTTGAAGACCAACCCCGCGGCGAGGCCGTAGATGAGAAAGTCGTAGAACTCGATGGTGGTGCCGGCCAGTGAGGCACCGGCGACGCGCGCCATCGAGCGGGGGCCGGTCGGGGCTCCGGTGGTGGTGCGGGGGTGGCTCATGTCGGGCTCCAGTCTGTCGAACGTGGCGCCAGTGTGAGGGCCGTCACGGCGCGGCCGCCGCCCCCGAAAGAGGGTGTCACCAGATTCAGCGTGGCCGGACCGTGAGCGCCTGTGCGAGGCGGCCGACGGGGCCGCGCTCGTCGTGGACCACGCTTTCGGTGAGGCCGAGGCCGCCCTCGCCGAAGTGCTCGGTGGTGTCGAGGCCGACCCAGCCGCCGACCGGCAGGCGGTGCAGGTGGAGGGTGACGTCGACGTTGGGGAAGTGCCACTTCCGTGGAGACTCGCGCACGGCGATTCCGTTCGCGGTGTCGAGCAGGCCGACCCAGTGCGCCAGGTCGCTGACCGGCTCGTCCTCGAGCAACGCGACGGTGCTGCGCACCCAGGCGAAGGCCCGGCCGGGCTCCGCGGTGACGCCCCGGCGAACTTCCACACCCGCGATGAAGCGGCCGGGGATGTCCACGCTCAGGCGTCCGAGTACCAAGCCGTCGTCGGCGCAGCGGCGCTCGATCTCGTGCACGACCAGGCCCGCCATTGGAGCGATGTGCTGCTCGGCCTCTGACCACGCCCCGAGGTGTGGGCGGTCGTGGCGCCGCTGCGTACGAAGTACGCCGCCGGGACGGGGTCGTGCACCCGGCCGATTCTTCCGAGAGTGCAGGTGGGGACCACCCACCAAAGGGGGTATTGGCCCGGGAGCGGGCCCTGCACACTGCGCTAGTGTGACGACGATCACGAGGAGGCGCCCGATGGTCTACCTGATGCCCGAGCAGCGCAGCGAGGTCGCGGTGACGAAGGTCCTCACTTCGGTGCGTGGCCGGGCGGGTGTCGATGCCGCGTTCGCTGCGCGCGTCGAGCCCGGCGCCCGGGCGATGCGCATCTTGTACGTGCGCGGCGGGCTCACCAAGTCGCTCTCCGGCCTGACCATCGCCAGCGGTGCCGGTCTCGGCGGCAAGTCGCTGGTCTTGGGCCGGCCGGTCCGCGTCGACAACTACCTCGCCGCCCGGGGTATCACCCACAACTACGACCACGCGGTGGAGAAGGAGCAGCTCCGCACGGTGGCCGCGATGCCGGTCCGGGGCGACGGTGCGCCGCGCTACGTCATCTATGTCGGGACCCGAGGCGACAAGGCGCTCGGCGACCGCTGGCTCGACGCGATGGCGCCGGTAGTGCGCGAGCTCGAGCAGGAGATCGCCGTGGCCGATGAGGTCGAGCGGCGGCTGAGCGCGTTGGCCGCCGACGTCCACGCGCGCCGCGACCCGGCGGTCCTGACTGCAGGGGAGATGCAGGAGATCGCCGGTGAGCTGGCCGAGCTCGCCGGTGCGGTCCACGACGCTTCCCTGCGCCAGCGCCTTGAGGCCCTGCACGACCGGCTCGCTCCCGGCCACGCCCAGCAGCCGTGGCGGGAGCGGCCTGACCTCGGCCTCACGCCGCGTGAGGTGGCGGTGCTCGAGAAGGTCGCGCTCGGCGGCACCAACGCCGTTGTCGCCGAGGGGCTGGGCCTGCTGCCCAACACCGTGAAGTCCTACCTGAAGTCCGCGATGCGCAAGCTCGGCGCGAGCAACCGGGTGCAAGCCATCGTCGAGGCTCGCAACCTCGGCATCCTGCCCTGAGGGGTCCTCATCAACTCCACGCCGCACAGCGCCAGGCTGGGTCTCGAGGACATGGCCGCGATGCTGCAGCGGATGGCGCTGGCAGCGCTTCATGCCGCCCGCCCCTGACCCGATCCACACCGGGGTTCACAGCCCCAGGAGTTCGGTGCTCTTCTCGCGCATCTCGACCTTGCGGATCTTCCGCGTGACGGTCATGGGGAACTCGTCGACCACCATGACGTAGCGCGGGATCTTGTAGTGGGCGAGCTTGCCGGTCGCGAACTTGTGCACCTTCTCGGCATCGAGCGGATCGGCCCCGGGGCGCACCCGGATCCAGGCGCACAGCTCCTCGCCGTACTTCTCGTCGGCCACGCCGACCACCTGGACGTCCTCGACGTCGGGGTGCGTGTAGAGGAACTCCTCGATCTCCCGCGGGTAGATGTTCTCCCCGCCCCGGATCACCATGTCCTTGATCCGGCCGACGATGTTGCAGTAGCCGTCCTCGCGCATGACGGCGAGGTCACCGGTGTGCATCCAGCCGTCGTCGTCGATCGCCTCGCGGGTCTTCTCCTCGTCGCCCCAGTAGCCGAGCATGACCGAGTAGCCGCGGGTGCAGAACTCGCCTGGCTCGCCACGCGGGACGGTCTCACCGGTGGCGGGATCGATCACCTTGATCTCCACGTGCGGATGCACCGTGCCGATCGTCGACGTCCGCCGCTCGAGGTCGTCGTCGCTGCGGGTCTGACAGCTCACCGGGCTGGTCTCGGTCATGCCGTAGGCGATGGAGACCTGCACCATGTGCATGTCGTGCACGCACCGCTTCATGACCTCGACCGGACACACCGCGCCCGCCATGATCCCGGTGCGCAGCGTGCTGAGGTCGAAGCTGGCGAAGTCGGGGTGGTTCTGCATCGCGATGAACATCGTCGGCACGCCGTACAGCGCGGTGCAGCGCTCGTCTTGGACCGTCTGCAGCGTGACGGCAGGGTCGAAGCCCGGTCCCGGGATCACCATCGTGGCGCCGTGGGTGACGCAGCCGAGGTTGGCCATCACCATGCCGAAGCAGTGGTAAAAGGGCACCGGGATGCAGAGCCGGTCCTCGTGGGTGAAGTGGATCGTCTCGGTCGTGAAGTAGCCGTTGTTGAGGATGTTGCGGTGGCTCAGGGTGGCGCCCTTGGGGAAGCCGGTAGTCCCGCTGGTGTACTGGATGTTGATGGGGTCGTCGGGTGACGGGTCGTCGTCGACGTGGTCGGCGAGCCGCTCGCCACGACCACTGGCGACCAGCTCGTCCCAGGCAGGAGTGCCCAGGAAGATGGCCCGCTCGTTCGCGCCGATCTCGTCGACCATACTGCGGTAGTCGCTGGTCTTGAAGGACTCGGCCGACAGCAGCAGCGTCACGCTGGACTTGTCGAGGGCGTACCTGAGCTCGTGGGTGCGATAGGCCGGGTTGATGTTCACAAGCACCGCGCCGATCTTGGCGGTGGCGAACTGGGTCATCGTCCACTCGGCGCAGTTGGGCGCCCAGATGGCCACCCGATCACCCTTGCCGATGCCCGCCTTGCGCAGGCCGATCGCCAGCGCGTTCACCTCGGCGTTCAGTTCGGCGTAGGTCCAGCGACGGCCCGTGGCCACCTCGACCAGGGCCTCGCGGTCGCCGTAGGTGGCGACAGTGCGGTCGAAGTTGGCGCCGATCGTCTCCTCGAGGAGGGGGCCGTTGCGGTCTCCCCGGGCATAGGACTCCATGGCAGCTCCCTTTTGTGCTCGCTGCGAAGATCCTGCTCCGAAGGTGGTCGTCGCAACACCCCTCGAAAGTGGGTACGCCGGCGGGGCGCTGCGAGTGCGGCGGATCATTCGAGCACGGGCTCCGCGAAGCGGCTCGCAGCCGCCAACTGGCGCACCACCGTGGGGGACTGACGCCCGCACCGGGGCTTCGCAACCCGTCACGGTCAGACGCATCCGGGCCGCGGCGGCGTGCACGTCGGCGACGCTCGGGCGCCGGGCGACCTGCGCGGTGGGGCGCTTCTCCTCGGGACTGGCGCCGCTCGTGTGAGGCGGGTGGCTGCGCTCGCGCCGCGCAATCTCAGCTCCGGAGGGCAGAGGCAGTCCCGCTGCGTCCCCCGGCCAGGGGCCGGAAACCCTCCATCTCCGTCGTCACGACGGTGGCCTGGTGCGTAGTCGTCGGTGTCGGCCTCGCTCAGTTGGGTGCATCGAACGGGCGCTGGCCACGGATGGTCCGGCCACGTTGCGGCGCGTGCTCGCCGGCGCGGTTGTCACATGGCGAGGTATCGGCAGCCCCGGCGGCGCACCGGATCGTGTTACTTGTTGATCGCGGTGGAGACATTTCGGAACGCAGCTCCGCCTTGGGCCGGTTGGTCTTGGCTTACCGCGGACGAGACGCCGTGCTTGCGCTACGCGGACAGCAGTTGGCGGACGAACTGCACAGTAGTCAACGGCGGTCGAAAAACTCACCCCTTTCCGTCGCGCGGATTCCACGCTGGATTCGAGCTGGGATCGCAACACCAAAGGTCAGGTGCAGGCTAGGGACGTTCCGCGTCCGGGACGTCCTGCGGACGTCCGTACGAGGCCTTCTCCGTCACCGATGGCGAGTCGTAGGGTCGCGGTCATGAGCAGAACGACATGGGCCAGGGGGGTCGCCGAAGGTCTCCTGGCCGAAGCGTTGCCGCGGCGTTGGGCGCACGTTCAGGGAGTAGCTAGGTGCGCCCGAACCCTCAACTCGATGCTGGGCGAAGATGCTGAGCTGATCGAGATCGCAGCCTGGCTTCATGACGTCGGCTACTCGCCCTCACTGGTGCGTACGGGGTTCCATCCGTTGGATGGGGCCAGATATCTCCGCGATGAGGTGGGCGTCGACGAAGTCGTCTGCCAACTGGTCGCCCACCACACTGCTGCGGCCGTTGAGGCTGAGGAGCGAGGCCTCGCACCGGAGTTGGAGGAGTTCGCGCGGCCGGCACCGCGGCTCCTGAATGCCTTGATCTACTGCGACCTGACTGCTGGGGTCGATGGTTCGACGGTTGACGTCGATGAGCGCCTTGCAGAAATCCTGACGCGATATCCGCCGGAGCACGTCGTACACCGGTCGATCACACGGTCGGCGCCGATACTGCGTGACGCCGCCCGGACCGTCAGTCGAAGCTTGGCTGGCTGGTCAGGTGAGGTACGGGGTGTCTGATCTCCGCAGGTACTGCTCGATGCGCATCTGCATGGAGCGATCCATCTGCAGGCTGTCCAGTTGCGAGGTGGCGACCCACTCGACCTTCGTGCTTTCGTCGCTCGGGGTCGGCGTACCGCTGAGAGCGCGACCCTTCAACAAGATCGAGAACTCCTGACGGGCTTCGCCGTTGCTGGTGTACAGGATGATGTGCTTCGGGTCCGTGTAGATGCCGATCAGCCCGGTGATTTCGCACTCGATCCCGGTCTCCTCCCGGGTTTCCCGGATGGCAGCCTGAGTCATCGACTCACCCAGGTCGATCGCGCCGCCGGGAACAGCCCAGTTCCCGTTGTCGGACCGCTGGATCACGAGGACCTCGCCGGCCTCGTTCTCGATCACCACGTTCACCGAAGGCACCATGCTGTTCGCCTGAGGCGCGGCCGGGTCGTCGTAGTAGTCGATTCTGCGGGCCATCAATCCTCCGGTAGTGGAGCAGCGGTTTCCCAGACGGTCTCGAAACTGTCGAGGTAAATCCCGGCGATCTCCCCACCGGCAACTTTGCGGAGGTGCCACACGGGGGCAGCCGGCGCGGGAAATCCGAAGACGTGGGTGTTGACCAGGACCGTCTCGTCGGAGCGGTAGATCGAGTTGTAGAGCACGGTGCGGTGGGCCCGGAACTCGACTCCGGCGGTCTTGCGCAGCGGGCCGTAGAGCACGAGCGCATTGCGGATCTTTGCGGCCATCGCGTCACCGACGCCTTCTTGTTCGCCGCGGTCGCCGATGTTCCTGTCGTCGGGGTCCCCGACCAGGAAACGGACGCGCACGCCGTTCGCCGCCTTCTTGCGGAGAATGCTGAGCAGTCCGCGGTCTTCGGCCAGGAACAGTCCGGCATACACGAGTACGCCGATCTCTTCCTTGGCGCTTTCGAACAGTCGTTGCCAGACGTCCCTGGGCACCTCGGTGCGGTGGGGATACACGGCAAGGATCTCGCTGGCGGAGGCAATCGTCACCTGCTCGCGCGAGAGCGCGTCCGGCCACAAGTAGCCCTCGTCGACGCCCAGTCGCGTGGCGACCTGGTAGCGGTGCCGGCGGTGCGGAGTCCGGCCCTTGACCCAGCGCTCAACCGTCTTGGTGTCGACGCTGACCTCGGACGCGAGCTCGTGCGGCGTGATGCCGTTCTCCAGGAGCGCGGTCCGGAGTCGTTCGTTGGCCATGTACCTAACCTAAGACATTTTGGGACGTCTTTAGCCTAGGCAAGACGTCCCGGAAGCGTCCAACCGGGTCGTAGTGGCGTCCTCACAGTCTGTAGCAGGCTGTCGTCATGAACCGACCAGCCTCCGGCGACAATCAGAGATCATGGGCTGCTCGCGCGTCATGACCAGGGAAGAGCGCCAGCCCAACCTCCTGCTGAAGCAGGCGCGCGGCGCGCTCTCCCAGGCCCGGCTGGCCGAACTCGTCAACGAGGAGATCCTGCGCGCCACTGGCTCTATGGGCGCAATAACTGCCAAGGCAATCTCTGATTGGGAGCGCGGCTGGTACACATGGCCCGGGAAGCACGCCCGGGCCGCTCTGTGCCGAGTGCTCGGTGCGCCTGATGCCGCGGCGTTGGGGTTCCAGAATCGTCGTGTCGCTGCCTCCGAACCTGCGCCGGTTCGTGTCGCGTCGCCGGACACCACTGCGTTGATCGACCTCGCCGGTCTGAACGGCAAGGGCTCGCTTGGTCAGGGAGAGGTCGGTCGACTCGAGGTGCCCGGCGGCCGCCTGTTCTCGGGCCTCGACCTGGAGGCGTTCTACTGGCCGGCCGAACCGACTGGGCAGGATCGGCTCGCCGTGCGGTCGCTCGATGACGAGGCGACGATCCGGCCGGACAGGCGGTCGGCGGTGATCGCAGTGACCGACGCTGCGGGGGAGGAGTGGTACCACGTCGCCGACGGGCGCCAGCTCGTGCGGAAGCCACCCGGCCCGGACCACACTCGGGACGTCCCCTCGGCGTACGTCTTGGACGACCTCACCGTCGCGATCCTCTGGATGATCACGAACACCGACGCGGCACTGCTCGCCGACGACTACTCGCTCGACCACTACCGCACCAAGCTGAGCCCGTACGGCGAGCTGCTGTCGTCCAGCCTCACCTTCGGCGCGGTTCCGGATCTCCATGAGCTGTCGGCCCGCTGGTTGGGTTCTCGATTCTGTGCCGACCACATCGTGCGCAACCTCGGCAGACTCACTTCGACGCCGCTGTTCTGGAGCCGTGAGCAACGAGGTGAGGAAGCGTCGTCCTGGTTGATCTGGACGCACAAGATCGAGTACCTGCGGGCAACCACCAAGATGTTGAAGCGCCATCGACGAGCGTTCTGCATCCCTGAGCACGAGGTGAAGAACTCGCCGCGGTACGAGCGGATCGTCCTGCTGCTCGCCGTCGCCTTAATGGAGGCGTTCCAGATCACCGTCGACGTCACCACCGATCCCGACCATGGCCAGGTCGAAGGCTTCGTCCTGGGCGGCGAGGCCATCGTCGCGAACTGGCTGCGCGCGCCCGGACTCTGGTACGTCGACGCCAGTGCCCCACCGTCACGCCGGATGGTCTACCGCGACATCGCGGAGGCCGCCTCTACCCGCTCGATCATCGAGCAGCCAACGCCAGCACGCCGCTTGGAGGCACTCGCTGGCTACCTGAACATCCCTTGGCGCTGGTTCGGCAAGCGCTGTACCGAGCTATCGGCGGTCGGCGCCGGCGGTATCGCCCAGCCTCGCAGCAGGTTGCTGTCCACCGTCGGTCTCGACCTCGCCCTCAGCTACATCGCCAGCCTTGATCGAAACCAAGGAGCCTGACTTGCACGCCGCCGAACTGACCAGGGGCCGTACGTTCGCGGTCCGCTTCGACCACGGCGAGGACTTCTTCTCGTCGCTCGCAGGTTTCTGTCGTCAGCACGACGTACGCCAGGGTTTCGTTCCGATGTTCATCGCGGGTCTTCGTGAAGTCGAGTTGGTAGCAACCTGCGAGAAGGTGACGGACCGGGAGGCGCCGGTCTGGTCTTCCGTACACCTGGAGAGCGTCGAGGCTCTGGGAGGCGGAACGTTGGCGTATGACCGTGAGACACACCAGGTGCTGCCCCACATCCACGTCGCGGTCGGTCTCAAGCACCAGTCTGCCTCCGCGCACACCAGTCACCTGTTGGGAGCCAAAGTCCAATTTCTCACCGAGATGCACCTAGTCGAGATTGCCGGTCCGCCGATGTCCAGGGTGCGACTGGCGGATCTATATGACGTTCCGCAGTTGAGCTTCTGAGCCACGCGACCCCGTAGATGGAGGTAATCGGCTGGTGCACGGGCCCCGTGAGTAGGTCGCTCGGTGGCGACCTCGTCTGACCCATCGATGACAGGAAGGTACAACAGCCTGTCACTACGGAGTACTTGATCGAGCTGACCGGGTTCGCTTGTACGTCGCGCGGTCGGACGTGTGCTGCGACCGCTGCCGGCCGGAGGTTCCTGTCGCCGCGACTCGATCGAGCTTCGACCTGGTTCTTGTGCGATTTGACGCGGCGAGCTGCGAGGTGTCGGACCGGCCGATACCGGCGTGTGATGCGATCCGGCGCCGACGAAGCAGCCGCCGTAGCGACCGTCCTTCCCACCGCCTGGGCGGTGGGAAGGACGATCGACCGCGTGGGAGGTGTGGCTGGTTCAGCTGGCGTCGGGCGCCACGATCGTCGGGAACGCCTGGTCGAACGCGGTCAGGACCTCGCGGCTGGGCAGGATGTGACCCTGGTTGGGCGCGCTCTGGGCCAGCTGGTGACCCCAGTTCGAGGCTTTCACCCGCTGGTTCGGGGTGCCGTGGTGGCCGTCGGCCGTGAACGAGCAGTCACCCACGTTGAAGAAGATCTGCTCGAAGGCTTCCACCCGCTTGCGCTGCATGGCCAGGCCGCGGGCGTGGGTCAGCGAGTAGCCGGCCAACGCGTCGGCCTGCAGTTCGGAGTGCCGGGTGGTTTCCGCGTCCGAGTCCTCGGTGATCACGCCGTGCTCGAACTGCACGTGGTGGCCGAACTCGTGCGCCATGATCGCTTCCGGAGCGACGTCGCCGTACCCGATGGCGTGGTAGGCCTCGAGGATGCCGTCGCCCATCACCAGCTTGTCCGGGATGCCCTGCAGGGCCGGCGGGTCGCTCGGCAGGATCTCGGAGGCGTAGGCGTTGAAGGAGAACAGCGGGTGGTGGCCGTACTGCCACTTCTCCTGGCTGAACAGCTGGACGATCAGGTCCGCGAGCGGAGCCGCCGCCTCGGGGGTGGGGAGGCCGAGGGCCCCGACGAGCGTCCGGGTCACCTTCGCCTTGTCGACGACCGTGTTGCTGTGCATCGCCAGCAGTTGGATGTCGTCGGACCGGGTGTCCCAGAACCTCCGCAGATCCCGGAAGGTGTGGGTGACCGGGGTCTTGAACTCGTCGTTGCGCCCGAAGACCTGCGGGGTGTCCTCGGTCTCGAAGAGCAGGGTGTCGTACGTCGGGATCTTCAACCCGAAGAACACGAGGATGAAGGCCTCGGTCGAGTCCATCTGCGGGAGGTGGGCCTGAACCCACGCGTCCTTGGGGGTCGGGCCGCACTGGTAGTCCGCGGGGTTGATGAGGCGCTCGACAAGCGCAGCGGTGGGTGCGGACTCCGGGAGGCCGAGTTGCCGGTCGAGCTCGGCCAGCCGCGCCTCGAAGTCTGCCGGCAGACCGTCGAGGATGCGCTGGGCGATCGCCTCGGCCTGCTCAGGGCTGAGATCACCGACGGAGACCTGTGTCGTGGAGTTGGTCGGGGTACTGATCTGGGCCTGGGCCGGACTTGCCGCCAGGGTGCAGCCCAGGGCGAACGCGGCCAGGACCGCCGGCCACTTGACTAACCTCTTCATACGCCATCCTTCCATGGGGGACTCGCCCAATGTCAGCCGGTCCCACGGCACGAGGCCAGATGTGGCGGATGGCAAGATCCGGCATGGCAGGATCCTGACGGCTAGATGAGCGGACCCGCATCCTGCTCGAGTGGTGGGCGGCGTTCACGGTGCTGGTCCACCGAATCTTCCCCGTCAGACGTGACGCGGCCGATCCGCTCGCTACGCTCGGCTACCGAAGCGTCACGCTCGCCGACCCGCGGCTGTCAGCATCGACATCACGGCATTCGGGCCGACGGGCCCCACCTGGGACACCGAGCATCGCCGACTCGGCTGCGCAACACGGCGAGCGGGATGCAACAGCGACAGGTGTGCTCGCGACCGCGGTCGCGAGCACAGTCGTAGCGGCTGCGCTGTCATACTGCTGAGCAGGCTCCGCGGCTTGAGTAGGAATCTGACTGGTGTCCTCGTACCTTGGAGTCCTCAGCGGGCAGCGGGCCGGTCAATTTGGACCACGACACTGCTTCCGATGCGAGGTTGCCCGTGATGCTCCGCCGGCTGAGGATCGAACACTTCCGCGGGATCGAATCAGCGGAATGGTCCATCAATCGGCGGCTGGTGGCGCTGGTCGGCGCTGGTGACAGCACCAAGACGACGCTCCTTGATGCCATCGGACTGGTGCTCAACCCGAACTACAACCCGCAGTTCACGGATGCCGACTTCTACGGCCTCGACCTCACCAGGAACGTCGTCATCGAAGCGACCGTTGCAGATTTGCCGGACAACCTCGTCAAGGAGAGCCAGCTCGGCAAGGATCGCTCCGGAATCATGCCGGACGGGACGCTAGTGCACGACCCTATTGATGAAGCCGAGGAGTGCCTCGTCATCCGGCTCACCGTGACGCCTGAGCTCGACCCAACTTGGGAGGTCGTGCGACCCGATTCCGACGATGCCCGACCGATCACCGGAACCCAGCGGCGGCAGCTAGGCTACTTCCGTCTAGGGGAGCGGCCCGACTTGCACCTACGCTGGGCTCGCGGATCTGCGCTGTCAGGGCTGACCGACGGCAGCGACGGCGCATCTTCCGTGATTCTCGGCGCGCACCGCGAAGCCCGGTCTGCGGTGTTCGACGCGGACACTAACCCCCTGCACGCCGCTGCCGCGGCCGCCCAGAAATCGGCGGGCTATTTCGGCGCGGCTGCATTCGTCGA
>NZ_MTQN01000003.1 GCF_001984195.1 Kribbella sp. ALI-6-A
GTGTGTAGGTGTGGCCGTGGTTGGCGGCTTCGCGGGCGAGGCGTTCGGCGACCTGCTGGTCGCCAGCCTGCATGATTGGCACCACTAGCTCCCGCAGCGCGTTGGTGTGGCCGTGGTCGGCGGCTTCGCGGGCGAAGCGTTCAGCGCCCGGCTGGTCGCCAGCGATGTGGCACAGCCAGGCCAGGTTTCTCAGCGCGTCTTTGTCGCCGCGGTCGGCGGCTTCGCGGGCGAGGCGTTCGGCGCCCGGCTGGTCACCAGCCTCGTGGCGCGCCTTTACAAGCTCCAGCAGTGTGTAGGTGTGGCCGTGGTCGGCGACTTCGCGGGCGAGGCGTTCGGCGCCCGGCTGGTCGCCAGCCTCCGCGCGTTGCACTGCTAGTTTGTGCAGCGCGTTGGGGTGGCGGTGGTTGGCGGCTTCGCGAGCCACGCGTTCAGCGCCCGGCTGGTCATCGGCTCGCATGCGCAGCTCTGCTAGTTCCAACAGCGCCTCGATGTAGCCGCGGTTGGCGGCTTCGCGGTACAGGCGTTCGGCTCCCGGCTGGTCACCGGCTCGTAGACGTAACACCGCCAGCTGCCGCAGCGCGTAGTTGTCGCCGCGGTCGGCGGCCTCGCGGTACAGGCGTTCGGCGCTTGGCTGGTCGCCGGCCTGCATGCACAGCGCCGCCAGTTCTTTCAGCGCGTATTTGTCCCCGCGGTTGGCGGCTTCCAGGGCGAGGCGTTCAGCGCCCGGCTGGTCACCAGCCTTGTGACGCGCCTCTGCAAGCTCCCGCAGTGTGTAGGTCTCGCCGCGGTCGGCGACCTCGCGGGCGAAGCGTTCGGCACCCGGCTGGTCACCAGCCTCGTGGCGCAGCCTGGCCAATTCGTGCAGCGCGTAGGGGTGCCCGTGGTCGGCGGCTTCGCGGGCGAGGCGTTCGGCTCCCGGCTGGTCACCGGCTCGTAGACGCAGCACAGCCAGTCTTTGCAGCGCGTCGGTGTAGCCGCGGTCGGCTGCCTCGCGGTATAGGCGTTCGGCTCCCGGCTGGTCACCGGCCCGTAGACGCAGCACAGCCAGTCTTTGCAGCGCGTCGGTGTCGCCGCGGTCGGCTGCCTCGCGGTACAGGCGTTCGACGCTCGGCTGGTCGCCGGCCTGCATGCACAGCACCGCCAACTGCCGCAGCGCGTGGTTGTCGCCGCGGTTGGCGGCTTCGCGGGCTACGCGTTCGGCTCCCGGCTGGTCACCGGCTCGCATGCGCAGCTCCGCCAGTTCGTGCAGCGCGTTGGTATCGCCGCGGTTGGCGGCTTCGCGGTACAGGCGTTCGGCGCCCGGTTGGTCACCGGCTCGCATGCACAGCACCGCCAACTGCCGCAGCGCATAGTTATCGCCGCTGTCGGCAGCTTCGCGGGCCACGCGTTCGGCTCCCGCCTGGTCACCGGCTCGCATGCGCAGTTCCGCTAGTTTGTGCAGCGCGTTGGTGATGCCGTGGTCGGCGGCTCCGCGGTACAGGCGAGCGGCACGTTGGAATCGTCCACGGGTACGGGCCGCAGCTGCGAGCTCAATGAGAATGTGAGGATCGCTGCCCTCAGCGGCGGCGGCCCAAAATGTGCCGGGTGGGTAGTAGCGGGCACGTTCGCTGCGTACCTGTTGTTCGACGTAGTCGGACAACCGCAGACCAGCCTCGTCGATGGACTCACCCGGCAGCGATCTTCGGCCGGACAGAGGCCCCAGGGCACCGTGGCAGTCCTTCTTCAGGTAGTCAATCGCTACATCAAACCACTGGCTGCCGTCAGTCCCGTTCCACACATCGGGGTCAAGGTACCCGGGTGCCGCCGCGCGGAGAAATTCGACGGGCAAGTAGAGCCAACTGCTGAGCCTGCGTGCATCCACTGCGGCTTGGATGATCGCCTGAGCATGCTCGCTTGCTCCTTCATAGCGACGGAGCTGTTCGAATGCGCCAGCAAGGTGCTGCGTGATCCGAGAGCTTTGCCCGGCAGCGAACCTCAGGCGCGAATCGGCGCTGATCTGCTGCTGAGCCGCAGCCAGTTCGTCGGCAGAGAACTTCGGAGGAACGTGTACCTCAAGGCAGCGCCCAGGATCCAGTAGCGCCCGGGCAGCTTCATGACCCTTCGACTGCTTGTCAGTGAGGATGTCGCGGCGATCCGGCCACAGAGAGCCAAGCACAATGAAAGGCCCGCGATCCTTATCGTGTAGCAGTTCCTGGAGCATCGAGGCGACCTGTTCACCGGCGGCAGGCTCCAGATATCTGTGAGCCTCGTCCAGCCAGATCACCGTATTCGGTGCGATCACGTCGGCGGCCAACGCGTCGATGACCGCCTGCGGGCGATGCGGGATCAACGGGTGCCAGACTCTCCAGTGACGCAGTTCCGCGCGCATAGCTTCCCAGCAGGTCCTGGTCTTGCCTGTCGACGAACCGCCGACCAACATGATCACCCGGTTGTCTGTGCCGGCAGCACGGAGTTCGCGCCGAAGCAGTTCGTCGTGACTCCGCGCCAAGTACGGCGGCAATACCGAAGCGCCGGACCGATCAGGCGCGATGGCTTTGTGCACCTCGTGGACGAGTGCATCCTCGTCTGTGAGTTCACCGATCGTCCGCCCAAGATACGGCCGGTCGGCTGGCTCCGCGCCCGACCCGGCCGTGGTCTCCGCCTTGGAAAGAACGCGTAGCCTTCGCCACCAATCGAGAGCATGACGCTGGTGCCTGGGATCGATCTCTGCGGCCAAGGCCTCGAGGAGTTCGATGACCTTGTCCTGATCGCCCGCCCGGCGGGCGTTAACCGCCTTGCCGCCCAGCCAGTCGCTGAGCGTTTGTACCGGCACGTCCAAGGCAGGGACCAGTCGCCGCTGGCACAAGGCGCGAAGCTGACCCGGCATGGGTGCTCCGGCAACCTGATGCAGACGTTGTAGCTCGGCGTCGAACCTGGTCATCAACTCCCGCTGCTCCCCCGCGTCGTCTGCTGGCCGCAGATCATGCCCGGTACGGAACCCGACCGGATCAGGCGGATAAACCGGATCACGACTGGGTGGTCCGGCCTTTCTACGGCGTGTCGCACGGTAGCGAACCTAGGCTCGCACGTCACGCCTCACCCATGTGGCTTTCTGGCATCACGTGCACCACCCATCGAAACCACTGAGGTGACAGACAATGACACTCCTGCAACTCCTCCACGACGGAGCCCATTCCGCCGCGGCGCTCTACGCCTGGACCATCACTCTCACCACCATCACCGCGCTGAGCGCGCCGGAACCGGACCAGCGTAAGAACGCGCGCCAGGTCTTGGCCCTTCTTCTCCTGCGGCGATCCCGCCCAGAATAGAGCCGGCCTCGTGGCCGAGCATCGTGCTCGGCCACCGGTCGATGGCGAGTCGACCGTTGCCGGACTTGGTTCGATGAAGATCGCATACCGCGATCGGCAGGGCGTGCGCAGCGCGAGCTGCCACCCGTCGAGGTGCCGAAGATGTGAGTGGCTCCGGCGCCGTTCGGCAAACGATCGATTTCCGAACAGCGCGCGCGGCCCGGCGGAACTTGGACGCGCCACGCTGGTGATGGTGTTCGGAACCTGTTCGGAAACGGTTAGTGTCCGAATCCCTAAACGAACACGTTTGCCGAACGCAAGGAGTGTGCATGGCTCTCGTCGGACTGGTTCGCGTCAGCACTAGATCTCAGGAGACCGCCCGGCAGCACGATGCGCTCGACCCGATCTGCGTGAAGGTCTTCGAGGAGAAGCTGTCGGGCACGTTGCGCACCGAGGACCGGCCCGAGCTGACCGAGGCGTTGGACTACCTGCGCGAGGGCGACATGCTGACCGTGCAGGAGGTTGACCGGCTCGGTCGCAACCTGCTCGAAGGACTGATCGTGCTCAACGACCTGTTCCAGCGCGGCGTGGCAGTCAAGGTGCTCGAAGGCATCGCCGCCGGCGAGCACGTCGAGCGGTCCCTGATTCTCGATCTTGCCCTCGCACTTGCCGAAGACCGGCGTCGCGACCTCGCCAGGAAGACCAAGAACGGTCTCGACGCCGCCCGGGCCCGCGGCCGCGTCGGTGGCCGGCCCACCGTGGTCGACGCCGACAAGCGCCGAGCGATCCTCGCGCGCCGGGCCGAACGCGAATCGCTCCGGACCATCTCCAAGGGCGTCGGCGTCAGCCTGGCCGTCGTACACCGCGTGGTCACAGAGCACGAGGCCCAGCTGGTGCTGAGCGCCGCCGAGCCGGCCGAGCAGCAAGTGAGCAGCGCCCCGCTGTCGATGCCGGCGCCGCCGACGACGTCGTCGTGCCCGGGCTGCGGCCACCGGCCGAACGGCCAGCGCGACCAACGGCTGCTACGCGACGCACTCGGAACCGTCTGGCTCCTTGCCGACCCCGACCGGCCGGGAGAAGTGCGCGAGCACTGGTACTGCGACCACTGCCAACCGCACGGGGCCGACCTGGTCATGTGCCCCTGCGGCGGCGACAGCGTGATGACCAGTGCCGAGCTGGCCGGCCATGCCGACATCAGCACCAGCGCGGTCACCCGCTGGCTCACCAGCCACGGCTGGATCCACCACGAGGGCACCTGGTACTGCGCCCGGCACTTCTCCCCCGCCGACCAGTGACAGCGAGCGCGTTTTCGCTTTCGGACCCGTCCGACGAACTTCTGTCCCTGGCCGAGGTGGGGCGGATCCTCGGCGCGACGAGGATGACGGTTCACCGCATGGCGGTCGCCGGCCAGTTCGAAGGCGCGTACCAGGGGCCGCCACGGAAGAACTGGCAGATCCCCCGGACCAGCGCCGAGCGCGTCGCCGTCGAGTGGAGCCGGCGCATCAGCACCGGCGCGGCCGCCGCGATGCTCGGCGTCGGCACCGACAAGTTCCGCGAGCTCCTCCGCACCGGCCTACTGACCCGGCACCGCTACAGCCCTGACCCCATCTCGATCGACGAAGTCCAGCACCTCATCGACACCGACGCACTGACCGACCCCGTCCACCGCGGCCGCATCCCTACCCGTCAAGCCGCACAGGCACTCGGCCTCAACCCCAATACGCTGTCCCACCTCGCCGGCGCCGACCGGATTCCCGCGACCCGCGACCGGCACGGCAGGTGGTGATTTTCGCCCGAGGCACGTGGAGCTGTACCGGCGGGCGCGGGCCGTGAGGGTCCCTCGTAGTTAGGGGGACTGGGTGAGGCAGGTAGTGGTCGGTCGTTGACGGAAGGCTTCGGCGACCCGGGAGAGGCGAATGGCACCTCGGTAGGGCCTCGTGGGGCGTTGAAACAAAGCAGACGGGCGCGGGGTGGGGGCGTTTCTGCAGACTGTCGGTGCAGCGACGTATAACGGAGTCGTAAGTCGGCCGTCTGGGCCGACGCCGATCTGCGACTGGAGTCATCGCGATGTGCAAGTCCCGTGCTCTGGTGGCGTCCACTACCAGCTGAGCATCCGCTCGGCGGTGGAAACCACTTCGACCCCAAGGAGAGACCCGACTTCCAGGTTCATGGACGCACCAGAGCACGGCCCGTTTACGGGAGCCGGTGTCGACCGCCATGACCGCAGATCTCACGACCGACTTCATCACCGCAATCAGCCAGGCGCTGAGCGGCATCGACCCGACCCTCGGGCTTCTAGTGGCCGCGTTCGCCGGCTTGACCAACCTCGCGATTCGCTTCTTCCACAGCGAACAAGGCCAGCATCTCGCCTGGTTCCTCGTCTTCTCCTGCGTTCACGGCGTGCGGGCTGCGAAGAAGCTCGCACTGGACAAGACGTTCCCGACCGGATGGGCCCTCAAAGAGGTGACACCCACCGAAGAAGCCAGGCCGCCTCAACGAGCCGATGAAACCACCGTCGAACCCGCCTCTTCTGCACCGGACGCGGACAGCAACTCTGGGCCCGACCAGATCGAGCTGATCGAGCGCGACTGACCCACCGCGGGTACGACGGCCCTGGGCCCGAGGCGGGTACGGGGCCGTCGTACGTCGCCGGCGTTTGCTCGCACTTATAGCCGCTCAGCCCCTGAGCCGCGCGAGCAGGATGCACGTCGGCGTCCAAAGGCCGGCGGCCACAGCGAGGGCGGTGGCGGGTATGCCCAGCTTGGCGCCGAGCAGCAGCAACGATCCGAACAGCAGCGTCGCGAGGATGATGTGGCCGGGTCGGGGTGGTGGCACCGAGGCCAATGGGCGCTCTACGCTCACTATGGAGCTCCAGTTCTCTTGACAGGGGTCTGTGGGTTCTTCTGAGGCGGTTTCCCGGGGTCCAGCCGGGGGCCGCCTCTCTATTTCCGCTAGCTTGCGCGAATCGCCGGTAGTCCGGCGACTCGATCGGGGGTACTCGCCCAACCTCGTTCTCCTCTCATATGGCCAACGCTAGATGCCGAAAGCCCTTGTGTCCGGTCCAATCCGTTCCGTCACCAGCGGCCGCGCGGTCTCGGTGCTCTGGTACAACAAGCAGCGCTTCCGCTGCTCGACAAGCAGCATGTACCGGTCGAACCCCTAACGTTGCGTCGAACCCTGATCTTTGTCAGACACGCGAATCGGTGGTGGAGCCGTCGACCGAGTCGGGCGGCACTCAGCGCACGGTAGAGCAACCAAGATGTGTGAACGCAAGCCCCACCGCGCACCACACACGTCCGCCCGGCGCGAAGATGCCTCTTACATTGGAGGCTTTGACTGGCGCGACGCTCACCAGTGACGAAGGTCAGACACGGAGCCGGTATAACGGACTTCTACCGCTGATCAGGACAGCATCCGCGGCGAGGCCCTCGAGGATCTGTCGGGGTGACGGGCTACCGTCGTCGAGATGCGTACTTACGAACGCTCAGCACGGTGCCAGGAGCAAGAGGAGGTCAGGGTGGCTGACAGGATCACGATGGTCGACGACAGTGACGACAGCCAGAAGTACGGCCAGCATTTGCTGGGCGGCCCGTTGAAGGGAACCGAAGAGAAAGGCCAGCAGGTTCTGCCTAGGACGGGGAACCCGCCCCAAGCCGGTCAGAACGCCAACAAGCTCATTGTTCCGGAGGTGCCGCTTCCTCCGCAGCCTCCGGCTGAGGACGACTGACGGCCGGCGTCCGGTAGTCGTTGATGTTCTGGTCGCGCTGCAGTTTCGACACGAACATGGCCGAGATCTGACGGGCTGAGATGGTCACGTTCGAGACTGGGTAGTCGTGGAGGACCTTTCCCTTCGGTCCGCGCCACTTGATCGGCGGACCCAGGATCAGTTCTCGGTCCGAGGTGTCCGCACCGATGTTGCTGTAGGAGACAACCGCGCCGCTGACCCACGCTCCGTCGGTGAGTCTGATGTCCACCAACATCTCGAAGCCCTCGGCGTCGTGGAACAGTGCGAACCAGGCGGACATCGTCGACGGGTGCACGAAAGTGATCCGCTGCCAGAGCCAACGTACGGCCGCGAAGAGCGGCCGGCGCTTTCTGATTCGGATCCACTTGAGTCCCCGCGCCACGCGGTGACCCCACGGGGGGACCTTTGCGCCGCGGAACAGTGTGACCAGGTACGCCACCGCAATCGCTGCCACGAGCAGGCCGACCGCCCACCAGAGCAAGGTCTCGGGGTGGTAGTACCAGTACTTGCGCGGTTCCCGGACAAGCCGCCCAAAGTCGATATGCCGTGACCACAGCCAGGACGTGGCGATGAGTACGAAGGCCTCAGTGGCAACGCTGACGGCCGCCACTGTAGCTGTCTCCCGCAGCACCGATGTGGTCCGTTCGGTTCCCCTGCGCTCCTTGCCGACTTGATAGAAGAAGCCCGGCAGCAGGAGTACGACGAACAACAACACCCCAGAAAGCGTGGTTGGCATCGGTCGCGTCTCCTGACGGGCGTTCGGCGGTTAATCGTCCCACCTCATCATCAGCGACCGGGGTCGGGTTTCACGGAAAGCCACGTCTGGCGTCGTGGCCCCATCAAAGGAACCGGCTTCGGAATCTCCGGGACGACGAACCCGGGTCGAGGCGGAGCGCCGACCGAACCACGTGGTTGCATCGTTAGATCAGCGCGAACCAGGGTCGTACGGCGTACCGCATCGTGCTTCGGTCTCTCGTCGGTCAGGCGCCCTCCGAGGTCCGACGAATCCGGCGACCTGCTGCGGGGCGCGACGTTGATGGACCCGATCACCGCAACGGCTCTCCAGCTCGCCGAAGAGTGGGACGGCCTTAACTCGGCAGCCCCGCCCGCCGCGGTCCGGTACTGATCCACAGCGCCGGCGCGTTCGAGTGCCTCCAGTGCGGTCCAACGAGACAGCCGTGCCCGCCACCTATCACGACGTCGACCAGGCCGCCGTTCCTTGCGACGACGCCTTGCGTTGTTGGGACTTCACAATCCACCGGTCGTGCTTGCGGTGCTCCGGGCGCGGCCTGTGATCAGGCCTGCTCCCGCCCGTCGATGACGACTGTTACAGCCAGTTCGGTAGCTGCAGACCCGCGATCGCCCCCGTTGGAAGGCCGCTCGGCTTGACGCCGTTGGCATCGAGAAGCGTTTCGGACAGATTGACTGTGCCCTCGACGAAGCTGTCCTCGCTGAAGTCGAAATGGACAATGCCGCCGGAAAACTGCGCCTG
Organism: Kribbella sp. ALI-6-A; assembly: GCF_001984195.1. Lineage (GTDB taxonomy): Bacteria > Actinomycetota > Actinomycetes > Propionibacteriales > Kribbellaceae > Kribbella. The sequence continues at coordinate 8,525 of NZ_MTQN01000003.1, forward strand.
ACCGAAGTCGAGGGTGCCAGAGAAGAACGACGGCCGAATGAAGACGACGATGCCCCCGGAGAACTGCGCATGGTTGAAGTCGACGGTGCCGCCGGAGAAGTGCGCCTCGCTGACCTTGACGGTGCTGCCGAAGAACAGCGCGTCGTTGAGGTCAACTGTGCCGCTAGAGAACTCGGCGCCGCTGAAGTCGACGGTCCCGCCGGAGAACTGTGCCAGGTTGAAGTGGACGTCACTGCCGAGGAACCGCGTCAGCCTGAAGCGAACATCGGCCCCAGAGAACAACGTCGCGGTGAAGACGACGTCGCCGCCGGAGAGCTGCGCGTGGCTGAAGTCGACTTCGCCGCCGCAGAGCTGCGCCTGGGCGAACTCGACCATGCCCCCGGAGAACTTCGCTCCGCGGAAGCTGACGTTGCCGCCCGAGAACTTCGCTCCGCGGAAGCTGACGTTGCCGCCCGAGAACTGCGTGTTGATGAAGTCGACGGTGCTGCCGGAGAACTGCGCACCCGTGAAGTCGACTTTGCCGCCTGAGAATTGAGCCTCGCTGAAATTGACTTCGCCGCCGGAAAACACAGCATGGCGGAAGTCGCCGCCATCGAAGACTGCGCCGGTGAAGTGCAGGTCACGTCCTTGCCACGATTGGGTAGCCGAGGGCAGGAGGTGGGCGGTGATGAGACGGATGATGGTCAGGCGGACCTCGCGTTCACCTGGGTCGCTCTCCACCGGTTCGTAGGGCAGCCGTAGGTAGGCGCACAGGACGTCGATGCACTGTTGTTGCTGTTCCTCCCAGTCGTCGGCGAGTCGGGCCATCGCGTAGATGCCGGCGAGGCGGACGGCGGGTTTTTCGTTACCGATGAGGTCGGCGGCGTCTTGGTAGCGGCTGCTGAACAGCCGGCGGTCGTCGCGGTGGCTGCTGGCCTCTTCGACGCGGGCCCGGCGGTATCCGACGACCAGGGCGAAGGCGGCCCCGATGCCGGCGGCCAGTCCGAGGGCGATCTTGACGAGATCGGCGAGCAGCTTTTGCTGGTCAGCGATCGGGATAGTCGGCTGACGGTCACCCGGTGGCTTCAAATACCAATCGACGCCGAGCAGCCGGGCCAGGAGAACGTAGAGCACGGCGGCACCGAGGATCGCGGCAACCGCGGCACCAGCACCGAGCAGTCGAAGCGACCCGAGTTTTGGTGTTCGTGCCACATCCCGGTTGCGCGATTTGCGGCGGATCTGACGCCGAACTTGGTCAAGTGATGTCATTGGCCCCCCAGCTGGACACTGTGCCGAGCCTGTGACGCGCCGCGGCCCCTTACCGTGCCCGATCCGAGTGGCGCCTGTCACCCCGCCGCACGGATTCACGTAGTTACGCGGTCCGGCGTATCCGCACACGTGCTGTGGTCTCTCGTCGGTTAGGCGCGCCCTCTGGGTGCACGCGCCAGCAGTGGTTGTTCCTGTTGCCTGTGGTCGAGCGGAGCGAGTCTGGACAACCACCTGCTGGTGTGTGGAGCTTGCCCGCCTGATCGATGAGAGACACCACCCACCGACTTCCTCTCCGAGAGAGGGCCGGGGGTCGGGGGCGGAGCCCCTGGTGCACTGGCGTGTGCCGTTCCGACTCGTCGTCGTAGCCTTGCCGTCGACCTCGTCAAGGAGGCCGGCCCATACGTCCTGGGCCTCGCCGGCGTCCTCGCGACCTACCGAGGCAGCACCGCTCACGGCAGAGAAGCTCGGCACCACTCCCGCGTAGAGAAGCTGTACGCCGAGATGCTGGACTCCATCGAGACCCAGTTCCGCCGACGGGTTGGAAACCTCGACCCGGGGCCGGCCCTTCCGCCGCGCTTCTTGACGCCCCGAGTCCACCTCTACGCACCAAAAGCCATCCAGATCCTGTGGAGCGATGTGCTCGACCAGATCGAGAAGGCAGATGAGGTCTGGCTGGACGCGGAGTGTAACGGGGAAGTGCCCGGCGGGCCCCTGACCGCCGCGTACGAGAGGGCGGAGCTGCTACTGGCCGAGGGCATGTCCGAAGACCTCCGCGTTCCCGGACGATGGGGACGCATTAGACAGACAATGCGCTGGGTGTCCCGGCGCCAGATCGTCCCGGCCGAACCGGACTGAGCGTGACCACATAACAGTTGCTCGCCCGACCTGCTCTTCGAGACCGTGTACCGGCCTGAGCAAGTCATCGCCCGCTTCGCCCCCTCGTCAACCGTTGGCCCGCACCTGGCCGACCCGACGAGGTCGCGGCTGGCGATCCACGAACTCGTGACGACGAGCCGATGAGCCAGACCGGTCGGCGGGGTGACCGCTCCAACGACCACCGGGACCGCATGCCGGTGGTGGCCCTAACCGACGAGGTGAACCCATAGCCCGCGCCAGGCTTCGTGTTCTTCCTCAGGTCGGCGGCGGGGCGCATTTTGGATCAGCCACAACAGTTGCGTGACCGCTGGGCTCGATTCCAGCAGAGGACCAGGTGGCCTGCTGGCTCGCACTCGGTTAAGGATGGCACTGACCTCGTTAGGGGCCTCACGCACCGGCTCGCAGATCTGCATGGCCTGCAAGAGGTTGTAGGTGGTGAGGGTCGGCAACTCCTCCGGCGTGAACAGCAAACCGTAGGCGACCCCAAGCCGGTAGGGCACTGGCCACCGTTCGAGGCTGTCGTCGTCAATGGCCGCCTGCACACCCTCGTGGCGAACGATGAACGTGTCACGCGCTGCTCGTTGCCCAACTGCCAGCCCAATAGCCCGAGCATGTCTTTCCTCGATGCCACCGAGGTTGGCGTCGGCTAGACGCTCCGTCAGCGTCCCGCCGTAGAAGACGATCTGGCCGTACGGGTCACCGATTAGATCCCGGATCAAGGTCTCTGGCCGGCCGTAGAGATAGTGGCCGATGCGACGCAGCGCCCAGCGCGTCCACATGAGAGCGCCGTCCATAGCTAAGTCAAGCATCTCGGCCTGCAGCTCCGGCTGTCTGGCACGTCCGTGCCCGCCCCCGTAGCTGTTGCGGATTCGGCTCAAGTTGACTGCGATCTTGCGGGCCTGAGTCGCGACGTCGCCAAAGGGTGACTGGTAGGCAAGTTCGCGCCCTGGTTGGCGGGCTAGCAGATCATGGGCACCGTTGACGATGGTGTCGAAGTTGGAGTTGCTGCCGACGGGCTGGCCATTAATGTCGTGGACCACCTTGGCGACTGCTTCGACCACGCACTTGAGCTGACCGAGCGCCTGAGCGTCGTCTCCATCTTCGAGCGCGCGCACGAACCGGTCGACTTCGATGTTGATGGCACCCCAGTGCGCCTCGCCGAGGTGCTCGGGGCGGGGCACAGCGAAGCGGCTGTAGCGCTCCTCACTCATCGCCTCAGGATGCCAGGCCTCGGATGGAACGTGCGTGCGTACTTGCCACATTCGTCGAGTCGACACCGGTCGGTCCGGCAGCGAGCCGACTCCGGGCGCGCCGGTCGCCACCAGCATGACCGACGTCGGTGGGCAGCCCAGGCGATCACTGGCGGTTGAGTCTCCCGCTCGCGGTGCGGAGCCTGGATCTGTCGGTGGTCGCGGATAGCTTGCGGAAATGGGTATTCCCGTGAGCAATTCCGGCTCTGATCCGGACCTCATCACCGACGAGCCCGCAGCCGCTTCCGGCACCCCCGAGCCTGTCCACCCCAGCGACGTCCTGGACGACTGGTTCGACGACTCCAACGAATGGGCCGGCCAGCTGGCCGGCATGCTGACTGAGGCCTACGAGGGCCAGACGATCCCGGAATCGTTCAGCGACGACCTGGCCGCGATCGCCGTCGACGTCGACACGGTCCAGCGGTACCTACGCGACTGCGCGGTCGACGTCGATGGCTGAGACCGACCGCCGCCCGGCGCCGCCAAAGCCCGCGCCGCCGGCCTCATCGACGTTCCGTACGTTGTCCGGGGGCGTTCGTAGGCTTGGCCGTACGGGTCTTCGGCTACGGCACATGATCGTGCAGCCGACCATCAGCTCTTTGGAGGGGGAACATGGCGACGGAGATAGAGCAGCACGCGACAGACTTGCTCGAACGGCTTTACGAATGCCACAAGATTGGCGGGAACTCGAGGGAGGTCCTGGCCGCCTATCTGCGTGCAGAGGAGCTGGACAGAGAGTACGGCGAGACGCTGATCCGCTTGCTCGAAACCAATGGCTACGTCGAGGCATTTCACACGCTCGGGGGCGCAATCCCCACGATCAAAGCAGCAGGTATCCAGGCAGTTCAGCAGCTGCAGGCAGATCGCGCTGACCCGAAGATCCGGACCGGAAACCTACGCACAGCGATGCTCCTCTGGCTGGATGAGCAAGAGGAGAAGGGCTCTGCCCCAGTCACCTGGGCGGCATTTGCGAAGTCGGATGAGCATCGCGCCGACTACAGCGAACGCCAGATCCGGCATGCGGCTGAATACCTCTACGAGAACCAACTCACCAAGGCAGTCCGGGCGATGGGAGCGGACAACGGCTGGATCAGACCAGTCCTGACCGTTGCTGGGCGAACCTGTGTCTCGGACTTCGGAGGAGATGTGAACGAGTACCTGAACCGCGGAGCCGTGCGACCGGTGGCAAACCACTCGACCACGAACACCACCGTGCACATCACCGACAATCACGGCAACGTGTCCGTGGCCGGCCAGGACTTCGCCCAGGCCATCACCCACACGGGACTCGACGCCGAACTTATCCTCAACGTTCTCGAACTGGCCGGCGGCACTCACCAACTGGCACCGACGCTCAAGCTGCCTGCAGACGACGAGCGGCGGCTCGTAGAAACCGCGGATGAGCTGCACGCTGAAGCCAGCAGTGGCAAACCCGACCGAGGCCGGATCCGGCAACTGGTCGAGAAGATCTACGACGGCGTAAAGAAGGCCGCCCCAACCGTCGCGCAGAAGACACTGGAGGCACTTGCCGAGGGCTCGATCAAGGCCCTCACAGGCGGATAGGACCGCGACTGCTGCGCAGTGGAACGTTTCCGACTGTGCGGCGGTTGACCGACAGACCGGCCGGATCTTCGGGTGTCAGCGGTAGCCGCGCGATCACCGACGTGCTCTCGGAGAGAGGGTCCGGCGGTGGAGCCCCTGGTCGTTCTTCAATGGTGTGCTGTTGAAACGACCGAGGCCCCCGCGATGCGGGGCCCTCAGGCTGTGTCGTCGGGGTGAGGTCAGGCGGGGTCGAACTCGCCGTCTTTGGCGCCGGCGATGAACGCATCCCATTCGCTGGGGGTGAAGATCAGCGCCGGGCCGGCCGGGTTCTTGCTGTCCCGTACGGCGACGCGGCCGCCGTCGAGGTCGGCGACCTCGACGCAGTTGTTGGAGTTGTTGCTGCGGGTGCTTTTGCGCCAGACCGCGTTGGTCAGGTCGTCGGTCACTTGGGTAGCTCCTTCAGGGCTTTGGAGATGAAGTCTCTGGACTGGGCTTCGGTGAGCGCCGTTGCCCACAGGTCGGCCCAGACCGCTTCGTACATGTCGATCTCGCTCGGTTGATCGAGGTAGAGCGTGCCGAGGAATCCGTCGACGTAGACGGTGGGCGGCTCGGCCAGGCGGTGAGGACCGGTGGCGGGGAACTGGAGCAGGACGAAGGGCCCCGAGACGATGCCGGCGTGTGCGCCTACGTGGTGCGGCATCACCTTGATCTCGACGTTGGGCAGGTCACTTCTGTCTAACAGATGCTGTAGCTGACCGGCCAACGTGTTTCGGCCACCGGTCGGTCGCCGGATGATCGCTTCGCCGAGCACGACCTGGAGGGTGACCGGGGCGGTGGGCCGGGTGAGGACGCGCTGGCGGGATAGCCGGAACTGCACGCTGCGCTCGACGGCCTCGTAGTCACCGCCGGTCTCAGTCGTTCGTGTCGAGCACACGCCTGAGCCGATCGCGCTGTTTGGACGTCTCCGAGGCGTGAATAACACAGGGCCCCGGGCGCGGCCCGGGGCCCTTTGTTATTCACATGCTGTGCCCCCGTCAAGACAATGTCGGGACGGGGTGGTTCGTGTATGCTAGGTACTACAATAGAAGCGTTGATACGTCGGTAATTCTTTCCGCCACTCTTGATGCCACCAGCCCGACGGATGTAAGCGTTCCGGCCGTCGATAGCGGATGTCCAGTTGCCTCCTGCTCGTGCAACAACAACCACGTGAGGCCGATGGCAAACAGGACGACGAACAGGCGGATGCCCACCATGATGTAGGTGAGGGCCGTCGCCTGGCGACGCTGGCTGGTGCTCTTGCTGGTAGTGCTCTTCTTGCTCTTGGTGACACGGGTCATCGTGTTCTCCTTTCGTTGACGTGGACGCGAGCCAGGTGGCTCGGCCCTGGTGAGTGGGCACGTCAAACGAAAGGTTTGAGTCGTGCTTTCCTCCTTTGGCTCCTCTGGCCATTGACTATGGTTCTGAGGGCAAAAAAAATGGGTCTTCCTCGATTGAGGAAACCCATCACTGCTTGTTCCGTTCTTGCGTCAACAGCTTAACATACGTGTCAATGCGGTGTCAACTGCACCCGTTCATTCTTTGTGACTCGATGAGTTCCAAACTCTATTTGCTTTGAGATCAGTCTTAAATCAAATTCTGATCGGCCGACGATGCCGTCGAGAGCCTCCCCTGGGCCCGCCAGTCAGGGTGGTTCAGCGGAAGTCGCGGGACTTGGTCTTGGCGGCCAGCGGCAGCGGTTCGAGGTGTTCGGCGTTGAGGTTGACGACCTGGCCGGTGCGCTGGACGCGGCCGCGGATGATGACGGCGGCCGCGCCGCGGGCGACCTTGGCATGGGCGTTCCAGGCGCCGACGGAGATGACGATGTTGGCCATGCCGGTCTCGTCCTCGAGGTTCATGAAGGTGACGCCGGAGGCGGTGGCGGGGCGTTGCCGGTGGGTGATGACCCCGGCGACGCGGACCCTGGACCCGTCGTCGGCGGTGCGGAGCTCGGCGGCCGAGAGGATCCCGTCGGCGCGGAGCTGGGCGCGGATCCGCTGTACCGGGTGACCGGTCGGGGTGATGCTGGTCGACCACAGGTCGGCCATGTCGGTCTCGACGTCGCTCATGCCGGGCAGCATCGGCGGAGGACCGGCCGCCGTGATGCCCGGGAGCCGGTTGGGGCGTTCCTCGGCGGCGGCGCCGGCCTGCCACAGGGCTTGCCGGCGGTCGAGCCCGAAGCAGTCGAACGCGCCGGCGGTCGCGAGCGCGTCGACCTGCTTGGCGGTGATCCCGGTACGCCGGAACAGGTCGGCCATCGAGGCGTAGGGGCCGCCTGCGTCGCGTTCGGCGACGATCCGTTCGGCGTCCTTGGTCCCGACTGTGCGGACTTCGGCCAGGCCGAGCCGTACGGCGTACGCGCCGTCGCGCCGGTGCCGGGTGGTGTCGGCCGGCGCGTCCGGGTCGAACTGCCCGACGACCGGTTGGGGATCGACCAGGCAGGCCGGGTCGCCGGTCGGGCCGGGGACCTGCTGGCCGTCGACGAGCTGCTCCAGGCCGGCCTCGGCGCCGGACAGCTGCAGGTCGGGACGGCGGACTTCGACGCCGTGGCGGCGGGCGTCGGCGACCAGGGACTGTGGTGAGTAGAACCCCATCGGCTGCGCTCTCAGCAGCGCGGCGAGGAACGCGGCCGGGTAGTGCAGCCGGAACCAAGTGGAGCTGTAGACGAGCAGCCCGAAGCTGATCGAGTGGGACTCGGCGAAGCCGAAGTTGGCGAAGGCCTCGATCTTTTCGTAGATCTCGTCGGCCAGGTCGCCGGTGATGCCGTTGGCGGCCATGCCGTCGTACAGCTTGGTCTTCAGCGAGGAGATCTTCTCCACGCCGCGCTTGGAGCCCATCGCCCGGCGCAGCAGGTCGGCCTCGCCGCCGTCGATGTCGCCGACGGCCATCGCCATCTGCATCAGCTGCTCCTGGAACAGCGGGACACCGAGGGTCCGCTCGAGCACCGGCTCGAGCTTGGGGTGAAGATAGGTGATCGGCTCTTCGCCGGTGCGCCGGCGGATGAACGGGTGCACCGCGCCGCCTTGGATCGGTCCGGGCCGGATCAGCGCGATCTCGCAGACCAGGTCGTAGAACCGGCGCGGCAGCAGCCGCGGCAGGGTGGCCATCTGGGCGCGGGATTCGACCTGGAACACGCCGACCGAATCGGCCCGGCACAGCTGGTCGTAGACGCCGGCCTCCTTCCTTCGGGATGGTGTGCAGCGACCACTCCTCCCCCACCGTGTCGCGGATCAGGTCGATGCAGTACTGCAGCGCGGCGAGCATGCCGAGGCCGAGCAGGTCGAACTTCACCAGGCCCATGAACGCGCAGTCGTCTTTGTCCCACTGCAGCACGGTCCGCTTTTCCTTGCGGGCGTGCTCGATCGGCACGACCTGGCCGACCGGGCGCTCGGTGAGCACCATGCCGCCGGAGTGGATTCCGAGGTGGCGGGGGAACTTCAGCAGTTCGGTCGCCAGGCTGATCACGCGCTGCGGGATCTCGGTGTCGCCGCCGGCGGTGATCGACGGCGACCAGCCGTCGATGTGCTTGGACCAGGCGTCTTGCTGACCGACCGAGTAGCCGAGCGCCTTGGCCGCGTCGCGGACGGCGGACTTCGGCCGGTAGGAGATGACGTTGGCGACCTGGGCGGCGTTCTCGCGGCCGTACTTGCCGTACACGTACTGGATGACTTCTTCGCGGCGGTCGGAGTCGAAGTCGACGTCGATGTCGGGGTACTCCTCGCGGGTCGCGGCGAGGAACCGTTCGAACGGCAGGTCGTACAGCAGCGAGTCGACCGCGGTGATCTCGAGGGCGTAGCAGACCGCGGAGTTCGCCGCCGATCCCCTGCCTTGGTAGAGGATCCGCTTCGTGCGGGCGAAGCGGCAGATGTCGAACACGATCAGGAAGTAGCCCGGGAAGCCGAGCGACTCGATCACGTCCAGCTCGCGGTCGATGCGCTCGTAGGCGTCCGGGCGTTGCTCGCGGGTGCCGTACCGGATCCGGGCGCCGGCATGGGTGAGGGCCGAAGCCAGCTCATCGGGGTGTGGCCTTCGGGCACGTCGCGCAGCGGCAGCATCGGCTTGGCCCGGCGCAGGTCGAACCCGAGCTGCTTTGCCAGCCGGACCGAGTACTCCACCGCGCCCGGATAGCGGCGGAACAGCTGCCGCATCTCCTCCCCCGACCGCAGGAACGCCGTACCCGCCGGCGGCAGCCAGCCGTCCATCGCGTCCAGGTCGCGCCGGGCGCGCACGGCGGCCAGCGCCGAGGCGAGCCGGTGGTCGCGCGGCTGCGCGTAGTGCACGTTGTTGGTCGCCACCACCGGCAGACCGCGGGCCTTGGCCAGCTCGGCGAGGACCCGGTTGCGGGTCGAGTCGGTCGGCAGCTGGTGGTCGGTCAGCTCGACCACCACCCGGTCGGGGCCGAACAGCGCGACCAGGCGGTCGAGCTCGGCGAGCGCGGCCGCGGGACCGTGCGCGTAGCCGCCGGCCTCCAACGCCCGGCGGTGACCGCCCCGGACAACCGGTGGTAGCCCTCCTGCCCTTCGGCCAGCACCAGCAGGTGCGAGCCCTCGGGTCGGCGACGCCGTTCTGTGGTCCGGTCAGGTCCAGCGACAGCTCGGCGCCGAACACCGTCGGTACGCCGTGCGCGGTCGCGGCCTCGGCGAACCGGGCCGCGCCGTAGAAACCGTCGTGGTCGGTGATCGCCAGGCCGTGCAGCCCCAGCTCGGCCGCGGTCTCCACCAGCGTCTCCGGCTGGGAGGCGCCGTCGAGGAACGAGAACGTCGAGTGCGCGTGCAGCTCCGCGTACGGCACCGCCGCCTCGGCCCGCAGCCGCGCCGCCCGCTCCGACGCCGGTTCGTCGCCGGCCGCGACATACGGGCCACGGTGCTGGCTCCAGGCCGGCGAGTCTCCCCCGTCACCTGCAGGCGGGCGGCCGCCGTCGCTGCCCGGCCGCGCCCGGTCCGACAGCCGGCGCTCCAGCTCCGACCACTTCACCGGCGGATTGTTGTAGCCCATCCGTGTTCCTCCCGTTGACCCGAGAGTAGAACATATGTTCGAACATCAGCTACCGTGGTTGGCATGCTCGGACGGTTCACGGTGCGGCCGGCGACGGGTGACGATGGCCCCTTCGCCGTGTGGGACAACGCCGTCAACGGCTGGCGCGCGACCGGGCTCGACGAGGTCGCGGCCGAGGAAATGAAGGCCGACCTCGACCTGCAGTACGACGCCCACGGGCCCCGGCCGGCCGGCGACGTACGGCGGGCCGAACCCGCCCGGCCGGTGCAGTACGCCGACTGGCACCCCGGTGAGCTGGACGCCTGGATCCGCGACGGCGGTCAATGGCTCGGCCGGGTCCGCGATCGCGACGGCCGAGTCAGCTGGATCCCCGCCAGCGACCTACGCCCGGCGGGCCAGGACTCGCCGTGAACGCCGGCTTCGGGATCAAGCTGGTCGGCGGACCAGGCGATGGCCAGCGCTTCCACGAGCACGACTTCCTCGAACGCATCGGCGCCGCCCAGCGCATGGGCCGCACCGACCCGTCGGCGATCCCGCGGCCTGGGCACTCGGCTACCAGCGCACCGTAGCTGCCCGAGTGGCACTGGAAGGGCGTCAACTGCCACCCCGACCGGATCGACGACAGCTAGCCGCCGTGTGCCCCACATCGCCGATCCGGCGCCGCGGCGCACACGGGCTTCTCCGCGCACGACCGCCGGCGCCGGCCGATCCGTCGGGGACCGCGGCGACTCAGGTGCGGCTGATGCCCAGACCGTCGACCTGGACGAACTTGCCGGTCGACAGCACCTTCAGCATCACCGTACCGGTGCGGTACGCGAACGGAGGCAGAGCGACGACGGACTGCCGCACCGTCGTGGCCGAGTACAGGTTGACCGAGCCGACAGAAGCGCCGTTGACGTAGACGCCGACCGTGCCGCATGTCGGGCAGCGGGTGGCGACCACGGCGACCCGGCTGACCGCCGACCCCGGACGGGTCAGATACGAGCCGGCCTTCGTGGTCTCGGTCGCGGTGCCGCGGTAGAAGAGGCTCCACACCGTCCGCGACCAGCCGGCCGACGTACCGAGAGACCGGTCGTCGAGTGCGACGGCGCTGCACTTCTGCGTCGACCAGGCACCGGCGTTACCGACCTTGTCCACCGCACGAACCTGAAAGCAGTAGCCGACGGCCGGGACGACGCCGGTCAGCGTCACCGAGGTGGCGGTCAGCTTCTGCCAGCCCGCCGGGTACTGCCACGGTCCGAAGCCGCCGTTGTACGCCGCCTTGTTCCAGCGGACCTGGTAGTAGGTGACGCCGGATCCCCAGTCGGAGCCCGTCCAGCTCACCGGGACCGACGACGCCAGCGTGAACGGCTGGGCCGGGCCGCGCAGGGTCACCGACGGGATCAGCTGGTCGACGACCCACTGGCGGGTCACCGTCGCCGTCCCACCGGCCGGGTCGGTCACCTTCACGCTGAGCACGTGCGTGCCCGGCTTCTGGGCCGGGATCGCCCAGGCGCCCGGGGCGCACGGCATCCAGGCGGCCGAGTCGATCCGGCACGTCACCTGCAGGCCGGCGATCGCGTCGTCGGCGTCGGCAACCGCGATCGTCGCCGTCGTGGTCGCGGTCTGGGTGAAGGCCGGCACGGTCAGCGTCGCGGTGGGGGCGGCGCTCGTTGTCTGCAGCCAGGCGAGCTCTTGGAGGCCGCTTTGGACGTGGGCGTACGGGACCGACCAGCTCGACGGTTGCTGGCCCGGGCCGGTCACGGTTGCCGGGTGCGGCCCGACGCCGGAGCCGGTGTTGGAAAAGCTCATCGCCAGCGTGGTGCCCTGCGGGTCCCACTCAGGCGAGCCCCAGCCCTGGCCCTGTACCTGCGGCGACCACTGCACAACTGGTCCACCCGACAGGTCGGTCACCGCCACCACGAGCCGCAAGTCGGCGGTCCGCTGCGCGAAGGCGACTCGGTCGGTACGCGAGACCGAAGGATCACGCCCGCCTTCAGTGCCGGGCAGAGGGGTCCGGGCTCCGGTCGACAACCGTAGGACGACGAGCGGGTCGGTGCTAGGGACACTCGGGTCCGCCCTGTCCGCGTCGCCGATCTCGAGCACCAGGTTCTTGCCGTCGGCGGTCCAGGCCGGAGAGGACGCGTTGGCGCCACCGGTCACCGCTGCCGGTACGGCGTTGGCGGTCGTGCTGACGGTCCACACCGCCGGCGCGGCGTCGTAGGTGTCGCGCCGGACGAACGCGACCGTGCGGCCGTCGGGCGAGAACGCGGCCTGGGAGTCCCAGCTGCCCTGCGTCAGCGCCCGGATCCGCTTGCCCTCGGTGTCGAACAGCCACAGCGACGTACCGGTGGTGTCCCGGACCTGCGCGACCAGTGTTCGCCGGTCGGGCGAGACGTCCGGCGAGTCTCCGACGTCCTGGCTGAGCGTCGCTCCCATCGCGTTGCTGCCCGGTGCGGTCGCGGAGATCAGGTAGGAGCCGAAGCGCGTGCCGATCAGGCTGCGGGTCGGGACGAGGACCGTGGCATCGCTGTACGACGTCTCGCCGTTGAGCGTGCGGGTCAACCGGTAGGTGTGCCAGCCCGGGGCTTCGTTGTTGGACGACCACTGGCCGGTCGTCATCCCGGCGCGAGCGACCGGCGTACCGCCGACGACCTCGGCGATGCTGTAGCTGGAGGCCGGGTCGGTCTTCCAGGTCAGCTCCGCCCGCCCGCGGGTCGCGCTGACGGCCGCGACCCCGAAGTGGAACTCCTCCGGTGGCGGTGGCGGCGCGGCCGCGGCGGGCAGGACGAGTACTCCGGATGCGGCCATGGCCAGCGCCAAGGGCGCGGCCAGGCGGGCGACGATGTTCAAGGGGCCCCCATACTCAGTGGGGCCGGATGCGGCACCCGCCCCTTTATCGCGGTGCGCCGCCGTCCGTTACATCAATCGCTTGCTTCCGCACCCATCCGGGTCAGCCTCGCTGACGACGCCAGTTCGAGCTGAACGAGCGTGGGGACGAGCAACGAACTTCGATGAGCTGAAGCCGCTGGGTTGACCTACGGTGTGCCGCCCAGGCAAGTGCTCCACGACGGCACAACGCATCACGACGCCATGGCTTCGGTACCGGATCGGTCACGGCCGCGCAGACGGAGAAACGTAGGGGTGCGCCCTACCGATACACCGGCTGGGGAGGGCCAATGGGGATGTGTCAGGTCGCTCAGCGCATGGTCGCGCTGCTGCGGATCGTCGAACGCGACCCGGCGCCGTACGGCGCCGGATCTGACGTCGACGACGCCGTACTCGACGCCTGGTTCGGCCGCCGCTCCAGCGTCCTCCCGTTCGTCCCATCTGACTCTGCGACGAAGTGAGTGCGCCCGCCGAGAGGCTCGGGACCTGGACGACAGACCGCCCGCAGCGGTGCATCCTGGCTATATGGCCTGGCGCTGCGGGAAGTGCGACGGGATGCAGGTCCCGGAGCACCATCGCCTTTGCCCGAAACGAGACCGGTCCGTGAAGGCGCGCCGCCTCATCCGGGTACCACGACGTCGCCCGGACCGGCGGACCGATCAGCGCAAGTGATTCGTTACGCCGCGGAACTGCCCGATCGCTCAGCTCAGGGCGATCGGCTCAAGTAGCTCCGGACCGTTGTTGCGGACCGAGTTCACCGCCTTGGACACCGCGTAGATCTCCAGCTCACCCAGCGGCGGGGCCATCAAGCTTCGCAGTTCGTCGACGTCGTGGTTGCGCGGGTCGAGCCAGGCCTCCCAATCCGCCGGCGCGATCGCCATCGGCATCCGGTCGTGGATCCGGCCGACCGCGTCCGTCGCGTTCGTGGTGATGATCGTGTATGTGCGCACCAGGCGCTCCGGGTCGCCTTCGGGCTTCGACTTGTCGGTCCAGGTCTCCCACAGGCCGGCCAACGCGAGCGTTGACCCATCGGCCGGGCGCAGCGCGAACGGCTGCTTCACCGGCTTGTTGTTCTTGCCGAGCTGCTCGGTCTCCATCCACTCGTAGAACGCGTCGACCGGGATCAGCGCGCGCCGCGACTTGAACGGCGTACGGAACGACGGCTTCTCGTGGACCGTCTCCGCGCGGGCGTTCGCCATCCTCGACCCCATCTTCAAGTCCGGCGCCCAGAACGGGACCAGCCCCCACCGGAAGCTCCGCAGCTCCCGCACCGGCTCGACGTCGTCCCCGGCGTCCTTCGGCACCCGGGCGATCACCACCGGGTTGCTCTTGGTCGGCGTGACGTTGAAATCCGGTCCCCGCAGCTCGTCGGCGTGCTGCTCGTCCACGACGAACCGCTCCAAGAGGTTCGCCCGGCTGGCTGTCGATGCATAGCGACCACACATGCCCCCAGGCTGCCACGCAACGCAGACAACGCTCGGGACCTCGCACGTTGTGCACGCACCTCGGCTTCGGCGTGTCGGCCACCAGACGGGGGTATGTGTCAGCTTGGCGCCGCGCTCCACGCGCCGGTGCCGCGGCCCCGGTGTTAGGAAGCAGCGCCGGGGCTGTCCCGGTCACTCCAGTTGGTCGACGTCGCCGGGGTCGAGATCGGCGCGCGGCCGCACGAAGCGGAGCGGGTGGCGATACTGGCCGGCCTGGATCGCGGCGTCCGCGCTGACCTCGACGACCACGTCGGGACGGACCTTCGTGAGCGGCTTCTTCGAGTCGCGGCCACCCCACCGCTGGGAGCTGATCTCGTCCGGCCACGGGTGCCCGGCGCGCGCCGGCCGGAGCATCGCTCCCAGCTCGGAGGCCTGCGCGGCGCTCAGCGGGACGGTCCGGCCGACAACGACCAGGTCGTCACCGCGGTACGGCCGGCGATCACGACCTCGGGCCGGTCGATCGGGCCGATGACGCCGCCGACGATCACCTCGACCGTGTCGCGGCGCTTCACCTTCAACCACTCCCGTCGGCCACCGACGTAGCGGGAGCTCGCGCCCTTCACCACCAGGCCCTCGACGCCCATGGCCTCGGGCAGTACGTCGAACCACTCCCGCGCCTCGCCGATGTCCGCGGTCACCGGTGAGACCTGCAGCGGGAGCTGCCAGGCTTCGGCGAGCTGCTCGAGGCGGGCACGGCGGGTGGTCCAGCGCTGGGTGCGCAGGTCGACCCCGCCGTAGGCGAGCAGGTCGAACGCCACGTACGACGCCGACGTCGACGAGACCAGCTGGCGGGCCTTCGCCGGGGCGGTGACCAGGCGCCGCTGGAGTGCGTCGAAGTTGAGCCGGCCGTCGAGGAAGATCACCAGCTCGCCGTCGACGACCGCGCCGTCGTCCAGCTGGCGGGCGGCGGCCGCGGCGATGTCGGGGAACCGGTCGGTGAGTTCCTTGCGCTGGCGCGACCAGATCCGCGCTGTCGTACCGCGCCGGACGATCACCGCGGGGCTAGTTGACTGAACTCTTCGAGCACCGATTGGCGCTGCCGGTGTGTGGCCGGAGAAGGTATGGCGGGTGTCGGGTGTTGCGTTGGGTCGCGTGGTGAAGTTCGAGCAGGGGGGTGCCGTGGCGGGTCGTCTTCCCGGATAGCGAGCATGCGGCGGCGTCCGGGTTCCTGCGTGATGTCGCGGCGTCGGATTGCTCGGTGGCGACGCTGCGCAACTACGGCTACGACTTGCTGCGGTGGTTTCGGTTTCTGCACGACCGCTGGACGGCGTGGGAGCGGGCCGAGCGCGCCGACGTCCGGGAGTTCGTCGAGTTGCTGCGCGAGTCGCCGGTTCCTCAGCGGCTGAACCGCCAGCCGGAGGCACCGCCGCCTGGTTCGGTGAACCCGGTCACCGGCAAGCCACGATCTCAGTGTTGCTCTAGGCAAGCTTCCGGTCCATCACGCCCGCGTGTCAGGCCGGTTGCGCCGCCGAACTCCTGCCAGCGTCGGGCAGGTCGCGGTCGAGGTGGTCGGCTTGGAACAGCGCCTGTCCAGCAGACACTTCACGTGGTCGTCGGCGGCCGAGTAGTACACCAACGCGCCCTCCCGGCGGCCCGTCACGAGGGCGGCCAGGAGCAGCTTGGCCAGGTGCTGACTCACTGCCGCAGGTGCCGCACCGGCTGCAGGGCGAGTCGTGGGTGGCGTGCCTGGCCAAGCTCGCCGACGGGGCATGTTCGAAGTCCACACCTCCCTTGCAGACTTGCCGCAGGCGGACGCGTGCGTCTCACCGATCCGCCCCTGCCGACCGGCTCGCTGCCCGGACGGCAGTTCAAGTCGCGTACGAGCGCCTGCCTGGTCAAGCAGGCGCGGCGCGGACTCGCGGTTCGTGCCGAACCTGCCTGAACTCTGAACACCACTCCGCCGACCTCGCCCGCGTCGCTCGGCATCCGGACACGCCAGCGTCCAGATTCTGGAGGCAACGCAGACGCTCCGAGCGGCGGCATGTGCCGCCGCTCGGAGCGTTCAGGACCGACTATCGTCCGCGGTTCCCCACGATTTGGCCCACGACGCGGCCGATTCGTGATCCGAGGATGATCCCTACGGGAAGGCAGAGGAACCCGATGAACAGCACGAACATCCAAAACGCGGTCTGGTCGGACATCTCTCCCGGCCGAGCTTCGAGGAGCACAAGGCTGGTGATCGATGCCGCTATGCAGAGTAGTGCGAGAATCACTTCCCAAGTTCTGAGTTTCATCTAGTTATCATCCACCTGCGACAGGCCGTACGCCGTTCCGATGCCTCTGCCGATCGCTTCGCCGGCCTGATAACCGACGAAGCCTGCTGCGCCGGCTCCGACAGCGGCTCCGAGCAACGTTCCTCCGACGCCGGAGCCGGCAATGCCACCGAAGATGCCACCCGTGACGGCGGCGGCGCCGCCCACCCAAGTGGAGCCGATGTTCGCTCCGAAGTCGGCGTAGTCGTTGACGAGGTCGACATCTTCGTCGTCGATGTCGCGGCCGGTGGGGTCGACGAAGTTACGCGGGTTGCCGGCGGCGTAGTTGTAGCGGCTGGCGGAGTCAGGCTGCAGGAGTTGGCTGAGCGGGTCCTGAGCGGTCCAGTTCGCGGTGGTGGTGTCGTGCCAGCGGACGCCTCTCTTGAGCCAGTCGGTGTTCTCATCGAGCAGGCCTCCGGTGTACCGGAGCGGGTTGGAGACTGCGGATGGGCCGGTTGCGCTCATCTGCTTGCCGGCAGGGTCGTAGGTGTAGGTCGCGGTGATAGTGCCGGTGTTGTTGACCAGACCGATGGGCGTGCCTTGGTTGTCGAGGGTGTAGTAGTCGACGCCGGCGCCGCTGTTCAGGGCGATGGGTGAGCCGGTGGGGTCGGTGTCGAGGTAGCTGGTCTGGCCGTTCTTGGTGAACGACGAGATGATCGGTACGCCGTTGCGGTCGTTTTGGCCGTAGACATAGCTCGTGATGTTCGCGCCGGTGGTGGTAGAGAGGAGTTCGTTCTGGTCACCGCCGCCCCAGGAGTAGGTGCTGCTTGAGGAGCCGCTGGTGCGGCTGGTCATCTGCCCGGCGGCGTTGTAAGTGAAGGTGCCCTGGGCCGGGTCTGTCGTGCGGTTACCGGATGCATCGTGGCCGTAGCCGGTGGAGCTGATCTGGTTTCCGCTGTTGTAGGCCAGACCCTGGACCTGGACGCCGTCGATCTTCGTCGAGGTCCGGTTGCCGGCCTTGTCGTAGGCGTAGACGTAGTCGTGGCCGCCGTAGTTCGTGACGCCGGTGAGCCGGTTCGAGGTGTCGTAGCTGTAGATCGAACGAGCAGCGTTGAGGTTGTTGGTCGACCAGCGGATGACGCCGGTGTCGGTGGTGGCGGACGCGGATGGGCAGGCCTGGCCGGAGACGTAGGGCGAGTAGCAGAACGAGGTGTCGTAGACCTTCGTGGCGTCGTTCGAGGCCCGCGACGTCCAGGTCCGCGAGATCCGCCCGGCCTTGTCGAACGTGGTCTTGGTGTGCGCGGCGAACGTCGTCCGGGCGGTGTTGGTGTTGAACCAGGTGTCCGTCCGCTTGCCGTTGGCGTCGTAGGCGAACGCGGTGGCCTGACCGTTCGGCGTGGTCATCGACACGACCTGGTTCGCAGCGTCGTAGGTGTAGGCGGTGGTGCCGCGCGGGTCGGTCTTCGACGTCAGGTTCCCGGCCTTGTCGTAGCCGTACCCGAGGGTGCCGCCGCCAGAGGTCGAGGTCCGCGAGGTGACGCGGTTTTGGGCGTCGTAGGTATACGTGGTGGTGCCGGAGGCGTCGGTGCGGGTCAGCACGTTGCCGGCGCCGTCGTAGGTGAATGCGACGTCTGGGGTGGTGTCGGAGTACTGGATGGTTTTGATCCGGTCTGCGCGGTCGTAGGCGTAGATGGTGCGCAGCCCGCGGCCGTCGCGGACGCTGTGCAGCCGCCCGAACCCGTCGTAGTCGACCACCACCGGCGCCAGCGACGATCCGGTCGGCGGGGTGATGTTCGTCACCTGATGGTCGGCGTTGGCGGTGTAGTCAGTGACGTTGTCCCGCGGATCGGTGGAGGTGTTCAGCGTGCCGTCGGCGTTGTAGTCGACCTTCGACGTCGCGGTCGCGGAACTGTTCGCCGAGCTGAGCTGGTTGCCGGCACCGTCGTAGGTGAACAGCTTGTTGTTGCCCTGGGGGTCGGTACCGCCGGACGGCAGGTACTTCGCGGGGCCTGTGTTGGCGTAGGCCGCGGTCGACTTGGCGCCGGTGGCCGAGGTGACTCCTGTCAGCGACTCGCCGCCGTTGACGGCCGAGTTGTACCCGAAGGTGGTGACTCCGGAGACACCGTTGGTCGAGGTCGCGACATCGTTGAACGCGGTGTAGGTGTTGGCTCGTGACCGGCCCACCGGGTCGGAGACTGAGGTGACCAACTCCTGCGCGTTGAGCGTGTAGTAGGTCTGCGGGCCCTCCGAGGGGATCGTGGCGGTGTTGTTCGGGTCCGCGACGTAGGTCTCCCCGTTGGAGTAGTAGGTGAACCGGGTCGCCGCACCACCGGCCGGGTTCTGCTGGGTCACCTTCTTCACCCGGTGCGAGACGTCGTACTGAATAGCGGTCTGCTTCCCTGCGCCGTTGGTGATCGTGGTCAAATCACCTGTCGTCGCGTCGTACCCGAACTGCGTCGACTTCGACGTCGGGTCGGTGATCTTGGTCAACTTGCCGTTGGTGTAGGTGTACCCGACGCTGCGCGGGGTGCCGTCGTCGCCGGCCTGAGCAATCGTGACCAGGCTGCCCGACCAGGTGAAGTTCGCCGTCTTCGCGCCCGCGCCGCCGCGCGTCGACACGACCTGCGACAGCTTGCCCGAGGTGTATGTGAACGTCGCGGACTGCCCGTTGCGGTCCTTGATCGAGATCAGCTGTCCAATGGAGTTGAACGTCGACACCTGATTGCTGGAGTGGTCGGTGATCGTCCACCCCGTACTGGTTTTCACCATGGCGACCTTGAACCCCGCGGGCGGCGTGTACGTCGTCGACGTCAACGGTTTGAACAGGCCCTCCCTGCCCTCCGGCGCCAGGTACAGCACCGAGTTGTCGGAGTTCAGGATCACTTTCGTGTCCTGACCGACCCGCATCGCCCAGCCTGCACCGGCCGAGCCGGACGGGAGCGCGGCGCCCGCGGCGAGTCGCAGGCTGTTGTAGTCCAGGCCGAGCTGCAGATCGCCCTGGATCCCCGGAAGCGACAGATCGGATGTGGTGACCAGCAAGTTGCCGGTTGCGACGTCGACCGAGGCCGACACCTTGTCAGAGATCGAGAACGGGATCCGGGTCGCCGACGGACGCGCCCCCGTGAACTGGGCAGTGAGAACCGCCGCTGTGCTGGCCTCGGCTGGCAGCGCGGCAATCGCGCCACCGGACAAGAGCGTCAGCACAGCTGCGGCCGCGCTGACGGAACGACGAGAAGACAGACTTCGGGCAAACAAAGCAAACCCCCAGTAGCTGGAACGGCTTCCCCACCACGGCCCCCAAGCCAGGGAAGAACACCCGTGACAGTACGTAGGCAACCAGTCACCATCAAGGGGTCAGATCCGGCAACGAGTTGCAAGAAGCTGCAGTTCACAGGCGGTTCACTCGTCAGCACGGTTCCGTAACCGAGGCCGTCGTACTTCATAAACGTCGGGACGCTGGCGGATGGTGAATCCAACTGCGTTGGCTCCGCGACATTCAGACCACCTGCAGTGATGACGACTCCCCCCGCGGGCCCGGCAAGCGTCGATCTGGCCAGCTTGACTGGTTCAGTGAAGGTACCCGTCCCACTTCACGTCGTACCGGCTGCCGCCGGGCAGCGCGGACTCGCCCGGGATCGTCTCAACCAGCTTCGCGAGCTCGACGTCGACGGGCCGACCAGATCGGCCGGCAGCCGGGTCGACGCCGCGCTGCACTTCCCCCGAGAAGGCATCAGCAGCGGCCGGTGTCAGCTCATATCGCCGTACGGCGACCGGTTCGGCGGCGACAGGCTGATCCCCTCCGGCTGAGCCTTACCCCGGATCGCGTCCTCGGTACGTCCGAGCTTCACACTCATCACACCGACCGGTGTGTTCCCCTCGGCCAGTTCACGCAGATCCTGCACGTCGTCGTCGGTCCATTCCTCGCCGCTGTTGCGGGTCGACTTCGTCTCCGCCATCGCCTGCTCCTCACGCTCGGTGGGTAGTTGCCTACCGCACCAGTACCCACCTCGGCCGATCCGTCGCCGTGACAGGCATGGCGTTGCTCATCAGCCTCAACTCAGCGCATCGTGGAAGGCGTGGACGTCGACCAGGTCGCGGTGGAGCTGTACGGGCTGGCCCCGGAGGACTTCACCGCTGCCCGCAACCTGGCCGCCAAGGCAGCCAAGGACGACGGCGACACTCGCACCGCTGAGGCGATCAAGGGCCTGCGGAAGCCGACCCTGGCCGCGTGGCTGGCCAACCAGCTGGTTCGCGCCGATCCGGACGGCATACATCAGCTGACCGAGCTCGGCGAGCAACTGCGTCAGGCGCACCTGTCGGCTGATGGACCTGCGCTGCGCAGGCTCACCCCGCAGCGGCACGAACTCGTCGGAGCGCTGGTGGCCACCGCGCGGGACAAGGCACGAGCCGAGGGACGGACCGTGACCGCCGCGGTGGCGGAGCGGCTCACCGAGACCCTCGACGCCGCCCTGGTTGATCCTGGCGCCGCGCAACTGCTCCGGACCGGGCAGCTGACCAGCGCGCTGTGTCACGTCGGCTTCGGGGTCGTGGACGAGTCCGGCGAGCCGGCCCGGCTCGTGCCGGTCAAGCCCCGCGTCGTACGCAGCAAGCGCCCGGCGCCGGCACGGAAGGCTGCTACTTCCCCGCGGCCGCGCCGGGATCCGTTGCAGCAGCGCCGAGCCGAACTGGCCGCTCGTGCCGAGCAAGCTGCTGCGGACTACGCTGAGGCTGAAGCCAAACGGGTCGAGGCCGAGTCCCTGCTCGACGCAAACCAGCACCACGTCACCGACCTGGAAACCACCATCGAGCGCCTCACCGACCAACTCGAGCAGACCTGCGACCGGCTCAAGGCCGTCCGGCGCGAAACCGCCCGGCTGCAGCGCAGCCTGGACCGCGCGACCCGACCGCGGCGGCTGCACAACGGCGGCGTGACGGCACCGCCGAGCAGCTGGCCCGCTTCGACAGCTGACCAATACCTTAAGTGGTCGTCGTCTCGTCACCCTCTGCGGGCGATGACGCTGGCATCGCTGGACGAAGCCAGGTGCCTGGTCCGGATGTGGAGTTCACCGGCTCGGCACCTCTGTCCCGCTGTTGATGAGTTGGACGTCGCGATGCACTGTCCTCGTACAGCCTGACCTTGAGTTCCACTCGCGGAGCCGGCGCAACGCGGCATCGAGTTCGCGGTGAAAGGCGACGGGTTCCGACAATGCCGATTCGGGCTGGAAGCAACCTTCCCAAAGGCTCCGGAGCGCGGACAGCTCCTCCACAAGCGCGCCATGCTGTGCCCAGCAGTCCGGGATCACCTTGTAGTCGAGCTGATAGCGCTGGGTGACCCATGCAATCCACTCGCTCAGTCGATCGAGCTCGAGACGCGAAGTTGGGTCATCTAGGCGACGCCAACACACGACATCCGGCTCGTTGAGTTCGTCGAAGAACTCGACCTCATCTCTCACGAGCGTGCCCGGCTGGCGTCGGTGATGCTTTCACGGATCTTGGCCGCGTCGGGCCGGGCGGTCCAGGGGCGGAGGTTCATCATGATGGGTGGTGCTGTTCGAGCGAGCAGCACGCCGGTGCCGAACGGCAGTGTTCGCAGGACGTCGGGTGGCAGGACGGGCATTCGGCGGGTGCTCGTCGACCAGGTGCGGCCGCCGTCGGGGCCGCGGCTCCAGTTGCGGAGTTCTTCGTCTCGGTCGCCGCAGACGGCGGACAGGTCTTGGAGGTCTCGGGGCTGGGCTGAACCGCCGAGGATGAGGCGGAGGGTGGCGGCGTCCCACATGGCTGCGGCGGCTTGTTCGCCCCAGCGTTCGCGGGCTTGGGCGAGGGATTGGATGACTACGAGGGTGGAGATGCCGGAGCCACCGCCGTCGGCCATCAAGGAAGGCAGGGACGGGACGGCGCAGAGGTTGGCGATCTCGTCGAGTACGAGGGACAGCGGGGGTTCCATGCGGCCTCCTTCTTGGTGGGCGGCGGTTTGGCGTGCGGTTTCGGTGATGTCTTCGAGGAGGGCGGCGATGAAGGCGGAGGTGGCGCTGGCGCCGACACCGGTGCCGAGGAGGTAGATGGTGCCTTTGTCAGCGAGGAAGGTCTTGGGATCGAGGCCTGTGCCGGGCGGAGGGTCGAAGGCCCGTCGTACGGCGGGGTCGGCCAGCGCTGATAGGGCGGAGCGGACGCCGGCCCAGATGGCGTCGCGGGTGCGGCCGTCCATGCGGACGATGCCGTCGAGGGTGTCGCCCCAGCCTTCGGCGGCGAAGTTGGAGTGGTTGAGGATGGTGACGGCTTCGATGGCGGAGGCTGGTTCGAGGCCCCAGCGGTAGAGGCGGTCGATGCCGGTGTCGTCGATGGCCGCGGCGTGGAGAAGACCGCGGAGTGCCATTTCGGTTTGGCCGTGCCAGAAGGCCCCGTCCGTGACGCCGCCTTTGGTGAAGCCGGCACCAGCTGCGAGGCCGGAGGCGCGAACGATGGCGGTGGTGGGGTTCTCGCAGCCGCGGACTGGTGACCAGCGGATGCCTTCGACTGTGCTGAGGCCTTGAGGGTCGAAGATGGCAACGGGGCCGGCTGCTTTGCGGAGGCTTAGGGTGGCGACGAGGTTGTCGGGCCGGGTGGAGGTGGTGACGACTGCGCCGGGGGCATCAAGGATGGCGTTGATGACGCTGTGAAGCCCCTTGCCGGACCGAGGTGGGCCGACGTCGATCTCGGAGTCTTCGACTGAGGACCAGCACTCGCGGCCGCGGGAGTAGCCACGGAGGATGCCGACGTCATGTGGTTTGGGGTTTTTCAGAGCCGGCCTGGCTGAGCTACCGCGGCGTACGACTTGGCGGCGGCTGACGGCGTGCTCGACGTCGGCTCGGGTGGCTAGGCCAGGTCGGGCCATGAGCTTGCTCGTCCTGCCAGTGGTGCTTGCGCGTCGGTGTTGGCGCAGGCGCGCTCCCGCAGCACCGGCTGCGATCGGAGCCACGGCGACAAGTCCCACGATCGCCCAGTAGAGGACTGGCCCGAAGGGCTCAGGCGTGAGGTCGAATGCCCTGGCGGGGTGGGTTGGATCGAGCAGGACATCGAGACCGGTAGACCATGGGGCGTCGATCCACTCGCCAGTGGTTATCAGGGTGCAGAGCCCACCGACGGTTCGGAGCATGAGGCTGGTTGCGACGATAGTTACGAGGCCGATGATGGCAAGGTCGGTGCCTGGGGTCTTGTTGGGCATGTGGATCTACATCCGTGCGTCGGTGTCGAAGAGTTCAACTTCGCGGGCATGTCGTACGAGTTGAACGACGAAGGAGCGGTCAGGCAGACGCCACAGCGCGCGGCCCTTCGGGAGCTTCGCGATCGTGGCGATCTCGACGTCGGTCAGACCGAGAAGCGTGGCTGTGCGGGCGAGCTGGTCGGGTTCTTGGCGGAGCATGATCCGGGTGGAGCAGTCGGCGAGGAGCCCTTCGGCCAGGGCGCGGGCTTCGGAGCCGAGGTCGCCGACGGCGGCGAGGTCGGAGAGCCGATGGATGATGAGAACGTTGGAGACGCCCCAGGCGCGGGACAGCTTCCACTGTTCCTGCATCCGGCGGAGTAGGGCTGGGTCGCGCATCACGCGCCAGCCTTCGTCGTACACGATGAACCGCTGACCGCCGGCCGGGTCGGCGACGGCTGCTTCCATCCAGGACGAGGCGCAGGCCAAAGCCAGACGCAGGGCGTGGTCGTTGCCGCCAGAGCCGATGCGGGATGAGTCGAGGGTGACCATTGGCAGGTTGGGGTCGAACTCGGTGGTCGACGGACCGTCGAACATGCCGGACAGGTCTCCGTGGACGAGACGTCGAATGGCGTGGGCGACTTCGCGGGCGTCTTCGAGCAGCGTGCTTGTCTGGAGGCCGGCTCGGAGAGCGCGATCGTCGTCGGGGTCGAACAGCGCGGAGACGACGTCGGGGATGGTCGGAGTCGCGCGGCAGGTTGTCGCGGTCTCGAGTGCGAGGTCGAGTGAGGTGTGCTCGACGGCGGACATGGGCCGGCCCAGGGTGGACTCGGCGAGGGTGCCAAGCAGGGCGCGGCGGCGCGACCAGACGACCTTGTCCCATTCGTCGGGCAGTACGGCGGCTGGACGGGTGCCTGCGTCGAGTGGATTCAATCGGGTCGGAAGGCCGGGACCGAGTCGGATGGCCACTCCCCCGATCGCTTCCGCGACGGCGGTCCATTCGCCTTTGGGGTCGCAGGGGATGTAGGCGCGGTGGCCGAGCGCGATGGAGCGGGTGATGAAGGCTTTGGCGGTCGTGGACTTGCCGCTGCCGATGACGCCGGCCAGGAGCAGGTTGGGGTTGGTGAGGATCTTGGACTGGTAGAGGACCCAGGGGTCGTAGACGAAGGAGCCACCGCTGAAAACGTCAGATCCGATATAGGTGCCGTCAGCACCTAATCCGCCTTCGGCAAGGAAGGGATAGGCGACCCGCAAAATCCTCGTGGTGGCGCGATGAGTATCCACGAGCAGAGGAAGGGCATGCCGAGCGTCGTACGGCCTCCGCGCAGGCAGCCCCGCGGCCTCGACGTTGCCGGGTTCGCGCGCCGGACCTGGCCGAGGCCGGCCTCGAAGCGCGCCGACGGCCTTCCGGCCCTCGCGTCGGGCAGCGCGGTTCAGCCCGGTGGGTTCGTAGACGGCGATCTCTCGCTTGGCGTGGGTCATCGCAGTCCCGTCCCGAAGGGCAGTGTGGTGGCCAGGAAGCCGTCGAGCTGCTGGCCGACCAGGCGGCGGAGGTCGATCAACGCGCGTGCCGAGGCGATTTCCATCTCGGTGCACGCTTCGTCGAGCTTCTCCTCGTCGTCGGCGGAGACGGCGAGAAGGCCGATCCAGCGGACGTCTCCGTGGCCGGCGGCCAGGTCCTTCTCGCGCTGAGCGACATCGGCGTCGAGTTGGCGGTCTTCTTCGGTCTCCAGCCGGCCGATCTTCTTGCGCGTCGCGCGCTCGGTGACGCGGTCGACCTGATGGCGGCGGGCGTCGCGCAGTGCTTTCGCGACCGGGATCGGCTGGAGGACGAGTGAGAAGGTACGGCGTACTCCGGGTTTTAGCAGCAGGGGTCCGAGGAAGGCGGGGGTGGCTCGTACTCGTGGCCACTCGGTGACGATGTAGACGCGGTGCATCGACGAGTCCGTGCGGAGGTGGTCCCACGCGGCGTCGATCGCCAAAGGGCCGGCCCCGGACTGGTCGAGCGCTTCGAGGCTCGGGATGGTGCGGGTGGCTGCTGGGTCGAAGGCGACGCGCAGGCTCATCGCGAGTTCGGGCGCGTTGAGCCAGCACCCAGCTACCCCGGCCGCGCCAAGCGCCATCTGGAAGCCACGCGCTTCGGCTTCGAGAACGGTCATCGCGCCCGCAATCCCACCGCCGTGCTTGCGCACTTCCTTCGACACCGCGTCGAGGTTGAGGGTGAACGCGAACAACGTCTCGTGCCGGGCCGGCGCAGGAGCGGCGTGCCTGAGCAGGTCACGGTAGATCGCCCCCGCAGGCTGACGCGGATCGAGGCCACGCTGCTGAGCCCAATTGGTCAGGCCATCGCCGGGATCTGGCAGCGTGCGTTCGAGGATCTGCGCCCGGACGATCCGGTTGCTCTGACACAGGCCGGCGATCAGCTGCCCGTACGCCGTGACGCGGCGATCCTGCTCGTCGGTGTTCTGCAGCAGGTGCGCCGGCCCCTCGATGCGTGCGACCGCGGTCAAGCGGCGACGCCGAGGATCGTGAACTGCCGCGACGGCAGCGTCGGTGTCGAGGATCCGCAGCGCGCCTTCAGCACCCGGCAGATGCAGGGAGCCGTGAACGCTCGGCCGAGTGACCGACGCCCGGTACGACTGCCGTTTGCGCGCGATACGCAGTACGTGCACGGCTCGAAGAAGGAGCCAGCGGTACGACGGCAGGTCCTCGATGCGAGCCAGCGCGATCACCCCGCAGCAAGTCGACGCAGCCAGACCAGTCAGGCGGGCGGCCGGGCTGGAGTCGCCGACGACCGACAGGACGAGTAGAAGGACTGCGAGCGCGAGGAGGGCGACTTGGATCGGTCGCAGGCCCAGCAAGACGGCGTTGCGTTCTGGCCTGGGAAAGCGGGTCGCCATCGTGGTCGTCATCCGCGGTCCTCTCCGGTATCGGTATTCGAGTCGGTGTCGGGCACGTCAGGAGTCGCCTCACCGGCTGGTGCCGCGTCGGCGGAGGCTTCGCTGGTTGCGACGGCGATGGCCGTTGCGCCCTCGCCTGAGCTGGAAGGTGGCGGCGCCGTCGAAGCTCCCGGTTGTCCCTCGGCGGGTGCGGCGGCCGGGTTCGAGGTGTCCGAGCCGCCTGTCATGGGTGATGGGGTGTCACCAGGGCTCGAGGCGTCTGCCTCTGCGCGGTCGATGATCGCCTCGTCGTCGTCGACGTGATCGGCGTCGTTGCCCACTACAGGAGACTCGGTCTTGTCGAGCGATGTGCCGAAGTGTTCGGCGCCCCAGTGCTGAGCCTTGTCCACGCCTTCCTGGGCGGCAGCAGCCCCGACCGAGCCTTGCTGGATGGCGCGTGCTGCGCTGTGGCCCTGGTCGCCGGCCCAGTGGATGAAGGAGAACGTGGCCGCGGGCGCGAAGGCTGCCATCGCCACCAGCAGCACGCCGGCCAGAAAGGTACTGAGGTTGGCTGGGTTGTTGCCCTGATCCGCAGCGCCGGTTGCTGACAGGCCGAGCGCGAAGATGACGGCCATCGCGATCTTCGAGAACAGCAGCGCACCGACGATCTCGATCCATCGGCGCAGCCAGTGCCGCGTCGAGGACCAGGTCCAGCTCGCCAAAGCGACAGGGGCGAACACGACGAACGCGACGAGCGCGACCTCTCGGAGCAGCAGCACGAAATACAGCGCGAACAAGGCGAGCAGTGCCAAGAGGACCGCCAGCAACAGGAACCCGCCGAGCGAGGCCGCGGTCAGCAAACTGCTGATGTCGGTGAGTCGCTTCATGCCGTCCGCGGTTGCGCGGTTGCCAAGGATCGCCAGCGAGATCTCGTCGGCGACCGCTCCGCACGAGCTGATGACCGCGACCGCGAGCGGCACCCCCGCCGTACCGATCACAGCCCCCAGCAAGGCACGACCGAGTCTGGCCGGCTCTCGATGTGTCACGGCAGAGATGCACTGGAGAACGAACAGGGCGACCAGGATCGGCAGCGAGACCGTGACGATGAGGTTCAGGTTGGTCTGCCACCAGTCCTGGTCGAACCGTGGCGTCGTACCGCTGCTGAAGGTCTGGAACACCGTCGCAGCCAGGTCCCCCAGGCCGTTCGCGGTCCACTTCAGGAACGACTCCCAGACCGAGTTGGCTGCCGAGTTCCCGACATCGGACACGACACAGCTCACCGGGTTGAGGAGGCAGTCGGACCAGCTCATCGCGTCTCCTTCAGTTGATGCTGATGCCGCTGGCCCAGCGAATGATGGTGTTGGCCGAGCCGATCAGGATCGCCGCACCCGCAGCGACCAGGCAGCCGGTCTTGCCACGGCCGGCGTAGTGGGCGTTGTTGTTCAGGCTGCCCAGCGCCCACGCCGCGGCTGAGATGACGAACCCTGCGACGCAGATGACGAGCCCGAAGGTGAGCAGCGCGCCGACCATGCTCTTCAGCGCGGACAGGCCGGGGAGACCGTTGGAGTTCGGGCTCACGCCGGGGTCTTGGGTCGCAACGGTGATCAGGAGGTGGTCGCGCATGGGCGCGAGGAAGGTGGACATCATCTAGCCCTTCTCCGGCGATCGGTACGCCGGCACGGTGGTCATGCTGTCGCGGGTCCCTGGTAGATCGGCGGCGCCCAGCCGAGGTAGGTCGCGCCCCACTTCGCCTCGATCGCGTCGAGGCCGACGAGGTAGACGCCGCCCTCACCAGGGAACTGATCGTGAATGTCGTTGGACACGATGCGGCCATCTCCGACGTAGACCGCGACGTGGCCGTAAACGCCCCCGGTGCTCCAGAAAACAAGACCACCGACAGGTGGTTGACGGTCGAGGTGTGCGTTGCCCGACGCAACCATCTGCGACCATTGCTCTGCTGCCGAGACATACCCAGCACGAGGTCGTCCCCAGATGTTGGCCGCGAGCCGCGCACACAGCTGGTAGTAGCCACGCTGCCCGACCAAGCTCGTCGCTCGAGTGATCGCCGCGTCCGCACCCGGCAGCTCCCCCGTGTCACCGGCCGGCCACGGCCCGCACATCGACTCCGGTGACAAGCCGACCAGAGTCTGCGCCCGGAGGTAGTTGGCCTTGTAGTTCCGTCCGTCGCTGAACGCCGAACGCTGAACCTCTTGGGCGGCCAACCACGGGTCCATCTCCATCCACCCTGGCACGTTGAGCAACGCGGTGTAGAACAGGCGCGACGCTCCTTCGGGATCCATCCGTACCGCGAGCGGCCCCCAACCATTGCGTTGCTGGAAGAGGCCTCGGGAGTCCGGGCCAGCGGCATCGCCATGGTTGACGTTGCGCAGCGACGACTCCGTTAGCGCGGTCATCACGGCGATGACCTGGCCCTTCTGGTCGACCTGCAACTGGTCACCAGTCGCAACTACGACCGCGAGGTTCGACCGCTGCTCGGCGTCCAGAGCGACCTCGCCGGCGATTGGTGTCGCCACGCAGCTGCTCGCGCCTCCCCTGGCCGCCGCGATCGGCGGCACCAGCACGACCCCGAACGCAAGACAAACAGCCGCAGCGACGATCTTGAGGATCACGCCGGCCCCTCGGCCGACGCCGACCAGAATCGGCACTGCGACGCACACACCACAGCCACCGTCACCGACCGAGCAGCGACCCGCGGCGCACCGTCGATCACGTTGGTCTGCCGGCCCCGAACGACGAAGCCGTGCCAACCACTCGGCGTCTGCGGAAGCCGCTCCAGGCGGGCCAGTTCCGGCGGCGTCTCCAGCGACACGTCGCTGACTGTGGCCTTGCCGTCGTGCAAATCGAGCTGCTCCCACTGCGCGAAATCCGGCAACATGCTGCCCGCAACCCGCGGACCACCGGTGTCCATCGGATCGGCGAACATCTTCACCGCGCCCTGCCATTCGAAGTACCCATGCACGGTGCTGTCGTAAGTCCAGATCGCCGTCGCGTACGCCGCCGCGTAGACCTTCGGATCCGTCGTGTTCGGGCGAGCCCAGGCCTTGAGCCGCGGCGACCCGCCGTCACCGCTGTCGACAGCCGCCACTTGCGGAGCCCGGTCCTCGGATTCCTGCCACCGAGCGATGGTCACGCCCGCCAGAACAACGAGCGCCAGGGCAGCTGCGGCCACGATCACCGCCTTCGAGCGCAAGATTCCTGCCATGTCAGTTTCCACCTCCAGGTCGGCGCGCAACCCGCCTCTGCAGCGACGCCTCGACCGGCGCCGGGATGATCCACAGCGCGCGCAGCACGCGCAGGTATAGGCGGGCCTGCCAGCGGTAGTAGCGGACAAGCCAGTGGGTACGTCGGGGTCTGTTCGTCGTCATGCCGAACTCAACGGCTGGCAGAGCGGCGGCTTGCAGCGCTAGGCGGTTCTGGCCAGTCCAGGGCCCGCCGACGGCGCCGGCGGGATCACGCCGGGGAGACTCCCGGTGCCTCTTCTGCCGCCGACGAAGGTCGGGTCCAGGCCTGCTGCGGCGGCCAACCACCGCTGGATCAGCGGATGATCGAAAACCTCAACGCGAGGTTGCCCGGTCGCGAGGCGAGCGACCGCCGACGGGTTGGCTGCGCCACCCCTCAGCAACCACGCCAATCCCTCGGCCTGACTCCGCGTCGCTCCAGCAGCCAACAGCCGGCTCCGAATCGCGGAGCGCTCGAACCGCGCTCCATCAGTCGCCACATGCAGCAACCCACGAGCCCGACGCTCAGACAAACCCCACCGAGTAAGTTCAACCGCGATCCAATCGAGCAGCGGTCCCAGCTCTGCCGGCGCCCGCTCGTCAGCTCGCTCCGGAATCACCTGCGTCAACGGATGCCGCTGACGCCGCAAAGCCTCCGCGCGAACCGAATCGGCCAGTCGCCACCGCACAACGTTCGCCAGATACCCCCACGTCGCCGTGAAGACTCCGCGGTCCACCATGGCTCGACACCGTTCCCAGGCAACCACCCGAGCCCGCTGCGCCGCCTCCTCCGGCCCCAGAGCCGTCCTGGCCCGGCTCGGCAGAAACGCCACGATCCGTTCCTCGATCCCCCGCGCCAACAGCTCCGAGGCAGCGGATCCCCAGTTCGACTCCGCCACTTCGACAAGAAGCTCCTGCAGTTCAACCGTCATTCTTTGCTCCCCACGTCCACTCATTGCGATCTGTGGGTTCAACACTCGCTTCCACGGCCCGCACTCGTAACCCGGATCTGGACTTCCCGGACTCCTGGGAAAGTCCCCGCAGACGATTGCCCAAAGCAACGCCTCGGTCCTGATGCCACGGCTACCAGCTCAGACCGGGCACAGGCGGATCCGCGCCCATGGCGAGCTGGCTGCCAGTTCGCACCGCCCGCTCACGTGGGATCCTGACGGCGTTCGCGTCGAGGACCTCGCGGGTCACGGTCGACGTATCCAGGTTGAGAATCCGAGACAGGCGCGCGATCTCATCGGCGACGAGAGCACTGGGGAGCTGCCGAACCAGCGCAGCAACGGATCGAAGTGCTCCGATCCGTCCGTTCACATGATCGAGCACTCGCGACCAGCGGCCAAGCTCAAGTTCGATCACCAGGCTCACCAATGGCCGAGTGGCCTCCAGCTCAGCGCGAAGGCGACCGCGGCCCTCAGGTGATCTGAACAGCGACGCTGGATCCTCACCGTCGGGCAGGTCTGCCACCAGGACGCGCGAGAACTGCCTCGACAGCGGCTCCAAGCAACGGGCAGCTGCGGTTCGGCCGGGGACATCTCCGTCCAGTACGACGACCACGGTGTCCGACTGGGTGTATGCCCGCAGAATCTCGGCCTGAAGCGACGAGATGTTGGTACCGCAGAGGGCGACTCCCGCCCAGCGGCCTTGTCCTCGATCTGAGAGGCTCACCGCGATGCTGTCTGGCGGACCCTCGACAAGCACCGGCACCGTGCCGCGCGCCAGCAACGGCTCCTGCTCAGCGACTCCGACCAGAACCTCACGCTTGCGATACATCGTAGTGGTCGCCGTGTTCAGATACTTCGGCGACCGACCCCGCCCCCGGCCGATGAACCCGACCGGATCCAGACCATGATCATGAACGGGAAACATGATGCGGTCACGAAATCGATCGATCAAATAGCCGCTTCCGGTCGTGAGCGCCAGACCTGCATCGATCAGCTCCGCATCATGGAAACCCCTACCGCGCAGATGCTCGACGAGGTGAGACCAACCAGCCGGCGCATAGCCCACCCTCCACCGCGACCCGGGCTCGAGCACCTGCCCGAGTCCTCGTACCTGCAGATGCGCCGTGGCCCATTGCCCCGGCCTCATGAGGAGCTCACCACGATAGAACCGAATCGCTTCAACGTGGGCCTCAACTAAACGTGTTGAACTGGTACCTGATTCCGGGACACCGCTCATCTCCCCGTCACTCCTTGCAGCCGACGTTCGACGTCCGCAGACGCCTGGGAGACCAACGTCAACGCCACGAGGAGGGCAGAGAACCCAGATCACCAGATTCAGGAGTCCTGGTCAGCCCGGCATCAAGGCGTCTCATAGCGTTCGGGCCACGAATACGCCCTCCCTGCGACGACAATCCAGACGCGGATATGCCGCCGGGCGCTAGCGTCCGCAGACGCATCGAGGAAGGGCTGCTGCTGGAGCTCGCGTAGCTCGGCCTGCATCTGGACGAACCTGGTCTCGGCGGCCGTGGCGGCCGCCACGCCCGGGCCGTGTGCCGGTCGGTCTCGGCCGCGGCCTGGATCTCGGGGACCCGCCCCGGCGTCGGCCCGGCCTTTCTCGATCTGCGCGGCCGCAGCCGCGCTGCCGGCCTCGGCGTCGGCGCGACCGGGCGGGGGCTTCTACCGCGGCCGCCGCACGGCCCAGGCGACCTTGAGATCGGCGATCACTTCCTCGGCCGCCGCATCGGCGTAGGCCTTGGCCTGTTCGGCCTGGGCGGTCCACAGGTGCCCTCGTGCCGGAGCCGCTCCTGCTCATGCGCTGCTGCTCGGCCTCGGCCGGCTGCACCGGGTGCTCGGCGTGCAACTGCTGTACCTCGGTTGCGAGTGCGTCGGCGTCGGCGAAGACCGCTAGGGCGACGTCGAAACAGGAGCCTCTTGAGCTGCGCGAGCTCGCGCGGCAGTACGGCCTCTGGTGCTTCAGGTTCAGTCACGCCGTGCGCTCCCCCACCGTCGGGCCTGCGAGAAGACCCGCCAGGCCTACGGAAACGACCTGCTCCGCTGGACCGACTGGGCATGCCTGCCCTGAGCTCGGCCACGAGCGGTTCACACTTGATTTGCACAGCGGCGAGGTCACGATGTGGCTCACCCAGCAGCACGACGCCGGGCGGCCACACATGACACCGCGTCGAGGCTTAGCCACCAGGAAAGCACCACCATCACAACGTGCCGTTTGAGTACGGGGGCTGCATGATTCGATGTGCGAGGTGCGCGGGCGCGAGGTCCGCGCGTTCCGGGGCAAAGTCCACGGCATCGAACCCGCCCACTGGATCTGTGTACAGCCGGAGAGCGAGGCCGTCGGGCGTGACCAGCTCGACCGAGTCCCCAATGAATCCGGAGATCACCGGGCTATGTCTCACCCCGAGTCCAGGTGGCGGATCCCAATCGAAAGCTTAATGACCACTTGGATATTAGCGCGCTCAATGTATCTCCGCGGCTGGGCAGGTGTCCAGGAAGCCGCCCGCGTGCGGCTGGTAGCTTTTCCCCGTGTCTCTGTCTCCCGATCCGCCCCCGCCGCGGCGTATCCGCAACCTGGATCTGCATCGACGCGCGATCCTGGACGCGGCGG
>NZ_MTQN01000004.1 GCF_001984195.1 Kribbella sp. ALI-6-A
ACACGCCGAACTCCTGCAAACCCTGATCTTCGCCGGCGCCAAACCCCACCTCGCCCCCGACGGCACCCGCGACCCCCGCAGCCGCGGCAAACGCCAAGCCGACGCCCTCACCACCATCCTCACCACCGCCGCAGCCACCGGCACCGCGGCACCCGCCCACGGCGACATCAAACCCCACATCACCGTCACCATCGACCTCAACGACCTGACCGCCGGCACCGGCGTCGGCACCCTCGCCTCCGGCGCCACCCTGTCCACCGCAACCATCCGCCGCTTGGCTTGTGACGCCGGCGTCATTCCGCTGGTGCTCGGGTCAGCGTCGGAGCCTCTCGATGTGGGCACCGAACACCGCTTCGTCACCCGCGCGATCCGCCAGGCCCTGAATGCCCGCGACCGGGGCTGCATCATCTGCCAGGCCCCACCCGCAATGTGCGAAGCCCACCACCTGATCCACTGGGCCGACGGCGGCCCGACCGACATCACCAATCTTGTCTTGCTGTGCAAGGCCCACCACATCGACGTCCACCAAGGCCACTGGACCATCACCACCCACCAAGGACGATCCCACCCCAACCGACCCGCCTGGGCCAACCCGGACAAACCCCCGTGAGATGACCACAGTGATGGACACCGGGCATCGCTTAGCGGTGCGAGTGGATGCTGCCCGAGTACCCGGGCGCAGGCAGCCATGGCTGCTCGTAGACGACGGCATGCACCTGCCGACTACCGGCTTGCCGGACCCTCAGCAGTTGCTACACGAGCTTCGGCCTGCTGTCGAGAAGGACAAGGTCGACTTCCGCCAGCCCACCCGACGGATTTGAACGCTCGAGCACTCCCTAACGGGCGCCAAAAGCGGGCGAGCTTCCACACGAGCCCGCAGTCCCAGGTACCACAATCGCCTCCTGCAGCTGCCGGATGAGCCGCGCGGCTCCGACCTACAGAAAGATGCGGCGAACATCCTGGTACCGCCGACCAACTAGCCCGGCAACCGGATCACGCTCAGTCGCTCCCGCATCTCCCGACCCGAACCCGCGCCCCGCGCCCCGCACCGTGGGATCGGCACCCGGCCACCGCACCTCGCACCCCGCACCCCGCACCTTGGGAACGGGACCTGGCCTTCGCACCCCGGACCGGCGGCTGCGACGATCTCGGGCCAGCCAGTAGCTCGTTCAATCGGTTGTCGCGCGCAAGGAGGCGATTGGTGCATCGATGGCATCGTGTCCATGGAGCGGATCAGACTCGACGAAGTCCGTACGGGCCAACATTCTTCTCGTACTCGGTAGAGCGCCGGCGATCGGCGTCGCAACGGCAGTGCGGCCGCCGCTGAGTGCTCGATCCGGTGCCCGAAGCCCGGCAGGGGCGATCGTGTCGGGCGGCCGTGTCCTTGGTCTGCAGCGAGCGACGGCCCTACACCGCAAACCACTGGAGGTAGCCGTCGTCTATCTCTGGAAGTTGCGGCGAGAGCCGCTGCGCCGGCCAAACGGCTCCACTTGAGTAGATTTGGAGGGCTGGGCGGCCGTCGACGAACGCGGCCGCGACGTCGTCGAGCATCTCGCTGACGCTGTTCCACCAGGGCGCTGATTCCCCGCCGCCCTCGGCGTCCCACTCCCAGACGCATCCGGACTGGTCGCCGTCGCGTAGATCGATATAGAGGAAGGCACCGTCACCTGCGTCTGCGATCGGCAGGAAAGTGTCCAGCCAGTCCGTTGATGGTCGCCCGGCCGGATCGCTGTCGCCTGGCCAAGGGCCGGACCCGCTGATTTGATGCTGGATCTTCTGCAGCATCTGCCGCGTCGACAGCATGTCCTTCACCGGAACGAGGTTGAAGCGGGTCGGGATGAGTGAGCCTCTGACGGCGCGGTGCTGTGTGCCGTTTGCGAGCTTGAGCAATGCGACCAGATCAGCAGGAAGTGGACGGTTGATCGCGGCTTCGAGGTAGCGAAGATCGACGACCGTAGCCGGTGGGTTGATCAAAGTAGCCGTGGCTTGATGGTGGGCGGTCAGCCAGCTGATGATCCGGCCCCAGGATGTGGCGACGTTCATGCGATCGGTCAAGGCCGGCTGTGGGTGGCGGCCGGCCAGCGGATCATCAGCGCGCGGTTCACGGGCCGAAGCTTACGCAGGTCGATGCTCGGTGTGCCCGCCTTGGTGCTGCCGCAGACGCCCGCCCGCCTCAGCCATGTGCTACCTCACTTCGTACTTCTGTCTCTCATACCCATCGTGTCATGTCCTTTTCTCACGACAGCTCCGACTCCGCCTGGGAGATGGCGGCGAACTCCTCCTCCGGGGCTGAGGCGACCAAGTGGTGGCGGCTGTAGAACCAGAAGTAGGCGAGGGCGACCAGGAACAGCGCGGCCGTGATCGCGGCGGCTTTTTCGTCGACGAAGAAGGTGGCGATGACGGCGGTGACGGCGAGGACCAGGGCCACGCCGGTGGTGACGACGCCGCCGGGGGTTCGGTACGGGCGGTCGAGGTTGGGTTCGCGGACTCTGAGCACGATGTGGGCGAGCATCATCAGCACGTAGGAGACCGTCGCGCCGAAGACCGCGATGTTGATCAGCAGGGCGCCGTCCTGGGTGATGGCGGCAAGCAGGAAGCCGATGGCGCCCGGGACGACCAGGGCCAGGTACGGCGTCTTGCGTTTGCCGGTGACCGACAGGAAGCGCGGGAGGTAACCGGCGCGGGACAACGCGAAGAGCTGGCGGGAGTAGGCGTAGACGATGGAGAAGAAGCTGGCGACCAGGCCCGCCAGGCCGAC
Organism: Kribbella sp. ALI-6-A; assembly: GCF_001984195.1. Classification (GTDB taxonomy): domain Bacteria; phylum Actinomycetota; class Actinomycetes; order Propionibacteriales; family Kribbellaceae; genus Kribbella. Next base: position 2,759 of record NZ_MTQN01000004.1, read on the forward strand.
GTAGTTGACGAAGTCCGCGACCCACGGGTCACCGCCGAGGGCAGTGCGCAGGGCCAGGGGGAGCGGGTTGTCGGACTCCGCGATCACGGACGAGCCGGCGCCGCCGGCGGTGAAGACCAGCATCAGGGCGGCGAAGACGAGCAGGATGCCCATCGCGGTGATGATGCCGCGCGGCATGTCGCGGCGCGGGTCGCGGGCTTCCTCGGCGGCCAGTGGGACGCCCTCGACGGCCAGGAAGAACCAGATCCCGTAGACGAGCGCGGCCAGCACGCCGGCGTACCCGAACGGGATGAACTCGTTCGCCCCGGCGGCGTTGTTCGGCACGATGTCGAACAGCTTGTCCGCGTCGAACTGCGGGATCATCGCGATCACGAAGACGATCAGCGCGACGACGGCGATCGCGGTGATGGCCAGTGTGAGGCGCAGCGCCTCGCCGACGCCGTACAGGTGGATGCCGATGAAGATCACGTAGCAGGCCAGGTACACCGGCCAGCTCGACGTCAGCCCGAACAGCCCGAGCGCCTCGATGTACCCGCCGATGAAGGTCGCGATCGCGGCCGGCGCGATGGCGTACTCGATCAGGATCGCGGTCCCGGTGGCGAAACCGCCCAACGGCCCGAGCGCGCGCCGGGCGAAGCCGTAGCCCGCGCCCGCGACCGGGATCGCCGACGCCAGCTCGGCCAGCCCGAACACCATGCAGGTGTACATCGTGGCCATCAGCACGGTCGCGATCAGCAGACCGCCCCAGCCGCCTTCGGCCAGTCCGAAGTTCCAGCCGGCGAAGTCGCCGGAGATGACGTAGGCGACGCCGAGCCCGGCCAGCAGCACCCAGCCGGCCGCACCGCGGCGCAACTGGCGCTGTTCCAGGTACTCCTTGCCCACTTGCTGGTAGTCGACGCGCGAGGTCTTCCGGCTCATCGTGGCTCCAATGGTCTACGGGCATACCACTAGGAATGGCCCCGAGGTTCCTCGCGCGGACCGCCGCTGTCAAGGGACCGGACACATTGACATCCGCCCGGTCCCTTGCGTCAATGGACTGTCCGCAGACCAATAGACGGGAGCGACCGTGGTGCAGAGAACCGGCAAGCTGACCGTGCAGGAACTGCGGGACCTGGTCGGGCAGGGCAAGCTGGACACCGTCCTGGTCGCGATGACCGACATGCAGGGCCGCCTGCAGGGCAAGCGCTGCGGGGCGCGGTACTTCGTCGAGGAGGTGCTGCAGCACGGCACCGAGGGCTGCAACTACCTGCTCGCCGTCGATGTCGACATGAACACCGTCGACGGGTACGCGATGTCGTCGTGGGAGCGCGGGTACGGCGACCTGATGATGGCCCCTGACCTGGACACACTGCGGATGCTGCCCTGGCTGGACGGCACCGCGCTCGTGCTCTGCGACGTCCAGTGGCTCGACGGCCAACCGATGCCGGCCAGCCCGCGGCAGATCCTCAAGGCGCAGCTCGACCGTCTCGCCGAGCGCGGCCTCACGGCGTACGTCGGCACCGAGCTCGAGTTCATCGTGTTCAACGACACCTTCGAGCAGGCCTGGAACAAGTCGTACCAGAACCTCGAGCCCGCCAACCAGTACAACGTCGACTACTCCCTGCTCGGCACCGCGCGGATCGAGCCGCTGCTGCGCGACATCCGCAACTCGATGGAAGGTGCTGGCCTGTACGTCGAATCGGCCAAGGGCGAGTGCAACCTCGGCCAGCAGGAGATCGCCTTCCGGTACGACGAGGCCCTGGCGACCTGCGACAACCACTCGATCTACAAGACCGGTGCGAAGGAGATCGCGGTCAAGCACGGCAAGAGCCTGACCTTCATGGCCAAGTACGACGAACGTGAAGGCAACTCCTGCCACATCCACCTGAGCTTTCGCGGCCCGGGCGGCGAACCGGTCCTGGCCGGGGATCGCGAGCACGGCTTCAGCCGGCTGATGGAGCAGTTCATCGCCGGCCAGCTCGCGTGTCTGCCCGAGCTCACCTACCTGCTCGCGCCGAACATCAACTCCTACAAGCGTTTCCAGCCTGGCAGCTTCGCTCCGACCGCCGTCGCCTGGGGCCTGGACAACCGCACCTGCGCGCTGCGCGTCGTCGGCCACGGCCAGTCGCTGCGGGTGGAGAACCGCCTGCCCGGCGGCGACGTGAACCCGTACCTCGCGGTCGCCGCGCTGATCGCCTCCGGCCTGCACGGCATCGAGAACGAGCTCGACCTGGAGCCCTCGCTGCCCGGCAACGCCTATACCAGCGACAAACCGCACGTGCCGACCACGTTGCGCGAGGCCGCGGCGTTGTTCGGCGGCTCGAAGATCGCGCGTACGGCGTTCGGCGACGAGGTGGTCGACCACTACCTCAACGCGGCGCGGGTGGAGCTCGACGCGTACGACGCCGCCGTCACCGACTGGGAGCGCATCCGTGGCTTCGAGCGGCTCTGACCACCAGCCACGGATCGGCATCACGACCTACCTCGAGCCGACGATCTGGGGAGTCTGGGAGCGCGACGCCGCCCTGTTGCCACGCGTCTACCTGGACGCCGTGGTCGCGGCCGGCGGTGTGCCGCTGCTGCTGCCACCCGTTGGCACCGACCCGTCGATCCTCCAAATCCTGGACGGGCTGGTGATCGCGGGCGGCTGCGATGTCGACCCCACCTCGTACGGCGCGGTGCCGCACTCCGAGACCGTGGACACCCGGCCCGGCCGCGACGAGCACGAAGCGGTCCTGATCCGGGCGGCGCTCGACCAGGATCTGCCGCTCCTCGCGATCTGCCGCGGCCTGCAGATGCTCAACGTCACCCTGGGCGGCACGCTGCAACAACACCTGCCCGAAGCGGTCGGCCACGACGAGCATCGCCCGTCGCCAGCGATCTTCGGCCGCACGGACGTGAAGATCGACCCGGACACGCTGACCGCGCGGCTGTTCGGCGACCGCACGACCGTGCACTGCTATCACCATCAGGCTCTCGACGTCGTTGCACCGGGATTGCGGGTGACGGCGCGGTCGGGCGACGGCACGGTCGAGGCAGCCGAGGTCGACGGTCACGACTTCGCGCTCGGCGTGCAGTGGCATCCCGAGGAGAACCCCGACGACCTGCGGCTGTTCACCGCGCTGGTCGCTGAAGTGCTGAGGAGAAGAACCCGGTGACCTACGACGTGATCAACCCGGCCACCGAGAAGGTGGTGCGCACGGTCGAGCTCGCGGACGTCGAGCAGACCGACGCCGCGATCGCCCGCGCGGCCGAGGCGTTCGGCACCTGGCGGGCGGTCGCTCCGGCCGACCGCGGCCGGTTGCTGCGCCGGTTCGCCGACGCGGTCGACGCCGACCTGGAGAACCTGGCCGCCCTCGAGGTCGAGAACGCCGGCCACACGATCGGCAACGCCCGCTGGGAGGCCGGCAACGTGCGCGACGTGCTGCACTACTACGCGGCCGCGCCCGAACGGCTCTTCGGCCGGCAGATACCCGTTGCCGGAGGCATCGATCTGACGGTGGCCGAACCGCTCGGCGTGGTCGGCGTGATCGTGCCGTGGAACTTCCCGATGCCGATCGCCGGCTGGGGATTCGCGCCGGCGCTCGCGGCCGGCAACACCGTCGTACTGAAACCGGCCGAGCTGACCCCGTTGACCGCAATGCGGCTGGGTGAGCTCGCGCTGGAGGCCGGCCTCCCGCCGGGCGTGCTGGAGATCGTGCCGGGTGCCGGCACGGTGGTCGGGCAGCGCTTCGTCACCCACCCGGCCGTGCGCAAGGTCGTGTTCACCGGCTCGACCGGCGTCGGCAAGCAGATCATGGCGGGCTGCGCCGACCAGGTGAAACGTGTGACGCTGGAGCTCGGCGGCAAGTCCGCGAACGTGGTCTTCGCCGACGCCGATCTGGACAAGGCCGCGGCCCAGGCGCCGTACGGGGTGTTCGACAACGCCGGGCAGGACTGCTGCGCGCGGTCACGGATCCTGGTCGAGCGATCGGTGCACGACCGGTTCCTGGAGCTGCTGGAGCCGGCGGTGAAGGGCGTCCGGGTGGGCGACCCGAACGACGAGCAGACCGAGATGGGCCCGCTGATCTCGGCACAGCAGCGGGCGCGGGTCGCGTCGTACGTCGACGAAGGCGCGGTCGCGTTTCGCGGGACGGCGCCGGACGGGCCGGGGTACTGGTTCGCGCCGACCGTGCTCGCCGGGGTCGCCGACGACTCGCCGGCGCTGACCGAGGAGATCTTCGGGCCGGTCGTGGTGGTGGTCCCGTTCGACGACGAGGCCGACGCGATCCGGCGCGCGAACGAATCGCAGTACGGGCTGTCCGGGTCGATCTGGACCCGGGACGTCGGCCGCGCGCTGCGGGTCAGCCGCGGGATCGAGGCCGGCAACCTGTCGGTCAACTCGCACTCGTCGGTGCGCTACTCGACGCCGTTCGGCGGGTTCAAGCAGTCCGGGCTCGGCCGCGAGCTCGGCCCGGACGCGCTGGCCGCGTTCACCGAGACCAAGAACATCTTCATCAGCACGGAGGACTGAATGACCGACGTCAAAGCACATCGCCTGGAGGGCCGGGTCGCGGTGGTGACCGGCGGCGCCAGCGGGATCGGGCTGGCCAGCGTCCGCCGGCTGGCGGCCGAGGGCGCGCGGGTGGTGATCGGCGACCTCGACCCGGACGCCGGCAAGCGCGCGGCCGACGAGGTGGGCGGGTTGTTCGTGCCGACCGACGTGACCGACGCGCTGGCGGTGGACAACCTGTTCCAGCAGGCCTTCGACACCTACGGGTCGGTCGACATCGCCTTCAACAACGCGGGCATCTCACCGCCCGAGGACGCGTCGATCCTGGATACCGGGCTGGAGGCCTGGCGCAAGGTGCAGGAGGTCAACCTGACGTCGGTGTACCTGTGCTGCAAGGCGGCGATCCCGTACATGCAGCGCCAGGGCAAGGGGTCGATCATCAACACCGCGTCGTTCGTGGCGGTGATGGGCGCGGCGACGTCGCAGATCTCGTACTCCGCGTCGAAGGGCGGCGTGCTGGCGATGAGTCGCGAGCTGGGGGTGGAGTTCGCCCGGCAGGGGATCCGGGTGAACGCACTCTGCCCCGGGCCGGTGAACACGCCGTTGCTGCAGGAGCTGTTCGCGGCCGACCCGGAGCGGGCGCAGCGGCGGCTCGTGCACGTCCCGATGGGGCGGTTCGGCGAGCCCGAGGAGATCGCCGCGGCGGTCGCTTTCCTGGCCTCCGACGACTCGTCGTTCGTGACCGCCAACACGTTCCTGGTCGACGGCGGGATCTCCGGTGCTTATGTGACACCCCTCTGACCGCGGACTTTGTGCACCGGCCGGTCGCGAAACGGCTCGGACCACCGCTGGTCGGTGCACAAAGTCCGGGTGGGTGGCGATTTAGGGTGTGACAGGTCGGACGGGGAAGAAGGGCGGCGGCGTGGTCGAGGAGGCGCGGGCGGGTGAGGCGTTGTTCCGGCCGGTGCGGGCCGGGAACCCGTTCGAGGAGACCGTCGAGCGGCTGCTGCAGGCGATCAAGCTCGGCGTGGTCGGGCCCGGCGAGCGGTTGCCGTCCGAGCGCGACCTGGCCGCCCGGCTGAACGTCTCGCGGGTCACGCTGCGGGAGGCGATCCGCGCGCTGACCGAGGCCGGGTACGTCGAGTCCCGCCGCGGCCGGTACGGCGGGACGTTCGTCAACACCCGCCTGCCTCGCCCCAAGCGCGTCGGTGCGAAGAAGCTGGTCAGGGAGCTCGGCGACGGGCTCGAAGACGCTCTGGTGCTTCGCTCGGCCCTGGAAGTCGGTGCGGCCGACGCCGCGGCGTACCGGTCGCTCGGAGCCGAGGAGCGCGATCACCTCACGCGGTGTCTGGCCGACACCGCGGCCGCCAAGCTGACCGACTACCGGCGGATGGACTCGCGGCTGCACCTCGCGATCGCCGAGGTCAGCGGTTCGCCGTCGCTGACGTCCGCGGTCGCCGACGTCCGGATGCGCCTGAACGACCTGCTGGACGCGATCCCGCTGCTCGAACGCAACATCGTGCACTCCGACGAGCAGCACCAGGCGGTGGTCGAGGCGATCCTGGCCGGCGATCCGGAGGCGGCCCGGCACGCGATGCGCGAGCACCTGGCCGGCACCGCCGCGCTGTTGCGGGCCTTCCTGAGCTGACCCGTCCGGCGGACCGCGCGCGGGAAATCCGGCGCGACGGCCGGCGACACGCCGGAGCCGTTGGCACCAGTGGGCCAAATCAGGCGTGAACAGATGGGTAACGAAGTGGTGGCGTCCAGATATCCATGTGTGACACTCGCCGTGTCCAGTAGCACTCGACTGTGATGTCCGCGAATGTAATCCTTCGGGGAGAATGTGGATCGATGACTGACGACGAGCTGGTCGGGCGCGCCGGACTGGTCGAGCGCGCGCGGACGCAGCTCGAGACCAGTGGCTCTGTGCTGCTCTACGGCCCGACCGGGATCGGCAAGTCCGCCCTCGGCCGGGCGCTCGTCGCTGACCGGGCCCGCTCCGGCTGGCGGGTGCTGAGCGCCGCGCCGTCCCAGAGCGAGGCCGGCCTGCCGTACGTGACGCTGCTGGATCTGCTGTCCAACCAGCTCGAGCTGGCCTGGCAGGTGCTGCCCGACCACCTGCGCCAGCCGCTGGAGGTCGCGCTGCTCAAGGCGAGCGCGCCGGACACCGTCCGGGACGAGCTGGCCGTCCGCCTCGCCGTACTGCACGTCCTGCGGCGCCTGGCTGCGTCCGGGCCGGTGCTGCTCGTCGTGGACGACATCCAGTGGGTCGACCCGTCAAGTCTCGAAGTGCTGACCTTCTGCGCTCGCCGGCTGACGGACGGCGTGCACATGTTGGCGACCGAGCAGGTGGCCGACGGCGACCTCCCGGTGATGGCCGAGGCGTGCCCGGAGCCGGTGCTGCAGCTGGAGGTCCCGGCGCTGGCCGAGGCCGACGTACTGGCGCTGCTGCGCAACCGGCTGTCCAGTCCGCTCCCGGTGCGGACCGCCCGGCGCATTCACACCGCCAGCGGCGGCAACCCGTTCATGGCGCTTGAGCTTGGCCGCGCGGTACTGCGCCACCCGCAGGGCGTCTCGCCGAACGACCCGCTGCCCGTGTCGAGCCGCCTGAAGACACTGCTCGGCGACCGTCTGGCCGATCTCAGCCCAGCGACACACGAGCTGCTCCTGCACGCCGCCTCCTCGCCGCGCCCGACCACTGCTCAGCTGGCAGCTTCACTGGGCCGTCTGGTCGACGGGGAGCTCGCGGAGGCGGAAGGACTGGGGCTGATCGACGTGTCGTCGGACCGGCTGCGCTTCAGCCATCCGCTGCTGCGCGAGTTCGTGTACGCCGAGGCGACGTCCGCCGCGCGGCGGCAGGCGCACGCCCGGCTGGCCGCGGTCGTCGAGGAACCGGTCGAGAACGCCACGCACCGAGCCCTGGCGACGCAGGAGGCCGACGCGGACCTCGCAGCCGCGCTGGAAGAGGCTGGAACCACCGCCGGCGCCCGTGGAGCACTGGGCGCCGCCGCGACGCTCTGGCGCCTGGCCGCTGACAGGACTCCGGCCGACGCGCCGGACGACCGTGCCCGGCGACTGACCCGGGCCGCTGACGACGCTGCCGCTGCCGGTCACCTGGTCGAGTCGGCTGAGATGGCGCGGCTCGCCGTACAGGCCGCGACCGTGCCCGAGGTCAAGGTGCCGGCGCTGCTGTTGCTCGTCGACGCGGCCTGGTCGGAGCGCGAGCAGCGGATCGAGCTGCTCGCCGAGGCCTTCCATGCGGCCCAGGGCAACGACCGCCTCGAGGCGCAGGTCCGGATCCTGCGCAGCCACAGCGCGTACTTCGACCGGCGGCTCGACGACGCCCGCGAGGACGCGCGGATCGCCGAGGAGCTGGCCCGTCGTTGCGGCGACACCGAAGTGCTGGTCGACGCGCTGAGCGCGGCTCACCCGGTCGAGGTCGCGGTCGGTGGCGGGCAGGCCTCGGACCGGCTGCTCGGCATGGCCGGCGAGCTGGCGATCGGGCTGCCGCTGACGAAGAGCGTCGTTCACGCGCGGCAGATGGCGGCGATGCGCGAGCTGTTCCGCGGCAACACCGCGGCGGCGATCGAGGGCATCAGCACGCTTGTCGACGAGGTCCGCGACGGCGGCGCGGTGCGCTGGCTGGCCGGCATCCTGATCTCGGCGACCGCGATCTACGAGCGCAGCGGGCGCGGCGCCCAGGCGCTGTCCGCCGGGCACGAGTGTCTGCAGCTGATGCAGGACCTGGGCGACGAGCCCGAGGTCGGCATGGTGATCGCCGCCCGCGCCGAGTGGGCCGGCGGTACGGCGGCGATGGCGCGCGAGATGGCCGAGGCGTCGCTGGAAGCGGTCCGGGTGGTCGGCAACGACGAGTGGACCGGCCCGGCGCTGTCCGCGGTCGGGCTGGTCGGCGTACTGGTCGGGGATCCGCAGCGGGCGGTCGAGGCGTTCGACGCGATCGCGGACTCGGGCGAGGCCGCGATGCCGTACGACCCGGCGGTGATCCCGTGGCACGCCGACTACGCCGAGGCGCTGGTCGCGTCCGGCCGGCTGGACGACGCGGCGGCGCTGATCGCGGAGATCCGCGAACGGGCCGACACGCTGGACCGCGACGTGGTCCGGGTCGGGCTGGCGCGGTCGGAGGCGCTGCTGATCGCCAAGCAGGGCGATCCGGCGGCGGCGCTGGACCTGCTGGAGAAGACGATCGCGACCGCGGGGGACCAGGTGTACCCGCTCGACCTCGCGCGCTGCGAGCTGACCCGCGGCCGGGTCGCCCGGCAGGCGCGGCGCCGGTCGGTCGCGCGCACGGCGTTCCTGGACGCGATCGAGCAGTTCGAGCAGTACGGCGCACCCGCCTGGCGGGAGGTCGCCGAGACCGAGCTGGCCCGCCTCGACGTCCCGAGCCGCAGCCGCCAGCCGTCGGAGCTGACCGACAACGAGCTGCAGATCGTCGCGATGGTCCGCGACGGCTCCACCAACCGCGAGATCGCCGCCGCGCTCTACCTGAGCGTCAAGGCGGTCGAGTCGCAGCTCACCCGGCTCTACCGGCGCTTCGGGGTGGCCAACCGGACCCAGCTGCTGCGCACCGTCGACCGCGGCGGCACCGATCTCGCGCAAAGGTAAACCCTTGTGGTGACCCGCCGGTAGCTTGCGGGCTCTTGCCGCAGTCGTTTGCCGTGCACAACAGTCGTTCCCACGTAGAGAGCTCGCCCCTCGCTTGGGGCGGCCGGGTGAGGCGCGGCCGCCCCCTACGTGCACACTGGACAGGTGAAACTCGAACGCAAGCACGCCCTGGTGCTGATCGCGATCGCGGTCTGGAACGTCGTCACGTATGTGACCTTCATCAAGAACCTGGCCGCCACCGAAGGCCGCCCGACCGGGTACTACGTCGCCCACACGGTGCTGATCGTGGTCAACCTGTTCATCGCCGCCCTGCTCGGGACCTGGGGCGTCCGCGCCTACAAGGCGTCCCGCGAACGGCGTACCGAGGACGTCACGGTCTGACGAAGCGGCTCGGTGTCACGCCGAGCATCCGGCGGAAGTGCCGGGTCAGGTGGGACTGGTCGTAGAAGCCGGCCAGCCCGGCGACCTCCGCGGCGGGACGGCCCTCCAGCAGGTAGCGGCGGGCCAGGTCGACCCTACGGCCGGTCAGGTACCGATGCGGGGGCATGCCGTACTCCCGGCTGAACGCCCGGACCAGGTGTGCCGGGTGCGCGTGCACCAGCTTCGACGCCTCGTCCAGCGTGATTCCACCGGGCAGATGTGCGTCGAGCACCTCCCGCAGCTGGCTGGCGACTCCGGGGTCGCGGCGCTGAGGTGGTGCCGTGACCTGGCGGCGCAGGTGCTGCCGCAGGCGCTGCTCGATCAGGGTGAGCCGGCTCTCGGCCTCCAGCGGCTCCTGACCGACAGCCAGTACGCCGTGCAGCTGCTCGATGCGTCGCCGGAGCACCGGGTCGAGCAGCTCCGGCTGGTCGACAGCGGCGCCGGTCAGGTCTTCGCCCAGCCGGTCAGGCTCCAGGTAGAGCACCCGCTTGCGGAAGCCCTCCGGGCGGACGGAACGGCCGTCGTGCGGCACGTTGGGCGGCAGCAGCGAGACCTGCGCCCGGGTGAGCCCGTGCTCGCGGTGGTCCAGGTCGTACCGGACCACGCCCTCGTCGACGAGCAGCACGGTCCAGGCGTCGTGGGTGTGGCTCGGGTAGGCGTGCGACGGGAAGTAGGCGTGCAGAACCTCGACGACACCGTCCAGTTCGGGTCGCCAGGCCCTGACCTGCGCACTCGCGCTCACCCTTCAGAAGATTACGCTGCCTGCTGACGGCGACGGAGAGGGGCGGCTGCGGGTGAAGGTCTACATCAGCGCGGACATGGAGGGCGTCACCGGACTGGTCGACGCCGAGGACGTCCAGCCGCCCGGCCGCGACTACGAACGTGGTCGCGGCATGATGACCGAGGACGTGAACGCGGCAGTCCGCGGCGCGTACGCCGCCGGCGCTTCGCTCGTGCTGGTCAACGACGCCCACGGCCCGATGCGCAACCTCCTGCCCGACCTGCTGGACCCCCGCGCCCTGCTGATCAAGGGCCGCCCCAAGCCGATGGGCATGATCGAGGGTTTGACCGCCGAGTACGACGCGGTGGTGTGCGTCGGTTTCCACGCGCGCGCGGGTGTGCTCGGCGTACTCAGCCACAGCTTCATGGGCCACGAGATCGAGGACATCTGGCTCGACGACCGGGAAACGGGCGAGATTGGCATGCTGCACGCGGCGGCGGGCGCGCTCGGGGTCCCGGTCGCTGCGCTCACCGGCGACAACACGGCCTGCGCGGAGGCGGTCGCCTGGGACGCGCGGATCCGCGCGTATGCGGTCAAACAAGCCAAGGACCGCTTCGCCGCCCAACTGGTCCCGGTCGCCGATTCCCGAGCCGGCATCGAGCAAACCGTCCACGAGGCCCTGCTGGATCTCCCGAGCATCCCCACGCAGCCGGAGACCCACCGCCTGACCGTTCGTTGGCAGTCGGCCTCGGTCGCCGCCCATCTCCAGGCGATCCCCGGCGTACAGAAGACCGACGACCGCACCGTTACCACCGAAGGCGACATGCTCCACCTCTACCGCCTGTTCAACCTCTACCTCCGGGTCGCCACCGCGGTCACCTCGAACCCGCCGTACTGCTGAAGGTGCGCAGAGCGGCGATCACCTGGTCGGGAGTCTCCAGCTGGGGGAGGTGGCCGGTGTCCGGCAGGATGCGGAACTCGGCGCCGGGGATGGCTTCGGCGTACGCGCGACCGTAGTCCGGTGTGACGATGCGGTCGCTGTCGCCCCAGATCACCAGCGTCGGCACAGTGACGGCGTCGAGCCGGGACCGAAGCGTCGGGTCGACCATGGACGGCTCACCGGCGTAGACCGCCAGGGCGGCACGGTTGGCGGCCAGTTGCTCGCGCGCGGCCGGTGACAGTTGCGTGGGGTCGATCCGGAACGCGTCGGGTGCGTGGTAGCTGAGTTCCGCGATCTCGGGGAACGACAGCGCGAAGAAGTCCGCCGCGGGATGGTCCGGGACGTCGATGCCGACGGCATCGATCAGGACGAGCCCGCCGAGGCGGGCCGAGCCGAGCAGGGCCAGCTCCGCCGCGATCCAGCCGCCGATCGAACTGCCGATCACAAGGACGTCGTGCAGGCCGCGCTCGTCCAGCAGGTCGGCGTAGCCGCGGGCGAGTCCGGCGATGGTGGTCAGGTCGTCCGGCCGCGTGGTTCCGCCGAAGCCGGGATGAGTCGGTACCACGACATGTGCGGGCAACGCCGCGGCGAGCCGGGCGCCGAAGGCGTCGACGGTCTGCGGTCCGCCTCCGCCGTGCAGCAGCAGGATCGGCCGGCCGGCGCCGTACTCGGCGCAAAGGAGAGTCATATAAGGAACCTTAGATCAGGAAGCTTATATAAGCAACGGTAGACTTCTCCGCTACGATGCCCAGGTGGAAGCCTCCGTGCAGGACGTCGGCATCGCGGTGAAGCGCCTGCAGTGGCGGCATCACACCGAGGCGAGCAAGGCGCTCGCACAGCTCGGGGTGTCGTTGCCACAGTGGGACGTACTGCGGCGCCTGCACGAGCGCCCCGACGCGTCGCTGCACGAGCTGGCTCAGCTCACCTTCCAGACCGACCAGTCGATGGGCTCGCTCGCCACCCGGATGGTTGCTCGCGGGCTGATCGAGCGGGTGGAAGGGCCCGGTCGCGCGGTCCGGCACCGGCTCACCCCGGAGGGTGAGCGCATCCGCAAGGCAGGCGAACCGATCCTCGACACCGTGCTGACCGCCTCGGTGGGCGCGCTGTCCCGGTCCGAGCGCGCAACTCTCCTGGAGCTGCTCCACAAAGCCGGCGGCTGAAACCCGAGAGCGCTCCCGCGTCCGACAGGTCAAGAACGTACAAGACCGGCGGGTGGCGCGGCGGCGACGATGGACGGCGTGGAGAACGAGAACGAACAGATCAGATTCGACACCAAGATCGCTGTGCTGCTGCGGGACGATCTGGCGACCTGGCAGCGGTTGAACGTGACGGCGTTCCTGGTGTCCGGGCTTGCGGCGACGCAGCCGGAGTTGATCGGGCTGCCGTACGAGGATGCCGACGGTACGACGTACCTGCCGATGTTCCGGCAACCGGTGCTGGTGTTCGAGGGGTCCAAGGAGCAGATGGCGACCTCCCACACCCGCGTGCTCGGCCGGCAGCTTCCGCACTCGATCTTCACCGCGGACTTGTTTGCTACTGGCAACGACCGCGACAACCGCGCGGCGGTCAAGGCGGTCGGGCAGGGCCAGCTCGATCTGGTCGGGCTGGCCCTGCACGGACCGAAGAACGCGGTGGACAAGGTGCTCAAGGGGTCGCGGATGCACCCCTGAGCGTCAGCAGACTCAGCGGGGCTCGATCTCCCGCCAGTGCAGACCCCGGTCGACGCTCGTCGCGACCTTCGTCACCGCGGAACCCCGCAGCACCTGGCCGTAGAGCAGCTTCCCGTCGCCGGCGAGTTCCTCCAGGCCGGGATGCCCGGGCGACAACTGCGTCGCCTTCCCGTCGGCCAGCCGGTACAGCGCTGTCTGGCCTTGCTTCGACACCCCGAGCATCACCGCGGTCCCGTCGTTGAACGCGACCGGCCCGCCGCCGCGCGCCCACGGCCGGTCGGCGACGCTCGTCCACGTCGATCCGCGATCGGTCGACATCTTCAGCGTCCCGATCGCCTCGGCGGTGGCGCCATCCACCCAGGAGCTCGCCACCACGGTCGAGCCGTCCGGGCTGACCGCGATCCGGCTGCCCGGGTTGGCCGGGTCGAGCAGTGTCCGGTTCCAGGTCCGGCCGTCGTCGGTCCAGGCGATCTCGCTGCGGGATCCGCTCACGACGTCGCCGGCCACCACCCACCATCGCCCGGTCTCGTCCCGAACCGGCGACCGCGGGTGATCCAGCCCGGCCACGTCGAGCCTGCGCAGGGTGGCGTCCGCGACGTTCAGCACCAGCAGGGTGGTGCCGACGGCTACCCGATCCAGGAGGATCTCCCCGGCGGTGAAGGTGCTGGTGGGCGGCGCGTACTGCAGCGGCGTTTCCACCTTGCCCTTCGAGGTCAGCCGGACCAGCACAGCGTCAGCCCACGTACGGTCGTCGGCCGAGAACCCCTCGCCCGACGGCCCCGCCACCGCGATCGCCTCGTCGCCGACTTGCAAGGTCGCGTACGGCGCTCGCCGAGCCGGCGCGATCACCTTCGCCCCGTCCCGGCTGAGCACGGCGGCGTACTGGCACGGAGCCGTCGCGCACGAAGCCCAGGCCGCCGCCCAGCGCGAGGGCGTCGCGAACATCATCGAGCGCACCTCCGCATCCTGAGCCCGCACCACCGAATCCCCCGACTGCTCCGGCGGCACGAGCGGCTCGATCGACCCCGGCGCCGGAGCAGTGGGCACAGTCGCAACCGGCGGCACCTGCTCGGTTCCGGCCTTCTCCCCGAGCGGTAGCAGCGTCACCAGTACGGCGACCACCATGGCCGCCGCGACACCAGCGCCGGCAAGCGCCTGACGCCGACGCCGACGGCGGACACCGCGTCGCTCGAGCTGTTCGAACGGCGGCGGCTGGACGGTCTGCTGAACCGACCACGACAGGTTCTTCAGGTCAGACATGGTCGACCTCCTCGACATCCTCCGCGAATTCACGAACCAGCGGGGCGAGCCTGGCCCGCCCACGCGCCAGCCGGGCCTTCACCGTGCCCTCCGGCACGCCCAGCTGCAGTGCCACCTCCCGCACCGGCAGGTCGACGATGTGGTGCAGCGTGATCGCCTCGCGCTGCTCCAGCGGCAGCTGCCGCAGCGCCGCCACGAGCGTGACGTGATCAGGCGACAGCCCCGGTACGGCGTCAGCCGGCGTCGAGGCGGCCGCCGTCCTCAGCAGCCCGCGGTACCGAGTCAGCCGGCGGAACCGGCGCCGCACCACGTTCAGCGCCACGGTGCGCAGCCAGGCCTCCGGGTTGTCCACCTGGGCGAACCGGCGCGGCTTCTCCACCGCCCGCACGAACGCCTCCTGGACGGCGTCCTCGGCCTCGCCGAGATTGCCGCAGATCGCGTACAGCTGCGCGACCAGCCGGCGGTAGCAACCGTCGTACAGGTCGCGCAGGGACTCGTCCTGTGCCATCCACCCTCCCCGGGCTCGTACTCACGCCTCGAACGACTCCTGAGCGTGGGTGGTTGGTTGCACCCGGACCTGGTTGTGACCTGGATCACCGCCAGAACGCAAACGACGGCCCCCGGAAAACCGGGGGCCGTCGAAGAAGATCGGTCAGAGGAACGTGCCGAGGCCGAACGCGGTCAGCGACAGGGCCAGGGCGACAGCGGCGGTGACGGCTTCGGCGCGGTCGCGCCGGGTGAGCCGGAGCCAGCCGAGGCGGGGGCGGTCGACGAGCGCGTAGAGCGCGGCGCGGGCCGCGGGCGGCTGGTCGACGGGGAGTTGCGGAGCTTCGAGAGTGCTGAGCACGGGAAAATGCCTTTCCCAACAAGTTGCTGCGGGCGACGGTCTGTACCCGACAGGAGATGGTCTCCACTTCGGGCCGGCCGCAAACCCCCGGACGCGAAAACGCCCCAGGACCCGCCGGGGACCTGGGGCGTTCGGTACGCCGGGGCTCAGACGCGCCGGAAGATCAGCGCGCGCTTGACCTCCTGGATCGCCTTGGTGACCTCGATGCCGCGCGGGCAGGCGTCGGTGCAGTTGAAGGTGGTCCGGCAGCGCCAGACGCCCTCCTTGTCGTTCAGGATCTCCAGCCGCTGCTCGGTGCCCTCGTCGCGGCTGTCGAAGATGAACCGGTGCGCGCCGACGATCGCCTGCGGGCCGAAGTACTGGCCGTCGGACCAGAACACCGGGCAGGACGTCGTACAGGCGGCGCACAGGATGCACTTGGTGGTGTCGTCGAAGCGCTCCCGGTCGGCCTGGGACTGGATCCGCTCCCGGCTCGGCTCGTGGCCGTCTGTGACCAGGAACGGCATCACCGAGCGGTAGGCGTCGAAGAACGGCTCCATGTCGACGACCAGGTCCTTGAGCACCGGCAGGCCCTTGATCGGCTCGACGGTGATCTCCCTGTCCGGGTTCAGGTCCTTGATCAGCGTCTTGCAGGCCAGCCGGTTACGGCCGTTGATCCGCATCGCGTCCGACCCGCAGACCCCGTGCGCGCAGGACCGCCGGAACGTCAGCGTGCCGTCCTGCTCCCACTTGATCTTGTGCAGCGCGTCCAGGACCCGGTCGGTCGGCTGCAGGGTGACCGCGTAGGTCACCCACTCGGCGTCCTCGGTGACCTCCGGGTTGTACCGCAGGATCTTGACCTTGACGTCCATCAGTACTTGCGCTCCATCGGCTTGTAGCG
The DNA here is from genome assembly GCF_001984195.1 of Kribbella sp. ALI-6-A. Classification (GTDB taxonomy): domain Bacteria; phylum Actinomycetota; class Actinomycetes; order Propionibacteriales; family Kribbellaceae; genus Kribbella. The sequence goes on from NZ_MTQN01000004.1 coordinate 18,591, forward strand.
GGTCTGGACGACCGGCTTGTAGTCCAGCCGGATGTTGACGTTGCCCTCGGCATCGACTTCGCGGTAGGCCATCGTGTGCCGCATGAAGTTCACGTCGTCGCGCTTGTCGTAGTCCTCGCGGAAGTGCCCGCCGCGCGACTCCTTGCGCTCCAGCGCCGAGACCACCAGCACCTCGGCCAGGTCGATCAGGAAGCCGAGCTCGACCGCCTCGAGCAGGTCGGTGTTGAACCGCTTGCCCTTGTCCTGGACGGCGACGTTCGCGAAGCGGCTCTTCAGCGCCTCGATGTCGACCAGTGCCTGCTTCAGCGAGCCCTCGGTCCGGTACACCTGCGCGTTCAGGTCCATCGTGGCCTGCAAGTCGGCCCGGATCGCGGCCACCCGCTCGCTGCCGGTGGCGTTGCGCAGGCCCTCGACCAGCTCGACGACGAACTCCTCGGGCCGCTCCGGCAGCTCCTCGAACTCGGCTGTCTCGGCGTACTCCGCCGCCGCGATGCCGGCCCGGCGGCCGAACACGTTGATGTCGAGCAGCGAGTTCGTGCCCAGCCGGTTGGCGCCGTGCACGGACACGCAGGCGACCTCGCCGGCGGCGTACAGGCCGGGGATGACGTCGTCGTTGTTGGCCAGCGCCTCGCCCCGGATGTTGGTCGGGATGCCGCCCATCGCGTAGTGCGCGGTCGGGAAGACCGGGATCTGCTCGGTGTACGGCTCGACGCCGAGATAGGTCCGGGCGAACTCGGTGATGTCCGGCAGCTTCGCGTCGATGTGCGCGGGCTCCAGGTGGGTCAGGTCGAGCATCACGTACGCGCCGTCGGGACCGCAGCCGCGGCCCTCACGAACCTCGTTGGCCATCGCCCGGGCGACCATGTCGCGCGGGGCCAGGTCCTTCACGGTCGGGGCGTAGCGCTCCATGAAGCGCTCGTTGTCCTTGTTGCGCAGGATGCCGCCCTCGCCGCGGGCGGCCTCCGACAGCAGTACGCCGAGGCCGGCCAGGCCGGTCGGGTGGAACTGGAAGAACTCCATGTCCTCCAGCGGCAGGCCCTTGCGCCACACGATGCCCATGCCGTCGCCGGTCAGGGTGTGCGCGTTCGAGGTGGTCCGGAAGACCTTGCCGAAGCCGCCGGAGGCGAACACGATCGACTTGGCCGAGAAGATGTGCAGCTCGCCGGTGGCCAGCTCGTAGGCGACCACACCGGTCGCCTTGCCGGCCACCATCAGCAGGTCGAGCACGTAGAACTCGTTGAAGAACTCGACGTTCTGCTTGATGCACTGCTGGTACAGCGTCTGCAGGATCATGTGGCCGGTGCGGTCCGCGGCGAAGCAGGACCGCCGGACGACGGCCTCACCGTGGTTGCGGGTGTGACCGCCGAAGAAGCGCTGGTCGATCTTGCCCTCGGCCGTCCGGTTGAACGGCAGGCCCATCTTCTCCAGGTCCAGGACCGCGTCGACGGCCTCGCGGCACATCACCTCCGCGGCGTCCTGGTCGACCAGGAAGTCACCACCCTTGACCGTGTCGAAGGTGTGCCACTCCCAGTTGTCCTCCTCGACGTTGGCCAGCGCGGCGCACATGCCGCCCTGGGCCGCGCCGGTGTGCGACCGGGTCGGGTAGAGCTTGGTGAGCACGGCGGTCCGGGTCCGCTTGCTGGACTCCAGGGCCGCGCGCATACCCGCTCCGCCCGCGCCGACGATCACTACGTCGTACTGATGGCGCTGCATATGAAGACGTCCTTACTTGCAGACCGACAGCGTGCTGTTCGGGTCTAGGCAGGGATCGAAGGTGAAGATGACCAGGGTGCCGAGCACGACGATCACCACGGAGGCGGTGATCAGCAGGGACTTCAACCAGAACCTGGTCTGGTCCTTCTCGGCGTAGTCGTTGATGATCGTGCGCATCCCGTTGGTGCCGTGCAGCATCGCCAGCCACAGCATCAGCAGGTCCCAGACCTGCCACAGCGGGTTGGCCCACTTGCCGGCCACGAAACCGAAGTCGAGCGCGTTGATGCCGTCGCCGAGCATCAGGTTGACGAACAGGTGGCCGAGCACCAGCACCACCAGCGCCAGGCCGGACAGCCGCATGAACAGCCAGCCGTACAGCTCGAAGTTCGTCTGGCCGGACCGGTTGCGGCCGCCGCCCTTGAGCGAGCGGGAGCGGGTCGAGGAGCGCGGCTGGGCGATCTCGGGAGTGGTCATCTCAGCCTCCGAAGACGTGGGTCAGGTGCCGGATCACGAACGGCACGAACAGCGCGACCCACACGACGCCCACGCCGATCATCAGCTGGCGCTGGTAGCGCGGGCCCTTGGCCCAGAAGTCCACCAGGATCAGCCGGACGCCGTTGAAGGCGTGGAACAGGATCGCGGCGACCAGTCCGACCTCCATCAGGCCGACGACCGGGTTCTTGTAGGTCCCGATCACCTCGTTGTACGCCTCCGGGGAGACCCGGACCAGCGCGGTGTCGAGCACGTGCACCAGCAGGAAGAAGAAGATCCCGACGCCGGTGATCCGGTGCAGTACCCACGACCACATGCCCTCGCGGCCGCGGTACAGGGTGCCGGCTGGTTTGCTGGGCAAACCGATCCTCCGATCGGACGACAGACCGAGAGCCGGGGAACGCGACGACTCCGGGGGCGGGGACTCAGCACGGGGCCGGGCTAGAAGGGGCCGCGATCGGCTCGGTCCGGAAGGGAACCAGACCGTAACTGATGCTATCGCTGTGCCGCGCCCGATCTTCGCCGCCTTCGTGTGACATCGATCTCCGTGGTGTCGCGGCCAGTGACCGGTCTCACTGGCCCGCGTTGTTTGCGCGCGATTGGCTCTCTTCGGTCGTCCTTTTCGGCTCTAGTGTCGGCAGAGTCGGCCCGGAGCCGGCGGGGAACGACCAGAGAGGGGACGACGGTGAGTTTCTGGATCTGCGCGACCTGCGCGGTCGAGCACAGCGAGCAGGTCGAGGTCTGCGCGATCTGCGCCGACGAGCGGCAGTGGGTGCCGGCCGACGGCCAGCACTGGACCACCCTGGAGGAGCTGGCCGCGGCCGGCTACCGGGTGAACATCAAGGAGGTCGAACCCGGCCTGCACGGGATCACCTCCGAGCCCGGCGCCGGGATCGGCCAGCAGTCGATGCTGGTCTCGACCAGCGAGGGCAACCTGCTGTGGGACCCGATCGGCTACCTGGACGACGAGGCCGTCGAGGCGGTCCGGGCGCTCGGCGAGGTGAAGGCGATCATCGCGAGCCACCCGCACATGTACGGCGTACAGGTGGAGTGGAGCAAGCGGCTCGGCGACGTACCGGTGTACGTGTCGGAGGCCGACGCGGAGTGGGTCGCGCGCCAGGACCCGGTGATCCGGACGTGGTCGGGCACCCTCGAGCCGCTGCCCGGCGTGACGCTGATCCAGCCCGGCGGCCACTTCCCGGGCAGTGCGGTCGTGCACTGGGCCGACGGTGCCGAGGGCAAGGGCGTGATCCTCGCCGGCGACACCGTCTTCGCGAACCCCGACCGCACGTCGGTCAGCTTCATGCGCTCCTACCCGAACCGCATCCCGCTGTCCGGCGCGGTCGTCGACCGGGTCGCCAAGGCCCTCGACGTCTTCCCCTACGACCGCCTGTACGGCAACTTCGGCGGCGCGATCCCGGTCGACGCCAAACAGGTCGTCCGGTTCTCCGCCGACCGCCACGCGGCGTGGGTCCGGGGGGACTTCGACCACCTGACGTGAACCGCGGTGGTGCGGGGCGACCTGCCCCGCACCGGCGTCAGGTCCGCCGTACGGCGAGCCCGTCGATCTGCACGAACTTCCCGGTCGCCGAGCGCACCGTGAAGGTCAGCGTCCCGCTGAACACCGCACTCTGCACCGGCAAGGCCACGATCGCCTGCCGCTGCGTCGTCGCCGACGCGAGATTCACCGCGCCGATGTACTTGCCCCCGGCATACACCGCCACCAACCCACAGGTCGGGCACTTCGTCGCCACCAGGAAGAACCGCTTTCCCTGCACGGTCCGCGTCAACGACGCCCCGTACGCCGTGGTCTGCGTCGCGGTCCCGAGGTAGAACTCGGACCAGCTCGTCCGCGACCATCCCGCAGTCGGCGCCCCCATGGCCCGATCGTCCAGCGGCCGCGAGAAGCACTTCTCAGCACTCCAGGCCCCGAGGTTGCCGAGCTTGTCCTTGGCACGGACGGACACGCAGTACTCGTAGCCCGCGTCGAGCGGCAGGCTGACCGACGTCGCGGTGGTGCCGGTCCACGGCTGGACGTAGGCACCGAAGCCACTCAGGTACGACGCCTTGCGGTACCGCACGTCGTACGAGGCCACGCCGGCGCTGTCGGTCGCGGAGTACTTGACGGCCGCCGTGCCGGAGGTGGTCGCCTCGACCGTCGGAGCAACGAGTTGCGACGCCGGTCCCGCGGCGTCGACGGTGACGGTCCGGAACGCCCGGCTCACCCGGCCGTCGGGTTCGGTGGCGATCAGCCCGAGTGTGTAGGTGCCGGAGGACGTGAAGGTGGCGGTCATCGGGTTGGCGCAGGAGTGCGCGACGGCCCCAGGAGCGGAGCAGGCGAACGTCGTCCCGGGCATCAGCGCCGAACCGTCGTACGACAAGGACACCCGGCTGCCTTGCACCGCCGGCGACGGACCGAACACCGGTCCGAGCCGCTGCCACGCGATGTCCTGTGCATGGTGGGTGGTGATGGGCGTCAGGAGTACCGGGGTCTTGAGTGCCGGCTCACCGCCGGTGCCGGAGACGGTGACGTTGGTCAGTCCCCCGCCTGCGCCGAGCACCAGAACCTTCGTGCCATCCGGTGCCCAGCTGATCGCCCTGACGTCCCCTCCGAGCTGGATCGAGGACGTCGTGTGCGACTCCATGCTGATCACCGTGAGTCCCAGGCCTGCGCCCAGCCCGACGTTGCGGCCGTCGGGCGACACCCGCAGGGGGGTACCGTGCTCGGCCGTGCGGCCGAGTGACCTGACGAACGCTCCGCCTGACTGCGCTTGCACGACAACAACCACCGGATCGCCGGAACTGCTGTCCGCACGGCCGTCGATCACGGCGAGGGTACGGGCGTCGGGCAACCAGCTGGGACTGCTCACGTCACAGGCGATCCGCTCAGGTACGCCGCCGCTCGCCGAGACGACGTGGACACACGGGACGTCGACGGCCTCCGGTGCGGGCGCCTGGAACGCGAGGCGGGTTCCGTCAGGTGACCAGGACAAGTGGGTGATCTGCACTGACGAGTCCAGCACCTTGACCGGCGTCCCCAACCCGCCGGGTTCCACCCGCCGGGTCCACAGCGAGCGGTCGCTGGTCACGTAAGCCACGGATCGGCCGTCGGGTGAGCTGGTGACGGCGCCGTTGGCGTCGACCGAACTGTCGGTCCCCGGGAAGGAGACGACCTGGCCCCGGAGATCGGCCGCCATCAGTCCGCTCCGCCTCGGGTCACCGTTGCTGAGCGCGATCTGCTCGGTGGCCCGCCCCGCCTTGGCCGGCGGTCCAGTGGGGCCTTCGCCGATCTCGTTGACCACCGACACGGCGTACTCGATGCCTGCCGGCGGGTCGGAGTCGACGACAACAAAATCACCGGTCCGGCCGACCGCGTCGTGCCACCGGGTCGTTTCGGCTCCGTCCACGAAGCTGTGCAGCCAGTAGCCCCGCACCGGGGTGCCACCCGAGGTCGAGAGAGCGGTCCAGCGAACGACGTTTCCGGTGAAGGTGGAGGTCACTGTGACGTGGTGCGCGCTCGGTAGGTCGGTGCCCGTTCCGCTGGCGAGCACCGTGTGCCAGCCGCGCGACGTCGAGTCGGAGACCAGGATCTTCGCCCTCGACAGGCCGGTGAAGTTGGGCGCGAAGCTGATCTTCACCGTGCAGGCGGCCGCGACCGGCAGCACCGCCGGACAGTCGTTGGTGGTGATCTTCCAGGCCGAGGGCATCCCCGACGTGAACTCGACCTTCTCGATCTCGACCGGCGCCGTGCCGGTGTTCTTCACGGTGACCGCCGGCAACACCGCGGTCTGGCCGGACCGCACCTGAACCGCGGGCAGTTCGGACGGGGAAACGGTCAGCGCTTGGTAGTTCTGCGCGCTGCGGATCCTGAGGTCGACGGTCAGGCCGGACTCGACGCCGGCGCAGCTCCAGCCGTTGAACGCCGCGGCCATCGTCTCCAGCTCGAGCGCCGGTGTGTAGGTCACCGCCGAAACGGTGAGCGTGCCGGAGGTGCTGCAGCTTCGCTCGCCCTGCGTCACCGAGAACTGTGACTGCCCGAGGGAGTAGTTGCCCGGACCGGCGAGAAAGGCCGGCATCCTGAGCTTGAGGGTGCCGGCCGACAGCGTGCGGTACCCGTCGGCGGGCGCCGACACGGTCACCGGGCCGGCGATCTCGTTGCGCAGCCAGGTCGTGCCATCGCCCGGGTCGGCGTCCAGCACCAGGACGTCGACGTCTCCGACGGCAGGGTCCTGCGCCACTCTGGTCGCGGTGACTGATGGGCTGGTGGCGATCTCGTCACCGGAGTGGGCGGCCACGACGCGGTACTCGGCCGTCGTACCGGCGGTGAGTGAGCTGTCGATCCAACTGGTGGCCGTTGACGCGAGTTCACCGCTGGCGTTCTGCCAGTCGGCTGATCCCTGCTTACGTTCGATTCGGTAGGCAGACGCGTCGACGTCGCTCCACGTGATGCCCATTCCCGTACGGGTCGGGAACACCTGAGCGGTCGGCACCGGCGGCGCCTCCTCGCCGGCGGCGGCATGGGCGACGAACGGCACGGTGATCGCCGCGATGGCGGCGGCCAGGGCATAACGACGGAAGGCGCGGCGCATTGCAACTCCAGGCAGGGGAGAGATTCGGCGCGCCCCCGAACGGCACCGATGAAGACGCCAAGAAATACCGCGCCGGACGAGCCGGCCGCAACTCAGTTGCAGGTTGTGGCAACGATCAGGCCGCGAGCCTGGTCTGACCGAGCTGGGTGTGAAGCCTCAGCATGCGCTGGACGCAGCTTGCCCAGTCGTACTGCTCGGCTCGTTCGCGTGCGGCCTTGCGGCGGTCGGGGACCGTCAGCAGTTCCAGTACGGCGTCCGCCAGCGTTTTCGGGTGAGCCTGGGCCCAGCGGCCGCAGGACTCGTCGACGAGTTCTCTCGCGCCGCCGGTGTCGGCGGTGACGACCGGGGTGCCGGCGGCGAGGGCTTCGAGGACGGCGAGGCCGAAGGTTTCGCCGGGGCAGACGGACAGGGCGATGTCGGCTTCGGCCAAGTGGCGGGCCAGGGTGGTCCGGCCGTCGACGTAGCCGTGGAAGTGGACCGGGGCGGCGCCTGCGATGGCGATGAGCTCGTCGAGGTGCGGGCCGGAGCCGTAGACGTCCAGGCGGAGGGGGACGCCGCGGCGGTGGAGTTCGACGGCGGTGGCGACGGCGAGGTGCGGGCTCTTCTCGCGGGACAGGCGGCCGGCGTGCACGAGTTTGAGGATGCCGTCGTCGGCGGGTTCGGCGCGGGACGGGTGGAAGGTGTCGAGGTCTACGCCGAGCGGGATCCGGATCAGGGGCGTGGTGACCTCGTCGAACTCGGCGGCGGCGTACCGGGACGTGACCACGACCGCGTCGTACGTGCGGCCGAGGAGTTTGTAGAGCGCGCTGACGCCGGTGGCCACGCCGAGTTGGTAGCCCATGCGGAGCGACAGCATGGCGTCCAGACGTTCGTGGCTGAACAACACCGAGCCGATGCCGTTCTTGCGGGCCCAGCGGGCGACGGGCAGCAGGGTGGATTTATCGGAGATCTCGACTGTCGTGGGCTCGAAGCGTTCGAGGGTTTCGATCACGCGCCACGGGTCGGTGATCAGGCGGTAGCCGCCGCCGACCTTCGGTGCCTTCATCCGTACGACGGTGCCGTGCTCGGTGCGGGTCACGCTGTCGCGTTCGCCCGGGGTGATCAGGATCCGCTCGGCGCCGGCCGCGCAATAGCCCTGGCCGAGGTGCTCGATCGCGGTCCGCATGCCGCCGGAGGTCGGGCCGACGAAGTTCGCCAGCTGGGCGATCCGCAACGTCATGCCGCCCGCCGAACCCGCGCCGCGCGCCCGATCGCCGGACGAGCCGCGACCTCGGCCGCCGACTCCGCGAGCACTTCCGCGTAGTGCCGGTCGACCAAGTCGTCGACCACCGCGGGCCACGTCCTGGTCTGGACGCGACGCAACCCGCGCGCCGCCATGGATGCTCGCGCATCGGGATTGTCCAGCAGGAACGACACCGCGTCCCGCAGCGATCCAGGCTGCCCCGGCTCGAACAGCAGCCCGGTCTCGCCCGGCTGGATCAGATCGAGCGGACCACCCGCGGCCGGGCCGACCGTCGCGACGCCGGAAGCCTGCGCCTCCTGAATCGTCTGGCAGAACGTTTCGTGCTCGCCGGTGTGCACGAACACGTCCAGCCCCGCGAAGATCGAGGCCAGCTCAGCACCCCGGCGCATCCCGAGAAAAGTTGCTCCAGGCAACGTCTGTTCGAGGGACGCCCGGTCCGGACCGTCGCCGACGACAACGATCCGGCAGCCGAGCTCGGCCAGCTCCGCGAGCCGCCGGACCTTCTTCTCCGCGGCCAGCCGGCCGACGTACCCGACGATCGGTTGGCCGTCGGGCGAGATCTCGCGGCGCCACTGCTCCGAGCGATGCGACGGATCGAACAGATCGAGGTTCACGCCACGGCCCCAGTGCTGCACTCGCGGTACGCCGGCCTGGATCAGCTGCGCCATCGCCGAGGTGGACGGCGCGAGCGTCCGGTCGACGCGCGAATGGGTCCGCCGCAGCCAGGCCCAGACGGCCCGGTCGGTCTTGGCGAACCAGGGGTACTGCCGGGCGAACCCGGCGATGTCGGTCTGGAAGATGGCGACCGTCGGCAGCCCGAGCCGGCGCGCGGCGCGCAGCCCGTACGCGCCGAGAATGAACGGCGACGCGAGATGGACCAGCGCGGGCCGGAACTCGGCCATCGCCCGCTCGATCCCGGGATCGGGCAGCCCGACCGGGAACTCCTTGTAGCCCGGGATCCCGAAGCTCCGCGCCCGGATCACCCGGACGCCGTGGTAGCTGTCCGGACCGGGGCCGGCGGCAATGATCAGCAGCTCGTGCCCGCGGGCGAGCAGCCGGTCGGCGACGTGGCGAACCGTGTTCGCGACGCCATTGATCTGCGGCAGAAACGACTCAGCGACCATCACGATGCGCACGCTTCGAAGGTTCCCGGCCGTCGGTGAACCCTCGGCGACGTTGCCGTGACCGCCCGCCGATCCCCTGGAGGCACTGTCCCGGCCACCACGTGACGCGCCGGTGACCAGCAGGCGATCGCCGGTAGCTCCCAGCCGAACACCCGGCGTCACCACCTCGTACGTCCTCAGGCACGACTGTCGGCGCGACCTGAGAGATTCGGTCCAGCCTCTCCAGAACCCCCGAGACCAAGGACTCCAGTGACCACTGACCTGAGCGCGCTGCTGCCCGACGACCTGCCGCCCGGGCACTTGGTCGGCCTCACCGACGACGCTCCGCTCTACTGGCTCGGCGACGAACCGGTCGACATCCAGCTCTACCGCCGCCTGGTGGCGGACCACGCGCGGACAGGCTTGTGGCCGGTGATCGCCGAGGGCCTCGAGTACGACGTACGGCGCCCCTGGATCGACCCGGGCGAGCTGACCCCCGAGCCGGTCGACGCCATCGACGTCCACGAGCCGGAGCTGGTCCTGCGATCCCTGTGGTCGGAGATGCTCGGGGACGAGGAGGACCTCGAGGAGTACGGCGACTCGCTGGCGCCGTTCGGTGCGGTGTGTCCCGGTCTCGCCGATGCCGGTACGCCGGTCGGTTCGCCCGAAGAGCTCGCGACATGGCTGGCCGGCGACGGTGAGCCGGCTCCGGCCTCGCGGCTCCTGCTGGCCAAGGCGGCCCGCAGCGCGGACCTCCCGGCCGTCGTCGGCTGGAACGGACCGCTCAACCACTCGAACGACGTGGCTCCGCTGCTCGCCACCGTCCGCAGCTGGGAGGACCGTTTCGGCGTACGGGTGGTGAAGCTCGGTTTCGACACCTTGGAGCTCAGCGTCGCGGCTCCGCCGACCACAAAAGAGCATGCTCTTCACGTAGCAGCCGAGCACTGGGCCTTCTGTCCCGACAACGTCGACCAAGGCGCCGGCACGCTCGCCGAGTACGCCGCTTCGATCCGCGGTGTGAACAATTGGTCCTTCTGGTGGGACTGAGACGGCCGTCACCAAGCGTGCCCGATCTCACCCGCCCGGTGCATACCAGTGCCAGGCTGGTTCTTCTACGGTGGGGGGATGAGCCATCAGACCGAGTCCGGGTGGGACTTCGAGCCGGTGTACGGGCCGCTCGACGGGTTCGAGCCTGCGCAGAAGCTGGGGGAGCCGGGGCAGTACCCGTTCACCCGGGGTGTGTATCCGACGATGTACACGCAGCGGCCGTGGACGATGCGGCAGTACGCCGGGTTCGGGACGGCGACCGAATCCAACCAGCGGTACCACCAGCTGATCGACGCCGGCACGATGGGGCTGTCGGTGGCCTTCGACCTGCCGACGCAGATGGGCTACGACTCCGACGCGGAGCTGGCGCACGGTGAGGTTGGCAAGGTCGGGGTGGCGATCGACTCGATCGACGACATGCGGGTGCTGTTCGACAAGATCCCGCTGGACCAGGTGTCCACCTCGATGACGATCAACGCGCCGGGCGCGGTGCTGCTGCTGCTCTACCAACTGGTGGCCGAGGAGCAGGGGGTCAGCGGCGACAAGCTGACCGGCACGATCCAGAACGACGTACTGAAGGAGTACATCGCCCGCGGCACCTACATCTATCCGCCGAAGGAGTCGCTGCGGCTGATCAGCGACATCTTCGGGTACTGCCGCGACGAGCTGCCGCGCTGGAACACGATCTCGATCTCCGGCTACCACATGGCCGAGGCCGGGGCGACGCCCGCGCAGGAGATCGCGTTCACGCTGGCCGACGGGATCGAGTACGTCCGGGCCGCGGTCGCCGCGGGGCTGGACGTGGACGCGTTCGCGCCGCGGCTGTCGTTCTTCTTCGTCGCCCGGACCACGCTGCTGGAGGAGGTCGCGAAGTTCCGGGCCGCCCGGCGGATCTGGGCGCAGGTGATGCGCGACGAGTTCGGCGCGAAGAACCCGAAGTCGATGATGCTGCGCTTCCACACCCAGACGGCCGGCGTCCAGCTGACCGCGCAGCAGCCCGAGGTCAATCTCGTCCGGGTCGCGATCCAGGGCCTGGCCGCCGTGCTCGGCGGCACGCAGTCCCTGCACACCAACTCGTACGACGAGGCGATCGCCCTGCCGACCGAGAAGGCGGCCCGGCTCGCGCTGCGCACGCAGCAGGTGCTGGCCTACGAGACCGACGTGACCGCGACCGTCGACCCGTTCGCCGGTTCGTACGTCGTGGAGTCGCTGACCGACCAGGTCGAGGCCGCCGCGCGTGAGCTGATGGAGCAGGTCGAGGAGTACGGCGGGGCCGTCGCCGCGATCGAGAAGGGCTTCCAGAAGCAGGAGATCGAGCGGTCGGCGTACAAGATCGCGCTGCAGATCGACAGCGGTGAGCGGGTCGTCGTCGGCCAGAACAAGTTCCGCGCCGCCGAGGAGGAGCCGTACGAGCCGCTGCAGGTCGACCCCGCGATCGAGGCCCAGCAGGTCGCCCGCCTGGCCAAGCTCCGGGCCGAACGCGACCAGGCCGCCGTCGACCAGGCGCTGGCCGATCTCCAGGCCGCTGCCCGGGGCAACGACAACTGTCTCTACCCGATGAAGCAGGCCCTCAAGGCCCGCGCGACGGTCGGCGAGGTCTGCGACGCGCTGCGCGAGGTCTGGGGCGTCTACGTCCCCGCCGACACGTTCTGACCCAGCGCCTCAGTCCAGTAGCGCCGACGACACCAGGATCATCGTCCCGAGCGTGATCGCGTCCTCCGACGGGTCGAAGCCCGGCGTGTGCAGGTCGGCCGCCGAGCCCTGCCCTGCCGGGCGGACGCCGAGGCGTGCCATCGCGCCCGGCACGTGTTCCAGATACCAGGCGAAGTCCTCACCGCCCAGGCTCTGATCGGTCTGGGCCAGCGCGTGCGACCCCATCGTCTGCTCGACCACGGTCCGGAAGACCTCGATCGCGCTCGCGTCGTTCATCACCGGCGGGACGCCATGGGTGACCTCGGTGTCCACCTGTACGCCGTACGGCGAAACGAGGTTGTCGGCCAGGCCGGGGATCAGCTCCGCGGCCAGCTTCCAGGCGCTCACGTCGAGGCAGCGCAACGTGCCTTCGGCCTCGCCGCGCGCGGGGATCGCGTTGGCCGCCGAGCCCGCGGTGATCCTGCCCCAGACCATCGACATCCCGGCGCGCGGGTCGACCCGGCGCGACAGCGCGGCGGGCAGCTCGGTGACCAGTGTCGCCAGGGCGTAGACCAGGTCGGCCGTGAGGTGCGGACGGGAGGTGTGGCCACCCGGGCCGGTCAGCCGGACGAGGATCCGGTCGGCGGCCGCGGTCAGCGCTCCGACCCGAAGACCGACCTGCCCGACGTCGAGCCGGGGATCGCAGTGCAACCCGTAGATCCGCCGTACGCCGTCCAGCCCGCCGGCCGCGATGACGCCGAGCGCGCCGCCGGGCATCACCTCCTCGGCGGGCTGGAAGATCAGCCGCACCCGCCGATCGAGCAGGCCGTCCCGGGCCATCCCGGCCAGCACGATGGCCGCTCCGATCAGGGCCGAGGTGTGAATGTCGTGGCCGCAGGCGTGCGCGACCCCGTCGCTGGTCGAGCGCCACGGGTTGTCGACGCCGTCCGGCACCGGCAGCGCGTCGATGTCGGCCCGCAGCGCCACGCAGGTGTCGCCCGAGCCGATGTCGCAGATCAGCCCGGTCCCGGTGGGCAGCACTTGCGGCGAGAGTCCAGCGGCCGTCAGCCGTTGCTTGATCAGCTCGGTCGTCCGGACCTCGTGCCAGCCGAGCTCGGGGTGCGCGTGCAGGTCGCGGCGGACCGAGATCGCCTCCTCCCGCACCTCGTCGACGCGAGCCTGGACGTCGGTGAGCAGCAGGTGGTGCGAAGTCGTCATGCGGGCGATTCTCCCATCAGGGACCAATGCACCCGGTCGGCGAGGGGCGGTCGCCGTCGGGGTCTGGCCGATCCCGGACACTTCCCTGGGCACTGCGGTAAAGGCTTTCCTAGACTGCCGGGACCGGCTCGACCGCCCCATCTCGAGGAGCTGCCCGATGACCGCCCGCCGCTCGAACCCGCCCGGCCGCCGGACGGTGGCCATCCTGCTCGCCCTCAGCCTGTTCTCGGTCTCCACCGGCGCTACGACCGGTGCCGTCGCCGCGCGCGGATCAGCTCCGGACGCGCCCACTCACCTGACGGTCGGGGACCGGCCGCACCCGCTCGCCGTGAACGGACCGCCCCAGTTCGGCTGGTGGCCGCAGGACTCCGACGGCAACGAGGTCCAGACGGCGTACCAGCTCCGGGTCTTTCAGGCCGACGGCACCGAGCAGTGGGACAGCGGCAAGGTCCAGTCGTCGGAGCAGCAGTACGTCCAGTACGCCGGTCCCGCCCTCGCCGTCGGTACGCCGTACCGGTGGACCGTGCGGACCTGGGACCGAGCCGGCCGGGTCTCCCCGTGGGCGCCTCCGGCAAGCTTCGAAACCGGCATCACCGACGCGGACTGGGAGGGCGCCGCGTGGATCCGCCGCCCCTCCACCGAGCCCGACGACTACACGCTGGTCCGCAAGGAGGTCGCCATCCCCAGCGGCCGGGTCGTGCGCGCCCGGGCCTACGTCTCGGCGTACCACCAGTACCGCCTCTACCTGAACGGCGCCGAGGTCGACGACGGCCCGGCGTTCTCCTACCCGGGCGAGGGGTACTACCAGGTCACCGACGTCACCCGGCAGGTCCGGGCCCGCGGGCCGTTGGCCATCGGCGTGCTCTATCACTGGTACGGCGGCGGCCAAGGCCGGCCGGCGGCCGCCAACGCGCGCGGCATGCTGCTCAAGCTCGTCGTCGAGTACGCCGACGGCCGGCGCCAGGTCGTCGTGTCCGACGGCAGTTGGCGGGTCCGCCGGGCGTCCCAGTTCGAGACCGGGGCGCCGCGGCGCAACAGCGACGCCGGTGACTACACCGAGCGCATCGACGCCCGCCAGGAGCCCATCGGCTGGACCAAGCCCGGCTACGACGACACCGCACAGCCCTGGACGCCCGCCACCGTCGTCGGCGCGCACCCCACGACGGACGTGCCGCGTCTGGTCGGCCAGGAGACCCGCCTGACCAAGACCGTACGGCGCCCGGTGTCGGTCCGCCGGTTCGCCGACGGCGCGGTCGTCGCGGACTTCGGGGTGGTGATCCCGGCGCGCCCGGTGATCCGGTTCGACCACGGTGTCAGCGGCCGGGTCGTCGACATCCAGACCAGCTACAACCTGACGGCCGACGGTCACGCTTCGACCGGCGAGACCGACACCCAGGGCAGCAACCTGACCATGCGCTACACCCAGCGCGACGGCGCCCAGCAGCTCGAGGCGAACCTGCACTGGGGCTGGCGGTACCTGGAAATCAAGGCGCCGGGGGCGGGCGAGCAGCTCGGCGCGGCCGACATCGCGGCGATCGTCGAGCACACCGACGTCGACCCCGACCGGGCCGCGCGGTTCGTCAGCTCGGACCCCACGCTGAACGCGGTCTGGGCGTTGCTGCGACGGTCGGCGCTCTACTCGGTGCAGCACCAGTTCGTCGACACCCCGACCCGGGAGAAGGGCCAGTTCCTCGGCGACGCGGTGGACATCTCGTACGCCACGATGGCCGCGTTCGGCGAGCGGGACGCCATCCAGCAGGCGATCCGCGAGTTCCTGCACTCGCAGGACCGGTACTGGACCTCGGGCAACGATCTCGGCCGGTACAACGCGGTGTATCCCAACGGCGACGGCAAACGCGACATCCCGGACTACTCCGAGATGTTCGTCAACTGGGTCTGGCGCTACTGGCTCGAGACCGGTGACACCGCGCTGGTCCGGCAGGCCTACCCGTACCTGCGTCACACCGCCGACTACGTCACCCGCCACATCCCCGCGACCGGCCCGACCGCCGGACTCGTCACGAATCTGTCCGGCGGCAGCGGCCCGTACCAGTACGGCATCGTCGACTGGCCGGCCCCGGGCCGCTTCGGCTACGACATGGACACCGCCGCCCGGACCACGATCAACGTCCAGGGGTACGACGTACTGCGCCGGACCGCGGATCTCGCCGAAGCTCTCGGTCGCCCGGCGGCCGAAGTCACGGCGTACCGGCGACCGGCGGAAAGACTGCGGGACGACATCAACGCCAAGTTGCGGCGCGAGGACGGGATCTACATCGACGGCCTGTACGCCGACGGGCGGCAGAGCACGCACGCCGGGCAGCACTCCACGTCGTACGCGATCGCGCTCGGGGTGGCTCCGGCGGCGGACTTCCCGCGGCTCGCGGATCACCTGGCGTCGCTCGGCATGAAGCAGGGCCCGATGACCGCACATTGGTTGCTGCAGGCACTGGCCGACGCGAACCGCGCGGACGCCGTACTGACCCGGCTCACCGACGCGGACGATCTCGGCTGGGCCAACGTGCTTGCGCGCGGCGGCACCTTCACCTGGGAGCAGTGGAATCCCGAAGGCAGCGAGAGCTATTCGCACGGCTGGGGTGCCCAGGCGGCGGTCGACGTGCTCGGCACGATGCTCGGCGTCAGCGTCGCCGCGCCCGGCGCGGCCCGGCTGTCGGTCGTCGTACCGGACATCGAGCTGCGCTCGGCCAAGGGGACCGTGCCGACCCAGCGTGGGCCGGTGACGCTCGACTGGCGTCGGCAACCCACCGGCGGCGTCCGCGCGACGATCGACGTCCCGGTGAACGTGACCGCGACGGTCTCGCTGCCGGGCGCCGTCGAGTACGACGCCGACGGGCCCGGACAGCCGCGCTTCCTCGGCGAGCACAACGGCCGGGCGATCTTCGAAGTCGGCTCCGGGCAGACCCGGTTCGCCCCCCGCCACCGCTGATTCCGACGCCGAACCGAGGCCGGTTCGGTGACTCACCGTGATCGATCGGTCGCCAGACCGCAGATGTTTCGGCGTTGTGACGAAAGCGCCGATTACTTTCCGGTATCGAGGGCCTCTTGGCGTTCAGAGAAGACGGCGACGGCCCCTATAGTCTGCGGATGCGGCCCGCTGGGGAAGGCGAGCCGGGCAAATGGTGTCTGGTCGACGAAGGAGACGTCCGGTGAAGAAGTACGTGCGGGGACTGGCGATCGTGGGCGCGGTGACGCTCGCCGTCGCCGCGTGTGGCAGCAAGCCGGCCGAGGACTCGGCCGGTGGCAGCGCCAACAAGGACTTCAAGGCCTGCATGGTCTCCGACTCGGGTGGGTTCGACGACAAGTCGTTCAACCAGACGTCGTACGCCGGTCTCCAGGCGGCGGTCAAGGACAAGGGCCTGACCGAGGTCAAGGCCGAGTCGAAGTCCGACAACGACTACCCGACCAACATGACCGCGATGGTCCAGGCCGGCTGCAAGGTGATCGTCTCGGTCGGCTTCAAGCTCGAGGACGCCACCGACAAGGCCGCCCAGGCCAACCCGGACATCAAGTTCGCGATCGTCGACTCGGCCCCGGCCAAGCCGATCACCAACGTCAAGCCGCTCGGCTTCAACACCGCGCAGTCCAGCTTCCAGGCCGGCTACCTGGCCGCGGCGATGTCGAAGTCCGGCAAGGTCGGCACCTTCGGCGGCATCAAGATCCCGCCGGTGACGATCTTCATGGACGGCTTCGCCGAGGGCGTGCGCTACTACAACACCCAGAAGTCCAAGAACGTCCAGGTGCTCGGCTGGGACGACGCCAAGCAGTCCGGTCTGTTCACCGGTGACTTCGAGGACAAGGCCAAGGGCCAGAACACCGCGCAGAACCTGATCACCCAGGGCGCCGACATCATCTTCCCGGTGGCCGGTCCGGCCGGGCTGGGTGGTCTGCAGGCGGCCAAGGCCAGCAACGGCAAGGTGAACGCGATCTGGGTCGACACCGACGGCTGCGAGAGCGCCGCGGAGTACTGCTCGGTGCTGATCACCAGCGTCAAGAAGGGCATGGACGTCGCCGTGCAGGACGCGATCGTCTCGGTCGTCGACAACAAGTTCGACAACTCCCAGTTCATCGGGACGCTGGAGAACGGCGGCACCTCGCTGGCGCCGTTCCACGAGTTCGACAGCAAGGTCCCGGCCGAGCTGAAGAGCGAGCTGGACCAGATCAAGGCCGACATCGTCAGCGGCAAGATCACGATCGCGTCGAAGGCACAGCCGAAGGCCTCCTGACCCACGACCGCCGGGGTGGGGTGGGAACGACCCGCCACCGCCACCGCGTAGTACGGTGCGAGCCAGGAAGGCGCAGCCCCCACCGGGGTCGCCTTCCTGGCTCGCCGTCTGAAGGAAGGCCTCCTGATGCATCTCGAGCTGTCCGGGCTGACCAAGCGCTTCGGCTCACTGGTCGCCAACGACCACATCGACCTGGTGATCGAACCGGGTGAGATCCACTGCCTGCTCGGCGAGAACGGGGCCGGCAAGTCGACCCTGATGAACATGCTCTACGGGCTGCTGCAGCCCGACTCCGGCGAGATCGTGATCGACGGCGAGAAGGTCGCGATCACCTCGCCCAGCGACGCGATCGGCCACGGCATCGGCATGGTGCACCAGCACTTCATGCTGGTCCCGGTGTTCACCGTCGCCGAGAACATCATGCTCGGCCGGGAGAACACCCACGCCGGCGGCGTGCTGGACCGTAAGAAGGCGCACGCGCTGGTCACCGAGCTGTCCGACCGCTACGGCTTCGAGGTCGACCCCGAGGCGCTGGT
The DNA here is from genome assembly GCF_001984195.1 of Kribbella sp. ALI-6-A. GTDB lineage: Bacteria > Actinomycetota > Actinomycetes > Propionibacteriales > Kribbellaceae > Kribbella. The sequence goes on from NZ_MTQN01000004.1 coordinate 36,408, forward strand.
CGAGGACATCCCGGTCGGTGTGCAGCAGCGGGTCGAGATCATCAAGGCGCTGACCAACGACGCCAAGGTGCTGATCCTGGACGAGCCGACCGCGGTGCTCACCCCGGCCGAGATCGACGAGCTGATCGGCGTGATGCGCCAGCTCAAGGCCAACGGCACCTCGATCGTGTTCATCACCCACAAGCTCAAAGAGGTCAAGGCGATCGCGGACAAGATCACCGTGATCCGCCGGGGCAAGGTGGTCGGCAGTGCCGAGCCGTCGGCGTCGGAGGAGCAGTTGGCCGAGCTGATGGTCGGCCGCGCGGTCGACCTGGTGGTCGACAAGCAACCGGCCCAGCCGGGCGACGCCGTCTTGACGATCGAGGGCCTGACGGTGATCGACGAGCGCGGGTTCACCGCCGTCGACGCGGTCGACCTGGAGGTCCGGGCCGGCGAGATCCTCGCGGTGGCCGGTGTCCAGGGCAACGGTCAGACCGAGCTGGCCGAGGCGCTGCTCGGGCTCACCCCGATCGCGGCGGGCAAGGTCTCGCTGGACGGCGTCGACCTGACCGGCCGGACCACGCGGCAGCGGCTGGACGCCGGCATCGGCTACGTGCCCGAGGACCGCGGCCACGACGGCTTCGTCGGCTCGTTCAGCGTCGCCGAGAACCTGGTGCTCGACCTGTTCCGCAACGAGCCGTTCGGCCGCGGCCTGGCGCTGCGCACCGACGAGATCGAGAAGAACGCGCACGCCCGGATCGAGGAGTACGACATCCGCACCCAGGGCGCGGACCTGCCGGTCTCGTCGCTGTCCGGCGGCAACCAGCAGAAGGTCGTGCTGGCCCGCGAGCTGTCCCGGCCGCTCAAGCTGCTGGTCGCCTCGCAGCCGACCCGGGGCGTCGACGTCGGCTCGATCGAGTTCCTGCACACCCGGATCGTCGAGGAGCGCGACAACGGCACCGCGGTGCTGATCGTGTCCACCGAGCTGGACGAGATCGCCGCGCTGGCCGACCGGGTCGCGGTGATGTACCGCGGCAAGGTCGTCGGCGTCGTACCGTCCGACACGCCTCGCGACGAGCTCGGCCTGATGATGGCCGGTGCCAGCAAGCGCGAGGCCGAGGTCGTGGCGACCGAGAACCCGACCACGTTGGGAACCATCTAGATGAGCAACGACACGGCCACCGAGCCGGAGCAGAGCCCGGCGCCGGCGAGCCCGGTCAAGGAGCCGGCCGCGAGCGGGCTGCCGTCCTGGGCAGTCCAGGGGCTGGTCTCGCTGAGCGCGATCGTGCTGGCGCTGGTCGTCGGCGCGATCCTGATCATCGTCGGCGACGACGAGGTGAAGGCCGCGGTCGGCTACTTCGGCGCCGCGCCGCTGGACACCCTGTCGGCCGCCGCGACCGCGGTCGGTGAGGCGTACAAGGCACTCGCCGTCGGCGCGCTCGGCGGGATGAACCCGATCGCGGAGTCGCTGACCCAGGCGACCCCGCTGATCTGCGGCGGTCTCGCCGTCTCGCTGGCCTTCCGCACCGGGCTGTTCAACATCGGTGCCCAGGGCCAGCTGATCATCGGCGCGATCCTGGCCGCGTACGTCGGCTTCGCGTGGCACCTGCCGCCGGTCCTGCACCTGGTGCTGGCGGTCGTGGCCGGCCTGATCGGCGGCGCGATCTGGGGTGGCGTGGTCGGTCTGCTCAAGGCGCGGACCGGCGCGCACGAGGTGATCGTCACGATCATGCTCAACTACGTCGCGATCTACCTGCTCCAGTGGTTGCTGACGACAACGACCTTCAAGCGGCCTGGCCGCGAGGACCCGATCAGCCCGATCGTCGACCCGAACGCGCAGTACCCGCAGTTCGGTGACACCCGGCTGCACATCGGGTTCCTGCTCGCGCTGCTGGCCGCGGTTTTCGTCTGGTGGCTGCTGAACCGGTCGACGATCGGCTTCGAGCTGCGCGCGGTCGGTGCCAACGCCGACGCCTCCCGGACGGCCGGCATGTCGGTCGGCCGGGCGTACATCATCGCGATGGTGGTGGCCGGCGCGCTCGCCGGTCTGGCCGGCACGCAGCAGGTGCTCGGCACCGACCTTCCGCTGACCGACGGTGTCGCCGCCACGGTCGGGTTCGACGCGATCACGGTCGCGCTGCTCGGCCGCGGTACGCCGCTCGGCACGGTGCTGGCCGGCCTGCTGTTCGGCGCGCTGAACGCCGGCGGCCTGCAGATGCAGCTGCAGACCCAGACCCCGCTGACCCTGACCACCGTCCTGCAGGCCGTGATCGTGCTGTTCGTCGCGGCCCCGGCGCTGGTGCGCTCGGTGTTCCGCTTCCTGCCCAAGGAACGCGGCATCGGCGCTGTGCTCGCGAAAGGCTGGAACGGATGAGCGACACGACGGTGACCGACACGGTGCGCGAGCCCGCACCGGCGGCGATCGAGGCACCGGCGGACCGGACCCGGCGACTGCGCGTCGGCGGCCTGATGCTGGTCTTCGCGCTGATCGGTCTCGGGCTGGCGATCTTCACCGGCGGCGGCAAGGCGACGTTCCAGCTGGTCTCCGGCGATCTCGAGAACAACCTGCTCGGCGTACCGGCGCAACCGGTCGCGATCGTGCTCGGCGCGCTCGGCATCTTCGCGGCCGTCGCCTACGTGATGCGCCGGGTGCCGCAGAAGTACAGCGGCTGGCTGGCCGTCGTGCTGGGCGTGTGCTTCATCGGCGCGTTCCTGTGCTGGGCGGCGGCGGGCAAGACGTTCCCACTGGCCAACCAGTTCCAAGGCACGCTGAACTTCGCCACCCCGCTGATCCTCGGCGCGCTGGCCGGTGTGCTGTGCGAGCGGGCCGGCGTGATCAACATCGCGATCGAGGGCCAGTTCCTGGTCGGCGCGTTCACCGCGGCGGTCGTGTCCAGTACGACGGGCAGCGCGGCGGCCGCGCTGGTCGCCGCCGCCGTGAGCGGGGTCCTGATGGCCTGGCTGCTGGCGGTCTTCTCGATCAAGTACCTGGTCAACCAGGTCGTGCTCGGCGTCGTGCTGGTGGTCTTCGCCTCCGGCATCACCGGGTATCTGTTCGACCAGTTCCTGCAGGAGGACGCCGAGGCGCTGAACACGCCGAGCGTGCTGTCCGCAGTGAAGATTCCCGGCCTGGGCGACATCCCGTTCATCGGGCCGATCCTGTTCAACCAGACGATCCTGGTCTACCTGACCTACCTCGCGGTCGCCGTCGTCACGTTCGTGCTGTTCCAGACCCGGTGGGGCCTGCGGGTCCGCGCGGTCGGCGAGCACCCGAAGGCGGCCGACACGGTCGGTATCAAGGTCAAGCGGGTCAGGTACTCCGCGGTGCTGTGGGCCGGGGTGCTGGCCGGTCTGGGCGGCGCGTTCTTCACCGTCGGGTACGCCGGTTCGTTCTCCAAGGAGATGACCGCCGGCAACGGCTTCATCGCCCTGGCCGCGCTGATCATGGGCCGCTGGCACCCGATCGGCGCGATGGTTGCGGCGCTGTTCTTCGGCTTCGCCACCCAGCTGCAGTCCCAGCTGCAGATCATCCAGACCCCCATTCCCGGCGAGCTGCTGCTGATGGCGCCGTACCTGGCCACGGTGATCGCCGTCGCTGGTTTGGTCGGCCGGGTCCGAGCTCCGAAGGCGGATGGTGAGCCCTACGTCACCGAGTGAACCGGCGCGGACGGTCGACTGGCCCGCGCTGCGGGCCGCGGCCGTCGACGCCATGCGGCGCGCCTACGCGCCGTACTCCGGGTACGCCGTGGGAGCCGCCGCGCTGGTCGACGACGGACGGATCGTTGCTGGGTGCAACGTCGAGAACGCGTCGTACGGGCTGACCTTGTGTGCGGAGTGCGGGCTGGTGTCGGCGTTGCACGCGACGGGCGGTGGGCGGTTGGTTGCCTTCACCTGCGTGGATCACCACGAGAACCTGCTGACCCCGTGCGGCCGCTGCCGGCAGCTGCTGCACGAGCACGGCGGGGCCGAACTACTGCTTGAGTCGGCGCACGGCAGTCGCCCGCTGCGTGAGCTGCTGCCCGAGGCCTTCGGGCCCGAATATCTGGAGGACTAGTGAGCTTCGACGCCGTCGACGTGATCCGCACCAAGCGCGACAAGGGCGAGCTGAGCGACGGGCAGATCGACTGGGTGATCGACGCCTACACCCGGGGCGACGTCGCCGACGAGCAGATGTCCTCGCTGGCGATGGCGATCCTGCTGAACGGCATGACCCGGCGCGAGATCGCCCGCTGGACCGCCGCGATGATCGCCTCCGGTGAGCGGATGGACTTCGCGAAGCTGTCCCGCCCGACCGCCGACAAGCACTCCACCGGCGGCGTCGGTGACAAGATCACGTTGCCGCTGGCCCCCTTGGTCGCGGCCTGCGGCGTCGCGGTGCCGCAGCTGTCCGGGCGCGGTCTCGGCCACACCGGCGGCACGCTGGACAAGCTGGAGTCCATCCCCGGCTGGCGGGCGGCGCTGTCGAACGCCGAGCTGATGAACCAGCTCGAGGACGTCGGCGCGGTGATCTGCGCCGCCGGCGACGGACTGGCCCCGGCGGACAAGAAGCTCTACGCGCTTCGCGACGTGACCGGCACGGTCGAGGCGATCCCGCTGATCGCCAGCTCGATCATGAGCAAGAAGATCGCCGAGGGCACCGGCGCGCTGGTGCTGGACGTCAAGGTCGGCACCGGCGCGTTCATGAAGGACCTGGCCGACGCGCGCGAGCTGGCCGAGACGATGGTTGCCCTGGGCACGGACGCCGGCGTCCGCACGGTGGCGTTGCTGACCGACATGTCGACACCGCTCGGCCTCACGGCCGGCAACGCCCTTGAGGTCCGCGAATCGCTGGAGGTGCTCGCCGGTGGCGGACCGGCCGACGTCGTCGAGCTGACCGTCGCGCTGGCGGCGGAGATGCTGGCGGCGGCCGGGGTCACCGACGTCGACCCGGCCGAGAAGCTGCGCGACGGTTCGGCGATGGACGTCTGGCGGCGGATGATCGCCGCCCAGGACGGTGACCCCGACGCCGACCTCCCGGTCGCTCCCGAGCAGCACGTGGTGAAGGCCGAGCAGTCCGGCGTACTCAGCCGGCTCGACGCCCTCGCCGTCGGCGTGGCCGCCTGGCGCCTCGGCGCCGGCCGGGCCCGCAAGGAAGACCCGGTCTCTCCCGTCGCCGGAATCGAGCTGCACGCCAAGCCCGGCGACGAGGTCACCGCCGGCCAGCCCCTGCTCACCCTGCACACCGACGACGCCTCCCGCTTCGACCGGGCCCTGGAGTCACTCGCGGACGCGGTCGACATCGGTACGGCGTACGAGAAGCAGCCGCTGATCATCGACCGCGTCACCGCCTGAACCAAACTGTCGGTGGGGTCCGGCACGCTGGTGGGGTGACGTACTCCGAGCATCGGCTGCCTGCGACGGCGCCGTTCGACTTCGACTTGTCGTTGCGGTTCGTCGCGGGGTTCTCGCCCACCGCGGGGGAGCAACGCATCGTCGGTGGCCGGCTCACCAAAGCGCTGCGGGTGGACGGGAGGACCGTGCTGGCCGACGTGGCGGCCGCGCCCGGCAGCGAGCCGGCGGTCGAGGTCCGGCTGACCGGGGCCGGCGGCGACTCGGCGGTCGAGGCCGCGCTCGATCGGGTGCGGTTTTTCCTCAGCCTGGACGACGACCTGGCCGGGTTCTACGCGCTGGCCGACGACGTGTTCCAGCCGGTGGTCCAGCGGCTGTACGGGTATCACCAGGTGAAGTTCAGCTCGCCCTGGGAGAACGTCGTCTGGGCGATCCTGTCCCAGCGGACCGCGAGACCTGTTGCGGTGAAGGAGAAATCGGCGCTGGTCCAGCGGATCGGCAACGAGGTCGAGCACGACGGCGTCGTCCACCGGGCCTTCCCGGACGCCGAGCAGGTCGCCGGACTGGACGACCTCGCCGGAACGATCCGCAACGAACGCAAAGCCGGCTTCCTGCAGGGCGCGGCCCGGCGCTGGCTCGAGCTGTCCGAGACCGAGCTTCGCGAGGCGCCGTACGACGAGGCCAAGGCGCAGCTGTTGTCGCTGCCGGGGATCGGGCCGTGGTCTTCGACGTTCGTGCTGATCCGCGGCCTGGGGCGGATGGACGAGACCCCGGTGGAGAAGCAGTTGATGCAGGCCGCCGCCCGGGTCTACGGCGAGTACGTCGACGAGGACGCGCTCATGCGCCTGTCCGAGCGGTACGGCGCCTGGCGCGGCTACTGGGCGCACTACCTGCGCGCCGGCGGATGACCTGCCCGGCGGCTCGCAGCGCGCCGGCACCCGTGAACCGGTAGCGACCTCAGCCGGCTTTGGCGGTCAGGCGTTTGTACTGCTGCTGGGCCAAGCTCGTGACGAGCTTGGTGTCCGGCTGGAGATTGCTGCCGATCAGGCCGGTCTGGCGGACGGTGATCTGGGCGAGCATCGTGCCGGCGACGAAGCCGGCCTGGGCGACGGCCTCGGACTCGTCGGGCAGGCCGGTCGGGGTGACCCGCCGACCGGTGAGCACGCCCGGCACACCCGGTACGGAGTACTGGGTGGTGAAGGTTTCCTGGCGCCAGAAGCCGGTGCGCAGATCCTGGGCCTTGCGCTTCGAGCCGGTCCGGAACAGGCGGACCGTGTACTGCTTCTTGTGGTCCGGGCTGATCCGCACCGTCTGGTAGCCCTCGGAGAAGTCCGCGTTCAGCAGCAACGCGCGATCCTCGGCCGGGACGCTGGAGATCGTGCCGAGAAACGACTGCAGCGTGAACGCTCCGCTCAGCTCTCGCTTGTCCGGCCCATAGCCGTCCGGTACGACGATCAGCCCGGCCAGCGCGCTCTTCGGTGTCGTCGCCGCCGGCGCGCTGGAGACGGCGGCCTTCGGCGGACTGCTCGTGGCGGCTCCGGCGTCGCCTCCGGCGCAACCCGGCAACGCCAGCAGGGCGCACGCGACCAGCACGGTCACGCCGGGCGCAGTCCGCCTCACAACTCCTCCGCCAGTTCGTGGAATCCTGGCTGGATCGCATCAGACGAAGGTGAACGCCAGGCAACCAGCGAACGACAAAACCGCCGGTATCCGGCGTGTCACCGCCTGCTGGGCGACAGTCAGTGGGTCGACGCCGCCGCGAGCAGGTCGGCGATCCGGCGGCGGGCGGCCTTCGGGTGCAGGGGTTCGCAGCCGGCATCGACGCAGCGGCGGACCACTCGCGGGTCGTCTTCGAGCAGCAGCAATCCTCGCCGCAGCAGCGTGAACGGTGGCTTGCGGTGCTCGCGCAGGTCTCGCTGGAACCGGCGCAGGAACGTGACGATCCGGTGGTGCCGCACGCAGATCGCAGCGGCCAGCAGCCCGCGCTGCTCGAGTTCGCCGACGATCTGGTCGGCGAAGATGCCCTCGGCAACCACCAGCGGTTGCCCACCGGTGGTGACCAGGTGGTGCCCGACCGTCGCGTCCACGCTGATGTCGTACGTCGGAAGATCGGCCGACCCGGTCGTACAGAGTGTCTCCAGCGCGTCGACTGCTCGGCCGGCGTCCCAGGATCGCGGGTCGTCCCAGTCCACGATGCCCAGCGGCGACCGCGGCATCGCCTCGTCGTCGCCGTCGCGGTAGAAGTCGTCCAGCCGGACCACCGGCAACCCGACCAGCTCGGCCAGATGCGACTTCCCGGTCCCGGACGGACCGGCCAGCAGGACAACGCGCGCACTCACCCGGGTTATTCTCCGTCATTGTGAACGCCCGGGTAACACCAGGCGTCGGTCCGCCGATGTCACCGGCGACCACCTGACGAGCGGAGACCACCATGCCGGACCGGCTGACTCGCCCCGGCGCGCTCGCGTACGCCGTCGTTGCACTGCTGCTGGCCTACGAGATCGTGTGGTTGAGCCGGCTCGACGGTTTCTGGGACGCCGGGCCGTTCTGGCCGGGCATCGTGGTGGGCATCGTTGCCGTGCTCGTGGTGCTCATCGCCGTTGCGGCCATCACCCGCACCCCCGTGGTCGGTGACGGCGACCGCCTGCTGACCCGGATCGGCGGGCCGATCGTGATCGGGCTGACCGTGGTCGCGACGCTCGTGGTGGCCATCGAGGGGCTGGACGACTTCGTGATGTGGCCGACCGCGCCCGCGGTCTTCGCGCCGTTCGGGATCCGGCGGCTGGAGCAGGCGTACTTCGAGGGCGTGGACGAGGCCCGCCGCGAGCGCGCTGCCGCGCGTGCCGACGCCGCACGGGCCGAGGCCGCCCCCGCCGAGGAGCGGTAGCTCCAGAACCACCCACCTACCCCGCCGCTCATCTGAGCGGCGGGGCGCTCTCGTGTTGCACGAAGTCTTGACACACTCCATCGCGCCCGGTTCACTCAAGTCTGAGCAGAGGCGTGCTCAGATGAGCGAGTCCGGCGGAACGAAGGAGCAGCTCGTGCGGCAACAGCGGAGGCGGATCACAGCGGCGGGACTCGCCGTGGTCCTGGTGAGTGCGGTCGGCGGGTGCGCCGGCTGGGGTGGTGGTGCGGGCGGCGGCGGGGCCGACAGCATCAACGTGCTGATGGTGAACAACCCACAGATGGTCGACCTGCAGAAGCTCACCGCCGACCACTTCACCCAGCAGACCGGCATCAAGGTCAACTACACCGTGCTGCCGGAGAACGACGTCCGGGACAAGATCAGTCAGGAGTTCTCCAGCCAGGCCGGCCAGTACGACGTGGCCTCGCTGAGCAACTTCGAGATCCCGATCTACGCGACCAGCAAGTGGATCGCGCCGCTGTCGGACTACATCGCCAAGGACCCGAACTTCGACCAGGACGACGTGCTGAAGCCGATGACGGAGTCGCTCAGCGGCGCCGACGGCAAGGTGTACGGCGAACCGTTCTACGGCGAGTCGTCGTTCCTGATGTACCGCAAGGACATTCTGCAGGCCAAGGGCATCACGATGCCCGCCAAGCCGACCTGGCAGCAGGTCGCCGACATCGCCGCCAAGGTCGACAACGCCCAGCCCGGGATGCGCGGCATCTGCCTGCGCGGCCAGCCCGGCTGGGGTCAGCTGTTCGCGCCGCTGACCACGGTGGTGAACACCTTCGGCGGCACCTGGTTCACCGAGGACTGGCAGGCGCAGGTCAGCTCCCCGGAGTTCACCGAGGCGACCAAGTTCTACGTCGACCTGGTCCGCAACCACGGCGAGCTCGGCGCACCTCAGGCCGGCTTCACCGAGTGCCTCAACAACCTTGTCCAGGGCAACGTCGCGATGTGGTACGACGCGACCTCGGCGGCCGGTTCGCTGGAGGCCCCGAACTCACCGGTCAAGGGCAAGATGGGCTACGCCCCCGCGCCGGTGGTGAAGACCGACAGCTCCGGCTGGCTGTACGCGTGGGCGTGGAGCATCCAGGAAGCCAGCAAGAAGAAGGACAACGCCTGGAAGTTCATCTCCTGGGCGTCCAGCAAGCAGTACGAGGAACTGGTCGGGCAGGAGCTCGGCTGGTCCCGGGTACCGGCCGGCAAGCGCGCCTCGACGTACGAGAACCCGGCGTACGTGAAGGAGGCGGCGGCGTTCGCGGAGCCGACCCGGCAGGCGATCGAGAGCGCGGACCCGACCGATCCCGGGATGCAGAAGCGGCCGGCGATCGGGATCCAGTTCGTCGACATCCCGGAGTTCCCCGACCTCGGCACCCAGGTCAGCCAGGACGTCAGCTCGGCGATCGCCGGCCGGATGAGCGTCGACGAGGCGCTGAAACGCGGGCAGGAGCTCGCCGACGACGTCGCCGAGCGCTATCGCTCCCGAGAAGCGAAGTGAGGAAGCCGTCATGAGTGTCGACACGCAGGCACGTCCCGGCGGCCGCCACGCCGCCGTACCGCCCGGGTCGCAGAGCACGATGCTGCGCAAGACCGGCGACTGGGCCCGGCGGGCGCCGCTGCTGCCCGCGCTGATCTTCATGATCATCGTGACCCAACTGCCGTTCGTGGTCACGATCATCACGTCGTTCATGGACTGGAACGCCTACTACCCCGACGAGCGCGGCTTCGCCGGGATCGACAACTTCCGCCGTGTACTGACCGATGCGAACACCCGGCAGGCGATCCTGGTGACGATCCTGCTGACCGCCGCGGTGGTGCTGATCAGCTTGCTGCTCGGCCTCGGCATCGCGCTGCTGCTGGACCGCAAGTTCCGCGGCCGCGGCGTGGTCCGGACGATGATGATCACGCCGTTCCTGGTCGTGCCGGTCGCGGCGGCGCTGCTGTGGAAGCACGCGCTCTACAACCCGGAGTACGGGCTGTTCAACGGCGTACTGACCTGGATCTTCGGGGACAGCGCGCCGCAGCCGGACTGGATCAGCAACCAGCCGCTGTGGTCGGTGATCTTCGCGCTGGTCTGGCAGTGGACGCCGTTCATGATGCTGATCCTGCTGGCCGGGCTGCAGAGCCGGCCGCTGGACGTGATCGAGGCGGCCGGCATCGACGGCGCCAGCCAGTGGGACATCTTCCGGTACATGACGCTGCCGCACCTGCGCCAGTACCTCGAACTGAGCGCGCTGCTCGGCTCGATCTACGTGGTGCAGAACTTCGACGCCGTCTTCACGATCACGTCCGGCGGACTCGGTACGGCGAACCTGCCGTACACGATCTACCAGACCTTCTACACCGCGCACGACTACGGCCGGGCCTCCGCGGCCGGCGTGATCGTGGTGATCGGCACGATCGTCATCGCGACGCTGGCCCTGCGCTCGGTGTCCACGCTGTTCAAGGAGGAGGGCCGATGAGCGGTCAGGTGACGATGGTGACGGGCCGCAAGAAGCGCGGCGGGGGCATCGCGCTGAGCGGGCTGGCCTGGATCGTCGGCACGCTGTTCGTGCTGCCGGTGCTGTGGATGGTGCTGACCTCGTTCCACGCCGAGGAGGACGCGGCGAAGAACCCGCCGGACCTGGCCGCGCCGCTGACGCTCGACGGGTACCGCTCGTTCTTCGACACCGGCCCCTGGCCGTCGATCGCGAACTCGCTGACCGCGAGCATCCTGTCCACGCTGCTGGTCATCCTGCTCGCGTTCCCGGCGGCGTACGCGCTGTCGATCAAGCCGGTGAAGAAGTGGACCGACGTGCTGTTCTTCTTCCTGTCCACCAAGATGCTGCCGGTGGTGGCCGGGCTGCTGCCGATCTACCTGTTCGCCCAGTTCACCGGGCTGCTGGACAACATCTGGCTGCTGATCGTGCTCTACACCTCGATGAACCTGCCGATCGCGGTCTGGATGCTGCGCAGCTTCCTGGCCGAGGTGCCGGTGGAGATCCTCGAGGCGGCCTCGGTCGACGGCGCCGGACTGGTCCGCACGTTGCGCTCCGTGGTCGCTCCGGTGGTCACGCCGGGCATCGCCTCGGCGGCGCTGATCTGCTTCATCTTCAGCTGGAACGAACTGCTCTTCGCCCGGGTGCTGACAGGTACGGTGGCCCAGACCGCACCGGTGTTCCTGACCGGCTTCGTCACCAGCCAGGGGCTGTTCCTGGCCAAGGTCTGCGCGGCCTCGCTGGTGGTGTCGCTGCCCGTCCTGATCGCCGGTTTCGCCGCCCAGGACAAGCTGGTCCAGGGCCTGTCGCTGGGAGCCGTCAAGTGACCTTGCAGAAACTCAGTTCCGCCACGCTGTCCGCGCTCGACCCGCGGGTGGGCGTCCCGGCCTACGACCGTACGGCGGTCCGCCCGGGCATCGTGCACTTCGGGGTCGGCGGGTTCCACCGGGCCCACCAGGCGATGTATCTGGACCGGCTGATGGACGACGGCAAGGCGCTGGACTGGGGCATCTGCGGCGTCGGCGTCCTGCCGCAGGACCGGCGGATGGCCGACGTGATGGCGGCCCAGGACGGCCTCTACACACTGGTGGTCAAGCACCCGGACGGCACGCTGGAGCCGCGGGTGATCGGCTCGATCGTCGACTACCTGTTCGCGCCGGACGACCCCGAGGCGGTGCTGACCCGGATGACCGACCCGGCCACCCGGATCGTGTCGCTGACGATCACCGAGGGCGGCTACCACGTCAACCAGGTGACCGGTGAGCTGGACGCGTCCGACCCCGGCCTGGCCGCCGACCTGGCGCCGGGCGCGACGCCGGGCACCGCGTTCGGGCTGATCGTCGAGGCCCTGGCCCGCCGCCGGGCGGCCGGCACGAAGCCGTTCACGGTGATGTCGTGCGACAACATCCCGGGCAACGGCCACGTCGCGAAGAAGATGCTGACTGCTTTCGCCCGGCTTCGCGACGCCGACTTGGCGGACTGGATCGAGGCCGAGGTCCGGTTCCCGAACTGCATGGTCGACCGGATCACGCCGGTCACCGCCGAGGCGGACAAGACGGCGCTGGCCGAGCGGTTCGGGATCGACGACGGCTGGCCGGTGGTGTGCGAGCCGTTCACGCAGTGGGTGCTGGAGGACGACTTCGGGGGCGAGCGGCCGGCGTACGACGAGGTCGGGGTGCAGGTGGTCGAGGACGTCGAGCCGTACGAGCTGATGAAGCTGCGGCTGCTCAACGCGAGTCACCAGGCGCTGTGCTACCTCGGGTACCTGGCCGGCTACCGGTACGCACACGAGGTGTGCCAGGACAAGCTGTTCGTCGACTTCCTGCTCGGCTACATGACCGAGGAGGGTCAGCCGACGCTGCCCGCCGTACCGGGAGTGGACCTGGAGCAGTACAAGCACCAGCTGATCGAGCGGTTCGCCAACCCGGAGGTGCGCGACACGCTCGCGCGGCTGTGCGCGGAGAGCTCGGACCGGATCCCGAAGTGGCTGGTGCCGGTGATCCGCGAGCAGCTGGCGGCGGACCGGGGGATCGAGCGGTCCGCGCTCGTCGTGGCCTCCTGGGCCCGGTACGCCGAGGGCGTCGACGAGCAGGGACAGCCGATCGAGGTGGTGGACCGGCTGCGCGACAAGCTGGTCGAGCGGGCGCAGCACAACCGGGACAACCCGCTGCTGTTCGTGTCGGACCGCGACCTGTTCGGGGACCTGGCCGACGACGAGCGGTTCGTAAAGGCCTACACGGCGGCGCTGACCTCGCTGCACGAGCGCGGTGCCCGGGCCACGCTGGAGGAACGGGCCGGATGACCGTCGAGGGGGTGGAGGAGGACGACGAGCTGCTCGCGGACGTCGCCCGGCGGTACTACCTGGACAACACCTCCAAGGTGGACATCGCCAAGCAGTTGGGGCTCAGCCGGTTCAAGATCGCCCGGCTGCTGGAGGAGGCACGCGAGCGGGGGATCGTGCAGATCCAGATCAAGAGCCCGACCCCGGTCGACCGGGGGCTGTCCGAGCAGCTGGCCGAGGCGCTCGGCATCGCGCGCTGCGTGGCGACGACGGCGACCGGGTCGGCCGAGCAGGTCCGCGCCCAGGTCGCCGAGGCCGCGGCCCGCACGGTGGCGCCGCTCGTGCGCGACGGTGACCTGCTCGGGCTGACCTGGAGCCGGGCGGTGGACGCGATGGTCGACCACTTCGACGCGCTGCCGTCCTGCACGGTGATCCAGATGGCCGGGTCGCTGCACTCGCCGTCCGGTGGCGGTACGACGGTCGACCTGGCCCGGAGAGCCGCTGAGCTGGCCGGCGGTACGGCGTACGCGGTGCACGCGCCGCTGGTGGTCGACGACGTTGCCGCTGTGACCGCGCTGCGCCGCCAGCCGGGAATCGCCGACACCCTGGCGATGGCCGACGGGCTGGACATCTCCGTGGTGGCCATCGGCGCCTGGCGGGCGGGCTGCTCCACGGTGTGGGACGCGGTGTCGGAAGAGGTCCGCGAGGAGGGGGTCGCCGGCGGCGCCGTGGCCGAGGTGAGTGGGCATCTGCTGGACGTGGACGGCAAACTGGTCGAGTCACCGTTGGAGCAGATGATCATCGCGGTGTCGATCGACCAGCTGCGACGCCCCGCCCAACGGGTCGCACTGGCGGCCGGCGCGCACCGGGCTCCCGCTGTGATCGCAGCGGTCCGGTCGGGTCTGGTCAGCACACTGGTGACTACCACCGACCTGGCCCGCGAAGTCCTGCGCCTGTTGCCCCCTGCCGCTGCCGAGAGGACCCCTGTCTGATGACCCAGCCGAAACTTGTCGCCGGTGTCGACTGCTCCACCCAGGCCACCAAAGTCGTGGTCTGCGACGCCGCCACCGGGGAGGTGCTGCGCGAAGGCCGTGCGCCGCACCCCGACGCCACGCAGGTCGACCCCGCCGAGTGGCTGAATGCCTGGCAGATCGCGTCCGACGGGCTGCTGGACGACGTCCAGGCCCTGTCGGTCGGCGGCCAGCAGCACGGGATGGTCCTGCTCGACGGCTCCGGCGAGGTCGTGCATCCCGCCGTGCTCTGGAACGACACGAGCTCCGCCGACGCGACCACCGAGCTCGTCGAGGAGCTGGGTGGGGCTGCGGCGTGGGCCGAGGCGATCGGCTCGCTGCCGGTGCCCAGCTTCACGGTGACCAAGCTGCGCTGGGTGCAGTCGGCTGCGCCGGACGCTGCGGCGCGGGCCGAGGCTGTCGCGCTGCCGCACGACTGGCTGACGCACCAGCTCGCTGCTGGTCGCTCTGGGATCGCGGACCTCACCACTGACCGCGGCGACGCGTCGGGCACCGGCTGGTGGTCGCCGGCGACCAACTCGTACCGGCCTGACCTGGTCGAGCGGGCCTTCGGCCGGTCGCTGGTGCTGCCGCGGGTCGCTGGTCCGCGCGAGGTCGTCGGCGAGACGGCCTTCGGTGCGGCGATCGCGGCCGGGACCGGCGACAACATGGCCGCCGCGCTCGGACTCGACCTGCAGCCGGGGGATGTCGCTGTGTCGCTGGGGACCTCAGGCACGGCCTTCGCGACCTGTACGACGCCAACTGCTGACCCGAGCGGCTTTGTCGCCGGCTTCGCGGACGCGACCGGGGGCTACCTGCCGCTGGTCTGCACGCTGAACGCGGCGCGGGTCATGTCGGCGACTGCCCAGTTGCTCGGCATGGAGCTCGCCGAGCTGGACGAGGCCGCTCTGGACTCGTCCGGCAGCAACGGACTGGTCCTGCTGCCGTACCTGGACGGCGAGCGCACGCCCGACCTGCCGCACTCGACCGGCCTGGTCTACGGCCTGACCCGCGCGACCATGCAGCCCGCCACGATGGCCCGCGCCGCCGTCGAAGGCATGCTGTGCGGCCTGGCCGACGCCGTCGACGCACTGCGCGTCCAGGGCATCCCGGTCGAGCGGGTCCTCCTGCTGGGCGGCGCGGCCCGCTCCCGCGCCGTACAGGCTCTGGCGCCTGCTCTGCTCGGCGCACCGGTCGTCCTGCCCGAGCCGGCCGAGTACGTCGCCCTCGGAGCCGCGCGCCAGGCTGCCTGGGCGCTCTCCGGCGAGGACACTCCGCCCACCTGGCAGGTCGCCGTCGGCAAGCCGGAGTCGTCGATCCTCAGCGACGCCGAGGCCGCGACCATCCGCTCCCGCTACGCCACCGTGCTCGACGGCACCCGCCCGCTGCTCGCGCAGCCCCGGCCATAGGTAACGCCCGCACCGGTCGGGGCGTCTCAAGCCTGAGCAGCCCCGACCGGTGAGGACCGATGAGTCGCCACATGGCCAACAGCACCCGGCGGTCCAGTAGGACCCGCCAGGCCGAGGTCCGCCGCCGGGCGAAGGCCGCCCGGCGAGACAAGCGCCTCGCCGCCCGCCGCTACCGCACCGAACGCAGCCGCCGTCGCTGGCACTGGGACGGCGACGGCCTGATCACGCTGCTGTTCGCCATCGGAGTGCTGGCTTTCGCGTTCTGGGTGGGCCGCGACACCTATCTGCTCCAGCACCGCGGCGAGGTGGTCCCGGCGACGGTGCTCGACCTGTCGACCGGCAAGAACGCCCGGATCGAGGTCCGCTACACCACCAAGGCCGGCCAGACAGTCCAGGACAGCACGTCGAACTTCGACGAGGCGACGGTGGGCGGCACGGTCGAGGTCGTCTACGACCCAGAAGAACCGACCAGGATGCAGGCCACGGACTGGGGGTTCGACTACGTCCTCCCCGGCTTGCTCGGGGCCGTCGGCGTCGCGGCGCTCGCCGCCGGGGGCAACCAGTTCTACCGGCGGGGCAAGCATTCGGCGTGAGGGCAGCTTCCTGCCACGGCGTAACGAATGGGCCTTTGGCAACGATAACCCGATGAGACGCGCGTCGGCGGGTCCGGAACCTGCTGGGGGAAGCGTGCGTTCGATGGCGCCGTTGGTGGTGGGGGCGATCGCCCTGGGAGCGGGACTTCCAGCACAGGCCGTGACGGAGGCCGTACCGTCGGTGCCGCTGGCGGTGAAGGCGGTCGGGACGTTCACCGGCGTCGAGCTGCGGTGGCAGCCGCCGGCCGACGCCGACGGTCTCACCGGATACCTGGTCCACCGGACGGTGAACGGGACCGAGACGACCTATCCGACCTGGGGCAGCTGGACGGGCGACGAGGTCGCCTGGTCGCAGAGCGAGCGGATCGCGGGGGCGACGTACTCGGTCTCCGCGACGAGTGCCGACGGCGAAGGCCCGGTCAGTACGCCGATCACGCCCGCACCGACCACCGAGGCGATCGGCCTGACCCACACCGTCCCGGTCGAGGGCGGCAACTACCGTACGTACGCCGGGCAGGTGGCGGTCCCGGGCGGCACCCAGGTGGTCCCGCTGGCTGCCGACGGCCCGACGCACGTGATCGGCGGCTCGATCGCCACCTCACCCGACGGCCGGGAAATCGTCTTCGCCAAGGGCCAGGAGAGCCTCTGGCGCGTCCGGACCGACGTACCGGGTGCGACGCCGGTCCAGCTGGTCAGCGGTTCCACCGGCATTTACCGGATGGCCTGGTCGCCGGACGGCACCCGGATCGTCTACGAGCGCCTGCAGCCGGACAGCAGCTCGTGCCTCGACATGGTCGCCGCGACCGGCGGAACCCCGGTCCGGATCGGGTGCCACCTGCTGATGCCGACCTGGCTGCCGGACAGCCAGACCATCATCGCGAAGGACCAGTTCCAGGGTCTGCTGCAACGCATCCAGGCGCGCGCCAACGGTGCGGTGCTGAGCAGCATCGCCGGGACCCAGCAGGCCACCTATCCGGAGGTGTCGCCCGACGGCCGCTGGATCGGCTTCGTCAGCGGCGGCAACGCTCCGGCTGTCATCCCCGTCGGTGGCGGTTCGCCGAAGCTCGGTGAGGCCGGCGAACAGCAGCTCGCATCGATCGCGTGGTCCCCGGACGGCGCCAAGCTGCTGATCAACCGGTACGTCGCGCACGGCGGCAACGTCCTGAAGGTCGTCCCGGTCGACGCCGCCGGGCAGCCGGGCGCCGCGGTGAACGTCTTCCAGCGGCCGTGGGACGAGCGGCTCGGCACAGCTGCCTGGCAAGGCCCGCGGGTCGCGATCAAGCCGACCGCGACGGTCAACGGCCCGAATGTCAGCATCCCGTTCACCACCACCGGCATGGCGACGCCGCTGACCGTGACCTGCCAGCTCGACGGTGGGCCGGCAACAGCCTGCACCTCGCCGTACACGAAGACCGGCGTGGCCGGCGGTGCGCATGTACTGCAAGTCAAGGCGGTCGAGCCCGGCGGCCGGGCGACCGTTGCCGTCCGCTCCTTCACCGTCGACGCCGTCGCGCCCGCAGTCCGGTTCACCTCGGGGGCCTTCGAGCTCACCAAGGCGGCCTCGGTCAGCCTGGCCTACGCCGCGACCGACTCCAGCGGCGTCGGCTCGTACGACGTGCGCTACCGGACCGCGACGTACCTGGCCAACTTCGGCGGCTACGTCAACGCCGCGTCGGCGACCAAGGCCACCTCGATCACGCTGAATGTTGCTGCGGGCAACGAATACTGCGTGTCGGTGCGGGCTCGGGACGTGTTCGGCACGGTCTCGGCCTGGTCGGCGGAGCGGTGCTTCTCGCGGCCGATGGACGACCGGGCGCTGACAGCGACGGCCGGCTGGAGCCGTGGCGCGAACGGCGTCTACTACCTCGGCACCGTGACCAGCAGCGGCGCCAACGGTGCCTCGCTGACCCGCACCGTGCAGGCGAAGCGGCTCTACCTGATCGCCACTCGCTGCGGAAGCTGCGGGTCGGTGCAGGTCTACTACGGCGGGCGATCGGCCGGAACGATCAACCTGAACAACGCGACCACGCAGTACCAGGCCGTGATCGCGCTGCCGACTCCGGCAGCGTTCCTGTCGGGCACGGTCCAGCTCACCGTCCGAAGCCCGGCCATGACACACCAGATCGACGGGTTGGCGGTCCGCCGAACCTGATCAGCTGTTCGCCGCCGTCCGGATGTGGTCGGCCAGGGCATCCGTCGCTCGTCGGGAGGGTGGGCGACGGGTGCCGTGGGCGAGCAGGTGGCGGCGCAGTGACCAAGGGTCGGTCAGTGGGCAGATGTCGAGGTCCGGGTTGGGGGCGACGGCCCGGCGGGGTGTGATGGCCAGGCCGGCGCCTGCTGCGGCGAGTGGGATCAAGGTGTGCAGGTCGGGGACGAGCGTGCGGTAGCGGGGGATCGGCGCGTTGGCCGGGAGGTGGCGGTCGATCCACTGGCGTAGGGACGAGTCCAGGGACAGGCCGACCATCGGGTGCTCGGCTGCTTCGCGGTACGTCATGCCGGCGCGGCCGCTCAGTACGCCGCCCGCCTGGCCGATCACGACCAGGTGGTCCTCGCTGAGTGGGTCGAGCCGGAGGTCGGTGTCCTCGGCCTCGTCGTGCAGCACGATGCCCAGGTCGGCTTCGCCGTCGGCGAGCAGGCGCAGGCTCTCGGGGGTCCGGTGTTCGGACACGGCGACGTCGTACTCCGGGTAGGCGCGCAGGAACGTCGTCAGGGCCAGCGGGACGATGCGGTTCATGCCAGAGCCTCCGGCGACGAGCACGACCGGGCGGCGCGGCGCTGCGGTGTAACTCGCGAGGGCGCTGTCGAGGCGGACTGTCTCGGCGAGCACGGACTCCGCGTGCCGAGCGAGTGTGCTGCCGGCGGGTGTCGGGCGGACGCCTCTGCGTTCGCGGATCAACAGAGACAGACCGGCCTGCGCTTCGAGTGCGCGGACCCGGGCGCTGGCCGACGGCAGGCTCAGGTGCATCCGCCGAGCGCCTGCGGTGATGGACCCTTCGGTCACGACGTGAACGAAGAGCCGGAGGTCGTCGAGGTCGTAGCGCATCCCGTCAGCCTATGCCCTGGACAGAGGCTGACTGCGGGAATCGCGCATTGTGCGAGTGAACCGGTCGACTCGATCATCGAGAGATGGCGGATCAGCGGGAGACGGACGCGGCGGTGGCGCGGGTCGCGCTGTCGTACGAGGCGTGTCTGCTTGCCGAAGCCGCCGCGGCCGCGGTCCCAGCAGCGGCCGACGAGCTGACAGCGGCCCGATCGGTGCTCGAGGCCATCAACCGGTACGTCGCGGCGGTGGTCGCCCTCGCCCGCCTGCGTGGGGACAGCTGGCAACAGATCGCAGCATCGGTAGGGCTTCCGGAGGAGAGCGTACGGTCTGTCGGGTCGCCGGACCGGGACTGGTGGCGAACCCACCTGCGGCAGGATCCGTCCGAAGCCGCGGCCGACCTGGACGACTGGGTGTCGCGGCACGTGGACGGAGCGTCAGATCCCACCCCGGTGTCGAAGGTGCTGGCGAGGCGAGCGACCGTTTGACCCGGGGTGCTTCCGGCTACCGGTTCGGTGGAAGGGAGCACGACGATGAACGAGCAGGCGCAAGTTCCGCAGGTTCCGCTGGTGAAGCTGGGCGACACCGATCTGGTGCTCGCGGACCCCTCCGACGACATCCGCGGCCGGACGGTGGTGGACGCCGCGGGGGAGAAGGTCGGCAAGGTGGACGGGCTGTTCCTCGACCACGACGAGGCGAAGGTCCGGCTGCTCGAGGTCGTCGACGGTGGGTTCCTCGGGCTGGGCAAGGAATCGCGACTGATCCCGGTCGAGCTGGTCCGATCGGTCGACGACGACCAGGTGGTGATCGACCGCGACCAGCAGACGGTGATCGGTGCCCCGGGCTACGACCCGGAGCTGACCGACGCACCGGACTACTTCGACAACCTCTACGACTACTACGAGGTCGGGCCGTTCTGGGCTCCCGGCGCGATGTACCGCCGGCCGCCGTACCACCCGTAAACCCGAAGAACAGCTTCGGCCCGCCGCGTGGCATGGAGTCCGCGGCGGGCCGAAGTATGTTCAGTGAAGCAGACGATCAGTCGATCAGCCCGCGGACGATCGTCGTCATCCGGTCGACCGGGATGGCGAAGCCGATGCCGATGTTGCCCGACCGGCTGGAACTGCCGAGCGTCGCGATCGCGGTGTTCACGCCGACCACCTGACCGGCGGCGTTGACCAGCGGCCCGCCGGAGTTGCCCGGGTTGATCGCGGCGTCGGTCTGGATCGCGGTCTGCCGGGCGCCGCTGTCGCCGAACCGTGCCTGCCGGTTGACCGCGCTGACGATGCCCGCGGTGACCGTGCCCTCCAGTCCGAGCGGTGACCCGACGGCCAGCACCGGGTCACCGACCTTCAGTTCCGCGGACCGGCCGAGCGGCAGCGACCGCAGCCCCGAGTTCGTCGCTCCGGTGGGGACCTGCAGCACCGCCAGGTCGTTGTCCTCGTCGACGCCGACGATCTCGGCGTCCAGGGTCCGGCCGTTCGACAGCACCAGCGAGACGTTGCGGGCGCCCTCGACCACGTGCGCGTTCGTCACCACGTGGCCTTGCTGGTCGATCGCGAAGCCCGAACCGGTCGCTCGGCCGGCCCGGACCGACACCACACCGGGCAGCACGCTCTCGGCCGCCGACGCAATCGACGGGCCGCCACCGCCAGGCGCCGACGGGGCCGATGCCTGCGGCAACTGTGCGGTCGCGGCTGGTGGGGCGTCGTCGCCCCATCCGCCGGTGACCGCACCGGCCAGCCCGCCGGCCAGGATCGACAGCGCGATCCCGGCGGCGAGCGTCCGCCCGGTACGGCGTACCGGTGTGGGTTTGTCCGTCACCCCGGCCTGAGGTGCCGCGGCCGGAGAGGGGGGAGCCGGCGAGGCGGAGGCCGGGGTGACGGGGAAGGGGAGGCCGGGCGGTGCCTGGCCAAGGGGTGCGGACGGCGCGGCCGGTGGCGGCCCCGGCTGGTAGTGCGGCCCGCGGAAGGGATGACCCAGATGAGGACTCACAAGTGCTCCTTGGTGCTCACGGGAGCCGCGAGAACCACAGCAGCGACGCCAGCCCGGCCAGCAGCGCCGCGGCCAGGGCGATTCCCGCCACCAGGTTGGTGATCTCGCGTTCCTCGGTGGTCCAGCCGATCGACGACTGGAGGTCGGAGTAGACGTCGCGCAGTTCCTCGTCGCTCTCGGCGGCGTAGAAGGAACCACTGGTCGCGTCGGCCAGTCCCTGCAGGGACTCGGTGTCGGCGGGGACCGGGATCGACCGGCCTTCGAGGTCGATGGTGCCTTCGGGAGTGCCGTACGCGATCGTCGACACCGGTACGCCGGCCGCAGTCGCCTCCTGGGCGGCCTCGTCGATCGGCCGGCCGGCGGTGTTGCCACCGTCGGACAGCAGCACGATCCGGGCCGGCGGCGGGTCCTCGGCGGCCTGCGCGTCGACCGAACGGATCGCCTGCAGGCTGGTCAGGACCGCCTCGCCGATCGCCGTGCTGTCGGTCAGCGTGAGCTGTTCGATCGCGTCGACGGTGGCCTGGTGGTTGGTGCTCGGTGGCGCGACCACGGTCGCGGTCCGGGCGAACGAGACCAGCCCGACGTTGAACTGCTCGGGCAGGTCGCGGACGAACTGCGTCGCGGCCTCCTTGGCGACGGCGAACCGGTCCGGTGCGACGTCGGTGGCGGCCATCGAGTTGCTGACGTCCATCGCGACCACGACCGTCGCGCGTTCCCGCGGCACCCGGACGTCGGTGACCGGGCGGGCGATCGCGATGGTCAGCACCACGATCGCTGCCAGGAACGCCAGCGCCGGGGCGTGCCGCCGCCAGCCCGGCCGCTTCGGGGCGACCTTCTCCAGCATCGGCAGCGTGGCGAAGCGTACGGCGTACCGGCTGCGGCGGCGCTGGGCGACGACGTACGCGACGACCAGGGCCGCGGCGACCAGCAGCAGCCACAGCCACAGGGGTTGCTCGAATCTCATCGTGTACCGGTCCTCCCTCGAGGGGTTCGGCGGGCCGCGGCCCGCTTGCGGGCGGCGGCGAACGCGGCGACGTCGCGCACCCAGTCGGTGTCGGTCCGCAGCACCAGGTGCGCGGCACCCGAGGCGCGGATCGCCTGGGCGGTGCGTTCCCGGTGCGCGGTCATCGCTTCGGCGTACCGGCGGCGGAGCTTCTTGCTGCTCGTCTGGACTTCGCGCCGGCGGCCCGTCTCGGGATCGACGACGGTCAGCAGGCCGACCTCGGGAAGGTCGAGCTCCCGGGGGTCGAGCACCTCGACCGCGATCACTTCGTGCCGGGCGCCGAGCCGGCGCAGGGCGTCGGCCCAGCCGGCGGCGGAGCCGCTCGATTGCCCGTTGACGGCAGCTTCCTTCTTTTGATCCGCCGCGGCGGGCCAGGGGTCGGAGTGGAAGTCGGAAACCACGACCCGGAGGCCTGGGCGCGGATGCTCTCGGTCCAGCCGAGTGATGGCGGTGGCCAAGTCGGTCGCCGGGTACTCGCCAGGTGTTGCCCTAGGCAACGACAACAGCGTGCGCAGAGTACGGCGCAGCGCCGCGGACCCACCGGCGGCAGGGATTCGGCGGACCTGGCCACCCAGCGCGATCCGGACGCCGAGGGAGTTGCCGGGGCGGTCGGCCAGCAGGCCGATCGCCCCGACGATCGCGACTGCCAGGTCGCGTTTCTCGCTCAGCGCCGTACCGAAGTCCATGCTGGCCGACGCGTCGAGCAGCGCCCAGGTCTCCAGTTCGCGCTCGGCGAGCGGGGCGCGGACGTGCGGCTCGAGCGAGCGGGCCGTCACGTTCCAGTCCATCCGCCGGACGTCGTCCTGCCCTGCCTGGTAAGGCCGCGCCTCGTTCGGTTCGCTGCCCGGGCCGCTGCGCAACCCGGTGATCTCCCCGTGCAGAAAGCCTTCCAGCTTCCGTTTGACCGACAGCTCCAGGGAACGCAGGGCCCGCTCCCGACCTGCGATCAGGTCGGGAGAGGACGCCGACGGGTTACTCATGCCGCTGACCCCTGCGCGCCACCGGTGACGTCGTACCCGGGAACGGCGTTGATGCCGGGCGGTGAGTCGTCCGCCGGTACGACGTGCGGCTGCTCGACCGCGTGCAGGACCCGGGACACCACCGCGCGGGGATCGACCCCGTCGGCCAGCGCGTCGAAGGTCAGTACCAGCCGGTGCGCCATCACGTCGTGCGCGACGTCGTACACGTCGGCCGGCAGCACGTAGTCCCGGCCGCGCAGCAAGGCCAGCGCTCGTCCGGCCGCGACCAGGCCGAGGGTCGCCCGCGGGCTCACCCCGAACTCCAGGACGCCGCCGAGATCGTTGATCCCGTACTGCTGCGGCTCGCGGGTCGCGTGCACCAGCCGGACGACGTACTCGGCGACCGCGTTGTGCACGAAGACGTCTTCGGTGGCCTGCTGCAACTCACGGACCAGCTCGGGCGTCAGAACGGCGTTCGCGTGCGGCCGGTGCGAGCTCATCCGCTGCAGGATCGTGAGCTCCTCCATCGGGGTCGGGTAGTCGACGGTGATCTTCAGCAGGAACCGGTCCCGCTGCGCCTCGGGCAGTGCGTACACGCCCTCGGACTCGATCGGGTTCTGCGTCGCCAGCACCAGGAACGGTTCCGGCAGGGGATAGCTGACCCCGCCGATGCTGACCTGCTGCTCGGCCATTGCCTCGAGCAACGCCGACTGCACCTTGGCCGGTGCCCGGTTGATCTCGTCGGCGAGCACGAGGTGGGCGAAGATCGGTCCGAGCTCGGTGTCGAACCCCTCCGCCGACGGCCGCCAGATCCGGGTCCCGACGATGTCACCGGGGACCAGGTCGGGGGTGAACTGCAGCCGGGCGAACCGGCCGCCGATCACCTCCGCCAGCGTCCGCACGGCCAGCGTCTTCGCGACGCCGGGGACCCCTTCCAGCAGGCAGTGACCGCGAGCCAGCAGGCCCACCATCATCCGCTCCACCAGCTGGTCCTGGCCGACCACGACCCGCTTCACCTCGAAGAGGGCACGTTCCAGTACTGCGGTCATGCGTTGCCCTGGGGGTTGCTCTGCTCGGGCTGGGTCTGGTCGGGCTGGGCCTGGCCCTGGTTGCCGTCCTTCTCGGGGCAGTCACGGCCGTCCCGCTGCTGAGCCTGGCCTTGGCTGGTGCCCGGTGACGGGGTGGTCGCGTCCTCCTCGACGGTCACGTACCCCTGTGACGGCGCCGGGTCCTCGGTGCCCGCGGCGTAGGCGAAACCACCGACGCCGAGTGCCGCGACGGCGACCGCGCTACCGAGCAGGACACGCTTTCCGGGGAAGTTCATCAGTGACTCCTTTGGTTCGGATGATGCGACCAATTCATCACCGCGCCCCGAAAACGACCGGAAAGCCGAGCGAAAGCCGACCGAAAGCGCATCCCGGCAACCGGCGCGAGCCCGGTTACCTTTGGCTTGTGCGACTACTGGTGGTGGAGGACGAGGAAGGTCTGGTCAGCGCTCTGCGCTCGGGACTGGGCCGGGCCGGCTATGCCGTGGACACCGCGCTGACCGGTGCCGAGGCGGTGGAGAAGCTGGCGACCACGGCGTACGACCTGGCGATCCTGGACATCACGCTGCCCGACACCAACGGGCTCGACCTGTGCCGGGCCGTCCGCCGGGGCGAGATCGAGGTGGCGTCGGGGCGTGAGCTGCGGGTGCTGATGCTGACCGCCCGGGCCTCGCTGGCCGACCGGGTGCGCGGTCTCGACGAGGGCGCCGACGACTACCTGACCAAGCCGTTCGCGCTGGTCGAGCTGCTGGCGCGGATCCGCGCGCTGCTGCGCCGCGACGTGACGAACGGGACCACCCAGCTGCACGTCGGCGACCTGGTGCTCGACTCCTCACGGCACCTGGCGACCCGGGCGGGACGGGAGTTGCCGTTGACGCTCAAGGAGTTCGGCGTACTGCGGTATCTGATGTCCCGCCCCGGCCATGTCGTCTCGGCCGAGGAGCTGCTGGAACACGTCTGGGACGAGAACGCGGACCCGTTCACCCAGAGCGTCCGGGTGACGGTCGGCACGCTGCGGCGCAAGCTCACCCAGGAGGGCGAGGAGCCCTTGCTGGAAACGGTGATCGGCCGGGGCTACCGGCTGAGAGGTGAGACATGAAGGTTGGATCTCTCCGGCCCACCGGGCTGATCTCCCGCCTGCCGGCCTGGGCGCAGACCATCCGGTTCCGGCTGACGCTGGCCTACTCCGCCGTGCTGATCGCGCTGTCGGCGTTGCTGCTCGGCGGCCTGTACTTCGCGCTGTCGGCGTACCTGGATCCCAAGCCGCTCGATCCGATCACGGTCAAGAAGGTGTATCGCGAGCACGACGGTGACCTCAAGCTCAAGCCGGGCGTGGTGATCCAGGCCGCCGAGATCTCCAGCATCGAGTCGGCGGTCAACTACCAGACCCTGCAGACGATGCGGAACTACTCGGCCGCGGCGATGGGTGTGCTGTTCGCCGTCAGTCTCGGCACCGGATGGTGGTTGTCGGGGCGCGCGCTGCGCCCGGTCCGGGCGATCACCGCGACCGCGCAGGACATCTCCGCCACCGACCTGTCCCGCCGGATCGCGCTGACCGGGCCACGGGACGAACTGCGCAATCTCGCCGACACCGTCGACGACATGCTGACCCGGCTGGAGGCGGCGTTCGTCGCGCAGCGCCAGCTCGTCGACGACGCGTCGCACGAGCTGCGCAACCCGCTCGCGGTGATCCAGGCCAACGTGGACGCCGTACTCACCCACGACGACACCCCGCCCGAGGACCGCGCCCAGGCGACCGCGATCGTGGCCCGCGCGATCCAGCGGATGACCCGGCTGGTGGAGGACCTGCTCGCCTCCGCCCGCCGGTCGTCGCCGGCCTTCGTCGACGCCGACGTGGACCTGGCCGGGATCGCGGGCGAGGCCGCGGAGGAGTACGAGCTGATCGCCGCCGACCGCGAGATCCGCCTGGTCCGGCGATTGGCGCCGGGCCCGATCGCCGCCGGTGACGCGTCCGCGCTGCGGCGAGCCGTCGACAACCTGCTCTCCAACGCCGTCCGCCTCGCGCGCGGCGGCAGCGAACTGGTCCTGGCCGTCGGCAGCCGCAACGGCTGGGCCTGGATCGCCGTCCGCGACGACGGACCCGGCATCGCGGAAGAGGACGCCGACCGCGTCTTCGACCGGTTCTTCCGCTCCGGGGAACGCCAGTCGCCCGCCACCGTCCTGTCCACCGGCCAGCGCCGGGCCGGCCTCGGGCTGGCGATCGTCCGCCAGATCGTCGAGTCCCACGGCGGCTCGGTCTCCCTGCACTCGGAGGTCGGCACCGGCAGCACGTTCGTCCTGTGGCTGCCCGACCGTTCACTGACGAGCAACACCCGCCGCACGCCCACGCCCCCGACGGAGGACCCGCTCGGCCCGCGTCCCTGACATGTCGTTGTTGCTAGGTTCGGGGGATGCCTGCTCTCACGGTGGAAGACGCACGGGCCCGGGCCGACGTGGTGATGGTTCGCGGTTATCACCTCGACTTCGACTTCACCGCCGGGGACGAGACGTTCCGATCGCTGTCGACGGTGTGGTTCGCGGCGTCCGCGGGCGAGACCTGGCTGGATGTGAAACCGCGCGAACTGGTGTCGGTGAAGCTGAACGGCGTACCGGTGGACGTGAGCGGGCTCGACGACGGGCGGCTGCCGCTGACCGGGCTGAACGCCGAGAACGAGCTCGTGGTCGACGCGGTGATGGAGTACGCGCACGACGGCGAGGGGATGCAGCGATCGGTCGACGCGGCCGACGGGCGGGTCTACCTGTACGGGATGTCGTCGCTGGAGTCCGCGCCGCGCTACTTCGCCTGCTTCGACCAGCCCGACCTCAAGGCGCCGTACCGGATGACCGCGACGGTGCCGAGCGACTGGATCGTGCTCGGCAACGCGCCCGCCCGCGAGGTGCGGCCGGGGCGCTGGGAGGTGGCCGAGACAAAACCGCTGTCGACGTACTTCGTCACGCTGGTGGCCGGGCCGTATCACCTGATCCGCGGCGAGCACGACGGGATCCCCCTCGGGCTGGGCTGCCGGCAGTCGCTGGCGCCGTACCTGGACCGGGACGCCGAGGACCTGTTCAGGGTGACCGGGCAGGCGTTCGACGAGTACCACCGGCTGTTCGGGTATCGCTATCCGTTCGGTGAGTACCACCAGGTGTTCGTGCCCGACTTCAACCTCGGCGCGATGGAGAACCCGGGCTGCGTGACGGTCGCGGACCGCCTGGTCTTCCGGTCCGCGGTCACCGACGCCGAGCGCAGCACGCGGGCGCGGATCCTGGTGCACGAGATGGCGCACATGTGGTTCGGTGACCTGGTCACGATGCAGTGGTGGAACGACCTGTGGCTGAACGAGTCGTTCGCGGAGTACATGGCGCACCGGGTCTCGCACGACGTGACCGACCACGGCGGGCACTGGATCGACTTCGGCTTCGTCCGCAAGTGGATCGGTCTGCAGGCCGACCAGCGCGCGTCGACGCACCCGGTCGCGGCGGACCCGGTCAAGGACGCGCGCGAGACGCTGGAGGACTTCGACGGGATCTCGTACGCCAAGGGCGCGGCGGTGGTGAAGCAGTTGGCGGCGTACGTGGGCGACGAGGTGTTCCTGCGTGGGGTGAGCGCGCACCTGCGGGCGCACGAGTTCGGCAACGCGGACCTGGCGGCGTTCGTCGCGAAGCTGACCGAGGCCGGCGCGGTCGACCTGCCGGCCTGGTCCGCGCAGTGGTTGCGGACGTCCGGGCTCGACACGATCAGCGCCACGCGGTCGTCGAACGGTGTCGTGCTGCACCGGTCGCGCCCGGACGACGCCGAGCGGCCGCACCAGCTGACAATCGCCGCGTACGACGAAGCGGGCCGGCCGACGCCGGTCGACGTACTGCTGGACGCCGACGAGGTCGCGGTGTCGCTTGACCCGTCGGCGGCGCTCGTCGTACCGGATGCGGGGGACGACACCTGGGCGAAGATCCGGTTGGATCCCGCGAGTCTCGCCGCCTTGCCGCGGCTGCTGCCGTTGGTTGCCGACGGCACCACTCGTGCGGTGATCTGGAACAGCATCCGGGACTCGGTCGCCTCCGGTGAGCTGAATCCCCAACAGGCGTTGGAGATCCTGCTCGCCGCGCTGCCGTCGGAGGACAGCGACATCGCCGTCGATTCCTTGCTGCGCTGGGCCGAGGACAGCCTGCTCGGCCGGGGCCTTCCCTACGGGCCCGAGCCTCTCGCGCGGGTACTGATCGCGCGGCTCGGCACCTGCGATCCCGGCAGCAGTCTTCAGCTCGCCGTCGCACGCGGCGTGATCGCGACGTCGTCCGACGCCGATCTCCTCCAGGGGTGGCTGACCGGTAGCGCTCCGGAGGGCGTGGCGGTCGACGCGGAGTTGCGGTGGGCGCTTGTTCTGCGGCTGGTTCGGCTCGGGGTCTTCGGGGAAGCGGAGATCGACGCCGAGCTGGAGCGGGACCGGTCGACCGAAGGGACCGTGCGCGCGGCGGGTTGCCGGGCGGCCCTGCCGACGGGCAAGGAGGCGGCGTGGACCCGGGTGATGACCGATCCGTCGATCGGGGTCAACGAGCTGTCCTCGCTGTGCGCGGGCTTCTGGCATCCCCTGCAGGCCGAGCAGACCGCGCCGTACGTCGAGCGCTACTTCGCGGAGATCGCCGGGACCGCGGAAATCCGGGCCGGAATCGTCGTCGGGCTGACCGCCGGACGGATCTTCCCCCGCTACGCGATCTCCGAGAGCACCGTCCAACGGGCGGAGGCGCTGGCCGGCGACAAAACCGTTGCGCCCGGCATCCGCCGCGCGGTCGCCGACGCGGCCGACGACCTGAAACGGTCGCTCGCGGCACGCGACCTGTGGACGAGTTCCTCGCACTGAACGCCGATCGCCCCTAGTCTGTGAAGCTGTCGTCCCCAGCAGAGGAGCCGTCATGCGCCGGTTCGTGGCCAGTGTTGTCGCTTTGCTCGTTACCGCTCTGATCGGATCGGTCCTGACACCGGCGGTGGCCTCGGCCGCCGTCCTGGACGACGTCGCGGCGAGGCTCGCGACGATCCCCGGGCTGCGGATCGAGAGCAGCAGCGTGATCAGCGGCAAACCGTTCTTCGTGCTGCGCTACACGCAGCCGGCCGACCACAAGTCGCCGGGCGGTGAGACGTTCGAGCAGCGGATCACGCTCTGGCACCGCGATTTCGCCCGCCCGACCGTCCTGCACACCACCGGGTACGGCGGTGTCGGCGGCGCGTTCACCGCCGAGCCGACCCGGCTCGTCGACGGCAACCAGCTGAACGTCGAGCAGCGGTTCTTCAACAGCTCGACCCCGGCCAGCAAGGACTGGTCGAAGCTGAACATCTGGCAGGCCGCCACCGACCACCACCGGATCGTCACCGCGTTCAAGAAGGCGCTGTACCCGGGCAAGTGGGTCTCCACCGGCGCCTCCAAGGGCGGCATGACCTCGGTCTACCACCGCCGGTTCTACCCCAACGACGTCGACGCCACGGTCGCGTACGTCGCGCCGCAGGACGTGATCAACAAGCGCGACTCCTACGTCAGCTTCATCCAGGAGGCCGGCACGGACCCGCAGTGCAACGCCGCCCTGCGCAACCTGCAGCGCAACACGCTGCTCCGGCGGCCGGCGATGCTGGCCAAGCTCAAGGAGTACGCCGCGGCGAACGGGCTGACTTACGAGAGCACCTTCGGGTCGGCCGACCGGGCGCTGGAGGCCGCGGTGCTCGACACGCCGTTCGCCTTCTGGCAGTACAGCACGCAGGCGAGCTGCCCGTCGGTGCCCGGCAGCGCGACCGCCACGGACCAGCAGCTGTTCGACTTCATCGACCAGATCTCCGGCTGGTCGTTCTACTCCGACGAGGGCACGGCCGGCTTCCTGCCGTACTACTACCAGGCGACCCAGCAGCTGAACTGGCCGGACGTGGCGAGCAAGACGACCTGGCTCAAGGGCCTGCTGCACTACCGCGAGGCGGGCGACGCGCCGGCCGCCGTACCGGACAGCATCGAGCCCAAGCACGAGCCGGTCGCGATGATGGACGTGGATCGGTGGCTGAAGTCGCAGGGCCGGCGGATGCTGTTCGTGTACGGCGAGAACGACCCGTGGAGCGCGGAGAAGTTCGAGCCCGGACCGGGCACGCGCGACTCGCACTGGTTCACGCAGCCGGGTGGCAACCACGGGGCGAACATCGGTGGCCTGCCGGCGGCCGAGCGGGCCGAGGCGACGACGATTCTGCAGAACTGGATGGGCGTCGCGGCGAACCCGACGGTGCGGCAGTTGACCGTCGACCCGGGAGCGCGGCAGTTCAAGGCGCGGTGACGGGCGTGATCAGCGGGCAGTGAGGCGCTGGGCGACTTCCTTGCGGGCCTGGTGGATCCGGGCCTTCACGGTGCCGAGCGGGATCTGCAGCTCGTCGGCGATCTCGGCGTAGGTCAGCGCGCCGAGATCGCGCAGGACGAGCGGCTGGACGAGCTGCGGGTGATGCGACTCCAGCTGCTCCAGCGCCTCCAGCAGGTCGAGGCGCGAGCCGGCGATCACCGAGGTCGTGCGCGGGTCGACCGCCTCCGGCAGCACCTCGGCCGACTGCTCGACCGACCGCCGCTTGAGCGACCGGTAGGTCTGCCGGGCCTGGTTGGTCGCGACGATCGTCAGCCACCCCGCGAACGTGCCGGTGCCCTTGAAGGTGTGGATCTTGGTCGCCACCGTCATCAGCGTGTCTTGCGCGGCCTCCTCGGCGTCCTCCCGGTACGGCAGGAACTTGGCCACCCGGCGCTGCACCTGCGGCCGGATCGCCTGCAACAGTTCGGGCAGCGCGGCCTCGTCCCCACCCGCTGCCCGCGCGGCCAACTCCTCGAGCTCGTCGTTCATGCTCCCCCAGGTGTTCGCCATGATCCACTCCGTCACCGACAATAGTGGTGATGGAAGCCATCGGACGCTATCGCCTGCAGTCGAAAATCGGCGCGGGTGCCTTCGCGACGGTCTGGCGCGGGTACGACGACGACCTGGACGTCGACGTCGCGGTCAAGGTGCTGGCCGACAATTGGGCCTCGCGGGCCGACGTCCGGGAGCGGTTCCTGTCCGAAGCCCGCCTGATGCGGCGGATCGCCAGCGACCGGGTGGTGCGCGTCTTCGACCTGGGTGCGCTGGCGGACGGGCGCCCGTACTTCGTCATGGACTACGTCAGCGGCGGCACCCTGGCCGAGGTCCTGGCGGCCGGTCCGCTCGATCCAGCCGACGCGCTGTGGTGGGGAGCCGACCTGGCGCGCGCGGTCGCGGCGCTGCACGCGGAGGGCGTCGTCCACCGGGACATCACCCCCGCCAATCTGCTGCTGCGGCCTTCCGGCGGCAAGGAATCCGGCGGTGGGACGCACCGGATCGTGCTCGCCGACCTGGGCCTGGCCAAGCGAGCCGCTGAGGCTTCCGGCCTCACTCAAGCGGTCGGTACGCCGTCGTACATGGCGCCGGAGCAGGGCCGCGGCGACGAAGGCTTCGACGAACGCGCCGACGTGTACGCCGTCGGTGCCGTCACGTACGCGCTGCTGACCGGCCGGCCGCCGTTCGTGGCGTCCTCGATCAAGGACGTGGTCGGCCGCGATCCTGACGTCGATCCACCGAGTCTTCGCCCTCTGCTGCACGACGCCGTCGGTCAGGTCGACGAGCTGTTGGCGCGGTCGCTGGCGTATCGGGTCTCGGATCGGTGGTCGCGGGCCGACACGCTTGCGGAGCGGTTGGAGGCGGAGGCCTACCGTCTGGAGCAGGAGGCTCCGCTGCTGGCGTCTTTGCGCACGTCGACCGGGACCCAGGACGGAATCAGCACCACTGTGGGGTCCAGTTCCGGCGCGACAGTCGGCGCGGATGCTTCTGCGGCGGAGTCTGGTGGCGCGTCGTCCACCGGATCAGAGACATCGTCCGTTGGGTCGACCGCCGCTGTCCCGCCGGATTCCGTCGCTGGAACGTCCCGCCGCGGCCGGCGTGTGTTGCGCGTGGTGCTGTTGGCGGTGTTGTTGCCGTTGGTGTTTGTGCTGGGGGCGGCGGGGACTTGGTATCTGGCGGGGCGCTGAGGCGTCTCGGCCCCCTCGCAACAGCTCGAACCCAATGACCGAGCCCACCACGTGAGATGGCAGGGTTCAAACCGGCATTTGACTGCGTAGAGTAATAATATGATCACTCTACGGAAGTTTCTGGCGCCCGTGGTGGTTCTCAGTCTGGTCCTTGTCCCCCTGCCGGCGATGGCTTCCGGAGCCGCGGTCAGCTACGCCTGCCGGGCCGACACCAAGTTCGGCCAGCATCAGCTCTCGCTCCGGCAGGGCGCCGCAGCGAAGGCTCCAGCGACCGTGAAGCCAGGAGCGCACTTCTACGTCGTGGTCGACCTCAAGCCCGGCTCGCTGCCCGGTGAGGTCAAGGGGTTCACGCTGAAGGACGTTCGCGACCTCTCGCTGCGGATCCCGATCCCCGCCAACTCCCAGTTCGTCTCGGCCTGGCTGTCCGGCGGCTCGGGGCTCAACTCCACCCCGACCATCCAGGCCGCCAACGGCGTCGCCACGCTCCGGGTCGCGGGGCCGATCGCCGGCGGTGCGTCGTACAAGCTGCCGCAGCTCACCGTGCACCTCAAGGCCGGGCGCTCCGGCGTCGTCGAGACCAAGCTGCAGGGCTCGAGCTTCGACAACCCGGGGCTCGACCTCCAGGCGACGATCAAGTGGAAGTTCGTCACGATCAAGTCCCCGGTGCGGTGCTATCCCGATCCCAACCCGGCGCTGACCCGGACCGAGATCCGCTAGGGTGTGTCTCCCAATTCCCCGCCTACTGCGCGGCACCCGGCACGGCACCTCGCCGCACGGGAGCCAAGACCACGATGCTTCGCATCGCCGGCCTCGTCTCCCGCACGCCGAGCTACCGCACCGGGCACCTGCTCGCTACGGCGCGGAATTGGGAGACACACCCTAGTACGTCACCGTGATCCGCCCGGCCGCCGGGTCGAGTTCGGCCTGGCCGCCGTACGGGAGGATCAGCTGCGGATCGGTGTGGCCGATGTCCAGGCCGGTGACGACGACGGCACGCGGGTTGTACTCCGCGATCGTCGCCCGGGCGGCGGCGTACTGGTCAGTGACGTACGCCGCGGCGGCCTCGTCGGTGAGCTGGTTGTCGAGAGCCCAGGATTTCGGCCGCGCCCACAGCACAGCGGAGAAGCGTTCCAGGAGTCCTCGCTCGCCGAAGTTCCTCAGCATGCGGTGCACCAGTACGGCGCTGGGCAGTTCCTCGCTGGTCTCCAGGAACAGAACGCCGGAGTACTGCTCGACCGGCAACATCCAGCGATCGGCCGCCAACTGCCAGTCGAGGATCTCCAGGCAGCCGCCCCACAGCCGTCCGACGACCGGCGTCGACGGGCCGGACCACTGCCATCCCGTGCCCTCGAACAGCTCCGGCTCGGACTCCAAGGTGCTGGGATCGGCCCAGTCCCGGTCGCGGTCGGTCCAGCCGGCGGCGGGGGACAGGTCGTACGCGCCGGAGTCGAACAGCGCCGCGCGCAACGACTTCTCGGTGTCCGGATGCATCGCGCCGCCGCGACCGAACTGCACCATCACGCTGCCGCCGTGGAAGGCCGGCAGGCCCAACGAGTACAGGAAGTTGAGCAGGTTCGTGTTGTCGCTGTAGCCGAAAAACGGTTTCGGATTGGACCGGAACACCTCGGGGTCCAGGTGCTTCAGCACGGTGAGCTGGTCGTCGCCGCCGATCGTCGCGATCACCGCGCGCACCGACGGGTCGGACCACGCCGCGTGCAGATCCGCGGCCCGCTCGGCGGGAGTCGTGCCCAGCCGGCGGGTGGTCGGGTACTCGACCGGCTCCAGCCCGAACGACCGGAGCCGGCGCAGCCCGAGCTCGTACGGCGCCGGAAAGATCTCGGGCAGCCCGCCCGACGGCGAGACGATCGCGACCTTGTCGCCCGGTACTGGTTTCCTCACGAAGATCACCGCTGAACCGTAGCGCCGCGCCCCTCTAGGCGCACCGCACTTTTCCGGCATAGGTTGCAGCATGACCAGCGCAGGGACCGGCGGCGGGTACGACCCGGCAACTTTCGAGAAACTGTTCGCACTGGAGGCCAGCAGCTTCTGGTACCGCGCGCGCAGTGACCTGATCAACTGGGCGCTGGACCGCTACTTCCCAGCCGCGAGCTCGTTCCTCGAGCTCGGCTGCGGCAACGGCTACGTGCTCGACCGGGTCCGGCAGCAGCACCCGGACTGGAAGCTGGTCGGCACCGAGCTGTTCGAGGAGGGCCTGGTGAACGCCCGGATCCGGATGCCCGGCGTCGAGCTGCGACAGCTCGACGCGACGCAGAACCCGTACGACGCCGAGTTCGACGTGGCCGGGGCGTTCGACGTGATCGAGCACGTCGAGGACGCGCCCGCGGTGCTGAAGGGGATGTTCCAGTCGGTCCGGCCGGGCGGCGGCGTACTGGTCACCGTGCCGCAGCACCAGTG
Organism: Kribbella sp. ALI-6-A; assembly: GCF_001984195.1. Lineage (GTDB taxonomy): Bacteria > Actinomycetota > Actinomycetes > Propionibacteriales > Kribbellaceae > Kribbella. Next base: position 70,896 of record NZ_MTQN01000004.1, read on the forward strand.
GTTGTGGAGCGCGGCCGACGTCGCGGCGCACCACGTGAAGCGGTACAGCCGGCGCGACCTGATCGAGGAACTGCGCGCCGCCGGCTTCGAGCCGCTGCGGGTCACGTCGTTCGTGTCGCTGCTGCTGCCCGCGATGATGGCGGCGCGCCTGACCAAGAAGGAGACCGCCGACGTCGAGGGCGAGCTCGGCATGGCCGCCCCGCTGAACGCCGCCTGCTTGGCGGTGATGCGCGTGGAGGGCGTGTTGATCCGGGCCGGGCTCAGGCTGCCGGCGGGCGGTTCGCTGCTGGCCGTCGCCCGCCGGCCCCACTGAGAGTCAGACGCCGATCGGGTGCCAGACGGTCTTCAGTTCCAGGTACTGCGTCAGCCGTGACAGCCCCGGGGACTCCAGCCAGTCCTCCGCGGCCGGGCGGCGGACTCGTTTGAGGTTCTCGGCCGCGGCCGCTTCCAGGTCGCGGGCCTCGTCCGGGTCCTCGACGCCGCACAGGTCGATCGCGTTGACGTCCAGGTGGGACGCGAGCCACGGGCCGATCTCCGACGCCGAGCCGGTGAGGATGTTGACCACCCCGCCCGGTACGTCGGAGGTCGCCATCACCTCGCCCAGCGTGATCGCCGGGATCGGGCGCTCGAACGACGTGACGACGACCGCCGTGTTGCCGGACACGATGGCCGGCGCGAGCACGCTGGTCAGGCCGAGCAGACTGGAGTCCTGCGGCGCGAGCAGCGCGACCACCCCTGTTGCCTCGGGCACCGAGAAGTCGAAGTACGGGCCGGCCACCGGGTTGCTCGAGCCGACCACCTGGGCCAGCTTGTCGGCCCAGCCGGCGTACCAGACCCAGCGGTCGATCGCGGCGTCGACGAGCGGCCGGGCCTTGGCGACCGACAGGCCCTCGGCCGCGGCGACCTCGGCGCTGAACTGGTCGTGCCGGCCTTCCATCACCTCGGCGATCCGGTAGAGCACCTGGCCGCGGTTGTACGCCGTCCGCGCGGACCAGCCGCCGAACGCCTTGCGGGCCGCGACGACGGCGTCGCGGGCATCCTTGCGGGAGGCCAACGACGCGTTCGCGAGGAACTTGCCCTTGGCATCGTTCACCACGTACGACCGGCCCGACTCGCTGCGGGGGAAGGCGCCCCCGACGTACAGCTTGTAGGTCTTGCGGATGTCCAGTCGCGCAGAGTCCTTAGTGGGCAAGGTAGGCCTCCAGACCGTGGCGGCCGCCCTCGCGGCCGTAGCCCGACTCCTTGTACCCGCCGAACGGCGAGGACGGGTCGAAGCGGTTGAACGTGTTCGCCCAGACCACGCCCGCGCGCAGCTGGTTGGCCATCCACAGGATCCGCGACCCCTTGTCGGTCCAGACCCCGGCCGACAGCCCGAACGGCGTGTTGTTGGCCTTCTCCACCGCTTCGGCGGGGGTGCGGAAGGTCAGCACCGACAGCACCGGGCCGAAGATCTCCTCGCGGGCGATCCGGTGCGCCTGGGAGACGCCGGTGAAGACGGTCGGCGGGAACCAGAAGCCCTGCGCCGGCAGTTCGCACTCCGGCGACCAGCGCTCGGCGCCCTCGTCCTCGCCGACCTGCGACAGCTCGCGGATCCGGGCCAGCTGCTCGGCGGAGTTGATCGCGCCGATGTCGGTGTTCTTGTCCAGCGGGTCGCCGACGCGCAGCGTGCTCATCCGGCGCTTCAGCCGGGCCAGCACCTCGTCGTACACGCTCTCCTGGACCAGCAGCCGCGAACCGGCGCAGCAGACGTGGCCCTGGTTGAAGAAGATGCCGTTGACGATGCCCTCGACGGTCTGGTCGATCGGCGCGTCCTCGAAGACGATGTTCGCGGCCTTGCCGCCGAGCTCGAGGGTGACCTTCTTGTCCGTGCCGGCCACCGATCGGGCGATCGACCGGCCGACCGCGGTCGAGCCGGTGAACGCGACCTTGTCGACGCCCTCGTGCTCGACCAGCGCCTGCCCGGTCCGGCCCGCGCCGGTGATGATGTTCACCACGCCCGGCGGCAGGTCGGCCTGCTGGCAGATCTCGGCGAAGGCGAGCGCGGTCAGCGGCGTCGTCTCGGCGGGCTTCAGGACCACGGTGTTGCCGGCCGCGAGCGCCGGGGCGATCTTCCACGCCAGCATCATCAGCGGGAAGTTCCACGGGATGACCTGCGCGGCGACGCCCAGCGGCCGCGGGTCGGGCCCGGCACCGGCGTACTCGAGCTTGTCGGCCCAGCCGGCGTAGTAGAAGAAGTGCGCGGCGACCAGCGGCAGGTCGACGTCGCGCGACTCGCGGATCGGCTTGCCGTTGTCGAGCGACTCCAGCACGGCCAGCTCACGCGACCGCTCCTGGATCAGCCGGGCGATCCGGAACAGGTACTTGGCCCGGTCGCGACCGGCCATCGGGCCCCAGACCTTCTCGTAGGCACGGCGAGCGGCCCGCACGGCCTTGTCGACGTCGGCCGGACCGGCCTCGCTGACCTCGGCCAGCACCTCCTCCGACGCCGGGCTGACGGTCTTGAACGGCTTGCCGTCGGTCGCCTCGACGAAGGCGCCGTTGACGAACAACCCGTACGACGACTTGATGTCGACGATCGCCCGGGACTCGGGCGCCGGTGCGTACTCGAATCTGCTCATGCCTCAGTCCAGCGTGAAGTAGTCGGGTCCGGGGTAGTGCCCGGTGGCCAGCTTGGTGCGTTGCATCAGCAGGTCGTTCAGCAGGCTGGACGCGCCGAAGCGGAACAGCTCGGGGTCCAGCCAGTCAGGGCCGGCCGTCTCGTTGACGGTGACCAGGTACTTGATCGCGTCCTTCGCGGTCCGGATCCCACCGGCCGACTTGACGCCGATGTGCAGCCCGGTGGCCTCGTGGTAGTCGCGGACCGCCTCCAGCATCACCAGCGTGACCGGCAGCGTCGCCGCGGGGGAGACCTTGCCGGTGGAGGTCTTGATGAAGTCGGCGCCGGCCAGCATCGCCAGCCAGGACGCGCGCCGGACGTTGTCGTAGGTGACCAGCTCGCCGGTCTCCAGGATCACCTTCAGGTGCGCGTCGCCGGCGGCGTCGCGGATCGCGGCGATCTCGTCGAAGACCAGCCCGTAGCGGCCGGACAGGAACGCGCCGCGGTCGATCACCATGTCGACCTCGTCGGCGCCGGCCGCGACCGCGTCCTTGGTGTCCTGCACCTTGATCGCCAGGCTCGACCGGCCGCTGGGAAAGGCGGTCGCGACGCTGGCCACGTTGATGCCCGAGCCGCGCAGTTCGTACTTCGCGGTCGCCACCAGGTCGGGATAGACACAGACCGCGGCGACCTGCGGCGCCGTCGGGTCGGCCGGGTCGGGGCGCCGCGCCTTCGCGCACAGGGCCCGGACCTTGCCCGGGGTGTCCTGCCCCTCCAGCGTGGTCAGGTCGATCATCTGGATCGCCAGGTCCAGCGCGTACGCCTTCGCGGTGGTCTTGATCGACCGTGTGCTCAACGTCGCGGCCCGCGCCTCGGCGCCGACCTGGTCGACGCCCGGCAGACCGAGCAGGAACCGGCGCAACCGGTCCTCGGACGAGGTCACGTCGGCGAGGCTGTCCACGCCTGCGCCGGGGCTGCTGTCGGTAGTGGTCACCTTGGGCAGTCTAATCCTCGCCGGAGCCTGGTTCGCCCGCCCGCGAGTGCCCTTGTGGGCCCCGCCACCTCGTGGTGTCAGGAGAAGGCGTAGCTGCCGGAGACCGGGCGCCAGCCGCCGGGCGGATCCTCGCCGGTGCGGCCGTCGACGGCTTCGCGCAGAAGGTCGGCGTGACCGGTGTGACGGCCGTACTCCTCGACCAGGTCGAAGAGCAGCCGGCGCAGGCTGGCGTGGGTGCCGTCCGGCCAGGCGACGTGCGCGTCCTGGCCGAGCCCGCCGTCGGCCAGCGCATCGGCTACCAACCGGCGCGAACGGGCGATCGTGTCGTCCCAGTACGCGTACAGCTGCTCCGGGGACTCCTGAGCCGCCGTCTCGAACTCCCAGGTGCCGCTGCCGTCCCAGCCGAGCTCCTGCCACGGCGTACCGAGGTCTGCGCCCTGGAACTTCACGCGGAACGTGTAGTCCTCCTGCAACGCCAGGTGCTTCAGCAAGCCGCCGAGGGTCAGCGCCGAGGCTCCGATCCGCAGCCTCAGCCCGTCCGGCCCCAGTCCGTCGGCCTTCCAGCGGAACGTCGTCCGCAACCGATCCAGGGCGCCGAGCAGGTGCTCGACCTCCGACCCCGCCCTCGGCGGTTCCCACGGGCACTCGTCCAGGAACGTGTCGTCACTCATGCACAGCACGCTAAACCGCTACCCGGACGACCTCCGTCCGCGAAGGCCGCGCTCGTCCGGCTCGCGGCGAGCGGCTACCTTGTCCGGGTGAAACCGAAGGTGACCGAGAACGAGCAGTACCTGTCGGCGTCGAACCGCATCACCGGCGTCGTCGTGATGGTGATCGGCCTGGCCGGCCTGGTCGACATCGTCGTCGAGTGGCGCACGCTGGGCGGTCTGCTGGTCGCGGCCCTGATCGGCATTCTGATGATCGTCGCGTACGTCGGTCTGGTGCGTCCCTCGGTCACGCTGCGGCCCGACGGGCTGATGATCCGTAACCACATCCGCGACCACCACGTCCCGTGGCACCGGATCGAGGACGTCGACGTCACCGACATCCTGCGCGTGCACACCAGCACCGGCAAGATCCGCTGCCCCGGCGTCCAGCTGGTGATGAAGGACCTGCGCAAGCAGCGTGTCGGCGGCCGCAAGCTCGGCGCGGACAACTCGATCAGCCGCGCCGACTTCGTCGTCGACCGGATCGACAACCACCGCGAGCGGTACGCCAAGACCGCCGAGGGCGAGATCACCACCACCTGGGCCAAGCCCGAACTGATCGCCGTCGCCGTCCTGGCCGTCGTCGCCGTGGTCGCCCAGTTCCTGCGCTGACCCTCTGCCCATCGGGCCGGCGGTCAGCGGCAGCTTCGCCTCCGCCGCCCGGCGTACGACCTGCCGACCGGTTCCTCACCTCGGTGGTGCGATCCGGTACGCCGGCCTTCGCGCTGGCGACCGTCGACGGCGGCCGCGACAGCTACTGGCACCGGCGCTCCACCGGCGACGATCCACAGCAGCTGGTCGTCGCCGAACTCTTTCCCCTGCTGGCGAAACGCGGCCTGCGCACCGACCGGTACGGCGTACTGGAATGGGCGGCGACTTCGCGGCGTACCGGGTCCGCGGCGCCCAGCTGAGAAACGTTGCCCTGCGCATCGATTGTGGGCGGGACGACCCGTTCGCCGGCGCCGTGCGGGACCTGCGGCGAGACGTTGCCAGTGACGGTGGCATCCAGGCCGGCGCGCACACCGCCGGCTACTGGCGGCGGATGCTGCCGGGCCAGCTCCGGTTCCTCGGCGAGCGGCTGGACCGGCCCGTCCGCTGACGCAGGGCAGCGGTGAGTTGACGCAGGGCCAGGAATTCGGTGAACCGAGGGGAACTTCACTCGAAGATGCTGCGTCCGAACCCGTGTTCAGGCCGGAGTGAACCTCTGTGTGATCCAGGATGGCTCCGGTATGTCCCCCAGTACTCGAGAGTGGAGCGCATGAACTATCTCTCCAGCAAGAAGCTGCGCGTCCTGGCCGGCGCCGTCGCCGTGGCCAGCTGCGCGATGCTTGCGATGCCCAACGCGCAGGCCGCGCAGACGTCCCCGGCCGCCGCCGCGGAGCGTCCGGCCCCGGCGCACATCGACACCCCGGCGCAGGTCCCGAACGCCGGCCGCGACGCCGGCTGGAACGCCGCCGGTGCGCTGCGGGCGGTGAAGAACAACAAGCTGTACGGCACCGGCAACATCGCGCCGTCGAAGTGCCGCCGGCCGAACGTCGCGCTGAACACCGAGGCCAGGGTCCGGTACTTCGAGACCGAGCTGGTTCGCTGCATGTACGCCTCCTGGAAGCCGAACCTGTGGCGGATGGGCGCGCGCTGGGACGTCAAGCCGAAGCTGGTCGTGCACGGCTACAACACGGTGAAGACCGTGTGTGGCAACGTCACCGGCTGGGTCTCGTTCTACTGCTCGGCCAACGGCGGCACGATCTACATCCCGTGGCGTCAGCTGGTCACCTACTACGCGCAGGACCCGACGTTCGCCGTCGCCTACGCGACCAACACGATCGCCCACGAGTACGGGCACCACGTGCAGAACATGACCAGCATCCTGACCGCCTCGTGGTGGCGTCAGCGGCACATGACCTACGACGCGGGCCTGGCCGAGAGCCGTCGCCGTGAGCTGCAGGCCTCGTGCCTCGGCTCGGCCTACCTCGGCGCCAACAAGGCCTACTACCCGATGAGCGGGGGTCTGCTGGCCGAGTGGAAGTGGGTCATCTCGCACTCCGGCGACCAGCCGGGCTACCCGCGTGACCACGGCTCGTGGACCAACCACAACTACTGGTCGCTGGCCGGCTTCACCGGCAACGGCAAGAACACCCACCCGGGCAGCTGCCAGACCTGGTCGGCCCCGGCCACCCGGATCGCCTGACCTTCGCCTGGATTCGGTTCGGTAAAGGCCACGCCTGCACCGTAACGAAGGCGCCCGGAGAGCGTTGCCTCTCCGGGCGCCTTCGCGTTTTGCCGACACGTGCACGATCTGCGATCGTGTGGTTACCGTGTTTCGGGTCCGCACGCCTTAGAGTCTGGGTCGAATGTCGAACGGCAGGAGTCAAGGACAGTGAACTACGACGAGTTCAACACCGAGTACACCAAGGTGCTGGACAAGATCAAGAGCGGTAAGTGCAGCTGGTCGGAGCTGTCCGGGCATGTCACCCGGCTTCGTCAGTCGACCGCGGGCATCACGGCGCCGATCGAGCGGAGCCAGATCGACAGCGACCTGGCCGCGCTCAGCCAGATGGTCGACCTGTCCCGCCGGACCAACGACAAGGAGGACGTCTGGACGGTCACGTCCGAGGCGATCCGCCGGGCCAGCAGCCAGGAGGGCACCGTCGCGGACCGCATCGGCCGGATCGAGGCGAGCATCAACGACATCACCGCCCTGGCCAACCGCAACCCCGACGAGCGCGACGCGCTGATGCAGTCGACCAGCACGCTGCGCATCCTGCACTCGTCGCTGCAGAGCTCGCTGCGCACCGAGCAGGCCGAGCAGGAAGCCGCCGCCGTCCGCTGACGGGGTCGGTGGTCGCTCCGCTGCCCCGTGGCGAGCGTCGACTGGGAGTTTCCCGCCAGGTGCTCCCACTCACCAACTGAGCTGAACGAAACCGAAGGGCCCCTCGACGAGGGGCCCTTCGGTTTGTCCGAGGCGGGTGAGCAAGCCTGGCTGGGCTCAGACGTTTCTGCGCAGCGCCTCCGCTGCTGAGCAACCAGGGGTGAGCGCCTCGAGCCGGGCGGTCAGCCCAGGGCCGCGCTGGCCGCGCGCAGCTCGTCCAGGGCGGCGGTGGCGTACGTGCCGAGTTCGCCCTCACCCGCTGCGGTCCAGTCCGCCCAAGCGCGCTTGAACGCGAGCACGCCGAGCTCCGCGGCGAGATGGGCCGTCGGCTCCGCAATGCCGCGGGCCACCAGCGCGTCGGTCATCGCCGCCGCGAGGCCGACACTCTTGAGGGCGTCCCGCGCCTGGAGCTCGCTGTTGGCGGCGACGGCCGCCTGGATCTTCGGGTAGAGCTCCCGATTGAACGACGTCATCATCGTCGCCGCGCGCTGCAGGCCCGCGCCGACGGCCTCGAGCGGGGTGGCGCCGGCCGGCGCGGCCGCGATCCCCTCGGTCAGCAGCTCGCTGAGCGCCGCCTGCCCGGCGACCAGCAGCTCGCGCTTGTCGGGGAAGTGCCGGAAGAACGTGCTCTTGGTGACACCCGCGCGCTCCGCGATCTCGGCGACCGTCGTCGCGTCGTAGCCCTGCTCGGTGAACAGGTCGACAGCGGCCACGACCATCCGCTCGCGCGCTGCTGGTTCCCACCTCGCCATGGCACCATCATAGGTGACGGGACTCTTGTCCCATCATGGTGTTAGAGTGATGGGACAAAAGTCCCATCACTTGTTGGAGCTGTCATGCAGGTCTTCGTCACCGGGGCCACCGGCCTCGTCGGCTCGGCGGTTGTCGCCGAGCTCGTTCAGCACGGTCACACCCCGCTCGGGCTGGCTCGTTCCGGCGCCTCGGCCGCCAAGCTCGAGGCCGCCGGCGCCGAAGCGGTCCGGGGCACGCTCGCCGACCTCGACGTACTGCGCGCCGCGGCCGGTGCCACCGACGGGGTCATTCATCTTGCCTTCAGCAACGATTTCAGCAGTCCCGAGGCGCTCGCCCGCTCCATCGAGGAGGAGAGCGCCGCGCAGGCCGCGATCGGCGAGGCGCTCGTCGGCACCGGCAAGCCGTACGTCGTGTGCTCGGGCACTCCGGTCGTCCCCGGCCGGGTGGCGACGGAGGTCGACGCGTTGCCGTTCGAAGGTCCGGTCGCCGGGCGGAACCGTTCGGTCACCGCGACTCTCGCCTTCGCCGAGCGCGGCGTCCGTACGTCGGCCGTCCGCCTGCCCCGCACCGTGCACAACGACGGTCACGGCGGCTTCGCCGGCCTGCTCACCCAGATCGCGCGGCAGTCCGGCGTGTCCGGCTACATCGGTGACGGCTCCCAGCGCTGGCCGGCAGTGCACGCGAACGACGCGGCGGTGTTGTTCCGCCTCGCGCTCGAGCAGGCGCCCGCCGGCACGGCCTGGCACGCGGTCGACGACGAGGGCGACCCGGTCAAGGCCATCGCCGAAGTGATCGGCCGCCGGCTCGGTGTCCCGGTCCAGCAGGTTCCGGCGGAGAGCTACGGACCGATCGGAGCGATCTTCGCCGCCGACCAGCCGGCCTCCAGCGCCCACACGCGGGAGGTGCTGAATTGGCGACCGGTCCACCCGAAGCTGCTCGACGACCTGGAGCTGCTCAAGCCCTGACGTCGATCCGAGCAGATGGCAGCGGCCCGCGCCGCTGCGACCTGCTCGATCAATCAGATGCCGGCGGCAACGCCCAGGTCCTGCTTGATCGCCGCCAGCTCCGCCGCGGCCTTGGTCCGGGCGGCGGCGACGTCGTCGCCCTCGACCGGGACGACGACCTCCAGGTAGCACTTGAGCTTCGGCTCGGTGCCGGACGGGCGGACGACGACGCGGGCGCCCTCGGACAGCGTGTAGCGCAGCCCGTCGGTCGGCGGCAGGTGCTCGCTGCCCTGGCTCAGGTCGTCGATCCGGTCGACGGTGTGGCCGCCGAGCGTCGTCGGCGGGGTCGCCCGCAACCGGTCCATCGCGGCCGCGATCAGGCTCAGGTCCTCGACCCGCGCGGACAGCTGGTCGGTCGCGTGCAGCCCGTACTTCTTCGCCAGGTCGTCCAGCAGGTCGAGCAACGTCCGGCCGTCCGCCTTCGCCCGCGCGCCGAGCTCGAGCACGCGGATCAGCGTCGACACGCCGTCCTTGTCCTTCACCGCGGCCGGATCCACGCAGTACCCGAGCGCTTCCTCGTAGCCGAAGACCAGCTCCGGCACCCGCCCGATCCACTTGAACCCGGTCAGCGTGTCGACGTACCGCACCCCGTACGCCGCCGCGATCTTGCCCAGCAACGACGACGACACGATCGAGCACGCCGCGACGCCGTCGGGCCGCGACGACAGCAGGAACTCACCGAGCAACGCGCCGAGCTCGTCCCCGCGCAGCATCCGCCAGCCGCCGTCGGCCGCGGGATCCGGTACGGCGACCGCGCACCGGTCCGCGTCGGGATCGTTGGCCACCGCCAGGTCGGAGCCCTCGGCCCGGGCCAGCTCCAGCGCCGCGTCGATCGCGCCGGGCTCCTCCGGGTTGGGGAACGCGACGGTCGGGAAGTCCGGGTCGGGATCGGCCTGCGACGCGACCACCGCCGGTACGGCGAACCCGGCACGGCGTACGGCGTCCTCGACGAGCAGGCGGCCGACGCCGTGCAGCGGGGTGTACGCGACCTTGAGGTCGCGCGGCGCGTCGGCCGGGACCAGCGTCGCGATCCGGTCCAGGTAGGCGCCGAGCAGGTCGTCGCCGGCGGTCTGCCAGTCCTCGCCGCGCGGCACCGAGTCCAGCGGTCCGACCGCGTCCATGGCGGCGGCGATCTCGTGATCGGCCGGGGGCACGATCTGCGAGCCGTCGCCGAGGTAGACCTTGTAGCCGTTGTCCTGCGGCGGGTTGTGCGACGCCGTCACCACGACGCCCGCGACGGCCTTCAGGTGCCGGATCCCGAACGCGACCACCGGCGTCGGCGTCGGCCGGTCCAGCAGCACGGCGTCGAGCCCCGCGCCGCGGATCACCGCGGCGGTGTCCCGCGCGAACACGTCGGACTTGTGCCGTGCGTCGTACCCGATCAGCACCGGGCCGTCGGTGAGCCCGTTGTCCTTCAGGTACGCCGCGAGCCCGGCCGCGGCGCGAATCACGACGACCCGGTTCATCCGGTTCGGCCCGGCGCCGACCGCGCCGCGCAGCCCCGCCGTCCCGAACTCGAGCTTGCCCCGGAACCGATCGGCCAGCTCGGCCTCCGACGCCAGCCCGGCATCCACCAACCGCCGAAGCTCGGCCCGGGTGTCCTCGTCGGGGTCCTCGGCCAGCCAGGCCTCGGCAGCGGTACGGATCAGAGCGGCATCATCGACGGTCACGCCCGCACGATACCGCCCGGTACGACACGGGCCGGAGAACCGCCGGCTCGTGCTCGCCTGCGGGCGCACGCGTCGGCCGGTGACTGCCGGCGTGCGGTGCACGCGCCTGCTGCTCCTTGCGCGCGTCGGCGCACCCGTCGGCTGGGCCGTCGACCGGTCACCCCGTGGTGCTCGAAGCCCCGCGACGAAGTCGCCTGGTCCTGGGGCCGCGGCACCCCGTTTCCAGCATCCCGTTTCCTCTCCGCAGGGGAGGAGGAAGTCAGTGGCCCGAGGACTGGCAGGGGCGGGAGCGGATGTCGGCCACGTAGTCGTCGGGTGCGCCGGCGGCCTCCGCGGCCTCGGCGAGGATGCCGAGGTAGCGGGCCGACGGCAGACCGCCCTCGTAGGCGTTCAGCACGTACATCCAGGCGAGCTGGGTGCCGTCCAGGGTCTGCACCCGGACCTGGATCTTGCGGTAGACGCCCTGGTCGATCCACTCCCACTCGTCCAGCCGCTCGACGTCCTTGGGGTGTACGTCGTACAGCGCGACGAAAACCTGGTTGGTCGGGTTGGCCGGGTCCTCGACGACCGTGGCCATCGAACCCTCCCAGCCGAGCTCCTCACCACCGAAGGTCAGGCGCCAGCCGACGATCCACCCGGTCCCGCGCAGCGGCGAGTACGGGCATCGCTCGGCCATCAGATTCGGGTCCAGATTCGACGCAAACGCGGCGTACAGGGTCACGAGATCACAGGATACGGAACAATGGCTCCTCGTGGCGCGAGTTGTGATCATCGGTGGCGGTCCTGGCGGGTACGAAGCGGCGAGTGCGGCCGCCCAGCTGGGAGCGGAGGTGACGGTTGTCGATTCCGACGGGATCGGCGGGTCGGCCGTGCTCACCGACTGCGTCCCCAGCAAGACGTTGATCGCCACCGCGGAGGTGATGACCGAGGTGGAGGAGGCCGGCGAGCTGGGCCTGCGGGTGGACGACGGCGACGACGACCCGGCCAACTCGGTCAGCGTCGAGTTCTCGGTGGTGAACGAGCGGGTCAAGGCGCTGGCGGCTGCCCAGTCCGACGGGATCGCGCGGCGGCTGACCGACGAGAAGATCCGGCTCGTGCACGGCCGCGGCCGGCTCGACGGGCCGGAGACCGTGGTGGTCGGCGACGAGCGCCTGGAGGCGGACGTCGTCCTGATCGCCACCGGGGCCAGGCCGCGGGTGCTGAAGGGCTCGGAGCCCGATGGCGAGCGGATCCTGACCTGGGAACAGGTCTACGAGCTGCAGGAACTGCCCGAGAAGCTGATCGTGGTCGGGTCCGGTGTGACCGGCGCGGAGTTCGCCAGCGCGTACAACGCGCTCGGCAGCGAAGTGGTGCTGGTCTCGTCGCGGGACCGGGTGCTGCCGGGCGAGGACGCCGACGCGGCCGCCGTACTGGAAGACGTTTTCCAGCGCCGCGGGCTGACCGTGCTCGGGCAGTCCCGCGCGGAGTCGGTGAAGCGGCAGGGCGACGGGGTCGTGGTGACGCTCACCGACGGGCGGACGGTACAGGGTTCGCACGCGCTGCTGGCGGTCGGATCGCTGCCGAACACCGACAACATGGGACTTGTCGAGTCGGGCGTGTCGCTGGGCGACGGCGGCTTCGTGACGGTCGACCGGGTGTCGCGCACGACGGCCCGCGGGGTGTACGCGGCCGGTGACTGCACCGGCGTACTGATGCTCGCCTCGGTCGCGGCGATGCAGGGCCGGATCGCGATGTCCCACGCCCTCGGCGATGCGGTCACGCCGCTGGACCAGTCGACGGTGTCGTCGAACGTCTTCACCGCGCCGGAGATCGCCACCGTCGGCCTGACCCAGGCAACGCTGGACGCCGGCGGCAGTACGGCGATGGTCGCGAAGGTGCCGCTGGCCGCCAACGCGCGGGCCAAGATGCAGGGCGTGCGCGACGGTTTCGTGAAGCTCTTCTGCCTGCCCAACACCGGCATCGTCGTCGGCGGCGTGGTCGTCGCACCGCGCGCTTCGGAGCTGATCCACCCGATCTCGCTGGCCGTCGCGGGTCGTCTGACGGTCGACCAGGTGGCGCAGGCGTTCACCGTCTACCCGTCCATCACCGGCTCGATCGCCGAAGCCGCGAGGCGGCTGCACCTGCGGTCCTGAGGGCGTGACCCTGCGCCCGGGCCGGGGACCGGCCGGGCGCAGGAGTTGGGTCAGCTGGGGGAGTTCGCGGTGTTCGCGTCGCCCGGGGTGTTCGCCGAGTTCGTGTCGTTCGGGGTGTTGGCCGAGTCGGCCGTGCCCGGGGTGTTGGCGTCGTTCGGGGTGTTCGCCGTGGTGGTGTTGGCCGAGTCGCTGTCCCCGGGCGTGTTCGCGGACGTGGTGTCGCGGGGCGTGTTGGCGGACGCCGGGTCGCCGGGGGTGTTCGTGCTGGCGGTTTCGCCGGGCGTGTCGGCGGACTGGGTCGCGCCGGTGGTCGGCTGGGCGGAGGCGCCCGGGCTCGGCGTGGTGGTGGTCGGCTGCGCCGGGGCCGGGTCGTTGAGGTCGGCGGGCGCGGCGTACGCGGCGGTGCCGAGGCCGATGCCCGAGACGGCGGCGATGGTTCCGGCGACGGCCCACTTACGCTTGGCTGACATGGTGGTTCCTTTCTCGAAGGGGGAGCGCGGAGCTCCGGTGAACCCGGTGGGCGGCGTCGTACCAGCGCTCGGCCAGCGCGACTCGGTCCCGGGTGGCTTGCTGCCAGCCGGCGTCCTGCACGCGGTGCGGGCCGGTGGCGAGTGCGAGGACGACCGACGCGATCCGCAGCCGTAGCTGAGTCGGATCGGCCTGCCGGTCGAAGGTGGACAGGCAACGTTCGGCCAGCCTGTCGATGGCGTCGGCATTCGGCGGCAGGACCTGCGCGAGCACGCTGAGATGCCCGACCAGACAGGCCAGATCGTCCAGCCGGTCACCGGGACCGGCGGTGTCGACGTCCAGCAGCCCGACGATGTCGCCGGACCGGTCGACGTGCACCTGCGCCTCGTAGAAATCCCCGTGCACCGGGACAATCGGACCAATGGTGCTCTCAGCAACAATCGACGCGGCCAACTCCGACGACCAGCCGGCGAGTTCCGGTACGACGTTGCCGACCGAGCGCGCGTAATACGCCGTCCGCTCGAGCCATGTCGTACGCCGAGGCGCCTCCAGCAGCTCAGCCGGCAGCCGCTCCAACAGCTCGACCAAGCCCGCAGGATCAGTTGCCACCGGCCCCGATCGCAGCGCCGACCGCAACGTCCGCCCGCCCAGCGCCTCCAGCACCACGAGCCCGTCGTCGGTCCACCCCAGACTCCGCGGAGCCGGTACGCCGGCGCCCGTCAGCAACCGGTGCCGCTCGTGCAGCGCTCGCCCTTGCTCAGGAGGCACCGCCTTGAGGAACAACCGCCCGAGCGGCCCCGAAGCCTCGACCACCGCCCGCCGCAACGGCCGGTACGCCCGCAGCTTCACCGACACCGGCCCGTCGCCGAGCCCGCACCGCGAGAAGATCCCCGCGACCGCCGCAGGATTCAGCGCGGTCCGCAGCCCAAGCAGCGAAGGATCGTGCGCGGCCCGCCAGACACCGACCTCGGCGCCCGCAGCAGGACCACCCACCACCGTCACCCCACCCGGCAGCGGCCCGCCGACGGTCGCACCGAGCACCTCGTCGGCAACCCCGTCAGCCCAGGCGATCGTGGTCCGATACGCGACAGTGGCAACGCCGTTGCCATGAGCCACCTCGGTCGACCGCCAGTCGACGAGCTGCCCACCCGCGGCCTCGACCGCGGCGCCGAGAATCTCTCCCGCCGTCGTCCCGGTCAGCAGCTCCAACGCGTCGTGTTCCGCCATACCCAGAACACTGCCGGGCCAGCATGAGTCTCCCGTGAACGAATTCTGAGAAGGCTCTCATCCAAACCCGCCATCGGCCGCCGCACCGCGAAGATGCCATCAGCAACTAACGTTCGGCGGCGCACCCCGCTCCGGCCGCACCGACCCGCGGGGCCCGGACAGGCGAACGGCCCTCCGGGAAATCCCAGAGGGCCGTTCGTGGTCTGCGTGGGGTCAGAAGTCGCCGAAGTCCCCGCCGAAGTCGCCCCAGCCGCCGGAGTCGCCGCCGCCCATGTCGCCGCCGGAGTCTTCGCTGAAGTCGAAGCCGCCGCCGTCGCCACCCTCGCCGCCGCCTTCGCCGCCGCCCTCGCCGCCGCCTTCGTAGCCCCCGGCGTAGTCGCCGTAGCCGCCGCCGGCGAACATGCCGCCGAGCATCGTGCCGATGAACATACCGGTCATCACGCCACCGAGCGCTCCGAACATGCCCTGCGCGTACGGCGCGTACGCCGGTCCGGCCTGCCAGTACGGCACGCGCTGCGGGCCGACCATGACCTTGCGGATGTCCGGGTCGGCGCCGGCGCGGACCCGCTCGGCGTCCGCGGCGCAGGCCGGGACCTCACGCGGCGCGCCACCGGGCGGCGCCCAAGTGACGTCCTCGACCGACGGGCCGTGCTGGGGGTTGAAGAAGCACGACGGGCGGCGCTGCGGCAGCGGCTCGCCGTTCACCCGGGCGCGCACGCAGGCCATCGCGTACCGGCCGTCCTCGAGGATCTCGATGACGTGCTTGATCTGGTCGGCCTCGGTGACCTGGGCGACCGCCTGCTTGGCGGACTCGTAGGAGTCCAGCGCGCGCTGGTAGTCCTGGCGGGCACCGTCGCCGAGATCCTTGCCGACCATGTCCAGGTCGAGGTCCTGCAGCTCCTCGCCGAACTTGGTGATGTCCTCGTCGGCGGTCCGCTTCACCGACTCGACCTCGGCAGCGGTGAGCTCCTGCTGCTTCTTGGTCTGCAACTGGGTCCGGCGGTAGGAGCGGTATGCCAGTACTGCGATCACGACCACCGCGATCAGCAGGATCAGTTCCATGACGTGCCTTCCTCGACGGGCTTTGAGTCGAGCCTACCGAAGACGTCCAATTAGGCTGAGCCGACAGCCGAACGCGCCACGCAGGGTGACGGCAATCCCCGGGATCCGGTCACTTTGTGCGCACAATAGGTCACAGCTGCCTCATCAGCGAGCGGATGTGCGGAGGCTGTCCCCCATGCGTACCACCTTGCGACTGACCCTGACCGCGGTGACCGGGCTGGCCCTGTTCGTCCCGCTGGTGCAGGTCCCCTGGAACGACCCGGCGCCCGCCGAGGCCGTTCCGGCGTCCCCGTACGCCGTCGAGCCGTCGTACCGCGAGCTGCCGCTCACCCCGGCCCCGGGCACGAAGGTCGCGAGCGCCTCGGCGCGGACCGAGCCGTTCGGCATGGTCGGCGTGACCTGGCCGTACCGGGCGAGCTCGGCCGGCGTCGTGGCGAAGATCCGGGTCCGGCGCGACGGCACCTGGGCGGCGTGGCAGCGGCTGACGATCCAGGACGACCACGGCCCGGACGGCGCCGAGGGCAAGCCGCGGTCCGGGACCGAGCCGATCTGGGTCGGTACGGCGGACGGCGTCGAGGCCTCGGTGGTCACCACCGACGGGACGGCGGTGCCGGACGCGAGAGTGGTGCTGATCCAGCCGGGCGTCCGGTCCACCGACGAGAACCCGCCGAGCACGCCGCAGGACCCGGCGATCACGCCGGAGTCGAGCCGCGCGCCGTACCCGATGCCGCGGATCGTCGGCCGGCCGGGCTGGGGCGCGGACGAGCGGCTGCGGTCGCACAACGGCGCCGCGTGCGCGAAGCCCAAGTTCACCAGCACCGTGCAGGCGGCGTTCGTGCACCACACCGCGGACCGCAACGACTACACCCGCGCGCAGGTCCCGGCGATGATCCGCGGGATGTACACGTACCACGTGAAGAGCCGCGGCTGGTGCGACCTGGGCTACAACTTCCTGGTCGACAAGTTCGGCCGCGCCTGGGAGGGCCGGTACGGCGGGATGCAGCTGCCGGTGCTCGGCGCGCACACCGGCTCGTTCAACGCGAACTCCTTCGGCGTCTCGCTGATCGGCAACTTCGACAAGGTCGCGCCGAGCGCGCAGATGATGGAGATGACGGCCCGGATCGTCGCCTGGAAGCTGGACGCGAACTACCGCTCCCCGCTGGCCACGGTGATCCTGGACGGCAGCAAACTGGGCACGGTCTCCGGGCACCGCGACACCAAACCGACCGCGTGTCCGGGGCAGAACCTGTACTCCCGGCTCGGTTGGCTGAAGCAACGGGTCAACACGCTGATGGGCAAGAGCGTGTCGACCGAGATCTACCGGCGCGCGCAGCAGCACGGCGGGTACCGGAAGGTCGGGCAGCCCTTCTGGGGCGAGCATCCGACCAGGACCGGCCGGGCGACGTACTTCGGTGCCCTCGACATCTACTGGTCGGCGCGGACCGGCGCGTGGTCGGTGCGTGGCGGGTTCAAGGCGCGGTACCGGACGATCGGCCCGGACGGCTTTCTCGGGTTGCCGACCGGTGAGCAGCGCAACGGCCGGGTCAGCGGCAGCCGGCTCCAGCCGTTCCGCAACGGCGCGCTCTACTGGTCGCCGGCGACCGGGATGCACCCGGTGTACGGACTGATCTCCCGCAAGTACGGCGCACTCGGCGCGGAGGCGTCCCGGCTCGGCCTGCCGACCTCCGGCACCTACAAGGTGAACGGCGGCCTGCAGCAGCGCTTCCAGCACGGGACGTTGACCGTCAGCATCCGGACCCAGCAGGTGTACGTCTCGTGAGGCGCGGCATCGGGCGGCAGGCCCTCGTCCTCGCCCTGGTGGCGGCGTCCTTGCCGAGCGGCCTGGCGGTCGCCCGGGACGTCGATCCGCCCGAGCAGGAGGCGACCCACACGATCACCGGCCGCGGCTTCGGCCACGGCCGCGGAATGTCCCAGTACGGCGCTCAGGGCGCGGCGCTGGCCGGCAAGAACGTGAAGCAGATTCTCGACTTCTACTACCCGGGCACGGCCGCCGGCCAGGCGACCGGCTCGATCCGGATCCGGCTCACCGGCGACACGACCGACGGGGTCCGCGTGGTTGCGGCCACCGGGCTGAAACTGCGGGACCTGAAGACGAACAAGGTCTATCCGTTGCCGGTGGCATCAAACCGGAACCAGTGGTCGATCGATCCGCACGGCGAACACGGCACACAGGTCCGCTCGTTCGACAGCAAGTCGCGGGTCTGGACGCGGTGGCGGACGCTGAGCGGGATGGCCCAGTTCGAAGGGCCGGCGGTGATCGCGCTGATCATGCCGAGCGGTTCGCAGGCCAAGTACCGGGGAGTGCTGCGCGCGGTCGACGTGGGCGGCGCGCACCTGGACACGATCAACGCGCTGTCGCTGGAGACGTACCTGCGCGGGGTGGTCCCGCGGGAGGCGATCATCAGCTGGCGACCGGCCGCTCTGCAGGCCCAGGCAGTTGCCGCGCGCACCTATGCGGCGTACCACCGCAAGCGGTCCACCAAGCGCGCCTACGACCTGTGCGACACGATCGCCTGCCAGGTGTACGGCGGCTACTCGTCGGAGAAGGCGTCGACCAACGCGGCGATCGCGGCGACCGCCGGGCAGGTCCGGCTCTACCGGAACACGCCGATCATCGCGGAGTTCTCGTCCTCGAACGGCGGCGCGACCACGGCGGGCAAGGTGGCCTACCAGGTGGCCAAGCTGGACAGCTGGGACGCCTACCCGGGCAACAAGAACCCGAATGTCAGCTGGACGACGAAGCGGACCAGCTCGCAGCTGCAGAAGGCCTTCGGTGTCGGGAAGCTGAAGCGCATCTCGATCAGCCGACGGACCGGGCTCGGCCCGGGCGGCGGCCGGGTGACGCGAGTGGTCGCGACCGGGGCCGCCGGCACCCGCGCCTTCACCGGCGATCAGGTGCGGGCCAACCTGCATCTGAAGTCGGCGTGGTTCACGTTCGCCGGCGTCGACACACTTGATATACCAACTGATTGATCTTCGCTGAGCCATTGACGCTGCCTCCCTGCGCCGGTTACAACGTGACATCGATGTCAACCGCTGCCGCCTCAGGAGGAGCATCTCGATGCGCAGAAGAATTGGTATATCAACCAGGGTCGCGGGTGGGCTGCTCACCGTGGCGATGCTCGGCACCCTGCACGTGCCCGGTGCCGACGCGGCGCCGGCCGACGAGCCGGCCGGTGCCCAGCCCGGCGGGGCGGCGGCGCGCGCGAACGCGTCGTACGACGCGCTGAACAAGTACTTCGGTGCCGGGCCCGGGCTGCTGCTGGAGGAGTACCCGAACGAGCAGCAGAACCCGTACTCCTACATCTGGCCGTACTCGCAGGCCGCCGTCGCGGCGGAGAATCTCGCGGGCATCCCCGGCGCGGGCCGGAAGGCGGCCGCCGAGGCGGAGCGCCGGCTCGACGGGTACGAGCCGTACTGGAACACCACCACGACGCCGAAGGGCTACGACTCCTACCTGCGGCCGCCGCTCGGCCAGGGTGGCGACAAGTTCTACGACGACAACGAGTGGATCGGGCTGCACCTGATCCAGCACTACCAGCGGACTGGTGACCGCTCGTCGCTGGCGCGGGCGAAGGAGATCTTCGCGCTGGTCGTGCACGGCTGGGACACCGACCCGTCACACCCGTGCGCGGGTGGCGTGTTCTGGACCCAGGCGCCGTGGAGCCAGGACCGCAACACGGTCTCGAACGGCCCGGGCGCGGAGCTCGGCGCGCACCTGTACCTGCTCACCAAGGACCGGTCGTACCTGACCTGGGCGCAGCGGATGTACGAGTGGACCCGCGACTGCATGCTGGCGCCGAACGGCCTGTACTGGGACCACATCGACCTGGCCGGCAACATCGAGAAGACCCAGTGGAGCTACAACCAGGGCGTGATGCTGGGCGCTGGAACGTTGTTGTACAAGGCAACCGGCCAGCAGCGCTACCTGACCGAGGCGAAGGCGCTGGCGAACGCGTCCCTGGCCTTCTACGGCAGCGAGGACCGGCTCTGGAAGCAGCCGACCCGGTTCAACGCGATCTGGTTCAAGAACCTGCTGATCCTGGACTCGGTGTCGCACGACCCGCGCTACACCAAGGTGATGAAGGCCTACTCGGCCCGGGCCTGGCAGGAGGTCCGTGATCCGGCCACCGGCCTGTTCCACTTCGCCGAAGGCCCGGTCCAGCTGCTCGAACAGGCCGGCATGGTCCAGATCGACTCTTTGCTCGCCTGGCCCCGCAGCCGCTACGACGAACTGGCCTGAGCCTGGGTGTCCTGGCCGAAGCCGAACCGGACCAGCACTTCGTCGTCCGCGCAGGCCCAGGCCAGGACCCCGCAAACCCACGCCAGGTAGTCGAGTGAGGTCGACCGCAAGGTGACCTCCCAGCCGTCCTCCGTGGCTTGGCCGAACCCCACAGTTCGGCCAAGCCACGGCTCGACCTTGCTGACCAGGTCGTCGCCCGCACACGACAGGGAGACCCGGGCAGGCAGCGCACCGGACGGGTCACTGAACTCGAACCACTCCCGTCCGTCGACGAACCGCAGCGGGTCGGCCGCCTTCACGCCTACCCGCACCTCGAGCCGCTCGAGCTCGAGTGTCCCGACCCGATCCGTAGCTTGCTGCAGCACCAGACCGGCCGACTGCAACGGCAGGTCGACGTCGGCCTGGAATCCACAACGGAAGATCAGTCCTGGCGGGAGCTCTCCGGTCCAGCCATCGGCCACGTCGGTCGGATGCCATTGCAACCCGTCAGTCCGTCCGTCGAAAGCGGACATCCCCAACGCGGCCGCCTGGTTCGCCACCAGGATGAACAGGTCACGATCAGCACCCGAGGCGTACGCCGCCGCGGTCCACGGATGCAGCCGCAGTTGTCCGTACGCCGCGAAGCCGAACTCCCCGCCCACGGTCAAGCGGCCGTGGTGATCGGCAGGCACTTGATCGCGACCGAAGCGGTGATCGCCTGCTCGTTGGAGTCGGCGTACCCGATCAGGTCCACGTCGATCCGTGATCGATAGGTGGAGTTGCCGACGACCGGCCCTGCCGCACACACCATCCGAGCGGCGGCGCGATTGGCGCTACCGCCGCCGGAGTAGACGGTTTTGGTGCCATGGGCGACGACCCGCCACCGTGAACCGTTCCACGCCTCGATCCAGATCTCGACCTTCGCGCGGGTCGCCTTCGTGGTGCCTTTGACCCACCAGCCGTGCGCCGAGACCGCGGCCGGTGGCGAGCTGGAGATGTGCACCCGGTCGCCGTTGGTGACGAAAAGCCCTGGTTCAGCGGGCCCCGTGGACGCCACCGGCGAGGTGGTGACCTGATCTGTGTGGACGGCTGCCGCCGGAGTCGCGCCGAGGAGGGACAGCGCGACGCCGGCGATGACGACAGTTCGGAGGTACCGCATGAGTTCGCTCCCATTCCGTTCGGTCATGGGCGGAACACTCAGGGTAGCGCTGGATCAGTTCTTGGAGGCCGTCGTCGCGGCGGTGATCCGGACCTCGGTGGCCGGTCTGCCGTCCGTGGGGCTGTCTGGGCTGCTCGGGATCACGCCGGCGTTGGCGACCTTGTCGATGGCCTTGAGGCCGGCCGCGTCGACGGTGCCGAAAGCGGTGTAGGCCGGGTCGAGGCCGGAGCCGTCGCCGTAGACGATGAAGAACTGGCTGCCGTTGGTGTTCGGGCCGGAGTTGGCCATCGCGAGCGTGCCGCGGCCGTACTTGAGCTCGGGGAAGACCTCGTCCTTGAAGCTGTAGCCCGGGCCGCCGCTGCCGCTGGCGCTCGGGTCGCCGCACTGCAGCACCTGCAGGCCCTCGCCGACGGTGAGCCGGTGGCAGATCGTGTTGTCGAAGTACTTCTGGTCGACCAGGTTGACGAAGCTCTTCACCGTGCAGGGCGCAAGCGCGCTGTCCAGGGTCAGCCCGAGATCGCCGACGCTGGTCTTCAGCGTGACGTCGGTCGTGCCGCCGGTCTTGACCTTGCCATTGGCCGGCGGGTTCACCTTCTTGGCGGCCCCCTCGGCCTTGGTGTAGCTGCAGTCCACCTCGGCCGGCAGCGCGGACGGCCGCTTCAGCGGTGCCGCGAGCGCGGTCGGGATCGACTTCGGCTTGTTGTCCGGTCCGGCCTCCGACGGCGCCGACGTCGGTTCCGTCGAGGGGGTGTCACCCGCGGTCGGGGTGTCCTTTCCACTGGTGTTCGCCGCAATCAGCACGGCGCCGACGATCACCACCACCACGGACACGATCGCCGCGATGGTGACGCCCACCATCCGCCGCTGCCTGGCCCGCTCGGCCGCGCGCTCCGCCTGCCGCTGCGCCTTCCGCGCCGCGAGCTGCTGCTCGTGGGTCTTCTTGGACATCGCACTCCTCGCCTCGATCGAGCCAACGCTGCAGGGAACCTACAACCAAACCCTGAGAATCACCTGGTGATCCGCCGCGTCGCTTTCGTGGGACAGGCCAGTCAGCGGGCGTCGTACGCCTCAGGGCCGCCGTTGGTGTTCAGGTACAGCGAGTACAGGGACGTCGTGGCGGTCAGGAACAGGCGGTTGCGCTTGGCGCCGCCGAAGCACAGGTTGGACACGACCTCGGGGACGAGCAGCTTGCCGAGCAGGGTGGCGTCGGGGTCGTAGACGTGCACGCCGTCGCCGGCCGCGCCCCAGATCCGGCCGGCCGAGTCCAGCCGGATGCCGTCGAAGGCGCCGCTGCCGCACTCGGCGAAGACCTCGCCGCCGGACAGCGCCGTACCGTCGTTCGTGACGTCGAAGCGGCGGATGTGGGCTTCCTCGGTGTCGGTCACGTACAGCTGCGAGCCGTCGAGGGAGAAGACCAGCCCGTTCGGGCGGTTGAAGTCGTCGGCGACCCGGCTGATCGTGCCGTCCGGGGCGATCCGGTAGACGTGGCAGCCCTCGGTCTCGATCTCGCCGCGGTGGCCCTCGTAGTCGCTGTCGATCCCGTACGCCGGGTCGGTGAACCAGACCGAGCCGTCCGGCCGCACCACCACGTCGTTCGGGCTGTTCAGCCGCTTGCCTTCGTAGCCGTCGGCAAGGACCCGGATCGACCCGTCGTGCTCGGTCCGGGTGACCCGGCGGTTGCCGTGCTCGCAGCTGACCAGCCGGCCCTCGGTGTCGCGGGTGTGGCCGTTGGTGTTGCCGGCCGGCTCTCGGTACGCCGAGACCTGGTACGACGTCTCGTCCCAGCGCAGAATCCGGTTGTTCGGGATGTCGCTGAACAGCACGTACCGGCCGGCGGGGGAGTAGACCGGGCCCTCCAGCCAGCGGCCGCCGGTCCACAGCCGCTCGAGGTGTTTGTCACCCAGCGGTCCGTTCCACCGATCGTCGAGCTTCTCCCAGACAGCGGGAACGGTTCCGGCCAGCGGTTCGAGCAGGGACATCCGCACTCCTCACGATCGGGTGACAGCGTGGTCACCGGTGATCGTACGGCGGTCACGCGCCCAATGAGCAGCCGATCGGCCACGAACCCGGTGCGGGCCTCCGCCGGCCGGCCTCAACCTTTTCCGGGCGGCGGCTCTCTTCTCAGGGTGTGACGAGAGGAGACCGTCGATGCGACGCGACGAGGAGTTCACGCAGTACGCCGCCGCACGGCAGCAGCGCCTGTTCCAGCAGGCCTACCTTTTCGCCGGCGATCGCGACATCGCCCAGGACCTGGTCCAGGCGAAGCTGCTGAAGCTGTGCCGGGCCCGTGCTGTCGTCGTCCTGCGGTACTGGGAGGACCTCAGCATCGAGCAGACCGCCGATGCCGGACGTGGTTCCGGCCGTGCTGGCCGAAGGGCCCCGGGCGGTCCGGCGGTACCGGGCGCTGGTGGGTGCGGGGGCTGTGCTGTCCACGCTGGCGGTGGTCGCGGCGGCGGTCACCGTCACGCCTCGGCTCCAGTCCGAGCCCCCGGTCGCGCCGGTGACCACTCTGCGGCCGATCCCCGCCGTACTCGGCTACGACGAGTTCCTCGGGTACGCCGCACAGACGCTGACCGCGGTGTTGCCGGAGGGGTTCGGCGCCGTCGAGGTCGGTCCCGTGGCCGACCGGGGCAACATGTCGGTCCGGGCCGGCGGCGCGACGTTCCCGATCACCTTCGAGCTGTCCGAACCGATGGCCGACTTCCCCGGACCCGGTACGACGTGCGCGCCGCAGGTCCCGCTGGACAAGGGCACCGTCCGGGTCGAGCCCGACAACGACGAGTGCCAGGTCAAGCCGCTCGCGTCCGGCGGGCTCGCGATGGTCCGCAGGCCGAGTGAGCGGCAGCAGCAGACGGTGCACAACGGCGTGGTCGTCGTCGAGCCCGCCGGGGGCCGGAACGCGGTGTTGACCCTGGACCATCACGGGCTGGGCCTGCGGCTGGCGATCTTCGCCGATCTGTCCGGGACCTCCGCACCGATCGACGGCGACCAGCTGCTCGCGATCGCGGCCGATCCGCGCCTGACCGACCTGCTCGACGTCTGGTCGACCCACTTGTCCTCGACGTACCGGTGGATCGACGGACCGACCACGCCGCCGACGCCGCGCTGACGGTATCCACCAGTTGGACGGCGCGACCAGCCCGTAGACACTCTTTGGGCCGGCCCGGCGAATCGACCGGGCCGGCACCGTGGTGTCGGTTACAACTCGTCTCCTGGCCAGTAACTTCGTCCTACACTCAGGCGACGCCGAAGGGAGCTGAGCTGTGCCGAACAGCCGCAAGATCACCAAGGTCCTCGTCGCCAACCGCGGCGAGATCGCCGTCCGGGTCGTGCGCGCCGCCGCCGACGCCGGGCTGGGCAGCGTCGCCGTCTACGCCGAGCCCGACCGGGACGCGTTGTTCGTCCGGCTCGCCGACGAGGCGTACTCGCTGGACGGCGCCACGCCGGCCGACTCCTACCTGAACATCGCCAAGATCCTGGACGTCGCGGTCCGCTCCGGCGCCGACGCCGTGCACCCGGGCTACGGCTTCCTGGCCGAGAACGCCGAGTTCGCGCAGGCGGTGATCGACGCCGGGCTGATCTGGATCGGCCCGCCGCCGTCCGCGATCGACTCCCTCGGCGACAAGGTCAAGGCCCGGCACATCGCCGAGAAGGTCGGCGCCCCGCAGGTCCCCGGCACGCCGGACCCGGTTGCGAACGCCGACGAGGTGGTCGCCTTCGCACAGGAGTACGGCCTGCCGATCGCCATCAAGGCGGCGTACGGCGGTGGTGGGCGCGGGATGAAGGTGGCCCGGACGCTGGAGGAGGTCCCGGAGCTGTTCGAGTCCGCGACCCGCGAGGCGATCAGCGCCTTCGGCCGCGGCGAGTGCTTCGTCGAGCGCTACCTGGACAAGCCGCGGCACGTCGAGACCCAGTGCCTGGCCGATGCCCATGGCAACGTTGTCGTGGTGTCCACGCGGGACTGCTCGCTGCAGCGCCGGTACCAGAAGCTGGTCGAGGAGGCACCCGCGCCGTTCCTGTCGCAGGAGCAGCTGGACACGCTCTACACCTCGTCCAAGGCGATCCTGCGCGAGGCCGGCTACGTCGGCGCCGGGACGTGCGAGTTCCTGGTCGGCCAGGACGGGCTGATCTCGTTCCTCGAGGTGAACACCCGGCTGCAGGTCGAGCACCCGGTCTCCGAAGAGGTCACCGGCCTCGACCTGGTCCGCGAGATGTTCCGGATCGCCGACGGCGAGGAACTCGGGTACGACGACCCGGAGGTGTCCGGGCACTCGATCGAGTTCCGGATCAACGCCGAGGACGCCGGCCGCGGGTTCCTGCCCGCGCCGGGCACGCTGACCCGCTGGCACGCGCCGTCCGGACCGGGCGTGCGGCTCGACGGTGGCTACGACCAGGGCGAGACCGTGCCGGGGTCGTTCGACTCGCTGGTGGCCAAGCTGATCGTCACCGGGCGCGACCGGACCCAGGCGCTGGAGCGGTCGCGGCGCGCGCTGAAGGAGTTCGTGGTCGAGGGGATGCCGACGGTGATCCCGTTCCACGCGACGGTGGTCAGCGACCCGGCCTTCGTCGGCGACGACGGCTTCACGGTGCACACCCGCTGGATCGAGACCGAGTTCGACAACCAGATCCCGCCGTACGACGGGGCCGCCGAGACCGCCGAGGGTGGTGAGCGGGAGAAGGTCACCGTCGAGGTCGGCGGGAAGCGGCTCGAGGTCGTGCTGCCGGCCGGGCTGGGTGCTTCCGCGGCGGCTGCCGGTGGTGGTGCCGGCGCGAAGAAGAAGCCGGCCAAGCGGTCCGGGGGCGGCGGCAAGTCGGCCGCGTCCGGGGACTCGCTGACCTCGCCGATGCAGGGCACGATCGTGAAGATCGCCGTCGAGGAGGGCGCGACGGTCGCGGAAGGCGACCTGGTCGTCGTCCTGGAGGCGATGAAGATGGAGCAGCCGCTGAACGCGCACAAGGCGGGCACCGTCACAGGTCTGACCGCCGAGGTCGGTGCGACGGTTGCCGCCGGTGCGGCGATCTGCGAGATCAAGGACTGACGAACGACGCTCGGCCCCGCACCGACCGCCTTTCAGCGGTGGATGCGGGGCCGTTGCCGTGACGAGGTCAGAAGTTCTTCTGGATCTGGTCGATGATGGTGAAGGTGGCCAGACCCCCGAAGGCCAGGAACGCGAACAGCATCACCGCGGTGCGCAGCTTGCTGATCCGGATCGGGGCCGGCAGGGCGCGGGAGTTCATCCACCACAGCAGGCCGGAGTAGACGAACATCATCGTGCCGGCGGTACAGGCCGAGATGACCAGCAGCACCAGCGGCTGGTCCAGGCCGGCCAGCAGGACGATGATGCCGAAGGCAACGAGCCCCCAGACCAGGCCGAAGTACAGCTTGGACTCGGTGATCGTGGAGGTGCGCAGGTAGCGGGCCTTGATCATGTCCGAGGCCAGCCGCGAGGTGTAGTCGACGATGCCGGCCGCCGCCGCGAACAGCGAGAACGCGCCGATCGCCCAGAACAGGTAGCCGAACCAGCCGCCGACCGCCGACTGCAGGTTGACGCCCTCGATCTTGAGGAAGCTGATGTTGTTCTTGACCGAGTCGTCGCCGAACAAGGTGGCGTGCGCGAGCATCGAGGTGAACAGGATCGTCGCCACCGTGATCAGCACGAAGGTGAGCGCCTGCTCGAGGTTCGCGAACTTCCACCAGCGCTTCCAGCGGGCCAGGTTCTGCTCGTCCGGCGGGAAGGTGAAGCCGTTGGCGTGCGGGTCGGCCTGTTTCTCACCGGTGACCGGCGAGGTGAGCCGGGGCACGTGCACGCCCATGCCGAATCCCTTGTCCCGGATCCAGTTGCTCTGGCACAGGTTCTGCCCGCCGCCGGCGCCGGCGTACGCGATCGCGCCCATCATCAGCGCGAACCCGAGCTGGTCGACCGGGAACTGCGGCGCGGTGACGGCCTCGCCGAGCGCGCTGTAGGTGCGGCCGCGGATCGCGAAGATCAGCGCCAGGACGACGAGCAGCGCGACCGCCGCGATCTTGACGAAGATCAGCCGTTCCAGCATCACGTAGACCACCGGCGCCAAGGTCAGGATCAGGCCGATCGCGAGCAGGATGCCGATCGCGATCCAGCGCGGGTCGCCGGCCCCGAACAGGTAGGTCAGCATCGAGGCCGAACTGGTCGCCCAGCCGGGCCACAGGTTCGCGAAGTAGGTCATGATCGCGAAGAACAGGCCCCAGTGCTTGCCGTACCGGTTGAAGCCGGTCAACGCGGTCTCACCAGTGGCCAGCGTGTACCGCTCGATCTCCATGTTCAGGAACCACTGGATCGCCACCCCGACGGCGGCGCCCCAGAGAAAGACCAGGCCGACCTGTGACGAGATGTACGGCCAG
Organism: Kribbella sp. ALI-6-A; assembly: GCF_001984195.1. Lineage (GTDB taxonomy): Bacteria > Actinomycetota > Actinomycetes > Propionibacteriales > Kribbellaceae > Kribbella. The sequence continues at coordinate 98,159 of NZ_MTQN01000004.1, forward strand.
AGAATGAACTCGCCGGAGGCCAGTCCGACCCCGGCCCCGACCATGCCCGGCCCGACGATCCGCCAGGTGTTCGTCGGTGGCTCGGGCAGGTCACGGACCTGCGGTGCCGGCAAGTTCTTGGTGGGCAGGTTGAAGCGGTGTGGTGTTGACGTGGTGTCTGCCATGGGCTCCTCGCTCCCGGTCGACCACCGTTCCCTCGGACAGTAACGAACGATCGCGTCAAGAGCGACCCGACACCACCGCGATGTTCGCCGGGTTCGCGATGTGGTTGCCTTGGGCGAAAGTTTTCGCCCGTGCGGATCAGGGTCTGCCCGCGCCGGGGACGTCCACCGGGACAGTCAGCACCGCGCCGGTCCGCGGGCCGTTGGTCAGCCGGTCGAGGTTGTCACCGATGCTGTCCTGCCCGCGCCACTCGGCGGTGAGAACGAACAGCGTCCGGCGATCCGGCCCACCCAGCGCCAGCGCGAACGGTGCCCGGTTCTCGTCCAGTTCCACGCGGTCGAGCACCTTGCCACCCTCGGTCACCCGGACCACGGACGAACCGCTGGTCGACACCCAGATCGCGCCTTCGGCGTCCAGGCAGATCCCGTCCGGCCCGAGCCCCTCGGCGAAGGCCCGGCGGTTCGTGAGATCGCCACTGTCGGTGAGATCGAAGGCGGTGAGCCGCCCCGCGAAGGACTCCGAGATGACGAGCGTCCGCCCGTCGGGCGTGATCACCATGCCGTTGGGGAACTCGATGTCCCCGGCCACCTCGCGGACCGCGCCGTCCGGCGTGACCAGCTTGATCCACCCCGGCCGGGGCGCCTCGCCGCCGGCGAAGTCGAAGTCCGCGCCGTTGAGATAGACGTACCCGCGCCGGTCGACGACGATCTCGTTGCCACCCTGCTCGGCCAGTACGGCGAACGATCCGCCCGGCTCCTGGCGCCGGAGCTTGTCACCGGTCGTGACCAGCGTGCCGTCCGGCAGCCAGTCGATCGACCAGCCCATCGGACGCTCGACCGGTGCGGGCATGACCTCCGTGCTGCCGTCCGGACCGACGGCAACGATCTGCTGCTCGATCCAGTTCGCGAACCACAACCGCCCGTCGTGCCACCGGGGCGATTCGGGAATCCCCAGGCCGTCCAGCAAGAGCTTCGGCATCGTGCCACCTCGTTCCGTCAGGTGTCGCCGGCCGTCAGGCCGGCCCGTTCACCCTCTACACGAACGGCACTGGCCCGGATCGACAGCGTCCGGAAATCCTCCGTACGGCACCCTGGCGCAGCGCCGGCACGGCGTACGGCTTCACTGCGTCGGCTGGCCGGCCTTGGCCAGCTTGCTCGGCCACCAGACCTTCGGGCCGATGTCGTGGGCCAGCGCCGGGACGAGCAGCGAGCGCACGATCGTGGTGTCCAGCAGGACGCCGAACGCGACCATGAAGGCGATCTGGACCAGGAACAGGATCGGCAGCACCGCGAGCGCGGAGAAGGTGGCGGCCAGCACCACACCGGCCGAGGTGATCACGCCGCCGGTGACGGCCAGGCCGACGAGGATGCCCGGTCTGGTGCCGTGCTCGATCGACTCCTCGCGCACCCGGGTCATCAGGAAGATCGAGTAGTCGATGCCCAGGGCAACCAGGAAGACGAAGGCGTAGAGCGGGATCGACGGGTCGGCGCCGGGGAAGTCGAAGACGTGGTTGAACACCAGCGCGCTGACCCCGACGGTCGCGCCGAACGAGATCACGTTGGCGACCACCAGCAGCACCGCCGCGACGATCGAGCGCAGCAGGATCATCAGGACGACGAAGATCACCAGCAGGATGGCCGGGATGATCACCCGCAGGTCGCGTTCGCTGGAGTCCAGCACGTCGAGGTTGATCGCGGTGGTGCCGCCGACCAGGACGTCGGAGCCGACCTGGTCGAGCTCGGTCCGCAGGTGCTCGACGACCTTGGTGGCCTCGGGGGAGTCCGCGGCGACCTTCAGCGTGGCCTGGACCAGCACCTTGCCCTCGACCACCTTCGGCGGCACGCCCGGCGCGACCGACGCCGAGGCGGTCCCGACCCCGTCGACCTTCGTCGCGGTCTGGACCACCTGCTCGGCCTTGTCCGCGGGGGTGAGGATCTGCACCGGCGTACCGGCGCCGGCGTCGAAGTGCTTGGCCAGTTCCTCCTGGCCGGTGACGGACTCGACCTTGTCCAGGAACAGCTCCTCCTGCGAAATGCCGGAGGCCTTGAACGTCGGCAGGAACGCGCCGCAGATCAGCAGGGTGAGCGCGCTCAGCGCCCACACCTTGCGCGGGCTGCGGCCGACCAGTCCGGAGACCCGGCCCCACAGCTTGCGGCCGCCGACCTGGTCGCGGGCGTGCACGTGGTCGACCCGCGGGATCGACGGCCAGAAGATCCGCCGGCCGAACGCGAGCAGTACGGCGGGCAGGAACGTCATCGCCGAGATCAGCGCGCCGGCGATGCCGATCGCGCCGACCGGACCGAGGCCCTTGGTGCTGCCGAGCTCGGACAGCAGCAGGCAGAGCAGGCCGAGGATGACGGTCGCGGCGCTGGCGGCGATCGGCTCGATCGAGGCCCGCCAGGCCACCTTCATCGCCTCGTACTTGTTCTCGTAGTCGTGCAGCTCTTCCTTGTACCGGGAGACCAGCAGCAGCGAGTAGTCGGTGGCGGCGCCGACGACCAGGATGAACAGGATGCCCTGGCTCTGGCCGTTCAGCTCGATCACGTCGGCCTTGGCCAGCGGGTAGACGACCAGCGCGGCCAGCGCGAGCCCGAACACCGCGCTCAGCAGGACGGCGATCGGCAGCACGGGACTGCGGTAGACGATCAGCAGAATCACGAACACGACGGCCAGCGCGACGCCGAGCAGGATCCCGTCGATCCCGCCGAACGCGACGACGAAGTCGGCGAACACCCCGCCGGGCCCGGTGACGTACACCTGCAGCCCGGACGGAGTGAGGGCGTCCTTGATCTCGCCACGCATCGTCTCGGCCACGGCGTACAGGACGGTCTCGCCTTCGTGGACCACCTCGTCGGCGCGGTTGCCGTCGAGCTGGACGGTGAGCAGCAGCGCCTGCTTGTCCTGCGAGGGGATCACCGGCTGGGCCGGGCCGGACAGGTAGTCGCCGATCGTCTTGCCGTTGCCCAGGTCAAGCTTCGGTACGCCGTCCAGGAACGTCTTCGCCTTGGCCGCGTCCTCGGGCGTGATGCCGCTGTCGCGCTCGATCAGGACGAAGTACGGCAGCGCCGTGGAGTCGACGAACTTGGCGGCCTCGTCGGCGACCAGCGTGGACTCGGCCTGCTTGGGCAGGAAGTTCGCGTTGTCGTTCTCCTGCACCTCGCTCAGCCGCCCGACGGTGGGGCCGCCCAACGACGCGACCAGCAACCAGCCGATCAGGACGGCGGCGATCGCGGCCCGCCACTTCCACTGACCGCCCTTGCGCGGCGCCGAGTGCTCGGGCTGGTGGCCTGAAGAGTCGTGCGCGGCGTCCCGCGACTGGCCCCCCGCGCTGTCGTGCTGATTCACCGTGGTCCCCTCATCGGTCTGCCGGCAGCTGTCTGACTCGCACAGTACCCAGCGCCAGGTCCCCCAGCGGCACGCCCTCGGCCCGACACCTGCCATCGGCCGGCTGGGTCCTGACCGCCGACTTCTCTCACTGCCCCGCGGGCGGTGTGCGGAGGCCGTTTCGGCGACGTAACAACGGGATGACCACTCGGAAACACCCCAGACATAGCGTCCTGGCCTAATCAGTGAGGTCGGATGATCGGAGACGAACGATGACGCTCGAGGCACGGCCGCAGACCGTCACTGCCCGGGAGCAGACCGGGGGTGTGGGCACCGTCGAGGCGCCCCGGCGCGGGCGCTGGATCGATGTCTGGGACCCCGAGGACGCCACGTTCTGGGCCGAGAAGGGGCGCCGGGTGGCCCGGCGCAACCTGTGGCCCTCGATCTTCGCCGAGTTCCTCGGCTTCTCGGTCTGGCAGCTGTGGAGCATCGTGGTGGTGTCGCTGCCGGCCGCCGGGTTCGGCTACAGCACCGACCAGATGTTCTGGCTGGTCGCGCTGCCGAGCCTGGTCGGCGCCACGCTGCGGCTGCCGTACACGTTCGCGGTGCCGAAGTTCGGCGGCCGGAACTGGACGATCGTCTCGGCGCTGCTGCTGCTGATTCCGACCACCGGGCTGGCCTACTTCGTCAGCCGGCCGGACACACCGTTCTGGCTGATGGCGCTGGTCGCCGCGACCGCGGGCGCCGGCGGCGGCAACTTCGCCAGCTCGATGACCAACATCTCCTTCTTCTTCCCCGAACGGGACAAGGGCTTCGCGCTCGGCCTGAACGCGGCCGGCGGCAACCTCGGCGTCGCGGTCGTCCAGCTGGTGGTGCCAGCGGTGGTCGTGATCGGCGCCGGGCTGTCGCTGGAGCGCGCCGGGCTGATCTGGCTGCCGCTGATCGCGCTGGCCGCGATCCTGGCCTGGAAGGTGATGGACAACCTGTCCGCCGCGACCTCGTCGTTCCGGGCCTCGGTGACGGCGGCCAAGCGCCCGCACACCTGGGTGATCTCGTTCCTCTACATCGGCACGTTCGGCTCGTTCATCGGGTTCTCGGCGGCGTTCCCGCTGCTGATCAAGACCACCTTCCCCGACATCGCCGGGGTGCAGCTGGCCTTCCTGGGCGCACTGGTCGGCTCGGTCTCGCGGCCGTTCGGCGGCAAGCTGGCCGACCTGGTCGGCGGTGCCCGGGTGACGGTCTGCGCGTTCGTGGTGATGGGCGTGGGCATCCTGTCGGCGATCGTCTCGCTCAACGCGGGCAGCTTCGCCGGGTTCCTGATCAGCTTCCTGGTGCTGTTCGTGGCCAGCGGCGCGGGCAACGGTTCGACGTACCGGATGATCCCGGCGGTGTTCCGGTCGACGACGAAGGATTTGGACGGCGGGGTCGACCTGGTCCGGGCCCGGCGTGAGGCGGCGGCGTGCATCGGCATCGCGTCGGCCGTCGGAGCGTACGGCGGGTTCCTGGTCCCGCGGGGCTTCGCGATGTCCAACGGCGCGTACGGCTCGCTGGTACCGGCCCTGTACTGCTTCTGCGGGTTCTACGTCGTCTGTCTGGTGGTCACGTACGTTTGCTACCTGCGCCGGGGTGGCCCGCTCAGCGGGGTGCGCGTGTGACGGCCACCCACTGCCCGTACTGCGCGTTGCAGTGCGCCATGACTCTGCAGTCCGTGCCGGTGACCGTGACGCCGCGGGAGTTCCCGACCAACCGCGGCGGCCTGTGCCGCAAGGGCTGGACCTCGGCGGCGGTGCTCAGCACACCGGACCGGTTGACGATGCCGCTGGTGCGGGACGCGGGCGGCGTGCTGGTCGAGACGACCTGGGACCACGCGCTGGATGTGGTCGCGGACAAGATCAAGGCACTGCAGGCGTCGTACGGCAACGACTCGGTGGCGGTGTTCGGTGGGGGTGGGCTGACCAACGAGAAGGCCTACGCGCTGGGCAAGTTCGCCCGGGTGGCACTGCGGACCGCGAACGTGGACTACAACGGCCGGTTCTGCATGTCGTCCGCGGCCGCGGCGACGAACCGGTCGTTCGGGATCGACCGCGGGCTGCCGTTCCCGCTGACGGATCTGGGCGGTGCCGGCGCGATCCTGCTGGTCGGCAGCAACCTGGCCGAGACGATGCCGCCGGCCGTCGCGCATCTGGAAGGCGCCCGGACGGCGGGTGGGCTGCTGGTGGTCGACCCCCGGCGTACGGCGACGGCCCAGCTGACCGAGGACGCCGCGGGGATTCACCTGCAGGCGACACCCGGCTCGGACCTGGCGCTGGTGCTCGCGCTGACTCACGTCGTACTGCAGGAAGGGCTGGCGGACACGGCGTACTTGCGGGAGCGGACCGACGACCCGGACGTGTTGTACCGGTCGACAGCTGCCTGGTGGCCGGAGCGGGCCGAGCGGGTGACCGGCGTACCGGCTGGAGTGATTCGGCAGGCTGCGCGGGTGCTGGCGGCGGCTGCGCCCGTGCACGGCGGGGCTGGGGCGTTCGTGCTCACTGGCCGGGGTGCTGAGCAGCACAGCAAGGGGACTGACACGGTCACGGCCTGCATCAACTTGGCGCTGGCGCTCGGACTGCCCGGGCGGGTCGGCAGTGGCTACGGCTGCATCACCGGGCAGGGCAACGGGCAGGGCGGCCGCGAGCACGGGCAGAAGGCCGATCAGCTGCCGGGCTACCGGAGCATTGCTGATCCTGCTGCTCGGAAGCACGTGGCTGGAGTGTGGGGCGTCGACCCGGCTTCGCTGCCGGGGCCTGGGAAGAGTGCGGTCGAGCTGATCGACGCCTTGGGCACTGACGGCGGGCCGAAGGCTTTGCTGGTGCACGGGAGCAACCTGCTGGTGTCGGCACCTCGCCTGGCGTCGGTGCGCGAGCGGCTGGCCTCGCTGGAACTGCTGGTCGTGGCGGACGTCGTACCGTCCGAGACGGCGCTGATGGCCGACGTGGTGTTCCCGGTGACGCAGTGGGCCGAGGAGGACGGCACGATGACGTCGCTGGAGGGACGGGTGCTGCGGCGGCGTGCTGCCGTCACGCCGCCCGGTGAGGTGCGCAGCGATCTGGCGGTGTTCGCCGGGTTGGCGGCGCGGCTCGGGTGCTCGGCTGCGTTCTCGTTGGATCCGTTCGAGGTGTTCGAGGAGCTGCGACTGGCGAGTGCCGGTGGGATCGCGGACTACTCGGGCATCAGTTGGTCCCGGTTGGACGCCGGAGGGGCCCTGTACTGGCCGGTGCCGGCCGATGACCACCCTGGAACGCCCCGGCTGTTCGCCGATCGATTCGGTACGCCGGACGGCCGGGCCCGGGTGATCGCCGTCGAGCATCGCGCCGTCGCGGACGACCTGCGCGCCGATGCGCCGCTCTACCTGGTGACCGGCCGGTTGCTGCAGCACTATCAGAGCGGAGCGCAGACCCGGCGTGTGCCGGAGTTGCTCGAAGCGGAGCCAGAGGTGTTCGCGGAGATCCATCCGCGGGTCGCGGCGGCGCTCGGGGTGGCGGACGGCGGCTTGCTGCGGCTGCGGACGGCGCGCGGCTCGCTGGTCTGCCCGGCGCGGGTGACCACGGACGTCCGGCCGGACACGATCTTCGTCCCGTTCCACTTTCCCGGGGTGAACGACCTGACCAACGACGCGCTGGACCCGATCTCCCGGATGCCCGAGTTCAAGGCGTGTGCCGTCGAGGCGACCGCTGTGGTGCGTGCGGAGGTGTCGGCATGAAGGTCGTGATCATCGGGGCCGGAATGGCCGGGACCCGGTTGGCCGAACTGCTGCGGGTCGACGGGCACACAGTTGACCTGCTGGGTGACGAGCCGTACTACCAGCGCCACCGGCTGACGGAGTACGTCGCCGGGCGCGGCGCGCAGCCGGGAGCTGACGCGCTGGCCAGCTCAGGACCGGCCATCAGTGCCTCCGCGGGTTTGGCTTCCGTCGCGGCAACGCGGGTGCTGCGTGAAGCTCGGGTGGTCGTCGACAACTCGGGCCAGGAGCACGCCTACGACCACCTGGTGTTCGCCACCGGGGCCGAGCCGGTCCAGCCGGCGTCGGGCGAGGTCGCGCAGGTGTTGCGGACGGCGGAGGACGCGCAGCGCATCGTCGACGCCGCGGCGACCGCGCGGCGAGTGGTCGTGCTGGGTGGCGGCATACTGGGTGTCGAGACGGCCTGCGCCCTGCGGGAGCGCGGTGTGGCCGTCACCCTGGTGCACGACGGCGAGACCTTGCTGAACACGCGAATCCGGTCGACCGCCGGCCGGCAGATCACGCGGCTGGTACGCCGGCTCGGCATCGAGGTGGTGCTGCAGGCGCGCGTGCAGGTGACCGAGACCCGCGACGGTCGGTTCCGGGCGTTGCACCTGGCCAGCGGGCAGACCGTGTTCGGCGATCTGCTGGTCGCCACCTGCGGGGTCCAGCCGCGCAGTGAGCTGGCGAAGCAGGCCGGTCTGGACCTCGGTGCGGCCGGAGGGATCACTGTCGATTCCTCGCTGACCACCGCCGACCCCCGGGTGCACGCGATCGGCGACTGCGCCGAGGTCGGCCAGGTGGTGAGCGGCACGGTGGAGGCGGCCTGGGAGCAGGCCGAGGTGCTGGCGGACGTGCTGAACGGACGGCCGGCGCGGGAGCTGGCGCCGGAGGTGCTCAGGCTGACCGCCGGCGGGCTGGACGTGATGGTGCTCGGCGACCGCGACGCCGACGGGCACGTCGTACGGCTGGCCGATGGTGAGCGGTACGTGCGGGCCGTGCTGGTGGACGGTGTGGTCCACGCGGCGGTGACCGTGAACGCGCCGGAGGTGGCGGCCGAGCTGGTGCTGCTGGCCGACCGGCGGACCGAGGTCGTGCCCGAAACGTTGCTTGGAGCAACGGAAGCGCCGAAGAAGGCCAAGCCGGTGTGCCGGTGCAACGGCGTGACCCGGGCCGTGATCGAGGCGGCGTGGAAGGCCGGTGCCGACAGTGTCGACGGCATCGCGGCGCAGACCAGAGCGACCACCGGCTGCGGCAGCTGCACCGGTGCGGTGGGTGATCTTCTCGAGCGGCTTCGGCGCGGTGAGACCGAACCCGTCCCGACTAGGAGGGCGACGATGACAGAGCTCGGCAACGCGAAACACCTGGTGGTGGTCGGTGGCGGTATGGTCGCGCACCGGCTGGTCGAGGCCCTGCGGTCGCGGGACACCAGCGTCGAGTGGCGGATCACCGTGCTCGCCGAGGAACCGCGCCTCCCGTACGACCGGGTCGCGCTGACCAGCTACTTCTCCGGCCGCGACCCGCACGATCTCAGCCTCGGCGAGCCCGAGCTGTGGGACGACCCGGCCGTCACCCTGCGCAAGGGCGTGACCGTCGCCGCGCTCGACGTCGAGGCCAAGACTGTCCGGACCGTGCGCGACGAGGTGATCGCGTACGACGAACTGGTGCTCGCGACCGGCTCCAGCGCCTTCGTGCCGCCGGTCAAGAACAGCGACGCGCAGGGCTGCTTCGTCTACCGCACGATCGACGACGTCGCCGCGCTGCGCACGTACGTCGAGCGCCTGCGCACCGAGCGCGAGGCGACGCAGGAAACGCCGCGGCGCGGGTTGGGGCTCGGGTCCACGGCCCCGGCGGAGTCTCGGCCGGTGCACGGTGTCGTGGTCGGCGGCGGTCTGCTCGGGCTGGAGGCAGCGGGTGCCTTGCGCGCGCTCGGCGCCGTCACCAGCGTCGTCGAGTTCGCGCCGCGGTTGATGCCGCTGCAGGTCGACGAAGGCGGCGGTAGTGCGCTCGCGCGGCTCATCCGCGGTCTCGACGTCGATGTGCGGACCTCGACCCAAACCACCCGGGTCAAGCTCACCTCCCAGGGCGCGGCGCGCGCGATGGCTGTTGCCGAGGGCCCGGATCTGCCCGCGGACGTGGTGGTGTTCGCGACCGGCGTACGGCCGCGGGACGAACTGGCTCGCGCGGCCGGCCTGTCGGTCGGCGAACGCGGCGGCGTCGTGGTCGACGACTCGTGCCGGACGTCGGTGCCGGGCGTCTGGGCGATCGGCGAGGTCGCCTGCATCGAGGGACGCGTCTGGGGTCTGGTCGCGCCGGGCTACGCGATGGCCGAGATCGTGGCCGACCGGCTGCTCGGCGGTCAGGCGACCTTCCCCGGCGCCGACTCGTCGACCAAGCTGAAGCTGCTCGGCGTCGACGTGGCCAGCTTCGGCGACGCGTTCGGGACCACCGAGGGCGCGCTCGACATCGTGTACGCCGACCCGGTCGCGGGCGTCTACAAGAAGCTCGTCCTGTCCGACGACGCGCGCACGCTGCTCGGCGGGATCCTGGTCGGCGACGCGTCGGCGTACGCGGCGCTGCGGCCGATGGTGGGACGCGAGCTCGGCACCGATCCCGCGTCGTACCTGCTGCCGGAGGGCGCGCAGCCGGTCAAGCTCGAGCTGCCCGACGACGCGCCGGTCTGCTCCTGCAACAACGTTGCCGCCGGCGCCATTCGGTGCGCGGTCCGGGACGAGGGGTGCGGTGATCTCAAGTCGCTGTGCTCCAAGACGAAGGCCGGGACGAGTTGTGGGTCCTGCTTGCCGATCGTGAAGAACCTGCTGAACGCCGAGCTCGCCGCGGCCGGCGTCGAGGTGAGCAAGGCGCTGTGCGAGCACTTCGCGCTGTCGCGGGCCGAGCTGTTCGACGTCGTCCGGGTGACCGGGCTGCGCACGTTCAGCGAGATCGTCGAGCGGCACGGCAACGGGCGCGGCTGCGACATCTGCAAGCCGGTGGTGGCGTCGATCCTGTCCAGCCTGGACCCGGGCGGCCACGTGCTCGACGGCGAGCGGGCCACGCTGCAGGACACCAACGACCACGTGATGGCCAACATCCAGAAGGACGGCACGTACTCCGTCGTCCCGCGGATCCCCGGCGGCGAGGTGACGCCCGAGGGGCTGATCGCGATCGGCGAGGTGGCCCGCGACTTCGGGCTCTACACGAAGATCACCGGCGGGCAGCGGGTCGACCTGTTCGGGGCGCGGATCGAGCAACTGCCGGCGATCTGGGCGCGGCTGGTCGAGGCCGGATTCGAGTCCGGACACGCGTACGGCAAGGCGTTGCGCACGGTCAAGTCCTGCGTCGGATCGACCTGGTGCCGGTACGGCGTCCAGGACTCGGTGGGCATGGCGATCGCGCTGGAGCTGCGCTATCGCGGGTTGCGGTCGCCGCACAAGCTCAAGCTGGGCGTCTCCGGCTGTGCGCGCGAGTGCGCCGAGGCCCGCGGCAAAGACGTCGGGGTGATCGCGACCGAGTCCGGCTGGAACCTGTACGTCGGCGGCAACGGCGGGATGACGCCGCGGCACGCGCAGCTGCTCGCCTCCGACCTGACCGACGAGCAGTTGCTGCAGGCCATCGACCGGTTCCTGATGTACTACATCCGCACCGGCGACCGGCTGCAGCGCACGGCCGTCTGGATCAACGAGATCGACGGCGGGCTGGAGCACGTGCGCGACGTCGTACTGAACGACAGCCTGGGCATCGCGGCCGATCTCGACGCCGCGATGGCCGCGCACGTCGACTCCTACGTCGACGAGTGGCGGGCGACCCTGCAGGACCCGGCCAAGCTTTCCCGGTTCGTGTCGTTCGTGAACGCGCCGGACCAGCCCGACGCCGACCTGCGCTACGTGGTCGAACGCAGTCAGCCCCGCCCGGCGACCCCGGCCGAGCGAGGAGAACTCGAGCCGGTGCTGCTGGCCGGCCCGCGATTGGAGGTACGCCGATGAGTGTCACCAGTGTTGCTACCGCGGTCTGCTCGTACGACGCGTTGCTGCCCGAGCGGGGCGTCGCCGCGCTGGTCGACGGACGGCAGATCGCGCTGTTCCGCACCTACGACGGCGAGGTCTTCGCCCTGGACAACCAGGATCCCTTCAGCGGGGCGAACGTGCTGTCGCGCGGCATCGTCGGGAACCGCGGCGACGTGCCGACGGTGGCGTCGCCGATGTTCAAGCAGGTCTTCGACCTGCGCACCGGAGCCTGCCTGGACGACCCGGCGGTCGCGGTCGCGGCGTACCCGGTGACGGTCGTCGACGGACAGGTGCTGGTGAGCCTCGGTGAAGGCTAAACCGGGACCGCTCAGCGGCTGCACGATCGCGGTCACGGCGCACCGGCGGGCCGAGGACCTGATCGCGTCGTTCGAGCGGCGCGGGGCGAAGGTGCTGCACGCGCCGACGCTGCAGATCGTGCCGGCGCCCGACGACCAGGCGCTGATCGAGGCCACCCGGCGGGTGATCGCCAATCCGCCCGATGACGTGGTGGTGACCACCGCCGTGGGTTTCCGCGGGTGGGTCGAGGCGGCGGACACGGCTGGGCTCGCGGCGGATCTGCTCGGGACGCTGGAGCAGTCGCGGCTGCTTGCGCGGGGGCCGAAGGCTCGAGGTGCGATTCGTGCCGCGGGGTTGGTGGAGCACTGGTCGGCTCGCTCGGAGACGACTGCCGAGGTGGTCGAGTGGCTACGGGAGCAGGGCGTCGCGGGGCGGAAGATCGTCGTACAGCTGCATGGGATGTCGGAACCAGGTCTGCAGGACTCGCTGCGGCAGGTCGGTGCTTCGGTGCGCGGGCTGGAGGTGTACCGGTGGGGGCCGGCGCCGGACCCGGTCGCGGTCGAGCGGGTGATCGGGCAGATCATCGCCGGGGCTGTAGACGCGGTCGTGCACACGTCGGCGCCGGCTGCTCAGGCGATGCTGGACGCGGCTGCTCTGCATGGGCAGTACGACGCGTTGGTGGGGGTGCTGCGGACCGGGCGCGTGCTGAACGCTTGCGTGGGGCCGGTGACTGCTGGTCCGTTCGTGGCGCTGGGGTTGGATCCGTTGGTGCCTGATCGGTATCGGTTGGGTGCTTTGATTCGTAGCGTCACCGATCGTTTGACCGACGACAACGCGCGGTCGATCGAGACGTCCTTCGGCCAGCTGATCATCCGGGGCGGGGCCGCTGTGCTCGACGGTGTCGTCCTGCCGCTCGGCCCCGGGCCTCGGGCCGTGCTGGCCGCTCTGGTGGAAGCTGGTGGTGACGTGGTCTCTCGCCCTGAGCTGCTGGCGGTTTTGCCGGGGGCCGAGGACGTGCACGCTGTCGAAGTCACCGTCAACCGGTTGCGCACTGCCGTCGGTCGCCCAGAACTCGTCCGCACCGTTGTCCGGCGCGGCTACCGCCTGGCGGTCGAACCGTCGGTGGTGGCGACGTGAGGACGCTCTTGCCTGTGGAGGTATCCCGATGATCGATCTGGTGGCTGCGGCGCACGGTACCGCGGATCCGCGGGGGATTCGAACTGTTCACGAGCTTGTACGGGAGATGGCCCGCCAGCGGCCCGAGGTGCCGGTGTCGCTCGGTTTCGTGGACGTCGACACGCCCGCTCTGCCGTCGCTGGTGTCGCGGGTTGTTGCTGATGGCAATCAGTTGGTGGTTGTCCCGTTGCTGCTGAGTGCCGGCTACCACGTCACCACCGACGTCAACGCTGAGGCTTCGCGCCGCCCGCACGCGGTCACTGCGGCTGGTCCGCTCGGGCCTCACCTTGTCTTGGCCCAGATCCTTGCTGACCGCTTGACTGAGCGTTGTGCGGATGGTCTCCCTGACGTCGACCACGTAGTGCTGGCAGCAGCCGGCTCCTCGGACCGCCGTGCCCTGCTCGACTGCTCCAGTGTCGCTGCGGACCTTTCTGCGCTGATCGACCGCCCGGTAGAGGTCGGCTATGTCTCGGGTGCCGGTGAACGCCTTCCTGCTGTCCTCGAGCGAACGCCGGGCCGAGTGGCCGTGGCCACCTACTTGCTGGCCCCCGGGTTCTTCGCCGATCGAGTAGCCACGACCGCAGCCCGGGCCGGCGCCCTCGCGACCGCGCCTTTGGGTGCCGACCCTCGCCTAGCGGCCCTGGCCCTTCACCGCTACGACCAGGCCCTCACCCGAACAACTCAACGCCACCCCGCCAAGGCCAGCTGACCGCTTCCGGACATCGACCCGATTTCTCTTATAGATAAGCGCTTTCCAGCCCGAAACTGTCGGTGCCCTCCCGGAGACTGTTCCTCATGGGCCTTTGCGACGAGCGACCGATCTGGTCGATGAGCGGCAGCGAGATGCTGTCGACGCTCGACGCTGTCCAAGCCCAGATCGCCCACCTGCAGACCTACCGGCTGCAGCTCTTGGCGGCCCTGGACGCCAACGGTCTCGCTGCCGATGTGGGTGCCCGAGACACCGTCCAGCTCATCGCGCTACGCCACCGTCTGGACCCCACCGAGGTTCGCCGAGACCTCCGCCTGGCCACCGCGCTCCCGAAGTACCCCGACGTCGAGGCAGCCCTCCACCACACCTCACCGAGCACCACTGATCCGGCGGACCCCGCCGCTGCCGAGGTGGATGTTGGGGCTTTGGTGTTGCATCCGAGCCAGGCGGAGGCGATCGTCACCGCCCTGGAACGAATCCCCACCACCGCGATGGTCCCGGTCGCCGACCTCCAAGTCGCCGAACGCGAAATGGTCCGTGCCGCCCAGTTGTTATGTCCGGCGGAGCTCCGCAAGCTCGGCAAACGAGTCCGCGACACCCTCGACACCGACGGCCCCGAACCCGCCGAAGTGCGCGCCATGACCGCAGAAACCCTCTGGCTCAAACGCGGCGACTACGGCGTCGAATTCGGCGGCTACCTAGCCGGCGAACACGCCGAACTCCTGCAAACCCTGATCTTCGCCGGCGCCAAACCCCACCTCGCCCCCGACGGCACCCGCGACCCCCGCACCCGCGGCAAACGCCAAGCCGACGCCCTCACCACCATCCTCACCATCGCCGCAGCCACCGGCACCGCGGCACCCGCCCACGGCGACATCAAACCCCACATCACCGTCACCATCGGCTTGGACGACTTGATCGCCGGCACCGGCGTCGGCACCCTCGCTTCGGGCGCCACCCTGTCCACCGCCACCATCCGCCGCCTCGCCTGCGACGCCGGCATCATCCCGCTCGTCCTCGGCTCAGCCTCCGAACCCCTCGACGTCGGCACCGAACACCGCTTCGTCACCCGAGCCATCCGCCAAGCCCTGAACACCCGCGACAAAGGCTGCATCATCTGCCAAGCCCCACCCGCAATGTGCGAAGCCCACCACCTCATCCATTGGGCCGACGGCGGCCCCACGAACCTCACCAACCTCGCCCTGCTCTGCAAAGCCCACCACATCGACGTCCACCAAGGCCACTGGACCATCACCACCCACCAAGGCCACCCCCACCCCAACCGACCCACCTGGGCCAACCCGGACAAACCCCCGTAGTCCACCCAAGCCAACTGCCTCACCCGGCCGCTTCCAGGCTCGCCCGCCGCCACCCCAGCGGACTCGCCGAACCGGCACCCCACACGCCTGCTCACCCCACCTTGCGTCCACAGGCCTGCTCACCTCACGCGGCCAGACCCGCAGCAGGTCGTTGTTGGCGGCGACGGCCACCAGGACCGTGCCGTCACGCAACACCGCCACCCCCAACGGGTTGGACTCGGTCGGCTCTCAGAGCGCAGCGAGCACGGCGGCCCAACAGAACAAGGTGATCTCGACTCCGACACCGTCCGCGACTCCGACTCCGACATCGTCCGCGATACCGCAGTTCCGCGACGCGCAGTTTTGGGACGCTGCTACCGGAGGAGCAGACGATCACCGCATCGACGATCGGCACGCGCAGCCGCCGCAACTGGCAGTGCCCCAGACCGAGGAGGACTCGGCAGGTCGTGCGCAACGACTCTGCAACGCCTCGCCGACTTTCAAGCGTTCGACTCGACATCCTGCCTGCGCCTCACGCATGCCTACGGCCAGCCTAGGCAGCGTGGCTGCCCGAGTTATGCGACTGTCTCGGGACAGCCCCTGCACGGCCTCATTGACTCTTCCAGCTCGGTGTCCACGCCTGCCGAGCGTGCTTCCCCAGGTATCCCAGCCGGCAGCGCCAGCCCGACTCCTGCAGCCTGCCCTGGAGCTTGCCCGACATGTGCGTCCGGTCGGCCCGGCGCGGCCTCACGTGTATCCCGACCTGCGATCTCGACTCCGACACCCGTCCGCGACGCTGCTACCGGAGGAGCAGTAGATCACCCCATCGACGATCGGCATGCGCAGCCGCCGCAGTAGGCGGTAACACAGGCCGCTTACGACTCGGCAGGTCGTGCGCAATGAGTCCGCAACGCCTCCCCGACTTTCAAGTATTCGACTCGACATCTTGCCTGCGCCTCGCGCCTGCCTACGGTCAGGCTCGGCAGCCGCCTGCCCGAGTTATGCGGGCTGCTTGGGACAACCCCTGTGCGCGGCCCGACTGACTCTTCCACCTCGGCGCCCGCGCCTGCCGAGCCTGCATCCTCAGGTAGCCCGGCCTCCAGTGCCAGCCTGACTCCTGCAGCCTGCCCGACATGTGCGTCGGGTCAGCCTGGCGCGGCTTCCCCTGTATCCCGTGCGACACGCGTGGTCGACTGAACCTGCTGGCTCGCCCTGCGGCGGGCTTACCTTACCGGCCAGGGCGCAGGGTAGCCCAGCCCTGCGGTGCCAGCCCGACTCTGGCAGCCTGCCCGACAGCCCGTCCGACATGTGCGTCCGGTCGGCCCGGCGCGGCTTCCGATGTATCCGGCCTACGGCACGCGTCGTCGACTGAACCTGCTGACTCGTCGCCCCCGCGCGGCGTGCTTACCTGTAGCCCAGCCCTGCGGCGTCAGCCCGACTCGTGCGTCTGCCCGGCAGCCTGCGCGACATGTGCGTCGGGTCGGCCTGGCGCGGCTTCCCCTGTATCCCGTGCGACACGCGTGGTCGACTGGACCTGCTGGCTCGCCCGCGGCGCGCTTACCTGGGTAGCGCAGCGCTGCGGTGCCAGCCCGACTCCGGCAGCCCCTCCCGACAGCCCGTCCGACATGTGCGTCCGGTCGGCCCGGCGGGGCTTCCCCTGTATCCGGCCTACGGCACGCGTAGTCGACTGAACCTGCTGGCTCGGCACCCCCGCGCGGCGCGCTTACCTGTAGCCCAGCCCCGCGGCGTCAGCCCGACTCGTGCGCCTGCCCGACAGCCCGTCCGACATGTGGGTCCGATCGGCCCGGCGCGGCTTCCCATGTAACCCGGCCTGCGACACGCGTAGTCGACCGAACCTGGTGGCTCGGCGCCCCCGCGGCGCGCTGACCTTGGTAGCCCAGCCCTGCGGCGCCGGCCCGACTCACGTGTCTTGCTCGAGTGTGGGTGGCGTGCTCGATCGGCTGATGTGGCTGTTCCGGCGTCGGATCTCGTCTGCTCGGCGCGTCTGCGTAGGTGCTTTGCCCTGCGGCGCCAGTCCGACTCGCGCGTCTCGCTCGGCCGCCTGCACGGGCCCTGTCCAGCTCGTGCCCCCGCCTGCCCGGCCCGCACGCCGACAGCCCATCCCTGCAGCACCGTCCCACCTCGATGGCGCCGCGCCGGTGTCACCGCGTTCGGCTGCGCGCAGCCCGTCGACGACGTGCGCTGTGCGCCGTACTGGGTGCTTCCGAGTGCTCGTTGGGCCGGCATTGAGCGGTCAGCGGTGGCGGAGGCTCGGAGTGTCGGTGCGGTCTGGTTAGTCTTCGCGGGTGGGGATCTTCGACAAGTTCAAGCGGCCGGAGCCGGTCGACCCGCACGTGCTGGCTGAGTTGCGGGAGCAGATCGAGCTCTGGGTTCGCCCGGGGTTTCTCGATCGGGACGAGGTGTTGCAGTACGCGCGGGACTTTCGGGACGACGACGGGATGGCGGTCGGCGATCGGGAGCTCGAGCGGTTGGTGGACGACGTGTGGCGGGCTCGGCTGGCTGAGCAGCGGTCCTGGCCGGCGCGGACCGATGCCGACAAGGTGGAGGCCGCGTTCGATGCGCTCGACGCCAGCGGTGTGGTGGCGCGGATGAACTTCACTTGCTGCCAGACCTGCGGTGTTGCCGAAATCGACGACGAGCGTCCTGATGATCGGCCCTCGACGGGCTACGTGTTTTTCCATCAGCAGGATGCGGAACGGCTCGCCGACGATCCCGCCTATCTTTACCTTGCTTACGGCACGTTCGATCCCGAGCAGGGGCGGGTCGCTGAGCAGGACGAGGCTGTCGGGCGGCGGGTTCAGGAGGCTCTGGCTGGCCAAGGCTTGCCGGTCGAGTGGGGCGGGTCCTCCGCGCAGCGTATCTGCGTCGGGCCGCTTGTCTGGCAGCGTCGGCTGGGCTGAAGTTCCCGCGGGGAACAGGCGGCCCCCGGAATGGGTAGCGTCGCGGGTGTGAAGTACTGCTGCGACTACGCGTATCTGTGTCCAGCACGCGATGCGGTCGCCTGCTACGCCCACGGAGGCGCGGACCCGTGCTGCGCGGACGAGAGCGCGCACGCGTGTCTGGAGGACATGTACGGCGGCGAGGACGGGCTGATGTACGGCGACGGGTTCGTCTGTCGTCGGTGCGGCAACTACGAACTGACCGGCCTGGAGCACCAGCCGGCCAGTGAGCCTGGGTTTCCGCGTAAGTATCCGCCTGGGTGGTCCGCGCAGGAGGTAAAGGACGGGCCGGTGGTGTTCCTGGTCGAGGCTGTGTTCGATCTCGCTGTGCGGCCTGGGGTGCTGGTGTCGGGGCGGCTGCTCGGTGGGGTGGTCAAGCCTGGCGCGACGCTGCTGACGTACCAGGAGCGGCCGGTGCGAGTGATCGCGATCGAATTGGTCGGCGACCATGCCAATGGCCGGATCACTCTGTTGGTCGAGCGTGAGGACTTACGAGTGGTGCCCGGGGAGTACCTGCGGACCTGACGGCGGAAGATGCCGCGGCGGCAGGCGGCCGCCGGGGTGGAAAGCCGCGCAGCGGCGAGAGGCGCCCACATCCACAGGCGGCCTGACGCGCGAGTCAGTGCGTCTTCTGCCTGAGGTTGTCGAGGTCCGCCTGGCAGCGGCGTTCGACCTCGGCCAACTCGTGCAGGGTTTCCTCGATGTCGCGGCGGCGTTGTTCCAGCTCGGCGCGGCGGGTGGCGATCTGGTGCAGCAGGTAGACGAGCTGGCCCTCCTCGCCCGGCTCCGCGTCGTACATGTTGACGATGGTGGCGATCTCGTCGAGCGAGAAACCCAGGCGCTTGCCGCGCAGGATCAGCCCGAGGCGAACGCGGTCGCGCGGATGGTAGACGCGGACGGTGCCGCGGCGCTCGGGCGTCAGCAGGCCGCGGTCCTCGTAGAAGCGGATCGTGCGCAGGGTGACGTCGTACTCGGCGGCCAGGTCGGCGATCGACCAGGTCTGGGTGTCTGCGGTCACCCGGATATTGTGCACACGCCCCACTGTGCTTTACGTTTACGTAAGCGTCAACCACGAGGAGCCTGGCATGTCGTACGAGTTGTCCGAGGAGCACCGCGAGTTCCGCCACAGCGTGCGCGACTTCGCCGAGGCCGAGATCGCGCCGTACGCCGCGGAGTGGGACCGCAAGCACCACTTCCCGGTCGAGACCGTGCAGAAGATGGGCAAGCTCGGCCTGTTCGGGCTGACCGCGCCCGAGCAGTACGGCGGCGCCGGCGGCGACTTCACCAGCCTGTGCGTGGCGATCGAGGAGATCTCCCGCGTCGACCAGTCGATGGGCATCACGCTGGAGGCCGCGGTCGGGCTCGGGATCAACCCGATCCTCACCTACGGCACCGACGAGCAGAAGCAGACCTGGCTGCCGGACCTGGTCGCCGGGCGCGCGCTGGCCGGGTTCGGGCTGACCGAGCCGGAGTCCGGATCGGACGCCGGCGCGACCAAGACCCGCGCGGTGCTGGACGGCGACGAGTGGGTGATCGACGGGGCGAAGCAGTTCATCACGAACTCCGGCTCGACCATCACCTCGCTGGTCACGGTGACCGCGCGGACCGGCGAGCGTGCCGACGGGCGGCCGGAGATCTCCACGATCATCGTCCCGGCCGGTACGCCGGGCTTCGTCGCCGAGGCGCAGTACGACAAGCTCGGCTGGCACGCCTCGGACACCCACCCGCTGTCGTTCGCGGGCTGCCGGGTGCCGAAGGACAACCTGCTCGGCGAACGCGGCCGCGGCTTCGCGCAGTTCCTCGCCACGCTCGACGACGGCCGGGTCGCGATCGGCGCGGTCGCGCTGGGCTGCATCAAGGCCTGCCTGGAGATGTCGATCCAGTACGCCGGGGAGCGCAAGACGTTCGGCGTACCGATCGGGCAGAAGCAGGGCGTCGCGTTCCAGATCTCCGACCTGAAGGTGATGGCCGACGCGGCCGAGCTGCTGGTCTACCGGGCGGCGGCGCTGAAGGACAACGGGGCGCCGTACCAGGAGTTCAAGCAGGCGGCCGCGGTCGCGAAGCTGTACGCGAGCGAGAGCGCGGTGACGGCGACGCGGATCGCGACGCAGGTGTTCGGTGGCTACGGGTTCATGGAGGAGTACCCGGTGACACGGTTCTACCGGGACGCGAAGATCCTGGAGATCGGCGAGGGCACCTCGGAGGTGCAGCGCATGCTGATCGCCCGCGGTCTGGGCCTCCCCGTCGAGTGATGTCCCCGGCAACCGAGCGGATGACAGGATTGGCCGCATGACGCGCGATCACTGGACCGAGGTCAAGGTCGCCCGCGAGGCGACGCTGGCGCCGACCGACAAGGCCAAGACCAAGCTCGACTCGCAGAACAAGCTGTACGTCCGCGACCGGATCGCGTTGCTCGTCG
The DNA here is from genome assembly GCF_001984195.1 of Kribbella sp. ALI-6-A. GTDB lineage: Bacteria > Actinomycetota > Actinomycetes > Propionibacteriales > Kribbellaceae > Kribbella. The sequence goes on from NZ_MTQN01000004.1 coordinate 118,268, forward strand.
ACGAGGGCAGCTTCGTCGAGGACGCGCAGCTGGCGAACGCGCTCAACCCGGGCCTGCCAGCGGACGGCGTGATCACCGGCCGGGCGCTGGTCGACGGGCGGCCGGCGCTGCTGGTCGCGAACGACCCGACCGTGAAAGCCGGGTCGTGGGGTGCGCGCACGGTCGAGAAGATCGTCCGGGTCACCGAACTCGCGTTGCGTGACGAACTGCCGATCTTCTGGCTGATCGACTCGGCCGGGGCGCGGATCACCGACCAGGTGCAGCTGTTCCCGGGCCGGCGCGGCGCGGGGCGGATCTTCCACAACCAGGTCGCGTTGTCCGGCAAGGTGCCGCAGATCTGCTGCCTGTTCGGCCCATCGGCCGCGGGCGGCGCGTACATCCCGGCGTTCTGCGACCTGGTGATCATGGTCGACGGCAACGCCTCGATGTACCTCGGATCGCCCCGGATGGCCGAGATGGTGGTCGGCGAGAAGGTGACGCTGGAGGAGATGGGCGGCGCCCGGATGCACACCAGCGTCTCCGGCTGCGGCGACCTGCTCGCAGCCGACGACGCCGAGGCGATCGAGCTGGCCAAGCAGTACTTCGCGTACGTGCCCGGCTCCTGGCAGAACCGGCCCCCGTCGTACGACGCCTCCGGGCCGGGCCGGGACTTCACCCGCGACCTGGTGCCGGCCGAGGAGTCGGTCGGGTTCGACATCCACGACGTGATCGACGCGCTGGTCGACGCGGACACGTTCTTCGAGCTCAAGCCGGCGTACGCGCCGGAGCTGGTGGTCGGGTTCGGGCTGCTGGCGGGGCAGGTGATCGGGATCGTGGCGAACCAGCCGGCCGTCAAGGGCGGCGTGCTGTTCGTCGACTCCGCGGACAAGGCGGCCCGGTTCATCTGGCTGTGCGACGCGTTCAACGTGCCGCTGGTGTACCTGTGCGACGTGCCGGGGTTCATGATCGGCTCCGAGGTGGAGCGGGCCGGGATCATCCGGCACGGCGCGAAGATGATCACCGCGGTGTCGGAGGCGACCGTGCCGACCGTGTCGGTGATCGTCCGGAAGGCTTACGGGGCAGGGCTTTACGCGATGTGCGGGCCTGGTTTCTCGCCGGACGCGTGCGTCGCGCTGCCGACCGCGAAGATCGCGGTGATGGGTCCGGAGGCGGCGATCAACGCCGTCTACTACAACAAGATCCAGGAGATCGCCGACGAGACCGAGCGGGTCGAGTACGTCTCCAAGCTGCGCGAGGAGTACGAGACCGACATCGACATCCTGCGCCTGGCCGCCGATCTGGTGATCGACGCGATCGTCGAGCCGGAGGACTTGCGGGAGGACCTGATCGCTCGGTTGGCCGCGGCGCAGACCAAGGACCGGCACTTCAGCACGAAGCGGCACGGGGTCCCGCCGGTCTGATCCGCGGACGTGCAGCACTCACCAACCTCGGCTGTGGGTGCCTGGCCACGCTCACGGTCGACGTGATCGGCGCCGGAACGGGTGTTGGTGAGTGCTGGAAGTACGCGCCGGCTCAGAGCTGGTGCAGCAGTTCAGGCAGCTTGGACAGGTAGGCCGCCAAGCCCCGGTTCCAGCGGTCGGCCTTCGGCTTGAGCGCGGCCGGCAGGGCCTCCCACTCGTCGAAGTCGCCGGAGGTGTACCAGCCGATCGCGCCGGTGAGCCGGTGCAGCGCGGTCGTCGCCGGGCGCGGTCCGTAGCCGGTGTAGAAGGCCGGCGGAAGCATGGGCGAGCCGTCGAGCAGGTACACGTGCTCCTCGAGCGCCGCGATCTCCTGCCCAGGGTCGAGCACCCGCGGCTCACCCCAGTCGATCAGCGTCGCCCGGTCCGCGGTGACGATGATGTTCGCCGGGTTGACGTCGAAGTGCGCGAGCGCGGTCGGCGTACTGCGCAGGCGGTCGGCGTAGGCGTCGATCGCCGCGTGCAGCCGAGGCAGCTGCGGTACGACGCCCGGCAGCGTCGCCGCCAGCACCGGCGCCGACCGCGTGAGCTCCTCGTGCAGAGTCGCGACCGGGTCGGACAGCTGCAGGCTCAGCCGCCCGTCCCTGGTGAAGGATCCGGCCAGCCCGGCGGGGAAGCGAATCGCATGCAGCCCGCGGAACGCCGTACCGACCGCCTGCCACTGCTCGTCGCTCACCCGGCCCTCGTCAACCAGAGCGGACAGCATCTCGCCCGGCGCGTACTCGTACAGCGTCGCAGTGTCAGTGCCGCCGAGCAGTGCCGGCGCAGCGACCTCGTGGTCGGCGAGGAAGCGGGCCAGCGCGCGAGGCACCGGGCGGGGAGCGTCCGGGCGGTGCCGGAGCACGACTTCGCGGCCGTCGGCCAGGATCGCGTGCAGGATCTCGTGGTCGAAGCCGTGGCCGGTCAGCGCGGTGATCTCGGCGACCGGCGGCAGGCCGGCGTCGGCGACGAGTTGGTGCAGGACGGACTCGATACCGGACATGGCCGGGATTGTGTCGGAGGTTGGATTGCCCGCGCACGGGGTTTACGTTCGGAGGTATGAAGGCTCCTGAGCGTCCGGCGTTGCCGTTGTCGGCGGCTGCGACGCTGGGACGGGCGTACGGCCGGGTGACCGAGGTCGTGCAGGGTCTGTCCGATGCGGACTTCGCGCGGCCGACGAGATGCCCGGGGATGGCGGTCGGGCCGTTGCTGGTGCATCTGCTGTACGACGCGGAGCGGGCGCTCGCGGCGTTCGCGACTCCGTCGGAGGCGGAGCCGGATCGGGACTTCGTCACGTACTGGCAGGACTATCCGCCGGGGGACGGCGGCGACACGTCGTTCGTGCAGGTGGTTGCGTCGGCGTACCGGAAGCCTTCGGTCGATCTGGTGAAGCACTGGCGGGAGCTGTCCGAGGCGGCGGCGCGGGCGGCCGCGGTCGGGCTGGTTGACAAGGGCAAGCGGATCGAGACGCAGGGGCATGTGCTGGCGGCCAAGGACTTCGTGGCGACGCTGATCGTCGAGGCGACCGTGCACCACCTGGACCTGATCGTCGACCTGCCGGACGCGCCGGAGCCGGATCCGGAGGCGTTGCAGGTGACGGCGCGGACGCTGGACGGGCTGTTCGGGCCGGAGGCGTGGGACGTGATCGGGTGGGACACCACGACGTACGTGCTGAAGGCAACGGGCCGGCTGCCGCTGGACGAGAACGACCTGGAGATGCTGGGGGAGTCGGCGAGCCGGTTGCCGCTGCTCGGGTAGCTGGAGGGTGGCCGATCGGATAGAACAGTCCGGTGGACAACTTCGCCGCTCGTCTCCGCGCCCGTGAGCACCTGGTCGGCTACTGGGTCATGCTCGACGCCCCGCCGGCCACCGAACGCATCGCGCGCGTCGGCTACGACTACGTGGTGCTCGACGCTCAGCACGGGTTGCTCAGCACGCGCGGGATCCTCGACGGGCTGATGGCGATCGACGCGGCCGCCGCCGGGCCGGTGGTGGACCCGTCCGCCGGGACTGCCGGGAGCGCCCGGGACGCCACCGTCGGACTGGTGCGGGTGGAGGCGAACAACGCGACCCCGATCGGCCGGGCGCTGGACGCCGGCGCGGCCGGGGTGATCGTGCCGCTGGTGGACAGCGGCGAGGACGCGGCGCGCGCGGTCCGGGCGGCCAAGTATCCGCCGAGCGGGATTCGCTCCTTCGGGCCGGCGCGCTCCGGGCTGCGGATCGGGCCGGTACCCGCCCAGGCGGACGCGGCCACCGTCGTCCTGGCGATGATCGAAACCGCCGCCGGGCTGACGAACGTCGAGGAAATCTGCGCGACACCGGGTCTGGATGGGATCTACGTCGGCCCGTCGGACCTGTGCCTGGCGGTGGGCGGCAAGTTCCCGGGTGATCCGGACGTGCGCGGGGAGTTCGACGCGGCCGTCGTTCACATCGCCGAGGTCGCCGCTGCAGCCGGAGTCGCCGCGGGCATCCACACGAACGACGGGCCGACCGCCAAACGCCGCCTGACCGAGGGCTACACGTTCGCGACGGTGTCCTCGGACCTCGACCACTTGCAGGGCGTCGCTGCCGATCACCTGGCGGTGGTCAGGGGCTGAGGGTCCCGAGGGGCTGATCTCGGCCGATTGCGAGGCGATCGAGCCGGATCGGTGCGGCGGGGTCAGGTGGTCAGCCTGTTCACAGCACGCCCGCGAACGGATCCTCCAAGGACTGCCAGTCCAGCGTAGCCAACTCCGACTCCGTGAGTAGGCACGCGTCGAGCACCGCTTGCAGCCGCGCCGGATCGAGCCCCACGCCGGTCGCGACGACCGTGCACTCGGCGAGGTGCTCCGTGTCGGACCATTCGCCGAGCGTGCCGAGGGAGGCGCTGTAGCCGGCTGATTCCCAGCGGAGGCGTTGGGTCGGGCGGTTGGCCAGCCAGACGACGCCTCGGCTGCGGACGACGCCGTTGACGATGTCCTCGAGGGCGTCGTTGAGGCGGCCCGGATGAAGCGGGCGGGTCGAGCGCCAGAAGACTGTGGTGACGCCCTCTCCGCTGGGCTGGAGACGGTCGCCGTTGGCGATGTCCCCGGCCCAGGCCTCGGCGGCGGCGAAGTCGAACAGGCCGGTGCGGGCGACCGGACCAGCCGGTACGCCGGCCGGGTCGGCCGCGACGACGGTGGTGCGCGGGTTCAGGTGGAGCAGCAGGTTGCGCAGGCGCTCCGGTGCGCGGGCGCGGTGCGCGTTGGCCAGCACGCAGACGTCGGCGTACTCGATCTGGCGGGCGGTCAGTTCGGCCACGTTGCGGCGGTCGGGCGGGCCGAGGGCGAGGCCGCGTTCGTCGAGCAGCTCGTCGCCGGACAGTTGCTCGACCAGCAGGACGGCGTCGACGACACAGGTGACCGTGTCGACCTCGACCTCCGGCATCGTCGCGACGAGCGCGCTCGCGAGCGGCCGCGCTTCCATCGCCGGCGGGGCCGCGAGCACGATGTGCTGCCAGTGACCGCGCGCGACGAGCGTCTCCAGCAGCGGCAGCAGCGACTCGATCAGCTGACACGCGCCGCAGTCGTCGTCCACGGTGAACTCACCGGCGTCGATCTGCCCGCCGGCATCGACCACCTGCCAGCTCAGTACGCCGCGGCTCTGCAGTTCGTGCTGGTCCACCACGATCGCCACCGTGGTGGAGTCGGTGATGGCGTCCAGAACCGGGCCGCGCAGGGTCGTCGAGAGGCCTACGAGCAAGGTCAGCGGGGTCTTCCAATGGGCGGCCATGCCGGAAGTATATGAAAACGATTTTCATCAGTCCAGAGCCTGACCTGTCAGACTTTCCCGCCAGGCCGGGAAATTTCCGCGTCCTGGCGGGGAATCGCCCGCGCCGCAGCTGTGAACTGTTAATCCGGTCACGCCAGGCCCGCCGCTTCCCCCAGGGGGGCGGGCGAGCTAGCCTCCGGCTCCAGGGCGCGTACGCCGGGCGCCCGCGGCGGGAGGCGTGAGGAGGCACCGTGCCGGATCGGTCCATCGGCCGGCGCGGCGGCTCCGGAGAGCAGGCGGCGCCGGGAGCCCAGGTGCCCGAGCACGAGTTCGCAAACGTGTTGCGGGCCGCGATCCAGACTCGTGGGCTCGGGCTCGAGCGGATCCGGCAGCGGCTGCGGGCACAGGGAGTGACCGTCAGCCTGGCCACGCTCAGCTACTGGCAGTCGGGCCGGTCGCGACCCGAGCGCCGCGACTCCCTGGTCGCCGTGGCCCTGCTGGAGTCCGTCCTCGAGGTCCCGCCGGGCACTCTGTCGTCCTCGCTCGGTCCACCGCGGCGACGTGGCCGGTGGCTGAGTACCGTGCGTTCGCCGGAGGTGGCTGCGTTCTGGCCCGAGCCCGATCCAGTTGAGGACGCGGTCAGTGAGGTCGACATCCGCTGGGACGAGCGGCTGACCCGCATCAGCCAGCACGACCGGGTGTTCGTCAGCCCGGAGGGCGGCGAGCGGTCGTACCACTCCCGCCAGGTCCTGCGGGCCGAGGCGGACGGGCCCGACCGCTGGGTGGTGATCATGCACCTCGACGAGCACAACCGGCCGCTGCCGGCGATCCGCCCGCTCAGGCACTGCCGGCTCGGCCACGTCGTCTCCCGTCCGGCCGACGGCCTGCTCGTCGCCGAACTGCTCTTCGACCGCCCACTGCGGCACGGCGAAACGGTGATCACCGAGCACGAGCTGGTGAACGCAGCGCCGTACCCGCCGGCCGGCAACTACGAACGCAAGTTCCGCCTGCCCGTGCGCGAGTACGTTCTGGAGATCTCCTTCGACACCCCGCCGGCCTGGTGTGAGCAGTACTCCCAGCTCGACGACGCCGCCGAGCGGATCCGCCTGGTGGACCCGAGCTCCGCGGTCCATGGTGTGGCGCTCAACTTCGGTCCCGGTCGGTACGGCTTCCGGTGGGGCTTCCAGCTGTGAAGTGTTGAGGCCCGGAACCTTAACTGTGAAAGGGTTCTGAGCGATGTCGGGCGCCGTTGTTCGCTCCTAGGGTCGGGCCACCCCTCCCGGACGAGCAAGGAGAACGCCCATGAAACGCTGCAGGACAACGATGATCGGCGGTACGGCGGTGATCGCCGGACTGCTCGCGATCGCCGGCCCCGCGAACGCGGCGGACCGAGCTCAACCCACACCAGCCCAACCGCACCACCCCACCCCGCACCAGATCTCCGAACAGTTGCCCGAAGCCCCGGATCTCGCCGGCCGCTGGATCGCCGACGGCAACCTGCAGGTCGCCGTCACGACCACGCAGGCCGCCCAGCGAGTCCGGCAGGCCGGCGCAACGCCCAAGCTCGTCACGCGCAGCCAGCAGCAGCTGAACACCCTGCTCGCCAAGGTCGACAAACTCGCCCGCGCAGACCGCTCCGGCAGACTGCAGAGCTGGGGCATCGACCCAGCGTCCAACAAGGTCGTCGTCAAGGCCCGCGGCGCGTACGGCGCGCTGCGCGGGCTCGGCGACGGCGTACGGGTCGTGCCCACCAGCACCGACTTCCGCCAACAAGCCGGCGACGTGAACCCAGGCGATCCCTGGTGGCCCGGCAGCGAGACGTACTGCTCCGTCGGCTTCCCAGCAACCGATGCCCAAGGCAACAAGCATTTCCTGACCGCCGGCCACTGCACCAACGACGCCAACCAGCCCGCGTACGGCGAGTCCGGTCAGCGCAACCGCCTGGGCACCTCGAACGCCGGCGGCGCCCGTAGCGTCAACGCCCGCGAGGGCGACATGGGTGTCGTGGCGGTGACCGAGACCGGCTGGACCATCTCCCCGGCCGTCAACACCTGGGGGCAGCCCGCGCTGACCCTCACCGGTTCGGCCGAGGCGATCGTCGGCGACACGGTCTGCCACTCCGGCAACACCGCGCCGAACTTCGAGTGCGGTCGCGTCACCGCGGTCAACCAGTCCATCAATTACGGCACCGTCGTGATCGACGGCCTGACCACTACCACCGCCTGTTCCCAGGGCGGCGACTCCGGCGGCGCCTGGCTGCGGGGCGACCGGGCCGTCGGCCTGCACTCCGGCGGCAACTCCACCTGTACGCCGAACGAGGACAACTCGATCTTCCAGCCGGTCAACGAAGCGCTGGCCAAGTGGAACCTCACCCTGCTCACCGGCGACCCCGGCGACCCGGACGAAGAGGCCCCGACGACACCGGGCAACCTCCGCTCCACCGGTACGACAAGCAGCTCGGTCTCGCTCGCCTGGGACGCCTCGACCGACAACACCGGCGTCACCGGGTACGACGTCTACACCGGCGGCTCGCTCGCCACATCAGTCGCCGGCACGTCCGCCACCGTCACCGGACTGAGCGCCGACACGGCGTACACGTTCACCGTGCAGGCCAAAGACGCCGCAGGCAACAAGTCCCAGCCGAGCTCGGCAGTGACGGCCAGGACCCAGCCGGGCAGCACCGGAGGCCGGACCTTCAGCAACGGCACGGACTACCCCATCCGCGACTTCCAGACCACGGTTAGCGCAGTCCGCTCTACCGCGTCCGGCCGGGCGACCAGTCCGCTCCAGGTGACAGTCGAGGGCAACCACACCTGCCTGGAGGACCTCAACATCAGCCTGGTCTCGCCGAGCGGCCGCTGGTACTACCTGCAGCGCTACGGCGGCAGCACCTGCCACGCACTGCCCAGCAGCAAGACCTACTCGGTCCCGGCCACCGAGAACGCCGCAGGCACCTGGACGCTGCGCATCGGCGACAACGGCCCCGGTGACTCCGGCACGCTGACGAACTGGTCGATCACCCTCTGAGCGGTGCGCCCTGCCCAGCCGGCCCACCGGCCCGGCCATCGCCCGCGAAAGTGAGGGGCGATGGCCGGGAGAGTCTGGTAGGCAAGGGGGATGACGAACGGGATCGAGCGGTTCGAAGGCGAGTGGGACGAGCTGGTCAAGCTCCTGAACCTGGGCTTCGCGGCGCCCTGGAACGACGCGCAACTGGCGGCCGAGCAGCGGATGTGGGAGCCGGAGCGCAGCTTCGTCGCCCGGGAGGACAAGGAGCTCACCGGGCACACCGGCTCGTTCGGGATGACGATGACCGTGCCGGGCGCGCAGTTGCCGGTCGCGGGCGTCACGATGGTCTGCGTCAGCCCGACGCACACGCGCCGGGGCATCCTGCGGGAGCTGATGCGGGCCCAGCTCACCGACCTGCACGAGACCGGGACCGAGCCGCTCGCCGTACTGACCGCCAGCGAGCCGGCGATCTACGGCCGCTTCGGCTACGGCCTGGGGTCCGACTACCAGCACATCACCGTGCCGAAGGCGTCCCGCGCGATGCGCCCGGTCGCAGGCATCGACAAGGTCAGGATCCGGTACGCCGACCCGGTCGAGGCCCGTCCGGTGACGACCAAGATCCACAACGACGAGGCCGTCGGCCGGCCCGGGATGATCCTGCACGACGAGCGCTGGGAGGACTACGTCGGCGGCGAGAACGTCGTGACCGACGCCAGCGGCGGCTCGCCGCTGCGGTGTGTGCTGGCCTCGGTCGACGGCGAGGTGACCGGGTACGCGTACTTCCGCACCCGCCGGACCACGAAAAAATTCGTCGACGTGTCGCGGGTCCATGCCCGGGACCTGGCGTCGCATGTCGCGCTCTGGCAGTTCCTGCTCAACCAGGACCTGCTGAGCGAGACGACGTACCACCACCTGCCGTCGGACGACCCGCTGCTGTCGCTGCTGGTGGACCCACGCGCGCCGAAGGCGGTCACGACGGACGGCCTGTGGGTGCGTCTGGTCGACGTGGGCCGGGCGCTGGCCGGGCGCACGTACGCCGAGGAGGTGGACGTGGTGCTCGGGGTCACCGACGAGTTCCTGCCCTGGAACGCGGGCGCGTGGCATCTGGCCGGGGGACCCGGTGGGGCGACGTGTGAGCCAACGGACCGGCCGGCCGACGTACTGGTCGACGTACGGGAGCTGGGGGCGGTGTACCTGGGCAAGCCGTCGCTGGAGCTGCTCGGTGCGGCCGGTCTGGTCGAGGAGCGGACCGAAGGGGCACTCGCGGCCACCTCCAAGGCGTTGCTCGGAAACCGCCTACCCTGGCTCGACACGGGCTTCTGATTCGGAGCTACCCTTCCGGGATGCAGCCGACGCGACGCAGTGTGCTGGCGGTGGCTGCTGTGCTCGTGCTGGGAGTCGCGGCGGTCGTGCTGGTGGTGTTCGCGTCGGCCGGTGGCAGTGTGCAGCCGGTCAGCGAGAGCACCCGCACGGCCGCGCCGCGCACTCCGCCCTCGATCGAGGTGAGCCAGTCGGTGTCGGTGCCGACGCCAGGCGAGGGGCCGTCGCCCAGGGAGATCAAGCCGATCGAGATTCCCGAGTGGATCAAGGCGTTGTGGACGGCGCTGCTGTACGCCGCCGCGGTGCTGGTCGTGCTCTTCCTGCTCCGGCTGGTCTACCGGATCCTGCGGCGGGTCGAGCTGCCGCAGGCCGAGGACGGCGAGACCGACTGGGAGCGCGTGAAGGTCGACCGGCTCGCCGAGGCGGTCGAGTCCGGTCTGTCGTCGGTGGACTCCGGCACGGCGACCGACGCGGTGATCGCGTGCTGGGTCGCGCTGGAGGAGGCGGCCGCGTCGGCAGGTGTGGCGCGTGAGCCGTCGGAGACTCCGGCCGAGTTCACGGTGCGGGTGCTCGGGATCGGCGGCATCTCGGAGCCGGAGCTGCTCCGGCTGGCTCAGCTGTACCGCGAGGCGCGCTACTCGACCCACGGCTCGAGCGAAGAGGCTCGCACCCAGGCACGGACTGCGCTGCTGCGTTTGCGTGACGAGCTGGCCGCCGCCGTGGCGGCCCGATGACCACTCCAACGGCCCCTGGTCCGAGCACCGGCGGGCAGGCTCGGCTGGTGAACCGAGTGCTGCTGCGGCACCTGCTGATCTGTTTGCTGGCTGCACTGCTGTTCATTGCCGGCTTCGGTCTGGCCGGGACGGCGCCGCGGCCGATGTGGTTCGTCGGGCTGGCGCTGGCCGTCGGCTTCGTGTCGGTGGCGGTGCGGCTGGTCTTTCCGCAGGTGATCGAGACCACCTGGCCGTCGCGGTTCGACGAGAAGTGGGCCGAGCTGCGGAGCCGGAGCAACGACAACCGGACCCAGTTCCTGGCGACCTGGGTGCAGGAGTCCGGGCGGGAGCGGCGTACCGGTGAGGGCTCACAGACGTTCGTCCGGCGGATCCGCCCGATGCTGCTGGAGCTGGCCACGGACCGGCTGGTGCACCGGCACGGCATCGACCCCGACCGCGAACCGGACCGCGCCCGCGCGCTGGTCGGCGACCAGGTGTGGGACCTGATCACCGGGACCGAACCGGCCACGGCGTCGTTCGCCGAGATCGAGTTGGCTGTCCAGACCATCGAGAAGCTGTGAGGAACCGTGACTGATTCCCAACCCCGCGACGCCGCCGGGCTGACGCCACTTGACGTCTCCGCGCTCAGCCGGCAGGTGCTGGACCGGGTCGGCGAGGCCGTGGTCGGCAAGGGGGAGGCGCTCGAGCTGGTGCTGGCCGGAATCCTGGCCGGCGGTCACGTGCTGCTGGAGGACTATCCGGGCCTGGCCAAGACGCTGGCCGCGCGGTCGTTCGCGCAGGCGCTCGGGCTGGAGTTCCGGCGGGTCCAGTTCACCCCGGACCTGCTGCCGTCCGACGTCACCGGTGCCTCCGTGTACGACCAGAAGAACAGCGAGTTCGTCTTCCGGCCGGGACCGATCTTCACCGGTCTGCTGCTCGCCGACGAGATCAACCGGACCCCTCCGAAGACCCAGGCGGCTCTGCTGGAGTCCATGCAGGAGCACCAGGTCACCGTGGAGGGCCAGACGTTCCCGCTGCCGTCGCCGTTCCACGTGCTGGCAACGGCGAACCCGGTCGAGTACGAGGGCACCTACCCGTTGCCGGAGGCCCAGCTCGACCGCTTCATGCTGCGGATCGGCTTCGGCTACCCCAGCGCCGACGAGGAGTGGCAGGTACTCCAGCGCCGGATGGCACGGCGCCAGGAGGACCAGTCCGTCGAGCCGGTCACCGACGCGGCCGGTCTGCTCGCCGCTCAGCGCGCCGTCGAGACGGTGACCGTCGACGACACCGTCGGCCGGTACTGCGTGGACCTGGCCGCTGCGACCCGGCGTGACTCGCAGGTGCTCGTCGGTGCGTCGCCGCGCGGCTCGCTGGCGCTGCTGCTCACCGCCAGGTCGTACGCCGTGATCCAGGGCCGGGACTACGTCGTACCGGAGGACGTGAAGGCTGTTGCCGTGGCCGCGCTGGCGCACCGGATCACTGTGCGGCCGGAGCTGTGGCTGCACGACGTGACCGGGGCCAGTGTCGTACGGGCTGTGCTGGGGCAGGTACCGGCGCCGCCGACCGTCGTGGGCGCCCGGCAGTGACCTGGCGGCCGACCCACGCGCAGGTCCGGGTGGTCTGCGTGGCCGCCGGACTGCTGGTGGTCGCGGTCGTCGCCCGTCGGCCGGACCTGGCGGTTCTGGGTGTGCCGCTGGCGTTCGTCGCGGTCTGGGGACGGTTCTTCCGGCCGCGGACCGTTCCAGAGGTCAGGACCGAGCTGGACGCGGACGTGCTGTTCGAGGGGCAGGCCACGACGTACCGGGTGCTGGTGCCGGGCACTGTCGATCCGGACATCGACCTGGTCGTCGCCGCGGTGCCGCGGACGCAGTGGTTCCGGTACGACCCGCCGCAGGCCGCGCTGGCCGAGCCGGCGGCTGACGGCACTGTGTCGCTGGAGGTCGGCGTACGGTCCGAGCGGTGGGGGCAGCGGAACTTGGAGCGGCCGCAGGTGATCGCCACCTCGGACCTGGGCGCGTACCGGGTGCACCTGCCGGATGTCGAGCCGCAGGTCGTCACCACGCTGCCGCTACGGGAGGGGTTCGAGGCGGTGGACGCCGTACCGCGGCCTGCTGGGCTGGTCGGTCTGCACCGGTCGCGGCGGCCGGGGGAGGGCACTGAACTGTCGGGTGTGCGGCCGTTCCGGACCGGTGACCGGCTGCGGCGGATCAACTGGTCGGTGTCCGCGCGCACGCGGGAGCTGCACGTGACGTCGACCTGGTCGGACCGGGACACCGAGGTCGTCATCCTGCTGGACTCCGGTGGTGAGGTCGGCATCAGCGAGGGCATCGACGGGCGCTCCAGCAGCCTGGACACGGCGGTCCGGGCGGCCGCGTCGATCGCCGAGCACTACCTGCGGCATGGGGATCGGGTGCGGCTGGTCGACACCGGTACGGCGGTCGGTGGGGTGCGGGCGGGGAGCGGGCGATCGCATCTGCGGCGGATCCTGGACGTGCTGGTGCACGCCGGTCAGAAGGGTCGCCAGCAGGACGAGCATGCGCTGGCGCGGCGGCATCGGATCCGGCCGGACAGCCTGGTGCTGGTGCTGAGCCCGCTGCTGCGGCCGGCGATCCTCGGGTACGTGGTGACGCTGGTCCACTCCGGGTGCACGGTGATCGCCGTGGACACGCTGCCTGACGACGTGGCGGAGGTGACCGCGCTGGAGCAGCACGACGCGCAGGCTTGGCCGCTCGGGTGGCGGATCCGGTTGCTGGAACGGCGGCGTGAGCTGGATCGGCTGGGGAACCTGGGGGTTCCGACGGTCCGGTGGCGGGGTGCCGGCACGCTCGACGAGGTGCTGCGCGACGCGGCTCGGGTCGCTGCTGCTCCGAGGATGCGGTCATGAACGCGGGCGCTCGAGCACCTCTTGGGGGCGAGCTGTGAGTATCGCTGATCGGTTGACGCGGTGGCTTGGTGAGCTTCGGGCGTCGGGGCGAGGGCCGTTGATCGCGCGGGGAATGATCGCGCTTGGTGGGGTGATCGCTCTGGTGGTGCCGGGGTTGCAGCCCTGGGACCAGATGGACGTGATCTCGATCGCGGGCGCGTTTCTGCTGCTGGTTTGTGTCGTGCTGCCGGATTCGGCGGCCGCGTTGGTCTTCCTGGTCGTCGTGCTCGCCGGATGGTTGCTCAGGGCCCCGGCTGACGTCGGCTGGGTGACCGTGGTGACCGGGCTCGGGCTGCTTCTGCTGCACCTGGCCTCGGCGTACGCCGCGCAGCTGCCGTCGTACGCGAAGGTCGGCCGCCGGTCGCTGCGCAGGTGGTTGCTTCCAGCAAGCATCGCGGCGCTGCTCGGGCCGCTCGTCGCGATCGGCGCCGCGGTCGTGCGGGACGCCGAAGTGCCCGGCTCCCTGGTGGTCACCGTCGCCGCGCTGGCGGCCGCGACCGCCGCGGTCTGGTTCGCCGCCGGCCAGTCGGTGAACGACTAGGGCGCGCCAGTGCGCTAGAGGTTCTCCAACAGGTCCGTCGCCCACGTGCAGGAGACCGGATTCGGCCCGGCGACCTGCATGGCGGCCATCACCGTCAGCAGCATGCCGGTCGCCATGAACTCGCGGGCCTCCGGAGCAGTCGCACCGGTCAGCTCACGCACGAGCCGGTAGATCCCGCCGAACCGCTCCCGGACGGCGTCCCCGATGGCCGGCTCCGCGCTCGCCGCGAATCCGTGCAGCAGGACGACGAGCAGCTCGCGCTGGACCAGTAGCTGCTGGTACGCGTCACCCAGCGACTCCAGCTCGGGCCGCTCCGCCGCCGCGTCGCGGAAGGCCTGCTCGATCTCGTCGCAGACCCGCTGCAGGGTGGCCAGGAACAGCTGCTGCTTGGTCCCGAACAGCCGGATCACGTAGGGCTGCGACACCCCCGCGAGCCGCGCGATCTCGTCGGTTTTCGTCCCGGCGTACCCGGACCGGCCGAACGCGTGCACCGCCGCCTGGAGCACTTCCTCGCCGCGCTCGGCCGCCGTGAGCCTGGTCCTCGTCATCCGCACTCCTCCGCACTCGACTGCACTCGTTCCGTACGCCGCGGGCGGCAGCTCGTCCCGCGCCTGTCTCGTCCCGCATTTGTCGCTTGACATGTTATCAGTCGATGCATACTTTGAGACGACGTTAGTTATCAGTCGATAACAACAACCGACGGAGGGGTACGAGATGACATCGACAACCCTCGAGCCCGAGGTCCAGGCCCCCGGGCCGGCCCGGCGCTCGCTCGGCACGGTGCTGGCCGTGGTCGGCATACCGGTGTTCATGGTCACGCTGGACAACCTGGTGGTGACCACCGCGCTGCCGGTGATCAAGCAGGACCTCGGCGCCTCACTGACCGACCTGCAGTGGTTCGTGAACGCCTACACGCTGTCGTTCGCCACGCTGCTGCTGACCGCCTCGGCAATCGGCGACCGACTCGGCCGGCGGCGGATCTTCCTGGCCGGGCTGTTGCTGTTCACGCTCGCGTCGGCGGCCTGCGCGCTGGCGACCGAGCCGTGGATGCTGATCGGCGCGCGGGCGATCCAGGGCGTCGGCGCGGCCGCGGTGATGCCGTTGTCGCTCACGCTGCTGTCGGCCGCCGTACCGGCGAGCAAGCGCAGCGCGGCGATCGGCATCTGGGGCGGCATCTCCGGCCTCGGCGTCGCGGTCGGTCCGGTCGTCGGTGGCGCGGTGGTCGACGGGCTCAACTGGCAGTGGATCTTCTGGCTGAACGTGCCGATCGGCCTGCTGGCGCTGCCGTTCGTAGCCCGCGTGCTGACCGAGTCCTACGGCGGTAGCCGCCGGTTCGACCCGCTCGGGCTGGTGCTGTCCGCGGCCGGCGTACTGGCGGTCGTGTGGGGAGTCGTGCACGGCGCCGACGACGGGTGGACGTCCGGGCCGGTGCTCGGCGCGATGATCGGCGGGGTGGTGCTGCTGGCCGTGTTCCTGGTCTGGGAGAGCCGGTCGCCGGCGCCGATGCTGCCGCTGCGGTTGTTCCGGATCCGGGCGATCAGCGCGGTCAACGCGACGTCGTTCACCTTCTCGATGGGGGTCTTCGGGGCGGTGTTCCTGCTGGCCCAGTTCTTCCAGGTCGTGCAGGGCTACTCGCCGCTGGAGTCGGGGCTGCGGACGCTGCCGTGGACGATGGCGCCGATGGTCGTCGCGCCGATCGCCGGGCTGATCGTGGACCGGGTCGGTGCGCGAGTGCTGATCGCGAGCGGCCAGGCGTTGCTGGCCGTCGCGCTGGCCTGGATGGCGCTCGTCACGACGGTCGATGTCACCTACGGCTCGTACGTCGTACCGTTCGCGCTCGCCGGCGTCGGGATGGGACTGACGTTCGCCCCGACCGCGAGCGTGGTGATGGCGGCCGCGAGCGAGGCCGATCGGGGCGTCGCGTCGGGCACCAGCAACACGATCCGCGAGGTGGGCGTCGCGATGGGCGTCGCCGTGCTCGCCTCGGTCTTCGCGTCGGCCGGCGGGTACGAGTCACCCACCCGGTTCGTGGAGGGCTTGGTTCCGGCGGTGTGGGTCGGCGCCGCGGTGGTCGCGGTCGGAGCCTTCGTCGCCCTGCTCATCCCGGGACCCCGCCGAGCGCGCTGAAGATGTACAGCCGGGGAAGAGTGTCCCCGGAGTGCGGCAGGATGGTTCCCTCGCAGGAGTTGGGTGTGAGGGAACGGTCCTGGGTGGGAGGGAACAACTGTGCTGGACGCGGACGACGTACGCCGGATCGCGCTGTCGTTGCCGGAGACGGTGGAGAAGCAGCGGTGGAACCACCCGACCTTCGATGTCGCCGGGCGGATGTTCGTCACCGTGCCGGACGACCAGACGTCGTTCGCGGTGCGTTGTCCCCGGCTCGAGCGCGACGAGTTGATCGCGGCCGAGCCGGACAAGTTCTGGGTTCCGCCGCACGAGGCGGGCTCGGCCTGGGTGCGGGCCAGGTTGTCGGCACTCGAAGGGCCCGACGAGCTCTACGACATCCTGCTCGACTCCTGGAAGCAGGCGGCGCCCGCGGGCCTGACGGTCGAGCAGTAACTGGGCCGGACGGTCGACCAGTAGCTCAGTCCTCCTCGGCCTTGAACCGCGACTCCTTGAACCACAGCGACCGGTCGACCCGCCGCTCCAGTTCGTCGACAACCTTCGCGCCACCGCGGTAGAGGTCACCGGAGACAGGGAACACGCAGCCGTCCGCTCCGAACACCACCGTCGTACCGTCGCCGGCCCGCATCACGCCCGCCACACCGTCCCACGGCAACCGGTGGACGCCGTCGTTGTCGCGAATGGCCAGCCCGTCCGGCGCCAGGACGAGCGTCATCTCCCGAGCCTCCCGCGAGAACAGCCGCGCGACCCGGTGCGGCCGGAACTCCTGCCCGGCGGGCAGTTCACCGCCGACCGGGCAGAGCGGGACCGCCTGGAAGCCCAGCTTGGTCCACTGCTCCAGCGACTCCTCGGTGGCATACCCGATCGCCGACGGCAGCGCGGCCCGCAGTACGGCGGCCAGCTCGTCGGGTCGCACGGCCCGCACCCGGTCCGGATCGAGCGGCTCTGCTTCGGGCTCGTCGAACAGTTCCCGCCGCAACGCCGCGAACTCCGCGCTCAGCTCGGTATCGAACGTCGCGCGCTCCTCGTCGAAGCGGTCGAGAGCCAACCGCAGCTCCTCCTCGGACGGCCCGTTGGCCGCCAGGTCGGTCAGTGCCTCGGCGACCGCCTGGGCGACCGCGTCCTCGGTGCCCTCGCGGGCCTCGGCGTACAGGACCCAGTCGGTGGTGCCGTCCGGCTGGTGCACGGAGTCGGAGTCGACCACGTAGCTGTGGCCGCCGACGTGCCGGCACATCTCCTCAATGCGCTGCTGCAGGACGTCGGTCGCCAGCACCGAGGTCCGGGCCGCGTCACCGTCGGGCAGGGACAGCAGGACGGCGGCGCCCGGGATGCCGAAGCCGACCGCGACCGGGCCGTCGAACGACCTGGCGGCGTACCGGCCGTGGCGCGGGCGGCCGCCGGTCGGCAGGGACAGCTTCAGCCCCTCAGGGATCGGGCCGGTGAGCTGCAGGACCGCGTTGTCCGCGGTGAACCACCTGCGCGCGAAGGCGATCACCTGGTCGCCGGTCAGGCCGTCCGGGCCCGGACCGTCGAGCCAGTCGAGCCCTGCGCCGCGGTTGCCGTACCGGACGTTGTAGAGCAGGGCTGCCATCGGGTGCGTGACCCAGCCGTCCTCGGCCGCGAGCACCCCGGCCTCGACCTCGAGCCGCTCGACCGGCGGCGCGGACAGGGCCGCGCAGATGCCGTTGAGGAACTCCCCGACCCTGGCCGGGGAGCCGCTCGCCAGGAAGCTGGTGGTGGTCGTGTCCACAGTCGCGTCGATCGTGATCGGCAGCCGGCGGACCGTGCTCATCACCAGGTGCTCCAGCGCGTGCGCGATCCCGACCGTGGGCAGCGTCTCGTCCTGCGCGCCGACGGCGAAGGTCAACGTGGCGTCGGTGGTGGTCTGCTGGTCCTTGTGGTGCAGCAGACGGACGCCGTCGAGGTACTGGGGCATCGGACCGCCTGTCTCGAGAAGTGGATGCGCCGACGGTACCGACACCGGCCGGCGAAGACGCGCGGGGCGCGCAGGCGGGGTTCCGCGGGCGGTGAGGGAAATGGGCAGGAGGGCCGGACCGGCGGCAGGTAGGGTCGGGGCGTGACGGACGCGACCACACCGAACAGCCCGATCGACCAGGTTTCCGAGCGGTTCCTCGAGCAGTACCTCGAGTTGATGCCGACGGAGGCGACCTTCATGGGGGTCGAGGGCCACGACCACCAGCTGCCGGACTTCTCCCCGAACGGCTTCGACGGCCTGCTCGAACTGCACCAGCGGGCGCTGGCCGAGGCGCGCGCGATCCAGCCGGGCAGCCCGCGCGAGGAGGTCGCCCAGGACGCGTTCGTGGAGCGGCTCGGGCTCGAGGTGGAGAACCTCGAGGCCGGCGTACCGCAGTCGCAGCTGAACGCGCTGACCTCGATCCCGGCCCAGATCCGGCAGGTCTTCGACCTGATGCCGACCGCGTCGGAGTCGGACTGGGAGACGATCGCGATCCGGCTCAACCAGGTCGGTACGACGCTGGACGGGTTCCGCGAGACCGTGCTCGACCAGGCCGGCCAGGGTCGGGTGTCGGCCGTCCGGCAGCTGAACGACCTGGCCACCCGGATCGCCAGCTGGACCGGGGCCGAGGGGGACGACTTCTTCGGCGGCCTGGCCGCGCGAGCGCCGGAAGGGCCGGTGAAGGCGGCGGTCGAGGCGGCCGCGGCGTCGGCGCGTTCGGCGTACGACCAGTTCGGGCAGTGGGTGGCCACCGAGGTGGTGCCGAAGGGCCGGGCCCGCGACGCGGTCGGCCGGGAGATCTACGAGCTTGCCTCGCGCAACTTCCTCGGCGCGGCCGTCGACCTCGACGAGACCTACGCCTGGGGCTGGCAGGAGCTGGCCCGGATCGACGCCGAGATGCAGACGATCGCCGCGTCGCTGAACGGCGGCGACCGCAGCATCGTCGCCGCGGCCGAACTGCTGGACAACGACCCGGCCCGCAAGATCCACGGCAAGGAGGCGTTCCGGGACTGGATGCAGCAGCTCGCCGACGCGGCCGTCGCGGAACTGGCCGGCGAGCACTTCGACATCCCCGACGCGATCCGGACGATCGAGTGCATGATCGCGCCGACGTCGGACGGATCGATCTACTACACCCCGCCGAGCGAGGATCTGACCACCCGGCCCGGCCGGATGTGGTGGGCGGTGCCGAACGGCATCGACGACTTCGCGACCTGGCGTGAGGTGACCACGGTCTACCACGAGGGCGTGCCCGGGCATCACCTGCAGGTCGCGCAGACGATGCTGCGCGGCGAGACGCTGAACCGCTGGCAGCGGATCGGCTGCTGGGTCTCCGGCCACGGCGAAGGCTGGGCCCTGTACGCCGAACGCCTGATGGAGGAGCTCGGTTACCTGGAGGAGCCTGGCGCGCGGCTCGGCATGCTGGACGCGCAGGGATTCCGGGCGGCCCGGGTGATCGTCGACATCGGCATGCACCTGGAGCTGGAGATCCCGCGCGACAACCCGCTCGGCTTCCGGCCGGGGGAGCGGTGGAACGCCGAGCTCGGCTTCGAGTTCCTGCGGGCCTACTCGCGGATGGAGACCGAGTTTCTGCGCTCGGAGCTGAACCGGTACCTGGGCTGGCCGGGACAGGCGCCGTCGTACAAGGTCGGCGAGCGGATCTGGCTGCAGGCCCGCGAGGAGGTCCGGCAGCGCCGGGGTGCCGACTTCGACCTGCGCAGCTTCCACCGCGAGGCCCTCGACCTCGGCTCGATCGGGCTCGACCCGCTGCGTCGCGCCCTCGCCCGCCTGTGAGCGCGCAAGCCGGGGACCGGCGGACGACGACGGAGGCGCGCGACGCGGAGCCGGAGATGCGGCGGCCGCGGTTCGTGCTCGCTTCGGCGTCGCCGGCGCGGCTCAAGACGCTGCGCAACGCCGGCGTCGAGCCGGAGGTGATCGTCTCCGGTGTCGACGAGGACAACGTCACGGCGGAGAACCCTGGCGAGCTGGCGCGACTGCTGGCGGTCCTGAAGGCGCGAGCCGTGGTCGCGACGCTCGACGACCACGCGACGGTGCTCGGGTGCGACTCGGTGCTGGAGATCGACGGCGTCGCCTATGGCAAGCCCGGTACGCCGGAGATCGCGCGCGAACGGCTGCGGATGATGCGCGGGCGCAGCGGCGTACTGCACACCGGGCACTGTCTGTTCGACACCAGCAGCAAGCAGGAACTGCGCGAACTGGCCTCCACCACGGTTCACTTCGCCGAACTGACCGACGAGGAGATCGACGCGTACGTCGAGACCGGCGAGCCGTTGGTCGTCGCTGGTTCCTTCACTGTCGATGGTTTCGGCGGTCCTTTCGTCACCGGCATCGAGGGCGACTACCACAATGTCGTCGGTCTCTCGCTGCCGTTGTTGCGCCGCATGCTCGCCGACGTCGGCATCCCGTGGCCGTCGCTGTGGCAGCCCACCCACTTCGCGTACGACGAGGCCGAAGCCGCGGACTACGACGAAACCCGAGGCGGCCAAGCCCGCGCCCGAGCCGCCGCCGAAGCGGTGCACCGTTTGTTGCCGGAAGCCAGTTCCCGCGTGCTGGAACTTGCCGTTGGCACCGGGATCGTCGGCGCCGAGCTGGTTGCTCTAGGCAACTTGGTGCACGGCGTCGACCTGTCGTCCGCGATGCTCCAGCACGCCCGTTACCGGCTTCCCGGTCACGTCGCCGCGGCTGACGCCGCCCGGCTGCCCATCGCCGACCGCCGCTGTGACGCGGTGGTCGCGATCTGGCTGCTGCACCTGCTCGACGACACCGAAGGCATCATCGCCGAGGCGGCGCGGGTGCTGCGGCCCGGTGGGGTTTTTGTCACCACGACGGAGAAGTCCGACGCCGGCCGGTACGCCCAGGGCCGCTCGCCCAAGGAACGCCGCTCCGGCGACGCCCTGTCCCACCTGATCGCCCGCGCCTCCGAGCACGGTCTGGTCCTCGACGGCGCCACGACGTTCGAAGGTCCGGCGCGCGGCGGCCCCGGCGTACCCGTCTATCCGTTGGTCCGATTCCGCCGGCTCACTTGATCCCGGCTTTGGCGTCCAGGAGTTGGAGCAGGTCGTGCGCGGCCAGTTCCACGTCCTTGTGGCGCCACTCGGACGCCCGGTAGACGCACGCGATCAGCCCGGTCCGGTGGACTCGGCGGAAGTCGCCGTACACGAAGGCGTGCCGGGCCTTGGTCTCGTCGTTCGCGCCCTCGGTCAGGCCGAGGTGCCAGGCGCCGTACTCGTCCCAGCCGTGGTTGGCCAGGTAGGAGTTCTGCGCATCGGCGTCGGGTTGGGACGCACCCCAGTCGCTGTCCAGCACGTACTGCCGGCCCTCGATCAGCTTCCGCGCGTACTCCACTGCCGCCGGGTTCACCGCGTACTTGGCCATACCTCAGTGTTCACGGGTGCGCGCTCGCGCGCCACCGTCCAGGGCCGGGGTGCAGCGGGCGCTTCGCGTGCCGCCAGTACGTCGCCCAGTCGCTCGCGCGCTGGGTGTCCGGGGCGGGAGCGGGCGCGGCGGCGCGGGCGCTGACGACGGCGACCAGCGCGGCCAGTTCCTCGGGCGACGGGTCACCCTTGACCACCCGGAGGATCGGCGCGGCGGCGTCGGACTCGGTCCGCGAATCGGCACCAGGCTCGACCGGCGGATCGGCGGGAATGTCAGGCATGCGGGGCTCCGATCACAGCGGGATGTTGCCGTGCTTCTTCGGCGGCAGGGTGTCGCGCTTGGTGCGCAGCAGGCGCAGGGCGCGAACGATCTCGGCGCGGGTCTCGCTCGGCTTGATCACCGCGTCGATGTAGCCGCGCTCGGCCGCGATGTAGGGGTTGGCCAGGTGCTCCTCGTACTCGGCGATCAGCTCGCTGCGCCGGGCCTCGACGTCGTCGGCCGCCGCGAGCTCGCGGCGGTGCAGGATGTTCACCGCGCCCTGCGCGCCCATCACCGCGATCTGCGCGGTCGGCCAGGCGATGTTCATGTCGGCGCCGAGGTGCTTGCTGCCCATCACGTCGTACGCGCCGCCGTAGGCCTTGCGGGTGATCACGGTGATCATCGGGACGGTCGCCTCGGCGTAGGCGTAGATCAGCTTGGCGCCGCGGCGGATGATGCCGTTCCACTCCTGGTCGGTGCCGGGCAGGAAGCCGGGCACGTCGACGAAGGTCAGGATCGGCAGGTTGAACGCGTCGCAGGTCCGGACGAACCGGGCCGCCTTCTCGGAGGCGTCGATGTCGAGCGTGCCGGCGAACTGCAGCGGCTGGTTGGCGACCACGCCGACCGGGCGGCCCTCGACCCGGCCGAAGCCGACCACGATGTTCGGCGCGAACAGCGTCTGTACCTCCAGGAAGTCGCCGTCGTCGACGACCGCCTCGATCACCGTGTGCATGTCGTAAGGCTGGTTCGGCGAGTCCGGGATCAGCGTGTCCAGCGCGGCGTCCAGGTCGTTCACCGCGAGGTCGGCCGGGGCGTCGTAGACCGGCGGGTCCTCCAGGTTGTTCTGCGGCAGGTGCGCGACCAGGGCCTTGACCCAGTCGATCGCGTCCTCCTCGTCGGTGCCCAGGTAGTGCGCGTTGCCGGACTTGGTGTTGTGCGTCCGGGCGCCGCCGAGCTCCTCCTGGGTGACGTCCTCGCCGGTGACGGTCTTGATCACGTCCGGGCCGGTGATGAACATGTACGACGACTCGTCGACCATCACGGTGAAGTCGGTGACGGCCGGGGAGTAGACCGCGCCGCCCGCGCACGGGCCCATGATCAGCGAGATCTGCGGGATCACGCCGGAGGCCCGGACGTTGCGGCGGAAGATCTCGCCGTACAGGCCGAGCGAGACCACGCCCTCCTGGATCCGCGCGCCGCCGGAGTCGTTGATGCCGATCAGCGGGCAGCCGATCTTCATCGCCAGGTCCATCACCTTGACGATCTTCTCGCCGAACACCTCACCCAGGCTGCCGCCGAAGACGGTGAAGTCCTGCGCGAACACGCACACCTGCCGGCCGTCGATGGTGCCGTAGCCGGTCACCACGCCGTCGCCGTACGGGCGGTTGGCGTCCATCCCGAACGCCGTCGACCGGTGCCGGGCGAACTCGTCCAGCTCGGCGAACGACCCCTCGTCCAGCAGCAGCGCGATCCGCTCGCGGGCGGTCTTCTTGCCGCGCGCGTGCTGCTTTTCCACCGCCCGCTCGGACCCGGCGTGCACGGCCTCGTCCAGCCGCTGCTCCAGGTCGGCGAGCTTGCCGGCAGTGGTGTGGATGTTCACGGTCTCTCCCATAAGCTCGCAGCCTAACCGCCCAGTAGCCTGCCTGTGCTGTGACATGGGCCGCTGAGTTCCTGTGACTCGTGCCGCAGCCACGCCACCCCGATCCCGCCGCGCCGAGGTGTCAGCAGGTCAGCGGGGGCCGACGGCGAAGATCTTGGTGAGCCGGGCGGCCAGCGCCAGGTCGCCGCGCACCGACAGCCGTTGCTTCAGTACGGCGGTGACCGGGTCCTCGTTGCCGGTGACGATTCTCAGCAGCGTGGTGGGATCGGTCCGGACCGAGATCTGCGCCGGGCCGTCGTGATCGGCCAGCAGCTCGCACCGGCCGTCGGCGACCCGCACGTGGTACTCGTCGATGCCCTCGCCGTGCACACTGCCGCCGCCACCGGTGATCTGCCAGGTGACGACCGCGTCGAACCCCTCGGCCCGGGCGGGCCGGAGGTACTCCGGCATCCGGCGAAAGATCTCGCGCAACGCGACCTCTCGCACACCCCCGATGAGTCGATGCCGAAGCTCCCGTTCCGACGTCCGGTCGACCAAGCGGGCCAGCTCGGACAGCTCGAGCCTCGACAACGCACCGGACTCCAGCCAGTGGGCGCCGCCTCGTTCGGTCAACGGCGACCTCCCCGGGGCAGCTCCCAAGGAAGTCCTCCGGCGATCCGAAAAGGCTTCCTACCAGACCGTAGGAATTTCCTACGACCTGGTAGCTTTGTCAAGTGGTCAGCTCCGACGAACCGGTTGCGGAACCTCGCCGCCGGGCCGCGCACCTGGGGCCGCAACGGCGGCGGCCGATGATCCTGGACGCCGCCCTGCAGGTGTTCTCCGAGCGCGGCTTCGCCGGTACGACGATGCAGTCGGTCGCCGACGCGGCCGGAGTGACCAAGCCGGTGGTCTACGCCTCCTTCGCCAACCGCGACGAGCTGCTGCTGGCCCTGCTGGCGCGCGAGGAGCAGCACCTGGTGCTCTCGATCATGGCCGCGCTGCCGGCGAATCCCGGCGTCGGAACACCCGAGCAGCACGTGCTCGACGGCCTGTCGGCGTTCCTGGAGACCGCGGCCAAGAACCCCCAGTCCTGGCGGATCGTCTTCGGCGCCCAGTACGGCGCGGCGCCGGTCGTGGCCGACCGGGTCCGGGCGGCGCGCGCCTTCCTGGTCGAAGGCCTGCGGCTGACGCTCGTCCAGTCCCTGCCGGGCGTCACCGACCCGGACGCGAACCTGCCCGTGCTGGCCGAGATGCTCGCCTCGATGACCGAGGCCTGCGCCCGGATGCTCGTCGTCGATGGCACCGACCGGTCTCCGGCCGAGCTGGCCCAGGTGGTCTCCAAGGTCGTCGGCGGCGGGTTCGGCGCGGTCTGACCGGCCGGTTGCGTCGCCGTACAGTGCGGTCACCGCGACGCTGCGTCATTTTCTGCTGTTCACAGACCGGACCATGCGGCAAGTGAGCGCGGCCACGGATATCGTGGGCGAACGTGACCGAGACCGGCAGTCAGGCGAACGCCCGCACCCGTACCCGCGCACGTTTCGAAGTCCCTGAGGAGCTGCGGGCCGACGTCCGCCTGCTCGGCGAGATCCTGGGCCGCATCCTGGTCGAGTACGCCGGTCAGCCGCTGCTCGACGACGTGGAGAAGCTGCGCGAGCTGACCATCGCCGGCGACGGCGAAGCGGCCGAGCAGCTGGTCGCGACCTGGCCGCACGAGCGGGCCGAGGACGTCGCGCGGGCGTTCACCTGCTACTTCCACCTGACCAACCTCAGCGAGGAGCTGCACCGGGCCCGGGTCCTGCGCGAGCGCGACCGGTCCGGCGACGCCCCGGTGGTGTCGGAGCTGGCCCAGGCGGTCGAGCAGATCTCCGCCGACGCCGGCGAGCAGCAGGCCCGCGCGCTGCTCAACGGGCTGGAGTTCCGCCCGGTGCTGACCGCGCACCCGACCGAGGCCCGGCGCCGCGCGGTGCTGGCGACGATCCGGCGGATCTCCTCGCTGCTGGAGGAGCGCAACGACCCGCGCGCCGGTGACAGCGAGCTGGCCGAGAACCGGCGCCGCCTGGTCGAGCAGGTCGACATCCTCTGGCGGACGTCGCAGCTGCGCACCAGCCGGCCCACTCCGCTGGACGAGGTGCGCTCGGCGATGGCTGTCTTCGAGGAGACCCTGTTCGATGTCGTCGGCAACGTCTACCGGCGGCTGGACGACGCGCTGGCCGGTGACGAGGCCGGGATCCGCCCGCCGGTGGTGGCGCCGTTCGTCCGGCTCGGCTCCTGGATCGGCGGCGACCGCGACGGCAACCCGAACGTCACCGCCGCGATCACCCGCGAGGCGATGCAGATCCAGGCCGACCACGTCCT
Organism: Kribbella sp. ALI-6-A; assembly: GCF_001984195.1. Lineage (GTDB taxonomy): Bacteria > Actinomycetota > Actinomycetes > Propionibacteriales > Kribbellaceae > Kribbella. The sequence continues at coordinate 143,623 of NZ_MTQN01000004.1, forward strand.
GCGGGCGCTGGAGCTGGCGACCGACGAGCTCGGCCGGTCTCTCACGCTGGACGCGGCCACCACGCCGCCGTCCGCGCCGGTCCGCCGCATCCTGGAGGACGCCCGCGCGGTCAACCCGGAGCTGATCGCCGACATCGAGACCCGGTCGCCGGCCGAGCCGCACCGGCAGCTCCTGCTGCTCGCCGCCCGCCGGCTGGCCGCGACCCGCGCTCGCGACGCCGACTTCGGCTACCCGCGGGCCGCCGACTTCCTGCACGAGCTCAAGGTGCTGCAGGACTCGCTGGTCTCGGCCGGCGCGCCCCGCCAGGCGTACGGGCAGCTCCAGCAGCTCATCTGGCAGGTCAGCTCGTTCGGCTTCCACCTGGCCGAGCTGGAGGTCCGCCAGCACTCGTCGGTGCACGCGAAGGCGCTGGAGGAGGTCCTGGGCGGCGGCGAGCTGTCCGACCAGACCGAGGAGGTGCTGGCCACGCTGCGGGTGATCGGGCAGATCCAGCAGCGGTTCGGCCCCGAGGCGTGCCGCCGGTACGTCGTGTCGTTCACCCGCAACGCCGGGGACCTCGCGGCGGTCTACGAGCTGGCCGACGCGGCGATGGACGGCCGGCCGATCGAGCTGGACGTGGTCCCGCTGTTCGAGACCGGCGAGGACCTGCAGAACTCCGTCGAGGTGCTGGACAACGCGATCCAGCTGACCCGGGTCCGGCACCGGCTGACCGCGAACGACCGCCGCTTCGAGGTGATGCTCGGCTACTCCGACTCCGCCAAGGACGTCGGCCCGGTCTCGGCCACCCTCGCCCTGTACGACGCGCAGGCGCGGATCACCGCCTGGGCGCAGCGCAACGCGATCCGGCTGACGCTGTTCCACGGCCGCGGTGGCGCGCTCGGCCGCGGTGGCGGTCCGGCGAACCGGGCCGTGCTCGCGCAGGCGCCCGGCTCGGTCGGCGGCCGGTTCAAGCTCACCGAGCAGGGCGAGGCCATCCCCGCCCGCTACGGCAACGCCGCGATCGCGCAGCGGCACATCGAGCAGGTCACCGCCGCCACGCTGCTCGCCTCCACCCCGGAGATCGAGCAGCGCGCCGCCGCGGCCGCCGACCGGTTCGGCGAGGTGGAGAAGGTGCTGGACGAGGCCGCCCGGACGGCGTACCACCGGCTCGTGAAGGCCGACGGGTTCGCCGAGTGGTTCGGCCGGGTGACGCCGCTGGAGGAGCTCGGCCAGCTGCCGCTCGGGTCGCGTCCCGCGCGTCGTGGTGTGGCGGTGTCCTCGCTGGAGGACCTGCGGGCGATCCCGTGGGTGTTCGCCTGGTCGCAGGCCCGCGTGAACGCCCCGGGCTGGTACGGCCTTGGCACGGCGCTGGCAGCGGTTGGCGACGTCGCCGTGCTGCAGGACGCCAACAAGAACTGGCCGCTGTTCCAGGTGATGCTGGAGAACGCGGAGATGTCGCTGGCCAAGACCGACCGGCGCATCCTCGGCCGCTACCTCGAGCTGGGCGACCGGCCGGACCTGAGCCAGCTGATGCTGGACGAGCACGAGCTCACCACCGAGTGGGTACTCAAGGTGCTGGACAGCGACCGCCTGCTGGCCGGCCGGCGCGTACTGGGCCGCGCGGTCGAGCTGCGCAACCCGTACGTCGACGCGCTGAGCTACCTGCAGCTGCGAGCCCTGCGGACGCTGCGCACCGACGACTCGCTGGACGAGGAGCAGATCGTGCGCACGCGACGGCTGCTGCTGCTGACCGTGTCGGGCGTTGCCGCCGGCCTGCAGAACACCGGCTGATGGCAGACGACCGGCCGGCGTTCGCCGACCTGGAGCGCCCGCCGCTGGACGAGAAGTTCCTGCGCGGGCGCCTGGTGCGTCCCGGTGGGCTGTGGACGCAGATCGACGTACTGACCGAGACGCCGTCGACCAACGCCGTCCTGGCCGCTGCTGCACGCGCCGGGGCTCCTGAGGGGCTGGTGGCGACAGCGGAGTACCAGTCGTCCGGACGGGGACGGCTGGGGCGTACGTGGACCACTCCGCCGCGCTCTGCGCTGCTGACGTCGGTCCTGCTGCGCCCGACCACGGTCCCGGCTGCCCGCTGGCCGTGGCTGGGCCTGCTGGTCTCCCTGGCCGTCACCTCCGCCGTACGACGGGTGGCCGAGATCCCGGCGCAGGTGAAGTGGCCGAACGACGTCCTGGTCGAGGACCGCAAACTCGCGGGCATCCTGCTCGAGCGGGTCGAAGGCCCGGCGGCGATCGTCGGCATGGGGCTGAACGTCACGCTGCGCGCGGACGAGCGGCCGCATCCAGGGGCGACCTCGCTGGCGCTGGAAGGCGCGGCGACGACGGATCGGGTGACGGTGCTGGCCGCCGTACTGCGGGAGCTGGCGGTTCGCTACCAGGAGTGGGTGGCCGCGGCGGGTGATCCGGCGGTGATCCTGCCCGACTATCAGGGGCTGTCGGCAACGATCGGCCGGCCGGTCCGGGTGGAGCTGCCGGACGGGAAGTTCCTGGAGGGCACGGCGACCGGTCTGGACACCGACGGCCGGCTGCTGGTCGACGCCGCCGACGGCCAACACGCGCTGGCCGCCGGCGATGTGACGCATCTGCGAACTAGTGAGTGAAAAGCTTCGCCGCGGTGATCAGGGTCTGGATGACGCCGTAGCCGAGCAGGACGGCGACGAGCGCCCAGGAGACGACTAGGCGAGGGGTCTGGTTCATTTCGCGGCCTCCGCGGCTTCGGTGCTGGTCTTCTCGTGACCGGGCCTTTCGTGGAACCGGTCAGAGACCGGGCGGATCAGCAGGTTGGCGACGAACCCGATCGCCAGCACGCCGACCATCGTGAACAGCGCCGGGCTGTAGGCCTCTTCGGTCAGCGTGCCGGGTTTGCCCTCCCGGTCCAGGAAGCCGTTGATGATCAGTGGCCCGAAAACGCCCGCCGCCGACCAGGCGGTCAGCAGCCGGCCGTGGATCGCGCCGACCTGGTAGGTGCCGAACAGGTCCCGCAGGTACGCCGGTACGGTGGCGAACCCGCCGCCGTAGAAGGACAGGATCACCGCGGCCAGCAGCACGAACACGATCGTGCTGGTGTGCCCGACGGTGGCCAGCAACGCGTAGGCGATGATGCCGACGCCGAGGTACAGCGCGTAGATCGGCTTGCGGCCGATCAGGTCCGACGTGGTCGACCAGCCGAACCGGCCGGCCATGTTGAAGATCGACAGCACGCCGACAAAGCCGGCCGCCGCGGCGACCGCGACCGAGGACTTGCCGTCCGCGCCGCGGAAGAAGTCCTGGATCATCGGGCTGGCCTGCTCCAGGATGCCGATCCCGGCAGTGACGTTGCACAGCAGCACCACCCACAGCAGCCAGAACTGCGGGGTCTTGATCGCGTTCGCGGCCGAGACGTTGGCGGTGGTGACCAGCGCCTTCTGCTTGACCTTCGACGGGTCGAATCCGTCGGGCTTCCAGCCGTCGGCGGGCACGCGGATGTTGAAGACGCCGAACATCATGACCACGAAGTAGCCGATGCCGAGCGTGAGGAACAGCGCGACCAGCGCGCCGCCGCCGGCCACCGACGCGGAGTTGTTCGGGTCGTAGCCGTCGTCGTACAGGCCGAGCAGCTGGCGCGACAGCGGACTGGCGACCAGCGCGCCGCCACCGAAGCCCATGATCGCCAGGCCGGTGGCCAGACCCGGGCGGTCGGGGAACCACTTGATCAGCGTCGACACCGGCGAGATGTAGCCGATGCCGAGGCCGATGCCGCCGATCACGCCGTAGCCGAGGTAGACCAGCCAGAGCTGACCGGTACCGATGCCCAGGGCACCGACTCCGAACCCGGCCGCCCAGAAGCACGCGGAGACGAACATCGCCTTGCGCGGTCCGTTGCGCTCCACCCAGGTACCGCCGATCGCCGCCGACAGCCCGAGCATCACGATCGCGATGCTGAAGATCACGCCGATCGCGGTCTGGCTGGCGTCGAAGTGCTGGACCAGCGAGGTCTTGTAGACCGAGGTGGCGTAGGCCTGACCGATGCACAGGTGCACCGCCAGCGCGGCCGGCGGGATCAGCCAGCGGCTGTAGCCCGGGGGCGCGACGCTGTGCTCCCGATCGAGGACCGACAAGATGCCCATCACGACTCCTTCGAGTGGTCGCCCCCCAGTTGTGGCCCCCAGGGCGCGAACGCCCCTGGGCATCTTCGCGGAACGGTATGCAATTTGTGAAGTCTTCAACCATCGTGTCGCCCGGCGACATTTCACCCCTGGAACTGTGAGACTGGGACCCATGGCGATCTCGGCGAAGTTGTTGGGTGAGGACGAGTACGTCGTCGTCAGCACCCGGACGCACTGGAAGGCACTGATCTTCCCGGTGTTCCTGCTGCTCGTGGTGGCGGCCGGCGGCGGGTTCCTGGCCGCGATCGTGCCGTCGGGCAGCCTGCAGACGCCGGCCCGGATCGCGATCGGTGTGATCGGTCTGCTGGTCGTGCTGGTGTTCGGGGCCAAGCCGTTCCTGAACTGGTTCTTCTCGTCGTACACGCTGACGAACCGGCGGCTGATCACCCGGCACGGCATCTTGACCCGGACCGGCCGGGACATCCCGCTGATGCGGATCAACGACGTGTCCTACGAGCACGGCCTGATCGACCGGATGCTCGGCTGCGGCACGCTGCAGATCCAGTCGGCCAGCGAGGGCGGCCACGTGGTGCTGCCCGACGTCCCGCACGTCGAGCAGATGCACCTGAAGATGTCCGACCTGCTGTTCGGCGGTCCGGACGGCAAGCCCGGTGACGGCTACCTCGACGACGAGGCGCCGCCGCAGCACCAGCGGATCCGCCCGCAGCGGCCGGCCGCCGAGCCCGACGCCGAGACCCTGTTCAGCTCCGAGGACACCGACCGCCGCTGATCTGCCCCGGTCTGCCCCACGAAATGGCCTGCCGGGGCGCTTCGGCGTACGAAAACCTCGGCGCATGGAGCAACTCAGTGAGCCACCCCTGCTTGTCGACGTGAACAAGCCGAGCAGCGCTCGGGTCCACGACGTGCTGCTCGGCGGCAAGAACCACTACGAGTCCGACCGGATCCTCGCCCGCCAATTGCTGGAGATCGCGCCTGGCCTGCCGCTCTGGGCCCGCGAGAACCGCCGCTGGCTGCACCGCGTCGTCAGCTGGCTGGCCCGCGAGCACGCCGTCGGCCAATTCATCGACTTGGGCGTCGGCTTGCCGACCGAGGTGAATCTCCACGAACTCGTCCCGGGCAGCAAGGTCGTGTACGTCGACAACGACCCGACGGTGGTCGCTCACGGCCGCGCCCTGCTCGCCGGCGAGCACACCGCCTTCGTCGCAGCCGACCTCACCCGCCCGCACCAGGTCCTGTCGGACGAGGCCGTGATCGACCTCGACCCGCACCGCCCGATCGCGTTGATCGAGTCCCTCGTGCTGCACCACGTGCCCGGCCTCAACCACGTTCGCGACATCCAAGCGGCGTACCTGGACACGCTGCCGTCCGGGTCGTTCGTCGCGATCAGCCACGCCTGCAACCCACGCGACGGCAGCGCGACCGCCCGGCTGGCCGACGCCGTCGAGCAGACGCTGGCCACGAGCTTTCCCGACCTGCGGTTCCGGACGCCGGACGAGATCCTGTCGCTGTTCGGCGACCTGCCGGTGCTCGCGCCCGGCCTGGTCCGGGTCGCGGAGTGGGACCCGTCGGGTGAGCGCGCCGCGGAGAACGAGGCCGACGGCAACTTCCTGTACTGCGCGGTCGCCCGCAAGCCCTGACCATCCGGCCCGGCAACGGCGAAGGCCCGGAACAGGATGTCCTGTTCCGGGCCTTCGAAGTACTGTGCGGGTCAGCGCACCACGGGGAGGTCGCCGGTGTTCTCGGCGTCCAGCGAGGCCGGAGAGTCCGGCGCCTTCGTCTGGTGCTCGGCCTCTTCCAGCTCGATCTCCTCGCGGAAGACCCACTTGCGGTAGGACCAGAACCGGAACAGCGTGCCCAGCCCCAGGCCGATCACGTTCGCCGAGACGTTGTCGGCCAGCGCGGTGTGCAGGTCCAGCACGTAGCGCGAGAAGCCCAGGCAGCCGGCCGCGATCAGCAGGCCGATGCCGTTCAGCACGAAGAACAGCACGTACTCGCGGTGCAGGCCGGTGCGCTCGCGGTGCCGCCAGGTCCAGTGCCGGTTGCCCAGGTACGTCGCGACGGTGGCGACCGTGACCGAGATGAACTTCGCCGTCACCGGCTTGTCGTGCAGCATGCCGTCGCCGTGCTCGCCGAAGATCACCAGCGGGTTGTTGAACACCAGCCAGTTGTAGATCGGCAGATCGACGACCATGCCGAGCAGACCGACCAGCCCGAACTTGGCCACTTCGTGCACCAGGTGCTCGACCTGGCGGTACAGCGTGGTGAAGATCTTCAACGGACCAGTGGACTCTCTGTGAACGGACAACTGGTTGGGGCCCCTTCACGGTACCCGGCGTGGGGGCCGACACGAAAATCCCCCGCGTGCCGGAGTGGCCCTCACGCCTGTCGTGCGGTAGGCGGCCCAGCGGGTGCTGTCAGGGTCCGGCAGGCCGGGCACTAGGCTCAGGACCGTGAAGTTCGAGCGTAAGGATCTCCCCGTCGGGACCCCTGTGGTGGGCATGGTCGGCGGGGGACAACTGGCCAGGATGACGCAGGAGTCGGCGGTCGCGCTGGGGATCCAGCTACGGGTGCTGGCCGAGGGACCGGCGGTGTCCGCGGCGCAGGCGGTGGCCGACGCGCCGGTGGGCGACTACCGCGACCCCGCCACGGTGAAGGCCTTCGCCGCCGAGGCCGACGTGGTCACCTTCGACCACGAGCACGTGCCGACCGAACTGCTCCGCGAGCTGGAGGCCGCCGGCGTCGCCGTCCGGCCCGGGCCCGACGCGCTCGTGCACGCGCAGGACAAGGCCGTGATGCGGCAGCGGCTGGACACCATCGGGGCGCCGTCGCCGGCTCACCAGGTCGTCGCGACGCCCGACGAGGTCGCCGACTTCGCCAAGCGCGTCGGCGGCTTCCCGGTCGTGCTCAAGACCACCCGCGGCGGGTACGACGGCAAGGGCGTCTGGGTCGTCGACGGCCCGGACGACGCGGCGGTGGCGCAGGCGTTCGGCTCCGGCGTACCGATCCTGGCCGAGGAGAAGGTCGACTTCGTCCGCGAGCTGTCCGCGATCGTGGCCCGCAGCCCGCACGGCCAGGCCGTCGCCTACCCGGTGGTCGAGTCGGTCCAGAAGGACGGGATCTGCGTCGAGGTGACCGCACCGGCACCCGGCCTCGACCCCGACCGGGCCGCGCAGGCGCAGCAGACCGCCCTGCGGATCGCGGGTGAGCTGGGCGTGGTGGGGATTCTCGCGGTCGAGATGTTCGAGGCCCGCGACGGCCGCCTGCTGGTGAACGAGCTGGCGATGCGCCCGCACAACACCGGCCACTGGTCGATCGAGGGTGCCGTCACCAGCCAGTTCGAGAACCACCTGCGCGCCGTCCTGGACCTGCCGCTGGGATCGCCGGCCGCGCGGGCGCCGTACACGGTGATGGTGAACGTGCTCGGCGGTGATGTCGAGGACATGCATCTCGGGCTGCTGCACTGCATGGCGCGCGACCCGGGCCTGAAGGTGCACTTCTACGGCAAGTCCGTGAAGCCGGGCCGCAAGGTCGGCCACGTCACGGCGTACGGCGACGACCTGGACGAGGTCCGCGAACGCGCCCGGCACGCCGCGGCGTACCTGACCGGCACGATCGACGAGTGAGGAACCGGCCATGACCGTGGGCATCGTGATGGGTTCGGACTCCGACTGGCCGGTGATGAAGGCGGCCGCGGAGGTGTGCGCCGAGTTCGGCGTGCCGTTCGAGGCGGACGTGATCTCCGCGCACCGGATGCCGGTGGAGATGATCGACTACGGACGCGAGGCGCACGGGCGTGGGCTCAAGGTGCTGATCGCCGGGGCCGGTGGTGCCGCGCACCTGCCCGGCATGCTGGCCGCCGTGACGCCGTTGCCGGTGATCGGCGTACCGGTGCCGCTGAAGTACCTGGACGGGATGGACTCGCTGCTGTCGATCGTGCAGATGCCGGCCGGCGTACCGGTCGCTACGGTGTCGATCGGCAACGCGCGCAACGCGGGCCTGCTCGCGGTCCGCATCCTGGCCGCGCACGACCCGGAGCTGCTGGACAAGATGACGCAGTTCCAGGAGTCGCTGGCCGAGCTGGCCAGGGCCAAGGGCGCGACGGTGCGTAACGGCGCGAAAGAACTGCGTTAGGTCCGGCGCCGAGCCGGTTTTCCACATCTCCGGGGCGGGTAGCCGTGAGATCCCAACCATTGTCGTCTAAGGTCGTCGATCGTGACTCCGCCCGCAGAACCGGACACTCAGCGCATCCCGGTCCGCTACTGGATCTGGCTCTTCGGCGCTGCTGTCTCGTTGCTCGGCGATCTCACGATGACGTTCGCCATCGGCTGGTCCGCGAGTCACTACGGCGGCCAGGTGGCCGGTCTGGTGCTGCTGCTCGCGGCGGCGCCCCGGGCGGCGTTGCTGCTGATCGGTGGCGCGGTCGGTGACCGGTTCGGCGCTCCGCTGGTGCTGCTGGCCAGCTGTACGGCGATGTTCGTGGTCACCGCGGCGCTCGTTCCCGCGACGAGCGCGGTCGGCGAGCCGGTCTGGTTGCTGCTGACCACGGCCCTGGTCGTCGGAGTGATCGACGCGTTCTTCCTGCCGTCGTCGCGCTCGATGCCGCGCCTGCTGGTGCCGCCCGCTCTGATCCCGCAGGCGCTTGCGAGTTACCAGGTGACCGGCGTCGTCTTCGCCGTCACCGGTACGGCGGTCGGCGGCGTACTGGTCAGCTGGGCCGGGCTCACGGCGGCAGCGGCGTTCGACGCGCTGACCTTCGCCGTGATGATCGTCGTCCTGGTGGTACTGCGCAAGACGGTCGACCCGCCGGTCAAGACCACGACCGGGATGTTCCGGTCGATCCAGGAGGGCATCCGGATGGCGTTCGGGCGTCCGCAGACCCGGGCACTGCTGATCACGATGACGGTGGCCGCCGGACTGCTGATGCCGCTGGACGCGCTGTTGCTGCCGCTGCTGGCTCGCGACCACGGCCTGGACGCCGCGACCGCCGGCCTGCTCGTCGCCAGCCGGAGCCTCGGTGTCGGAGTGATCGCCTTGCGCATCCTGACCCGCGGAGCCTTTCCCCGGCCCGGGTTGTTCGCCGCGCTGGGCTTGCTGCTGGCCGGTCTGGGGCTGCTCGGCCTTTCGTTGTTCGAGCCCCTGCCGCTGACGATCCTTGCCGGTGTGGTGAGCGGGATCGGGGTCGGGACCTTCACCGGGCACGTGCTGCCACTGCTGATGAACTCGGTGGAGCAGGAGTTCCAGTCCCGGCTGCAGTCGGTGGTCGTGCTGTGCCAGAGCCTGGCGATCGTGGTGATGAACCCGGTGCTCGGGACGCTCGCCGACGTGGACGGCTTCGGCATCACCGGTGTCTGCCTGGCGGTCGGGGTCGGCGCGGCCCTGCTCGGGACCGTCGCGCTCACACGTCCGATTCTGCGGAACGCGACGGTCACCTAGCGTCGGTGGTTCAGGGCTTGCCGGGCGCCCGGTAGGTCCAGCCCGCGGCGCGCCACTGTGCCGCGTCGAGCACCAGGCGCGCGTCCAGCATCACCGGGTTCGCCACGACGTCCTTCAGCGCGACCGGGTCGAGCGCGCGGAACTCGGGCCACTCGGTCAGGTGCAGCACCAGGTGGGCGCCGTCGCAGGCCTCGGCCGCGGAGCCGGCGTACCGCAGCGTCGGGCGGACGCGGCGGGCGTTCTCCATCGCCTCGGGGTCGTAGACGGTGACGGTCGCGCCGTGCAGCTGGATCCGGCCGGCGATGTCGAGCGCGGGCGAGTCCCGGACGTCGTCGGTGCCGGCCTTGAACGCGGCGCCGAGCACGGTGACGTTCCGGCCGACCCATTCGGCGCCGAGCAGCTCGTGGGTGACATCGACGATGCGCGCGCGCCGGCGGTAGTTGATGTCGTCGACCTCGCGCAGCAGCGTGATCACTTCCTCGACCCCGAGCTCCCCGGCGCGGGCCATGAACGAGCGCAGGTCCTTGGGCAGGCAGCCACCGCCGTACCCGGGGCCCGCGTTCAGCATGCCGCGGCCGATCCGCTTGTCGAAGCCCAGGGCGTCGGCCAGCTGGGTGACGTCGGCGCCGGTGGCGTCGGCCATCTCCGACAGCGCGTTGATGAAGGAGATCTTCGTGGCCAGGAAGGCGTTCGCGCCGCCCTTGACCAGCTCGGCGGTCGGCAGGTTGCAGACCACCACCGGGCTGCCCTCGGCGATCGGGGTGGCGAACACCTGGCGCAGCTTGGCTTCGGCCTCGGCGGACTGGACGCCGAAGACCAGGCGGTCCGGGTGCAGCGTGTCGTCGACGCCGTGCGCCTCGCGCAGGAACTCCGGCTGCCAGGCGATCTCCACGCCGGTGCCGGCCGGGGACTCGCTGTGGAAGCGCTGCTCGACCAGCTTCGACGTACCGACCGGGACCGTGGAGCGGCCGACCACCAGGCAGGGCTTGGTGAGCAGCGGGGCGAGCATGTCGACGACCGAGTGGACCTGGGCCAGGTCGGCGGCGTCGCTGCCCTCCTGCTGCGGGGTGCCGACGCAGACGAAGTGCACGTCGGCCCAGTCGGCGATCTCGTGGTAGTCCTTGGTGAACCGCAGCCGTCCGGAGTCGACGTGCTTTTTCAGCAACGGGTCCAGTCCCGGCTCGTACAGCGGGGCCTTGCCGTCGTTGAGCAGCTTCAGCCGGTGCTCGTCGATCTCGACGCCGATCACGTCGAATCCGAACTCGGCCATTCCCGCGGCGGTGTTGGCGCCGAGGTAGTTGGTGCCGATCACCGCGATCCGCAGCGGGCCGGTGGGCGTGCCTTCAGTCATGCGGGCGACTCTACCGATCCGGCGTTCGAGCCGGTGAACGGCTCAGGTCCAGGCGGTGCTCGGCTGTGCGCCGTTGGTCACTTTCCGGTGTCGCGAGGTCCCGGCGGCGGGCGATCCGTCGTACATTCGAACTCGTGAGTAACTCATTCGACCTGTACGCGCTGTCCGAGGAGCACGAGGCGATCCGGGCCGCGGTCCGCGACGTCTGCGACGCCAAGGTGGCCCCGCACGCCGGGGACGTCGACGAGCTCGCCGAGTTCCCGAAGGCGTCGTACGACGCGCTGAAGGCCTCGGACTTCCACGCCCCGCACATCCCGGAGGCCTACGGCGGCGCCGGCGCCGACGCGCTGGCCACGGTGATCGTGATCGAGGAGGTCGCTCGCGCCTGCGCGTCCACCTCGCTGATCCCGGCGGTGAACAAACTCGGCTCGCTGCCGCTGCTGCTGTCGGCGTCCGAGGAGGTCAAGCAGCGGTACCTGCCGCCGGTCGCGGCCGGGGACGCGATGTTCTCCTACTGCCTGTCCGAGCCCGAGGCCGGTTCCGACGCGGTCTCGATGAAGACCCGCGCGGTCGCCGACGGTTCGGACTTCGTGCTGAACGGCGTGAAGCGCTGGATCACCAACGCCGGCGTCAGCGACTACTACACGGTCTTCGCGGTGACCGACCCCGACGCCCGCTCCAAGGGCATCTCGGCGTTCGTGGTGGAGAAGTCCGACGAGGGGGTGTCGTTCGGCGCGCCGGAGAAGAAGCTCGGCATCAAGGGCTCGCCGACCCGCGAGGTCTACTTCGACAACGTCCGGATCCCGGCGTCGCGGATGATCGGCGCCCCCGGCACCGGCTTCGCCACCGCGATGGCGACGCTCGACCACACCCGGGTGACGATCGCCGCCCAGGCCGTCGGCATCGCCCAGGGCGCGCTGGACTACGCGCTCGGCTACGTCAAGGAACGCAAGCAGTTCGGCAAGCCGATCGCGGAGTTCCAGGGCCTGCAGTTCATGCTCGCCGACATGGGCATGAAGCTCGAGGCCGCCCGCCAGCTCACCTACGCCGCGGCCGCCCGCTCCGAGCGCAACGCCGCCGACCTCACCTACTTCGGCGCTGCCGCCAAGTGCTTCGCCTCCGACGTCGCGATGGCCGTCACCACCGACGCCGTCCAGCTCCTCGGCGGCTACGGCTACACCCACGACTACCCGGTCGAGCGCATGATGCGCGACGCCAAGATCACCCAGATCTACGAGGGCACCAACCAGGTCCAGCGCATCGTGATGGCGCGGCAGCTGCTGAAGGGTCTCGGCTGAGGACAAAACTGCAGGTCAGAGGCATGAAGGCGAGGAATCCCCCCCGCGCCGGGAATGAATCCTCGTGGCATCGGAGCGCCGCACCGATGACGCCCTGCTCCGTGGCTGCTCCGTCGGCCTCTGCGCGGCGGGTTTACCTGAGTCCGCTCCGTCATACGGGGCCACCGCAAGGCGCAGCCCGAAGATCCTCACCCGGCAGCAGCCGCAGGTAGCTCCAGGATCTCGACCACTGGTTCTCAGCCGGGTACACACCAATGTCGTAGGCACCACATCCCCCTCCGAGACGTAATCCATCCTCCTTCGTCAGGTTGTCGCCACGCAGCAAACCCCCGGACTGGGCGCAGTGAAGACCAGCCGGAGCCGCTCATCGTCCACGGCGCCGAGCGGTTTCCGGGATCGTGATGATCAGAACTAACGCCCTTGCGGGTGCAACGAAGTCCTCGATCTGTGCGTGTGCGGCCGCTCGTGGGTGCGCGGCGTTCATCGGCGTCGAGATGCTCTGTATTGCTCGCCGGTGCGTCGCACCCTCCCTTCGAGCGGTAGGGCGTCCTCGGCCTGGCCAGCATCTACAACAGCGTCGCCATGGAAACAGCCACGGTTTCCACCTTCGGTGCCCAACTCGCCCTGCCCCCGAAGGACCAGGCCGCGACCATGGTCCATGAGCTGACCCACCAGTACTTCGGTGACGCCGTGTCCGGGCGGACCTGGGACGACATGTGATCAGCGAGGGTCACGCCCGCTACTACGAGACCCGGTACGCCGTCCGACCGCGGCTACCTTGGCCTCGACACCGAGCTGAAGTCGCTCTACGAAAGCGACCCGCAGCTCCGACGACGTCGGCCCGATGGGCCGACTCAACAACCGGGGCGGGTTGCTGCTGAACACCGACGACCCCGGCGCACTGATGCTCGCCGGTCTCCGCACCCAGGTCGGCGACCTAACCTTCCGAGAGAACGTCCAGGACAACAGACCACGTTCGCCTCATGGCTGTCAGGGTTTCGCCGGTTGGCTCGTTCGGTTGTGAGCTGCGCCATACGTTGGCGGCCAGTTCTGCCGGCGGCAACGCCGCGGCCACCTGTCAGGAGGACATCAATGGCAACTCCCACCGCTCGACCGCAGGGCACCGGCCGGATGACGGGTGCGCAGTGCGGCATCGTCGGCCTGTGCCTGCTGGTCGCCGTCATGGACGGGCTCGACGCCCAGTTGATCGCGTACGCGGCACCCGCGATCGTGAAGGAATTCGGCTTCGGTCCGGCCGCATTTGGAGTCGTCTTCTCCGCGAGCCTGCTCGGGATGGCTCTCGGCAGCGTGTTGTTCGGGATGCTGGCCGACCGCTACGGCCGCAAACGCAGCATGATCGCCGCGATCACCCTCTTCGCGGTCGCAACGTTGCTGATCCCATTGGCCGCCACGAACATCCCGAGCTTCCTCGCGCTCCGGTTCGTGGCGGGGCTCGGACTCGGCGGCGTGACACCCAGCCTGATCGCGCTGATCGCGGAGAACACGCCACAACGCGTCCGGTCGATGGCGATCATGGTCGCCGTCGGGTCGCTGTCGCTGGGCGCCTTCTTCGGCGGACTGCTCGCCGCCTGGATGATCCCCGCCCACGGCTGGCGGTCGATCTTCGTTCTCGGCGGCGTCGTTCCCGTGTTGCTCGTCGTGGCCATGGCCGCCGGTCTCAGGTCCCGGGCCGACGTCAGAGACCCGGCCGCCGGTACCAGCCCTGCCACGTCCTCGGCACAGCTGCTGCGCGACGGCCGCGCACCCGGCACGATCGTGTTATGGATCGTGTTCTTCACGAACCTCCTGCTGCTCTTCTCGCTGCTCAACTGGTTGCCGACCCTCTTCCTCAGCGCGGGACTGACGGCCAAGGCCGCGCTCACCGGAAGTTCGGTGTTCGCGCTGGGTGGTTTCACCGGTGGCCTCGTCATGGGCGCCCTGATCGACCGCACCGGCCGGTCTCACGCCGTACTGGTGATCGGCTACGCCCTCGGCATCGCCGGCATCGGCATCGTGACGACTGCGACCGACAACGTGCCGTTGCTGATGGCCGGCATCGTCCTGGCGGGCGTTGGCGTTGCCGGTGGCCAGACCGGAATCAGCGCGCTCGCGGCGTCGCTGTACCCGCCTTCGATCCGCGGCGCGGGCATCGGCTGGGCGTACGGCGTCGGCCGCGTGGGGTCGATCGTCGGACCCGCCGTCAGCGGCTTCCTGGTGGCGTCCGGACTCGGCGCCACCTCCATCATCGGGCTGGCCGTTGTCCCGGCCGCGATCGCCGGTACCGGGGTGGCGACGCTTGCCGTCCTCGGCCGTCGACGGACTTCGCACAGTGGCCTGGAGGAGTTCGCCCCACGGCTCGGGGCGGGGCCGTCCGGTCCGTAGGTTCTCGTCACCACGAGCCCGGTCGCACTCCGGACGACGGGCGATCAGTCAGGGAGCATACGCATGGAGCAGTTGAAAGCGGCCGCGGCGGGACCGCGGGACGAACAAGCGGACAAGCAGGTCTCCCAGCTCGTCACCGAGGTGATCGCGAACGTACGTGACCGCGGCGACGCGGCAGTGCGCGAGTACTCTGAGCGCTTCGACGGGTGGTCGCCGGCGAGTTTCCGCCTCGCCCCGGAGGACGTGGCCAAGATCGTCGCAAGCGTTCCGGAGCAGGCAATCAGCGACATCCTTGCCGTCCAGGCGCGGGTCCGGACGTTCGCCGAGCACCAACTGGCCTCGCTGCGCGACTTCGAGGTCGAGACCGAACCCGGAGTCCTGCTGGGACAGAAGAATCTACCGGTCGGATCGGTGGGCGCATACGTACCTGGTGGACGGTATCCGCTCGTCGCCTCGGCGCACATGACGGTCGTCACCGCCAAGGTCGCCGGGGTCGAACGGGTCACGGCCTGTACGCCACCGATCCGCGGGCAGGTGCCGGCCGCAACTGTCGCGGCGCTGCACCTCGCCGGTGCCGACGAGATTCTGCTGCTCGGGGGCACTCAGGCCGTCGCGGCGATGGCACTCGGCACCGAGACGATCGGCAAGGTCGACATGCTCGCCGGTCCGGGCAACGCGTTCGTGGCCGAGGCCAAGCGCCAGCTGTATGGAACCGTCGGGATCGACCTGTTCGCCGGTCCGACCGAGGTCCTCGTCATCGCCGACGAGGACGCCGACCCGTTGGTCGTCGCCGTTGATCTGCTCAGCCAGGCCGAGCACGGACCGGACTCGCCCGCCGTCCTGATCACGACGTCGGCCGCGCTCGGACGCCGAGTGCTGGAACTGATCGACGACCTTCTGCCCGACATGCCGACTGCCGACTACGCCGAACCAGCCTGGCGTGACCATGGCGAGGTCATCGTCGTAGGCACCCTCGCCGAGGCGTACACGCTCGCGAACCGGTACGCGTCGGAGCACGTCCAGGTCCTCACGGCGAACCCGCGAGAGGCGCTGGACCGTATGTCGAACTACGGCGCGCTGTTCCTCGGCGAGGGAACTTGCGTCTCATACGGCGACAAGGTCATCGGCACGAACCACACGCTACCCACCCGCGGTGCCGCGAACTACACCGGCGGGCTCTGGGTAGGCAAGTACCTCAAAACAGTGACCTACCAGGAGGTGACCTCCCCCGCCGCGAGCGCGGCGCTCGGAGAGTTGTGCGGGAGGGCCGCCCGGGTCGAGTTCTTCGAGGGCCACGCACGATCCGGCGATATTCGGGCCCATAAGTTCGGCGAGGCCGAGCTCCTGTGGGCCCCCGCGGACCGATGACGACCGTGATGGAGGGTCCGCTCGTCGGGCGGACCGGCCTCGTCACCGGCGCCGGCAACGGACTCGGCCGCGCGATCGCGCTGCTGCTGTCTCGGTATGGCGTCCGCGTGCTGCTGGTCGGCCGAGACGAGGCGAAGCTCGAAGCCGTCAAGGCGGAGATCGGTCCGAGCGCCAGGGTAGAGACCTGCGACACGTCATCTCCCAGCGCTGTCGAGGAACTGCGGAACACTCTGGCCGACGAGGACGTCTCGATCCTGGTCAACAACGCCGGGGTCCCGGGACCGGTGGCCGACCTCACGCAGGTCACGGCCGAGGAGTGGGACTACGTCTTCGCCGTCAACGTGCGAGGCGTCTACCTGATGTGCCGGGCGTTCCTGCCGGCCATGATCGAGCGCGCCGCCGGCGACATCATCAACGTGGCGTCGGTGAGCGGCAAGCGCCCGCTGGCCCGGCGTACGCCGTACGCGGCGTCGAAGATGGCCGTCATCGGCCTGACCACCACCTTGGCGCATGAGGTCGGTGCGTACGGAATCGCGGTGAACACCCTGTCGCCGGGCCCTGTCGCCGGCCCCCGGATGGAACGGATCCTCGCGCTGGACGCCGGGCGCCGCGGAACCTCGGTCGCGGATGCGGAAAGCGACTTCGTGTCCCGATCCGCGATCAAGCGGATGGTGACCGAGGCGGAGGTGGCCCAAGCCGCGCTGGCGATGCTGCACATGCCCGGCTTGTGCGGCGCCGACGTGGATCTGTCCGGAGGGATGGTGGCGAGATGAGCGGTTCGGCAACCGAGCAGCGGAACGGACGAAGCATGACGAACACCAAGAGCAATAGGTATGACGTCGTCGTGGTCGGCGCCGGACCGGCGGGCCTGGTGCTGGCGGCACTGTTGGACCGCAGGGGGGTCTCGGCCGCGTTGATCGATCCGAACAAGATCGTCTGCCAGCACCCGCGGGCGTCCCATCTCGACGACGAGGTGATGCGCATCCTGCAGACGATCGGTATGGACCGCGCCGAGCCGACCTACATGCGCCAGACCGGTTTCGACTTCTATGCCCCCGACGGCAGGTGCTTTCTCAAGTGGGACATCCGGCCGGGCGAGACCGAGCAGGGATGGCAGCCGGCGTACCAGTTCTTCCAGCCGGACTTCGAGGCGGAGCTGCGCGGCCGGCTCGCGGCGAACGAGCACACCGATCTGCTGATCGGGTGGGAGGCGACCGCCATCACCGAGTCGGCTGATGAGGTCCAGATCTCGATCAAGCGGCGCGCAGACGGTGCGGAGCGCGGACTGCGGGCCGGATATGTGGTCGGTTGCGACGGATCGCGGTCGATGGTCCGCGGCCTGGTGATGAAGGATCTGCTCGACCTCAACGGAACCAAACAGTCGGTCATCATCGACGTGAACCATCTCAGTCCTGCCAAGGATCTGCCCCGGACCGCACTGTCGATCATGTGCGGTCCGGTGCCGATCACCCACGTTCCGATCGTCGAGCCGATGTCGCGGTTCCAGTTCATGCTCGGACCGGACGAGGACCCGCTGCCCTACGAAGATCCGACCACGATCTATCGGCTGCTGGACCGCTTCGTCGAGCCTGACTCGTACCGGATCATGCGTACCGACGTGTACGAGTGGAACGCGCACCTGGTGCAGGGCTGGCGGTCCGGACGGCTGATGATCGCCGGTGACGCAGCGCACCTGATGCCGCCGATGCTCGGGCAAGGAATGTGCTCGGGGCTGCGGGACGTGAGCAACCTGGCGTGGAAGCTTGCTCTGGTCGTGAGTGGGCGGGCGCCGGCCACGCTGCTGGACACCTACGAGTCGGAGCGGTCACCGCACGTCCGTGCGATGATCGCCGAGTCGGCCCGGCAGGCCAATCTCGTCGCCGCGATCAGCCGCGGCGAGGACCAGGCCGGCTCCGAGACCTCGGTCGACCGGTCACGCAAGCCGTTGGGGCCAGGGCTGTCGGATCACAGATTCAAGGCATCCGGAACGTTGGCCCCGCAACCGCGCGACCTGACCGGCGCCCGGATGGACGACCTGGTGGGATACGAGTTCGCTGTCGTCGTGTCCGCGGATCTCGGCCAAAGCCTGGCTGAGACACTCAAGCGGAGGTTCGCGCGGATGAGCCTGCCAATGGTTGTCGTCGAGGACCCCAGAACGACGGCCTGGCTGAGCTCGTACGGCGTCGACGCGGCGATCCTGCGCCCGGATCGCTACGTGTACGCCGCGACCAAGGGCCCCGAAGAGCTGGCCGCAGCGGCGCAGGCGCTGGAGGCAGCACTCGCATCGGAGGTCTTCGTGTGAGGACGTTGCTGGAAGGACTTACCTGGGGCGAAGGGCCCCGCTACGGGAACGATCACCTGGTCGTGTCGGATCCCCACCGGAACACCCTCTGGAGCGACGCGTCGGGCCGATGGGTGCCACACGCGCTGCCGTCGGCCAGCAACGGTCTCGGCTTCCTGCCGGACGGCAGCCTGATCGCGGCACTCATGGATGAAGTTGCCGTGGGCAAGTGGAACGGCACCCTTTTCGAGCCCTACTGCGACCTGTCAAAAGTTGCCTCCGGCCCGCTCGGAGATTTGACCGTGGACGCTGCGGGTGGTCTCTACGTTGACGATGTCGGATACGCCGCCCACCGCGGGGAGCCGCCGCGGCCGGGTCGCCTGATCTACGTCTCCCCTGGCGGCCGTGACGCGGTGGTGGCCGCCGACAACGTCGAGTTCCCGAACGGCATCTGCCTGGTGGACAACGGCCGCACGCTGATCGTCGCCGAGACGTGGCGGCAGCGACTGCTCTCCTTCCACATCGTGTGCCCTGGCGTGCTGACGGATCGTCGGGACTATGCCGTGCTGGGCGCGGCCGTTCCGGCCGTCCGGCCGGACGGGATCTGTCCGGCGAACGGCGGAGGCGTCTGGGTGGCCACGTTGACCGGCCGGTCGGTGTTGCGCGTGGATCGCCAAGGAGTCAAGGAGATTCTGTTCACCGGCAGTGAGTGTCCGATCGCCGTCTGCGTCGGCGCGGACGGCTCTTTGTTCGCCACGCTGGCGGATACCAGTGGGCTGCCGTTGATGGAAGCGCTTGCCCTCGACAAGGTCTCGACCAAATTCGTTCAGCTGCCGCACACTGGGAACTGATCCTCGACCTGCCAGGCGGGCGCGAGGGTGGGAGACGCCATGACTGATGAGGCGACAGCAGCCGACGGGGGTGGATTCCTGCATGCCTACGAGCGGTACCGCACCAGCGACCCGCTGGAGGCGGCCTCGCTGTCGGCGGCCGTCCTGGCCCCCAACCGGCTGACGCCGTTCAAGGGACCGGAGGTCTTCGAAGCCAGGTGCCGCTTCGTCAGCTCGCAGTGCGCGTCGCTGATCTACATGCGGTACGGGGCGGAGGTCGTGATCGACCGGCCGGCCGCCAACGACTATGTGGCGATCCTGATCCCCACCGCGGGATCGCTGCTGCTGCGCCACTGCGGGCGTGAGTACCTCGCCGGAGCCGACGAGTCGCTGGCCGTCACCTCAGCCAGGGATCCGCTGCACATGCAGTGGAGTCCAGGCGCTTCGGTGCTCGCCGTACGGATCAGCGGGAGCGCGATCGACGACGCTCTCAGCCGGATGCTAGCCGGAGACGTCCCGGGCACGCTCGAGCTCAACGTCGGTGCGGTGAGTGGCCGGGCTCGCTCCATCATCATGGCGGCGGTCGACCTTTTCGCGTCCACCTACGAGGAAAAATCGCCGGGCTCGCCGATGCCGGCGGTGGTCGCGCGCCGCCTCGAGGAGCAGGTGCTGTCCGCGCTCCTGCTCGGTCTGGACCACAACTACCGCAGCAGACTCATCGGGGAGGAGACCCGTCCCGGTCGGAGAACCGTCCGGGAGGTGGTCGACCTCGTCTGCGCCGAGACCGACGGTTCCTGGACGGTGCACGAGCTTGCCCGGGCAGTCGGCGTCACCGTGCGTGCGCTGGAGCTCGGCTTCCGCAAGGAGCTCGGGAAGACGCCGCGGGAATTCGTGCACGAGATCCGGATGGCCCGCGCACACGACGAGCTGATCCGCGCGCTGCCAGGTGACGGAACCTCCGTGACCGACGTCGCCACCAAGTGGGGTTTCGGCCACACCGGCCGGTTCGCGGCTGCGTACCTGCTGAAGTTCGGGGTGAAGCCGTCGGAGACGTTGCGTTCCAGCGGGACCGAGCCGCTTCGCTAACTGGCCGTCGCCGGTTCGGTCAACGTCTCGGAAGGGCCTACCTGACCCCCTATCGTCGGCCGCCCCGGCCGCGTCTCGGCTCCACGTTCGAGCGCCGGTCACCCCGATGAGTTCTCCGGAGGGTCACCCCATGGCTGCCGAAAACCTTCAGCAGAAGATCAACGACGCCGGTGGCGCTGTCGCCATGCTGCGCAGTTCGCAGGCCGGCGCGTACCCGTTCCCGATCCCCCCGCAATACACCACCTGGCAGGACGAGCAGAAGTCCTGGCACGAGACCGCCGTCGTCTTCGACCAGTCCCACCACATGACCGACGTCTCGTTCGAGGGACCGGATGTCCGCCGCCTGCTGTCCGACGTCGCCGTTAACAGCTTCAAGACCTTCGGCGCCTCGAAGGCCAAGCAGCTTGTGGTCTGCAACGCCGACGGGCAGTACGTCGGCGACGCGATCCTGTTTGGTCTGACCGAGGACAAGGTGAGCATCGTCGGCAGCCCGTCCGCCTCGAACTGGGTCGCCTATCAGGCTGAGGTCGGCGGCTACGACGTCGCCGTCACCCGGGATGAGCGAACACTGGCCAACGCAGGCGAGCGTCGGCTGTTCCGGTACCAGATCCAAGGACCCCGAGCGCTCGACATCGTCACCGCCGCGCATGGCGCGGAGCTGCCCCGGATCAAGTTCTTCAACATCGGCACCTTCGATCTTGCCGGGCAGCAGGTTCATGCTCTGAACCACACAATGGTGGGCATTCCCGGCGAGGAGAAAACCGGACTCGAGATCTGGGGTCCCCGTGAGGGCGGACCTGCCGTACTAGAAGCGATTCTGCGCGCCGGTGAGCAATACGGGCTGCGGCAGGGCGGTGCCATCGCCTACTCGACGACTGCGCTGGAGTCCGGCTGGCTGGGGCTTCCGGTGCCCGGAATCTATTCCGGCGAGGCGACCAAGGCATACCGCGAATGGCTGCCCGCCGACGGGTACGAGGCGAACGCGTCGCTGGGCGGCAGCTTCGACTCCGCGGACATTGCAGACTACGTTCCGACGCCGTTCGATCTCGGCTACGGCAACATCGTCAAGTTCGACCACGACTTCATCGGCGCGGACGCCCTGCGCCGGCTGAGCCAGGAACCGCAGCGGCGCAAGGTGTGGCTGCGCTGGAACGCCGACGACGTGACCCGCATCCTCGGCGACAGCCTGCACAAATCTGAGACCGAGCGTCCGAAGTACCTGCAAATCCCGTACGGCGTCTACGCCACCTTCCAGTACGACGCCGTTCTCAACGGTGCCGCGACGATCGGCATCTCGAACCGGACCGGCTACACCGTGAACGTCGGCGGCTGGTCGTCGCTGGCCATGGTCGACGAGGCCCACGCCGTCGACGGCACCGAGGTCACCGTGGTCTGGGGCGACCCGGCTGGTGCGCGGCTGCGTCCCACGGTCGAGACACACGCCTGTGTTGAGGTGCGTGCGACCGTCAGAACCAGGCCGCTCGCGTGACGGCTGAACTCCTGGACGGCGCCGCCGTCGCCCGCAAGATCCTGGCCGGTGTCACCGAGCGCGCGGCTGACTTCGCCGCCGCGCACGGCAGGGCTCCTTGCTTAGTCACCGTTCTGGTCGGCGACGACCCGGCGTCTCACACCTACGTTCGGATGAAGCACCGCAGGTGTCAGCAGGCCGGCATCAGGTCCCGGGGCGTCGTTCTGGCGGCCGACACGTCGACGGAGGCACTGGTCGGCGTGGTCGAGGAGCTGTCGGCCGACGGCTCCATCGACGGCATCCTGCTCCAGCATCCGGTGCCGGCCCCGATCGACGAGTCGCAAGCGTTCGAGGCGATCGACCCGGCCAAGGACGTCGACGGCGTGACGAGGGCCAGCTTCGCGGCGATGAGCCTGGATCCGGCGCCCGCGTTCGTCTCGTGCACACCGGGAGGAATCCTCCGGCTGCTGGACGAGTACGCCGTACCGATCGAGGGCCGGCACGCCGTCGTGGTCGGCCGCAGTCCGATCCTGGGCAAGCCGGTGGGAATGCTGTTGCTGGCCCGGCACGCGACCGTGACGTACTGCCACTCACGGACCCGGGACCTCGCCGACCAGGTGGCCCGCGCCGACATCGTCGTTGCGGCCGTGGGCAGTCCCCGGGTGATCGCCGGGTCGTGGATCAAACCGGGAGCTGTCGTGCTGGACGCCGGCTACAACGACGGCAACGTCGGAGACGTGGACTTCGAGTCTGCGCTCGGCCGGGCGGCGATGCTCACCCCGGTCCCCGGCGGCGTCGGTCCGATGACGATCGCCGTCCTGCTCGACCAGACGGTGCGTTCTGCCCAGCTGCGGGCGGGCGCTTCGTGAACTGGCCATCCCCGGTTCGGCTGACGGCTCGGGCCCGGGACAACACATCCGTAGCTTCGTGACTCAGGAGCTGTCCGCCGGAGTCGGCGTACGGCTCGTCCGGAACACCACCGAATTTCAAGGAGTCCTTGATGGCTGACCAGACCCAGGAGGCGCTCGTGGTCTACGCCTGCTTCACCAACCGGTCGGACGCCTCGATGGAGGAGATCCAGAAGATCGTGCCGGCGCACAAGGAGTGGGCAGCGCAGCGGGAGGCGGCCGGCGACATCTTCATCGCCGGACCGTTCCTGGCCGAAGACCTGAGCTACGCCGGTGAGGGACTGATCGCCTTCCGGGCGGACAGTCTCGCGCAGGCCGAGAAACTGGCCGCGAGCGACCCGATGCACTCCTCGGGCGTCCGGACGTTCCACGTCCGGCCGTGGCGTCTCAACGAAGGCCTGATCCACTACTCGGTCCTGTTGTCGCAGCGCTCGACGACAATCAGCTGAGCGCGATCATGACCACTCAGCAGCCGTACCCGCGCAGCCGTCCCGCCGCGATGAGCCTGGCCGGGTTGGTCCGCACCGCCACCGTGGAGATCATTCCCCTCAAGGGCGCGGACGCACAGATCCAGGCCGCCCCCGCCGATGCGACCGTTACCGTGACCTGCTCGCCGAAGTTCGGCCTCGCCCGCACCCTGGAGTACTGCGCGATCGCTACCCGGTCGAACCGACGGGTCGTTCCGCATCTGGCGGCCCGCATGGTCGAGAACCGCGCCGCCCTGCGCGAGTTCGTCGCCCGGATCACCGATCTGGGTGTCACCGACCTCTACGTGATCGGCGGCGACGGTGACCGGCCGGTCGGCATCTACTCCGAAGCAAGTCAGGTCCTCGAGGATCTCCGTGGGTTGGACCACGGGCTGACGCGGCTCGGGGTGGGGTGCTATCCCGAGGGTCACCCCACCGTCGACGACGACCGGCTGTGGGAGTCTCTTGCGCGCAAACAGAAGCTGGCGACGTACATGGTGAGCCAGCTCTGCTTCGACGCGCGGGCGCTGGAGGACTGGCTGCTGCAGGCTCGCGGACGTGGCATCACCCTGCCGCTGCGGGTCGGTGTCGCCGGTCCGCTCAAGGTCGCCAAACTGGCCGAGCTGTCGCTGCGGATCGGAGTGGGCCAGTCGCTGCGCTACCTGAGCAAGCAACACGGGCTGGTGGGCAACGTCCTGCTCGGGCGCACCTACGACCCGGAGCCGTTCGTCGATGCCGTCGGAAAGATCGGATCTGCCGACGGCAGCGGGATCGAGGGCCTGCACGTCTTCAGCTTCAACCAGGTGGCGCAGTACGCGGCCTGGCGCGCCGCCGCTGTTCCGCCTACGGCAGGAGGGCAGGTCTCATGAACCAACTGGTACTGACCTTCAGCTGCCCCGACCGGCCCGGTATCGTACACGCCGTCAGCCGCTTCCTGGACGAACAGGGTTGCAACATCGCGGAATGCCACCAGTTCGGTGACCGCTCCTCGAACCGCTTCCACATGCGGGTCGCGTTCCACGACGCCGCGGGCGGTGACCTCGACCCGGAGCGGTTCGAGGCGCGGTTCGCGAACCTGGCGCGGGAGCTCTACATCTCCTGGCGGCTCGTGGACACCGCCCGGCCGCAACGCGTCGTGCTGATGGTCAGCAAGTACGGCCACTGCCTGAACGACTTGCTTTTCCGGGTGGGCGTCGGCCGGCTCAACGCCGAGGTGGCGGCGGTTGTGTCGAACCACCCCGACCTTGAACCGATGGTCGCGGCGGCCGGTGTCCCGTTCTTCCACGTTCCGGTGACCGCGGCGACCAAACCGGAGGCTGAAGCGGAGCTGCTGCGGCTGGTCGACGAACTGGAGGTCGACCTCGTCGTCCTGGCCCGGTACATGCAAATCCTGTCCGCCGACCTGTGCGCCAAGCTCGAGGGCAAGGCGATCAACATCCACCACTCGATGCTGCCCAGCTTCAAGGGTGCCCGTCCCTACCACCAGGCCTTCGACCGCGGCGTGAAGCTGGTCGGTGCGACCGCCCACTACGTCACGACGGACCTGGACGAAGGTCCGATCATCGAGCAGGAGGTCCAGCGGGTGGACCACTCGCTGGACGCCGCCGAGGTGGCCGCGCTGGGGCGTGACGCCGAGTGCCTGGCGCTGGCTCGCGCGGTCCAGTGGCACCTGGAGAACCGAGTGATTCTGGACGGCATCCGTACGGTCGTGTTCCGATGACCGTCACCGCTCGACCGACGCCGAACGGGATCACCGCCCGCCCGTTGGTGATCGGCATACTCAACGTGACCCCAGACTCCTTTTCGGACGGCGGGCTCTACCCCACGGCCGACGCTGCCACAGAGCGGGGATTGCAGCTGGCACGCGCTGGCGCCGACTGGGTGGATGTCGGCGGAGAGTCGACCCGCCCTGGCGCTCGGAGAGTCAGCGCCGCCGAGGAGCTGCGACGCGTTGTACCGGTGGTTGCCGCACTGGCCGGACAAGATGTCCGGGTCTCGGTGGACACCCTGCGAGCAGAAGTCGCCGAAGCTGCGGTCGCCGCTGGAGCGATCGTCGTCAACGATGTCAGCGGTGGACGGGCGGATCCGAGGATGCTGCCCGCCGTCGCGGATCTCGGCGTCGTCTACGTCGTCAGCCACTGGCGGGCGCACTCCGTGGTGATGGACCGGCACGCGACCTACGAGGACGTCGTCGCCGACGTCGTGCGCGAGCTGAACCATCAGTTGCATGAGGCAATCAAAGCGGGCATCGACGCATCCCGGCTGCTGGCCGATCCCGGTCTCGGGTTCGCCAAGACCGGTTCCCAGAGCTGGCAGCTGCTCCGCCGGATCGACGCCGTCCAGGCGCTCGGATTCCCGGTCCTAGTAGGGGCGAGCCGCAAACGCCTGCTGCGGGAGATCCTCGATCACGCCGGTCAGCGGGATCTCGATCTGGCCGGCGCGGTGCTGTCCTCCCTGCTGGCCACCCGCGGAATCTCCGCGCTGCGGGTCCACGACGTTGCGGCGACCGTGACGGCGCTGCAGGTGGTGCGCCGGTTCACCGGATGCGACGACAAGCGATCACCGATCAAGGAGGAATCGTGGCCGAACCACACATGAAATGGTCCGAGCAGGCCGAGATCGCCCACACGCACGGCCTGCTGGGCAAGACGTTGTATGTCATCTCGTCCACCCCCCGCCGTGGGCTCCAGCCGATTCTCGACGTACTCGACGAGCACATCGCGTACCAGACCCAGCTCGAACGCGACGGCGTCATGTTCGCCGCCGGCCCAGTGGCCAACGACGACCGGACCGAGTGGCTGGGCGAAGGCCTGTTCATGTACCGGGCGTCGTCGGCCGAGCACGCGCGTGAGCTCGCGGAGGCCGATCCCATGCACAAGTGCGGCGCTCGCACCTTCACGATCCGCGAGTGGATGCTCAACGAGGGGACCTTCACGATCCAGGTCTTCTACTCCACCGGTGACCGCCCCCGGATCCAGTGAACATCCCGTTCGACACCCGGAGGACGTCATGACGCACCATCTTCAGATCGTCATCGGCAGCACCCGGCCCGGCCGCGTCGGGCCGGCCGTCGCGCACTGGTTCGCCCGGACCGCGCGCGAGCACGGCGGTTTCGACATCGAGCTCGTCGACCTCGCCGACCTGGACCTGCCGCTGCTCGACGAGCCGAACCATCCGCGGTTGCAGGAGTACCGCAACGCCCACACGAAGATGTGGAGCGACACGGTGCAACGCGCCGACGCATTCGTCTTCGTCCATCCGGAGTACAACTTCGGCGTCAACGCGGCGCTCAAGAACGCCCTCGACTACCTGGTGCACGAATGGCGTGACAAGACCGTCGGGCTGGTCAGCTACGGCGGTGTGTCCGGCGGCCTGCGCGCGGCGCAGATGCTCAAGCAGAGCTTCTCGGCACTCGGCCTGTTCGCGGTCCCGGCAGCGGTCACCGTGCCGTTCGTGGCGGAACATCTGAACGTTCTCGGCGAGTTCGAGCCGACGCCGATCATGCAGGACTCGGCCCAGCTGATGCTCGACGAACTGGTCCGACTGACCGGCGCACTGGCGCCCCTGCGCGCGTGACCCGACGACTGAGCGACAAGGAGAGAACACCGATGAAACTCGCGAACGTGAGTGGCCATGCAGTCCTTGTGACCGGCGACCGGGCTGGGATCAACGTGCACCAAGCGTCCGGTGGCGAGTTCGGGCCCGGCCCACACGAGGTCTATCAGCGGTGGGCAGAGTTCGAGCGCTGGGTCGCGGCGGCAGGCGACCTCGGAGGGGAGGTCGCCTTCGAGCCCGAGGACCTCGGCTGTCCGTCGCCCTCCCCGCGGCAAGTAGTTGCCGTCGGCCTCAACTATTCGGCGCACGCCGCCGAGGCCGGCTTCGCCGTACCGGAGCGGCTGCCACCCACCTTCACGAAGTTCCCCTCCAGCCTGGCCGGCCCTTACTGCGAGGTCGAGCTGCCGCCTGGCGGACGGACGGACTGGGAGGTCGAGCTGGTCGTCGTCGTCGGCCGGTCCGCGTCACGGGTGGGCGAGCACGAGGCCTGGGACCACGTGGCGGGACTGAGCGTCGGACAGGACCTGTCGGAACGGATCTCCCAACTCGACGGTCCTGCACCTCAGTTCAGTCTGGGCAAGTCCTATCCCCGGTTCGGACCGGTCGGGCCATGGCTGGTGACTCCGGACGAGCTCGGCGACCGCGACAACCTGGAACTGTCCTGCGCCGTGAACGGCGAGACCGTCCAAGCGGCCTCGACGAAGGAAATGATTTTCCCGGTGCCCGCGCTGATCGCGCAGCTAAGCGACGTCATCACGCTGTTCCCCGGAGACCTGATCTTCACCGGGACCCCGGCCGGTGTCGGCCAGGGACGGCAACCGCAGAGGTTCCTGGCCGACGGTGACGTCCTGGTCAGCCGGATCGAGGGCATCGGCGAGATCAGGCAGACCTTCACGGCGGGAGGCCGGTGAAATGAGTCTGCATCGACTGACGCACGTCAAGATCGGCGTACCGAACGTGGGCGAGACGGTCGACTACTACGAAGAGTTCGGGCTGAGCCGTCGCGCCGACGGTGTACTGGCGACCAGCGACGGCGGTGATCAGCTCAAGGTGACGCACGCGCCGACCAGACGGCTCGTCGAACTGGGCGTGGGTGCCGACGACGAGGACGACTTGGCTCGCATCGCGGTGTCCCTCGGCCAACTGGGGGTGCCCGCGTCCCGCACCGGGGGCGTTCTGCGGGCCAGGGAGCCGGCGGCCGGGTTCGGCGTCGCCCTGACGGTGACCGATCGCCTGTCGCAACACCCGCAACCGCCCACGCCGTACAACGGGCCGGGGCGGATCGAGAGATACGGCCGGGCGCCGGGTGTTGTGCGGGAGACCCCGATCCGTCCGCGCAAGCTCGGCCACGCGGTGATCGGAACACGGAACTTGGAGGCCACCAAGGCGTTTTTCGTCGATGGTCTCGGCTTCAAGGTGAGCGACTACATCGCAGACCAGGGAGTGTTCTTGCGCTGCTCCGCGGACCACCACAACGTGCTGGCCATGCAGTCGAAGATCAATTACCTGCACCACACGAGCTGGCAGGTCGACGACATCGACGATATCGGGCGGGGCGCGATGTCGATGCTCGAGGGCAACCCGGAGCGGCACGTCTGGGGCCTGGGCCGGCACCACGCGGGCTCCAACTTTTTCTGGTACCTGAAGGACCCGGCCGGCAACTTCTCGGAGTACTACGCGGACATGGACTGCATCCCCGAGGACGAGATCTGGGAACCGGAGGTGCTTCACGGCGCCCGGGGACTGTTCAATTGGGGCCCCCCACCGCCCCCATCCTTCCTGGAACCCGAGGACCTGGCCGCCCTGATGATCGGCGCGCATTCCCGCTGACGTACAACGCCGCCCTGCGCTCCCCACCCCCGGCAGAGACACCCAGCGTGCCTGGAGCGCAGCGACACCCGCTGTGGCAGCCGGCCGCCGCCACGCGCGGCAGCCTTAAGGCCGGGGGAAATATGACCGCTGTCCATCAGCGGCGCCATCTCTCACCTCTCAAAGGCGGAGGTCGTACGCGTTCTTGGCAGCCTCTGACGAATGACAGCAACTGCGGGACGCGAATCAGCGGGCTCGGGGCCGGGTCCCTGGCAGCGCACCGCATCGAGGCTCAGGGAGACATCGCATCTGATCCTGAGACTTTGCGCGTTCTCGGCGTCCTCTGTCGCCTCTCTTTGCCGATCGATCGCCTGTAGCGGTGCCGCGGAGTCCTCCCGCGACTCCTCGCTCCAGGTCCTGTGGTACCCGGTGGAGCGTCTCCGCTTTGTTGTCGAGCCAGAACTCGCAGCGTCCTCCGCTCCGAGCCGGTTCCCCTTCCTGCGGCCCTGCTTGAGACGTATCCAGGGCGACGGGATTTCGCGGGTGCGGAGCATTTTGCGCCGTCATCCTGGTGGAGTTTTCGCCTTGCTGCGCTGATTCCGGGGGCGGTCATGGGCCTGGACGACCCATCATGGCGACACGACCGCCATCCCAGTGTGAGCGCTAGAGGTCCGGAGTCGAGTGAGGTTCTCGCCAGCCGTTGAACATCCGTCACCCTTCGCGGGCATTTATCCACAGGCGACTTTTGCCGATCGCCCAGAGTTCGTACGGTTGCGGAACCACGTCGACAGAGAGGGCAGGATGGCGTTCACGAAGGACCAGTGGACCCGTCCGGCGAAGCAGCCGGACGGGACGGTCAAGCGTGTTCGGAATGAGGCACGTTGGGGCCGGGGCAAGCGGTGGCTGGCTGTCTGGCTCGATCCCAACGGAGCGGAGCGTTCGAAGGCCTTCGACACGAAGACAGCGGCGACGAAGTACGCAGCCGCGATGGAGACCGACCGCGAGCGTGGAGACTACTTCGACCCCGAAGGCGGGAAGGCGAAACTGGCCGAGGTCGCCGCGCACTGGTTGGCATCAAGGGACGTCGATCCCTCCACTGAGATTCACTACGAAACGAAGTGGCGTCTCCACGTCGGACCGGCCTTCGGTAACCGACAGCTCCGGAGTATTCGCCCCTCTGAGATCGGATCGTGGCTCACGCGAGTAAAGACCGCATACGGCCCTTCGACCGCTAGAAGCGCCTTTCTCGTATTGAACGGCTGTCTCGAGCTGGCTGTGGCCGACGGCCTGATCAAGAAGAACCCCGCACAGTCCAAGCTCGTCACACGGCCGGCGACCTCGCGGTCGAAGGTTCATGTGTGGACCCCCGACCTGGTGGATCGCATCATCGATGTGCACCCTGATGAGTACCGCTTGATCCCGATCCTCGGAGCTGCGTGCGGACTTCGGCAAGGTGAGATCTTCGGCCTGGCGCTGGAGGATTTCGACTTCGAAGAACAGGTCATCCGGGTACGCCGCCAGGTTAAGAAGCTTGGCAAGCACTTCGTCTTCGCATTGCCGAAGAACGACCTGGAGCGGGAGGTTCCCCTCGCTGCCTGGCCGGCAGCTCGTGTTCACGAGTATGTGGAGCGTCACGCGCCGGAGCCGTACTCCTTGCCCTGGGAACGACCGGACAATGAACCAGTAACCGCGAACCTTCTGTTCCGATGGCTCGACGGCGGCCACATGAAGGCGCGAAACTACGACGAGGTGGTCTGGAAACCAGCGCTCGCGGCGGCTGGAGTCATCCCGCCGGCCGTCAGGGATGCCCGCGGACGTCGCCATTTCAAGACTGACCGGACGACCGGGCTGCATGCACTCCGCCACCACTATGCGAGCGTGTCACTAGCGGACGGCGTCAACATCAAGGAATTGGCCGAGTATCTTGGCCATGGTGACCCAGGCTTCACGCTCGCCCTATACACCCATCTCCTACCGTCGTCACACGATCGCGCTCGGCGCGCAATCGACGCACGGTTCGAGCGCTTGTCTGCTGCCTGAGGCCTATGCCCAAAGCATCTTTGGCCATCGTGACAGCGGCCGACGCCGCGAGTCAGTTGGCACTTGACATCACTGCCGTGGCAGAGCCGATCTGTATGTCAATGAGCCGGCCTGTCTCGACTCCGGGGTGCTGAGGCATCTAAGTGGGCATAGAGATTGGAGTGCTGAACAACGGCGAAACCCAGTGTGAGGCTGCCTGAGACGGTCGGGCCACAACTGCAGGAGCCACTGGATCGGCTGACGCGGGAGTCGATCAGCTGTCCGAGTCGATCGCTCAGGTCGCTGGATCAATGCAGCGGCATCATCACACGATCCTCAATGTTCAGGACGTTTGCATCGAGTCGTACCGATGTTGCACTGTGCTTGGTTAGGCTGTCCGCGCGGCCTGGCCCCTGGCCGCTGATTCCGAGGTCACCGTGTTCGCTTGCCGCAATCGTGCCGCCGGGAGCTCCGCTGCATCCGCTAGACATGGACGGAGTCGCTACCTTTGCCGGCTCCGTCGCGGCCGGCTCAGCGTGCCTGCCTCCGAAGGCTCATCCGCCGTTACAGACCCTTCGCCGCGAAATACGGTCCCAGGAACGGCGGGGTGCCTCCGTGCACGCTGTTCGAGCTGATCCAGACGATGTGACCGCTGCGCTGGTCACGGAGATGCGGCAGGACGGTGCGGTTGACGCGCTGGGTGCCGAGCACGTTCACGTCGTACTGGGCAGCGAGTTCTTCGGCGCTGAACGCCTCGGCCGGACCGAGCACCATGTGACCGGCGTTGTGGACCCTCACGTCCAACCGTGGTGATGTCTCCAGCAACGTGGCCACGGCCGGGTCGATGCTCTGCTGGTCGGTGACGTCGAGCTCGACGGGGTGGATCGCGAGATCGTTGCCGGAGGCGTGGTCGGTCAGCTCCGCGGCCGCGTTGCGGCTGCCGAGCTGGCGCCTGCCGACGTATACGGTGTGCCCCGCGGCGGCCAGGGCGCGTGTTGTGAGTGCGCCGAAGCCGCTGGTGATGAGCACGACCTTGCGTTCGGACGAGGTGTTCGCGGGCCGGCGCGGTGGGTCGTCGGCCCCCTGCTCCCGGATGGACTGCAGCATGAGGGATCCTCCTTGTGCGGGCGCCGGCCGGTCAGAGGCGGTATCCGCCGCTGGCCTCGATCCGCTGGGCGGTGATCCAACCGGTGCCGATGCCGACCAGGGCGGCCACGGCGGGCCCGATGTCGTCGGCGTAGGCCAGGCGGCCGAGCGCGGTGGCGTTGACCAGGGTCTCGCGCATACCCTCCTGGGCGTTCTTGTACAGGCCGTCGGCGAAGTCGGTCAGGACCGGGCCGGGAGCGACGGTGTTGACGGTGATGCCGCGCGGGCCGAGCTGGGCTGCCCAATAGCGCGTCACCACCTCGATCGCGCCCTTCATCGCGGCGTAGACGGCGTTGGGACCGCTGACGAACCGGGCCAGCCCGGAGGAGAAGTTCACGATGCGGCCACCGTCGGCCAGCAGCGGGGAAGTTCCCTCGGGTGCGACGGCCAGCGCCTGGGTCAGCAGATAGACACCCTTGAAATGAACGGCGAAGAGCTGATCGAGGGTCTCCTCCTCGGTGGAGCCCAGCACGGTGGCGAGGTGGAAGCCGGCGTTGTTGACGAGGATGTCGAAGCTGTCGCGTCTCCAGTGCAGACGCAGCGTCTCGCGCAGCGCGTCGGCGAACTGGGCGAAAGTGCCGGTCCGGGTGGTGTCGAGCTGGATCGCGGCCGCGGTGCGCCCGAGTGCGGTCACCGCCTCGACGACTTGCTTGGCCTCGTCCTCGTGCGAACGGTAGGTGAGGACGATGTCGATACCGTCGGCGGCGAGCGCCTCGACCACGGAGCGGCCGAGACCGCGGTTCCCACCGGTGATCAGCGCGATCCTGGACTGCTGGGCAGACATTAGGGTTCCTTCTTCCTTCCGGAGCGTTGCGGGCCGCGGGATGCGGCGCCTGCCTCGATGCTGGCCCCGGTTCGCGCAGCGGAGGAGGCGGTGCTTTCCCAGGGGACGCCAACCCCTGCTTAAGGGCTGGCCCGCCGCGGATACTGAGTCCATGGACCTCGATTCCCTTGGCTCGTTCCTGCGCAAGAGACGCGACCAGGTGCGGCCCCAGGACGTCGGCCTGCCCGTTGGCAGCCGGCGCCGGGTGCCAGGATTGCGACGCGACGAGGTCGCCCTGCTGGCCGGCGCGTCGACCGACTACTACACCCAGCTCGAACGGGGCGACGCGCAGCCGTCAGAGCAGATGCTGGCCGCCCTGTGTCGAGCCCTGCGGCTCAGCCACGACGAGCGGAACTACCTGTTCCACCTGGCCGGCCGGCCGTTGCCCGCCGCTACGAGCCCGTCGGCTCATGTGCCGCCCGCGATGCTCGATCTGCTCGACCGGCTCCAGACCACACCTGCGATGGTGATCACCGACCTGCACGTCACCCTGGTCCAAAACCCGCTGGCCCGCGCGCTGCTCGGTGCCCCGGTCGCTACGAAGGGGCCCCGGGACAGCTTCTTGTACCGCTGGTTCACCGAGCCGGAGGCGCGCGCCATCTATCGCGAGGCCGAGCACGAGCATCACACGCTCGCGCTGGTGGCGGACCTCCGTGCCGTCGTCGGCCGCCGCGGCTGGGACGCCGACGTACGCGGCCTCGTCGATAATCTGCTGCGCTACAGCGAGGAGTTCGCCGAGCTGTGGGAGCGACAGGACGTCGCGGTACGTCGGAACGACCGCAAACGCATCGTGTGCCCGCCGGTCGGCGTCATCGACCTCAATTGCCTCGCCCTGCACAGCGAGGACGGCTTGCACCGACTCCTTTGGTTCACCGCCCCACCCGGCACAGAATCCGTCGAACAGCTCGAACTGCTCTCCGTCATCGGTCTCCAGCAGCTCGAACCCGAGACCGCCGACCGCGCCCAGTGGTGAGGCGGTACATGAAGGGCTACGAGGCGCTGGAACTCGACCTCGGGCAGCACGCGCGGCGTACCTTCTGCAGCTGGACCGATTCCGGCTGGCGCTCGGTCCTGCTGCAGGTCCACGAGGACGCTTCTGTCGTGGAGGAGATCTTTCTGCCGCCCATCGGTGACCAGCACCTGGTGCTCGCCACGGCCGGCGATGCGTGGTTGGAATCCCACGCGAACGGCGGCTGGCGTTCCGCCCGCTACATGCGGGGGCAAATCGGGCTGACTGCCCCAGGCCGGGCAACGCAGCTGCGCTATCGATCGACCGTCGGCATGACGACAATGCACCTGTATCTGCCGGGCGAGCTGATGCAGCGGGTCGGCCTCGAGTTGTGGGGGCGCTACCGCCTCGATTCCCACCAGCCCGACGCGCTGGCCCTGTCCGACCCCGTGGTCGAGCAAATCATGCTGGGGATGGCCTCGGCGGCGACCGCGCAGTTGGACGACATGTACGCCGAGAGCGCGGCTGAGTTTCTCGCCGTCCATCTGCACACCCGGTACGGCGGGATGCCGCCGGTCGCCGGACCGCGGCACGACGACGCCCGCGTCCGCAAGGCGATCGAGCTGATGCGGGACAACCTGCACCTGCCGTTGACGCTGGCCGACATCGCCGGTGAGGTCTGGCTGAGCGTCTATCACTTCCTGCGGGTGTTCAAGGCGGCGACCGGGCAGACGCCGCGCCGCTACCTCACCTCGCTGCGGATCGAGGCCGCGCGCCGGCATCTCGCCGAAAGCGACGCGTTGATCGGTGAGGTGGCCCGCCTGTGCGGGTTCGGCAGCCCGGCGCACCTGTCGTCGGCGTTCACCCGGGAGACCGGGATGACGCCGTCGCAGTACCGGCAAAGCCATCGTCGCGCCCAGCTGTGATCTGACCGGCCGGCAGCTCAGCAATCCGTGCAGCGCGGGCAGCAATCTCACGCAAACGATGGGTTCGGCGTACGGGGCACCAGGATCTATCTGGCCGGTGCAATGCGCACGCTGACGACTAGGCCCGGTGGCTGCACGACACGGTCGCACCCCGCGCTGCCCTGCTCGCAGAGCACCTCCACGGCGGCGTCCAGGTTCGCCGGCGACTACGCGCGGCGTCCCTGCGCAGTCCGGGAGGAGTTCGGTTGTTTCGACGCGCGGCGGCCGCCGTCGCTGACCCCGCTCCAGCCGCAAGGCCACCCCGCCGAGCCGGCCGCACCGATCAACAGCCGCCCGCCGAGGCGGGGACTCTCATCGGACAAGAAACCCTTTCTGTTCACGCGTCGAGCCTGTCAAGGACAGCTGGCTCGAGGATCCCCGGCTCTCGACGGCTGGATCTCGGTGCTTCAATGGCTGCTCGAGTGCGTGACATTCCCCTTCATCGTCGAGGCCGCAGTAGGTACCGCGGTGACGCCCGAGGCTTCCGCGTAACCACACGGCGGGATCAACGGTTCCCATGACAACTAGCGGATCGGGGTCTGTCTGGCCACGGCCGATTAGTGACCGGCCGGGCGCCCGGCGCTTGCTCCGCCGATGCGTGGCGAATATAGCTGTTCGGTCGGCTCGCCCATCGCTGCCCATCCGAGGAAGCGAGCTTTGGCCCCATCACCACCACAGCAGCCACGTTGGCATCCAGGTGGGGTTCTTCAGAATTCCCCAGGCAGTCGGTGATCGGTCATCTCTTGCAGACATTCGCTGCCGTTCGCCGGTCTTCGCAGCTTTCTCGACCGAGCAACTGACGGATTTGTTGGCGCCGCGGTGCGCGGGTCGAAGGCAACAACTCACGGATCGACGATTGCAGCGAGAGGTGGTACTGCCCAGTCGACCGGTGGAACCCTTTGGGAGTCAGTCCGGCGCGTCCTTGTGCTGCTTGTGTCCGCGGGTGCCCGCATTGCCTGTGGGCGGCGAACTGTCGGCTGCCGTCCGAGCCCGTCGACCACATCGACGGTGGCACCGCCCGCCGCACGCGGGGTCTCGAACGTTCTGGCCGGCCGTGGCGAAAGCCAAGCCCGTCGCTGACTGGGGTTCGGCGGCGTGCGCCCGGCGCCGCTACCCGGGCGGTCCCGGGCCGACGCGGATCCCCGCCGCGGTGCTGCTCGCATGCGTGCATGGCACGTGCCTACCGGACCCGGGACCGCAGACCCGGCTGGTAAGGCGGACTGGTCCTCGCCGTGACCTGCTGGCTGGCGCTTCGGCGGCTCGTAGAGCGCCGATGGCCCCAGGCCCACCACCGAACCGGTCGCCAAGCGAGCACATCCGCCCAGACCGACCGACGGAGTCCCAGGCTCACTAGACCCCGCGGACGCTGCCGCCGTCGACGCGCAGCGAGGCTCCGCTGATGTAGTCGGCGAGGGGGCCGCACAGGTACGCGACGGCGCCGGCGATCTCATCGGGGTGTCCGAAGCGGTTGGCGTCGTTCGGGACAACTTCACGCACGCAGTTCTCCTCGATCTCCGGCCAGGTGCTGCCCCAACCACGCTCGTCCGCGACCTCCATCAGCAGTTTCCGCACCGCGGGGACGAGGATCGCTCCGGGGGCGACCACGTTGGAGGTCACGCCGGTGCCTTTGAGCTCGCGGGCGAGGGAGACGGCCAGGTTGTGCCGGGCCGCGAGGGTGGCATTGTACTGCGGGTGGGTGTTCATCGGCTGACCGCCGAGTCCACCGCCGATTGTGATCACCCGGCCCCAGCCGCGTTCGCGCATCGCCGGGACCAGCCGCTGGATCATCCGGACACCGGAGATCACGTTCTGGTTGTAAGTGCTCGCCCAGATGTTCGGTGTGGCCTCGTCCCACTTCAGGTGCTCGTAGGCACCGGCGTTGTTGACCAGGATGTCGACAGGCCCTCCGGCCACGGCGCCCTCGGCGACGGCGTCGGCTCCGGTGTCGGTGGTCAAGTCGCCTACCGCGACCGAGGCGTGTCCGCCAGCCGCAGTGATCTGGTCGGCGATCGCATGGGCTCGGTCGGCGTTGCGCCCGTGGACGACCACGGCGGCGCCTTCGGCGGCGAGCATTCGGACGGTCGCTTCACCAAGTCCGGAAGTGGAACCGGTGACCAGAGCGCGCCGTTGCCTCAACTGCAGATCCATCGTGCTGACCTTTCGGTTTGTATACGAGTGTATACTTACGGCTTCGAGTATACATACGTAGACTCTGTGTATGGAGAAGAGGACCCGCAACGCCGCAGCGACCCGTCAGGCGATCCTGGACTCGGCGGCGACAGCGTTCACCCGGCACGGGTACGACGGGGTCGGAGTCCGCGAGATTGCGGCGGAGGCCGGTGTGACAGCGATGCTGGTCAACCGGTACTTCGGGTCGAAGGAAGGTTTGTTCGCCGAGGTTGTCGACACGGTGTTCGCGCCGCCGACGATGGTCCCGAACGATCCCGGCTCATCGGTCGAGCTGGCCCGGTCGACAGCCGAGGCGCTGGTCGCCCGCACCGCTCCCGGCGCGGAGCATCTGGACCCGTTCGCGTTGCTGCTGCGGTCGGCGGCCAATCCCCGAGCGGCCGGCATCATGCGCGCCGGCATCGAACGCCATGTCGGCGCCCGTTTCGTAGCCAATCTCGACGGCCCGGACGCGAACGAGCGGGCCGAGCTCGGATTGGCCTTGCTCGCGGGCGTCTGGCTCATGCGCACCGTGATTGCCACACCCGGACTGCAGAACGCTCAGCAGCAGCAACTCGCTGAGCGGTTGAGCGAAATGCTCGCCGTGGTGGTGGATCCGTGACGACAGTTCAGCCCCCGTCGAACCCGCTCCGCGGCGGGAGGGACTCCCGAGTTCGGTTGACTCGCGGGGTGTGGTGGTTCAGGCTGCGAGTGCGACGGGTTGAATTGTCTCAACTCGATGGGCTCGAGTTTGCCGAGGCGGCGTTGTCGCCGCGAGCTCCGACCCGGCCCATTGATCCGGTGAGTTCGTGACTTTGCGGACCCGGACGAACTTCTTGGACCGAGATTGGCTGCCGCGGTCGGAATGCGCACAGACCTGCGCCTGGCGCCTGCAACGCAACCGCGTTCCGCCAGCGACGTAGGCGCGCTCGGTGAGGGAAACGAGGAGCGTGGTCGGGGTCGAGCCGTCGTAGGCGACCAGGCGTTGATCCCCAGCGGCGGATCGGTCTCCCTGCGAGACGAACGTTCTGCGGACGAAGTCCGCAGAATACTTAGCCAGGTTCGCCGGGGCGGTGAACAGCTGCAGTCGGAAGGTTAGCGTGGCTCCGCTCCGTGTCAGGGCAGCCGCTGACGCGGCGCGGCGAGGTCAGTACAGGTACCACCGGTGTACGTCGTGCTCGCCCCAGTACTACAGGGCGACGGTTCGTGGTTCATGGACGGGGCGTCTCTGTCTGCTGGCACGTCCGTCGTGAGGGCTGGTGACGGCAGCGGCTGTGTCTGTGCCCACGGAGGGCGTCGGGCCCGGGGTACTGCTTCGTCTGCTTAGTGATCTGGCGGTGCGGGCCGCGCTGCTGCGGGTGCTGGGGGGATCACTGACCGGACTGGGCCGACTGCGCGCGCGTTCGCCGTGGACCGACGTTCACGGGGTTGCCCCAGCGCCACGTTTTGATCTTCGACATCGTGACTGGGGCGTTGCTGGCCGAGGAAGAGGTGCTCACCAGTCCGCCGGTCGACTCGGCGTCTCGGGGGAGTGGATGGGGTCAGTTGGCGGTCCAGGACGAGCGCCGGTTCGGCACGTCGGCGGTGACCTGGTCGACGGTCTGGCCCACGGGCATCACCCACAAGATGGTGCCGGTGTGGTTCGTGCCGTCGTAGGTGATCGGGCAGACGTTGGAGTGGGTGTTGCCCTAGTTAGTACTGGCCAAGGGCCAGGCCCTTCGCGAAGTAGCGTTGCGAGACCAGGAACAGCAGGGCGGTCGGGAGTGAGACGAGGATCGCGGCCGCCAGTACCACGGTGTAACTGGCGCCGCCGCCCTCGGTGGACTGCAGGCCGGTGAGGACCGGCATGACCGGGCGGGTGGTGTCGCTCTGGGTCAGGATGAGACCGAGCAGCAGGTCGTTCCACACCCAGGTGGCCTGAAGGATGAAAACGACAGCCAGAGCGCTGGACGACATCGGGAGGTAGATCGTGGTGAAGATGCGCAGGGTTTTCGCGCCGTCGACCACGGCGGCCTCGAAGACGGACTCGGCGATGCCGGCGAAGAAGTTGCGCATGACGAACGCCGAGAACGGCAGGCAGACGATGGAGTAGATCAGCACCATGCCGGTCAGGGAGTCGTAGAGCCCCAGCCGGGAGTAGCTGTCGAACAGCGGGATCACCAGCATCTGCAGGGGGAACACCGATCCGCAGTAGATGACGAAGAACCACAGGAATCCGTTGCGCAGCTTGAGAACGATCACGGCGAAGCCGACGGTGGCGCCCAGAACGACGGCGATCGCCGGAGCCACGACGCTGTAGACGGCGGTGTTCGCCAATGCGCGGGGGATGTCAGTTCCGGTGGCTACCTGGCGGAGGTTGTCCCACAGGTCGGTCAGCGAGCCGGGTTGCCACAAGGTGGAGCCGGAGTAGTTTCCGACCGTCTTGCCGGCGTTGGCCAGCAGCAGGTACACCGGGACGAGCCAGATGGCGCCCAACAGCGCCAGCACCGTGACCCGAAGGATGATTCCGGTCCGTGAAGGGGTCACTTGCCACCTCCGAGGCTGGCGCTGCTCAAGCTCAGTTGCCGACGCAGGTAGATGATCGAGGCGCCGACGGTCACGACGCTGAGGAAGATGGCCACGGCCGATCCCAGACCGTAGTCGCTGTTCACGAAGGTGTCGCGGTACATGGTCAACGCCAGCGTCTCGGACGAGCGCGCAGGCCCGCCCTGCGTCATCGCCTGGACGACGTCGAAGGTCTTCAAGCCGTTGACGATCGACAGCCCGACGACCACGGTCGTCGACGGTCGCAGCAGTGGCCAGGTGATGGTGCTGAACAGACGCCAGCCGGTCGCCCCGTCGATCCTGGCTGCTTCGAGTGGTTCCTTCGGGATCGACTGCAGGCCGACGGTGAACAGCAGCGCGTTGACACCGACGCCTTGCCAGGCCGCCGCGATCACCATCACGACAGTGTTCAACGGCGAGTCCTGAAGCCAGCGCAATTCGGTCCCTGGCAGGTTCAGGAACTGCAGCGCCTGAGTGAGTGCGCCGCCCGATCCCAGCATGAAGCTCCAGATCACACCGACGGCCACTCCGGACAGCGCATACGGAACAAGGAACGGCAGCCGGAGCCAGCCACTTCCGCGGAATCCGTACGCCAGAACCGCGACGAGCAGGCCGAGACCGACCGGCAGAACCAGCGTGCCGACTACCCAGATCATCGTGTTCCGGACCGCGCCCAGGAAGGCGGAGTCCCCGAACATCGCGGCAAAGTTGTCGACGCCGACGAACTCCGGCGTCCCCAGGCCGTTGTACTCGGTGAAGCTCAGGTAGAAGGTGTAGAGCACCGGAAGGTAGAAGACCAGGAGCACCAGAGCAAGGCTCGGGAGGAGGAAGCCCCGAGCCTGGCCCTGGTACGAGGTCGCGCCTGACTGCCTCACGCTGCTATCGCCCGGCCCAGTACTCGTCGGCCGCGGCCTGGATTGCCGTCAGGTACGGCATCGGGTCGCCACGGTTGGTCAGGAATGCGCTGAACTGCTCCAGCGCGACCGTTCGGATCGGTACCGGCGTCGCCTCGAAGTACCGGTTGTAGTACTCGTACTTGCCGGCGGCAAGCTTCGACTTCAGCGCCTTCATCTGCGGCGTCGGCGCCTCTGCGTCGGAGTTGAACGGCAAGTTCCCTTGCTGCTTCACCCAGGGCTGCTGCCCTTGCGGCGACATCCACCACTGCGAGAACTTCAGCCCCAGGCTCTTCTGCTTGGAGCTCTCGCCAACGCACACCGGCGCGGTCTCGATCGCGATCGGCGTGGCCGCGCCCGGCGTGACCGCCGGGATCACGAACATGTCGACATCCTTGCCCATGGTCATGCCGGCCAGGGCTGCGTCGGCGGTGAACCAGGTGCCTTCGGGCGCCATTGCGATCTTGCCCTCCCGCATCAGGTCGCGGGCGAAGTCGGTCTGACCGGGATCGTTGAAGTAGCCCTTCTTCTGCAGCTCGAGCCAGTTGTTCATGACCGCCACCACCCGGGGATCGGTGTACTTCGCCTTACCGGTGGACAGGTCGTTGTACAACCGCAGATCGGTACCGGCGAGCAGGGTCTGGAACCAGACGAAGGAGAAGTTCTTCGTCTGGTTCCAGAACGGCGTCACCCCACGCTGCTTGAGGGTGGCCGCCACCTGCATCAGCTCGTCCCACGTCGTCGGGACGCTGAGGCCGTACTTGGTGAAGATCGCCTTGTTGTAGAACATCACCCAGTTGTCGACGCTGATCGGCGTGCAGTACTGCTTGCCGTCGACCGTGTAGAGCTGTCGCACCGCATCGCTCACGTAGCCCTTCTCGACCGCCTCGGTCCACAGGTCGGTCGTTTCCGCGATGACCCCCTGCTCGGCGAGCTCGTCGAGTGCCGTGCTGACCTCCCAGGTGAACAGCCCCGGACTCTCCTTGGTCCGGAACGACTGCCGGATGAAGGCCCGGTACGGATCACCGGAGTACTGCGTGCTCTTCAGACTGATGTCGATGTCCTGCTTCGAAACCTTCGAGAAGGCGTCGAAGTCCCACGGCTTGTTGTGGGCGAATGCCAGTTCACCGGTGGTGGCACCGGCGTCGTTCGCTTCGCCTCCACAGGCGGTGGCGAGCAGAGCCGTGACTACCACGGTTGCCAGCCCCGCCGGAAGCTTCAGGGTTTTCATCGTTCGGGCACTCCTTCGCTTGGGGACACGCGATCGATGCCTTGAGCAAGTATCATCGGGTCGCGTAGGGCGATCACGAGACCGGTCCACGTCTGCGGCGCGGCGCCGAGTCCTCTGCCGTTCTCGGGGTTCCAGTACTCGGCCCAGCCGCTCTGCAGCGCTCCGTCGACCGAGCGGGATGCCAGCGTGGAGGCGGCATCTTCGAGTTCCCACCGGCGGGTCGCCAGCCAGAACAGATAGTTCAGCGGCGGCCAGGCAGGCCCTCGCCAGTACGTCTGCGGGTCGTACGCCGGGTGGCCGCGGGCAACGTTCGCCGGGCCGTACGGCGCACCGAAGCGATCGGGGTCGTCGAGTTGGCGCAGCGACGCGAGCGCCTTGGCCCGGTCCCGGGTGACCAGGGCCGGCATGACGCCATCGCTGGTCGGTGTCTTGGCCGACGCGCCCCCTCCGACCACCGAACGATCGGACCACAGCTGTTGATCCTGATCCCACAGGATCGTGTCGATCGCCTCGCTCAGCTGCTCCGCCCTGTCTGCCAGTTCCTGGTCGTCCAGGAGCTCGGCGAGTTCGGCCAGGTTGAACGCGACGTAGGCAT
This sequence comes from Kribbella sp. ALI-6-A, assembly GCF_001984195.1. Classification (GTDB taxonomy): domain Bacteria; phylum Actinomycetota; class Actinomycetes; order Propionibacteriales; family Kribbellaceae; genus Kribbella. Next base: position 185,294 of record NZ_MTQN01000004.1, read on the forward strand.
TGAAGGCTGCCGGGCAGGTGACGAAGCTCGCCGACCAGCGCGCACCGCCGTCACCGTCGAAGGTGATGTCATGGATTCGTTCCTTGTTCCAGGCCGTCCGGGCCGGCCGGCTGTAGTTCGCCGGCGTCCGCCCGGGTGCGCCGAAGTCGTCCCAGCGGGGGCTGTGGTCGTTGCCGGCCTCCCAGGGATGGACGACGTAGATCAGGCCGTCGTCGGTGCGGCGGGTCCGCCACAGCCAGTCGAGCCCTCGTCTGGCCCGGTCGAGGGTTTCTGCCGACGGCATGAACCCGCACGCGGCCAGGACGCTGGCCGCGTGCCCGAACATCGGTGGCTGCGTGATCGAAGACGTCTGCTCGAGTGGACCCAACCATGAGTCCGGGCTCTTGCCGCCGTAGCGCATGTGCGGGACGAGCCCGTTCGGCAGTTGCCCCGCCAAGGTGGCGTCGAGCTCCCGCAGTGCGCGGTCGTCGCCGAGATGTGCCCAGATGATCGCGTGGAAGCAGGAGTCCCACAGCCACAGGTGCGGATAGGTCGTAGGGTTCGGGACGCAGTACCCCCGGGTCTCGTCCCAATGGCTCTCGAGCAACTGCCGGACTTCCTGCTCGAGGGCGTGTCCCTCGATGGTCCCGGTCATCGAACCTCCTTCGTCGGCCCGCAGGCCTCGCGGACGGCTGCTACCAGCGACTGCGCCAGTACGGCATGCCCGCTGTCGTTCGGGTGGACGTTGTCCTGGGCAAGCATCGTGGCGGCGTCCCACCGGTGGGCGACCACCGTTCGCGCCGACGGGAAGCGGCTGACACTGTTCCGCAGGATCGAGTTGTACTGATCGACGATCGCGTCCGAGGCACGGTCGTACGGCGGGTGGCCCGAGTAGTCCTCGATGTAGGGCTGCTCGATTGCGAGCAGCACCGCGTGCGGATCGGACTTGTGCAGGACCCGCAACACGATCTCGAGAGAGTCCTCGTACTGGCGGCGTCCGGCCGATGCCGGTCCGTACAGGCGCGCGTCGTTGAAGCCGGTCATCAGCACGAAGACGTCGGCCGGTTCAGGAGTCTGCGCCATGACGAGTCGAGCCGTCCCGGTACTCAAACTCCCGCTCTCCGCATGGTTGTTCGGGCGAAGACCCAGCTTCCGCGCGGCCAGCTCCACGAACCCTTCGCTGTGCAGTCGCGCCCCGGTCCCGTACACCCAGGAGTGCCCATAGGCACCGAGCACGCGATGTCTCACCAGCACCTCGATGTCAGCACGCCGGGCCCACCTTGCCGGCCGGCGACCGAAAGTGATCATCCGCACGAAAGGGCGGCGGCTCCAGATACGCATTGAGGCCTGTCACCGCTTCGCCGCGGAGGAGGAACGGCGAGGCCTCGTCAGGCCTGGTGATGCGCGTACTGGTCGGGATGTAGCGGATGGTCAGAGCGCGCCGCCACCGGTCCGAGCGGTTCGGCGTCGAACTGTGCACCATGTTCGGATGGTGCACCTCGACATCGCCCGGCCCCATCACGAGGTCTTCCACGCGATCCTCGTCGACGTCGGTGTCGATCCGTCGGCGGAGCACGCTGTCGCGGTCCGTCGGCCTCATCTGGGCCAGCTCCGATCGGTGCGATCCTGGCAGGACGCGAAGACACCCGTTCTCGAGGTCGGAGCCGGTGAGTGCCAGCCACAGCGTGACGACGTTCATCGGTTCCAGCGGCCAGAACGCTCCGTCCTGGTGCCACTCGACGCCTTTGCCGCAGCGCGGCGGTTTGCACAGGTAGTGCGTCGCGAACAAGGCGATGTCCGGACCGACGAACAGTTCGGCGAGGTCGAGCAGGCGCTGGTCGGAGACGAGTTCGATCCAGAAGGGATCATCACGGCAGAGCCGATGACCCAGTTGCTCCGGGGCCAGTTCGGGGTGCCGGTCCAGCAACCAGTCGATGTGCGTGTTCGCCGCACCCACCAGGTCCGGGTCGATCGCGTCCCGAACGACCACGTAACCGTCTGCCGCGTACTGCCGGGTGAGGGCCCCGCTCGTAGCTTGCATCGGTAGCTCCTTCCGGGGTTGTGCTGCTATCGACGCTATATGCTGGAATGTGATGCTTCTTCCTCAGGAAGGACGAAAAATTGCTCTCCGGTGATATGGATGTCACGGTGCTGCGGTTGGAGGACTACGTCGCGGCAGGTGAGACCTGCTACGTCGGCCGGAGGACGGAGGCCGTCAGATTCGTCGGCAGACTGCACACCCACGACAACTTCGCCGAACTGACCTGGATCGAGTACGGCGCACTCCTGCACGTGGTGAATGGCTCACGCCGACTGCTCGAGGCCGGTGACGTGGTATTCATCCGGCCTGCCGACGTCCATCTGTTCCGGCCTGTCCCCGGCCAGGCGTTTGCGCAAGTGAGCGTCTCTTTTCCCAGCGAGACGCTGACAGCGATCGAGGCGCGGTACTTCGCCTCCGGAGACTGGGCCTGGTCGGCCGGCGGTTTGCCGGTCACGCACCGCTTCGACAGCGTGCGCCTGCAACGGCTGACCGAACTGACGTCGACCTTGGTGGCCGGGCCCGCCGGCCGCTTGCAGCTCGAACGCTTCCTGCTCGAGCTGCTGTGCGACCTGGTCGGCCGTCCCGCCGGCGACGCGCTGCCGACTTGGTTGACTGAGGCAATCGCCCGGCTCGTCGACGATTCGGACGCACTCGCCGAAGGAGTGACGGGGCTGGCCGAACTCGCCGGACGCAGCCGCGAGCACGTCAACCGAGTCATCCAGGCAGCGACCGGACAGACCGCGACGGACCTGATCAACCAGCTCCGTTTGACCCGGGCAGCGGCGCTGCTGAGAATGACGGACCGGCCTATCGCCGTTGTGGCCGCGGAGTGCGGCTTCCCGTCACTGAGCCACTTCTACCGCTTGTTCAACGACCGCTTCAAGGCGACGCCTCGTCGCTACCGGATGGTCTCGACCGTCTCCGGGGTGCGGCCGCTCGGCACCGACGGCCCGGCGGGAACCTCAGCCTCCGGTCGACGCCGCTGACGGGATCGGCACCGGCACGTGCCTCGCGGCCGAATCGTAGATCGCCAGAATCACGGCGAGGGTCTTGGTGGCTTCGGCGATCGTGACCAGAGGCTCGGTGCCGGTGCGGATCGCTGTCAGGAAATCGGCGTACTGGAGGCTGTGGGCATTCGACAGCGCCGAGGGTTCGGCGCCGGCGCTCGGTCCGGTGTCCTGCGCCGGCAGCACGAGTGCGGCCTGATTGGTGTCCCCACCGCCGTACGCCGGAGCCTCGGCGCCGGATCCACCAGCGTGGAAGTAGACGAGACGGTCGTCGTCGATGATCGCCGAACCGTGGGTCCCGTGCACCTGCAGGCGTGCGCTGGTTCCGGGATAGGCGGCCGTCGTCCCGTGGACCACCGCTAAGGCGCCGCTGTCGAAGCGGATCACCGCCACCGCGGTGTCCTCGACGTCAAGACCGTCGTGGGCCAGGCAAGCCGAGTAGGCGGTCACCTCCACCGGATCCCCGAGCAGCCAGATCAGCAGATCGATCGTGTGGATGCTCTGGTTGATCAGCGCCCCGCCCCCGTCGTGCGCCTTCGTGCCCCGCCAGGCACCCGAGTCGTAGTACGACTGGCTTCGCCACCACGCGACGCTGGCCACGGCTGACGTGAGTCGACCAAGCTTTCCAGACTCGACCGCGGCGCGAACGACCTCGGTCGCGGGATCGAACCTGTGCTGGCTGATCACGGTCGCCGACGCCGTCGACCTGTTCGCCACCTCGGCCAGCCGGGCCGCGGCGACGAGGTCCACGTCGAGGGGCTTCTCGATGACGACGTGTTTGCCCGCGCGCAGTGCGAGAACGGCCTGCTCGGCGTGATCTCCGCTTGGCGTACACAGGGCGACACCGTCGATGTCGTCCCTGGCCAGCACGTCCCCGAGGTCGTTGTACGCGGTGACGCCGTACTGCGCGGCGAGTTCGTCGGCCGCGCTCGGCACCGGGTCGACCACCGCGGCGAGCTCGGCGTCGGGCCGGCCGGTGATCACGGCCGCATGGTGCCGGCCGATGACACCGCAGCCCACGACCGCGAACCGCAGCGGGCTTTCGGCCTCACTCACGCGTACTCGATCCCCTCGTGGTGAAGGAGGCCGACGAAGGCCGTATGGGCACGAGCGAACTGGTCGGCCCCGGAGAACCCACCCAGCGCTCCGGCCTGCTGCAGGTGGGGTTCCAGCGAGAAGATCCCGTCGAATCCGTCGGCATGCAACGCCCGCAGGGTCTCAGCGACCTCGCCGTCGCCCTCACCGGCCGGCACCACCTCGCCAGTTCCCAGCACAGCGTCCTTGACCTGGATGTACTCCAGGTACGGCCTGAGGAGTTGGTATCCGGCGCTGTGCGGGCGGACGCCGCACTGGACGAAGTTCGCCGCGTCCCAGGTGAGCCGCAGTGAGTCCGAGTCGACGGCTTCGACGATCTCGAGGCACCGGCTCGGCACGTCGCCGTAGATCAGCTTCTCGTTCTCGTGGAGTAGCGTCACCGGACGGTCGCCGACCTCGGCGGTGAGGGCAGCCATCCGCCGCAGCACCTCGTCGCGATGCCTGGCCGGATCGTCACCGGCGGGAAGGAAGAACGAGAACAGCCGAAGGTACGGCGCCCGCAACAGCTCCGCGACATCGAGCGCACGCCGCATCCGTTCCAAGTGCGGCTCGAACGGCTCCGTGATCGAGATCTTGCCGATGGGCGAGCCGATCGAGGAGACCTGGAGATCGTGGGCAGCGAGGATCGCCTCGGCCTCGTGCAGTTCACGGTCGGCGAGATCCAGAACGTTGATGCCCCATGCGCTGCGGAACTCCAGATACCGCAGACCAAGCTGTCCGAGCAGCAGGCATTGCGTCTCGAGGTCGTCGTCGATCTCGTCGGCGAATCCCGACAGCGTCCACATAGGTCGTCCTCCACTTGCTCGTCCCACCCCGGCGCGGTGAGTGTTTGCAAGCATGCAATGCCGCCGGATGATATTTCTTCTGCTCAAACGATGTTTTCTTGCCTGCTCGTGACATCACCGTGCTCGCGGCCAAGTCCGCGCGGGGCGGGACAGCACAGCTAGCCATGAGGTCAGCGCCGACGCCGCAATCCAGGCCGGTACCGGTCGGATCCCGATGCGATCGTCTGAGCTTGATGTGACAGTAGTTGCTGTTGATGTGGGCTGTGGCCTCAGCCACTACGCATGAATGTCGTGTTGGATGCAACGGTGTCGGTCCTTCGGAGCGGCGACCCGACAACTACCAGCAACGGCGCCGGCGTCGCACGGCGCAGTACGGGTCTGACCGTCGACCACGGCGCGCTAACTCGAGACCGAGGGCTCGCCCAGGAGCAAGCCCGCCCACGTCGTCGTGCGACGGTTCTGCTCGCACTGCCAACCCCAAGGCGCGGTGACGGTCCGGGCCTGCGGGGTATGCGGCGACGGACCGATGCCGACCGGACCACGGACCACACCCGCCACCGCCGGACAGCTTCCGCCGGCGATCCACGGCGCGAGGGTGCTGAACTCCAGGCCTGTCTTGATTCGTGGGAGAGCGGTCCGGATTTGTGGGGTGCGTTCAGGTCCTATCCCTCAAACTGGATTTGTTCAAGTTCAAGGCAGCGGGAGGGGGCGGTACGTCAGATGACCGACGGAAGAGACCCGCACGCTGAGCGGCTTCGCGCTGTCTCTCTGCGGGTCACCAAACAGCGGGCGGCCGTACTGCAAATCCTCGAGCGTCACCCGCATTGCGACGCGGGATTCCTGTTCGACGCCGTGAACGAAGACCTCGGCGCGATTTCGAGACAAGCCGTGTACGACGTGTTGACAGCGCTCACTGAGGCCGGTTTGGTCCGCAGGATCGATCTGGTCGGGTCAGCTGCCTTGTTCGAGCTGCGAGACAGCGACGAGCACCACCACACGGTCTGCCGGCGCTGCGGTGCGATCTCCGACATCGAAGACACGATGACCGAAGAACAGCTGCACGCGGCGGAGTCTCGCGACTTCCACACCAGTGAAGTCGAAGTCGTCTACTGGGGCACTTGCCGCGACTGCTCAGGCCACGCCGGCGAGGAACCGGACACCACCATCCAAGAGGACCACGCGAACGTGGAGAGAACCAATGGCATTTGAAGACAACACCAAGCCGCTGACCACAGCGGCCGGCGCCCCAGTCACCGACAACCAAAACAGCATGAGCGCCGGACCGCGCGGACCGCTGCTCCTGCAGGACGTGTGGCTGATCGAAAAGCTGGCCCACTTCGCCCGCGAGGTCATCCCCGAGCGGCGCATGCACGCCAAGGGCTCCGGCGCGTACGGAACGTTCCGGGTCACGCACGACATCAGCCGCTACACCAAGGCCGCCATCTTCGGCAGGGTCGGCAACGAGTGCGAGATGTTCGCGCGCTTCTCCACCGTCGCCGGTGAGCGTGGCGCGGCCGACGCGGAGCGGGACATCCGCGGCTTCGCCGTGCGGTTCTACACCGAGGAGGGCAACTGGGACGTCGTCGGCAACAACACCCCGGTCTTCTTCCACCGCGACCCCTTGAAGTTCCCCGACCTCAACCGGGCGGTCAAGCGGGACCCGCGCACCAACCTGCGGGACCCGGAGAACAACTGGGGTTACTGGACGAACCTCCCTGAATCCCTGCACCAAGTCACGATCACCATGAGCGATCGCGGAATCCCGAAGTCCTACCGGCACATGCATGGCTTCGGTTCGCACACTTACAGCTTCATCGACGCTTTCGGCGGGCGCCACTGGGCGAAGTTCCACTTCCGCACTCAGCAGGGCATCGAGAACCTGACCGACGAGGAAGCGGCCGCCGTCATCGCCGCCGACCGGGAGTCCCACGGCCGCGACCTGTACGAGGCGATCGAGCGCGGCGACTTCCCGAAGTGGACGCTCTTCGTCCAGATCATGCCTGAGACCGACGCCGCAACCTATCGCTTCCACCCCTTCGACCTGACCAAGGTGTGGAGCCAGAAGGACTACCCGCTCCTCGAGGTCGGTGAGTTCGAGCTGAACCGTAACCCCGACAACTACTTCGCTGACGTCGAACAGGCCGCCTTCACACCCTCCAACGTCGTCCCCGGGATCTCCTTCAGCCCCGACCGGATGTTGCAGGGCCGCCTGTTCTCGTACGGCGACGCCGCCCGGTACCGCGTCGGCGTGAACCACCACCAGATCCCGGTCAACTACCCGCGCGGGGCCAAGCTGGTCAACACCTACCACCGCGACGGCGCCATGCGCGTCGACGGCAACCAGGGCGGAGTCGCGGGCGTCGAACCAAACAACTTCGGACGCTGGGCCGAGCAGCCGGCCTACGCCGACCCCGCCCAGGCGATCGGGTCGGTCGCCGACCGCTTCGACTTCCGCGCGGACGACGACGACTACTTCACCCAGCCCGGGGACCTCTTCCGCCTGATGACCGGGGACGAGCAGCAGCGGTTGTTCGAAAACACCGCGCGGGCGATCAAGGGTGCGCGTCGGCAGACGGTCGAGAAGCACATCGAGCACTGCACCAAGGCGGACCCTGCCTACGGTGAAGGGGTGCGGAAGGCCTGTGAGGCGCTTGGCGCACTTCCCGAGGGTCCCAGCAATGAGACTGAGTGACGAGCAGCAACGGAATCTGCGCATCATCGTGATGGATCTGGCGCGAGCCGGATCCACCGGTGAACTCGCCGAGTTCCTGGATCACGGTGTTGCCGTCGACGAACAGGACGAGCTCGGCAACTCGCTTCTCATGCTCGCTTCGTACCACGGCCACGTCGAGACCGTGGAGATGCTGCTCTGCCGGGGCGCTGACCCCAATCGCCTCAACAGCAGGAACCAAGCGCCGATCGCCGGCGCTCTGTTCAAGGGCGAGCGGGAGATCGTCGCGCGTCTCAAGGAGGCCGGCGCAGATCTCGACCTCGGGACACCCACGGCACGTCAGGCGGCAGAAGCGTTTCAGCAGGTCCTGTAGCCACGGCTGCGCCATCGTGTTCCGCACGTACCCCGAAGTCGCCGGCCGTCCGATGGCGTTGTCGGATGGCCGGCCTCAGTCTCGTGGGCATCAACTTCATGAGCGCGGTCTCCCCGACTCGCCGTCCAGGACGGCCTCGACGGGCACGCTGGTGCCGCTGCTCCATTTCGTGCCCGGCACAAGACCCGTAACCGACTGAAGTCAATGACCTCAGCACCGCGGACCCCCAATGCTCGGTGAGGACATCGAACTCAGATCCGAAAGGTGGCGCGATGGCCACCACCGCCGTCAGCACCTCAAATGCAGCAGCCAGGATCGGGCCGACGAAGTCACAAAGCTCGCCGACCACCAGATCGGGCTTCCTCGCTCTCGCGGTCCGGTACGGGAGATCGAGCCGCTGGGCAAGCGTCGACGAACGCCCGGACAGGTTCGCTGCCCACAGTCGGCATGCCACGCCGGTGATACCGGCGTGGCATCCTGAAGTACATGATCGTGGACGCCGTGAGCGCAGCCTTCGCGGGACGTGCAAAGGAGCTGGTAGACCTGGAGGCCGCGCTGAGTCGGACGATCGCCGGTTCATCAGCCTGCGTGCTGATCGGCGGCGACGCCGGAGTCGGCAAGTCACGGCTGATCGCCGAGTTTCTCGACCGGTTCGCAGTGGACGCCCGGGTGATCGTGGGAAACTGCGTGGAGCTGGGCGCCGAGGGGCTGCCGTTCGCGCCGTTCACCGCGGCGTTGCGAGGCCTGATAGGCCAGATCGGTATGGATGGGGTCACCGCGCTGCTCGGCGACTCTGCCAGGTGGCTCGCCCGGTTGCTTCCCGACCTCGGCCGACCCGAGGGCGATTTCGATTCGGTCGACGCGCGCGCGAGGTTGTTCCAGTCGGTGTTGACGCTGCTGGCCAACCTGGCTGCGGAGCGCACGTTGGTGCTGGTCATCGAGGACGCGCACTGGGCCGACCGGTCCAGCCGCGAACTGCTCGACTTCCTGGTTCGCAACCAGCGCGCCGGTGCGGCGTTCCTCGTGCTCGTCAGCTACCGCGGCGAGGAGTTGCCCCGCACGCATCCGCTCCGGAGCCAGATCGCGGAGTTGACCCGAATCCCATGGGTGCAGCGGCTGGAACTGCCTCCACTGGCCAGGGATGCGGTGACCGCGCAGATGCAGGCCATCCTCGGGCACGAGCCGGGAAGCGACTTGGTGGACACGGTCTACCGGCGGAGCCAGGGCATCCCGCTGTACGTGGAGGCGCTGCTGGAGTCAGGGGTCGAGGTCGGAGCTGGCCTGCCGGAACTGCTGGCCGACCTGTTGCTCACCCGGATCGTGCGGCTGCCGGAGTCCACTCAACGGGTGGTGCAGGCCGTCAGCGCGGCGGCTGCTGGCCGCATGCAGCACCCGTTGCTCGCGGCGGTCACCGGCCTGGACGAAGCGGCGCTGTCGGCGGCGCTGCGTCCCGCGGTGACCGCCAACGTTCTGGTAGTCGACGGGGACAGCTACGTTTTCCGCCACGCGCTTATCGGTGAGGCGACCTACCGCAGCCTACTGCCCGGGGAACGCATCCGGCTGCACGTGCGGTACGCCGAGGCGCTGGAGGCGGACCAGGCGCTCGCCGGGGAGCATGGGACCGCCGTCGAGCTGGCGCAGCACTGGTACGCCGCCCAGAACCACGCGAAGGCGCTCACCGCGGCGTGGACAGCGGCGGCCGAGGCCAGGAAAGCGCTCGCTTACGCCGAGCAGGGCGCGATGCTCGACCGGGTATTGCAGCTGTGGCGACGGGTCCGTACGGCACCGGACTTGATCGGCGCGGACCGCGCGGCGGTGCTGGCGGAGGCGGTGGAAGCCGCGGCGTGGGCCGGTGACCCTGCCCGCGCCGAGGGGTTCGCCACCAAGGCTCTGGCCGAACTCGATCAGGACAGTGATCGGGTGCGCGCGGCGCTGTTGTTGATCCGACGCGCCAGGATGCGCCGACACCTCGGCACCGTGGACGATGTCTCCGACCTTGGAGAGGCCGTCCGGCTCGCGCCGGCGGATCACCCGGTCCGCGCCACTGCGCTGGCCGCCCTAGCGGTGCGGTTGATCGAGATCCCCCAGTTCGACGAGGCCAATGCTGCCGCGACGGAGGCCATCGACATCGCGGCGCGGACGGGGACCGACTCGGCCGCGGCCGAGGCCCTACTGGCGCTGGCGGCCGTAGAGGCGGGCCGAGGAGATCTCGCGGCCGCCCAGGCTCGGCTGGCCGGGGCCCGGGCACTCGCAAAGGGACCAGAAGCGCCCTTTCTGCGCATCCGGTCGTTCAGCTGGGAGTCCATACTGCTGGAGAGCCATGGGCAGAGCGAACGTGCAGCCCAGGCCGCCCGCCGGGGCATCGATGCGGCGAAGGAGTCTTTCCTCGGGCACACGCCTGGTGCGGACAATGCGATCAGCCTGGTCACCGCCTTGATCTCGTTGGGTCGCTGGAACGAGGCGACCGACGCCATCGCGGACGGGCTGGAGCTTTCACCGCCCACTCGGTTCCGGATGCACATGGTGTGCTTGCGGGGTCTGCTGGCATTGGAGCGCGGTGACGCGGCGCTCGCGCAACGGGCGATAGACGACGCCCGGGGCGTGCTGGCGGAGGGCACCTGCCTCGCGCAGGATCTGCTGGTGGCGGCCCACCTCGAGATCGAGGTGGAACTGGCCCAAGGGCATGTGGCGAGCGCCTCCGCGCTGGTGCGGCGCCTGCTGGCCGGCTCCGAGCTGGCCGAGGCCCCACATTTCGGCTGGCCGCTGCTCGTGCTCGGCGCGCGGGTGGCGGAAGCGGCACGAGCCGCGGGCGATGCCAAAGGATTGTCGCTGCTGGCTGATCTGGAGGCGAGGTCGGCCACGCTCCGGGTAGTCGGACCGGTACAAGCCGCTCAGGCGCTGACGTTCGCCGCCGAGCACGGCCACGCGGAGCTGGGGCACGACCGGGCGGCCTGGGACGCGGCCGTGGACGCCTGGGAACGAGTGAGCCAGCCGTTCCCAACCGCGCAGGCGCTGTTCCGTGCCGCGGAGTGTGCCCTGGCCGGCGACCGCGATCGGGCCATTGCGGCGGCCCGGCTGCGCCGAGCCGCCGGTCTGGCCGCCGACATCGGTGCGGTCCGGTTGCGCGCCGAGATCGAACAGTTGGCGCGTCGGGCCCGAATCACGCTCGCTCCGAGTGAGCCGACCGCGCAGCCACTCGGTGGACTCGGCCTCACCCGTCGCGAGCTGGAGGTGCTGCGGTTGGTCGCCGCCGGGTGCGGCAACCGTGACATCGCCACGGAGCTGTTCATCTCGGCGAAGACCGCCAGCGCCCACGTGTCCAACATCTTGGGGAAGCTGGGCGTCGCCACACGAGGGGAGGCCGCGGCCGCGGCGTACCGGCTCAACCTCGTTGATGACGACAGCCGGCGGGATGCCGGTCCAGTTCCGACCGGGTTCTGACCGACGCGCTCCGGCCAGCCCGATCGCCGCGATCGCTGGATCGGCCGCCTTGGACAGTAGGCGTTTCGATCAGACATGGCCGAAACGGGCACCATCTGCACCTTCCGGTGTTCGGGTATTCCGGGGTGAACGCCGGCACCTGGCACCCCAGCCGGGAATGTCTTAGCGCTTCCGTTCGGGCGGGCGGCGAAATAGGGCGATTGCCCAATGTGCAGGTCTCGGCCACCACTCAAACTGATGGGCAGGTGACTGGGGCCCAGCAAGGAGTTCCCAGCGAAGACAGGAGGACAATGATGGTACGCAGCGAGATCCCGGCCGACGCGCCGAACTCGCGCCGGTTCAGCCGACGCATGGCGATGGTCGGCGGCGTAGGGCTGGCATCCGCGGCCTTGGTGAAGGGCTCCGCCTTCGCCACCGAGGAGCATGTTCACGACACCAGCCAGACGTTCCTGGCGGTACCCGAACGAGCGAAACCGCGACTCATTCCCCCTAGTGGCTACCTAGTCGAACCAGTCGGATCACGACCAGGCGCTTACCACATCACGGACGGCCTCTACACCACAGTGTTCTTCGTCACTGCACGCGGAGTGGTCGTGGTGGACGCCCCGGCGCAGCTGGGGACAAAGACGCTGGATGCGATCCGGTCGGTCACCGACAAGCCGGTGACACACGCGATCTACAGCCACTCCCACAACGACCACATCGACGCCATGGGTATGTACGGCTCTGACGTGCAGTACATCGCCCACGAGGATTCGATTCCCTATCTGCGACGTAAGGGCCGGGTGCCGATGCCGAGCCGCGTCGTGCCCGGGTCTCGACCGTACGCTCTCCGGGTCGACGACCTCGTCCTGACATTGACTGACGAAGGGCGCGCTCACCAGCCGGGCAACCTTTTCATCTGGTCGCCGGTGCACCAGGTACTGATGACCGTCGATGTCGTGTTTCCCAGGTGGGCTCCGCTCAAGAACCTCGCGATCGCCACGGATCCGGTCGGGCTGCGCGACGCAATGGCCGCGATCCTCCGGTACCCCGTGTCCGCGGTCGTCGGCGGGCATTTCGACAGGCCCGCCGACCGGGCCGACGTCGCCGAGAACCACGCCTACCTGCAAGACCTGTTCGAGGCAGCCGCGGAAGCCAACGCCTCGGTGGACTTCGGCGAGGCCACCCGTGGCGTCGATCCGCAGAACCGGTGGGCTCAGGTCCGGGCCTGGTGGGAGGCGATTGACCAGAAATGCTTTGACCTCATGGTGGCCAAGGACTGGGAGGCACGGCTCGGTGGCGCGGACGTCTTCCTACGGGAGAACTGCTTCGTCGCCGCCGAGGCGCTTCGCATCGACGGTTGACATCAGGGGACGGGGAAGACGGTGTCCTCGACCACGAGACTACGGTCCCGCCAGCGTGAGCGCGGCTGACGCACAGCGTTGCGGGACGACGAGGCACTGCTGAAGTCCGGAGGGCGGCGAGTCACTTGCGTCCGGTTTCCCGATCCTCGGTGCGCGCCGTCGCCAGTGATGGCTGCCTCCCACGCCCCGTACGTTCCCCCGAAGCGGGGATTGATCATTCAGAATCGGCAGGATTTCGGGCTCAGGGCGCCGGCTCCGGAGTTCGACACAGAGCGCCGCTCCAATTGGGTGGCCGGAGCTCACGAACTTGTCCAGTAGGTCGGCAGCGAGTCGCTCCGTCGGCGGCGGCCGCGGCGATCGCGTCGAGCAGTTGCAGCACCGCTGAGGTGTCGAAGTCCTCGAAGTTGAGGGCGCCCTCTTGCCCCACGCTCAGTACCTCCAGCGCCGCCTGGATCACGTCGCCGCGGCGAACCTGTGCCGCCAGTCGATGCCCTTGCCCCAGGACGGGGTCGAAGGCCGACAACGGCACCGGTTCGGGGACCGCCATGGGCTCGGTCGTGGCCTTCAGAGGCGTCAGGCCGGCCCTTGGCAAGCACTCTCAGATGTCACCAACTCGTGCAGCAGATCCGTCGACCGGCGAGGGATGGTGCTACTGAACTGACACACAGGGTTTTGGAATCGGGAGTCGCCCGCTGGGAGTAGGCTCCTCGTCCAGGCTGGCGGGTGATTGGCAGAGTGGGCTCAATGGGATCGAGAAGGTGAACGAGGGCGACGTCAACGACTTGGCGGAACTGTCCGAAGACGTCGTACGCACGTCTGACAACATCGATGCTCCGGCCGACCGGAGCATCGATGAGCGGGCGATTGACGATGCCGATTTGGCCACGCTGCTGGAATCGGCGTTCACTGAACTCGTCGCGCGCAATGGCGCCGAAGGTCGCTCGCAGGTCAAGGACGGCGCTCGTTTCCTCGTGGTGCTCGACGACGGCAGCGCGGTCGGCTGCGGTGCCGTCCAGGCGTTCGAAGCAGTCGGCCCACATCCCGGCGACGGTGAATCCAAACGGATGTACGTGCTTCCGAAAGCACGCGGCCGCGGATTCGCTCGCGCGCTACTTGCGGGCCTGGAGGACTTGGCGCGCACGGCCGGACACCCGGTTCTCCGCCTGTCGACCGGCGACCGTCAGCCCGAGGCAATCGCGCTGTACGAAGCAAGTGGATACGGTGCGCACCGCCCCGTGGGGCAAGTACGTCGACCAACCTCAGACGCTCTGTTACGCGAAGGCCCTGTAGCGTGGCTCGCCCTCTGCGCCGCAGCTGAACCGGTGGTGCCGCTCCCGTTGTTTGACTGGTACCGCCGGAATCCTCAACTTTTCCTGGTCTGCCGCAACGGCCGCGCGACCACCCGCTGCACGACCTGCCGGCCAGGTGTCCGCCCTGCCGGGCTTGGCGAGCTCGACCTCCTGCTCGGCGTTCAGTCGGGTTCAGTCGGACTCGTCGACTTCATCAGGCGCCGCGGGGGCGTGCAGGCACCGGTCGTCGCGCTCGCCCTTGTGGCTTCCCTCGCTCCCAGCGCGTAGCGGACACGCTGGCGGAGAAGCGGAGCCGACATACAGTCCTGCTGGCACAGCGCTGAGCCTTGTCCAAGCACTTGTCGGCGCAGCCTTCGGCGTGCGTCGCGTATCTGGGGCATACAGGCGCCCACCGGTCGGGGCAGCGGATTCGGCGGCCTCTCTACTTCCTCCAGGGTCCCGCTCACTTCGGTGGGTGATCTGTTGTGTATCAGACGCTCGGGAGGCGAGTACGCGCGGCGTGTCCGGGCCGATGATGCGGGTTCGGTCGGGCGTCCGAGCACCAGCGCGTGCCCGCTGCCCTGCAGCGACCAGTCCACCCGCCAGACCGAGGCGTACGCCGTGGCCCGGCCGTCGTCGTACAGCGTGACGCAGGGGTCGCGCCCGTGAGTCACAGGGTCATTCGTCTACCTGACCAGTTTCCAGCAGGGGATCCGGGGCTGCGAGCCGGATGCGACGGGCGGTGGGGATGGCCAGTGCCAGCAGGACGGCGACGGCGGAGAAGGCGGACAGGAGGATGAAGGTGTCGGTGAAGCCGGCTTCGGCTGGGAGGCCGGAGGGCTGGAGGTGGCCGGTGATGATTGAGCTGGCGACCGCCGTGCCGATCGAGCCGCCGATGGTGCGGATGTTGGTGTTCATGCCGGTGGCGGCGCCGGTTTGTTCGCGGGGGACGTTCTGGACGATGAGGCTTGTCATGGACGCGTAGGCCAGGCCGAGGCCGAGGCCGAAGATCGCTGTGGCGAGGCCGACCTGCCAGGGAGCGTTGTGGAATTCGGCGAAGAGCAGCGACGCGACGAGGCTGAGGAACGACCCCCAGATGACCTGCGCCTTGACGCTGAATCGCGGCGCGATCGGGCCGCTCAGCGAGCCGGCGACGGCCATCGTGACCAGCATCGGGACCATCAGCAGACCCGCCTGCGTCACGCTGAACCCGAACCCGAAGCCGGCGACGGTGGGGATCTGCATGAACTGCGGGACGAACGCATAGACCGCGAACATCGCGGCACCGAAGAGCAGGGCGACCAGGTTCGTGGTCCAGACCGCAGGGATGCGCATCATGCGCATGTCGATCAGCGGGTTGCGCGACCGGAGCTCGACGGTCATCCAGGCAGCCATCAGTACGACGGCCGCGGCGAACAGGGCGATCGTCGGGACCGAAGCCCATCCCCAGGAGCGTCCCATGCTCAGCGGCAGCAGCAACGCGATCAGCCAGCCGGACAGCAGCGCGGCGGCCAGCCAGTCGATCCGGCCCGGGACGCGGTTGGGCGACACAGGAACGTAGCGGCGGACGATCACGGCGGCGATCGTCACGATGATCAGCGGGATCCAGAACAGCCAGCGCCAGCCCAGCGCGTCGACGATCGGGCCGGCCAGCACGATCCCGAGCCCGCCGCTGGCGGCGATGACGGCCGAGACGATGCCGACGACGGACGGCACCCGCTCGGTGGGGAACTCGTCGCGGATGATGCCGAACGAGAGTGGGAACACCGCGCCGCCGAGCCCCTGCAGGACCCGAGCGGCGATCAGTACGCCGATGTTCGGCGCGAGGGCGGCAAGCAGGCAACCGGCGGCGAGTGCGACCAGGCTGATCAGCAGGGTGCGTTCCTTGCCGACCATGTCGCCGATCCTGCCGAGTAGCGGGGTCGCGACCGAGCCCGAGAGCAGCAGGGCGGTGAAGACCCAGGTGACCGTGCTCGGGATGGTGTGCAGATCACGCTGCATGACGGGCAGCGCCGGGGTGACCAGCGACTGCAGCATCGAGAATGCGGCCACGCCGGTCGCCAGCACCGCCAGCGTCAGCCGTGGGGATGTCGTCTTCCCCTGTCCGCTGCGCTGACAGGCCATGCGTCCGCCCGGCCGTTCGACAAACTCGTGCTCCACTACCGCTCCTTCACCGATCTAGTTGCACTGCGGTCCATGTGACGGCCCGCGATGATCACCGCAAGCAAGCTGGGGTGATCGTTGACTACGTCGTGAGTTGGCAATGCGTACGCGGTCCGGCCACGTGACTTTGCAGGTGGTTGCGTCAGTGGCCGGTGCTCAGCTGTTCCCGTGGCGACGTCTGTGGTGCCGCGATTGATTGCTTTCCGAGCGTCGAGCTGCTTGAGCTGCACACACTGCTTAGGTCAGGCGAGCTAGGGGTTCGATGAGCTCTCGTTCCTCGTAAGCCAGGTGTGACAGCAACGCGTCACTGAGGACGTCAAGGGCGGCTCGTACTTGTTCTAGTCCATCCGGCTCGCTGACTAAGGCGACGAGGGCGCGGTCGAGTTCTTCGAGCAAATCGTGAACGACTAGGTGCTCTTCCTTGAGGCGGTCGATCACTGGGCGAAGCCGGGGATCGCCTCGCTCAAGGTCAGGGAACATTGAGGCGTCTTCGATGGTGTGGTGCATCGTCAGAACGCGGCAGTAGCTCTCGCAGTAGGTGCCAAGCGTCCAGTTGTTCTGGCGCATCGTCATGGCGTTGATCTGCGAACGGGCCTGGCTCGGACCGAGCTTGCCCTGGGCGATCTGGTTGACCAGCGCCTGCAGTTCGGTGAGCTCATTGCGGAGATCGTTGTGCATGTCGATGAGGTGCTGTCCGGTCGCGTTCTCTTTTGGGGTGTAACTGCGGGCCGGATCGCGCACGGGCCCACTGGGGCGGGTGGACTCGTCCCAGACTCTTCGGTTGCTGACGCGTTGCCCGTCATCCGGTGTCGGCACCGGGAGGAATCTGCCCGGTCGGGAGGACGGGGCGGCCTTGTCTGCAGAGGAATGAGTAACCGATGCTCGAGCGCCTCCGCCGGTCGGCGGCGGCGCCTTGCGCTCCTCTTCCACGATCTCGCGGACGGCGGGCACGACCTCGCGGGCGAAGCGGGTGAGGAATTCTGGGTCGTCGCCGGCAGCGATGAAAGCGCTCATCCCGTGGTTGATCGCCAGTTCGGCAATCTGCTGGGCCCACACGGTTGGTGGTCCAGCTAGAAATCCGCTGCCATCGCTCGAGAATCTTCCGACCAGGTTGTACATCCGGCGGATGTCGGACGGCTTACGCCCGGCGTCCACTGCGGCCTCATCGATCAACTCGTTGGACTCGCGCAGTTGCGCCGGGACGACGATCGGACTGCTGGGCAGCCAGCCGTCGGCCAGCCGCCCGGTCAGCCGTAGCATCCTTGGCTTGATGGCACCGATGACGATGCTGATGTCGTGGGCAGGCGCCGGACCAGGGTGTGTCCCGTGGACGCGGTAATGTCGCCCGTCCACCCGAACCGCGTCGAGGTTCGGGTTCCACATCCCGCGCATGATCCGGATCGCCTCGTCGAGCGCCTCGACTGCCTCACCTGGAGTGCGACGCGGGCCGCCCATCGCGGCGATGGCATCCCAGAATCCGCCGCCAGCGCCCAGACCCAACTCGACTCGTCCATTGGTCAGCAGATCGAGAGATGCCGCGCTCTTGGCCAGTACCGCGGGCGACCGCAGCGGCAGATTGACGACGTTGGGCATGACCCGCAGCCGAGTGGTCTGCGCTGCGACGACGGACAGCAGCGTCCAGGCGTCGAGAAAGCCTGCCTGGTATGGATGATCCTGAACCGTGAACAGGTCGAGGTCCAGTTGCTCGGTCAACTGGGCGAGCTCCAACACTGTTCGTGGTTGGGCTGCAGTCGGGCTGACGAAGCTACCGAAACTCAACTCATGCCCGTAGTCGCTCACGGCTGGACCGCCTGAGTGCCGAAGAGGACGCCGCGAATCGATCCGCCAAGATGCTCGGCGAACTGGTCCGCGGTCATCTCCGCGAGTAGCCCCGCTCGGACGACATAGCGGCTGAAGGTCACCCCGATCAGTAGTGAGGCCAGGAAGGGCAGTTGGTTGTGAATGGCGTCGCCGCCGCTGACGCTGCGGTAGATCTCCAGGCTCTTGTCCTGCATGGCCAGATAGATCTGGGTCGCGGCGCAGTCGTCGGTCGCGGCGCTACGGAGTAGAGCCAGATAGGGATCGTTGCCGGCCAGTGTTTCCATCCGGCCGACGTAGGCAGCGGCGATTCGTTCTGGCAACATGCATGGCTCGCCCGGAGCAACTTCGGCGACGTCCCATGGACCCGGCACCGCCATCCGGAACAGCTGCTCCTTGCTGCCGAAGTGGCGTAGGACCGAGCTGTGGGCAACGCCGGCGCGCTCGGCGATCTCGCGCACCGTGGCGTATTCGAAGCCCCGCTCGGCGAACGTCCGGAGGGCTGCATCGAGGATTGCCTCCCGATGGAGCTGAGGGTTGCGGACGCGTTTGCATGGCGTCGCCTGCGGTGCGGTCATGAATCGAGACTAGCCCCTCGCATCGCTAATGACCAGCTGGACATTAGTATGCTCGACCGCGTACGCTCTTTAATGACCAACCGGTCATTAGCAGTCTTGAGGCTCACGAAGGACCGAGGGCGCCACGCAGATCTCAGCCTTTCCGCGACGGCTCACCGGCCGTCTGGCGCGTGCCGGCTCGCATCCTTTCCGTGCCGCCCGGGCGCTCGAGGTGACCCGAACAGTCGCGGCACAGGAGGGGTTGCCGCCTCAACGGAACGCCCACAACCCACCGACCGCAGTCGCGGTTGGAACTCAATGAAGGAGAACCACAATGGCTCGTCAGCATGTGTCCGGAGAAGACAGCGCGATCGTGCTGGTTGATCACGCTGTCGGCTTTGCCAACCTCTATCGTTCGCACACCGTGGGCGAGAACATCAACAACGTCGTGGCCCTGGCCGAGCTCGCTAAGGTCTACAGCGTACCGCTCGTGGTTACCAACGGTCCCGATGAGGCGCCTACCGGTCCTCTCTACCCGGCGCTGCAGCAGGCGCTCGGCGACACCAAGACTGTCGTGCGGTCCGGGGCGTTCGATTGCTTCGACGAGCCGCAGTTCGCCGCGGCAGTCGAGGCCACCGGTCGGCGGCGACTCGTCATGGCCGGCCTGATGACCGAGGGTTGCCTGCTACAGACTGCCCTCACCGCCGTCAGCCTTGGTTATGAGGTCTTCGCTGTCCTCGACGCCTCGGCGGGCGAGACGCCGGAGACTCACCAGCTCGCTATCCAGCGGATGATCCAAGCGGGCGTCATCCCGACCACATGGCTCAGCATCGCTTCTGAGTATCAGCGGACCTGGGCCAACGAGGCGACAGCGGCCAGCTTCGGGAAGCTGATCTTCGATCACGTGGGCCCGTTCGCCGCGCAGGGTGCGCTGACTGCCAACGTCCAGAAGCACGCAGCACAGCCCAGCTCGTAAGTACTTGACGTGAGGCCATCCGTTGCCGGTGGTCTCACGTCGCCCCATCATTCCCTGTTTTCACTGACGAAGTGGCCAGCGATGGCCCACGCCAGCCAGCTCGCACTATGCGATGGGTTCTCGGACGGCCGAGAGCTCCGACACCGAAAGAAGATGCCATGACCCAGATCGTCGCTCAGCGGCTGCTGGCCGATGACGCCACCGTAGGTCGGTGGCTGCTGGACAGTAGGGCCACGACCGTGAGCCTGACTCAAAAGACCATGTGGGGGATGGTCACAGTGGAGTGCGCCTTCACCCAGGCCAGCGGTGAAGGCCGGATCGATCCGGGCGGTGTAGTGACCGGCACGCTGAAGATCGCGGCTGCGTCGATCGACAGCAAGCACAAGAAGCGTGACCAGCACCTGCGTTCGGCGGATTTTTTCGATGTGAAGCAGTTTCCCGACATCATCGTCGAAGTTGATTCGGCCGCGGCCGTCGGTTCCAGCCTCCAATTGCAGGCCCACATCACCGTGAAGGGCGTGCGCAAGCCCGTGGAACTGGTTGCGACGGTCATCGAGTCGCGGGTCGACGCGATCGTCGTGGAGGTCGAGGCGACGATCGACCGGCGCCGCTTCAGGATGTCCTGGAACCGGATGGGGATGATCAAGGGGCTGGCGACGATCTCGACACGGGCCACTTTCCGTCGCGCCAACTAACAGTGATGTGCGTGCCGCTCTACCCCTACCTTTGAAGGAACGGCGATGACGCCATCACACGAGACACACCGAACTCGAGTGTCCTGTCGTCAATATTCATGGAGACCCACGCCGCGGCAGTAAGCGACAGAGTTGGGCCGCTCCACCAGATGTCCCAGCAGGGTACTGCCATCTGCTGGTGTGGCACCCAGCTTCGGGACAGTGTTGCGCTAGGCATCGAAGGTAGCAAGCGCTTACGGCAGGGCGGCCTGACCGGAGAGCTCGTTGATCAGGCCGCAGTCCAACCCGATCGATGCCGAAGCAGCGCCCGTACCGCGCTGAGCACACCCACCGGAACGCCGAAAACTGCACGCGATGTAGAGGCGCTACGCAGCTGCGAGTGGTCGGTCCGCCGTCACGGACACCTCAGCGAGGAGACCACCGACCTCGAGCCGTCAGCACCCCGCTGGTAGGAGCTCAGCCCTGGACCTTCTCGAACTCACCGGCGCCGGTCCGATGTCGCCGGGCAACTGCACCAGACCCAAATTGCAACTACCGCCCAAATCGGACCTCCATCGGAGGATCCCGTCACTGGCTCGGGCGAAGCCATTCAACAAGGAGAACATCATGACCAAGATCGGCATCATCATCGGCAGCACCCGGCCCGGCCGCAACGGCGAAGCGGTCGCGAAATGGGTCTACGAACAGGCCTCGCTGCGCAGCGACGCCAACTTCGAACTCGTCGACCTGCTTGACTTCAACCTCCCGCACCTCGACGAGATCATGCCGCCGTCCTTCGGCCAGTACGCCAACGAACACACCAAGAGGTGGGCGGCGAAGATCGCTGAGTTCGACGGATTCGTGTTCGTAACGCCGGAATACAACCACTCGACCTCGGGCTCGCTGAAGAACGCGATCGATTACCTCTACGGGGAGTGGAACAACAAGGCCGCGGCCATCGTGTCCTACGGTTCGCTCGGAGGCACCCGTGCGGCCGAGCACCTGCGGCTCATCCTGGGTGAACTCCAGATCGCTGACGTCCGCAATCAGGTCGCGTTCAGCCTCATGACGGACTTCGAGAACTTTTCGGTTTTCAAGCCCAGCGACGGACACCTGTCCGCCCTCCAGACGACCCTTGACCAGTTGGTGGCCTGGAGCAACGCGCTGGCTCCGCTTCGCACCACCTAGGCCGTCAGCCCCTTCGGCAAGAGCAAGAGCAAGGTCGCTGGAGGCCGGCGACAGCAACGATCGGTCTCGGTCGGCGCGTGCCGACCGAGACCGATCCTTCATGAGGGGCGGAGTGAAACGCGTAGCATGGCAAGCCGACGCGCTGGGCTATTCGAGGACCCGGTTCGCCGGTCATTCCGGTCGCCGGCAGCCGCGTAAGTACGGCGCGCAGCCGTGGACCAGGATGCGTTGACGGTCCACCTGACCGGGGGCCCAATCCTGCAGGAGGTTGACGGCGAGTTCCTGTCGCCGCGGATCGCCGCTGCGGTGGCTGCGGTCCGCGAGGCTAGCGGGCGCAGTAAGCTGGGCGGCTAGCTCGGCTTCTTCGTCGTTCGTTTACGGGCCCTCGGGGCTG
>NZ_MTQN01000005.1 GCF_001984195.1 Kribbella sp. ALI-6-A
TTCGGCCGGCGACAGTAGTTGAGCGGCGCGGACCATTGCGCGTTCGGCGACTTGGAGGTCGGCGACCGGGACCATCGCGGTGGTGGGGATTCGTTCCAGAGCGGTGACGATCGCCTCCGCCTGGCCGGGATGCAGCACTAGGTGCCTGGCAACAGCAGAGCCTGGGGTCACGGCCTCGGGCGTGAGGGAGGCATCGGCGGGGTCCGCCGGATCAGTGGTGCTCGGTGCGGTTACCTGGAGGGCCGCCTCGACCTCGGGGTACTTCGGCAATGCGGTGGCCAGGCGGAGGTCGCGGCGGACCTCGGTGGGATCCAGGCGGTGCCGTAGCGCGATGAGCTGGACGGTGTCTCGGGCACCCACATCGGCGGCGTGACCGTTGGCGTCCAGGGCAGCCAGGAGCTGCAGGCGGTAGGTCTGCAGGTGGGCGATCTGGGCTTGGACAGCGTCGAGCGCCGACAGCATCTCGCTGCCGCTCATCGACCAGATCGGTCGCTCGTCGCAAAGGCCCATGGAGAACAGTCTCCAGGAGAGCACCGACAGTTCCGGGCCGGAAAGCGCTTATCTATAAGAGAAATCGGGTCGATGTCCGGAAGCGGTCAGCTGGCCTTGGTTCGTGTTTCGCCAGCTCGTCCGGCGCAGTACTGCCGTGGCACTGGTGGGTCTTGGTGACGCCCGGAACCGTGCTGAAAAACATTCGGCCGCACCGCCCAAGCGGCCCGTTCTGGAGGAGCGCGGTATGCGATCTTTCGTCGAGCGTCCCCGCGCGTTCGCCGTACTGGTGGCTGGTACGGCGCTCGCGTTCAGTCCGCTCGGTGTCAGGCCAGCGCGAAGTTGCCGGGTCGCGGCCAAGCGGGCGCGTGGGCTGGCTCCGGCGCCCGGCACGCTGGCCGCGGCGAGTGTGCCGGTCTACATCCACGTCATGCGCAGCAGCACGGTGCCGGTGACGTGACGGCCACGCAGATCAGCCAGCAGATCGCCGAGCTGAACCAGAACCTCGCCGGTGGCGAGTCCAGTGCGGCGGCGAACACCGGGTCACCTCGGCATCGCCACGTTCCCCTGGGACTGTGCGAGCAACCCGAGCATCGACGGGATCCGGGTGCAGTACAGCTCGCTGCCCGGCGGCTCGTCGACGAACTTCAACCTCGGCAAGACCGCGACCCACGAGGCCGGGCACTGGTTCGGGCTGTACCACACCTTCCAGGGCGGCTGCACGAGCACGAACGACTCCGTCGCCGACACTCCCGCTCAGGGCAGCGCGAGCAGCGGCTGCCCGACCGGCCGGGACTCCTGCTCGCTGCCCGGCCTGGACCCGATCCACAACTACATGGACTACTCCTACGACTCCTGCTACAACCAGTTCACGCCGGGCCAGAGCACCCGGATCAGCAACCTGTGGACGGCGTACCGGGCCTGACGAAATCCAGTCCCCGGGCTGGCAGGGAGTGGCCGCGGCCGGAAGTGCGCGTGACTCCGGGACCGAGTTGTGTCTAGAGTGCCGCCGATGCGTGTGCTCCTGACGGCGTGCGCGACCACCGTGATGCTGGTGGCCGGGCCGCTCACAGCGACCGCCGCCGATCTGGACTCGCGGAGTCCGGTCGGCGGTGTCCGCATGACCGCGGACTCGACGGTCGTCGCCGCCGGGGCGACACCGCCGGCGGTGCAGGCCGCCGCCTTCGTCGTCGCGGACATCGACACCGGCACGGTGCTGGCCGCCAAGGCTCCGCACGCGAAGCTGCGGCCGGCGAGCACGTTGAAGACGCTCACCGCGCTGGTCCTGCTGCCGCGGCTGAACAAGAAGGACATCGTCGTCGGGTCGGACCGGGACGCCGGCATCATCGGCAGCAAGGTCGGCGTGTACCCGGGCCTGCGGTACTCGGTGGACCTGCTGTTCCAGGGCATGTTCCTGGCCTCGGGCAACGACGCCGTGCACGCCCTGGCCGAGCACGACCAGGGCGGCATCCCCGCGACCATCGACCGGATGAACAAGTTGGCCGCGGAGATCGGCGCGCTCGACACGCACGTGACGGATCCGACCGGGCTCGACGCGGACGGGCAGGTGTCCAGCGCGTACGACCTGGCGCTGTTCGCGCGGGCGGGGCTGGCCCGGCCGGACTTCGCGAAGTACGCGGCGACGAAGTACACGAACTTCCCGCTCGCGAAGGCGGGCACGTACCAGGTCGCGAACCAGAACAAACTGCTGTTCAACTACGACGGCGCGCTCGGGATCAAGACCGGCTACACGACCTTGGCCCGCAACACGTTCATCGGCGCCGCGCGCCGCAACGGCCACACGCTGGTCGTCACGCTGATGAATTCCCCCCACGGCATCACCGAGGACGCCACCAAGCTGCTCGACTGGTCCTTCCGCAACTACACGGCGCTCACCCCGGTCGGCACCCTGGTCAAACCGGCCGTGACCAAGACCGGGCCCAACGTGTCGAAGAAGTCAGCCGCCGGTACGCCGCTGCCGAAGCGCAGCCGCACCGTGCTGGCGCCCGGCCAGGCCGTCCAGTCCCTGGTCTTCCGGATCCCCGCCTGGGCGTACGCCGCGCCGCTGTTCCTGCTGCTGGCGCTGTTCCTGCGCCGCCCCAGAGCGCTGCGCGTGCACAGCCGCAAGAACAGCAGCCGGGCCAGACGCCACTGACGAGGCCCAACCGCCGGACGTCAACGGCGCAGCGAACGGGTCGCCCGGCTCAGCTGCACGGCGATGGCTGTCGCCGTCACGCTAGCGGCGCAGCGACCGCGCGGCTCGGCCCAGCTGCACGGCGATGGCTGTCGCCGTCACGCTAGCGGCGCAGCGACCGCGCGGCTCGGCCCAACTGGACCGTGATGGCCGTCGCGGTGACGCCGAGCAGCGCGCCCGCGGCCACGGCGACCGTGTCGGCCTTCCGCGCCGGGATCGGCACGACCTTGAACTTCTTACCGGGCGGACCGGGCAGCAGACCGTTCTCGTCGGGCTCGGGGTTGGTCGAGCCGTTGCTCCGGCGGCGGTACACCGGCTGCTCGGTCTCGAACGGCATCGCGGCCCGCGCGGCTTCCTCGGCCTCGCCGGTGTGCCAGCGGTAGTCGAGCGTGGCTTCCTTGGTCCAGGCCGCGATCAGCATGATCACCCGGGTCATCAGGTAGATCCAGACCAGCAACGCCAGCGGCAGCGCCAGTGCGCCGTACGCCGCGTTGCTGCCGATCACGTTGTTGACGTACACGCTGCCGAGCTGCTGGGCGGCGTAGAAGACGATGCCTCCGGCCAGCGCCGCGATCAGCGCGACCTTGCGGGGCAGGATGATCCGCGGCATCGCGGTCTGCAGGTACAGGAACAGCACCGCGCCGGCCGCGATGCCGACCACGACGCCGATCGCGTCCAGGCCCCAGTTCGCCAGCCAGGTGCCGTCCAGGTCGACCCAGCCGACGATGTTCTCCGACAGGCTGGTCAGCAACGAGGAGGCGGCGGTGGCCAGGACGCCGATCAGGCCGAGGCCGATCAGCGCGCCCAGGTCGATCAGCTTCAGCTTCACCGCGTTGCCTGGCTGATCGTCCAGCTCGTGCATCGACCGGATCGAGGCGCGCAACGAGTCGATCCAGCCCAGGCCGGTGAGCAGCAGCGAGACCGCGGAAATCAGTCCGATGGTGCCGGCGTTCGCGATCAGCGCGTCGATGTCGATCTTGTCGCCGATGCCGGGCAGGTTCGTCGCGAGCGCCTTTTTCATCACGTCGATCGCCGACGGCGGCAGCAACGCGCCGACGACGGCCGCGGCCAGCACGATCAGCGGGAACATCGACAGGAAGCCGAAAAAGCTCGTTGCCCCGGCCAACCGGTTGCCGCGCCGGTCGCCGTACCGTTTCCAGGCTCGCCACAGCTGCGTGCGGCTGAACCGCGCCCAGATCGCCTTGCCCCGTTCCTTCACGCCCATGGCTCTCCTGTACCCCGACCGCGAGCTCGTAGCGCCCGCCCGAGGCATCAGCCTGGCAGGTGGATCAGCCCTTCAGCGGGAAGGCGCGCTGCGGACGCCAGACACCGTCGGCGCCGTGCTCGTACCGGCTGAACGCGGAGACGTCGAAGGAGCAGTCGTAGTCCGCGAGCGTGTCGTAGGCGCGGTCCAGGGACTCCTTGTCGAGGTCGTGCGCCACCGTGACGTGCGGGTGGTAGGGGAACCGCAGCTGGACGTCCAGCGGACCGGAGCGGACCTGTGACTGCAGCACCTCACACGACGAGATGCCCTCGGCCAGCGTGACGAACACCACCGGCGAGATCGGCCGGAACGTCGCGGTGCCGCGCAGGCGGATCCGGAAGCTCGGGAACCGCGCGGCCAGCTCGAGCAGGTGCTCGTCGATCCGCGGCAGGTCCTCGTCGGCCACCTCGGTCGGCGGCAGCAGCGTCACGTGCGTCGGGATCGAGGAGGCCATCGGGTCGCCGAAGTCGGCCCGGTACTTCTGCAGCTCCGAGCCGTAGGGTTCGGCGATCGGAATCGCGACACCGATCGTCGCCATCCGCGCCTACCGTCCCGGCGCCGGGACGGTCCGGTACGCCGGGGCACCGGGCAGGCGAACCTGCGGGAACGACCCGGCCGGGCACCCCGAGGGGCCACCTGCCGGCACACGGGTGAGGTCGAGGACGGCTGCTGACATACCCCGATTCTGCCAGCGACCCCGACCGGTTCCGCACCCGGGACGGTGTCGGATTGCTCATAGGAACAAAACTATGACCCCGTGGAGCCTGGCCGGGAGCAGGCCGGTCCGGAGCCCTGCGGCGTCGTAGGGTCGCGGGTATGACTTCTCGGCACGCTGTGATCGTCCCTGGTGGGGAGTACGGGCCGCAGGCTCCGTTGCTGATGTTCGCGGGCCAAGCCGCTGAGCGGCGAGGAGCAGCCGTACGGCCGGTGGACTGGCAGCGGCGGGAGGACGCCGTGGCGTTGTCCGAGGCGGAGCTCGAGGCCTGGGTGATCGGACAGGTGTCGCCGCATCTCCCGGTGGGAGTGGCAGGGTCGGGACTGTTGTTCGTGGGGAAGTCGCTGGGCACCCACGCGGCGGCGCTGGCGGCCGAGCGGGGACATCCGGCGGTGTGGCTGACGCCGTTGCTGCAGTACCGGCAGGTCGTCGAGGCGCTGGAGCGATCCCGCGCGCCGTTCCTGCTAGTGGGCGGGACCGAAGACCGGCTGTGGGACGGCGACGTCGCGCGGCGGTTGACGCCGCACGTGCTGGAGGTGGAGGGAGCCGACCACGGGATGTTCGTCCCGGGCCGGCTCGCCGCGTCCGCCGCGGTGCTGGGTCAGGTCGCTACCGCTGTCGAGAACTTTCTCGACGAGGTCGTCTGGGTCTAGGCCGTGGTGGCGGGGTCGCCGTCGACGGCGGCCTTCAGCTTCGGGACCAGCTGGTCCAGCACGATCGGCAGGCTGAGCACCGAGACGAAGCTGGTGGCGCCGTACAGCGGGTCGTCGTAGTTCTCCTCGACGAAGACGTCGCGGCCCTGGGTGCGCACCGGCAGGTTCTTGTAGAGCGGATCGTTCTGAAGCTTGCTGGTGCCGCCCTTGGTGGGGAACCAGACCAGCGCCTGCTGGTCGAGCAGCTTGATCCGCTCCGCGCTGATGTTGGCGCCGAACTTGTCGCCGATCTGGGCGTCCAGGCCGCTGGGCAGGCTGAAGCCCAGATCGGTCAGCAGCCGCGAGCGCGGGTCCTGGCTGCCGTAGACGAAGTAGCCCTCGTACGGCGTCGCCATCAGCGCCGGCTTGCCCTGGAACTCCGGGTGCTCGGCGCGGACCGTGGCGAACCGCTGCTCGATGCCCTTCACCAGCTCGTCGGCCTGCTTCGGCTTGCCGACCGCCTGGCCGACCGTGCGGGCGACCTCCTGCCAGCTCACCCCGTAGTCCGGTACGCCGGCCGGCTGCGCCACGGTCGGCGCGATCGCGCTGAGCTTCTGGTAGTCGGCGGCCGTGATGCCGGAGTACAGCCCCACGATCAGGTCCGGCCGCAGCGCGGCGATCTGCTCGAACTGGATCCCGTCCTTGTCCTTCAGCACCGTCGGCAGCGCCCGGTCGCCGAGCTTGTCCTTGGCCCACGGGAACAGCGCGCCGGGCTTCTCCCCGAACCACTCGGTCGTGCCCACCGGTACGACGTCCAGCGCGAGCAGCGCGTCCTGCTCGACCAGGCCGACCGAGACGACGCGCTGCGGCGCCTGCTTGATCTCGGCGGTGCCGAACTTGTTCTCGATCGACACCGGGAACGCCCCGGTCTCGGAGCCGGCCGATCCGCCACCGGCGGCGGGTTCGGTGGAGTCGCCGGAGCCGCAGGCGGTGAGGGCGAACAACGGGACGGCGACCGCCAGTGCGAGCGGCCGGAGGAGGGAGCGCATCGGGACCTCACAGGGAAGGGCAGAGAACTTAGGTTGCCCTTACCTTACGAGGCGGCTCAGTCGCGGTGGTACTTGGTGACCTTCTCGTCCTGCTTGACCCGGTCGGCCGCCGCCTGGATCCGCGCGGTCCACTCGTCCGCCCGGAACGCTCCGGCCAGGAACTGCCCGGTCAGCTGCCCGGCTGCCTTGCCCAGCTCCGGGTACCAGTCCGCGAAGTACCACCCGATCGCCTGGTCCCCCGCCGCGGTCAGCAGGTCCCGCGCCGACCGGAGCGCCGTACCGAGCTCCTGTCCGTCAGCAGCCCCTCGTACGACGGTCAGCCGGTTCGTCTGTCTGGTCACCTGCCCGGCGACCTCCTTGGACAGCATCGCCCGCAGGTACTCGACTCCGCCCGGCTCGTTCGGCCCCTTGGCCGGCACCAGCAGCGGCGCGGTCGGCGTCACGTGCACCCCGCGCGGCAACGCCGGCGACCCGTCCAGCGGCGGCAGCCCGAACATCGTCAGCCCGAAGCCGTCCGGGATCACCGGCTTCATCTCGTTCTCCAGCCAGTTCCCGCACGGCAGCAGCCCGGCCTTGGACTGGATCAGCCGGGTCTGCGAGCCGGTGTGGTCGAGCTCGGCGCTGCCGGTCGCGATCAGCCCGCGCCGCGCCAGTTCCCCGAACGCCGTGATCGCCCGGGTGACGCTCGGGTCCTTCCAGGCGCCGTCCTCGAGATTGTCGATCCGCTTGGCGACGTCGTGCCCGCCGGTTTTCACCGCGAGCGTCATCACCGCCTCGAAGACGTAGTACGGATGCACTCCGGCGTACGTGAACGGGCCGAGGCCGGCCGCCTTCATCTCCGCGCCCAGCGCGAGCAGCTCGGGCCAGGTCCGGGGCACGTCCCAGTCGCGCTGCTGGAAGAGCCGGGCGGAGTACCAGAGGCCGTAGACGTCGACCAGGTAGTTCAGCGAGCGCAGCGTGCCGTCGTACCGGCCGGAGTCGAGCAGGCCGGGCAGGACGACGTCCTTGACGGGTGCGTCCTTGTTCTCCCAGGAGGGGGCGTTGAGCAACGGCCCGAGATCGGTCAGGTGCCCGTCGGCGACCAGCCGGCTCACGGTGAGCGCCTTGGCGCCGGTGTTCAGTACGACGTCCGGCGGGCTGCCCGCGGCGAACCGCGACTGCAGCAGATCGCGCAGTTGCTTCGTCGGCGTCACGGTGACCGCCGCCTGCGCGTGCTTGGCCCGGTACTGCGGGGCGCCGAAGCCGCCGAACTCCTCGGAGACGACGACTTCCAGCGGCCGGTCCGCGACGACGCCGAACGGGTTGTCCTTGGTCCGCGCCGGGCCTGCGGGTTTTTCGTCGTCGGAACAACCGGCAAGCAGGGCGCTCGCCAGAGCGCCCTGCAGAACCGTACGCCGCTTCAGCACGCCCGCAGGCTAGCTGATCGAGGCGGTCGTCACTTCAGCGTCGCGCCGGTCAGGCCCGCCTGGACCTGGCGGTAGAAGATCAGGTAGACGACAACCACCGGCACCATCGCGATGGTCAGCGCCGCGAACAGCGTGCCCCAGTCGTTCTCGTACCGCTGACTGCCGAGCAGTGTCGCGATGCCCTGCGACAGCACCGGCTTCTCCGGGGACAGGAACGACGGCAGCACGAACTGGTTCCACTGGCCGAGCACGTTGAAGATGCCGACGCTGATCAGGCCGGGCTTGGCCATCGGCAGCATCACCCGGAAGAACGTGGTCGCGTGCCCGGCGCCGTCGACCAGCGCGGCCTCGGCGATCGAGGTCGGCAGGGTCCGGAAGAACGCGTGCATGAAAAACACCGTGAACGGCAGCGAGTAGGCGATGTAGACCAGGATCAGGCCCTGGTACGTCGACACCATGCCGAAGCCCTTGACCACGAAGAACAGCGGCACGATCGCCAGGAAGGTCGGGAACATCATCCCGGCCGCGAACAGGTAGTAGATGAACCGGTTGCCCGGGAACTCGTAGCGGGCCAGCACGTAGGCCACCATCGAGCCGAACAGCATGGTGCCGAACACGCCGCCGACGACCACCACACCACTGTTCAGCAGGTAGTCGCCGACGCCCTTGTCCCAGGCCTTGGAGAAGTTGCTGAACAGCAGCTCCTTGGGCAACGCCCACGGGTTGTCACCGAAGATCTCGCCGGTGCTCTTCAGCGACGCGATCAGCGACCAGACGAACGGTACGACGACCAGGATGCTCCAGGCGATCAGCACCGTGTGCGAGAAGACGTTGACCGGGCTGAACGACCGGTCGCTCGACCCGGCCGGCGTGATCTTCGGGGCCGGCTCGGAGCGGGTGCCCTCGACATCGATCTGCAAAGTCATCTCAGGCCCCTCAGTATTCGATCCGGTCGCGGCGGGTGGCCCGCAGCATCACGGCGGCGATCAGCAGCGTCAGGAAGAACAGCACGACACCCATCGCCGAGGCGTAGCCGGCCCGGCCGTACTGGAACCCGTTGTCGGCGATCTGCAGACCCATCACCTGGGTGGAGTTGTCCGGTCCACCCGGCCCGGCCGTCATCACCGCGACCAGGGCGTAGGCGTCCAGCGCCAGGATGGCCAGGTAGACCCAGGCCGTCTGGATGGTGTCCCACAGCAACGGCAGGGTGATCCGGGAGAAGGTCGCGAACCGGCCGGCGCCGTCGATGATCGCGGCCTCGAAGATGTCCTTCGGAATGCCGGACATCGCCGCGTTGAACAGCACCAGGTAGAACCCGACGCTGCCCCAGATCAGCACCCACATCACGCAGTACAGCGCGATCTTGGGACTGGCCAGGTACTGCGAGGTGCCCAGCCCCAGCTTGTTCGTGACGCTGTTCAGCAGGCCGGTGTCGGTCGAGGTCATCACCACCGACCAGATCACCGCGATGACCGGGACCGACAGCACCTGGGGCAGGAAGAAGGCCAGCTTGTAGAAGCCGTTCCCCCGCACCCCCTGCACCCCCGCGCTGTTCGCCTTCCCGCCGACGTTCAGCAGGTAGGCGAAGACCAGCGCGAGGAAGATGGTGAACAGCGGCACGCCGATCAGCAGGATCACGTTGTGCCCGAGCGCCTGGCGGAACACCGCGTCGCGCGCCAGGGTCTGGAAGTTCTCCAGTCCGACGAACTCGAACTTCGGTGAAATGCCGGTCCAGTCGGTCAGCGAGTAGTAGAACGCCTGGACGAACGGTGAGATCACGAAGATCGCATACAACGCCAGTGGCAACGCGAGGAAGCTCGCGACGAAACGATAACTGCCGTGCCGCATCTCTCTCCTTCAGAGCAGGGGGCGGAGGGAACTCGGCTCAGCTGCGAGTCTGCTTCTTGGTCTTGGGGTCCTTGGCGGTGTCGTCGGCGACCTTCTGCGCGCGGTTGCAGAACTCGTCGGCGGTGACCCGGGCGGCCGCCAGCTCGCCATACACGTTACGGATCGGCTTGTCCATCGTCGAGTACCAGGTGGCGAAGTAGGTCACCCAGTTGTTCGTGCCGCCGCTGGTGAGCAGCGCGCTGGCCGAGGCCGCACCGGGGCTGAGCTTCTTGCCCTCGGCCGCGCCCTTGACCACCGTCGGCGACCCGGTCATCTCGGTGAACTTGCCCGCGGCCTCCTTCGACAGCATGATCCGCAGGTACTCCAGACCGCCGGCGCGGTTCTTGGCCTTGCTCGGCACGATGAAGTTCTCACCGGCGCTGATCTCGGTGCAGTCGACCGGCAGCTTCGCGCCGTCCAGCAGCGGGGTGAAGGTCGCGGTGGTCTCGAAGTCCTTCGGCGCCACCGGCTTCTGCTCGTTCTCCAGCCACGAACCGCTGGGGATGAAGGCCGCCTTGCCCTGGTTCCAGGCCGTCTGGGACTGGATGTGGTCCAGGCCCTCGGTGCCCTGCATCATGTAGCCCTTGCCCTTGAGCTCGAGCAGCGCCTCGGCGGCGAGCTTGATCGAGGGGTGCTTCCAGGCGTTCGGCTCGAGCGAGTCGATCGCCTTGATGACTTCCTGGCCACCGTGCTTGACGGCCATGTCCAGCAGGATCTGGCCGATGTAGTACGGGTGCTTGCCCTGGTGGGCCAGCGGCGCGATGCCGGCCTTCTTGATCTCCTCGCACAGCGCGAGGAACTCGGTCCAGGTCTTGGCCGGCTGCCAGCCCTTCTCGGCGAACAGCTTCTTGTTGTACCAGAGCGCATACACGGTCAGGACGTAGTCCAGGACCAGCGGCTTGCCCTCGAGCATCGCGGCCTCGAGCGTGATCGGCTCGACGGTGTCGCGGACCTTCTTGTTCGGGTCGTCGATCGACGGCGCGTCGAACAGCTCGGTCAGGTCGGCCAGCTGGCCGGTGCTGGCCAGCGTCGACATCGGCAGCAGCGAGGCGCCGGAGTTGTCGATCACGTCCGGCGGGTTGCCGCCGTTGAAGCGCGGCTGCAGCTGCGGGGTGATGTCGGTGATACCGGCGTGCTTGATCTCCGCGGCCGGGAACTTCTTCTTGTACAGCTCCTCGTGCGCCTTGGCGTAGTCGTCGCCGTAGCCGCCCTTGAAGATCACGACGTCCAGCGGGTCGGCCTCTTTGACCCCGAACGGGTTCTCGTTCGTCTTTTCCGCGCCGCCGCCGCCGCTGCCCGCGTCGTCCTCGCTACCACCACTGGCGCAGGCCGCCAGCGTGCTGCCGCCGGCCGCCATCAGGGTGCCGACCGCCGCGCGCTGCAGGAACAGCCGCCGCGACAGGTTGTTGGGAGTGGTCATGGTCCCGCCTTCCGAGAGTGTTTCAGGCAGTACGACGGATCCGGCCGGCGTACTTTGCTTCCAGGGCGTGGTTGTGGTCGTCGCCGCCGGGAATGTTCGCGGACAGGTAGACCGGAGGTGTCTGGCCGGCTTCGCTGAACCGGCGCAGAACCTCTGCGACCAGCATCTGCGCGATCAGCGCGGCGGTGATGGACGACACGGCGCAGACTTTGCCGAATCCCGGCATGTCGAGCACCGAGTCGCCGTACGGCGCGTGGTTGTCGAGCACCACGTCGGCGAAGTCGATCAGCTTCTTGCCCGACGGGTGACGGGAGTCGACCCCGGCGGTGTGCTGCAGCGAGGTGATCGCGATCAGCGGGTGGCCGTGCTCCTTGACGACGCTCGCCAGTTCGACGATCGAGCCGTTGACGCCGGAGTTGGACGCGATCACGAACACGTCGTGCTCCTGCGCGGCGCTCAGCTCGTACAGCCGGCGCGAGATCGAGGGGTCGCGCTCGAGCTCTCCACTGCGCAGCAGTTCGACCGGCTCGCCGCCGATCAGCACCAGGTCGCGCAGCGCGAGCCGGTTGGTCGCGATCAGGCCGCCGGCGCGGCCGGCGATCTCCATCGCCAGCGCCTCGGAGTGTCCGGACCCGAAGGCCTGGATCACGCCGTTGTTGCGCAGCGAGGTGACGAACAGTTCGGCGGCGTCCTGGATCGGACCGTCGATCTGCTCGGTGACAGCGGCCAGGATGGGCGTCAGGGTGTGAACATACGACTGCGCACTGACGCCACCGGGGTTCGTTCCACTCCCCGCGTGCGCGCCCGTGCTGCCGTCCGTCGTACTGGCCATCACAGGGCCCACCCCTCGACTAATGTGTTCGCCGCGACACTCCTGGTGCCGACAAGTGCGCAAGTTTGCGGTTTGCTGGACAGAACTTTTCTCACCTGGCAGCTAAAGTCAAGGCTCATTCCACTCTTCCCTCCAGATCGGGACCGTTGCGTGACCTTGCACGTTATTGTCCATTTACGGCTCTGATTGAGCAGTTTGGAGCACCGCCTATGTCCCTCGATCGCGCCCTCGCGGAACCACAGGACGCAGTGGTCCTGCGACCTGACACCACACTGGTCCTGGGCGGCGACCTCGGCGGGACCTCCACCCGGATCGTGATCGCGGACATGGAAGGCAAGGTAGTCGGTCGCGGGGCGGCCGCGGGCGGAAATCCGACCAGCCACCCCGCGAGTGCCGCGGCGAACTTCGGGCAGGCCGTCCGGCAAGCGCTCACCGGACTGGATCCGGCCGCGGTCAGGTCCGCCGTGATCGGCGCGGCCGGCGGGTCGGCGCTGACCAAACCCGAGGTCGCGGCCCAGTTCGACGCCGCCTGGTCGGGTGCCGGACTGATTTGCAAGCCCGGCTACATCGGCGACCTGGAGGTCGCCTTCGCCTCCGGTACGCCGGAGGCGGACGGCGCCGTGCTGATCGCGGGCACCGGGAGCGCGGCCGGCCTGGTCCGCGATCACCGGCTGGTCCGGACCGCCGACGGGCACGGCTGGCTGCTCGGCGACGACGGCTCGGGCTTCTGGCTGGGCCGCGAAGCGATGCGCAGTGTGTTGCGCGCACTCGACCTGGGCGAGCCGATCGGTGGCCTCGGCGAGGCCGTCGTCCAGGCCGTGCTGCCCGATCGCCAGGAAGGTCTTGTCGCCGAGCGTGAGGGCTACGACCGGCTGCGTGACGACCTGATTCGCACCGTGAACTCACGTCCGCCGGTCCTGCTGGCCGAACTGGCCCGGACGGTGGTGGCGGCCTACGACCGCGACGACGAGACGGCGCAGGCGCTGGTGAAACGCGCAGCCGAACTGCTCACAGAAACCGTCGGCCGGCTGCGGACAACGTCGGACAACGGTCCGCTGGTGCTCGCCGGGAGTGTCGCGGGCGAGTCGTCGCCGGTGGGCCGGTTGCTGCGGCAGAGCATCCGGGACCACTTCCACGGTGAGGTGCTGACCGCCCGGGACGGGGTCGGCGGCGCCACCTGGCTCGCGCTCGGCGCCCTCGACC
The DNA here is from genome assembly GCF_001984195.1 of Kribbella sp. ALI-6-A. GTDB lineage: Bacteria > Actinomycetota > Actinomycetes > Propionibacteriales > Kribbellaceae > Kribbella. The sequence continues at coordinate 13,092 of NZ_MTQN01000005.1, forward strand.
CGGCCCTGGCCACCCGCGACAACCACGCCCGCCTGGTCGCGCCGCCGGTCTGAGCGCCACCTTCCGATGGAATGATGCCGGGCGTGACCGCACTCACCCGCGAGGCGACCCGGGTCGTCCCCCGACGCTGTGCGCAGTGGCTGCTCGACCTGCTGGCCGTGATGGTGGTGTCCGTGCTGGTCGCCGTCGCCACGCTGATCGTGGTCGTCAAGGCGGGCGGCCACGGCCGGTGGGTCCTGTACGTCGCCGTCGGCACCTACATCGGCTCGATCATCGTGCTCCAGGCGGTGAACGAGCTCCTGCTCCCCCGGCGTACCGGCGGCCGGACGCTCGGCATGGCGGCGCTCGGCCTGCGTGTCGTGACGATGGAAGGCACCCTGCCGAGCTGGAAGCAGTTCTTCGTCCGGTACCTGCTCTGGGTCGTGGACGGCCTGTTCTGGGGACTGGCCGGCCTCGTGGTGATGTGCAGTACGCCGTACCGGCAGCGGGTCGGGGACCTGGTGGCGCGAACCGTCGTGGTCCGGGCCCGGCGCGGGTCAGCCGACGAGGCGGTTCTCCCAGGCCCAGACGGCGAGCTCGGTGCGGTTGCGCAGTCCGAGCTTGCGCTGGGCGCTGGCCAGGTGCGACTTGACGGTCGAGAGTGACAGCGTCAGTTCCTCGGTGATCTCGCTGTTCATCCGGCCGCGCGCCACCGCGCGGACGACGTCGGCCTCCCGTTCGGTCAGTGGGTGGGCCGCAGCAGCCACCGGCGCGGCCGCCTGGGTGAACCGTTCGAGCAGCCGGGCGGTGACCGACGGCGAGACCATCGACTCCCCGTCGGCGGCGGCGCGGACCGCCTCGACCAGCAGCCGCGGCCCGGCGTCCTTGACCAGGAATCCGCACGCCCCGGCGCGTAGCGCGGCGTACACGTTCTCGTCGACGTCGTAGGTGGTCACGACGACCACCCGCAGCGGGTCGGCGACGCCGGGACCGGCCAGCAGCCTGGTCGCCTGCAGGCCGTCGATCAGCGGCATCCGGACGTCCATCAGGATGACGTCGGGACGCAGCTCGCGGGCCAGCCGGACGGCTTCCTCGCCGTCGGCGGCCTCGGCGATCACCTCGACGTCGGGCTCGGCGTCGAGGATCAGCCGGAAGCCGGTCCGGACCATCGCCTGGTCGTCGGCCAGCAGGACCCGTACGGGCACGCTCGTCTCCTTCACCGGAACAACTGCTCGGGGGCCGGGTCGACCGGCAGCGTGGCGTGCACCCGCCAGCGGCGGCCGTCGGTGGCACCGGACGACAACGTACCGCCCACGGCCTGCGCCCGTTCGGCCATGCCCACCAGCCCGTACCCGTCGCCGCGGACGGCATCCGCCGCCACGTCGTTGCCGACCTCGAGCTCCAGCGCGGCGGTGAACCCCTTGCGCCGAAGCCGCGCCGACACCGTGATCGGCGTCCCCGGTACGGCGTACCGGCGGGCGTTGGTGACCGCCTCCAGCACGATCCGGTGTGCCGCGACGACCAGGGCCCTGGGCAACGACAGCTGCCCGAGCTCGGCCGGTGCGGTCAGCTCGACCCGCGGATCGTTGCCGCAGGCCTCTTCGAGCTCGGTGAGCAGGGTCAGCTCGGCGAGCAGGCTCGGCTCGGTGCCGGCCGTCTCGCCGGCGTTCTCGGTCCGCAGCATGCCGACGAGGCGCCGCATCGCGCTCAGCGCCTCCCCACCAGCTCGCTCCATCTCGGTGTAGACACCGGCGTCCTCCTCGCGGCGCGCGGCGGCGACCCGAGCACCTTGGGCGAGCACGACGATGCCGGTGACGTGATGGGCGACGAAGTCGTGCAGTTCCCGTGCCAGCGCGAGCCGCTCGGACTCGCGCGCCTTGGCCAGCTGCGCGTCGTACCGGCTGTCGGCGTCGCGCAGGATCAGACCGGTCGCCACGCTGCCACCCCAGAGCAGTGCGGCGGGCACGGCCAGCAGAGCCCAGGACGAGTCGAACCCGAAGCGCAGGGGCGCGGCCACCGTCGTGGCGACGCCGACGAGCACCACCAGCGGTGCGACGGACCGCACCGGACGTTGGTGGCAGACAGCTCCGCACAGAAGAGCCAGTGCGAGCGCCTCCGTCAGCGCTGACTGCGCCTGCACCGGCGTACCGGCGAGTGCGGCCAGTCCGCTCCCTGCGCTGACCACCAGCGACGCTGCGGCGACCACCACGGTCAGCAGCTCGACCCGGCCGAAGCGGCGGCGCAGTACGGCGATGGCTGCGGCACCGATCCCGATCGCGGGTGTGATTCCCGACAGGGGAACGGCCAGCAGGCCGTCCGAGGGCGGCGACGGGTGCAGCAGGGTGATCGTCTGGTCGGCCGCTGTCAGCAGAGCGAGCGCGACGATCTCCGCCACCAGCGGCGCGCGACGGTGGCGCGAGGAGGGCCGCGAAGTCGTCATGGTCCCAGCATGCCAACCCGGCGGCTCCCGCACGTCGGCCCGACGGCTGGTCTTGGCCCCTGGCCAAAAGGACGAGGTGGGGCGAGTGATCCGGCCGTTCGGCCGTGCCGAGGCGGTGACCTGCGCACCTACGTTCGACGTACCGCTCCATTCATCGTGAGGAAAGGCCGAGTATGAAACGCCTTCGAGCAGGACTCGCCGTCGCGACGTCGATCTCGTTGCTCGCCGTAGTGATTCCGCAAATCTCCGCCAGTGCCACCGGACCGGATCTGTCCCGGTACACCGGGCAGAAGCTCGCCTGGGGTGCCTGCCCGTTCGAGGCCGAGGTGCCCACGCAGTGCGCGCAGCTGACGGTTCCCCGGGACTGGGCGCATCCCGAGGCCGGCAAGGACCTGAAGGTGTCGGTCAGCCGGGTGGCCGCGACCGGGCCCAAGGACAAGTACCAGGGCATCGTGCTGACCAACCCGGGTGGGCCGGGCGGTCAGGGCACCGGGCTGGCCGCCGACCTGGCCAAGCTGCAGCCCTCGCTGAACGCCCAGTACGACGTCCTCGGCATGGATCCGCGGGGAACCGGCCAGCAGGGTGCGAAGGGGCAGGCCGGGCTCGGCATCACCTGCCAGGTGCCGACCGGCCGGCTGCCCCAGGGACCGCTCGATGCCCGCGACCGGTCGCGGGCGAGCATCGCCGCGCACCAGCAGGTCCCGAAGGTGGTGGCCGAGGCCTGCCAGAGCGTGGCGGAGGCGCCGTACATCACCACCTGGCAGACCAGCCATGACATGGACCTGCTCCGGCAGTTGCTGGGGGCAACTAAACTGAACTACGTCGGCTACTCCTACGGCACCTGGCTGGGCGCCAAGTACGCCTCGTTGTTCCCGGACAACGCCGGCCGGATGGTGCTCGACTCGAGCGTCGACTTCCAGGGCCGGCTGCAGGCCGACTTCGAGGACTTCCCCCGGATGGGCCAGCGGCACGCCGAGGACGTTTATCTGCCCTGGCTGAATCGCACCCTGCCCGACGTGTTCGGCAGCACGCCGCAGCAGGCCGCGGCGGCGATCGAGGATGGCCGGGGCAAGGCGGTCAAGCTCGGGATCGACCCGGACTCCTACGACTCGCTGCTGATCGGCAACGGCAGCACGCTCAGCTGGGTGGTCGCCGCCCTGGTGCTGTCGATGGTGATCGAGGGCGACCAGGCCGGGACGCAGAAGCTGGCCGCGCTGCCGGCCGGGCTGCGGGCGCAAGCGGATGCGGTGTCGCGGCAACGATTCGGCGTACCGGTGGCGAATCTGACCACCGCCGCGGTGACGAAGGCGAACCTCGGCCAGGCCGAGCCGGACTACGAGCAGCTACCGATCACGCGGTTCGCCGTGGCCTGTGGCGACCAGCCGACGAAGTCGACGCGCTGGTACAAGACGTTGAGCGACCTGCAGGGCCCGAAGTACCCGTTGTTCGGCTGGCAGTATGGCCTCGGCGAGGTCTGCGGGCCGTGGTCGGACGAGCCCGAGCAGACGTTGCCCGAGCTGCCGAAGGCCGTCCGGGACAACATGCTGGTGGTGCAGGGCGAGTTCGACCCGCAGACGTCGTACGAGCAGGCGATGAACGGCGTGCGGAAGGCGCGTGGCGTCGATGTGCTCCGAGTGGACGACGCGGCCTTCCACGGGCAGTACGGAATGCAAGGCAATCCGTGCGTGGACGGTGTGGTCAACACCTATCTGCTGTACGGGTCGAAGAGCGACAACAGCCTGTGCCCGTCGGTGCCGTTGCCGGGTGAGACCAAGGTGTACCCGGTCCGCGGGCCGGTCGACCGGCACCTCGGTGACCACCGGTCCGCCCGGGCCGGCGCTCTGACCTCGGTCGACAACCAGCTGCGGCTCGAGCTGTCCGACCGGATCTCGGTCCTCAACCGCCCGCTCGGCCAGTAGCGGCGAAGCGGGAGCCGGCCCTCAGCGGCCGGCTCCCGCGCTGCCGTCAGTCGTCCACCGCGATCGGGCGCAGCTCGACGGCGAAGAACTGCGCCTCGGGGATGGACGCGGCGATGTCCTCGGCGCGTTCAGGCGTGGCGACGTCGACGACGAAGACACCGGCGAGCTGCTCCTTCGACTCCGAGTACGGGCCGTCCGTCGTGGCCCGGACGCCGTCGCGGACCCGCACGACCTTGGTCCGCGACGGCGCCTCGAGCGGTTCGGCCATCACCAGCTCGCCGCTCGCGGACAGCTCGGCGAGCAGCCCTTCCAGCTGGGCGGTCAGCGCCTTGCGCGCCTTCGCGGACAGCGCGCGGCCTTGCTCGGTGTGCAGGAACGAGGGATGACCCCAGGTGATCGGATTGCTGTGAATGAGCAGCATGTATTTCATGGCCGGTCCTTTCGGTGAACGGATCCTCGCAGCACAGGTCGGAGGCCGTGCACGGACCTCGACATTCCGGCCGAAATGCCGAGCTCGTCGAATCCTCGGCGCGCCGCCGCGGTTCCGCGCCGGTGATCGCCCGGGGTGGCGTCAGGCGTTGTAGCCGCCGTGGGCGTCGAGCACGGCGCCGGTGACGTAGCTCGCGGTGGGGCCGGCGAGGAAGCCGATGGCGGCGGCGATCTCGTCGGGGTGGCCCATGCGCTGAATGGACAGGCTGGCGAGCAGCGGCTTCAGTACCTCGAGATCCGGATTCATGCCGGTCTCCATCAGCCCGGCCTCGACGACGTTCGCGGTGATGCCGCGCGGACCGAGGTCGCGGGCGACGCCGAGGGTGTAGCGCTCGATGCCGGACTTGGTCGCGGCGTAGTCGGCCAGACCGGGGACGCCGACGCGGGAGCCGAGCCCGGAGCTGATGGTGATGATCCGGCCGTTGTCGCGCAGCACCTTGACCGCGGCCCGGACGACGGCGATCACGCCGAGGTAGTTGACCGCGTGCATCCGGTCGAGGGCCGCGGTGTCCACGTCCGGGTCGTCGACGGTCCGGCCCTGTTCGACCCCGATCGCCGCGTTGTTCACCAAGATGTCGAGTCCGCCGTACGCCGCGACGACCTGGTCGATCAGCGCCGGCGCCGAGCTGGTGTCGGCGTGGTCGACCTGGAACGCGACGGCCTTGGCCCCGAGCGCCTGCACCTCGTCGACCACGGTTCGGGCCTGATCCACGGAACGTACGTAGGTGAACGCGACGTCCGCGCCCTGCCCGGCCAGCAACCGGACCGTCGAGGCACCCAGCCCCCGGGATCCTCCGGTGACCAGCGCAACCTTGCCCGCCAATGCCTTGCTCATCGAGACCTCCTCAATCGTAACGATTATGGTTACATCCAGATCAACGTAACACATTTGATTACGACGCCAACTGCCGTAGCCTGGCGACCGTGAGCGCGAACAGCAGGCTGACCATCGCGGCGCACACGCTGGCCTGGATCGGCCTGTACCAGCGCCAGGGCCACGAGGTCGCCACCTCGGAACAGATCGCGGGCAGCGCGAACACGAACCCGGTCGTGATCCGCCGCCTGCTCGGGGAACTGCGCGAGGCCGGGCTGGTCGAGTCACGCCGCGGCGCCGGCGCCGGCTGGTCACTGACCCGCGACCTCGCCTCGATGACCCTGCTCGACGTCTACGACGCGATCGAACCGGGACCGCTGTTCGCCTTGCACCGGGCCAGTCCCGACGAAGGATGCGTGATCGGCCACGGCATCCAGCCCGCATTGCAAGACGTGTACGCCGGCATCGAGTGCACCGTGCGGACCGAGCTGAGCAAAACCACGCTCGAAGACGTCCTGCAGGCGGTGCTCGCGGTCCCCCGCTAACCGGCGACGTGGCCGAACACGACCGGTTCAGGAAGGTTCGATCCAGGATCAGGACCTGGGTCCGAGTTCCCCGCTACGTCAGGCCGTCGTCCACGACGGCTGAGCGGTGGGGTGGATCCACGCGTTCCAGTTCCGTCCAGCCGGTCCAGCCTCGTTGGCGCAGGAGGTCGATCAGGCGGCGGGCGGGTGGGACGGTGTCGAAGGCGAGGGTGTCCATCAGGGTCACCAGGGGCGGGTCGAGGTCGGTGTCGTTGACGTAGTGGTCGCCCTGGGCGTCGGCCAGTTGGGTGAGGTACGCGGACAGGTCGTCGGCCAGCTCGACCAGCTTCGGGTCGTCAGGGCTGCGGTCGAGGGCGTGGCCGAGGATTCGGAAGAAGTCGAGCAGCTGCGGGTCGGCGAGCTGTTGCTGCTTGCGGGCTGCCAATCGCGCGATGTGGTGCGGTAACTGGGCGGCCAGGAGGATCCAGCCGTCGCGCTCGGTCCGGATGATTCGCTCGTCGACGGCGAGCTCCCGCAGGCGGTCCAGATAGTCGACCACCTCCGCCGGCAGCGCGAGGTGGTCGCCGGCGGCCAGGCGGGCGATCTGCTCCCGGTGGCGCTCGCGTTGCTCGATCTCGGCGCGCAGCCGGCGGTCGATGTCCGCCACCGCCGCGGCGAACTCCTCCTCGCCGGCCTGCAGAAGCTCGCGGACCCGCGCCAGCGGGACTCCGGCCTCGGCGAGCGTACGGATCTTGATCAGCTCGATCACCGCCGCGGCGTCGTACCGCCGATAGCCGGAATGGTCGCGTTCCGGCTCCGGCAGCAGGCCCTTGGCGTGATAGTGCCGCACGGCGCGGATCGTCACCCCGGCGTACGACGCCAGCTCACCGATGGTCAGCACCGGACCAGTCTCCTACGGCGTGGACGCTGTGCGGACGAGGTCGGCGATCTGCCGTGCCCGCCGCGAAAGACCGGAATCGCGACGCGATCGTGGCGGATCGTCCAGGTGGTCGTCATGGCCTCATGCTGGATGGTTGACCCAGCGTCAGGGTCAATTTGTACGGCGAATGTCGAGCCGCGGGCCGTCGCTGCGACGTACCGTCCGAAGAGCACCGACATCGGAGGACGTGAAGTGATGGACCAGGCCGACCTGCGGTTGCCCGACGGCCGCACGCTGCGGGTGTACGACACCCACCCGGGCGACGACCGCCGCGTCCCGGTCTTCTGGCATCACGGCACACCCAATCTCGGCCGGCCGCCGGAGCCGTTGTTCGAGGCGTCCGAGTGGCTCGGGCTGCGCTGGATCTCCTTCGACCGTCCCGGGTACGGCGGCTCGACGGCCGCGCCCGGCCGGACGGTCAGCTCGGTCGCGCGGGACGTCGAGTACGTCGCCGACACGCTCGGCCTCGAAGGGTTCACCGTGATGGGCCACTCCGGCGGCGGCACGTACGCGCTCGGCTGCGCGGCCACGCTCGGCGACCGGGTGCAGGCGGTGGTCAGCCTGGCCGGGATCGCGCCGTACGGCGTACCGGGGCTGGACTGGTTCGCCGGGATGATCCCGTCCGGGGTGACCGCGTTGCAGGCGGCCCGAGCCGGGCGCGCGGCGCGGACGGCGCTGGAGCGGTCCGATGTCGAATACGACCCGGAGTTCGCACCGGTCGACCTGAAGCTGTTCGACGGTCCCTGGTCCTGGCTGGGTGAGGTGGCCGGGCCGGTGGCGCTCGAGGCCGGCCCGTACGGGCAGATCGACGACGACGTGTCCTACCTGCTGCCGTGGCGCTGCGATCCCGCCGAGACCACCGCGCCGGCCCTGCTCCTGCACGGCGGTCTGGACCGGATCATCCCGCCGAGCCACGCCCGCTGGCTCGCCGCACACATCCCGGCCGCCGAGCTGACGGAGTACGCCGGGGACAGCCACATCTCCATCCTCGGCCACGCCGAGTCCGCCCTGGACTGGCTGCGCGACCGCGCCGACGGGCCCACGGCGTACCCGATCTGAGCCGCATGTCCTCCAGGCCGGGCGGGTACCGGGTTCCGGATGAGGCGAGACGAGCTGGTGGCGGGGAGATACCGGGTGGGGGATCCGCTCGGTCGCGGCGGCATGGGCGAGGTGTTCCAGGCGACCGACGAACTGCTCGGCCGGCAGGTCGCGCTCAAGCTGCTGCTGCCCACTCGACGTGATCCGGAGATGGCCGCGCGGTTCCACCGGGAGGCCCGGGCCGCGGCGGCGCTGTCCGACCCGCACGTGGTCGCGGCGTACGACTTCGGCTCGTACGACGGCGGCTTCTTCCTGGTGATGGAACTGGTCGCCGGCCGGACCGTCGCGGAGGAGTTGCGGCTGTGCGGCCCGTTCGACGCCGGTCGCGCGCTGTCGGTGATCAAGCAGAGCGCGGCCGGACTGGCTGCCGCGCACGTCAGGGACATCGTGCATCGCGACGTGAAACCGCAGAACCTGCTGATCACACCCGACGGCACCGTCAAGGTCACCGATTTCGGCATCGCCCGATTCCTCACCGACACCACGACCACGGTGACCGCGAACGGCCAGATCCTCGGCACGAGCTACTTCCTCGCGCCGGAACGTGCCCGCGGTGAGCCCGCGGGCAAGGCGTCCGACGTCTACGCGCTGGGCTGCGTGCTCTATCAGCTCGTCACCGGGCATCCGCCGTTCCAGGGCGACCAGCCGGCCGGGGTGATGTACCAGCACGTGACGACCGAGCCCACGCCGCCGAGCGACCTGCGCCCTGAGCTGGGCGGCGAGTTCGAGCGGCTGCTGATGAGCATGCTGGCGAAGAACCCGGCCGACCGGCCGACCGCGGCTCAGATCGCCTCCGGTACGACGATCCAGCCGGTGGTCACCGGTGAGCTGGTCGTTCCGTCGTCGCGCGGGTGGTCGCGGCGCAGACTCGTCGGAGCCGTCGCCGCGCTGGGCATCGTCGCCGCCACGTCGGCCGGCGTCGTACTGAGCAACCGCGACGAGCGCCTCCCGGAGACGAACTACCTGACCCCGCCGACGACCCCGCGCACGACGCCGGTGACACCGCCGCCCTCGTCGATACCCACGCCGACCCGTCCGCCGAGCACCCCGCCGACTGATGACCGGCGGGTCAGCACGACCAGCAAGCCGGTGGCCGAACCGTCCAAGCCGCCCACGAAAACGGCTGGGGAAGGCAAGTCGGTCAAGCCGGGCAGGCCCGACAACCCCGGCGTCCCCGGCAACGGCAAGTCGAAGGGCAAGAGCCCGAACAAGAAGCCCTGACCAATCCCAAGCAACTGCTTGACATCAAGTCGTTTCGCGCTGCATATTCCAAGCATGTCTTTGGAATCTGATCCCCGCCGGCGCCGGTTGCTGGACGAGCCACTGGCCATCCGGGCCCTGGCGCATCCTGTCCGGCTGGACCTCCAGGCTCTGCTCGGCAAGGAAGGGCCGTTGACCGCGGCGGACGCGGCCCGCCGGCTCGGCATCAGCCAGGCGCTCGCGTCGCACCACCTGCGGCAGCTCGCGAAGTACGACTTCGTCGAGCCGGCGCCGGGCAAGGACAACCGCGAGCGGCCGTGGCGACTGGTGTCCACCTCACAGTCGTGGCGCAGCGCGCGGCTGACCAACGAGGGCGCGGCGGCCGCGGACGTGCTCGAGCAACTGATCGCCGAACGCGCGCTGACCAACTTGGCCGACTGGCAGCAGCGCCGCCGCAACGAGCCCGCCGTGCTGGTCGAGAACTCCGGGATCGGGCACACCGCCGTCTACCTCACCGGCGAGGAACTGGCCGAGCTGGAGGAGCAGATCAGCGCGCTGCTGCAGCGGTACGTCGACGAGCGGCCGATCGACGACAAGGCCGCCCGGCCGGCGGGCAGCCGGCTGGTCGACATCACCCGGATCGTCAGCGTGCTGCCGGAGGAGACCGTGCCGCCGCAGCCCGCGCCGCCTGAGACCGGGCCCTCCGAGGACGACCGATGAAGGACTTGTGGGCGGTGCTGGTCAGGCGCCGCGACTACCGGTTGGTGCTGAGCGCCGGACTGATCTCACTGACCGGTGACTGGATCCTGCGCACCGGACTCGCCTTCCACGTCTACACGGTGACGGGTTCGACGCTGGCATCCGGCGGGTTACTGCTGGCGTCGTTCGTGCCCATGGTGGTGCTCGGCTCGCTGGCGGGCGTGTTCGTGGACCGGTGGGACCGGCGGCGGACGATGATCGTGGTCAACCTGCTGCACGCGATCGTGCTGCTGCCGCTGCTCGCCGTCCGGGACGAGAGCGGGCTGTGGCTGATCTACGTGATCGTACTGGCGCAGAGTTGTCTGCAGCAGTTCTTCCGCCCGGCGGAGCAATCACTGGTGCCGCACCTGGTGGATCCGCAGCAACTGATCACCGCGAACGCGTTGAACAGCCAGAGCAACGACATCGCACGACTGGTGGGTGCCGCTCTCGGTGGAGTGCTGGCGGCCACGGGCGGGATGCCCCTGCTGGCCGCGGTCGACGCGGCGACCTACCTGCTGGCGATGGCGCTGCTGCTCGGAGTGAAGCACCGCGCTATGGCCGTGGTGCGTGAGCGGACCAAGGGCGCGGTACGACGGTTGCGCGCCGAATGGATCGACGGGTTGCGGATCTGCGTGGGCGGGCGGGCGATGCGGATCGTGTTCGTGTTCGGACTGGTGACCGGCGTCGGCGAGGGAGCGATGAGCACGTTGTTCGCGCCGTTCGTCAGCGAGGAGCTCGGCGGCGACGCGACGGCGTACGGGTTGATCGTGTCGGCGCAGGCGGTCGGCGGGATCGTCGGCGGCCTGGCCGCCGCCGCGATCGGCGCCCGCTTCGCGGCGGCTCGCCTGTGGGGCGCCGGTGCCGTGCTGTTCGGCCTGATCGATCTCGCGCTGTTCTGTTATCCCTTGGTCTACGACGGTCTGATGCCGGCGTACGTGTTGATGATCGCGGTGGGACTGCCGGGGGCGCTCGTGGTGGCGGGATCGATGACGGTGATCCAGCGGCTGACCGACGACGCGTCCCGCGGGCGGGTCTTCGGCGCGCTGTTCGCCGCCGAAGGCCTCGCCGTCCTGCTCGGCATCGTCGCCGCCGGCCTGCTCGGCGAGGTGGTCGGCATCATCCCGGTCCTCGTCGTGCAGGGCCTCGGCTTCACCGCCGGCGGCCTGGTGGTCCTTGCCCGAAGCAACCTTCTGGAGAAGAACCCGGCCCTGGTCAGCTAGCCGGCGTCTCCTCGGCAGCCACCCGGTGGACCCGGACGCGGGCCACCCGGCGGCCGTCCATCTCGGTGACGGTGATGTTGTAGCCGTCGACGTTGCCCTCGTCGCCGACGGACGGGACCCGGCCGAGCTGGGCGGCCAGGAAGCCCGCGACCGTCTCGTACGGGCCGTCGGGCAGCTCGACGCCGGTCTCGTCGGCGAAGTCGTCGAGGTTGAGCAGGCCGTCGACCTCGACGTCGCCGCTGCGCAGCCGGGTCGTCTCGCCGGCGTCCTCGTCGTACTCGTCCTTGATGTCGCCGATCAGCTCCTCGACCAGGTCCTCGAGCGTGACGATGCCGGCCGTACCGCCGTACTCGTCGAGCACGATCGCCAGGTGGGTCGAGCGCCGGCGCATCTCGGTCAGCGTCGGCAGCAGCTTCGCGGTGTCGGGCAGCATCAGCACCTCGCGCGCCAGGTCGCCGACCCGGACCGACCGCGTCGCGACCGCCGGGTCGAACAGGTCGCGCACGTGCACGAACCCGACGATGTCGTCGGCCGAGCCGTTCATCACCGGGTAGCGCGAGTGCGGCCGCTCGGCGGCGAACTTCACCGCCTTGTACGCCGGCATCTCGGCGTCGACGAAGTCCACCTCGGTGCGCGGCAGCATCAGCTCGCGCAGCTGCCGGCCGCCGGCCTCGAAGACGTCGTCGACGATCCGGCGCTCCTCCTCACCGAGCGACTCGTGGGCGGAGACGAGGTCACGCAGCTCCTCGTCGCTCATCACCTCACGGTTCGCGTTCGGGTCGCCGCCGAGCGCGCGGACGACCAGGTCGGTGGACCTGGACAGCAGCCAGATCACCGGCCGGACCGCGGAGGCGATCCGGTCGACCAGCGGCGCCAGGCCGAGCGCGTACAGCTCTGCCCGCTGCAGCGCGAGCCGCTTGGCCGCGAGCTCGCCGATCACGATCGACACATACGAGATCGCCACGGTGATCAGCACCAGGGCGGCGGTGTCCGCGAGGGACTCCGGCAGGCCGAGGTCCTGCAGGTGCGGCGACAGCCCGTCGGCCAGCGTCGCGCCACCGAAGGCGGCCGACAGGAAGCCCATCAGCGTGACGCCGATCTGCACCGCGGACAGGAAGCGGTTGGGGTTCGCGGCGACCCGGGCGACGGTCTCGCCGCGCCGGCCGCGGGTGGCGATCGACTTCAGCTGGCTCTCCCGCAGGGAGACCAGCGCCATCTCGGCCGCGGCGAACACCCCGCCGATGAGCACGAAGACGAAGATCAGGACGATGTTGAGCAGGGTCTCGTTCATGAGCTGGGAGTTCCTAGCGTCCTCTCCGGCACGGGAGAGGACGCGGAAGTAGGGCGACGTCCATCGATCAAGAGTACCGGCGACGGGTCGTCTCCTGCATGTTCAATTCTGTTGGTTTATGATGATTCGCATGACAACACGTGGCGCGCGGCGGGCGGACACCAAGCTGTCCGACGGCCGGGACCTGATCTACTACGACCCGGCCGACGCGCCGGTCCGCGTTCCGCTGGCCGACACCCGCGGCCTGGCCGCTCCGAAGCCCGCCGTCGACATGCGCACCGATCCGCTCACCGGCGACGTGATCACCTTCGCGACCCACCGCAACACCCGGACCTACCTGCCGCCGGCCGACCAGTGCCCGCTGGACGCCAGTACGCCGGGCAACCCGACCGAGATCCCCGACCACGACTACAACGTCGCGGTCTTCGCGAACCGGTTCCCGTCGTTCGCCGGTCCCGGCCGGACCGAGGTGGTCTGCTTCACCAGCGACCACAACAAGTCGTTCACCGACCTGTCCCAGGGCCAGGCCCGGCTGGTCGTCGAGGCCTGGGCGGACCGGGTCGCCGAGCTGAGCGCCCGGCCGGACGTCGAGTACGTGTTCCCGTTCGAGAACCGCGGCCGCGAGATCGGCGTCACCCTGAGCCACCCGCACGGCCAGATCTACGCCTACCCGTTCGTCCCGCCGCGGATGCGCACGCTGATGGCCCGCGCCCGCGAGCACTTCGAGGCCACCGGCGGCAACCTGTTCGCCGACATCCTGGCCGCCGAGCGTAAGGCGGCCATCCGGGTCGTCGCCGAGAACGAGACCTGGACGGCGTTCGTGCCCGAGGCCGCGCGCTGGCCGGTCGAGGTCCACCTCTACCCGCACCGCCAGGTCGCCGACATCAGCGAGCTGACGGACGCCGAGCGCGACGACTTCGTCCAGCTGTACCTCGACGTACTGCGCCGCTTCGACAGCCTGTACGACGAGCCGCTGCCCTACATCGCCGCCTGGCACGCCGCGCCGGTCCGGACCGACCGCGAGCTCGGCTACCTGCACCTGGAACTGCTGTCGATCCGCCGGGCCGCCGACAAGATCAAGTACCTGGCCGGTTCCGAGTCCGGCATGGGCGCTTTCATCTCCGACACCCGCCCGGAAGACGTAGCCGAAACCCTCCGTAAGGTCACCTCGTGACTACCTTCGAAGAGGTCTTCGGGACGGCACCCGACGGTGCTTGGCGAGCCCCCGGCCGGGTCAACCTGATCGGTGAGCACACCGACTACAACGACGGCCTGGTGCTGCCGATCGCCCTGCCGAACCGGATCGTCGTCACCGCGTCGGCGCGCGACGACGGCATCGTCGCGGTCTCGTCGAACGGGCAGAACGGCGTGATCGAGTTCGCCCTGGACTCCCTCGAGCCGGGCTCGGTCGGCGACTGGGCGACGTACCCGGCGGGCATGGCCTGGGTGCTGCGTGAGGCCGGCTACGAGATCGGCGGCGCGAACCTGCTGGTCGACTCCGATCTGCCGACCGGCGCCGGGCTCTCGTCCTCGGCCGCGCTGCTGTGCGCGACCGGCGTCGCCCTGCTCGGGCTGCGCGACCTCGAGGTCGACCCGGCCGAGGTCGCGCGCCTGGCGCAGAAGGCGGAGAACCAGTACGTCGGAGCGCCGGTCGGACTGATGGACCAGATGGCGTCGATGTGCTGCACCGCGGGTCACGCGCTGTACTTCGACATCCGCGCGATGGCGACCGAGCAGATCCCGTTCGACCCCGAGGCCGACGGGCTAACCCTGCTGGTGATCGACGTGAAGGCGCCGCACCGGCACGTCGACGGCGAGTACGCCGCGCGCCGGAAGAGCTGCGAGCGGGCCGCCGCCGAGCTCGGCGTACCGGCGTTGCGTTCGATCACCATGGACGGTCTGGACGAGGCACTCGCCAAGCTCTCCGACGACGTCGACCGTCGGCGCGTGCGGCACGTGGTGACCGAGATCGACCGGGTCGAGCAGGCTGTCGCGTTGATGCGCGCCGGCCGGCTGCGGGACGTCGGCGCACTGTTCACCGCGTCGCACGTGTCGATGCGCGACGACTTCGAGATCACCGTGCCGGAACTGGACGTCGCCGTCGACACCGCACTGGCCGCGGGCGCGGTCGGCGCGCGGATGACCGGCGGCGGGTTCGGCGGCTGCATCATCGCGCTGGTCGAGACCGCCAAGGCGGACCAGACGTTCGCCGCGATCGAGAGGGCTTTCGGCGAGCACGGCTTCCGCGCCCCGACGTCCCTCGCGGCGACGCCGTCGCCGGGCGCCTCGAAGCTCGACTAGCTCGAAAGACCTGACCGGGCGTCGGCTAGACGCCGGCCAGGACCAGTTCGCAGCCGGTGTCGCGCATCGACTTGCGCGCCGCCGGGGCCAGGCCGGTGTCGGTCACAACGACGTCCAGGTCGCTCCAGGTCGCGAACGTGCTCAGGCCGACCGTGCCCCACTTGGTGTGGTCGGCCACCAGCACGACCTCGCGGCTGGCCGCGATGAACGACCGATTGGTCTCGGCCTCCATCAGGTTCGGCGTACTGAGACCGTGCTCGGCGTCCACGCCGTGCGCGCCGAGGAAGAGCATGTCCAGGTGCAGCGACTGCAGGGCCGCGGTCGCGATCGGGCCGACCAGCGCGTCCGACGGCGTCCGGATGCCGCCGATCAGCACCACAGTGCGGTCGGAGCGCGCGTTGCCGTGGAACACGTCGGCGATCCGGGCCGAGTTCGTCACCACAGTGAGGTTCTCGACGCGGAGCAGTTGCCGGGCCAGCGCGTACGTCGTCGTCCCGGCGCCGATGCCGATCGCGCTGTCGGGCTGGACCCGCCGGGCGGCCTCGGTGGCGATCGCCTGCTTGGCGGCCGATTCCTGGGTGAGCTTGGCGTCGAAGCCGGGCTCGTGCGCGCTGCGCAGACCGACCGACGTCGCGCCGCCGTGCACCTTGTGCAGCAGGCCGCTGGAGTCCAGCGCGTCCAGGTCGCGGCGGATCGTCATGTCCGAGACCCCGAACCGGTCGACCAGCTCGGCGACCGTGACGGCACCCCGGCTGTTGACCTCGGCAACGATCGTGGCCTGCCGCTGGGCAGCCAGCTGACCGCCGCGGCCGCGGGTCGGTTCGGCGTTTCCGGCTGCGTTCACAGGGTCAGACTACGGTCTGTGCCGCCGCCGCGCAGTGCGGAACTGTTGGTTCCCGTGCGTCCAGGGCGAAATCGCGTTGCCGCGTAGTGCTTGCGCGCGTCACGCTTCGGACATGCGATTCCCCGACGACGTCCCGGTGCTCACCGACAGCCTGGTCACCCTGCGCGCGCACACCGCGGCCGACATCGACCCGGCGTACGAGACCTGCCAGGACCCGGAGATGCAGCGCTGGACCACCATCCCGGTGCCCTACCTGCACGAGCACGCGGTCGACTACCTGACCCGGCAGATCCCGGCCCGGTGGCAGGACGGCAGCTCGTTCGCCTGGGCGATCGAGTACGACGGCCGCTACGCCGGCACGGTCGATCTGCGTGACTCCGAGGGCGGCGTCGGCGAGATCGGCTTCGCGGTGTCGCCGTGGGCCCGTGGGCACGGCGTGATGACGCGCGCGGTCAAGCTCGTCGTACGGCACGCCTTCGACGACCTCGGCTGGCGCCGGGTGACCTGGCGCGCGTACGTCGGCAACTGGGCGTCCCGGCGGGTCGCGTGGAAGGCCGGCTTCCGGTCGCTGGTCACGCTGCCCGACGGCGGCCTGCAGCGTGGGGTCCGACGCGACGAGTGGGTCGCGTCGGTTGCCCGCGACGACGAGCTCGAACCGCAGGGCAACTGGTGGACGGTGCCGGTGATCGAGGGCAAGGGCATCCGGCTGCGCGCGTTGGCGGCCAAGGACGCCGAGCGGGTGATGGCGGCGTGCAACGACGCCCGGACGCAGCACTGGCTGGCCGGCCTGCCGTCGCCGTACGGGCTGGAGGACGCGGAAGCGTTCATCGACGGCCGGCTGGAGCTGCTGGCCAGTGGCGAAGGCGTCTCCTGGGCGATCGCCGACGCGGAGACCGACGAACTGCTGGGCAACATCAGCGTCTTCGACCTGAACAACCGGATCGACAAGACGATGGCGGAGGTCGGCTACTGGGCGCACCCCGACGCCCGCGGCCGGGGCGTGATGGCCGCGGCGGCCGGGCTCGCGATCCGGCACGCGTTCACACCGCTCGACGACGCCGGCCTCGGCCGGCGCCGGCTCGTCCTGTACGCCGCGGCCGGCAACACCGCGTCGGCGCGCGTGGCCGAGGTCAACGGCTTCACCCGGACCGGGCTGGACCGCGCCGCCGCCCCGCTGCGCGACGGCGTCTACGACGACCTGGTCTGCTTCGACCTGCTCGCCACGGAGTACACGCCCTAGCCGAAACCGGTGGAAAACGCGGGAAACGGGCGAGTCGTCCACAGTGTGAGGCGGGAATGTTCGAAGGGCGACACCAGTTCCCCTCGCCGTTCGGCCCCGCGGCTGCTTGAATCGACAGGTGAGAGATCGTGAGGAGCTCGTCCGCCGCTGGCAGGCGGGATGGTCGGTGTCGCGGGGCTGGACCAAAGTCGAGGACGACAACGACGGGATCCTGATCGTGCGCGCGGGCGAGGACAACCGCGCCATGGAGTACGTCGTACTGGATGCGGACGACAAACCGGAGCGGGTCGAACGCGCGGCCGAGCTGGCGATGGCGGCCGGTGGTGGCCGGGGAGCCGGCTGGATCACGCTGGCCACCGACGACCGTGAGGCCCGGGTCGAGCAATTCGAGGAGCTCGGGCTGGAGGTGCAGCGCGAGCAGGACTGGTTGATGACCATCCAGCTGTCGGAGCAACCCGCGCTGCAGCTCAACGACCGGTACGCGCTGCACACCGAACTGGAGTCCGACCTGATCGTCACCCGCGCCACGCTGCACGGTGGCGTGGTGTCGAGCGGCCGGATGGCGGTGGTCGGCGAGGACGCGGTCGCCGACCGGATCGAGACCGATCCGGCCCACCGGCGACGCGGGCTCGGCAGCGCCGTGATGGCGTCACTGGTCGAGACCGCGGCCGCGCAGGGCGCCAAACGCGGCATCCTGATCGCCTCGATCGACGGCCTGCGGCTCTACCGCAGCCTGGGCTGGAAGGTCGTCGCGGACATCGTCATCGCGCGCTGCTGATTGTGGACCAGGCCTGAACACCGTTACGTCAAAGGTCTGTGAAGGCCGTTCGACCTTTGTCACAAGGGCTCGTCGGTGCCGGCCATCTCCGCTACGGTCCCTCGGGTGTCCAACACCCAGTACGACGAGAACCCTGGCCACGGTGGCCGTCGCCGCGCGCAACGACGCGGGGTGGCCGGTCCGATCTTCGCGGCCCTGGTGGTTCTGGGCCTGCTCGCGGGTGGCGGTTGGTACCTCACCCGCGATGGCGACAGCGCTGCCCCGGCGAGCCAGGACGCGCCGCTGACCGTCGCGACCGACGACGTCTCGACGCCACCGACCGAGGCGCCGGTGACGACACCCACGCCGGCGCCGACCGTCACTCCGAGCGCGACACCGAAGCCGTCGGCGACCCCGAGCCGTACGCCGTCCAGGACTCCGCGGGCCACGCCGACGCCGACCCGGTCGACCACCGCACCGAGCCGCGGCGCGTCCCGCACCCCGAAGCCGTCGACGAAGCCGTCCCCGAGGCCCAGCCACACCAGTACGCCGAAGCCGACCACGACCGCGCCGCCGCCGAGCGGCGGTTCGATGGAAACGCAGGTGCTGCAGCTCACCAACGCCGAGCGCCAGAAGGCCGGCTGTGGACCGCTGAAGCCGAACAGCGCCCTGACCCGGGCGGCCGAGGCGCACGCCGCGGACATGGTCGACAACCACTACTTCGACCACACCAGCCAGGACGGCCGCAGCCCGTTCGACCGGATGAAGGCGGCCGGTTTCCGCGGCGGCGCGATGGCCGAGAACATCGCCGTCGGCTACCGCTCGGCGGCGGCGGTCGTCGAGGGCTGGATGAACAGCGAAGGCCACCGCAAGAACATGCTCAACTGCGACTACACGATGCTCGGTGTCGGCTACGACAGCGGGCAGGTCAAGCCCGACTGGGGCAACGGCAGCTGGGTGCAGAACTTCGGTGCCTGAATTCCAACCTTCAGGGTGCGTTAAGACCGGACATGTTCCTGTAACAGTGGCCCCGCCGATCGACTAGGGTCGCTGTTCGGCAACCAGGGGGGCCTGGCCACGACGCGGTTCGACGAACGACTCGGTACGAACGAACGAAGAGGATTTCGCCCACCCATGACGGACTCGCCAACCCCTGGGCGACACCGGAGCAGAAGAGCGGCGCGCAAGCGCAGCCGGGGCCTGGTCGGCCCGGTCGTCAGCGCCCTGTCGGTGTTGCTGGCCATCGGCCCCGTGGTGTACCTGATGACGAACCGCGACGGCTCGGACGTCGCCGACGACCGGACCGAGGTCCTGAACGTCTCCGAGGACAACGCCGGTCCGGCCGCGGTCGACGGCACCTCCGCGCCGGCCAAGCCCGGCAAGCCGCTGGTCACCGTCACCAAGACCCTGCCGAACGGCGTCACCACCACGATCAGCCCGACCGGTACGCCGGCGCTGGGTTCGGCCGAGTCGACCAACACCACGACGACGACGGCCGGCACCGCGCCGACCACCGTGTTGACCACCACTCCGGGTGGAGTCACCACTGTGACGGTCCGCCCGAGCCACGTACCGACGGTTGCCGGTGACACCAAAACCGTGAAGCCGAAGCCGTCGACCAGCAAGCCGACCACCACGACCCCGCCGCCGACGACGACCGAACCGACGCCGGACGACCCGCCGCCGCCCCCGGCGGGCGGCGGTGGCACCAGCGCGATCGAGCGCGACGTCCTCGAGCTGACCAACGCGGCCCGGCGCAACCAGGGCTGCCGTGCGCTCCAGCTGGACGACAGCCTGGTCGAGGCAGCCGGCCGGCACGCGTCGGACATGGTGCGCCGGCAGTACATGGACCACACGAACCCCGACGGCCAGGGCCCGGGCGACCGGATCGCGGCGGCCGGCTTCCGCGGCAGCGGCTGGGGCGAGAACATCGCGGCCGGCTACGACTCCGCCCAGCGGGTGTTCAACGCCTGGATGAAAAGCGACGGGCACCGCGCGAACATCCTGAACTGCAAGTTCAACCGGATCGGTATCGGCTACGACCCGGGCCAGGTCAAGTCGCAGTGGGGCCCGGGCAGCTGGGTCCAGGACTTCGGCCGGGTCAGCAGCTGACCCGGCCCGGCTTGTCGAGCGCGACACGCTGTTCCGACTTTGTCAGGACAATGTCTTGTCGCCGCTCCACCGTCGGCCCGGCACAGTTTGTCGGACCACGACAGCCGCCGGCCGGTTCGCCGGTGATCCCACCGGGTAGATCCGTTCTTGCCATCCACTGAGCGCCGCCGTCCCGGCGCCGCGGTGAGACGAATGAGGCACGTCTTTGGGGCGACCGTGAAGGGAACACGCAAGTCAATGTCAGAGCCCGGAGCCACCGCTCGGCGCCGGCGCAGCAGAAGGGCCGCCCCGCAACCGTCGCGGGTACGCCGTCCGCTGATCGCCATCGCATCCGTGATCCTGGTGATCACCCCGATCTCCTGGATCCTGCTGCACGAACCGCAGAGCGACCAGGCCGACGCGTCGGTCCCGTACGTCACCCGCGACGACGACACCTACATCACGGCGTCGACCGAACCAGCCGTCGACACCACCGAAGCCCCGCCGACCGCCGTACCGTCGACGCCGCCGACGCCGGGAGTCACGCCCAGCGCCACTCCGGGCGCGACGACGACACCGACACCCGGCCAGTCGCCGACTCCGGGCCAGTCCCCTGGTACGACGCACCCGACGGTCGCGCCGACCAGCGAGCCGACGGCCACGCCGACGACGACGGCGACGACGCGTACGCCGCCGCCGCAGACGGAGACGCAGCAGCCAAGGCCGAGCCAGACGCCGACGAGGACGCCCACGGGCGAGCCGACTACGACGACGTCGACGCCGCCGCCGGACCCCGGTGACCAGAGCCCCGCCGAAGAAACGCTGTTCAACTACATCAACAACGCACGCCAGGAACGCGGCTGTGCGCCCCTGCGCAACAACAGCAGTCTCGACGACGGCGCCGGCAACGAGGCCGAGCAACGCGCCAAGAGCGGCGACGCCTCAGGGACCGGCCAGTCCAAGGCCGCGGCGGTCGGCGAGGACATGAGCGCCAGGGCTGCCTACGACAGGCTGCGGTCGGACAAGGCGAGCGTCATCTTCAACTGTGGCCTGGAGGAGCTCGGCGTCGGGCGGGGCGACTACGAGTACTGCAGCGTTCAGATCATCGGCTGCCTCGACCGCGACACTCGCGTCGGATGGGTCGTCGACTTCGACTAGTACCGCCCCGGCTACCCACCGCCACCCCCGCGACCGATTCCGGATGTCGAGGCGCTGTCCCGGGTGCGGAGTGGGACGATGGTCACCAGGCGCTCAGGTCCTCGCGGGTCGGCCCGAGCTTCCACCTAGTCAGCGGGAGGCCGGATGTACGGGGAGCGCGACGATCTCGAACCGGCCCGGCCCGCGCTGTTCGGGATTCCGCCGGACGCGCTGGCCGACGAGCGTCCGGACCAGCGTCCCGGTGAGGCCAAGCGGATGGGCCTGAGCCGGCACACCGAAGAAGGCGCCGTACTGGCCTTCGCCTCCTCGCTGGACCGGGCCAAGCCGGGGCATCGGATGGTGGCCTGGCTGCTGCTGGTGATGTTCAGCGCGCCGGCGCTCTACACCCTCATCACGCTGCTGTAGCGATCTGCTTCTGCAGGTTCTCGTCGAGCGCGGCGAGGAACTGCTCGGTGGTCAGCCACTCCTGCTCCGGCCCGATCAACCGCGCCAGATCCTTGGTCATCTGGCCCTGCTCGACGGTCCGCACGCAGACCTGCTCCAGCGTCTCGGCGAAGGCGATCACATCCGGCGTACCGTCGAGCTTGCCGCGGTGCTTCAGCCCACCGGTCCAGGCGAAGATCGACGCGATCGGGTTGGTGGAGGTCGGTTCGCCGCGCTGGTGGCGACGGTAGTGCCGCGTCACCGTGCCGTGGGCCGCCTCGGCCTCGACCGTCTTGCCGTCCGGCGTCATCAGCACCGACGTCATCAGGCCGAGTGAGCCGAAGCCCTGCGCGACCGTGTCGGACTGCACGTCGCCGTCGTAGTTCTTGCACGCCCAGACGTACCCGCCCTCCCACTTCAGCGCCGACGCGACCATGTCGTCGATCAGCCGGTGCTCGTAGGTCAGCCCGCGCCGCTCGAACTCGGCCTGGAACTCGCGCTCGTAGACGGCCTGGAAGATGTCTTTGAAGGCACCGTCGTACGCCTTGAGCACGGTGTTCTTGGTGGACAGGTAGACCGGGTAGTCGCGCTGCAGCCCGTACGCGAACGACGCGCGGGCGAAGTCCTCGATCGACCGGGTGAAGTTGTACATGCCGAGCGCGACGCCGCCGTCGGGGCCGTAGTTCGCGACGACGTGCTGGATCGGCTCGGAGCCGTCGGCGGGCGTGAACGTGATGGTCAGCTCGCCGGCGCCGGGCACGGTGAAGTTGGTCGCCTTGTACTGGTCGCCGTGCGCGTGCCGGCCGATCACGATCGGCTTGGTCCAGCCCGGTACCAGCCGCGGCACGTTGTTGATGATGATCGGTTCGCGGAACACGACTCCGCCCAGGATGTTGCGGATCGTGCCGTTCGGCGAGGCCCACATCCGCCGCAGCCCGAACTCCTCGACGCGCGCCTGATCCGGCGTGATCGTCGCGCACTTCACCCCGGCACCGTGGCGTTTGATCGCCTCGGCGGCGTCGACGGTCACCTGGTCGCCGGTCGCGTCGCGGTGCTCGAGGCCGAGGTCGTAGTACTCGAGTTCGAGCTCCAGGTACGGGTGGATCAGCCGGTCCTTCACGAATCGCCAGATGATCCGGGTCATTTCGTCGCCGTCCAGCTCGACGAGCGGTCCGGCCACCTTGATGCGCGCCATGCGGTGCCCCTCACTGGTATCTTGATGTCAAGACATCTGTCTTGATGTCAAGATAACCTGGTCGCGGCGGGTTGTCACGCGTGGGGCTTCAGGCCGGCGCTGGAGCGAGGTGCTTGGCCGGCGTACCGAAGTCCTGGCGGTGGCGTTGCGGCGTGGTGCCGAGCAGCTGATGGAAGTGGTGGCGCAGCGCCGCGCTGCTACCGAAGCCGCTGGCGGTGGCGACGCGTTCGATCGGGTGATCGGTGGTTTCCAGCAGGAGCCGCGCACGGTCGACCCGCTGGCGGAGCAACCACGCCTGACCGCTCATCCCGGTGCGCGCCCGGAACTGCCGGGTGAACGTGCGCCGGGACAGCGCGACCGCCGCCGCCCACTCGTCCAGCGACACCGGCTGGTCGAGTCGCTCCCTGGCCCACACCATCGCCTTCTCGATCACGTCGTCGCTCGGGTCCGGCGCCACCGGGACGGGGATGTACTGCGCCTGCGAACCGCTGCGGTGCGGCGCGACCACGATCCGCCGCGCGAGCCGCTGGGCAACCTCGACGCCGTGGTGGGAACGGACCAGATGCAGGCAGCAGTCCAGCGACGACGCCGTGCCCGCGGACGTGACGACGTCGCCGTGGTCGGACCAGAGCACGTCCGCGCGGACCCGGATCCCGTCGTGCCGGCTCTGCAGATCGTCGGCCCAGTACCAGTGCGTCACGACCTCCCGGCCGTCGGCGATCCCACTGGCGGCGACGAGGTACGCGCCGAGGCAGAGCCCGACGACGGTGGCGCCGCGCCGGTGCGCCGCGCGGATCGCGTCGAGCAGCTGCTCGGACGCCGGGAGGTGCGGCTCCCAGCTCGGGAGGATCACGACGTCCGCAGTCTCCAGTACGGCGAGATCGCGGTCGACGTGCAGATCGAAGCCGGCGTTGGTCCTGAGCCGGCCGGGGTGCTCGGCGAACACCTGCACGTCGTACCGCCCCTCGCCCCAGTCGGCGAAGACCAGGCAGGGCACGGAGAGGTGGAACGGGCTCATCCCGTCGAAGGCGAGCACCGCGATCGTCCGCATGGCCCGATCTTAAGCAACCATGGCTCGCGGGCCAATGGTGAACCGGGCCGTCCGGGCGCAGGATCGGGACATGAAGCTCACCCACATCGGCGGTCCGACCGCCGTTCTCGACCTCGGCGGCCTGCGCCTGCTCACCGACCCGGCGTTCGACTCACCGCGCGACTACCAGCTCCCCGGCCGGGTGATGACCAAGCTCACCGGCCCCGCACTCCAGCCCGAGGACCTCGGCCCGATCGACGCCGTCCTGCTTTCGCACGACCAGCACAAGGACAATCTGGACGACGCCGGCCGCGCCCTGCTCACGTCGATCCCGGTCACGCTGTCGACCCCCGACGCCGCCGAACGCATCCCCGGCGTACATGGCCTGGCGCCTTGGGAGTCCACCGAACTGCCGCGCCCAGACGGCAACACCCTCACCGTCACCGCCCTCCCCGCCCAGCACGGCCCCGAAGGCTGCGAGCCGGTCACCGGCGTCGTCACCGGTTTCCTGTTGTCGGCCGACGATCTCCCCACCGTCTACATCTCCGGCGACAACGCCTCGGTCGCCCTGGTCGCCGACATCGCCCACCGCACCACCACCGGCACCATCCCCGGCATCAAGGCCCGACCCATCGACATCGCCCTCCTCTTCGCCGGCGCCGCCCGCACTCCCCTGTTCGACGGCCAGCCCCTCACCCTCACCTCCGAGTCCGCCGCCGAAGCCACCCGCCTGCTCACCCCCGCCACCATCGTCCCCGTGCACACCGAAGGCTGGGCCCACTTCACCGAAGGCCCCGACCACCTCGCCAAAACCTTCACCACCGAAGGCCTGGCCGACCGCCTCCGCCTGCCCACCCACGGCGTACCTCTTGAGCTGTAGACCCTGCGATCGCCCAGAATGCGCGGGTGGAACGGTCCGTCGAAGAATCCTGGAACCTCATCACCGGTTGGCTCGAGCAGCATCTGCCGGCCGCCCACCAAGCGCTCGAGCCGCCTGCCTCGCCGGCCGCCGTCGAGGCGGTCCGCGAGGCGGTGGGTCGCCCGCTACCGCCCGATCTGCTGGCCTGGCTCAACCTCAGCGACGGCATCAAGCAAGCGACCGTCTTCGGCAATCTGCTCCCGCCGTTCTACAGTCCGCTCGCCTGCGAGCACATGCTCAGTCGGTACCGGATGATGCGCCACGTCTACGCGGACATGCCGGCCGAGGACGCCGACAAGCCGGCCGGTTCCTACTCCTTCGTCTGGCTCGACTCGTTCGTGCCGCTGGCTGCGTCCGGCACCGATGTGGACCTCTTCGTCGATCTGCGCGACGGCGACCTCCACGGTTGCATTGACGAGCTCGACGCGACCGAGGGCAGCTCCGGACCGCTCTGGCCGAGTACGGCGGTGATGCTGTCGCAGGTCGCCGACGCGTTCGTGCTCGGGAAGCCGATCGAGCAGGTGTACCGCTCGGGCGACACCGACGAGTACCTGCCGTGCGTCGAGGACGGGCGGCTCAGCTGGCAACCACCGGCAGATCGTTGCCTCTAGCAACAGCTGGTGGCGCGACCGAGGCTACCGACTCACAGGGGCCGGGTCAGGCCCTTCGGGCAACCATTCAGCCACCGTGAAAGAGTCGCCGACCGCGACGACCCCAGGCTCCAGCACCGCCGCCTTCATTCCGAAGCTGACGCCGCCGCCGTAATCGGGCTGGCGCCGATAGGTCGCCAGCGTGCGGGTCGGTTCCGGGCCGCTCTTCTCGCCGGTTGCCTGGTTCACGGTCGGCACCGCGCAGCGGATCGCTCGCGCGGCGTACCCGATCCGCACCGCACCGGCCGCAGCGCGCAGGACCCGGTCCTCGGTGTGCGGCTCGGTCCAGCCCGACACGACGAGGTTCGGCCGGAAGCGGTTCATCGGGATCGCCTCGCCACCGTTCTCCAAGATCCGCGCGTTCAGCTCGTCGAGCGACGCCAGCGACGTGATCAGCAGCGCGTGCGCGTCCCCGAACCCGGTCTGCCCGGGATGCACGCCCCACCCCGGCCGCTCGTGCTCCGGCGTGACCCGGACCAGCGAGGCCGGTCGTCCGAGCCGCTCGGTGAACCACGCGTCCGCCGCCGGGTCCTGCACCACCGCGTCGCCGAACCACTTGCCGAACAGGCTCACGTCGCGGCGCTTCCCGTCGTACGCGACCTCGATCTCCAGCGTCTCGGACCCGCCGTCGGACAGCCGCAGGCCGTCGCCGTCGAGCACCTCGACCCGCAGCGGCGCCATCGCCGGCAGGCTGCGCTGGCTGTAGAACGCGCCGTCGGGACCGACGAGCATGAAGCTCCGGTCGTGCTTCAACCCGGTCGCGCCCACCTCGGCACGGTCGACCGACACTCCGGCCAGGCCCTTCACCGGGTAGTACGTCAGTGCGGAAACTTTTGCATCGGCCACCCGCGCAACACTAGCTGGACCGGTGACGCGGCCTGCCGGTTTCACGGTCAACCTGACGCCGAATTGTTCACTTCCCGAAGGTTCCCGACGGCGCCGCGGGCGACACGAACGACTCCTCGTCGGTGAGCGGTTCGGCCTTGCCGGCCAGCTCCCGCAGCGCCAGCACCTCGTACGGCGGTTGCGCCTGCCGGCCGACCGCGGTGAGATCCGGCACGGGCTGCCGCGAGGCCACCAGGACGACGTTGCCGAACGCTTTGCCGCGCAGCACTTTGCGCTCCGCCAGCACCACGCCCTCGCCGAACGCCTCCCGCGCCGTCGCCGCCACGCGCCGGACGAAGCCCAGCCCCGCCGACCCGTCGATCAGGTTCTGCACGAGCACCCCGCCGGGCCGCAGCACCCGCGCGCACTCGGCCGCGAACTCCCGGGTGACCAGGTTCTCCGGGACCGCCTCGCGCACGAACGCGTCGACGATCAGCAAGTCGACCGAGTCGTCGTACACGGCGTCGATCCCGGCCCGGCCGGTGACCGGGCGGACCTTGATCCCGGACCGTTTCGGCAGCGGCAGCGTCTCCCGGACGAACTCGGTCAGGTCCTCGTCCGGCTCCAGCACGATCTGCCGCGACCGCGGCCGGGTCACCGCGACGTACCGGGCCAGCGAGAGCCCGGCGCCGCCGACGTGCAGCACCGACACCGGCTGCCGCCGCGGCGCGACCGCGTCGACGACGTCGCCGATCCGGCGCATGTACTCGAACCCGAGCCGCGTCGGGTCGGCCAGATCCACCTGCGACTGCAGCGACCCGTCCACCCGCAGCACGAACGTCCCGTCCGCCGCGGCCTCGACGGTCGCCGTCCCGGACCCGACCTTGCGCTCCATCCCGACATCCTTGCACTGCCGGGACGGAGCGAACTTCCACCACTCACCAACCAGCTGCGACCGGCGCAGTGCGCGCTCGAACACGTCGCCGCGGCGACCGCACCCAGGGATTGGTGAGTGGTGCAGGTCCGGCCGGCATCAGGCCAGGCCGGTGGGTCAGCGCGACTCGGCCGCCGCGGCCACCGCGATGTCGGCGTTGTCGGAGAACAACCCGTCGATCCCGGCCTTACGGAACGCCGCGATCTCGCCGAACAGGTCACCGGAGTCGGCCGCCACGGCCGAGCTGCGGAAGTTCACCGGCAGGAAGGAGTTCTCCACCCGGAACGTGTACGGGTGCACCACCAACCCGGCCCGGTGCGCGTCGCGGACCAGCGCGGTCGGCGTGCCCAGCTTGCCCGTCGCGTCGACCGGGATGACCTGGTCCTTGGCCGGCCCGACACCGTCGGCGTACGTGGCGACCTCCTGCAGTCCCCGCGCGCTGACCACGTCGGCGTAGGTGCGCTTGTCCCCCGCCGCGACGAAGTCGTACGGCGCGCCCGAGGAACTGGTCAGCTGGACCAGCGGGACGCGCAGCTGCTTGTCGAGCGCCTTCAGGTTCGCCACCTCGAACGACTGCACGTAGACCTTGGCGCCGGCCTGGTTCAGCCCGTTGCGGTTCAGCACCTTGACCAGCTCCGGCTCCAGCGCCAGGCCCTGCCGCTGGAAGTACGTCGGGTGCTTGGTCTCCGGGTAGATCCCGATCGGCCGGTTCAGCTCGCGCGACAGCCGCTTGGTCAGGTCGATGACCTCCTGCAGCGTGGGGACCTGGTACCGGCCGTTGAACACCGTGTTGTGCTGCCGGACGGCGGGAATCCGCTCGGTCGCCCGCAGCGTCTTCAGCTCCTGCAGCGTGAAGTCCTCGGTGAACCAGCCGGTCACCGCGACGCCGTCCAGGGACTTGGTCTTCTTCCGGTTCGCGAACTCCGGGTGCTGGGCGACGTCCGTCGTCCCGCCGATCTCCGGCTCGTGCCGGGTGACCAGCACGTGGTCCTTGGTGGTGACCAAGTCCGGCTCGACGAAGTCGGCGCCCATCCGCGCCGCCAGCTCGTACGCCGCCAGCGTGTGCTCGGGCCGGTAGCCCGACGCGCCCCGGTGCCCGACCACGACGAAGTCGTCGCGCCGCCGCGCGTCGGAGCCCGGCACCGCCGCGGACTTCGACGCGGACTCGACGACGGCGGACGGCGTACCGGCCTCGGCGGACCGATCGACCGAAGGGCCGCCACTGATCTGCGGCGCGACCAGCGCCGCACCGACGGTCAGCGCCGAGGCGCCGACCGCGACGAACTGCCGGGACAGCTTCATACGGGTTCTCCTCACGAGTCAGGGACTGCGCACACCATCGAGCCGCCCGGAAACGTCCGGGCGGCTCTGCCGGGTCCGGCCGGCGTCCACCGGGTGAACGCCTCGCCGGACAGAGGTGGCAGGAATCACCGGCCCCACCGTCGCCAGCGGGCGCGGGGGTTGCTAGCGTCCGAAGTAGTCAGCCAGTCGAGTTCTCCAAGGAGCGTGTCGTGAGCACTACCCCCGTGAAGGTGGCCGTCACCGGCGCCGCCGGCCAGATCGGTTACAGCCTGCTGTTCCGGATCGCGAGCGGTGCGCTGCTGGGCCCGGACACCCCGGTCGAGCTGCGGCTGCTGGAGATCACCCCGGCGCTGAAGGCGCTCGAGGGGGTCGTGATGGAACTCGAGGACAGTGCGTTCCCGACGCTGGCCGGCGTCGAGATCGGCGACGACCCGAACGCCATCTTCGACGGCGCGAACGTCGCCCTGCTGGTCGGCGCCCGGCCGCGGACCAAGGGCATGGAGCGCGGCGACCTGCTCGAGGCCAACGGCGCGATCTTCACCGGCCAGGGCAAGGCGCTCAACGACCACGCCGCCGACGACATCCGGATCACCGTCACCGGCAACCCGGCCAACACCAACGCGCTGATCGCCAAGTCGAACGCGCCGGACATCCCGGCCGAGCGGTTCTCCGCGCTGACCCGGCTGGACCACAACCGGGCGCTCGCGCAGCTGGCCAAGAAGACCGGCACGCACGTGAACGACCTGAAGAAGCTGACCATCTGGGGCAACCACTCGGCCACCCAGTACCCGGACATCTTCCACGCCGAGGTGGCCGGCAAGAACGCGGCCGAGGTCGTCAACGACCAGGCCTGGCTGGAGAACGACTTCATCCCGACCGTGCAGAAGCGCGGCGCGGCGATCATCGAGGCCCGCGGCGCCTCCTCGGCCGCCTCGGCCGCGGCCGCCACGATCGACCACACCCGCGACTGGCTGCGCGGCTCGGCCGACGGCGACTGGCTGTCGATGGCGGTCGTGTCCGACGGTTCGTACGGCGTACCGGAGGGCCTGATCTCGTCGTTCCCGGTGACCACCAAGGACGGCAACTGGGAGATCGTCCAGGGCCTGGAGATCAACGACTTCTCCCGCGCCCGGATCGACGCCAGCACCACCGAGCTCGGCGAGGAGCGCGACGCGGTCAAGGCCCTCGGCCTGATCGGCTGACGCACCGCCTTTCGTTCGCGTCCGAAGAACCGTGCGCTGTAGCGCACGGTTCTTCGGACGCACGTGTTTTCAGCGCAGGCGGTAGGCGTTCAGCACGGTCTGGGTGGCGGTGTTGCCGTCCTGGTCGACGACCCGGGACTTCAGCGAGACCAGCTTCGCCCCGGCCGGCGTCGTGAAGACCACCTTGTACTTGTTCTTCCCGGCCGGCAGCACACTCGCCCGCTGCCAGGTCTTGCCGCCGTCACCCGACACCTGGACGACGACCGACTCAACCCGGGTGACCTTCGCGCCAGGCGCGCTCGTGACGGTGAGGTCCAGGACGCTGATCGGCAGCCGCTTGACCGCGTTCCACTCGTCCACTCGCGGCGTGAACCGCACGGTCTTCAACGGCAGCAGCTCCTTGTCCTCACCGGTGTCCTGCGAGCTGAAGGTCCAGACGCCTTCCATCCGGTTCGCGAGCTGCAGCATCGGCCGGGTCTGCACGATCTCCAACCGGTACGCCGCCTTGGCGGCCGGCACATTCTCCAGCCAGAGCTGACCGGGCACGGTCGACTGGTCGAGCAGCTTGCCGTCCCGGAAGACCTTCGTGCCGCTGCCTGGCCCGACTTCGTCCGACTGGCCGTCGTGGCCGTCGCCGTCACCGTTCGGGAACAGGAAGAAGTCCATCGAGTTGCCCTGGCGGTAGACGCCGCCACCGCCCGCGTCCATCGTGGCGACCGCCGCGCCCCAGCGTTCGCCGTACGGCAAACCCGGCCGGAACGTTTTGCCGGTGTACGACAGCGAGAGCGGGAAGAGGTAGTACTCACCGTCGGCGACGAACGTGTTCACCTGTGCGGCCCAGGTGACGTCCTTGGCGTCGACGAAGTGCGTGACCCGGCGCGGTACGTCGTACGAGATCGGCCGGCCCGACGAGCTCGCGTACATCGACGCAAAGGTGCCGAAGCGCTCGTCGAACACTTTCTGACCGGCGTGGTCGGCGACGTACTGCGTCGTCAGCTTCGCGAGCTCGTGGTCGTGCACTGTCCGCTGGTAGCCGGTGAAGTAGCTGCCGGTCCGGCCCTGGAGCAGGTCGTAGGTGTACGGCGTGTTGTGGAAGTCGCCGTTGCGGCCCGGCACACCCCAGCGGGAGCTGACGAACGACGCCATCTCACCCTTGGCCACCGACGGTCCCATCGAGGCGACGAAGATCCGGTCGAGCGCGTCGGCGGAGGTGGAGTTGCCGTGGACGTACTCGCCGATCGGCCGCTCATAACCCACGTCGACCCGGGCCAGGCGCGCGTCGGACCGCGGCACGGTGATCCGCAGCGGACCGGCCTTTCGCGCGTCGACCGCGACGGTTGTCGCACGGTCGACCACCAGCTTCGGCCAGACCAGCTGGTACACGCGTTGCCCGGCGGCCGTCAGGTTGCCGTCGACGAAGTACTCGCCCTTCGGCAGCCGCAACCGCGCGGTGCCCTGGGCGTCGGTCAGCACCTCGACGAATCGGTTGCCGGTGAGGCCGACCATCGTCGTGTAGTTCGCGCCGGTGCCCTTGCCGTCCGGGCCGAGGTGCTTGACGGTGACGTCGTAGCTCTCGACCTCCTTCTCGGCGGCCAGCGGGACGCTCAGGCTGCTGCCTGCGCCGGTCGCGACCAGGCGGCCGGCGTACTGGCCGTCGGTGCCCTGGTGACGGGTGTCGGAGGTGACAGCGACGGAGGCGGTGCCACCGGCGGGCACCGTGACGCTCTGCGCGCCGAGCTTCATCGCGGTCGCGGGGGCCGGCTTGCCGTCCGGACCGGTTGCGGTGAGCCGCAACTGGAGGGTGACGGCCGTCTTGCCGAGGTTGCGGAAGGTGACCTGCTCGGTGACCGGCTTGTCGTCGGCGTGCGGCCACAGCGCCGTGCCGAACGAGACGCTTCCCGGTGTTGCCATGAGCAACTGAGTGATGCCCTTGGCGATGTCGACCCGTCCCGCACCCTGCTGCTGGACGGTCTGTCCGTCGACGATCTTCGCCGAGGCCATCACTGCGGGCTTGAGTTCCCTGGCCTTCCAGCCCGGGTGCTGCTGAGCGAGCAGCGCGGCGGCGCCCGCGACGTGCGGCGTCGCCATCGACGTACCGGACAGCGTCAGGTACTGCGGGCCGACGGGATCACCGATCACGGCGTCCTTCGCCTTGGCCGCCACGATGTCCACGCCGGGCCCGGTGACGTCGGGCTTGATCGCGCCGTCGCCGACGCGTGGGCCGCGGCTCGAGAACTCGGCGAGCTGGTCGGACTTGTCCACCGCGCCGACGGTCAGCGCCGCATCCGCGCTGCCCGGCGAGGAGATCGACCCGTCGCCCGGACCTTCATTGCCGGCAGCAACGACGAAGAGTGTGCCGGTCTGCGCGGTGAGCCGGTTGATCGCCGCCTCGATCGGGTCGACCTCCGGGGTGTCCGGACCGCCGATGCTGAAGTTGACCACCGCGGCCTTCTGCTCCACCGCGGCCCACTGCAGCCCGGCGAGCATCGCCGAGTCCGGGCAACCGCCGCCACGGTCGCAGACCTTGCCGTCGAGCAGCGTCGCGTCCGGTGCGACGCCCTTGTACTTGCCGCCGGACGCGGCGCCCGAGCCGGCCACCGTCGACGCGACGTGCGTGCCGTGGCCGAACTGATCGCCCGCCGGGTCGGTGGTGAAGTTCTTCGTCGCCCCGATCCGGCCCTTGACGTCAGGGTGGAACGGGTCGATCCCGGTGTCCAGTACGGCGATCTTGACGCCTTTGCCGGTGAAGCCCGCCTGCCAGGCCTTCGGTGCACCGATCTGCGGAACCGACTTGTCCAGCAGCACCTTGCGCTTGCCGTCCAGCCAGACCTGGTCGATCCCCGCCGCGTCGCGGCTCGTGCGCAGGAACTGCCCGGCCGCCTTCTTGTCCACCGTGACGGCGGTCGCGCCGATCGCCGGCAGCTGACGCCGGACCGTTGCGCCCGGCAACGGTGTTGTCGTCGCGCGCCCCTTGGCCGAGACGATCAGCGGGATCGTCGCCGACCGCTGGTCGTCGTACCCCAGCTCCAGCAGGCCGCTCACGTCGAACAACCGCCGGTCGAGCTTGCCCGACGTCACCGCCGAGCTGACGTCGAGCGGAAGCACCGACAGCCGGCCGTGCGACCGCTGCAGCTTGAACACCACCTTGTCCCGGCCGGGCCCCGGGTCGACCGTCACCCGCTTGAGGTCCCCGCCGTGCAGCACCACCTTGTCGCCGGTCACCAGCGTGACCGTGCGGTCCTTGCCCGGCTGACTGGTGGCCAAGGGCAACGCCCGCTGATCCGGCTCGCTGACCGCCCGCGCCCCCGGACCGTCGATCAACCCGATCGCCAGCGCCCCGGCCACGACGCCGGTTGTGATCGTCAACCATCTCTTACTGGGTTCCATCTCCGCTCTCCCCTCCGTCACCGCTCGGTGACCACACGAGTACGACGCGTGAGAAGGAGGAAAAGATGGTTCGCCCTGGGCGGTGTGCCTTTTCGGTCAGCCGTTCGGGACGATCAGGCCGAGCAGCAGGATCGCGGCACCGACACCGAGCAGCAGCGCGGTGTCGAACATGCGGCCCCGGACGTGCAGCAGCCCGGCCACGTCGTCACTCAGGACGGCGCGGAGCAGGCCGGCGAGCAGCACGCTGCCGGAGAAGATCAGGATGCCGTTGCGCCAGTTGTAGAACGTCAGCACGATCAGCCCGGCCAGCCCGCACAAGGTGCACAGCGCCAGCGGCCACTCGCTGCGTCGCTCGGTGGCGGCCACCATCAGCCGGCCGTGCCGGTCCCGGCGAGCGACGCCTCGGCCGCCTCGACGACGTTCGTCAGCAGCATCGCCCGCGTCATCGGGCCGATCCCGCCCGGCATCGGCGCGATCCACGCCGCGGCCTCGCGGGCGGCCGGGTCGATGTCGCCGACGATCTTGCCCTCGGCGCTGCGGCTGGTGCCGACGTCGAGCAGTACGGCGCCCGGCTTGACCATGTCGGCGGTGATCAGACCGGCCGACCCGGCGGCGGCGATCACGATGTCGCCGGTCCGGACCACGGCGGCCAGGTCCTTGGTACCGGTGTGGCACTGGGTGACGGTCGCGTTCTCGGACTTGCGGGTGAACAGCAGACCCATCGGCCGCCCGGCGGTGACGCCACGGCCGACCACGACCACGTGCGCGCCGGCGATCGGGACGTCGTACCGGCGGAGGATCTCGACGCAGCCCTTCGGGGTGCACGGCAACGGCCCGTCCTGGCCGAGCACGAGCTTGCCGAGGCTGACCGGGTGCAGACCGTCGGCGTCCTTGGCCGGGTCGATCAGCCCGAGGATCTCGTTGGTGTCGACGTGCTTGGGCAGCGGCAACTGCACGATGAAGCCGGTGCAGGCCGGGTTCTCGTTCAGCTCCCGTACCTTCGCGGCGATCTCGTCCTGCGTGGTCTCGGCCGGGAGCTCGATCTCGATCGAGGCGATGCCCACCGCCGCGCAGTCGCGGTGCTTGCCCGCGACGTAGGCCCGGCTGCCCGGATCGTCGCCGACCAGGATCGTGCCCAGCCCGGGCACGACGCCCTGCTCCGCGAGCTTGGCCACCCGGACCTTGAGCTCGTCCTTGATCGCCGCCGCCGTCGCCTTGCCGTCCAGAATCTGAGCCGTCACAAGACAGGAGTCTGCCACGGGCACCGGCGCCCGGTCCGCACCGCCCCGACCCGCCCGGGTCCGTGACCTGCCCCACAAACCTGACCGATCGGTTGGAAACTGGCCGATCGGTCAGGCATAGTCGCTGACATGGCAGAAAGCACCCCCGCCCGCGAGCGCACCCGGCGGGAGATCGTGCAGCAGGCGATGACCCTGTTCGCCAACGACGGCTACAACGCGACCTCGCTGCAGGACATCGCGACCGCGGCCGGCTGCTCGAAGGCGACCGTGCTCTACCACTTCAACGGCAAGGCCGCGGTGCTCGCCGCCGTGCTGGCGCCTTCCCAGCAGGCGCTGAAGGACCTGGTCGCCGAGGCCGACGCGCTGCCGCCCGAACAGCGGCAGGAGGCCGCGATCGTGGGGTTCGCCCGGCTCGCGGTCGAGTTCCGTGGGCTGATCGCGGTACTGCAGGACGTGCTGATGGTCCTGGACGAAATGCCCGAGTTCGACGAACTGGTGGCCGACGGCATCAAGCTCACCGAGCTGATGGCCGGCCAGGGTGCCGACCGGCTCGAGCTGGACATCGCCAAGTTCGCCGTCAACGGACTGCTCGGCGAGTGCCGTCACCCCGGCGAGCGGACCGACGCCGAACTGCTCGACCTCTGCGAGACCGCCATGCGCCGCCTGCTCACCCCGCTCCGTCCACAGTCCGGCAGCTGAAAACGCCGGATTCCGCACCGATCCCCCGCCCGACCGGCCGATCCGAACGGACGTACTCCTGATGGCCAACCTGCTCTACCGGCTCGGCCGGTTCTCCTACCAGCGCCGCCGCCTGGTCGCGGCGATCTGGACGTTCCTGCTGGTTCTGCTCGGCGTCGGTGCGCTGACCCTGGGCGGCCAGACCTCGAACACGTTCTCCATCCCGGGCACCGAGTCGCAGCGCGCGCTCGACGCCCTGGCCAAGGACCTGCCGGCCGCCAGCGGCGCGTCGGCGAGCGTCGTGGTCAAGGCGCCGGCCGGCAAGACGCTGATGGACCCCGTGGTGAAGGCCGCGGTCGGTGTCGCGGTCGGCAAGGTCGCCGAGGTCCCGGACGTGACCGGCGCCGTCGATCCCTACACCGCCAGGGCGATCAGCCCGGACGGTACGACGGGACTGATCCAGGTCCAGTTCGGCCAGGCCGCGGACCAGCTCTCCGAGGACACCACCACGGCGTACGACGGACTGAGCTCGCTCAGCTCGGGTGATCTGCGGGTCGTTCCCGGCGGCGCCGTGGTCGGCGGACCGCCGGAGATCCGCAGCACCGAGATCATCGGCGTCGCGATCGCGGCCGTCGTCCTGGTCGTCACCTTCGGCTCGCTGGTCGCCGCCGGCATGACGTTGCTGACGGCCCTGATCGGCGTTCTGGCCGGGATGGCCGGGCTGTTCCTGGTCACCGCGTTCACGGAGGTCTCCTCGACCGCGCCGATCCTGGCGCTGATGCTCGGCCTCGCGGTCGGCATCGACTACGCGTTGTTCCTCAGCTCCCGGCACCGCACGCAACTGGCGGAGGGAATGGACCCGGAGGAGTCGGTCGCGCGAGCGACGGCGACCGCGGGATCGGCCGTCCTGTTCGCGGGTGCGACCGTCGTGATCGCGCTGGCCGGGCTGAGCCTGGTCGGGGTTCCGTTCCTGACCGCGATGGGTCTGGCCGCGGCGGCGACCGTGCTCACCGCCGTACTGGTCGCGCTGACGCTGCTGCCGGCCATGCTCGGCTTCCTCGGCCAGCGGGTGCTGCCGCGCAAGTTGCGCAACCACGGCGCGCACGCCGCCGTCGAGCCGGCGGCGGCCAAGGAGGGCTTCGGCTTCCGCTGGGCCCGGCTGGTGACCCGCTTCCGCATCCCGATCGTTGCCCTCGGCATCCTTGGGCTCGGCGCGCTGGCGTTGCCGGTGCAGGACATGCGGCTGGCGATGCCGGACGGCGCGACCGCACCGGAGAACTCGAACCAGCGGATCGCGTACGACCTGTCCGCGGCCGCCTTCGGCCCGGGCTCGAACGGGCCGCTCGTGGTGGTCGTGAAGACGCCGAGCGCCCAGCAGTCCGAGGCGCTGGTCGGCCAGGTGCTCGGTCTGACGAAGAACTTCAAGGACATCGTCGCGGCCCAGCCCGGACCGGCCAGCCAGGACGGCGCGACCCGGCTGATCAGCGTGATCCCGGCCAGTGGCCCGGCCAGCGAGCAGACCGCCGACCTGGTCGGTGACCTGCGCGACTCCCTCAAGCCGCTGTCGCAGAACGGTGCCGACGTGTCGATCACCGGCAACACCGCGATCGGGGTGGACGTCTCACAGAAGCTGACCGACGCGCTTCCGACGTACCTGCTGGTCGTGATCGGGTTGTCGTTCCTGCTGCTCCTGCTGGCGTTCCGCTCGATCCTGGTGCCGCTGAAGGCGACGCTGGGCTTCCTGCTGACGATCGGCGCGACGTTCGGCATCACCGTCGGGGTCTTCCAGCTCGGCTGGGGCGCGGCGCTGTTCGGCGTGGACTCGCCCGGACCGCTGGTCAGCTTCCTGCCGATCATCATGATGGGCATCCTGTTCGGCCTGGCGATGGACTACGAGGTGTTCATCGTGTCCCGGGTTCGCGAGGAGTTCGTGCACGGCAAGCACGCCACCGAGGCCACCATCGCCGGCGTCGGGCACGGCGCCCGGGTGGTGACCGCGGCCGCGCTGATCATGGCGGCGGTGTTCGCGGGCTTCATCCTGGTGCACGACCCGATCATCAAGACGATCGGCTTCGGGCTGACGATCGGCGTCCTGATCGACGCGTTCGTGGTCCGGATGACGATCGTCCCGGCGGTGCTGTCGCTGCTCGGCGACCGCGCGTGGTGGTTCCCGAAGTGGCTGGACAAGATCACCCCGAAGGTCGACATCGAGGGCGAGTCGCTGCGCGTCGACGAGGCGAACAAGCCGAAGGGCCTGGTCAGCGTCGACTGACTGCGCGGGCCGGGCGGGTGGCACCTGCCCGGCCCCGGAATGCTCGTGGTCTTGCCGCGGTTGAGCCGGATAGTTTATTCTTTAACTACCTGCTCAGCGAGGAGACCTCACATGCCCGCCGTGACCGTCAGCGACATCACCGTGCTGCCCCGCGTCCACCAGCCGGACCCGGCCGTCTCCCGCGAGCGCGCGGTCCGGTCGGTGACGTCGGCGCCGACCGGCTACGAGGGCGAGGGGTTCCCCGTCCGCCGGGCCTTCGCGGGGGTGGACCTGCGCGACCTCGACCCGTTCATCCACATGGATCAGATGGGTGAGGTGGAGTACGCACCGGGCGAGCCGAAGGGCACCCCGTGGCACCCGCACCGCGGCTTCGAGACCGTCACCTACATGCTCGACGGGATCATGGAGCACCAGGACTCGCAGGGCAACGGCGGCGTGATCACCAACGGCGACACCCAGTGGATGACCGCCGGCAGTGGGCTGCTGCACATCGAGACCCCGCCGGAGCACCTGGTGGTCAGCGGCGGCCTGTTCCACGGCATCCAGCTCTGGGTGAACCTGCCGCGCGCGCAGAAGTGGGCCGCGCCGCGCTACCAGGACATCCGCGGCGGCGACTCGGCCCTGCTGTCCACGCCGGACGGCGGCGCGCTGATCCGGGTCATCGCGGGTTCGGTCGACGGGTACGACGGACCCGGCTCGACGCACACCCCGATCACGCTGGTGCACGCGACCGTGAGCCCCGGCGCGGAGATGGTCCTGCCCTGGCAGGCGGACTACAACGCACTCGTCTACGTGCTGGCCGGTCAGGGCACGGTCGGCGCCGAGCGTCGCCCGTTCCGTAAGGGCCAGCTGGCGGTCTTCGGCCCCGGTGACACGATCCGGACCCAGGCTTCGACGTCGCAGCCGCTGGCGGAGCCGAACCTCGACGTCCTGGTGTTGGGCGGCCGCCCGATCCGCGAGCCGGTCGCGATGGCCGGGCCGTTCGTGATGAACACCCGCGCCGAGGTCGTGCAGGCCTTCGAGGACTTCCAGGCCGGCAAGCTCGGCACGATTCCCGCGGTGCACGGTGCGCCGACCGAGTTGCGGGAATCCAACTAACCCTCAGGATAGAAAACGAAGATCGTGCAGCCAGTGGCTGTTTGAGGGACGTGGGACGACCCGGCCGGACAGTGGATGAAACTGCCGGCCGGGTAGTCCCGTACGCCGTCGTTGAAGACGCCGTCGACGACGTACACCTCCTCGGGGCCCGGCTCGTGCACGTCGACGCCCTGCCAGGTCGAGCCGGGATCCATCTGCAGCACGTGCGCGGACGCGCCGGCCGGGCTCGTCCACAACGAGCGCAGGCGGATGCCGGGGAACAGCTCGCGGGTCGGTGCGTCGTTCAGTGAGGTCCACTCGAAGTCCATGTCTCCAGCCTGGCCAGCGCGGACCGCACGGAGAAGTGTCGGGAAAGTCGTCATCAGGTACTTTTCTGCCATGGCACCGCATCGGGTCGTCGCCCTCGTGAAGGCGCCGCAGTCCACGTTCGAACTCGGCTGCGCCGCCTCGGTCTTCCGCGGGGACGACTACAGCTTCGGCGTGTGTGCCGAAACCCCCGGCGAGGTCGAGACCACCAACGGGTACGCGATGCTGGTGCCGTCCGGCCTGCGCGCGCTCGACCGGGCCGACACGGTTGTCGTCCCTGGCTGGCTGCCGATCGAGGAACCGCCATCAGCTGCCGTCGTACGGGCACTGCTGCGAGCGCATCGGCGTGGGGCACGGCTGGTCAGCATCTGCTCGGGCTCGTTCGCCTTGGCCGCAACGGGTTTGCTCGACGGGCGGGCCGCGACGACGCACTGGGCGTACAGCGCCGAGCTGCAGCGGCGGTTCCCCGGCGTACGGGTTGATCCGGACGTGCTCTACATCGACCACGGCGACATCGCGACCAGCGCCGGCTCGGGCACCGGACTCGATCTGTGCCTGCATCTGGTCCGCAACGACCACGGCGCCGCGTACGCCGCCCGCGTGGCCCG
Source organism: Kribbella sp. ALI-6-A (assembly GCF_001984195.1). GTDB lineage: Bacteria > Actinomycetota > Actinomycetes > Propionibacteriales > Kribbellaceae > Kribbella. Next base: position 52,208 of record NZ_MTQN01000005.1, read on the forward strand.
CCGGATGGTGATGCCACCGCAGCGCGAGGGCGGGCAGGTCCAGTACCGCGTCGAAACCACCCCGTCAACGGATTCCCTGGCCCCGGTCCTCGACTGGGCCACCGAGCGCCTGGCCGAACCGATCACGGTCGACGACCTCGCCGCCCGTGCCGCGATGTCCCCACGCACCCTCACCCGCCGCTTCGCCGAACAACTCGGCACCACCCCCGGCCAGTGGATCCTCGCCCGCCGCATCGCCCGCACCCGCGAACTGCTGGAGACCACCGACCTGCCCGTCGACACCATCGCCACCCAGGTCGGCCTGTCCTCCGCCGTCAACCTCCGCCGCCGCTTCCACGCCGCCGTCCGCACGACCCCGAGCGCCTACCGGCGGGCGTTCCGGTCCAGCCGCGGCTGACGCCCAATCGTTCAGAAGTTGTCGAGTGCGATGAAGTGGGGGATGCGCTCGTCGTCCGGGTCGGCGCCGTAGGTCTTGGCGAACTCGCGGGCGGCGGGTGGGCCGCCGTACTGGGGGTTCAGGGTGCCGGAGAGGCTTTGCGTCATCACGGCGATGTCGACGTACGGGTCGCCGAGGCCGAGGCGGCTGAGGTCGAGTACGCCGGTGAACCGCAGCGTCTCCGGGTCGACGAAGACGTTCGGCAGGCAGTAGTCGCCGTGGGTGACGACCGTCGCCTCGCCGGGGAACGGCGAGGTGAACGGGCAGGTCGTCAGCGTGTGGAGTTCGCGCAGGCCCTCGGCGACGGCTCGCAGTACGGCGGGGCGCTGCTCGGCCGGCCAGGGTTGTGAGGCGTCGCGACCCTGGAGTTCGGTGGTCAGCATCCAGTTGTTGCCTCGGTCAACCACCTCGGGGCAGCCGAAGCCGGTCGCGCTGAGCCAGGCGACGCGGTCGGCTTCGTCGTCGACGCCCTGACCGGCCTTGTAGTACAGGGTTTCCCGGGCCCGCTCGAGGCGGACGACGGTTGCGCCGGAACAGCCGAGGTCGATCGGTCGGGCGCTGTGCGCGTTGAAGCGAGCGGCCAGGGTTTCGACGTCCACTCGCGACATCGTACGAGCGAAGGCGGACCTCCACCACCGACTAACCTTCGGCTCCGCGCCGGCGCCAGGCTGGGCGGGCGTCCCGCGCGGAGGCTTGATCGGTGGTGGAGGTCGGAGATCAGCGCAGCGTGCGGTGCAGCGCCTTGATCAGTTCGCCGTCGGCGGTGTCGCCGTCCAGCGACCAGATCATCGCGCCGCCGAGGTGACGCTGGTTGATGTAGTTCGCCTTGCGCTTCATCTCGGTCGGGTCGTCCCAGGTCCAGAACGTCGTCCCGTCGAACAGCCAGGCGAAGCCGGCCTTCTCGTCACGGTGCACGGTGAACTGGGACAGCTGTGCCTTCAGCAGCCGGTAGTCCTCATAACCGGCCTCGTACGTCGCCGGGGCGGGGCCGGTCGCCGGCTGGAAGAGGCCGTTGTTCTGGTTCGTCACGCCGGTCCAGCCGCGGCTGTAGAACGGGACGCCCATCACCAGCTTGTTCCGTGGCGCGCCGCGGGTCAGATACGCGTCGATCGTCACCTGCGAGCTGAACTCGGCCGCCGACGGATCACCGGCCGGACCGTCGATCGCCGACTGCTGGTTGGTCACCGGGTCCCAGGCGCCGTGGTAGTCGTAACCCTGGGTGGTGGCGAAGGTCAGGTTCTGAAGATCTTGCCGACCTCGAACCCGTTGTCGATCTGCGCCGGCGCGGCCGGCAGGAACGCCGACAGCGTGTAGCGCCCACGGAACGGCCAGGACATCCGGTCGAGCTGCTTGCGGTACTCACGGACCAGCGCGGTGAAGTTCTGCTTGTCCTCCGGGCGAATCACGTTGCCCGGGGCACCTTCACTGCCCGGCCACTCCCAGTCCAGGTCGATACCGTCGAAGACACCCTTCGCCGCGCCGGCCGGTGCACCCGGGAGGTTGCCCTTGATCCACAGATCCAGGCAGGACTTCACGTGCGCGGCCCGGCTCGCCGGCGTGAGCGCGGCGTTCGAGAAGTACTTCGAGCCGGTCCAGCCGCCCAGCGAGATGCTGACCCGCAGCTTCGGGTACTTCTGCCTCAACTGCTTGAGCTGGTTGAGGTTGCCGGCCAGCGGCTGCCCCTCGACATCAGCCTTGCCACTGACACTCTGCTCCGCCGTGAACGGCCGCTGATAGTCGGCCCAGGCGTCGCTGCTCACGCACTTGCCCTGCTCGTCCAGGAACCCGAACGCGTAGTTCAGATGGGTGAGCTTGCCGGCGGTGCCGTTCTTCACCAGGTCGCTCACCAGGAAGTTGCGGTCGTACCCACTCCACTGGGTGTAGTACCCCACCACACGCTTGCCGCTGCCGTGCGCCTCGGCAGGCACCGCGGTCAACCCCACCGGCGCCACCACGGCCAAGGCCGCGAGCACCACAAGACTCCGACGTTTCACAGACATTGAGCCCCCCAACGGGCGGTTTGGAGGGACAGATGCGGCTCACCCTAGGCCTCCCCACCCCTTTAGACAATGTCTCTACCGAAGTCGGATCGGCGATCTCACCCGAACCGAAGCTCGGCGATCGTCCCCAGATCGATCCCGTACCGGGCGTAGACCTTCGTCGTGTTCTCCCCGGTCAGCTGTTCCTCGCCGGTACCCAGCAGTCCCGCGACCTCGATCACGTGCGCGCGGGAGTCCCCTTCGATCTCCAGGTACGGCGGAATCAGCGGCCAGGTGTCGATCTCCAGCCGCGCCCCCGCCAGCTCGTAGCTCTCCCGCCGGTTCTCCTGATACGACTTCGCCTCGAAGCCGATCCGCCGCAGGAGTTCGTGGGTGGTCGCGAAGTCACTCACCACCACTTCGGTCTCGCTGGTCCCGTCGATCCCGTCGTGCGCGATCTCCTTCATGGTGAGGGTCGCCTGCCGGCCGTCGTCGCGCAGGCGGATCCAGCGTGAGGTGTCGCCCGCCTGTACGTCGTACACGAACCGCCGCATCAGGCTCTCACCGGCCGGTCGGCCGCCCGCCGCCACCATCCGATCCCGGATGCCGTCGGCGTCGATCTCCAGGACCTTGGCCTCGAACTCGATCGGCATCCGCGTCCTTTCGGTTCCGCTGCTCGAACCGCTGCCGGGCCGAGGTCGAGAGACGACCTCAGCCCGGCACTCACCGCATTCTTTTCTATTTTGTTCGACTTGACCCGTTTCGGCTCAGTGGAAGAAGTGCCGCGTCCCGGTGAAGTACATCGTGATGCCGGCCTTGCGGGCGGCCTCGATGGCGGCTTCGTCGCGGATCGAGCCGCCGGGCTGGACGACGGCGGTGACGCCGCCCTCGATCAGCACCTCCAGGCCGTCCGGGAACGGGAAGAACGCGTCGGAGGCGGCCACCGAGCCGACCGCGCGCTCGCCGGCGCGGGTGACGGCCAGGCGGCAGGAGTCGACGCGGTTGACCTGGCCCATGCCGACGCCGACCGACGCGCCCTGGGAGGCGAGCAGGATGGCGTTGGACTTGACCGCGCGGCAGGCCTTCCAGGCGAAGGCGAGGTCGGCGAGCACCTCGGGCGAGGCAGGGTCGCCGGCGGCCAGGGTCCAGGCGTTCGGGTCGTCGCCCTCGGCCTGGAAGCGGTCGCTGTGCTGCAGCAGCAGGCCGCCGCTGATCGGGCGCATCTCGACGGTCTCCGACGAGTCCCGCGCCGGAGCCACCAGCAGCCGGATGTTCTTCTTGGCCTGCAGGATCTCGACCGCACCGTCCTCGTAGGCCGGCGCGACCAGCACCTCGGTGAAGATCTCCGCGACCTGCTTGGCCATCTCGACGGTGACCGGCGCGTTGGTCGCGATCACCCCGCCGTACGCCGAGACCGGGTCGCACTCGTGCGCCCGGCGGTGCGCCTCGGCGATGTCGGCGCCGACCGCGATCCCGCACGGGTTGGCGTGCTTGATGATCGCCACCGCCGGCTCGGCGAAGTCGTACGCCGTCCGCCGGGCCGCGTCGGCGTCGACGTAGTTGTTGTACGACATCTCCTTGCCGTGCAGCTGCTCGGCCGACGCCAGGCCGCCGCGGCCGTTGACGTACAGCGCGGCCGGCTGGTGCGGGTTCTCGCCGTAGCGCAGCACGGCCTTCTTGTCCCAGGCGGCGCCGATCCAGGCCGGGAAGTTCGAGCCCTCGCTGGTGTCGGTGAGCACGTTGCCCATCCAGGAAGCGACGGCCACGTCGTACTCGGCGGTGTGCACGAACGCCGCCGCGGCGAGCCGCTGCCGCTCCTGCAGCGAGAAGCCGCCTTCCTCCAGCACGGTGTAGATGTCCGCGTACTGCGACGGCGAGGTCACCACCGCGACGTTGGCGTGGTTCTTCGCCGCGCCGCGCACCATCGACGGGCCCCCGATGTCGATCTGCTCGATGCACTCCTCGGTGGAGGCGCCGGAGGCGACCGTCTCGGTGAACGGGTACAGGTTGCTGACCAGCAGGTCGAACGGCTCGACCCGCATCTCGGCCAGCTGCTCGACGTGGTCGGGCTTGCGGACGTCGGCCAGCAGCCCGGCGTGCACCTTCGGGTGCAGGGTCTTGACCCGCCCGTCCAGGCACTCGGGGAAGCCGGTCAGCTCCTCCACCTTGGTCACCGGTACGCCGGCCGCGGCGATCCGGCTCGCGGTGGAACCGGTCGAGACGATCTGGACGCCGGCCTCGGACAGCGCCTTCGCGAGCTCCTCCAGACCGGTCTTGTCGTAGACGCTGATCAGCGCCCGGCGGATCGGCCTGCGGTCGGTGCTCACTTCAGTCGAACCTTTCGTCCGGTGATGGTCCAGCCGTGACGGACCAGGCGGCCGACCCACTCCACCAACTGGCGGCGTTCGACCTCCTTGATCCGCTCGGTCAGGGTTTCTTCGGTGTCGTCGTCCTCGACGCCTACGACGACCTGGCCGATGATCGGCCCGGTGTCGACGCCGCCGTCGACGAAGAACAGCGTCGCGCCGGCCACCTTCACGCCGTACTCGAGCGCGTCGCGGGGTCCGTGGATGCCGGGGAAGGCCGGCAGCAGCGCGTTGTGGGTGTTGATGTACCGGTCACCGAAAGCGGCCAGGAAGTCGTCGCCGACCAGCTTCAGGAACCCGGCCGAGACGACCAGATCAGGCTGGTACTGCGCGACCGACGCGGTCAGCGCCCGGTCCCATTCGGCCCGCTCGGCGTAGTCCTTGACCTTGTGCACGAACGTCGGAACACCCGCCGCCTCGGCCTTGTCCAGCCCGGCGATGCCGTCCCGGTCAGCGCCGACGGCGACCACCTGGGCGCCGTACGCCGGATCCTGGCAGGCGTCCAGCAGGGCCTGCAGGTTCGAACCCGAGCCGGAGACCAGCACGACGAGGCGTGCACGTCGTGAATCAGGCGCAGCGGAGGGTGGCGCAACCGGGTCTGTCACGCGCCAAACCTTATCGCCCGGGCACAGGGCTCCCATCGGCCGGGCGGCGAGCAGCCAGTACGCCGGCCGCGGCCGCTGCACCGATCGCCATCCCCGCGCCGAGCAGCCCGGCGGCCGGCAGCGCGCTCGCGACCCCGAACTCGGCCATCCGGCCCGGACCCGCCGAACCACCGGCCAGCAGCATCAGGATCAGCAGCCCGACGCTCGCCAGCAACGCCGACATCGCTCCGCGCAGGGCGAACGCGTCCCACCCCAGCGCGTCGGACTCCGGCGCGGCCATCCCGCGCCGTGCCACCACCAGCCCGGCGACGGCTCCGGCGAGCAACGGCACGATCGCGGTCAGCACCAACAGGTACGCCGGCGTCGCGCCGTCCGACGGTACGGCGGCCAGCAGCGGCAGGGCCGGCAGGTTGCCGACGTCGACCCCGGTCGGCGCGATCGACGTCCCGACGCCGAGCTGGAAGCCTGGTCCGGCCAGGAACGAGACGAAGTACAGCACCATGTTCGGCAGCAGGCCGAGGCAGATCGCGAACAGCACGACCGAGCCCACGACGCCGGTGTCGAGCAGCTCCAGCATCCCGGTCACGCGGGAGAACCGGACGGCCAGCAGTACGGCGTACAGGAGTGAAGCGACGGCGATGACCGTGAGCATCGCGGCGGCGGCCGCCGGCACGGTGTCGCGCAGCCCGCTGGGCGTCGCGTCCGCGATGTCCGCGGCGGCGCCGGACTCGACCAGGATCCCGGCCGTCCCGGCGACGGCCGCGAGGCAGGCGGCACCGAAAAAGGCCGACAGCGGCGAGATCTTCAGCCCGCCCTCGGAGGTGAGCAGCGCGATGATCAGCGCGCCCAGGCCGTAGGTGCCGGCGAACGCGGCGGCGGCGGTCAGCAGGTCCTTGGTCCGGTCGGCGGCGCTGATCCGGGCGGTGAACCGGCCCCCGCGGAACAGGCACCAGCCGAGAAAGGCGGTCAGGCCGAGCGGCGCGACCGAGATCGAGCTGCCGTCGAGGCTGACCCCGGCCTTGTGCGCGACCAGCCAGACCGAGGCGCCGGCCCGGACGGCGCCGGAGGCTCCGCCGAAGGTCGCGGCCAGCCAGCCGATCACGGCGACGGCGGCGCAGGCCAGCAGACCGGCGAGCAGGCAGGCACCGGCTCCGACCACGGCGGCGATCACCACCGGCCGCGGCGGGACGACGGGCGCGGGCTGGGCGGGCCCGGGCGCCTGGTGAGATCCGCCGTCACGGGCGCCCGGACGGCTCAGCATGTCGGTCATGTGGCTTCCATCGTCGCCCCGGCCCGGGGGACAGGTCGTTCTGACACGCCGGATGTGGAAGACTTCGCCGGGCTGACTCGGCGTGGCTGCTTGCCAGGCACCGGGTACATTCGGCGTGGACTCGGAAGGCACGCCCTCGGGGTGGAATCAGTCAGGAGGTCTGGAGTCATTGTCCGGTTCCCACCGTGCGCCCCGCGGCGGCGGTCGCGCCGCGGCCCGCGAGGCGCGACGGCAGCAGTCGCGCCGCCGGAACCAGATGATCGGCGCGGGCGCTGCTGTCCTGGTCCTGCTCGGCGGCGGCGGAATCGCCGCGGTGAACGCGTTCGGCGGTGACGACTCCCCCAGCGACTCCAAGGCCGGCAGCCCGGACGGCGCCAAGGACGGCGACAAGGACCAGCTGGCCGACGCCAAGGTCCTGATCGACGGCCCGGCGGCCAAGTCACTGAGCCCGACCGGCACCTGGGCGGTCGCCACGACGGCCGACGGCAGCAGCGCGCCGGACAAGTCGTTCGTCTGCCAGGTCCAGCGCTTCGCCGACCCGGCCGGCGTCCGGACCTGGGTGCGCACCTTCCGCAACGCCGCCACCAAGGACTCCGCGGTCCAGTACGTCGAGGTCTCCAACGACACCGCCGCGGCCGCCAAGTCGTACAGCACGATCACCACCTGGCTCAGCCAGTGCAACACCCCGCAGGTCCGCCTGGTCGCCAGCTACACCACCGAGGGCCTCGGCGAGCGCGGCGTGATCGCGGTCTTCGGCCAGCCCAACGGCAGCAAGTCGAGCAAGTTCCGCACGGTCAGCGTGACGACGGCCGGCCAGGCCACGATGGTGCTCGAGCACGACTCCACCGGCGGTACGCCGCCCAAGCCGGACGGCGTGCTGGCGACCGCGAGCGCGGGACTGAAGCGGATCTGCGCCGAGACCGGCGCGGACTGCGGCTCGGGCAGCCTGACGGCCAAGCCGGGCCTGCTGCCGACGCAGGAGGCCGCGGGGTTCATGGCGCCGATCGACCTGCCGGTGCTGCCGAGCATCGACAAGCCGTGGGTCAGCGTGCCCGGCGAGGTCCGCTCCGGGACGCTGTGCGAGAAGATCGACCTGAAGAAGGCCAAGGCGACCAAGTACAAGACCCAGACGTACGTCGTACCGGAGGCGCAGGCGCCGACCGAGTTCGGGATGGACGCCACGGTCGCCAAGTTCGCCTCGCCGTCGGCGGCGTCGGCGTTCGTCACCCAGATCCGCAAGAACGTCGACGGCTGCGCGAAGACCACCTCGACCGCGACGGTGAAGTCGACCGGCACGCTCGCGCTGAGCACGGTCAAGGGCGAGGCCTGGAAGGCCACCTACGACACCGGCGGCGGCAAGGTGTTCACGTTCCGGATCGGGATCGTCGGCTCCGGCGACCGGGCCGTCTACCTGCTCTACCCGGTGCTGAAGAACCTCGACATCACCGACAGCGCCTTCACCGAGATCCTCAGCCGCGCGGCCGAGCGGTCGGCGGCCTTCAAGTAGGACAACCGAAAAGACCGCGGTCCCGAGCCGGGACCGCGGTCTTTTTCGTTGGGCCGGGAATTACTTGTTCAGGCCCTGCATGATCTCGCGCATCAGGTTGGCGGTCTCGGTCGGCGTCTTGCCGACCTTCACGCCGACCGCCTCGAGCGCCTCCTGCTTGGCGGCCGCCGTACCGGACGAGCCGGACACGATCGCGCCCGCGTGGCCCATCGTCTTGCCCTCCGGCGCGGTGAAGCCCGCGACGTAACCGACGACCGGCTTGGTGACGTTGTCCTTGATGAACGCCGCCGCCCGCTCCTCGGCGTCGCCGCCGATCTCGCCGATCATCACGATCGCGTCGGTGTCGGGGTCGTCCTGGAACGCCTGCAGCGCGTCGATGTGGGTGGTACCGATGATCGGGTCACCACCGATGCCAATCGCGGTGGAGAAGCCGAAGTCCCGCAGCTCGTACATCATCTGGTACGTCAGCGTGCCGGACTTCGACACCAGGCCGATCCGGCCCTGGCCGGCGATGTCGGCCGGGATGATGCCGGCGTTGGACTCACCCGGCGTGATGATGCCGGGGCAGTTCGGGCCGATCACCCGGGTCTTGCCGGAGGCCTGCGCGGCGGCGAAGAACGCGGCGGTGTCGTGCACCGGCACGCCCTCGGTGATCACCACGACCAGCGGGATCTCGGCCTCGATCGCCTCGAGCACCGCGTCCTTGGTGAACTTCGGCGGGACGAAAACGACCGACACGTTCGCGCCGGTCTCCTTCATCGCGTCCGCGACGCCACCGAAGACCGGCACTGCCTTGCCGTCGAAGTCGACGCTCTCGCCGGCCTTGCGCGGGTTCACGCCGCCGACGATGTTGGTGCCGGAGGCAAGCATCCGGGTGGTGTGCTTGGTGCCCTCGGAGCCGGTCATGCCCTGGACGATGACCTTGCTGTCCTTGGTCAGGAAGATAGACATGTTCAGCGATCCCTTACTTCGCAGCCAGCTCGGCGGCCCGCTTGGCGGCGCCGTCCATCGTGTCGACCCGCTCCAGACCGGCCAGGCCGGCCTCGTCGAGGATGCGGCGGCCCTCGTCGGCGTTGTTGCCGTCCAGCCGGACGACCAGCGGCTTGTTCACGGCCTCACCGCGGCCGGCCAGCAGCTCGAACGCCTGGACGATGCCGTTGGCGACCGCGTCGCAGGCGGTGATGCCGCCGAAGACGTTGACGAACACGCTCTTCACCTGCGGGTCGGAGATGATGATCTCCAGGCCGTTGGCCATCACCTCGGCGGAGGCTCCGCCTCCGATGTCGAGGAAGTTCGCGGGCTTGACGCCGCCGAACTCCTCACCGGCGTACGCGACCACGTCGAGCGTGCTCATCACGAGCCCGGCGCCGTTGCCGATGATGCCGACCGAACCGTCGAGCTTGACGTAGTTCAGGCCCTTGGCCTTGGCGGCGGCCTCCAGCGGGTCCTCGGCCGAGGAGTCCTCGAACTCCGCGTGGTCGGGGTGGCGGAAGTCGGCGTTCTCGTCGAGCGTGACCTTGCCGTCCAGCGCCTCGACGTTGCCGTCCTTGAGCTTGACCAGCGGGTTCACCTCGACCAGCGAGGCGTCCTCCTCGATGAACACCCGGTACAGCTTGGCGATCTCGACCGCGGCGGCGTCCAGCACGTCGGCCGGGTAGCCGGCCTGCTCGGCGATCTCGCGCGCCTTGGCCTCGTCCACGCCGGTGGCCGGGTCGATAGAGATCTTGGCGACCGCGTCCGGGTTGGTGTGCGCGACCTCCTCGATCTCCATACCGCCGGCGGCCGACGCGATGCACAGGTAGTTGCGGTTGGCCCGGTCGATCAGGAACGAGAAGTAGTACTCCTCGCCGATCGCGGCCGCCGGAACGATGTTCAGCGTCTTGACGATGTGGCCCTTGATGTCCAGACCGAGGATCTCGCGCGCCTTCTCCTCCGCCTCGTCCGGCGAGGAGGCCAGCTTCACGCCACCGGCCTTGCCCCGGCCCCCGGTCTTCACCTGGGCCTTGACCACCACGGTGCCGCCGATCTTCTCGGCGGCGGCGCGGGCCTGTTCCGGCGTGGTGACGACCTCGCCGACCGTCGTCCGTACGCCGTGCTTGGCGAAGACCGTCTTCGCCTGGTATTCCATCAGATCCACGAGTGTGGTCCCTCTCTGCCTGTAACAAGTCGTCCGCGGCAGGCTGCGGTGCGTGAGTCAGGCACGGTCGCCGGCGCGTTCCGTCGGGCTGAGACTAGCCACCCCGGCGCGCGTGGCAACAGCCGGGGTACACGCTGAGACGACTGTCACAGCCAGGTTGCCCGGTCGTGAAAGGCTGGTCGCCATGACTGAAGGATCAACCAGACCAGCTGACGACTGGTGGCGTAGTGCCGTCGTCTACCAGGTGTACCCCCGCTCGTTCGCCGACGCCGACGGCGACGGGACCGGAGACGTGAACGGGATCCGGGCCCGGCTGCCCTACCTGGCCGAGCTCGGGGTGGACGCGATCTGGATCAGCCCGTGGTACCCCTCACCGCTGCTCGACGGCGGGTACGACGTGTCCGACTACCGCGACATCAACCCCGACTTCGGCACGCTGGCCGACGCCGACGCGCTGATCGCGGAGGCGCACGCGCTCGGGATCCGGATCCTGATCGACCTGGTGCCGAACCACTGCTCCTGGGAGCACCCGTGGTTCAAGGCCGCGCTGGCCGCGGGCAAGGGGTCGCCGGAGCGGGAGCGGTTCTGGTTCCGCGACGGCTTGGACGGTCTGCCGCCGACGAACTGGCCGGCCGCCTTCGGCGGAGGCGCCTGGCAGCAGATCGAGGACGGCCAGTGGTACCTGCACATGTTCGACATCTCCCAGCCGGACTGGAACTGGGACCACCCGGACGTGATCGCGGAGTTCGACGCGATCCTGCGGTTCTGGTTCGACCGTGGCATCGACGGGTTCCGGATCGACGTCGCGGACTCGATGGCCAAGGACGCGACGCTGCCCGACGTACCGCTGAAGGACGGTCAGCCGACCCGGGACAAGTACGTCGGCAACCCGTTCTACGACCAGCCGGGCGTGCACACGATCCACCAGCGCTGGCGCGCGATCGCCGACGAGTACGCCGACACCGCGCAGGGCCCGCGGGTCTTCGTCGCGGAGGCGTGGCTGTCGCCGGCTGAGCGGCTCGCGCAGTACGTGCGGCCGAACGAGCTGCACTCGGCGTTCAACTTCGACGTCCTGCGGTGCGCGTGGGACGCGAAGGAGCTGCGGCAGGTCATCGACTACACGACCGAGAGCCTGTGGGCCGTCGGGGCGCCGGCGACCTGGGTGCTGAGCAACCACGACACCATTCGCCACCGCACCCGCTACGGCCGGGACCAGCGCGACGCACTGGCCGGTGCCGGAGAGGTTCCGACCGACCTGGCGCTCGGCCTGCGCCGGGCGCGCGCGGCGGCGCTGCTGGAGCTGGCGCTGCCGGGTGGCGCGTACATCTACCAGGGCGACGAGCTGGGCCTGCCCGAGGTGGAGGACCTGCCGGAGGAGGTGCTGGACGACCCGACCTGGGAGCGGTCCGGACACACCGTCCGCGGCCGCGACGGCTGCCGCGTACCGATGCCGTGGAGCGGGAGCGAGCCGCCGTACGGGTTCGGTCCGGGCACTGGCCAGCCGTGGCTCCCGCAGCCGTCCGACTGGGCACCGCTGACCCCTGAGGCGCAGTCTGACGACCCGAACAGCCACCTGAACCTCTACAAGGCCGCTCTGAAGATCCGCCGCGAGCACGAGGCCCTGGGCGAAGGCCGGCTCAGCTGGGACGACGATGCCCCGGCCGGAGTCCTGTCCTTCACCCGCGACCCGGGCTTCCGCTGCGTGGTCAACCTCGGCTCCGCCCCGATCGACCTGCCGGCCGGCGAGATCCTGCTCGCCTCGGAGCCGCTGGTCGACGGTGAGCTTCCCGTCGACGCGACGGTGTGGCTGTCGATCTGACCTTGCCGAGAACGGCCAACGGCGCCCCGGGGATCCCGGGGCGCCGTTTGCCGTTCAGCGGTTGCGACGGTCGCGGTCCTCGCGATCGCGGCGGTCGCGTTCTTCCTGTTCGCGGCGGTCGCGTTCGTCCCGGTCCCGCCGTTCGGCCTCCTCGCGGGCCGCCCGGTCCTCCCGGTCGCGCCGTTTCTGCTCGTCGCCGTAGCTCACGTCATACCTCCAGCTGTCAGACCAGCGACGATACGCCGTCCCGGGTCACCGCTTTCACCACGACGTTCCCTGTCGCTACTTGACGCCACCGGCGGTCAGGCCGGCGACGATGCGGCGCTGGAAGATCAGTACGGCGATCACCAGCGGAATGGTGACAACCACACCGGCCGCCATCTGGCTGCCGAACGGTTGGTCCCGTCCGGACGCTCCGGTGAACTGCGAGATCACCACGTTGGCGGTCTGCAGCTCCTTCTTGTTGATCATGCTCAGCGCGATCAGGAACTCGTTCCAGGCCGCGATGAACGTGATGATCGCCGTGGTGAAAACACCCGGCGCCGCCAGCGGCAGGATCACTTTGTAGAACGCCTGGGCCGGCGTACAGCCGTCCACCATCGCCGCCTGCTCCAGTTCCCGCGGCATCTGCCGGAAGAACGTGGTCAGCGTCCACACCGCCAGCGGCAGCGCGAACGACAGGCTGGGCACGATCATCGCCTGGTAGGTGTTGATCCACTTGATGTCGATGAACAGCTTGAGCAGCGGGATCACCAGCGAGATGCCCGGGAACATCGACGTGGTGATGATGATCGCCAGCACCACGTTCTTGAACCGGAACTCCAGCCGGGCCAGCGTGTAGGCCGCCACCATGCCGATGATCAAGGTCAGGATCGTCACCGTCCCGGCGACCAGCAGGCTGTTCAGCAGCGCGCGGCCGAAGCCGGTACCCGGCTTGAAGACATCGGTGAAGTTGGTCAGCGACCACGTGGTCGGGATGATCGAGTTCTCGAACTGGTCGGTCGGCCGGCGCAGCGCCGAGACGACCATCCAATAGAACGGCGCCAGGCAGTAGAACACGATGATCGCCACACCCAGCAGCGGTGCGTACTTGCGCAGCGGGCCGGCCTCGGCCGCCTTGACGTCGATCTTGGCCGGAGCGTCGTTTGCCATCGCCATCAGACTCCACTCCCTACACCGCTCATGCCGGCTGCGGACCCCATCGCGACGCCCGGAGGCGCGCTGTCGCGGTCCTTGCCCTTCTTCGACTTCTTCTTCTGTACGGCGTCACCGAGCACGTCAGCGCCCAGCAGTTTGACGAACACGAACGCGACCACCGCGACGTACAGGAACAACAGCGTCGCGTACGCGGCCGCCGGGCCGTAGCGCGTCTGATTCGCCTCCAGGTAGGCCAGGATCGACAGCGTCTCCACCGACTGCTTGTTCGGTCCGACCAGCACGAACGGCAGGTCGAAGATCCGCAGCGTGTCGAGGATGCGGAACAGCACGGCAACCAGCAGCGCCGGCTTGACCAGTGGCAGCGTGATCTTCAGGAAGGTCTGGAACGGACTGGCACCGTCGACCTTCGCGGCCTCGTACACCTCGTCCGGAATGGTCTGCAGGCCCGCGAGCACCAGCAGCCCGATGAACGGCGCGGTTTTCCAGGTGTCGGCGACGATCACCGACAGCACCGACTGCCAACCCTCGGTCGACCAGAGGATCTGGGTGCCGAGCAGCGCGTTGGCCGCGCCGTCGGCCTGGAAGATCCACTTCCACAGCAACGCCGACACCACGGTCGGGATCGCCCAGGGCACCAGAATGCTGGCGCGGACGATGCTGCGGCCCTTGAACGCCTTGTGCATCACCAGGGCCATCGCCACCCCGAGCACGGTCTCCAGGACCACGCACGTGACGGTGAAGAACGTGGTGTTGTAGAACGCGTTCCAGAAACGTTCCCCGGTCTCGCCGGAGAAGATCGCGGCGTAGTTGTCGAGACCGACGAACTCCGAGCCCTTGATGACGAACCCGGACTCGTCGATGCGCTGGCCGCTCGTGTACAACGACTCCCGCAACGCCGAGAGGATCGGGTACACGACGACCAGGACCAGGACGATCAGGGTCGGCGACAGCAACAGCGCGGCCAGCCGCCCGGTGCCCTCGTTGAACGTCGTCTTGCGGACCTTACCGGTCTGCGCCGGCGGTCGCTGCGCAACCGCGTTGGATGCACTCACCTCTGCCTCCTTCTCTCCACGGCCTCGCGGCGGTGGGGACAGGCCGGGGCCGGCACGCAGCGTTCGCTGCGTACCGGCCCCGCCGGTTCGATCATTGCGTGATGAGCGTGCTCAGCTTGGTCTGCAAGCCGGCCAGCGCATCCTTCGGAGGTGTCGTGCCGGTCAAGGCGCCGTAGGCGGCTTCCTGGATGGCGGTGGTGACATCGCCGTACTTGACCACCTTCGGCCGCGACTTCGCGGACTCGATCGAGGCCTTCAGCGGGGCGAGGTACGGGAACTGCTTGTTCAGCGCCGGGTCGTCGTACAGCGAGGCCCAGGTCGGGGCCTGCGACGTCTTCTCGACGTTGGCCTTCTGCCGCTCCTCGCTGGACATGAACTTGATGAAGTCGGCCGCGGTCGCCTTGTTCTTGGCGAACTCCGAGATCGCGTAGTTGTGCCCACCGAGAGTGGACACGCCCGCGCCCTTGAGACCCGGCAGCGGTGCGACGGCGAACTTGCCGGCGATCTTCGACGATCCGTCGGTCTTGTTCGCCAGTGCGTACACGTACGGCCAGTTGCGGTGGAACAGGAGGTTGCCCTCCTGGAAGGCACGCCGGCCGGGCTCTTCCTGGTAGGTGATCGCGGCCTTCGGGATCATTCCGGACTTGAAGCCGTCGACGAGGAAGTTCAGGCCCTCGAGCGCTTCCGGCGTGTCGACGTTCGGCTTGCCGTCCTCGCCGACCACGACACCACCGGCACCGTTGATCGCCTCGGAGAAGTTGACCGTGAGGCCCTCGTACTTCTCGAACTGGCCGGCGTAGCAGTTGATGTTCTTGGCCTCCGGCAGCGCCTTGACCTTGGCGCAGGCGTCCTTCATCTCGGCCCACGTCGTCGGCGGCTTCACACCGGCCTTGTCCAGCAGGTCCTTGCGGTAGTACAGCAGCCCACCGTCGGACGTCACCGGAACGGCGTACAGCTTGTCGCGGTACTTTCCGGTGTCAACGGTCGACGGCAGCAGCTTGCCGAGATCCGGGAACTGGTCCTCGGGCAGCTCGGTGACCCAGCGGTTCGCGGCGAACTCGGCGGTCCAGACCACGTCCAGGTTCAGCACGCTGAACGAGTCGGACTGGTTCTGCGCGTTCTGGATCATCTGCGCGCGCTGCTGGTCCGCGGACTCGGGCAACTCCGAGACCGTGACCTTCTCATCCGGATGCTGCGAGTTCCACGCGTTGACCTGGTTGGTCAGGTTGCCGGAAGTGTCCTTGCCGGTGGCAAACGTGATCGGCCCGCGCCCTTCGAGCGCTCCCCCGGCCGCACCGCCGCCGCCACCGCTGTCCCCGTCGTCACCGCCGCACGCGGACGCCAGCAGCACCAGGCCGCTGGTCACGGCCAGCGCGACCGCCCTGCGTGCGTGTGATCGTTCAAACCTCATCGTGTACCTGCCCTCTCCCGATGGGATCTCACTTGGTCCTGCGCGGGCCGTCCACAGTCCCCCACCACGCTGCGATCCGCCCTGTCCGGACAGTAACCGAGATCGGGGGCGATGTGTCCTGAGCCACACACCTCACCGACTGCCTGTTCGAGACAAACGCATGGCTGTATGCGACCGCGATTCGACAGCCCGCACAACCAGGTGTTTCTTAACGATTCGGTATTACCGATTAGTAACTTCTCTGAAACGACCGAACGGCTCCAGAACGACTGCGCTCGGTCGTCGTCACACTCCGGAGCGGATCGACGGCTCCGGATGCACCTCAGGCCGTGGCGGCCGAGGCGTCCCCGACGTTGCTGCGGACCCACTCGACGATCTCCGTGGTCGGAGCGCCGGGAGTGAAGATCCGCTGGACCCCGAGCTCGGCCAGCGCAGCCAGGTCGGCGTCGGGAATGATGCCGCCGCCGAACACGACGATGTCGTCGGCGCCGCGGGCGGTCAGCAGCTCGCGGACTTTCTTGAACAGCGTCATGTGCGCGCCGGACAGCACCGACAGACCGATCGCGTCGGCATCCTCGGCGATCGCGGTCTCGACGATCTGCTCCGGCGTCTGGTGCAACCCGGTGTAGATGACCTCCATACCGGCGTCGCGCAGCGCCCGGGCGACAATCTTCGCGCCCCGGTCGTGCCCGTCCAGGCCCGGCTTGGCGACGACGATGCGCAGGGTGCTGGTGGCAGACATGGATCGGCCTTTCAGTACTGGAGCGCCGCGTTGCGTCCAGATTCGCAGATTAGCCGAGGCGCACCTCACGGATAAGACACGAAGCCGTGTGTTCCCCGCCACGCGATCTGGGAACCGGTTACCGTGAAAGAGGTCGGACCAGTGGCGCGGGGGGTCTGATGCGAGTGAGGAGACGCCGATGAGTGCAGAGGCGGTCGAGCAGCCCGGAGAACCCGAGGCTGACCTCGCATCGAGCAGTGCGCGCGGCGGTCTGTGGGCCGCCCTGGACGGACTCCGGTACGGCGCCCGCTCGGCGCTGTCGCCGCGCGTCCTGCAGGGCGCGGCGGTCGAGATCGGATGGCTGACAACTCACCTGGCGATGTATCCACTCGGCCTGGTCGGCGGCGCCGGCAGCCGGGCCGACCGGCTCACCCTGGACGGTCTCACCCCGGCCCAGCGCGGCCTGCTCGTCGGCGACGTCCGGGCCGCCGGTACGCCGATCCTGCTGGCGCACGGGATCGTCGACAACCACACCGTGTTCGCGCTGATGCGCCGCAACCTGCTGCGTCGCGGGTTCAGCCGGATCCACACCTTCTCGTACTCACCGCTCACGCTCGACGTCCGGTCGACGGCCGAGCGGATGGCCGCCGAGGTCGAGGCGCTGTGCAGGGAATCCGGGTCCGATCAGATCCACATCATCGGTCACAGCCTCGGCGGACTGATCGCGCGCTACTACGTCCAGCGCCTCGGCGGCGACGAGCGCGTGCACACCTGCGTCACCCTCGGCACGCCGCACCAGGGCACGATCGCGGCGCGCCTGCTGCCCTGGCCGCTGGTGAAGCAGCTGCGGCCGGAGAGCGACCTGATGGACGAGCTGGCCGAGCCGGCGCCGGAGTGCCGGACCAAATTCGTCGCGTTCTACAGCGACGCCGACCAGCTGATCGTCCCGCAGCGCCGAGCCCGGGTCAGGCATCCCGACCTGATCGCCGAGAACGTCCGGCTGCGCGGCGTCGGGCACATGTCGCTGCCGTTCCACGGCGAGGTGGTGCACCGGATCACCGGCGTACTGGCGCATCTGGACGAACAGGTCGCCTGACGACGCGAAAGCAAACTTGCCGGATCTTTGTCAGCATCTCGGCCGGAAAGTCGTTGACCCGGCAGCTTCCCAGGCGGGCGAGCGGATGCACGTGCAGCGGCGCATGCAAAAGTTTCGTGAAGCCGGTCAGAAAAAGGGGGTGGCAGGGTTTGTCGCCTCGTGACCCATCCGTTATGGTGCTTGAGCCCGCCAGGGGAATAACCTTCCGGCGGGCAGACAGTGCCCCTCCCCTGTGACCGAAAGGCCACGTTGTGTCCCAGCACCGTGCCGCGGGCAACCGCGTCACGCCGAGCAACAGTGCTGCGCGCAAGACCGGCGCATCACGTCACAGTGCCAAGCACCGTGTAGCGCGGCGTAACACCCCAGGTAGTACCCAGATCGTCGGTCTCACCGCGGCTCTCGCCGCGGCAGCAGGAGCAGTCGGCTTCAGCCACAGCTCTCTGGCGTCGCCGACCCAGGCGAACTCCGCGGTCAACATCGCCGCCCTGTCGGGCAGCAGCCAGCTCTCCGAGGTCACCACGGCCCGGATCGAGCGGCGTCAGCTCGCCACCCGTGACTCCTCCCGGGTCGAGCTCAGCAGCACCGAAGCCACCAAGAAGCAGGCCGCGGCCGACCGGCTGTCCAAGGCCCGCGCCGCCAAGCTCGACGCCACCCGCGCGCTGACCGCCAAGCGCGCCTCCGCCCTCGCCGCCGCCAAGGCCGCCGCGGCCGCTGCCGAGCAGAAGGCCCGCGAGTCGGCCACCCGCTGCGAGATGATCATCAGCGACTACCGCATCACCGCCACCTTCGGGCAGGGCGGCAGCCGCTGGGCCGCGAACCACACCGGCACCGACTTCGCCGCCCCGATCGGCACCCCGATCCGCTCGGTGATGAAGGGCGAAGTGATCTTCGCCGACTGGGCCGGCCCCTACGGGCGCCAGGTCAAGGTGCGCCACGACAACGGCACCGAGACCTGGTACAACCACATGTCCAAGTTCAGCGTCGAGGTCGGCGAGACCGTGTACGCCGGCGACCAGGTCGGCGCGGTCGGCGTGACCGGCAACACCACCGGCCCGCACCTGCACTTCGAGGTCCACCCCGACGGCGGCCCCGCGATCAACCCGATGCCGTGGCTGCGTGAGGTCTGCGGTCTCAACCCCTGATCTTCGGTTGTCCCCTGTGCCCACTGGTCTTGTGCCCATGGCTCCGGCCCGGAAAACGGGTCACCTGACGATCGGCGGACCGCTTGGGCCCGCCGGCCTGCGTCCGGCGGCTCGCGAGGCCCTGTGCTCCTCCAGTGCCCGCGCGTCGGCATGTAGGCCGCGGCCGGACGGCGTACCGGCGGGTGGCACCATGTGCCGGTGACTAGTGCAGGCGAGAGCTATCGCGCGACCGCCGAGGCCGCCTGGTTGTGGGCGATGCGGCAGGTCCGGTGGGCCGACGACGGGCCATGGTTTCCGGAATCGCTGGTGGCCGACGTCGAGGCCGACGTCCCGGACGATCGCGACAGCATGCACAGCGGGATCGGCGGGCTGGCGCACACGCTCGCGGAGATCCGGCTGGCCCGGCCGTGGACCGCGCTGGAGAACGACCTGGCCGACGCGGCGGCCGAGCGGTTGATCCGCGAGATCCCGCAGTTGTCGGATGTGTCGTTCTTCGACGGGCTGGTCAGCACGATCGGTGCGCTGGTCGCGCTCGGGCGGCTGGACGGCGTACGGGCTGCTGTGGAGCGGTTGCAGGAGCTGGCCACGGACGACGGGTGGCCGCAGACGTTCGCGATGCCGCCGCGGTACCTGACGGACGCCCGGCTCAACGACCTGACGCTCGGTACGGCGGGGGTGCTGCTCGGCGGCGTGTGGGCCGCGCGGCACGGGGTGGACGGCGGTCTCGACCTGGCCGAGCAGGCGGCGAAGGTCTTGCTGGCGGAGGCCGAGCCGACCGAGGTGGGCGTGACCTGGCCGTTCGTGCCGGAGCGGTTCCGGACCCAGCCGGGGACCGAGATGCCGAACCTGTCGCACGGCGTCGCCGGGATCGTCGCCACGCTGGCCGCGGCGGGCGTCGCGCTGGACCGGCCGGAGTGGGTCGCGCTCGGGGTGCGCGGAGCCGAGCATCTGGTGTCGATCGGGGTCACGGACGGGCGCGGATTCGTCGTACCGCGGTACATCCCGTCGGGCATCAACGACGAGGACGACTTCACCTACACGTGGTGCCACGGGGCGGCGGGGACGTCACTGGCCTTCGCCGCGCTGGATGCCGCGGGGGCTCCGCCGATCGCGGGGGTCGCGGCGAGCGACTGGCGCCGGCGATGCCTGCACAGCGTCCGTACGTCGGGGTTACCGGCGCGGCTGCGCCCGGGGTTCTGGGACAACGACGGGCGCTGCTGCGGTACGGCGGGGGTGGGCGACATCTTCCTCGACTCCTGGCACCGGACCGGCGACGAGGACGATCTGGAGTTCGCGCGGGTGCTGGCGGACACGCTGGTCGAGCGCGCGATCGAGGACGAGTCGGGCACGTACTGGCGTTTCCTCGAGCACCGGAACGAGGAGCCGCTGCTGCCGCCGAGGGTCGGCTGGATGCAGGGGGCCGCGGGGATCGCGGCGTTCCTGTTCCACGCGGCGCGGGTGGTGGAGCAGGGGCGTGCGGCGGAGCCGCAGTCACGGATGGACACGTGGTGGGCGTCGGCCTGAGGGCCGACCCGCCGACGTGCACCACCGACCAAGCGCCTCGTCACCCGCCTCGTCCGGCGCGCGCACGCCTGAGCGACCAGCCGCCAGGGAGGTTGGTCGGTGCTGCACGTCGACGACAGACACCCAAGCGACGCGGACGGCCTGACACGGGTGTCCCACCACACCTGAACCGCGGACCTGCAGCACTCACCAACGCCCTTGCGACTCGCTTTGCCGGCGCGGCGCACGCCAGGACCAACAGTCCCCAGCGAAATTGGTGAGTGCTGCAGGTCCGCGGTTCAGGTTGACCGACCGGACGCCGGATCGGCGCGGCCGGGTCGGCGAGGATCAGCGGCGCCAGACCTCGGCGGTGGTGAGGAAGGCGGACGACCCAGGGCGGTCCGGGGAGCCGTCGACCTGGACGCAGCCCGGCACGGAGGCGCCGCCGATCGAGACCGTCGCCGAGCGGACCGGGGCGATCACCAGGCTCAGGCTGTGCACGCCCTCGGCGAGCTGGAAGGTGTCGGTCGCGAACAGCCGCCGGTCGAGTACGCCGCCCATCTCGATCTGGATGTCGGCCGCCTTCGCGCTCAGGCCGTCGGCGAGGTTCATCGACACCTGGACGAGGTCCCGCTCGACCGCCGGCTCGTGCCACGGCAGGCCCTGCACCTCGAGGAACGACCGGACGAAGTACCGCTCCAGCCAGGACGCGAGGTCGACGTCCTCCGACACCACCCGGACGATCCCGTCGAACCACAGCACCACCGCCGTACCGGAGCCGCGGACCGACCAGTCGACCATCCAGATCGAGGCGTACGCCGTGACGCGGCCGTTGTCGTCGAACAGCCTGAGGCCAGGGTTGGCTCCCGCCAGGATGATCCGGCGGTGCGAGCTGTCGACTGCCTTGGGCATGGGAGGACCTGTCGTCCGGGGAGGGCCGAAGACCCAGAGTGACCCACGCCGGGGCCAGAACGCAACGCGAATGCCCAATCCGAGCCGGTGACATGGGACGATCGCTGCTTTCCGACGGCTGTGCGCAGCCAGACAGGTGGGTCCGATGCAGGCCGACGGTCCGGTCCAGTGGACGGCGACGCTGCGTGACGAGGGGCGGCTGGTGCTGCGCCCGCTGCGCGGTCGCCTGTCCCTCATGCTCTTCGTTGCCGCTGGCATCCTTCTGCTCAACGGCACCAGAACCGTTGGGGTGCTGTCCGGCGGCGGCACCTGGGGATGGAACGAGGTGTTCCGCGCAGTGCTGGCGGTGTTCGCGGCGGGGGCGCTGGTGGTCCTGCTCAACAACCTGCGCACCGGTCGCTGGACGGTGGTCGTCGACGAGGACGGCGTCGCGGTCGGCCGCCGGCGGCTGCCCTGGGCGGAGATCGCGAACGTTCGCTCGACGAAGGACCAGGTGTCGGTGAACCCGTACTCCGGGGAAGAACTCCGCATCACCAACTACACGCTGACCGATCCAACGGCGTTCGCGGACTGGCTGAACCGCCAGCTCGCCGCCCGCCGCTGACGCGGGCCCGCGCCGGGGCGCGCCCGCCGAGCGGCGTACTAGATCTTCTCCACCGGCGCGTACCGCAGCAGCAGGCGCTTGACGCCTTCGGAGCCGAAGTCGATGTCGGCCTGGGCCTGCTGGCCCTCGCCGCGGACGACGACGACCGTGCCCATGCCGAAGCTGTCGTGCACCACCCGGTCGCCCGGGTTCAGGCTGATCACCGGCTTGTCCGACGCGGACGACGTCCGGCGGGCCGGCTCGTACCGGCTCGGGATGCCGCTGCCGGTGCTCGTCCCGGTGCCCGACCAGCGGGTGATCGCCGACTCGTCGCGGCGCCAGTCGAGCAGCTCCGGCGGGATCTCCTCCAGAAACCGCGACGGCGGGTTGTGCTGCGGCGCCCCGTACGCCGAACGCACCGCCGCCCGGGAGATCGCCAGCCGCTGCCGCGCCCGGGTGATCCCGACGTACGCGAGCCGCCGCTCCTCCTCCAGCTCCTTGAGGTCGGTCAGCGACCGGGAGTGCGGGAAGACGCCGTCCTCCATCCCGGTCAGGAACACCACCGGGAACTCCAGGCCCTTGGCCGTGTGCAGCGTCATCAGCGTGACCACACCGCCGTCGTCGGCGGCGTCCGGGATCTGGTCGGCGTCGGCGACCAGCGCGACGCGCTCCAGGAACGCCTGCAGGTCGGACGGTTCGGACGCCGCGGTGCGCTCCTCGACGAACTCCCGGGCGACCGAGATGAACTCGTCCAGGTTCTCCAGGCGGGTCTCGTCCTGCGGGTCCGGGGACTTCTGCAGTTCCTCGTAGTACCCGGAGCGGTGCAGTGCGACGTCCAGGATGTCGTCCGGCGGGGCGCCGGAGTCGACCATCGCGGTCAGCTCGTCGAGGATGTCCACGAAGGCCTGGACGGCGTTGACCGATCGCGACGCCATCGCCGGCGCGTCCTTCGCCCGCCGCATCGCCTGCGCGAACGAGATCCGGTCCCGCGCCGCCAGCGCCTCGATCGCCGCCTCGGCCCGGTCGCCGATGCCGCGCTTGGGCACGTTCATGATCCGGCGCAGCGAGACGGTGTCCTCGGGGTTGACCAGCACGCGCAGGTACGCGAGCGCGTCGCGGACCTCCTTGCGCTCGTAGAAGCGCACGCCGCCGACCACCTTGTACGGGTGGCCGGTGCGGATGAACACTTCCTCGAACACCCGCGACTGCGCGTTGGTCCGGTAGAACACCGCGACGTCGGACGGCTTCACCTTGTCGGTGTCGGCCAGCCGGTCGATCTCGTCGGCGACGAACTGCGCCTCGTCGTGCTCGTTGTCCGCGACGTACACCGCGATCTGCTCGCCCTGGCCCTGGTCGGACCACAGGTTCTTCGCCATCCGGCCCTCGTTGCGGCTGATCACCGCGTTCGCCGCGGTCAGGATGGTCTGGGTGGAGCGGTAGTTCTGCTCCAGCAGGATCGTCTCGGCGCCGACGAAGTCCTCCTCGAAGGCGAGGATGTTGCGGATCGTGGCGCCGCGGAAGGCGTAGATCGACTGGTCGGAGTCACCGACCACCATCAGCTCGGCCGGCGGCGCGGTCGGCCCGTTGCGGCCCGGCTCGTCCTCGCCGCACAGCTCACGGATCAGCGAGTACTGCGCGTGGTTGGTGTCCTGGTACTCGTCGACGAGCACGTGGCGGAACCTTCTGCGGTAGTACTCGCGGACCTCGGGGAAGGCCTGCAGCAGGTTGACCGTGGTCATCAGCAGGTCGTCGAAGTCCAGCGCGTTGGCCTGCGCGAGCCGCTCCTGGTAGATCCGGTAGCACTCGGCGTACTTCTCCTCCAGATGGTTCTCGGCTTTCGAGGCGGCCGACTCGTGGTCGACCAGCTCGTTCTTCTGGGTGGAGATCCAGTTCAGCACCGCGCGCGGGTTGTACTGCTTGACGTCCAGGTCGAGCTCGCGGCAGACCAGCGTCATCAGCCGGCGCGAGTCGGTGGCGTCGTAGATCGAGAACGTCGAGCTGATCCCGAACCGCTTGATGTCCCTTCTGAGGATCCGCACGCAGGAGGAGTGGAACGTCGAGACCCACATCAACTTCGCCCGCGGTCCCACCAGGTCGACGACCCGCTCCCGCATCTCCGCGGCCGCCTTGTTGGTGAACGTGATCGCCAGGACCGACCCCGGATGCGCATCCCGCGCCGCCAGCAGGTACGCGATCCGGCGCGTCAGCACCCGGGTCTTCCCCGACCCGGCGCCCGCCACCACCAGCAACGGCTTCCCCGCATGCACCACAGCAGCCCGCTGCTGCGGATTCAGCCCTTCCAGCAGCGCCTCAGGGTCGGCCTTCACCTTCCTGGGCTGCTCGAGCGGCACCGGAAGTTCGTCAGGAGAAAACAGCGTAGTCATCGCCCACCAGGGTAGGCGCTGCCACCGACAACCCCCGAACGGCGGTGCGCCCGCGGCTCCCGCGGGTTGTTGGCTGAGAGCAGAGTTGCTGGGAGCAGAAAAGCTGGGGTACGGCGTACCGGCGCGGTCATGGTGGGTGCATGGCTGAAGAGAACAAACCACCCATGTTCGGGGAACAGGCTCGGTTGCAGTTGTTGCGGCGGCGGGTCGTCGTGCTGGACGGAGTGCTGAACGACGACAACGGGACCCTGCTCGCGACGCAGATACTGACGCTGGCGGCGGAGGATCCGGGGACCGACATCGCGTTGTGGATCCACTCGCTGGGTGGGTCGGTGCCGTCGATGCTGGCGATCCGGGACGTGATGCGGCTGGTGCCGTGTGACGTGGCGACGGTGGCGTTGGGGCTGGCGTGCAGTGCGGGGCAGTTCCTGCTGTCGGCGGGGACGAAGGGCAAGCGGTACGCGCTGCCGCACGCGCGGGTGCTGATGCACCAGGGGTCGGCGGGGATCGGTGGGTCGGCGGTGGAGATCGAGATCCAGGCCAACGACCTGCGGCACATCCGCGACACCGTGCTCGGGCTGATCGCCGAAGACACCGGGCAGCCGGTGGAGACCGTGTACGAGGACTCGCTGCACGACCACTGGTACACCGCCCGCGAGGCGATCGAGTTCGGGTTCGTCGATCACCTGGTCGAGTCGTTCGACCAGGTCATGCCGGTACGGACGGAGGCCGCCCGATGAGCACCTACACGATTCCCAACGTGATCACCCAGAGTCCGCGCGGTGAGCGGATCATGGACGTCTACTCGCACCTGCTGTCCGAGCGCATCATCTACCTCGGCACCGGCATCGACGCCGGCGTCGCGAACGCGATGATCGCCCAGCTGCTGCACCTGGAGGCGGACAAGCCCGAGCAGCCGATCAACCTCTACATCAACTGCGAGGGCGGCGACATGACCGCGATGCTCGCGATCTACGACACCATGCAGTACATCAGTTCGCCGATCGCGACGTTCTGCATCGGCCAGGCGATCGCCGCCGGCGCGGTGCTGCTCGCGGCGGGCGAGCCCGGTCAGCGCGCCGTCGTGCCGCACGCTCGCGTCGTACTGCACCAGCCCGCGGCCCGCGGACAGGGCACCATCCCCGACCTCATCCTGCAGGCCGACGAGGTGGTTCGCGTCCGGGCCGAGGTCGAGGAGATCCTCGCCGCCCACACCGGCCAGACGGTCGAACGCCTGCGCCACGACACCGACCGCGACCACGTGCTCAGGGCCGAAGCGGCCCGCGACTACGGCATCGTCGACACGGTCATCCAGCACCGACGCACGCTCACCGCCTTCGCCGCCGCCCGCTGATCACCAGTACGCCGTACGCCGCTCAGGTGCCGCGTGGGGCGTACATGATCACGACGACGCCGACCAGGCAGATCGCCGCCCCGACCAGGTCCCACCGGTCGGGGCGGAAGCGGTCGACCAGCACGCCCCACGCGAGCGAACCGGCCACGAACACCCCGCCGTACGCGGCGAGGATGCGGCCGAAGTTCGGGTCGGGCTGAAAGGTCGCGACGAAGCCGTACGCGCCCAGCGCGAGCACCCCGCCGGCGATCCACCACAGCCCGCGGTGCTCACGCCAGCCCTGCCAGATCAGCCAGGCGCCGCCGATCTCGGCGACCGCGGCCAGTACGAACAGCGCGATCGAGCGAACGACCGTCATCGGCTACCGCCCAGGGCGATCCAGCCGTTCATCCGCGAACGTCCAGGACCAACGGGCAGTCGGGCGTCGCGACGCACGTCTCCAGGTCGTTGCAGCCCGCGTCCAGCGCGGCGCGGAGCGTCCCGGCGAGGATTGTCAGGTCGGCGATCTTGGCTTCCACGTCGGCCAGTTTCGCGTGGGTCGAGTCCCGCAGCCCGGCTCCCTCGCCGGGACGGTGCTGATGACGGGCGCTCGCCAGGAGATCCGCGATCTCGGCCAGCGTGAACCCGAGCCGCTGGGCGGCCTTGATCGTGCGCAGGGTGGTGACGGCCTGCTCGGGATAGACCCGGTGCCCGCCGAGCGTGCGCTCGGGTTCGTCGAGCAGGCCGCGCCGTTCGTAGTACCGCAGTGTCTGCAGGTTGACTCCCGCCGCGGCCGCGACCTGCCCGGACCGAAGGCTCATCGCGGCAGCCGCTCGGCAAAAGCATCGAGTACGGCGGTCTGCGCAGCCGGAACCGTGACGCCGAGCCGAAGCCCCGAGCCGGCGGACGTCACCGTGAACGCGAAGAACGAGCAGCAACTCGTCTCCCGCGCGATCAAGTCGTCCAGCTCCGGACGGGCGTCGAGCCCCAGCTCCAACTCGATCGCCGTGGGACCGGTACGCCGTACGGAACGCAGCGTGCGCGCGAAGAGCCGGTCGAACTCGGCCACCCGCAGCGGCTGCTCAGCGGTCGGCAAGGTGCAGGCGTCGGGAACCCAGGATGTGCTCATGTCTCGACGGTAAACCTGTACCCAAGTACCGGATACAACCCCTCAGCGCGCAAGCCGTGCGGCTGGGGTCGGCCTGCGACAGCCTCTGGTCCGCTGCCGACGACGGGAATACCGTCGAGAGATGAGCGAGGGGAACACCGACCGGGTGTACGTGGAGGTCCTTCCCGCGCCGGGTGGTGACCGGCAGATCCGTGGGGGCGACAAACGCGTTCTGGAATTGCTCGAGCAGCGCGCTGCCGACATCCGGGACGCGATGACGTCGGGTGCGCAGACCGTCGCGAACGGCCTGCGCGAGTTGACGTCACCCGAAGGCTGGCAGATCGGTGAGGTCTCGGCGGCCTTCGGGGTGAGCCTCACTGCCGAGGGCGGGATGGTGATCACCAAGGCGGGGGTGGGAGCGACCCTCGAGATCACTGTGAGCTTCGTGCGACAGGTCGAGTGAGATGGCCGGCACCGGCAGGATCGTCGCTGCCGGCGAGACCGTCGGGTTCGGCTTTCCGCTCACGCCACGGGTGGCGATCACGGCGGCGCACGTCGTGCACGGCCTCCGCGCGGAGGACCTGGCATTCGTCCCCCACGGCGCACCCGAGGTTCCGGTCGACGGCGTCGACGTCAGTACGGATCTCGACGTCGCGGCACTGCGTCTCGCGGCCGACGTACCGGCGTACCACCGGTGGACGGAGCCGAGGAAGAAGGCGTCCTGGAGCGCCGACGCCAGGTGGCTGGCGAACGATCCCCTGCTCGTCGGCGACATCACCGTGCCGCGGCGAGCGATCCGGCTGCGGGACGGGCGCGTCGACGTCGAAGCGATTCAGCTGGAAGTCAGCCAGAAGGGAATCGGGGACTTCTCCGGGTACTCCGGTTGTCCGGTGGTCGACGACCAGGACCAGGTGATCGGCGTCCTGGTCGAGCAGCTGGAGACTCGCTTCGACGCCGGCGATCCTTGGGCGCGCAAGCCGGCCGCCGATGTGCTCTACGCGATCCCGGTCAGCGACGTCGTCGAGCATTTCGATCTGGCGTCCCAGCCGGCTCAGCATGCGGACGACGATGCTGTGGTCAGCCGACTGCGAGGCGTGGCTGAGATGACGTGGGCCGCCGAATCGAACTCGACGCCGTGGATCGAGCAGTTCCGCTTCGCCAACGACGCCCCGGGGTCCGTCGTCGAGAACGTGGCATTCAGTCCGGACGGCGGTCTGCTGGCGACAACAGGCAACGACCGCAAGCTGCGGCTCTGGAGCTTGGCGGACGACGATCTGGTGGCGGAACCGCTGCCCTTGGCCGACCGCATCACCCAGGTCCGATTCAGCGCCGATGGCACGCGTCTGGTCACCGCGAGCGGCAAGCAGGCGGCCGTCTGGTCGGTGCCGGAGCTCGGCCGCGTGGTGGACCCGTGCGAGCTGGAGTACGACGTCCGGGACATCGCGATCAGCCCGGACGGGCGACTGGTCGCGGTGGCCGGCGGCCGCGGGACCTCCCTCATCCGGGACGTCGAGAACGGGACAAGTACGCAGCTCGATGCCTACGTGTCCCGTCTGGACTTCAGCCCGGACGGTCGCCGCTTCGCCGCCTTCTCCCACTCCACCGGAATCAGGTTGTGGCGACTGGTCCGCGGTGAGCTGCGGCGAGGTCTGCCGGTGGAGCCCCCTGGCGCGGAAGGCGTGAGCCAGTTGAGGTTCAGCCAGTCCGGGCGGTGGCTGATCACGGTCGCCGAGGAGAAACCCGGCGATCCGCTCCGCTTGACGAAGCCGCGCCGGGTCTGGGTCCACGAGGCACATGCCGGCCGGCGGATCGGCTCGATCGGGCACGACGACGAGGTGAACCAGGTCGTCACCAGTTCCGACGACGAACTCCTCGCAAGCGTGAGCTCGGACCACACCGCCCGGGTCTGGCGGATCGGGAGCGCGGCCGAGCCGGCGGTGATCCCGCAAGGCACCATGGCCCACGGCATCGGCTTGGCTCCGGACGGATCGTTCGTCGCGGTGGCGACGTGGCACGAGGACGCGACGATCTGGCCGCTGCGCGACGAGTCCGGACCGGACGTGCTGCCGCATGACGACGTGGTGCGAGCCATCGCGGTCAGCCGGGACAACTTGGTCGCGACCGCGGTCCGCAGTACGGCCACGGTGTGGCGCCGATCGCGGTAGTCGGTGCATCGGCCGACGGGCGGGCAGGACGACGAGCTCGCGACAGGGCGCGATGACCTCCGCGACTCCCTGTCCGCGGCCGCCTTCACCCACCTCTCCGCCGGCCGCGGAGACTAAAGGGTTTGCGGCACCGTCGAGCAGCGGGGAGGCTCCTCGCATGACGATCGACTACGAGGTGGTGGGCGCCGGGGACCCGGTGCTGCTGGTGCATGCTGGGGTCGCGGACGCGCGGATGTGGGCGGCCCAGGTGGCGGACCTGCGACGGGACCATCAGGTGATCACCGTCGATCTGCGCGGGTACGGACGGACGCCGCTGGCGGCGGGCGCCAAGTACTCCGACGCGGGGGACGTGCTCGAGGTGCTCGACGAGCTCGGGCTGGAGCAGATCGCGGTCGTCGGAGCCTCGTACGGCGGGAACGTCGTGCTGCAGGCGGTCAGCCGGGCGCCGGAGCGGTTCAGCCGGGTGGTGCTGCTGGCCCCGCCGGTGGACGGGATCGAGCCGACCGACGACCTGCGCGCCTTGTGGGACGGGGAGAACGAGCTGCTCGAGAAGGGCGACATCGACGGCGCGACCGCGCTCAACGTGCGGACCTGGCTCGGGCCCGAGGCCGGCGACGAGGCGCGGGAGCTGCTGCACACCATGCAGAAGCGCGCGTTCGAGCTGCAACTCGCGGCCGGCGACGTGGACAACGAGGAGTACGACGTGACGCCGGAGCGGATCACCGTGCCGGTCAAGTTGTTCGTCGGCGCGCACGATCTGGAGTTCTTCCGTCTCGGCGCCCGGCACCTGGCCGGGCAGCTGAGCGACGTCGAGTTCACCGAGCTGCCGTGGGCCGGTCACCTGCCGACCCTGGAGCGCCGGGCCGAAGGTGTCGCCCTCGTCCGCAACGCACTGACCGACTGACGCCGGCCCAGAACGGCGCCACCAACAAGCACAGCGGGCCCCGGACCATCCCGGTCCAGGGCCCGCTGTACGTCGTACCGGAAGCTCAGTCCGCGAGCGCACCCATCGGGTCCCACGCGGGCAGCACGATCGGGGTCTCGTCGAAGGCCGCCTGCAGCTCGGCCGGCAGCGCCGACTTGCGGACCGCGATCTCGAACACGTGCTCGCCGAACCACGAGTCGTTCATCGTCCAGAAGCCGTTGTCGGCCTTCTCGTCGCCCCAGCTGTTCTCGACCCGCCAGCGCCGCGGCTGCCCGTCGACCACGTCGACACCGGTGAACAGCATCGCGTGCGTCATCAGCGTCTCGTGGTGCAGCAGCCGCTCGGCCTTGTCGAGCGTGAACTCGGTGTCGTAGACGGCCTCGTAGTCGTACAGCTTGGCGTCCCAGTAGCCGAGGTCGGCCGACATCTGCTTGCCGACGTCACAGCCGAACCAGACCGGCTCGCCGCCGACGATCGCGTCCTGGGCGAGCTTCTTCATCAGGTCCATCTCGACGTTCAGGTAGACCACCGGCGGCGCGTCGATCACGTTGCCGAGGTAGTCGACGGTGAAGGTCTTGCCGGTCGGGCTGGACTCGCGCGGGTCGTGCACGATGCAGACGTAGTCGTCGACCGGCAGCGTCACGTACGCCGCGGCGAACTCGGCCGGCGTCGTCCAGCCGTCGCGGTGGAAGGTCTTCTCGCTGTCCTTCCACTGCCACAGGAACTTCTGCGGCGGCGTGCCGAGGTGGATGCTCAGCACCCGGTGGATGGTGGTCAGCAGCTCGGCCTTGCGGGCGCGCTGGGCCTCGACGCCGTCGAGCTTGCGCAGGTCGCGAGCACCCTGGCGGAGCAGCTTGCGCAGGGTGTCGTTCAGCTGGGCGGTCGACGACGAGCTCTCGGTCTCCGGCATCGCCGTCTTCGGCACCAGGCCGTGCTTGCGGACCAGCGCGACGAACATGTTCCACTGGCCGCCGTCACCGATCGGGTCGGACAGCAGGTGCGCCACGGTCCGGTCGTCGACGTCGCGGTCGGTGGTCTCGATGACCGCCTCGAGGAAGAAGTTGGCGCGCTCGAACTTGTCCCAGAACAACAGGTAGTTCTGGGAGAACTCGAAGTCCTTCACGCCGAGCTTCCCGGCGGCGCCGACCCGGAGCAGGTTCAGGCCCGCGAACAGCCAGCACCGGCCGCTCTTCTTCTGGTTGGTCACCTTCCAGTCGTCCAGCAGGTTCGACACCGAGTGGTCGAGCGAGGTGACGACCTGGCGATCCAGGGCGATCTTGGTGACCGGCGTTTCCGTGACGGCGTTCTGCATCACCCGGTACTGCGGGTTCGACGCGAACTCCTTCTCGAAGAGCGCCAGCTGTTCGGCAGTGAGATTCCGCTCCATAGCAGTCGACGGTATAACAGTGGCGAAGCCGTCCGCTTCCCGGCGGAGTGGCGCATGTGTGCCCTGTCGTGAACCCGCCAGCCACCCGGTACGGCGTACTGCTTTCCGCCCGCCGGATCAGGGTGTCAGGAAGCGGCGCGGATCGCCCGAGGCACTGGCCGTCGAGGCCAGCCACGCGTTGAAGCCGACGGGGTCGCGGCGTTCGAGCTCGTCCAGGTAGAGCTCGCG
This sequence comes from Kribbella sp. ALI-6-A, assembly GCF_001984195.1. Taxonomy (GTDB): domain Bacteria; phylum Actinomycetota; class Actinomycetes; order Propionibacteriales; family Kribbellaceae; genus Kribbella. Next base: position 83,435 of record NZ_MTQN01000005.1, read on the forward strand.
CAGGCGTATCAGCGGGAGGGCTCCCCACGAGGACGTCGTCCTGAGCTGCTGCCCGCTGAGGATCCACGCGCTGCAGAGCTCGGCGGTCGTCAACTGCCGGACGCGGTCGACGTCTGCCTTGGGTTGGTCCAGCGGACTCGAGCCCCAGCCGAGGCGCTTCGCCTGGGCGAGGACCAGGCGAAGAACCGGCGGCGAGGTCAGGCCGAGCAGCAACGCCACGAGCAGCCCCGCGAAGCCGAGCAACGAGCACAGCCCACCGACGGCGACCACGCCGAGCGCGACCAGGTAGCCGTCCCGGACCGACCGCGAGAACCGGCTTTTCCGGCCGCCCGCCGTACCGTCCTGATCCTCGCGCGCGCACCACAACACCGTCGACGCGACGAACCCGCCGACCAGCGGCAGCCCGACCAGCGCCGACGTCGTCCACAACATCGCGGCCGCGACCAGTCCGACCAGTCCCACGGCGGCGACGAAGCATCTCCAGACCAGCAGTCCCATCTCCGACCGCCTCCCACCTCAGCTCACTGAGGCCGGGAGGTACCCCACCGGCGCCGGTGTATGTCCGGCGCGAGGGGTGGGGTCAGCCGCGGGACCGCGATCACTCGATCAGCCCGAGCTGGTAGGCCTTCACCAACCGGCGCGGCACCCGCAGCTGCCGTCCGTTCACGGTGATCGGCACCAGGTCCACCGGCGCCGCCTTCCACTGCGCCCGGCGGCTGCGGGTGTTGGAGCGGGACATCTTGCGCTTCGGCACAGCCATGGTTCCTCCTGAGAACGATCCGGCTATGCTAATTGAAAACGATGTTCAACATCAACGGAGGTCCGCATGGCCCGCCGACCGGCGCCGACCCGCAAGCCCCGGCAGAATCCGCTCGACCGCGACGGCATCACCGTCGTCGACTACAAGGACACCGCGCTGCTGCGCGGCTTCATCTCCGACCGCGGCAAGATCCGGTCGCGCCGGGTCACCGGATTGAGCGTGCAGCAGCACAAGCAGATCGCGCGCGCGATCAAGAACGCGCGCGAGATGGCCCTGCTCCCGTACACCTCCAGCGCCCGGTAGGCGCGCACAGGTTCAGTGCCAGAAGACCGCGATGATCGCGTTCAGCAGGGTGAGGCCGCCGATGGCCATCAGCATGCCGCGGGTGATCGACGGGCGGCGGCGCCACAGGAACAGCAGGACGGTGATCACCAGGACGACGACGAGCTTCACGCCGATCTTGGTGTTGTCGACGGTGAAGTCGTCGTCCTTGACGCCGGAGGCCAGGCCGACCAGCAGCACGCCGGTGACCAGCTGGGTCAGCGCGCCGTGCAGCATCGCGTTGTTGACGACCGGCTCCTTGGCCTTCAGCTGGGTGAAGAACCCGCCGAACAGCGCGGCGAAACCGACCAGGTGCAGCAGGGTGAGTACGTCGTGCAGGAAATCCATGCCCACACCCTAGAGATCCCCGGCCGGCGACTCGCCGGACCGGGGCGGACTCGCCGGACCGGGTCAGACCAGGCGGCGGTCCGTGGCCCAGCGGGTGAGTTCGTGCCGGTTGGACAGCTGCAGCTTGCGCAGCACCGAGGAGACGTGGGTCTCGACGGTCTTCACCGAGATGAACAGCTCGCGGGCCACTTCCTTGTACGCGTAGCCGCGCGCGATCAGCCGCAGTACCTCGCGCTCGCGCTGGGACAGCCGGTCCAGGTCCTCGTCCACCGCCGCGATGTCGATCGCCCCGGAGAACGCGTCCAGCACGAAGCCGGCCAGCCGCGGCGAGAACACCGCGTCGCCGTCGGCGACCCGGCCGATCGCGTCGACCAGCTCGGTCCCGCTGATGTTCTTGGTGACGTAGCCGCGGGCGCCGGCCCGGATCACGCCGATCACGTCCTCGGCCGCGTCCGACACCGACAGCGCCAGGAACTTGATCTCCGGGTGCCGCTGGTGCACCTGCTTCATCACCTCGGTGCCACCACCGCCGGGCAGGTGGACGTCGAGCAGGACCACGTCCGGCTCGGTCGCCACGATCGCCTTCACCGCGCTGTCGACGTCGGCACCCTCGCCGACGATCTCCACCGCCGCGCCGATCTCGCTGCGCACCCCGGCCCGGAACATGTCGTGGTCGTCGACGACGACCACTCGCCGCCGGCCGCTCTCACTCAGGCTCATCTGTCCATCTCCAGTCGCACTTCGGTGCCTGTCTCCGGGCTCGACCGCACCGTCGCGCGGCCGCCGTGCCGTTCCATCCTGCCCATCACACTGTGCCGCAGTCCCAGCCGGTCCTCCGGTACGCCGTCGGTGTCGAAGCCCTTGCCGCGGTCCCGGACGAAGATCTCGGCCCGGTCCCCGTCCACCTCGACGAACACGTCGATCTTGTCCGCGCCGGAGTGCTTGGCCGCGTTCACCATCGACTCCCGCGCCGCCCGGACCATCGCCGACAGCTCCTCGGTCAGATCGCAGTCGCCGACCGTGACCACCTCGACCGGTACGCCGTGGGAGTCCTCCACCTCGGCCGCCGCGCGTTTGGCCGCGCCGGCCAGGGTCTGGTCGGTCTTGTCGTCCTCGTCGTACAGCCACGACCGCAGCTCGCGCTCCTGGGACCGGGCCAGCCGGGTCACCGCGCGGGGATCGGAGGCCTGCTTCTGGATCAGCGCCAGCGTCTGCAGCACCGAGTCGTGCAGGTGCGCGGCCATGTCGGCGCGTTCCTGGGAGCGGATCCGCTCGCTGCGCTCGGCGTTCAGGTCGCGGCTCAGCCGGTGCACCCACGGGCCGGCGATGACGCCGAGGCCGACCACCGCGAGCAGCAGCGCGACCAGCACGTCGCCGACCTGGGACAGCCGGCCGTTCTGCACCAGGAACACGGTGACCGCGGTGCCGAGCAGGATCACCCCGACCACGACCCGGACGATCGACTTGATCCCGCCCTTGCCGAGCAGGTTGCCGAGCGTCGGCGCCTTGTTGGTCCAGGCCGCCTTCTGGGTCTCGTCGGCCTGCCGCCAGATCAGCGCGAGCCCGGTGCCGGCGAAGACCAGCGGCCAGAACATCTTGCCCGCGATGCCCAGTCCGGCGGCCTGCAGGAGCAGCAGTACGCCGGCGGCGACGACCACGAGCGCGATCACCTGACCGCGGTTCTTCTCGCGGCGGCGGGATCTGGCTTCGCTGACCGGCGGCGGGACGTGGTCGGACCGCATGTTCTGCCGGGTCGCCGCGGCGAGCCCCGGCGCGGACGGCACAGTCGGAGCCGCGAGCGGCATCAGGAACCACAGCGCCGCGTAGATCAGCACGCCGAACCCGCCGAACACCGTCGCGCCGATGAACACCAGCCGGACGGCGACGTCCGACACGTTCAGATGGTCGGCGATACCACCCGCGACGCCGCTGACGACGCGTCCGTCCGACCGCCGGTAGGCCCGCCGTACCGGCGGTGCTTCACTCGCCGGCGGCCCGTACGGCGGCGGCGTGCCAGGCCCGTACGGCGGCCCTGCCGGGCCAGGCCCGTAGCCCGCCGCTCCCGGCCCGTACGCCGTACCGAATCCTCCCGGACCAGTCGACGTACCGAAGGAGCCCGCCTGCCCGGGCCCGAAATGCCCCGCATCGGCGTGCCCGCCGTGCATCCCAGCGGCGGCGCCGATGGGCTGGTCGCTGCCGTAGCCGGGCTGGTTCTGGCCGTGCGGCGGCGCGGAGGGAGCCCCGGAGTCCGGGGATCCGCCCGTCGGCGCGGCAGCGGCTGGTTGGCTCATCCCCACGATCGTCACATGCGGACCGGGCCGACACCAGCAGGCTTGTCCCCGGCCGCCACCTCAACGACGGGCCCACGCGCTCAGGGTCGGGTCGGGGACAACCCGGAGCCGCCCGCTCCCGGCGGCCTCAGGGCGGGGAGTTCCAGGGGTCGGCGCAGGGGGATCCCCGATGCCGCCGGCGGCCCGCGCGAGACACTATCGATGTCATGGAGCAGAACCCGAGCGGCTTCGATCGCAACCAGCTGCACAACGTGCAGAGCTGGCGCCGGAGCAGGAGCGACCGGATGGTGGCCGGCGTGTGCGGTGGCATGGCCCGCGCGCTGAACGTCGACCCGGTGCTGGTCCGCGTCGTGATGGCGGTCCTGGTCCTCAGCGGTCCGGGCATCCTGTTCTACGCGGCCGGCTGGATCCTGATGCCGGACGAGGGCTCCGACAAGGCACCCGTCGAGGGCCTGCTCGGCAACCGGGTCCCGACCAACCACCCGTGGCTGTGGCCGGTGGTGCTCGGCATCTGCGTGTTCGTCGCGATCGTGGTGATGTCGTCGTTCGACTCCGGCAAGCTGATCCCCGGGCCGCTGGTGGTGCTCGGGCTGCTCTGGCTGTTCGTGTTCCGCCGCAAGCCGAAGAACGGCTCCTCGCACTGGTCCCACACCGGCATGGGCATGCACGGCATGAACCTGCGCGGCCGTCCGCAGGACACCGGGCCGGCCGCACCGCAGCAGCCCGGCGCCACGGCGTACGGGACAGCGCCGTACGGGCCGACCACGCCGCAGACCTCCCAGTACGCCGGCCAGCCGGCTCCCCAGAACGGCCCGCCACCTCCCCCGGCGGGTCCGTCGTCCTCGGCCACCCGGCGACCTCAGGACCGCACCGTCGAATCGGTCCAGCCGGTGTGGACCGAGGACGACCCCCTGGGCCTGTACGTCGACGAGCCGCCCGCCGCGCCGGCCGCGACGCGGGTCAGCGAACCGCCGGTCAAGGGCGTGCGCGGGGTGAAGTCGGCCGTGGTCGCGCTGACCGGGCTCGCGATCGGCATCGCCTGGCTGGCCGGCGTGGCCACGCCCGCGATCCTCGCGATCGGGGTGGCCACGCTCGGCGCCGGGATGCTGATCGGCGGATTCGTCGGCCGGACCATGGCGCTGCTCCCGCTCGGCATCCTGCTGGCCGCGGGGGTCGCGGTCAGCACGGTCTTCCCGAACATGCCGCGCGACTTCAAGGACGTGAACGTGGTCGCGACGCCGGACCAGCCGGTCACCTCGACCAGCAACAACTACACGTTCGACGCCGGCGCGGTGAAACTCGACCTGACCAAGACCACGTTCGCGCCCGGCGCGAAGATCACCGTCGACGGTGGCGTCGGTGAGGTCGTGCTGAAGGTGCCGGCCGACGTCGACCTCAGCGGTACGCTGAGCGCGCAGACCGGCGAGGTGATCGGCCTGGCGCAGCGCGAAGGCGGGCACGACGCGAAGGTCACGCTGAACGACCTCGGCGCCGACGGCAAGGCCGGACCGGGCAAGCTCGCGATCGACGTACAGCTCAAGCTCGGCAGCATCACGGTGGAGCGCGGATGAGGAAAACGAAGGCGGACGTGCCCGGGGTCATCACCGGCACCGTGCTGACCGGCGCCGCGACCATCTACCTGCTCAACGACCAGGGCCTGGTGAAGACCGACGACCTCGGCCTCACCGCCGCGATCCTCCTGGTCGTCGCCGGGGCGGTCGGCCTGGGCGCCTCGCGCCGCAGCTGACCCCGTACGCCGAAGCCCGCTCCGGCTCGCCGAGCCGGTAATTCGGTTGCTGCGGTTGTTAGGTTTCGCGAATGGCCGCCCACCGCAATCTCTTGCCGCGAACCACGCCGGCCGCCGCGGGCGTTTCCTCGCGCGCGATCGTCAAGCTGCTGGACGAGCTCGCCGCGGAAGGGGTCGAGTGCCATTCGCTGATGATCGTGCGGCGCGGGCAGGTCGTTGCTGAAGGGTGGTGGGCGCCGTACTCCGCTGATCGCCCGCATCTCGTCTACTCGTTGACCAAGTCGTTCAGCTCGGTCGCTGTCGGGCTTGCGGTGGCCGATGGGCTGCTGTCGTTGGACGACCGGGTGGTCGACGTACTGCCTGACCATCTGCCCGCCGACCTGCCCGACCAGGCGCGGCGGCTCACCGTTCAGCACCTCCTGACCATGACGGCCGGGCACGCGACCGACAGCCTCGCCGGAGCGTGGGAACTCGAGCCCGGCGACCTGATCAAGGGGTTCCTCCGCGGACCGTTCGAGTACGCCGAGGGAACGCGGCACACCTACGACAACTCGACCACCTTCGTGCTGGCACGCATGGTCGAGCGGGTCACCGGTCGCGGTCTGCCGGAGCTGCTCGACGAGCGGCTCTTCCACCCGATGGGCATCCACACCGTGGAGTGGGACCGCGTGGCCAGCGGTGCTGCGTTCGGGTTTCACGGCCTGCATCTCACGACGGAAGCCGTCGCCGCGTTCGGCGAACTGCTGTTGCGCGGCGGCCGGTGGGGTGATCGCCGGCTCGTGCCGCGCGAGTGGCTGGAGCTCGCGACGCGAAGGCACATCGAGACCCTGCCCCTGCCGAACTGGAGGCCGAACCCCGACTTCCTCTGGGGGTACGGCTACCAGTTCTGGATGTCGCGGCACGGCTTTCACGGTCACGGCGCCTACGGCCAGTACTGCGTGGTCGTCCCGTCGCACGATGTGGTGATCGCGATGACCGCCTCCAACGAACAGGAGAGCGCGCTGCCCGGTCTGTTGTGGGACTGCGTACTGCCCGGTCTGGATCACCCGGACAGCGCCCAGGATGACGAGGTGCTCGCGGAGAGGCTGAGGCAATTGTCCTTCAAGCCGGTCAAGGGATCGGCCGACCGTCATGGTCGCGTCACCGCCAAGATCGGCGCGGACTCCGCACTGCCCGACGGTACGGCGGTGAGCCTCGATCCGGTGGACGGCGGTTGGTTGCTGCGGCTCGGCACTTCGATCGAGCTCCCGGTCGGCCACGGGCAATGGCGGGAGAGTTCGCCGCTCGGCCGCCCGATGGTCGCGGCCGGTGGCTGGCAGGGTGAGCGGTTCATTGCCGAGTTGTTCGTCATCACCTCCCCGCATCGGGTCCGCCTGGTGATCGCGGCCGGCGAAGCGACCGCGAGGTGGAACACCGAACCCCTGACCACTCAGAACCTCGAGCTGCATCTGCGGGCACCGTTGATGACCAGGCCCGACGTTTCGTAGGTGCGCCGGTTAATCGGCTGCGCCCCGCCGCGCGATCGGTCTAGGCTTCGGGGCGTGTCCACCCCCGAGGCCGACAGAGGCTAGCCACCGACCGCTCGGTGGCTGCGCTGCTTCGATCCACAGCCTGTCCGGGCCGTCGGCGATGACTTTCCTCGCGCGGCGGTGACGTCTGCTGCTCCGCCGCGTCCATCGCTCTCGTGGTGCGGAGTCCTCGATGCCTTTCCTGCTGTACCTGCTCGCCCTGGCCGTGTTCGCCCAGGCGACCTCGGAGTTCATGCTGTCCGGCCTGACCCCGGAGATCGCCACCGATCTCGGCGTCTCGATCCCGACCGCCGGCTGGCTCACCTCGGCGTTCGCGCTCGGCATGGTCGTCGGTGCGCCGGCGATCGCCGTATTCGGCCGCCGCTGGCCCCGGCGTACGACGTTGCTGTCGGCACTGACCGTCTTCCTGCTCGCTCACGTCGTCGGTGCGCTCTCCGATGACTTCACCGTTCTGCTGATCACCCGGCTGATCGCCGCGCTTTCCAACGCGGGCTTTCTCGCCGTCGCGCTCGCCACCGCGACCACGCTGGTCTCCGCCGACGCCAAGGGCCGCGCGACCGCGGTCCTGCTGGCCGGTACGACGCTCGCCTGCATCGCCGGCGTACCGGCCGGGGCTTGGCTCGGGCAACACTTCGGCTGGCGTTCGGCGTTCTGGGCGGTCGCGCTGATCTGCTTGCCCGCTTTGCTCGCCATCCTGCGATCGCTTCCCCGCGCGGGCACCAGCCAGCCGCCCGTCACGCGACTCCGGCCGACGCGGCGCCTGGTCCTCCTGCTGGTTCTCGGGGCATTGGTGAACGGGGCAACTTTCTGCACCTTCACCTATCTGGCGCCGATCCTGACCGGCGTCACCGGGCTCGATCGCTCCTGGATCCCTGCCCTGCTGGCCCTCTTCGGCCTCGGTTCGTTCGCCGGTGTGACCCTCGCCGGCCGGTACGCCGACCGGCGCGCGCAGGGCGTACTGGCTGCTGCGGGGTGCGCGTTGCTGCTCGGATGGTGTGTCTTCGCCGCGACAGCTCAGCTCGCGGGGTTCGCGATCGCGCTGGTCTTTCTGCAAGGCCTGCTGTCGTTCGCGGTCGGGTCGGCGCTGATCTCGCTCGCGCTGTACGCCGCTGCCGAGTCGCCTGTCCTGGCGGGCGGTCTGGCCACCGCGGCGCTCAACATGGGCGCCGTACTGGGTCCGCTGGCGGGTGGCGTCGGCATCGAGTCGGCGGGCGATCGAGCGCCGCTGTGGTGCAGTGCGGCGCTGGCCGCGGCCGCGCTCGCGGTGGCTGCTGTCGCGCGCGCTATGGCGCGATCGAGGCAGGGCGAACCCGCCGTGCGGTGAGCGGCGCGACGCGGACCGGTCCGGCGTACGGTGAACCGGCGCAACGCCGACCGGTCCGGCGTACGCGGGCGGCTTCGGCTAGTCTGGTGGACCGCTCGGCACGGCCGGACTCCGGCCGACGGGCACCGGAGGGACCCGAGTGCAGCGGGTCCCGTTGAGGGGCACGGGAGTTTCCAATGGTGCGCGGCACCGTGAAGTGGTTCAACGCCGACAAGGGTTACGGGTTCCTGGCGGTCGAGGGACAGGACGACGTGTTCGTCCACTGGAGCCGGATCGTCTCCGACGGCTACAAGACGCTCGAGGACGGGCAGCAGGTCGAGTTCGAGGTCGTCGACGGCCCGAAGGGCCGCGAGGCCGACGCGGTCACCCCGGTCTGACAAGCACGTCGCAGCGTCCGAAGACCCGAGGCCAATCGCCTCGGGTTCTTCGGACGCAAGCTGGGAGACGCTGCTGGATCGCCTGTCGAAGCACACCTGACTTGCCGTGGGTTTCGAACTTCGGTAACGTGCCCCACCCCTAGCGACGAATTCCGAGAGCTGGAGGGTGGGGTCCGATCCCACCGAGTTCTTGGAGTTGCTCGTGTTACGGCATCACGATTTCCGGCTGCTGCTCGCCGGACAGACCACCAGCCAGTTGGGCGCCCAGGTCAGCGGCGTCGCCATCCCGCTGCTGGCGGTTCTCACCCTCGACGCCTCACCCTTCGAGCTGGGCCTGCTCAGCGCGTCGAGCACCCTCGCCTTCGCCCTGATCGGCCTGCCCGCCGGCGCCTGGGTCGACCGCTGGCGGCGCCGTCCGGTGCTGGTCGCCTCGGACCTGATCCGATGCTTGCTCCTGGCAACCATCCCGGTCGCCGCCTGGGCCGGCGTACTCACCGTCGCGCAGCTGATCGTGGTCAGCCTGCTGACCGGTTTCGCGCGGGTGTTCTTCGACGTCGGCTACCAGAGCTACCTGCCGACAGTGGTCGGCAAGGACCAGGTGCTGGCCGGAAACTCCAGTCTGGAAGCGATCCGCGCGTCCGGCCAGGTGGTCGGACCGGGTCTCGGCGGCTGGCTCGTCGCGCTGATCGGCGCGGCGAACGTCGTACTGGTTCAGGCCGTGACGTTCGCCGTCTCGGCCGTCTGCCTGCTCGGCATCCGTACGCCGGAAGCCGCACCCCGGCGTACGAAGGACTCGATGCGGGTGCAGATCCGCGAAGGACTGTCGTTCGTCTGGCGGAGCCGCACGCTGGCCGCGCTGGTCCTGACCAGCGCGCTCGGCAACTTCGCCTTCGCCCTCGCCTCGGCCGTGACGATGATCTTCCTGATCCGCGACCTGGGCCTGACGCCCACGCTGGTCGGCCTGATCCTGGCCGGCGGCTCGCTGACCGTGGTGCTCGGCGCGGCGACGACTCCCCGGCTGGCCCGGCGGTTCGGGTCGGCGCGGATCATCTGGCTGGCGCCGCTCGTCGCCGGTCCGTTCGGTGCGCTGGCGCCGCTCACCAGCGCGGAGTGGCCGGTGTGGTTGGTCGCGCTGGTCATCGTGGTCGGCACCGGCGCCGGCGAGTTCGGGCAGATCGTCTACTCCATCACGTCGGTCAGCCTGCGGCAGCGGCTGTGCCCGGACCACCTGCTCGGCCGGGTGAACGCGACCACGCGGTTCGCGATCATGGCGTTGTTCCCGCTCGGCGGGCTGCTCGGCGGCGTCCTGGGTGAGTACGCCGGTCCGCGCGCGACCTTGACGATCGCGCTCGGGTTGCTGGCCGCGTCGCCGCTGCCGGCGTACTTGGCGCTGCGGGGCGTCAGGGACGTCGAGCAGGTGGCCGGATAATCGTCACCCCGGCCGGCGTACCGGTGGTCAGCTCGTCGAGAGCCGCCGGTACGTCGTCCAGGGTGATCGTGCGCGTGATCAGGTCCTGCGGCCGCAGTACGCCGGACGCGACCAGGTCGAGCATCTCGGGGTAGGTGTGCGCGGCCATGCCGTGGCTGCCGAGCCACTGGAGTTCCTGGCCGATCAGGCGGGACACGTCGAGCTGCACACCGGACGGCAGCAGCCCGACCTGCAGATGTCTCCCCCGCGGACGCAAGACGGCGAGTGCCTGCTGGACGATCGCGTTGGACCCCAACGCGTCCATCGTCACGCGGGCGCCGCCGCCGGTCAGGTCTCGAATCTCCTCGACCGCCGTCGCTCCAGCCTGAACAGTGTCCGCGGCACCGTACTTCCGGGCCAGTTCCAGCGCCGCCGGATTGGTGTCCACGGCAACGACCCGGGCACCGAGCGCGGCCGCGATCATCACCGCCGACAACCCCACGCCCCCGCACCCGAATACCACGACGTCCTCCCCGGCCCGCACCTTGCCCACCTGGTGCACCGCGCGGAACGAGGTCGCGAACCGGCACCCGAGCCCCGCCGCCGTGTCGAAACTCATCTCGTCCGGCAACCGCACCAGATTCACCGGCGCGAACGGCAGGGCGACGTACTCCGCGAACGATCCCCAGTAGTTGAACCCCGGCTGCAGCTGATTCGGGCAGACCTGATGGTTGCCCTCCCGGCACTGCTCGCACTCCCCACACGCGGCAATGAACGGCGTCGTCACCCGATCGCCGATCTCCCACCCGGTCACCCCGTCGCCGATCGCCGCGATCGTCCCCGCCAACTCGTGCCCCGGCACGTGCGGCAACACGATGTCCGAGTCGTGCCCCTGCCACCCGTGCCAGTCACTGCGACACAACCCGGTCGCCTCGACCTTCAGCACCACCCCACCGGCAGAAACCTCCGGCTCCGCGACGTTCTGCACCGCAGGCAGCACTCCGAACCGCTCGACCACAATCGCTCGCATGCCGCCCATCCTCAGCCACGCGGCCGGTCACCGCCAGCCGCCCTGGGCTCGTTGTCGGGCGGCCGGCAGGAGCTGAGCGGTCAGCCGACCGGCTGGCGCTGGTAGCTGCGGGCCACCTCGACGCCGAGGACCTGAGGGCTGCCGGCCGGTTCGGGGCCGAGGGCCTTGGCAAGGGCCGGGCCGAGGCGTTCGGTGAAGAACCTGTCCGCGTGAGCCTTCGACTCCCACAGGGTGATCACCCGCAGGCCTTCGGACGACGTACCGACGTAGCGGGCTTCCAGGCCGTCGGGTTCCGGGCCCAGGTGGTCCATCACCTGGTCGAACTGCTCGATCGATCCGAACGGCGGGGTGGCGACTGCGATCCACTGCATGGCTGTCTCCTTCGCTGGTGCGGCCGGTGTTGGCCGTACCAGCAACGCTAGGAAGGCGGGCCCGCCACGGAATCCGCCGAACGACTCATTTCCTTACTCAGGTGCGCGCGCTCCAGGCGGCGATCTGGCTGCGGGTGGTGAAGCCGAGCTTCGTGAGGATGTGCTGGACATGGTTCTGCGCGGTGCGCTCGGACAGCACCAGCCGCTCGGCGATCTGCCGGTTCGTCAGCCCCTCGGCCACCAGCGCGGCGACCTCCGCCTCGCGGGGGCTGAGACCTCCCGGCGCGTCACCGGCGACCAGCAACGCGGCGGTGCGATCGGCGTACTCGGTCATGCCGAGGGATCTGACGAGCCGGTCGGCGTCCTGCGCGACAGCCGATGCGCGGTGGCGGTCTCCCGGGCCGTTCCGCGTGCGCAGCGCGACCGCGAGGTGGTACTCGGCTTCGGCGACGAACCCGGGAGCACCGGCGCTCTCGGCCTGCCGAACGGCCACCGTCAAGTCGTCGACGGCCGGGTCGAGGCGTCCGAGCACGGCCGCGGCCCGTCCGAGGGCGAGCTCGACCGGCCCCATGTACGCCACCCCGTTGCCGACCGCGTGCTCGCCGCGGAACGGTTCGAGCCGCTCGACCAGTACGGCGAGGTCGTCGTGCCGCCCGAGCCCGGCACACGCCAGCGCGGCGTACACGTAGCCGGGCAGGACGAAAAACGCCGGCAGCGACCAGGTCTCGATCGGTCCGGCCCGCCGGTACGACGCCGCGGCCTCGTCCGGCAGACCCAGGCACAATTGCAAGTAGGCCCGGGACAGCTGGGCCATCGTGGCGAACCGCGGCGGCGGGTCGAACGCCTGCCGCGCGAAAGCCGCCGCGTCCTCGGACACCCCGACGTGACCCGCGAGGGCGGTCAGCAAGGCGAAGTACGCGCCCGACGCCGGCGCGGGCTCGACCACCCGCATCCGGTCGAATCCCCGGCGCGCGATCGCATGCGCGTCGGCGTACCGGCCGCGGGCCTGGGCCAGGCAGGCCGCGACGCGATCGTGGTGCCAGGCGCCGACCGGGCCACCGAGCCGTTCGACCGCGACCCGCAACGCGGGAAGCTCCTCGACGGCCGTCGCCAGCCGGCCGCTCTCGATCAGCGCGTCGAGTCGCCAGAGCCAACCCCACATCGCCGCCCGGGCACTGTCGGTCCGCCGGGCGAGCGACAGCATCTCGGCCGCCAGCTCCAGCCGTTCGGCGCGCCCGGCCGGACCTGGGCAGGCCTCTTGCCGGGCCCGCAGCGCGTCCGTCAGGGCGAGGTCGTCGTGCGAGGCACGCGCCAGGCCGAGCGCTTCGGCGCTGAGCACGTCGAGCCGCTCCTGCTCGCCGTCGTAGAAGGCCAAATGGCTGCGTTGGGCCAGGAGCCGGGCCCTGAGGGCGTCGTCCTGCGGGGTCGCGAGCGCTTCCTCGCACAGTCTCTTGGCCGTCGCGTTGATCGCCGGATCGGGAACGGCTTCCAGCACCAGCGCGGCCTCGGCCTGCTGCTCCGGGGCCTGCGCCGCCTCGGCCGCAGCGGCCGCCGCCGTCACGCACGCCTGCAGGTCGCCCGCCAGGTACGCCGCCCGCCCGAGCGCCGCCTGGATCGCGGATCTCTCCGCCGCCGGCAAAGGTGTCGTCGCCAACGCCTCCCGGTAGAGCCGAGCACCTTGCTCGTACGCGAGGCGCCGTACCGCGTCGTCCGCGGCCCGCACCAGCCACCGCCGCGCCGTTTCACCTTCGCCGTAGGCCGCCAACTCGGCGCGGTGCCGGGCGATGTCGGCGAGATGCTCGGACAGGTCGGCCGCGAACTCGGCCTCCAGCACCTCGGCCACGCGCCGGTGCAGGGCGCACAGGTCAGCGGTTGCGAGTGACGCCTCGACCGCATCGCGGGTGAGCGCGTGGACGAAGCGGTGCTCCCCGCCGGCGCCGACGCGATCCACGAGCCCCGACGCCACGGCTTCGTCGATCAGCGGCAGACACTGTTCGACCGGCCGGCCGAGCACGGCCGCCACAAGGCCGGCGCGGAAGTCGCGGCCGATGATCGCCGCTGCCTGCACCAGTCGGCGGCAGTCCGGGCTGGTCCGCTCCAGCCGCGCGCCGACGATGTCGAGCACGCTGCGCGGCGGCCGGTCCGGGCGCCACGAGCCGTCGGCCATCGCGCGGGCCACCTCGCGGACGAACAGCGGGTTCCCGCCGGTGATCTCGTGCACCCGTCGCGCCTGCTCGTCCGTTGCCGTTGGCAACTGCAGACGCACTTCTGTCGGATCCAAACCCCGCAGGACAAGGCGTTCCACCGACGGCGCGCGGAGCAACTCCGGCATCACCCGCGCCGTCACCGGCTCGAAGTCGCGCAGCGTCGCGAGCACGAGAACGCGCAGGGAGGTCACCTGGTCGGCGAGATGCCGCAGGACCAGGAGCGAGCCCTCGTCGGCCCGGTGCACATCATCGAGTACGACGACCAGTCCGTTCTCACCCGCTGCCCGCGCCACGGCCTGAACGACGTCCTCGAGCAGCTTGAACCGGTCCTCGGTCTCCGCAGCAGTCAACGCGTCGGCACCGACCGAACGAAGCACCTGCCGCCACGGCCAGTACGCCGGCGCACCTTGGGTCTCGACGCACCGCCCCCACGCCACCGTGGCTCCCGCCGCCAGCGCCACTCCCGCCACTTCCTGCGCCAGCCGGGTCTTTCCGATCCCGGCCTCACCACTGCACAGCACCAGCCGGCCGGCGCCGTCGCGCGCCTGGTCCACCCAGCCGCGGAGCAACCCGAGCTCATGCCTCCGCCCGACGATCCCGTCGCCCTGTACCGGCGTACTCACCCGACCAGCATCACCCACCACCGCCACTACGGGAAGCACCACTGAAGGTGACGGCTCTGGGAGACGACTGCCCAGCGGCCACCAAAACTACACTCAGCTGTTCGAGCGAGTTCGAGGAAGGAGTGCCGGGTCTTGCCTTCTGAACCGGTCACCACGAGAGAGGACGTGCTCGCTGCGGCGGTCAGGTCACTCGGTTTCCTCGAACAGTCCGGACGCGGACCCGCACAACGAACAGGCCACAGCAGCATGACGACGCTGGTCTATCCACTGGGCGAGACGTTCGCCGAACTGGAGCTCGACTGGAGGGAGCAAGCCGTTTTCGTCCTGGTCGGTCGGTGCCGAGACGGCAGGATTCCGGACGGCTACTACGTCGACTCCTACGGGACGGTCGTCCGGCATCATCTGGGGGCGGTGCTGGATCACGGCGATCCCGCCGACCAGGCCGTCTCCGCCCGACTCCGCGAAGTCGTCAAGCTCAGCGGGCCGGAGGCAATGATTCGGCAGATCGACGCGTTCAGCGACGCACTTCGGGCCGTCCACGCCCGGCTGCCGGCGCTCCTCACAACCTGCCGCCCCGACCGTGAGTCGCTCGACCAGCCGGCCGCAGGTGTACCTCCCCAGGCGTGCGCCGACTCGATCGACCCGCGCCGGCAGAAGTTGGTCGGTGGTGCACGTCGCCCCACGACGCGTGTTGCCTTGCCCAGGGACCGGTTCACACGCAGGCTGGTGCCTCCGTCGAAGTTCACAGACCGTCAAGGGGGCGCGCGGTGGCATACCGTGAGGTCGCGGGCGAAGGTCTCCGAACCTGGTGGGACGACCAGCCGGTCGTGCTGATCACCAATCACCGCGACAGCTTCGGCGTCGTGGAGCTGTCCTGGGCTACCGAGCCGGTGCGCGACGGCTGGGTGCCACGGCGGACGCGGGTCCGCTTCGACGGGGTCGCCGAGTACCGCTGGAGATACTGGGACGCCGAAGAGCGCGCCGCCGTACCGGAGGAGGGCGGCCTGCAACTGGGCGAGCTCGTGGATTCCGAACGGATGCGGACCCTGGCGGAGCAGGAATTTCGGGACGACCTACGGCATTTCCGCATCGCGTTCGACGAGCACGGGATCTACGACGTGATCTGCCTGAGCATCCACATCGAGTACGAACCAGGCCGTGAGGGCTGGGCTTCGCGTCGTACCGACGGAGTGGCGCTGTTCCGAGCGGCCGGACCTGCCGACTTCGAGGCGATCGGCAGGCTCTACCACCAGCTGCACCCGGACGAGCCGGTGCTGTCCGACCGCTCGGGCTTCGAGCGCATCCTCGCGTCCGAGCATTTCCGGCTCTGTGTGCTCGAGGTCGACGGGGAAGTGATCGGCACGACGTACCTGAACCTGGTCCCGAACCTCACCCGCGGCAGCAAACCGTACGCCGTGATCGAGAACGTGGTGGTCGACGAGAGCCGGCGCGGGACCGGGCTGGGCAAGCAGCTGATGGCCGGCACGTTGCAGGCCGCTTGGGACGCCGGCTGTTACAAGGCGATGCTGATGACCGGCTCGAAGCGCGAGTCGACGCACGCGTTCTACCGGGCCTGCGGGTTCTCCCCCGACGCGAAGCAGGCGTACGTCGCGCGGCCGCCGGCCTAGGAACGGCAACACCCCTCGGCCGAAGCCGAGGGGTGTCACCGAGAAGCTGGTTCAGCAGCCGCCCGCGACGGCGGGGATGATCGAGACCTGGCCGCCGTCCTTGATCGACGTCTGGAGGCCCTCGGCGAAGCGGACGTCGTCGTTGTCGACGTACACGTTGACGAAACGCCGCAGTTCGCCGGACTCGTCCAGGACCCGGCCCTTGATGCCGGGGTACGACGTGTCGAGCGACTCCAGCACCTCGATCAGCGTGCTGCCTTCGACGGAGACCTCGGAGGCACCCTGGGTGTAGGGGCGCAGGATGGTCGGGACGCGGACACTGACACTCACTGCAGACCTGCCTTCACGAAGGCGTCGTACGACGCGGGAATGGTCACCTTCGGGCCGACCCGGTCGGCCACCGCGTCGAGCGTCTTCAGCCCGTCGCCGGAGTTGATGATCACCGTCTCGGCCTCGGGGTCGAGCTGCCCGGTCGCGATCAGCTTCTTCAGCGTCGCGACGGTCACCCCGCCCGCGGTCTCGGCGAAGACGCCCTCGGTGCGGGCCAGCAGCTGGATGCCCTCGACGACCTCTTCGTCGCTGACGTCCTCGATCGCGCCACCGGTCCGCCGGGCGACGTCGAGCACGTACGGCCCGTCGGCCGGGTTGCCGATCGCCAGCGACTTCGCGATGGTGTCGGGCTTGACCGGCTTGACCACGTCGTGGCCGTCCCGGAACGCCTGCGCGACGGGTGAGCACCCGGTCGCCTGCGCGCCGTAGATCTTGTAGTCGGTGGCGTCGACCAGGCCGAGCTTGCCCAGCTCGGTGAAGCCCTTGTCGATCTTGGTCAGCTGCGAGCCGGACGCGACCGGGATCACGACCTGCTGCGGGATCCGCCAGCCGAGCTGCTCGGCGATCTCGAAGGCCAGCGTCTTGCTGCCCTCGGAGTAGTACGGCCGCACGTTCACGTTGACGAACGCCCAGCCCTCCTCCTCGCCGGCGATCTCCGAGGCCAGCTTGTTCACGTCGTCGTAGTTGCCGTCGACGGCGACCAGCGTGCCGCCGTACACGGCGGTGGTGATGATCTTGGGGCGCTCGAGGTCCTTCGGGATGAACACGACCGAGCGGATGCCGGCCCGGGCGGCGGCCGCGGCGACGGCGTTGGCCAGGTTGCCGGTCGACGGGCAGGCGAAGACCTTCAGGCCGAGCTCACGGGTGGCGCTCAGGGCGGAGGCCACGACGCGGTCCTTGAACGAGTGCGTCGGGTTGCCCGAGTCGTCCTTCACCCAGAGCTTGCGCAGCCCGAGCTCGCGGGCCAGGTTCTGCGCGTCGATCAGCCGGGTGTAGCCCGGCTCGGTGTTCGGGAAGCTGGCCACGTCGACGGGGACGGGCAGCAGCGGCTGGTAGCGCCAGATGTTCTTGGGGCCGGCCTCGATCTGTTCGCGGGTGATGGTCGGGTACTCGTACCCGACCTCCAGCGGACCGAAGCACTCCATACAGGCGTAGAACGGGCCGAGCGGCGACGTCGCCCCACACGCCCGGCAGCTCAGATGCGTACCGTTGCCGAAGGCACCTGCACGGATGGTGTGGGTGGCGGTCTGGCTCATGGAGAGGTTCCTCCTCATCTTCCCCGGCACCGGATCTCGGCGTGGGACGGATTTGGCACCGGTCCACCGCGAGCGCCCCAGGACGGGGCCTCCACGGGGAGGGTTGCCGGGACTTCAACGGGCCGTTTCCCTCAGTCCCTCTGGATGAGCAGGTTCGAGGTTACCCAATCGGGTCCATATTGTGTCTCGTCATCCCAGCATCCGAGACGTCGGATCTCAGTCCGGCGCGACCCTCCGGGCTCGAGTTGCGAGCCGGCGAACCTCAGTTCCCCCGGCGTTCCCGGAAGGTCCGCCGGTACGCCGACGGTGAGGTCTTCAGGCTCTTGGCGAAGTGGTGGCGAAACGTCACCGGGGTCGCGAACCCGGCCGCCACCGCGATCTGTTCGACCGGCGCGTCCCCGGTCTCCAGCATCGCCAGCGCGGCCTGGATCCGCTGGGCGATCAGCCACTTCGCGGGCGTCGTCCCGGTCGCCCGGGTGAAGTGCCGCAGATAGGTGCGCGGCGACAGCCCGGCCTCCCGCGCCAGATCCGGTACGCCGATCGGCTCGGCCAGGTGCTCCAGCGCCCAGCCGAGACTGCGCGCGACCGGCGCGTCGCCGTCGCTCGGCTTCGGCGGCATCGGCGCCTCGATGTACTGCGCCTGGCCGCCCGACCGGTACGGCTGGATCACCATCCTGCGGGCGACCGCGTTCGCGACGGCGGCGCCGAAGTCCTTGCGCACCAGGTGCATCGCCAGGTCCAGGCCGGCCGCGCAGCCGGCGCTGGTCAGGATGTCCCCCTCGTCGACGTAGAGCGGCTCGGGGTCGACGTCGATCGCCGGGTAGCGCTCGCGCAGCTGCTCGGCGTACCGCCAGTGGGTGGTCGCGCGGCGGCCGTCGAGCAGTCCGGCGGCGGCCAGCGCGAAGGCGCCGGAGCAGATCGACACGACCCGGGCGCCGCGGTCGTGCGCGTGCCGGAGGGCCTCGACGAGCTGCGGAGAGATCGGCGCGGTCGGGGCGACGACGCTCGGGACGACCACGGTGTCCGCGGCGGCGAAGTCGTCGAGGCCGTGCGGGGTGGTCATCGTCGCGCCGCCGAGGACGCGGATCGGGTCGGGGGTCTCGGTGCAGACCTTCAGGTCGTACCAGGGCTGGTCGATGTCGGGCCAGGCGAGGCCGAACACCTCGATCACGATCCCGGCCTCGAACGCGGTCATGCCGTCGTAGGCGAGCACGGAGACGGTGGGAGCCATGTCGAAATCTTAGCGGTCGGTGTCTTCTGTGCCACTTCTGCTGCGGGGATTGCGCCCGGAGGATGGAGGCATGTTCGAGAAGCTGAAGGAGTTCGCCGCCGGGATCCACGCCGCCGCGGCGGTCCGGCACGGGGTCGAGCCGCCGATCGGCGCCCGGCAACCGCGCCGTGCTCAGCCCGCGCGCGCAGTCAGCTCGCGCGCTCGCGGCGACGCTCCAGCATTCGCATCAACGGCGTCGCCGCGACGCCGTGCACCACAACGCTGAGCACGACCGTGAAGCCGACGGTCGCCCACAGCCAGGGCAGGTCGTCGGCGAAGTCGGCACCGGCGTACGCGAGGTAGTAGATCGAGCCCACGCCGCGGACGCCGAAGGCCGCCGTCACCCAGCGCTCCGAGCGACGCATCGGAGTGCGCTGCAGGCTCAGCCAGGCGGTCACCGGCCGGAGAACCAGGATCAGCGCGCCGCCGATCAGGATGCCGGTCAGGTCGAGCGGCTTGAGCAGACCGCCGGTGATCGCGACGCCGAGCAGCAGCAGGATCCCCCAGGTCAGGATGTGCTCGAGCTGCTCGAGGAAGCTGTGCAGTTCCTCGTGGTAGTCGTGGCCGCGTTCCGCCGCGCGCAGGGCCAGCGCGGCGACGAAGACAGCCAAGAAGCCGTAGCCGTGCAGCACCTCGGCCAGTCCGTACACGCCGAGCGTCATCGCCAGCGCGAGCACCGGCTCGCGTGAGTCGGCCAGCCGGAGACTGGGCAGCGGCGCCGAGAACGCCATCCGCCCGAGCAGCCAACCCGCTGCGGCGCCGATGACGACGCCGATCACCGTCTTGCCGATCAGGTCCCAGAGCACCCACTCCAGCGCCCAGTCACCCATCGCGCCCTTGGTCGCGGCGAACACCGCCAGGTAGACCAGCGGAAACGCCAGCCCGTCGTTCAGCCCCGCCTCGGAGGTCAGCGCGAACCGGACCTCGTCGTCCTCCTCCGGCTCGGCGCCCTCACCGGTCGTCGGACCTTGCACCTGTACGTCGGACGCGAGCACCGGGTCGGTCGGCGCGAGCACCGCGGCGACCAGCAGAGCCACCGCCGGAGCCAGCCCCAGCAACCAGCCGAGTCCCGCGACCGCGGCCACACACGCCGGCATCGCGACGAACAGCAGCCGCCACGTCACCTTCCACCGATGCCAGCCGATCGGCCGGTCGATCGCCAGCCCGACACCCATCAGCGCGACCAGGATCGTCAGCTCGGCCAGGTGCTCGGTCAGCTTCGGCTCGGCGATCGGGTTCAGCTTGCTCCGATCCACCACGAACCCGAGCAGCAAACCAGCGCCGAGAAACGCGATCGGCGCCGACACGGCGTACTTCTTGAGCAGCCGGGGCAGCACGGCCCCCAGCAACAGGGCGAGCCCCGCGACCAGGTAGAGCCCGTCCCCATCGATCCGCATGATGGGAACCCAGTGCCCACCCCACGGCGTGAAATCCCTCCCACACCGCGTGACCCCGGGCACGTACTGGGGTCAGCGCAGGCGGTGGGTCGCGCCGGGAGTGTGCGTGGGGAGGGACTTGCGCGGGCCGTAGCGGGGGTGGCCGGGGCCGGCCAGCTCGAGCAGGCGCTGAACGCGGAAGCGGTGGCCTCGGTACGGCTCGATCAGTTCGGCGGTGCCTTCGTCGTCGAGCTCCTCGCCGGTCAGCGCGTACGAGACGTTGCGGGAGACGTGGTAGTCGGCGAAGGAGAACGCGTCGGCGTCGCCGTGGGCCCGTTGGCGGACCTCGGCGGCGGTCCAGACCCCGACGCCGGGCAGCGAGCGCAGGCGTCGTTCGATCTCGGCGGAGTCGGTCAGCTCGAGGGTGCGTTCGAGGGCCTTCGCGCGGGTGGCGGCGGTGACGACGACGCGCGAGCGACGGCCTTCGACGCCGGCGCGCAACCACTGCCAGGACGGGATCAGCCGCCACTGCTCCGGCGTCGGCGGGACCATCATCACCCGGCCGTCGGGCGGAGCCGGGCCGGGTGCCGGTTCGCCGTACTCGCGCAGCAGCAGGCGCCAGGCGCGGAACGCCTCCTTGCCGGTGACGACCTGCTCGATGCCGGCCGCGGCCATCGCCTCGAAGACCGCCCGGGTCCGCGGCACCCGGAAGTGCGGGAACCGCCGCGCCGCGTCGACCAGTGGGCGATGCTCCGGCAGCGGCTCGAAACCGTCCCAGGAGTCAGCCTCCCCGAGCAGCTCCGGCACGCCGTCCAGCGCCCACGAGGCCCCCGGACCCCACGCCTCGGCCTCCACCTCCGCCACCGCCGCGTACGGCGTCAACCGCAGCAGCACCGGCCCATCCGGAGTCCGCGTGGCGCGCCACACCGTCCGCCGCCCGGGGTCCAGTACGTACGCCGGATCGCCCGGCCCCTTCCGCAGCCCACCGATCAGCAGGTGCGGATCCACCGGACGCCCGGGCCGCCAGCGTCGTACCACCGAACTCACGGCACCCATCCTGACGCATCCCGCCGACAGAACCGCGGGCGCTGGGCGATACTGGGCCATGACCGGCGCGCAGAAACTCAAGCTGGTGGTGAACTTCGTCAACCTGTCCACCCTGGCCGGGTTCGCGGCCGGCCTGATCGGGCGGGCGCGGTTCAGCCGCGGCCCGCGCGGCCTGTTCCTGGCGACGGGCTACCGGCTCGGCTTCCCCGCCGCCGGCGCGTTCACGATCGGCAACGTCGTACTCACCCGCAGGGACCGCGCCTACCTCGACGCCCGCCCGCTGCTGGTCGAGCACGAGGAACGCCACTCCTGGCAGTACTTCTGGCTGATCGGCCTGCCGCTGCTGCCCCTGTACGTCGTGGGCGCGGCCTGGTCCTGGATCCGCACCGGCTGTCCCGCCTCGCGCAACCCGTTCGAGCGCCTGGCCGGGCTCGCCGACGGCAACTACGTCGAGCGGCCGGTCCAGCCGTTCGGCCGGACCCTCCAGCAGACCTTTCGCCGCCGCTGACCGGAGCAGCTCGAGCTACGACGCGACACCCGACGTGCGGGACGTCGCCGAACGGACGCGCTACGCCCGGGCGGCGATCGCGTCCGCGAGCGCGGTCAGCACCGTGACGACTCCGATCGGATCGTCCACGACGATGTCCGCCGCGTCCACCAGCTCGGTGGCACCAGAGGACCGGGCAGCCACCAGGACCGCACGCAACCCCTCGGCGCGCAGGGCGTCGAGGGCGCCGAAGGCGGCGAGGTCGCCCAGGTCGTCTCCGGCGTACAGCACCGCACGGGCGCCGGTCGTCTCGACCAACCGTCGCATCGCGACACCCTTGTCGATGCCGGGCGGACGCAGTTCGAGCACCAGGTTGCCCGGCTCCAGCCGCAGCTCAACGGACTCGGCCAGCTGGGTCAGTGGAGCGCGCAGAGCCTCCAGCGCGCCCGCCGGGTCGGCCAGCCGCCGGGTGTGAACGGCCAGCGAGCTCTCCTTGTCCTCGACGAACGCGTCGGGAACCCCGGCTGCCTGCAGCACGGACGGCAACTGCTCGCGCGCCGCGGCGACTCCGCTCGGCACCGGATCGCTGGTGACAGCGCCAGTGGCCGCCTCCCACCGCTCCAGCCCGTAGTGCCCCAGTACGACAAGTTGCCCGAGCCCCGGGTGACCGGTGACGCCGGACAGCTCGGTCGCGACCAGTGCCGGGCGGCCGGTGACGATGGCGACCTGGTCGACCGAGCGAGCCAGCCGGGCCAGCGCGTCCAGCGCGCCGTCGGCGGGGCGCGACATCGCCGGGTCCTCGACCAGCGGCGAGAGCACCCCGTCGAAGTCCGACGCGATCACCGCGCGGGCCGGATCGGCGACGATCGCCTCCCAGCCCTCCCGCCCCGCGGCGGTCTCGAGAACAGGCGTGCTCATCCGGGGTATTCCGAGGTGAGGATGACGGTGAGCCGGTCCTTCTTCATGTTGTCCAGCGCGCCCTTGATCCGCGGGATGCCCAGGTCCTGGGCGAGCTGGGCGGCCTCGGCCTGCATCCCGGCCGGGTAGTAGACGGTGCTGGTGACGATCTTGCCGCGCCAGTTGTCCGCGCCGGTCACGCTCCAGCCGGCCTGCTCGGCGCGGCTGCCGACGGCCTGAGCCAGTCCCTTGCGGGTGGTGTTGTTGTAGATCTCCACCGCGGGCCGCTCGGACGGCGGCACGTTCACGGTCGGCTTCGGTACGCCGGTGGGCTCAGTGGTCGGCCCCGTGGTCGGCTCGGTCGTCGGCTCCGTGCTCGCCGACGTCGGCGGCGCCACCGGAGTCGTCGCCTCGGGCGTCGGCTGCGCGGTCGGCTCGGAGCTGGGCGTAGCACTCGGCGTCGCGCGGACGGTCGGCGTCGCACTGGGCGTCGTACTCGGCGTCTGCGCGACCGGCTTGCCCTCGTCGGCGACGCTGTCGTTGCCGCGGGTGCCGAACAGCACCAGCAGGCCACCGACGATCGCCACGACGGCCAGCACGGCCACGAGGGAGGACAGAACCTGTCCCCGTTCGTCCCTGCGGTTCAAGGCCTAGACCTCGATCCCCAAGCGACGGGCGGAGCGGGCGCGTTGACGCGCGGCGCGCAACCGGCGCAGCCGCTTGACCAGCAGCGGGTCGTGGGCGAGGGCCTCCGGCCGGTCGATCAGCGCGTTGAGGACCTGGTAGTAGCGGGTGGCCGACATCTGGAACTGGTCACGGATCGCCTGTTCCTTGGCGCCGGCGTACTTCCACCAGTGCCGTTCGAAGCCGAGGATCGCGCCGTCCCGCTCGGAGAGCCCGGCGACGGCCGGCGGCGCCGCTTCGGGGCCGGAAGAGCTCGCGTTCGCGCTGTCCATCTGCTGGTGACTCCCGTGCGGTCGGTGATCGTCCGTCCGCGCTCCACTCTACGGGCTGAACAACAGCGATGTCATTCACCCGGCAGCGAACCGGCCGTGTCGTTTGCGGTCCTTTCCGGACCTTTCCGAAGGCTCGCGCGCCGCCGCCGCGCAGGCCCGACTCTGGCAGGATCGTGGAGGTGAGCTCACCTCGACAGGGCTCCGGTGCGCTCTTGCCGGACCCGCGACCCGCCATCGTTTCGGTCGAAGAGCTGCAGGCCAGGATCCGTGAGGTCGATCCACTCGTGGGTGCCGTCTGTACGCCGAATCCCGCCGCGCTGTCCGACGCTGCCCGGCTGGACACGGAGCGTGAGGACGGGCGCACACGCGGTCCGCTGCACGGCGTACCGGTGCTGGTGAAGGACAACATCGACACCGCCGACCTGGCCACCACCGCCGGGTCGCTGGCGCTCGCCGACCAGCCGCCTCCGCCGAACGACGCCGTCCTGGTCCGTCGGCTGCGTGAGGCCGGCTGCGTGATCCTGGGCAAGACCAACCTGAGCGAGTGGGCCAACTTCCGCGGCTACGCCTCGTCGTCCGGCTGGAGCGCGTACGGCGGACTGACGCGCAACCCGTACGCCCTGAACCGGTCCGCCGGTGGTTCGTCGAGCGGTTCGGGCGCGGCGGTCGCGGCGGGGCTGGCCGACCTCGCGATCGGCACCGAGACCAACGGCTCGATCGTCTGCCCGGCCTCGCTCAACGGCATCGTCGGGCTGAAGCCCACCGTCGGCCTGGTCCCGCAGCAGGGCATCGTGCCGATCTCCCACTCCCAGGACACCGCCGGACCGATGACCCGGACGGTCGCCCAGTCCGCCGCGCTGCTGACCGTGCTCACCGGTGGCGGCACCGACTACCTGGAGGCCTGCCGCGGCACGGACCTCAGCGACGTCCGGATCGGCGTACCGCGGGGGCCGCTGTGGGGCTACTCACCCGGGCTCGACCAGGCCACCGAGACGGCGCTGGAGGTCCTCAGCCGCTGCGGCGCGACCCTGGTCGACCACCTGTCGCTGCCGACGCCTACCGACGACGAGCAGCTGCAGGTGCCGCTGCACGAGTTGAAGGTCGGCCTGGCCAAGTACCTGGAGACCCGCAAGGAAGGGGCCCCGCGGACACTGGCCGACCTGATCGCGTTCAACCGGACGCACCCGGCCGAGGAACTGACCTGGTTCGGCCAGGAGCTGTTCGAGCGGGCTGAGGCGACCGACGGGCTGGACTCGCCGATCTACCTGGCCGCCCGCCTGTCCGCACTGCGGACCGGCCGTGACGGGATCGACACGGTACTGCGGGACAATCAGCTCGACGCCCTGGTCAGCCCGTCGTACTCGCCGGCCTGGACGATCGACCTGGTCAACGGCGACCACGTGCTCGGCAGCTCGTCCTCGCACGCCGCGCTGGCGGGCTATCCGCTGCTCTCGGTGCCGTCGGGAACCGTCGCCGGTCTGCCGGTCGGCATCGTGTTCGGCGGCACCGCCGGAAGTGACGCCACCCTCATTCGCTTGGCCCACGCCTTCGAGACCGCGAGAATCGAGGCCGACGGCCCGTTCCCGACCCCGGAGTTCAGACAGTGGGTATAGACCAGGTCCGTTGGGGTGTGGTTGCTACTGGCAACATCTCGACGCAGTTCACCAGAGACCTCGCCGAGCTGGACGACGCGGTCGCGACCGCCGTCGCGTCCCGATCGCTGGACAGCGCGCACAAGTTCGCCGACACCTTCGGCATCGAGCACCGCTACGACGACTACCGGCAACTGATCGAGTCGGGCACCGTCGACGTGCTCTACATCGGCACGCCGCACCCCCAGCACTACGGGATCGCCCGGGCCGCGCTGCAGGCCGGCGTCGCCGTCCTGTGCGAGAAGCCGGTCACGCTGACCGCCCGGCAGGCCCGGGACCTGGTCGCCGTCGCCCGCGAGCACAACACGTTGTTCGCCGAGGCGATGTGGATGCGGACCAACCCGGTCGTGCAGGCGATGTTCGCCGACCTGGCCAAGGGCGTGATCGGCGAGCCGATGGAGGCGCTGGCCGACTTCGGCTTCCACAAGCCGCAACTGCCCGCGCGCCTGCTCGATCCCGCGCTCGGCGGCGGCGCGCTGATGGACGGCGGCATCTACCCGATGACGTTCGTGCACATGGCGCTCGGCCGGCCCGACGAGGTCAAGGCGGTCGGCGCGCTGACCGACGACGGCGTCGACCTGAACGTCGCGATGGCCTGGCGCTACGACTCCGGCGCCGTCGCCGCCCTGACCTGCGGTCTGCGGTCGCAGAATCCGTGGACCGCCTCGGTGAGCGGACCCGAGGGCAGTTTGTTGCTGCCGAACCGCTTTCACCACCCCGAGTACTACGTGCGCAGTACGGCGGCCGGCCAGGAGCGGGTCGACGTCGCGGTGCATGGACTTGGGTACCACTATGAAGCAGCCGAGGTGATGCGCGCCTTGCGAGCCGGGCAGATCGAGTGCCCGGCCCTTCCGCATGCCGCGACGATCGAGATCCTCGAACTGCTCGACGAGACGCGCAGACAGATCGGGGTCTCCTACCCCGGCGACGACGAATACCTGGGTGGATAACAGCAGATGCCGAGCGGACGCAGTTCCTTCGTGGTGGTGGCCAACCGGCTGCCGGTCGACCGGGTCGAGATGCCCGACGGCAGTACGACGTGGCGGCGCAGCCCGGGGGGTCTGGTCACCGCCCTGGCACCGGTGATGCAGCGCCACCGCGGCGCCTGGATCGGCTGGACCGGCGGCAAGGACGAGAAGGTCGACCCGTTCGACTCCGACGGCATGCACCTGGTCCCGGTCACGCTGTCGGGCGAGGACGTCGAGCTGTACTACGAGGGCTTCTCGAACGCGACGCTGTGGCCGCTCTACCACGACGTGATCGTGCCGCCGGAGTTCCACCGGGAGTGGTGGGAGGCCTACGTCGCGGTGAACCGGCGGTTCGCCGAGGCGGCCGCGGACGCCGCCGACGACAACGCGGTGGTCTGGGTGCACGACTACCAGCTCCAGCTGGTCCCGGCGATGCTGCGCCGGCTGCGGCCCGACGTACGGATCGGGTTCTTCCTGCACATCCCGTTCCCGCCGACCGAGCTGTTCGCGCAGATGCCGTGGCGGCGGCAGATCCTGGACGGCCTGATGGGCGCCGACCTGGTCGGCTTCCAGCGGCCGGGCGCCGCGTCGAACTTCGCCCGGCTGGCCCGCAACCGGATGGGCCTGCGCACCCGCGGCGACCGGATCCACCTGCCCGACGACCGGATCGTGCGGGCCAAGGCGTTCCCGATCTCGATCGACGTCGGCGAGCTGGAGCAGATCGCCCGCCAGCCGGAGACCGAGGCCCGGGCCCGGGAGATGCGCGCCGAGGTCGGCAACCCCGCGCACATCCTGCTCGGCGTGGACCGGCTGGACTACACCAAGGGCATCAGGCAACGACTGCGTGCTTTCGGTGAGCTGCTGGACGAGAAGCGCGTCTCGGTCGACGACGCGGTCTTCATCCAGGTGGCGACGCCGTCGCGCGAGCGGGTCGAGCAGTACCGCGTGCTGCGCGACGAGATCGAGCTGCTGGTCGGGCGGATCAACGGCGAGCACGGCCGGATCGGGACGCCGGCGATCAACTACCTGCACACGTCGTACTCGCGCACCGAGATGGCCGCGCTGTTCCGGGCCGCCGACGTCGCCGTGGTGACCCCGCTGCGCGACGGCATGAACCTGGTCGCCAAGGAGTACGTCGCCTGCCGGTACGACGACACCGGCGCGCTGGTGCTGAGCGAGTTCGCCGGAGCGGCCGACGAGTTCCGGCAGGCGTTCCTGGTCAACCCGCACGACATCAACGGCATGAAGGACACCATCGTCGACGCGATGAACACCGACGACCGCCAGCTCGGCCGCCGGATGAAGGCGATGCGCAAGCACCTGGCCGCCCACGACGTGAACGTCTGGGCCGCCTCGTTCCTCGAGGCACTGCATGCCGCCGACTGACGGCCGGGACGACGCCGCGCCTGCCGGCGGACCCGAGGCCCCTGCCCCGGTCGGTGGACCCGAGGCTCCTGCCCCGGTCGGAGGCCCGAAGGCCCCTGCCCCGGTGGGCGGGCCGGAGGCTCCTGCCCCGGTAGGCGGGCCGGAGGCTCCTGCTCCGGTCGGCGGACCGGGCCGCGCCACGCCTGCCGGTGGACCGGGCGGCGACCGGATCCTCGCGCTCGACCTCGGCACCTCCTCGGCGCGCGCGCTCGTGCTGTCGGCCGACGACGCGTCGCCGGTGCCGGGTGCGCTGGCGCGGCACAAGATCACCCCGACGTACGGGGTGGGCGGCTCGGCGACGATCGACCTGCACGAGTACGTCGAGGGGCTGCTCGGCTGCCTCGACGAGCTCCAGCAGAACGGCCACCTCGACGGCATCACCGCGATCGTCCTGTCGTCGCAGTGGCACTCGGTCGTCGCGCTCGACAACCACGGCGCCGCGCTGACCCCGCTGATCACCTGGGCCGACACCCGCTCGGTCGCGCCGCGGCTCGACCCGTCGTTCGACGAACACGCCTTCCACGCGCGCACCGGCGCCTGGCTGCACCGGCTGTACTGGCCGCGCCGCATTCCATGGTTGCTGTCCGAGGTGTCGGCGGCCTCCTTCGCCGGCCTTCCCGACCTCGTGCTCGAACGCCTCACCGGCGAGCGGGTCACGTCGGTGTCCATTGCCTCCGGCACCGGATCGCTCGACCTCGCCAAGGGCGAGTACGACGCCGAGGCGCTCGACATCGCCGGGGTCACGGCCGCGCAGCTGCCGCCGATCGTGCCGACCGGCTGGACCGGCGTCCTGGCGTCGACGTACGCGCGACGCTGGCCCGGCCTGGCCGGCGTACCGGTGCATCCTCCGACCGGCGACGGCGCCGCCTCCAACGTCGGCACCGGCGGCTACGACGAGTCGACCGCCGCGGTCACGGTCGGTACGTCGGCCGCCGTCCGTGTCGTGCACCCCATCGACCAGGCCCCCGAGCTGCCCTGGGAACTGTGGCGCTACCGCGTCGACGACCAGCGCGCGGTCACCGGGATGGCCTTCTCCGCCGCGGGCAACCTGCACGCCTGGCTGACCAACGTCCTGCAACTCGACGAGGCCCACCAGGAACCGACCGACGTCGAGATCGGCTCGTCGCGCGTGATCGCGATCCCGTTCCAGGCCGGCACCCGCCCGCCCGAAACGGTCCCCGGCGGCTCCGGCGTGTACTTCGGCCTGTCCTTCGACGACGACGCCGCCGACCTGCTCGCCGCGTCGCTCCAGGGCGCGTCCCTGGAGATCGACCGCGGCCTGCGCATGCTCGACTCGCTGTTCGGCCGCCGCCTCGAGGTCGTCCTCGGCGGCGGCGGCATCGACGCCTCCGCCTGGTGGCGCCGCTGCCTCACCGCGACGTTCGCCCGCCCCACCGACGTCTGCGCCGAAGCCGAAGTAGGCGCCCGAGGCGCCGCCGCCGTAGCCCTCGGCCTGTCCCCCGCACCGGGCGGCGAACACCTCGACCCCGCCCCGGAGGAGGTCGAGCGCGTCAACACCCTCCGCCCCCGCTACACCGCCCTGCGCGACCTCGCGGTCCAGGCCACGCGGGCACTGAACCCGTAGAGCCGCTCTTCACGTCCGAGAACGCGACCACGCGGTGGCTGAAGTCGGCGGTCGACTGCTCTGCGCCCTTCCGCCGGCGCGGGTTCGAGCGTAGGAAGGTGACAGGCCAGGGGGGCCTGATCACTTTCCGTGGGGGGAACCACAGATGCGACTACTTGCTGCCGTCTCAGCGGCGACCGTGCTGCTCGGCTCGATGACTGTTCCGGCTGTTGCCGCGGCGCCGGCGCCCGTGCTTCAGGTCAGCCGGACGACCGGGCTCGCCGGCGGGGACGAGGTGCGGGTGAGCGGACGCGGGTTCGCCCCCGGCTCCGAGGTGCGGATCGTCCAGTGCGACGTGTTCGTGGACTGGATCGACGGCGACTGCCCGGACCGCACGGTGACGACGGCCGGATCCACCGGCCGGATCGCGACCCGGGTGGCGCTGGGCGATCCCGTCTTCCGGCGGATGGAGTTCGGCGAACCCACCACCGTCTACTGCCGGGCGGACGTGTGCCGCCTGTTCGCCGTCGGCGACGCCCCGGATGGCACCCGGCTCGTCCTCGACTCCGGCGCCCTGCGCTTCCGTGGCTCACCGGCCACGATCGCCGCGACCCCGTCCACGGATCTGGCCGCTGAGCAGTGGGTCACGGTGCACGGTACGGCGTACGGGGCGGAGGGCCGGCAGGTGCGGATCGTTCAGCACGCCTGCTTCGAGATCATTCAGGAGACCGGTTGTTACGGCGAGCGGCCCACCGTGACCACCTGGGTCCGTGCCGACGGCAGCTACGCGACGCCGTACCGGGTGAACCGCTGGCTGGCCGACGGCACGGACTGTGTCGAGCCAGGCTTCCTGGGCAGCTGTGTCCTGTCGGTCACCGTCCTGGACCGCGACGGCGAACCCGACGACAGCTTCGGGTACTCGGCCAACGGCGACATGATGACGCCGATCGCCTTCGCCGGGCCGTGACAGCGGTGAGTGACGGCTGCCACTGACACCCCGTCGGCCGCCCTGGATGATGGCCCGCATGCTGCGCGAGATGATGAAGTCGAAGGTGCACCGGGCCACCGTCACCCAGGCGGACCTGGACTACGTCGGGTCCTGCACGCTGGACGCCGAGCTGATGGCGGCGGCGGACCTGCTGCCCGGGGAGAAGGTCGACATCGTCGACATCACCAACGGGAACCGGCTGTCGACGTACCTGATCGCAGGGCCGCGCCGGTCCGGGGTGGTCGGGATCAACGGCGCGGCCGCGCACCTGATCCATCCCGGCGACCTGGTCATCCTGATCGCGTACGGGCAGTTCGAGGACGAGGAGGCGAAGGCCTTCTCGCCGCGCGTAGTCTTCGTGGACGGGCAGAACGCGATCACCCGCATCGGTTCCGACCCCGCCGAGGCGCTGCCGGACAGCGGCACGCTCCGCGGTGACCAACTGCACACCCAGTGAGACGAGGACTGGTCGACGATGACCCAGAGCACCGAGCAGGCTCCCGCCGAACCCTCCGGCCCGGCGATCGACCCGGCCGCCGAGCAGGTCACCGAGGCGGCGCCGAAGACGGCCAAGCATGACAGCGAGCCGAAGGACAAGCTGCGCGCGTTCATGAACTCCGGCTGGGGTGACATCGAGCGCACCGACGCGAGCCTGCGTGACGTCGCGGCCTGGACCGAGAAGCGCCGCGCGGCCCTGTCGCAGGCGTTCCCGGGCGAGCGGCTGGTGATCCCGGCCGGCACCTACAAGGTCCGCTCGAACGACACCGACTACGTCTTCCGCCCGCACACCGACTACGTCTGGCTGGCCGGCGACCAGACCTCCGACGCCGTCCTGGTGCTGGAGCCGAACGGCAGCGGCCACGACTCGGTGCTGTACTTCCGCCCGCGCTCGGAGCGCAGCCAGGGCGAGGAGTTCTGGCGCGACCGCATGTACGGCGAACTGTGGGCCGGCCGCCGTCCGTCGCTGACCGAGACGGCCAAGGAGTTCGGCCTGGAGACGCGGCATGTCGACCAGCTCGCGAACGCGCTGAAGGGCGACGTACCGACCCGGGTGCGGCGCGGCGAGGACAGCTCGCTGACCGCCCAGCTGAGCGGCTTGAAGGTCGACGCCGACCGCGACCATGAGCTGGCCGCGACGCTGTCCGAGCTGCGGCTGGTCAAGGACGCGTTCGAGATCGAGCAGCTGCGCGAGGCCTGCGCGATCACGCATCGCGGCTTTTCCGACGTGCTGGCCGAGATGGAGCAGGTCCGCAAGTACGGCGAACGCTGGATCGAGGGCACCTTCTGGCGCCGCGCCCGCGCGGAGGGCAACGACGTCGGCTACACCTCGATCGCCGCCGCGGGGTCGCACGCGACCACCCTGCACTGGATCGAGAACGACGGCCCGGTCACCGACGGCACGCTGATGCTGCTCGACATGGGCGTGGAGAACCGCAACCTCTACACCGCCGACATCACCCGCACGCTGCCGGTGAACGGCGAGTTCACCCCGCGCCAGCGTGAGCTCTACCAGCTCGTGCTCGACGCGCAGAACGCCGGCATCGCGGCGCTGCGGCCCGGCGTACCGTTCGCGTCCGGCCACCAGGCCGCGATGGAGGTCATCGTGAACGGCCTGGACGCGATGGCGCTGCTTCCGGTGAGCGTCGACGAAGCCCTCGAGACCGTGATCTACCAGCGCTACACGCTGCACGGAGTCAGCCACATGCTCGGCATCGACGTGCACGACTGCGCCGCCGCCCGCAACGAGCAGTACCGCGGCGACCTGCAGGCCGGCTACGTGCTGACCGTCGAGCCCGGCCTGTACTTCCAGGCCGAGGACCTGACCGTGCCGGAGGACCTGCGCGGGATCGGGATCCGGATCGAGGACGACATCCTGATCACCGACGACGGCACCGAGAACCTGTCGGCCGCGATGCCGCGGGAGATCGACGCGATCCAGAACTGGATGAGCTGAACCTGCAGCACTCACCAAGCGCCGGCCCCGGGGGCGCCGGTCCACGCGCTGAGCGTGAACCGGCCGCCTTCCCGGGGCCGGCGCTGGTTTGGTGAGTGCTGCAGGTCCGCTACCAGATCCGGACCCGCTGCTCCTCCGGCAGCCACATCGCGTCGTCCGGGCCGACCCCGAAGGCGGCGTGGAACGCGTCGATGTTGCGGACCACCGCGTTGCAGCGGAACTCCGGCGGCGAGTGCGGGTCGATCGCCAGCCGGCGGACCACCTCGGCCGGCCGCGTCTTGGTCGACCACGCCTTGCCCCAGGCCACGAAGAACCGCTGCGCCCCGGTCAGCCCGTCCACGACCGGCGGCTCGGCGCCGTTCAGCGAGATCTCGTAGGCGGTGTAGGCGATCGACAGGCCGCCGAGGTCGCCGATGTTCTCGCCGAGGGTGAGCTTGCCGTTCACCTTCTGGCCGTCGCCGCCGGTCGGCTCGAGTACGTCGTACTGCTCGACCAGGCGGTTGGCCCGCAGCTCGAAGGCGTCCCGGTCGGCGTCGGTCCACCAGTCGCTGATGTTGCCGGCGCCGTCGTACTTGGAGCCCTGGTCGTCGAAGCCGTGGCCGATCTCGTGCCCGATCACCGCGCCGATCGCGCCGTAGTTCAGCGCGTCGTCGGAGTCCAGCGCGAAGAACGGCGGGCGCAGGATCGCGGCCGGGAAGACGATCTCGTTGGCCCGCGGGTTGTAGTAGGCGTTCACCGTCTGCGGCGTCATGTGCCACTCGTCGCGGTCCACCGGCTTGCCCAGCTTGGCCAGGTCCCGCTCGGTCTCGACCGCGATCGAGCGCCGGACGTTGCCGACCAGGTCACCGGGGACGATCTCCAGCGCGCTGTAGTCGCGCCACTTGTCCGGGTAGCCGATCTTCGGGGTGAACTTGCCGAGCTTGTCCAGCGCGCGCTGCCGGGTCTCCGGACCCATCCACTCCAGCGCCGAGATCCGCTGCCGGTACGCCTCGACCAGATTGGCGACCAGGTCGACCATCCGGGCCTTGGCGGCCGGCGGGAAGAACTCCGCGACGTACAGCTGCCCGACCGCCTCGCCGAGCGCGGACTCGACCACGCCCAGGCCGCGCTTCCACCGCTCGCGCAGCTCCGGCGCACCGGTCAGCGTCCGGCCGTAGAACTCGAAGTTCTCCTTGACGAACGCCGAGCTCAGCAGCGGCGCCGCGGCGTGCACGATCCGCCAGCCGAGCCACTCCTTCCACTGCTCCAGCTCGACCTCCTGCAGCGCCGTCGCGGCGACGGTGAGGTAGTCCGGCTGCTGGACGACGACCTGGTCGAAGGCGTCGTCCGGTACGCCGGCGTTCGCCATCCAGGCCGCCCAGTCGAAGCCGGGCGTCAGCGCCTCGAGCTCCGGCCTGGTGAGCTTGTTGTACGTCGCGGTGACGTCGCGGGTCTTCACCCGGTCCCAGTGGCCGGCCGCGAGTCGGGTCTCCAGCGCGAGCACCCGCTCGGCCGCTCCCTCGGGATCGGCGAGCCCGGCCAGCTCGAGCATCCGGGCCACGTGCGCGACGTACGCCGTCCGCTGCTCGGCGAAGGAGTCCTCGCGGTAGTACGACTCGTCGGGCAGGCTGATCCCGCCCTGCATCATGTAGACGACGTACTGGTCGGACTGCTTCGCGTCGATGTCGACGCCGTACCGGAAGACGCCGCCGACGCCCTGCAGCTCCAGCGTGCCGAGAGCCGCGACCAGGTCGGCGCGGTTCTCGATCGCCGCGGCCAGTGTCAACTGGTCGGCGATCGGGTCGGCACCGAGCCGCTCGATCGTCTCCTCGTCCATGAAGCTGCCGTACAGATCGGCGATCTTGCGGGCCTCGCTGCCGTCGGGGTGCCCGGCGGTCAGGGTCTGCTCGACGAGCTCCCGGACGCTCTGCTCGGCGCTGTCGGCCAGTTCGTGGAAGGCGCCGTAGATCGCCTTGTCGGCGGGGATCTCGTGCGCGTCCAGCCACGGGCCGTTGGCGTACAGGTACAGGTCGTCCTGCGGCCGGACGGTGTCGGACAGGTCCGAAATGTCGATCCCTGAGGTCATCGAACTCCCCTGCGTGCGCGGCCGGCGGACCGTCGTCCGGCGACTCGAGAAGGTTTGCTGTGCTGGCGACAGTACCCGGTGGATTGAACCCTTGCGTCCTGCGTTCCGTTGTCTACGGTCGAGAGCACATCGTCGGCTTCTCGGGGGCGATCGAGTCGGCCAGATCACCGACCAGGAGGTCATCCAGCTCATGTCCCGCCTGTTGTCCCGCCGCGCGTTCGTCGCGGCGGCCACCGTGTCCACCCTGCTCCTGACCAGCGCCGGGACCGCCACCGCGGCGTCCACCGGCTCGACCGGCACCACCGGCTCCACCCACGCGGCGTACCCGAAGCACTTCGATCTGCCGGACGGCTTCCAGCCCGAGGGCATCGCGATCGCTCGCGGCAAGGCCTACTTCGGCTCCCGCGTCGACGGCGACATCTACGCGGCCGACCTGCGGACCGGCCGGGGCCGCGTGATCAGCCAAGGCCCGGGCACCGCGTCGCTCGGCCTGAAGGTCGACCGGCGCGGCCGGCTGTTCGTGGCCGGCGCGGCCGGCGGCAACGGCCGGGTGATCGACACCCGGACCGGGAAGGTGCTGGCGAGCTACACCTTCACCACCGCGACCCCGACGTTCGTCAACGACGTGATCCTCGGTCGCAACGCCGCGTACTTCACCGACTCACGCCGGCCGGTGATCTACAAGGTCCCGTTCGGGCCGCACGGCAAGCTCGCGCCGCAGTCGGCGGTCTCGACGATTCCGCTGAGCGGCGACTACGTGCACGACCCGCTGAACAACAACGGCAACGGGATCGCGCTGACTCCGGACCGGCGGGCCCTGATCATCGTGCAGTCCGCGACCGGGTTCCTGTTCAAGGTCGACCCGCGCACCGGCGTCACCCGCAAGATCGACCTCGGCGGCGTGCTGATGACCAACGGCGACGGGCTGCTGCGCTCCGGCGAGATCCTGTACGTCGTACAGAACCGGCTGAACAAGATCGCCGTGCTCGACCTCAACCGGTCCGGGACCCGCGGGCGACTGGTCCGTGAGATCACCAGCCCGGACTTCGACGTACCGACCACGGCGGCGTTCTTCGGCTCCCGGATCTACCTGCCGAACGCCCGGTTCACCACGCCGCCGACCGCCACCACGCCGTACTGGGTGACGGCGGTCCACCGCTGAGCGACGCCCACCACCGACCAACCCGCCGGATCGCCGCCTCCACGCTGCCGGTTGAGCGTGGCGGCGGCGGTGGAGCCGAGGTTGGTCAGTGGTGCACGTCGGTGAATCAGGAGATCGTGCGCAGGTCGCCGCGGGCGGCGGCCTTGAGCCGGCTGCCGCAGGACAGGCGGACGGAGTAGCCGGCCGGGATCGACAGCGGCTCGCCGGTCTGCGGGTTGCGGCCGGTCCGCGGGGCGCGCATCACCCGCTCGATGCTGAGCAGGCCGGTCAGCGAGACCTTGTCGCCCTTGTGCACGGCTTCGGTGACGACGTCGCCCAGCGCGTCGAGCACCTTCTCGGCCTGGTTGCGCGGGATGCCCGCCTTCGCCGCCACCCCGGCGACCAGCTCGTTTCGGTTCACGGCTTACCTCCGACTCAGGTCCCCGGGCGTTCTGACCCGCCGCCCGGCCGGACTCGCACACCTTAACCGAAATGATTGTCGTTAGCGAGAAGGGTTCGCATTCCGGGCGGCCGGTCTGGGTACTGGCAGGGCCCCCCGCGGAAGGAGAGCCATGGGTGAGCAGGTGATGGTGTTCGCACCGGCGCCGCAGCTGACCGTGACGATCGAGCAGGTCGGGGACGAACCCGAGCTGCACCTGCACGCCGGCGGCCAGGCGATCTGGCAGGCCCGGATGATCTCGTCGCTCGGTGCGGACGTGACGTTCTGCGCCGTGCTCGGTGACGGCGAGGTGGGCCACGTGCTCACCTCGCTGATCGAGCAGGAAGGCGTGGATCTGAAGGCGATCCGGCGTCGGTCCGACAGCGGCTGGTACGTGCACGACCGGCGCGGCGACGACGAGCGTCAGGAGATCGCGCAACACACCGGTGCGCCACTGGGCCGGCACGACGGCGACGAGCTGTATGCGCTGGCGCTGTCCGAGGGACTCAAGTCCGGCCTGTGCGTGCTGAGCGGCGTCGCCGACCCGTCGATGGTCTCGCCCGACACGTACCGGCGCCTCGGCACCGACTTGCAGCGCAACGGCGCCAAGGTCGCCGCCGATCTGAGTGGCGAGCACCTGGAAGCAGTCCTCGACGCCGGGCTGACGTTCCTCAAGGTGAGCGACGAGGAGCTGTACGCCGACGGCCTGGCGGACGAGTCGGCCGGCGACAAGGGGATCGTGAAGGCGGTTCGCGAACTGGCGGAACGAGGCGTGGAGACGGTCGTGATCAGCCGGGCGGAGAAGCCCGCCGTGGCGTTCGTCGACGGCGAGGTGCTGCAGGTCCACATGCCCGAGCTGAGCGTGCGGGACCACCACGGCGCCGGCGACTCGATGACCGCCGGCGTGGTCGCCGTACTGGCGCGGGGTGGAGACCTGCACGAGGCGATCCGGACCGGCGCCGCGGCCGGCGCGCTGAACGTGACGCGGCACGGCCTCGGCACCGGCCGGGCCGACGCGATCAGCGAACTGGCCGGCCGGGTTCGGCTCGAACCGCTGGAGGGCGCATGAGTCGCCGGGTGCTGATCACCAACGACGACGGCATCGACGCGCCGGGCCTGCGGGCACTGGCCGGGGCCGCGGTCGAGGCCGGCTACGACGTCGTGGTCGCGGCGCCCGCCGAGGAGGCGAGCGGCGCCAGTGCCGCACTGAGCGCCTACACCGGCGACGACGGCAAACTCCTGGTACGCCGAAAGACACTGGCCGGCCTCGAGGACGTCCCCGCGTACGGCGTGGCCGCGTCGCCCGCCTACATCGTGGTGCTCGCGACGCTCGACGCCTTCGGGCCGAGCCCTGACGCCGTCCTGGCCGGGATCAACCGCGGCGCGAACGCCGGCCGAGCGGTTCTCCACTCCGGAACCGTGGGCGCGGCCTTCACCGCCGCGGCGTACGGGCTGCCGGCGCTCGCGGCGTCGCTCGACGTGCTCTCGCCGCTGGATGCCAGCCGCGGCGGCAACGCGCTGGCCGTGCTCGACGAAACCTCCGACGAGTCGCGCCACTGGGCGACCGCCGCGAAGTACGTCGCTGAAGTGCTGCCGCAACTGGACGACCTCGCCGACGGCGCGGTGCTCAACCTGAACGTGCCGGACCGCCCGGCGAACGAGATCGTCGGCCTGGCCGAGGCGACGCTGGCCGCCTTCGGTCAGGTTCAGATGGCGGTCGCCGAGTCCGGCGACGACTTCCTGCGGACGTCCGTCCAGGAGAACCGCGCCCGCGCCGAGGACGGGACCGACCTGGCCCTGCTCACCGCCGGGCACGCCACCCTCACCACGCTGCGCGGCCTCCTGCAGCTCTGAGGCGCGGTCGACTTTCTAGCGTTAAAAACCCTGCATCAAGCACGCCTCAGGCTCTTGCCGTGTCCCGGCAACGCCAGTACCGTGAGCCGGACTTTAACGTTAATACCTGATCGACGGAGGCGCCGATGAGCCCCCAGCCCACCAGCCGGGGTCCCGTGCCGCACGGTCACGTGACGCTCAGCCAGGTGGCGCAGCGGGCCGGCGTCTCGGCCCAGTCGGTCTCCAACGCGCTCAACAACCCCGACCGCCTCGCACCGGCGACGCTGGAACGGATCCTCGCCACCGTCGCCGAGCTCGGCTACGAGCCGAACCTGTCCGCGCGGGCGCTGCGCAACCGGAGCTCACACCTGATCGCCTTCAAGGTCAGGCCGTCGCGGCCGGACAAGGCGTCGCTGCTGATGGACGAGTTCCTGTACGCGCTGAACCGCTCGGCGGTCGCGGCCGGCTACCACCTGATCCTGTGCCACGCCGAAGGTGACGGCTCGGCCGAGGAGATCAAGGCCTACCGCAACCTGCTGAAGAAGACCCCGGTCGACGCCTTCGTGCTGGCCGAGACTCATCGCAACGACGACCGCGTCGCCGCCCTGCGGTCCTGGGGCGTGCCGTTCGCGACCTTCGGCCGGTCCTGGGACGGTGACGATTCGCTGGCCTGGGTCGACGTCGACGGCCGCGCGGGTACTCGCGCCGCGACCGAGCACGTCGCCGCCCAGGGACACCACCGGATCGGCCACATCGGCTGGCCGGCCGAGTCCGAGATCGGCGAGGAACGCCGGGCCGGCTGGCGCGCGGCGTGCGGCGAGCGCGGACTCGAGACCGACCTCGAAGCGGCGGTCCCGGACACGCTCGAGGACGGCCGCCAGGCCGCGCACCGGATGCTCGACGCGCCGCGTCCCGCCACCGCGCTCGTCTGCGCGTCCGACACGCTCGCGCTCGGCGTACTGCGGGCCCTGCACGAGCGGGGTCTGCGGCCGGGCGCCGAGGTGGCGGTCACCGGTTTCGACGACTCTCCCACCGCCGCGCTGGTCAGCCCCGGACTGACCACGCTGCGCCAGCCGATCGACGTGGTCGGCCGGCAACTGATCCAGGCCGTGGAGAACCTGATCGCGGGCGATCCTCGCGAGCCCCAGCACGTGCTGCTGCAGCCGGAACTGATCGTCCGCGGCTCCAGCCTGCCCGGGCCCCGCACCCCCACGCCGTAGTACCGCCCCGGACAGCGCCGCCCGGTTCGCTGCCCGCCGTCCACCGGAACACCCTCGTGAAGGGACACAAGATGAGGCCCGGACCCAGGCTGCTCGCAGCCGTCGTCGCCGGCGCGCTGCTGCTGCCGACGGCAATTTCGTTGCCCTCGGCACCAGCTGCGCCGCCACCCGCCAATCCGTTCGTCGTGAACGCCGAAAACCTGCCGGGCGGCAGCGCCGCCGCCGGCGTGATGGACCTGACCACGTACGGCTCGCAGGACTGGGTCCACGTGACCGGCGACCGCATCGAGCGCAAAGCCGCTGTGCCACCGTCGATCACCGTGGAGGATCTTCATCCCGCCGCCGGGCGCACCTCGCTCGGCGACAGCCCGTTGTCGTTCCGCTGGTCCGACGGCACCTCCACGCCCTCGACCTCCGGCGTCACCACCGGCGGCGTCTTCCACTACGACGACACCACCGTCGGCCCGACGACGGGTCACGACGCCGGCTACCGGATCACGGTCCCGGCCGCCGACTCGGCCCGCCGGCTCGTCGTTGTCGGCGGTATCTGGCAGGCCCGCGGCTCGGTCACCATCGGCGCGGCCGACGGCACCGGTACGCCGTACACGACCTCGATCGGCGCGAGCGACACCGCGGCGGTCAAGCGCTACACGGTGACGATCCGCCCTGGTGAAGGGGTCGTCATCACCACGAAGTTCACCGAGAAGCTCACGGCGATCGGCAACG
The DNA here is from genome assembly GCF_001984195.1 of Kribbella sp. ALI-6-A. GTDB lineage: Bacteria > Actinomycetota > Actinomycetes > Propionibacteriales > Kribbellaceae > Kribbella. The sequence goes on from NZ_MTQN01000005.1 coordinate 122,993, forward strand.
TCTCGTTGTCCGCCGCGGCGCTCTCGCCGATCGGATCCGGCCCGAGCTTCACCGCGACCGCGGCGCCGGCCGCGCTCGACCTGACCGCGGACGGGCCCGACGACTGGCTGCACCTGGACGGGCCGACGATCAACCGGCGGGCCGGCGTACCGGACGGGACGGCGCGGCTCGCGGTCGCCAACCGGCAGGCCGGCGCCGAGATCGGCACGCAGAACGACAATCCGGTGAGCTACTCCTGGACCAACGGGACGCCGACCGCGACCCAGCCGGCCACCCGGCACGGCGGCATCTTCTTCGTCGACGGCACCAACCCGGACCTGGTCAACGTGGATCTCACCGGCTCCTACGGCTACGACCTCACCGTTCCCGCGGCGGCGAACGCGCGGACGATCCGGTTCGTCTCCGGCGCCTGGCGCGCCGCGGCCACGGTGTCGGTCCACGTGAACGGCGCTTCCACCCCGGCGTTCGTGAGCTCGGACCTGGTCAGCACCGGCCCGTCGGTGACACGACTGTTCGAGCTCACCCTCGGCGCCGGCGACTCGGCCCGGATCAGCGCGCAGCTGAACCGCAAGTCGCACGAGTCCGGCAACGTGACCCTCGCGGGTGTGACGCTCGCGGACGCCTCCGCCGACGGCTACCGAAAGCTGACGACGTCGCTGCTCGACCGTATCGAGGCCGCTGACCTGACCAACGCGAGCGACTCCGCGCAGCGACAGCTGACCGATGAGGTCGCCACCGCGAAGGCGACGCTCGCCGACACCACGGCACAGCGGGACGACCTGCGGCTGGCCTACCTCCTGCTCCGCGCCGCGTACGACGACGCCGTCGCGTCCGCGGCCGGCGCCGAGTACACCAGCGTGACGAATCCCGGCCTCACCTCGTCGTTCGGCTGGGAGGGCGATCTCAACGCGCCGATCGCCTTCATCGACGGCAGCTACCGGCTGCGCAGCCGGGGCGACGCAATGATCACGTTCGGCGTCGCGAACATCCCGGGCAAGATCAAGTGGACCAACGCCGAGGGTTACCTGCCGGCGTTCGTCAGCGAGTACGCCAAGGACGGCCTGCAGGTGAAGGTGCAGAACTTCGCCGACCTGGTCGTTGTCGGCGGCAACCGCTTCGAGGTCGCCTACTCGCGGATGACCGTCACCAACACGACGGCGGCGCAGACCCGCCTGCCGCGGGTGTCGAGCCTGCTGACGCCGCTCAATGCCGCGGCCGATCCGGCGGTGACGACGATCGGCGCCGGTCAGACCGTCGTACGTGACTACGCGGTCGCGGCCGACCGGTTCGGCGCGGCGTACGAGTGGCCGACGGCGGGACAGCTGCGCCGGCTCGGCGGGTACGACCAGCACTACGCCCACATGCGCAACTACTGGAACTCGCGGCTGTCGGCGATCGCCGACATCACCGAGCTGCCGGACAAGCGGCTCGTCAACGCCTACAAGGCCGGCTACATCTACACGCTCATCATTCGCGACGACATCAACGGCGAGAAGCGGCTGCACGTCGGCGAGAACGGCTACGACGAGATGTTCGACCACGACACGATCGGCATCGTCGCCACGTTGCTGACGATCGGCGACTTCAGCTACGCGCGGGACTACCTCGCGACGCTGCCGGCCCAGCTCCAGTACGACGACGCCAAGTGGAAGTACAGCTGGCCGTACGCGCTCTACCTGCAGCGCACCGGCGACAAGGCCTTCATCCGTCAGCAGTTCGAGACGATCAAGAAGAACACCCACATGGTCGAGACCGACCGGATCGACGGCGGCACCGGGATCATCAAGCAGACCTTCGCGATCGACTCGCTCGGCTACTGGACGATCGACAACTGGTCCGCGCTGGCCGGCCTCACGACGTACCGGTACCTGGCCACGGCGCTCGGCGAGACCGAGGAAGCCGCCTGGGCGAAGGCCGAGTACGACGACCTGCTGCGGGTCGCGACGGCCCGGATCGAGCAGACGATGCGCGAGCACGACCTCGACTACCTGCCGATCTCGATGGTCGAGCCCAACGAGACCGGCCCGCGCAAGGACCCGCGGGACGCGAACTGGGCCTCGATGTTCCTGTTCGGCCGCTGGGCCTGGGACGGCTACCTGTTCGGCGCGCAGCAGACCGGGACGATGTTCGACAAGATCGACGACACCTACACGCACGGTTTCGAACGCCGCAAGGACGTCTCCGAGTCGATCTACAACTTCGGCGGCTATCCGCACGGCTACTACTCCAGCGCCTACAACGCCGGGTACGGCAGCGCCGCACTGCGCGGTGAGCAGTACCGGGACCTCGGCATCAAGGCGTACCAGTACATGATCGACAAGACGATGAGCGGGCCGTTCGGCTGGTGGGAAGGCGTCGACTACCCGAGCGCGAGCTCACCGTGGGACATCGACCACGCACGCGGCGGTGGCGGCTCGAACCAGCACATGTGGGGTCAGTCCACCGCGACGAAGGTGCTGTTCGACTCCTTGATCGCGGAGAAGGCCGACGGCACCGTGATCATCGGTCGCGGGGTGCCGAACGATTGGCTTCGCGCCGGCCAGAAGGTCGCGCTCAACCGCTACCCGGTCGCCGACGGCGGCCGGATCGGCTACCGGATGTCGACCTCGGGCAAGCGGGTGTCGATCCAGCTGAGCGGCGACGTCCGCGACGTGAAGGGTTACAGCGTCGAACTGCCGGCGCTGCGGAACAACGTCGCGAGCGTGTCGGTGAAGGGGGCGACGGTCGACCAGGCCGCCGGCAAGGTGAGTCTGCCCTCCGGGACGCGGCACGTGACGATCACGCTGCGTCGCGCGCAGTAGAGCACTGAGATGGGCGTCCGGGATTGTCCCGGGCGCCCATCGGCGCGTTACTACAGCCCGTCCTGGTCGTGCCAGTCGTGCTGCCAACGGGCGTCGACGTCCAGCGCGGCCGGCTGGTAGCGGATGTCGGTGGACAGCCGCATGACCTGATCGACGTTGTCCAGCGCGGCGTGCACGGTGTGGGCCGTGTGGATCACCACGTCGCCTGCGGCGTAGTCGGCCACCAGCCAGCGCGCGTCGTACTGCTCGGCCAGCGCGGGCAGATCCGCCGTGATCGAGGCCGCCGGGCGCTTCAACCGGCCCTCCGCTTCCTCCCTCCGCACTCGGTGATGGCTGCCCTCCAGATAGGTCAGCCCACCGCGCTCCACCGGGCAGTCACCGAGCGGGATCCACGCGGACAGCACCTGGTCGGTCCCTTCCCGCAGGTAGACCAGGTCGTAGTGCGCCTGCGTCGCGGTGCCGATCCCGTTCTCCCCCGGCGCGGTGTGCCGGATGATCTTGCGCCGGTGCAGGAACACCTCCGCCCCGAAGAACCACTCGAACCACCCACGCAACGCCTGCTGCCGGCACAACGCGTCGTACTCCGGGCCGGGCACGATCTCCCCGAACAACACCGCCCGGTAAGCCCCTCGCTCAACTTCCCGAGGCCGCCCGTCCGCGTCGGCCAGCCCGGTCTTGGCGAAGTAGTACCGGCGAAACTCCAGCACCGTCGCCGGATCGAGCAGCCGGGTCAGGAACAGATACCCGTCCCGCCAGAGCCTCCGCCGCAGCACGTCCCGGTCCGCCCGCTCGCCGTCCGGCACCGCGACCAGTCGCCCCAGCCGCCGCTCGTCCAGTTGGTACCCGTTGGAAGTCAGCACGCTTCCAGTCCACCACTTTTCCCAACGCGACGTCCCCAGCCAGTCCGTACGCCGACCCGCCGCCGGTCGAGCTACGGCGCGCTCACGCTCGGTCCCGCGTGCACGACGATCTGCCTTGCGGGATGCGGCGTGCACGACAATGGTGAACCCACCGGTCGCGGCGATCGCCCGCCAGATCGCGTACGACGACCCGCCGTACTTCAGCCGGCTCCTCACCGCGCGGACCGGGCAGCCGCCGCGCACGTTCCGGCGGATTGGTTCGACACCGCCGCCGATTTCCTCCTTTCGACGGAGGCCGGAGGCGGGCGCGGTCTGAAAGTCTGGGCCCAAACCGTCCGCTGGGGTGACGCGCGAGCACCACCGGGGCCGATACGGTCGTGCCATGAGTCAACCGCAGCCCATCGACCGACGCCTGGTCGGCCGCCCCCCGGTGCGCCCGAAGAAGCGGCGCAACTGGTTCGGCCGGGTGATCGGCCTGGTCGTCCTGCTGTTCCTGCTGACCCTGATCTGCGTCCCGCTGTACGCGTGGGGCCGGATCGACAAGATCGACGCGATGCCGGCCGGCAAACGGCCCGCCGAGGGACCCGGTACGACGTACCTGATGGTCGGCTCGGACAGCCGCGAGGGGCTGAGTGCCGAGGAGAAGAGGAAGCTCGGCACCGGCAGCGTCGGCGGCAACCGCACCGACACGATCATCCTGTTGCACGTGCCCGACTCGGGTCCGCCGGCGCTGATCAGCGTGCCGCGCGACAGCTGGGTGGAGGTGCCCGGCAAGGGCCGGGAGAAGATCAACGCCGCGTTCGGCAACGGCAACCCCAAGCTGCTGATCCAGACCCTGGAGGCCTCCACCGGCCTGCGGATCGACCACTACGTCGAGATCGGCTTCGGCGGTTTCGCCTCGATCATCGACAGCGTCGGCGGCGTCAACGTGTGCTTGCCGAAGGCAATGAAAGACCAGAAGGCGCACATCAACCTTCCGGCCGGCTGTCAGGACCTGGACGGCCCGAAGGCGCTCGGCTACGTCCGCTCCCGCTACACCGACAAGCTCGGCGACCTCGGCCGGGCCAACCGTCAGCGCGAGGTGATCGGCCTGGTCGCGGACAAGGCGGTGTCGTGGCAGACGTTTGTCAACCCGTGGCGCTACTACAAGATCGGCACCTCCAGCGCCGACGCGCTCACCGTCGACAACGACATGGGCCCGTTCGACCTGGCCAGGTTCGGCCTGGCGATGCGCAAGGTCGCCGGCGGCGGTGACGGCGTCTCGCTGACCCTGCCGGTCGCCAACGCGAACGCCCGCCGCAACGGGCAGAGCGTCGTACTGCTGGACGAGGCCAAGGTCAAGGCCCTGGTCAAGGCCCTCAAGGAGGGCAAGACCGCCGGCTTGAAGTCGAGCTGAGTGGGCACCGGATCCCCGTGAAAACACTGGACGACCTGGCCGCGCTGCGCTTCTCGTACGACGCGGTCGGGTCGACCCGTTTCGACCGGACGCCCGAGGGCTACCACCGGATGGACCTGCGTACCCGCATCGGCGCGGGCGACCAGGTCTTCCGGCGGGCCGGCGAGGTGGTCACCACCTGGCAGATGCACCGCGGGGCCGGTATCCGCATCACCGCGACCGACACCCCCGCCGTCATCGGCACCAACTGCCTGGGCAAGCTCGGCATCGGCGCCCTCGCCATCACCATCCCCTGCCGAGTCGTCTGGACCGCCGACGACGAAGACCACCGGGGCTTCGCCTACGGCACGCTGCCCGGCCATCCCGAGTCGGGCGAGGAGTCCTTCCTGGTCACCCGCGAGCCCGACGGCGTCTTCTTCACCCTCCGCGCCTACAGCCGCCCCGGCACCTGGTACACCCGCCTCGCCGGGCCCCTCGGCCGCACCACCCAGCAGCTGTACGCCCGCCGCTACACCCAGGCCCTGCAACGCCTAGTGGCCTGAAGAACCTCCCCCGAAGTGGACCTGTAGCCCGCGCGGGTCCGTTCCTACGCTCCACTTCATGATCCGCAACGCGACTCCCGCCGACATCCCCCAGCTCGTCGCCGCCTACTCCTGGCTCTTCGCACCCCCGGGCAGCACCCCCGCCCATTGGGACCCCACCGTCGCCGCCGACCGCCTCACCCGAGTCATCCCCGGCCCGCGGACCGCCGTACTGGTAGCCACCGAGGACAACGAGCTCACCGGCTTCTGCACCCTCTACCTGGACATAGAGTCCGTCCGCTTCGGCCAACGCTGCTGGCTGGAGGACCTGGCCGTCTCCCCCACGCACCGCTCCCACGGCACCGGCACCACGCTGTTCCAATCCGCCCACCAATGGGCCCGCGACCACGGCGCCACCCACCTGGAACTCGACTCCGCCAACACCCGCACCGACGCCCACCGCTTCTACCACCGCCACAACCCGCAGCCCCTCTCCACCACCTTCGGCTGGGCCCTGGCATAGCAAAAGCCCCGCAAGCTCATACCCTGCGGGGCCGCCGACCTTTCTACCCGGTCACTCCCTCCAACGAACAACCGACACGCGAACTTCCGGTGATCTGCTGCCGTCGGCTCCGAGCCGTGCGACCCTCCTCCGTGCGCAGCTGCAGTCCCATCGCCCAACCGCGGTAGGCGAAGTTCCTGCCGGGCTCATCCGCCTCACAACGTAGGAACTGGCATCTGGGCGGGGTCGCCCTGATGATCTTGGTCCGGATCGTCCCAGCGGAAGCCGTTGCCGGCCGTCTCCGTGAAGGGCGGACGTCCAGCACTCACCAATCATCCGAAACGGGGCGCGCCCAGCGCGGCACCCGCTCAGGCCGGTCCGGCAGTACGCCTTGGTGAGTGCTGCACGTCCGCCTCGGACCGGCAAGCGAGGGCCGCCACGTCCGCGAACGCGATCTCGACCGGGCTCTTCGTCGCGCTCCAATATCCGCTGACACCCGCTCTCTTCCTCTCGTCCGACCCCGGGGTGCGTCACCCCCGGCGAACTGGGATGCTTGCTCGGGTGAGTTCCAAGTCGTTGGACGAGTTGATGGCGGCCGACTGGGCCGAGGCCCTGGCGCCGGTGCGGGACAACGTGGCGCGGATGGGCGAGTTCCTGCGGGCCGAGATCGCCGCAGGACGGCCGTATCTGCCCGCCGGGGAGAACGTGTTGCGCGCCTTCCAGCGCCCGCTGGCCGACGTGAAGGTGCTGGTGGTCGGCCAGGATCCCTACCCCACAGCAGGCCACCCAGTCGGACTGAGCTTCTCCGTAGCGCCCGACGTCCGCCCCATCCCCCGCAGCCTCGCGAACATCTACCGCGAGCTGATGGCCGACGTCGGCGTCCCCGCGCCGTCCAACGGTGACCTGACTCCCTGGGCCGACCAGGGCGTGCTGATGCTCAACCGAGTGCTCACCGTGCAGCCCGGCAAGCCCGCCTCACATCGTGGCAAGGGCTGGGAAGCCGTGACCGAGCAGGCGATTCACGCGCTCGTGAAGCGCGGCGGACCGCTCGTCGCGATTCTCTGGGGTCGTGACGCGCAGACGCTCAAGCCGATGCTCGGCGACGTCCCGTACGTCGAGAGCGCGCACCCGAGCCCGATGTCGGCCGACCGCGGCTTCTTCGGCTCCAAGCCTTTCAGCCGGGTGAACGCCCTGCTGCAGGAGCAGGGCGGTGCCGCTATCGACTGGCGCCTTCCGTAGCCGTGGTCCCCGTCCAGCTGTGCCACAGCTGGGCATAGCGTCCCCCAGACTCCAGCAGCTCAGCATGCGTCCCGGACTCCACCAGCCTGCCCTGGTCCATCACGACGATCCGGTCCGCCTGCTCTGCCTGCGTGAGCCGGTGCGCCACCACCAGCGTCGTACGGCCTTCGGTGGCGGCAGCACTGGCCCGCTCGAGCTCCCGCGCACCAGCTGATCCCGCCTCCGCAGTCGCTTCGTCCAGTACGGCGACCGCCGGGTCGGCGAGCACCAGCCGAGCCAGTGCGACCTGCTGCGCCTGTGCGCCGGTCAGCTGTTCGCCGTTCTCGCCCACGTGGGTCTCCAGCCCGTCCGGCAACGCCCGGACCCACGCCAGCGCACCGACTCGCTCCAGCGCGGCCTCGACCTCGGCGACCGTGGCATCGGCCCGAGCCAGCCGTACGTCGTCCACCAGCGGCCCGGAGAACACATGGACCTCCTGGCTCAGCAACGCAACCTGCGAACGGGTCCGAGCCTCTCCCAGCTCCCGGATGTCCACGCCACCGATCCGGACAACCCCACTGGTCGGCACGAGCACACCAGCCGCCACTGCAGCCAGAGTGGTCTTGCCAGCTCCACTGGCGCCCACCAGCGCAACCCGCTCACCAGGCATCAGCTTCAGCGACACCCCGTCCACCACGAGTGGCCCGTCGTACGAGTGGCTGACGTCGACCAGCTCCAGCGTCGCGTCGGCAGGCATCGGGCCAGCAGGCGGCTCCGGCGCGGCCGGAATCTCCACCACCCCGACCAGCCGAGCCAACCCCGCCGCAGCCGTCTGCACAGCGTCGAACTCCATCAGCAGCGCACCGATCGGGTTGAACAACCGGTGGAAGTACAACGCGGCCGCCGTCACGGCACCGACCGTCACCAGATCCCCACGGACCAGGAAGAACCCGGCCACCAGGATCCCCGTCAGGCCGACGAACTCCGCGTGGTTGATCCGCGAGGAGAAGAAGCTGAACAGCCGGAACACGTTCAGCGACAGGTCTCGCGCGACGGCCGAGCGGTCGCGGATCCGCTCCAGCTGGATGTCCTCCAGCCGGTACGCCCGGACCGTCGCGCTGCCGCGCAGCGACGTGATGATCGCCTCCGACCGCTCGCCCAGCGCCGCCCGCTCCCGCGCGTAGAACGGCGCCGAGCGCGGCAGGTACCACCGCAGGGCCCACAGGTACATCGGCAACGACAGCAGCCCGGCCAGCCCGAGCCGCCAGTCCAGCGCGAACAGCCCGGCCGCCGTCAGCACGATTGTCAACGATGCCGACAGCAACACCGGCCCGATCTGCGTCAGCGCGGTCGCGACCGCCGACACGTCGTCGCCGACCCGCGACAGCAGATCCCCGGTCCGCACCTTGTCGAGCACGGGCGCCGGCAACTGCAGCACCCGGTCCAGCACCTTCTCCCGCAGCCGCGCCAGCACGGTCTCCCCGACCCGCGCCACCAGCGTCACCCCGACAGCAGTCAGTACGCCGGACACCAGCGCCGCAGCACCGATCAGCAGCACCACCCGTACGACGGCCGACCGGTCCGCACCGGAGGCGATGTCGTCGACCAGCACGCCCAACGCCCAAGGCGCGACCAGCCCGGCCGCACTCGCACCGGTGATCACCACAGCTGCCACCAAGGACAGCCCTCGCAGCCGCCGAATCTCCCGCCACAACACCGACCAGGTAGCCCGAGGCCCAGCAATCGGCAGCAACGCCGGAGACGAGCCACCCGTCGGCTCAGACGCGCTCACCGCAGCACCGCCTCGGCGTACGCCGCGTCCTCGGACGCCAGCTCGGCATGCGTGCCCACAGCAACCACAACCCCATCGGCCAGCACCACCACCCGATGCATCTTGCCCAGCAACGCCGGACTGCTGGTCAGCACCAGCGTCCCCAGCGACGGCACCGCACGAGCCTCCACCAGCCCTTCGGCCAAGACCTCCTCGGTCACCGCGTCCACCGCAGTACTGGGATCGTGCAGCACGAGCACAGGCGGCTCAGCAAGCAGCGCGCGAGCCAGACCCAGCCGCTGCCGCTGCCCGCCCGACAGCGTCCGCCCCCGATCGGTCAGCGGATGGTCCAACCCATCAGCATGCGCATCGATCACGTCAGTCGCCGCAGCAGCGACCACGACCTCCCGCAGCCGCCCCTCATCCGCCTCCGAACCGGCCAGCAGGTTGCTCCGCAACGTCCCTTCGAACAGGTCCGTGTCGTGCTGCTCGACCAGCACGGACCGCCGCAGCAGATCGATGTCCAGCTCCTCCATCGCCAGTCCGCCCACGGCCACCGTCCCCTCATGCTCCGGCGCCCTGCCGGAAACGACCGCCAGCAAGGCATCCGCGTCCCGCGGGTCGTAGCAGAGCACCCCGACCAGCTCACCCCGCCGCACCGCCAGACTCACCCCATCCAGCGACTTGTGCCGGACCTCCGACAGCTCGAGCAGCGGCGCGGATGGATCCACCGACACGGCCGACCCCGTCACTCTCAAAGGCGCCGACCCCAGCACCGAAGCCAGCCGGCCCGCCGACGCCTTCGCCATCGCCAGCACCTGGCTGACGTACCCCAGCGTGCTCACCGGCTCCGCGACGAACTGCGCCAGTCCCACCACGGTGATCAGCTCCCCGATGCTGATCCGCCCGTTCAACGCGAACCACCCGGCCACACCGGCCACCGCCGCCAGCAGCAACCCACTGGCGGCCATGGTGACCCCGTCCTGCAGCCCGTTGGTCGACGCAGCCTTCAGCGTGGCCTGCAGAGTCGCCTGACTCGACCGCCGGTACCGCTCAGCCGCGTTGTGCTGCGCCCCGATCCCCCGCAACGCCCGCAACCCGCTCACCAAGTCGGTAGCCAGCGCCGTCGTACTGGCAACCGACTCCTGCTGGTCAGACGTACGCCGAGTCAGCAGCGGCGACAGCGCCTGGATCCCCACCACCAGCAACGGCACTCCCACCAGTACGCCGACTCCGAGCGGCACGTCGATCAGCAGCAGCACCACCGACGACACGGCCAGCGCGGTCGAGGCGGCGATCCCGATCGCCAGCGCGCGCAGCACCAGCGCCGCCTTCTCGGCGTCCGACGTCGCGACCGAAAGCAGCTCGCCGGCCCGCATCCCGGTCCGGTGCCCGCGCGGATCCAGCACCCGCTGGGCGACCTCCAGCCGCAGCTGGTGCATCTCGTACTCGGCCGACCGCACGCCGTGCCGGGCACCGGTCCGCCACGCCGTCGACAGGACCGCGAAGAGCCCGACCATCATCACCACGCACCACACCAGCGGCTCCAGCCGGCCGGTCGAGACCGCGCGGTCGACGAAGATCCCGATCGTCACCGGGACGGCCGCCTCGGTCGCCTGGTGCAGCGACAGCCAGAACACCCCGAGCGCGAGCCGCTTGCGATGCCGGCGGACGGCGCGGCGCAGCACCCGGCCGGCGGTGACCTCTTCCCCCACGGCGAACGTCACGAACAGGCCTTTCCATGGGCGGACGGAAGCAGACAAGTAAGCCCACCCTAACCTCCGCCGGGCCGGACCCTCGCCGAGCTGTCCACGAGTGCGGCCGACCGATTGACACCGCCGGGCCGGACCCGTACGGTCTCGCGGTAATAGGAAACTTTCCTAACAGTTGGCGGGAATCGGCACGGCACCCGCATCAGACGGCACAAGGAGGGCAGGGTTAGCTCATGGCCAGTACACCCGGCACTCCCCGCCTGCTCCGCGCGATGAACGACCGCGCCGCTCTCGACCTGCTGCTCGCCCACGGACCGCTGTCCCGGACGACGCTCGGCAACCTGACCGGCCTGTCCAAACCGACCGCCTCCCAGCTGCTGTCCCGCCTGGAGACCGCCGGCCTGGTCCGGCCCAGCGGCACCAGCGCCGGCCGGCCCGGCCCGAACGCGCAGCTCTACGAGATCAACGGCGGCATCGCGTACGTCGCGGGCCTGGACGTCACCCCTGCCCGGATCCGGTCGGCCGTCGCCGACCTGACCGGCAAGGTGGTCGGCCGGTACGAGCTGCCGACGCCCGGCCGCAGCGCCAAAGGCACCGTCGAGCGGGTGGTCAAGGCTGTCGAAGGCGCACTCGGCGAGGCGGGGCTGACCAAGGACCGTCTGCACCGCGTCGCGATCGGCACGCCGGGCGGTTTCGACCCGACCACCGGCCGGCTGCGCTACGCGATGCACCTGCCGGGCTGGCACGCGCCACACCTGCTCGAAGAGCTCGCCGCCGCCATCGCCGTACCGCTGGACGTCGAGAACGACGTCAACCTGGCCGCTGTCGCCGAGCAGCGTGTCGGCCACGCCGCCGACAGCGACAACTTCGTCCTGCTCTGGGGCGAGGAGGGCATCGGTGCCGCGATCGTGATCAACGGCCGGCTGGTCCGGGGCGCGACCGGCGGTGCGGGCGAGGTCGCCTTCCTGCCCCTGCCCGGTACGCCGCTGGTCCGCAACGTCGGCCGCAACAACGCCGGCGGCTTCCAGGAACTGGCCGGTGGCGAACCCGTGCTGGCGCTGGCCAGGTCCCACGGCCTCAAAGCCCGTACGCCGGAAGCCGCGATCGCCGCCGCGCTGGACACCCCCGGCGCCGGTGACACGGTGCTGGCCGAGTTCGCGCACCGGCTGGCCGTCGGTCTGGCGGCCGTCGTCGCCGTCGTCGACCCCGAGCTGATCGTGCTGGCCGGGGGCGTGATCACCGCCGGCGGCGAACGGCTGCGCGGCCTGATCCAGGAGGAACTGGCCGAGCTGGCCGTTCCCCGCCCGCGGTTGCTGATGACCGCCGTACCCAACGACCCGGTGCTGTCCGGGGCCCTGCAGTCCGCCCTGAGCATCACCCGCGACGAAGTCTTCGACACAGCCGGCCCGACGAGCGGGGGCGCCGACTAACCACCCGCACCACCCCGACACCACCCAACGGACAGGTCAGCGACCTGCTCCGGTGGATCCGTACGCGCCAGATCAGGGAGAAACCGTCATGTCCCGAGTCCACAGGACCGCCCTCGCCGCCGTGGCGGTCGCGCTGCTCGCCACCGCCTGCACCGGTACGTCGAGCACGCCGCAGGCCAGCGACGACGCCACGAAGGAGACCACGATCACCTTCTGGCACGGCTGGTCCGCGCCCAGCGAGGCAGCCGCGATCGACGCCAACGTCAAGGCGTTCGAGGCCGCGCATCCCAACATCAAGGTCAAGGTCGTCGGCAACATCAACGACGACAAGATCAAGCAGGCCCTGCGTGCCGGCGGCCCGAACGCGCCGGACGTGGTCTCGTCGTTCACCACCGACAACGTCGGCACGTTCTGCCGGTCGAAAGTGTTCGCCGATCTCGAGCCGTTCCTCGACAAGTCGACCATCGACCTGGACAAGACGTTTCCGAAGCCGCTGCAGGACTACACCCAGTTCGAGGGCACGCGCTGCACGCTGCCGCTGCTGAACGACGCGTACGGCCTGTACTACAACAAGGACGCGTTCAAGACCGCCGGCATCACCGCGCCGCCGAGAACCTTGTCGGAGTTCGACGCGGTGGCCAAGAAGCTGACCAAACCCAAGGGCGACAGCTACTCCCAACTCGGCTTCATGCCGAACTTCCACGGCTACGAGTCGACCACCACACATTTCGCGGCGCAGTGGAACCCGACGTACTTCACGCCGGAGGGCAAGTCCAACCTGGCCGGCGACCCGGCGTTCGGGCAGATGCTCACCTGGCAGAAGAACCTGGTCGCCGAGCTCGGCGGTTTCGCCAAGCTGGAGAGGTACCGGGCCACCTTCGGTGACGAGTTCGGCGCGAAGAACCCGTTCCACACCGGCCAGGTCGCGATGGCGATCGACGGCGAGTGGCGGCTCGGTATGGCCAAGGACGCCGGTACGACGTTCGAGATCGGCGTCGCGCCGTTCCCCGTGCCGGACGACCAGGCCGACAGCTACGGCAAGGGCTACCTGTCCGGCACGGTGATCGGGATCGCCGGCACCAGTGAGAAGCAGAACGCCGCGTGGGAGCTGGTCAAGTACATGACCACCGACACCGACGCCGTGGTGAGCTTCGCCAACGCGATTCACAACGTGCCGTCCACCCTGGAGGCGCTGAAGTCGCCCAAGCTGCAGGCCGACGAGAACTTCAAGGTGTTCCTGCGGATCGCCCAGCACCCGAAGAGCAGCACCACCCCGGCCAGCCCGAACGGCGGCGCGTACCAGCTCACCCTGCAGGACTTCGGCTTCGCCTTCGAGTCCGGCAAGCAGACCGACCTGGCCGGCGGCCTGGCGAAAACCGACCAGCAGATCGACAAGGACCTCGCGCAGGCCAAGTGATGACAACCGCCTCCTCCGTGGTGAAGTCCGGCCCCGGCCTGCGCGGCAAGCAGCGCCGCGACCGGCTCCGCATCCTGGCCTTCCTGTCGCCGTGGCTGATCGGCGTCAGCGTCTTCTTCCTCTACCCGCTGATCTCGACCGTCTACTTCAGCTTCATGAAGTACGACGGGTTCACGCCGCCGACCTGGACCGGACTGAAGAACTGGAGCTACGTCTTCACCGACTACCCGTTCTTCTGGCCGGCCCTGCGCAACACCCTGTGGCTGGTGATCGTGATGGTCACCCTGCGGGTGCTGTTCGGCCTGGGCATCGGCCTGCTGATCACCAAGGTGAAGACCGGTGCCGGGTTCTTCCGGACCGCCTTCTACCTGCCGTACCTGGCACCGCCGGTGGCCGCGACGATGGCGTTCGCGTTCCTGCTCAACCCGGGAACCGGACCGGTGAACAACATTCTCGGCAGCATCGGCCTGCCGCAACCGGGCTGGTTCAACGACCCGGCCTGGTCGAAGCCGGCATTGACACTGCTGGCGTTGTGGGGCATCGGCGACCTGATGGTGATCTTCATGGCCTCCCTGCTCGACGTACCGCAGGACCAGTACGAGGCCGCGTCGCTGGACGGCGCCGGGGCGTGGCAGAAGTTCCGGTACGTGACGTTGCCGAACATCTCGCCGATCGTGCTGTTCGCGGTGGTCACCGGAATCATCCAAACCATGCAGTACTACACCCAGCCACTGGTCGCCGGGAAGGTCGCCAGTGGGGTGATCGGTGGCTCAGGGCAACAGTTCCAGCCCGGCTATCCGGAGAACTCCACGCTGACGTTGCCGCAGCTGGTCTACAACCTCGGTTTCCAGCGGTTCGACACCGGTGGGGCGAGCGTGGTCGCGCTGGTGCTGTTCGCCCTCGCGATGCTGTTCACCGCTTTGCTGATGCGCCGCCGCAGCGGCTTCCTGGGCACGGACGACTGAGGAGTCTGCCGAGATGACGATGACGACTTCCCTGACCGCCCCGGTCGGCCTGACCGCGGCGGGGCGCACCGCACGGCGTACCAGGGCACTGCACTGGATCGCCGTGCACTCGCTCGCGATCGCGGCCGCGTTGTTCTTCGTGCTGCCGTTCGTGTTCGTCGCACTGACCGCGCTGATGAGCGACCAGCAGGCGCTGACCCGCAACCTCTGGCCGGACAGCTGGCACTGGGAGAACCTGCGCACGGTCTGGGAGACTCCGGGCTTCCTGACCTGGTGGAAGAACACCCTCCTGTATGCCGGACTCGGCACCGCGCTCACCTTGCTGTCGAGCATCCCGGTCGCGTACGCGCTGGCCCGGTTCAGGTTCCGCGGCCGCAACCTGGCACTGATGCTGGTGATCGCGACGATGATGCTGCCGCCCCAGGTGGTGATCGTGCCGATGTACCTGTTCTGGGCCAAGCAGCTGCACCTGTCCGGGACGCTGTGGCCGCTGATCATCCCGATGGCCTTCACCGACGCGTTCACGATCTTCCTGCTGCGCCAGTTCCTGCTGACCATCCCGAAGGACTACGTCGACGCCGCCAAGGTGGACGGCTGCGGCGAGTTCAAGGCGCTGGTCCGGATCGTGCTGCCGATGGCCCGGCCGGCCATCGCGGCGGTCGCGCTGTTCCAGTTCTTCTACTGCTGGAACGACTACTTCGGCCCGCAGATCTACGCCTCGGAGAACCCGGCAGCCTGGACCTTGAGCTACGGCCTGGAGTCCTTCAAGGGTGCCCACCACACCAACTGGAACCTCACCATGGCCGCCACCTTGCTGGTGATGGCGCCGGTGATCATCCTGTTCTTCTTCGCCCAAAAGGCCTTCATCGAAGGCGTCACACTCACAGGGGTCAAAGGTTGAAACTCACAGTCGTAGGCGGCGGATCCACCTACACGCCCGAGCTCGTCGACGGGTTCGCCCGGCTGCGTGACTCGCTGCCCGTGGACGAACTCGTCCTGGTCGACCCGGCCACCGACCGGCTCGAGCTGGTCGGCGGTCTCGCCCAGCGGATCTTCGCCAAACAAGGACATCCCGGCCGGGTCACCACGACCGGCGACCTGGACGCGGCCATCGACGGCGCGGACGCCGTACTGCTGCAGCTGCGCGTCGGCGGCCAGGCCGCCCGGAACGAGGACGAGACCTGGCCGCTGGAGTGCGGCTGCGTCGGGCAGGAGACGACCGGCGCCGGCGGGTTGGCCAAGGCGCTGCGGACGGTGCCCGTCGTCCTGGACATCGCGGAGAAGGTGCGCGCGTCGAACCCGGACGCCTGGATCATCGACTTCACCAACCCGGTCGGCATCGTCACGCGGGCGCTGCTGTCCGAGGGGCACAAGGCCGTCGGGCTGTGCAACGTGGCGATCGGGTTCCAGCGGCGGTTCGCCCGGCTGCTCGGAGTCACGCCGGAGCAGGTCGCGCTCGACCACGTCGGGCTCAACCACCTGACTTGGGAGCGCGCCGTCCGGGTCGACGGGGTCGACCGGTTGCCGTCGCTGCTGTCGGAGCATGTCGGCGAGCTCGCGGCTGACTTGAAGTTGCCGCCGGAGTTGCTGCTGCAGCTGGGCGTCGTACCGTCGTACTACCTGCGCTACTTCTACGCTCACGACGAGGTGGTGCGCGAACTGCTGGAGAAGCCGTCGCGGGCCGCCGAGGTCGCGGCGATCGAGAAGCAGTTGCTCGACCTGTACGCCGATCCGTCGCTGGACGAGAAGCCCGCCCTGCTGGAGCAGCGCGGCGGCGCGTACTACTCGGAGGCCGCGGTCGCGCTGGCGTCGTCCCTGCTGAACGACACCGGTGACGTGCAGGTCGTCAACACGCTCAACAACGGCGCACTGCCCTTCCTGCCCGACGACGCGGTGATCGAGGTCCCCGCCATGGTCGGAGCCAACGGGACGACGCCGCTGCCGATCTCACCCCTCGAACCGTTGTACGCCGGACTGGTGGCGAACGTGACGGCGTACGAGAATCTGGCGCTGGAGGCAGCTCTGAAGGGTGGTGCGGACCGCGTGTTCACGGCATTGCTGGCGCATCCCCTGATCGGGCAGATCGAGTACGCCCGGGCGCTCACCGACAAGCTGATCGCGCACAACCGCGAGCACCTGCCATGGGCGTGACCGAGGCGTTCGAGGCCGAGGCCCTCCAGGCACCTCTGATTCCTGGCGGCGTGCTCGCCTTCGACGCCGGCAACAGCAAAACCGACGTCGCCCTGGTCGCCGCCGACGGCACAGTCCTCGGCACCGCCCGGGGCGGCGGCTTCGAGCCCCACCTCATCGGCGCGCAAGCAGCCGTCGACGGCCTCGCCCCCTTGGTCGCGGCGGCAGCCCGGGCCGCCGGCTTCGCCGTCGACAGGGCGGGCCCAGGCGCCGCCGTCGCCGAAGGCGGCCGGCGATTCGGGGCGACCGGCTCCTCCCCCCTCACCCTCCCCGCCGCCGAAGGCGGCGTGCCTTTGGTGGAACAGATCTCGGCGTGCCTGGCGAACGCCGATCTCCCCATCGAGGAGGAGCGGTTGGCCGATGCCTTCCGCTCGTACGGCTGGGCCTCCCGGGTGCACGTCGCCAACGACACCTTCGCTCTGCTCCGGGCCGGGATCGACGAGCCGCGCGGGGTCGCGGTGGTCTGCGGCGCCGGGATCAACTGCTGCGGCCTGCTGCCCGACGGCCGGACGGCGCGCTTCCCCGCGGTCGGCAAGATCTCCGGCGACTGGGGCGGCGGTCAGCAGCTTGCCGAGGAGGCGATCTGGGCCGCCGCCCGCGCGGACGACGGCCGCGGACCGGCGACCGCGCTGAAAACCGCCCTGCCTCAGCACTACGGCGTCCGCTCGATGACCGAGCTGATCGAAGCGATGCACCTCGGCGGCATTCCCGTCGTCAGCCGCCTGGAAGCGGTACCCGTTCTCTTCCAGGTCGCCACCGCCGGCGACGAGGTCGCGACCGCGATCGTGCACCGCCAGGCAGAGGAGATCGTCGCGATGGCCACCGTCGCGCTGCGCCGCCTCGACCTGCTCGACGTCCCGACGCCGGTGATCCTCGGCGGCGGCGTGCTCACCGCCAACCACCCGCTGCTGCTGCGCCAGATCACCGCGCAACTCGCCGCCGCGGCACCGCACGCGATCCCCCAGATCGTCGAGGTCCCACCCGTCGTCGGGGCCATCCTGCTCGGCCTCGACCACACCGAAGCCGGCCCGGAAGCCCACCGGGCGATCCGGACGACGTACCGGACGAATCCTCCCGCCTGACCGCCGAGTACCTCCACGGCCGCCGTACCCACCGGGTACGGCGGCCGTAGTTTTTGTTCCCAAAACAATTTCGCCTGTAACACCCATGACATCTTGCCTACTTCGTGGGTTTATGTTCACATTGTGAGCAGCCCGCCCAACGGCTCGTCCCAGGCCGTCGATCCCCCCGAAGGACCAGCCCATGTCAGACGCCGGAGTACTGATCAACACCGCGGTGGCGATCCTCGCCATCGTGATCCTCATCGTCCGATTCCGGGTCAACCCGGTGATCTCACTGGTGGTGGGATCGCTCTATCTCGGACTGGCCACCGAACTCGGCCTGGACAAGACCATCGAGACCATCACCGGCGGCTTCGGCGAGATCATGGCCGAGGTCGGCCTGCTGATCGCCTTCGGCGTTCTGATGGCCTCGATCCTGCAGGAGCTCGGCGCGATCGAGCGTCTGGTCAAGCACCTGCTGCGGCTGTTCGGCCCGAAGCGGCTGCCGTACTCGATGGCGCTGACCATCGGCACCTTGCTGCAGTCGATCTACCTGGACGTGCTGCTGGTCATCTCGGCCCCACTGGCCCGTACGGCGTCCAAGCGGATCGGGCCGCTCGGCACCGCCCGGATGGCAACCGCGCTGGCGATCGGGCTGGAGACCGGCATCGTGCTGATGGTGCCGGGCGTCGGGGCGCTGGCACTGGCGGCGCTGCTGAGCGTGCCGCTGGGCAAGATGCTGCTGTGGGGCCTGGTGCTGATCATCCCGACCATCCTGATCTCGATCACGATCATGACGTTCCTGTTCCGTCGCGGCTTCTGGAAGAGCGAGGTCGACGAGCAGCAGGAGATCCTGGTGGAGCAGGACCTGGTCAACGTCGCGGCCGACGGCTCGACGACTGCCGCCACCGCCCCGAGCGGCATCGACGACGCGTCCGGCGCTGGTGACGCCGGCCCGCAGGACGACTCCGGAGACGACGACCGGACCGGTCAGCCGCCGCTGGTGCTGCTCTTCGTCCCGTTGCTCACGTCGCTGCTGCTGATCGGCTTCGGCGCGATCGCCGAGGTCGCCAAGTGGGACAACAAGATCGTCCAGTTCGTCTCCGACCCGGTCGTCGCGCTGCTGGTCGGCCTGGTCGGCACCTGCCTGATCGGCCGCTACGCGATGGGCCAGAACCGCGTCGAGAAGGCGATCGCCCGCGGCTTCAAGGAGAGCGGCCAGATCCTCATCCTCACCGCGGTCGGCGGCTCGCTCGCCGCGGTCGTGTCGGCCGGCGGTCTCGGCGACATCCTGCGCGGCTACTTCAGCGCCCACACGTTCGCGCCGCTGCTGCTGGTCTGGGGCATCGCCGCCGTCCTGCACATCGCGGTCGGGTCGGTGACGATCTCCGCGATCACCGCGGCTGGCATCCTGGCGCCGATCGCGCCCGCCCTCGGCCTCGACCCGGTGCTGATCGCGCTCGCCGCCGGCTCCGGCTCGCTGTTCGCCGTCCACGTCACCAGCAACACGTTCTGGCTGCTGCAGTCGCTGATGGGCCAGACCACCCGCGGCACGCTGAAGAGCTGCACGGTCGGGGTGTCGGTCGCCTCGGTCGTCGCGATCGCGCTGCTGATGCCGATCAGCCTGCTCTTCTGATCCCCCCGCTTCCCCTGTGTCCCCGACGATTCCCGGAGATTTCGCCATGACCACGAGTCAGTCCCCCGCACCGCTGGCCGGTGTCCGAGTCCTCGAGCTGGGCAACTACATCGCCGCCCCCACGGCGGGCCGGTTGCTCGCGGACTTCGGCGCGGAGGTGATCAAGGTCGAGCGCCCGGGCACCGGCGACGAACTGCGCAACTGGCGCCTGTACGCCGGAACGACGTCCCTGCTGTTCCGCACGATCAACCGCAACAAGCTGTCGATCGAACTCGACCTGCGCAGCGCGTTCGGCCGCCGTACGGTAATCGAGCTGGTCAAGCAGTGCGACGTCGTCCTGGAGAACTTCCGCCCCGGCACCCTGGAGAACTGGGGCATCGGGCCGCAGGTGCTGTCCGAGGCCAACCCCGAGCTGGTGATCACCAGGATCTCGGCGTTCGGCCAGACCGGCCCGATGTCCGACCGGCCTGGCTTCGCGGCGGTCGCCGAGGCGCACGGCGGCTTTCGCGACCTGGTCGGTCACCCCGACCGTCCGCCGGCCCGGGTGGGCATCTCGATCGGCGACTCGATCGCCGGCCTGTACGCCGGCTTCGGCTCGGTGATGGCGCTCTACCAGCGCGACGCCCGCCGTACCGCGGGACTCGGGCCGGCGCCGCTGACCGAGCGGGTGATCGACGTCGCGCTGAACGAGTCGATGCTGTCGATGATGGAGTCGCTGATCCCCGACTACGAGGCCTACGACGTGCTGCGGGAGCGGATCGGTGGCCGGATGGAAGGCATCGCCCCGTCGAACGCCTACCTGTGCGCCGACGGCGACAGCATCATCATCGCCGGCAACGGCGACCGGATCTTCCAGCGGCTGACCACGCTGATCGGCCGTCCCGACCTCGCCGCCGATCCCGAGCTGCGGACGAACGCCGGCCGCTGGGCCCGTCGCGACGAGCTCGACGAGGCGATCGGCGCCTGGACCGGCGGCCTGCCCGCGGCCCAGGCGATCGAGCAGCTCGAAGCCGCCGGAGTGCCGTGCGGACCGATCTACACCGCGCGCGAGATCACCCGGGACGCGCAGTACGCGGCCCGCGACATGATCCAGCGCTTCGACGTCTCGAACGGCGAAGAGGTGCTGCCGAACGTCGGCTTCCCCGGGATCGTGCCGGTGATCGGCGGCAAGTCGTTGCCGGTCCGGACCCTCGGCCCGGATCTCGGCGAGCACACGCAGCAGGTGCTCGGCGGACTGCTCGGGCTGTCCGCCGAGGAGATCGACGGAGTGCACGACCTGGAGGAGGCGTCATGACCGATGTGAAGGTGCGCGCCGTGAAGGTTCGCGACGTGACGTTGCGCGACGGACTGCAGCTGACTGGCAAGCCGCTGCCCACCGAGCGCAAGGTGGAGGCGATCCGGACCATGCTCGACCTCGGCGTACCGTCGCTGGAGATCGGTTCGATGGCCCGGCCCGACCTGGTTCCCGCGGTGGCGAACACGCTCGACGTGATCCGCGCGCTGACGCCGGACGAGCTGGCCAAGTGCTGGATCTGGGTCGCCACGCCGCGGCACGTCGAGCGCGCGGCCGAGGCGGGTGCGCGGAACTTCCAGTACTGCTTGTCGGCATCCGACCAGCACAACAAGGCGAATCTCGGCCGGTCGACCGAGGACAGCCTCGCGGCGATGCCGGCCGCGCTCGACCTGGCCACCCAGGTCGACGGCGCCGTCCAGCTCTGCATCGCGACGGCGTTCACCTGCCCGTTCCAGGGCGAGATCGATCCCGATCGAGTCCTGGAGATCGTCACCGACGCCCGGGCCGCGAACGCGGTCGAGGTGGTGCTGTGCGACACCCTCGGGCAGGCGGTTCCCCAGCAGGTCCGCGACCTGGTGGCCCGTTCGGCGTCCGAGGACGGGCGGCCGATCGTCTACCACGGCCACGACACCTGGGGACTCGGCGTCGCGAACAGCCTGACCGCGATCGAGGCCGGGGCGACAACCGTCGACGGCTCGCTCGGTGGGCTGGGTGGATGCCCGTTCGCGCCGGGCGCGGCAGGCAACACGGCCACCGAGGATCTGGTCTTCGCGTTGCGGCCGGACTGGCTGACGCCGGAGAAGTTCGGCGTACTGGTTCGGCTGGCGGCGGGACTGCTGACCGATCTCGACGAACCGAACCGGTCGCGCGCCGGGGCTGGTGCGCAGGCCAGCACGACCGCGTTCGCCTGGGCGTCATGAACAGCGGCTGCCTGCTGGCCGGACGAGCCGGACCGGACCCACAGCGGGTCGAATACCCTGATTCCATGGCGACGGCGGACTCCGGCAACAGCGGACAACCCCTGTTGGTGCTGGGCAAGATCGGGGAGATCCTGGACGCGTTCTCCCTGGAGCGGCCGTCGCTGACGCTCGGCGAGATCCGCGAGTCCACCGGCTTCCCGACCTCGACGGTGCAGCGGCTGGTGACGAACATGGTCTCGCTCGGCTTCCTCGACCGGCAGGGCGACCAGGTGCGGGTCGGGGTCAAGATGGCGTACTGGGCGGCGCCGGCGGTCAAGGGTGTCGACGTGCTCGACCTGATCGTGCCGGTGCTCAAGCAGCTGCGCGACGAGACCGGCGAGACCGCGTCGTTCTTCCGCGCCGAGCAGGGGCACCGGGTGTGCGTCGCGCTGGCCGAGACCGCGCACGCGCTGCGCCGGGAGATGCACGTCGGCAAGATCATGCCGCTGCACGCCGGGTCGGCCGGCCGCGTGCTGCTGGCCTGGGACGAGGCGCTGGCCAAGTCGGTGCTGTCCCAGCCGCTCGGACCGATCACCGACAGCACGATCACCAGCGCCGACGAACTGGCCGCGGTGATCCGGCAAACCCGCGCCGACGGCTACGCGATCACCATCGGCGAACGCGAGCAGGGCGCCTCCGGCCTGTCCGCCCCGGTCTTCAAGGCCAACGGCGAGCTCGCGGGCTGCCTGACCATCAGCGGCCCGACGATCCGGATGCCCCTCGACCGCTGCCTGGACTGGCTCGACCTCCTCGTCGAGTCCGCCGAACAGTCCACCCGCCTCCTCGGCGGCCGCTTTCCCACCAGCTCGTCGATCGCGATCTGACCCACTCTCCAGACCGGCGGCGGGGGTCTGCGATTGTGCAAGCTTGATTGCAGTGTAATCATGCTTACATGAGTACATCGCTGGATGACGAGCGGGTGCGCGGCTGGCTGGACGGCCGGCTCCCGCAGGAGTGGTTCGAGGGATCGCCGGAGGTGACGCTCGACCGGGACGAGATCCTGATCGTCGGCACCATCGCCGCTCCCGAGCAGGCCGAGGACGTCAGTCCGGCCGCACGGTCCGCCGCCGAAGAGGGCCGGATCAAGCAGTTCCGTGAGAACACCCGCGAACGCCGGATCGAGATCGCCCAGGAACTCGAGCACGCCACCCGCCGCAAGGTCGCCTGGGGGGTGCGCTGCGGCGAGACCCGTACGGTCTTCACCTCGCTGTCCGCCCCGGTGATGACCCGCCTGCGGCAGCCCGAGCGCCAGGTCCTCGACACGCTGGTCGACGCCGGCGTGGCCCGCTCCCGCAGCGACGCGCTCGGCTGGTGCGTGAAGCTGGTCGCCCAGCACAGCGACACCTGGCTGAAGGATCTGCGCGACGCGATGTCCAAGGTCGAGGACGTGCGCCGCGCCGGCCCGGACACACAGAACTGACCGAAGTCCCCGTTGCAGCCGGGTGGGTGCGACCCGATCCGGTCGCACCCACCCGGGGAACTCCCGCCGGCGGTGACCCCGCCGGACGGGAGCGGTTTACCGCCGGCCGTCCGACCAGTTGCCGTCGGCACCGGTCGTGCCGTTGGACCAGCCGTTCTGCGGCGAGCCGTGGCTGGCCGGGTACTGCTCTTGTTCACTCTGGTAACCGGACTGACCACCCTGCTGACCATCGGCACCGGTCTGGTAGCCGTTGCCCTGACCGTTCTGGTAGCCGTTGCCCGTCTGGTAGCTGTTCGAGGCCGGCCGGTTGGCGGCCATCGCCTGACCCCGGTCGAACAGCGTGCGCAGCGCCTCGCCGGCCAACTCCCGGCCGCCGAGCCCGAACGCCAGACCCAGCGCCAGCGCGACACCGCCGAGCACGATCAGCAGCGTGTTCCCGGTCAGCTGGACCGCGATGCCCAGCTGCGTCAGGGCAGCGAACGCGGCGTACACCAGGATCGCGTACTTGCCGACCTTGGCCAGCGTCTCGTTGCCGGTGGCACCCCGGATGATCGCGGCCAGGAAGTTGGCGAACAGTGCCGCCAGGCAGACGATCACGATCGCGGCGAAGATCCGCGGGATGTAGCCGAGCATCGCGCTCATGAAGTTCGAGATCTCCGGGACGCCGAGCGCCGAGGCGAACATCGTGAAGCTGATCAGGAACACGAACCAGAACACGACCTTGCCGAGCATCGCCGAAGCGGTCAGCCCCGTGCCGGACCGCTGCAGCACGCCGGACACGCCGGCCCGTTCCATCCACTGGTCGAAGCCGACCTTGCCGAGCAGTTTGCCGACCAGGTTGCCGAGCACCTTCGCGACCAGGTAGCCGACCACCAGGATCACGATGCCGCCGAGCAGGTTGGGGACGAACCCGAGAAGCTTGCCGAAGGCATCTTCGAAGGGTTGGGTGAAGTCGATTGCCAGTGCTGCAGACATCGGACCATCTTCCTTCCGGACTGAGCCCGCACCGCCGGCCGCGCGCACCGCTGCACACGACCCCGGCCACGGGCGGATGCAGTGGTGTCTGCTCCACCCGTGCCCGTCGCCGCAGGCCGCAAACGCCTGTCCGCTAACGCAAAGTGATTGCATAAGGCAATGACCGTGACGACCGGACACTGCTGACCCAGCGCGCCGAACCGGTTCATCCGGCTGCGAGAATGTGCCTCATGACCGCTGCCGAGATCCGCCGCGCCACCCTCGCCGACCTGCCCGCGATCGTCACGCTGATCGCCGACGACCAGCTCGGCGCGACCCGCGAGTCACTCGACGACCTCACCCCGTACGCCGAAGCCTTCGCCGCCCTCGACGCCGACCCCAACCAGCTGCTGATGGTTGCCGATCGCAACGGTGAGGTGGTCGGCACGTTCCAGCTCACGATCATTCCCGGTCTGTCCCGGCGCGGCTCGACCCGCGCCCAGATCGAGGCGGTCCGCGTCGCCGCCTCCGCCCGCGGCACCGGCCTGGGCACCACGCTGATGCAGTGGGCCGTCGACGAGGCCCGCCGCCGCGGCTGCAGCCTGGTCCAGCTCACCTCCGACAAGACCCGCACCGACGCCCACCGGTTCTACCAGAACCTCGGCTTCACCAACAGCCACGAGGGCTTCAAGCTCCGCCTCGACTGACCGCCGTACGGCGTCAGCTGACCTTGGCGGCCGGGGCCACGAAAGTGTTGCAGGAGGCGGGGTTCGCGGTCTTGAACGCCGTACCGGCCCACAGCCACATGTTCTTGCGGGAGCCGTGGTCGCGCTTCTTCTTCGGATCGTACTCGTCGCCGGTGTGCTTGGTCTGCCACTCCCAGATCCGCAGCCGCTCACCGGTCAGGCCCAGGGCCGTCTTGTTCGCGCCGAGCCACGCCGCGCCGAGGCAGCTGGCCTGCAACTCCATCCGGCGGTTCTCCTCGAGCTTGGCCGCTTCGGTCTTCGCCCAGCCCTCCCGGGATCCGGACGAGATCAGGATGTTGGTGAGCATCTGGACGTGGTGCGCGTACTCGTGGGACAGCGTGTCCATCGCGCGGGCCCGGCCGGCCTCGGGGTTCTGCCGGAAGAACTTCGAGTCCTGGTCGCCGCGCATGGTGATGGTCTCGCCGTCACCACAGTAGAAGGCGGTGTCGGTGGGCTCGCCCAGGCACGAGGTCTGGCCCTTCGCGTACAGCTGCAGCTTCGGCGGCCGGAACTCGTAGCCGGCCTTGCGGACCAGCGGCGCCCACGCGCGGTTCAGGCACGGCAGCAGCGCCTGGTAGTACCGCAGCGCGGCGGCCTCCGTGGTCGGCTTGACCTTCGGCTCAGCACAGTTGACGGAGGCAACCTTCCCGGCCTTGTACAGACCGTTCTGCTTCACCCGGACGGCGTCCGGGACCGGCTGCACGGTCACCGTGACCGTCGGCTGCGGTGGCGCCGGGAGCGGCTCGGTCTGCTTCACCGACGGCTTGGACAGCGGGCTCGCGACGGTGTCGAACGTGTCCATCGCGCGGTATCCGAGCAAAGCGGCACCGGCCAGGGCGACGATTCCGGCGACCGCGCCGGTGATCACCACCGGCTTCGGCAGCCGCCGCGCCGGACCGGCCGGCGTCGGGTCGCTGAACTGCGGCGCCCGGCGGCTCGACGGAGAGTTCCAGCCCACCGGCCGGCTGCCACCCCGCTGTCGAGCGCCGGTCAACGGCGCCGACGGGGCCCCCGGCAACGGAGCCGGAGGAGGGGCGCCGAACCCGGTCTGCCCGTCCTCGGTCGGCAGCGGAGCACCCTTGCGCTGAGTGGGTTCGTCCGCGGAGATCGGCTTGGCCTTGCTGAGCCCCATCGGCTGCGGGCGTCGTACCGGCCGGGAGACCGCCTCCTGGGAAGGACCGGGCTCGCCGTCGCCACCGGGCAGGAAGTGGCCGGGGGCGGGCACGGTCGGCTGGGACTCCGGTGCCGGGTCGGGCTCGGTGGGGGCGTCGGTCATGGTGTTCCAGTCTTCTCGCGTCAGCTGACCTTGGCGGGGGCCGCCACGAAAGTGTTGCAGGAGGCAGGATTGCCGCTGCCGAAGCCCCGGCTCATCCACTGCTCGACGTTCTTGCGGGATCCGTGGTCACGGACCTTGTCCTTCGCGTCCTCGTCGCCGCTGTTCCTCGTCCGCCACTGGTACTTCGCGAGCAGCTCACCGCGCAGCGGGAACGTCGCCTTCTCCGTCCCGAGGAACACCGCCGACAGGCACGCGGCCTGCAACGCCTGCCGCCGGTCCAGTTCCAGCTCGGCGGTCTTGTTCGGCGCCGTGTCCCCCATCGACCCGGCCGCTTCGTAGATGCCGGTCAAGTGTTGTACGTGCAGGGCGTACATGTAGCCGAGGCCGACCGCGAGATCGACGCGCGCCAGCGGCCGGTTGTCGGCGAAGTCCTCCGGCCAGTCCTCCCAGCCCATCGCGAGCACGCCGCCGTCGGCCGGGCAGTAGGTGTCCAGCCCGTCGTCGTGCACGCCGCACGCGGTCTCCTGGCCGTTGTCGAAGATCACCAGCTTCGGCGGGTTGAACTCGGCACCGGCCTCGCGCACGACCGGCTCCCAGGCCTTGTTCAGGCAGCCGAGCAGCGCCTCGTAGTACGCGCGGACGTTGTCCTTGGTCGTCGGCCGGTACGCCGGCTCCTTGCACCCGGCCGCGGCGAGCTTGCCGGTCGAGTAGAGCTTGTTCTGCGCGGTCACCACGGCGTCCGGCGTCGCCTCACCGGCCGGCTTGGCCGCGTCCGGGTCGTCGGTGCCGCGGACCGACGGCGCACCCATCGGGCTGGCGACGTAGTCGTCGAACGACGCGAGCAGCTTCATGCCGCCGAAGGCGAGTCCGGCGATCAGCACCAGCACTCCGGCGACGATGCCGGCGACCAGCAGCTTCGACCGCTTCTTCGGCACGAACGGGATCGGCTCCGGCCGGTACCGCGCGTTGAACGCGGCGACCGCGCGATCGCCAGGTGGCGGCGGACCGATCCGCGAACCGTGCAGCGGCGGCGGTCCGGCGGGCGCTTCGGCACCCAGCCGGGGCGTCGGCGCGGCGAGCGGCGTGCTCCCGGCGGTCAGTGGAGCCGTCCCGGCGGCCGGGGCCGTGGTCTCGGGAGAGGCGGGCTGGTCGCCGGTGCCGCCAGGCAGAAAGTGCCCAGGCCCGGGTGCTCCGTCGTTCGCCATGCTGTCCCGCATCTCCCCAGTTCGCGGCCACCACGGCCGGCCCACCCAAAGTCTGTTGGCGACCGGAACCACCCCCTGGCCCGCAACCGCCGGACGATGCTACTGCGCGACACGCCGGACGGCGTACCGGATTGCAGCTATTGACATCGATCCGCGACCTTGGGCGGCGTTGTCCTACGCTGAGTCACCCGCCACCAACGTTACGGAGTACCGGATGAGCGTGCTGGACACTTTCGGGCTGGACGGCCGCCGGGTCCTGGTCACCGGCGGAAACCGCGGCCTGGGCCGGGCCTTCGCGCTCGCGCTCGCCGAGGCCGGTGCGGACGTCGCGATCGCGGGCCGTGACACCGAGCGCAACGACCGGGTGGTCACCGAGATCACCGACCGCGGCCGCCGTGGTTTGGCCGTCACGGCCGACATCACCCGGCGCGACGACGTCACCGCGATGGTCGAGCAGGTGACCGCCGAGTTCAGCGGCATCGACGTGCTGGTCAACAACGCGGGCATCGCGATCCACCGGCCGGCCCTCGAGGTCCCGGACGAGGAATGGCAGCAGGTCATCGACCTCAACCTGACCGCGCTGTGGAACACCAGTACGGCGGTCGCGCGCGGCATGATCGCGGCCGGCGGCGGGGTGATCGTCAACATCGGCAGCATGTCCGCGCAGATCGTCAACCGCCCGCAGTGGCAGGCGTCGTACAACGCCTCGAAGGCCGCGGTCCATCACCTGACCCGCAGCCTGGCCGCCGAGTGGGCCCCGCACAACATCCGGGTCAACGCGATCGCGCCGGGCTACGTGAAGACCGACATGGCTCCCGTCGATCGGCCCGAGTTCCGCCAGCACTGGATCCTGGACGCGCCGCAGCAGCGCTACGCCACGCCCGAGGAGATCGCGCCTTCGGTGGTCTATCTGGCCAGCCCAGCCAGTTCTTTCATGACCGGCTCAGTGCTGCTGATCGACGGCGGCTACTCCGTCTACTGATCGCCCGATCGCGTTCGACCAGGTGGGCTCAGGACACCTGTTTTTGCGAGAGATCGAGCGACAGCTCCAGGTCGCCGTACGGGTCGGTGCCGAGTTCGGTGAACCCGGCCGCTCGCATCGTCGCGAGACTCGCGGCGTCGCCGGGCTCGACCGTCGCGTAGATCGAGGTCGCTTCCTGCTCGCGGGCGAGCTGGATCAGCAGGGCCAGGGTTTGGTGCCCGAGGCCCTGTCCTCGCCGCTCCGGTGCGACGTAGAACGTGATCTCGGCTTCGCCGTCGAGGATCTCCAGGTCGACGAACCCGACCGGCCCCTCGTCGTCGCGGACCAGCCGCCCGAACCGGGTCGGGGCCTCAAGCAACGGCGCCCACCGGCGGACCGCGTGCGCGTAGAAGTCACCGAAGATCGCCCCGCCGACCGGGTCGGCCGCCAGCCAGTTCTCGACCTGGCGGAGTCCGTCGGGGTCCATCGCCTCCATCCGCATGCGACGACTCTGCCCCGGCCGGTCGCGCCTCACAACCTCAAACCGGTTGCGACCGCGGTGAGCGTTCCGGTTGGCTGACCGGATGGAGTTGCTGAAGCGGCCGGAGTACCCGCTGTCCTCGAAGTACGACCCGGAGTGGGTGGTCGCCAACGACATGGGCCCGCACCCGCTCTGGCTGCTGGAGGACCTGGCCCGCGACCTGGAGCTCCGGCCCGGGATGCGGGTGCTCGATCTGGGCTCCGGCAAGGGCGTGACGAGCGTCTTCCTGGCCAAGGAGTACGGCGTACAGGTGTGGGCCGCGGACCTGTGGATCGACCCCACCGAGGCCGCGGCCAACTTCACCGGGCTCGACATCACCGCACTCAAGGCGGAGGCGCACGCGCTGCCGTTCGCGCATGGTTTCTTCGACGCGATCGTCTGCATCGACGCCTACGAGTACTTCGGCACGGCGGACGGCTACCTCGCGTACCTGACCGCGTTCCTCAAGCCTGGCGGCCAGCTCGGCGTGGCCACTCCGGCCCTGCGGCGGGAGATCCGCGAACTCGGCCACATCCCCGAACACATCAAGCAACTCGTCGGCTGGGAAGCGATCGCCTGGCACACCGCGGACTGGTGGCGCTTCCACTGGGAGATCACCGAACTCGTCGACGTCACCTCCGCCCGCCTCCAGGAGTCCGGCTGGCACGACTGGCTGATCTGGTCTCAGGCCCTGACCGCGCACCGCGGCACCCCGGACCCGGCGCTGGAGATGCTGGAGCGGGACCAGGGCGAGTTCCTGACCTTCGCCCTGCTCACCGCCCGCAAACGCTGACCCCTTCGACCTTGGGCACCGCCCGGTCACCGATCCGGAGTCACCGCGGCTGATGGGTGCTCAAGGGGGTTCGGCGGGCCCCGGTGGGTGTGGAGTTGGTGGTGCGGGAGATGCTGAGGGGTATGAGCTGGGCTATCTACGCAATGCGAGGACCGGGCGGTGTCCGTCGGCTGGACGAGATTCCGGAGGGCTACCAACCACCGTCACTGGGGAGCGCGGACGAGGTGGTCGAGATCGTCCGTGAGGTCGCTCCCGGCGTCGACGCCACCAAGAAGTCGTGGATGCTGCTGCGCAGCGACGAGTACGACGTCGAGATGTCGATCGGCAAGGGGGTCGACGTGCACGACGTCACCTTCTACCTGAACGACGGCGCGCGGTCGATCCCGGTGGTGATGGAGATCAGCCGGCGCCTCGGCGCGACGCCGTACGACACCGAGTCGGGCGACTTCCTCACCGAGGAGTCCCGGCCGCCGGTCCCGCCGCCGCTGACCGAGGAAGAGATCAAGGCGAACAAGCCCAAGTGGTGGAAGTTCGGCCGCGCCTGACCTGGCACGTCGCGCCGGGCGGGCGGCGCGGACGCTTCGCCCCGGCTCGCAGTTCCCAGCGGACGGTTCGCCCTGGCGGGCGGGTCAGCTCGCCGGGCGGGTCAGCTCGCCGGGCGGGTGGCGACCAGCGTGCCGATCTTGTTGATCCGGTGCTCGGGGTTGCCCAGGGCGTCCTTCCAGTAGTTGCCCTGGGCATGGTCTTCGGGTGTCGCGCAGGTGCTCAGGGTGATCTTGGCGCGGGTCGGCGCGACACCGGGGCGGCCGGGCACGGCCGCGTTCTGCTGGGCCAGCTCTGCCGGCTTGCGGAACGAGATCGTCATCGTCTGGTCGATCACGTAGTCGTACACGACCCCGCCGGCCGTCACCAGCACATGGTCGCCGTGCTTCAGCTGCGGCACCCGCCCGAACGGCCTCCCGTGCGTCGTCCGGTGCGCGGTGACGATGAAGTTCCCGATCTCGCCCGGCCCGACGCCGCCACGTGCCCCGCGCGGTGAGGCCGCGACGCCGCGGTCCTGGATCACCGTGCCCGGCCGGTCGTCGGCGGTCCCGGTGTAGGGGACCACGCGCAGTCCGTTGACCCGCAGCGCCGGAATCGCCAGCACCGACGTCGTACGCCGCGCGGTCGGCGAGGGCGTCGGGCTCGGAGTCGCCTTCGGCGGCGTCGGCGTCGGCGTGGTGGTCGGAGCCGACTCGGACCTGGTCGGCGTACCAGGCGTACCGGCGGGAGCCGACTCGGACGCGGTCGGCGGAGCAGGCGTACCGGCAGGAGCCGACGGCGTCCCGGCGAGCTCCCCGGCGACATCCGAGCAACCCACCAGCACCCCGGTCAGCAGCGCCGCCGCCACCCACCGCCTCACCATGCCAGGAAACTAGCTCCGCCCACCGAAAGCCAGCCGAAACCGCCTCAGACCGTGAGCACCGCCGGCCCGAGCCGCAGTTCGCCGTCGTCCAGCGGCTCGCACCGTACGCCGCCGCGCCCGCGCAGCCCTTTGAACGCCCCCGGCGCGACCGCCACGTCCATCCACGCGCACGGGTTCGCCGGCCGATGCGCCTGGAACCGCACCGGCCCGAAGCCCGAGTCGATCGAGAACACCTGCCCGTCCACCCGGGTCCCGTCCGCCAGCCGCCGAGCCGCGAGGGTGTCGACCGGGAAACCGCGCAGCACGACGTTCCGCCGTACCAGATGCGGATTCGGCACCGCCGCCAAGTCGAGCCCGTCGGCCAGCTCCTCCAGCGCTTCGACGGCGAAGACCGTCACCGCGGCCTTCCGATGCACCGGCTGGTTGAAGTACCGGTCCCCCACCAGCCCCAACCCGGCCCGTACCGTGACCCGGTCGACCACCCCGTCGAGCGGATCGACCAGCGGCCCGTCCTGCGGCCGCCCCTCGTACGCATGCACCGGCGACACCAGCAACGCCACGATCTCCACCTGCGCCACCACACCACCCGCCATGTCACTCACCGTACTCAGGCTCGGCGACGTGGTCGGCGCGGGTGCTGATCGGCTGGGAGAAGTCCACCGGCCAGCGGAAACCAGCCCCGGTCGTCGGCGCGCCTGCTCGGCCTACGGGGCTACAGCGGGTAACAGTGGGGTGATGACCAGAGGTGATCAGCAACCCGAGTGCAAGCCGTGGTGCAGTCCCAAGCACTACCGGTTCTGCGGCGGCGCGTGCTGCCCCCATCTGCACCAGGTCACCCGGGACGGGAAAGACGCCGGCCGAGACCCGGCCCGCCTCTCTGGCCGCACTCGCGCCGGCGTCTGAAGTTCACCGTCGTGACTGGTGCACCGAGCAGGTGCCCACCGAACTCACGCCGCATGCATGTGATGTGGAGCACATTTTAAGCGGCTCAGCGCCGGTTGGCCACCTCGAACGCGACCACGGCCGCCGCGACCGCGACGTTGAGCGACTCGACCCCGTTGTGCAGCGGGATCCGCAGGTCGGTGTCGGTCCGCACCGAGATGCCGTGCGTCTCGCCACCCAGCACGAACACCGACCGCGGCGCCAGCTCGGTCCGGAACAACGACCGCTGCGACCGGGCCGACAGCCCGTAGATCTCGTAGCCCGCGTCGCGGAACGCCTCGACCGCGCCCTGGGCGGTCGGCGCGTTCACGATCGGGGCCTGGAAGGCGACACCGGCTGACGCCTTGATCACCAGCGGCCCGACGTGCGGCGTCCCGGCCCGGGGCAGCACGACTCCGTCGAAGCCGGCGCCGGTGGCGGTCCGCAGGATCATCCCGACGTTGCCGGGATTCGTCACACCGTCCAGCAGGAAGACCTTGGTCGGCCGCCGGCCACGGGAGCGCAGGAAGTTCTGCAGCGGGGTCATCCGGGGCGCGTCGACGTCGGCGACCACGCCCTGGTCCTGCTTGCCGTTGCCCGCCAGCCACTTCACCCGGGTCGCGGTGGCGCGCTCGACCGGCGTACCGACGCGGCGGGCGGTGGCCAGGATCTCGTCCAGCGAGTCACCACCGGCGTTGTCGGCGACGACCACCTTGGCCACGGTCAGCGCGGGGTCGTTCAGCGCCTCGAGCACCGGCTTGCGACCGAAGATCGTGATCCACTTGTCCCGCGGCGACAGCTCGGCCCGGTCGCCCTCGCCGGTCCGGCCTGAGGACCCGGCACCGCCGGAGGACCTGGGCCCTTCCGAAGGCCTGGGCTGCCTGGGCGCTCCGCTACCTGTCCGCCGACTCACCGAGCCACCTTATCCGCCACGCGCCCTGGCTCCGGCCGACAGCCGGCCTCCCGCGCTCCGGTACGACGACCCGGTGGTGACCTGGTCCGACAACCGCTCCCGGACCTTGGCCGCGGCCGCGTCGTCCAGGCCGGCCAGCAGGTCGAGCGCGTGCGTCCACGCCTCCCGTGCACCGGCCGGGTCGTCGGCCGAGACCAGGCAGTCGCCCAGGTTGATGAGCGTGGTCGACTGGTTGACGGTGTCGCCCAGCTCGGCGAACGTCGCGATCGCGTGCCGGTAGGCGCGGGCGGCCTCGGCGTGATGGCCGAGCAGGTGGTGCGCCTGGCCGACGCTGTCCCAGGTGTTCGCCTCACCGTGCCGGTCGCCGATCTCGGCCCACAGCCGCAGCGACTCCAGGCACAGCGTCAGCGCCTGCTCGTGGTCGCCGAGCGTCGAGTAGGCGTTGCCCAGGTTGTTGATCGTCATCGCCCGGATCACCGGGTCCTCGGTCAGCTCCAGCGTCTGCCGGTAGAGCCGGACCGCCTCGTCGGTGTCCCCGCGGTCGGAGGCGAGTGTGGCCAGCGTGGCGTACCCGTTGGCGGCCCGGTCGGTCTCGCCTTCCTCCTCGTACACCGCGATGGCGAGCAGGAGGTGCGCCTGCGCCTCGTCGTACTGCTGGAGCCGGAGGTGGCCACGGCCCAGGCTGACGTGGAACCGGGCCTGCAGCAGCCGGTCGCCGAGCCGGTCGGCGGCGGCCAGGCCGGTCTCGTCCGACGCGAGCGACTGACGCCAGCGGCCGGTCCGGTACAGATAGGTGTCGAGCACCCGTGCCAGCCGCCAGACATGCTCGTCGAAGCCTTCGTCCACCGCCAAGCTCATGGCCGACAGCAACGGCTCGTGCTCGGCGGTGAACCAGCCGAAGGCCTGCTCGTAGTCAGCGCACTCGCGGACCACCACGCCGGGCTGCGGCTCGATCGGATCGACCTGTGGCCGGTGCGGGTTGATCATGAAGTCCGCGGTCTGCGCGCTGACCGTGTAGTGGTCGAGCAGCCGGTGGATCGCGGCCCGGCGCTGCTGGGCGGGCAACTCGTCAGCCAGCTCGGCGGCGTACAGGCGGACCAGGTCGTGGTACATGTACCGGCCGGGCTCACCGGCGAAGACCAGGTTCGCGCTGAGCAGCTCGCCGAGCAGCCGCCGGACCTGCGGCAGCGGTCGGCCGGTCAGGCTGGCAGCGGCCAGCTCGTCACAGGACATCGCCCGGTGCAGCGCCATCAGCCGGAAGAGCTCGGCCGCCGGCTCCGACAGCGCCCGGTACGACCAGGAGAAGACCGAGCGGACGTCGACCACCGCGTCGACGTCCATGAACGCGTCCAGCACGCCCTGCTGGTCGCGCAGCTCGGTCAGCGCGGCGGACAGTGGGAAGTGGGGCGCTGTCGCGACCCGCGCGGCGACCACCGCGATCGCCAGCGGCAGCCGGCCACAACGCTCGGCGATCTCGGCCAGCTCGGCACTGTCCTGCGCGCCGGGCTGGCCGAGCCGCCGGTCGAGCAGCCGGACGGCGTCCTGCGACGAGAGCACGTCCAGCTCGATCAACGCGGCGCCGTCGTGCACGCTGAGGCCGCGCAGCTGGTTGCGGCTGGTCACGATCACCAGACTCGAGTCGCCACCCGGCAGCAGTGGGCGGACCTGCTCGGCGTCGCGGACGTTGTCGAGCAGGATGAGCAGGCGCTTCCCGGCCAACAGACTGCGCAGGTACGCCGCCTGCCGGTCGACGTCGTTCGGCAGCTGAGCGGCCCGGACTCCGAGCGAGTCGAACAGCGCCATCAGTGCCTCAGGCACGGTCAGCGTGGGCCGCGCCGGATCGAAGCCCCGCAGGTTCAGGTAGATCTGACCGTCCGGGAACCGGTCGGCGATCCGGTGCGCCCAGTGCAGCGCGAAGGCCGTCTTCCCGACCCCGGCCATCCCGGTCACCACGACCACCGACTGCGGCTCGTCGGAGTCGCAGTTCAGCAACGCCTCCGCGCGCTGCAGCTCCCCCTCGCGGCCGACGAACCCGCGGAGCCCGGCCGGCAACTGCGCCGGCCGCAGCGTGGCTTCGATCGGTTCGTCCTCGCTGCTCGCCTCTGCCGAGCGGCCGTCGTCTGGTTGCGCACGGGTGATCACCGCAGCACTGGGAATCAGCGTGGGATCACCGCGCAGGATGCGCTCGTGCAGACCCCGCAGCCCCGGGCCCGGATC
Source organism: Kribbella sp. ALI-6-A (assembly GCF_001984195.1). Classification (GTDB taxonomy): domain Bacteria; phylum Actinomycetota; class Actinomycetes; order Propionibacteriales; family Kribbellaceae; genus Kribbella. The sequence continues at coordinate 158,057 of NZ_MTQN01000005.1, forward strand.
GACTCCGAGCTCCTCGGCCAGCAGCTCCTGCGTCTGGCGGTAGACCTTCAGCGCGTCGGACTGGCGGCCGTGACGGTAGAGGGCGAGCATCCGGAGCTCCTGGAAGCGCTCGTCGAGCGGGTGCTCGGCGGTGAGCTGGTCCAGCAGCACCTCGGCGTCGCCGTACGCTCCGGCCTCGACCTGGGCGACCGCCTTCGCCTCCAGCGCGGTCAGCCGCAACTGGTCGAGGTGGACGCGCTGGGACTCCGCGAACTCCCCCGGCACCCCGGCCAGCGCCGACCCCCGCCACAGAGCGAGGGCCTCGTCGAGCAGCGCGATCGCCTTGGCGTGGTCGCCCGACCGGCCGGCGTCCTGCGCGGCACCCACGGCTTCGCGGAACTTGGCCAGGTCGAGGGAGTCGGGTCCCGTCGCCAGCAGGTAACCGTGACCGACCGAGGCGATCACCGAGCTGCTCGCGTCACCCGTCGCGCCGGCGCCGAGCACCTTGCGCAGCCGGTAGACGTAGCTGCGGACGACGTGCTCGGCCGAGTTCGGCCCGTCTCCTGCCCACAGCGCGTCGACGATCTCCGGCACCGACACCTGGGCGTTCTCGCGGAGCAGCAACACCGCCAGGACGGCCCGCTGCTGCGGCGGCCCGAGCTCGAGTTCCCGCTCACCCCGCCACGCACGGACGGGACCCAGTACGGCGAACCTCAGGTGCCCGGACACCTTCCTCCACTCCGGTCGTTCCAACCCCGCGACTGCCAGTGTGCAACATCGCACGAAGCGTGCGACGAGCAGCCGGGGTGACTGCCGAGTAGCCGAAGACGACCAGACGTCGATCGGCTGTCTATCCGCCTGGGCGATGCTGGCACCGTGCAGACCGCTCACGACAACGAACTAGGCGAGCAGCAGCGCCAACTGCTGCGCCTGATGGCCCAGGGGTTTCCCGACACCACGATCGCCCGGCGGCTGTCGCTGGGCCCGCGGACTCTGGCCCGCCGGATCTCGGAGCTGTACGCCGTGCTCGGCGTCGAGACGCGCTTCCAGGCCGGCGCCGCCGCCGAGCGGCTCGGCCTGCTAACTCCGGCTCACCCAGTACGGGCGCAACGGCACTTGGCGATCACGCCCGGCACCGCCCGGCGGAAGGTCAGCTGACCGCGACCGGCTGTTTCTGAGGTTTCTTCCGGGCAGACCGCTTCCCGGCCGGCCGGCCCAAGGTCACACCGAGCAGGACCAGCGCCAGACCGACCAGCTGCCCGACGGTGAGGTGGTCACCCGCCAACGTCGTACCGAGCAACACCCCGGTCACCGGGTTGAGCAGGCCGACCAGTCCGACCGGGGCCGCGTCGAGGTGCCGCAGTCCGGTGAACCAGGCGACGTACGCGAGCGCCGTGGCGACCAGTCCGATGTACGCGAAACCGGCGATCGCCGGCAGGTCCAGCGACGGCGGCGCACCCTCGACGACGACGGCCACCGGGACCAGCACCAGACCACCCGCGATCAGCTGCCAGGCAGTCGTCGCCAGGAGGTCGCCCCCGCGTCCCCACTTCTTGGCCAGCACGTAGCCGAACGAGGACATCGTCAGCGCGGCCACCGACGCCAGCACTCCCGCCAGCCGTACGCCGGCCGTCCCGCCGCCGAGCATCAGGCAGACCCCAGCGATCCCGGCGACCGCTCCGAGCAGCACCCGCCCCGACGGCCGAGCGCCGAGCAGGACCCAGGCGAACAGGCCCATCGTCAGCGGAGTTGCCGACATGATCGTCGAAGCGACGCTGACCGGCAGCAGCTGCGACGCGACGTAGATCAGCGCGAAGAAGGCGCCGACGTTGCAGACACCGAGGACCAGCGACTTCCACCACCAGTCACCGCGCGGCCGGCTTCGCGCCAGCGCGAGCAGCAGGAGTCCGGCCGGCAGCGCGCGGATCACCCCGCCGTACAGCGGGTAGCCGGCCGGCAGGAACTCGTGGGTGACGAAGTAGTTGGTCCCCCACGCGACCGGCGCAATCGCCGTGATCAGCAGCCAGCGCCACGAAGTATCTTCCACGGAAAACATTGTATCTTCCATGGAAGATATATGCTGACCGGGTGAGCGAAGACCGTGTCGACCGGATCCAGGCCGCCTGGCACACCGAGCGCCCCGACCTCGACGTCAGCCCGCAGGGCGTGATCGGCCGGCTGCACCGGATCGCGGCCCACCTGACCGCGGAGCTGGCCGTCGTGTACGCGAAGTTCGGGCTGTCCGAGGGCGAGTTCGACGTCCTGGCCGCCCTGCGCCGCGCCGGTACGCCGTACGAGCGGGCGCCCGGCGAGATCGCGCTGCACACGATGGTCACCACCGGCGCGGTCAGCAAGCGCGTGGACCGGCTCGAGCAGGCCGGACTGGTCCGCCGGATGCGCAGCAACACCGACGGCCGCGGCCGTGTCGTGCAGCTGACTCCGGCCGGGCACAGGCTGATCGACAAGGCCTTCAGTGCTCACATGGCCAACGAGCAACGCCTGCTGTCCGGGCTCACACCCACCCAGATCAGTCAGCTCGAGGGGCTGCTGAAGACCTGGCTCACCGACCTGGAGCCGCCGGACTGAAACACCGTTTCAGATGGTAGAACGCTGTTTCAGAAGCCCGAATGCTGCTCGTACCAACGCAGCAGCGGCTCGAACGCCTGGTGCTCGGCCGCGCTCAAGGGGCGGACCGTTTCGTAGCCCTCCCGGAACGTACGGCGTACCGCGGGCGAGGTCGGCTGCCAGTTGGTGAACCGGGTGCCGAGATAGATGGCTGCCTGGGCCAGGTCCTCCACCTGGTGCCCCCAGGCCAGCTCGTCGAAGTCGAGCACGGCGACGATCTTCGGGCCCTGGGTGAGGATGTTCGCGGCCCGGAAGTCGTTGTGCACCGGTTGCTTGCCGCCGAGCGGCGGCACACCCGGCACGCCGGTCGGCCGCGGCCTGATGTCGTTGTGGATCAGCCGGTCGTCCTCGTACCCGGCCAGCGCGTTGTGCAGCTCGGCCAGGCAAGCCCCCGCCGCCCGGACCGCGTCCTCGTCCTCGACGTCGAGCCAGTCGCCCGTCACCTCCGGCAGCACTGCCAGCGACAGCTCGCAGGCCGGCCCGTCGACGATCACCCGGACGCGCGCGTCGAAGGCCGGGATCGGCGCCGCCACCGGCACCCCACGCTCGTCGAGCACACGCAGCAACTGCGCCGACGCCTCCAGCCGGTCGAACTGCCCCTGCGCCCGCGACCACTTCACCACCAGCGGACCCCGGTCGCTGTCCACCCAGACGATCGCGTTCTGGTCACTGATCACCAGCCGGCCGCATCCCGCGGCCTCGATCCCCCACACCGCGCCCAGCACCTCGCCGACCCACTCACCCGCCGCCTCGAACCTGTCGAACCCGAACCGCTCCCGCAGCGCCTGCTCCGGCTCGGTCTTCTCCCACAGCATCGACAACCCCATCGGCAACATCGCTCCACCGTACGAGCCGCCGGAGTCACCCCCGCGCCGGTCGACGGTTCTGGGGGTGGCGCCCTCTACGCTTTCGCGGGTGAGTACTTATGACACCGACCCGTTCGAGCACCTGGCCCCGGCATCGCTGCCCCAGCGGCAGCAGCAGATCCTCGTCGTGATCCGCGACTGGGTGAACCAGCACGGGTACTCGCCGAGCACCCGGCAGATCGGTGAGGCGGTCGGGCTGCGCTCGGCCTCGTCGGTGTCCAAGCACCTGGCCAGCCTGGAGGAGAAGGGCTTCCTGCACCGCGGGACGTCGGTGACGCGGCCGATCGACGTGCGCCTGTTCCTGCAGGACGGCGGCAGCTCGACGGTCTCCGACGACTCGGTCTCGGTCCCGGTGGTCGGCGACATCGCCGCCGGTACGCCGATCTCCGCGATCGAGCACGTCGACGACCACCTCAACCTGCCGCGCGGACTGACCGGCCGCGGCACGGTCTTCGGCCTGCGCGTGCGCGGCGAGTCGATGGTCGAGGCCGCGATCTGCGACGGCGACATCGTCGTGGTCCGCCAGCAGGCCGAGGCCCACTCCGGGCAGATCGTCGCCGCGATGATCGACGAGGAGGCGACGGTGAAGGTCTTCCGCCGCCGCGGCGGCCACGTCTACCTGGAGCCGCGCAACCCGGCGTACGAGGTGATCGACGGCGACAACGCCACCATCCTGGGCGTCGTCGTCTCTGTTCTTCGTACGGTCTGACCTTCCGCCGGACGCCCCGCCCCCGGAACAGGGGCGGGGCGTCAGCGGTTGGAGATCAGGCCGGGACGTTCCACAGCTGGTTCGACGTCCGGGCGCAGTCCCAGATCTGCAGCCGGGTGCCGTCGGCCGAGCTCGGGCCGGTGGCGTCGAGGCAGCGGCCGGAGGCCGGGTTGAGCAGCGTGCCGTTGGTCTGCGGCTGCCAGCCCTGGGCGCCGGTTCCGTTGCAGTCGTAGAGCTGGACCTGCGTGCCGTTCGCGGTGCCCGCGGCGGTGACGTCCAGGCACTTGCCGAGGGCCCGGACCGTGCCGTTGCCGACGGTCCAGGTCTGGGCGGCCGAGCCGTTGCAGGTCCACAGCTGGACCGGGGTGCCGTTCGCGCTGTTGCCGCCGGCAACGTCGACGCACTTGCCGCCGATGCCGGTGATCGGGCCGGTGCCGCCGGTCGGCGGCGGGGTGGTGCCGCCCGCGGCGTCGAAGATCGCGCTCACCAGCGAGGCGCTGCCGGTCGCGTCCTGGGACAGCTCCCAGTTCATGATGCCGCCGGCGTTGGCGACCGCCCACTGGGTCTTGCGCTTGATCGTCGGGACGCCGTTGTAGCAGTTCTGCGTGCCGTTGATGGTCACGCAGTCGATGTTGGCGTTGTTCGGGTTCATCGCCACGATGTCGCGGTAGGTGGTGTAGTTCGGGCGGCTGTAGAACGGCACGCCGAGCACGGTCTTGGCCTTCGGCAGACCGCGGTTCTTCCAGAAGTTGGCCGCGTTGATCGACCAGTCGTAGTTGGCGTGCGGGCTGCCGCCGTCGTAGGCCATGATGTTCAGCCAGTCGACGTAGCCGAAGACGGCCGGCTGGACGCCGTCCGCGGTCCCGCCCTCGGACACCACCGCGGCGGTGAGCAGCTTGCCACGGCTGTGCATCGCGGTGCTCAGCTGCTGCATCAGCGCGGTGAAGTTGTTGCCCTCCGCGGTCGTGTCCGGGTACTCCCAGTCGATGTCGACGCCGTCCAGGTTGTACTGGTTGACGACGTTGACCACGGAGTTCACGAAGGTGGTCCGGCTGCCCGAGTTCGCGGCCAGCACCTCGAAGGCCGTGTCGTCACCGTTGTTCCAGCCACCGATCGCCAGCGACACCCGGACGCCCGCGGCGTGGCCCTTGCTGACCAACTGGGTCAGCTTCGCGGTGTTCTCGATCGCCTGCAGCGTGCCGTTGGAGTTCGGCAGCGCGAACGCGTAGTTGATGTGCGTCAGCTTCGAGTACTGGACGGCGTTCACGTCGCCGGACCACGACGGCATGTAGCCGACACTCTTGAACCCGCTCGGCAGGGCGGCCGCGGCGCTGGTGCCGGCGGTGCTGGTCTCGGACTGCGTGGCGGCTCCGGCCGTCGGGGCGACGACGGCGCCGGCGGCGGCCGTGGCCACTGCCAGTCCGGTGACGGCCCAGCGGGTTCGAAGCTTGATCCAAGGTGAAGAAAAAGTCTTCATGGGGGCGGGTTCCTTTCGGACGGGTCCTGGGCGGCACCCCCGAGAGGTCAGCGAACCGACAGGACGGCCCGCACGGGCCGTCCTTCGGGTGACACCTTCCGGGGGCGGTCGAACGAAGGTGTATTTAAAGAAAAGATCTGACCGAAGTCGCGATCAGTGAATCGCGTTTCGCTCCGTGACGTCAAGAGTTCACCGCGTTAAGAATCTCCGGCAGGCGGCAGATTCATCCGGCGGCACCGCAGGTAGAGCAGGCCCGGAGCCTCCCGCCAGACCGGGCGGCCCCCGACCGGCTCGGCCAGGCGCTCGACTACCAGCCCGGCCGCGACCAGGGTGTTCACGTACGTCGAGAGCGTCCGGTGGTACGACACCCGCGGCAGGATCTCCCACCGGGTCACACTGTCGTACGGGCCCTCCTCGAAGTACCGGCCGGTGACCCGGCGCGCCTCGCCCGTGGTGTGGTCGACGAACTCGCCGTGCGCCGGCGGCTTGCTGCAGGGATGCACGATCGACGCGACGAACCAGCCACCCGGCTTCAGGATCCTGGCGACCGACCGCACCGCCGGCTCGAGTTCGGGGATGTCCATCAGCGCCATGTGGCAGACCGCCCCGTCGTACGACGCGTCCGCCAGCCCGTCGAGCCGCTGCGCGTCGCCGTGCAGGTACTCGATCCCGCGCGGGCTGTCCTGCTCGAGCCGCCGCGCGTGCACCAGCAGCGTCTCCGAGGCGTCGACCCCGACGACCTGCGCACCGAGATCGGCCAGCCGACGGGCGTCACGCCCCTGCCCGCAGGCGATCGAGGCGACCCGCTGCCCGCGGAGGTCACCGACCAACTCGTCGAAGGCCGGATCGTCGAGACCGCCGCCGTCGGCATCGACGGTGGCGTGATAGGCGTCGGCGAGGTCGTCGTACGGGCTCGTCAGCTCGGTCATACCGCGATTCAAGCCGATGACGCCAAAGCCCGCCGCGGTGATCAGGGCACCGGGCGGGCTTCGGGGATCGGGATCGGGATCGCGGGTCAGCGGGTCGCCTTCGCCGCCTTCTTGATCAGGTCGGCGACCTTGCCCGGCTCGGAGACCGCGACCGCGTGCGACGCGCCCTCGACCTCGACGACCGCCTTGGCGTGGGCCCGGTCGGCCATGAAGTGCTGGACCGCGGGCGGGATGTTCTTGTCCGCGGTCGGGATCAGGAACCACGACGGCGTACTCGTCCAGGCCGGGTCACCGGCGCCCTCGGACAGCGCCACGTCGCGGATCGGCCGCTGCGTCGCGGCCGCCAGCGCCGCCTCCCGCGGGGAGACGTCCGCCATGAACTGCGCGCGGAACTTGGCCGGCTGGATGCTGAGGTCGTTGCTGCCGTCACCGAGCGGGACGCTCTGCAGGGTGTCGCCGAGGGTGCTGCCCGGGAACTTGTTCGACAGGGCCAGCGCACTCTCGCCCTTGGCCGGCGCGAAGGCGGCGATGTAGACCAGCGCCTTGACGTTGCCGTTTCCGGTCGCGGCCTGGGTCATCACCTGCCCGCCGTAGGAGTGACCGACCAGCACGATCGGTCCCTGGACTCCCGCCAGCACGCTCTTCACGTACGCCGCGTCGCCGCTCAGGCTGCGCAGCGGGTTGGCCACCGCGACGACCGGGTAGCCGCTCTTCTCGAGCCGCTTGATCACGCCGTTCCAGCTGGCCGACTCGGCGAAGGCGCCGTGCACCAGCACGATCGTCGGCTTGCCGGTCTTGGCCACCGCTTGCGAACTCACCCCCGCCAGGCCCAGCAGGGCCAGGACGAGCACCCCGATCAGACCCATGGTCCGCTTGCTCCGCATGTTGTTGTCCCTTTCCGACTCGTGTGCCAGCAGAGTAGAACGCCAGGTCCCCCCGGTGATGTCACCTGGCTGACGAGTTCACGCCACCTGTAACCTTGGCCGACCGGTGGGGGCCGGGTCGGTTGGTCCGGGGTTGGGGAGAAACACATGGGTGGGGAGTTCAGGGCCCGGCGACGGGTGCTGTGGATCGCGGGCGCCGTCGTACTGGCGATCGTCGCGGCGGCTGCGACCTGGGCGGTCGCCGTACGCCGTCCGGACGAGCGCCCGGTGTCGTCCGGTTCGCCGGTGACCACACCGGCCGCGACTCCGTCGTCGGACGAGGGCGACCCGAAGATGCTCGCGCAGGTCGACGCCGTCCTGAAGGCGCGCGCGGCGGCGGTGCTGACCGGGAAGCTGCCGCAGTTCCTGGCGCACGTCGACACCAAGCTGCGGGCCCGGCAGCAGGTGCAGTACACCAATCTGCGCAAACTCGGCCTGCGCTCGCTGTCGTACCGGCGCGAGGCCCGCTGGGTGCCGGAGCCGCAGGCGCAGCACGGCAAAAAGGCCTACGCGTTCCGGATCATGATGCTGGTCCAGGTCGCCGGGATCGACCCGGCCCCGCGCTACGTCCCGGCCGGCCTGACCTTCGCCGAACGCGGCGGCCGCTGGCTGCTCGTGGACGACGACGACCTGGCCGCCGAGGCCGACCGCCGCAACACCCCCGAACCGTGGGACCTCGGTCCGTTCGAAGTCGTCCGCGGCAAGGGCATCGCGGTGATCGTCCCGCCGTCCGAACGCGCCAACGGCCGGCGGCTGGTCCGCGAGGCCGCGATCGCCGTGCCCGCCGTCCGGACCGCCACCCGGCGCTCCCAGGCCGGCATCCTGGTCATTGCTCTAAGCAACAAACGGTCCTTCGACCCCGAATGGGCGACCGGCGGCCATCCCGCGGCCGCCGTCGCGGCCCTCAACTACACGGTGCTCAATGCCGAGGCGAACCAGTTCAAGGTCACCGGGAGCCGCATCGTCATCCATCCAAGCGAACGTCGCGACACCGGCCGGTTCCTGCTGGCCCACGAATTCACCCACGCCGCGATGGCCCCGCTCGGCCGCGGCGCCCCGACCTGGCTGGTCGAAGGCTTCGCCGAGTACGTCGAGAAGAAGCTCACCGCCGACGAGGGCCACCGCCGGTGGCTGGCCGATCAGCGCCGCTCGCTGCGCCGCGAGGCTCTCCCGAAGCTCACGGTGCTGCCCATCGACGGCGTCTTCCACGGCGACTACGACGACCAGAGCTACGGCGTCAGTTGGCTGATCGTCGAGCACCTCGTCACGACGTACGGGCTGCCTCGCGTCAACGCCTTCTACACCGAGCTGGCCAAGTCTCCCGACGACTCCGATGTCCGGGACCGGGCCCTGGCCAAGCACTTCAAGCTCACCGAGACCGCGCTGGTTGCAGCGGTCAAACGCTGACCTCTGCGGTGAGCGCCCGGGAGGGGATCTGATGGTGGACACGCAGGCCGTCGGCCTCCGCAGCCGCTGGGCGCCGATCGCGGCGTACTCACTGGTCGGCGCCGCGACCCAACTCGTCTGGCTCAACTTCGCCGGCGTCACCACCGTCGCCGCCGGCCGGTACGACGTCAGCGAAACCGCGATCGGCTGGCTCGCCCAGGTCTTCCCGCTCCTGTACGTCGTACTGGCGATTCCGGCGGGCCTGCTCCTCGATCGCTGGTTCCGCGCTTCTTTGCTGACCGGCGCCTTCCTCACGGCGGCCGGCGCGTTGATCCGCCTCGGCGACACTTACCCCTGGCTCCTGGCCGGCCAGATCCTCGCCTCGATCGCGCAGCCCCTCGTCCTGAACGCCGTCACCGGTATCACCGGCCGCTACCTCACGGTGAAGCACCGCCCCACCGGCATCGCGACGGGCACCGCCAGCATCTTCGCCGGCATGATGATCGCGTTCGTGCTCTCCAGCATCTTTGCCTCGAGCAATCAAATCCCCACCGTGCTGATCATCTCGGCCGTCTTCTCCGTCGCAGCCGCCGTCGCCTTGCTCGCCGCGCTGCGCCGGTCCCCTGTCGCCGTTCCCGTGGCGTCCCGCCCCGACCGCAACGCCCTCCACCTGGCTTGGTCCGACCCGCTGATCCGCCGCCTCTGCGTCCTGGCCCTCTTCCCCTTCGGCGTCTTCGTGGCCCTCACGACCTTCACCCAGGCCCTCCTGGAACCCGCCGGTGTCCCCGCCGGCACCGCCAGCACCGTCCTCCTGGTCACCGTGATCGCCGGAGTCCTGGGCAGCGCCGCTATCCCGATCCTCGTGGCCCGCCGCCACGCTCAGTCAGCCCTCCTGGTCCTCAGCCTCACCGCCACCAGCCTGGCCTGCGCCGCCCTGGCCCTCACCCCCAGCACACTGACCGCCTTCATCGCCATCACCACCATCGGCCTCCTACTCCTCCCCGCCCTCCCCGTGGTCCTGGAACTGGTAGAACGCCGTACCGGCCAAGCCGAAAGCACGGCCGCCGGCCTCATCTGGCTGTCCGGAAACCTGGGCGGCCTCGTGGCAGCCACCGCGGTAGGCCTCCTCGTCGACCACCCCACCGCAGCCTTCACCTTCCTGGCCGCGATCGCCCTCATCGCCGTCCCAGGAGCCCGAGCCCTCCGCCACTCCACCACCTGACACCACCCCCACCCCCCGATCCACTACAATCAACCCGCACCCGCCGACGTGGCGCAATTGGCAGCGCACCGCTCTTGTAAAGCGGTGGTTAGGGGTTCGAGTCCCCTCGTCGGCTCTCTGACCAGGGCTTACGCCCTGGTGGCGATGCAGTACAGATCTTCAACTGACCAGAAGCTGACCGCGCCTCGTCGCGGATGCGTGCAGCCTCCGGATTGAGCACCTTTCGTCCGATGTACGCGTTCAGCGTCGTGGTCGTGTCCGCCTGACCCAACTGATTCGCATCTTCCGGGCCGACTGTCCAGAATCGTGGCAGTCGTCTTCCGGAACTTGTGCGAGGTCACCCAGGCGAGATCGTCGCCGAGCGACGGGAGACTTGCCAACTCGACCGCCTCGAGGAGGGCAGCGCGGTCGGCTCGGGGCACGCCGTACAGCTTCACGAGGGCGGCGACTTCGTCGGGCTGGACCTTCACTCGCCCGGTGTCCATCGAGCGTTGACCATTTCCAGCGCCCAGCTCGGCAGAATCAGGAGCCGCTCGCCAGCCGCGGTCTTCACCTTCGCGCCGAACCAGTCCCTGACCGCGGAGTCGCTGGATCTGATGACTGCAGTCGACCACACCGGTGTCCCGATCGATGCCACTCCAGATCACTGCGAGCGTCTCGCCAATCCGTTCCCCGGTAGCCAGCATGAACTTGCTGATGTCAATGAGGTCGGCCTTGACCGCCCCCTCGTCCTACCGGAGCAACTCGAACCACTGTTGTCGATCGTCGGCGTCCAGTGCCTTCGCCGGCGTCCGACGCCGCTTGCCCAGCGGCTCGATTTCCCGCACCGGATTCTGCGTCAAGGCGCCGTACCGCACCGCGAGAGCGAACGTTCCCGTCAAAATGCTCTTACAGGTCTTGGCGCTCGCGACACCAACCTCCTCCTTGATCTCGACAAGCACCTTGTTCACTCGCGGGATGGTCGCCTCAATCAACTGCAGTCTTCCCGTCCGGGAATCAGGTTCTTCATTGCCTGGTACTCATACGTCTCAAGGCTCCCCGGCGCCCGTCTGCCGTCCTTCACCTTCGCCTTCACCTCCGCCAGGTATAGGCCGATCGCGACGGCGACGCGGTCGGTCGCCTTCAACACCGCCGCCCCTTCCGTCTGCCCCGGTTCGTCAGGGTCTCGCGGAGCTTGTCCTTGGCCGCCGACCGCGACGTGCCCCACGCCGACACCCGCCTGGTCTCTCCGTCGAAGTCGCGGAACCGGACCTTCGCCTCGTACCGGATGGGTCGCCCTCTGGCGTCGCGACTCGCTACAGCGGTGGAGATTCTCCCCACGTTCCCAGCGAAAGAGGATTCCTCGGCACCAGCCCTCCAAGAGTCCACCATCGCCGCAACTTGCGACCTGACTCCTGCTCAACGGCTGAGGCCCTCCAGCGCGGCAAACCGCGAGGGGTCGATTGTCATCGCTCACCGAGAATCCGAGCACCTAGACGGCGCCCGCGCGACCGTCCTCACCACTGCCACCTCCGAGTCATCCGAAGGCAATCTGCCCTCACATCTCGTCCCCTAGCCCGTCCTGGGCCGCGGCGCCACGGCCCCGTCGTCCGCGAGATCACCCGCCAGCACGAACCGGACCCGGATCAGCGACCCGACCCATCACTGAGGAAAAGGCGCTGGTACCTATTGGGCATCACAGAGCGCGGAACAGGTCTTGGACGCGGTCTCCTCCGCTGCGGCACTGTCGTCAGCGAATGAAGGGAGCGCTGAATGAGTGCAACGGTCAGGCCTGGAATGGATCGAGACGCGGTGCTGTGGTCGGCATCCGACCACGCCCGCGGTGATCGGCCGGTGCTGGTGATGCTGCACGGCTGGAGCTACGACGAAACCCACCTGTTTCGGCTGCTCGTCCCGGAGCTACCGGACGAACTCGTGGTCGCGTCGATCCGGGCGCGCATCCCGGAGGCGGGCGGGTACGCGTGGTTTCCCAGCCGGGGCAACCCGATCGGCGATCCACGGCCCGACGTCGCGAACGGGGCAGCCGAGGACGTGCTGGACTGGACCCTCGGCATCGACGCGCCGTCGATCGGCCTGCTCGGCTTCTCCCAGGGCGGAGCGATGGTGCACCAGTTGATGCGGCTGGCTCCGGACCGATTCGCTTACGGCGTGAGCCTCGCGGGTTTCGTCGTCCGCGACGAGCAATCCGGCGACGCCGCACTGGCCGACTCTCGGCCGCCGGTGTACTGGGGCCGCGGCGAAAGCGACTGGGTCATTCCCGGTCCAGCCATCCAGCGCACCGCACGCTGGCTGGAAACCCACGCAACTGCGGACATCCGCGTCTATCGCGGCCTGGGCCACGATGTCGCCGGGCCGGAGATCGGCGACCTGACCGAGTTCGTCACCAAGCAGATCGGACAAGGGTGAGATTCGTGCGTCACGACATCGAATTCGACGCGGAAGGCGCTACGCTGCGCGGCTGGTTCTACGAGGCCGAAGGCGTGCCGGGTCCTGCGCCGTGCGTGGTGATGGCCCATGGCTGGACCTCGACGCGGCGAATGTATCTCGACCGCTTCGCCGAGGTGTTCGCTGCAGCCGGCCTGGCGGTGCTGGTCTTCGACAACCGCGGCTGGGGCGATTCCGGGACGGGGGCCGGGAAGCCGCGTCACGAGATCGACCCTTGGGAACAGATCCGGGACTACCAGCACGCGATCACCTGCGCGCAGAACCGCGCGGACGTGGACCCGGACAGAATCGGCGTGTGGGGCACAAGTTTCTCCGCAGCACACGCGTTCGTGGTCGCCGCCATCGACCGTCGGGTCAAGGCGGTGAGCGGACAGGCACCGTTCATCAGCGGCCGGGCAACCTATGCGAACCTTGCCAGGGTGAGCAACCTCGTGGTTGGCCCGGACCGGTTCACCGCTGACCGGCGGGCGAGGGCACTGGGCGAACCGGCCGCTACCGTGCCGGTCATAGGGACCGATCCTGGCGAACTGGTCGGGTTACCCACCCCGGACTCCTTCGAGTGGTTCACCACGGCGCGAGCCGAGTTCGATCCGACCTGGCCGAACGTAGTCACCTTGCGCAGCGTGGACAACTTTTACGGCTACGAGCCGGCACGGTATCTGCCGGACATCACCCCCACGCCGCTGCTGATGATCGTCGGCCGCGAAGACGGCTTGACCGGGGGCAACCTGGCTGCCTCGGCGTTCCAGACAGCCGCGGAGCCGAAGAAGCTCGTCTTCCTGCCGGGCGGGCATTTCGACGCCTACACCGGCGACGGATTCACGGTCGCTTCCCAGGCCTCCCGCGATTGGTTCGTCGAGCATCTTTCAACCGAGCACCTGTGATGTCCAGGGAAGTTACGCACTACTGCGCCGAGCGTTTCTTACGGCTGCGCGAGGCGCGGAGGTTGTTGATGTTTCCGCAGCTGTGCACGTCGTGCCACAGACCGCTGTGGTTTCGGGAGGTGTCGTAGAAGGCTGACCGGCAGCCCGGTTCGCGGCACAGTTTGAGCCGGGCCCAGGTCCCGGTCAACTGTGCGCGCAGGATCTCCGACCAGACGGCTGACGCCAGCCAACTGCTGCCCGTGCCCTCGGGTTCGATACCCACTCGTCCTTCCGCGTCCGCAACCAGGTTCGCCCGAGCGTGTACCTGGATGTCCACAGGTACACCTTCGGGACGCTGGTCTGCCGGTACGGCGAGCAAGCCGGCCACTGTCGATCGCAGTTCCAGCAGGTCCCGCAGGCCTGCTTCGTCCAGGACGAGGTCGGGCGCGGTCAGGCCGCGGACATCGGCCCATTGCCGGGCGGCGTTCTGCAGCCAGCGCTGCGCTGAGGGGTAGTCGAGCAGTAGTTCCTCGCCGTCGCGCTCGGTCGCGTGCGTGTTGACGAGTTCCTGCACCAGGGCCAGGCCGGCCGGCGCAGTACGTGCTCCGAATCTTTCGGTCGCTACCCATGACATAGGTAAACCCTACTTGACTCGGTCAACGACGATGGCTACTGTCCACGACATAGACAACCATCATTTAAACTATGTCACGCATCAAGGAGATCTGTGATGACCACTGTCAGTGGAGCGACCGTTGTGGTGACCGGCGGGCAACAAGGGCTCGGCAAGGAGATCGTGCGCGAGCTGCTCCAGGCAGGAGCCGCGAAGGTCTACGTCACCTCGCGAAACCCGGTGGCGCAGGACGACCCGAGGATCGTCCCGGTCAGCTTCGAGCTGGCGGATCCGAAGGCCGCGGCCGAACTCGCTCGTGTCGCCGGCGACGTCAACATCGTCGTGAACAACGCGGGGATCATGACATTCGGTCCCCTTCTGCAAGACGACCAGGACGAGGTCGATCGCGTCTTCGGGATCATCGCTTTCGGGCCGCTGCGCGTCGCGAAGGCCTTCGCGCCCGTGCTGGCAGCCAATGGCGGAGGCGCGCTGATCAACATCCACTCCCTCGTAGCGTGGATTGCCGGGTTCCCCGGGTCCGGAACCTATGGCGCCGCGAAAGCGGCACTGATCTCGTTCACCAACACCCTGCGCTCGGAGCTGTCCGCGCAGGGGACGCATGTGCTCGGCGTCCAGTTGGGGCTGACCGACACCGACCTTGTCAGGGGGTTGGACGGGCCGAAGAACGATCCGTCCACCGTGGCCGCCGACATCGTTGCAGCGTTGGAGAAGGGCGAGCTCGAGCTCCTTGCAGACGACCACAGTCGTCACTTCAAGGGCGCTCTTTCCGGTCCGGTCGAAGCACTCGACGTTTCCCGCTGACGACCCGCGCCCCCACACCACGATCACGAAGGACCTCCTTTGCCGTCCGACTCGAGTTCTGCGACACCTCGCGAGCGGCTGCTCGATGCGGCGGGGGAGCTCTTCTACCTTGAGGGCGTGCACGTCGGTGTGGATGCGGTGTGCAAAGCGGCCGGCGTGTCGAAGAAGTCGATGTATCAGTTGTTCCGGTCCAAGGACGCGCTGATCGCAGGGAGTCTGACCAGCGTAGGTGTGGAGTTCCTGGCAGCTTTGATGCCGGGAACCGGCAGGGACGGACGATCGCCGCGGGAGCGGATCCTGCACATCTTCGAGCGTCAGGACCAGATGTCGGAGTTGCAGGCCTTCCGGGGGTGCCCGTTCGTCAACACCGCGACCGAGCTGAAGCAACCCGGCCATCCAGGCAGTGTCGTCGCACGTGCTTTCAAACAGCAGATGACCGACTTCTTCCACACGGAGGCGATCGCTGCGGGGATCGCCGACCCGGCCATGCTCGCGGCTCAGCTGACCATGGTCTTCGACGGCGCCAGTGCCAGGGCCGTTGTCCGGGGGCAACCGCTCGGTGGGGTCGGCATCGCGATGGCGTCGGCGATACTCAGCACCTCCGGACTGACCGAGGCGTCGGCGCAGCAGAACCGGGAACGACGGCGCCGTTTGCGGAACCAGCGCCACGGGATGTTCAGGTAGCCGGCGAGCGCCTCCAGGCGGCGCGCTGCCGTCGGCTGCTCGATGATCGAGCGGCTTGAGGCTGCCTCGGCGATGTCGCGGTAGACCATCCGGCGCGAAGGTGGGACGTTCGATTCGACGTACCAGAGGCCGGGAGCGCGCAACCAGTTCGCGACGATGGCTTCGCCGCCGAGGACGAAGCCTTCGACCTGGCCGTGGTCGGGATCGGTGGTGACGTCGACGGTGATCTGGAACGCCGCCATCAAGGCGACGGCGGGCAGAAGGACGATTCGCTCGTACCGCGGCGAGTTCTTTACCTCGTGCTCAGGGATGCAGAACGCTCGTCGATGGCGCTTCAACATCTTGGTGGTTGCCCGCAAATACTCGATCTTGTGCGTCCACATCAACCAGGGCGAGGCTTCCTCACCTCGTTGCCTACGGCTCCAGAACAGCGGCGTCGAGGTGAGTCTGCCGAGGTTGCGCACGATGTGGTCGGCACAGAATCGAGAACCCAACCAGCGGGCTGACAGCTCATGCAGATCCGGGACCGCGCCGAAAGTGAGGCTGGACGATGGCAGCTCGCCATACGCGCTGAGCTTGGTGCGGTAGTGATCGAGCCGAAGCCCGCAAGCACCTCACCGCTGCTCTCGACACCTTTCAACGCCTCGATGCTCACCCGTGGGTGACTCGAACCCACAATGAACTGCGCGCCAGCGGTCTCCCGGTCGCAACGACTGTTGCCGCCTCCGCGCTCAGTTCCCTCCCCCCTCAGCAACTAGAGATCGCCAAACTCGCAGCCGCCGGTCTTACCAACAAGCAAATCGGCGAGCGGCTCTTCCTGTCGCCCCGGACAGTCAGCACCCACCTGTACCAGCTGTTCCCCAAACTGTGGGTCTCCTCGAGGGCAGCGCTTCCCGATGCGCTGGCAGAACCGCCCGCTGCCGAAAACTAGTCCCGGGCCGGCAACGCGGCAAAGGCATGCTGGTCGGTTGCTGTCGTTGGGGAGTCAAGCGGGCGATGTCCATGCTCACGATGATGCCGACCGCGGACATGGGACCCGGATGGGTGCTGCGGACCAAGACCGGCCGCGACTACAAAATCGTCGTCCGTCACCCCGACGTACCGAAGCGAGCACCGTGGATCGGCCTCCCGCTCGAGTTCTGGTCGCCAAATCGGATCAACGTGATGTCGGCCCGGGCTCTGTTTGCCTTCCTCTGCCTGCACTTGGTGCTCGCTGGTTAGACCGACGTCGATGGTGCCCACGTTTCGACGTATTGACCGTGAGCGCTTCGCGATCAAAGACGACACCTGGCAGCGGGGAATCAAGGAGCTCGAGGCGCTCGGGCTGGTGCGGAGCGAAATGGGCGACGTGGTGGTCGACTGACCTACGTGAACGGAAGGTGTACTACCTCCTCAACTCCGTCCTCAAGGGCACCGACAGTCCGGTGAAACCGGTGAACTGACCTTGTACCGAACCGGAGCCGAGCGAGCTCCTCGGGCGTTGTGCTGTGGCCCCTCGTCGGTCAGACGCCCACTGGGTGCTCGCGCCAGCAGTGGTTGTCCAGTTGCCTGTGGTCGAGCGGAGCGAGTCTGGACAACCACCTGCTGCTGTGTGGAGCTTGCCCGCCTGATCGATGAGAGACCACCCATCGACTTCGTCTCCGAGAGAGGACTGGGGGTGGAGCCCTTCGGTGGTCGCGGGAGGAAGTCGAACACCGCGGTTCGAACTGGGAACGAAGCATCATCTGCAGTTGCTCGAGCTGAAGCAGTAGGTGCTGCGCTCGTCGTGGTCGGCCGGATCGGACCGGTCAACGTTGGCCTGCCGGGAGGCAACGTTTCACGTAGGCATCGACTCCATACAGGAGTAGGAGGATCAAGTTCTCGCACACGATCAAGAGGAAAGCTGCATGCTCCGGAGCGGACTCGGTGGCCAAGTGGACTCTTGGCGGTGTCCGCCGAACCAGGAAGGGTGATGCATGGGACTGTCGGAATTGCTGCGCGTAATGGACGAGCTGGCGGCCGGGCTGCGGTTGCCGATGGACCTGGACGAGACCCTGTGGATGATCACCGTCGGAGCGGTCGAGGCGGTGCCGGGAATCGACCACGCGAGCATTTCGATCACTGGCAAGGACGGGCTGATTCAGACGCTGGCCCCGACCGACATGGTGGCGGTGCGAGCCGCCGAGCTGCAGTACGAGCTGAGTGAAGGGCCGTGCCTGGATGCCGTGCTGGACGAGCCGGTGGTGCAAGTCGATGACCTCGCCAGTGATTCGCGCTGGCCGGTGTACGGCCCGAAGGCGGCAAAGGAACTTGGGATCGGGGCCCAGTTGGCTTTCCAGTTCCGGGCGGAGCCGCAGCACGTGCTGGGCGGGGTCAACCTGTATTGCGGTCAGGCCGGCCAGATCACTGTCGAAACGCGTCAAATGGGGTCGCTGTTCGCCAACATGGCCGCGGTGGCGCTCGGCTGGAGCCGCCACGAAGAAGACCTGAACCAGGCACTCGCCAGCCGGTCCATGATCGGGCAGGCAGTCGGGATCGTGGTCGAGCGCTATCGACTCGATTCCGACCGTGCGTTCGCCTTCCTGGCGCGGACCTCTCAGGCCAGCAACATCAAGCTGCGCGATGTCGCCGCTGCCATCGTCGCCGATGCCGACAGCAAAGCCCGATGACGCAGTCGCTCCACCAGCGGCAAGCTACTGAGACACCGGCGGGCGGTTTGCATCCCGATGCGCGGGCACTGCGCCTGTGTGGCCGGGTGGCAGCGCAGTCATGCCGCGTGTCACCCCAAGAATTCGACGTAGCGCTCCGACCTGGTGCATTCGGACGACCCGAAACTGATCGGCGCATTGTCGAAATCGCAGTCCAACGTGCGAAGGCGAGCATGGTTCTCCGGCCACTGGAAGTCACATCGCGCCCACGTCCCGAAACCGTGCCCGTTCCTGCAGACATAGATGTTGGCGGCAGTGAAGCCGATCTGCCCGAGTGCTGATCTGCCGTCGCTGTCAGTGTCCCGCACGAAGACCACGTCTCCATCCCGCTTGATGCATACTGCAGCGTTCGGATGACTGCCGTCGTTGTTGTCCCACAGACAAAGATCAGTGCGTGCGCGAACTTGGTCAGCAGTGAGGTCGACCTGTTGACCGGTTCCGCAGTGAAGCCAGTCGTATGAGCAATCATCGAAGTAGCTGCCCGCATCAGCGTGAGCGCGGGGAAGATGCGCTGCCCCAGGAACGACGATCAGCCCGAACCCGAGTACAACACTCGCCGTCGCGGCGGCAACAGCGCGACGTATGCCCTTGCGCAACATTCTCGAACCTCCTCGTCGAGGCGTGATGGTGCGACAGTGAAGCACACAGGGCCGGGTGGTGTGAACGGCCCGAGCCCGGTTGGACACCTGCGTCCGGGGTGTCCGATCAGTCACGGGCCCGGCGTGGGGATTCGGGACGGCTGAAGCCTTCCCGATCGTGTCCATCAGTTCGCCGAACAGCTCAGACCATCGCTGAGCATCTTGTCTGTAGGCGGCAGCGATCGCCGCGTCTTTTGAGGTCCACACAACCGCTGAGACTCGACGGTGGCTGCGCGCCGTCCACTTACAAAACCACACCAGCACAGCAGACCAGAACGGATCTCCTGCTGGAGCGCTAGGTTTCGCGGCGGCGAAAGGCCCGCGCCCGCCCGCTCCGTACAGGAAAGGGCGCGGGAGTGATCTCTCAGATGATGACGCGTTCCTCGGTGACCATGACGGAGATGTCGGCATGGACGAAGAAGGTCGACTCGTCGGGCTGGACCAGCGTGCGGTAGTTCTCCGAGGTGAAGAAGGCGTCGTGGTCGGCCCAGGAGTCGAACCAGATCTCCACCACGGAGTCCCAGCCGGGCGCTGGGTACTGCTCGGCGGGGACGGGGTGCGAGACGGTGTAGCGCCTGACGTACTTCGCCGCCTCGGGGATGGACTTGAACAGCGGCGCGTGGCTCTCGCGGTGGTACTTGACGAACTCTTCGAATGTCAGGTGCTCGGCGCGCTTGACCAGGTACACGAACTTGATCATTGACCCACTCCTATCGGATGTCCGGTGGGAGATACCGTAGAAGTTGACATTGATGTCAAAGGCAAGCGTCGTGACGCGGCGCACACGAGCGGCGGAGGCTGCGATGCGCATCGGTGAACTGGCTGCCCGGACCGGTGTCAGCACCCGGTCGCTACGCTATTACGAGCAGCAGGGTCTGCTGGTGAGCGAGCGCTCCGCGACCGGTCAGCGCCACTACGAGGAGAGCCATATCGATCGGGTGCGCACAATTCAGGCGTACCTGACCGCCGGGGTGCCGAGCCGCGCGATTGCCGAGATGGTGCCCTGCATGAACACTCCGAGCCTGCGCGAGGCCCGGCGCGCCGCCGAGGTGATGGACCGCGAACGACAGCGGCTGTCGGAGTCCATCGACGATCTGACCATCGCCCGTACGGTGCTGGACGCACTGATCGAGGTCAACCAGCGGTTCCTGCGCGAGCAAGACCCGGGCCGGCGCGACCCGGCCCACTGAACAGGGGCAACGTCGCCATCAGCTATGAGCGAGTCGCCGACCGTGCACGGCGGCATGAACGCCTGAGGCAGCGGGGGACCACCTGCTCCGACGTCAGGCCGCCAGGAGCCTGAGGCGCGTTTCCACGACCACCTCATCGAGCCTCTCGAGGGTGGCGGCGAGCTCTGCGGCCTGCGCCCGCAGCCGAGTCCGCTCCTCCTCCAGGCGCGCGACCATGGCCGGGGTCGTCGTCCCGGTGTCGACGCAGGGCAGGATCCCCGCGACGTGTCGGGCGGGAACGCCGGCGGCGAACAGCACCTGAATGATCCGGACCCGTTCGACCGCGTCGTCGTCGTACTCCCGGTGACCCCCACTGGTGCGCGTCTCCCGCAGCAGTGACTGCTCGCCGTACCAGCGCAGCGACCTCGGGCTCACCCCGGTCAGCCGGGCCAGTTCGCCGATCCGCACGATTTGGCACCTCCGTGACACACGTCTCACGACAACGACTTGAACCTGACATGCATGTCAGATCTTACGGTCGCGTCATGAGAATCGAAAACTCCACTGCACTGGTCACCGGGGCCAATCGAGGGCTGGGTCGCGAATTCACCCGCCAGCTGCTGGTTCGCGGCGCCCGCCGGGTCTATGCCACCGCCCGCGACCCGCGCTCGATCGACGTCGACGGAGCCGTGCGGCTCGAACTGGACGTCACGGATGCCGCCAGCGTGGACGCTGCAGTCCGTGCGGCTCCCGACGTCGACCTGCTGGTCAACAACGCAGGCATCGCCACCCTGCAGCCTGTGCTCGCCGGAGACCTCGACACCATCCGGCGGGACGTCGAGACCAACGTCTTCGGCACCCTCCAGGTGACCCGCGGATTCGCCCCCACGCTCGGCCGCAACGGTGGCGGTGCCATCGTCACGGTGCTGTCAGCCGCCTCCTGGTACGCCGTACCCGGCAACGCCGCCTACTCGGTGAGCAAGGCCGCCGCCTGGAACCTGAACAACGCCTTCCGTGTCGAGCTCGCCGAGCAGCACACCCAGGTCCTGGGCGCCCACGTCGGCCTGGTCGACACCGACATGAGCGCGGGGTGGGACTTCCCCAAGATCAGCGCTGAGGAGTTCGTGACCACCGTGCTGGACGGGCTGGCCGCCGGCGAGATCGAGGTCGTTGCCGATGACTTTGCGCGGCGCGCCAAGGCATCGCTGTCCGGCCCCCCGACGACCTTGAGCCTTTGAAAGGCCTGACTGATGCTGCGCTTGGTTTCCCGCCGCCTCGCCACGCTGGCCTGCGAGGTCCGGCGACGGCTGTACGCGTACTTTCGATGCGGCCGACGCTCGGCATGCCGGCCCGCCGTTCAGTCGAGTGGGGCGTAATCGATGTAACCGCGGTCGCCGCCGCCGAAGAAGGTGGCTCGGTCAGCCTGAGCGAGTGGAGCTCCGGTGGCAAGGCGGTGTGGCAGGTCGGGATTGGCGATGAAGTTGGCGCCGAAGGCGAGCAGATCGGTGATGTCGTCCTCGATGAGCCACAGGTCCGCTGGACCGGTGGGCGTCGATCCGGTGTCGGGGTTGAGGATCAAGGTGTTGGGCCACGCCGCACGGATTCGGCGAGTCAGGTCGCGTCCGGCCCGTTCTGCGAAGTGCAGATAGGCGAGGTCGAGAGCCGCCAGTTCGCGCACCAAGGGCAAGTATGTGGCGTCGTGGTCAGGGTCGTCGTTGATGTCGTTGACGACGGCTCCGGGTGAGATGCGGATGCCGACCTTGTCGGCGCCGATGGCTTGGCTTGTTGCCCGGGCGACCTCGACGGCGAACCGGATCCTGCCGTCCACTCCGCCGCCCCATCGATCCGCACGCTTGTTGGTGTGTGTGGAAAGGAATTGGTGGATGAGGTATCCGTTGGCGCCGTGCAACTCGACGCCGTCGAATCCGGCTGTGATGGCGTTGCGGGCGGCCGAGGCGTAGTCCTCGATGGTGGACAGGATCTCGTCCTCGGTGAGCTCCCTCGGGACGACGAAGTCCTGCAAGCCTGTGTGGGTGAAGACTTGCCCTTTGGCCTGCACGGGCGATGGGCCGACCGGGACGAGACCGTCCGGCAGTAGGTCGGGATGCCCGATGCGGCCGCTGTGCATGAGTTGCGCGAAGATCACGCCGTCGTTGGCGTGCACCGCGTCGGTGACAGTGCGCCAGGCGTCCACCTGCGCCGGCGAGTGCAGACCGGGCACGTCGGTGTAGCCCTGCCCCTGCGCCGACGGGTGGGTGCCCTCGGTGATGATCAGACCGGCGCCGGCTCGCTGCGCGTAATAGGACGCCATCGACGGGGTCGGCGTGGCACCGGGGGCACGACTCCTGGTCATCGGGGCCATGACGACACGGTTCTTCAGCTTCTTTCCGGCAAGCTCATACGGCTGAAATGCTCTGGTGGACATCACAGTTCCTTTGACGAAGTCACTAGGGATGGTTATTTCTGGCCCGGCGATCGAGGGCCCGGGCAGCTGCTCAGGCGGAGTCGCGCCAGGGCGGACAGCGGGCTGCGGTCCCCGCCATGGATGCCGCGCGCGCGGCGCCGGCAGCCGGGAATTTCGGCCGGTACCGGTCTGGCGACGACGGTGGGCCTACAAGCCACGCGGCCAACCACTCAGATGGTGCCGCGCTGTTGGGGGCCGAGGCGGCGGGAGAGCCGGTCGGTGATGTTTCCGGTCGCACCGACGGCGTCGGTCACCATCTCTCGGAGGACTGTGTCCAGTGGCGTCGGCTTCACGCCGAGGATCGCCTCGGTGCGGCTGGAGTCGATCACATGCGGGTTCTCGTTGCTGTACATCATTTCCATGAGTTCGCCGAACACCGGTTGCTGTCGAGCCAGCGCGGCCAGTTCGTCGCGATCGATGCGGTGCAGCTTGGGCGTGGGCGCTCCGGCCATCTCGGCGAGCCGCTCGCTCAGTGCCCGCACGGAAAGAGACGACGTGACCGGCACGTGCCAGGGTCGGCCCCACGCGTCGTCGTTGCGACTCGCGGCCACGAGCGTCCGGGCGATGTCTTCCGTGTAGTTCCAGCTGTGCGGTACGTCGAGGTCTCCCGGGTAGGACGCCACCTCGCCGGCCAGGAGGGGACCGAGGACGAATGCGCCGTAGGGACCCACGGGGCCCGCGCCGAGGAAACCTGTGGCCCGCACTTCGGTGACCCGCGCGCGGCCCGCTTCGTGAGCGGCCAGCGCGTCGAGCCACATCTGCGCTCGGACACGGCCTTTGACCGTGGTGGCGGCCATCGGCAGGTCCTCGGTCATCGGTCCGTCGACCGGACCGTAGCCGTACGTGTTGCCCAGCATCACGTAGGCCGCACCGGTCCGCTCGACCGCGGTCAGTAGCGCCGCGGACATCGGTGGCACGTCGACAGCCCAGCGGTCCAACGCGGGAATGGCGCAGTTGACCAGCACGCGTGCGCCCTCGGCGAGCTCGGTGAGCCGGTCGGCATCGGTGATGTCGGCGGCCACGGTCTCCACCAGCGGGTGGTCAGCGCCGCGGCCACTGCGGGTGATCTGGCGGACGCGCTCGCCGCTCTCGGCGAACTGGCGGGCGGTGGGTAGGCCGGCTGCGCCGGCTCCGGTGACAACGACGAAGGACATGTCTCGAGCCTGCCGAGCTGCACCGCTGTACAGTAGTGGCCCGAGTGCCATACATCCGGAGGTTCTGGCCATGCACCGCGTCGTCGTCATTGCCGTTCCACCGGTCAATACTTTCGATTTGTCCATCCCTGAGCTGATCTTCCGCGGGGTGGAGATTGATGGACGGCCTGCGTACGACGTCCGGGTCTGCACGGCTGAGCCGGGGTTCCTGCCGTCCGATGGCGCTTTCGACTTGTTCGTCCGGCACGGCCTGGAGGCAGTCGACGAGGCCGACACGGTGATGGTGACCGGCGGGGCCGGTCGCGACGACGTCCCGTTGGCGGTCCTCGAGGCGCTGCGCTCAGCGGCCGCGGCGGGCAGGCGTCTCGCGTCGATCTGCACCGGCGCTTTCGTGCTGGCGGCCGCCGGTCTGCTCGAGGGCCGGCGCGCCACAACGTTCTGGGTGAAGTCGGACATATTTCGCCGGCGCTACCCGGCCGTCACGCTCGAACCGGACGTGCTGTTCGTCGAGGACGGCCCCGTGTTCACCTCGGCCGGGCTGGCGGCCGGCATCGACCTCTGCCTGCACATGGTCCGCTCCGACCACGGCGCCGCGGCGGCCAACGCGGTGGCCCGGCTGGCCGTTGTGGCACCTGTGCGCCCGGGTGGTCAGGCGCAGTTCATCGAGACACCATTGCCCGCCGAGACCGGCGTCTCCCTTGCCGCCACCCGAGCCTGGGCGCTGCAGAGGCTCGATCAGCCACTCACGCTGACCGACCTGGCCCGGCACGCCAACAACAGCGTACGGACGCTGACGCGCCGATTCCGCGCCGAAACCGGCCTCAGTCCTCTGCAATGGCTGCTGCATCAGCGCATCAACCGGGCACGCGAACTTCTGGAGTCCACCAACCTGCCGATGGACCTCGTCGCCGCTCGTAGCGGACTGGGCAGCGCCGACTCGATGCGCCAGCACCTGACCCGGCGGGTCGGGCTGACGCCGACGGCGTACCGGCGATCCTTCACCCGTCTGCCGGAACACCGGTAGCCATCGCCGTCGCCGAGGAGGGTGGAAGCCCGACTCCTATCAGCCGCGACCGCCAACTTCACGTCAGCCCTGCGTAGCCACCACCGACCTCGGCGCAAGGCGCGAAACAGATCGGCCTGTAAGTAACGTATAGCTAGTAGTGCTTGAAATAACGACCGTTATAGGCCCGACGGTGAGGCCGGACTAGAAGCCCGGGAACACCCGCCGCAGGTCGTCGAGCGTGACACTGCCGGTGACCTCGGTGCCGGCCGGCGTGTAGCGCTCGGCGAGGCGGCCGCCGAGCAGCCGGTAGAACGACTCGGTGGTGCCGGTGAAGGTCGCGAGCGGGTTGGTGCCGGCGGGCAGGATCCGGGCGCGCTGGTCGACGACGAGCGCCCAGTCGCCGGCCGCGACCTCGGTGGGCTCGCTCAGGGCGTCGGGCTTGGCGGTGAGGCCGAGCATGAAGCTGAGCTGGTCGGACAGCAGGGTCAGCATCAGGCCGGCGGCGGTGGCGTCGACCGTCGCGGCCGGGTCGAGGCCGACGGTGACGTCCCACGTGTGCTGGGCGACCTCGTTGAGGCGCATGCCGGCAGCGACCTCCAGCGGGACGGGCTCAGGAAGCCGAGGTCGGCGGATGGTGACCGCGTCGCGCTGCTCGGGCGTCAGGGACTCGAGGGTCTCGACGAGGACCGCTCCGCGGTCGACGTACCCCTGCGCCTGCTCGCGGGGCGCCATTGCGTTCCAGCGGTCCCAGACCGCCTGGTTGTCGCCCACGGGGACCTCCGTGCCGACGGCCGCCGCCAACGGCCGCAGCATGGTCTCCGATCCGCTGCCCAGGTGGGAGATCACGTCGCAGATCCGCCACTCGGACGCGCCGCTCGGCGCGACCAGCTGCTCGTCGTCGAGACCGTCGATGACCTCGACGAGCTGGTCGTGGTGCTGGCGCAGCGAGACGATGATCTGGTCGGCGAGTTCGCTCATGCCGCGAGCGTAGACCCCGTGCGCCGCGTGGGTGGGACAAGCGGTCCCTGGTCCGGTTGGCCCGGTCGGGGCAGAGTGGAGGGCATGTAGCGACTCAGTGACGGCTGCCTCCGCAACTTCATTGAAGGCTTGTGGGCGGAGTGACCCAGTGGACTAGCCTGGGTGGGTGATCACCCAGAAGGGGCAAGCCACCCGAGAGCGCATCGTCGAGGCGGCCGCGACGCTCATCGGCCAGTTCGGCGTTGCCGGTACCAGCGCCGCCGATATCCGCAAGGCCGCGGGGGTCAGCGGGTCACAGCTGATGCACTACTTCGGTAGCAAACAGGCTCTCGTGAGGGCGGTCATCACTCGTCAGTCTGAGTCGGAGGCGTTCGTCGGTCACCCGATGCTGGGTCCGCTCGACAGCTTCGAGGAGCTGCGGGCGTGGGCCGACGCCGCGGTCGAGAACCTCGCTCACGGCAGCGGTCACGGGGCCTGCACGTTGGCGATGCTGGCGGGCTCAACGAGTCCTGGCGACGAGCAGACCCGTGATGAGCTCTGCAGCGCCTTCGTGCGCTTGCAGTCCCTGCTGCTCGACGGTCTCCGCGCCATGCGCGACCGGGGCGATCTCCGTCCCGAAGCCGATCTCGACGAGCTGTCGATGGCGCTGCTGACAGCCCTCCAGGGGGGCACCCTCCTTGGCCAGACCATGCAGTCGACGGCGCCTCTGCGGACGTCGATGAACGCCGCGCTTCGCTACGTCGAGTCCTTCGCCGCCTGACCGTCGCCTGACGGTCCGTCCGACGCCCTGCACCTTCCAGGCACGCTCTGATCGCTGGCGGCCCGGCCGTCCCCCACTGCCTGGGCGCGCCGCGTGCGCAAGATCGTCGAACCAACTGCGGCCTTCACGCTGCCCTCGACGTCCAGCCCCAACCGCTTCCCAAGCACTTCTGGGTCAGTTGACCCAATCCATGCTACGATTGGGCCATCTGACCCAGAAGGAGCGTCCCCATGTCGGAGCTTGCAGGAAGAACCGCCCTCGTCACCGGTGCTACCCGCGGGATCGGCTACGAGGTCGCCCGTCGCCTCGTGGAGGCCGGCCACACCGTTTACCTGGGCGCCCGGGACCTGCGACGAGGGACCGAGGCGAGCGCCGAGGTCGGCGCGACGCCGGTCCTCCTCGACAGCACCGACAGCGCCTCGATCGCCGCGGCGGTAACCCGTTTGCGGAACGAGGTCGGCGCGCTGGACGTCCTGGTGAACAACGCCGGCATCGCCGGGGACCAGCGTCCGCCCGCCGAGGCGACGCTCGACGACCTCCGCCGGGTGTTCGAGACGAACGTGTTCGGCGCCGCCGCGGTGTTGACGGCCTTCACGCCGCTGCTCGAGGCGAGCCGGGCTCCGGTCGTCGTGAACGTCTCCAGCGCCGTCGGCTCCCTGACGCTGAACGCGGGCCCGGACGCGCGGTGGTCAATGCTCGCGTACCCCATGTCGAAGGCGGCGCTCAACATGCTGACGATCCAGTACGCGAGGGCCTTCCCCCGCTGGCGCGTCAACTCCGCGTCACCCGGGCCCACCGCGACCGACTTCGTCGCCGCCCGCGAGGGCTTGCCGACGGTGGAGCAGCTCCGGGCGGCCGGCGTCGCGGTGAACACCGTGCAGGAGGGCGCGGAGATCATCGTGCGGATGGCGACAGTCGGCCCGGACGACCCGACCGGGACCTTCGTCGGCAACGACGGACCCGTTCCCTGGTGACGTCGACCAGCGGCCCTCGTCCTCCGTGCGCTCGAGCTGGTACGGGCGGTTCGCCGACGACGACGCGGACCGGCATTCCGACCTACTCGGTGAGCTGCGCCGCGTTCAGGTCGGCCACCTCGGGGTGATATCGCTTACTGGATAAGTAAGACGCCGCCGGCGAAGAACATGGCAACGAGTTTCAGCACCTGATCATCCTGCCGCAGCCATGGCGTACCAACTCCCGTCACTCCAACATCCGGCGGTACCCAGCTTCAGCGTGGCGGCGGTGCATCGATGCGGTCGCGAACCTTCGCCGCACGTGCCGGAGAACGAGGAACCGTGCCCAGCACCGTTCCACCTACCCCCAGGGCGAAGTTGCCCCCGAAGGTTAGTCCGTTCTCTTCCGGCGCAAGAAGCGATCTACAAATGCCCGTGTTCTTTCCGGGTCCCCAACTGGAAGGGCAATGTCATCCCCGTCGGTGAGCTCAGTTGCCTCGCGCCGCTGCTGTGCAGCTTCCCGGGCACGGCGGCGGCGATCCGCGCCAGCGGCTAGATCTGCCAGGGTCTTCGCCGACTTGGCGATCATCTTGATCTGCGCCTCCGGCGCCCCAAAGGATTCGGTGTAGATGCGGTTCCGGATGAGATTCGTGTCGAGCGGAAACTCATCTGTGAAGCCGTCACCCGAATCGTTCTCATAGGTGATCCTCACAGTCACTTGCTCCGGGGTCGGCTCGCGGTTCACCCAGCCGCCGCCCCCTCGCTCCCCTGAGTAGAAGATGTTGTCCAGTTCCATCCCAGGAGTCAGCACAGGGATTGGGCTGGATACCGACGCTTGAGAAACGGCGGCACACTTGTTGACGGGTCCGGTGGGGTCCGGGATCTCCGGATCAAAAGACACCCGGACGTTGCATGCGATCGACGGTCCGAAGTTGCGCACCACCAGTTCTAGCTGCACCGGCCCCGCCAGATCGGGCGTCAAGCTGCCCGGGCCCAGCCTCGACGTCGCGCCACGGCTGTTGGCGGGCGATCGCCGCACGCCAGCCCCGGAGTACTTTCGGCCCAGCATTCCCAGCGACAACTCCGGTCAGCACTTCGCCCTTGCGATAGGCGGCAACAAACGACGGACTCCGCAGGTCACCGGCTACCACGGCGATCTCATCATGGTCGCGGAGATAGCCATAGGCCTGGAGTTTGCGGTCGTACTGATCGGACCAGAAGTACGGCACCGGCGCGAAAGGCTTGCCTGCACCGGGTTCGAGCAGGTTCCGGGCGACCGCGAGACCTTGCTCGGCCGCGTTCGTGCGGTGCTCGATCCGCATCGAGACGCCGAACAGAGGGTTGGTCCACCGGGCCACGTCGCCGACGCCGTACACGTCCGGTGCTGCTCTGCTGAACTCGTCGCACAACAGACCGTCTCCCAGCGACAGTCCGCTGCCCTGTAGCCATTCGACGTTCGGCACGGAGCCGATGCCGACCACGACGGCATCGGCAGGCACGACCCCGCCCTCGGCCGTCCGTACGCCGGTCACTCGGCTGCCGTCATTGAGGATTTCCCGGACGGCGACCTCCGTGCGCAGGTCGACTCCGTGCTCTCGGTGGAGGGCGCCGAATGCGAGGCCGACCTGTTCACCGAGCGCACGTGCGAGCGGAACCGGTTCTGGCTCGAGCATCGTCACCTCAACACCGAGACTGCGGGCGACAGCTGCCGTCTCGGCGCCGATGAACCCGGCGCCGACGACGACCAGCCGCTGTCCCGGCTGCAAGCTCTCCTTCAGTCCGAGCGCGTCGTCGAGCGTGCGGACGAAGTGGACACCGCTCGCCCCGGTCGCTCCAGGCAGTGACCGCGGCCGGACGCCGGTCGCGACGACCAGCGCGTCGTACCCGATCGCTCCCTTCGTCGTACTGAGTCGACGTGTTGCGAGGTCGACTCCGGTGGCCTCGACGCCCAGCCGCAGGTCGAGCGCGAGCTCGTCGAGTTGCTCGGCCGACCGCAGTTCGACCTGGGCCGCGGTGAGCTCACCGGTGAGGATCTGTTTGGACAGCGGTGGCCGGTCGTACGGCGGTGACGCCTCGGCGCCGACCAGCGTCAGGTCGCCGCTGAAACCCAGCCGGCGCAGCGACTCGGCCGTTGCGAGGCCTCCGGCCGACGCCCCGACCACGACCACCCGGTTCATCGTTCTGACACCGTGATCGCGGCCGCCGGGCAGACCAGGGCCGACTCGCGGACGGCGGCGTACTGCTCGACTGGCGGTGAGTCGTCGAGCAGGACGACGATGCCGTCCTCGTCACGCTGATCGAAGACGTCGGGGGCGATCAGGACACATTGCCCGGACGCGACGCACTTCGGGACATCTACCTCTACCTGCATCTGAGATCCCTTCGAAGATTCGTCACCAGCTGACCGGCAGGAATGCCGGCCCGTACGCCGCGGCGTGGGACTTGTAGACCACCTCGTGACCGTCCGCCACCCGGAGCTCCGGCATCCGCCGGAAGACCTCCGGTAGGACAACCTGCAGTTCCATCCGGGCCAGGGGCTGACCGAGGCACTGATGGATGCCGTACCCGAAAGCGATGTGCTGGCGTGCGTTGGAGCGGGTCAGGTCCAGGTCGTCGGCGGTAGCTGAGAAGACCGTCTCGTCGCGGTTGGCGGAGTTGAGCATGATGATCAGCCCGTCGCCGGCGCGGATGGTGGTGTCGCCGACGGAGAAGTCCTCGGTGGCCACCCGGGCCAGCCCCGACTGCGCGATCGTCAGGTAGCGCAGCAGTTCTTCGATCGCTGTTGCCAGCTCGGCTTGCCCGGCATACAGGCGCGATAGCTGGTCGGGGTGGTCGAGGAGCGCGAGCACCCCGAGGCCGATCATGTTGGCGGTGGTCTCGTGACCGGCGAACAGCAGGAACGCACCGACGTCGGCGGCGTCGCGGGCCGAGAACGTGCCGGCGTCGACCTGCTCGCCCAACCTGGTGATGAGGTCGTCGCGGGGCTCCTTGCGGCGCTGCTGGACCAGCGTCTCCAGGTAGTCGCCCAGCGCGGCTTGGGCCGTCGCCTTCTGCTCACCCGTCACGGTGGTGTCGATGAGCACCTTCGAGTGCTCCTGGAAGAAGGCGTGGTCTGCGTATGGGACGCCCAGCAGTTCGCTGATCACCAGCGACGGCAGCGGAAGCGCCACCGCCTCGACGAAGTCCGTCACAGGTCCTTGAGCGATCATCTCGTCCATCAGCCCGTCAAAGATCCGCGCGGTGGGCGCCCGCAGCGCCTCGATCCTCTTGACCATGAACTCGCGCGTCAGCACCTTGCGGAACAGGTCATGGACTGGGTCGTCCTGGAAGAGGAAGAACCCGGGCGGCATCGTCATCGGAGTCCTCGCCGGGTAGCCCGGCCGGGTGAGGTCGGTGCTGACCTCCGGGTTGGCCAGTACGGCGCGAGCGTCTTCCCATCGCGTCACCAGCCAGGCTGTCGGCGCGTCCTGGCCGAGTGAGACTCGCGTGATTGGCGCCTCCCGCCGGAAACCCTCGTACTGACGGGGCGGGTCCAGCGGTGCGCCCTCGTCCCGTGCCATGGACAGAACCGGTACGCCGGGATCGGTCGTAGCCATCGATACCTCCAGTGAATTGCCGTACAGGGTTGCGGGATGCCGGGTGCTGTCACCGCAGCGTTTGCTCGAAGTGGTGAGCGGCTGTGTCCGACGCGGTCTTCATCGGGCCGGGCTGGTCGTAGAAGTCGAACTGGGTGACATCGTCGAGCCACAACTGCTCGACGGGGCGGGTGCTCTTGGCAACGAACTCGGGAATGCTCTCTGGGCTGGCCGCACTGGCACTGTGGACGATCGAGAGCGGCTGGGTGAGGCTCGCCGCGGCGGCTTGCGCGTCGTAGTCGAGCCAGGCCGGCCAGGACATGGGGTTGAAGGTGTTGTCCCACTCCGGGACCATGCCGCGGCCGGGATTGCTGTAGTAATCGGCACCGGCGGGCGCGTTGTCGGGCAGGGGCTCGACAGCGGGGACGAGCAGTTCCTCGCCGGTCTTCGCGTACTGCTCCTCAGCGTCGCGGGCCATCGCCAGCAGCGCATCGACGCCCGGCTGCCCGCCCAGCGTCGTCTCGGTCGTCTCGCGGCTCGGCAGGGCCGGGGCGACGAGTGCGACCGACTTGATCAGGTCCGTCTGCGTGGCGGCGGTGGCCAGATAGGCGCTACCGGCGCAGACGCCGAGCCCGCCGATCGCGTGCGGGTCGATGTCATCGCGACCGGCCAAAAACGCCACGGCCGCGACGATGTCCGCGGCCTTGGCCAGCGGGTCCTCCATCGATCGCGGGCGACCGCCGCTCTCCCCCCAGCTGCGGAAGTCGAACGCGAGCGCCGCGAAACCGCGCACTGCCATCTCGCGCGCGTACCCGGTAGCCATCTGCTCCTTCACCGTTCCCCACGCGCCGGCGACGACGACCGCGGGCAGCCGATCGGCCGAGTGGGAGGCAGGGAGATACAGCGTGCCGACAAGGGTCTCGCCGGCTGACTCGAAGACGACTCGCTCTGTCGTGACCTCGTGGTTGTGCGGGCTGGACATGGAACCTCCAAATAAGAGAATGACGTTCTGTTAATAACAGAATAGCACTCTCTTATGGGGTAAAGTGGTGGCATGCCGAACTTCCAGCGCGCCCGCACCGAGGAGCAGCGAACGGCCCGGCAGGCCGAGATCATGGCGGCGGCCCGCGGCATGCTGACCGAGATGCCACTGACCGAGATCACGCTCAACGGCCTGGGCAGGCGAGTCGGTCTCGCCGCCTCCAATGTGCTGCGGTACTTCGAGTCGCGCGAAGCCGTGCTGCTCGAACTCGTGCACGTCGAGACCGCCCGTTGGCTCGACGAACTCGATCCGTTGCTGCCGGCCCCCAGTGGCAGGACCAGCACCGAACGCCAGATCGCGGCCGCCGCCGACGCCTGGTCGCGCAGCCTCGCGGCACATCCACTCTTCTGCGAGCTGATCAGCGCGCAGGCCGTGGTGCTCGAGCGGAAGATCAGCGCGGAGACGGCACTGGCGTTCAAACGGGACTCGATGACGAATCTCACGCGTCTCACCGGCATCCTCGCCCGCGCCGTCCGAGAACTCGCCACCAAGGACGAACTGGTCGTGGCGCGCCTGGCCAGCCATGCCACCTTGCTCACCGGCGCCCTGTGGGCACAGACGCGGGCCACCGAATCTCTTCTGGCCGGCGCCGGCAGACCACCTGAGCTGGAAGCCCTCCAGGAACCCTTCACCGACGCTGTGCGCGATGCCTTCCACGCGATGCTGCTCGGCACACTGAGCCGCCGGCACCCTCCCCACGACGTACAGACCGAAAAGTAGGCGATCACATGACCTGGATGCCCCCCGACCTGACCGGCAGGACCTACGCCGTGACCGGCGGCAACGCCGGGATCGGCTACTTCATCGCCGAGCAACTGACCGCTGCAGGCGCCGACGTGGTACTCCTCGCCAGGAACGACCAGCGCGCCCAAGCAGCTGCCGCCGCGATCCGCAGCCAGACCGGCCGGGCGGTCGCCGCCATCGTGCCGCTGGATCTGGCCGACCTCGCCTCGGTCGCCGCCGCCGCGGGCCGGCTGTCCGAACTCGACCGCCTCGACGGGCTGATCCACAACGCAGGCATCAACGCAGCCAAGGAACGCCGAACCACGCGGCACGGCTTCGAAGTCGCCGTCGGCACCAACCACCTCGGCCACTTCGCACTCACCGCGCTGACCATGCCCATCCTCGCCGCCACACCAGGAAGCCGCGTGGTCCCGGTCGGCAGCATCATGACCAAAGCCGCCGCCTTCGATCCCGAGGATCTCCAGCTCGAACGGTCCAAATACTCAGCGCAAAAGGCCTACACCCAGTCGAAACACGCGATCCTGCTGTTCGCGACCGAGCTCGACCGGCGGCTGCGCGCCGCCGGCACCGACGTCCGAGCCATCGCCGCCCATCCCGGCCTCAGCATCGACGCCTTCAGCCCCGCGAGGCCCGGAATCAACCAACCCGCGACGATCCGGCTCACCGCACCTGTCCACGGCAAGGACCGCGGAGCATGGCCCGCACTCCGAGCCGCAACCGACCCGGACGCCCGAAGCGGCCAGTACTACGGCCCGAAATACGGCAGCTTCGGACCTCCAGTCATCGCGTCGCCACCACGAACCAGCACCGACCCCGCAATCGCCGCCAGCCTCTGGGCCCAGTCCGAAACGCTGACAGGCATCCCCTTCCACCTCCCAGCACGCCACCAATGACCACAACAGCACTCGCCCGCATTGCCAAGAGCAGCAACGTCCTCCTGACCACTTACCGCAAGAACGGCACCCCGGTCTCCACTCCGGTCGGGGGCGTGGTCGACGACGGCAAGCTCTACATCCTGAGCTACCCGAACACCGGCAAACTGAAGCGCCTGCACAACGATGCCCGCGCCGTCGTCGCACCCTGCAACTCCGCCGGAACCGTTCCAGCCGGCGCGGCCAGCCTCGAAGGCACCGGCCGGGTCCTCGACCGCGCCGAGACCAAGCACGCCTACCAGCTCATGGCCCGCAAAACTCCCCTGGCCCGCCTGGCCCGAGCTTGGTATGCGCTTCGCCGCAAGCCCGACCCCTGGATCGGCATCGAGGTCACCTTCCGAGACTCCCACGGATCCGCTTGAGCCGAGCATCTGACAAGGTACTCGTCATGCCTGTGGGCGAAGACAGACCTGGTGTCACGCCGGTCATCCTTGTCGAATGGTCTGCTCCGGCGTGCGCTGCAAGTCGGTAGCGGATAGGGCGGAATCAGTCAGTTGGGCGCCTTCGATGTCGAGGTCGGGGATGTTGCGGTCGAGCCAGCTCGGCAGTGACCATGCTGCCCGACCGACGAGGGCCAGCACGGCGGGGACCAGAGTCATGCGGACGACGAATGCGTCGATGAAAACGCCGATTCCCAGTCCGAAAGCGATCGTTTTCAAGGTCGCGTCGGGTGTTCCGACGAAGCCGGCGAAGACGGACAGCATGATGAGGGCGGCCGCGGTGACGACTCGGGTGGCGTTCCTTCCGCCCTTGATGATGGCTGCGGT
Organism: Kribbella sp. ALI-6-A; assembly: GCF_001984195.1. Taxonomy (GTDB): domain Bacteria; phylum Actinomycetota; class Actinomycetes; order Propionibacteriales; family Kribbellaceae; genus Kribbella. Next base: position 192,469 of record NZ_MTQN01000005.1, read on the forward strand.
CGGTTCTGCGCCGTGGACGAAGGCCTCGCGGATCCTCGACACCAAGAACACCTCGTAGTCCATCGCGAGGCCGAAGAGTACGGCGACCAAGATGATCGGCAGGAAGCTGATCACGGGTCCGGTGCTGCTCACGCCGATGAGGTCGGCGAACCAGCCCCATTGGAACACAGCGACCACCGCGCCGAGGGTAGCGCCGATGGACAGCAAGAAGCCCAGAGCGGCCTTCAGCGGCACGATGATCGACCGGAACACCATCAGCAGCAAGATCAGTGACAGTCCGACGACCAGCGCCGCGAACGGCAGCAGCGATGAGCTGAGCCGGTCCGACACGTCGATCGCGACCGCTGTCGGACCAGTGACCGACACCTGGGCGGATGTCGACTGGGCGATCGCGGGTGCCTGAGCGCGGATCGTGCGAACGAGGTTGGTTGTGGCTGGGTCGTGCGGTCCGCTCTTCGGGATGACCGACAGCACCGCGCTGCGGCCGTCGGTACCGGGTTGAGGAGCGCTGACGGCCGCCACGTCCGGCAGGGACTTGACGCGGTCTGCGATTTCGCTGGCGGCCGCGGTGGGTGCGGTTGCTGCGTCGGTCTCGACGAGCAGGGTTAGTGGTCCGTTGAAGCCGGGCCCGAACTCTGCTGAAACGACGTCGTACGCCACGCGTGGCGACGATCCGGTGGCGGCGCTGGAGTTGTCGGCCAGGGCAAGCTTCAGGCTGAGTGCCGGAATCGCGAGGACAAGCAGCGCGAGCAAGGTGATGACGAGGGTGCGAAGCGGCCGCTGCGTCACAAAGGAGGCCCAGCGCTCCCCCAGGACGGTGACGGCTTGTGCCTGCTCGCGCCGCGCGGCTCTGGATCCTGGTTTCGGAACGAGCCGGTGGCCCAGCAGTCCGAGGATCGCGGGGAGCAAGGTGAGAGCGGCCAGTACGGCGATCGCCACGGTTGCCGCGGCACCCAATCCCATCACCGTGAGGAACGGGATTTTCACGAGGCTGAGTCCGGCCAGGGCGATCAGCACGGTCACCCCAGCGAAGACAACCGCGCTACCGGCAGTTCCAGCCGCAATACCTGCGGCCGCTTCCGGCGGACGGCCGACGGCGAGCTCGGAGCGATAGCGCGACAGGATGAAGACCGAGTAGTCGATGCCCACAGCCAGGCCGATCATCATGGCCAGGCTCGGTGCCGTGGACGAGACGGTCGTGGCGTTGGAGAGGAGATATTGAGTGGGTACCCGTCGGACATGAAGCGACGCTGGCTGTTCGGAGACCAACTGGGGCCTCACTTCCTGGACCGGCCCGACCAGCCGGCGCTGATGATCGAGTCGCGGGCGGTGTTCGCCCGCAAGAGGTTTCACCGGCAGAAGGCCCACCTGGTGCTGTCCGCGATGCGGCACCGGGCGGCCGAGCTCGGCGATCAGGTCCGGTACGTGCGGGCCGACACCTATCGCGACGCCCTCGCCCAGGTGGACGAGGAGGTCTCGGTCTGCCGTCCCACGTCGTACGCCGCCGACCGGCTGGTGCGCGGGCTGGCCTCGGTCGAAGTGCTGCCGGCCCGAGGCTTCGCGACCAGCCGGGACGACTTCGAGCGGTGGGCGTCGCAGCGGGGTAAGAAGCGGCTGCTGATGGAGGACTTCTACCGGGACGCGCGGACTCGTCTCGATGTCCTGATGGAAGGCGATGAACCGGCCGGCGGCCGCTGGAACTTCGACCACGACAACCGGGAGCCACCGCCGCGCCGGTCGCAGCTGGGGACAGCGCAGCCGTGGTGGCCGGACGAGGACGAGATCGACGAGCAGGTCCGGGCGGATCTCGACCGGTGGGAGCGCGAGGGCGACGTCCGGTTCGTCGGCCAGGACGGTCCGCGCCGGTTCGCCGCCACCCGCCGGGAAGCGCTGCACGTGCTGCGCGGCTTCGTCAGCGACCGGCTGCCGGACTTCGGCCCGTACGAGGACGCGATGCTCGCGCAGGACGACTGGATGGCACATTCGTTGCTCTCGGCCCCGATGAACCTCGGCCTGGTGGACCCGCTGGAGGCCGTCGAGCTTGCCGAGAAGGCGTATCGCGCCGGCGACGCCCCGCTGCGATCGGTGGAGGGCTACATTCGCCAGCTGATCGGCTGGCGGGACTACATGTGGCACCTCTACTGGCACTTCGGGCCCGACTACCGGCATCGGAACGCGCTGCTCGCCCACCGGCAACTCCCGGAGTGGTTCACCGAGCTCGACGCGGACGGAAGTGTCGACGCGCGCTGTCTGTCGGAGGTACTGCGGGGAGTCCGCGAGCACGGCTGGGTCCACCACATCCCCCGGCTGATGGTGCTCGGCAACTACGCGATGCAACGCGGCTGGCGCCCCGACCAGGTGACCGACTGGTTCCACCGGTCGTTCGTCGACGGCTACGACTGGGGGATGGTGGCCAACGTCGTCGGCATGTCGCAGTACGCCGACGGCGGCCTGCTCGCGACCAAGCCGTACGCCGCGGGCGGCGCCTACATCGACAAGATGAGCGACTTCTGCGGCGGCTGCCGCTACAACCCCCGGCTGCGGGTCGGCCCGGATGCCTGCCCGTTCACGGCCGGCTACTGGTGGTTCCTCGACCGCAACGCCGACCGTCTCGAAGGCAACCACCGGATCGCACGCCAACTGTCCGCGCGCACGCGACTGTCCGACCTTCCCGCCGCGGCTCAACCGGGTCGGCGCCCACCTCACGCTCTTCCATCACCTGCCGGGCGAGCATCTGAGCACCGTCGTTGCCGACCTCCGGGCGATTCGCCCCGAACCTTTCGACCTCGCGGTCACCGGCCCTCGGTTGCTCGGACGTGGGGTCGCCATCGACCTGCAGTCGGCCCGGCTCTTGGCACTCCATCACGCACTGGCGACCCGGTGGCACCCGTGGCTCACCCCACAGGACCGGCAGCCGTTCCGCCCACACATCACGGTGCAGAACAAGGTGGACCCCGCCGAGGCCCGGAAACTCCACGCCACCCTCGGGCGAACCCAGCACTGGCCGACCGCCCTCGCGACCGGCTGGTCGATCTGGCGCTACCTCGGCGGCCCGTGGTCCGCAGAAAGCGAGATCGCCTTCACCCGCCAAGAAGACTGAACGACAGGTCCGTGCGGCGGCGCGCCAGAACGCGTGAACGACGAATCCGATCGCGTCCATGGCCAGTTGCTTCGCGCATCAAGCGCCCGTGATGGACGTCACCTCTACAGCGGCATTCCGGTGTCCAGCGCAGTGTTGAAACCAGTGATGGCAAACGTTGCTTCTTCCCGTCGCCCGAAGCTGTGGACACCCGAACACGTGCTGGTCACGCGCTCAGCCGCGGAGCGCTCGCACACCCGCGAGATCTTGGCCCGTGTCGAAGCGGCCGGGGTCACCGACGTGACGTTCCTGCGTTCCGACCGAATCAGTGGGCTCGGTCGAAGTGACGAGCGGGCCGCCTACGCCCGCGCCAAAGCAACGCTCGCGGTGGTTGTCAGCCCGCCGTCGGCGCGCAAACTCGAGCCGATCGCTCCCAGCGCCGACTGGCGGTTGGATCTGGCCCGCGGGTGTCCGGCGCACTGTCAGTACTGCTATCTCGCCGGGTCTCTGGGAGGCCCGCCGATCACCCGTGTGTACGCCGATCTCGATGACATCCTGGCCGGCATGGACGCCTACGTCGGGCAGGGCACCGTCACCTCGGCCGACGCTGCACGCGCCGGCGAAGGGACGACGTTCGAGGCGTCGTGTTACACCGATCCGCTCGGCATCGAGCCCATGACCGGCAGCCTCGCCGCGGCGATTGCGTACGTCGGTACGCATTCGTTCGCCGGACCGGTGCAGTTGCGGGCGACCACCAAGTTCGGCGCCGTCGACGCGCTGCTGGACCTCCCCCACAACGGACGGACGCGCATCCGCGCTTCGGTGAACGCCGACGCCGTCGCGGGACGCTTCGAGGGCGGCACCGATCCGATGCCTGTCCGGCTTGCCGGGCTGGGCGCGCTCGCCCGCTCCGGCTACCCGGTCGGGTTGACGATCGCGCCGATCATGCCGGTTGACGGCTGGGTCGAGCAGTACTCCGCCCTGCTCGACGCCGCTGCCGCAGCGCTTCCCACGAACGCCGACCTGACCGTCGAGTGCATCACCCACCGCTTCACGCCGGGCAGCAAGGAAGTGCTGGAGTCCTGGTACCCGCGGACCAAGTTGGAGATGGATCCGGATCGCCGTAGCCGTAAGTACGGCAAGTTCGGGGCGGTCAAGTACGTGTACCCCGCCGCCGAGATGCGCGAGCTGCGCACGTGGTTCGAGAACGCACTGACCGAACGTCTTCCGACCGCTCGTTCGCTCTACTGGACCTGACCACGACAGGCGGCCCGGCGCGAGGGGGAGGCTACCGGGCCGCCTGCTACTGGTGATTCGTCGAACGAGCCATGGTGCGTGTGCTCAACTACGATCCTGCCGGTACGTCGCCCCGCCAGGCCCCGGTCTCGGTGCCGCGGCTCTCGACGAACTCCTTGAACCGGCTCAGGTCACCTTTCACTCGGCGGGAGATCACACCGGCCTTGTCGGCAACGTTCTCGGCGAAACCCTCGGGGTCGACGTCGATCTGCGCGGTGACCCGGGTCGTGTGGTCGCCCAGGCGGTGGAAGGTGATCACGCCGGCGTGGTCGGTGCCTGAGTCGGACTTCCAGGCCACCCGCTCGTCGGGGTGCTGCTCGGTGATCGTGGCGTCGAACTCGCGGGTGACGCCGCCGATGCTGGTCTTCCAGTGCAGGTGAGTGTCATCGATCTGGCGGACCTCGTCGACGCCGTCCATGAACTGCGGGAACGACTCGAACTGCGTCCACTGGTTGTAGATGGTGGTGACGTCGACATCGATGTCGATCGATTCGGTGGTGTTGCTCATCCCTGCTCACTCCTGAGTCGTTGACTGCGCGCGGACACCGGCCAGGTACCCGAACCACCGACTGCACAACAGCTGCATAAGTTCGGCGTGCCCGCGAGCCGCCGGGGTACCTCGAGCCACAGCTTCCGGCAGACGAAGGGCACACCGATGACGACTTCGGACGACGCGGCGCACGTTGCTCAGTTGGTCGACCGCGCACAGATCAGCATGTTCACCACGATGACCGAGGACGGCCGGCACGTCAGCCGGCCGATGGCGTTGCAGGAGGTCGAGTTCGACGGGGACCTGTGGTTTTTCGCCTACGCCGACTCCGCCAAGGTCCGCGAGATCGAGGTCCACCCGGAGGTGAATGTGTCGTTCTCGAACGACAAGCAGAGCGAGTGGACGTCGATCAGCGGTACGGCGTCCGTTGTTCAGGACCAGGCGAAGGCCGAGGAGCTGTGGTCGGCACCGCTGAAGGCCTGGTTCCCGGACGGGCTGGACACGCCCGGGCTCACGCTGATCAAGGTGCACGCGACCAGCGCGGAGTACTGGGAGTCGCCGAGCAGCCGGGTCGTCAAGCTGCTCGGCGCCGCGGCGGCCGTGATCACTCGTGATCCGGACAAGTTCCCCGGCGACAACCAGGAGGTCAAGCTCGATCGGGGCGGCCGATGACGTCGCGCACCGAACGCTTCGTCACCGCCCTGCGCGCACTCGAGCAGTGCTGGTGGTCAGGGCGGTCCACAAGGCGCGCAGCCGGGCGTCGATGTCACCCTCCGGCGGCTGGGTGCAGTAGCGGCGGCGCCTCATCATTTCCCCGGGCTTGAGTCAGGCTGGGCCTCAGGCGGCCGGGCCGGGCTTCAGTCGGGGTGGTCCGAAGCTCGGTTGGTCGCTGCTCAGGGGCGAGTCACCTCGATCTGGAACTCGTGGACCCAGTTGTCCGGGTTGTCCGGGTCGAAGGCGAGGCAGACTTCGCGGGCGTAGCCGACGCTGCGGTAGCCGCCGTCGTCGATCCAGCGGGCCAGGAGTTGCATGCTTTCGTCCGCCTGGTCCATCGAGCCTTGGTGGACGATGGTGGCGGCCGTCGGGAGTTCCGGCAGATCGAGCACCTGGTAATCGGCGCCGCCCTGTTCGGCCGCGTCGACGGTGACGGCGGCGTGGACGACAAGCGCGTCACCCTCGGCTTTCTCGTAGTAGGCCACCGGCGGCCCGGCCGGTTTCACGCCGGCGGCGTTGATCCGCTCCCAGACCTGCGCGTACAGGGGCTGGATGACCGGACCGATGTCCACCCCGTCGTAGCTCGCGGCGGTGGCAGACAACTCGGCGACCCGGATCGCCGGTACCGACTTCAGGACGACGTCGTCCGTTGACATGTGACCCTCCCTCTCGATGATTCGGAGCCTCGCCTCGACGGCATCCAGCCGCAGCGCGTCACCGGCCAGCCGCGCCTCGAGCTCGGCCCGGCGCAGACGCAGCATGCCGCGCAGCTCCTCCGGGCCGACCTTGGCGTCGACAATGTCCTGGACCTGCTGCAGGGTGAAGCCCAGATCCTTGAGCGCGATGATCCGGTTGAGCCGCTTGAGCTGGTCGGCGCTGTAGTAGCGGTAGCCGCTGGTGCTGTCGATGACAGCCGGCCGGAGCAGCCCGAGCGCGTCGTAGTGCCGCAGCATCCGCGCCGACACCCGGCCGAACGCGGCAAAGTCTCCGATGGTGAACATGGCTCCAGGGTGGGCCTTGACGCGGTGTCAAGGTCAATTCCCGACAACCGTGCAGCGCGTGCGGAACTCACCTGATAACTCATCTCTATCGAACTGGCCCGAAAAAGCGGTGGCTAGGGGTTGGCGTCCCTCGTCGGCTCTCTGACCAGGGCTTATGCCTGGTGGCACGCCCGGCCCTCACACTTTGTCGACCGCCAACGTTCTGCTGGTATGAAGCGAGTCGTCGAACCCAAAGTCCTGTACTTCGGCACCCCGGTCGTGCTGGTCAGCTCCCGCAATCCCGACGGCACCACCAATCTCGGGCCGATGTCGTCGGCCTGGTGGCTCGGGCACAGCGCGATGCTCGGGATGACCATCACCTCCCAGACGGTGCAGAACCTGGTGGAGCGGCCCGAGTGCATCCTCAACCTGGTCGAGCCTGCGATGGTCGCCGCCCTCGATCGGATCGCGCTGCTGACCGGGGCGGAGCAGATCCCCGAGTCCAAGCGGGCCCGCGGCTACCGGTTCGAGCCGGACAAGTTCGCGGCGGCGGGGCTGACCCGTCAGCCGGGCAGCCTGGTCGACGTCGACGCGGTGCACGAGAGCCCGATCAATCTCGAGGGCCGGATCGAGCGGATCCATCAGGTCGGCGAGGCCGGCAGCAACCTGCGAGCGCTGGAGATGACCGTCGCCCGGGTCCACGTCCGCGAGGATCTGTTGATGAACGACGACCGCTACATCGATCCGTTGCGCTGGGACCCGCTCATCATGAAGTTCACCGAGTACTTCTCCGGAGGTGCTCCGGCGTACGAGTCGTCCCTGGCTCGTGGCTGGGCGATGCCTCCACTGGGCAGTTCGCCCACCACGCACCGGGCAGCAGGCTGATCGAGCATCCCTCCAGAGCCGACCGAGGCTACTTCTCGACCGTTCCAGGTTCCCGGCTGATCGACTCCTGGTAGAGGTCGGCGTACGTGCGAGAGTCCTTGATCAGGTCGTCGCAGAAGGCAGCGACGTCGTTGCCGATCAGCTCGAGAACTCCCTTGCCGGACGCGGCTCCCTCTTCGAAGAACTCGACGATTCCCGGCAGCAGGTTCCCGTCGGTCAGGTCGACCGGTCCGACTTTGAAGAAGTACTTCTGCATCTCGCGGTAGACGATCTGGTAGTCCGGCGGCAGCGCCTTGACCCGCGCCACGTGCGCCCGCCACTGCTTCTTGCCCTCGATGATGTCCTGAATTCCCATCTCAGCCTCCCAACCGGCCCAGTTTGCGTGCGACGTTGTTGTTCAACTGCTCGCGCCACCGGTCGCGATAGGTCCGGCTGCCTTCGCCCCCGGCCAGTGCCGCGCAGAAGCCCTGGATGTCGTCCCCGAGCACCTCGCGGACGCTCTGCCCCTGCTCAGCCGTCTCTTCGAGCAGCCCCAAGGCCCCGTCGAGAATCGGCAGCAGGTTCCGGCCGCTGAAGTTCCCGTACGGAAGCAGGTGGGCTTTGATCTGCTCCCACGCCGCCCGGTAGTCGGCCGGCAACGCCTCGGCCCGGGCCTCGAACGCCTTCCACTCCCTGGTGAGATCACTGCCGGTCATCGTCTCCCAGATCTTCATCTCCCGCCCTCCCTGAGCTTCTCGATCCGTGTGCTGACGTACTCCCACTTCGCCCAGAACGTCGCGAGCTCTTTGCGGCCCGCGGCGTTCAGCGCGTAGAACTTGCGCGGCGGCCCCTGCCCGGACGGTCGCTTCGTCACCTTGACCAGCCCATTGCGCTCCAACCGCAACAAGATCGTGTAGACCGTGCCCTCGACGACATCGGCGAAGCCGAGCTCGTTCAGCCGGCGCGTGATGTCGTACCCGTAGGTCTCCTCACTGCCGATGATCTGCAGCACACAGCCCTCGAGCGTGCCCTTCAGCATCTCCGTCAGGTCGTCCATCGTGATCCTCTTCAGCACTCGCAGTACTCAGTGGCACCGAGTACCACTACACAGTAGCACTAGGTAGACGGACCGTGCGAGGGCAACCACAGAGGCCTCTACGTCACTTCCCCGCGATGCAGGGTTCTCACAGGTCTCTAACACCGATTACGGCTTGGCTGAAAGCTCATGCATCCTGGCATCCGTGACCACTCAAGACGAGTACGCCGTACCCGCCACCGTCCAGGGTCCGAGCGAGCCGACCAGCACGCGAGGGGTTCGCGGCTGGTTGCTGGAGCACCGGGTACAGCCGGTCGGTCCGGAAGCCGGCGAGGGACACGCGCCGCCACAGGCGTGGTGGAAAGTCATGTGTCTGACCGGCGTCGACTACTTCTCCACCCTCTCGTACCTGCCGGGCATCGCCGCCCTCGCCGCCGGCGCTCTGTCGCCGTTGGCAACGCTCCTGATCGTTGCGCTCACGCTGCTCGGGATGTTGCCGATGTACCGGCGCGTGGCCAAGGAGAGCCCGCACGGCCAGGGCTCCATCGCCATGCTGGAGAACCTGCTGCCGTTCTGGCGCGGCAAGATCTTCGTCCTGGTCCTGCTCGGCTTCGTCGCCACCTCGTGGATCATCACCATCACGCTGTCCTCGGCCGACGCGACCGTGCACCTGCTCGAGAACCCGTACGCACCCGGCTTCCTGCACGGCCAAGAGGTCGCGGTGACCGTCGTGCTGCTGCTGATCCTCGGCGGCGTCTTCCTGCTCGGCTTCAACGAGGCGGTCGGCGTCGCGATCCCGCTGGTCGGGATCTTCCTGGCGCTCAACGCCGCGGTCGTGATCGTGGGCCTGTACGACGTCCTGACGGGATCGGGCGCGTTCTCGCACTGGGTCGACGCGCTGACCGAGGGCCGGAACGGCTTCGGCGGCGTGATCGGGCCCGCGATCATCGCGTTCCCGCTGCTGGTTCTCGGCTTGTCCGGCTTCGAGACCGGGGTCAGCATGATGCCGCTGGTCGCTGCCGACGGCAACGACCCCGCTCAGCGCCTCGCCGACCGGATCCGCAACACCAAGAAGCTGCTCACGGCCGCCGCGCTGATCATGAGCGTCTATCTGCTGGCCACCAGCTTCATCACCACCGTGCTCATTCCGGCCGAGGAGTTCGAACCGGGCGGCGCCGCCAACGGTCGCGCGATGGCCTACCTCGCCCACGAACACCTCGGCGAGATCTTCGGCACCGCCTACGACATCAGCAGCATCCTGATCCTGTGGTTCGCCGGCGCCTCGGCGATGGCCGGGCTGATCAACATCGTGCCGCGCTACCTGCCCACGTACGGCATGGCGCCGGAGTGGGGCCGCGCCGTCCGGCCGGTCGTGCTGGTCTACACCGCCATCAGCATTCTCATCACTGTTGCCTTCGGCGCCGATGTCGACGCCCAGGCCGGTGCCTACGCGACCGGCATCCTGGTCATGATGGTCTCCGGCGCGGTCGCCGTCACGGTGTCCGCCGCGCACCGGCGGCAGCGCCGGCAGACGATCGCCTTCACCGTGCTCACCCTGGTCCTGCTTTACGCCCTGGTCGAGAACATCCGGGAGAAGCCCGACGGCATCGCGATCTCCGGCCTGTTCATCGCCGGCATCATCGTCGTCTCGCTGATCTCGCGCGTCTCGCGGACCACCGAGCTGCGCGCCGATCGGATCGAGTTCGACGACACCGCCCGCCGGTTCGTCACCGACTCGATCCGCAACGACGGCGCCCTCAACCTGATCGCCAACCGCCGCCAGGCCGGCGACGCCGCCGAGTACTCCGCCAAGGAGGCCGAGGTCCGTGCCATGGACCCGGTTCCCGGCCACGCGGACGTGATGTTCCTGGAGATCGACGTCGTCGACCCCTCCACGTTCAGCGACGTACTGCGGGTCGAAGGCGTCGACGTGGACGGCTACCGGATCCTGCGTGCCAAGAGCCCGGCGGCCCCCAACGCGATCGCCGCGATCCTGCTGACCCTGCGCGACACCACCGGCGTACGGCCGCACTGCCATTTCGAGTGGTCCGAGGGCAATCCGCTGTCGCATCTGTTGCGCTACCTCATCCTGGGCCGCGGCGACACCGCCCCCGTCGTCCGCGAAATCATCCGCCAGCACGAACCCGACCCCGACCGGCGACCCGGCATCCACGTCGGCTAGACCGTTGGGTCAGGCACCGGCGATCCGGGAAGCTTCACCTCTCACAGGGCTCTCACAGTGATTCGGCCATCATGGGTGGGGTGATGCATCTGCGACTGATCATTCCGCCCGACCGCACCGACCTGGTCGTGGACGCGTTGGTGGCCGACGAGCGGACGACCAACATCGTCGTACTGCCCGGCGCCGCCAAGCGCCCAGCGGGCGACGTCGTGCACTGCGACGTCACCCGGGAGGCGACCTCCGACATCCTCGAACGGCTCAAGGACCAAGGCCTGTACGACGACGGAGCCGTCTCGCTGTCCACCGTCGACGCGTCCCCGTCACGCAACGCCCGGGAAACCGAACAGGCAGCCCCCGGAGCACCTGACGACGCGGTCGTGTGGGACGCGGTGGTGGATCAGGGGTACGCCGAAGCGCGCGGTTCCTGGGCGTTCTACGCGTTCCTCACGCTCGCGACGATGATCGCGGCGATCGCCGTCATCACCGACTCGGCCATCCTCGTGGTCGGCGCCATGGTCGTCGGCCCGGAGTTCGGAGTGGTGGCCGCGCTGGCGCTCGGCCTGGCCCTGGGAAGAGCACGACTCAGCTCACAGGCGCTTGTTCTGCTGGCCAAGGGCTTCCTGCTGGCGATCGTCCTGACCACGCTGGCGGCGGTCCTGGCCCGAGCGGTCGGGTGGATCGACACAGGCGACGTGACCGCCGCCCGCCCACTGACCGGCTTTATCTGGCGCCCCGACAAGTGGTCGGCCGTCGTCGCCGTCCTGGCCGGTTGCGCCGGCGTACTGTCACAGACAGCGGGCCGCTCCAACGCCCTGGTCGGCGTCTTCATCTCCGTCACCACCGTCCCGGCCGCCGGCGACCTGGCCCTGTCGATCGCCTTGTGGGCACCGCACCAGATCGGCGGTTCCGCCGCCCAGCTGGCAATCAACCTCGCCGGGATGACAGTGGCAGGAGTCGCGACGCTGCTCCTTCAGCGGATCCTCTGGCGGTGGCTGATCAACCGCCGCTCGCTGTCGAAGCCGGTCGAAACGATCCTCCCGGTACGCCGAACCTGAGCTCGTCGCCCGCGCAGCCCTGGCTCAGGCCTCAGGAGTCTTCCTCGAGCGGAATCGCGGGCGAAACTTGGTGTCGTACAACTCCGCTCCCGGCGCTGGCCCGCGGTTGTGCCCGGCCGCCGGTCTACTCACTCCAGCTTGCCGTCGTTGCGGTGCGTTCCTGCCACTGCCTCACGCCCGGACCGTTCGGGTCCCAGCGGTCGCAGAACTGGCGCAGTTGCTCGCATCTGGCCAGCATGGCGGCCCTGCGGTCCACCCAGCTGGGCACTCGCCCGCCGTAGGCACGGAAAAAGTGGTCGAGAGCATGGGTGCAGCTGGGGTGATGCATCCGCACGATCCACTCGCACCAGGCAAGGTCCTCGACAGGCTTTCCGAGGTGAGCGAACTCCCAATCGACCACGGCGGTCACTTCGAACGTGTCGGGGTTGAGCAGCAGATTGTTGGGACCGAAGTCGCCGTGCACCAGCACCTCGCCGGCCTCGTGCCTGTCAGCGGTCAGCACGTCAGGCGGGACCGTGTGGATGCGACGCAACACTTCTCCGCAGCTCGCCAGCACCGCAGCGGGTTGGGCTTCCACGAGTTCCTGACCGGGGGCGCCTGCCACGAAGCCGAGCGTCAGTGTGGTTGTGGTCGCTGCGTGCACCGGCGGAACTGGCAACCGGCCCTGGAGTCGGGTCAGCAGCGTGTACTCGCGACCCAGTCTGAGGTCGGTGTCGGGCCCTTCATAAGTCTTGTTCACGACGGCACCGTCCCCACGCGTGCTGTTGGTATAGCCGTGCTTCAAGGGCCGCATCCGCAGATCATCGCCCACCTGTGGTGCTCCGGTCACTCTCGGCTGGTGCCCGGCTCGAAGTGGTCGGCGTTGAGGTCGACAACAGCATGCGACCACCACGGAATTGCCCGCCGTGTCACCCGGCGCGGGAGTCCAGCGCGTTCAGTAGGTGTAGAAGGGACGGGAATGACAAGAGACGACGACTTCGACGCGTTCGTCCGAGCGCGCTGGACCACGACGGCTCGCTTCGCCTACGCGCTGACGCTGGACCATCAACGGGCCGAGGACCTGGCTCAGGAGGCCTTCACCAAGCTGTGGTTCCGCTGGCGCAGTGTGCGGCACGGCAGCCCCGAGGCGTACCTGCGCAAGATCGTCACCACGACGTTCCTGTCCTCGGCTCGCCGCCGCTGGCGGGGCGAGCAGCCGACGGAAACGCTGCCGGACGTCGCGATCGGCTCGGCGACCGCCGAGGTGGACGAACGCCTCGCCCTGCAGGCCGCGATGCAACGCCTCAGCCCGAAGCAGCGGGTTGCTGTGTACCTGCGCTACTCCGAGGACCTGTCCGAGAAGACCGTGGCCGATCTGCTCGGCTGCTCGGTGGGTGCGGTCAAACAGCACACCCGCAGAGGCCTCGAGGCGCTCCGGGCCACCAACCACTTTCGATCACCTGTGCAGTCGGCCGAACTGGCCGGAAGGGACATCGCATGACTGAGGACCTCGCCGCCAAGCTCGCAGCGATGACGGAATCGCGCCCGGAACCGGCCGACCCCGCCGCGCCCGTCCGGCAGCGGATCGAGCAGAGACGACGCCGGCGCCGGAGTACAGCAGCGGTGCTGGTCGCCGCCGCCGCGGTCACCGTGGCGGCTGCCGCCGGACCTGCTCTGGATGCGCTGCGACCCGGAGGACCCGAGGCCGGTGTCGCCGGGTTCGCCCCGCCCACGACAGCCGCACCGATGCTGCCGACGCCGAGCGTTACTCCCCCGCAGCCGTCCAGCCCCCAGACCAAAGTTCTGCCGGAGCCGTGGTCGGACAAGGAGTTCACCACCCTGCCGGACGCCAACGCGTACCGGCCGGCGTACTACGTGGCGCAGGGCAGGATCTCCACCGGGAACTGGTCGGCGCTCTCGTTGTCCGGCGCCTGTCTGGTCGTCGAAGAAGGCGCAGGCAACAGCTTCGGCCGACCGTACAGGTGTTACACCGAGTGGCCGGCCGGGCGTTCCGGCGACTTCACGGTGACGCCGGGCCGGGTCCGGGAGAAGAGCGCGACGATGATCGACGCGACCCTGGTCATGGGTGCCGTGTCGGTCGAGGCCCGAACGGTGCGGATCGTTGCCGGCGGCAAGACCTACACGACCGACGCGGTCGGTACGCCGACCTCCGACCGGCTGCGGTTCTTCGCCCTCGTCGTTCCCCACAAGAACGCCAAGGTCGACTCGATGACCCCGCTCGACGCCGACGGACGCCCGGCTCCGGCACCGGCGAACCCGCCGACCAGCGTGCCCTGCGCGGGGCAGTGCGGAACGGCGGGAGCACCGACCCCGGCGTAGTAGCGCCCGAGCGTCCGCAGTACGCCCTGCGTGCTGCGGACGCTCGTGGGCTGTTGGCTCGACGGGACGGCGGTTCGTTGACCAGCGGCTTCACCGACCGGAGTTCAGACGGCCAGGAGGTCGCCGCAGAAGGAACGGATGGCGCGGTTGACCGTCTCGGGTCGCTCCCAGGACATGAAGTGGCCGGCGCCCTTGACCCAGAACGGGCCGACCGCTTCGGGGAAGGCGAGCGCGCACCGCTGCTCGATGTGGTCGCCTACGGTTACCTGGTCTTCGCCGATCAGCATCAGCGCCGGCTGCCGGACCGGCCGGTCGGTCATTTCAGGGGCCGACAGCGGCCGGGTGCCCATGACGATCTCGTAGTCGGCGAAGGAGGCACGCAGCCGGGCCGCGTCCCCGTACGGCTCGGTCAAGAAGGCCAGGTCATCCTCGCCGAAGGCATCGGGCGGACACCACAGGCGGTGCCCGTAGAACTCGGCCACATAACGCCGACGCCGCTCGGGCGTGTCCAGTTCGGCAACCAAGGCGTCGGCGTGGTGGCCCTGACGGCGTTGGTAGTCGTACACGGCGGGCTTGAGGTCGAGAGGCGGAATCCCCGCCGCCGCGAACGCGTCTTTCAGGTCGGGCATGGAGTCGTCCAGGATCACCAGGCGATCAACCCGCTCCGGGTGACGGTTGGCCATGTCAATGGCGATCATCGCGCCCAGATCATGCCCGGCGACGACCGCGCGGTCCCAGCCGAGCGTGTCGAACAGGCCGGTCAGGTCGGTGTTGAACGCGTTGAAGTCGTAGAAGTCGTCGGGCGCGAAGTCGGAGTCACCGTAGCCGCGCAGGTCCGGCGCGACGACGTCGAACCCCGCCTCCGCCAAGGGGACAAGATTGTGCGACCAGATGCGGCTCGTGCAGGGGAAGCCGTGGACGAGCAACAGCGGTACGCCGCCGTCTCCCCGTCGCCGGACCGCCAGGTGATGTCCCGGGCGGACCTCGATTTTCACGGGCGCGACGACCTCAGCAGGAAGAGCCATGCACTCGGTCTACATCGCATCCCGGACGACGAACTTCCGGGTTACAGCCTTCACGGCGAAGTGCGATGCGAGAGTCGACGCGAGCCGCCCATCCGGGACGTCCTCAGGTTCGAACCAGTGGTGTAGGACACAGGCCTTCCCCGGAAGGTGTCGGCGCACAAGCGGCGCGAAGCGCACTCTACGGAAGGCCCCACAGGAGGTGGCCGGGATGACGAAGTCGATGCTCGAACTGGCTCTGGATCGCACCCATGCAGGCGTCCAGGCGCTTGCTGCCCCGGCGCACGCCCCGGAAGCCGATCGCAGTGACCGGCGGCATGAGACCGACTGGTTCTACGCGATCACGGCTCAACACCTCGCCGCGGCCGGAGACGTGTTGCTGCCACACATCCGGCGCCTCCCCGGCGGCCGCGGCCACGTCACGGCGTACGTCCGTCACGTCCGGACACTGGAATGCGCCCTGCGACTCCTCAAAGCCCGCCAGTACGGCGACAGCAGGGCGCAGCACCTCCGCCACAGTGATGTCTGGCGGGTCATCGACCGCATGCTGGCCGATCACGAGCTACTGGAGGCCAAGTACGTCCGACTGCTCGGCGCGAAGCTCGACTCCGCCTTGATCGACAAGTTGGCGATGGAGCTTCACACTGCCGAGCAGATCGCACCTACTCGCGCGCATCCGCACTCACCGCACACCGGCCGCACTGGTCGGCTGGCGCACCGGATGTGGCGGATCGCCGACACCACCTGGGACGACCTCGAGGGCCGCGTCATTCCCACCACCTACGCCCAGCATCCCCAGCGCGACTCCGCCTTCTCGCTCTACCTCCGCGGAGGCCAGGTCCCGCTGCCGACCGTCCCACCGGTCGTGCTGTCGCAGCTCCCTCCGGTCGTGTCTCAAAATCAAATCTCATAATCTTTAGATTTTGAGATACCGGTAGACGGTTGCTCTGGAGACTCCGAAGCGAGTCGCTATCTCCTCCGCGCCGCGACCTTCTGCGTACAGCGAACGGGCCTGCGCAGCCTGCTCCTCGGTGAGCAGGCTCCGTCGGCCCCCGTTCCGTCCCCGCGGGCGCCCGGGCGCCCGCCGTACGGGCGATTCGCCCAGCAGCGCCCTCGCACCGTCGAGGATCAAGGGCCGCAGCCGTTCGGCCGGTACGTCGCGGAACAGCACCACCGGATCGGCCAGTCCGGCGACCACCTGGCATGCACGCACCCGCTGTTCGAGCCCGCTGCCCGGGCCGGCCACCAAGTCGTTGGCCAGAGCGATCGCGGTCCGGAAACGGTCGGCGATCGGCGCCTGGACCAGCAAGGTCATGTCCTTGACCAGCATCGTGAGCGTGTGGCGATGGCGCAGGTGGACGTCGACGTAGCCCTCGATCGCCCGCCACCGGACCGCCTCGGGGTCTTCGCCGGATTCAGCTTCGGCCAGCACCGCTTCCAATTCGTCCAGCAGCGGCACGGTGAGGTGACGGAGGACGTCCTCCTTGGAATCGAAGTGGTAGTAGAGGGCGGCCTTGGTGATCCCCACTTCGTCGGCGATGGCCTGCATCGAGGTGGCGCGATAGCCGCGCGCGGCGAACAGGACGCGCGCCGCCTCGAGAATCCGCTCGGCTGTCATCGGCCTCACTTACCTGCGGTCAGTTTTTTCGCTAGGGTTCCTACCGGCAGTCAGTCTATTGCGGTAGGAGTGATCCGAATGCGCGCGAGGGTGTCCTTCACCGCCGCCGGCGTCAGGTGCGCCGGCTACCTCTATCTGCCAGCGGGTTCCGAGCCGGTGCCGTGCCTGGTGCTCTGTCACGGCTTCAGCGGGACGATGGATCGGCTCTTCGACTACGCCGAGCGCTTCGCCGCCGCGGGCTTCGCGGCCCTGGTCTTCGACTACCGGGGCTTCGGCGAGAGCGACGGCGAGCCGCGTCAGCTTCCCGACGTCGACGGCCAGCTCGCCGATGTCCGCGCCGCCATGGCCTTCGCCCGCCGGCACGAACGCGTCGATCCCGACCGGGTCCTGCTGTGGGGCAACTCGCTGGGCGGCGCACACGCCATCACTGTCGCAGCCGACGATCCCCGGATCGCCGGCGTGGTGGCGCAGATCCCCTTCAACGGATTCCCGAAGAAGGTCGAGGGACGCAAGACCGCCGACACGCTACGGCTGCTGGGCGCGATCCTCTGGGACGCGCTGCGCGGCAAGCTCGGCCTGACGCCGTACTACATCCCCATGGTGGGACGGCCGGGAGAGCTCGCCGTGACCGCCACACCGGAAGCCGACCAGCACATCCAGAGTCTCACCGGCGGCCAGGAAACCCTGTGGCGCAACAGCATCGCGCCCAGAGGACTGCTGCAGATGATGCGCTACCGGCCCGCGGATGCCGCAGCCCGCCTGGCCTGCCCGCTCCTGGTCTGTGTCGCCGCCGACGACCGGGAGACGCCGCTGGAAACCACCCGACCCCTGGCCGACCGCGCACCACAAGGCGAAGTGCGCTCCTACCCCGGCACCCACTTCACCTTCTACACAGATCCCAGTTTCCGGGACCGCGTGGTCGCCGACCAGCTCGACTTCTGCCGCCGCACCTCGGCACAGGTGTGATGGGAGCCGTCGGTGGTACCGGACCGAACCGCACATGAGAGCGCCGTGACGACCTTCGACGCAGTGCTCTGTGACCTTGACGGCACCGAATGCTGCAGGGCTCGACGACGAAGCAGGTGTAGCCCGCCACCCCTGGCTGAACAGGGCGAACGAGAATTCGTCAGAGGTGGTCGAACACGATCTCGACCAACGGGCTGCCGGCGAGCCAGTCCTCGAGGTGCTGACGCGGGACGGGCCGAGCGGTATGAGGCCGGTCCTGCAACTGGAGGATCTCGATGAAGACCCGTCGCCGCCGTTCAGGATCGTCGACCGGCACCGCGGTGGCGGGCAGATCGGCGCGCACGCCGTTCTTGAGATGTACGACGAACCGCGGATTGGCGCGCAGGTTCGCGTGCCAGCCGCGCCGACCCGGCACCCCGCTCAGGTACCAACGACCGTCGACCCGGTGGAACCAGACCTCGATCCGGCGCTCGAGTCCGGTTCGCGCGCCGATCGTCGTGATGTCGATGGTGTGCTCTGCAGCGGTCGACTCCGGTCCGAGGGCAAGGGCGCGAGCGACGGCGTCGTCCACAAACATGGTCACTTCTTTCTGCTCTGGGTGAGGCGCGTTTTCGCCTCTGTCCAGCAGAACAACCCCACGACCGGTGGACCAGCACGATCGTCGCGAATCCTTGCCCGATCCTTCCGGCCGAGCTGATCCATGGCACGCGGGCCCCTGGACCAGCAGGATCAGGCAAGAACCGAGGAGGATCGTTCTTTCCGCCCGGAGTGCCCGGTTGGTTGCCTTGTCGTATGAGATACCGAACGCTCGGACGCACCGGGATCCAGGTCAGCCCCTATTGCCTGGGGACGATGATGTTCGGGGCCATGGGCAACACCGATCACGACGACTCCGTCCGGATCATCCACCGGGCGCTGGACGCGGGGATCAACTTCGTCGACACCGCCGACGCGTACTCCCGCGGAGAGTCCGAGGTCATCGTCGGCAAGGCGCTCGAGGGGCGCCGCGACGACGTCGTACTCGCCAGCAAGGCGTTCCTGCCGATGAGCGGCGATCCGAATCACCGCGGCAGTTCACGGCGCTGGATCGTCACCGCGGTCGAGAACTCGCTGCGCCGTCTGCGGACCGATCACCTCGACCTTTATCAGGTCCACCGCCCCGACCCGGCCACCGACATCGAGGAGACACTGTCGGCGCTGTCGGACCTGATCCACAGCGGCAAGGTCCGGGCGGTCGGGTCGTCGACCTTCCCGGCCTCGGAGATCGTCGAAGCGCAGTGGGCCGCCGAAAGGCGCGGCTACGAGCGCTTCCGCACCGAGCAGCCGACGTACTCGATCGTCAACCGCAGCATCGAACGCGAGGTCCTGCCGGTCTGCCGGCGGTACGGGATGGGCACGCTGGTCTGGAGCCCACTGGCCCAGGGGCTGCTCACCGGCCGATACCGCAAGGGCCAGGAGATCGGCACCCACCGATCCCAGCTGCACGGGCAGCAGCACTTCGCCGACGAGCGCAAGCTCGACGTCGTCGAACAACTCGTCCCGCTCGCCGAGCAGGCCGGGCTCGCGATGACCCACCTCGCGCTGGCCTTCGCGATCGCCCATCCAGGCGTCACCTCGGCCATCATCGGGCCCCGCACCACCCAGCAACTCGACGACCTGCTGGCCGGCGCCGGCGTCAGCCTGGACGACGACATCCTGAACCGGATCGACGAGATCGCACCCCCCGGTACCGACGTCGTCCCCTACGACGTCGCCTACACACCGCCGGCCGTATCAGACGTGAGCCTGCGCCGCCGGCCGGTCACCGAGCGCTCGGCCGCCTGAACGACCTCCGGCCCGGCACGAACCGGCAGACGGAGTTCGCGGCGAGGACGACGCTGAGGCTCAGGGAGTCCCCGAGGGCGCGCGGTTGGCGGCACGCCGTTCCCGGGGAGTCATCCCGTAGATGGCTTTGAACTCTGGGGATCGCTCGCCGTCGCGCTCGCGGTGGCGTTCGTCGTCACCCTGCCGATGGCAGGGGCAGCCGGGCCACCGACAGGTGGCCCGGCCTGAAGCGTCCCTCAGCGCTTGCGCGCGCTCTTCGAAGCCTTCTTGGCACCGGCCTTCTTCGCCGTCGTGTTCTTGCCGGTCGACTTCTTCGCCGGCGACTTCTTGGCCGTCGCCTTCTTCGTGACACTCGCCGACACGTTCTTCTTGACCGCCTGCGCCGTCGCCTTCACCGTGCCCTTCACGTCCTGCACAGTCGAATAAGTGCCGAACAACGCAGGGTCGGGCGGCGGCGCAGTGCCAGGACCACCGAGCGGCTCAGGATCAAGCAGATACTCCAACGGATCGTCACCCTCGGACCAGCCACCACTCGGACCATCGGTACCGTCCGACAGACCCCAAATGGTGCGATTGTGCACCTGGTCCTCCTCGTCGAAGAACGCGTTCGGCACGATCGCAGTCTCCAAACCGTCCGCCTCCAGCTCCTCGATCGCCTTCAGCCACTGCTTCTGATGAACAGTGTCCCGCGCGAGATTGAACTGCAACATCGCCTTCACACCAGGATCATCGGTCATGTTGTACAAGCGAGCGGTCTGCAACCGGCCCTGCGCCTCCGCAGCCGCATTCGCCCGGAAATCCGCCAACAAATTGCCGCTGGCAACAATGTAGCCACCGTTCCACGGAACACCCTGACAATTGGCCGGCAGCGCCCCACCACCAGCCATGATCGCCTGCAACGGATCCATCCCACCCAGCACAGCCGCCATCACCGGATCCTCCACCGCCTCCGCCGTCATCGTGGCCGGCGCCCCCTCCAGCAACCGCGCAACCATCGTGGCGAGCATCTCCACATGACCGATCTCCTCGGTCGCCGTGTCCATCAACAAATCCTTGTACTTGCCCTCCATCCGGCAGTTCCACCCCTGGAACAAGTACTGCATCGTCACACTCATCTCGCCGTACGCACCCCCCACCAGCTCCTGCAGCTTGCGCGCGTACACCGGATCAGGACGCTCAGGCTTGGCCTCGAACTGCAATCGCTTGGTATGCCGGAACATGCCAACTCCTTCGTCGACGGTCACTACCACCACGGACAGAACGCGTCCCGGTACCCATGTCCGAGGGCGAAACACAGCTCGCCTCTTGCTCACAGCAATTGACCGCGTCGACCGATAGCATCGCCGCCATGAGCTACACGCCCATGGGCAACCGCGTCATCGCCTGGTCCACCGTGATCGGCGTGATCTTCGCCGTCATCGGCCTCGTGCTGCGGCCGGTGAACATCGACTTCGCCGTGGGTGCGTTCCTGCTCGCCCTCGGAGGCTTCGGCCTGGCCGGCTACGGCCTGCTGGAGCGCCTCGTCCTGCGGCTTCCCAGCTCGAAGCGCTAGCGGCGAGCGCACGGATCCTCGTCATCGCGCCGCGAAGGTCAGCCCGACCACCTCACCGAGACCCAGCGCCGGGAGCGGCGTCGTCCGGCCGGTTCGCAGATCGACCTTGACGATCCTGGACCCGGACAGCAGCCCGTTGGTCCGGATCGCGGCGATCGCGGTGTAGTCGCGGGCGTCGTACGTTCCCGCGGTGCGGGCGCGGCCCTCGATGTCGAAC
The DNA here is from genome assembly GCF_001984195.1 of Kribbella sp. ALI-6-A. Taxonomy (GTDB): domain Bacteria; phylum Actinomycetota; class Actinomycetes; order Propionibacteriales; family Kribbellaceae; genus Kribbella. Next base: position 213,683 of record NZ_MTQN01000005.1, read on the forward strand.
CCGTTGACCGCGCTCACGTCGACGCCGAGCCGGCCGACGGTGAACAACTGGCCGGTGTTGGGCGAGACCGCCGGCGTACGGCCCGGCAGTGAGCCCTGAGTGACCAGCGAGTCCTTGCCCGCGTCGAGGCCGTAGAGCCCGGTGCTCGTCGCACCAGCGAAACTGTCGGTGTACGCCGAGGCCGCGACCCGCGGCTTCGAGGTCGTCGTCGCGTACGCCAGTGCAGTGTCCACCGCCGCGACGGCTCCGGTGTCAGGGTGGAGCCGCAGGTTACGGCCGGCTTCGGTCACCAGCCGGATCCGGTCGACGGTCGGGTTGAAGTCGAAGCCGACCGCCGTACCGACAATCCCGGCCGCCGGAGCGCCGACTGCGGTGGCCTGACCGGTTCGGCCGTTCAGCTTGTACAGCTGGCCGGACTTGCCAATCGCGTACAGCTCCTTCGTCGCGGGCCGGGTGTCGATCCCCACCAGGCGATCCCCCGCCCGCAGGCCGCGGACCTTGACACGATGTTCGGTCAGCAGCGGCAGCTTCGCGTCCCGGAGGCTGAGCGAACCGTTGCTCTCCAACACGTACAGCGAGGCCCGCGAGGACGAGGTGGTGGCGGAGGCCTGCGGAACAGCGACCACTCCTGTGGTCGCGGCTAGCCCGAGGGCAACAAGAACGGCGGACAACTTCCTCATGATGTGGCTCCTTGCTCGACGACGGATATCGGTGTGTACGGCGAACCGTCCGGTCCGCTGAAAATCCCACTGCGTGGTGGTCAAGACGGGCGCAGCTGAGCACCTGGCTGGTGCTCAGCTGCCGGCGAAAGCGTCAGGCGTTGGCGCGGCTGGTGTTGATCGAGCCGTTCACGCCGGCCGGGAAGAACCCGCCCTTGGTGGCCTTCTTCGGGGTCAGGTAGACCACGTTGAGGACCTGGTCGGCGCCCCGGCTGAAAGCGATGCCGTTGGCGTCGGTCGGCACGATGTTCGTCTTGCCCCGGTAGGTGACGCCCTGGTCGAGATCGGTCCTGCCGTCCAGACTGTCGCGGGCGTTGGAGATCGCGACCGACGGCACGTCCAGACCGCGCGCCACGAGCGTGGTCCGGATGTTCGCGGCGTGGTAGGCCTCGACGGCGAGAATGCCCGCCGCGGCCTCCAGGTAGGTCTTGTTGCTGATCAACGGCGCCGCGCCCTTGTACGCCGTGACGCCGACGTCCTCGAACACGTACGCCGCGAGCAGGAAGTTGTTCTCGTTCGCGTACGCGTCGAACTTCTGGCCCGGCTTGATCAGCCCCGCGGCCAGCGCGGCCGAGGTGAACGCCGCGTCGATGTCGATCGCCGGACGGGCCACCGCGGCCGCACCGAGCGCCTTGCGCAGGAACCGGACGTGCGCGAGTTCGTCCGCCGCGATCTCGTCGGCGTAGGCCTTGACGACCTTCGACTGGAACCGCACCTTGCGGCCACCCCGCACCGCACCCGGCTTGCCCTTGCCGTAGACGTCAGCGGCGGACAGGCCGTAGCCGCGCACCGCACGCAGGTAGAACTCGGCCTCCAGGTACTCCAGGTTGAGCGCGAAGTTCAGTACGGCGCCGTCGCTGGGCTGACTGCCGTGGTGCTTGTCGCCCAGACCGAGGTCCAGGTCGAGCCCGCCGCCGGTGGTCGAGGCGGCGGCGGGGTTGAGGACTCCGCTCGCCAGGAGGCCGCCACCGGCGAGACCGGCGCCGACGGTGGAGACTCCGGCGGCGCGGAGGAACTTCCGTCGGTCGACGCCGTTCTCGGCGCTGCGATCGATCGCGGTGCGAATGAAGAATTTGTCGAACATGACCTTCTCCGTGTTCGAGGTCCGCCCGGCCGGCTGGCCACAGCGGGGCTGTTCTGCGAAGCACTTCGGAGCCGGCCCGGTCCCGGATCGGTCAGGCCATCGAGATCCGCGCAGCTGCCGGCAGAGTCGGCTCGGCCGATCCACCTTCCGGTTCCACCGTGACTCCGAAGGCGACTTTCCCGGCGACCCCACTGGAGATCACCTTCGTCAGTTGACCGGTCGCTTGGTTGCCGGCCAGGCCGACGGAGTACGCCGTCTGGGTCCTGTCCATCAGCCACAGCTGATAAGTACGGCCGGACGGCAGCGACTGGAGCCCCCGCAGGACGACGACGGCCGCATCCTTGCGGGTCGAGGCCACCACCGTGGCCTGGCCTCCTCCGGACACGGCGCCATGGGCGGTTCGTACGTCCGGCTCCGCGAGTACGGCGGCCACCTGGTCGCTGTTGCGGGCCGTTTCGGTCCGTTCGCGGTACTGGTCGATCGCGATGCCACCGCTGGCGGCCACGGCGAGCGCCGCGGCGGCCAAGGCCAGCACCGAGCGGCGCCCGAATCCCCCACGGGGAGCGACGACCCCGTCTGAACCCGCGGAGTCGTCGAGCAGAGGCGGCAGTTGTCGCAGCTGGCTGATCGACGCCAAGACGCTCGCCCGCAAGCGAGCAGGCGGTAGCGTGACCACCTGCGTACTCAGTTTGACCGCGGCCTCCCGCAGTTCGGCGACCTCGGTGGTGCACGCGGCGCAGTACGCCAAGTGGTTCTCGAACTCGCGGCGCTCCTCGTCGGGCAGCGCGTCCAGGACGTAGGGACCGGTGAGCGTGTGGACATCCGGATTGCTGGTCATTGGATCCGTCTTTTCCCTGCTGTGCCAAGACAATCGCGCTGTAGCACGACGGCGTTCATGACTGTCCCGCTCGTCTGGATCGGCGCAGAACTGTGGCGCCTGTCCGGTCGACAGGCGCCACTGAATGGCAGAGCCGGCACCGCCGGGCAGGTGGAGGACGTCATCCGGCGGCGCCGACCCGCTTGAGTGGCCGGCGTGATCGTCAGGCCTGGGGCATCAGTACGGTGTCGATCAGGTAGACGGTCGCGTTGGCGGTCTTGACGCCACCGCAGATGACCTTGGCGTTGTTGACCATCAGGTTGTCGCCCGAGCCGGTGACGGTGACCGAGCCCTTCTGCACGGTGGTCTGCTTGCCGACCACCGCGGCCGGGTCGAGCTGGCCCGCGACAACGTGGTAGGTCAGGATCTTGGTCAGCAGCGCACTGTCGGTCTTCAGCGTGTTGATCGTCGCGGCCGGAATCTTGGCGAACGCCGAGTCGACCGGCGCGAACACCGTGAACTCACCACCGTTCAGGGTCGAGACCAGGTCGACCTTCGGGTTCAGCTTGCCCGACACCGACGCCACCAGCGTCTTCAGCAGCGGGTTACCCGACGCGGCGGTGGCGACCGGCTCGGCGGCCATGCCGTCGACCGAACCGGCACCGGAGGGGTTGGCCTTGGCGTAGTCGGCACAACCCGGGCCGACCAGGCCGGCAGCGTTGTCCATCGAGGGAGTGGTGCTCGGGGTCTCGGCCGGCGCCGTGGTCGACGTCGTCGTACCAGCCGCAGGAGTCCCGGCGTCGTCGCTGCTGCCACCACAGGCAGCCGTGGCGAAGAGCAACGAAACGGCAGAGGCGGCGAGCGTGACGCGCTTCAGGGTGTTCGACATGAGGTGATCTCTTTCTCGAAAGTTCGTCGGTCAGGCCGGCGAGCAGGGGTCGGAGGTTGCTGTGTCTCCGGCCGTCCGCAGGGCTGCGAGCGGCTGATACCGGTACTTCGTCACCGTCGGCACGTCGGATAGGTCGAACCCGCGCAAAGTTGCGAGCTTGCCCCGTCCACGGCCTCGTTCGTCGTTCGAAGAGCTCACCTGTACTGTCGAAGCTGTAGCCATGCGCGATCGGAAACGATCAAGCTGCCTCAGACCCCGGCGGCCGTCACCTGCCGCTGATCTGAAGGAGCCGGCTCCATGCAGAAACCACACAGGCGCGCCACAGCGGTGAACGCCCCTGACCAGACCACGGAGTCCGTGGCTGCCGAGCATCTCTGCGACGAGCACTCCGCAGCTCTGTTCTCCCTCGCGATCGCGGTCACGGGAGATCCCGGACGCGCGGAGGCCGTCGTCGTCGACGTACTCTCCGCCGCTTGCTCCCTGCCGCTACGGCCAGATCTGGAAAAACGCCGCGAACTCTCCCGGCGAACCTACCGGCTGGCCGTGACCGCCGGTCCGAGCCATGAGCCGATCGCCAGAACCGAGGAGGCGCAGCAGCGCGTCGCCCTGGGGCTCGTCCGCTTCGGCGCCCTCGACTACTCCGAGACCGCCGCTGTCCTCGGACTGCCGACACCCGAGGTAGCCCGCCTCCTGAACGCAGGTCTCCACGACCTGGTCTCCGCTGCCAGGTAACGAACTTCCCCCGCTCGGGATCCAGGCGACGCACCGCGGTGGCGGACCGGTGATCCCGGCGGAGCAGTAGGTGATCTAGGCAATCATCCGCTCATCGTGGAAGGTCTTCTACAGTTGGACCAGACCGCACTCGAAGGGCGACCTTGAAGACCAAGACACTGTCAGTGGCAGTCGCCCTCGCCGTGATCGCGGCGGGAGCAACCGGCTGGATCGTGTGGGACCGCACCGGTTCGGACGAAGTCCGCAACGGCAAAGCTTTCGGCGAAGATGGTGCCAGCGCCACGATCGGCATGACCGCCGTCCGCAAGGGCGAGGACGTCTGGTACCTCTGCCCCTCCATCGCGAACCTGTCCGACGCACCGCTGACTCTGGAATCAGTAACGCCGGCGCACAACTCTCCCGGGCTCGAGAGCGTCGACGCCCGCGTCTACCGCCCGGCCGACTTCCACGCCGGACTTCCACTGACATGGGGCAGCTCAAGCGGAACGTCAGCCAACCCAGGCCTCGTCCCTTCACGCCCCGTGCAGGACACCGTCCTGGGACCAGGGCAGGAGATGGACGACGTCATCTACCTCCACCTCCGGGTCACCACCGACCGACGCCCCTTGGAGAGCAACGGCGTCGCAGTCGAGTATCGCCAGAAGGGCAAGCGGTACCGACAGGTCCTCCCCAACACCTTCAGGCTGGGCTGAAGGAGTCACCGAACGAACCGCCCGCCCGCCCCGCGGACTTAACGTTGCTCTGCAGAAATCGATCTCACGTACGCCGTCACGGCCGTGGTTTACTCCTCCGGTTGCTCAACGCCAAGGAGAAGCGAACCCCAGTGGATGCCAGATGAAGCGCGCCGGATCCGCCCTGCTCGTCGTACCGCTGCTGGTCGGCTGCGGTAGCTCCGTCGATACCAGCGCTCCCTTGCCATCGGTGGCGGCCTCTACCCCACAACCGACCCGGCACGCGCCGCCTCCCCCGACCACCACACCGTCCGTCACACCGAAGGCCCGCAAGACGCCGACACCGACGCCACAGCAGGTAACTCTCGCCGACCTCGTCGTACCGTCGAGAACCTTCACCCGGACCTCCACCCGCGCATGGGACCGCGAACGCACCGGCCCCTTCGACACCGAGCGGTTCGCCAAGTTGCTGTCCGGTACGCCGGACGAAGACCGCCGCCTGTTCAACACAACCGGCTTCGTGCGCGGTCACGTCAGCATCCGGATGGCCGCCGACGACCGGCGGCTGGTGATCTACCTCTACCAGTTCCGCACCCACGAAGGCGCGGTGCGACTGCAGAAAAACTTCTGGGACCAGTATGAACACGGAGACAGCTTCACCGTCCGCGGTCTCGGCCGCACCTGGACCGACGCCGGACTCAAGCAGTCGTCGACCCGTTACACCGCCACCGCGAACGTGAACTTTGCCGTCGGCAACATTCTTGTCAAAGTGGACGTCACCGAGTCCAACACGACCGGTAAAGGTCTCCGGCCCGACACCGAACTGGCCGCCGCCATCGCAAGGCAGCAGCGCGACCATCTCGCCGGCGCCGTGTGATCCGAAACGAAGCCGCACTCGGCACCAGTGGTGCGATGCCGAGTGTGCTTCAGCCCCCTGGTGGCGAATGTCAAAAGCTGCAAAATTCGCGACTCCGGCGGTTCGAGGTCCCGATGTCCGGCAAAATAAGCCGGTCTTGATCGAGAGCTGGGGGGCAGGGCGTGGGCAGCACCGTGCTGCGATCAACGGAGGTGGACGGCGTACCGGTCTTCTGGGCGCCGGGTGACGGGGTGCTTCGGGCCAGTCTGTGGTTCCGGGCGGGAATGGCGGACGAGTCACTGCCGACGCGTGGATGGCTGCATCTGCTCGAGCACCTGGCGCTGCATGGCCGGGACTCGATTCGGGCGCCTGTCAACGGGCACGTCAGCCTGCTTCACTCGAGTTTCGACGTCGAGGGCGAGCCGGACGACGTGGTGGCGTTTCTGCGCGACGTCTGCCGGTGGCTGGCCACACCGGACTTCTCCGACCTGGAACACGAGCGGCGCGTACTGCGCGCCGAGAGCGCGACCCGAGGAAGTAGTGCGACCGGCAACCACCTGCTCTGGCGGTACGGCGCCCGCGGGGCGGGCCTCGCCGGGTACGACGAGTTGGGGCTGTACACGGCCGAGGCCGACGGGCTTCGTGAGCTCGCCGGATGGGCCTACGCCCGGGGCAACGCAGCGCTCGCGCTCTCGGGACCGCCACCGGCCGGACTCCAGTTGCCACTGCGGCCGGGACCACGGCGTCTTCCGACTCCCGCTCGCCCGTGTGACCAGCCGATCCCCGCCGGCTTCGTCGGCCGCCCGGACGCCATCGCGCTCTCCGGGACGATCGGCCGGTCGACCGCCGCGACAGCGATGTTGCGAGCGCTGGAACGAGACCTGCAGCGAGGACTGCGGCACGGAGCAGGCGTCGGCTACAGCGCCTGGTCGTCGTACGAACTGGTCGATGCCGATCACGCCATGCTGACCGCGGGGATGGACGTCATCTCCGAGGCGGTACCGACCGTGGTGGCCCAGAGCACGGCGGTCCTGCGCCGGCTCCGCGACAGCGGGCCTGACCCGGCCGAACTGCGCGACGACCTCAACCAGCAGATCCGCCAGATCACCTCCCGGCCGATCGACCACTGGTTGCCGTTCCTCGCCGCGCGCGAGGTGCTGCTCGGACGGCCGGCCACGACAAGTCCGGACGAGCTGGTCGCCGAAACGGAGGCAGTCACTGTCGGGGACGTCCGGCGGGCCGCGCTGGATCTGTGGCGGGACCTGCTGGTCTCGGTGGACCCGGCAGGCGCCGGTGATCCGCAGCTGACGTGGCTGGGCGGTCCACCAACTCCGGGCAGTCAGCCGAGCGGCCGCCGGTTCCGGCCGGTCGGCAGCCCCGTGACCAAGGGCGAACTGACCATCGGCCAATCCGGAATCCACTGGCAGACGGCGGATGCCCGGACCTCCGCGCAGTACGACGAACTGGCCGGCGTGATCGCCTACCCGGACGGCGGCCGGCAGTTGATCCGCCACGACGGCTACCAGGTGACCGTCGAGCCGACGATGTGGCGCCAGGGACAGCAGGCGGTGGCACTGGTCGACTCGGCGGTGCCCCCGTCGCTGCGGATCCCCCTGCCCGAACGCACGCCGGACGTGATCCCGCGGAGCTCGGTCCGGACGATCGACAAGCTGCGGTACTGGACCAACCGCCCGGTGGTGTGGGTGCCGTTCCTGGTCGTTTGTCTTGTCGGTGTGGTGCTGACCGTCGCGACCGACGAGATCGCCGAGCAGGCGCCGAAGTTCGTGGTCATGAGCCTGGCCATCGGCGTCATCAGCTACTTCAGGCAGCGTCGCAACGGAGGTACGGATACATGAGACTCCGGCGCCGACCGGCCGAGCAGCCGCTCCCGGAGATCGACCCGTGTATGGGCGACCCGGCCGCCCGGCTGTTCTGTGATGCTCTGACCGACCGCGACTGGCCGACCGCGCGCGGCATCCTCGCGCGAACCGACCATCCGGACGACCGAGCCTTCCTGCTCGAAACCTGCGGCTCCGTGTTCGGCGTACAGAACTGGATCGGACCCGTCGCGGCCGACGATCCGCTGGCTCAGCTCGTCCGCGGCTGTCATGCGGTCGCGTGGGCCTGGCAGGCCAGGGGCGGACTCCGCGCGACCTACACCCAGGCCGACCAGTTCAGGGTCTTCTTCGAGCGGCTCCGGATCGCCGAGTCCTGCCTGTACGACGTGATCTCGTGCGACCCGGACGAAGTCGCCGCCTGGGCCTTCCTGATCCGGACGGCCCGGGGACTGGAACTTCCGCTGGCGGACGGTGAGTTCCGCTTCCGCCAGGCGATCGAGCGGCACCGGACCCATCTGAGGGCCCACGAGGAGTGGATGCAGACCCTGTGCGCGAAGTGGGCCGGCAGCGAAGAGTGGATGCACCACTTCGCCCGGGACGCCGCCGCCCGCGGCGGAGACGGCAGCATGCTGCACACCCTAGTCGCTCTGGCGCACCTGGAGGCGATGACCGACCGTAGCGGAGAAGCGGCGACGCACTACATCAGCCGGCCGGACGTCCGGCAGGATCTGCGAACAGCCGCGGGCCTGTCCATTTGGCACCCGGCCGCGGAACGCCGACCCGGCTGGCCGGTGTACTTCAACACCTTCGCCCTGGCCTTCTCCGCAAGCGGCGACCTGCCGGCCGCCGCAGCCGTCTTCGAGCAGATCGGCGACAACATCACGGCGTACCCGTGGGGCTACCTCCCCGGCGACCCCGTGAAGTCGTTCACCAACGCCCGCGCCACCGTGCTCGGATAGCCATCCCTAGTCCGGGCGCCCAGGAAGCTCCATCGCGGCGAGCCGGCGGGGGTCGCGGAGGGACGTGATCTCGACGATCCGCCCGTCGACGACCGTGCACGACAGCACGCCGAGGGGCTTTCCGTTCGCGGCCCAGGCGACGATTCCCGGCTCGCCGTTGACCAGGACCGGCTGCCACGTTGCCTTGACGAGGGCCCCGCGCTGGACGTTCGCCGCGACCTCGGTGGCTCCGAGCTTGACGACCACGCCGTGCGCGGTGTGGCTGCGCCAGGTGACCTGCGGGTCGAGCACGCGCAACAGGCGTTCGAAGTCTCCCTCGCGGGCCGCCGCGAGAAAGGCGTCCAGCACCGCGCGCCGCTGCCGGCGTTCGCCGTCCGGGCGGGGCGCGCCCTGGACCTTCCGGCGGGCACGACTGGCCAGCATCTTCGATGCGTCGGCGGACTTGCCGAGGATCTGGCCGATCTCCTCGAACGGCACCGCGAACATGTCGTGCAGCACGAGGGCGAGCCGCTCGGCGGGACCGAGGCTGTCGAGGACGACAAGCAGCGCCAGCCCGACCGAATCGGCGAGCAGCGCGTCCTCCTCGGGTGCCGAGACGTTGTCCTCGGTCACCACGAACTCGGCCGACTCGTCGTCGGCCGACGCGACCGGCCGGGCCTTGCGTGAGCGCAGTACGTCGATGCACACCCGGCCGACCACGGTGGTCAGCCAGCCGGACAGGTTGTCGATCGAGGCCGCGTCCTGGCGGGCGAGCCGCAGCCAGGCCTCCTGGACGGCGTCCTCGGCGTCCGCCCGCGAGCCGAGCATCCGGTAGGCCATCGCCACCAGCCGCTCGCGCTCCGCCATGAACGCCGCCGCGACGACGTCGTCCCGGTCCGATCCGGTCATCTGTTACCTCCCACCGACGAGTTCCGTCATGGGTGATGACGGGCCCGGTCGGCCCGAGGTAACCGACAAGGAGAAACTCATGAACCTCGCCCTGTGGATCGTCGCCGGCCTGCTGGCCGCGGTCTTCGCCTTCGCGGGCGCGAACAAGCTGTTCATCCCGTACGAAAAACTGGCCAAAGCTCCCGGTGGAGGCTGGGTCAACCAGTTCAGCCCGGGCTTTGTCAAGGCACTCGGGACCGTCGAGATCCTGGGTGCCATCGGCTTGATCGTACCGGCGGCCCTCGACATCGTGCCGGTTCTCGTACCGCTGGCCGCCGTCGGCCTGGCGACGATCATGGTGGGCGCCGCGATCGTGACGTCTCGCCGGCACGAACGTGCGCACGCGGTGCTGAACCTCGCGTACTTCGCCCTCGCGGTGTTCGTCGCGATCGGCCGCTTCGGCCCCGAGTCCTTCAGCTGAGCGTCACGCGACGGCGTAGCTTCCCAGCGCGGGTCACCATGCCGCTGCGCGAGGAGCCCTGGGGCGAACGCCTGTTCCAGGTCACCGACCCCAACGGCGTGGGAGGGCGAGGTACGCGGAGACCACCCCTGCCGCGGCGATGAGCGACCACAGAGCCCAGGGCCCGAGCGTGTACGCCGCGCCGCCGAGGATCGGGCCGGCGCCCGTGCCGATCGTGTACGCGGCGCCGTGCAGGCCCTGGTAGCGACCGACCATGCCGGGTGGGGTCAGGCTTCCCAGGTAGGCGTAGGCGACGGAGCTGGTGATCATCTCGCCGAGGGTCCACAAGAGCACCGTCGCCGCCAACGGGACGAGGGTGGTCCCGAGACCGGACAGCGCGAGGCCGATGCCGACGAGGAGGTTGCCAATGGCAAGTACATGCTCCGGCCGGTACCGCGAGACCGCGCCGGTGGTCGGCAGCTCCAGCAGCAGGACCAGCAGGCCGTTGAATCCCATCAGGAAGCCGAAGTCGCGCGCTGTCAGCCCCACATCACTGACGTGCAGGGGCAGGCCGACGGTGGACTGGACGTAGACGAACTCGGCGACCACGGTCATCAGGAGGAAGCGCACCAGGGCGCGGTCGGCGAGCGCCCGGCGATATCCCACCTGCGGCGGGTCCGCGTCTTCGCGACGTGGTGGCCAAGTTGCTGTCGACGTACGACGTACTGGCGCTGCCGACCGTGCCGGTCGTGGCCCCGGCCATCGGCGAACGCAGCCTCTCGGTAGCCGGCACCGACCTCGAAGTGCGGG